>NZ_CP094527.1:0-4800000 GCF_022811725.1 Mucilaginibacter sp. SMC90 | reverse complement strand
CGCCGTTGAGGGAAGAGAAAATGAACACCCTGAGCGAGTGGTTATAAATAAACTCAGTGCCATGTTCCAACAAAAGTTCGGTGGCATGGTTGGCAATGGTACTATCAGGAATGGTGATCCCTGCTATGGTTTTTACTTTAGTTACTGACATAATTTTAATGGAATTAATATGCCTCAAAATTATGCCGGTACCGCCGGTTAAAAATGTTAAAACCGGCTAATCACATGCCAATATGTACAAAGTGTGAGCGGTATTGATGGGGCGATACCAACGTATTCTTTTTAAAGAAATGGCTGAATTGCTCGGGCGTTGAAAAGTTAAGATGGTAGGCTATCTCCTTTACAGGCTTCGCCGAAAATTGCAGAGATCGCTTCGCTTCGGATATAAGTTGCCCGTTAATGATCTCTTTAGCACCTTTGCCGCCACAACGGTTGCAAAGTTCAGTTAATTTACGGGTGGAGATGCCCATCTGCTTTGCAAATTCAGCAACCTCATGGGTGTTTTGATATTGGCGGCTAACCAGCTCCAGGAACTGGCGGTATAGCTGGTTATCATAGCTATCAAATCCTTTACTCAGCGAGGCATTGATATTGGCTGTTTTGATCATGATGATCTTCAAGTAAGCAGCCATGGCATCCAGCTTGTTGATGTAGCCGGGTTTAATAAATTCTGTATGCAGCGTTTTAAAAAGCGGACTTAGTTCCTGTACATCGTCGGGTGTTAACGGGATCTGCTGGTTATCAGATGCATTATTGAATAATACCGCCTTGCAATTATTGGCGCTATCCGGGGCTCTTTCCCAAAAGCAATCGCCAAAGCTTATTGTATAACCGGTTAAAACGGTACCGGCAGAAAAGGTAAAAAGCTGGCCTTTTGATATCAGCAACAATTGATCGCCAACAACAGGATAGGGGGCAGTATCGATAACTACCTGGCCCGAACCCGTAGTAATTAGAAAAATCCGATTATAAGTAACCCTGTGCACTCGTTGATCATCAAAATGCTGTTCCTCCCAATTTTCGACAGAGAAAGAATCTTTGATGTCCCGGTCGGCAATGATATTCAGATGTTCAGGCTTTTTCATGAGGGTACTATTATAAATTGCTCAACTTAAAATAACCAAGCGTGATCTTATCTTCCGGAAGATCGGCATTCGGGATAAGTTCGATCTGGTATTTTTCTGTTTGAGCAGGATTTAAAATATCTTCTACATTATAAATATCATCAACATCAACGCCGTATTTATCATCGATGTGGGAGTTAGCCCCGGCAAAATGGTTATGCTTAAAGAAAAACGTTTCCTTAGCATTTTTAGAGGCCGAAGCAAAATCATTCTGAACAGTAAGTACAACGTAGTGCTGCTCTTCAAATTTATCAGGCTGATAGCCGCCAAGGTTAATGAAAAATAATTTATTATCCTGCGGGATGTTATTACCTCGCTGAGCGATCTTAACAGCATATCCATCAACCGTACTTACTTCCCGCCATGCATCGATATGAATTTTTTCGGGTTCGGGCCAAAAGGCCTGGATCTCGGGTACCAGGTCGCGAAGCGATGGCGCTATCCCAAAGAACACGTCATGTTGTTCTACGTGCCTTCCCGGCGGTTTGCAGCCCAGCATCAGCATAAACAGTTTAAGGTTTTCCATAGGCTAAAGTTAGTATAAGCAGTAAAGCGAAAATAGGCGTTTTGTCAAACAACTATCACAAAGTGTTAAAATGGTAACTTTGTTCAACGTTAGCTATGTTTTTTACGTTAGTTGCTATAAATACGCATCGTATTAAAACCTATTTGATATACATGAAAAAAGTAATTTGTTCAATAGCCGTGCTGTTAACGGCTTGTTTCTCTGTTTTTGCTTCCGGCCCTAAAAAGGGTTTGGATACCGCCACCTTTGCCACAGGCTGTTTTTGGTGCACCGAAGCCAAATTCCAGCAATTGAAAGGAGTTGAAAAAGTGATCTCCGGATTTTCCGGCGGGCACGTAGCCAACCCATCTTATGAGTTGGTTTGCACCGGTACAACCGGTCATGCCGAAGCTTGTAATATTATCTATGACCCTACCAAGATCACGTACGATGAACTGATTGCTGCATTTTTTGTAGCGCATGATCCAACCCAATTAAACAGGCAGGGTAATGATGTGGGTACACAATACCGCTCGGCTATATTTTATCATAATGCCCAGCAAAAGCAAAAGGCCCAATATTACATCACTAAACTGAATGCCGAAAAAGCATATAAAGATCCGATAGTAACGCAATTGGTGCCATACAAAAATTTTTATAAGGCCGAAGACTATCACCAGAATTACTTTAACCAAAACGGCAGCCAGCCTTACTGTAAATATGTGATCCAGCCCGAGTTGGAAAAATTTAAAAAGGTATTTAAAGATAAATTGAAGCAATAATGAAAGCGGTATATATCATAGCAGCCTTGTTCTGTTTCGCTACAGGAGCATTTGCACAGCAGCCCAAAACAATAAAAGGGCATGAGAACAATCCGTATTATTCCAATACCGACACCAAACATTTAAACGTGTCAAATGCCGAATGGAAAAAGATCCTCCCAGCCGCATTATATGCTACTGCAAGGGAGCAGGAAACAGAACGTGCATTTACCGGTAAATACTGGAACAAGGATACCAAGGGCACTTATTATTGCGCGGTATGCGGTAACAAGCTTTTCCGCTCGGATGCTAAGTTTGCAAGTGATTGCGGCTGGCCAAGTTTTTATGAGCCGGTACGCAAAAACAGTGTGATCTACAAAGAAGATAATTCATACGGCATGCAGCGCACGGAAGTAATTTGCGCTCGCTGTGATTCGCACCTGGGGCATATATTTGACGACGGTCCGCCGCCAACACATAAAAGGTTTTGTATGAACTCTGTTTCGCTTGATTTTGTGCCGGAAGGATTTGGGTTGTAAGAGTACTTTAAAGGGCAACTGAAAACAAATAGTGGGCTTTAGCCTGAATGCTGCAGGCATTTTGGCTAAAGCCCTTTGTTTTTTGAAGATTATCTATAGAAATTGGCAGGTTGCACCAGAGGTGCAAAAGGTTTGTAGAAATAAAATAGCCATTTTTAGTGTGCCAGAGGTACACAACTCCTTCTTTGCACATCAATTCACCAGTTAAAGTCATCCATAAGTAAACCTGCAATATTCCCTGCGCTGCTTAAAACAAGTATGAATTAACTTGTGTTTATCCACCAACAACCAAGCAATTTTACTTATGCAACTGCAAAGCCTGAAAGATATCGCAAAACAGCTGATGGCCGGGAACAAAGGCCTTTTAGCCATGGACGAAAGTACCGCCACCTGCAACAAACGTTTTAAAGCACTCAATATCCCGCAAACGGAAGAATATCGCCGCAAATACCGCGACTTGATCGTGAACACGCCGAAGCTGGAGGAAGCTATAAGCGGAGCCATTTTGTTTGATGAAACGATAAGACAAAGTACCGCAGATGGTAAGCTGTTTGTTGATATCCTGAAGGAAAAAGGAATTATTCCGGGTATTAAGGTAGATGAAAGCGCACGGGATATGGATGGCTTCCCCGGCGAAAAAATAACCGAAGGTCTTGATGGTTTACCGGAGCGGTTGGCCGAATACTATAAATTGGGTGCCCGCTTTGCTAAATGGAGGGCTGTAATAACAATAGGTGAAAACACACCTACAAGCGGCAGTATCAAGGCCAATGCATTTCTGCTGGCTCGTTACGCGATTATGTGCCAAGAAGCCGGGATTGTCCCCATTGTGGAGCCCGAAGTTTTGATGGATGGCGATCATTCCCTGCAAACCTGTGCCGATGTAACCAATGAGGTTTTGCATACGGTGTTTAACCAGTTGTACCAGCAACGGGTGAATTTTGAAGGAATGATACTGAAGCCCAATATGATTGTGCCCGGTATTAAAGCCGCACAGCAGGATAGTGCCGATGTGGTGGCGGATGCAACTATCAATTGTTTTTTACGCTGTGTGCCTGCCTCTGTACCTGGCATCGCGTTTCTTTCGGGCGGACAGTCTCCCGAATTGGCATCTGAGCGTTTAAACGCTATGCACGTACGTTTCAAAGATAAAATGCCCTGGGCTTTAACATTTTCGTATTCAAGAGCTGTACAGCAACCGGCATTGGAAAAATGGGCTGGTAAGGATGAAAATATTGAAGAGGCGCAAAGGTTATTATACGAGCGCGCCCATATCAATACCATAGCCCGCGATGGCAAATATACACCGGAGCTGGAAAAGCACCCGGTAGCCTAAAACAAAAACGCCGCCCGGAAAGGCGGCGTTTTTGTTTACTCGATTTATAAACCCTTAACTTTATAATGGGTATAAGTAGTAAAGCCTAAAAAAGTATTATCGATAGGGACGCCAAGCGGTGCCTGTAATCCCCTTAAATATTTTAGGTTATCAGTATTGTAGTGTCCATAGGCAATTTCGACTCCGGGAAAAATACGGCTGTTTAAATCGCAGTAATCACAGCCCGTTTTTTGCTCGTAAGCATTCCGCATAAAATCATAGCCGAGGCTGATGTTTTTATTGCTGATCTCCCATAAACTATTATCTCCCTGTATTTTGGCAATGGCAGCGGCATAAGCATAGGCCGTTAATGAGTATTGATAATGAACACAATCTTTACGCACACAAAGTTCAGGCAGCGTTCCATCCGGTTGAATGACATTTGGCAATTCTTTTACTAAAAGTTCATAGCCTGCACGATAAGCGGTATCGTTATTTAAAAACACACCGATAGTCATTTTAGCATATCCTGCCGATGCATCCCAGTTGTTTTTATAGTCGGGGATCTTGTTGATGTAGTTATCCTTTACGTTAACAAGGTACTTGCCGAACTGCTCAATGTCGGGAGCAGCCCATCCGGCAGATTTACCTTTTACTTTATAATGCCTGATGATCTCGGCGGCAGCTACGAAACTTGGGGTTGTCCATGATGCTTCCAGGTCGGGCTGGTTGGGATTTGTTTTCCCTGCCAGCAGGCCATAATCCTTAAAAGCGTAAGCCCATCCGTTCAGTAAGCCGATTGCCTTCTTAGCATAGCCGGTATCGCCGGTAGCAGCCCAGGCAAGCGCAAAGGCGTAAACCAGTTCGCAATCCTTCCTGATCTGCGTTTTTGAAGGCGAAGTAGCTCCATTTGAGCCTACTACAATGGTTGACGGGAACGAAGCGGGGTACTCGTGCTCCCTAATAAAATCCAGAACTTTTTGATATGCCGCAGTCCGCATGGTATCACCTGCTTTAAGCTGGGCGCTGATGAGGTCTAAACTGGCCCGGGTATTTAAAATACCCGGGTGCACAAATTTGGTTTTATAATTTTCCTGCGCTTTCAGGCTGAAGTTAAAGAGCATCAGCAGGGATGCGAGCAAGGTTATTTTACAATATCTCATCTTTAGCCTACTTATCCAATCCACCGCGTCGCGTTGCTTTAACCTGCGCAGGCCATTTAATGCCTTCGGTTTTGGTATTAACAGTTTTCTGCGGGTCTTCGCTGGCCATGTAAGCCATGATGGCAGCTAAAATGGCATTGTTTTTCAAATCATCAAATACAACTTTATCATACGTGTCGCGGTTGGTGTGCCAGGTATATGACCCGTACGACCAGTTAAGCGAGCTTAAAGAAAAGCCCGGTGCGCCAACTGCTACAAATGATGCGAAGTCAGATCCACCACCGCCCGGCTGGCCGGGGAAATTTGTTTTGATCCGGTTCTTGATGGTGTCTGGCACGGCAGCAAGCCATCTGCTCAAATAATCCTTAGCTTCAACAAAGCCCTGGCCGGTTAGGTTTACGACACGGCCTGTGCCATTATCCTGGTTAAACAGGGCTTGCAGGTTACTTACAATTTCGGGATGGTCCTCAACAAAAGCACGTGAGCCGTTCAATCCTTCCTCTTCGCTGCCCCAGTGGCCTACCAGTATGGTACGTTTTGGGTGAGGATAGAATTTTTTCAACAGGCGCATAGCCTCCATCATAGTCAGGGTGCCAGTACCGTTATCGGTAGCTCCGGTGCCGCCGTCCCATGAATCAAAGTGAGCGCTTAGCATTACATATTCATTTGGCTTTTCGCTGCCCTTGATCTCGGCGATGGTATTGAACGTTGGCACTACGCCTAACTCTTTCGATTCGCAATGGATACTGATCACAGGTTTGTTGCCCGATTCGCTCAGGCGGTACAACATACCATAATCTTCCAGCGAAATATCAACCGTAGGGACGATTTTGGTATAAGCACCAAAGATCTTATCAACCCCAAACCCTGCCGACCAGTTATTGGTCAGGATGCCAGCTGCTCCGGCGTTTTCCAATGCCACAGGTAATGTTTTATTGGTGAGGCCTGTTTTGCTGATACGTTTTTTCCAGGCATCGGTTTGGGCGGTGCGGTCGGCCTTCATTTTATCAAATGATTCTTTCATGGCAAACTCCTGCCAGTTATAATCAGGCCTGCCGGTTGGTTGCAACATCGAGATCATGACAAATTTGCCTTTTACATTAGGTAGCCATTGCTGAAAAGCTACAGAATCAGCCACATCTGGTAAGATAATTACCTCGGCAGTGCTGGTTTTTTTACCCATGCCAGGGCTCCATGCCAATTGAGTGCCTTCTAATGATTTTACCCTCGGCGATACCATATCAATATGCGAGATTCCGCGTTCCCATCCGCGCCATTCGCCCCACTTTTCGTTTTTAGCCTGAATGTCCCAGCTTTTATATTTAGCCACCGCCCAGTCGTTAGCCTGTTTCATTTGCGGCGTACCAACCAAACGCGGACCGATGCCGTCAAACAATTCGTGCGCCAGCTTTTCAAGTTGCGAGTTATTGGTTTCCTCGGTCATGATACTGTTAATAACAGGGTTATTTGATTGGGCCGAAGCTATGCCACTGCAAAGCAGCATGCCAAGAACAAGAGGCTTTGCCCTGTTCAAAAGGTTGTTGCAGGTATGATGGTAAATATGTTTCATAGTGCCTAAATTATGAAAAAAGCAGTCGCGGTAATACGTTTTATCCGGAATGACATTGTTAAGTAACATAATTATTGCAAAGTGTAATTAAATATTTACTTTGTAGGCCTAAATCTTATTGCAATGAAGGTACCCGCTTCTCTTATTGTTTTTTTACTAATATTTATTAGCTGCAGGCATGTAGAAAAGAAATCTGCCGAAATTGTTAAAACTGATGCGATGAGCAGCGTCCCAAAAGCAACCGATACTATAAACGGGTTGCCAAAAACAACTGAACCTGTTTTGGAGCAGCAGGATAGTTTAAGAAATAGCAACTGGGTTGATACGCTTATAGTAGATTACATTGAGCACTCGGACAATGAATTGATTAAATTGTCACGTAAAGATACATCAATACATGATGGGTGGATGTTTGACCGACTTCAAAAAAGAGGTGTAAATACCTATTTTGTTTATAATATTGGCCATGACTATAATAATGGCGATGGTGTTATCTACGCTTCTGACGGTTGGGTGTACATAGATACTCTGAATAGGAAACTTTATGAGTACCAGGTCACTGATGAAAGTTTGAAGGAATGGAAACATTGATTTAACCTTTTTCGATTTTTTTAGCAAAATGTCGTAGTAGTTCTCTTGTGTTAAATTATTGTTATAGAATTAACAATAGGTTTACACGTGGCCGGTTCTTTTGTAAAAGTTAATCAATCACAGATCAAATGAAAAAACAATTACTCGGCCTTATCGCGGCATCTGCGGTGGTCCTTTCTTCCTGCCATGACGATAACAAGATTTCTCCTTTCAGTTATCCTGATATGGCCGAAGCACAAAACCCTGCAGTGCTTTTTACTACTGCGGGCGGTGTAAAGGTATACAATGGTGGCTTCGGTTCGGCCGTTGCGGCAGATCCAAACCATAAAGACATATTTTATCTGCTTACAGATCGCGGCTCAAATGTTGCCGGGCAAACAGCAAATTCAATTATCATCGGTAAACCGGATTTTGATCCGCAAATTGGCAAATTCAGGTTAATAGATGGCAAACTGATATTGGAACAAACTATAGAGCTTAAAAATGCCAGCGGCGCAAAGTTAAATGGTCTGCCGAACCCGGCTGGGATGGGGGCATCCGGAGAGGTGCCTTTTGACCTTAACGGCAACAAATTATCAGCCAGTGCCGATGGTATCGATTCAGAAGGCCTGGTATTGGCAGCAGATGGTAGTTTTTGGATAAGTGACGAATATGGACCGCATATTGTTCATTTTGATGCTAACGGTAAAACTATTGAGCGTATCAATCCTTACGGTACCGGAACTGGCGGACGTAAAATTCCGGCTGTATTTGCTACCCGCAGGGCTAACCGTGGTATGGAAGGCTTAGCCATTACGCCCGACGGTAAAACACTGGTTGGCATGATGCAGTCGCCAATGTACAACCCATCTAAAGCAAAGGTTGCCAACTCAACTATATTGCGTATCCTCACTTTTGATATAGCTTCCGGAGCTACAAAACAGTATGCTTATGTTATGGACAATATTACATTGACGGGTGTTAGTGATATAACTGCTGTAAATGCAACTACATTTTTAACCATTGAGCGCGACGGTAATTTTGGCGGCGCGCCAACAAACCCGGCAACCTTTAAAAAGGTGTTTAAAATTGATATCAGCAATGCAACCGATATTTCAGACGCTGCTAACAGCGATAACGGGAAATTGTATGGTGGTAAAACGGTTGAAGAGCTTAATGATGCAGCCGGTTTGCAGACTGCCGGTATCACTCCGGTGTCCAAAACACAGGTGCTTGATCTCCTGAAGGACCTGCCAACTATTTATCCTCATGACAAGGCCGAAGGTTTGGCGTTGCTGCCAGGTAATGTCCTTGCTATATCTAATGATGATGACTTTGGCGTTATTGATGATGGTAAGAATGGTTTTGCCGCTAAAATTTTGCCGGCTACCAATTCGGTAGACCGTAACCGGATTTATTTTGTAAAGCTTAAATAAGGGTTAAGTAAAAGTTGAAAAAATAATGAAGCCTCCCGGTGTTGCCGGGAGGCTTCGTTATTTACAGTCCGGCCCATTGCACAGACAATCCTTAGTGATTAAAAATGATTTTATTGTTAAAATAACATTTATTACATGGTTTGATTTTAACATTGATATGTATTATTTTACCCTGAAAGCGATAGAATATTGGTCTGTAGTTCTTATTTTTTATTTTAATATGTTGATTGTTAGTGTTTTATTTTTATATATGTGTTTTTTTTAACTGTGTTAAATTAATACAAAAAACCACTCATATCGTATTACAATCGATTGCTGACCGCAGCTACATTTACTTAGCATAAAATCATGATCTCAATAATTGTCAAAAAGTGATTTTGTGCTTCAAACCAATTCTAACAATTTAAAGTAAAATGTATGAGAGGAAAACTACACATCAAAAAAGTTGTGGCCTTCATCTGCTTAAATTTATCGCTTGCGCTGATAAGTTTTTCAGGTTATGCTCAAAGTAAACAGGTAACCGGTAAAATTACAGGCTCAGATAATGGGCTCCCTTTACCAGGGGTTACTGTAAGGGTAAAAGGAGGTACACAAGCCGCTGGTTCTAAGGCCGATGGTATTTATTCAATAACTGCAGGCAGCAACGAAACGCTTGTTTTTAGTTTTGTTGGTTTCTTAAACCAGGAGGTAGCCATAAACGGCAGATCTGTTATCAACGTATCATTAGTACCCGACAATAAAACCCTTACCGAGGTTGTTGTTGTTGGTTACGGTACCACTAAACGTAAAGATTTAACAGGTTCGGTTAGTTCGGTTACAGCCGAGCAAATTGCTAAAGTACCTGTTACTGCTTTAGACCAGGCTTTACAGGGCCGTTCATCAGGCGTACAGGTTACCAATAATGATGGTGCACCAGGCGGCGGCGTTAGCGTACTGATCAGGGGCATAGGTAGTTTGGCCAATAATGACCCCTTATATGTAGTTGATGGTTATCCTATTACAGGTGGGCTTAATAACATCAATCCAAATGATATAGCGTCAATTGACATTCTTAAAGATGCATCAGCTACTGCTATTTACGGCGTTAGGGCATCAAACGGTGTTGTAATTGTTACTACCAAAAAAGGGAAAAAAGATGGCGGTGCACAGGTATCGCTTGACGCATATGCCTCCCTGCAGTCAAAACCTAAAACTTATAAAGTACTAAACGCACAGCAATGGGCAACCCTGGCTAACGAAGTTCACGCTAACGAAGGTTTTACAGAATTACCTGAATGGAGCAATCCATCATCTTTACGCAGTGTAGACTGGCAGGACGCAGTTTATCGCAAGGGTTTAAAGCAAAACTACAATTTAGCTATTCGCGGGGGCAATGACAAAGTACAGTCAGCATTTTCGGCCGGATATTATGATCAAAAAGGTATTGTATTAGGTTCATACTTCAAACGTATTAACCTGGGTACCAACATTGACTATAGTGTTAACAAATGGTTAAAATCGTCAACAAGCGCTGTGTTTTCGAGGCAGAATAGTAACAATCCATTTGGAACAGGTTCTTTATCACAACTGAGTGAACTGATCCCTACTATAACAGGTAATAAACTTACCGATCAAATTAAAGATGCTAATGGCAATTACGGTTACTACAACCCGGTAAATATCTACACAAAAAGCTGGAACAATCCTGTTTATACCATTGAAACACAGGATTCAAAAAACACGACAAACTATTTTCTGGGACACAGTTCGTTAGAAGCTACTTTGATTGAGGGTTTAAAGGTTAAAACAAGCTTTGGTATCAATACTACAGATTTTTCGAGCCATTACTTTACACCATCTGATACCCGTGCAATTCAGCAATATGGTGTAGGTAACCAAAGCAGCATTAGCTTTTACTCTCAAAATGCAAGCACAACTTATGAGTGGTTATGGGAAAATACCATATCATACACCAAAACTTTTGGCAAACACAGCATTGATTTTGTTGGTGGTGTTTCTCAGCAAAGTAATACAGTTACAAACATTGGTGGTAGCGGTAATGATTTACCAAGTAATGCTATCAGGGACTTATCGCAGGTTAAAAATCTTGTTGCCTACGGAGGAAAACAGACCTATACGCTTGCATCACAGTTTGGCAGGTTAAGTTATAAGTTCGCAGACAGATATCTGTTAACTGCTACGGTGCGCCGGGACGGCTCTTCCAGGTTTTATCAGGGAAACCAGTACGGCGTATTTCCATCGGGTTCAATAGCATGGAAAGCTAAAGAAGAATCATTTTTAAAAGATGTTAGCTGGCTATCAGATCTGAAGTTCAGAGGTGGATATGGTAAAGTAGGTAATCAGTCGGGTATTCCTTTGTTCAGGTATTTAGCACGTTATACATCTGGCGGTCCTCCTGCTTCAGGCACTAACGTAGGGTATCCGTTTGATAAAACTTATCAAAATGGCCTGGCTTTATTAAACCTTGATAATACTAATTTGAAATGGGAAACATCCAAGCAAACAGATGTTGGTATGGATGCCGCGTTTTTAAACAACAAGCTTACGCTAACTGTTGATTATTACAAAAAGGATTCTAAAGATTTCTTATTAAACATCCTTACCCCTGCACAAACAGGTTTTACAAGTGCCGCCCAAAACGTAGGTAGTATAAGTAATAAAGGGTTTGAATTTGCTGTTAACTACAGAAATTCAATAAGGGATTTTAATTATGGTATTGGTGTTAACATTACCACAGTAAATAATAAGCTGTTGAGTATCAATAAAAGCACCACTGCTATAACAAATCTTGTTAACCTGCCATTAAATGCAATGGGCTGGTCAACATTTAGCCAAACCAATATAGGACAGCCGGTAGGTGAGTTTTATGGTTACCAGGCAGTAGGTATATTTCAAACCCAGGCAGAAATTGACGCCTTAAACGCGAAATCGCCTACAGGTAATTACCAGGGCACTAATTCTCAGAAAACCCAGCCGGGAGATCGTAAATTTAAAGACGTAAATGGCGATGGTCAGATCACTGCTGATGACCGTGTGAGTTTAGGAAGCCCGATCCCTAAGTTTTATGGCGGCATGAACATCGATCTTTCTTACAAAGCATTTGATTTCAACGCATTCTTTTACGGCAGTTACGGTAACAAGATCTTCAATTACCAGGAACGTAATCTTGAAAGTTTCCAGGCACCGGGCTTTGTGGGGGTTGAAAACGTTAGTTTGCAATATTACCAGAACCGCTGGACACCAACTAACCCATCAAACCGTTATGCAAGGGTTACTTACAATGATGATATCAGCGCTAATAACGTTGCATCAAGCGTGTATGTAGAAAATGGCAGTTACTTGCGTTTACGGAATGTTACTTTAGGGTACACATTGCCGGCTGTTTTAACTAAAAAGTTTTCTGTTACAAAGGTTCGTTTTTATGTGTCTGCTCAAAACCTGTTCACTATAACTAAATACACAGGCCTTGATCCGGAGATTGGACAGGCAACCGGAACCGACCCGAACAACAATAACGCATCCACCGTTAATCCAACGGCCTCAGGCATAGACCTTGGAACTTATCCTTCATCTAAATTTTACACTTTAGGTTTAAATGTCACTTTTTAAATAACATTTAACATAACAGTAAAAACATGAAAATTAATAAAAAATATATATACATACTGTCAGTAGGGCTGGCCGTGTTATTTCCGTTAAGTTGTAAAAAAGGATTTCTGGATCAAACAGATTCACAGAATCCAACAGCACAGGTTTTGTTTGATAAGCCGGAAGATGGCATCGCTCTTGTTAATGCCATTTATGACACTTATCAAAATGCCGATTTATTGAAAAAATCGATCTGGTATTATGCCAACTTTCAGTCGCATGACTTTTTTAACTGGGGAGCAGATCGCTTTTACAACACATATGCGATTCCCTCAACCTTTGGTGCTATCGAAGTGTTTTGGACACGTGCGTATGTTGGTATAGCCCGTGCAAACTCTGCTTTGCCAATCATTGCAAAAATGAAAGACAAAGGTATATTAACTGCGGCCCTCGCTGATCGTCTTACCGGCGAAGTTTACTTTTTACGTGGTATGACTTACTATTACCTTGCAGCGAGTTTTGGCGGGGTTCCATTAGAGTTAAAAGATGGTACCAATCTTGGTTTAACAGCAAGAAGCACGCAAGACGAGGTGTTTACACAAGTTGTTTCTGACCTTAAAACAGCAACCGGATTGTTACCATGGAAAGAAGATTTGCCAAGTTCAGAAACTGGCCGTGCTACTAAGGGGGCAGCCTTTGGCTATTTAGGCGCCGCACAAATGTGGCTTAAAAAATATGCCGATGCTTTAACATCTTATAACCAGTTAACGGGTAAGTACACTCTGCTGCCTAATTTCATTGATGTGAATGAATATGACAAGCAAAACAATGCCGAATCGCTTTTTGAAGTACAGTTTGATGTTGCGGGAACCCAAAGCTGGGGTGCCAGTAATGAAGTTGCATGGATCAGTACTTTTGGTATGCCCGAAGAGGTTACCAATTTTGGTTATGATTACGCTAACGAAAGTTTGGCTTCATCTTTTCAAACCGGAGATTTGCGCAGGATAGCAACCGTAATTGGCCCTGGTGATGAAAACCCAAGCCCTGGTATTAAAGCAAGAGGCGGCATAAAATCATATCCTTTGGTAGTTGCCGGCTTTGCAAGTACCGATCCTGCTGTGAAGGCAAAATACACCGGTGATGACGGTAAGATCATCAATACCTGCGGTACCAAAACACGGCCATGGGTAGGTTCTGATAACTCTCAGTTGAGAACTGGTTACTACAACGAAAAATTCTGGAGAGACCCTACGTTGGTAGGTAACTCAGGTGATCAAACCATATTTGGCGCTCAAAACCAGGTGCTGCTACGTTTTGGCGAAGTTTTATTAAGCAAAGCTGAATGCCAGGCCCGTACAGGCGATGCTGCAGGAGCCTTAGCTACGCTGAAACAAGTTCGTGACCGTGCGTTTGGTGGCTCGGCCCCGTTAACTTTCATCAGCGATGGCAAAGTAATAACCGATCCGTTGCAAATGATTTACAGCGAATACAGGCATGAACTTTCAGGCGAATACTCAACTTTTTATGATTTAAGAAGGGCTGGGGTTGCAACTGATTTTGTGAAAAACGTGTATGGTATAACTATACCTGCCGGTCGTGAATTATATCCTATTCCGCAGTTTGAAATTGGGCTTAACCCTAATTTAACTCAAAACCCGGGGTATTAACAGTTTTGATTTAAGAAAAAGGGTTTCTTCCGCCGGAAGAAGCCCTTTTTTAATGTTGTGAGTTTTGTGGATGACGAAATTTGGCTTACAGTATTTATCAGCGGGGCTTACCAATGTTCAAAGTATATTATTATCGATAACAACGGGAGCCAGATGTCAGCAAATTAGACAGGTTAACGCATGTGAAAATAAAATCAGGTATTGATAAAATATTATTCGTAATCGATTGCGTAAATTATTTATCTTGCATTACAAATGTAAGGCCGACATTATTATGCGCCTTAACCAATAAACCATATTATAATTAAAAATCAATGCATTGCTTCAATCAATCTCCTAAACTCTTCGGCCGGAAAAAGTTTTGGATAGCATGTGTTTGCCTGCTGGGTTGCCAGCAACTTAAAGCGCAAAACACTATCCCTCTTAACGATCTGACTTTTTTCGATAATCCATCTTCAAACTGGAAATTAGCAGCTAATGCACAGGCTGATATTGTACAGGATGAGGTTTTGACCGTTAAAGATGGCAACGGGATCCTCGTAAACCTGCCCGGTAAAAAAGGGGCAAAAGATTTGTATACCAAAACAGTTTATGGCGATGCCGATCTTGAGCTTGATTATATGATGGCAAAAGGTTCAAATTCGGGTATTTATCTGCAAGGGCGATATGAAATTCAGCTGCTGGATAGCTGGGGCACAATAAATCCCAAATCGGGCGATAACGGCGGTATTTATGAGCGCTGGGACGATAGTAAGCCAGAAGGGCTACAAGGGTATGATGGCCATGCGCCAAGGCAAAACGCCAGCCGCGCGCCGGGACTATGGCAGCATATTAAAATTTCGTTTCAGGCACCACGCTTTGACAACAACGGCCAAAAGATCAGTAACGCCAAAGTACTTTATATATGGCTTAATGGCGTTTTGATCCAGGATAATGTAGAGCTTGCCGGGCCAACACGCGGGGCTTTTGATAATAAAGAAGCGGTGACCGGTCCGCTGCGTTTGCAGGGCGATCATGGGCCGGTTGCTTTTCGTAATATCAGGATAACCAGTTATGATAAGCCACATCCAACGCTTACGGGCTTGAAATATTGGGTTTATAAAGGCGGAGATATTAAAGGCGATGCTTATAAAAAGTTAAAACCGGAATCTGAGGGGACCTCGCCTGTGTTATCATCGAATCAAAGCAAGCTAAATAATGATTTTTTAATCCGCTATGCCGGTAGTATCCAGATTAAAGAAGCTGGCGAATATTCTTTTAAACTGAGTGTACCCGGGGGTAAAGGTTTATTCCGTATTAACGGCGCTGATGCTGTTGCATTGGCTGAGAACAAGGGAGGCGGTCAAATTCAACTCCAACCCGGAGATCATCCGTTTGAACTCCTCTACTCAAAAACTGTTGATTGGGCTAAACCGGCTTTAGGGCTTACGGTAGCAGGGCCCGGTATTCGCGAGTATCTATTGAGCGATGGTAATGTTAGTAACAATGATCCTGTTGATCCTATTTTGATCAACGCTGCTTCAAATACCGTTTTACGAAGCTTTTCCGATTTACCGGGCGGTATCCGGGTTACTCACGGTGTAAATGTGGGAAGTCCTGAATTGCTGCACTATACCTATGATCTTGATAAAGGAATGATAGTACAAATCTGGCGGGGTGGATTTTTGGATGCAACCCCCATGTGGCATGACAGGGGTGATGGTTCATCCCGCCCGGCCGGCTCTGTTCAATACCTCGGCAAACCTGTACCTGCAATTGAAAAACTCGGCGATGCAAATGCAGCCTGGGCGTTGGATACTGCGGGTACCGGGTACAAACCTAAAGGCTATGTTTTAAATGCAGATGATGTTCCGGCGTTTAAGTACAATATTTATGGAACCTCGGTAAATGATGCCAGTAGTGTAATAGAAAAGGGGCAAGGCATCCGCCGGGAAATAACTCTTTCCAACGATGTAAACGGCCTGTTTTATCATCTGGCTTCGGGTAACATCGAAACACTGGGCAACGGGTTATATGCAGTTGATGATAAATCCTACTATATCCGTATTGATGATGCAGCGGGAGCAAAACCAGTTGTTCGTGAAGCGGGAGGGAAGCAGGAGCTTATCATTCCGATCCAAAAGAAATTAACCTATTCCATCATTTTTTAAGCTGCCTTGATCATGAACAATACTTTAAAACAAATGATAAACAGGGGCACGTTTTTATTTACGCTTGTCATTATCGCGCTGTTAAGCGATATCAAAAATACCTTTGCCCAGGCCGAATCGCCTAAAGAGGATGATTTTTTTAAGATCATGAAAGTGCCTGCGCCCGAAGGTACCATATTGGAAGTTGGGGGCTTATGTACGCTGCCCAATGGCACTTTGGCGGTAACCACCCGGCGCGGCGATATATTTATGGTCGAAAATCCAACGGGGCAACATCCTTTTTTCCGCAAGTTTGCTTCCGGACTACATGAGGTATTAGGAGCTGCATGGAAGGATGGTGCTTTATATGTGGTTCAGCGGGGTGAGCTTACCAAGCTGGTTGATACCAACATGGATGGCAAGGCCGACGTTTTTGAAACTATTTACGCTTGGCCGCTATCCGGCAATTATCATGAATACAGTTTCGGGCCTAAAATAGCGCCTGATGGTTCATTTTTTGTAACCCTGAACCTTGGCTTCCCGCCCGATTGGTGGCATCCGAAAAGCTTTGTGCCTTACCGCGGCTGGGCTTTAAATATTAAAGAAGATGGTACGGTTACACCATGGGCGGCCGGTTTTCGTTCCCCTTGTGGTATCAGTATGATTGACGGCGAACTGTGGTATTCAGATAACCAGGGCGACTGGGTTGGATCGGGCAGTATTATGCCTATTAAAAAAGGTGCGTTCATGGGGCATCCTTCAAGTCTGGTTTGGACACGTTTGCCTAATTCACCGCTTAAGCTCACTTCCGAACAGTTTTTTGCTAAAAATAATCCGCGGATAGAGTTTGACAAAGACGGTCAACCTGTAAAACCGCAGGATGTGGTTAATGAAAAGTTCAAAACCGAATTTGAAGCAAAAAAAGAAATTCCGGAATTGCAGTTGCCAGCCGTTTGGTTACCTCATGGTATCCTGGGAATTTCCAACTCAGAAATTGTTAAGATCCCGGAAGGTGCATTTGGACCATTTGCCGGACAATTATTGGTGTGCGACCAGGGGCAAAGTATGATAGACAGGATCTTTTTAGAAAAAGTTAACGGCGAATACCAGGGAGCTGCATGGGCTTTCAGGAGTGGGTTTCAGTCGGGTATAGTAAGGCTGGCCTGGTTGCCTGACGGTTCATTGGCTACCGGCGAAACCAATCGTGGCTGGGGATCGGCAGGCGAGGCTACCATGGGTTTGCAGCGTTTGGTATGGAATAATAAAGTTCCGTTTGAGATGCGTGCTATCCGCGCTATGCCCGATGGTTTCGAGATAGAATTTACCAGGCCGGTTGATAAAAAAGTGGCCGAAGATATTGCTTCATATTCTGTAGAAAGTTATATCTATAAATATCATGGCGTATATGGCAGTCCACCTGTAAATACCGAAAAATGCCCGATAGCAGGTGTTAAGGTATCAGAAGATGGGTTGAAGGCGCGCCTGATAGTGAATAACCTGCGCAGGTATTATATCCACACTATTACACTGGCCGCCATGCGTGATAAAGAGAACTATTTTAACCTGGTGCATCCAACAGCCTACTACACATTAAATAACATTCCCGAAGGGCAAAAACTTTCGATGAATGAAGTGAGTACAGTTAACTCGGCTAAAGCAACGGCTTCTGTAAACGTCAGGAAAGGTGTTGCTGGTAAGAAAGGCCCGGCAGTTAAACCCGCTGCACCCGCAAATGCGATACCTACTTATGCCGAGATACAGCCGATCTTATTGAAAAACACGTGCCTGTCATGCCATAATGCTACAAAGAGGCAGGTTGGCCCGGCTTACGTGGATGTGGCTAAACGTAAGTATAGCGTAGCCGAATTGATTCAACTTATCCATAGCCCTAAGCCTGAACACTGGCCCGATTATTCAACACCGATGCCGCCTATGCCGCAGGTGCCAAAAGAAGATGCCCGTAAGATTGCTTTATGGATCAAATCGCTGGCTAAGTAAGGCTTAAAGCTGAAGGCAGAAAGCTAAAAGCTATAGGTTAATTATTGTTTAAGATGTTAATGTTTTTATATAAAGTTCAATGAAACGCAAACTTATTTTCACCGCCATGTTAGCGGGGAGTTCATTGGTAACATTCGCGCAGCAAAATGCTAAGCCGGAAGATACCGAGATCTGGTCGCCGGTGCCAGCTGTGGTTACGCCCGGTAAAATCCCGGGCGATGCTCCATCAGATGCTATTATTTTGTTTGATGGTAAAAACCTTGATGAATGGGTTGCTACCAATGATTCTACCTCAAACCATAAATGGAACGTGGCGGGTAAAATAATCACCGTTGATAAAACAGCCGGCGATATTCAAACCAGGCGTAAGTTCATGGATTTCCAGTTGCATATCGAATACCGGATCCCTTCAAACATAACCGGCAGCGGGCAAGCGCGTGGTAATAGCGGTATTTTTTTGGCAGCATTGCCCTGGGGGGCCGGTGGTTATGAGCTGCAAGTACTTGACAATTATAATAACAAGACTTATGTTAATGGCCAGGTGGGCAGTTTGTATAAACAGGCTATTCCACTGGCAAATGCCTGCCGTAAGCCAGGCGAATGGCAAACCTATGATGTGATCTGGACCGCGCCGAGGTTCAACGAGGATGGTTCGCTAAAGTCGGCTGCACGGGCTACAGTGCTGCATAATGGTGTGCTGGTGCAAAACAATACTTCATTGATAGGAGATACCCCGTACATCGGCAAGCCCGAATATCGTAAGCATGGTGCTTCGCCTATAAAACTGCAGGCCCACGGTGATAAAAGCGAGCCTATCAGTTATCGCAATATTTGGGTAAGGGAGTTAGGGCAATAGCTTATTTGAAAAACCAGACTTACGAAGTTTTTAAAACTTCGTAAGTCTTTAGGTGCAGATGCGTGTTATGATGAGTGTTTAAATCCAGCGCCCCCTGAAGGTGAAATGACAAAAAAGGGTTGGTCAGTTTGAGTCTGTCTAAGACTCGTGCGCAGAGGCCCTGCCCATTATCCTTCGACAAGCTCAACATGACCCATTTTAATTTTTCCTCTTGCGCTCGTTTCAAACGAGCGCGAAAATAACAGCTTTAACTAACCGCCCTCTTCGCTTCAATATTGGGCAATAAGCCAGTGAAAATGCCAATCAACGGCAAATAAGCACAGATTTTAAATACATAGTTGATACTGGTCATATCGGCCACCTTTCCTAAAACGGCTGATCCCAAGCCGCCCATTCCAAATGCCAGGCCGAAGAATAAACCGGCTATCAATCCAACTTTTCCCGGAACCAGCTCAGTGGCATAAACTAAAATAGCTGAAAATGCCGACGAAAGGATCAGACCGATAAATACTGATAGAACGCCTGTCCAAAACAGCGATACATAAGGGAGGAGCATGGTGAATGGGGCTACCCCTAATATCGAGATCCAGATGATGTATTTGCGGCCAAAGCGATCGCCCAGCGGCCCGCCAAAAAGCGTTCCCGCTGCTACTGAGCCTAAAAACATAAACAAGTAAATTTGCGATTGCTGAATGCTTAAATGAAATTTACTGATCAGGAAAAATGTATAATAACTGGTGATGCTGGCCAGGTAAAAATATTTGGAGAAGATAAGAACCAGTAATACAATTAATGAGAATATTACTCTTCTTTTTGAGAGGTTGAGGTGTACTCCTTCTTTAATATTTTTATTTTTTGCTTTAAGGCTTAAATGTTCGGCATACCATTTAGCTATGCGGAGTAATACCACTATTCCGGCAAGGGCAATCAGGCAAAACCATATTACATTTGATTGGCCATAAGGGATTACGATAAGGGCTGCCAGCAGTGGGCCTACAGCACTACCCGCATTTCCGCCCAGTTGAAAAATAGATTGGGCCAATCCCTTTTTGCCGCCCGAGGCCAAATGCGCCACTCGTGACGACTCCGGATGAAATATTGACGAACCTATTCCGATAAGGCTTACAGCTATCAGCATAATATAAAAACTACCGGCAAAAGAAGCCAGCAATAATCCCGATAAGGTAAAGCCCATGCCAGCTGCAAGTGAGTATGGTTTAGGTTTTTTATCGGTGTAAAGCCCCACAAAAGGCTGTAAAATAGAGGCGGTAATTTGATAAGTAAAAGTAATTAGCCCAATTTGAGTGAAATTAAGGCTGAAGCGTTGTTTGATAAGCGGATATATGGACGGTATAACCGATTGCAGCATATCATTAATAAAATGGGCCAGGCTTATCGTAAACAAAATTGAATACACAGTTTGCTGAACCAATTTTTTAGGCTCGGAGGTAGTAATTGTGGGTGAAGTAGATTCCATTGGTTGTAGATTAAATTAAAACATTATAACATCAGATGAATTTTGTGAAAAAATTTAATGCTGATGAATTTCGATAACAGTATTCCACGCCTGTTTTGAATCACAGTCGAGGATATTTTTCAGCAGTCTTTCATGAAGGTGCTGGGTTTCGATAAAGCTCCGTGTATCCGGATGTATTTCGGTAAACCAATTTTTTAAATGAACGGCTGCTGTTTTGTAAAGATCGCTCAGGATTTCATTTTTTGAAGCATTGGCAATGGCGATATGAAATTTAACATCGGCGTCGATACATGCCTCTAATAGCCCGGCTTCGGCGGTTGTTTTTCGGTCTTCTAAGTAGCCTTTCATTGTAAGTATATCCTTTTGTGAGCGATTTATAGCGGCTTTTTCAGCTATTTTCATCTCCAGTAGCTGTCTTACTTCGTCAACATCCTGTGATCGTGCACGTCTTATGCGGGCATCCATCGGCTCCGGATTGATAGTTGCGCGCTCCACAAAAGTTCCTGCGCCCTGCTGGATCCTGAGCAGGCCTGATTGTACCAGGCTTTTGGTTGCTTCGCGGATACTTGAGCGACCAACCCCAAACTCGGCCATTAATTCAGGCTCGGTAGGTAACTTATCATTTATTTGATAATGGCCGCTTCCTATTTGCTCTTTTAATTTCTCGGCAATTTCTTCGGCCAGTGATCTTTTAATAATTTTACTCATATCTGTAAATCATCAGATGAATTGCAAAGGTAGGGTTTTATTTAAAAGATCAAAATCATTTCTTCACCAAAGTAACTTGCCGCTTGTGTTTTTTGAAGCATTAATATAGGCTTAAATTTAGCTTAACATCTGTGTTTTTACTTTGGCGCCATAAAAGTATCCCATGTGGGCATCATTCGGCGGGGGGCGGAGTTTTTGAGGTTGTGCAGGTGAAGTAATGAAATCGTCTTTTTATCAGGCTTGCATACAGGCAGGTTTTAAACCGATCAGTTATATGCCTTTGCTAAACCAGGGTCACTGCCGCCGCATTGGATTTTCAAGCCGGTGAATTGGTTGTAATTTTAACCCCGTTGGCTGGGTTGAGATGCATGAGGTTTTATATAAAGACCTGTACAGGGCTCGTGTGGCTCAGTTGTGCAGAAAGCTTGTAACTTTGACACTGCAAAAGATGGTGTTTGGCCAATCCTGCCGAGTACATTCAGGTAACCCCGGAGGCTTAAGCAAATGCAGGTCTGCAGGCAGTTAAAAACTATAAAGCGGGTTTTGCCCGGTTTTGCTATATCTATATCAAATGAAGAAAAGTACTACCATTATTACGCTTGCGGCACTGCTTGCAAACGCCGGTTTGACGGCTAATGCACAGGTTAAAAACTACACTGTGGCCGATGCGCATTCCCACAATGATTACAAGAACAATATTCCTTTTTTTCGTGCCTATGAAAAAGGTTTTGGCTCTATAGAGGCAGATTGTTATGCCGTTAACGGGCAACTTATGGTAGCTCATGATAAAAAGGAAATCGATGCCAAACGGTCATTGAAGGCTTTATATATTGATCCACTGGTTGAAAAGTTAAAACGCGACCCACAACGTCACTTAAGGCTGCTCATCGAGATCAAGGAAGACTATAAAGCGGTGTTGCCATTAGTAATTAAAGAACTGAAACCATTGGAGCAGTACTTCGCTTATGATGGTCACCCGGGTAGGTTATCGATAGTGATGACCGGTGCAGTGCCGCCCGGTGCCGAAATGACTAATTACCCTGCATGGATCTCATTTGATGTTGATCACATGGATGGCTTTACACCTGAGCAATGGAAAAAAATTGGCCTGGTTAGTTTTCCTTTTGGCAAATACATGCACTGGAATGGTAAAGGTGTACTAAATAATGAAGAAATTGCCAGGGTAAAAGCGGGTATAGACAGCGTACATAATGCCGGTAAAAAGATCCGTTTTTGGGAAACACCTGATACTAAAAGCAGCTGGCTGGCTCTTATCCGTTTAGGTGTAGATGTAATTGGGACAGATAAAATAGAAGAGCTTGGCGATTTTCTGAACAAAAAGCCCACGAGCGAATACACTGCGCCGCAACCTTATGTTATTTATAAGCCAACTTATAAAGCGGATGGTACGGTTAAAAAAGTGAAGAATATTATACTTTGTATTGGCGATGGAATGGGCTTGTCGCAGATCTACTCAACCTATACCGCCAACCGCGGGCAGCTGAATATCTTTCAAATGCTTAACATTGGGTTTTCAATAACCAACTCTGCCGATGCTTACATCACCGATTCGGCGGCGGGTGCTACTGCATTTGCATCGGGCCAAAAAACTAACGACAGGGCTATCGGTGTTGATCCGACAGGCAAACCGTTGAAATCATTAGCCGATTACAGCGCCGAAGCCGGTAAAAAAGTGGCGGATATTGCTGTTTGCGAATTAACAGATGCAACTCCGGCAGCTTTTTATGCGCATGATCTGGAGCGTAGCCACTCGGTGGCCATCGCCAGTCAAATTACATCTTCGCCCGTAGATATCTTTTTAGGTTCAGCTTATAAAGATTTTACGCAACCTGTTAACGGGGAAACTGCCGTTGATAAAATGAAAAAGAGAGGGTACACTGTTGTGCGTAATTTCGACGAGTTTTTGAATAGTTCTGCTCCCAAGATCCTGGGCCTGATGGATGACAGTGTAACCCGTCCGAAAATGGCGGGTAGGGGAAACTATTTGCCGTTGGCATTTAACAAAGTAACGCAGGTATTTAAGAATGCGCCCAAAGGTTTTTTTATGATGATTGAAGGATCGCAGATTGATCACGGGGGGCATGCCAATAACCTGAAACAAGTGATCACAGAAAATAGCGATTTTGACCGTGTGGTTGGCGACGCCCTGAAGTTTGCCGACGAAGATGGTGAAACCCTGGTAATTGTTACTGCTGATCACGAAACAGGAGGTTTAACACTGTTGGATGGCAGCATTAACAATGGCTATGTATGGGGCGATTTCAGCACCAACGATCATACAGGCACCCCGGTTCCTGTATTTAGCTACGGGCCTCATTCTTTAGATTTTAGAGGGGTTTATAGTAATACAGAGATCTTTAATAAGATTAAGGCTTTGCTGCAATAGGCAGAATAATGATTTCGCGCAAAGGCGCAAAGACGCTAAGTTTTTCCTTTAAACTCCCATCAGGGTCTCTCGCAGAGGGCCCTGATGTATACGCCATGCAAATTCGCTGCCGTGAGTATCCTTGTAGATGGTTAGAATAAGGTGAACCTCAGGGCTCTTTGCGAGTTTAAGTTACCCCACAAAATTTATCGACCTGAAATTTCAACACGAGGCACCTACGGAGCCGGAAAACATGCTCTTATTGTTATAAACACGAGGCTCCCATCGGGGCCTCGTGTTTATAGCATAATAAAAATTGCTGGTCTGCCAGGCGGCCTCAGAGAGGCTACGTGTTTATAGACAAAATTTTAAGAGATATTGGACTCCAGCGGAGTTTCGTAATCGTAAACTTGCTTTCCAACCAGTGCTTATTTCGCTGCAAAATGAAATGGACAAATAGGAAATGAAAGCTCCTGTTTGTATTTTTATACAAACCAATCTCCTGAAATATGTGGGCAACAGCGTCTCTTTGGTTTGAGGTAGCCGTAGTAAGCATCATTTACGCGCTGGGCAATATCATTTTTGGCCATTTTGAAGAGCGTACGCCTGTTGTACGCCGGGTTGGTAAATATATTCTCACGCTGGTAATAGTTATCGCTATTTCTATATATTTCGGACGAACCATTGCTATGGCTTCTTTATCCCTGTTTGTTGTTCCGTTCATCTACATTCATGCTTACTATCTTCCGCGCAAAAAAGGTATTAATGGCTTTACCGGCGAACCTAAAAGCAAATATTACGAGTTCAGGAAATGGGACAAAAATATCTTTGATCAAAAGTAATCAGCCAATGATTTGCACCCAACCCGAATAAATGGTACCGTTTTTAAGGTCGATTTTGTAATAATAAGTCCCCGGAGGTAGCCTGCGGCCGTTATATGTTCCGTCCCATGCCTTTGTGTAGCCCTTGGCATTGTAAACTATAGTTCCGTAGCGATTAAAAACCTGTGTTATGGCATTATCGTAAGCTCCGAGTGCGTCTATTTGCCAAGTGTCATTTATGCCGTCATTATTGGGGGTAAAGGTATTAGGGATGATAAACTTGTCAATTACTTTTACCTCAACAGCGGCTTTTGATTCCAGGTTGCATGAGCCGGGTTGCAGTACATGCAAAATATAAGTAATGTTACTGCTTGGAAATACAAAGGGCTCTAAGGAGGAAGCATTGCTGATGTTTTCATTAGGTGTCCAGTAATAGGATACATTTTCTCCGCTTACCTGGGCGTGAAGCTGGATCTTTTCACCTTTAATAACTTCGCGTGTGGCGGTGGCATAAGCTCCGGGGCCTTGATTTACCGTTAAGGTTACCGAACTTTTGGCTTTACAATCGTTAGAGGTTACTTCAACTGTGTAAGTAGTAGTAACGTCGGGCGAGGCCAGCGGATTAGCAATATTGGGATTGGATAAACCGGCTGTAGGATACCATTTATATGACATTCCGCCAGTGGCATGAAGCTGTGTTTTATCGCCTTTGCAAATCATTTGATTGTCACCCGCATTTGCAATTACAGGAGCATTAACATTTACAGTAACGGCGGGCGATACGCCCGGGCATCCGTTTTTGAACACCGTAACGCGATATTGACCGGCCATAGCCGCGGATGCGCTACTTATTACGGGGCTTTGTTGGGTAGATGTGAAGCTGTTTGGGCCTGTCCAGCTATAGCTGTCGCCTGCAGATGCTGTAAGATAAATGTTTTCGCCGGGGCAAACAGGCGAGCTCGCTGTTGCAGTAACAGGCTCAGGGTTAACAATACTTAAGGTTACAGGCGACGAGATTAGCCTGCACTGCGGCGAATTAATGTTACCTTGTTGAGCAACCAGTGCCCTATATTGATAATTACCTGCAATGGCAGGCTGATGAAGCGGATAGGATGCTAATACCGCCCCGGGAATATTTATCCATCCGTTTAATGTATTTACCTGCCACTGATAAATAGGGTTTGCATATGGCAAATCTGATGCACTAATAACATTTAATGTATAAACCTTATTAGCATCGGCACATCCCTGTGCTGTAATTGCTGTTTTATCGTTTCCGAAATAGGTAGTAAGTGCAGGGCCATAAGGACGTAGCGAAATATCATCCAAAGCCACATCATTGCCATAACCGCCATTTGCGTTATTGGTCATTTTTATGGTTACATCGCCACCCGTTGGTGGTGTACTGAAGGTGATATTATACTCCAGCCAGCCCTGGCCGTTATCGATAGGGCCGGTGTGATTTATTTTAGTTTCGAGTGAAGTAGTTACAGAGAAAGTAATATCTGGTTTGATGCCGCCTTGCCTCATTAAATTCAGTACATATACACTGAAACGATACGTAGTACCCGGACATAGTGTTTTAACTGTTCTTTTATAAAACTCATCGATGCTATTGGTAGCATCAACTATCATCATATAGCCATTGGTTTGCCCTGGCGTATGATTGCCTGTTTGCAACCACGATTCAGGGTACATGCCGGCGGTTGAGCTGGCAATAGTATAACTGCCTTCGCCCGGTTGCGATGGGATGTAGTTATAGGTAGTTGAAAAATCGCCGTCGCCAATTTCAGGACCTATCTGGGCTGTTCCAGATCCAAAATCCTCAATTAATACAGGCTCCCCCTCCTGTGCTTTTAAGCGCAGGGCAAAGTACGGCAACAGGCATCCTATCACCAGTAAAGTAATAAATTTCATGTGTTTTTACGCATGTTGGCAAGACTTGCAATGTGTGCCAGCCTGTCTTGCTTAAAAGTTTAATCAATGCGGCCGGGGGACAGCCGTTATTGATTGAAACCGGGTTAATGTTGTGTTTTTTGAAGTATAGGTTGCAAAAGGAAAGCCATGCCGGAGGGGCTCTCTTTGCGCTGAAGGGAGTTTAAAACAATGGGGAGTAAAGTGTGTAATCGGGAAAATGAAAACTTTACAGATGGTAAAAACGTAGGTTGTAAAAAATACACTAAGTAGCTGTGTCGCACTTTTGTTGAAAGCCGGTATCTAAAACCAGGATACAGATTGTAAAACATAGTTTACAAAAAGATAAAATTCAATGGCTCAATTTTTGTTAAGCCGGCCAGGTTTATTTTTGATACTATTGTTGATTGTTTTCTACTAAAAATCCCATTATGGGAAAATAAATCTACATATTCTGGTTGTTTTTGATCGCGATAATTGTATTCCTGTTAGCTCTTTACTTAAGTTTTAATTAAATGAACAACTTGAACACGCTATATATTAAAAGCACAAAAGGAACGAAATGAACAGAGGGGGATTTTAAGGGTGGAAGGAGGAAATTTAAAGCGGGTGAAGACTTACGAGGTTTTTAAAACTTCGTAAGTCTGGGTTATAATAAGCACGCAAAGGATCAAAGAAGAAACCTTTGCGGCTTAGCGCCTTTGCGGGAAAATAATTATGGAGTTTGGTTACTAATTACTTAACCGATAGATATACTATCGCAGCAATAGAGGCTCCGATCAAAGGAGCGATAACGGGGATCCAGGCATAGGCCCAATCGCTTGTTCCTTTGCCTTTTATCGGTAAGAGCATATGCATTAAGCGCGGCCCAAGATCGCGGGCGGGGTTGATGGCATAACCGGTAGTACCACCCAGCGACAAGCCGATCACCCAAACCAATAAGGCCACAGGTATTGCACCGATAGAACCGAGACCTATTGGGGTTTTTGCCGGCGTAATTTCGGCCCCTGCTATATAGAAAATAGTAAACAGCAACACGAAAGCACCTATCACTTCACTGGCGATATTGGAAATATAATTACGTACAGCGGGGCCGGTACAAAATACAGCCAATATAGAGGCCGGATCATTAGTGCGCTTAAAATGATCGTAGTACATTATCCAAACTAAAAACGCGCCAATACAGGCACCTGTAAACTGGGCAATAATGTAGGGTATTACATTTGCCCATGCAAACTTACCTGCAATAGCAAGTGCTATGGTTACTGCAGGGTTAAGGTGCGCCCCGCTATATGGCCCTGCAACAACTACACCTACAAAAACAGCCAGGCCCCAGGCGGTGGTGATCACTATCCATCCACCGTTGTTTCCTTTGGTGTCTTTTAAAACTACGTTAGCCACTACGCCATCGCCTAATAATATCATAAGCATAGTACCTATCAGTTCGGCTACAAATGGAGACATATTTAAATGGTTTTAATGGTTATATTAAATAGAAGATATAGGATGACCGGAGTTTGACCAGCACTGCGCTGTACCTACAGCACGTTTCCAGCCTGCAATTCCGGTTTTTACCTCTTCCAGCTCATCGCTGGGTTTAAATTCGGACTCGGCTGCCCATAGTTGTTGAATTTCCGTTATATCTTTCCAATAGCCTACGGCCAGCCCGGCCATATAAGCCACACCAAGCGCAGTAGTTTCGGTAACTTCAGGCCGGATCACTTTGCAGTTTAATACATCTGATTGAAATTGCATCAGCAGGTTATTTGCTGTTGCACCGCCATCAACGCGCAATTCTTTTATTTCCATGCCTGCATCGGCCTCCATGGCTTTTAGTACATCCATTGTTTGGTAAGCAATTGAGGCCAGCGCCGCCCTTGAAATGTGAGCAGCAGTAGCGCCTCTGGTTAAGCCAACTATAGCCCCGCGTACTTCAGGGTCCCAGTAGGGGGCCCCTAAACCTGCAAATGCAGGCACAAAGTAAACGCCTGCTGTATCTTTTACCGATGTAGCCAGCTTTTCAATATCTGCTGATGTTTTAATAATGCCCAGCCCGTCGCGCAGCCATTGAACCACTGCGCCGCCTATAAAAATACTGCCTTCAAAGGCATAGCTGATCTCGCCGTTTATTTTCCAGGCAATGGTGGTAAGCAGGTTGTTTTTTGATTTAATAAACTCGTGGCCAATGTTCATCAGCATAAAACAACCTGTGCCATAAGTGTTTTTAACCATTGCCTTATCAATGCACATCTGCCCAAACAAAGCTGCATGCTGATCGCCGGCTATGCCCGCAATCGGGATCCTTTGCGCAAATATGTTGTTGGCGGTATGGCCATATAATTCACTTGATTGCTTTACATCGGGTAGTATGCTTTTAGGAATATTGAATAGCTGCAGCAGTTCATCGTCCCATTGTTGTGTACGGATGTTGAACAGCATGGTACGGCCGGCATTGGTTACATCTGTGGCGTGTACTTCACTGCGGGTTAACTGCCAGATCAGCCAGGTATCAACCGTGCCAAAGGCAAGCTCACCTGCTTCGGCCTGCGCCCTTGCACCTTCAACGTTATCCAGGATCCATTTTATTTTAGAGCCTG
The DNA here is from genome assembly GCF_022811725.1 of Mucilaginibacter sp. SMC90. Taxonomy (GTDB): domain Bacteria; phylum Bacteroidota; class Bacteroidia; order Sphingobacteriales; family Sphingobacteriaceae; genus Mucilaginibacter. Next base: position 4,770,876 of record NZ_CP094527.1, on the reverse strand, counting down.
AAAAGTAGGCATCAATCACAAGGCCGGTTTTATCCCTGATCATATCACTGTGTCCGCCTTGCTTTAGCTCATCGCAAAAAGTAGCGGTACGCCTGTCCTGCCAAACAATGGCATTATGAATAGGTTCTCCGGTTTTTCGGTTCCATACTATGGTAGTTTCGCGTTGGTTTGTTATACCAATGGCTTTAATATTGCCGCCGCCTAATCCTGCTTTGGCGATAGCTTCCACGGCTACCGAGATCTGGCCTGCCCAAATCTCATTAGGGTCGTGCTCAACCCAGCCGGGTTTAGGGAAGTATTGTTTAAATTCTTTTTGCGCCGAAGTAATGATCTTGCCCGCGTGATCAAAAATTATTGCCCGCGAACTGGTAGTGCCCTGGTCGAGCGCTAAAATATATTCCTGCATAATTTGGTTTGGTTTACCTTGGTTTATTAATTGAATATCACATTAAATTTGCTGATTTTAATGAGGTGTTAGTATATAATTTTTTGCTGTTTCGTTAAAGGCTTTAATTTGTTCTTGTTCCCAGGCTGCATCTTTTCCAAGTTCGCCCGCCATGAGGCGGGCCGCTTCCGGTGCCATTTCTGTAGCCAGGCGCGCGTTTAAAAATAATACCCGGGTACGCCGGGCCAGGATGTCCTCAACAGTACGCGCCATCTCATTCCGTACCGACCAGATCACCTCGCCTTTGGTATAGCTGCTATCGGGATGAACAGTGTTTTTCCAATCGGGATTTTCATTATATAGATCCCGAATTTTCCCGATGTCGGTTCCATAAACAAACATAGGATTTGTACGGTCGGGATTTGGCCTGTTGCCGTGAATGGACAAAGATTCAGTTTTGCAGGAACTGTTTTTGAGTTGGCCGGTTTTGATAGCCTGGTTAACAATATCCTCGGCCATTTTGCGATAGGTGGTCCACTTGCCCCCGGTTATGGTAATTAAGCCGGAGTCGGAAACAATCAATTTATGGCTCCGGGAAATCTCCTTGGTTTTTGATGACCCATCTTGCGGAGCGGCGAGTGGGCGTAAGCCTGCAAAAACGCTTAAAACATCGGCACGGGCAGGCGCTTTAGTTAGGTATTTGCCTGCAGTTCTTAGTATAAAGTCTATCTCCTCATCTAACGCTACCGGTTCAAGACTATGCGAATCGATGGGGGTGTCGGTGGTGCCTATTAATAATTTCTCATGCCACGGAACGGCAAAAAGTACGCGTCCGTCTTCCGTTTTTGGGATCATCAGCGCATCTTCTGCCGGTAAAAATGAAAGATCGAGCACAAGATGTACGCCCTGGCTTGGCCTCACCATTGGTTTCTTTTCGGGCATGTCCATCTTAAGCACATCATCAACAAAAACACCGGTAGCATTAATTACTGTTTTTGCTTTTAATTGATAATAGGTACCGGTTTCTGTATCAACGGCTTTTACGCCTGTGATTTTATTGGTAGCATCTTTGGTTAATCCGGTTACTTTAAAGTAATTGAGCAGGGTTGCGCCTTGCTCAATAGCCGTTTGGGCAAGATTGATGGCTAAGCGGGAATCATCAAATTGCCCGTCATGGTAAACAACGCCGCCATGCAGCCCTTTTTGCTGTATGCCGGGTAAGCGTTTTGTGATTTCTTTTTTGGAAATATGTTTTGCCCGGCCAAAGCTTAGCTTGCCTGCAAGGATATCATAAATACTTAAGCCTATAGTATAAAAAACGCCATCCCACCAGGTGTAATTGGGGATGATAAAACTTTCGTTTTTTACAAGATGAGAGGCGTTTTTTAATAGTAATCCCCGCTCACGTAGGGCCTCCCGCACAAGTCCTATATCACCCTGCGCTAAATATCGAACGCCGCCATGCACTAATTTGGTAGCACGACTCGAGGTGCCTTTGGCAAAATCGGCTTGCTCCAGTAATAATGTAGAGAAGCCGCGTGAAGCTGAGTCGACAGCAGCACCAAGGCCTGTGGCACCTCCGCCTATGATAACAAGGTCCCAGATCTTTTCGGCATTGCTAAGGTGAGCGACATTGGCTTCTCTTGTAAAATGATTCATTTTATTTCGATATTTATTCAAATATATAAAATCGAAATAAAATAAAACTAAATGAAAGTTTAAATAATTTTATTTGATTACTTTTGATGAATGAGAAGGGTAGTGGGCTGTTCAAAATATATCAATCAGTTTTTCTGTTTAATTTAGCAGTTATGAGTAAAAATACCGACCGGCATAAATTTATCCTGCAAAAAGTTGAAACAGATGGTTTTGTTAATGTGCAGGACCTGAGTGGCGAGTTAAACGTTTCGGAGGTCACTATTCGAAAGGATCTGAAACTTTTAGAGGATAAAAATCTGCTTTTCAGAACGCACGGTGGTGCAAGCAAAACCAATCCTTATGCTAATGACCGGCCGGTAGCCGAAAAGGAGAAGCTGAACGGGCCGGAAAAAGGAAAGATCGCTGCTGAAGCCGCCGTTAGGATAGATACTAATGATTCGGTTATTATAGCATCAGGTACTACCATGCTTGCCCTTGCCCGTGCCATGCAGCCTAACAGGCACCTTACGGTAGTTACCGCAGCCCTGCCCGTAGCCCTTGAACTTTTGCAGCACCCGCAGGTTGATATAGTTCAATTAGGCGGGCAAATGCGAAACACCTCGTCGTCGGTAACCGGCAATTACGCCGAATTAATGCTGGATGATATGCTGTGCGGCGTGTTGTTTTTAGGGGTAGATGGCATTGACCCCGAAATAGGGCTCACCACAACTAATTTATCCGAAGCTCGCCTTAACCAAAAAATGATCAATGCCGCCCAAACTACTATTGTATTGGCCGATAGCACTAAATTTGGTAAGCGGGGATTAGCGAAGATCTGTTCATTAGATCAGATCAATGAAATTATAACGGATAATGGTATTAGTCCGGCAATGCTCAATATGCTGGAAGAAAAAGGAGTAAAGGTAACAGTTGTTTAGGTAGGTGTGTTTTTCACGGGTGATGGCAGGTACTGATGTTGAAAGGATAAATAAAAAATGTCATTGCGAGCGAAGCGTGGCAATCTCGTCGCCAATGCATGTCCGATCTGTATAGCTACGAGATTGCCACGTCGCCCCAGATGCTTTTACCCGTGCTGCTCCTCGCAATGACATGGGTTTTAATAACGCTTTAACATTAACATTCTAAGTTCTTCTTCGTCTTTCAAATACCTTTCTCGGACGACGACCTCACTATCAACTGTGTATCCACCTTTTCCGTTGTAAACTCTTCAACCGGCCATTTGCTTTCAATGGTTTTGATAAGTATTTCTGTAGCCATCTGGCCTATCTGGAAGGCTGGTTGACGGATAACCGTTAAAGGCGGGTCAAATAAATCAACAACATCTGAGTTAGTGAAGCCTGCTATTGCAATATCTCCGGGAACTTTTAATCCCCATTTCTTTAATATCGACATACTGGTTATGGTAAGCCTGTCGCTGCCGATAAAAATGGCTTCCGGTTTATCATCCAAAGCCAGCAATTCTTTCAGCACGATCTCAACTTCGTCATGTATCATACCGCCATGATTGCAATGTTTCAGGTATTCGGGCCTGAACTCGATACCGTATTGATCAAGCGCTGCTTTATAACCATCAAAACGTTCGTGACTGATAAGCAAATTATTTGAGTTGGTGAGATGCGCTATTTTTGTAAAGCCCGAGTTAATCAATATTTCGGTACCCTTAAATGCCCCCTGAAAATTATCGGCTATCACTTTGTGGGTATTAAGATCAGGGGCCGCCCTGTCAAAAAACACGATAGGAAAACCTTTATCCAACAAGTATTTATATTGAGATGTATCGGTTGTTTGAGCCGATAATGAAACAAGAAGGCCGTCCACATGCCTTGATAGCAGGTGTTTTACATTGGCGCTTTCCCTGTCAAACGACTCGTGTGTTTGGGTAATGATAACGTGATATCCGCGGTTATAAGCTATGGATTCGATACCGTTAATGGCTTGTGAAAAATAATCGTTAGCTACCTCGCATACTACTACACCTATTGAGTGGCTTTTTTGCTCTTTAAGGCTTAAGGCAATAGGATTAGGGCGATAGTTTATTTTTTCGGCATACTCCAGGACAAGCTTTTTGGTTTCGGTACCTATTTCATAGCTTCCGTTAAGTGCCCTTGATACCGTTGAGGTTGACACACCTAAAGCTTTGGCAATATCCTTGATAGTAACTGATTCAAACATAATTTAATCCGGTGGCAGGTTTCTAATTATTAAGGAAGCATTTGATGCGGGCTAAGTTATTTTTAAAAAATGAAATATTTAGCTGTTTTTCGATTTTCAAACCGTGTAACTTATTTGTGCAGGTTTGTGTGATTTTACCCCGGATGATGCTGTGGTAATTTATTATTGCATTGATTTTTAAAGTTGAAGTAAAATTATTGTTATAATTATTACATTGTACCTGATTTCAATTGTAAAACGTTTTATCCCCTGGTTAAGCTATGTCTCACGAACAAATTGTTCATGACGATCATAATACTGTTATTTGGCTTGCTTTTAAAGAAGGCAATTGGGAGGCATACACCCAATTGTATAACCAATATTTTAAGATCCTTAATAATTACGGACACAAATTTACAAGGGATATCAATGTAATAGAGGACGCCATCCACGATCTTTTTATCAGGCTTTGGACAAACAGGGCAGGGCTTGGCAATCCGGTTTCGGTAAAAAATTATCTTTTCAAATCTTTACGCAGCATTATTTTCCGCAAGCTGCAATCGAAATCACGCTTTGTTGACCTGGAGAATGAAGCAGAGCATAATTTCCCTTTCGAAATATCTTTTGATCAGCAGATCATGGCCGATGAGGAAGAACAGGAGTTGCAGAAAAAAATTAAGTTTCATGTAAAAGCTTTACCGGCGCGGCAGCAGGAGATCATCTATCTGCGCTTTTATGAAGGTTTGGGCTATGATGAAATTGCTGATATCATGGAAATAAACGTCAGCTCGGCCTATAAATTGATCTATAAGGCGTTTGATAACCTCCAGGATGTACTCAAAACTTCCAAATTGGCTATTGTTTTAGCCCTTTATTCTTGTTTCTGCATAAATAATCATCACTAAATAAATTTTTTTTCGATTTGTAGGGATAATTAGGGTAGGGTGCTGTCTATAAGGATTAAATAACACCTTATAACCAATGCAGATTGCCAAATACAGTAATTATACCCTGCCTGACTTTTTAGAAGATGATGATTTTCTCCGTTTTGTGATCAATCCATCGCACAACGATACCTTTTTTTGGCAGCAGGTTGTAGCCGCATACCCGCAACAGAAAGAAATAATAGCCGAAGCTTCAAATATTATTATTGCGTACCGTAAGCAGGATTTTTTTACCAATGAAGATAATCTATCAAAAGTTTGGCTGCGGATTGAATCGACACTGCAAAAAGACCAGGTTAAGATAAAACCAAAAGTATTTACCTTAAACAGGTTCCTTCGTGTTGCTGCGATGTTATTGCTGGTATCATCTATAGGTATTGCTTTATGGCTGATAAGGGGCAGGCAAAACGAAATTATTACTAATTATGGAGAACTGAGCACTGTCACTTTGCCCGATGGCTCAACCGTGGTACTCAACGGAAACTCGAAATTAACTTACTCCGATAACTGGGAAAAAAATTCAAGAGAGGTTTGGATAAGCGGGGAGGGATTGTTCAACGTAAAGCATATCAATAAAGATCCCGGCAATATTAAACCTTCTGAAAGATTCATAGTGCATTGCTCAGACATGAATATAGAAGTGTTAGGTACAACTTTTAATGTCAGAAGCAGGCATAACAAAACCAATGTGGGTTTAGTGCAGGGTAAGATCAGGCTTGACTATGTTGATGCCGCATCAGGGAAACAATCGCTTATCATGAAACCGGGCGATTATGTACAACATACTTATAAAAAGGCCCTTACCCGAATTATCCTTTCTGCGCCAGAAAAGATCACCAAATGGACAAAACATCAGCTTTTATTTAATGATGCCACACTGGCGCAGATCAGCGAGATCATGGCCGATGATTACGGCTATCATGTAGATTTTTCGAGCCCGGATTTAACTTCCCTCAAAATAGAAGGGGAAATAAATGTGCCTAACGTTGACGAGCTGATTGAAACTATTTCTACCACACTCCCCGTGAAAATAACCCGAACAGACAAAAATATTACCATAACAAAATTAAACCCCTAAATGAATAACTTATGAGAAAACTCGACTCATCCAATTTTTTAAGATGTTGCTGTTTCCTGATGGTATTACTTGGCCGGTCGGCATACGGCAATGCCCAAATGGCATTAACCAGTAACAACAGGATCCACGCAAAAAGTTTCGGTTATACAACTCCGCAGGCTGTTGAAAACAAAGTACTGCTAAAAGATGCGCTGGATAACCTGAAAAAACAATTTAATGTTCAGATAGCCTACCAGGAAGGCTTGCTTGATAACAAATTTGTGCCTGCAAATTTAACCAGCAATATAAGCCAGTTAACGCTTGATGATAATTTGAAGCAGTTATTATCTGCATTTCAGTTAACTTACCGTAAGATAAATGATAACCAGATCTCGATTTTTACGGTAAAGGACCTTACCTCAACCGATGCAACTGTTGCAGCAGTTACGTTAACAGGTAAAGTTGTAGATGCCGGTGACGGACAGCCGGTTGTGGGCGCATCCATTTACTTGAAAATTGACAACAAGGTAGGCTCAATTACCGATATCACAGGCAGCTTTAAACTGGTAGTACCTGATAAGTATTCGGGCAGGCCATTAACCCTGGTGGTAGCCTATATAGGGTATAACCAGGAAGAAGTTACAGTAAACGATGTTGCATCGCCTTTACAAATTAAACTGGCGCAGAATAACAAAGCCCTTAACGAAGTTGTGGTTACCGCCCTCGGTATCAGCAAGCAAAAAAAATCATTAGGCTATTCGGTTACCGAAGTTAAGGGTACAGAGTTTACCCAGGCCCGTGAAAATAACGTGGCCAACGCGCTTACCGGTAAAGTTGCCGGTGTTAACGCGGCTGGTTTATCAACCGGGCCGGGCGGTTCAAGCCGCGTGGTGATCAGGGGTAATGGTGGCCTTGCTGGCGATAACCAACCTTTGTACGTGGTAAATGGTATGCCGATAGATAACAGCGTGCCCGGTGGGGCTGCTACAGTTAACGGTATTACCAATAACGTTGACCGTGGTGATGGTATAGCTGCTATAAACCCCGATGATATAGAATCAATAAGCGTACTTAAGGGCGGTACAGCGGCGGCACTTTATGGTTCGCGGGCGGCAAATGGTGTTATTTTGATCACCACCAAAAAAGGCCGAATCCAGAAAGGTGTAGGGGTTGAATTTAACTCGACAGCTACCTATGATAATGTGGCCGTGTTCCCCGATTACCAGTATGAGTACGGACAGGGCGATGGCGGTGTAAAACCAACCACGCTGGCGGCCGCACAGGCAAGCGGAAGGCGCTCATGGGGTTCAAAAATTGATGGCTCAACTGATTATGTTGCAGTTGACGGGAATACGCACCCGTATACGGCACAAAAAAACAACCTCAAGAATTTTTATCAAACAGGGAGTACCTATACCAACAGTCTTGCATTTTTAGGCGGCAATGAGGCTTTTACCTACAGGTTTTCGGCTGCTGACCTGAACAGTAAGGGTATTTTGCCTGGTACTACTTATGATCGTAAAACTTTTAACCTTGCCCTAAATGGCAAACTGAGCAATAAGATCTCAATTGAAGCATTAGCGCAATATAATGTTGAAACTGGCCATAACCGTACCGGTGCAGGAGATGCGCTGGGAAACCCCAACTGGACCCCGCTTGAAGTAGCCAACACTGTTGATGTTCGCTGGTTGAAACCAGGTTATGATGCGATGGGGAACGAGCAGGTATGGAATGATGCATCCATTGCATCAAATGGGTATTTTGTGATCAATAAATACAAGGAAGACGACGTGAAGAACCGTTTTATTGGCCAGGGATCGGTTATTTATTCGCCAATAAAAGATCTTATTTTCAAAGCCACCATCAGCCGCGACTTTTTCAACTACAATTATTCAAACATATTGCCAACGGGTACATTGTATACTCCCAACGGTCAGTATGCGGGTATCAAGTCGGATGTGTCAGAAACCAACGAACTGGCGACTGTTAGTTACAAAACAAATATCATCCGCGATTTAAGTGTGAATGTTTTGGGTGGTGTAAATAGTCGTAAAAACGCAACAAACCAGTTAACGTTTAGTGGTTCGCAGTTTACCATTCCTTATTTTTACAGCTTTACCAACCTTGCGGTTTCATCAACTACACCATATAACGCCAAGGTAGTTACCAATTCGGTTTTTGGTTCGGCCGATTTTGATTACAAGAGCCTGGTGTTCCTGTCATTTACCGGCAGGAAGGATTGGTTTTCAACGCTCAGTCCTAAAAGTAACAGTATATTTTACCCAAGCATAGGCGGCAGCTTTATCCTGTCGGATGCGGTTAAACTCCCCGAGTTTTTTAACCTTGCCAAACTGCGCGGCTCATGGGCACAGGTAGGTGGCGGCGCACCGGATCCTTACGTTATTAACCTTACCTACAGTAACGTACCAAGTGCCGGGCAGCCCCTGCAAAACGTAACCAGCAATAACATTACCAATAGCAACCTTAAACCATATACTTCAACCACCTTTGAAGGCGGTTTTGAATTGCAGATGCTCAAAAACCGTTTAGGTTTGGATGTTACGCTGTATGACCGTAAAACAACCAACGATATCGTAAATACGGCTATCTCTTCTACATCGGGTTACAATAATGTGATCCTGAACGTTGGTGAGGTAAGCAACAGGGGTATCGAGGTATTGTTGAATGGCACACCTGTAAAAACAGCCAGTTTTACCTGGACTACAAGCTATAACGTAGCCTACAACGATAATAAGGTAGTTAAACTGGCTCCAGGTCTTAATACCATTCAGCTGGCTACTTCGGTTGGTAACTGGGGTATTTTAGATAATATCGAAGGTAAGCCTTTTGGTATGCTGGTTGGTACCCGTATGCAAAAGGATGCTCAGGGTAATGTTGTATTCAATGCCACCACCGGCTTACCGGTACAAACCCCATTGCAAGAACTGGGTAAAAGTGTTGCCCCGCTTACTATGGGTTTAACCAACGAATTCAGATATAAAAGGTTCTCGTTAAACTTCCTGGTTGATGGCAAGTTTGGCAACAAGGTGTTTTCGGTTATGGAGGTGTATGCCACCCGTTTAGGCTTGATGAAGTCAACACTACCGGGCCGCGAAAATGGATTGTTGCTGAAAGGTGTTGATCAAACGGGTGCTCCTTACACGCGTACGGTGCCTGTAAGTGACTTAAGGTCATACTACGATAACTACAAAACGTATTCCGACCTGTTTTTGCACGATGGCAGCTTTGTTAAACTTCGCCAGGTTATCCTGTCGTACGCGCTCCCAACAAGTCTTCTAAACAAAGTTAAGATCCAGTCGGCCAGCATATCCTTTGTGGCACGAAACCTTTGGACTATTTACAAACAGACAGACAATTTTGATCCGGAGCAAAGCTTTACCAATAGTAATGCGCAGGGTTTTGAATCTATCGGCTTGCCGCGTACCCGTTCACTTGGTGTAAACCTGGCTGTTAAGTTTTAACACTTTTAAATTGAATACGATGAAAAGACATTTAGCAAAATATATTTATTGTTCCCTGGTAATGCTCGGCATTATCGCCACACAATCGTGTACCAAAAACTTTGATACACTAAACGTGAACCCTGATGCATCATCAAAAGCGGTACCGCAGTATATTTTTACCAAAGCCCAGTATGATGGCACTGCCCGTATGCTTGATCTGTTACTGGGTACCATGCAGTACACTACCAGCTTTAATGATGTGGCAGGTTTCGGATCAAAATATGTGTTGAGCCAGAGCCCGCAGTCGGCAGGAGCTTTCACTAATGCTTATCCAAATGAGATCAACGAATTGGGTGAGGTTTTAAAAGCAGTTGGTACCGATGCATCGCAGGTAAACCTGCAGGCCGAAGCGCGGATCTGGAAGGTGTATTGCTTTAGCAGGCTTACCGATCTTTATGGCGATATCCCATATTCGCAGGCGGCGCAAGGTTATAACCAGGCGGTGTATAAACCTGTTTATGACGCGCAGAAAGATATCTATGCCGATTTATTGAAGGAGCTTGACCAGGCAGCCCAAAGCCTTGATGCTGCCAAAACAACTTTTGGATCGGCGGATTTAATTTACGGCGGTAATACCGTAAAATGGAAAAAGTTTGCCTACTCGCTCATGCTTAGGTGTGCTATGCGCATGACCAAAGTTGATATCGCCCAGGCGCAAACATGGGCTGCAAAAGCTATAGCGGGTGGTGTTATTTTGGATGATGCCGATGTTGCTAAGGTAGCTTACGTGGGGGCTGGCCAGGATATCAACAAAAACCCTTTAGCGCTCGATCTTTATAACAACGATTATATTGCAGGCAACGGTAGTACCAATACCGAAGGCGGCAAGTACCAGGATGTATTTATCAATTACCTGAAAACCAATAAAGATCCACGTTTGGCAGTCCTATCTGTTGTATGGAACAGCGGCGTGGCTGATACTACCTCGGCTATCCAAAAAGGCATGTCAGCTGGACTGAATGCCAAACCTGCCGATTTTGTGACCTATTCGGAGCCAAATCCTAAAACCATATTGCAGTTAAACTCACCGCGATTGGTTTTTACAGCTGCCGAAAGCTATTTTCTGTTATCTGAAGCTGCTGCAAGGGGCTGGTATACCGCCGCCACGGCCGAATCATTGTATCAAAACGGCATAGCCGCGTCAATGCGCCAGTGGAGCATCATTGCTGGCAGTGCGGGCACAATTAGTACAGCTCAAATCACTTCATACATCAATGCGCACCCTTTTAATACATCTGGTACGTTAGATCAAAAAATGGAGCAGATCTATACGCAGTTTTGGGTTGGCGTATTTCCTGATGCGCAGGAAGTTTTTGCAAGCTACAGGCGTACCGGTTACCCTGCACTTGTACCTAATAATTATGTTGGCAACGCTACAGGTGGTAAAATATTCAGGCGGATGTTGTACCCTGTTGCTGAGCAAAACCTCAATGCCGCATCATACGCTGCTGCTATTGCAAGGCAGGGGCCTGATGATTTTTTAACCCGGATTTGGTGGGATAAACAATAATGTTAAAGTTTGATTAGTTGATATTGTTTCAGGGAGGGCGTGGGGCCCTCCCTGATTTTTTTACTTTTGTTTTGATGTATAAGAAGTATCTTTTTTTTCTGCTGCTGTTTTGTTGGATTCAAAATGTATCGGCACAAAATGATTTGGTTAAGGATGATAACGCCAGTAATTATAACCTGAATAAGCCCGAACGCGAACTATGGCTTAAAAACACCGGTTTAGGTTTGTTTATTCATTTCAGTATGGATAGCCAACTGGGTGTGGTGATCAGCCACTCATTGGTTGGGGCGAGTGACGATTATGTGAACAGGTACTTTAATGAGTTGCCTAAAACCTTTGATCCCTCCAAATTTGATCCGCATCAAATAGCAACGCTGGCTAAGTTGGCGGGGATGAAATACATTGTATTTACCACTAAGCATCATTCGGGTTTTTGTATGTGGGATACAAAAACTACCGATTTTAACATAACCCATACTCCTTATAAAAAGGACTTGTTAAAGGAATTTGTTGATGCCACACGTGAAGCTGGTTTGCAGGTTGGTTTTTATTTTTCGCCCGAAGATTTTAATTTTCTTCGTGATCATCACGTTACTATCAGCCGTACCGATGTTAAGATGGATGCCCAAACCCGGCACGATTACGACGAATACACCCGGAAACAATGCGAAGAGCTGATGACTAATTATGGTAAAATTGATGTACTTTTTATAGATGGCGATCCTAAAGAAGTAGTAAAGCAAACCTGCTGGAAATTACAACCCGATTTGCTGATAACCCGCGGTGCTATCAAAACGCCCGAGCAGATCATGCCGGGTGCCATGATCAATGAGCCATGGCTCTCCTGTATCACCATGGGTACGGCCTGGGGATATCAGCCAACCAACGAACGTTATAAATCGGGCAGCCAGTTAATAGGTTTATTAATAGAGGCCAGGGCCAAAGGTGGGTCACTGCTGCTGAACGTTGGCCCGAAGCCAGATGGCGCATTACCCATCGAACAGGAGGAGCGGCTGCGGGAAATGTCGGCATGGTATTTTGTTAACCGTGAATGTATTGATAGCGTGCGAAGCTGGGTTATAAGTAAAGAAGGCGATACCTGGTTTACCGCAAAAAATGGGCATACACTTTATGCTATAGTTACCAATGCCGCCGATTGGAAGGAGGGTACCCGGAAAACCTTTCTGATCCGTTCGGCCATCGCCACTGATAAAACTCAGGTGAGTGTATTGGGGCAAAATAGTAAAGTAATTGAATATAAAACCGATGATATAAGCTGCAGGTACAAACAAACCGATAAGGGGCTTGAAGTATCTGTTGTAAAGGCGCAGCGCATTTATGATGATCACCGCTGGCCTAACCCGGTGGTCATCAAATTGGAGAATGTCGATCCTGTTTTTAAAGAAGCTGCGATAGTTGAAACCGGCGCGAGCTCAAAAGTAAAGACGGGTGCAGTTTTAAAAGGGAAAATCCTGAATTATAAAAATATTTCGGCAAAACGGGCCCGGTTTGATTACCGCCCTTATCATGGGCAGGTTGAAACGTTATACGCAGGCAAGTGGACAGCCGGCACCTGGGTAAATATCAAAACCGATGGCACTTTTGAAGGAGCACTACCGTTAAAGGGCGATTATGAATATAAAGCCGTAGTTGAACAGGCCAATGTTGAAATTGAAGGGGAGAATAAATTATTTAAGCCGTAACATTTCGTAAGAAGCTGTTTAAAAACGAATGGAAGAAAATATTTTTGTAGAGACGCATCACATGCGTCTCCCGGTGGACAGGCCGATTTAAAAGGCTTCTAATTCCGTCGGAAATTGCACGCGGGAGACGCATGTGATGCGCCTCTACATTTAAAAATAATCAAATTTAAACAGCTCCTTAACATTATGAAAAAACGGGATTGCGTTTTGCGTAATCCCGTTTTTAGTTTTAAAGGTCTTTGATGTTATCGTTAGGGTTTCTGTCAATCAGCTTGCTGAACGGATCAATACCTACAGAAGCAGGTTCGCCTTTAACAACAATACTTAATTGCTGCTGCCCGCGTTTAAGCTTATATTTTTTAAGGTATAAGGTATTATTCACCATGCGATTACCGGCACCTTTAACCTGCCTGCCAAAAATCCCTATATCGATGTAATCGTTCATGTTAACGGCCGGGATGTCGTTGTTCTTTGCGTCCTTCCAAGCTTTATCAATATTAAGCTTAAAGGTAACTTTATATTCATTTTTATTACCTGTGGGCTTATTGCTTGCTTCAATTACCCGGTTATCATATAAGGTGATCTTTTGCCAGGTATCGGTAAGGTAATATTGCAACGAATCGGGTACATGCTTTTGGAGGCACTGATACAGATTGTTGGCTCCCGGAAATGGGGCATTCGTTTTAAAAGCATAGGCCTTTTTAAATTCGCGCAGGGCCACATTCAGGCTGTCTTCGCCAATCAGGTCGCGAAGCCCATATAGTGCCACGCTTGCTTTGCCTCCCCATAAAAACCAATTGTTAGCTTTTATTAAAGGATGTTCATTTTCATTAAGGTGCCGCCTGATAAACAGGTAATACCATAACTGGTCCAGCACGATATACCGCATATTATCCTTGCCGTATTTATGCTCAGACATAACCAGCTGATCATAATTAGATAAACCTTCGGGGATCACCAAACTGCCTATCGTGCTGTTTGGCGCTGTCTGGAAACGCCACCATTGCTGTGACAGTAGCCTTGTGGTATTGGCATAGCAATAATCAAAGCTGTTGGGATCCCGGAAATCAGCATTCCATCCAAAATATTCGGCGTAGGTATCCAGCGTAATCATTGATGCATCCTGCGGGCCATAAACAGAAGTTTCTACCAGGCGGATATCATTAAATGGATAGTTGCCATAAACTTTGCTGTAATAAGCCAAGCCATCTTTGTAAGCAGCAATGTACCTGTCGATATTAATGCTATGTTCCGGATGATAATAAACCTCAATGTTTACCTGGTGATCTAACTGAACGGTCGCCTTTTTTACGGCCAATTTTTCGGATATTATACCCATTGGCATATACATGCCCGGTTTGTCCTGCACGTAATGGAAATAATTGCGGCCGTCCTGCTGCCAGTTTTTTACGAGCCGACCGGGGGCAATAGCGGTTTGATCGGCAAGCGTACCAACTGTTACATCAAGTTTCAGGAGATCGGCGGCTCTCCCTGCTTTAAGCGTGCTGATGCCTTGCGGGTTATCCTGTTGAATTTCTTCCTCTTTTTTTTCGGGCAGACCCGCTTTTTTGCGTTCGTAGGGACTGCCCAGTTCGTCGTCTTCATCGTAGCCCAAACCGGGGAGCCCACCGTTAAAGAATATACCGTTGTTACTAAGGGTAGCCGCGTACATGCCATTTGTAAATCCTTTATGCACTATTTCTGAATTGATCTCCAATATCAGCGAATCGCCGGGTAGTAAAGGTTTTATAAACTGGTATAAACGGAAATCGGCGGTATCAGCTTTCGGACCCAAAAAATTCAAAAGCCCGCGGCGATAAAGCAGGGGCGTAGTGAACGGAACCGGTACCCCATCTGTTTTAAGTGAATAGGCGGTCAGTTGATCCCCATCAAGCAGCATTTGTGATATGGCAACCTTGTTTTTATTAGTGATGGTTACCCAGGCATGTGTAGTTACCTGTTGCTTATCCGGATAAAGCTCTACCTGCATTTTTATATTGGTTACTTTGGGCAGGGGAAGGCGCTCATACTTTTTCAGCGTTTTTTCATACAGCACTGCTCTCGCTGTATTTTCATATTTTATGAGATAAGCATTTAAATAGCTTACATTATAATAATTCCACGCACCTACAGCTAAAAAAGCAATTGCCACTGTAGCGGTGATCAAAACCGTGCTTCTGTTAAAGCGCTGAGGTAGCAGGCGCAGCCTTTCTTTAAAAGATGATGTTACTCCACGGTAATAAAACAGTGCCGAAACAATGATGAGCAGCCCTGCAAACAACAGCCAATACAAGTTAAACCAGTTTATAGGTGTTGCCATATGGCCTATTCCGGTCATGTCAGAGATGCCCGAGGATGGTGTATAAGAATATAGCAGCAGGTTATAATCAAAGATGCCCGACTTGCGCAAAAAGAATACCATCACCCAGAAAAAAACACCGATACCGTGAGCCGCGAATTTATTATTCACTACAACATGTACCACATAGCAAAACACAACCATCTCCAGTAAAGATGGCAGCAGGATGTAGCCTATGTAGGTTAGGTATGCAGCTATGTTTAGGGCGTGATATCCCTTTAATAATTGAACAATAACCCCTGTTATGATGGGGATGAAAGATAAGCCTGTACCGATAAGCAATAAGGTGATGAGCTTTGATCCATTCAGGATCCAATTTGGCGGCGGGAGCGAATCATTGATAAAAGCATAACGGGTAGCCCTGTCGCGGTGCAGGGTTTCGCCGGTATAAAACATGATGATGAAGAAAATGAAGAAGGGAAAGGCATCATTAAAAATAGCCAGGAGCGTAACAGTTCGTGGAAAATCAGGTACGCCATTCCGGCTTTCGCCAAGCCAAAATACAAAGCCGAGAAACAAGGTGCCGCTAAGTAATATGATCCAGAAATAATTATCGCGGATAATATTGAGCAGTTCAACTTTCACCAGGTTTCTTAAGGTGTTCCTGTTGTAGCTGCCGCTAAAGCTAACTGCCGGTTTGATAGTGATGATGTTCTTTGTTTTTATGCCTGCCTCATCAATGGCTGCTTTGTCGCGTCGCCCACCAAAAAAACGTTCAAAGCTGAACCTCAAATAAGTAAAGATCACAATAACTATCCCAATACCTCCCCACACTATACGATTGAGCATAAAGGTACCGGTTACAGGAAATAGGGTGGTATTTTGCTCAGCAACGCTTGAGTTGTTAGTTTGCATCCTTATGCCGTTGAGGCCAAAGGGATCGCTGAGGTTTATTATTGTTTGATTGTTAATGTGATTAAGGAAAAATAACGCGATGAAGTAAAACAGGAATAACAGGATCCCGCCAAAGTAAATCACTTTTACATTCCGGGTGAGTGCCACCAGGCCGAAAAACAGCGAAGATGTAAACAAAACATTAGGCAGCCCGATAGTAAAAAACGGGTGCAAGTAGTAGATGAGGTTATTGGGGCCGTATTGTTTAACATCAGTCCATCCCATAGCCGGCCCGAGTTTGGTGCCCATAAACGCACCAACAATAACCGCCGATGCTATAACGATCATAAAAACGAACGAGCCAAGGTAACGGCCCCAGAAATAACCTGCTTTTGTGATAGGATAGGTTAGGTAATAATCTTTTGTATTGTACTCAATGTCCCGGTATAAGGCGGTGCCCATAATGGACGAACTCACCAACGTGATCATCATGGTGATGCCCGAGCACCATAGTGCAAGTACATAGGGCGCGTTAATGTGCTCTTTTTCGCCTAATGGCAATGAACCGGTAGAGAAAGTAAACACTGTAAATAGCAACGCAGCTAAAAAGTACAGGTAAACGGCTGGCCTGCGGACCCTATTCTGGATCTCGAACAGAAATATTTTAAGAAACATAAACTATTGGTTTATAGTGGTTTTAAATGGTGTCTACATCTATTCGTGTAGCGATGTTGCTGAAGTACACATCTTCCAGGTTGGGGGTGCTGCTGATAAAGCTGTTGCCGGGTTCGGCTTCATTAATAATGCGGATATGAAGTTTGCCGGTTTTTAGCTGCGTTGATATTACCTGATAGTCATCTTTATAAAAGCCCAGTTCTGATTGGGTGATCACTTTGCTATAGATCTTTCCACTCAGTTCATTTACTGCACTTTCCGGATCCCCGGCGTATAAAACCTCGCCCTGGCAAATGATGGCAAAATTAGCACAAAGCGTACTTACATCCTCAACAATATGGGTTGATAGGATCACGATCGTATTTTCACCCAAACGGCTTAGCAGATTGTAAAACCTGTTTCGCTCGGCCGGGTCAAGGCCTGCTGTCGGTTCGTCAACAATAATAAGTTTGGGGTTACCAATTAGGGCCTGCGCTATGCCAAAGCGCTGTTTCATACCGCCGGAATAAGTACCCAGGTGTTTCTTTCTGTCTTTATAAAGGTTCACGCTCTCCAGTAATTGCAGCACCAGGTCTTTACGTTCGGCATTGTTGCCAACGCCTTTAAGCTGGGCTATATGGTCAAGCATCCTTTCGGCTGATATTTTGGGGTAAACACCAAACTCCTGTGGCAGGTACCCAAGAAGCTGGCGTACCTGGGTCTTGTTTTTCAATACATCCAGTTCATCCAAAAAGATGCTGCCTTTATCAGCTTCCTGCAGTGTTGCTATAGTACGCATCAGTGATGATTTGCCTGCACCGTTTGGGCCGAGCAAACCAAACATGCCATTATTTAGCGTGAGCGAAACATCTTTTAATGCATGTACGCCATTGGCATACGTTTTTGATAAGGAGTTGATTTCTAATTTCATGATTTGCTGAGTTTGAGGTTATTTTTTATTGCTGATCATCCTTGTATTGCCGTTCAGAATAAGTTTTGCGCTATCGGCAAGTTTATAGCTTATGTTATTAAGGCTGTCGTCCTTGATCCACAAGCGACTTTTATTTCGGATATCGAGGTTCGTTTTTTCAAATTGGTTGCCTGTTTCAATAGATAAATTTGAAGCACTGCCATTACTAATTCCGGTGGTGGCGTTTAAAATATTGAACTTGTTGTTTTTTAATAAGATGGTAGATGCATGATCCTGGACAATGTTGAGCTTATCCCCACTGAAACCGCAGATAATAGTAGGACGCCACTTAAAGTCTGCTGCAGCTGTCGTATCCGTAATTTGACCCTCGCCGGCCTTATATTTGGCATCAGCATGAAAAGCATCCAACTGCGGCATTGATATGTAAAGAACGTTTGGAGCGCGCACATTATGAAAGTTGTCTTTAAAGAAGGCGCTTATAAAAAGCGTATCCCGCCGTTGTTCAGTTTTCAAAAACCAAATGGCATCAGGATCGGCAAGTACTTTGAAGGGGCCTTTTACCAGCATGATATTTACTGCTGTTGCCGAGCTAAGATTGATTACTTTGAAGTTGCTGAAATTTAAATTTACAAAGCCGTTGTATGGGTTTTTATAATTGCCTTTCAGGTATTCGGCTTTGAGCTGAAAATCATATATTCCCACCGATATGACCAGTAGTAATACGGCGGTAAGTAAAAATTTATTGCTTGTTTTCATCGTTGTTTGCCTGGTTTAATTCATTGTTTTGTTGCGCCTGGAAGGTTTGATACTGCAGGCTGATCTCGTGTATTGAAATACCTAACAGGTACATGTTTTTAAAGAGCTCGGGTAGGTTTTGACGTACAAAATTTTCTTTGCGGTAAGCTTTTACCTTGTCAAAGCCGTCGTCGGCTACAAATAAACCAAGACCGCGTTTGTTATAAATAATTTCAAGGCCCTGCAAAAACTCGTACGATCGCATAACTGTATTCGGGTTTACTTCCAGCTCAACAGCCATATCACGTACCGAGGGGATCTTTTGCCCGGCGGGCCATTTTCCCATCAGTATCTGATCGTTCACAAAAGCCGCTATCTGGAGGTATATCGCTTCGTTATCTTTAAATTCCATTATCGTCTTTTTAAGCCTGTTTCTCTTTTAGTTTAAAATACGCTGCTATCCAAAACAGCAGGGTAACAACAGGGAGCATAATAAAAACCCAGGCCGATTGCTGCACATTTAAGCCAATAGTGTAAAAGTTTGTGCCTTCCGGAAAGTTGAGGAATGCAAAAGGCGTTGCCGGGTAAATTTGCCTGCCCACTATCACCCGTAGGAACAGCGTATTTGACAGAATCAGGAGTGCGTAAAAAATAAAAAAGCTGAAACCTGTTTTAATAAAATGCAACTTCTCAAACCTGATGGCACCATACAGGGTAACAGCATGCAGAAATGAGAATAAGATCAGCAATATGGTGAATTTATCCTGGAACAGGGTCAGCATTTCCGGCTGATGCCCCGGCCAATGTTTCAGGTTAAGCAGTATAGATAATACAAGGTAGAAGATGCCGGTATAAACCAGGAAGAATATAACGTATGAATAAACCCAGCTAACCATGAATTTTTCAAACTGTGACGCCGGCAGTGTTAAAGCGGGAATGGCTTTGCGTTTATCTCCGAGGTTGGTAAAGATGGTACTTGTAAATATCGGGCCGGCAATCACTATAAGCACAGCAAATATGGCGCCCTGAAAGCCGGCATCCATAGGGCCGGGGATCATATAAAATATAAACGAGCCCCCAAGCAAAAATACACCTGCTAAAACCGATGCCGACATTAAGTAAGTGCGGTAATGTTCAACAGTATGTTTTATAAACAGCTGAAAAAAACGCTTTAAACTGAAGTAATTATTCATGGAGTGCAGTTGGTTTTAGTGCGTTTAATAATTTGTGGCTATTAGTTGTAACGGCGTTAAATAATAATTCGAGGTCCATTTTACCATACTTGCCGGCGGTATTTTGTACGATAGCGTATTTTCCCATCAATGTATCTTCTTCGTACAGCACATTCATGCCCGTAAGATCTTTAAAAACACCGAAGAATAGTTTCTCGGTAAGCTCATCTACCGAGTTCTCAACTACAATGCGGTGATCATCCAAAATCAAAACCGTATCAATGAGGCTGTCCAAATCCCTTACCTGGTGGGTTGAAATAATAATACAGCGTTGCTCATTTAAAACCGATGCAATTAGTTTCCTGAATTGCACTTTTGAAGGGATGTCAAGCCCATTGGTAGGTTCGTCAAGTATCAGCACACCGGTATTGGTAGCCAGGCCAAAAGCGATGATCATCTTTTTTTGCTGCCCGTATGACATTTTGGTCATTAGCAGGTTGGGGTCAATATCTAATATTTTCAGGTGGCTGTAAAAGTCGGTAATGCTAAAAGCAGGGTAGAAGCTGGCCGTCCTGTCTAAAAACTGCCCGGGAGTTAAGGCTGGTACATAAACCTCTTCGGCAATAAAGTAAAGGTTTTGAAGTGTAGATACCAGGCGCTTTGAGCTTTCTGTGCCGTTAATAAAACATTTGCCCGATTGCGGAAAGGCTAAACCAGCAATATTTTTTAACAGGGTTGATTTTCCGGCACCATTTTTACCTAATAAGCCATAGATATGCCCGGCTTTTAATGAAAGGTTTAGGTTTTTGAACAGCAACGTTTTGCCGTCATAACTGAAATTCAAATCGTTTATTTGAATCATGGTTTAGTGTATTAGTGTGATAGTACACTACAAATGTAAATAAACATTTTTAAAAAGCAAGGGTTATTTTTAACAGCCGAATATTGCTTTAAATATTATTTAGATTATAAATATTACCTGTTGGTTAAAACCTTGTAATTAAAACCTTGTTTAAAGGGTATTAAATTTAAACCTTTATGGCACTAAAAAAATTTGCACAAACCCGCTGGGATATCGAAAGCAGGCGGGTAACACTCTATCCTTATCGTATCTTTAATGTACTCAGTATTGGTTTCGCAGTGGTATTTGCAGCCTTTATTGTATTCTTCAATGTTACTTTGTTTCCCGATCCTTCGCAGGCATTATCAACATCGATCCCCATGTTTTTGGGTTTGGCAGTTATCGTTGGGATGTTGTGGGGAATAGGTCGTACATCGGTGGTCTTTGATAACGACTCGCAGGTTATGCGTAAAAAACTTTTTGGTTTGCTTAGCATTCGTTCCGAAAGATTTGATGATATCGATAATATCGGCGTGGTGCGTAACACTATGGGGGGCTATAATTACCGTGCTTTTCCAAAAAGAAACAAATATGGAAAAGGAGTTGTGGTGTCGGCAAATTACGCAAAGAACGACGATGCTAACGCTATTGCTTTAACGCAGGAAGCTTTTCCTGTGATTATGCAATTCCTGTCTACAGGTTATACCGAGCCGGCTTATGCCGATACTGTAATTACCGATTATCAATTTTATGATACCCACCCGCCGTATTTTGCTATTAAGCGTAAGTGGGTTGGTGGTTTATTAATTGGCTTGTGTTTGATTGCGCTGGCTTTGAACGAAATTATCAATAAAACAATCACACATGATTCAGATATGATTCATAAGGTTTTGGTTATTGGGGGATGCTTACTGGGAGGTACCGCGTTTGTGTTTTCAACCTTCAGCAAAATAGTTTTTGATACAGCCAACAAAACAGTAAACAGATACAATCCCCTTGGCATCGGTAATCAAACTTTTGCCTTTGCCGATTTTATTAATTTTCAAATCACCAGGCGCAGCTATAACTTTATTTATTCGGGTACAGATATTAATATGTATTTCCAGGTACCGGGATCAAACAAACAAAAAGCACTTGTTATCAAAAGCTTTTCCAGCACAAAGAAAATAGACCAGTTTTTGCGGGAAACAAGGCATGTAATGGCACTTAAATAGTGATTTTGCCAAACCTATCCGCGGTTTGATGGTTGTTTAAATATGTCAAAGAAGAGAACCATGCCAAACGAACCAGATGAAATGCCGGTAAACCCGGAGCGTCCGGAGATCAGGCAGCCTACGGATCCGGGAGAACCGGAAATGCCTGAAGAAGCGCCCGAAAATATCCCGAACGAAATTCCTGATACTGAACCCGGCCGGCCTGAAACAGATCCGGACGAGTTTGAAAAGTAGAGGGACTTTATATTGTTTATTGTCATTGCAATCAAGTGTTTGCCATGCATGGCAACGCTTTTGCATTTTATAATGTATGTGATAATACCTAAACTGCTTAAATTGCATCATGAAAATAGCTACCTATAACGTAAATGGAGTAAACGGTCGTCTTCCTGTTTTGCTTCGCTGGTTACAAGAAACAGCTCCCGATGTTGCATGCCTGCAGGAACTTAAAGCTCCGCAGGAAAACTTCCCCGAACAGGCTGTACTTGATGCTGGTTATAAAGCCATCTGGCACGGGCAAAAAAGCTGGAATGGTGTAGCCATACTGGCAAAAAAAGATAAACAAATTACCGAAGTATGCAGGGCGCTCCCGGGCGATCCTACCGATGAGCACAGCCGTTATATTGAAGTTATTGTTGATGGTATTACTATAGGCTGCCTTTATCTGCCTAATGGTAATCCTGCGCCCGGCCCTAAGTTTGATTATAAATTGGGTTGGTTTGAACGGCTAAAAAGTCATGCTGCCGGTTTGCTTGCTGCTGATAAGCCCGTTGTATTAACCGGCGACTACAACGTAATGCCTACCGAACTTGACGCTTATAAACCAGAGCGGTGGGTAAATGACGCCCTCTTTCGCCCTGAAACCCGTGAGGCTTTTAAAACATTGGTTGAGCAGGGATGGACTGACGCTATCCGTAAACTTTACCCTACCGAAGTGATTTACACTTTTTTTGATTATTTCCGGGATGCGTACGGAAGGAATGCCGGCCTGCGTATAGATCACTTTTTACTGAGCCCGCATCTGGAAAAAAGGCTTGTTGCCGCCGGGGTGAACAGAGATGTGCGTGGCTGGGAAAAAACAAGTGATCACGCGCCGGTTTGGATTGAGCTGAAGGATGCTGAATAATTTAGATATGAAGATTTACGAAGTTTTAAAAACTTCGTAAGTCTGGGTTTAAAACTTGTTGCGTTACCTCTTCATAGCAATATTTTCATGTACCCATTTAACCTCTTCTTCAGGTGTAACTTTATCCACGGTACTGCTTACCCGGCTAAAAGTAGCCGTCGGGAAATCGTAAGGATTACTATCGTCAAAAAACGGCCCCACAACGCCTAAGATCCATACGTATTCGGTAGCCCAGTGGGGCGGGTTAACCCGGTACTTAAATACCTCGTAATGTATAACGTTGCCCCGCCCGTTAAGATCAATGGTAACCCGTTTAATGTATTCTATTTCATCGGGGCAAGCATCCAGTTCGGTAGGGAATTCCAGCCATTGGGCCAGTGAGCTTTCGGCTCCTTTAATGAGTGTATGATATTCTTCTGGAAACAGGTGGAGCTCACCAAGTTCTTTTAAATATAAGAAGGTGTCATGGCGGGTAAGCAGGTTTTGGGCAAAGGGCAATACATCCTCGGCGGTTAAACCGACAGTGGTTTCGGCTTTTTTATAAAGTGGTAAAATCCTGGCCGATCGTTCCAACTCCAATTTCTTCTTTCCCTTTTTAACATCAAACAGCCTGAAAGCCGCAAACGCTATAATGAAAACGATAGTGGTAATGACGATGAGCGTAGTTAGATCCATAATGATATGAATGTAAGATTTTGTATGGCTATTGTTATGAAATTTATCGGGCAGTTAGTGAAAATGTACGCATTGTGTTTTTTCGGATAGAGCAGTAATTGGGGTAAAAACCAATAGTATTGATCTCTGCGTAAAAAATCACAAACTCTATTTAAACGGTTCCAGACCGTAAAACACCGCAATAAAGCATTAATATCTCCATTTTTGCCTCCATTTTGTTGCTGATTAGAACAGATTTAAAAAAAAGAATGATTTATTTATATAAATTCTATAGAATTAGTAGTATTTATTAAATCTTTGTTTACATTTGCTTCAGAAAATAATCACAATAATTAAATCACTAAAAAGCACCCCACCATGCAACCCGAACTTTTACCTAAATACGGCCTTGCTAATTATCAGTTAACCACTGCTGCTTTTACTCCTTGTTGTTATTCTTGTTGCTGCTGTTAAGGCATTACAAGGGTTAGTCCCTTTCTTATAATCGTGTGCTCAATACACGATATCCCCAACTTTTTATTTAATCATTTTTAAAGGGCATTGCTGGCTTTGTGCGGATTGTTATGCGCTGCCCCTGCATATTTAATCACTTAATAGTTTCATTATGACCATTAACGACGTTTCCCTAATAGGGAAGAAGGTGTTGGTAGGTGTTATAGTAACCCTCATACCTTTCATTATCATTTTCGGCGGGCTGTGGCTTGGCCGTAAGCTTTTGGAAAAAAAGGCTGCAACTAAAACGGCACAAATTGTTCAACCTCAAAAAAATAGCCCATCATGAAATTAGAGCAATCAACTAAAACACAGATCATCAGGAACGCGTCGCTGAGCCTGTTGCTGTACATCCTGCCGATAGCCCTTATGTTTGGCACGTTTGCCATTACCGGCCAACGCCCTTGGGAAAAGAAACATCAGCATAAACAAGAAAACACAGTAAAGACTAAAAATTCAAACTCGCAAGACAATGATTGAGCAGATAAAACAAGTAATAGATAACCTTAACGGCTACGGGTTTTCCGTTTTGGTACTGGTATTAGGTGTACTCGAATTTTCATTCGGCCTGTACAAAAAACGTTGGAACAAGAACGAAAAATGGGTGGATATCGCCTGCTTTACCATCCCTAAACTGGTGGTGAAACCACTGGTTGCCTATTACAGTCTGTTGGTTTTACCAGCCATATTACCAACCTTAAAAAATACTTTCGATTGGGTGCCCTTTTTATGGGGATGCGCCATCATAGCCGTGGCCGACGATCTTACCCAATACTGGTACCATCGCCTGCACCACCAGGTACCGTGGTTATGGCGTTTTCACCGTACGCATCACTCGGCTTCGTACATGGGTATGGCAATGGCCAGCAGGCAAAATATCATTTATACGCTGTTCTTTTCACAAACCTATTTAACTGCTGCTTTGGTGTATCTTGGTTTGGGTGTTCCTACATTGGTGGTAAAAGGTATTAAAAGTACTATTACCACGCTGGCACATTCAAGTATCCCGTGGGATAAGCCTTTTTACCAGTACAAAATATTACACCCGCTGGCCTGGGTATTGGAACGTACCATATCAACCCCGGCGACGCACCATGCGCACCACGCAGCTACTACCGACGACGGTGTAGGGTATTACAAAGGCAACTTTGGTAATATGTTTTTTTGGTGGGATATCATTTTTGGTACAGCCCATATCTCCCGCCAATATCCTAAAGCTTATGGCATTTCCCATTACGAAGGTGATCAATGGTATGCGCAACTGGCCTGGCCAATATTTAAATCAAAGGTTCCGGGAAGTGAGCTTGCTGCCGATGGCCCAATGATTAAGGATGACGTGCCTCTTCAGCCCCATCAATTTTACCGGCCGGATGTTGCCGTGCAGCCTGAAAATGAACAGGCCGATGCAGATTTTCAGTTACAACCGGTAAAAGCGTAATGAAAAAGATTGTACTTATCTTTTTTAGTATGGCATGCTTATTTTCATGCAAACAACCGGCGAAACCAATGGCGGGTATTGCGGTAGCCTCTGTTCCCGGTGCTAAAAAGAAGCTATGCTGCGAATCAAATATCCCTAACAGGTTTAAAGCGGCAGGACTAAGCGGTGCGGCGCTTAGTTTACCTGATGCCGGTAGTACCCATGCCAACCATGCGGGGATGGTATGGGTATCAGCCGGAAATTTCAGAATGGGGGCCGATAACCAACAGGCCGAACCTGATGAATACCCTAAGCATGATGTAACTGTTGACGGTTTTTGGATAGATAAAACCGAAGTTACTAATGCGCAGTTTGAAAAGTTTATAAAGGCTACAGGTTACATCACAACCGCCGAACGTAAACCCGACTGGAACGAGCTAAAAAAACAAATGCCGCCGGGTACCGAAAAACCTGCTGATAGCTTACTGGTTCCTGCATCGCTGGTGTTTGTGCCTGCCAGTCACCAGGTTAATCTGAACGATTACAGCCAGTGGTGGGAATGGAAAACTGGTGCAAACTGGAAACATCCGCACGGGCCAGGCAGCGATATTAAGGGTAAAGAAAATTATCCGGTAGTACAGGTTTCATGGTTTGATGCTGTGGCTTACAGTAAGTGGGCCGGTAAACGTTTACCAACCGAAGCCGAATGGGAACGTGCGGCAAGAGGTGGCCTTGAGGATAAGATTTACCCCTGGGGTAATGAAAAGGTAAATGAGGGTTTGCCCAAGGCAAATACCTGGGATGGAAGTTTCCCCTATAAAAACACTCAGCGCGACCATTATTATTACTTAGCGCCTGTGAGTTCATTTGCACCAAATGGTTATGGCTTGTATGACATGGCCGGCAACGTATGGGAATGGTGTTCAGATTTGTACAATAACAATTACTATAAAACGGTAAGCATCCCGGCAGGCATTAAAAATCCTAAAGGAGCTTCAAAATCATATGATCCGGACGAGCCTTATGCTATAAAGCGGGTGGTACGCGGAGGGTCATTTTTATGCAACGATAGCTATTGTTCGGGCTACCGCGTATCCCGCCGTATGAAAACTACCGAAGACAGCGGTATGGAGCACCTTGGCTTTCGATGTGTTAGCAACTAAAATAATACCCCGAATTAAGTAATTGATCTGCCTGCAGGTGCGGGCGTAATAAAGAAAGGACTATGAAATAATCAAAATAAGTACATAAACAAATAAGGGAAAAGCAAAGCTTTTCCCCGGTCATTAAAACAACGAAACAGGGATCGATTGGCGTTGAGCCTGTTTCAATGGTGTCATTTTAACTATTCAAATCTATGCAAAATATTGCAAACGAGGCGAAGGGCCATGTTTTGCCCTTCACCTTGCCCGCAGCGCTCTTTACGCTGCAAATAATTGAGGATGCTTTTCATCCGCAGCAATTATATCCGCTGTTTTATGGGTATGCTGATCCGTTGTCTGGTTTTTCATCATTTAAAAACCTGTCGACATGAAAAAACTTTTATTAATCCCATTCCTGCTGCTTATCAGTTTTCCGTTGTTAACCATCGCGCAGCAAACTCAGCCCCTTATCAATTCACACCTGGTTGGTCGTGTAATAGATAGCGCAACCCGCGAGCCGTTGCCTGGCGCTGTAGTTAAAATCCAGGGTACTACACACGTTGTTTCAACAGATATTGAAGGTAAATTCAGTTTTGTAACCGGTCAAAAGTTTCCCTATAAGCTTATTATAACCTTTACAGGTTACGAAAAGAAGGAGTTTATTGCCGATGGCAGCCCCGTTGAAATTAAACTTAAAGATGCCCAAACCCAGTTAAACCAGGTGGTTGTGGTGGGGTATGGTACGCAAAAACGTAAGGATATCACCGGTTCGGTAGCTTCTGTTCCTGCACTGGCTTTAAAACAACCTGTTCCCTCGCTCGACAGGGCTTTGCAGGGCTCGGTTTCGGGTATCCAGGTAACGCAGGCCACCGGACAGCCGGGTGCGGGTGTAACGGTACAAGTACGCGGTGTAAACTCTATCAACGCCGTTGCCGAACCATTGTATGTAATAGATGGTTTCCCTACTTCAAACAGCAATTCATTGACTGATGCAGGCGTAGCTAACGGCCCTAAGATCAATCCGCTGGCATCTATCAATACCTCGGATATTGAAAGTATCGAGGTTTTAAAAGACGCTTCGGCCACTGCTATTTATGGTACACGCGGTGCAAATGGTGTTATCATCATCACCACTAAAAAAGGAAAAGCCGGTGTGTCTTCTATTAATTACGATGGCAGCTTCGGCAGGCAGGAAGTGATAAAAACCTTATCCCTGCTCAATACCCCGCAATGGGAAGCTTTACGTAATGATGCTTTAGTTAATACGGGTAAAACCGCCCAAACCGAAGCTCAGCTTAACCCTTACAATGCCAATACCGACTGGCAGGATGCCGCTTTTCGCAAAGCAAACTCACAAAACCACAGTCTTTCAATATTTTCAGGTACCGAACGTACCAGGCTTGCCTTTTCAGGTAATTACTTTAAACAGGACGGGATCCTGCAGAATACCAACTTTGAGCGTTATGCAGGCCGGGTGAACGTGGAGCACGATTATAATGACAAGTTTAAGATCTCGTCATACATCACAGGCAGCCGCACCACCGCGCAAATAGCACCCCAGGGGGTAGTACCTGCTATTTTGCTGATGACGCCAACCACACCGGTTTATAATAGCGACGGGTCATTCTTTAGTAAAAACGTATTTGAGGGCACTTACGGAAACCCAATCAATACGCTGTACAACCAAACCAACACAACTACTACAAGCCGCGTGCTTGGCAATATCGCAGGCGATTACAAGATTACAGATAACCTTACTGCAAGGGTATTAGCAGGTATCGACATTATCGACAATAAACAAAACCGGTATTTACCTGCTTCAGTTTACGAAGGTTCTGGCTATTCTGGCTTGGGCGAGGTTGGTACGCTTAATTCCTTTAACTGGCTTAACGAAAACACGTTGACTTATAACAAAAAGTTTGGCAAGCATTCACTGAATGTACTGGCCGGTTTCACCCAGCAGCAATTTAAAGCCGAGGGTTCTATCAATGGTTCATCAGGTTTTGTGAGCGATTATGATACTTTCAACAATCTTGGCTCAGGCAGTGTTACATCTGTTTCGGGAAGTGGTTTTGCCATAGCGCCGTCTACATCGTCAAATACCTGGGCGTTAAAATCGTACCTCGGGCGTATTAACTATGGTTTCAACAGCAAATATCTGTTAACCTTAACTCTTCGCGCCGATGGTTCGTCAAAATTTGCTCCCGGTCACCAGTGGGCATCGTTCCCTTCTGCAGCTGTAGCATGGAATGCTTCAAGTGAGGACTTCCTGAAAAATGTTACCGCTATCAGCCAGTTAAAGCTGCGCTTTAGTGCAGGCCAAACAGGTAACAGCGATATCCCGGCTTACCAGTCGTATTCACAATTAGGGTATTATCGCTACAATTTTGGCAACTCGACTGTTGCAGGTTTTGCACCAAACAGTTTGTACAATCCAAACTTAACCTGGGAAAAAACCAGCCAGTATGATTTCGGTTTTGACCTTAGCTTGTTTAAAGACAGGATCAGCGTAACAGCCGATGTCTATTACAAAAAGACAACCAACCTGCTGCTTTACCTTCCATTGCCTGCTACAAGCGGTTTAACTATCATTACCAATACCGCCATTACCAACCCTCAGCAGTATGAAAACGTGGGTTCGGTGCAGAACAAAGGTTTCGAGCTTGGCATAAGTTCACGCAACCTGACCGGTGGCTTTGTTTGGAATACCAACCTCGTGTTTGCAGTTAACAGAAACAAAGTACTTAGCCTTGGCGGTAACGGGGTTAACCAGTTCATTCCTGACTCATCGCTGCCATCCATCATTAAAGTTGGCGAGCCTATTGGTTCATTCATCGGGTATAAAACCAATGGATTGATCCAGCCGGGTGGCCCGGTACTTACACCGGCAGCTAATACACAACCCGGTGCCCAAAACTACCAGGATATCAATGGTGATGGCAAAATAACACAGGTAGCCGATAGGGTAATCCTTGGCAATTCGCAGCCTAAATTTACCGGTGGTATCACCAATACGTTTTCGTTCAAGGGTGTCGATTTAAGTGTGTTCTTACAGGGGTCATACGGTAATAAAATTTACAATCAGCAAAGAGCTGTGTTGGAACTGGGTACCGGTTATACCAATGCCACAACCACTTTACTTAACCGCTATACACCTACCAACACCAATACCGATGTTCATAGTGCTTACCAGGATCCGGCTGCAACTATATCCGATAGGTTTGTTGAAAACGGTTCATACCTGCGCCTTAAAAGCCTCAGCTTAGGTTATACTTTCCCGCAATCGGTACTTTCAAGGTCGCCTATCAAAAAGATCAGGATTTACGCCAACGCGCAAAATCTGGCTACCTGGACAAAGTATACCGGTTACGATCCGGAGGTGAGCAGCAACGAGCAATCGGCCATTACATCGGGAGTTGACAACGGTGCTTATCCAAACAACAAATCATTTATTGTGGGTATAGGTATTACCCTGTAGCCGATAACCTTTGATTTTTTTAACATGAAAACGAAAAATATTATATACCTGGTTTTATTGACTGCTTTTGGTGCCGCATCTTGCGCCAAGCTCAATGAAGATCCGCGGTCATTTATCCCGGCAAGCCAGTTTTACAAAACACAGGCCGATGCCGTAGCGTCCGTTACTGCGGCTTATTCACTGCTGAATGGTGGTGCAAATACAGTGCAAACACCTTATAACACCCTTTTTAATACCGGTATGAATTTCATGGCCGATGATGAGGGGCCTGGCCCGGGCGCTACCAATGCCGATGTACGCTCGCAAGCTGTACTGGGGCATTCGGCATCAGGTTTGCGAGTTCTCCAGATCTGGCAGCAGCATTATGCGGCTATCAAAAAGGCTAATATCGCCATTGATACTATCCCCGACATAAAGTTTGATGCTACACTGAATAAAAGACTGGTGGCCGAGGCTAAGTTTTTGAGGGCACTTTATTACTTCAACCTGGTGAGACTTTACGGCGATGTACCTTTGGTGCTGCATGATCAAACATCCATTAACCTGTCTGATCTGCAGGTTCCCAGAACAGCCGCGGCCACGGTTTACGCCCAGATAGAAACTGATTTGACCAACGCGGCTGTTGACTTGCCGAATAGCTATACAGGTGCTGACGTTGGCAGGGCCACCGCTGGCGCAGCATATTCGTTATTAGCTAAAGTTTA
This sequence comes from Mucilaginibacter sp. SMC90, assembly GCF_022811725.1. Classification (GTDB taxonomy): domain Bacteria; phylum Bacteroidota; class Bacteroidia; order Sphingobacteriales; family Sphingobacteriaceae; genus Mucilaginibacter. Next base: position 4,740,169 of record NZ_CP094527.1, on the reverse strand, counting down.
CCTTACCGAACGCAAATGGGATAAAGCCGTTACTCAGGCCGAAGCAGTGATCAATGGCCCATACGGCTACGATCTGTTTGCCAATTATGCCGATGTGTTTTTACCTGCAACCGAAAATGGAAAGGAGCATATTTTTTCAGCACAGTTTAAATCAAATTCGCAGGGGCAAGGTAATAACCAGGCTCCTCGATCAATATTGAACGGTATCCCTGGGATGGTAGGCAGCTATGCCGATCAGGTGGTATTTTACTCTGTACCCGATGCTACTAAACCTAATGGTGTAGATAAGTTTTTCAGTATCTACAAACTGTATCCTGCCAACGATAAACGTAAACGGGTAAGTTTTGTAACCCGCTTTCAAAGTCCTACTACCAATCTATGGTACGGCAAGCTGAACGATGCAACCATCGCTAATGATTCAATCCCTTTCTTTAACAAATACTACGATCCAAGCGTGGTAGCTAATGAAGCCGAGTCAGGCGCTAATGTGCCTATCATTCGCTTTTCGGAAGTGCTGCTGATTCATGCAGAAGCCGAGAACGAACTAAACGGGCCAACAGCAAAAGCTTACGCTTCTATTAACAGGGTGAGGAAACGTGCCGGGCTTGATGATCTTTCAGGGCTTGACCAGGCGTCATTCAGGGATGCGGTTTATTTAGAACGGAGGCTGGAGTTTGTGTTTGAATACCAGCGCTGGTTTGATCTGATCCGTGAGCGGGATGCATCAGGTAAGGGGATTCTTGAGGCAAGCTTGCTCAAAGTTGGCAAAACCAATGTAAGCAAAGGCGCGGCGGGTAAATTTTACCTGTTCCCGATACCACAGCAGGAAATTGACAATAGCAATGGGAAGCTAACCCAAAACCCGGGCTGGCAATAAGCAAGGCGCATAGTTTACTCACCCGGTCTACGCTACGCTGGACCACCCTCTCTCCGGCAAGCCGCAAAGAGGGTGGGGGAAATAAAATAAAAACCAAAAAATCCCCTCTTTACGCGCAGCGTAGAGAAGGGTGACAAGCGAAGCGAAGTCGGGGTGAGTAAATATACAAGCGATTTAAAAGCGATAACCTATGAAAAAGATAACAATGTTCCTGCTCATACTGGCCGCCCTAACCGGCCGGGTATCAGCACAAAGCGTCCCTATCGAAAGTGGCTCGCACGGCGTAGACCCACGGGTAAGTGCTGCCGTTTTCCAGGTACTTGACGAATACATGACCACTTTTAATGCCAAAGACCTTAAAGGGTGGGAGGATACCTACCAGTTTCCGCATTACCGGTTGGCTGGCGGCAAAATGTCGGTACTGGAAAAAGCCGGTTTACGCGATTCAGCTAAAGTATTTGGCGAACTGCAAAAAGCAGGCTGGGACCACAGCCAATGGGACCATCGCAATATTGTGCAGGCATCGGCCGATAAGGTACACGTGGATACCCGCTTTTCACGATTCCGTGCCGATGGCAGTTTGATAGGGCACTATGAATCACTATACATATTAACCAAAGAAAACGGCCGCTGGGGTGTAAAGTTCCGCTCCAGCTATGCCGAATAAACTTATTACCAATGAAAGCAAAGAAAATAACATTAGTCCTGTCGCTTGGCTTGCTTGCAGCGTTTACAGCCAAAGCACAAAACGGACAAGCACCGGCATTTGGCGGTACGGTGGGTAAAACGCTTGATGATTCGAAGGAGTGGTGGCCCGAGCCTCATAAAGCGCCCGCCGGCGCGCCAAACGTATTATGGATCATTTTAGATGATGTTGGCTTTGGTGCTACAAGTACCTTTGGCGGCATCATCAAAACTCCCAATTTTGATACGCTGGCCAATAACGGCCTGCGCTATACCAATTTTCATACAGCTGGGATTTGCGCGCCAACCCGCTCGGCCTTATTAACAGGGCGTAACCATCACTACGTTCATGAAGGTGGGTTTTCGCATGTTGCCATGTCGGCCGGTTTTCCGGGTTATGACGGACGCATCCCTTCAGATAAAGGCACTATTGCTGAAGTTCTGCGTGAGAATGGCTATAATACCTTCGCGGTAGGTAAATACGGTTTAACACCTGACGAAGACGCCACCGATGCCGGCCCATTTGATCGCTGGCCTACAGGCAAAGGTTTTGATCATTTCTTCGGATTTTTAGGATCGGCTACCGATCAGTATAAACCCGACCTGGTTGAGGACAATGCCCATGTAACCCCGGATGGCCGTCACCTTACCGATCAGATCACAGACAAAGCAATATTTTATTTAACGCGCCAGCATAAAGTTGCGCCTGATAAACCATTCTTTTTATACTATGCTCCGGGCGCTACGCATTCACCTCACCAGGTGGCAAAAGAGTGGAGCGACCTGTACAAAGGTCAGTTTGATAGCGGCTGGGACGATTTCAGGGAGAAGGTTATTGCAAGGCAAAAACAATTGGGTATCATCCCGGCCTACGCCAAATTGCCTGAGCGTAATACACGGATCCCGGCATGGAAATCATTGCCTGATGCCGAGAAGAAACTGTACGCCCGTTTCATGGAAGTTTATGCAGGATATTTGACCTATACCGATCATGAAGTTGGCCGATTGATCAATCATCTGAAACAAAGCGGTCAGTTGGATAACACCTTGGTGTTTGTGATCATTGGTGATAACGGTGCAAGTAAAGAAGGTACGGTTCACGGAGTTATCAACCCTAAAAAGAACTCGCCCAAACTGGCTACCGAAGAAGCTTTTCTGAAAACCAATATCGAGGATATTGACGATATCGGTACGCCACAAGCCAGCACTAACTACCCACTGGGTTGGGCACAAGCTGCTAATACACCATTCAAATACTGGAAACAGGATGCCAATTCTGAAGGCGGCACACGTAACCCGCTGATAGTTTATCACCCTAAAGGCATTAAGGGTAAAGGCACCATCCGCACCCAATACGGGCATGTGATTGACGTATTGCCTACTACGCTTGAATATACAGGCATTAAACTGCCCGAATATATCCGTGGCATTAAGCAGGATACTTTACAGGGTACTTCATTGGTGTATTCATTTGATCATCCCGAAGCGAAATCAAAACATGTTTTGCAGCACTATTACATTTTTGGTTCGAGATCTATTTACAGCGATGGTTGGAAGGCCGAAGCCGCACACCACCCGGATAACGTGGAATTGGGGGATTTTAAAGTTGGACAAAACGTACCCGATAAAAGCTTTGATGAGGATACCTGGGAATTGTATAACCTGAACGAAGATTTTAACGAGCGCATTGATCTCGCTAAAAAATATCCCGAAAAGTTAAAAGAGCTGAAAGCTGTATTTGAAGCACAGGCCCAAAAGAACAACCTGTATCCGTTCATCGACTGGTATGATGTGTATCACCAGCGTATCCACAAAAATTATAAAAAGTAACCAATTATATAAAAGCTAAAAGCAGAAGGCAAAAAGCCCAAAGCTTGATTGCTATTTGTGAGCTGATTAATAAACTATATATAACCATTTACAATTATGAAATACGATTATCAACGAATTGTCGCCTTATCGGCAATGGCCGTAGCGTTCAGCTTACCTGCCTTTGCGCAATTGCCGCAGGTTAAGGTGACGCCCGCTAATATAGCGCCCATCGATCCCGCCAATTACAAGGGGGTGGAAGGTAAAACGCTTGCCGAATCAAAAGAGTGGTGGAACAAACCACTCAAAGCGCCCAAAGGCGCGCCAAACATTGTCTGGATTTTGCTGGATGATGTGGGTTTCGGTGCGTCAGGAACTTTCGGCGGATTGATCAATACGCCAAACTTTGATACGCTGGCCAATAATGGTTTGCGCTATACCAATTTCCATACCGCAGGCATCTGCGCGCCAACGAGATCGTCACTACTAACCGGACGTAATCACCATTATGTACACATGGGTAACTTTGCACACGCTTCAACGGCTGCCGGTTTTCCAGGCTATGATGGCCGGATTCCGCCAGATAAAGGCACCATTGCCGAAGCTCTTCGTGCCAATGGCTACAGCACTTTTGCCGTAGGTAAATGGGGCGTTACTCCTGATGAGGATACTACAGCCGTTGGTCCGTTTGATCGTTGGCCAACCGGCAAAGGTTTTGATCACCACTTCGGGTTCCTTGAATCAGCTACCGATCAGTATAATCCGCCGCATTTGGTTGAGGATAATTTCCACATCAAACCGGATGGCCGCAACCTGAACGAGCAGATTACCGATAAGGCTATTGCTTATATTGATGCAGCACACAAGGCGGCACCCGATCAGCCTTTCTTTTTATACTACGCACCGGGAGCTACCCACGCACCTCACCAGGTAAGCCATGAATGGAGCGACCTGTATAAAGGCAAATTTGATGAAGGATGGGATGTATACCGTGAAAAAGTATTTGAAAACCAGAAAAAAGCCGGTTATATCCCTGCTTATGCCAAACTGCCCGAGCGTAACGAGCGTATCAAGGCCTGGAACAGTCTGCCTGCCGATCAGAAGAAATTGTATGCCCGGTTCATGGAAGTTTATGCAGGTTATTTGACCTATATCGATCACCAGGTGGGCCGCGTGATCAGTTACCTGAAAGCTTCTGGCCAGTTTGATAATACATTGGTTTTCGTGATGATAGGCGATAACGGCGCCAGCAAAGAAGGAACCGTACACGGTGTGATCAATCCAAAAAACTCGGCAGCAACCACACTCGAAGCCGACTATATCAAAAGGAATGAAAGCGATTACGAAACCATCGGTACGCCCGAAGCTTCAACCAATTATCCTTTAGGTTGGGCACAGGCAGCCAATACGCCGTTTAAATATTGGAAATCGGACGCTGATGCCGAGGGCGGTACCCATAACCCGCTGATAGTTTATTATCCAAAACTCATCACCGAAAAAGGCGGCATCCGCACGCAGTACAGCCATGTATCTGATGTATTCCCAACTACTATTGAGGCTGCCGGGTTAAAACTGCCCGAATACGTTAAAGGCATTAAGCAGGATACGTTGCAGGGCAAATCATTTTTCGGCTCGTTCAACAACGCGCAGGCAAAAACATTGCATGCCCAGCAATACTATTACATTTTTACGTCAAGGTCGATATATAAAGATGGCTGGAAAGCCGAGGCTGCGCATCGCCCGGACAATGTGGACCTGCTAAACTTTCCGAAAGAGAAAACCATTCCCGAGCGTAATTACGATAACGATGTTTGGAAGCTTTATAACCTGAACGAGGATTTTAACGAGCGTATTGATCTCGCCAAAAAATATCCTGAAAAGTTAAAAGAGCTTAAAGATCTGTTTGATGCCGAAGCTAAAAAGAACCATATCTATCCGTTTATTGACAGGGACGATATCAACAACAAAAGGATCCACAAACTCGAAAACAACAATTAACCATGAAAAACTTAAAAATTGTATTACTGGCCCTGCTGGTAGTTTTCAAAGGCGAAGTAAAAGCGCAATCGCCTGCTTTATTATCGCTCGAAGCTTTCGCGGCTAAACTAAAACAGGCAAAAGAACCGCAGATCCTGGACGCCCGTTCGGCGGAAGAGTTTGTACAAAATCATATCAAAGATGCCGTAAATGTTGACGCAAAAGCAGCAGACTATCAGCAAAAACTGGATGGCTTGGATAAGGAAAAGCCAACCTTTGTTTACTCAATAGCTAATGGCCGGAGCACGGTGCTTTCGCGCGAGTTGCGGGCCAAAGGATTTAAGGATGTTGAAGAGTTACCAGGCGGTTTAGCCAACTGGATAGGTTCGGGTTATCCAATTATTTCTACCACAAAAAAAGGGGTTTCACTATCAAAAGCCCAATTTAATGAACTGACAGCTTCATCGCCTTTGGTGTTGGTTGATTTTGGGTCGAGGTATTGCGGGGCCTGCAAAAAGTTGGTGCCTGTATTGGATTCGCTCAAAGCAAATTCAGCTTTTACTCCGAAGGTGATCAGTATTGAAGTTTATGACAATACCAACTTAGCAAAAGAGCTAAAGGTAAATGTATTGCCAACGTTGGTACTGTATAAAAACGGTAAGGAAGTTTGGAAAAAGCAGGGCTTTTCATCAACTGCTCAGGTTATAGCAACTACCGAACTGGCCAAAAGCGGATTGGCTGCCAATAATAAATAACCCGGAATATGATTAAACACATTGGCTACCTATTGGTAGCTATATTTTGCACGGGGCCTGTATTTGGGCAGGCCCCTAAGCAAAAGCCCAATATCGTTGTCATTTTAGCCGACGATATGGGCTTTTCTGATATTGGCTGCTTTGGTTCGGAAATCAGCACACCTAATATTGACAGGCTTGCGCGTGAGGGATTGAAGATGACACAATTTTATAACGCGGGCAGATGCTGTCCATCGCGGGCTGCATTATTAACCGGGCTGTACCCGCACCAGGCAGGTGTTGGCGACATGGTAAAATACAAAGGTTCGCCGGCATACCAGGGTTACCTGAATGACCACAGCGCTACCATTGCCGAGCTGCTGAAAGATGAGGCAGGTTATAACACCATCGTATCAGGTAAATGGCATGTTGGGTTGCAGCAATCTGCACTGGCCTATAACCGAGGGTTTGATCAATCATTTACCATGCTGAACAATGGCAGCAGTTATTTTAACTCGGCACCGTTGTATAATGATGGCAGCAAGATCACCTTTATGCTGAATGATAAGGAGATCACCCGTAGCGATACTTCAAAATATCTTACACAAGCCATTACCGACTTTGCGATCAAATCATTGAATGAGATCAAAAATCAGCAGAAGCCGTTTTTTATGTACGTGGCTTACAATGCCCCGCATTGGCCTATTCAGGCGTTGCCACAGGATATTGCGAAGTTTAAAGGTCAATATCTTAAAGGCTGGGATGTGTTACGAAAGAAGCGTTATGAAAAACAGTTAGCCGCCGGTATTATTAAAAAGCAATGGCAACTACCAGCAAGGGATAAACGTGCCCCTGCATGGGATTCATTATCTCCCGAAGAAAAAGACAAATGGGATACCCGCAAGGCCATTTATGCGGCTATGGTTTACCGGATGGATGCATGCATAGGTGAGATTCTGGCTAAACTGAAGCAGTTAGGAAAAGATAAAAATACCATCATCCTGTTTGCATCCGACAATGGAGGCAGTGCAGATGAGGTGAAGAGCCTGTCGACTGTGATACAAAAGGACGGAACTCCCGGTTCTGTAAATTCAATTGACAGTTATGAGATCCCCTGGGCAAACGTAAGCAATACCCCGTTCAAGTTGTTTAAACGCAATACACACGAAGGCGGTATAGCAACGCCGCTTATTGCCTGGTATCCGGGACATATCAAAGCCGGAAGTAGCAATAGTAGCCCCGGACATTTGATTGATCTGATGCCTACTTGTCTTGATATCGCAGGTATTAGTTATCCCACTCAATTTAAAAACAGGCAGTTAACGCCATTGGCGGGCATCAGTTTGCTTGATGCCTTTAAAGGGAAATCATATATCGGTAATAAAACATTATTCTGGGAGCACGAAGGCAGCCGGGCCATAAGAAAAGGCCAATGGAAATTGGTTGCAGAAATTGGCGAGCCCTGGGAGTTATATGACCTGAAAGCAGATCGCTCTGAAATAAACAACCTTGCTGCAAAGTATCCAGATAAAGTTAAAGCGCTTGAAGCAGAGTACCTTGCATGGGCTAAAAAGGTTGGTGTTGTTGATTGGAATACGATTAAAGCGTTATAATTATCAGATAACCAAAATCTACAAAACAATTAAAACAGGAAGCAGGCATGGAGCTGATTTTATTTGACTTCAGGCCTGCTTTTAATGCTAAAGCAGTTATTGAGCAACCTGTTCTTCAAATTGTTGTAACAAGTTGGAAACTTTGATCCGGTACCTTTCAATCAACTTAAGCTGAAAGTTTTCGGGAGCGGGCTTGGCAAAGTGTTTGCTTGCTGCCATGCTCATTACAGCGCCCCGCATATTGAGTTTTTTCATTTCGGTTTTCTTGTTCCACCTGCCTGATGTGATCTGCATCAAGGTATTATCCAGCCAATTGCCAAGCCGGTTGTTAAACAAGCGTTCTATAAGGGATTTAAACCATGCCTTTTTTAATGGCCTGGCAGTAGCAAGGCGCATACATTTGTTAGGAAGGAAATCGTGCATCCATGTGTTGGCACCATAAAAGCTTTCAAAGGTGATATCTCCTTCAAGCGGGATAATCGTAGCTACTTCAATGGCGGTATAAATGTTTTTTTCAACTATCTGCAGCCGGGCCTCGTCAATATAATAATTCATGCAGTGGTTGTGTTGTTTACCAACCAAAAACGTAAGCTTTTTAAACATATGCATAAACGTACGCGCAATCCATAGCCGGTTGCGCTCGGTAATGATAAAAAAATCAATGTCCGAATTGTCGTCGGCACAGTTTTTTGATAATGACCCCGAAATGCCTATGCCTCGTACATATGGAAACCTGATGAGGAAAGCGCCTACTTCTTTTGCCTTATTGATCAGTTCGGCAGCTTTTTTATTTCCCTTGTTGCGTTTTACCGCAATCATGTAATCGTTTTTGAGCGAATAAAACCTGTCGAAATGAAACACCAGCTTGTTGGCTATAAGATGATCAAGTGCTTCAGTGAAATCATGCTGGCCATACTTGTTTTCCAAAAACAGGAATATTTCGCCGTAGGTTAACGGATAGTCCCACATGTCAAAATAGGCAAGGGTGGCTAAAATATTGTTCCGGGTATTCAACAAGCGTTTATTATTTTGTTCAATTAAGGTGGCTATACTTTTCACGTCTTTGTATATATAATGATGACGTATCGCTTATGGCTTTGGTTGCCTGCCAACAAAGTAGTTACACAATATTTTTAGCTTGGTTTTCAGTTTGTTGGGCGCTTGTGGAAAATATTAATAATGAAAAAAACACACTGTAAAAAAAGATGCCCTTATCTACGTCTAAAAAGTTTTCGGATAAGGAAACAGCAATTACAACAACCATAAAAGCCATCAGCATCAAGTCGCGCCTGGTGATAGCTGCCCTGATGCCAAACATTAACGCAAAAAGGTAAACGAGTAAGCCGGTGATCCCCGATTTAATAAAGAAGCTAATAAACTGATTGTGGGCGTTTAATCCGGCCAAATATGATCGGTAAAACTGGTGATCAAAAAAAGGATCTTTTAGTAAACCCACCTCCGTGCCTGCACCATGTCCTATAACCGGTGATTCTGAACCTATAGCTATAGCTACGCCCCAGCGCGCGAGCCTTGGATCCGTAAGTTCGGGTCCGGTTGATTTGCTAAGGTCTTTTCTTAATTCGGTAACGTACCTGTCGCGGAAGGCGCGCATTGTGAAAATACCTGCTATTACTGCAATAAATAACGACGTAACTATGGTTATATATTTTAAACGTATCCGTCCCCTTAACATAAACCACGGAATAACCACATTCAGAATAATCACTATCGCTACGAATATTGACTTTGAACTAAGCTGAATAATACCTGCCGCCAGTAAACAACAACATAACAAATAAAATATCCGACGCTTTGCTGATTTCTCTTTTATAAACACATATATAAGATAAACTAAGGCTAAAACTATTTGCATAGAAAAAAATGTGGCGTGAATATCCAGCGGCTCCGAAAAGTTGTGATTGGTAAATGCCGGTGACACTAAAACCTTTAACGGTAAATGATAATATCTGATAGTAATTAACGCCTGTAAAAAAAGATACCCGATAGTAGCAACACATCCCAGGGAAAATACCAGCAACAGATTGTGCCTGTATTTTTTTATATCGAGCGGGTTAAAGCAAAAAATCAGCGGAATAAGCAAAATAGTGACCTGCCTGCCTAACTCTGTAAAAGCCCGCGGTTTATTTGTGCTGTAAATAGTGCTTAACAGGGTCACCAAAAAAACAGCTGCCAAAGCAAAGTTAGTGCTGGTTAATAATGGTTTAATGGTGCTTTTTTGAATTTGAACAATAGTGTGCAATGCTAAACCTATTAACAACAAGTGGCTGTAAAACATATCAAACGGCAGGCTCAGCAGCAGTAGCATAAGCAGGTAATAGCTTATCCTGTTGTTCAGCGTATCATCGGGCATTAATAGTTTCTCCATGTTGTTTGCGGTAACATTCCACTATAAAATCTTCATAATCGCTGATCACTACATCCCAATTAAACAGGTATTGTATTTTGTAAAGGTTGTTCTTTACCATCTCGAGTTCTGTATCCTTACGCTGCACATTCTCAACCAGGTGGCGAACCTCATTGGCATTATCAAAATAGAATGCATCCGAATTTAATACCGATTTATTGAAAGGGTTGTTATGGGCGGCAATCAGTGCTTCGCTGGCCATGGCTTCAAGTAACGACGGATTAGTACCGCCAACGCTATGCCCGTGAAAATACAGGTAACTGTTGTTTTGGAGTGCACGCACAACCGAGTTATCAAAATTGGCACCTTTAAATTGAATCCGGTCGTCGTTTTTAAACCTGTGGGTTATGAATTTGCCAAAGCGGTTGCTGGTATCGCCCAAAACCATAAAGCTTTTTTTTGACGAGCTGCTGTTAAAGCCTTCTAAAATGGTTTCGATGTTATTTTCCGGCTCCATGCGGGCCATTAGTAAAAAGTAGTCTTCCTTAAGCACTTCGCTTTTGTCAAACTGCTCGCGTTCCTGTTCCGAAAAAAGGTCAGCACCGTAGGGGATATACCGGCTCTCAACTTCGTACTTATCTTTCAGGTATGATCTGATCACCCTTGAGTCAGAAATATAATACTGACTATGTTTTACAGCCAGTTTTTCGGCATACTTCAGGAATTTTTGTACAGGTTTTGAGTATTTAGAGCGTTTCCACTCCAGTCCGTCCATATTGGTAATGATCACGCTGTTTGGCGGGTACAAATGTCCCCAAACCGAACTGCTGGTATAACCCATAAGCAGTACTACATCAAATTTGCGTTTGCGCGCATCCATCAGGCAGTTAAAGTCATAGGCAAATTGCCCGGCAGTACCTACAAGGTATTCCGGATCATAGCAATGTACAATGTTAACACCATTCCAGGTATCGGCTTTGTAAGGGTGGTTATGCGAATTATAAACAGTAACCGAGTGCCCTTTTTTTACTAAACCGGCCGATACATACTCGGAAATATGCTCAAACCCGCCATAGTAGTTCGGGATGCCCCGCGTGCCTAAGATCGCTATTTTTAGTTTCATGACAATGAAAGTTTGCTTGTAGTAAGTTGTAAAATATCACACTGCTTTTTTGCCAGTGATACTGCTGCTCAACGTGTTGTGCCACCCGGCCGGTAAAGGCATAACCGGGAGGTTGCTGCACGGCAAAAGCCAGTTTCTGCTCAAAATCTGTTTGGTTGGCAGGGTTGAAAGTGTACGGTGCAAAAAAGCCGAAATTTTTCATGGCTGTTTCTGACGAACACAGTACCGGGGCACCGCAAATTGCGGCTTCAAGCGGCGGAATACCAAAACCTTCTGCTTTTGACGGATACACGAAAAGCCTGCAGGCTCGATAAAACGCGGCAAGATCGGCCTGCTCGGCTTGCGGGATCCACCGGAAAAATTGTTTTTGCTCAGGCCTAAGGCTCCTGATGAGTTTGGTTAATCCGGGTGTTTTTATAGATGCCTTGCCGATGAACACCAGGCTAACGCCTTTCTCATAAAGCTTTAAGTCCAGATACTTTTGCAGCAATAAAAGATGGTTTTTTCGAGGTTCAATACGGCTGGTATACAGGATGAAATTGCGGATGCCGAATTTCTCCGCCACCCAATCTTCGGCCTCACGTTTTGAGGACTGGTATTGCAGCAAAGATTTGCTCACCCCGTTTTGAATAATGTGTACATCGTTTGCCGGGATCTGGTAATAGTTGCAAATACGATCTTTTGAATAGTTGGATACGGTGGTTTTGATATCCGCATTTTTGATGCTGCGGCCAAAAAGATAATTGCGCGGTACGCTGAACAGAATAGGGAAATCCTTCCTGAAATCGTTAAAAAGCATATCGTGCATGGTGACGATGTACTGGCAGCCTGCTATTTTTTTAGGGCTGATATACTGGAAGTGCGCAAAATCAAAACCGTATTTTTTGATATAAGCAGGGATGTCAAAAATGAAACGCAGAATATTAACTCCCCTGTTCTTATAAGGCAATATGTTTTGTACCGGAAGCAGTGGAAACTGTTTGCGGATATTAGCAGTATCGCGGGCCCCGATATAAATATCCAGGTCTGGTCGTTCGGCCAGCAAGTGATTATATAACTCACGTATAAAAGTCTGCGCCCCTTGAAATTCCTTGTCGAAGGAGTGGGCATCAACAAACAGTTTTATCTTTTTAGCTGCCATAGTTCAACTCCTTTTGATTTAGTACAGCGGTTGGCAGTTCGGCTCCGGCTAAGTGGAAATTACCTTTACCTAATTGGTATAACCTGTTCAGCGTGCGTTCGGGCAAAAACGACATCACCAGTAAAAGATAATTTTTTACATGAAGCGGGCTGATGTATAGGGTTTTGATGAGGTTTTTCCTTGCCTTTTCAGGCTGATAATTATTCCATAAGTATTTTTTACCCAGCAAGGCGTAATAAGCGCCTTCCTTAATACGCGGCGATAATTGTTTGATCCCGATCTCGGATAGCTGTTTTCCTTCAGTTTCGGTAATGCTTAGCTTACGTAAGGTGCGGTACTTGATCTTCCTGAATTTGCCAGTTCGCCATTTTTCATCAATTGTAATTGATTCGGCATTGAGCCTCACTTTAATAAGTGGTTGGTTAAGGTTAAAAGCCTTTTCGTGCCTAAGGATATCAGCCCATAAAAAATGATCTTCAAAAGTATAGGCCAGTTCATTATAGCCACCGGCATTTAAAACAGCATCGCGTTTATAAAATACACTTGAATGAATAAAGGGGCAAATTTTATAACTAAGCTGACGGATCTCGTTATGGCTCAAAGCATCAGGCTGCCAAGTGAAAATCAGGTCGCCGTGAACATCGTTATAATCAACTCCCGACCCTATTATGGTATAATATGGGTGCGACTTAATGAAATCATACTGAACCTGCAGGCGGTAATGATAGCATACGTCATCAGCATCAAAACGAGCAATGTACGGAGCCCGGGCATAACGTAAACCGTTGTTAAGCGCTGCTGCAACGCCCTTATTTTCCTGGTTTAAAATAACTATGCGCTCGTCGTTAAATGATTTGATGATGTCAAGTGTATCATCAGTTGAGCCGTCATTTACAATGAGCAGTTCAAAATCAGTAAACGATTGTTCAAGCACAGAGGCAATTGCTTCGCGGATATATTTGCCGGCATTATAGGCAGGCATTAAAACAGTAATTTGAGGATCATGCATAAGTAAGTTCCTCCGGCACTGTAGTTTTTGTTTTCAAATTAGAGGCAGTTGTTTCTTTTATGTTGAGGAATAACATCAGTTCAAAAATTATCAGTACCGAGAGCTGCTCAAACCAGTAATCAAGAAAAAATATACCTGCAACCATCATGATTATAGGCAAGCCATAGCTGATTTGTTTATAATGCCGTGCAAAAAAACCGATGTAAAAAATGATAAGGGCCAGTAAACCCATGATCCCATATTCGCTTAGCATCTGATCGTAGGTTGAGTAAGGATTATTCCGTACCGAACGGAACTCCGCATTTTTACTGAAAAAACTTAGGTACAGGTCAAAATGGTTGCCCATAAACGCAGGGTTGATATAAACGTAGTTTTTGGGGTAATCGCCCCTAATGCCGGCACCGGCCGCCCTGAAGGCTATTTTAGATGAGAAGTTTCCTGCTCCCAGGCCGGCTATACTTTGCAATGGATTAGTAACGAAATAGTTGAATGTTTGTGCAGCAGCTGTGATCTTGCCCGGTAGGGCGGGCATAAAAGGTTCAACGTGGCAAAGCGGTAATTGAGCCCAATGAATGGCAATGCAATCAATTAATTGTTGCCTGTCGGGAGTTACTTGTCCAATGTTGTAAAATTCGGCAAAGTGGGTATTGGGTTCGGGAATGTACAGCCTGCCGTAATCAGTAAGCGGCAGCCCTTTTATCTTTTTGTCAAGCTCAGTCAGTTTTTCCTGCCTTGCCTTTAACACGCTCAGGCTGTCCAGGTAGTGTTGTGCAAATTTACGGCGATTTTCCTCTTTGCTTATTAGTAAACTGTTTACATCAGATGCCGTATTGTTTACCGTTTTAATTTGTTTTTCGGGACGGTTTTCACGCAATGCACTTGCCGTTACCTCGTTAAGGTACTTACCGTTTTGTGGCGATATTTTAGCCATGGAAACGATGTAGATCATCAATGCCACCACGATCATGCTTTTTTGACTGCGCGTGGTTTTGAAAATAAATATGAATGTCAGGATTAGCAGAAACAAAATACTGATGAGGTTACTATAGGTGAGTACCAGTGTGCTCATGCATACGATCATCATGGCCAGGTTGCCCTTGTAAATAAAATAAAATACGCCAAATGCGCAGAGAACGGCATTGGTTGATGAAATATCGAAGCTAAGCCCCATTACGTCATCGCCTGTATTAATAAAGTAACGCTGGTGCATCCCCATGTATGCGTAAGGGTTAATGCTTTTGATGATCCACATAATGTGCAGCAGGTTAGCTGCCGAAAACACTGCGTTTATGATAAAGAAGATCACCAATGTGCGGTAAATGGTTTCGGCATCTGTTTTATCAACCATCAGTTTAACCTGGTGAACTGCCAATAAGGCCAATGCCCAGCATATCAATGCCCAGCCAAAAACGGGGATATAATAAACATTAAAGAAATTTCGGTTAATGATAGCCGCAATAACAGCTATCGGGAAAACGAGAATGTAAAACAGCGGTATTCTTGAATTAAACAGTTTAAAGCCAAACTTGAAATTAAACTGCGTTAAGTAAACAAAAAGCAGTGCCGCTATCTTAAGTGGAATGTGCACGTTAATAAACAGCAGCAAGAATAGCAGTAGCCGCCAATCGGCATAATTTTTCCATTTCTTAATATCAAACCCCGGCAAGCTGATAGTCATTATTTCACAGTATTTATCGATCTCTGTTCCCGGTTTTGCGGGCCTGATTTCAAATGTTTTGTTTAAAGGGGTTACGTGTCAAAAAATGGAATGGTTGCCTCGTTATTATGCCGATATATGCAGATATTTAGCCAGGGTATAAAAAGTTGCAGGCAACCGGTCTGTAAAAACAATAGTATAAGGGTATAAATAACATACAGCGTTGCTCAGGAGTAAAGCGTTCATCAGGTTTTTTTCATCGGGTTTGCAGGCCTTGGCCCTGCAGGTGCTTGGCAGTATTTTTTTTTATGTGATTTCTGTTTACCTGAGTAAAGACAGCTTTGGCACCATAAGCTGGATGAATGCCTTATCAATATTTATTACTACCATCCTTGGATTTGGATTGGAGCAGGTGGTGATTCGCCGCATAGCAGCCTCCCGCAGATCGGATTGGGCAGCAGCGGCATTTTTGTTTCACTCACTTGCCGCTTTTTTTTTAACCCTAACCGTGTTATCGCTGCTAAGCATAGTATTAAAAGGTGATGTTTATCGCTTATTACCCTGGTTTTTCATGGCACAAGGCTTGCTTTTTCTGGGCATTCCGTTAAAGCAGTTTTTAAATGCAAAAGAAAAATTTACACCTTATGGAGTTATTGCCATTATCAGTAACAGTTTACGGGTTTGCGGTGCATTTTATCTTGTTGCGGTCCATCAAATTCAGGTTCATTCCATTATTATTATAATGATATGTACCGCCGGTGCCGAGTTGCTGGCATTGCTTATTTATGTTGTTACCCAAACCAGTTTTAGTTTTAAATTTCGTTTTCAGGCTTATAAAAAACTCATTAAAGAGGCTACAGCGCAATATATATCTGTGATATTTGATATGAGCCTTTCGCGGATGGATTGGCTGTTGCTGGGTTTTATGGCAAGCAAAGCAATTTTGGCCGATTATAGTTTTGCCTACCGGGCTTATGAGCTTACCCGGCTGCCCATGCTTATTATAGCGCCGGTTATTTTACCGCGGTTATCCCGGCTCATGGCTTCAAAACCATCTAACCAACTGCAGCAGCAGGTAAACGCTTTCAATACTGCCGAACTGTTATTGGCCATGCTGCTGCCGCTTGTTTTTAACATACTCTGGACACCGGTGGTTGGTACTATAACCGGCGGCAAATACGGGGCTGCCAATGCTGCCGAGTTTTCAATATTATCGCTGTGTATACCCCTGCAGTTTTTTATAAACCTGCTTTGGTCGCTAAGTTTCAGCGTTAAAAAGTATAAGGCGGTATCATCTGTTACTGTAACCTGTGCTATTACAAATATTGGCCTTAACCTGATATTGATCCCGCTGTTTAAAGGCGTTGGCTCGGCTGTGGCATTTTTAATTACCAATGCATTACAAGCTGTGCTTTATTACCGGCTTGTAAATAAACATGTAATGGATATCAGTTTACGTCCATTTTTAATCTTGCTCCCTGCGGCATTGGCTGGTTGGTTTATAACAGCTTCTATGAACGTACATTTTTTGCTGAAGCTTTTATTAGCGATGATCCTTTATCTTATAATAGCCGTGGTTACAAAACAGCTAAGCAGGCATACTATTCAAAATAGTAAACAATTTTTAGCGCAATGAACATTTTATACCTGTGCGATGAATATCCTCCCGGGCCGCATGGCGGTATTGGTACCTATGTGCGGCTGATGGCACAGCAAATGGTAAAGCTGGGCAACAAAGTAATAGTTGCAGGGTTGTATAGCCGCGGCTATGGGGGCCAAGATCAATTTGAGGATAACGGTGTAAAAGTTTTCAGGTACCGATGGGGAATTGATGGCAAATTGTTCGAAAATCAGCAGGGTATAGGCACGCGAATAGTTAACAGAATACTGCTGGATACCGGCATGACCCAACGGGATATCAGAAGGAGTTTGGCTGGCTATCAAAAAAAACTGGAACAGATTATTGCTTCAGAGCAGATTGATATTGTTGAAATGCCGGACTATAATGATTACATCAGGTTTTGCCACTCATATGTGCGTTTTCCGGCATTGCCCGTTCCTGTGGTTGTTAAATTGAATGGTTCTATCACCTACTTTAATACCGAAGCCGGGAAACCGGTTGGTCGCCATGTTTTGAAAATGGAACAGGATATTTTGAACCGGGCAGCAGCTGTAAGCAGCGCAAGTACCTATACCGCCGTAAAAAGCGCTGCTTACCTGTCATACAACAAATCAATCAAGGTATTATATAATGGTATTGATACAAGTACTATTGTTAAAAATGAGGCCATGCGCGATAACAAACAGGTGGTATTTACCGGTAGCCTTGTACCTAAAAAAGGTATTTTTCAGCTGGCAAAAGCTTGGAATATTGTTGTAAATGAAATCCCGGATGCACGGTTATTGATACTTGGTAAAGGGCCCGCGGGTAAAGTATCAGCTTTTTTGCAGGGACACTCAAAAAGTAATGTTGTATTTAACGGTCATGTTGATAAGCAAGAATTGTATGATTGTTTAGCTAAATCGGCTGTAGCCGTATTCCCTTCGTATGCCGAAGCCTTTGCATTGGCACCATTAGAGGCAATGGCTTGCGGCACGGCGGTGGTTAATTCAAACCGCACCTCTGGCCCTGAATTGATTGATGATGGTATTAACGGAATTTTGATAGATCCCGACAATATTGAGATGTTGGCATCTTCAATTATTATGCTGCTTAATAATCTCGAAAAACGAATGAAGCTTGCCTTAGCAGGTAATGAAAAAGTGAAACAATATTTTGATATAGATATTGTGGCGCGGCAAACACTGCAATTTTACAGGCAGGTTTTAACTAAGCCTGTTCTATAACCAGCTCATTACGATAGGTATCTTGTTTTTGAGCGAGCTCTTTATATTGTTTAAGATAGGTGTACTTAAGGCGTGTGTTTTTATAAATGACGCGCGCTATGGCCAATCCCTCGGCTCCGTCCAAAAAGCCAAGCCTGATAATATAGTTACGTAAAAAGCCAAAAACAGGGGATAAATGCAGCTTGATAAATGTAGCTTTTTTTCCGGCTTTGAAATACTTAGCAGCACTTAGCTGGGCGTAGTGAATTGCTTTATATTTAAAGTCGTCAATGTCGGTTACTGAATGATGGTGAATATAGCCTGACAAACTTTTGATTTCTATATGGGGAGGTAAAAGCAATGTTTCGTGAACCTCAGTTTCGCCCCATTTTACTAATGCACGGTTAAACAAACGCAGGTGATGGTCGTTTCCCCAATTTCCAAAGCGGATCAGTTTTTTACCAAAATATGATTTGAATTTAATGTCGTAAACAACATTGGCCTTATCAAAGTTTAAATTATGAAGCGAATTTACGAGCTCCGTGTCTGGTACTTCATCGGCATCAATACTTAAAATCCAATTATAGCTTGCCTGCGCTATTCCTTTGTTTTTGTTTGCACCATACCCGCTCCAGCTTTTTTGAAATACCCTGCAGCCATAATGGGAGGCAACAGCCGGGGTACCGTCGGTACTGTCATTATCAATCACAACAATATCATCGGTAATTAAACGGCACATTTTTATGCAATGCTCAATTAGGGCGGCCTCGTTTTTAGTAATGATCACAACAGACACTGGTACCATGCAGCAGTAGTATTAGTAGTATATAGTATGAGGGATCTGTCACTTCCCTTTATAATACATATCGTACATGCATTGGGTATGGTTGCCTTGAAATAAGTAAACGGAAAAAATATTATGGATTTTGTTTATTCCATGCCGGTACATTAACAATTTTATCAGAAACAGAATTTCGGCAGGTTGGGTTAGGGCATAGGATGGTCCAGCGATCTTTAGTTTGTTCAACTACCGGGCGTATCCCGCAAATTTTACAATTGTTAATCGGGAAGTTTGGGTTTATATCGATTCTCATAAAAGGCTTTTAAAATAGCCAGGGATTTTATATAGAAACATTACGTTATAAACGTACGTATCAGTTGCCTTCGGCATCAAAAATATCATTATTGAATAATGATTTAGTTAGCGGGTATCAACTTGTACATATTTTGTATACATACTCCCGATAGATGTGAAATTGACGATGGCTTTGCCCGGGTTTGAGAAAAAATAAAAATATTTTATGCAGCAGGCAACCTTTTAATATTAGTTGCCGTGATGTGCGTAGATTAGGTTAAATTTATGCGTTTGATTCTGAGTTTATAAAACCCCATATGGGCGAAGAAGAGTTACATCAACTGATCAATGGTTGCGTAAAGCAAGATAGAAAAAGTCAGAAAATGCTTTATAAGGCGTTTTATGGCTTCTCTATGGGCATTTGTCTCCGTTATGCAGGTAACCGCGACGAGGCTGCAGAGGTTATGAACCAGGGTTTTATGAAAGTATTTACCCATATTAACAGGTTTGACACGTCAAGGCCGTTTAAAGCATGGATCGGCAGGATCATGATGAATGTGTCTATCGATTATTATAGGGCCAATTTAAAAATGGCCTATACCGAAGATCTGGAAAAGGCAGAAAACGTAAGCGAGGGCGACCTCACCGATAAAAACTTAAACTATGAAGATTTGCTTGCCATGGTTCAGCAGTTACCGCAGGCATATCGTACTGTGTTTAACCTTTTTGCAATTGATGGATACTCGCACGAGGAGATAGGCGAAATGTTAAATATCAGCCCGGGAACTTCTAAGTCAAACCTGCATAAAGCACGGCACAAACTAAAACAAATGATATTAAAAGCAGAGGAAACTGCTAATAAAACCAATTACAACAGGGGTATGGATATTAACCCGATTGTGGCCTACAACGGCATACGAATAGATGTAAGAAGCACTTTTTTTAATAATGGTATCAGAGGATGAAAAGCGAAGAGGATTTAGATAACATTTTTAAGAAGCGACTGGAGGATCCGGCAAATCATCGCGCGTTTAACGAGGATGACTGGGATGCGCTTGAGCAAATGCTTGACAAGGGCAAAAAACGCCGTGGAATCGTTTACTGGTTGCCTATTGCCAGCGGGATAGCGGCTATGTTACTGTTGTTCTTGGGATGGTTATTTTTAAAGCCCAACGTACAGGATAACAATTCGGCCAGTCAGCAACAAGTTAAAGTTAAACCTGTTACCCCTAAAACAAATCCAGATACTAACAATCCTGTTGTACAGCAGCCTCAAGCGGTAGATAGTATCAAAGCTATACCGCCGGCAAGCAACAACATAGCAGCGAGCGGTAATCCCGGCAATCGTGCTGGCGCTGGTCAAAATGTTTTAACGCCTAACGGAAATACTAACCATGCAGTTACAGGTATAAATAAAAAGGCCCTTACTGGTCATGATACGATCATGGCAAGGCACACAGATCTGATAGCAAACGCTAATCTTTCAGATAACGATGCTCCTGTTTTAAATTTATTGGCAAACAGATCGTTAGCGCTTAATATTCAGTCAACTCCTTTAGCAGTGCCCGATTTTAAAACCAATATTGAAATACAACCTGTTGCCGCAACGGCATCCAAACCGGATAAAAAAATAACCAAACAGGGTTTTGGCTACCGGCCGCAATGGGCTATTACCGCGCTGGCCTCATCTGATGTTAATGGTACAAACTCTTTTCAGGGTAAAGTTGGCAGCAACTATGGTTTGTTGCTTTCATTCGGTGCTACTAAAAAACTCACTATCACAAGTGGCGTTGTTTATTCGTCAAAGCCTTACAATACAAGTTTTGCCAATTATCGTACAGCGTATACCTTTAAACATGATCCAACCGACGTAACTGCCGATTGTAAAATGCTTGATATCCCTATTAATATAGGTTACCAGGTTTATGGTAATTTCCGTAATAAATTGTCGGTAGGCACAGGTTTGTCATCATACCTTATGCTGCATGAAAAGTATACTTACAACTATGCCGATGGTACTAACAGCGCTGCATGGCCGCAAACCTATACTGTGCCTAACAGCAAAGGATACCTTTTAAGCATTGTCAATATTAACGCTACGTATGAGCATAAAATAAACTCAAACTTTGGGATAAGCGTGCAGCCATATATGAAAGTACCCATTTCGGGGGTTGGATATTCTGATATCAAATTACAATCAACAGGTGTGGCAGTAGGGGTAACCTATAATATTAACTCGTTTAGGAAACCATAATAGTTTTACCCAACGGTCTGTTAAGGCGCTCATTCCGCGTATAACAAATGGAATTGTTATCTTGCGCCACATTTACCCGCACAAGATTATTCGTCATGAAAAAACTACTGTTTTTTGCTCCTTTGTTATTATTGTTTTCATGCGGACACGATCCGGCGCAAAAGCTCGAAAATAAAAAACTTAATAGCCTTGCCGTTGAATATGTGAAACTTGGCCTAACCATAGGGCAATACGACGGCGATTTTGTAGATGCATATTACGGGCCCGATTCATTGAAGCCTAAACAGGAGCCACTTAAAACTTTCCCTAAGGATAGTCTGCTGGCTTCGGCAAACAGCTTGATGAATGACCTGCGTACGGTAGCCAATACTACAAAAATTGATACTAATAAAATTCGGGCTAACTGGATGGCCGATCAGTTGGTTGCATTTAGTCGCCGGATCCGGATTTTTTCGGGAGAGGAGAGGCCTTTTGATGAAGAATCGCGGGAGTTATTTGGTGTAGCCGCACCCGTTTATACCGACGATTTTTTTAAAGGACAAATAGCCTTGCTGGATAGTATTTTACCGGGCAAAGGCAATGTTAACGACAGATTTCAAAAACTGGCCAATAAATTCATTATACCTAAAGATAAATTGGACCCGGTTATCAAAGCCGCCATTGCCGAGGCGCGCAAGCGTACCATTGCCCATTATCAATTGCCGGCTGGCGAAACGTTTACCTTAGAGTATGTTACAAATAAACCATGGTCGGGTTACAACTGGTATAAGGGGGGCTATAAAAGCACCGTGCAGATTAATACCGATCTGAAAGTTTTTATTGATCGTGCTATCGATGTAGGAAGCCATGAAAGTTACCCGGGGCACCACGTTTACAATATGTTGCTGGAGAAAAACCTTTATCACGATAAAGGATGGGTAGAAATTTCGTTATACCCGCTGTTTAGTCCGCAGTCGTTGATTGCCGAAGGCAGTGCCAATTATGGTATTGAAGTAGCCTTTCCTGGTGACGATAAAATCAAATTTGCTAAAAATGTATTGTTGCCGCTGGCTGGTTTAGATACGGCGGGTGCCGATTTGTACTTCAGGGCCCTTGCCATAAAAGGTACTTTAAACTATGCCCGCAACGAAGCTGCAAGAGGACTGATCAATAATACCATGAGCCAGGATAAAGCATTGTCCTATCTTAAAAAATATTGTCTCATGAATGATGAAACGGCACAGAAATCCCTCAGCTTTATCAAAAAATACCGTAGCTATGTTATCAATTACAATTACGGCCAGGACCTCGTGAAAAACTATATCGAATCAAATGGAGGTACTGCTAAAGCTCCGGCTAAACGCTGGGAACTATTTGGCAAATTATTAAGCCAGGAAGTTGAACCCGTTAGTTTGGTGAAGAAATAGCGATAACCTTATCTTAAGGTCTTAAAGTATAAATAGAAAATGCCATGGTTATAACCATGGCATTTTCTATTTATACGTGTATGCGTAAGTAATCGGGATAAGTATAAAATAAATTTTATTCATACATTTAGAAAGTATCGAATCCTGATAAACAACCTTAAAACCAATATTACCTAATAAATGATTAATCCCCGGTATTTTATAGCCCTGTGTTTTGTGGCAGGTATTTATACGTCCTGTAAAAATCAGCATAACAATGATCCTTACAGCGGCTGGCCGGCTTATGCCGGCTCAAAGGAGGGATTGCGATATTCATCAAATGAGGAGATCACGCTAAGCAATGTAAATAAGCTAAAGCAATTATGGACTTTTAGCACGGCTGATAAGGATACGGCCAACCGCAGTCAAAATCAGTGTAACCCCATTATGGTTAACGGCATTTTGTATGGTACCAGCCCAAAACTAAAGTTGTTTGCCTTAAATGCTGCAACAGGACAACAAAAGTGGCTGTTCGATCCTGCAAAAGATGATACCACCAATAACGGCGACCCAATGGCTTATTATAAAGTGAGCCGGGGCGTAATTTACTGGCAAAATGATGATGGCGGTGAAAAAAGAATCTTCTATAGCGTAGGTGCCAAAACATGGGCCATAGATGCGGAAAATGGTACTCCGGTACGCTCATTTGGTAAGGGAGGGTATATCGATCTTACCAAAAATCTGGATAGGGACACCAAATCGTTTGTGGCAGGTACTACGCCTGGCGTAGTTTATAAAGATGTACTAATTGTGGGCGACCGCGTTTCTGAGTCGGCAGATGCTGCCCCGGGGCATGTGCGTGCATATGATGCCCGTACTGGGAAGTTGCGTTGGATCTTCCATACCATCCCTCATCCTGGCGAAGTTGGCTATGATACATGGAAGGATACTGCTGCCTACAAAAAATTTGGCGGGGCCAATAACTGGTCGGGCATGGCGTTGGATGAAAAGCGGGGAATAGTATATATTCCTACAGGTTCCGTTGGCGGTGATTTTTATGGCGGGTTCAGGAAAGGGCAAAATTTGTTCGCCAATTCATTGCTGGCGCTTGATGCATCTACAGGTAAGCTGAAGTGGTATTACCAATTTGTGCATCATGATCTTTGGGACCGCGATTTGCCGGCCAACCCTAACCTGGTAACTATTATTAAAGATGGCAAAAAAATAGATGCCGTAACGCAGATCACCAAGCACGGGTACGTATTTATGTTTGACAGGACTACCGGCAAGCCAATTTTTCCTATAGTTGAAACTCCTGTACCAACTAAGGCCCTGCCCGGCGAAGAGGTATGGCCAACCCAGCCAATCCCAACTTTACCCCAGCCGTTTGCCCGGCAAAATTTTAATCCGGAGGATGTTACTGATCGTACGCCTGAAGTGCACCAGGAAATGCTGGCCAAATATAACCAGGTTAAAAACCGTATTATGTTTACACCGCCAAGTAAAGAAGGTGGCTGGATCTTCCCCGGTTTTGACGGAGGGGGCGAGTGGGGTGGTGCCGCTGTTGACCCGGAAAGCAATATCCTGTATGTAAACTGCTCTGAACTGCCTTGGGCACAAGTGATGATAGAAGTGCCGAAAACAAATAATGACGACCAATCGCCGCAGGCACTGGGCCACGTGGTATATAACACCAATTGCATTGGCTGTCATGGGACCGAACTTAAAGGCAACGGAACCTCATATCCATCGCTGGTAAACATCGGCAAAAAATACTCTGCCAGCCAGCTAAGTGGCATTATTGCAAGCGGCCGCAACATGATGCCATCGTTTAAACAAATTTCGCCTGCAGATAAGGAAAACCTGATGGCCTTTCTGCTCAAAATTCCTGAAGCAAAAGGAGCTAAAGAAATAGCCAAAGAGCCAACCGGTAATCGTGCTGTAAGCTCGGCAACGGAAAAGAAAATGATTGATGAAGCACCCTATACCATGAACGGTTATAACCGCTTCTTAGATAAGGATGGATATCCTGGTATAAAACCGCCCTGGGGTACACTTAACGCCGTTGACCTAACATCCGGTAAATTGCTTTGGAAGGTACCACTGGGCGAGTTTAGCGAGTTAACTAAAAAGGGAATCCCGGTAACCGGCACAGAAAACTATGGTGGTCCGGTTGTTACAAAGGGAGGCCTCATATTTATTGCAGCAACCAAGGATGAAAAGATTCGCGCATTTGATAAACGTACCGGCAAAGTAGTTTGGGAAGCTCAGTTACCGGCAGCGGGCTATGCTACGCCTGCAACGTATTCAATTGATGGTAAACAATACGTAGTTATAGCCTGCGGTGGAGGAAAAATTGGAAGTAAGTCGGGAGATAGTTATGTTTGTTTTGGATTATCCGACTAACACCTCATTATGGATTTATTTGAAGCAGTTTTTGATTTATACGAGCAAATAAGACTAAAGGCCGAAAACGATTTTCAGGACCTGATCAAATGCCAGTACACGCAGCAATGTTACAGCGATAATGGCGCGTTTTGCCTTGTGTTGGAAATCACTGTTTTGAAAAATATTTCTGACGACGATTACGGGTTGATATTTGCCATTAACGCACAAACCGAACCTAATCATCCTGGCCTGGGGAGCGATGCTAAAGGCATATTTTTAATTGCCGATGTACACCATGGCGATAATAAGCCGGTCAGCAGCCTGAACGAACTTGTTTTTGACCCGCAGGATGATGGAGCAATACAGGATGCTTATGCTAAGATAGAGCAATTTATCAGGCCTTTTATAGCAAGCGCAAGTGATTTGCTTGTACAGGGATATGATATTAAGGTACAGGATAATTCGGTAAATTAAAAGTTGCTGTAGTTTCTGGAGTGTATTTGTTTAATGAGATTTCAATAATGCTTATCTTTATATCATGACAACGATGATATTACAAGTTCCTGAAGCGTTGGAAAAAGAACACGACGAAACAGTTCGTCTTATTGCTGCTAAACTTTATGAAGCGGGTAAGTTGTCTTTAGCGCAAGCTGCTGAGATGTGCAGTATGAAAAAATGGGATTTCGCAGAAATCCTCATCAACTTTGGGGTTAGTTATCTCGATCCAAGTATAAAAGCAGATTTAGATTGTGATTGAAGGTGTCGTTGTAATTACCGATGCAAGCTGCTTTATTATCTTGGATAAAATCAATGCCCTGCATTTGCTTTCAATTTTGTTTGCAAAGGTAATTACCACACCAGAGATAGCAAATGAATATGGTAAAACGTTGCCTGATTGGGTGTATATTCAGCAGGTTCAAAATCAAGATTTGCAAAATCAAATAAAAGAACTTGTTGATCCGGGTGAAGCAAGTGCAATTGCTTTGGCTACTGAAGTTAAATGTGATTATTTATTGACGGACGATCGGGCTGCCCGAAAGCTTGCCGAACAAAGAGGTATTTCTGTTAAAGGTTCAGTTGGGGTGCTGCTTTATGCCAAACAACAAAATGTGGTGCCGTTAATTCGGCCCTATCTTGACCTTATTCAAAAAACTAATTTTCGGATATCACAAATACTTGTTGATAAACTTCTTGTTGAAGCCAATGAGTAGTGCGGATGTTTTTACATCCTATTTCCTAAAACTGCTCCTCATAAACAGAGCCTCCCGGGGTTTCCAGTTTATATTGCTTAACCTCTCCGGGGCCTTCAAACTCAAACCGGATTCCTACTATTCGACCCATGGTTTGGGCTTGCTTGTATTCAAAGATTTGCTTGTTATTAAGGTAGATCCTCAGAAAATGGTCTTTTACACTACAACGCAGATTTTGAAACTGAGACATATCGGTACCAAAAGCGCTTAAGTCATGATCTTTGCCACTAACCCAGTCTGTGCCGGTCAAAATACCTATATCGGAGATACAGCCCGTGTTAACTATGGGGATAACGATTGCGGTCCCGTTGCCTAAGATAGTAAGATCGGCCCTGGCGCAGGCGGATTGGCCTGGTGTTGAAGTATTGCGCAAAGTGCAATCCATTGTAAAGTTATCGGCATTGATGCCCGGAAATTCGCGGATGTTGGCGAATTTTACCCAGGTATTATTAAAAACGGGTGTACCTGATTTTTGCTGAATCAATTTGGCGTCAACTCCCATAAAGCCTTTTCCTTTAATTTCCTCTGCCGAAAGATAAACAGGTACCGGCTCATGATCAAGGATACCTTTCCATCCCTTGGTTTTAATAAATACCGATGTTTCCTTTTTTACATGCTTATCTACAATCAGCTTCGCTATAAAATAACCTGGCTCGTAGTAAATTGAGGTAAACTGTTTACCATCACCCGGAACTTGTTCGCGGCGGTTAGGGTCCCATGACTGTTGGATAAAAACACTATCGGAGTGAAATGCCGAAACATCGTAATTAAATATCACCGAGTTAGGCAAATCGTCAGAAACTTTCTTACTGCTGAATTTAATTGAAGCCGGGTCAACGGGTTTATTGCGTTTGCTGCTCATGAAAAACAGCGCCCCAAGCACCAGTAATAGTGCGCTTCCAAACCATACATAACGTAAACGGGGTTGGGGAGATGTAGTAGTTTGCGGAGCTTCAGGGCCAATTATTTCAACAGCATGTTCAACTACTCCGTTAACCTGGTGGTGCTGCCTGAAATCGCGCCAGCTGGTGTAATCAAGGAAACAAGCAAGGGCGTTTAAGGTGGCTGCATTGGGAAAGCTTTCATAGCGCACCTTGCCCCAAATTCTTTTCAAAGTTGATACACTGAGCTGAACCCGTGTTTTATCAAAAATTTGCTGGCTTAGCTGCTCAAAATCATCGTTGCCCCAAACACTACTATCGCCCCAGTTTAACATTTGCTCAATAAGCTGCCGGCATAGCAAAAGCAATTGTTTTTCCTTTTCCATTGGTATACAGGTAATAATGTGGTTTTAAAAGATCCTTAAAATACTTTGAACAAACTTGAACTTAACTTGAAATGCCCCTTGTGCTTTATTATAAAGGCAATTTGCAAGTTTTGATTAAAGTTAAATTAAAACCCATGAACAACAAGATTTTATTGATTGCCCTGTTAAGCATGACGCTTGGGAGTAATTTTTGTTACAGCCAACAGAAAAAAGTTACATACGATATTAACAGCCTGCTTAAGGGAAATAAACTGATAAAAGCATATCCCCGCCAAACTGTTACCGAAGTTACCGATGGCAGTAAAAAGGGACTTACCTCAGATGGTATTCTGTGGCTTAAAAATGTGGATTTTAAAACAGGTACGGTTGATATCGACCTGCGCGGAAGAGATGTTTTTCAACAGAGTTTTTTAGGCATAGCCTTTCATGGTATAGATACTACAACTAATGATGTTATCTATTTTCGTCCTTTTAATTTTCAATCAGATGATACTTTGCGGCGCAAGCATACGGTGCAATACATCAGCGAACCTGATTTTCCCTGGGATAAGCTCCGCAAGGAACACCCTCTGGTTTATGAAAACGCGGTGAACCCATTTCCTGAGGCAACTGCCTGGTTTCACGCCCGTATTGTCATAAATGCCAACAATATAGTTGTATATGTGGATCATTCGGTTAAGCCATCGCTTACGGTTAAGAAATTGAATAACCGCCGTAGCGGGCTCATTGGCCTTTGGTCATCAGGCTTGCCTGGCGATTTTGCAAACCTTGTCATCTCCCAATAATTATAAACCCGTTATCATGAAAAATTTCATCTTAATGTTATTGCTGGTTGCGGCTATAAAAACTTATGCGCAGCAACAATACAGGTTGTACAATCTTTCAGTTGTAAACCCTAAACAATGGATCATCCCTAAAAATGATACCCTCGATTATGAACTGGGAAGTTTTGGAGGAACAAAAGCGTTACTTATCAAGCGGAAAATTCAAAATTACAAGTCAGCAAGCCTGGCATACAAGCCCGGCATAAATTTTAAGGATGGCATTATCGAAATGGATGTAGCCGATATGACACCTAAAGGAGGGTTTGTGGGCCTGGCTTTTCGTATCCGTGATGCCCATCATTATGAAACAGTGTATTTCAGGCCTGGATCATCCGGCACTATTAATGCCATTCAATACATGCCCGAAAAAAAGGCCGAATTTAACTGGTGGGATTATGAGTCGACAAAATATCAGGCCAAAGCTATACTTCCGCAAAGTAAATGGTTCCATATCAAAGTTGTGGTACAAGGCAGTAAAATGGAAGTTTATGTAGATAATGCAGCCAAACCGTCAATGGTTTATGCCGGGCTTGATCCTTCATTAAAAAGTGGAGCGGTGGGGTATTGGCTTGGTAACTGCCCCGGGGCAGCCTACAAAAACCTTGTTGTTAAAGCTTTTAACTGATGCTTTTATGAAAAAGATTTTAATGATGCTGGTGCTTTTTGCATCCGCTACAGTCAGGGCGCAAAATGTTCCTTATGGTAACAATCCTGCTGCCGGTAATTATGTGAAAGTGAAAGATGGAACGCGCATTTACTATGAAACCTACGGAACAGGAAAACCATTGGTATTATTACACGGCGGGCTTTATGGTGAAATTTCGGAATATGAAAACCTGATCCCGGTGCTGAGCAAAAACTTTATGGTGATAGCTATTGCAACGCGCGGGCATACAAAATCAGAAATAGGGCATAAGCCATATACGTATGAGCTGATGTCGGATGATGCTTACGCCGTGATCCGGCAGGTTACTAAAGATAGTGTTGCACTCATTGGTTTCAGTGATGGCGCGGTGACAGCCCTTGATCTTACCATTCGACACCCCGATATGGTGAAGAAATTGGTATTTGCAGGCGGCAGCACTTCAGCTGCAAGCTACCGGCCAGGCGAAATGGATGAACTAAAACAACTATCGGGCGCTTCACTTGAACGTGATATTCCTGATTTTGTACGGGAGCGCAAAAAACTTATGCCCGAGCCTGAACGGTGGGGCGAATTTGTAGAGCTGCTGAAACATGCCTGGATCAGCCAAACTACCGTAACTCCCGAACAGCTAAAAAACATTAAATGCCCGGTTCTCGTTGCCGCTGGTGATCGTGACCGTTATAATTCTGTTGAAAGCTTTGTAAGTATTTACAAACTACTGCCATTGGCACAATTGGCTATCATTCCAAATTCTGACCATATTATTTTTTACAGGCAGCCGGCATTAATGGAAACTATGGTGATGGGGTTTTTGATGAAGTAAAGGACGTAAATACAAAACCACTGAAGCTTTCCAAAGCAGTCTCCTGCTTTGGATGGGGTAGGTGGCGCTAAATTTGAGCCTCACTACATCGATGTAGTAGAAAAATATAGCTAAATGCCTGGTTGGCGCTTGTTTTTGTGCGTGCAAAATCTGCACTTTTATAAATAAAATTGTGCCCTGCATAAGCACTTCAACCAGTTATATAGTCTATGAAACTTAAATACCTTTACAAATCGACAGTTACGGCATGTTTATTAGCGCTTGGCCTCAATTCATTTTCGCAGAATAGCTTCAAGCCCCAAAAGGATATATTGGTAGCCATCAACAAAAACTTTGCTGACGCCGATGTCCAATATAAATACATGGCTAAACAGTTTGGCCCGGACCAGTTTCCGAAAACATATCACCCTACCACTGATAAGTTTGAAACAAGTAATAGCAGCTGGTGGTGCAGCGGCTTTTATTCAGGTACGTTGTTAAATATATATCGGCAAACTAAAGATGCTGTTTTGCTTGACGAGGCTAATAAAAATTTGAAAGGGCTTGAAAAAGAGCAGTACAATAAAGGAACGCATGACCTTGGTTTTATGATGTACTGTAGCTTCGGCACAGCAAACAGTATTGAGCCAAAAGCCGGGTATAAAGAGATTCTGGTTAACAGCGCCAAATCATTGTCAACCAGGTTTAACCCAACTGTTGGTTGCATCCGTTCATGGAATTCAAAAGCAAATGACTACATCGTTATCATTGATAATATGATGAACCTGGAACTACTGTTTTATGCAACAAAAGTAACCGGCGATTCCAGCTTTTACAAAATAGCGGTTACGCATGCAAATACCACTATGAAAAATCACTTTCGCCCCGATTTTAGCTCATATCACGTAATTAATTACGATGAGCAAACCGGTGCAGTGAAAGAAAAGAAAACCGCACAGGGCTTTGCAAATGAGTCTGCATGGGCAAGGGGACAATCATGGGGTTTATATGGCTACACGGTAATGTACCGCGAAACAAAAGATCCAAAATATCTTGAAGAAGCAAAAAACATAGCTCATTTTATATTGACCAATCCAAACCTGCCTGCCGATAAAATACCTTATTGGGATTATAATGCGTCAAATATCCCAAATGCTTTGCGCGATGCTTCGGCTGCTTCGGTTATGGCTTCGGCCCTGTTCGAGCTTTGCCGGTACGTTGATAAAAAGACCGGACAGGAATATTTCAATACAGCTCAAACCATTATTAAAAATTTATCTGCACCCCAATATAAAGCTGATTTGAATACCAATGGTGGGTTTATTTTGAAACATAGCGTTGGCCATTTCCCGGCAGGTACCGAAGTTGATGTGCCATTAACCTATGCCGATTATTACTTTGTTGAAGCTATGCAGCGTTATAAGGCTTTTGCCAAATAATGTTATATTTAGCACATGGCATTAGGTAAAGGCAGATTGGAAGCGTTTAGTGATGGCGTAATAGCCATCATTATCACTATTATGGTTTTAGAATTGAAGGTTCCGCATGAGGAAAATTTAGAGGCTTTAAAACCGCTTATCCCTGTTTTTTTAAGTTACCTGCTCAGTTTTGTATATGTAGGTATTTACTGGAATAATCATCACCATACCATGCAGGCGGTACGCTCTGTAAATGGAAAAATATTGTGGGCCAATTTGCACTTGTTGTTTTGGTTGTCACTCATCCCTTTTGTAACCACCTGGATGGGTGAAAACCATTTGACCCAATGGCCTGTGTTTTTTTACGGAGTGGTATTGATCATGAATGGGATAGCCTATCGTATTTTAGCGCTAACCCTTATCAGCCATCATGGTGAAGACTCCTTATTAGCACAGGCTTTCGGCAGCGATTTTAAAGGAAAGGTTTCTGTAATACTGTACGCTGTTGCTATTGCATGCACCTGGCTAAACCCAACTATCAGTGTTGTGATTTATGTAATAGTGGCAACAACCTGGTTTATACCCGATAAGCGCTTTGAACGCCTCCTCGACGCTGAATAATTAACTACAGATTGTGAATGTATGACAGCATTAGCCCAACCGAAAATTGTGAGGCTTTGGTATATCCGGGATCGCCATTTAAATAATTAGCTTCGTTAGGATTATCAAAATTTACAGTTTGCAAATACTTGTTGGTTGTGCCATACGCAATCAGGAGGCCTGTGCGCAGGTTAAACTTGCGCTTTTTTACATTAGTGCCTACCTGGCAATGGTAAATATTATAGTTGCCGGTGTTTGACCTGTAGCCCGAATCATCTATACTATACAGGGCCTTGCTGATATTATTAAAATCGGTGTGAAACGATAAGTATCCCATTAAATCGGGTTTAAGCAAATAGCTTGCACCAATGCCAAAGTTAGTTACCGACTTACGGGCATCTTTAAATTTCAAAAACTCGGGAGTCAGGAGATCGGCACCGCTATCAACTCCTTTTATAAAATTTTGATTTTTGGGTGTTATGATATTGTATTCGCCAACCCTGGCAAAATACTCTGCCGCAATATAAAATTGGCCGCCTTTGTAATCATAGGCATAGCCAAATGCAACGCTAAAGGGCATTTTGTAATTAACTTTGAGGCTGCGCTGTCTTGAATTGGCCAGTAAATTTACAGTGTCTTTTTCCTGGGGCATAATTAAATCACTGTTTTGGTAGTCGCTTAATATACTCCCGCTGCCTGTCACATGCAGCAGGGGAGACGATAAAGTTAAGCCTAAATGGTGTTTTTCGTTATCATAGGCAAATCCGCCTTTAAACCTGATCCCTACGTTGTAGTAGCCTGCAGTGTAAGACTCCTGTACATTTGCAAAAGGCGGAAGTTCGAAACCACTGGTATTATACAATGCTCTTGAACTTACGTCGTAATCATAATCCTGTTTCCGGATCTGGCCTTCGGCACTTATTCCAATGGCGAAATGGTCTGACGCCTTAAAGCCCCCGCTGATAATGCCCGCGGTTTCATTGATACTGTTTACATTTTTGTACTGGCCCAGAAAATATTCGTTGCCGGGGCTGTAGGAATTATCAAGCACATTAAATGTGGCATCGCGCTGCTGGTTAACCCGGTAGCTTATCACCGGGTTGTGGGTTAGCGCATACCCGATAGTAAAAGGGTGTTTGCCTTTTAATGATATCGTTGCCGAGATCATTTGGGGGATAATGCTTGTCGATGTTGATTTAAGATCGAGCCCGGTACCTGCACCGTTTTTTATATTAATACGTCCGTATTGGTAAATAGATGCGTTGATAGAAGCTGTGCTTTTTGTGCTGTATGCCAGTAATGCCGGGTTCAAAAACATTACCCCGCTGTCGCGGTTAAACGCTATTACAGCGCCGGGAGTTAAAAAACCGGCAGGATTGTAGCTTGATGACCAATAGTTGGCATCCTGGGCCTTAATAGCTTGCGTAAACAAGATAATGCACAAAAAAGTGGTAAGGATTTTTGTCATAGGTTCGTTTTTATATAAAAATATCATAAATTCACTTAAATAGTTAATAATCAGTAGGTTTTTTATTTAAAAAAAAACTTTATTCTGCCTTTCTTAACTTCAACCTATGCATTATGGAATTTTTCAGGATCGTTTCTCTATCTGCCTGTATGTTGATCTTCTTAAATTTAGGCGCATTAAGGGCGCAGAATTTAAGTCTTAGCCCCCCTGTAAACTTTTTGCCTGCGGCCAGTACAGATAAGGCTATTGATATCACCAATTTTAAAGGGCGATATTTTGTCACCTGGAAGGAGGCGGGGGCTACGGGCCTTATCCATGTATGTTATCTTGGTAAACAATACGCTACTCAATTTTCGCAGCATGATGCTACAGCAGGGACTGAAGTTAGTGCTTTTGCTCCCGTACTCAGGGTAACCGATAAACATATTTATGCCTTTTGGCTGGGTACCGATGGCTCGTTAAAGTATCTCATTAATAACAGTGATACCACTTTCAATACGCAAACAGTCAATACAGTGAGTTTTGGCGGCATGCCTAAGTTAAAGCTTGGAATCACAGCTACAGTGGTTGGTGGCAAGGTAATGATCGCATCGCATGCTGATAATAAAAATGATATGATGGTTGCACTGCTTGAGGCAGACGAAAACGGCGTGTTTAAACCTGCCGTGTTGGAAACAATAGCTGATAAACGAAGCTCAGACTACCCCTTTATAGTTACCTTATCTGATAACCGGCCCCGCATCTGTTATACCAACGATGACGGCATATTTTATGCCGATTATAATGCCGCTGATAAAACCTGGACTAAAAGAATTGCTGTAGAAAAATCAAAAACCAAAGTAGCCCCGGCGGTTTATCATGCCTTTAACACTACCCGTTTGTTTTATATGTGGAAAGGGTATAAAAAAGATAATTTTATTTATTATGCTTCAGAACATGAGCAGAATAAGCCGGTAAATGGCTATAAGCTTCCCGATTATTTTAAAACCCCTTACCCGGTATCTATATGTAACGTAGATGCCAAAAAGTTTATCATGGCTTTTGTGGGCGAGGATCAAAAACTTTACCTGAGCTATTTCACCAACTATAACCCGGCGAGCTGGATGGAAGATACCTTGTTTCCGGCTAAGGGTAACCTTACGTTAAAGGATATTGTTATTCCGGGCGCGCATGATGCCGGCATGTCGGCCTTAAATGGTACTGGTGGCATTCATAGTAGTTCCATCAACCCCTGTAATACACTAACCCAAAAACTAAACATAGGGAAACAATTAAATGCCGGTATCAGGATGTTTGATTTGCGGGTAGGAGCATTCAATAATGCCATTTATACCAAACACAGCTCGTCAGATTGTATGGCCGAAGCCATGGGAGGCGGATACGGTGAACAGTTTAAGGATATTCTTGATTCTGTCAAAACATTCCTTAACAGGCATAAAAAGGAATTTATCATAATAACATTTAGCCATTTTTGTCCCAAAGAAGCCTCGGCAGATCATGTAGCTGATACCATTTTCAGCGTTCTTGGAAAAGATAAGATCTTTAACAATCAGTCAAAAGAAAATATAGGTGATATTAAGCTCAACGAACTGGCAGGTAAAGTGATTGTCACTTTTGAGGGGTATGCCAACCGCGAAAAGTTGATCGACTCCAATTCCATGGCCGATGAGGGTAAAACTTTTCTAAACTTTCGCCGTGCTTACGCAGCTACAAACCAAATAGATAAGCTGCTGGCAAGAGAAGACTTGTTTTTTACATCGCTGAAAGACGGAACTAACAAAAATGATCTGGTACGGCTTGACTGGCAGTTAACCCAAAGCAGCGATGAAGCGGCTTTGATCTGTAATGATTTTGAGGATGAAAAGGTAAACCCGGTTTTAAATGGCATAATGCTGTTAACCAATGTGGTTAAGAACAATCAAAGTATTATTGACCTTGCTCAATTTGGAAATAAATACTTGCCATCTAAAATTAATTCATGGGTAACAAGTGGTATCATCAATAAAAATAATAAGCCCAATATATTATATGTTGATGTGGCCGGCACCTGGATTACCGATTATTGTATCGAACTTAATGGTATACCGCTTTATAATTAATTTTGAAATGTTTTAGAAGCTGTTTGAAAATACAAAATGTTCATTGCCGTTGGTTTTAACCAACGTTGGAAAAGGCAGAA
The DNA here is from genome assembly GCF_022811725.1 of Mucilaginibacter sp. SMC90. Classification (GTDB taxonomy): domain Bacteria; phylum Bacteroidota; class Bacteroidia; order Sphingobacteriales; family Sphingobacteriaceae; genus Mucilaginibacter. The sequence continues at coordinate 4,704,798 of NZ_CP094527.1, read as the reverse complement.
AAAGTATTGGCTTTAGCCCAATTGTGCAAGCGGATTTGGGCTGAAGCCCTCATATAGCTAAGACTTAATTGCCGTTGGTTAAAGTGACTGTTGCACAACTAACACACCGCTATTGATTAAGTTGTTGATTATTAGTATATTGAATTATGCAAGGCAAAAAGAAGTACCAAGAGAAACTATTTGTAAGTTTTCAATTATCAGATCAGATACCTGGGGATAACCTTTACCGTCGCTTAAATGAACTAATTGATTTTAAGTTTCTTTATAAAGAGACAGCGCGATATTATGGAACAGAAGGCCAGAAAAGCATAGATCCGGTAGTGTTTATGAAGCTCATGCTTGCAGGTTATCTGGAGAATCTGAATAGCGACAGGCGGATCATTAACACGTTACGCTTAAGGCTTGATATTCGTTATTTTATTGGATACGATCTTGATGAAGAATTACCCTGGCATAGTACGCTCAGCAGAACCAGGCAATTATACGGCGAGCATGTTTTCACAGAATTATTTAAGCGTGTACTGAAACTATGTGTTGATAAAGGAATGGTTTCGGGCCGCAGGCAGGCGATTGATAGCGTATTTATAAAAGCGAACGCATCGATTGATAGCATGTTACCAAAAGAGGTACTGGAAGATATAAAGGATTATGAGCAAGAGTTAACAGTTAATGAAGAGAAAGAAGCAAAACCCGTAATGAAGGCAGTACCGGAAGATGAGGGCAAAGATGATAATAAAGGTGTAAAAATAACGAATGCCACTCATTATAGTCCAACCGACCCGGATGCCCGCTTATCAACAAAACCAGGTAAACCCACAAATCTGAACTACCTGGGTCAGGTAGCGGTAGATACCGCTTCTCACGTAATTACCTGCACAAAAGCCTATTTAGCAGACATGCGGGATAGTGAGTGTCTGCCCACGATGCTAATCGATTTGAAGCAAAATCTAAGATAATGACACCGGCTTGTTTGAGGTAGTTGCAGATACGAATTACAGTAGCGGCACTGCGTTAAAAGCATTGCAGGCAATGGGTATTACAGGATATATTCCCAATACCGGTAGATTTATTTATCAGAGAGAGGGTTTTACCTACAATTCGGAAGAAGACCATTATATCTGTAAAAATGGCAAAGCCTTAAAATTCAAAGGAACAAGCGAGAATGATAAATGTTATACCATTACAAGAAAACACTGTATAGGTTGCCCTTTTCAGCCTGATTGCATAGGTGATAAAAAAGAGGTGCGTATAAAAAGCACGATCGACAAACCCTATTATGACCAGATGCATATTCGCATGCAATCCAGGAAGGGTAGAATACTAATGAAAATAAGGCAAAGTACAGTAGAGCCGGTTATCGGAACCCTTGTGGAATATCTGGGTCTAAAGAAGGTGAATTCAAAAGGGATTGAACAGGTAAATAAATGCTTGAATATGGCTGCTGTTGCTTATAATCTCAAAAAGCTACTTAATCATAAGGCAAGAATAGTTAAACAGAAGCATTTGCAAACTAATCAGAAACCAAAAGGGGAAAATGGTTTGTCTGGGCGTTTTCTGAGCTTATTATTGAGGTGTTTTGTATTGTTTATGAATACGGCTCAAATTGCTATAACAACCTATAGAATGGGAGTTCAATCATAAAATATTGCCCTTGGATTTGGTGTTGTGCAACAGCCACTAAAACCAACGGCAATTAAGTCTTAGCTACCTGTAAACGATATTCATCATTTTATATAGCTTCCAATAATATTTTTATTACTTCTTCGGTTGATATAGTTGGTTATAAAATATGCTTAATCCATACTTTGCCGATTTCCATTTTTCATCAAGTGCTGTGGGTGCGGGGCCTGGACTTTGGGCAAAGTTGCCGGTAATGATATCCATATCCCCGTCGCCATCAACATCGGCTTTTTCAAGGGTGAGGGTTTTGATCGGAATCTCGCTTTTTTGAATGTATGATTTGAAAGTAAACTGATCTTTGTTAGTGTTTTCGAGATAGACGAACGATTCATCAACCAGTTTGCCAAACTCGGGGAAAAAGGAGGTTGCCACAAAGTCAATATCGCCGTCCTTGTCAAAATCCTCTGCCAAAACCCGGGTGACACCATAAATCGGATAAAAAAACTTTTCTTTAAAAACATCAGCGCCCTGATTTATGTGCAACCTGATGCCATGATAGGCCTTCAGGATATTGGAGTAGTCGGCATTGTCGCCATGTACTGTCACGATATCTGTGAGCCCATCGTTATTGTAATCAACTAAGACCATATCGGTAGTGCCGTAATCAGGCGGGAAACGTAATACCCGTTTGGCTTTAAAATTAAGGTTGTCTTTCTGGTAAAAAATATAAACACTTTCATCGCCTTGCGAAAACATAGCCACAATATCTTTTTTGCCGTCACCGTTCATGTCTTTTACGTAGCATTTGATAGCACCTGCCAGGGGCAGTAACACATCCTCGGTATACTTGCCTGCCTTGTTCTTTTTAAACAGCGATAAACCGCCTGTTTTATTACCAAAATTACATACTATGATTTCTGGCACACCATCATTGTTCAAGTCTGTTATACGGGTATTTACAGGCCTGTGTAATGAATTGATGAGTGGTGTGCTCGTGGTATCATTAAGTTGTGCGTACAGGCCGGTGCTTAACTCAGTTGGATATAACTTTCCAATTTCGGTTAAATAAACATTGTTTTGATAAAAGTTAAAATCAACAACAGGGCTGGCAGTATTTGCTTTTTTGACAACTCCTTTGCCATATTGCCAGTTGAATACCTGGTTATAATAATTGCCTATCCAAAGGGTTTTGGTTGTATTGTTATACTTAAGTCCGGTGATAAGTGAAGGCGTTTTATCATCAACTTGTACATCCCGCCTTGCAAATTGCGTAAGGGGGCTGTTACGGGTAAGTCGATTTTCTTCAACAGATAAACTGTCTGGTGCATTGCTGATAATATAATCTGTGATTTTGGCCCAGTCAGCGTCGGTACAAACCGGTTCTTCGGGGATAATATTGTGCTTTTTAACAATTATGCGCTCCTCATCAGTTAATCCTCTTAAAGGATCATAATTAGGATAAATAATACCCATGCGGGCTGCCATAACAGGTAATACGTGTCGTGTCCAGATCTCTTTGGTAAGCCCTGCCGGATCAGGTGCTAAATGACAAACAGTACAATGCCGTAAAAACAATGCGCGGCCTTCCAGGTCTGCTGCTGCTGTGGAAGCAAACTTTGTTTTTACGGTGAACGAGTTAAGGCCTATGAGCCCGGTAACAATAAAAAGTGATAGAAAAACCGTTCCCCTGATCCGCATAATTAAAAGCCGTTTGCTTTTAACTACGTTCTAATCACCTAAATAGTTTACTCCGGCTGCTTTTAATTTTTTTACAACCGCTGCTGCAACATCACGGCCTTGCTGATTGCCGTTAACAATGGCGTCGTCAAAATGAATTCCTCCATAAAATCTTGATAATGAAGCTTCTTCGGCTGCCTGTCTGAATGATTTAAAATCGCGGGGACCAACGCCGTATGGTATCTCCGAATCATCGGTGAAGCTGAATTTGTCACCTAACAGATAACTCAGCACCCCTGCCGATGAATTTGACAACACAGCATGGCCGCTGGGGTATTCGGGGAATGGCGGGGTTTGCAGCATAGGTACCCATTTTATATCAATGTATTTGTTGATATAAGTTTCGGGCCTGATACCGTTGCTGCGGTATTTCTCGTCCCAGCAGCTGATAAAGGCATCCATTTCCGTCATACCAACTAACATTGCTACTTGTATCGACTTGTCGAAACTTAGTCCTGCTTTTTTTACCGCGATACCTACAATATTCATCCAGTGGCCGCCAGGGCTTATTTTTTTAAAGCCTATCATCATGTGGCCTGATGTGGTAACTGCAAAGGGATTACAATCCCAAAAATTCGCGATCATGATCTGCTCGGCCGACATGTTTTTGGATACTTTGTATACGGCATAGGCTTCCTTATAGAATTGGCTGGTGCTGTCAGTGCTGAAAGCAGCCGGCCTGACAGGCACAAACTGATCAGATGAGTCAATAAACATAGGGCGGATGGTTTTCCAGTTTGGCTCAACAGCCTCCATATACATTGGTGGGGTAGGGAACCAGTTTTTGCCGCCTTTTATGGGGGAGTATCTGAGCCTGCCGCTCAATTTATTGTAGTTGTCTGATTTGGAATATTTTATGACTTTGGCAGTCATTTCTGTAGCTGCCGCAACAGATTGTTTGATCACATCATCGCCAATGCCGTTTTCTTTAAGCAGGGCTACATAATTATCCTCATCATCCTGCAGCATAAAACCCGATGGAAGCATCTGCTTGCCGGTTTCCAATATACAATACATGGCGGCTATGCGATAATCGTATTTATCGGCCGGGATACTGATCTGGTTATCTTGTGTATAGCTTTTGATGAAGTTGCCCACCGGTACCACCTGCTTATTGTTAAGACTAACTAAATTATAGGCTCCCATGGTTACATAAGCATAGTAACGGGAAGCGGCAGGCGGGTTTACAACATCGTGGATCATAACCGCCGAGATGGCGTTTATGGCCTTATCAATATGGAGATAAGGGAGGATGTTTTTTTTGCTTTTTTGCGCGTAGGACACTGTACTTATCAGCGCTAAAAATAATATGGATATTCGTTTGATCATTGTTTTTATCTTAATCTCAAGTTTGAAGTCAGTAGTTATTTCCTGATGCGATAAATATTTGACTCAGTACTATAAACCTTCCTAAATACTTGAGGTACTGAGTTAGTACTTATAAAACTTTAATGCCTCGCCCGACGCACCGATCAGTACGTAGTTTACATTGTTAATTTTTATTTCGCTGGCCGATTTTACATCTCCGCTTACAGATAGCCCTGCCTGAGGTTGACTTTGATATGCGAAGTTACCTTTACCGTCGCCGGTAAGCAGGCATCCATAGTTTGCATCAAAGCTGCCCAGCTTAAGGCGGTTATCAGAATGGTTGCCCAGCAATAGGAGATCTGTTTTGCCGTCGTGATTAAAGTCTCCTGTAAGGATCTCCGAAACAGAAGAATATTGAGCTTGTAAAGGCAAAGGTGATTTCACAAACTTACCGCCCCGGTTCAGGAAAAGGCATGTTTCAACCTCATTGGCTGTAAGTTTGGTAGCTTTGCTGAGTTCTTCGGGGGTAAAAATATCCTTCATGGTAGCATCGCAATAAGCTTTGTATGAAGCAAACCTTTTACGCATAGGGTAGATCTGGTCGTTGAGTTCATCGCGGCTTACAAAGGGATAACTTACACCTTGTATATAAAAATTAAAGAACGGATCAATAGAGCCATTGCTGTCAAAGTCGGCAAAATACATTTCAGCCGGCTCCGATTGGCTGGCGTGAATTTGTGTGTTTTGGCCAAGATTGCCGGCTATAATATCAAGTTTTCCGTCGTTGTCCACATCGGTAATGGATATTGTATTCCAAAAGCCACTGACAGGATGGTCAAAGTATTTGGAAGTTTCATCAACAAAGCCCGCTTTTGTATTAGTGAACACCATAAGGGACATAAACTCGCCGCATATTATCAAATCTTTACGACCGTCGCCGTTTAGGTCAGCCCATTGAGCGTCCTTGATCATGCCTATGCCGGTAAAGGGAGCTTCTGTAATTTCAAAGTGCCCGTCGCCGGTATTGGTGAGCAGATAGCTTTTGGGGGCCGATGGATAGTACCCCGGGGTAACATTCGACCCTATAAACAAGTCTGTTCTACCGTCCCCGTTATAATCACAAGGGCGTACGCAAGATTTACTGCTGCCTGTTAACACCGGGAGGGAGGTACTTGAAAAGCTGAAATTGCCTTTGCCATCATTCAGATATAGTTTATCCTGCAGTTCATTAGCACCGGGCTCTAACAATGAATAGCCGCCTTTAGCTATATAAAGATCCGGAAAGCCATCACCATTGGCGTCAAAAAAAGCGGCCGCCGAGGTGTTCTCTTTATTTAGATCGGATATTTCCTGAACTACATAAGTTCCGCCTGCTTTTTGAATAAAGATTTTGCTTTGAGTATTTTGATCGCCGGCTATAAATAAGTCCTCAAGACCATCTTTGTTTACATCAGCTTTGGCTATCACGGGGCCTGTTTTAGAGCTCATGAACAGCATCAGGGGCTGGCGCTTAAAGTCATTAATGGTATTTTCTGTATTGGTATAATCTATAACCGGTTTGGTTAAGCTGAATACTGGTTTAACAGTACTTTTGCCATCGGTTTTAAATACCGGGTTCCCCGTTTTGTAAGTGATGTTTAAGCGTTGATTAGCCTTAACGCCGGTTAGCAATTGTGATGTTTGATCTGGCCAGATGATGCGTACAGAATCTACCTGCTGTTGATCACCCAATCCGAAATTTAAAACTGTCGATACGCATGAAAGATAGCCCCTGTTTGGGTTAACTTCCTGGTATTGTACCTGCTTGCCGTTGTATACAAATACTTTTGATCCTATGGCGTTTGTATTGCCCTCGGGCTGTTTAAGGTTTACTGCCAGGTAGTTTTTTTTGCCGGTTTCCATAGCTGTATTCTGTAAAATGGAAGCCTCGTTATTTATATTGTTGGTGATCAGGTCCAGGTCGCCGTCATTATCAAGATCGGCATAAACTGATCCGCTTGAAATACCGCCTTTGTTGATCCCCCAATCCTGCTTTTTATCAGTAAAAGTAAGGTTATGGTTGTTTTGAAAAATATAGTTTGACAGGGTGGTAGATGGCATGGCTTTTACCAGATCCATGAGCAGAAACGGCTCGCGGTTCATTGCTTTTTTGAGCTTATAATCACCCCAGTAGCGTAAAAAATCTTTATTCGTATAATCGCGGAAGTAGCCGTTAGATATAAAGATGTCTTTATAACCATCGTTGTCAAAATCGGCAATAAGCGGGCACCAGCTCCAATCAGTACTGGAAATGCCTGCCAGCTGACCAATTTCGCTAAAGGTGCCGTCGCCGTTATTAACCTGCAGCATGTTGCGCATGTATTGTTTGTACAGGTTTTGGTTCAGCATCAGCTCAAACGATTCGTAGTTTTCCTGTAGCTGCAGTAATTTTTGCCGGCGGTTATCTGGCGGCAGCATATCGAGGGTCATCATGTCAGGAAGACCATCGTTATTGATATCGGCAATATCAACCCCCATCGAAAATTGCGACAGGTGTTTAAAGCACTTCTTGCTATCCTCGGTAAAAGTTCCGTTTCCGTTATTTATGTACAGGTAGTCGGGTTCATTATAGTCGTTGGTTACATAAATATCCTGTAACCCATCTTTGTTGATATCGGCAATGGCAACGCCAAGGCCAAAGGTGAGCGGGTTTTGAATGATGCCCGCCTTTTGGGATACATCAACAAAATGGCCACCCTGGTTTTCAAATAGTTTATTGCTGGCCAATTGATCTGTTTCGGCTTTGGCCTGCGCAAGTTCAAGGTTGCTGATCTTTTTTACGTTGTGGTTAAGCAGAAACATATCCAGCTTGCCATCGTTATTATAATCAAAAAATACTGCCTGCGTACTGTAGCCCGGATCGTCGAGGCCGTATTGTTTGGCCATTTCAACAAATTTGCTGTTGCCCTTATTAATGAAAAGCTGGTTGCGGCGTTTGACGTTATCGCCAAGGCCGGAGTAGCATACGTAGATATCTAAAAGCCCGTCGCCATTAACATCGGCCATGGTAACGCCGGTTTTCCAGTCGCCAGGCCTGCCTGCAAGGCCGTTGCCGGCTTGTTGGGTAATGTCTTTAAATTTTAGGTTACCTAAATTAAGGTATAGCTTGTTTTGGCCCAGGTTACTTGTAAAAAATAGGTCTTCGAGGCCATCATTGTTGATATCGCCAACAGCAACACCGCCGCCATTGTACAGGTACTCGTATGAAAGTACATTGAGCTTTTCGTCTTCAACCAAATCATTGCGAAATTTAATGTTGGTTTCTTCGGGTGAAAGCAGTTTGAACAATGGTTGCTGAGCGTTTGCCTTAAAGCCCCAAAGGCTCAATGCGGCAATAACACTTAAAGTTTTTGAGCTTTTAACAGTTAAATTAAAAAGGGAAGAAGAACAACACATTATCAACAGATTTTATTTTTTCCGGAGTTGCAGGGGATTTAAAATTAATTATTTGCATTGATAATTACTACCGGATTACTAATCCTTTTTGTTGTAGAAACTAAAAAACAAGGCTATGAAGCCATAGCCTTGTTTTTATTGAATTTATATAGGGGTATTATTTATCCCACCATACGCGTGACGAAAATTTATCGCCACCTGATAATGAAGCAACGCCGCTTGCCAAACCTTGTGGATTGGTTGATTGCAGTGTAATAGGGTAAATTACACGACGCGGAATCTCTGTGTCAAACTGAGAAGGATATTTAATTGCAGTTAAAGCAGGGAAGCCTGATCTTCTCCAGTTAGTCCAGTTTTCGTTGAACATGAACAATGTTGAAGTTTCAACCCAATATTCGTTATTGATCTGCTCTAAAGGCGATGCACCAAGCGGGTGGGCTGCAACATAAGTAGTAATGTCCGCATCACTAATTGCGGCAGCAGCATTGATTTGCGCTATCGACTTCATGTCTGCCGCTAATGCTTTTGCATAATGTGAAGCAGCTGTACCTGTATTCCAGCCTCTTGTAGCTGCTTCGGCTAATAATAATTCAGTTTCGCCATAAGTTAAAAGCATGTTGATAGTGCTTTTATCAACAGGGTTAATAGTAGCTGTTGCAGTATAATAAACCTGTAAGCGCGGACGTGAATATTTACCAAGCGGTGCCGCAGCATCTTTATCAACAGCCGGATTAGCCGGTGTTGCGCCCGGATAGCCTGGAGCTTTTGACACATCGGTAGAACCGCCGTTTAAGTCATAGCCGTTAGGTAAACCTATTTGCTTTGAGTAGGTATTGTCGCCGGCAACTGTTTCGGTTTCATTTGCAGCCTTACCGTTACCGCTTGCAATTTCCGCAATAGCGCTTACGCGTGGATCGGTTGTTGATTTCATGAAACTGATCAGGGTATTTGACCAACGTACTTCACGGAAATCGTCAACAGTTAATAATGCATTAACAATAGCATTTGAATAGCCGTTAGCGTTGTTGGTTTTTACCTTGGCATTATCGTCTGTGCTGGTCATTGTGCCAGCTGCATAAGCTTTCTCAACATATTTTTGAGCGGTTGCAGCATCAACTTTTGTTAACCTCATGGCCAAGCGTACCATCAGTGAATAACCAAATCTTTTCCACTGCGCAATATCGCCGCCGTAAAATAAATCAGACGTTGGTTTATCTTTTGCTGCATCCAAGCCAGTTAAGGCTGCGTCCAGATCATTCAGCATTGAGGTATAAATAGCCTGCTGTTTATCAAACTTAGGGAAGAAAATGCCTTGTTTGGCCATACCTGCTTCTGAGTAAGGCACATCGCCATAAGTATCAGTTACACGCTGTATGATCAATACTTTCATAATGGTAGCTATTTTATTCAGGTTTTCATACCCGGCTTTACCATCGGTAAGGTTTTTCATTTCCTGGGCGTAGGTTTCAGCACCGTAGCCTTCGCTATAAACACGGCCTATGTAATCGTTAAACGAGCCGCTTTGCTGATACTTATCGCCGTTGCCATAGTAGCTGAATGTTGAAGCCAGTGATTGTGTCCACATGCTTTGAAACAACAGTTGCGAATAGCCTGTTTGCGAATAATTTAATTGTGCCTGTGCCAGCAAAAAGTTTGGATTAAACTGATCGGCGGTAGTAGCATTGGGGTCGGTATTTATTTTAGTGAAGTCCTTGGTACAACCTGTTGTAAACAACGTTGCTGCCAGGCAAAAGCCACTATATATAAGTCTCTTTTTCATTGCTCTTATTTTCTAAATTTAAAGTTAACATTAATACCGAATGTGCGGGTGGCAGGTAAGCTGGTACCTTCAATGCCTGCATAATTGATATTGTTTGAGAAACCTGACTCAGGATCGATGTTATCAGAATGTTTCATGATAGTCCAAAGGTTACGACCAACCAATGATACGTTGATAGCATTAAATGGCGAACCTTTAAGTATGCTGCTGGTAAAGGTATAGCCAAAAGTTACCTGGCGTAATTTGATAAAGTCGCCGTTTAACACGTTAAGTGCCGAAACGTTATATACACCTTTTTGGTAGTAATCCTGTGCATCAACATTTGTAGTATTTGGAGTACCTGCTTCAGTAACACCTTTACCTACAACACCGCCTTCACGACCTTCAAGCGTTAATTTATTTAAACCACGGAAGATACTGTAAGCATTAGTTGCAGACAGGATCTTGTTGCCGAAACGGTAATCAACAAGGAATGACAGGTTGAAGCGTTTGTAGCTGAAATCGTTGTTTAAACCACCATAAATTTTAGGTACAGTTGAACCCATTGGGATACGCGCTGTAGTTTCAGGCAAACCATTGGCATCAAAAACAATATTGCCTGAGCCATCACGTTTGTAATCGTTAGCCATAATTTGCGGGCCAGGTAAGCCTACAACATAAGCAAGGTTAGCATTTAATGGCCTGTAAGTACCTAAAGTTTGTGTAGTACCAAAATCGTCGGTTTTTAACACCTTGTTTTTAACATAGGTAAAGTTAATTGACGGGGTCCATTGGAAAGTTGAGGTTTGTACTGGTGTACCTTTGATCTCAACTTCCACACCACGGTTCTGGAATGATTGTGTTCCAATTAACCGGGTGCCGAAACCTGTAGCCGGATCAAGTGCACTGCGAAGTAACTCGTTGTGCGTTTTGCGGGTGAAATAATCAACATCGGCACTTAAACGGCCGTTAAAAAACTTCAACTCTGTACCAATTTCCAACTCGTCAAGCGTGTATGGTTTTAAGTTTAAGTTGTAAAGGTCGCTTGAGTAATTACCAATTGTAATACCGTTTATCTGGTTGCCTAAGTTATAGTAAGCTGAAGTACTATAGGCTTTGTCTGGCTCACCGCTGGTTTTAGCGTATGATACGCGTAGTTTACCAAAATCAAGCGATGGCATTTTTAACATATCTGCAAAAAGGAAACTTGCAGAAACAGATGGGGTAAAGATACCTCTGTTACTTGCCGGTAGTTTTGAATAAGCATCGTACCTGCCTGTTGTACTTAAAGTAAGGAAGTTTTTGATGTTAAAATCAGCGGTATAGTATGCCGAATGAACTTCCGATTTATTGAACTGATAATTTGGAGTGCTTTTAACGCTAACGTTAGAGAAGCTGTAGAAGAAAGGCAGGGTAAACGGCCCACCGCTAAGGCTGGTATATTCGTATTGATTTTTACGAATGTTGGCACCGGCCGAGAAATCGAAGGCTAACAGGTCTTTAACGATATCATGTTTTACACCAATCAAACCGTCGGCATTTAACTCATAGGTTTGTGCTGTTGATTGCTCATCCAAACCACCCATTAAGCCTGTATAATAAGCTGTACCGGTAGGGGTTACCTTAAAGCGGCTATCGTTAATGTTGTCATAACCTAAACGTGCCTGGGCATAAATCCAGTCGGTAAAGTTGTAACGTGCAGTCAACGCCGAAATTAAACGCTTACGGCCTGTATTGTTAATAAATTTGTTAGCCGCGAAGTAAGGGTTGGTTACATAAGGGTCGTCAGTCCAAACTTGCTCGTAACCATTAGCCGCTGTGCCCGGATTTAATATAGATTGATTGATGTTTGGTGCCAGGAACCAGATGTTATTAGGGTTACCCGGGCCATCGCTCAAGCTTGGTCTGTTTTTTGAATTTTCAATTAAGTAGTTGGCAACTACAGCGATGTTCAATTTTGGCGTAACATTTTGGTTTACGTTTAAGTTGAATGTTTTTCTGTCTAAACTGCTGTTGCGTACAATTGAACCGGCATTCAGGTCAGAAACCGATAAACGGAAGGCTCCGTTTTCGCCGCCGCCATCAAATGATACTGTATTGGTATAAGTATTACCGGTACGATAAAAGTTTTGAAGGTTATTGGTACCCGCAGCAGAGTAAGGATACGATTTACCATCAAACTGTATGGTATTAGAACCATCCAATTTTGAACCCCATGCCAAACGGCTTGATTGCTGAGCTCCGTCAACAGAAGCGGGTTTTACACCATGTTGCCCCTGGCCGTAAGTGGTTTGGAAATCAGTAGTGTTATTAACCTTATCAGCCTGGTAGTTGGTATTAAATTCAACACCAAAACCCGAATTCTTTTTGCCACCTTTAGTAGTGATCAAAATTACACCGTTTGATGCACGGCTACCGTAAAGCGCAGAAGCTGACTGGCCTTTCAATACGGTAATAGTTTCAACGTCGTCAGGGTTGATATTGCTGATACCGTCACCATAGTCGGCACCGCCCCATTCGCCCGATGAACCACGTTGAGTATTGTCCATAGGTACACCGTTTATTACAAATAATGGGGAACCTGCGCTGCCGCTGGTAACACCACGTAACAAGATACGGGCCGATGAACCCGGACCGCCGCTAACGCCTGAAATGCTCACACCGGCTACACGGCCTTCTAATGAGTAAGCAACGTTAGTTTCTTTAGCTTTATCAAGCAGGTCGCCTTTTACAGTTGTTACGGCGTAACCTAATTTTTTCTCTTCTTTTTTAATACCCAAAGCCGTTACCACAACCTCGTTAAGGTTGGTGTTTGAGCTTAAGGTAATTGTTATTGTTGATTTACCTCCCACCGCTACGTCTTTAGTGCCATAGCCAATGTAGCTTACAGTTAAAACAGTATTTGGCTGTACATCAAGTGTGAAATTACCATTGGCATCAGTTTGAGTACCTGTAGTAGTTCCTTTAATTCTGACACTTACGCCAACAAGGGGTTCGCCTTTTTCATCAACTACCTTACCGGTAAGCTTGGCGAAGTTTAAGTTAAAGTTGTAATTTGATTTGGCATTTGCTTTTGGTGCTTCAGCAGCCGAAGCCTGCATGTTCAAAAGCACCATACCTGCAAGGGCAAATTTACACAGGTTGAGGGAATTTGATACCCATGGCCTGTGTACACCCACCGGGTGTTTGAAAAATTTCATATTTTATTGAATTTAAAGGGAGTTAATAGCGAAGCGCCCTGGAAAGCACTGCGCAGTTATAAACATTCAAAAATCTTTTTCGGGGCAGTAATTCCCTCCGGGTAATTATGCCTGTAGTGGGGAGAGTAAGTTTTTTTTACATAGGCATCAGTTTTCCTGGGTTTATTAATAATGTCATATAGTTTGGTTAATGATCACTGTGCCAAAGGAAAAAAGCTTCCGTTGTAGGGCGCACAAGGGTGATTTAAAGTGAGGACAATTAAATTTTAGCGATTGCCTACAAACCCGTAAAAAATATTTTACAATTATTAATTACCAGTATTTTAAACTGCTGCAAGAAAAAATAAGAGAGGAAATGGAATTAATACTGTCCGGTGCCTGACATAATCATAGATGCAAGCTGATCGTCACGGTCATATATATCTTTGCGAAAGTTGAGCAGGTTATTCCTGTCGGTAAACGCGGTAAAATATGCTATAAACACAGGCATTTTTTGTTTAAGCCTAACCTGTTGTTCTTTACCCAGGTGCATAGCCTTATTGATGCGCGGGGCAGTCCAGGTACTGTCATATTTTAAAAGAAAGGAAGCGAGCTTAGCCGGTTCGCCTACACGGATGCAACCATGGCTGAAAGCCCGTGACGATTCGCCAAATAACGAGCGTGAAGGTGTATCATGCAAATAAATGCTGTAGCTGTTAGGAAACAGAAATTTGACCAGCCCTAATGAGTTGGCCGGCCCGGGTTTTTGTTGAATTACCGGAAGCCCGTTTTCCTTGCCGGTAATGATCATATTGTGTTCGCTAAGGTAATTGCGGTTGCCTCTTATGGCCGGAAGTACTTCATTGCGCACAATGCTTTCAGGTACATTCCAGTAAGGGCTAAAAACCACGTATTGCATTTCGCCATAAAATATAACCGTTTGATGCACTTTTTGACCGACTACTACATTGCAGCTCCACAATAAACTGTCGCCACGGTAAACGTGCAGCTTAAATTCCGGAATATTAACTGCAAGATATTCGCTGTTTAAACTAACAGGCAGCCAGCGGCAACGCTCCATGTTTACAATAATTTGTTTGATCCTGGATTTAAGCGGAACGTTCATTTCGGCTATGGTGCCAGGGCCCGGCAAACCATCGGCTGCAAGGCCATGCCTTTGCTGAAACTGAGTAATAGCGGATTTTAGCTCATCATCAAAGTTGTTACTGAGCGTATCACCCTTAAAATCTTCCACTTTATACAGCCGGGTTTTTATTTGGGAAACTACCGCCGACGAATCTCCCGGCTTAAGTTTTTTGCTGACTTTGATTGGTTCCCAACTTTCATTTGCCTCAAGTGCACGGTATTTGGCCAGGAAATTTTTCAGCAGATCATACTGACGATATACAGGTTCATTTATGGCAGATGACTGTTGTGATGGCTTTTTCAAAAGCGTATCAAGATAATCATCATAAGCTATCTTTTTCCGGGGCAGAAACCAATTAACAGCCCGGCTAACTGAATCGCTCATGCCCCTGAAAGCTACTTTTGAAAAAGCAAAATACTGGGCAGTGAGCATCAATTCGGTACCAACATCGGGCTTTTTAACTTTCGTTTTTGAATGGCTATCAAATATCAGCGAGTCTAAATCTTTTTGATAGGGGATACCTTTATATATACCCTCGTTTTGCAGGTTCATTAACCTGTCGTTCAGGTTGCCCGCCTGCTCAATCAATGTGCCTTTTTCATACCATGCATAAGCAAATTTACGCTTACGGTAAAAATTGCGGAGATCCTGTTCGTAAGGCACTAAAGCAGGATGCTTTTGCATAAAAGAAGCTATTTGAATACTGTCAAACACGAGTTCAGTTTGGTTGCTAAAGTTACCAGGGATGGTTTTGGTCCACTCTTTAACCATTTTCTTTTTGAGCGAATCGGCTTTTGAAATATGGTTTTTTTTGCTGGCGTTTTTACAGTTGGATAAGGCTAAAACGCTTAAAATAAGTGCGATGATATATTGTGGTTTTAGCCTGGTATGCATAGTTAATTTACTGGTTATACGGAACGCAAATTACAAAGTTTTGTTTTTAAAAAGGTTGTGGGCACCGGTATGAGATACTTACGGGATGGCTCCGAAAAAAAATAAATATAATTTTTCAATAAATTCTACTAAGTTTATAGATATTATAGTATATTTGTTTCGTAACATTCAAAATCACATGACGGGCAACCACTTAACCATCGCTAATAAGTATACAACAGCTCAATACGAGAGCTGGAGTTATACGCTCATGTGCCGTTGTTGTTGAGATACCCACCAAAGGGCGCTACCTGCCGCATTTAATTACTGACCCCATTATATATAATATTAATAGAATTTATGAACTCATTTCCCAATAAACAAATAAGCAATAGTGCTTCGCCGGCCTTGCTGATGCATTACAGGGTAATTTATGGATTGTACCGTTGTTGTTGATAGGCTAAAAATCAACATACAATCTTTAAAACATCATCCATATTGTCATAATCTATTTTTAAAATGCAAACCACAAATAATAATAAATATCCTTTTTTTGACCTGCTTGAAGTTGTTGCCGAACGCGATCTTAGTTTTCGTAAGTTGAAATCATTGCACCCTGTAAAGGCAGGTAATTTGATTCCTGAATTTAAGCTAAGTAATGATTACAGCCGCTGGCAGCAGTTTTATAATGGAGCCGAAACTCATGGCCCAATTTCGGCCAGGAATTTATTGAGTAAGCCATTGGTTATTTCTTTTTATTCGCGCCATTGGGGGCAGCAGGGCCTGGCTCAGCTTAAACAATTGAATAACCTTCAGCACGAAGTTAAAGCAAGCGGCGGCAATTTGCTTATTATTAGCGATGAGCGTACCGAAGAGCTCGAGAAATGGGCATGGGAGCAAAGCCTTACCCTTAATTTTTATCATGATGCCAATAAAGAAATTGCGCAGCAATTCAGGGTATATTCTGATGATTACCCGGTATGGGACAGGTTTTCGGGTATTGACGAAAATGCGCCTTTATTGGCAACTTATATCATTGAGCCTTCAAAGCAGGTTATTTATAGCCATATCGACTGGGATTTCCTGGGCACTTTTTCGGCCGAAGAGGTTATCAGTGCAGTTTATGAATCTGCATTGATCAGCAATAGCCGCAGATCTGCGTAAGCAATTTTTGTTGTTTCTATAAATGAAGATCTTATACGTGTAAACAAAGCTATGCACGTATAGGATTTTTATTGTGATCCGAAACGACACTATAATTTGGCTATCTAATTCAAGTGGCCGCCCCTCAGCTTGGCCTTGTAGTAACTCGGTGTAATGCCTTCTATTTTTTTAAATGCCCTGCTAAAATAGTTAAGGTTATTGAAACCAGCCTTAAAACAAGCTTCGGATATGCTGTTATGCGGATTGTTTAACAGTTGCTTGGCTAATTGCAGCCGCTCTTTAATAATATAATCAACAGGAGAAATCCCCAATTCATGCCTGAATGCCCTGAAAAAGCTGGCTTTGCTCATAAAGGCCATTTGGCTTAATGCATCAATATTGAGTTTGTCACTCAAATGTATCCTGATATATTCCAGTACGTAAGCAAAGCGGCTGCCGCTTGACAATTCGTGCAGATTATCGCTGATCTCGTTGAGGTTTTGCATTTGCATAATCCGGATCAGTAATTCCTTTAAAGTGAGGTTTGCCAGTACGTCTTTAGTAAGCGCGTCGCCTGTACTGATACGGATAAGCTTGTTGATGAGCTGGGCTAATTCATAATTATTAAAAAAGTGGAACTGATTATAATTTAGCTGCCAGATCCGTTTATCTTCCCTCGGGTAATTTTCATTTAAAAAGTCAAGCGTATTAGCAATTTCCTGGTGATTAATGGCCAAAGCTGTGCACTGTGAGGGCTGGTTGATGGTAGCCTCCGGGAAATCTATCTTCATCGTAATATTGGGCGGAACAATGACTGTTTCGCCGGGTAGATAATCGAAGCCGGGTTTATCAAACAGGTGCATTACTTTTTTACCGCGCAGCATACTGGTAATGACCAGGTCGCTGAAAGTTAGCGGTACCAGTTCGCTGCGCTGAAACGTTTCAAAAACATTGAGCTCGCAATGGTTCATGGTGTAAGCCTTGCGGTTTTCAACCAGGGTATTCAGTTCTTTTCCGTGTGAGAGGCTTAAGGGAGATAACAGGGTTTTGTTATTCATAGCCGTTTATAATTTAAGCCAAATTAGGCATACTTATCCTGATTAACAAGCGGGTGCAAAAAATGCGACCATTGTGCTACCATTTGAGAGCATAATGCAAATGCCTTACAGCGAGGTAACTCTACATTAGTGTTACCAAAAAACATGAAAATTATGAGCGCTGTTTCTAAACCATCCTTCAAGGATAAGTACGACAATTTTATCGGCGGCAAATTTGTTCCGCCTGTTAAAGGCGAATATTTTGACAACATTTCGCCCATTGATGGCAAGGTGTTCACCAAAGCTGCACGATCAGGAAAGGAAGATGTTGAACTGGCTTTGGATGCCGCTCATGCCGCATTCCCAACATGGGGCAAAACATCAGCCGCGCATAGGGCTTCGTTATTAAACAAAATAGCTGATGTAATTGAGGCCAACCTGGAGTTTTTAGCTGTTGTAGAATGTATTGATAATGGTAAAGCTATTCGTGAGTGTCGCGCTGCCGATTTACCCTTAGTGATTGACCACTTCCGTTATTTTGCAGGCGTGATCCGCGCCGAAGAGGGCGGGATTTCCGAGCATGATGAATACACCGTGAGTATTTGTTTAAATGAACCGTTGGGTGTAGTAGGGCAAATCATCCCCTGGAATTTCCCGTTGCTGATGGCTACCTGGAAAATTGCTCCCGCACTTGCTGCCGGTAATTGCTGCGTAGTAAAACCTGCTGAGCAAACACCAACCTCAATAATGGTGCTGATGGAATTGATTGGGGATATTTTGCCTCCGGGAGTTTTGAATATAATCACTGGTTTTGGTCCGGAGGCCGGCAAGCCGCTGGCTTCATCGCCAAGGGTAGCCAAAGTTTCATTCACGGGCGAAACTACAACCGGCCGCCTCATTATGCAATACGCATCCGAAAATCTTATCCCGGTTACCATGGAGCTTGGTGGTAAATCGCCCAATATTTTCTTTGAATCGGTTGCTGATGCCGATGATGAATTTTTTGATAAAGCTGTTGAAGGTGCCGTATTGTTTGCGCTTAACCAGGGCGAGGTTTGTACCTGCCCGTCGCGTATCCTCGTACATGAAAACATCTACGATAAATTTATGTCGAAAGTGATTGAGCGCACCAACGCCATCATTATGGGTAATCCGCTTGACGGCAGTACCATGATGGGCGCGCAGGCATCTAACGATCAGTACGAAAAAATTCAGTCGTACCTTAAAATAGGTAAAGAGGAAGGGGCAGAAGTACTTTGCGGCGGCGATATCAAAAAACAGGATGGCGAGCTGGAAGGTGGCTATTATATTCAGCCAACTTTGTTTAAGGGCAACAACAAAATGCGTATTTTCCAGGAAGAGATCTTTGGCCCGGTAGCTTGTGTAACTACGTTCAAAACAACAGAGGAAGCTATTGCAATTGCCAATGACACGCTTTACGGCTTAGGTGCCGGTGTATGGACACGAGACGCACATGAACTTTATCAGGTACCGCGCGCTATACTGGCCGGCAGGGTATGGGTAAATAATTATCATGCTTACCCGGCACATGCACCATTTGGCGGGTATAAAAAATCAGGTTTTGGCCGCGAAAATCATAAAATGATGCTTGGTCACTATCGTCAAACTAAAAACATGCTGATCTCATATAATAAGAACAAGCTGGGATTTTTTTAATCCCGGCTTTACAAAATCCCCGTGATGTCATTGCGAGCGAAGCGCGGCAACCTCGTAGCTATACAGGGCTAAGATGCATAGCTATGAGATTGCCACGTCGCGCCTCACTCACAAGGCCCGACAGGCTCCTCGCAATGACATATTTTTAATTATTTGTAGATAACTCTTATTATCAAACCGATACAACATGATCAAAAGAGTAACCATAACCCCTGAAGCTTCCGGGTTGATCGCCGAACTCAAATCCCGCTTCGGCGAATTGATGTTCCATCAAAGTGGCGGTTGCTGCGATGGTTCATCGCCCATGTGCTTTGAAAAAGGCGAGTTTAAATTGGGCGGCAGCGATGTAAAAATAGGAGAGGTTGATGGCTGCGAGTTTTGGATGAGTAAAGACCAGTTTGAATACTGGCAGCATACGCAATTGCAGCTTGATATTACCAAAGGCCGCGGTTCAAGTTTTTCAATAGAGATCCCCACCGGTTTTCGGTTTATGATCCACTCAAGATTGTTTGCCGAAGATGAGTTGAAAGATCTGGAGCCAGTGAGTTTTATTGAAGATTGATCACCGGGACGGTTTAAATGAATAGTCATTAAGAGGAATGAAGCGATCCCGAACCGAACAGGCCGGAATCTGCTAATCGGCGATTGCTTCTTCCTCCAAATGGCGTGACTTCATACTTACGCAGTTTCAAAAACTGCGTAAGTCTTTCTTTGGGATTATCTCCCTGCTTGTACTTTATCTAACTTATCCATAATCTCTTTGGTATATTTAATTGATAAAGCTTTTTTGAAATATTGCTCGGCATTTTGTTTATCGCCGCGGACTAAAAAGCAATCACCCATACTGTCATAAACGTTAAAGTTTTTGGGGTAGTTGTCAATGTTTACCTGGAAAAACATAGCCGCTTTTTCGTAGTCTTTTTGTTGCAGAAATGCATAGCCTACGCCATTCATCTCGGGCTCAGATGGTCGTACGGTATAGCCCATTTCTGCCGATATAGCTTTGTAATGTGAATTAATCATCTCCCTCAATTGTGCGGCGCTATATTGCTTGTTGAAGTACTGATTGTAGGGCTGATTTCGCGGAAAGCGGTTGTTTTTGAAAATAAAGCGAAGACCGTCATATTCTGCATTGAAGGGAACGGAATTATGATCATCGTTTGGATAATACTTTTTAGCCCACTGTAGACTATTTGCTTTATTTAAAGAAAGATGATCAGCCAGTTTCATGATAGACCGGATATGGTGCGTGATTTCAGAAGTATCGTGTTTAACTTGTATTGTATCCATACCTGCGTTCATCGTATTGGCAAAACCAAGGAAAAGCTTTTTGCCATCAAACTTCTTTTGCTTAAGGATAATTGTTGCCTGTTTAAGCAAATTATCATTATCATAAAACATGCTGGGGTCAATAGCTACATAGGCATTAAAAACCTGTGTATGCTTCAATAACATGTTGATCACGGTTAATGCACCCAATGAATGGCCGATCATGGTACGGTAGGGCGCTGTGGGATATTTCTTATCTATATAGGGCATCAATTCCTTTTCCATAAATGCAGCGAAGTTTTCGCCGCCTCCTGATGTTTTATCCATTGCACTATTGGTGGGCGTAAGGTCGCGCGTGCGGTGTCCCGGCGTATTCAGTATACCAACTATAATCATTTGCGGAAACACAGTATTGCCGGCGGTAGCGCTGAGTTCTTTGATCATGGTAACCAGCGACATAAAATGATCATCGGCATCTAAAACGTACAAAACCGGGAATTCCGGTTTTGAAAAGTAGTTGGTATCGTATCCTGGCGTATAAACCCAAAGCGGTCGGTTTTCTTTCAGGATGTTGGAATAAACGGTATCTATGCGCACCAAAACTATGGGTTGCTGTGGTGGCTGTGCTTTTAACAGGTATGCAATTGTGAGATGAACAAGTATCAGGATTAGCTTTTTCATGTGGTTGTTGATTTATGGACCAATGATACAGCAACGATATGCGCGGCGAAATTAAATGTGATGAATGTAGCAGTTGATGTGATGGAAATAATCCGGAGCTTATTACCGTTTTAAAAGATGCTGAAACATGTTTTGGCAAGTTTGTGTTAGTTGTAGATCATCTTTAAATAATTGCTGTGCTGAATACTTACAATACCGCCCGTAAAAAAAATAGCTTAACAAAGTTTGAAACCCTTGTATTCGGGATGGCCGCTGTTTTGACGCTGACTGCTATTGTAACATCTTTTGTAAACAGCGCATATTTTGAAATGATCTTTAACAGGGACGGCGGGTTTATAGGGTACCTTACGGTACTATTGCTGCTTATTATTTTTGGAATATCGGCGGTATATATCATCAGGCTTTCCCGCTACCGCAGCATCCAATTTTGCATTGTTTTAATTTTGACCGGCATATTCAGCTTGTTTTTTGCTGCTCAAATAATGAGCGACTTACCTAACCTATTCCACGTATCAACTCATAAGCTTTTGAAAGTGAACAGTACGATTCTGCGTGCAAATGCCGGCAGTATTGTTAAAATTAATGCTATTGGTAAGGTTGCCTTTTATTGGTTGTTTATCGCTGCAGGCGCTTTTTATTTTTTGATACTTCCGTTTGTGTACCGGAGCAATTTTAAGGCTAAGCGGTTTATTGATAAAATCGGTATCCCTATTCCGCATCGCACCCATATCATAGCGTTGGTAGTTTTAGCTATTTTGATGGTACTGTTTACTGAGGTAAGCGAATCGGAAGTTTTGCAGCTTAATCTTTCAGCTATATTCATGCTTATACTGCTTTACCCGGAGAATATCGGGGTTTTCAGACGATAGGCATGTTTAAAAGCGCTTTTTAATTTATTGCCTTTGCTTCTCTTAATCCGATGATTTACTGCAACTTTGTAATAAAACCTCCAATTACAACCTTATATGGCTACAGTTTCATTGGGCAGCCCGGCCGGCAAATGGATCATGGGTTCGGCTATACTGGCTTCGGCTATGGCGTTTATTGACGGTACTGCACTTAATGTGGTGCTGCCAGCACTGCAGCAAAGCCTGGGTGCCAAAGGTGCCGATCTGTTCTGGATCCTGAATGCCTATTTGTTGATGCTGGCTTCGCTCATTTTGGTAGGTGGCTCCCTCGGCGATAAACTTGGCCGAAAAAAGATCTTCATGATTGGTATCTTCATTTTTATAACCGGATCGGCACTTTGCGGGCTCTCGCCGGGAGTACTTTATCTTATTATTTTCAGGATAGTACAAGGAATAGGCGGAGCGTTGATGATACCGGGGAGCCTTTCGCTCATTTCTTCATCTATTGATGCAAAAGAACGGGGCAAGGCAATTGGTACATGGTCGGCCATTACTACGGTTGTAACTATGGGAGGCCCTGTGCTTGGCGGGGCTTTAGCCGATGCCGGCTTGTGGCGTTATATTTTTTTTATTAATGTGCCAATTGGGGTGATAGCGTTAGTCATTCTTTGGCGCGGCGTTGCCGAAAGTAAGGATGACAGAACAGATCAAACACTTGATTTACCCGGTGCCGTTTCGATAGCTTTCGGCCTTGCCTTGCTAACGTTTGGTTTTTTGCGGATGCCTGCAACTGGTTTTAATAACTGGCAGGTTTATGGATCGTTATCCCTTGGGCTTTTGTTGCTCATTGTTTTTATTTATATAGAAAGTACAAGTAAACATGCTATGATGCCGTTAAGCCTGTTTAATAATAAAACATTTAGCGGGATAAATTTGCTTACGTTTTTTCTGTACGCAGGCTTAGGGGGCGGCATGTTATTTATGTCGTTAAATATGGTGCAGGTTCAGGGGTATAGTCAGCTGCAATCAGGGTTAACATTTTTACCTTTTACTGTACTCATGATTTCTATTGCGCGTTATGCCGGTGCTGTTGCCGATAAAAAGGGGCCGCGTTTATTGCTTATTATCGGGCCTGCCCTTGCTGGAGCAGGATTGCTGATGTTGTCATTTATAAAGCAAACAGCAGGCCCATCTGATTATTGGACAAGCTTTTTTCCGGGCGTGCTTGTATTTGGTTTAGGCATGTCATTAACAGTGGCACCGCTTACAGCTACTGTAATGGGTTCCGTCAGCGATCATTTTTCAGGCACGGCATCGGGTATTAATAATGCCATGACCCGTATTTCCAATGTTTTTGCAAATGCCATTTTTGGCGCGCTTGCAGTTTTGTTTTTTTCGGGGGCGATGCAGGGGGAGTTAAAGAAACTTTCTTTAAATGAAAAGGAGAAAAAGGCAGCTATGGAGCAATCGGCCAATTTGGGCAACGCCAAAGTACCTGCGGGTATTGAGGGAGCCAATAAAGAGGCTGTTGAAATAGCTTTTCATAATGGCTTTATTGCGGCTTATAGCAATATCATGCGAATATGCGCAGGTTTGGGTTTTTTAGGAGCTTTAATGTCGGTTATTTTTATCAGGAATAGCGCGGTAAAAAAGGAATGATATCTTGCACAGATCATCGCGCGTTTCCCTTGTATAGTCGGCTGTAAAGGAGGGACAAATGCATTTGAGGCATCTGGAGATAGCCGGCTAAAAATTTCAGATTGATGTTGCAACCATTTGTTTATGATTGTCGTCTACCTTGTAAATTGTTCATCTAAAACTTATTATTATGCTAAATCTGGTACCATCACGAAATTTTGCAAAATTACTTACAGTATGTTTTTTATTTATGGCTGTAATTAATGTATCTGCCCAGGATAAAACTAAAACAATAGGCAACAAACCAAGAAGCGGGTCATCCAACAATACATTTAATGCTGTTAAAGGCGCACAGGTTGGTATTGAAATGAATGCCGGTAAAAAACAAGTACAGCTGCTTACGCTCAATTTCCATACGCAAAACCGTTCAAGTGATAGCATTCCTTTTAAGGTTAATGTTTATCAAATGGCCGGAAAGTTTCCAAACGAAGCTAATTTGGTTAAAGACGAAATAAAAGGATACATAAAGAAATATGACAGCCAGGAAAGTCATCAGCTAACCACTGTCGATCTATCACCTTATAATGTTAAAGTAGCCGGAGACATTGTAGTTTCTATTGAGTTTCTCACAACCAGGAACGGTTCAAATATTGGTTTCGCCTGTGGTTTATTTAACGGCGGCACATTTCATAAAGATGGTGAAACGGAACCATGGAAAAAGATACCGGTGGTTGGCGCTGATTTTAATGTGCTGGTGAAAAAGCTAAAGTGATCTTCCTGATTCAATCTCCCTTTAGTGGAGATTGAATCAATGTGCCAGACATCTATCTGTCTGTGAATAAGAGTTTATGACGCCCGGTACCCGATTAACCAGTTCATGTTTTTTACTGGCTACTTTACAGTGATGATTGCCCGGTGGTATCTTGTAAGCGCAGGTAAATCATTGTCTGTGGCTTCCAGAATAATGTGGATTCTTTGACCTGATGTTGCATCCGCGGGATATCTGCCATAGCTTGTGCAGTATTAGCATTTGTTATTTTAATTTTCTTTTGATGCGTCCCAACCCGAAATTGCCGCTACTTGAGTGTTACTGCATTGCCATCCGGGTCAGATTCAGTACCATTAAGACGTATTTTTCGCCTGCAGAAACCATCATATGTAAAGCCCCTTTTATTTGAAGATAGTCAATCGCCTTGTTTAAATGTAAGGCCTGCTAAAGCGGAGCGGATCTCCAACTATCCCAATCATAATAGACAAAGTTTTGCGGTTGTGTCATTTTGGAAACAACCATACTCATTTTGGAAACTTTTGCCGTACTGCAGGGCACCAACTTTGCATTATAAAATTTACAACAACATGAAAACCATTTTTATTACCGGTGCATCTACTGGTTTAGGTAATGCCACTGCAAAACTTTTTCAGGCAAAAGGCTGGAATGTGATTGCAACCATGCGCAACCCCGAAAAGGATAACGAATTGCAACAACTTAAAAATATTACCCTGCTGCCGCTTGATGTAACTGATATTAACCAGATCAACAAAACAGTGCAGGCAGCGCTTGACTTTACAGATGTTGACATAGTTTTTAATAATGCCGGTTACGGCCTCATAGGCCCGATGGAAGCTTATACCGACGAACAGATCACCAAACAGCTCAATACCAACCTGCTTGGCGTAATGCGTGTTACACAGGCTTTTATCCCATACTTTCGCGAACGTAAAAAGGGGCTGTTTATAACAACCACATCTATGGGCGGATTGCTTTCTTTTCCGTTATCTTCAATTTATCATGCAACCAAATGGGCTCTTGAAGGTTGGAGCGAAAGTATGTCGTTTGAGTTGGGACTGTTCAATATCGGGATTAAAACCGTAGCCCCTGGTGGCATTATCACCGATTTTGCCGGCCGTTCGCTTGAGCCGGTTAACCATCCGGCCTACGATGCCGCCCTGCAGAAATTGTTTGCCCTGTTTAACGAAGATAATTTCTCGACCGCCGAACAGATTGCAGAAGTGGTATATGAAGCCGCTACCGATGGCAAAGACAAGGTACGTTACGTAGCGGGTGAAGATGCAAACCGCTTATACAACCGCCGGTTGGAAATTGGTACGGAAGCCTTTCGCAAAGAGTTAGGTCATATGATCTTTGAACAGGGGAATATTTAATTTAGCATTATGAAAAAAACAAGCCAGGCGCCCGTCAGTATCCACAGTATTAGTGAGCTGCACAAATTAATGGGCCTTCGCGGGCCGGCGCACCCCATGATCAGCCTTGTAGATAATACGCGGGTGGAGATCAACATGGATACCATGCCGGATAGCTTTGTGCTTGATTTTTATAAGATATCCTATAAGAAAACGATGAACGGCCGTATAGGTTATGGCCAGGGCTATTATGATTTTGATGAGGGCGGTTTGATATTTACTGCCCCTCATCAGGTCATTTATTTTGATAGCGATGTTGAATATTATGGTTTCTCAATCTTGTTTCATCCCGATTTCCTGCGCAATTATCCGTTGGGGAAAAATATGAATAAGTACGGTTTCTTCTCTTATGATACACGGGAGGCGCTTCATCTGTCGGAGAAGGAAAAAACCATTATGCTGAACATCATGGAGCAGATAGGTGCGGAGTTGGAAACCAATATCGATGATTTTAGCCAGGACGTCATTATATCTTACCTCGAAGTGCTCCTTAACTACAGTAACCGGTTTTATAAACGCCAGTTTATTACCCGGAAAGCAGCCAATCACGACTTGCTTGCCAGGCTGGAAGAGCTGCTTGCCGCTTATTTTGAGCAAAGGCAGGGATTGCAAGCAGGATTACCAACCGTAGAATACCTGGCCGGTCAGCTAAACCTGTCGCCACGTTATCTGAGCGATATGCTACGCTCGCTGACGGGGCAAAGTGCGCAGCAGCATATCCATCAAAAACTAATTGATAAAGCAAAAGAATATTTAACTACAACAGGTTTATCGGTAAGCGAAATTGCCTATTTGCTTGGGTTTGAGCGCCCGCAGTCATTCAATAAGCTCTTCCGGAAAAAAACAGACCTGTCGCCGCTGGAGTTTAAACAATCATTTAACTGATCAGGAAGCCTGGCAATTAATACAGGTAAAGCCAGCAACTAAAGGCTGCCCGTTGGAATGGTCTCCGCTTGCTTAACCCATTCTTAAAAGTGTTATCTGTTGCATCTATTCCGGGGCCAGCCAATATCGTTCGGGCACGTAAAACATTGGTGATTTAATGAGCAGTGAATTTGTTACTTAATGAATTTGACAAAAAAAAATATTTTGTCAAATTTTCTTTAACTTTGTAAAGAATGAACAGCCAGGACGATATTATTCGAGAAGAAATTTTGCAAGCCGGGTTGCGCCTGTACCGGGGCTCCGGGCCTGCAAAAATTACTATGGAAAATGTGGCTAAAGCCACAGGCCGGAGCAGGAGCTCGCTTTATTATTACTTCAAAGACAAAGATGAGATTTTTCAGGCAGTGCTTGACCGGATCGCGCATGATGTAGCCGCCGAAATTCGGCTTGCGGTTACTAAAGCAAAAGATCTGAATGAAAAGATAATTGCCTTTTGCACCGCAAAAATCAAGACATCACAAGAGTGGAAACGCATATTTAATGCCATTGAAGGTTTCATAAGTGCCGATGAAAAGTTTAAACATGCTCAATCCCTCGACGGTTTGCATCAAAAGCTCATCCATTTGGAAAGGGGAATAATAATGGACGCTTTCTCGGCAGAAGAACAGTTTTTTTCAAGTAAACTAAACTATGCCGAAAAGGATATGCTGGCATTTATCATCTGCAGCGGGGTGCGCGGTATCAGGCGCGAGATTTACGATTACAATGATCCGCATGATGTAAACATTGCAGCGCAGCTTTTAAGTGATATGGTTGCCAAATGGCTGCTCTCTTAATCTGGGGTTGTTTTTTGACATTATTTATAAAATTGTCAATTTTTAATGAAGAAGATAAGTCAGTTTAATTTGTTCCGGGCGTTGTCAAGCCGGAATTTTACGCTCTATTTTATTGGCCGGGCTGTGTCGCAATTTGGCACCTGGATGCAACGTACGGCTGTTGTATGGGTAGTTTATTCTATGACACATTCAGCATTTCTGCTCGGCGTCACTATTTTCGCGGAGCAATTTCCGTCATTTATATGCTCAATACCCGGCGGTGTAGCTGCCGATCGTTATAACCGTTATACTGTTATTAAAATTACCCAGGTAACTTCCATGCTGCAGGCTGTGCTGCTGGCAATACTTGTGTTATCAGGGCATATGGTAGTATGGGCAATACTGCTGTTAAGCGTGATACTTGGCGTTATTAATGCTTTTGATGTGCCTGCCCGGCAAGCGTTAATAAATGACGTTGTTGCTACTCCTGCCGATTTGCCTAATGCGCTTTCGCTTTCAACGGCCACGGCGAGCCTTGCGCAATTATTGGGGCCGGCATTATCGGGTATTGTATTAAGTGCATTTGGCGCGGGCGTATGTTTTTTGCTTAACGCTGCAAGTTTTGGCGCGGTGATTTTATCGCTGCTATTGATGAAATTGCCGCCCTATCTGCCCAAAAAAGCAAATAAACGGGTATGGGCTGATTTTTCTGAAGGTTTTACCTATATCAAAAATACGCCTGGTATAGCAACTATGGTGGTAATGCTTGCGGTTGTTAGTTTGCTGGTATTGCCTTTCAATACTGTATTGCCGGTATTTGCCAAAGTAGTTTTCAGGGGAGATGCTTCAACCTTTGGTTATATCAATAGTTTTGTTGGGATAGGGGCGGTTGCTGGTACCATTTTCCTTGCATCGCGAAAACCGGGCGCGCATTTAAAAAAGATCTTGTTTGTTAGCACTATACTGATGGGGGCAGGACTTATCTGCTTTTCGCAGTTCAAAAACTTTCCTGCTGCTATGTTTTTTGCCGCCATTGCCGGATACGGTTCTATTGCTCAGTTTACTATCAGTAATATTGTAGTACAATCAGACGCGGCTGCAGACATGCGGGGGCGCACAATGGGTGTTTTGTTAATGGCTATTTTTGGCATGATGCCGCTGGGTAGTTTGCTAACCGGGGCCGTTTCTGAACATATAGGTGCCCCGGCTACTGTATTAGCGCAGGGCATTATTGCCGTGGTAATAGCCCTGGTATTTATGGGCTTTTTGACCAGAAACGAAGCTGGTTCTAAAAGAGAAATATTGACCGGATCATCTAAATAGCACACAATAACTTTTTTGCTTACCCGGTGTTAATTGGTCAGCAGCTGGCTAAACATAAAGGTGCATTCATGCTCCGGTAGGCTTTTTGCCCGGATCTTGCCGTTATACTTTTCAATAATTCCTCAGCAAAGGTATAGCCTAATGCGTAAGCTGGCGCTATACCAGGTTTCGGCTCCTTTTACACGGCAATAACCTTGAAAAATCCAGGTCAGATCTTCTCCATTAATGCCAACCCTTATCTTGTTACGCTAAGCCTGGTCCGGTTGTCTTGGCAAATAATGGTCATCGTGCTACCCGATAGAGAATACTTTATGGTGTAGCTGAGCACCAGTCCAATCTTTTTCCTATCAGCATTTGCCCGGAAGAGGTAGTAACCAATACGCTAAAACCCTCTTCAATTGCCGTGACTTCTTGTTTTGGGATGGGAGAGGTTATTAGTTATACCGGTCATGGGATGGTCAACAAAATAGCATAAAACAGACGGTGAAATCTTTATAAATACTGATCTGTTTCGGGCACGGAACTTTTTCGTGTTATCAGGCTGTATCGATTCAATAATGCGGAGGCTGATAAACATCCCTGATTGCATATGGCATAGCGGGCCTTATGATATTTCTTTCTACTTCAGGTGCGGCATTGGGTTTCCCGAATTCTATAGTGTGAAGCTGAACCCCTCATTCGGACAATTATTTAAAAAAGTTTGTTTGTATTTAAAAAGTTTCTACTTTTATAAAATAATAGACCAGAATAGACCAATAAATCAAAAACAATTATGAAAAGAAAAGTACCTAAAAAACTGGGGCTTGTTATGTTTTGCTGTGTCATGTTATGCAGTATCCAACAAGCCTTTTCCCAGCAACTTAAATCAATTTCAGGCCGGGTAAAAGATGAGCAGGGTTCGCCTCTGCCAGCTGTAAGCGTTAGTTTGGTGGGCACCTCACAGGGCACAACCACCAATATCGATGGGGTTTACAAGGTCAGCGTACCTGATAATGCCACGCTGTTATTTTCCTTTATCGGCTATGAAAAGCAAACCGTGAAGGTTACGGCCAATTGGAATGGGAACATAACTATGGTGCCTGATAAAAAGGCAAAAGACCTGAACGAAGTGGTGGTAGTTGCTTACGGCACGCAAAAAAAGGCCAACCTAACCGGCTCTGTGGCTGCAATAGGAGCAAAGGAACTTCAGGACAGGCCCGTTACCAATCTTAATGATGCCTTACAGGGCACTATGGCAGGTGTTACGGTTACAACAACAGGCGGACAGCCTGGTACAACCGGCAACATTAATGTTCGTGGTATAGGTACATTAAATAACAGCAACCCAATGGTTGTGGTTGACGGGATCATCGGCAGTCTCTCGGATGTTAACCCGAATGACGTGCAGTCTGTTTCAGTATTAAAGGATGCTGCTTCGGCTTCTATTTATGGCTCAAGGGCGGCCAACGGTGTTATTTTGATCACTACCAAACGAGGTAAGAGCGGTAAGATGCAGGTGAATTACACAGGTTATGTAGGCAAGCAAAAGGCATCAAATCTTCCTGATTTTTTACCATCATGGCAGGCTGCTACACTTTACAATCAGGCATTGGCAAATGAAGGACAGGCACCTTACTGGACAGCCGAAGATATCACCCTTTTTAAAAATCAATCCGATCCTGATACGCATCCCAATACCGACTGGCAAGGCTTTCTTTATAAAGGAAGCGGGTTTCAGCAAAATCATGCTGTGAATATCAGCGGTGGCGACGAGAAAACTCAGTATGCTTTTTCGCTGGGCTACTTTCAACAGGATGGTATTATCCAAAAATCAAATTTCAAAAGATATTCTACCCGCATGAATATCAATTCGGCAATAACGAAAAATTTTAGTGTTAATGCCAACCTCTCATTTTTATATGCGCCAACCGAGGCTCCTGATGGCTTAGGCGGCGGTGATATTGGCGGCATCATAGGTACAACGGCTGCCATGAACAGCACGGTTGTAAACCAGTACAAAAACGGTGTTTATAATTACCTGTCATTCGGTAACCCCATTTCATGGCTTAACTCTCCGGGTTATAACAATAACCAAAGTACGCTTTTTACGGGTAATGTAGGTGCAGATTGGGAGTTGGTAAAAGGCTTACATTTTAAGCCATCATTTTCATACCGGTATAACGCAAATCCTGCGCAGGAATTTAAACCGGCAGATACCTATTATGACCCGAAGAACCCTACATCAGTTTTGACAACCATCAGCCAAAGTTCATTGGCCAATGCCAATGTTGTTAATAGTTACTATAACTTGCAGGGATTATTGGAGTATGACAGGCGTTTTGGAAAACATAGTGTCAATGTTTTGGCCGGTGCTTCGCAAGAGCTTACCAATTATCAGTATCTGTATGCTTACAGGCAAAATTTCCTGAACAGCTCACTGTCTCAAATCAATGCAGCGCCCTCATTGGGTCAGCAAAATGCCGGTACAGCCAGCCAGTTGGCCCTGCTTTCATATTTCGGCCGTGTAAGGTATTCGTATGATGATAGATATTTACTGGAGGCCAATATTCGTGACGATGGCTCTTCTCGCTTTTCGCAAGGCCAGCAATGGGGTGTGTTCCCGTCTTTTTCTGCAGGTTGGAATATATCCAAAGAGTCGTTTTTCGAATCATTATATAACACAATACCTCTGCTTAAATTAAGGGCTTCATGGGGTAAACTGGGTAACCAAACTCTTATAAATACTAACACAGGTAATCAAACGCTGGCAAGTTTAGGTGGTTTAAATATTATTAGTCCTTATCCTGCCATTTCGGTTATCTCGGGTGGGCAAAATTATTCCTTTAACCAAACGCTTGCACCGGGTATAGCACTTAATAATGGTGCCAACCCGCTCATTACCTGGGAAAAATCAACCACTACAGATGTGGGCTTTGATATGGAATTGCTGAACAGCAAATTGAGCTTCACTGCCGATTACTTTGTGAAAAACACAAACGATATCCTTTTGCAGTTACCTGCCAGTAACGTTTATGGCTTTACCACACCTTATCAAAATGCAGGATCGGTACGTAATAAAGGTTGGGAGTTTTCTGCCGCATACCGCGACAGGATCGGCGCAGTGTCTTACAACATCGCTGTAAACGCGTCATTCATTACCAACAAAATCACTGATCTGGCCGGTACAGGTTCTATCTCAAGCGGGTTGGTTGTAGGCGAACCGATCAAAGCATTTTACGGGTACCAGGCTGAAGGTATTTTCCAAACACAGCAACAGGTGGATCAGCACGCCAAACAAAGTGGTGGCGTAATAGGCCCCGGCGACCTGATGTATAAAGATATCAGCGGCCCTAACGGCAAGCCCGACGGTGTTATTGACGGAAATGACCGGGTGTACCTCGGATCGCCTTTTCCAAAAACAACATTTGGCTTTACGCTTGGCGCAGGATGGAAAGGTATCAGTATAAGCGGCTTTTTCCAGGGGGCACTGGGCGTTAAAAACTATGTTCAGGGATTTGAACTTGGCTCATTGCAACAGGCAAATATTGGTAACCCAACCAGCGCTTTGCTCGATGCCTGGACACCATCTAATACATCGGCCACTTTCCCAAGGTTATGGTCAACCTATTCGCAAAATAACCCGCAAAGCTTTGTATCCTCATTTTGGGTTAGGAACGCATCATACCTGAGATTGAAAAATTTATTGGTGAGCTACAATTTACCAGGAAAACCGCTTGAAAGGTTAGGTGTAAAAGGTGTAAGGATCTATTACAGCGGGCAAAATATCCTTACGTTCAGCAGCTTCTATAAATGGGTTGATCCTGAAACCAGTGCCGGCAACAATGCGTACGGTTCGTATCCGCAGTTGAAAACAAATACACTTGGTTTAGAGGTAACATTTTAATTAATAAAGAAATCGTCGATGAAAAAATTAATCATAACCACAATTATTTTAGGCTCACTGGCAGCATCCGGATGTCGAAAGAGCTTCCTGGATAGGGCTCCTTTAGATTCCTATACCAATAATGTACTTTGGAAATCTTCCAATGATGCAATTGCGGCCTTAAATGGCTGTTATTCCAAATGGGGCGGTAGCAACAATGGCTATTACGGTGTTTTTGCTGATAATAACTCTGATAACACGTTCGATCAGTTTCCGTGGGAGAACTGGCTGGCCCTTTCTGCCGGGATAGCAACGCCAACCAATACAGGCTATTCCAAATGGAACTACAGCTGTATTCAAACCTGCAACTGGTTTTTAGACAACGTTGGCGCTACTAATATGGACGCCACGTTAAAAGCGAGATTAATTGCCGAGGCCCGTTTTTTAAGGGCATACGAGTATTTCACGCTCAGTCAGTTATATGGCGCTGTTCCGCTGGTTGAACATAACGTTACACCGGATGAAGCTAATAAAGCAACGCAAACACCAAAGGCCGATGTTGTTGCATACATATTAAAGGAACTTGCAGCAATTGCACCTGATCTTCCTGTAAAGTATTCCGGCTCAGACATTGGGCGTGTTACAAGCGGGGCGGCGATAGCTTTAAAGGCAAGGATAGAGTTGTTCAATAAAATGTATCCGGAGTGTATTGCTGATTGCCAGAAACTGATGGCTCCGCCATATAGCTATGCAATATATCCAAGCTACGTTGATCTGTTCCGCCAGCCTTTTGCTGATAACCAGGAGGTGATCCTCGATGTTCAGTTTAAAGCAAGCGACAATAATTTTGGATGGGCAAGAAATATGACTATCAATTCTTTAGGTGGTTATAACTCGATAGCCCCAACCCAAAGCCTGGTAGACACCTACGAAACAATCAACGGTAAAACTATCGACGACGCGGCGTCGGGATATGATGCGTCACAACCTTATAAAAACAGGGACCCAAGGCTTACAGCAACTGTTTTTTACCCTGGTACGCAATATAGCAGCAGGTTACCTTACGGTTTATATTATGATCCGATATCAAGCAGCCCAAAAACTTTAGATCATTGGGGCGATAATAACTGTAGCCCTTCGGCATATGGATTAAGGAAATATACGCCTGTAATTGCCGACTTTCCTAATATGGACCAGGTGGGTATGGATGTTATCCTGATACGTTATGCGGAGATAAAACTGATGGATGCTGAAGCTAAGATTGAAAGCAATAAAATTGATGCTACCGTGTATGACGATATTAACGCCGTCAGAAGGCGTCCGGATGTAAATATGCCGGCTGTTGATCAGTCTAAATATAACGATCAGGCAAGCCTGCGTACTTTGTTGCGCCGGGAGCGCAGGGTTGAGCTTGCAGTTGAAGGGCTTCGCTGGTTTGATATTCAGCGCTGGCAAATTGGGGCACAAGTGATGAACGGACAGGTTACTGGCAGCTTGCTGGGCACTGTAAATCAAACCAACGGTGCAATTGCACTTACACCGGGAACAACCATTAAGGTAGGAACACCGCGTGTATTTGATGCGGCAAAAAATTACTTATGGCCAATACCACAAACTGAAATAGATTTAAACAAAACCCTGAAGCAAAACCCCGGGTATTAATTTGATTAAAGAAGTGTTTAGCAGCCCTGCTGCTAAACACTTCTTTTTAATTATACTGCGCCGGGAGGCTTGGCAAACCGGATAATTACCTGTTGATTTTAATAACCGGCACCTTGTTGGTAAATAATGATCAAAAAAAGCAAAGGATGATAGAGACTGACAATGAAGAAAAAGAACAGCGGGCTTGTCGCCTTTTTTCTTACTTTGGCTAAAATGTACCGGTAAAATGGATAGAATTTTTCAAGAGATTAAAAAACTGACAGAGATTCCCTCGTATTCAAAGCATGACAGGTTTGTGCAGGGCATCATCAATGCCATTAACGAAAAAGTTATAGGGCAGGATGAAATGCTGCCTTCTGTAAATAAACTGATTAAGGAACTGGGCTTTTCGAGGGAAACGATCATCAAGGGGTACCGGGACCTGATTAGCAGGGGTATTGTGGAGTCAAAAAACAGGCATGGTTATTTTGTAGCCAACAGTAATGCCGAACAAACGCTGAACGTTGCCTTGCTGATGTACAACCTGGACAGTTTTGAGGAGCAGTTTTACCGTAATTTTCGTGGTGAGCTTGGCCCCAACATTAGTTTAAACCCTTACTTTCATCATGGTGATATTGAGATATTTGAAACTATCCTTAACCAGATAAAAGGGAAATATGGCATGTATGTGATTGCGCCGATCCCGCATCCTAAAACAAAGGAATTACTGGAAGCCATTCCGCGGAATAAATTCCTGATGTTTGACCGCTACGAACCGCTTGAAGGTGATTTTAATCATATTACCCAGGAGTTTGGACAATCATCATATCAGATCTTATCGGAGCTGGCTGCTAAGATCAAAAAGTTTGACGAGATCATTTTTTACCATTCGCCAACCTCGCTTGATCCGAAGGAGATTGTGCCATCATTTAAAAAATTCCTGAAAGACTTTGATATCAAAGGGCGCATCATCAACGAATACACGCATGGTTCGGTTGAAAAAGGGAAGGTTTACTTTACACTTGACAACTTTGCGTTATGGCAGATCATGCGCGATTGTAAAAGCAGGCAACTGGTGCCTGGTAAAGATGTTGGTGTGCTTTCAAGCAATGATGAACCTGCTAAAGAGATCATTGGTGTTACCACGTTTTCTGCTGATTTTTCCAGCATGGGGAAACTTGCCGGGCAAGCTATAGTGAATAAGGAAAAAATCAGCTTAACAGTACCGACTATCTTATTTGAACGGAACACACTTTAATAATTTATCCTAAATCACGCTAAGGTGAACGGGCTCATGTTAATCAGCTTTCTTTTTTTTACAGGCATAGTAGGTTTAGTGTCCTGGTTTAAATTACGAAAAAGTAAGCTCAATACGCTTAACGGTTTTTTTTTAGCCGATAGGAGCCTGAGTTTTTTATTAGTAGGTGGTGGATTATTGTTTACTAATATCAATACCGCCACCATTATTGGCGAAAATGAGCTTGCCTATACCCATAATATGTCGGTTATGGCCTGGGGTATTACGTCGGTATTGGCTATGTTATTGGTTTCCGAATTTTTAATGCCGCTTTACCTTAAGCTGGGCATTGCCACAACGCCCGATTACCTGACTGTGCGTTACGGACCGGGAATAGGGAAACTGGTTTCCTGTATATTTTTACTTAGTTACATTATAAACCTGCTGCCGTCGGTTTTATATAGCGGTGCAATTGCCTTTAATGGCTTGTTCCATTTTTCTGACCTTTGGAAAACCGACTATTGGACAACCATCTGGATCCTTATTTGGGTGATGGGTATAGTTGGCTGTCTTTATTCATTATTGGGTGGTTTAAAAGCGATATCTGTTTCTGATACCTTACTCGGCTTTGGCATATTTGCAGGAGGAATTTTACTGCCGTTTTTTGGTTTAAGGTACCTGGGGCAAGGCGATATCATGCACGGGTTAAGTATTTTATTACATAACCGCCGGGAGCATTTAAACAGTATCGGTGCTGCTACCGATCCGATACCTTTTGGTACGCTGTTTACCGGTATGCTATTGGTTAACCTGTATTACTGGGGAACAGAACAGTATATTGTTCAGCAGGTTTTGGCTTCAAAAGATCTTAAAAGCTGCCAGAAAGGTATAGCTGTTGCCTGTGTTGGTAAATTGATATCGCCATTGCTGTTAAATGTACCCGGCCTTATAGCGGTACACATTTTTACGCACCTGGATAACCCTGCCGAAGTTTTTCCCAAGCTGGATAGTTTGGTATCGCCGCCTTTTATAGCAGGGTATATAGCCGCAATTATTTTTGGTGCCGCTTTAACCACGTTTAACGCAGGACTAAACAGCTCAAGCACGTTATTTGTATTGAACATTTACAAACCCTGGACTGAAAAGCGGGGGAGAGCCGCCGACGAAAAACATATGATCAGAACAGCCAAAATGTTTGAGATCCTGATCTGTTTGCTGGCAATGTTCATAGCGCCCTTTATTATTTTTGTTAAAAACGGTTTCTACACCTATGTGCAAATGGTAAACGGCTTTTTCAATGTGCCCATTTTTACCATTATGTTTATTGGCTTTGTAACCAAAAGGGTACCAGCCGTTGCTGCCGGAATTGGCCTGGTATTTTTCATTGTTACCTACGCACTTACCCAACTGGTTTTTGATTTGCATATTCATTTCCTGCACATCCTGGCAATATTATTTGTGTTAACCTGCGGGCTCATGCTGCTTATAGGTAAGCTTAACCCTATGCCGGTACCATATAAGCAACAGCTTAATACCCTGGTGGATATAAAACCATGGAAAAACAGGCATATCTACAGCTGCATACTCTTGCTGCTCATGATACTGATGTTTATACTATTTTCTCCGCTCGGACTTGCAAAATAAAGTTTGGACAATAAATAAAATTACCTATTTTTATAAAATAGACCAGAATAGACCAATTTAAATCAACTACATGAATACTATGGTTTCGTCAACATACAGGCTGTTTACCATTATGGTGATGCTTTGTATGTTTATTACTACTGCGGCTTTTGCCCAGGACGTGAAATTTACCTCATCAGATAAGAAAATTGAGCAGGCTTTTGCATGGGCCAAGAGCATGGCCCTTCATTATAAAGGGCACCCTGCAGATCCGGTAGGTCCCTGGTATGAATCGGCATTGCCGCCGCGTGATGCTTTTTGTATGCGCGATGTATCACACCAAAGCATAGGTGCGGAGATATTAGGATTACAACGTGAAAATCACAATATGCTCACTTTATTTGCGCGTAATATATCAGCGTCAAAAAACTGGTGTTCTTATTGGGAGATGAACAAAGCAGGTAAGCCTGCTCCTGAGGATTACAGGAATGACCAGGAATTTTGGTACAATCTTCCGGCAAATTTTGATGTGCTGTATGCCAGTTGGCGGCTTTATTTGTGGACAGGCAATAAATATTATATCAATGACCCGGTGTTTGTTCAGTTTCAGGAAAAAACCGTCAAGGATTATATAGATACCTGGGTGCTTGCTGCCGACTCTATGTTAAACAGGCCGGCTCACCCCAATGCACCTGTGCCTTTTAACGAAAGCGACTCTTTTCATCGCTGCCGTGGTTTACCATCCTATTCGGAAGGGGTGCCCAATCTTAAAACCGGCGCCGACCTGGTAGCTGCACTTTACCGGGGATTGTTAACTTATTCGGCTATACTGGCCAGTAAAGGTGATAAGCCCGAAGCATCAATATATGCACTAAAAGCCGAAAAATACAGGCATCGTTTAGAGGCCGACTGGTGGGATGCGAAAGAGAACTTATATTTTACCTATTACAGCAATGATCATCACTTTGGCAGGGACGAGGGCGAAACCTTTTTGCTTTGGTTTGATGCCCTGAAAGACAGTAAACGTATCAGGCAAACGTTAGGGCACCTAAGCTCCAAAACCTGGAATGTGGAAAATACATCCTACCTGCCTTTGATATTTTATAACAACAATTCATGGGGAAAGGCCCGCGATTATATACTCTATTTGTCTGATAAAAGCACTGCCAGAAGGGAATACCCGGAAGTTTCCTTTGGTGTTATTGAAGGCATTGTACAGGGTTTGATGGGGATAACGCCTGATGCCCGTTCGCAAAGCATCAGTACTATTTATAAGGCAACGGATAACGGTAATGCGGCAATCAGTAATTTACCACTGCTGGGTACCGTGATCAATGTTAGTCATCAAAATACCCGGCAATCTTCTCTGAATAACGGCGGGAAACAGCAGCTTAAATGGAAAGCGATGTTTTACGGTATTTATAAGCATGCTTTTGTAAATGATAAGCAAGTGTCCCTTGGGCATTTAACGGACAATTGGGGAAAGCAGGTTTCTTTTGCGGAGGTTATAGTTAAACCGGGGCAACAGGTAAAAATCAGCGTTAAATAACAACAATCAATAACATCCTTATCTAATCATATTTAATGAATTCTTACTTGCGCCAATTTTACTCCGCTTTAATTATATTTTTTGCACAGCAGGGCTTAGTCTCAGCCCAGCAATTAGCTCTGCCACAACAACAGGACAGATGGGCTTTGCAGCCAGACGGTAGTATTACCTGGAATATTAATGGCCGTCTGCCTCATGCAGATCATATCGAAATGTCGGGCGAAAAGGTGTCTTTATGGGTATCCTACAACGTTGATACAGCAGGTTTGTGCCATTTGTCACGCACTGTTGTTTTCCCAACATTCCGGATGCTGCCCGATGACACACGGAGCCATATTGCCTACACGTTTGATGATAATGCCTTGCCGCGAATGTATGTTGAGGGTGAGTTGCTGTGGCCCGACCCTGCAAAGGGCGGTACAGATTTACCGGCCGCCAGCATCAATCAGCATGGCATTATGCGCATCACCTATCGTACAGATAGGTTAAAGCAGGTTAAGATAGAACATAGTTTATTCCCATCAACAGAAAAACCTATGGCTATTGAAACTTATAAGTTTACCAATGTAAGCGGTAAACCGGTAACGGTAGTTATGGAACACTTGAAGCGCGAAGTAACAACAGATACACTTCAAAGTAAAGGCGCACCACATACCGTCATTGCACAATCTGTAAATGATGGCCGCAAAATATTGCAGCCCAGCCAATCGTATACCTTTGCCATTGGTTACCTGGCAACTGATCATCCACAATCGGTGCAACCTATCATACCCGCTTTGGAAGAGCAGGCCCGGCAGCATCGTATTGATGAAATTGAAGCCCCATTGCAGCTCAAAACTCCCGACAGTGTTTTGAATGCGATGTTTGCTTTTGCCAAGATCAGGGCTACGGAAAGCATTTTTAAGACAAAAGGAGGGTATATGCATGGCCCGGGCGGATTATCTTATTACGCAGCCATCTGGGCCAATGACCAGGCAGAATATGTTAATCCTTATTTTGCTTTTTCGGGCGATAGGCTCGGTAAACTATCTGCCATGAATGCTTACAGGTTGTTTGCAAGTTATATGAACCCCGACTATAAACCGCTTCCAAGTTCGATAGTGGCCGAAGGCGATACCGTTTGGAAAGGCGCGGGCGATAGGGGCGACCAGGCTATGATTGCTTACGGTGCTTCGCGGTATGCGCTTACATTGGGAAATGCAGACTCGGCAAAGGTACTTTGGCCGCTGATTTCATGGTGCCTGGAGTATAACCGCAGGCATATCAACAAGCAGGGTGTTGTGGAATCGCAAAGTGACGAGCTTGAAGGGCGGTTTCCGGCAGGTAAAGCCAACCTGTCTACCAATTCCTTATATTATGATGCCTTGATTTCGGCATCGTTTCTGAGCGGGCAGCTGCATTTGCCCAAAAGTGAGTCCGATCAATACATAAAGCGGGCAGCGCTGCTTAAAGCAGCCATCGAAAAATACTTTGGTGCGGATATAGCAGGATTTCATACCTATCGGTATTATGAAACCAATACTGTGTTGCGTTCCTGGATCTGTGTACCGTTAACCATGGGTATTTATGATCGTAGCAGTGGTACCATAAATGCACTATTCTCTCCGCAGCTCTGGACTGCCGATGGGCTGGCTACCCAGGCCGGTACAGAAACTTTTTGGGACCGGTCTACCTTGTACGCACTTCGTGGGGTGCTGCAGGCAGGCGCAACAGAAAAGGCCATCAGGTTTTTAAAGTATTATTCGCGCCGCCGCCTTTTAGGCGAGCATGTTCCATACCCGGTTGAAGCTTATCCGGAAGGGAACCAGCGGCATCTTTCGGCCGAAAGCGGTTTATACTGCCGTATTTTCATCGAAGGTCTTTTTGGTATTCGTCCGTCGGGGTTTAACAGTTTTCAATGTACACCGAGGTTACCAAAGGATTGGCCGGAAGTGAGCCTGAACAATATTCATGCATTCGGGACGGTCTTTGATCTGAAAGTTATCCGTGGGGCAAAAAATAACTTGAAGGTAATAGTGAGTTATATGAATATGAAGAAAAGCTACAAGGTGCAGGAAGGTAAAGCTGTATTGGTTGATCTCCGTCACTAATTGCAGAAGTAAAACGCACGCAATAGTAAAAGCCAAAGTTTAGCTTTTACCTCTCCTAATATCAAAAAATGAACAGGATTTAAAAGCCTGTTCATTTTTTGATATTAATGATATTAATAAGTTAGCAATAAACAGCTTTTATCTGATAGCCGAAAATAATTAGCTATATGATTTAAGATAAATGCAGGTTTATCGGTAAATGCTTTGAAATATAAAATTTGTTGATCCTTATTGATGAGTAATTGCCTTTATAATCGAATTATTAGGTTAAAGAAACTGTAACACCAATTGTTCCCATTCCTGCTCTAAAGATATGTTCGGGCGAATTTGTTTTGCCTTGCCATACCAATAATCGGCATTCCAAATATCTCCTTCCTTACGGTGCAGATACGCGTGTACCCATGCCGAAGCAAGGTCGTTCAGATGATCAACCTGAGCATGTGCCTGGTGCCAATCACCTTTACCGTCATACCAAAGGCTTTTTAACTGAGCGGATAACCCGCTAACAGGCTGTGCTGAATTTAATGATGCTTTAAATTCTGTTAAAGTTTTCATTGACTATTTATTTATAACAATTAACGTGAAACATGATCTGTACACGAAAATTTAGCAGTACAAAGGTACGATATTAACAAAATCTTCTCTATGACACGCCATAGTGGATGGTGGAGCAGAAATGGTGAAATATCATAATTCCGATCAAAAAGGTATGCTCGTAAAGTTTATACTTAACATAATGACTAAATTTTCACGATTACCTTCTTCTTATAAAATGCAAACATCGGAAGCCAAACCAACAGCGTAAATACTAAAGCCGTAGCTAACGATGCCCATTGCGGGCTTATGATATTTTTAAAAAACAGATCGTTAATAATATGCATGCCCGAGCTTTTACCCTGAGCGGTTGTGACATGTATCAAACTTAAAGGCTTAGATAACACTTCGGATAAAACGTAGGAGGCAATAGCATTAACGCCAAATACCGAAAATAACCAATATGGCATTTTAACCTTTTTGATATCAATGAGCAGATAACAAAGGGCAAAGACCACCATACAGATCCCGCCTGCAAATAATACGTAGGAGCTTGACCAAAGCGGTTTGTTTAGAGGGAATATAAGGTTGAACAATAGCCCGGCTACAATGAATAAGGATCCCAGTACGGCAATGCTGCCGAATTTATTGTTTGCTGATAATTTTGCCTCTTTTAATATTGTACCGGCATATAACCCGATCATAGCTGAACAAACAGCAGGCAGGGTGCCCAATATGCCGCAAGGATCAGTATAAGCAAATTTGGCAAGGTGGTTTTCAGAAAAAAAGAACCGGTCGATAACTGCTGCGATGTTGTGTGTTGGCGTCACTGCATTAGAACCTTGCAAGGGGATAAGACATATCGTGACATAATATCCAATTAAAATTGCTCCAAAAATGTATTTCCAGCCTTTTTGCGGGACATATAGATAGATTATTGCCGATAAAAAATATACAACACCTAATCGTGGTAATACCCCGGGAAAACGCAATGTGTTAAAGTCAAAATGATATACCAACTGGATTCCCCATCCAATAAGGATCAATAAAACCATTCTTTTTAACGATTTAAGAACAATACTCCTGCGTTTTTCAGGATCGCTTCTTTTTGATTGAAGCGCAAAAACAATTGAAATACCCATCATGAAAATAAAGCAGGGAAATACCAGGTCGGTAGGGGTACAGCCGTTCCATTCGGAATGCTTTAATGGGCCAAAAACGTGGTCATGGTCGCCGGGAGTATTAACAATGATCATTGCCGCAATGGTGAGGCCACGAAAAACATCTAACGATTGCAGACGGTCTTTTACTGGGTTCATTAATGTGCTTGGATAATAGGTGTTTTATGTTTTGGAAATAATTACTCTGCAATTTAACTAAAATAAATCTTAACGTGTACGTACACGTTAAGATTTATTTACTTTTGTGAAGCTTTGTGTAAAAACAACACAAGCATTTTGAAAAGAAGATCGAATAAATAAATTCGTCTGTATATTTGGTGCCTGAACATGAAAGAAAGTAACTCAAACCCAACGGGTGTTAAGGAAATTGCCCGGCTCGCTAACGTTTCAATTGGTACGGTTGACAGGGTAATCCATAACCGCAAGGGCGTATCAGATGAAACCCGCAAAAAGGTCAATGCCATCATCGAAGAACTAAATTTCAGGCCCAATAAAATGGCCAGTCTTTTGGCGCGTCGCAACCAGGTAAATATTGGCGTGCTCATTCCCAAAACATCCAGCGAAACCAATTACTGGTCATACCCGCTGGCCGGTATTACGCAGGCGGTGGATGAGTTAAAACAGTTTGGCATAAGCGTCATCCATTTTTTTTACGATTCGGATTCAAAAAATAGTTTTGCCGATGCCGGTGAACAAGTTCTGGCTGCAGATGTTCAGGGCGTATTGCTGGCTCCGTCGTTTATCGAAGAATCGCTTATGCTTACCAAGAAGCTAAGCGAGGGCAACATTCCCTTTGTTTTTATCAACTCAGATCTGCCGAGGCAGGAGAGCTTAAGTTATATAGGTCCCGATCTGTTCCAAAGCGGCCGCCTTGCAGCGCAGATCATCAGTATGATGGCCCGCGAAGCTGATGATATATTTATAGTCAACATTTCAACTGAGCTTGAGCTCGATCACCATTTGTTGCGCAAAGAGCAGGGTTTTCGCAGATACTTTGAAGAACATAGCATTGCTAATACCATACTCACACTTAATATCAACCATACCGATATCCAATCGGTTAAAAAGCAGCTCAGTAAAGCGCTGGTTTCGGCTCCAAGGGCACGGGTATTATTTGTCACTAACTCCCGGGTAAATGTGGTAGCGCGCGTACTGGCAGATCATCCGCAAAAATTGATACTGATCGGTTACGACTTTATTGAGGAAAATATCCGCTGTCTCGAAAATGAATCCATTTCATTTATTATCAGCCAGCGTCCCAAAGAGCAGGGCTACCTGGGTATTATGGCGCTTTATAAACATCTTTTTGGCTTAGGCGATGCAGAGCGCACCAACTACATGCCAATAGATATCATTACCAAAGAAAACTTCCATTACTATAAAAATTAAAAGGCCGGGAACTGTTGTTACCGGCCTTTTAGGGGTATTGATATCACCCGGATCAATAGCCTGGGTTTTGTGTTAGTTGTGCATCCTTATTCAGGTCTATTTCTGATTGAGGTATAGGCAGCAACAAATATTTATCAGATACGCCGGTGATTTTCTGGCCACGGTTTTTAACCCGCTCAACCAATGTTTTGGTACGCATCAGTGTCATGCGGCGGTTCTCTTCGGCCACCAGCTCGCGTACGCGCTCATCCAAAATAAAGTCCATGGTAATTTGCCCTGCATTTACTATTGGGGCGTGGGCCCTGTCGCGCAGTATGTTGATACTTGTGGCAGCGCCTGCCGTGTTACCTTGTTTAAATTGAGCCTCTGCCTTAAGTAAATAAGTTTCGCCCAAACGCATAATGATCATATCCTTGATCATGCTGCTGCCAAAGTCATCGTTGGGGTCAAATTGGTCCCACTTGTTGGTTTTGGGTACAATATTACGGTTGGTATCAATGCCGGGCCCCGCGGCCAATTTGCCATATAACGGGCTTGACGGATCATTATAATAATATTTGCGGCGTAAATTGTACTGCGAATTGCGCATGTCATTCTTGTCGTACAAATTGAGCACAAAATAAGTTAAAGCCATACGGCTGATACCGCGGCCGCCTAAACTATCGCCAATGATCATGCCGGGCTCATTATAGTAACGGCTGCCCCAGGCTCTGCGGTGCTGCGAGCCGGTAAAGTGATATCCCGGAAACTTACTGTCTATATCAGGCCCGGCACCATTGGGTACCGAGGCTGGGTTTTCTGTTTCCTGAACCCAGATAGCTTCAGTATTGCCCTGGTTGCGGCGCTGATTGCCAAAAATGAACATATCGGCAAAAGCATCACCCGGCTGGTTGGCATGTACGCCATAACGGTTCCTGACCAGGCTGAAATAACCGCTGTTGATAACGGCGTTACATTCGGTTTCAGCTTCGGCGTTTTTGCCCATTCGCAGGTAAACTTCGGCCAGCAATTGTGAG
The DNA here is from genome assembly GCF_022811725.1 of Mucilaginibacter sp. SMC90. Lineage (GTDB taxonomy): Bacteria > Bacteroidota > Bacteroidia > Sphingobacteriales > Sphingobacteriaceae > Mucilaginibacter. Next base: position 4,660,100 of record NZ_CP094527.1, on the reverse strand, counting down.
GCCATAGCTTTATGAGGAGTTGATGGCACAGCCAATTGGTCAACCGTTGGCGCATTGTCTCTTGCAAAAGTAAGGTCATCTACAATAAGCTTGTTTACATCATCAAGCGTTGCCCGCTTAAAATCAGTTTTGGGCGCGGTAAGGGGCGCGGTGATAATAGGCACCCCACCAAACAAAGTGGCCAGGTAATTATAAGCTAATCCGCGGTAAAACAATGCTTGCCCTTTAACCCTGTTTTTAAAACCGGCCGATAGCGTTAATCCGGGCTGATCAAGGTTTGTTGTTATGTTATTAGCATTATTAATGAGCAGGTAGCACCATCTCCAAACAAAATCAATTGATACATCCCTTGAGGTTAGCTTTTCATAGTTAGTATAGGGGATTGACATGGGGTCCAGATCGTCGATAGCTTTGTTGTAGGCTACATCGGTACCCATTTGCCATACACATAAAAAGCCCTGGTTGCCGTTTTGGTTTTCGTTTTGGTTGTTCCATAGGTTGTAAGTGTATTGTAAACCCACTATTCCGGCCTCAAATGCAAGTGAATCTTTAAGTGCGGCAGGGGTAAATTTGGAATAAACGGTTTCCTTTAAAAAATCTTTTTTACAGGAATTAAGCATCGCAGCAATGGCGAGCAGCACCGTTAGCAGTTTGATATATTTTTTCATATGCTTATTTCAATGTGATGTTTGCGCCAATAATAAATGTTCGTACCAAAGGATAATTGCCGCCGGTATCGCCGGTTGCAGCGTAGTTAGATTCGGGGTCCCAGCCAAACCAGTTGGTAAAGGTTGCCAGGTTGCGGCCGGTTACATACAGGGTAAGTGAGCTTAGTTTCAACTTATCGGCCAGCGAATTAGGCATGGTATAACTGAAAGTTGCATCTTTAATACGCGTAAAGCTTGCCTTTTGAGGGTACCCGTAATTAAGGTAGTTTACATAGTTAATGGATGGCCTGACATCGCTTTGGTTTGTCGGCGTCCAGTAGCCAAGACCACTTACAACATTTTGCCTGCCACCATAATCTACAAAATTGGTTAGCTGGTTGTATTTGGTAACGCCCTGCACCGTTTGTATAAACATGCTCAGGTGAAAGTTTTTGTAATGCCAGGCACTGGTAACGCCCCCTGTCCATTTTGGCGTTGACTGACCAAGGATAGTTTGATCTTTACCATCTGATGTAATAGAGCCATTATGATCCAGATCGGCAAATTTCAGATCGCCGGGGATGGCGGTAGGGTCTTGCTTTGAAGGGTCTTCGCCAACCTTCCATACACCAACCTGCTTATAATCATAAATAACGTAAATAGGTTTACCTATAAATAATCGGTTGCCGAGGTCATCTTTTTTATCGCCATACAGGTCAAGGATCTTATTGGAGTTGGCAGCGAAGTTAAAATTGGTTTCCCATCTAAAAGCACCGCTGATGATGTTTTGGGTACGAAGGGTAACCTCGATGCCTTTATTACCAACCTTTCCTACGTTTGATACAATGTTGAGGTAGCCCGTGGCGGCCGGTAGCTGGCGGTAAAGCACCAGATTTTTAGTGGTGGTTTTATATCCTTCAATTGTACCGCTAACACGTCCTTTAAAAAGACTGAAATCAATACCCAGGTTTGCGCCATAAGTACTTTCCCATTTAAGGTCGCTGTTGCCCAGGATATCAGCAACAATGCCGGTTGTTGGTTTACCGTTAGATGGAATACTGGTTGTGGAAAATGTGGTTACCGTTGAGTTAGGTATAACTGCCGATTGGTTACCTGATAAACCATACGAGCCGCGCAATTTAAGGCTTTCAACAAATTCGGCCTTTTTCATGAACGATTCGTTACTCACGTTCCAGGCTACAGCTACAGATGGAAATGTACCGTATTTATTGGTATTACTGCCAAAGGCCGAGTAACCATCCCGGCGGGCTGTGGCCGTTATGAGATAACGGCTATCGTAGCTGTAGTTGATCCTTGCCATTTGCGATACCAGGGTAGTTTTGATATATGACGATGATGCAGAAAAGGTAGAAGCACCCTGCAATGCATCAAACTGCAAAGCGTCATTAATAAAACCCGATGCATTGATGGTTGATGAATATTCCCGGTTTTGCTGGGCGCTGTAAAGGCCGGTAAAGTCAATGTGGTGCTTATTCCAGTTTTTCTCGTATGTGAGGATATTTTCAACCACCCAGTTATTACGCTCGCCATTAGTTACCGATGCGGAGCCGTTGGTGATATCACCTGCCAACCTGCCCTGATAGTATTGGTAAAGGGTAGGGAGGTAGTTATAACTTGCGTTAATGCGATATTTTAAGCCTGCCAGCGGTTTAACTTCAGCGTATACATTGGTTATGAAATTTTCGCGCCTGTCGTTCCTGGTGGTGGTAAGCCCAAGCATGGGGCTTTGAAAAGCCAGATCGCCCGACATCGGGAAGATCGTGTAATTACCATCCGGATCTTTAAACCTTCCATAAGGGCTCATTTGCATGGCCTGCTGCAGGTTAACGCGGCCACCATCAAAGTTATTGAGCGTCATGTACAGGTTAGCACCAACAGTTAAAAAACTTGCCAGGGTTGCATCAATATTTGAACGGATGCTTCCGCGTTTATTCTGGAAGCCTTTTAGTAAACCCTTTTCACGGAAAAAGTCGCCCGATACAAAGTATTTCACATCCTTGCCGCCGCCGGTAATGCTCAGGTTATGATCTTCAATAAAACCTTGCTGCGATATCTCTTTTATCCAGTTGGTAGTTTTACCGGCAGCATAGTTTTCCTGCTCGTATTGGTTGGGAACAGGTAAATTATTGGTAATACCGGCTTCCAGTTTATAATCAGCATATTTCTGAACGTACTCCGCTGGGCCCATGGGGTTCACTTTGTGTGCAAAATATTCCGGACCGGCATAGTTGCTGAGTGAGATGGAGGCTTTGCCGGTTTTACCATGCTTGGTTGTGATCAATAATACACCATTGGCCCCGCGCGTACCATAAATGGCGGTAGCCGATACATCCTTTAATATATCTATGGAGGCTATGTCATTGGTATTGATATCATTCAATGATAGGCTCTGAAATGGAGTGCCATCAATAACTATCAGCGGATCGGTACTACCCGTAATGGTATTTACGCCGCGCACAACAACGCTGGGGCTTTCTCCGGGGGCGTTTGTACCTGTGGTTATATTAACGCCGGCAACCGTGCCTTCCATGGCCTGCAATACGTTAGGGGCAGGTATTTCTGCTAAACGTGCTTTAGGTACCGAAGATACAGAACCGGTAACGTCAGATCGTTTGGCTGTGCCGTAGCCAATAACAACAACATCGGCCAGTGTTTTGTTAATGGATGTCATCATGATCTGCATCGTTGCCGACTGGTTTGCTTTTATCTCCACCGGATAATAGTTTACAGCCGAGATCTCCAGTATAGCACCTGTGGCCACTTCAATTTTAAATGACCCATCGGGATTTGCAACCGTTCCTTTGGTTGTGTTTTTGATTTTAACAGTTGCGCCGCTAACGCCCTGAAGCGTCAGGCTGTCAATCACCCTGCCGTTAACAAGGTGGCTTTGCGCGTTTGCCCGAAACCCTCCTGCTATGAGCAGGAAAAGCATCATAAGCTTTAATGTCATCTTGCCCCAACAGCAGGAACGGGTATCCCCGGATAAGGCAGAAGAGTAAATGTTGATTGGTGGTCGTAGTTTCATCATAGCTCTAATTGTTTGGGTTTTTAAAAAATGTTAACTCATTTGTGATTAAAAATGGCAGAAACTGGTAGCAGAATTATTGTTACGTTAACGGTAACAAAATAAACGTGTACGTACACGTAAACAAATTTATTTGTTTTTAATAATTTTCCAAATGTTTTGGGGTTTTATTTATCGATTAAGGCTAAAAAAGATTTGAAGAGAGCGTGTGCAAGGTTTTTAAGCCAATAAAAACCATAAAATGACGATACCGAAGGATTAAAAAACAGGGAAGCAGCTAACGGCTGGTTAAGAAAAATGTATCTGCCCAAAAAATTCAGGACGATGAAAATCAGGCGTGGGTGTATCGATATGAACCCAGGAGAAATAATGGGGTTGTGTAAGCATATCGCCGCATTTGGTAAAATTGGCTTCGCAGGTGAGGTTTTTTAACGAGGCAAGTTTGTTAAAATGAAACGCTTTTAAGGGAATATGTACTTTTATTTTCCAATTGATCAATCCCTGGTTATTTTGGTTGCTGATAGAAACCTGGAGGCTTTGATCCACCCGTTTTAATACTTCTACCGGTAAAAACTCCCGCCGATACCTATCCGGCCCGCAAGCGGCTTTTATTGAGCCTAAACAATTAAATTCAAAATTGTAATAATTGATATCGCCCGGAAAACGCAAAAAAAATTCAACGCAGTTATCATGGTGAACATCATCATTAAAATGCCTTTTTTTTGATTGCAGAAATTTATCAAAAACATCAAATGTCAGCCATATCCCATGCCCGTCATACGCTATGCTAACCATGGATTCCTGTAACGGAACAGACCCCCATAAAGCATGCTGAATACTTAACGTAGCCGCATTGCTGCCCGTTTCAGAAAAGGGTATCGCTGTTTCTGTGGAGATCATTAATTATGTTGTAACCGAAGGGGGCTTTGAATCTACAATAATGATGCGCTTTGTGTATCAAGATATAAAGCTGCATTATTATGGCCGCGCAAAATGGTCGACGGATATTCGACAGATACCGGCTCATTTAATGTTTTTACTACAGCCCAGGCTTTATTGGTACCCGGAACCATGCAAAATAAGTGTGCTGCACCTGTTAAAACCGGGATGGTGAGCGTTAACGCTTTTACCGGCACATCGTTTAGTTGCTGAAAACAACCGTCGTTAACCTGTTGCTGGCGGCAAACCGGGTCGAGCGTAACGATCTTTATGATTTCAGGATCATTAAAGTCGGCCTGAAACGGCTCATTGAAGGCAAGGTGCGTGTTTTCGCCTATACCCATAAAAACTATATCAGGTTGATTATCATTTATTAGTTGCGCATAACGCCTGCGTTCCCCATCCACATCTGCAGCATTACCATTAATATAATTCACGCTTCTGAAATTAACATGGCCTAATATGGCCTCCTTTAAAAAGTTTCCAAAGCTTTGTGGGGCGCTGGCAGGTAAATCAAGATATTCGTCCATGTGAAATGCATTAATCCTTTCCCATTGAATGGTAACATCTTTTTTAAGGCTCTCCAAAAAAGCCGATTGTGAAGGTGCCGCTGCAAAAATGATGTTGATGTGCTCTTTTTCGCTCAATAGCTTTTTTATGGTTACAGCTGCATCGGCAGCTGCTTTGGTGCCAAGCGCTTGCCTGTCGGCTAAAGTGATAACATTTAGGTTTTGATATTTAGTTGTCATTTTAGTATTGATGTGTTAGGCTTTGTAAATAGTTTGTCCTTTAACAATGGTTTGCAGTACATTAAAATCGTCGGTCATCAACACCAGGTCGGCATCTTTTCCAACCGTCAACGAGCCTTTTTGCTCATCAGCACCCATTATTTTGGCAGGATTTATAGTCATCATTTTAATTGCCTCAACCAACGGTACTTCAGCAAGTTTTACCATATTTTTAACCAGCTTATCGCAGGTGACCACGCTGCCGGCAAATGCAGAGCGGTCGGGTAGCTTGGCTACATCATCTTCTACAATAACTTTAAAATTATCATCAAGGGTGCCGAGGTAGCTTTCGCCCGGGGGCAAACCTGCTGCGCGCATAGCGTCTGTGATCAATGCTATGTTATCGTATCCCTTAAGCTTGCAAACCAATTTAAGCAGGGCAGGAGGAAGGTGGATCCCGTCGGCAATGATCTCTACGGTCATGTTATCCAAAAAATAAGTAGCCTCAACAGAGCCCGCATAGCGGTAAGCATCTTTCCTGAATACAGTTGACATGCAGCTGTAAAAATGCGTTACGTGTGTAAAGCCATTATCAAAAGCTTCAATAACATCCTCAAATGTTGCATCTGTATGTGCTATGGCCGGCAGTACATTTTTGCTTTTCAGGTATTTGCCAAAATCCATTGCTCCCGACAACTCCGGCGCTGCACTCCAGCGTTTTACAAAAGGAAATCTTTCAATAATATCCCTGTACTCTGCCGGATCGGGATCTTTGATGTAAAGTGGGTTTTGAGCTCCTTTTTGCTCCATAGATACGTATGGCCCTTCGATATGAAACCCGATAAATTCTGCCCCTTTACGGTTTAGTTTTGACGCAGATTCATAACACTGCAAAGTTTTTTCTAAATCGGAAAAGCTTGAGCTAAGACTGGTAGGTGCCATGGCGGTAGTGCCAAAGCGGGCATGCATCTGGGCTATCTTTAAATAAGCATCCACGCTGTTATCCATAAAATCAAAGCCGCCCCCGCCATGCACATGGATATCAATAAAACCAGGGCATAAAATGTTGCCGCCGGCATCAATTTCATTATCACAGGCAAAGTCGGCCGGGCCGTTTTCAATGGCTTTGATCTTGCCGTTTTCGGCTATCAAAGTGCCATTGGGATAAATACCATTGGGCGTTACGATTTGCGCGTTGCTTATTTTTAAAAAAGGTGACATTAGTTGTTCCTCAGTTTCCATGTATTCAGTTTATAACCCCTTATAGCAAAAAATACCAGGTATGCATAACAGGGCAGTAATATAACGTAAGCGTTCTGCAGGCCAATATGATCGGCCAGGTAACCGTAAATTAATGGCATTATCGCGTTGCCGCATAACCCCATGATCAGCAGCGAGCTACCAACCCGTACTTTGTTACCCAGTCTATCAAGCGATAGTGGCCATATACAAGCCCATATCATGGAATTTGCCAGTCCCAGCATGGTTAAAAATATAACCGATACGCTTAATGTGTGCCCCCAAAGTGAGAACTGCATACGGCAAAATAAAACAAGTACAGATAGCGATAGCCCTAACGAACTGCAAATGCGCAAAGCCGTTAGCTGCGAAAATTTCCAGGGCACAAATACAATACCTAAAAAGTATCCGCAAATAGTCATGAATAAAACAGCAGAGGGGAAGTAACGGGCTTTTTCCATCGGTAAACCCATATCGCGGGTATAACTGATCACAGTATCGATAGCTACAACCTGCGAGCCTACATGAAAAAATATAGCAAGTGCCCCCAATATTAAATGCGGGTAATGAATTATTTTTTGAGGTGCCGAAGGCTGGTCGTCCTGCTGTTGTACCTCAATTTCAGGCAAAATAGGAAGCCTCACAAGGGCTCCCAATGCAGCAAGCACTAATGAAACCACGATATACGGAGGTATAACCCGACGAATGAAGCCGGTAAGGAATATTTCTTTTGCAACTGGCTGCATGTGGTGCAGCGCATTAATAAACTGCTGATCTTTATTCAGGAAGATAAATGATCCTAAGAAAACCGGGGCAATGATACCGGCAACCTTGTTGCAGATACCCATAATGCTGATACGACGTGCGGCGTGTTCCTGTTTTCCTAAAAGTGTGACGTATGGATTCACTGCAGTTTGCACAATAGCAAGCCCTGTTCCTATTACCAGCAATGCAAGCAAGAAAACTGCGTATTGTTTGAAATAAGCTGCCGGGACAAACAGCATGGTGCCTGTTGCCATTATCAGGAAACCAAGGCTCATACCGGTTTTAAAGCCGCGCCTTTTGAGCAAATATGCAGCAGGCAGCGAAATGACCAGGTATGAGATATAAAAGGCGAATGCAACAAGATAAGATGTAAAATGATCCAGTTCAAATGCGGTTTTAAAAAAAGGGATAAGGATGGCATTTACCCAGGTAACAAAACCAAAAGCAAAGAACATTGCGCAAAGCAGGAGCATTGGGATTAATGTTTTTGGTTTTGTCATGGTTTATATCGTGTACGTACACGGTGCAATTATAGTAATTTTTAAATATCAAAAAAATATTTTTTTATTAATTGTATAATGTTGGCTCATTGCTGCTGTTTATGCCTGGCAACAGTTATGCTGGCTTATATTATAAAATTTGGCCATTTTGTGGGCGCAGGTTATATAATTTGTGAATTGAGATAGGTCATGAGAGGGGGGATGAACCAGCGTGAAGTGAGTAATCATAATTTTATTGGCCTAAATATTTGGAAAATACAAAATAACAAAATAAATTCGTTTTCGTGTACGTACACGTTTAAATTTTAAAAATGAAAAAGCCTCACGCCAACTATCTGAATTTTGCAAAACGTTGTTTACTATTAGTAGTTTTATTTTGTGCCGTAATCATAAATGTTTACGGGCAGGACAACCTGAAAGTAAAAGCCTTTCATGTTGATCTGCGGATACAAGTAATGACCATGCCGGCGTTAAAACAGCTGGCGCTAAAACTGCATAACCAGGGTATCAATACGCTGATCATGGAGTGGGAGGGTTCGTTTCCGTACAACGGTGAAACCGTTATATCTAACAAATACGCTTATTCACGAGCCGAAGTAAAGGATTTTATAAAATATTGCGATGGCTTGCATATCGATGTTATCCCGCTGCAGCAAACTTTCGGTCATGTTGAGTATATACTAAGACATTATAAATATGCGGCTTTAAGGGAAGATGATAAAGATTTTTCGCAGGTATGCCCAAGTGAGCCCGAACTTAACCGTGAACTGTTTACAAAGCTCATTAAAGACATGATCAGCCTGCATGATTCGCCTTATGTACACATTGGCGGCGATGAAACTTTTTTACTTGGTCATTGCGAAAAATGTAAGAAAAAAGCTGCCGAAGTTGGGCTTTCACGTTTGTACTTTGATCATATCAAACTTATCTGTGATATTGTAAATAGCTTAGGCAAAAAGCCGGTAGTATGGGCCGATATAGCACTTAAATACCCTGATTACATTCACCTGTTGCCTAAAGGAACCGTTTTTGTTGACTGGAACTACGGCTGGGACCCCAATCTTTTCGGCGACCGCAGCAAATTACTGGCCAGTGGTTATGAAGTATGGGGCGCTCCCGCTATCCGCAGTGAACCGGATAACTTTTATATCGAAAAATGGTCGAACCATTTCGAGAACATCCGGAATTTTGTGCCGCAGATCAAGTCTCTTCATTATCAGGGAGTGGTGATGACGTCTTGGTCAACATCCGGAGCGTATTCAACTGTTTTTGACTCAAATGATGATGCGGTTGCCTTATACCCGGTTCGCCGTGTATATCCTTTATCCGCATTTAACCTGCTCATAACGGCCTATACCGAGGCTGTAAAGAGTAATCAGCCGCTGGATATTTCTGTATTTATCCGCAGCTATTGTAAAACTAATTATGGTTTTAACCCGGCAGATGCCGATCTGTTTAAAAAGGCTCTGTTTACAGCGCCATATCCTGTTATGTTCGGCAAAGTAAAAGGAAAAACCAATTTATCGCTTGATAATCTTGTTGATAGTACGCGTAGCGCACTATCAATATTGAATAAGCTCAAACCACAGAAAAACCTGCAGGAGTTTGAACATTACCGTTTAATGGCCGAAATAAGGCTATTATATCTCAATACATTACAGTTAGAGGCTGTGATGAATGGCGATCAATTTAACGAAGGTACTAAAGGAAAATATCGCGCTACGGCAATTTCATTAAAACAACAATCGGCTAAACTCGATGAAAAATTTGACCGGCTTAATGGCGGTTTTATTCAAGCAGGTGAACTGGCTGATGAAAAGGCCCTTCGTAACGCTAAAATCAATGAACTTTTTGATAAATTGGTGAGGTAATTATACCTAAAGGGATAAAAAAGAGATGCCGTTGATTGTGGCATCTCTTTTTTTATAGAACAAAAAGGACACAATAAAATTACTTGTTGTAACCTAAAAGCAAGCCTTTATAAATTTGAAGTTGTTTTTTAAGCGCCGCTTTTTGCACTGGAGTAATACTAACCACTTTGTAATATTTAGTGCCATCGTACCTCGCCTGGACTTTTTTTGACGTGGCTACTTTAGCCAGCATGGAGAGATAATCATCGCTAACAGATTCGTCGCTCCATTCCCAGATTTCGCCATTGCCACTATCTGTTTTAAATTCAGGCTCGTAATCATAGTTTTCGCCGTCGGCATTAAAGGTTATTTTTTTTATAAATAACCATTCGCTTGCAGTGTATTGAATACAGAAACGAAGCGTACTCCCCTGGCTAATTTTATCGATATAGGCATAAGTTGCATTGTAGTTTACATATTGCGGCGAAGATTTATCATAAATGAACGTGCTGCCAGAAAACTGATCGTGCTTTTTGCGTGCCGCCTTATATAGTTTCCTGAAGGTTAAGCTGTCTACCTTTATTAATGATAGCTGTTTGATGATATCAGCGTTAGGTGAGCTGCTATCTTGCTTTATACTATCAGTTTTGGCAGGTTGGGAAGTGGTATCCATAGTTACCGAATCGGTAGCGGATGAATAGCCGGTACCCTCGTGTTGAATTGCAACCACTATACTTATCAATATCACCAAAACTGCCAATAAAAACAATGCGGGCGCGACACCGGATGTTTTTTTTTGCGCTGCAGATGTGGTCAGCCCTTCTGTATTGCTTAATGGATCATAGGACCTTTTTGGGGTGTCGGCATCATCATAATACGGGAGCCCCGTTGAAGACTGATTGTTTTTTGGAGTAGTTGAATTTGGATTAAAGGTGCTGCCGCAGTAGGGGCACTTAAATGTATTGCTTGCCGCCTGTAATCCAGCACCACAATTGGGGCACTGGTTTGATAAATTATTGCCCATTGTTCAGATACCAGCTAAATTGATTTTTAAAAATATACGGACGGTATGCTGCACCTGGCGCTAAAAGAAGTATAAAAAGCATGATAAAGTTTAATACTAAAGGTAAATATTGGTTATTTATTTTGAAATGCACAAATTATGTTCAATTAAAGTGTGCAGCTAAAGTTGACGATGTTAACTTTGAACATTACATCGCTAACCAAACATGAAAAGATCCCTTACCTGTATCATTGCCCTATTTGTTTTTTGTCAGTTTGTTGTTTTAAATGCCCATAGCCAAATAACACAATCGGCACCGGGCGTAAAAAAGATTTCGGTTGGGATTGCTGATAAGTTTACGCCCTACAGTTTTTGCAGCGAATTACCTGTTAACGGGGCCTTGAGTGAACTGCCTGCCGGAAAGCTGCCTTTTGATATTAATGATATTAAAGTTAACGTAAATAACAGAGGCGTTATAGTCGAAATTCCGTTAGATGATACCGAGCAATTGTATGGGTTTGGCATGCAGATAGGTTCATTTAATCAGCGTGGTTTAAAAAAGAGGCCCGTAGTTAATGATAATCCGCTAAATGACCTTGGTTATACTCACGGACCAACAACCTTTTATGTATCAAACAAAGGTTATGGTATTTTGATCAATACATCACGTTATACCACGTTTTATTGTGGAAACACCGAAAAAAACAATAAAAACATTAGCGAAGCTAAAGATACCAACGGTGGTAATTCGGTTGAGGAGTTGTATAGTAACAACACCAGGGCCTCTGGTCATGTAATAGCAGATATCCCAGGAGCTAAAGGGATAGAGGTATTTGTTTTTGAAGGGGCAGACCTTAAAACAGCTATGCAGCGTTATAACCTTTTCTCAGGCGGCGGAGCACTCCCCGCTATTTGGGGGCTTGGTGTAAAATATCGCGTTAAGGCCGATTTTAATCAATACCAGGTAGATAAAATGGCGGCTTATTTTCGTGATAACCATATTCCATGCGATGTTTTGGGGTTGGAGCCACGCTGGCAAACTGCTTCCTATTCATGTTCTTATGTGTGGAACAAGAGCTTTTTTCCAACACCCGATAAGTTTATCGATTCGATGAAGAACAAAGGGTTTCATCTCAATTTGTGGGAACACGCTTTTGTATCGCCTAAATCACCTTTGTATCAACCTTTGCAAAGTAAGGCCGGCAATTACCTGGTATGGAACGGTCTTGTACCTGATTTTGCGGATACAGCGGCAAGTAACATATTTGCTAATTATCATCAACAAACGTTTGTAAATGAGGGTATATCGGGCTTTAAAATGGATGAGTGCGATAATTCAAACATTGCTTTTGGCAGTGGTGCTTGGAGCTTTCCTGAGCTTAGTCAATTTCCTTCAGGAATTGATGGCGAACAGATGCACCAACTTTTTGGCTTGCTTTATCAGAAAACAATATACGGTATTTATAAAAAGCTGAACCGGCGAACATATCTCGACGTAAGGGCTTCAAATGCTTTTGCCTCATCATATCCTGCTGCGTTGTACAGTGACACTTACCTGCATGACGAATATATTCGCATGATCCTTAATTCGGGTTTTGCGGGCATGATCTGGTCGCCGGAGGTACGGGAATCAAACTCAGTTAAAGATTTTATGCGCCGCAGCCAAACGGCGGTACTATCGGCCCAAACATTATATAATTCATGGTACCTGCAAAATCCACCATGGTTGCAGATCAACAAAGAAAAAAATAATAAAGGGGAACTGATGGATAATGCGAAAGAAGTAGAAGCCGATATCCGCAAGTTGCTGAATTTTAGAATGAGCCTTATCCCATACTTATACAATGCCTTTGCTGATTATCATTTTAAAGGCATCCCGCCATTCAGGGCTTTGGTAATGGATTATCCGCAGGATAAAAACACTTTTAATTTGTCAGACGAGTATATGATAGGTAATGATATCCTGGCAGCGCCCTTAACCGAAAAAATGGATGAGCGTAAAGTATATTTACCTGAAGGTACCTGGTATGATTACAATACTAACCAAAAATACGATGGCGGTAAATATTATACCATAAAACCAAGCTTTACCCAACTGCCTATATTTATTAAGGCCGGCACTATTTTACCACTTGCAAAGCCTGTTGAGTTTGTTGCACCTGATACCAAATTTGAAATAACCTGCTACGTGTACGGCAATGCAACTAAAACTACTTTATTTGAGGATGACGGCGTTACCTTTAACTATGAAAATGGCGCTTATAATACCATAAACCTGTTATGGAATAAAAATAAAGGCGAGGTTAAACGTAATGGCAAATTTAAAAGCTACAGGTATATTGTTAAAAGATGGCAGGTTATTGATTAGTTGGCCTGAGTAGCCGCTGAAACGTTTGACTTTATGTATAACGGCGCATCAGATGGGTCTTTACAAGAAAATAGCCTCCAAAAGAATGGTACGTACAACAATCTGTACGTGCCATTTTTTTATGTTAGGGTATTCTACTGCAATAGCCAGCGTTGAGGATCGCCGCCATTCCAGCCCCATTGTACAAGTTTATAACCATTTACTGATGAGCTTGAATTATCCAAAGCGCCACTTGTTGCCTGGCTCCATATTTTGTACGTGCCGTCGGCTTGTTTATCAACCCACCAGCGCTGGTTATTGGCACGCGTTGGTGTCCATTGATCAAGCTGTAATCCATTTGTCGTAGCGCCGCCCGGAACATCCAATGCCAGCCAGCTTGCCTGGCTTACGATATTCCATGAACTATCCTCATTCTGCGTGAAATTCCATTTTTGGTTTTGTCCATGATTTAATCCCCATTGCACTACGCCTGCGCCGTTGGTAGTGGTATTGTTGTTATCAACAGCTACGCCATTTTGATTGCTTACTATGTAATGCGTACCGGCAATATCGTCTGGCTGTGCACCGGGAGTGTATTGTAACCATGCAACCGCACTGGCAAATTTACTTGTTGTTAAAGTATTATCGCTAGGGGTTGCCTGGTTCCAGCCATTCCAGGTTATGTTGTAATCGGTACAGCGGTTGGCCCAGATGGCGTTAGCGTTTTGTACCATCCATGAGTAGTAGGTGCTCCACATGCGGTTATCTCTTACAAAATGGCCCAAACCGCGTGCAAATTCATCCCCCCATGTATTTAAATAGCCAGCGTTGTTAGTGATTATGCCGTTGGTGGTCATGTTGTTTTTTACATAATCAATTGATCGTTTGGCATCATTATAGTAATTCACGTTGCCCGTTATTTGATAAAGTAAATTGGCAAAATCAACAAATGTGCCTTGGTTATACACTGCCGAACCTGTATCAACCACGTTGTTTCGATCTATTCCTGCATAGATTTGGCCGGTTGTAGAGTTATAAATATGGTGCCAAACCCAATCGTAAATCTGTATGGCTTTATTCAGATAGTTTTGATCATGTGTGCTTTGGTAAATGTAGCAGGCCACTTTTCCGAGGCTGTTATTGGATAGCGATTGTTTATTGATGGGGTCGCCGGCCGGGGTCATATCAGGTTGCTGCTCCCATATGCCGCCTCCGTTGTATTGGGTATCCCAGCCACGGGCGAAAGCCATGTCAAAGCCGTATTTGGCCTGGGTTAAAAAGTTGGAGTTGCCAGTGATCTGGTAACCACGGACCAGCGCCAGCGAAAACCAGCCGATGTCATCGTTCCAGCCGTCCCAGGTCCACGGTACTGGAGTGTTTTGGAGCCAGGTGGTACAAAGGTTATTAACCAGTGTTTTATGCGCCGCGCTGCCTGTACGTTCATATGCATCTTCGGCCACAAGGATATCCAGCGATGCAACCCAGGTACCATCAGCCGTACCGTCACTGATGGATTTTTTGTAAAACGTTTGCCCTCCCGAATTTACTAAAAAGGCACTGTTGTAAGCGTTGAACGCTACATCGGCATTCCCCGGATTAACGACGTTGTGGGTACTCAGCTTTCCGCCCGAAGTTGGCTGATTAGCATTAGCCTTTACAAAGCTGTTCTTTTTGCAGGCCGAAAATATCAACGCAATACCCGCCGCGAGCGGTATTAAAAATTGTTTGGCTGAGCCTTTTTTTAGGTTGTACTTCTTCATGATTTTTTTGTTATAAATAGGTGTGTATGTATAAAATGGATTGGTATGGCCAAAGAATTCCCGGGCCGGGTGTTTTCGGCTAAAAATATGTTTTTCGTGTAGTGCAGGGTTTTAAAACAACAGGCGGTTAGGTTGCCGCCCGTTGTTTTTGATTTTTAGAAGGCATTAAACTCAGCTATCTGCGTATAGGAGCCGTTATAAGCCGAATTGATGATTACTTTAATGTACCTCGCGCTTTTAAAGCCATTAGGTAAAAACTGCTTTTGGAGGTCCTTATTGTTTAAAAGGTTAAACGTGCCGGCATCTGTCCACGTAGTATTATCAAGGCTAACCTGGATATTAACCTCGTTAGGCTTACCACCACCATCAGACTGGCGTCCTACAAATGACACACCATGTAAGTTTTTTACCTCTTTCATATCTATAATGATATAATGCGGCGGGACCGGCGATGCCCCCGACCATTGTGTATGCCAAAATGTATCGATGCTGCCGTCAAGTGCAAATACAGCCCTGCCGTTATTGGGCCCTTCGCCATTGGCTTCCTGCGATGAAAACCCTATGATCTCCCATTTGGCGCGATCATAGTTGGAATAATCGTTAAAGTCGGGCTGGGCTTTTAGTATATAAAAAGTTGTGCGCAAAGCTTCGCGCACTTTTACGGGGCTGCCTGAGATGCTAACCGGTAAAATGTAGGTTTTTAAGGCATCCATTGCACCGGTGCCATTAGTTTTTATACTGATAGTTAAGGGTGCTGTACTCACCTTACCTTTAGGTATAATTGCTGCGTTTGACGATAGGGTATAACTGCCAACGGGCAAAAGCGGATAATCAGTTTTGTTAGCAACGTTAAAACTATCGGCCTTGGCTTCGTTTACGGCAAAATTAACAGATATATCGTTGCCGGGATAGCCCTGGCCTCCGTAATTGGCCCCGTAGATAAGAGTTTGTACGCTATCGGTTATCTTAAGGGTTTTAACCACAGGCCCGTTCACTGCTTCGGGCATGTATATCTGGGTATAGCTGTCTATCGGCTGGTAAGGCAATACTACGTTGTCTTTGCAGCCAAATAAAAAAACACTTTGAGCAAAGGCGATAATGCCTGTGAGCTTTATTATATGTTGAGTTTTCATAAATGCTTTACTGAAAAATAATTGAATTGCTTACCATCCGGGATTTTGAACCACCAGCTTTGAGCGGTCCATATCGTACTGGCTTATCGGGAACCAATAGGAGGCCGGCGACCGGAACAGGTGACTGCTTACAACCGTTCTTTTATAAAAGTCGTCGCCATCTTTATTCATGTTCATGCCATGCACATCGCCCATAACCTGGGCTGCAATTTTCCACCGGCGAATATCAAACCATCTTAATGATTCAAAAGCCAGTTCAACGCGGCGTTCCTGTCTTATACGCGTACGCATATCTGCCTGACTTGGGGGGATCGGCAAATCGGCACTGCCATATAACGGTACGCCGGCCCGGTCCCTGATCAGGTTGATGTATTTTACAATATCAGCATCACCGGGGCTGTACTCGTTCAAAGCCTCAGCATAATTCAGGTAAACTTCGCCCAATCTGAATAACACCAACGGACGGGCCTGCTGTGCACCGTTACCTCCCGAGCCAGAATTGGTTTGCGTACCTACATTTTTGCGTACAAGGTAGCCTGTTTTGGTAAAATCAGTAGGGTGGCCGTTTTTGCCATTGGGGCCGCTTATAAAAAAGCTGATCGGGGCTGCAGATTGCATATTGCCACCCTGAAAAACGGCATTATTATAGGTAACCGAAGCATAAAATCTTGGCTCGCGGTTAATGTACATGTTATAAATCTGTACGCCATTTACGTTGGTATAACCAGTTTCAGAATAAATAGATGATTCCTGTATTGGTTTGCCATCCTTCATGAAATAGGAATCAACCTGTTCCTGCGTTACGCCTATGCCATCCCAGCCGCCAGCCTGGCGCGGCATGCAGTGAGTATCCCAGGTGGGTAAGTTATTTGATTTTCGGTCGAAGATCTGCTCCGAATTCCATTGCTGTAAAAACACACCCTGATATGACTTCACCGGATCTCCGCTGCCATCTTTATATAATTGATATAAACCAAGGTCGATAACTGCTTTAGCAGCATCGGCGGCCTTCTTCCATTTCTGTACGTCATAAGCCTGGTTGATAAGCTGTTTGCCATCTTGCCCTTTAAACGAGGCGTATTCGGCATTACCGTTGTATAATGGACTTGCGGCATAAAGTAATAGCCTTGCTTTTACAGCCAGTGCCATCCCAACTGTAGCGCGGCCTGCCTGCACATCGCTGGCTTGTCCGTTGTTTGAAGCAACCCGAGGTAATACAGCAGCAGCCTTATCCAGCTCGCTGCTTACGTAATTAACGCATTCATCATAAGTACTGCGGGGCAACTGCATGGCATCAGCACTTGCATCTGCTGGTATTTCTTTTTCGCCCACCAAAACTACGGGGCCATATTGGCGCATTAGTAAAAAATAAAAGTAAGCACGTAAAAAACGGGCTTCTGCCTTGTATTGATCAATGAGCTGCTGGCCGTTTAAAGCCAGGATTTCTGCATTACCGTCAATATGGTTTAAAAAATAGGTAGCCGCGCGGATGCCGTTATAATAATAACCCCACCTGTCAAATATGGCATTGCTTGCACCTATGTTGCCGATATTAAGATCATATATGGTGTACTTTGACCAGGTTACATCCACCTCATCTGCGTTGCCAAGCCAGGGATTTTGTGTCCACTGCTCTGATAGGTCATCAACGTAGCTGTATATATTGGCCAGGTATTGTTCAGAGGGGCCTTTCTTTTGAAATACCTGCTCAATGGTGATCCTGTCATTAGGAACCTGGTCAAGGTATTTTTTGCAACTGCTGCTAAACAGCAGTACTACTGTTAATATTACAGTGCTGCACTTTATGATAGTATTTTTCATATTTAATATATATGCTGTATGATCAAATTATTTAAAGGTGCATTTGATGCCCATATTATAAGTTTTAAGCAAAGGGTATTGCGCTCCGCGCCCGTCGCCAAGTTCCACGTCCCAAAGCTTAAATCCGCTTACTGTCCACAAGTTGTAACCGATAAAGTAGATGCTGAAGTTTGACATACCTGCCGAACGAAGCCACTTGGCTCCTGCAAAATCATAGCTGAACTGCAGCGTTTGCAGGCGCATAAATGCACCGTTTTTTACCCACCAGGTGCTGTTGGCGTAGTTCATGTTATCGTTGCCGTAAGTAAGGCGCGGATAAAACGGACGCGGGTTAGTGCTGTTTGGTGTCCACCGGTCGGTGATTTGGGCAAGCAGGTTGCCGCGTTCCCCACCTTGACTAAAGGGCTGTAGTCCATCGCCGTTTAAGGAAACATCAACATTGCTGATGCCTTTAAACCATCCGGCTACCGAGAAGCCTTTATAGCTAACTGTTGGGCCAAAGCCGTAAACAATTTCCGGAATACTGCCATAGCCGATAGGCCCCTGGTCAAAATTGTCGATCTTGCCATCGCCGTTCAGGTCTTTATATTTGATATCGCCCGCTTTGTTGGTACCAGTTTGGTAAGGGCTGTTTGCCACATCTGCGTCGCTTTGAAACAAGCCAAGGTCTGTATAGCCAAAACGTTGCCCAAGTTTACGCCCTATGCGCTGTTGCCATGGATATGGCCATGGTGCGTTGGCATCATTGATCACTTTGGCCCGGTTCCAGGTAAAGTTACCTCTGAATGCTACTGTCCAGTTGGTGTTAACCCGTTTGCTAATATCAAGGGTGGCATCAATACCTCGGTTATGCACTTCGCCAAGGTTGGCGTAAGGAAGGGTGCGGATACCTGTATAGTTTGGCACATCGCCGCGTTGCCTGAAAATACCTGTTCTGTTTTCCTGGAAAACATCGGCAGTTAACGAAAGGGCGTTGTCCAGCATTTTTAATTCAATACCAAGGTTTTGCTTTTTAGCCTTTTCCCAGGTAACACTTACGGCATAATCACCTATATCAAGCCCGTTCAGGCTTTGATCGGTACCGTTTTGTCCGTACGAATAGTTGCCATTACCACCGCCAACAGTTGAAATGTACGCAAACCTGCGGCCGCCAATGTTGCTGTTACCAACCACTCCATATGAGTACCGGAGTTTTAAAAATTGAAATGTGTTTGCCAGCGGCTTGAAAAAGGATTCTTCGGATAGTACCCATCCTAAGCCAAATGATGGGAAAAATCCAAAGCGATGGTCGGGTGCGAAGGTTTCGGAACCGTTATACCCAAAGTTGGCTTCGGCCAGGTATTTATTGTTATATGCATAAGTAGCACGGCCCGCAAGGCCCATATAACGGTAGGGGATAGAGCTAATAAAATCATTGGCAAAAGCGTCTTCCCTGTCCGATTGGTTATACAGGATCAAGCCCGTAACAGCGTGTTTGCCAAAAGTATTGTTGTAGTTAATGGCTGCCTCGGTATAAAACTGCCGTGTACCGCCATTTGAACGGCTATAACCCAGAAAACTGGTGCCGATAGATGTTTTATCGAGCAATAGGTTCCCTTGATCGTCGCGGCCGGTGGCCAGGTAACCATCAACCGTTTTTGTGCGGCTTATGGTATGGGTATTGTAGTTGTCAAAAGAGTACATGGCCGTGGCCGAAAGACCTTTTACTATTTTGCTTAGATCCTGCGTTACACGAATATTACTCCATAACTGACTCCTGAACTCGTTTACATAACCGCTTTGGGTAAGCAGGTTGTATGGGTTTGATACATCGGCAGTACGAATTTGAGAGTGCAGGCCATTGGAGTAAACAGGAGGGATCACAATTGGCGGCATGATGTAGGCCGAGCTCCAGATGGCATCAACCGAACTGCCAGGGTAGTTGCCATTGCTTATCCAGCCCGAAGCACCGAAATCAACCTTGGTTGTTTTGGTAACATTGAGTGTTAAGTTGGATGTGAAATTGTACCTGTCAAACTTAATTGCTGAGTTGTAATTGGCCAGTTGATCTGTTTTATACAAACCGTTTTCGTTATAATACCCTACAGAAAGATAATATTGTGCGCTCTCTGAACCTCCATTGGCGTTGACCCTTGCCCGGCGGTTTTGACCAAACTTATTGAACAAAACTTTAAACCAGTCAACGTTGGGATACAAATCGGGGTCGGCACCGCTCGCTGTTTTCTGGATGCGCTCATCGCTATACTTAGGTAATGGGTCATTGGGGTTGCTATTTTTATAGGCCTCATTAGCCATTTGCAGGTAGGTAACTCCATCTGCAAATTTGGGGATGCGTGTAAATTGCGTAATGCCCTGGTCATATTGCGCGTTAATCATGGCTTTGCCTACTTTGCCTTTTTTGGTTTGGATCAGGATAACACCATTTGCGCCTCTTACACCGTAAACTGCTGTGGCCGAAGCATCTTTAAGGATACTGAAACTGGCTATATCTTCCGGGTCTACGTTGGCAAGGTCTCTCTCCACACCATCAACCAGCACAAGCGGACTGCTGCTCGTAAACGTAGATATGCCCCTGACGTAGATCTCGGCATTATCATATCCTGGCTGTCCGCTGCGTTGTACACCAATAACTCCCGCAACGCGACCAGCTATCAGATCAGACAGGTTGGCCACCGGTTGTTTCAGGTCTTCAGCTTTTACGGTGCTTATGGCACCAATTAAGCTCACCTTTTTTTGCTGTCCGTAACCAACCACAACTACATCATTTAATCCTGTGGCTATTTCTTTAAGCACAACATTAATCTCCCGGTTGTTATTTACCGGTACCTCCTGCGTAGCAAATCCAATAAAGGTGAACATCAGGGTGCCGTTGCCATCAGGTAGTTTTATGGAGTATGAACCATCTTTACGGGTTGATGTACTTGCCGGTCCCTCTTTTAATTTTACGGTTACGCCGGGTAGGGGAAGGCCTTTATCGTCGGTGACTTTTCCGGTTACTACTATGGCCTGCGGCTTATTGCCGGATGTTATATCTGTTATATTATCGGCAGGCTTTCGTTTAATAACGATCATGTTCTGGATGATCTCATAAGTTAGGGACTGTTGAGAAAAACACCTGTCAAGCACTGCAGATAGAGGCTCATTTACAGCGTTGATACTCACATGCTTTGCATCCTGCAGCATTTTGTTATCATACACAAATTCAACACCGCTTTGCCGGTGCAGCTGTTTAAACAAATCTAAAAGTGAAACATCTTTTACCTTTAAATTAATGTTTTGCGAATAGGAGGCGGCACTTACATGAAGCAATGCGGCCAGCAATAAAACAAACGTGAGTTTCATTATCAGCAAAATTTTGAACAGGACACGCCGGTCCCAGTTGCATGGGAATGCAATGAAAAATTTATACATTTGGTTAGGGTTAGTAATTAATTGGTTGTAAGAAAATAATCGGTTATTGACCCTTATGCCGAAAGGTATTTGACCGGGGGCGCTCTGACCTGCTCCTGGTCTCTTTTTTGCTTAAGGGTTTACAATGAAGAGGTTAAGTAAGCGTTAATCCATCACTATAACCCTCCTTCCTGTAAGTTTAAAGTGAACTGATCCTGTTGCTTCAAGTGCTTTAAGCACGATATCAATGTTTTTATGCCTGGAAATTGTACCGCCAAAACTGTGCTGGCCGGGCAAGCTTTTTTTATTCTGAAAAACTACGTCGACATCATACCAGCGGCCAATTTTTTGCATGATGCTTTCAACGCTTTCGTTATCAAATACAAAAAAACCATCCTTCCAGGCTACTACGTCGTCGGTATTTACCGGCTCAACTGTAAAATGAGCATCATTAAACACGCCTTGCTGCCCCGGCGTTAACTGCGCTGTGCCGGTTGCTGAATGCAGCTTAACCGAACCTTCCAGCAAAGTGGTTTGAACCTGCTTATCTTCGGGGTAGCCCATTACATTAAAATGAGTACCCAAAACTTGCACATCCATCCCATTAACTGCTACCCTGAAAGGCATTTTTTTATTTTTGGCAACCTCAAAATAAGCTTCGCCGCTAAGCACAACTTTGCGTTCCTTACCCGCAAACACCACTGGATATTTTATTGATGAAGCCGAGTTAAGCCATACTTTTGTACCATCAGAAAGTACAGTTTGAAAAACACCTCCGCGTGGTATAGTAAGCAGGTTACTATCGGGAGCAGATGTTGCCCTTGGTTTATTATTAATATTATTATTTTTTGAGTATGTTAAAATACTGTCGTTTATTTTGTTTATAATAATACCGGAGTTTGTGCCTATCTGCCCGTTTTTTGCGTTATGTAAAATAATTGATTGGCCATTGGCCAGGGTAAGGTAAGCCTGGTTTTTGCCAGGTAAAATGTTGTTGGCCGATTGCGTATTTCCTGGTTTTTGCCACCAATAGTGCCATGAAAAAAAGCCTACCATTGATAAAAAAGCTATGCTGGCCGCATACTTCATCCAGGTAAAAGAAACTTTTCTACGGGTATCCGTCACATTCTGAAAATCTGTTTCTGCGTGTATTTTGGCAATTATTTTCGCCTTAATGATATCCTCATCGCCAAGTGCAGTGTCCCATTCATTGTCCATGAGCTTTATTTCAGAATAGTGGCTTTCCAAAAGCTGCTTTTCTTCTTCGGTACATTGCCCGGAAAGAAACTTTTCGTAAAGTGAAATAAAATCCTGTTTTGACATTTTGTGGTTTATATAAGTATAGTACCCGGTGCTTAAAAAAACTCACACACTTTTTTTATATTTTTATTTTATTGTGTGTTTTAAACATTTTTTTGAGTATTTTTATAATACCAGTTATAATGTTAAAGCACTCAAAAACAGATATTCAGCTATGGCATGCCGTACGCGGGGACGATGCGACTGCATTCAATTTGCTGTTTGATCGCTACTGGGTAAGTCTTTATAAAACCGCTCATTACTATCTTGATGACGACGAGGTTTGTGCCGAGGCTGTGAACGATGTGTTTGTGAGCATCTGGAACCGCCGAAAAGAATTGGAGATTACTTCTTTCCCTAATTTTATGCAAACATCCGTGCGCTTTCAGATCTATAAACGCCGCAAAGCAGTTAAGCTGGAAATCGTTTTTAAAGATGAGCTGGTGGTTGAAGGACGGCATGAAACCAATGATGGCGAAACGCGCATCAGGCAAACAGAAATAGATAACCTGCTTAACGGTCACTTGGATCAGTTACCCAAACGGTGCCAGGAAATTTTTGAATTAAGCCGGTTCGATAACCTTTCTAACTCAGAAATAGCCGAACGGTTGAACATCTCAAAACGAACCGTTGAAAACCAATTGGCTTTGGCTGTAAAACACCTCAAAGTTTGCTTTAAGCATATTTACCTTTTGGTGTTTATTTATTTTATGTGATTACAGGCGCTATCGTTCTACTGCTCACTTAAAACGCTCAGGTGTCGGGAAAATGAAAATTACCTGAAAAAACAAATAAAAACATGTCATTGCGAGCGTAGCGTGGCAATCTCGTAGCCAATGCATGTTCGATTTGCATAGCTACGAGATTGTTTTGTTGTTCCTCCTCGACATGGCATTTTACATCAACAATCCCTAATCTTTTCCCTGCACTTGTGGGCTGGAGCCGAGCGGTGGCTCTAAAAAAAACCGTCCGAAGCTTGTGACTTCGGACGGCGAATAGCGATACCGCCGGGTGACGGAAAGTAAGTTTATAAACACAATTGAACTAAGGTTGAAAACTTTAGCTATGTTTCACCACGGGTTACGCTACGCTAAACCCGCAGCAGATTTTTTAATTCTTCACAATTTTATAAATACTCCCGTTGGCATTTTCCGGCCCCGTATCTGAATTGGTCAAAACATAAACTTCGCCAGCCGGATCCTCGCCAAAACCGATGATCTTTAAATTAGCCGGGATATTTTGAAAGGTAATTTTGCCACGTTGCCATTGGCTACCGCTTTTCTGCAGGTAAAATACTTTACCTACCCAATCGGCAAATACATATTTACTTCTTAAAACAGGTACTTGTTTGCCGTTGTAAACGTAACCTCCAATAACGGAAACGCCTTCGGTATGGCTGTACTCGGCAATGGGCATGGTAATTCCTTTAATGTCACAGCCTGTAGCAGGGTTATAGCAGTGCGTTCCTTCGGTTAAGCGCCAGCCGTAGTTGGCACCTTTGGTTACAATATCCACTTCTTCCCAAAGATCCTGACCTACATCGCCTGCAAACAACTGTCCCGATGCTTTATCGAACGAAAAACGGTACGGGTTACGAAAACCATAAGCCCAGATCTCGGGAGCTGCATCTTTTTTACCTGCAAAAGGGTTGTTTTTGGGGATACTGTAAGGCGTGTTGCCGTTAACATCAACACGGAGGATTTTGCCAAGCAGGTTACTTAAATTTTGCCCATTACCAATTTCGCCGTGCTTATCGCCCTGCCCGCCGCCATCACCAAACGAGATGTATAAATAACCATCGCGGCCAAATTGGATGCAGCCGCCATCGTGATTGCCATCGGGTTTATCCTGCGCAAGGATCACCCGGCCGCTGTTTGGGTCAATAGCATCTGAATTTGCCGATAGCTTATACTCGGCTATTACATCCTTGTGGTTAAACTTGCCGGTGGTAGTGGTGCTATAAAAAACGTAAAATTTTTTGTTCGTTTTAAACTGCGGGTGCAGACAAATCCCTAATAAACCACGTTCTTCATAACCTTTATTTACTTTGAGCATTTTGCTTCGCAGATCAAGCAGCGGCTCAGTGAGCAATCTACCATCTTTCACCACGCGGATTTTTCCGGGCTGCTCGGTTACCCAGATCTCGCCATCACCCGGGAAGGTTAAAGCAGTTGGTGATTGCAAATTGGCGCTGATTTGCTGCACATTTACTGTGATCAAGGGCGGTTCGGCTGCGCTGTTGGATTTGGGCGTATGAAAAACATACGATGAGCACATAAACATGACAACCCCCATGCCTGTCAACATGAAAAGGGCATGGCGTTTTGTACTGTATTTATCGCGGAATGATGGTTTCATAAAGGTTTATTTTATTGATTGGTTTAGTGTTTGATGATCAATGTTTAAAATCAAACCATAGCGTACCGTTTACCGGTTCGCCGCTGGCATGATTGGTTTGGCTTTGTGGCCCCATCACTTTAGCAGCCTGAAACTTGGTGCCGATTGGGCTTATAGCGTTTAAAAAACCGATACTGCCTTCAGGAAAAGCCGGTTCAACATTATTGTTTTCGAGGGCAGCCTGTTCCCTTGCCGGGTGCAGCATTTGCAGGTAGATGTTTTTATCGGTCGTATAAACTGTAAAAGGTGATTCTTTATTTTCGATAACCGCCCAGTTAAGTTCAGAATGATAACCCTTAAATTCGGGATAGTCCCAGGTTTGGCCGGTAATGGTATTATTATATGCCTTGTGCCATACACCAAATTGTTGTCCTTTAAGCCTGTTTTTCCAAACACGGTAAGGGCCGCGGCCAAGCCATTTCATCCCGGTGATCTTTTCCTCAGGATAATTAAAAGTGATACCCATAAAATCTGCGTCGCCCTTTTGAGTATATTGATATTCCAGTTTTGCAGGCTGGCCCGGGGTGAAGGTCCATTTTACATGCAGGGTTGCCGCACCATCATAATCGGCTTCAACAATATGCCCGCCTTTAATGGCCTTATTGGTAAACTGTTTTAATGATGTATTTACACCCGCCAAAACAGGACCGCCTGATAATGAAACGGTACCTGAAGGTTTAACCACTTTTTGAATATAGCCGGTAGCTTTATCGAAATAATAAGTGATACCATCACATACAACCTGAAGCTGCTGACCAACTTCATTGATTTTTATTGCAGATTTAGCAGGGGATGAGACTATTTTGTTAATAGCCGCAGGTGTTTTTAATGCCCAGCTCCAGGTAAAGATCTCCTTTTTATCCGGCCCGTAAGCGGTAAGATACAGCGCATCACTTTTGGCCCACGATGTTGGCAGATTCAAATTGAGCACACCTTTTTCACCGGGCTTAAGATCAAATTTTGCCATTGAGCCGGCTGCGCTTACAATTGCAGCCGTGGTTTTGGCACTGGCCGATGGAAATTTAACCAGCTGCCATTTAAAAGTACATTGGTTAAGATTAGTAAAGCTATACCTGTTTTCAACCGGGATCTTTCCGTTAAAAGTTTTATCAACGGGCTGCGGATCAATATACACCGGCGACCAGATCTCTTTAATGGCATAGAAACTACCTTCTTTTTCGCGGTGCGGGCCAACTATACCGTCTGGAGCGTGGTTGCCATCGGCATCATAAGTGTTGTTTTTATCGGTACGGATAACTGCCTCATCTAAAAATGCCCAGATGAAACCGCCTGCGCCATGGGGGTGTTTCACCATTTGTGCCCAAAAATCATCAAGTGCGGCACCTGCACCACCATCATACAAACCGTGCATAAACTCAGTAGGGAAAAATACTTCCTGCCCCTTTGCAGCCGCGTTAACCATATAATTATAATCAGGATAATGCTTGGTATCTGTGCCGTTAAACTTTTCCCAGGGATGGATCACCGTACGTTTTTGCGGATCATACAGGCCATAGTCATTATCCAGCGCCCGGTTAAAGCCGCCTTCATTACCATTGTCCCAAAACAGGATAGCCGGGTGGTTTACATCACGCAGCACCAGTTCTTTAACCAGTTTATGGCCGGTTTCTGTATCATAGTTGGCCTGCCAGCCGGTAAGTTCATCAAGTACATAAATACCCAGCGAATCACATACATCTAAAAAATCAGCATCGGGTGGGTAGTGCGACATACGTACCGCGTTCATGTTCATCTGCTTCATCAGCTTAACATCCATTAATTGGATCTCATGACTTAGCGTACGACCGGTTTCAGGCCAAAAACTATGACGATCGCTGCCTTTCATCACAATCTTGGCACCGTTTACATACAATCCATCGTTAACCCTCAACTCAACCGTGCGGAAACCAAATTTTTGCTTAATGCTGTGTATAACACTTTGTTTGTTTTTGATCGCTACGATAACCTGGTACAGGTTAGGAAACTCGGCGCTCCATAATAAGGGCTTATTAAAATTCGATTTTAGTTCGAGATGCTCGGCTGTAGTGTTTGCTTTTATACTGAAGGGCTGGCCTACTTTTTCGCCGTTTAGTTTTTGAACCTGTGCTTCAATGGTTTCATCGCCTTTTAAATTTTGCGAGTATATGTCGGCCTGAAAGGAGCCATCGGCTTTGGCATTTATGGCAAGCCTTTCAATAAAAGTTTCGGGTACAATTTCCAGGTACACCGGGCGGTAAATCCCCCCGAAAACCCAAAAATCGCTGTTGCGGCGTTCAGCATCGTTTACCGATGCATTTGCCGATGTTTTATCAACAGTAACTTCGAGCAGGTTTTGGGCGTTTGGTTTTATTAAGCCGGTTATATCATATTTGAAGCGGTAAAAGCTGCCCTGGTGTACCGGGCCGGCTTGTTTACCGTTCACCGTTACTTTGGTATCGGTCATTGAGCCTTCAAAAACGATGAACACCTTTTTGTTTTGCCAGTTGCCGGCGGTAAATTCATGTTTGTATAAACCCTGCTCGTTGGCTTTAACTTTATCGTGCCCGTAGTTGTAGGTGCCGAAACCCTGTAATTCCCAGTTGGATGGCACCGCGATTTTTGTCCACTGCCCGCTTTTTCGCCCTTCGGTGCAAAAAAAATCCCATTGTATGGTATGATCCTTATCGGTGCCGGATAGGTATTTAACAATGGTTTGCTGTCCAAACGAGTTGAAGCACGTTGTTATGAACAATAATTGCAGAAATACTTTTTTCATTACTGGTTATTTGTGCCCGTTATTGAGGCTGATGATAAAATTTTAATTGGTTGTTTTACAGCGGTATTTTAAATCTGTTAACAAGATTACTCAACCTTAAAATGCAAAAGAAGAATATGCCCAATTAAAACTATGCAATCGTTTCCGGAAGGGGATTTAAGCCCAAAACCTTAAGTTCTGAGCTCAAAGAATTAACTTCGGACTCAGAACTTAAGACAATTGACTTCACAACAAAGCTCTTTACTTTTTATCAAACAACTGAATCTGGTAGCTGAATGATGTAGGTTTTGCATAAACCCGGTATTGTTCCAGTGGTTTAGGGCCGCAGCCATTTGAACCTACACCCAAAGTTTTATGGCTGATGCATAACACTGTGCCTTTGCTTTTCGGCAGATCGATTTTGTACTCTACGTCGGTCATTTCCTCATCACTATAGGGCAATGCTGTTACCTGGAAAAGCTCATTTTCCTGCTTTACGGCTATGCCAGAGCCTTTAGCCGTAAACACTTTAGCCCAGCG
This sequence comes from Mucilaginibacter sp. SMC90, assembly GCF_022811725.1. Taxonomy (GTDB): domain Bacteria; phylum Bacteroidota; class Bacteroidia; order Sphingobacteriales; family Sphingobacteriaceae; genus Mucilaginibacter. Next base: position 4,631,962 of record NZ_CP094527.1, on the reverse strand, counting down.
CACATCCTCGTGGTTACCGCAGTCCATTGGTTTTTCATATGGAGTCATTTGTTGAACAATATTACTTGCGTAGTGGCCAACATCAAAACCACTTTTCCTATCGGCGTAGTTTTCCATCGGGCCGCGACCAAAGTATTCAAATTGGTTAAGATCTGATTTGAGGAACAAACGTACTCCTAAGCGGCCAAGCACTATTTTGTCACTACCATTGAAGCTCACATTGTTGTTTACTTTAATATTACCATTGCCATCTATGGTATAAACAGCCTGGTGATGAACCACAAATTCGCGCTTTCCGGTGCCTGTAAGGTTCACTTTTATTTCTATTTGGCCGGTAGCAAGTTGGGTAGCTTTTACGTCGTCTGTTTTCCAGGCCAATTCCTTTAAGCCGTATTTAACCCAATAATCGTCATAAGCCCACATATCATCTTTACGGTGCGGCGCGCGCCATAAATGCAGCATTGGGCCGCCATTATCCTGTAATACGTTTTCTCCGTCCTTTTCCATTTTCGAGAAAGTGCCTTTAGCCTTGTCAAACTCAAGACTGAAGCCCGGGCCTTTCACTTTAATGTCATTGCCGCCATCGGCAAAAGTTAATTTACCCGTTGCTGGTTGTTCTTTAGCAGCAGGGGTGGCTATTGGTAATTCCAATTGTTGTGTAGCAACTTCAAAGCCTTTTTTTGCCCACATATTATCGGCAGCCTGATCAAACGAAACCTTCAGGAAATATTCGGCTCCGGGTTTAGGAGTAACATTGTATGGGATTTTTACATCTTGTTCATTACCCGGTTTTATTTCTGGCAGGGCCAGGTTGCCTGATGATACAGGGGTGCCGTTTTCGCTCACTTCCCATTTGGCGGTAAAGCTATTAAGGGTAATGAATTGGTAGCGGTTTTTAATGGTAACGATGCCGTTTTTCAGATCTTTAGCATGTATGCTGATCCACTGGTAGGCATGTTTCAACTCAGGGTAGTGAGGTTTCAATGAACGATCAGAGAACACAACGCCTTTATGGATAAAGTACTGATCATTTGGATACTCCCCAAAGCCGCCGCCAAAAGCCGTTATCGGGTGTTTCGGGTCGCGGTTGTTGTAAATCCCCTGATCTTGCCACTCCCAGATAGCGCCGCCTAAAAGCTGCGGATATTTATCGAACAAATCGTTGTAAATATCCACCGAACCCATGGAGTTGAACATGGCGTGCGCATATTCGCACAGATAAAATGGCTTGGTTAACGTATTATCGTTAGCATGTTTTTCAAGGTTTTCAACGTCGGTATACATTTCGCTGTCCATATCGGCAGGGTTGTTTTTACCGATACCGAAACCCTGGTAGTGTGTAGGGCGGGTAGAGTCGATATCTTTGATCACTTTCAGGATAGCCCTGAAGTTTGAGCCGCCGCTGCCGCACTCGTTACCCAAGCTCCAGATAATAACCGAAGGATGGTTTTTGAAGTTCTCTACATTGGCTACGTTCCTGTCAATTAGTGCAGCTTTGATCCTTGGCTCTTCATTAAACTCGTCCCAGGCACCGTGGCTTTCCAAATTGGCTTCGGCAACAAGGTAAATACCATACTGGTCGCAGAGCTCGTACCAGAGCGGATCATCTGAGTAGTGACAGGTACGCACGTGATTACAGTTAGCCTGCTTGATCAATACGATATCCCTGATCATTTGTTCTTCAGTAACCGCGTGGCCATCATTTGGCCAGTTTTCGTGGCGGTTTACGCCTTTCAGCTTAATAGGCACACCATTAACGAGGAACAGGCGGCCTTTGATTTCAATGCTTCTGAAACCTGTACGGGATGACAGGGTTTCAACGGCGTTAGCGCCATCATTGATTTTAACTACAGTTGTGTAAAGCTTTGGTGTTTCTGCCGTCCATTTTTGAGGGTTATTTACATGGAAACTGGTTTCAACTGTTACTTCTTCGCCTGGTTTAAGTGCTGGGATAGCCTTTTTTGCAGTTGCTCCCGGTACAGGTACACTGCCGTTGTATAAAACCACATCCAGTACGCGTGCTTTAACCGCAGCGGTGCCGTAATTTTTTATTTTAGTTGATACCTGAACATCGGCATTTTTATACTGTTTGTCAAGATTGGTTTTTACAAAATAATCCCTTATATGTTCCTGCGGACTGCTCCAAAGGGTTACATTTCTGAAAATGCCGCTTAAGCGCCACATATCCTGGTCTTCCAGATAACTGCCTGTAGTAAAACGATATACCTCGACAGCCAATGTGTTTTTGCCCGGTTTTATGTATTTGGTAAGGTCAAACTCAGCAGCATTACGGCTGTTTACGCTATAGCCCACCTTTTTTCCATTTACCCAGATAAAGAAACCGGCATCAACACCATCAAAAGTGATAAAAATACGGCGACCGCTCCACTGCGCAGGTACCGTAAAATCGCGGCGATAGCTGCCCACCGGATTGCGTTCTTTGAAAGCTGTATATTTTTCAGGAGGGGTGCTCATCACCCTTGGAAAATCTTTTTGAAAGATATAAGTGAAGTTGCTGTAGTAGGGGGTGCCATAGCCTTCAACCTGCCAGTTAGACGGTACTTTGATGTCCTTCCATTTAGATACATCGTAATCGGGTTTATAAAAGTTAACAGGGCGTTTTTGCGGCCAGTCTACCCAGTTAAATTTCCAAAGGCCATTCAGGCTCCGGCTAAATGATGAGGCGTGGCGATTTGCTGTCAACGCCTCTTTCAATGAGCCATAAGGCATCAGGGTGGCATGGCTGGCTTCTTTGTTTATGCCGATGTTTTCAGGGTCTTCAATTTCTTTCGGAACGGAGGCTGTATCGGTTGGGGATAACCTGCTTCCGGCAGGTGCCTGAAAACCGGAGCTTATGTTATAACTGGAAATAAAAATAACGATCAATAAAATAATCTTTTTCTTGAATAGGGTTTTACTCATAAGTATTTATAATTTTTGAAAAATTGGGATAGGTTTAAATGTATATTTCAAATACAAAGAACTATAAAATTTGTAGCTGCAAATTGTCATACTGTACATATTTATTGGCATGTTGTACATTTTGGTCTCCCGGCATTAAATTATCCGGTATATAAGATTCATTTTTGCCGGCAATATAGTATAGGGCATACGGGGCTTTAACAGGCTATGATTTAGCCCGGTATTATACACCAGTTATTAAAACCGACACTGCCCTTTTGCAGTAACAGCAATTAAATTAAAACAGGTAAATGTGCCTTTAGTATTTTTATAAGCTAAAACCGAACATAAGCATCAATGACTATCAAAAACCTCTATTGGTTAACCAGGCACATTTTCATAAAGGTGTTATTTGTTTTTATACTCTTACCTTGTTTTATTACCGTTGCCCGCGCCCAGCCCTATCCTTATAAATTCAATTATCTTACTGTAGATGAAGCCCTGTCGCACACCGATGCCAATTACATTGCGCAAGACAAGCAGGGCTATATATGGGTAGCTACTTTTTTTGGCCTCGACAGGTATGATGGTTACTCGGTTAAAAAGTTTTACAACAGTAATGTACCACTCAATAATGCTTTTAAAAACAGGCTGATTTCCCTTTATCCCGATGACCAGGGCAATATTTGGCTTTGTACCGAAGGAGGTTTGCAATGCTTTAACACCCGGCAGGAAAAGTATATTGATTTTTCCGAAACCGCGCCACAGAATACCAGCTTTCAAAAGGTAATTAAGCCAGCCGGCGATTTCCTTTATGTTTATACAGGCAGCCAATTAAAGTTATTCAGGGTTAAGGGAAATATCATTGAAGCTCAAAAACTAAATGTGCCTGCTGGTATCCACGTTACTGATATTGTAATGGATAAAAACGGGATACTCTATTTATCTGGCAATATGGGGATCTGGCAGCTTGATAAAGATCACGTACCGCAAAAATTGGATATCAATGGTCTCGGCACAGAAGAGCTTTCGCATGTGTTTGTTGATAATAGGAATAACCTGATTGTTTCGGCAAAGAACAAGTTATTTCTGGTTGATAAGAAGGGCGGCAAATTTGCAACAGGCAGGCAGTTTGTTTGTACCGGTTATTCAGATATTAGGGGAGTTGTACGTAGTAGCCACGGAGATTATTGGATAAATGTGCCAAGCGCAGTATTGCGGCTTGATGGCAACCTCAATTTTATTCAAACTGTAAATGACAAAAGCTCCCCTCATGGTTTAAACTCAAACTCGCTGGGCAAGATCTTTATTGACCGTACAGATTGCCTATGGATCTGCACTTTTGGGGGCGGCGTTAATTATTGCGATTTAAATGAAAAGCTGTTTTACACCATTCAACATAATCCCGAGGAAGCAAATTCATTGGCTGGTAACCATATCCGGTCGGTACTGGCTAATGGCGATGATATTTGGATAGGCACAACCGCCAACGGGCTTAACCGGTACAATTTAAAGACGCAAAAATTCAGCTATTATAATACATACAATTCTGCGATAAAGCTGAAGAGTGACGCTGTGACCGCTTTAATGCTTGATAATGAGCGTAACCTGTGGATAGGCAGCTCGATCGGGATCGATATTTTAAAACCTGACGGAACAATATGGAAGCCCGCAGGCTCTGAGAAGTTTCCCAATCACGTTATTGATTGTTTTGCAAAGGACTATTATGGCAATATTTGGTTCGGCAACCACCAGGATCATTTGGGGGTGATTTGGAAAGACGCACAAAACCACTACCAGGTAAAGTATTATGGTGAGGGTTATTTTATTTTTGCCGATAAAAACCGGCCGCAATTGCTTGTTTCAACCATACATGGTTTGAAACGGATGATTATTGACCGGGAAGGAAATGTCATTAATAGTTTTTCCTATAACGCATCATTTTCAAAACCAAACTCATTAAGTTCAGATTATACTTATCCCATAGGTAAGCAAAATGACAGCACCTACTGGATAGGCACTATCGGCGGTGGTTTAAATAAATTGGTATTACGGGAAAAAGCGGATTCATATACTATAACAACCTATGCAGGCAACTATGGGATTTTTAATGATGTAGAAAGCCTGGAGGTAGATGATGCCGGAAACATATGGATGGGAGGTAACGGCCTGGAGTGTTTTAACCCTGCAACCGGCAGGCTGATCCGCTATGATAAAAATGATGGACTGCAGGGCAACAGTTTTAAAGTAGGCGCATCCTGTAAAGGAGCCGATGGCCGCTTATATTTCGGCGGAATAAAAGGACTTAATTATTTTGACCCCTCACAGATTAAAGCTAATGGTATAGCAGCGCGGCCTGTATTTACTGATATCCTGATCAATAACCAACGACCGGTTTATAACGACCAGGATTCCGGAAAAAATGCAATTCCGCAGGCTATTGGTTACTGCAATCAGTTAGCGCTCAGTTATCTGCAAAATAATTTCGTCATCGCATTTTCATCCATGCATTTTGCCAATCCTTTAAAATGCAGATACAGGTATAAACTTAACGGTTTTGATAAAGATTGGAAATATACTGATGGCAAAAACCCTACGGCTGCTTATAGTAATCTTGATTATGCCAGCTATAAGTTTGTGGTGGAAGCCACAAATAACGATGGTATCTGGAGTGAAAAAAATGCCGGGATGACCATTGTTATAACACCGCCATGGTGGAGATCGTTTTTTGCCAAATTGATTTATATCCTCCTGTTTCTGTCGGGTTTGGTGGGTATTTATATTTACCAGGCAAGGTGGTACCGCCTTAAACGCGAAATGGAAGTACGCGCTGTAAACGAAAATAAACGCGAAGAAATGCACCAGCAACGTGAAGAACTTTATCAACAGCAGCTAATGTTTTTTACCAACGTATCGCACGAGTTCCGTACCCCTTTAACATTAATACTTGGCCCGCTCGAAAGCCTGATCGGGCAAAACAAAAATCCGGCGCTTGATTACTCGTATCAGTTAATGTACCGGAATGCCAAGAGGCTTATGAACCTGATAAGTGAGCTGATGAACTTTAAAAAAGTAGCCGATAGTATTGTTAAGTTGCAGGTTCAGCCATTGATGATCAGTCAGTTTTGTAAAAACTTAACATGGGAGTTTCAAAATCTTGCCATAAGTAAAAGTATCAGTTTTGCGCTTAACGATTATACAGAAGCAGAAATTACAGCGGCGGATGGTGCCCCGTTTGATGTTCAGGTTCTTGAAAAAATACTTTTTAATTTGCTTAACAACTCATTTAAATATACCAACGCGGGTGGGAGCGTAGTTTTTGAAGTCTTTTTTGATATCAGTCAGTTTAAGCCGTCTTTTAATACCGGGTTTGAACTTTTGAATAAGGATCACCGCGCAAAAAAATATGTCTATTTCAGAGTAGCCGATACTGGTATAGGTATCTCCGGCGACTCTATCACCCGCATCTTCGACAGGTACTACCGGATCAGTAAAAATCACCTGGGTTCGGGGGTTGGTTTGGCGTTGGTTAAAAGTCTTACCCAATTGCACAAAGGCGATATTTATGTTTACAGCGAGCGATACAAGGGGACAGAAATTATTATAGGTATACCATGGGGTGATGAAAATTACGTTGCGACGGAAAAAGCGGCCGGCAGCGTTGTAGAAGCCCAGTTGGAGGTTATTGATAATGCCATGCTGATACAACTGCCAGATAATGAACCCGCAGAAAATCAACTCCAGGCCAAAGGTAGCAAGCATCTGCTATTGGTTGAAGACAACGAAGAATTACGCGCATTTTTAAAGCAAGCGCTTGGAAAATATTATATAGTTCATGAGGCCGAAGATGGAAAAGAAGGGTTTGAGATTGCCACTGAAAAAGTGCCCGACTTGATCATCAGCGATGTTATGATGCCGAGCATGAACGGAATTGAACTTTGTAAACGGCTTAAGGAACAATTTGAAACCAGCCATATTCCTTTCGTTATATTATCGGCAAAGGATGCTTTGGATACAAAAATTGAAGGGATGGAATCAGGAGCTGATTTTTATTTTGCCAAGCCTTTAAGCATCGATCTGTTGCTGCTTACTGTTAGCAATATATTTGAACAGGCCGAAAAGCTGAAACTACGATACACCAAAAACTACCTGTCGGAAGCTACAGAGCTTGTACACTCTGAAAAGGATAAGGAATTTTTTCAAAAGCTGATCAACGTTATTGAAGATAATATACAAGACTTGAACCTTGACGTTGATTTTTTGTGCAGGCATTTATTCATCAGCCGTACCAAGCTGTATCAAAAAATAAAAGGGATCTCAGACCAGTCTGTCGGTGAGTTTATCCGAACCATAAGGCTTAAGCGCGCTATCCAGATCATGACCCATGAGGATGTGTCCATGAATGAGGTGGCCGATAGGATAGGCCTTCAAAGCAGCTCCAATTTTTCGAGGGCATTTAAAAAGGAGTATGGCAAATCGCCCCTGCAGTTTATGCAATCGTTAAAGAAAGCCTGAATAAAGCGGTATCCTAATATTAAAAAAATGAACGGAACGTCAACAAAAATGCATAATTTGCTATGTCCCTAAATCAATTTAGCATTAATTTGTGACGCTAATTAAAACCTATCAATGAACAATCCAATTAAAACCCTGATCAGTTTAACATTATTGACTTTTTTTACGGTGAACGCGGCAAACGCGCAAACCAAGCCGGTATACACCAAATATGTAAATACCTTTATAGGTACCGCGCCGCTCAACGACCCCAAAATTCTTGGATATAAATTGCCCGATGGGTGGCGTTCATGGGCTGGGCTTACCTTTCCGGGTAGTTCATTGCCCAACGCCATGGTGCAGTTAAGCCCTATTACGGCTTATGGATCGGGCGCAGGATATCAATACGAAGACTCTGTTATTTATGGTTTCACGCATACTAATAAAGGTCACTGGAACCTTTGTAATATTCCTATTCTGCCGGTATCAAACCCGCAGGGCGGCAAATTCGGCTCCAGGTTTTCGCATAAAAAAGAAAGTTCGGCACCGGGGTTTTACCAGGTATATCTTGATGATTATAATGTTAACGTGAACCTTACATCAACCTTAAGGTGCGGCTATCATCAATATCAGTTTAAAAACAACAGCAACCGGCAAATCCTTTTTGATTTGGGTAAGGCCAACAGCAGGGTATCAACCTGGCGTATAGAGCAGGCCGGGCCTAATGCTGTACAAGGATTCCAAGGCGGCGAAAATGTTTATTTCTACGCCACGATAAACACCAAAATCAATAAACTGGAAAAAACAGAGGAAGGCCAGCGCAGCGGGTACGCTATGCTGTATCTGGCTGATGACGGTACAGGCCCCGTTGAATTGAAGATAGGCTTATCATTTGTAAGCGAAAAAAATGCTAAAGAAAACCTGGAGAAAGAGATCGGCAATAAAAGCTTTAATGCTATCCGCACCGAGGCATCACAAACCTGGGAAAAACTGTTATCTGCAATACAGGTAAAAGGCGGCACCGAAAAACAAAAACGCATGTTTTATTCATGCCTGTACCGCTCGTTCCTGTGGCCTGCCCTGCGCAGTGATGTAAACGGCGAGTTTACCGATGCCAAAAGAAACGTGGTGAAAACCGGTAACAGGTATTATACAGAGCCTTCATTATGGGATACTTACCGCAACAAAGACGTGTTATTGGGCCTGATTACGCCTGATGTAACGCTTGATGTTATTAAATCATTGAAGGATGTAGGTGATAAAACAGGCTTTATACCTACTTTTTTTCATGGTGATCACGGGGCTTCATCTATTGCCGGAGCTTATCTGAGGGGGATTGACAATTTTGATGTTGAGGGCACTTACAAACTGTTGTTAAGGAATGCCAATGTTGAAGGCGGGCCGCGTCCGTTTATCACCGAATACATAAAAAAAGGATATATCTCTGATCCGGATGTTGCTAAACCTGAGGTAGAAACCAAAGCAAAGGCGGGCGTTTCAAAAACACTTGAATATTCATACGATGATTATTCGGTAGCACAGATAGCAAAAAAATTGGGTGATACCGCTAATTACCGGATTCTGATGGCGCGATCAAAAAACTATAAGAATATGTTTGATCCGTCAACCCGGTTTATGCGCGGCAGGCTGGAAAACGGCGAATGGATCAAAAATTTTGACCCACAGCACCCGTATTATGAATACATGTACCGCGAGGCCAATGCATGGCAGGTATCCTTTTTTGCGCCGCATGATATGCCGGGCCTGATCAAGCTTTACGGTGGGCCAAAGGGCTTTGAATCAAAACTCGATTCGTTGTTTACGCTGCCATGGAACCCTAATTATATAGCCCGCAACGTGGAAACCATGATAGGACAGTACTGCCAGGGTAACCAGCCCGATCATGAAGCTCCATTTGCCTATATTTTTATCAATAAACCGGCAAAATCACAAAAGATAATTGACTATATCCTGAATAACCTTTACGGTATTGGCGATGAAGGTTTGGAACTTAGTGGTATGGACGATGCCGGCGAAATGTCGTCGTGGTATGTATTCAGCGCGTTGGGACTGTACCCGTTTTCAGCAACCGATCCTAAATACATTGTCACTGCTCCATTGTTTGATGAAGTGAAATGGACAACGAGCAATGGTAAAACCTTAACTATCAGCAAACCCGGAAAGGGGAGGGCTGTTACAGCTATACAAGTGAACGGCAAGGTAAACAGCGGCTATTTTGTTTCGCATGACCTGTTTAAAACCGGTGGTAAGATAACTATTGTTACCAGATAGTCTTTAAGTCCCTGCTATAATGTTTTAATTAACAACCTTTTAATGCGCTTTTTAAATTTTAACATTTGAAACTCCGAATAAAGCTTTAATGAAAAAGAACAACAAGATCACAGCGGTATTTTGCCTGCTATTTAACCTGTTTTCGATTACCCTGGTTGCTCAAACAACCAGTGCAATTATCCCAGGCGATTTTCCCGACCCTACAGTTATTCGCACTCCACAAGGGTATTATGCCGCAGGAACCTCGTCAGAATGGGCACCTCATTTTCCAGTTTATCACTCAACAGATCTTCTCAACTGGAAACAGGTTGGCTATGTGTTTGACAAAACCCCCGAATGGGCATCTGGCTCTTTTTGGGCACCCGAGTATTATAAAATCGGGAATACTTACTATTTGTACTATGTTGCCCGTCGCAAATCGGATAATATTTCCTGCATCGGCGTAGCCACTTCAAAATATCCGGATCATGGATTTAAAGACCATGGCGTAATCCTTGCATACGGAAGGGAGGCTATCGATCCTTTTATTTATAACGATAATGGACAGTTGTATATCACTTTCAAAGCATATGGCCTTGATAATCGCCCTATTGAATTAGTTGCTCAGAAATTGTCCGGTGATGGCTTAAAGATTTCCGGCGAATCGATATCCTTATTAAAGGACGATAAAAAGGCCGGTATGGAAGGGCAAAGCTTCTTGAAGCATGGTAAGTATTTTTATCTTTTTTACTCGGCGGGAGGTTGTTGCGGGATTGGCTGTTCTTATCATATAAAAATAGCACGTGCCACCAATTTTGCCGGCCCTTACGAAAAATATGATAATGAAGAAGTATTAAAGACAGCACCTGGCTGGAAATGCAGCGGGCATGGTACATTTGTTGAAACTTCTGATGGTAAGTGCTTTTTTGTATGTCATGCATATAATGATGAAAGTAATGTATTTACAGGCAGGCAGGGGATGTTGGCCGAACTTAAGTGGCTAGGCGGCGATCAGTGGCCCCTTATGCAGGCAGTTAATGTACCCCGTAAGCTGAATAATATACATGACTCTTTTATATCCAAAACTCCTGATATCAACTGGCAGTATGATTTTCATAGTGCTTTGCCAAATGTGAAGCAGGGTAAGGGGATGCTGTATTTGTCGGGGAAATTGATAAACAATACAAGTACTGGTATTGCATACGGAGTGAGGACGCTTTCAGCTGATTTTGAAATGTCAACAACAGTAGTCAACAATAATAATGCTGTTAAAGGTTTGTGTTTATATGGCAGTGCTAAAAACACATTGGTTTTAGGCGTTTCGGCCAATAAGGTGTGCCTTTATACAATTAAAAATGGTGTATTCAGGATGATCGACTCCGTGAAGGTAGATCCAAAGGCCGTTGTTCAGCTTAAACTTAATGTAAAAGATAAAACAGGTAAAGCATTTTATAAACAGGCTAAAGGTGAGTGGAAAGCGATAAATGGCAAGGAAGCTATTTTACTTGATTTTTTACCGCAATGGGATGCCCCGCCACGTGGAGGACTGTTTTTTAAAGGCGATACCACGGAGAATGCCAGCTTTAGCCGCTTTGATGTAATTAATAAAAATGGCGGCCTGGATAATTAAAGACAGCTTATTTTTAAATATTTAAGTTTGGGATGATATGTAGAATGAGGTGGCGCGTATTGGGGAGATGAATTTTGGGCTGACCTGAATTGCGCCTGTATCCTCAATCAACAAATTACTCTACTCCTAAAAATGAAGTTTATAAAAAGGGCGACCATGTAAAATTCATTTTTGCCTGGTCGCTTTTAGCACCCATCAATATTGCGTTACTTTTTCAATGCTATCCTTTTTTAGCTGCCCTTTGCACATGGCATAAATTAGCTACTTAATCAAATACGGGCCTTTGTTATTCCAGCCTATGGGGAGGTTTGACAGGTACCAGGTTCGTCCATTGTCATTATTTCCCTGGTAAAATAGCCAGGTTTTGCCATCTGAATCCTCAAAAATGCAGGGATGACCTGATTCGCTGCTGTTCCATTCGCCAGGCTTGCCGTTTTTAAGGAAAGGCTGGTCAGATAATCGTTTCCAGCTAATACCGTCGGTGCTTACGGCAACGCCTATTTGCTGCGGTGCATTGTTGTAGCTGCCGGCATAAAACATGTACAATTTCTTGTTTCGGGTAATGATGCTTGCGCCTTCAACACACATACCTTCCCAGGGCAATTGCGGGTAAAGGATTGATTTATCGGTTGCTTGCGTCCAGCTGTCTCGATCAAAACTGCTGTTAGTACTGGTTGTAGCCACACCTTGCTGCTGTATCCGTCCGCTTGAATCGCGGGTAGCAAAGTACAGAAAGTATCGGTTATCAAACAGATGTACTTCGGCATCTATGGCGCGGCCGTTGGTCCACCGGCCGGTTGGATGAAATATCGGGTTTGACGCGTCGCGGGTAAAATTCACTCCATCGGTAGAGATAGCATGGCAGATAGCGTCTTTAGGGCCATTACCATAGGTTTGGTAAAAAAGATGTACAGTATCGTTCCTGATGATTGCTCCCGGGGCACACAAGCCTTGTTTTTCATAAACGGCTTCCGGAGCTATTTCGCCAATGCGTTTCCAGTTAAAAAGATCGTCGCTTGCAGCAATGCCTATTTGCCATCCCTGCATTCCATCGCCATCATTTTTAACAGGCCTGTGAACGGAGTAATACATCAGGTAACGGCCTTTAAACTTAATAACCATTGGGTCTTTAGAAAATGGCCGGCCAAGAGCTGTGGTATCGCCAAATTTCATTTTAGGTTGTTGAGCTAATGCAGGCGCAATACCCAATATCAATATAAAAAGCAGGTTTACAATTGGTTTCATGTGGCAAATTTAACTTCTGCAGGTATAGTTAGGTAATGGATAAAAGCAGATAAGCTGATAATCGTAATTTAAAATCTCTTAAGCCTGCTTTTGGCAATAGCTTTTGAGATAATTGAACGCGAGGTTTACCGCAAAACAGTGGCTTGCCAACCATTATGGCAACCATGTTTTTGAAAACGTTGCCGCAGATAAGTTACTATTGGCAGGCAGTTTATGCGCTTAAATTATGCCTGGCTGAAAATTAGCGTTGTTTCCACCGGTCTTTAATGATCCAGTTAATACAGTCGTCTATCCACTGCGTTTGAGCTTCCTTGTCAAATACTCCATACCCATGAGCTCCTTTGGCATAAAGAAAAAGCTGAACGGGTATATGGTGTTGTTTAAGGGCTGCGGCAAAATACAGGCTGTTGGCCACTTTTACACCTGCATCATCAATTCCATGTGTAATGTAAGTAGGCGGCGTATCATCCGTAACCTGTAACTCATTAGAAAAATAGGCGATTTTTTCAGGCGTAATATCCGGGCCTATCAGGCGCTCGCGCGAAGTTTGATGAGTTAGCGAATCGGCAAAGCTGATCACTGGGTAGATCAGGACAAGAAAATCCGGGCGAAGATTAGTTTTATGCGGGTTTTCCAGTTTAGTTACATTAAAATGTGTACCTACTGTTGAAACCAGGTGCCCGCCGGCCGAAAATCCCATTATACCCAACTGTTTCGGATCTATTTTGTATTTGCCGGCGTTCTCGCGTACATATTGAATCGCCCGTTGGGCATCCGTTAAGGGCACCCATTCTTTTGATTCCATCATATCTGTACGTGGTACACGATAGTCCAGCAGGAAGGCGGTAATACCGGCCTCTGTCAGCTTTTTACAGGCAGGGATACCTTCTACATTGTTGGCCCTGCCTACATATGAACCGCCGGAACAAACTATCACTGCCTTGCCTCCGGGTAAAGGCTTTTCAGGTAAGTATACCGTTAGTTTCGGTAACTCAGCATTAGCTTTTGCAAACGGAACATGGCCTTCGGGATAGAGCGGAACCGTTTCCTGCGCCTGTATTAAACAAGGTATTATTATCAGTGCAATTGCCGTGAGCAGCGTTTTTATTTTCATATGTGAGATTGATGATTTTTTCTTTGGTGTTGTATGATAGGGTTGAGGTAAACTTAATGAATGTTAAGCGCAATATTGTTATATAGAAGCGCTTATGTAGGTATCAAAAATATAGTTGTTTTTTTGAATTGTTAAAGATCAGTTGACCGCAAGGTTACCGAATCCTGAAATTGGCAGTGATGTAACTGTTTCATAATAAAAAAGAAATATACCTTCTTTACTTATATTTTAGTAACAACATTTATAACCGATTCATTCATTGATAAAAAGAATGACAAGTATGTACCACAAAAAACAATCCTGCAAATTTTTCCTGGCTGTATCCTTAGCACTTTTGGTTAACGTTTTACCGCTGACAGCACAAGTAACACCTTTTGCGCCATCGGGTAAGCAGCTTAACGAGGCTTTTGGCGCTCAGGACAAAACAGCTTTTATGACACCGGCAAAAGTTTATTATCCTGAAACCTGGTTCCATTTTATCGGGGGCAATGTTGCAAAAAATGGAATTACTGCCGATCTGGAAGCAATTGCAGGCGCAGGCACTTCCGGTGTGACGCTTTTTCATGGCCAGTTTGGCGGAAAATGGCCGGGTGTCGATCCGCAGATCACCTGCCTTAGCCCGCTTTGGGAAGATGCTGTAAAACATACTGCTACAGAAGCCAGGCGTTTAGGGTTAAAATTTATGATGGAGAATTGCCCGGGCTGGGCAATGTCTGGTGGCCCATGGATCAAGCCGGAAAATGCCATGCGTGAATTGGTTTGGTCGCGTAAAGATGTTAAGGGTGGTAGGATCAAGGTGCAGCTTGCAATGCCGCAACCATCTGCAGAGCCCTGGCGTGATTATAAGGATGTTGCCGTGCTGGCTTTTCCCAGGCCATTGGGCGATGAAGGAGATTCATTAAAATTGATTGCTGTAAAAAGTAATGGAAATAGCGCCCTGGAAGATATGTTGTTAAACAGATCTCAAAAAGCAGTTAATCTTGAACCGGCGACAACCGATAAACCAAACTCATTTGAAATAACTTTTGCTAAGGATGTAATTATCCGCACAATACAATTGCCAAGCGTTAACAGCTTAAATACTACCTGGGCATACGAGCCCAATATCGGTATAAAAATGCAAGCTATATTGCCGGATGGGAAAGCAATAGAAATACTTAATAAGAAACTGCCTCAGAGCAATTTTCAGGATGATATGCCTCTTTCTTTGGCTTGTTCAAAAGATGTAAAAGCGACGAAGTTTAATGTCACCATCATTAATAAATACACAATGAGGATGGCTTTCGTTAAATTTTTATCGGCTGCCAAAGAAGATAACTGGGAAACGAAGGCAGCCTGGGTTTTACGATCAGTTGGCTCAACGGATGGGAAATACAGTCAAAATAAGAAAGCCTACATTGATCCGGCACAGGTACGCGACATCAGCAATTTTGTAAACACTAAAGGCGAATTAAATTGGACCGCCCCGCCGGGTAACTGGACAATCATGCGCATAGGACACGTTAACTCGGGAAAGAAGAATGGCCCGGCCCCACCCGAAGGTACAGGCTGGGAATGCGATAAACTATCGGCCAATGGTGCTGATGCACAGTTCGCCGGTTATATCGGGCATCTTTCTGGCGGTGATGGCCCTTTGAAAAATGGTTTACTAACCGGCATGTTAATGGATAGCTGGGAATGTGGTTCGCAAACCTGGACCAGTAACATGGAGGCGGAGTTTGAGCAAAGAACCAAGTATCCGCTTCGTAAATGGCTGCCTGCTTTAATGGGCTATGTTTTAACAGATCAAGAAACCACTTTTAGCTTTTTGCGCGATTGGAAAGGCGTAATCAATGATTTGTTCACCAATAATTTTTATGGCCGCATGGCTACATTGGCAAAGCAAAACAATCTCTCTATCTCCTACGAAACATCAGCCGGCGATGTATTTCCGGGTGATTTGTTAGAGTACTACAAATTTGCCGATGTGCCGATGTGCGAATTCTGGCAGCCCATGACCCCGGGTTTTGTTGGCTCATTAAACTTTAAGCCTATAAAACCCTGTGCATCCGCAGCCCGGCTTTATGGTAAGTTGCGTGTTGCTGCCGAGGCATTTACATCGTTTGATTTAACTTACGATGAGCAATGGCAAATGCTTAAAGAAATTGCCAATGTAAACATGGCCGAAGGGGTGACACACCTCGTGTATCATACATACACACATAATCCGCGAACTGATTTCCTGCCACCGGGCACATCGTTCGGGGCACATATCGGTACACCATTTCTCCGCGGTGAAACCTGGTGGAAACACATGCCCTACCTGAATGCTTATTTTGCAAGGTGCAGCTATTTGCTTGAACGTGGTAAGCCTATATCGGATGTATTATGGTATTTGGGCGATGAAATAGATCATAAGCCCGATCAAAATGCACCTTTTCCAGCGGGTTTTAAATATGATTACTGCAATCCGGATATTCTGTTAAATCGTCTTAGTGTTACCAACGGTATGATCACAACGCCCGAGGGGATCACTCATAAGGTACTCTGGCTACCGCAAACCACCCACATGCTCCCGCAGACGTTGAAAAAGTTAAATTCGCTGATCCGTGCCGGAGCTATTGTAATAGGCAATGCACCCAAGCAACCGGGAACATTGGTTGGCGGTAAAGATGCGCAGCTTCAATTTAACACAATGGTGAAAAATATCTGGGGCGATGGTACAGTAAAAGGCCTGCGCCATGTTGGTAAAGGGATTGTGATCTCGGGCACATCCTTATCATCAGCATTAAATGAGCTTAAAATGGCACCGGATGTAAGCGGAGACACTACGATGTGGGTACATCGTAAAATTGAAGGTGCCGACTGGTATTTTGTTGCGGCCCCAAAAGGCAAAGCATTCAAAGGTACAGTAAGCTTCAGAACTACCGGAAACGCTGAAATATGGGATCCGGTTAATGGTTCGATCAAGGCGATAGCTGCTCAGAAAAATGGCCACCGGACATCCGTCAACTTAGATTTGCCGCAAGCTGGTTCATGCTTTGTAGTGTTTCGGCATGATAACAACATCGAAAAAGTACCAGCTACTACATTAGCTTCAACCCAGGCTATCGGCAATAACTGGACACTGGAGTTTCCTGATGGCTGGGGAGCACCTCAATCAGTGCAGCTGAGCGAATTGAAGCCATGGAAGGATATTGATATGCCTGCAGAAGGAAAATCATTTTCGGGCACCGTTGCTTATACAACAACGTTTGAAGCAGGTAAAGCAGATACCTCAAATAATTACATTCTTAACCTGGGGAATGTTGCCATGATCGCAAAAGTTATTGTAAACGGAAAAGACGCAGGAACAGTATGGGCCGCACCGTACCAACTGGATATCACTAAGGTTTTGGTGCCGGGGAAGAACACGCTTAAGGTGGAAGTAACCAGCACGTGGTTCAATCGCCTTGTTTATGATGCCGGACAACCTGAAGACAAGCGGAAAACATGGACGATAGAGGGCCCATCCAAAGATAATGCATTGAGAGTAAGTGGCTTGTTAGGGCCGGTAACTCTGCTCACAGAAAAAGTGAATTAGCCTTTAGGCCTGTTATTATAGAAACGAACGGCTTATCCTAATGCTGAAACTGAGGGTTAAAGAATCAAAGCAGCATAATTGTCATAAGGACAAAGCATCGCATTTTAAACAACCACCTGCAAAATTACTTGATTTGCAGGTGGTTGTTTAAGTTCTGCCAGGAAGGGCGGGAGTTTATTTGTTGTGTTTTTTAGTTTTTTTAAACAATTAAAGGCCATTTTTAATTTTCAATCGTTTTATATAAACTAAGTTGCTAACGGGGCTTCTTATAGTTTTGAAGGTATATTAAGATGCAGGGTTAGCTGTTGGATTATATCCAAACTGCTTTTTAAATGCAAAGGAAAAGTGCGATAAGTTCTCAAACCCTATATCAAAATAAACTTCAGATGGTTTTCTTTTTTGTTCAAAAATCAGGTAATGGGCCAATTCCAAACGTTTTTTGGTAAGCCACTTTTCGGGGGTGTTATTAAAAGCTTTTTTAAAATCCCGTTTAAAGGTAGTAAGGCTTCTGCCTGTGAGGTATCCAAATTTGGCAGCGCTAAGGTTAAACATATAATTCCTTTCCATAAAATCTACCAGGTCTATTTTTCCGGGTTCATCAAGCTGCCCAAGTAAATGATCAGCATTTTTATCAATGGCACGTACTATCCTGATGGCTTCTTCTATTTTAAATGCTGCCAGATCAGCCGGTAAAGCATCCGCCAGCTTAAAATATGGAGTGAGCGAATTAAAAAGACTTTCCAGTAAAGGATGATCATCAAACGTTATCAACCCCGGGTTTTTATCGGCCTGCAGGGAGATTGGGTTAGCAGTATAATATTGGCGTAATATCTCCGGCCTGAAAACAATGGATATTGCTATGCAAGGCTTTCCGTCAAGCGGTAATTTACTCATCCTGCCCAGTTGGTTACGGGGGAAAAGTATGGTATCCCCGGCGTAAAAATTATAGCGTTTGTCGGCACCTGCAACTCTTACTTCTCCCGATATTACTCTTACAAGCGCTGGTTGGGGCAATACCAGCTCACGGCTATAATGCGCTTCTTTTTTACAGGATATAAATATTTCCGGTACACTGGTAGCGGTTAATGTTTCCATATTGATAAAATTAATGAAAGTTATCCTGATAATGACGGATTGCGATATTGTTCATTAGTTTGTTATCCGAGCCATTTTTCGCCACACTGATGAGGCAGGCCGCCAGTGTGGCTACGTCAATGCTGAAGGCATCTGAAAACAGATCTAAAATATTTGTGACATACCTGGCAATAGTTGGTATGAGCGGCCTTTTGTATTTACTATCCGCGGGCTTGATGAATGCGGGCCTGAATAGAAAAATATTACTGCCCAATAAAGCTAAAGCTTTTTCTGTTCGCCCTTTGATCCGCCCCTGTAAAGAAATGCCTTTTTCTTCCTGGCTGGCCGAAGCCCCGCTTACGAAACAGAAACGCAATTGCGGGTTTAACTTCAGCATGGTTTTAGCTGCGTACAGCGCATATTCATAAGTGATTTTGATATATTCCTCTTTAGTTACCGCCCCTTGCGGAACACCCAGGCACCAGATACAAGCATCAGCTTTGGTATGTTGTGCTATTTCAGCATAATCCAAAAAGTCTTTCAGCACAAACTCCTGTAATTTAGGATTGATGATACCTGTTGATTTGCGAACCAGCAAAATAACTTCGCTAACCTGTGTATCAACTAATAATTGCTTTAACACTTCCTGGCCTAAAAAGCCGGTTGCGCCTGTAAGGATAATTTTCATGACGGTCTTTTTTAATATTTTCCTTGTACCATATCAACAGTGAGTGGTAGTATAGGCGGTTTAAAACCATTAATTTCAATGCCTCCGTGATGAAACATTTGCGAGTAGGGCCTATAAGCAGTAACAAAAGTTGGTGGTGGCGTAGATAACCCGTTTAAAGCCGTAATTTCTGTTTCGCTCAGGGTAATACCGGCAGCTAAACAGTTGGCCTCTAACTGATCATTATTACGTGCCCCGATAATGGTTGATGCAACGCCGGGACGGCTCATTACCCAGGCCAACGCAATATTGGCCTCATTGGTATTGTGTGTTTCGGCAATTTGTGCTAACTGATGTAATATAGTCAGTTCCTTGTCTCCCAAATTAGCTGCCCTGCCATTAGTGTCCATTCTGCTACCTGCAACCTTGCCTTTATTTTCCTTGCTGTATTTTCCGGATAAAATGCCACCTTTTAACGGCGACCATGCCGCTATGCCTAATCCAAGTTCTGATCCCATGGCAACCAGCTCATCCTCAATGGTTCTCTCTAACAGCGAGTATTCAACCTGTAATCCTACAAACGGAGCCCAGTCTTTAAGTATAGCCATGGTTTGCGCCTGCGCAATTTTCCATGCGGGGGCATAGCTAATACCAATATATCTTACTTTTCCGCTGTTAACTAAATTGTTTAACGTGCGCATGGTTTCTTCCATTGGCGTGTTCCAGTCCCATTGATGAATCCATAAAAGGTCAATATAATCGGTTTGCAAGCGCCGTAACGATTGGTTTACGCTGTCCAGTATCGCTTTGGCACCGCTACCTCCGCCATTGGGGTTTCCCGTAAAGGTATTGCCTCCAAACTTAGTGCCGATAACCATACCTGTACGTACAGACGAGTGTTTGCCTGCAACATCGCCAATGATCTTTTCCGAATGCCCGTTGGTATAAATGTTAGCAGTGTCGATGAAATTGCCGCCAAGTTCTATAAAGCGTTTTATGATATTTTCAGACTCCCGGACAGTAGCACCCCATTTCCAATCATCACCCAGGGTCATTCCGCCCAAACAAAGCGGACTCACCCGTAACCCTGATTTTCCGATAGTTCTATATGATGTTAAAGCCATAATAGCGTTTAATGAGTTTATATAATGATTGATTTGTTAGTTTCTGTTACACCGCTGTGCCTTAATTAACACGGGTGCTGTAACAGTTTGTGGTAATATTTACTTGATGATCTTTAACCGGATCAGGCTTTCGGCTGTAGCTACTATGGCTTCTTCGGTTGAGCGCGGCGACCATCCCAACATGTTCACGGCCTTTTCATTAGTGGTATTCATTACTTTGCCTAAAAACGGAACAACAGCTTTGGCAGTAGGGTTAGTTAATGCGGCAATCCGTACCAGGGTATTCGGCAGTTCTTTGACATTTACTTTTTCTGCCAATACTCCCATATTTCGTTTCAGTATCCTGGCTACTTCAACCATCCAGATACTTTCGCCTGCGGTGGCGATAAAGCGCTGCCCTTTAGCAGCCGGATCGGTCATAGCTCGTAAATGAAGATCGGTCACATCCCGCACATCTACATAGGATGAATTGACTTTTGGGCAGCCGGGCATTTTTCCTTCCATTATATTTTGAAGAAAATGGATTGAATGCGAATAATCTGCGCTTAGTACAGGGCCCAAAACACCCACAGGGTTTATCACCGAAAGTTCTAAGTCGCCGCCTTCTTTTTCAATGAACTCCCATGCAGCGCGTTCGGCCAAAGTTTTTGATTTTTGATAAGCGGGCACGTCGCCGGTGGTAATAGTCCAGTCGTTTTCTGTAAAAGGTTTAGTTTGAGGCTTATGTCCGTAAACTATCGCACCAACGGCGGATGTAAGTACCACACGTTTTACACCGGCGTCACGGGCGGCGCGCAGAACACGTAGTACGCCTTCGCGGGCCGGTATGATCATTTCATCTTCGTGTTTATAATCATTTATAGGGGTTGGTGATGCTACGTGTATAACATAAGTACAACCGCTAACAGCTTCGTTCCAGTTTGAGTCCGACCCTAAATCCGCATTTATAAATGATAAGCGATCTCCCGCCTCAACTCCGCCTTCTTTTAACATATCACGAACTTCGGGTTCGCGGGTAAGCGACCTTACAGTGGCCTTTACCTGGTAACCATTGTTGAGTAACTGTAGTATACAATGTGTTGCTATAAATCCCGAACCTCCGGTTACAAGCACTGTTTTGTTGCTATTTGAATTTGTTGTCATCTGATTAATAATTTTATATAACAAAGATCAATGTAATGACAATCGTGCGGTTTGTTTAAAGGTCCGAATATGCTTTGTTTAAAGGGGCGGCTTGCTAAGCAGGTTAGGGGTTTTGTTAGGGAATAAATTCAAATTTGAAGAAAAGCAGAACAAGCAGGAGCAGCAACAGTACCCCGCTGGGAACTTTACGACCTTGATATAGGTCCGCCGGAAGGAAATGATATTATATCGGCGCAAGCCAAGCTAACAGCCTGTTTCAATAAGACTGTTAAAATAGTATAGTCAGTCGCATATATATATGAATGGGGGCTCCAAAATTCAAACCTGGCGATTGAGCTCAGGCATTCAATACTATTGGTTTAAACAAAAATATATAAGCATATCCGGGGCTGTTGCAAATCGCCCCGGATATGTTTTGCCGTTAAGAAAAGTCGCTCACTGCAACAGGTTTGCTTTCTGTCTGCAGCTTTTGTTCTTTCAAAAAATAGTGTTTCATAATAGGACCGGATATGATCATGGTTGCAACTGTCATTACTACTAATCCTTCAAATACCGGCCCGCTGATGATCTTGGCCTGTAAAGCGAGCAATCCTAAAACTATTTCCTGAGATCCCCTCGCATTCATCCCGAAAGCTACTGCTATTGATTCATTTTTGCTCATGCCGCTCATTGCGCTTCCAATTCCGGCTCCTATCAATTTGGCAAGGCAGGCAATAATCAGGATGATCACTACAACTTCGAGATTGAAATTGGCAATAAAATTCAGCCTTAAACCCACTGAAGCAAAAAACAGCGGGGCTAAAACGTTAATCGTAAACTGGTGTAAAACGTGTTTGTGCTTTTCACTAAAATATGGAGAATCATTGATGCCAATACCCACGAGGAAAGCACCGAATATGCCGCGTACGCCAAGACCTTCGGTAATGCACGCGCTGATAAGGCAAAGACAGACAGCCATGGTGAGTACCCTGCCTGGTTTTTCGCCCTTTCCGGCTAAAGCCAGTAGTTTGTGAATCAGCCAGCGCCCGCCTGTTAACATGAAAATAGCATAAAGTACAACTACACTTACGGCCCAAAAAGATGCGTCGCCTTTCCCAACGTTCATCAGCTGGATAATAACGGAGAACAGGATCCAGCCCAGAAAATCATCAACCATGGCCGATGTTAATACGATATTGCCTATGCGGGTATTCAGTATATCAAGGTCGAGTAATATCTTGGTGATTACCGACAGGGCAGTAATGGAAAGCGCTGTGCCGAAAAATAAAGAGGTAACCAGTTGGTTGTTAAATCCGTTGGCGAAGTGACTTTGATACAGGAACCACACCGCACCAAAACCGATAGCGAATGGGAACAGGATACCGGTAAGACTGATACTGATAGCTTGCTTGCCGTTTTGCCTGATCTGCTTCAGATCTACCTCAAAGCCAGCAATGAACATCAGTAAAATGATGCCTATGTTGGCTATACCGTCAAAGGCCTGAAACGCATGAGGTGTTGAGATAAATACATCATTAAAAATACCGGGGGTCAATGTACCTACTACGGTAGGCCCAACAATGATGCCTGCGAAGATCTCACCGATAATAGCAGGCAATTTGTACCTGCGGCATAGTTCGCCCAATAATCTTGCAGGTATCAGGATGATGAGCAGGATAAGCAGGAAATGTATTATCTCTGATGAGCTTAGTTTAGAAACCATGTTGAAAAAATTACTGCAGGTTTTCCTTTACCTCAATTCTTAATTGATGAGTATTAAAAACGTGCGAAAATGGCTGAACACTTTTTGTTAAAAACACACTGCCACCAATTACACTATGGTGACCTATAACCGTGCGACCGCCTAAAATGGTGCTGCGTGCATAAATTACTACGTTGTCCTCAACCGTTGGGTGCCGTTTGGTTTCGGATAATTCTTTGCTCACCTGGGCTGCGCCCAAGGTAACCCCCTGATATATGGTGACATATTTGCCAATGATGCTGGTTGCACCAATCACGATACCAGTACCATGATCAATGCAGAAAGGCACACCGATCTCGGCTTTGGGATGGATATCCACACCTGTTTGGCCATGTGCGTGTTCGGATAGTATCCGGGGCAAAATAGGTATAGACAACCGGGTAAGCTGATGCGCTATGCGGTAAACGGCAATGGCATAAAAACCGGGGTATGAAACAATAACCTCGTGTACGCTGGTGGCCGCCGGATCCTTTTCATAAATCATGGATGCATCCTTACGCAGGCGGTCGTAAATTTCGTTCAACGAATCATAAAATGCAGCCACCGCATTTTCAATGTCGATATCTTTGGGATCAAGATAGCTTAACAGGATGTTCTCCAGGTCTATCTGGTTCTTTTTAAGGTGACCGCCGTATATCGATAGTTTGTTTGCATGGTTGTTCGGGAACAGAAATTCAAACAGATCAGACAGCCAGCCAACGCACTGTCTGATCTTTGGAGTAGCTTCCCATTCGGCTTTATGGGTTTCATAAAGCAACTGTATAAAACTATCAAGCTTATCGTCTTTCATTGTGGTGGTTTATCGTTTAAGACTGTGAAGCGTATTTACCAGTAAATCAATTTCGGCACAGGTATTATAGAATGCTAATGAAGGCCTCACCGTAGCTTCAACACCAAAGCGGCGCAGAATAGGCTGGGCACAATGGTGCCCCGAACGTACCGCGATACCTTGTTGATTTAATGCTGCGCCAACCTCTTCGGTTTTATAACCATCCAGCACAAATGATAGAACGCTGGCCTTTTCGGGTGCGGTGCCAATCAGTCGGATCCCTTTTACTTCTTTTAGCAATTGGGTTGCGTAAACAAGCAGGTAATGCTCATATTGAGCAATAGCAGGCATACCCAGGCGGGTTACATAGTCAATAGCCGCGCCAAGGCCAACAGCATCAGCAATATTGCCTGTTCCTGCCTCAAACCTGCCGGGCGCATCATGATATTGGGTATACTCAAATGTTACATCCTTGATCATGTTGCCGCCGCCCTGCCATGGCTGGGTTTGGTTTAACAAGTCTTCTTTACCATAAAGCACACCGATGCCAGTAGGCCCGAATACCTTATGGCCTGAAAACACAAACCAATCGGCATTTAAAGCCTGTACATCAACCGGCATGTGCGATACGGACTGAGCCCCGTCAACCAATACTTTAGCTCCCGCCAAATGTGCCAGGTGAACAATTTGCGCCGCCGGTGTAACCGTACCTAATGCATTTGATACCTGGGTGAAAGAAACAAGTTTGGTTTTAGGCCCAAGCAGTTTTACATACTCATCAAGTATGATCTGCCCGTCATCATCAACCGGGATCACCTTTATTTTTAAACCTTTTTTGGCCGCCAGCTGCTGCCACGGAACGATGTTGGCATGGTGTTCCAGCTGACTTACAACAATCTCGTCGCCTGCAACCAGGTTTTGCTCGCCCCAGCTTTTGGCTACCAGGTTGATAGCTTCAGTGGCACCGCGTACAAAAATGATCTCATTTATGGAACCCGCATTCAGAAAGGTTTGCACTTTTTTGCGAGCGCCTTCATATGCATCTGTAGCCCTTGCCGCAAGTTCATGGGCAGCGCGGTGGATGTTTGAATTTTCGTGCTCGTAAAAATAAGTGATGCGGTCAATTACCTGTTTGGGCTTTTGAGTAGTAGCTGCATTGTCCAACCATACAAGCTGTTTACCATTCACCTGCTCCTGTAATATTGGGAAATCCCGCCTTACAATATTTACATCAAACGGCGGACTAACGATACCGCTGATACCAGCCTGCTTAACCTTTTCCCTGTCGGATTTTACCGATGGCAAACCATGGTTATCTGATAAAAAATAAAAA
Organism: Mucilaginibacter sp. SMC90; assembly: GCF_022811725.1. Taxonomy (GTDB): domain Bacteria; phylum Bacteroidota; class Bacteroidia; order Sphingobacteriales; family Sphingobacteriaceae; genus Mucilaginibacter. The sequence continues at coordinate 4,606,894 of NZ_CP094527.1, read as the reverse complement.
GGAATCTCGGTTGCTACGGGTGCGCCGGTAAATGGTAAAGCATTTGAAGGGCCCGATGTATTAATATTACTCAATATCTTCTTCAAGTCAGCTTCAAAACCCTGATCCTGCTGATAAGGCAAATGAAGCAGGTTTTCTGGCGCGGGTGAAAGCTGCTCAACAGGGAAGTTTTGCTTTAGAGCAACTTCGGGTATAAGATCAGTTTTTACCAGGTATGAATCATAACCAAAGCCGGGTTTCGAGGGCAATTGCGCGCCGAAAGCATTAATTGGGCTATGCTGAACAGGCTCCGAAGCGTTAGCATGTGCACTTAAATTAGGATCGGCGAAGCTGGTTTGCGGATCCTTAAGGTTGATAGCATTATGCTGGTTAATGGCCGATGGCGAAACGCCGCCGCCGCCAATTGTACTTGAAGGAATAGAAGTAGCAGGCGCATCTGCATGCTGATGCGGATTAAATGAACCTGCATCAGCTATACTGCCTGGCAACGGAAATACCTCAGGAGCCTTTTGAACCGGTAATTGATTTACAATACCGCCCGGCCCGGCTTTGAAAAACTGGTTGGCCAGTTGTTCCAGTTCCTGGAGGTTGGGCAGGTTATCCGGATTAATATTTGTACTCATAATAGTTACCTAAATCAACATCCTCTAAAACAGCTATAGCATCATCAACCAATACAGCTAATGAGCAATAAAGCGATACCAGGTATGAGGCAATAGCTTTATTATTGATGCCCATAAACCGCACAGATAAGCCCGGTGATTGTTCGCCAGGTAAGCCTGGCTGGAATAAGCCTACTACGCCCTGCCTGCTTTCGCCTGTGCGTAAAAGGATAATTTTAGATTTGTTATTGACGATAGGTAATTTATCAGATGGGATAAGTGGGATACCTCTCCAGGTAATAAACTGCGAACCAAATAAAGAAACAGTTGGCGGCGGTACGCCCCGGCGGGTACATTCACGACCAAAAGCGGCTATAGCTAAGGGATGCAGCAGGAAAAATCCAGGCTCTTTCCAAACTTTAGTAATTAGTTCATCCAGATCATCCGGGGTAGGAGGGCCAAGCCTTGTCTTAATTTTTTGCGATGGGGCTACGCTGCTCAGCAAACCATATTCAGTGTTATTGATCAGCTCACTCTCCTGGCGTTCCTTAACAATCTCAATAGTAAGGCGTAACTGCTCGCTGATCTGGTTGTAAGGTTTACTATAAAGGTCAGATACGCGGGTGTGTACATCCAGTACAGTATTTACAGCGCTCAGGTTGTACTCTCTTGGGTTTTCCTCATAATCAACATAAGTTGACGGCAATTCACGCTCATCGCGGTTGGAGCAATCCACTTCTACATTATTGGCGTCAACAACCTTGTTTAAACGGTAAACGCCCGATTCAACAGGGATCCAGTTTAATAAATGTGTTAACCAGCGAGGGGTAATGGTTGACAACTGTGGAACGGTACGGGTGGCTACAGCCAACTGCCTGGCGGCTACATCGCCAAGGGCGGTTTGTTTTGGTTTTTGATCGGGCATTAGATAATTAATAAGTGTTTTGAAAATTGATTTAGTGGTGTTTTTCAACTGTTGACACCTGCATTGCAATGATAAGAAATAAAAATATATAAAATCTATAGGAATTATAGATTTTATTGTATGTTTGCATCATCAGTTCTTTAACACTTATCCAGAAAAGACGGAGGGAAAGGCCCCATGAAGTCTTGGCAACCTGTACAATACCATATGTAAAAGGTGCTAATTCCTGCTCCTGTAAAGGAGAAAGATAAGATGCTACAGGTTTATATAAATATCTCCAAGGCTCTTTTTCTGGTAAGTTTTATTGAATAGAAAAACAAAGAAAAAGAGATGAAAGCCTGTTTATTCATGAAAATATATAAAACCTTAATCAACACCTGCTATACAGATCTGTGTTGTTGCCGCTGATTATTACAAGTTACGCGATCAAACAAAATCACATTATCAGTATATTACACCAAATGAAAAAACTAATACTTGCAGCTTTAACTTTCTTCATCAGTACAGCGTCTTATGCGCAGATCATAACGCCCGTAAAATGGGCGTACGGAACAAAAAAGATCAACAATAAGCAGGCCGTTGTTTTTATAACCGCAACTATTGATAACGGCTGGCATATTTACTCGCAGCATGTTGCTGATGGCGGCCCTGCAAAAACTTCGTTCAGGTTTGATAAAAGTGACAACTATACCTTAAACGGCAGTACAACCGAACCTAAAGCAATTAGCAAGTATGAAGGAGTTTTTGGTATGAATGTGCAGTACTTTGTGAGGTCGGTTCTGTTTCAGCAAAAAATAAAACTTAAAAATGGGCAGGCCTTAGTTAAGGGTACCCTGAGTTATATGGCATGCAATGATCACGAATGTTTGCCACCAGAGGCTGTTGATTTCAGGATTCCTATAAAATAGTACTAAGCCGAAAGTCACAGGTCAAAAGTCTGGTTTCTATTTTTAACTTAGAACTTACGACTTCAGACTAAAGACTAAGCGGAATTTATCAATGACAAAACAGCAATATAGTTTAACAGCTCATTAGCCACCAAATTGAGCTATTAAACGGAGTAAAGCGCAGAAGATAACTCTGCTTGCTTAAACCTGGTTTACACAAACAATTACCATGAAACCGAAATTGAATTTTATTACTAAAGCCCGCGTACAGAATGGTGGCATCCTTTTCTGTAATTACCATTGTTGTTAATTCGCGCAATTTATCCCGGAAATTGATCCTTAAATAAGATCGGCATCCTGGCTGTACTAAGTGCGTTGCTTTGCTATGGTGGTAAAACAGGCGTGTGCTGTACAGACCAGGATGTTGATCGTTTACAAGATAAGAAGAAGTTTGAATTGGATTAAAAACATTTTTATGTAGGGACGCATTACATGCGTCTTCGTTGGCAAATCACTATTATTATTCACGGAAATACCTAAAGTAGGAGGCACCTACGGAGCCGGGAAACTCTTTCAATACTTTCTATAAACATGTTACTCCTCCGGAGTTTTATCTCTTTTTTCTGTCTCGTCCTAAAAGAAGTTTACAGATTTTGAGATAATCCTGTTATGTATTTACAGACACTTTAAACTCCGGAGGAGTAACATGTTTATAGCTTTTTGCAATAAGATTTTTTGGCTCCGTAGGTGCCTCCTGTTTAATAGTATTAAAAGTGATTTGCCTGTATGGTTGCTACCTGGCAGTTTGCTTGTCCTGCGGGAGACGCAATTATGCGTCTCTACAAAAACAATGGCATTGAAACACCTTTTTAGGGCTTTGATGATATCCATTGGACATAATAAAAAAAATATTCTACTAAATCTATAGATTTTATTGTATTTGTAATATTTGTTACTATCTTTACAGCATTCTAATTAACCCCACCATTAATTAGTTGATTTATAAAGAATAAGGGAGAGGAAGTCTCGATGATCTTATAGCAACTTTTCATTACTTGAAATAAGTGCTAAACTTTTTTGCAGGGCGATGTGGCTTTGCAAATATAAATTAACTAAATACCATGAACACATTAAAGTATTCGTATTTCTACGTGCAACCGGCAGCCATTAAACGATGTTGTTGGGTTCAGTACACCTTCTGGTTTTAAAAGGCCGGTTCCCTGAAATTTTATTGCCTTTTATTATTGGCCTTAACCGGGCCAGACAGGATTCTTTGTGCCAAATTTTTAGCACGCTATGTATCAATTAACAACAATTAAAACTTATACAAATGAAAATTACAAACTACTTATCCAAAGCTAAACTGCTATCGGTTAGTCTTTTACTTGGTGGCGTTGCTGTAGCCTCTGCCCATGATGGCCCTAAGCCCAGGTTTATAAAAGAAGGAAAATGGCGCGGCGAATTTACAGTGAGCGAATCAAAAGTGCCGTTCAATTTCGAATTGAAAGGTAAGGATGCCGAGCACGCTATATTTACCCTCATTAACGGCTCCCGCCGCGATGATTTTCATGTCAAATCAATAGGCCAGGACTCTGTGTACATCAAAATGAATACCTACGATGCAGCTTTGGTAGCTAAAGTTGAAGATGATGGGACCCTTAGCGGAGAGTACCGGAGTTTGGTACCTGGTTTTAGGGGAAATTCGTTGCCTTTTAAAGCCGAATATGGAAAAACCTACCGCTTTGTTGAACCGGGCAAAGATGTGGCCCCAACTGCTGATCTGAGCGGTAAATGGGAGATCAAAACCTACAGTAAAGAGGCCGTCCCTGCATCTATCGCCTTATTAAAACAAAAGGGAAATAAGCTTACCGGCGTGGTAATGACCGTTGTTGGTGACACCCGCGAATTGGAAGGCACCGTACAAGGCGATGAATTTGCGCTGAGCGGTTTTACCGGCCCAAGCCCGTTCATCATTAAAGGAAAGATCAATGCTGATGGAACTATCAGTGGTGAAGAAGGTTTTGGCATCTATAAAAACCTCAAGTTCGATGCATCCAAAAAAGCCGAAGTTGAGCTTCCCGATCCATATAAATTAACTTTCCTGAAAGAGGGTTACAAAAAGCTTGATTTTTCGTTCCCCGGGATTGATGGCAAACAGGTATCGTTGAGTGATAGCAAATACAAAGGCAAAGTTGTGATCGTTGAGATCATTGGTACCTGGTGCCCTAACTGTACCGATCAAACGGTATTCCTTTCGCCATGGTTCAATAAAAACCATCAGCGTGGTGTAGAAGCTATCGCTTTAGGCTTCGAACAAAAAGATAGCCTTGAATACGCCAAATACACTTTGGGCAAGTTAAAGGATAAATATGCTATCAATTACGATATAGCGTTTGGCGGCTTGGCCGATAAAAAACTGGTATCGCAAAAACTACCTGCGCTTAACAAGTTCATCGCTTTCCCTACAACTATTATCATCGACAGAAAAGGTGACGTAAGGGAGATCTACACAGGCTATACCGGTACGGTTACCGGCAAATACCATGAAGATTATGAAAAGAAATTCAACAAGCTTTTAGACGAACTTATTGCCGAGCCTGCGCCAGAAACAGCCGCAGTTGTTGATCAGCCAGCTCACCAGGGTAAGTAACTATTAACTATCTTATAATTTATCAAATGAAAACACTCAATTTAATTACTTCATTCAAATGCCTGACAGCAGGGTTGCTGCTGGCCGGTACCGTGCATGCGGCTGACAAAAATCCACCGGTAAAATTTATCAAGGAAGGTGTGTGGCGCGGAGTATTTACCGTGGCCGAAACCAAGGTGCCCTTTAATTTTGAACTGAAAGGCAAGGACGCGGAACATGCAGTATTTACACTGCTGAACGGTACTCGTCGCGACAATTTCCATGTAAAGCAGGTAGGTAAAGATTCAGTATTTATTAAAATGAATACCTATGATGCCGCTCTGGTTGCCAAAGTGGAAGAAGATGGTACTTTAAGCGGTGAGTACCGCAGCCTGGTGCCGGGTTTCAGGGGAAATTCATTACCATTCACAGCTGAGTATGGCAAAAGCTACCGCTTTGTTGAACCCGGTAAGGATGTTGCCCCGGTAGCTAATTTAACCGGTAAATGGGAATTGAAGGTTTATTCAAAAGACCAGGTACCTAACAAGATAGCTGTACTGAAGCAAACCGGCAATAAACTTACAGGTGTTATTATGCAGGTAACCGGCGATAGCCGCGAACTGGAAGGTACCGTACAAGGCGATGAATTTGAGCTGAGTGGTTTTACTGGCCCAAGTCCAAAGATTTACAAAGGCAAGATCAACCCGGATGGTACACTGAGCGGTGAAATAGGTCAGGGTATTTATGACAATACCAAGTTTGACGCCGTAAAAGATGACAAAGCCGAACTGCCTGATCCGTACAAGCTAACCTACCTGAAAGAAGGTTATAAAAAGCTTGATTTCACGTTCCCTGACCTTACCGGTAAACCTGTTTCCTTAAGCGATGCCAAGTACAAAGGCAAAGTTACCATCATTGAAATTGTTGGTACCTGGTGCCCTAACTGTACTGATCAAACGGTATTCCTTTCGCCGTGGTTCAACAAAAACCATAACCGCGGGGTTGAGGCGATAGCTATCGGTTTTGAGCAAAAGGACAGCCTGAAGTATGCGCAGTACACGCTGGGCAAGCTGAAAGATAAATATGATATCAAATATGATATTTTATTTGGTGGCCTTGCCGATAAAAAGCTGGTATCGCAAAAGCTGCCCGCGTTAAACAAGTTTGTGGCTTTCCCAACTACCATCATTATTGATAGAAAAGGTGACGTAAGGGAGATCTACACTGGTTATACAGGCACGGTTACCGGTAAATATTACCAGGATTACGAAAAGAAGTTTAACAAACTGCTCGACGAACTGATAGCCGAACCTGCCCCGGCAACGGAAGCTAATGCTGTTGAAAGCAATAACGAAACATTAAAAGGAAAATAAACAATAAACTGAATCACGTAGCCCGGCGAAGGGTAACAGCTTTGCCGGGTTTATTAAAAACACAAATAAACACAATAACCACCATGACAAAATTTTCAGGCGCTGTATTATTTACAGCTTTTATATCGCTAACCGCATTCACTTCATCAACCATAAAAACCGTTAAGCTTACTAAAGGTAAAACAGGCATAATTAAAACCGTTGAAACCAAGAAGCGGTTTAAGGTTGCATCTTTTAAGGTAGATAACGAAGGCAGCAAACTTACCTGGGCAGCAAAAAAAGCAACAGGCGATCACAATGGCGAAGTAAAGATCAGCAACGGCAACTTTGCTGTTGAAAATAATGCCCTTAAGGGCGGAAGCTTTGATATTGATCTGAATACAATCACCGATGCAGATTTAACCGATCAGGCACAGAACGAGAAATTGGTAAGCACGCTTAAAAGCGAAACCTTTTTTAATACCGAAAAATTCCCTAAAGCAAATTTAGTAATCAGCTCTGCTACCAAAACCAGCGGTAACCAGTACGATGTTAAAGGCAAGCTTACCATAAAAGGAATCACCAATGATGTAAGCTTCCCGGCTACAGTTGCTGTTAACGGTAAAAAGCTGACCGCCAACGCCAAAATAACTGTCGACCGTACTAAGTATGATATCAAATTCCGCTCGAAAAACTTTTTTGAAAACCTGGGCGATAAAGTGATCTATGATGATTTTGATCTGAATGTTAACCTTACTGCTAACGCGCAGTAAAGCAACGTATTAACGGTTTTTCAGAAGATATACAAAAGCGAGGGTATGTGCGATTCCCCTCTTGAGAGGGGGGAGGGGTGTGTTCTGCACCTTAGGAGGTCTATCGAATAACACACCCCTGCTACCGCTCATTCCTGCGCGCCCCCTCTCGAGAGGGGATTTAAAATCTTCTAAAGAGAGTTAATAATTTTTATTTAATGAAAGCCACCCAAACTGGGTGGAGGGCTATTGTTTTGACTAATAAAAGCATTTAAAAACTCATGTAACGTTGGAAACGGTCTGGAGCCGGGGTGGTTGCCTACCCCGGCAAAGGCCTGAAATTTTAACCTGCAGCTTAAATGCATACTGATATGAAAAAAGGAAAAATACTTCTGGGTTTGGCAGCAATTGTCACATTGATCAGCACTATGAGTTTTGTAGGCACTAAAGATGATGTGCAAACCAAAGAGCAATTGGGCGAAAAATTGTTTTTTGATCCGATACTATCGGGTGATAATACCATCAGCTGCTCATCATGCCATAAACCGGAATTTGCTTTCGCCGATAGTGCTGTTTTTAGCAAAGGTATAAAAGGAAACCTCACTGCCCGTAATTCGCCGGGGTTGACCAACCTCTCCGGCAGACCGCACCTTTTTTGGGATGGCCGCGCTGCTTCGCTCGAAGAGCAGGCTTTGGGCCCTATAACATCGGCAACAGAAATGGGGCTGCCAATTGAAGATGCCGTAAAAAAATTAACCGACAATAAATACTATGCCGATGCATTTCAAAAAATATTTAAATCAGCACCCACCAAAGATAATTTGTTGAAAGCCATTGCCTCATTTGAGCGCACGCTTGAAACGTCAAACAGCCCTTACGACCGGTATGTGAATGGTGATGACCATGCCATATCTGAATCTGCCGCGCGTGGCAGGCTTTTATTCATCGGTAAAGCCGCTTGTAACAACTGCCACTCGGGCGAAGATTTTACTGCCGACAGGTTTAAAAGTATTGGCCTGTATAATGGGAAGGATCTGAATGATCCGGGCCGCTCGGTCATCACAAAAAATAAAACCGAGGAGGGCGAATTTAAAATTCCGGGCTTACGTAATGTTGCAGTAACTGCTCCTTATATGCACAACGGCAAATTCAAAACATTGAAAAGCGTGGTTGAGTATTACAACAACCCATCGCTGGTGGTGAAAGATGGTATAAATCGCGACCTGGCGCTTGAAAAGCCACTTAACCTCACCAATGCCGAAATTGATGATATAGTTGAGTTTTTAAAGACCCTTACCGACGACCGTTTCAAGCAAAAACTTGCCTCAAATTAAAATATTCCCCAACAAATAATTAAGTGATCACAACCTGGCAAGCATTTGCCGGCGGGACACGAAGTGCCCTGCCGTAGCCACTGCTTTGCTCTTGAACTATTGTAAAATGAAGAAAATTGTACTCCTGCTCGTGTTCTTCGCCCTCATTTTCGGGCAAAACATATATGCACAAAAACGAACGGTAACAGGGGTGGTAACCTCTGCCGATGACAAAGCCCTGCTGCCGGGCGTATCTGTAACTGTTAAAGGATTGAACGAAGGTGCTGTCACCAAAGCTGATGGTAGTTTTAGCATTGTGATCCGTAATGGTAAATACCTTGTGTTTTCATTTGTAGGCTTTGAAACACAGGAAGTGGAAATTGACGGAATAAAGCAATTCCAGATCAGCCTCAAGCCCTCAAAAAGTAATGCCCTTAACGAGGTGCAGATAGTTGGTTCACGTAATGCCAACCGTACCAAGTTGAACTCGCCGGTGGCTGTGGATGTGATAGATGTTAAACCACTGCTGGAGTCTGCTCCGCAGGTAAGCGTAACGCAGATACTGCAATATATTTCGCCCTCTTTCCATTCGGTTAACGGAAGCAACGCGGGTGATGCCGGTTCGGCATTAAGCCTTGCCCAGCTTCGCGGCTTGGGTCCCGACCAGGTTCTGGTATTGGTCAACGGCAAACGCAGGCATAAAAGCGCTAACGTAAACTACGGCGGCCTGGGTAACGGTTCAACAGGTTACGACCTCAATGCCATCCCGACCGGATCTATTGACAGGATTGAGATATTGAGGGACGGTGCTGCGGCCCAATACGGGTCGGACGCTATTGCGGGTGTTATCAATATCGTACTAAAAAAGAAGACGGACGATTTCGCGGTTAATACTTCGGGAAGTGTACGCAGGCGTGGCGATGGCGCAGTTACCCGTACCAGTGCTAACTATGGTGTTGGCTTGGGCAACAATGGCGGCTATATTAATGTAACTACCGAATATGCTACGCAGGCTATTTCATTGCCATCTGGCCGAAAAGATGCGGGCTTGTATAACGGTCCTATTTACGGAGGAGGGGCAAACACACGCGCGTATGATGCTATATATACCAAAGCGATTGATGATGCTATTTTGGCAAGCCGTGGTATTGACCGCCACTTTTTTGACCAGCGCGCCGGCGGATCAAATGCCGGGCAGGATGCGTTGCTATTTTTCAATGCAGGTTTACCTTTAAAAAACTCGGCAGAGTTGTATGCCTTTGGTGGTATCAGCAGTCGTAACTCGCAGTTTACGGCTACTTATCGTTTACCTGGCTGGACATCAAGAAACAACAACTTTATTTACCCCGATGGCTTTTTACCTGCTATGGAAAACAATATAGTTGATGAATCGATAGCCGTGGGAATAAAAGGTAAAGTTGGCGATTGGAATGTTGATTTCTCAAACGTTTATGGCAAAAATATATTCGGTAACCGGGTTGATAACTCGCTTAACGCAAGTCTTGGTTTAAAAAGCCCTACCAGTTTTGATGCAGGCAGTTATAATGCCAGCCAAAACACAACAGCGCTTGATTTTACCCGGTACTTTGATAAAATATTAAAAGGCTTAAACGTTGCATTTGGTGCGCAGCACCGGGTTGAAGGTTTCCAGATCATTGCCGGTGAGGAGGCTTCTTATTCAAAGGCAGATCAGCGCAATATTGTTGATATCGATACTACAACCGGCGGAATCCCTTATCTTTCAAACGCAGGTGTAACTTCGCTGAACGGTCTTTCTGCAGGTTCACAGATCCACTTGGGTTTCAGGCCCGAAAACGCGGTTAATGTAAGCCGCTCAGTTACCGCAGGCTATGCCGATTTAGAGCTCAACGTAACCAAGGCCTGGCTGGTATCCGGTGCGGGCCGTGCCGAGTATTTTTCGGATTTTGGCAATGTATTTACCTGGAAGGCCGCTACGCGTTACAGTTTTGCAAGGTGGCTTAGCATTCGCGGATCAGCTAATACTGGTTTCAGGGCGCCGGATCTGGCACAATCTTATTATACTTCCATATCTACCTCATTTCAACAGGGCAGGGGAGTTGATATCCTTACGGCATCAAACCAAAGTGCTGCGGCGCGTGCGCTGGGCATTCCCAAGTTATCGCCCGAAAAATCAAAGGGATATGCTTTGGGCTTAACCTCGGCACCGGGCAGTAATGTGGAGTTAACGGTTGATGCTTACCTGATCAATATTGATAACAGGGTAGGTAATACAGGTAATTTTACATCGACAGATACCAACCTGCCGCAGGATGTTAAAACCCTGTTTCAGCAAACAGGTGCTGCACAGGCCAACTTTTTTTACAATGAGTTTAGTACCCGTACCAAAGGCATTGAGTTTACCGGAAGCTATAAATTGTTGCTGGACAAGGGAAGTATAAACTTCCTGTTTGGCGGCAACTTTGAAAAGAACGAGGTAACCAAGGTAAACACCCCTAAAGGCCTGGAAAAATACAAGAACGTGATCCTGAGCCCCGGCGAAAGGGCAAGGGTAACCACCAATATTCCGGCTCAGAAGGTAAACCTGCAGGGTATTTATAGTGTGGATAAATTTACCTTCCTGGCGCGTACGGTTTACTTTGGTAAAGTAACCACGGCCTCGCAGCTGAGTGCAGCCGATCCACTTAACCCGGTTTACTTTTATCAAAACCTTAAACCTATTTGGGTAACTGACCTTTCGGTTGGTTACAAGTTTACCGACAGGATCCAGGGTACTGTGGGCGTCAACAACGTATTCAACGTTTTAGGCGATTACACCGACCCATCCATTGCCGGTTTGCGCAACCCTACGGTTGTCGGCATTCAGAACGGCAGTGCGGGCATTCAGCCATTTATCAAATTATCAGCTCATTTATAATTAGCTTAATCATGAAAAGTATATATCAAGTAAAATATAAGCCAACAATAAAAAGGGCATCTATATTAAAAATGAACAAAGTATGGCTGCTGCTAAGTGTAGTAGGGATCTTTGTATCATCCTGCAAAAAAACAGATTACTTAAATATCAATGCAGCCGACAGGCCTGCGCTTGCGGCCCACATCAGCTTTGTGAACGCGCGGCCGGTAAATGTCGGGATCCAGTTTTGGGCCTATACAACGCAGGTAACTAAAACAGCGGTAGCCATTAACACCAAAAGCGATTATTTGGATACCCAATTCGGCGATGTGCAGATCAATTTTACGGAAGGTACAAACACATCATACAAAGCCTCAAGGCAGTTTGGTAATAGTGCTACTTTTACTTCAACTGGTGGCCCTAACGGTCCTATCGCTAATTATTATCATACCGTTTTCGCCGTTAAAAACACGAAAGCAACCGCCGATTCGCTCATTCTTTTTTATGACGATCTGAGCGCGCCGGCAAGCGGGAAAGCTAAAGTCAGGTTTGTAAACCTTGCACCAGGTAGCGCCAATGTTGATTTTGGAGTAGCAGGGCAGACCGCTCTTTTCACCAATACAGCTTATGGCAGGGCAGGCGGCTCTGTATTATCGGGTTCGGGTTTGAATACCTGGTCGTTAGGGCCTTTTGTTGCAGTTGACGCAGGCACCGTTAATTTTTCAGTTACGCAAACAGCAGATCATTCGGCAGTTAACATCACGGATGATAAGCTGAAAAATGTAACGCTTACCGCCGGGAAGATCTATACCATTTACATCAATGGCACACCGGGTTCATCAGCCATAGGGGCAACCATACTTACTCATAACTAAATTTTAATGATAAAGCACAGCATGGTGGAATGAGTTGTGCAAAAAGAGGCTGTCCCGGTTTAATGAACCGGGCAGCTTCATTTTAGGTAATTAACAATAACACATTATGAAAACAAACAGCAGAAGACAATTTATTGAAAATACCCTTAAAGCAACCGTGGCGGTTGCAGTAACCGGTCCGCTGATTCTGAGCGCCGATAAGGCATTGGCCGCTTATAACCAAAACGAAGGCCATTTGCCAACGGGCGAGGTTTTGAAATTTAGCCAGGTGCCGCTTGGCTTTGATTATAAAGCTTTGGAACCGCATATAGATGGCCTTACCAACGAGATCCATTATACCAAACACCATACTGCCTACATCAAAAATGTAAACGATGCTATTGTGGCCGAGAAACTGACTTTCAGTACTGAGAAAGAGTTTTTTGACCACGCCTCGCAGCTTTCGCCAAAGGCACGTAACAACGGCGGCGGTGCCTGGAACCATAACTTTTTTTGGGAAAGCTTAACGCCAAATTCGGCCGGACCGGATGGAAAGATCAAAGATGCTATTGTTGCCGCCTTTGGTTCGGTTGAACAGTTTAAGGAACAGTTTTCACAGGCAGCGCTTGGCCGTTTCGGATCGGGCTGGGTGTGGCTGGTTAACGTGAATGGAAAGCTTACTATTACCTCCACAGCTAACCAGGATAACCCCTTATTTGATAATGCTGCTGTAAAAGGTGCACCGTTATTGGCTTTGGATGTATGGGAACATGCCTACTACCTGAAATACCAAAACAGGCGAAACGAATATGTTGCAGGCTGGTGGAATGTAGTGAACTGGGATGCTGTAAATAAAAGATTGGCCTGATCTATGACGAGCATTACAGGTTATAAGGCGACTAAATCAGGGCCACTGCAAAAAATTCTATTAAGGACATTTATTATATATGCGGTTATAACAGTGATACCGCTTGCGCCTGCTTTTTACCAGCAGGATTTTGATGCGGGCTTTTCGGTTAAAGGATATCCTTATCGCTGGCTCGATGTGATCAGCCAGAACAATCCATGGTTTTTCAGCAGCCAGGGCGGTAAAAATTATGAAGGTTGGTTCATAACCCTGTTGATCTGTTTTGCGATTGGAATTGCCTGGGCATTCGTTGATAAACTGAGGCACAAAGAACAAAATGCACTGGGAACCCAGGGAGGTGAAAACAAGCTTTATAATTTGTTTTTTATTCTGGTGCGTTACCAGGTGGCTTTAAGAATGTCATGGTTTGCCATTGCTAAAGTGTTCCCGGTGCAGATGCCCTTCCCAACATTGAGCCAGTTAAACACCAACCTTGGCGATTTTACTCCCGGGAAGCTTTACTGGCTTACCACCGGTGTGTCGCCATTTTTTGAGGTGTTTGCGGGCGTCTTTGAGCTTGCTGCAACTGTGCTCATCCTGTTCAGGCGTACAGCAACATTGGGCGCGCTGATGATGATAGCTATTTTGCTGCCTATCTGGTTTGTGAATATCGGGTATGACGCCGGAGTTGAATTGGCGAGCCTGCACTTGCTTTTTCTATCTGTAGCACTTTTAGCTAAAGATGCTGATAGCTTTTACAATATTTTGATCAGGCACCAACAGGCGGCGATCAACTATATCCCGCCCCCTGACTTTACCAAAAAATGGAAAACGACAGGGCGAATAGTATTAAAAGCCGGATTTATCTTCCTGTTTCTTTTTTATCGCGGATATCATTACGAACGCCTTTACGCTACGGGTAAAACTTTTAAATTGCCATTAGATAATGGAATTAAAAGCTTTGCAGGTTTTTACAACGTGAGTGAGTTCAGGATAAACAATAAGGTGTTACCCTATAACCCCAATGATACCATACGCTGGCAAAATGTTGTATTTGAGAAATTTAATACCATCAGCATCGGTAGCGCCAGTTCAATTAAACTAAAAACGGATAATAAAGTCAGAACGACAGAATACTATGGTAATATCAGCAGGTTGTATTATGCATATGAGGCAGATACTGCTAAACATATTTTTACTTTAAAGAACCGGGCGGATACAACAGACAGAATCTTGCTTCAATACAATATTCCGTTGGCCGGGAAATTCATTATTAAAGGGTTAAACAATCAACACGATTCTTTATATGTTGTACTTGAAAAAGTTGAAAAGCATTATCCTTTAGCGTTAAACAGAAGTGTTAAAAGCGACTGAATAGGCAATAGGGAGATTACTTTTTGAGTTAAGGGTCCTGTTTACGTTAACGCTATCGGGTACTATAATTCTCAATTGGCTACTATAGTCGACAGGGCCCTTCTTAAAATGCAAATTATCCTGCAGCTAATGGCTTGCCAATGATTCGGAACGCAGTTTAAAGGAGGTATTGCTGATGGGCTGCTCTTATCAATTCGGCCACGTTTTTTACTTCAAATTTTTGGATCAGGTTTTTGCGGTGGGTATCAATGGTTAACGGGCTTAGAAATAGTTCGCCGGCTATTGCTTGGCTGGTTTTTCCTTCGGCTATCAATGCCAGGATTTGCTTTTCGCGGCGGGTAAGTTGTGGCCTGCCCTGTAATTGGTTTTTGGTAGGCCTGCTGATTATCTCCACCACTTCTTTGCTAAAGCAAATATTTCCATTTACGGCCTCCGTAATACAATTGCGAAGTTCATCTATCGAACTGTTTTTAAGTAAATAGCCACTGGCACCGTTTTGGATAGTTTGCATGATAATGCTCCGCTCAGTATGGTTACTCAGAATTAGTATCATAGTCGACCGGAATTCGTCCTTAATCATTCTGCAAAGATCCATACCATTGATATCAGGAAGGGTTATATCCAGCAAAATCAAATCTGCTTTATTTAACCGGAGATAAGCCAATATACTTTCGCCGTCACAGAAGCCTCCTATCACCTGCAGGTTCTCTTCGTTTTGTAAAAGCATTTTTAAGCCCTCTATAACGATGGGATGATCATCTACTATGGCAACCGCCAGCTTATCCGTCTGCATTGGTGTTCAGTTCAATATTTATTGTAGTTCCTTCATTAATAGCCGACTGGATCTCAAATTTTCCTTTCAAAAATGCGATCCTGTTTTGAAGATTGTCGAGCCCCATTCCTTTTTTGTTATTTAATACTGTGGTATCAAATCCACAGCCGTCATCTTCCAGGGTGATAAAAAATATGTCCCCATTTTGGCTGCACTGCAACATAACATTTTTCGGACTGGCGTGTTTTATGGCATTTGAAATAAGCTCCTGTACAATGCGATATATATGTAGTTGTACAGCCAGGGGAATGTTTCTGTCAATATCGAAAGCCTGGTATTCAATATGCAGGCCATCGCGCATGTGAAATTCGCTGAGGTCTTTCAGAGCTGTTTCGAGGCCGAATTTTAACAAAGTTTCCGGAACCATATTACGCGCAATCCGCCGCAGTTCGCTTACTGAAGTATCCAGCTGGTTAATGATCCTGTGCAGGTCCTTATCGTCGGATACGCCGACATTACTGCTGGTCCATCCCGAAAGGCCTATCTTTACTCCTGAAAGCATTCCTCCTAATCCGTCATGCAGGTCGCGCGCTACACGTTCACGTTCATGTTCTTCGCCGTCAAGCATAGCCTTTGCTACCTTGAGCTGTTGTTTCTGCTCAAGCTCTTTGAGTTGTTGTTGATAGTTAATTTCTTTTTGGGCTGCAAATTTATGTTTAGCCCTCGCATTTGTAAATACAAAGGCAAGTGTCACCAGCAAAAAACCGCAACTCAACCCGAGCATCCAATTATAAAGACGTTGATTTTTAGTGTTTAAAGCTGCATGTTTGTTTTGTGCTTGTAAGGCCGCAATCTTTTCCTGGTTTTTTACTGTTCGGTATTTTGTTTCAAGTTCGCTGATCTTTACCTGTGTTTGGCTTTTATGGATGCTATCTGTCAACGTTTTTTGTTTGCTTAACCAGTTGTAAGCCTCTTTATAACTACCCATAAGACCTGTTGTTTTGGCCAGTTCGGCATAAATTTCGGCCCGGTCGTTAATTTCGGCTGTTAAAGTACCGTCGCGGATGATGTCAAGTAGTATTTGCCTTGCTTTTGAATACTCCTTTTGCTTGCTGTAGATCTCATACTTTCTGAAAAAGAATTGCTGATACAACTGTTTCTGGTTATATTTTTTCGCTAAAACCAAGCCCTTTTCTGTACTTGCGAGCGCCTTTTCAAGTTGCTGGGTAGTAGTATAATATAAGGCTTCGTTATAATAGTATAAGGTGTAATTTACGGATGTTGGAAAAGCGGTGAGCAGCAATTCGGCTTTTTTTAGGAGTGGCAATGCCAAAGCAGTTTTATTATCATAGCAATAAATACTTACCCCGCTTAAATAAGCAAATAAGAGGGTGGAGGATTCCGGTCCTGCTTTTTCTAATATATCAATAGCTTTCTGGTCATATTGACCGGCCTTTGCAAATTGATAAGTGTTCATGAAAATGGTGGAGAGTTGTGTATAATAATGTGCCAGCATGATCGGATTATCCGCCTTTTCGGCATTGGGGATGGCTTTTTCGAGGGTAATGGTTGTTACAAAGTCATATCCTTTCTGATCTTTGTTCATTAACGCGTAATTGAACCAGGCTGCAGCACAGTTGCCATAAGCTCTTTTATTGCTGAATGCAGCCAGTGCGTCGGCTGCTTTCCTGAATGCTGCTGATGCCTTAACCGGGCTCCAGTTAAAATAATATTGCCCTTCATAAAAAAGCGACAGTGCATTGTAGTAAGGATACTTTTGTGCCAGCTTTTTGCCACCGAGCAAGTAGCCTTTGCTTTTTACAGTGTCTTTAAATTTCCAATAATCAACCAGCAGAAAACTGGCGTTAGCCTTGGAGCTGTCGGCTTTATTTTGTTTCAGGACACTTTCCAGGCTATCAACATATTTTTTTTCGTTAAGCGGAATTTGCTGTTGGGATACCCCTTGTAATGTACAAAGCAGCAAAAATAATAGCAGGTATAAATTTTTCATGTGATAGAATGATTGTCGCCTGTCGTGATAGAGAACTGCAGGTAACGGCAAATCAATTCTAAATATCTGCTTTTAAATTTAAACGCCAGTAGGTTTCCTTTTAGTTAACTAAAAAATACCTAAAAATCAGGAGAATAAAAACGACAAATAAGGGTATTTCAGTTCGATGGCAGATGAAATAGCTTTGTAATTAATCTATCGTTAAATAAATAATCTATGAAAACATCTATTTTCAATCTACTAATGGTGTCGTCAAAGGTCTGCTTTGCAAGTGGTATCTGAAGCCGTTTTAAATGATAATAAGTAATTAACCGGGCGAAACACAGGTAGTAAGGCTTGTTCAGCCGTTCAATTTTTGCTTCATAAGCGCATTTATCTATTCTAATATATTATATCACCAAACATTTATGAAAACATCCATTTTAAAAAAAATCACTTTTGCATTTTTGAGTATTATCGTTTTTGCTGGCTTCTTATCATGCAGTAAAAAGAGTAATGATCCTGTTACGCCTGTAACTAAAGGCAAGACCGCTAAATTCACAATAACTGTTAAAGGGGCTCCTTCATCTGCCTATATATCATTTGTTATGGTGGGTGCGGCTACGGACGTATCAAACTCAACTGTATGGAAGGTAAACGGGGTTACACAAAATAACGAACAAGGGGTTAGCTTAGGCTTGAACCAATTTAGCGGCAACACGCAAACCTATGTTGTAGAATCTGTAGCTCCATTACAAGTCATAAGTGTTGGTATACAATGCCTTAGTCCGGCAAATGTGTCATACACAATCAGCTACAAGGCTGAGATAAACGGAGAGGTGAAGGCAGACAATCAAAATGTAGCAGTAACCAAAACCGCCGATTTTACTCACGATTACACCTACTAATAAATATCCCTGAACCTTATCATATTAACATCAAAAATTAACCATGAACTTTCAACTAAAACGTTTGACATCATTTTACAGGTATGTTTTGTTGTTAGCGATATTTTTGACAACATGCACATCGGCAATTGCACAATACAAGGAGCCTGAAGAGAAAGAGAAAGTTGACATTATTTACCCCGAAGCAGCTTTTGATTCGCTGCAGGCAAAAAAAATGCTGGCCAGGGGTACGGCTACTATAAAAGGTGTGGCGTTTACAAAGATAAAAAACAGCCTTGGCTTCAGTCCGCTGATGGCCGAACGGATTTACGCCAATCAAATTAAAGTAGTGCTGCTACCCGTTACGCCTTATTTTGAGGAATGGCACAAGTTAAGGGACAAGAAAGAAAACTTAAAGAAAAAAAGATACGTGTATCTCTCTGACGAGGCCTACAGGTACAGGCTTGAAGCTATTACCAATAGTAAAGGCAAATTCACTTTTCCCGAAATGAAGCCTGGAAAATATTTTCTGCAGGGTATTTTAGGATACACTACGACAGGCTCATATAACGAGTATACGGGTTCAGGTTATAGTAACGACGGCTATACCACAGATTATTATCAAAAAAAGCAATATTCTGTAGCCCATGAAGATCGTATTGAAACCTTTGTTGAAGTTAAAGCCGACGGAGAGTTGGTTAACATCAAATTAAAATAAAAGCTTTGCAGTTTTCCTAAAGCCCCCAAAAGAGTTACTGGTTTTACGGTAACTCTTTTTTGTTGATCAGTTTAAGTAAAGACGTCAGGTTGGGCAGTTCTATCTTAAAAAACCTGATCAACGCACATCAATTTTAACTCAAAGCTCCTTGATATTGTGATCAGGCTTGCTGTTTTCAATTTGCTAAACAGGTCGGCTTTTAAATCAGGGTTTCCAAAATGCACGTTAAGAACTTTTTAAATGTGCTCAGAATCCGCACGTGATCAAAGAGCTGGTTCTATTTACCCCAATCCGGGGGCAAAATTATACTGATTTTATTGTAAAAGCACTTCACTAAAAATGAGAGACTCTCTCATTTTTAGTGAAGTTTGACTGTGTATGTTGCTGTTTGTATAACTTTAATAAATGATGTAAGTGTTTAATTATTAAAGTATTGGCCTCCTGTTCAAGGAGCTGCTGCAGTTTTGGCTTTTATTTTGGCATGCCCGTGTCAAATAAGAATTAAATCATGTCAAAACAATTCATTTCACCTCCTGAAGCTATCTCTAAGGTTAAGCATAAGCATTCCTTCAAAGATATCTTCATTATCGTATTTGCCTGGCTTGTGGCTGCGGCATTGGTCTACCTGACCTATCTGAAGTTTAAAACACTGTATCATTAAAAACAGATCCTTATGCTTACCCTGATACTTGTTGCAGCCGGGCTTATATGCTTTTGGCTCTTTTTTAAATCTGTTGATTACTTCGAAAATATCTGAAAATCATGTACGCTTTATTTATCATTTCGATAGCCGTGTTCATTTACATGGTTTATGTGTTGCTTAAACCCGAAAAATTCTAACTTAATATGAACACCGAAATTTTAGGGGTAATATTTAGTTACCTTCTTACACTCGTTATTGCTATTCCGCTTGGTATTTACATCGCCCGTATGTTTAGGGGCGATAAAACCTGGCTGGACTTTATGGCTCCACTGGAGCGATTTATTTACCGCTTTTGCCGCGTTGATCCCAAAAGGGAGATGAACTGGAAACAACATTTGTTTGCGCTGCTTACTATCAATGCGCTTTGGCTATTTTATGCGTTTTTTGCCTTTTTATTTCAGGGGCATTTGCCGCTTAACCCCGATGGCAACCCCAGTCAAACACCTGATCTTGCTTTTAACTCGGCCATCAGTTTCCTGGTGAACTGTAACCTGCAGGATTATTCGGGCGAAACCGGCGCTACTTATTTTACACAGCATTTTGTGATAATGTTCCTGCAGTTTGTATCGGCGGCCACTGGTATTGCGGCACTTTTCATTTTGTTTAAAGCATTCCGGGATAAAGTAACCGATAAGCTGGGAAACTTTTGGGATTTCTTTGTCAAATCCATCACCCGTATCCTATTACCGCTGTCGGTAATAATGGCTGTTATCCTGGCCTTTAACGGGACGCCTACAAGCTATAAAGGAAAAGATACCTTTATCAGTTTGCAGGGTGATACCGTTCATGTTTCACGCGGACCTGCAGCCGCAATGATAGCCATTAAACATTTGGGAACCAACGGCGGCGGCTGGTTTGGTGCTAACTCGGCCCACCCGTTGGAAAACCCCAACTACCTAACCAACGTAGTGGAAATTGCCGCACAGGTAATTATACCTGTTGCCTTGATATTCGCTCTTGGCTTTTATCTCAACAAAAAGAAATTTGCCTATGTGATGTTTGGCGTCATGACCATAGGTATGTTGCTGTTGCTCATTCCTACAATGCAAGCCGAAATGGGAGGCAATCCGGCTATAACGCATATGGGCATCAGCCAGCCAACCGGCGCTATGGAAGGCAAGGAGGTGCGCTTTGGCCCCGCTGCAACCGGCTATTGGAGCATCATGACTACCATTATTTCTACAGGTTCTATCAATTCTATGCATGACAGCGCAATGCCGGTATCTGGCTTTATGATGATGATGGGCATGATGATCAACTGCTTTTACGGTGGCTGCGGCGTGGGGATACTCAACTTTTATATTTTCATAGTCATTGCCGTCTTTATCTCGGGCCTGATGGTAGGCCGTACTCCAGAATTTTTTGGGCGGAAAATAGAAGCACGCGAAATGAAAATTGCATCGGTCATTGCGTTACTTCATCCTTTTATTATCCTGGTTGGCACTGCTATATCATCTTATGTACTTGTGCATATGCCTAACGCCGACTGGGCTGTAAAACCGTCATCCTGGCTTAATAACCCGGGGTATCACGGCTTTTCGGAAATGCTTTATCAGTATACTTCCTGCGCAGCCAACAATGGCTCCGGTTTTGAGGGGCTGGGCGATAACAACATTTTCTGGAATGTGAGTGCCGGTTTCGTATTGATGCTTGGCAGGTTCCTGCCTATCATTGGCCCTGTGGCTATTGCAGGTTTACTTGCCAGGAAAAAGTATATCCCCGAATCGGCCGGCACACTTAAAAGCGATACCGCAACTTTCGGCGTGATGGTATTTGCTGTAATTGTAATCATTGCTGCCCTGTCTTTCTTCCCATCACTTGCATTAGGCCCGATAGCAGAACATTTTTCTCTAAAATAAAATGAAAACTCAAAATACATTATTTCAGGCCAACCAGGTAAAATACGCACTTGGTCAGTCGTTTGTGAAACTAAATCCGCGTATTCTTTTTCGTAACCCGGTAATGTTTACGGTTGAGATAGGTACTGCTATTATGCTGGTGGTCAGCATTTATTCGGCTACACATCGTGATCAGGGCAGTTTTGGCTATAATTTCACCGTATTTATCATTCTTTTCCTCACTGTGCTGTTTGCCAACTTTGCCGAAGCCATTGCCGAAGCACGCGGCAAGGCCCAGGCCGAAAGCCTGCGAAAAACGCGCGAAGAAACACCTGCCCGGATGCTGGTAAATGGAAAAGAACAGCAAATCATGTCGTCGCAATTAAAAAAAGGCGACATATTTATCTGCGAAGCGGGTGATCACATCCCATCAGACGGTGAGATCATTGAAGGTATTGCAACCATTGATGAATCGGCTATCACCGGCGAATCTGCTCCTGTGATCCGCGAATCTGGCGGCGATAAATCATCGGTAACCGGCGGCACAAAAGTGTTATCAGACCGTATTATTGTACAGGTAACCACCCAGCCTGGCGAAAGTTTTTTAGACAAAATGATAGCCCTGGTAGAAGGTGCTTCCCGCCAGAAAACGCCTAACGAGATAGCGCTAACAATTTTACTGGCCAGTTTTACGCTCATCTTCGTAATTGTATGCGTAACCTTAAAGCCTTTTGGAGATTATGCCAATACTCCCATTACTATAGCTTCATTTATCTCGCTGTTTGTTTGCCTTATACCTACAACAATCGGTGGTTTATTATCGGCCATTGGTATTGCCGGTATGGACAGGGCACTGCGAGCTAATGTGATCACCAAATCGGGCAAGGCCGTAGAGACGGCAGGTGATCTGGACACCCTGTTGTTAGACAAAACCGGAACAATTACTATAGGTAACCGCAAGGCAACCAATTTTTGGCCAATAGCCGGAGTGGCAGAGGCCGATTTTGTAAAGGCTTGTGTGCTTAGTTCTTTGGCAGATGAAACCCCGGAAGGAAAATCTATTGTCGAACTGGCCGCGCAAGGTACGGCTGCCCCGGCGGTAACTACACTTAAAGGAGCCACGTTTATCAAATTTACTGCCGAAACGCGATCCAGTGGTTTGGATACTGCGGATGGACAACGTATCCGTAAGGGTGCCTTTGATTCGATCCGGAACATGGCACTGAAAGCAGGCAACAATGTTGTGCCCGAGGTAGAAGAGCGCGTAAAGCAGATTGCATCTAATGGGGGTACGCCGCTGGTGGTATCGCAAAATGAGCAGATCATAGGAGTGATAGAGTTACAGGATATCATTAAACCCGGTATTACTGAACGCTTTGAGCGACTGCGTAAAATGGGCGTAAAAACCGTGATGGTGACGGGAGATAACCCGCTTACCGCCAAATTTATTGCTACAAAGGCAGGTGTGGATGATTTTATTGCTGAGGCAAAACCTGAGGATAAGATGAACTATATTAAACTGGAGCAGCAGGGCGGCAAACTGGTTGCCATGATGGGCGATGGTACAAATGATGCACCGGCACTGGCTCAGGCCGATGTTGGGGTAGCTATGAACAGCGGTACACAAGCTGCTAAGGAAGCCGGTAATATGGTAGACCTTGACAATGATCCTACCAAGCTCATCGAGATTGTGGAGATCGGTAAACAGTTATTGATGACCCGTGGTACATTGACAACGTTCTCCATCGCTAATGATGTGGCCAAGTATTTTGCTATTGTTCCGGCCTTGTTTATGGTTTCGATACCGGCGCTGAAAGCGCTGAATATCATGGATCTGCATAGCCCGCAGTCTGCTATTCTTTCGGCTGTGATATTCAATGCGATAATCATTCCGCTTCTGATTCCATTGGCTTTACGCGGTGTAGAGTACAAACCTATAGGCGCAAGTGCACTGCTACGTCGTAATCTGCTTATTTATGGTTTGGGCGGTATCATTATACCATTTATAGGCATTAAACTGATTGACATAGTTGTAGCCTTATTTATATAAAGCAAAATGAGCCGGGCACGTAGGGTATGGATTTAGGGCGACAGATAAGCTTTAATTACCATCCGTAACAAGCCCTGCGTTCCCCAAACTCATCTTTTAAAAATTAAAAAAATGAAAACATATTTATTGCCATCCATTAAGCTCACGTTAATACTCATTGTATTGTTAGCCGGCATATATCCTTTAGCCATAGCCGGTATTGGCAAATTGTCGCCAGGCCATGGCGATGGTGTAACAGTAACATACCATGGCCGTGTAGTTGGCTATGCCAGTATTGGCCAAAAATTCACTAACGACAAATATTTCTGGTCACGCCCTTCAGCTGTAGATTATAATGCCGCTGGTTCGGGAGGTTCGAATAAAGGCCCGTCCAACCCAGACTACCTTAAACAAGTGCAGGTACGCATCGATACTTTCTTGAAACATAATCCAGGTGTAAACCGCGCTCAGGTACCTGCCGAGCTTGTTACAGCATCTGGAAGTGGCCTGGATCCTGATCTGTCACCTGCAGGTGTAAGGATACAGATAGCGCGGGTGTCCAAAGTACGCGGCCTTTCTGTTGCCGCAGTAAATAAATTGGTAAACCAACATATACAAGCACCATTATTGGGCTTATTCGGACCTGCAAAAGTGAATGTGCTTGAACTTAACGTAGCACTGGATGAGATGAAGAATAAATAATGAATAAGAAAATGATGAAAAAACTATTTGCAGGATTATTGATAAGCACCGCCCTGCCGGCAATGGCTCAGGATACTAAAACACCGCCGCTTACAGTAAGCGGCTACATTGAAACGTATTATAACTATGATTTTAACCGGGTAGGAAACAATACCATTCCGCCTTTCCTCTATAACTTTAACAGGACCAATGAGGTTAACCTGAACCTCGGGCTGATACAGGCGTCATACAACACGGATAGGGTGCGTGCAAATGTAGCCCTGGCTGCAGGCACTTATATGAATGCTAATTATGCTGCTGAAAGTGGTGTGATGAAAAATCTATACCAGGCCAATATCGGGTTCAGGCTATCTGCAAAAAGCAATTTATGGCTGGATGCCGGTATTATGCCCTCACATATTGGCTGGGAAAGCGCAATAGGCAAAGATAATTTAACGCTGAGCCGCAGCCTTGCAGCCGAAAATTCGCCGTATTTTGAATCAGGGGCCAAACTTGGTTATACTTCGCCGAGCGGAAAATGGTATTTAAGTGCCATGGTGTTGAACGGGTGGCAGCGTATCCAAAGGCCGGATGGGAATACCACTCCTGCATTTGGCACGCAGGTCACTTTTAAGCCTTCAGCATATATAACACTTAACAGCAGCTCTTTTGCAGGTAATGATAAGCCCGATAGCCTGCGCCGTATGCGTTATTTCCATGATTTGTATGGAACGTTCCAGCTGAGCGATAAATGGTTGGTGATTGCAGGGTTTGATATTGGTGCTGAACAAAAGGATAAAGGTTCCTCGCGTTTTTACACCTGGTATACGCCCGATCTGATTGTAAGGTACGCGATGTCTAAAACAGTAGCAATTGCTGCCCGGGCCGAATATTATCATGATCCAAACGGCGTAATTGTTAGTACAAATGCAGGCGGTTTGCGTAGCTGGGGATACTCTGCAAACCTGGACTACCACATACTCGACAATTTATTGTGGCGTATCGAGTTACGCGACCTGAGCAATCGTGATGATATTTTTATTAAGCGCAATGGCGACAGCACCAATAATAATCTTTTTGTAACTACAGCCCTGGCATTTAATTTTTAACTATCAGCCCCTTTAAAGGCTTTTTAAACCGAATTGTACTCCTGAAGCCAGGGGTACAATTTCCTTTTTTACCACCATGGAAAATAACCAGGATAACAACGTTCAGCACTTTCTTGATCTGATACAGCGATCACGGCGGGGTAAATTCAAAATCTACATAGGTATGAGCGCAGGCGTGGGGAAAACCTTTCGTATGCTGCAGGAGGCACATGCATTGCTGCGGAGTGGCATCGATATCAAAATAGGGTATATTGAAACCCATAATCGTAAGGAAACACACGATCTGATAACCGGATTACCTCTTGTACCGCGCAGGCAGGTGTTTTACCGGGGCAAGCAGCTGGAAGAGATGGACCTGCAGGCTGTATTAACCCTGCGGCCGGAAATTGTTATCGTTGATGAATTAGCGCACACCAATATTGAAGGGAGTAAAAACGAAAAGCGATGGCAGGATGTGGTGGAATTACTTGATGCGGGCATCAATGTGATCTCAGCTGTCAATATTCAGCATATTGAAAGCCTCAACCAGGAAGTTAAGGAGATAACGGGCATTGAGGTAGCAGAACGCATACCCGATAGTATACTTGGGCAAGCCGATGAGGTGGTTAATATCGACCTGACATCAGATGAGCTTATTGCGCGGCTAAAAGAAGGTAAAATATATACCAGCGATAAGATCACATATGCATTACAGAATTTTTTTCAGGGCGAAAAGATCCTGCAGTTGCGTGAACTGGCCCTAAAGGAGGTGGCTACACAGGTTGAGCGAAAGATACAGAGCGAAGTGCCGGGGCTGATGCAGGCCCGGCGCGAGCGGCTAATGTGTTGTATCAGCGCCAATAATGAAACGGCTAAGCTTATTATCCGCAAAACGGCGCGGCTGGCTACTTATTATAACGCTAAATGGTTTGTACTTTATATTCAAACCCCTAAAGAAGCTGCCGACAGGATAGGGCTGGCAGACCAGCGGCACCTCATCAACAACTTTAAACTGGCAACGCAAATGGGTGCCGAGGTAGTGCGTGTAACAAGCAAGGCTGTGGCTGGTGGTATCATTAAAGCTGCCGCCGATAAACAGATCACAACCCTCTGTATGGGAAAACCCCATCTCTCCTTATTGAGTATCATCCTCAAGACTGCTACCTTTAACCAGTTATTAATAACACTCGGAAAAATGGATGTCGATTTAGTTATTCTGTCATGAAGATCACTACTATAAAAACCAAGCTGATGCTTGGCTTGCTGTTTTTGTTTATTGTAATCATCAGTTTTGGCGGTCTGGGCATTTATTTCGTTAACCGCCTCAGTAGCGATGCTGGTAAAATATTAAAGGATAATCAGATCAGTGTGGAATATTGCGGGCAGATGTTAAAGGCGCTCGACCAGATACAGGAGGACCCAAGCCAAATAGCCGTATTTGAAAAGAACCTCCGCCTGGAAGAGAATAACATCACCGAGCCCGGAGAATTTCAGGCCACAGCACAAGTTCGTGCATTGTTTGAACAGCTTAAGAAAAATCCGGCGGCATTTACACAGTTCAGAGAGATGCATAAAGCCATCTTTAAAATAGACGACGTTAACGAGATTGCCATTATCCATAAAAATGCAAAAGCCGTAGCTACCGCACGGCAGGCTACTGCCTGGCTTACCATTATTGTTACCATCTTAAGCCTGGCTGCGTTCTCTTTCATTATCAATTTTCCGGGAATTATATCAAAACCCATAAAAGAATTAAATGCCGGTATCCTGGAGATCGCCGGTAAGAATTACAGCGCCCGGGTCCATTTGAAACAGCAGGACGAATTTGGCAGCCTCGCCGAAACATTTAACACGATGGCCGGGAAACTTGACGAGTACGAGCATAGTAATCTGGCTGAGATAAAGGCAGAGAAAGGCCGGATAGAGGCTATTATCAACAAAATGAACGATGGTATTATTGGCTTTAATAACCGAAACGAGATACTATTCCTAAACTCAGCTGCCGAAGGTTTGTTCGGTTTAAGGGAAAAAGACATCACCGGTAAATACGCTGCTGATATAGCCATCCAAAACGATTTGCTCAGAACGGTTTTACAGAACGAAACGAGCAAGCAGCTCAAGATCTATCTGGACAATAAAGAAAGTTTCTTTGTGCAGGAATCCATCTCGATCCAAACTGATGGCATTACCTGGGGGCGTGTTATTATCCTCCGGAATATTACACCTTATAAAGAGCTGGACGCTGCCAAAACCAATTTCATTGCCACTATATCGCATGAGTTGAAGATACCACTATTTGCCATTGCCATGAGCACACAGCTGCTTGAAGATAAGCGCATTGGCGAACTGAATAATGACCAGGCAGAGATACTGGGAACTATCGCGAAAAATACTGAACGCCTGCTAAAGATCACTGGCGAACTGCTTAACCTTTCGCAAATTGAAACCGGCCAAATTCAACTAAAAAAAGAACCTGTACTACCTGAAACCCTTATTATGAAGGCGGTACAGGCCGTTAAACAACAGGCAGGGCAAAAAAACATCACGATACATGAGTGTGTTGCCAAAAAACTGCCACCGGTTAATCTTGATGATGAAAAGACCATTTGGGTGCTCATTAATTTCCTCAACAACGCCATCAAGTTTTCTGCGGAACAAAGCACGGTGGCAATCATGGCAACACAGGAAAGAGATATAGTACAGTTCAGCGTAGCCGACCAGGGCCGGGGCATTGAAGAACAGTATGTATCACGAGTGTTTGAGAAATATTTCCAGGTACCTGGCAGTAATGAAAAATCAGGAACAGGCCTTGGGCTATCTATTTCGAAAGAATTTATAGAGGCGCAAGGCGGCAAGATATGGGTAAACAGTACCTTTGGTGAGGGCAGCACTTTTGGTTTTAATATTTTAGTCAACGCTTAACACATGACAGTTACAAATAATATCATTGCTCAGGTACTCATTATTGAAGACGAAACCGACGTGCGTAAGTTACTTAAAAGAGTATTGTCGCTTGAAGGTTTTTCGGTATTTGAATCAGAGAATTTAAAGGCCGCGATCAAGGTACTTGAAAGAGAGAATATAGACGTTGTTCTGTGTGACGTAAAACTACCAGACGGTAATGGCGTAGAATTTATCCCAAAGATCAAGGCTGTTCATCCTTATGTTGAAGTGATCATGCTCACCGCTTACGGTAACATACCCGATAGCGTTCAATCCATCAAGAACGGCGCATTTGATTACCTGACCAAGGCAAATGATAACCAGCGGATATTGCCTTTGCTTTACCGTGCACTGGAAAAGGTGAAACTTGAAAAGCGCATAGCACAATTAGAAAATGAGGCTGCAGAACGTTATGCCAGCTTTGATGCTATCATAGGTAGCTCTTTTGCTGTTACACAAGCTAAAACACTTGCGCGGCAAGCCGCACCTACCGATGCACCTATATTGTTGTTAGGTGAAACAGGTACCGGAAAAGAGGTTTTTGCACAATCCATACATACAGCCAGCAAACGTAAAACACAAACTTTTCTGGGTTTAAACTGCAGTGCTTTTAGTAAAGAACTTTTGGAAAGCGAACTATTTGGCCACCGGGCGGGGGCTTTTACCGGAGCAGCCAAAGATAAAAAGGGTTTGATTGAGGAAGCTGACGGGGGGACCCTTTTTTTAGATGAAATAGGCGAAATGCCTATGGATTTGCAGGCTAAACTGTTGCGCGTACTGGAAACCAGCGAATTTATCAAGGTTGGAGATACCCGGCAGATCAGGGTAAACATCCGTGTTATCGCAGCCACCAACCGGAATATTCAGCAGGAGATAAGCCACGGAAAATTCAGGGAAGACCTGTATTATCGCCTTAACCTGGTAACCATTAACCTGCCGCCCTTAAGGGACAGGCAGGAAGATATTCCTCAACTGGCCGACTTCTTCCTGAAAAAGCTGACTAAAGATGCTTATCAGCATGTAAAAGGAATGACAGCTGCTTACATCGAAAAGTTAAAAAGCAATGAGTGGCGCGGTAATATTCGCGAACTCCGTAATGTTATGGAGCGTTCGCTCATCGTATGCCAAACTGCAGAACTTAATGTTGATAACCTACCGGTAGAGATGCAGCAGCGCAGCGTTGTGCATGATGGTGCTATATCGGCTTTTGATTTGGCAAGTGTTGAGCGGTTACACATACAACGGGTGCTGCACTATACCAGGCAAAACAAAACCCAGGCAGCAAAGTTGCTGAACATCAGCCAGGCAACACTTTACCGAAAAATTGATGAGTACAGGCTTGGCTGACAGGGCATTTTATATATAAGTATCATCTGCGTAAAACTGATCAAAAAAGGAACCTTAAGCTGTAGGGCGTAAACATCATAATTGGAGTAATGAAATATAGCCTGAAAGTACTGTTTGAAACGGTTTAAAACCGATATTTTGCAGGAGAAGCTATGCAAAGCCTTTCATCATTTGTTGCAGATACATCTGATTATTCGATTTTTTAAATTCAATATCCCGGCACTGGTTAAATTGCACAAATGCCTTCAGTTCTGTTACGATTTTCTCAATAGCGGCTTCATCCAACGCTACATCTTCGAAATGAAGGTTATGAACAATCAGCAATTTTTGTTTCCTTTCGGCCTTGGCATCCATGCGGGCTACAAATGTATCGCCCAACAGTACCGGCAGGCTAAAATATCCGTATTTACGCTTGGCTGCCGGTACAAAACATTCTATCTGGTAATCAAAATCAAAGAAATCCCGTAAACGGTGTCGAAACACATTCAGGATATCAAAGGGGGAGAGGATATACGCATCACCGGATAGCCCGATGTTTGTTGGATGATCGGGCAGCATATAAAGCGGGACACTCTTTAAGCCATCTACCTGAACCACTGTTAATTCACCTTCAGTAACCATCCTGGCAAGTTCCTTTTTTACAAGGTTCCCTTTTACATAACGGGCACGCCAGGCTATTTCTTTGGCGTAAGCAATGCCGAGGGCCCCCAGTGTGCGCCTGATAACAAAACGCGCGTATTCTTCGGCCGTTGGTACTGTGAGGATTGTGTCCCCGGGAATGAGGTTCATGGGCAGGTCATACACTTTATGAAAACTTTTATTCCGGGTGATCATCAGCTTACCTTCAAGGTATAGCCGCTCTAACGCTACTTTGGCCGGGCGCCAATCCCACCAGCCTGAGCTGGCTTCCAACCGGTCGTTCTCAAAATCGCCTACCATCAGCGGCCCTTCGCGTTCTATCCGGTCCATTACCTGTGTCATTAAATTTATTTCCTGTTTGGCAGATGGTTCGTGGCGATTGGCAAAGGCCTGTTTAACGGGCAGCGAAAACCGAAAATCATGCATCGGGAGATAACCTGCATCGGAGGTGAAATATTCAAAAATACGGCCCTCTTCAGTGAGCTCCGCCAGCCAACGTGGTTCATAATCGGGTACTCGTGTAGCTATGACATGATGATGTGCCCGCTCTACTACGTAATTCGTATCAAGCTGGATAAAACCAAGGTGATCTACAAGCCGGTAAACGGCTTCGATGCCGGTTCCAAACTGCGCCTTTTGGGCAAGCCCGGCAGTGTGCAGAATAATTTTACGCGCCTGCCGCCCGGAAAGTGAAATAGGTTCCATACAGGCAAAATAATAAATATCTGCTTAACCGGGCCGAAGCAATTTATTGTTAGCGATGTTGGATGGCTTTAGTCATTTAATAAATCATTTAGCCTTCAAACAGGTAGCCGCTATAAGCCAGTCCTTTAGCTACGCTTTGGAAATTATCGGCAGAAATGAGCCTGGTATGAGGAAACTTGTTTTTAAAAAGTTTTTGAATACTGCCTACCATGGAAGTTCCGCCTGTTAAAAAAAGACTGTCGATGTTTTCGGGTTGGATGTGATTTTGGGATAAAAAATGGTCAAGGTAATCGGAGATCCGGTTTACATCTTTCGCAATGATCTGTTCATAATCGGTCAAAGATATTTCTTCGTTGATACTGATATCCATTTTGTGATAACTGAACGTGGCGGTATCCTCGGTGGTAAGTGTGATCTTTGTTTTTTCGATGGATTGAAATACGGAATACCCCAAATTGTTATCAATCAGGGTGATGAGGTTCTTAAACTGTGGGTCGCGGCCCGAAAAATAATAGTAATCCTCAATATCCTTCTGAATACGCAGGCTGTTAAAGAAATTCATTTGTTCCCAGGAGCAAATATTGGCGAAAAGCGACTTTGGTACGGTAAGCACTTTGCCAGGCGTGGCCTGGTATTGGGTGTTTTTGCCAAAATACGGTGTGCCTTTATCCCACATAAAAGCTGAGTCAAAGTTGTCTCCTCCTATATAAATACCTCCGTTGGCAATAATATCGCCCGTCCGGTCTTTATTGCCTGCTTTTTCGGGGTCAAGTACCAGGTAAGTAAAATCAGTTGTACCACCGCCAAGGTCTGCTACCAATACATGTTCTTTTTTTGCGAGGCTTTTTTCATAGGCAAAAGCCGCCCCAACAGGCTCAAACTGAAAACGGATTTCTTTAAAGCCAGCCAGTTCAGCTGCTTTGTTAAGCCGGGTTTGCGCCAGCGTATCTTTTTTAACGTCATCGTCGTCAAAAAAAACGGGCCTGCCAATAACAGCCTTCCTGCAATCCTGTCCGGTTAGCTCATCTGCGCGGTTTTTCAGCTCTTTTAAAATGATCGCAACCAGTTCTGATGCATTATACTTTTTGTTTTGGATGCGGGTTTCCGTGAAACTACTCCTGGATAGGATCTGTTTAACTGATTTAATAAAGCGCCCCTTCATGTTATCATCCAGGTAAGCTGAGATAGCTTCTTCACCAACTACGTAATTGGGGCTATTGCCGGGGCCGGTTTGCTGATAGAAATAAATGAGAGAAGGAATGATGACGGTACCGTATAATTCGTTCGTTTCTTCGTCATAAATGGCCAGGGCTGAATTGGTTGTTCCGAAATCAATGCCGTATAAAAAATTCTTCATAGCAGGGCTGGTAATGCGATAAAAATCTGCGGGGCGGCGAAAGTATAAAAAAAGAGCGGCGATGGCAAATTCAATTTAAACAGTGCCCGAAAAATATCCAGCCTATGCAGCTATACCCTCAAAAATCGGTTGATGCAGCAGTCGTTTTGCCGGAGATAAATTGATTATCAAAAAATAGCTTAAGTTCGCAACCCCCTGTTGCACCTGAACGCAAATTTTGATGAGATCCGATGGGAGGCGCTTTTGGTGAAAACGCATTAAAGTCATCATGTTTTAAAAAAAGCTAAGTCATAAATACCAATAAAGCGGTATTTATGCTATCACTAAAAGTCGATATTTTTGAAGTTCGGATAAAATCTGAAAATAAGTTTAGGTAAGCCTCTCAAGCAGCGAGTGTTTTGGGAGGCTTAATTTTTTATAACCTTTTGCCTGCCTGATGTGGAATTAATACAAACAGGCCCTAAAAAGCTGGGATTAATGACGAGAATCGATCTTTTCGAAACTCAGGTTATTGTCACTCCCGCATGCTCTAAATCTGAAACCAATTTTTTATATTTTTCTACTGCTGTTTAAATTCCTGATCAAAATAAGTAAGGACGGCCTTGCGCTGTCATTACTTTGCCAATATGTTCCTGTCTGAGAATAAACAGACACCCAAACAAGTAGTATGGATTAATACTGTTGTAAAAATCAACACTTTGAAATTCAGGCACTGTTTTGTTTGATGATTTTTGTAGCACAAATGTCTATAATCAACTTAAAATACCAGGGTAAATAGGTGCGAAGGCGTCAGTATTGCTATAACCAAAAAAATAGTTTAAAAAACGGCGCTGTTGTACATTAGTTGTACGATTAGTTACAAACGGGGTACTAAAGCATTGACAGCGATCATATTTTTAGGTTTTATAATTATTTATACGCTGATGACTTTTAAATCCATTATTTCCCGTTGTAGTTTGGCTTTTTTCTTCTGTACGGTTTTGCATGGCGGCGCGTTGGCTCAACTCAATAGAGTTGGAGATATTAAGCCGGCCCCTTATCCGCCGGATGCTGCAGATCAGGTTAGAACTTATGTAAACCCTGTGCTTGCGGGTGACCACCCGGACCCGACCCTCTTAAAAGTAGGTGATGATTTTTACATGTGCGGTTCCAGTTTTCATTTTGCCCCTAATTTGCCTGTGCTGCATTCTAAAGACCTATTGCATTGGGAACTTATTTCGAGGGTTGTGCCTGCGGATTGGGACGAACTAAAATCAGGCGCTCCGGGGGCTGGTATTTGGCAGGGTGCAATAACCTACTTTTATGGTGTTTATCATATTTATTTTTCAAACAGTGCAGGAGGAGGGCAATACATGGCCAGCGCAACTAACCCGGCTGGCCCGTGGTCTGCGCCTGAAAAAGTGAAAACAACTCCGGATACTGGCCCCATCGGCTATGATAATTCCATTTTTGTAGATGATGATGGTACACCTTATATGATTATTAAACCCGGTCAAACAACTAACCGGATACAGCAGATTGATCATTCCGGGCATCTGACAGGAAAATTGATCAACCTTGACTGGATCAATCATGATAAGAAATACAGCTGGGCCGAAGGCCCGGTGATGTGTAAGAGAGATGGCTGGTATTATTACTTTATGGCAGGTGATGTTACCGGCGGGCAATATGTTCTTCGTTCAAGATCACTTGTTGCCGATTCGACAAAATGGGAAAACCTTGGAAAAGTATTTGCATTTTCAAAAGATCCGGACAACCGGTTCAGGTCAGCCAATCACATGTCATCCCCGTTTCGGTTAAACGATGGTACATGGTGGTGTATAGCACAAAGTTATGACGCGCCAAAAGGCGATGACTGGAGTGGGCAGGGAAGGCAGGACTTGATTTTACAGGTTCAATGGACAGCAGATGGCCGTCCTTTTGTTCCTTATCCTTCAGATATGCCGCTTGTTCGTCCAAATCTTGTAAACAACGGCCTGTCCTGGCGTTTACCCCGATCAGACGAATTTGAAAATCCAAATTTATCCTTGT
This sequence comes from Mucilaginibacter sp. SMC90, assembly GCF_022811725.1. GTDB lineage: Bacteria > Bacteroidota > Bacteroidia > Sphingobacteriales > Sphingobacteriaceae > Mucilaginibacter. Next base: position 4,572,756 of record NZ_CP094527.1, on the reverse strand, counting down.
ATTGGCACTTTCTTAACAGGAACGCTGCAATGCAATATTCGGTTACCGACAATAAAGGCTGGCTTACACTTAAGCCCAAAGGAGGCAGAACGCATATATTGCAAAAAGAAGCGGGACATTATTATTCGCTTATTACACGGGTAAAGGATAATGTTTCGGCTGCCGGAGATGGGGCAGGGCTTTACCTGACCTCTGGCAACGAATCGGTAAATGTCCGTCTATACAGCGGATTTGATGAAGGAAGAAAGAAAATTATCTTCACTATGGGTAAGCAATCATTCAGTGCCGAAAACAATTCAGGAGCAAGCGTTTGGTTGAAACTGGAGCGAAAAGCGCATGAGCTAACAGGTTATTACAGTGCTGACGGCTTAAGTTGGCATCAAATTGGTGCGGCTATCAATGCTGCCGAATTAGATAAGGCACAGCCTGATTTTAATTCATGGGTTGGTACAAGCCTCGGCCTTTTTGCTGAAGGTAAGCCAGCTAATTTTAATCTTTTTGTTTATAAAGACGGCTTTTCGGAGCAGCTTTTATCAGGTGCCAATAATTATTGGGGCGTAACGTTATCGCCTGTAGAGGGGGCAACGGTAAATAACGATGCCGGGGCCTGGGTGATGTTGGGAGGCGTAAATATAGGAATGGCATCGAACAAGGCAACCCGTATAGCCCTGACTGCGGCTGCACTTACTAATGGCAGGATTGAAGTGTGGATTGATGGCTTATCCAAAAATGGTAAAAAAATAGCCACGATACCGGTTAAAAGTACAGGCTCATTAACAAGCTGGTCTACTTTATCGGCAAAGATACCTGCAATTAGCGGTCAGCACGATCTGTATATCAGGATAAAAGGAGATAAGAATGCTTTATCGGTTAAATCATTGATATTTAAATAAGTTTCTTACCCGATAAGCCAGTAATGATGCGTTCCCATTTTTATTATTACAGCCTTTCTGTAAAATAATAGTGATTAAAAAAGTAAAGCTGCGTGATTTATGATTAATCACGCAGCTTTTTTAGGCACCAGGATAGTTTAATATTGGATAGCATTCAGGTACAGGTAGGGCCGGCTATCATGATGATACTGTTTTTTTAATTAAGCAGTCCAATGCTAAAATTTTACAACCGACCAGTACGCACTTTTAGGATGCAGGTTTTCGTCAAATAGCAGCGGGTACGCTTTAAGAATAATATGATTCCCCTGTTCACCTGCAGCTGCGCCACCGGCCATACCGCCCCCATGGTAATCAAGCCAGCTATAGCGGTCAGAAAGGTTCCAAAAGGTAACACCGGTGATCACTTTTTTATAATCGCGAAAAATGCCAAAGATTGTCTTATATCGTTCACTTTGCAGCCGCGCTATTTCTGGGGTGTAACCAGAATCTGCAGGTAACTTATTGATATCTGTCCCTCTTGGCGGCCGGCCCGAGCGTATGGTGACGTCCAGCTCTGTAATCTGGATCTTCAGCCCCAAAGCTGCATACTTGTCAATAGCTTCCCTGATCTGCTCCGGCGTTGGGTCATTTAGTTTCCAATGCCCCTGCATACCCACTCCCGAAACCGGAACGTTGGCATCGATAAGGCTTTTGAGCAAGCGGCATATCTTATCACGTTTAGATGGTACTTCGCTGTTGTAATCATTGTAATATAAAGCAGCGGATGGATCGGCCTGATGTGCATATTCAAACGCTTTCGGGATAAAATCTTCACCGCAGATCTGGTACCAAAGCGAGTTTCGAAGATAAACTGCAGGATTGTCATCTATGGCTTCATTTACTACATCCCATGCATAAATTTTACCTTTAAAATGTTTTACCACCGTTGTAATATGATCTTTAAGGCGTTTAAGCAGCACTTCTTTGCTTACAAGGTTGCCACTGCTGTCCCGAAACATCCACGCCGGTGCCTGATTGTGCCAAAGTAAATTGTGGCCCCTGATCTTAATATGATGTTTTTGCGCAAAATCAACAATAGCATCGGCGTTTTTCCAGTTATAAACATGCTCAGCAGGATGGATCGGACCCATTTTCATGTCATTTTCTGGCGTAACGCTATTGAATTCATGGGCAATAAGCTCCGCTTGCTGGCCTGATATGGCCCCCATGTTCACTGCAACGCCAATAGGAAAGTAACCTTTATAGTAATCTTTTAAACCTTTCCCCGTTGTATCGGATTGGGCTTGCTGCTGAGGTAAGAAACTCTTTTTTGAACCTTCCTTTAACTTCAGGTCGAAAAAGGGAATAACAACAACCGCTGAAAGTATCATGCTCCTAACCTTTAGATACTTGTTTGTTTTATTTATCATGTTTTTGTTTTGTTGCTGATATTAAACCTGCGCTTTAAACTGTTTTGTTTAAAGCATGCACAAACCGTATGCAATGACCGATCTGAAAAATCAGTTATACTGCTGATCATAGCCGGCCCAGAATAAATTGCCTCTTATCAAATCCTCTTCGATGACTGTTGAAACAGATGTAGCCAGCAACGATGCTATTTATTGCTGTATTAACCCTTGCTAATTGGCAGGAACTAAGGTATTACTAAAGAAAAACTGTGAGTATAACGTTTGTTTAATTGTGTATAACAAATGTGCTTCAACCGGTTTGATCAGCAGCGCCCGAGCGGAATCCTATTAACTTTTTTTCAACCTTAAACATTTGATTAATCTTCATGAACATTTGTGATAGCCGTTGGAAGATATTATAATGACTTTTACCCGGCTATCATGATCACGCTCTGGTTGGGTTATTTGTCGATTTTGGGAGTTGCCTATCGGCGCAATAACATATCGTTTGTATCAATTATATGATTTGTAACAAAGATGGTTCAATAAATAAAGTTATTGAAACCATTGCCGGTGTAACTTAGGTGAAGCGCTAACAGTAAAATCGAAATAATATAATGATTAAAAATTCAGGAAAACGAACCCTACTATATCTGCTATGGCTCGTAGTTGTCTTGCCTTGCTTTTCACAACAGGCTACCAACCCAACTGTGTATGCTGATGTACCGGATCTTTCTATGATCAGGGTTGGGGATAACTATTATATGAGCAGCACCACCATGCACATGAGCCCGGGTTTACCTATCATGAAATCAAAAGACCTGGTGAACTGGAAACTTGTAAGCTATGCCTACAACACGCTTGATGATGTTGATGAACTAAACCTCAACAATGGTAAAAGCAGCTATGGCAGAGGTTCGTGGGCAAGCAGCCTCCGCTATCATAAAGGCATTTTTTATGTATCCACCTTTTCCGGTACCACCGGAAAAACCTATATCTACAGTACCGCAAATATTGAAAAAGGCCCCTGGAAAGCAATCTCGTTCAGGCCATCATTACATGACCATTCACTTTTTTTTGATGATGACGGAAAAGCCTACATTATATATGGCAGTGGGAAAATTATGTTGGCCGAATTGAGTGATGATCTGTCGGGCATAAAACCTGGTACCAAACCCCAGGTAATTATTGAGAATGCCAGCGCTGCAGCAGGGCCCGCTATTGGTTTACCTGCAGAAGGCTCGCAGATGTTTAAGGTAAATGGTAAATACTATCTTTTCAACATCAGTTGGCCAAAGGGAGGAATGAGGACTGTCTTAATCCACCGTGCGGATAAATTATCCGGGCCTTACGAAGGCCGTATCGGTTTGCAAGATAAAGGGGTTGCCCAGGGAGGCCTTATTAATACCCCAAAGGGCATTTGGTACGCTTATCTGTTTCGTGATTTTGGATCGGTTGGCCGGATACCATACCTGGTGCCGGTAACCTGGGACAAAGACTGGCCGGTAATAGGCAATGATAACCATGTTCCAGACACACTTGACCTGCCGGCGAATAAAAGCTTAATTCCGGGAATCGTATCGCCCGATGAGTTCGATCGTAAAAAAGATGATCCTGAACTTCCGTTAGCATGGCAGTGGAATCACAACCCTGATAATTCTTTATGGTCGTTAAAAGCACATAAGGGCTTTCTGAGGCTTACCACCGGTCGGTTAGATACCTCTGTGCTTTTGGCCCGTAATACATTGACGCAGCGCACAATCGGGCCGGAATGTAACGGGATCACATCAATTGATGTTACTCATATGCAAGATGGTGACTGCGCAGGCCTGCTTTTGTTGCAGCAGCGTTATGGCTGGGTTGGTGTTAAATCAAATGGCGGGAGCAAATTGATTGTTATGGTCAATGCGCAAACGGGAGCAGCTGTAGAGGCTGCAGAAATACCGTTGTCTCAGCAAAAAGTTTATCTCAAGGCGAGCTGTGATTTTAGGAATAAGCTGGACCAGGGTACCTTTTTTTATAGTTTTGACGGTAAGAAATGGGAAAAAATAGGCACTACTTTACAAATGGCCTATACCATTCCTCATTTTATGGGTTACCGTTTTGGCTTGTTTAATTATTCAACCAAGAGTTTCGGCGGCTACGTTGATTTCGATTTCTTCCACATCAGTAATAAGCTTTAAAAATGATTTGTTGACTTGCTGTTTATTTAATGCAATTTAACCTTAACCTTATCACGTTATACTACCATAACCTAAAACTAATTCGATGAGAAAACGATTAATTGTACCGCTATTTTGTTTAACTGCTTTTTGCTCACTTCAGGCGCAAACAAAGCTTAACCTTGATCTATCCAAGGGAGTGAATGTGAGCCCAAAGCTATATGGATTGATGACCGAAGAAATCAACCATTCTTATGACGGGGGGCTTTATGCAGAGCTGATCCGCAACCGGTCATTTAAAGACAATCCTGAAAATCCCGACGGCTGGAGTGTCGTTCAGGATGCAGGTGTTGTATCTTCTATTAAATTAATCGGGGCTAATCCGGCCAATGTTCCTGCTGATCAGGGTCGAAACGCGATTAATAGCGCGCTGACCACCTGCTTAAAACTCACCGTCGAAAAAGCGGACGGCGGTCGCGCCGGTATTGCCAACGAAGGTTATTGGGGCATCCCGGTTAAGCCATCAACTACTTATCAATGTTCTTTTTACATCAAAACAGGTACCGTTCAAATCCCTCGCGGAAATCGCCGCGATGCTGCTGCGGCTGCAGGACCTGTGTTTGAAGAGAATGGCCCCGGGATAATTGAGGTTAGCATAGAAAGCATTGACGGCCAAATGGTGTACGCAAAAGGCAGAATTAACCTTGAGAAAAGTATTTATTGGAAAAAGCATCAGTTAACACTGACTACATCTTCTGATATAAAACCTACTGCCAATGCAAGGTTGGTTATATCATCAAAACGTACCGGCACTTATTATTTTAACCTGGTATCTTTATTCCCTCCCACCTACAATAACCGCCCAAATGGGAACCGCATTGACATTATGCAGATGATGGCTGATATGAAACCTAAATTTTTGCGTTTTCCCGGTGGTAATTTTCTGGAAGGCCCTTATCTGGGTGATGCTTTTCCCTGGAAAACAACGCTGGGCCCCTTAGAGCAACGGCCCGGACATGCCGGCAGTTGGGGATATCGTGCAAGTGACGGAATGGGCTTGCTGGAATTCCTGGAATGGTGCGAAGACCTGAAGATGGAACCTTTGCTTGCGGTATATGCCGGCTACTCTTTGCGCGGCGATCATGTGGATGCCGGCCCTTTACTGGAGCCCTATGTGCAGGACGCCTTAGAAGAAATTGAATATTGCATGGGAGATGTGAATACCTATTGGGGAGCCAAACGCGCAGCCGATGGGCATCCCGCGCCTTTTAAATTAACTGATATTGAAATTGGAAATGAAGACTGGTTTGACAGATCAGGAAGTTACGATGGCCGTTTTAAACAATTTCAGGCAGCAATCAAGGCGAAGTATCCTCAATTACGCTGTATTTCAACCATTGAAGGTTATCGTGCAGACCGGGTGAAAAGCGTAGTGCCCGAGATGATTGATGAGCACTATTACCAGTCGGCCTGGGAAATGGAGGAAGATGCCGTCAAATATGATACCTATGACCGCGCTTCAAGTCCTAAAATTTTTGTTGGTGAATGGGCTACCCGCGAAGGTGCGCCTACAACTAACCTGAACGCCGCGCTTGGAGATGCCGCCTGGATGACTGGCATGGAACGTAACAGCGACCTTGTACAACGGTCATGCTATGCGCCTTTATTTGTTAATGTTAATCCGGCAGCAGAAGGAAAGCCTAAGGCCTGGCAATGGGATTCTGACCTTATTGGATACAATGCGTTATCAAGTTATGGCTCTCCATCTTATTACGTGCAGAAGTTATTTGGTAGTTATCTCGGAACAAAGGTGGTGGAGATCACTGCAGAAAATGCACCGATGAGAAAACCGGCAGATCAGGATACCATTGGTTTAAGCCGCCGGCCACCTAACGCCCGCCGGCCAAAAGCGGAACGTCCGGCTATATTTTACGTTGCCACGCAGGACGAAAAATCCGTTTATCTGAAAGTGGTTAATACCGTCAATACAGCCCAGAAAATTAATGTAAATATCAACGGCAGCATATCTTCAACCGGCACCAGGATTGTTTTGAAAGGAAATAATCCGACTGACACCAATACCATTGATGATCCTGCTAAGATAGTACCGGTGACTTCTAAAGTCACCGGACTGGGTAAAAGCTTTACCCAAACTTTCGATCCATATTCTATCAATATCATTCAGCTTGCTAAGATGAAATAACGATAACCAGTACTTTTTTAAGGAGGCTTGGGGACTAAATCCCTAAGCCTCCTTTTTATTGCCATAAACCTCTTTACGAGCTATTTTTAAACCGCCGGGTGAGATCCTGGCGATAGCTTATTGGATGGATTAGTTAAGCTTAGATAGTGCATGCTGGCCCCGTTTGTACGGAACGCTATACTGGAAGTACGGATATATGATTTTCTGATAAGGATGACAATCATTGAAACTGAAATGCCAAAGCTTTGCAAATATTTAATGATACCCTTTGGGTAATTCAAAATAAGGCTTAAAAGATCGGTTTCGAGTGGTTGGTCCGTTTTAAGAGTCAATCTCAAGCTTATATCCTTTTCCGCGTATAACAACAATTTTGGTATCGGGATCGCCTTCCAATTTCTTTCTAAGTTTTGATATGAACATATCCAAACTACGCCCCACAATTACGCCTTCATCTTCCCATATCTCTTTTTGCAGCCGGCTTCGCTCTATGGTCTCATTAGGAGACGATGCGAAAATGAGCAGCAAACGCGTTTCGGTCCCGGTTAGGTCTATGTTTTTCTTATTTATTGTCAGTTGCCGTTCTTGTGCATCAAACAAAACGGAGCCCAAAGTGAATATATTGGTGCCGCTTCCTTTAGTGGAAGCTCGCCGAGGCCTAACAGATTTGAAAAAAATGAAACCAACAAATGCCAAAAATGGCAGGCTGCCCAAAAGATATCTATTTTTTGCGGTACTAATTCCTGCTGATTTGAATTTAATGTTGATCATGTAACATGCTCGGGGCTGCTTTCTTCCTATACATGCTATAATATCATCTTTTTTATTTTGGGATATGGCGTATCCATAGGCTACACTGGCGTTTCCACAGTTCAGAACGTTGACTATGTAATCATTTGCAAGCGGATTTTTGGCCAGCAAACGCCGGATAGTGAGCATAAGAGAATCTGGTTGAAAAGTGATCTCGTTCTCAAACCTTATCTGGTATTCATTTTCCGCGATCTTTTCTACCGGAAGTACCCTTGAAGTACTATCGCCCGACTGCAAGAGCAGTTCATGTCCGATTTTGCGGAGCAAAATTTCCCTTCTGGCGATATTAAAATCGTCATTGCCGTCCTTACTGAAGGCCGCGCATACAGCACAGCCAAAAAAGAGTAATATCAATCCAAACAGGTATTTGCGTTTCCCGGAAAGGAGATCTCGGCCGTTCCTCATACTATTTAAATTTTATTTACAAAGTTTACATTTTTATTTACAATCCCGATTCCTCAGGCTGAAAGATATCAAAGTAATTTCGGTGAATCAACTTTGATAACTGATGAAAAATAAGAGAACAGTGTTGTCCTGTCTGACTATTCTGCTGGCAGGAGTAATTTATTTTCCGGTACTGGCCCAGCAAAAGAATGATGTTCAAGACGTAGTTTACCAGCTGGATGTTCAAAACAGTAAACTGTTTTGGAAAGCGCCCAAAAACCGGCATAATGGTTTTATTCTATTCAATTCGGGTACGCTTAACAGCTTTACCGCCGGCAAGCCAACGCGCGGAACTTTCAGCATTAACATGAACAGTATGAAGAGTACTGATGAAGCATCAGTTGACGGGCGACAAAAAGTGGATGATAAGCTGAGAAGTGAAGAGTTCTTTGCTGTTTCAAAATATCCTGCAGCCACTATGCTCGTTAAAAAGATGCTTCCGGAGCAGCCTCTCTCTACCTATAGGGTTTCGGGGGAGCTGACCATTAAAGGTGTGACTAACCCTATCGAATTTAAAACTATTATGAAGCAGAATGGCAGTAAGATCACAGCAACTGCAAGCATGACTATCGACCGAAAAAAGTGGAATATAAATCATCAGCCGGAACAGAAATTCTGGAACCCGTTTGACGCCCTGAAAGACCATCTTGTTGACGATGATATTTTGGTGAACCTGGAGTTGGTGTTTATCGCGAAATAACTGTAAATAAAAGAAAAATGAAAAGAAACTCAAAAATTTACGTATTGCTCCTGACGCTTGTTTTTTGCACTTCCTGCAAAGGACAAGTCAAAACAGACTTGCAAAAAGATAATAATAACTCCGAAACCCAAAGTGTAATCACAGCCGCCGCACCTGACAATATCACCCGCAATATCATACAAGACAGGAGGGGCAACGTTTGGATTGCTTCATGGGGCGGCGTTTATAAATACGATGGAAAATCGTTTACTAATATCACAAATAAAATAAGCTCAGCACGCTTCTTTTCAGTTTTAGAAGACAGAAAAGGCAATTTGTGGTTCGGCTCTATTGGCTCAGGTGTTTACTATTACGATGGGAGGTCCTTTCGTAATTTTACTACTAAGGATGGCCTTCTTAATAATGAGATCACTTGTATTTATGAAGACAAAGCTGGCAATATCTGGTTTGGCACCGGCGGTGGCGCAAGCAGGTATGATGGAACATCATTTAGAAATTATATCATAAATAAAAATACGATGAATGAAGACCCGACAGGGAAAACTTTTCAGGATAGGCCTCCTTATGAAGTTACCTCTATCATTCAAGATAAAGCAGGAAAGTTTTGGTTTGCTACGAGAGGCAATACCTTTGTATATGATGGAAAAACTTTTGCTGTTTTTACCCATAACGGTAAGCCTTTTACAAATGTTCGTTCTGTAATTGAAGATAAAAAAGGTAATGTTTGGCTTGGCGGCTATAATGGCCTTTGGCGTTATGACGGCCGCACATTTACTAATTTTACCCAAAAGTTTGTCGGCTATGTTTATGAAGATAAAAAAGGCAATATCTGGATCAGTTCAGAGGGCATAAATGATCTGAGCAAGGTGCTTATTGGTTATAGCGCCAATACCAAAGCCTGGGCGCTTTCCCGTTACGATGAAAAGTCATTGTCTGATAAAAATCCAACTGTAACCGAAATAACAAATAAACCAATGACTTTTGGAATTTTTGAAGATAATAAAGGAAATATTTGGTTTGGTGCTTTTGATGGCGTGTATCGTTATGATGGAAACACGGTTACTGATTTCAAAAACAAAGAAAATAGAAAGTAGTTAGCATTAGCAGTTCGTTTATCTTTTTCAATTCTATATGCAAAAGCAGGCCAGGGAGATTCAGATATCATTAAAGCTTTTAAATCAGTGATAGTCCGCACCGTTGATGAACGCATCGTATCAAATATTCATTATGAGGTTATTCTTCGGCTGGGTATTTTGCAGGCTGTTCCTTTTCGCCCCATTTTTCGATATCATCTACCCATTGCTGCTTTTTCATTGTTATAGCAATTAATAAAGCAATACCGCTAAAAGCAAGGGCATCAAAAGCACTGGCCAGCAAGTTTCCCCTGTTAGCTGTAAGAGAGGTAGATAATGTTCCGGGAACGTGCACCAGCCATACCCACAGAAAGATTTGAAGAGATAGAAATAAAGCGATGATCCTGATCCGGATGCCGAGAATTATAGCAATACCGCCGGCGGTCAGCGTAACGCCGGTAAGCATGACCCAAAAAAGATGGTTGGCCATCCAACTCGGAACATTGCCAACCAGGTAGGGGGCATAAATGATGTGGGAAATACCGTAACTGGTTATGGTGTATAAAAAGAATAAGTTTCCGTACGGCGCAAGCTTTTCTAAAAAAACGCTTTTCGCGCCTGGGTGTGTGCCAAACGAATGGGCAACCACAAAAGCGCCACCCGCGAGGGCAAGTTCCTTCAGTGGGGTAGTCCACAGCCCCAGATGGTATAATTTGTTGGGTTCGGATATGAGTTCATAAGTTATATGAGTGCCCAAAAATAACGCCATGAAAACGCCACCAAGTATCAGTGAGGCCTTTTTGCCGCTATTGGGCATCAAAATGAGCACGCCGGTTGTCATCAGGTATATCCCGAATATATAAGACAATATATTTAAGAATGGAAGGTGCTGCTGGTAAACTGAGAAAAATACATCCCTGAAGGTTCCGAAATAAAGTTGTTGAAGGCCATATACAAACAGCGCCGATGCGTAAAAAGCCCTGCCAATAATGATCAGATTTTTCATTGGATTTTAAATTTGAGTTGCTGAATCAAAAATAGAGTTGTGGACGCGCTTAAGTGCTCTTCTTCTGCACACAACCAAAATTGTCGATATCTGGCGTTGACCGAAAAATCAGGTCGTTGGTCGAAAACATGATGGTTGGGTATCCTCAATCCTCACAATGAACGACCGGAAATATTTATCTTGCTTAAAAATGCCTAACCATGAAGCTCAATAATGATATCGCTTTCAACGGCGTATTCTGGCTGCTGTATTTTTTATACCAGTGGCTTGGATTGGCATCTCTGTACGGCGACTACAATAGTTATTTTATCAATGCCTGCATGGCTTTGCCGGTGTCACTTATCTTTTCGATACTGGTTGTACATGTTCTTTTTAGGCACTACTATCAAAAAAAACGGAAGGTTATGTTCGGGCTCCTGCTGATCTTAAGCTCTGCTTTGTTGCTGTTGATCAGGCGTTATTTTAATTATTATATTATTTACCCGCGTTACTTCCCTATGGCATTAAATATGCCGCTGTTTTCACCGGGAAAATTCCTGGTAGATTTTGTGAACCTTTACGCCATAACCGGTTTGTATGCCTTATATTATTCCATTCAAAACTGGTATCAGGAAAGGCACCAGGTACAGGAATTATTGCAGCAACGTACACTTGCAGAGCTGGATGTGCTCAAGTCGCAGGTGCAGCCTCATTTTGTTTTCAATACACTTAATAACATTTACGGAACGGCATTAAAATCCAGTCCGGAAACGGCTGCTTTAATTGCCCATCTGTCCGGCTTTCTTAATTACAATTTATATGATGCATCAAAGGATACTATAGCACTCACAGAAGAGATTGACTATCTTAAACACTATATTGAACTCCAAAAAAACAGGTATGGTAGCAGGGTGGATGTTGCTGTAAATGTTTTTGACAAGATCGACGACCTTAAGTTGGCCCCATTACTGCTGCTGCCGGTTATTGAAAATTGCTTTAAACACGGCGTTGCCGATTCAATTGAAAAAAGCTGGGTCAGGATTGATATATCCAGAAACGCTGATCAATTTTTAATTATGATTGAAAACAGCTGCGATGGGAACGTAAAACAATTAACCCAGAACAAAGGCGGCATTGGTTTAATGAACGTCAGGAAACGACTTGCGTTGATTTACCCTGATAAACATGAATTAAAAGTAATTGAAGGACCAAATTCTTACCTTGTTGTATTAAAAATCCAAATTGAAAAATAATGATTCGCTGTTTAGTAGTTGATGACGAAGAGCCGGCAAGAGAACTCATTAAACTGCACCTTTCGGGGCTCGAAGATTTTGAGGTTATCGCTTCATTAAATAATGCGCTGGATGCATTTGTTTTTATGCAAAAAAATCAGGTCGATCTGCTTTTTCTCGACATTCAAATGCCGAAGGTATCCGGCCTTGAATTGCTAAAGTCATTAAAATTAAGCCCCCAAATTATCCTGACAACTGCTTACCGCGAATATGCTGCGGATGCATTTGAAATGGAGGTTTTTGACTACCTGGTTAAGCCCATCACTCAGGAACGGTTTATGAAGACCATAGCAAGGTTTATGCATAGTTGGGGCAGCCAGGCCAAAGCTATGGAAACTACGGAAAGCATGATTGATGCATATATGTTTTTTAAGGTAGGGAGAGAACAAGTAAAAATTTTACTTAAGGAGATCCTTTACATTGAGGGACTGGCCGATTATGTTAAAGTTCATACAAATGATAAATCATACATCGCTTCTGAAAAGCTCGGTTACCTGGAAGAAAAGCTTCCTGTGAATTTGTTTGTGAGAATCCATAAGTCATTCATTGTAGCTTTAGACAAAGTCACCAGTTTTAATGCTGATCAGGTAATGCTCACCAATAAATCGCTGCCTTTGGGAAGGCTTTTTAAAGCCGGTTTTTTAAAGGCAATCCAAGCGAATGCAGGGCGTTAATTGTTATACGCCTGCTATTTGCATTTGGGAAATAACTCTTTTTTATACTATCCAATTAATGCGGCCAAATTGCATTTTTAATTATTGAATACTCAACGTGTTCAGATTTTAATGTATATTTTTTGTTTGTGCATCCAATAAAGTATCAGCCACAGGAACATAAGGGTTAAACCGCCGCTAATGAGTGTAGCGTAGGGTACTCCGAACATCTGGTCATAATGGAACCCAAGGTGAGTGTAAAGATTATCAGAAATGTATTGCCGCAGTCCTCCGTCTGACATTACATAAGCTGCAATAGAATTAGTGCCTATTACACTGAGAAAGAAAAACTGCTTTTTGTATTGTTTCAGATCAGCAAGCCAATAAAATAATGCAAGGGAGCAAAGGCAGATCCCTCCGCTAAAAATTACCCAGGCAGGGGTCCATATCCGCTTTACGATAGGGTTGAGGTTTGTCAATTGCAACAATACCCCTAATGCGATAAGACAGACCCCTGTGGTGATGAAAAATTTTAACTTTATGCTGCTTTGTGAAGTCTCTTTTAAGACGCCGCCTGCTAAAAGCCCGAGTATCATGGTGCCGAGTGTTGGAATAAAGCTCAATGTGGAGTAGCCGCCGTCATTGTAAAGAAAGGGAGTGCTGCGCGGAAATAAATTAAGGAACCAGCGATCGGCCGCCCAGGCCAGGTTGGTGTTTTTGTTCCAATGAGCAGCAAACCCGTGTAAGTTGTGTTCCCAATTTGGGCTTACGCCGGCAGACGCATAATCAAACCCCGGGCCGGGCAAAGGGTACAGCGCAAATGCAAGCCAGTATCCGATCAGAATGATGCAGAGTACAGTGATTTGTACCTTTCGGGAACAAAAGCCAAGCATGAACAAAAAAGTGTAACCCATACCTATCTGGGTGAGGGTGTCTTCAAAAGTGTAGTAGGTTTGCTGTTTACCTATTGACCGTAAAAAGATGCCCAGGAAAATCAGGATCAGTGACCGCAACATGGCATGGGCAATAAGTGTGGCTGTTGTTGCTCCTTTGTTTTTTCTGGAGGCCAGTGAGAAAGGCAGCACTACGCCCACCAGGAATGTAAACGATGGTTGGATCATGTCGTGAAGACTGAGCCAGGTCCAGGGTACGTGTGATTGATTGAAGGCCAGAAAATGCCAAATGCCACTGTTTGGCAGTGCAGTAGCTACGCTGCCAAAAGATAGCGCTTCTCCCATCATCAGCAGCATTACGAAACCTCGGTATATATCCACTGAAGCAATCCTGGCAGTAGGTACAACCGGGTTTATGAATGTGCTTTTTTCGGTCATCGGCGCTGTAAATATTCATTAAGGTATCACTCTTTCGCCAGATCCGCAAATTTACAAGGGAAGCTGAATGTTTTTTTAATGGTTGCCTATTGAGCAGCTTTTTTTACCAGCGACGGCCTGTTGATGATGAATTTATCGGCTAGTACACCAATGAGTATCACTACCCCCATAACTGCAAAATTAAGAGAGCTTGGTATACCAAGAAGGTTAACAAGGTTTTGGATCACCTGCAGCATTGCCGCACCTATAATTATCCCCACAATTGAACCCTCTCCGCCACGTAATGAGCAGCCGCCAAGCACGGCCGCAGCTATGCCATACAATTCGTAAAAGCTGCCGTGCGAAGAAGGGGCAATAGCATTGGTATATAAAGCAAGCAATATTCCTGCAATACCGGTCAAAAAGCCGCAAATCATATAGGCCAGCATGGTTACCCTGTTTACATTTATGCCTGAATAATAAGCCGCATCCTCGTTTCGGCCAATGGCAAAAAGATAACGGCCGTACACAGAGCGGTGCAGGAATAGCCAGGCTATTACCCCAATAACGATGAGTAAAATAAATGGTACAGGCACTCCTAACAAATTGCCTGTTGCAAGGTATTGCAAACCTTCAAAATTTTCGGCGTAACCAAAGCCCATGGTAATATCATTAGATATGAAACGCGCAAGGCCCCGGTAAAACAGCAACCCGCATAAAGTAATCACAAATGCCTGGATCTTGAAACGGGCTATAAGTGTGCCATGAAAAGTGCCTATCAACAGGCTCAATATAACAATACACAACACTGCAACTGGCCACGCTATTTGCGCTTTAACAAGTAACAGGCTTAATAATACCCCAATCAGGGCAAAAACAGAACCTGTAGATAGATCAATACCCCGGGTAATAATTACTATCCCGCTGCCGATACTAAAAATGCCAAAAATACCTATTAGCCGGGTGGTGTTTTGAAGGTTGGCCGCTCCTAAAAAATTGGGGTTGCCAATGGCTACACAAATACATAAAATAACAAAAATTATAAGAATTCCTTTTTCTTTTTTCATTGCGGAGTGTTTAAGCATTGCCAACGGCAAGCGCCATAATATTTTCTTCTGTATAATCTGCAGGGTATAGTTCGCCGGTTATTTGGCCCTCGCACATTACAATAACACGGTCGCTGATGCGGATGATCTCCTCCATATCCGAGCTTATAACCATCACGATAATACCCTCGTTAGATAGTTGCCGCATCATTTTATATATTTCATCTTTGGCACCAATATCTACACCACGGGTTGGCTCATCAAAAATGATCATAGCGGGCTGCATAGCCAGCCATTTTGCAATTGCAACTTTTTGCTGGTTTCCGCCGCTCAGGTTTTTCAGGAGGTCATGAGGCGAATTGCATTTAACGTTCATAGCTTTAACCTGCCCTGTGGCTGCACTTTCTTCCAGTTGCCTGTTGATAATAGATGCCCTGGCATATTTGGAGAGATTTGGCATCGATATATTTTCGGTGATGCTCATTTCGGTAAAAATACCTTGCTTTTTTCTGTCCTCTGGTACCAGGAAAATTCCTTTATCAAGGGCATGCCGCGGATGGAGGATCTTAATGTCATGTCCGTTCATTGACAGCGTGCCGCCAACGGCATGGCGTATGCCAAAAATGGTTTCGGCTAATTCGGTACGCCCTGAGCCAATAAGGCCTGATATTCCCACTATCTCGCCCGATTGTATTTGCATGGTAACCTCGCGGTCAGGAAACCGGGAGGTACGCAGGGCCTCCAGCCGGAAAACCTTAGGCTCGCCATAAAATTTGGTTAAAGACCGCTCATTGAATTGAATGTCCCGGCCCACCATAAGCCGGATCAGGTTTTCATGGTTGAGCTCATTCTTTGAAAGCTCACCTGAATTTTTCCCGTCGCGAAGTACTACTGCGCGATCGGCTATCCGGATGATTTCGTTAAGCCTGTGCGAAATGTAAATGATGGAAACCCCTTGCTCTTTTAACTGCAATATAGTTTGAAAAAGCTGCTCAGTTTCTTTAAGCGTTAAACTTGATGTCGGCTCATCCATTACTAAAATTTTAGCATTTTGCGACAGAGCCTTTGCAATTTCCACCAGTTGTTGTTGGGCTATGGACAATTCCGCAACTGAAATATGCGGATCAATATTAAGGCCAACCTGCTGCAAGGCTTTTTCGGCCTCTGCATAAAGTTTCTTTTTATCAAGTAGCCCTAAACGGGTCCGGAATTCGCGCCCCAGAAACAAATTGCCGGCTATATCTAAATTATCAAGCAGGTTTAATTCCTGGTGAATGAGGATGAACCCTAACTGCATGGCATCGCTTACATTGCCTGGTGCAACGGTATTGCCATCCAGCTTTATGGTACCGGCAGTAGGTTGATGAATACCGCAAAGTATTTTCATCAGGGTAGATTTGCCCGCGCCGTTTTCGCCCATCAACGCAAGGACCTCGCCCTTTTGGAGCGAGATCTGCACGTTTTTCAATACGCTGACGGACGAAAAGTCTTTACAAATATCCTGCATGTGCAACATCATACCGGCATGCGAGGGGATTGCAGCTGCATTTTCTTCTTGCTGTGTAAATGAACCGGATGGCTGGATATTCATTTATTTTTGTCTGAGGCTGTTAGTTTTTGCGATAAACTGGTCAATTTGATCCTTTTTAATTATGGTTGCCGGGATGATCACTTGCCCGTTGGCCGGAACGCTTTTCTTATCGCCTGATAAATATTTAGCCATCATATGTATAGACTGGTAGCCAAATTCAAAGGGCTGCTGTACAACAGTACCCAAAATTTCACCGCTTTTTACGCCCTGCAGTGTTTGTTCTTCTTCGTCAAAACAAACTATTTTAACCTGGCCTGCTTTGCCCGATTCTTTAACCGCGTTTAAAATGGCCGGTCCGTTATAGCTCCAAAGGCCTACTAAACATTTTACATCGGGGTTGCTTACTAAAACGTCGTTTACATTGGCTTTGGCCCTTACCCGGTCGATATTATCTGTTTTTATCCCGGCAATTTCTATCTTACTGCCATTAAGCTCTTCTTTAATACCTTGTATCCGGTCAATCGCGTTTTGAGCGTCTGCTTTGCCAACAAACAACATGATCTTGCCGCCTTCGGGTAGTGCTTCTTTGATCAGTTTGCCGGCATCGTGACCAGCCTCAATGTTGCTGGTCCCGATGTAACAAAGTCTTTTGCTTTTAGGTATGTCGCTGTCGGTAATGATAACGGGGATATTAGAAGCCATTCGGTCTACAAAAGGGCCTTGATTTAAAGGGTCAAGCGGTGCAATTACAACTCCGGCTACTCCGTTAACCATCAGGTCGTCTGTTATTCGTTTTTGTTCTTCGGTAGCACCGTCGGTAGTATATTTAAAAATCACATCATAATCTTTCAATTCAGCATCGGCCTTTTTACATCCCGCTTCGGCAAAAGTCCAGAAATCGGTTGCGGCACCTGCCACAAATGCTATTGTAGGTTTATGATTGCGGTTACAACCTCCTAATAATGATGCGGCAGCTAACAAAGCAACCGGCACTGCGCGTAATTTGATAAACGTTAACGGTTTCATGCATTAAAAATAACAAATAAGTATTACCGCTATACTTTGACAATAGCTCCTTTTTCAAATGATTCAATAGCCGCTTTGGCCAGGGCAAGTGCCCGTCGCCCGTCGCGTGCATGTACGGGCGGTTGTTCGCCGGCCCTAAATGCACTTAACATGTCGGCAAAATGCTTGTCGAACGCGTGATGAAACATTCTGTCTTTATCGTTGAAATATCCCGCCTGCCATACTTCGGCGGTTTCATTGCCAGCTTCCTGGAAGCTATAGCGCTTAACCGTATCCTCAATTACTATCCTTCCTTTTGTTCCGTTGAGCTCAAGGTGATGTGTAGATGGATAAGCGTATGAAGTATCATAACTGCCTGTCATGCTGCCTACTGCGTGGTTTTTAAAATGTAAAGCTATAGCATAAGTGCTGAACCCTTTATTTGAAGCATCTGAAACCTGCATGGCAATACTATCTATCGGGCCGCATAAATGCTCCAGCATGTCAAAGCCATGGCATTGCGTTTCAATAAGATTTTCCCATTCATGGCATTCCGGTCCTTCGCCTCCAAAGCGCCAGGTGGCAAATACCAGGTTACCCAATTTTTGTTGAGCAATAGCCTCCGCCGCCTTTTGAACCGGCAAAGCCCAGCGGTGGTTAAAATTGAGTGCAAAAAACAGGTTTCTTTTATCAGCTTCTTCAAGCAGATGATCTGCTTCAGTCAAATCAAATACTAAAGGCTTTTCTACAAAAAGGGGTACTCCTGCTTTAATGAGTTGCAGCGTAGGCTCATAATGCTGTTTATTGCCCAGACAAACCGCAATCATATCCGGTTGCTCTGTTTCCAGCATTTGAGCTATATCAGTATACGGAGTAACGTTAAACTCTGCGGCACGCTGTTTTGTTCTTTCAGGATCGCGGCCAACTATTGCGCAAAAATCTACATCAGGGTGCTCGGTTAATACACGGGCATGATGCCAGCCCCACCACTCGCCTGTGCCCAATAAGGCTATTTTAGTTTTCATTATTTTAAATCTGATAGTTTAGTATTCAACAATTACTTTCCCTGTGTTCCGGTTAACAAAAGTGTTAAAGGCTTCTTCCAGCTGGGCGATAGGGAAGGTGTGGGTAATGATCTTGTCGAGATAATCCCGGTGTTGCAGATACAGTTCAAGATTATTGGCCAGTTCATTGTAACTAAAGTATTCGCTGCCCAATATAGCCCGTTCAGTAGCTATCAGATCGGGCGATATTTTAAGTTGTAAACCTTCGCCATGACCAACACAGATTAATGCACCGCGTTGGGCCAGTGCATCAAGGGCACTACGACGGGCAGTTTCCTTTCCGCTCGAATCAATAGCGATATCTGCCTCTTTAAAACCATGCAGCGCCATACCTTCTGCAAGGGTACCTTTGGTAAGGTTAATGGGCAGGCCGCCAAGTTTTTCTGCCAGCTCAAGCCGATAGTCTACAATGTCGGTTATCAGTACCGGAAAATCCTTGCCGTATATGATCTTA
The DNA here is from genome assembly GCF_022811725.1 of Mucilaginibacter sp. SMC90. GTDB lineage: Bacteria > Bacteroidota > Bacteroidia > Sphingobacteriales > Sphingobacteriaceae > Mucilaginibacter. Next base: position 4,553,746 of record NZ_CP094527.1, on the reverse strand, counting down.
GCCATAGCAAGTATCCCTAAACCTATCGGTCCTGCAGCTAAAACAAGCATCGACTTGGGCGATTGATGAACCAGTTGTGCCCGTTTTATGGCATGCCCGCCAGTGCCCATGATATCCAGTAAAAGTGTTCCTTGCGTATAGGTAACATCGTCGGGTATCGGGAAAAATACATTTTCGTTAATGACACTGTATGAGCCATAGCCTCCATCATGGGTAAAGCCATAATCGGCTTGCTTATCAAGGCATTGGTTGGTGTTTCCTTGCTTACAATTGCGGCATTTACCGCAGTAGCCCATCAGGAAAACTACCCCGCGTGTACCGGGTTTGGTATTTGCGCCTTCTCCTGCTTTTACTACTATCCCTGCTATTTCATGACCGGGGGCAATTTCTGCATTACCGTTGTAGAGGAAAGGGAAATCAGAACCGCATAATGAGTTTGATTTGTTTTGCAAAAGCAGCTGTCCGGGACCAGGTTCAGGTACGGTGCGCGTTTCAAAATCAATTTTTTGTTTGCCTAAAAAACGGGCAAATAAAGCCTCTTTGGGAATTTTGATGTTTAAATTCTCGTTTAACATATATTGTTGCAATAAATAATTTCAAGCCTGCACACGGCTGCGAGCGCTGTGTGTTTTAAGGATAAAATACAATAGGTTTACGTGCAGGAAAGCTTTGTAATAAAATGCTCTCCGTTGCTTAACAATTCAAAAGTCCCAATTTAACTTAGCTGTATTTAATACTCGCTTTACCAGAAATTGAACAGAATTGATGAGATTAACAGGTATTAAAAGTACCGGTTTAAACGAATTGATAATGCTGGGAAATAAACTGCTGTGCTTCCATAAGATCGTGGCATACCACATCAGCAAGGGCCGCTTGCTGAAATTCGTGGTAAAGTTTATCCTGCACGGCAATACACATTAAACCGGCAGCTTTGGCCGATTGAATGCCGGGTAAAGCATCTTCGATGGCTATGCATTGATGGGTGGTAAAACCAAGTAATTCAACACCACGTTGATATGGTTCAGGATGGGGTTTGAAGTTTTTTACATCAGTACGGGAAACAATTTTATCAAAAACGTTGTGCATGCCCATTTTGCAGAGCACAACTTCAACTTCTTCTTGCGAGCTTGAGGTTATCAGGGCCATAGGTACGTTTAACCGCCTGTAATGCTCAATGATCTGGCTGGCATAAGGCATGTGCTCAATCGAATCATTTTTAAAGGTTTGCAGCATCAGCGCTTCGCGCATTTCAATAAACCGGGGGATACTAACATCAAGTGAAAATTCATTGACAAGCCGGGTGGCATTTTTTTCTAACGATACACCTGAGTATTGCTGCATGTACAGGTCGTGGTCAAGATGTTTACCAAATGATCCGAGTAAATTGTTCCAGCAGTGATAATGCCAAATTTCAGAGTCGATAAGTGTTCCGTCCAAATCAAATAATAGCGCCTTGGCTTGTTTCATAGCATGTAGTATTTAGTCAAACCCAATGCAGTTTATTGGTTTAAAAGGTTAAACTGAGGGTGGGTTAGGAATGCTAAAATGCAATAATGGCCTGTAGGGTATACAAACCATCTTGACTAAAAATAGAACCCGATTGACAAATTTACATGAGCATCAGCGCGCATTACGGATCTGAAAATGACGCTGGTACTCCATAGGTGTTTCGCCTTTTATAGCTTTGAATTTGCGATTAAAATATGACACATGGTTAAAGCCGGCTTCCATGCTTACATGAGATATGCCCATATTGTTGTTTTGCAGCAACTTGCAGGCGTAGCCAATCCGCAGGTCGATCATAAATTCCGAAAGCGTTTTGCGGGTGAATTTTTTAAAGTAACGGCAAAAGGCAGATGGGGAGAGGTAGGCAATAGAGGCAACCTCTTCCAGTGTGAGGTCGCGTTTGAAATTTTCGAGGATATAATCATACACCTTGCTCATCCTCGTCGATTCATCTGAATTCATTTGGTTTGCAAAACCCGGGCTTGATAGTAAAACGTATTCATCTGACAGGGAGAGCAGGTGAAGTATGCTCAATACATCAATTATGGTTTCGGTATTGCTTTTGTTGACCAGTGACTGGATATGTTTGGTCATCGCATCGCGTGTAGCGCCAGAGAAAACGATACCCTGCGAAGATCGTTTAAGCAGGTCCTTGATCCGGGAAAACGGCTTGCGGTCAAAGAAGCCTGCGCCAAGAAAACTTTCATTGAACTGGATCACAACCTGTTTTACAGCTTCGTAATTACTTAGCCCCTTGGTGTAAAAAGTATGCGGCAGGTTGCTCCCGAACATACAAAGATCAACGGCCGAAAATTCGGTAATGCTATCGCCCACAATACGGCGACCGCAGCTTTCAAGTATCAAGATGATCTCATACTCCGGGTGGGCATGAAATGGGAAATCGTTGTATTTAAAACTTTCTTCCTTAACAACCAGCAAACTGTCTGGAGTTAAAATGTTTTCCCTGAAAATTCTCATAATGCAATAGTTTATATTGGCTTTGGCTGTCCTAATATAAACATTAAATTTAATAATTGTAAATATGACATTTTGTATAATTCATTTGTTAATCAAGAAATAGCATTAGCAGGCCTCAACAGGTTGTAAAAAAGCCGGCATATCATTTTTGGTGATGTACGCCGGCATTAACCAATTAATGAGCGAAGAGAGAATTGCTTAAAACTCACTGTTACAAAGATCACGTGCCCGAGGGATGTTTTTTTTAACCCAATTACCATAAACTTGAACACGTTTGTCTATGTTGATGAACCAGGCACATCGGTTACTATAATATCTTCCTTATAAACAATGATATTTTCAATAGCCAAAATATCCATGTCCGACCGGAGGAAACAGTTCAACGCATCTTCGGGAGTACAAACAATAGGTTCATCGCGGAGATTGAACGATGTATTGATGATGGCGGGGCATCCGGTACGCGCGTAAAACGTGTCGATCAATTCATAAAAGAGTCCATTTTCAACACCGACTGTTTGTATCCTCGATGTGTAATCAACGTGTGTTACTGCCGGGAGCTTTGAATATGCATGTTGTTGTTGTTCAAAATAATGCAAACCTGCTTTCGGTACTATTTTTTCATCGTGGTTTACATCAGCTACGAGCAGCATGTAAGGGCTGCACTGATCAAGGTTATAAAATGACGATAATTTGTCGCGTAAAATTGCGGGTGCAAATGGCCTGAATGATTCCCGAAACTTGATCTTTTTATTTAAGTGGCTTTGCATTTCGGGAAGGCGGCAATCTGCAATGATACTTCGGCAACCCAACGCTCTTGGCCCATATTCCATGCGACCGTTAAACCATCCTATCACCTTGCCGTTTTCCAAAGCTTCGGCAACTTTATCGATAAAATCCTCCCTTTGATATTGCTTAAATGGTATCGATGCTTTGCTGAGTAACGACGCCACCTGCTCTGAACTGAATTGCGGGCCAAGGTGCGATAGTTTCATATCGTCCCCACTGCCTTCTTTTTCTTTTCGTTCAAATCCGATGTATTGATAAGTGGCTGTTAACGCTGCGCCGAGCGCGCCTCCTGCATCGCCCGCAGCAGGCTGTACCCATAACTGTTTAATTGGCGTTTGGGTTAATATTTTACCATTTATTACGCAATTCAGGGCTACGCCGCCTGCAAGGCATAAATTGGTAAGCATATATAAATTGCTGAAGTAAGTAACCATAGTCAGCATTATCTTTTCGGTTACCGTTTGAATTGAAGCCGCTAAATCCATATGAAACGGGGTTATCTCTGCTTCTTTAGCACGCACCGGTTGCCCGAACAATTTGCAAAACCTATTATTCACCATTTTAAGACCCGACGTATAATCAAAGTAATGCATGTTCAACCTGAATGATCCGTCGGGTTTAAGATCTACAAGTTCCTTTAAAATGATGTTTGCGTATTTTGGCTCGCCGTAGGGAGCAAGGCCCATTACCTTGTATTCGTCGCAGTTAACTTTAAAACCGAGGTAATAAGTGAACGCGGTATATAGCAACCCAACCGAGTGCGGAAATTTGATCTCCTTTTTAAGTGTTAATTCATTCTTTTTGCCTATCCATATTGTTGTAGTTGCCCATTCGCCAACACCATCAACACAGAGCACCAGCGCTTCATTAAATGGTGAAGGATAAAAGGCTGATGCAGCATGTGCCTGGTGGTGTTCTGAAAATAATAGTTTGCGCTTGTTAAATCCTTTACTTTCTGCAAAAGTTGCCAGGCTGCTCAGAATAGCTTTTTTCTGAAATAGTTTTTGCTTTATCCATAGCGGTATCGCCTTTATAAATGAAGTAAAGCCAAAGGGGGCACTGGTGATATAAGTTTCAATGATACGCTCAAACTTAAGGAATGGCTTTTCGTAAAATACAACATAACTGATATTATCCATGGTAATGCCGGCTTCCTGCAGACAGTAGCCTATGGCTTTTTCAGGAAAATCGGCATCGTTCTTAATTCTCGTAAACCGTTCTTCCTGCGCGGCAACTACAATTTCATCATTAAATACAATACAGGCCGCACTGTCATGATAAAAAGCTGATATCCCCAATATATACATTTTAAAACAATGAGTATATAAAGGGTGCAAGCGCCGTGCCGTGGGCCACAACAACAAGCAAAGCAAGGCAAAACAGGATAAAGAAAAGCGGCCACAGCCAATACTTGCGACGATGTACCATAAAGCTCAAAAACTCTGTAATTGTTTCCATTATTAAGTTTGTTAAAACTGGTTTGTCATTGACGATGACGTTTGTTGGGGATTTTCCCAGTAGGTGGAAGCTTCTGTATTAAATTTACCGACAGACTTGTTTAGTTTGATTACCCGTAAGAATAGGGCAAAAGGTGTTATTACAGCAAAATAGATAATGCCCAATAGTAAGAAAGTACTGATTTTGCCCATGAAATCGCCCGCAGCCATCCATGCTTGTTGAAATCGGTTAACGACAGATGGGCGTATAATTGCAATCAGGGAAAAAATAAGAAACAATATCAGCAGCTCCAGATAAAAATGTTTTCCTGTAAAATATTGCAACAGCCCCAGGAATAAGGAAATTCCTGCCATTTGAAAACAGAATGCGCGGTTTGATAATTGTTTTTGCTGGGTGGCCATAACGTTTTATTGAATTGATAATTGACGATAATGCCCGGCTATTTCCTGTTGCCCGAACGTTTGGTAAGCGTTGGCAAGCTCACGGTAGTCTGCCTTTGCTGCATTAGGTGTATTTGCAATGGTTATCATTCTTTGCAGTAATTTTTGCGCGTTGGCCAACTTATTGTTTCCCGGCGATACGTTCAGACCATAGTCAATGTATTGCAAGGCACTATCCAAATGTTGCAACTCCATTTCTATAGTAAATAGCTTTTGCGCAAGCTGCATATTGGGTTGCAATGCAAATGCGCGGCCCAGGTAGTTTTCGGCTGTTGCTTTTTCATTTTTGCGTATACACAGATCACCTGCTGCTAAATAGAAAGTTGGATCTGACGGAAACTCAAGCATAACAGCTTCTGCCACCTTTAACATTTTAGACAAATTGTTTTGCTGCTGATAATGCGTCATCAGCTGGTCCATGACGTTATTCCATTTCAGATCATTAAAAGCCATAGCATATGCCAGCGAGTCCTCAAAATTTTGATGGGGCTTAGCGATTTTAGTATTTTCGTTAAATGGCCAGCGTTGTTTCAATAAAGCAATAGCATAAGCGCCAAAGCATGAATCGGTCTCGGTAACGGGCATTTGTTCGCGGAGTTTTTGAAAGCTAAGGCTATCGGCTCCTGGTGGCGGCAGTATCCCTGTTTAGTACAGGCTGTTATAAAATGCTTCGGATATAAGGGCATACCCGGCAAGATTAGGATGTACATGCTCCAGCATCAGGTTGTTGCCGATAATCTGCTGGGGGGAGTTTGCCTCGAAAAGTTTGCGGGTATCAACAAGTTTTACCGATGCATATTTGGCCGCAAGCCTTATAATTGCATTATTAACGTCTTCAGGTGCCCTAAATCGCAGCTCATCGTACTCTTTTGCCTGCCTGAAAGCAATCTTTGCTGCTGCAATATTTCCCGTTTTACTTTCAGCCTGTCCCTTTTTAAAAAGTCTTCCGGCATCCTGTTGAGGGTTATCTATAAATGGCCTGATATCATGTTCGTTGCTTACCAGGGTGCTAAGGAATACGGGAATATGCCGATCGGAAAAAAGTTTGCAAACGGCATCCATATTCGCCGTAAAATTCTCGATGCCTTTTTTATAGGTTTTCGACCCGAAGGGAATGCGCCTTTCGGCAACCATCCGCTCCATTAGGTTTTTGCTGGTATCAACTGTTTTGTCTGAAGGTGAAAATAAGTTAAACACAAACTGAACAACACGTAGCTGTTTCAGGCTGATAATAATAGGGGCGATAGCTGGATTACTGCCCAGCGAACTTGTTGAAGCTACGCCCATTGCACCGTAATATTCATTGTGCCCGCAATAGACAAGTATAGCATCGGGTTGGTATGCGGGCAGCGCTTTGGCTATATCGTATACAGTAAAAGAGTTAACTGCCGTAAGCGAAAGGTTGATGATCTCAAAATTTTTGTTAGGATAGGATCGTAACAAACGGTATTTAAGCCATCGGTGAAAGGAGCCATTGTGCATGTAAGGAAAACCAATTGTAGTGGATTCACCAAGCACAAAAAAGCGGAGTGTGTTGGCTGGTTTTGTCCGGGCAAATGGCTCTGAGTTGCCTACTGTAGCATTGGCCTTGTTGTTAAAATACCTGCCGGATAGATGAGGATTTAAAACCATGCACTGCGGCAGGCTTTTATCAGGAATAAAAACGCTCAGATCTTCGCCATAGTTAAATAAGCGCAGTAAGAGTTCAAACACAACAAACAGCAACAGCGGTAATAATGCAGCTATTACTTTAAAAAGTAAGACGCGTTGCCGTATGTGTTTATTATTGTTGTGCTGCGTTACAGCGCCGGCATTACTCATAGTTCAAAAATGTTGTCGGTTGTTTATAATTGTTGTGTTTGCCCGGTTCAAAAATATATTGCGCTGTGGCTTAACGGAGTTTAAAGTTGGCCAATTGTACTCAAAGCATTTAACACCCGCTTTGCCGTATATTGCACACAATTGACTTTTTGAGGTAGCAATATTGCTTTACAGATGTGGCTTTATATCTGAAAAACAATAGTTTTTAAAAAGACAGGTGTTAAAAAGTAAACTCGGCATGCTTTTACAATATCAACAGAGTGTAAGAAAAAGTTAAGATTGTGCAAAAAGAGCACACGCATAAATCTCAACTTGCGACATAAATAGAGGCATTGTATCCGGCAGTGTTCTGTCATCCAATTTGTTAACCTTAATAATTAATATTTATCTAATGTTTTTACTAAAAAAATACCGTGCTGCTGTAGTTTTTGGTTGTGTTGCTTTTGTATCTTCTGTGGCTTCGGCACAGTCAAATGGGCAGCCAAAGCGAATTATTCAACCGCTTGCTTTTCAGCAGGTAAAAGTTGATGATGGCTTTTGGAGTCCTAAACTAAAGGTATGGACAACCAAAACCGTATATGATGTTTTTGACAAACTGGAAGGAAAATACGAACCCGACCGTCCGGATATTATTGCCGAAAAGGCAAAGCTTGGCCGAACGCGTAATGCCTTTCTGAATTTTGACCTCGTTGCGCAAGGCAAAAAAAATACGGGCGCGCATGATGGGCCACCATGGTATGACGGCCTGGTTTATGAAACTATCCGCGGTGCTGCCGACCTGTTGGAAGAGCACCCTGATGCGGCGCTTGAAAAAAAGATAGACGCTTATATTGACAGGATTGCTGCTGCTCAAAATGCCGATCCTGATGGGTATATCAACACCTACACTACGCTTGTGCGGCCTGATAAACGCTGGGGTACCAACGGAGGCGATGATAAGTGGCAGCATGATATTTACAATTCGGGTATGCTGATGGAAGCTGCGGTACACTATTATCGCGCTACCGGCAAAACTAAATTGCTTAATGTAGCGGTTAAACTCAGTAACTATATCTATACGCAAATAGGGCCTGCGCCAAAAAGTAATGTTATTCCAGGTCATGGTGGCCCTGAAGAAGCTTTATTGAAATTATACCAGCTTTTTAAGGAACAGCCATCATTAAAAAACAAAATAACCGCGCCTGTTAAGGAAGAAGAGTACCTGGCTATGGTGAAATTCTGGATTAACGACAGAGGTAATTACGGTGAGCCTGATGGCAGCCATGCCCGTAAATCCGACAGTTCATATAACCAGGATCATATGCCGGTAGTACAGCAAAAAACTATTGAAGGCCACGCTGTACGGGCAACACTGCTTGCAACCGGTGTTACCGCTACTGCCATGGAAACCGGTGATGCCGCTTACGCCAATACTGCCGTTAACTACTGGAAAAATATGACCGGGAAGCGGATGTTTATTACCGGGGGAGAGGGTGCTATTGCAGACGGAGAGCGCTTTGGAAAAGATTATTTCCTGCCCGAGTCGGCTTATCTTGAAACCTGCGCATCAATTGGTGCTGGTTTCTTTAGCCAGCAAATGAACGAAATGGAAGCCGACGGCAAATACATGGATGAGTTTGAGCGTATTATTTACAACAATTTTTTATCCGGCATATCGCTTAATGGCGAGCAGTATTTTTATGAAAATCCGCTTGTTGGTAATGGCAACAAGCGCTGGTCATGGCATGATTGTCCCTGCTGCCCGCCGATGATCTTAAAAATGGCGGGGGCATTGCCTCAATACATCTATGGTTACAGTGCCGATGATGTGTATGTAAACTTGTTCATTGGCAGCGAGGCCTCTTTAAAAATAAAAGGTGAGGATGTATTGATCAAACAAACAACCGGTTACCCATGGAAAGGAAATGTAAGGTTAGAGGTTAACCCACAAAATGGAAAAGCATTCACCATGAAAATAAGGATCCCGGGGTGGGCCGAAGGGAAAGAAAATCCGTATGATTTGTATTCATCAAATTTAAATAGCAAACCAGTATTGAAAGTAAATGGTAAAGATTTGGCCATTGAGCCTCAAAACGGTTACGTAGCTATAAACCGTGCATGGAAAAAAGGCGACATCGTTGAACTGCAATTACCGATGACACCACGTTTAGTTGCTGCTAATGATTCTGTGCAAACTATAAAAAATAAACTGGCTATCGCCTCTGGGCCAATTATTTATGCTTTTGAAACGGTAGACAACCCTGACCTCAAAAACTATACATTGAGCCCTAAAACAGATTTGAAAGTAAGCTATAAACCACAGCTGCTTAACGGCGTGAATGTTGTTACCGGCCAGGTAAATGATGAAGCGGGTAAACAGGTGAGCATTACCGCTGTACCATTTTATACTTTGGGCAACCACCAGCCGGGTTCGCCTTATGAGGTTTGGATAAAGAAAGAAAATAATCAATAAATATAAGATGGTAAGCACCTGGTAACCTTAAAAACAGGCTGCCGGGTATTTTTAATCGATGCAAAAGCATCGGCCGGGATCTTTTTGCCCATATTTTTTTACCAATACCACAAATAACTATATAGTCGGATGTTTTTTCCGAGGAAGGAGGCCAATATTATGCAGTAAAATTTACCAGATGAACTGATATGCCGGGGTTGCTCGCGACAGCCCCAACACGTCAGTTGTGCAGTTTTCATGATCATTCAAAAATCAAACAACCAATAAAACCAGGAATTTCAAAATTATGAAAATATTCTTTAACAAGGGAACAGGATACCCCATCCGGTTTCCAGGGCTGTCGCATGCCATAGCGGTGCTGCTTGTGCCTGCCATTTTAACCTCTTGCCTGCCAATAGCGGCTGCTGCAAAATCACTATTAAAAAATGTTACCACAGCAAATAAACCTCCGGTTGTCATTACCGGCCGGGTAACAGATAGCAAGGGTAATCCTTTGTCTGGGGTAAACGTAGCGCTGAAAGGTACATCTACAGGAACCACTACTAACTCAAACGGTTCATTCAGGCTTAATCTTCAGCAAAACACGGGCAAACTGGTGTTTAGCTATATCGGCTTTACAACGCAGGAAGTAACGCTGGCAGACGGAAAAACAACTATAAACATTACCCTGCAGGACGAATCAAAGGGCTTGAATGAGGTAGTAGTAATAGGTTACGGAACTCAACGTAAAGGCGAGATAACCAGCGCCGTTGCCAGCGTAAAATCAGAAAATTTTGTGAAAGGCGCTAATAACGATGCAGCACAGTTGATCAGGGGTAAAGTAGCTGGTTTATCGGTAGTTACTACTGATGGTAACCCCACCGCTACAGCCCAGGTTAACCTGAGGGGCATCGCAACACTTAATGCCAGTACTACACCGCTTGTTATTATTGATGGTATTCCGGGAACACTTACCTCGGTAGCACCAGAAGATATCGAATCTATAGATGTGCTTAAGGACGGCTCGGCAGCGGCTATTTATGGCACACGCGGTACTAATGGTGTAATCCTTATCACCACACGTAAAGCCAAAGGGCTATCTGCACCTTCGCTTGAGTTAAATACCTATTTCAGTACTCAGCGTATTACCAAGCGCTTAGATTTCATGACTGCTGACGAATATCGTCAATATGTTAAAGAAGGTAAACCAGGCGCTACCGATTACGGGGCCAGTACCGATTGGCTATCGCAGGTTTTGAGAAACCCATTGTCTCAGGTTTATAACATTGATCTGCGCAACTCAACAGATCGTACAAGTTATGTGGTGAACCTCAACTACCGCAGTTTGCAGGGCATTATGCAGCGCTCGGATAATAAAATCTTATATCCCCGCTTAGAAGTTAACCACTCCATGTTTGATGGCAAGTTAAAGTTGAATGCCAATATCAATGGCTATGAGCAAACCTTTTTCGGGTTTGATGGTGGAGACTTCCGTGGTGATGTGTATCGTAATGCTATCTATCTGAACCCAACTCAACCGGTAAAAAATCCCGACGGAACTTATACTGAACATGTTGAAAAAACAGATTATGCCAATCCGGTGTCATTGCTTTACAATTCAGACGGTATGCAGCAAAATACCGATCTCAGAACATCGGGTACCGTTACCTTTACGCCAATTAATGATCTGGACATCAAATTGCTGGGTTCACGCGACCTGCTGAATAATTTTTCTGGCTACTCAGAAACCAAACAGAATTATTCGGCCTTACACGATGGCAAAAACGGTTATGCAGCGCGTGGTTCACAACGATCTGTAGAAGACCTGGTTGAGCTCACCGCCAATTACAAACATAGCTTTGGCATGCACCAGATAACGGCGCTGGCTGGTTATAGCTGGAGGCAGAATGATTTTCAAAGCTTTTATGCGCAGAACTATGATTTCCCGACAAATGATTATTCGTACAACAGCCTGCAGTCGGGCCGGGCATTAAGCAGGGGGCAGGCAGTCGAAAATTCATATCGAAGCCAAAATAAACTCATAGGTTATTTTGTTCGCTTAAATTACAGTTTCCAGGACAAATATCTGCTGGCAGCAAGTATGAGGCGGGAAGGTTCTTCCAAATTTGGAGTAAACCACAAATGGGGAAATTTCCCGGCAGTTTCTGCGGGCTGGAATGTGAAAAAAGAGAACTTCCTGAAGGATAATAAAACCATCAGTTCGTTAAAGTTTCGTGCGGGTTATGGTATAACCGGTACCGAGCCCTCAACTCCATATATTTCGTTGGATAGGATTGACTTCAACACCAATGCTTACATTAACGGCCAGTGGATCCAGGCTATTAACCCGTCAAGTAATGCCAACCCCGATCTTCGCTGGGAAAGAAAGAAAGAGCTCAACATTGGTGCCGATATTGGCGTAATTAATAACAGGTTAACCGCAACGGTTGATTATTATAAACGTACCACCAGCGATCTGCTTTTTAATTATCCGGTAGCTACACCGCCTTACCTTTACAGTACTGTAACTGCCAACGCAGCTTCCATGCAAAATAAAGGTATAGAGGTTGGATTGAATTTTGCAGCAATACAGGGCCAGAATTTTATATGGAACACACAAGTTAATTATTCAACCAATAAAAACAAGATACTTTCCCTTTCTGATAAAAACTTCCAGCTGGCCAGCGGCTATTTTGACGCAGGCTTCCTGGCCGAGCCTATCCAAACGCCAACAAGCAGGGTACAAATAGGGCAGCCGGTAGGCAATTTCTGGGGCTTTAAAAGTGTGGACATTGATAAAGACGGCCATTGGATAGTTTTAGGTAAAGATGGTAAACCAAAGCCTATCAATGATGCCCAGGCTGATGACAAGCAGGTTATCGGCAACGGTTTGCCTAAGCATTATGTATCGTTCAACAACAGCTTTTCATATAAGGGCTTTGACCTTAATATTACCATGCGCGGTGCGTTTGGCTTCCAGATCCTGAACACGCCGAGGATATGGTACGATGCGCCTGTTATGATGACGAGGGGTAACCTTTTAAAAACCGCCTATGATAATGTTTATGGCAAGCGTCCGCTGGCCGATGACCAGTCGGTAAGTTATGTAAGTTATTATATCGAAAACGGTGATTACTGGAAGATCGATAACGTTACATTGGGCTATAACCTGCGCCTCAAAACTAAATACATAAAAAGCGTACGGCTTTATGCTTCCGGTTCAAACCTTAAAACCTTTACAGGTTACAAGGGCATAGATCCCGAGGTGTCGATTCTTGGTTTGGCCCCCGGTGTTGACGATAGAAACCGCTATCCGGCAACTTCAACTTACACACTTGGTGCATTCTTAACATTTTAATTTTATTAAACATGAAAAAGCTAAAATATACCTTGTTGCTTTCGGCAATAGTCATGGCTATATTTCAGGGCTGTAAAAATGATCTGAACGAAAAAACATTTTCAGATCTATCGGCACAAACCTATAAATATACTGATGCCTACTCGGCCATGGCTATCACTTATGCCAATCTGAGGGGATTGTTTTCACATACTACGTATTATGCCCTTCAGGAAACCAGTTCGGATGAATTGGTAATGCCCGCCAACCCATCAGGATGGGACGATGCCGGTATTTACAAGCGCGTTCACCTGCATACATGGAACTCCGAAAATCCGCAGATGATTAATATGTGGCAAACGCTGTACTCGGGCGTTATCAATGCCAACCGTATTATAGATCAATTAGAAAAAGGCACTATTCCGGTATCGGCAGGAACAACTAAAGAGTCGCTTGTTGCCGAAATGAAAGCCGTGCGGGCTTTTTACTACTGGCTTATCTGTGATAATTTTGGTAACGCCCCGCTAATTATCACAACCAGCACCGAGTTGCCCGAAACTGCCACACGCCAGCAGATATATGAGTTCCTGGTTAAGGACCTTAATGATGCCATCCCTAACCTGAGCGAAGACAATAACAAGCTCATGTACGGCAGGTTCAATAAATGGGGTGCCAAAACATTATTGGCCAATATTTACCTTAATGCCGAGGTTTATACAGGTACAGCTAAATGGCAGGAATGTATAACTCAATGTAATGATGTAATTGCTTCTGGCAAATACTCCTTGGAGGGAACTTATAAAAATATCTTTAAAACGGATAATGAAGCTTCGCCGGAGATCATTTTTTCGGTTCCGTTTGATGAAAACCAGGGCAAGGGCTTTTTTGTGGAGATGTTTTCATGGCATGGCGCATTAAAAGATAAGGTGAACATGCAGGCTACACCCTGGGGCTCGGGATCAATACAGGGCGTGCCACAGTTTATAGATACTTATGATGCCGGAGATAAGCGTTTGGCCGACAGCTGGCTTATGGGGCCTCAGTTTAAAGCCGACGGCGTTACCCCAATACTGGGATCATACGATAAAAACGGACAGCAGTTAAACTTTGTAAATAAACTTCCTGATGGTTTATTCACCAGCGAAACAGAGGGGTACCGTATGAATAAATTTGAAGTGAAAAACGGGGCCCTGAGTGATCTGAGTAACGATTTTCCATTTTTTAGGTACGCACAGGTACTTATGATGAAAGCAGAATGCCTGGTACGCACAGGAGGCAGCGCTGAAGCTGCTCAAATTGTAACCCAGGTAAGGGCGAGGGATTTTACAGATGCAAGTAAGGCAACAGTTACCGCTGCGCAGTTGGAAGGTAACAGCCGGTATAAGTATGGTTACGTTCAAAACTATTTAGTTACCGATCCGGGTAATCAGGCCGCAGTGAAATATGGCGGCATGCTTGATCAGTTGGGTTATGAATTTGTTTGGGAAGCACACCGCCGAAGGGATGATATCCGGTTTGGCGTGTTCACTACAAAAAGCTGGCTATCCCATAAACCCAATGGTGATTACCGGTTGGTTTTCCCATTGCCGCAACCGGCGCTTAATTCCAATCCAAAACTTAAGCAAAATACCGGTTACTAAATTTATAGCAATAACATATTCATATTTATTAGTAAGTGATTGGCAATTGCCAATCACTTACTGTTTGTATGTTACGTGGCTGAAATTCAATCCGTTTTGGTTTGCTAATTGCAGGGGAATTATATTCAATAAGCAGGTTTCCTCGCTTTACGTTTGCGGCCCCACCAAATCAGGAAGCCCGAAACTGGCAAAAACGCGCAAAACAGTGCAACCAGAGTAGCTAAAATCTTGGTGGGTATTCCATAGATACTGCCGGTATGCATGGCGTAATTACTTGTACGCCACTTTTCTCCAACCAGTTTTTGGGATTGCGTCATTGAATAATAGCGCCTGCCGCTTTTTGAATTGTAGAGATGTTCGTCCCATTCATCCCATGCAGAATGAGTATTATATCTAACCACACAAAAAAGTGATTGCGCACTGTCGGTTTTTGCTTCCCGTAGTGTCAAGCCTGCGCTTATCCATCCAGGTACGCGATCTGTTGCTGTTTTTAATAAGCTTTCATAAGTATAAGCATGAACAGTTTCCTCCTTAACTTTTGGCTCAGCAAACATTTTTTCAGGCGTTTCTCCTAATAACCTGTAAATCCCTTTTTCCCACCAGTCAAACGTCCACACTAATCCGGTGGCGGCAAAAAACAAGATGAAAATCCATGTGTACATCCCACCAATATTGTGGAGGTCATAATTTTTTCGGCGCCAGCGTGTTGTGCTCTTCCACCTAAACCAAAGCCGCTGTTTCAACGCGGCTTTATTTTTTGGCCACCATAATATAATTCCAGTTACGGTCATGATAAAAATGATCATGGTAGCGGCACCAACAATATAGTGACCGATTTCATATTTAAGCAATAAGCTGGTATGCAGGGCATATATTTGCCAAATGAGTTCGCTGCGGTTATCAATTATGCCCAATACTTTGCCGGTATAGCGGTCAACATATATCTGCTCATTTAACAGGTATGCCGAATGGTAGTAATACCATACAGGATCAGGGTTAGGTTTAACTACATCAAATACAATGGCCTTTTCAGGATCGTGTGGGCGGGTAACATAGGTGATATCCTTGTTTGGCTCTGCACGTTGAGCTTGCACCAGCAAACTATCAATAGAGATTTCCTTTTTGCCAACTGCGGGTACATAAATTTTATCATGATGCCAGGCGTTAGTCCATTCCTCCTGCCATACAAAAATAGCGGCGGCAAACAGGCTGATAAAAACCACCAGCCCGGACACAAGTCCGAGCCAGAGGTGCAGCCATGAGGCAATTTTTTTGATCATTAATGCGCAGAAAAGCGGTAACTAAGATTAACAGAATAAGAACGCGTTGCTTGCGGCTGAAAGAATGGCCCCCAGTAATGTTCATTGGTCAGGTTGTCTACTTTAAAACCAATGCGGTATTTGCCACGGTCATAAAACGCTGTTGAACTTAGTACCAAATATGACGGAACAGTTATCAGATTATCATCACTTGCAAAAGAACTGCTGGAATAGTTACCTCCAAAACCCAGCCCGAACCCTTTGATAGTTCCCTGCCTGAAAGTATAGCTGGCCCAGCCGTTAATAAGATGCTTAGGCGTTCCATAAGGCCGTTTTCCGGTTATAGCGCTATCCGCTTTGGTATACTTGCTAAAATTGTAGGCATAACCAAATATCAGGTTAAGTCCGCTAACCGGGTTTGCTATCAGCTCGGCCTCCAAACCCCGGCTGGCCTGCGTAGCATCCTGTATGTACAGGTTATTATTAGTTGGATTTGCACGTATTTTGTCCTTTACCAATATGTCATAGTAACTTAAGGTAGCCGAAAGTTTGTTGCTGGCCGTTTCCAGTTTTAAGCCGGCTTCGGCCTGATATGCCTGTTCTGGTTTAAACACTTTGCCGCTTTGATCTTTAACGTTGGTATAGCTAAAGCCGTTTTGATAATTTGCAAAAGCCGAAAGCTGGCCTTTGATAACCTGGTACACGGCACCAAATTTCGGTGAAGCTTTGGTTTGGCTGAAAGCACCGTCGTAAGTATCTGCCTTGATATCATGAAAGCCGTGGTCTTTATAATGATCGATCCGTAGTGATGCCATTACGTTCAACCTGTCGGTAAGGTTCACCACATCGGCTACGTAAGCAGCTGTATTGTAGTTGTTCTGATCTGCCGGCGAAGTTGGAAGCGGGGCTATAGCTTTATCAAAGTCGCTGCGGCTCACAAAAAAATTGCCCGGATCACGGTAGTTGATCACATCATAATCAGCAGATGCATAGTAATATGGGTCCTGACGATAAGCAATGTAATCAAAACCAACTAACAGGCGATGGCGCATGCCGGCTATCTGCACATCACCGTTAAAATTTTGTTGCACTTCTGTTTGATGATATTTATCAGACAGCAGAAATACACTACGGGCCATTTTAGTATCATCGATGATATATTTATCCAAAAATGTTTGCCGGGGCGCATAAACGCCGTTTAGCGTAAACAGCGTTTGTGACTTCCATTGATTACTGATCTGGTAATTTGCCTGCAGAAAAATATTATAGTTGGTCAGTTTGGTGTCGATATCATTACCCTGGTAGCTGCGGTTATAATCTACCGGAATATCTTTGAAACTTTTGCCCGCCCAATACTCCGGATCGGCAATGTTATAATTGTTAACGGTACTGGTATGGCGACGATATAATTCGGCCTCAATGTTGATGCTCAATTTATCATTTACTTTATAGGTAAGTGTTGGTGCCACAAAAATATTGCGTTCAAAACCGGCATCCTGGAAACTACCGTTATGATCATACGCTGCGTTTAGGCGGAATAATACGCTTTTGCTGTTATTTAAAGGTGTATTTACATCGGTAGTTATACGGTTTAGGCCAAAACTACCGCCAGTGTACGCAATTTCGGCAAATGCAGTATCCACAGGCTTCTTAGTTACACGATTTATTAAACCACCGTATGAGATAACTGAGCTGCTGAATAAAGTACCTGAAGGGCCCTTGATCACCTCTATACGATCTATGTTTGCCGGGTCGACAGCAGAAAACTGGTAGGCGGCAACACCGTTGCGTACCCAGTTTCCGGTAATAAAGCCGCGCATAAAGGTATAAGCCCGCCCATTACCGGCCTGCGCTATGGTAGAGGTTCCGGGAGCGTTTCGGAGTGCTGTTTTATAATCAACAATGTTTTGTTCGCGCATCAAGGCGTTTGGGATAACTGAGTAAACCTGCGAGTTTTCCAGGTTGGCTAATGGCATCCTGGCTACTGATTCAGACTGTTTATCCCCAAATTTAAGACGGCGGTTTGAACTTACCACTACATCGGCTAACTGGCGCGAGTCCTGGTTTAGCATAAAATCTATGATCAGCGTTTTGGCGGCTTCAACTGTGATGTTTTTTTCCTGGCCTGCTAACCCTACTGCGCTAAGTTTCAGCGTGTAGTTTCCCGGTTTAATCCTGGTAATCTGATATGAGCCTTTTTCGTCGGTTATTGCACCTTTGGTAGTTCCTGATAAACCTACAGTTATAGCAGCTGCTGGCTGCCCATCGGCTGTTTTGATGATACCTTTGATGGTTCCGGTTTGGGCAAATGCAATGGTTGCTAAAAAAAGAGAGAGGAATGAAGTGGTAAATCTTTTACTCCATAGTAAAGAATTCATAAGTTTGTTGAAAGGTTAATGGGTTGAAGGATCTGTTAATTGTCCCGGTGTAATGTTTGGCGACGGAGCACCGGGTTTTTTTGCGACTATTTTTTTTGCATCGTCTTTGTAACTTTTTTGTGCAAAGTTATTTTTATTTAGATTAAATACAAATAATAACACAAACGAATTGTAGATTCTGGCAATGGTGGGCAGGGTAGTCCCAAAAAAGAATATAGCTTAAAAGCGCAGGATCGTGTCTGAAGATAGGAGAGTATTTACAGGGTTGGCGAATGTGCAGGGAGGAACGAATATTAGCTTCCCGACGCCCGCATATATTTTATGCGTCAAACGGATATCCCGCTTAATTTATATTCATTAGTTTATGATCTGGCTATAGCCTAATTTGCGTAGGCAGGTTAGTTTATTTGCTGAAAAGCTGTTTTAAAACGAATGGAAAGTTTTTGTAGAGACGTATCACATGCGCCTCATTTAAAAACAATTAAATTTAAATGGCTTCTACGCATAGTTAGCTTGGGCGTTTATAGCTCGTCAATAAATTTGATTTCCATTATTTTTCTTTCAAAATCTTCTGCCGGCACCAATGCCTTGGCTTTAACCCTGGTTTTATAAGTATAAACGGTGCTCACGCTATAATCAAGTATTTTTGCTATTGTCTCCAACTCGGTTACTCCAAGGCGTATTAATGCAAAAATCCGAAGCGTGGCGGTTAACATCTCGCCAGGTTTAGGCCAAATTTGATCTTCCTGCTTTAACAGTGCGTTAAAGGAAGATGTGAAATTTGGAAACAGCGTCAAAAATACCGTGTCGAGCGTGTCATATAGTTGATCTTTCTCCTTTTCTATTTGAACATTGTTAAGTACGGTGTTTGCGTCATTGTATTTACCCAGTTTGATATTATGCTGGGCCCTGCGTTTCACTTTATCAAGTGTTTCAATGTATGATGAGCAGGTTTTAAAAAACAGGCCTATAAATTCTTCTTTTATTCTTGATGATTCCCAAAGCTTGCTATTAATATCCTTTAGCTCTCCGTTTTTTTCCCTGATAATAAGTTCGTTGGTTTTGATACGCCGGAGCTGCTTCCGGTAAATGACCAGTAGAAAAAAGAGTACAACTGCAACGATGAGAAATAACAAAAAGCCGATCAACAGTTTATCTTTTTCATGCTGTTTTTCGTTGATGAGTTTTCCTGCTATAAGTGGCAGTACCGATTCGATCTGCACTTCACGGCTTCTTGCTCCGTAAAACCTGGCGTTTTTCACTGCATGCTGCATAATAATATACGCATCGTCGGTTCGGTTTAGCTTAAACAATTCCTGCCCCAGCAGAAAACTTGCAAGTGTTTCTTTAGTTGATGAACGGATATCATTTATGGCTGCGAGCGCCAGGAAGAGGATCCGGTTTTCGCCCGTATATGCAAAGCTGATGCGGGTGGCCACCATTGCTATCTTATGCTCAGGCAGGTGCTTGCCCATGATTAAATTATAGAAAAACTGAGGTGTTAGTTTTTTGTCCCTCACTGAATCGGGTTGGAAAGCCAGGTTAATGGTTTTTTCAAAGTTGTTTGACGGCGTTGCTATTTCGGCTTTTTTAAAATCCTCTTCGGCTTGCTTGTGATAGCCCTTAGAAAAGTAAGCGTCATTATCATAGTCGCCAATGCCGGCGTAGAGCCTTGCACGCAGGTTCAGGTAATCAGCCTTGAGCGAATCAGATAGGTTGGCTATATCAATTGTTGTAACGATATCAAAAGCTTCTTTATAAAACCCGGAGTTGAGTAAAGTACTGCCGAGTAGTATTTTGCTGTTGATCAGGCTGGCAGGTTTATTGAATTTCTCTGAAAGAGCTATCATTTTTCTGACATACATAAATGCCGAATCAAACTTGAAGGAACGATATTCTTCAAAGATTTGGCCATAAAGGGTATACTGGGCATCGAAATCTTTACTATCAGTAAGCCGCAGAGATTGTTGTAGTTGAGCTATTCGTTTTTCCTTGTTAGTATCATATCGGTCTGCCTTTTCAAGTTCAGCTTTTAAAACTTTAAAAATGTTATCAGAAGCCAGGTTTTGAGAATAACAATGCAGGGCGGGTAATAAAAAGAAAATAACAAAAAGTAAATTTTTTTTCATCTATACACTTTTAAGTTCAGATAATTTCCGATGATATTTTATCCGGAACAAGGCATAATATCTTGCACTTCGCTCGCGAAATCAATACGGCAATTTAAAATCAGGTTTGCCCAACCGGAACGGTTATAAAATTACGCCTAAAACGTACAACCGCAATTTTGAATTTTATCCTGCTGGTTTAATTCGGTGTTTTTGTTGACTAAGCTGGCGGCAATCTGCCTGATGCTGTTAGATTTTCTTTTGTTTTGTATGTGTTAATTATTTGATAGTTAGTGGTTTGTTTTTATTTACTGCAGGATTTTAGTTGCCTGTTATATTACATACTGGCAAACTGCCCTAATTCATGATTTACTTTGACTTGAATAAGCTATCGGCATGCAGTGAACCATGGAAGGGGGAGCGGGGTTTAACACTGCGTTAATTGGTGGGCCGCTTGCCGGATAGCTTAAATAACAAGTTAATACCTCATAAGCTAAATTTCATTTATCAACTTTATATGACAACATCGTTCAAATATTTTCTGTTTGTTCTGTTTTTATCCGCTTTTTCAGTGGTGAGGGCGAATAATATACCTATTAGCCGGTCGGGTTTAGTAGGCAATTCCATCGCCGAATTTATTCCTGTCGGTTTTGATCCTGCTAAGGCACCCTCACTTATGCTCCAGAAGGAGCCGGCTATTCAAAAAGCAGTTCCGGCCGGTTGGCACATTTTTCCCGAGTTTGCTTTTAATGACGGCAAGGCCAGTGCTGTTGTTCGGTTGCAGGACGAGGTTAGCCTGTATGGCGGAGGGGAAGTCACCGGCCCATTATTAAGAAATGGTCAAACAATAAAGCTTTGGAATACGGACAACGGAGCCTACGGCACCGATGGCGGAAAACGGCTTTACCAAACGCATCCCTGGGTAATGGGTGTAAGGAAAGATGGTACCGCTTTCGGGATCCTTTTCGATAGCTACTGGAAGGCCGAATTAAAAACTGATTCAAAAGAAATAACCTTAAATACAGAAGGGGCTTTATTCCGTGTTTTTATAATTGATCGTAAATCGCCGCAGGAGGTGCTTAAAGGCCTGGCCGAACTTACCGGCACTATAGAAATGCCTCCAAGATGGGCCTTGGGGTACCAGCAATGCCGTTTTTCTTATGCTTCCGAACAGCGTGTAAGGGAAATTGCTGATACCTTCAGGGAAAAGCAAATTCCATGCGATGCTATTTGGATGGACATTGATTATATGGAGGGTTTCCGCGTTTTTACATTTAATAAAGCCAATTTTCCTAATCCCAAACAGTTGAATAGCGATCTTCATGCTAAGGGGTTTCATTCCGTATTTATGATCGATCCGGGTGTTAAAGCCGACAGTACCTATGCTGTTTACAAGTCGGGTTTGGCTAAAGATGTTTGGGTTAAGGACATAGCCGGACACGAATACCACGGAAAGGTTTGGCCGGGTGATTGCGCTTTTCCTGATTTTACCATGCCTGCTACACGCGATTGGTGGGCCGGTTTGTACCAGCAATTTATGGCCACCGGCGTTGACGGCGTATGGAACGATATGAATGAGCCGGCAGTAAATGATGAAGCATTGCCCCGGGAACAGCGGTTAGGTACAATGCCTTTCACCAACCAGCACCGCGGCGGCGGATCATTACCGGCCGGCCCGCATTTGCTGTATCATAACGCTTACGGCCGATTGATGGTGCAGGCAACGAAGCAGGGCGTAATGGCTGCAAATCCGGATAAGAGGCCATTTGTTTTAACGAGGGCTAATTTATTAGGCGGCCAGCGCTATGCCGCAACCTGGACCGGCGATAACCTGGCTGATGAGCGATTTATGAAGGTGTCAGTTCCTATGTCTATTACACTTGGGTTATCGGGCCAGCCATTCAGCGGGCCTGATATAGGTGGTTTTTTGGGCAATACCAGCCCTGATCTGTGGGCAAAATGGCTTGGTTTTGGCGTGTTTTTACCGTTTGCCCGCGGGCATGCCTGTGCCGGAACAAACAACAAAGAACCGTGGGCATTTGGTGAATTGGTAGAGAAAACTTCTAAGATCGCGATAGATCGCCGTTATCGCTTGCTGCCTTTGTTTTATACTTTGTTTTACAATGCTCATAAAACGGGTTTACCGGTGATGCAACCTGCTTTTTTTGCTAATCCAAAAGATTTAAGCTTAAGGAACGAAGAGCAGGTATTTTTATTAGGCAGTAACCTGTTAGTAGTTCCGTCTTTTGCGAAAGATCCTAAATTGCCTGCTGGGAAATGGGAGAACCTATCGCTTGTTGATGGTGACGAGTCTGATCCATATCAGGCTAAATTACTACTCAAAAGTGGTGGTATCATCCCTGCGGGGCAGGTTATTCAAAACACAGGAGAAAGCTCGTTGGAAACTTTGACACTTTTTATCAATCCCGATAGCCGGGGGAGGGCAGATGGTGAGCTTTACTGGGACCGCGGTGAGGGCTGGGAGTTTAATAAAGGTAACTACAGCAAGTTAAAATTCCAGGCCACTAAAAACGGCGACAAAACTATCATCCGTGTGGTAGCGCGTGAGGGACGTTACCCGATTGATAACGAGATAGCCCATTTGAAAGTAGTTATTCTGCAAAATGGCAAAAGTTATAGCGGCAGCGGTAATTTAAAAGATGGCGTCTCGGTGCAAATGTAATTTCATATAACAAGAAAATACTTTTAGTTATGAATGATAAAGGCCGGCATTTTTAACGCCAGCCTTTATTGCTTTAGCATATCGAGAAAAACGATATACTTATAACCCAAGCTTGTTATGTAATAAAATCAACTTTGCTATAAGTAATACGGTAGGGTAGTGTTTAAAATGTGGTTTCAGGTGTTTAACTGCTAACGAAATCTGGTTTTCAACAGCTCTTTTTGAAATAGACAATCTCTCGGCAATTTCTGCATTTGTAAGATGGCTTACCCGGCTCAAAAGAAATATTTCTTTGCACCTTGCCGGCAGCTTATCTAACAAAAGGTCAAGATCGGTAGTTAATTCATTAGTTTGGATATTGCTTTCTGCATTATTATAAACTACGTTTAAGCCATCCAGCTTTTGATAATCTTCAATATAAGTTAATGGAGATGTGTTATTTGCCTTAATAACATTGTATACCCGGTAACGGGCGGCAGAAGTAACGTAGTTTTTGAAAGTGATAATATTCAGAGCGTCCCTCTTTTCCCAAATGTTAACGAATATGTCGTTAACGATGCCCATGCAGGTTTCTGTATCATGCAGGTAAGAAAAGGTTTTTTTATAAACCAGCTCCCAATAACGATCATAAAGCAAGTTAAACGCTTTTTTATCATTGCGTTTTACTGCTCCAAATAAATCTTCGTCTGATTGTAGGGGTTGGTTCATTTAAAATTGAATTCAAATCTAAGCTTGAACCGCGCAATTTAATAACAAACTTTTATTGTTGGCGGTTTGCTGCCCGTCCATTATAGATTGTTTAAAGAAAATCTAAAAAAAAATAAAAAGTGTGTGAGTTGTTACCGGCAAAGTTGTCTATAGTAATAACCGTTATGAACATGTCTTACGAAGATTTTAAGAAATTGCATGAGCGTTGCACGTCGGGTAACTGCACGCCGGAAGAACAAAAAATATTTGAAGAATATCGGGATAATTTCGATTTATCTGATACACCGTGGCTTCCTGTTTTCGGAGATAAGGCAGAAATTGAGAAACTTCTTAAGAATGATTTGCATAGCAGGCTTTCAAAAAACAAAATCAAAAAGCTCCGTTCAATATATTGGCCGGCGGCGGCTGCAATTCTTGTTTTCGCACTGGCAGGATTATTTGTTGCCAATAAATACTTCAAAGTAAAGGGCACTACGCCTTATGAATTGTCCGGAAACCAAAATGAAATTAAACCAGGCAGCAATAAAGCTGTATTGACACTTGCCGACGGAAAGCAAATAAAGCTGGATAGTTCAAGAAAGGGCAGATTGTTCACACTTAACAATGTTACTGCCGATAATGATGTAGATAGCAGTATAATCTACAAAAAAAATACGTCAGCAATTACCCGTTCGCCACAGGTTTATAATATCATATCAACGCCTCAGGGTGGAAAATATCAGTTGATATTGGCAGACGGGACTAAGGTTTGGCTAAATGCAGGCACTACCATCAGGTTTCCGATTGATTTCAGGAATGGTGATAGGGTAGTTGAGCTATCTGGTGAAGCATACTTTGAAGTTGCCCACGATGCAAGCAGGCCTTTTAAGGTAACCAGTGCGGGCCAGGTTGTACAGGTATTGGGAACGCATTTCAATATCAATGCTTATGCTGATAACGGGGTAGTTAAAACAACTTTGCTGCAAGGCCGGGTTAAAGTTTATGGAAAAGACCAGCCGTCATCTGCCGTTGCTTCTGCACTTATTATAAAACCTAATGAGCAGGCTGTTTTTAAAGGTGATCAATTTTTTAAAGTTGCTGTTGATGCAGAAGAGTTTGTTGCCTGGAAAAGAGGGGTGATCCTGTTCAGGGATGCCGACATCCATGATGTAATGCGTAAAATTTCCAGGTGGTATGATGTTGAGGTAGTTTACCAGGGTCAAATGAGTAAAGACACCTACAGCGGGGAAATATCTCGGAATGCAGCTTTCTCTGAAGTGCTTAAAATCCTCAAGCTTGATGATATCAACGTAAAAGTAAGCGGCCGAAAACTGATCGTTTCTCAATAACAGTTTGTGTCTTTCCCCAATTAATTATAAAACCAATAAATAATTATTAACCTAAAAAGCCAATTTACGATGAAGAAAAAAGATACTTAAAAAAATCCCCAAAAAATCTCAATCAAAAAAAATGCCGGTAGTGGGCCAACACAACCGGCTGAGTCCGCTTGCGCGGAAGTTTCTGGACTTGAGATTATAGAAAACCGAGATAGTTCAATTTTATCCAAACCAAAAACCTAACGAAACTATGAAAATTAATCAACGTAGTTTAAAAAACTGCGAATTTCTGTTTTTATGTCGAAGAATATTTTTACTGATGAAGCTAATTATTCTGTTAACAATTGCTTTTACTTTTCAAGTTAAAGCAGATGTCTTCGCTCAAAAGATCACCTTGTCAGAAAACGGGGCATCACTTGAGAAAATATTGAAGGATATTAATAAGCAAAGCGGGTACACGTTCTTTTATAAGAATAAGTTGCTGCAAAATTCTCTCCCAATATCCATTAACGTAAAAGATGCTGATATCAGGGAAGTGCTTGACCAACTGTTGAAAGGGCAGTCGCTGTCATATAGTTTTGCTGAAAAAACAGTTGTGATCAAAGCCAGCGATGAAGTTAATGGCCCTGATGCTGACAAAAACAAACAACTGGCGGCCAACATTGAAGTTAAGGGGATAGTTGTTGACGAAACAGGCAAGCCATTGCCCGGGGCTTCTGTAAAAATAAAAGGAACCGGGCAGGGGATGACCACGAATGAAAAAGGCGAATTTGCTTTTAAGAATATTTCGGAAAATAGTACGCTTGTCATTTCTTTTATAGGTTATGTAACCAAAGAAGTTCCGGTAACCAAAGATCTTGGCATCATAGCACTTAGTCCGGGTACAGGCTTGCAGGAAATTGTTGTTGTGGGGTATGGTACACAACGCAAAGAACGTGTTACAGGTGCAATAGTATCGGTGGGCACAAAAGAACTTCAGCAAAGCCCGGTTGCCAATTTAAGCAATGCACTGGCCGGCCGTTTGCCCGGACTATTAACCGTTCAAAACAGCGGTGAGCCGGGAGCAGATGGCGCTAACCTGAATATCAGGGGTTTTGGTACGACCAATAATTCTGCACCTCTGATACTTGTTGATGGTATCCAAAGGGATTTTAGCGGTCTGGATGCCAATGAGGTGGAAAGTGTGAGTATTCTGAAAGATGCCGCTTCGACAGCGATATATGGTATACAAGGTGCCAACGGTGTGGTATTGGTTACTACCAAAAGAGGTAAGATAGGAGCATCCCGCATATCCGCCACGGCGCAAAACGGATGGCAGTCGCCAACCTCTTTGCCACAATATGTGGATTCATACACCGGGCGGAAACTTTACAAAGAAGGTCTTGTTAATGATGGCCTCTTTGCAGATACCAGCGCCTATTCAGATGTTTTATTAAATAAGTATCGTGATAGGTCATCTCCGGCCTACCAGTATTTATACCCCAATGTTGATTGGACAAAAACCATGCTGAAGCCGTTTTCTTATTTACGGCAGGGCAACCTGAATGTTTCAGGAGGTACAGAAAAAGCAAGGTACTTTATCTCTTTATCTTATCTTCAGCAAAATGGTTTGTATAATTATGAAGAATCGGTAAGCCAGTATGATATTCAGGCTATTACCAATAAATACAATTTCCGTTCAAATATTGACCTAAACCTTACCAAAAATCTAACGCTGGAACTTAACCTGGGTGCCATTGTATATGACAGGAATTATCCGGGTGTTAACGCGTCGCAAATTTTTAACGATATTAAGCAAACGCCTGCCTGGTATTACCCGATTACCAACCCGGATGGCTCACCTGGCGGCGCGCCAAATACCAATCAATCGCCTTATGTTGACCTTACCCAATCAGGGTATCAACGGAATTTTGAAACTGAGCTGCAGTCTACCGCCGGTTTTAGGTGGGATTTAGGCTGGCTAACAAAAGGACTGAGCACCCGTGTGCGGTTGTCTTTTGATAATGATAATTACCGGAACGTCAACAGGCCGCTATCTAATGTTACCTATCAGTATTTGCTTAATCCCGGCGTTTCCGATACGGAAACAGATCTGGAAACAAACGGGCACTACGTAATTGTAAATAATGGTACCAACACACTTGATTACCAGGTTAATGCTAACGGGTCCCGGCGTACCGTACTGGAAGCTTATCTGAATTACGACCGGGATTTTGGTAAACATTCGGTTAAGGCCATGGCAATCTATAACCAGTCGAGCTTTTTTGATGCCATAGGTGGCGGCGTAACAAATGCAATAAACGGCTTGCCATATAAATATCAGGGTATTTTAGGGCGTGCTGCCTATGCTTATGACGACAGGTATCTTGCCGAATTTAATTTTGGTTATAACGGCTCGGAGAATTTTGCACCAGGCCATCGCTTCGGTTTTTTTCCAGCTGTTTCGGCAGGCTGGATAATGTCAAATGAGCATTTTATTAAAGATAACTCTTCCCTTAGTTTTATTGATCAAATTAAGTTGCGGGGTTCGTACGGACTTGTAGGTAATGACAAGATTGGCTTAAGCAGGTTTCTTTATTTAAGTACATGGGTGCAGGGCAGCGGCTACATATTTGGTATTAATGGTGACAATAATAGATTTGACAATAAGGGCTACCTGGAAGGGCAGGCCGGTAATACGTTGCTTACTTGGGAGAGATCCAAGAAATTAAACCTGGGGCTTGACCTGAGTTTTTGGAAGGGGGCGCTTGCGTTGTCGGCAGATGTGTTTAAAGAGCGCCGTAACAATATCCTTGCTACATCGCAACTTATTCCGGGGTTTATTGGTTTGCCGCAAATACCGGCAGTTAATGCTGGCATAACAGATAACAGGGGCTATGAAATTTCACTTACTCACCGAAATGAATTTGGCAAAAAGCAGGGGTATAGCATTACCATCAATTATGCGTATGCGCACAACAAGATCCTGTTTTATGCCCAGCCTGATTATCCCGGACGTGAATGGCAGGCCCTAAAAGGTACAAGTATTAACGAAATATATGGTTATACGGCAGTCGGACTATTTAAAAATCAGGAGGATATAGACAACAGCCCTTCTCAGTCAAGCCTGGGGGTTACCAAGCCGGGTGATATCAAATATAAGGATTTAAATGGCGACGGTGTTATCAACAGCCTTGATGCCGGTTATCTTCCCGGAAAAGTTGCCAATCCAACATCTCAATTTGGCGTGGCATTGGGCTACCATTACGCTAATTTCGACATAAGCGTATTATTTCAGGGCGGCCTGGGAGGGTCTACCCTGTTATCAGGATCGGGTGTGTACCCGTTTTCAAGGTTTGCCACTGCATTAACGCAAGTGGTTAACAACCACTGGGTAGCCTCAAACCCCGACGGCAACTATATGTTTCCGCGTATTTCATCTGCCGATAACGTAAACAATCAGCAGGCGTCAACTTTCTGGATCTATTCATCAAATTATTTACGGTTAAAAACCGTTGAGCTGGGTTATACCTTGCCTGCAACATGGATGAAACGCATAGGTATAGATAATGCCCGCATTTTTGTAAATGGCATTAATCTGTTTACATGGAGTAAGCTCAAAGATTTCAATTTTGACCCGGAGATTAGTAACAACAGCACCGGTACCTATCCACAGCAAAAAGTGATTAACGCCGGCCTCAGATTTACATTTTAAAAATATTCCACATGAAAAGCAACAAATTCATATACCTGATATTCATTGCCAGCATTTGCATAGTTTCCTGTAAAAAATATCTTAATGTAGTACCCACGGAGCTCGTTACCCAGGACGCGGTTTTTGATAATATCACAAATGCGGAAAGTGCATGGGCACACTTATATTCATCCCTGAACAATAACGATGTACAGTTCATACATGGCGGCGGAACTGCGTTGGGTGCGTGTACGGATGAATGCAAAAACCATTGGGAGAACGTACCCGAACTGCCTTTCAATTCGGGTGCCTGGAATGCAACAAATAATTCACTTGACATCTGGAGTAGTGCTTACCAGTATATCCGGTCGGCCAATATTTTTCTGGCAAGTATTGATCAAACACCTATCCCTGCCTCCAGGAGCGATTATTATACTCCGCGGATACCGCTTTATAAAGCTGAGGCCCGTTTTCTGCGCGCAAACCAGTATTTTGAATTGTTTAGAAGGTATGGCGCTGTGCCTTTAGTTAATAAGGTTTTAGCTACAACTGATCCGGCCGCTACTACAACGGCACGCAATTCTGTTGATGAAGTGGTGAAGTTTATTACTACGGAATGCGATGCCATTGCCGATATTTTACCGGTATCATATGCCAGCGGCTCAAGTGATTACGGACGTATCACCAAAGGCGCTGCGTTAGCACTAAAAGCAAGGACATTACTTTATGCTGCCAGCCCTTTATTTAATGGCAATGCAATGTATGCCGGCATCAAAAATGCAGATGGTACCCCGTTATTTCCGCAAACTTATGATAACAATAAATGGCTGCTGGCTGCAAACGCAGCTAAAGCGGTATTGGATCTGAATGCCTATTCATTGTCCAACCCCAACCCCTCAAACCCGGTTGATAACTATGCCCAGTTATTTTTTACAAGAAACTATAACGAGATCATACTGCCGCTGATCAATACCGGTAACCGTGATTTTGAGGGTAATTACTTGCCTAACGGCAGGGATGCGAATGCTGTTAACGGAAACGGAAAGATGAGTGTGTTTCAGGAGCTGGTTGATGCTTATGAAATGAACAACGGGCGGCCTATAACAGATCCTCAATCGGGCTATCAAACTACAGGCTTTTGGAGTGGCCAAATGTGGGATGGGGTGAAAAATACGGCCGTTTCCAATATTTCAAACATGTATAAAAACAGGGACCCCCGTTTTTATGCTACTATATTTTTTCAATATGATGTTTGGAACTATACCAATAATGCAAGACCGCTCAAATTTGCCTGGTTTGGGAATAACGGCGGCGGCTGCGACGGTTGGCCTAAGCCGGGTACTAATTGCGAAACTGGTTACAACTGGAGAAAGTGGGCCGATCCGGCGGTTAATTTAAAGGGGAACGGTAACGCCAACAGAAATTTCCCGTTGATTCGTCTTGCCGAAATTTATTTGATCTATGCTGAGGCGATGAATGAATATTTGCCGGCCCCTAATAGTGATGTTTATAGCGCAATAAATAGTGTACGAAGCCGTGTATCGATGCCGGGCCTGCCTATCATCGCATCTGACAATACCAAAGAAGGTATGCGGAAAAGAATACAAAACGAGAAACGCGTGGAATTTGCCTTTGAAAATCAGCGGTTTTGGGACGTGCGCCGCTGGCTGATAGCTAAAACTGTTGATAACGGAAATATGCATGGTATGAACGCCAGGCCTACTCCCGAAGAACTTAATTCTACCGGGGTTGACCCTAACAGCGAAGCAGCCGGTGTAGCAGTGTTTTACAAAACTGTTGTTGACCAGACGCGCGTTTTCGCCGACAGGCATTACCTGATGCCTATTCCGCAAACAGAGATCAATATCGATCCCGGATTAGTGCAAAATTACGGATGGTAACGTTAGTATAAATTACTGCTTTCGCGATAAAGAAAACGGTTGCCCTGATCCGGGCAACCGCTTTTCATCGCTTGATTTGTTGACTGAAACCACAATGTGAATTTGCCCTGGTGTATTAGCCTCTGATTTTTTGGCCTGTGTGGCTTGTTATGTGGTTGATTACCAGTGAGTCATTTTTATAGTTGCCTGGATTTTTTTAACAGCCGCTTTTTAATCCATTTTTATGTGTTGCCGATGTTTCCTTTGCGGGGCTTAAATCGCCGTACACTAAATAGCTTGAGTAATTAATAATCCCGGATTTTATAGTTCGGCACGGATGACCTTTACCGGTAAATCACTGATTTAGCCGGTATGGGCTCCGCATGCCTTTTACCCCGGTCAATGTATTTCTCAATTACCATTTAATACTATTTTATATGTTCATTACCTACAAACAAAAAATAATGATGCTTTTCAAGGTAGTAACCTGCTTGCTCACTTTATTTACTACCTGCGCTTACGCCCAGAGCGGGAATCAGCTAACGCCTGATGCTAAAGCCATAGTTCAGCTGGGCAATGCCCGTTTTACTGTATTGACCGATAAAATGGTTAGGTTACAATGGGGAGAGCCAGCAAATTATGATAACAGGGCCTCGCTTGTTGTGGTTAACCGTAAGTTGCCTGTGCCCTCATTCACCACACGAACAGATCGTGATTGGTTTTATCTGAAAACAAATAAGATAGAACTCGCCTACAAAATCAATTCAGGTGTTTTTGATAGTACTAATTTAAAAATTCGGATTTTGAATACCGATACCATTTCCTGGAAACCAGGACAAAAACAGCGGTTCAATTTAAAGGGGACTTACCGCACCCTCGACGGGCAGGACGGTGAATTAAATTTGTATAGCAGGCAAAAAATACAACTGGAAGACGGGATACTTTCAAGGGATGGATGGTTTTTTCTTGATGATTCCAGGTCTCTTCGGTTAGATAATTCTGATTGGCCATGGGTAACTGCCGCCGGTACGCCGAAACTGGACTGGTACTTTCTCGGATATGGCGACGACTATAAATCTGCCTTATTTGATTTTAGCAAAATAGCAGGGCATGTGCCTATGCTGCCCCGATATGTTTTTGGCTACTGGTGGTCGCGGTACTGGAGTTATTCAGACAATGAGCTTCGGGAGTTGGTTCAAAACCTCAAAAGATTTGATGTTCCTACAGATGTTTTGGTAATTGATATGGATTGGCACACCAAGGGTTGGACAGGCTACACCTGGAATAAAAACCTTTTCCCTGATCCCGCAAAGTTTTTGAAATGGACAAAGGAAAACCATTTAAAAACCACCCTGAACCTGCACCCGGCAGATGGCGTACCATCAACAGAAGATGAATATCGCAACTTCGCCGCCTACATGAAGGCAGACACTGCTCAAAAGAAGCCGGTTCCGTTTGAAGCTTCTGATAAGGCGTATATGCGTGGCTTATTTGATATCGTGTTAAGACCGATTGAAAAAGCAGGTGTCGACTTCTGGTGGTTGGACTGGCAGCAATGGCCCAATGACAAGAAAATTCCGCAGTTGAGCAACACCTGGTGGCTCAATTACACTTTCTTTACCGATATGGCTATGCACCGTCAAACACGCCCGTTGCTGTACCACCGCTGGGGAGGTTTGGGCAATCACCGCTATCAGATCGGCTTCTCGGGAGATACTTTTATGTCATGGGAATCGCTGGCTTATGAACCTTATTTTACAAGTACCGCTTCAAATGTATTGTATACTTATTGGAGCCATGATATTGGCGGTCATATCCTTAAGCAAAATGAAAAGTTTGTAGAACCGGAACTATACACGCGCTGGCTTCAGTATGGTGCTTTTAGCCCTATCATGCGCACTCATTCTACAAAAAATGCGGCTATAAAAAAAGAGATCTGGAATTTTGGCCCTGAGTATGCTAAAGCCCAGCATGATGCAATCAGGCTTCGATATGCACTTGTCCCGTATATCTACACAATGTCCAGAAAGACTTTTGAAACGGGTATTGGGCTTTGCCGGCCGCTGTACTACGATTACGCCAGGCAACCCCAATCTTTTGTTTATAAAGAAGAATACATGTTTGGCGATGATATGCTGATCAAACCTGTAACAGCGCCTGCTAAAGATGGTTTTGCCAGTGTTAAGGTTTGGCTTCCATTGGGAAACGATTGGTATGAATGGTCTACCGGAACCTTATTAAAAGGGGGACAGGTAGTTGAGCGTTTATTTTCGATTAATGAGTACCCGATTTATGTGAAAGCAGGCTCAGTGATACCGATGTATAATGATCAGATACAAAACCTGGACAAAAATCCACACGATATAACATTGGGGATTTTTCCGGGCGGCACGGGTAAGTTTAAGCTTTACGAGGATAATGGGAATGATAAAAATTACGAAAGTGAATTTGCCACCACGAATATAACAACACAAATTATCGGCAACGAACAACTTGTAAACATTTCCCCTGCCGAAGGTAAATATCAGGATATGCCGCAGCATAGAAAACTCACGGTAAAACTGTTTGGGACACAGCCCCCGTTAAAAGTGTTATTGAATGGAAAACCATTACTATTTAATGCAGATGGCAAAGAAACCGGCTGGAGCTATGATGGAGCAAATCTGTGTTTAAATATTTCGCTTCCGGATCAAAACTGCCGTGTTAAACAGCAAATAAATGTAAGCTACAGCCCGGCGCGTGTACCTGAGATAACAAACGGACTTGTTGAAAAATTTAAACGGTTATCTATGATAACGGATGCACTCAAAAGCGGCGATAATGGAAATGATGGCATGTACATTCCTGAACATCTTGGTAATGCCGAGGAAACTAATCGCTTACTGAGTTATCATCCTGATCAGTTCCTGAAATTCATAGCTCAGTTTAATGCTTCCTATAAACTTATTCCTCAAGAAATAAATTCGTTAAAATCGGTAGATAATGACAAAAAGAATAAGCTGATTATGCTTTTACCATAAACAGGAAAGCTGTGCGGATAACCAATGATGTAGTTGTGTCATCTTAATTATAAAGGTTAAAAGGCACTTTGCCGGAGTAATAACGAAAATTTGTTTTTACTCCGGCTTTTTTATCCAACAACTTATAGTTTACGATTTAAAGGAGTTTTTAATCTACCTTAAAGTAACCTTTAAAACGCGATGATTGGATGTTAAATAAACCGTTTTTTCATCGTTGGAGAAACTGCAGTTAGATACCACATCATTAAATATCATTTTCCCGAGCAATTTACCCGTTCTGTTAAATATCCATAAGCCTCCGGGCCCTGAGGCAAATACATTACCTTTTTTATCAATTTTCATTCCGTCGGGCATACCTGCGGCTTTTTGGGTGGCTGCGTTTGCACTGTAAAATATCCGGCCGTTTGTAAATAAGCCATTTTTATCCAAATCATAAGCGTACCAGTAGGCTTTTCCCTGGTCTGAATTGGCGATCAATATAGTTTTGCCCCCGGGAAAAAAGGCGATCCCATTTGGTCTTGTAAGTGTATCTGTAAGCAGGGTGATTTTGCCTTTTGCCGAAATTTTATAAACGCCCTGGTATTTGGCTTCTTTTAGCGGATCGTCTACGTTTTTCTCAAGGCCGTAAGGAGGGTCGGTAAAGTAGATATCGCCGTTGCTTAAAAAAGCGAGATCATTGGGGCTATCAAATTTTTTACCCCGGTAACCGGCTGCCAGTTTGATGAATTTGGCTTTAGGCTTGTTTAAAGGAGCGTCCATTACAGATACTACCCTGTCGCCGTCCTGGCATATAACCAATTGTCCTTTTATATTTAACCCCAAACCATTTGACCCCAATTCGCCCCCGCGCGGTATTTTGCCTGTATAACCAGAAGGAGACAGGTAAATTTCCTTGCCTTTTTCTTTGGTCCACTTATAAATGACGTTCTTTTTAACATCCGAGAAAAGGAACATTTTATGTTGCTCAACCCATAGGGGGCCTTCTGACCAAATAAAACCATCGGCTAAAATCTCGGCTTTTGCTGTTTTGCTTACTAAAGAGCTAAACTGCGGATCCAACTGCTCGGTTGTCATCAGGGGTTTTGCAGTTTGGGCATAACACGCAGTAAATCCGCTTATTAAAATACCCAGTGTAGCCGGCAAAAATCTATTCCATTTTATCATTAGTGCATTTTGGTTTAAAGTGTTATCTAAGTTAATGTAAAATCACCGATAGATTGCCTGGAACAAGTTGATTCCAGTTGGTTTATTTCAAAATTGTAAAAAAAATATATCGATATTGCCCTTACGCAATCTTTGCAAAAGTGCTGCCTGTTTTAAACTGATTTACCCAAATAAACATCATTTATAGTGAAAATAAAAAGCTTTGAATTATTTACTGTGCCACCGCGGTGGTTATTTCTTAAAATAGAAACCGACGAAGGTATAACCGGGTGGGGCGAACCTGTTATTGAGGGTAAAGCAGCGACGGTTAAAACCGCCGTTGAAGAACTGATGAGCTATATTATTGGTAAAAACCCAATGAATATAGAAGATCATTGGAATGTAATGTACAGGGGCGGTTTTTATAGGGGAGGCCCGATTTTGATGAGCGCTATTGCCGGTATTGACCAGGCCCTTTGGGATATTAAAGGAAAATATTACAACGCTCCTGTACACCAATTGCTTGGCGGAAAGGCAAGGGATAAAATGAAAGTTTACTCCTGGATAGGCGGCGACAGGCCTGCCGACGTGGGAAACGCGGCAAAAGAAATGGTTAAAGCCGGGTTTGGTGCTGTGAAAATGAACGCCACCGAAGAGTTGCAATATGTGGATTCATATGAAAAAATTGATCAGGCCATTAGCCGGATAGCTGCTGTACGTGAGGCTGTTGGGAACTATGTGGGTATAGGCATTGATTTTCATGGCCGCGTGCACAAACCCATGGCTAAAATCCTGGCTAAAGAATTGGAAGCATTTCGCCCAATGTTTATTGAAGAACCGGCCCTGCCCGAAAATAATGAAGTAATGCGTGAAATTGCATTGCATACTGCAATTCCGATAGCTTGCGGTGAACGTATGTTTTCTAAATGGCAATTTAAAACCCTTTTAAAAGATGGCTATGTAGATATTATTCAGCCCGATTTATCGCATGCCGGCGGGATAACTGAATGCAAAAAGATCATATCAATGGCCGAGGCATTTGATGTGACCGCAGCACCGCATTGCCCGCTTGGCCCTATTGCACTGGCGGCTTGTTTACAGGTAGACGCCACCTGCCATAATGCATTTATACAGGAACAAAGCCTGGGTATACATTACAATAAAGGAAGCGATATCCTGGATTATATAACAAATAAGGATGTGTTTAAGTATGAAAACGGGTTTGTTGACATACCGGAAGGCGCTGGTTTGGGTATTGAAATTAATGAAGAGCATGTGCGCAAAATGGCGGCTATAGGGCACAACTGGACTAATCCGTTATGGAGGCATGAGGATGGGAGTGTGGCAGAATGGTAATGACAAATGATAGCAATAAAAGCAACAAAGCCAGGTTCCGGGTTTTGGCTTTTTTGTTTATAAATGTCATTATCAACTATATGGACCGTAGCAATATTTCGGTAGCAGCAACAGCAATTAGTACAGACCTGAAATTAAGTACGGTAGAGATAGGGCTGATCTTTTCGGCATTTGGCTGGACATACGTTGCCTTCCAAATTCCAGGCGGCATTATTATTGATCGTTTTAGTCCGCGTGTATTATACGCTATAAGTTTATGCAGTTGGTCGGTTGTAACCTTGTTGCAAGGTGTTGTGCGCGGGTTTTACTTTTTATTGGGTTTGCGGATGGCCACAGGCATGTTTGAGGCACCTTCATATCCCATAAATAACCGGGTTGTAACTCAATGGTTTCCTGAAAACGAAAGGGCATCGGCTATAGCTGTCTATACCTCGGGGCAATTTATCGGGCTCGCTTTTTTAACACCTCTTTTAGCTGTAATCCAAAATTACTGGGGATGGCGTGGTTTATTTATCAGCACAGGCTTAGTTGGCATAGCCTGGAGCGTGGTTTGGTATTGCTTTTATCGTAATCCAGTAACAGATGATGCATTGCGCGGTGCAGAAAGTAAAGCAACTAACATTCCTTCAAAAAAAATCACAGCGGCAGAATTTAAGCAGGTATTAACCAATCGTAAATTATGGGGTATTTATTTGGGGCAGTTTGCAGTTACATCAACCTTATGGTTTTTTTTAACCTGGTTTCCAACTTACCTGGTTAAGTATCGTGGGTTTGATTTTTTAAAATCAGGTTTTTTATCTTCAATACCATTCTTAGCAGCGTTTGCCGGGGTGCTGTTATCGGGTTTAATTTCTGATGGTTTAATTAAAAAAGGCATCTCGCTCAATAAGGCCCGTAAAACACCGGTAATAGTTGGGCTATTATTGTCAACCTTTATCATAGGTGCCAACTTTGTTAACAATACCTCATTTGTGATTTTATTTATGGCAATTGCTTTTTTTGGAAATGGGTTAGCATCAATTGCCTGGGTGTTTGTGTCTTTACTTTCGCCTAAGAACCTGATTGGCCTTACCGGCGGTGTGTTTAATTTTATGGGGGGCTTATCGTCAATCATAGTTCCGCTTGTTATAGGTTATTTGGCTAAAAACGGAAGTTTTACATCATCAATCCTTTTTATCGGAATATTGGCTTTTGCCGGAGTTTTATCATATGTTTTTTTAGTGGGAGATGTCGGCAGCCCCGATCATGAAAAAAATAAATTACAACATAATGAAGGAGTTTCTTAGCTGCGATTGGGGCACTTCCAGCTTCAGGCTGCGCTTGGTTAATGTAAGCGGGTTTCAAATATTGGCCGAAGAAACAGACAGTAATGGCATTGCTGTTACTTTTGCTTTGTGGAAGCAAAGTGATAGGCCAGAAGATGAACGTATTCCATTTTATCTGGACATTATAAATAAATACATCGTAAAGATAGAAAGTAAAACAGGCAGGTCCTTAAGCGGTATGCAGGTTATTATTTCGGGAATGGCATCCTCAACAATGGGCTTTGTTGATATTCCTTACAGCGAACTGCCTGTTGGCATAAACGGCACAAATATCGGTACTCATTCTATTCCCGCAAACAGGCATTTCGAACACGATGTGATGGTTATTTCTGGCATGCGGTCTGATGATGATGTTGTCAGGGGCGAAGAAACTCAGCTGATTGGCTGCATCGATTGGTTAAATGGACAAGTTGATGATGAATTATTTATTTTTCCAGGTACGCATTCCAAACATATTTCTGTTTCTAATAACCAGATAACAGGCATCAAAACCTACATGACCGGCGAATTTTTTGAATTGCTGTCGCAAAAAAGTGTATTGAGGTTAAGTGTCGAAAATAATTACGCTGAAGATAATACGCAAACATCAAATAGCTTTAAGTTGGGTGTAAATGATGCAATTGCTGCCAATTTATTAAATGTTGCGTTTAAAGTAAGAACAAACAACCTGCTTAATAAACTATCAAAGGAAGAAAACTACAATTACCTGAGCGGTTTGTTAATAGGAACCGAACTAAAGGAGTTGAAAACCTCTTTGGTGAAAAAAATTACCCTCGTTGGCGGTTCACATTTAGGTGAATATTATAAGTGCGCGCTAAAAGAGCTGGGGCTGTTATCAAGAATGCGCGAAATTAATGTAACCTGGACTGATGAAGCGGTTATACGCGGGCAGTATAAAATTTATAAAACAGTAATACAATGAACAACAAATTTTCATGGGAGCTTTTTAACCGGATGCCCATCATCGGGATTATGAGGAATATTAGGCCGGAATATACAGAAAACATCGCCCATGTTTACCATCAGTCGGGGTTAACCTGCCTTGAAGTTACTATGAATTCTGCCGGTGCCGAGGATACCATTTCTTCGTTAGTTAATACACATGGCGATAAATTAAATATTGGAGCCGGAACGGTTTGCACCATTAACGACCTGGAGAAGGCATTAAATGCCGGTGCTCAATTTATTGTTACTCCAATTGTAAATGAAGATGTTATCAGTGCTTGTGCAACTCAAAAAATACCTGTTTTTCCGGGTGCCTACACGCCAACAGAAGTATATAAGGCGTGGAGCCTGGGTGCAACAATGGTAAAGGTTTTCCCAGCAACTACATTGGGCCCGGGATATATCCGGGAAGTGCTGGGGCCACTAAATCATATTGGTCTGGTTCCAACTGGAGGCATAAATCTTGAAAATTTTACCAGCTATCTGGCTGCAGGGGCAAAGGCTGTTGGAATAGGCAGCCACCTCTTTCCTAAAAATATCCTGGAAACCGAAGATTGGGATAAACTACAGGAGGTTTATACTTTATATACCGAAAAATATAACTCATTTATGAGTACTAAAGTGGTATAGCAGCATAACGGATTCGATGCTCCATCTTAAAATACAGAGCTCCGATAATCTTAAATATCGGGGCTCTATATTCAGTTGTTATGAAATGAAGCGTGATAGCTATTTTACCCGCTTTTGACAGCCGGTTTTCGATGGCTCTTTGCAGCTCGGCAATTCAGGGCATATTCCGCTAAAATCTCTTTAGCTTTTATAAAAGTTTAGCAATTTTTTTTACCCCCTCTTCCAATTGGTTTATACTTAACGAAGCGTAGCCCAAACGCAAACCGTTTACGGGTTCTCCATAACTGAAGCTTTCAGGCAGCATGATTTGTACTCCTTTTTCCAAAAGCCTTTTATGTAAATTGATCATATCGGTTTGCTTTTTGGGTACCAGCCAAAAGGCCAGGCCGCCTTCGGGTTTTCGGAAATCGACTTTTTCGCCTAAATGTTCTTTGATGATCTTCTCAAAAATATCGCGTTTATTCTTGTACAGAAGTGTTGCGCGGCGCAAATGCCGTTTAATGTGCCCTTCATTGATCAACTGCAAAACGGCTTGCTCCATCATATTGTCTCCCTGGGTGTCAATTATCCTGCGTAATTGCCCCACCTTGCCGATCAGTTCTTTTGATGATGCCAAATAACCTATGCGCAATGCAGGTGCCACGATCTTGCTCATCGATCCGATATATACGAAGTGCTCAATATTTTCAATACTGCTAACAGGCAATATCGGGCGTTGCCCGAAGTGAAATTCATGATCATAGTCATCTTCAATGATAGTAAACCCGTAATGATTGGATAGTTCGATGAGTTCCAGACGGCGGTTCAGGCTTAGCGTAACCGTGGTAGGAAATTGATGATGCGGGGTGATGTAAATGGCTTTAACAGGTTTTCCTGTTTGCAGATGGGCTTTAAGCTCATCTACAATAATACCATTAACATCAACATTAATTGGCAACAGCGTGGCGCCGGCATGCTCAAATGCAAGCCAGGCGGGTTTATAGCCGGGGTTCTCAACGGCCACTACATCGCCTTGCTTTAGGATGCAATGTGCTGTCAGGTACATTGCCATTTGGCTGCCACGGGTCACTAATATCTCTTCCGGGGTGAGCCGCATACCGCGTTTATAATTAAGCATTAACGTGATGGCATTCCGAAAATCAAAGTCACCTGCACTATCGGTATAGCCCATCATTTGCCACCTGCCTTTACGGTTGAAGATCTGGCGGTAAGCGCCTGCCAGTTCGGGAATGGGTGCGATACGGCTATCGGGCACGCCATCATTAAAGATGATCTCGGGTATTTTTGTAACTGTTTGTATCGCCGATGCGGGATTTTCCGGTTTAGTCTCCTTAAATGCCGGTAGTTTTTTTGCCACAAACGTGCCCTTTCGTTCTTCAGATATTAACCAGCCTTCTGCCAGCAACACATTTAATGCATCGATCACCGTATTTCGGTTCAGTTTTAATTGAATTGCAAGCTGACGACTGCCGGGCAAGGGCGCGCCGCTTTGCAATTTCCCGGTTTTAATTGCACTGATAATCGAATCTGCTATCTGAATATATACCGCTCTTTCGCAGTTCACATTGATGTTGATCTGAAGATCCCAGGGTCTTAACATGTCTGGACTACCATATATTATAAAATCTGTATCATTAACACAGTCCAAATGTACAGCATTTTTGTAGTGCAATAATGCAACAACACTTAATTTTTTTAAGATGTCAAACACAAAATTCAATGCCACCGAGACTGAATTCAGAACGGCAGTTCATGACGAACAAAAACAATTTAGTTCAAAAGATTTTCATAAAACTTTCGCAAGGCCGTTGTTTGTAAAACCTCCTTATTTGGTTCACCGCAATGTGGAGAATGCCGGTGAGCACAACCAGTTCTCTACAGAACGCAAACACCCCGTGTTTTTCGTTGACCTGCCGAGTAAAAACGTGAGTATGACTATTGGCGGTTTGCTGCCGGGGCAGCTTACTAACAGACACCGTCATACTTACGAGACTGTACTTTACGTGCTGGAGGGAAAAGGTTACACCGAAATTGAAGATGAAAAGGTAGAATGGCAAAAAGGGGATGCAGTATACATTCCTTCGTGGGCCTGGCACAGGCACCAGAACCTGAGTGATACCGAGCCGGCCAGATACATTGCTTGCGAAAATGCACCACAACTGCAAAATCTCGGTGTCGCGCTGCGCGAAGAAGAAGGCCGGGACCTTTAATCAATTTACTCACGCGCCCTTTTTTTAAGTGGCAAAAAATATATAGCACATGAAAAATGTTCCATTTAAAGGGATTATTGCTTATCCCATTACTCCATTTGATCAAAATGAACGAGTTGATATCCAGTTGTTTAAAACACTGGTAGAACGCCTGGTTATCTCAGGCTCACATGGTATTGCACCCCTGGGCAGTACAGGTGTGCTTCCCTATCTTACTGACGCAGAAAAAGAGGCGATCACTGAAGCGACCATCCAGCAAGTAAATGGCCGTGTACCTACATTGGTTGGTGTATCAAACCTAACTACTGAAAGAACGGTGTATCACGCGCAATTTGCCGAAAAGGCGGGCGCAACAGCGGTAATGATCATACCAATGAGTTATTGGAAACTAACTGATGACGAGATAGTGAAACACTATGATGCGGTAGCATCAAAGATCAATGTACCTATCATGGCATACAACAACCCGGCAACAGGAGGCGTAGACATGTCTCCGGCTTTATTGAAACGTTTATTAGAGATCCCCAACGTAACTATGATCAAAGAAAGCACCGGCGATGTACAGCGTATGCATTACCTGAAACGTGAGTTGGGCGAAGATGTAGCATTTTACAACGGTTCAAACCCTTTGGCATTGGCGGCATTTGCTGCCGGTGCAACAGGATGGTGCACAGCCGCACCTAACCTTATACCCGAACTCAATTTGGGTTTATATGAAAAAATTAAATTGAATGATCTGACCGGAGCGCAGCAAATATTTCTGGAGCAGATAGACCTGCTGAAATTTATTGTTGCGAAAGGCCTGCCGAGAGCGATTAAAGCCGGACTGGAATTGCTTGGCGGAAAAGGAGGGGAGCTAAGAAGTCCGCTTCGGGCGCTTAGTCTTACGGAAACGGAAGAACTGGGCAAGATTCTTCAGGGCACAAAGGTTACGGCGTAATAGCTATTGAAGAGGTCAATAATTTCAGTGGCCCCAATTATGATTATAACAAAGAGGCTGTATCATTTGATTTTGATACAGCCTTTGTGGATAGATAGTTTATCCTTTAACGTCTGCTAACGAAGCACCGAAGTTAATGTGTAATACGTTGCCGTTAGGTGTTACAAGGGCAGGCACCGACTTAATGCCGGCTTGTTCTGCTTCGGCGATACGGCCTCTGTCTTCACCAATGTTTACTACTTCTACATTTGATTCGCCGATAAGGCTGATGATGTCTTGTTCTGCACTTACACATACCGGGCATCCGGCATGATAGAAAATTGATTTTGTCATTTTTGAAAAGTTAATTTGATAAACTTATTGTCAGAACAAACATAGCCAGGAGTCTTAACGCCACCCTGATCCAGTTTTGTGTTTTACCAATCTAAACTGGTTGGGTATTGATTAGACCGACAAGCCATTGCAGGGCCGGCTTCGAAAACCTCATAGGTTAAATTTGTAGATAGAAACAGCGATGCAATAACTTCAAGACAATGCCTGGTTTTTAGTAATAGTTGACTCTTTCAGAAATGTCAGCCATTAAACTGGTTTTCTACCGGGTAGACAAAACATCAAATT
Organism: Mucilaginibacter sp. SMC90; assembly: GCF_022811725.1. Classification (GTDB taxonomy): domain Bacteria; phylum Bacteroidota; class Bacteroidia; order Sphingobacteriales; family Sphingobacteriaceae; genus Mucilaginibacter. The sequence goes on along the minus strand of NZ_CP094527.1, from coordinate 4,511,157 downwards.
ATCCCTTAAATTTAGCGCGCATTAAAATCTACATCTATGCCATTGAATCATTTTTCTGTTATTCCAGCTGAAAGAAGGCCGGCCGTTGAAGCGGCATTATTAAGGGCCTTTAATTCTGCCAACGTTACCGATGTTTCGTTATTATCCGGTGGGTTATCTGGTTCTTCGGTTTACAAAATTGTTGTGAACAACCGTGCTTATACATTAAAGCTGAATCCGGAGAACACTGAAGCTAAATCCGCCGTCCCTCTTGAACTTGCGGCCGCTGCAGGCGTTGCCCCGAAACTGTATTATAATGACCGGCAACAAGGTGTTGCGATAAGTGATTTTATCGATAGCAAACCTGTACACAGCTTTTTTACACCTGATAAATTGGTGACAGAACTTGCAGCAACTATCAAAGGCATTCACGCCATACCATTTGATACTAAAGGCACTGATTTATTTGAAACTGTTGACGGCCTGATCCACCAGTTCAAAAAAAGTAATATGATATCCGGGCCGGTATTTGAAGAATGTTTTCTGAACTATGAAATGCTGAAGGATGTATATCCCCGAACAACTGCCGATAAGGTATTTAGCCATAACGATCTCAATCCAGGCAATATTTTGTGTGCTGATGAAAAGTTGTGGATCATTGACTGGGATGCTGCCGCGTTGAACGACAGATATATTGACCTTGCAAATGCCGCTAACTTTTTTGTGCATACCGAAGATCTGGAATCGGTTTTTCTATGCGCGTATTTTGGTCATGAAGCTGATGATTATCAGAAGGCCTGTTTTTACACAATGCGTCAAATCTGCCGTATCATTTATTCGATGCTTATGTTTCAGTTGGCTGTTAACTGTAAACCAACCGGTTACAAGCATAGCCAGGAAATGGACGGAGTTGATATGAAAGCTTTCGGTGCTTTAATGGGCTCCGGTAAAATATCATTGGCGGTATATGAGGGCCAGCTAATGTATGCAAAAGCGCTGCTTAATACCGCCGTTGCTCAAATGCGCACGCCCCGCTTTGCTGACTCGCTTGAAAAATTCCAACTGATGGATTAGGCCTTATCATTTGCAGTAAATGTACCGGTACACTTCTTGCCTAAAACAGCGAGGCGAGGTTGAAACCTCGACCTATCGAAGTGAATTGGGTGACTTTATGAATTGTAGTAAGCCTGCAGGCATCTTTGTTTTGCAGGCTTTTACGTTATTTAGAAAGCATTGCCGAATCTTTAAAATTTGATTTTAAAGACAGATGGGGATAGCTGAAACACTTTTATTAAGTATGCTTGTTTGTAACCAATAATGAACTTTTTTACCGGTGTCATTTATCTGTTGGTAACTGGAGCTTTCGGTACGCCTAAAGAAATCTCATTAATGAATTTAATGCAGGCGACTGGCGTATACAAATAGCTTCGTTTTAAAATTTAATTAAATTGCAGAAAAGTTATTTTAAATATTTAAACACAGGCCCGTTTGAAGAACGCTGGGGGATGTATGTTACAACGGTAGGGTATTCTAAGGTTGATCCCAATGATAATTACCCCAATCAGCAACACCCTCAAAGCCACGAGTTAACCTGGAACAGAGGGCGTATACTCAATGATTTTTATATCATCTTTATTTCAAAAGGTAAAGGTGTTTACGCTTCCGATCTTACAGAGCCGTCGGAAGTTTTAGCCGGGACATGCTTTTTTCTATACCCCGGCGTTTTGCATCGTTACAAACCCGATCCTAATATAGGATGGGAAGAATACTGGGTTGGGTTCAACGGCTGCTTTGTAGAAAAGCTGATGGATCAGGGGATTTTTGACAGGGAGAACCCGTTTGTTTTTTTAGGCCTTAATAAAGACATCCTGATTTTTTTCAGACAGTTGATTGAAACTGTACAAGCATCGTTACCTGGTTACCCGCAGCAAATTGCCGGTATAACTATGCAAATCCTGGGCCTGATCAGCAATGTAGTTCAGCATCATGAATATGTGAACGATCCTATTGGCAAGCTGATAGCAAAAGCCAAATTTATTATCCAGGAATCATTTGAAGATAACCTGGATATGGAGAAACTGGCAAAACAGCTGCCTATGGGCTACTCATCCTTTCGTAAATCTTTCAAACGCATAACGGGCGAATCTCCTAATCAATATCACCTTAATCTTCGTTTGGAAAGGGCCAAAAGCCTGCTTGCCACCACAATTTTAAATATCAATGAAGTTGCCGAGCAAACCGGGTTTGAGTCGGTGTTTTATTTTTCTAAACTGTTTAAAAAAAAGAATGGTGTATCTCCTAAGCATTACAGGGATAATGAGGAGGCTTTCATCGAAAATGATGGTAGCGATTGATGAGTAAATCCTTCATATAACAGTTTATTTCAAATTGGTTTACCATTGGCCTATCGCTGAAAGGTACTTTAGGCATGTAGGGTTCAGGGCCAAATTCGGTAGTTACCGGCAATATGTCAAAACCTTTTTGAGCATTTTCCGAAACGATTTGATCCCACCAGCTTAAGAACTTGTTAAGCGCATATGCCCACTCCGGTGCACGAGGGTCTGCCACCTGCGGTCCCTGTTCAAAACCCACTCGTGCGTGGATATAACTACTGCGGGTAATGGCCTCATTAAGTATGGCCGTAAAGTTTTCAAGCATGCTTTCGGTTACACATACCCAATGCGAAAAATCAGCGGTTATTCTGAAATCCGGCCGGGCAGCAAAAAACTCACTTGTCATTTGAGGCGAATAGCCTAATCGCCCCCGGTGTGTTTCATGAACAACCCTGATGCCTGTTTTTGCCGAGAATTCCTGGGCTGCATCTACCAGTTCAAGGTTTTGCGCAAATGAAAAATAGTCGCGCCCGGTATGCGAATTGATGAGCAGCGGCCCAGGCTCTGCACATTCCTGGAGGTTTTCGATAAATGACGCTTTAAATTCTTTGAAAGTGTTGCCCGCTGCCCGATGCTGATGGCTTACTATGTGCATTTCGTACTTTTGCAGATAATCAAACAATATCCGCTTATCATCCTGATTTTGTGGGATCCATGTATCTACGCCATCGTAACCGTTAGTCCTGATCTTATCAAGAAACTGGTGGATAGGAAGGTGTTCATGCCCCCATTGAGGACTAAGTATTTTGATCTTCATTGATTTGGAAATGACTACACACTTTTTTTAACCTGGAAATTCAGTGTACCATTACATGCTTTCTTCAAGGTGACGCGTCCATCACTATCTGCTTTTATATGCTGAATGGTATTATTTATCAATAGTTGGTAAACAGAACCGGCATCCAAACCAGTGATGGTAAAGTTGTAAGTATCCTTTGACAGCATTGTCCACGATATCGCATCATAATTCCATGAGTTAACATTAATTTTTACAGGTTTGGCCGATGCCGACTGTATTTGCAAGCTGGCAGTATCCTGGTTATTATGATAATAAGTTAGTTTGTGCCTGCCGCCGGATACGCCAAAGCTTTCTTTGCTGTTTACCGAAAAAGTATTGGTATGAATGGTATAATCGTTTACATTTAACTTAAGCTGATACACAATATCACGTAATGTATAAGAAAACTGCGTGCCGTTAAGCGCCTCGGTCATGTTGGGTTCAAGTCCCATTCTGTTCCACTTAGGGCGGATACCGTAAATGTCGCGGTATAGGCCTGTAATTGTTGTGCAGATCCCCGCTAAGATATCTTCGCCGAGGCCATGTTGGGTTACCCTGCTGTACCGCTGCGACGAAAGTCCGTCTTTTTGATATTGGGCCAGGATATTGCGGACGTATTTGAGGGCGATGTCTTTATTGTAGGCCGTGTATGCACGTACGCCAAGATAACCCCAGGTTGGAAATATATCGCCGTTTTCATATTTGGGAAAAGGCCAGTTTCCGTCTGATACTTCCTCTCTTTTGAACGAATCAAAACAAAGCGGCCAATGAAACAAATGCTCATTTGTTGTACGCTGTTCAATCTGACCGAGGATTTGTGCAATTCGCGTTTTGTCGTCACACAACCCGAAAGCTATAGCAGCAAAATTAACGGGCGTTACAAGGTTGTCGCCATGAACTGATCCATCATTATCGCGCCAGTAAACGTATTGCTTTTTATCTGCCGACCAAAAGCCGCCCTGCTCAACAGGTTTATTAAAAGCTGCCTTAAGGCGCTCCGCAACTGAATGATAATAGGCGGATTTTTCCGGATTGTTCAGCGTTTTTTCACAATCGGCCCAAAGCTTTAAGGCTTCGTACATTTGAGCATTTACAAATGCGTTTTCATAGCTTGCCCAAACAATATCGAGCCAATCGCTGGCTTTTTTCTCGGCAACATTATTATTTACCATCTCAAAAATGCCGTTATTGTTCGAGTCTCGTTTGATAAGCCACGCCAGGGCCCGTTCGCAGCTTTCCTGGTGCGATTTTAGCCATTTTATATCTCCGTTAAGGTCAAATTGTTCGCTGGCATTAATTACATAGCCTGTTTGTGAATCAACTGTGTAACCCCACATAGCTTCGTAATACCCTGTTTGGGTATTGTAAGTGCCAGGTATTTCATCTCCCGGTACATTGTGCCAGCGCGATAAAACCCGCCCATCAGGCAGCATGGCCTGGTCGCGTTCCTGATCAAGCGTTGCCGAAAAATTTCGGGTATAGTTTTTATCATTCAATGCCATTCCTATTTGGGCAAAAAACGGCTCATGCATACATTTCCAGTTGGTTAGCCATCCATTACCGCCAACAATGTTATTATCCACTACGCCATACCTCCCTGTAGTATTAAGCAGTTCCCTTACAGATAGGGCATCGATACCATTGAGCGTTCCCCTGGAGTACTTTGCAAAATAGTCCACATATTGCAGCTCATACTGTACTGATACTTTGCCTTTTTTAATTTCAACCGGGGCAAACACATCTGCTTTTTTTGATACGAAGCGGCTTAGATTATAACGTTGCCCCAATGTGCTATCACTTATTATTTGTGCGCAGGTAAATTCGTTTTTATTACTGTGCGAATATTTGGACGCAACGGAATTTCCGGCTTTCGACGTTGGCGTTATGCGTAAACCGTCTCCTGATTGGGCATTCCAGAACGTTACCCCGCCCGTGTGTACGCCATAAGTGTCGTTTATTTGCTTGAGATATTTACACCACACCATACCGCCATTATCCAAAATGCCGCCTTTCCATACAGATAGATCGGCAAAATTCCATTTCGGGAATGCCATATCTTCTAAAACGGCAGAATTGCTGTAATCGCGGGTAATACTCCAAAGTATTTTGCCATTCTTTAACTCAAAATCCCAGGTTTCTGCAATTTTAACAACATCATCGCCATAAGTGATGCCTTTGATAATGAAGTGGCCTGCGCCTTCAGTAACCGTTAAAACAGCTTTGCTGCGTACTGATAAATACTCGCCGTTTTTAGTTTGAATGCCGGTTTGAATACCATTGGCAGATAGGGTATTATGGCCATTTATGTCTAATCGCTTAATCATGCATCCTGCCGAGTAATCTATCGTAATAGATAGTTTCTTGTCGGGCACGGTAATAGTGATGGTTTTAGCAGCAAGATTATGCGTTAAGCCGGTGCCGGTATTTGCAAACGAAACGATCGGCAACAGGAACAAAATCAAAACGATAGAAATTAATCGGGACATATGGTTGAATGGTTTTGGTAAATAAAACTTGGTATTTTATTTTTGTATTTCGCTGTAAATAAGTGGGTTGATTGTGTTATTATTCAGCAAATCGCCAATTTTAAGCTGGCCCGCCACCTCATCTGACAAGATGTTTTGGGTGCCGTTAAAAACATTCCCGTCGGGCATGTAAGCGCAGGTCATTGCACGTCTAAACCCAGGTGTCATATTAGCATGAGCTCCATGAATGGTTAGTCCGTTGTGAAAAGAGCAGCTACCCGCTTTCATTGGTGCCGCAACAGATTTGCTTGCTTTAAATTCGGGGTAGGTAGTAAATATAGCACCCATATTTTTGCCTATACCAGGGTTTTCAAAAGTTGTTTGGTGATAGGAGCCGGGGATAAAAAACAAGCAGCCGTTTTCGTAAGTAGCGTCATCAAGTGCAACCCAGATAGATAATGCCCGGCGATCACTGAACGACCAGTATGGGGTATCAAGATGCCAGGAGGTTGGGTTGGCCCATGGTTTCTTGATCAAAGCCTGGTCATGCCAGATTCTTATCCCGTCGCAGCCCGAAAGCTGAGCTGCCATTTTGCCCAAGCGCTCATCAAGCATAACCTGTTTAATTTTCTCATTATCCTGCCATAAGTTAATCAACTGGTCAAAAACGTTGTCATAATATGATTTATCGGCATCGTCGCCTTTGCCGTATACCTCCTTACGGTCGGGCATTTTATTTCCGTTTCTTTTAGCAACGGCTTCATCAAGGGCACCCCTCCAGAAATCCAGTTCCTCTGCCGATAAAAAATTCTCAATAACTAAAAAGCCGTCACGGCGGTATTGTGCAATGTCTTGCTGCGATAATTCATTTCTCATATGGATTTAGTGTCTTTTGGTTTACGATTTCAAAATTATCGCAAATTGAAATAGTCGGTTTAATACAGAATTTGGTTTTTTTTGTACTTTCTGGCAAATCTGATTTTTACCCCGGAAGGTCTTTTACTCCCAATTGTTATACAAAATAACAGTTGAGTGCCTGAAAAGCCGTTTTTTTCATGAAATCCCGGCATTATTTATCATTTAATGCCCGCATTAATACATGTTACCGTAGCAGAATTGCCAAAAAGTACAAACTAAAGTGCAAATTGGGCATTTGAAAGCCTCCCTTGTTGGTATAGTTTTGAAATAACAATTATATACCATTGCCTGCTTCAGGCAATTCGATTAAATTTTAAATAGCCAACAGGCTGTTAACCTTTTTACTATGATAAACATTATGCCTGCTTACAAAAACGTTTTACCTGCGAAATTGCATTGGGTAAAAGTATGTTTCGGGTTGATGACTTTTCCTAAAGAGGATAAGTCAAATAGTCCGTGATGCATCACATTAGCCATTCTCCTGCAATGTCATTTTAATTATTTCGTCAGGAGATAGCTCATTGTTTTTTATTGAAATCACTTGTTTTTAAAAGCCATCATAATGTGGCCCGGCTTTTCTATGCCTTTATTTTAACCAATATAGTACAAAAATCAAATTGAAAATTATGAAAAAAAAATGTTTACTTTTTAAACCATGGAGATGCATCGCCCTTATAGTTTTAGGGCTGTTTTGTATCCCGCAGCTCTCCCGGGCGCAGATAGCTGTAACCGGGTCAGTAAAAGATTCAGTAAATTCCGAATCGATAGTTGGTGTTTCGGTATCATTAAAAGGTACTACGATTGGAACCCAAACAGATGTTAACGGAAAATTTAAGATCAACGCACCGGTTGGGGGCGTGTTGGTGTTCAGGTATATCGGTTACAAAGAGCAATCGGTTACCGTTCAAAATGCCGGGGCAATTGATATTCGCCTGGCGTCGCTGTCGCAAAACCTTAAAGAGGTAGTTGTAGTAAGTTACGGAACGCAAAACAGGCGTGAAGTTACAGGTGCCATTAGCTCGATAAAAGCCAGCGAGGTAAAAGACATGCCGGTTGCCAATATAGGGCAAAAATTGCAGGGCAAGCTCGCCGGTGTTCAAATCAATCAAAATTCTGGTACACCAGGTTCCGAAATGACTTTCAGGATCCGCGGAGCGGCCTCAATTAATGCCGGTAATAATCCGCTTATTGTTATTGACGGTTTTCCATCTGTAAGCGGCCTGCAAAGCTTGAGCCCTGATGAAATTGAATCAATCTCTGTATTAAAGGACGCTTCGTCTGCTTCGCTTTACGGTTCGCGCGCTGCTAATGGTGTTATCCTGGTTACCACAAAGCAGGCAAAAAATGGCCAAAAGAGCTTGGATTTCAGTTCTTACACAGGTGTACAGTCGGTACCTGACCGTGGCAAGCCCGACTTGATGAACGCCCAGGAATTTGCACAATATAAAAAAGAATGGTATGAAGATGCCGCAAAATATGAAGGCTATACCGGCGGTGTGCCGCAAGTGTATCAAAACCCAAGTCAATATGCGGGGCAAACGGGTACCAACTGGTTTGATATTTTGCTGCGCAATGCTGTAACGCAAAATTATAACCTGGCTTATAGTTCAGGCACTAAGGATATCAAAACCACTGTTAATTTAAACTACAACAAACAGCAGGGTGTGGTATTGAATTCACAGGATGAAAGGTTTACTGCCAGGACCAATAATATTTACACCGCATCAGACAGGCTAACGCTTGGTGTTAACCTTGAGCTTAGCTATGGTAACAACCAGGTTGTTCCTGGTTTGGATAACGGGCGTAATATTATAGAGAATGCCTACTTGATGGACCCTACGCTGAATTATAAAAATGCGGATGGCTCTTACCCGGTATCATTTTCACAGCCAGGTATGTTCCCTAACCCCAATTATTATCTCGTTGTTACACAACAGGTGAATAAAACCAAGGCCGCAAGGGTACTTGCAAATGGCTTTGCCGAATTTAAGATCATTGATGGGCTTAAGTTCAAAACAACTATAAACGTAAATACCGATAACAGCATTAACCGTCAATTTACGCCATCTACGGCTCAGGGCGGATTAGGAAGCGCGCCGCCTCAGCCTGCTACAGGCAGCTATAACACCAGCAGTTTTGTTACCTGGCTGAGTGAAAATACATTAAACTATCAAAAAACGTTGGGAGGTAAGCATAACTTTGATGTGCTTGCCGGTTATACGGCGCAAAAATATTCATATGAGAACAGCAATATCAACGGTACTCAATTTCCGGATGATAATGTACAATGGATAAGTGCTGCCACTACTAAATTAGGCGATGTAGGTGCTACACAATGGTCTCTTATACGTTATATAGGCCGTTTTAAATATAACTACGATTCAAAGTATCTTGTTGAATTTGCCTTAAGCCGCGATGGTTCGTCTAAATTCGGTCCAAACAATAAGTACGGAAACTTCCCATCGGTATCTGCAGGCTGGGTTGCTTCTGACGAGGCGTTTGTGAAAAATATTAAGCCTATCAGTTTCCTTAAAATAAGGGCAAACTGGGGTAAGGTAGGTAACAATAACATTGGCGATTACAGCTACCTTGCTTCGGTTAATACCAGCAACTATGTGTTCAGCAACCAGGTAGTTCCGGGTAAAGCATTAAGTGGCATCGGTAACAACAGCCTTACATGGGAAACCACAACAGGTTATGATTTGGGTTTAGACCTTGAATTGTTTAACAGCCGCATATCGTTTACTTACGATTATTATTGGAAAAAAACAGATGGTTTACTGTATGGTATTGACATTCCTGTTCAATCCGGTTATTCAAGTATCACATCAAACGTTGGCCGGTTTGATTTTTGGGGCCATGAGTTTACCATTGGTTCAAAAAACCTCACCGGTGCATTTAAATGGAATACCAATTTCAACATTTCTTTTGATCGTAACCTCGTAAAAAGCTTAGGTACTAACAATGCGCCAATTGGCGGCTACAGCGAGTACTGGGATGATAACAGAACGGCAGTAGGGCACCCAATAGGCTTATTTTATGGCTACATCAACACCGGTGTTTACATGACCCAACAGGAATTTGATACCCAGCCGCATGATGCAACTGCTATGGTAGGTACCGCCCGTTTTAAAGATGTTAGTGGCCCCAACGGTACTCCCGATGGTAAAATTGACAGCTACGACAGGACTTTTATCGGTAACCCCAACCCAACCTTTGTTTATGGTATAACCAATAGCTTCTCGTACAAAAACTTTGATCTGAGCGTTGTGCTGGCCGGTTCGGTAGGGAATGATATTGCTGATGATGCATTCCAGTCTACCGAAAATCTGGATGGCGTATTTAACGTGCGAAAAGGTGTGGCCAATCGCTGGAGATCAGAACAAGATCCCGGTGATGGTATTTACCCAAGAACCAGGGCAGGAACCACGGCTGATTTCAGGAATTTTACAAGCAGACAGGTGTTTAAAGCCGATTATATAGCTGCAAAAAATATAACCTTAGGCTATACAGTACCGGTTAAAAACAATAAGTATTTTAAAAGCTTCCGGATAACGCTGAGTGCGCAAAACGCATTTATTTTCACCAAGTACCCGGGCATGAACCCCGAAGCAGGTTTAGCTGGGTTGAACGGTCTGAACCAGGGCCGCGATTTTACGGGCTATCCAATTCCGCGAACCATATCTGCAGGCTTAAACGCAAGTTTTTAGTATCGAATATTTTAGCAAATACACAAAATGAAAAAATTAGCAATCATTATATTAGGGGCATTAAGCATTGTATCCTGTAAAAAGGAGATGCTTAACCTTGTTCCGCAAACAAGCCTGAGCTCAGCATCTTTCTATAAAGACGCGGCACAGTATAACCAGGCGCTAACTGGCGCTTATACCAATCTTCGTACAGTAGCTTTTATAGGTATTTACATGGATGAAATGCGGTCAGACAATACGTTCTTCACCATTTACTCGGCCGATAGAGGGACATCAACCAGCGCCGAGGCAATGGCCGAGTTTATCGATAATAACATTTCGAGCCAGGAGCCTAATAATCCAGGTAACAGGTACGGTAATGATTATTCTGGTATCTCTAAAGTAAACACCATCATATCAAGGCTCGAAAAATCAACGCTGGCCCAGGCCGACAAAGATCAGATTTCTGGCGAGGCCTTGTTTTTAAGGGCATTTTACTATTATGACCTTGTTCAGCACTACGGCGGCGTACCATTACAATTGACGGAGGTTACTGACGTGGCCGGTGCGTTTTTGCCGCGCAGTTCGGCAGATGAGGTTTACAGCCAGATCATCACCGATTTAAATGCTGCTATTCCGGTGTTGCCTGTTGCCAAAACGTTTCCGCAAACAGGCAGGGCAACCCAGGGCGCTGCGAAAATGCTGCTTGCTTATTGCTATATGTCAAAGCCAACAAAAGAGTATGCCAAAGCTGAAGCAGCATTACTTGATATAACTAAAATGAACTATGGCTTGCTGAGCGATTATGCCTCGGTATATGATCTTACTAATAAAAACAGTAAGGAATCTATTTTTGAGGTACAATACAAAATGGGTAATGATGGCCAGCAGAGTGATTTTATCTGGCGTTTTATACCCAGAACAACAAACTCTGAATTTATACTTGGTTTAAGGGGTACCAACGCCCGTGGTGGTTTGGCCAGTGGCGGCTGGAACGTGCCTACACAGGAAATGGTTGACTCGTACGAAAAAGGTGATCTCAGGTTACCAGCCTCTATCGCGGTAGCCGAAGGTAATATTAACAATGAAGTAATGACCATAACAGGGGTTAAAAGCCCCGTTGATTATAAGCCAACCGCAGGCGTGGGATACAACTACTTTATTAAAAAATATTTGCATCCGCCATACCAGGTTGAATACAACACAGACGATAACTGGCCTGTATTTCGCTATTCCGGAGCGTTGCTGTTACTTGCCGAATGCCTCGTAGCCGAAGGTAAAGCTGCCGAAGCGCTGCCTTACATTAACCAGGTAAGGCAACGTGCAGGGCTTGCCAATTTAACAACTGCTACAAAACAAAATGTAGCTAATGAAATGAGGCATGAACTCGCTTTTGAAAATCACCGTTGGACAGATCTTGTACGTAACGGTATGGCTATTGACGTTCTTAACGCAAAAGGTGTAACCATGAAAGCTTTGTATGGCTGGCTGCTTCCAAGTACTTTTAATGTAACCCAGGACAGGCTGATCTATGCAATTCCGTTCCGCGAGTTGCAAATAAACAGCAAGCTTACTCAAAACCCAGGTTATTAATATTTTTTATTTTAATCAATTAAGGCCGGCTAAAACGCCGGCCTTAATTTTTTTATCTGTTTGGATATGAATATAAGAACAAAACGTTATGCCCTGATAACTGTTGCGGCCGCTTTAACGGTTATGCACAGCACCTTAAAGGCTCAGGATAACCAATATTTAGACGGACGGCCTGCCGCAAAATTCAGGCTACAGGGCTGTACAGACCAGGGTGTAGTATTAAGGCACGGCGATGGTGCAGATAGCTGCGACACGTATGGTGCAAGGGAGGCTATCGTAAATAAGGTAGGGGACACTTATTATCTTTTTTATGATGGAGCTGGTAAAACCGGTTGGCTGGCATGCCTGGCAGATAGCAAGGATTTAAAAAACTGGACAAAAAAAGGTGCTGCTTTAACCCTGGGCGACAATACAAAAGCCGATTCAAAAAGTGCTTCATCGCCATGGGTTATTAAAGATAGGGGGGAATGGCACATGTTTTATCTGGGCACTCCAAATACCACACCCGCTCCCGACAGAATACCTGCATTTCCATATCTTACTATGAAAGCCAAATCAAAATCGATAGAAGGCCCCTGGGAAAAGCAGTATGGTGTTGTTCCCTTTCCCGAAAAAAAAGGTAGTTATTATACTGTAACGTCAAGCCCCGGTTATATTGTAAAATATAAAGGCTATTATCTGCAATTCTTCAGTGCATCTACACAAGATAGCAAAGGTGGAACCAAAAGAACGTTGGGCCTGGCAAAAACTAAAAATTTGAATGCTTCATGGGCTGTATCTGATACGCCGCTATTTCCGATAACGGAACAGGTTGAAAACTCATCATTGTTTTTTGATACGGTAACTAAAACCTGGTATTTATTTACCAACCATATTGGCATTGATGCTAAAGGCACCGAGTATACTGATGCTATTTGGGTTTACTGGTCAAAAGATCTGGAGAAGTGGGATAACAAAAATAAGGCAGTTGTTATCGATAACAAAAACTGCAGCTGGGCAAAAGGTGCAATAGGAATGCCTACAGTTATAAAGACAGGTAAAAAACTGGCCTTACTTTACGATGCAGCCGGCGGAAACAGCATAAGCCATATGAGAAGAGACATTGCACTGGCCTGGATAGATTTGCCATTAAAGATACAATAATATATTTTGAGGATTGGGGGATAGGTAACTGTTGTTTAGGTAAATACTTAGTTCAGCACAATCACTGCTGTTAAAACGGCTACATATCCCGAATTACTGTCTTATTTAAATCCTGCACAAATGAACGTTCTTGTTTTTAATTAGTCTAAATAGTGTATCTTTGGCGCATTAATTTACGCCGTGCCCAAAGAAGAGAATTTACTTGCGCCTGTCTCCTTTTTAATTAATGAAGCTTCGTTTAAGGAGCTTTATTTGGCGTATTGGCAAAAAATGTATGCGGTTTGCTTTAACAACACCAAAGATCGTGAGCTGTCAAAGGAGATGGTTCAGGATATCTTCAAATCATTATGGGAAGGCCGCGATCGGATACGCATACAACAATCTATTGAATACTACCTTATTCGCGCCGCTAAACTTAAAGTGTGCGAATATATTCGTAACAGTGTAACTGCGCAGCGGCACCTGGAAATTATTAAAACCGAATATTGCGATGCTGATCATTGTACCGAAAATGAAATAGCTTATCACGAGCTGGATGAACATGTAAATATATTGGTAGATACACTTTCATGCCAGTGCCGTAAGGTATACCAGCTAAGCCAGCAACAGGGCTTATCAAATAAGGAGGTTGCATCGGCATTGCTGATTTCAGAAAAGGCGGTGGAATATCATTTGCACAAAGCCAAATCGTTGCTTAAAAGCAAGCTCTTTGTGTTCCGGAGCTAAAAATAAAAAAAGTTAAAATTTGTTTAGGGATTCATCCGGGGTTCCGCTACTTCATTAATAGGAGGGATAAACACCTTGCTATACTATATGGAGATAGACGCCGAACTGCTGAAAAAATATTACCAGGGCCTTTGTACGCCTGAAGAGCAGGCCGCTGTAGAAGCCTGGCAGGTTAGCGCAGAGGATATTCCGGGGCAGCTTGACGATGCGGAGCGTGCTTCGTTGGAAACCGAAATATGGCAGCATTTGCAGCAATCGCTTCATTTTGAGCAGGAAGATACTCCACCTTTAATCAAAACAAAGTCTCTCCGCGTAAATTGGAAGCGGGTATACGGCACCGCAGCCGCTATCGGCCTATTAGTGTCAATTGCAGGTGTCTTGCTATTAAAAAAACAGCCTGCTGTAAATAACAACAAGACCATAGCTTATCAAATCATCAGTACACATAGATCAGAAAAAACGCTGGTGCAACTGGAAGATGGCACGAGGGTGATGCTTAACAGCGAGAGCACCCTGCGTTATCCGGCACATTTTACCGATACATCCCGGTTAGTTTACCTAACCGGCGAGGCTTATTTCCAGGTGGCAAAAGATCATAAGCGGCCTTTCTCCATCCTTACCGCTAAAACAAAGACCCAGGTTTTGGGAACCGTTTTCGATTTAAAAGCCTATCCCGGAGAGGTTACATCGCTTGCTGTAGAGGAGGGCCGGGTGCGCTTCGGTGCTGTAAATTCTCCCCGCTTTCATCAGCTATTTACCCGCGGACAATATGGAGATTTCAGCCCAAATGGCCAGTTGATAAAAACGATACCTCAAACCAAAGTCGTGGCTCCCTGGAAAGATGGCCATCTGATATTCAAAGACGAACCCCTGGCCCTGATCATCCCTGTTTTGCAGCGCTGGTATAATGTAAATATAAAGGTGGGGGATAAGGCCTTGCTTAAACAAAAATTTACAGGGGATTTTAACAATCCTTCTATCTCCTTTTTACTTGACAGGATGAGCTTCGTTTTCAAATTTCATTACACTATTCAACAACAAACCGTTCAAATTTTACCCAATAAATAGCTATGTGCAATCACTAAACAAATCAATATAATAAAAAGCCCGGTGATAGGGTCGCCAAACTTTCACACCGGGCAGTTAATTCATTCCATTACAAAGAACAAATAAACTCTATCTCAAAGGTATGAAACACTCCTTTATCAGGCATAGCTTGCCTTATTTTAATTCGTCTGTTATTTCAAAATTTCTTATCGGGCTGCTGTTTTTTATATTGCCCGGTCTTTCCTTCGCCCAACAAGCATCCTTACTCGATAAAAAGATCGATCTGCGGGTGAATAATGCCAGTATTGACGAGGCACTAACTACGCTTGGCAAATCTGCTGGTTGTACTTTTTCGTACAGCAACACCCAGCTGAATGTAAGTAAGCCACTTAATGCCGATTTTAAACAATTAACTGTAAAAGAGATACTGCACAGGCTGCTTGGCAATGATATCCGGTTGCAGGTAAGCGGCAACCAGGTGTTTATCCAGTCGGGCGCTGCAAGGGGAACCGTAAAAGGTACCGTGAAAACGAGCGACGGTCAGCCGGCCGAATATGTAACCGTGACTGTAAAGGGCATCTCTGCCGCAGCGGTAGACAAAAACGGGCACTTCGTACTCAGAAATATTCCCGCCGGTTCACAAACTGTTACTGCCAGTTTTATTGGCCTGATACCGCAAACAGCACAGGTAGAAGTTAAAAATGATGGCGAAACCTCATTGAACTTCAATTTGCAGGAAGACAGGCAGACACTGCAGGAAGTTGTAATAAAAAGCAATAAATCAAAACGCGGCTATACGGTACCACTTTCGGCTATTGGCAGTAAATTTCCGGTTGCCTTAAAAGATATTCCTAACTCAGTATCGGTGATTACCCGCCAACTGATGGACGATGCCAATATGAATACCCTTACTGATGCTTTGAATCAGACTACCGGTATTACGGCTACCCCGTACGGCGACGGAACATCCTATTTTCAGTCGAGAGGTTATTCGTCAGATATCCAATATGATGGTTTACCAACCAATAACGGTGTTCAATACCTGCCGCAGTTTGATCTGAATATGTATGATCGTGTTGAAGTATTGCGCGGCCCCAGTGGTTTGCTGCAGGGATCAAGCAGCGCTGCGGGGGTAATTAACCTGGTGCGTAAGCGCCCGTTGGATAGTTTAGGTATTGCCGGTTCGGTATCAGCGGGTTCCTGGAACAATTTCAGGGCAAATCTGGATTTTTCCACACCTTTTGATAAAGCAGGAAAATTAAAAGGCCGCTTTGTTTTGTCGGGCGATGACCGCGATTATTTTATTGATAAAACGCACTCAAAACATGGCCTTGGGTATGCCATATTGGAGTATCAGCCAGATAGCAAAACAAGTTTCACAATATCAGGTACCCTTCAAGGAGAAAAAATGGCCCCGTTTGATTATGGTGCTGGCGTGTACACCAACGGACAATTCCTGAATGCGCCGCGTAATACCTTTTTTGGTACAGACTGGAGCACCAGTAATACAACTACAAAAGAATTGTATGCAGAAGCCAAACGCCAATTGGGCGGCGATTGGCAGGCGAAAATCACTTTTGATTATCGTAACGTTAAAACAGACGGCAATTATGGCTACGTAGATTACCTCGTTAACCTGGACAATACTGCGGATTATGCCGCACAAGGGCAGCATTTTACAGTGCGATGGGCTGGTATTGACGCTAATGTTACCGGCAGCTATAACTTATTTGGCCGTAAACAGCAATTGGTGGCCGGCATTAATTATGCTGCCCGCGAACAGTTGAACGAAAGTTCATATAAGGGCTATAGCGGAGTTAATGTTTACGATATTAATGTACCGTTTGAGCAATTAACATTTGATTATGGTGCTAAAAACAACAGCAAACAATATGGTATATACGCGCAAACCCGCGTCAAGGTACTTGAACCCCTTACCGTAGTGCTTGGTGGCCGTGTTGGCAATTACGAAAACAAGAACCAAACTGTAATTCCAACAACAGGCGACTGGCAGGCTGATCCAAAAGTAAAAGGACAGTTTACACCTTACGCTGGTTTGGTTTATGCCGTTACGCAGCAGGTATCATTACATACCAGCTATTCTAACGTTTTTGCGGCCCAGGCACAAGCCACACAAAGCGGTGCATCGCTGACTCCCGAAAAAGGCAACCAGTTTGAAGGCGGCGTAAAAGGTGCTTTCTTTAACGGGCAGTTAAACGCTTCAATCGCAGGTTTCCTTATTCACGATGAAAACAGGGCTATACAAGACCCCGCAGCGCCTACTTTTTATGTAGCAAACGGAAAGGTACGCAGCCGTGGTATTGAAGCCGAGGTTTCGGGCACCATTGCCCGTGGGCTTAATGTGGTTACTGGTTACACTTACCTCGAAACAAAATATATAACCGACCCAACCAATCAAGGTGATATATTTAATGCAGAAATACCTAAGAATACTTTCAAACTTTGGGCTACCTACACCCTGCAGGAAGGCTTGTTGAAAAACCTGAGATTTGGTTTAGGCGGCAGGGCGGTAAGCAGTGCCAACCGCGGTGCTCAGGAACAGAAGGGATATGCCCTGGTAAATGCGCAGGCTGGTTATACTTTCGCCCGTCAGTGGTCGGCAAGCGTCACCGTTAACAATTTGTTTGATAAGGTTTATTATGCCAGGATCCCGTCAAGCTACTACGGCTTGTATGGCGATCCGCGAAATGCGATGCTTACAATCAGGAAAAGCTTTTAAAGCTAAACTATAAAAATGCACCGGCTTTTGCCGGTGCATTTTGTATTTAAAGCTATCATAACCGCTTCTATGGTCAAAAAGCTATTTTGGGTTTACTACTCCTGAGTCTTTGGGGATATCCGGCTGATTTTATTTATTACGGCAGTGTTAATATCTTCTTATTCAAAGTCGCAGTTGAGATCAACAGAACTAAAAAAAGATGTGGTAAGCCTAAATGTGTTTTTTGATAAGTCATCACTTTTAACCAATAACTCCGAACCGCTGTACAAATTGGAAAACAGTACATATTCTCCTGTAGTGTTTTTTGCGATAAGGCTGATCACATAATTGCCTTTAACTAACGCAGCTTTGTCAAGTATAACTTTTGATGAGACATTAATCGTCTTAGGGTCATTAGTTACTTTAGATACGTCTTTTTGAAGTGGGCTGCTGTAAATAACCGGAGCATTAGGCACAAAGCCGTTTAAAAACACATCGTTTCCCTGCAGTTTTTGTATCTTAACATAAATATCGGCCGAATTTGTTAATGGCCACCCTGCATCTGCATACTGATTGTCAGTATTATTCCAGAAAACGTTATTGATAACAATGCTTTTTAATACCAGGTTGAGTATGGTCACTTTTTTTGAAGCTGTTACTTTTTGTCCGTCTTTTGAGGTAGCTGTGAGAGTAACTGTGTACACGCCTGCTTTTGGATAGGATAATACAGGTTTGTTCTCCGTTGATTTACGGCCATCGCCCAGGTCCCAGCTTATACTGGCGGCATTTTTTACTGAGTTGTTAAGGGTTACGGTGTCGTTGGCCACAAGCCGGTAACCATCTGAAGTTTGGCTGCCGAATGTAAAATCTGCAGATGGTGAAATTGAAGTTTTTTCTTTTTTGCAAGCCGCGATCATGGCGATCAGGAAAAGTAAGGTTAAGGTTTTTTTCATGGTAAAGGTTATAATTAAAAAGCTAACTGTCTCGGATACTTTGACTATATTTATACGTTAGGTTTAGTTATAAAATTACATGTATTAACAATGTTACAAGTGTTAGGCGATGGTCAAAACCAAAATTGTGCCTGTGAGGCAGCGTTATGTTAACCTGCTTTTATACTAAATTGATCAGGGCCTTCGTCGGGCCAATTTGGTTTTTGTTAATGCTGTACCTGGCCATGCGGTTACTTTGGTTGATACCAGGCTGATAGCTGAATTGGGACCGTTATTTTTGTTGAAACTTTTGATAAGTTTTCCTGTATTAATAATAACTTATCGCCAGGTAATTATTGTTGTGCTTATTGCCCGGTCAAGTTGGACATATGTTTGTTAAATAGCAAGAAACGGTTAATTGCCTTATTAATGTTTAGTTCATTTTTTAACAGGTTGCCATGTCACAAATTAATGAAGAAAAGTATTCCTGCCACAATCCCCGTTTGCTGGTTACAGGCCTGTTAGTTGCATTTGGAGGATTAATGATTTGCGGAGTAATTGCCTTGTCGGTATTACTGATAATCGGCTTTTAAAGCAAATCACAGCAATAGCCGTTGAAGCCCGCTGGGATGTAATAAACACACAGTTTGCTCCTTTTGGGTATTGTCACAATAAGCCCCTAAAATGGCATTAACGCCCCCTGAACCTGCAATCAGAAAGCATTTAACTTTGAGATAGATTATAACAGGCTGCCATTTGTGAAATAATGAATGCTCACGAATTTCAATCATAATACCAAATTTATTTACCTATGTTACCAATGAAACCACACATCTGGTTTGACCAGTACAAAGCCCGGGAAGCTGCAGAGTTTTATACCAGCTTGCTGCCCGATTCGTCGATAAGTTATGATAATCATTTCCCGATGTCGGGAGGCGAATGCAAAGTAGTAGAATTTACGCTGGCCGGCCAGCCTTTCTTTGGCATCAGCGCAGGCCATAGCATGAAGATCAGCCCGTCCATTTCATTTATGATTAATTTTGATCCCTCGCGCAACCCTGATGCTGCCGCCCGCATTGACGAGGTTTGGAGCAAGCTATCCGAAAATGGAGAAGTAATGATGCCGCTTGACCGTTATCCGTTCAGCGAACGTTATGGCTGGGTGAGCGATAAATACGGTGTGTCATGGCAGCTTATACTCACCAACCCGGCTGGCGAAGAAAGGCCGGTGATTGTTCCGTCACTGTTATATACCGGCCAGGTTGCGGGCAAAGCAAATGAAGCCATTGATTTTTATTGTTCGGCATTTAAAGATAGTAAACGCGGTACTACTGCACCACGCCCGGAAGATATGGGACCTGACAAAGCCGGTACCCTGATGTTTGCAGATTTTTATATTGATCAAACCTGGCTGGCCGCTATGGATAGCGCGCATGCTCACAATTTTGGTTTTAACGAGGCGGTATCACTGTTGATCCCCTGCGAAACACAGGAAGAAATTGATCACTACTGGTCGGCACTTTCTGCCGATGGCGAGCCGGGACAATGCGGTTGGCTTAAAGATAAATATGGCGTTTCATGGCAGGTAGCATCAACAGTGATGTTTGATGCATTGAAAAACGGTAGCCCTGAGCAAATTGCGCGAATTACCGAAGCCTTTATGACCATGACAAAAGTTGATGTTGCAACCTTGCAGCGGGCTTATGATGGCCATTGAGCAGCGCCTTGGTTTAAAGGCGTAAGTTTGTCTAATAGGTTGTCCCGGTTAAACCGGCCTGTTGGCCGCCATTAAATAGAGGAGTTAAAATAGCCTAAGTTCAACAAATCTATAAAGATGAGCTTGTTGAACTTAGGCTGCTTATTATTAATGACTATTGGGGCGGTTTTTATCGCTGCCTTTATTTTCCCTGCCGTCGTTTTTCTGTGACGGGGCCCGATGCTGGTCGTCTTTTTTGTTTTCGGGTTTATTGTTAGCACGTTGTTTTGTGCTTTGTTGTCTTTGCGGCTGGTTACGGCCTTCATTGTTCCGTGCCTGAGTATATTTAGTATCATGGCTATCCCTGATCACTGGCTGTTTAGCAGTATAGGTTTTGTATTTGCTATACTTAGTGATATGCGATTGGTGCTGCAGGTATGGTTTAGGGGTGTTCATCACCACTTTATAGGCGCCATATAAATCAAATCCCGAATAGCGTGACGGTAGTGACACGCTCCAGATCCATTTGCTGTTAACCAGGTAAACATACTGGGCTGAGGGAACGTAATAATAAGCATCTATGGCCGGGATGTAATAATAATCTACGTGGTCGTAGCCGGTAGGTCCCCATGCTGGTTGCGAGCCGATATTAACATTGATACTGATCTGTGCGCTTGCTGGGCGGCTGGTGGCTAAAATTGCCAGGAAAATTGCGGATGTTAAGATGATTTTTTTCATGTTTTACTTAGTAGTGTACCTGATAGCAGAATGCAAAACATGCCAAAGCAAATGTTTATCAGGCATAACCACAAATGGAGTAGACGAGGAGTGATTATGTGTCGACGACCGGGCAAATACCGGGCAATAAGTAAGTATAATTGGTAGTAACGAGATGCAAGGACGGCTTCAACGTAACGCTTTTATTGATAATGAACCTATAATATATTATCTTTCAAAATGCAGCACCAGGAATTTGAAGCTCCCGCAGAGTTACGGGACATTATAAAATGCTTTTGGTATAACATCAGGAATGCAGATGAGCTACAATCAAGTTTTGTGGTACAGCCCGATGGTTATGCTGAAATTATTTTCCATTTCGGGAGCGCCATCAATATTTTACACAATGGAGTTTTGCAGCCTTTGCCGTCGCCTTTTATGATGGGGCTGCTTAATAAGCCGGTTGTTTTTTATTCGCAGGGCTGTTTGGAGATCATCGGCATAAGATGCTTTCCCTGGACTGTATTTGATTTGCTTGGGCTGCAGTCTGGCAAAGCAGAAGTGCACACATTTGAACATCCGATTGCCCGGCTTCAGTCAGTTTTGAATAAATATATTAGTAATGGCAAGATAGATGAAGTACTGGCCGAGGTAAAACAGTATTTTCTTAATGCAAGATCGGGTATTGCGGTTAATAGCATGTTATTTAAAGCCGGAACCGCTATGCGGGAAGCAAATGGGGCCATTCAGGTAAGCGAGGTGGCAGCAGCGGCTCATGCCACGGTTCGCACGCTGGAAAGAAATTTCAAGCAGTCTTCCGGGTATACAGTCAAAGATGTGTCGGGCCTGATGCGCTTTGAACAGGTAAGAAACAGGTTATGGCATTACCCTGATACAAGTCTCGCCGGCTTAGCACATGAACTTGGCTACACAGATCAATCGCACCTGAGCAGGGAATTTAAACGATACAGCGGTACCACGCCGGCTGCATTTGCACGAAAAGCTAAAAAAGGTAAGCAGGCGTTGAATAACGATTTTGTCGCATTTGTACAAGCCTGATGTACGGGCATTGCAGAATTTTGTGTTTCAAAATAATTTATATGAAACCAACATTCAAAAACAATAAATCTGCATTAAATCATCCTTTTTACGATGTGATTATTTCCGGGGCAGGGCCAGTCGGTCTGTTTCTTGCTACAGAACTGGCCCGGGCCAAATGCAAGGTCCTGATATTGGAAAAGGCAGAAGATCCGCATTCTATCTTAAAACAGATGCCTTTCGGAGTACGCGGATTATCGGCACCAAGCATCGAAGCACTTGATCGCCGTGGCTTATTAAGTGAACTCGAAATCCATAAACGTATAAAAAACCCTCATCAAAATGCTAAGCAAGGGCCGCAGCGCCAGGTTGGGCATTTCGCTGGCATTCCATTTCTGGAAGGTAATGTTGATACTTCACAGTGGAAATATCGATTGCCTGGTTCAGCCGATACCAGTTTGATTTCTGAAATGGGCGAGCTTGAAACAATTCTGACCCGCCGCGCCGAATCACTGGGTGTTGAGATCAGGCGCGGGTTGGCAATTACCGGTTTTCATCAAACAGACAATGAAGTGACTGTTGAGGCTGGCGATCTTTTTTTTCAGTGTAAATGGCTTGTTGGTTGCGATGGTAGCCGCAGTGTGGTGCGTAAGGCTGGCGGTTTTGAATTTGCCGGTACCGAACCTGAATTTACCGGTTACTCTGCCAAGGTTGAGATAGCAGACCCAGAGAAGCTTGAGCCCGGCCGCAATGTGACACCACGGGGCATGTATCTGCAATCGCAGCCAGGTTACCTTGCAATACAGGATTTTGACGGTGGGGCATTCCATAGTTTGGGAAAGCCGGTTACACTTGAACATGTGCAGGAGGTACTGCGCAGAATCTCGGATACCGACGTTACAATCAATGCCCTGCATATCGCAACTACCTGGACAGACAGGGCCCGGCAAGCCACAACCTATCGCAAGGGGCGGGTGCTTTTAGCTGGCGATGCCGCGCATATTCATGCCCCGCTGGGCGGGCAGGGACTTAATCTTGGGCTGGGTGATGCCATGAACCTGGGTTGGAAACTTGCGGCAACCATCCAAAACAACGCTCCGCATGGATTGCTGGAAAGCTATTATGCCGAACGACATCCAATTGGCGAGCAGGTTTTGAATTGGTCGCGGGCGCAGGCTTTGATCATGAAACCAGATCCGCATTCCCAGGCACTTTATGCCATCGTACATGACCTTTTAAATACACGTGATGGAGCCACTTATATTGCTGGTAGGGTATGGGGTGTTAATACTCATTACAACATCGGCGGCGGCCATCCTTTAACAGGCCGCAGCGTTCCGGATTTTGAGTTCGAAGACGGCACGAGGATGAACGAATTAATGCGCGATGGCTGTGGGATATTGCTTGACTTTGGCACGAATGCAGCCGTTGAAACTTTGACAGCACAATATCGTGATCAACTGAAATATGTTTCGGGCAAAGCAAACGAACAATTTGGTTTAAACACTTTACTGATACGCCCTGATGGTATTGTCGCATGGGCTTCTGACACTGATACTGATTTTGACGAACTTCAAAAGGCTGCCGCCCGCTGGTTTATCAGTAATTAGTTTAAGCAGGCAATAAAGGACGGAACTTTTATTGGTTATTATTAAATCCTGTGCTTCTGATTTAATGTTTAAGCCAGGTTACCAGTTGCGTTCGTGCCCCAAAACTCTTGATATATCAAATTTTTAGTGCGGAAATCACGAAATATCAAAAGCTTTGAAAATTTTGTTATTGCAAATATTTGACTGTTAATTTCTTAACAAATGGCATGTGTTTGGTGTTATCACTATAAAACACAACATCACTAACCCTAAATAAATAAACATGTCAAAAAAAGTAGCCGAGCAGCTTGTAGAAATGCTGATACAGTCGGGCATAAAACGCATTTACGCCATTACCGGCGATAGTTTGAATGAACTTAATGATGCGGTGCGCAGAACCCCCGAATTAAAATGGATCCATGTGCGTAACGAAGAAGCCGGTGCTTTTGCGGCCTCTGCCGATGCACAATTAAGCGGACTTGCTTGCTGTGCTGGCAGCAGTGGCCCGGGGCACGTGCACCTGGTGAACGGTCTTTACGATGCTCATCGTTCCGGCGCACCGGTTTTAGCAATAGCATCTACTTGCGCTACAAAGGAGTTTGGCAGTAACTATTTCCAGGAAACCAATGTTATTAAGCTTTTTGACGACTGTAGTTACTATAACCAGGTTGCAGCTAATAGCAAACAAGTGCCCCGGATGACGCAGGCAGCAATACAAACCGCTATTCAGCGCAAGGGAGTTGGTGTGTTAGGTTTGCCGGGTGATGTGGCAGGGGAGGATGCTATTGAAATCGATTCGTCGGTAAATAACTTTTTTTGCAAGGCTAATATTACCCCGGTATGGGAAGAATTGGTGAAGCTGGCCGATTTGATCAATCGTTACCCTAAGGTTTGCATTTTTGGGGGCATTGGTTGTGCCGATGCCCACGATGAGGTAGTTGAGCTGGCAGCATTGATCAAAGCTCCGGTCGGTTATTCGTTTAGGGGTAAAATGTTTTTGGAGCATGATAACCCTTATGAGGTTGGCATGACCGGCTTGCTCGGTTTGCCTGCCGCTTATCATAGCATGCACGAAAGTGACCTGGTTATTCTTCTGGGTACTGATTTTCCTTATACCCCTTTTTATCCGCAGGATAAAAAAATAGTACAGATTGATATCAAGCCTGAAAATCTTGGTCGGCGGGCGAAACTGAAAATGGGGCTTTATGGCGATATTAAATCTACCTTAAAAGCTTTGATCCCTTTACTAAAGGAAAAAACCGACAGGAGCTTTTTAGACGCACAACTGCATGTACATGCCAAAGTTAAAGAGCAGCAGCAAGCTTATATAAAAGATTATGGCAAGCATGATGCTATCCATCCAGAGGCTTTAGCTGCTATCGTAAATGAAAATGCGTCGGATGATGCTATTTTTACCTGTGATACCGGGATGTGTAATGTTTGGAGTGCCCGGCACATTAGTGCCAATGGCCGGCGTTCCATGATTGGCTCATTTGTTCACGGGTCCATGGCCAATGCTATGCCGCATGCTATAGGCGCTGCGTTGGCTTGCCCCGAAAGGCAGGTAGTGGCTATGTGCGGCGATGGCGGAATCTCTATGTTGCTGGGCGATCTGGCAACCATCAAGCAATATAACCTGCCAATAAAGATCATTGTATTTAACAACAGGGCCCTTGGCATGGTAAAGCTGGAAATGGAAGTAATGGGGTTGCCCGATTTTGAAGTTGATATGCACAATCCCGATTTTACCATGGTTGCCGAATCAATGGGGATAAAGGGGATCACCATTAATGATCCGCAGGACCTTGAACAGGGCATCGCTGAAGCCTTTGCACATGCTGGCCCCGTTTTGGTGAATGTTTACACCGATGGAACCGCCCTCGCCATGCCGCCGCATATCGAACTTAAAATGGTTAAAGGTATGGCCGTTTCCATGACTAAAATGATGCTTGGTGGTAAGTTTGATGAGGTTTTGGCGACTGTGAAAGGCAACTATAAGCATCTGCCGGAGATATTCGATTGAGTTATTCCATGAATACTTTGCAAATTCAACACAATTGAATCGAATTACACGAATTTATTTCCCAATCAAATTCGTGTAATTCGAATTAATTAGAAGAATTAGTGTGGAGCTTTACAATTTCAAATGTGCCACAAGGTTATTATCCCTGATCTGTATAAAATTAATATGTTCGTCCTGCGGATCGTAATCAATACTTAATACAAGATTATCTATTTTGTAATGGTCAATCAGGAAAGGTTTATCCAATACCGGCGAATCGCCATGTTTAGTTTGCGTAGGTTCACCTGCTTTTTTAAAAACTTCATTACGGGTATCAGTAAATGCAATCTCAAAGGGCAGCACATATTGCATACCCGGGTTAGGATAAATATTCATATGGGAGAATATCGGCTGACCTGGCTCTAAAACTATGAGTTCATCTTCATCAATAACCGCATCATCGTTGCTGAAGCCCAAATCAACATGCAATAATTCAGATCGCATATAATCGCTTTTCAAAATATCGTAGGGACTGAGATCGGTAAATGTATCTGCTAAAAAAGCCTGGAAATTATCATCATATATATAGGAGCCGAATTGGTTTGTAAAATGAAGGTAGTTGAACATGGTGAAGTGATTAACGGATCAATAAAACTACAATAAATCAAAATAAAGCTAAACTATGTTTTTTACTTTAGCCGCATGATCACAAGGTTTGCGGGGATATATTTAAGAGAAGAAGTGCCAGATATTTTATTTATCACTCCTTATTATTCATCGCTTGATTTTGAAAAGAAACTACAATTTAATGTCAGGGATATCTCGTACGCCGATAAAAAGATTTCCAGAACTATTGTAATTGATGAAAATAGTAAGGTGTTAATTACCGTCGATCAGGGGAGCTCCCGCGGTTTAAATACATTCTCGGAAATCTTTATTAAAAATGAAAATGAAATCACTTTATTTTGCAGTTTTAGTGCATTTGAAGAAATAAACGACTTACGTAAAACGGAATGTTATAAGCTGGTTGAATATATTGCAAGCCGGTTGAATGTTAAATATGGGATTGAATGGGAATACAAAATTTCGGTAGATACTCCGGAAAAAGAAAAACAGTTTAACAAGAGTGTTTTTATTATAATTCTTACGTTGATAGTGACTTTTGTTTTTATTTACTACAGGCTAAAGTATGACATGGCTCACCCGAGGATAAATTCAGGTCGCTGATAGCATGATGTAATTTATTTTTTTGCTGTAAATCAGGCTTCCCCTAAATTTCCATACTTTTAAACCCGCAATGGAAGCAAAAAATAACAAGAAAACCATTTGGGCCTGGTGCATGTTCGACTGGGCCAATCAATCATATAATATGGTAATTACTTCAACCATATTTCCTGCTTATTTTGTTTACGTAACTACTAACAATCCGCAAAAGACAGATATCGTCAGCTTTTTCGGCCATAAGTATGTTAATACAGTATTGTCCAATTATATACTTGGTTTATCATACCTGATTGTAGCGGTGCTGCTGCCCATACTTACTTCCATTGCCGATTACCGGGGAAACAAGCGCCTTTATCTGCAATTATTTACATGGCTTGGAAGTTTGGCTTGTGCCGGCCTGTATTTTTTCAGGCAGGAGAGCCCGCTCGAAATACCGATGATCTGTTTTGGTTTGGCCTCTATAGGGTATTGCGGAGGGTTTGTGTTTTACAATTCGTACCTGCCCCAGATAGCAACCGTTGATCAGCAGGACGCCGTAAGCGCCAAAGGATTTATTTACGGCTATGTAGGCAGTATTGTAGTTCAGTTAATTTGCTTTTTAGTGGTATTAAAACCCGAATACTTTGGCATTAAGGAAGTTAATTACCTGCCTGCGCGGATCTCTTTCCTGATCGTGTTTTTTTGGTGGATAGGGTTTAGCTTTATTGCTTTCCGCATTTTACCCAAAGGTACGCCAAATGCGGGCTCTCATAATTATAATGTGTTAACGGGTGGTTTTAAGGAACTGGCAAAGGTATTTGGTAAAATCAAAAAGATGCCCTTGTTAAAACGTTTTCTTTCAGCTTTCTTTTTCTATTCGGTAGGGGTGCAAACCATTATGCTGGTAGCCGCCAACTTTGCTGCGAAGGAGCTTCACATGCCTGACGATGATCTGATCACCATTATCCTGATAATACAGGTTGTTGCTGTATTAGGCGCAGTAATAGCATCCAAGGCATCAGCAAAATATGGTAACACTAAAGCGCTGGTTGGCCTGGTGGCCGTTTGGACAATGGTTTGTTGCAGCGTGTATTTTGTAACCAATGAATGGCAATTTGCAATAGCTGCCGTTGTTGTTGGCGTTGTAATGGGAGGGGTGCAATCGTTATCCCGTTCAACTTACTCCAAGTACCTGCCCGAAAATATTCCCGATACTGCATCGTACTTTAGCTTTTATGATGTTACAGAAAAATTATCCATCGTAGTTGGTTTATTCTGTTTTGGCTTTGTTGAATCTATGACCCATGAAATGCGTGATTCGGCCCTGGCGTTAGATTGTTTTTTTGCTGTAGGCCTGATTTTGCTGATAGTTTTATTGGTTGCAGAAAATAAAGTTGTGAAACAGACTGCTACTGTTTCGGTATAAACAATTTCACGGCATACTTGTAATATCAATAATAAAAGCATAAGCCATGATCCACACAGTAAACCACAATGTAACCGGCGACAACGGCACTCAACGAAATATTATTATTGAGCCGGTACTTCATCAATCAACAGATCATCAGTTAAATGCTACCGGTTTGTACAAGCTTTACAAGGGTGGCAATGATGGTGAAGCTGTTCTTTTTGAGATCCAGGAAATAGCTCCTGAAATTGGCGAAAGCAAGCCATTACTTGATGATAAGAAAAATCCCGACTATTTAGGACAGATCAGGTTTGAGGGCGAAATTACTTCGAAATGGCACTATTCGGAAGGCTCACTTTCACATTATGAGCAGCAACAGGTAGTTGAATTTATCCAAAACACGAATAGTTAATTTTTTATTTTTCCTGCTGACATAGGGCTGTCATTAGCCGGTGGTTACTTTGTATTGTAATCAAAAACAAAACTGCAATACAATGGAAACCAACACAATTCAACAGCCAACAGCAACTACAGCAGCGTCTGTTTATACACCCGATCAATTTTTACAAAGCTGGCTTGGTCAGCGCCGTGTAACACGCAGGCTCATTGAGGCTTTCCCGCAGGAAGCACTTTTTAACTATTCGATAGGCGGGATGCGTCCATTTTCTGAAATGGTGAAAGAGATCATCAGCATGAGCAGCCCGGGCGTTAAAGGACTTGTAAGTAACGATTGGACGCCAATAGCAGGACTTGACCATCATACCGGGAAAATTGAGGCGCACTCCAAAAATGATCTTTTAAGGTTATGGGACGATGCTACTGAAGCCATCACCACCTATTGGGCACAGATTCCGGCCAAACGTTTTCAGGAAACAGTGCTGGCCTTTGGGCAATACGAAGGCGTTGCCAATAGCATTATCCAATATATTATCGATAATGAAATTCATCACCGTGGCCAGGCTTATGTTTATCTCCGTTCTTTAGGAATTGAACCGCCAGCATTTTATGACAGAAGTTAAATCTACTATAAAAGCAACCAAAGGCTTTCCGAAATGGGAAGCCTTTTTTATGATGCTGGAAGCTGGATTGTTTTCCACCAGAAGCATATCATTTCATTAATACGTAAAAGTTTGTGTGAAAATATCTCATCCTTCGTTTTTTCAATCTGCTTGTTTACAGACATTTTTTGGAGTTTCTAAAATTTGCATACATTTAGTGAGCAAATGGAAAACAAAAACAACAAAAAAACCATTAGGGCCTGGGCTTTCTTTGATTGGGCCAATTCTGCGTATAACCTGGTTATCACTTCAACTATTTTTCCGGCCTACTATGTTGCCATAACTACCAATCATGCTAATGGTGACAGGGTAAACTTTTTCGGGAAAAGCTTTGTAAATACAGCACTTTCAGATTACGCTTTATCAGCAGCTTACCTCGTGATGGTACTGCTGTTGCCCATATTATCGTCTATAGCCGATTACAAAGGCAATAAAAAGATCTTCATGATGTTTTTTACGCTGCTTGGGTCTGCGGCATGTTGTGCACTGTTCAATTTTGATAAAGACCACCTGGAGATGGGGATCATCTGCTTTGCACTGGCAGCTATTGGCTATAGCGGCGGCTTTGTTTTTTACAATTCATACCTGCCCGAAATTGCCACGGTTGATATGCAGGACAATGTGAGTGCCAAAGGCTTTACCTATGGCTATATTGGCAGCGTACTGTTACAACTTATTTGCTTTTTATTTGTGCTGAAGGGGGAGTGGTTTGGCATTGTTGATAAAACTTTTGCACCCCGCTTATCGTTTTTGCTGGTGGGTTTATGGTGGATAGGTTTCGCTATAATTCCGTTCAGTGTATTGCCTAAAGGCAGCCCCAACGCACAAAGCCACAACCACAATATTATAAAAGGTGGTTTTGTTGAGTTGGGCCACGTTTGGAAAAAGGTTAAGGAAATGCCGTTGCTAAAAAGGTTTTTGCCATCGTTCTTTTTCTATTCAATGGGTGTACAAACCATTATGTTGGTGGCCACAGGTTTTGCAGCAAAGGAGTTGAAAATGGAAACCCCGCAGCTGATCACTATTATTTTAATTATACAATTGGTGGCTATTTTGGGGGCAACTTTGATGTCGCGCCTTTCGGGAAAATATGGTAACGTGCGGGTTTTGATAGCAGTGGTGATCCTTTGGATAGCGGTTTGTGTTGCTGCATATTTTACCTATACACAAACACAATTTTATATTATAGCAGTGGTTGTAGGGTTAGTTATGGGCGGTATTCAATCTATGTCGCGCTCAACCTATTCTAAATATCTGCCCGAAAATATTCCTGATACGGCATCTTTTTTCAGCTTTTATGATGTTACCGAAAAGTTGGCCATAGTAGGTGGGGTATTTAGCTTTGGTTTTTTTGAAGAGATAACCGGCAGCCCGCGAAATTCGGTTTTAGTATTGGGCGTATTCTTTATTGTCGGCTTGATTTTATTGTTTTCTTTGCTGAAGACTGAACAAAACATTAATAAAAATTCGGATTTTAGCAACCGTTAACTATTTTGTGCCGATGAAGGTTGAGTTGTTCATACCCTGTTTTATAGATCAGTTGTTTCCTGCGACAGCTTTTAATACAGTAAAGCTGCTGGAGAAAGCTGGCTGCAAGGTTAGTTACAACCCGGCGCAAACCTGTTGCGGCCAGCCGGCTTTTAATGCCGGTTTTTGGGATGATGCCAAAGAAGTTGGGAGTAAATTTTTAAGCGATTTTTCGGAAGATAGCGTTATTGTTTCACCCTCGGCATCTTGTACCGGAATGGTGAAAAATTATTACAACGATCTGTTTACCAACACAGCAGTGCACAATAAATGCCGGGCTATACAAGGAAATATTTATGAGCTATCAGACTTTCTGGTAAATATCCTGGAGTTTGACTATTTCGGTGCCGAGCTTGATGGCAAAGCGGTTTATCACGATAGCTGTGCCGGTTTGCGCGAATGCAAAATAAAAGAAGAGCCTCGCCAATTGCTCTCCAAAGTACTCGGTCTTGAATTGCTTGATCTGAAAGACGGCGAAACCTGCTGTGGTTTTGGCGGCACTTTTGCTGTTAAGTTTGATGGCATCTCAACTGCAATGGCCCAGCAAAAAGTGAACAACGCCCTTGATGCAGGTGCCGAATATATTATATCTACCGATTCATCATGTTTAATGCACATGCAGGGGTATATCGACAAAAATAATCTTCCTATCCAAACCATGCATATTGCCGATGTATTGGCTTTGGGCTGGGGGAATGTGTGATCAATAAAATAATTTATTTTTTAACGATTGAAGTTTTATGCAAGGGTGTACCCCGCTCTCTTAATAGCGTCATTGGCTGTTCAAAATATTTATAAAACAGTATTCCCCCGGCAACGGTAAAGATCCAAAAGATTGTGTAATCTGTTATTTTGAGCGCC
This sequence comes from Mucilaginibacter sp. SMC90, assembly GCF_022811725.1. Lineage (GTDB taxonomy): Bacteria > Bacteroidota > Bacteroidia > Sphingobacteriales > Sphingobacteriaceae > Mucilaginibacter. The sequence continues at coordinate 4,479,676 of NZ_CP094527.1, read as the reverse complement.
CTGACAGTAAGTAAGGTACTAAGATGAGGATTAAGAAGATCCTCAATGAGGTATTCTCTGACAAGAGAATAATTAAGCAGGTAAAGCGAATAGGAAATTATACTTATTAAAGTTATCGATTTATATAACATGCCTTTTCCGGTTTTGATAAGTGTAAGCCTGGGTAAAAGGCATAATACTCCTAAAGGCGGAACGCTGTAGGCAAATACACACGAATATAGCAGGCCAAAGTAGCCGAAAATGTATTGGACATAATGCAGGTACAGTAAGCAAACACCTATAATAAATAACGTATTAGGATAACGTTTCCAGGCATTAGTGTGATAGTAAGCGATATAAGATCCGAGTACACCATACATAATACAATCCAACCTCGTACTTACCTGCTTTCTGAAAAACAGATCAATTACCTCTCCATTTAGCAGGTGCGCCGGCCAGCAGGTAAAGCGATAATATCTGAAAGCTGTAATACCCAATATTAGTGTGAAGGCCAAAATGAAAACAACATAGCGTACGTTGATTTTAAAAACAGTTATCGAAATGAAAACAGCAGCGGGCACAAGTATATAAAACCACTCTTCAACCGCCAGTGACCATGATTCGGGAAACAGGTAATTGGGCATGGGCTTGTTGAAATTTGCAAGGAAAAAGAAATATCCTTTAACGCTGGTTTCGGGAAGTAGTTGTTTTGTGCAGAAACCTAAAATTAGCAAAATAAGCAATACAAGAAAATAGGCAGGTAAGGTGCGAAACCATCGGCGCAGCCAAAAACTGAGAAGTGTATAAAATGTAATATTGGGCATATTGAACTGCCTGATTAATAAGCCTCCAATCAGGAAGCCGCTCAATACAAAAAACAAAGTAACCCCATCAAGGTTGAATGAAGTTAATAACCTGTAGGCCAATGAGTTTTTATTGAAAAACAGGGCGCTATGTACGTTTAAAACGAAAAGTATAGCAACGGCTCTAAGTATATCTAATCCGTAAATTCGTTCAGTATTATTTTTAACGCGGAAAAGGTTTGCTATAAACATACATGCGGCCGTTTTCAGTTATAATCGGCATATGTTGGCATTACGCAGTTAATAAACAAGCGGTTGCTTTGGGTTATACTTTGATTGAGATCAGCAACACGACTGATCATCTGATAATTATTTATTCCTTAATCAGTTTCAACTTTAAGGTGTCATCATACACTTTGGTATCCCATTGCATTTGCTTGCCATTGTAGTTGCTTACCTTCACCCTTGTGGTATCGTTGTTTGTGCCGCCATCAAAAACTATGTTGAATGTTTTTTTGTCTGGGAGATACATGTATTTACCGAACCAGGCTCGGTTAGGCTCAAAAATATATGGGTTGGCACATAATGCAATTCGTCCGCCGTCTTCTATATAAATATAGCACCAGTTTTGCGCACCGTTCATCCAATCATTTTCGCCAACGATTTTGCCGTTTCGAATAAATTCCTGGATTTTCCATTTTCCTGTATAGGTTGATGGTGGCATGGCAACTACATAGCCGTAAATGCTATAAAAGGCAAGGCCGATCATCAGAAGTTTTAAAACCGGTTTTACAAAACTTAACCTTATAAGTGGTGTTTCTACCTTTTTTAATAAAACAGGTTTAATATCAGGCCATCGTAGTAGTAAAAGGTACAACAGACCGGTGGTTATGATAATTGAGTTTATAAATGCCCCCGTGTCTATATCATAAAATACATTGATCAGTACAATGTTTAACATTACGGGTAATAATATGCAGGTGCCCAGCAAAGTGGTACGCCTGAACAAAAACATAACGCCGCCAATAATCTGAAGTAAACCAAGTAAAACGGCGAAAGTATAAGAGTGGCCAAAATAGTTCCAGGTAAGGTCGAAGCCGCTTAATTTGCCCACAGGGGTATTATCCCTCATGTAAACGTGCGCAAACTGTGTTTTAAGGATTTTGGCAAAACCATAGGCTGACACTTCATAGGCAAGAAAATATCGCATAGCGCCCCGCAAAAAAGCGTGCCTTATTCCGGAATTAAGGCCTTCATTTTTACTTTTTTGATGCCAATAAGTGGAATATGACACCGACAGGATGCACATCCCGATAATACCCCAGGTAAAAAACATGGCGAAGGAAATATCACCAAAGGAATTAAACAGCTTGTAAAATAATGGGCCCAACACCATCGTTAAGCTATCAAAAATAGCCACAACCAGATACAGACATTCAAAAAACTTGGTAAACCAATAGGAGCGGGGTGTGGCAGTCATAGCTTTTTACTTCCGTTCAATATCCAGAATAGTTCCCTCTTTCGCCATTTCTACAAGGAATGGTTTGGCTATGCCTTCCTGTGCATTATCATAGGCTGTATCTCCCTTGGCTGCAATATCGTCAAGCCCGTCTTCGCGGTCAACCTCGTATTTATTCATGGCCAGGTAAACCGAATCGCCTGATACCTTATTTACCCTGTAAAGGGTATAGTGATCGTTTTTAAGTTTGATGTGAAAAATATCGTTTTTCTGTGGTGATAAAACCCATTGGTTTACTTTTTTAGTCTTCTGCTTTTCGCTGATATAAAAAAATATCGAACCAATAACGATCAAAAAGCAGCCGGCAAATGTCCAGATGGGGATGGTGGTTTGGGCTTTTACGTTATCATAGCTTAATTTAAGCGACGCCGGCATTTCCTTAACTTTTAACACCTGCTTACAATTCAGGCACTGCGAAACGCCGGTTTTGCCAATCGGGAAAAACGGGATCCAGAAAATATGCGCCCAGCGTTGAAATACATTCATCTGTATATTGTTGGCCGCATTGCAGTTTGGGCAGTTGTCGCTTGTTATTTCAGCCTTTAGGAGTTTGGCTTTGATACCGTATACAATCATGATATTGCTGGTTTAGGATTTAAGTTTTATCCGCAATGAAAGTAGGCAAATTACCAATATTATAAAAATCCAAGATTTTGAAACGCCCACAATTTTACAATTGTTTTACCGCGGTAGTAAATTACAGAAATAGGCATTTCTTTAAAAAACACTATCTTTGCCGATTGAAATGAACAAGAAAGTCGCTTTTTACACTTTAGGCTGCAAGCTGAATTATTCAGAGACCTCATCCATTGGTCGGCTGTTTAACCAGGCCGGTTATGATACGGTGAATTTTACCGAAACACCGGATGTTTTTGTGATCAATACCTGCTCGGTAACTGATAATGCCGATAAAAAGTGTAAGAAGATAGTTAAAGAGGCGCTTAAAATTTCACCCAATGCCTACGTAACCATAGTTGGTTGCTATGCACAGCTAAAACCACAGGAGATTGCCGAAATCCCCGGTGTTGACATGGTGCTTGGCGCTGCCGAGAAATTCCAGATCATTGATCATATTACCGACTTAACCAAAAGGCCAAAGGCGCTGGTACTTAATCAGCCGGTGTCTGAAGCTAATGAGTTTGTCCCTGCATATTCCTTTGGTGATCGTACCCGTACTTTCCTGAAAGTACAGGATGGCTGCGATTATTTATGTACCTTTTGTACAATTCCGCTGGCCCGCGGCGCAAGCAGGAGCGATACCATCGAAAATGTGGTAGCGCAGGCTAAGCAAATTGCAGAATCAGGCGTAAAAGAAATTGTACTTACCGGTGTAAACCTTGGCGATTTCGGGATCCGTAACGGCAAACGCGAGGATAAGTTTTTCGATTTGGTTAAAGCGCTGGATGAGGTGGAAGGTATTGATCGTTTCAGGATCTCTTCTATCGAGCCAAACTTGCTCACCGACGAGATCATTGCTTTTGTAGCTGCCTCAAAACGTTTTGTACCGCATTTTCATATCCCGCTGCAATCAGGTTCGGACAAGATCCTCGGGTTGATGCGCCGCCGGTACAAACGCGATCTTTATGTTGACCGCGTTACCAAAATAAAAGAACTGATGCCCGATTGCTGTATCGGTGTGGATGTCATTGTTGGGTTCCCCGGCGAAACAAGGGAAGATTTTATTGATACTTATAATTTCCTGAACGAACTTAATATATCATACCTGCACGTATTCACCTATTCGGAAAGGGAAAATACCCTGGCCGCTCAGATGACGGGCGCTGTTCCCGGCTCGGCACGCGGTGAGCGGAGCAAAATGCTGCACATCCTGTCCGACAAAAAGCGCCGTGCTTTTTACGAAAGTCAACTTGGTAAAAATGAAGAGGTTTTATTTGAGGGGGATATAAAAGACGGCTTTATGCACGGCTTTACGCGTAACTATGTAAAGGTACGCACCAAGTATGATCCTGTGCTGGTTAACGAATTAAAAACGGTACATCTAACAAATATTTCACCTGACGGTGATGTTGAAATAACAGAAGGCGAAGAAATATTAGTGCATTAAATTCTATATTCGCCCTAAAATATAACCTATGTTTCCAACGCTCACATCGTTATTAAAATATCTTTTTGGTTTTAATCTTCCTTTGCCTATCCAAACTTTTGGCTTTTTTGTGGCGATAGCTTTTGTGGGCGGCTACTGGGCTTTTGGCCAGGAATTTAAACGTAAGGAAGCGTTGGGCGTTATTCATACTTTTAAAAAGCGAATTACCATAGGGTTACCCGCCTCAAATACCGAACTTATAGGCAACGGTGTTTTCGGTTTTGTTTTAGGCTACAAGGTAATTGATTGTATCCTTAATTATCAGGCTCTTATAGATAGTCCTCAGGATTTTTTATTATCCTTACGAGGTAATTGGATAGGCGGTATACTCGGTGCAGGTGCTTTTGCATACTGGGCGTGGCATGAAGCTCAAAAACAACGTCGTGATAAACCCGAAATAAAAGATGTTGATGCACACCCCGACGAGTTGTTAGGAAGCATATTATTATGGGCTGCAGTATTTGGCTTTGCCGGTGCAAAGCTGTTCAATGCGCTGGAAAACTGGGGCGATTTTATGAAAGACCCTGTTGGAATGCTAATAGGGTTTAGCGGCTTAACCTTTTATGGTGGCCTGATATGCGGTGGCGCAGCTGTACTTTATATTGCCAACAAACACGGCATTAAACCGCTGAATATGCTTGACATTGGCGGCCCCGGTATGATGCTGGCTTATGCCTTAGGCCGTATAGGCTGTCAAATGAGTGGTGATGGTGATTGGGGTATTGTTAATCTTGCACCCAAGCCACATTGGTTAAGCTGGGCACCTGATTGGATGTGGAGTTTTAAATTTCCGCATAATGTGAATGATGAGGGGGTACAGATGGTGAATTGTATGGGCAAATTTTGCCATGAATTGCAGTACCCGGTTTATCCGACTTCATTTTACGAGAGTGTAATTTGTTTATTACTGTTCTTTGTATTATGGAAAATAAGGCACAATTTTAAAGCTCCGGGCGTTTTGTTTGGTGTGTATATGATATTAGCAGGCTTTGAGCGTTTCTTTATCGAGCTCATCAGGGTTAATACCAAGTATGTTGTTGCAGGTGTTTCATTTACCCAGGCCGAGCTGATTTCAATAATCATGGTTTTGGGGGGCGCTGCATTGATCGTAACCGGACTAAACAAAGAAAAGAAAGCGCTGGGCACTACAAATGGCTGATAACAAATCAAAAGGCAAATTAATCAATAACCAGGTATTCAGATTTGTGCTTTCGGCCGGTGCAGGTTTTTTAGTAGATGTTTCGGCATTTTATCTCTTTTATCACAACCTGCTTACCCAGCACACTTACCACATTTTCGGGCTTACTGTTCGTAATTATACCGTTTCGTTGGCGTTGTCGTTTTTTATGGGGGTTTTGGTTAATTTTTTAATTACCCGGTACATGGTGTTCAATGAATCTAAGTCGGCACCGCGCAAGCAGTTTTTTCGTTTTGTAACGGTGGCCATTATCGGTTTTTTTGCCAATCTATCTGTAGTAAAAATATTGATCCAGGCTTGCAGCTTTAACCCTACGGTAGCACGGATCTCAGCAGCGTTGAGCCTGTTTTTTGCGAGCTTTTTTATCCATAAAGTTTTTTCATTCAGCCTATCATTAAAACGGAACCATGCAAACAGCGAACATCATAAACCAGTTAATTGAAGTTTCAAAACAGGCAGGTGATTTCATCAGGCAGGAGCGTAAAGCATTTGATCCTGACAGGATAGAATATAAAGGCCTCAACGATATGGTATCGTACGTTGATAAAACCGCCGAAGAAACTATTGTAAAAGGCCTGAGCAAAATTTTACCCGAAGCCGGTTTCATCACCGAAGAAAAAACAACCACCAAAATAGGCGAGCGTTACAACTGGATCATCGACCCGCTTGATGGTACTACCAATTTTATCCATGGTGTGCCCGCTTTTTCGGTAAGTATCGCTTTAAAAGAATATGATGAACTGATTGCCGGCGTGGTATATGAAATAAACCTTGATGAATGCTTTTACGCCTGGAAGGATGCGCCCGCATACCTGAACGGCAAAGAGATCAGCGTAAGTAAAAATAACACAGTAGGCACCAGCTTACTGGCAACTGGTTTCCCGTATTATGATTTTACCAAACAAGCCGCTTATATCGAGTTATTTACCGAACTGATGCGTAGCAGCCACGGTCTGCGTCGTTTAGGCTCGGCCGCTGTCGATCTCGCTTATACCGCTTGTGGTCGTTTTGATGCTTTTTATGAGTATAACCTTAATGCATGGGATGTTGCCGCCGGTATCGTAATTGTAAAACAAGCCGGAGGTGAGGTAGTGAACTTTAAAGGTGGCTCTGAAGTGTTGGATACCCGTGAATTATTGGCTACTAATGGAAAGATAACAGGGGAGATGCTGCAGGTGATAGGGAAGTATTTTTAAATAGGCATTTATTCAAAATCATCTTAAAGTTGATTGGATTCGTTTTTAAGCTTTCTGACACTTATATCATTTTTAGGCGTATCCTAAATTCCGCTCCCAAATGAAGATTAAATTCAAAACTTTTCCGATGTCTGATGGGTATGGATTTCCCTATAGTTCTCGCCCCGATCAGGAATATTTGGTATTAGGAATTGACAATAATCAATATTGTTTTCTCGACGAATCAAATGAGGTAGGAGTACTTTCAAAAGATATGTTTGAGATCAGCGATTACTCAATCCCGGATTTTTGGGTAGAAGAGAATGGGCAACTTGCTCCCGAAGAGTGGCTTTGGAAAAATTTTTTTAGCTTGCATGGAGAACCGTATTTGGAATGGGACGAAATATGGTTTTCCACCCAGTTTATGAAGGGGTTTGAAAAGTTTAATTTATCTTTTATTCCCAACCGGTTTAAAGCGGCTTATGATGTTAACTACAAGGTTAATCAAATAAATAATTACTTGAAAATTGCTTCTGAGTATGATACTTTGTGTGAGGATTATATAAGTTGGGAATATGAATTTGGTTCATTTAAGAGTCGTGGAACTTTGCCATATTATTTATCTGTTAATGGCGCCCCTCAGTACTATAAAAAGGTATTACTTTCCACCGAACAAGAGGGGTTTGATATATTGAAAGGATTACTGGAACAAATAGGATCACCTCTTGAACGCGTGAAGCCGGATGTTGATAAAGAATGGTTAGGGATTATGAGAAACAGAATTTTATTTTCGATATGGTCTATTTGGGGAGTACGATCTTTTGACGTTTTTGAGCTTAAATTTGAGAATGGATCAAGGAATGATTATTTATTAAAATACGGAGATGATGTTTTTATATTGAGTTTGAATTTTTCAACGTAATACCGCAAAGAAAGAAAACCAACATCTATTTCGCATCACCATTTCGTCGCTCGATTTAATTATTAAGATTTATAAATGTGTATCGTTTTTCCTGATAAGGCATTATGTCTTTAATTCTTTCTGTAATCTTTTGTTTATCGATTTAATTAGAGTAATCCTGTTTTCGTAAACAAATAAGGGAAATATCTATTAGGGATCATTTATTTTTAATTTTTATCAAAATTATCTACTAAATCAAAAGCCCCCCATTTTCATGAGAGGCTTTTTAGGAAGCTATAGGGGCGACCTTGTCAATAATATTATAACGCTTCAGAAACCACTTCGGTAACTTCAGGCACCATACGTTTAAGGAGGTTTTCGATACCGGCTTTGAGGGTTACGGTAGATGAAGGGCAGCCACTGCATGAACCGCGAAGCTCAACAGTTACCACACCTTCGTTAAATGAACGATAAGAGATAGCGCCGCCATCCTGCTCAACAGCCGGGCGAACGTAATCATGCAGGATCTGTTGAATTTTAACTTCAGTTTCAGAACCTTCAAAATTGCCAACTTCAGCTTCTTCCTCTAACTGGATCTTTAATTCTGATTCGATAGCGCCTTTAACAAATTCTTTCATTATAGGCTCAACATCTGCCCACTCGCTGCCTTCGGTTTTGGTGATGGTAACAAAATTGCTGGCAAAGAAAACGCCGTTCACAAATGAAAACTTATAAAGCTCCTTTGCAAAGGGTGATTTTTCGGCACTTTCCTTAGTAGGGAAGTCAACGCTGCCATTAATAAGCAGTTTGTTAACTATGAATTTCATAGTTGCCGGGTTAGGCGTTAATTCGGTATATACGTTGATGTTCATCGTTTCGTGTTTTTATTCAATCTAATTTAACAAATTTAGCTACCTTTTTTATTAAAAACGACCCTAAACTTTGTTATGACATTTCTTTGATGTGCGGGTTTGATGTGCAGATTTCAAATGTGCAGATATGCAAATGATATTTTAAATTTATTAATGCTTTAATTGTTCATCAATTTGCACATCTGAAATCTACTCATCCGCACATCTATATCCCTGTATAGTTTAAAGGTGTTATCTTTTTGATTTCCTCTTTAATAGCATCACTTACATTTAAAGTATCAACAAACTCCGCTATTGTGTTGGCGTTGATTTGCTGATTGGTACGGGTAAGGTCTTTCAGGGCCTCGTAAGGGTTAGGATAAGCTTCGCGCCTTAATACGGTTTGGATAGCTTCGGCAACAACCGGCCAGTTAGCTTCCAGATCGGCATTGATGGCGTCGGTATTCAATAAAAGCTTGTTTAAACCTCTAACAGTTGATTTTATAGCGATAAGCGTATGCGCAAACGGCACACCGATATTCCTTAAAACGGTAGAGTCGGTAAGGTCGCGCTGCAGTCTTGATATCGGTAATTTGGCCGCAAGGTGCTCAAATAAAGCATTAGCGATGCCCAGGTTACCTTCAGAGTTTTCAAAGTCGATAGGGTTAACTTTGTGCGGCATGGCCGATGAACCAACTTCGCCTGCTTTGATCTTTTGCTTGAAGTAGTTCATCGATATGTAAGTCCACATATCACGATCAAGATCGATCAGGATATTATTGATGCGTTTTAAAGCATCGCATTGAGCCGCAAAGTTGTCGTAGTGCTCAATCTGGGTAGTGAATTGCGAGCGTTTAAGACCTAAAATATTATTCACAAAATTATTGCCGAATGCTTTCCAGTCGATAGTTGGGTAGGCAATATTATGGGCATTAAAATTACCTGTAGCACCACCAAACTTAGCCGAGTTTGGAATAGGTTTCAGCAGTTCCAGTTGTGCTTCCAAACGTTCCACGAAAACCAGGATCTCCTTACCTAAACGGGTTGGTGAAGCCGGCTGACCATGGGTGTGCGCTAACAATGGGATATTTTCCCAATCGGCAGCAAATGTTTTAAGTATACTAACCAGGTTATTGATAGCGGGGTAATAACTGTTATTTAAAGCCAGTTTAAAAGTATATGGAATGGCTGTGTTGTTAATATCCTGCGAGGTAAGGCCAAAATGGATAAATTCTTTGAATGCTTCCAGGCCTAATTTATCAAACTCTTTTTTAATAAAATATTCAACCGCTTTAACGTCGTGGTTTGTCGTTTTTTCAATCACTTTAACATCTTCAGCGTCATCTTCCGAAAAATTTCTGTAAATGTCGCGTAACTTTTCTGATAGATTTTTATCAAATGCTTGTAACTGAGGTAGTGGGTATTCGGCAAGTGCAATGAAATATTCTATCTCAACAAATACACGGTACTTGATAAGTGCATATTCTGAAAAGTATGCGGCAAGTTCGGCTGTGGTGTTTCTATAACGGCCATCAATAGGCGAGATCGCTGAAAGTGAAGTAAGCGTCATATTTTAAAAAGAGAGTGGGTAATAAATTTTTGCAAAGGTAATCATTTTTGATGTGCCGTTGGCAGATTAAAAGCTTCGCAAATAAACCCCTGAATAATAAGCATTAATTAAACGGATTTTAAAAATGAACAAGTATTTGTAATGAAAAAGTAAAAATGAATGGAAACTTTTTATTCAAAAAATGTTTCCTTAGTTTTGACCCGGAAAGTCAATGAGTCAAACTGAAAGAATTATAAAGGGAGCCGAAGACCTGTTTTTAACTGCAGGTATCAAGAGTATCACCATGGATGATATTGCCAGGCATCTTGGTATGTCAAAAAAAACCATCTATCAATTTTTTAAGGACAAAAATGAACTGGTTGTAGCCCTTACAAAACAGAAGCTAAAGGACGATGAGGACCAGATGAATGATATCATCAGCAAATCAGCTAATGTAATTGAAGAGATGATCAATATGACCAAATGTTCGGAAGAGATATTTTCAAGGATCAACCCTATAGTAATTCACGATCTTCAAAAATATCATCCTGAAGCCTGGAACGATTTTCAAAAGTTTAAAGCCGAAATATTGATCCAGAAGATGGAAGAACTACTGATTAAGGGAATGGGGCAGGGGTACATCCGCAAAGATATTGATGTACGTATTATAGCCCGGATGCGGGTTAACCAGGTTGAACTGGGCTTTAATACATCTATATTCCCGGTAAGGGAGTTTAGCCCCTGGCAGGTGCAGGTTCAGTTTTTAGATCACTTTAACTATGGCATTTGTACCATTGAGGGTTACAAGTTGCTAAACGAATATAAAAATATTAATAATGAACAACATGCTGCTGACATATAGTTGTCATTAGCTGTTATGAATTTGTATCAGTTTAAATAAATCACTCAACCACAATATATATAATGAAATATTTACTTTTTACGGCAACTGTGTTTTGCGCCTTAGCTTTTAAAAGCTACGCGCAGGAGGCAGCGCCAAACGCACAAACTTACAGTTTTACGGTTCAGGACTGTATCAATTATGCATACGAACACCAGGATTCGGTAATTAACGCAAAACTTGATATCAAGAGTGCTGAATATAAAGTTAAGGAAACTACCGGGATTGGTTTACCGCAGGTAAACGGAACAGCAACGTTTCAGGATTACCTGAAAATTCCGACAACGTTATTGCCCGGAGAAATCTTCGGACAGCCAGCTGGTACTTTTATTCCCGTTCAGTTTGGTGTTAAATATCAATCGAGCGTTGGTGTAAATGCTGATCAGATTTTGTTTGATGGCAGCTACCTTGTTGGTTTAAAGGCATCAAAAACGTATAAAGAACTTTCTATCCGCAGTCATATCCGCTCAAAAATTGAGGCCAATGTTAATGTTACTAAGGCTTATTACCAGGTTTTGGTAAGTAATGAGCAATTGAGATTGTTGAATGCCAATATTGCCCAATTAAAGCAGCAGATGGATGAAACAGTTCAGCAAAACAAGCAGGGCTTTGTCGAAAAAATTGATGTAGACAGGATCACTGTTCAGTACAATAATTTAGTTACCACCCGTGAAAATACAGTTCGTTTACTGGCCTTAAATTACCAGGTACTTAAATTTCAGATGGGTATGCCAATTGAATATGCGCTTAGTCTGAAAGATAAACTTGAAGACATTAAACTGGATGATAATACAGCCGATCTTGCTGCCGATACCTCATTTTACCATAACCGCATCGAATACAATTTAGCCGAAACAGCTGTAGATCTCAGGCAACTGGACTTAAAACGTCAAAAATCGCTTTCTCTGCCATCGCTTAAAGCCAATGCAGCTTATACCTCGTCATACCAGAACAATAATTTTAGCAGCCTGTATAAAATGAATTTTCCTTCAAGTTACGTTGGGCTAACTTTAAACGTACCAATATTTAGCGGCCTTCAGCGTGTAAACCAGATCAGGCAATCCAAGATAGCTGTACTGAAATCACAAAATGATTTGGCGAATGCAAAAAATGGATTAAAACTGCAGGCCAACCAGGCTCATATTACATTTGTAAACGGCCTGCAATCGCTTAATAATCAAAAGCGTAACCAAACACTTGCACAGGAAGTATTACGTGTTTCAAAAATAAAATATCAGCAGGGAGTAGGCTCAAGTATTGAAGTTACCCAGGCGCAAACATCACTTGAGGATGCAGATAACAAATATATACAAGGCCTTTATGACGCCCTGGTTAGTAAAGTTGACCTTGATAAAGCTTACGGACGAATTAAATAATAACAACAACGCTAAACTCACTATATAACAATGAAAATGAAAAAATTTATATACATACCATTCCTGGTTTTACTGGCAGCCTGCTCAAGTAAACCTAAAGATAAAAAGACAGAGCTGGCCGACCTTAAAAAGCAGCAATCGGATCTGAATACAAAAATTGATAAGCTGCAGTCAGAAATGGGGACTACAGATTCGGCCAAAAGCACTGATGTAAGTGTCACTGAAGTAAAAACCGGAAATTTTACCAACTATGTACAAATTCAGGGTAAAATAGATGCGCAGGACAACGTTACCGCTTATCCGCAAACGCAGGCCACTATTACTGCTATTTATGTTAAGGCTGGTCAGCATGTAAGCAAAGGGCAGGTATTGGTACAGCTTGATAACAGCGTTATGCAGCAAAACATAGCGCAAAGCGAATCGCAGGTAAGTTTAAATCAACAGTTATTTGATCGCCAGAAAAACCTGTGGGATCAGAAAATTGGTACTGAAGTACAATATCTGCAGGCTCAAACCGCATTGCAAAGCAGCAAAAAAGCTTTAGATGCTTTGAAAAAGCAATCAGCTTTTTTCCGTATCGTTTCGCCTATAAACGGAACTATCGATCAAATGGACCTGAAGCTTGGGCAAGTTGCCGCGCCGGGCCAAACAGGCATCCGTATAGTTAATGCCGATATTTTAAAGGTTAAGGCCGATGTTCCTGAATCATATGCAAGCAGCGTAAATACCGGTAACAACGTTCAAATATTAATTCCGGATGCTAAAGATTCATTAGTTACCAAGGTGACTTTTGCAGCCAAAGCTATTGACCCTACATCGCGCAGTTTTGGTGTAGAGATCAAACTGCCGGTACGCAGCACACTTCGCCCTAATATGACCGCTATTTTAAAAATAGCCGATTACTCAAAAAGCCATACGATAGCTGTACCAGTTAAAGCTATACAGAAATCAGAGAATGGTGACCATGTTTTTGTTAACCAAAACGGTATAGCCAAACAGGTAAATGTAAAATCAGGTGTTACGTATGGCGGCCAAACAGAGATATTATCAGGCTTAAAGGCCGGCGACCAGCTGGTTGTTGAAGGTGCTACAGAGATAGAGGATGGCGATAAGATCAAAGTTGTTCAGTCGGCCAATTAGTTATTAATCAAATGATCTGTTCATTATGAAAGATGTAAAAAAAGAATTTGGCCCTTCAAGCTGGGCCATTGATAACAAAACGGCCATTTATGTGCTCATGTTTTTGATCACTGCGCTTGGCCTTGTTAGCTATAATAACCTGCCTAAAGAAAACTTCCCGGATATAGCGCAATCGAAGGTTTTTATAACTACAACCTATGCCGGGCAGTCGCCTCAAAATATTGAGAACCTGGTAACGCGTCAGATAGAAAAGCAGCTTAAATCCTTAAAGGGGCTTAAAAAGGTTACTTCAAATTCGGTACAAAACGTATCCATCATCACTGCCGAATTTCAGGCTGATGTGAAGATCAAGGATGCCAAAATTGACGTAAAGGATGCTGTTGATAAAGCTAAACAGGATTTGCCTCAAAATGATAACAACCTTAAAGAGCCTGTTATATCAGATATTAACGTTGCCGATTTACCTATTTTATATATCAATATTTCTGGTAATTATGACCTTAAAAAACTGAAGGAATACGCTGATATTTTGAAGGATGAAATTGAGGGATATCGTGAAATTTCAAAGGTAGATGAAGTAGGTGCCTTAACTCCTGAGATCCAGGTGAATGTTGACCTGAATAAGATGACAGCTGCTCAGATCAGTTTTACTGATATCACCAATGCCATTGGTAATGAGAACATTCTTTCTTCTGCAGGTACTGTAAAAACCGATGGTGTTCGCAGGGCAATAGACATTAAGCAGGACTTTAAAAATGCCGACGAGGTAGCTGCTATGGCTATCCGTAACCCTAAAGGCCAGGCTGTTTATTTAAGGGACATTGCCGAAGTAAAAGATTCGTTCCTGGAGCAGGAAAGTTACGCGAGGTTAAAAACCAATGATAATCCAAACTTCAAAAATGTAATTACGCTTAACGTAAGTAAAAGGGCAGGGGAGAATCTTATCGAGGCATCGGATAAGATCAACGAGTTGATCAAACTGAAACAGAAAACAGTTTTCCCTAAAGGCCTGGATATTGTTGTAACCGGCGATCAATCAGACAAAACGCGCACTACGCTTAATGACCTCATCAATACCATCGTTATCGGTTTCTTATTGGTTACCGTAATTCTGATGTTTTTCATGGGTACAACCAACGCTATTTTCGTGGCCTTGTCGGTACCGTTATCATGTTTTATAGCCTTTTTGGTGATGCCTGCAATCGGCTTCACCTTAAATATGATCGTATTGTTCTCGTTCCTGCTGGCACTGGGTATTGTGGTAGATGATGCAATTGTGGTTATTGAAAATACCCACCGTATTTTTGCAAACGGCAAGGTTCCGATCAAGGAAGCAGCAAAAATGGCTGCCGGCGAAGTGTTTTTACCTGTGTTTTCAGGTACGATGACCACTTTGGCCCCCTTTATACCTTTGGCATTCTGGAATAGTTTGATAGGCCATTTCATGTTCTTCCTGCCTATAACGCTGATCATTACCTTACTGGCATCATTGGTGGTGGCCTATATCTTTAACCCGGTATTTGCTGTTGATTTTATGAGGCCTCACCATGACGGTGAGCATGATAACCCTAAGTTTGACAGGCCAACAAAAAGGGCTATGATATTTTTGGCGATAGCTGCAGTTATCGGTTACCTGATGAACGTTGGTGTGGGTAACCTGGTTGTGCTTATCATGGTGTTATACCTGATCAATCACTTCTTCCTGTTGCGGGTTATTGACAGGTTTCAGAAAAATGCATGGCCTAAATTTCAAAACTGGTATGCAAAATGGCTTGAGCGCGCGGTACACCGTCCGGTTGTAGTTTTACTGGGAACCGTTGGCTTGTTCGTTTTTGCTATCTTCTTTATGGCTGTACGCGGCAAAACGCCGGAGTTTTTCCCATCCGGCGACCCTAACTTTGCTTATGTATATATTACCCTGCCAATAGGTACCGATCAGGGGTATACTAATGAAGTTACCCGGCAGATAGAAAAACGTGTTGCCCAGGTTGTTGAACCGGATAAAGATATCGTATCGTCGGTAATCTCAAACGTAACCAAAGGTGTAACCGACCCGACTGATGAAGACCAGGGCGACTATGAAAATAAAGGTAAAGTTACTGTGGCGTTTGTTGAATTTGGCAAACGTAATGGTAAGGATACCAAAAAGGTATTGGCTAATATCCGCGCTGCAGTACAGGGAATTCCTGGTGCAAAAATAGCTGTGGCGCAGGAAAATAGCGGTCCGCCGGTACAAAAGGATATTAGTATTGAAATTGCCGGTGATAATATTGATACGCTTGTAGCCACGGGTAACCGGCTTAAGAGTTACCTTGCTAAGCAAAATATTGCAGGTATCGAAAACCTTATTGCCGACGTTCAAAGTGATAAGCCTGAGATCGTTTTCGATATTGACCGTGAACGAGCCAACCGCGAAGGTATTTCGTCGGGGCAGGTAACACAAAACCTGTTCACCGCAATATTTGGCTGGAAAGCTGCAGATTTCCGGAATACCCGTGAGGATGACTACAAGATCATGGTGAGGGCACAGGAAAATCAGCGCAGTAATATTGATGAGCTCAAAAACATGAAGATCACTTATCGTGACCTTGCCACTGGTGGCGCTATACGCCAGGTGCCAATTTCGGCCTTTACCGATGTTCGCTATACCAATACTTACAGCAACATTAAGCGTAAACAACAGCGGAGAGTATTAACACTGGGCTCAAACGTTATTAAACCCAATAACCCCAATGAGGTTAATGCTAATATACTGAAAGCGATAAACAACTTTAAAAAACCAGATAATGTGATCATAAGGCAGGGCGGTGGCCAGGAAGACCAAATGGAAGCGATGACCTTCCTGCTTTCTGCGCTTGGTGTGTCATTCGGGCTTATTCTCATTATTTTGATGATCCAGTTTAACTCAATTGGCAAAACGCTTATTATTATCAGCGAGATCCTCTTTAGTATCATTGGTGTGCTGCTGGGCGTTACCATATTCGGTATGACCATGTCTATAGTAATGACTGGTATTGGTATCATTGCGCTTGCCGGTGTTGTTGTTCGTAACGGAATTTTATTGGTTGAGTTTACCGATATGCTGCTTGAACAAGGCGTGAGCATTCATGATGCGGTAGTTGAAGCCGGCCATACCCGTATGACACCTGTATTGCTTACTGCTACAGCAGCTATTTTGGGGCTGATACCACTGGCCGTTGGTTTCAATATCGATTTCGTAGGCTTGTTTACCCATTTTGAACCGCATATTCACTTTGGTGGTGATAACGTAGCCTTCTGGGGTCCTTTGGCCTGGACAATGATCTTCGGTTTAGGGTTCGCTACCATTATTACCCTGATCCTTGTACCATGTTTATACCTGATCCGCTATAACCTTAAAGCAAAGCTGTTCGGCAAAAAAACGGTTGAAGCTAAACATACTGAGTTATTGGAAACAGAAGCAGTTTAAAATAAAGCCAATGTGAGTCGTCCTAAAATAGGTTGACAGAAATTAATGATTTAAAGATAGTCCTTGTTGGTCGATACCAGCAAGGATTTTTTGTTGATGTACAAATTGTGGTGTTTGATAATTTAAAGCCAAATGAGGCCTTCGACAGTTATAAAGTTTAATAGCTTCTGCAATCATTACCCTTGCCTGCTGTATATCTGCTGGTTTAACCACCAGGAACTCGTTTTTAATAATGCCGTTGATGCGTTCTGCCAAAGCATTCTGATAGCAATCATATCCATCCGTCATAGATGGGGTAATCTGATGTTTGGCCAACAACTGCTGATATTGTGCTGAGCAATATTGCAAACCTCTATCCGAATGATGTATCAATGGCGCTTTGATCTGCTCATGTCTGACAGCCATTTGCATGGCAGCAGCCACACCATCTGTGTGCAAGCTATGATGCAGATGATATCCTACGATCTTTCTTGAATAAGCATCAGTGATCAAGCTAAGATATGCGGTCTCTGCTTTAGTGTCGATATAAGTAATATCGCTTACCCATACTTCGTTAGGCCTCGTTGCCGCTTTCCTGTGTTTAAGTAAGTTAGGATACTTATGTAACCAGTGCTTGGAGTTCGTCGTTTTATGATAAGAGTGCTTTGGTTTGATCAGCATATGTTCCGAACGCAGAAAATCGAATAAAGCATCTCTGCCTATCTTTATTCCCTTGCTTCTGATCTGTTTACCTAAACGATGATAAAGCTTACGCGTACCCAACCTGGGCAAATGGATTCGTTCTTTAATCACATCCGCTTTTACCTGGCTAAGTTCTTTTAAACGCTTTTCTATGCGCTGCTGCTTTTGATAATAGCCCTGACGGCTGATCCCAAACAACCTGCAAGCCTTTGACAGGCTCACTATTCCTTTGGCTTTGAGCCTTTGGATTGCTTGGGCAAAGACTTTTTTGGCAATGCAACACCGTGCTCTTGCTGCAGGATATCGAACATGGTCTTGTAGATCAGGTTCTTGTCCTGTTCATCTTTTAATGCTGCTTCTAATTGTTTGATCCGCTGTTCCGGACTAAGTTCCCGATCGTTTTCCAAGGTGTACTGTTTGGGTAATGTCCAATCTAAGGTACCATGTTTCCTTAACCAAACCAATACCGTACTCCTTCCCTGGATCCCGTAATGTTTTTGAGCCTTTTTATAGGTCAGTTCGCCTTTTTCAACCTGCTGCACGACCTGCAACTTAAAGGCAAGGCTGTAATCGCGCTGACTGCGCCTACTTACATTCTTTGTTCGTTTTTCCATATAAGTCAACTTGAGTGTCAACTTATTTCAGGACGCGACAATGTTTATGAAAAAGGCCGTGCTATGTAAAGTACGGCCTTTTTTGTATTTGCGGATTTTATAGGAAACATAACCGGGCATTTTGGGTTGTTAAATCAATAGTTTTAAAACAGCATGGAACTTAAACCATTAAATCCAGTTTGGCAGGTGATAGGTCTCGGTACATTAGCCGGGATGCGTACTTTATCAGCCCCAGTTATAGCAACTCACATGTTAAGTAATAATCCTTCAAAAAAATTGCAGAAATCACCGTTACGATTCATGCAGTCAACAACGGTGGCTGCTGTTTTGAACGTTTTATCTGTTACCGAGCTTATTGCAGATAAATTGCCCTCAACCCCAAACCGGATAGAACCCGGAGGTGTGGCCGGCAGATGCTTGTCGGGCGCTTTGGCCGGAGCCAGTATTTACAAGGCGGTTGGAGGTAAATCCTTAACCGGGGCACTGATAGGAGGGGCAACGGCTATCGCTGCAACATACGGAAGCTATTATTTGCGCAAAAACATAGTTAAAGCAAACCACATAGCCGACCCACTAATAGGTGCTGCTGAGGATGCGTTGGTAATTGGCGCAGGTTTTGGATTAACTAAGCTGGTTTAAGCCCCGGCAGCCGGTTGAAGGTATTTTTCAAGTTCGCCCAAATTGCTCAGCTCGTTACGTGAACGGGGAAGGCTGCCCGGGAAATTCTTTTGAATGAAGGTGATCAGGTTTTCGCGGATATAGCAACGCAGGTCGAAAGCGTTTGACGATGTGCTGGCACTCATCAGCACCCTGATCTCAATTGTATGTTCCCGTACGTCGGTTACCTGTACTACTTTAACCCGTTTGTCCCATAGATTGGATTTTACTATCAACCGCTCAAATTCTTCACGTATGGCATCAACAGGCACCGTATGGTCCATATACAAAAATACAGTGCCTAATATATCTGCCGAAGTACGCGTCCAGTTTTGAAAGGGTTTTTGAATAAAGTAATTAATGGGTAGTATCAGGCGCCGTTCGTCCCAGATCTTTAGCACCACATAGGTTAAAGTAATTTCTTCCACGCGGCCCCATTCGCCCTCTACAACCAAAACATCGTCGATACGGATGGGTTGCGTAAACGCTATTTGAAAACCCGCTAACAAATTACCTAATGAACTTTGAGCTGCGAAACCTACAATGATACCGCCTATACCAACGCCTGTAAGTAAGCCTGTGCCTATTTTACGCATACTCTCAAAACTGAGCAGGATGATGGCAATAGTTAAAAATATGATGGTTACCACAATGATCTTACGGATAAACTGAATCTGCGTTCGCACCTTTCGCTCCTTCAGGTTGTCTACCTTATTAAGATCATAGGTATGATAAATATAATCCTCAAGAATGCGCACCGAGCGCACAAGAAGGCCTGCAAATGATATGGTGAGTAAAATCTCAATGGTTTTATCAAGCGGTTGATAATAGATCTTATTCATTCGCATTAAGGGCGATAACAGGTTGAACAGGAACAGCGGTATAAAATAAGCCACCGCAGGCCCCATGTTTACGATTATTGATCTTAGTATAGAATAGGCTGTGTCTTTACGTTGGGCGTAGATCCTGAACAGTTTGGTAATAATAAATTTTGTAAGGAGGCCTATGAGTATTGCCGAGGCGATAACGATCAGGTTCCACGCAAAGGATGGGATCTGTTGCGAAAACTCAAGTAAATCGGGCGGTAATCTGTTTCCAATATCCATAATCAAAAAAATGGTGTCACCTATAAAATAGTTGGAATGTAAAATTGTTTTAGCAAATGCCCTGTAGAACGGTGTTGCTACACTTATTTAATGAATTTTTGATAGTTTTGTTAAAAAAGTCAGGAAATCGATTGTATTGACTTATTTATTTACCTGTTTTAAGTAAAATTTTTCACATGGCAGCAGCGAATGACCCGCAGGATATTAAAAGAGAGAAAATTTTAGAGGCCTCGCACCAGCGCTTTTTACATTACGGTTATTCTAAAACTACCATGAACGAAATAGCCGGCGACCTCTCTATGTCAAAGGCCTTACTATATTATTACTTCCCTGATAAAAGTCAGCTATACATAGCTGTGATGCGTAAGCTTGCTACCGATTATCTAAAAACGCTTGAAAGCCGGTTAAACACTTTTACCAACTTGAAAGAGGCTTTTACATTTCAGGTGAATACCCACCACGAGTTCATCGTTAATAACTATAATTTTTTTGATTTTTTCAGGCTTAACGAGCAAAACCTTCCTGAAACTATTTGGCAAATAGTTGGTGAAGTGCATAGTGCCGAGTTAAGCCTGCTTAGCAATGCTATTAAAACAGAGGCCGAGAAAGGTGCTATAAAGCCCGTACAAAACCCCGAAGAAGTAGTTGATGTGTTAATGGATGCATTACACGGCATTAGGGTG
Source organism: Mucilaginibacter sp. SMC90 (assembly GCF_022811725.1). Classification (GTDB taxonomy): domain Bacteria; phylum Bacteroidota; class Bacteroidia; order Sphingobacteriales; family Sphingobacteriaceae; genus Mucilaginibacter. The sequence continues at coordinate 4,458,991 of NZ_CP094527.1, read as the reverse complement.
GGGGCTATATCACAAAAGAAAACCAATTTTCCGCGCAAGGAACACCTGGAAGAAATCCACACCAAAAAACTACTCCTGCTTGATATTTTTATCAAAGGATTAATGGCCTAAAGTCATCTGAAGGTATAAATAGGCGTTACTGTCAGTTAGCCGTCAAATGAATGGACTATTGAGTACTGTGGCTGTTATTTATGGGTACATTTGTATTTGTAAGTAATTTAATAACCAGGTAATTATCTTCCCTGTTTAAGTTATTTATAAATACTTCTTTTTTAAGAGGTGATTGTTTTAGAGTGATTTAGCCTGCGCAGCTTTTTGCCGCGCGGGCTTTTTTACGCACTGATATTGGTGTTAATATCAATGTTCCCTATTAATATTTTGTGGACCGGGCAAGCATTCGCTATTTTCAATAACCTGTCCCGTTGTTCATCATTTACTTCTCCTTTAAAACTAAGCCTGGTTTCAATGCGCGTGCCGTTTAAGGTCTTAAACATCTCCACGTCGGCTTTAACATCTTCAATGGGCCACATTTTACGATCGATGTACATGCGCAGGGTGATAACTGTGCAGCTTGCAAGGCTTGCCAGTAACAAACTGAAAGGGTTCATACCGGTGTTGCTGCCATCGGCTTTTAGTGGTTCGTCTGTTATGATACCGTGCCCGCCGCTGTTAACTACCGTTTGATATTGGGTGCGCCCTATAAGTGCAGTAGCGCTTTCTATCAACTCAATGTTTGTTTGTTCCATAAGGCCTATAGTGTAGTGTTATCAGTCTTTAGTCTAAAGTCATAAGTGCTAAGCTCAGAAAGGCGAGAAACCCGACTTTTGGCTTCCGGCTCAATACTTCCTGACTTAGTTATTCAGAAGTTTCGTTAATATCTACCAGTGCCCAGTTTTTTTTCAGGTATTTAGGGCCGCCATTGTATTTCAGGATCACCTCAAAATTGGTACGGTTTGTTTCTCCTTTGCTGCCTGTTGAAAGTGCGTACGATTTAATGATAAAAACAGAATCTGCCTTTTTACCAAATTGGTATTTATCATCTGGGAAGGAGATATTGCCGGTGCGGATAGTTGGCGTTACAAATTCTGTTGCAATTTTATAGGCATCATCGGCATTGGGCATTTTACTGAAAGACAATATCTCAGAAACGCCACCGGATGTAGCAAATTTTGTCATGATAAAAACAAATATCACACCAATAGCAATAATTATGTACACGCCTGTCATGGCGCGCTTTTTTTTGTGCTGCTTTTCCTTAAGATAAGTTTGTGTCATTGGTTTAAAAAGGGTGCAATAAAAATACTAATTAAATTGATGAATGAAAGCCGCTCCCTTTTTGAGGTTTTTACGGTTGATGGCCAAAAAACAAATATGCGATGAATATAGCGGCAACAACACCGGCCAAATCGGCAATGAGCCCTGCCGGAATTGCATAGCGGGATTTTTTAATGCCAACCGAGCCGAAATATAAAGCCACAATATAAAAAGTGGTGTCTGCCGAACCGTTAAAGATCCCTGCAAGCCGCCCGGCAAATTTATCAACACCAAAAGTTTGCATCACGCTTATCATCATAGCTTTAGAGCCTGAGCCACTAAGGGGCTTAAGGTAGGCTACCGGCATTGCATCAACAAAACGGGTATCTAAACTAAATTGAGCGCAGATCCAGCGCAATCCTTCGTTCATATAGTCAAGCGCGCCGCAACTCCTGAACACGCTGATCCCAACCAGCATTGCCACCAGGTAAGGGATTATTTTTACAGAGGTTTCAAAGCCTCCTTTTGCACCTTCTACAAAAACTTCAAATACATTTACCTTTTTTATAAGTCCGCCAACTATAAATATTACCGGAATGGTAAACAGCATCACATTGCTGATAACGGATGATACCGTGCTGATCTGTTCTTTGGTTAATTGGGTTGTGAAGTACCATACCACCAATGTAATGAAAGCTGTAACACCGCCAAGCCAGCCAATAATAACCCTGTCAAAAAGGTTGATCTTTTGCTTGATGGCAACTGCTATAAGCCCCACTACAGTAGCTACATATGTGGCGATAATGCAGGGTAAAAATACCTCGGCAGGATCTTTTGAGTTGAGAATGGCCCTTTGCGCTATAATGGTAACCGGTAATAATTGTAAGCCGGATGTATGCAGCACCAGGAACATGATCTGGGCATTTGATGCGGTTTCTTTATCAGGATTAAGCTCCTGCAAACTATCCATGGCTTTTAAGCCAAGTGGTGTCGCTGCGTTATCAAGCCCCATTAAATTGGCCGAAAAATTCATCATCATCTGCCCGGTAGCTGGGTGGTCTTTAGGAACACCTGGAAACAAGCGACTGAAGAATGGCCCTACTATCCGCGATAAAAAGTTAATGGCTCCGGCTTTTTCACCAATATTTAAAATACCGAGCCAAAAAGCCATGTTCCCAGCTAATGGTAAAGCGATATCCATTACCGATGACTTTGACGAATTAAATAATCCCTCAACCAATAATTTGAAAGCTTCTGTATCGCCTAAAAAAACTAATTTTATGAGTGAAACTACAAATGCAATTACAAAAAAAGCTATCCAGATATAGTTAAGCGCCATAGTAATGTTTAAGGCTTTGAAGTTAGTGCTTTTGCTGTTTAATATGAAATGCTGATATTTTTATACTACTAATAAATGAACGAGGTAACCAACAAACTCACCGGAATTATAGATAATGTAAGGGAACTGAAAGGACTTGATATTGACTGGGCTTATAAAGCCCATCCCTCCAAATGGTCAAAGAAAGAGGTGATCGGACATTTAATTGACAGCGCACAGATTAACTTACAGCGTTTTGTACGCTGTACTTATGAAGAAAACTTCAGGCTTACTTATGAACAGGTTGAATGGGTTGCAGCTGCGCATTATCAGGATGCTGATATCAATGAACTGATTGAGCTTTGGGCGCTATTGAACCTGCAAATTGTAAGGGTTTTAACAAGCTATCCTCCAGATAGATTAGGTGCGCGTTGCGATAATAGTAAACAGGAACCCAACCTGCAAACGGTTGAATGGCTTGCAGCCGATTATGTTGACCATATGTCACATCACCTGAAAGGTATATTATAATGACAGGTTATTCAGATACATCATTAGCAAAAAAGCTCGGCATAAAGGCAGGGGCTAAAGTTATGCTGATCAATGCGCCGGATCATTATCTTGACCTGTTTACCGATCTGCCACCCGATGTTTATTTTACCGACAATGTTTCACTTGAAAATGATGTGATCCATTTCTTTAGCAAAAGTGCTGATGAATATAGGTTTAAACTTCCTGAACTAATGAAACAAATAAAGCAGAATGGTGTGATCTGGGTTTCGTGGCCTAAAAAATCATCTAAAGTAGTTACTGATATTACTGAAGACCTGATCCGGAATTTTGCACTGCAAATTGGCCTGGTTGATATCAAAGTTTGTGCGGTTGATGAGATTTGGTCGGGTTTGAAGCTGGTGATACCTGTTAAAGACAGAAAATATATGGTATAGGTCATTTTTAATTAAAAGCGGTTAAACAACGGTAGTGCGTTTTAGCATAAGCGCTTAATTGCATAACTTAGCACAATAATACCCGATAATATGGCTCAGATTGAATTAAAACGTGTGCATGGCGATTTTGGCTTTGAAGCTGTTGACGCCAATGGGCACACCGTAAAAATGGACAGCAGTCCGGAAAGTGGCGGCCAGGACTTTGGGATCCGCCCAATGCAAATGCTTTTAATGGGACTTGCCGGTTGCTCGGCAATTGACGTTATCAGTATCCTAAAAAAGCAACGTCAGGAAGTAACCGACTATAAAATGGTAGTTAATGGCGAACGTGAGGCCGGAAAAGAACCTTCACTATGGGAAGATGTAGATATTGAGTTTCATATTTATGGTGATGTTGATGAAGATAAAGCAGTACGCGCTGCCGAATTATCTATTAATAAATATTGCTCAGTTGCAGCTACACTTTCAAAAGCCGGTGCTGAAATTAAATGGAAGGTGATTTTACACCCCGCCAAATAATAAGTTATTAGCATAAAATATGTCAAATGGCGGAACAGGAAGTACCAATTAAAACAGTTCACCTGTTCCCCCTTTTAGATCAAAAGCTGATTGAGCTGCTTAAGTCTCTGTCGGCCGAAGAATGGGACAGACCGACATTAGCAAAACTTTGGACGGTTAAAGATATTGCCGCCCATTTGCTTGACGGTAATATGCGGGCGATTGCTATGGCACATCAGTTTGCAGGCGATGCTCCGTCCATGCCCATCAATAGCTACAACGATTTAGTGGATTATTTGAATGGATTAAATGCTGCCTGGGTAAAAGCCATGAGGCGTGTGAGTCCGCAAATGATTATTGAACTGCTGGAAACAACAGGTAAGCAATATTCCGGAATAATGGCCGGGGCTGATTTGTTTGCTCCCGCACCATTTTCAGTAGCCTGGGCAGGAGAGGACGAATCTGTTAATTGGTTTCATATAGCCCGTGAATACACCGAAAAGTTTCATCATCAGCAACAGATCCGCGACGCTGTTGGTAAGCAGGGGATACTTACTGCCGGATTATTTTATCCATGCATTGATACTTTTATGCGGGGACTGCCGCATGCATATCGCACGGTTATTGCCAATACCGGTGCCCTTATTCAAATAACAATAACCGGCGAGGCAGGGGGGAACTGGTATCTCCTAAAAACAACCGACAGCTGGGCCCTAACTAAAAATAGCGGTGCCGCGCCAGATACAATAGTTACTTTATCTCCTGATGTTGCCTGGAAGGTATTTACCAAAGGCATTAATCCGCAAACTGCATTGGATGCATCCAAAATCAGCGGAAATATTAACCTGGGCGAAAATCTGTTTAATATGGTTGCTGTAATGGCTTAACAATTATTTTGTTTAATTACTCCTTATCTGTACAAAACTGTATTCTTTTTAACTCATTAACCATTTGGTACAAAAAGTCGAAAATGAGTTGTTGATCAGCTTTTAAAGCTTACCTGAAATGTGTTATAAAAACACAACTGTTTCACTTAGTTAATCAGCGCTTTATATTAAATTTCTGTTATTATTTTTCGATTGTTTTTCGGGGCTTTTTGCAGTAGGTTTTCGGGGTCGTAAATATTGATGGCATCAATGTTGAATTAACCGGTGTACGTTTTTCTTGAATGTTAAACGGAGTATTAAACTTAGAAATATGAAAACAAATCTAAAAAAAGCCTCGCTACTCCTCACCGGAGTTATGATAGGCAGTAAATTATTCGCCCAGTCGGCAGATACCTCAGCTACAGCAAAAGATTATGTAAAACCATTTTCAGGCGGTGGCGAATTACGTACATGGTCTATTGGTGTACATGGTGGTTTATTAACCCCCTTTACTGTTTTTGGCCGTAACAACAGGCAAGATTTTACAAGCCCAACCGAACAATTCGGATATGGTGCTTACATCAAAAAACAAATATTACCATCATTTGGCTTACAAGCCGATTTCCTTCGTGGCCAGGTGTCATCATCAAATAGCCACGTAACCACAGCAGGTACATCTACTTATGATTCTTACTCTACAAAACTAAATTGGTCGGCTGCCTTAAGTGCCAACTTTACATTGGCAAACATTAACTGGCGACATGACAGGCCATTCATTCAGCCCTATTTAACAGCAGGTGCCGGCTATATGAACTATACGCCGAGGATAACACCAGCCGGTGGGCAGCAGGAAAATTTCAAGAAAACCGATAATGGCCACATTAATGAAGTATTTATCCCGATTGGTGCAGGCTTGAAATTTAATCTGGCTCCGGGTATTAACCTTGATCTGGGTTACCAGGTTAACTTTGTTCAATCAGATAACTTTGACGGTTATAATTTTGGAAACAGCGATGACAGGTTTTCATACGCTCATGTTGGTTTAGAGTTTGCGTTAGGAAGCAGGAAAAAACCACAAATGGCTGTTCATAACCCGGTATCATCAATGCGTACAGAGTATCAATGGGAAAATCAACGTACGCGTACCGAATTGCAGCAACAAATTGATGCTGAAAAAGCTAAAAATGCTCAGTTGGCCAGCGACCTTGCTACAACCAATGCTAATTTGGCTAAGTTAACTACAGATAGCGATGGTGACGGTGTTGTGGATGTAAATGATAAATGTCCAAACACACCTGCCGGACAAAAAGTAGATGGCTCAGGCTGTCCTTTAGCTAAACCGGTAGTATATGTAACCGAAGAAGATAAAAAAGTAGTTAAAGATGCTATCAAAAATCTTGAGTTTGATTTAGGCAAAGCAACTATTCGTGCACATTCATACCCAAGTTTAGATAAGGTAGCGCAGTTACTGGTTGATAAAAACTTTAGTTTGAAACTTGCCGGTCATACTGATAACACAGGTTCGGCTGATTTGAATATGCGTTTATCAAAAGAGCGTGCCGAGTCGGTAAAATCATACCTGGCAAGCAAAGGCGCAAATCCTTCACGTATTGAGGCAACAGGTTATGGACAAACCCAGCCAATTGCTACTAACAAAACAGCTGCAGGCCGTCAGGCTAACCGCAGGGTTGAGTTTACGTTATATTAACAGGATTTCTTTAATACGATATAAAAGTAAGAGGCCGCCCAATAAGGCGGCCTCTTTTGATTGTGTGATGGGCTAACTTTAATTAATTGTTAGTGTAACCAGGGTTTTGATCACTGTCGTTAATATCATCATTCTGCTTTATTTCCTGCAGTGGGATAGGGTAGCGGTTGTGATATTGCTGTATGGTTCCTGATTGTGCAGTCCATTTGTTGCGGGCTTTAACCAGATCAACAAGTTTGCCCGAACGGATCAGGTCCATTCTTCTCCAACCTTCAAAGCATAACTCGCGCATACGTTCGTCAAGCATTTTGGTACGGAACTCATCAGGCGACATGCCATTGTTCCAGCGTTTATCGGCCGGTAAAGTACCACCCCAGGCCCTTTTACGAATCTGGTTATTTACAATATCAACTCCTTGAGTAGTATTGCCAGTTTCATTAAGCGTTTCAGCGTAGCACAGCAGGATATCAGCATAGCGTAAAAAGAAGATATCTTTACCTGAATACCAAAAGCTTAAAGTACCATCGGTGCGGGTGTCCTCGAACTTTTTAACATGCGGATCGAGCTCATCTCCTCCAAAGGTTGGGTTAAGTACCGGTGTTTTGCCTTTGTAAACGAAATCATAGCGGATGCTTTCGCCTTTACGGATATCGCCATCTTCCCATAGGCCGCCTTTGCTCACATCCGAGTAACAGTAGGTTGTAGGTACCATAAGGTCATATCCACCAAAGTAGCAGTACTGGTCAATATCAGCTAATGACCTTGAACCCATTTGCCACTGACATTGGTTGTTGTCTGGATAAACGTTATTGAACTGAAACTCGTAAATCGACTCGGTGCTATTTGCGTTGGTTGGTTTCCATAAATCGGCGTAGTTTGGCACCAATGAGTATTTACCGCTGTTTACTACCTGCTCAAAGTATGATTTGGCTTTAGCATAATCGCGTACGTTTGCCCCTGCAGGTGCATATAGGTACACCTTACCTAATAATGCCAATGCTGCACCTTTTGTGGCGCGTCTCTTATCTGTTTGTGTTTCAGGTAGGTATTTTACCGCATTTTCAAGGTCGGTAATAATAAACTGGTACACTAAAGGCAATGGCTGACGTTTAGTGCCATATTCCTGAAATTTTGCCTGATCAATAATAGGGATCTCACCCCAGTATTGAGAGATCTCAAATGTTAAAGCTGCGCGGATAAAGCTTGATTCGCCTAAAAGCGTATTTTTCCTGGTACCCTCTTCTTTGTTCAGGCCCAGCGCGTACACAGCTTTTGCCGCTGCCGAAATTACCGGCCAGCGGCTATTCCATTGCTCGGCCAGTGCGGTGTTGCTTGGTGCTAAAAAGCCATTGTATCGGTCAATACCCGCTTGCCTGTCATCTGTTTTAACCTGGTAAGCTCCTTGTTGTGCTTCGTCGCTGCCGAGGGTGAACATAAAGCCTCCGCGGTCTTTTTTAACGTTTCGCCAGCTGGTATATAAACCTAATACCAGAGGCTCGATATTGTCAAGCTTTGAAAAAACCTGTTCCTCAGTTAAAGCAGTTTGCGGCTCCTGCACCACAAATTTCTTACATGAGCCTGATATTACCACGATAAAGGCAAGCAATATCAAAATATATTTTCTTTTCATTTTCAGTATGATTAAATCGTATTAAAATCCAACATTAACACCTGCTACAATCATTTTTTGCATTGGATAACCATCGCCTCCTTCAGGGTCATAACCTTTATATTTGGTTATAGTGAACAGGTTGCTGCCAGTTACATACACCCTGAAATTGCTCAACCTTGCTTTTTTCATGAAAGGCTGATTAAAACTGTATGCCAGTGTTAATGCAGATAACCTCAGGTACGATGAATTCTGGACGGCGTAGTCGGTTTCACCTACTCCGTAGCGGCCAGTGCCCTGGTAAGCTCTTGGAATGTTACTATTGGTATTGGTTGGGGTCCAGCGGTTGAGCTCGTCGTCAATACCTGCGTATTCGCCTGATCCATTTAATAATCCTTCATACAAACCACTTATCTTTTTACCCCCTACATTATAGGTAAATACACCATTAAGGGATATGTTTTTATAAGTGAAATTAGTTGAAAACCCTCCATAAAATTTAGGATCGGTATTACCAACAACAATACGGTCAGCATCATCGATCTTCTTATCTCCGTTAACATCAACAGGTATGATATCACCCGGGCGAATAGTCCGGCCACCATAGTCGACATCTTTTATGCGGTCCATGTCAGACTGCTGGGCAATTTTTTCAAACTTATAAGTATAAATGGAGTTCAATGATTTACCCAGAAACAGGTTGCCTTCTCGCTGAATATCAACGCCCGTAAAACCACCATAGTTGTAAATAGCATCAACACTGCCATAAAGTTTGGTGATCTTATTACGGTATGACGAAATGTTGGCGCTAAAATCCCACTGAAAGTCCTTATTGTTAAGGATATGTGCATTTACATTCAACTCAAATCCTTTGTTCAATAATGCACCTACGTTGTCAATTGTATTGTTGAATCCTGTAGTTGTAGAAAGGGTACGCTGCATTAACAGGTCGTTGTTGTGGATGATAAAGTAATCCGCAGTAATATTAAGCCTGTTTTTCAGGATGCCAAGGTCAACACCAACATTCAATTGTTTTTGCTTTTCCCAACGAAGGCTGGGGTTTCCTAAGCGACCATCAGATACATAGGTAACCGAACCACTTGTAAATACTGGTCTGTACAGTGAACGATAAGCGAAATCCGGTATGTTTTGGTTCCCGGCAATACCGTAGCCTGCACGGAGTTTAAGATTATCAATATTGGCGTCCTTCATGAAATCCTCGCGGGCTACATTCCATGCTAATGCAAGCGACGGGAATAATCCCCATTTGTTGCCATTGCCAAATCTTGATGAACCATCATAGCGGCTGGTTAACGTAGCAAAGTACTTATTATCGTAGTTATAGTTTATCCTGCCAATGTAGCTTACCAATGAATTGGTGGTGAAATCAGATTGAAGCTGGAATTTATCTTTCAGATATGCACCGCCAAGATACTTGAACGAGAAGTCATCTGTAGCAAATCCCTGTGCATCAACCTGATTGTAATCATGGTTGTTTTTAGTTAAGCCAAAGCTAACCAAGGCCGAGAAATTATTTTTTCCGATGCTTTTATCATATGATACCGAGTTGTCCCATTGCCAGTTCAACCAGTTATCTTTCTTTTGGGTAGCACTGCCACTCGTTGAGTTTCGTATTGACTGCCCTAAATCCCTCGGAACGTAGTTGAAATAGTTTTGATTCCGTACATCGACAGAGAAGCCGCTTCGGATATTTAAACCCTCAATAGGATTTACAACCACATAGTTGGTGGTTAACAAGCGGTTTTGGTTGCCTTTACCATCAATTCTTAAACTCCGGATAGGATTATACAGATCCGGACTTGTAATTCCCTTCCAGCTTAAGTAAGCGGCAGTATCATTTATAGGCAACAATGGGTTTGCATTAGCTGCTATATTAAACACACCGCCATCAATATATGATTCTTCGGTGCGGGCAAACGTGGTATTGGTACCAATTTTTAACCATGGCTTAATTTTTTGATCGAGGTTGATCTTGCCACCATAGCGCTTATAGTCGGAGGTTTTTAGCAAACCTTTTTGGTCGGTATAGTTAAAACTTACGTACACGGATGATCCATCGGCTGTACTTTTCGAAAAGCTGATGGTGTGATTTTGCTGAACACCGTTTTGCTTGATTCTATTAAGCCAATTGTAACTTTGACCTGCGTTATAGGTTTTTAACTCGTCGGCACCAAAAGCGGGTGAACCTGGCGATAAAAGAGTTTTGACATATGCAGCCCTGTCGGCATTCGGATTTTCATCCATGTATTTATTAGCATAGGCATCAACCCTTAAATCAACAATTTGCTGCGCATTAAGATAGTTTAAGTTGTGAGTGAAAGATTGAAAGCCAACCCATGCGTTATAATCTATTCGGCCTTCTCCGCTTTTGCCTTTTTTGGTAGTGATTAAAACTACGCCATTTGCACCACGCGCACCATATAATGCGGTAGCCGAAGCATCTTTCAAAATGTCTACGCTGGCAACGTCATCAGGGTTGATGGAATTGAATCCATCTTCAATCACCAAACCATCAACTACATAAATAGGGTTTGAACCGTAATTTATAGAGTTGTTACCGCGTACTTTGATGGACACCGTACCACCGGGGCGCGGATCATTGTTCTGGATCAATACACCGGCAACACGGCCCTGAATTGCCTGGTTTATGTTGGTAGCCGGTATTTCCTTCAGCGTTTTTTCGCTCACGCTGCCTACCGATCCTGTAAGGTCGCCCTTTTTAATAACCGCACCAACAACAACAACTTCGGTAAGGTTGTTATTAGCTGGTACCAATGAAATATTCATGGCACCGTCTTTAGCCGGCACTTCTTGTGTATCAAAACCTACGGCCGATATAACAAGGATAGTTCCAGGTGCAACATTTAAACTAAAGCTACCATTTGCGTCGGTTACCGTGCCCGTTTTAGTGCCTTTTATGGTAACAGATACTCCCGGCACCGGCAATCCTTTTTCATCAACTATCTTGCCCGAAACAGGGGCCAGGGTCATGTCCAAGTCATTGCGTTTGCTAAGGGAAGGGAGGCCGGGATTAGTATTTCTGATCACAATTACATCGCCCGAAACCTCAAAAGCAAGGTTTAATGGAGCAAATAAATCGTTAAGTACACTACCCAGCGATTTCTGGTCATAGCTGGCGTTAACTTTTTGATTGCCGTTTATGAGCTCGGGGCTATATACAAAATTAATATGGTACTGTTGTTCAAGCTTTTTGATCACTGATTTTAAGGCGGTGTTGCTTTCGTTTACTGATATTTTGGTATCAAGTATGGCCTGTGCTTCTGAATTTTTAGCAATGGCGCTGCCTAACAATGAGAGACTTAATGTTAACTGTAAAAACGTGATCTTCATTATTTTTACGAGTATAGGTTTATATTTCATAAATTTGGTTAGAGTTAATAATTCGTTAATAACTTGACAAAAAAGCCCCTGCTCAACCTTTGCAATAGGTTACAGTAAAAATGGGTATCAAACATTTTGGGGCTAAACTTTTGGACCGGCAGTACCGCAAATATTGCCGGTTTCTTTTTTAGAGGAGGTTTATGTAATCATTTTTTTCATTTGCATCATAATTTGGTTAATGGGTCAATTAATTAATTGGTTGTGGTATGGTTAAGGCCAGGGTTGGATATGATTATGCGGCCGTCGATAAACTGGCAGGAGGCGTTTATCGCTTTGCATATAAGTTTTACTTTTTCGTCGAGAGGGCGGTCTGATAAAGATGCCGAAAGGTTGATATGGCCAAGAGCAGCTTTATCATATTCAATATTTACATCGTATGATTTGTCAATTTTATCAATGATCTCTGACAATGGAGCACCGTCAAACGTAAATTCTTTTTGTGCCACAGGCGTTGACAGGGTAAGGGGTACTGGTAATGTTTCCTTTTTAACAAGGGTCAATTTTGATGTATAAGTAACCTGCTGATTGGGTAAAAGCGTAACTATCGCTTTGGGTAGTTCACTCTTGGGTGCTTCTTTTTGGTTGTAAACCAATACTTTACCGGTGTTTACCGTTACCTTGAACTCCTGGTTTATACTGAATGACCGTACAGTAAAACTGGTTCCCATTACCCGTACGGCCATATCGTGGCTATGGACTATAAAAGGCATAGCCGGGTTTTTGTGGATCTCAAAAAAAGCCTCGCCGGTTAAGTATGCCTCCCTTGCTGCTTTAAATGATTTGGGATATTTTATGCCCGAACCTGGTTTCAAAACCGCCAAACTGCCATCATCCATTCTCACAAGTTTTGATTCGGTTGTATTATTGGTAATGTTGATATATCCGTCAGCTTGCTCTGCTATAGGTGGGTTTGTTGATGAACTTGTGCGCGTTTTAAGGAATATAAGCCCCACGCTAATGAACACCAATAAAACAGCTGCTATCCTGAACCATTGCGTTTGATATAATTTAAATACTTTCTCAGCCGGCTCCGGGCTGTTATCATGAAAATGATTTTGCACAGTTGCTACTATGGCATCTATTTCAGCATCATTCAAGCCATTATCAAGTGTTTTAACATTGATGGATAAAATGATTTGACGTGCGCTTTCTACAATTTTCTTTCTACCCGGGTTGTCCAAAAGCCACTTGTCCCAAAAGGCCTGGTGCTCGCTGCTGTTATTTAAAACCCAGTTGATAAAAAAATCGTCGTGTAAAAAGTCTTCGACTTCGTAATTGCTATAGTTAGTCACGGAAACGGATTCAATTGGTTTGTAATAGTATATATTCCAAACCAGCAAAAAATTACCCCTCTAAATGAAAATATTTTTTAATTATATTTCAAGTTGCTGATATTCAGTGTGATAATTTAAATGAGGTGATTTGAGAATAATGTAATCAGGATAAGCCATTCCGAGCGGAAGCTTTTATACGCCTTTTGCAGCAGGTTATGTACAGATTGTTTGCTAATCTCCATGATTTGCGAAATATTGTCGAAATCAAGGTTTTCGTAAAAGCGCAGGTACATGATCTCGCGCTGACGGGTAGGTAGGGTGTTTAATACTTGTTTTATCCGGGTTGATAGCTCAAGGGTTTCTAAATCGGTGATCATTTTTGATTCGATATTGAACTCCACTACAAATTCATAGTTTTCGTCGAGAGATTCGCCGCGGTTCCATTTTGATTGCTCTCTGAAGATCCTTAACCTCACTGCCTTAAACAGATAATATTTTACAGCAGGTGTGGCGCTGATTTTCAGGCGGCGGTTCCAAAGTTCAAGAAACACGTCCTGGATGCAATCTTTTAAAAAGTCCTTATCCTGGCAGATCCGGAAGCCATAGTTGAATAATGGCCTGGAGTATTTTTTCATTAAGCGGGTATAAGCTACTTCATCACCAGCCCTGAACAAATCCCATAATATGGAATCGTCGGCAGTAATTAAATATTCTGTATCAGCGCTCATCTTTGTTTAAATCGGTCTGTCTTTCTTTAACTGTACATCAAAAGCATGCGTTTTTTAACATCCAGGTAAATTAAAACAAAGTTATTTAAAAGATTAATTAACATAACCGATTATTGCTACAGGTGGTAAATAATATTAGATTTTAGTTAAAGGTTAAAGGTTATGATTTACCAGTATCAAACTGACCTTCTCAAACTGACGTTTTTATGACTTTTTTAATTAGAAATTAAAAAACCACTTGCAGTACCGCTTGTTTACCTTATACATCTCATCTTATATCATTAACTATGAAAGCGATCTTAGTTGTCCACAATCTAAAAAAAGAAAGTAACTATGCACTCAATTACGCCAATAATTTAGGCGAAAAACTTAAAGTTAAAGTAATAGTAGCCTATACGGTACCCGAGGCCAGAAGTATTCAATTATCTGATGCCTCAATGTTTGATTTATTTGATAACGACGATTTAAATATCAAAGAACAATATAAAGGCAACGATAATATAGTTTTCCTTAGTTATCTTGATATTGTGGGGATGTCCCTTCATGCTATTACAGCTAAATACGATATAGGCTTAATAATTAAAGGGGTTAGCGGTACTGCAAAAGAAATTAACGAACAGCTTACGCCGGTTTTAAACCATTCGGGATGTCCGTTGCTTGCGGTTCCTGAAAACGCCTCGTTTAACATTACTAATATGGGGTACCTTGCCGACTTACGTTACGCCAAAAAAGATATTGTAAGCTTTTTAAGCAAGATGAGTGAAGCAATAGATGTAAAGGCTTCCCTGTTTAATATAACAGAATCGGGATTACCGCATATGGATAACAGCTATGCGGAAACTGTGTTCAGACAACTGTTTTCCAATTCAGGACTTAATCTTGTAAATATCAGGGAGCGGGATATCATGAAAACCGTAGATGTACTTGCTAACATTATGCAGGTAGATTTTTTTGTACTGAGTAACCGCAGTTCGCAATTAAACGGCCTTTGGGACTGGGAAAATATGGAGGCGGAGGAGCATGCTCACTTACCTGCATTGATTTTCCCTTGTTAAAGTTGGTGTAAAATGAAAAAAGGGAAGGTTTACAGCCTTCCCTTTTTTATTAACTTTTATAAAACATATGTGCCGTTTGCTTTCAAAATTTTGCTGAAAAATAACAGATGCCCGGGTAGTGCATTTTGCCAAAACTCCCAGGTGTGGCCTCCCGGTTGTTCGCTGTAGTCATGCGGGGTATGGTTATAAACCAATCTTCTGTGTAACTCGCGGTTTGGTTCAAGCAAAAAGTCATCAACGCCAATATTAATCACTAATGGCAAGCCGTTTCTCCTGATCTGATCGGCCATATTCACCACAGAATATGGCAGGTAAGTATCCGGTGTCATTGGCCCCCAGATTTTATCAAGCATTTTGGTAAGCATCTCAAATCTGTCGGGAGGTAATTTCCAGGTAGTCATGTTGGGGTCAAGTGCGCCGCTCATGCTTCCGGCACCTGCAAACAGTTCAGGGTGCCTGGTTGAGAGGTACAAAGAGCCAAAGCCTCCCATGGACAGACCTGTAATAAGCCTGCCTTTTTTATCGCTGACGGTGCGGTACGTAGCGTCGATGAAGGGGATCACCTCTTTTATGATATAGGTTTCAAACTTACTGTTAGGATCAACAGGGCTGTCAACATAGTAACTGAAAGTTTCACCTTCGGGCATTACAATAATTATATTGTATTGATCGGCAAGATCTTTTACCAGCGATTTATCAGGTGTTTTAAGCAGCCAGTCGTCAAAATGCCCATACCCCCCGTGCAGCAGGTACAGTACCGGGAAATTGGCTTTGCTTTTTGCATAAGCCTTTGGGAAGGCAATAGCCGCTTTATAAGTTTTGTTCATAGCAGCGCTAGGAATCAGCACTGTATCCACCCTGGCGGCAAATACCGATACGCTGCAAATGAGCAGCGTAAATACTAAAGCTATTTTCTTCATTTACTTACGGTTTAGGGGCAGCTGCTACTATTTTCAATAATTCATCATCCGGGTGGTTTTTAACTGCACATTGGTTATCCAATATCATTGTTGCTCCATTGCTGGCAGTATAAGCAGGCCATTTAGGTAGCGATGATGTATTTGGGTTACCGGTTTTGGCAAAATTGATCCAGGCACTGCTTATTTTATCAGCAAGCACATAAGCTTCCTTGCCACCCCCGGTCATTTCCTGGCAACGGGATATGTTATTAAACTGAAATGCGATATCCATGCAGTGCATTGCCTTATACATGCCGCCATTTACAGGCGATTGCCAGGTAAATAGGTACATATAAACCGGGGCTGCCCCATTTACAGCTTTTTCATCAGCCTGCTTAATGGCCAGCGAACGGAAATTGAATTCGATATCGGTATAATCAGATGGTTTTGAAATAGTTGGATATGTTTTTTGAGCAGCAGCGATATATGCGTCGGTTTTATCGCCATATTTTTTTTGCAGGCTGGCCTTTAACTCGTCCATTGTTTGGTTTTTAGGGCCGGGAGCAAAGGGAGCAAATTCGTTTTTGGTTGTGCCTACCAACAGCGGAACATTTTTGGATAATTCTTTAGCGGCGGCATCTGTAGGTTGATATGGAAGGAAATCGCCGTCTAAAGCGGGGCCCCAGCCATTCATGTTTTTGCCTTCTTTCTTTAATTCGGCCGACACTTTGCGCATGGCTTTTTTTCCAGCCTCGTTTAGCACATCGTACGGCAGTTTTTGAAGCGAATCAACTTGTGATGCTTGCAGGTGAAGTTCTTCGAGCAAAGCAGCGGCGACTTTTTGGGTAACTGCTTTTTCGTTGAAATTGGTAATATAGCTGCCGCTTTCAACAATGGCGTTTTTAAACAAACCTTTTGCTGATGGCGCGTTCATCAAACAGGTAACCTTACCGCCGCCGCCCGATTGGCCAAAGATGGTCACATTATCAGGATCACCGCCAAACTGAGCAATGTTTTGTTTAACCCACTCTAAGGCGAGTTTCAAATCAAGCAGACCTGCGTTGGCCGAACCTTTATATTTATCGCCATAGGCCGATAGGTCAAGAAAGCCGAGAATATTTAAACGATGATTTACAGATACCAACACTACATCTCCCTTTTTAGCCAGGTTTTCGCCATCATATGACGGAAGCTCAATAGATGAGCCTGCGGTGAAACCGCCACCATGCAGCCATACCATTACCGGGCGTTTTTTGCCATCGTTCAGTTTCTGTGTCCATACATTAAGCGATTGGCAATGTTCATTGGAGTAACCGAGATCATGCTGAAAGGCAAATTCAAATTCATCATTAACGGTTGTGGTTGGATCGGTAGGGCATACCGGGCCGTAAGTTTTTGAACTGCGTACATCCGTCCACGGGGTTGGTTTTTCCGGAGCCATAAAACGGTCGGCCTTGGCGTAGGGTATACCTTTAAACGTAAAAATGCCATTGTGCAAATAACCTTTTACTTTTCCGCTTTCGGTTGATGTTACAGCTACATCGTTCCCGGCAACAACTGGTTCGTTATTGTTTTGGCAAAAAGCCGTTACGGGTAAAAAACAAACAAGTAAAAGCAGCATGAGGGTACTGTTTTTTTTCATAATTGTATTTGGTTAAATTGGTTTAAATCAATTGACCCCTGCACAATCGAGAGATCACGAAAAAAGAAGAATAACAATCAATAGTTTCCTGATATGGATAATTATTGATGCTATTGTGTAAATATAACACAATGGGTTATGTAAAAATAATTTATATCAGATTTTTTACTTCGGATTTGAATGCTGATAAAAATCTATCAAATGATGTCGTTTGCCGGTTTTATCAGCCTTGAAACACCTAAATTTAAATCATTAATTCAATAATCATGTTTCGCAGCCTGTATTTTTTCAACATACTAATTCTGCTTTTTTGCTCCTGTAATTATACACCGGTTGATGTAGATAACGGGAATGTGCTTGGTCAAACAAAACGGCAAATTAGGTCGGGGGGACGCGGCGCTAAGAAACCTACACCTGTTTGGGGTTATCGCTTTGCTATTACCGGCGATTTTAATGGGGATGGAAAAAAAGATTCCCTTACAGAGCATTATTTTAGCAGGGGTACCGGTAAAGAAACTAACCAATTTTATAAAGCCGATTATGATTACGACGTTGAGATGCCAACAAAACGTATTCATTTATAGCGTGTAACGATAAATCAATCCGGCAGTTGGATATTGCGCCACATTGCAATTTGGGACTACTTTACCTTAAAAACGAAGGCGATTTGAATGGTGATGGAGGCGATGAAATATCCTGCGTAACTAATAAAGCGGATTGGTCGAACCTTAATGTCTGTACCATCATGACCTACAAGAATGGCAAATGGAATATGCTGTACTGGTTTCCGATATGGGAATGGCAACTGCCAGAATTGCCGCGGTTCGGGAGTCAAAACGGCCTTTTGGATATCAATCAAGGCAAAATCACAAATGCAGATACTGCAAATCAACGGCTACTGAATGAACTGAAAAATTTTAACGGACTGGTTAAAAAGGCTGGCAAAAATAAGATTCAAATCATTTACCGGAGTAAAGACATATCCGTAGATACGATCATAGTTAAGATTAAAGATCACCATCCTCCGGTATAACTCATAACTATCCTTATTCCGGTTCGGCCAAAAGCTGGTTTCCGCGCATACTGTGCACGATGGTTTTGTTCATGATGTTATAAAGGCTTTATTTTAAGAAGTGGTTTTATATACGATACGCTATTTTGGCCAAAGCCTTAATTTCTTTTATATAAGACGTGGCGTTTTGTGAATCATATAGCTCGGTTTCTGACTTGTTTTGCAATGATTGATAAACTGCCAGCTTTTTGTTAACAAGACGTACGTTGAACCATTTATCTAAACTCCAAGAATATTGAGTTAATGATGCCAGCAGAAAGCTTGCTGCACTCAGCGTAAATACAGAATAGCCCAGGGGGGATTCAATACCAAAAGAGATTGCCATTGCTACAGCAAAACATAAACTGAGCAGGCCGCTGCCAATAGCAGCCACCCGGGTAAACAAACCAAGGATCAATAGCAGTCCAAACCCTCCTTCGCCAATTGTCGCGATAATTGCCAGCAAATTTGCGATGCCTTCGGGAAGAAAGCTCATTACCTGTTTGGCATAGGTTACAAAATGTTTCCAGTCGCCCCAGCCAACGTGAGGGTGGCCGTTAGGCCCAAACAAACCAAGACGGTCGGCTACTTCCCAAAGATAGCTTATGCCGATGGCTAATCTTAAATATACGGACGAAAGTTTTTGATTGATATGCATAGGTTTTATTTTTTGATGATCAAAAATACCCTGCTTTTGGACTATACTTGTAGTCCAGAAAATAGATTAAAGATAGTCCAAATATGATGCTCATAGAAAGTTTGTTAA
The DNA here is from genome assembly GCF_022811725.1 of Mucilaginibacter sp. SMC90. Lineage (GTDB taxonomy): Bacteria > Bacteroidota > Bacteroidia > Sphingobacteriales > Sphingobacteriaceae > Mucilaginibacter. The sequence goes on along the minus strand of NZ_CP094527.1, from coordinate 4,439,953 downwards.
TTGTAGATAAAAGCAGCCAGGTACCTGTTTACCTGCAAATTAGTAATGGTATTATAGCTTATATCAGGCAAGGTACTTTAAAGCCGGGATCAGCGCTTCCGGCCAGCCGCGCACTTTCTGCATCTTTAAACGTTCACCGTAAAACTGTGGTGGCGGCATATGACGAACTTTATGCTCAAAGCTGGGTTGATGTAATTCCGCGTAAAGGCATCTATATAGCTAAAAACCTGCCCGATGTAGCACCCCGGCCAATCGAAAAAGCTGTTCTGAAACATAGCCTCGCCGCCAAAACTTTGTTTAAAGTTGATGAGGACAGGATCAACCCTCAACGTATGTTTGTAGCCATGCCCAGTGGTAACATCACTTTTACGGAAGGTTTCCCTGATACCCGAATTGCCCCCGTGGATTTGATGGTGCGTGAATACAGGCGAATGGCAAGTTATCATTTTACCCATAAATACCTGATGTACGGGCCGGAGCAGGGCTCCGAAAATTTAAGAAACGAGCTCGCCCGTTTTTTAGGTGAAACCCGCGGCTTGCATGTAAGTCCGGGCGATATTTTGATAACCAAGGGTGTTCAAATGGCGCTTTACCTGTGCGCGCAGGTGCTTATTAATAAAAATGATGTTGTAGTTGTAGGAGATCCGGGTTATGCCGGTGCCAACGAGGTATTTGAACAAGCCGGGGCCCAGCTGGCTTTTGTACCTGTAGATGAGCACGGTATTGATATTAGCGCCGTTGAAGCCATTTGCAAACAAAAAAAGGTTAGGATGTTGTACGTTGTGCCACATCATCACCAGCCAACTACAGTAACACTAAGTTCAGAACGACGCATGCATTTATTGGAACTGGCGGCTAAATACCAGTTTGCCATAATTGAAGATGACTACGACTTTGACTTTCACTATACCAGTGGCCCTATATTACCGCTGGCCAGTGCCGATTATTATGGCAACGTGATATATGTGGGTTCATTTTGCAAAACCATTGCTCCGGGTATCCGCATTGGTTTTATGGTTGCCCCTCAAAATTTCCTGGTACAGGCTACCCGCTTACGCCGACTGATTGACCGACAGGGCGAGCACTTGCTTGAAGAAGCCATGGCAAGCCTGCTGAAGAACGGAGATATCGGCAGGCATTTAAAAAAAGCTAATAAGTTGTATCACGAAAGGCGGGATATCCTTTGCCGGTTATTGCAGGAGCAATTAGGAGAGTATATTTCATTTAAAATACCCAGCGGTGGTTTTGCCATATGGGTTAAATATATTCATGGATTAGATACAACCATAGTTTCAGAAAAAGCCAATGAACTGGGTTTATCCATCGGAGCCGGACTTGACTATTATCATGACAAATCTTTTAAGCACAGCTTTGTGCGAATAGGTTTTGCCTCTTTAAACGAAAAAGAGATGCAGGAGGCAGTAAGCATTTGGAAAAGGGCCATTCTCAAATGCCTGCCACGAGTTTAAAAAACGGTTTGGGATTATAGCTATATATAGTTTAAATTATAAGTGTGTAGTATCTCGTTGAATGATTTAACTGCAATGTTACACATGGTAGTGGTGATGTAGTGCCGTAATAATAGTATCAAACAGCACTATCAAATAGATTTGTGCATTGGCAGTCCGGCGTATTCCTGTCTGCAATACAACATGATCTGTTATGTGTATCGTGATGTATTATACACCGGATTTGATACTGGCAATATTTAAACTATTATTAATACCTAAAGTGAAAAAAGGAATTCTTTTAATTACCACATTTATTTTTATCCAAACTTTCTGTTTCGGCAGTAGTATTTCAGTGAAGAACGATGGTGGAGGGAAGTCTGTATATCAGGCCCGTTTGCAGGATTCGGATGCTGTTTATTTTACCCCCGAAAATTTTAACATCAAGACAGATGGTAAAACCGATGTATCTGACGAGTTGCAAGCTGCTATTGCCAAAGTAAAAACTGAACATAATTTCGGCGTACTTTTTATTCCCGAAGGAAAGTATCTTATCTCAAAAACCATATTTGTACCTACTGCCGTAAGATTAATAGGTTACGGTAAAAACAGACCGCAAATTATCCTGGCTAAAAACTCGCCCGGTTTTCAAATTGCTGATGAAAATGATAAAGGACACGCCAAATACATGTTTTGGTTTGTAAGTAACCTTTCCAAACCCGGCGATGAGGTACACGATGCGGGAGCATCAACTTTTTACAGCTCGATATCAAATATTAATCTCAAAATAGAGGATGGTAATCCTTACGCCGTAGCCATGCGCACACATTTTGCCCAGCATAGTTTTATAGCCCATGTTGACGTAAATATAGGCAAGGGTTTGGCCGGTATGTTTGATGTAGGGAATGAAATGGAAGATGTGCGCTTTTTTGGGGGCCAATATGGTATTTATACAACCAAGCCATCACCTGGCTGGCAATTTATGATGGTTGATACCTATTTTGAAGGGCAACGTGAAGCCGCTATCCGTACCCAGGAGGCTGGACTAACCATTGTGCGGATGAACGTTAAGAACGTGCCTACCGTAATCAGCATCAATCCCAACTATCACGAAAAATTATTTATGGAAGATTGCCGTTTTGACGGCATAAGCGGCCCGGCCATTATTATCAGCAACGAGGATAATGCTTTTAACCAGATCAATCTTCGCAACGTGGTTTGCCGAAATGTGCCTGTGTTGGCCAGTTATCGCCGCAGTGGTAAAACAACACCGGGAGCGGGAAATATATACCGTGTAAAAAACTTCACTTATGGTCTTCAAATGGATGGCCTTAACGCCGATCCGCAATATAAAACCACTAACGTACAGGAGCCTTTAGCTGTAATGCCCGCGGCTGCCAAAAAAGATATTCCGGATTTTCCGGCTATCAATACCTGGGCTAATCTTAAAGCTCTTGGCGCAAAAGGTGATGGCACTACAGATGATACCCAGGCAATACAAGCTGCTATTGATAAGTACGAAACCATATACGTGCCGCAGGGGTGGTACCTGGTTAGTCAAACAGTTAAACTGAAGCCATCCACTAAGTTGATCGGGTTAAACCCTATAGCTACCCAATTTTTAATTGCTGATAATACGCCTGCCTTTGGTGGTTTCGGTAGCCCGGTACCTTTATTGGAATCATCAAAAGGTGGTAATAATATTTTAAGCGGTATTGGTCTTAGTACCAATGCCGATAATCCGCGGGCTGTGGCCTGTAAGTGGATGGCCGGGACCGGTTCATATATGAATGACGTGAAATTTGTTGGCGGTCACGGCGGTATGCAACGAGTTGGAACTCCCAAAAATACGGCAGGGGGTGGTGCTTATAACCGGGCGCAAAATGGTATAGATCCATCATGGGATACACAGTATTGGAGCCTTTGGATAACAGATGGCGGTGGCGGTACATTTAAGGATATCTGGAGTGCCAACACTTATGCTACGGCCGGTACTTATATTTCCAATACAACAACTCCCGGTCGTATTTATGCTATGTCGATAGAGCACCATGTGCGCAACGAGGTACGTTTTAACAATGTTGCCAATTGGAAGGTATATGCTTTGCAATTAGAAGAAGAAAGCCGTGAAAGTACTGAATGCCAGCCGATGGAGCTGGAAAATTCAAGCGATATGGTTTTTGCAAACCTTTATATGTTCAGGGTGATCAGGGTTAATAAACCGGCGCCCTATTCTATCAGGAAATGGGGCGGTAAAAATATTGAGTTGCTGAATGTTCATAATTACAGCCAGATAAAATATACCACAAATTTGCCGCTATATGACATTAATACTGCTACTGAAATAAGGCCATGGGAATTTGCACGACTTTTTATTGACGATAAAACCAACGTGGTTGAACAACAAGCAGGTACGATTAATAAACTGGCTACGGGTTTTGAATTTGCATCGGCTGTGTGTGCCGATAGCAAGGGCAATATTTATTTCAGTGAGCAACGGATGAAACGGATTTATAAGTGGTCGGCTACCGACAAGCAGATCAGTTTACTGGCAGATTACCCGTGGGAGCCATTATCGCTGGCCTACGATAAAAACGATAACTTGCTGGTTGTTTTTAAATATGTACCGAAGCCAGGACATCTTGTAAATGGTAAGCCCGAAAAGTTTGACAACCCAGCTGATGCTGCCGGCACATCTTTTAGCGGATGGGGTAATTCGGGTTTTGCGAGCTGGGCCTACAGTGTTGACCCTAAAAACCCGGATGAAACTATACAGAAACTGAAAAGTATACCGATGGGGCAGGTGAACCCGGTTTATAAAGCGTTGTATCCGGCGCATCGCTGGCGCGATTATCATGATTTCAATACAGTCACCGTAAATAAGCCTACGGAATGTTTTGTGGCGCTGGATGGAGTTACCATTATTCCGGTGGTGTATGATCTGGCACGGTCAACTGCATTGGCGGCTGCATACCCTGGCAAGCCTTTGTACACCAGCGATGAATATGATAAGCGTACCGTGAGCACAACTGTAAGTAAAGATGGTTATCTTTCTGATTTAAAGTATTTTGCCGAAAGGGGAGAATTTGCTTCCGCTACAGATGATAAAGGAAACGTTTTTATAGCCGATGGACAAATTTATGTTTATGACAGTACCGGTAAGCAGATCAATATGATCAAAGTGCCCGAACGGCCAACTGGATTAGCCTTTGGTGGCGCTGATAATAATACTTTATATATTACAAGCCATAACTCATTGTTTTCCGTAAAAGTCAGATAAAATACCCCTAAACAAAAATATATGCAACAATTGCCTAGGCGCCTGTTATCTATTGATGTATTGCGTGCCATTACCATGCTGCTGATGATATTTGTGAATGATGCCAGCGGTGTAAAGCACATTCCCGAATGGATAGACCATGCAAAAGGTTTTGAGGACAGGATGGGTTTTGCCGATACTATTTTTCCGGCATTTTTATTCATTGTTGGGCTGTCGTTGCCATTCGCCATCAATAATCGGATCAAAAAAGGCGATAGCGCAAAGCAGGTTCTATTTTACATTCTGATACGGAGCGTTGCATTGCTCATTATGGGCTTTTATCATGTAAACCTTGAAGAATATAATTCATCGGCAGCGATACTTCCGAGGGCTGTATGGGCCATCGTAATTACGACGGCATTTTTTCTCATCTGGCTTGATTATCCCGAAACAATGGCAAAGGCCAGAAAATATCTGTTGCAGATATTGGGAATTGCTATGCTGGCAGCCATGGCTATAGTTTATAAAGGTGGCGAAGATGGTGAAGTAAGAGGAATGGAGCCATCATGGTGGGGAATATTGGGATTGATAGGCTGGGCCTACTTAGTTTGCGCCCTGATATTTTTCGTGGTTAAAGGCAAGCTGAACAGCCTTATTGTTGCTTGGGTAGTACTGGTTGTTATTAATATAATAGCTCATTCTGTATTTAAGATAAAAATAATGCGCGATGAAGCGATGGTATCCATTGCCGGAGACGATGTTACCGGCAGTTCGTTGGGTAACGCAATTATCTTTCTGAAACCGTTATGGGTAATTCACGATGCATCAACCATGACTTTAACCATGGGCGGGGTAGTGATATCGGGAATCTACGCCAAGTTGGTACAGCAGGGTAAAACGCAACGCATTTGGGCCACATTGGCCATCATTGGTGTTTTGTTGCTGGTAGCAGGTTTTGCTTTAAGGCCTTATACCGAAGGTATTTCCAAAATTCGTTCAACACCGGCGTGGGTGCTCATTTGTTCGGGCATTACTACATTGGCGTTTTTATTGCTGATATATGTGGTTGACGTAAAGGGCAAAATAAGCATCTTCAACTGGATCAAACCTGCAGGCACCAGTACGCTGACCTGTTACCTGATCCCATACTTTCAGGTATTTTTGCTGGAGTTGCTTCACATTAATTACCCAAGGATCATCAATAATGGATTTCCCGGACTGCTCCGTTCATTCCTGACAGCAATCATCATCATTTTATTTGTTGGAGTACTTGAAAAGAAAAGATTACGCCTGAAAATTTAAATATTATACATACCTAAATTCTAATGACAACAATACTATCCTTATTGCAGCCAGGGCAATACAAAGCCAGGCTGATGGCCCTTCTTTGTCTGATACTTTTTGCTTTTCCTGTTCATGCTCAGAAAAACAGGGCTAAAAAGCATGTTATAATAGGGTATGTAAGCGGTTTTCGCGGTTTGATAGATACCAATATGGTTCATCCCGATAAGCTTACGCACATCAATTATGCATTCGTGAATGTAATTGGCAACAGGGCTTTTTTAACTCATCCCCGAACAGATACCATCAACTTCAGGTACCTGGTGGGGTTAAAAAAGAAGAAACCGGACCTGAAAGTTTTAATCTCGATAGGCGGCTGGCTTTGGAGCAAAAACTTTTCGGACATGGCGCTTACCGATACTTCGCGCAAAGCTTTTGCTGCCAGCGCTGTCGAATTGGTGCGTAAATTCAAAATGGATGGTATTGACATAGACTGGGAATATCCCAATGAAACGGGTGCAGGTAATATCCATCGCCCGGAGGATAAGGAAAACTATACCCGCCTGTTCACAGAGTTGAGAGGCCAGTTAAATAGCCTTGAAAAAGAAACCGGGAAAAAGTTGCTGCTCACCGCCGCAGTGGGAGCTTTCAGGCATTTTGTACAGAATACAGAAATGGATAAGGTTGGCGCATGTCTTGATTATATCAACCTCATGACCTATGATTATGGTGCCGAAGTGGCTGTGCATCATACCGGCCTTTATGCATCGAAATATCTGAAAACGGAAAACAACTCAGATAATGGAACACGGGTGTTTATTGAAGCCGGTGTACCCCGCAATAAGCTTGTTTTAGGCATGGGCTTTTACAGCCGCTCAACAAGGGTATCTGACAGTACTAAAACCGGATTGGGTTCACGCAACCTGGAAAGGATGAAGGGCGGAGGGTATACATTTATAAAAGACAGCCTGCTTACCAATAAAGCTTTTAAGTATTACCGCGACAGGAGTGCTAAAGCACCGTATTTATATAACTCCACTACCCGCCAATTTCTATCATTCGACGACGAATGGTCAATTAAAAAGAAATGCCAGTATGTGAAAAAGAATGGCATGGCTGGGGTAATGTTCTGGGAATACGTTGATGACAAAAAAGAATATCTGCTTGATGCCGCCAACAGTCATTTAAATTAAACATGCATTAAAATAATAACAGAACAGGCCGCCTGGTAATCAGACGGCCTGTTTCTGTAAGTTTAGGTTATAATAAATTACCAGGTATAGCCGCGTTGTTTAGCGTAATCTGCTATGAGTGCTCCGGCATCAGCATCCAGCAAAACTTCGCAGTTGGGATGCAGTTGTACTACCGATGCCGGGATATCAGTGGTTACAGGGCCAAGGATGGCTTGTTTAACAATTTCGGCTTTGTGACTACCTTTTGCAATCAGGATCAGTTTGCGGGTATGCATGATGTTTTTAACGCCGCGAGTTAAACCACCGAGTTCAACTTCGGGCGGAACCTGAGTTTCTCTTCGTACACGAGCTTCAAAATCAGGGTCCATTGGCGATACCCACGTTTCACTTTCAAAAGGGGTCCCGGGCTGATTGATACCAATATGTCCGTTGCTTCCTATACCCAGCATTTGCAGGTCGGCCCCGCCGCGTTCGGCAAGGCGTTTTTCAAACAGGATGCTCTCTGCCACAAAATCATCAGACAGGGTAGGCGGCATAATAAAGTTTTCTTCGGGGATGCCAAGCGGACCGGCAATCTGGTTCAGGATCATGGTATAACAGCTGCCGGCATATTCACGTTCCAGATTGGTAAGCTCATCTACGTTGAATAAAGTTATATTGGATACATCAAACGGGTATTTAGCATAAATTTCCGAAACGATGCGGTGCATGCCAATGGTAGTTTGCCCGGTTGAAAGGCCAATTACAGATGTCTTTTTTTCAAGCATCTGCGCTATAATGCGCCATGCCGCTGTTATATCGAATTCCTGTTCGCTTTTGGTTATAGTTACTTTCATGTATGCGTTTTATAATTCTTTAAGCTGTTTGGTGAAAAAATCATCGATAACAACTGCAGCAGTTACCTCATCCTCGCCATCCATAATTACCGAAATGGTTTCGCCGCCCTTGATACTTAGCGAAAGGATGTTTAACAAGCTGTTCAGTTTAACGGTTTTGTCGCCTTTTTTTAAGCTTGTGGCCGATTTGAAGCCTTTTACCAGTTTTACAAGCTGCGTTGCCGGCCGGGCATGCATTCCTTGGGCTGATGTGATGATATAATCTTTGGTTATCATTGGGGTATTGTTTTTAAATAGGCAATAATATTTTCTGAGCTATCCATAGCCATTACTTGCTGGCATATTTCTTTAGCTTTTGCTTCGCTGTTATTAATGATAATGCTTTTTATTGCAGGGATAGAGGCTGCACTCATGGAAAACTCTTCCAGTCCCATGCCTAACAGCAATAAGGTGGCTAATGGATCGGACGCTATTTCGCCGCACATGCCAACGTGAACGTTATGCGCCCGGCCTTGCTCAATAACGTTGAGGATGAGGCGTAATACACCTGGATTAAATGGGTCATACAGGTGGGTGATTTTTTCATTCATTCTGTCTACAGCCAGGGTATACTGGCAAAGGTCGTTTGTTCCGATACTAAAAAAATCCACTTCCTTAGCCAGGATATCTGCTGTAACGGCGGCTGATGGAATCTCGACCATGATCCCGATCTTTACATCATTGCTAAAAGCAACACCGGCTTCAAGCAACGCTTTTTTTGCTTTATTGAGTATAAGCTTTGCATCGCGGATCTCTTTTACGTTCGAGATCATAGGGAACATGATGCTCACCGTTCCGAAGATGGATGCCCTTAAAATTGCTTTCAGCTGAACCATAAATAACCCTTCTTGGTCGAGCGAGATGCGGATTGCACGATAGCCAAGAAAAGGATTAAGTTCGGTTGGTAAGTTAAAGTATGACAGGTGTTTATCTCCTCCTATGTCAATCGTTCGTATAATTACCGGCTTTCCTTTTGCCTGTAATACTGCTTTTTTATAAAACTCAAATTGTTCCTCTTCATCCGGGAAAGTATCGCGGTCCATAAACAACATTTCGGTGCGGAAAAGGCCAATACCTTCGCCTCCGTTGTCATGTACCATGGTCAGATCGTCGGCACCAGAAATATTGGCCAACAGTTTCACCTGTTTACCATCGGCAGTAATAGCTGGCTTATCCTTTACCATTTTTAATACCTCGGCTTGCTGCCTGAAGAAAGCAGATTTATCGGAGTAACGGCTGATAATATCCTCGCCGGGGTTAACATAAACCGAGCCGCTGAGGCCGTCTAAAATGATAAAATCGTTATGATTGATAGTCATTAACTCATCGCCGCAGGCTACAACGGCAGGCAGCCCTTTTGATTTGGCTATAATAGCCGCATGCGAAGTACGGCTGCCCGCCTGTGTTGCAAATCCGGTGACAAGGTTAAGATCTAATGTGATCGTATCAGAAGGGGTGAGGTCATCCGCAATAACAATGGTATCCGGTTCAAACGAGCGGTTGCTGGTATCGCCTGTACGATTAATATATTTGAGGATGCGGTTACCTATATCCTGAAAATCTGCTGAGCGCGCACGCATGTACTCATCGTCCATACTTTCAAACAGGGTAACAATGCTAGCCGTAACTTCTATCATGGCGTCATTGGCTGTTTTTCTCTCGGCTTCAATCTTTGCTATTACGTCCTCACGTATCTGCGGGTCGTTGATAAGCTCTACCTGAGTTTCCAGTATGGCAATGTCATCATCATTTAACATCAGTTGCGAGCTGTTCTTGATGGCATCTATCTCGGCAAGCGCATTAACAACCGAAATGTCAAAGCGTTCTATTTCTGCTACTATCTCCACCTGGTTTTTTAAAACAATGCCGTTAGTGGCGGGTGCATTCTTTTTTATAACAAATGCCCTGCCTATAGCAATGCCCGGTGAAACTCCAATTCCCTTCATTTATATCTTTCTTTATGCAAACAGATGGATAATACTTCCTGCAAAACCAAGCAACAGCAGGCCTAATAACAGGTATGTGGTTTTAATATTCTTTTTAACAAAATAATACACTAAAAAGGTAAGACCCAGCGGTATCATAGCCGGAACTACCTGGTCCAAAACGCTTTGAACGCTTACCGCCGATTTTTCTGTGCCAATTTGAAGAGGCGTAGTGATACTCATAAGCGTTGCAGGCATAGCGCCGACAACCATTAACCCTAAAATAGAGGCACCTTTTGTTAGCCTGTCCATCACATTGTTTTTTGCAAGATTTTGCAGAAAGCGTGTGCCGGCATTATAACCAACAAAAGTTAGTTTATAACGTAGCAGCAGGTGCGGTACATTGAATATCAGCAGGAATAATAATGGCCCCAGGATATTGCCTTTTATAGCCAGAGAAGTTCCAACACCGGCAGCGATCACTTTAAAGGTTCCCCAAAAAAGCGAATCAAATACACCGGCCAGCGGACCCATCAGTCCCAGTTTTACCGAGTTGATAGATTCTTCGTCGAAATCCTCGTCATTGCTGTTTTGTTCTTCCATGGCAGCTGTGATTCCCATTACCAATGTTGAGCCATAAGGGCTGGTATTAAAAAACTGTAAATGTCTTTTTAACGCGGCAGCCATTTTCTCTTTGGTATGGTAAAGTTTTTTCAAAACAGGGATAATAGAAAAAGCGAACCCGGTATTTTGCCAGGTTTCAAAATTGAAATTAGCCTCCAACGCCAGTGAACGAAAAAATAGCAAACGGATATCTCGTTTACTTAGCTCTGAATTGACTTTTACCGGCTCGGCGGGTTCATCGTCTGCGCCAAAGTCTTCGTCGTCGGTAACTGGTTTAGGGGCTACCTGGGTTACCAATAATGCAATAATAACACCCAGGCCGCCAATAGCTATTACCGGTAATTTCAGGTAAGCCGCCAGCATAAAGCCCAGGAAAAAATATGGTGCCATGTTTTTGTTGAACATCAGGTTCATGAGCAGGGCAAAACCTAATGCCGGGAGCATATTGCCTGCAACCTGCAGGCCCGTTTGTACCCATGCCGGTATCATATCCAAAAATGATTTCATGGTGCCTGCGCCTAATTGTAGCGCCAGCATAATGATAATGCCCATCAGCACAGGCCTTAATAACCCAGAAACAATATGCAGGCGCTGAATGCCTTTAAAATCACCATCTTCGGCATATTGGTTAAACTTCTTATTAAGCATGGCCCGCAATACAAACAAACCGCTGATGGCCATTTCGGCCAGTATAGAAACCGGCACAGCAATGGCCAGCGCAATTGCAGGCCCTTTGCCCGAGATGATAGCGAAGGCGGTACCCAATACACCACCCGTGATGACATCCGGAGGAATGGCTGCACCAACTTTGATATTGCCCATAAATATGAGCTCAAGCGTAGCACCGATAATTACACCCTGGGTTACGTCGCCAAGCACCAGCCCAACCAGCGGCCCGAGCACAAGAGGACGGCTGAACAGGGTAGTGCCCAAGAAATCTTCCGAATGTCCAAACATCGCTATCAGCGCGATGAGTAAGTATGATACTGACAAGTTAATTAAGTTGTTGTTTGTAAGTGTATTAGCCCTGTTTATTTAAATCAGGCTTTCAATAAGTTGTTTATTATCTGTGGGTACCTGCCGTACCTCGAGCTCAATGCCTTTGGCCAGCATATCGCGAATGATGACGACGTCGTCATCGTTAACAGCGACAGCCTTAGATATCAGCTTTGAACCTTCCTTTGAGCGTAAGCCGCCAAAGTTTATAGTTTTTATCTCCGCTACTTCGGCCGCCAGCGCAGCCGCATCCTTTACGTTGTTGATCAACACCAAAACCCTGGCGTTTTTACTTTTTTCATCGTTCAAAAAAGCTGCCGCTTCTTTTACTGCTTTGATCAGGAGTTTGGTGCCGGCAGGTTTCGCGAGGCTAAGGGTCATCTTCATAAATTCGTCCTTAGCTACTTTGTCGTTGGCAATTAAGAGGCAATCAACGCCAAGCGCAGGCGTCCATGTAAAGGCTACTTGCCCGTGTACAAGCCTGTCATCTATGCGGGTTAGTTTAATCATTTTCCTCGTCCTGGTTTTGAGCGGTCAGAAGTTTATTTACGTATACCATTTGTTGTTTAGCATTTTCAATAGCTTCGGCGATCACCTCTTCTGCCGGGGTGCCGGCATCTGCTAATATAATTTCTATTACCAGGGGAAGATTAAAGCCCGAAACCACATGCACATTGGGCTGTAGTGCGTATTGCAATATTTGATTGGTAACGCTGCCTCCCATGATGTCCGAAAAAACAATCAATTCGTCATTATCACTAATTTGATCAAGTATGCCCCTGATATCATGTTCTAAAGAGCGGTTATCGTCAACATAAGCTTCGATCAAAAAAATGCTATCTGTTGCGCCGGTAATTATACCAAGCGACGATTTTATACCGCCGGCAAGTTTGCCATGCGTTGCTATCAAAAATTTTCTTGTGCCTCCGGTATTCTCCATCAGTAAGTAAGGTTTTTTATCCGCGTTTGGAGGCGCGGCATTTCATAACTGGTTTATATAATGTATGAAAATTAATCTTTTGCAATTATCGGTCAAACTTTATTCAATTGCTATTTTGAAGGCACTACAACACCACTACTATTGTAGTATTGATAAATTGATGCTGAGTCTTTAACCCCGGGCCATAAGTTTAGAAACTGAAGAAAAATGATTTGCGGCTACCGGTTTAACGCCTTTGACTTGGTTATCTGTAACAAATTGAGGGCTTTACCAATGGTAGTGTTAATGTAGTGGCACAAAAATAACCATCAGGGATTTTATCGTTTAGATTTGGATCAGGATGCAAAGCGCTTTCCTTACAGCCATTTTATAATTCCTTAACTTTATATATGAACCTGAAAAAGTATATCGATATTCTTTTGGCTACATGCAAAAAATGCTGCCTGCTTTTAGCCGGGCTGCCATTTATTGCACAGGCACAAAGTATTAAAGTAGTGACCAACCATGTTGGTTATGAGGATAGCAAGGCTAAACGCGCTGTCGTAATAGCAGATAACCATCTTGCTTTAACTTCTTTCAACCTTATTGATGCTGATAATGGCAATACGGTATTTACCGGGCAAATTACCTACAGCGGCCCGGTAAATAAGTGGAAACATTTTGAGTTCTGGACACTTGATTTTACTGAGTTTACAAAGCCGGGCACTTATAAGGTTCAATTCAACTCTTTAAAAGGTATCATTTCATCTTATCCTTTTATCATAGGCAAAAATGTGCTTGAAAAAGCAACTATATCCGATGTGGTTTATTACTTTAAAGGACAACGAAGTTCTGGTCTGTTAGATAAAGCCGATCATCATTTGGTATTATCGGGTACAACAGATACGGTTGACGCGCACGGCGGTTGGTACGATGCAACCGGCGATTATGGTAAGCACCTTTCGCACCTATCATTCTCCAATTATTTTAATCCGCAACAGATCTCGTTAACAGCTTTCAGCCTGTTTAAAACTTATGAACTGTTAAGTGCCCGTTCAGGAACTGATTTCAGGCAGTTTAACCGGCGGATTTTGGACGAGGCTATGTACGGTGCTGATTACCTAGTAAGGATGCAGGCAAAAAATGGCTCCTTTTATCGGTCGGTTTCGTCACCAGGGCCCGGTAAATTACCCAAAGACAGGGTGATCCAGGCCGATGAAGGTAATTACCGGATAAAGCAAACCAAAGACCAATCTTTTACCAAAACCACCACCGGTAAAAACTGGCGCAGCTACCAGGCCAGCTATCGTTCAGGCGCAGGCATTTCCATTGCTGCATTGGCCATGGCTTCGGCCTTTCAAACTTCAGGCGAATTCAGTAATGCTGATTACCTCAAAGCCGCTGAAAACGCTTTTGCTTTTTTAGAGAAGGAAAACCCGCAAATGGATTATGACAAAAAGGAAAATATCCTTGATGATTATTGTGCCTTAAGTGCTGCCAACGAATTGTACAAGGTTACTCATAAAGAAGCTTATAAAACGGCGGCCGAAAGACGAGCTAATAACCTGTTAAACCGCCTAACCTCTTGGAAAACATATCAAAACTTTTGGCGTGCCGATGATAAGGACCGGCCTTTTTTTCATCCTTCGGACGGAGGTTTGCCGGTTGTTAGCCTGCTGTATTATTATCCTTATGCTTCTGCCAATTTGCAAACTAAGATCAAATCAGCTGTAAGGAAATCAATGGAGTTTGAGTTGGCTATTACACATGAGGTAAACAATCCCTTTGGTTACAGCCGCGAGCTGGTGCAGGACACATTGGGTAATCGCCACAGTGCTTTCTTTTTCCCTCACGGCAGCGATGCTTCGCCATGGTGGCAGGGAGAGAACGCGAGGCTTGGTTCGGTAGCTACGGCCGCGCGGATGGCCGCAAACTTGTTTAAGGACGATAAAGCTTTTCATGATCAGCTTTCCGGCTTCGCGATAGATCAGTTAAACTGGATTTTAGGGCTGAACCCATTTGATGCAAGCATGTTGCAGGGTACAGGTCATAATAATCCGGTTTATGGCTTTTTTGGCACATTCGAATATACCAACGCGCCGGGTGGTATTGTAAATGGTATTACATCCGGTTTTGATAACGAGGATGATATTGATTTTAATATTCCCTACGCAGTATCAGGTAAAGATTCGGATTGGCGCTGGGCCGAACAGTGGCTGCCGCATACAGCCTGGTACCTGTTAGCGGTTTCAACAAGCGATTAATTATAAACCATTATACCTGTTATGAATAAGTTGAAGATCAACATAAGTTTAATTCTTGCGCTATTGTTGTGCGGCCCGGTATTTTGCTTTGCTGCCGATGAGCATAAAACGCTGGCAACAGGGGCACAGGCACCCGAGTTTAGTCTGCCGGGCATCGATGGTAAAACTTATACGCTGCAATCTTTTAAAAATGCCAAAGTGTTGGTTGTGGTTTTTATGTGTAACCATTGCCCCACATCGCAGGCCTATGAGGACAGGGTGATCAAGCTGACCAGCGATTACGCAGCTAAGGGCGTTGGCGTTGTTGCTATTAATCCCAATAATCCTGCTTCCTTACGTTATGATGAATTGGGATACAGTGATTTAGGTGATTCATTTGAAGAAATGAAAACACGTGCTAAAGACAAAGGATTTAATTTTCCGTACCTGTATGACGGCGAAACGGAAGTAGCTTCTATTAAATATGGTCCCGTTGCTACGCCTCATATTTTTGTTTTTGATAAAGACAGGAAACTGCGGTATAATGGCCGGATTGATGATATGGAAAATCCTGCCAAAACTCCAAAATCGCAGGATGCGCGTAATGCTATTGACGCGGTGCTGGCAGGCAAAGAAATAACTGTGCCTGTTACCAAAACCTTTGGCTGCTCGGTTAAATGGGCTGAGAAAAAAGATTGGATAGATAAAGCGCAAGTTCAATGGGCTAAAGAGCCGGTGAAGCTGGATACCATCAGTGCTGCCGGAATTGCAACCGTAGTAAAAAATCATTCGGACAGGTTAAGGATGATCAATCTTTGGGCAACCTGGTGTGGCCCTTGTGTTGCCGAATTTGACGACCTTGTTACACTGAACAGGTTGTATCGCGACAGGGGGCTTGAATTTGTAAGTATCAGCGCCGATGATCCGGCTAATAAGGATAAAGCGCTGAAGTTTCTTCAGCGAAAGCAATCATCAGGTACTAACTACATCTACACAGGTGATGATAAATACAAAATGATAGAGGTCGTTGACCCTAAGTGGGATGGTGCTTTGCCTTATACCATGCTGGTTGATCCTGATGGGAAGGTAGTGTACAGCCATCAGGGGGCCATTGACATTGAAGAAGTTAAAAAGGTGATCTGGAATAATCCAATGATGGGCAGGATCTATAAATAAGCAATGCTGGTGAATAAGCTGAGATATCTTGTTGTTACCTCGATTACCTTGCTATTGGTAAATAGCGCCTTTGCCCAGCAATACAAATTCAGGGCATTAGTTGTGATTTCCCGGTCAGACGATCATATCAAAATGATGACTGCCGCTAAGCCGTTTTTCGAAAAACTGGGAAGGGATAATCATTTTGAAGTTGATTACACCGATGATTCAAGCAAGATCAATGATGAAAATCTTAAGAAATATGAGGTTTTTGTGATGTTGCAATTAGCTCCCTTTGATATCTCATACCGTCAGCAGGCTGCTTTACAGAAGTTTGCAGAGCAGGGGAAGGGCTGGGTTGGCATCCATGGCGCAGGGTTAACAGGGAGGGAGTTCTTAGCTAAAGACACCAAATACTGGCAATGGTTTGAAGATTTTATGGGGGGAGTGATATATTCACCGCATCCTGCTTATCAAAAAGGAACGGTTGTAGTTGAAGATAGGAAACATCCGGCCACTAAAAACTTACCTGCTCAATTTGAAATCTCCGACGAATGGTACGAATTCAATAAAAGTCCACGGCCCAATGTTCGCGTACTTGCTACCGCCGATGAATCAAGCTATAAGCAAAATAAGCCAATGGGCGATCATCCCATCATCTGGACTAATGAAAAATACCGCCGCATGATCTATATCGGTGTTGGACATGATCCCTCGGTATTTGCCAACCCAAGTTATATAAAGCTGCTCAGGGATGCGATTCTTTGGGCGGGATCAAAATAAATCATCAACCTGTAAACAATTTATATGAAAAGAATAGCATTTATCTTAAGTTTTTGCCTGTTAACAATTGTAAGCGCATGGGCCCAAAAGGTACCGCGTTTTAAGGTGATAGCCCTGTATGAAAACGGCGGTCATCATATTGATTATTCAAAAGCAGCTAAAGTGTGGCTGGATAAGCTGGCAGCGAATAATAATTTTTCTATAGATTATATTCAAACTACTGATTTAATTGACAGTGCTTTTTTATCTAATTATCAGTTGTTTATTCAGTTGGACTACCCGCCTTATGCATGGAAAGAAAAAGCAGTAAAAGCATTTGAAAAGTATATTGATGAAGGTAAAGGCGGCTGGATAGGTTTTCACCATGCAACCCTGTTGGGCGAGTTTGATGGTTACCCCATGTGGAATTGGTTTTGGAATTATATGGGAGAGATTCGTTTTAAAAGTTACATAGCAACCTTTGCTAAAGGAACGGTTAATGTGGAGGATAAAAAACATCCGGTAATGAAAGGCGTGTCGCCGTCTTTCCTGGTTCAGAAGGAAGAATGGTACACTTATGACAAAGATCCGCGTCCTAACGTACATGTGCTGGCATCTGTAGACGAATCAACTTATGAACCTAAAGATGGCATTACAATGGGCGACCATCCCGTAGTGTGGACTAACCCCGCAAAAAAAGCCCGCAACGTTTATATTTTTATGGGGCACTCTCCATTGCTTTTTGACAGTAAGGATTATACCACGCTTTTTAGCAATGCTATTTTTTGGGCTGCCGGAAAATAAGTTAAAAACTAATCTGATTACAATGATGATAAGAAAACTATTGTTGGTGGCTCTGCTGCTATCTCCATTCATTTGCAGGGCGCAGATTAATACTTCGTCCATCTTATTGCAAATGCGTAATGGTAAAGTGTATTTTGATAATGTTTATGCCCTTAACCCTGGCTTTAAGAGAGACGTTCTGTTTGCTAAAACTTTAGAATGGTTTAAAGGAGACGAGAAAATAGCAAACATAACTGTAGCCAACGAAAAAAAAGGTGAAGTAATGGGCTCCTATATTACCCGTATCAACATAGGCAATACGGGTAACTACTATTTTGTAAGATTTGCGGTTGATGTGATAGTTTATGACGCCACCTATGAGGTTAAGGTTTTTGATGTTTATGAAAAGCCTATAGAAAAAGGTATCTCAAATGAGTATTCAAAAATCGAATACCGCTGGTGGGATTTTAGGCGGGGCAAGCCCTGGTCGGCAGATGATGATCCGTTGTTCAGGGGGATAAGTAACGCTATAGATAGCGTGCTTCATTCAATTGATAATAAAGTGAATAACTAATTTTGTTAAAGTGATTGAAATGAAGAAACTGGTATATACTACAACTCTTTTTCTGCTGATGTTTTTTGCCTGCAAGATCACCCTTGCTCAGCAACCTCAATTTAAAGTATTGGCATTATACTCAACCAATGTTGAAAGTGATCACGTTGATTTTGCTATGGACGCTATAAAATTTTATAGTAACATGGCCAAAGCAAAAGGCTTTGTATTTGACACTACAAGCAGCTGGGAAAACCTGAACGACGATAAATTAAAGAATTACCAGGTGGTTGTTTGGCTTAATGAATTTCCGCACAACCAGGTGCAGCGAAGTGCTTTTGAAAAGTTCATGATCAACGGTGGTGCCTGGCTGGGTTTCCACGTGTCGGGCTATAATGACAAATACACCAAATGGCCGTGGTTTGTTGATTTTTTAGGTGCTACGTTTTATAACAACAACTGGCCGCCATTACCGGCCAAAATGATTGTTGATGACAATACGCACCCCGCCACCAAAAGTCTTGGTAAAAGCTATGTTGCTCCAATAAATGAATGGTACGGCTGGAAACCTAATCCCAGAGATAATAAAGATATCAAAGTATTGGTAACGCTTGATCCGGCTAACTATCCGCTGGGCAAAAAGGATATTATCCGCGAGGGAGATATCCCCGTAGTGTGGACGAATACCAAATATAAAATGTTGTATATGAACATGGGCCATGGCGACCAGATATTTACATCGCCCGAACAAAACCAGATGTTTGAGGATGCTTTATTATGGTTAGCAGGTAGCAGGTAAAAAGAAATAAACCGGCCAATCGTTTGCAATGCTAAAAAGCCATGTTTTAGCAAAATAACATGGCTTTTACCATTATTTGGTAACCTCTATCAAGAAATCATAAAGGTTTGTTTCGGTGGATAGCTGTAGTTTTTTACGTACCCTGTAACGACTGATCTCGACGCCTTTCAAAGAGATATTTAGTAACTGCGCTATCTCCTTTGATGACAGGTTTAAGCGAAGGTAGGCGCACAGTTTCAAATCAGTTGAGCTTAAATTGGGGAACTTGGCCTTCATGGTGGTTAAAAAATTATTATGCACCTGGTCAAAATACATAGCGAAGTTATCCCAGTCATCGTCGCTTTTTTCGGTATCGCTTAGCAGCTTAAATACGCTCCTGAACTGGTACGAGGCATCGGGGATATTGAGCTTTTTGATCAGCACCATAAGTTCATCCTTAATGTTAAGCAGAAGTTTTCCGCGGTCAACCATTTGCATGGTCAGCGTTGCCAGCTCTTTGTTTTTATAAGTTAGTTCGGCCTCGAGCTTTTCGTTTTTAAGGGCCATAATTTCTTTATCATTTCGGTCGAGCTCAAGGCTATGCAGATAGCTTAACTTTTTTTGTTCTTCTTCATGGCGTTGCTGATGTAATGCAAAGCGTTTTTGTTGTGCTTTTATACCCAGGTAGATAAGGTAGGCCACCGTCAGAAAATAAACAAAGTAAGCCCAAATGGTTTGATACCAGGCCGGCTCGACAATAAATGTATAGTTTACCGGTGCCGAAGCAGCACCTAAATTATTACGTGCCTTTACCGAAAATGTGTATTTACCATAAGGAAGATTGGTGTAATCCTTCTCCGTTTTAACTGACCATTGCGACCAATCCTTGTCAAAACCAATAAGTTTATAGCTAAATTCTTCGTTACTTTTTTGAGCGAACAGGGTGGAGGTGTATTCAAAATGAAAAGAGTTCCAATGATTAGATAGTGAAGCAATTTGTTGGTTGTTTTGTGCCGGTACGATCCTGTTGTTTTTAATAAAATATCCTCCAAAAATAACGCTGTCTTTTTCGGCTATGGCTTTTACTGTGGTTAGTAATACGTTGAGTTTATTGTCGGAAGATACGTACTGACGATAATTTAAGTGAAACACGCCATTATTTGAACCGATAAAGATATTTTCCATATCGTGAGGATAGATATATTCGGCACCTTTTACTGTTTGCCCGGCCAGTTCAGGAAAGTAGATTACTTTATAAGGCAAATTAGCAGATCTTTTACTAAAATCAATTACTCCAACTCGCTGATTACTGATAAACCAGATATTGCCTTTGCCATCTTCGGTAAGGAACTCAACTTTTGCTTTATCAAATATTGGCTTATAAAAAACAGATCTTGCGAAGTCTCCTTCGGCTACATTATACTCATAAACGCCTTTTTCGGTGGCTGCTATTAATTTGTTTTTAATGAAATAAACATGATTATTCAATGCCGATGGTAAACCGCTTTTTTCGGTATATTGTGTATAACCAACTATCTTTTTCCTATCGGCAGATAGCTGTGCTTTAAAAATTCCGCGGTAGGGGTGCGTTGCCCACACAAAGTTGCTTTTATCAACCGCCAGATTCCCTAATGATTCATAAATGCCATCTATTCGTCCGTCAAAGCTAAATCCGGTACCATTGTATTTTAACAGCTGAAAGCCCGTATAAGTTCCCGCAATCACATCTTGCGAAGCAGGAAAAGATTTCATCATCCAGGCACCAGGGCCCGGAGTTATCAATTTAGCCTGGTTATTGTCTATCTGCAACACACCATCCTGGTGACCTGCCAATAAATGCCCGTTGATCTGCACAAGACTTAAAACCTGGCCCTTGGTATTTGCTACCTCCGTAAAGGTACTGGCGACCATACTAATGTCCTTTTGCCGGTTGCCTATTGGCGCAGCGTATAACCCGTTTGATGTTCCGATATACAGCTTATCGCCAAAAATGCTTACCGAATTGCTTTTTATCTGATTTTCGCGGTTGGGATAAATGTTTTTAACGGAGGTATTATAGTTGATGAAGTCGAGCCCATTTTCAAGCCCAAGCCATAAATTGTGGTCCCTGTCCAGCAATACACTATGAACATTGTTGTTTTGTAACCCTTGACTATTGGAAAATTGCTCTACCAGTTTGCCTTTGCCGTCAATAATAATTAAGCCTTTTGCTGATGTACCAATGGCATATCTATCATCGCCAATTTTTTGAACGAAGTTTACAAGATCAGTTAGTAAAGCCCCGTCAACAGAGCTAACCTTTTTCATCAACGAGGTTCCTGACATTATGAAAAGGCCATTTTTACGGGTGGTTACCAATAAAGTATCGTTATTAAATTCAGTGATACCAGTGATCCTTAAATTTGTAGTAGGCTGCTGTACGCAGGATTGCCAGCGCGAATCTTTAAAAACAACCAGGCCTATATCTTTGTCATGAGCAAACAGCCTGCCGCCTGCCTGGCTTAACAACATCCAGCCACCGGGGGCGTCAAATGTGCGCATGGTGTTATTATTCAGCTCAAAAATACATTCTATGGTGCGAAAGAAAACTTCGTCATGATGGATAACAATATCCCAGATGTCGGCAAATTGCCTGGCTTTACGGGGAAGCAATTGTTTAAGCGAATGATACTTAAGAATACCCGAATTGTTTGGGAAAAAGTAGCCAACTTCATCCTGTCCCCCTACATAAATGCGGCCTTTAGGATCAATAGCTACAGATTTTATGGCACTTTTATTGGGCAGGGGATATGTTTTCCAATAACTTCCGTCGAATGTAAGCAAGCCCTCGTCATTAGCGAAATAAAGGATGCCGTTTTTATCCTGCTTAACATCCCATATTTCGTTTCCGGCGTTATACTCGCTATGGGCATAGTTTTTAATAGCAGGTGTACCAAGTGTGGTTTGAGCAAAAGATGTGCATATAAATACACGCAGAACAATGGTAATCAGGATGCACTTCTTCATTAACGGATTAATGTGGAGATTGAGTAAAACTCAGTTAATAATACAGCCCGGCATGGTTAAGGCCGGCTGATTAAGAGCCGTAATTTAATCAACATTTTAATATACTACACAGCTAAATGTACTCAAATATGGTAAAGCGGCTCAAACCGTGAATGTTTTAAACCGGAAATGGGTAGCTGTAGTGGTATTGTAGTGGTTTTTTGAATATTGTTAAAATTACAGTTATCGGGCCTAAATTAGGGACCCAATAGAATAATTATTTGGCAGCAGACCAAAATATGGCATTGCGGAACAGGCTTGTAAAAGCCGTGTCATCAAAAAGCTGCGGAAAATGTCCCATAGCTATATAAACGTTTCGCGCTTTAAAGTGCTCATTAGTCCAGATTACGGGGTGGTCTCCCATTTTTACATCCTTACCGGGTAAATAAGTTGCCTCATCAATACTGGCCAGTACGTGTACATTAGGGCGGGGGCTTTTGTCGTAGATATACCACTCATCTTCAGTTATAAAAGCTGATGGAACACCTTTCATAATCGGATGTTTGTTATCTTCCACATGAAGCATAGCCGCCGCGCCGCCGGGAATATGTAGTTTAAATTGTATGCCACCCATAAATGCCGAATACCATTGCCACATTGGATAGCCGTCAAAAACGCCTAAGAGGGTAGGATGGTGAAAGCCGATCCAACCGCCGCGTGCATTTTCGATATAGTCGGTAAAGGCTTCCTGGGCTTCTTTCTCCCATGGATAAGGCGGGTAATCCAACTGGATAAATAGCTGGTATTGTTTCAGGAAATCTTTATTGATCTTTTTGGTATCGCTGATATAGTCAATTGTAAAATTGCTGTCGGCAGCAAGCTTATCAAGCCAGGGTTTGGCGGCAGCGTCAAACAACGCGTGACCACCTCCTTTTTCTGCAAGGGCAATAGCTTTGAAACGAGGCTTTGTATTTTGCTGGGCATTAGCAATGCCGTTAAGTATAAGCAATACGTAAATAGAAACTAAACAAACTACTTTATTCATGTTTATTATGATGTTGATCAGGCAGGGCGACGCCAAACCGATATTTGTGTTAAGATTTAGATTATCAGCATTTGGCGACAATGATAGATCAAACTTTTTATTTGAAGTACAGCGGTATAAAAAGTAGTGGTAAAGTAGGGCGAAATTTAGATATGGCCCGGATCTGGAATGATTTATTTTATTGGCATGAAATAAAAACACCTCCCGGAGACTATCAGGGAGGTGCTTTAAATGCTTTCGAAACCTTTACTTAACCGAAAATTGATAAATTCCAGAATCGGTATAGTTCCCCGCAATATCTATTGTAACTACACGCCAGAAATAGGTTGTGCCTGGCTTTACCGCAACCTGGTATTGGGTATCGGAAACATTTGATTTGACGAGGGCCGGGGAGTTATTGTCCCCAAAGTAAATATCATATCCCTTTATTGCGGCTCCAAGCGTACTGCCTGTCCATTTAAGCGTAACATTGCCAGCCGAAGCCGTTACATTATCGCCAAAAAGAGGCGCTGTTATTTCAGCCGGATAGGGTGGATAGCTTATAGTGCCGGCTCCGGCATTGTAGAATTTCCAGGTGTCGCTTTGTGCAGTAGTTTTCGTTTTTGACGAGGTAGATATCACATACCAGGAGTATGGAGTATTACGAAGCAAATCGGCCGTGGCCTGCGTTGATGTGACATTTTGTTTGGTTTCAACTTTGGTAAGCAGGTTTTTTATAGCAAGGATATAGCCGTCCGCTTTATCGGCAGCCTGCCAGGTAAAAGTGATGGTACTTTTATCGGATGATATGATTGTTCCTGTAGTGCAGGGCTGGTCTTTCAACGGCGATAGCAGGCTTGTTGCAACAGGTGTAACATCCGGCGGTGGAGATTTCTTACCGCAGCCTGCAAACGCTAATATTATTAATAAACTATAGATCCAGGTTCTCATTTTTTCAAAATTTTAAAAGACTTGCCTTTTCCGTCCATTATTAAGTTAATTGAGTAAACACCGCTTGGCAAGGCTGAAAGATCCATCTGCAGCTTACCTGCCTGATTGACATATTGATTGGTATAAACAGTTTTACCATCAACCACATTGTATATTGTAACCGATAGTTTATTGATATTCGTGGTACCCGTATTAATGTTAAGAGCACTTTGGAACGGATTAGGATAGGGGAGCATCCGCTCATCCAGGTTTATTATTTTTTCAAATATACCCTGGCACAATTTGTCGGTAGTGACAGATAGTTTATTGGCACCTGCTATCAAAGGCAGGGTAATCTGACTATCGGTGGTAGTGTAAACAACATCATTAAGGTTAACATTGTAACTCGTTCCGCCATTTAATTGCAGATTTACAGTATTAAGTGTGTTGTTTACTGCAGAGTAAACCGATAGGTCTGCAGGCTCGGTGATCACAACGTTAAAGCATTGCTGGTAAATTTTACCCTCAACAGTTATACATAAACTGTAATTACCGGCGGCCAGCTTATCAATGGTGAGCTGATTTGTAAAGGGATACGTTGTTGTTGTGCCGTTAGAAGTAAATGAAGCCGTATAATTTAATTTTTGAACAGCCTGGATATTAACGGAACCGTTTGCACTGCCTTTGCAGGTGGTACTATTTAGCGTTAGTTTAAAGTTATTAGCAGGCAAATTAAACTGAGTGTATACCGTAGTGACAGCAGAAGTTGCGGTGTAGGATTTTAACGTGACAGCTACAGTGTATTGGCCTCCGTCTGTTGCTTTTAAGGTTGAGGCGGTGGCAGTTTTTATAGCCACACCATCTTTATACCATTGATAAGTATAACCAGCAGCCGTATTTGTTGAAAGTGTTACCGAACCGCCATCAAAAAATGTGGTCGACCCATTAGCTGTAATGGTTGGCAGATTAATGATACTTAACGTGCCAGGCACATAGCTGATGGCGTAGTTGTCGGACTTTGCGCCGCTTAATGTAATGGGGTAGTCACCTGCAGCCGACGATTTAGACGCTACAGTTACTATGGAAGGAAGCGTAATTAAGTCTTTTTCAGTCTCTTTGTTTACAAATCCTTTGTAACTAATTCTGAACGGCGGGTTGTTAGTGTCATATAACCTTACTGTATCAATAGCAGCAATGGTTAATGGTGCTTTTTGAACGGTGACTGTCTGTGAAACTGGTGCCGCGTCCAGGTATAGATCATTGCCCGGCTGGGTAACAGTGATTGTAACGTTGCCTGGTTTGATAAAGTAGATACTATCCTTATCTATTTTGGCTATCGCAGGATCACTGATTGTATAGGTTAAAGGGATTGTTGTATTGGTACTTGTAACTTTTAATGCCAATGCTTTATCACCATAAGTTACCCGGGGAAAAGAAGGAAAGGTTATTACCTGGTTGCCTTTAACTATTTGAATGGTTGCAACATTTTCGCCCTTTCCACCTGCATTGTAGGCCGCAATTCGATGAAGCTTTATGCCTTGTAGTGTCTTTGGGGTGCCTGTTATTGTCCCGGTGCTGTCTAAAGAAAGCCCTTGAGGCAGTAGGTCTTCAACCTGGTAGCCGTAAAGGTTCACTTTTCGTAATACGAAATTTTTTCCGTCGGATACAAGTAAGTTTCCCGCACCATCATAAGATACGCCTAAATTATCTGAATATTTGGCAAGTGTATCTATACCCTCTTCATATCCTTTCTGCAAAAAGCCTGAAAGTGGGATATTGCTGCTTCGTGCGCCTGATGGAAGAAATTTGCTTACAAACGATATCTGTCCGCAAGCATACACATTGTTGAGGCTATCCACAGCAACGCTGTTAGGCAGAAATAATGAGCCGGTTGCAAATGTTGATACCGTGTTATCTGGTGTTATTTTTCTAACACTGCCGTTAAACTTGTCTGCAATAAATAAATTTCCTTTTGAATCGATCGCGATACCGTATGGAACGCGGAAGGCAGCAATTGTCCCCGGCCCATCTATATTACCACCGTTAAGAACACCGGCTATGGTTGAAACTACGCCGGCAGGTGTGATTTTTCTGATCAGATTGTTGTATGAATCAGCAACGTAAACATTTTCTGTTTTGTCAACAGTTAAGCCATAGGGCAAGTTAAACGAGGCTAATTTCCCAATTCCGTTATCGTGTCCGGGAGAACCTGTTCCTGCCAGTGTAGTAACTGTTCCATCAGGGGTTATTTTTCTGATCAGGTGGTTCCCGTAATCGGCAACATATATATTTCCGGAAGCAGCAACTACAACACCGGTAGGATAGTTAAAAGTAGCATTCTGGCCTTTACCATCTTTGGTACCCTGAACGCCGCTGCCGGCAAATGTAGTTATTGCTCCGTCTGGTGTCAATTTCCTGATAGCGTTGTTGTTGGCATCGGCTATATAAATATTACCGGCAGCATCTCTTGCCGAACTAAGCGGATTGCCTAACCGGGCATTTTTCTTATCTCCATCTACATAGCCATATAAATGATTTCCACCTATGGTACTTGTTTGAGAAAACAAGCTGGTTAAAGGAACTGCACCGCCGGTATTGGTTACCTTTAATGGTTGTATTGGTTTGCCGATTTCATAGGTATGAAGACCGCTGCCGTAACTTATTACAGGTGCCGCAGGCTTTGTAACTGTTTGGCCCAATAAATTATTAACGGAAGTAATTACAAATAGTAAAATTAACAGGGGATACAGTTTCTTCATAGAAACAGAGGGGTAATTGATGATAAGGTTAAAAGTTCAATGTTTTGTATTTATACTAAATACGGTCTAAAAATAGATAATATTTGCTAATATTACTATACATCATAAGGATATATAGTAAACAAATTTCGAATACTCAGACAAAAAAAAAGAAGGATGGCTGCCAGGCCATCCTTCTTTTCGACTTTGTTGTTATCAATTATTTTGAATGTTTCACATCGTCATGATCTGTACCAACCACTACATCGTACCATTCTTCAATCTCTTTTTCAAATGCTGCGGTTTTTTCGCGGAAGCGTTGTAAAGTGTCACTGCCCAATGGTAAATGTACCGGAGGTTTTTCGGCGGCGGCAAGTTTGATGAAGGCTTGTGCCAGTTTTTCAGGATCGCCGGGCTGTTTGTAGTTAACTTCGGTTGCAAATGCGCGCATATTGCCTACGGTTTCATGGTAATCGCCAATTTCATTTGAGGTACGGGTAAGGGAACTTTCGTCGAGGAAGTTAGTGCGGAAAAAGCCAGGGGCAACTACGGTTGCATAGATGCCAAGCGGGGCAAGTTCAAGCGCCATAGCTTCGGTAAGGCCCTCCACTGCAAATTTAGTCGACCCGTAAACGCCCCAGCCAAAATAAGCTGCCAAACCGCCAACTGATGATATATTTATTACGTGACCCTTACGTTCTTTACGCATGTAAGGTAAAACGGCGCGGGTTACGTTTAATAAACCAAATACATTGGTTTCGTAGTTTTTTTACTTCCTGGGAAGTAGCTTCTTCAACTGCCGATAGTAAACCGAAGCCTGCGTTGTTTATCAGCACATCAATGCGGCCGAAATGCTCAATAGCTTTTGCTGCAGCATCTTTTGCCTGATCTTCATTGGTAACATCCAGTGGTACAACAAAGAGATTAGGGTCATTATCAAATTGCGCAGCCAATGTTTCAGGATCTTTGCGAACGGTTGCTACTAATTTATCGCCTGATGCTAATACAGCTTTTGATATTTCTAAACCAAAACCTCTTGAGGCTCCGGTTATAAACCATACTTTTTGAGTTTTCATTTTATGTTGCTTTTATTTGTTTTTGTTTACACTACAAAGTTGGCAACAAAAGCAGGCGGGGCTTATAGCAAAAACAAAGCTGTTATTATGAAAATCAAAGAAGCGCGTAAATTATGTCGTAGCCTGGTATGATCTTCTGAATTCTGCCGGGGTAACACCGGTGTTTTTCTTGAAAAACAAGCTGAAATTAGGTTGCTCGGCAAAACCCACACTATAACCGATGTCCTGTAATGTCCAATCGGTTTGTACCAACAGAGCTTTGGTTTCCTCGAGCAGGCGATTGCGGATATGGGTACTTACATTTTGCCCGGTGTATTTTTTTAAAACGGCGTTTAAATGATTGGGATGAACTGAAAGATTGGCCGCAAACTCTTTGGCCGTTTTTATTTTTATGGGCGATTTATAATTAATACCCGATGTTTCCCTCTCCAGCAAATGAAAAAACTGGTGGATGTAATGGTATTCATCAGATACATTATCAGGTTTGGGAAATTGGGCTACCCTCATACTTTCAACCATCAACAATTGAAGATAGGCCTGTAGTGCGTCCTCTTTTAAATGGTTGTTAGATAATTCTTCTTGGGCCATGCGCTCAAACAGGCCATTAAGTATAACCAGGTCGGAGTTTTTTAACCGGATGACACTTTTCTCCTTTTCGGCAAACAATCCATATTTGTCAATAGTGGTTTTTAGCTGGGGATGATCATTAATGAAACTCCTTTTAAAAAGTACATAATAACCACCCGATCTGTCTGAAAGGTTTTTCCATGATATGATATCATTGGGATGGATGAAAAGAATGGTGGGCTCCTCAATATAATAAGTATTAAGTCCCATAGTAAACACTCCCGCACCTTCGGTTATCATCAGTACCTTATAAAAATCCCGCCTGTTGGGCGATAGGTAGTTGCGACATTCGTGATGCTTACGATCGAAGACCTTGATGGTCCAGTTCTCGAAAGACTCACGCAATACCGGGATCATATCCGGCAGATCACGCAGGGTATCAATGGTCTTGGCGTCGAGGGTGGTTTGTCTCATGGCAGTATGCTCTATGCAAATATAAACAGCTAAGCTACCTTTACCATTTATTATGAAGAAAGATGACCTGTCTTCAATAAAGTTTTAACTGCTGTTAGTCGTATTGCCAGCGTATAAAATGATTGTTATCGTCCAGCGCTATTGAGTTGCCATTAAACCATTTCAGAAAATTATCCCATTTTGTTTTGTTGCTGCTTTCCCATGTGTTGAATGCATCCGGATCTCCCTGCATTAATATCCAATGATTATAAGCCTCCATGTTGCCGGATTTATTTACTAAATCCTGGTAAGCAAATAAGGCATTCGGGTATTTTTTATCAAACTCTCTTTGTAAGTAAGATTTCAGGAAATTTTGCCTGATCCTGTCGAGCGAATTTAAGTCGATAGTTTTTTCGGTAACGGCTGCAATGCCCATAGTAGGTTCATATATCATGCTGAATGGTAGCTTTAATTGCCCGCCAGTCGCAATCGAACTGGTAGAAATAGTGCTTGTTTTACTAAAGCTGATGGCTGTCTTTCCCGGTTCTGTATATTTTATTCCGCTTTGGTAGCCATTGTAAAGCAGTTTGCTGATTTCTTCTGTGCGTTTACTGTTGCGCTCAAGGTTCATGAAAAGTTCGCCATAAATCATACCCCATAATTTTTCTTCAGAGCCAAGGTAAAGTTTAGCAGCCCAATAATAATTTGATGGAAACGATGGCTCGGCCTCAATACCTTTCTCAAAATAGATGATGGCTTTGTTATAGTCCTTCGCTGCGAGTGGGATAACCCCACGTTCAAGGTAGAGGCAACCCGCTTTTGGGAATTTTTTTAATCCCGATTCATATGTATTTATTGCTTTGTCGCTTTGCCCCAGCATATCATAGCTGTTGCCTAATAACTGATATATGCGGTCAAATGATCCTGGTTTATCCTTTATGTTTTCTAAAACATCAATCGTTTTTTGATACTCTTTCCTGCTGTAATAGCAATAGGTCATTTCATAAGGGTAGGTGAGATTTGACGGGTCGAGCTTTTGAGCATCTGTAAGTAAAGCAAGGGCTTCATCAAATTTTCCTTCATCTTCAAGAGATACGGCTTGTTTGCCTTTTTGCAGGGCTGTTTCTTTATCAGTTTGTGCCAAAACGGTAAAACTAAATACCGTTAATAACAGGGTGATGAAAATAGATCCTGGTTTGTTCATTGTGTAAGGTTTATAGTACTCTAAAATACTTATTTACCAATCACAATTACAATAGTTGTAACCTGATTTTATTTCGCCAATTGCATCACCGCGTAAAGCGCAGCACCAGATATGGCAACCCAAAGTGCTACTCCCTGCAAAAGCGGTTTCAAGCCAACCGATGCCAATACTTTGCGTGAAAGACCTGCACCTATCAGGAATAAGGTAAGCGTTAACCCTGCCTTTGCTATATTGATCACATATGGGCTCATCAACCTTACAATTGGTAAATAAGTGTTAGCTATCATAGCCAATATGAACAGGCCTATAAAATAAGGGATACTTACTTTTTTTGATTTGTTCTTGAACAGGAAGGTAGATAAAAATGCTACCGGGATGATCCATAAAGCCCTTGCCAGTTTAACCGTAGTTGCTACTTCCAATGCATGTGTACCATATTTACTTGCTGCCCCAACTACCGAACTGGTATCGTGAATGGCAATGGCGCACCATAAACCAAACTGGGTTTGTGATAAATTAAGATAATGACCAATCAGCGGGAAAGTAAACAAGGCTATGGAGTTGAGGATAAAAACACAACCCAAAACTACGGAGATCTGTTTTTCTTCGGCTTTGATAACCGGTGAGATGGCCGCAATGGCGCTGCCGCCGCAAATAGCTGTACCTGATGAGATCAGAAAAGAGGTCTTTTTTTCGATGTTTAACCATCTACCCATTAAGGTACCGAATAATAAAGTTCCGGTTATGGACGCGATGGTAAATAAGATGCCTTCCTTGCCGGCTTGCAGGGCGCTGTGTACATTCATCCCAAAGCCTAAACCAACCACCGATACCTGTAGTAAAATGTGAGTGGCTTTATGATTAAGATGTAAATAGGGGTGACCGGAGCATTGTGCTACCACTAAGCCTAAAAATAAAGCTACTGCCGGGCTCATAAAAGGCATCAAGCATAGTACGATACATATTGCGAAGATAACCTTGCGGGCGTTTTCATTGATGTTTAGTAACAGGCCGCCTGTATTGTTTAATTGATGTGGGGTATTCATTTTTCCTTTGTTTTAATGATACAAAGGTGTTTGAATTTATCGCCGGTTTTTTATCATAAAATGCAATCTTTGATAACTAAAAGTTATTATGTATTTAATAGTTTAATGTTCCAAATACTCCATTTTTATAATCAGTAAGAGCCTGTTCAATCTCTTCTGATGTATTCATTACAAAGTTATCTTTAGCTGCTACCGGTTCGTCAATAGGTTCGGCAGAGAGGAATAATACCTGCGAATCTTCCTCAGCTAACACCAAAATATCCTCATTCTCCTTTTCAAACACAAGGAGATTATATTGGCTGATGGATTGTTCGTTTACATTAATGCTGCCTTTTATAACATAAAGTAATGTCCAGTAGCCTGGTGTGGCTTTGAAATTTGCTTCTTTGTTTGCCGCTATTTTCCCCACAATAGAAATAACCGGGGTGAAGTTTTTGATAGGCCCGATTTTGCCCTTATAATCGCCGCTTGCCAGGCTAAAGTCAAGGCCTTCGCCGATAAGTACTTTAGGTAATTGATTTGCTTTGGCTGATTGATAAAAGGGCTCATCCCACTTTTTACTTTTAGGTGCATTGATCCAAAGCTGAATAAGTTCCTGAACACCACCTTGCTGCAGTAATTCGGCGGTCGGGCCTTCGCTGTGCATAATACCTTTGCCCGCAAACATCCATTGCACATCCCCGGCTTTAATCACCTCGTCGTTACCGGCGTTGTCCTTGTGATAACCTTCGCCCTGTAACATAATGGTATAAGGACTAAAACCGCGATGAGGGTGCGGATGGATCCGTAAAGTTTGACCGGGTTCTATCACTTCGGGCCCCATGTGATGCAATACAATAAATGGATTTGCAAAGCGAAAATCCTTGTGAGGCAGAGGCTGCCGCACAGTTTCTTCGGCAGTGATCTTCTTTTCACGGCCGGCAAGGATATGGGTGATGGCTTTTTTCATTGGTTGAATTGCTTTAAGTAAAAATAGTTTATTGATCTGATTTTGTGCCTCTAAATCTCTCCGGGGACATCTTTTACTTGTTTTTTTAACCCTCTCTTCCGGTGGGTAGCCGTCAACTTAAGGAAAAAAGCGGGGATGTGCGATTCCCCTCTTGAGAGAGGCGGAGGGGTGTGTTCCTACGCTTTGCTTATCGATTGCAGAAACACACCCCTGCTACTGCTCTTTCCTCCGCACCCCCTCTCAAGCGGGGATTTTTAAAATCTGTTGCACAATTAATTGCTTCAGTTGACTGCTGTGCCTTTCGGGGGGCTTATTTACTTTAATGTTAACCTTACCAAATATTGCTTAAACTCGTCTTCCAACAAAACTTCCATATCAAAACCTGCTTCGTTTACAATAGGCTCCAATGTTTTTTCATCAACATAGAGCCAATGAAACCAGTCGGTTTTTTGACGGCTGTATTGGTATTGATAAAGCAACTCGCCGTAATAGCCTCTCTCCGGTAGGCCATCTTCATATAAGTAAGCGATGTCCGATGAATCAAACAGGATCTGTCCGCCGGGGTTGAGCAGGAGTTTAATATGTTGTAAAAATACTTTGAGGTTTTCAAGCGTCCCGGCAAGGCCAATACCGTTCATGAGCAGGAGCAGGGTGTCATATTTTTGGTCAGCATAAACAAAGATATCGCCTTTAAGCACTTTGTTCACACCTCGTTCTTTCATTACATCACAAGCCAACGGTGAGATATCCAGTGCCGTGCAATCAAAGCCGCGCTGCTGTAATACCAACGCATGGCTGCCTGCGCCAGCGCCAATATCTAATACCGTCCCGCGGCATTCGTTCATGGCCAGCCATTCAATATCGGGCATATCGTCCTCATCCCTGAAATAAATATCAACAGGCATTTCTTCTTTTGGCCCGTATTGATTATTGATCCATAGTTTATGGTTAGCTGATTTATGGTAATGATCATGTATGGCCTGGCCCAGTATATCTTTCATGTGCCCAAAAGTATGAATTGAAAGTTTAATTTAGCGGCAATAAATCCCTTTGGTTAGCTATGTGGTTAAGTTATGGTTTATTGGTGTTTATTCTGATCGCAGGTGTGGCGTATAGCACAGCGGCCCGTAAACTAACTGTTATAGCTGCTTTAACCGGCGCAGCCGTCGCTGTTTTAGTGTTTGCAGGTGCCGGTTTTACAGGTTTAGCCATGATGACCATTTTTTTCATTTTGGGATCAGCGGCTACCTCGGTGCAAAGCAACACCAAGAAGAATCTAAATGCTGATCAAAAAGGAGGGAGGACTTCAGCGCAGGTTTTAGCCAACGCGGGTACCGCCGCTTTATGCGGAATTTTGATCCTGCTATTACCGGTGCATGCGCATGTTTTACAATTGATGATGGCGGCCAGTTTTGCTTCTGCCACGGCAGATACGCTTTCGTCGGAGTTGGGAATGGTTTATGGTAAACGTTTCTTTAACATTATTACGCTAAAGCCGGATGCGCGTGGACTTGATGGTGTGATCAGTTTGGAAGGTACTTTAATTGGAATTGCCGGCTCTGTTATTATAGCTATTGTTTATACTATAGGTTTAGGCTGGACTATAAATATCATCTGGATTGTAGTTGCCGGTACGCTCGGCAATTTAACAGATTCTATTTTAGGTGCTGTGTTTGAGCGTAAAGGGATAATCGGTAACAATACCGTGAATTTTTTGAATACCCTGATAGCTTCACTGTTTATGTTGTTGTTTTACTTTGTTTTATAATTTTATCTGTAATAAAAAATGGTTCCTGTTATAGTTTTGATAGTTATCGTACTGGCGGTCTTCTTTTTCCTCAATAAAAAGAAAGTAGTAAATGAAGTTCCTGCGGCCTCATTGAATTATAAATTGCTTTTGGAGCAAAATATTCCTTATTATCAGCATCTCGACAGTGACCGGAAACTACTATTTGAGCAAAGGGTAGCTGCATTTTTAGCGGATATCACTATTGAAGGTGTTGGTACGAAGGTGAGTGATGCCGATAAAGTAATGATAGCGGCAAGCGCGGTGATCCCGATATTTGGCTTTGCAGATTGGAAATACCGCAACCTAACCAATGTGATCCTTTACCCGGATACATTCGACAATGAGTTTCAGTTTGAAGGCGAAAACAGGAGCATTTTAGGAATGGTAGGCTCGGGATATATGAACGGACAAATGATCCTGTCGAGGGCGGCTTTAACGAAAGGTTTCAGTAAATCGGCAGGGAAGGAAAACACGGCCATTCATGAATTTGTGCACTTGCTTGATAAATCTGACGGAGCTACGGATGGTGTGCCCGAAAACCTGCTCGCTCATGAATATGTGATGCCATGGCTAAAAATGATTCACCAGGAGATTCATAAAATTGAAGCCGGACGTTCCGATATCAATCCATATGCTATAACTAATGAGGCTGAATTTTTAGCCGTTGTTTCCGAATATTTTTTCCAAAAGCCTACCGAACTAAAGCATAAACATCCCGAGCTTTATGAGATGCTTAGTAATATGTTTTCGCAGGACCTGGCTGATAACGATATTGCCTGATTAAAAGCTCAAACCAAGCTGCCCCAATGGTTCGTGTTGAACAATCGTACTGCTGATATAATAAACGGGGGTTTCCTGGTGTCTTGAAGCCACAATGATATTGATACCATCGGCACAATTGGTAAACAGGTCTTCTACCAGTTTAGGGTCATTGTTGTTTTTGGACAGATGTGAAAGCAGGAGGTGGGTCATGTGCGGCGGGCGGTGCGTCATGAATAAACTCAGCGCCTGTTTGTTTGATAAATGCCCTTTGCCGCCACGGATGCGCTGTTTTAAGTAATACGGATAGCCGCCTTTATCCAGCATATCATCATCATAATTGGCTTCCAAAAAAGCGGCATGGCACTGGCTGAAGTAGCGGATCAGTTGATCGCATACTATCCCCAGATCCGTAAATACCCCAACCTTAACATCACGGCAGCTTACTATAAAACTATGCGGCTCGGATGCGTCATGTACTTTTGGGAAAGAAGTTATTTCCAGGTCGCCGATAAGTACAGTTTGAAATGCGCTGAGATGATGAACTTTTGAATGATCAACCCCACTAAGGTGCATCAATGTTCCCGGAGTGATATAAACCGGCAGCTGGTATTTTTTAGCTAACACGGGGATGCCGCGGATATGATCTGAATGTTCATGCGATACAAAAATAGCTTTTACCTTTTGCATGGATAAACCCAGTCGGGCCATGCGTTTTTCAGTTTCGCGGCATGAAATACCTACATCAACCAATATAGCCTCCTGATCGTTCCCCACGTAATAGCAATTGCCGTTACTTCCCGAATTTAATGATGTAATGAATAAAGACATTGAAATGCAAAGTAAACTATTTTGATGCTATTATTTCAATCCTAATGATTTTAGCATTCAGAAAATTAGCAATTTTTTTTGACGCTATAAAAACCTGCTTATATTTAGCCATGGATTCACCGCAAATTTTGCCCGTACTTGATGCAGAAGAACTACGCGTACTTGGTACTTTAATGGAAAAAGCCAAAACCACGCCCGATTATTATCCCATGACCCTTAACGGACTGGTGGCAGCCTGTAACCAGAAAACATCGCGCAAGCCGGTTGTTAATTATGATGACGATACCGTTATCAACGCCCTTAACTCGTTGAAAAGGCGCGGGTTGATGTCAACGGCTACCGGAGGCTCTATCCGTAACATTAAATACAAACACAATTTTGCTATTGTATTCCCGGTGATACCGTCGGAAGTGGCTCTGATCTGCCTCCTGATCCTTCGTGGACCTCAAACCCCCGGTGAGTTAAATACCAACAGCGGTCGCATGTATGAGTTTGATTCGATAGAAGAGGTACAGGAAATATTAGATAAACTGGCCGGAGGAGAAACGCCTTATATAGTACAGTTACCCAAACGGCCCGGCCAAAAAGAGGTCAGATACGCCCATTTATTAGGCGGAACACCCGAAATTAACGACGATGATTTTGCAGATGAACCTGTTGGTCGTTCGTCTTCATCGGCCTTGGAAGCCCGTTTGGTCAAAGCAGAACAGGAAATTGCTGAATTGAAAGAAACAGTAGGCAGGTTGATGAGGGAATTAGGAGTGGAGTAGTCTATATGACCGGGTCAAAACTAAATCTGCGCGTTCTTGATGAAACTAACAATCTGTTGCTTGGTCATGAGTATGAATATGTTTATCTGATAGATAAAAGAAGTAATAAAAGATTGGCATTAGGGGGCACTTATGGTGACCCTGCTTTTGGCTTAATAAGCAAGAATAATGACTGGTGCTTAGCAGGAGGTAGTTGGTTATATTTATGGAAGAAGCTTGCCGGTGTAAGCGAAATAGATGAGCCCGAACTTTCCTGGGTAGTAAAGGCACGGCAGGTATCTAACACGGAAGCGGAACTTTTGATTGATCCCTGGTCTGCGCATGGAGCTATTTGGTTGCTTGATGTGTATACCCTACAAAAGAAGAAGGTAAAGGATTTTAGGCGGGATGATGATTATGAAGAAGATTTTGTTTGGTGAGTTAAGTAGTTGAATCTTTAAGATATCTCTCCTAAAAACACTTTCATTACCCCGCGCAAGGCCCTTTCCGTTTCCGTATCTACAATATTCCCATCAGCATCAATCTTACTCCTGATGAAAGGAATAAGCAAAGTAGCTTCATTAGTTATTTTTGCAGAAAGTGCGCCGAGCGTTAACAGTAAAGCCGCATGTGCATGAGTCCCAACCGAGGATGCAGTAATCAAAGCCACCGGCTTATCAACCAGCGAACTGCTCGAAACCATCCAATCCAACATGTTTTTAAGCTGACCGGGAACCCCGAATGCATATTCGGGAGTGCAGATCACGATGCCTGCAGCATTCTTCATGAAACTTCGTAATTCTGAAACAGCTTCCGGCGGGGATTCATGATCAAGTCCCGGATCAAAGGGCGGGATATCAGCTAATCTATCATAGATAGAGTAATTGATATCAGCGGGAGTTAATCCGCCTAAAAACTTCAAAATATGATGATTGGACGAGCCTGATCTCAGGCTACCGGAAATGGCAAGGATGCTGCTTTTATCATTCATGAAATAGATGTTGCTGAACCAAACTTACGAAGTTTTTAAAACTTCGTAAGTTTTCCGAATGTCATATAAAGCAGGCCAAGGGAGCCGGCGCAAACTATACAAAAGACAAGATAAACGCCGACCCTTTACCCTCTGTTGATTGCACCTGGATATTGCCTTTGTGCAGCAGCATGATCTGTTTACACAGGCTTAAGCCAATGCCACTACCTGTTTTACGGGTACTAAAGAAAGGTATAAAGATCTTATCCAGCAGTTCAGGTGGCATGCCTAATCCGTTATCAATAACTTTTACAAAGGTTTTGCCACCCTGAATTTCAGCTGTGAGTGTGATACGTGGTTCTTCGCGGTCTTTTACCGCTTCAATAGCATTAACCAGCAGGTTGATCATTACCTGCTCAATTAGGTTGATATCGGCCTCAATAGCAAGCGTCGGGTCGCGAAGGATGATCTCCAGTTCGATCTTCTTTTTCTCCAGCGTAGGGGTCATCAAACTGTTCAGGTTCTCAAATATGTTACGCACCATGATCTTGTTCAGATCAAGCTTGGTGATCTTATTGAGGCTGCGGTAGCTTTCTGTGAACTTGAGTAAACCTTCACTGCGGCGTTTGATGGTATCGATACCAAGCTCGATATCTTCCAGGTCGCTATGCGGCAGGTTTTCGGCAATATCGGGGCTTTGCAACCGATTTTTGAGTGTATCTGCCAGCGACGAAATAGGCGCTACGGAGTTCATGATCTCGTGCGTCATTACATTAAGCAGCTTTGACCATGCCTTTGATTCTGTTTCATCCAACGCTTCATTCACGTTTTGAAAAGCGATGAGTTTGTATAATTTATCATCGCTGCGCATCAGGCTGGCATTTACAAGGATCTTAACCTGTTGCTGATTACGTGTAACAGTAATGATCTTGCTGTCACCTGGCTTAAGTTTCACAAGATCTGCATATAATAACGGCTCGCGTTTTTCAAGCGAATGGATTGTTTTTAAGTAAGGTACACCGATGATACTTTTAAAGGCCTCGTTGATCCAGCCGGTTTCGCCGGTTTCTTCTTCATATGATAAAATGCCGGTGTCAACCAGTTCAAGGATCTTTTGCAGATAATGATATTGCGTTTCGCGTTCGCGGCTGATGAGCTTAAATGTGGTATTAATATCGTTAAAACCTTTACGTAGTGGCTTAAGCTCGTTAGGTGCTTTACGTACATCAAAATGACGGGAAAAATCGCGGTAATGGATCGACTCAACAAATTGGTTTACTTCATCCTGCGCTTTTTTCTGGAAACGGATCATATCAACCACCGAATAAGCAACCAGCGGCAGCAGGATCACGAGGTATAAAAGCTGACCAAGGCTTACGATAACAAAGGCCGTAACGATAAGTACAAGCAGCAATAAAAACACACGCAGCAACAGCCGCCATTCGTAACGGTTAAATATCATATTTGCTTAATCTTCGGTATAAGGCGGTACGGGTAAGGCCAAGTTCTTTGGCTGCACGGGTAATGTTGCCGTTGTGCTTTTCAATAACCCGCAGTATCGCGTTTTTCTCCAGGGCACTTAACGGTATATTATCGGCATCAGCCACACTTTCTGTTGATGTTTCCAGTATCGAAAAAATCAGGTCGTCGGGCCTTAGCGTACTATCGTCGGCCATAATTACGGCACGTTCAATGGTGTATTGCAGTTCCCGAACGTTGCCGGGGAAATTGTATGATTTAAGTTTAGTAACAGCCGCCGCATCAAAATCCATGGATGGTTTAAGGTATTTGCTTGCGTACAGCTTCGCGAAATGGCGGGCTAAGATCACAATGTCCTCATTTCTGCGTCGCAGCGGCGGCATATTGATCTCAACGGTGTTGATGCGATAGATCAAATCCTTACGGAACTTGTTTTCGTTAGCCAGTTCGCTTAAAGCCACGTTCGTAGCACAGATCAGCCTGATGTCTACATCAACCGGTTTGTTGGTTCCCAGGCGGGTTACCTGGCGGTTTTGTAGAATGGTAAGGAGCTTTGCCTGTTGCTGCAGGCTGATATTACCAATCTCATCTAAAAATAGAGTACCGCCCTGTGCTTCTTCAAAGCGGCCCATGCGGTCTTCACGGGCATCAGTAAAAGCCCCTTTTTTATGACCGAAAAGCTCACTTTCAAATAAGGTATCTGTCAATGCGCCAACATCTACCTTTATAAAAGGCTTATCAGCACGGAGCGAACGTTCGTGAATAGCTTTCGCCATTAAATCTTTACCCGTACCGTTTTCCCCCAATATCAGGATATTGGCATCGGTAGGGGCTATTTTGTTCACCTTGTAAAAAATGTCCTGCATCACGTCCGATTCGCCGAGGATCGAGGTATCGCCCGCTGTGCTTTTAACCGGAGCTTTTGTTTTGGTGCCTCCGCCTTCTTTTTTATCGAGCAGGTCTTTTATCGTAGTTATCAGCTTTTCGTTATGCCATGGTTTTACCACGAAATCCTGAGCACCTTCTTTAAGCGAACGTACAGCCAGGTCAATATCGCCGTAAGCCGTTATCATGATTACACATACATCCGGTTTCCACTCCTTTACTTTTCGCAGCCAATACAAGCCCTCGTTACCAGTGTTAATGGCACTGTTAAAGTTCATATCAAGCAAAATCAAATCAACTTCGTTGCGTTGCAGCAGCCAGTTAAGGTTTTCGGGGTTCTTTTCGGTGATAATTTCCCGGGCTTCGGGCTTTAGCAAAAGTTTAACCGCGGTAAGTACGTCCGGATCGTCGTCAACAATTAAAACGGTGGCTTTTTTAAGTATCATTTATTTTCGGTTAATAGTTCGCAGATGTTTGTTTGCAGTGCCTCAAAATAATAACATATAGATTATTGAGGTTGTCAATTTAATAAAAGTTATAAATTTAAATTAAATTGTATCTCTTTATCGAAGCTGCCTAAATAAACTTTTAGCATTATTGCCATAAACCATGAACTATACGCTAATAAACCATCTAACATGAACTATAAATAAAAGACTCACTGTTGGTACCATCTGTTACAATTTTTATGCTAAATGTGCACTTTTTATAGCATGTATTATATAAAAGCTTCACAATGAAGCGCTAACCTGTATCTGTATACAACAAGCTATTAATGCTTAAAAAAACACTGTATCAATACCGTACACCTGATGTAACAGAAGCGTACGCTTAAATACTGTGTTTTGTGTTTAATTGATTGAAAAACAGTATTTTAATTTGTGGCATATCTTTTTGTTATAACATTTCAAAATATTATAAAAATACAGTGGACAGAAAAATTGAGAAAAAGACCTGGAACAGCAAGAAGATACTTATCATTGCAGGTATTACAGGCATTATTTTACTAATTGGCGGCAGTATTTATCTTACATCAGGTAAAAGCAAGCTCGATGTTGATACTGAACGCTTAACTATAAGTACTATTACTAAAGGCCCTTTCCAGGAGTTTATACCGGTTAACGGTGTGGTTATGCCACTGACCACCATATTTCTTGATGCATCAGAAGGCGGTGTTATTGAAGAAAAATATGTTGAAGACGGTGCCAACCTTAAAAAAGGCGACCCGATCCTGAGAATGTCAAACACCGATCTGGAGCTTACATTGGCCAACCAGGAAACCGCTGTTTATGCCGAACAAACCCAAATGCAGATCTCTCGTAACAACGCTCAGCAAAACACTATCAGCAAATTGAACACCATGGCTGATGTGGAGAATGCTTTTAAGGAGGCCGAAAGGATCTACAAACTTGATAAACATCTTTATGATCAAAAAGCTATAGGATTACAGGAATATCAATCAGCAAAAAATACTTATGATTACCAGGTAAACCGTTACAAATTAGCCAAACAGATCTTATCGCAGGATACTTCGCTGGTTAAGCAACAGGCTTCACAATCGCAGGAGCAATATGCCCACATGAAAACCACACTTGAACTGATGCGTAAAAAAGTGGCCGGCTTAGTGCTGGTGGCACCTACCGATGGTCAGTTAACATCAATGGATGCAGAAGTAGGGCAGAGCAAGAATAAAGGTGAGCACCTGGGGCAGATAGACGTACAGTCGGGTTTTAAAGTTAGGGTTGATATTGACGAGCATTACCTGTCACGCATTTATACCGGCCTGAAAGGTGATTTTCAGTTTGCCGATCAAACATATAACCTGGTTATCAAAAAGGTATACACCCAGGTTAAAGCAACCGGAAGTTTCCAGGTTGATATGCAATTTGTTGGGAAGGTACCAACAGGGATCCGTAAAGGGCAAACGCTGCAGGTAAGGTTGGCATTGAGCGATCAGATGCAGGCGGTATTGGTTCCTAAAGGTGGGTTCTTTCAGCAAACAGGCGGTAACTGGATCTTCAAAGTAAGTGAAGACGGTACAAAAGCTTATAAAGTGAACATCCAGCTCGGACGCCAGAGCCCTGATTATTTCGTAGTAACCGAAGGTTTAAACCCTGGTGATAAGGTTATAACCTCGAGTTATGAAACTTATGGTGATATTCAGGAACTTGTGCTAAAAAAATAACTTAATCCGGCTGCAACGCCAGCCACTGTTTAAGCGTCATTATAATATTAAACCGAACTAATTAATAAATTTAAATAAACAAAAAATCAGATCAGCCCGCCATAAAGGCGGAATGAATAACGGAGGCACCAATGATAAAAATTTCCAATCTTGAGAAATTCTACCGCACCGAAGAGGTAGAAACCATTGCATTAAACAAGCTGTCGATGGAAGTAGCTACAGGCGAATTTGTGGCCATCATGGGCCCATCAGGCTGTGGCAAATCAACCTTGCTTAACATTTTAGGCATGCTTGATGATCCGGATGCGGGCAGTTATGTTTTTAACGAAATTGAAGTGGCTCACTTTAACGAGCGCAAACGTGCCGATCTGCGCAAGCACAATATCGGTTTTGTGTTCCAGAGCTT
Organism: Mucilaginibacter sp. SMC90; assembly: GCF_022811725.1. Taxonomy (GTDB): domain Bacteria; phylum Bacteroidota; class Bacteroidia; order Sphingobacteriales; family Sphingobacteriaceae; genus Mucilaginibacter. The sequence continues at coordinate 4,398,134 of NZ_CP094527.1, read as the reverse complement.
TAACCTTATTGATGAACTTACTGTTTTTGAAAACGTTGAGTTACCATTGATCTACACTGGTGTAGCTGCTTCAGAACGCGTAAAAAGGGTAGAAGAGGTTTTAGACAAAATGCAGATCATGCACCGTCGTAATCACTATCCGCAACAGTTATCAGGTGGTCAGCAACAGCGTGTGGCCATTGCCCGTGCGGTTGTTAACAAGCCTAAACTGATCCTTGCGGATGAGCCCACCGGTAACCTTGACAGCAGCAACGGTAACGATGTTATGGAACTGCTTACCGATTTGAACGAACAGGGAACTACCATTATCATGGTTACTCACTCTGAACATGACGCCCGTTACAGTCATCGCATTATACGCCTGCTTGACGGACAAACCGTTATGGAAAATATCATGGTGTAGTTTATTAAGTCAATAGTCTTAAGTTCAAAGTCATCGTTAATATTAATGATCTGGCTATTTACTTAATACTAAAGACATCGGACTTAGACCACCGCCCCGAGATCAGTTTATAAATAAGTTAATAAAGTGCCTCTGCTGCCCTTCTCTGCAAATGTGGAGAAGGGCATTTGGAGTGTTTTGTTATTAAATTCCTACTGTTATGTTTAAAAACTACCTGAAAACCGCATGGAGAAACTTAATTAACACCAAGTTTTACAGCGCTTTAAACATTGTGGGCCTCACCATTGGCCTGGCTGTTGGTATGCTTATTTTAATTTGGGTGCAGGACGAATTAAGTTACGACGGCTTCAATACCAAAGCCGACCAGATTTACAAGGTTAATGCCTCCATTGGTACAGGTGCAACTAAACAGGTTTGGGGGGGCGTACCGGCTCCGGTTGCTGCATTTGCGTTGAAGGAAGTGCCGGGAGTAGTGAACGCCGTTAGGGTGATAACTGCTTATGATTATTCCGTTTTTAAATACAAAGACAAATTACTTAAGGAAGAGTATGGCAAACTATCATTTGTTGATGACGCTTTTTTTACGCTGTTTGATTATAAGTTATTAAAGGGAAATGCCAAGACTCCTTTCCCTAATGATCAATCGGTTATTATAACCGAAAGTACTGCCAAAAGATATTTTGGTGATGAAGATCCTATTGGTAAAACCATTATGGGCGATAGCAAAGTCCCATATACCGTATCAGGTATACTGGCCGATTTTCCGGCTAATTCCAGCATTAACGCGGATATTTTATTTTCCATGAATGTGAAAAGGAACCAGTACGATGGTAATGGTTACTGGAAAGCGATGGATGCGGATTGGGGCAACTATTATACAACAACCTTTTTACAGGTAAGGCCCGATGCTTCAATAAAAGCCATCGGCGATAAACTTACGCAGATCCATATGAAAAACCAGGCAGGAATTAAACCTTCCGATGGTGTTTTTCAACTGCAACCTTTGAGCGATATTCATTTGTATAATCCCGATGGCTCATCAGCGGGGATCCAAATTGTGAGAGTTTTTTCAATTGTCGCAATATTGATCTTGCTCATTGCCTGCATCAACTATATCAACCTTTCAACTGCCCGTGCTATGCTGCGCTCGAAAGAAGTAAGCGTACGCAAAATTATTGGTGCCGAAAGAAGTCAGCTTTTTATACAGTTTATTGTTGAAACCGTTTTATGCTTCGCGATTGCCCTGGTGCTGGCCTTCGCGCTTATTTACGCTGTAATGCCTGTATACAACAGTGTTGCCGGCAAGCAAATGCACTTCGACCTGTTTAACGCCAGCGTATGGCAGGTTATCGTTTTAACTATTATTGCAACGCTTGTTGCATCAAGTATATACCCGGCCATGCTGCTTTCATCATTTAAGCCTGTCAACGCGCTTAAAGGTAAAATATCAGGTGCCGGTAAAGGAACATTAAGGAAAGTGCTGGTAGTATGCCAGTTTGCTTTTTCTATCGGATTGATCATCGGTACGCTTATCATCAACCGTCAATTGCAATACATTCACTCGGTACAATTAGGGTACGATAAAGAGCACGTTTTTAGCTTGCCTATGCGAGCCATGCAGGATCATTATGAAGCCATTAAAGCCGATCTGCTAAGCCATACCGAAATAAAAGAAGTAAGCAGTGGTGATAATAGCGTAGTTAGTAGCGGCAGCAGCACAGGTGATACCGATTGGGACGGTAAAGCACCAGATGTAAGCATGATCATCCATCCTTTTGATATTGATAAGGATTTTGCAGGTATGTTTAAACTGAAATTTGCAGCCGGAACAGGATTCACCGGTTCAAAATCAGATACAGCACATTTTATCCTTAACGAGACAGCCGTAAAATTGGCAGGGATTAAAGATCCTATCGGCAAGCGCTTTAAACTGCATGATCTTAACGGTACTATTATTGGCGTTGTTAAAGATTTTCACTTCGCTTCATTAAAACAAACCATTGAGCCGGCCATATTTGCTTACAGGCCAAGTTCGTGGCAAATGTATATTAAGACAACCGGCAAGGATGCCCCTGCAGCTGTTAAGCTGGTTGAAAAATACTGGAAACAGTACAATTCGGCCTTCCCATATGATTATAACTTTCTGGAGGATACCTATAACGATATGTATAAAACAGAGCAGCATACTTCTACATTGTTCAACATATTTGCAGGTATAGCCGTATTTATCTCATGCTTAGGTTTATTTGGGCTTGCTACTTACACTGCTCAGGTTAAAAATAAAGAAATAGGGATCCGTAAAGTATTGGGTGCCAGTGTAACCAATATTACTGCCGTGCTATCGCGTGACTTTTTGATACTTGTGCTGATAGCTATCGTTATAGCATCGCCCATAGCCTGGTACGTCATGAATAAGTGGCTGATGGACTATGCTTACCGCGCCGAGCTTCATTGGTGGCTGATAGCCGTGGCCGGTGGGGCAGCCATTCTTATTGCGTTTATAACAATCAGTTTCCAGTCGATTAAAGCGGCGCTGGCTAATCCGGTGAAGAGTTTAAGATCAGAATAATTATTGATAGAGATGTAGCAACAGCAGGAAGAAGTTTATACCAGTTAATCAGTAACCCAGGATGCTTAAAATTTATTTAAAAACGGCTTATCGAACTTTACTCAAAAACAAAGTCTACGCTTTTGTAAACATTTTGGGCCTTGCTGTTGGTATTGCTGCCTGTGTGCTCATTGGTTTATTTGTTAGCAACGAAAGAAGCTTTGATAACTTTGTACCGAATGCGGATAAGGTTTATCGTCTTAATGAATATATGCATTACGATGGTACGGCACCATCAACAGCTGCAATTGTTGGCCCGCCTGTTGCGCCTTTTTTGAAGGCTAATAATAATGAAATAGATAGCTATACCCGTGTTTTTCCCGCAGTACCGCTTGTTTATCCATCGGTGACTATGGAGTACCTGGGTAAAAAGATAAAAGCGGAAAAGCTGGCTTGTACTGATACCTCCTTTGCCAGTATGTTTAACCCGGTTATAATTGAGGGCGAAAGAAATAAATTTACCCGCGATCAAAATACTATTGTACTTACAGCAAGCCTCGCGCGTAAGCTTTTTGGTAACAGCCCTGCATTGAATAAAATGATTCAATTACGCACCGCTGATACCACGGTAACGAGTTTTACTGTAAGCAACGTAATTGCCGATATGCCTAAAAACTCCCATTTGCAGATTGAGGCAATGGTGCCCTTCCCGAAAGAGTTTTTAAATAGCTTTTTAGGTACAAACTATAATGTTTTAATGGGGGCAACGTACTTCAGGATATCCGATAATAAAAATATAAGTTTACTTGAAAGCAGGTTGACAAAAACTATTCATGCCAAGAGTAAATTTATTGATTTTACCTTACAACCTTTAAACCGTATCCATACGGGCTCTGTTAATATCAGCTACGATGAGCTCAACTATAAAAAGATAGATGGTAAATACCTGAATATATTTATAGTAATAGCTATTGCTGTTTTTTTAATTGCCTGTGTAAATTTTGTTAATCTTACTACAGCTATTGCAGGCTATCGTGGTAAAGAAGTGGCCATTAAAAAAATTGTAGGCGCAAGGCGTTTTCATGTAGTTTTTCAGGTACTTATCGAAACCTTTTTTTCGGTACTATTATCGCTGATATCAGCGCTGTTGCTTATTACCATCTTTTTGCCATTGTTAAATAAACTACTTGACAGAGAACTTACTTCAGCAAGTATTTATCATGGCGCTATGGTTGTTGTTTTTGCAGGTATACTGATAGGAACTACATTACTGGCTGGTATTTATCCGGCCTGGTTTATCTCAAGAGCAAATACCGGTGAAGCTTTAAAAACAAATGTGTTATTGGGTGGTTCAAAATCATCGTTACGTAATATCCTGGTTACCGGTCAGTTTGCTATAGCCGTTATATTCATGATTAGCTTAATGGTGATACTTAAGCAGCTAAGATATATGCAGCAACGTAATCTTGGCTATTCTTATAGTCAGGTTTTAAAATTGCCAATGGATTTGCAGCTGGCAAAAAAAATGCCGGTACTTAAAGCAGAGATTGCTAAAGTAAAAGGTGTTAAAGACATCACCAATGGTTTTATGGAAATGGGCGGCAATGGTTCAATATTTGGCATCGACTTTATTGCACCAAACGGCGAAGCCAAAAAGATCACTGTAAACATGGAGAATGCTGGTATAAATTATATCAGTTTTTTCGACATGAAAATGATAGCCGGCCGTGCCTTTAGTAAGGATCAGCAAAATGAGTATATTATCAATCAAACCCTGGCCAAACAAATAGGTTACACTGATCCTGTTGGTAAGCCTATCAACATAACATCATTACCTCCCGGCAGGATCGTTGGCGTTGTAAAAGATTTCAATTACAGTAGTTTACATAAAACCATCGAGCCACTTATTATTGGTAACATGGATTATATACCTTATTGGCAAACCAATTTATACATCAAAGTTTCTGGTACCAATGTTAGCCAAACATTAAAGGGTATACAGGAAGTGATTAATGCTATAGGTGGTGACGGCAAGTTTGATTACCAGTTTATTGATGATCATTTTAATGAAGTATATCATTCCGAAAGACAGGCCGGGAGCATGATTGCCATCATTGGCGGGCTGGCTATGCTTATTTCGTGCCTTGGTTTGTTGAGCCTCGCTGCTTTTGTTGTATTGAGGCGCAAAAAGGAGATCGGAATCCGTAAAGTGCTTGGTGCTTCGGTTTCCAATATTACCGCTTTATTATCAAAAGAGTTTTTAATACTGGTATTTATCGCCTTTGTAATTGCATCACCGGTAGCTTATTATTTTATGGATAAGTGGCTGCAGGGATTTGCCTACAGGATAAACATACAGTGGTGGGTTATTGCCGGGGCAGGTGGAGCAGCCATTCTTATTGCTTTTATAACAATTAGTTTCCAATCGATTAAAGCGGCGCTTGCTAATCCGGTTAAAAGTTTAAGATCAGAGTGATTGGAGGTTGGAGATCAGAGATTAGATCGATTGTGTTAGTAATCAGGATTTAAATAAATCGTTATGTTAAAAAGTTATGTAGTTATTGCATTCAGAAATATCCGTCGTAACTTGAGTTACGCATTCCTGAATATTTTCGGACTTACGCTGGGAGTGGCTGCTTGCCTGATTATTTTTCTGGTAGTAAGGAATGAGCTTGGGTATGATGGTTACAATACTAAAGCCGACCGCACCTATCGCGTAACCTTGCACGCACTTGATTTTAATGCTAACGTATCAATGGCGGTTATACCCGCCATGCGGCTTGATTTTCCTGAACTGGAACAAACTACACAGGTTTTTTACCAGGGCGACGCCATGATCAGGATTGGTGAAAACCGGTATAACGAACATAACGTTGCCTTTGGTGATAGTCAAATTAACAAGGTGTTTGATTACCAATGGCTTGCCGGCGACCCTAACACAGCCCTCAAGGAACCCAACAGCGTGGTACTTACCGAAAGTGTTGCCAAAAAGTATTTCGGTAATGGTAATGCTATAGGTAAGCTGATGAATTTTGAAAACCAGCTGGATGTAAAAGTAACAGGCATCATTAAAGATCAGCCCGCGAATACCAGCTTGCCGTTCTCGTTTCTGATCTCGTTAAACAGTATCGAAAAAAACTTAAAAGGGGCCATGGGCAACTTTTGGGCCATAATGGGCGGAAGTTATGCTTACATCGTTTTGCCAAAAAACTATTCCATCCAACAGTTGGATAAAAAAATGCCAGCTTTTATTAAAAAGAACTGGGGGGCTGATGTTGAAAAAGCCGCTGTGTTACCTTTTCAACCTTTAAAGGATATCCACTTTGATCAGCGTTATATCAATAACATCATTACGCCAACTTCAAAAGATACATATTATGCATTAATTGGTGTGGCTTTGCTCATCATCATTACAGCATGTATCAATTTTATCAATCTTGCCACAGCCCAGGCTATCAAGCGTGCAAAGGAAGTAGGCATGCGTAAAGTACTGGGTGCAAGTCGCCCGCAGCTTATTAAGCAGTTTTTGGGCGAGACCACCGTACTTGTTTTATTTTCGGTTTTGCTGGGTGTTGGTTTGTGTGCGTTATTCCTGTCAAAAGCGGCAGCATGGATGTCCATCAACGTTGATGCTTCACAATTGACGCAGCCTGCTGTAATAGGTTGGATAGGGGCGATCACATTAGCAGTGATCTTGCTTGCAGGTTTATACCCTTCATTTGTACAGTCGGCATTTCAGCCGGTTGACAGTTTTAAAAATAAAAATGCTGCCGGCAGCGGAAAACTTACTTTACGTAAAGGGTTGGTGATAGGGCAATTTGCCATATCGCAGATCATGATCGTCGGTACACTTATAGTAGCCCGCCAAATGGACTTTTTCAAAAATCAGGACCTTGGATTTGATAAGGAAGCTGTGGTGTCTGTAGGCTTACCCGATATGAAAAAACGGGATGTATTCAACCAACAAGTAGCCAACTATCCCGGCATTAAAGAAATCAGTTTTTCATCAGGTGCCCCTGGCTTTAATAGCAATTTTACCAGTTTCTCTTCAGTGGAACTGGGCGTGCCTAAGGATGATGTTACCGAGTATAAAGCTATCGATGAAAAATTTACAGATATGTTCGGACTGCAAATGCTGGCCGGGCAAAAGATCTGGAAGAAGAACGATAAGGACACCATACCTAAAGTAGTTATCAACGAAACGATGATGCAAAAACTGGGTATCCAAAACCCCCAGTTGGCTTTAAACAAGCATGTAACTTTAAATGGTGATCAAAACGCTACAATAGTAGGTGTAGTAAAGGATTTTCAAAGCGAATCAAAACATAAAAAGCGCCGCTCATGCGTACTGGAATATAACCCGAACAGGTTTTTTATGGCGAGTATAAAAATACAGCCTGCCAATATGAGTCAAACCATCAGCTATATCAATAAAAAATGGTCGGCTCTTTATCCCGAAAGTGTTTTCCAGTTTCAGTTTGTTGATGAGCACATTGCCAATTTTTATAAGCAGGAACAAAAGGTATACGTGGCCTTTCAGCTGTTCTCGTACATAGCCATATTTATAGGTTGTTTAGGACTGTATGGTTTAATAGCCTTTGCAGCATCGCAGCGCACAAAAGAGGTAGGCATCCGTAAAGTATTAGGAGCGCCGGTATCAAGTATAGTAGCGTTATTTACAATGGAGTTTATTTACCTGATAGCGATAGCTTTTGTAGTAGCGGCCCCGCTGGGCTATTATGTAATGCATAACTGGCTGCAAAATTTTGCTTATCATATCAACATAGGTCCGGGCATATTCATAATTGCAATAGCATCATCATTTATTATAGCTGCGGTTACGATATCATACCAGGCTATTAAAGCAGCTACGATAAACCCGATTAAGAGTTTGAGGGACGAATAGGATAGTCATTAATTCATTGGCTTCGCGTCATTAAGTCATTAATTGCAAAGTGTTTAGATGATTTAATGGTGCCAGGAATATACAGTTGACCAATGACTTAATGACACGAGCTAAAATGACTTAATGAAACAAAGAAATGATAAGGAACTACATTAAGATAGCATTTAGAAGCCTTTGGCGACACAAGGGTTTTTCGTTCATTAATATTATTGGCCTTGCCATAGGTTTAACGGCTTGCTTTCTTATCTACATCAATATAAAATTTGAACTGAGCTACGATACTTTTAATGAAAAGTTTGATCAGATCTATCGTGTCGCAGTTGATGTAAGACATCCCAATGCCCCTGTTATTACAACACCGGCTTCGTTTGTTCAAATGGGCCCATCCCTACAACAGGACTACCCGGAGGTAGAGGCAAATGTCAGGGTGCTTGGCGCGAGGTTTTTAGTACAATATGGTAACTCTAAGTTCCAGGAGGATGACATAATATACACTGATCCTTCTTTATTTAATGTGTTTACTTTACCCGTTATAAAAGGCGATGTTAAAAAAGGGTTTGAAGCACCCTTTAAGGTTGTAATGACACAGACAATGGCCCGCAAATATTTTGGCAATGCCGATCCTATCGGAAAATCCATAACGCTTGATAGTAAGTATCCGGCATTGGTTACTGCCGTGATAAAGGACGTGCCCGCAAACTCCCATTTTAAATTTGATATGGCAGTTTCTTGTGCAACTTTTGAAAAACTCAATCCAGATGTATTGCAAAACTGGGCCAGTATTCATGGGTTTACCTATATCGTATTGCCAAAAGGATATAATTTTCATAAACTGGAAAGTCAGCTGCCGGCATTTGCAAGCAGGCATTATACCCAGGCTGATAAAAAAGAAGGCGTAGATTATGGCTATCACTTTGTGCCTTTGAAAGATATTTACATGGATACCATAAGAGGCGGACCGCAGGTAGGTGATCTGCACAACATCCATATTTTTTCAGCCATTGCGGTATTTATATTATTGATAGCATGTATTAATTTTATAAACTTAACAACGGCAAGGGCTACCGAGCGTGCAAAAGAAGTAGGGGTTCGCAAAGTCATAGGGGCCGCAAGAAAGCAATTGATTATCCAGTTTTTAAGTGAATCGGTTGTTTTGTGTTTAATAGCTTTTTTATTGGCCGTTATATTCAGCAATTCGTTATTACCGATTTACAATCAAATATCAGGTAAAGTTACAAACACAACTATTTTCACGCATAACTATGTGTTTCATCTGTTTATAGTATCTTGTTGCATTGGTATTGGTGCAGGTTTATATCCCGCTTTCGTGCTTTCTGGTTTTAAACCTGTAACCACTTTAAGAGGAAAGTTTAGCAAATCAGGTAGTATATTATTGCGCAGAACCCTGGTAGTGGCTCAGTTCACTATATCAATAGTTCTTATCGTTGGCACCATCGTTGTTTATACCCAATTAAATTATATGCGCAGCCAGCCGCTCGGTTTCAAAAAAGATCAAATGCTTGCCATTAATTTTTCCTCAGATACAGCTGTGCAACACCGCGTTGAGTTTATAAAGAACGAGTTGAAAAAAATCCCCAATGTAGTTTCAGTAACGGCTTCAAGGAGTTTACCTGGTTTTGGTAATGGGAATAGCGATTCGGAGATCGAGAATAAAGCTGGTGTTATGCAGCAAATACTTATTGATGCATACTATGTCGATTATGATTTTATCCCGCAGTTTGAAATGAAACTGGCCGCAGGTCGCATATTTTCAAAGTCATTTGGTACTGATACCTCAAAGGCTTTTATGATTAATGAAGCGGCCGCGAAAAGCCTTGGTTATAACAGCCCTTCTGAAGCGGTAGGACGTAAGCTTTTGCAATGGGGGCGAACCGGAAAAATTATCGGAGTTTTGAAAGATTTTCATTTTCAATCATTGCAGGAGCCCGTAAGACCTTTGAGTATTAGCGTTGATCCTGATTTCATGAAAGTCCTAACAGTTAAAATAGGAACCAAAAACATTCCAGCTACCATTGCTGCCATTCAAAAGAAATGGAAATCCCTCGTGCCAGAACGTCCGTTCAATTACGCGTTTGTTGATGAAACTTTTAACGCGCAATATGCGGCACAAGTGAATTTCGGTAACCTGTTCATGTATTTTGCTGTATTGGCTATACTTATTTCATGTATGGGCTTATTCGGTTTGGCATCATACAGCACTATTCAGCGTACTCGTGAAATTGGCATCCGTAAAGTATTCGGCGCTTCTGTAACAGGAATTGTTAATATGCTGTCTGCCGAGTTTTTGAAACTGGTAGTTCTATCAGCACTGATAGCTTTTCCGTTAGCGTGGTTCATTATGAACAAATGGCTACAGGATTTCGCGTATCGCATAGCGATAAACTGGTGGATTTTTGCATTGGCTGGAGCCATGGCGATTGTAATAGCCTTTGCTACTGTGGCCTTCCAAGCCATGAAGGCAGCATTGGCAAATCCGGTAAAGAGTTTAAGAAGCGAATAATATCTTAAAAAGATTAGCTGTAAGTACTAATAAACTAATGAACAATTGAACCAATGAACTACTATCATGATAAAGAACTACATCAAAATTGCATTCAGGAACCTTTGGCGGCATAAGGGTTTTTCGCTGATCAACATTATTGGATTAGCTGTAGGGATGACGGCTGCATTCCTGATCTTTATGTATGTAAAGTTTGAGTTGAGTTATGATAATTTTAACAAAAAATCTGATCAGATCTTTCGTGTAGTATCAGATATCAAAACACCTACCGAAACTTTAAACTGGTCATCCTCTATAGCGCCTATCGGTCCGGCTTTGCAACAGGATTATCCGGAGATTAAAGGTAATACCCGCATTTTTGGAGCTGGTTTTCTTGTTCAGCGTGGCGATTTAAAACTCCAGGAAAATAACGCGTTGTTTGCCGAACCATCGCTTTTTAAAATGTTTACGTTCCCTGTGATAAAAGGTGATGTAGATAAGGCGTTTTCCCTTCCATATACCATCGTGCTTACCGAAAAAGCAGCAAAAAAATATTTTGGTACCGATGATCCAATCGGCAAGTCATTGATTCTTGATGGTAAAAACCCGGCAAATGTTGTAGCTGTAGTTAAAGATGTTCCTTCAAATTCACATTTTAAGTTTGATATGCTGGTGTCTATAGCCACTATAGCCAAGCAAAGCAAAGACAGACTAAACCAGTGGGGCAACTTCGGCAATTTTACCTATATCTTGCTGCCAAAAGGTTATGATGCCAATAAATTGCAATCGCGCATGAAAGCGTTTGTAAACAGGCACTATACCGAAGCCGATAAAAAGCAGGGTATGGACTACTCGTTTTTTGTTGAGCCATTGAAAGATGTTTACATGGTATCCAAACGCGGAGCGCCGGAATCGGGTAACTTGTACAACGTTCGCATCTTCTCTATCATCGCTGTATTTATTTTGCTGATTGCCTGTATCAATTTCATAAACCTGACTACTGCCCGGGCTACCGAAAGGGCAAAAGAGGTTGGGATTCGCAAGGTGATAGGTGCCATGAAGCAGCAGCTTACTATCCAGTTCCTGAGCGAGTCGGTCATCCTTTGTCTGATTTCGTTCCTGTTTTCGGCCCTGTTCAGCTTTTTGCTGTTATCGTTATTTAACCAGTTGGCCGGCAAAGTGATTAGTGATAGCATTTTTCATAATGGTTACCTATTTCAGCTGTTTTTGATAGCCTGTGTTATTGGTTTGTGTGCCGGTTTATATCCCGCCCTGGTGTTATCAAACTTTAAACCTGTTACTATATTGAAGGGTAGGTTCAGCAAATCAACTAAAGGGATTTTATTGCGCAAAGGTTTGGTGGTTGCTCAATTTACCATATCCATAGTGCTTATTATTGGTACTATAGTGGTTTATAACCAATTGAGCTTCATGCGTAATCAATCGCTCGGGTTTCAGAAAAACCAGATGCTTACTATTGATTTTAGCGGCGATTCGGCTATACAGAGCAGGCAGGAGATCATTAAAAATGAATTAAAGAAAATTCCGAATGTTTTAGGTGCTACGGCATCGGGCGCTATTCCCGGCTTTGGTAATAGTGTAGCATATTCTGAAATTCAAAATCAGGCAGGTGCTATGCAGCCAATGAATATGAACATGTATGATATAGACTATGATTTTATCCCTCAGTTTGAAATGAAACTTGCTGCAGGGCGCATATTCTCTAAGGCTTTCGGCACAGATACTACGCAGGCGATAGTCATAAATGAAGCTACCGCTAAAAGCCTCGGCTATCGTAACGCTGCCGATGCGGTTGGCAGAAACTATTCGCAATGGGGACGCACGGGTAAGATCATCGGCGTATTAAAAGATTTTCACTTTCAATCGCTACAGGAAACGGTTAAGCCATTGAATATGCGTATCAACACCCGAGGTACAGGAGCTTTTACCTTAAAAATAGCGGCTATTAATATACCTGCTACTATTTCAACTATTCAAAGCAGATGGAAAGCTTTAGCTCCGGAAAGACCCTTTAATTATGTTTTTGTGGATGAAACATTTAATAAACAATATGCCTCTGAAGTAACTTTCGGCAACCTGTTCCTGAATTTTGCGGTATTGGCCATATTTATTTCATGTCTTGGTTTACTCGGCCTTGCATCATATAGTACTATTCAACGCACGCGCGAAATCGGGATCCGGAAAGTATTAGGTGCATCGGTATCGGGCATTGTCAATATGCTATCTAAAGAGTTTTTGATATTGGTGCTCATTTCGTCGCTTATCGCCTTCCCGGTAGCGTGGCTAACCATGCACAGCTGGCTCCAGGATTTTGCTTACCGGATAAGTATCAGTTGGTGGATCTTTGTTTTTGCAGGTGTACTGGCGCTTGTTATAGCGTTTACAACAGTAAGTTTCCAGGCTATTAAAGCGGCGTTAATGAACCCGGTAAAAAGTTTGAGGTCTGAATAATTACCATTAAGTCAATAACTGCAGGTCATTAAGTTATTTTGAATGACTGATTATGAACACGACAGGCAATGACTTAATGCCCCAATAACTTAATATAAAAAGTATGTTTAAGAATTATTTAAAAATAGCGTGGCGGAGCTTAATAAAAAACAAGCTTTACTCGGCCATTAATATTGGTGGTTTAGGGGTTGGTATGGCAGTGAGCTTCATGCTGCTGTTGTATGTTTACAACGAGTTTACTTATGATGGGTTTCATGAAAATAAAGACCGGCTTTACAAAGTAATGCGTACCCAACCGTCAAACGAAGAGATAAAAACCGGCGATGCTACTCCCGTACAGGTAGCCGGGGCCCTCCAAAAAGACTACCCTGAAATTGAGTATGCCGCCCGGGCAAATTGGCCTTATGACCAGCTGTTTAATTACAACAACAAACCGCTGAAAATAAATACTATGGCCGCCGACGAAACTTTCCTGAATATGTTTACGCTCGATTTTGTAAAAGGAAGCAAAAATGACGCCTTTAAAGACCTTTCGTCAATCATCATGTCTGAATCGGCAGTTAAGGCTGTTTTTGGAGATGCTGATCCTATCGGTAAAACGGTAAAATTAAATGGTTCGCGCCTCGTGAAAGTGAGCGCTGTATACAAGGACCTCCCCAGAAATTCTACTTTCAGGTTTAAGGCGTTGATGTCATGGAAGCTTTATGAAGCAGATAATCAATGGGTAAAAACATCTGGTTGGGGTAATTATTCCTTCCTTACTTATGTAATGCTCAAGCCAGGGGCCGATGTTAATAAACTTAACGCAGATATTAAAAAGCTTATTGGACGTTATGACGATCATAATAAAGAAAATCAGCTGTTCCTTTTTCCATTTAGCAAATGGCACCTACACAGCGAATTTAAAAATGGTATAAACACGGGTGGGGCCATTGAATATGTACGTTTGTTCCTGTTCCTGGCTATTGGGATCCTGCTCATTGCCTGTATTAATTTCATGAACCTTTCTACCGCCCGTTCCGAACGCCGCTCGCGTGAGGTCGGGATTCGCAAAGTTGTAGGAGCACGGCGAATGGCAATTATTCAGCAGTTTTTAGGCGAATCAATCCTTACTGCTATTATTTCATTAATTGTTGCATTTATATTAATGGTAGCTACGCTTAGCTATTTTAACGAGATCATACACAAGCAGCTTACCATCCCTTACGATAATGCGTGGGCGTGGGGCGCTGCCATATTGGTAACCCTGATAACGGGTTTGCTTGCGGGCAGTTACCCGGCTTTGTTCCTTTCATCATTTAAGCCGGTAAAGGTTTTGAAGGGGGCAAATAAAGCCGGTAAAAGAACGCTTCATTCAAGACAGGTATTGGTTATTGTACAATTTGTTTTTGCCACCTGCCTTATACTTTCAAGTATCCTGATCTATAAACAGATAAACTACATTAAAGATCGTCCGGTGGGGTATTCACAAAACGGGCTTATGGAAATTTCATTAGATGGTAATTTATATAAGGAGTTTGAAAACTTCAGACGAGATATCGTCAATTCTGGCGCAGCTGTTGACGCCGCCGAAACGTCAGGTAGCATAGCCAATAACGGCAGTAGCAGCTGGGGCATCAACTGGCCCGGACAATTGCCTGGTGAAGATAAAATACCTATCGACCAGATTGTTACCTCGTTTCACTTCATTTCAACTTATAAACTTGAATTAATAAAAGGACGCGACTATATACCAGGCCGCATGGCCGACTCGCTATCACTTATTATGAATGAATCGGCCGTTAAGCTTATGCGCTTAAAAGATCCGCTTGGACAAATAGTGAAATGGCAGGGCCGTAACTGTACTGTAGTGGGCATTGTTAAAGATTTTGTTTGGGGTTCACCTTATGAACCTGTAAAACCGGCTATCATAGGTTTTGATAAAGGATGGGCAGGCCAGGTAGGTATTCGTTTAAACCCTAAAGCCCCTATTTCAAAAAGCCTTGCCACAATTGGTAATATTTATAAAAAATACAACCCCGAGTACCCGTTTGAATACAAGTTTGTTGACGAAAACTTTAGCGGCAAATTTGAAAATGAAAAACTGTTAGGCACACTGTCAAGCTCATTTACCGTACTGGCTATCATCATATCCTGCTTAGGTCTGTTTGGATTAGCTTCATTTTCGGCCGAGCAACGCAAAAAGGAAATTAGTATCCGCAAGGTATTGGGTGCAAGTATCAGCAGTTTGTGGTTCAATTTATCGAAAGAGTTTTTAGTTCTTGTAGTTATCTCATTTATTATCGGTTCGGCATTGAGTTGGTATAATATGGATAAATGGCTGCAGCATTATACGTATCGTACAGGCATAAGTGCATGGGTGTTTATAGCTACCATTGGTATAAGCATGGTAGTTTGTTTGCTCACCGTAAGTTGGCAAGCCATTAAAGCCGCTTTGAGTAATCCGGTTAAAAGCCTTAAAAATGAGTAAACCCTAAATTGGTGGGCTGTTAATAGCTTAAACAATATCGACCTAATGATGGCAAGTCTCAGGTAAAGCGTGTTTTTCGTGCTTTTACCTGAGACTTTCTGCTTAAAACAAACGTTCGTATCCGCACTACAAGTGTTCCATAACCGAACGGTTTTTATTTTATGGTTTTTATTTAAGTGTTTGATTTTTAATTGTTTAAATAATTGGTATGGGTTTTACTATTTTAGAGTTATAAACCATTTACCTATGTTACGTAATTACATCAAAATAGCCTGGAGAAACCTTATCAAACACAAGGTTTTTTCGTTTATCAATATTTTTGGCTTAGCCACAGGTATTGCCGCGTTCTGGCTTATAAGCCTTTATGTGGTTGATGAATGGAGTTACGATCGTTACAATATTAAAGCCAACCGTGTTTTTCGCGTTGTGCAGCACGGTACCTGGAACGGTGGAAAATTCAACCTTGCAGTTACCTCGCCGCCTTATGCACCTGCATTAAAAAATGATTATGCCGAAGTGGAAGACGCTATCCGCATTGATGCTGAAGGAGGCGGGAAGATCACTTACGGCGAAAAGCAGATCAACGAGGGAGGCATGTTATTTACTGATAAAGGTTTCTTTAACCTGTTTACCCATCACTTTTTATCTGGCGATCCAAATACTGCTTTAACCAGGCCGCAAAGTATTGTTTTGACTAAAACCCTCGCCGAAAAGCTTTTTGGCAATGCGGCAGATGCGCAGGATAAAACGGTACTTATTGAAAATAGTCCGAGTACAGTTACCGGGGTTATTGATGATGTGCCCGCAAATTCACAATTTACTTTCAGGGCGTTGCGGTCATTACCTGACGGTTATACGGATACCTGGGCCAATTCGCACATCTATACCTATGTACTGCTGAAAAATCATGACGATTTTAAAAAGATCCAGGCTGGTTCTGATGTTTTTTTTAATAAATATCTGAAAGGTGCATTTGGTGCTATGCAATACAGTATGGAACTGCAGCCGCTTACATCTATTCACCTCAACTCAAATCTTGATTATGAATTGGGCAGTAATGGCAATATCACTTATGTTTATGTATTCGGAATGGTAGCATTGCTGATATTAGCCATAGCTGTTATCAATTATGTTAACCTTACCACAGCGCGTTCATCCATCAGGATAAAGGAAATTGGCGTTCGTAAAGTGATAGGTTCAAGCAAGAAGCAACTGATCGTCATGTTTTTTGCCGAATCGGTTTTGTTTACCCTGATAGCGGCTATCATTGCGGCGGTTATGGTGCAATTTTTATTGCCTTATTTTAATCAGCTATCCGGAAAAAGCCTGGTGCTGATGCAGTTTGGCCTTGGTAAAACTGTTATCATGTTTATCTTATTTGCTTTTGCTACAGGTATTTTGAATGGCTTGTACCCGGCCTTGTTTTTATCAGGCTTCCGCACTATTGCTGCTATGAAAGGGCAAATGGGGAGCCAGGCGGCTACAGTTATGTTCAGAAAATCCTTGGTGGTTTTTCAGTTTGTAATTACCATTGTTATGATTGCCGGGTCATGCATCATTTACAGGCAGCTTCATTATGTAATGAACAAAGACCTTGGCTTTAACAAAAAGCAAACACTTACTTTTCATATCAATGATAAATCGGCACGGACAAAAATAGCTGCCATTAAAAGTCAGTTGCTGCAAAATCCTGCTGTTGAAGCTGTGGGGATTGCCGGTAACCCGATAGGTAATAATGATATAGGCTCAGATTATTTCAATATCGGTACAGATGGAAAGGCTAACTCCGAATCGAAAATTGTGGAGAACCTTATTATTGATGAAGATTTTATTCCTACACTGCAGGTTAAGCTTACCAAAGGGCGCAATTTCTCGTCATCAATGAGTACCGACCGGCAGGAATCTGTTATCGTAAACCAAACTTTGGTTAACGAAATGGGCTGGAAGGATGCAGTTGGTCGTTCGGTAAGGGTAGGTTTAGATAATAATGGCAATGTGATCAACCGGAAAATCATAGGTGTAGTTAAGGATTTTAATACTTATTCGCTGCAGCATAAGGTAGCGCCAATGATTATGTATTTGCCGTTTACGCCTAACGACGAGGATAATATGTATATCCGCATTGGCGAAAATAATATTCCGGCCACCCTCGATTATATCAGCAAGGTTTACAGCCGGTTTGATATCGAAAATAAAGTAGAGTTCCATTTCCTCGATCAGAATTTTGCCAATCAGTATCAATCAGAACAAAAGCAGGGTAATATTCTACTCATATTCACTGTGCTGGCTATCAGCATAGCCTGCCTCGGCCTTTTTGGCCTGGTAACCTTTACCGCCGAACAACGAGTAAAAGAAATTGGCATCAGAAAAGTTTTGGGCGCAAGTGTAACCTCTATAGTTACGCTGTTGTCAAAAGATTTGATGAAACTGGTGGTGATAGCTACACTGGTAGCTACGCCGCTGGCCTGGTATGGTATGAGCAAATGGTTACAAAGCTTTGCTTACAGGGTTGACATTAACTGGTGGGTTTTTGCAGTAGCTGGCATTCTTGCTGTAATAATCGCTTTTGTAACCGTAAGTATCCAGTCGGTAAGGGCCGCAAACGCTAATCCGGCAAAGAGCTTAAAAAGCGAGTAGGCAATTTGCAGTTAGCAGTTGTGCGGTGTGATACCAATTGAACCAATGAACTAATGAACAGTTGAACCAATGAACTATGTTTAGAAATTACCTGAAAACAGCATTTCGTACCCTGCGTAAAAACGTAGGGTTTACGGTTATAAATATATTAGGACTGGCACTTGGGCTGGCTACCTGCCTGATGATTGTACTTTATGTGGCCGATGAGTTAAGCTATGACCGCTTTAATGAAAAAGCTAACCGCACGTACCGTGTCAATGAAGACCTGAAATTTGGCAACAATAACGTATTATATGCCGTAGCTATGCCTCCGTTGGCACAAGCTTTAAAAACAGATTTACCGGAAGTTGAAGAAGCAACCCGGCTTAAAGCCGCAGGTGGTTTTCATGCTAAAAAAGGTAATGAAAGTATTTTGGAGTACGGTACCGTTTATGCAGATCCATCGGTATTTAACGTGTTTACATTACCCATGATCAATGGTAATGCTGCTACAGCTTTAAAGGAGCCTAATACAGTGGTTATTACCGAAAGCATGGCTAAAAAGTACTTCAACAGCACCAATGTTGTCGGGAAAACCCTTGCTATTGATAATAACCAATTATTGAAAGTTACGGGGGTGATCAGGGATATACCAAAGCAATCGCACTTTCATTTTGATTTTTTTATGTCGATGGTTAGCTGGCCTGATAGCCGCTCTGCTGAATGGTTAAGAAGCGATTATAACACTTATGTAGTATTGAAGCCCGGTACTGATTACAAAGTGTTTGAGAAAAAATTGGCCGCTCTTTTGAAAAAGTATAGTGAAGGGCAAATGCAAATGGCCTTACACGTTAATATTGCCGATTTTGAAAAAAGCGGTAGTTATTTCAGGCTTAACCTTAGTCCTTTAACCGATATCCACCTGCACTCAAACCGCACCGGCGAGTTAGGCAGCAATAGTTCGGTACAGTATGTTTATATATTCTCGGCCATTGCCATATTTATACTGCTTATAGCAGGCATCAACTTCATGAACCTTTCTACAGCCCGTTCGGCAAACAGGGCCCGTGAGGTAGGAGTACGTAAGGTATTAGGCTCCCCACGTAAATACCTGATAGCTCAGTTTTTAACCGAATCTGTTTTAGTGACCCTGGCAGCTGCAGTTATTGCCTTTTTTGCCGTACTGCTACTGTTGCCCCTGTTTAACCAGGTGGCTGGGAAAGAGTTGGTTGTTGGTTCGCAAACATTAACCTGGTTATTGCCGGCTCTGCTGGTGATTGTGTTGTTGGTAGGCTTTGCTGCCGGTTCATATCCTGCCTTTTTCCTTTCGGCCTTTCAACCTATCAATGTGTTGAGCGGCAAACTGGCGGGTGGGTTTAAAGGCAGCAGGCTCAGAAGCGTTCTGGTGGTTTTTCAATTTTCAATTTCGATATTCCTTATCATATGTACTATAGTTATTTACAATCAGCTTAACTATATCCAAACTAAAAACCTTGGCTATGATCGTAACCAGGTACTTGTTATCAATAATGCATTTGAGTTGGGTAGTCATACCAAAACTTTTAAAAATGAAGTAAAGCAAATTCACGGCGTGGTTAACGCAACTTTAACGGGCTATTTACCAACGGGAAAAAACAGGGGGACATCTATTTTTTACAAAGAGGCTGCATCTGATCAAAAAACAGCCCTGTTCCCGCAGTGCTGGCGCGTTGATGCTGATTATTTTAATACGCTTGGCATGAAAATAGCAGCCGGGCGTAATTTCTCGACGGCTATGCCTACAGATTCTGCCGGCGTGGTCATTAATGAAAGCGCTGCAAAATTTTTAGGCTTTACCGATCCGGTTAATAAAATCCTGTATCGCAATATGGACGGCAACCGCGATCATATCAAACCCTACCATATCATAGGCGTTGTTAAGGACTTCAATTTCAACTCGCTGAGGGTAAATATCAGCCCAATGGTTTTTTTAATGGACGAAGATAGCGGTAACCTGAGCATCAGGGTTAACACAGCAAATTTGCCCGACCTTATTAACCAAATAAAAAACAAATGGCAGGGCATGACCCAAAGTGAGTTTAGCTACTCGTTTATGGATCAGGATTTTGATGCTAACTATCGTACCGAGCAGCGTACCGGAACCATATCCATCATATTTACGGCATTAGCAATTTCAATAGCCTGCCTTGGTTTGTTTGGTTTAGCTGCTTACGCTGCTGAGCAGCGCACTAAAGAAATAGGGATCCGCAAGGTGCTTGGCGCAAGTGTATCTGCTATTGTAGGCTCGTTATCTAAGGATTTTATAAAACTGGTGCTGATTTCCATTGCCATAACTACACCTTTAGCCTGGTATTTAATGAACAAATGGTTACAGGATTTTGCATATCGCATCAGCATACAATGGTGGGTTTTGGTACTGGCCGGGGCAGGAGCTATGCTAATAGCGATAGTAACAGTGAGTTTTCAATCTGTAAGGGCTGCCTTGGCAAACCCGGTTAACAGCCTGAAAAACGAGTAAGCGCTTTGGGGGGAGCAGGCAGTTTTACAACCCGACACAAATGAACTTATAAACAGTTAAACCATGTTTAAAAATTACCTTAAAACCGCTTTCCGTACATTGAAAAAAAATGTCGGATTTACCACAATTAATGTATTTGGTTTGGCCCTCGGTCTGGCTACCTGTTTGCTCATAGTATTTTACGTAGTTGACGAGTTGAGCTACGACAAGTTCAATACCAAAGCCGACAGAATTTACCGGGCCAATATGCAGATCAAGTTTGGCGGTATTGACCAAAGTTATGCGTCATCACCGGCACCACTTGGTGCCACTTTTCAAAATGATTACCCCGAGGTTGAACGTGCATGCCGTTTGCTGCAGCGCGGTGGTTATAATGTTAAAAAGGGTAACCAGGTTATTCATGAAAACCGGATAGTTTTGGCCGATTCAACTTTGTTTGATGTATTTACCCTGCCGATGATAGAAGGCGACCCCCAAAAGGCATTGGTTGAACCCAACACCGTTGTAATAACCGAAAGTACTGCCCGGCGTTATTTTAACTCTACCCGGGCTGTGGGCAAAACTTTTACGTTTGATGACAAGTTGCTATACAAGGTTACCGGCGTAATTAAGGATCTGCCTAAACAATCACACTTTCATTATGATTTTTTCCTGTCGATGGCATCGGCACGGGAAAGTAAGGAGAATGCCTGGTTCAGTAATAACTTTAATACTTATGTGCTGCTCAAGCCTGGGGTAGATGCTAAAAAGTTTGAGGTTAAATTCCCTGCTTTGATGCGCAAATATGCAGGGCCGCAATTGCAGGATATTTTGCACCTCAATTTTGATGCGTTTGAAACAGCAGGTAATAAGTATCAATTGAGCCTTACTCAACTGAAAGATATCCACCTAAAATCAAACCTCTTGTCGGAGCTTGATCACAACGGAAATATTCAGTATGTATACATATTTGGTGCAGTAGCTATTTTTATCTTATTGATAGCCTGTGTAAACTTTATGAACCTGTCAACCGCGCGGTCGGCAAACCGTGCCCGCGAGGTAGGGGTACGCAAAGTGCTTGGTTCAAGGCGTAAATTACTCATAGCGCAGTTCCTGTCCGAGTCTATCATGGTAACATTTATAGCAACAGTAATAGCCGTCCTTATTGCTTATTTTCTGTTGCCTGTGTTCAACAACATATCCGGCAAAACTATGGAGCTTAATGCAGGTTCTTTAATCTGGCTTGTTCCCGCTTTGCTGGTTACTGTTTTGGTGATCGGCTTTTTGGCTGGTTCATATCCTGCGTTTTTCCTTTCGGCGTTCCAGCCCATTGATGTTTTAAAAGGTAAACTTTCATCAGGATTCAAAGGGGGCATGTTAAGAAGCTCGCTGGTGGTATTTCAGTTCTTTATATCGATTACGCTTATCATAGGTACACTGGTTATTTATAATCAACTTAAATATATCCAGAACAAAGATCTTGGTTATAACCGCAGCCAGGTATTGGTGGTACATGGCGTATATGACCTTGGCGAACAAAGCAAGGTATTTAGGGATGAAGTTAAGCAACTGCCCGGTGTAATGGGCGTAACCATGACCGGTTTTTTACCTACATCCGATTACCGTAGCAGCAGTAGTGTTTTTCAAGAGCGTGCGCTTGATCCCAAAAAGGCAGTATTAGCACAAACGTGGATGGTTGATGATAGCTACCTCACAACGCTTGGCATTAAATTAACCAAAGGACGTAATTTTTCAAGCCAGATGCCAACGGATTCGGCGGCTATGATTGTTAATGAAACAGCTGCAAAGTTGATGGGCGTGCGCGATCCGCTTAATAAGCCAATGTTTTTGCCTATGGATAATATGGCCAAAACCTTTAAGGAGTTTCACATTGTTGGGGTTATAAAAGATTTTAATTTCGCTTCCCTGCGTAACAACGTTACCCCTGTAATATTAATGTACGGCGAAAATACAGGTGCTTTAAGCGTAAAGATAAATACAGCAAACATTACTGCGCTGATGGGGATGATCAAGGATAAGTGGAAATCCATAAAACCAGGTAAAGAATTTGAATATACATTCATGGACGAAGACTTTGATTCGTCATATCGTGCAGAGCAGCGCATGGGTACTATATTCATCATATTTACAAGTTTGACTATCATCATAGCCTGTTTAGGTTTGTTTGGCCTGGCTGCCTACGCTGCAGAACAACGCACCAAAGAGATCGGGATCCGCAAAGTACTGGGTGCTAACGTAACAGCTATAGTGGGTATGTTATCTAAAGATTTTATCAAACTGGTTGTTATTGCTATAGTAATAGCTGTTCCGGTAGCGTGGTTTGCCATGCAACAATGGCTACAGGGTTTTGCCTACCGGCAAAATATACAATGGTGGGTGATTGTGCTGGCTGCGGTATTGGCGGTACTGATAGCTTTCGCTACTATTAGCTTCCAGTCCATTAAAGCTGCGCTGGCTAATCCGGTGAGGAGTTTGAAGAACGAATAATTTTTTTATTAAGTTATTTTGCTTTGCATCATTTAGCTATTGGTTAGCTTGATACCGCAAGGCAAAACGACCTCATAGTATAACGATATAAAATATGATTAGGAACTACATAAAAACAGCATGGCGAAATCTTTATCGTAATAAAGCATTTTCGCTCATCCACATTCTGGGCTTAACAATGGGCATTACCGTTTGCCTCATGATATTTCTGTATATTATGAATGAGTTTAGTGTGGATAGTTTCCATAAGCAGGGTAAGAATATTTATAGGGTAATGCGCGGTTTTGATAAGTCGAAATCGCCTACCTCATACCTGTCGGGGCCTTATGCACCGGCAATGCTGAACGATTATCCTCATGATGTAAAAATGGCTGTGCGTGTTTCTCCGCAAAATGACCTGATCTCTTTTGGCGAAAAATCGTTCAACGAAAAAAAGGTTTATGCGGTTGATTCTAACTTTTTCAGCCTGTTTACCTTCCCGCTGCTCAGGGGGGATGCCGCTTCTGCATTAAATAACCCGGGCAGTATTGTACTTACTGAAACCACGGCTAAAAAGTATTTCGGTAACGTTGATAATGCGATGGGTAAGGTTGTGCAAATGGACAAACGCCTTCAGTTAAAAGTAACAGGTATTGCTAAAGATGTACCTTCCAATTCACATCTTGACTTTGATCTGGTGGTGCCAATATCCAACTATAGCCATGATCCGGGTTTTAATGTATGGATCAATAACGGTTTGTTTGTTTACCTGTTGCTGAATGAACATAGTAACCCGGCTGCATTAGAAAGCCGTTTTCCTCAGTTTATGGAGAAATACATGGGAAAAGATATGCAGCGCTTCGGTACTAAATTTAACCTGAGTTTGACGCCTTTCAAAGATATCTATTTTGAAAACGCCTCGTCGTTTGACAATGTTAGGCATGGCGATAAAACGGTGGTATTTATCTTTATTTCGATAGCCGTGCTTATCATGATTATTGCCTGTATTAACTTTATGAACCTGGCTACCATCCGCGCTGTTGAGCGGTCAAAAGAAGTGGGTATGCGCAAGGTTTTAGGCGCATTAAGAAACCACCTGGTATGGCAGTTCATCGGCGAGTCATTGTTACTGGCGCTTATTTCGTGTAGCATTTCTGTTGGTTTATTATTCCTGCTTATGCCATCGTACAATAGTTTGCTGGGTTATGAGCTTACGGTGCCATGGGGCAGTTCATCAATTTACCTGTTTCTTTTTGGAGTGATTTTATTTGTAGGTTTCCTTGCGGGAAGCTATCCGGCTATATTCATGTCGGCATTTTCACCCATTGAGGCGTTGAAGGGTAAACTTAAATTAGGTAAAGGCGGTTCGTTTTTCAGGCAAACGCTCGTGGTATTTCAGTTCAGTATTTCTGTATTACTAATTATCGGCACTATTGTGATAGTTAAACAAATGCGATATGTAAAAAACAAATCATTGGGCTATGACAAAGAGCAAACGGTAATTGTTAAGATTGATAACAATGACATTTATGATCACCGGCAAACATTTAAACATCAGCTGCAAAACTCCGACTATGTTAAATCGGTGTCTCTGATGTCGGGCGAGCCTGGTGGATTTTTTGATATGCAGGGATTTGAAGCCGAAGGTCAGCATGAGACCTTTAAATCGCGAACCGAATACGCCGATTTTGAATATGTAAAAACATTTGGCTTAAAGATTATTGCCGGCCGCAATTTTTCGCCGCAGTTTGCTACCGATACCACTAATTCGGTAGTGATCAATCGTACAGCCGCAAGAGAACTTGGTTTTACACCGCAGCAGGCCATTGGCAAATGGGTTAAAAACACAGTGCGCGATAATAACCGCCGTACCATAATTGGGGTTGTTGAAGATTTTAATTTCTTATCGCTTAAGGAAAATATGGACGCCCTGATCATATCACCGGTTGAAGACAGGCGTGTAGCTGTTATTAAACTAAAGCCAGGAAAGATCCAGGCTGGTTTGGCTGCCATCAAAGATACCTATGCCGAAGTTGCGCCGATTTACCCTTTTGAATACAGCTTTCTTGATCAGCAATTTGATACTACCTATCGTAACGATATCAGGCAGCAAACCATGTTAAGCATATTTTCGGGATTGGCAATTTTTATAGCCTGCCTTGGTTTGTTTGGCTTAGCGTCGTTTACTGCTGCAAAACGTACCAAGGAGATTGGAGTTAGGAAAGTGTTAGGCTCGTCGGTGCAAAATATCCTCATCCTGATATCTAAGGACCTGCTGAAACCAGTGCTGCTGGCCACTGTAATAGCTATTCCTTTAGGTTACTATTGCATGGATAAATGGCTGCAAAGTTTCGCATATAAAACGCCATTGTATTGGTGGATCTTTGTCTTGGCCGCCGTAGTTACCTTTGTTATAGCAGTGGTTACTATCAGCTTTCAGTCGCTTAAGGCTGCATTGGCAAATCCTATCAGGAGTTTAAGAAGCGAATAAGACTAGGTGGCAGCAGATAGCAGTTGCAGTTTGCAGTAAAAAAATATTCAGAGCCCGTGTTCTCACGGGCTTTTTTATGCCTTGTACCTCCAAATTTATTTTCGCCGTGATGCAACGTATCTGCTAAACACTTGGTCTTGTATATATAAACCAAAGATCATTATTATGAAAAAGTATTTACTTGTGTTGTTTGTTGCCTGTACCGGTAGCAGCGTTTTTGCACAAAATAATCAGAAAACACCATATCTTACCAAGTCACTATCTGGCCAGTCGGTTAAAGATGTATTTGTTAATACTTCAGGCGGAAGCATCACTGTAAGCGGGGCATCAGGCGAAGAACCAAGAGTTGAAGTCTTTATACAAGGTAATAATGGCAATAATGATCTGTCAAAAGAAGAGATCAAAAAACGCCTTGATGAAAATTATGATCTGAGCATAGATGTTAATGGCGGCGAACTTCACGCTAAAGCTAAAAATAAGCATGATGGTAATTGGGATTGGAAAAAATCATTGAGTATCTCTTTCAGGGTATATGTGCCGGGCAATGTGGCAACCAACCTGAATACCAGTGGTGGCAGTATCCATTTGGATAATTTGACCGGCGCGCAGCAATTTGAAACCAGCGGCGGCAGCTTGCACCTTGATAAAATTACCGGTACTATCAAAGGCCGTACATCAGGTGGCAGTATTCATGTGAGTGATTCAAAAGAAAGTATCGATCTGCAAACTTCAGGCGGCAGTATAGAGGCTCGTAATTGCATGGGGCATATCAGGCTGGAAACTTCTGGTGGCTCTTTACACCTTGATGGTTTAAAAGGTGATATCAAAGCTACCACCAGCGGCGGCAGTATCAGCGGCAATAAAATCGACGGTGATTTTATTACCGGTACCTCAGGCGGCAGCATCAACCTTTCCAATTTGTCATGCAGCCTTGATGCTTCAACAAGTGCGGGTAGTTTTCATGCACAATTTGTTAGCGTTGGTAAATCGGTTAAAATTGATGTGAGCTCGGGCCGTGTTGATTTACAATTGCCTTCAAAACAAGGTCTCAACCTTGATGTACGGGCCGATAAGATAGAGACAAACCTTTCAGATAATTTTTCGGGCAATAAGGATAAAGAAAGAGTTGAAGGTAAACTTAATGGCGGCGGCTCATTAGTTGAAGTGCGGGGCAGCAGCAGGGTAAACCTTACCGTGAACTAGGCAGCATTAAAAATATAACAGAAAAAAGGGCCTGTCATTTAAATTGACAGGCCCTTTGACGTATATAGTATTTGCAGTACCAGGCCGCCGAAAACCTGTACGGTTGCTTCAAAATTGGCCATTCGGCAAACGGAAACGTACAGCAGGTGTTCGAAATCGAACATGCTACTTTTGATGTTTTTGTGTAATTTGTTAATTATCAGTTATTTGTATATATGGCATGTGCTTGGATATAATTATCCCGTCAAAAGTAAGCAGGCTATGGCCGGCGCTTATGAATACGTGAACCAATGAACTAACTATCATGATAAAGAACTATTTACGGAGTGCGTTTCGCAATATAGCCCGGCATAAATTTATATCGTTCATCAATATATTCGGCTTGACCATAGGGTTAACCTGTTGCCTGCTAATTTTAACTTATATAGTTAGGGAGTTAAGTTATGACAAGTTTAATCATAACGCCCTTAATATTTATCGTGTAAGCCGGAGCTTTAACACCGCCGATGGCATTGTTAACCTGCATTTGGGTGCCGTAGCGCCCCCTTTTGGTCCGCTGCTTAAAAATGAGTTTCCGGATATTAAAAAGGTTACCCGGTTGTTTCCTAACGGGGATGTGGTTTTGCGTTATAAAGAAAAGCTGTTCACCGAAACGGGATCATATTTTGCCGACGAAAACTTCTTCAGCTTTTTTGATCTGAAAACAGTGGCCGGCGACTCTAAAACAGCCCTCAGCGAACCATACACGGTAATGATGACCGAGGATATGGCGCGTAAATACTTCGGTAACGAAGACCCTATAAATAAAGAGATCAGGCTGGATAATACTGCAAACTTTAAGGTGACAGGTATCTTTAAACCTTTTCCGGCCAATTCACAAATGCACCCCCAAATGCTGCTATCATTCAACACGCTGAACGATGACAAGGTTTACGGACGGAATCAATTGGCAACCAATTGGGGAAATAACTCATTTTTTACCTATCTGTTGCTGCCTGATAATTATAACATTGATCGTATCAGTTCGCAGTTTCCGGCTTTTATAGATAAGTACATGAATTTTCCCGGGCAACCGCGCCAGTCAAAATTCACCCAGCTGCATATTCAACGGTTTTTGGATATTCACCTACACTCGCACCTTGATGATGAGGTAGAGCAAAACGGGGATATCAAAAGGGTTTACATATTTTCGGCAATTGCCCTGTTCATTTTGCTGATAGCATGTATCAATTACATGAACCTGTCAACAGCCCGTTCAACACTAAGGGCAAAAGAAATAGGCATCCGCAAGGTAATTGGTGCACAGCAAAAAGAGATCATTACCCAGTTTTTAAGCGAATCGGTATTGGTAACTTACTTTTCACTTGTGTTGGCGCTGATCCTTACCTGTGCTTTACTGCCGGTCATCAACCGGTTTTCTGAATTGGGGTTATCAATTGATAGTTTGTATCAACCGATAGTATTAGTGTCAGTATCGCTGCTGCCGCTTGTTATCGGGCTCATCAGTGGTATTTACCCGGCTATTTTTATGTCGTCATTTAAACCTATAAAAGTTTTAAAGGGAATTCTTAAAGTAGGCTCAGGAAATATCTCGTTTCGTAAAGTGCTGGTGGTTGTTCAGTTTTCAATTTCTATTATCCTTATTGTTGCCACTACCATAGTTTTTCAGCAGCTGAGATATATCCAAAATAAGTCATTAGGCTTCAACAAAGACCATTTGATAACAATTGGAGGTGGTATTCCGGCTGATAAGTTTGAAGCTTTCAGAGCCGATTTATTACGAAACCCGGCTATAAAAGATATCAGCCGTTCATCGCGTATCCCATCGGGAAGATTGTTAGATGATCAGGGAGCGGTTGTTTTTGACGGTGATAAACCTTTACCGGTTAAGGCTGATATCAAGAGCATCAACGTTGACTATGGCTTTATTCCAACCTTCGGTATAAAGATGGCGGCAGGCAGGAATTTTAGTCGTGATTTTGCAACTGATAGCAACAATTTTGTGATCAATGCATCGGCAGTGCGGGTACTGGGCTGGAAAACCCCCGAAAACGCGATAGGCCGGGATATGAGCTATGGTGGTGTAAGAGGAAAAGTAATTGGTGTGGTTAATGATTTTCACTTCGAATCATTACATCAAAACATCGTTCCGTTATTAATGGAGATGCCATCATTTGCAAATAACAATTACCGAAGGGTTTCGATCAAAGTTGGCGGAGCCAATATCAATTCGACATTGGCGACACTACAGCAAACCTGGAAAAAATTCCAGCCCGAAACACCATTTAGATATAGTTTCATCGACGAGCGTATTCAAAGATTGTATGAGAGCGAGCAACAGCAAAGCCATTTGTTTACCATATTTTCCTGTCTGGCTATATTCATTGCCTGCTTAGGTTTATTCGGACTTTCGGCCTTTAGCATATCACAACGGGTAAAAGAAATTGGCGTACGCAAAGTACTTGGTGCCAGCATCCCGCAAATTGTTACCGAACTATCAAAAGACTTTTTGAAACTGGTGATTGTAGCCGCTGTAATTGCCCTGCCCATTGCCTGGTATACCATGAACAAATGGTTGCTTGATTTTGCCTTCAGGGTAAGTATCCAATGGTGGGTATTTGCCATGGCCGGTGTAATAGCGCTGATTATTGCTTTTGTAACCATAAGTTATCAGTCAATAAAAGCTGCAATGGCCAACCCTGTTAAAAGCCTTAGGAGTGAATGATCATAGGGCAATTTGCTTCGCATCATTAAGTCGTTTTGATTCGTACGAAGCAAAATGAACTAATGACATTGTTAAAATGACTCAATGAAAAAATGACTAAATATCATGATAAAAAATTATGTAAAAATTGCATGGCGTAGCCTTAACAGGAACCGTGCTTTTGCCATCACAAATTTGCTGGGGCTCACAATAGGCATAACATGCACAATTTTCATTTTTTTATGGGTGCGTAATGAGCTGGCTTACGATAAGAGCCACGTTAATTATAAAACCATATACCAGGTTTTAGCTAACCGCGATTTTAAAAACAACATTTTTACCGATGCTAACATGGTGTTCCCGTTGGCAAAAGCACTTGAAAGCGGTTACCCGCAGATCAAAAATGCAGTGATGACATCACACCAGGAGCAACATCAGTTTAACGTTGGTGATATCAAGCTAAAAAAGCGCGGTTATTATGTAGGCGGTAAATACTTTGATATGTTTTCGTGGAAATTTATTAAAGGAAATGCCGCTACGGCAATAACAGATCCTACATCAATAGTTATCACCGAATCAGCTGCGAAAGCTTTTTTTGGAAACGCTGATCCTATCAATAAGGTAGTCAAAATAGATAACAACGAGGTGCATAAAGTTACCGCTGTGCTGGCCGATCTGCCCGGTAATACCACACAGCAATTTGATTTCATCATCCCTTATAATTTTTCGGATAATGATGTAAAGAATGCTATGACCCGCTGGAGCGGCTCATCATGGGAAGTGTATATCCAAACCATTGATAATCCAAACATTCCGCAGTTAGAAAAATACATGACTGATGTAATGTTTCAGCATAATAAGGATAAGATAAGCACTTACTTCGCTTTCCCGATGAGCAAATGGCATTTGTACAGTGATTTTAAAGATGGCAAGAACACCGGTGGAATGATCGAGTATGTTCGCTTCTTCATTGTAATAGCCATTATCATACTATTGATTGCCTGCGTTAATTTCATGAATTTATCTACAGCCCAGTCTGAAAAAAGGGCCCGGGAGGTGGGGATCCGTAAAACACTTGGGTCTGATAAAAAACAGCTGGTATTGCAATTCTTTTTTGAATCGATGGTTTTGGTTGCAATAGCTTTTGTATTTGCGGTTTTATGCGTTTATCTGTTGCTGCCGCAGTTTAATTTATTGGTGAGCAAACAATTGGTGTTAAATCTCGGCGAACCGATATTTTGGCTCGGGGCTATTGCTATTATCCTTTTTACTGGTTTAATATCTGGCAGTTACCCTGCTTTGTACCTATCTTCATTTAATCCGGTTAAAGTTTTGAAGGGGACATTTGTAGCCGGTAAAGGCGCTATTGCCCCCCGAAGAATATTGGTGGTGTTCCAGTTTATTGGGTCCATTTTGCTGATCTCTGCCACTATTATTGTTTACCAGCAAATACAGCATGTAAAAGACCGCAATATCGGTTATAACCCCGACAACCTGATCATGGTGCCTTCAACCGCTGGTACAGATAAAAGCTTTGTTGCTGTAAAAAATGATCTGCTCAAATCCGGGATCGTTAACAGTGTAACCCGCACTTCATGGATGGTGACTGAAATTTCCTGGAGATCAGGGCCGCCTGATTGGGAAGGTAGACCTGCCAATGCCAATATCATATTTTCAAACATGACCGCTGATGTTGATTATACAAAGACCATAGGTATTAAATTGCTGCAGGGGAATGACTTTACTGGGCTGCCTTCTGATACATCAGGGGTATTATTAAACAAAGCCGCCATTGAAGCCATGCAGCTTAAAAGGCCGGTAGGTACACAACTGCGGTATGGCGACAGAAAGCTTACAGTAATAGGTGTTACCGATAATGTGGTGATGGCATCGCCATATACCGCCGTTGACCCTATGATGGTTTTTTCTGATCATAGCAATTCTGGCTATATTAATTTACGACTTAATAAAGATGTTCAGCCTCAGCAAGCTATACAGTTGCTTCAGGGTATTTATGCAAAATATAGTCCGGCTGATATTTTTGAATACCAGTTTGTTGACCAGGAATTAGGGAAAAAGTTTTTGACCGAGGTGCTCATCAGCCGAATCACTAATATTTTTGCCGGTTTAGCGATTTTTATCTGTTGTATAGGTCTGGCTGGCCTGGCTTCCTTTACCATCGAAAAGCGATTTAAGGAAATTGGTATTCGCAAAGTTTTGGGTGCAAGCGTGCAGCAATTGCTGGTGCTTATTTCTACCGAGTTTTTAAAGCTTGTGCTGATCGCCTTTGTAATTGCAGTTCCCTTAACATGGTGGATCATGCATAACTGGCTCCAAAAGTATACTTATCACATCAATATCAGTATTTGGTTATTTGCCGCCGTCGGGATGCTTATATTATTGCTTACGCTTGCTGTAGTGAGCCTTAATACCATGAAAGCGGCGTTTGCCAATCCTGTTAAAAGTTTACGATCAGAATAAATAACAGATCATTAAGTCATTTAGACTTTGCTCATCAAGTAATTTTTATAATCGGTGAGAAAAGTCTGAACAGCTTAACGACACAATGACTTAACAAACAATCATATGTTTAAGAACTACTTTAAAATTGCGTTGCGTAATTTCTGGAGGCATAAGTTTTTTACCTTCATTAACATAATAGGCTTATCTATAGGCATCAGTTCGGCGCTGGTTATTTACCTGATAGTTCTTTTTGATTTTACATTTAATCAAAACTTTGATGATAGCGGCCGGATCTACAGGGTAGTATCAAACTATACGTTTTCGGGTGAAGAAGCGCATAATCGCGGCGTATCAGGCCCTGTGCCCGAAGCTGTAAGAAATGGAGTGAGCGGAGTCGAGCTTGGCGCGCCATTTTTCTCCTTAAATGAGCCTAATGTGCTTATTCCGGGAAAAGGAGGCGTACCCGTTAAGTTTAAATTACAGGATAATGTGATCCTTGCAGACGCTCGTTATTTCAGGATGTTTAAATATAACTGGCTTGCCGGCTCGGAGAAAAGTGCTTTGAACGAACCAAATAAAACGGTGCTTACTGCAGATCAGGCAAAGAAATATTTTCCTCAGCTTTCATACGGCCAGATGATAGGCAGGGTAATTACCTATGATACCCTTAATGTAGCGGTTTCCGGCATTGTTGAACCGTTAAAAGGAAATAATGATTTTACTTTTCACGACTTTATTTCCTATTCAACAGCAAAAAATAATAAAGCACTTGCCGACGAACTGAGCTTAACCAGCTGGGGCGGTACTACTTCGTCATCCATCCTTTTTGTTAAGTTGGCACCCAATACCACTGCCGCCAGTTTTGAAAAACAACTAAATATCATCCTCAAAAAGAATGACCCGCCAAAGCCCGAAAACAAGGGTAATACACGCAATTTTACTTTACAGCCTTTGAGGGACCTGCATTTTAATAGTGTGTATGGTACGTTTGATTCTGGTACTCCGGCTAATAAAACAACACTTTACGGTTTACTTGTTATCGCCTCATTTTTGTTATTATTGGGTTGCATTAATTTTGTTAATTTAACTACAGCCCAAGCAACGCAAAGGGCTAAAGAAATTGGTGTGCGTAAAACAATGGGTAGCAGCCGTGTTCAGCTTATTACCCAGTTTTTAAGCGAAACATTCATTATTACACTAATTGCTGTGATTATTTCGGTGGCCCTGGCACCTGCTATATTAAAACTATTTAAAGATTTTATAGCCGCCGGTATCACACTCGACTTGCTGCATCAACCTCATCTTTTTGTGTTCCTGTTTTTATTAACAATAGTTGTAAGCCTATTATCAGGTTTTTATCCGGCAGCTTTACTGTCGGGCTACAAACCGGTATTGGTACTTAAAAACCAGGCTTCATCAAATAGCAGTAAAACCCGTAATGCATGGCTCCGTAAATCATTGACTGTAACTCAGTTTATTATAGCCCAGTTTTTTATAATGGCTACGGTGCTGGTAAGCAAACAAATTCATTATGCTTTAAATAAGGATATGGGCTTTAAAAAAGATGCTATAGTGATCATTAACTCACCCTGGAAAAACCGCACACTCAGTAAAAACCAGGTATTTTTGAATAAACTGAAAGCCATACCACAGGTTAGCCTGGTAAGTGTAGGCAAAGATGCGCCGTCATCAACCAGCAGTAACTCAACTGAAGCCACTTTTATAGATGGCAAAAAGGAGATAAAGTTGGAGATCTACGAAAAATACGGCGATCCTAATTATATCAATCTATACAAGCTTAAATTATTGGCAGGACGCAATTTACAATACGGCGATAGCACGAGGGCGTTCCTGATCAACAATACTTATGCTAAGCTAATAGGCTTTAAAAATCCGGCAGATGCCGTTGGTAAATATGTAGATAAGTTTAACGGGGATAAAAAAATGCAGATCATTGGCGTAGTTGCTGATTTTTATTCCTCATCGTTACGCTCGTCTATAAAACCTATGTGTATCCATGTCAGCAACAGTTATTATAATAATGGCACTTTTCACATTGCCCTTAAACCACAAACTGCCGGCAGTGATGACTGGAAAAAGGGTATAGCGCAAATGGAAAAAGTATGGAGGGAGATCTACCCCGAAGACGATTTTGAATATCATTTTTTTGATGAAAATATAGCCAAATTTTACGACGCAGAACAGCATACGTCAACCTTGCTAACCTGGGCAACCGGCTTATCTATATTTATCAGTTGTCTTGGATTATTAGGTTTAGCTATCTACAACACTAACCAGCGTACTAAAGAGATTGGCGTGCGTAAAGTACTTGGCGCTACAGTAACACAAATAGTTACCTTGTTATCAACCGAGCTGGTGATGCTTATTGTACTGGCATTTGTATTGGTAACCCCTTTGGCCTGGTATGCCATGAACAAATGGATGGAGAGCTTTGCAGACCGTACTACGATAAGCTGGTGGATTTTTGCATTAAGCGGCGGTGGAATGCTGTTAACAGCACTGATCACCTCAAGTTTCCAAACTATCAAAGCTGCGTTGGCCAATCCAACAAGAAGTTTACGTTCAGAATGATTTGTTGTTAAGCTGTTGCCTGACAGATAAGGCTCAAATTCAATGATTTAATAACCTAATGATAAATGGTTAAAGTGTATGTTTAAAAATTATTTAAAAATTGCGCTTCGTAATTTTGGGCGGCACAAATTTTTTACGTTCGTCAACGTAGTCGGCTTATCTATAGGTATCAGTTCGGCGCTGGTTATTTATCTGATAGTTCATTTTGATTTTAGTTTCAATCAAAACTTTGAAAACAGCGGCCGGATTTACAGGGTGGTATCAAATTATACCTTCTCCGGCGAAGAATCGTATAACCGCGGTGTATCAGGAGCCGTGCCCGAAGCCGTTCGAAATAACGTAAGCGGGGTAGAGCTAACTGCACCATTTTTTGAGATCAGCCAACCTAATGTGCTTATTCCTGGAAAAGATGGAGTACCTGTTAAGTTTAAACTGCAGGACAATGTGATCCTTGCCGACGGACGATATTTTAGCATGTTTAAATATAACTGGCTGGCAGGTTCGGTAAAAACGGCACTGAGCGCCCCCAACCAAACAGTATTAACGGCCGACCAGGCAAAAAAATATTTTCCTAAACTTTCATTCAATGAAATGATTGGCCGGGTTATTACCTATGATACCCTTAATGCGGCTATTACAGGCATTGTTGAACCGTTAAAAGGCAATAACGATTTTGCTTTTCATGATTTTATTTCTTATTCAACCGCAAGCAACAACAAGGCCCTTGCCGATGAATTAAGATTGAAAGATTGGGGCGGCACTACCTCATCGTCTATACTTTTTGTTAGGTTGGCACCAAATACTACGGTTGCCAATTTTGAAAAGCAGTTGAACCTTATCCTTAAAAAGAATAACCCGCCAAAGCCGGAAAATAAGGGGAGTACACGGAGTTTTACTTTGCAGCCGTTAAGCGATCTGCATTTCAATAATTTGTATTACACATTTGCCAGCGGGCGGGTGGCCGATAAATCAACGCTTTATGGTTTGTTAGCTATAGCTGTATTTTTGCTTTTGCTTGGTTGTATTAACTTTGTTAACCTCACAACTGCGCAGGCTACACAAAGGGCAAAGGAAATAGGGGTACGCAAAACTATGGGCAGCAGTCGCGTGCAATTGATTATCCAGTTTTTGTGCGAAACATTTTTCATAACCCTTATTGCCGTAATTATTTCGGTAGTGCTTGCCCCGGTTATCCTAAAACTGTTTAAAGATTTTATTCCGGATGGGATTAAACTGGATTTGGTACACCAGCCTAATCTGATTGTTTTCCTGTTGCTGTTAACGGTTGCAGTAAGTCTTTTATCGGGCTTTTATCCGGCTGCCTTATTATCTGGCTATAAACCTGTTTTGGTGCTGAAAAATCAGGCTTCATCAAACAGCAGCAAAACCCGCAGCGCATGGCTGCGCAAATCGCTAACAGTAACTCAGTTTGTTATTGCCCAGTTTTTTATAATGGCAACCGTGTTGGTAAGTAAACAAATTCATTATGCGCTTACTAAAGACATGGGCTTTAAAAAAGATGCTATATTAATTATCAACTCACCATGGAAAAATCGTACGGTTAGCCGGAATCAGGTGTTTATGAATAAATTAAAGGCAATACCACAGGTTGATTTAATAAGCTTGGGTAAAGATGCCCCTTCATCAAACGGCACCAATTCAACCGAGGCTACTTACAAAGACGGTAAAAAGGAACTAAAACTTGAATTGTACGAAAGGTTCGGTGACCCCAATTATATTAATGTTTACAAAATTAAGCTGCTTGCCGGTCGTAATTTGCAGGCAGGGGATAGCACGAGCGGCTTTTTGATCAATAACGCTTATGCTAAAATTATCGGCTTTAAAAACCCTGATGAAGCTGTTGGTAAGTATATTGATAAATTTAACGGTGATAAAAAAATGCAGATTGTTGGTGTGGTTAATGATTTTCATTTAGAGTCATTGCATTCTGCTGTGAAACCTACTTGTATCCTGATCAGCAACAGTTACTATAACCACGGTACTTTCCATATAGCACTTAAACCTCAAACGGCCGGTGGTAACGATTGGAAAAAGGCAATAGCATCTATGGAAAATGCATGGAAGGAAATTTACCCGGAAGATGATTTCGAATATCGTTTTTTTGACGAGAATATAGCCAGATTTTACGATACCGAGCAGCATACATCAACCCTGCTATCCTGGGCAACAGGTTTATCTATATTTATCAGCTGCCTTGGTTTATTGGGCCTGGCTATCTATAACACTAATCAGCGCACTAAGGAGATAGGCGTACGTAAAGTTCTTGGTGCCACGGTAACGCAGATAGTTACCATGTTATCAACTGAGCTGGTGATGCTTATCGCGTTTGCTTTTATATTGGTAACCCCTTTGGCCTGGTATGCTATGAACAAATGGATGGAAAGTTTTGCCGACCGTACTTCTATAAGCTGGTGGATATTTGTACTGAGCGGTGGTGGAATGCTGTTGACTGCGTTGGTTACTTCAAGTTTTCAAACAATCAAAGCAGCATTGGCAAATCCGACGAAGAGTTTACGTTCTGAATAAGTTTTCATAGAGTCATTTGCTTCGCATCATGAAGTCATTTTATGATGAAAGCGGTACATGGAATGACTTTATGCCCCAATGACAAAATGATTATACTATTATGTTTAAAAATTATTTCAAAGTAGCGTTTCGCAATTTAAGTAAGCACCGTACTGCAAGTATCATTAACATAGCCGGGCTTACCGTTGGTATCACTGCCGCGGTATTTATTATGCTATGGGTACAAAACGAACTTAGTTTTGATAACTACCATAAAGATGCTGATCAGATTTATCGTGTAAAGGCGAAACTCACCTTAACCAAAGATGAAACCTGGATTTGGGAATCGTCGCCTTACATGTTAGGTGGCATAGCTAAAAAGGAAATTCCGGGTATTAAGAATTATACTTTTTTATGGCCAGGTTATATGGTGACCGTTCATAATAAGGGGCAACTGATATCAGAAAAAAAATATGCTTATGTTGATGCCAACTGGTTCAATGTGTTTCATTATGATTTTGTTGATGGCAGCGTTGAAAGCTTTTCCAAAAAACCGTTTAGTTTAATACTTACGCAGTCAACGG
Organism: Mucilaginibacter sp. SMC90; assembly: GCF_022811725.1. Classification (GTDB taxonomy): domain Bacteria; phylum Bacteroidota; class Bacteroidia; order Sphingobacteriales; family Sphingobacteriaceae; genus Mucilaginibacter. The sequence continues at coordinate 4,360,672 of NZ_CP094527.1, read as the reverse complement.
CGAAAAGATACTTTGGCAATGGCGAGGCAGTAGGGAAGATACTCAGGGTTGATAGTGTAAATTACCAGGTACAGGCAGTTGTTAAGGATAATCCTGCAAATTCAACTTTTCAGTATGACATATTGATGCCGGTTGAAGCAAAGCTGAGCAACCCGCATGAAAAAGAACAATCCTCACATTGGGGCAATTACAGCGGACTCACCTTCCTTAAATTGCAAGCAGGCGTAAACACCGACGAAACAGCAAAGAAACTTACCGATATCATCAAGAAAAATAACAAGGACAGTGAAAATACGGCATTGAGCGTTATTAAGTTGAAAGACATGCATTTTGAAAATGACCTGCAAAGCTCGTCTTTTGAACATGGTAACCGCAAACTGGTAAATATATTTATGATACTTGCCACATTACTTTTGGCTACAGCCTGTATCAACTATGTTAACCTTACTACTGCGCGCGCAAGTGCGCGATCAAAAGAGGTAAGTGTACGTAAAATAGTAGGAGCAGGCAGGTTTCAGCTATTTGGGCAGTTCATGTCTGAGTCGTTGGTGGTAAGTGTGCTGGCTTTAATTTTTTCCATTATTTGTATCCAGGTATTTATGCCATGGTTTAACGGCGTAACCGAAAAACATTTCAGTCAACCATTGGCTTCAACAGCAACCTGGCTAATATTACTTGGCACATTACTGGTAAGCTTTATATTTAACGGTCTGTACCCGGCTATCTTGTTATCATCATTTAAACCCCTAAGTGTTTTTAAAGGCCGAAACGCGCTAAATATTAAAGATGGCGGTATTCGTAAAGCATTGGTTGTTGTTCAGTTTGGCATTTCGGTTATGCTGATCATTTGCACCATGGTTATTTACCGTCAGTTGGATTTTATGCAAAAAGCTGACCTTGGTTATAATCGTGAGCACGTTTTTTCTTTCAGGATCCCGTGGAATGTTTTAGGGTTTGATGATAAAAAGCGGGTTTCGATGCTGAGCAGCATTGTCAATGAACTTCGGGAACAAAGTGCTATAAAAGAGGTTGCTCAATCGCAAAGTGACGACTTCTATAATAATGGTACCAAAATGTCGGGAACAATAGATTGGGATGGCCGGCCTAAAGATTATAAACCTTCTGTAGCGACATTATCTGCTGATGAAAATTTTCAGCAAATGATGAGCTTGAAAATGAAGGATGGGCATTGGTTTGGTAAGGCCAATGTCGATGAGCATAATGTTATCTTAAATGAAACCGCAGTAAAGCAGTTGGGGATTCGTACCCCAGTTATTGGGCAGCGGTTTAAATTTAATGGCGACTCGGGAATTGTAGCCGGAGTGGTTAAGGATTTTAATTTCAGGAGTTTGCATGAAAAGATAGGGCCAATGGTTATAAACAATCATACTGACTGGGCAGGTAGTTTCTACATAAAAACGGCTCCTGGCAATACATCCGGGGCTATTAGGGCCGCCCAAAATGTATGGAACCAATTTGTGCCCGAGCAGCCGTTCGCGTATAATTTTTTAGATGAAGGTTACAACAAATTGTATCACGCCGAACAACGTTCATCAACCCTGGTCTCCATATTTGCAATTATCGCCATCGCAATATCTGCAATGGGCTTACTTGGCCTGGCTGCCTTTGCTGCCGAGCAGCGTGTAAAAGAAATTGGCATACGCAAGGTGCTTGGTGCAAGTGTGCAAAGTATTATCGGGCTCCTTTCGGCTGATTTTTTGAAAACGGTATTAATAGCAAACCTTATTGCTTTCCCGGTTGCATGGTACATGATGAATAAATGGTTGCAGGATTTTGCCTATCGCATTGACATCTCGTGGTGGATTTTTGGTGCCGCAGCCTGCATTGCATTGTTCATAGCCTTGTTAACAGTAAGCATCCAATCTATCAAGGCGGCGCTGGCCAATCCGGTGAGCAGTTTGAGAAGCGAGTAGGAAGCTGAAAGTAAAAGGTTTAAAGCTAAAGGCAAAAGCCGGGAGTATCATCGTTGCTCCCGGCTTTTTGTAATATTTTTCTGTTAGTGAAAACAAAGCAGTTCGCGATGCATTGTCCTCTAACCTCTAACCTCTAACCTCTAACCTCTAACCTCTAACCTCTAACCTCTAACCTCTAACCTCTAACCTCTAACCTCTAACCTCTAACCTCTAACCTCTAACCTCTAACCTCTAACCTCTAACCTCTAACCTCTAACCTCTAACCTCTAACCTCTAACCTCTAACCTCTAACCTCTAACCTCTAACCTCTAACCTCTAACCTCTAACCTCTAACCTCTAACCTCTAACCTCTAACCTCTAACCTCTAATTCAACTTTAACATATTTTAACTACTCATTTAAAGGGTTTTGCGTATTATCGTATAAAGTATTAGATATGATAAAAAATTACTTTAAAATAGCCTGGCGCAACCTCTGGAAGCATAAATTCTATACATTCATCAATATGTTCGGCCTGGCGTTGAGTATTGGTTGCAGTATCATACTTTTTCAGTTTATCACCTATCATTTAAGTTTTGATACTTATCATCACAATGCCAAACAGGTGTATAGGGTTGTTCACCGATTAACTTTTTCTGATGGGGTACCATTGTACGACCAGGGTGCTCCTTTAGCTTTGGCAAGGGATGTGAAAGCAAATGATCCGCGGGTAAAAGATATAGGGGTATTATTACGGATGCATGATATCAACGTTACTATCCCGCAAAGTGAAGGATCCGGTAAAAAAATGTTTGCCGAGCATGAAAATATTGGCATTACCGACGGCCATTTTTTTAACCTGTTTGATTATCAGTGGGAGCAGGGCAATAAAAATACCGCCCTTACCGAACCCAATGCTGTAGTTTTAAGTCATGGGCTGGCTCAAAAATATTTTGGCAGCCAGGATGTTATCGGCAAAAACATTAGTGTTGATAACAAAAATATATTTAAAGTAACAGGTGTAGTAAAAGATCACCCTGCAAATACCGATATAAAAGCAGATCTGTTTCTTTCATTATCAACGCTTAAAAACATTTACCCCGATGTTTATACGCCCATGCACAATGATTGGAGTTTCATCAATTCTACCAACTCCATTTATGTAGAACTGAAGGACGGGGTGAATCCAGAAACGATTGAAGTAGGTATAAACGAACTTAACGTTAAAGCTCAGGGCGCAGCAGAAGCAAAACCATATCATTTTATGCTGCTACCCTTGAGCGAAGTGCATTTTGACGGTCGTTTCGCGGGTGTTATTCAACGCTCTTTATTAGCTACATTGGGTGTAATAGGCTTACTGCTTATTGTAATTGCATGTGTTAATTTTATTAATATGGCTACCGCGCAAAGCTTTAAACGGGCAAAAGAGATCGGTACACGCAAGGTTTTGGGGAGTTCGCCGGGTGCTATATTTATCCAGTTTATTTCCGAAACGTCGTACATCGTATTTTTTGCGGCATTGTTATCGTTTGTGATGGTGATTGTAGCTATGCCCGTATTGAATAACTGGCTGCAAACTCAACTGAGCTTTAATCTTTTTACCGATTACAAGCTTGCCGGTTTTATAGTAGTTGTTTTAGCTGTTATCATATTGGCAGCAGGGTCATATCCCGCTCTTATATTAAGCAGGTTTAAACCGGTAAACGCTTTGAAAAACCAGGTTGGTGGCAACACGCAAGCTGCGGGTTTTACACGTAAGGGTTTAATAATTGTACAAAACATAATAGCCCAGGTGCTTATTATTAGTACCGTATTAATAACCATGCAGGTTAAATATCTCAAAACAACCGACCTTGGTTTTAACAAAAACGCTGTTTTGATGCTCCCTGTGCCCAATAATGATAAAGGTAAAACCGATTATTTACGTAATCAGCTACTGGCAGATCCTGCCATAAAAAGCGTGTCATTTTGTTACCGGGCACCATCTTCAACAGCTGATAAAGGAGGCTCTATTAAATATGATAGCCGCGATTGGGAAAAATTTGTTGGCTATACCCAGATTGGTGATGCCGACTATGTGAAAACTTTTGGGATGCAATTGGTTGCCGGGCGAAATATAGCAGAAAGCGATACCGCCCGTGAATATCTGGTTAATGAAGTGATGGTGCACAAATTAGGTTTCAAAGACTCTCAACAAGTTCTCGGCAGGCACTTTACTGCAGGCGATTTGTCAAACAACCCGGGTACTATAGTAGGGGTAGTAAAAGACTTTCATGCCAAATCGTTGTACACGGCTATTGCACCCGAATACATTAGTACATTCAGAAAAGGCTACCAATATGTTGGGGTAAAGGTCGGTTCCGGCAATCCTTCGGCAGTTATTGAACATATAAGAAGGGAATGGCAGTCTGTTTATCCCGACAACGTATTTGAATATCGTTTCCTTGACCAGCAAATAGCCGATTTTTATCAAAAGGAAGACCTTTTAAATAAGCTCATTACCTCAAGTGCAGTGATAGCCATTTTTATTAGCTGCCTTGGTTTGCTTGGGCTTATATCATTGTTAACCTTACAGCGCACCAAAGAGATAGGTATCCGCAAAGTGCTCGGCGCATCTGTTGCTAATATTACGGGTTTGCTTTCTATAGATTTCTTGAAATTGGTACTTATAGCGGTGGTTATAGCCACACCCATAGCCTGGCTTATGATGAGTAAATACCTCCAGAATTTTGCTTACCGTATAGATATTCAATGGTGGGTTTTTGTGTTGGCCGCTGTTATGGCTTTGCTGATTGCTTTTATAACCGTAAGTTTCCAAGCCATAAAAGCTGCTATGACTAATCCTGTTGAAAGTTTGAGGTCGGGAGAGTAGAGCTTAGACATAAGCTTGTCAATTGTATAACAAAAGGTTAGTAGCTAAACATACTAACCTTTTGTTTTTCTTACTAATGTCAAAAGGTAAAGGTAAGCCCGGCTTCATCCCTAACATATACTTGCGCCAATATGATAGCACTAATATTTTAACTCCTAAACGTTACGCCACAAGCCCGAAATTAAAATCACTGTATCAATACCGTACACGTGGTGTTACACTTACGAACAGTTAATGTTTTTTTGATGAATTAAGTATTTGATATTCAGTTTGTTTTGATTTTGGTATGTGTTTTACATTGAAATTAAAAAGTACTGTACGATATGCTTAAAAATTACTTTAAAATAGCCTGGCGTAATATCATTCGTCATAAAGGTTATTCAGCAATAAATATTGCCGGGTTAACCGTTGGTATTGCTGCCTGTTTGCTGATTTTTGTAATTATTCAGTTTGAATTAAGTTTCAACACGTTCAACCCTAACTTTAAAAACATATATCGTGTTACTACTCAAGGTAAATACGAGTCGGAAACTACAACCAATCCGGGTATAGCAGTACCTGCTACCGAAGCTTTGCGATTGGATTTTCCGCAGGCTAAAGTTGCTGCTTTGAATAGCAGCTACGGTAGCCAGATCACGGTTCCGGAAGTGGCGGGAAGCAATACGGGCGATAAAAAGTTTACAGAAGGCATCGGCGTATTGTTCATTCAGCCACAGTTTTTTGATATTTTTAGTTTTAAATGGCTTGCAGGCGGTCCTTCTGCGTTAGCCAATCCCGATATGGTGGTTATTGATCAAACTACCGCCACCAAATATTTTGGCAATTGGAACAATGCCATGGGCAAAACATTGCGGATGGACAATGTTTTAACCTTAAAGGTAGCAGGTGTTGTTGAAGATGTGCCAACCAATAGCGACTTTCCGTTTAAGGTCATGGTGTCATTCGTTACCTGGAAACAGCATCCTAAAGATTATAACTATAATGAAGACTGGGGCTCAACCAGCAGTAACCATGAGGTATTTATGCTGTTTCCGCCAAGCATGCCGAAAGCGAATATCGAAGCACAGTTCAAAGCTTTTTCTGTAAAGCACTTTAAGAAAAACGTTTCCGAAACAACGTTAATTCCGCAGCCTTTGGCCGATATGCACTTTGATAAAGTGATTGGTAACCCGCTGGGGGATCATAGCACCAGTATGGCCACCTTGCGTACGCTTTCATTTATTGGTTTGTTGATCATTATCATGGCCTCTATCAACTTTATTAATCTTTCAACCGCGCAGTCGGTTGGCCGTTCTAAAGAAGTTGGGATCCGCAAGGTGTTAGGCAGTACCCGCCCCCAGCTTATTTTGCAGGTAATTGGCGAAACCACGATCATTGTTATAGTATCGGCGCTAATAGCCATTGGGATAGCCAAATTAGCTATACCGCAGCTAAAAAATATTGCTAATGTTCCCGAAAATATAAACCTGTTCAGCACCGGAAGCGTATTGTTTTTATTGACAAGCACTGTGGGCATTATTTTGCTGTCGGGTGTTTATCCGGCATTGGTGGTATCTGGCTTTAAACCGGTTTTGGCACTTAAAAATAAGATCACAGCTGCATCAATTGGAGGGATCCCATTGCGCAGGGCGTTGGTTATAGCTCAATTTGCTATTTCGCAATTGCTGATCATTGGTACCATTGTAGCGGTCAACCAAATGGATTTTGTGAATAATGCAGATCTCGGCTTTAATAAAAGTGCATTGCTCGTTATTCCTGGCTATACTGATAGTGTGAGCCTCGCTAAGATGGAATCCTTCAAATATCAGTTAATGCAAAATCATAACGTTAAAGCTGTAAGCTTTTCGTCAGATGTGCCATCGTCTGAAAATAACTGGGGGACTAATTTTTATTTTAACCATTCTTCAAAGGATATCGGTTTTAGCACATTCATGAAATTTGGCGATGCCGATTATTTTAAAACCTACGGATTGAAATTTGCCGCAGGCAAGGGTTATGAAACCAGTGATACCGTTAAGCAATATGTAGTTAATGAAACCTTTATTCATAAGTTAGGTATTCAAAACCCCGAAGATGCAATAGGCAAAATGGTGCGTTTAGGAGGGAATGGGCACTGGAAACCAATTGTTGGTGTTGTTAAGGATTTCAAAACTAATTCCCTTCGCGAATCGATAAAACCGATAGTTATTTCGCCGGCCAAAGGATATGAGGGCCAGGTGGGTATTAAAATTCAAACTGCTAATTTGAGCAAAGCAGTGGCCGAGCTGCAAAAAATATGGGAGAATACTTATCCTGAGTATGCCTACAATGGTTATTTCCTGGACGAAAACATAGCTAAATTTTACGAACAGGAGAATAAAATGGCATTGGTATACAAAGTGTTTGCCGGTATAGCCATATTCATATCGTGTTTGGGTTTATATGGGCTTGTGTCATTCATGGCTGTTCAGCGTACTAAAGAGGTTGGTATCCGGAAAGTATTGGGTGCGTCCATAAGCAGTATCGTGTTCCTGTTTTCGAAGGAGTTTATGGTGCTTATCGGTATTTCGTTCCTGATAGCAATGCCTGCTGCATGGTATATTATGAACGGATGGCTGCAAAACTTTGTGTACCGTATTTCGATGAGTGCGTGGATCTTTTTGTTGGCGATAATATCATCCCTGGTAATAGCATGGGTAACAGTAGGGTATAAGGCTGTTAAAGCAGCGCTTGCTAACCCGGTTAAAAGCCTGCGTTCGGAGTAGTAGTAGTAGTAGTTTCATTTGTTTCGCGGCATTAAATGATCTTGAACGCGGGCCACAATGACTTAATGGTTCAATAACCTAATGACCAAAATTATGATTAAGAGCTACTTGCCAATTGCTTGGCGCAATATTCTTAGTAACAAAGCATATAGCGCAATTAATATACAGGTGCTTGCCGCGGGTATTGCAGTAACTTGTAATCCGGCCCAATTGGCATCAATAAACTAATTACCAGGTGAACTAATAAACATTATACTATGATCAAAAACTACATAAAAATTGCATGGCGAAATTTGGTACGTAACAAGGCTTACGCAACCATCAGTGTTATTGGTTTAGCTTTGGGTATAGCCTGCGGTGTATTGATTTTTACACTGATAAGTTATCACCTGAGTTTTGATAATTTTCATAACAACTCCGATAGGATCTATCGTTTTTATACCGAGTTTCATGATCAGGGGGTAGACCGTGTGGGCGCAGTGCCGCAGCCTATGGCCAAAGGTTATCGTAATGATCTTGCCTTCAGCGAAAAAACGGCAAGATATATTAGCTTCAACAAAACGCTGATTACTATAACACACGGAAACGATGTTAAAAAATTTGGCGAGGACGACGGCGTCGCCTTTGTTGAACCGGAGTATTTTAGCATACTGAATTTCCCGTTACTTAAAGGCGATAAGAAAACCATTCTTGTTAACCCCAATGAGGCTTTAATTACTGAAAAAATGGCCCATAAATATTTCGGTAACGACAATCCTATTGGTAAAGTTTTTAAGCTGGATAACAATATCAATGTCACTGTAACAGGCGTATTGCAAGATTTTCCAAACAATACTGATTTAAAACAGCAGATCTTTATTTCGTACGCAAGTATGGAGGGATATGCGGGTAAAGACCGGGAAAACAATTGGGGCGGTGTTTACAGCGGCTGCCAGGCTTTCACCCGTTTAAAGCCGGGGGTGACCAAAGCACAGGTTGAAACTGCTATGTTGCAACTGATCAAGAAAAACTATACAGGTCGGGACCTGCAGGTTTGGCGTTTTAAATTGCAACCCATAGCCGAAATGCATTTTGATCGTGAACTTGGTGGTTACGCCGATAAAAGCTATTTATGGGCACTATTTTTTATCGGGGTGTTCCTGATCATTACCGCTTCGGTAAATTTTATAAACCTGGCAACGGCACAAGCACTAAACCGCTCTAAAGAAGTAGGCATCCGTAAAGTGCTCGGCAGTCAGCCTTTTCAGTTATTCTGGCAGTTTATTGCCGAAACAGCTATTATCAGCATAATAGCCGTTGGAGTAGCCGTTGGCTTATCAGAAATTGCACTGCCGGCATTGAATAATCTTTTTCATGCAAGGATGACCTTTAAATGGGTAGAACTTAGCGCTTTCATTGTTCTGGTTACAATTGTTGTAGTATTCCTTTCTGGCTCATACCCTGGTTTGGTGCTGGCCAGGTTTCAGCCAATCAAAGCCCTTAAAAGTAAATTATCGCAAAAAGACGTTGGCGGATTTTCTTTGCGGAGGGTACTGGTAGTTACCCAATTTACCATATCGCAAGTTCTTATCATTGGTACTATAATCGTGGTATCGCAACTGAATTATTCGCAGACCGCAGATCTTGGTTTTAACAAGAATGCTGTAGTGCTGGTGCCGCTTCCGCAAAATGATAAGATAAAAATGAGTACCATGCGTAACCTTATCAGCGAAATTAAAGGAGTTGAAAATGTTTCATATTGCTATAATGCACCCGCATCCCGTTCAAATAGCAATACAGGTATTCAATATGATAACCGTGCCGAAGATGAACATTGGAGCATCAATACCAAACAGGCCGACGAAAATTACATTTCCACTTTTGGTATTAAGTTGGTTGCTGGCAGAAATTTCTTCAAAGGCGATTCGGTAAAAGAACTTTTGGTGAACGAGACCTTTGTAAAGAAATTACATCTTAAACCGCAGGATGTAATTGGAAAGCAGATGGCAGTTAACGGACGATCATATAAGGGTACTATTGTTGGCGTAATGAAAGACTTTTACAACTACTCTTTTCACTCAGAAATTTCGCCTTTATGTGTAATGCCTAATTACCAGTCTCTATCTACTGTTGCCGTAAAAATAGACATGCGCAATGCTAAAGCTTCCTTAGCCGCAATTGATAAGATCTGGAATCAGACTTTCCCTGAAGAGTTGTATTCATACCAGTTTCTGGACGATACCATTACCCGTTTTTACGAAATGGATAATATACTTTTAACACTGGTTGAAGCATTTGCAGGTATAGCAATTATAATAGGCTGCCTTGGTTTGTATGGCCTGGTGTCATTCATGGCAGTTCGCAAAACCAAAGAGATTGGTGTACGGAAAGTATTAGGTGCCAGGATCAGTAGCATCCTATGGTTATTTGGCAAGGAGTTTAGTATATTGCTGCTTATAGCATTTGTAGTGGCTGCTCCATTGGCCTGGTGGGCAATGCATAATTATTTAAAGGATTTTCAATACCGGATCAGTATCGGCCCTCAGATATTTATTGTGTCGATACTATCTACATTTATAATAGCCTGGATTACGGTAGGCTACCGGGCTACTATGGCGGCACTGGCCAACCCGGTTAAAAGTTTGCGTTCCGAGTAATTCACCATTTGCTTCGCGTCATTAAGTCATTTTTGAACGAAGAAGTTAATGAATCAATGACTTATGACCTATTGACTAAAGATATGATCAAAAATTATTTAAAAATAGCCTGGCGAAACATCATCAATAACAGAGCCTATACAGCTATCAATGTTTTAGGATTGGCAGCAGGTATGGCCGTAGCATTAATGATAGCGCTTTGGGTTGCTAACGAATACTCATACGATAAGTTTTTGCCCGATGCCGACCGTGTATACCAGGTGCGCCGTAATTTTAACAGTAATGGCGAAACATTGACGTTTAGTTCAACATCCCTTAGGTTATCGGATGTATTGCATACTATTCCGGAAGTTGAATCGGTGGCATCAACAGATTGGACAGGTTCGCACGGATTGATGGTAGGAGATAAGAGGTTGTCGATTAATGGCATACAGGCCGGAAGCGATTTTCTTAAAATCTTTTCATATACTATGTTACAAGGCAGCCGTTCGTCGGCCCTAAGTGATGCCTATTCTATCGTGTTAACTAAAGCTACTGCTGTTGCTTTGTTCGGAACGGAAAATAACGTGATCAATAAAGTTGTGCGGATAGATAATACGTACAACTTAAAAGTGACCGGCGTTATGCAGGATATCCCTTCAAACTCATCGCTGCAATTTAAATACGTGATACCTTTCAGTCTTTTGGAGCAAACGCAGCCATATATGAAAGGTGCTCATGCAAGTTTTGGCAACAACGGTTTTCAGCTTTTTGTTAAACTTAAGCAAGGCGTAAGTTACGACAGGCTTGCTGCCAAGATCAAGAACATGGAAAAAGGTGAGAATAATATCAACGCCAAAAACTCAGAAGTTATCATGCAGCCGATGCTTGACTGGCATTTGTATTCCGATTATAAAAATGGGATAGCTAGCGCCGGGTTTATCGATTATGTAAATATCTTTAGCGTTATAGGCGTGCTGGTGTTATTGATTGCGTGTGTTAACTTCATTAATCTTACAACAGCCCGTTCTGAAAAGCGTGCAAGAGAAGTCGGCATCCGCAAAGCCATTGGCTCTCAGCGTAAACACCTGATCTTTCAGTTCCTTACCGAATCGGCATTGATCACCTTTATATCTTTTCTTTGTTCATTACTTTTTGTGGAGATTGCCCTTGGGCCGTTCAACGCACTTACCGGCACTACCATTGCCATACCCTTTAACAATATTGCTTTTTGGCTAATTGCCATTGGCTGCGTGCTACTTACAGCTTTAATTGCGGGTAGCCGTCCTGCGTTCTATCTTTCTTCATTTAACCCCGTTAAGGTTCTGAAGGGCACCATCCAGGTTGGACGCTCGGCTTCATATTCACGAAAAATTTTGGTGGTGATGCAGTTTAGCTGCTCTATTGCACTGATCATTAGTACTGTAGTTATTTACAGGCAGATCCAGTATGCAAAAAACCGCCCCAATGGATATGATATTAACAGGTTGATGGCTTCTAACACCAATGGAGATCTCGGTAAGCATTTTAATGCATTTAAAAACGAATTAATTCAAAGCGGTGTAGTGCAAAATGTTTCGTCGGCGTCAAGTGCTATTACAGATATAGATACGCACAATGATATTGATCAATGGCCAGGCAAATTTCCTGGTGAAACCGTTGAAATGGGGGTGATTTCGATAGCCAATGATTATTTCAAAACCGCCGGCATGAAAATGCTTGCAGGGCGTGATTTTAATAATGTAGCTTCAGATTCACTAAACATCATTCTTAATGAAGCTGCCGTTAAACGGCTGCGCCTTAAAGGCGACCCAATAAGCCAGGTAATTACATATGGAAGCAGTCAGTGTAAAATAATTGGCGTGGTAAAAAACGCGTTGATGCTATCGCCATTTGCACAGGCCGACCCAACTATGTTTTTGTACAATAATGATCCGCACGGTAACATGATCTATCGCCTGTCGCCTAAAGTAAACCCGCATGATGCTATCGAAAAAATAGGACAGGTGTTTTCGAAATATAGTCCGGCGTACCCATATACCTATCGCTTTGTGGACGATGACTACAATCGCAAATTTGGGCAGGAGGTATTGGTTGGTAAGCTATCAGGCATATTTGCCGGTTTGGCAATTTTTATCTCATGCCTTGGCCTGTTCGGCTTAGCCGCATACATTGCCGAGCAGCGCACTAAAGAGATTGGTGTACGCAAAGTATTGGGTGCTACCGTAACCCAGTTATGGTTTTTACTGTCAAAGGATTTTGTGTTGCTGGTGGTTGTGAGCTGTTTGATAGCATCGCCAATAGCATTTTACTTTTTGCAGGGTTGGTTGCAAAAATATGATTACCGGGTAACTGTTGGTCCCGGTGTATTTATCATATCAGCAATAGTTGCTATCGTGATTACACTGGCAACTATTAGTTTTCAGGCTATTAAAGCTGCAATTGCAAATCCGGTCAGAAGCTTAAGAAGTGAATGATATTTTAACCATTGGCAGCAATCCAGGATCAGATAGCTGCCAATGGGGAACGGTTTTCATGGTTGGAGTACATTGAATCTGTAACTAAATGATAAAAAAGAGATAGTATAAATTATATGATAAAAAATTATATCAAAATAGCCCTTCGGAACCTTTGGCGGCACCGGGGCTTTTCGTTTATCAATATTACAGGCTTATCAATAGGAATAACGGCCTGCTTTTTCATTTTTATGTACGTAGCTTTTGAATTGAGCTATGACAATTTCCACACAAAAGGTGATAGGATCTATCGTTTAGTGACCGATATTAAAACCCCCAGCGAAACCATCAACACCAGTGTCACCTCCTGGGCGTTTGCGCCTAATATCAAGGCTGATTTGCCCGAAGTTGAGGCCTTTGTACGTACCAGCGGCGGTAGCTTCCTGGTACGCAGGGGAAATGTAAAGTTTCAGGAAGAAAATTCGATGTTTGCCGATTCGACCTTTTTTAAGGTGTTTGACTTTAAATTGGTTAAAGGTGATCCTAAAACAGCACTCACAGCACCCGCAACCTTAGTATTTACCGAGTCGACCGCGAAAAAGTATTTCGGAACTGCCGACCCAATTGGTAAAACAGTATTGGTTACCGGCGATGCAATACCAGCCACCGTTACCGGTGTTATTAAAGATTTTCCGGCCAATTCGCAGATCAAGGCTGATATGCTCATCTCTATGACCTCTTTAACTCAAAAGTTTAACAAGGGAATTGATGGCCAATGGGGCAATTTTGGCGCTACAACTTATCTTTTGTTAAAACCAGGCACAAATCAAAAAGCGTTTGAAGCTAAAATGCCTGCCTTTTTGCAAAATCGCGATGGCGACGGAATGAAGAAAAGCCAGATGTTTTATACCCTCACACTTGAACCTTTAAAATCAACCTACCTGTATTCAAAAAGGGGCGGACAGGAAGTTGGCAGTATCAGCAACGTATATATATTCAGCATAGTAGCAGTGTTTATTTTAATGATTGCCTGCATTAATTTTATCAATCTTACCACCGCCCGCTCGGTTGAGCGCGCTAAAGAAGTCGGGATCCGTAAAGTAGTTGGTGCCGAAAAAAGTCAGCTGGCGGGCCAGTTTATCGGCGAATCGGTAGTGCTTTGTATTATTGCGTTTTTACTTACGCTCGGTATTGCTGCTTTATTACTGCCAATGTTTAATCAACTGGCGGGAAAAACTATAAGTACCGGCATTTTTTCAAACTGGAGTTATCTCATTATCCTGTTAGTGACATCGGTTTGTATCGGCTTACTGGCAGGTTTATATCCTGCATTGGTATTGGCGTCGTTTAAACCGGTAGTGGTTTTAAAAGGCCGCTTTTCGGGAAGTAAAAAGGGAGGCGTTTTACGTAAAACACTTGTAATTGCTCAATTCAGTATTTCCATAGCGCTTATTATTGGTACCATAGTGGTTTACAACCAAATGAACTTTATGCAACACCGTGATCTTGGTTTTAATAAAGAACAGATGGTAGTGCTTAATACCAATGGCGATCCGGCCAAAGATGCTTTGAAAAATGCCATAAGCTCCATTCCGGGCGTTGTTTCAACGGCATCGGCTTCAAGCATTCCCGGCGGTGGAAATAACGGAGCTTACTCTGAAATTGAAAATAGAAAAGGTGATCTGCAAATAGCCAATCTCGATCTGTATTTTGTGGACTATGATTATGTGAACCAGTTCAAGATAAAGATGGTGGCTGGCCGCCCTTTTTCGCGTGAATTCAGTACGGATACTGCACAGGCCATGCTGATTAATGAAGCCGCGGTTAAATTGTTCGGCTATAGTTCCCCTAAAGATGCCATCGGTCGCCGTTTTAAACAATGGGGGCGCGAGGGTAAAATAGTTGGTGTAATGAAGGATTTTCATTTCCGTTCGTTACAGGAAGTCATCAAGCCGCTTACGATGCGTATAGAGCTGAATAGCCTCGATCTGATCACCGTAAAAGTATCTCCTCAAAACCTGAACACTACGCTGGCCCAGATAGAAGGCAAGTGGAAGCAATTTATTCCTAACAGGCCATATACCTATTATTTTTTAGATGAATTTTTTGACAGGCAATACCGTGCAGAGCAGCGTTTTGGTAAGCTGTTTTTCAACTTTGCCGTATTGGCGATATTTATTTCTTGTTTGGGTTTGCTTGGTCTGGCTTCATACAGCACCCTGCAGCGCACGCGTGAAATTGGGATTCGCAAGGTACTTGGTGCATCTGTACCGGGTATCGTGAACCTGCTATCGTTAGATTTTTTGAAGTTGATATTAATATCCTGTGTTATTGCGATGCCGGTTGGGTGGTATTTCATGCAACAATGGCTCAAGGATTTTGCTTACCGGATTGATATTCAATGGTGGGTGTTTGTGTTGGCCGGTGTACTGGCAATTTTAGTGGCAGTGGCAACCATTAGTTTTCAGGCTATCAAAGCAGCGTTAAGCAACCCGGTTAAAAGTTTAAGAAGCGAGTAAGGCAGTTAAAAGCGGCAGCTTTAAGAGTACTGTGATATATACGCCATCCAACAAAATGAACCAATGAACTAAGAGATGATAAGAAACTACTTCAAAACCGCCTGGCGGAATATCTGGAAAAGCAAGGTTTTTTCGGCTATTAATATTTTTGGACTTGCCGTTGGTATGGCTGCCTGCATCGTGATACTACTTTTTGTTTATTACGAAAGAAGTTTCGACAATCTGCATACTAAAAACATTTATCGTTTAAATGAAGTGCAAAAGTTTGAGGGCATGGGAGCCTCTCAAAAAGTTGCCTTATCAATGTTTCCGATGGGGCCAACTTTAAAGGCTGATTTTCCGGAGGTGAAAAACTTTACACGGGTGCGCTGGCAGCAAAAATTTCCGCTTAACTATGGCCTTAAACGTGTGTATATGCCGCAGGTGTTTTTCGTGGACTCGGTTTTTTTGAAAATGTTTAATTTTAAACTGCTGCGAGGCGACAGGGCAACCGCCCTATTAAAACCACGTAGTGTTTTACTAACCGAAGATGCCGCTAAACGCATGTTTGGCAATGATGACCCAATTGGTAAAACCATAACCAATTACGGGCAGGACACCATAACCTATTCAGTTACCGGGATATTGGCCAATGTGCCAAAAAACTCACAGTTGCAGTTTGATTGCCTGTTTTCTTTTAGCAGTATTTACAAACCATGGATGTTTACCAACTGGGGCGGCAACTGGTTAAATACTTATCTTGAACTGGCCCCCGGTACAAATGTTGCTGCATTAGAAAAGAAATTCCCTGCTTATCTTGAAAAATACCGGGGTAAAGGCGGCTCTAAGAGTTACGAGCTTTTCCTGTTGTCTCTTAAAGATGTGCATTCCAATTCTGCCGATATAGGATTAGACTATATTAATTATCAAAAATTTGATAAACATATAACCAACCTGTTTACGGTTATCGGCATCATTGTTTTGGTAATTGCATGTATCAATTTTATTAACCTTTCAACAGCAAGGTCATCTGAGCGGGCCAAGGAAGTTGGTGTACGTAAGTCGATAGGTGCAGGCCGTATTCAATTGGCTATGCAGTTCCTCGGCGAAACAGTGTTGCTATCCCTGATTGCATTGATTTTTGCCTGCGCTTTGGTGACTGTTGCTATCCCATTTATTAATGGTTTAAGTCAGCGTGATATTAGCTTGCCGCTGCATGATAACAGAATGCTTATTGGGGTAATACTTATAAGTACAGTGCTTGTTGGTATTGTATCCGGGATCTACCCGGCGCTTTTCCTTTCATCCTTTAAACCAGTTAAGGTATTGAAAGGGGCTCTGACTTCGGCTGGGGGTAACAAAGTGCCGCTGCGGAATATCCTCGTTGTAGGTCAGTTTACAAGCGCGGTAATTTTAATGATAGCTACGGTGCTTGTTATCAGGCAGCTTAAGTTTATGCAAAAAAAGGACCCCGGTTTTAATCGCGATCAAATTGTTAATGTTCCTTTGGGTTTGATACCGCAAAACAAATATGATCTGTTTAAGCAGGAGCTTCTTACCAACTCAATGGTGCAGGGCGTTACCGCATCGCAGGATATTTTAGGCAGCCATCTTGATCAAACCGGGATCTCATTTAAACTGGGAGATTCGCCTTTGCGCCAGCTAACATCAACTTTGCTGGTGGTTGATAACAATTACCTCGATCTGTACAAGATCAAGTTGTTAACAGGAAAAAATTTCTCTACCGATACTTCAGCTGTTTGGAAACAGTACATTATCAATGAAGCGCTGGCTAAAGAACTGCTGAAAGATCACAAAGGGAAAAACATGGAATCGCTGCTGGGGCAAAGATTTGGTTTTGATTCGCTTGGGGTGATCACTGGTATCGCCAAAGATTTCAATTTCAACTCTCTTCATTATAAAATTGAAACCTTGTTCCTGGTGAATGGTAAAGGGTTTAATCAAATGTCTGTCAAGATCAACGGCGGCCGGGCTAAAGAGGCTGTTGCATTTATACAATCAACCTGGCAAAAAGAGTTTCCGGGTGTGCCTTTTGAATATCAATTTCTTGATGAGCATTTTAAAGAAGTTTACAGTGTTGATAACCAGGTAAGCACCGTAGTGAGTATTTTAGCGGGGCTAATTATTATCATATCCTGCTTAGGCCTATTTGGCCTTGCATCATATTCGGCCGAAAAACGGATCAAGGAAATTGGCGTACGCAAGGTGCTTGGCGCTTCGGTACAAAACATTGTGCTATTGCTTTCAGGGCATTTTGTAAAATTGGTACTTATTGCCAATGTTATAGCGTGGCCCATTGCATTCTACGCTATGAGCAGGTGGTTGCAGGATTTCGCTTATCGCATTGATATCAGCTGGTGGGTATTTGGCATAGCCGGGTTTACGTCACTCGTTATTGCATTTGCAACTGTAAGTTTCCAGGCTATTAAAGCTGCAATTGCAAATCCGGTTAAGAGTTTGCGTTCTGAATAATTGGTCATTGAATCATTTGCTTCGCCTCATTTGATCATTGAACGCTGGAAAAAATAGCCCTATGGCCGTGCAGTAATGATATTATGAAATAAAAAATGATAAAAAACCATATAAAAACAGCATGGCGTAGCCTTGTATTAAACAAGGTTACATCGTTGATAAGTATTGCAGGATTGGCGGTTGGGATAGGCTGCTTTATATTATTGGCTACCTATTTGTTAAATGAACTGCGGTATGATAGGTTTCATGTTAATGCAAACCGCATTGTTCGGGTAACTTATAACTACAAGTCATCAGATGATGCTGAGGCAAAATCAACTTCAGTAACACCAACCGCTCCGGTGCCTGTATTTAAACAGCAACTGCAGGAAATTGAGGACGGGGTACGGATTTACTGGTACAATAACCCGGTTCAATATCATGACAAGCTGTTTAATGAAAAGCGGTTTTTATTAGCCGATGAACCATTTTTCAGGATCTTCAGTTTTAAGTTTTTGCGAGGGAACGCAGCCACAGCTCTTAACGGGCCATCAGCCTTGGTGATCACGGCTTCTACAGCAAAAAAGTACTTTGGTAACGATGATGCTATAGGCAAGATATTGAAGGTTGATAACAAGCAAAATATGATAGTTACCGGCGTAGTGGAAGATGTGCCGGAGTACTCGCAAATCAAATTTGATATGATAGGGTCTTATGCTATCACTGAACACTCTAAAACACGCAGATGGGATTCGGCCAATGACTATTCTTACCTGCTGTTAAAGCCGGGCGTTAATGCAGCTTCTGTTCAGCAAAAGATGAATAATTATGTAGCTGATATGTTTAAGGATGGTTTCAGGCAAGGGCATAAAATGTGGTTCACATTGGAGCCCATGACCGATGTTCACTTGAAATCGGAAGCAACATACCCGCTTTCGGCGTCGGGTAATATCAAGTACATTTACATTTTAGGAGCGGTAGCAATTATATTATTGCTTCTGGCTTGTGTTAATTTTTTAAACCTTGTAACGGCTAAAGCTATTGAACGCGGTCATGAAATAGGGGTAAGGAAGGTAATGGGGGCGGCACGTACGCAGCTTTTTACACAGTTCATTACCGAATCTGCCATGATCACCCTGGTATCGTTGCTGGGAGGGTTGTTTTTAGCTGATGTAAGTTTCAAATGGTTTAGCGATTTTTCGGAGCAGCAACTGGGTTTCCAAACCTGGAATACATCATGGCTGATTGTAGCGCTCGCAACCCTGTTTATCATCGTTACTTTCTTAGCCGGTACTTATCCGTCTTTGTACCTGTCGTCATTTAACCCTGTTGTTACTTTAAAGGGAAAGCTTACAAATACTTCGGGAGGTAAGGCGCTGCGTAGGTCATTAGTAGTTTTTCAGTTTGTAGTATCTGTATTCTTTATGATCTGTACGGTTATAGCTGGTGCCCAGCTACGATATATTCAGGATTTGAATATCGGTATTAACAGATCACAGGTGATGGTTTTGGATATCGGCGGCAAGTCTTTAAAAGATATTAAATCGTTCAATAACGAAGTAACACAATTGCCTGGTGTACTTAACGCAAGTGCCTCCTACGATTCGCCGGTAGACGTTCACGGGGGATACAGCATCAATCAGGCCGATGGTAAAAATAATGATTACAATCTTTCGGTAACAGCTTTGCCGGTTGAACGGAATTTCTTAAAGACACTTGGCATTAAATTGGTGCAAGGAATTGACTTTACCGAGGCCGACGAAAAACGCTCTGCCGAGACCGACGAAAACAAGCGATCTTATGGTTTCATTATTAACGAAAAGGCTGCCAACGCGCTGGGCTGGAAGGCCGGTGAAGCTATAGGCAAACATATTAGCCTCAACGGGCGAGCAGGTGAAATAAGGGGCGTTGTACAAAACTTCAATTTTGCAACGGTGCGCGAAGCAATTACACCCATTGTAATGTTTACTGAGGATTATTTTGGCAAAATACTTATCAAAACCTCCGGCAATAATACTGCTCAAACCATATCTGCAGTAAAAGAAAAGTGGACTGCATTTAACCCGGCCACACCGTTTGAATATCATTTCCTCGATCAGGAATTTGATGATATGTATAAATCAGAACAGCGCACGGGTTCAATACTAACTGCGTTTACTTTGGTTACCATATTTATATCGTGCCTGGGTTTATTCGGATTGGCAGTATTCTCCACCAGGCAAAGGGTAAAAGAAGTTGGTGTGCGGAAAGTTTTAGGAGCAAGTATTTTCAGCATAGTGAAACTTGTTTCGGGCGACTTTCTGAAGTTGGTGGTTATATCCGTTATCATCGCATCGCCAATAGCCTGGTACGCCATGCACCGATGGCTGCAGGATTTTGCTTACAAGATCAGCATACAGATATGGGTATTTGTTGCCGCTGGTACTGTAGCTATACTCATCGCATTTATTACCGTGAGTGTTCAATCGCTCAAAGCTGCGTTGGCCAATCCGGTGAAGAGCTTGAGAGCCAGTGATTAGTGGCTGAGGTTAGAGATTAGTTGAAAATATTAAAGGTTAGTGATTTGGGGTATTCCCTAACGCTAACCTTTTTATTTTATTTACCGGCCGCAAAAGCACAAGTAGCCGTTGCTTAGCCCTTCGCCACATAATTGCGTCAGGAAAATAGCTATCTCCAAATCCGAAATCAAACATCTCAAATCAGAAATTAAAACCAATCTCTAACCTCCTAACCATTTATTACCTAAAAACACTGTATCATAACCGAACGCATTCTGTTACATAAGCGTACAGTAAGGTTTTGGTATAATGATTTAATGTTCTGATAATTAGTTAGATATAACTTTGGTATGTTATTGATATGTTAATCGCAAAATGATGAGTATTATTGTTTAACTCATTTATTTACTAACAAACTAATTCAATAATTAAAAATGTTATCACTGCAGCATATTTCAAAATATTTCCAGGTAGGGGGCAACAAAAATATCATCCTGAATGATCTGAGCCTTGACATTGACGAAGGCGAATTTATTTCAATCATGGGCCCTTCAGGTTCGGGAAAATCAACATTGCTAAATATAATAGGCATGCTTGACGAACCATCAGACGGTTATCATTATTTTGAGGGCCATGCAGTGCATCAGCTTAAAGAAAAACAACGTTCAGCATTGTACAAACAATACATCGGGTTCGTTTTTCAGGCTTATCATTTAATTGACGAACTCACTGTTTATGAAAACATTGAAACGCCGCTTATTTACCAGGATTTTAAGAGCGCCGAACGTAAAGCTATGGTTGCTGATATGCTCGACCGATTTAGCATTGTAGGTAAAAAAGATCTTTTTCCTGCGCAGCTTTCAGGCGGACAACAGCAGCTTGTAGGTATTGCCCGTGCACTCATTGCCAAGCCAAAATTGTTATTAGCCGATGAACCTACCGGTAACCTTAACTCAAAACAAGGGGAGGAGATCATGGAACTGTTCCGCAAGCTGAACAAGGAAGATGGCGTAACCATTATCCAGGTTACCCACTCCGAAAAAAATGCCGAATACGGTTCGCGCATTATCGATTTGCTGGATGGCAGGATCGATTCATCAAGAAAACTCTGAACTCAATAATAAAATGCGATACTATAAATTACTATTTCTCGGTCTTGTTACGTTGTCATCGGTAAAGGCGTTTGGCCAGTCTGATACTTCTCTTTCATTGCAAAAAAGCATCGATATTGCTATAAAAAACAACCTCGATGTAAAGCAGAGCGAATTAAAGGCCCAAAGTGCCCGCATTGATTTTATGCAGGCAAAGGAAAACATGCTGCCAACTTTAAACGCCAATATAAATCACGGTATAAACCAGGGCCGTAACATTAACCCTTTTACAAATACCTACGTAAATCAATCGTTAACTTACGGCAACTATAGCCTGGAATCAAACCTCACCCTTTTTGGCGGCTTGCAAAACGTTAATGCTATCAAACAAACTTCACTGGCTTACCAGGCCGGTAAAATGGATTTGCAGCAGGCTAAAGACTTGGTTACCATAAATGTGATTACCGCATATTTGCTTGTGCTGGATAATACCGAGTTACTGTCTCAAGTTAAAAATCAGGTTGATGTTTCGGCTAAGCAGGTTGAAAGGCTAACAATTTTAGAAAAGGATGGCGCTAATAAGCTGCCGTCTGACCTTTATGATTTACAAGGTACCCTGGGAGATAACAAGCTAAACGTGGTTGCAGCTACCAGCGCACTGGAAACTGCCAAATTGAGCTTGATGCAGATACTTAATATCCCATATAATAAAAACATTGTACTGCTGCCTGTTAATGCTCAGGATGTGGCAAATCAAACAGCGTTATCGTCAGAGCAGGTTTATGACACAGCATTGCAGCAACTGGCTTTAGTTAAAGCTGCAACACTTCGCCGTCAGAGTGCCGAAAAAGCTGTCAGTGTGGCAAAGGGCGCTTTATTGCCAAATGTTTCGTTATATGGTGGGTTATATACCAATTATTCAAGCGCTGCGCAAACCTCGGTGTTCACCGATTCGTCGACCGTAAATACAGGTAATTATATAAATACGCCGAATGGCAAGCAATCCGTTTTGGCTACACAGGCTAATTACGTAAATAAAGATATCGGCTACTACGACCAGTTTAAAAATAACTATAGTACACAGTTTGGTGTTAGCTTGAGAATCCCGATCTTAAATTATTTCCAAAATCATAATAAGGTAGCAAAAGCAAAGATTGATTTGCTCAATTACAAATACATTGAGGAAAACACTAAAATTAAATTAAAGCAGGATGTTGAACAGGCTTATTTAAACATGACATCGGCCTATAACAGGTATAATGTACTGCTTGACCAGGTTAAGGCCTACGCCGAATCATTCCGCACTGCTGAAATTCGTTTTAATGCAGGTGTTTTAACTTCGGTAGATTACGTGGTTGCCAAAAATAACCTTGATAAATCAAAAATTAATATGATCAATGCCAGGTACGATTGTTATATCTATAACAAGATACTTGATTACTACCAGGGAAAGTTGGCGTTGTAAATTTATCTTGATTAAAAAAATATACTTTTTCGACAAATTATAAGTTAAATATCCTGTTAAACTTTTACTGAACTTATCAGTGGGGTTTAGCCGGATATTTCTATTTTAGCGCCGGTTTTGCAAACAATATTGCTTGTAAAAACTTATTACATCATCCAAAAACACCTAATAAAAATGAAAAAAACAATTTTACTCTCATTATCTATTTTGTTACTATCAATCGGCGTTTCCAAAGCGCAGGTAGTACCAAGTTTTTCCTTCGGTTTAAAAGGCGGTTTAAACTATTCAACTTTTCCATCAAACGGTATTTTTAACAATGACAACAAAGCGGGTTACCAGGCAGGTGCATGGGCACGTATAGGTGGCTTAGGCTTTATTTTTCAGCCCGAGCTTTATGTTACAGGTAAAAACGTAACAGTAAATACCAACGACGGAACAGGCACAGCGAAGGCTAATTTTACAAGCGTTGATTTGCCGCTGTTAGTGGGCGGAAAAGTTGGTGCTTTAGGCTTAGGCGGCAGATTTTATGGTGGTCCGGTATTGTCATTTACTGTTAATAAAGATCAAAGCCTTTCAGGCGCGGCTTCCAATGCAGCAAGACTTAATTATAAAGATGCCAACTATGCTTTGCAGGTAGGTGCAGGTGTTGATATCAGCAGTCTTTCTATCGATCTTCGTTACGAAGGAGGTTTAAATAAAATAGCTTATGGTAATGATAACTCTCATACCCGTGTAAGCTTGTTTAGCCTTTCTTTAGCTTACAAATTATTCTCACTATAATTCTCTTATACAGAATATTATATGCAGGGCCTGCCGGTAACGGCAGGCTTTTTGTTTTTGGTAAGTTCTGAATGACTCTACACGCGAGTTAACTTGTGTCAAGAAAAGAGTAAAGCCATCAAATAAAAGCGCTTCCAGAATTAACTGAAAGCGCCTTTATTGGGGGATTAATAAAGCTTTAAAATTTCTCAACCCCAGGTTCGTATGAATCTTACTTTGTTATCTCAACCCATTGCCCTTTTAGCAAGCCGCTGATCTGATTATTATACATTGCTTCGCAATAAACGGCCGGTAAGTAATATTTGCCGGTGTAAGCCGCGTTTAGCATTACATAATAAGTTGATTCCTGCCCTTCATATAAGCTGAAATATGTATTCACCCTGTCATCCCGGATATCCCGATAATCAGACGGTGATGATTTAAATGCTTCATCTCCAAGCAGGCGGGTATTCAATATTTCCCAGCCCGATGGGAAAATTTGGGTAAGGGCAAGGTTATCATACCTGCCGCGCTTGCCAGGGTTTTTGATATTCACCTGTGCAACAAAATCGGTGCCCTGCTTTAATGACGATGGATCTATTGGTTTGCCTTTAAGTGAAAAATATCCAATACGAACCTGTAAAACATCAGGGTTGATAATAGATTGAGTATCCTGTCCTGATGATGGCTGGCCTTTTTGTATTAATCTAATGTACAGTTTGTTATTGCTGTTGTTTTTAAGGTAAACTTTACCGCCATTGCTTGCCAGTGCTCCCTGCCATAAAAACGAAGTTGTGCTGATGGTAGTTTTGGCGGTGCCGTTAGCGTAGTTAAATTCAAGTTTGCCGGCGGGCTTGTTCTGTCCATAGAATTGGGCCAGCGCAATCAACGAATAGGCAGTAGTTTGTGTACTGTACCAATCATCCTGTGATAAACGGGCTGCAACCGTGTGCACCAGTCCGGAAGCCTTTTGCTTTTGGCCCAGGAGGGTAAGTGTTTCCAGTATCATGGCCTCATCCCGCAAATCGGATCCATAAGTGCCGTAAAGGCTATTATATGGTTTAACATCGGTAGAAAGTTTTGCAATCATTTTTAAGCCAACTTCGGGCTGCCCTGCAAGTTTATAGGCTGCGGCAAGTCGCCAGGCTGCGGCATCACTCAATAATGCAAATTCACGCAAGCGGTTCATGGCACCCATCTCTGGCGAACGGGCAAGGGCCAGTAAGTATAATCGATAGGCTTGGGTAAGGTCATCCTCGTAATAATAGGGTTGCTTACGGGGTGCCCAGCTCAGGGCTTTTTCCCTTTGATATTTCTTCCAGCGGTCAATAAAACCAATTGGCATACTGAATCCTTTTGCCTGCGCGGCCAACATAAAGTGCCCGGCGTAATTAGTTCCCCATTCGTTGGCTTCACCACCATCCGGCCAATAGCTTAAGCCGCCACCCTGTACCTGAAAGCCGTTAAGCCTGTCAATAGTTGACTTAATATTCCGGTCGGTTTCGGCCCGTTGTTTTGGCGAAAGATCAAGCAACTGGCTCAGGTATAATTGAGGGAATGCTGAAGATGTAGTTTGCTCAACGCAGCCATGTGGGTATTCTATCAGATAATCCAGGCGTTTTGAAAGGTTTAGCGGCGGAATGTAAGCTACTTCAATCGTGGCCTTGTTAGTTCCGTTTATACCAACCGGTTGATAATCGGCATTCCATACCTCGCCTGGTGCAAGTTCTTTCTGTATGATTTTTGTAACCGGCGGATTTGGGTTCCGAACGTTTAATTCAACATCATATGCCGCTGTTTCTGAGCCGCTTTTGGCAATTATTTTTACTTTGCCTACGCCAACAAAATCCTTAACGTTTAAATCAAAAGTCACCAGCTGGTCGCCTGGTTTATCAAAGGTCAGCGTTTTTTGATTGTTGGTGCCGAGATTGCTAAAAGCGTTACTTTGTACCTGTAAGCTTACGGTTTTAATATTATTTTCCATAGCGAATACGGTTACCGGCAGCTGAATACTTTCGGACGGGCCAAGCACACGCGGCAGGGTGGCCAGGATCATCAACGGTTTTTTAACAGCTACAGCTTTTTCAGCAATACCATAAGCACCGTTATGTCCTGCTACAATCATGGCCTTAACCGAGCCTACATATTGAGGCAATATAAAGCGCTGTGTTTGCTTTTCGCCAGCGCCAAGATGAAAGGGCCCGAGAAATTTCACTACGGGTTTAAAACGGTTTACAGACACATTTTTGTTATTGCCTAAATTACCATCACCGCCAATGCTCAAAATGCGCTCTAACCCGCCGCCATAGGCACCAATTACATAGTCAAACAGATCCCATGTTTTTACGCCTAAAGCTTCATGTGCATAAAAAGTATCATGTGGATCTGGCGTTTTGTAATTAGTGATATCCAGCAAGCCTTCATCAACAATGGCAATGGTATAGGTCATTTCCTTGCCCGATGCTTCTGACACTGTAATGGCCGATTGTGTTTCGGGCCTGATCTTATCAGGCATGCTGATGATCGGTTTTAATATTGTTTCGGGATTTTCAACCTGTAACGGTATTGCACCATACATGCGTATAGGCAGGTCGTTAACCGTTTGTGAATGTTTTTGAAGCAGCGTAACGTTCACAAAAACGTTTGGTGCCATGGTCTCATCAACAGTAAACGTGTAGCGGGTTTGTCCCTTTTTTGTATCTATCCAGGCAGTTTTTAAAACTTTGCTGCCGTTTTCAATGCTAATCAACGCACGACCTGCTTCTCCTGTAGGGATCGTCAAAGTGGCCTCATCACCAACCTTATAAGCAGGTTTATCCGAAGTGAAAGATAACATAGCTGCTTCGGTAGGGTTGGTTGATTGCAACCTTTCCGACCAGTTTGGCCAGTCCACATAAACGATCTTGCCAGATGAGTGACCGGTTTGTTCATCTTTTACTTTAATGAGATAGCGGCCCCAGTCGGCTTTATTAATATGCAGTTTCCATTTACCGGCCCCGTTGGTTAACCTAACGTTTTCGGCTTTAATGAGCTTATTATATTTATCCTGCGTAAAATTGCTCATTTCATTGCCGGTTTGGTCCCACCACCAGCGCCATTGCACTTTGTATAGTTCAACCTGTACATCGCGGCTGCCCGGCAGGGCATTGCCGTTTACATCAACATCGGCAATATCAACCATATGGTCTTTATCAGTAACCAGCATCCCCGACAGGTCGCTGCCTTCGGGTGTTTTAATTCCTACATAGCCGGGATAAACATTGTAAGGCATACTCACCTGGTTAATGCTGAAGTTGCCACCCGGCTCAAATACCTTAACCAGGAAGTTAGCTCGAAGCTGCCCGGGTGCTTGTTTCTCTACGTTTACATCGGCATCCACATCGGCTGTACCGGTTTCACTCAGCTTGCCATCAAAAACGGTTTGCACCTGGGTATTAAAGGCTAATGTAGGATCGTCAAAAACATAATCCTTATATTTTTTGAAGCTTGTGTTTTGTGCCGACAAATAAGCATCCACTTTAGCTTTTAAGTTTTGGGCTGCGCCACCAAACAGCCATTGAGCACTTAGCTTTCCGTTGGCATTATTACCCTTTGTTAATTCTGCTGCGCCGCCGAAAGAGAGGCTTAACTTGAGCCTGTTAGGCATGATGGTTTCAACCTTTATCTTTTTCTCAAAAATGGCACCGCCAACTTTAACCTTGGCTGTCCAGTTTCCGGTAGGGGACGAGGTTTCAGTTGCGGTATGAAAACTATAAAATCCATCCAGGCTTTTGGTTTGGGTAATACGTTTGTATAGTTTATCGCTTGGATCATACAATTCAAATTCAACCGGATGATCGGCCGGTAATGTTTTTAGTTTATCTTCCAGGATAAAGGATGTATAAATAGAATCTCCCGGGCGCCAAACGCCGCGCTCCCCATAAATAAATCCTTTGAGTCCGTTCTGTACCTCTTCGCCGCCAACATTGAACCGTGATAATGGTAACGAACTACCGTCGTCCAGCTTTAAGTAACCTCGTTGCACGCCTTTTTTGGCTACTAATAGATAGGGCTTTCGCTTCAGGTCAAACTTTGCAAGGCCATCGCCATCGGTGGTGGTTTTGTAGATCACCTGTTTTTGATAATCAAGCAATTCAAGATCAACATTATCCATTGGCTCAGCGCTAAGAATATCGGTAACAGCAATGAGCATGCTGTTGTCATTGCCGCGCTTGGCTATCAGGCCAATGTTTGATGCTATAATGTTACGGGTGGCCCAGCGTTGTTTATTGTAATATGATTCGGAACAGGCGTCATCGCGCTCCTGCCAGTTGAAGCCTTCAGGATAGTAATTATCATATTTCCTCCAAAAGTCGTCGTCCTCATCGTTTACCTTTGACGAGTTATCACTGTATTCGCCGCCGTAATATCCTTCATCATCGCCATTTTCGCCGTTATCCTTTTGAACCTTGCCGCTATGCAGTTTACAGTTAAACAGCGAATATGACCGCCTGAAACCAATCACTACGCGATAGATTGCGCCGGGCTCGGTACGGATCATCTGGTCAAGATCCAGCATAAAGCGGTTCTTCTTGCTCAGGTTAAGGCCTTTATCGGTATCTAAGCGGATGGTTTTTTGTACTATTGGTTTGCCAACCTGCCTTAATTCGGCGCTGCCATCAAAACCGTTGCTCTGAAAGTATTGGGGAACGTTATTCTCATAAATTTTGATAATGGTAACATCTACGGCATTTAGGTTAATTGCCTCAAAAGGCATCATAATCCTGCCAGAATCAGGAAGGATAACGCCCTTACCCGGAATTGTCACTGCGGGCAGACGGTTTTCGAAAAACAAGTTAGCGGTATAGCCTTTGGTGATCCTCTTCAGCAGCGTATTTTTAATGCCTTCATTTACAGTTACCGTGTAATTGCCTTGTAAGCGATCGGGGGCGTATACTTTTACCAGGCTGCCATCAATGCTGTACGCCGGATCTGATATGTTGTTGATGCTGATGAGCCCATTAAGCTCTTGTCCAACTAAAATATTGTCTGAAAACTGAACTTCTACATATTGGTCATTGTCCTGTACAGCGCGAATGTTAAGCACTTTAAAGTCGCCAATTGCTGGCACCTCAAAGTTTTGGCTGCCTTTTTTATCGATGCCGATACTGCTGCCATCCCAGTTAACAACCAGCGGGTTGGCTTTGCCCGCAACACGGGTTAAGCCTATTATGGTAAAATGATGGTTTTTATGGGCCGCGTCATGTTCCCAGTTTATTTTAACCGGCGAGTCATAATTAGGCACGATGAGTTTATCAACCGCAGAAGGATCTTCGGCATCGGCGGTTTGGATATCGCCGGTTAGTTTCATTTCGGTATTTGAGGTGCTGCTTGCCGTTTGCATACCGATGAACGACACCGTAAAATCAGGTTGAATAACCTGGAAGCTAAATTTAAAATGCTCAAAGTGGCCTGGCACTTCAATAAGTTTACTCAACTTGAAATCAGCAGTGTAGTTTTTTCCCGGATCGAGTTTTTCGTCGGGCCTGAATTCGATGGTTCGCGCATCTGTCCAGATTGCCTTACCTTTTATGGATGGTGAAAAGTTGAAAAGGTCGTCAGTTATTTCCTCATTTTGTTGATGAGTTACCTGCACATCATTGGCGAGCCTGATACGAATAGGGCTTTGTTTGGAAACAACACCAGTGGTGTACGACTCGATATACTTGCTAAAAGCAGGATCAACAACTGTTTTTTTATGACCATTGGCTACGAGATATACAATGAGTAGCGCAAGTGCTATGGTGGTAACTACAGTGATTAAGGTTCGGCGTTTGCGGAATTGACTGTATCCGTTTTCCATGAAATAGGTTTATTTATTATCAGGTAAATTATGAAATTTATGACAATAAATAATTTAATGCGAAAATTATTTTATCATAACTCCGGGTTTATTCAAAACCGGGATCTTGATAAAATTCATCTCTACAATGCTTTCAGGAAGGAAAATAAATTTCTTATCAAAGATGTCTTTGCCTATGTAATAGCTTAACCAGTACTCATTATTAAGACCGAAGGTTTGCTCATCAATAGGTTCGATAAGCTTGTAAGCCTTGCTGTCAACAACAGGGATCATATGCCTCAGGGTGGATGTTTTTACCTGTTCGCCATCCTTTTCACCATAGCCTTTTGAAGTAATAAGCACGTTCTCTATCGGCTCATTTTTAAGGTTGATGAGATATACATACCATACCTTACTTTCTACACTCTCACTCTCCAATGCTACTGCGATAGCAATATCCTTTACATTATTTTCGGGCAGGTCTTTTTTCATTTTTTGGTTGATTGGGTTGATTAGGTTGATTGGGTGAGTAGTTTTGCTTGTTTAAAAGATCTTTGCAAAATCACTTACTCAATCAACCTGATCAACCATTCACTACTTTTTCTTTGGCGCGGCTTTTTTCTTAGCCGGCGTTTTGGTTGCAGCAGGCTTAGCAGCAGCGGCTTTTCCGAAACGTCCTTTTTTGGCATCCTTCGGTGTAGCATCGGCAAGGGCCTTGCATTCATCGTAGGTAAGCGTTAATGGATCTTTATCTTTAGGGATTTTAACGTTTAGCTTACCGAATTCGATATAAGGGCCCCAGCGGCCATTTAATACCTTTACATCCGGGTCTTCATCAAAGGATTTGATCAACTTTTCAGCATCCTTTTTACGCTTTAGGTTAATGAGTTCAATCGCTTGTTCCTCAGTAACATCATGCGGATCAATTTCTTTAGGTAACGATACGAATGCGCTGTTGTGGCTGATATAAGGCCCGAAGCGGCCAATGGCAACTTTCATTACCTTACCTTCATACTCGCCTACAACTTTGGGTAACTTAAACAGTTCAAGCGCTTCCTCAAGGCTGATGGTTTCAATACTCTGCCCGCTGCGAAGGCTCGCGTAAAGCGGTTTTTCTTCGTTTTCGTCTGTTGCACTTTCACCTACCTGCACAAATGGCCCGAAACGACCTATACGCACAGAAACTTTCTTTCCGCTTTCCGGATGAACACCTAATTCCCGCTCACCGGTAGCCTTATCGGCCTTTTCAATGGTGCTCTCAACTTCTTTATGAAAAGGGTTATAAAAATCATGGAGCATAGCTGTCCATTCTTTCATGCCCTGCGCTATCTCGTCAAATTGTTTTTCAACGCTGGCCGTAAAGTTAAAGTCAACAATATCCTTGAAGTATTGTACCAGGAAATCATTTACTACAGCACCAATATCGGTTGGAAACAGTTTACCACGTTCGGCACCGGTGTTCTCAGTTTTTTCTTCTTTAACAATAGCACCTGCTTTTAGCGTTAATACCTTGAAATTGCGCTGCTTGCCTTCGCGTTCTTCCTTAACTACGTAACCACGGTTTTGAATGGTTGAGATAGTAGGGGCATAGGTAGACGGACGACCGATACCCAGCTCTTCCAGCTTTTTCACCAGGCTTGCCTCAGTATAGCGGGCTGCAGGGCGCGAAAAGCGTTCTGTTGCCGACATTTCCTGTAAAGCCAATTGCTGGCCTTTAGTTAACGGCGGTAGCATTGCATTTTCGCCATCCTGTTGTGTGTCATCCTCATCATCCTGAGATTCAAGATACACTTTCAGAAAGCCATCAAACTTCATTACTTCACCATTGGCTACCAGATCTTCATTACGGGTTGAAATACTGATCTTTGCGGTAGTTTTCTCAAATTGTGCTTCACTCATTTGTGACGCAATGGCTCGCTTCCAGATAAGTTCATATAAGCGCTTCTCTGCCGATTCGCCGTCAATTGAATGGTTGTTGAAATAGGTTGGCCTTATTGCCTCGTGAGCCTCCTGGGCACTTGCATTTTTGGTTTTATATCTTCTTTGCTGATGGTATTTTTCGCCATAGGCCGATACGATCTCACTTGCTGCCGAATTTAATGCCAGCTCAGATAGGTTTACCGAATCGGTACGCATATAGGTAATATAACCCGATTCGTAAAGTCTTTGTGCAACCTGCATGGTACGCGCAACCGAATAGCCAAGTTTACGGCTTGCTTCCTGTTGTAATGTTGAAGTAGTGAATGGTGCGGCAGGTGAACGTTT
The DNA here is from genome assembly GCF_022811725.1 of Mucilaginibacter sp. SMC90. Lineage (GTDB taxonomy): Bacteria > Bacteroidota > Bacteroidia > Sphingobacteriales > Sphingobacteriaceae > Mucilaginibacter. The sequence continues at coordinate 4,329,204 of NZ_CP094527.1, read as the reverse complement.
TGCTGGCCGCGTATCTAACGATTTTACATTGAAGTTGGCAGCGATGCAATCCTGCAGGAACTTTTCAGCATCTTCCTGTTTTGCAAAGCGCTCAGGTAATTCGGCCTTGAAGGCTTCCTTGCCCTTGCCAAAAATGGCCACTATTTTGAATGCTGCTTCTGATTTGAATTTATTGATCTCACGCTCACGGTCTACAATAAGCCTTACTGCTACTGATTGTACACGACCGGCAGACAATGATGGTTTTACCTTTTTCCATAGCACAGGGGAGAGCTCAAAGCCTACCAGCCTGTCTAAAACACGACGCGCCTGCTGGGCGTTAACCAGGTTATAGTCAATTTTACGTGGAGTATCAATTGCTTTTAAAATGGCCGGCTTGGTGATCTCATGGAAAACGATGCGCTTAGTACTTGCGTCTTTCAGATCCAATGTTTCAAACAAGTGCCAGGAAATGGCCTCACCCTCGCGGTCCTCGTCCGATGCGAGCCAAACCGTTTCGGCTTCCTTAGCTAACTTCTTTAATTCGCTAACTACCTGTTTTTTATCTGCAGGTACCTCGTATTTTTGTTTAAAGTTATTAGCTATATCAATTGCATCTTCCGACTTAACCAGATCACGGATGTGTCCATAGCTGGACTTTACTGTAAAGTCCTTGCCAAGGTAACCCTCAATGGTCTTAGCTTTAGCAGGTGATTCAACAATCAGTAAGTTTTTGGCCATTTAATCAATTTTAGTTTTTGCAAATAAAACATAAAGTAAGCGAAACACCAATTAGTTTTTGGTAAAAGGTGCAAAAGCTGAAAGCTAATTATGTTTTACGTTGAAAAAATAGCGCTAAAACGCTGGCAAAAATTATATTCTTGCAAAATATCTAAACTGATTTTAACAAAATGATAACAAGCATATGCGGTAGCTTATGTTGTTAAGTTCAAAAGATTGCAAAAAAGGGTGCTTTACATCAGGAAACCGCCGCCAACCAAGTCATCTCCTTCATAAAATACAGCCGACTGGCCCGGTGCTATACCTGATACATTATGATGAAAGTCAACTTTCATGTGTTCGCCCATTTGCAGAATAGTGCTTTGTGCTCCGGCATCTTTGTAACGTATTTTGGTAATAGCTTCAAGCGGCTCATTTATATTTTCATATTTAATGAGGTTGAGGTTTTTAACCCAGGCTTGTTTACGCTCAAGTTCGTCGGCGGTGCCTAAAACAACTGTATTGGTGGTAGGATCGATTTTGGTAACAAACATAGGATGGCCTAATGCCACGCCCAGGCCTTTACGCTGGCCAATGGTATAAAAAGGATAACCCTGGTGTTTGCCCACTACGGTGCCGTTGGTAAGTACAAAGTTACCCGGGCCAATCCGTTCGTCAAGGTCTTCAACTTTATGGCGCAGGAAAGAGCGGTAATCATTGTCAGGCACAAAACAGATCTCATAGCTTTCGCTTTTACCGGCAAGTTCTATCTGGCCCATGTCAAGCGCCATTTGCCTGATCTCTGGTTTTGAAAAACTGCCTAATGGGAATTTAGTACGTGCAAGGTTTTTTTGAGATACCCCCCACAATACATATGACTGATCTTTATTGGTATCCTTACCTTTTGATATCACGTATCGGCCATTGTCCTGTAAGCGGATATTGGCGTAGTGACCGGTAGCAATAAATTCGCAATCGAGTTTATCTGCACGTTTTAACAAAGCTTCCCATTTAATATGGGTGTTGCATAAAACGCATGGGTTAGGGGTACGGCCGGCCAGATATTCATCAACAAAATTATCGATCACAAAATCGCCAAACTCATTTCGGATATCTAATATATAATGCGGAAAGCCGTAGCCAACGGCTAAAGCACGGGCATCATTGATGCTATCTAAACTGCAGCAACCGGTTTCCTTTGAACTTCCGCCCGATGATGCGTAATCCCAGGTTTTCATGGTTAAACCAATCACTTCATAGCCCTGCTCATGCAGCATTACCGCTGCTACCGAACTATCAACCCCGCCGCTCATTGCCACTAATATCCTGCCATGCTTACTCATAATGCTGCAAAGATACCTATTTGCTCTTTATGTTAACATACCCTTGGTCAGTATAGGGTAAAAAGTATAGCTATGGTTATCTATAAGGGTTAATCAATAGTTAATATCTATTATTAGTCAATAGCTTGTGTGTTCTATATCAACTAAATGTTCACAGAGCATATTGTCATACTCAATGTATGTAATACTCATAAAGTATGAGTAGCTTATTACCGAAGCTATTGTTTCCGTAATATCAGTTAAATATTTGAACAGTTATATTTTTAACATTAACTTAATATATCTGATAAATAAACATATAGGGAGTAAGGTTGCATGTAACTTAGTGTAACCAGATGGTGGGTGTATCCGTAATATCCTGATATATAAAAACCAATTAAACTTAGCGTTTAAACCGTAATTTACACTGTAAATGTTACATAGAGATTAGGTGTAAATGATACACGTAATTTAACATTCGGGCGGTTTTGTTGCTAAAATTTTAAATAATAAATGTCGACTTAACTATTATAAAAACAGGCACCATTATTTATTAAAAATAATGCAAAAGTGAGGTTGCCTATTGTAACAGACCTATTACATTATAAATTTGCTATATCCTAATTAATAAAAATATGTTAACTCAATTGACTTTAGAACAAAAATTGCAAGGCGTGATTTTAGTGCTTATCTGCTTTATTGCCGCAGCCAACTACTTAATAAAGTAAACGCAAAACAATAGAGAATGACACGTTTAAGGTGCTTACTATACGTAGTAAGCACCTTTTTTATGTCCAAGATTTTTAAGGAGAGGGATTTATGGCTTGCGGGTTTGGCCGTTGCCTTTAACCAGCCATTTGTAGCTGGTAAGCTCTTCGAGGCCCATGGGGCCGCGAGCGTGGAGTTTTTGGGTACTGATACCAATTTCGGCACCAAGGCCAAACTGTGCGCCATCAGTGAAGGCTGTTGATACGTTGGCATATACAGCGGCAGCATCTACATCATTCAAAAATCGGGTTATATTCTCAGCATCTTCGGAGATGATTGCTTCGCTGTGCCTGGAGCTGTTAACAGCGATATATTCTAAGGCTTCTGTAAATGAGCTAACCGTTTTTATGGCCATCTTCATTGAAAGAAATTCAGTACCAAAGTGTTCCGGACTGGCTTTGTGCAAAAGGCTGGCAGGGTAGCCTGTCTTAAGTGATTCAAAGGCCTGTTCATCAGCAAAAATTTCTACTTCTTTTTCTTTAAGGATTTGTGCTAATTGTGGCAAATCACTTAAGCGTGCGGCATGGATGATCAAACAATCCAATGCATTGCAAACACTTACGCGGCGGGTTTTGGCATTCGCGATGATTTCTGCACCTTTTTCCAAATCGCCCGATTCATCAAAATAGGTGTGTACAATTCCGGCCCCTGTTTCAATAACCGGAACTTTGCTGTTATCCCGAACAAAATCAATCAGCGATTGGCTTCCTCTTGGGATGAGCACATCAACATAGCCAATGGCATTAAGCAAGGCTGTAGTGGCCTCACGTTCGGCAGGGAGCAGGGTTGCTACATTAATATCAACGCCATGTTTTGCCAATACCTTGTGGATAATCGAAATAATGGCCCGGTTAGAAAAATCGGCATCGCTGCCACCCTTCAATATGCTGATGTTGCCTGTTTTAAAGCAAAGCGCAAAAACATCAAAAGTAACATTTGGGCGCGCCTCGTATATAACACCGACAACACCAAGCGGTACACGTATTTTTGATATGGATAAGCCGTTGGCCATTTCAGTAGCCGAAAGTTGTTTACCTAACGGGCTATCTAATTTGGCAACGCTTAGCATATCTTCGGCAATGCCCTTAATGCGATCGCCAGTAAGTTTAAGACGATCGTATTTAGGATCAGCCGGATCCATGCGGTCAAGATCTTTCTGGTTTTCGGCCAGGATATATTCGGTTTGATCAACAGCCTCGGCAGCTACATCTTCCAAAACTGTATTGATGAGGGCAGGGGCAAGCGTTGCTTTGCGACTTGCTTCACGTGCTTTATCAAAATAGCTGTTATAGTTCATGGTATTTAACCTTGTAAATAAAGATAATCATAATGTACCAGTGCCTTTTGGTTTTTTTGACCAACACGTTCACGGGCCTTGTCAGCGCCATATTCGGCAATCCCTAAACCAATTAGTTTATCAGCATCATCAATTAATTTAATGATATCGCCTTTTTTAAAGTCGGTTATTACACCAACAATGCCAACCGGCAGCAAACTGGTTGCTTTATTGGAGATCAGCGCAGCCTTAGCACCGGCGTTGATCAATACGCTGCCTGTTGCTGATTTTTCGGAATGGGCAATCCATTTCTTTTTGCCCGATGCTGTTTTATTGGGGATGAAACGGGTATGAGTAACCTGGTTTTCTAAAACATCCGTTAATATATTATCCCGTTTACCATTGGCTATATGCACCGAGATGCCCAATTGAGCCGTCTTCTGCGCCATGGTTGATTTGGTGATCATTCCGCCACGTCCAAATTGCGAACGGCCCGATGACACAAAGGTTGAAAAATCAAGCTCATTCCCGCTAACCTCGTCTATCACTGCCGAGCCGGCTGCTTTTGGATCGCCATTGTAAATGCCATCAACATTTGTAAGGATAATAAGGGCATTAGCATTAAGCATAGAAGCTATGAGGCCTGCCAGTTCATCATTGTCTGTAAACATCAGTTCGGTTACTGATACAACGTCGTTTTCATTTACCACCGGTATCACTTCATATTGCAGCAAAGCCTCAAGGCAGTTTTTCATGTTGAGGTAATGCATCCTGTCCCTGAAATCTTCGCGGGTAACCAACACCTGCGAACATAGGATCTGAAACTGCTCAAACAGGTGCGAATAAGTATTGATCAGTTTAACTTGCCCTATAGAAGCGAGCACCTGGCGGGCAGCAACAGCATCTGATTTTTCTGCAACAGTGATCAGGCTGCGCCCGGATGCTACAGCGCCCGATGAAACCAGTATCACTTCAACACCTTGCTTTTTTATCGCCGCTATCTGTTTAACCAAATGTGTTATTCGCGGCAGGTCGGGGAGACCGTTTTCCTGGGTGATAACATTTGAGCCAATTTTGATAACAATGCGTTGATAATTGAAAGCCATTAGTACAGTACAGATTGAGATTTCAATATTACAAATTTGAGCGTAATTAGACTTTGTTTATTTTGAAATATCCACTAAAATGATGGATTTTATAGTGAAATGATGCCGGAACAACCAAAAGTTTAAAAAAATGTATCAGAACGCTTGACAGTCAGTATTAAATTTATATTTTTGTCGACTAATTCTATAGACAATGTATCGTTTTAATGCAATTGCCGTTCAGTCCATGTTAAAAATGCAGCCCCATGCTGTAATGTGTTGTTGTTGAGAGTAACATTTCAACTAACATTAATGAACCAACCAATCACTTTTTACCACCACACAAAATCACTTCATGAAAATTTTTACAAACTCAATTAAAATAGTTGTGCTTTTCCTGGTACTGTTACCGGGGCTAAGTTACGCACAACTTAACGGCTCATACATATTAAGCGGAAAAGTAAACGACGAACAAGGCAAGCCACTGATAGGGGCAACCGTATCAATTAAAGGAACAAGCAACAAAACCTCGACAGATACAACAGGTAAATTTTCGTTAACTACAAGCGCAAAATTACCATACACGCTTATTTTTACCGCGGTAGGCTACCAGCCACAGGAATTCTATATTAAAAATGCCAACAGCGCGGTGAATATTACGCTCACTACGCAATCGTTATTGGTTAACGAAGTTGTGGTAACAGCATCCCGCAAAGAGGAAAAGCTGCTTCGCTCACCGGTAGCCATCGAAAAATTAAGCATTACCGCCTTAAAACAATCGCCAGGCCCAAGCTTTTATGACGCGTTGGAGAATGTTAAAGGCGTACAGATGACTACTACAAGTATAACCCTGAAAGTGCCCAATACGCGTGGTTTCAACAGCCCTAACAACTTTAGGTTTATGCAACTGGTTGATGGTGTTGACATGCAGTCGGCTACGTTGGGTGTACCGCTTGGTAACGCCATTGGCCCGACAGAACTGGATATTGCCAGCATAGAAATAACTCCGGGCGCAGCCGCTGCTCTTTATGGCACCAATGCTATTAACGGTTTATCAAATTTGTTCACTAAAGATCCGTTCAAATATCAGGGCTTAAGCTTTTACCATCGCCAGGGTTTAAATCATGTTGGTAAAGACCGCTTAGGAGCAAGTTCACTCACCGAAGATGCTTTACGTTACGCTAAAGCGTTTAATGATAAGTTTGCGGTTAAAGTAAATTTTAGCTACATGCAAGGACAAGACTGGCAATCAGATACCCGTCTTGACCAAAATCCAACTAATCTTAAATCGGCCAACCCGGCTTATCCCGAGCTTACCGGCATTAGCAACGCAGCTTATGATGGCTGGAATAAATATGGAGACGACGCTCTTGCAGGCAGTAACACTGTATCTATAAAAGGCATCACTGTTGATGGAAAGGCTCGTCCGGCCCTTACAGTAGCGCGTACTGGTTATAATGAAGTCGACCTGGTTGATCCGCATGTGAAAAATTTAAAATTAGATGGAACTTTATCTTATAAACTAACCCCCAGCACGATATTATCATATACCTATCGTTACGGAAGGCTTGACGGTGTATTTCAACGTGGTAACAAGATATCATTACAGGGAGCCACTGTACAAAATCACAAAATTGAGTTAAAAGGAAAAGATTTCCTTGTACGTGGTTACGAATCAATAGAAAATACAGGTAATTCATTTAACGTAAAACCTCTTGCTGACAACCTTGATCTGAACCATGCCAGCAACTCGGCATGGGGAACCCTGTATGGCAACGCTTTAAAAGCTTACAATGGCGGTGTATTAACTTCAGCAAACCTTGCTGCTGCTGAACAGGCTGCGCGCGCTGCAGCAGATAAAGGCCGTGTTGAACCGGGTACTCCCGAGTTTGATGCGTTAAGGAAAACCATTATTGGCATCAATAACTGGGATATCAAATCAAGCCTAATCCCGAATGCCCCGGTTACAGGTGGTGCCGCTTTGGTTCAAAAAAGCCACATGTACAACGGCGAGGCTCAATGGGATTTGACTGACAAGGTAAAATTTGTTGATCTGTTGGTTGGTGCTGATGTACGCGTATACAGCATTACACCTGATGGTAATAACTTTGTGGATTTTAGCCGCCCGATTGCAGACAGGAACACTCCCTTGGCCGATGGCACTTTTGGTAAAGATGTGATCTACAAAAAATATGGTGCCTTTACACAGGTTACCAAAACTTTTTTTGATGAGAAGCTGAAGTTATTCGGATCTATCCGTTGGGACCGTAATCCATACTTTGATCCGAAATTTACTCCTCGTTTAGCCGCTGTTTATACCGTTAATCAAAACCATAACTTCAGGTTTACATTCCAGAACGGATATCGTTTCCCTTCGTTGTTTGAGGCTTTATCATATGTAAATAATGGTCGCGTAAAACGCGTAGGTAGCTTGCCGTTCATTAACGAAGGTTTAGGATACCTGGGCAACAGTTATACCCAGACATCGGTAGTGGCTTTCAACGCAGCGGTAAATGCAGCAGGCGGCAGCGATCAGGCTGCTTTGGCTAACAGGAACTTGTTAAAAGTAGCAGATCTTCCGCCGGCACGCCCTGAGCAGATCACTTCATTTGAAGTTGGTTATAAAGGCATCGTGGCAGATAATAAAGTGTTCATCGATATCGATGCGTATACTAACCGTTATGATGGTTTTCTTGGCCAGGTGCAGGTGTTTGTGCCAAACGGCGCTACAGTAGGAACTGACGCAGGCGTATTATCAATGCTTGATGTTAACCGCGACCCTACAACAGGTACATCAAGTAATGCAGCCAGCCAGGGCCAAAGCAGGTACCGTGTTTATACCAACGCTAAAAATATCTATCATAACTACGGTTCATCTGCAGGTATTACTTACAACTTTTACCAGCACTACACCGTATCCGGTAACGTGAGCTTTAATAAACTAAAAGCCCAAACAGCGTCAGATATATTTGTAACTGGTTTCAATACACCTGAATGGTCAGGCAACGTATCGTTCGGTAACCGCGAAGTGGTTAAAAACTTTGGTTTTAACGTGGTTTATAAATGGCAACAGTCATACCTATGGGAAAGCCCGTTGGTTACAGGTACTGTGCCATCAATCAAAACAGTTGATGCCCAGGTTACTTACCGTGTGCCTTCATACTATGCAACCTTTAAATTAGGCGCTACAGATATCTTTAATAAAAGATATTACCAGTATGCAGGCGGCCCAACTATTGGCGGTTTGTACTATGTATCGGTAACGCTTGATGGTTTATTAGCCGGAAACAACAACAATAAATAAGAACTTTTATTACGTTTTATATAGTTTGTAAGGGGATGAGGTGTAAAAGCTTCATCCCCTTTTTTGACCATGATTTTTCTATGATTTTTTTGATTACGCTGATTTTTTCAATTGTGATTGGAATTGATGATTGTAAGAGAAATTAATATAAATAATCAAATCATTATAAAGCGTAGAAAGTCATCAACGAAATCAATGCAATCAAAAAAATCAGCAATAAAAAAAGGCCAACCGATCTTTCAACCAGTTGACCTACGTATAAAAAAAAAGCGTCTTTGACTTATTTGGCGGTTACTTCATGCAGTCCGCATTCTTTTTTGGATTGATCTTCCCACCACCAGCGACCGGCGCGGAAATCTTCACCTTCGGCTACTGCACGGGTACAAGGCATACAGCCAATACTCGGAAAACCTTTATCATGCAGTGAATTATATGGAATGTTATATTGCTTGATGTAAGATTTTACCTCATCCAGGGTCCAGTTAAAAATAGGGTGGAACTTTACCAGTTGGTTTTGCTCATCCCATTCCAGGTCATGCATGTCATGACGGTTAACCGATTGTTCGGCGCGGATTCCGGTAATCCAAACTTTATTGCCTTTTAAAGCACGTTTCAAAGGCTCAATTTTGCGGATCCCGCAGCATTCCTTGCGGTTTTCAACCGACTCATAAAAGCTGTTAGGGCCTTTCTTGCTTACCATTTCTTCTAACAACTCGTTGTTAGGATAATAGGCATGAATAGGCTTCTGATATCTGTTCATGGTACTGGCCCAAACAGAATAAGTTTCGCGGAAAAGCCTGCCGGTTTCAAGAGTAAATACTTTAACAGGCAAATTATTGGCGAAGATCATGTGGCTGATAGCCTGATCTTCCCATCCAAAACTGGTGGAGAATATAACTTCACCCGGAAATAACGCTGCAAGCTTAGTCAGGGCTTCAACAGGGCCAAGCCCATTTATGTGTTCTTGTATGTTTTCTAAAGGCGCACTCATGGTATCGAAACAAAAAATTTGAGGATAGAACGGATACTGATCAGGATAACAATAACTGATACAGCAACCATGATAGTTTTTGCCGAAATTTTATTAGAAATTTTTGCTGCAATTGGCGATGCTAAAGCACTGCCTAATACCAGACCAACCACTGCATGCCAATGGTTGCTGCTAACCATAGCCATAAAGGTTAAAGAACCAACCATCGCAATAAAAAAACGCGAAAGTTTAACGGTGCCTAATGAAAAGCGCGGACTGCGACCGCCGGCTATCAGGGTAGATAATACGATCGATCCCCAGCCGCCGCCACCAACGGCGTCAATAAAACCTCCGCCTAAACCGAGCAGGGAAATGCGTTTTACCTTATCAGCCGATTTTTTCTTTTGTGTGTTAAATGCTTTTCTGAATATTACAATGCCCAGTATCAGCGTATAAACAGATACAACGGGTTTAGTATACATACTATAGTGTTCCAGAGATGATAATAGGAACGCCCCGGTTCCGGCCCCTATCATACCAGGTATAACCAACAGCCAGAATAATTTCCAGTTTATGTTACCCATTCGGTAGTGCATCCAGCCGGCTATGCCACAACTCATGATCTCAGACAGGTGAACTCCCATGCTGGCCGATGCCGGCGGGATACCCATCGTTAACGAAAAAGATGTTGATGTAACGCCGTATGACATGCCAATTGCGCCATCAATCATAGCAAATACAAAACCTGCTCCTAAAAAGTAATAAAATATTGGATCAATATTAGATACGTAACTTTTAAAAGCGGGCTCATTAAAGTAAAGCGCTGTTATGCCGATAGCCAGGGATACAATAATGGTTGACCAAATTAGCCAGATGAAATTTTTCCGGTTAACAGGTTTGGGTTCAACCAATACGGAGGTTACGCTATTTAGTTTTTTTACCTTGTCGGTAAAGTCACCTTCAAGGGTATTTCTTAGTTCGCTCATTTGCTGTAAAGTAGTGTCAAGTTCAGCAGGAAGGCTTTGGTTTAATACTTCTTTTAACCGTTTAGCTACGGTAGGTGATTTTCCGTTGGTTGATATTGCCAGCTTCAGATCACCCTTTTGCACTATTGATCCTAAATAAAAATCGCATAGTGCAGGTTTGTCAGCTACATTGATCAGTAGCTTACGATCATGGGCTGCACTACGGATATAGCTGTTAAGTTCGCTGTCATTAGTGGCTGCAATAACAATATCTGCATTGTTCAGGTCATCATCGGTAAATGATTTCTGCACTACGCGGATACCAGCATATTTCGCTGCCAGGGTGTGTACTTCAGGCAAAAACTCACGGGAGATAACGGTTACCCGCGCATGGTTACTGTTATTAAGCACAGCGTTAAGTTTTTCCAATCCTACATTGCCGCCGCCAATAAGCAGGGTATGCAGGTCATTCAGTTTCAAAAAAACAGGAAAAAGCTGATTGCCTTCCTGCTTTTCGTCCTGAATATTGGTTAAACTATTATCCCCGGGCAACAATGTCATATACCTCTTTTATCAGTTGGAATTTTGGGTGAAGAGATACCACCTCGCCCAGAACAATAATAGCGGGCGATGTAATCTTGTTTTCTTCAACCGTATTAACAATAGTATCAACGGTAGCAACAGCAATTTTCTCATCCACAGTTGATCCGCTTTGAATAACTGCTGCCGGTAACTTGCTTTTGCCCTGGCGTTTAAATATTTCTGTTATTTCGGCCAGTTTATGAATGCCCATCAACACAATCACGGTAGCATTTGAGCGGGAAGCATCGATAAGATCATTCGAGATCATGCCGTTGGCCGTGGTGCCGGTAACTACCCAGAAGCTTTCGCTTAATCCACGGTGGGTAACCGGGATTTGCTGTAATTCGGGAACGGCTATCGAACTTGAAATACCCGGAATAACGGAGGCCTGTATGTTGTGTGCTGCTGCAATAATAAGTTCTTCGTATCCGCGGCCAAACACAAATGGATCACCGCCTTTTAACCTTACCACATGCCCGTAATTTTTAGCGTAATCAACCATAAGGTTGTTAATTGCTTCCTGCGAAAAGGTATGATCGCCAGAACGTTTGCCCACATAAACTTTGGTAGAGTTTTCCGGTGCGTATTCAAGCAATTCTTCATTAACCAAAGCATCATATAAAACAACATCGGCTGTTTTCAAAGCTTTGATCGCCTTTACAGTTATCAGGTCGGCATCGCCTGGTCCGGCGCCCACCAGGGTGATGCGCGGCTCTTTTATATTTTTATTAGTATCAGTCATTATTGTACAAGCGCCTCTCTCTTATCCTTGCTTCTGCTTAAAAATTCTGTAGCCTGTGCTAAATATGCTGTAGCAAATTCTTGCGATGGCTCATTTTGATTGATCTGTAATACCAGGTCGTTAAAGGTTCCGCTTAATTCAAATTCGCCTTTTTCAACATATTGTGCATCAAATTCGCGGATTACGCCAATTTGTGTACTGCTGTTAACACCCTTGTCGAGCAGCAAAGCTTTTGCCGAACTTACAAAAACATTGTACGCATGATAAATGGCATCAGCCCAGCGTCCATCAGCATAGGCATCATTGGCCCAGCCAAGTTTTTCTTCCGATTCAAATAAAAGTGTAGCAACCAGGTCAATAACTACACCCGCACATTCACCTACGCCTATAGCAGTAACAAATGTTTCCTGGTGCCCCCAGTCAATGTATTCATCATCGGTAAGAGTAGTTAAATCGGCAAGTGGTTTCAACAAGCGATAAAAGTAATCTTTGCCCTGCCTGTCGTAATATTCGTGGTACGTTTCACCTTCCGGCGAAAACGCTTTATAGTCATTCAGTAAATACCTTAAAACTTCAGTAGCGCGTTTGGTAGGCACTTTGATCACCCTTTCGGCAGCGCGACCAACACCATCACCAACAGTACCTCCACCAAGCATCACTTGTACAGATGGTAATACTTTTGCACCCGCTTTAAGCGAACTGCCATGGAAGCCTATATGAGCCAAACCATGCTGACCGCATGAATTCATACAACCGCTTATCTTGATTTTAATTTCGCGGTTATAAATAAAGTCTTCGTATTCGTTATAAATCAGGTCTTCCAGCACCCTTGCCATGGTCATACTGTTTGATATACCCAGGTTGCAGGTATCTGTACCCGGGCAGGTGGTAACATCAGCAATGCTATCAAAACCCGGAGTTGCCAGCTCAAGCTTAGCCAATCCTTCATATAAAGCAGGCAAAGCTTCTTTTTGCACATATTTTAAAAGTAGTCCCTGGTTTTGGGTAATCCGGATTTCATGACCAACCAAAGGCTCTAACGTTTTAACAAGCGCACGGGCGGTATCAGATGAAATATCACCAACAGGTACTTTAATGTACACGCCGTAAAAGCCTTTTTGCTTTTGCTCAAAAACGTTGGTAGCCAACCATTGCTCGTAGCGAAACGGATTGGTGATTGTTACCTCAGGGTAGTTGTTAGTTGGTGGCAATGCCGGTGCGTCAATGGCGTCGCGGTTAATAGGGTATGATTTTACCTTATTGGCAGTACGCTCAATTTCAGTTAAACGCAATACTTCATCCAAACCCAGTTTCTGGATGAGATACTTCATACGGGCCTTATTACGGTTAGTGCGTTCACCATAGCGGTCAAATACGCGGATCACCGATTCGATATAAGGGATTAACTGATCTTCAGGTAAAAACTCTTCAACAATGCTGGCCAAAATAGGCTGTGCACCTAAGCCGCCGCCAAGCATGATCTTGAAACCACGCTCGCCATTAGCATTTATTTTAGGGATAGCACCAATGTCATGAACGTATGAAAATGCAGTATCTTCATCACTTGATGAAAAAGAGATCTTGAATTTACGGCCCATTTCCTGGCATATAGGGTTACGCAGAAAATAATCAAACGTAGCATATGCATATGGTGAAACATCAAATGGTTCTTTCGGATCGATACCTGCAGTAGGAGAGGCTGTAACGTTACGTACGGTGTTACCGCATGCTTCGCGGATGGTTATATCATCCTGTTCAAGCTTGGCCCAAAGCTGAGGGGTACGGTCAAGGCTTACGTAATGAATCTGGATGTCCTGACGGGTGGTTAGGTGCAGGTTACTGCTCCCAAATTCGTCAGAGATCTCAGCAATTTTTAATAGCTGCTTAAAGCTCACCTTGCCGAAAGGCAATTTGATACGCACCATCTGTACGCCCGGCTGACGCTGACCATACACACCACGCGCCAAACGAAGGCTCCTGAATTTTTCATCATGAATTTTTCCTTCACGAAAAGCATGGATCTTCTTTTCAAGATCGATAATGTCCTTCTCAACAATGGGATTCTCCAGTTCTGTTCTGAAGCTCTGCATATTCTATCTGTTAATCTTTTATAAAAAAGCCCCTTTGGCTGTGGCTAAAGAGGCATATATGGTTAATATTACTTCTACTGCCTCTTTTTACCATTGCGCATATAGCAATGGGTCAGTTGGTTATGGCAGATAATATTAATGCGCTCACGATTCATTTCCCAAATATATATATAGTATACGGAAAAGGTAGCATTTAAATAAAAAAAACTGCGTTATGACAGTTTTATGAAGTTTTGAATTTAAACGCTGATGAGAGTGGTTTCGCGTTTGATGATATCTGCGATACTGGTTTCGCTCAATATTTTAAGTGTGGCATCTCTTACATCAACAAACACATCCCTTATGCCGCAAGTGCTTTCCTGGTGGCACTCATCGCACTTGTGGTAAAAATTTAAGCTTGCACAAGGCACCATAGCAATAGGCCCGTCTGTAATTCGCATTATACTTACCAGGAATATGTCTTTAGGGTCGCGGTTGAGGCTGTAGCCGCCGCCAGCCCCTTTTTTACTGTAAAGGAAGCCTGCATTGCGCAGGTCAAGCAGTATTTGCTCAAGAAACTTCTTAGGGATCCGTTCAGTTTCGGCAATTTTCGAAATTTGCATAGGCGGTTGGTCCATGTTCTTGCCAAGAACCACAAGTGCCTTTATAGCGTATTTAGTTTTTTTTGAAAGCATTTTCTAAAATAAAAACTCACAAAGTTAAATAAAGATATTATCTAAATTAACTATTTTTTCGAGTAATATTATAGATTATATAGAAAGGATATTTTATACAGACATTGTTATATAAAAGTTACAATTGATGTGTATCCGAATGACCAAGGCTTTTACCCGGATTAACTTTATCACGAACGGCTTGTTTCAGCTCTTTGATCTCGGGAAAATGGCCATCGCGCTTACGGTCAAACAGGGGCTCTTCATCAATGCTGATCGTATAGCGGCCGCTTATTTCGCTTGGTTTCAAAGTAACCCCGTTTACATCATCGGTAAAGGTTGTAAGCAGCTCCTGGGCCATGTAGGCGGCGCGCATCATCCAGTTGCATTTAGGGCAATATTCAATAGTTATCGTTGGTTTCATGCTGCTGTTATAGGTTTCTTTGTTACAATAAATCGTTCTTCAGTATGAGTGCTTAAAACTTTAAGTTCATCGCCCACCGAAATAATGCCGGTATTTTCATGTACCAGGTTTTGCCCAAACATGATCTTGTTATTTTTCATCCGGTAGGAGGCAAGTGTTTTCAAAGGTTCTTTAGCTTTTATCGCCGTTTGCTGATCAATAGTGGTTAACACGCAGCGCGCACAAAGTTTAGCCCCGTAAAAGGTAATGCCAGCTATTATTACCTGGTTCATCAGGTCTTCACTGTAGGCTTCTCCTCCGGTAAAAACTATGTTGGGGCGAAAGCGGTTCATCGGTAAAGGCAATGACATGCGTTTGTTAAGGTCATCAAGCGATGCCTGGCCAATGAGCAGGAAAGGATAAGCATCGGCAAAGGATGTGATCATGCCCGGTTTGGCATAACGCTGGTCAACTTCGCGTTCGCTGTCATCGGGCATATAAACCAGGCGGCATTTCATATTGAGCGCCCTGCTAAACCAATGATCAAATTCGTCGTTAACGTATTGGCCCATGCAGCTATCATCCCATACTGCAAACTGCTGCAACGGCCTCTTTTCGTTGTTAAATGGAATTAGTAATGATCCGCTTGAATGATGATGTACAGCTATGCCGTCGGTTTCTATTGTGGCTTTCAATAAGGCCATGTGCGGAAACTCGCGTTGTGTTATAAAATGTCCCTGCTCATTAACCAGCATCCAGCGCCGGTCATGCTGTAAACCGCGCGTGGTAACCACAGCGTTTTGTACAGCAATGCCTCCCAATGATTTAATAGGATAAATAAATAATTCGCTTATCTGGAGCATGGTGTAAAAATAAGAAATCTGAACCGGGATTTGGGTGGATTTTTAGGATGCGGGGGATTCTTAGTTTGTTAATGTCTGCACCAGGATTAAACTAATTTAAGGATCAACCGGATTTTGATTTGCAAGGCTAAACGAAGGGGGATCCCATAATCCTAAAAATCCCCCCAAATCACGGTTCTTTTTTCTTCACAATCGATTGCTATATCGATTTTTAATTGATATAATTGTTTTATCCAATTTCAAAACCAATTTATAAAACTATGCCATTAAGTAATGTAAACGGCAAAGCCAAGGCTAATAATACCTATGACGCCATTGTAGTAGGCTCAGGTATCAGTGGTGGCTGGGCAGCAAAAGAATTATCAGAACTGGGGCTAAAAACTATTATGCTTGAGCGGGGCAGGAACTTTGAACATATCAAAGATTATAAAACCGCTAACCAGGACCCCTGGGACCGCCATCATGCAGGCGCTCCAACCCAGGCGCAACGCAAGCAGCGTCCGGTGATTTCGCGCAGTTGGGGTGCTACCGAACCTATTATGGATTATTGGACTGATGAGCAGGCTGCACCATACACCGAGATAAAGCCATTTAATTGGTGGCGTTCATATCAGCTTGGCGGTCGTTCCATTTTATGGGGAAGACAAAGCTACCGCTGGAGCGATTTTGATTTTGAAGCCAATGCCAAGGATGGCTGGGCTATTGATTGGCCCATCCGCTATAAAGACCTGGCACCCTGGTATGATCACGTAGAAAAGTTTGCAGGTATCAGCGGCTCGTTAGAGGGGTTACCGCAATTGCCCGACGGACACTATTTGCCGCCTATGGATATGAATTGGGTGGAAAAAGATGTGGCTGCCCGGATCCGGAAAAATTATAACGGTACAAGACATATGATCATTGGCAGAACCGCCAATTTAACGGCTGCTATTCCGGGGCGTACGGCTTGCCAGTTCAGGAACCGGTGTTGGGAAGGATGTCCTTTCGGCGGGTATTTCAGCACGCAATCATCAACCTTGCCTGCAGCGCTGGCTACCGGTAACCTAACTGTGAGGCCATATTCTATTGTTACTAAAATTTTATACGATAAGGACACAAAAAAGGCAAAGGGTGTTGAAGTGCTTGATGCCGAAACCAATCAAACTTATGAGTATTACTCCAAAATAGTTTTTGTTAATGCGTCGGCTTTAAACAGTGCCTGGGTGTTGATGAACTCAGCTACCGACATCTGGCCCGATGGCTTAGGCAGCAGCAGCGGCGAATTGGGGCACAACATCATGGATCATCATTACAATCTTGGCGCAAGCGGCTTGGTTGACGGTTACGAGGATAAATATTATTATGGCCGCCGGGCCAATGGTATTTACGTTGTGCGTTTTGCAAACCTGTTTGGTGATAAGCGCGATTACCTGCGCGGCTTCGGCTACCAGGGCGCAGCAAGCCGCATGGGCTGGAGTCGTGAAATTGCCGAATATAGTATCGGAGCTCAATATAAAGATGCACTTACTGAACCAGGCCCATGGACAATAGGTATCGGTGGTTTCGGCGAATTGCTGCCTTATCACGAAAATAAGATCACACTTGACAAAACCCGTAAGGATAAATGGGGACTGCCAATATTGGCTATGGACGCCGAGATCAAAGAAAACGAAAAGAAAATGCGTGTTGACATTGTAAAAGAGGCGAAAGCTATGCTGGAAAGCGCCGGGGTGAAAAACGTTGAAACGCATGATCGTGGTCATAATGTTGGCGATGGTATCCACGAAATGGGTACAGCCCGTATGGGGCGCGATCCTAAAACTTCGGTACTTAACGGTAATAACCAGGTTTGGGACGCTAAAAATGTCTTTGTTACTGATGGGGCTGCAATGACTTCAGCAGCTTGTCAAAATCCATCGTTAACGTATATGGCTATGACGGCGCGTGCCGCTCATTTTGCTGTAGATGAATTAAAGAAAGGGAATTTATAAGTTGGTGAATAGTGAGTGGTTGATTAGGTGAATGGTTTGGCGCCGATTCTCAAGTTTTAATCAACCGCTCACTTAATCAACTATTAACTAAACATAAAACTAACTGCTCACTTAATCAACATAATCAACCACTCACCAACTATGAAAAAACTACTAACCATATGCCTCTTGGTAGGCGCATCTATAACGCAGGTACTTGCTAAAGATAAAGTATTGATATTTTGTAAAACAGCCGGTTTTCACCACAACTCAATTGCGGTAGGGGTACCGGCGATAATCAAACTCGGGCAGGAAAATAATTTTGATGTGGATAGCACCACTAATGCTGCAAAGTTTACTGCAGATAATTTGAAGCAATATAAGGCAGTAATATTTTTAAGTACCACGGGCGACGTTTTAAATGATACCCAGCAGGCTGCGTTTGAGCAATATATTAAAGCAGGGGGCGGCTTTGTTGGCGTACATGCCGCAACAGACACCGAATATGACTGGCCATGGTATGGCAAACTGGTAGGTGCTTATTTTAAAAGCCACCCGAAACAACAGGAGGCAACGTTAAATATAGTAGACCGTAATTTTATTGCGACTAAACACTTGCCTGAAACCTGGAAACGCTGGGACGAATGGTATAACTACAAATGGATAGGTGATGACCTGCATGTACTGATCAAGATAGATGAAAAAAGCTATACCGGCGGCGAAAATGGCGACAACCACCCAATGGCCTGGTATCATAATTTTGATGGCGGCAGGGCTTTTTATACCGAATTGGGGCACACTGATGAATCATATGCTGATCCTTTGTATTTGAACCATTTATTGGGCGGGATCAAATATGCAATGGGGAGGAAGAAATAGTCTGAACCGGGATTTGGGGGGATTCTTTTGATTACAGGATTTTCTTGCTCAAAACAGAGAAGGCTCACGATAATTCGTGAGCCTTCTCTGTTTTATAATTTACCTGGATAATCCAAAAAATCTCCCCAAATCCCGGTTCAGACAATTACGCGTGCTGTATAGCTTCAACAAGGGCTTTATTATGTTTATATTTAAACACAAAAGGGAAAATAACAGCTATTACCAGGGCATAGCCTGCAAATGTAAGCCAGATGCCATGCCAATCCTTCTCGCCGCCCGGCAGCAGGAAAAATTTATCAATGATGAGGCCGCTTGCAATACTTCCAAAAAATGCCCCGAAACCGTTTACCATCATCATAAATAAGCCCTGTGCACTTGCCCTGATATCCGGAGTAGCTTGTGTTTCAACAAACAGGGAACCCGAAATATTGAAGAAATCGAAAGCCATACCGTAAACAATGCATGATAAAACTATCATCCATAATCCCCCTGCCGGATCGCCGAAGGCAAAAAGGCCAAATCTTAACACCCACGCCAGCATGCTAAATAGCATTACATATTTGATACCGAACTTACGAAGAAAGAAGGGTATGGCCAGGATGAAAAACGTTTCAGAAAATTGTGAAATCGACATGATGATAGCCGGATATTTTACACCGACAGAATCTTTGTAAATGGCTATGTTTTTGAAATCCTGTATAAAAGTATCACCGTACGCATTGGTAAGCTGTAGCGCTGCCCCTAAAAGCATCGAAAAACCAAAGAAGATAGCAAACTTAGGATCCTTGAACAGTTTAAAAGCGTTCAGTCCTAATGAGTCGGCAAATGATTTGTTAGTTGTTTTGGCAGAAAGCGGAGGGCATTTGGGAAGACTGAATGAGTAAAGACCCAGTGCCAGCGCTACCGCCGATGCTATATAAAACTGATTTGGCGAGGTTTCATTATGCGTTAGGCTTACTGTCCATAATGCGGCAATGAAGCCGATAGTTCCCCAAATCCTGATTGGTGGGTAGTCCTTCACTACATCCTTATTACCGCCTTTTAGCGCCGAATATGCTACTGTTATTGAAAGTGAAAGGGTTGGCATATAAAACACCATATTAATCAGCATCACCCAAAAAAAAGCAGATGGATTGGTAATTAATGGAAGGGTAAATAAGGATGCCGCTCCAAAAATGTGCATAATGCCGTATAATTTTTCGGCGTTGATAAACCTATCGGCTATAATACCGGTAAGGGCAGGCATAAATATGGCCGAAATACCCATGGTACTGAAGATAGCCCCGAATTGTGCGCCCGACCAATGTTTATCCTGGAACCAGTATGCACCGATGGTAAGTAACCAGGCTCCCCAGATAAAAAATTGCATAAAATTCATCAGTATTAAGCGGAACTTAATATTCATACGGTACCTGGTTTAAATAAATTTAGTCAGTGTTAAATTAAAAGCGGAAAGTAGTGAAATAAATGTAAATCAGAAAGCTACAGTTACAGAAATTACGCTTATTAAACAGAAACCCGGGATTGAGTTTCTGTTATCAGTTGTTGATATGATAAAAAGATATTTTTAAAAAAGAGCAAGCAATTAAATCCGACATCTAAAATCCGAATCCCGAAATCATCATGAAGCCTTACGTTTATTTAATTCGTCACGAATTTTTGCCGCCTTTTCATAAGATTCTTCGGCAAGAGCTTCCTGAAGTTTGGTTTTAAGCTCCTCGGTACTGATGGAAGCGTAACCGCTTACTGATGCGCTAACGGATTTTTCTTCGGGCGTTTCATTGATATTCTCCAGATAAACAAAATCGTTACCTTCTATAACAATGCCCGCAGTTGAAAGAATAAACTCATAGGTGAAAATAGGGCAGTCGAAACGAACGGCAACTGCAATGGCGTCAGATGTACGCGCGTCTATCTCTACCGAACGTTTACCATCGCTGCAGATAAGTTTTGCATAAAAGATACCATCAACCAGGTTATAAATAATTACCTCCTGAACTTCAATTTGGTAAGCCTGGGCAAAACTTTTAAAAAGATCGTGCGTAAGCGGGCGGCTTGGGGTCATTTTTTCTATTTCGATAGCTATAGCCTGGGCTTCAAAGCTGCCGATAATAATAGGCAAACGACGACGGCCGCTCACCTCACCCAAAACAAGTGCATATGCGCCCGATTGTGTTTGACTGTATGATAAGCCGACAATATCAAGCTTTATTTTTTTCATGTTATTCCCCATCACCTGTATTTATGCTGAAGCTTTATATTCTTTAACGGCTGCAATTAATTTAGGGAGTACCTCAAATGCATCGCCCACTATCCCGTAATCAGCTACCTTAAAAAACGGCGCTTCGGGATCTTTGTTTATGACTACGATAACTTTTGATGAACTTACCCCCGCCAGGTGCTGAATAGCGCCTGAAATTCCGACTGCAATATACAAATTTGGACTGACAGCTATGCCGGTTTGCCCAACGTGCTCGCTATGAGGTCTCCATCCTGCATCAGAAACAGGTTTAGAGCACGCAGTGGCAGCGCCTAAAAGTTCTGCAAGCTCTTCAATCATACCCCAGTTTTCAGGCCCTTTTAAACCACGGCCACCCGAAACCACAATCTCAGCATCGGGAAGAGAAACTTTATCAGTTGAACGAACAATTTCCTTGATCATGGCCCTAAAGTCTGAAGCTTTGGATTCAACGTTAAAGTCCTCAATATGAGCAGTGCCGCCTGTTTCAATAACTTTATAAGAGTTAGGTACAAGTGCAATAACTTTAATGGCCGAAGTAAGTTCTACCGAAGCGAAAGCTTTACCCGAAAAAGCTGTTTTTTTAACCTTGAATGAGCCGCCTTCCTGCACCGGAAGCGCCACGGCTCCGTCGGCAACACCAGCTTCAAGTTTTACACCAACTCTTGGTGCTAAACCACGGCCAGAAAATGTATTGGATAAAACCACAACAGCCGAACCTTCTTTCTTAGCAGCTTCGGCTATTACAGAGGCATATGCTTGATTTACAAAATCTTTTAATTTATCCCCCGATACGTTAAGCACTTTATCGGCACCGTATTCGCCCAATAAAGCCAATTCTGCAGCATCAACATTACCTATTGAAACTGCAGTAAGGGAAGTACCATTTTGATCGGCAATAGCCCGGGCGTAAGAAACGGCTTCAAAAATTGATTTTTTGAATTTGCCACCGGCATTTTCCGCATATATTAAAACTGACATATTTATCTGTTAGTAGTTTAGATAATAAATTTATATAACACGCGCTTCTGCATGCAGCAGTTCAACCAGTTTGGCTGTATCATCGGCAGGAATAAGCTTTACCTGGCCACGTGGGGCAGGGGTTTCATAACTGATGATTTCTGAAAATGTTTTTACCTCAACCGCTTCAACAACAGTAAGCGGTTTGGTGCGGGCCGACATTATGCCGCGCATATTAGGTATTTTGGGTTCGGCCACTCCCTCTGCAGTACCGGCTACAAATGGATAGGGGATAGTTAAAACCTCCTTGCCGCCTTCAATTTCCCGTTCAACTACTGCTTCTGTGTCACCGGCATCTAATTTTTTTATAATAGATACAGATGGCAGGTCAAGCAATTCGCCAAGCATGCCCGCAACTTTCGATCCGTTGTAATCAATAGATTCGCGCCCGGTCAGGATCAAATCAAAAGGATTAGCCTTTACATACTGGGCAATTTGGTAAGATACATACCAGGCATCGTGCGGTTTAGCGTTTATTCGCACGGCATCAGTAGCGCCAATGGCCAATGCCTTGCGAATAGTGGCCTCTGTATTTGCTTCACCAACATTTATTACAGTTACTGTTCCTTTGCCGCCATCGGTTAGTTCAATGGCACGGGCAAGCGCTATTTCATCATAGGGGTTAAGTATAAACTGAATCCCGTTTGTATTAAATTGCGTGTTGTTATCAGTAAAAGTTATTTTTGTGGTGGTATCAGGAACATTACTTACACATACCAAAATCTTCATATCAATAGGTTTTTGCAAATTTAGTTAAAAAAGATAGAGTTTAAAATGGAGTTGAACAGATTGAACAAGCTGTTGGAATTTATAAAAAATGAACCAGATGACGAGTTTCTGAAATATGCCCTGGCAACAGAATATCTACGTCTGAATGAGACAGATAAGGCACTTGCCTATTACGAGGATCTGGTAAATAACCACCCGGGTTATACGGGTACATATTACCATTTAGGTAAGCTTTATGAAGCATTAAACCGTAAGGACGACGCCATTAAAACTTATGAAAACGGCATGAAAGTGACAAAGGAGAAACGAGACAATCACGCTTTCTCTGAATTGCAGGCTGTATACAGGCAGGCAATAGGCTTTGAAGAAGATGATGACGACGATTATTAGTCAATAGCCGGCGCTCATAGTTCATAGTATTTTTTGGTTTTGGTCATGAACCATGATTTCCTTAACTTATCTAAATGGAAAAACGGCAACTTATATTCCTTAGGGATGTGCTGATTTATACTTTTACTGCTTTTGGCGGGCCCCAGGCCCACATTGCCGTTTTACTGCGTGAATTTGTTGAAAAGCGCAGATATATCACTGAAGATGAATTGATGGAGCTTAATGCCTTGTCGCAGGTTTTACCGGGGCCTTCATCAACTCAAACATTGGTTGGCATAGCCTGGAAAGTGGGCGGGCTCAGACTTGCCATCATTACCTTTCTTATCTGGATTTTACCATCGGCAGCCATTATGTGTATGGCAGCAATCAGTTATAATATGTTTGCCAACAAGGCTAAATTTAGCCACGTGATCAGTTATGTACAGCCCATAGCGGTTGGCATAGTTGCGTATGCCACTTACACATTTGCAAGCAAGTTTTTAAAAACAAAAATAAGCATGATGCTGGCCATAGGCTCATTGATTGTTACGCTGATATTGCAAAATGCCTACGCTTTTCCGATACTGATATTGCTTGGTGGTATCATATCATCGGCAATGGAAACTCAACAGCACGAAAATGAACTTAGGGTAAAACTTTACTCAAATGTAAACCCCAACAAGGTGGCTTACTTTATCGGCATCCTGCTTTTTTTTGCAGCACTGGGCGCGGTAGTAAATCAAACATCTCCATTCAGCTTGCCAATTCGTTTGTTTGAAAACTTTTACCGAAATGGCATCCTGATTTTTGGAGGAGGGCAGGTGCTTGTACCGTTAATGTATACGGAGTTTGTTGAAGTTAAGCATTATTTAGGGCGATCAGAGTTTTTATCTGGTTATGCCCTGCAACAGGCATTACCCGGGCCAACCTTTTCTTTTACATCATTTTTAGGTGGCATTACGCTTGGCAATAAAGGTTATAACATCTGGGGGCAAATAATTGGCAGCCTTGTTGCGGTTATTGGGATTAATACTCCGGGACTTATACTTATCCTCTTTATTGTTCCGTTTTGGGAAGATCTGAAAAAGATAACCAGGATAAAAAACTCTTTAAGTGGTATTAATGCCGTGGCAGTAGGCTTTATGGCAACTGCATTGATTTTGTTAGTAAGGCCGTTTGGCTTGAACTGGATAGCCTATCTATTAATGACCGGTACTTTCCTGGTGTTACATTTCACCAAAATAAAAACACCGATAGTAATTATTATCGGTGTTATTTTGGGAATAGTATTTTGACCTGGAGTTTTGAGTTTCCGGCTCCGGATATTGAATTAGCATAGAGGGCTAAATCCGAAATCGAAAATCTCAAATTCAAAGTTGAATTAAAATGGTGCTTCGTCATCCATATCATCCATTCTTGAAGGACGGATGATAAAGTTGCTTTGCTTTTCAAAATCCTGCGAAGGGGCAAGGCCTGCAAAAGCGTTACCTGCAGGCGGAGGGAAGCCGTCCATACCTTCTTCAAGGTTGGCAAACTTAACGTATTTACCCACAAATTTAAGCCGGACAGTACCTGTTTCGCCGTTACGGTGTTTGGCTATAATTACTTCGCCTACGCCCTGAGTTGGGTTGCCGTCTTCGTCTTCAGTTAAACCGTAATATTCAGGACGGTAAAGGAATAGCACCATGTCGGCATCCTGCTCAATAGCGCCCGACTCACGTAAGTCTGAAAGCATTGGCCTTTTTGAGTTACCCGGCCTGCTTTCAACCGCACGACTTAACTGCGAAAGCGCAATAACGGGTACGCTGAGTTCTTTAGCTACAGATTTAAGCGCACGTGAAATACTACTGATTTCCTGCTCACGGTTACCGCCACCGCCTTTACCTTCGGCTTTGCCATGCATCAACTGCAAGTAATCGATGATGATTAACTGGATATCATATTGCGATTTTAAACGACGGCATTTTGCCCTGAACTCAAATATATTTAGCGCCGGGGTATCATCAATGATAAAGGTGGCCTTTTCAAGCCTGCCTATTTTGGAGTGTACTTGTTGCCATTCCCACTCTTCAAGTGTGCCTTTACGTATTTTTTCCTGTTCTATTTCTGCTTCACCGGCTATCAAACGATTAACTAACTGCACCGACGACATCTCGAGCGAGAACACAACTACCGGCTTGTCAAAATCAACGGCTGCATTACGGGCGCAACTTAACACGAAGGCTGTTTTACCCATCGCCGGGCGCGCTGCTATAATCACCAAATCTGATTTTTGCCAGCCCGAGGTCATCCTGTCAAGGCCGGTAAAGCCTGATGCAACGCCTGTTAAACCGTCTTTTTTATCTTTCAAAGCTTCAATATCCCTTAAGGCCTCGTGCACAAGATCATCCATGTTACGGGCATCGCGGCGTAAATTGCTCTGTGCAATCTCAAACAGGTTTTTTTCGGCCATATCCAGCAAGTCGAACACGTCGGCAGTATCCTCATAGGCATTATTAATAACCTCTGTAGAGATACGAATAAGTTCACGCTGGATAAATTTCTGAATAATAATACGTGAGTGAAACTCAATATTGGCAGCCGAAGCAACACGGCTGGTAAGTTCGGTAATATAATAAGCACCGCCAACCATCTCAAGCTCCCCCAGTCTGCGCAGCTCGGCAGTAACGGTAAGAATATCTACGGGCTGTGTTTTTTCAAACAGGATTTTTATGGCAGAAAAAATCTTTTGGTGATTGGTTTGGTAAAAAACTTCGGGCTTTAAAACATCAATAACTGATGAAAGAGCGTCTTTTTCCAGCATGAGCGCACCTAAAACGGCTTCCTCTAAATCCGTAGCCTGAGGCTGCAATTTGCCGCCTCCAATAAAAGGCGTTGGATTTGTGATCCGGCCCCGGCGTTCAAATGTGTTTGGCTTGTTATGCTGGTTGTTATTCTCAAAACTCATAAGGGTACAAAAATATACAAAAAAAGTTTCGCCGGGCAAAGTAAACACCTAACATAGTGTATCGGCATTTTAAAATAATCATACACAGGGCAATAATTTAAAGGTTTTTAATAAACATCCAAGTGTTAATAACTTTTTAACAAAATATGGATGGTTTGATTTTCAGGTGATTGAACCAATGTTAATAAAGTTTTGGAATGTTGATAGCATCCGGGCCCAAATGATGTTAAACCCAAAAGGGTTATCAGTTCAATAACGGCTTAATCAATTAATATAGCTACTTTTGCCAAAATTCAAATCATAAAATGGCATTTAATTCAAGGCCTCAGCGCGAAAGCAATCAAATGGTTTTTGGTATCAGGGCGGTAGTGGAAGCTATCCGTTCGGGCAAGGAGATTGAGGCATTATTTATACAAAGAGGCATAAGCGGCAGCCTGATACATGAGCTTAAAGAGCTTATGAATGAATACCAGATAGTTGCACAACAAGTTCCGGTTGAAAAACTTAATCGTATCACACAGAAAAATCACCAGGGTGTTATAGCTGTGATCTCACCTATCGTTTACCAGAAGATAGAAAATATCATACCCGAGGTATTTGAGAGGGGCGAAACGCCGCTAATCCTGGTTTTAGACAGTATTACTGATGTGCGTAATATGGGAGCTATAGCCCGTACTGCTGAATGTGCCGGTGTACACGCTATTGTGATCCCTGCAAAAGGCTCGGCACAAATTAATCCGGATGCAATTAAAACTTCGGCAGGGGCCTTATACAAGATCCCTGTTTGCAGGCACGATAATTTTATGCAGACCGTACGTTTCCTCCAGGAGTCGGGACTTCAGCTGGTTTGCTGCACGGAAAAAACACAGGACAATATTTACAACCCGGACTATACAGTCCCTACTGCTATTGTAATGGGATCGGAAGAAGATGGAATACGGAACGAGATCATCAGGATCTCGGATCATTTGGCTAAGATCCCAATGTTTGGCGAAATTGAATCGTTGAACGTTTCGGTATCAACCGGGATCATTTTGTATGAAGCGATAAGGCAACGCACTGCTGTGAATGGTTGATTAAGTTGATTGAGTGAGTAGTTGTTTGAGGCTTGTGAGTGGGCGGTTCATTAGGTAATCGTTCCTGAAAAATCAAACTACTTACCCAATCAACTACCCACCACTCATCAACCCCTAAATATATTTAGCTCCAAATTTGCTTTTTACATCAGTTACAACTTGTTTGATGTTTTGCTCCTGATCTCGAGGGCAAATGAGCAGGGAGTTGTTTGATTCTACCACAATATAGTCATGCAGGCCCTGCAGTATTACCAGTTTTTCGCCCGGCACGTTTACCATACAGTTTGATGAATCATACATGATCACCTTTTCAGCCGGGATCACAGCATTGCCTACATAATCCTTATCTGCCAGGTCATATATGGACGCCCAGGTACCCAGGTCGCTCCATCCAAAATCTGATGGTAAAACATATACGTTATCAGCTTTTTCCATAATGCCATAATCTATCGAGATGTTAACGCATTGCTGGTATGCTTTATGAACGTATGTTTTTTCATTATCTGAGTTATAAACCGGCCTGGCATCGGCAAAAATCTCGTGCATCTCGGGCAGGTACTGTCCAAACGCCTTAACAATGGTTTTGGCCGACCAAACAAAAATGCCAGCATTCCACAAAAAGTCGCCGCTTTGAATAAACGTTTTCGCTATCTCAAGAGTGGGTTTTTCGGTGAAAGTTTTCACTTTATGAAACTCGTCGTTGATAATGTTATCGGTATACTGGATATATCCATAGCCGGTATCAGGCCTTGATGGTTTAATACCCAGGGTAATCAGGTAATCATTAGCGGCAGCGGTTTGCAATGATTTTTCAATGGCAGCAACAAAAGCATCTTCGTCCAGGATCTGCTGATCGGAAGGGGCTACTACAATGGCGGCATCAGGGTTAAGGCTTTCAATTTTAAAACAGCCGTAAGCAACACAAGGTGCCGTGTTACGCATTACCGGTTCGGTAAGGATCTGCTGATCCTCCATATCCGGCAGCTGCTGTTTTACAAGTTTGGTATAATTTTCATTGGTAACAATGTATATATTTTCTTTGGGGCATACTTTCAGAAAACGTTCGTAGGTATTTTGTATCAGGGTTTTACCGGTACCAAGTATATCTATAAACTGTTTAGGGTGCGATGTACGGCTTATCGGCCAAAAGCGGCTTCCAATCCCTCCAGCCATAATTATCGCATAATAGTTTTTATTCATGAGAAAGTAAAGAGTTTTAATTCGGTATTATATCAACCGTAAAAATGTGTAATAATTTGTTAATTATCCATTAAGTGTAACTAAATAATTTAATAGCATGCCTTCCATAATTTTGTCTGGTTCTTTAAATAAACAAGCGAAGAAATTGTTTTTCATCTAATCATCATTTTTATATAAAATTTAAAAGTAAATCCACCGTTTATTTAGAAAATTTTGTTACTTTAAACTTTTAAATACAATTTAAGAATTTGTTAAAATAATGATAGAAACAAAGAAATCGCTATTTGACAATCTCCAGAATTTTTTCGGGTTTGATAATTTTAAGGGGGAGCAGGAAGCGATAATAACCAACATCCTGGCCGGTAATGATACATTTGTTATTATGCCTACCGGGGGTGGCAAATCGATGTGTTATCAGTTACCAGCATTAATGAGCGATGGTACGGCAATCGTAATTTCACCGCTGATTGCCCTGATGAAAAACCAGGTAGATCAGCTCAGGGCATTTGGAGGATCAGATAGTATAGCCCACTTTTTAAACTCATCACTTACCAAATCAGAGATAGCCCGGGTTAAGGAAGATGTTTTGGCGGGGAAAACCAAATTATTGTACGTAGCACCCGAGTCCTTAACAAAGCAAGAAAATATCGATTTCTTACGCTTAAATCATGTATCATTTGTTGCTGTAGATGAAGCTCACTGTATTTCGGAATGGGGGCATGATTTCAGGCCCGAATACCGCAAAATACGTCAGGTAATCAGCAATATTGGCGAAAATATACCTATCATAGCTTTAACAGCTACGGCCACGCCTAAAGTTCAGCAGGATATCCAAAAAAACCTGCAAATGAACAATGCAACTGTATTTAAATCGTCATTTAACCGCGGCAACCTGTTTTATGAAGTACGAGCCAAGCGTAATGTTATAAAAGAGATTGTAAAATTTGTAAAGCAAAATCAGGGCAAGTCGGGAATTGTGTATTGCCTTAGCCGTAAAAAGGTTGAGGAAGTGGCACAGGTGCTTAACCTTAACGGGGTTAAGGCTTTGCCTTACCACGCCGGTCTTGATCCTAAAGTGCGGGCTGATACGCAGGACAAATTCCTGATGGAGGATGTTGATGTCATTGTAGCCACGATAGCTTTTGGTATGGGTATTGACAAACCTGATGTTCGTTACGTAATACACCATGATGTGCCTAAAAGCATGGAAGGGTATTACCAGGAAACAGGACGTGCCGGTCGTGATGGAGGAGAGGGCGTTTGCGTGGCCTTTTATTCAGAAAAAGATATCGATAAGCTTCAAAAATTCATGAAAGATAAACCTGTTTCAGAACGTGAAATAGGTACCCAGATACTTAAGGAAGTTATCGACTATTGTGAATCATCGGTTTGCCGTCGTAAACAGTTATTGCACTATTTTGGCGAAAACTTTAACGAGGCCGGTTGTAATAACATGTGTGATAATTGCTGCACCCATAAAGATCATTTTGACGGGGAGGAGCACCTGCACAGGGCATTGAGTTTGATCAAGCACATTGGGGAAAAATTTGATGACCATCATATCATCAGCATATTGATGGGCGAAGAAAATGCGCAGATAAAAAATTACGAGCATGATCAGCTTGATTATTACGGAGCCGGGAAGGAACTTGGTAAAAACCTCTGGAATTCACTTTTAAGACAGGCTTTGCTTAATAATTATGTTTCAAAGGATATTGATCAGTATGGGCTTTTAAGGCTTACCAAAAACGGAAATAGCTTTATTGAAAATCCGCATAGTATCCGTTTTGTATTAAACAAGATCATGGAAGCTACAGATGATGATAGCGATGATGACGGCCCAAAACAAAGTGGAGGTGCATTAGATACCCAGTTATTGCAAATGCTTAAGGAACTGCGCAAGAAGCTGGCCAAACAAAAAGGGTTGCCGCCGTTTGTGATATTCCAGGATCCGTCGTTAGAAGAGATGTGTACGCACTATCCGATCAACACAGAAGAGCTTAAGCAAATTTCTGGTGTTGGCGCAGGTAAGGCACTGAAATTTGGGAAGCCGTTTACTGATTTGATCCAGAAGTATGTAGAGGATAATGATATTGACAGGCCAATCGATATGGTGATTAAAAGCGCCGCCAATAAATCGGCCCTTAAAGTATTTATTATTCAAAACATCGACAGGCATTTAAACCTTGACGATATTGCCGCTTCAAAAGGGCTTACTTATGAAGAGATACTGAAAGAGGTTGAAACTATTGTTAACTCAGGAACTAAGCTTAACCTTAACTATTATATAGATGAAGTAATTGACGAGGATAAGCAGGAAGAGGTGTTTGATTATTTCCGTACTGCCGAAGCCGATTCTATTGATGAAGCTTTAGCCGAATTGGGCAGCGATGATTACACCCGCGAAGAGGTGCAATTAATGCGTATCAAGTTCATGTCAGAATTAGGCAACTAATAGTACAAAATTTATTATATTGAAAGCCTTTAGACTAAACTCTAAAGGCTTTTTTTATTGATGCCTTTTCCAAAATTGATATAATCCAGGTTCATGTTGCCATTGGTAAGTATGTGGAGGGTAAGCACATGGACTCCCTTTTTTAAGGCTACTGAACCAATGGAATCACAGGCATTCCAATGATGCCATTGCCGCCATTGCACCGTGTCGCGGTTATCATGGGTTGAAATGATCTTCATCGGCCCTGTTGCATCTTTGCCATCAACATCAAAGGCAATTGTTCCATCACCATTAGATGTGTATAAAATGCCAATAGGGTAGGTTCCTGTTTTATTTACTTTTATAGTGTAATTGATCCATTCGCCGGGCTGTGTCCAACCAACATAAAATTTATTAAGGTCCCGCAGAGTTTTATTATAAGGATTGTTATCGATATTACCTGTTTTAGTATAAGATATGTAAACACCTTCCTTCATTCTGAACTCATTAAGAGACGACCCGTTGGCTGGGTTTAGCTTTCCGCTGCCGTTGTTTATACTATCGGTATCATGGTAAGCTACTCCTTCACCGCCTTGGTCATAGTATTCGCATTCCAGCCTGCCCGGAAGTTGCTGCATTTTACCTTGCCATGGCTTGCCGGTTTGGTTATAAACAAAAGCACAGGAAATTAGTACAATAATGGTTAATGCTACCGGGCTTTTTTTCATTTTAGATAAATCAATCAAGTACTTATTTGGCAATGATCATAAATTCAGTACGCCTGTTCTTGGCCCTGTCTTCTTCAGTTGTGTTGGAAGCTAAAGGTTGCGTTTCTGCATATCCTTTATAAATAAGCCTGGCAGGGGCAATGCCATGCGACACCAGGTATTGATAAACAGATTTCGCCCTGTTTTCGGATAGTACCTGATTAACCTGGTGACTGCCTACGTTATCTGTATGTCCCGAAATTTCGATGCGTACGGCTGGGTTTACACCTAAAAACTCGATAAGCTTAAGCAGTTCTGCTTTCGATTCCTTTTCAAGATCAAATTTGTTAGTATCAAAAAAGATGTTTTTAAGTATCACCTTATTCCCAATTTCAATAGGTGACAACAGGGCTATGATATTAAAGGGGCTTTTGATTTTATAATTTTTTAGCGAAAAGTTTTCTGAGTAAAACAGATAACCGCTTTTTGAAATATTAAGTGCGTAATTTTTTCCTGAAGTTAGTGTGGCTAAAAAATCACCTTGTTCATCGTCACTATAATCCTGGTAAACGGGTAGATTACTTTCCAGGTCGATGATCTCAACTGCAGCTTCGAGGGGCTGTTTAGTCTTTACATCCTTTACAAAACCTTTAACATAGGTTACCAAATGAGGGCGCAGTTTTACAGGGAGTTCAAATTTGTAAATATCATAGCCACCAAAACCGTTTAAATTATTCGACGAAAAAAAAGCATAGTCGCCGGCTGCTGTTAACGATAAACCACCTTCGTCTCCATTAGTATTGATAGGATAGCCCAGGTTTTCGGGCTTTTGCCATTTGCCATCCTTGTCTAAGCGACTTACAAACAGATCTTTGCTTCCTAAACCCGGCCAGCCATCGCTGCTAAAGTAAAGTGTACTGTCGTCCGGATGAATAAATGGCGACAGCTCGTTATATGGAGTGTTAATATTGGGGCCCAGGTTTTCAGGCTCACCCCAACCTTTTTCGCCCAATGTACTTTTCCAAATGTCATAACCGCCATAGCCGCCTTTACGGTTACTTACAAAGTAAAGCGTACGGCCATCTGCATTGATAGAAGGTTGTGATTCCCAGCCTGAGGTATTTACCGGCGGGTTAAGATCAACAGGCTTCGCCCAGTCGTTACCTTTTTTTTGAGCAATATAAATATCACACCTCCCTAATCCGTCCGGGCGGTTACAGCCAGTAAAAAAAAGGTATTTACCATCCTGGGATATGGATTGAGCACCTTCATTATATTTTTCGGTGTTAATTTGGTTGCTTAGATAAGTGGCTGTATTCCATTTGCCATTTATCATATTACTTTTATAAAAATCTTCGTTGTTATTGATCTTTCGCGTAAATATCAGTGTGCTTTCGTCGGCAGTGGCAACCGGCAGGTATTCATCATTGGCGGTATTAATTTCCGGTCCAATATTTATGGGCTTAAATGGCACCGGATGGGCTGTCGCCTGGATACTGAATTTAGCGTCGGCAAGCATCTTTTTTGCATAGGTGATATTATCCGGACTAAGATCAGGATAGGTAAGATATTTTTCCAGGTGCTGTTGTGCCTGTGCATAACTTGCACTATGGATTTCCATCTCGGCAGCTTTAAGGTATGCACCGCGGTTAAATTCAGGACTTAATGAGATAACTTTAGCATACTCTTCTACAGCTGGTTTATACATACGTTTCATCCTGTACAAATCGGCCAGTAGTAGGTGCGCTTCAATAAATTTAGGATCCTCGGTAACGGCCTTCAATGAGTTTTGAATGGCTTCATCATAAAGATGCTGATCGAGATTTTGATAAGCAGAAGCAAAGAATTTTACAGCTTCTTTATTGGTTGACGAATACCGTGTTGGCTGCTGGGCACAAAGCAAAGCAGGCAAACACAATGTAAGCACCAGTAATACTGCAATTTTCATTTATAACTCAGGATAATTAATATCGTAAGTTACAAAGATTATGGAATATTCAGATACTTATGCGTTTGTAATGAAATTTCCCACTGCGGGTTTTCTTTAACATAATCAACAATAAGCGGCGTCATTTCTTTTGACTTTGACCATTCCGGCTGCAAGTATAGCTTGCAATCCGGTGATACCATTTTGGCGTGGTATTCTGCCCATTCAAAATCAGATTTATTAAATACGATCACCTTTAGTTCATGAGCGGATTCAGCAACTTGTGGGGTAGGGGCTTTGAATTTTTTTGGCGAAAGGCAGATCCAGTCCCAATCGCCCGAAAGCGGGTACGCGCCCGAAGTTTCAATAAAGGTTTTTATTCCTTTTTCGTGCAGGCTGTGGGTAAGGTAATCAAGATTATAAATAAGGGGCTCACCACCCGTTACTACAACAGCTTTTGAAGGATGAATGGCTGCATTGCTTACAATAGTATCGGCTGCAGTAAGCGGGTGTAATTCAGCATCCCAGCTTTCTTTAACATCGCACCAATGGCAACCTACATCGCAACCACCAAGGCGAATAAAATATGCGGCTTTGCCTGTATTGTATCCTTCGCCCTGTATCGTATAAAACTCCTCCATTAAAGGAAGCAGCGTGCCATCGTCTGGTATTTGGTGTGCCATAGTTATTTAAGGGTGCAAAGGTACTGAAAGATAGGCGAAAGCTGAAAGGTGAAAGGTAAAAGGTTACACTAATATGGAAGTGTCTTTTTAGGAGAAAGGCAAAAGGTAGAAGGCGAAAGGTTTTTTGCCATCACCATCAATTATATATAAGTAACGGGTTCGTACCTTTTGCCTTTCACCTTTATCCTTTTACCTTTCTTATTTCATTAATAATTGTTATAATTACTTTTAATTTAAAGATAACCAATTAACCTTATTTTTGTAAAATGCTATAACCTGTATCGCTAACGCTTAATTTCTATCTGAATATGAAAAAACTTTACCTTCCTTTAATTTTAATGGTGGCGCTTTGTTTTAGTTCATGTGTGGATATTGAAGAGCATTACGATTTTAAGAGCGATGGAACCTGTAAGGTTGCTTACGCTTTTGATATGAGCAGGGCCGTGTCGGTATTGGTCAACCTCATGTCTGATTCGGTTAAAGAAACCCCTCAATTTAGTTTAGTTAAAGATACAACGCTTAACTTTTATAGCGCAATACCTGATAGCGCCCAGCAAAAATTGAAGACTGAGGAAATTGAAATGGCCAAGGCCAGCGAGCTGACCGTTAATATGAACCTTAAAAAGAGTGTTATGAAGGTAACACTTAATCACACAGCAAAAAATGCCGAAGATTTACAATACTACTTGCAAAATGTATCAAAAATAGCGCTTAATACCCAAATTAGCGCCATAACAACCACGGATAAAACAAATAAGCCATTTGATGCGAGGCAAATGGTAGCGGGACAGGATTATTATTCATACGATATTACGCCCCACAGATTTTACCGCATAATAGATAAAGCAAAATTTAATGCTTTTTTAAAGAAAACCCAGGCAACTTTTATGATGGCAAAGGCTATGCTTATTGACATGCCTTATAAAGTGATTTTAAGATTTGCCCACCCGGTAAAGAAAGTCGATAATTCAAAGGCTATGCTCTCGGCCGACAGGAGGGAAGTTACCCTGGTTACCAGCATGGATGAGGTGATCAAAAACCCGAATGTGATGAACCTGAAAATAGATTTTTAAGAATTTGCTGTCAGATATCAAGGTTTAGAAATATAGCAATAGTATTAGACTTTGAAATTTGTAGTACATATCTTGTACCTATGAAATCTGACCTTGATCAAATTATTGAATATTTTGAAAGTGAAAAACTTGCTCTTAAATCTTCGATAAAAAACTATCTTATTGAAAACGACTTTCTATATGCACATTATCATCAAGAGGAATTGATGCGTTTAGAGAGCAAATTAGCAACCTTACAGTATTTTAAAGATCCATCATATCATAAAAAGCAGGATCTTCAAAGACTTAAAGATGTATTTGAAGGGTTTGATGACAACAATCGGCTGCGAATCATTTATCAGCGACGAATAACAGAAAAAGAAAATGAGATCAGGAAAGATCAATTATCAGCCAGTTATTTTAACGATGCGCAGATAATTGATGATGCGTTGTTTGAGTTATATGAGGGACGGTTTAAAAAATTCAGGCTCTGTTTAAATAAGCCGAGTGCTTTATATTTATATTTTGAGCTTAATGTGAATAATTTGCTTAGTATTTCCATAAGTTCGGATGCTGTATTAGACATGTATGGATACGATAAGGAAAACTATGATGATGAGGATGAAGAAAGAGAACTTTTTATTCTAAAGAAAATGGGATTTGAACAAAGTGATGGGTCAGATTGGATTGTTTATCACATTGATATGAATGATTTTAAAGATGCTACAGCTATAAAATCAATATTGGCCCGTATTGCCTTTGATGTTTTTAGCTTGACGCAAGGAAGCCAATATTTACAATCTACACTTGAATATTTAGCTTAACCGTTTCAAAATGAAGTGGCATAAAGTTGAGTCTCCCAAAGATATAAATCAACCATTCATAAAAAAAACTAAGGCGGGCCGCAAAAGTATTTGCCTGGTAGGTTTTAATGGAATGCTATACGCAGTATCAGCCAGATGCCCGCATGCCGGTGCCGATTTGAGTGAGGGCTTATGCGTAAGAAAACTTATTGTTTGCCCATATCACCGCTATACTTATGATCTGGAAACAGGTAAAGGCGGCGAGGGGCAGAATGATTTTATAGAAACTTACCCCGTTGAAATAAAGGAAGATGGAGTTTACGTCGGTGTCGCCTCTATTTGGGATAAGTTGATAGGGAGATGAGTAGTGAGCAGTTGATTAGGTGAATGGTTAGAAAACCACTCACCTAATCAACTTAATAAACCACTCACTATTTATAAACCTCTTTGTTAGCCGAAGCCAAAGTATTTTTAAGCAAACCAACAATGGTCATCAAGCCCACGCCACCAGGTACCGGGGTTATCCATGATGATTTTGGTGCTACATTATCAAAGTCAACATCGCCATAAAGTTTAAAGCCCGATTTTGTACTGGTCGATGTTTCGCGGTTCATACCTACGTCAACAACTACAACGCCGTCTTTCACCATGTCGGCAGTAATGAAATTCTTTTTGCCTATGGCTACAATCAGGATGTCTGCATCGAGCGTGAATTTTTTGATGTCGGGTGTGCGGCTATGGCAAATAGTTACGGTACAATTACCCGGCGTTGTGTTACGTGCCATCAAAATACTCATTGGCGAGCCAACAATATTGCTACGGCCAACAACTACGCAATGCTTACCGGCTGTTTCAATGCCGTATTCTTTAAGCATTAAAGTGATACCATAAGGCGTTGCCGGAATAAATGACGGTAAATTGCGCTGCATCCGGCCCAGGTTAACCGGGTGAAAACCATCAACATCTTTACGGTGGTCAATGCGCTCCGTTACTTTTTCAGGATCGATATGTTTTGGTAAAGGAAGCTGAACGATGATACCATCGATATCTGGATCTGCATTTAATTCTTCTACCTTTTTTAGTAACTCTTCTTCGGTAACATCATCTTCATAACGCACTAATGATGATTTGAAGCCTACTTTTTCGCAGTTCTTCATTTTGCTGGCCACGTAAGTTTCGCTGCCACCATCGTGGCCAACCAATACCGCTACCAAGTGTGGCTTGCGGCCGGTTTTCGCCAATATTTTAGCTGCTTCCTCAGCTATTTCAATCTTAAGTTTTTCTGAAACGTATTTTCCGTCTAAAAGCTGCATTGTTAAATGTATTTAACCAAGTGGTCAGGTAATGGAGGTAAATTTAAACTTACCGGTTCTGATTTCAATTGTATTCTTATAAACGGCCTGTTATCCAGTGATAACTTTAGCCCGTGATTCTTATTTATCTTGTTAATAATGCTTTCGATAGTCTCTTTTTTGTTGTTTAAAAGTAACTCAAATATGATGCTATTTGAAGTTGCATCCTTGCTGAAAGCATCTATGTAATATTTAGGTTCGTCACTGTCGTACACAATCCATTTACCATAAACAAAGTCTCCTAAATGAATATGTTTAACAAGTCCTGCTATTGTAAAATATGTAACTAACCTATACAGAATATATTAATTTACTTATCCTCGTTTTCTGCAAGAGAATGAGGAATTAATCCAACTTCAAAACCGCCATAAATGCCGACTGAGGTATTTCAACGTTACCTACCTGGCGCATGCGTTTTTTACCTTGTTTTTGTTTTTCCAACAGTTTACGTTTACGGGAAATATCACCACCGTAACATTTAGCGGTAACATCTTTACGCAAAGCTTTCACCGTTTCGCGGGCTATGATCTTGGCACCAATAGAAGCCTGGATAATGATCTCAAACTGCTGGCGGGGCAAAAGCTCTTTCAGTTTTTCGCAGATCTTTTTACCAAAATCGTATGAGTTGCCACGGAAAATCAGTGATGAAAGTGCGTCAACCGGCTCGCTGTTTAAGCGTATATCCAGTTTTACCAGGTCAGACTGACGGTAGCCAATTTGATGATAATCAAACGAGGCATAACCTTTTGAAATGGTCTTCAATTTATCATAAAAATCAAACACGATCTCGCCCATCGGCATTTCAAAGATAAGTTCAACGCGCTCTGATGTGAGGTATGATTGATTGGTAATGGTGCCGCGTTTTTGGATACAAAGCGACATTACCGGGCCAACAAATTCAGATTTGGTAATAATGGTAGCTTTGATATATGGCTCTTCTACAAAATCAATTTTACTTGGGTCGGGAAGGTCGGATGGGTTATTTACAATGAACTCATCGCCTTTGGTTGTGTGGGCCACATATGATACGTTGGGTACGGTAGTAATTACCGTCATGTTGAACTCACGCTCCAAACGCTCCTGGATGATCTCCATGTGAAGCATGCCCAGGAAACCGCAACGGAAACCAAAACCTAAAGCCGCAGATGATTCAGGTTCAAATACTAATGAAGCATCGTTTAACTGCAGTTTGGCCATTGATTCGCGCAGCTCTTCATAATCCTCGGTATCAACAGGGTAGATGCCGGCAAATACCATTGGCTTTACTTCTTCAAAACCCTGGATCCCAACCTCGCAAGGGCGGTCAACCTGAGTTATGGTATCACCAACTTTAACCTCTTTTGCTTCTTTTATACCTGATATGATATAACCAACATCGCCGGTTTTGATCACATCCTTAGCCGTTGGACGCAGTTTTAAAGTGCCTACCTCATCAGCAAGGTATTGTTTTTCAGTAGCAACGAATTTTACTTTATCGCCTTTGCGAATCTCACCGTTAACAACTTTAAAGTAAGCAATGATACCACGGAATGAGTTAAAAACCGAATCGAAGATCAAAGCCTGTAGCGGAGCTTTAGGGTCACCTACCGGAGCAGGAACACGTTCAACAATAGCACGAAGAATATCATGAACACCCATACCTGTTTTACCTGATGCAGCAAGGATTTCCTCTCGTTTGCAACCAATTAAATCAACTATTTGATCTTTCACTTCCTCGGGCATAGCGCCGGGAAGGTCCATTTTATTTAGGATCGGGATGATTTCTAGGTCGTTTTCTAAAGCCAGGTACAGGTTTGAAATAGTTTGAGCCTGGATTCCCTGTGCTGCATCAACTATCAATAAAGCACCCTCGCAAGCTGCGATAGAACGTGATACTTCGTATGAAAAGTCTACGTGACCGGGGGTATCAATCAGGTTGAGCACATATTTTTGGCCATCAAGCTCATAATCCATTTGTATGGCATGGCTTTTTATGGTAATACCGCGCTCGCGTTCCAGATCCATGTCGTCAAGCAATTGTGCCTGCGATTCGCGCTGCGTTATGGTGTTAGTATATTCTAATAACCTATCAGCAAGTGTGCTTTTGCCGTGGTCGATGTGTGCTATGATACAAAAATTACGAATGTGCTCCATTGAACCGCAAAAATAACTTTTTAAACCGATAATTTGTATCGGCTAATAAATTAACTATTTTGAAATGTTTAATTTAAATAATATCCGACCAAAATGGCTGTATCGGCAGGTGTAATAAATGATATTGAACTTGGTTTGAATGCCAAAATTAAGAGTATAAGCCCAGTTGCCGGAGGCGATATTAATCAGGCCTATCGCTTACAAACCGCATTGGATCGTTTTTTTATTAAAATAAATAGTCTCCATAAATTCCCGGGTATGTTTGAAAGCGAGGTGGAAGGCCTGGCTGCCATCAGTAAAACAAACGCAATAGCTGTACCAAATGTTATTTTACGGGGTGATACCGGCGACGAGAGTTACCTTATATTGGAATGGATTGACGCGGGACAAATTAACAACGTCTCATCAAAAAAATTAGGATATCAGCTTGCCCAAATGCATCGGGCAACTTCTGCGCAATTCGGATTTGATGCCGATAATTATATGGGATCGCTCCATCAAAGCAATAGGCCCCGCGATAACTGGGCGCAATTCTTTATTGAAGAAAGATTACAGCCAATGATAAAAATGGCGGCGGACAAAGGAGAACTCAATAAAAACGATGTTCACCAGTTTGACCTTCTTTATAAGAAACTCCCAGGTTTATTTACCGAAGAGCCACCGGCATTGCTTCACGGCGACCTTTGGGGCGGCAATTATTTAATCAGCAGCGAAGGTAAACCTTACCTGATAGATCCGGCTGTAAGCTATGGTAACCGCGAGTTTGATATTGCAATGACCACGCTTTTTGGTGGTTTTGACCGTGCCTTTTATGAAGCTTATAACAACGAATTTCAGTTGTTACCTGGCTGGCAACAGCGGCTTAAACTTTGGAACCTATATCCGTTATTGGTTCATGTAAACCTGTTTGGCGGGATGTACGCCAAACAGGTAAGGGATAATCTTTCGGTATTTGTTTAGTTTACGCCCTGAACAAAGGTTGGCGTTTCAGACACGTTTACAGTCAGTTTACCGGCAACTGTATTAACCTGGGTTGTTAACGCTTCGTCCGCACCTGTTTTTAAAGTATAGATAACTGCCTTGGGTGTGCCCAAATCAAGGGTATAGGTGCCTGTACGGGCCCTGAAATCAGGAATTGTGAGTGCATACATGGTTAGTGAACCTGATACATATTTATCAACCAATGGGTCCGCATTTGTAGTCCCCGAATAGGTATAGTTTCCCATTAATTTTGAGGTTTGGAGTATGTAATCGGCAGCGGGGCGGCGTTTACCATTTTCGGCCAGGCCTGATGTGGCATACTGAACATCAACATTTGGGGTATCGTCAAACAGCTGGTAATAAAATACACGCTGAATGCCATGCCTGATATACAGCAGGGAAGTTCTTAAAATCCAATCTCCCTGGGTATCTTTCGGTTGTTTATCACCAACATATAATGCTTTTTGGTAACTTCCCTGGTTTATATCGTAGCCTGATTCTGTTACCCATACCGGGATAGGTTTGCTCAGAGAGTTTGCATATTGAACAAATGAATCAGCAATCTGTCCGGCCATTGATAGTTCAGGAGGCAGTCCTATGGTAGCAGATTGGTGGGTTAATATATTACCGTTATTATTATAATAATGGTAATTAATGATGTCGAAACAAAGATCGACACTACCATCGGACCGATAGCCGCGGTTGGTGCGGCACCATTCTACCATCTTCTTCACAAATTCTACATTGGCTGTTGCTAAACCACCCATCACTACTTTCATGTTGGGGTCGGCATTTTTAACCCCGGCGTTTTTTCCCAGCCTGCCTTTATCTCCATCGTAAAATGCAGACATGTTGGCCGCATACTCTTCAGCAGTTTGTTGTGTTGCGGGGCCTTTCCACCATTTGTCGCGTTCGTTATCACATTCTACATAGGTAATGAGGCCCATGCCTATCTTTATACGATTAGGCGGATCATTTGTCCACCGCACGCTTGAATCAACCTTTACTAAAGCCCGGTCGATATTGGCGTTATAGCCATATCGTGCAGCAAACTGAAATGCCATATGTGCCTGGTCAATATAACTTGCAGGGTCGGCTTTACTTAATCCATAAAGCAATGGGGCATTTTCAAGATCCTGCATATGGTAGGTATCCACCAGCCATGGCGGGCAGTTTTTTATGTCTGATAAAACTAAAATGCCATCTTGTTTGCAGCGGTTGTAAATAAGGTCATAATCCCAGCTCCCTTCATGGGTTGGGCTAAAAGTGTAATTGCCTTTTGTACTTTCCATCCGGGCCCAGCCCAGGTAATGCCTAACACCACTGAATGATTTAATAAGCGCCATGTTGGTTTCATAAATAGTGCTTTTTAAGTTTGGATTGGCCGGATCCTGCAAAAAATTCCATTCATAAGCATTAATACCAAACATATCTTTTAATGGTACGCCAACTCCGGTATATGAGCTCAATTTTATATTGGCAGAGGTACCGCTGATAGCTTTTTCGGAGTTTTTAGCCGGTGGGGCGAGTTTTTCCGGCCGGCATCTGCTGAATAAAAAGGTAGAGAATAGAATGACTGCCAGTATTTTACTATGAAATACAATTTGCATGCCCTGTTGTAATTTTGTGCTCATAAGCTACAATTAATAAAGTTTAATAAAAAACATATTTAATGTTTTCAGAGGCAGCGAAAACCGCATAACTATCCCATGAACCTTACGGAGTTATTTTTTTAATTAAAGTTGCTGGAATACGGGTAGTAGTGTAGTTATGCGTGTTTTAACGTATAGTTTAGCTTTGAGGTTGCGTTACTCTTTAAAGTTTTAGAGTTTATTTGTAAATGTTTGTTTGTTAAGTTGTTGTGTTTTTTTTCTTGATAGCCGTTTATTATTAATATAGATATAGCTTAAAAATTAAGTAACCTTTATTTAATATATCAATTGGTGATTTTAAATAATCAGCTTGAATGGCTGAAAAAAAAATCCCGGGCCATCAGGCTCAGGATTTATATATTATTGAGTTATATTAATAAAAGCTAATCATTTC
Source organism: Mucilaginibacter sp. SMC90 (assembly GCF_022811725.1). Classification (GTDB taxonomy): domain Bacteria; phylum Bacteroidota; class Bacteroidia; order Sphingobacteriales; family Sphingobacteriaceae; genus Mucilaginibacter. The sequence goes on along the minus strand of NZ_CP094527.1, from coordinate 4,286,956 downwards.
ACTTTTACATAAGTTTCGATAATTTCATGATCAACCTTAAGGCTGTCTATCTTCTCAATTCCTTTTTGAACTAAGGTATCATTGCTTACGGTGAGCTTAAATTTAAAATCCCGGTTTTCCCAATCCCGGGCATCACAATAGGCCAGATGTTCAGTATAATCATCGCCCGATAGCGTATAAGTACCCGCGCCCGAGGAGTAAACCGGCTTGGCTGTTTTGCCGTGCACCAAGTCATGCGTGAAAAAGGCAAAGTTAGTGGCGTTAAACATCTTGAACATTTCCTGATCTTTTGGCGGAGTGGTTACCGTGGTGTCTCCTTTCGTGATGCTTTTGCTTGATATCAGGTGCCAGGTTCCATCAAGCTTACCTACAGGTTCGGTTGTCTCTGTAGTTGCTTTTGGCGGGTTGCTGCATGAACACAGGGCAAGCAGAAAAAAAGATGCTAAGTAATAGGTTTTCATGGTGTTAAAGGTTATTGATATACAATAATAACATAAAAAAAGCATCGGTTGTCTTATTTACCGATGCTTTTTAAATTATTTTCAAAAGTTTATGTTATTCGCCGCGTTTCAGGCCGAATTTTTCAATTTTACTGTATAAGTGACTTCGCTGAATATCGATATCATCTGCCGTTTTTGAAACGTTCCAGTTGTTTTTTTCCAGTTTAAATTTGATATACTCGCGTTCGGCAAAATCCTTGTATTCCTGAAAGTTATTGAACTGATCAAAATCTGTTTGCGGTGCCGGTGCGGCGGCGTTGCCTGCCCCAACTGCAACCGGTGCTGATGGATTAGCGAATGCCCTTACATCGTTATCGGTTATCACTTTATCGCTGAGGATAATCAAGCGTTCAACCATATTACGGAGCTCGCGGATATTGCCCGTCCAAGGAAGGGCTTTAAGCGCCTCCAGGGCAGCATCCGAGATCTTTTTAACCGGCATACCGTATTCATTACAAATCTCATCCAAAAAGCTTTGGGTTAACAGAGAGATGTCATCTTTACGTTCAATAAGCGGAGGTACGTGGATAAGTATAACACTTAAACGATGGTACAAGTCCATACGGAAATTGCCTGCTTCAATCTCTTTAAGCAAATCTTTGTTGGTTGCCGCCACCACGCGTACATCAACATCAATTTCTTTTTCTCCACCAACACGGGTTATTTTATTTTCCTGCAGCGCACGTAATACTTTTGCCTGGGCAGATTGGCTCATATCACCGATCTCATCCAGGAACAATGTTCCGCCGTTTGCAGATTCAAACTTGCCGATACGTTGTTTTATGGCTGATGTAAACGAACCTTTTTCGTGACCGAATAGTTCACTTTCAATTAATTCGGAGGGAATAGCCGCGCAGTTAACCTCAATAATAGGTGCAGATGAGCGGTTTGATTTTTCGTGCAACCAGCGTGCAACCAGTTCCTTACCACTGCCATTGGCACCGGTAACCAACACGCGGGCATCGGTAGGGGCCACACGGTCAATAGTTTCTTTGATCTTGATTATAGCCTGCGATTCGCCTAAAATAGGGCGTACCTTTGATACTTTGCGTTTAAGTACCTTAGCTTCAACAACCAAACTCCCCCTGTCAAGTGCATTCCGAACTGTGATCAGCAGGCGGTTCAGATCGGGTGGTTTTGAAATAAAGTCAAACGCGCCTTTTTTGCTGGCCTCTACAGCGGTTTCAACCGTGCCGTGGCCTGATATCATGATAAAAGGAAGATCTGGTTTAATGGCGAGGCCTTCGGTAAGTACTTCCATGCCATCCATGCGGTTCATTTTAATATCGCACAGCACCAGGTCGTAGTCTTTTTTTTCAATTAACTGAAGGCCGTCAACCCCGTTATCTACGTCTTCAACCTCGTAATCCTCATACTCTAAAATCTCGCGAAGCGTGTTACGTATCGACCGCTCATCATCAATTATTAAAATTTTAGCCATGTTTTATAGTTATGTACCGGTAGTAATTGTTATTTGCTAATATATGGGTTTGTATAGAAAAACAAACACTTTTAATGTGCTAATAAAGGTTTAAGACCGATAAATGTTTGCAGCGTTTTGAAATTTAATGAAAATAATTGCTGTAAATAAAAACCCCTCGCTTAAAAGCAAGGGGTTATACAGCAGCAAACCTATAAGCCGGGTTCTGTTTTGCCTTGTTAAAGGGCAATTTCTATCATTTATCTGGCCCTGTTATCACTAACAGGTTTAAACAACCTACCCATCCTAACGACCCGCCTTGCGGCAGATACGGGAGCGAGCAACTCCGCTTTCAGGACCTATTTGGTTTTTCAACTCCTGAGGTTTACCGTCATAGCCGGTCGCCCGGTTATGCCGTGAGCTCTTACCTCACGTTTTCACCCTTACCCACCTAAGCGGGCGGTATTTTCTCTGTGGCACTTTGCTGTCGCCGGCTGCCGGCGCCTTCCCGTTAGGAAGCAGGATGCTCTATGTTGCCCGGACTTTCCTCCGCCAAACAAGTTGGCAGCGATAGAACGTTTTGCGGTGTAAAGATAGGGAAATTACTTTGGTTCATAGTTGAAGGTTCATAGATCATCGTAAAATAGATCATGGCAGAACGATAGCCAATGACAATTTTCTTGTTATGAACCATCAATTATGATCGATGAACAGAAAATTATTTACAATTCTTCAAATCGTCCTGAACTTGTTGCAAGGTAACAGTGCCCATTTTATTACCGAAGGAATTGGTAATGTAGGTAAGCACTTTAGCAATTTCAAGCGGTGCTATATCGTCAGCTTGCATTTCATCGTCAAATGCGCGACCTGCTACAGTGATCTTGCCTTTTAGACCATTTTTAACGAAGCAGGCAAGTGCTGTTTTATTATTTTTCAGATAGGTTGAATCCGTTAAAGGTGGTATAAGCGCCGACAGGCCTTGCCCTTTATCACCATGGCAGTTTTGACAATGCTGCTGATAAACAAAGCTCCCTGCAGAATAATAGCGTTTAAACTCAATCTGATCATCGCTTTGGCATGATGCACCAATTACAACTAACAAGATAGCTATAACGCCAATTACTTTGACCCTCATTTGGCTGCAATTTGATCCGGTTCGGCTTTCAGGGTTTTGATATCGGCTATAAGCTTGGTTACCTCTGCCGGGTCTGTACCTTCATAAGTACCACGAATGCGTTTTTGTTTATCTATCAAAATGAAAAAACCATCATGGATATATTCGCCCTTCGGATTTTTTTCGGATACACTTTGCAGGTAGCTTTTGCCAATTTTATAAGTATCGCCCTTTTCTCCGTGCAACAACCACCAGGTATTGCCGGCAATGCCCAATTTATCCGCATAGCGTTTTAACACAGGCACAGTATCATATTTAGGATCGATGGTGTGCGAAATGATCCTGAAATTATCATCATCCTTAAACTCCTTGTATACATTAAGCATGTTGCGGTGCATAACCGGGCAGATAGAAGGGCAGGTGGTAAAGAAAAAATCGGCCACATAAATTTTCCCATCTAAATTTTTCTGGGTAATTGTATCGGCATACTGGTTTACGAATTTGAACGGCGGAATAGTAGCGTATTCTGTATCAGTTACCGTTTTGCCATTAATAGTTTTAGTTACCGGTGTTTTGTAACCCAAAATGGGAAGGGCTGTTTTTGTATTTGACTTGCAGGCATTAAAAAGCGTTATTATTACAATGCCTATCCATAGTTTCCTCATTATTTGGCGGGTATTTGGGTGATGTACTTAGTTGAGCCTGTAACAGCTGTATTAATTTGAGTATCTATTTTGCTGATAAGCTTTTTTTGAGCTTCCAGATAGTCGATGATTTGCTGGTGTGATTTGCCTTTGTTTTCTGCATCAAATTTATGCATCCAGTCGCTCATGGCGCTGTCGGCATCATCAACCTGTTTTAAATACACCTGCGCTGTATCTTTATTAATGTTTGGAGCATTATTTTTTATCAGGCTATCCAGCAGCATCTTGTTTTTCATCAATTGCTCGTCATTGGCCATTACTTTATCATGTATGGCAATTACCTGGTTTAAAAGATCTTTTTCCTGTTTTTTGGTGTCGGTACAACCTAACAATAAGGCAAAGCCCGCGGCTACGAATAGATATTTTTTCATGGTTTTTGATAGCGTGATAAAACCTGGCAAATATGCTAAATGTTTAGCTGTTTAACGCTCTTAAATAATAACTATAGTCTGTAACAGGTAAAGTTTTTACGCCAACAAACTTTAATTGCTGCCCAATTTGCGCCCTGGTATGTGTACCATGGTTAAGTACCTGCGTAACCATATCGCTCAGTTGGTTTTCAAAATAGTCGCCGGCAAAGTTATGATATGGCACAACCTTGTCTAAATCCTCCTCATTTAATTCGTTTAAAAACGCTATCCAAGCTTCATAATGTTCAGTTGCCTGTTGCTCGCATTGTTCAATAGTAACATCTTCGGGCCATGAGTTTGACATAGATGGCGGGATAAGTTTGCACCTTTCAAGCCAGGTTTGCTCAGCAGCAAGCAAGTGTCCCATCAATTTCAGGGTTATGGCTGGTAGGCCAGCTGCTTTCATAGCCAGTATTATTTGCTGGTTAGCAAAAAGGTTATAACCAAACATTTTTATAACGTAAGTTTTCATGGTGCGTAAAAATAACAACTAATTATCAAAGTGATTTTTGTATCAAAAAAATGGTGATTAACAATTAGATAACATAGTTGTCATATTCAGCAAACATCTGCTTGTTATCTTTATTTTATAATTAAATAACATAAGGTTATGAAATTCATTATCAATATCTCGAAACTGCTGATTAATTTCCGTCAGTGGATGATGCTTAAAAGTATGCGTTCATCGTTCATACATTAAGTTATCACTTATAATTCTTCATTTATAAATATAATCGCACTTTTGGGCTTTTGTAGCTCAAATTAATGGAACTTACTGACCGGGAAATACATTTAAGCAAAGATCTTTTTGGCAACGACTTTGAGTGGGGCGTATCTACAGCTGCTTTTCAGATAGAGGGAGCTTACAACGCCGACGGAAAAGGACTATCCATATGGGATACCTTTACAGCTAAAAAAGGAAAGATCCTAAATGGCGACCATGCGCAAACCGCATGTGATTTTTATAATTTATATGAGCGTGACATCGACCTCATTAAAGAACTCAATATTCCAAATTTTCGCTTTTCTGTATCCTGGACCCGCATTTTACCCGAAGGCTCCGGAGAAATCAACCAGACCGGTATTGATTATTATAACCGCATAATTGATTATTGTATTAAACAAGGCGTTGAGCCTTGGTTAACTGTTTACCATTGGGACCTGCCACATGTACTTGAGCTTAAAGGCGGTTGGACAAATCGTGAAGCTATAAACTGGTTTAGTGAGTTTATTACCATTTGTGCCCAGAATTTTGGCGACAGGGTAAAACATTGGATGGTAATGAATGAGCCTGTAGTATTTACTGGGGCAGGTTATTTTTTTGGCATTCATGCACCAGGGCGCAGCGGTATGAAAAACTTTGTACCTGCAATACATCACGTTACCATGAGTATTGCTGAGGGGGGAAGGATACTGCGAAAACTTTTACCGTCAACAGCTCAAATAGGTACAACATTTTCGTGCTCACAAATTGAACCCTATACAAGTAAACCAAGGGATGTTGCCGCTGCCGTTCGTGCCGATGCACTGATCAATCGCTTGTATATTGAACCTTTGCTGGGAATGGGATATCCGACAAATGATCTTCCTGCGCTCAAAGATCTTAAAAAGTATTTTTATCCAGGCGATGAGGATAAGCTGCGTTTTGATTTTGATTTTATAGGCATTCAGAATTACACACGTGAAATTGTAAAATATTCGTTTTTCACACCCTATATTCATGCAAGCATGGTTAAAGCTGAGAATAGGGGTGTTGAGCTCACTGCTATGCGCTGGGAAGTTTATCCCCCATCTATTTATCATATGATTAAAAAATATGATGCCTATCCTAATATAAAAAAGATCATTATTACCGAAAATGGATCGGCTTTTCCCGATAAGGTTGTTGATGGAGAGGTAAATGACCCCCAAAGGCTTAAATATCTTAAAGATAATTTAGCGCAAGTATTAAAGGCGAAAAATGAGGGCCACAAAATTGAAGGCTATTTTGTATGGACACTTACCGATAACTTTGAATGGGCCGAGGGATATCATCCGCGTTTTGGATTAATCCACATTGATCATGCAACCCAGCAACGTACAGTTAAAGCATCTGGCAGATGGTATGCTGAGTTTTTAAAATAAACAGCTAATCCTTTGGCAGCGTAAATTTGAATGACGTACCATTTTCTGTATCGCTCTCAAACCAGATTTGACCATTGTGTTCTTCAATAATTTGCCTGCATATCGACAGACCAAGGCCAAATGACTTTTCGCCCGATGTTCCAGGGCGTTTAGCATCTGTAAACATGTTGAATACCTGGCTTTTTAGCTTATCGGGGATTCCGATGCCGTGATCTTTTACCGAAATCAGGATCTCTTTTTCACGTTCAATGGCCATAACAAAGATAGCGGAGCCTTCCGGGCTGAATTTGATGGCGTTACTTATCAGATTACTGATTACACGCCATATTTTTTCGCGGCTAATGCAGATCTCTAACGGAGAACTCAACATGGCAAGCGAGATCACTTGTTGTTTTTCGGCAGCCTTAAAGCGCATCAATTCAACACTGTTACTCAATAACGAATTAACTTCAACTGCTTCTTTATTCAACATGACGGAAACAGATTCGGTGGCTTCCAATATTTCATTAATCAGTTCAATGGAGTTAAATGAAGTTTCCCTGATGATATTTAATAGCTCTTTTTGCTCGTCGCTATAGTTTTCTTCTGTCATAGCGCCTGTAAGTGAAGCTATTCCGCCTATGGGGTTGCGCAGGTCATGGGCAACGGTGCGTAAAATGCGGTCCTTTTCCTCGTTATTGAGTTTTAAATCATTAAGTGCAATTTCCAAATGATGGTTTTGATGATTTATTTGGTTATTAAGGCCTCCGAGTGTTTTTATATTCTTTTTTGATTTTTGCCAGTTTAAAAACACCAGGGAAATAATAATAATGAGCATCAAGGCAAAAACAACGGTTACTCTCAGGTAAACGTGCTGCAATTCGTTGTTTTTCTTTAGGTTATTAAATTCATTGTCTTTTTCAAGGCTTTTAACCTGTTCGGCTACATCTGATTCTTTTAGTATTTTATTTTCATTTGCTATAGTATCCTTTAGCTCATCATACTGTTTATAATGAAACATTGCCTGCTGATGATCATTTTGCTTCTCGAAGTAATTTGACATTAATAAATGCCAGTCTTGCCGTGTTTCGGGGCTTTTGATACTATCAAACTGGAGCCTGATAATATTAAGGATGTTTAATAATGAATCATTGGCGTTTTGTTTGTCATATATTGAAGCAAGCTTTAATTCAGAATATTGCGCATCGTTATTATCATTCCCTTTTCGCAGATTGATAGCTATGCCTTTTTTAAGCAGATTTTTAGCCTTATTGTAGTCCTTTTGCCTGATACTTATATCGGCCATATTGCCATAAACTACACCCCTGGATACCTCAGCCATTTGAGGCCGGTCTTTAAATCTTGCAGTATTATTGTTGATGTAATCAAGGGCTGTTTTATAAAAATACATAGCGCTGTCATTCATCAGCATTTTACTATAACTTAAACCTATGTTATTCAATAATTCCTGCCGGCGATAAAAATAATTGAAGTTTCCTTCGCATGAAGTTGTTTCTTCAAAGCTTTTCTTGAAATAGGAGGCAGCCCTGCTGTAATGTTCCTGCTTATACAGGATCATACCCATACGATAACTGTAGTCGCCCATTGTACAGTCATCAAGATTGTTATTGGCAATTACTTTCCCTTCATAAAAATAACCATACGCCTCGTTATAGCGTCGTTCATCAAATAATACATCTCCTTTAGCAAGATGCGCCTGCCCATATTCGCTGGTGAATTTTAGTTTTTTTTCCGGAGTATCGAAAATATTGAGCATGCTATCGGCATATAGCAAAGCCATTTTTCGGTCGTTTTTTACATGAGAAGCATAGGTATAAATAAAATAGTAGTAGTTATATACCTGTTTAAAGCCAAGATTATCTGAATGACGGAAAGCGGAGTCAAGATGATCAACAGCTGCCTTGTGACGTCCGTTATCGTACATTATAGTTGCTGTATCAACAGCTTTATTGTATGCTGATGATGAAAGAAAGCCTTTGGGCTTTTGCCGGCATGAACTGATTGTCAGAAAAATAAAAGCAAAAAGCAAATATCCCGGTATACTACCGAAACGCCTTATTTGCCTAAAGCCCTTATGTACAAACATCAATATAAAATTAAGCCAGGTTTAGAGTTGGTTATAAAACAACGGTAAACTATAAAAAAAATCAAAGAAAATCATGCTGCCTTTGCCAATATTTTTAATTAATTATTTATAATGAAAGTTTTGAGCTGTTTAAAAAAATAAAGGGCCTGCAAGCTGATATTATGAAGCCTGTGCAGGGAGATATACGTAGAAACTTGAACCGTTATTTTGATCGCTTTTTAGCCAGATCCTGCCGCTATGTTTTTCGATTATTTGCCGGCATATTGAAAGGCCCAAACCAAATGATTTTTCGCCGTCGGTGCCGGGCCGTTTAGCTTCGGTGAACATATTAAATACATGGTGCTGTAATTTATCAGGAATACCTATACCATAATCTTTAACGCATATTTCAACCCCCTGGTTCTTTTGATTCACAATTACGTAAATAGCTGCACCTTTGGGGCTAAACTTTATGGCATTACTAATGAGGTTGCTGATAACCCTCCATATTTTTTCCCGGTTTATCAACAGCTCGGTAGGGGCATCCAACAGGCTAAGCATAATATCCTGCTCCTTTTCGGCTGCTTTAAATCGCAGCAAATCAACGCTGTTGTTTATAAGGCCGTTAATCTCAACCCATTCCTTATTGAAGGACACATTAGCTGTATTTGCAGCCTCCAGAATTTCGTTGATAAGTTCAAGGGAATTATAAGAAGTTTCTTTAATAAGATTGATCAGATCTGTTTGTTCTTCATCGCGCGCATCTTCAACCATCGATGCTGATAATGATGCTATTCCTCCAAGCGGGTTACGGAGGTCATGGGCAACTGCACGCAGTATACGGTCTTTTTCGCGGCTTCCCTGGTTTACTTCTTCAAGGGTGTTTTCTAATTCGTTTTTTTGCAGTTTAATTTGATCGTTTAGCTTTTTAATCGCTACAATATCCCTTTTTGACCTTTTCAGGTTTCTAAAAACAAGAAAAATAATGATCACCGCCATTACCGAAAAAAGCACGGCGAGGCATATATAAATTAATTGAAGTTTATTATGGTCTTTAAGATCTTCTATTTGGTTTTCTTTATCAAAACTTGCCTGCTGCTGGTTAACATCGGTCCGTTTCAATGATGATGTTTTTTTTAAAGCCGAATCCTTCAAAGTCGAATAGTTTTTTAAATACAGCAAACTATTTTGATAGTCCTTTTGCTGCAGATAATAAGCGCTCATTAAATTATTCCAACTTGTTTCGGCATCATCGTTTTTGACGATATCAAGCTGGGTGCGCAAACTTTTCAATAAATTGAAAAGATCATTTGGCTTATTAGTAATAGTGTATAAGCGGGCGAGTTTTATTTCGGTTAGCTCGGCATCACGGGTGTCATTGCCCGGTTTTAAATTGATGGCAATACTTTTTTTCAATAACTCACTTGCTTCATTATAGTTATGGGTTAGCATAGCCAGGTCGCCCTGGTTGCCGTACACAACACCCCGGGCAACTTCAAGCAAATTGGCCCTCTCGGCAAACCTTGCGCTATTGTCATTGATGTAGGTAAGCGCTTTATCCAAGTAAAGCTTTGAACTGTCAACATCGCCGCTGTTTTTATAGCTTTCTCCAATATTATCAAGAAGTTCCTGCCGCTGGTAAAAGGCCCGGAAACCATCAGTATAAGCATAACTTTGCCGGTGGCTGATCTTAAAGTAATTTGCAGCTTCTTTAAAATGCCCTTGTTTAAACATGATCATGCCCATCCTGTAGGTGTATTCGGCCAGTATAGCATTGTCGATGGCATTTTTGCCTATAGAGTACCCTTTGTAAAAATACCTGTAGGCCTGGTCATATTTTGCCATGTCTGAATAGGCATCTCCGGTAGCAAAATTAGCTTCAGCTGCTAACGCTATGTGTTGGTCGGCGGTAACACTTTCAGACGCTACGGCCTGCATTGTATCGGCATAGGGCATGGCTTTTTTAGGGTCATGCAAGGCTTTTAAATTGTAAAGGAAATGAACGGAGTAAAAACGGAACCTGTCGCTTACAAACGGTTTTTTTATGTTTACGTAAGCCGAATCGAGGTATTCAAGGCCTTTTTGGGGTTGATTTTTTTCGCCATTGTACAGGTTTACTGTATCAAGTATTGGCTTAAACTGTGCAGAGTAATCGCCGGTATCTTTAACCCTGTTTGCGCAGGAATTAAAAGACAATAAACATGCGATAGCCAGCCAATACGAATGGTTGAACAACAGTTTGTTTAAACTAACAGGGCTATAGGGGGGCGCCAAAATTAAGTGTTTACGCAACAAATATAATGTTCATAATTATAACGAACAATACTTTTGTGTCAGAATAACACGCAATTTACTGAAAGTTAAAATGTATTGATTATCTGCTATTTAAAAGCATCGAGCCCGGTAACGTCCATTCCTGTAATAAGTAAATGTATGTCATGGGTGCCTTCATAGGTTATCACCGACTCCAGGTTCATCATATGCCTCATTATAGGATATTCGCCGGTAATTCCCATACCTCCAAGCATTTGTCTTGCTTCGCGCGCAATAGTAATAGCTGTTTCAACACTGTTTCGTTTCGCCATTGATATTTGAGCGGGGGTTGCCCTGTTCTCATTTTTGAGCGTGCCTAAACGCCAAACCAATAGCTGGCCTTTCGTGATCTCGGTTATCATTTCGGCCAGTTTTTTTTGCTGAAGTTGAAAACCGGCAATAGGCCGGCCAAATTGCTCACGCTCTTTCGTGTAACGGAGAGCTGTATCATAACAATCCATAGCAGCACCCAATGCACCCCAGGCAATACCGAAACGGGCCTGATTTAAACATCCCAGCGGGCCTTTAATGCCGGATACGTTGGGTAGCAGGTTTTCCTTTGGTATTTTAACGTGGTCAAAAACAAGTTCGCCGGTTGCCGATGCCCTTAATGACCATTTATTGTGCGTAGCAGGAGTAGTGAAACCTTCCATACCGCGTTCTACGATCACTCCGCGAATTTTACCCTCCTCGTCTTTAGCCCAAACAACGGCAATATCAGCAAAAGGCGAATTAGAGATCCACATTTTAGCACCGTTAAGGATATAGTGATCTCCTGCGTCTTTAATATTAGTGGTCATACCCCCGGGGTTTGAACCGTGATCGGGCTCGGTAAGGCCAAAACATCCCATTAATTCGCCGCTGGCCAGTTTGGGAAGATATTTTTTACGCTGTTCTTCGCTCCCATAGGCATAAATAGGGTACATCACCAGCGATCCCTGGACAGATGCTGTAGATCGAATGCCCGAATCACCGCGTTCCAATTCCTGCATGATAATGCCGTAGGCCGTATAATCTAAACCCGCACCTCCGTATTCAACTGGTATTGTAGGGCCAAAAGCGCCAATTTCGGCAAGGCCTCTTAATAACTGTGAAGGGAATTCAGCTTTTTGAGCATAATCTTCAATTATAGGGCTTAATTCCTTCTTCACCCAGTCACGAACTGATGAGCGGATCAGTTTATGTTCGTCGGTTAGCAACTCATCTAACAGATAATAATCAGGAGCTTCGTACAGATCTGTTTTGGCCATAACGTTATAGTTGGTGAGCAAATATAAAGCATTTACCTTCGGTAAAAGCAAGCCAAAAATGCTGTTTTTTGATATGTAAAGCCGCTTTATTGCAAAAAGTAGGTTTAAATGGTTTAAAGCATGTTTTTGGTGAAAAAATATTTTTGTACTTGAAAATCTGGGGTATCAACAGAAAATTTTAAAAGTCTTTTCACCGGGGATGAGATTTAGATACGGCTTTTATTACTTTTGAACATGATCAATATAGCCTTGCAGGGTGCCGAATTTTTCGCGTACCATGGATTTTATCCCGAAGAACAAAAAATAGGTTGCCGCTTTTTAGTTGATGTAAATGTAGGTTTTGTGCCTCCCGGCGATTTGCTGGAAGATGATTTAAATAAAACTGTTGACTATGAGCGCGTGTATATTATTGTATGTGAAGAGATGAAACATCCGCGTAAATTGATTGAAACCGTTGGTCGGGCAATTATTGACCGTGTAAAAAAGAAATATCCTTTTGTAGAAAGCATTGAGGTTACCATAAAAAAACTTACACCGCCCTTAAGCGGCAAGGTTGCTCATTCTGCTGTTATTATTAACTATAAGAAATCCTGATTATGGAATTCAATAAGATATCAGCTCAAATATTAGAAGCTATCATCGCCGTAGTGGGCGATAGCAATGTTTTAACCAGTGACGAAGGTCTTGAAAAATACAGTCATGATGAAACCGAAGACCTGGTTTATTATCCTGAAGTAGTAGCCCGTCCGCAAACTCCTGAGGAAGTTGCTGCATTGTTAAAAATCTGCAATGAAAATTTAATCCCGGTAACACCGCGGGGCGCTGGCACCGGTTTAAGCGGCGGCGCATTGCCTGTAAATGGCGGCTTGCTGATAGCTATGGAACGCTTTAACAGGGTACTGGATATTGATACGCAGAACCTGCAGGCCACTGTTGAACCGGGTGTTATTACCGAAGAGTTTATGAACCAGGTAGCTGCCGAAGGGTTGTTATATCCGGTTGATCCGGCGAGTAAGGGCAGTTGCTTTATAGGTGGGAACGTTTCACACGGTTCGGGAGGCCCACGCGTTGTTAAATACGGAACAATAAGAGAGTATGTGCTGAACCTGCAGGTGGCTTTAACTTCCGGCGAGATCATCTGGACCGGCGCAAATACGCTTAAATACGCGTCTGGTTATAATTTAACCCAACTCATGATTGGATCGGAAGGTACGCTGGGTATTGTGACTAAGATAGTGGTAAAGCTTATCCCGGCTCCAACTATAGATGCACTAATGCTGGCTTCGTTTCCAACCAATGAAATAGCTTGCGCAGCTGTTTCTGCTATATTCAGGGCTGGGATCATTCCCTCTGCATTGGAGTTTATGGAGCGGAGAGGCGTGGAGTGGGTTAAGGAGCATGATGATATTGCTTTTGATCTGCAGGATGGCATCGAAGCTTTTTTGCTGATAGAAGTAGATGGTACAAACCAGGATGTTATTTTTGCTGACTGCGAAAAGATAAATACCGTACTTGAAGAGTTTGACTGCCGCGATGTGTTATTTGCCGATTCGGCTGCGCAAAAAGAGGAGCTTTGGCGTTTAAGGCGTACAATGGCGGTATCAGTGAAATCAAATTCAGTTTATAAAGAAGAAGATACGGTTGTTCCCCGCGCTGCGCTGCCGCAGTTAATTAAAGGAATAAAAGAAACCGGGGTTAAATATGGCTTTGAATCAGTGTGTTATGGTCATGCAGGCGATGGGAACTTGCACGTAAATATTATCAAGGCTAACATGAGCGATGAGGACTGGAACAATAAGTTGAAATTCGGTATCCGGGAAATATTTGAGCTTACAGTATCACTTGGTGGTACTTTGTCTGGCGAACATGGAATCGGTTTGGTGCAAAAAGATTTCATGCCGATAAAATTTTCGGATGTTCATTTTGCGCTTTGGAGGGGGATAAAACAAGTATTTGACCCTGAAGGAATCTTGAACCCGGGGAAAATATTTTAATCAGATGTGCTGATTATAGATGTGCAGGTTTCAAATGTGCAAGTGTTCGGAAATTAGATATATAAGAATAATGCAATTTCAAATGTGCAGATATGCACATTTGAAATTTATACATCTAATATTTAATTCGTATTCAAAATCAATCTTGGCTCATCGTAATTGATCATCCGATGCCTTTCAGAAGATGGAATAGGCACCGATTTGTTGGCTGAGTAATCGTAACTGATGCAAACAGTTTTACCGGTAGTTACTATTTCCTCTCCATTCGGGGTTATCTTTACCAATACATGCATCATATCAAAACTGCTGTTACCTATCCGTATGGTACGTACGTAACAGGCAATATTGTCCTGAACAGTTAAAGGTTTAAGGTAGTTGATCTCCGACCGGCCCAGGATAATGCCGGTAGTGCTCCAATCCCAGTTAATAATTTCCTTCCAGTAACCAATACGGGCTATTTCAAAATAGGTAAGGTATACGGCGTTGTTTACGTGCCCGAATGAATCAATATCCGAAAAACGGATAGGAATAGACGTTTTATATTTATAATCAGTAAGTTTTTCAGTCATTTTCAGTCATTTTGTCTGCCCAAAAACATTATTGATGACTTTTTGTCGCTCGTTTTAGGCTTTTTTGCCGTTGGTACAGCAGTTGATCAATAGGTTACGAAGTTAATAAAAAACAAAACTTTAGGAGGATATAAAAATGACATTAGTAAAATTTAACAACGGCCTTAAAAATACTTCAGCTAACCCATTTTTTAGTGATGTATTTGATTCACTGATCAATGATTCGTTTTTAAGCGACAAATTAATTGCCCGCGTACCTGCAGTGAACATTGCAGAAACAGAAAACGAATTTCATGTTGAATTGGCTGTTCCTGGTTTAAAGAAAGAAGATTTTAAGATCAATCTTGACAAAAATGTGTTAAGTGTAGCAGCTGAAAAGAAAGCCGAAAACGTTGAAGAAGGCAAGAAATTTAGCAAACGTGAATATAGCTACAATTCATTTGTAAGGTCGTTCACCTTGCCCGAAAGCGCAGATCAATCAAAAATTGATGCCGATTATGCTGATGGTATTTTGAAGCTTACTATAGCAAAAAAAGAAGATGCAAAATCTCAAACAAGAGAAATTGCTGTAAAATAATTAAAGACTGTTTTCATAAAGTAGTTAGTTTGGTTTGAAGGCCGCCCCGTTAGGGGCGGCTTTTTTTTATTAATAACTACTTAGTCTGCCAGTACTTTAACTTCAATGTTGTTTCTTGTAGCTTTTGAATATGGGCAGGCCCGGTGCGCGGCATCAGCCATTTTTTGAGCGATATCCCAATCTACCCCCGGAATGTGTACATGCAGTTCGGCCGAAAGCGCGAAAGCCGCTTCGCTCTCTTTGTTGAATGAAATATGCACGTCAACTGTAGCTTGTGTTACATCTATATTATCCCTTTTACCAACAGAGCCTAAGGCCCCTAAGTAGCAAGCTCCCCACGCACCCGCAAATAATAACTCCGGATTGGCATAGCCATCTTCGCCGCCAAGAGCTTCAGGTAGCTTAAGTTCAAGGTCTATTACACCATCTTCTGATTTAATATGGCCTTCGCGGCCGCCCTTTGCTGTTACCACAGCTGTATATAATTTTTCCATGAGTTTAATCTTTGTTTTAATAGTTAACTCCTAAGAAGGCATAGTGTTTGCCCAGATCTGACTTAAGAACATTTAGACGCTTTACTTACATTGTTATATCGTGGACAGGATATTAAATTATTAAATAAAAAAATTTCCATTCAAATCGCTATTTGCTAAAATTATTAGTATTTTTGATTTGATATGAATGTGGAAAGGATAACGGAAAAGCTCAATATTTTGGCCGATGCGGCTAAATATGATGTGTCATGCGCCTCGAGCGGGAGCAACAGGAAAAACAAGGACAAGGGCCTGGGTAATGCCAGTAATGGAATCTGTCATAGCTATACAGAGGATGGACGCTGTGTGTCGTTGCTGAAGATCCTGCTTACCAATCATTGCATATTTGACTGTGCCTATTGCGTATCCCGTAAAAACAATGATATCAAGCGGGCCGCGTTTACAGTGCAGGAAGTGGTTGATCTTACCATTAATTTTTATCGGCGTAATTATATAGAAGGATTGTTTTTGAGCTCCGGCATTTTTAAAGATGCGGATTATACTATGGAGCGATTGGTTCGGGTAGCAAAAAAACTTCGAACGGAGCATAACTTTAACGGATATATTCATTTAAAATCTATTCCTGGTGCAAGTGAAGAGTTAATGCGTGAAGCAGGCTTATATGCTGACAGGCTTAGCGTGAATTTGGAAATGCCTACCGAGGCGGGATTAAAGCTATTGGCACCTGATAAAAACAGGCAGGATATGATTGACCCAATGCAGTTTTTGAAAAAGGAGATCATTCAGAATACAGAAGAAAAAAAACTCTTCAAAAACGCCCCGATGTTTGCGCCTGCAGGGCAAAGTACTCAAGTAATAGTAGGTGCCACACGCGAAAGTGATCAGCAGGTATTGCAATCGGCCAATTATTTTTATAAAAATTTCAATTTAAAGCGCGTTTATTATTCAGGATATGTGCCGGTTTTGGCAGATCAGCGTTTGCCTGCCTTGAATACTGCCGTTCCGTTGGTGCGCGAAAACCGCCTTTACCAGGCCGATTGGCTTATGCGTTTTTATGGGTTTCATGTAAACGAAATAGTAAATAATCAAAATCCGCTTCTTGATCTGGATATTGACCCTAAGCTAAGTTGGGCAATTCGCAATATGCAGGTTTTTCCGATCGATATTAATAAAGCTGACTTGCAGCTGATTCTTCGCGTTCCGGGTATCGGTTTGTTATCAGCACAAAAAATAGTTGCTGCACGTAAGTTTGCCGGGTTGGGCTGGGAGCAATTAAAATCAATAGGAGTGGCCATTAACAGGGCCCGGTACTTTATTACCTGTAAAAGCAATGAGTTTGAACGGCGCGATTTAACCGGGCAGAATATCAAGCAATTTATCATGGCCCAATCTCAAAGTAAATACATTAAAAATACACAAACTCAACTTAACCTGTTTTGAAGATGCATACACTGGTTTACGACGGAACGTTTGAGGGCTTGCTTACTGCCGTGTTTGAGATTTACGAGCGGAAACTGTATCCTGTGAAATTATTGAAAGGGGAGTGGCGCAATAATGCTTTGTTTGAAGAGGTGATTCCTGTTGTTACTGACGAGGGACGGGCACGCCGGGTATTAAGTGGGTTGCGCAAAAAGCTTTCCGCAGCGGGAGTTCAGCGTCTTTATATCAGCCACATGGCCGAAATTGCCGGCGAAGATTGCAATGTACTTGGTTTTATTCGTCATGTTTTTGACAGTGAGCAGAATATTGAAGAGGATTATGGAAATAGATATGTGATGCGCCTTTCGGAGATTTTAAAAATGGTTAGGCGCGAAAAGCACCGGATGGAAGCCTTTATCAGATTTCAGAAACTAAATGACGGTACCTTTTATGCGGCAATAGAACCTGATTTTAATGTGCTGCCATTACTTATCAAACATTTTAAAAGCAGGTATGCCGATCAGAAATGGATGATTTTCGATATCAAAAGAAATTATGGTTTGTATTATGATCTTCATGATACGCAATTTATAGAAATGGATTTTGATGAGTTGAATAAACCGGTTGATGTTATAGCAGCGTATGGCGAAGATGAAGGTATTTATCAAAACCTTTGGAAAAACTATTTTAACAGTGTAAACATCGTGTCGCGCAAAAATACCAGGCTTCATGTACGCCATATTCCTAAGCGATATTGGCGGCATTTAACAGAGAAAATTTAACGCTTTATTGATTTTGCGCTTTTTTTATCGCCGTGTATATGTGGATTTTTACAAGTGGTGTTGAAAAAGGATAATGTTAATAACCCTGGAGTTTATTTGCCTGATTAACAGTATTTATACTTAAAATTGGTAATTCACGCGTTGTGGATAACTGGCTCTTTTAGGTTGATAACCTGTTAATAAAAACAATCGAAAATATTTGCCAAAACCGGTTAATGTCCCGATATTGAAATCATCAAGAACGACGTACTTTGATAGCCTTTCAGGAAAACAGAAATTGAATCGGGTGAACCTTCGGGGGAACTAAAGATCAAGGAAAGTCCCTGAGCCACAAGAAAAAATGAAGAAAGCGAAAGCTTTTAGAAAAAAGAAAGTGGTTAAAGGAGGTACCGGAATTAAGGAGAAGAACTCTACGGAGGGAAACAACAGAAACCGGTGACATTGAGGATAGTCCACCGCTCGTGAGAGCAAAGGATAAAGATCATGTCGGTTAAAGATACACAAAACTTGATGCTGTTGGGCAACTACGGTTAAGCAACAGTTTGGAAACGGGAGTTCAAATCGCAAGAGATGACTCCCGTTTTCGCTTTTACAGGTTTTTTTGTTTGTGGAGAAATTTTTCTTCAAACGTTAAAATCGTTATTTTAGACGGATATGAAGGACGGCCAGCGTAACCAGAAAAAAAAAATATTTGTTTTAGATACTTCCGTGATCTTGTATGATCACAACGCATTTCAAAACTTTCAAGAGCATGATGTAGCTATACCAATTCAGGTGCTGGAGGAGCTCGACAACAAAAAAAACGGTAACGATACCCGCAACTTCGAGGCCAGAAGCTTTATCCGGCTTATGGATGATCTATCGCACAATGGGCTCATTAATGAGTGGATTCCGCTTAACGGCAAAACCAAAGGCAGCTTTAAAGTTGCTATGGATACTAAAACTACCGGACAGGATGCCGAGCAGATTTTTGGCTCGGATAAAACAGATCATCGTATCTTGAATGCAGCCCTCGGTTTACAGGAAGAAAATCCCGGAAAAAAAGTGGTGCTTGTATCAAAGGATATTTGTTTGCGCCTTAAAGCCAAAGCCCTTAACCTGCATGCCGAAGATTATGAAACAGGTAAGATCAAAAACCTGGAAGAGTTATATACCGGCAAAACAGACGTGGATAAGGTGACCGAAAAGCTTATTGCTACGCTTAACAAAAACGAGAACGTACCTGCCGAAAATTTAAAGGTAGCATCTTATACAAATAATCATTTCTATGTATTAAAAGGAAAAAAGGGTGATACGGTAGGTTTTTACAATTCGCAAACAAGGCAATTGGAAAAAGTTACTGAACAGCCCGTGCTAAATATTTTTCCGCGTAATATGGAGCAGTCATTTGCTATTCATGCTTTGTTGCACCCGGATATTAAATTGGTAACTATACAAGGCAACGCGGGTACTGGTAAAACGTTGTTAGCCCTGGCCAGTGCCCTTGAACAGCGAAAATATTACCGGCAGATTTTTGTAACCCGCCCCATAGTTCCCTTAAGTAATAAAGATATTGGTTTTTTACCTGGTGATATCAAATCAAAAATTGATCCTTACATGGCCCCGATATGGGATAACCTGAAATTCATTAAAGATCAGTTTGCCGACGATGAAAAGATGCAGGCCAAAATTGATGAGTTGGTTAACAACGATAAAATCTCGATAGCGCCGCTGGCTTTCATCCGTGGACGTACGCTTAGTAAGATCTTTTTTATTGTTGACGAAGCACAAAACCTCACCCCGCATGAAGTAAAAACTATCATATCCCGTGCCGGCGAAAACAGCAAATTTGTATTTACTGGAGATATTTACCAGATAGATACCCCATATCTTGATGCAGAAAGTAACGGATTGTCATATTTAATAGATAAAGCCAAAGGACATCCGCTTTATGCGCACATTACGCTGCAAAAAGGCGAGAGAAGCGAGCTGGCTAATCTGGCTACAGAATTGCTGTAGGGTGCTCGATTGCGTCAGAGAGAGGTACGGAGCAATCTCCGGTTTGCATGTTAGCCCGGTATAACTTATGACTGCTTCGTAAAGTGATGACGCTTTATTATTTCATCGCTTGTTAAAGAAGCGAATAAACATATTTTCTAAAACTTCATAAGCCTTTCCTGTGTATCTTTAGGAATTAAACCTCTGCTTATGAAAATATCAAAATACCTGCATTCGTGCCTGCTATTTGAACTCGATGGTTATCAGCTGTTATTTGATCCGGGAAAGTTTTCGTTTGCTGAGGGTTTAGTTACGCCTCAAATGTTTAGCGATGTGAAAGCTATTGTGATCACACATATTCATCCTGATCATTTTGATATCGACATTTTAAAGAGTATTGTTGATTTAAGCGGAGCGGAAGTTATTACAAACTCGCAGGTAGGTAAGGAACTGGAGAAGATCAATTTAAAATATACGCTCCTTGAAGAAGGTACTCACAAAGCAGGGCCATTTAAACTACAGGCTTTCCCGGTTAGGCATGAGCTGATCATGGATAATCCTTTGCCTCAAATGACAGGCTTCCTGATCAATAATAAAGTATTGCACCCGGTTGATTCTATGGAAGATAAATTATTGAATTTTAAGGGGATCGAATTACTTATCATGGTAACCATGGCCCCTTTTACCAATGAGCCAACAATTGCCGCCTTTGCCGATGAACTGCATCCAAAACAGATCTTTCCTGTGCATGACGGGTATGCCAAAGATTTTTTCATTATTCAGCGTTATGCTGCTTACAAAAAGCATTTTGACAAGCAAGGCATCAGGTTTCATGAGGTTTACAAAGTAGGGGATGGGATAAGTCTTTAGTTTTAAGTCGCAAGTCTTAAGCAGAAGAATTCAGAATTGTTATCGTTAGGAATCAAGGTTTTGAACTTGGGCCTTCCAGCTAAAAAAAGAAACCCCCGCCGAGAGGCGGGGGTTCTTTGCGGGCTCAGCCTCCTGCTAAGCCGACCCGCGTTAACCTTATCACACTGCTAAGGTGAGGATTAATAATGAAGAAAACATGAACATTAATTGCCGTTAATTTTTCATCTTAGCGAAAAACATAATTTTAGCTAATGCAGAAACCCGACAGTCTCATTTTTGATATGGACGGCACCCTTTGGGACGCCGTTGACACCTACGCCGAATCATGGAACCTGATATTTCAAAAGCTTGATATTCAAAGAACAATAAAACGAGATGAGCTGCTGCATGTAATTGGCATGGACGGTAAAAAACTTACCCGTGTTTTACTGCCCGAATTTGATGAAGAAAAAGGAATGGAAGTGTACAATGCAGTAAACCAGGTAAGGCGTGAAATATTACCCACCAGCGGGGGGATTATGTACAAGGGGGTTACCGAAGGTTTGAAGCAACTGGCAAATAAATACAAGCTTTTTGTATTAAGTAATTGCGCAGTTGGCATTATTCCATTGTTTTTAACCTGGGCGGGCATTAACGAGGTTATTACAGATAGCATGGCGTATGGCACTAATCAAATGCCCAAAAACCATAACATGCACCTGCTTATGGATAAGCATAAGTTACAAAGCCCGGTTTATATAGGCGACACTAATGGCGATGCTGAACAAACAAGGCTTGCGGGTATTCCTTTTACGTTTGTTAGTTATGGTTTTGGCAATACCGATGACTACGATAATAAGTTTGATGATTTTGAATCGCTAACCCAATATTATTTGAGTTTGTAAGTTTAGTTTACATGAAAAGCATATTACTGCTTCTTTTATCTTTTACCGTTCTGTGCAGTTCGGCATTGGCACAGCATGCTACCGTTGAATCTGAAGAATGGCTCAACGAAGACCTTGGTTATATTTATTTTGGTGAAGGCAAGGCCTATTTTAATTTCGATGGGTTTAAGAAACATGAAAATAAATACAAAATAGAACACGATACACTTAAAATAATTGACACGTATACTACAAGTGCCGATAATTTCAAACAACAGCATATCGATATTTCTAAATTCATCATCAACTATTTTGACGGGAAAAAACTAACCATCAAGGCTGTAAATGATAATGCAATAAAATTGGCCGGTCGCCCCCCGCTGCAGTTTAAAAACTACAAAGCCAGTTTCGATAGCGGCATCAAATTTTCAAAACTTCGTTTTTTATCTTCAACCTGCTATGGTAATTGTCCGCAATTATTGATCAATATTTGGGCGGATGGCACTTATCGTTTAAAAGGCGGTGAATTTGCTGAGCCTTACAAAGGAGATTATGCAGGCAAGCTTACAAGGCTGCAACTTGATAGCCTGAATTATTGGCTAAAACATAGCGAATTAAAAAAAATGTACGATTGGAAGCAGGCCAGCCAGGTTACAGATGCACCTAACTATTACCTGGATATCGATTTTGAAAACAATAAAGATAAGCTTACGCTAACAACCAATGATCCGCCATTTAACCTAACAGGGCTGGTGCATTTTTTAGTAGAATCATTCAGGAAGGTTAGCCTTACAAAAATTAAAGAGGGAGATAAGCAAGCAAACTAAACGAGTCCTGGTGGGGTAGATAAATATTTGCTTAGCTGTTAAGTTTTTGTAGCTTAGTTAGCAAATAAAATCTTCAATGAAAACAAAAACTAAGTTCATTATCACTTTTATATTACTGCTGATTATAGTTGGATTTTTTTCGTACCGGTATTATTTTGTTTTTGGAGAGGGAACAAAAGCCGGCACGATGAATTATTTTGTAAAGAAAGGCTATATTTTTAAGACCTACGAGGGCCGGCTTATTCAAAGCGGGATACGTACCCAGGCAACCGGTGGTACCATTGGATCCAACGAATTTATGTTTTCTGTAACCGATGAAAAAGTTGCTAAGCAACTAAGCAGCAATGCAGGCTCATTTTTAGAGCTTCATTATAAAGAATATCTGCATACGCTGCCATGGCGGGGAGTAAGCGTTTTTGTGGTTGATAGCATAGTATCGGCAAAACCGCTTGCACCGGGAATGTAACAGGCGACAATAAATTACAACCTGATTAAGCGTTAACCAGGTTGTAGTTTAATTCGCCGTTTTGCCTGGTGATCTTCACCATTCCCCGCTCAAAAAGATAATCAAGAACTTCAATTGTGTTTTTTTCGTGTGTGAAGGCATTTACTGCAGGTTCAAGCTCTCCTAATTTCAAAGTAATATCAGCTACCGTAGCTTGTTTTAATTGCGACAGCGTATAAATTACTTTGTCTTGAGTGCAGGTAACCTTTGTGTATTGATCAGGCACGCGGCATGCCGAAAAAAATGATTGATTTGATTTATTCATCTGTTTGTACTGCAAAATTAATTAGACATTGACCGCGTCCCTGAGAGATTTAACGGTATCATGCGCTTTTTTTAATCCTTCCAAATGGCTGTTAAGCAAATTCACAACTTGCTCATCTTCCCATATCAACTCCTTATCATCAAGAGCGGCGCGGTAAGCTTTTTTGGCTACATCCTCGCCATATTCACAATCTGATAATATTGAATGCCTGTCTTTATTAACAAAAACTGCTTTAACATCCATCCAGGCATGATAAAATTTACCCGAAAGGGTAGTGCCCTCTGCTGGGTCGCCGCCTAATACGTGAATGTAATCACGTATTTCATTAACGTAACTTTTGCTTTGATCAATATATTCATTGAAAAGTAAATTCAAGCCGGCTTCGTCGGTTGTTTCGGTGGCTTTTTGATAACCGGCAACCCTGTCGTTATTTATTTTAATCAGATCATTCAACGCGGAGATCTGGTGCTGTATGTGCTGTAAAATTCCCATAGCTATTGAGTTTTGTTATAATAAATAACATAGCTTATGGGTTAATGTTTTTGTATTTTAGTTACACTTCAAGTAGTTTAAAGATCAATTACTTTAAATATTTTACCTGATACAACGGGATGAATCGGCGGCCGGATGAGACGGCCGCCGCCAGGGCTCATCCCGAGGAGGGGTAAAATTTATTTAGTTGATCAATGAAGCTTGTTGTTATTCTGCGTTTTGCTTTTGGGTAAAATAGGCAACCTTTTTTAACAGGTCGTTCATATCAAATGGTTTGGCCAAAAAATCATTGGCACCAGCTATCATGGCAGATTCGCGCACATCGTGGCTTGCCGATATCATGATAACAGGAATGTTGCGGGTTAATTTATCTTCCTTAAACTTTTTACAGATATCGCGGCCGTCTTCACCGCTCATCCATATATCCAGCAATAACAGGTCGGGCAAATCTTCTTTCATTTCCAGCACTGTTAAACCGTCAACGGTTGATGTTACCTCGTAGCCTTCAAATTCAAGCAGCATTTCCACTGCATCAACAATACCGGGATCGTCATCTGCAATCATGATTTTTTTATTCTTTGCGTTCATGTTAGGCGTGAGGGCTTGGTTAAACCCTCTGAAATTATTTATGATAAACTAACCTAAACGTAAATGACCCGGTAAAAAATTAACTGTTGGTATCATCTACAGGTAATGCAAAGCAAAAAGTAGACCCTTTGCCTTCAATGCTGTTTACCCACATTCTGCCGCCTTCGCGCTTGATAATTTCTGAAGAGATGTATAATCCTAACCCCAAACCGGGGAAAGTATGCTGCTTATTTCCACTTACCCGATAAAACTGTTCAAACACCCGGTCCTTTTTATCGTTGGGTATGCCAATGCCAAAATCCTGTATACAAACAATGGCTTCATTGTTTTGGCGGCTGGTAGTGATAATAATGGTATCGGTATGCGGTGAATACTTGATAGCGTTTGTAATAAGATTTGTAATAACCTGACTTATACGATCTTTGTCTGAGTAGATTTTGCCTGTTTGGGAATAGGTTTGTACAAGCTTATGTTTTTGGGTGGTATGCTGGAGGTCTTCAACGGTTTCCTGCACGGCTTCATTAAAATCGAACCATGTTTTATTAAACTGCAGCCTGCCCGAGTTGATTTTAGTAACGTCAAGTAAATCGCCGATGAGATTGGTAAGGCGGTTAACCTGGGCATCCATCCTGAGCACCATTTCGGCCTTTTTATGCTCACCTTCTTTAGTAAGCATGGCACCGAGCACCTGGGCATAAGCTTTTATGCTGGTTACAGGAGTTTTTAATTCGTGACTGGCGATACCTAAAAAATCATCTTTTTGGCGTTGAAGCTGTTTCTGCTCATCAATATCTGTATTAGTACCAAACCATTTAATGATTTGTCCGTCAATGATAAAAGGTAAAGCCCTGGCCAGGTGCCATTTGTAATTCTGGTCTTTATCTTTTAATCTGAATTCGCATTGATAAACGCTTCCGGTATTTACTGCATTGGTCCAGGCTTCAATGCAATCGTCCCTGTCGTCGGGATGAATTCCGTTAAGCCAGTCGGGGCCGGCTATCTCGCTTGCAGCAATACCAAAATAATCTACAGCCCGCCGGTTAACATAGTCAAGCTCGCCATCTGTACGTGCTGTCCAAAGCTGTACAGGCATAAAATCGGTAACAAACTCAAACTGCCTGATCTGGTCATTGAGTTCCCTGTTTCGTAATTGTACTTCACGTTCGGCAAGTGTTTTATCGGTAACGTCTGTACAGGCACCTACATATCCGGTAAACTCCCCCCGTTGGTTATATAGCGGATTACCAGTTGCTATGCACCATCTTATTTCACCATCCCGGCGTGTAATTCTAAAATCAACTTCGTAAAACCGGCGCGCATTTAAATCTGCTAAAAACTTTTCGACAGCCCGGGCCCGGTCGTCTTCTAAAATGGCAATGGTCCATCCGGCCCTCAAATTATCGTTGAATTTAATGCCCGTCCAATCAATCCAGGTTTGGTTTACATAGGTAATATTACCTTCGGTATCTGCCATCCAAAGCGCCGTAGGCGATGCATTTGTAATGCTTTTGAGCAATTGCTCACTATCGGTAAGGGCTTTTTTATCGGCTATTTCTCGTCGCATATCCCGGGCAATTGAAGCCCGGCCCTGCGGCAATCCTGTTACGGCATCGTAAACCAGCATAGTGGTACCGTATACAGGTATGGCCTCTCCGGTTTGAAAATGGCGGTAAACTATTTCTCCACTCCACCGGCCTTCATTCATCAAAGTGGTATTTACCTTATCCTTTAGCTTACTAAGCTCATCAGGCATTAGGAATTCGCTATTATGTCTTTTGTGCTCATTGATGCCTTTAATACCCAGCATTTTTTGCCCGGCTGTGTTTACATAGGTCACATTACCATCAAGGTCCGAAAGACTTACAAAATCTGAACTATGATTAATGAGTGACAGCAGCTTGTATTGTTCGTTTCTTGCCGCTTTTTCGGGGCGAAGGTCGCGGGCTACAGAAGCCATACCAATGGGTAAGCCATTCAAAGGGTCATCAATCCTGAAACAGCTAACATATACAGAAATGTTTTCGCCTGTTTTAAAATGCCGGTAATGCATTTCACCTTCCCACTTGCCATGTTGTTGTACGGAAGGTATTATCTGGTTATTTACCTTGCCCGACTCATCATTTGGAAAATATTCAACGCCAGGTATCAGAGCTTCTTTTGCGCTCCCGATACCTAAAAGCGCATAAGTAGTTTTGTTGATATAGGTAACATTGCCATCCATGCTGCCTACTGCAATCATATCGGCAGTATTATCAATTAATGCAAGCAGTTTTTGTTGCTCCTGCTTGTCCAATATTTCGCGGGTTATATCCTGCACAGTTCCGGCAAAACGGATGGGTTCGTCGTTATTATTAAAATAGGCCTTTCCTTTAAGATGGATCCAGTATTTTAAATGCCCGGCATGGTCAATAGAGCGCACAATTACATCATAGTTACCGCCGCTTGCCGGGTTGTATGCCTGTATTACTGCGGCGCGTAATCGTTGTGCATCTTCCGGGTGCACAAATTTCAACAAATCGGTATATTGTATTTCGTCGTTTTTTTGAAAACCGCATAGCTCTTTGCAGCGCTCGTCCCATATTACAGTTTGCAATTTGGGGTTTAAATCCCAGGTGCCAAGCTCGGCAGCCTGCAGGGCAAATTGAAAGCGTTGTTCACTTTTGGCAAGTTTTTGACGCGTAGTTACCAGTTCGGTAACATCGGCTGCCGTGTTAAGTATCCCCCAAACTTCGCCTTTGTCATTATGCAGTGGTTTAAAAGTAAAGTTGAAATAAAACTCTTCGATGTTGCCGTTAATTAAAAGATCAACTTTTTCTTCTTTACCCTCGTAAGCGATGCCGCTTTTATACACGTTTAATAATATAGCATGGAAGCCCTGCGCTTCAAGCTCGGGCAACAAGTTGAAATAAGTGCGGCCAATTACATCTTCACCTTTACCCCAAATATCAATAATAGCCTTGTTGGCTATCCTGATCTCCATACCTTCACCCATATACAAAGCAACAGGAGTAGGGGACTCCTTAATCAGAATACGGAAAATATCCTCGTTTAATTGTGGATGCAGGTTTGTGGAATTATTCATTGTACGGATAAAACATATAAATATAATCCATAATGGTTGAAAATACTAAACACAAGCGGGGTTTGTATTTCATTTTAAGTTTTACAAAACGATTTTGTTCAGGTACCCTTAACAGCAGCTGCCTATTCTAAATGTTGTTTATGGAAACAAGAAACGTGTATAAATGTTTAAGTTTACTTTTAGAGATATAGGTTGTTGTTGTTTTAATTGATATGTTTTATTTATTCGTATTATTAGCATTAATAGTTTGATATTGTTTTTAATTTTTTACAGTTTGGAAATCAAAAAAACAAAACAATTTTACCGGTATCACTATTACCTTACCAATAAAAACAAAAACCTGTATGCTTGATGGTTATGGTATACAGGCAGCTTAAACAGATCAGATTTATATGACCAAATTGCAAAAAAAACAACAGTTAACAACATTTGAACAATTGCCTAAAACCCCTACTGGCATTACTGGTTTAGATGAAATAACAGGTGGTGGTATACCAAAAGGGAGGCCTACACTAATATGTGGTGAGGCAGGGTGCGGTAAAACATTGATGTCACTTGAGTTTATAGTCAGGGGTGCTACCGAGTTTAATGAACCCGGCGTATTTATGGCTTTTGAAGAGAAAGCAGATGAACTGGCATCTAACGTTGCCTCGCTTGGATTTGATTTGCGAAAACTTCAGGATGATAAAAAGATCAGGCTTGATCACGTGCATATTGACCGCAGCGAGATTGAAGAAACCGGCGAATATGACCTGGAAGGGTTATTTATTCGTTTAGGTTATGCTATTGATAGTATTGGGGCCAAAAGGGTGGTTTTGGATACGCTGGAGAACCTTTTTTCTGGTTTGTCAAATCAGGTTATACTTCGTGCCGAATTGAGAAGGCTTTTTAATTTTTTAAAAGATAAAGGCGTTACAGCTGTTATCACAGGCGAAAAGGGCGACGGAGTTTCACTGACACGCCAGGGACTTGAGGAGTATGTTTCTGATTGCGTGATATTGCTTGATCACAGGGTCATCAATCAAATCTCAACCCGTCGTTTGCGTGTAGTAAAATATCGTGGCTCGCAGCATGGTACTAATGAGTATCCGTTTTTAATTGACGAAGAAGGCATTTCAGTACTACCGGTTACTTCTTTAAAACTTGAAAAGGAGGTGTCATCAAAGCGGATTTCTTCAGGTATTCCCTCGCTTGACAGTATGTTTGGAGGCAAAGGCTTTTTCGAGGGAAGCAGTATTTTGGTTTCGGGCACGGCAGGTACCGGTAAAACAAGTATCGCAGCCAGTTTTGCCAACGAAGTTTGCCGCAATAAAAAGCGGTGTCTTTATTTTGCGTTCGAGGAATCTCCAAAGCAGATCATCCGGAATATGGGATCAATCAATATCGATCTGAAAAAACACGTTGATAGTGGCTTGCTTAAATTTCACGCCTCGCGTCCTACACTTTACGGACTTGAAATGCACCTTGTTGCTATTTATAAGATTATTAAAAGGTTTAAACCCGCAGCTGTGATCCTTGATCCAATCACAAATCTCATCACAGTAGGCTCGGTAAGTGAGGTGAAATCCATGCTTATCAGGCTGATTGATTTTTTACAGGACGAGCAGATCACCGTTATGTTCACTGCGCTTAGCCTTAATACAATTGTAAGCGAACAAACTGATGAGGGTGTGTCATCATTAGTTGATGCCTGGTTGCTTGTGAGGGATATTGAGTCGAACGGCGAACGCAACAGGGGCTTGTACATTATGAAATCTCGTGGGATGAGCCACTCGAATCAAGTGCGTGAGTTTACAATAACTGATAATGGCTTGAACCTGGTTGATGTATACCTTGGCCCTGAAGGGGTGCTTACCGGATCGGCACGTGAGGCACAAAAGCTAAAAGAAAAAACAGGCGTGGCGCTCAGGGACTTTGCCGTAACCCGCAAGGATAAAGAGATACTGCGCAGGCGGATGATGCTCGAATCGAAAATTGCAAACCTGCAGGCTGAGTTTGAATCGGCCGAGGAAGAACTGAATAAAATGTACCTTGAAGAAGAGTTAAAACAGGACATCATTGAAAAAAACAGGCAGGAGATAACAAATATCCGCCGTGGTAATGCCGATGCTCCTAAAAGTAAATCAAAAAGTAAAAAGTAATGGAACTGGAAGAAGCTATAAAGTATGAATTAAGATTGTATGTGGCAGGGAAAACGGCAAAATCCGTTACTGCGCTTACCAATCTTAAAAAATATTGTGAAGAACATTTAAAAGGTCAATATGTTATTGAAGTAATTGACTTACTGCAGCAGCCACAATTGGCGGAGGGTGATCAGATTTTTGCTGTTCCGACATTAGTAAGGAAAGTGCCTGAACCGATTCGCAAAATAATAGGCGATTTAAGTAACGAAGAGAAAGTATTGGTTGGATTAAACATCAGGCCTGTAAATAATAAATAAATGACGGAGCAAAACCAATCGCCTTTAAATGCCGATAATAATTTAAGTGAAGGGGAAAACCAACTTTTTCGATTGCGTTTATTTGTGATTGGAGCATCGCCTAATTCTATCCGGGCTATTACTAATCTTAAAAATATTTGTGAACAACATATAAAAGCTAATTACGAGCTGGAAATAATTGATGTTTATCAACAGCCGCTAATAGCCGAAGCTGAGCAGATTGTAGCACTGCCATTGCTTATCAAAAAATCTCCTGGCATTGAAAGGAAACTTATAGGAGATATGTCAGATACTCCCAAAGTTTTGAAAGGGCTTGGTATATATTCAGAAAGTTGATCATGGAGTCAGTTAAATATACATATGAGCAGTTGCTGGCCGAAAATAATGAGTTGCGTTTTCAGTTAGAAGAAGCCAATGATACCATTGATGCCATTCGCAGCGGTCAGGTTGATGCGCTTGTGGTTAAGGGTGATGAAGGGCACCAGCTTTACACGCTAAAAACAGCTGATCAAACCTACCGGGTTTTTATTGAAAAAATGAACGAAGGGGCTGTTACCCTTAACCGCAAAGGAATTATTTTATATAGTAATTCGCGCTTTGCGGCAATGGTTAATGAGCCGCTTGAAAAAGTGATCGGCATTTATTTTGATAATTTCATTGCAGAGGTATCCGCAGGAAAATATGAGGAAGTAATAAAAGATGGCTGGAACAACGACTGTAAAGGTGAGATCTTGCTATCAAGCCTGGATGGTAAATTAACGCCCTGTTTGCTGTCATGTACTACCCTTGATCTTGATGAAGGAACAGCGTTAAGCTTGATTTTAACCGATTTAACTGCTCAAAAGGAAACGGAATGGGAGCTGAAAATAAAGAATGATCAGCTTGAGGAAGCTCAAAATATTGCCGAAAGGCTAAATAATGAACTTGAAGACACAGTAAGAGAGCGCACCAGCGATTTGCTGATCAGCCGCGAGCACTTTAAGCTGCTGGCTAATAACATACCTCAAATGACATGGACAAACCTGCCCGGTGGAGAAGTAAATTTTTACAACCAGCGTTGGTTTGATTATACGGGCAGGCGGTATGGCGAAACAGCAGGCTGGGGCTGGCAACAGATTGTGCACCCCGATGATTTGCAGAAAACGATGGATGTTTACCTGGATTCTTTAAAAAACGGAAGTGTTTTTGAGTTGGAGAACAGGTACCTGCGCTGGGATAATACTTATCGCTGGCACCTTAACCGGGCAGTACCTTTAAGAGACGATACCGGAGAAATCCTTTTTTGGGTTGGTACCGCTACTGATATTGAAGAACAGAAAAAGCAGCTTGATTTAAAAGACGAATTTATTGGTGTTGCCAGTCATGAACTTAAAACGCCTTTAACCAGCCTGAAAGGTTACTTGCAGCTTATCACGGTTTATAAAAGGGAGGAAGTCCCTCCAATGGTGAAGCAATATGTTGAAAAGGCAAGCGGGGCTCTAAACAAACTTCAGCGGCTGGTAAACGATTTGCTTGATGTGAGCAAAATACATGCTGGCAGGCTTGAATACGCCATGGCAGAAGTAAATCTTCGCGATTTGGTATCGCTGACCCTTGAAAGCGCTGTTCATCTTTATCCCGAATTTGATTTTATTAATAAATCAGAAAGCAACTTTTATGTAGATGGCAATGCCGGACGCCTGGAGCAGGTACTTGTAAATTTCATTAATAACTCTGTAAAATATTCAACCGATAATAAGAAGATCATCATTAAAACCGCAAGCGTAAACGGAAAAGTGCGTGTATCTGTCACCGACTTTGGCATCGGCCTGTCGGCCGGGCAAATTGAGCATATCTTTGAGCGGTTTTATCGTGTCGAGGACAAGAAATTTATGGCGAGCGGGCTTGGCATGGGACTTTATATCTCGGCCGAGATTATTAACAACCATAAAGGCGATATAGGCGTTGAAAGTGAATTGGGCGAAGGTGCTACTTTTTATTTTGAGTTGCCGTTGCTTCAAAAATAAACACGTGTTATTTCGGCTCAAAATTGCGGCTTACCTAAATACTTCTGATATTGGCCTCAAAACCTGATATAAACCATAAAATATGTCTGCCGAAAACGGAAATGTATCCATTATAAACGAAACGGGTGGGATAGCAATCATTAGTTTTTATCATCCGGCACAAAATTCATTGCCATCGGCATTATTAAAACAGCTTGCCGAAGCCATATCCAGCGCCGGTAGCGATCCAAAAACAAAGGTTATTGTTTTAAAGAGCGGGGGCGACCGTACTTTTTGTGCAGGTGCAAGTTTTGATGAGTTGTTACAAATTAAAGATAAGGACACCGGTACGTCATTTTTTGAAGGGTTTGCCAACGTAATCAGCGCTTGCCGTAAATGTCCTAAAATAATTATCGCAAGGGTACAGGGAAAAGCAGTGGGAGGAGGCGTTGGCCTTGCTGCTGCTGCCGACTACTGCCTGGCCAGCGAAGCGGCATCAGTAAAGTTAAGTGAGCTTACTATTGGTATTGGCCCTTTTGTAATTGCTCCTGCAGTGATCCGCAAAACGGGGTTGCCTGCATTTTCTCAACTTAGCATCAGGACTGCTGATTTTCAAACTGCTCAATGGGCAAAGCAAAATGGTTTGTATAATGAAGTGTATGAAGATCTCCCTGGTCTTGACGCGGCTGTATCTGAACTTGCACAAAAGCTGGCTTTATATAACCCGGCAGCACTTGCCCATTTAAAGCAGGTACTTTGGGAAGGCACGGCCGATTGGGATGATTTACTTAAACAACGTGCTGCCATAAGTGGGGAACTTGTTTTGTCGGCGTTTACGCAGCAGGCATTGCATGCTTTTTTTAAGGACAAGTTAAAATAGGTTGCCAGCATTTTTATATTATTTCACAGATGATTCCCGTTATTAACAGATTAGTTGTAATTTACCTTTGCTCACCTAAATCGGTTTTGTTGAAAAATTAGATAGTCGTTTTACGCAGGCCTTTGCTTATTATATTATTTGAATGAACTATCCGCAGAAAAACAAGATTATTGTTATCATAAGCCTGCTTATCATGCTTGTTTTTAATCTGCTGCAAAGAAACTGGCTGTTAAATACGTTAGTTTATATAGTAATATCAGGCATCGCCCTGATTTTGCTCAACTACTTTGAAAAAAAGAGGCTTGAAGCCGAAAACAGGATCATCGATCTTAATACTGCCCTTACCGAACGAATGCATCATCATGCTTCTGAACTTGTTAATACGGTTGTTAAACTTGAGGTCAGCGAAGAAAAATATCGTTCCCTTATTGAGCATGCCTCCGATGCCATATATGTAATTGACTTTGAAGGACGTTTTACCGAAGTAAATGCCAGTATGTGCAGGATGACCGGCTATAACCGCGAAGAATTGCTGCAGCTTAAGGCAACACAGATCATTGATCCTGAAAATTTGAAGGCCGAACCGGTAACGCTTGGTCCGGATGATTTGCATAATGCAGTTATGAAAGAACGCCGTTTTGTAAAGAAAAACGGGCAGGTTTTTGACGTGGAGATCAACGTGAAAAGATTTACCAAAGATAGCGTACTGGTGATAGCTCGTGATATTACAAGCCGTAAAATTATGGAGGCCGGACTTAAAGAGGCCGAACTTAAATTCCGCACGCTGGCCGAAAAATCAATGGTTGGGGTTTACATAGTTCAAAAAGGTACGTTTATTTATGTTAACCCGAGGTTTGCACATGTTTTTGGTTATGAACCTCATGAATTAATTGGAGTTTCGTCCGTTGATGTTATTATCAGCGATCAATATAAGGCCACAACTACCGAACATGTAAGGGCCAGGCTTTCGGGCGAAGTTGAAAGTGTGAATTATGAGGTGATGGGACGCTGTAAAGATGGTTCAAACAATTGGGTTGAATTTTACGGTACAAGGGCAAAAATTGATGATGAACCAACCATTATCGGCTCGATGATAGATATAACCGAGAGGAAGAAAATTGAAGAGGAACTGCGGTTATCTGAACAAAAATATAAGCTTCTTTTTGATAGCAATCCATTACCTATGTGGATGATAGCCAAAAATGACCTATCGATAATTGCGGTAAACCATGCGGCTACCAAACACTATGGTTATACAGCCGAGGAATTTTTAAGCATGACTATCAAGGATGTAAGACCTCCAGAAGAATGGGCTGAAATGTATAGAGGGTACGCCGAAGAGGCGCCTTTGTGGGGCAATACAATGACTACACTCCATCGAAAAAAAAATGGATCGATGATAAACGTTCAGATCTTTGGCCAGGATATCATATATGAGGGACGCCTGGTGAGGCTTTCAATTGCTAATGATATCACCGAAAAACTCCGGTCGGAAGAATTGCTTCAAAAATCGGAGGCAAACCTGCAAACCATTTTAAACACAACCGACACCGCTTATGCCCTGTTTGATAAAGATCTTAAGGTTTTAGCATTTAATCATAAAGCTGTAGCATTTGTAAGGGGCCAGTTTAACCATGATCCTCA
The DNA here is from genome assembly GCF_022811725.1 of Mucilaginibacter sp. SMC90. Classification (GTDB taxonomy): domain Bacteria; phylum Bacteroidota; class Bacteroidia; order Sphingobacteriales; family Sphingobacteriaceae; genus Mucilaginibacter. Next base: position 4,252,803 of record NZ_CP094527.1, on the reverse strand, counting down.
AAATGGAGATAAGCTTGCCGATTTTTTTCCGCCCGAGCGGTTTCCGCAATTTGTTGAATTTAACCAACAGGTTTTAAACGGTCAAAATGTAAGCTATGAAGTGGACTATGTTCAGGCAGATGGCTCAAAATGCTGGTTTTATGTGCGCTTATTCCCTATAACAGACAGTCATGATAATATATTAGGCCTGATGCTGGCCCTTTACGATATCACCGAAAGAAAGAATATCGAAAATAACCTGAAAGTTGCTTACGAACGGATTCATAATCATATTAACCGCATAAAAAATATGGCCTGGAAACAGTCGCACTATATGCGCAGCCCGGTTGCCAATTTAAAAGGACTTGCAGGACTGTTAAAAGATAACCCTGCCGATGTTGAGATACTTGATTATATGATAACAGAACTTGAACGCCTTGATGAAGTAATTGTTGAGATGGCCCGTGATGCGGCCAGCCATGATTAAAACAGGAAGCCCCTGGGATAATCCCGGGGGCTTCTTGTTTACTTTACCAGTGTCTGTAGTAATGATTAACACGATAATATCTGTGGCGATATACGGGCGCATCATAATATCGTGATGCGTAGTAATGCGGACGCCCGTAATAAACATCACGTCCATAATAAACCTGCCTTGCATAATATCCCCTTGTGTAAACTACCCGGTGATATGGATGTCCAAAATGTGCATGTATACTTATGCTTTGAGCTTTCGCAAACTGAAATGAAAACATCATCACAAAAGCTATTATTGAAAATCTGATCAATTTCATGGTTGTAAATTTTAGTTAATACCTGAATTGTAATACATAATTATGACTGGTGACAGATAGGTTGGTTTAATTAAAATTTATATTTTTAGGCATGTATTACTTTGTCTTTTTTGCAATAATTGTTCTTATTATAAGCGGGGCGTTTTATATAAAGTCATATTATGATAGGTTACGTTGGGCTAAAAAACGATTGGTGAAAATTAAAGGTAAGTGGGGTAAGCCTGTTAATGCGCGCCGAAATTTTGAGTTGATCAGTATCTACTTAAATTCGGCAGAAAATAAAAATAAGCTTTCAACTCAAACTGCAAATGACCTCGATCTGATCAATGTTTTCAACTACATTGACAGAACGAACAGCAAACCCGGTAAACAATACCTGTTTAATTTGCTGCACCATCCTATAACCGATATCGATGCTTTGCATGACCTTGATAATAGTATTGAGGACCTTAATATGGATATTCCCGGGCGGGAATTGATAGAGGTTGAATTATCCAGGCTTAACCATCCTGATGCCTATTTTATCGCTGATCTTTTTCTTAAAGTACATGAGCCGGTATTATCACCTGTAGTGAACTTTTATATCAGAGTTTCTCCGTTTCTGATTTTGGCAACCCTTATATCATTAATTGCTATTCCCAATATTTTTAGTGTCATATTTTTAGTGCTGTTGTTTGCTTACAACATTGTTATACATATCACTAACCGTAGGGGAATTTCTTCTTATACCCAGGCACTACCTCAAATGCTGGTTATGCATAAAGTTGCGGTGGCCTTGGTAAAAAGCGGGAAATTTGGTCAGGTACCGGAGGTAAAACAGTCTCTTACCAACTTAACAGGACTAAAACGGGCGCTTAAGTTTGTGAGCATAGAAAGTGGCTTTGTAAATAGTACAAGCCAAATTAGTTATGAAATTTTCCGGTTATTTAAGTTGCTTTTTGTAATTGAGCCGGGTACATACAGTTCATCGTTGACACAGGTAAGTAAATATCGTAATGATATAAAAGTGGTGTATGAATTTATTGGCCGGGCCGATACATTGATAGCAATACAATCTGTACGTGACGGGTTGCCTGCGTATGCGAAGCCGGAGTTTACGGAAGGTGAGGAAAGGATAGAGGTTACTGAACTTTTTCATCCACTGGTAATCAATTGTGTAAGCAATTCGCTTTATACAACGGATGCCGATAGGGGAGCATTGATCACCGGATCTAACATGGCTGGTAAAACTACATTTATTAAAGCGCTGGGTATAAACACGCTGTTGTCCCAAACTATATTTACAAGTTGTGCAAAGGCTTACAAAGCGCCGTTGCTGAAAATACAAACCAGTATAAAAACCAGCGATAATATTGATGAACAAAAGAGCTATTTTCAGGCACAGGCATCGGCAATTTTAAATATCCTCGATAACAGCGCTAAAAAGGAAGAGATAAAAAGCCTGGTGATCATTGATGAAATTTTCAGGGGTACCAACACCATTGAGCGCATCGCGGCAGCAAAATCAGTTCTGTCATATATTACAGCTAATCAGAATTTTGTGTTTGTTTCAACCCATGACCTTGAATTGGCCGAACTGCTGGATGAGGACTTTGTTGTGTATTCATTCTCAGAGTCGAAAGACGGGCGGGTGCTGGTGTTTGATTATATTCTGAAACAAGGCTTGCTTAAAAATACAAACGGCATCGCCATTCTCAAATCAATGGGATACCCTGAACCGGTTATTGATGAAGCTAATATCATAAGTGAGCGGATGATGAATAAGTATTTGGTGTAGTGGCGGCAGCTTTTCTGCAATTAATTAAAATAGCGTCATTGCGAGGTACGAAGCAATCCCAAACTGTACAGAGAGATTTGTATAGCTGCTCTGCCTCTTGGGGATTGCTTCGTACCTCGCAATGACGCGTTATATTTCTTTCTCCTAAGGGGGGAATCAATCCTCATACAACCTCAGCCTGTTTTTCAAATACTTCATATCTTCCTGTAGTTTTTCGATCCGTTCAAGCAAGTGAGAGATAGCTTCAATACCTGCTATATTGATATCCAGTTCGTGCAGACTGATCAGCTTTTCCAGCTTTTGGAGTTCGGTTTGTGGGATGAAGGTGGTTTCATTGATGATAGTAATTTCAACCAGGCCCGCTTCATGTAATGAAGTAATAAAGGTGTATTCAACATTATGGTATACACAAAAATCGTTTGCGGCTATTAACTCTGCTGTTTTCATAATGCGTTTAATTTAGGCTGATGATTTGGCCAGTTCTTCAAACAGTTGCTTTTGTTTTTCGGTAAGGTTGGTTGGAGTTTGGATGTCGTAGGTCAGGTATAGGTCGCCAAATTCATTCTCTTTTTTATAAACAGGCATACCTTTGCCCTTCAGCTTTACTTTGGTGCCATTTTGTGTTTCCGGGCTTACTTTCACTTTAACCTTGCCGTTTAATGTATCAGCAGTTATTTCACCGCCCAAAATAGCAGTGTATAGGTCAAGTTTTGACGTGGTATATAAATTGTTCCCATCACGTTTAAAGCCGGCGTCAGGGGCAACGTTAAACTGAATATACAAGTCGCCGGCAGGGCCGCCGTTTACGCCCGGAGCGCCATGACCGGCTATTTTAATGGTTTGCCCGTTCTCGATACCTGCGGGTATAGTGATGCGGATATTTTTGCCGTTAACGGTGAGCGTTTGCTTATGTGTTTCAAGTACATCGCGAAGATTTAAGCTCAACGAGGCATTATAATCCTGCCCGCGGAATTTTGCCTGTCTGCCTCCGCGCGCACTTCCGGCACCGCCAAACATCGACTGAAAGAAATCCGAAAAATCTTCACTTCCAAAACCTTCAGTACTTCCAAATCCCTCTGCACCGCCGAAGCCGCCATACCCACCAAAGCCACCGCCTTGCCCGCCGGGCTGTTGGCGTGCCTGTTGTTCGTACGCTTCGCCATGCTGCCAGTTTTCGCCATATTTGTCGTATTTCTTTCGCTTTTCCGGGTCGCTTAATACTTCATTCGCCTCGTTTAACTGCTGAAACTTTTTGTTGGCCTCTTCATCGTTAGGGTTAAGGTCGGGGTGATACTTGCGGGCCAGCTTGCGGTATGCATTTTTAATATCCTTTTCGGATGCATTTTTATCAAGCTCTAATACTTTGTAATAATCTATAAAAGCCATGGCTGGGTTTAATATAAACAGATGTGTTATTAACTATTAAATATACAGCTTGGTTTTAAAACGAATGGATTTTTTAATGTCATTTGATATAACTGCGCAGGCTTTAAAATTATGCCTTGTTCTTTTATTTAAAGTTTGCAAATACTACATTTGGCGTCCTTAAATTAAGCATATGCCTGTAATAACTCAAGCCACCGTTGTTGATGTTCCTGAACTTAACGTTTTAGTGAATAGTGCTTACCGTGGCGAAAGCTCCAAAAAAGGATGGACAACCGAAGCCGATTTAATTGGAGGGCTTCGCATTGATGAAGAAACACTTACCACTTATATGAATGATGAAAATATCATCATTTTAAAACATACCGATGAGGATGGCTATATAACCGGCACAGTTTATCTTGAGATCAGGTATCCGAAGCTGTATGTAGGGATGTTTAGTGTATCGCCAATGCTGCAAAATAAAGGTGTAGGGCGTGCCTTAATTGAAGAAGCCGAAGTTTACGCACGTAAACATAATTGCCATACGCTAACGATGACAGTGATCAGCACCCGTTTTGAACTTATAAGCTGGTACGAGCGCCGGGGCTACAGACCAACCGGCGAAATTCAGCCTTTTCACGCCCATGGACGTTTCGGCGATGCTAAACAGCATATTGAACTGATAGTGATGGAGAAAAGTATTTAGAGTCTTAAGTCGGAAGTCTTAAGTTCTAAGTTTTTAGTCGAAAGTAATGAGCAGAGTAAATTGACTTTAAACTTAATACTCGAGACTTCCGGCTTGGAGCTTAGGACTTCATAACAAACTCCAGCACCTCGCTGATCTTATCAGCCTGTTTAAAATTTTCGTGAGTTAAAACGGTCTCCACGTGTTCATGCGCCCAGGTGGTATGAAAAGGTACGTGAACAGCATGCCCGCCAATATTGATCACCGGCATCACATCTGATTTTAGGGAGTTACCGATCATCATAAATTCTTCGGGATTGATATCAAGGTGTTTGATCAGCTTGATATAATCATCTTCCTTTTTATCGCTCATGATCTCGATGTGGTGAAAGTAATGTGCCAGTCCGGATTTTTTGAGTTTGCGCTCCTGGTCAAGCAGGTCGCCTTTGGTAGCTACCACCAGCCTGTAATGGTCTTTTAATGAAGATAATACATGCTCTACGTCATTTAGGATTTCTATCGGTTGGTTAAGCATATCCTTGCCATATTGCAGTATCGTTTCAACTACCTCAACACTGATGTTTTTTTCGGAAATACTTAGCGCTGCCTCAATCATGCTCAGGATGTAGCCTTTTATCCCATAACCATAAAGCGGCAGGTTATCAACTTCAACCTTAAAAAGCTCTTTGGAAATGGTATGCTGCGGCGAAAAATTTTCGAGCAGACTGCAAAACCTTTCCTCAGTAGCTTGAAAGTAAGGTTCGTTTACCCAAAGGGTATCATCGGCATCAAAGGCAATTACTTTTAGGTTCATTTGAAGTATCTGGTTTACCTGGTGCAATAATAATACATCGGGTTGATTTTAGCAGCATAAAGGGTCGTTAAGCAGCAATAAAAATTTAACATTTATTAACTATTGAGCTCAATTTAAGGGATTTAAAAATAAAGTAAATTTGTATGCAACCTTATTTCAAAAGCTACGTCTCATAACTTAAATGGTCAAATTAATATTCGTTTAAATGGAAGAGATACTGCCACCCTTAAAAGAATTTATTGTTGATTATTGCAACAGGTATAAGATCCACAAGGTTGACCCACACAGCCTGAGCCTCGATACCAGTATCGATCTTGATCTGGATATTTTTGATATTGAGATAGATCTTTTTCTTGCCGATTTTGCCGAAGAGTTTAATGTCGATCCGTCCAAATTCAGCTGGTATAAATACGGCTATCCCAAAGGCTCAACCCGGGTAAAGATGATAAAATTGATGTTTGGCTACAACACCACGTGGGTTAAGCAGCTGGCCCAATACTGCTATACCCCCAAATTTAAAGTGCGGAACCTACAGGATGCCGTAAAAACGGGTAAACTGGTTTAATGAATGATATAGGTGTCCCCAATCCGAAATCGGTGAAATCAAAAAGCAATCAGTGAAATCCATAAAACAAAAATCAGCGAAATCAACGTAATCAAAAAAAGTCAGCGGTTAAAGATCAGTAACCCCGGTATGTTTGCGTTTGATGAAATTCCTGATATCCAATACAATACCAGCAAAGAAATAAAATATGAGCGGAAAACCTACCGCCAGGAACGAGGAGTAGATAAAGAAAAGCCGGATCTTGGAGATAGAAATATTAAAACGCTCGCCAAGATAGGTGCATACGCCAAAAGAGTACCGTTCAAAAAAAGTGAGTATTCGCTGTAGCATGGTGTCAGGCCAGTTTTAGTATCTTATTACCAACGCCGCATTGCAGGCATTTCTTATAGTTACAGTAATTATTTTTTAACTCAAGCAATGCCTGTGATTCAAACGCAGTATCAATTTTCACTCCTAAGTTAACAAAATCGGCGATAATATTGTTTTTTTCGGCCGGTAAATTTTCTAATAATTTAAGACTGCGACTAATATAATATTGCTGCTGATGCTGTTTGCCATAACTGAACAGGAACAAGGCCACGGTATTAAGCAGCAAAATATCAACAGATCCATCGCCCATACTTTTTGACGATGGCTTGGATTGTACATCAAAGCGGTAATGATCTTCCCAGTAATCATTCACTTTGATCTCTGTGAACAAACCACGCAGGGCTTTTACTTCTTTAATTTCCAGTATTTTGGATAACAGGTGGCTTGATTGTACTATAAGCGCCGCAAACTGCGCCAGCCTGATTGTCGGAAAATTTTGAGGCCTTAGCCGCATAAACTTCCACAAATGGTTCTCTATCGGTTTAAGGTTGTATTTTTTGCTGAGATAGCTGTATTCCTTTTGAAGTTTCAAAGGATATTCATCTTTAAACTCACCCTCCAAAAAGCCTGCCTGCCCAAATATCAGCGCCTCTATTTGCATAGCGTTGTTTTTGTTTTTGGCGAGGGTAAGCTGAGGCAGTGATTTTGCCATCAGCTCAAACGGCAGGGCGTTTACTTTAAAGCCAAAGTTTGCTGCTAAAAATTGGTAAAAAGTTTTCTCCCAATCGCCTTTGTTAAGTGCCAAAGCTGCCGCTACATTGGCCGATCGTTTTTCCATCCGTTCAACAAGTACACGGGTAAGCCAGTTTTGCATGGTGAGACCATCAACGGTTGCTATGCCTGCTTCGCAGGGAATAAAAGTTTGATTGCCGAAAACCAGTTTATGGTATTTATTGTAAAGCTCTTCACTGATACGGTTTTGCAGCTCAAGTGTTGGGACTTTGCGCCCGCTTGGCAGAAACAGCGGCACATCATTGTGATAAACTACATGCAGAATCACGTTATCATAAGCACCGTCATGTGTATGTCCGTGCTTTTGCCAGTCGGAAGCAGAAAGGTGCACTTCTACATTCCCGGCCCAAACCGTTTCGCCAATGCGGATCCTGGCATTGTGGAAATCAGGGCCCGAATCTGAATTATGTAGTCCTGCCGAAAAGATCTCCAGTTCTTCACCATCTACAGTTTGCAGGTTTTCGCGCTCAAATAGCCTGAACTTCCATATGTAATGCAAAAAATCTTCGGTGAAAAGCATGTTCGGTGAGTGGTTGATAGGGTTAGATTAGGTTGATTAAGTTTTATTAAAGTAAATATGCCGGTTATTATATTGGTATTGTACCTCTATTTTAAAATTCCTAATATTACGGAAACCAACAATATCTGCCAAACCTATGAATGAAATAAAATCACCATTACCCCAAACCACGGGTGGGCGCATCAAATCCATCATTGGGGGATCGCTGGGTAATTTGGTTGAATGGTACGACTGGTATGCTTATACAGCCTTTTCCCTTTATTTTTCAGATGCTTTTTTTCCCTCGGATAATCAAACCGTACAGCTATTAAACACGGCAGGTATTTTCGCCATCGGCTTTTTAATGCGGCCAATAGGCGGCTGGGTGATGGGTACCTTTGCTGATAAACGCGGCCGTAAAACCGCGCTCACGTTTTCTGTATTGTTGATGAGTGTTGGCTCTCTCATCATTGCCATAACGCCGGGCTATAAATCTATTGGCGTGGCCGCGCCTATATTGCTGGTTTTGGCCCGTATTATCCAGGGCTTGAGTGTTGGTGGCGAGTACGGTACCAGCGCCACATACTTAAGCGAAATGGCCACAAAAAAGCATCGCGGTTTTTATTCGAGCTTTCAGTATGTAACACTCATTATGGGGCAGTTGCTTGCGCTGGGCGTGTTGGTTTTGTTGCAGAGGGCATTTTTATCAGAAAAACAATTGCACGACTGGGGCTGGCGCATTCCCTTTGGTATAGGGGCAGTACTGGCCGTTACCACCATGTATTTACGGCGGAGCTTACAGGAGTCTGCATCGTTTGAAAAGGAGGGAACCAAACCCAATGCCCTGAATGGTACTATAAAAGCGTTAACGCAGCACCCTAAAGCGGTTTTTACGGTAATAGGCTTAACCATTGGCGGTACGCTGGCCTTTTATACGTTCACTACCTATATGCAAAAGTTTTTGGTTAACACCTCAGGCTTTAGCAAAAGTGCCGCTACGCTCATCTCAACCTTAACATTAGCTGTATTTATGGTGATACAACCTTTATTCGGCTTACTATCAGATAAAATTGGCCGTAAACCACTGCTTATTGGTTTTGGAATACTGGGCACGCTTTGCACTATCCCTATTATGACCTTGCTAAGTCATACCAAAGATGTATGGGTTGCATTTGCGCTGATCCTTTGCGCGCTGATCATCGTAAGTGGTTACACCTCTATCAACGCGGTTGTTAAGGCTGAACTTTTTCCGGCTAATGTGCGTGCGCTTGGAGTGGGCTTCCCTTATGCTATAGCCGTATCGTTATTTGGGGGTACTGCCGAGTATATTGCCTTGTGGTTCAAAAATGAACACCATGCGCAGTGGTTTTACTGGTATGTAACTGTTTGCATCGCGCTTTCGTTGATCCTGTACATCACGATGAACGATACACGTAAGCATTCAAAAATGGAAGATGAGTGAATTTTTCGATGTGCAAATTACAGATGTGCAGATGGCATGTAACCTTCGCGTTAATCAGGTGTTAAATTAATGGTAAATCTATCACGCCCGGTTAATGTTCAGGAAATGTATTTCATCCACGTGAATAAAAAGTATTAATTTTGCCCGTTCATTACAAGGGACGACCCTTAAATTTATGACTGAAACAAGCAATTTATTTCAACTGGCAGTAACCTTACTGCAGCAACTGATATCCATACCGTCGTTTAGTAAAGAGGAAGACCGCACAGCCGATCTGATCAACGAATTTCTGCAATCGCACGGAGTAACTACTCATCGTAAACTAAATAACATCTGGGCTTGGAACAAACATTTCGATCCGGCAAAAGAAACTATCCTGCTTAACTCACATCACGATACTGTTAAACCCAATTCGGGTTATACTCGTGACCCGTACGATGCCAAAATTGAAGATGGTAAATTATATGGCCTTGGCAGCAATGATGCCGGAGGCTGTCTTGTTTCGCTTATAGCGGTATTCCTGTACTTTCATGATAAGGAAAACCTGAAATACAATTTTTGCTTAGCCACTACTGCCGAAGAGGAGATCTCAGGCGTGAACGGTCTGGAGCTGATCATCCCCGAATTAGGGCAATTATCTTTTGGTATTGTGGGTGAGCCAACGCTGATGCAGTTAGCCATTGCCGAACGTGGTTTGATGGTGTTGGATTGTACCGCTCATGGCCGTGCAGGTCATGCCGCCCGCGAAGAAGGGGAGAACGCTATTTACAAGGCCTTAACTGATATTGAGTGGTTCCGCTCGTTTAAATTCCCGAAAGAATCAGAAGTTTTTGGGCCGATAAAAATGTCTGTCACCATTATCAACGCCGGTTCACAACATAACGTGGTACCTGCCAGCTGTGTTTATACTGTTGATGTGCGTGTTACCGATGCTTACCGTAATGAGGAAGTATTAGAGATCATCCGTGAACATGTTGCAAGCGATGTAAAACCACGTTCCATCAGGTTAAAACCATCATCTATCCCAAAAGAGCACCCCATAGTTCAGGCTGGCATAGCACTCGGTCGTACCACTTACGGTTCACCAACCACGTCCGACCAATCATTACTTGATATTCCATCCATAAAAGTTGGCCCCGGCGATTCTGCACGTTCACATACTGCCGATGAGTTTGTTTATGTGGATGAGATCAGGGAAGGTATTGAGTTGTATATTAAGATGTTGGAGAGTATTAATTAAACTAAATATTATACAAGACCGTCATTGCGAGGCACGAAGCAATCCCTAACTATACAGAGAGAATCTGCCAATCGGGGATTGCTTCGTGCCTCGCAATGACGCTTATTAAATATAAACAGCCGCTTTACCCATTGGAAAAAGCGGCTGTTTCGTTATAATAAGTCTGTTGTACTATTTAACCGGTGTAGGTCTTGTTGGCGTTAGCGGGATCAACCCCTTAAACATCTTTGCACCATCTCCTGTAAGCCTCAGATAATAATCGGCAGAGCAAGCTGTACCGTCTTCATCAAGGGTAACAAATGATGAGCCTGCCGGCACAAAATCCTGGCTTTCGGCAGTTTTGGCTATCTGGTTGCCCTCGTTATATTCATCAAACATGGAAATATATAGGCCATTTGCACCAACGCTTTGCATGTTGAAAAACTGTCGCCACATAAAATCGCCGTGGGCACGCTGATGCTGTTGCAAATCTCCGGGTAAAATACAAGGCTGATAATCTATACCATGAGCTTTGCAATAAGCAACGTCAGGGCGATTAACCGAACCATAAAAGTTGTCTGATTCGCTTTTGTTGCCGATCCGGCCAACCATCCATGGGGATATCATATCCAGTGCACTATAAGCTGAAAGAAATGCCGGGCGCGAGTCGCTATCCTCGGTACGCCAGTGAGTAGGTACACCGCCAATAACATAACATCCCTTACTTTTAAACCATTTGATTACATCCAGGCATTGTGCAGCCGTAAAAGGGTGGTTATCATCGCTGAAACCAAAGCCCCAGATACATACTACCGGCTTGCCATTTTGCTTGGCATAAGCAGGCGAGGAGGTATAGGCAGACATTTTATTAGTCCAGTCGGTCTTTATTTCCGATTGCATATCCTTCCAGCCGCTTACATCATACATAATATAAAACTTTACGCCGTTTGCTTCGGCTGCTATTTTAGTTTTCGCTGCCATAGCATCACGTACCGGGCCTTCCAGACCGCTTGGGTTAAACCGTTGAAGGGCTGCGCCATCGATACCGTATTGCTTCATCCATTTAAACTGTACATCAATAGTTTGATCTGAAAAGGATGAAAATACATTGGCAGGCTGACCGTTGTTGAGGTTGGCATACTTAGTAGGGAAGGTTTTGGTATAGTCGCGCACATCTGGCCATGATGCGATAGCAACGTTGGTTGGAGATGGCTGTTCTTCCCAGGTTTGAGCCCAATGCCAATATCTATCAATCGGAGAACCGTCGCCGATAGCGGCAAACCAGCCCTGATAACCGACAATTACTTTGCCTACCACATCACCAATGGGCGACGGGGTAAGGTCGATTGTATCCTTTGGCTTATCTACAGGTGTAACGTCACCGCCGCCGTTGCCATTGCTTTTTTTTGAACACCCAAAGGCTAACGCAAGCATAGCAGCAACGCATAGTGTCATGGAACAATTACTTCTGGTTTTTTTCATAGCGTATTGATTAATAACATGGTATAACTTGTTATTTATTTAGAAGATGTAGGCTCGACCATTTTTATAGATCCATCAGTATTATAATAAAGCTTATCAACACAAATGGATCTTAGCCAGTCTTCATGTGATAATGCGCTGGTATGATAAAATGAATACCACTGACCTTTGTACTCCACTATAGAGCCATGATTGGTATAACTATCTGTTGGGTCCATATAAATACCGCCATAAGTCCAGGGGCCAAGCGGGCTTTTACTGGTGGCATAATTCATGCGGTTGTGCTTACCATTAACGTCGTGGTTATCTGAATACGACAGGTAATAGATGCCATTACGCTTATGCACCCAGCTTGCCTCATGGAAATCCTTGAGGCCTTCCATAGTTTTCATGGCACCGTCAATCTCCATCATGTTATCTTTTAGTTTGCCACCTTTGCAAGTGCCGCCGCCGCCGTAATAAAAATAGGCTTGCCCGTCATCATCAATAAAAACACATGGATCAATCATTGATTCGAGCCCTTTTATATAACCCTGAACGGTGAAGCCGCTTGCCGGGCTTTTGCTGGTAGCCACACCGATTTTCCAGCTTTCGTTCCATTTGGTATCGCTCGGGTGCGGGAAATAAAAATAATAGGTGCCGTTTTTATAAGCACAATCCGGGGCCCACATAAAACCGCCTTCTTTACGTCCCCATGATACCTGCGACGCGCGAAGGATCTCACCGTGGTCTTTCCAGTGAACCATATCGTCTGTCGAAAAAACATGGTACTGATCCATCAGATCGCAGCCTCTCGCAGGGAAAATATCGTGCGATGCATAAACGTAAAGCCGCCCATCTTTCCAAACGTGAGCAGATGGATCGGCAGTGTACATATTCCTGATAAATGGATTCCCGGTTGCGCTGTCGGCGGCTTTTTTTTCCTGGGCCTTAGTACAACTGTTTCCTGCAAATACAAATACTGCGGCAAGCACGGCAGGTAGGGCTTTTATTGTTAATGGTTTATATAATGCGGTTAAATTCATTATGATGTTACTGTTATTAAAGCCGGTTGCAGGGTATTACCAGCAACCGGCTTTGGGGTATTAGTTATAAATTGAGATTAACTATTTGGATATGAACTTAAGGTCGTCGACGCCTGTTACCAGATCTCCATGATCTTTATTTTGGGTAAAGAAGAAGATCCTGAAATGGTTAATGGCGGTATAATCGGCACCTCCATCAGCAGTTTTAATCGATTTATCGAAGTCCAGTGTAATTTGGTTCCATCCATTTTTCAGCGTTGGTATTAATGGTGCTACATCCCAGGCCGATTCATGATCATCTGATTTACCCGAACTGGTGATTTCGATAGAGCCATCGGCTTTTAGTAACGACACATCTGATACATACCACCAGAAGGTGAACCTACCATCAGCAGCGGCAAAGGAAGTGTTAACCGGAGGAGTTACATCTTTTATGAATTGCATAAAGTCGTTGCCATTGGTGATGGTATTCTTTAAATAACCTTTACCTTCTTTTTGTCCGCTGGTTTCTATAGCCGGCGTGCCTACAGTTTGCCAGCCATCAGCTTTGTCGGCACTGTCAAATACTACCGGAGGTGGGGCCGGGGCGGCCCTGAAAACAAGGTCGTCAATACCCGTAACCAACTCTCCGTGATCTTTATCTTTAGTAAAAAAGAAAATGCGGAAGTGGTTAATAGCCGAGTAATCGGCACCGCCATCAGCTGTCTTAATGGCTTTGCTGAAGTTCAGGGCAACCTCATTCCAACCGTTTTTCAGGCTGGGGATAAGTGGAGCCACATCCCAGGCCGATTCATGATCATCTGATTTGCCCGAGCTGGTGATCTCAATTGAACCATCGGCTTTAAGTAACGATACATCTGATATATACCACCAGAATTTAAACTGACCGTTATTGGCTGTAAGTTTGGTATCAAGCGGGGTAGGCAGGTCTTTGATAAACTGCATGAAATCGCTGCCGTTTGCAATGGTGTTTTTTAAATATCCTTTGCCTTCTTTTTGCCCGCTGGTTTCTATTGCTGGCGTACCTACCGTTTGCCAGCCATCTGCTTTATCCGCATTATCAAATGATATCAACGTAGGATCAACTGCTGGCGGTGCGGTGGTATCCGGCGGTGGCGGTTTCAGGTACGAAGTATCGCGTGAAATATATTTTTCTTTTTTACACCCCACAATGCTGAGGCCTATCATTAGGATGGAGCAAGCCATCTTTGTTTTTATGAATTTCATTTCCTTTTTGGTTTTAGGTTAACTTATTTAGGAATATCTACCTGTACTATTTCCGAAAAATTTGAGCTGTTAAAGCTGTCGCTCAGGCGAACGCCTGCACGTACAAAAAAGGTACGGCCCGGAATAAGATTAGGTATAGTAAGCGTGATCGTTTTTTCGGCCGCACTCATATCAATAAATGCCTTGTTGATAGTTTTGGCATTTAAATCAGAAAAATCGCGGATAGAAGCTCCTGTACCTACCAGCCGGGTAGTATTTACATATGGTTGCACATCTTTAATAGTTGGCAAGCCGGCAATAATGGGTGCATCGATATCAAATGTGAGCGTAAGCGTTGTACCGGTTAAGGTATGCTTGAAGTTTTTGATTACGATATAAGGTGTAACCGTAAAATCATGCTTAGTACCTTTGTCGATATTAACCGTAACCGTGTCAGTAACAGGCCAGAAAGCGCCGCCGGTAGGTACAACTTTATATCCGCCTTTAAATAATTTACTGTCCTCATAAGTACCATCAAATTTACTCGGAATGGTTTGCGGCGTTGTCCAGCCTATTTGTTGTAGTTTAATAGTGGTACTGCCTCCGGAAGTAAGCAGGTTGCCGCCTTCAGATGATAATATATTGCCTTGCAATGAGGCATTTGGGCCATCGTAGTTATCTGTTTTTGTACACGCAGAACTTGCCAGTATTGCTATGCCCACCAAAATTCTGCCAATCAGATTTTTCATGTCTTTCAATTTAAATTTTAATAATTAGGGTTGTTAGGAAGCAGGTTCGGGTTTTGATTTATTTGACCACCCGGAATTGGCTCGTAATAAAACTGTTTCTGGAATGTATATTCGCGGTTAAAAAGCTCGGTTTCGGCCAGGAAAATGTATTTGTTTTCGTTAAATATGTAGTATGGCATCAGGCCTTTAAAGTGCGCGCGGTCAAGCACAACATCGGCTGTGCGCCATCTTTTTAAATCCCAGTAATATTGGTTTTCAAAGGCAAGTTCCATGCGCCTTTCTTTACGAACTTTGTCCAGATCGATAGAAATGTACGGTGTTGCACCGGCCCTGTCCCTTAACTGATTGATGTCGTTCAATGCATCTGCGGCGTTTCCTAACTCCATGGCTGCTTCAGCCCGGTTCAGCAATATTTCACCGTAACGCAGATCAATCCATGGCTGGATGCTTTTGTACAAGTCAACGTTGGT
Source organism: Mucilaginibacter sp. SMC90 (assembly GCF_022811725.1). Classification (GTDB taxonomy): domain Bacteria; phylum Bacteroidota; class Bacteroidia; order Sphingobacteriales; family Sphingobacteriaceae; genus Mucilaginibacter. The sequence goes on along the minus strand of NZ_CP094527.1, from coordinate 4,237,611 downwards.
TTTAGCCGCATTGTAGTTGATGTATTTACGCACATAAAAACCGGTGCGGGTTAACTGGTCATCGCCCAAATTGTTGGAAATGCCGGTAAAACCAATAACCTGTTTTGCGTTAGCATCAGTCTTACTTGGGTATAGTACGTTTGGATCGGTTTGCAAGACCCATGTACGCGAGTTTGGCGCTTTGGTAACTTCGTCGGCAGCGGTACTGTTGAATGATGGATAAATACCTCTTTGCGTATCAAAAGCAATGCCTCTCAGCATTTCGCCAGGGAAATATACGGTTGCCCTAAGCCGGGGTTCCAGTCCTTGCGTTAAATCTATAAGATTGCTGAAGCGTTTAGGTGTGCCGTCACCATTGGTTAAAGGCAGATTTCCCCAAAGCTGCACAAAATCTAATGTAGGGTATGAACGTGACAGCCCTCCAGATGTCATACGCCCGGGTGACATGGTAGCATCCCAACTATGCGGACCGGCAGGGGTATTGACATTAAGGGTAAGAGAATACTGCCTGATAAAAATGTTTTCCTTGCTGCTGGCGTCTAAAAATAGGTCGGTGAAGTTTTTTACTTTATCTGACGAAGTTTGGTTATAAAGCGAATAGTGGCCTTCTAATAATTTAGCGGCATCAAAAGCGGCCTGGAAGTATTTGCTTGCCTGATCTGCAGGAATCCCTACCAAGCCCTGAGTGCGGGCAGGCCCGTCAACAAAGTTAATTGAGCCGTACTTGGCAATACATGCCGCGTAAAGCATCGCTCTTGACTTTAATGCAGCAGCAGCATATTTATTTGCTCGGCCTGCATCATTGGTTTCGGGCATCATCTGGTACCCTAAGTCAAGTTCCGAGCCTATGAAATCCCAGGTAGCTTGTTCTTTATCACGGTGAACCTGCAAAGTTGACAGCGGTGCTCCCGGATCTTGCGGAACAGTTATGATAGGAACGCCGCCATAACGCTTGGCCAAACCAAAATAATAATAAGCCCGCAAAAAATGCGCTTCGCCCAAAAGCGAGTTTACGGTTGTTTGGGTAAGGGATGCTGTGTGTTTAGGTAGTTCGGCTATCAGGGTATTTACGTTTCTGATATCGCCGTATGGCCAGTAACCGAAACCACCACCGATGTCCATGCCACCAAATGGGCCAACTTCTTCACCTGTAACGGCACCTGTATTATAAAAATTCATCCAGGGGTTTCCCGGGTTGAAGCCAGGGCGCTGAATACCATTATTATCATCACCGCCATCGGGCCTGTATTTAAAATCCTCGATGGGTAAATTTGCATATATAGTGGCCAGAAGAGATTTAACGCCGGCCTCACTGTTGTATATAATATCAGGTGTAACGATATTGGTGGGTGCAATGTTCAGCTTTTGGCAGGAGGTTACCGTGGCTCCTATTCCAACAGTTATTGTTATAATTAATTTCTTGATACTTTTCATGTTTCAATAAGTTTAAAAGGAAACGTTTGCTCCAAAGTTGAAGGTCCTGTTCATTGGGTAGGTGTACCCGAGCTGCGCTCTGCTGAAATCGCCGTTATCGCTTGGACTTGGGCCCTGGTGTTCCGGATCATAATTTTTAAGCCCGGTAAATGTTAGTAAGTTGTAGCTGTTTGCAAACACCCTTAGCTTTTTTACGCCTATAGCTTTCAATACGCTTGGCGATAACGAATAACCAAACTCCAGCGATTTTACACGCAGATAGCTGGCATTCTGTATAGCCTTTGTGCCCTGGGCATCAGGCGAACCCATGGCAGGGTAGAAACCCGGTACCCACACGGTATTCGGGTCAAAAACATTGGCAGAGGGATCTGCTGTATGCCAGCTGTCGAGGAAACGGGTAAGCGCACTCCTGTTATACATCAACGGCGATGCAAATTGTTCACCGTATTGTACATATACACCGGCGGCACCCTGCAAAACCATGCTCATATCAAAGCCTTTGTAGCTTACGCCAAGGGTGAGGCCGTAATTGTATAAAGGAATACCGCTTGTTGCAATTGGGTGGTTATCTTTATCATCTATAACACCATCGTTGTTCCAGTCTTTATAATAATAATCGCCTGGTATAACGTTATTGTTGCCGCCACCTGTGTTTATCCCATAATTATAGATCTGATTATAGTTGGTAAACTGGCCTGCATATTCAGGGCCCCACCAAACATTCTGGTACCTGTTGGTTTGATTTTCTTTCCAGTTTAAATATTCATTGCCCGATTGTGAACGAAGCACGTTTCTGTTTTGTAAACGGGTTGTACCAATATTGCCGGCAACATTAAAACCAACCTGTCCAAATTTATTATGATATGCCAGGCTGAAGTCAAGGCCTTGCACACGATCACTGTTATAGTTAATTTGCGGTACAGCTGCTCCTACAGTGCCCGGTATGCTTACTGAAGGCGTTGCCGGTAATCCTGTTCTGTCGTTTCTGAAAATTTCGATGGTGCCATCTACCTTTCCACCAAAAAGGCCAAAGTCCAGAGCGATGTTCTTGATGGTATTTACAGACCATGTTAAACCCGGATTGCCAAGTTTAGGTGTTGAGCCATTAACGGCGCTTTGACCAAAGATATAAGAGTTGGTGGTAGGGTAGGTGTATCCATTAACATAGCTAAATGCCGCTGCGTTGGCTTCATCACCGGTTTGACCGTACGATGCCCTTAACTTTAAGTTGGACAAAATATTTTCAGGTACAAGTTTGCGGAAAAAGCTTTCTTTGGTTAAAACCCATCCTACTGATCCACCGGGGAAAAAGCCCCATTGATCTGGCCCGGGCTGATAGAGGTTAGTACCATCCCGCCTGAAGCTGAATTCAACGAGGTACTTTCCTTTATAGTCGTAGTTAAAACGGCCGATAAGGCTTCGGTGTGCGCGGTCAGAAAGGGCACCGCCATCCATATAGCCCTGCATATTTGAATTTGAGAGGCCACCGAATAAATAATCAATAGGAATTTCAACATCACGATAGGCGGCAAAGTTATCTGCCGTTTCATGGCTCTGCTCGTAGGTAAACATAGCGGCCACATTATGGTCATTGAAAAATGTATGGTTATAATTTAATGTTAACTGGCTTAATGTATTTAAATGGGTATAATATTGCCTTGTTATGCCAGCGGGCGAGTTTATTACAATTGGGTTATAGATATCGTTTGCCGCGTCATAGGTATACAGGTTAGATGTTCTCCTGATAAAATCGTTATCGGCAACGCCATAATCAATGTTAAATAAAGCTTTAGCGCTCAGCCCGCTTACGCCGGGTATGTTGTACGTTAAATTTAACTGGCTTGTGATTGACTTATTCCTTAATCGCTTAAACCCTACTTTATCTGCGTCGGTTACAATGGCCGGGTTCATATTATCTCCACCGGGGATCTGGTTAGGATAAAGGGGATTATCATTGGCGTAAATCGGGTCGATGGGCTTCATGTTCCAGGTGTACTTATAAATAGTCCACTGATCTGTAAACGGTTGGTTTTTTTCATCCATCCAGGCCGATGTAAGCACCTGTGCCTTTAAGCCTTTGGTTATGTTGGCAGTAACGTTTGATCTGAAATTATACTTATTGTAATTTAAATCGCCTGATTTAAATACGCCGTCCTGTTTCTGATAGCCGAAGTTGAAGAAATAGCTGATCTTGTCATTGCCGCCATCGATATTTAAATTGTGACTTATCTGATTAGCCGTTTTCCTGAACGCCAGATCTATCCAGTCTGATGATTTGCGTGTTCCGTTAAGATATGGCAAAAAATTGGCGTAGGTATATGTAGGAGCCTGATTGTTCACAAAGTTTTGGGTGAAATCACGTTTAACTTTTTCATTGGTCAGCATCATGAAATCTATGGCGCTTACGCCTTCGGGCATGCCCAAAAACGTTTGTATTGCATCATTAAATGAGTAATTAATATTGATCGCTCCGTTTTTAGAGCCCTTTTTGGTAGTAATTAAAATAGCTCCCCCAGCAGCGCGCATACCGTATATGGATGCAGCGGCATCTTTTAATACAGAGATACTTTCAATTTCATTAGGGTCCATACGGCCAATGGTTGATTGATCGCCGCCGATAACACCATCAATTACTACAAGTGGGGTGCCCTGATAGCCCCTGATATTAAAATCGTTAGCATACCCTCCCGGCTCAGCCGTTCTCTGTACAATCCGTAAGCCCGGTATTTTACCGCTTAGCGAGTTTATTACGCTTTCATTTTTTGTAGTGGTAATGTCTTTATTTTGAAGTGTTGCGATGGAGCCGGTTATGGTAGCTCTTTTTTGCGTTCCATAACCTACAACCACCACTTCATCAAGTGTTTTATTGGCCGATTTAAGAGCTATTATGCCACCCTTAATATCCTTTACCGCAATTTCCTGGGTTGCATAACCTATAAACGACAGTTGTAAAACAGCATCGCGATTAGGAATTGTAAGCAGGAACTTACCTGCTGCATCGGTAATAACACCTGTATTGGTGCCTTTAATTTTTACACTTACCCCCGGAAGTGTCGACCCATCAGTTAAGTCTATTACTTTACCGCCGAAAGTAGTTTGCTGGGCTAACAAACTAAGCGGGAAAAGGAAGAAAAGTATAAGTAAGTATTTATATTTTTTCATATCGTCTCTCTTTGTTGATTTTTTAAGGTTAAATTGATTATTACCTGGTTAGGGTACTAAATAGCGCATGCAGCGGCATGCCTTACGGTGGGTTAGGGTCGTGGTAATACATGGTTTAAAAAAGTTGGTTAATGCAGTGCTCTGCTACTGGCAAGCCATAAAAAACACTGTTGTTGGTTTATAATTTCAGGTACAAAACAACAGGGAGGCATTAATAAAAAATAAATAATACATTAATAAAGGCTGTATTAATGCCCAAAAACGAGGTTTTCCGTATTTTTTTGCAATCGATTGCGATAAAAACAGGTTTGCTTAAAAATAATTTGATTTTTAACGATGGGAGTGATGGCTTGATACATTTTTAACAAAATGTGATACAGATTAGCAGGTAGATAATTATTGGTGCAAAGAAACAAATAGCGGTAGTAAATAATGTGATACAAGGCATTGAATTTTGGTTAAAAAATGTAGTTTTAAAATCCATAACCAATAAACTTACTATACCCTTATCTTAATGCCCTTTAAACGCCCCTGCCTGCCTCCTGCAAAAATGATATTGCCAGTTATTTTGTGCTGTATGACCTGCTTTTACGCGTCTGCACAAAAGAAGAATGCGGGGTATAAGTACCATATCCGCAGGGCTGTTTCTGCAATTAATGTTGATGGTGTGATGAACGAACAGGCCTGGATGCAGGCTGATTCGGCCGGAGACTTTTTTATGGTATTGCCCATGGATACCAGTAAGGCCACTGTTAAGACCGAAGTTCGGATGACCTATGATGATAAAAACCTATACATCATAGCCATCAATTATAATTCGGTGCCTGGCCCTTATATGGTCGAATCATTGAAACGGGATTTCAATTTTGTAAAGAATGATAACTTTTTGATCTTCATGGATCCGTTTGATGCACGGACCGATGGTTTTAGCTTTGGAGCCAACGCCGCAGGTGGCCAATGGGATGGCAGTATGTATGAAGGCGGCAAGGTTGACCTTAGCTGGGATAACCGCTGGTACTCGGCCGTAAAAAATTATCCGGATAAATGGATCTGGGAAGCATCTATCCCTTTTAAAAGTATCCGTTATAAAAAAGGCATAAAAGAATGGGGGATCAACTTTAGCCGTAATGATCTCAAAACTGCCGAAAAATCAAGCTGGACACCTATTCCGCGACAATTTCCTACAGCTTCACTGGCATATACCGGTACTTTGGTTTGGGACGAGGCTCCGCCAACAGCAAGTAGCAACGTATCCATTATTCCTTATGCACTCACCGGTTTATCTAAAGATTATCAGCACAATACTAAAACCGAATATAAACACGAAATAGGGGGAGATGCCAAGATCTCGGTTACGCCGTCCCTAAACCTTGATTTAACGGTTAATCCCGATTTTTCGCAGGTGGACGTTGATCAGCAGGTAATTAACCTGAACAGGTATGAACTTTTCTTCCCCGAAAAGCGGCAGTTCTTTTTAGAGAATGGTGATTTGTTTGCCAATTTTGGTTATTCGGATATCAGGCCATTTTTTTCAAGGCGGATAGGCTTAAATGTTCCGATAGATTTTGGGGCACGACTTACCGGTAAATTGGATAAGGACTGGCGTATAGGAGCTATGGATATCCAAACAGGAGGTTCAGGCAGTGTGGCACAAGCGCCTGAAAATTACGGTATTATTACCTTGCAAAGGCGGGTGCTCGACCGCTCTAATATTGGTTTCCTGTTTGTAAATAAAGATGCTACAGCTAATATTCCCGGTACCAATACAGGCTCAACAGCGTATAACCGTAACATTGGGGCCGAGTTTAACCTGGCGTCGCGAAGTAATATCTGGACAGGCAAAGTGCTTGCACTTAAATCATTTACACCGGGTGTAAGCGGGCATGACTACGTTGTTTCTGATCATTTCCAATACCTAAGCAAGTACTGGACATTGTACATGCAGGAAGAATACGTAGGCAGAAACTACAATGCCGAAGTGGGTTATGTACCCCGTGTTGGTTATGTAAAGCTAAGCCCGCTGCTGCTGCGTAATTTTTTCCCTAAGCAGGGAAATATCCTCAGCCACGGCGTTCAGCTTACATCTAATTACTTTTTTGACGAATCATTTCACCGGACAGATAATGAAAGTATCCTGTCGTACCTTATTACATTCCGCAACCGGGCAACACTTTCGGTATCGGGTATTAATGATTATGTGCGATTGTTAAAGCCTTACGATCCTACTAACATTGGTAAAGGTTTGTTACCAACCGGGTCTGAACACAATTGGAATACTATTGATGTTCAGTTTGTATCTAAACCGCAAAATGTTTTTACCTATTTGCTGGAAGCATCGCATGGCGGTTATTATGACAAAGGCGTGCGTAACAGTGTTACAGGTTTGATAGGCTATCGTTTTCAGCCGTATGTAAATATTGCAATTAACACCTCATTTAATGACCTGCGGCTGCCGCAGCCGTTTGGGCATAACACGTTTTGGCTGGTAGGGCCAAAAGTTGATGTAACCTTTACCAATAACCTGTATTTTACAACCTATGTACAATACAACGAGCAAATTGACAATATTAATATTAACACACGCCTGCAATGGCGTTATAAGCCGGCTTCCGACTTATTTATTGTTTACGGCGACAATACCACGCCGTCACCCTATACCGTAAAAAACAGGCAGCTTACCTTAAAGTGGACGTACTGGTGTAACTTATAACAGCATTGTTATAAACAAGCGCAGTTAATTGCTGTTGGCTAATAATTGATATCTGCCCGCAATGAAAAAATTGATCATATTTGACTTGGACGGCACCCTTGCCGAAAGTAAAGCTGCCCTTGATAAAGAGATGGCTGTGCTTTTAACCGATTTGATGAAAGTAGCAAAGGTTGCGATCATATCCGGCGGAGACTGGCCGCAATTTGAAAAGCAGGTATTATCAAACCTGCCCGTTAAAAAATTACTTAAAAACTTATCCATATTGCCAACCTGCGGCACCAAATACTATCAGTATAAAAAAGCGGGCTGGAAAAAATTATATTCAGAAGACTTTACAGATCAGGAAAGACAGGAAATCATCAGCAAATTAAATGAAGCCATTGGAAAATCCGGCGTTAAATTCAGGAAAACCTGGGGCGATCAGATAGAAGACCGGGGCAGCCAGATCACATTTTCGGCATTAGGGCAACATGCGCCGCTTGACGAAAAGAAAAAGTGGGACCCTAAATATGTTAAGCGTAAAAAGATCAAAGCTCTTCTTGATAAATCACTCACCGGTTTTTCGGTACAAATAGGGGGAGCTACTTCTATTGATATTACTAAACCAGGAATAGATAAGGCTTATGGAATTCATAAACTGCAGCATACTTTAGAGATCAGGATCAAACAAATGATATTCATTGGTGATGCCTTGTTTGAAGGGGGCAACGACCACCCAGCCCGAGCAACAGGTGCAGATTGTATCCAGGTGCGCGACCCCGATGAAACCAAACGGGTAGTTGAGGGAATAATTCTTTGCCTGAAATAACAGACGATACGGCCTTTTGATCGGCTTAAATGTTAATTAAAAGTAAAGTGTATAATTTACACTTAAGTAGGTGCCGAATCTGCCTATCTTTGCGGCATGGAAGCAGGGTCAAGTATAAAAAGTGCAGCATCATCAATAGCCTTAGAAATAGCCGGTTTTGTTAAGTTTACCTTTATAGGATATTTTACTATAGGGTTAAGTCTTGGGGTACTTCCTGTGTTTATCCATAACCAATTAGGATACAGTGCCATGATAGCTGGTGTGGTGATCAGTCTGCAGTATCTGAGCACTTTTTTATTTAGGGGTTATGCCGGAAATATCATTGATAAAAAGGGGCCAAAGCCGGCTGTGCTTTCCGGGATGACAGGTTTTGCCATTAGCGGATTGGTTTTGTGTTTGGCGTTTTTGTTTAAGGAGCATCATGACTTGTGTTTGGTTTTAGTTGCGCTTACAAGGCTTGTAACAGGTTTTGCTGAAGGCCTGATAGGATCCAGCCCTATCAATTGGACAATTAATGCTGTTGGCGAACAAAATACGGCGAAGGCCATATCTTATAATGGCATTGCAAGCTATGGCGGACTTGCAGTTGGTGCACCGGTGGGCATACTGCTTGATGGGGGTTACGGCATAGCCGGTATTGGAATTGTGGTTTTTATACTTGGCATAATTGGTTATTTGCTGGCTAAAAGAAAAGAAGATGCGGTGATAAAAAGCACAGAGCAACGAAAATCATTTGCATCTGTACTTAAAACAGTTGCTCCTTACGGGCTGTGTCTTACGTTGGCTGCTTTGGGATTTGGCACCATATCTACTTTTATAACACTTTATTATGCCTATCTGAACTGGACTAATGCGGTACTTTGCCTTTCGGTGTTCAGTGTTTTTTTTATTCTTGGCCGTTTGATATTTGCAGGGGCAATTGATAACTACGGAGGATTAAAAACAGCCATTGCTTGTATGGCGCTGGAGTCAGTAGGTTTGATGGTTCTTTGGCTGGCTAATACTCCCGAGGCAGCACTTATCGGTGCAGGAGTGACCGGACTTGGTTTTTCACTTGTGTTTCCGGCACTTGGGGTAGAGGCGGTAAAGTTGGTGCCCGGTTCAAATAAAGGTGCCGCTCTGGGGGCTTATGGCCTGTTCCTTGATATTTCACTTGGAATTACCGGACCGCTGGTAGGCGGGGTGGCAAGTCATTTTGGGATGTTATACATTTTTCCGTTCAGCATGGGCATGGTGTTGTTGGGCTTTGTTTTATGCCTGTTAATCGGCTGGAAAATAAAAGGTTTCTAAATTTTGGAAACACACTATTTACGTAAAAAACATAATATCCCCAATTAGTCTATTTCATACTTTTTATAGGGGATGTCAAAACTAAAAGTACTCCCTTTACCAGCATCACTTTTAACGGTGATATTGCCTTTCTGCAACTCAATCAATTGCTTACAAATGTAAAGGCCAAGACCTGTGCCGGTATTTCCTTTTGCCGAACTGGTTTGATAGTATTTTGAGAAAAGGTTAACCTGCTGTTCCTGGCTTATACCGGCCCCCGTATCAATTATGTCAACTGTTAATCCTCCTTTGTCCCCGGTTAAATTTAGTGTTGCCCTGATATTAATTTTCCCGGCCTCCGTATATTTTATCGCATTGCTTACAAGGTTCACAATGATCTGTTTAAGTCTGAAGCTATCGCCTAAAACTTCGGCTTCTGTGTCGCCGTCAAAATGATAATTTAATTCCAGCTGCTTTTTATCGGCACTAAATGCCATACTTTCTATCACTTCCTTTAATGTTTTATCGGGGCAAAAAGGATCATGATGGATTTTTAATTCACTGCCTTCCATTTTTGCAGCATCAAGTGTGTCGTTAAGCGTTTGCAGCAGCAGGTCTGATGATGCCCTTACCGTGCTTAGCATTTCTGTTTGTTTCGGTGTAAGAGTGGTTCTGCTGAAAATGTACAGAAAACCATTTATTGATGTTAGCGGGTTACGGATTTCATGGCTCATATGCAGCAGTAAATCCATCTTTTGCCGTGCTATCATTACAGCACGCTCATTCTCTTTAAGTAAAAGGTCTTCAGACTGCCCCAGTTTAATAACAAATACAATCAGCAATACAGCGAAAGCTAAAAGCAGTAAAAGGGCACTCAGGTAAAGTTTGTTTAATAAGCTCGTTGTTTCCAGGTAGCTGTTAAAGGCCAATCCCTTAAAGGCATCAGTTAAACTATAATTGATGTCTTTAATGGTTGCAATCAATAGTTCCATTTTATGGGTAATGCGCATATTGAGTGCAATAAGCTGCCTTTGAGTTTCCTGTAGCTTAGTATTGCTTTGCCGCAGCTGCTTCAGTTTATTAAGGTAGTTGGACTTATCCTTAAAGCGAAGCCTTTGTGCAACCGAGTCAACATAGATCCGCGTGCGGTGATTGATAACAACTCCACCGGAGCCGGTTGCATATGCATTTTTGTTTTTAATGGCCTCCTTGATCCTCGCAAAAAAGCCCTTTCGTTTTAATTTAGCAGGTTGGGTTATAGTGTCAGTGCTGTTTTGAATTTTCTGACTGCTCTTAACAGCAATTTTATTTTGAGCCGTCGCCACTTCAAGATCTGAAGACGTCATTAATAAGGAGTCGAAATCATGCCGGGCAGAAAGCAGATCTGCTGATAGCTTTATCTTTTGGCTATGCCATGTATGAAGTTGTGTACGCTGCTCAGTATTTAGTTTGGCAGTGTCATGCTGCATATTTAACAAGGTATCAATTTCGGCAAATGCTAACGAAAGCTTGGCCTGGTATGCTTTGTTTTTTTCGGCGTCGCCATCTACAAGTGATGACTGAAACAAGTCTTCGGCCTGGTGCAGTAATAACAGGGCTTGCTGGGGCCTGGAGTTGTTGAGGTCCATAAGGTGAGATATTTGAGCCGTATGAGCTAATCTTTCGGCGATCTTATCTCTAACAAAAAGAGCAGCAATAACTAAAATTATGGTAAAGGCTAAAAAAGCAAGCAGTATCTTCCTTGATAAAACGTTCATATAATTATATTCATCAGCACACCTGGCTTTATAATCGAAAAATTGATAAGGCCTGTTGCAAATGGTTTTGAAGGAACAATGATAATGATAAAAATGATATGATCATTCAGCAATTACCATGATTGAATATTGGCCCTTAATTGGTAGATTTTTGGTTTACAATTAATGCTGCGGATATTATGAAAAGAGAACCTTTTGTTTAACAAGCGGAGGTAAAGCAAAAAAAGCCTGATGATTATTCATCAGGCTTTTACAAATTGCATGTCGCGTCCTGAAATAAGTTGACACTCAAGTTGACTTATATGGAAAAACGAACAAAGAATGTAAGTAGGCGCAGTCAGCGCGATTACAGCCTTGCCTTTAAGTTGCAGGTCGTGCAGCAGGTTGAAAAAGGCGAACTGACCTATAAAAAGGCTCAAAAACATTACGGGATCCAGGGAAGGAGTACGGTATTGGTTTGGTTAAGGAAACATGGTACCTTAGATTGGACATTACCCAAACAGTACACCTTGGAAAACGATCGGGAACTTAGTCCGGAACAGCGGATCAAACAATTAGAAGCAGCATTAAAAGATGAACAGGACAAGAACCTGATCTACAAGACCATGTTCGATATCCTGCAGCAAGAGCACGGTGTTGCATTGCCAAAAAAGTCTTTGCCCAAGCAATCCAAAGGCTCAAAGCCAAAGGAATAGTGAGCCTGTCAAAGGCTTGCAGGTTGTTTGGGATCAGCCGTCAGGGCTATTATCAAAAGCAGCAGCGCATAGAAAAGCGTTTAAAAGAACTTAGCCAGGTAAAAGCGGATGTGATTAAAGAACGAATCCATTTGCCCAGGTTGGGTACGCGTAAGCTTTATCATCGTTTAGGTAAACAGATCAGAAGCAAGGGAATAAAGATAGGCAGAGATGCTTTATTCGATTTTCTGCGTTCGGAACATATGCTGATCAAACCAAAGCACTCTTATCATAAAACGACGAACTCCAAGCACTGGTTACATAAGTATCCTAACTTACTTAAACACAGGAAAGCGGCAACGAGGCCTAACGAAGTATGGGTAAGCGATATTACTTATATCGACACTAAAGCAGAGACCGCATATCTTAGCTTGATCACTGATGCTTATTCAAGAAAGATCGTAGGATATCATCTGCATCATAGCTTGCACACAGATGGTGTGGCTGCTGCCATGCAAATGGCTGTCAGACATGAGCAGATCAAAGCGCCATTGATACATCATTCGGATAGAGGTTTGCAATATTGCTCAGCACAATATCAGCAGTTGTTGGCCAAACATCAGATTACCCCATCTATGACGGATGGATATGATTGCTATCAGAATGCTTTGGCAGAACGCATCAACGGCATTATTAAAAACGAGTTCCTGGTGGTTAAACCAGCAGATATACAGCAGGCAAGGGTAATGATTGCAGAAGCTATTAAACTTTATAACTGTCGAAGGCCTCATTTGGCTTTAAATTATCAAACACCACAATTTGTACATCAACAAAAAATCCTTGCTGGTATCGACCAACAAGGACTATCTTTAAATCATTAATTTCTGTCAACCTATTTTAGGACGACTCAGCATTAAAATCAATAACCATCGTTCTGGATCAGTGCAGGTGCATTTCTATCAACCTCTGATTGAGGAAGCGGCCAGAAATCGAAATTATCTTTATAAATAGTTTTTGTTGCCGGGATCAGCGGGTTTTGAATAAAGCCGTTAAGTTTGGCTTTAGCTATTCCCCAGCGGCGCATATCAAAATAGCGGAAACCTTCCAGGGCAAGTTCAACCCTGCGCTCGTGCCTTATTTTTTCTCTCATATCCGCTTGCGATAAGCCAGACGCGAGTGCCGGCATATTTACACCGGGACGCGCCCTTACTTCGTTCACTTGTTTGTAAACACTGGCATCAGGGCCAGCGGCTTCGTTCTGGGCTTCGGCGTACATCAGTTTTACATCGGCAAACCTGATCCATACATAGTCCTGATCATCCAGCAGACCGGGCTGCGGGTTAACGATCTTTGGATCGAGCCATTTTTTTGATGGATAGAAACCGGCAGTCCAGTTGTTCACGCCGGGTTTGCCAACGGTGCCAGGATAAGGCCATCCCTGCGCAGGTGTATCGCCCGGGAAAAAGAAAGTCATTTTTTCGCGCGGATCATTAGCTTCATACTCATTGATCATATCCTGTGTGCCTTGCAGGTCAACATATCCCGGTAAAATCAGTATCATGGTAAGCGCATCAGGATGCGGAACGGTAGGAGCGCTGTATTGTACCGAAAACATTATTTCGGGACTGCTTTGCTGATCGGGCTTGTAAAAATTTGAAGGGTAATTGCTATTAAGCGAAAACAGGCCGCCATCTATAACGGACTTAGCCATCGCTGCAGCATCGGTGTATTTTTTTTCAAAAAGTAGCACCCTCGTCATCAGGCCTTGCGCCGAGCCCTTTACTACGTGACCTGTATTAAATTTTTGATTTGGCAAGCCGGAAATAGCATTGTTAAGATCACTTTCAATCAGCTTTAATACATCTGCCCTTGATGATTTACTCACCTTTTGTTTAAAATCTGAAGTGATGGGATCGGCTGTCAGCAACGGAACGTTTCCGTAAGTTTCGGCTAATAAAAAGTAATTGAATGCGCGTACAAAATAAACTTCAGCCTTATATTGTGTGAGCTTATCGCCGGTAAGTACTTTATCAACATTTGCCAGAAAGGTATTACAGGCTGCTATACTTTTATAAGCATTAATATAAAGGCTGTTACCTCCATCGCCCACAAAGCCACCGCTTGAAGGGGTAAGGCCTGCTACCAGCGCTTGTTGTGCGCCCGCCTGGTTGTTTTGTGTATACGTGTCGTCGCTAAAGTTTTCGTACCACATTGGGGCGTAGGTTGAGATTTGCCCGCTCCTTGCGTAAAGGGTTGCATAAACGCCTGTAAGCGCCAGATCAGCATCTGCAGGAGTTTTCCAGAAAGTGAGGTTTGATAACTTATCGGGAGGCGTTACGTCAAGCTTTTTACATGAAGTAAAGCCTGCTAACGCTGCTATAAATATGATGATATATTTTTTCATTGCTAACAAATTAAAATTGAACAGATGCGCCAAAAGTGAAAGTTCTGTTTTGCGGATAACCGGCAAAGCCATACCAGGCATCGGGCCTGTTATTGATATCCTGCCTTTCCGGGTCGGCACCTTGTTTTAGCGGTGTAAACAACGCAAGGTTATCAACCGAGCCAAAAACACGAAGCGATTTTACGCCTTTGATCATATCATGGGGGAAGGTGTAACCAACCTGTACGTTTTTGATCCGCATAAAGCTTGCACTGTACAGGTGAAAAGTAGATTGTACGCTGGTGATCTTCGGGTAACCATAAAAGCCCATGTAAATTTTAGGCATGGTGGTTGAAGGGTTTTGCGGTGTCCAGCGGTTCAGCCAATCGGTAGTAGGCATGGCACCTTGTGCGAAAGGATCAACACCCCATTTGTACAGGTAAAGTTTGTTACCGTACGAACCATAAAGTTGTACGCTTGCATCAAAATTGCCCCATGTTGCGCCCATGGTATAAGAGTACTCGAACTTAGGGTACTGACCGGGGATAATACTGCGGTCGTTAGCATCTACCTTACCATCTCCATTGATATCTTTATACCTGATGTCGCCGGGTGTAGGCACGCCGCCAAGGCTTGACTGGTCGGGAGCACTGTTGATCTCGGCCTGGCTCTGGAAAATGCCCTGCATGGTATACAGGTAAAACGAATTGATGGGATAGCCATTTTGCATGATGGTTTGCTGGTCCGGTCCGCCAATTTCAGGAGCTCCGAATGACACTACTTTATTTCGGTAAAGCTGGAAGTTGGCGGTAGCATAATAGCTGAATTTTTCGGAAGGACGGTCCTGGTAATGAAGGCTTAGCTCTACGCCTTTATTGCTTACCGCGCCATTATTAACAACCGGAGCATTTACACCCAGGGCCAACGGTACCTGCGATTGTCTTAAAATATCATAGGTGTATTTGTTAAACCAGTCAAAAGTGAAGGTAAGCTTGTTGTTCAGGGCTACGAGGTCAAGGCCGATATCCGTCATGCGGGTCGATTCCCAGGTAAGTGCAGGGTCGATAAGCTGGTTGGCCTGGAATCCGTTAGATATAGTACCGTTGAATGCGTACACACTTTGTATCAATGTAGGCTGATAAGGATAATTACCAATATTCTGGTTCCCAAGTCTGCCCCATGACCCTCTTATTTTCAAATCGTTTAGCCACGATACATCTTTAAGAAAGTTCTCCTTCGAGATCCTCCATCCAGCCGAAAAGGATTCGTATAAGCCCCAGCGACTGTTGCCTGGCAGGCGCGATGTGCCGTCATAACGCATACTGGCCCCCAAAAGATATTTATCGTCAAAATTGTAGTTGGCATTACCGTAAAACGAGCTTATAGCCCATTGTGCCGATGTGCCGTTGTTTTTTAACCCGTTCAATGATCCTGCATCAATCTCTTCCAGATCATTGGTAGGATAATTGGTACGGAACGCGCCGAGGTTACTGTAATGATCAACTTCCTGTTGTGCACCACCTAATATCGTAAGGTCATGCCTGCCAAACTGTTTGTGAAAATTTAACTGGCTATAAATTGTTGAATGCGATTCATCCTGCTCTGTTGAACTGAGCCCCGGCGTACCTACGTCGGCGTTGCGATAGTAGGAGAGGTCACTGTACAGGTATTGAGGAATAACAGGGGCAAAGGTTTTATATTTTTGCATATTAAAGCTAACGCCCGCCCGGTTTTCCCATTTCAATGCATCAACGATCTGTACATCAAGCGAGATGTTGCCCTGCCCATAGTAATTTGGATTGTGCGTTAATATGGTTGAAGATAATACCGGGTTTTTGTTGCCAAGTTCTTTATCGTAAGCCTTGGTGATCCATAAGCCATCTGCTGTTTGAGCGGGATAAAGCGGTGATTGCGCCAGCGTTGAAATATAAAGGTCCGTTGCATTATCAAATGGATAACTGCGGTCACCATAGCGTAACTGGAAGTTGGTTCCTAACGTTACGCGCTTGTTTACCCTGGAGTTTAAACCCAGGCTAAGAGTGTACTTTTTGTAGTCAAAGCCACGCATAGTACCCGGCTGATTGGTTAAACCCAGGCCAATGCTATAAACAGTTGCATCGTTGCCTCCGCCGAGGTTAAGGTAATGGTTTTGTACCGTAGCCGTTCTGAACATGTCCTTAAGCCAATCGTGGTTAGGATATTTTACACGGTCTGTAGCGTTTTTATACAGATCTATTTGTTGCTGTGTATAAATGGGAGCATTACCAGAATTGGCTTCGGCTTCATTTAGCAATTCCATATAGGTTGCTGAATTTGTAATTAATTTCGGAAGCCTTGTTGGAGTAGCAAAACCTACGTTATAATTGTAGCTCAAGGCAAGTCCGCCGCCGCCTTTTCCTTTTTTTGTTTTTATTACCAGCACACCGTTTGCGCCGCGCGAACCATAAATAGTAGCTGCTGCCGCATCCTTAAGCACCGTTGCCGATTCGATATCATTTGGATTGATGACACCGAGGTCGCCGGGGATACCATCAACTATAACTAAAGGATTGTTGCTGGCGCTACTGAATGTTCCTAAACCACGTATCCTGAACTGAATATTTTCATTACCGGGTTCGGCCGAGTTTTGTACTACTGATAGACCCGGTAACTGGCCCTGCAAAAGGGATGAAGGATCGGTTGCAACCCTTTTGGTCATATCTTCGCCTTTAACAGATACTATGGCGCTGGTGAGGGTATGTTTACTTTGAGTACTGTAACCCGTTACAACCACCTCGTTGAGGGCCTTTTTATCTTCAACAAGGGTAACATTGATTGTCGTTTTACTGCCAACCGAAACTTCCTGTTTAACAAAGCCAACAAAACTGAAAATTAATACGGAGTTACCATCCGGCACATTGATGTTGTAAGATCCATCGCTTTTGCTGATGACGCCGGTAGTTGTACCTTTTACCTGTACATTCACTCCCGGTATTGGCACGCCTTTTTCGTCAACAATTTTGCCATTTACCGTTATAGCTGCCTGGGCATCGGGCTCGGGCCTTATTTTTATGGTTATGGTTTTTTTATTGATGAGATAGGTAAGCGGCAAATCAGCAAAAAGCTTATCAAGCGCTTTGGTGATACTCGCGTTTTTAATCGACAATGAAACAGGAGCGGTAGTTTTTAAAAGATCTGCGCTATAAATAAAGTCATAACCGCTTTGCTGCTGCAAATTAAAAAGCACATCTTCAAGGGATACGCGCTGTACATCAACGCTTACTTTCTGTGCATAAGTAGTGGCACTCACCTGCATTATGGCCAGCATAATCAGGGCACACGATAATTTCATAATCCGGATAATTTTGAGCAGCGCATGAGGGTGCCGCCTGAACTTTGATTCAGTAAATATTTTATACATTTGAATGTTAGGTTTTAATTAATAATTGGTTGTCGCTCAATTGATCATTGATTACCTGGCTTCATACCGGGGGCGCGCCAACGCCTCCGGTCTTTTACCGGGTAATCGTAAGTACGTGTTAATTCATTACGATTATCCTCCTTTCTTCGATTTTAAAATGAATAAGTCCTGTTAATTCAAGTCCTTTTAGCAATTCGTTGATATCTTTATTCATAGAATAGATACCACCAAATGTTCTGTGTGTAACGTTTCCCTGGTATTCAACTTCAACATCATACCAACGGGAGATTTTTTTCATGATGCCGCGGATATCGTCATCCCTGAAAATGAAGTAGCCGGTTTTCCAGGCGATAACCTGGTTTACGTTTACCGGTTTTGTAATGATTCCCTGGTCTGTGCCGGTAACACCCTGCTGCCCCGGCACCAGTAATGCCGACGATTTATTGTTTGATAAACTTACCGAACCTTCAATCAGCGTTGTTTTAATATCTTTTTCATCCTCGTAGGCCGATACGTTAAAATGGGTGCCCAGTACCTTTACATCAACACCATTGGTATGTACTATAAAAGGAAGGTGTTTATTTTTTGTTACCTCAAAGTACGCTTCGCCCGTTAGTGTAACGCTTCTGTTGGCACCGGCAAAAGCCACCGGGTATGATAGTGAAGAGGAGGAGTTGAGCCAAACCATAGTGCCATCGGGCAATTGTACCGTATATTTCCCGCCTCTTGGTACGGTTACTATATTTTTGGCAGGCTCGCCCGCTGGTTGGGCCAGGCCATCTTCGCTGTAAGCTATAAGTCCGTTAGCCAGTTTTTTTACCGATGATTTTCCAGATTTGGCTATAACACCATTTTTTGCATCATCAAGTGTTATGCTGGTCCCATTGGCCAGTGTAAGGATAGCGGTGTTTCGGCCAGGCTTTATTGGCTTGGCAGCCGGCTTTTTTACGACGTTGGCCGCAATGGTATTTCCTGGCTGTTTTTCCTGAAAAATAAGAATAGCCGAAAACAGCAACGCAACCGCTGCCGCTGCTGCCCATCCCCACATTGTCCGGAAACTTCTGCCTGCACGTTTAGTAACTAAGGTTTTGTTTATGCGGGCATATAATACTGATCGCTTTTGCTTATTTGCTGCGTTAAGCGGCAAATCATGGCTTGTTTCAGGGAATTTAAAATCATCCTGAAATTCCATGAGGCGCGCTTCTTCTTCAGGGGTACATTGCCCTGAATTAAACTTTTCGTATAATTTAATATATTCTTCGGTTGTCATTATTGGTTTGGCCGTTGCGGGATTAGAGCCGTTGTTTATTATATAGTGTGGTTCCAGAAGCTCCAACACACATACATCTGAAAAAAAGTATCAATTTAATTTTATGTAACGCCCACTGTTACAAATCATAAATAATTTTTACTTTTATTGCACCAGTTATGTCCAATAAATTTACTGACAACGAATTATGGGAGGCCGTGGTCTCGGATAGTTCCAGAGCCTTTGTGGTTCTGTATAATCGGTATTGGCATAAACTTTATCAAACGGCAAAAAAGTATTTAAAAGATGATACTCTTGCCGAAGAAATAGTTCATGATGTTTTTGTGGCTTTGTGGCAAAAAAGGCACACTTCAAATATTATAGATTTTCAGAAGTATATCCTGGTAACAGCCAGGTATCACGTATACAAACAGTTGCGGGCGATCGCTGCCGAAAAAATTGAATTTCACGAGCAAGTACCGGAGCAACCAACCCTTGCCGTAGTTAGCGAGGCAGATGTTAAATTGGGGTATGAAGACCTGCAAACCGAGTTAACCAATGTGCTTAAACAGCTACCGCGTCGTTGCCAGGAAATTTTCTGGCTTAGCCGGGTTGAAAACCTGAGCAATGACGAAATAGCCGAGCGGCTTAATATCTCCAAGCGTACCGTAGAAAATCAAATCACCATTGCGTTAAAGTTCCTTCGATCATTATATCCTCACTTCAGCGGTGCCGCTGTATCCTTGCTTTTTGTTTTTATCCTGTAGGCTTCCCTTAAATACCAAACAACTATTTATTTTGTAAATGCTGTGTGTAGGTGTTATGCTATCTACACTATATATTAGTAACCTGATATATACCATGAGAAACTTCACCACAAAATATCTGTTGCTTTTGGCCTTGTTAATGATATGCAGTTTGTTAAAAGCTCAAAATAAGCCGGTTGAATATTCAACCCTGGTAGCCCGGCACATTTCTCCCGGTAACCGCACATATTATATCGATCCTGTTAAGGGTAATGATAGCAATAATGGAAAGATCCCTGCAAAAGCCTGGAAAACATTTATGGGTATTAACAGGCTTGTATTATCAGCAGGTGATAATGTGACAGTGTTATCACCCGGGGGATTTCACGAAACAATGGCTGTAGTAGCCCATGGAACAAAGGAGAATCCTGTTACCATAAAATTTGCTCCCGGCAAATATGATTTTTTCCCTGACGGGGCCTTTAAAACGCAATTGCACATTTCCAATACCAACGATGTTCCGTACGGTTTAAAAGCAATAGCCCTGATGCTTGACAGCAGTCGGTTTGTAAACGTGACAGGTGGTGCTGCGCTGGTTAATTTAAGGGGTAAAATGATCGAAACTTACATTAATCACAGCAATAACGTTAAAATTAGTGGTTTAAGTTTCGACTATCAGAGGCCAACTGTTTCGGAATTTACAATTACGGAGCTAACTGCAAATCATGCAGATGCAGTTATTAATAATGATTCGGAATTTAGTATTAAAGATAGCACCTTAACCTGGATTGGTGAAGGCTGGCGCTACCAGCCGGATTCATACTGGCAACAATACAACCCCGCTACACGAATACTTGAAAGGTTGGATATTCCGCAGCAACACCTGAAATATGCTTCTTTGAATGCGAATAAGGTCCGCATATTTTTCAGGCAAAACCCTGGCTTTCATAAAGGTATGGTATATCAAAACAGGGATGTTACCCGTGATTGTGCCGGAATATTTATTCAAAAAAGCAGTAATATTGATTTAAACCAAATCCGCATTTATTTTATGCACGGAATGGGAGTAGTAAGCCAGTTTAGCAAAAACCTTAGCTTTACCAATATCAGTGTTAAAGCCCGGACAGGGAGAACTTGCGCGGCCTGGGCTGATATACTGCATTTTTCGGGCTGCAATGGTAAAATTGAAGTTGCCGGTTCATATTTATCGGGGGCCAATGATGACGCCATTAATGTGCATGGCACATTTTTAAAGATAACAGAAAAGCTTTCGCCAACACAGGTTAAAGTTAGGTTCATGCATGATCAAACCTATGGGTTCGACGCATTTTCGACCGGAGACAGCATTGGTCTCGTACATCCTGCAAGTTTGCTTAGTTATCAAAATAATAAACTATTGAATGTGAAAAAACTTAATAATAAGGAGTTTTTGTTA
Source organism: Mucilaginibacter sp. SMC90 (assembly GCF_022811725.1). Classification (GTDB taxonomy): domain Bacteria; phylum Bacteroidota; class Bacteroidia; order Sphingobacteriales; family Sphingobacteriaceae; genus Mucilaginibacter. The sequence goes on along the minus strand of NZ_CP094527.1, from coordinate 4,216,584 downwards.
AACCTGAATAAACCATTGCCTGATGGTATGGAAACCGGCGATGTGGTTGAAAATATAACCGCCACTCCCGAAGTTTGGATCCATCACAATACAATTGAAAAGATTCCGACGAGGGGTATCCTGGTTACTACCAGGAGAAAAGTATTAATAGAAAACAATATCGTTAACCGCACTCATAACAGTGCCATCATGATCAACGATGATGCTTCAAGCTGGTATGAATCGGGTGCTGTAAAGAATGTTACCATTCAAAACAACACGTTTTACGAATGCGGTGGTCCAGTTATAGGCTTGTTGCCAGAAAATAAAGTAGCGTCTGCAAGTCCGGTACATACCGGGATCAAAATAGCGGGTAATAAAGTTACTTTGAAAGATGCCCGTTTTTTTGAAGCTTCGAGCACCGGCGGGGTAAGAATTACCGGTAATAAGATAACTTCATCCGGTTTTAAGGATATCAATAAGTTGATAAGCTTAAAAGATTGTAAGGATGTAAAGATCTATAATAACCAGGTTGCAAAGTGATAGAACATTACAGCATTGAAGTAAATGAACTTATTTTATTTGAATGCGAGCGCCGAATAAATTATCCCACCAAATTTTGAGGGCATCTCCGCTAACTTATCTGTTCGATAGCCTAACTGATTAAATTCCTGGTTTAGTTTCTGATAAGAAATGGGATACGGCACCCATGGGCTGGCTGTAGTGGTATCGTATTCTACAATCAGGAACTTGGGATTGCCCTTAAATATGTTTTCCAGTTGTTTGATCAGTTTTGTTTTGTCGGCCACAAAATGTAATGAGTTTGCCATGAGGATCCCGTCTAAAGGGCTAACGGCTATTTGTTCATCTATAAAATCAGCTTTACGGAAATCTATTTTGATCCCATTAATAGAGTATGGTAACTGCTGGCTGGTTTTATCGAAAGCTGTGATATGGCTTTCCAGAGGAAGGAGGTTTGCGAGGGAAAGTGTGAACGTTCCGTTACCACAGCCCAGATCAATCCAGTTTTGCGGAAACTCGTTTGTTATGCCTTTTTGAATCAGTATTGTAGCTTCAGATTGTTGCATAGTTGAGCAACTAAAACTCGTCGGCGGTTGAGCGGCTATCGATATAAGGCGAGCTAAAAAAGCTCACAATTAAAAGCTTATGGTCAATAAGAAATGTCCATTCTGATGTTTGGTCCTTTTTAAACGTAACAACATCCTCGCAGCCAAATGAATAATTAACATCCAATACAATGCGGAAGCTTCCTTGCCCGGCATTTTGATCAAATTTGATCCTGTCAAAATTTAAACGGGTTACTTCCGGTGAGCCTTCCGGCCTGAACTCGCGCTCCAGTGCATATTTAAGCTGTTCGTAATTTGCTGAAAAAGGCTCAAATAATACGTTCAGAAACTTCGATAGGCTTTCAGGTTCATCCTTTAGCTCATCAAGCTGTTCTTTAATAAGTTTTATTTGCAGCGTGTCCATCATCGGTACAAAATTAAAAACAAAAAACTGATTAAATCAAATTTGAAATATAACCGGTTTTTTCGGCCCCGGCAAATCAAAAATTATAAGTTAAATATCAAATAAGTAGCGTCAGATTAATAGGAATTAAAATAGCTTTGATTTACCAGTTATTTATATTTAATAAATGTATAAGCCTTTTGTAATCTCGTTTATTATTTTTTTGTGTTTTCAGTTTGCAAGCCAGGCGCAAGTGGGCAAATTGAAAGCAGGTTTTCTTAACCCGCCCGATAGTGCAAAACCGGGTGTGTACTGGTATTTTATGGATGGCAACATGTCGGCAAGGTCAATTACTTCTGATCTGGAATCTATGAAAAAGGCGGGAATCAGTAATTTGATATTTTTGGAAGTGAACGTAGGTATCCCTCGTGGCTCTGTTGATTTTTTGAGCGAAGAGTGGCAAAATATGTTTGCCCACGCTGTAAAGGAGGCCAAACGTTTAGGTATTGAAATAACACTTGGCATAGGGCCCGGATGGACTGGCAGCGGTGGCCCTTGGGTACCTGTATCACAATCTATGCAGCATTTGGTAAGTAGTACCGTTAATATAACAGGAGGAACAGCGCAGCAGATCAAATTGCCCGTTCCGCAACCCAAGGCCCCTTATTTTGGAGAAGGCGCATTTACACCAGAATTAAAAAAGCAATGGAATGATTTTTACGAGGATATTGCGGTAATAGCCTATCCAACTCCGGCAGAAACTTCGGTTAAAATAGCTGATATCGATGAAAAGGCTTTATACTATCGCGCTCCTTACTCGTCTGTAAAAGGTGTAAAACAATACCTTCCCTATACGGCCAAATATCCGGAAGTTACTAAAGATGCCGTAATAGATAAAAGTAAGATCATTGATCTTACTGCTAAATTGCGTGCAGATGGCACGCTTAACTGGACCGCCCCAAATGGAAAATGGACAGTGATGCGCTTAGGCAAACGAAACAATGGCGCTATTACCCGCCCGGCACCTGTGCCCGGTTTAGGTTTTGAAGAAGATAAATTTGATACAGTAGCGCTTAAATCACACTTAGAAAATTATATTGGCAAGCTGCTGCGTAAAGCCGGAATGCCTGATGCGGCTGTACCCGGGGGCTTAAAAAGATTACACATAGACAGTTGGGAAATGGGGGCGCAAAACTGGACTGGAAATTTCAGGGCCGAGTTTATAAAGCGAAGAGGTTACGACCCTTTACCTTATTACCCTGTTTATGCGGGCAATGTGGTTGAAAGCAATGAAATAAGCGAACGTTTTTTGTGGGACCTGCGCCAAACCTCACAGGAACTGGTTTTAGAAAACCACGCCGGTTACGTGAAAAAGTATGCGCACAAACTTGGATTAAAGTTATCAATTGAACCTTACGACATGAACCCAACGGCCGATCTTGAACTTGGCAATATTGCAGATGTACCTATGTGCGAGTTTTGGAGCAAAGGATATGGCTTTAATTCATCTTTTAGCTGTATTGAAGCAACTTCCATAGGGCATATAAACGGTAAATCATTAATCCCTGCAGAGGCTTTTACCGCCGATAATGATATGTGGAAACAATATCCGGGTTCGATGAAAAACCAGGGCGACTGGGCATTTGCTACAGGGATAAACCGTTTTGTTTACCATACGTTCCAAAATCAATTCCTGGCCGACTCTTTAAGGCCCGGTGCTACCATGGGCCCTTATGGCGTACATTGGGACAGAAACCAAACCTGGTGGCCGATGGTAAAAGGGTATCATGATTACGTATCGCGCTGCCAGTATATGTTGCAGCAGGGCAGGGCTGTGGCCGATGTGCTTTATCTTACTCCCGAAGGCTCTCCGCATGTATTCAGGCCACCGTCGTCAGCAATGGATGGGGATGAGGTAATTCCTGACAGAAAAGGTTATAATTTTGACGGCTGTTCGCCGGCCCAATTGTATAAGGCAACTGTTCAAAACGGGCAGATCGTGTTTCCTGGCGGAGCCAGTTACAGGTTACTGGTTTTACCTGCCGTAAAAACCATGACAAGGGCGTTGTTGCAAAAAATCACTGAACTAATAAGTAACGGTGCCACTGTTGTGGGTTCTCCTCCCTTAAAATCTCCGGGGCTTTCTGATTATCCTACGTGCGATGAACAGCTTGCAGCAATGGTCACGAAATTATGGGGTAGTTTACAAGAACCCAGTGAGCAAACAGAGCATAAGTTTGGAAAGGGTAAATTAATATGGGGCGGCGATTTGAATAACAACATTGACAATCTTTATCCTGCATATCAACTTACTGCCGCAATCCTGAAAAAAATGCACATCGAGCTGGATTTTGCCGCAAACGGTCAGTTAAGATACACCCACCGTGTTGTTGGTAATGATGATGTCTATTTCGTTTCAAACAGAACAGATCAACAAGTTGCTGCTACTGCATTATTCCGCACGGGTAATAATACCGTACAACTTTGGGACCCTGTAACCGCCAGCGTGCGGGTGCTTCCCGAATATTCAAGAAATGGGGAACTTACATCAGTTCCTTTAAAATTTGAGCCGTATCAAAGTTATTTTGTTCTGTTTACTAAAAATATATCTGCAGTAAACCACAAAAATTTCGCAGATTATAGAACAATAAAAACCTTGAACGGCCCGTGGCAGGTAAGTTTCGACCCTAAATGGGGAGGCCCCAGGTCTGTACAGTTTGATATGTTAAAGGACTGGACCCAGCGACCGGAAGATGGCATCAAGTATTATTCAGGCACAGCAGTATATCGTAAAACATTTGACCTGCCCGCGGGTGGATTACTGCAAAAAAACAAAAAGATCAGCCTTGATCTCGGTGAGGTAAACAACATGGCGCGGGTAAAATTAAACGGTAAAAATGTTGGCATTCTTTGGACCGCCCCCTGGCGAATTGATATCAGCACTGCTGATTTAAAAAAGCACAACCTATTAGAAATAGAAGTTGTAAACCTATGGCCCAACAGATTGATTGGGGATGAAAGACTACCTGACGACGGGATCCAAGGCGATGGGAGGTGGCCAGAATGGCTAATAAAGGGAATGCCCCGTAAAAGCCAACGGTTCGCGTTTACCACTCATAAATTTTATACAAAGGATTCACCGCTATTAAAATCGGGATTAATTGGCCCTGTTACAATACAGCAAAGCGACTTCTGATAGTTCGACAAAATAGACTTGAAGGCATACAGGTACTTTCCTTGTAAGCTAAAAATGCTCAAAAGGAATCTCTGGCCTAACACCAGGAGATTCCTTTTTTTAGTTTATTATCAAGCCTGGTTATTTACTCACAAACTGCAACCTCTATTGTTTCAACCTCTGATGGCAATACTTCAATCTGCATTGATGTTGTTTTCCCGGCGGTGCCTGAGGTGATAAAGCTCATTCCAAAGGCAAGCGTAAGTAAAGGTACCGTCATCCAAATTACCTCATGAATACCGTAGTGGGCAATCACAAAGCCTCCCAGCAAGGTGCCCAGCGTAATACCTGCGTTAAAAAAGGATTGGAGTAATCCGTTTACAAAATCAAGGTCAGGTTCCTGCATACCATGGGTAACCTGTATATTGGCTGCGAGAAATCCGCCTGTATGTATAAATCCCCAAACCGAAAGGATAGCAATCATCGGGATAAAATATCCTCCAAACTGGTATGCCAGTAAGTGGGTTGCAACCAATGAAATTAAAAACAGGCGCATAGTAAGTATCATGTTTTTACTTAGCGCAATGCCCATAAGCCAGTTACCTGCTATACCTGTAACGCCAAATACCAGCAGCATAATGCTAATCTGCGCTCCGCTCATGCGCGATACTTTGTCCAGGTACTCGGCAAGGTAACCATACGTGGCAAACATACCCGCTAAAATAATAGTTGACGCCAGTAACTTAACCCATAAATGCATATTGCGCAGTACCTTTACCTGGCTTTTAGGACTTGCTTGCTCCTCATTAACAGGCATTGATGGTGCAAATAGTGTTAATGCGCCAAAAGCCAGTAAGTTAATGGCCGCCGACAATATGAAGGACGCTCTCCAACTAAAAAGGTCGGCCATGTAGGTGGTTAAAGGGACGCCGAGTACAGTTGCTACACTAAGTCCGGCCATAACTATGGAGATAGCTTTTGGTGCATCTTTTGGGCCAGCCTGCTTTGCAGCTGCTGTTATCGATACAGCCCAAAATACAGGATGTAAAAATGCCGGCAAAATTCGGGCTATCATCAGTATTGTAAAGTTTGGTGCTATTGCCGATAGTAAATTAGAAATAACAAATATTCCCAGTACCAGGCACATAATAAATTTACGGTTAAGGCGTGCTGTAAGCATATTGGTAAAAGGCCCTGCAAGCGCCACTGTTAAGGCAAACGCACTAAGCAGCCAGCCTGCTGTATCAATTGAAATATGAAATTCCTTTACCAGATCGGGGAGGATACCGATAACCCCAAACTCAGTAGTTATGATGCCGAAAGCACCAAGGGCCATAATATAGATTGATTTATTCATGAGTCGATATATTTAAATATTTGAATGTTTCGATGTTTTAATTCGAGAAACTGTATCTGCTTCCGAAGGTTTGTGCTTAGCTTTTTAATTCGTTGAGGGAGGCGATGTACTCATCAAGCACATCCTGATTTAGCACATATTTTAAGTTGCGGCCTTCCTTTTGTGGTAGCAATAAATCAGCATCGACCAATTGTTTAAGATGGTGAGATACGGATGGTTGGGTAAGATCAAGTAAATCGTTTACTTCAGCACAATAAAGGCAATCCTTCTTTTTTTTAAATTGCTGTAAGATAGCTATCCGGTTTATATCGCTTAATGCCCGGGATATTTTTTCTATTTTTTTATTATCCATTATATTTTACCCCAATAACGTTCATCAATGGTTGATGATGCAAAGGTAAAATAATATTAATATATAGAAATGTTTCAATGTGTTTTAAACACTGAAATGACAATGAAGATATAGTTGTGCAGACGAAGTATCCGGTAGTATTTGGTTTTGGCGCAAATGCCCCTGTTAGTTGGCACGTTTGCGTGTTTGGCAATAATCGTCTTTAATTTAGCTTCATGGTATGAAAATAGTAAGAGTACAATACACCACACGCCCCGAATTTGCGGCTACCAATCAACAAAATATTGCTGCCATTGTTGAAGAGCTTAAAGGTTTGGGCCACCCTGGTATTAAGTATACTGCATGGTTATTGCCCGATGGAAAAACATTTATGCATTTTGACCAATTGGAGAATGAAGAAGCTCACCAGGTGCTTCAGGGATTGAAGTCGTTTCACAAATTTGCAAGCGAACTTGAGGCCAGTGATTTAGAAGTTGAACCCAAGCTGGAACTACTTTCACTCGTTGCGTCAACAGAACATTATTTTTAACTATCCGGGACTTAGTGCTTTCTGATTGGTAATGCAGTTTCTGTTTTTGCTGCTTTCATTACAAGCTTGGTTTCCACCTTGCCAATGGCGATGATGGCAAAAAGCCTGTTCATCAAAAAATCATGGTATTCTTTACGGTCTTTTACCGTAACCTTTAAAATAAAATCAAAGTCGCCGGTTAGGTGGTAGCATTCCAGCACTTCAGGAAGTTTAATGATCTCGCTTTCAAAATGGCTCAAGCTGTGCTGACTGTGATCTTTTAGTTGCACATGAGTAAAGGTCATGAAATCAAGCTCCAGTTTTTCATGATCAAGCACTGCAACATACTTTTTAATATAGCCGCGTTCCTGTAACGAGCGGATCCGGTTATTGATAGGTGTAGTAGTTTTATTAAGCTTTAAACCTATTTCCTGGCCGGTAAGGCGTGCATTTTCCTGAAGTAATTGAAGTATGCGGATATCGGTATCGTCAAGTTGGTCGAGCATAAGAGTTACAAAAACTAAAATACAATTATCAATTATTTGCCAAAAGTTTTAAAACCCCATTTGGGATGTATTTTCAGGTTGTAAAACCAAATTTTAAGTATTGTATGGATTATGAGTTTGTGAATATACAATTTTACATCATAATACTATGGAATACGATAAAAATCAACCATTGCCGGTGATCCTTGTTACCGGTGCCCGCGGGCAAATAGGTACCGAACTGGTTGCCGCCCTGCGAAACGCCTATGGCAGGAAGCAAGTAATTGCTACCGACCTGCGCGATGCCTCTGCAATACCAGATTCAGACCGGCCATATCATCAACTAAATGTATTGGATAAGGATGAAATCGAAAACCTGGTTATTAGTTACAAAGTAACTCAAATTTATCATCTTGCGGCTACCTTATCGGCCAAAGGAGAAGAAGCCCCGCTAAAGGCATGGCATCTGAATATGCAAAGCTTACTGAACATATTAGAAGTTGCCAAAGATCATAAATTGGAAAAGATATTTTGGCCAAGCAGTATAGCTGTATTTGGGCCATCAACCGCACGTAAGATCAGCCCGCAGGATGCGTTACTTGATCCGCAAACGGTTTATGGTATAAGTAAAGAAGCCGGCGAACAATGGTGTGCCTACTATAGGGAGCACTATGGGCTTGATGTGCGAAGTATTCGTTATCCCGGCTTGATCAGTTATAGTGCCCCGGCTGGTGGTGGTACTACAGACTATGCCGTAGCGATATTTCACGAGGCTTTGCAGAATGGATCATACGAATGCTACCTGGACCAAGACACGGCTTTGCCGATGATGTACATGGAGGATGCAGTAAGGGCAACCATCGAACTGATGAATGCCCCGGCAAAGGCCCTCAAAGAACGAGGCGCATATAATATTGGTGCTTTGAGTTTTACACCTGCCGATTTAGTAACAGAATTGCAAAAACACCTGCCTGGTTTTACCATCAGCTACAATGCAGACAAACGTCAGTCAATTGCAAACTCTTGGCCGGCGGGTGTTGATGATAATGAAGCGAGACAAGACTGGAACTGGCAACCAGAATATGATCTTGCTGCCATGACAGCTGATATGCTTCATCACCTGGCACCGGTTTATAAAAATGATAGTAATACTGCAACCGTGAGTTAAAAATCAGCAGCAATGAAAGAGCTGAACATTACCCAATCGATCACCGCCCGTGATGCTGCTTCGCTGGAGAAGTATTTCAGCGATATAACCCGTGAGCCAACCATCAGTGCGGAAGAGGAAGTGCTTTTGGCCGGAAAGATAAGGCAGGGAGACATGTCAGCTTTACACAAGCTGGTAAAAGCCAATCTGCGTTTTGTGGTTTCGGTGGCAAAGAAATATCAGCACCAGGGAATGCCCATGGGCGATTTGATAAGCGAGGGTAATTTAGGTTTGCTTGAAGCCGCGAAACGGTTTGATGAAACCCGCGGCTTCAAATTTATATCTTACGCTGTTTGGTGGATCAGGCAGCGCATCATGGAGGCACTCCTTGATAAAACAAGGATGATCCGCCTGCCTGCCAACCAGGTGGATATGATAGTTCATGTTAACAGGGCAACAGGCGTTTTGGAGCAGCAATTGGAGCGAATGCCCGTTCAGGATGAGATTGCCTCATTTTTGGATACTGCCGAGTGGAAGGTAAAAGAGGCCCTTTATGTTGCTCCCTTTACGCATTCATACGATAAATCGGATACTCCGGGCGATGATGGATACAGTCTGCTCGACCGTTTACATATCGATGAACCCGGAGCAGAAGGCCTTTTGGAGGCATCTCAACTTAAACAACAACTTGATGATTTACTGAGCAAGCTAAATGGTGCCGAGCGTTCGGTTATATTTTATCATTATGGGCTTGAGGGGCACAGTGAGCTCTCGGCCCCCGAAATAGGTAACCGGCTTGGCGTTAGTGCAGAAAGGGTGCGACAGTTACGAAACCGGGCCATCAGTAAGCTCAGGGAAAGTGCCAGCTTGCAAAAGCTTGAAGTTTAACACCTGTCTTTTTATGCTATTAAATTTGATTTTACAGTTCAGCAAACGTTTGCGTTAAAATAAGTTAGGTGTTACTGTTTTGGGTTTATAACTTAGGTGCCTATAAACATTAAAAATGATATACCTCCCGGGCTTATCATTTCAACCATACAACGCAAATGAAAAAAACACTTCTCTCCTTATTATTGCTAACCCTTGTTACTTCGCAGGTTTTTAGTCAGGCGAAACATAGTTTTAAAATTGCCGATGGTAATTTTATATATGACGGAAAACCTATCCAGATCCATTCCGGCGAAATGCATTTCGCCAGGATCCCAAAGGCTTATTGGAAGCAGCGCCTGCAAATGCTGCATGCAATGGGTATGAATGCCGTTGCAACATATGTATTCTGGAACCATCATGAAACCAGCCCGGGTGTGTGGGATTTCAAAACTGAAAATCGTGACATTCGTGAATTTGTGAAAACTGCGCAGCAGGAGGGTTTGATGGTAATATTACGGCCAGGCCCATATGCCTGTGCCGAATGGGAGTTTGGTGGTTATCCGTGGTGGCTTCAAAACGATAAACAGCTGGTTATCCGTAGTAAGAATGATCGTTTCCTGGATTCATGCAAAACTTACATTAACCAATTGATGGGCCAGGTTAAGGATTTGCAAATAACCCATGGCGGGCCGATTATTATGGTGCAGGCCGAAAATGAATTCGGATCATACGTAGCACAGCGCAAGGACGTGCCACTTGCCGATCATAAAATTTACAGTGCAGCCATAAAAGATCTGCTTTTAAAAGCAGGTGTAGATGTGCCGTTGTTTACCTCAGATGGCGACTGGCTGTTTGAAGGTGGAGTAATTAAAGGGGCATTGCCAACAGCCAACGGCGAAGGAGATACCAAAAATTTGAAAAAACTCATCAATCAATATAACGAAGGCAAAGGCCCTTATATGGTAGCAGAATACTACCCCGGCTGGCTTGATCATTGGGGCGAGAAATTTGAAAAGGTATCAGAAGCTTCGGTAATTAAAGATTTGGAGAAATATTTAAAAGATACCGTATCATTTAATATTTACATGGCACACGGCGGTACTAACTTTGGTTTTACAAGCGGTGCAAATTATGATAAAGGGCACCAGATCCAGCCCGATATTACCAGTTATGATTATGATGCGCCAATAAGTGAGGCGGGGTGGGTAACACCTAAGTTTACGGCTATTCGTAACCTGATGAAAAAGTATGCAGCTTATACAATTCCGGAGGTACCTGCACAAATTCCGGTGATCCAGATTCCGGCTATAAAGCTTACTAAAACTGCAGATCTTCTGGAATTTGCTAAAAATCAGCCTGCTGTAGAAAGTGATACCCCGCAAACATTTGAAACACTCAACCAGGGGCATGGTTATGTATTATACAGCCGCAAATTTACACAGCCCATCAGCGGTACATTAAACCTGGACGGTTTGCGTGATTATGCTACTATTTATGTAAACGGTGAAAAAGTAGGAGAGCTTAACAGGCAAAGCAATAAATTCAGTTGCCCGATAAACATCCCTTTTAACGCGCGCCTGGATATTTTGGTAGAAAACCTTGGCCGGATCAATTATGGTGGCGAGATCATTCATAACCTTAAGGGAATCATTAGCCCGGTAAAGATCGATGATCATGAAATTACCGGTAACTGGCAAATGTACAAGCTGCCTATGGATAAAGTTCCTTCACTTGCTTCTGTTGCAGCGGGCGTAATTGGCCACCCAACACTTTATCAGGGTACTTTTGAACTGAGCAAAGTGGGAGATACTTTTTTAGATCTGAAAGATTGGGGAAAAGGTATTGTATTTGTAAACGGGATCAACATTGGCCGTTACTGGAAAATTGGCCCGCAGCAAACGCTTTATTTACCGGGGTGCTGGCTTAAAAAAGGTGCAAACAGTATTGTTGTACTTGATCAGCTGAATGATACGCAACAAACCGGGATCACTACAGTTGTTACACCTATTTTAGACGGCGCGGTAAGCAAATAATATTGAATTATCATAAAAAATGGCAGCAGGACTAATTGTCTGCTGCTTTTTTTATGCCTGTTACACAACATGGTTTTGTTTTTAACATTAACTATTACTACTTGAACAAGATGCCAATTTAACCTATCGTTTATATCGATCAATAAGCCGGACAAATAGTTCAAAATATTCATATGGGTTGTTATATTCACACTTTATTATGAAAATTAATGAGCTGGGCGAAGGCAAATAAATCCTATTCTGCACTTCCGGACGAAACAAATTTGCAGGCTTTTGATTTTCATAATAAGTGCTGTAAATCCATGAAGCTCAATAAAGTTTTATATATCGCATTTATTTTATTGACCGGAACCATAGCCAAGGTATCTGCCCAAACTAATTATGTTGCTGCGGTACATGGGGTATTGGATTTGCGCAGCCAGCCTGTTAACGATAAAATTGAATTAGCAGGTAATTGGCTGTTTTATTGGAATCAATTGATAAACCCCAATGATACAGCCGCTATTAAAAACAGGATATTGGTAGGGTTTCCCTTTAAATGGAATGGCTATATCTGGCGAGGGAAAAAACTGCCTGCTTTTGGTTATGGTACTTACCGCCTTAAAATATTACTTCCTAAAAATCACAGCCCGTTAAAGCTTGCTATGCCTGATGTTTACAGCGCATACAGACTTTATGTTAATAAAAGTTTGGTAGCATCAAACGGAACGGTAACCACTTCCGAGAAGGGTTTTGAGGCGCACTGGGAATATCATGCTATTGATCTGCCCAATAGCGATACGCTAAATATTATGTTGCAGGTTTCCAACTTTATACATAGTAAAGGCGGCATCGGCAAACCTATATTTATAGGCCCCGCAGAAAAAATTGACCTTGCCCGTCATCGTGCCGAAGGTATTGATCTGATGCTGACAGGCTGTTTACTTATGGGGGGATTGTTTTTCCTTGGTTTATATTTGCTGGGCAGCCGCGACAAAGCCATTTTACTTTTTGCCCTGTTCTCCATAATTTATAGTTACCGGATCATCGGAACAGATAACTACGTTTTACACACATTGCTACCTGATATTAATTGGTATGTAACGGCGCGTTTGGAGTATATGAGCTTGTTTTTAGGAATAGGCTTGTTTGGTTTTTACACGCTGTATTTATATCCTTTAGATGTAAACAGAAAGGTGGTAAATATCATTAACGGTGTTTGCTTTTCGTTCACTTTGATGACGTTGTTTAGCCCTTCATGGATCTTTACTCAATTGGTGAACCCCTTTCTGGTTGTAATGCTTTTTTGCCTTGTTTATATTCCTTATGTATACTCAAAGGCATGGCGTAATAACAGGCCAGGGTCTGTTTATGCATTGATGAGTGCATTTGCCTTAATGTCTGTATTTGGCATTTCTCTATTTCATTACTGGACATTGATACCTCCTTTGCAGCTGGTTAGTTTCTTATGTTATATCGCTTTTTTCTTTTTACAATCACTTGTATTGGCGCACCGGGTGTCATTTGTATTGAAAAAAGCCAGGGCCGAAGCCGAGCAGGGATTAAAAGTTAAAAGCGAGTTTTTGAGCACAATGAGCCATGAAATCCGGACGCCGCTTAACTCGGTTATAGGCATGAGCCATTTGCTGCTTAAGAACGAGCCGCGTAAAGACCAGATCGAACATCTCGATGTAATGCTTTTTTCGGCTAATAATTTGTTGGCCATAGTGAACGATGTGCTTGATTATAACAAGATTGAAGCAGGGAAAATAACTTTCGAACATATTGAAATGGACCTTGCCGCAATTGCCCGCAATGTAGTGGGCGGTTTGCAAACAACGGCTCATGATAAAGACATAACCTTGCGTCTTGATCTTGATAAAAAGCTGCAGCATAAATTACTTGGCGACCCAACCCGCTTATCGCAGGTGATCACTAACCTTGTTCATAATGCCATAAAGTTTACCCCAAGTGGCGAAGTAGTATTAGGATTGGAAGTAAAGGAACAAACCGATGCCTCTGTTACATTGATGGTGTTTGTTAAAGATACAGGTATCGGGATTCCCCGCGGTAAACAGAAACTTATATTTGAGCGCTTCACCCAGGCTGATTCGTCTATATCACGCAGTTTTGGTGGTACAGGTTTAGGTCTTGCAATCAGCAAAAAAATATTGGAACTGCAGGATTCGTCCTTGCAATTGATTAGCGAAGAAGGCGTGGGCTCGATATTTTATTTTATTAAAACCTTTGAAAAAGTTGGTAAAACAACCGATTCTGTCAGTGTTGATGTAAAACCAGATGCCACGGATAAACTTCTTAACGGGATTTCTATTTTACTTGTTGATGATAACCCAATGAATGTATTGGTAGCGCAGACTTATTTAAAACGCTGGGGCGCTACTACCGATGTGGCAACCAATGGCCAGGAAGCGCTTGATAAACTGGATATGTCAAAACACCGTCTTATATTGATGGATCTGCAAATGCCCATAATGGATGGATATGAATCCACAAAAAAAATGAGATTGAGCGGTGTAAGCATCCCTATTATTGCGCTAACCGCAAATCTTCCTAAAGACGTGGAAGAGGAGGCTTATAAAACAGGCTTTGACGATATCGTGATGAAACCTTTTTTGCCCGATGAATTGCACAGTAAAGTATTGCATTATGTTTTTAAACAGGAGCATGTATAAAACTGATTCTGCATTAAGTATTTAATTAATATCTGGAAAAAAAGTGATTTGCTCATAGGGGTAAAATGATCCTGGCGTGTTTCAGGGGAAATTTTACTTAAATGAACAAGTTATCCTCCTTATTACTTTTATTTATTTTACTGATCAAGGGCTATGAGGTCACGGCCCAGGTTAAATCCGGCGGAGCAACTTTTACCCAAACCATAAAAGGTACAGTTGTTGAAAAAAGCTCAAAGTTCACCATGCCTGGCGTAACTGTAAAGGTTGTTTCTGTACAACCCGAAAGGGCGGGTATTACCGATGCAAGCGGTATTTTTCATATCACGCAGGTGCCGATCGGCAGGCAGGTAGTCGAAATCAGTTACGCGGGTTATAATAAAGTGGTATTATCCGATGTGCTGGTAACAACTGGTAAAGAAATCGAATTGAATGTGGAGATGGAAACGGCCAATACTCAGCTTAACGAGGTGGTTGTGAGCGCCACATCCAACAAACGCCCTATCAATTCAATGGCAATGGCCAGTGGCAGGTCGTTCTCGCCCGAAGAGACTAACCGCTATGCCGGTGCCCTTTTTGATCCGGCGCGTATGGCGCAGGGTTTTGCGGGTGTAGTAGCAGGCGGCGATAATAACGAGATCATCGTGCGTGGTAATTCTCCCAAAAGTTTGCAGTGGCGTTTAGAGGGTATCGAGATCATCAGTCCTAACCATTTTAATAATGAAGGTTCGGCAGGTGGTGGGGTAAGTATGCTCAATTCAACCGTCATTGGTACATCTGATTTTTATACAGGCGCGCTCGCTGCCGAATATAACAACGCCACAGCGGGTGTTTTTGACCTTCGTTTCAGAAAAGGTAATACAGATAAACGCGAGTATACCTTTACTGCCGGTGTGCTTGGCGTTGGCGCAACAATGGAAGGGCCATTCTCTAAAGGTGGAAATGCCTCTTATTTAGTTAGCTACCGCTATTCTACACTCGGTTTGCTTAAAGCCGTAGGTGTTAGCGTATCTGATTCGGGCATTCCGCAATACCAGGACCTATCTTTTAATCTTGTTTTCCCAACAAGAAGCATGGGCACATTCTCAGTGTTTGGTGTTGGTGGTGCAGGCAATGTAAACACCGATGCTAAACGGGATACTACCAAATGGGACGA
Source organism: Mucilaginibacter sp. SMC90 (assembly GCF_022811725.1). Taxonomy (GTDB): domain Bacteria; phylum Bacteroidota; class Bacteroidia; order Sphingobacteriales; family Sphingobacteriaceae; genus Mucilaginibacter. Next base: position 4,201,383 of record NZ_CP094527.1, on the reverse strand, counting down.
AAGGATGGATTCGTACGATCTTCGTTATAATTATAAAGCCGGAAGTGTTGGCCTGAAGAATATCTATATCGCCAATAACAGGCTTAATTTCAGTAACATCATATCTTTCTCAGGTAGTCGTAATGCATCAAAGGTAGATAGCCTTACATCTAAATTTGAGCCGAGTTTATTACAGAAAAATCACTATGATAATACGGCTATTCGCTATGCCGGTATCGTAAACTATCGCTCTGGCGAAAATAATAACATTCGCGCAGGTTTAAACGCCGGTTTCCTCACTTATAATCTATATGATCTGGAATACCAATATGATACGCGGCAACTTAAGGAGCTATTGAACCAGAAAGGCAGCGCAGCAACTTTTGACGGTTTCATTCAAAATAAGCATGATTTTGGCAATAAGCTAAGCTTAAACACCGGCATCCATGTCAACTATTTTGACTTGAGTAAAACCTGGAGTTACGAACCAAGGGCCGGCCTTAACTGGCATGTAACACCCGATCAGGAAATATCTTTAGCGGCTGGTGCTTACAGCAGACTTGAACCACTGTCTTTTTACTTTGCCAAAAGTGCAGAGTCTAACGATGCGGTAAGCACCAAGCTTTCACCAACCAAATCGGCTCAATTGGTGCTTGGGTATGAAAAGCTGTTTTCAGGTCACCTGAAATTTAAAACCGAGGCATATTACCAGCATTTGTATGATGTGCCTGTATCCAGCGATCCTGCAAATAATTTTTCCGTACTTAACGTATCTGACAATACAGCTATCAGCGGTACCGATTATCATTCGTTAGTGAACAAAGGCACCGGCAAAAATTATGGTATTGAGTTTTCGGTAGAGCGATCATTAAACAAAGGATATTATTTTATGATCACATCCTCTGTGTTCAATTCAAAATACAAGGCCCTGAGCGGGCAGGAATTTAATACCACATTTAATACCCAGTATGTAACCAACCTGGTAGCAGGTAAGGAATGGACTACCGGCCCCAATCATAAAAACCTGTTCGGCCTAAACGGAAAGATTATTTATGCAGGCGGCAGGAAGTATACACCCATTTTAGTTGATGAAACCTTTCAACGCGATGAGCAGGTGATTGACCAATCGAAAACCAACACATTAACAGCCGATCCCTATATTCGTGTCGATTTTTCGGCCAGTTACAGGATCAACAGCAAAAAAGTATCGCACTTTTTACTGCTCGATATCCAAAACCTGCTTAACAGGCGCAATAACACAGGTTTATTTTATAACCAGAGCAAGCGGATTATTGAGAAGAATAAATGGATAGGCATATTTCCAACCATTAATTACCGCATTGAGATTTAATTGAATGTTAACCCAAACTGATCATATTTTGGATTTAAATAGCGAACAACTGATCCCGCTGCTGCTCTCGGGCGATGAAGCAACCTTTGAACAGGTGTATAAGCACTTCATCAGGCCGCTGCACGTGTATGCCATCTCTATTTTAAGAGATGAAGATACCGCGAAGGGAATGGTGCAAAACGTTTTCATGCGATTGTGGGAACGTAAAGAGCGGCTGAATTTCAGCGGATCGATAAAGGCTTACCTGTACGGGGCCGTTTATAACGAATGCCTTAATAACCTCAGGCACCAAAAGGTAAAGGTTAACCACCAGCAACATGTACTGTATATGACGAAGGATAAAGTGGATGAAGGCACGGGCATGGAACTGCTCGACCTTAAAGAGAAATTACAGCAGGCATTAAATGACCTGCCCGAAAAGTGCCGTACGGTGTTTCAGCTGAGCAGGTTTGAGGATTTGAAATACCAGGAAATAGCCGATGAATTGGGCATCTCCATAAAAACAGTAGAAAATCAGATGGGCAAGGCCCTGAAAACATTACGGCTCAAATTAGTTGATTACCTGCCGTTGATCATTTGGCTTATTAGCAGGGCTTTTAATATTATTTAAGATGATGGAAGATTTATTAACCAAATACATGCTGAATGAAACCACGCCGGTTGAAAATGAAACCATCAACCGCTGGCTCAGCGAAAGTGAAGATAACCGCAAGTATTTCGATCACTTTAAGCTGATCTGGGATACCAGCCGCGAACTTAAGATAGAAAGCAAGCTCGATCCCGAGGCCTCATGGGCCGAATTTAAGCAGCTGGCTCAAAACAGGACAGAGGTATCAGCCCAAGTTCGGCCTTTAAACGCTGCAAACCGCTGGCTTAAAATTGCGGCTATATGGCTTGCCATATTAGGAAGCGCAGGGATACTATATACAGTGCTTAAACCCGGTAAGCCTAACATGCTTACACTGCAAAGCGGCAACATGGTACGCAAAGTTACTTTGGCCGATGGCTCATTGATCACCATGAATAAAAACTCGGTTTTGAATTACCCCGACAGGTTTACCGGCGATACCAGGGAAATCTCGCTAAAAGGGGAAGCTTTTTTTGATGTGGCCCATGATAAATCAAAACCATTTATGATCCATGTGAACGATGTGGTTGTAAAGGTGGTTGGTACATCGTTTAATATCAAAACCACCGGCCCCAATACTGAGGTTATTGTTGAAACCGGCGTAGTGCAGGTGATTCAGCAGGAGATTGTTGTAAAGCTAAAACCGAAAGAAAAGGCTTCAGTGCAGGCTGGCCGCATGCAAAAAGGCAGCAGCCAGGACGAGTTGTATAACTATTACCGCACTCAAAAATTTGTAGCTAATAAAACGCCGCTATGGCGCCTGGTCGATGTACTTAATGAAGCCTACAAAGTAAATATTGTGATTGATAATAAGAAACTGGCTAACAGGACTATAACAACCACATTTAAAGCAGATTCATTAGATAATATACTCAAAACAGTAGCGGAGACACTTGGCGATGTTAAAGTGATCAAAAAACCTCACCTCATCATAATCAAATAAGTTGATGGAAAAGAAATTAAACATACTATTTTATATAATGCTGGTATTGGCGGGATGCTTGCTTATTACCAATGCGCTTGCACAGGATAACCTTAACCGCGCCGTATCGCTCAACGTTAAACAAAAAAAGATAGCTGAGATCCTTACTATTATTGGCGAAAAGGGGAAGTTTTATTTTTCATACAGTAATGACGTCATCAAAACCGATAGTGTGGTTAGCATGATATCTTCGGGGCAAACTATTAAAAACCTGCTCGATGAACTGTTTCACGGCAAGGTTGATTATAAGGAATCGCCGGGGTATATCATACTCCGGCCTACACCGTATAGGCTAACCCTTGTGCCCGATACGCTGGCAGGCCCCGGCAATGTTTATTACATAAGCGGTTATGTGTATGATGACATCACCGGCAAAAAACTTTACAATGCCAGCGTGTATGAAAAAAACTCGCTGGCATCAACATTGACAGATCAGAACGGATACTTTCAACTCAAAATAAAGGCCAATGGTATGATCACGGTTAATGTAAGTAAAGAGCTTTATCGGGATACGAGTATCAACCTGTTAAATAATGTAAACGTATCCATAAAACCGCGCGAATATTATTACAGTGCCGATGCTGCCAATTCAAAATCAGACAGGAGTTGGCTGGGCAGGATGTTCCTGTCATCGGGCCAAAAAATACAGAACCTTAATTTAGGCGGTTACCTTTCAACGGTTCCGGTACAAGCCTCGCTGATACCAAGTTTAGGAAGCCACGGTATGATGAGCGGACAAATGGTTAATAATTTTTCATTCAATCTTTTGGGCGGCTACAACGGTGGGGTTAACGGCGTTGAACTTGGCGGATTATTTAATATCAACAAACAGGATGTTAAATATCTGCAAGCTGCCGGGTTGTTCAATATTGTTGGCGGTAACGTTAAAGGCGTTCAATTGGCCGCTGTTAACAATAACGTTCAGAAAAGTATGGAAGGCCTGCAGGCAGGTGGCATATTTAATATTGTAAAAGATAGTGTTAAGGGCGTGCAGCTTGCCGGGATCTTTAACCATGTAAACGGTAATACCAGGGGTGCTCAGGTAGCTGGTATCTATAATTACACCCGGAAAAATAGCAAAGGTTTCAGCATTGCCGGCATAGCCAATGTTACGGGCAATGAAGCAAGCGGGATGCAGGTAGCCGGAATTTTCAATAAAGCCCGTGTGATAAAAGGAGCATCGTTTGCATTGGTAAACATTGCAGATACACTTGATGGGTACGGCATAGGCTTATTGAATATTTCGCGCAATGGCTATGCTAAAATTGAGGTTTACAATAATGAGATCACTACAACTAATATTGCCTTTAAATCGGGGAATGCCAAGCTGTATTCCGTTATATCAGGCGGTGTTAATTTTACTGATAAGCATGTTTATTACAGCACGGGGTTTGGGCTGGGACATGATTTTATTTTCAGTAATAACCTATCGCTGTCAGCCGAGGGTTCAACACATTTGTTGTTTGCCAAAGGATGGAAAAACCAAAATCAAATAAATAAGGTAAGCGCTTTGTTGAATTTCAGAGCAAGTTCAAAAATTAGCTTTTTTGCAGGGCCATCATTTAATGTTTATAATAATTATGGCGATCATCCCGGCGACAGCGATATTCAACAGATCATTAAAAATAAGCCCGGTTTGATTGATTGGGGCAACCGCACAAAGGGATGGATCGGCTGGTCGGCGGGTATTACTATATTATAATTGGTTTTATTCAAGACTTACGAAGTTTTTAAAACTTCGTAAGTCTGATTCAGTGACATATACCGAATATATCGGCTACTTCTTATTAGTAGCCCTTGTAGCTTTTACCTGTGCTATGGTAACAGCACTTGCTTTATTGCCAAAGCTGTTACGTACAAAGGTTAATACATCAGCTATTTCCTGATCTTGCATAAAATCATGTGCTGCCATGGTGTTTGAGTAAGTTTCGCCGTTTATCTCCACGTCTTCATCAAAACCATTAAGCACTATTTTGATAAGCTTATTCTTATCGCCTAAAACATAAGTGGTTTTAACCAGGGGTGGGTTCATGTGGGGTACACCCAAACCATCTGCCTGGTGGCAGGCTACACAATATTGGGTAAAAAGTGCTTGTCCCCTGGTTATAGATGCTTTTAAACCGGCGGCAGTTTTCCTGGCCGCCGGTCTTTTATGTTTTATTTGTGCCTGTAGGGCAATGTTTGTAAATAGGATTATGGATAATAACAGAAGGGCTTTTTTTAAGTCCATTGTTATTTTTTATAGGTGATTTTGTAAATGTTTCCCGCCACATCATCGGTAACATAAAGTGAGCCATCAGGGCTTTGCGCTAAACCGCATGGACGGTGGGCTGCGGCACCTGAAGCAGTATTAGCTGTTGAACCTGAAAATCCATCAGCAAAAACTTCCCACTGGCCATCGGGCTTACCATCTTTAAATGGCTGAAATACCACGAAATAACCAGCCTGAGGTTCAGGTGCGCGGTTCCATGAGCCGTGGAAAGCTATAAAGGCACCATTTTTATATTTAGCCGGAAACTGATCACCTGTGTAAAATAACAAACCGTTAGGAGCAAGGTGGCCTGGATAAGCAGCGGCCGGATCGATAGCATCTTTTCCGCCTTCAATTTTGCCATCGCCGCCATATTCCGGCATCAGCATTTTTTTGTGCTGTTCCTGGTCATAATACATATAGGGCCAGCCTGCGTTGTCACCTTTTTTAAGGGCGTACATACATTCTGCCGGTAAAATTGACGATTGTTTGGCCGTAAAATATTGAGGATAAAATTCATAAAGCTGATCGCGGCCATGCTGCATTACAAAAAGCTGGTTGTTTTGCTGGTTCCAGGTGATACCTACAACGTTACGGAGGCCGGTGGCATAGCGTACGCCATCGCCATAATGCTGGTTGAGCTTATCGGCTTTAAACTGCCAGATACCACCTGCGGAATCGAGGATAGGGCAGCCTTTTTGACCAGGAGAGCCTTTTTTACGGTCTTCAACCTGGCAGGCATTGGAGTATGCACCTATATTAACGTAGAGGTTGCCATCGTTATCAAGTGTTATTGCTTTTGCTTCGTGCTCATGACGACTGATCAAACCTGTTACAATTTTTTCGGGCTGATCAGGATTGATCACCTCGCTTTTGTCATTTAGTTTATAACGGAAAACCTCTTCATCAGATGAAGCATACAGGTAACCATTTTTGATGGACATCCCCGTACCGCTATAAGCGCCAAAACTGTTTTTAACTGAAGCTTTACCGCCTTCTTCATGCAGCATTAATATGCCCTTGCTGTTTTTAACGTTGGTAAGCTTTACATAAATATCGCCTTGCGGAGTGATGGCAATGTGGCGGGTTCCTCCAAGTTTTTCGGCAATAATACTGGCGCTAAAACCCTCTGGTGTTTTTAGGCCCGCGTTTTCTGTTGTCGAAGCAGGGGTAGAGGTGCTGTCGGCAGTTTTCTTTGAATCGTTGTTACTTTTACAGGCGGTAAAAAACATAAAGCCTCCTATAGCTACTGCAGGCAGTATGGAGTGTAATAATTTGCGGTTTTTCATGGTAAAGATTAATGGTTTTCAAATTAAGTAAATATACCGATAATCTTAAAATTCATATTGTAGTATTAAAGTGACACTGCTGTTTTTTATGTGAGTACCATCAGTAAATAAAATTTGGCCGCAATAGATTGTTGTGATGGTGGTTTGAAATAAAATTTGGTTAAATAAAATTTGGTAGAATATTGTATTGATTAACTAATGTTATAACATATAATGCTGTGTTTGGTTAAACCATTGCTGATAGATGTCGTCCTAACTATATAAAATTTACAATCATGAAAAAGTTAGCCATATTATCAGTAATAGCAGCCGGAAGCTTATTTATCAGCAAAGCCAACGCCCAGGTATCTATACAATTTGGTATCAATATCCCTGCTCACCGGGTTTATGTACCTGCCCCGCCGCCGCCGGTGGTTGAAGAACAGCCTGTTTATGACGATAACGTAAATGTTAGCGACGACGATGATTACTACTATTTACCCGAAGTTGAAGCTTACTATAATGTAGGAGCGGGATGCTACTATTACAATGATGGCAGCCGCTGGGTAAGCTGTGCTTATCTACCCGGTGCTTACCGGGACTATAACTGGCGTACCGCTGTACGTTATGAAGTGAGGGCTCCTCGTCCGTTTATGCACCATGATTTCTATAGGCAAAGATGGGGCGGTTACATGGGCGACCGCGGTAACTGGGGGCACCGTTTTGACAGAAGACCTGCAAATGGTTATGCTTATCGTCCTGGCTGGGGTGGTGATCGTGGTAGCTGGGGCAGAAGGCTTAATCCATATGATAACCGCGGTAATTGGGGTAATGGCAGAGATAATCGCGGCTGGGGCAACGGTAATCGTGATAACCGCGGCAACTGGAGTAATGGTAGCCAACCCAATAACGGTAACCATGATAACCATGGTGGCTGGGGTAATGGCCAGCAGCCTAACAACGGGAATCATGATAATAACGGTGGCCGCGACAATCATGGCAACTGGGGCGGCCGACCATCAAATGGCGGCGGTCATGACAGGGGCAATGGTGGTGAACGTTTTACTCAAAATGGAAACTCAGGTCGCGGCATGCGCAGATTTTAATATTCTAACTCCCTATATATTAACTGAAAGGTCGCCTGTTATGGGCGATCTTTTTTTGTTAGCAGAGTTATCTTTCGCGAGCTTGTTCTGCAATCAATAAATTAATAAGCAATATATACCATTTATTATCTACTAAACCTGTTTAGCATTACCATTTATATTATATATTTGGTTTTAAATACTATACCCTTGAAGAAAAAATTATCTATAGTTGACATTGCTAACAGCCTGAATATATCCAAAACTACCGTATCATTTATCCTTAACGGCCGTGCACAGGAAAAACGGATTAGTGATGAATTGGTAAAGCGCGTGTTGAAATATGTAAAAGAAGTTGGTTACAAACCTAACTCGTTGGCTAAAAGTTTACGGACAGGGAAATCAAATATTATAGGCTTACTGGTACAGGATATCTCCAATCATTTTTTTGCTACCATAGCCCGCCGTATCGAAGATTTAGCTTATCAAAGCGGCTACAAGATCATTTATAGCAGTACTGATAATGATACCCAAAAAACCCAGGAACTGATAGCCATGTTTCGCGACAGGCATGTTGACGGCTATATTATTACCCCTCCCGATAATATTGAGGAAGATATCGGCGACCTTATTAGCGATGGTTTTCCTGTAGTGCTATTTGACCGCTACCTGCCGAAAGTAGCTACAGATTATGTAGTGGTTGATAATTTATTCAGCACCTTTAACGCAACACAATACCTTATAGATAAGGGACATAAAAATATTGCTTTTATTACCTACAGCTCTATTCAAACCCAAATGATTGAAAGGCTTGAGGGTTATGAAAAAGCCATGCGCCAAAGCAAACTCAAATCCAATATCACCGAGGTTGATTTTCATACAAGCGATCAGGCTCTCCTGAAATTAATGACTGATTTCCTGGAAAGCAATAAGGATGTGGACGCTATCCTGTTTGCCAATAACCATTTGGGTAAATGTGGTTTGAAGGCTATTCGCAAAGCAGGCAAAAGCGTACCGGGAGATATTGCTTTAATAGCGTTTGATGATTATGAGCTTTTTGAGTTGTATACCCCGGCAGTTACCGCTATAGCCCAGCCAATTGATGAAATTGCGGATAATGTGATCAAGTTGCTGATGGAAAGGCTTAATGCTTCAACTCCAGAAGAAAAAAACCAACATATTACACTGGCTACCGAATTAATTATCAGGGATTCATCAAACTAAAATAACTATTTTGCATCACCCATAAACCCAAATTCGCGTGATGAAAAGAGCCTTTATTTTTTTATTATTCATAGCATTTGTTGCCAATGCTTTTGCACAAGGCACCGTTTTAAAAACTGCCGATCCAGTTTCGGCAAAGTTTTCGCAGGAAAGGTTAAAACGGATAGATGCAATGATCGAACAAAATATCGATTCCGGGTATGTAAAGGGTGTGGTTGGTTTCATAGCCCGCGATGGTAAAATAGTTTATAACAAGTCATTTGGCCTGGCCGATGATGAACAAAAGCGACAGATGAGCACTGATGCGATCTTTCGCATAGCATCGCAAACCAAAGCTATTACCAGTGTTGCCGTGATGATGCTTTTTGAAGAAGGGAAGTTTTTACTGGATGACCCGATCTCCAAATATCTGCCCACGTTTGCACATCCTACGGTAGTTGACCAGTTTAACGATAAGGATAGCACGTATACCACCGTCCCAGCAAAACGGGAAATAACAATTCGTGATCTTTTAACCCATACTTCGGGGATTGAATATGCACAGATCGGTTCGCCGAAAATGAAGGCAATCTACGCTAAGGCGGGCATTCCGGCAGGCTTTGTTGCCGATAAGATCTTATTGGCTGATGCTATAAACAAACTTGGCAAACTACCCTTGTTACACCAGCCCGGTGAGCGCTGGACATATGGGATGAATATTGATGTGCTGGGTTATCTTGTAGAAAAGGTATCAGGCAAAAGTCTCGATCAATTTTTCAGAGAGCGGATCTTTACTCCGCTGGGTATGAATGATACTTATTTTTATATCCCGGCTGCAAAGCAAAACCGCCTGGTTGCTGCTTATACTTTTGATAAAAACGGGCATATCACCAATTGGAGCAAATCAACTTTTCCATCATTTGATGTGAATTATCCAAAGGCTAATGGTACTTATTATGCAGGGGGAGCAGGTTTAAGTTCAACCATAAAAGATTACGCAACTTTTTTGCAAATGATGCTTAACGGCGGTATCTATAATGGACAACGCTTATTAGCCCGGCATACTGTCGACCTGATGACTACTAATCAAATAGGCGACCTTTACATAAATGCTGATAAGGATAAATTTGGTTTGGGCTTTGGTTTAACCTCGCAAAACAGTTCGGCCAAGCTTGGTATCAGCGAGGGTTCGTTTGCCTGGGGAGGCTTTTACGGAACGCTTTACTGGGTTGATCCTAAAGAGCACCTGGTTTGCCTGTTGTTTGTACAAAACTGGCCTTTTCCACACAATCAGATCCAGGATAAATTCAGGGCCATGGTATATCAGGCCCTGAACGATTGATCCGCCGGTTTGGCAAATTCCCAGTTGTATTTTTATTATTGCGCTGTATGTATTTTTATTTTCGCAGATGTTAAAAAATACGTATAAATACTTATTATAATTGGGTAAAAATACGTATTGCGTTTATGATTGATTGAAGGTATTTTAGTTTAATAAACGGTTGATTTTAGCGCTTTAATTCATGTCGCTTTAGGCCGGGTTTTCGACACCTTTTTTTATTAACCTTAAACCTTAGTTATTATGGACAACGCATCTGTGCCGTCAAACGCAAACGAACCCGGAGCAACATCAAATGAACCTGTTGTTGCCAATGAAATTTCAACTGGCGGAAAAATTACTGCCGGTGTTTTACTTATTGTATTTATAATAGCAGCGGTAACAACCGTTATCGCGTTCTGGCCCGATAGGTTGCCAGTGGCAGGGAAACCCGCACGGTACCTGTATAAGGCATTTAACATTACCTTGTTGGATAGTTGCCAAAGTAAATCTTCATCGTACGAAGAATTAATAAAAAAAACTGCCGATAAAGTAGTTTTTAAAAAAGATACAACAAATAAAGACTCAGATAAAGTCAAAGTTGCAACCTTAAAATTGTTTCTTCAAAAAGCCGACTCCCTGAAAAAACAAAAATGCGAAAAAGCAAAAATCGATATTAATGATACTATCGAATTTAATACCATTATATTGATATTAGTAGCGGCGGCAGGCTTTTTAGGCAACATGATCCACATCACCACTTCATTCACCACCTTTATTGGTTCGGGGCAATTTAAAAGTAGTTGGGTTTTATGGTACTTTGTTAAGCCATTTACGGCTGCCGCGCTCGCAATGATAATGTATTTTGCATTCAGAGCCGGCTTTCTTAATTCTTCCGACCCCGGCAGTAACTTAAATATTTACGGCGTGATGTCCATCTCGGCTTTTGTTGGCTTATTTACAGATGTTGCTACCGAGAAGCTTAAAGAAGTTTTCGGGACTTTATTTAGCGCCAAGGATAACAGGCCTGACAAGATCAAACCAGATGTAAAAGTATCTGTGACCTCTGTTAAACCCGAAAAAATCAACGTTACAAATCCCAATAACTTCATAATAACCGGCGAAAATCTTGATAAAACGAAATTGATCATCAGCATAAACAAGCAGGTGCTGGCAGCCGGCGATATTGTAATTGCTGATAAAATAATCCACTTTACGTTCACCGTTCCTGCTGATCAGGCTGCGCTTACAGTCTTTACACTGCTTATTGCAGATGACACCGGAAAAGAGATATTTAAGAAAGATATCGGGGTTTAATTGAAGAACGACCTTGGTCATTTAGGAGCTGGCTCTATAGCATTGATAATGAACAATTCCCACATCAGGCGGGAATTGTTCATTATTTATCGTTGTGTAGCTATTGTGCGAAAGAGTGGTGTTTTAAGGAATTAGTAGGTGATCTAAAGCTTCTTCAAACGCGCTTAATTCTTTAAGCCAATCCATATTAAAGTTTAACGCAGCTGCAGACTTATAAAACAGCTGTTTGTAATAACCGATGCCTTCCTGTAGTTGGGCTTTAAACTTATCCAGCTGTTTCTTTTTCTTATCCGTAAGGTTTATTAAATGCGATTTGATGTCGGTTTGTAAGTATTCAATGTAAAGGTCAAGTTCTTTGATGAACATATGAGGCCGCTTTACTTTCTCCAGCAGGTCAAGCTTGCCATAAATATGCTTTACCATTTCATCCAGCGTATATAGCCTGTTAAAGTAGGCCAGGTTAGGGCCGGGGCATACGGCTACGGCAGGAGTTTCCTTTGGTTTAAGGATCTCGTATTTGATATAGGCCGATGTACATAAGCCCTCACAAAGGCAAATTTTTTCGGTTACCGCATCAACCTGCTGTTGCAATTCATCCTGTGGCAGGTTAAGCGATTGTAGTTGTTTGATCTTTAAGTTTTGATATTCCCTTGATGCAGTGCAGATAGGCTGTTCCGTAAATTCAGTATTGGTAACTAAATATTTCTTGGTGCATGGGCTGCCGGGCCGGTTCATTTGCAGGCGTTTTAATCGTAGCTGTTCCATGCTGTTAGGCCTGAAATTATTAAACAAGATCCCCAATGGCGAAGCACCGCTTACATAAAAATCTTCGGTTGTGGCATCTGCAAGCTGCATCAGCGTCTGCTCGTCAACATTAGTAGTCTCCGGAACTAATAAGAACGGGCTTCCCCAGCCGGTGGCATCAAGCTGGTAATGTTCCATCAAAAAGTTATTTTCTTCGGCTGTGCCGATGCCGCCTTGTACGGTTAAACGTTGTTTAGGCACAGTAGTACAGGCAATATTTTTAGTTGCTAAAGCAGTCGTGTATAATTGAAAAAGCTCAGTAGTCATTTCGGCCCGTTTTTCCTTAAACTCTTCCAGTATTGGCCCAAGTAAAAAGCCTTCGGTGGCAAAGGCATGCCCGCCACAGTTTAATCCTGATTCAACCCTGAATTCTGACACCCACAATCCTTTTTTTGCCAGGAATTTAGCCTGTATAAATGCCGAGCGAAAATCGCTTACCTTAAGGGTGATCTGCTTGCTAAAATGACCATCGCTATCTGCTAAAAACTCATTAAAAGTTTCCAGGTAGCTATATAACCTCGGGTTCATCCCTGCCGATAGTATGATTGATGAATGCAACGAACTGTTAACAAAGCCACGCAGGGCAGCGAGCGCATCGGTATTTTCATCACCAAGATAGTTCCCACCGGCATCAAAATTCATCTTATCTACCTTCGACATAATGTTTACGTCGATAACACCGATGCTCATCTTTTTACGCAGGATATTTTGAAAGATCTGCTTGCGCTCGTTGTCGGGATAATCCAGCATCAGTTCATAACCTTGTTTAAGCTGCGATGAATCGGGCAAAAGTTCAAAGTACCGGGTGATGTCGGTATCGGGTTCAAATGGTTCATTTCTTAGTTGATCGAATTGCCGGCTTACCAACTCATTAACCAGGTTAAGGTATGTGGTGATCCGTTTTGCACGGGCATCGGGAGCTGATTTAGCTATCGGCGCAAATGGTTCATTGTTGCTTAATGTATGATACTCCCGCATTCTTTCTATCAGTTCGTCATCTACTATCGAAATAACCGACGAGATGCCGTAACGCGCAACTTTTAATGGGGTATCAACAGAATATCCTAATCCTAATACCGGGATATGAAATGTATGGCTCATGCAGATTTTTTGTTTTGATGGAACCTGTAGTTCCGGTTGTCAAAACTATACAAGGTGCAAGCTTCAAAAACTGACGGATATCACATTTTCGGCAATTGCTCATCATTATTTATCCGGCATTTATAGGGCAGTTTTGAAGCTGAAAGCATACACAGCATGACCGGAAGCCCAACCATTGAAAAAATAAGCTGTTACCATTGCGGTGACGATTGTTTAACCGAAACCTATATACTGGATGATAAGCATTTTTGCTGCCACGGCTGTAAAAGTGTTTATCAGCTGCTGTCAGAAAGCCAGCTTTGCAACTATTACACTTATAATGACCATCCCGGCGCTACCCGTGCCCGGATCGACAGGCGTTTCAACTACCTGTCCGAACCCTCTATAGTAAGCCAGCTTATCGACTATACCGATCAGCAGGTTACCATGGTTACTTTTTATATTCCGCATATCCATTGCAGCTCATGCCTGTGGCTGCTGGAAAAGCTCAATAAAATTAACCCTGCTATACATTATTGCCGGGTTGATTTTTTAAAAAAGCAGCTTAATATCCGTTTTGATCATCGCCGGTTAAACCTGCAGCAACTGGTGGAGTTGTTGTATGATATAGGTTATGAGCCGCTGATCAGCTTGCAGGATGTTATCAAGGAGCAAAACGCAACTACTAAAGACCACCTCGTCCAGAAAATAGCCGTGGCCGGCTTTTGCTTTGGCAATGTAATGCTGCTGAGCTTTCCTGAATATTTTGGGATATCGGCGTATGAGCAATCATTCAGGCATTTTTTTGGCTGGTTAAATGTGTTGTTCAGTTTGCCGGTGGTTTTTTACAGTGGCCGGGAATACTTTGTTTCGGCATGGCAAAACCTGTGCCGTAAATCACTGAACATTGATTTTCCGTTGGCTTTGGGGATCGCTGTACTTTTTGTACGTACTGTGTTTGAGGTGATCACCCATATAGGGGCAGGCTTTGCCGATACACTTTGCGGGTTGGTGTTCTTTTTGCTGGTTGGTAAGTTTGTACAAAAGAAAACCTATCATCATATTTCATTCGAGCGCGATTACCGTTCGTTTTTTCCGGTAGCGGTAAATACCATTGTTGATGAAAAGGAAAAACCCGTTCCGCTTTCGGATCTGCATACCGGGCACCGCATCCTGATCCGTAATAACGAGATCATCCCGGCCGACGCCATCTTATTGAAAGGGCACGCGCTTGTAGACTTTAGTTTTGTGACCGGCGAAGCTGTACCAATAAACAAAACCTGGGGCGAGATTATTTATGCCGGTGGCCGCCAAACCGGCGAGGCCATTGAACTGGAGGTGGTAAAACCAGTATCGCAAAGTTACCTCACCCAACTCTGGAACAATGAGGCCTTTAACCGCAAGCAGGACAACAGGATGCAAACCTTCAACCAAAAGGTAAGCAAGTATTTTACCATTGTTTTGTTAGTAATAGCTATTGTTTCTTTACTTTTTTGGCTGCCGACTAATGTAAACAGGGGCATAGCCGCATTCACTGCGGTACTTATAGTTGCTTGTCCTTGTGCGCTGGCCTTGAGTACACCATTCACCATGTCGGCAGCGCTAAGCATTTTCGACCGGAATCTTTTCTACCTGAAAAATACCGCCGTTGTTGAACAAATGGCTGCTATTGATACCATTGTGATGGATAAAACGGGTACCATTACTACCAGCGATAATGATCATGTGCAGCTGAATGCCCAATTAAGCGATATAGACAGGGAACTGGTTTACAATGTTTGTATGCATTCTAATCACCCGCTAAGCAGGATGATCTGCAGGTATCTTGGCAGCCACAAACGTTTGCCGGTAACGGGCCTTACTGAAGCAGCAGGCCGCGGGATCACGGCTTCGGTGAACGGTTACCAGGTACGTACCGGGAGCGAACAACATGTTTCAGGGTATAGCAGGGAAATTTCGGCGGGTACCAAAGTTCATGTTTCTGTAGATGGTAATTACCGGGGATATTTTGCCTTTGCCCATCAATACCGCGATGGATTGAAAAATATAAGCAGTCTTGAACAGTATTATAAATTATACCTTTTATCAGGCGACCAGGATCACGAACGCTTTGAACTGATCCGTTTTTTTAAGACAACAGATAGCCTGTTTTTTAACCAGTCGCCCCAGGATAAGCTTGATTTTATTGACAAGCTGCAGCGGAGTGGTGCTAAGGTAATGATGATAGGCGACGGGCTGAATGACGCAGGAGCACTTAAACAAAGTGACCTGGGCATAGCCGTAACAGATAACGTAAACAACTTTTCGCCAGGCAGCGATGCCATTATGGATGGCCGGTCGTTTGGCAGGCTACCAGCATTTTTACAGTTTTCGAAAGATACGGTACGGATCATTCATGCGTCTTTCCTGATCTCCCTAACTTATAATTTTATTGGTTTAAGCTATGCCGTCACCGGCAAGCTCTCGCCTTTGTTTGCAGCGATACTGATGCCGGTGAGTACGGTAACCATTATTTCGTTCACCAGCCTGGCCACACATTTCGCAGCTAAAAAAAGGAAGCTATCATGAGCGTCATTTATTTTCTGATAGGGTGCAGCGTGGTGCTCGCACTCATTTTCCTGATTGCATTTTTCTGGGCTCAACGGACCGGGCAAAATGAAGATTTGTATACGCCGTCTGTTCGCATCCTGTTGGATGAAGAGTCGATGGAACAGGATGATAATTAGTCGGTAGGCAGGGGGGCTGAAGAGTTTACTCACCCGGTCTACGCTTCGCTGGACCACCCTCTCTCCGGCTTTGCCGCAAAGAGGGTAGGGAAAGAAAAATAAAATAGAATCCCCTCTCTGCTTCGCAAAGAGGGGGGCGAGCGCAGCGATGCCGGGGTGAGTCAACTCTCCCGAAAAGTGATATCTGTCATCTTTTGCGCAAATCTCCATCATTCTGCCACTTAAGCCAAGGCAATAGTTTTACACCATAATAAAAACACTTTATGCAGCCCGAAAAATTTTACTATGACAACAAGATCGTGCGGAATTTTGGCATCGCCACCGTGATCTGGGGAATAATTGGGATGACCGTAGGCCTCATCGTTGCTATACAATTGTATAGCCCGGGGATGAACATGGGCAACCAGTATACCACCTTTGGCCGCATCCGGCCCTTACACACCAACGCCGTAATATTTGCCTTTGTGGGCAATGCTATTTTTATGGGTGTGTATTATTCACTGCAACGCCTGCTCAAAGCCAGGATGTTCAGCGACTTGCTTAGTAACATTCATTTTTGGGGCTGGCAGCTGATCATCGTTTCGGCGGTTATCACATTGCCGTTGGGCCTCACCACATCGCACGAATACGCTGAACTGGAATGGCCCATTGATATCGCCATTACAGTAATATGGGTAGTGTTCGGGATCAATATGTTCGGTACCATATTTAAACGCCGGGAAAGGCATTTGTATGTAGCCATCTGGTTTTACATAGCCACTTTTGTTACCATAGCTGTATTGCACATTGTAAACTCGTTTGAGTTGCCGGTATCTGCATTTAAAAGTTATATGGTTTATGCCGGTGTGCAGGATGCGCTGGTGCAATGGTGGTACGGGCATAATGCTGTTGCATTTTTCCTTACTACGCCTTATTTGGGTATGATGTATTACTTTTTACCCAAAATGGCTAACCGGCCAATTTATTCGTACAAACTAAGTATCCTGCACTTTTGGGCGCTGATATTTATTTACATCTGGGCCGGTCCGCACCACTTGTTATATACCACTTTACCGGGCTGGGCACAGTCATTAGGGATAGCCTTTTCTATTATGCTGATTGCGCCAAGCTGGGGAGGTATGATCAACGGCTTGCTTACGCTGCGTGGCGCCTGGGACAAGGTGCGCGACGATGTTATCCTGAAATTTATGGTAGTTGGTCTAACCGCCTATGGCATGGCAACTTTTGAAGGCCCTATGCTTTCGCTGAAACAGGTTAATGCCATAGGCCACTTTACTGATTGGATCATTGCCCACGTGCACGTAGGCGCTTTGGGTTGGAACGGTTTCTTAACCTTCGCCATACTTTACTGGCTGATCCCGCGCATTTATAAAACCCAGCTTTACTCTAACAAAATGGCGTCCTTCCATTTCTGGATCGGTACTTTGGGAATCCTGTTTTACGCGGTGCCGATGTATTGGGCTGGCTTTACCCAAGGCTTAATGCTTAAAGAGTTTACACCCGAAGGCATCCTGAAGTATCCAAACTTTTTGGAAAGTACGCTGCGCATCATTCCTATGCACGTGATGCGTTCTGTAGGCGGCGGGTTTTACCTGTTGGGTGTAATTGTAATGGCCTATAATCTGGTACGTACTGCCATGCAGGGCAAACTGGTTGCTAACGAAGCGGCACAGGCAATGCCACTTGAACCGCTGCCAAAAGCCGCTAAAGAAGGCACCTGGCACCGCACACTTGAACGGAAACCAATCCAGCTGATGATAGCCGCTTTGATCGTGATTTTGATAGGTACGTTTGTTGAGCTGATGCCTACGCTTACTATTTCATCAAATATCCCAACTATTGCTGCTGTTAAACCTTACACGCCGCTGGAACTGCAGGGAAGGGATATTTATATCAGGGAAGGTTGCTCAAATTGCCACTCACAAACGGTACGGCCTTTCCGGTCGGAAACCGAGCGTTACGGGGAGTATAGCAAAGCCGGAGAGTTTGTTTACGATCACCCGTTTTTATGGGGATCCAAACGTACAGGGCCCGATCTGGCCCGCGAAGGAGGGAAGTACGGAAACGCCTGGCACTATAATCACCTGATGGATCCGCGGTTAATGTCGCCGGGAAGTATCATGCCGAATTACGACTGGCTTTTAACCCAAACACTTGATACCACCACAACCATAGCTAAAATAAATGCTATGCGCACGCTTGGGGTACCTTATGCGGCGGGTTATGAAAAAATAGCTAACCGCGATCTGGATAAACAGGCCAAAGAAATAGCGGCCAACCTTTATACCGATCATATCAAAATCAAGAACGATAAAGAGGTGATAGCTATTATTGCCTACCTGCAACGCCTCGGAACTGATATTAAAGCCAACAAAACAGCCAGTAAATAAATAGCCATGTTTAAACAATTTACAGAAAGCATTAATGGTACCCAGGTGTACCTGCTTTTTTCCTTAGCCATATTCCTGGTGTTTTTTATTGTGGTATCTGTACTGCTTTTGCGCCTCCGGAAACAACATATCGACCATATGAGCGACCTGCCATTGGAAGATGGTAGCGGCGAATCACTTAATCCTTATCAGCTATGAAACATTACCGTATATTGTTTTTAATACCATTTATATTATTGATACAGCCGGGCATGGCCGTTGCTGATAACCTGATCCCCGACGATCTGCAAAACGAAATAGCTTATTGGATAATAGTGGGCATGCTGCTATTATTTGTTGTGGCTATGCTGGTGCTGCTCCGGACTTTTAAAGTACTTGCCAGGGTAGTTCTCAAATCGCAGGGATACACGGAAGCCCAGATAGCCGCTGAAATGGCTCCAGTTAAAAAAGTTAAAAAGCCCAAGGCCGAGGTTTGGAATAAGCTGCTATCGTTAAGACCGCTTACCGAAGAAAAAGAACTGCTCATTGAGCATGATTACGACGGAATCCAGGAGTTGGATAACCCGATCCCGGCCTGGTTCATGTACCTGTTTTACGCCACCATCATTTTTTCTGTGGGCTACCTGTTAAACTATCACGTTTTTCATTTCGGACAGCTCCAGTATGAAGAGTATAATACTGAGATGGCGCAGGCTGATATCGCTAAGAAAGCTTACCTGAACAAAGCAGCCAACCGGGTTGATGAAAATACAGTAAAGTTAGATGCTGAACCGGCGGTACTTGCCTCCGGACATGCCATATTTAAGCAAAGTTGTGTGCCTTGCCATGGTGATCATGCCCAGGGTGTTGTAGGCCCTAATCTTACTGATGATTACTGGCTGCATGGCGGCAAGATCAATGATGTGTTTAAAACCATCAAGTACGGTATACAAGCTAAAGGGATGCCCACCTGGGAGAAACAATTATCGCCTAAACAGATCTCGGATGTGGCAAACTACATCAAATCGTTACATGGTACCAATCCGGCAGGCGCTAAAGAGCCTCAGGGCGAAAAGGAAAGCGATGATGCTGTTAAGGCGGCAAAAAAGGTATAGCATATTTATCATTTGAACAATGGAAGGATTACTGGCGGGCAAGGAAAACAGGAAGCGGCAATGGATGTATCCGCTGGTGCGTAAGGGCAGGTTTTATAAATGGAGAAGCTGGTTGAGTTATTTTTATCTCATCTTCTTTTTCAGCGGACCGTTTTTACGCATTGGTGGGCAACCGTTGTTGCTGCTTGACTTTATGAACAGGCACTTTGTACTGTTAGGACAGGTGTTTTGGCCGCAGGACATTTTCCTGTTTATGCTGGCTTCGCTGGTGTTCCTGGTTTGTGTGGTGGTATTTACCCTCGCCTTCGGGCGGATCTTTTGCGGTTGGATCTGCCCCCAAACTATTTTTATGGAAATGGTTTTCCGTAAGATAGAGATCATGATTGAGGGGGATGCCAACAAACGCAAAAAACTGGATGCCGGGCCCTGGACTAAGGAGAAGATCAGAAAGAAAACGATTAAGCATGTTTTATTCGTACTGGTATCGTTCCTGATAGCCAACACTTTTCTGGCTTATATCATCGGCAGCGAAAATCTGATCAGGATAATAATAGAACCTATTACATTGCATTGGATGGGTTTTGCCAGTATCTGGGTTTTTACGCTGGTGTTTTATCTGGTTTACAGTCAGGTACGTGAGCTGGTTTGTACAGTGATATGCCCCTATGGCAGATTGCAAAGTGTATTGATAGATCAGCATACACTGGTGGTGGCTTATGATGATGTGCGTGGCGAACCAAGGGGTAAACTGAGCAAGGTTGCTGATCCCTTTAACCTGAAAGGTGATTGTGTAGATTGCAGTTTGTGCGTTGCTGTTTGCCCAACAGGTATCGATATCCGCAAAGGAACGCAAATTGAATGTATTAACTGTACCGCTTGCATTGATGCCTGCGACCAGGTAATGGATAAGATAGGTAAGCCCCGCAACCTGATCGGCTACTTCTCCGAAAATATGATCAGGCTAAAAGAGAAGCCGACTTTCACCGGGCGCATGATGGCTTACACAGCAGTGATCACCATTTTGGTGACTGTGTTGAGCTACTTTATTTTCAGCCGCAGTGATATGGATATGACGGTGATGCGTAGCGCCGGGATGCTTTATCAACAACAACCTGGAGGGTATATCAGCAATATCTATAACGCCGAGATCATCAACAAAACAGATAAAAATAAAAGTATAACTATTGTGGCCGATGATCCTTCGATCAAAATAAAATACATCCAGGCGCCTGCTGTTATTGCCAAGGGCGGAACTGAGAAAACAGTGTTCTTTGTTATGCTGCCCGCCTCACGGATCCGCAATGCCAAGACAAAGATCCGTTTGCGATTGATAGTTGACCACCAAATTATCCAAACGGTAAGTACCAATTTTATAGGACCAATAAACGATTAAGCAAATGAATTGGGGAAAAGGAATTATTGCAGGGATGGCGGCATTTATGCTGTTTATCCTGAGCATGTGTATCTATATGTTCAACGCACCGGCCGACGATTATGATCATCAGTACTACGAAAAAGGATTGAGTTTCAACAAAGACCATAGCCGCGAAGAACAGGTAACTAAAGATCACGCTGAACCGGTAATAACACAGAACAATGACCGGCTCGTGATAGCTTTCGCCCAACCGGCAACCGGAAAGGTAAGTTTTATGCGTCCTTCTGATAAGGCTATGGACAGGTTATTTAAATTGGATAGCGGTGCCGGTAAATCGGCTGAAATTAATCTGCAGGGCATAGCCAAAGGCCCCTGGCAATTAACATTTGAATGGGAAAGCGACCATAAAGCGTACCTGTATCATAAGGAGGTATACATCAAATGAGCAACAACCAGATCGCATTTTTTATAGGATTGTTTGGGAGTGTACATTGCATTGGCATGTGCGGACCTCTTGCTTTTGCCGTACCTGTTTCACAAAACCGCTGGTGGCTTATCATTGCGGATAAGCTGCTCTACAATATTGGCCGGGTAATCACTTATACATTTTTAGGCCTGCTGATAGGCCTTATAGGCAAGCAATTATGGCTTTATGGCTTGCAGCAGGGTGTAAGTCTGCTAAGTGGTATGCTGATCATTATGGCGGGTTTCTCCCGTTTATTTAAGCTGAGAAGATCATCGAAAATGAAACCGGC
Organism: Mucilaginibacter sp. SMC90; assembly: GCF_022811725.1. Classification (GTDB taxonomy): domain Bacteria; phylum Bacteroidota; class Bacteroidia; order Sphingobacteriales; family Sphingobacteriaceae; genus Mucilaginibacter. The sequence goes on along the minus strand of NZ_CP094527.1, from coordinate 4,179,777 downwards.
TCATATGATGCTATCGCCTATTAACAGGCTGCTGCAATACGCCCTGAAACACCAGGCTGGACATTTGATTGTTGGATTGCTTAACGGTTTTTTGCCCTGCGGCTTTGTTTACCTGGCGCTGGTGGGGGCGGTTAACAGCCCATCGCCTGTAGATGCCGCCGGGTATATGTTTTGGTTTGGAATGGGGACATTTCCGCTGATGCTGGTGGCTACTATTAGCTCGGGTTTTATAGGGCCGGCCGTAAAGCGACGCATCAACAGGGCCATGCCTTACCTAATGGTTTGCCTTGGTCTCTGGTTTATTTTGCGGGGATTGAATCTGAATATTCCTTATTTAAGCCCTGCTAAGCAGTCATCTGTTATTGGAGTATGTAGATGATTGATAGCTTGGAAGTTGTAAAAAAACGTCATTGCGAGGTACGAAGCAATCGCGAACTATACAGGGCGGACCTGCTAATTGGGGATTGCTTCGTACCTCGCAATGACGTGGAGGAGATGTTGTTTAATCTTAGAAAAACTGCCAATCAAATCATATCGCCATACTAAACAACTGCGTAGCCGGTTTATTAGCCAATAACCGCGCATCAAGAGCCATACAAATATTGCGTAAAAAGTTTTTGCCTTCAGGCGTTACTTTCAATCCCCAGGAGTTAAGTTCTATTAATCCGTCATCGGCCAAAGGTTGTAAGCGTTCAATTCCCTCAAGTAATACTTCGCAGGGCTCCGTATGATGGTTCCAGGTGGTTTGTCCTTTACACATGATATCCTGGATATGCCTGCGGATGATCATATCGTCCTGTGTTAAAATATGGCCTTTAAAAACGGGTAGTTCACCATTTTTTAGAAGCTCCAGGTATTCTTCAACTGTTTTTACATTTTGGGCAAAAGCATACTGCGAATCACTGATAGAGGATACCCCTAAACCAATCAATAATTGTGTGTGCTGATGGGTGTAACCCATAAAATTACGATGCAGGGTACCATTTTGTTCGGCCATTAACAGTTCATCTCCCGGGAGGGCAAAATGGTCCATACCTATTTCTACATAGCCATAGTGCTTCAGCAAGGAGCGGCCAACTTCGTATAACTTCGCTTTAAGTTTTGCATCGGGCAGGTCTTTTTCAGTAAAACGGCGTTGACCGGGTTTCAACCAGGGTACATGCGCATAACTGTAAAAGGCAATTCTATCCGGCATTAATTCGGATATATGCTGCATAGTTGCAGCTAATCCGGGTAAAGTTTGCAGAGGAAGGCCATAAATCAGATCGTAATTGATGGATGTATAACCAATACGCCGCGCCTGCCCGGTAACGGCCTGTACCTGTTCCAGACTTTGCTGACGGTTGATGATGAACTGAACTTTGGGATCAAAATCCTGGATCCCGAGACTTAACCTGCGGAAACCGAGATCATACAAAACCTGTAAATGATCGACAGTAGTATTTGCCGGATGGGCTTCAAAACTAAAGCCTGCATCCGGATGGATATCGGCGTTGAGCAGAATAGCGCTGATCAACGTTTTGAGGTTTGCCGGACTAAAGAATGTAGGTGTACCACCACCAAGATGGATCTCACGGATGACAGGCTTTTTGCTGAAGATGTTTTTGTACATGGCCCATTCCAATAACAATGCTTTAATGTATGGTTCCTCAACCCGGTGATTTTTGGTAATGCGGGTATTGCAACCACAGTAAGTGCACAGGTTTTCACAAAAAGGTAAATGAATGTATATGCTGATGCCATCCTGCCCGTTGCTTTCAATAAAAGAGCGTTTTACTGTTTGTACCCATTCCTCTTTGTTAAATACAATGGTATCCCAATAGGGCATGGTTGGGTAACTGGTATAGCGTGGCGCAGCCACATTGTATTTGGCTGTAAGTAATTGTTCCATAACTGTTAAGTTTTAAAGTGTGGGGAAAGTATTAACCCGGCAACTGTTGACACATACACAGGCTTCGCCCGGGCATTTGTTTTGCTGCCACTGATCAAGGTTGCGAATGGTTTGATCGGCTATTTCCTGCATGGCCTCCTTGGTTAAATAGGCCTGGTGAGGGGTAACCAGCACGTTAGGATAATTTAACAAGCTATGCAATAAAGGGTCTTTAACAAGGTCATCTTCATGGTCTTCAAAAAACAGGCCTTTCTCAAACTCGTATACATCCAAGCCCAGATAACCTATTTTGCCGGTTTTCAGGGCGGCTATGGTGTCGGTGGTACGGATAAGTGCACCTCTTGAGGTATTGATGAGCATCACCCCGTTTTTCATCAGGCTGATAGTCTCGTTTTTGATGAAGTGTTTGGTTGCCGGTGTAAGCGGTAAATGAAGCGAGATAATATCAGCGGTTGCCAGCAGTTCATCCAGGGTAACTGGTTTAATGTTTGGAGTATCCGTGGGGAACGCGGGATCATAGGCAATAACATTACAACTAAGTCCGCTGAATATTTTTGCCGCAGTTTTGCCTGTATTACCAAGACCAATAAGTCCTACGGTTTTCCCCGAGAAGTTAAACCCCATCAATTCATCGTTCCTGAAATCAAAATGATGACTATGCTCGTCAGCCCTGATGATCTGCCGGTTCAACGCAAACGCGAGGGCAACAGCGTGTTCGGCTATAGCCTGCGGCGAATAGGAAGGGATGTTTGAAATACTGATATGGTATTGCGCAGCAGCTTGTTTATCAATATGATCGGTGCCGGTTGAACGGGTTATGATCAGCTTTACACCAAAGCCGGCAAGTTTTTCAATTACCGGGGCGGCTACGTCATCATTGGTAAAAACTATTACGGCGTCCTTCCCTTCGGCAAACATGGCTGTATCAGGCCCGAGGGCATTGGATATTAATGTAATGTCGTGCTTTTTTTGGTTGGCTTTTGCCAGGAACTCTTTTTCAAAAGGCTTGATACTATACGCTACCGCTTTCATTTGCAATGATTTATCAGGAGTAAAATTACTTCCGATAAAGCGCATACGGAATGAGCCGCATCAACCGAAAAAGTGATGCTAATCAGTTTCTCATTTTTGAAAGCCTGGTGATATCAAGTACGGTGATTACGCTGCCTTTTTTATCAATCAAGCCCTCATCTTTGAAATCGGATAGGGTACGGCTTACCGTTTCTGTTGCCATACCTGCCATTGCTGCCAGGTCTTCTCTTGATATTTTGAAACTTTCGGTAGCGTCAGTATATTGTTTATGAAGGCGCAGCATAGCTTCTGCCATCCTTTTTCTTACGGAGTGATAGGCCAGTTGCAGCAATTGTTCTTCCTTATCCCGGATGTTGTTGGCAAGCAGCCTGATAAATTCGCGGCCAACTTCAGGATATAAATTCAATAGCTCATCCAGTTGGTCTTTAGGGATAAGGCATAGCAGGCTATCTTCCAACGCAGTGGCGGTTTCGCTGTAAGTTTCGTTGGATAATAGTGAATGGATCCCCAGGTATTCATCGGCAGTGTAAATTCCGGTCATCAGTTCGCGGCCATCCTCGGCCATTTTCAGGGTTTTTATCCGACCTTTGATCACTAAATATAGTCCGTTCCCTTTGTCGCCTTCATAATAAATAACCTGGTTTTTCTTAAACTGGCGGGTCCTTCGTTCGTCGATGATGCGCTTTAGTTCAACAAGCCCTTTGTTTTTAGAAAGCAGGAGATTTAAATTATCCAGTGATCTGCTGTAAAAAACCTGCTGGATCTCCTTTTTCTTGAGACGGCTTTCAATGGCACTCAGCAGTTCCATATCGTCAAATGGTTTGGTAAGGTAATCGTCGGCACCCATTTCCATGCCCTTGCGCAGGTCAACCCGCTCAGCTTTTGCCGTTAAAAATATAAAGGGAATGGCTGCGGTAACTGGGTTTTTATTCAGCATATACAGTACACCGTAACCATCCAGTTCGGGCATCATAATATCGCACAAAATAACATCAGGAATATTTTTTACAGCCAGGTCAACCCCGGTGCGGCCGTTATTCGCTTCAAATACATTGTAGCCTGCAAGCTCCAGGATCTCAACTACGTTTTCGCGGATATCGTTATTGTCTTCGATGATAAGTATCTTTTTGCTCATTGTTCGGGGAATGAAATGGTGAATACGGTGCCTTTATTAACGCTGCTTTTAAAAGCAACGCTGCCGTTCATGAGGCGGGCATAACGGGCAACAATGTTTAATCCTAAACCGGTACCGGGAATATTGCCGGTATTGTGGGCCCTGAAGAAGGCTTCAAATAAATGTTTCTGATCGGTTTCGGGGATCCCTATGCCGTTATCTTTTATGGTGATGATACAGCCGTTTTTGCCTATCTCGGTATTGAACTCAATAAAAGTATTTTCGCCCGAGTATTTGATGGCGTTGGCAATGAGGTTGATAACACAGTTTTTAAGCAGGTTCAAATCCAGGTTAACCCTGCTGTTACTGCCGGTATGCTGGTAAATAATATTCTGGTCTCTCTTGGCTATCAGCTGCATCTCTTCAGTAATTTCCTCGGCCAGCTTTACCAGGTCAAACGTAGTTAGTGAAGGTTCAACGCGCCCGGCTTCCAATTTTTCGTGCGAAAGGAAGTCATTTAATATCGCGGTAAGGTTACCAACCGCATTTTTGATCTTGTTTACATGCTTGCTAACATTGTTGCTTTGTAAATGCCCGGCATATTTTTCGATAAGGGAGGCGGAGAGCTGCACAGCGCTTAAGGGTGTACGGAACTCATGCGAGGCCATCGACACAAAACGGCTTTTTAACTGCCCAAGTTCTTTTTCTTTTTCGAGCGAAATGCTGACTTCTTCTTTAGCCTGCTCAAGCTCTTTAACGGATAATTGCAGCGACTGTGTGCGTTCCTGAACTTCCTCTTCGAGGTGGGATGCGTATTCTTTGAGCTGGTCTTCGGCCTCTTTTTCGCGGCTGATATCATGTATAAAGCCGGTATATATTTTCCGCCCCGAATACTTTACTTCGCTTACAGCAAGACGGAAAGGGAACTTTGAGCCATCTTTCCGCAGGCCGGTAACCTCGCGGCCTATGCCGATAATATGCGCCCGCCCGGTGTTTTGATACCTATTAATATATTCATCATGCTGCTGCTTATCTGGCGGAGGCATCAGCATGGATACGTTTTTACCGGTTACTTCGGCAGGAGTGTACTGAAATAATTTACATGCAGAAGGGTTGATCGATTCGATCAGCCCCCGTTCGTCAATTGTTATAATACCATCAATAGCATTTTCGATAATCGCATTCAGCAATGCTGCACTTTCCATATTAAACCCATAGCCATCTTAACCGGCTACTCAAAGGTCATTACTTCGGGGAAAGCGGGGCATAATCACATTCAGTTTAAAAAGTGATATTGATCATTTTTTGGATGGAGTTTTTATCTATGGACGAAGGTCTTTATACCCGTTCGGCAACAAAGTGATCGAATATCCATCTTAATTCATTTACGGCTTGCTGCTGCGCTATACATTCCTCATTTAAAAGGTCGAAGATGTTTAGGTTTTTTTCGATGGTGTGTTCATTTGTTATATCAAGTGCCAGGCGATTTTGGTTTTCGCGAATGCGGTCTCTTAAACCTTCAATATAAGTTTTGCGAATAATTAAGAGCTCTTTAAAGTGTTCAGCTTTTTCTAAAATATACTCGTCTATACAGTCTTCTGCTATTTCATCCAGTTGTTCTTTTAACATGAATAGCTCAAAATGACAAAAATCAAGCTTCCGCAGCCATTCCTGGTGAAGAGGAGTGGTTTGTTTTATACTGATTTGTTCCATGCCATAAGAGTAGTGATCAGCCCGTTTTAAAAAAATGACCATCGTCACTTTTTTTATTGATTGATATCATAAAGTGCATTTTGCAGTTCGCAGAAAAGCCAGGCTACATTGCCCGGCTCTTTCAAAAATACTGTTGTAGGGTTGAAAAGGATATTACTTGATCCGGTACCCAACTCCTATACCTACTACCCATGGCCTGATCTTGACGTCGGCGTTAATGTTTTTTAATACCGGGACCAGCGACTGATTACCGGTAGGGGCGAGGTTGGCTGCATTCACAGCAGCATTGGTATTCAGGAAAAGTTTTTTGACATCGATATTCAGGAATACCGTTTTAGTGATGTCGTAATCAATACCTGCCTGTGCAGCAAACGAGAATTTATTCTGATAATCAATTGCCTGTACAACCGGGCCTTTATCGGCATTATAAAATATGGTATAATTTGCACCTGCGCCTATGTATGGTTTAAACGCTGTACCTGTCGGCAAATGGTATTGCAAAGTTACGGTTGGCGGTAACAACCAAACCTTGCCAAGGTTAACATCGGCAGAGGAGCCGCCGCCTACGGCCGTAAGGTTTGAACCCTGTGTTTTTACTTTATGCTTCGAGGTACCGAGGATCAGTTCGGCAGAGAAGTTTTTGGCAAAGAAATAGGTAATATCCAGCTCGGGTATATATGCGTTACTAATATTGATATCGCCACCTATAACACCGATTTTGGCACTTTCCTGTGGTAATATACCTACTGCACGCAAGCGAATATCCCACTCATTTTTTTGCTGGGCAAAACTGTTTAACGCGCTCAACAGACACATAACCAATACGCATAGTTTTAAAGTTTTCATAATTATATGGATTTGAATTATGGCTCAAAACTATTGGCAGTGCGTGGCTGCGGCCATGATGGTGAACAGCCTGTTTGCTGACGCTTATCATTGCCATAGAGCGTAATAAAGCAATTAGGTGCAATACGTTATCAAACAATGATCAAGGTTACTATCGCAAGCGATGCTGATCATATGCTCATCAATAAGTTTGGCCTAACCTTACAACCTTATTATTTATCTAACTTATTTATGATCATTTACCAACACTTTACATTTGATGCTGCCCACTTTTTACCGCATGTACCTGATGGGCATAAATGCCGCAACCTGCATGGACATACCTACCATCTTACCCTTTACATTGGCGGCGAAATATTAGAGCGGGAAGGCTGGATCCTGGATTTTTCCGATTTGAAAGCAGTTGCCGCTCCGGTGATCGGCACGCTTGACCATACTCTGTTAAACAACATAGAAGGGCTTGAAAACCCAACAGCCGAACTCCTGGCCGCTTGGATCTGGCAGAAAATAAAACCTTTACTGCCCGGTTTGCAAAAGATAGAATTGAAAGAGACACCAGCATCGGGCGTAATATATGAGGCTGAATAAACAAGAGCCTGGGTATCTAAATGTAGATCATGGTATGGGGTTGTCATACAGGCTATATTGGGCTTAGGGTCACGTAGAATGGTGACCGCAGTCATTATTTTCGACTGTAAAAACAGGCAGTTTTGTGGTATAAAACAATCACACTCAAAACATGAAAACACTGCTTGTTGCTACCGATTTTTCAGCTAATGCAAGGCATGCTGCTGAATATGGCTATAATCTGGCCAAACAGATCAAAGCTAACATCGTACTCTGTAATGCGGTTATTGTTCCTGCCGAAATGCCGCAATCAGGCACTATAGTATGGCCAATGGATGATCTTGAGCTGTTGCTGCTGGACAGTGCTACCGGCCTCGAAAGCTTAAAATCAGATTTAGAAATGGTTGCCCGTCAAGACGGGTTCAAGCCCGAAATTACGCTCAAAAATGAATCGGGTATTGTAACTGATGTTGTAGAGGATTATGTGGAAAGCCACCCGGTTGATTTGGTGATAATGGGCACCCATGGCGAAGGAATGAGCTGTTTTTTATTGGGTAATCACAGCAAAAATATGATTGAAGCCACTACAAAACCCTTAATGCTCATCTCGCCCGAAACGCAGTTCGCGCCGCTTAAAAAAATAGCATTCGCAACAGATTTTACTGATCCTAAAAATGATGTAGAGAGTTTGTTTCATTTAATACCCCTTGCCCAAACATTAGGTGCGCAGATTTTACTGACCCATATTTATGAAGGCGAAACAATACCGGAAGCATTGAAAGAGATCATTGCTAACTTCATGACTGAAGTATCCAATAAAGCCAACTATCCGCATATCTATTATCGCAGCGTGCGGAATAGCCAGGTTGAGGCAGGTTTAAGCTGGCTATGTGAGCATGGACAGGTTGATATGCTGGTGATGGTGCACAGGCCACATAGTTTCATTCACCGGTTATTGAAAAGCAGTCACAGCGAGAAGATGGCCGGGCGCCTGGATATTCCTTTGTTGGTATTTCCTTCGGTAGGTAACTAATCCCAATTATTGCTTTTGTTTTCAACGTTTATTTGCGCTTACTCTGCAAAAAACTTAAAAACGATTGGAAAGAGGGGGGGAGTGGCTGTCTTGAAACTGTGGATTGGGTAGCAGCATACAGGGAACAGCCAGGTGTTTTGCTTTTAATTAGAAGTTGATGAATTATTCATCTATAAATAATGATGCTGCCGATTGGCAGCATCATTATTTGTTATTTTATTTTCCTTTAAGCTGAACCATCACTTTTATGGTTTGGAAAATTATGCTCAAGTCGTTATTGAAGTTGATGTTTTTTAAATAGATCAGGTCATAACGTACGCGGTCGCGCATTTCCTGAACATTTTCGGCATAACCATAATTTACCTGGCCAATAGAGGTGAGGCCTGGTTTAAGTTTGAACAACTTATGGTAATTTGGAGATTTCTCTATGAGTTGCTCAATAAAATACTGACGTTCTGGTCTCGGTCCTACAATAGACATGTCACCTTTTAAAACATTCCAGAATTGCGGCAATTCATCTAATCTTGATTTGCGTAAAAACAAACCCCATTTGGTGATCCGGGGATCTCTATCTTTTGAAAGCATAGGCACAGCCTGTTCTGAATTTACAAACATGCTTCTGAATTTATACATCCTGAATGGTTTGTGATTTCTCCCAATTCTTTCCTGACGATAAAATATAGGGCCCTTTGAAGTCAGTTTAGTTATTATGGCTAAGGCAATAAACACTGGAAGCCCCGGGATCATTACCAAAAGAGAAAACAAAATATCAAAACACCGTTTAAACAAAACGATCTTGAAGCTAAGCTCAATTGAAGAAGAAAGTTGTATTACCGGAAGGTTTTCATAATTCACGATGCTGGCATAGCTGTTATCCAGTACAAGATCCGAAACCAGTTTAATTTTAATGGAGTGCTGGTCGCCCAGGTACACCAATTTATTCAATAAAGACTGATCCATGTATTTGTAGCATACAAAAGCTTCATCAGGTCTGGCTTCAAGTATTTTATCGAATAGCATCTCATGGGGCTGGGTTTCAATGACTTCTTCAGATATGGTTGTGATGAAGTTGTAACCATATTCCGGATGCCTTGAAAATGATTTCTTTACACGATTAACAATATCGGCGTTACCAACTATGATTACATGCTTGATATTATATCCTTTTTTACGGATATAATCAAGTGTAAAAAAAATCAAAGAACGCTGTGTGACTATCAAGATAAAAAACAAAAGATAGGTGCAAAACATAACCATTCTGCTTACCTCATAAAGTTTAAAAAAGTATACTATACCAAGAACCATAACCAGGTGATATACCATGGAGGTCATGAATTTACTCAGATTATCACTGAGCGTTAACGGCCTTTTTATAGTGTAATTTTTTGTCACCGAAGCAATGGTGATCCAGGTTAAATTAACTAATAATAAAAAATCAGTCGATTGTATTTCTGACGAATAGAACGTGAATATAAATAGGTGAGCACACTGCAGGGCGATGTTTAATAAGAGTAGATCACAAAAAAATGTAAATGGTTGAAGTATTTTCGAATAGCGCATTTGCGATCAAGGTTAAGTTATGCAAATATAAAATTTTTTACTAAAACAATTTTATTTTAAATAAAATCAACATTTGTTAAACTCAATTACGGGATCTTTACGATGAACGCTACAGTTAAGAACTATTTTTTTTCTGTTTTATTTTATTTTTTTTGGGGAAATGGATAAGCAACTCATTTTTAAATGAGTTTAATGAAAGGGTAGAAGTGGGTTAATTCATTTCTTTGTAATTAAATAACAATTTCTAAACGCAGCAGGTGGTAAATCTTAATAAAAAGAAGCCTCAAGCCAATAATCTGTTATTTCCAATAATATGAATGCATAGACAATTTTTTAAGCACCGATGCTGGAAGCTTTTTATAAAATTTACCGGTTTTATAGCCTAACCATTTTGCGCCCAAAGAAAAGATTGATTTGAATATCCTGCTTTTCTTGTGTTTTACAACATAGTTTAATTCAGCTTTCATAAATTTAATACCCTCGCCGGTTGGTTTCCCAAAATCATTTATTAGCCATTTGTTTTGTTCGTGAAAAACCCTGGTGTCAAAATACCGCCTGAATTCCTGAAGAAATGTATAGGTATGGGAATGATGTGCAGTTGCATCTGCAACGTAGGCTTTTTTATATCCGGCAACCAGCATTTTAGCCGCAACAATCGCATCTTCGCCCATAATCGCATCTGATGAGAAGCCTCCAATTGCCAGGAGCGCATCACGTTTGTAGGCCGAAAATGAATTGGAACAAAAAAACACCTTGAACCCCATTTTTGCTATGTCATCAGGCGTCCGGACATGTGACTTATCCGGATAGTTATATAAACGGGCATGGCTTTCTAATATTTGGGCATTTTTATGAGGAAGCTGTCTGCCATATGCCATGCCTATTTCAGGATCGCTAAACACATTAACTATATTGGTAAGGCTTTGCGGCGAGGCTAAAATAGCATCTTGAGTTATGAATATGCAAATATCTGCATTGGGGACAGCATTGACCAGTAACTGCCTCGTACCTCCGTGGTTAAATTCGGATTTGCTTATGTTTATAATTTTGAATCCAAATTGCTGAGCAATGACTACCGTGTTATCTCTTGAACCAGAATCCACAATTATTTTATCCGCGAGTTCGATATCCTGATCGTTCACGCTTTGCAAAACCTGTGGCCAGAGCTCCCCGGCGTTTAAAGTAGGAATAAGTAGACTTATATTTAATTTCATTTTACTTTACGATTTTAGCCTCACGTACTGAAGCTTTTTCTTTTGCTTTACCTATCAGGAAAGACAAAAGGCTATCCCAATTATTAAAAAATGGCTGATCTGGAATTGTAACCGATTGTTTATCAAAAGTTAGTTCACCTTTCATAAACAGAAACATATATTCTGCCAATTCTTCGGCATTATTTGGATCAAAGAATTTTGCTTTTTCATAATTACCCACATTTTCATGGGCATATGGCGAATCGGATACTATTATAGGCTTATTGAATGATCGGAACTCAGAAAGCGGCAATCCCCATGTTTCTAATTTAGATGGAAATAGTAAGCAATCTGTTTTTGCATATAGCTCATTAACCACAGTGCGTTTCTGTATGCCTATGAATTTTATACTCTTTACGTGGCCATATCTTTCAAAAATGGAACTGGCGTATTTATTCTCGGAGCCATTTAATGTAATGACTAATTCAAAATTCGCTGTTTTTTTTTCCAGAAGCTCAGCTGCTCTGCATACGACTTCGAAGTTTTTAAATATTCTTGGTATTGATGGAAAAAAGAAGATCTTTTTATTCATATCGATACCAAGTGGCTCTTCATTTAAAGCTATTGGTTCATTTATGTACTTTGTCTGGATAGGATAGGCCACTATAGTATTAACACCATACATCGCGCCGAAAGCTTTCCTGATCCAATTTTGCTGAACTATCACGTATGCATTTTTTTTAATGTTTATCTGATACAGGTAACGGTAAAAAATGCAAAACAATGAAAATTTAATATCGTAAAAAAAACGCTTTACATCCAGTTTATAAAAAACAGAAGGGTTGTGACAATAAACAACTTGAAATTTACAATTAACATTCGGTGTAATGTCATGCAGCGAGATCCAAAGATCCGGTTTCAGTTGGTTTGATATCTCCTTACTCTCAATATATTCAAATTTTACACGCTTGAGCCAAGACGACTTAACTTCAGGATACTCAATAAAATTAAAACGGTTTTTATCTATATCGTCATCAAGAAGCTTTAAATCATGTATCAAAACAGTGACCTCAAGTTCATGTTGTTTTTTAATTTTTGATATTGATTTTAATGAATCTTGAAGTATACTTAATATACCTCCTTCAACAAGGTTTACCCCTGAAATGACTATTTTGAACATATGTGGATACCTATTCGGCTGTTTTTGTTTTTTGATTAAAGGAAGAATAGCAAAACATAACGGACAGGATAATTGGTAAACTGGCAAAAACAATGGTATCAAACAGCATAGAAATCATAAGTTGTGCATCTTGAGGAAACGAGGTAATTAACAGATTTAAAAATATAATACCAATTGCCATCAGGAAGTTGAGTTTCATTTTATCCATTGAAAAAAATTTTCTTCGAACAAAACCAAATATCAAGCCAGTAACAAAAGAATAAATTAAGGCACCGAAAGCTCCAAAAAATATATGTCCGCTTATATAGTAAGGGGTGTTTGGCCCGATTGACAGGCCCGTATCGTCTGAGCTCTTAATATAATACAACAACAAATCGTTCCCCAGTGGAAGCTTATAATCTACTATCCTTAAAAAGCCTAAAATAGAGTTAAAGTGGTAGCTTAAAAAATCAATAAAGTTATAGCTTTGAAAATGGGCAACGGTTGAAGGCTCATAATAATAGATTATAGCATCACCAAAATATAAAAACCTAATTCCCAGTTTAATTAAGCCATCTTGTATGGAGGCGTTATCACCACCTCCTTTAATTAATATAAATATGGCGAAAATAAATCCCACTACCAGGAGAGGAATCTTTGCCCTGTTTATCTTTTTAAAAGATGACATTACCTGTGTTTTCTTAAATATCCCCAATAAGCTGATCAACGAGACAAAAGTTAAAACAACCCCTTTGGCTCCCGATGTCATTGAAATGAGGAACAATACGAACAACATGATGAGATTCCTTTTTCTGTTGGTGCGCATGTATGTAAAAAGTAAACTGACAAACACCAAGTTCAGTAGTCCCCAGTTAATCCTTCTGACAGCGCCAAATCCACCTCCTTCATCAAAATTCGAAAACTTTGCCAAACTTGGGTCATCGCTTAACAAGGCAAGACCCTTTTGAGAAATCAAAACCAGGTTGGCCGCTACAATAATTATAAATGCGAATAGATTGAAGTAGTTTACAAATTTTAACAGCTCATCGGAGTAAACAAAATTGCTATCATCAATTTCCTTAACCCTGGGCCTGTTTAAGAGAAAGCCAATATTCAAACAAACCACACACAGTAAAAAATTAACAAGATAAGGTGTGTAGGTAATTTGAAGTAAAGCCATTTCAACGGAGAAGGCCTGAGTTATCAGGAAGAAAAACAAAGGATCAAACAGAGAAATGATATACTTTCTGTATATAAGAAAGGATATTGCAAAAATGAAAAGAGTTTGCAAACAGATTATACCTAAATCAGCAAACGACTCTATCATTTAAAAAAGATTAAACTCCTATACTTAACCACGTATTTAACTGCTATAATCAAGTTATTAATACGTGTTAAAACAGAATACCACCTGCTTGATGAATATACAATTAAATTTGCCTGCTTTATAGCTCTAAAAACCTTTGCTTTTTGTGTAACAGATGGATTACTCAATAAGTTTAAATCATGTTTTAAACTTGTATTGAGTAAGTAAAACTTTTTATTATCTCCGCTATATTTATACATCATATAAGTATCGGTTCCATAAAAAAGCAAACGCTCATCATATCTAAAACCACTGGAAAAGAATCTTGCAGAAATTACCATACCACTGTTAATTGCTGTAACATGCTTTGTATCATAATAGCCGGGTAAATCTTCCTTCCATCTTTTGGCAAATAAAACATATTGAAGGGCCGGACTTTCAATGTTACCATTTACCAAAATTCTAGGAAGTAATAAATCTGGCGAATCCTGACCATTAATCTTGTCGATAATTTCAAGGAAATATTTCTCAGTTACAAAAGTATCGTGATCCAATAACATTAAATAATCATCAGAGTTTATGTGATGATCTATCACCCTGTTATAAATTTTGGATAGGGGTAGGTTTTCAGGCGTATGGATTACTGTAATATCCTGTAAATGCCCTTTCAATTGATCTAACTCAACCTCGTTAATTTTAACAGGACTGTTATCCCATATTAGTAATTTAAACGGTTTGAGAAGCCCGGTCTTTGCAGTCGCTTCAATTGCAACCAAAGTCTTTGACTCAGAAAAGCTTTTATTATAAATTACAACCAGTATATTAATCATCATTTATAAGCTTTTAATACGGTTGTATAAACCATCCATTTTAAAATAAACAAAGGACAAAAACTTGTAAATAGGGCCGAAGTTACCTTCTACTACTTTGAAAATTTCTTTCCCATAACGTTTGTCATGCGAAATCCCGCTAAGCTCATGTGTTGCCACCACAGGCTCGTTAAATACCTTTATCGGATATTTTTGACTATAAAGTTTCTGATTAAGGTCAAAATCTGAGAAAACCTTAAACTTTAAGCTATACTGAATATTTAAATCGCGTTTATAAAAGCAACCTTGATGAGGCAAAAGGTTCCTTATTTTTATACTTGAATTGATAGCAGGTAATCTTAATTTATGGCTTGAATCCAAAACCGGAAAAGCGAGAAGTTTTGCTGCGCAAGCTTCCTGTCCGCTTAAAACATCAATAGGTAGCCCAAGGAGCAGATCGCCTGCGTTAATAAAGTATAGATAAGCTCCCGTTGCCACATTAATACCTTTATTCATCGCATCATATATCCCTTTATCCGGCTCGCTCGTCCAGTAATTAATATGCTCTTTGTACTTTTTTATAATTTCAATTGTGCCATCCGCAGAACCACCATCTATGATTATGAATTCATTTCCCGATCCTTTTTTTTCGATAACTGATTTTATCGTTTCTTCAATGGAACCGGCGGCATTATATGTTACTGTAATAACAGATATCAATGGCTTGTTTGGCATTACCAATCCTCTAATTTTTATCTATTAAATCCTTTACAATGTTGTAATAGTTTTCAGAAAAAGCTATTGTACGTCTCAGCAGATCACTTTTGAGCTCCTCTTTCAATTGTGAGGATACATCGGTTGAGTCCAAGGCTCTGTCATTTAAGATATTTTTCAAAATACCGGCAAGCAGATTTTCATCAGTGGAGGGGAAATAAAATGCTTTAGGTGGATTTTGTTCGCGATGGACAGGAATATCTGAAATAACAACCGTTTTGCCAATGCTCTTTGCTTCTTCAACAGTTGAACTCCAGCCTTCAAAAAATGAAGGGTTAATTACTGCTTTACATTTACGCATTAACACCAAAACTTCATTGTATGGAATTAAACCTAACAGTAATATGTTTTTTTCAAGGCTATTTTCTGCAATAAATTCTTTAATTAGCTCAATATTCCTGTTATTACCTCTAAAATCATGCATTACGCCGGTTGTTACAACTACTGGGTTTAATCCTTCTTTTACAAGTAAATTAATCGCCTTAAGGACAACCATATGGTTTTTATGCGACCAAAATTGATTAGGCAAATAAAAGAAGCCATCTGACAAATCGTATTTCTTTTTTATTTCGAGATATAATTCATCAACCCCTGTAATTTCTCCCGGTTGCGATACAAACTGCAACACCCTCGCTTTATTTATTTCTGTGGGTGCAAACTTTTTATAGTCGTTTAATGCATCGTAGCTGCTTAAAATAACGATGTCACTATAGTTAACTATATTCTGGTCGATATTGGTGATGTTATCCAATTGTTTCTGCGTCCAGAGTTCCGGAAAATGCAGTCGCTGAAAATCGGGAATCCAATTGATGAGTTTTAGCGATTTATACTTACCCCAAAAAAAGGAATGTGAAACGATATTGATCTGATGCTTTTTAAAAAGCAAATATAAAGGCAGTTGATATTTAAAAGTCCGGTTGAAGGCTTTGTTTAAAAACCAGGGAATGGTATAACTTTTAAATATATCAGTATAAACTACTTTTGCATATGGCGAAAACATGTCCACATATTCCTGCTCAATATTTGAAGGCACAATAACATAAAATTCCAGATCGGGGAACTTAGTTACCGAATTTGTGTATAGTAAGTTCTTAATATAATTGATGCCACCTTTATATTCCTTTGAAAAATTTATCAAAAACGCAACCCTAATCATTATGTAACTCTTTAAAATAATTTACATACCGTGAAATTCCATCTTTTACATCAATCCGAGGCGACCATACCAGGTTTAAGGCCTTTGAAATATCGGCGTGATAAAATCTGGGATCTCCTATTTTTACATCTTGATTAAAATTAATATTTACCTGCTTATCATAAGCTTTTACTAACATATTTATAGTTTCAGCAACCGTTGTTCTGACACCCGAACCTCCGTTTATGATATTTATTTTTTTTGTTTCATGGGTGGCTACTGCCAATACCAAAGCTGATGCATCGGTAATATACAGCCAGTCGCGTGTCTCTTCTCCTGTGCCAAAAAATGTAACGTCTCCGTTTGAGTTTTTTATTTTCATACAGGCGTCCCATAACAGTTGTTTTTGTAACCCGGCACCGTAAATAGAAAAGTAACGGATTATCGAAACCTTCAAACCGAAGTTTTTGCTGTACGAGAAACATAATTCTTCTGCCGCTTTTTTATGAAAACCATATGGTGAAACAGGGTCGGAAGGATCATCTTCACTAATTTTTTTATCTCCAACATCACCTTGAACCGCGGGGCTTGAAGGGTAAATAAAATGACACGGTTTACCCTGTAAGCGTATATACTCCAACAAAGCTAAAGTGCTTTGAACACTTTTTTGGAAATCTTCAAATGGATTTTGGTAGGAAAAAGCTACAGATCCGCTACCTCCACAGTGCACTATCGTATCAAAACTCTTGTTGATATTTATCAATGCTTCAAAAGTAATTGTAGATTCAAACCAATCATCGATACCCCATTTGGTGTATTCATACTTGTGCCACTTTCCATGCCCTATGCCACTCACATGATAGCCAGCTTTATTAAATGATTTAGCTGTATATCTTCCTAAAAAACCATATGCTCCGGTTATAAGAACTTTCTTCATTTTACGCCTTTCTCAATTCTATTGGAATTTCTTTAATAACCTTGGCGGGGTTTCCGCCAACAATTGTCCATGGCGCTACGTCTTTGGTAACAACACTTCCTGCCCCAACAATAGCACCTTCTCCTATGCTTACGCCTTTCAAAATTATGCAATTCATTCCTATCCATGCATTTGAACCAACTTTGATGGCTTTGGTATTAACAACCGACCAGTTTTTACTCTCTATAAAGCCACGGCCTTCTCTGTAATCTTTTAATTGTGCTGTAATGTCCTTTTCACGCTCCCGATAATCGATAGAATGCGAATCGTGGTCATAAAAGTATGTACCCCAGGCTACAAATACGTCATCTTCAAATTCAATTTTTGATTTGCAAATGATGGTACTGGCACCAATAAAACATCTATTACCAACACTAACTTCACCTGTTTCCGACTCGAATATCACAGTACAATCCAAGCTTGAATCATTGCCAATTTTTAGGTAGATCTTATTTTTGATCGGCATTCCAATATTTAGTCTGAAATTTTCAAAAAAATGCGAATTGCCTGCTGTTAAATAGCGCTTTGCCTTTCTCACCCTCCTTAAAAACATTAAATGCTTAATCTTCCTTATTATAACTCCTATCATTGATTAAATTTTGTTAATACAAATTTTTGATTTATAAATAACGAATAAAAGCGTGGGGATGGTTAGTATCGCAGATGCTAATGGTACTGACCCAATGCCCATTGATAAATTAAATAATAATTTACATAAAGGAATCATCAATACTGAAGCTATAACCGATAATATGATTTGACCTTTAAGCTTTTCGAATGCATTTAAAAAAACTGCGCCGCAATACGAAAATACTTGCACGATAAATAATAAGGCAAAAGGATAGAGATCTTTAACATTGTTGATCACTATTGCTTTATTTGTCCACAAACTTACTAAGGTTGGAATTATAAATATGATGCCGCAAGTACCAATACTAAAAACCGAAGCACACAATAAAAGTTGATTAAATTTTTTTATAAGTTTAGCTTTATCGCCTAAAGCTTTAGCATGTGAAATTTCTGTCCAGAAAACAGAAATTACAACATTAAAAATTGTCATTCCCAATAAAAAAACTTTGTTAACAGTATCATATTGTGCTACATTTTTTAGCGATAGATTATTGTAAGTTAATATGTTGCCTATTGAATATAGGAACAAAGATGAAACCTGCAATAAAAAAAACCTTGTTCCAACCAACAATGAAGCCTTTGACGATATAAAATTTTTATAATCAAAAACCTGTTTCCAGTTAAATTGAACATTTCTCAACGCAAAAAATATAATAGAGAAATTTGCTATTACATAAAGGCCGCTATAACAAGAAGCTAACTTATATATACTTACTTCAAAAAAATTATATTTATACATCATCAAAACTACCAACCAAATAATATTCTGGATAAATAGTATAGAATTAAATAAATTAAATTTCCTTACCCCCTGAATTATGAAATGTCCTAATGTAAAAGGGAAAGAAAGTATTATAGGCATGTAAACAATATATGCCAGAAATAAATGTGTTTTAAATATATTGACAAAAAAGGTAGAGCCTACAAAAAGCAATATTAAAAAAAAGGATACTATTATATAAAATTGTAATGTTCCGGCAATTAATCCATCAATATTTTCTTTTTTATCATTCGCCTGTGATTCAGTAACCTTGTTTTTTAAACTGTACCCCGATCCAAAATCAAAAAGATTAAGCCATGATAATAAAGCCGTTAACGTTACCCACACAGCATAGTTGTTGGTTCCTAATGTTTTTAATAGCAATGGAACCGTAACAAAGGAAATTGCTGCAGACGACAACTTAAAGATGGTAGAACCCAAAATAGATTTAAGCACGATGATAATTTTATGCGATTAATAAAGCTTTGACGATTCTAAGCTTGGTGATAAATTTTGCTTTCCACGGAAATCTAACACTTTTTACAAAGTCATATAAGTCCTTCCTGTTTGATTTTGCTTTTTTATTAATTATTCCTTGCATTAAATTACTTGCGTAAACTTCATCTTTTATAGACGAGATGTTAATTTTAAGATCATTTTTTTCATAAAATACTTTAACGTGTTGCAATATTTCATCTTGCCATCTGTCTATTTTTGAGAGCCAATCTTTCGTGGCAGTATACCTGCTTGTGATATTATCCTTCCACACCCGATACGCCGATATAACATCAGTTAATATTACCGCTTTACCATACAACATGATTTTTTGAATTAATAAGCTATCGGCAGCCGTATATACATAAGTTTCATCAAACAGTCCGTATGATCTCGCAGTCTCTGTTTCAAAAACAATACTTGGCAACCTTGCTTTTACATCATACTTGAAATATTCATAACCTTTGGGTTGTGTCAGGATATTATTGCCCGCCGATTGCCAGGTAGACAATACCTCATCATGTTCATTTATAACATTGTGACCAAATATGATTATGTTGGCTTCCGGATAGCTGTTTAAAGCCATGTCTATTTTTTTAAATGAATCCGGATAATATAAATCATCGTCAGATGGTATGATAAACCATTTTGTTTTGACATTATTGATACAAAAGTTCCAATTTTCAAACATCTCAAGTTTTTTATCCGGGCGTAAAAAAGAGAAACTTGGATATCGATCAACAATATCTTTTGTAACAGCTCCTCCATTATCTCCTACCACTACATTTACATTATGAGGTATACTTTCTAAAATTTTTATCAAATAGTCATTCCTGTTATAAGTGGGAATCACTAAGGTTAATTCATTTAGCATAATTGCAATTTGAAATATCGTATAAGCATTATTAATTGGTGAGAGATTTAACTTTTCTAATAAAAATAATATTACTCCATCGGTGGGTTTACGGTTACCTCAAAGGTAAAACTAACATATAAATAAATCACTTCATTTATTATTCTTATGGGTAATATGGCTTAAAAAAGCAAATCAAGCCAATAAATTTTTGAATGTCTTTTTAGTTAAAATAAATGATATGGATAAAAAACCACCCAACAATCCACCCAATATAATTCCCTTTAGCTTACCAACTTTATTTTTAGGCAATGGCAATACTGGTTCATCAATTATCTGAATCAATGGAATATCCTGCCTTAGTGATATTTTAGATAATTCTAAATTTTTGGTTATTTCGGCATATATAGCTGTACTTGCCTGGACATCTACCTGTTTTCTTTGAGATGGCACTTTCAATATCAAAAGCTGAGGGTTTGCATTAGGGTTTGCATCGATGGCAGATGCTACTCCATTGATAGAACTATTTAAAACGGCTTTTACACTATCAGCCTGGCGCTGCAGTATAACTACATTTTGGTTGCTTTTTTTAGTTTTTGTTACAGAGTAAAAGTTATTTACCGTTTCTACAAGTTTTAAATTAAAGGCCTTTGAAAACAACTCATCTTCACTTTCTACCTGAACAACGATAATATTTAGCTTCTTATCAAGTTTACTTACAGCTAATAATTTTTTGTTAAACACATCAACTATAGTTGAAATTATACTGTCTTGTAATCTTGTAAATTTATCTGCACTACCAATAAATGATATAGTATCAATATGGTCATTTTGCTTCCATACTTTTCTCAATTTATTAAATTCGATATACCTGTCGATTAGCAATTGTTTTTTGCCAACCATAGTAACTTCACTTAACAATGTTTTTTCTAACATTAACCTTGACTTATATAATTCAATAATGTTATCTCCTTGGAAGATCCCACCACCTCCGCCATTTAAATCAATACCTGCGAGTGACGCCAAACCGGCATATTGACCCAATGCAGCCGATTTACTGCCATCTTCCAAAACAAATGTAGATATCGCTTTATAAGTAGTTTTTTTGATTAACGCATATGTTAGCCCTAATGCGCCTCCTATTATACCAAAAGCAATAATAAGCTTCCATCTTAATACGATATACCTTAAACCCTTTCTGATTTTAACTACAATTTCTTTAATGGAAATTTCAGTGGAGTCTATTGTTTTATCCATTTTGGTTTAAAATACTTAACTGTTTTTAATAAATTAATAAATGAGTATTATAAATAACCTTAGCTGTTATCTGTTCAAACTTAAAATCCCCAAAATAATGGCCCCTAATGAGGCAAGCCCGGTAGTGAACCCTAAAATGGTTTGAGCTGTATTACCCTTGCTTTCTGATTTTTTAGGAACATATATTTCACTGCCCGGTTTCACCGAAGGGTGTTTATTAAAGAATAAAAATTTACGTGTGCCTTTTACAGTTCCGTTAGGGTAAACCACGTATGCGCCGCGTCTCAACGCGTCCGGCCCGTAACCGCCCGCATTTGAAACGAAATCGTTAAACGATTTCGACTTATCAAAAACTACCGCGCTTGGATAAAGTACCTGCCCATTAACACGAACAACCTGTTGCTGTTTAGGAACCCTGATAACATCTCCGTTTTCTAAAAGCAAATCCGTTTTTGATCCTGGCGATTTCAGGATCTTATCCAATTCGATACCAACATAATTATTTCTCAATTGCACTGTATCGGTTGTTGTATTTGTTGAGTCTTTGTAAGATTTTTTAAGTCTGTTGATCCGGGCGTAACGCTCTGCGTTGATTGAAGCAGTATCAGTTTTATTTTTATCAATACCCAATATTGCAAAATTGTCACGTTTTAGAGATCCCCCTGCTGCATCTGCCGAGGCAGTAAGTCCCCCAGCCCTGGCAATCAGATCAGATATTTTTTCGTTTTTACTTTTGATGGTGTATGAGCCGGGATATAAAACTTCTCCTTCAACTTTCACCGTCTTTTGTTTTTCATAGCCAGGTAGGCTGTAAACAGAAACAATATCAAAAGGGGTAAGTACGAAATTAGCATCGGCTGGTTTCAGATTGCCGTCGATATTTACACTGAAAACTTGTGAAACCGAACTGTTTTTTGAGGAAGGATCCGCATCCGTTACTCTCCGTGCTACTTCAATCCGATTTGTGCTTGCTCCTTCAGCAAAACCACCGGCTTCTAAGATTAGGTCTTCTACCTTCATGTTTTCCGAAAAGGCAAATTTTCCAGGTTTTCTAACATTTCCATTGATAGTGACCGTATACTTATCACGCAAGTCAAATATCGACGAGATATTAACAATATCTTCCCGTTGTAAAGATATGTTTACCGTTTTATTAATAACATCTTTAACGTTAAAGCCTATTATCTCGGTATTGTTATCAGGTTTCAGGCGGGTGATTGTACCTCGCTCAGTAAACGCATCTTCTTTTAATCCCGCAGCCTTATCAATTAACTGAAGTAATGTTAGCCCATTTTGCAGTTCATAATCGCCAGGCCTGAAAACCGCTCCTTTTATTACAACCCGATTTTCAAATCTATATATAATAGATTCAATGGTGTATTTATCGCCTCGTAATGGAATATAATTTTTATAGTCGGCTTCTAATACGTCTGTTATTTTACGTTGCTGGTCACTAACCTGTGATACTTTGATCCTTGCGGTATATGCGCTATCGGTGAAGCCTCCGGCAAAATTTAAAACATTGTCAAGGCTTTCTCCCGGTAAAACTTCAAATAGCGCGGGTATTTTAACTTGGCCAACAAGTTGCACCCTTGTACGATAAGTTGGCACGCGTACAATATCTTGATCTTGCAAGGTAATGTTATTTTTTTGATCGCCTTTTAACAGGAAATCGTAAACATCCAAGTGCCTGATAATTCGATTGTTCCTGATGATCTCTATCTGTCTTAAACTTCCGTTATCGTTAGGGCCGCCGGCTGTATACAATGCATTGAAAACAGTAGCAAGAGAGGGTAGGGTATATGTGCCCGGCTTGGCTACCTGTCCAATGATAATTACCTGAATGCTGCGGATGTTGCCAAGTGTAACCTGTACGCTTGTTCCGCGGCCAACAGCATAATTATTTGCAGTAAGCCTGCTTTTTATCAAAGTAGTAGCTTGTTCAATGGTTTTGCTGCCTACATTTAAAATACCAACCCCCGGGATATTTATGTTTCCCTCTGGTGATACTTCCAGCTTCCAGTTTACTAATGAACTGCCGTAAACGCTGATGTTGAGCTGATCATTTGGTCCAATAATATAATTTAATGGAGTTGCCAGCTTAAGATTGGGTTCGAATGAACTATTTTTATTTTTAAAAATATCGGCACCAAAAATTTTAGGTCTTAAACTTTCAAACAAATCCTTATTTGTATAAAGTGTATCCGCTGTATCTGGTTTATAATTGAGCTGTCTTCCCTGCTGAGTAAATGTTGAATCGGGTTGGGAATTGGACGAACCGCTGCTCTTAGTTCTTAATTTTTTTATCCTAGTTTCCAATTTTTGAACTTGTGCAGCCGACATTCCACGGCTTTGGGCCTGTTGTAGCAACTCGGTGTCAGTTAAACCAGCTTTTTGAGCCTGTTGAAGCAACTGAATAACTTGCTGATCTGACAGATCGTCGATGTTAATTGATGAAATATTTTGCAAATTAGTTTGGGCGGTAATATTAGTTATTGCTCCTAAGCTAAGTATGGCAATTAATAATAAAAAAAGGCGAAGTCTGTTCATATTTAAAAACTATCAGAGCATAAAAATAACACTCTAATAAATGATATTATTTTCTGCAAAAGTAAACCAATTTCCCGTTTTAGGGAACAAAGTAATTTTTTTAATTTGTACTATAACTAATAGATGGGTTGATAAGCTGAAATTTGCGGCCGGAGTTTTTCATTAATTAAAAAAATAAGTGAAGTTAATCCTTGCATGTAAATTAAAACTCGAACCATTTCTATATTGATAATTTAGCGTGTAAACCGGTGTAGCTTCAGCAGAAAGCAGGTAGTTTTTAAATTTCAAATTTGTATAAAACGTACTGGCAATATCTACCCAGTGCAGGTTATAAATTCCGGTTCCGGCAAAAGCCTGATAATATAAATCATTGTTATGTAATTGCCTTTCCAGCATAATACCGTATGAATTGTAGTTTTTAAGGTAACTTATGTCAAAAATAAAGCTGTTGCTTCCTGGGCCAATTCCGGCGCCGACATATCTGCCATAATTGGTATAGCCGTCTCTTGGGCTTACTCCATGGGCGTACCATAGCGGCTCGTCACGTAACAAATAAGTTTGGGCTCGTTGTAGGTGCGTTATTTCTGATTTAATTTGTATAAAGCCTCCGCGACTAAGTTCAAATAACTTGCGACCACCCAATGTATAGGCTGCCGAATGTTCAGGTTCTTCAAGAAAATCTGACAGACTTCCTGTGCGGTCATTACGTGCCCATTCAAAGTAAAGTTCAGCTTTGTACAAGGGCAGTAGCTGCCTGATATTAAGCGCATATGCAAAGTCCTGTTGATCGCCGTTTTGTCCATTATTAATGTCATTTGCTTTAACAGATGAACCTATAACAACAGGAATTATTTTACGGATAATATTTTTATTATGATAAACAGAGTCTTTGTCAAGATAATCATACGCAGAAGCGCCAAGATATAGTCCCTTTAGCCATTTCGGTTGCCAATTCACGCTATATGCCGAAATATACCTGGTAATTTGGGGCTTTGGGCTATATAGATTGCTTCCGTACGTTAATTTGCTTATATCGTCTGGAGCGAAGCCGGATTGCTTCAGGTTTCCTCCTATAATTTGCCATTCAAAAGAGCCGATTAACGTCTTAACAGGTTTGGTTGAGTTGAATGTCCAATGAAAAAAACCGGGGGCCGAATTGCTCATCATAATAGAGTTTCGTATCCCGGGCCCCCACCATAAATTTTCGGTAGATACACCGGCTTCAATACTTTTATACGTTAAAGTGATGTTTGACTGCCCCGGATAAAGATGCTTTAATGAAGACGTGCCAAATCTTTCAGGAGCATCGATACCATTGATCAAGCCGAAATAAGCATTCATTAACACCGGCGAATTATTATTGCCCTGTATATCTGCAAAAGTTGAGAATCTTTTATTTTGTGCATAAACCAACTCGGGCTTTATCTGTACGTTGAGGATCCCTGCTTTTAAGAAGAAACCTCCGCTCAGCATACTTTGATAACCGGCATTTGGATATAATGAACCGTTATTATAACCGTAGGGGCGATTTACATTATATTCATTTAACCAACTGATTGGAAGAATACGTAAGCCAGATGGAATACCCATAAAATTAAATTTTACGTATTCGCGACTTGCAATTAATGATTGAAGGGAAGAATCAGCAATATTTGAAGCCAAAGGCCTGATGGTAAATGATGAACTATTGCTGGTGTTACCTGCTACCTGTTCTCTGCGCAATAACTCTTCGGCGTAACTTCCAACAGGCGTGGTTTGGCCGTAACTTATTAATGAAGTGCCAAAACTCAGTAAAATGAAGGTAAGTAAGGATCGGATAGTTATACTAATGTTCATCAAAAAGAAAGGTTTAGGAAATTAATAATTAACCAAATGGTAATATCAAAATATCATTCTATTGCTATTAATTAAGGCTTAGGTGCTTTCGTACTAATCTTATATCAATATCGTATATTGAACGATAATTTCAATAACAATTATCGGCTTTTTTTTAAAATTCCCAAACGTTTTTTAAAGTTTAATAAAAAAACTACAATTTGATTACTCATACGTTATCTATGGGCAAAACATTACAGCATGGCGCAGATTAAATCGTATTTGTTTTACTGATTGATAATTACAATATCCGCGAAATCTAAAAAATATTTTTTTATGTGGACAGGCAACGGGAGGGTATACAGTTTCGTATTTGGAACGAGACTAAATAAATGAAAAAAATACTTTTAATTGATAAACAGACTCTTACGCAAAAAGGCTTTACCGAAATTAGCTCTGAACTTGGCTTAAATGTTATTGTGGAGCCATGTGATAATTACGAACATTTAAAAAAACTAATAGACCAACTAAAACCTCATCTGCTCGTTATTGATCCATTTTTGGGAGGAATTTTGACTTTTGAAGATCTGTCACTGGTTGCTGAATGCCCTTCACTGCAAATACTGGTAACTTATAATACTTTGCAAAGACCAGAACTTACGAAAATGTTGAATCTGGGAATCAAGAATTTGCTGTGTAAAACAGCTGCTCAAGAAGAAATTATAGCCTCACTACAAGCAGCTTTACTTAATAAAAAATATTTATGCAACCAAAGTAAGCAGATGGTATTAGGGCTTACCAGGAATACGGATGCCGTATCACTTCCATCTCTCTCTCCGCGTGAAAAGGAAATCATCCATTTGATAGCCGACGGTCTTCCCGATAGTGCGATCGCTCAGAAATTATTTCTCAGTTTTCATACCATTCGTACCCACCGGAAAAACATCACAAAAAAGCTTGGCTTCAGTTTAAAAAATGCAGCCGAGTTAGTTTGGCTGATCGGTTATTTGAATGATCTTATTTAGAACGATTTTAAATATACCTCAAATGAGGTATTGGTGTTTATTTAGACTAAATCTAATTTTGATGCCAACAATCAATACTTCGTTTTATTATGAAAAATAACTTTACCACGTTGGGCGCGGTTGCCCTTTCACTTTTGGTCGTTGCGGGTTGTAAAAAATCTGACGACAAAGCCGATGCTCCAATCGCGTACGATATCCCCACAACGTATAACTTTTCAAATGCAAACTTTGCAGATGCTACTACCCGTTTAGGGATGATCACGGAAATTCAAAATGTTGAAAAGGTAGCCACAACAGGTACCGTAGATGCACAGAAAGCAAAAAATATGTTTGCCAATTCCAGCTCGCCATTTGTCACTGCTGCTTATAATACATCAGGATTGCAGTTGAAAGATCAAACTGCTGCATCTTTTCAAACCGATGTTTTGCGTTTTATTGATACGCTTACTGCCGTAAGCCAAACCGGTAAACCAGCTGCAAGGGGTGTTGCAGGTGTAGGTACCAGTTCGGCTAATGCGGCTACCAAATACGCATTAACCGCAAACGGGATGAATTATGCCCAAGTATTTAATAAAACAATTATGGGTGGCTTAATTACTTTCCAAATTGTTAACGTAATGAATGCTGCTAACGGTGGTACAATTGATAATACCACAGTTACTAACGGAAGTACAGCTTTAGAGCATGCCTGGGATTTGGCATTTGGTTACTGGGGCGTGCCAATCGATTTTCCTACTAATAAAACCAATCCGAAGCCTGTACTTTGGGGAAGCTACAGTACTCAGGTAGATTCAGGTTTTCATGCTAACAAAATCCTGATGGATGCATTTTTGAAAGGCCGCGCTGCTATAAGTCATAAGGATACAAAAACTATTCAGGCACAATCAACCATTATCCTTCAAGCTATGGAGCGGTTAACTGGTGCCGCCGCTTTGCAGGAAGTAAAAGAGGTTAAGGAGTCAATTAATGATAATATTGCCCGTAATAGCCGCTTATCTGAGTGCTATGGATTTATTTACTCGCTTAAATACAATCCAAAAAGGGTAATTACCGACGCTCAAATTGATGCGCTGCTTGCCCTGTTTCCTAAAAACTTTTACGATCTCACTCTTGATCAGCTGAATGCTATCAGGGATGCCGTTGCTAAGCAATACGACTTCGATAATGTAAAAGACATTTTGTAAACTACTTTAATTCATAAGTTAAACAATGAAACCAGCCGTAGTTTACGCGGCTGGTTTTGCTACTACTAATCATTATGCGTAAAATTACTTTAGGGGCGCTGTTATTATTTGCAACTGGTTTGATACTGGTTCAATCTTGTTCAAAATCGGGTGCCGGTAACAATGGCGGCGATAAAAGCGATAATACTTTTGATCGTAAAGCGCTGCTCACAAACATGAGCGCCAATATCATTTTGCCGGCTTATACATCTTTCCAGGCATCAGCATCGGCGCTTAACGATGCGGTTATCGCTTTTAACAGCAGTCCTGATGCAGCTAAATTAACAGCAGCTCAAAATGCTTTTACTGCTGCTTATAAGCAATGGCAGTCAACCTCTGAATTTGATTTTGGCCCGGCCAATCAAATTAACTTTAGGGTAAGTGTTAATACCTATCCCGCAGATCTGAGCCAGATTAGTGCCAACATCAATTCTGGTGCATATAATCCCGGCTTACTTGCAAACCTTGCAGCGAAGGGTTTGCCGGCAATTGATTACCTGTTATTTGGTGCAGGAGCAGATAACGCCGCCATTTTAACACAATATACTACTGATAGCCACGCCGCTAACCGCAAAACTTATCTTGCGGCATTAGCGCTCGAAATAAAAACGTCTGCAACTACTGTTTTATCTTCATGGAATGGTGCTTATAAATCTACATTTCTGAGTGCCGATGGTACTGATGTTGGCAGCTCACTTGGGCAATTGGTAAATCAGCTGGTTTATGATTATGAAATAATAAAAAATTA
Organism: Mucilaginibacter sp. SMC90; assembly: GCF_022811725.1. Classification (GTDB taxonomy): domain Bacteria; phylum Bacteroidota; class Bacteroidia; order Sphingobacteriales; family Sphingobacteriaceae; genus Mucilaginibacter. Next base: position 4,151,313 of record NZ_CP094527.1, on the reverse strand, counting down.
TGAGATCGGGGTCCCGGCCGGCGTGCAATCTATGGGTACCGTATTTCCGCAAAAAGTTCAGGCGTATTATTCAAAAACATCGTTACAATTAACTTTGCTACACATTCAGGCAATGCAAAACCTGTATTTGGGCAAAAGTGCTGCAGGTGATGGACTCGGACTGGATGACTATTTGGCGAAGATAAATGCTAAATATAGCGATGGTAAGCCTTTGAACGATGTTATCAAGGCACAATTTGCTGCTGCAATTGCTAAGCTGCAAGTATTAACAGATCCTCTTGCAGATAATATTCGCAACAATCCTACAGCTGTTACTGCCGCATACACCGAACTGCAAAAGCTAACGGTGCTATTAAAAACGGATATGACATCCTCGTTAGGTATCCTAATAACTTTTGGCGACAACGACGGTGACTAACAGGAAATTGGCGAAGAATACATTCCGGGATTGGCTCATCACCCCGACACATATCGCCCCGCTTGTTATTCTGCGAATAGCATTCGGGGTAATTATGCTTTTTAGCACCATTCGCTTTATGATGCGAGGATGGGTGAGCGAGTTCTATATTAAGCCCAGGTTTCATTTTACCTTTTATGGATTTGATTGGGTGAAACCTTTGGGTGAAAAAGGGATGTATGCACTGTTTGCATTGATGGCGGTATGCACAGTGTTAATAGCTGCCGGGTTACTTTACCGTTTGGCGACGGCGTTGTTTTTCCTGAGTTTTACCTATGTAGAACTTATTGATAAAACTACCTATTTGAACCATTATTATTTTGTGAGCATTATGGCTCTGCTATTAATAACGGTGCCTGCCAACCGCTATTTCGCTCTTGACATTTGGCTGAAGCCCCGGCTAAGAGTTACTCATATACCCAGCTGGTGTTTAAATATCTTCAAGCTGCAATTAGTACTGGTTTATTTTTTTGCCGGTTTATCAAAGATCAGTTACGACTGGCTTATTGCAGCTGAGCCTTTGCGTATCTGGCTTCCGGCAAATAGTCACTTATGGCTTATCGGCGGTTTGCTTACCCGGCTTTGGGTAGCCTATGTTTTTAGCTGGTTTGGGATGCTGTTTGACCTGCTTATTGGCTTTTTCTTATTGCACAACCGTTATCGTAAATGGGCTTATGTTTTAGTATTGATATTTCATCTGTCAACCGGTTGGTTCTTTAAGATAGGGATGTTCCCTTATATCATGATCGCTGTAACGTTGGTCTTTTTTTCAGCCAAAACGCATCTGCACATCATCTGTTGGCTACGCAAGATGCTCCTGATACGGAGTAAGCAGGCCGAAAAGGATGTTATTTATCATCAATCGGTATGGCATAACAGAATTGCAGGTGCTTTTTTTACAGTTCATTTTCTGCTGCAGTTGATACTACCGTTCCGATACCTGCTTTATCCGGGCAAATTGTACTGGACGGAAGAAGGATACCGGTTTTCGTGGCGGGTAATGCTGATGGAAAAAGGCGGCACCGCTTTTTTTCATGTAAAAGATCCGGCAACAGGCAAAAGCGCCGAAGTTATCAATGCACAATACTTAACCGAATTTCAGGAAAACATGATGGCTACACAGCCCGACATGATATTACAGTATGCGCATTTCCTTGCCGCCGAGTACCAAAAAAAGGGCATCGCTAATCCAATCGTTACCGCCGAAAGCTATGTAACGTTAAATGGCAGCGGCAGCCGTCTGTACATTGATACAACTATTAATCTGGCCAAAGAGCAGGAAACACTCTTCGGCCATAAAAGATGGATACGTCCATTTAATAAAAAAAAACAATGAAAATATTTGTTACCCTGTTTATGTTAGGGTTTATATCACTTAACCTGTCGGCCCAAACTGTTAACCTGAGTGGCCGTGTTCTTAATAAAAAAGGCGTTGCCGTGGCGGGGGCATCTGTGTTGTTACTAAATACAGATTATCAAAATGCCTGTGATTCGCTCGGGAATTATACCCTGAAGAATGTAAAAAGAGGGAGATACATTTTAGAGGTTACAGCTGTTGGCTATCAGTTAATGAACCGTTCGGTAGAGATAAATGCCGATAAAAGTATTAACATCATATTGCAGGAAAGTATTAACCAGTTAGATGATGTAAACATAACCGCTGGAAAAGATAAGACATCTGCCTTGAGCCATCTTAAAGCCGTAGAAGGAACTACTATTAATGCCGGAAAAAAAAGCGAGGTGATAGTACTTGATAATGAAACTGCTAATAAGGCTACCAATAATACCCGGCAAATTTACAGTAGGGTAGCAGGGCTTAATATATGGGAAAGCGACGGCGCTGGTATCCAATTAGGTATTGGTGGGAGAGGGTTAAACCCCAATCGTGTAACTAATTTTAACACACGTCAAAATGGCTATGATATTAGCGCAGATGCGCTGGGTTATCCCGAAAGCTACTACACACCACCTGCCGAATTGGTTGACCGTATTGAGATATTAAGAGGTGCATCATCACTACAGTATGGGACTCAATTTGGCGGATTGATCAATTTTAAATTACGCGAGGGGGCTAAAAATAAAGCCATTGAAATAACCTCACGGGAAACGGGTGGTTCGTGGGGCTTCTTCAATACTACCAATAGCATTGCAGGTACCGTAGGTAAAGTTCAGTATTATACCTTTTTTCAGCACAAACAAGCCGATGGCTGGCGGCCAAACAGTGAGTTTAATGCCAATACTGCTTATGCAGGGTTAACTTATAAAGCCACCAATAAGCTTTCGCTAACTTTTCAATATACGTATATGGACTATCTGGCCCATCAGCCCGGCGGGCTAACCGATGCTGAATTTGCCGCCGATCCACGCCAATCCATCCGCGCGCGAAACTGGTTTAAGGTAAACTGGAATTTAGGGGCCTTTATATTGGATTACCAGATTAATGATAATCTGAAGTTTAATTCACGTTTCTTTTTATTGGATGCCAGTCGTGATGCAGTGGGTAACCTGGATTATATTAACCGCACCGACAATGGGGCAGATCGTAATTTGTTTGTGGATAAATACAATAATTACGGTAACGAGAGTCGGCTGCTTTATACTTACAAAATCAATAATATTTCGCAAAACTTATTGGTAGGTTTTAGATACTACCATGGCCATACCAATCGTCAGCAAGGCTTGGGCAGTAATGGCAGCGATGCCGATTTCAAGTATGGTAATTCTGATGCAGATTTGAACGCTTATACCCATTATCTTTTCCCAAATGATAATATCGCTTTGTTTGCGGAAAATATTTTTAGGGTAACGCAAAAATTCAGCATTATACCAGGTGTGCGTTTTGAAAATATCATCACAAAAGCCAACGGTTCATATATCACAACTAATACAGATATGGCCGGGAATGTAGTATTCAGACAGGAGTCGCAGGACGTTAAAAATAGCAGCAGACATTTTCTGATAGGCGGTTTGGGTTTTAGTTATATACAAAGTGAAGCCTTGCAGTGGTATGCCAATATCTCACAAAACTATCGCGCCATTAATTTTAATGACCTCAATTCAAGTGTTAAAGGCTTAAAGGTAAATCCGAATTTGCAGGATGAAACAGGATATTCGGCAGATTTTGGAGTTAGGGGAAATGCAGGAGATGCGCTGAATTATGATATAAGTGTTTTTACCATTCATTATAATAACCGTATTGGTACTATTGATACTGCCGATGCCAGTTTTAACGATTACCGTTACCGTACCAATATTGCTGCTTCACGTAATTTTGGCCTCGAATCATTTGCCGAACTGGAGGTGTTACATTTTATAAACGGCAATATGGGGAAAAGCAAACTTTCTGTATTTGGTAATCTTGCTTTAATCAACGCCCGTTACACCAGCAGTAAAGAAACGGCTTTTAATAATAAAAAAGTGGAAATGGCACCAGACATGATCTTTAAAACGGGAGTTACTTATAAATATAACAAGCTTTCTGCAAGTTACCAGGTATCGTATACCAGTTCACAATATACCGATGCAACCAACTCAACCTTTACTGCAAATGCCATTAATGGTATTGTACCGGCTTATACCGTAATGGATTTTTCGGCGCACTATAAGATCAGCCGATTTTTTACTTTAGAAGGCTCCATAAACAACCTGGCAAACAAACACTACTTTACCCGAAGAGCAGAAAGTTATCCCGGTCCCGGAATTATTCCGGCAGATGCACGAGGTTATTATTTGACACTTGAGGTTAAACTATGATGAGGCAGTTACTTTATTTTTTTGAGTCGTCCTAAAATAGGTTGACAGAAATTAATGATTTAAAGATAGTCCTTGTTGGTCGATACCAGCAAGGATTTTTTGTTGATGTACAAATTGTGGTGTTTGATAATTTAAAGCCAAATGAGGCCTTCGACAGTTATAAAGTTTAATAGCTTCTGCAATCATTACCCTTGCCTGCTGTATATCTGCTGGTTTAACCACCAGGAACTCGTTTTTAATAATGCCGTTGATGCGTTCTGCCAAAGCATTCTGATAGCAATCATATCCATCCGTCATAGATGGGGTAATCTGATGTTTGGCCAACAACTGCTGATATTGTGCTGAGCAATATTGCAAACCTCTATCCGAATGATGTATCAATGGCGCTTTGATCTGCTCATGTCTGACAGCCATTTGCATGGCAGCAGCCACACCATCTGTGTGCAAGCTATGATGCAGATGATATCCTACGATCTTTCTTGAATAAGCATCAGTGATCAAGCTAAGATATGCGGTCTCTGCTTTAGTGTCGATATAAGTAATATCGCTTACCCATACTTCGTTAGGCCTCGTTGCCGCTTTCCTGTGTTTAAGTAAGTTAGGATACTTATGTAACCAGTGCTTGGAGTTCGTCGTTTTATGATAAGAGTGCTTTGGTTTGATCAGCATATGTTCCGAACGCAGAAAATCGAATAAAGCATCTCTGCCTATCTTTATTCCCTTGCTTCTGATCTGTTTACCTAAACGATGATAAAGCTTACGCGTACCCAACCTGGGCAAATGGATTCGTTCTTTAATCACATCCGCTTTTACCTGGCTAAGTTCTTTTAAACGCTTTTCTATGCGCTGCTGCTTTTGATAATAGCCCTGACGGCTGATCCCAAACAACCTGCAAGCCTTTGACAGGCTCACTATTCCTTTGGCTTTGAGCCTTTGGATTGCTTGGGCAAAGACTTTTTTGGCAATGCAACACCGTGCTCTTGCTGCAGGATATCGAACATGGTCTTGTAGATCAGGTTCTTGTCCTGTTCATCTTTTAATGCTGCTTCTAATTGTTTGATCCGCTGTTCCGGACTAAGTTCCCGATCGTTTTCCAAGGTGTACTGTTTGGGTAATGTCCAATCTAAGGTACCATGTTTCCTTAACCAAACCAATACCGTACTCCTTCCCTGGATCCCGTAATGTTTTTGAGCCTTTTTATAGGTCAGTTCGCCTTTTTCAACCTGCTGCACGACCTGCAACTTAAAGGCAAGGCTGTAATCGCGCTGACTGCGCCTACTTACATTCTTTGTTCGTTTTTCCATATAAGTCAACTTGAGTGTCAACTTATTTCAGGACGCGACATTTTTAAGATAAAAAGCCCGGTTGCTATTAACCGGGCTTTTTAGTCCTTTTGTAACCTAAGGCATTATCAACGGCAACGGCCATTATCATTACCTTCCATAAAAAAAGGAAGCCAATGTTGTCATAACCAAAACCGAGGGTGTTTCCATGTATTTATCACAATCCTACTCAGAGCGTAGTGTTTTCACCGGGTTGGCCATCGCAGCCTTCACAGCTTGAAAGCTTACGGTAATTAATGCAATGAATAAAGCTGCAAATCCGGCGGTAACGAACATCCAATACTGTATTGTTGTACGGTATGTATAATTTTGCAGCCAATTGTGCATTAGCCACCACGCCACAGGAAAAGCAATGATACAGGAAACCGCCACTAATTGCAGAAATTCCCGGGCCAACAAACCGGTTAGCGCTGTAACTGACGCGCCGAGCACTTTCCTGATGCCAATTTCTTTTGTGCGACGTTCTGCCGTATATGCGGCCAATCCAAATAAACCAAGACAGGAAATGAAAATGGCAAGCATCGCAAACAATCCTGAAAGATTGCCGATGAGCGTTTCGGAAGAAAACAAGTCATCAAAATCTTTGTCGGCAAACCTGTATTCAAAAGGGAATCCGGGGTTTTCCTTTATCATGACCTCCCGGGTTTTTTCTAACGCCTGCGACAAGTTTACATTAGATTTAAAGCGGATAGCCATCACCGTAGCTGAATAATTACCGTTGAATATCAATAAAGGCGCGCCGCTCCCATAAATGTCGTTATATATAAAATCTTTAATTACGCCAACTATCGTTAGTTTATTACGCCATGTGGTCAATATCCCCCCAAGCTTACCTTCTTTGCCCATTAATCTGGCCATACTTTGATTAATGATCACACTTGTACTATCTGCAATTCCAGGATAAAAATCTCGCCCGTCAACTAATTGCATATGCATGGTTTTTATGTACTCTGCGCTTACAACGTTTGAATGAATTGCGAGTTTGGCATTTGGATTTTTACCTTGCCAGTTGTAGCCACCACCAACACTATACACGCGCAATGCGTCATGTAAGCTTGTTGCGGCATTTTCGATATAGCCAGTTGCTAAAAGGCTATTTTTTATCGTGCTAAAATGATCTTTCATATTGCCTTGCAAATCCAGGTAAATAAGATTGTTCTTGTTATACCCCAAATCCCTTTCCTTGATATGCTGAACCTGTTTGTAAACCACTATAGTAGATATAATCAAAATAACAGAGGATGTAAATTGTATGATCACCAGCCCTTTACGAATAAAAATAACACTTGCAGCGCTTTTTACCTTGATGCCTTTTAAAACAGCAATCGGGTTAAACGATGACAAGTAAAAAGCTGGGTAAAAGCCGGCAACAATCCCGGCAACAACTCCTATGCCCAGCAACGCACAGAAATGTACAGGGCTAAGTAGATTAATTGATAGTTGTTTTTGTACAAGATTGTTGTAAACGGGTAATAATATATAAAGAAGTGCGATGGCTATCATTATCGCAATAAATGACATCAACATAGATTCGCTTATAAACTTACCTATCAGGCTTACTTTGTTTGCACCCATTACTTTGAGTACACCCACTTCTTTACCGCGCTGCTCCGAACGTGCGGTGGAAAGATTCATAAAATTGATGCAGGCTATAAGCAAAACAATTATTGCGATCATTGAAAAAAGCCTAACGTACTTAATGCTGCCTCCATCCTGCAAACCGTTCACAAAGTTGCTTCGCAAATGCCAGTCGTTCATACTAAATAAAAAACATTGATTGGTTGCTTTATCTATTTTGGTAGCCAAATAGTTTTTTAGTTTTTTATTAATGGATGCCGTGTCTGCTTTTGGCGAAAGTTCAACAATAGTTTCTGTAAGGTTATTACCCCAGGGCTTTAACCATGTATTTGCATTTTCCCATGTAGTATACGGCGAAAGCCATTGAAAATGATAATAACAGTTTGCAGGCAGATCTTTATATACACCAGTTATTTTATAAAGCCCGTCAACACTGTATGCTCCTTTAGCATTCATTTTAATGGTTTTTCCGACTGGATTACCGTTGCCAAAAAACTTGCGGGACATTGTTTCGCTGATAACTACGTCGTTAGGGTTGTTTAAGGCAGTTGTGCGGTCGCCGTAAACAAAGCTTAACGTATACATGGAAAGTACAGACGGATCGGCATAAATTCCGTTTTCTTTTATAACTTTTTCGCCCAGTACAACAAGCTCATCCATTGCCCAACTGAGACGCCCGCTGTTAACAATACCGGGGATATCCGCTTTTAGAGCTGCAGCGAGTGGCCCCGGTGTAGAACCGTTGGTGTTTATACCCGCATCAGTTTTTTCATTTTGCATAACATGATATAGATAATTACGCTTTGCAAAATTGTGATTGAAATTCAATTCATCTTCAACCCACATAAAAATCAGCGCTGCACTAACTATGCCTATCGCCAAACCAACTATATTCAGGGTACTATAAACCTTATTCTTTTTTAAATTCCGCCATGCGGCTTTGAAATAATTTTCAAACATATTGTTGCAGTTTAATTTGTTACGAGGCCACTTAGGAGGCGTTTCGTGATTCAAAATTAAAGGTGCAAGTTGGTTGCGCGCTCCCAAGTTATAAGATGGGAGTACTTTTTCGAGGTGAATTTTATACTCAAGCGGACTTTTTCCGGTTACCTGCTTAAAAATACGATGAAAGCTGCTTTGCGAATTAAACCCCGATTCAAAGGCAATTCCGAGAAGGGTAATATGATTATAAGCGGGGTCATGCATTTTACGGGTAGCAGCCCGAACACGATATGCATTGATGAAATCATTAAAAGTTTTTTTTAGTGCCTGATTGAGAATACGCGATAATTCATGCGGCGTGATGCCCAGTTTTTCTGCAAGGGAACTCAAGCTTAAGTCAGGATCCTGATAATGCCGGTTTTCTTCAACATTTCTTTTAAGCCAGATGCTCTTTTGCTTAAGATCTAAAGTTAATAACGGCGTATGCGCCAAAACAGCAGTTGTAGGTATTTCAATTTCCGGTTTCAAAAACACCCTGGCCGCCATAAAGATCAACATTGACATTAATAGCAAATAAATGGGGTAGTAGGCCTGAGCGTTCAATTCAAAATGGTAAAAGCAATAATCGGCGACTGTAAAAGGTATCCACAGTAGCCATATCAACCCAAAACCCGAAAGCAAATTTTGAAGCCACTGAAGCTGGTACAGGTTCCGGTCGCCATCAGTGAATTTTAATTCCTTGTAAAAAGTATGAATCAGGATGCGACATCGGTATAGATACGTAACCACCGAAATGAATGCCAAAACATACAAACCGGATGTTAATAATTGAAACAAATGTAAGTTATGTTTTACCGACTCAATTTTGAGAGTTTCCTGTGCCTGAAGAAGGTAAAAACTTAACTCCGGTAACAAGGGTATAAAATGTAACAGATCTTGACGCTTGAGGTTGCGTTCGGGATAAATTACCTTCCGTATGTAAAAATAGAGCATAGGGCCTAACGCCAGTGAACATCGTAATGGCAACAGGCCCCAAAGCGGATTGCCGTAGAAAAGCTTATGATCTGCTGCTACAGATTGGGCTATCCACATAACTGCTATAACAACGATAGCTGCTAAGAAGCGATTTGCCGACTGATTGGCTTTTTTAACAAACCATAAAAGGAACGCAAAAGTAATTGCGATAAACAGCATTCCAAAAAAGGCAAGGTCATAAAGGGTGATATGAAATGTGTAGGTTTTCAAGTAATACAAAAGATCAACTAATGTTCCAAATTTATAATTGTTTAATTGATAGATAGTTGATGGATGTTACGCTTTTATATTGTATCAAAAGCGGACAAGCAAATGTTCGCTTTTGAATTGAGATTTTGATCTGTAGCCTGGCCTGCATTTTTATTTTTCCACTTGTTGCTGTCCACATAAATTCTTAACAGATTCCCTTTGTCAATAAAAGGGATGGCAACTGTTGGGTATGCTTTGCCTTGTAATTTAAATTTTCAATAGCTTATTTAAGTTATTGTTTAATACATGGTGACAATCTAAATTTATGTAATATTTTAATAATCAAGTTATGATAGGATCAACAATTGCCGATATAGCCGTTTCGTTTGATGGCCAGGAGGAAATTCAGCCTAATCAAGGATTTAAGGACTCTGCTTACGCCGCAAGGATCATAGCTACCGGCTGGCAGGTTGGCGAGCCCTGGTGTGCTGCGGCTGCAATTTCAGACTGGACGGACGCATACCAACCATTTGTAGAATTAGCTGCAAAAGCAAAAAAGCTTTACTCATTAAATAGTCAGCAAATGGGCCGCAACTTCCATGCTGATCCGGTTTGGCCAACCAGTACAAATGTGCCGGTGGTAGGCGCAATGGCTATTTATGGCGATGGGGATAGCACAATTACCGGTCATACGGGTATTGTTATCGAAGTAATGACCGATGGCGTTACTTATCGCACCGAAGAAGGAAATACAATCCCTGACGGAAACCCTGGTGACCAGCGCGAAGGTTATATTGTGGCCCAGCATACACATAAAGTTGGGCAACCACATTCAGTTACCGGGCTTAACCTGATCAGGTTTATACACCCGATGGAACCACCTGCAGTTGCCTAACTTTAACTTAGGTAAATGTATTGGGCATTGTAGCTGATGCTTATAAAAAAGAAGCCGTCTCATAATTGACTTTAAGACGGCTTCATAGTGTAATTTGGTTTAGATTTCCAATGAGCGCGAGGCTTTTTACATTCCCTATGCGTTGTTAGCTTAATTGTTGTATTTAATATGGGTTATTAAATCAAGGTTATCAGAAAAAGCTGCGTTTGTGAAACTAAAGGTATTGCCTCCCGGAAATACGAAGTTTTGAATAGCCGATACTGCTTCTTTGAGTTGTATATTACGCTGCTTTTACGCCAAAAAGATATCAGCAATCGAGTCTGAAAGAGTTTTTAGCCGTTTATGAGGATTTTACGATCAGTTCTCCGGCGAAATATAATTATGATCAACTATCTTCCCCGAACAGGTTTGAACAACTCTGCCTGAAGTATCGCGATAAGATGATTAAATCTAAAGCCGCGCCCCAAAAATGAGGACACGGCTTTGAAATTGCCATTTAGAAAAATAATGGTAAAGATTTGCACCAGTTAAGTTTCCAAAGCTATGACTTATAGTTTTCTACCCCGGATGCCACTGCCATGCCTCCATAGGCCAGGTTAAGTAGACCGGCAATGCCTAACCCTACAAGTGTTTCAGGTTCAGTTCCTTGAGGGAGTTTGTCTATTAGTGGCGACATCATGCCATTCAAGTCAAAGCATGTGCCCCCCCAAAAGCCTAAACGGCCGGCCAGATTTTCATTCTCAGAATCGTATGACGCCGCTGTTGTAGGTATCTGCCATAAGATGTTGCCCACACAGTCAATCCATGGCGATTTTGGATTCCAGGCGTTTTGCTGTGGCGAGTTTAAAGGGGTTATATTGACGCGCGTATCAACCAAAACTTTTACAACCATCAGATCTGTAATTATCTCATTGGTAATAGCCCACCACTTATCTTTTTGCAAATCGGGAATCTGTCCCATGATGTCAGGAGCGGCGTAGAAAAAGTAAGCTATTCCGTTCACTACAGTAGCAAATTTGTTAGCAAACACGTTATCTTTATTAGGTCGTGTCTTTTTCATTGTGGTAATAAAAGTTTGGGTTAACGCACCCACGCATCCGGCAATATTTGCAGAAAGAACCAATATTTTATCAAGCTTACTATCAGACGAAATAGCTGCCGATTGAAGCGTCATTTGAGCCGGACTGGCCTTTGCGGGAGCAACGGTTGATGCGTAAACCTGCTGAAGATCTGCGAAGGATGTTGCATTAAGGATCGCATTTGTTGTGTCGTCATCCGGGAATGGTGCTTCGTTGTCGTTAATCAGTTTGTAGATTATCGTGATAGGAATAGCCCCAAGCAGGCACCCAAGATCCATCAAACTCAAATCCTTGCCAACAAAACGTCGGTAAAGAACAGAAATAACCGGAATCTGGATCGTTGCGTTCAGAAGAAGTAAAATTCCATCAACAAGTTCTTTTACAACATCAATAACCGCAATTAAAACGGTTTCTATGCTTTCCAGTAAAGCGTCAACGATGATGCCGGTCAGTGCTTTAAGCAGGTCTGTTATATTAATATCGCCATTATTTGCGATCATATCAATAATCTCGCTTTTGAAGCTGTCACAAGCGTCTGATATAACTTGCTCTTCTGTTGACAACGCTGTAAGCAACGGTTGCATGATCGTCTCGATGTCCCCCAATACGTCAATATTCGGAGCTGCATCCGTGCTGCCACTGCTCATGTTGCTCTTCAACTGATGCATGCACCAGTTGCTTTGCGGATCTGTACCGCCAGGTTGATTCCCAGATGCTGTTGATGAGGTATTGGCCTGACCTGAACCTGCTAAGTTTGCAGGAATATTGTCGGGAATACCAGCCCAGCCATCAATATAACTAATAACATCAGCAAAAGTGTTTTTTAAGTCGGTCTCAGCGGTGTCCAGATTGGCTATGCATTTCGCACCATAAAGGTTGTAAATTGTCGACAAAACATTATGCGTACGAATGATGTCAGCCCAATTGAGCAGCGACCCCAGCCATTTCATAAAATCTTCGAAGAAGATCTTGATTTTGTTGAACACATATTCCACTGCGTGAACCACTGCATTTTTACAGTCGAGCCATACCTCATAAATGGCATTGCCTATTGTTGCCAGAAACTTGTTAATACCATTTTCGATTTTTACAGTGAAGCCGGTAATGACATTAAGTTCATGCCCAATCCAGCTAAAAAAGTCGCCCGCGTCAACAATGATATTGCTGCTGCTTCCGAGCGCTGCGGCAGCAGCCAGTTGCGGATGAACTCCCGCGTGGTATGTGATGGCGCCATTTTCAAAAGAAAGGCCCCAAGCAGATGTATCAATTTGTGCTGCCGCAGAATTGGCCGCATTCAACGTTGGAGTTTGCTTGGAGCCATTGGTTGGCAGCGTTGAATTGACCTGCACAAAATTTGCGAGGGAGGTTGCGGCTGCATCCCGATCGTCGGACGAAACACCTGTGGGGAGCAGTGGTTGTGTGGAGCCGTCATAGTTAGTTACCGTTACTGCAGCAAGCTTTTGACCAGATGTATTATTTGGATCCGAAGACTGCAAAGTTCCCAAAGTAGCCATCGCTTTGGTTAACGGGTCTATGTTGGCAGTAACACTTGGTGTGGCCGTCAGGTATGCTTGCAAACAAACTGCCGCCAAAGTCTGTGTTTCCTGAACAACCGTCAGTACCCCGGTAGGATCAGTGATTACATTAACAGGAACCGTTGGTGAAAGACGATAATAGATATCGTTCATATATACACTCACAGGACTGGTAGATGTAATGGATATTGCGGTGTTGCCAGAAGCTACACCATTGGCATCATTTACCTGAATGTGCGTTGTGAAGCTTTTATACTCATAAATATCGTCTGGTGCTGTAGTTGGCAGCACAATGGTACGTTGATGCCAACTGGTAGTCATCGGGTCTTGTGACAACTGAACCAGGTTCTCGCCGTCGATATGCGCAAAAAGTACGTTGTAACCCTGAGTAAGATTCAGGAAAAATGCGAAGCCTTCGGCCTTGGGTACGAGTGGAACTGGTATAGACCATGCCGATGCATTTGCTTCGCTGCCTGCGGCGCATGTCAGGTAAAAAAGATTACCCTGCGGATCGATTCCCCATACAGCCGTCTTGCTGGCAACGGTTGCGGCAGCCAATTGTGTCGCGCCGTTGAGCAGACTGTTGGTTGAGATTTGTACTGGTGTTGCTCCAGCGAGCTGATTGTCAGGAGTGTATAGGTATAGTCCGTTTGTGCCAGCCACAAAAAGATTACTTACCCCGGCGCTGTTAAAAGATGACGCAATGGAACTGGCCCCGCTCGGTAAAGTCAGGGTTGCTGACTCGGGAGGGGTAGTCGCCGGGTTTTTGGCGAAATAGTTATACTGTGGCGTAAATATGAGTTCTACTTCACTGGAGATGGTTCCAAAAGTATAGATACCTGGTACAGGATCATCGGCGCGGTTACCAAGACAACTTGTTATACTACCAGCGGCAAGGTTAATGGAAATTACGTGTTTATTCCATTGATGGGCGCCACCCGGTGTGATATAGTAACGGTCCAGCAGTTTGAGGGCATTGCCGGGAGAATGGAGGATATCAACGAAAATACTCTCGATAGGCCCTCCATCGGCTGGAACATTCATCAAATAAACATCGGCGATGGTAAGCGGACTTGGCGCGGTACCAGCATCGAAAGGGATGAGAGTCCAGGATACACCATTTGCCCAGGTTGCATCGGTGTTAACGTTTCCCTGTGATAAATAGAGATAATCAACGTTGTTGATTGTCAAAACCAACGCGAGGTCAATCTGGTTTGTCTGGGGATTTTGGTCAATGCTGAAGGTTTTTGCAAGTACGGTTGATCCCGGATGGGCATTCCAAAGCGGTAATCCCAGATCAATCTGGTTCCAGCCGGTATCTGTTGCACTTACCTCGCGGGTCAGGTAAAATTTTGAATCTGTGCCTATGGAGAAGAACAGCGAGTCGCCGTCCTGTGATTGGAGCACATCGAAAGCAAGCGAAGGTGACATCACCACTGCATGCTTTTGGTTATCCATTAAATCGGTTTCAAATAAGATATTCATCGTAATATATATTTTAAAGGTGAAGAGTGGGCGATGAAGCTCGCCCACTCAAAAGGTTTAGGATTGTTCTTTATAAGTGATATGCGATACAAGATCCTGGGTGTCAGAAAAAGAAGCATCAGCGAAGTTAAACGTAGCACCGCCCGGGAAAATGAAGTTCTCAACAAAAGACAAAGGAACATCCTCAAATTTGTTTGCAACAATACTCTGCGCCCAGCTTGTTACGTCATCAGAAAGCTTATCTACATCCGCGAAGAAGTTTAGAAAACTGTTTGCACTTGGCGTTTTTGAGTTGTCTACCGGTGTTGAAGAGGCTAACGCGGCAAAAAGGTGACCATTCCCATCAACTCCAATAGAATACACGTCAGTTATCTGCTTGTCAACAACATTACCGCTGTCGGAGGTGGCCAGTTTTCGGCAGTAAGTATATATAACCAAATGCTGAACAATTGTAATTTGGTCGCCCGCTACACTCACTGAAAGGTCGAATTTACAGGATAGTTCCATTCTTCCGAGCGAACCGCCATCGCCGGCCTGATCCGCAATCGTTCCTGAATCGTAAGAATAGGTAATAATTTCACTTCCGGTTGACGGGAAATTCACCGTAGCGGACTGGCCGGGCGTCATGTCCCATGAATACTGAACGCCAGGATCCAATACGGTACCAACCGTAATTACCTGTACCCAAGGAAGGTAACAGTTACTGGCAACATATTGAGATAGCGATTCTCCGCTGGGCAGCCTGGCAGAATTTAGATACTGCGCAAAAGTATTACGGTTTAATGCTGCAACGCCATCATATGTGCCTACTTCACTGGCGTCAATCCAGTTCCAGCCAAAGCCTGCATGAGTAGTGCTTGGTAATGCATGTCCGTTAGATGCACATAGGTAATTCAGCGTTAGGGGAGCTCCGTCTGTACCGATTGCATCGGGCGTAAAGAAGTTCAGGTCTGTTATGGCTATTGACGCAGGATCGGTAGTGGAGGTTTGCTTAGCCGTGTACCCCAGCATAGATGCTCCACCCAATGTCTTCCAGTAGGTGTTGATAAAATCGCCCGTCATGAAATCATTCAGGAGACTGTTCGATGGAACTTCGGTAAAGGTAAAGCCTTGTTCCAGATCTGAGCTATTCAGATCGTAATACAATTGCTGAACACTAAAAGTTGCCCCGGGTGTGCCCTTTAGTTGCGTTTGTTGGGCTTGAGTAAGATCGGTGAAAGAAGCATCCTGAAAGTTTAAATCAACTGTGCCGGTGAAATTCCATGCGGTGCCTCTTGGCTGCGCCTGGTTTACCCACGTAATGCTGCTTCTGGGGCCAAACTCGATTTCTGTGGCAATAAATTCAGAAAACATAAGGGTATAAGTAACGTCTGATTGTCCTGGCTTAAGCGTGAGAATGTTGGGAAGATTTGCCGGAGCAATACCAAGTGGTAACCCAAGTTTTGCTTTGATGCCAAAAGCAAAGTACGCATTATTTAAGTTTTGCACTGCTGGATCGCTGGAAGCTGTTTTGTCGGCAACGGCGAAGGGGTCTGTTCCGCCGGCTGTCGCCTTAAAATCGTCGAATGTGCCCGTGTACAAAACAGGATTATTGTTGTCATCATATACATAGATCAAGATAACTTCGGATAATTTCCCGTAAAACAGGTACTGGTTTAGCGCAGCATTAATGCTGTCCTGAGTGACAGCCACGACATAATCGAAGGCTGGTGCAGTTGAACTGCTGGAGGATAAATTTGATTGTTGTAATCCCATGATTGTTTTGATTTTGAAAATATAGATTAATTGTAAAAATTCATTTTGCACTGATGTTCAAAGCTACTTCGTCATAAATGGATGGGTAATAGCTTAAACAGGCTGTTGTTTTTATGTGGTTTTGTTAAAATCATATATGTATTTTTTCCACTATAAATATTTAGTTATTAGCTCTGTTGCTTTTCTAAATTTATTGATCAAACAGGCTTCAGTTTACCCTGCGCGTTTTGTCCGTAATACACGGTTACCATTGGGGCTGCGGTACTCTCTTCATAAAACATTTGCAACAACGTATCATTGATACTTAACTGCGATGTTGCCACTACATCGTATCCAAACTTGGCCGATGAGAGATTTGGTTGTGACGCGCTCATAAATTTGTTTTTTGAGTGTTTGTATAAATTGTCTTTAACTCCAAATTTTTATTTGTAAAACCCGTTGTATTGGACAAAAGCTGCCTGTAACGCATGTGAATGCGTCAGAAAAAAATGCTTTTTAAATTTTGTTTCTATTACGGTGGGCTAACGATATTTAAGCTTTGCCCTGGTTCGACCTACATTTGCGGGTCGGTGTTTTCCTTTGTATTGTGTTACAAAGTAACTGCAATACCCACTGATAGCCAATAGCTTAAATAAGCTATTTTGTTTTTGAGAGTGCGTTTTTACCACCAAAATGTACTTAAAGAACGATGTTTTATTAACCCGGATACTGTTTAATTACCAGATTGCGGCTGAGTAGCCGGGGCTTCAGCAGGCTTTTCCGTCTGAACATTATCTGTATTACCATTCTGAGACGCAGGTTGAATTGCCGGCGGATCATTTTCTTTGGCTTTCAGCGCAAGATAAGTGGCGCTGCTGAGTCCGGTTAAGGCTAATAGCGTATTGCTTAGCTCGGGTAATTCGCAGCCGGCGGTTATTTCGGAGGTTTTATATAAATAAACAATGATGGCAATAATTGTCCAGGCAAGGTTCTGAAAACGGTGTAAACTTATGCCATTATCATCCGACAGGATATCAATAAAAAAGCCTTGCGATGGCGAGTTTTGATGCCGGGGCCTGTTATCATTCATTTCACTTTTATCCATAAAAGAGGAGGCAACGGCTGTTCCTGCAAAGATGCCCATCAACGCCAGTGCCGTTTGGTTGATTGGTGCTGCTGCACAATCGCCCTTGCAGAGCGACAAATAAATATAAACGGATGATATGATCACTGTCCATAAGCCAAACTGAACTTTAGTAAGGCTGAATGGTGCCGTTTTGTTAACCATTTTCCATTTTTGTTTTTGCTGTTGTAATTGTGCATTTTGGTTAAATTCGACGATGTTGCTTACCTCGTCTCTCAGGATATTGGTATAAATGGAAAGAATAACAAATAAACCGGCGATAAGAACGATGACAGCTACAGCAGTTTCGCATTTAAGATCGTAGGTGGATTCTGACTTACAGCCCGGTGCCAAAAAAAGCATGCTGCAGAGTAGTACCAAGAAAAAAGGACGTTTCATGATTTTATTTGATTATTAAAAATATCTGTTTTACTGTAATGTGTTTATTGTAAGGATTTTAGTTCTGCCATGACATTGCGATAGGCTAAATTGCTAACCATTGCACTTCCTGCAAAAGGATGATCAAGTTGGTAAACCAACAACAGGCACATGGCTATAAAGCTGGAAAGGAAAAGCAGGTAGATCCTTTTCAGGAGCATTGACGGTACCTGGAAGAAATAGGAAAAAATGATGAGCATAATGCTGCCTGCCTTTAAAATAAACCAAACTAATGCTGGCACTTGCGACCTGTTATGATCAAGCCTGTCCCGGCGCAAATCTGAAATAGTGCTTAAATCTTCATCTATTACAGTAAATATTCCCTGTTGACGATTACCTTCTGGCTTGGTATCAAGCAGCAACAAACGCAATTTAGGTATGGCACTGGGCTGGTCGGCTTCATTTGTATTTTTCATATGCCATTCGTCATAAACTACTTGGTTGCAATAACTATAAAGCGAATTCTGTATGGGTATCTTAAGGTCATGCGGAAGTTTCTGGCTATGCGAAAGGATACCATTCAACTTGTCGCCCTCATTTTCGATAATTTTATTAAGGTCATCGTAATTACTCCAAACGGCCACGATCACAAATGCAAGTATCAGTGAATAGATGGCGCTCATTCCGCCAAATATGATACCCGCCACCTCGTTGCCGCGCTGTTGTTTTTCAGGACGATAAATGAGGTGGAAAATATACAGGCCTGCTTGCGAAAAAATAACGTAAAAAAGGATAAATGAAATACACAGATACCCTGAAGGGATTTCATTTATAAATACCGATGGCAACGTATCAGTTAACATGACATCATTATACTTTGATAAGGCTGGTTACGGTACCCACTACAAGATTGATAATAGCCTGTTTAAATCTGTCTATTTGAACTTCAGCAAGTCCTGCTTGTTTTAAGGCAAGCATTTCATTTAGGCCTTCTTCGCCTT
The DNA here is from genome assembly GCF_022811725.1 of Mucilaginibacter sp. SMC90. Classification (GTDB taxonomy): domain Bacteria; phylum Bacteroidota; class Bacteroidia; order Sphingobacteriales; family Sphingobacteriaceae; genus Mucilaginibacter. The sequence continues at coordinate 4,132,786 of NZ_CP094527.1, read as the reverse complement.
TAAGCAGGAACGCCAGATCATCAGTTGTGAGTGATCCATTCTGAACCTCGGCAGTCCAGGTTTGTAGATTTTCCTTCATATTCTCAAGCGCAAGCTCACCATCTGATTTGGCTTGGTCAAAGTAGGATTGAAAGGAGGCTTTAGCTATTGATATTACGTTTGTTTGTAATTGCTGATAAAGCTCGTCGAAATTGATATTGCTCATGGTATGGAATTTTATCGTGTTAATTGTTAAGCTGATCCGGTTTTATTTTCCCGCTCTCCAGCTGCGAAAGCTCATCGAAAGATTGTCCTACCAACTTCTGTGCTTCCTTTATAAATGTAGTATCGAGTGTGCCGTTTTTTTGCCACCGCTGTACAAAGCCCCCAAATAAACCACCATTGGGATCATTGATCAATACCCACATTTTTTCTGAAATGGTGTTTTTGGGTAGGTTCTTTTTGTATTCTATCATCTTGGTAATGGATGATTGCACGTTGTTGACGTCATTGAGGTGGTTGTCATACTTGTCTGTTGCCAAATTCATAATGTTCAATGCATCCACCTTAATAGAGGTAGTTTGGGTATAGGCGTATTGGTCATATTTGCCTATAGTAGAGCATGATGTTGCCAAAAGTATAATACCAGGCAGCAATACCGGGGTTATTTTTTTAAAAAGAAAATTGATCATGGTTTTTGTATTAAATGTTTAAAAATTAGGGTATAGTATTTCAATGACGGCATATTTTTCGTTTACCGGTTATAGTTATAAAATCAACAATTTGATCTGTTGCAAATACCTGAAAAAGGCACCTGATTATTATTTATTATAAGCCTGTTCCGAAACCAGGCGGCTGGAAATCGTTTCCCGGACTTTAACACCCAAACCACAAAAACAGGTTGGGTGCCCTTTCATCAAAGTAGCTTGAACAACCTGATTTTTCGCAACGCTTTCCGGATTAACCTTCAAACTATATTTTTTTGAATGGCAGTTGCCACCGCCTCCGACACACTGTGTACATGCATCTTCTGATATATATTTTTGATATGGTTATTAACCGTAAAAGGTGATATGAATAAGCTTGAAGCAATCATTTTTTGGCTGTAGCCCTTCACGAGGCATGATAATATATCAATTTCCCGCTTTGATAATTCATATAAGTCTTTGTTGCTTTTAGTTTTGACATTCTTTTTGCTGAAATACTCTAACACTCGTCTTGCTATTGCCGGTGTCATGGGTGCCCCACCATTAACCACCTCATGGATCCCTGCAATAAGTTTTTCATTCGGTGCTTTTTTTAAAATATATCCGTGTGCGCCTGCCAGCAGGCTGCTGAAAAGATTTTCATCATCCTCAAATACGGTTTGCATGATGATATAAGTGTCAGGAAAATACTGCTGCAACAACTTTACCCCGGCAATACCATCGGTTCCTGGCATATGAATATCCATTAGTACCACATCGGGCGGGTTGTTTTGCATGTTAACCACCAGGTTACTGCAATCTTCATATTCGCCAATGCAATCCATGTCGTGTTGCAAACTGATCATCAGTTTAAGCGCTTCCCGGCGATCTTTGTGATCATCAAATACGGCAATCTTGATCATGTGATTTATTTTAATAAGTTTCTTATAAATTGTTTACTGACATCAGCTGAATACATTACAAATGTACAGGTGTATGAATTGTATAACAATAGCTTAAATAAGCTACTTTTAATAATATTAAAAGGTCAGATAAATTTCTGTTCCGTGGCCTGGCCTCGATGTGATCTTAATCTTACCCTTAAGGCTCGTGGCTCTATGATCCATGTTAGCCAGCCCGTTACTGCTTTTTTTCACATGGGTAATATCAAAGCCCTTACCATCATCTTTAATAACCAGCGAAATCATATTATTGGCAGAAAATAACATGATCCATACATTTTTGCCCTGGGCATATTTGGCTATATTGTTTAACGCTTCTTTATAAATTAAATACAGGTCGCGGCGTTTTTCCATTGGCAGGCGTCTTTTGTTCAGGCTTTCATCAAATTCAAAATGCAGTATATAGCCTTTTGCTTCAAATATTTGATAGGCGTGTTCACGCATGCGGCTGATGATGCTGTCGAACGCGTCGTTTTTAGTATGGATATTCCATACAATATCACTCATCGATTCCATGATCTCAGTGGCGCTTTCGGTTATCTTATTAACAAGCGGTTCATTTTCAAGTTGTGCATTGTTCATTTGTTGCTGCACAATTTTGGAGTATATAGCAATGGTGCTTATTGATGAGCCTACTTCATCATGAAGGTCTCTGGCTATCCTGTTACGGAGCCTTTCAAGTTTGGTTAGCTGGTAAAGCCTGTATCTGTAAAATGCATAAGTTGAAGAAATTGACATAGCTGCGCTGAGCGAGTAGAACCACCACGTCATATACCAGGGCGGAATAATAACTATCTCCAGGTTGGTGTAATCATCCCCCCAAATCCCGTCTTCAAAATCGGCCTGTACTGTAAATGTATAACTCCCGGGATCAAGATTGGTATAAGTAACCTCATGTTGATTTTTTATATATAAATAATCTTTGTCGAAGCCTTTCATCATGTAACGGTATCTGATATTATCGGGGTTCCGATAATCCATTGCAGCAAATTGAAGTGTTAAAACATTTTGCTCGTATTGCAAAGTGATGCTTTTTGAATAGCCAATGCTTTTTTTTAAAATAGAGTTATTTTTGCCCGGCCGCACCGATTCATTAAATACTTTCAAGTCTGTGATAATAACTTTTGGCGGGGGCAGCGTTTCAATATCGTTGGGGTCAAAGTAATTAATGCCATTTAAACCACCAAAAGCAAGTAGCCCTCCCGATATCCTGCAATAGGCATAACGATTAAATTCATTTCCCTGTAAACCATCGCTTACGTCAAAATTGCGCACTTTTCCGTTAGTTATATTAAGCCTGGAAAGCCCACGGTTTGTACTCAGCCATAAATCGCCGTTGTTGTCGGATAAAATGCCATATATCACGTTATTGGCCAGTCCATCCTTGGTATCATAGTGCAAAAACTTGCCGGTAGCCTTGTCTAACTTGTTTAGCCCGCCGCCTTTAGTGCCAACCCACAAGTACCGGTGTGGCTGGAAAGGATCGTTTGCCAGCGACAGCATGAAATTATTGCTAAGACTTAAAGTATCCGTTAACTCATGACTGTAATGTTTTATTATTTGATTAGTTGCTGTATTAAAACAAAAAAGCCCGTTGGTGGATCCCAGCCATAATAATTTCTCATCCTGGTAAATATTTTGCAAAAAATCATAATCATAAAGTTTGGGCCCGATGGAATAGCTGAACCTTGTGAATTTGCCCGAAGAGGGCTCGAATTTTACAAAATACTTATTGTATCCCATCCATATATTGTTTTGAGGGTCTGCATACAGAGGGTAGGGTTGGGTTACATTTTCGTTAAAAGGCAAGTAAAATTTCCTCACACTTTTTGTGGTTTTATTATAACGGACTATTGCCCCATTGATCCCAGTCCAGAAATTGCCGAAGGCATCTTTAGCCAAAGAAATCACTCCAAACTTTGGGAAATGTTTTTTTAGAGTTGAAGCATCGATAAACCTGGTAATTGCAACTGTTCCGTTAGCCTTGATTTGTATGGAATCGAAATTATTGGTAAAGATCTTATCAGGATTGTCTCCTATGAGCTGGTAGTGATTAACACCCGGTAACAGGTGGTGAAACAGTTCAATTTCGGGATCGTATTTTAAAATCCCATACCCTCCGGTTGCAATCCAAATCACTCCTGACCTGTCCTTGTAAAACGTAGTTGTACCCTGTAAACCTTTGTTTTGCAACGGCTCGTCTGAAGAAATGTATTTTAAAGTACCTGTCAGCAAATTAATTGTTGTTAAACCATCACCCTCAGAGATCCAAAGGTTATTTTTATTGTCGGTTACCCATGAAATTTGCTTGGGGTTATAAGCATAAACGTAATCGGGTTTGCTAAAATCGCCATAAGGAAACCTGACAATTTTTTTATAGTTTAATAATAAATTGTGGCTTATAGTATCTTCTGTCAATGCCGGAACGAAATTTGGTTCCATTGGCAAAAATTTAAAGCGTATTTTCAAAATATAGCTGCTTTTTACACTGGTATCGTCAATCAGTTCCCAAACGGTATTATGAGAAGTAATAAGAACCCGGCCATGACTATCAACAAACAAATTTTCTGCACCGTAATCCTTCTTTTTTTTTTCACGGTCTGCATTGTTATCCAAGTTAATATGTGTAAAAACCATGGCATAGTCATTTAACGACAGGGGCGGGCCTGTGGGCTCATGGCGTAGCCTTTTGTGAATCGTCAAACGGTCAATTCCATAACGCGTCCGGATCCAGATGTTGCCGGTGTAATCCTCGCTCAGTCCTAATACTTCGTCGGAGCGGAGCCTGTTACCTGAACTATAACGAAAGTGATAAAAACTGTTGTTTTCGCGGTCAAAAAGGTCAAGCCCGTCATGACGGGTGCCAACCCACATCCAGCCCCGTGAGTCTTCAAGTAATGCGGTAAGGTCATCACTTGCTATCGAAGCTGAATCTTTGGCGTCGTGGTGGTAAATTGTGAATTTGTAACCATCATATTTGTTCAACCCATCGCCGGTTGCAAACCACATTAAACCGGTTTGGTCTTGAATGATGCTGCTTACAAAGCCCTGCGACAGGCCATCATCAATTGAGTATGCTTGAAATTTTAACTGGATTTTTGTTTGTGCAAAAGCACACGATAGCAGCATATTTAAAGCCAATAAAAAAAATATATATAAAGGAGGGGGCCCTTTTAGCATTAGATGTAGGTTTATTCCGCTTTTTTCTCCAAAATCAATCGAACATTCTTATTAGTTGTACAAATTATTAAAAAAGAAATATTCTTTCGGAAAAATATTTCTTTAATGCAATAGCTTATTTAAGTCATTTTGCGCTCACCATACCAGTACACACACCATTTCAAATAATGTCTTTGAATTTGCCAGGGCCTGTTTGTCGGCGGTTAATTGCCGACAGATAAATTACTATAAATGATTTTTAAGCAGGGATCTTGATAGGACCATTGACCCGATGAAATTTACGTTAGTATTATATAGTTGTATATGTCTGAATTATTAGAGATTACAGATAGAATTAAGAGCACTTTTACAAGAGAAGAGTTTGTAGCCAAAACACTGTTAGCAAAAGAAGGCGCTATCGCTAAAAAATTGTTTTACATCGAAAGGTATAAATACATCGGCAGAGTTAGTGATCAATAAATCCCAGAAAGAGGTTTTTAATTATCTTTCGAGCCTAAAAAACCAGGAGCATTACAATAGTTGGCTGATCCCGGAAAGATCTACAGTGGCACCGAGGGTTAACCCGGCTTTAGCATGTTTTGGGAAAACAATAACAGAAAAAATGGGAAGGGATCGCAACACATTATCGGTTTGAGATATCCGGATCAAATCAAAAAACAGGTTAACCGACACATGCAAACGAGTTTACAAAACGCCAAAAGCAAATTGGAGCATAATTTATAATTTTGCCTTATGCCTCATCTGTTATCAAATAACATAAACATCTATTATGAAATTCATGGTCAGGGCTTTCCTCTCATCCTGGTCAGTGGCCTTGGAGGAGACCGTACTTTTTGGCAAGCCAGTATCGAGCCGCTTTCGGCACAGTTTCGGGTAATCATTTTTGATACCCGGGGTATCGGGCGTACGGATGCTCCTGAAGAAGCATATAGCATGGAACTGTTTGCCGATGATTTGGCCGGGTTAATGGACGCCTTGCAGATATCGCAAGCGCATATCCTGGGTTTTTCGATGGGAGGGCAGATAGCTTTGCAGTTTGCATTAAAATATCCTCAAAAGATAGATAAGCTCATTATTGCGGCATCCTGTGCTAAACTCAACACACAGATCCGTTTGTACGTAGATGCGGTATTGGAAGTTTATGAAGGCGGTATCACTACAAAGCAAATGTTTGAGCTGATTGCGCCCTGGTTATTCTCCAATAGTTTTTTATCTGTTCCTGGTAACGAAGCTTACCTGCAATATGATGAAAACGACCCCGAACAGCAGCCATTGTATGCCTGGAGAAACCAATACCTGGCGCAAAGGGCTTTTGACGCAACACCGAAATTGAAGGACGTTAAGGCTGGCCCATTGATCATTACGGGCGAACTGGATGTTTTTGCGCAATTGAGCGATGCAATGGCACTACATGAAGGGTTAAGCGGCTCCACGCTCAAGATCATTCCCGGCGCGGGCCATTTATTTAATTTTGAGCAGCCGAAAATATTTCATGATACGGTTATAAACTATTTGAATAGCTAATATTAATTATGATGATCAGGGCGTCGCGACTGGCTTAACTTGAGTTTCGTACAATTAATTTGGTTTTCAATACCACAGTGGGTGCCTTCCATTGCTCTACTGATAGTTCTATCTGTTTAAGCAGCAGGTCGGCAGCGGTACGGCCCATTTCGCTTATGGGTTGTTCAACGGTGGTTAGCGGCGGTTCTATAAGGTGCGAAACGTAATCGTTACTGAAGCCAACAACTGCAATATCTTCAGGAATCCTCAATCCGCTTTCTTTTATAATGCGGATGGTTTCGATTGCCGTTGGGTCATTGATACAAAAAATGGCATCCGGGCGATCAGGTAAAGTCAAAAAGTAATTGACATAGATCTTCACTTTTGGGAGCGAAAGGTCATAGTGTACAATGAGATCGTTATCTGCCTGTATATTGTTTTTCTTTAAAGCATCCATATATCCGGATTTTCTCCGGTGTGAAATACTTAGTGATTCCGGGCCGGATAGGTGGGCAATCCGCTTCCGGCCGCGGTCAATAAGATGTTGTACAGCAGCATAAGCGCCTTCGTAGTCTTCTACAATTACCTTGGGTACAATCATTTCATCGCACACCCGGTTAAAAAACACAATTGGGATTCCCTTGCGCTGAAAAATTTTTAAATGATCAAAGTTATTGGTTTCCCGGGTCATTGATACCAGCAGGCCATCTACCTGGTAAGCCAGCATTACCTTGGCGTTGGCAACCTCTGTTTCGTAGCTTTCGTCCGATTGGGCAATGATAAGGTTGTAGCCCGCTTCCTTTGCCCGTTCCTGCGCGCCAATGATCACCTGCGGAAAAAACGATCTCGTAAATTCAGGCACAAGGATCCCGATAGTATGACTGCGCTTTTTCATCAAACCGATAGAGTACATGTTACGCTGATATTCCAGGTCGCCTGCAAGTTTCAATACCTTCTCCCGTGTTGAGGCGTGCACATTAGGATGACCGGTTAGCGCTCTTGAAACCGTCGACTTGGAAATTCCCAATTCCCTGGCAATATCGAAAATGGTGGTTTGATGATTTTTCATGTAAAACAAACTTAAGCATCCTTGCAACAAGTTGGGACAACATTGGGACAGTTTTGTTATGGGAGCGTTTCCAAAAATGGGAGCGTTCCCAATTTAATTTGTCGCCCTTTTTGTCGGCTGATCAATTATAAGCACCCTATTTTCGGACAACCATTATAAACACACAGGGCAGTTACATTGCTCTACAAACAGTTTCAAATGAAAAAAAATTACTTATTCAGTTATGCTTTGGCCGTTCAGGCTTACCCCAGCAACAAATCATTATTCAACTTAAATAATCGGTATAATGATGCGCAGGTTTTTTAGTCTTTTCATACTGGTTATAGCAACCGGTTTGAGTGTTGCTCAGGCGCAGCAAGTTATTAAAGGAAAGATCAGCGATGAAACCGGATCTCCGCTTACCGGAGCTACCGTTTATTTAACAGCCGAACAAAAAGGGGCAATGACAGATACGGGAGGTAACTTCTCTATCACATCGCACAATAAGGCAAATAAAGTTCGTATCTCTTATATAGGTTATAAAACACAGGAGGCAGACCTAAGCTCATTTAAAGCCTTCAGCGCTATCACCCTTGAAAGAAATGGCGGCAAGCTGGACGAAGTGGTAGTTGTAGGTTATGGCACTACAGCAAAAAAAGACCTTACCGGCTCTGTAAGTACACTAAGTGGTACCCTAATAGATGAACGTAAAACAACACAATTGAGTCAGGCCTTGCAGGGCGCTATTCCGGGTGTGGCGGTAACGCGTAATTCAGGTGCACCCGGTAGCAGTGCCACCATATTAATAAGAGGGGTAACAACTTTGGGTGTTAATGATCCGCTGGTGATTATTGATGGCGTACCGGGCAGTCTTGATGCTGTAAACCCAGATAATGTGGAAAATATATCTGTGCTTAAAGATGCTGCTTCTTCGGCCATTTACGGTTCCCGCGCGGCAGCCGGCGTTATCTTGGTAACTACCAAACGCGCCAAAGAAGGACAGGCTATTATTGGCTACAACGCCAATTTTGGATGGCAAAGGGCTACCAGCACTCCATCATTTGTGGATGCACCTACTTATATGAGTTTGTTTAATGAAATGAAGGTAAATGATGGTGCATCACCGATCTATGATGCCAGCGTGATCCAGAATTTTGCTTCACTTCATGCCTCTGATCCCGACAAATACCCAAACACAGATTGGCAAAAAGACTTTTTCAAAAACTATGCTTTTCAGCAGCAGCATGATATTGACATTAGCGTTGGCTCCAAAAATGTAAAAACAAAGGTGATGGCCGGATATACTAACCAGGCCTCATTGGAGCCGGGACGTTCATTTAACCGCTATTCAATCAGGGCAAATAATGATCTCAGGATCAATGATAAATTAAATGCTAATGTAGACTTGGCTTATCTTCGCAATGAATACCTCACACCAACACGTACCGGCGTTTGGCTGGTGCGCCAGTTGCCGGCTATTTATGATGATTACTATACCGATGGACGTTATGCTCCCGGTAAAGATGGAGGCAACCCCATTGCTCTTAATAGCCTGGGAGGACTTACAGATAACCGCGCCAACCAGTTTAATGCCAGGCTTCAATTAAATTTCAATCCCGTTAAAGGATTAAAACTGAGTGGTGTATTTGCGCCGCAACTGGGTTTCGGCAATAACAGCGCGTTTTCAAAAATTGTTACTTATACCGCGCCAACCGATCCTACATTGGTGGTAAATACCAGTGGCAATACCAACTCACTTACCCAAACGCAAACCTATGCGCAGGCTATCAATATGCAGGCATTGGCCAATTATCAGATCACCATTGCCGGCAATCATAACGTAAGCGCTTTGCTGGGTTACGAGAACAATACTTTCCATAATGAAAATACCGGTGAGTATCGCGATGGCTATGTTTTACCTAATTACCAGGTACTTGATGCAGGCTCTAAAACCAACGCCACCAATAATGGCAATGCTGATGAAAGCGCGTTGCGTTCATTTTTTGGCCGCTTAGCTTACAGCTACAAAGGTAAATATCTGTTGCAGGCCAACGCCCGTTATGATGGCTCGTCACGCTTTGCACCGGGCAACCGCTGGGGTTTCTTCCCTTCGGTATCCGCAGGTTGGGTAGTTACCGAAGAAGAAGCCTTTAAAGACAAGCTGCCATTTTCCTTCCTGAAATTGCGCGGATCATGGGGCAGGAACGGCAACCAGCAAATCGGCAACTATAGCTACCAGTCGCTCATTAATTTAAGCCCGGTGCTGTTTTATAATAGTGCCGGTCAGATTGTACCGGTTACTGCCGGCAATCAGCTTTACTATGCGGTGAAAGGTATTACATGGGAAACCAAGCAGGATTTTGATATCGGTTTAGATATGGCTTTCCTGAATAACCGCCTGGCGGTAACTGCCGATTATTTCGATAAAAAAACATACAACATTTTGCTTAATCTTCCTATTCCGCTTAACACCGGTTTATTGGCCACTTCACAAAACGGGGGCAAAATGCTTAACAAAGGCTGGGAGTTGCAAATAGGCTGGAATGACAGGATAGGTAAGGACTGGAAATACAGCATCTCGGTTAACCTGTCCGATTATACTAATAAGATCGTGGACCTGAAAGGAACATCCACGCTGGGCGCTCAGGCACTGCTTGAAGGGCAGCCATATAATGTGTGGTATGGTTACCAGGCGCAGGGATATTTTAAAGACGCCAATGATGTAGCCACATCGGCCAAGCTTACCGGCGGCGAAAAGCCAGGCGATATTAAATATGCAGATATCAATGGCGATGGTAAGATCACTGCCGATAAAGACCAGGTGCCGCTGGGCAATTCACTGCCACGGTATTTGTACGGAGGTAATGCCAGCATTAAATACAAGAACATTGATTTTGGCTTTTCGTTCCAGGGTGTGGGTAAACAAACCGGTAAGATGACGGCAGATATTGTTCAGCCCTTCTTGGATAACTATGGAAACGTAAATACATCCTACGTAGGCAACTATTGGACGCCCGATAACCCTAATGCCAAATATCCGCGTCTGAGCTACAGCAATATCAACGTTAACTATACGCCTAACTCAAACTTCTGGTTATTTAACGCTGCTTATTTCAGGCTGAAGGATGTAACAATGGGTTACACCTTTAAACCATCATTGCTAAAATACATAGGTGTAAAAAGCGCCCGTGTGTTTGTAAGTGCTACCGATGCTTTTACGGTCAGCAATTACCCCAAAGGCTGGGACCCTGAAGTTACCAAAGGCAATAACACGCCGGTTACCACCTATTTCACAGGCGTAAACGTAACCTTTTAATCACAACAGAAAATGAAAAGACCATATTTAGCCCTTATTGTACTGCTGTTGCTCACTTTTGCCGGCTGCAAAAAATTAGACCGCTTTCCGCTGGATAGCCCCAGCAGCGAAACTTTTTATTCTAACAAAATAGAGCTTGATGCAGCTGTAGCAGCTCTATACAATGGCTCCCTTTATGTACAGGACTCAGAAGAGTGGACAGATAATTACTGGAACCGTACCAGCCAGGGCAACGAAATTATTCATGGTACAGCTACCATCCAGTCATCTAATTTTAACAACCTGTGGTTAACAAGTTATAAAGGCATCGCACGTGCCAATGGTATCCTTGATAATATTAACAAAGCACAAGATATTAGCGCCGATTATCGCAAGCAAGTGGAAGCACAAGCCCGCTTTGCCCGCGCCTGGGAGTATGCGTTACTTATTGTACACTTTGGCGATGTGCCGCTGATCACTACCACACTTTCGCTTGAAGACTCGTACAAAATTAAACGCACACCGGTAGCAGATGTTCAAAAGTTCATTTATAGCGAATTTGATTTTGCCGCTTCGGTACTGCCGGCTGCTTACACTACAGGTTTACAGTATTTTACCAAAGGTGCTGCATTAGGTATAAAAGCCCGCCTCGCAATTTCTATGAACGACTGGGCTACCGCCGCCGCTGCCGCCCAGGAAGTGATCAACATGAAAACTTATAACCTTTATCCTTCCTATCGTAACTTGTTCCTGCGTGTAGGGCAGCACAGTTCGGAAGTAATGCTGTCTTTCCCGCGTTCACTTGTTTACGGAACTACATATGATATCCAATATACGTTATCGCGCCTTGCCGGTGGTTACGCCTCCAATATTCCCACTGTTGAGCTAATTGACAGCTATGAATGCACCGACGGAAAGACCATTGATAAATCGCCTCTGTATGATCCTCTGCACCCGTTTGATAACCGCGATCCACGCCTTAAGGCTACTATTGTAACGCCGGGCACTACCTGGCTGGGCTATGTTTATCAAAACCACCCTGACAGTACAATGGTATTTAGTACCAGTGCTAATAAAAAGGTAGCTAATAAAGACAATAAGAGCTCGGCCAATCCTTTTGCCAGCTATACCGGGTATTTATGGATGAAAACCATTGATGACAGCCAATTGGCCAATTATAACAAAGTTGATCTTGACCAGATCGTACTACGCTACGCCGAAATATTGCTCATATATGCAGAAGCTAAAATTGAATTGAACCAGATAGATCAGACGGTACTGGATGCTATCAATTCGGTAAGGGCACGGGCTTATGGTGTACCTCAGAGTGCTGCAACGCAGTATCCGGCTGTAACTGCCGGCGGCCAGGCCGACTTGAGAAAGATCCTTCGCCGCGAACGCCGCATTGAGTTTGCTTTTGAAGGCCGCCGCTATATGGATCTTCTGCGCTGGAAAATAGCAGAATCCGTATTCAACAAACCAATGTATGGTGTGCCGTTCAATAAAGCTGATTATCCGTTCCCGGGAACGCCTACTTTTGATGCCAACGACATCCCATCATACGATGCCTTTGCATCTAAACTAACTAAAATTGATACGAGATCTTTTAATCCATCCAAAAATTACTTGTGGGCAGTACCTTACAATGAGCTGGCATTGAACAAAGATTTGGTACAAAACCCGGGCTGGTAACAACAGAATAACAGACATCAACCTCTGATAAATAATATATGCTAAAAGAAGAATTTGTTCCCAAACGTGAGCTGAGATCAGTATCAGTAGATGCAGACCTGGTGATAGTGGGTGGTGGATTGGCCGGCGTTTGCTGCGCAATTACAGCGGCAAGGGCCGGGTTAAAAGTAACCCTGGTACAGGACAGGCCTGTGCTTGGTGGAAACGCCTCGAGCGAGGTGCGTTTATGGGTGCTGGGTGCAACGTCGCACATGGGCAATAATAACCGCTGGGCCCGTGAGGGCGGTGTTCTTGATGAGCTGCTGGTGGAAAACATGTACCGGAACCCCGAAGGTAACCCATTGATATTTGACAGCATATTGCTGGACAAAGTAGTTGCCGAACTGAACATCAGCCTGCTTTTGAATACCTCGATTTATGAGGTAGAGAAAAAGGCTGATGACATGATTAAATCTATAACCGGTTTTTGCAGCCAAAACGCTACCCGGTACAAACTAAGCGCACCTCTGTTTTGTGATTGTTCCGGCGATGGTATCGTAGGGTTTCTTTCGGGGGCAGCGTTCCGTATGGGCGCTGAGAGTAAAGATGAGTTTGGCGAAAAATTTGCGCCCGCCTCCGCTTATGGCGAATTGCTTGGTCACTCGCTTTACTTTTATTCAAAAGATGTAGGGCACCCGGTAAAATACGTTCCGCCTGCTTTTGCTTTAGATGATATTACCAAAATTCCCCGTTTCCGCAGCTTCAATGCGCAGGAGTACGGATGTAAACTTTGGTGGATAGAATATGGAGGCAGATTAGATACCGTGCACGATACCGAAAAAATAAAATGGGAGCTATGGAAAGTGGTATATGGCACCTGGAATTATATTAAAAACTCAGGTAACTTCCCCGAGGCCGCAAACCTTACTTTAGAGTGGGTTGGTACTATTCCCGGCAAACGCGAAAGCCGGCGTTTTGAAGGCGATTATATGCTCACCCAGCAGGATATTGTAAAGCAAAACACTCATTTTGACGCTGTAGCCTACGGGGGCTGGTCTATTGATTTGCATCCTGCTGATGGTGTATTTAGCGAAAAGCCCGGCTGCAATCAATGGCACAGTAAGGGAATTTACCAGATGCCTTACCGCAGCATGTACAGTAAAAATATCAGTAACTTGTTTTTGGCGGGGAGGATCATCAGTGCCAGTCATGTGGCTTTTGCTTCCACAAGGGTAATGGCAACGGGGGCGCACGCGGCCCAGGCGGTAGCCATTGCAGCCGCTATTTGTAAAGTACAGGGAATAATGCCCGCAGATATTATCAGCAAGGATAAAATCGGCGAATTACAGAAACAACTGATAAAAAGTGGTCAGTATATACCTGGTATTGCCTTACAGGATGAACATGATCTGGTGCAATCGGCACAAATAACTGCCAGCAGTGAATTGTACATTGCTGATATGGCTGTTGACGCTAATACCTTTTTCCTGCCGTTAGATACTGCATCGGCACAATTAATCCCGGTAGATAAGGGCGCATTCCCCCAGGTTTCCTTTGAACTTCGGGCAGCTACCGATACAGAATTTAAAGTTGAGCTGCGCACCAGCAGTATTACCGGTAATTTCACTCCCGATCGTGTTATCGCTCGAAGAACGTTTACGCTTGAGAAAGGGCGAAACCGCATTACTGTAAATTTTGAATTTACAGTGCAAGAACCAGAATACTTTTTCCTGGTATTTGAGCGAAAATCCGAAGTTGGTTTATTATTTACAACTCAACGGTTTACCGGCATGCTTTCCGTATTTAATCTTGTAAATAAAGCAGTATCAAACTATGGTAAGCAAACGCCGCCTGAAGATATTGGCGTAGATGAGTTTGAGTTTTGGTGTCCTCGCCGTCGACCCGATGGCTTTAATATAGCACTTGCGTTCAATCCGCCGCTCAATGTATTTAATGCAGAAGGCATAAGTAATGGGATTGACAGGCCAATATTAACTCCTAACGCCTGGGTAGCCCAAACGGAAGACGAGGCACCTGCCATCACACTGGAGTGGACTGAACAGCAGCAGATCAGCAGTATTCACCTGGTGTTTGATACCGATTTTGACCACCCGATGGAAACCGTTTTAATGACACATCCCGAAAATGTAATGCCTTTCTGCGTAAGAAATTACCGCATTACCGATGGCGAAGGGAAACTGATATTTGAAGCAATGGATAACTATCAAAGCCGAAACATTATCCGGCTGGAAACTCCGGTGCACACTAAAAAATTAATTATTTATACAGAACATCCCGGCAGTAACGTGCCTGCTGCGATATTTGCAGTGCGGTGTTACGCCTAATATATTACAACATGGTAAAACTTGATTTTTGTGTAATGGCGGTCTTCGCCCTCTTGATCTTCGCTATCGGCCTCACGTTTACCAGGGCAAGCAGCAAGAATGGGCAGGCTTTTTTTGAAGCCGGAGGCGCTACGCCCTGGTGGATCAACGGGCTGTCGTTATTTATCAGTTACTTTTCGGCTGGTACGTTTGTGGTTTGGGGTTCTATCGCTTATAAAAGCGGGCTGGTTTCTAATGTTATCCAACTTACCATGGCCATTAGCGGGTTGTTGGTTGCCAGGTTTGTGGCCGCAAAATGGAAGCAAACCGGTGCCGTAACGGCAGCCGATTATCTCGGCCGTCGTTTTGGGTTAAAAACACAACAGTTTTATACTTATCTCATCCTGTTACTTAGTCTTTTTTCAACCGCCGCGGTGCTTTATCCGGTGGGCAAAATGGTGCATGTTGCTACGCCATTCTCGCTTAACGCCTGCATTATCGTTATTGGCCTTATGATTGTACTTTACACTGCGGCAGGTGGTTTATGGGCCGTTTTGGTTACCGATGTCATTCAGTTTGTTATTCTTTCGGCAGCAGTGATCATTGTTATACCCATTGCATTAAAAGAAATTGGCGGGCCGGCGCAGCTTTTTGCAAAAGCCCCGGCGGGCTTCTTCAAGCCCTTTAATAGCGACTATACGCTGGAGTTTATGTTGGCCTTTGTTGTTTACCAGTTGTTTTATATTGGAGGTAACTGGGCTTATGTACAACGTTATACCAGCGTAGCCACCGCCCGCGAATCAAAAAAGGTTGCTTACCTGTTCACTATACTTTACCTGGTTAGTCCGCTCATTTGGATGCTGCCGCCGATGATCTATCGTATCATTAATCCTAACCTGCATGGGCTGGAACCTGAAGGTGCTTATATTATGCTTTGCCAAAAGGTACTGCCTGCGGGGCTGATAGGCCTGGTGCTGGCGGGGATGATCTCGGCCACATCAAGTAAAGCCAACACCACCATCAACCTGGTAGCTACAGTTTTTGCCAACGATGTTTATAAACCGCTGCTCAGGCCTGCAGCATCTGAGAAAGAGATGATCATGATGGCGCGTTTATTTACTTTGTTTTTCGGGGCGGCCACTATAGTTGTGGCTATTCTTATCCCACGGGCCGGAGGGGTAGTAGAAGTAGTGCTCAGTACGGCTTCTATCGCTGGCGGCGCGTTGTTCGGGCCGGTTATCTGGTCATTGTTCTCGCGCAGGCAAACAGCCACATCGCTGGTGAGCATTTCACTGATATCACTATTAACCGGGTTGTTTTTTAAAACGATTGCTCCGGCACTGTTTAATTTTAGCCTGAGCCGCACTGTAGAAACTGTGGTAGGCGTTGGCCTGCCTGTGCTGCTGCTGGCTATAGTAGAGCTAATGGCAAGGGCGGCCAATAAAATAGGGCCCGACTTTATACGCGCAGCCGAAATGCCGGAGGCAACTGAGCGTGCGCTTTCAGGCGATGCCGCGCGGCAAAATGTTTTTGGTGTAAAAGTGATAGCCGTGAGCATGGCTGTGGTGGGAGCTGGCATTATGACGCTTGGCATAATTGCCACAAGTGCTTCGGCCATGGCGCTTGGGGTGGGGGCGTTTATCATTTTTCTGGCCGTTTGGATCTGGTTTAAGGTATGGCACCGCTCCACGGTGTCCTCCGCCTGATGTGTAATTAAAACCAATTTTTAAAACCAATAATTTACACGTATGAGATCATTACTTACAGCGATGGGCATCGCCTTGCTTTGCGTAACCGTTGCCTGCAAAAAACAATTAGTAACCGCGCCGGTTGCAACCAATGATGCCGGCGGCAACCGTCTAACAGTGGAATCTGTACCCGGCGGAGGCTATTTCCGCGGAGCGGACATTAGCGGATTATCTAAGTATGAAGACCTTGACAGCGTTTTTTACAATGCCGCCGGAGCACCAGACGATTGCATCAAAGTACTAAAGGAAAAAGGGATCAACTCCATCAGGTTAAGGGTGTGGGTAGATGCAACCGGCTACAGCGGTAAAAAAGATGTAGCAACTATGGCAAAGCGCGCCAATGACCTGGGTATGAAAGTTATGATCGATTTTCATTTAAGTCACACCTGGGCTGATAACCTGCATCAGCCTATTCCACCCTCCTGGATGCCCGACACGAGTAACCTTACTACCCTGGGCAATGATATTTACAACCATATTTATGGTATGCTTGATACCCTGAAAACGTTGGGTGTAACCCCAACCTGGGCGCAGGTGGGTAACGAAACCGATTTGGGTATTTTAAACCCTGTTGCCAAGGTTAATTTTAGCAGCGCTTATAAATATGACCGGCTGGCTACTTTGCTTAATCGTGGTTATGATGCGGTGAAAGCAATTAATAATAGCATCAAGGTAATTATTCACCTATCGGCTGTTAGCGACGGCCAGGCGAGATTTTATTTTGATAATTTGGTGGCAAACGGGGCAAAGTTTGACATGATTGGCTTTTCAGATTATCCGCCAGACTATACCGGCGATTGGAGAGGCTATGTTAACGACCACAATAATACTTTTAAAGATATCAGTAATCGTTATAACGTTCCGGTAATGATATGCGAGATAGGTGTATTCAGGAATGGGCCGGTTACCGGTCGTGATATATTAGCTATGACGATGGATAAATCGCAAACAATTGCAGCGCCCGGAGTGGCCGGTATGTTTTATTGGGAACCCGAATCGCTTATAGGTAATCGCGGTGCGTTTGCTAATGGCCGCCCGCTTGTCACTATGGATGCCTATTTAAATGACCAGCTAAATGAAACCAACTATGTAAATAACTATAGTTTTGAAGCTAATGGGTCTGCAACGCAAACACCAACCGGCTGGACAACCAATTCGCTAACAAGTACATATACGGCAGATTATACCGAAGCATCAGGATTTTTAGGCTCGTACCGTTTAACGCACTGGTTAGGGTCGGCCTACCAGGTATCTACCCACCAAATTAAAACCGGGCTAACCAACGGTACCTACAAACTATCGGCCTGGGTACAAAGCAGCGGCGGGCAAAATACCTGTCAGCTTTTCGCGAAAGATTTCGGTAGCACCGAACTGAACAAGACTTTGCCGGTTACCAGTAACTGGACTTATATAGAAATCCCTAACATTGTGATCACAAACGGCCAATGCGATTTTGGCCTGCGGTCAGACGCACCTGCAGGTAAGTGGTGCAGGATTGATGATGTTGCATTTTACAAAACCAATTAAGTATTTTATCCCCCGGTCGCTTGCGGTAGCAGCGGCCGGGATGTGTTTTTAAATTTTATCACACCGATCACCAATTTATTCATCAACCTAATAGTTTTAATCGAGAAAAGAAGCCCGATCCATGAAGTACAAGATATTTTTGCCGGTTTGTTTGTTGTTGTTGTTATCAGCCATTTTCGCCCATGCTCAAAAAAGCATTTCGCTTAACGGCACATGGCAGTTTCAAACCGATTCTGCTGATGCAGGCGAAGCACAGCACTGGTATGCAACCGAAGCGCGGGCATATACCGACCAACTCAGTGTGCCCGGTAATTGGAACACCGAAAACCGCTACACTGCATACACAGGCAAAGGTTGGTATAAAAAAACGGTTTTTATCCCTTCAACCTTAAAAGGCAAGCTCATCAGGCTTTATTTTGAAGGGGTTTACAACCTTGCCAAAGTTTGGGTTAATGGGCAGTTTGTTACAGAAAACAACCTGGGCTACCTGCAATTTGAAAACGACGTTTCAGGTTTACTGCGTTATGGTCAAACAAATACAGTTGTAGTATGTGCCGACAATCATTTTAAAATAGGTGCACTATGGAACTGGGGAGGTATCAGGCGCCCGGTTAAATTACTGGTTAATGACCCGGTATATATCGCTAAAAACCACGTTACGCCAAAGGTTTACCTGGATAAACGTACTGCCGTAGTTAATTTTGAATTAGCGTTGATCAACACATCACATCAGGCTGCTGGTGTATCGGGTAAAATCGAGATTGCAGTGAAAGGTAATCTGGTAAAAACGGTTCCTTTTAAAACCAATATTGCAGCAAATCAAACTACCAAACAATTGCTTGAAACGCAGATCAACCCAGGTGAGTTTAGGCTCTGGAACCTGGATGAGCCGACTCTTTACACATACAAAATAACATTATATAAGGGAGTAGCTGCTGTTGACACGTTGAGCGGACGTTTTGGCTTGCGTGTAGTTGAAATGGATAAGACCAAAAAGCAACTTAAACTAAATGGCAAAGTTATAAGGCCGCTGGGCTTTAACCTTGTGCCCGATGACCGTGCTACCGGTAACACCTTGCCGCTATGGAGGGTTAAAGAAGATATTGATTTGATGAAAAGCCTGGGCGTTGGCGTTGCGCGCATGTCGCACATGCCTTATCACCAGGAGCTATTGGACTACCTTGACGAGCAGGGCATCATGATTTGCGAAGAGATACCCGTTTGGGGTGATAAGAACAGTTTGGTGAAAACTGATAACCCCGTAACTAACGAGTGGCTGCGCCGGATGATAGATGATCATTATAATCATCCATGCATTATTGGCTGGAGCGTAGGCAATGAGATTGGAAAGAACAAGGAAGTAATGCCTTATACCGATAAAGCCATTCAACTGGTAAAACAGTTGGATTCTACGCGGCTGGGCGTTACAGTGAGCTACACAGCCGCCAATCCTACCGATCATTTGCAATTTTCTGACATCGGGTTTATTAATTGTTATGGTCGCGAAATAGGCAAACTGGTCGACCGGATCCATAAGGCGCATCCTGAAAGCACGTTGTTTTTATCAGAGTTTGGGCTTGGACAATTAAATGAGGATCTGTCAACCGATTTTCCAATCCAACACATGATGGATTCCCTGCGGATGAAGCCCTATCTGATCGGCGCGTCGTTGTGGACATTTAACGATTACCGGAGCACCTATAAAGATACTAAAGAGGCCTCGCAAAACCGTCCCTGGGGGCTGGTAGATGTGGCGAGACAAAAGAAGGCGGCTTTTTATTCATTCCGTAAAACTAACATGCCGGTAGCAGGATTTAAAGCTGATATAAAGGGCGGAGCGCCATCAAATGATGTTGAGGTTAATGTTAACATTAAGCCACGTGCAGTTTTTGATTTACCGGCGTACGAACTTGAAGGGTACCGTGTAGTATTAAAACTGGTAGATAACGCAGGTAAGTTAATTGGCGGTGATTTTGCCGCATTACCTGTGATACGTCCCGGCGACAGCCCGTTAAGTTTGACGTTAAATGGCAGAAACGGGACTGCCTTTAAGGCCAATATAAGTCTGGTATCACCTCAAAATTATGTGTTATATGACACGGTGATCTATTTTCAAAAACCTTTAAAGCCTCGTGTTTTATTTGCGACAAGCGGATATAAGCAAATCGGTAGTGATGAAGTCAAACAAGCTATCACCCAGATCAGGTTTGAAAAGGACGGTTCGGCTGCGATGTACAAAGTTCGGTATCAGGTTGCGGGACAGATTAAAGAAACCCAGCCAACTATCGGTAGCTATATCAATATTGCTGATACCGTTCATATTACCAATATTGAATTGGTTGCCGTTAACAATGCAGGGGAAACTTTGACAAAACTACCAGCCATCATCCAAACCGGACATTTATTGCCACCCCTTATCCGCTTTAGCGAAGCTGCCAATAGCGCGTTTTTCACGGGAGTTGAAACTACTGTGGATGACCGGCGGTTTACCGTACAGGTAACTGAGCATGCGGGCGATTATACCCACGCAATGAATACAGTTGCCGATACCAAAGGCTCGTTTAAAGTAAACGGCTTAATGAACGGCAAAACATACTATTACAGGGTTAAACGAACAACTGCGGATGGCGAAGAATCAACCTGGTCAGAAGAAATAGCGGTAAAACCTGATGGAGGCTTGCGGGTAAGTCCACGCATTCAAGGAGTGATCAGTAATGGAAATGATGCTGTAATCTGCTTTGAACCGGTAAAAAAGGCAACCGGTTATGATCTGTTATTCCACTATGGCAATGAAAAGAATTGGCACCATGAACTAATTAATACCAGTTTGGCCGATCAATATCAAATTAAATTAGGCAGTAAGGGAGGAAAAGTTACGGTTAAGCTGGCTGCCATTAATGAATCCGGGAAATCGGATTATACAGAACTGCGTTAAACCAAAGGAAAATATGAGGCGCGCAAGCTTATTAATTTTCATCCTGCTTATTTGTATACCGGCCATAGCGAGGATTGCACCTGAACACCCTGCACAATGGATCTGGCAACCCGGCATTAATCAGGTCAATTGCTGGATGCGGTTTCGCAAACAGGTGACGATTGATCAGCTTCCGGCCAAAATGCAAACCACCATAGCAGCCGATTCCAAATACTGGCTTTGGATAAATGGACAACTCATAATAAGGGAAGGTGGGCTAAAGCGAACGCCCAACCCGCATGATACCTACGCTGATACCATAGACCTTAAGCCTTACCTGGTGAAAGGAAAAAACACTATTGCGGCGTTGGTTTGGTATTGGGGAAAGGAGGGGCACGGGCACAACAGCAGCGGCCGTGGCGGATTTTATCTTAATACACCGGCAAACAGCCTGATAGCAACCGATAGCAGCTGGCGGGCATCGATACATCCAGGTTTTGATACTTTGCAAACAGGCCCGCAGCCTTACCGGCCACTGGCCGAGTTTAACGTAACCTTTGATGCTCGTAAAGACGATACAGGATGGTACGCTGCTGATTATGATGACTGCGCCTGGCCTCGTGCTGCCAACTACGGTACATCTCCGGCATTGCCATGGGGTAAGCTGGTTAACCGGCAGATACCTCAATGGAAAGATTATGGCCTTAAAAATTATGTGAATAGCTTTTCGAAAAGCCCCATCGGCAATATCATGATCATGAAATTGCCTTATAATGCACAGATTACGCCATATTTTAAAATTAAGGCACCGGCTGGCCTGGTAATCAATATTAATACAGATAAATATACCGATGGCGGGGCATACAACGTACGCTCGTGTTATATCACGCGCAGCGGCGTACAGGAGTTTGAATCACCGGGGTGGATGAGTGGAGAGCAGGTATGGTACACGTTTCCGACAGGAGTAGAGGTGATCTCGCTGCAATATCGCGAAACGGGCTATGATACCGGTTTCGATGGAGCATTTACCTGCAATGATGAGTTTTATAACAACCTCTGGCAAAAAGCCCGTCGCACGCTTTACCTTAACATGCGTGATAATTTTATGGATTGCCCTACCCGCGAACGTGCCATGTGGTGGGGTGATGTGGTAACTGAATCTTTACAAGGCTATTATGCTTTTTCGGCTAGCGCACATCAGTTGGTACAAAAGGCCATTAACGAATTGGTAAGCTGGCAAACCGATGAAGGGGTGCTTTACTCGCCAATACCGGGCCCGCACCCGCCGCTGCCATTTGGCCCGCATCGCGAGCTACCGCTGCAGAGCCTGGCCGCTATCGGCAATTTGGGCTTTTGGGATTATTACCTGTTTACCGGCGACAAAAAAACGCTTATTGAAGCTTATCCCACAGTTAAAAAATACCTCTCTTTATGGAGTATAGGCGCTGACGGTCTGGTAAAACACAGGGATGGCAAATGGAACTGGCAGGACTGGGGCCAAAACATTGATGCGCCGCTGCTTGATAATGCATGGTATTACTCGGCTTTGTCGTCGGCCAAAAAAATGGCTGTTTTATCAGGGTTTCCTAAAGACACTGTAGCATACCAAACACAAATGATAAGTATCAGTGCCAAATTTGATCAAACTTTTTGGACAGGGACTGCATACCGCTCGCCCGCGCACAAAGGCTCACCCGATGACCGGGGAAATGCCATGGCTGTTGTTACCGGCCTGGCTGGCAGGGATAAATGGGAGCAAATAAATGAGGTATTGAAAAATCAGCAATATGCCGGGCCATATATGGAGAAATATGTATTGGAAGCTATGTTTATGATGGGGCACGCCGACGATGCACTTCAACGGATGAAAGAACGGTATGCTGCTATGGTGAACGGTGAAGGTACTACGTTATGGGAAGGCTGGCAGCAAGGGTTTTACGAAACAAGCAATCACGGCTGGAGTGGTGGTCCGCTGGCCCTGCTGATGCAGTATGCTGCCGGCATTGCTCCGGTTGAACCTGGCTTTAAAAAGTTCATGATAAAGCCTCTGCCGGGCGGGTTAAAGCATATTAACGCTACCGTACCCACGCGTTATGGCCTTATAAATTTTGATCTTGTACCGGATGGTGCTTTATTAAATATAAAGTTAAAAGTGCCGGCAGGTACGCAAGGACTTCTTGATCTATCCGGTATCGATGTTTCGGGTAAACTACTGTATATTAATGGTGGCTTGATCGGGAGCCAATTATTAAAGAGACCAGGGCAGATCAAAGTGTTTTACAAAGACGGGCATCCTGTTTATGTGTTTAATGGTGAAAAAGAAAAGAATTAACCCTTCTAAACTGTAGATTACAGATTTTAGCTAAAAATGAGAAAAAGAAGTCTTTTAAGTATGTTGTGTATAACCTGGTTACTATCAGGTACGGCTATCGCACAGAAAAAAACTAATGTTATTTTCATCCTGACCGACGACCTGGGTTACGGCGATATTGGTGTATTTAATCAGCTTCAGCGAAAAAGCAAAGGACTGCCTTGTGAGCTTACGCCCAATATTGATGCTATGGCTAAGGCTGGTGTGCGTTTCACGCAACAGTATGCTAATGCGCCGGTTTGCGCACCCTCGCGGGCTTCGTTACTTACCGGGGTTAACCAGGGTAATGCTTCGGTAAGGGATAATCAGTTTGATAAGCAACTGGAGGAAAACTATAATGTAGCCAATGTACTTAAAGCAGCAGGTTATAACACTGTTGCCATAGGTAAGTGGGGTTTGCAGGGCATAAAAGAAACTGGTCCGGATTGGCCGGCACATCCGCTGAAACGAGGTTTCGACAAATATTATGGTTATATGCGCCATAACGACGGACATGAGCACTATCCGTTTGAAGGTATTTATTCAGGAAAAAAAGAGGTTTGGGATGATGATCGTGAAGTATCATCAGGATTAAGTAAATGTTATACTGCCGATTTATGGACGGCTGCTGCCAAGAAATGGATTACCGACCATGCAAACGGCAAGGATTCAGGCAAACCGTTTTTTATGTACCTGGCTTATGATACACCACATGCGGTTATTGAGTTGCCAACGGAGGCTTACCCCACAGGCGGCGGTTTAAAAGGTGGCCTGCAATGGCTGGGCACCAGCGGCCACATGATCAATACAGCATCAGGTACACCTGATTCGTACATATATCCGGCTTTCGCCAATGCTACTTATGACGACGACCAAAACCCAGCCACCCCCGAAGTGCCCTGGCCCGATACCTATAAACGCTATGCTACTGCCGTACAGCGTATAGATGCTGCGGTGGGCGATATCAGGCAATTGCTGCAGGACTTGCATATAGCAGGTAATACGCTGATTATTTTTACGTCTGATAATGGCCCATCTATTGAATCATATCTGCCTGCATCTTTTGTGCCTAATCACCCTACCTTTTTTGGAAGTTATGGCCCATTCGATGGCATCAAGCGTGACTGCTGGGAGGGAGGGCTGCGGATGCCGACGGTGGCCATCTGGCCTAAACAAATCAAAGCCGGAACTATTGTAAACACACCTTCCATGCTTTCGGACTGGCCTGCCACCTTTGCTGATGTTGCTCATCTGCCTGCACCTGCAAGGTTTGATGGTGTTTCGCTACTGCCATCCTTATCCGGGGTAGGCAAACAGGAAAAGGGGATGGTATATGTAGAATATTTTGAAGGTGGGCATACGCCAACTTTTAAAGAGTTTGAAGCGTCCCGGCGCGGCAAACTGAGGAAGCAAATGCAGGCCATTCGTATGGACAGCCTGGTAGGGGTGCGCTATGATATTCAATCATCTGCAGATGATTTTGAGATATATAATGTGCTTGAAGATCCAAAGGAAACTGTCAACCTGGCTAAGCTACCCGCTTATGCAGCTATTCAAACCGCTATGAAAGATAAGGTGCTGCAGGTTCGTCGCCCGGATGCGGAAGCTCCCCGGCCTTATGATAATGATGCTATCCCAGCAGTAAGCGATGCGAAAAATATAACACCGGGTTTATTATGGAAATATTATGAGGGCGTTTTTCCGTGGGTATCAAAGCCGGGAAACCTTAAAGTCAGTCAAAACGGCATCAGTACTGATTTCTCTGTAAAGAACAAGCATAATGGTTTGATCATGTACAAAGGCTATATCCGTATCCCGGCAGATGGCAAGTATACTTTTACTTTTTCGGCGAAGGATAAGGCATATGTCCGTTTGCATGAAGCTACTTTAATTGATGCGGATTTTGGTTATCAGCCGGGTGAAAAAAGAACCAGATCTGTTAACCTGAAAGCTGGCCTGCACCCCGTTTCAATTTATTTTTCAGTTGGTACGTCCGGTTCAGGCTTTAAATTTTCCTGTACAGCAGAGGATGGCACCGAGATTTTAAAGCCGAAAAACCTGTATCATTAAATTAAAGCTACTACTATTAATTGTTAAAAACTCTCCCTGTTTATGCAATCACCAAACGTACTTAACCGTCATTTTAAATTCTATATTTCTATCAGTCTTATTTTGCTATGGTTTACTATGGCATCTGCCCAAAAACGGAAAGAATACCTTCTGCAAACCGGGTGGAGATTCACTAAAGGCGAACAGTCCGGTGCCCAGGAAATAAACTTTAACGATTCGGGCTGGCAACTGGTAACCGTTCCGCATGACTGGGCAATTTATGGGCCTTTTGGGCAGGATAATGACAAGCAAAAGGTACAGATTGTGCAAAATGGCGAAGCAGAAGCAAGTATTAAATCGGGGCGTACAGGTGGGTTGCCTTTTGTAGGGGTAGGCTGGTACAGATTAAAGTTTAGCGCACCTGAATTTACCGCTGGGAAAAAAGCGACCATTGTTTTTGACGGTGCCATGAGCGGTGCACAGGTTTTTGTAAATGGCGAAAATGCCGGTACATGGCCTTACGGTTATAGCTCTTTTCATTTTGATATTACCGACAAATTAAAACCAGGGCAGGAAAATGTATTGGCCGTTCGGCTGGAAAATTTGCCGGAATCGTCGCGCTGGTATCCGGGGGCAGGGCTTTACCGTAACGTACACCTGCTTATTACCGACGATGTGCATATACCCGTTTGGGGCACTTATATAACTACCCCGGTTATAGAAAAGGATTTTGCTAAAATAACTGTAAAAACCAATGTGGAGTTGCCGCAAAATAGGTTTAAGTCGTTAAAGTTGGTTACCGTGATTAAAGATAAGGACGGTAAACCGGTAGCCGGGACAACAACTAACCTGGCGGAAACTGATCAGCAGACATTTGAACAAAAACTGGTTGTCAGAAACCCCCAATTATGGTCGACAGACACACCTGCACTGTATACGGCCGAATCTAAATTATATGACGGAGAACGGCTCACTGATGAATACAGCACCCGCTTCGGTATACGATCTATCGCTTTTAAAGCTGGTTTAGGTTTTTTTCTGAACGGAAAACCGGTTAAGTTTAAAGGAGTATGTAACCACCATGATTTAGGGCCATTAGGTGCCGCCGTTAATAAAGCTGCATTGCGAAGGCAGTTAACCTTGCTGAAAGATATGGGCTGCAACGCCATTCGCACCTCTCATAATATGCCAGCCCCAGAGTTGGTTGATTTGTGCGATGAAATGGGCCTAATGATGATGGACGAATCTTTTGATGAGTGGAAAACACCTAAAGTAAAGAACGGGTACAGTGAACTATTTGATGAATGGGCCGAGCGCGATATGCTCAACATGCTGCATCGGGACCGCAACCATCCAAGCGTGGTGATGTGGAGTATCGGCAACGAGGTGCCGGATCAGAGCGCCAAAGGTGGTAATAAAATTGCCATGTTTCTGCTGGATATTTGCCATCGCGAGGATCCAACCAGGCCGGTAACCGCTGGTATGGACCGCATAGATGCGGCCATTAATAATAATTTTGCATCGGTGCTGGATGTTCCCGGATTTAATTATAAGCCTGCACGTTACGAAGAAGCAAATAACAAATTGCCGCAGGGAGTTATTCTCGGTAGCGAAACTGCATCAACAGTTAGCTCACGAGGGATTTATAAGTTTCCAGCAGAACAGGTTAAGCAGAAAAAGTATGATGATAGTCAAAGTTCATCGTATGATCTGGAGGCCTGTAGTTGGTCGCAAATACCCGATGATGAGTTTGTACAGCAGGATGATTTGAGTTACGTTGCCGGCGAATTTGTATGGACGGGCTTTGACTATTTGGGCGAGCCTACGCCTTATGATTCCAAATGGCCTTCTCATAGTTCGTACTTTGGTATTATTGACCTTGCGGGAATCCCCAAAGACAGGTTTTACCTTTACCGGAGCCGCTGGAGCGACAAACCAACCCTGCATATTTTGCCGCATTGGACCTGGCCAGGTAGGGAAGGACAAGTAACCCCGGTATTTTGTTATACGAATTTCCCCAGTGCCGAGCTTTTTGTTAATGGCAAAAGCATGGGCAAACAAGCCAAAAGTAAACAGGATAATATAAGCCGTTACCGGCTGATGTGGAAGGATGTAAAGTATGAGCCTGGAACAATTAAAGTTATAGCCTATGATGCCAATGGAAAACCAGCGGCCGAAGAAACCATCAATACCGCAGGTAAACCACATCATATCGTTTTGACGGCCGACCGCAGCGTACTAAATGCTAACGGCCAGGATTTGGCTTTTATTACTGCCAGGGTAGTTGATGCAAAAGGAAACCTGTGCCCTGATGCAAATAACTTATTGAGTTTTAAAGTTACAGGTGAGGGTAAGTTTAAAGCGATAGCCAACGGCGATGCTACTAACCTGCAATCGTTTCAAAACCCGCAGATGAAAGCGTTTAGCGGAATGTTGGTAGCGATTATAGCAAGTGGAAACAAGACCGGAAAAATCAACATCGAGGCATCTTCAAAAGGTTTACAAAAATGCGTTTTGAAAATTAGTTCGGAGCGCTTGCAGTAACAACTTATCATCATTAGCATAAAACGCTGAAGCTTCCGTTTTTTGAAACAATAAAAATGCGTTCCGTATCTCACCCCGGAACGCATACATAAATATAATCAACTATACCTCAGTTTTTTAATACTAACTCGGATCACTCCGAGCGAAGACTTTTAACGGGGTTGGTCAGTGCGCTACTGATTGCCTGGTAGCTTACCGTTATTATGGTGATGATGAGGGTTAAGGCCGCGGCTGTCACAAATGCGCCAGGCCCTATGATTATCCGATAGTCAAACTTTTGAAGCCAGTCCTGCAAAAAGTAAAATGCGATGGGCGACGCAATGACACAACTAACTAAAACTAATATTATAAAATCGGTTGATAATAATATCCAAACTTGTGAAACCGATGCGCCCAACACTTTCCGGATACCAATTTCTTTTTTTCGTTGTTCGGCCACGAACGAGGCCAGACCAAATAAACCCAGGCACGAAATGAAAACGGCCAGTCCCGCAAAAATGCCTGCCAGAGTACCCACCAATTCCTCCAACTGGTATGTCAAGTTGTATGCTTCGTCGGCAAAACGATAATCAAAGGGGAATGACGGATTGTATTTATTGAATATGACACCGATCTTTTTAATAGCCTGCTGTTTATTGGCATTAGGGTTAAGCCTGAACATGATAGCACCGCTCCAGCCCGGGTTGTATACATAAAGAGCAGGGCCGGCTGCATAAAACGGCGACCCGACTATAGCATTTTCTACCACACCGATGATGCGCATTGGGTTTTTGCGATAATCTGATGTGATCAGTTGATTCAGGGGCTCCTTTAACCTCAATCGTTGGGCTGCGGCCTCGTTGATAATAACATTCAGGGAGTCGGCAACCGAATTTTCAGAGTAATCGTGCCCTGATTTTATCTTCATTCCGATGGTCTTGAAATAACCTGCCGAAATGGCTGTAGTTGCCATTTCCAACGATTCGCCCGGCTTTTTACCGGGAAAATCTTTGATAGAAAATGATGCAGGAAAATAGGCCATTGTGCTTCCTGATTTAGTAATACTCACCACCTGGCCGCTTTGCAGCAGATCGCTTTTAAGCAATTCATAGTTTTTGTTAAGGTCGTCGCTGCTATTTACCGTCACGAGATTTTTGGCTTCGTAGCCTTTTGGCCGGTCTTTCGCATGTTCAATCTGCTGGTAAATAATCAGCGTACTGATGATGAGCGCTATTGAACAGGTAAACTGTACTACAACTAATATTTTACGGGGCAGCGTAGCTGCTTTGCCCAGTTGAATAGTACCTTTCAAAACTTTTACCGGTTCAAAAGAAGAAAGATAAAATGCCGGCCTGCTTCCGGCAAGTAAACCTGTAAACAATACATAGGTGAGCATCACACCCCAAAAAGTGATATTTGAGTAAGGTATAGATATGTTACTGGCGGTATGCGTGTTGAACCAGGGTAATACCAATTGCACGATCCCTATGGACAACGCAAACGCGGTTATGGTAAGCAGTAACGATTCGCTCAGAAACTGAATGATCAAATCCCCGCGTGATGAGCCGATGGCCTTACGCACACCCACTTCCCGCGCGCGTTTTTCGGCGCGAGCCGTTGATAAATTGACAAAGTTGATACACGCTATCACTAATACCAATATGCCTATGATTCCAAATATGCGCACATACTGAATGAGGCCGTCGCTTGCCTTACCGTTTTTAAATTGGGTGAGCAGGCGCCAGTTTTTTGCAGGCTGAAGGATCACCTCAATTTTAGTGCTCTTATCCGTAATATGTTTTGCAATAATATCTTTTATTTTGCTTTCAAAAGCTTTTCCGTCGGTGCCAGCCTGTAGCTCTATATACTCAAGGTACGATGTGTTGTCCCAATTAACACGCTCTTTTTTTGTTTCAGGATAGGTTTGCTCCAGGTAACTATATGGCAGCAGGTAGCTGAACTGTAAAGTTGAATTATGCGGCAGGTCTTTCATTACGCCGGTTACCGTTACATTGTTTTTATTGTCTATCCGGATAGTTTTATTGATGGGATCTTCCTGGCCAAACAAAGCCTCGGCCAATGATTCCGTCAAGACGATTGAATTAGGGCTATTCAAAACCGAATTATTGTTTCCTTTTAACATTGTGTATGGAAACATCTTTAAAAAATCAGCACCAACACTTAAACCGTAAGGATCAAGTTTCTTATCGCCGATGACCATGCTGTGCTGCGATCCCCAGTCGGTTTCCGATACATATTTTACTTCAGGGTAATTGTTACGGAGTTCTTCTACCATAGGTAATGAAGATCCGCTTTGTGTACGTATCTCACCGCTATGGTAAAAGTTAAGCTTCAGTTGGTATAACTGGTCATAACTTGACAAAAAACGGTCGTATGTATACTGGCTATGTATCCAAAAGCCGATGAGCAGGGCTACGGCCATCCCGGCGGCAAGGCCGGCTATATTTAGCGTACTGTAAGCCTTATTGTGCAGCATATTGCGCCACGCGGTCTTTAAATAATTCTTGAACATAAAATTGCGGTTTGATTTCTTGTCTGCCCACATCGATGTGGATTGATGACTCGAAATTACCGCCGTAAACTGGCCCTGGCGTCCCAGTTTATAAGTTGGGAACTCTTTTTTTAGCTCAATTTTATATTCAGCGGGGCTTTTGCCCGTCATTTCCTTGAAAATCCGGTTAAAGGTGCTTTTAGAATTGAAACCCGATTCGTAAGCAATGCCGAGCAGGGTTATATGGTCAAATGCAGGGTCCTGCATTTTTTGGATTACGTTGCCAACGCGATACTCGCTAATAAAATCATTAAAACTTTTCTTAAGCGCTGTATTAATTATTCGGGAAAGCTCATGACTGTTCATGCCGAGTTTTTCGGCAAGGGCACTTAAGCTGAGTTCAGGATCCTGATAGTAAAGGTTGGTTTGCATGGTTTTCTTTAAGCAGGCCCCTTTTTGCTTCAGGTCGGCCGGGAGCAAGGGTGGAGGAGGTGAAGTCCTGCCCGCTGTAGCACCAATTTCTGATTTCAAGTGGGCTCTGGCTGCTATCCAGATCATTACGCCAGCTAAACTGATATACAGCGTATAATAAACGTTAATGCTTAACTGGTAATGATAACCAAAATAGTTTAAGGCGGTAAAGGGCAGCCACAAAAGCCACAAAAGGCCAAAGCCCAACAATAGCTTATCCAGCCACTGCAGCTCTAAGCGGTACCGGTCGCCGCCACTGAATTTTTGTCGATGATAAAACTGTTCTATTTGCCTGCGGGACAAATACAAATAGATAATAACTGAAATAAAAGTCAGAATCTGTAATACTGGTTTCAGCAGGGGGATTTGTTCCAGTATTACCGGGACAAAATGAAGCAGGTCTTTTCGTTTAAATTTGTATTCGGGCTGAGTTAGTTTCAGCACATACAAGAAAAGCAGAGGGCCGAATGCCAATGAAAAATGCAGCATATCGCTTTTTAAAACACCGGCTATGCGCAAAATCATCGCAATGAGGGCCAATGCAAAAAATCGGTTTGCAGCCTGGTTTACTCTTTGGGTGAACCATAGAAGTACGGCAAAGGTGAGCCCGATAAATATAGCCCCCAGGAAAGCCAGGTCATAAACGGTAATATGAAATGTATGCGGATTCAAGCAAGTTCAATAACTCAATCGTTGTTCCAAATATATAAACTATTTATAAACAGATAATTACCTCTTACCTGCCAGTGAACTTTGTTCCAAAACCGGACGAAATTACGTCCGGTTTTGGAACAAGATGAGTAGGGTTGAGCTCTAAAGGCATACTCGCAGGTCGCAGTTTCAGTTAAAGCGCAAACAAGTTTTTTAATACATGCTTAATCTAATCATCTTTATTGATATATTGCAGTAATGTCAGAGTACATAACTATACTTAAAGATTGGTTAATCGCCATTGGCGAAAAGCACGAGGTTGATCCTTTACTGTTAGGCTGTCTTTACCTGGTCAGCAAAGTATCCTTCGTTACCTGTATGGGCTTTGTAATTAAAAACCTTAGGATTAAAAAGGCTATAGCGATGCCTTTGTTGCTGGCCTCAATTAGTTTCAGTATACCCTATCTTTACCTCATCATTGCCGGGCGCAATATCCCGGTTTGGGTATATGTATTCATCTTTTTCATGTTCGCTTATGGTGGTTACACAATCTGGAAAAAGGTCACAATACGGCCAGATCCTATAAATAGTTGAAATAAAAGCCTGAGTGATATAAAATACGGAACTTTAACCGGCCAGGTACTACAGCCATATACCGACAAACACTGATTTGATAGCTCAATTATATTTAAGCAACCGTTAACCTAACTTAAATTTTGCAGACGTAAATGCGCTATTTTCCACGGCTAACAGTGTAATGCGCTCTTTTGAATTGGTTGCGAGCTTTTGGTATAATCCAATAGGTATCATCAGCTAATTGATCTATTCGCCATAATTGCCCGGGCACGCCGATGAATGTCCGGGCAGTCACATATTGGAATAGTTTGCTGATGTAGTTTAATCTATTTAAAATTTATCCAGTCGAGATTAACGCCGCTACCACTTTTTAATACGATTACCAGATCGGCAATTTTGGATGGGAGAGAGGCCAGTCTTGTTTGAGCAATTTGCCAATCGCTTCCTTCAGGAATTACCGTTGAAGCCAGCAGGCGTCCGTTTGCATTACCAAGCCGCACTTCTACAGTTGCCCTGCTTCCGGCATTCGCCATGATCTGTAATTCTTTAAACTTTTTACCATTGAAGTCAACACTGTTATAACGGATCCAACTGCCGGCATGGTTAAAGGTTGTTTTCCATCCATTAAATTTTTTTGCGGTATCAAGAAAGGAGATTTTTACGGTACTGTCTTTATCGCTGTACCTGTCTATCTGTATTTTTTCAGATGCTTTGGTTATCCCTACACCACGCAGGGTTGGGATAACTTTTTTAATACTTCCATCGGCACTAAAAAACAGGCTATCACATCGTATCGACCTGTTTTTATCAAACTGCGGCGACAGGTCATCGTTGTGATAAAACAGGTACCATTGATTTTTAAATTGAATGATTGATTGATGATTAGTCCAGCAGCCGGAAGCCGACTCATCCATAATCACCCCCGCAAATTTAAAAGGCCCCATTGGGTTATTACTTATAGCATATTCCAGCCTTTCGGTTTTATTAGCCACATGTGGATAGGTCAAATAATAAATTCCTTTACGCTCAAACAGGTAGGGGCCTTCTTTAAGACCCTTATCCGGCAGCTCAGTTAAAATTTGGGGTTCTGATGCAAGTTCGAGCATGTCCTCTTTAAGCTTTGCCACATAGAGGTTGCCCTGTGCCCAGTATAAGTAAGCCTGCCCGTCTTTGTCAATAAATACATTTGGATCGATGCCGTGTACACCCTTTATAGGCTCCTGCTGTGGGGTAAATGGGCCATACGGTTTATCGGCCATGGCTACACCTATGGTAAAGCCCCGGCCGTTTTCGCTGCCTTTCGCGGTAGTAGGAAAATACATATAGTATTTGCCGTGTCGGAAAATGCAATCGGGTGCCCACATGCTGTATGATGTTGGCTCGGCCCAGGGTACCGTAGTTTGGCTGATGATCATACCGTGATCGGTCCAATCGGTAAGGTTGGCTGATGAAAAAACATGGTAATCCTCCATACAGAACCATCCGGGGCGGCCGTGGCCTGGTGTTGCTTTAATATCATGCGATGGATAAACGTACACCCTGTCGCCAAAAACACGGGCTGAGGGATCAGCTGTAAACTGATCTCTGATCAATGGATTTTGCGCCACAGATTGCCCTGCGAAAGCCAGCATAGAAATAAATAGTAATAGCCAAAATTTAATATTTTTCATAAACTGAGGGTCTTGATAGGATTTATTGGTCGTCAATTTATTTAAATAGTACAGGGGCAAATTTGTAAAGGTCGTTTCGCCACACAGGCCAGGTATGACCGCCCGGATACTCATAATAAGTATGTTTTATCTTTAACTCGTCCAGTTTTCCCAGCATGGCCTGGCAGTTGTTATAAGCAATATCTTCTTTGCCGCCCATTGCAATCCAAAATGCTTTCAGATTGGTATTGATCCTGGTGGCATTTTTCTTCATAAAATCGTACTGTGCATCGGCGATGCTGTTTTGTACAGGTACAATCCATCCCGAGCTTAATACCCCGAGGTAACTGAACATATCTGTATGGTAAATGCCCGTATATAATGTATTGAGTCCACCCATGGAAAGCCCGGCCAGCGCACGGCCCTGCGCGGTGTGCTCAACCCGGTAGTTTTTCTCTATAAAAGGAATGATGCTCTGTTTTATTTCGTTCGCAAAGGTTTTAAGTCCGGCTTCACCAAAACCAGCGCCGCTGAAATTGGCGTCGGGCATTACAACCAGCATTGGTTTTGCCTGTTTGGCGGCGATTAGGTTATCCATGATCATATCAGTTTTACCCTGGGCTACCCAGCCTGTTTCGTCCTCGCCACCCCCATGTAATATATACAGCGCAGGATATTTGGTTTGACCACTGGCATCATAGCCCGGCGGTGTGTAAATGAACAGCCTTCGCCATGATTGGGTTACTGTTGAAAAATAGGTTTTGATGCGAATATCACCATGCGGGACATTTTTTACAGCATAATAGTCGCCGCCGTCAAAAGGTATTTCAATGCCGCTGGCCATGCGCCCCATGCCATAAAAAGTTTGGCTGGCAGGATCAGTTGTAGCGACACCATCTATAATCAATGAATAATAGTGAAACCCTTCGCCAATTGAATCGGTTGTGGCATTCCAATAACCGGCAGTGTCTTTTGTCATATCATATTTTTTTCCCAGGTCTATCTGAACCTTTTGCGCATCAGGTGCCTTAAACCGGAAAACCACCCGGTGGTCGGGCAGTATCATCGGGTATTTCGCGCCCCTGATATTAGTAGATGCAGGGCCACCCGCGATCATCCTATTAAATTTATCGATATCAACAGGTTTGAACAGAAATTGGGAGAACAGATAAAGATCATTTTTCCAGACTTTAAAGTCATGTATTCCGGGCTCGACACTGAAGATATGTGGTACATTTTTTTGCTCCAGGTAATCGTGGGTACGTTTGCTGAATGACATTAGTCCGTCGTGATCGCCGCATGAGATCCAAAGCAGTTTAAGTTTACTTTTCGCGGCATCAGGATCAGGTACCAGCTCTTCCGGCTTTTTAGTATTAGGCGCAGATGAAAAACCTCCAACCCAGGCAAACTTATCCAGGTTACCCAACCCGAAATTAAGCGATTGCCCGCCACCCATGGATAATCCAGCAAGCGCCCGGTGTTCACGATCAGTATATACCGGGTACTTTTTCTGGATGTATGGGATCAGGTCGTCGAGCAAGTCATGCTCAAAAGTTGCAAATGCAGCAACTTTATCCGGAGCCATTATATTGCCGGTAGCGCGGTCGTCTTTCATGGCACGGCCGTTGGGCAATACCACAATCATTGGCTCCAGCTTTTTGTCAGCATACAGGTTATCCAATATTACCTGGGGCGTACCTTGGTTAAGCCATTCAAATTCGTCGCCGCCAATGCCATGCAGCAGGTACAGAACAGGGTACTTCTTTTTGACAGTATATCCGGGCGGCAGGTAAACTACAGCGTGGCGTTTGGAGTCAACCGTTTTTGAGTTATAGGTAACGGTGTCTAATTTACCATGCGCAATACCTGCACGATAAGTATCAAAGCCTGCCGGCGAATGTTTAAGAGCTGGCTGAGACAGGGCCAGCATTGCAGGCAAAATGCCGATGGCTGTAAGGTAGGCTATCTTCTTCATGATTTTTTGTCTGTTAATCCACTAAACAAATCGTCTGTAGGATGAACAGAAGCTAAGCGGGTTAATTGTATTAGTTTTTGCTTGTTTGAGGAATACCCGAAAGTAGGGGAAGCAATTTGTGACTCTTAACACAAATCATGATAATGATAAAACGAATGTTTAAGTGCCGAAAAATAAATGAAAAGCCGGTGCGCAATGAAGAACACGGCGCCTGATTATAGTTTATCAGTAGGTTATTTTTTTATAACTATCTGAATTTTAGTCGCATTTTAATATACATAAAGCGCTCCCGAGGCGATTTTATCTAAATTAACTGTAACAATTGTATGGTTTTTTGCCACTTGGGTACGCGGATACATTCGTGGTATCAAAATATTGGATTGTGGTATCAAAGCATTTTCTGTACGGATACTTTCGTTCAGTCGTAATCGGTATCGCCGGTTATAAACCTTTATAATCAATCATATAACCATGCAATTAAAAATTTACTCACCCAAGCCAGCTATGGTGCTGATGGCATTCGTCTTTTGCCTTTCGTGCTTCCGGGGCTCGGCTCAAAAACTAAAACTTAACAAACTGGGCTATTTCGAAACGCCCGGTGTAAACGTACTGGTATTCAGTAATCAGTATAACGGAATTTTTCAGGATGAAAAGACAGCCGGGGTCGAGCTGATACACCACGGCGTGCGTACCATTACCGGTGGCGCGGTACGCCTGCAAAACACACCCGAGCAATGGGACCTGGTGCCCACTCTTGTCAACCGCACTGTAGATAGCGTTAATCATCGCATTGATGTAACCATGCGTTATGAAGGTTATGATTTTAATTCAAAAATCAGCGTAACACCAAAAGGCAATGGTGTTGAGCTTAATTTATACCTTGATAAGCCGGTTCCGGAAAAGTTGGCCGGCAAGGCTGGGTTTAACCTTGAGGTCATACCATCAGCTTATTTTGAAAAAACATATTTAATTGATGGAAAGCCGGGCGATTTTCCATTGTATCCTGCAGGTTCGACAAAAATGCTTCCATCAAGTCAAAAAATCCCGCAGTTTGCCGGCCATAACACATTTGATGATCGGGGCCGTAACGAATTTATTGACCCGGCACCGCTTGCTACCGGCAAAACACTGGTGATGGCACCCGAAGATCCTGAGCGAACCATCAAAATTCAGTCGATTGATGCCAATCTGATGTTGTTTGATGGCCGCAGCCTTGCACAAAACGGATGGTTTATTGTCCGCGGCTTATTGCCTGCCGGTAAAACAGGCAAGGTATTAACCTGGTATATTGAGCCTAATGCCGTACCTGGTTGGAAGCGTGCGCCGGTAATTGAGTTTTCGCAGGTAGGTTATCGCCCTGAGCAGCAAAAGACTGCAGTGATAGAACTGGATAAAAATGACGCGCCGCTAAAAACGGCAACCCTTTTTGAAGTTACGTCCGATGGAAAATACATTGAGCGGCTTAAGTCAGAGGTACAGCATTGGGGGCAATTTACCCGGTACAATTATTTGAAGTTTAATTTTAGCAGTGTTAAAAAGGCCGGTTTATACGTTGTAGCTTATGGCAATCAAAAAACCAATGCTTTTCCAATTAACGCAAATGTTTATGAAAATATAGGGCATCCTACAATGGATGTTTGGTTCCCGGTTCAGATGGATCACATGATGGTGAACGAAGCCTACCGCGTATGGCACGGTGCCCCGTTTCTTGATGATGCCCTGCAGGCTCCGCCAAACCATCAGCATTTTGATACATACCAGATGGGGCCAACTACCGATACCAAGTATAAACCGCTCGAACGCATCCCGGGCCTTAATGTTGGCGGTTGGTTTGATGCCGGCGACTTTGATATTGAAACGCCGTCGCATTGCAGCGTAGTATTGAGTTTTGTTGAAGCCTGGGAGAATTTCAAGATTGACCGTGATGAAACTTACGTAGATTATGCAACACGCTACGTAGATATTCATCGCCCTGACGGCAAGCCTGATCTTTTACAACAAATTGAGCATGGTACGCTTAACCTGGTGGCGCAGGTTGTAAACATAGGCCATCCGGCGCGTGGAATCATTGTGCCAAATTTGCACCAGTACCATCACTTAGGGGATGCCGTTAACGAAACGGATAATATGCCATATAACGCCTCGCTGAAACCCTATCAAACCGACGGGAAATCGAGCGGGACCTTGGATGACCGATGGGCGTTTACCACAAGGAACATAGCGCTGGATTACCAGACCGCCGCTGCACTTGCTGCCGCCAGCCGGGCGCTTAAAGGGTATAACGATACGCTGGCCATGAAAAGCATGCAATGTGCCCTGAGACTTTGGCATGAAGATGATAGCCTGAAAATGCACATGGACTCGGCTGCAATAGCCCGTAACAGGTTTGCTGCCGGTAACGAGATGCTTGCCGCTCTTCAATTGTATATCACTACGAAAGATCAGCAGTATGCAGATCACTTCAAAAAAATGATCATGCCGATGCTTGATCGTTTTCCCGGCTTTGTAATGATAAGCGCGCTGCATGCCTACCCTTATATGGACAAAGATTACAAGGATAAAATTGCGGGATACATGCAAAAATACAAAGCAACATGCGACGATTATGATAAACAGAACCCTTATGGCGTGCCCGTTACGCCGGGTGGCTGGGGCGGTAGCGGGCAGGTTATTAATTTCGCCATTACCAACTATTTCGCCAATAAGTATTTTCCTAATATAATCGGTACTGAGTACGTTTATAAGGGCCTGAATTACATCTTTGGATGCCATCCTTACTCCAACCTTTCGTTTGTATCGTCAGTGGGGGTACGGTCAAAAAAAGTAACTTACGGTAACAACCGTGCAGACTTCAGGTTTATTGCTGGCGGTGTAGTGCCTGGTATTCTGTTGCTTAAGCCTGATTTTCCGGAGAATAAGGAAGACTGGCCGTTTTTCTGGGGTGAGAATGAAGTAACAATAGCCGGTTGTGCACAGTATATCGTTTTGTCGGGAGCTGCTAATCAGTTAGGGTTACATAATTAACTATATTAAAGAAGTGCTATGTCAACAGCCAATTTCTCAAACTTGAATAAACAAGTTCTGTTTGGGATTTAGGCTAAGAAATTTACTACAAAAAGCCCTGTTGGCATCTTGCCGACAGGGCTTTTTTGTGTTCTTTATATAGGGATTGACAGGTGTTTTATTCTTTAAACAGCAACGGGGCAAGTTCATAAAGGCTGCGTCGCCAGGTAAGAAATTCGTGCGCAGTGTTTTCAGAAATATATGACACCGCATTGTATCCTGCGCCTTTTAAGGCAACCACAGCATTTGTAACGCCGTCCGGCCTTTCTTTGCTGCCGCAGCTTATAAATATTAATTTAGGCTTTGTCTTGTCTTTAAGCTCATCTGGCAAATAAGTTCCGCCGCTGAGCAGTGCATAATAGGCAAAAAGTTCGGGCTTGTTTAATGTTATCATATGCGTTTCCATACCACCCATTGATAATCCCCCCATGGCACGGTGGGCCCTGTCGGCCTTAGTGCGGAAGCTGGCATCAACATAGGGGATAAGTTCGTCAGTTAAAACCGTTTGAAACGGATCTATCTTAAAACTTTTCAATGCACCTGGGCCAGGCCTTATATCATTGGTCATCCCATAAGTCATGACAATAATAAATGGTTGTATTTTGCCAGTTGCTATTAAATTATCCATGATCAGGTTGGCGTGGCCCTGGTTGCTCCATGCAGTTTCATCTTCGCCCCAGCCATGTTGAAGGTATAGCACAGGGTATTTTTTTGATTTGTCCTTCTCATAACCCGGTGGCGTATAAACAAAAGCCCTGCGCGAGGTATTGGTACTTTTTGAAGGGAACAGAATTTGCTGCACATTGCCATGCGGAACATCTTTTAACGCATAAAAATCCCGATCATGTGCCGGTATTTCGATACCACTTTCCCAGCGTGTGGAACCATAAAAATTCAGCGTGCCCGGATCGTTAAACACACCGCCATCAATCGTTAAATGATAGTAGTGAAATCCTTCATCCATTGGACCCTCTGTTGTGCCTGTCCAAAATCCGTCAGCTCCTTTTGTAAGTTTGGTGCCGCCGCGTCCGCCCAAACCGAGACTGACTCTTATACTGTCAGACTGTGGGGCCTTGATACGAAAGCGCGCATAGCCCTGCGAATTTACCTGAGGATACTCTTGTCCCGGCTGGTTGTAGGTAGATGGTTTAAAATCGTCGGCTATTGAGTTTGAAGCTGTTTGTGCCTTGCATAAGCTGGAGGCAACCGTAATGGCCAATAAGGCGAGTAAGCGTTTGGGTTTCATAATTGAATATTGAGGTTTATGTATTGCGGATTTATTAAAATGCCGGAGTTGTTTTGATGTTATATAATACCTGGAACTTGCTAAATGATTAAATTGCGAATAATTGTTTTTATTACACATATTTTAGCTGTATTTTTAGTTTGATTTTCAAAAGATGCCGGATTCGTTATTTATAAAAAGCTGACCCGGAATAAACGCTTTTTAAATAAATACAATAGCGTTATTGATAAAATAGGCTGCTTTTTTTAATATAAAGGTATTTTTATACCAAACGGGAGGCACACAGTTTTTGGCATAATTTTACAACGTTTGTCGATAAAGTGTTTGGCGACATCATCTTGATAAAAGTTTTAATATTCACTTTTGTACAATAATTAATGATGTAATTGAACAAGTGTGTTATTTCTTTGAACAAAAGTTTGCCTGTTTCATTATCATAAAATGTAAATTTGGTTGATGATGTTATTCAAAACATCAACCATACCAATTTTTAAACCATAGTTCATAAACATTTTTCCTGCGGCTTGCCCGTATTGGAAATTAACAAGCTGTTACTTATGATGGAATCTGTACCCGATTTCTGTGCGCGTAAAACAATATACACCGTGCTAACCGGTATTGCACGTATTGTACTTACAACAGTTTTTTTTACCGTTATAGGTATCCAGGTAAATGCTCAAAAACCTAATCTGAAGTTTACCGCCTTAACCACCAAACAGGGATTAATGGGTAATGCTGTTAATGCTATCGTAAAAGATGTTAGCGGGATGATATGGATAGGTACATCTGAAAGCCTGAACAGATACGATGGCAAACGGTTTAAAGTTTATTCGCTTGGTACAAAAAGGCAAGTGGAGCCAGGGTCAAACGAAATAAGCAGTATCAGTATGGACCGTACAGGTACGATGTGGGTGGGCACCATAGGTTTTGGGCTTTATTATTATGACCGGGCTGCTGACGTTTTTAAAAATTTTACTTCGCCCTTAAAAGGGCAGCATTTAAGCCAGGATATTGTTACCGCAGTGTGCGCAAACAGAAAAGGTGCTATTTGGGTAGGTACGGTAAATGGCCTCGATGTGATTGATCCTGACCGAAAACATATCAGTCATTTTGAAACCGGGACAGACAAACCAGGACAAATACCTGTTAAAAGCATCAACTACATTTTTCAGGATAGTTACGACAGGATTTGGGCGTGTACAGGTTCGGGACTTTATTTATATGATGAAGCGAATAAACGTTTTAAAGGCTTCCGTCATCAAAAAAATGATCCGGGCAGCTTACCATCAGATGTTGTAATGACTATTTCACAGGATAAGGCTGGCAATGTCTGGGTGGGTACGTCAAACGGTTTAAGCCGCCTGGCTAAAGATGGTGAACACTTTATCAACTATCGTTACAGTGATAAAGACGAACACTCGTTATGCGGTGATATTGTTTATAGCATTGCTGCCGAAGACAAGGATCATATTTGGGTTGGTACAGAAGGCGGCCTGAATGTTATGGACATCAACACCGGGCAATCCGTTCGTTACCGCCACGATCCGCGCGATCCGTACAGCCTTAACAGTAAATCCATTCGGAGTATTTATATTGATCCTAAAGGGATTTATTGGGTAGGTACCTATATGGGCGGTATAAATAAGTATGATAAAAACCTTACTTTATTTAACTATGTACAGCCTACCGAGTTAGATCCCTACGGATTGCGCGCACCCATCGTATCATCCTTTGCACAAAAAAACGATAATGAATTATATGTGGGGACAGACGGTGGCGGCCTTAGTATCTTCAACAACAAAACCAACCGTTTCAGCCATGTTCTTATCCAACCGAAAGAAAAGATAAATTCGGTGGGCTTGCCTATCATGGCTATGCTGCTGGATCATAGGCAGCAACTTTGGATAGGAACATTCGGGCACGGGCTTTTTAAACTCAATACCGCAAACAATTCCTACACTCAATTTACCAGTGGTACCGGAAATCTGAATATCAGTCAAAACAATATCTTCGCCTTTAAAGAAGATCACTTTGGCAATGTATGGATTGGTACCAACGGTACCGGTATTGATGTTTTTGACGCCAAGGCAGATAGTTTCCGCAGATTTACACCTACCTATTTGACTGCAAGGGGGCAAAAGATTCCTTCAAACGGCTACATCAGGGCTTTTGAAGAAGATAATGACGGCAATATGTGGATAGGGTCATACGGCACCGGCATCGCTATCTATAATCCGGTTACCAAAATATTCGATACGCTTAACCCGACTAACACCGGTTTGCCTATAGCAGAGATTTTATCTTTAAAAAAGGATGCTAACGGCAATATGTGGATAGGTACAAATGGCGACGGGCTTTTCTGCTATGATCATCTGCTCAAAAAAATAGCCCCTTTTAAACATAACAACCAGCTGCCTAACGGCGTGATTTGTAAAATTTTACAGGATAAAACCAATAATTTGTGGTTTAGTACTAACCAGGGTATCGGCCGGATTGATCCGGCAGACATGAACCTTTATGTTTATTGCCATGATAACGGCCTGCAAAACAACGTATTTTTAAACGGGTCCGGAATTCTTGCTGCGGATGGTACGCTTTATTTCGGCGGGGTGGATGGGTTTAATTATTTTAGAGAATCGGATGTGAGGCTTAACAAAAATCTGCCGCCGGTAATGTTAACCACCCTGATTGTAGATAACAAGCGAATATCACCGGATCATGAAAATCCGAAACCTGTGAATATCAGCGAGGAGAAGCAAATCACCATCAAGTATAAACAAGACTTTGCCATCAACTTTGTAGCCCTTAATTATACACTTCCGCAACAAAACCATTATTCATACATATTGGAGGGGTTCAGCAACTCCTGGAAAAATGCCGGTACTTCAACCACCGCGAGTTATACCAATCTTGACCCCGGCGAGTATACTTTCAGGGTAAAAGCTTCCAATAATGATGGAAAATGGAATGATACAGGCACGTCGTTGAAAATTATAGTAAAGCCTCCTTTTTGGATGACCATATATGCCTACGTATTTTATGTTTTACTGGCTTTCGGTATACTATTATTGATTCGGAGGCAGGGCGTTAAAAAGCTTAAGAAGAAACTGCATGCCGAGCAGGAGCGCAAGGATGCCGAGACCCGCCATGAACTGGATGAAATGAAGATCAAGTTTTTAACCAACCTGAGCCACGAATTCAGAACACCTATTTCTTTGATAATGGCACCGGTTGATAAACTTCTGGAGCAAACCAATACCGAGCCTGTAGTGCAGCAATTGGGCGTTATTAAGCGAAACTCGCGCAGGTTGCTTAACCTGGTTAACCAGTTGCTTGATTTCAGGAAGCTTGAAGAAAATGAGCTTAAACTTAATTTAGTTGAAGGTGAGTTTGTTTCTTTTGTACGTGAAGTTGCCGATTCGTTTTATGACCTGGCAAACAGAAAAAAGATCGTCCCGGTTTTTAAAACAGCCAGCGAAAGGTTATTTGCAAAATTTGATCACGATAAAGTTGAGCGGATATTATTTAACCTGCTATCCAACGCGTTTAAATTTACCATGGCAGGCGGGCAAATTACGGTAGAGGTAACTGCACCTGTTATTTCGGCTGATGGTAATTCATACCAGCTTAGCATCACTGTTGCCGATACGGGTACGGGCATATCCCCCGAACAGGTAGGTTATGTTTTTGAAAGGTTTTATCAGGCGGATGCCCAGCCGGCTATACTTAATCAGGGCAGCGGGATAGGCCTATCCATAACGCGCGAACTTGTGCAGTTGCATGGCGGCCAAATCAGCGTGGAAAGTGAACCGGGCAAGGGCTCTGTTTTTTCATTAACGATTTCATTGCCGGTAATTAGCTTGTCGGAAACGGCCATATCCAACCCAAATTTGCCTGAAATAGCATCCTGCTTGGTGGAAGAAGATTCGGATAGCAAGCCGAAGCCCGAAATTGCTATAGGTACTAACCGCCCACATGTGTTGATTATTGAAGATAATGACGAAATGCGGCATTACCTTGCCGAAAACCTGGGTACTACCTACAAAGTATCTGAGGCGGTTAATGGCCG
Source organism: Mucilaginibacter sp. SMC90 (assembly GCF_022811725.1). Taxonomy (GTDB): domain Bacteria; phylum Bacteroidota; class Bacteroidia; order Sphingobacteriales; family Sphingobacteriaceae; genus Mucilaginibacter. Next base: position 4,088,815 of record NZ_CP094527.1, on the reverse strand, counting down.
TGATGGTTGGCACAAAGCGCTTGCTGTACATCCCGATTTAATAGTTAGTGATATAAGCATGCCTTATATGGATGGGATACAACTAAGCTGCAAGTTAAGGGCAGATAAACGAACCGGCCACATCCCTATCATTTTATTAACAGCGTTGACCAGCCAAAAGGAACAACTTGCAGGGCTGGAACTGGGCGTGAATGATTATTTGACTAAGCCGTTCAATTTTGATATCCTGAATATCAAGATCAAGAACCTGCTTCATTTAAATACGTCGCTTAAGGAAACTTATCAGAAAAAAATAAAGGTCATTCCTGCAGACATGGATATAGAATCATCTTCAGAGCGATTCATTAAAGATGTGGTGCTGTACATCGAAAAAAATATAAATAACCCCAAGTTTTCTGTTGAAGAGATCAGTCACCACTTTAGCATGAGCAGGGGATCGTTCTACAGTAAGATCACCGAACTCACCGGCGAACCTCCTGTGGAATTTATCCGCTCAATAAAATTGGATAAGTCAGCCATATTATTGGAAAAAACCGATCTGACTATTGCTGAAATTGCGTATTCAATTGGATTTTCGACACCTCATTATTTCACCAAGTCATTTAAAGCAAAATATAATATCTTACCGTCCGAATACAGGGCAAAAAAAGTGAGTATCAAGAGTGTAGCTTAGTCAGGTACTATTTATGCCGAATTATCGCCGGTGTTACTTGCCTGTGCTGCCGGTTGTTACAGCATCGGTGGCGGTTACCGACTTGTAACCAAGCAGGCTGAGCATTTTTAACCCATATCTTGTGCCTAAGATACGATATCCTTCGGCTGTAAAGTGCAATTTATCCGGTGCACTTGTACACCCGCTCGAGTTAATGACATAGGCATTAGGGATAACATCCGGGAGTTTGTCAATTATTTGGTTCATCGCAGCACATTTTCCACCTTGATCTTCATTAACCAGCTGACCGGCCAGCAACGGTACTTTCCTGGATTTGAGGCGAAGATCTTTAATAAGCATATCATAAATGCTTTTTACTTTTTGCGTCCAAAGCGTATCATTAGGATTTGATTCGCCCTGGTGCAGCAATATGCCTTTGATCACCCCATTTTTTTGGGCCAATTTAGCCATCTCTACTAAATGCCCATAGGGATTGCCACCGTATTCATTAATCATATTCACCATCCACGACGGGGCAGTAGCTGCATAGTCCTTATAGCTGTTTTTTTGAAATAGTTCAATTTTACACCCCGCTACCGACACATTAACAATACCAACTGTTATATCATGTGGCAGGTTAGCTATCAAAGTACGACCAAAGTAGTCGGCTGGGGTAAGCCCTGTGTTACAGCGTGCCAGCGGTGGCACAGCGGTATACCAGTTGCCTTTGGTACGTTTAAGGTTAGGGCAATCAACAGTTTCCAATACTTGTAATCGCGGATCAACAACAGTGTCCTGCGGCTGTATGTGTGCGTTACCTTCCATATTCGACTGGCCGAAGCACAAAAAAATATAGAACTTTTTGTTTTGGGCCGATGCGCTACAGATATATAAATTGAAGGCTACGAACAGGCAGAGGGAAAGGTACTTCATTTTCATCTTGTATTTATTGAGGTTTTTATAGCCAGCAAATTGGCATGCCCTGCTTGATAAAAATAGATGAATAGCTAAATATGGTATTACAACAATTGTTGAAAGTGCTATAACAGTTGTTTAGGCAAATCTTTATTCAATCAACGTGAGCATGAGCCGGAAAGGTTGGCCAACAAGGGAAATCAGAGCATCGTGGTTACAATATGCCTGAATTGCTTCAATCAGGTAAACTAAAGTGTTAAGCTTTTCAACATGCGTGTCATTAGAAGTGTATACGTATCTATATTTTTGACATGAAAAACCGGCTAATAATATAATAGCTATAGACTGTTAGTTGGCCATCAGGCAATTTTAACAATTACAACAGATAAGTTTAATTAGTAAGCGTGCATGGTTTCTATTCATATTTATCGATATAAAACTTTTCTTCTCTATTTTAGAAATTGGTTATAAGGACAGCGCGAGGCTGTCCTTGTTAGTTTAATAGATAATTGTTGTGTAAATAACAATTAAAATCAGCAACCAAACCAATCAATTACAATCGATTGCCTAAAATTGGTTTTAGCTCGTCTTTTTCCTTTCTAAGCCAACTCTTTCTCTTAGTTACGTGTTTGTAATTTATTGATTATAAATAAGTTAAAACCTATATGCTTTGTGGGTATCCTAATCATTCCTGAAATATTTTATGCTTTAATTGGCCTTGCAACTTGTTCAATATCATAATTGAATAGATGCAGTTAAACAAATGTTGTAAGATTAAGATAAAAATTGCGCTATCGGCCAAGCCGCGAAGGATACTTTTACTCCTGTTGTTGCAACCTGCTTAAAGCAGATCGTAATAAAAAGTACCGTTAACATAACGACGTACGGATTACCAATTATAAACATGCCTAATTACTAATGGAGTCGTTCATGCCACCTGCTTGTTTGCTCGCGGTGGGATAGATGGTCGGCGCTTTATAAAACAGATTGTAGCAATACTATTTGGCCCCGGCAAAGCGATACAGTTGGTTTGGAAATTTAATAACACCTAAATATTAATTATTAACCATTAAAAAGAAAATTATGACAAGACACAAAAAAGATTTTCAGATCAGGGATAAGTATGGGACATCTCGATCAGACAGATTTCGCCAGATGAATTGATTTCGGTAGTCATATCATTAAAGTGATATCAGGATAACTTTTAGGCTTTGCAGCTTAAACGATGCCGGAAAGTGCTGTGCAAAAAATCAAAAATATGCGGGCATTTTTCTAACCAATCGGAAATTTTAAACCTTAACAACATGAAGTATTCTTTACAAAAAATTTATAATAAAAAGTGGCGTTACGCTACGCTCATCCTAACCGGGTGTACGTTGGCTATGCCGTCGATGTCAATTGCGCACCCTGGTGGTTCGGCAGGTTTGGTAAACGGCGTTACAGTTAATAAAAATGCAGCTTTGAAAATGAAGCCTGCCTTTAACGTTTCAGGCAAAGTTACCGACGAAGATAACCAACCACTGCCCGGCGTAGCGGTTGCAATAAAAGGCACAACACAGGGTGTAACTACTGATGCCAGCGGCAACTTCAAAATAGCAGTACCTGGCAATTCAGCCGTACTGGTTTTCAAGCTCATTGGCTTTAACCAGCAAGAGATTACAGTTACCAGCGGTACTGAGCTAAAAGTGCAAATGAAAAAAGACACAAAGAACCTGGAAGAAGTGGTTGTGGTTGGTTACGGATCACAAAAACGTGCTAAGGTTACAGGAGCTGTGTCATCTGTTAGCGGTAAAACCCTGGCCTCGTTACCTGTAGGTGGTATTGAAGCATTGCAGGGCCGTATAGCAGGCCTCTCAGTAACCAATAATGGCGGCCCGGGAACCGGGGCCATCATTTCATTGCGCGGTATCAGTTCGGTAAATTTCGGATCTGATCCTTTATATATAGTAGACGGATATCCGGGCAGCCTTACAGGTGTTGACATTAAGGACATTCAAAGTATCGACGTTTTGAAAGACGCCAGTGCCGCGGCGATCTATGGCTCCAGGGGTACCAATGGTGTTATTATCATTACCACTAAAAAAGGCAACAATAATAGCCGTACCGAAGTTACCATCGACTCGTACTATGGCGTACAAAATGTTATAAAAAAGTACGATCTGCTTAATACTCAGCAATACCTGCAATATGAGCGCGCACTTAATGGTGCAGCCGGTATAGCTTTACCGCCCCGCCTGCAACCAGATAACTTTAATAAACCAATTTATGCAGGTAGTTCTCAAACATTTGCCCAAACCAATACCAACTGGCAAAACGCGTATTTCAGGAGTAATGCTCCTATACAGCAGCACAATGTGGCATTGAGCGGCGGCAACGCAGTGACCCGCTTTTACACTTCGGCAAATTACTTTGATCAGCAAGGTATTGCCCAGGGCTTAAGTGCGTACCACAAAGCGATCCGCGTTAATGCCGATCATACGATCAGTAAATTTCTGTCATTTGGCGAAACATTTAACGCAATCGTCAATCATCAGGTTTACGGCGTAGACGCTGGTAACCGTACTGCTATAACAAACGTTGTAAGGATGCAGCCATATTTGCCTGTATATAATCCAACTAATGCCGGTGGCTTCCAGGGTCCAATAAACAGCTTCGACGGCTCGGATCCAACTAACCCTATTGAGGCAGCCAAACTCATTAGCAATACAAACCACGGTTATACTATCCATGGTAATGCTTACGCTACGTTAAAGTTTGCATCGTGGCTTAACTTTAAATCAATTTACGGTATTGATTACGGCTCTAACTTGAATAATACGTATACGCCTATTTATAACGACGGTGGTACTTCTCAATCGCCAACCGCTATCATAAATTACACCAAGGGTGCCAGCACAACTCAATTGTACTCGCAGCAGTTAACTTTCGATAAAACGTTTGCCAGCAAACATCACGTTAATGCGGTTTTAGTTTACGAAGCTCAAAGCTCACGCGGCGATAACCAGGTGTCTTCGGGTAACCAAAATACCAACACAGTCAAAACATTAAATGGTGCAACTAACCTTTATACAAATTACACCTACGGTACCAACCTTCTCATTTCGGAGGTGGCCCGCGTTGGTTATGATTTTGAGGGTAAATACCTTATTTCAGGCTCCATACGTCGTGATGGCCTGTCTGTATTTGCGCCTGGGCATAAACACGAAAGCTTCCCTGCGGCATCGCTAGGCTGGAAGGTAGACCAGGAAAGTTTCATGAAATCTATTACCTCGGTTTCTTCCTTAAAGTTAAGGGCCGGTTATGGTGTAACAGGTATCAACGGTACAGTATTGGGTAACTATCCGTATCTGCAGCCTATATCAGCAAATATAGCTACCTATCCATTTAACGGGTCGCTTGCCGATCTTGGTAATGCTTCACTTTACAGTGGTTTAAGTAATCTTGATCTGTCATGGGAAACAACTAAGCAAACCAATATCGGGTTAGATCTGGGCTTGTTTCAGGATGCCATTACATTATCCGCTGAAGTGTATAACAGGAAAACCGATAATCTTTTATTAACCGTACCTACACCGCCCAGTTTTGGTTTTAACGGGGCCGGTACGTTAGCTAACGTAGGATCGATGCGCAACCGTGGCTTTGAGGTCACTTTAGGTTACCATAAAACAAAAGGCGAGTTTAAATACGATATTACCGGAAACTTTTCGCTGAACAGAAACAAGGTTTTAACGCTTAGTACTGCCAATGCTTCTATTACCGCCGGTGGCGATGCCGACTATGGTGGTGGCGGCCCTATAACCAGCACTGTAGTTGGACAGCCAGTTCAATCATTTTATGGATATATTGTTGACGGTATATTTCAAAACGCTGCCCAGGTTGCAAATTCCCCAACGCAAACTGGCGCAGCTCCCGGTGATATAAAGTTTAAAGATGTAAACCACGATGGTGTTATTAACGACGCAGATCGTACCTTCATTGGTAGCTATCTGCCAAAATTCACCTATTCCTTAAACTATGGTGCGTCTTATAAAAATTTCGACGCGATCGTATTTTTTCAGGGTGTTTATGGCAATAAGATCTTTAATGCGGAAAGAATTATTCTTGAAGGTATGCCAAGGCTTTTTAATGCCGGCACTAATGTCTTAAACGCCTGGACACCTTCAAATACCAATACAAATATTCCACGCTCTATCTCTGGCGATCCGAATAGTAACGTAAGGCCTTCAACCAGGTGGATTGAAAGCGGCTCGTACCTGCGGGTTAAAAATATGCAGATAGGCTATAACTTTCCTGCATCATGGTTAAGGGCAAAAACTGATAATGCGTTGAACAGGCTCAGGATTTATGCGGCATCAACCAATCTTTTAACCTTCACTAAATATAAAGGTCTTGATCCTGAAATAGGCTCACGTAACGGCACCTTAACTAATGGTATCGACTATGGCCAGTATCCGCAGCCAAGAACAGTTCAATTGGGTTTACAGGCAACCTTTTAACGATTAATTTAAAAAGAGATATAGCGATGAAAACTAAAAAAATATTCTTGTGGTCGGCTCTTACAACTATCATTGTAGCGGCGACGGTGAATTCCTGCAAGAAAGGATCCCTTAACACCAGCGACCCCAATAACGTAACAACTAACCAATATTATAAGACTGCTGATCAGTTAACTAAGGGCGTAAATTCCATTTATGCTTCTATTCATTCACTGGGATTGGTATCAAGGGAGTGGTTCTTTGTTCATGACCTCAGAAGTGATGAAGTTGCCAGTGGCGGCGGGCAGCTCGAAGCCCCAAGGGGACAAATGCTTAACGGAAATGCTGACCCTACCAACTCGGTGATGAACTCTGTTTGGAATACCTGGTATACAACAATTTTCAGAGCGAATGTAGCCATTGAAAATGGGCCAAACGTAACTGATAACACGGCCCTGCGTGATCGCCTTGTTGGTGAGGCTAAATTTCTGCGTGCCTGGGCTTACTTCGACCTGGTTTCGCAATGGGGTGGAGTACCGCTTTATACTGCCGCTGTAAAGACTGCCAGCGATTTTCAACCACGAGCTTCTGAAACCGAGGTTTATGCCTTGATTATCAAAGATCTTCAGGACGCAGCAGCGGTTCTTCCCGAAAAATCCGGCACTGATAAAGGACGGGCAACCGCCTCTGCCGCAAACGCCATGCTGGGCCGGGTGTTGATGCAAACAGGCGACTACGCAGGCGCAAAAGCGGCCTTACTAAAAATTCCTACAACTGGAGTAAACGGCTATACCCTCACTGCCAGGTACCTTGATAACTTTGAGGAAGAGACCGAATTCAACAGCGAATCCATCTTTGAAATTGTATTTGTTGACAAAGGCGATGGCGGATTTAACTGGGGCGGAGATAGCCCTACCGAAGCGCAATCTACCGTGCGTAACCAGGAATATAACCCCATTGCCTGGAGAAACCTTATTCCGTCAAATAAACTGATTAACGAATTTGAGAACACTGCTACAGGGGCAGCAAAATCTGATCCACGCTTCCATTATACTTGTTATCAAACAGGCGACACCTATAACAAAGGCACCTCTGTGCTTTTAGATGGCGATCAGAACGGTAACTCATCGGTAATGAACGGCGTTACTAAAAAGATCAGTTTCCGTAAGTTTATGATCATTTACAAAGAAGGTTTGCCTGCAGCAAGTTTTCACCCGGGAGGCAATAACCAACGTATTATTAGATATGCCGAGGTTCTATTAATGCTTGCCGAATGCGAGAACGAGCTTGGTAATACCGCTGCCGCAGTTAATTATCTTAATATGTTACGTGCGCGGGCTGATGTTGCCATGCCTCCTTACCCAACAGCGCAATTTCCTGTAGCGTCGAAAACTGATGTAGTAAAAGCCATCATGCACGAAAAAATGGTAGAAATGGGTTGTGAGGAAGTAAGGAATATCGATATCCTTCGCTGGAGGAAAAAACAATATTTCACAACCGATCCATTCTCCTATTTCAAGAAAGGCCGGGACGAATTGTTGCCAATTCCGCAAGCTGAACTGGACAATAACCCTAAAGTAAACGGGCATCAAAACCCTGGCTATTAATAATTAACCTGCTTATATAATAGCAGTTGAAGATATAAATTTCCAGACTTGTTAAAAGAGATAGGCTGTGCATAACAGCCTATCTTTTCCATATAAACCAATTTATAGATGAAGAGATTTTACCCTGCTTTATTATTCGTTACGGTTGCTTTTTTTTCGTGCGTAAAAAAGAAGGCAACGCTGTTTGAATTGATACCATCATCGCACTCGGGTGTCACCTTTAATAATTTGATTACCGAAAACGATTCTATCAATCCTATCGACAATGCCAACGTGTATAACGGCGGCGGAGTTGGCATTGGCGATTTTAACAATGATGGGCTACCTGATATTTATTTTTCAGGTAATATGGTGTCGAACAGGCTGTATTTGAACCTCGGCAATTTCAAATTTAACGATATCACCGATAAGGCCGGTGTTAACGGTTTGGGGAAATGGGGCCGAGGGGTTGCTGTTATAGATATCAACAATGATGGATTGCAGGATATTTATGTATGTAATTCCTTGCTGCAGGATAGTATTAAACGGCAAAATCTGCTTTACATAAACCAGGGGATTGACAAAGAGGGCATACCGCACTTTAAAGAAGAAGGTAAGGAATACGGCCTTGATATTCAGGCCTACTCTACTATGGCGGCGTTTTTTGATTATAATAACGATGGCAAGCTGGATATGTACCTTACCGTTAACCGGCCCGGCGATGGTTACTACGCAAACCAGTTTCGCCCGATAATAGCGGATGGCAGCGGCAAGAGTACCGGGAGGTTATACGAAAGCAAATGGGACGATAAACTTAAGCACCCGGTATTTACCGATGTATCAAAAAAAGCAGGGATCTCCATTGAAGGCTACGGACACGCAGCTACCATTGTGGATATTAACAAAGATGGATGGAAGGACATATATGTCACCAACGATTTTATATCGCCCAATATCCTTTATATCAATAACGGCGACGGTACTTTCACCAACAGATCTAAAGAATACTTCAAGCATACCTCAATGAATGCCATGGGGCAGGATATTGAAGATTTGAATAACGATGGTTTGGCCGATGTATTTGAGCTGGATATGTCGCCGCCTGATAATTACCGGAAAAAAATGATGTCGATGCCGGAAAGCTACCAATCGTACGAGTTGTTTAACCATTATGCATATCAATATCAATATGCCCGTAACACTTTACAGGTAAACCAGGGGCCGGGGTTGGGGCAGAATGACTCGGTTAGAAGTCCGATATTCAGTGAAACCGGTTTTTTGAGCGGGATTACTGAAACCGACTGGAGTTGGACTCCTTTAATAACTGATTTCAACAACGATGGCTACCGTGATATTATCGTAACTAATGGATTTCCGAAAGATGTTACCGATCACGACTTTATCGTTTTCAGAAACAACCCTTATGCAACTTCTTCAAAAAAAACTATTATAGATCAGATCCCTACTGTCAAAATCCATAATTATGCCTTCCAAAATAATGGCGATTTGAACTTTGGCGATGTTTCAGGCCAGTGGGGGCTGGATTTGCCTACATTTTCAAACGGAGCGGCTTATGCTGATCTGAATAATGACGGCGCTATGGATATGGTGATCAATAACATCAATGATGAGGCGATGATTTATAAAAACAATAGCCGGGCGCTCACTCCCAAACCATCCAATTACCTGCAGGTTAAGTTCAGGGGAGACCGCTTTAACAGCGGCGGTATCGGCGCATGGATAGATATCTATTATGCCCACGGACAACACCAGGTATACGAAAACAATCCGTATCGCGGATATTTGTCGTCCATTGAGAATGGGGCACATTTTGGCGTCGGGAAATATGACATTTTAGATTCCGTTGTGATTAAATGGCCGAATAATTATAAGCAGGTTTTAAAAAATGTAAAGGCCAACCAAATCCTGAAAGTGAATATCAGCGATGCCAGGCAACCCTATAACTGGATAGCGCCACAAAAAAACAGAGGAGCTCTGTTCACGGAAATTACGGGAGCAGCTGGCATTCATTACCGGCATCAGGAAGATGATTTTCCCGATTTTACTATTCAGAAACTATTGCCCCATAAATTATCCGCGTATGCACCGGCGCTTGCAGCCGGGGATGTTGACGGCGACGGACTTGATGATATTGCTATTGGCGGTAACAAGAAATTTCCTGCCCAGGTTTTCCTGCAGCAGGCCAATGGTAAATTTTATCAGCGCAATTTGATAGACGCTAAACCCGATAGCGCTAATTATAAAGATGAAAGTTTGCTGTTTTTTGACGCCGATGGTGACGGAAAGCCGGATCTGTATGTTGCCAGCGGCGGATATCAAAGCCCTTCAGGTTCAAAAAATTATGCAGACCGCATTTATCTTAATGATGGTCGCGGTCATTTCAGCGAACAAAAGAGTGCACTACCCGCCAACTTGACAAGCAAACTATGCGTAAGGGCGTTTGATTACAATAAGGATGGTAAACTTGATCTGCTGGTAACCGGCCGCGTTGGTCCCTGGCATTATCCCAACCCTGTATCCTCTTTTATTTTACGTAACGATAGTAAGCCAGGCAAACTACAATTTACCGACGTAACATCATCAGTTGCCCCGTGTTTGAAAAACCTTGGACTTACCTGCGATGCCCTGGTTACAGATTACGACAATGATGGCTGGCCGGATCTTATTATTGCCGGTGAATGGATGCCCATCACATTTATCAAAAACGTTAAGGGCAAATTCGTTAACTCCACAGCGGTGTCGGGTATCGCTGATAAGATAGGCTGGTGGAATTCTATCGCCGCCGGCGACTTCAGGCATTGTGGCAAGATTGACTATATCGTTGGCAATTTGGGGAAGAATAGCTTTTTCAAAGCCAGCGACAAAGAGCCCGTATATATTACAGCAGGCGATTTTGACAAGAGGAAAACCACCGATGCCTTTCCATCTCTCTTTTTACCGGATACTGATGGCGTGAAGCGTGAATTTCCATCCTTTGTTCGTGACGATGCCATTAAGCAAATGATCAGTCTGCGGAAAAAATTCGTGAATTACCGGTCTTTTGGCCACGCAACAATGCAGGATTTGCTGTCGCCCGAGCAATTGAAAAGTGCCTTGCGGTTAAAAGCCAATACGCTGACTTCCTGTTACCTGGAAAACCTGGGCAATGGCAAGTTCAAAATGCTTCCACTGCCAGACTATGCCCAAATTTCGGCCATTAACGGAATGGTGGTTGATGACTTTGACGATGATGGAAATTTGGACGTTGCTATTAACGGGAATGATTATGGTACAAATGTTTCAGTAGGCCGGTACGATGCCTTAAACGGACTGCTTTTAAAAGGAGATGGCAAAGGTAGTTTTAAACCATTAACGATCTTGCAAAGCGGGATCTATCTTCCTGGTGATGGGAAAGCCATGGTAAAACTTAGAGGTATGGATAACAGGTATTATCTGTCTGCAAGTGAGCATAATGGCAATTTGAAGTTGTTAAAGCTTAACAGAGCTGCAAAAACAATAAAAATTGAACCACAGGATATGTATGCCGAGATATCTGCAAAAGATGGTTCGGTTACCAGGCAGGAGTTTTACTACGGCTCGTCCTTTTTATCGCAGTCGGCAAGGTTCCTGAAAATAAGCACTGGCATGCAAAAGGTGAAGATTGTTGACAACAATGGCCGGAGCAGGGAGATCAGGCTTCAATAAATACCCCTTGTAATAGCTGAAGTTTTAATGGAGAGAAAAGGTTCAATTAATAACTACTGAACGGATGTTAAAAAATGCGATTGTGCGCTTGACCCTGAGTTTAGCTCAGGGAATAAGAAGGATAAATATTTATTCAAAGTTTTTACCGTTGATACTGATTGTGTCGCTGGTTTTATCATGCAGGGAATCATCGGAGCAAAAGATGATCCGGATTATAGCAGACCTGAACCAAAAGGATTACGACAGCCGGAACCCGTTTTCTCCCGAAGCGAAGGTGCTGCAATGCGATAGTTTATTGAAGCTGCCGGGACGGGAAAACGACTTTTATCTTTTAAATACCAAAGCTAAGCTGTTGCTGGAAACGGGCGACGAAAAACAGGCAGTTGCCATTTACCAAAAGATGGTGAGCGGTGCTGATAGTTCAAAAGGCGATCTGTTTGAACCGGATATGGGCCTGGCCTATATGCGTTTAGGCGAACGGGCTAATTGTATGCTGAACCACAATCGGATGTCTTGTACTTATCCTATAAGGGACAATGCAATTCACGTGAATCAAACCGGCTCGCGAAATGCTATCGCAGTTTATGAAAGTATTTTGAAAAAGCATCCGGCCGATCTTGAATCCCGATGGATGCTTAATATTGCTTACATGACGCTGGGGCATTATCCGGATAGTGTACCCAAACCATTTTTAATTCCTGACCTGAACAAAACATCTGCGGCAAAAATAAAGCCATTTACCGATATGGCCGCTGATGTAGGTATTAAGCTGAACAGCAGGGCGGGAGGCGCTATAGCCGACGATTTTAACGACGATGGCTATCTGGATATAGTAACCTCAGGAACGGAACTTGATGATCACATGCATTATTTTCAAAACAACCAGGACGGAACATTTATTGACAAATCAGAAACCAGTGGATTACTGAAGTTTACCGGGGGGCTTAATATCCAGCAAACCGATTACAACAACGATGGCAAGATGGACATTTTTGTACTACGCGGTGCCTGGAAAAAGAATGGTTTTGGTAACCAGCCGGCTTCACTATTACGAAACAATGGCGATGGTACATTTACAGATGTGACGATACCCGCCGGGCTACTTTTTTTTCATCCTACCCAGGCAGCCGTTTGGGCCGATTTTAATAACGACGGATGGCTTGATGTATTTGTTGGAGCAGAGGGTTTTGATAATGGCGACAGCGTTAACATACACAGGAGTATGCTCTATATGAACAATCACAACGGCACCTTTACCGAGGTTAGTCATCAAGCCCACTGCGATATCATGTCATACGTAAAAGGTGTTACATCGGCAGATTTTGATAATGATGGATGGCCGGATGTTTTTGTTTCGACAATGGATGGGCGTAAGTACCTTTTAAAAAATAAAGGCAAAAGCGGAAATATTCCCGACTTTGAAGATGTTACAAAGCAATCGGGAATACTGGCAAATACCAACAGCACATTTACTACCTGGTTTTTTGACTATAACAACGACGGCTGGCCGGATATTCTGATTGCAGATTACAAATTCGAGGCCCCGCTGGGTTATTATTCGGCTGCCGAAGCGCTCGGAAAGCCTCTACCCAATGCGGGAAATATCTACCTGTATAAAAATAATCACAATGGCACTTTTACTGAAGTTTCCAAACAAACAGGGCTTGATAAAGTGGTGTTCAGCATGGGTGCAAACTTTGGTGACATTGATAATGATGGCTTTCCCGACTTGTATTTTGGTACAGGAAACCCGGATTTTGGCTCCCTTATACCAAACAAAATGTTCAGGAACGTGGAGGGAAAACAATTTGAAGATATAACAAGCATTTCCGGGACGGGGAATCTGCAAAAAGGGCACGGAGTAGCATTCGCTGATTTTAGAAACCGTGGTTTGCAGGATATTTTCATAGAAATGGGCGGAGCTTACGCAGGCGATGCCTATACCAGCGCCTTGTACGTAAATCCAGGCCAGAACAATAACAATTGGATAAGTATAAAAGCAGAAGGAATAAAATGTAATAAAGCTGCCATAGGCAGTCACTTAAAAATAACATTCATTGATAACGGAAGCAAAAGAAGTGTTTACCGGGATATTAACTCCGGCGGCAGTTTCGGGTCATCGCCGATACAAGCGGAAATAGGCGTGGGGCACGCCAGCGTTATCGAAGAACTCGAAATTACCTGGGCCGGCAGCCATACCGTTCAGCGGTTTAATAATTTGAAGGTAAACCAGTTTTACCGCATTACGGAGGGAAGCGGGAAGCTTACTCCGGTTCAATTGAAAAGACTTGATTTTAACAGTATGGCAGGAATGTCGATGGCAATGAAGATGTAAGAATATTGGTTCTGAATTTTTTATAATCGAACTGATCGCATCCCGGAACTTTTCTGATCAAAAAAGGAGGTTGTCTCTTGTTGCGAGACAACCTCCTTTTTATTACCATTCTTCTATGTATGCTGCAAACCCACCTTGTGACAGCCATTTAACCTGCATGGTGTCTTTTGCCGAAACAGCAAGATATTGCTCCCGGAATGCCATGTTATGATCGCCATCCGTCATCAGTGTTAACCGGTAACGCTTGTCTTTGGGTAAAAAACCGAAGTCGATAGTGGTTTGCCCCGGGTGGTTCTCACCATTAATCCCGCCAATAAACCAGTTGTTCCCTTTTCTGCGTGCCATAACTACCGATTTTCCGGGATACCCGGATAATAACCGGGTATCATCCCAGGCAGCGGGTACGCGGGTAAGGAATAAATGCTCTGCAAACGGCAAGTTGTCGAAGCCTTCCGGCCGGTCGGCCATGTGCTGTATTCCCGACTCAAAAACCACCGATAAGGCCAGTTCATGCGCAAATGATGTAACATGCGGGTGCTGCGAATTTGTGAACGTAACCGGTGTGTAATCCATCGGGCCGATAACGTTTCGTGTAAAAGGCAATGTGGCATTATGCTTCGCCGCCTCCTGGGTAAAAAATGGGCCGTTATTATATTGCTCAGCCCCTGCAACAGCTTCCATTGTCATGAGGTTGGGGTAGGTGCGACTCCAGCCCTTGGGCACGGTTGAACCATGAAAATAAACCATAAGTTTATACCGCGCCGCATCTTCCATCAGGTCAATGTAATAGTTCATGATGTTCTGCTTATCGCTTTCAAAAAAATCGACCTTAATACCATAAATTCCGATTTTTTTTAACCAGGCAAATTCCTTGTCCCTGCTTTCCCGGGTAACCAGGCGGTCGCGTGGCTCAGCCGGAACAGTATTGTGCTTTCCACCTGAGTTGTACCAGATCATTGGTTTAACACCTTTTGACAGGGCGTACTGTACAGCTTTTTCCAAATCGCCGCCATTACCCATCTCGTTCCATTCCCAGTCAAACAGCGTATACTGCCATCCCAAGCGGGCAGCAAGGTCTGTATATTGGCAAAGTCGTTGGTAATCTTTTGTTCCGTGATTATAAGCCCAGTACACCCATGATGCTACACCAGGCTTCACCCACGTATAGTCGTTTATCGCGGCAGGCTTACTCACGTCTTCAACAAGTGTCGATGCCACTATATCTTGTAAGCTACCTATAATTACCACCCGCCATGGCGATTGCCACGGAAGGGAAAAAACAGGATTAACATCGCCGATATGGTTGCCATCGGCCTCCGAAGGGAACGTCAGTTTATATTCGGATGGAGTACCGTTGTTGCTAAGCTTGGTAGCGCAGTAGTTCCGATCTATATCAGCCTCGGTGATCAGCATCCAGCCGGGTAAATTGCCGTTGGCCTGAAACAATGCCGGGTAACCCCATTCCCCGGTTTTAAAGTTATTATCCTGTTCCGGATAAAATCCCTCGTAGCTTCTTACAAACTTTTGCAGCCAGCGTTTATCATCGCCAGGTATTTGATAGGAGGTGTTTTCATCTGTCATGGTGAATTGGCCAGAAATGTGATCAGGAAAGCGGTAGCGGAACGCTATACCATCATTATATGCCCTTACTATGAGGTCCATTGACTGGTTAGTTGTATTTACAAACCGGAAGGTTTTTTCATTGGCGTTGTTGATCACCTGTGATTTTTTGCCATGCAGTGTGGTATATTCATCATGAACAGCCAGTTGTTTGCCGGCCTGCTTTAGGTGGAGGTGATGTGAAAAGTCAGCGTCTTTACGCATCAGTCCAAGTTTAATTTTGGATATGATAGTATTATCATGATAGGATACAGTAAGCATCCAGTTCCCGGCCGTATCCTTGGTGATATTTGTGCCGATCGCATCGTTCGGTGACGTTAGCTTGTTGGATTGTGCAAACAGCCTGCAAGGGTAAAATGTACTTATAAAGATGAACAGAGATAGGCAAAATTTAATTAGTTTCGACATATATGGATAGGTTTTCGACTGAACTTTTTTTAATAATATATGGATTCATTGATCAGGAGATAGCGGCTTAAATAATACGGTAGGTTTTACCGGCCTGGGTCTGGAAATCATAAAGCCAGCTTTCCGGTAGTTTTACCGAAAGGTCCTTCCCGTTCTGATGAATGATTGGTGTTTGGATATCAATTATTTTGTAAAATGTATTGCTGTTTTGACCAGATGCTTTTTTCAAAATGTTATTTACCAGCTGCTGGTTTGCCCTGATACGGCAGTTGCCGCCAATACGGGAGTGGATTACAAGCTTGGTAATACGATGACCGGCCCATTCCATATCCACGGTAAAGCCGCCCCGCGCTGCAAGGCCGGATACGCTTCCTTTTTTCCAGTCATCGGGTATGGCGGGTAAAAGATGTATCGAGCCATCATAGCTTTGCATCAACATTTCGGCAATACCGGAAGTACAGCCGAAGTTTCCGTCGATCTGAAATGGCGGATGGGCATCAAAAAAGTTGGGATACGTGCCGCCCGATCCACCGGTTACCGGTTTTATTTGATCTTTTATCAGTTTGTAAGCATGGTTACCATCCAGTAAATGTGCCCACAGGTTAATTTTCCAGGCCATCGACCATCCTGTTGAAACATCGCCGCGATACAGGAGTGAATTTTTCGCGGCGCTAAAAAGTGCAGGATCCCGGTATGGTGAGATCTGATTGCCAGGAAACAAGCCGTAAAGATGCGATACATGGCGGTGGTTATCATCGGTGCGGTCAAGATCATCAAGCCATTCCTGAAGCTGTCCATATTTACCAACCTGCATTGGTGGCAATTTTGCCCTAACCACCGCGACGCTATCGGCAAAGCTTTTATCCATCTTTAAATCCCCGGCAGCATGCATTACTTCTGTAAAAAGACCATAAACAAGCTGATTGTCCATCGTTGCACCCGCTGTAACGGATACGGCATCTTTGCCGGGAATATATTCATGCTCCGGCGATACCGATGGGGACACGAGGAGCCATCCGTGATCGGGGTCTTTTTGAAGTACGTCCATAAAATATTGGGCTGCCCCCTTCATAACCGGGTAATATTTGGCAAGAAATGCCTTATCACCGGTAAAAAGATAATGTTCCCAGATATGCTGACATAGCCAGGCATTAGCTGTAGGCCACAAACCCCAAAACGCGCCGTCAACGATGCCGGTTATTCGCCATATATCGGTGTTGTGGTGAAGCATCCATCCGCGGGCTCCGTACATGATCTTTGCCTCGGTTTTCCCGGTAACTGCAACATCGTTGATCAAATCGAACAGCGGGGCGTTCAACTCCGGCAGCTGCGTAGTTTCGCTCGGCCAGTAATTCATTTCTGTGTTGATATTTATCGTGTATTTACTATCCCAGGGGCCTTTTAATTCGCCGTTCCAGATTCCCTGTAGATTGGCGGCCTGTGACCCCGGCTGTGAAGAACAGATCAGCAGGTACCTGCCAAACTGAAAATATAGCTCGGCAAGCTGCGCATCATCGTTACCGGCAAAATTCTCTATCCGCTTATCTGTTGGCAGGGCAGCAGCAGCAGTAGAACCAAGGTTAAGCTTAACACGATTGAAGTAAGATTGAAAAATCCGCACATGGCTGCGGTGTAGTTCTTCAAACCCAATTGGAAAGGCTTTGTTAATAATATTCGTGGCCCGGTTGAGCGGATCGGCAGAAATATCATGATAGTTAACAAAATTGGTGGCGATAGATAAATAAATGGTGGCGCTGTTGGCGTTTGAAATAGCAATGCCCGCCGTATCTACTTTTACTGTACCGCTATTGGATTTTGCTTTTGCCAATACATTAAACAGTATTTGCCCCTTTTGATTTTCGTGATCGCTGCCTTTACCGCTTAAAATCAGCGTACCTTGTGTGCTGCTGGTTCTCACTGCCAACGGGCTTTGAAGTTTCGCTACGCAGTTGATCATGCCCGGCTTATCGGCAGATAAACGCACCATCAGCACATTGCCGGAGAATGACGTGAAAAATTCGCGTTTGTAATGCACTCCCTTGTATGTGTAACTTACGGTTGCTGTTGCATTAGAAATGTCCAGGTCCCTGCGGTAATCTGTTACATTATCGTGCCCCGGAAAATTAATATAAAGGTTGCCGGCCAGTTGATAAGGCATGCCGCTGTTTCCTTTTGGGCCGAGGTATTTATTAGCAGCTGCCTGCGCTTCTGCATATTTCTTCTGTAAGAGAAGCGCCCTTACTTCGTCAATATGTGGCCTTGCTTCGGAGTCGATGGTGTTGTTTGGGCCGCCACCCCAAATCGTAGCTTCATTGAGTTGTACGCGCTCCATAGCCGGATCGCCAAAAATCATTCCGCCAATCCGGCCATTACCGATAGGCAGTGCCTGGTTCCAGTTGGTAGCTGGCCGGGTATACCATAGATTGTTCCGGTTAATCTCAGTTTGCCCTTTCACTGTAGAACAAAAAGCGGTAGCTATGCCCAATAGCCATAGCTGTTTTTTAAGAAGTTTAATCATGGATAAAGTATAAGAAAGTTTCACAAGCTTGCTGAATTGGTAGGCGTTGCTCAAATATCCGCAACACGATACTAAAATAGCACAAGGGAAGCGCAGAGCATGCAAGTAATCGACATTGTTATACCAATTTTGTTTTGTGCGGGCATTTTTGGCATTCAGGGAGCTACCAATGACACCCTTTTTTGCTTGTCATGTGGGTAACGTGTTTTAATACCTCACTCGTGAGGCCACATACTAAGTAAATTCCCTGCCTTTATTTGAGGGGACTGAAACAGGTTTTGCATGATGGCGTGGAAATGCAAATTCCTTCAGATGTCACTGATTTAAAAGCCACTACCGGGTGCTATTTCTGATAGATGACGTAATAAAGACGATGACTGGCTTATTGAATACGCTAAATCAAGGCTTTGTATCCTAATTAACAAAGGATTTAAACACCTTAACGACTTCGCCTGCAATGATCTCGTTTCCCCGGTCGGAAGGGTGCAAGCCGTCATAAGTTAAGCCAATAGCTTCTTTTGGATAAGGGTAATCATCAGTAGCCGGATTAAAGGGGATTTTGGTAGATTCAGGGTAGGTATAATTAGTGTATTTGCCGGTTGCCGTATCTTTAAGGCGTTTGAATTTGACGAGTTTTTTTATGGCCAGCCGGTGGTTATGATAAAGATCAACAACAGGGATTTGTTCATAGCTGCCGATGGAATCAATAGCGTTGGCAATGGTTTCAAGTGTTTGCCCGTTCTTTTCCCGGTAAGAGCCGAAGGCATTGTTCCTGGGATCGTTGACATAGACAAAGTCGTTCCTTTGCATCGGTGTTATCAGTACAATTTTGGCAACGGGATTTAAGCTGCGAAGTTTGTTGATAATGATCCGGAACGATCCGTATACGGTACTGTTGCCGTTACCTGCCTTGTAGTCATCGATATGACCAATAGGCCGGCCTTGCCACCAATCGTTGGTTCCTAAGAAAACAGTATACAGATCTGCTGAAGAGATTCTAAGGCTGTCGATGTTTTTCGCGATACCGCCGGATGTCCATCCGTTGTACCCTTTATTGATGTAGTGTAAACCAGGAAATTGTTCGATAACCCTGCTGAGATAGCCTTTGGTTACCCTGTTGCCTGTTTCACCCAGGTGATCATTAAGGTAAGTGATGGAGTCGCCAATGGCAACCCAGGTTTGTTCTTTAGGTTTGTAAGCGCTGAGCAGGAAGAACACAGCTGTAAGCAGTGCCAATAGCCTTGTTTGTTTCATAATGGTGTATTTTAGGTTTACCTTGCTTAAAATTAGTCTCAGCGCTTTTTATTATGACCTTATTACTTACGGCCTACCTTTTCGCCGATCTTAACGAGCGTTTCTATTCCCTTTGCTGATTGCTCCAGGATATCGGCATCAGGAATGATCGCATCCTTTTTGAACAATTGAATAACAGTGGAGCCGCCAAATTCAAACCAACCTTTTTCTTCGCCACGTAAAAACGAATGCGCGCCATAATGTTGATTAACAACCTTGCCAACAAATAGCGCCCCGACTTCGATGTGCACCACATCCCCGAAATTTTCGGTATGTAATACAGTTAGTTCCCGGTAGTTTTTAGTCATGAGCCCTTCAACTGCCTTTAAGGCTATAGGGTTAACTGAATGCAACACCCCGTTGAGCTTAATAACCGGATCCTGGTGCCCGTTATCAATATAGCCATAACGGTGATAATCTGAAGGCGCGAGGCGGTAAATCAAACACCAGCCGTCCGAATAAGCTTCAGATAATTTTTCATTCTTTACCAGGTCGTTTAATTGATACCAGTAACCTTTCACCGGAAACTGCTGCGTTTCTTTGATCGGGAAAATGTAAAGCCTGGCATCTGCAGGAGAGATCAAATGTGTTGCCTGATGGTCTACCGGGCGCGCGTCTGCTTTAAGTTTCCGAATAAAAAAATCATTGAAACTTTGAAATGAGTGAAGCGGCCTTTCTACTTCATTTAAATCAATATTGTAATGTTTAACGAATTTTGGAATTTGCTTAATGCTGCCCTTGCTGTCCATCTTACGTCCGTAAGCTTTAGATATCCAGCGCCTCTTTAAGATCAGATCTGTTAACAGTTTTCCCCGTTTTGTCTGGTATAAAAACAACAGTCCCTCTATTTTATAAGCATCCTCCTTATTCAGGCTTTGTGTTTTTCGGTCGTAAATGTATATAGTCATGTCGATTTAAATAAGGGGAGTTTGTGCACCATCCATGGTTATGGTAGTACCGGTTAGGTAACGTGCTTTATCGGATGCGAGGAACAAAACTAAATCAGCAACCTCTTCGGGCGTGGCCATCCGTCCTAAAGGGATTTTTTTCACAGCTTTTGTTGTAGCTTCCTCAATGCTTACTTCAAGAAAGCGGGCTTCTGCTTCCATACCACTTTTTACCCGCCCGGTCTCAGTTAATCCGGGGTTGATACCTAACACGCGGATACCTGATGAGGCATAAGCATTTCCCAAACCCGCGGTAGCAAGCATAAGAGCGGCGTTAGCAGAGCCGCCTGCCAAATGCGTAGGGCTGGCAACTTTGCCACCTGAGCCAATGATATTGATGATGACACCATGACCACGGGCGGCCATTAACTTGATCACCGGGTCGAGTACATTAATGGTAGTAAAGAATTTGGCGTCCATAGCTGCACGCCAGGCTTTGGGATCAAGCTCAGCCACAGGAGTACGTTTGGCGGCTCCTGCAGAATTTACCAGCACATCAATGCCACCAAAAGTTTGCTGAATGTGCACAACTAAATTTGAAGCCTGATCTTCATGCGTAAGGTCGGCACTAAAACCGATTGCACCCGGCAGTTGCGATAATGCCTGGTCAATATCTGCCTGTATACGGGAACTGATAATTACTTTTGCGCCCTGACCAATGAATTGTTTGGCGCAAGCGAAGCCAATTCCTTTCGATCCGCCGGTAATTAATATCACCTTATCTTTGTAGTCCATTGTTTCTCTTACCGGCAATAATAAGAAAAATCAATATTATAAAATGTGAGTTGTCGGCATTTAGGTTAAATCAGACGGAAAATTGTTAAGCTTTCTAAAAGAATATTAAATATCTATCATTTTCTTTACAGTAAAACCTGCTTGCTTTTTAAGAACTGATTTTTGCCGCCGAAAAAATGCTTAGCATTTGAATGATTAAGGCGAAGGGACAGGGGCCAGCTTAAGCTTGTAAAGCCAGTAGGCGGGTAGGTAAGCCCGCGGGAATTCGAAGACATCTTTTTTCAGTTCATCCGAAATTCGACTGGCGTTTTTCCGGTTTTTTGCTTGAACAGCTTATTAAAATATTGCGGGTACTCAAATCCCAAACCGTAAGCAATCTCACCAACAGACTTGTTGGTACTCAATAAACTATTCTTGGCTTCCTCAATCACATAATAATGAATATGATCCTGGGCATTTTTACCGGTTTCTTTCTTGAGAAGGTCGCTCAGGTAATTGGGGGAGAGGTTAACCTTATCTGCCAGGTATTTAACCGTGGGCAGCCCGCTATTATCACCTTTAAAATATCCTGTCAGTATCTTTTCGACCTGGGCTACTACAGCGTTGTTGGAATTTTTGCGGGTGATAAACTGGCGTCCGTAAAATCGCGAACAATAGTTGAGCAGCATTTCTATCCCCGAAACAATAATATCCTGGCTGTGCACATCGATATTTTCATGAAGTTCGGCGTCGATCTTTTGAACGCAATCATACAGGATCTGTTTTTCCTTTTCTGACAGGTGCAGGGCTTCCGACACTTCATAAGAAAGAAAAGTATAGTTTTTCATCTTTTCATTCAATGCAGTTGCGCGGATCAGATCAGGATGAAAGAAAACGCCCCAGCCCATCATTTGCGGCACCACCTCTAAATCATCATCCATTTCGAGAACCTGCTGCGGCGACATGCAGATCAAACTGCCATCGGTAAAATCAACAAGTTTGCGGCCATACTTTATATTATTCCGGTTGTAGTTCTTGAAGATCAGCGTATAAAAATCAGCCGATACCCGGGTATCTCCGATGATCTCTTCGCGTACCCGGCTAAAATCGACCACTGCCACCAGCGGGTGCAATACCGGCTGCTCCAGTTTAAAGAACTGGAACAGGTCCGGTATAGTACGCATATGGATGAACTTACTCATTAACCAAAGATATATTATAATTTAAGTTGCGCATTCATTCCAGCTATAAAAGTGGCATCATCTGCTTGCTGGCGCTGTGCAATGATAGAACGGGCATCCTCACCGGCAATATAACGTAACTGAGTAGTACCGTCTGTAGCCGCCTGATAAATGACTTCTGCAACCACACTGGCTGTTGAAGCACCTTCAAACATGGTGCCCACGGCCGCCATAAACTTAGTTACAATTGACTGGTATTCAACTAAACTTTCATCATTGCTGAAGTCCAGTGACCGACCGGCAAATTCGGTAGCGATTGCGCCGGGCTCAATGATCTTGACTTTACCGCCAAACTGTCCAACTTCATAGCTCAGGGATTCGGAAATACCTTCAACCGCGAATTTGGTACCGTGATAAAGCGCGCCCAAAGGGAAGGTCATCTTACCGCCGATGGAAGAAATATTGATAATGATACCGTTTTTGTTTTTTCTGAAATGAGGTAAGATAGCCTTAGTTACATCCAGCAAACCTATTACATTCGTATCAAACTGACGTACGATCTGTTCGCGGCCGAAAGATTCCAGTGTGCCGTAAGCGCCGTAACCGGCATTGTTTAACAATACGTCGATATTACCAAATTGGCTAATGCCTGTTTTTACAGCCTGATCAATTGAAGCCAGGTCCAATACGTCAAGTTGTGTAACTAATACGTTGTCTAAAGTATTTAGTTCTTCTTCTTTTCCGGGATTGCGCATAGTAGCGATCACGTTCCAGCCTCTGCTTTGAAATAATTTGGCGGTTTCCCGGCCGATACCGCTGCTTGCACCGGTAACTAAGATTGTTTTCATTGTGTTTGATTTTATGTTGAATCAAAGGTCTGCCTAAAAACGGGGCAAGCGTTAACACTAATCCATGGAGGTTGTATACTTTTTACGGATGAAATCAAATTTTACTATTAATGTGGCGTTTGAACTTACCAACCTCAAAGCAATCATGTTGAACAACCACGTATCTGCGGTATGCATTAGACTAAAATTGTAAGATTGTTTGATTATGTTGTATCCGCCCGATGATCCGGAGAATAATTTTACGGCGGCTAAAACTGGCAGAGCTGCTGGCATTGCGATTTGTATCACAGCTAACAGAAATTATTTTGCCGGTATACCAGGGTAAAGGCCAGCAGGCTGGTCTATAAATTAGATAAACTTATTAAATGAAGAAGCCATTAGTATGCAGTTTGGCATTCGCGGTCCTGTACCTTGGATGCTCCGGTAATGTATTTGGTCAAAAGGCAGGGATTTCCACCTTCCCCCTGAACGAAATCCGCTTACTGAACAGTCCCTTTCTCCAGGCACAGCAAACCGATCTTAGATATATTCTTGCGCTTGATCAGGACAGGTTGCTTGCCCCGTTTCTGCGGGAGGCCGGGCTGAAGCCTAAGGCCCAAAGTTATGGAAACTGGGAGAACAGCGGCTTGGATGGTCATACAGCAGGCCACTACCTTACTGCCCTTGCACAGATGTATGCTTCGGCAGGTTCGGCCGAGTGTAAAAAGCGGCTTGATTATATGGTGAGCGAATTAGCGCGCTGCCAGCAAGCTAATGGCAATGGCTACGTTGGCGGTGTCCCCAATAGCAGGCACATGTGGGCGACATTCAAAAATGGCGACTTTTCGGAATTCAATAAGGAATGGGTGCCCTGGTATAACCTCCATAAATTGTTTGCCGGTTTACGGGACGCGTATTTGCTGGAAGCAAACCAGCAAGCTAAAGAAGTGTTTATCCGGCTAACCGATTGGGCCGCAAATGAAACTGCCGGATTAAGCGATTCACAGATGCAAACAATGCTCAATATGGAGCATGGCGGAATGAACGAGGTAATTGCGGACGCATACGCCATTACCGGCGACAAAAAATACCTGGCGCTTGCCAAAAGGTTTTCTCATAACCGGATCCTTTTGCCGCTCGAGCACCGAGAGGACCGCCTTACCGGGTTACATGCCAATACACAGATTCCGAAAGTGATTGGTTTCGAACGGATCGCCGAATTATCGAATGATACGACGATGGCAAATGCGGTACGGTTCTTCTGGCGAACGGTAGTGAAAAACCGGAGTATTTCTATCGGGGGCAATAGTGTCGCAGAACATTTCAATCCGGCAGATAACTTTGAATCGATGCTCGAATCGGAGCAAGGGCCGGAAACCTGCAATAGCAACAATATGCTGAAGCTGAGCAAAATGATCTTTTTACAGGATCAGCTCGCCAATCAGATCGGTTTTTATGAGCGTTTGCTTTATAATCATATTTTATCTTCACAGCACCCTATTAAAGGTGGGTTTGTTTATTTCACGCCCATCCATCCGCAGCATTACCGGGTATATTCCACACCGCAGGAGAGTTTTTGGTGTTGCGTGGGCACCGGCATGGAAAACCACGGAAAATATGGCGAACTGATCTACACGCATCAGGGCGATAATGTATACGTTAACCTTTTTATTCCTTCGGTATTAAACTGGAAGGAAAAAGGTTTTGTAATGGCGCAGGAGAATAAATTTCCTCAGCAAGAAGCAAGCAATTTCAGGATCATAAAAGCACCCGCAGGCAAATTTGCTCTTTATATCCGAAAGCCGGTTTGGGTAAAACCCGGAGGCTACATGATCAGGGTGAACGGAAAAATAGTTCAACCAACATTATCGGCAAACGGGTACGCCCGGGTTGAGCGTAACTGGAAGCCGGGCGATCAAATACAGGTTGCACTCCCTATGCAGGATTATACAGAGCGCCTGCCTGATCATTCTCAATGGATATCTTTCATTCACGGTCCGATTGTATTGGCCGCGCCTACAGATAGTACCAATACCCCGGGGCTGTTCGCTGACGGAAGCCGCTGGGCACATATAGCTGGCGGTCCGATGTATCCGCTGGTCAAAGCGCCAGTTTTAATAAGCAATGGCCGGGAACCGGCGCTGGCTTTACATCGTGTTAAAGCCGATAACCTGGAATACGAACTTAATACACAAGTTGATGGCCATGTAAAACAACAGAAACTTATTCCCTTCTATGCCGTGCATGATACCCGATATATGCTGTATTGGCCGGTTACCGCAGGTGATAGCTTATCACAGTTGGAAACCTCATTTGCTGTGCTGGATGAGAATTATATAAAACTGGCACCAAGGACAATTGACCGTGTATCTCCAGGAGAACAGCAGCCCGAAAATGACCATAAGCTGGATTTCAAAGATTCGCAAGCCGGAATACTTAATAACGTCCATTTCAGGACGGCATCGGGTTATTTCAGTTATCAGCTGCGGCACACCGCACAGGCGAGGTATTTAAGGATAGCTTATTTTACAGCGGCCGAAGCCTGTTCGTTTGATATCCTGGTGAACGGAAGCAGGGTAGGGCAGGTTAAAACAGAAGGGACAACCGCCGGAATTGTTAAAAGTGTAGAATACCCACTGCCGGCCGCTGCAGGAGGTAACGATGAACGTTTTCTTGTTGAATTTGTTGCGACTAACGGCCTGGGTACAGCGCCGATCACTGATGTCAGGATTCTTAAACAATAAACCGGTCAGAGTATAACGTCACGCGGTTGCCAGGTTTTTTCGATAATACCTGTCCGGGAAAAAGTACAAAAACAGGAGGGGGCTCCCAGCTTTAAACGTTATAAAGGAATGGCATGATATTATAGGGACAATGGCCGAACCTATGATTATGCAAACAGTTTTTATCATTTAAGTCTTGGCTAACCCAAAATATCTCCCGAAACTATTCTTGATCCTCGGCCTATCAATCCTGCTTGGCCTGGAAGGGTATTTCAGCTACCGGCTGCACGACCTTTCTGCCCGGCAGGAGACAATTAAACTCGACCATTCCACCGTCAATAATATATCTTACGGGCTTTTATCTGTAGATCAGTGGCGGGATGAAGTATCAGGCATTGTGAACCGTCAGGTAAAGCATTTCAAGCTTACACCCAAGCAAAAGCAGGAACTACAGGCAGAAGTGGAATCGGTGCTTTACGCGCTGATCAACAAAGCCGAAGCCATGGTAGAAAAGAAGCCCCAGAGCCTGGCCGGGAAAATCCGCAAACTGGCCGTAAAAACTTTTGTAAAAACCGATAAGATCAAAGCACAGGTTCCTGATTTTGCAAGAAAGATCATAGCCAAAGCAGATAACCCCAATCAGAAAAACAAACTGAGCAACCTGGCCATGGGTAAGTTCACCCAGTTGCAGCATACCGAAAGCATGGACAGCACGCTACGGGCCAACCATACCCTGTTCGACCGCATGTACCGTAAATATCAGGTTCATTCTAAAGAACAACTTAACGAGAAACTGGACAGCCTGCTACAAGAGATCCGCGTGGATATGTACCGTTATTGCTTTTTAATGCTGGGTTGTATATTGGTTGTATTAGGTTTATGGTGGATACTGCGCAAACGAACCGAACTTCACGGCACCTTATTTATCCTGTCCCTGCTGTTTGCTTTCATCTTGCTTGCCATAGGGCTGAGTGCCTCCATGATTGAAGTGGACTGCCGCATAAAAACACTTGATTTTATGTTGCTGGGTGAACATGTTTCGTTTAAAGACCAGGTGCTTTTTTATGAAAGCAAGAGTATCCTGGGGGTAGTGGAGGTGCTGGTGAAACAACCTGCAATTGACTCCATTGCTGTGGGCATCCTGATCCTTTGCTTCAGTATCCTTTTCCCGGTTATGAAACTGACTTCTACCGGGATCCATTTGCTGAGCAAAAAGAAAGTTGCCGAGAACCGGATTATCAAGTATTTCGCATTTCAATCAGGAAAATGGAGCATGGCCGATGTGATTGTAATTGCTATACTGATGACCTATATCGGCTTAAACGGTTTGCTTGACAAACAGCTCGCAATGCTTAATATCCGAGGGCAGGACCTGACGCTGATCACCACCAATAATACAGCGTTGCAGCCCGGCTATATCATTTTTATCAGTTTCGTGCTATACGGCCTGATCTTGTCAACCATCCTGAAATATATTACCCCGCATGACAGCCACTAAAAGAAAATATACCGTTTTAAATATCATTATGCTTGCCGGGCTTAGCATAATATTAGCCGGTGCTGCTTATTCGGGCTACCTCCTGGCAAAAATTGCTGCCGAACGCGAACAGGTTAAAGAAGATTATGCCTTATCCAACAGCGTGACATTCGGTCTATTCTCTATCGATCAGTGGCGCGACCGGATCACCGAGGTGCTGAGCAACCAGATCCAGGACTACCATATCACAAAAGCACAGCAAAAAGATATACTGATAATGGTGGAAAAGGAAATGCACGGGTTGGTTAGCAAAACCGTAGCAGAGATCAATCAACCCCAAAAAGGATTAGGCGGTAAACTGAAAAAGCTGGCTTTTAATACGCTTGTGGATTCCGCCGAACTACAGGCACAGGTGAGGCCTTTCGCCAAAACCATCGTGGCTAAAATAAGCAGCCCCGAAAGCCAAAAGCGATTGAAAAATATTGCCGGTAGTAAGGTTAACCAGCTAACCAGCCAGATTTATGACAGCGTGAGCGTAGCCAATTACGCGGTAACCAAATATGTTTATAAAAAATACCAGGTTTCCGACCCGGTGGCTTTTAATCAGCACATCGATCAACGGCTCGGTACCCTTAAAACACAATTAATACAGTATGTATGCATCATGCTTGGCTGTGTTTTAGCGGCTCTTCTACTTTGGTTTACGCTGAGAAAACAAGTGCACCTGCAAACCCCGCTATTCGTTTTCGCATTGTTGTTTGCGTTCGTCATGCTGGCCACAGGCAGCCTGGTACCGGTAATTGAGGTTGACGCACGTATCCGGTCGCTTGACCTGGAACTGCTGAACGGCAAAGTGGAGTTTAAGAACCAGGTGCTGTTTTATCAAAGCAAAAGTATTTTAGGGATCGTCGAAACCCTGATCGCCCAACCCAAGCCCGATGCCATTATTGTAGGCGCGCTCATCCTGTTGTTTATCCTGGTACTGCCACTATTGCGCCTGATAGCCAAAGGTATCTATGTGCTTAGCCCGAAAAAGATGGCGCACAACGTTGTTGTCCGCTACCTGACCTTCGAACTTGGCAAATGGGACATGTCTGATGTGATGATCGTGGGCATGCTGATGACATATATTGGGCTTAATGGCATCCTTAAAAGTCAGCTTTCCGGTTTAAATATCCACAGCGAATCCCTGAATGTGATTACAGCAAACGGTACCTCGCTGCAACCCGGATACTTTATTTTCGCAGGCTATGTACTGTTTGCCGCGCTGCTTTCTTACATTTTAAAACGCGTATCACCCCATGACCAGTTATAAATAAATCTTTGGTCAATAAAAATTAAGATTACTGATCGCCGCCCTCGTGCCCGGCGCGGTTTTGGCCGGTACTTTGAGCTGGTTATGGGTTTTTCCAACCATTATATCCATGCCCATTATTTCTGTGACGGGTACATTATCTTTTATGAGGGTATATAAATTAATGGCGGATCATGGGACATTCACCAGCAGAAAACTCAGCTGCTCAAATCTGATTTAAGTTTGATCAATTCGCCCAGCAGCCGGGTTTCCGTAACCAGATTTTCTTTGCCCAGTTGTTTTGCTATGGCTACAATTGCGAAATTTAACGTGTCAATTTCTGTCTTTCTGTGGTTGTTGATATCCTGTAAGGTTGAGATGAGTTGACCGTTAGATAGTTCACTAATTGTCAGAAGGCTTTCGGTAACCTCATTCTCGGTCAGGTTAATGCCTTTTGCCTGGGCTATAAGCAGGCACTCCCTGATAATCCTGCCTGCCATACCCAGTGCAGCATCGTCCCGTTTAAAAATACCATTATCAACACCCAGCAGCGGACAAATGGAATTGAAAACACAATTAACAATAGCTTTTTTCCAAATCACGGGTTCAATCAGCGGCTCGGCCCTGAACGGAAAATTATCGGAGTTCAGTGCGTTTACTACATCAGCCAGTGAACTGTTATGTGCTTTAACCGTTCCGATAGGAGAAATGTTAACCGGTTTGTAACTAACTTCGCCCGACGGATTAACCTGGCTTGTGATAAAAAGTACACAACGGTAAATTTCGGGAAATTGGTTTTGTAGAAACACCTGCTCAATACCCAGTCCGTTTTGCAGCAGCACAATTGGTGAGTTCTTTGTTTTATTTTTAAGTCGCTCAGCAATCCCGGGATTTCCGTACGATTTGTTGGTTAATACAATAATTCCATTCAACTGCGCGAAATGCTCAAGGGTACTCACTTCGATCGTAGCCTCAAGTGCAGGTTTGCCGGGCATTAATACCCGGATATTTTCGGTATAAGCAGGGCCATCGCCAATACTTCCGCGGAGCAGTACGACATTTTTGCCGTGATGTTGAAGAGAAACCGCCAGCGCTTTACCCACTGCCCCGGAGCCAATAATATAGATCATATCTTTTTTCATCTAACCGTATGATATGTTAATTGTAAAGTTGCATGAAATAATTAGTTTAAAACAGATACAGATTTGTTGTTTTTAGCCATAACACTTGGATGTTTTTGATTGCTTTATAAGCGTAAGATCGGTTTAGAATTCAATAATGCGCAACGAAAGTATTTAGTGAAAAGTAGGATTAGCCGTTTTCTTCTTCAAATCCTTTAAGTAATACTTACATAAAGATTTTAGAAGAGCGTGTTTGTATGAATCTCCGAATCTAAATGCGGGTTAATATTTATTTAGGATTCATCATCTGGTATAATGCTACAATGTATATTAGCAATCCGCCATGAAAATACTTTTTACTGTAGCCGCGATGCTCTTATCGCAAATTTTTGTTTCAGCCCAGGAGAGCCATTCACCTGTTGAACCGGGCGTACCGCTATCTTTAGCGCAGTATCGTAAAACGATTGTCCATGATATCAAATATACCATAGCGTTTAAAATACCCGGTGCAAGGAAAGAGCCTATTGATGGCAACGTAGAGATCGATTTTAGGTTGTCGGATATTGCCAGACCGCTACAAATTGACTTCAAAGGGTCTGCACAGCAGGTTAAAAGCATTAAAGTTAACGGCAATATGGTAAAGATAAGCCTGGAGCAGGAGCATATTCTTATTGCTGCCCTGGCACTGAGGAAAGGCTCCAATCATATTGAGATCGGTTTTACAGCAGGTGATGCCTCGCTAAACCGCAATGCGGATTATGTGTACGCACTTTTTGTCCCTGATCATGCCCGAACCGTTTTTCCTTGCTTTGATCAGCCTGATCTGAAAGCAGTTTTTGACTTAACATTGAGCGTACCGGAAGGGTGGAAGGTCCTGGCCAACGGGGCGTTGAAAGATTCACTGGCTAACGGAATTTACAAAACCTACCATTTTAAGCCCAGTGATCAACTACCAACCTACCTGTTCTCTTTTACAGCAGGCAAATACAGCCGGACAGAGCAGGATTACAACGGTCGTAAAATGGAGTTTTTGTACCGCGAAACGGATGAGCAGAAAATCAAACTGAGCCGGGACAGCATTTTTGAACTGCATGGTCAGGCTATCGATTTCCTTGAAAAGTGGACAGGGATCAGCTATCCTTTTCAGAAAATTGGTTTTGTTGCTATCCCTGATTTCCAGTTCGGCGGGATGGAGCATCCGGGAGAGGTACAGTACAAAGCATCCAGCCTTTTCCTGGACGAGACTGCCACGAAAGAACAGCTTATTTCGCGGGTTAACCTGATCTCGCACGAAACCGCCCATATGTGGTTCGGCGACATGGTGACGATGCGTTGGTTTAACGATGTTTGGATGAAGGAAGTGTTTGCCAATTTTATGGCCGACAAAGTAACCCAGAAACTGATGGGCACCGAAACTTTTAACCTCAAATTCCTGCAGGACCATTATCCCGCTGCCTATGCGGTAGACCGAACGGAAGGTGCCAATCCCATTCGCCAGCAGCTTGATAATCTCCAGGATGCGGGCTCTATGTACGGCAATATCATTTATCATAAAGCGCCCATTATGATGCGCCAGTTAGAACAATTAATGGGAGAGGAAAGTTTTCAGGCCGGGATACGCGAATACCTCCGGAAATACACTTACGGAAATGCCGGTTGGCCAGAATTGATTGCCTGCCTAAGTCATCACACAACAGCCAAACTCAACACATGGAATAAGGTTTGGGTTAACGAAACGGGCAGGCCGGTGATTGGGGCAGATATACGGTTTGCAGGTGATAAGATCAGCAGTTTTTCTATTTTCCAGCATCCGGAGCAGGGAGCGGAAAGGATCTGGCCGCAGGCATTCGATGTTACCCTGGTTTACGCAGATCATCAGGTTATTATTCCTGTAAACCTGAATGCACAAACCGTCAGGCTGCCGCGTGCTGTAGGCTATGCAAAGCCACTGTTCATTATTTATAATTCCAACGGGCTGGGTTACGGATTGTTTCCGGTAAATAAAGATCTAACGCAGGATCAATTATTCGGTTTAAACAGTCCGGTTCAAAGGGCGGCCATTTATATCAACGCTTACGAAAACATGCTGAACGGGACGGGATATACCCCGTCTGCGCTGATGGAACTATTGGAGCATGGCCTTATCCTGGAAAAAGAGGAAAGCAACCTCCGTATGATAACGGCTTATATTGCCAACCTCTACTGGGAGTTCAGTACGCCTAATAAGCGCAGCGCCCACGCCGGGGTGCTGGAACAATTACTGTGGAATGCTATGGAGCAGCAATCTGCGGCAAATAATAAAAAAATACTCTTCAGCGCTTACCAAAATATTTACCAAAGCCGGGCTGCTATAAAACGCATCTGCGACATCTGGGAAAGCCAGGTACCTCCTGATGGAGTAAAATTGGCAGAAGACGATTATACCGGCATGGCCCTTGGTATCGCCCTGCGGAGCGACACCCTTACACAGGTGTTGAAACGCCAGGAAGAACGCGTTAAAAACAATGACCGCAAAATGCGGCTGGAGTTTCTGATGCCGGCTTTGTCGCCGGATGTTAAGGTACGCGATAATTTTTTCAGTAGTTTAAAGGAACGTAAAAACAGGGAGAAAGAAGCATGGGTATTATCCGCATTGGGGTATCTCCATCATCCGCTAAGGCAGGCGGCCTCAATAAAATACATTCCGCAAAGCTTGAGCCTCCTGGAAGAAATTCAAGCTACCGGCGATATCTTTTTTCCTCAGTCATTCATCAATGTAACACTTGGAAACTACCAGTCTGGTGAAGTGGCGGAGATGGTTAAATTATATATCAAAGCCCATCCTCGCCTGAACCCAAAACTAAAGGGCAAGCTATTACAGGGCGCAGATAACGTGATGCGGGCACAAAAGCTTGTGCATTGATATTGCCTTCTTGTTCCAGTTGCCGGTAATCTGTTAGTGCATCACATTATCATTATCTATCAGAATGTTTATCTTAATAAATATCCTGAAGCATCATTTTGAGAGATAAATAAGCTTATCGAAATAACCTTAATGCGATAAGTTGTGACAATATTTCACTGCCTGCTGTACTCCAGGTCAAAAGGTATTGGCCCGGCATCCATGTGGGCAATTTTTGAGGGCGGAACATAACCTGTTTCCAGCCTGAAATCCTGTCGTTGGTGCAGGTACTCAATACGGAAAGGGAAAAAGCCTTTTTTTAACGGAATGATATAAGAATAGGTAGGTTTATTATAATCTCCATCCCATTCAATAACGGGTTTACCGGCAATCAGCAGCCTGGAGCCTTTATCTGCATTAAGGAAGAAAATATAATATCCATCTTCTTTGGCCTCAAACATACCGTCAAGGGTCAAAGCAAAATGGTTTTTGCGCGGCAGACTGTCCAAATTAAAGTTTTTATTGAATATTCCTGTTTTAACAGGCTTCGTCGTTTTCAGATCAGGCAAGGTAGACCAGTCGCCCTCATAGTAAGCATACCTGAACCCTCCGTTTTGCCAGTTTCCGGTTTTCTTTACAGGCACAGGGGGCTTTTCGTCTGTGAAAGTGCCGGTGCTGACCTTATCATAACGGGCCCTGTTGCTCATAGCCCTGTAAGTAACGGTACCTGGCGCAATGATCGTTTGTTGTTGTGCAACCAATGCCGAACCGACTGCCGGAGTAGAGCCGTCCAGCGTATAATGTACACCCGTCGTGTCTCCGTCAATATACAACTTAATTGGTTTACCTTTTTGTATAATTCCATTCATCGGGTGAAAAAGCAGTGTTGGGGTCATGCCTTCATAGGTAAATTTTAAGCCGTCATAGGTAGCTTTAAACCGCACAGCGCTATGTGTCTCTTTATCGTACGGTTGCACTTTCCATTTTAAGCCTGCGGGTGCAAATTGTTTCAGGATAGTTTCCATTGTATCTATCTTCATTCCGTTCATCGCTTCTCCCATCCGCCCGGCAATATATAATGTAGTATTTGTAAGCGGTAGCGATTTGAGTTTTTCAGCAGCCATTTTTGCTACCAGCGAATTATCCCACCACATGCTTGGATC
The DNA here is from genome assembly GCF_022811725.1 of Mucilaginibacter sp. SMC90. Classification (GTDB taxonomy): domain Bacteria; phylum Bacteroidota; class Bacteroidia; order Sphingobacteriales; family Sphingobacteriaceae; genus Mucilaginibacter. The sequence continues at coordinate 4,054,980 of NZ_CP094527.1, read as the reverse complement.
AACTGCAATAAACGATTTGAATATCGCCGGCTCATTCAGCATCGCATAAATAGTGAACATGGCACTGAGCGAATGCCCCCACAAAGTATTATCACCATTAGAAGGGTAGTGCTGGTTGATGAAAGGGATTAGCTCATTCTTTATGAAAGCCAGAAATTGTGGAGCGCCTCCCGAACCCTTCCAGTTAGGCAGGTGCGTTGGTGTTAATTCTACATTCCGGTCTATCCCCATTACACTTACAATGATGGTTTGCGGCATAAAGCCCTGATCCTGCACGTAACGCTGTATTTGCGATACGAGGCCTGTATTCCAGTTACCACCATCAAGCACATAAAGCACATCGTACTTTTTATTATCCCCCGGTTTGTAGTCGTACGGCAAAAACACCTGGATTAGGCGTTGCTGTTTTAAGATTGTTGAATGCAGTGAATCCAGTTTGCCGTGAATAGGGGAGCGTAGCACCGTATCCTGCGCAAAAGCGGCAATAACAGTTGTAAAAAGAATAAGCAGCGTAAGGAAAAATTTCTGTTTCATCGTACTGATAAGACACGAAATTTGAGCTATCCGTTACAGTAACCAGGTTGAAAACTATACATCGCAGATAAACAGGTAGTTGGATTAAAAAGCAGTAATGAGTGCGATATGCTAACCTATTAACCAATCAGCCGAATTTAAGAACAATGGTTTCAGTTCGTACTTTTGATGTCAAATATTGATTAATCGGCAAAATATCGTCAATCAATAAAATTAAGTACCTTATCTTAGCTGCAGCTCCAGTATGAATACATTAGTTGATTTAGTACAAACCTACGGGCTCTGGTTGGTGTTTCTCATTACGCTTTTACAGAGTATAGGGCTGCCATTACCTGCATTTGCTGTGCTGATCGTAACTACCGCTGTTACGCCACTAACCGAAACTAATATCATCGTATTGATCTTGACCGGATCACTGGGCACGTTAATAGGAGACCTCATCTTATATTTTGCAGGGAAGAGATACGGAACAGGTATCCTCGGGAAATTATGTAAAATTTCCATTTCACCAGATACTTGTGTTCGCAGTACCGGTGATATTTTTGAACGTTACGGTGCGCCAGCATTAACTATTGTGAAATTTGTTCCCGGGCTATCAACACTCGCACCGGTTGTTGCCGGCGTTTATGCAATGCGGGTAACATTGTTTGTATTCTTTTCATCCATTGCAGCACTTGTGTACCTTGGTGCGGCAGTGGCGCTTGGTGCGGTTTTTCGGCATGAGGTTGGCGGTTTGATCTCTGCATTAAATCGTTATGGTAAACTGGGAGGTGTTTTTGTAGTCGTTTTATTTGGCTTGTACCTGTTATTCAAATGGTTTCGACGCTATCGCCTTATCAGACAGTTTGAAACGGACAGAGTAACTGTTAATGATTTAATAGAATTAATTGGCGGCAAATCAACTCCGGTGATACTTGATGCGCGTCCGATAGATCAGCGTACAAGAAATGGATTCATACCGGGCTCTATCCTTATCGACGACAACAGTCTTAATGATATTGCTGATCGATATGCAGAACACAAGGAAATCGTTATTTACTGCTCGTGTCCAAATGAAATAACTGCTGCAAGATATGCAGAGAAATTACGCAAAATTGGCCTGAAACGTATCCGCCCTTTAGTGGGAGGGATTGATGCATGGGCTGAATCAGGCCAGCAGGTTACATTTCTTTAAATTGCCCTTAACTATCAAGTAAATCCACATTTTGTAAACTGGAGCCCTTCCTGCATCTCAGTATGATGATAATTTAAAGGCAAAGATTCTGGATTACATTGATAGCCCCAGATCAACCTTGAATACTGGTGACGTAATTTGGTTAAAAAGCCGCGAATTGTCCTATGACCACCGTGTTGTTGCTATTTTATTACCGGCAAGGCTTGCTGAAATTTGTGGTCTCAAAAGAAAACAAAATGTCAAAAAATAAAATAGATGGGATTATGAGAAAGGGGGTTCAATCCGTTTTTACGGTCAAAGAGAAGACTTTTCTGACGCCACATTATATCCGTGTTAAATTTGCGATGAATGATGAGCAATTGGAATTATTCAGTAATGTGCAGACTGGAGGGCATAATAAGCTCTTTTTTCCGGATGAAACAAGGCGTACTTATACCACCAGGCATATCGACTTTGTCGAAAAAGAACTGTGGGTGGATTTTGTTGCGCATGGTGATAACGGGCCGGCATCAGCCTGGGCCAATCGTACATCTCCCGGTGATCGCCTTGCTATTGGGATGAAGGAGGGCCGGAGGCCTCTTTTTCCTGAAGTTGATGAGTACCTGTTCATTGGCGATAGTACAGCCCTGCCCGTTATCGGCGCGATGCTGGAACAGCTGCCAGCGAACGTGCAGGTACAGGTAATTATGGAAATTCCCGGTAAAGAAGACGAATTAAAGTTATGCTCCGAAGCGCATTTAGCTACCCGCTGGGTATACAATTCAGAGCCTGAACAAAACAGCGACCTTGCAGCTTTAGTGCGGAACATGGAATTTTCTGGAGGAAACCGGTTTGTTTTCGTAGCAGCCGAATACGATACGGCTAAGAACCTGAAAAACTATTTCAGAAATGAACTGGCCTGGCCGTCCGAAACGTTTTCCGTGGTATCTTACTGGAAGCGCGGCGAATCGGAAGATCAGTCATCGGCAAAACGCAGGGAAGAACGGCAGTTATCTGTTTAGGCCCGGCCCGGGTGCTTTTTGAGGAAATTTGTCCTTATTTATCCAACCCTGACACGACCCAATGCAGAATGCATTGGGTCGTGTCAGGGTTTTTAGCTCCCATGTTCGGGCCCTCAGCTATTTGAGGACTCGAACATATTGATGTATCGAGGCTTTTGTAACTCAGATCATTAATCTACGCTGTTCAATATTTATCTACACGAAATTCGGCTCTTTACCCCATTTGGCTTAATAAATTGATTTTAGCATTAACCATTACAGCCTGCCAAATTTTGACATACCGATAAGCGTTAAGCCCTACAGAATTTAATTTTTGATGAAATTAATCTACCTGCTCGCCGGGTGCCCGTAAAAGCACGCTTATAAGTTTTAATTAGCGAAAAAAAGCTCGAAAATTATTGAACCGGCGTTGAAGTTCACGCGCTGCTAATCAAAATATAAAAAAAGTTTCATTTCAGATGGGCTCTTTTCGTTTTTAGCGATCATGTACTAAAGACTAAGATATGGAGCCCGGCAGGCACCATGCCAATTAAGGGCATATCCAACCATACCTGAGGATATTTCACACTTTGATCCATATTGAATTTATAAAAATGTTATGAAAAAACTATTAAACATTATTTTAAGCATGGCTGCATTAAATGCTGCTGCACAAACATCCCACTTTACTATTAATGGGCAAATTGGTAATCTCGACGGTAAAAAAGTTTATCTAAGCTTTATGACAGACGGTAAGGGGCATGAAGATTCGACCACAATGGCCAACGGAACCTTTCATTTTACCGGTCAGATGAACCCCTATAGTTCAGTGCGGCTGGCGCTTGATCATAAAGGCCTTGGGCGCGAAATCGCTACACATGGCGGGGATGTTATCTATTTTAACTTTGCCAACGAAACACTAAACATCGCTTCTAAAGACTCTTTGGCTAACGCACAAATGACCGGCTCTAAAACTTATGATGAATATTCTGCCTATGTGAAAGCGGTAGGCCCGATGCCCTGGGATATCGACCATATTTCTAACGCCGAGATTGCTGCAGCACCCGAACTTGCCAACGATACCGCGTTCACCAACCAGGTGACCCGCCACCACTTTAAAATGATTGCCGATTTTCAAGCCAAAAACCTGGAGTTCGCCAAAACACATCCGTATTCGTATTTTGCACCGGTTGCGCTGTTCGGTACAGCAGCCAATGACAAAACCGTTACGATAGCCGAAGATGTGTTCAAAACCTTTAGTCCAGCAATTCAGGCAACAGATAATGGTAAAACCATCAAAGGGTTTATTGAAGCGCATTACCGACTCAAAATTGGAGCGGCGGCACCAATTTTTACGCAAGTAAATACGGCAGGTAAAGCTGTGTCTTTAACCAGCTATAAGGGCAAGATCGTACTGATTGATTTTTGGGCCAGTTGGTGTTCGCCTTGCCGCCAGGAAATTCCAAACTTGTTGAGCCAGTATAAAATGTATAAGGATAAAGGTTTCGAGATACTGTCTGTATCGTTGGACAGCAGTCGTGATAAATGGTTAAAGGCAATACAACAGGAAGGCATGGCATGGGCACAAGTAAGCGATCTGAATGGTGGAAACAACAGCGTCGCCCGCCTTTACGGCGTTTCAGGTATACCCGCTACTTTCCTGGTAGACCGGGACGGTAAACTCATCAGCACGAACCTGCGTGGCGAAGACCTGAATAAAAAGCTGGCCGAAATTTTTAAGAATTAAAATGAACGCAAGGTTTCTACTGATCCTGTGCTGTTTTGTAACTACGCGTTATGCAGCGGCACAGGATCTTAAATCAATAATAACTAAAGCTAAACCTGCCTGTGTCCGTATGTGGGGTTTCGATACCCTGCAACAGCAGCGCACCAGTGCACAGTTCAGCGGAGTAGTGGTGAAAGGAAATTATATCCTTACAGCAGCCCACGTTATTACGCCGGGCAATACGTACAAAGTCTTTTTTCCTAATGGCGGAGAAGCCATTGCGCAGGCACTTGGAAAGATCGAATTGTCGGAAGATAAGACACGGCCTGACGTAGCGCTCATGAAGATTTTGAAAGGCGCAAACTATCCTGAAGCACTGATAAGTTTAGCTGATGTACATAAAGACCAACCCTGTCTTAGCATTGCCTACCCTGAAAGCCTCGATCAGCAACAACCCACTGTTCGCCTTGGCAAGGTTATCGAACCATTAAATAGCCGCGGATTTATCCGGTCAACGGCCTTGATGGAACCTGGTGATTCCGGCGGCCCGCTCTTCAATTTAGGCGGAGAACTCATAGGGTTACACAGTGCAATCGGAATCCCGGAATCGGAAAATTATGATGTACCCGTAAATTTGTACCAAAAATATTGGTCGGCGCTTCAGCAACCGCTTGTTTACCGAAGCTGGCCAGAGCAGGCAGATGCTGTCCAGAAAGATAACAAAACCATCGAGTTTACCTGGCCCCAGGCCGGAACTTACACCGGTACTTTTGTCAGCGTCAAGAGTCGGTTAAATGGTAAAGCGCAAACAGCGCTTGGAACGGTGATCCAATCGTTTGTAGTTTCAAAGAGTTCAATAGTTGGTGATTCTGTTTTAATTCTCGGGAAACCGGGCATAGTCATAGCACGGGACAAAGAGCATGACCTTGTGCTGATCCGGCCTGCGCAAAAGCTTAGAGGTTTAAAAATTAAGCAGGCCATGAACCCGAATCCCGGGGATGTTTTATTTGCACCCTTAATAGATTCAGTAGTGACGGGCATAATCAGTGGTGGCCCGATCGGGCTTCGGAAAATTAACAGTGCAGGATTTTTAGGTGCCACACCTCTACATGGCAGCATACCGGAAAAAATTTATTTTGTTAGGCCCGGTTCACCGGCGGCGCAGCATGATATTCGCTCTGGTGACATAATACCTGGCCTGAATGACTCATTAAACGCGCATTGGCCGGGCGACACGTTGAAACTCAAACTACAAAGGGGATCAGAAAACCTGCTAAAGAGCATCGTACTCACTTATCCGCCCTTAATGCTTCATGAGCATCCGGCATACCATTTTGCCGGTGGCCGAAGCCTGCGTAATGATGGGTTCAGGAATATTTATAGCACCGACCTGATCTTGCGCCCCGAACAATGCGGCGGCCCGGCATTCGATGCGCAGCATAACTTCGTAGGTATTAATATAGCGCGCTTTAGCAGAGCAAATTCTATCTTAATCAGTGCACAAGTTATCAAAGACTTTATTGTTGCTAATTCGCGATAATTGCACCGGCTATGAATTTCTAAATTCGCACGATTAATATGTGGCGACTGTTTGGTGGCATATTCTGGCATTGGGATATTTGATAATTGTGAAACACCTAAAACACTAAACAAAATTCACGATAGTTGGTGAGCTTTGTCCGGACTTCTTTAATTCTCGTAAGTCAATATAAATGCCGGCAATTAAATACCTGCCGGCATTTATATAAACAGCTACATTATTGTTTATCAATCTTTATTTAGAAAGGACTCATTTTCATAGGTTGATAAACACAAAGCGTACGCTTTTTCTATCCCGCCCCCCCCAAGAAATTTTCCGACTAATCCTCAAAATAGAGTATTGAGTCGGGTGCGTTGCTTGTAAACAAGAAACGCCCCAAATCCTATGATTTGAGGCGTTTTACAAAAACTTTGTTCACTTGATGCGGAGAGTTAGGGAACAATATCCCGTCCAACGTCCGCTGTAAATCAATACTTTGTGTTTTTATTCAATTACAGGTCACCTAATGGATCACCTTAAAATAATCAAATCGCTTGTGCTTACTTAACAAAGATATAACTATTTTTAAATATAGATACTTACGAAAAGAAGATAAAGAATTGACAAATATGCTGGTTTCAAACACCCGTCGGAAGTTATGCCCATTCGACTCCAGCTCAGGGCAACAATCAATGGAATGGCTTGATATAGTTTCATTCTATTGATATAGAGTTAAACGATTTTAGGCCGCTTAAAAATGGCTCGAGCCCATTTGGGTGCACGATACAGCCTTTAGGATATCGTAAAGGCTGTTTTTCTTTCTGAAAAATTACGGGTCGTTAATTGAATGAATTTACAATATAAGATATCATTGAATGATCGAGGTGTCCGTAGACTTTATAAAGAATAATGAATAGATAGTCTGTAGAACCGAACCCCAAAGGCAGATATCTATACATTGTCTCGGAAAGCGCAGAAATTATGATGACGATAATATTTATCGTCATCGGTTTATTAGAATCATATCCTGAGGGAGCGTGAAAATCACGTAATAGGCTCAATTTCAATATCACTATTTTGGCTTTTGACACCGCTCACTGTGCTCACCAAATGGCTACTAATAGACCTTACTATGTTACTTAGTTTATTAAAAATAGGATTTATAGATGTGTTAAGCAACTATTATAGTGAAAATGTAGACAAAGAAAAGGAATGATATCGGGTAGCAATGAGATATTTTAAATTCTCGGGCTTGGTTAAAATTGACCAACTTATCTTTCTGAATTAAACAATTAACTTAATATGCAATTACACAACTCGTTACTCTAAAAAGCACGGAATGGTATGGTCAAGTATGCGGGAACATACAAATGCACTCTTAGATGTTATCTAAAGCTTGTTAACTTAGCCAAAGTGTTAGAAATAGACCTGTGAATGCAAAAGGCTATAGTTGACCTAACTGTTATTTTTTTAAACGAACTTTGAAAACAGATCCCAGTCCAATACTTGACTCTAAAATAATTGTACTGTTGAGCAGATAAAGCAAATCTTTTACCGTAGCCAATCCAATACCTGACCCTTTATTATTAAACCTGTCGGCCACGTTGAGCGTAAAGTTATTCGCAAATATTTTTTCGAGGTAAGCCTTTGGGATACCCATGCCGTTATCTTCTATTTCCAAGTGATAGAACTCCACATCTTCGGCAAAGCGTATTTTTATCCAGCCCTCTGGTTTGTCATTGTAGCGGATTGCATTACTCAGCAGGTTGATCAGGATCTGTTCCATAGCAACAATCGAAAAGTTTACCATTTGCTTAGCCGATGGTATGTCTATACGGATACTATCCGGTACTGTCAGCAAGCTTACTATTCTGTTTGTTAAAGCATTGAGTTCAAACTCCTGCCGCTTTTCAAGTAATAAGGCTGGTTTGTTAGAGTAAGCCATCATTTCGTCAACCAGTAGCAACAGGTTATCTGTTGCAGCGATGTTCATATTCACCAGTCGTAAGCAGTTTTCGCTCATGGTAATTTCCTTTCTGGTACGAAGGGCCTGCGAGGTCAGCTTAATGCTGCTCAGCGGGTTTTTAATATCGTGGGCGGCCATCGAGGCGAACTTCTGGATCAACACATTCGCGTTCAATAGCTCTTGGTTGGTTTTTTCAAGTAACGACACTTTACGCTGCAGTTCAATTTTATCTACTACCTGTTTGGCCAGCGCTTTTAGCGCATCAATTTGTCCCTGGCTAAAATCATGCGACTGCTGATCAAGCACACATAAGGTACCTAAAGCATACCCATCTTCATTAACGAGAGGCACGCCCGCGTAGAAAGTAACATTCGCTTCCGTCACTACTGGATTATCTGCAAAACGCTCATCCTGTAAAGCATCCGGTACGATCAGTATCTCATCGGGTGCCGCAATAGTATAGGTACAAAAAGAAAGGTCACGGAAATTTTCAGTTAGGTCAGTCCCGATATGTGATTTAAACCACTGGCGTTTTTCGTCAATGAAAGTGATCAGCGAGATCGGTGTACCGCAAATGGCAGACGCTATAGAGGCTATAGTGTCGAAATCCTTTTCCTCACCGCTATCGATAATATCGTAAGATTGTAATGCGATCAGCCTTTCAGCTTCATTCTCCGGAACCGGCAACTCTTTTTCTATCATAGCTGAACATCACAAAGATACATTTAATAATCCTTATTCAATATTATGTGAGTGCGTGCTTTACTGGCATCGTATTCGCATTGTGCTAACCAAATAAATATATAACTCTATGGGCAAGCGAATACTCATCCTGGATGATGACCAGGACATTTTGGATGTGGTATCCTACTTGCTGACCGATAGTGGTTTTGAAGTGAAAACACTTTCTACTGGAGAACAGGTGAAAGCTGTGATCAGCGAGTTCAACCCAGATCTCGTATTGATGGATGTTATGCTGGCCGATATGGATGGCCGGGTAATCTGCAGCAAATTAAAGGAAGATGAAAACACACACCATATACCGGTAATCCTGATCTCTGGTACGCACAACCTTTCGGATTCATTAAATCAAAAAGGAGCTCCAAACGATTTTATTCCGAAACCTTTTGATATCGACGTATTGCTAAGCAAGGTAAAAGATCAATTGCAATAGCCTCATATTTAGCACAGTTTGTAGTAAAATAAGGATTTTGAAACCGGGTTGAGTTGTTTGTTAATCGGTTCAGTGCAGTAATCTATACTCCGATATGAGTTAATGGCTTGTAGCTAAGGAGCCGAATTACTTTATTGATCAGGTCTTCTATATCAAAAGGTTTACGGATATGGTCGTTGGCCCCGCATTCTTCAACAATCAGCTCAATATCATTAGCTGTTGAAAGGATAATTACAGGGGTAACCGCGAGGTCTGGCACCTGTTTGATCTTGCGGCACAAGCGATGGCCAGGTTTATTGTTGATGAACTCGTCAAGCAAGATCAGATCAGGTTTGAATGAGCTGATTTCAGCGAGATCAGCCGGCTCAGGAATACTTAGCGTTTCAAATCCCTGCTCTTCTAAAATGAGTTCCACGATATTCCGGATATCCTGGTCGTTCTCAATGATCAATATTCTCTTCTTCAATGCCAGTGAATTATAAGTAAATATAGCAGTTTTACAATCAAACAAATTTCCTATTTTTCAGATTTTTGAGCATAATGAATTTACAGGATAATAAGCAGTTACACGTGATCGTACAAGGCACCCCGATAGGCATTTGCATTTTGGATGCGTTTACTTTCAAGCTGAAATGCTCAATGATAAGTTCCTGGAAATTGCAGGTAAGCCTAAAGAAGCCATTATAGGCAAGTGGTACTGGGAAACCTTTGCGGAAGCCCGGACATATTATTAAGCTGCGATGGTTGGCGTGGTGCAAACCGGTGAAGCCTACTACGCGGAAGAAGCGGAGCTGATGCTGATCAGCGATGGTTGTGGGGAAATCATCGTTTTGACCTTTTTACGTGCCTGTAAAGGACAAGACCGGTAAAGTGACCAAATTAGCTGTTTGGGTGCTGGATAACATATGGCAGGTTAAAGAACGTAAAGCGATTTCTGCCAGTGAACAACGCCTCAGGGCATTGGTAACCGCCACATCTGATATGATATATAGCGTGAGCGTGGATTGGGAAATAATAAACGAACTTGACGGACACGGTTTCAGAAGAATTGCAAGCTATAAACGAAGAAATGGCTGCAACCAATGAAGAACTGACCGCTACGAACCAAGAATTGGCTTCAGTAAATCAGCAGCCACAGGAAGCCCGTAGATAATTTGGCTCAAATAATGCCTATCGTAAATCTGCTATGATCAACCCTATATCTTAATTGGAAAGGATCGCGACCCATTGTATCTTAGCCTGATGGAACAACTACTTAACTGCCTGGTAATTGATGATGATCCGGATGTAAATGCCTATGTATGCGAAATGGTAGATCAAATCCCCTTTTTGCATTTGGCAGGATCCTACGACAATGCTCCCGGGGCGTTGAACAGGCTGGAGTCAGGCGGTATCGGTTTACTGGTGCTGGATATCAATTTGCCTGGGATTGATGGGGTTACTTTTGCCAGTACCTTGAAAGACTTGCCAAGGGAGCATATACCACGCGTAATCCTTATCAGCGGCTCCCGGGATTATGCCGTTGATGGTTATAAAGTGGATGCTGTAGATTACCTGGTCAAACCGTTTTCCTATGAAGACTTTTACCGGGCTGTCGCCAAAGTGCGGACGTTGACGAATGTGGCTAAAACTTCGCGAGCTGATGAATATTTGTTTTTAAAAGTGGAACATGACCTGATCCGCGTAAATATCAGAGAGATCTGTTACATCGAAAGTTTTAAGGACTACGTCAAAGTATTTACCGGCGACCAGACGATAGTAGCTTTATCTACGCTAAAAGCTATGGAAGAGCGTCTTTCCGGAAAACGCTTCATGCGTGTGCACCGTTCTTTTATTGTGAACCTTGACAAGATCGAACAAATTCAGCATTTAACCATTCGGTTCGGAAAAACCATTATTCCGGTCACCGAACAATACCGCGAGGCATTCAAGGCGGAGTTTCGCGAATGGCTCTAACGGATGATAGCTTGTTTTCGTCGGCCCGAAATTCGTTTTCGTCGAAGCGGCTTGCCAACTAATTATCGATGGCGTTCATTTGAGTACATTTTAAATGAACGACCATGAAAAAGATAATAATGATTGCCCTGATGCTTGGTTTAGGAACCTTTGCCCGGGCCGCTGAAAAAAATGATTCTACCAAACGTGATACGGTTAAGATCAACAATCAGCTACGCAAATTAAATGAAAAGCTGACCGATCTGCAGGCGGAACTGACCAAAGTTCAAAACCGTTTGCCTGATGAGCAGGCTGCTGCCGAAGAAGCATCCAAAAGTTCAAGTAAAGCACAGGAAAAAAGCCGAAGCGAAGCCTCTTCAGCTGTAGGCGGTGATACCGGTGACGCGCGTAAAGCGGCCAAGGCAGCAAAAAAGGCGGCGAATGAAACAGGCGATGCGGAAGATGCTGATAATAAAGTAAAAAAAGACCAGAAAAAGATCAAAGACCTAAATAAAGATATCGAAAAGACCAGAGAAAAGATCGTAAAGCTGCAGCAAGATCAGGTCTGAAACTTTATGAAGGATATAACTGTTCAATGTCAATCAACACATGGCAACAAAGGCAGGGAATTTTTCAGGGGTAATTAACCGGGTTTTTATTATTTTCCTGTTGTTCACCTTTTTGGTGACAACAGGATCTTTTGTTTTGAGGCGCGCGATAACACATAAGCTCGATAAATTAGGTGAGCAATTAAAAACGCCTTCTTACCGCCAGGGGATCACCGCGCTTTTGGTAGATCTGGACGTTGCGGAGAACAATTTTCAGAAAGCTGCGGCTGACGGAAGTCCGGCCGATCTGGCTATTTATCAGCGGCGATTGGATACGATCTTTCGCGGAATGAATTTGATCATTGATCATTACCGGCAGGGTGGGGACAGCTCCCTACCGGAAAGCCGCAGGCAACTGGAACAAAAGTTGCAGCAAAAACTTGATTTATCGAGACAGTTATTCGGCCTCAGGAAAAATTTTGATTCATTGCTACGGGTCACTACTTTTGACCGCATTCATAACCGGGGAGATCTCCAACACTCGTCATCTGTGCACGTTAGTGCCGATACAATCGTAACCACCAAAAAAGAAACAGTAAAAAACAGTTTGCTGCGCAGGCTAAAAGATGCGTTTCATACCACGCAATCGGTGAAAGTACTCACGGTACGCCAGCGTCAACGCGAAAAGGCCGGCCTTTCGAATGTAGCAGCAAAACGATTGCTGGCCGAACTCGGCTCGCAGTATGGACGGATGGCATTGTCCGGACAGGCCCTGGTAACAGCTAACCTTAATTTGTTGAACCAACTGCGGCAATTGACGCGGCAGCTACAGGATATTGACCAAATTGCTTATGAACAAAGCAGGGAAGCGACTTTAAAAGCTTATGCTTCAGCAACACGCGACCTGAATACGTTTACCGGCATCTCGCTTGTGGCTGTTTTGATCTTTATCGTTTTACTGGTGATCTATGTACGCCGTGCCGGTTGGGCGGAACGGCGGATACGCGTGGAAAATAGCCGTGCTGTACGGTTGGCCGGTCAAAAATCTGAGATCCTGGCCATTATGAGCCATGAGATCCGTAATAAGTTAATGGCGATCAACGGTGCGGTTTTTACAATGAAAAAAACAGTATTGTCAGCGCAACAGGAACAGAAGCTGGGGGCAATCACGCTGGCCTCAGGCCTTGTATTGGAAACGATCAATAATGTATTAGATGCCAGCAAGCTGGAGCAGGGCTATGCGGAAACGCGGCAAAGCGGGCCTTTTAAACCAGGAGAAGCTATAGCCGAATCAATTGAAGCAATGCGTTTTATGGCTGAAAATAAAAACCTGCAATTGAAATTATTATGGAATGAGCAGGCTGACACCATTGTTGAGGGTGATAGTTTTCGTCTTAAACAAGTCTTGTTGAATTTATTAAGCAATGCCATTAAATATACTGATCAGGGAAACGTCTCAGTGACAGCTCAACTTGTAGAACAGGGTCCCGGTCACCAGCTAAACGTGTTGGTTAGTGATACAGGCTCGGGTATTCCTGCAAACAGGCAGGCGCAGTTGTTCACGCCATATTATCAGGCTGGAGGGCAAAAGCCCGGCACCGGCCTGGGGTTGTATCTGTGTCGCGAATTGATCCAGGGTCAGGGCGGCGAGATCTCCCTCCAAAGCGAAGTGAATCAGGGAACGGTTATATCTTTTTGGATCCCCTATAAAATATCGAAGAACCTTCACGTTATGGAATAGTCGGGAAAAAATTGGCTTCGCCTGGTACTTGAACAAGGACGACGAATCACGTTGCGACTGGTTTTTTCCTTACCGTTAGTTTTTTTGCCAGCCGGTTTTGCTTTGGCTCCTCATCTCCAAGTATGATGCCCCACGCTTTGAGGCTTTCAACCCGGTCAAATATAATTTTCAATACCGCTATTACGGGTATGGATAAGAACATTCCCGGGATACCCCAGACCATTTCACCAATAATCACGCCCAATACTGTGATCAACGCATTGATCCGGACTTTAGAGCCCACAACCAATGGCAACAATATATTGCTGTCGATAAGATGTGTGACCACCATGGTAATTATCACATAAATCACCGTTATTTGTTCCGGCGACGTAGCGAAGGTAACGGCGGCGCTTAACACCAGTGCTGTGAATATCCCATATAAGGTATGATGTTGAACAGGCCAGTGATCAAACCCAGCAAGATAGCATACTTCACTCCCAGGATCATAAACGCAACACTAACCACTGTAGCCACAATGACCATTTCGATCAGAAGTCCTGTGATATATTTACGGATCATAAACTGCACTTTTTCAATTATGTCATGCACCACTTTTTTGTTATCTTCTTCAAAAACCGATTCCAAAAAACGCATGATCAGTTTGCGGTAAAGCAAAAAGAAAAAGGTGTATATGAAAGTAAAAACTAAAAATAGCAGCATCCCCGACAAGGATAACAATGTTGCGCCTACGACCGATCCCCCGGAGGCAACTACTTTGTTAGTGGTATTTGTTACGAAAGTAAGTTGCTTGTGCCGCGTGACATGAAAACTGGATCCGATCCACTCCATAACGTCATTTTGCGTTTTATGTAGTTGATTCTGGAACTGTGGCCAGTCACTTGCAAGGTCTGATACCTGGGAACCGATCACATAAAGCAATCCGCCGATACAAGCCAGCAGGCTTAAAACCGCCAGCATCGATGCTGCACTGCGCGGTATCCGGAGCTTATTTTCCAGAAAAGCGGCAAAAGGGAGTAATAAAATGGAAAACAGACAGGAAAATATTAATGGCGAAAGGATTTCCTTTGCTATAATCACGATCCAAACCAATGCGATCAGGCTGAACAGTACGGCTGCCAGTTTTAGATAAAACGGGAGTCTCCTGAATTGTTGTATATCCAAAGTATTACCTTAATTTTTGTTTTACCGTATATATCATTTCTGCTATTGCGTAATCCTTCGCCTTGTTCATATATAAGGAAGGATTGTCCAATAACTCGTCCAGTATTGAGGTTCCGTCTTTTCGTTTCCTGGTAATGAAGTAGATAGCGTAAGCTGTTCCTGCGCCTAATAAAAAAGTTTTGATCGTGCCCATAAGTTTTTCATTGATATTGTCAACTATGATGCCACCAAATTGCAGGGTGATAAGAACAAACCAACACCATGCAAAGGCATGTGACGATGAATAACACTAAAGCTCCGGCAAAAGCAACAGGTTCCTTGGGAATTCCGGGTGAGGTTAACTCATAAACGGAAACAGAATTTTATCTAATCGAATCAGATGGATCAATAAATCCATTTTAAAAAAATGATTGCCTGGTTGGTTGTAGTGTAGTGAAGTAATTTGCAGTGAATTTAGTACATAATCGTTGTTAAAAAACAATTATAATTCAATATTGTATTATACTTATTATATAGATCGGTTGCCAATAGGTTATCATGTTTATAAAGGTTAAGGTTTTGTGTTTACATGTATTTACCAATGGTAACGGAGAAGAATTTGAACGCTTAAAATACCCGCCATGAAACTGAGTTCGGCTTTCCAAAAAGTGAATTTTCTCCGGGATGTGAATGCAGATTATCAGGAATTGAACCGGACTTATTTTCCTGACGTTGACCTGTCTGCGTTTTCTGATGAAAACAAGCGGACTATCGAGGAAGATATCTTAAAAGAATTAAATGAAGCCTTAAATTAGTTATAGAAAACACGCGGAAATGAGCGGTCACAATTTATATACTAATGACTTTTTAGACCTCAAACGGCTGTCGGGTGATCCGAAGGCGGATGCTTTTATAAGTTATGCGTTTGCTGATGAGCTAAAGAAAAAGCAGTTACAGGAATGGATGGCCGGAAAGTCGGGCCCGGAACATTTAAATAGTTTAAAGGATATTTTTCCGGATTTCGAGATTGTCAATAAAGCCGGCAATCTACCGTCCTGGGCTGAACCCCGTTTAATGAAGAAAGGGGCAGCTTTTTATGCCAGGCATTCAACCACCATCATGAGTTTGCTTGGTTTATTATCCTTGCCGTATTGCTACACAGCGGCCAACGGTGCAATGGTATTGTATCTGTCAGAACTGATCCGGAAGCAAACCACCAAACGGCTTTATGACACCGCTGTTTTTGTTTGGGAAGTGATGGGGCCTGATGCTTTCGGAAAAAATGGGAATGCTTACGAAGAAATACTAAAAGTACGTATCATGCATGCCGCTGTTCGTCACTACACCCTGGCAAACGGACATTGGGATCAATCCTGGGGAGTTCCTATCAATCAGGAAGATATGGCCGGAACTAATCTTTCATTTTCACTCATCGTCATCCGTGGCTTACGGTTGCTCGGTTTTAGCGTGAGCCAGGACGACCAGGCAGCCTTTATGCACATCTGGGCAGTGGTTGGATATTTGACAGGATTAGACAAGGACTTGATCCCCGAAAGCTCCAAAATGGCACAACTATTAGATAACAGCATTAAAAAGCGCCAGTTTAAAACTTCAACTCAAGGGCGAGAATTAACTTCTTCGCTAACAGCGCACATCATGTCTGTTAATAAAAGTAAAGCCACCGCCGAAGATATCCTGGGCTTAATGCGCTACCTGCTTGGACAAGAGATAGCGGATAAGCTGGCGATAAATGCTCCGGACTTGCCCCGATATAAGCTGACCTTAATAAAGACGATGAACCTGTTGAAAAGCTTTAAACCAGAAGGGGACAACAAAAAGGTTTACCATGCTGCTTATGCCACTTTTAAAGCGCAAAACCCGGAACTCGTTAAAAGAAACTAAATTTGGACGATCTGCCGATAATTTAATTTCCAAATCATGAAATCATACCAACTCATTCATCAACTAATAAACCTCGTAGCGGAACTTGAGGAAGAAAACCAGGGTAGGGAAACTTCCATCCAGGATTTTACCGGTTTTTTATTGAATAAGGTGGGCAACGCTACCGATAGCAATACCAGTAGCGAGGTGAGGTTTGGCGAAAATGATAGCGCTGCATTAGAGATCGCTTATCAGCTGGAGAATAACATCGGCCGTTTATTTGTTTTCATGAGCCGTTATGCTAAATTTTATATCAAAAAGGCTTTGGATGGTACCCCCCTGCAAACCGGCGAAGATTTTACCGCGTTGGCTATTTTACTTACACATGATCATTTATCAAAGTCGGAACTGATCGGTTATAATCTGCAGGAAAAAACATCGGGCACTGAAGTGATCAGGCGGCTGAGCGCTTCAGGCCTGGTAAGGCAATGGGACCATGAGAAAGATAAACGCAGTAAGCACGTTGCCATTACCGATGAAGGGAAGGCTTTATTATACAGGGTATTTGAACATACTAATTATGTAGGCAAGATCATTACCGGCAAATTAACTGTGGCCGAAAAATTCACATTACAATACCTTTTACAAAAGCTGGAAGATTTTCATCTGGAACACCATGAAAAGAAAACGATTGTAAGCAAAGAAGATCTCAGAACCCTGGCAAATGAAATTAGTCTTTTAAATTGAATGATACCATGAGTTTGAATATAGTTGACATTGATCGTATTATAGAAATGGCTTGGGAAGACAGTACAACATTTGATGCCATTAAACTACAGTTCGATTTGTGAAAGGAGTTAAAAAGCAGAACCCGCCTCAAAAAATCTGCCTGACCTGCGGCAGGCCTTTTACCTGGCGTAAAAAATGGGATAGGGTATGGGATGAGGTGAAATATTGTTCAGAAAAATGCAGGGAAAACCGTTGATATTAACGCTGAAGTTGGATGAAAAGAGCCAGGGCTTTTTTAATATTAAACGACAATTATATTTCCCGCCCGAACGAAATCATTTAGAAGCTCATTTAATGCTTTTTCATCAGTTGCCAAATGAGTCGGAAACCTATAAAGTATTGGAGGACTTTGCTTATGAACCTTTTTCGTTGAATATTGTCGGCCTGATGAATCTGGGTGCGGGTGTCGCGTACCGGGCGGAGAGTTCAGAACTAAATTTATTACATAAATTATTAAGTACCCATTTTAAAAATAAACTGATACCCCAGGACTTGCAGGGCTTCCGGCCCCATATTACCATTATGAATAAAACTACGCCTGAGCGGACGCGTGCGCTGATAAAGGAGCTCTCCGTTAGCTTTGAACCATTTTCAGTTGACATCCTTGGTATAGACATTTGGCAGTATCTGGGTGGCCCATGGCAGCATAAACGCAGCTATGCTTTTGTGGAGCGACTATTGGATGATGAATTATAAAATTAAGGTATGGTATTATTTATTAAACGGTTTTAAAATCAGGTAGCTCAATTTCATCTTTTGTCACATCTTTGTTTTTACTTGCAAAAAGCCTACCGATTCTTTTTACAAAACTGCTTGCCAATATTCCCGCTACCGTATTAACTACAGCTACGCCGAATTTAGATTTTGGATGTGCAAGCCACGGAACTCCAGGCGGCAGACTTTGAACTTTTTCAACAAAGGGGCGCATGCGTTTTTCATAGGCGAGGAAGGCGTCTTCATGCTTACTATGCCGGGACAGTTCTCCAGCTAACAAATAAGCGCCAACAATAGCCAATGTTGTACCCATACCTGTTAAGGGAGTGGGACAATAAGCCGCATCCCCGATCATCCCTGTACGACCATTGAACCATCTTGGGGCATGAATCTGACTGATTCCGTCGAAATACACATCATCGCTTTTTTCGATCTCTTCTGTCAAACGCTTTTCTTCCCATCCGGCACCCGACAGTTTTTCTTTCAGGATCTTTTTTTGTTCGCCTGCTGATAACTTTTGTATGTCGGCGTCATCTGAAAGAAAACTGAATGATGCCCGGACCGTACCATGATTATCCGGCCGGATCAACATAACCCTTGATCCTGTTGCCGTGTACCAGCGGGCCCACCGGGTATCTGTCTCTGTTTTAGGGATGGTGTACCAGGCATTATATAGCCCGGTAAATTTAACTTTTGGCTCATCGCCAAAAATCAAAGCCCGTGTGGTTGACCGAACGCCGTCGGCGGCGATTAGCAAATCATATACCTCCTTGGTATCATCACTAAAGGTTACATTAACTTTGCTATCGCTCTGGTCAATTGCTGTTATATGCTTACCAAAAACATATTTCACGTCATCTTTCGTATGGTTGTATAGTATATTAACAAGGTCGCCCCGCAAAATTTCTGCTTCGCTGGTAAAGCTACCAGCACCATCGCTCGGAAAGGCAGCCTTAACCTTGTTATCGCTATCAACAAACTGCAGGCCGATCTCCCCGGTATTTGCAGCAAGGATCTCTTTTTCTATACCCATCATTTTCGCAACAGCACGACCAGCGCCCCTTATATCCAGATTTTGGCCACCCATTCTTAGTGATTTCGAACGCTCCACTATCGTGACATCAAAACCGAATTTAGCAAGCCAAAACGCCAGTATAGGGCCAGCAATACTTGCACCGGAGATCAGTACCTTGTTGTTAACGCGCATTATGTTTCTGATATGTTACGTTATGTGTTTGTAAATTGCTAATTGCTAATTGGTTTATGCCAAACAGCATGAAGCGGGTCGGTAAAGTACATCTAAAATTATGAATTACTGAAGCTTATTGCTGACATTATTGTTCAAGCATAATCAAGAGAGTTGTATCCGAATGACGTACTATCTCTATAGTGACTATGCTGTTCTCCGGAAATGATTCCTTACCTTGATTAGTCCTTTTTAGAAGAATCTTTGACGCAATTCGGTACAGTTTTGCCGTCTTTCTTTTTCATTCCTTCTTTAGTGTAGCCTGACCAGCAGGGATCCTTTTTCTTTTTAGTTGCCATGATTTTTGTGTTTGTCTGCGCCTATACAACAACTTTTATTCCATTAATAGTGTTAGCTAAAATACCGGTGATGACAATATTTGGCATGGTATTGGGACAGTATGAAGCCTATCTAAAAAGAAAAACATTATGGCAACTACAACAAATGCAACAGGCGTACTGAACGACCTGATCGAGATTAACAACGACCGTGTAGCGGGTTTTGAAAAAGCGATCGCGGATATTAAAGACGAAAACATTGACCTGAAGGAGTTGTTCCAGGGTTATGCCGAGCAAAGCCGCAAAAATGGCCAGGAGTTAGCTGCATTGGTTGGCGACGCCGAAGAAGTAGAAACTGGAAATAGCGTGGGCGGAACTTTGCACCGTGCCTGGATTGATGTGAAATCGATCTTCGGGGGTAGTGACCGCGCCAGTATCCTCTCAGAAGCAGAGCGCGGTGAGGATGCGATCAAAAAAGCTTACAACGATGCCCTGAGCGGCGGCGAATTGCCGGCCGAAGCCGTACAAACGGTTAGCAGTCAGGCTACGGAGATCAACGCCGCGCATGACCAGATCAAGGCGTTGCGCGATGCTGCTAAAAACTAATGAACTAATAATTTTAAAAAGCCGCCTAATCGGGCGGCTTTTTTTGTGTACGCTTTTAGATATGACTAACCGGCCATCTTACCTGGATTTTGACAAGTCTTCTTATGCCTGGAAGCCGGATATTAATTATCGGGAACACCCGGAGTTGTACCGGGTAGGTAAGGGAGAACAGGGTGTTCTGATCTGCGAACCTTATAAAAGTGAAATCGGGCAGTATTGGCGTTTTCTTAACGAGGAAGTCGCCGAACAGATCAGCGAAAAGATATTCGATTTGTTCGAAACATACATAGATAACGGTGATTTTGTGGGGGCAGACATGGCACGCAAGTATTTACAGATGGGTTACACCCGTGCCCGCCGGTATGCGAATTACAAAGGCGGCAAAAAATATGATGCCGAGGATGATTATGCACAAATGGAGCGGGGAACTGGCGAGCCGGAGAAAGCGGCAGCAGCAGCCATCTTTTATAAACGATGGCAAGCAGCAGAAGGCGATATAGTTTACAGCAGCTTGAAAAAGAAATGGAAACATGAAAGAGGTTAAAGCTGGATCTGCCGGAAAATGTTTAAAGGCTATGAAGGAATTTGTATCGCCTGTTATAAAGTGGGCCTAAATATCGCCAAATACAAGCCCGGACAGTTGACGGCGACGAACAGCCTGTCTGATCCGAAAAACCACCATTTCCCAGGTACATTAGGCTTCAAATTGATTAAATGATATGCAGCAATCAATTTAACTTTTTGTTAAATATTTTAAATAAAAAATAAATAACGGAATTTAATTTGTACCTTGCTTACTTATTAAAAAACATATAATGCAAAAAGAAGGAACTGTGAAATTTTTTAATGCCACAAAAGGCTTTGGATTTATTTCACAAAATGACAACAGAAGTGAAATTTTCGTGCACGTTACAGGTTTAATCGACGAAATCCGCGATAACGACCAGGTAGCTTACGATGTAGAAGAAGGCCGCAAAGGTCTTAATGCGATCAATGTTAAAGTAATCTAATCATCACAATATCAAATTCGCTTAAGCATCCATTGATAAAATCGGATGCTTTTTTGTTGCTTTCTAATCTCGATGTCCACAAATAAGGTTTGAATATACAAACAGAATTTTATGAAATTGCTGAAGTGATTTCCTGAAAAAACGCACGACGAAATGGTATTAATCGAAAAACAATCATGAGTAAAGATAAAGGTAGTAAAAACGTAAAAAAGGCTCCCGCAGTAGGCGGTAATAAGTTGACTTCAGATTATCAGGCAGGTAAAAAATCGGCATCAAGCGATAGTTTATCAATTAATAAAAAGAAAAAAGATTGAAGACAAACGGAGTTAGAAACACGCAAGTAATGGAATACCTGTTTGATATACGGAACATAGCAATAGAACATGGCTTTAAGCAAGATAAGCCATGGCAATTGAAATTGGTTGATAAAGCCGATAAAATAGCGATTGAGAAACAATTTCGTGTAAGTGTATCTGTTGAACCAGGTATTGAGCAACTCGCCCGAATGCTAAACGTGGTTGAGACGGCCCCCTCTCGTTCCCGCTCACAGAACCTGTTACTTTGAAAGCTATTCATGTTAACGGATTACAATATCTGGTTGCGTACAACCCGATGGAGGAATGGCGTTAGTAAATAATAGCCAGGTGCAGGCTAACTCAACCATTTTTTTACCGCTGATGTTTCCCTTTAATGTTAACTAAAGTGGACGATGTATCATTGATTTACGATTAAAGCCATATAGAGTGAGGTATTCTTAACGCCTGTAAAAGAAATAGTTATATTTGATTAATTGAAGTATTATGACCAAAGAGAACTCATTTAAAACCGTAGACTATATCTATATTATACTTGCCATCAGCACAATTGTTTTTTTTGCATTTATGGCCATCCGATCAAGTTATGCTATTAAAGCTGCTGATGGTTCAGGTAAAATAAACTCACGCTAAACCGGCGATAAACTTTACATCGGCGCTCTGTCTATTTAGTTCATAATAATTTTAGACTGAAGGGTTTTGGTTAATTTATAAGAGAAAATATTATTTACTAATATTTTAGGTTACCTGGCTAAAACTAAACAGGTTGCATATTGTAGTAGCTATAAACAACTATAGCAGCATGAACCCGCTATTTTTTCAACTCGAACAAAGTTACCCGTTAATGGTGATCCCGGATACTGCTGCTCATTTGAATGGCCATACGATCATTACCCATACGTACAGTATTTTTCTCGATATTGGCGCTGGTAACCCTTTGATAAGCAGGAGTAAGGAGAGTACCCTGCATCTGGAACGAATTAAAGATCCCGAGTATTTCGGTTACATCACATTTGAATTACCTGGTAAACTATTCACTTATACTGCAGATGGACAAAGGGAATTAAATAATGATGAAGTACAGGAAGTGATTGAACACCTGAGCGATATCCGCGATAACCCCGCGCTCTGGAACCAAATAAAAGATAATTAGCCGCTACGATTAATATTAGCATTTATCTAATCCCCAGGTCTTAATAAATTGGAAGATAAAAAACGCATAGCCATACTGGGCGGGGGCCCAAGCGGCCTGTTCATGTTCAAGCGACTGGTAAATACAGGGAACACAGATCTGAATATTACCATTTTCGAGCGTAAAAATAAGTTAGGATCAGGCATGCCTTATAGTGCTGAAGGTGCCAATGATGAGCATATTACCAATGTGTCGGGTAATGAGATCCCACTCTTGGTAACTTCTCTGGATGACTGGGTTAAGACCATTTCTAAAGATACGCTGGACAAATACCATATTGATGCAGCCCGCTTTAACGAGTACAAAGTGCTGCCGCGTTTGTTGTTTGGTCAATATCTCACAGCGCAATTCGATTTGCTTCAAAAACAAGCCCGGGAAACAGGTATCACTTATAATGTACATTACAATACCACCGTATCAGATATTATTGATCGGCCTGAAAAAGGATTGGTAATTATAGAAACAGAAGATGGCGAGCAATCTGAATTTGATCACGTGATCATTTGCACCGGCCATAACTGGCCGAGAAAGCATGAGGGAAGCATTCCCAATTATTTTGATTCGCCGTATCCCCCGGTAAAACTCGCCCTAAAGCTTAACCACCCGGTTGCCATAAAAGGTTCGTCTCTCACTGCAGTTGATGCTATCCGGACACTTGCCCGATATAACGGTACTTTTGATAAGGACAACAACGGCAAGCTTTTTTATACGCCTTTCGCCTCACATCCCGATTTTAAAATGGTAATGCATACCCGGAATGGCATGCTGCCAGCGGTACGTTTTCATTTGGAAGATTCGCATTTATCAAATGATAGCCTGTTGAGCAAAGACGAGATCAAAGCTCATATCAAAGCTAACGATGGATTTTTGTCGTTGGATTATATTTTTGAACGGGACTTTAAATTGCCGATAAAGGAAAAAGAACCGGAGTTTTATGAGAAGATCAAAGATATGCGCCTGGAAGAATTTGTGGATGCCATGATGGCTTTGCGCGAGGAACTCGACCCTTTCCAATTATTAAAAGCCGAATATGCCGAAGCTGAGAGATCGATCAAACTTAAAAAATCCATCTATTGGAAGGAAATGCTGGGCGTTTTAAGTTTTGCTTTAAACTATCCCGCCAAACATCTTTCTGCCGAGGATATGCAGCGGTTACAGCAATCCCTTACGCCACTTATTTCTGTCGTGATAGCTTATATGCCTCAAAGTTCGAGCGAAGAGTTACTGGCGCTACACTGGGCAGGCGTGTTGGAGCTGATCCCGGTTGGTGAGGAAAGTAGGGTTGAACCAGATGAGAGTGGCGGAGCCATTTATAATTATACAGATGAACATAAAAATGAGCAAAGTTTACATTATCAAACTTATATAGATTGCGTAGGCCAACCGCATTTGGCATTTGAGGACCTGCCGTTTAAAAGCCTAATCGAAAAGCGAACTGTTACGCCTGCCAAACTCAAATTTCAATCTGCAGACGAAGGACTTAAGGCGATGAATGCCGGTAAGCCGGTTTCGAAGGATGAACGGGGCGATTACTATTTAAAAGTCTCCGGCATCACTATTAATGATCATTTCCAGGTGATTGATGCATATGGGGCTTTTAATGAACGGATCTATATGATGGCGGTGCCTTATATCGGGGGGTATAACCCAGATTATTCCGGTCTTGATTTTAGTGAAGAGGTATCTGGTATCATTATTGAAAGATTAATGGTATGAAGTTATACCTTTTACTGTTGGGGGCCGAAGCGCCTGGCAGGGTAGTTGAACAACATGATTTTTTCTTTGGCATTGCTGAAAGCTTGCGTGACTTAGTGCCCCAAGTCCGGGCGTTCTGGCCGGAGGCAGGTGGTAGCCTGCACATTGACGGCTGGCGGGAAGTAACTAAGGTTGATGGTTTTGCAGTGCAGGTTGTTCCTTTAAATGGTGAAAGTCCTGTATCCGCTAACAAACTATTCTTTTTAAATCTTGGCGGCTACGCTACAGGGAAGCTTGAAGAACAGCACTACACAGTACTCACGGTAAAAAATACCCGTCAAGCTGCTATCCAATTCGCAAAAAAAAGCCTGTTTTTTAAAACCAACTCGTTAAAAGGCATCGCCACCGCTCATATCGATGAAAAATATGGGGTTGATGTTGATAGTGTTCACAATGTCCAGGATTTGCTTTCGCCGGCCCTGAAAGCCAAGTATCACATCGTTTTCGGCGATGGAAGCAATATGCCAGAGGATGAGATTCATTTAGGATATTTTAAACTGGATAAACTTAAATGAACCGTAGGGATAAATTACTCGAATGGATAAAACAGCGGCACAAAGGTCAGCTGATCAGGCGTACCACTGAGCCTTACATCAATCATCTTATTGCTGTTGCCGAGTTAGCCTCCATAATCCCTTTGGGTTACGAAACAGGCCTTTGTCATGATCTTTTTGAAGATACCGAAACAACCGAGGCAGAATTTCTTTCGGCATTAATCGGTTTTGGTTATAAAAACCAGGAAGCGCACCTGATCCTGAATTGTACTGTAGAACTGACAGACGTGTTCACAAAGAAAAATTATCCCGAATTAAAAAAGAAGGATAGGAAATCTAGAGAGGCTGCACGCTTAGCAGCTATTAGCTCCACTGCACAAACCGTTAAATATGCTGACCTGATCTACAACATCGGTTGGGTTCTAAGGTACGATCTTAAACATGCCGTGAAATATCTGTTGAAAAAACGTTTGCTTTTAGCTGCCATGACGAGTGGCGAGCCAAACCTACATTTGAAGGCGATGAACTTGATCGATGATTCTCTTTCCAAATTAACATCAAAAAGCTTTACTGATCTGTAAATGCAGGGTAAACAAATGCCCTTAAGAATATCATTAATCTGTGATAGTCAGAATTTTATTTTTTCTTATAGCGCACGGCTTTCAATTTGTGATTTTCATCTGCGGCATCAATAGAATGGGTGCAGGTGATATCGTCTTCATCTTCAGCCAAATCTGATAGCTGTTGGTAGAATTTGTGCAGGTGGTCCAGTTCTTTTTCAGTTAAGTCCTCAATATCAACCATCCTGTTGCTGGCCCCTTCGTGTGCCGCCAAAAGTTCGTTCAGCTTCAGGTGAATGGCTTTTGAATCTTTATTCTGTGATTTTTGGATCAGGAATACCATCAGAAATGTAACGATGGTTGTACCCGTGTTTATGATCAATTGCCAGGTATCCGAATATTTGGCCAACGGTCCGGTTAACAGCCAGATCAGTATAGCGGCAATAGCGATAATAAAAGCCGCAGAACTGCCGGTAGCTGCTGTAGCCCAGTTAGAAAATCGCTCGAATAAATTCTTGTTCTGTTTCATTGTAAGAGATGTATGCCAACAAAGGAATAAGAGATGTATTTGTTTGAAAATTAATTAATTATTAATATAAAACAATACGAGGCTTTAACAACTTGTTTGTATGAACATTTTAACCATACTAAACATGAACTCTATACTTTACATCATCGCTGTTATACTAGTAATTGGCTGGGCCATCGGTACATTTGCTTATGCCGCCGGCAGCTTAATTCATATTTTATTAGTAATAGCTGTTATAGCCGTAATACTGGGCGTGATCCGGGGACGGTCAGTGGTTTAGGCGAGGATGCTCGGGCAACTGAAATTTTATCTGCAAATCTATTTATGAAAGCATTAATCATCAATTGTACACTTAAGCGAAATCCCGACTTTTCTAATACCGGTGCGCTGGCGGAGAAGGCTGCAGGACAATTGGAAGAACAAGGTTTTGAAACTGAGATCATCCGACTGAACGATTACAAGGTTTTGACCGGCAACTCATCGGATGAAGGAGAGGGCGATCAATGGCCGCTGATACTGGAAAAGATCAAAGCCTGCCAGATTTTTATTATTGCCACCCCTATATGGATGGGGAATTTGGCATCCACATCGCAAAAAGTAATTGAACGGCTTGACGCTATTTTCCGGGATGAAGAATTAAGCAGCAAAGAGAACGGCCAATATATGCCCTATAACAAAGTGGGAGGCTGTTTGGTAACCGGTAATGAAGATGGCGCGCACAGCTGTGCAGCACAAGTGCTTTGGGCGCTGCAGGAAGTAGGTTTTACTATTCCTCCAAATGCGAATGCGTACTGGGTTGGAATGGCCGGTGGCGAAAAAGATTACGTTGAGGGTGGTGGGCAGCGTTATTTGTACACTAACAAAACGCTTCGTTATATGACCTCCAACCTGGCCTGGTTTGCAAAACTGCTTGATGCTAACCCGATAGGAACCAACCTACTGGAGGAGGATAAAAAAGCAGAAGCTGAAAGCGATGAAGAGGATGACGAGTAATCCACTGGGTTAATAGCAAATCTGATTTTTGAATAAAACGGTTCAAATGGTAAAGCTGAAATCCTCAGTAGGAATTAATGTTTAATGATCCATGCTTTTTCGATCGCCTCAGCAGGAATAGAATTGGCTGGTAGCAGTTAAGAAATTTTAGTTAAAGCGCGCTCAGGCAACCTCGCAGTTAGGCAAACTGAAATGAAAAGTAGAGCCTTCGTTCTCTTTACTTTCTACCCATATCTTACCGCCATGATCGGTCACAATTTTTGAGGTGATGTAAAGCCCCATACCTAATCCGGCATGGGTTTTACTTACGTCTTCAGCGCGGTAAAATTTATCAAAAATGGATGCCATAGTATCTGCCGACATGCCAATGCCTTGATCTCTAATTGATATGGTAATATGCCCTTCAATGTTGAGGACTGAACTGACTTCTACGTTTGTATTAATGCGTGAGTATTTGGCGGCATTGCCTAAAAGGTTTGAAAAAACCTGCTCCATCCGTAAGATATCAATCATTACGTCGGCATCGTCGCCCAAAGCGCTGTTAATAGTATGGTTGGGCATAATGCTTTGCATCACTGCCAATTGATCAACGATAAAGCTATTAAGCTTTACTTGCTGTAGGTTGTATTGCAGGTTGCCATTTTCGGCTCGCGAAATATCAAGCAGTTGCTGAACCAGTGAATTAAGCTTATTAGACTGTAGGTCTATTTTATTCAATAATCCTCTCAATCTATCGGAAACCGGTTCTTTCGTGGTTTTTGCCATCTGAGTGAAGGCTTTTAACACAGTTAAAGGCGTTTTAAGCTCATGGCTGGCAATGGAGATAAATTCGGTTTTCTTTTCGTCTATCAGTTTTGTCCGTCTCAATTCCTCTTCCTGGTCTGCGGTTAGTTTGTGCAGGTGCGAGTTTCGTCGTTTTATTTCTTCGTAAGGATTGAGGGGCTCTTCCTCCTGAAAGTATTTTCTGAGTAAATTTATCTTTACTGTATCAAGTTTTAAAGACCGTGGAAGGCCAAGCTCCATATCTATAGCATAAGCACCATTTTGGCCTGTCAGTTCAAATTCAGGCACTAACTTTTGGGCATAGTAAAATCTTTCATCACCTGCGGTCAATTTAATTTCGGTGTTAAAGGTCACTTTTGCCTTTAACGCATACCGTGTTTTATTTTGCACGAGACCAATTACAAGTGTGCCATTATCGGTGTATTCAATTACAACCCGGGCCACTTCAGATACCGCGGTAGCAAATGTTGTTTGAGTTGCTACCGTCAACCCAAGCTTTTCGGCAACCTTCATAGATCGCTTGTGAGCAAGCACCAGGTCCATTTCATTCTCGAGTGAGATGCTTACCACTTCTGTCATTTTATTTAACTTTTGCTATGATCACTGACATGTCATCGTTTTTTCGTGCATGGTCTTTATATATAGCTGCAGCTAAAACGGAAAGATCGTATTTGTACATTAACGGGTATTTTGCCAGATCGATTCGGGTTTTTATCCCGTCAGAACAAAGCATTACCTGGTTAAATTCATCAGCGGTGTACTGCTGGTCGTTCATGGTGTTAGGTATGTTATGGCCCACAATGCCGTTGTACGACATGTGGTTTTTGAAGTTTACCGGCCCAAACATGCGCGCGGCAATGTTACCTATTCCTGCTGATGACCATTTTTTTTCACCATAATTATAGCCAACCACATTTATTACCGCTCCACGGGTTTTTTTAATGCTTGCGTGAATAAAACGCAACGTTTCGGTAGGGCTGTAATCCGGGAATACTTTGAATGCGGCGGCCGCCTCGTTAATAGCCTTATTAGCCTCGGGCCCATGGCCTAAACCATCGGCCAGCATCATCTTTAAATATTTATCTGTTTTTTTATATACAAAGCCATCGCCGCTTGTTTTTTCGCCTGGCTTTGATACCACTATCGGCCGCAGGATTACCTTTTCATCCGCTTTTAACTTTTCGGGGTCGCTGTAAACACGGCTAAGCACAATAGTTCCCCAGCCCGGTTGCGAATAAAGCTCGAATGTATCCGAAAGTCGTTTCATACTGCCTAAGCCATGGCCCAAGGTTTTGGTTGTTGAAACTCCATCTACCATCATCCTGGCCGGGTTTACCATTCCGGGCCCGTTATCAATACTGATTAGCTCAACATACGGAGAGCCGCCGTTGGCAAAAGTGCCCATCAATATTTCACCATCATCACTGTATTTATACAAGTTGGATGTCATTTCGGCTACGATGAGGTCAAGCTCATTTATACGGTTGACATTGATGCCGGCTTCAATTGCCAGTCTGTGAATCTCTTTTTTTATCAGGGAGAAGTAGCTGCGGTCGTCAGCGGCAAAACTGATATGTGTAGCATCAACCATTGGCCCATTTTATAATGGTGACGGTTGTGCCTTCGCCAACTTTACTTTTAATGTCAAACTCGTTCACCAGTCGCTTGGTACCAGGCAACCCCAAACCAAGACTTTTACCTGTAGAAAATCCATCACGCATGGCTGCTGGAATGTCTGGAATACCTGGGCCTTTATCAGTAAATATCAGCCTGACGCCGTTATTACGGCCGCTTGAAACAACCTCTATCTGGCAAACGCCGCCATTGGCATAACGCATCATGTTGCGTACCAATTCGCTGGCCGCGGTAAGCAGGCGGGTTTGATTAACCAAGCCCATTTTAATTTTTACGGCGACTTCTTTCACTCGGTTTTTTAAAAAAACAACGTCCTGCTCCTTTAGTACCTGCACGGTGTCTTTACTGAGTGATAATACCATCGTCGGTCGATTCCTGATCTATATCTTCTCCATCTATATCAATCATCGATTTTAACAAGCTCATACCACGCTCCATATCTAAAGCAGTGTGCACTCCCTTTAGCGGTAAGCCTAATTCTATCAACGTAATGGCAACCGCCGGCTGCATGCCCACTACCACCGTTTCTGCATCCAGTATTTTCGACATACTGGCGATGTTGCCAATAATACGCCCCATAAATGAATCGACAATGGTTACCGCCGATATATCTATTAAAACGCCCCTGGCATTCGTTTTATTTACCATCTGCACCAGGTCGGCCTCTAAGTTAAGTGCCAACCGATCATACAGGTCAACCTGGATAGTAACCAGTAAAAAATTGCCCAGCCGCAGAATAGGAATTTTATCCATTATAAAGCGATATTAAAATTTAGCAATAGTGTTTGATTTTCTCACTTCCAACTTCATCAGCTTAAAAGAGTGTGATAAAGCGCTGGCTAAAGTTGCCTTTGTAATGATATTAGAAAGATCGATACCAAGATGAACTACCGTTTGAGCAATTTCCGGGCGGATACCGCTGATAATGCATTCTGCACCCATTAACCGGGTGGCGCTTACAGTTTTAATCAAATGCTGTGCAACAAGAGAATCTACCGCGGGCACGCCTGAAATATCTAATATGGCTATGCTTGATCCGGTTTCTACAATTTCCTGTAACAGGTTTTCCATCACTATCTGTGTACGTGCACTATCCAGGGTACCAATTATAGGCAGGGCCAGTATGCCATCCCATACACGGATTACCGGGGTTGATATTTCAGCAATCTCGTCGGTTTGTCTTAAAATAACCTCCTCGCGGCCTTTTATAAAAGTCTCAAAGGTTACCACGCTCAGATTATCCATTAAACGGTTTATCTTCAAGCTTTCAGAAAATAGATGTTGAGGATCATTATTGATCTCTTCCTGCAACACCTCAAGTAATGCTTCCTTTAATGAAAATACAAAGTTACCTGTTTCGCGGGGGCTAAAACCCTGGCGTGCGCGCGTTATGGCTATACCACCTAAAATTTCAATAACCGGGCTCCATTCGTCAGAATTTAAGTCGGTAAAATTTTCGCTTGATAAATTGCTCACCAAAGCGTCAACTAACTCTTCAGATTGGCTTCTCAGTTCATCGTTACTGATCAGGTCTTCCCGCAGTCCTTCATCGGCCAGCTGGTTCTTCATCCAGAGTTCAAGGATGTTTTTTTTCTTTTTTTGTAGCAATTGATGTGTTTTAAGTGACATGGATGAAGAATAGGGTAAGTGATTAATTGGCCTACAACTCAAACTTGGCAAAGTTGAATTAATGCGGAAAGGTAAATAACCCTTTTCAAAATAAGAAATATTATTTATTTATTTATTAATTAAGACGATAAATAGGTATGGTGACGACTATTATAATTAAATTTTTTTTGGGCAATTTTGTGGAATGAAATCCCGATTTGAGGATTTTTTTGCCGTGTATCAAATGATGCGGAAATCATATGCGCCATCGAATCCGTTATTATTAAGTAAGCTCCGGCGGGGAAATTTATAATAAAGGCAATGCCGAGATAATTTGTTATTTGGTCGGGTTTTTGAATTTTTAAATCAACCATGGAAAAACATATCGGTCAAATTGTTGAGAAAACCATCCGCACAAGAGGGGTAAATTTAAGTGAGTTAGCGGAGGGGTTGAATACAAGCAGAAATTCGCTTTATAATTATTTCAAGAAACGTAATTTGGCTACGCATATAGTATCGAAAATCGGGCAAGCCATTGACTATGATTTCTCTGCAGATCTGCCGGAATTGTTGTTGGATCATGAAGCCCGTTGCCGACCAAGTTTGCAATCACTGAATATTGATTCAGAATACAAAGATAAATACCTGGAATTACTGCTTAAGTACAACGCTCTGTTAGAAAGCAGATTGCCAGACAGGGCAAAAAGCAGCCTCATTATATAGAGCCCATTTTCTGTCATTCACATTTTTACGATTTTCAGCTGATTTTAAGTTGTTGGTTACTGCTCCACCCCAGCAGATGTGGAAATTGGCGAGAATTACATTTTCTTGCTGAATCAATTGACGGCCGGCATTGAGCTTATCACCAATCCCTCATTAAAACGAAGGCTGACCATTGAAATAATAAATGAGTGCCTCAGGAGCGGCACCCATCAAACAGAGAGCGACTGGTTGGAAATCCGCTATGGCGCAAATCATGAAAACCAATGGCGTCTCGGCGCTTTCCTGATGAACCTAAAAAATCCCTCCACAATACTAAGCCGAACGGATGATCATATCAATGTTCCTACTAAAGCTTAAAAGCCCGGCGGGTTTTCGGGCGTATGGTTTTTATTAACTATTATTTTGTTCATGCAGATGAAGTGACCATCACTATGGCACAAGCAGTAAATTTGTTTGCGGCGTAAAATTTTCTGCTAATTCGATGTTAAAAAATAGGATAATATTTTAATTTAAAGTTGAAACATTAAGTCTCTCTTGTAGTTGTACTAACACACGATCCCTCTCTTATCAAGCTCTTACCCAATTATTTCATTTATCATCTACTAAAAATTACATTTATGTTTCACCACGTTAAATCACTACAATTTAATGCCAGGGTTTCACGCCCTGACCCGCGCTTTGCTAATCTTTTACTGGAACAGTTTGGCGGCGAAAACGGCGAACTGGCCGCTGCCATGCAGTATTTCACACAAGCCTTTGGTGCCAAAGTGCCACACCCCGACAAATACGATATGCTGATGGATATCGCTACCGAAGAATTCAGTCACCTGGAAGTAGTTGGTGCCACTATTCAGATGCTGTTGAAAGGGGTTAATGGCGAGTTAAAAAATGCGGCAGATAGTTCAGACATCATGCAAGTATTGAATGGCCGTGCTGCTCAGGAAAACATTATTCACGAAGCATTAACGGCTAATCCTCAGTTTGTGATGATCACCGGCGGCGGTGTAACCCCCCGCAATAGCCAAGGTATTCCGTGGTGTGCATCATATATCCACTCCAATGGAGATTTGACCGTTGACCTGCGTAGCAACCTGGCTTCTGAATCAAGGGCAAAACTGGTTTACGAGCACCTGATGAAATTTACAGACGATCCATATATCCACGAAACACTTTCATTTTTAATGACCCGCGAAGTGGCGCATTATAAAATGTTTGAGGCGGCGCTGGATAGTATTCCAAACAATTTTCCTCCAGGAGTGCTCGCCGCCGATCCGCGTTATACCCAACAGGTTTATAATTTATCTGACGGCGCTGTACGCGGCCCGTGGAATGAAGGCGAAATGCCAGGAATGGGCAAAGAATGGGTTTTTGTTGAACAACCTTTACAGCAAATACAGGAAACCGAAGGACAAACCAAGCTGCCGAAGGACTTTAGCAAGGAACTAACGGAAACTCAAAGAGAAAACAAAAATATGAGTGCCGAAAAAAGTGCTGAAGTAAAAAATGCGGAGCCCAAAGGCCTTGCCCAATGGAGTAGTTACGAAGCTGTTAATACGCAAGCGAAGGCATAATTGTGAGTCATTCAACAAAAAATTAAATAATTAATCTACAACAAACACCTATGGAAAACACAGAAAAAGCACTTGATGTGATCAACGATCTCATCAAGGTTAACAATGACCGCGCGGCTGGTTTTGAAAAAGCAGGCAAAGACCTGAAAGAAGATGAAAACGGCCTGATTACGGTATTCAACAAGTTATCTGAAGAAAGCCGTGAGAACGTAGCTGAGTTGACCGGTTTAGCGCAGCAATTCGGTGAAGAAGCTGCCGAGGGTACCAGCACAACAGGTGATTTACACCGCGCCTGGATTGATGTTAAATCGGTATTTACAGGAAACGATCTTACCGCTATCCTGAACGAATGCGAAAGGGGTGAAGATGCCGCCAAAGCTGCTTATAAAAATGCCCTTGATCCTGAAAACGAACTTAGCCCGGAACTGGAGCAGGTGCTATTTACTCAACAACGGGGAATTGTTGAAGGACATGATCTGATCAAATCACTTCGTGATCAGGCTGAAGATATTAATGGTTATGATGTCAACGAAAATGATGAAAAGGTAGCTGCCGAACCATCCTATGAAGGAGCCGCAGGTGAATACCAAGCCCAGGGAGTTTTTGCATCAGAACCGGAAACTATTATTTCAGACAACGAATGGGACGATGAACAAGCTAACTCCACCGGCAACTCTAAACTCATGGAGTTTTTCATTAATGAGTTAAAAGACTTGCTTTGGGCAGAAAACGAACTTGTGGAAACGCTGCCGAAAATGGCAGAAGCCGCAACTTCCGCCGAACTTAAAAGTGCTTTTGAGCAACATTTGACGGAAACAGAAGAGCACGTTGCCCGCCTGGAACAGATTTTTGGGATTTTGGGTTTAGAGCCAGATAGCCGCAAGTGTGAGGCTATGGCAGGTATTGTTGACGAAGGCGATGAGATCATCAGCGCTACGGAAGAAGGCACAGCCGAGCGCGATGTAGGCTTGATATTTGCTGGTCAGAAAGCTGAGCATTATGAGATTGCCTCTTATGGTGGCATGATCTCCTTAGCCAAGACGTTAGGTTACTATGAAATCGCCGAATTGTTAGTGTTAACGTTAGATGAAGAAAAAACAGCCGACGCACTATTAACAGAAATTGCTGAAAGTCAGGCAAATGTCGCGGCCAGCAATGAACCGGCAGGAGATTAATGAACGAAGTGATGTGAATAGATGGAGGTCGCCTGATTCCGGGTGGCCGTTTTTATTTCTGATAATCCGCAATTACAGAAAGCTTTTCCAATAAAAAGATTTGCTGGTTAATGAACAAGCTGAATGAATAGAGCATAAATAATAATGGGTACATTCCCGATTTGAAAATTCAATTCGTTAAACACTGAAAATATGACATACCTATTGGTGATTCACCCTTAAAATAACATGTATACAAACATGGATGATTATTCAGGAAGGGCTGAATCGTTTTTAGATTACCTCATTAGCTGCGATATTAGTTCCTCCAGTTTTAATCTGCAATTTATCAAATCTGGATTGCTATGTGGCGAAGTCAAATTTCAAAACAAAGCCACAGCCGAATTATTTGAGGGGAAGTTTGCTATCAATTACGAACATAAATCGAATAGGATTATTATTGTTATTTTGATTATTAACGCGGTATTTGAGCGAACAATAGAAAACCGTTTTTCACCACAAAGCATGTTCGTAGCAGATACGGAAAATTTTCATGAAGAGCTTAACCGAATAAGCGATATCACTAAAAAAATGAAAGTTTAACTGGGTTCATTGATGCATATACAATTTAGTATATAGCCTGTAGTTTTATAGGCTGTGGTTGATGTTATCTTTACCGCACATCATTGAATACCACTGTAGATGAGTATGCAAAAGGACAAAGAAATTTTATAAGGTTTGGGCGTAAAATAGCACTGGAATAGGCATAACGTAATCTTCCTGAATAAAGTTACTAAATGAACATTTTTTCATCTATCTGTTGGTGATGAAGAAAATATTTTTGATCATTCCAAAATCAATTGGTTTTGATAAAAATTTTTCGATCCTCGTGTTTGAGTGTGATTTAACCACATCTTTTTTAAAAATAGATGATGAAAGCACATAGATTTTACTTTTACGCATAGGGTCGATATTAAGCCTGTTGTATTCCTCCATAAACTACCAACCATCCATCCATCAGTGGCATTGCCAGCTCAAGAAAAATTTAATCTGGTAAATGATCACTTCCCTGCGCGTTGAGTCTCATTAATCTGCTAATTGCGGTAACTCCGTCTTCGCAAGTTTCAATAACCGGATTATCAACCGTTTTTTTGATCATTAAATTAAATATAACCCTATCGATCTCAGAATCTTCTATCAGTAAAATGCGGGCTGGCCGATTTGTTGAAACCACTCATAACCAACGCTCAAAACCCTGCATTTGTTTTAGTTAGCAATGATGCTTTATTTAACCTATGTTAGAGTACTTAATGAAAACGCCAATAATTAGTGTGGTTTGAAGTTATATTAACCAATCTGAATACTCACGCAATAGCTTTATAGCCATTAGATAGGGCATAATGAAAGGTATTGCAGGAATGGCCGCCAGCAAGCCCGCCATATCTGGTGGTCCTGGCCAGGAAGAAGGGATGAGAACCAAAAATAAGCCGACTATACTAAAGCCAAAGTACCAATTACAGGAAACAAGGGTAAGTAGCCTCGCATTTTCATAGCAACAGCAAAAAACAGGATGGCCAAATAGATAAGGGTTACCTCTGCTACAGCTATAACATAAAACAATGCTCTCAAAGCAAGATACCAGTCTGGTCTTGGCGATGCAGGCGTTAGCTGAAATTCCTTAAACGCTACAGGGAGGTAGTACCCCCAAAAGGCCATGTTCACTAAAAATAAAGGAAGCGCGATGGTTAAAAGCGCGATGGTTAAAAGCGCGAATCCCAGTACTGAATATATCACTTCACCTGATTTTGCAATTTTCCTTCTAAAAGGCCGAAGCCAAGGTAAGCGCAAACGCCGCACGCCATAAGTATTGTATAACGCACTTACTGCGTTTGTGCTGTAGCAAGCCAATCCGATATATTGCCCGGGGCGGCCCATACCACCAAAAATCGCGAACAGCGACCAGGGGATTAGCAGCAACAAAGCAGATGATATGTAACCGTTGGCCTGGCTGGGGTATAAGTAAAAAGCCGCCAATAACATCAAACCGCTGTTCAATAACCATAGCGGTAGGTAAAACGCATAAGAAACTTGCCCGCCCCTATCTTAAACCTACCGATCTCGGCCACTTTTTTAGTAACGCATGGGCGGCCGCTATCGCGCAATGTTTTGCCATCATAAAGGCCTATTGATCTAAATTCCACATCATTAAAGTCGGGGCCGAAATGGCATTGAATACAGCGGCCTTTGGAATTAAAGATAGCAAAGCCACGTTTGGCCGACTCACTAACTGCTGATTCGTTATCATTCAGTCTCCAATTATCAAAGGGCGAGTCGCCTGTTTCTAAAGTCCGTTCAAATGCCGATAACTCTTTGGCCAGGTTACCAGCATTGGGGGCCCCATTAAAAACTGTAGTAAAAGCCAATTTATAATAATTATTGTGCCCAAGTCGCCAAATAGCCGTATTTACAGGCAAACCCTTCCTGCCATGAACTCCCAAACTAACGGCCGAGGTATCTGAGAATGCAAATTTCTCTTTATGACAGGAGGCGCAACTGATCTTACCAGTACTTGAAAGTATCGGGTCAAAAAATAATTTCCGGCCCAAAGCTGCAGCGTTTCCGGTTCATGATCTTTAAACGCACTCTGGGAGATTACGAGGATAATTCCAAGCGTAAAAAGGGTGATGCACAACTTCTTCATGTTGAGTAAGGTTACCTGCTCGCACCAATATTTTTGAACAGGAGCCCATTAGTTCCTTCCTTGCGGCCTTTAAAGGTATCCTGGATCAAATG
Organism: Mucilaginibacter sp. SMC90; assembly: GCF_022811725.1. Lineage (GTDB taxonomy): Bacteria > Bacteroidota > Bacteroidia > Sphingobacteriales > Sphingobacteriaceae > Mucilaginibacter. The sequence continues at coordinate 4,017,912 of NZ_CP094527.1, read as the reverse complement.
AAATTTGAGTGAATCTCTGAGACTATAAAACTCAACTTTGTAAGTGCCTTGATAGTGGGCATTGCAGGTAGCATCGGAGATATAGAGCGTATCGTGCTTCATGTGATATACTCCGCTCACAAATTCTTTTTTATTGATAAATCCATCGAAAGTTCCGTTAATCCTGAAAATAACCAAAAAGTTAAAAGGTTCCCCCATGCGAACTAGTAGAATGTTCCCATCTCCCGATAAGTAGATTAGGGTCGTCGGTAAAGGAAAGAGCAGTGCATAAAACCACAATTAAGAAGCTGAAAAGATAAAGTTTTTCATGATGTTTGTTTGATCAGTAGGTATCTCAAAAAAACAGAGTTTCAGCTATCCATACTTTCGCGCTTGTTGCAAATACTTATCTATTTGTTGCGCCAGAGAATTTGGAAATAATAATTTTAACTATACCATTAATAAATCAAAAAATGATCATTGGCTTGTTCAATTCAAACGAAAATAACCCTAATGGCGGACAGCTAATTTGTAGCTGTAATAACAGCATTTTATTGAAGAAAATACTGAGAAGGGATCAAATGGTGTTTGCGGAGAAGACGGGGTCGGCGCGACTACGATCAGTAGCATATATATCAAAGAACCTTTCTTTCGCAATGATGCTTTTTTTGACAAAGATTACAGTATGGGGAAATATGGCGCTATTCCAAAACTGGATCAACTTGATTTATTTGATAGTGGGAATGATGAACGATAAATTAAATGTTAAATCTCCTCGACCCCGAAGTGTAATTGAGAAAATCGGCCAGGATATAACTGATTTATATAACACGGTTTAGTTAAGGAGGAATAATTAGCCTTGTGTAGGCATTTCGGCTATATGCTATCCTTCAATACCTCTTTTCTCCGAACTTGAAAACGCTTATTTTTGACTAAATCTCATGCTTATGAGCGTCACCTACTTCAGACCCCGCGACCGCTTCGACTTTTCAAAGATAACCTTGGATATCGGCAATCCGTTACAATGGGACAGGTCACATTTTTTAAAGCACTTTTTTAAAAGGGTGGTTGCCATCCCCGAAGGCTGCATAGACGAATTTTATCAACGCCACCTGGCTTATTATTTATCTCACCATACCGATGGTACAGCGGAAATCTTCTTTAAATATTTCTGGTCGCTCATTGAAAGGCAATTAAAAGTATTGTTGGGCAAGGATGTTTATGACAAACACCATTTGAAGAATGAGCGGGAAATAGAGAGATTACAAAAGTTTACTGCGCTACTGATCTCGCTTGACCGTTGGAATGTTCATAAATCTAATGATGCCGTAATAGCGCAGCAGGAATCAGAAATCTTGGCACTTAAGAAAGAGCTAACCCAGTTGAAAGCTGACCTTAAGAAAGCTACCACGCTTGAAACCGAAGGTTATATCAATATCCCGGAAGGCTACCGAAATGTGGTTTTACACCTGCATTTGCAAATGCAGGAACTCAAAACACCTGAAGGGAAAGAGCTTATGTTTTCCCAAACACAGAGTGTCTGGATGAAGATGATCTGCAAGTATTTCCGCGAGGGCGATAAGGAGATCAATTACGAGACTATACGGCGTTATTTCCCAAGTGACAAGCGGGAGCCGGGAGATAAACACGCAGATATTCCTGCAAAAGCAAAGCTATTTACGATCAATCCCGCGAAAAAGAGAAGTTGATTTTTTCTTTTGCTGACAATGTAATTAGCTATTCGTCAATATAGCATCAATCTGTTAACCAGCTCCTTATGAGCTTCTATAGCTTTCTCTAAACTCCTCCATTTTAACCATGCAGTTCTGCATGGTCAAGAAATCTATTCTGTACAGTACACATTTGTTCCAAAACAAATGCTATGCAGATAATCAATCAAGAAGCTCTTAGCCTGTGCATACGCCAGGCGGTGAGGGCAGAACTCCAGGAACATTTTAAAATGGGGGGCATTCAGCTGCCTGATTCAGAAAAACTTTTATCCAAGCAGGAACTCGCCGCCGAACTCGGCGTGTCTCTCGTTACGCTTACAGACTGGATGAAAAAAGGTTTACCCTATTTGCGCCTGCATAAAAGGGTGTACTTCAGAAAAAGCGAAGTACTTAATGCCATGCAACAAACCATTAACGATTAAAACAAGGAGGAACAGATGAATGTGGAACTAATCACTAAAGGGGATTTATTGGAATTTAAAAGCGATTTGCTTAATGAGATCAAACGGATCGTACAGCCTGGGCAAGCAAGTACAAAGAAATGGCTAAAGAGCGTGGAAGTAAGAAAACTATTGGGGATATCGCCCGGAACGCTTCAGAATTTACGGATCAATGGGACACTTCGTTTTACAAAGGTAGGAAGCATCATGTACTACAAGTTGGAAGACATCAACAAGATCCTGGAAGGAGAAGGTAAATGAAGCTACAAAAGGAAATTGTTAAGGAGCTGACAGGTTATGCCAGCTTGCTTAAACGCATGGAGAAAGATAGCAGGTTGCTGCCAACCCATCTGAGCCTGTTCACCGGTTTGTTTTTCTGCTGGCAGCGGAATGGTTTTAGAAGCCCATTCAATGTAACCCGGAAAACGCTCATGGCGTTTTCCAAGGTCGCATCCATTGCCACTTATCACAAGTGCATCAGGGAGCTGGATGAGTATGGTTATATCCGGTATCAGCCGTCCTACCATCCGAAGGAGGGCAGCCTGGTTTACTGGCCGGAAGCGTAAGCAGTGGCGAAAAGGATGGTGTCTAAATCCACGCAAAACTTCGTTTTGCAAAATTAGGGTAACATGGTGCAAGCGGTATGCAGCACCTATACAGATAGCGTGATATATGGCGGAGAAATCTACGACCCGAAGGGAGCGAGTTAATGTTTTTGCTTCACAAAAACCCGGATACACCCCGCCGGGGTGATCCGGTAACTCGCTCCCGTTGGTCGGTTTGGGAAGAAGTTTTAAGAAAGTGATTTTATGACAGGATCAACTGAGAAAGATAAAATACAGAAAAGGAGGTTGCCCGGCAGACCGAAAAAAGCGGTCAGCCGAAGCGATTTCCTGATGGTACGATTAACGCCGACTGAACGTGTCTTGATCGATGGCAGGGCAAAGAAAGCCGGGTTGAGATCCAGTGAGTGGTTCCGTAGGGCGGCAAAAAGCGCGAAAGTTTTCCCGCGATTTACAGTAGAGGAAACCGGTTGGTTCAGGATGCTGGCGGGGCTTGCCAATAACCTTAATCAGCTGACACACCTTGCCCATGTGGCCGGGCTTTTCTCACTTGCCCTGAAATGCCAGGCCTTGCTGAAACAGATCGAGGATTTATTAATAAAGATCAGTAGCCATGATGGGTAAACTGATAACTGGTCGAAACTTTGGCGGCTGTGTCCGTTATGTGGTGAATAAGCAGGATGCGAAGATCATTGCTGCCGAAGGGGTGCGGATGCAGAACGCAGGAACGATCACCCGTGATTTTAACCTGCAACGGAAGATGCGACCGGAATTAGGCAAAGCCGTGGGGCACCTGGTTTTAAGCTGGAGCAGGGAAGATCTGTCTAAGTTGAGTGATGACATTATGGTGGAGCGGGCTAAAGAATACATGGATAAAGTGGGTATCCGTAATACCCAGTTCGTTGTAGTTCGTCACCATGACAGGGAGCATCCGCATTTACATGTGATCTATAACAGGGTAGATAATAACGGTAACACCATTACCGACAAAAACAACTTTGCGAAGAATGTTAAAGCCTGCAAAGAGATCACACTGATATACGGCTATCATATAGGGGAAGGCAAGGAACAGGTGAACAGGCAGGCCTTACAAGGAAAAGAGAAAATCCGGTACGAACTTTTTGATGCCATTAAAGCAGCGCTTAAACAATCAGGAGACTGGAGGCAGCTGGAAGCGAATTTGCAAAAACAGGGTATTGGAATCGCTTATAAATATCGGAGCGGCAGCAATGACGTGCAGGGCATCTCTTTTGAAAAAGGCGATATCAAAATGAAAGGTTCTGCTATTGACCGGAGTTTGAGCTATGCCGGGATCGATATGCAGCTTAACCGGAATCTACAGGCGCAGCAGGAACATAAAATAGATTCACATTCATTAGCCGATCAGTTACGGGATGCGATCCGGCAGCATGGCCAGGTTGATTACGTACGCCTTCAAACTGGCGGTAAAGGCATAATGGAAACGTTGCTGGAACCGCAGTTCGTTGCCGGTCCGCCCGACCCGATGGGGGATGCAGATATAGCTAAAAGGAAACGAAAGAAACATGAAGCCGAGCATTCCCAGTCACAAGGAATAAGCAGGTAGTGTGATTGCAAAAAATGATTATTTAAACTATTCAAATTCAGAAATTATGCAACAAGAAGAATTGGAAGAAAAAGTAACGATGCTGGAGGAACTGATACAGGGGTTCATTCAAAGGATAACAATCGTAGAAACTGAAATGCCGGGCTTTCTAAAGAGTTTTTTACAGCAATACAAAGAAACATTAGACAGGATAGCCAGCAGGATTGAAACGGCTAATAAACGTTATAATGATCAAAAAATCGAGCAACAGATGGATGAATTGAAAGATGTGGTTTCAAGGGTACCTAAAGTGATCGGTATCAAAAATCATCATCATTTCGGGGCATGGTCAAAAAGCCTGATTATTGGACTGGTGGTAGCTTTTGTTATTACTGCCGGGTCATTTGGTGCGGCTTTATATTTAAATCATCAAAATGATCGGCTAAACGATGAGGCTTATAATTTCTGGCTGGTCAGGGCGATGTATCCTAAAACAGCGGAAACAATTATTACAGGATTAAAGAGTGATCCGAATGCTTTTATCGCCAAGGCAGAAAAGGCTATGGAAAAGCAACAGGCAATTGCTGCCGCCAAAGCTCTTGCTGATCAGGCAGAAAAGAATCAGAAAGCAGCGAGGGATAGCCTGAAGAAAGCTAGATCAGCTAAGTGAGTACACTTTGACCTGTTTTCTTTTATGATAGGAGGGGACGGCCATGCGGCTGCGGCAGGCGGCTGCATTACACCACGCGCTTCGCTCCGGGTTCCATTACGCCGCCAGCCTCGCCGCCGCGCGCAGGAGTGTATTCGTTCCTCATACACACCTGCCTTTACCGCCCACGCATTATCGGTTAGTCACAGCACCGCAGTCACAAAGATAGCTACGCAGGAAAACAGTCAAGGGTATATAAATCCCGATGATAGGATCGGGACCCTTGACAATTTTCCTGCTAACAGCTCCGGTTGTTTAAGCGGTGATATGACTTAGCTTGCACAATGGAATATATGGGAAATGCTTGATATCCTAATTCCCACCTCAAATTAACGCTTAACTCCACCACTGCCCAATGAACGCCCAGGATTCTGAGTATGTTTGGGGGGGACTATATCTTGTTGCACTTTCATTTGCTTTACAAATGTTCTCATATCTATTGCAATGCGATTGACCCAATGGGGTAAATTAACAGCTTCATCGATAATCTTACCACCGGCAAATTTTAGATAAACTGAAACGCCCTGTCCGTTTTCCTTAGATGCGGCTTTCATTAAAATAACCTGCTCAAAAGCATGGTAATACTTTTGCAGATTAATTAAAGACTCTTTATAATTTGCTTTGATGTTATCTGCTGATACGTCATGACCGCCTTTGGCTACTCTTAACAGTACACGTTCAAAAGACATGGCAATATCATCCAGGCCAAAGAAAAACAATCGGGTACTATAGCCCTTGATCTTAAATTCATTGACTGATTTCATGATATCTTCTGTTCGGAAATTAGTTTCGAAAGCACAGGTTGTATTTCTGTTTTGCATGGTTTCTTTCCAATCCGAAAATATATGCCCGTTAACCGCATCATATAGATTACCACTGTCTAACCCCGGAAATTGCTTTTTAAGCAGTATAAATTCCTTATCGCCATCAAAAATAGGGGTGCCAGGTGGCACCATAGAGGATGACAGCGTGCTTTTACCAGCTCCGTTGGGCCCGGCAAAAACAAACAGTTCCGGCTGATCCATTAAAATTTCCTGCTAATTATCTGGCTTTTGCCTGTGTTGACATCTACCTCCACCAACTCGCGGTGATCGGCATATTCACGGATTACATGATTTTTATGCTCTTGATTTTCGGCAGGCTCGTAAACATTATAGTGTCCCAGACGTGTGTTTTCGAATTCTACGTTTTGGATTTCAGGGCACAACCGCTCTTCGATCTCTTTTAGAGAACATTCAAAAACGGGTATGTAGGTTAGTTGTTCCATTAGCAATTGTAATTCAGCTGCCTTTGTCGGGTGCCAATGGCTTACAGGGACAAGAACAGCTGTTGCTTTTTGTTGGTCGTCGTAAACAATATTAAATGTGTCCTGAGTGACGAACTCTTTCAAATTTAGTGTTTTATACATAGTCTTACAAATTACTATTTAATAATAACGTGACGGTGACGTTCTCTTCGTTGTCTGATTGGCATATCAGACAGCGTCGGATTAAGTGACTGTGATTGGGTAGCTGTCGGTTTATTCAAGTTATCTGCATTTTTTTGTAATAACTCCATCAGCACATTGGTCTCTATTTTTAAGGCCACTGCAAATCCAAAGGAAATTGCAGTGGCTGTAATCAAGCTGAAATAAACAATTAGAATCTTCAGTTTTACTTTTTTTGAATAGGATTGAAGCACTTTGTCAAGCTTTTTATCGAAGCTATCTACAGCGAGTTCTAATTGCTTATCCGCTTGACGATTGTTCAACTTGTCCAGTTTTAAGCTGATCTGTACAAGTTGTGAAGCGTGATCTGGGAGACAAACTTTTGGATAATTTTTAACGTTTTTCTCGCTGTTGATTAAACTTTCATGCCTCCATTTGTTCTGTTCAGCTGACCTTTCAGAAGCTTCACTTAGTCCATTACTTTGATTGTTTTTTTGCTGGTTCATCTATTCCTTATTAAACATGTAAATGACTAACCTTGCAGCTAAACAATAACCGCAAGGTTGATGATTAATTCAAGCGCTAATAAAGCTTCCTAAGTTTAGACATGTCCTGCGCCACTTTCATATCTAGGATTTTCGCATAGTGCTGGGTTGTTTTGATATTGGTATGGCCGAGCATCTTAGATACACTTTCGATAGAAACGCCATTTGCAAGTGTCACAGTTGTTGCAAAAGTATGACGGGCTATATGGTAAGTCAATTCCTTGTTTATGCCGCAGGCATCAGCTATTTCCTTCAGATAGCTATTCATCTTTTGATTGCTCAATACAGGAAGCAATAAGCCATCATTTACGCATTGCGGATGATCTTCATATTTTGCCATTAATTCCATTGCTTGGGGAAGTAAAGGAATTCGGGACGAAGTATCTGTTTTCTGACGGTTGGTATAAACCCATTTCTGTCCGTCGATTCCGGTTACGATTTCTGAACGTTTTAATTTCTTAACATCCGCATAAGCTAAGCCTGTGTAGCAGCTGAAAAGAAAAATATCCCTTACTTGTGATACCCGGTCGCTAACAAGTTTCTTATTGGCCATCACCTCCAGTTCTTCAGCGTTTAAGAAGTCCCGTTTAACCTCTTTAACTTTCGGCTTGTATTTGACAAATGGATCTTTATCAAGCCATCCGTTTGCTATACAAATGAGTATTATCTTTTTAAAGTTCTTCAGATACTTAACAGTAGAGTTATTGTTGCAACTTCTTTCTGAACGTAAGTAAAAATCATAAGCCATAATAAACTCGTGGTCGATTGCCCGGATATCGATATCGCAGGAGTTGAACTTCCATTGCAGGAAAGCCTGTGTATGTTTTAGACTTGTCTCGTATCGATCAAGCGTTCCCTTTGCATATTCTTTACCGATCAGCGCTGCGACCTGACGGTTATGTTCCTGGAATATTGGTACCAGCATTTTTCCGGGCGAGGTTTTTCCGCCGAGGAGTCTGTCTTTTAAGTTGGAAGCAGTGATTAGCAATTTACGCTCTATCATATCCCGGTGAACATCGTACACCTGGTGTTCTAATGTTTTCAGGTAAGCATTGATACTTTTTGTATCCTCATTGTTCCCGGTTAACTTTTGGCCGTTTGTATTCCATTTGTCGGGATTAACGTAGCGTTTAGATGAGACTTCGATGCGCGCGCCATCGATAGTGATACGCAGGTAAACAGGGGCAAGGCCTTCGGCATTTGTTTTTGATCTCTTTACGTAAAAGAGGAGGTTAAAAGATTTGTTCATCGCTGAAGCTTTTAAGTGAATAAAATTAGTTACATATCCTCCTGTAATCAAGATGTTTAAATACTAAACAGGCTCAATAACAGTAACTTATAAGCATTCCGGTGACCAGCGGTTTCACCTCTAAAAAGGTCACCCGGAGGTCCCTGGAACAAAGCGATTCATTGGTTTAATTTGGTGTGGGCTAAAAACAGAAAACGCCGTAAATGATTTATTTACAGCGCTTTTGATCCTAATTGAATAATACTTGGCGGAGAGTTAGGGATTCGAACCCCAGGAACCTTTAACAGTTCAACAGTTTTCAAGACTGCCGCAATCGACCACTCTGCCAACTCTCCGGGCGCAAAAGTACAAATCTGAACCGAATTGCCAAATCCGAAGTGCTACTTTAAGTCCAGATTAAGTAAATGTTAGAGAACATTGCCTGTTTATCAGAGTATTAAAATTTTAATTTTTTTTATTGTCAGGCATTTTAGCTTCAAAATTGATCAAAAATGCCTGTATAAATACCATTAGCAATTATGCAGGTGAGGATCAAATGCCCTCATGCTTTCAAATAGCGTTGCAAACCCATTAGCCATTTGCTGAAATAAATGTTCATCGAGGCTATATTTAATTGAGCTGCGGAAACCATGGGCCTTTATAATTCCTGCACGTTTTAAATCAGTAAGATGTTTGGTTATTGTTTCGTGATTAAACGGAATGGTATATAAATCTTCTTTGAATACCGAATTACCATTGGCCATGATGATGCGGACAATGGCAATCCTTACAGGTAATGCAAGCGCTTTTGCAAAATTGGCCAGGTCGTTATCTGTAGTTGAAAATTTTAAATCGAAATAAGACATAACTTATCCATACGGTTTTTAAACGCATTATTGTTGCAGCATCAGCCGCTGCAAATGCAGGTGATAAAAATTAAGAGAACACTTTTAAGGTATCAGTAGGAGGGTTACCGGCAACTCAAATTTTCCAGGTATGGATAATGGAGAGGATATTAGCTGTATAAAAGATCTTGTGGGCTCTAAATCTGTTTGGATCGTCAATTTCTGTCAAACATCGGAATGGGCATAGCTCGCAAACGCGTATTAGCCTGAATTGATCATTTAAGGCGACTAAGTTTTTACCGAAGACAACACGCGGGCGTGATAAAAAAAGAACAGGAATAGACTTGCTGTTACTGGCATCTGAAATAACAGTGTTGTTTTGCTTTGTCGGGTTATTGTTTATGAAATATTGCCCGATTTTGGTATGACCGGCAATTTTAGGACAACGTGTAACATAAAAGCACGAAAAAAAGAAGTACCCTATTGCTATAAATAAACACAGTATTCTTTTACCCAATGTTGCTGTCCTCATGAACCAGGTTTTCAAAGCCCAAATTTAGATGTGCAATGTTATAATTATGTTGTTTGATGATTAAAATAACGTTAAGTGAATTGGCGTTTAATTTGTAACTTGTATTAGGATTATAAACCGGTTAATTTGTTGATGAGCAGATGCGTTAAAATATTATTTGCTTGCTGGTTACTGTTAAGTACAGCCTATCTGCATGCTCAAAGCAGCAGGAGGATTTGCTTTGTTTTTTATGATGGGACATTTAACGCCGATGCTGATACTTTAGCTATACCTGCTACCGGGCCAACACTATCTGTAAAGAACATAAAAGATTTTTATGCCATGGCTGATGCTGATAGGTATAAGACTTTGCTGCAGTCGTTGCTACAGTACAAAGAGCAGCATCGGCTTGACGATTGGCTATATTACCAGCTTGTGCGTAAAACTGCACAGCAAATATGCCCTAAAGAAAAAAATTATAATAACTATACCTTGTACAAATGGTTCATGATGGTCAAGTCGGGTTATGATGCCAGATTGGCTCTGGCCGGCGGGAAGATCATTTTTTATGTTTACAACAATGAGGATATATCAGATATTCCGTCATATACTGTTAACGATAAAAAATACATGTGCCTGAATATCCATGATTACCCCGGGACTGATCTTACTGTGCAGCCTGCTGTTCCGGTTGTTATCGATGTGCCAGGGGCAGTGAATTCATTTTCATACAAAGTTACCAGGATGCCTGACTTTACGCCCGCAGATTATGTTGAAAAGGACCTGCAGTTTTCTTATCGTCACAAATCTTATTATTTCAAAATTAAGCTCAATCCTTTAGTTGATTCTATTTTCAGGAATTATCCTGTTGTTGATTTTGAATCATATTTCAACATTCCGCTGAGTAAGGAAACTTATGGCTCATTGATACCTTTGCTTAAGCAAAATGTAAGCAGAATGAGTACTACCAAAGGAGTTGATTACCTTATGCATTTTACCCGCTATGCCTTTTTGTATGAAAATGATGAGATGAATTTTGGTCGGGAAAAACGATTGAGCCCGGAGGAAACCCTGTTTGCCCAATACAGCGATTGTGATGATCGTGCTGGGCTGTTTTTTTACCTCGTTAAAGAAATTTATAATTTGCCAATGATAGCTGTGCTGTATCCCACGCATATAACTATGGCTGTGCAATTTGATAAACCGATAGGGAAGCCTTTGCTTTATAAAGGAAAAGCTTATTCATTTTGTGAGCCTACTCCGCAATTACACGATCTGAAGATGGGGCAGGTATCTGCCGCACTTACGCAGGTACCTTATAAGGTTGTGTACGAATATAATCCGTAAACAGGTGGACGAATGCTATCAGGCCTGTTGTTCTGCATTATTGATCGCACTGAGCATGCTCTCAAATTCCGCCGTATATCTGTTCCAGGTAGGCCAGTTTACGTCATACAATGATTTTTTACCATCAATTGCAACAATGATAAGCCGGGCATCCATCAATTCTTTTAAGTGATGGGATACCGTGGGCTGTGCTAACGGAAGTATTTCAACTATTTCGCCGCAAGTAAAATGTTTATGCTGTGCCAAAATACGCATAATTGCTACCCTTGCGGGGTGTGACAGCGCTTTCGCTATCATCGATATATCCTGATCTGTTGTGGCAAACTCAGCCTTTTTATGATTAGCCATGTTTAAATGTGAGTTACAAATATATAACCCATATTTAAAAATGAATAATTGAACAGCTGACACTTCATCTAATCTTCATGATATTGGATAAAATCGATATGTGTCTATTTAATTTAATATTTAAGATATTCGATTTGATAATTCTGAGTTAACATGAATTTAATTTAACGGGGATACTTTTGACCCGTCATTGAAAATTTATGAGCAAAATCAAAACGCTACTCCTGCTAATCTTATCTGTATTTTTTATTCGTTCTGGTGCTTTTGCACAAGGCAATGGAAAAATTGTCGGTAAAATAATTGATCAAAAAACAAGTGAAACCCTTATTGGCGCTACTGTAGGCATTGAGGGCACCCAAAGAGGGGCTGCCACAAATGTTGATGGAAGCTACGTACTGGCTGATGTAAAACCTGGAAGATACACCTTGATCATTAAATATATCGGGTACCAAAGTAAATCCATTTCAGATGTTGAGGTAAAAGCCGGTGCAGCTACCTCACTTGATATCGCCTTAAATACAGCAACTTCAACAGCGCTTAAAGAGGTAGTTGTGAAGGCTACTTATCGCCAGGCCTCTGTAGCTGCCTTATACGCGGTTCAAAAAAACAGCGCGTCTATATCTGATGGTATTTCATCAGAATTGATCAAAAGATCTCCCGACCGCAGCACAAGTGATGTGTTGAAAAGGGTAAGCGGAACCACCATACAGGACAACAAATTTGTTGTGGTAAGGGGCTTGAGCGACCGTTATAACACGGCCTCGTTAGATGGATCACCTTTGCCAAGTACGGAGCCTAACCGTAAAGCTTTCTCTTTTGATATAGTACCTGCAAACCTTATTGAAAACATTATTATCAGCAAAACTGCTACACCCGATATTCAGGGTGATTTTGCGGGTGGTAATGTGCAAATAATTACCAAAGATATCCCCGATCAGAACTTTGTAAGCTTTGGAGTAGGTGTGGGGTATAATTCACAAAGTACCTTTAAGGATTTTCAAAGCGGTTTCCGTGCTACCAGCGATTATTTCGGTTTTGACGATGGCACCCGTAAGCTGGTGAGTAATTTTCCTACAACCAATCAAATCGTTAACAAGCAGCTAAGCACTACGCAAACAATTCAATCCATCAGGAGCCTTAATAACGATTTTAATATCTACAAAAGCACTGCTTTACCAAGCCAAAATTACCAGTTTACTGTAGGCAACGTACAGGAGCTTGGTGCCAACAAAAACCGGTTTGGAACCACTGTTGCTTTAACTTACCGCAACTCGCAAAATATAGTGCCCGACTTGATACAACAGTTTGATAACTACAATTATCATAATGCGCAATATAAATTTTCAACCAATGTTGGTGCTCTTGCAAATTTCGCATACAGTTTTGGCAAAAATAAGATCACGTTAAAAAACCTTTATAACCGTGTTTTTGATGATCAGTTCACTTACCGTACAGGTTCAAACTCCAGCAATGGAAGTTATGATAACCGTTTTTACGCAAATGATCTGCTCGAAAAATCGTTGTTCAAAACTACACTTGAAGGCGAACATGCACTTGGCCCTAAAAGTTCAAAATTGAAATGGAACCTTGGTTTCAGCAATATAATCAACGATCAGCCAGATCAGCGTAAAACCAATTACAGGCAAAGCGCCGCCGGAGAGCCGTTTTATGCCCAGGTTACTAACCTAAGCAAAGAAAACGCCCGTGTTTTCTCTCACTTAACCGAAAATATCTATTCCGGCAAAGTTGATTTTAATGTACCTGTTAATTTGTTTAAACAAAGTACACTTAAGCTTGGTGTTAATTCACAATACCGCGACAGAAAATTTGATGCAAGGTTCATAGGGCTTGTCATCAATACAAACAATCCCGATTACGATATCAACACCATATTGCAACGGCCAATCCAAACTATTTTTGGGCCAAACCTTGTAAATACAGGCCTTTACTCGCTTGATGAAATTTCTAACCCAACAGATAGGTATAATGCCCATAGCTTAACTAATGCAGGTTATGCTATGCTTGATAGCAAGTTCAGCGAAAAAGTTAGGATAGTATATGGTTTAAGGGTTGAGAAATTTAATTTAAAACTTCGTACGGAAGAGGTTGCTGTACAACAGCCGCGTGCAGAACTGGATAATACGGACTTTTTGCCGTCAGTAAACTTCACCTATAGCTTAACACAAAAGGCAAATTTCAGGGCGTCATACTACCGCACCGTCGCCCGTCCGGAATTTAGGGAGCTTGCACCTTTTGCTTATTATGATTATGAGTTGCTGGCAACCCTGCAGGGCGAGCCTGATTTAAAACGTACGTTGATAGATAATGCTGATTTAAGGTATGAATTTTATCCGTCAGCTGGGCAGATCTTATCCTTCTCAGTTTTCTACAAAAAATTCCAGAATGCTATAGAGCCCAAGATAGAGGATCAGAATTCTTCAACCACTATTAGCTATTTCAACTCAAAATCTGCATATGTGTATGGTTTTGAAATGGAAGCACGCAAAACCCTTGATTTTATAAATGGCGGGTCTTTCTTCAAAACTACTACTGCATACGCTAACCTTTCAATAAACAAGTCAAAAGTAACAAACCCTGATGACGGCGTTGTGAGGCTTGAAAAAGATCGCCCGTTGGTAGGACAATCGCCTTATGTAGTAAATGCCGGTTTACAACATACCGAGTTTGACAATAAATTATCGGTGAATGTATTGTTCAACAGGCTTGGCAAAAGGATCTTTTATGCCGGCGGCGAAAGGTTTTCAAGCGTGTACGAACAACCAAGAAATGTGCTTGACTTTCAGATTGGTTACAAAGTGCTGAAAAGTAAAGGCGAGATCAAATTGAGCGCAACAGATGTGCTTAATCAGAAATACAATTTCATATATGAGCTTGACGGCAAGCCTTATATCCCGTCAGGATCGGGTTATATATTCAGGAGTTACTTCCCGGGTTCAAGCTATGCACTTTCATTCAACTATACCTTTTAACAACGGATACAAATAACTTAAAACAACTGATTCAAATTGAAAAAAACAAAAATTATGAAAAAACAAGGATTATTATTAGCGTGTATCGTGGCTCTTTTTACAGCTGCCTGCAGCAAGAAAGAGGCTGTTATTGACACCAATCCGCCAAAAGATACTACTGCAGTAAGTAACGTTGTTACAGTAACTGGTGATATTGCTGCCAACACTACCTGGAAGGCTGATAAAATTTATTTATTGAAAGGATTTGTTTACGTTACCAATGGTGCAACACTTACTATTGAGCCAGGAACAATAATTAAAGGTGAAAAATCAAGCAAAGCTACTTTGACAGTAACCCGCGGTGCTAAAATTATGGCGGTTGGTACTGCTGATAAGCCGATTGTATTTACATCTCAATTTGATGCAGGCGCACGTGCAAACGGCGATTGGGGTGGTATCATCCTTTTAGGTAAGGCCCCCGTTAATCAGGGCGATAACGTTGGTATAGAAGGTGGCCTGGATGCTAAAGGCGATGCTGCAAAGTATATCCAATACGGTGGTACAGATGCTAACGACAACTCCGGTACATTGAAGTATGTACGTATTGAGTATGCAGGTATCCCTTTTTCACCTGATAATGAAATTAACGGCTTGACCTTTGGTGGTGTTGGTAAAGGTACCACTATTGATTATGTTGAAGTTTACCGTTCAGGTGACGACGCCTTTGAGTGGTTTGGTGGTACAGTACAATGTAAACACCTTATTGCAATGGGTAGTTTAGATGACGACTTTGATACTGACTTTGGTTTTGCCGGTAAAATACAGTTTGGTTTAAGCCAGCGCTTTAAAACTATTGCCGATATCTCTGGTTCAAACAGCTTTGAAAGCGATAACGATGGTTCAGGCTCAGACAAAACACCGCAAACTTCTGTAGTATTCTCTAACATGACACTGTTAGGCCCAATCACTAAAGATGGCGAAACGAACGTTAATGCTAACTATCAGCATGGTGCGCAGATCCGTCGTAATTCAGCAATAAGCTGCTTTAATTCAATCTTCTCAGGTTATGTTGAAGGTATCTATATCGATGATACAAAAGAAACTACACCTAACTCTACTTTAGGTAATTACACTGCTGGTCGTTTGGTATTCAAAAACAATATTATTTTAGGTAGCAACAAAAAAAGCAACGAAGTTAAAGGTGAAAACAAAGCAGCGTTTGAAACCAAACTTAGAGCTGAGAATGTTTTTGACGCTACAAAATATGCCGATTTAGTTATCAACTCTCCGTTCAAATTCTCATCTGATTTTGCTAACGCAGGTACTCCTGACTTTACTGTAAAGGCTGGTTCAATTGTAGCTACAGGCGCTCTGTTTACCGATGCGAAATTAACAGATGCTTTCTTTGAGAAAGTTGATTACAAAGGTGCTTTCGGTTCAACAGACTGGACTGCTGGCTGGGCCAACTTTGATCCTCAAACTATGCCATATACAACTCCGGGCGCTGTTAGAAAATAATTAACCAACGCTTGTAAAGAGGTCTCCCGGTAAGCTGGGAGGCCTTTTTACATTAACGGAGATCATTGCTGTTTTTTTATCATATCTATGTTGTCATTAAAATCAAAATTCACAGAAACCGATAGTGAGCTTGCCAGCTTTGCACGCATACTCGCTCTTCCGGTAAGAGTTTATATAATCAGGATGATTATTGAAAACGGTAATGCCGTTAGCAAAAAAGAGATGTGCAGTGTACCATTTGAAATGGAAAACATACTGAAACATGTAGCCGAATTGAAAACTATAGGAATGGTTAAAATAAGCGGAACCAAAGCTGATACCAGATATAGCATAGATGTTGCTTTATTTAGCCGGATGACATCTCGTTTTTCTTCATTGTTTGATAATTTAAATGCTGTTGATCAATTGCCTGCCATACCTTCTATCGGGGCCAATGCTAACGATAGCACCAGCGACGTAATTAAGGAAACTTCTGATAGCCTTAGTTTTGGAGCGTTTATAAAAAAACATCGTTTAGCATTGAAAATTTCGCAGGAGAAATTAAGCCGCGAAACAAATATTGACCGGGCCGAATTAAGCCGGATAGAATGTGGTAAGAAAAACCCTGGCCCCGAAAAGCTGATATTGTTGTCGAAAGCTCTTTACATTGATATGGATAACATAACTAAGGAATATTATAGTTCAAGGATAGTAAATATGGTTGAGGAAAGCGGTTTTAGCGATGTGATATTGAAAAGTGTATTAACAAGGCTGAATTATTTTTCGCCCGCGGTTTAAAGCATTTATATAAGGTGTAATTATTAAAAAAAAAATACTGCAGTTTACTGTAGCACAATGTGTTACACGCACGTACAGGTAAGTATAAATAACCTATAATATGAAACCAAAATTTATCCTGCCATTATTATTACTTAGTAGCATTTTTTATTCCTGCAGTAAACAAAACAACAGTAAGCAAGAACCCGACATTGATGATAAAAATTTAACCACCTGTGCTGCGGGTGCTGGTTGCAGTTTTCTATTTACCGAACAGGCCGATTTTGAGGGATACACAAATCTCAAAGCAGGTACATACAGAGTGTTTTGGAGTGTCCAGGAAAACTCCGGAATAACTGCAACTTTATATATCAAGGCTCCGATGCCGGGTAAAAGCTTTGAACTAACAAAAAACGACATCCTTGCCGGTAAGATACAATTTAACCGTTCATGTCCGTCTTGTTACATGGCAGCGTTTAAGCCGGTAGATGGTTATGTTAAAGGCATTAATATTACTCCCGATAAACCCGCCGATCAAACAAAGTGGCTGGTGGAAGCAAAAATATTTTTGCAGGCCAATGAATATCCCCAATTAAAAGATACTGTTTTTGTTAAGCAATATTTCTCTCCAAACTTTGTGATGAATTAAGCTTTACCTGCTGTTAACGCCACCTTTTTTTTATTATAAAACATCCCCCTGAAAGTAAAACAACCATTGGGTGTGTTAATTATTGGTTAATTTTTATATCTGACGGAAACTTTTTGGATCTGTTTTCGTAAAAAACAATCAATAATAAAATACAGGTCCTTAACTATGCATTTTAGAGCCGCCCCCAAAATGCGAAGAAAGGTAGCTTTGCTGCTTTTTATAATTTTTTTATTTTGTACAGATCACGTGTTTGCTTCCTATGTTTTTAACTGGGATGGCAGTACATCGACGGATTGGAATACTACTTCTAACTGGACAATAACCGGTAGTGGCACAGGAACCGCAACTTATCCCGGAAGCGGTGGACGAACAGATGATATAGTTCAATTTGGAGTAACCGGATCCACATATACCAACCAACCGGTTTTAAATACCAGTGTAACCGTTGCTTCTATCACTTTTGGACGGATTCAATACGTTTCGGGAGGAGTCTTAACTGGCACGTCGCTGACCGGAACAATATTAACTGTAAATGGCGCGACATTGACCGTAACAGGTGATATTGCCCAGGATGTCAATACCAATACAAGTGGTACCATTTTTAATGATATGAGAGGAACCGGTACGATCTCCTGCACCAACATACAGATCGGTACTAATTCAGCTACTTATGGCAGTTTTTCATTTTTATTTTCAGAGATTAACACGCTAACAGTCAGCAATAACGTAAATATACATCTAAACGTAAAACAACAAAATGGAAGCGGGTTCAGGTTGGAAAATGGTACTATGACAATAGGTAACCAGATAACCTTTACAAATCATAGTGTAACCAGTCAAAACGCTGCTTATTTTACCGTGAATGCCCGTACATCGTACAAAACAACTAATACCAATACTAATCCAACATTAATTTTAAATGCTACTAACGCTATCGGAAGTATTCCAGTACCTTATGCGTCCTGTAATTTTTATGGTGACCATAATCCAGGGGGGAAGGCCACTGTTAACTATAAAGGGGCAAACCCTATAATCTACACTACCTCCATACAGGGATTCGGGCCTGGTGGTGGACCTGTGAATACCAATGCCGCAACGGACCCCACTTATGATAACCTGATTATACAAGGAACAGGTACTGCTGTTATCGGCGGTACAACTGCCGGACAAACAAGCTATTTAAACATCGATTCCACATTTGTCACGTCGTCAAATGCGTCGTTTTCCAATGCAACCAATACAGCTACAAGAGTCGGTGTTACAGGTTCAACAGCTGCCACCTGGACAAATAATTCGGCGGCAACGGTTACCGGTGGCGCAGGGACAATTGATATAAACGGATCGCTCAGTAACGCAGGTACCATGACCATGGGGACGGGGGCCTTAAGTATCTCAAAAGATTATATCAATACCGGAATCTTTACACCAAATGCTACACCTACTATTACTTTTGATGGTACAACGCAAAGCCTCACCGATGCCACAAGCAATGGCACAAATTTCTACAACGTAACTTTTACAGGTGGTGGCACCAAAACAATGGCCTCGGGTAGTAAGTTCACTGTTGCGCCATTATATACTTTAAATGTAATAAGCCCATCTTCAACTTCATTATCAACCCTCGCTGTGGGGAATGCTACATCAACTACTACCGCGCTTACTTTACTGTCGGGCTCAACGGGTGATGCCAGTATCGGGAATCTTGCATCGGGGGGCTTTGTCAGTAGTATTACCGGCAGCATCAACGTTCAGCGTTATGTGAAAGGTACATTGCGCCGTTACATGCTGCTTTCGTCGCCGGTTACAAATGGTACAACAACATTTACTACAACTGGTTCACTTCCTACTTATAATCTTTTACCGCTAAAAGCTACCACCTATATTACAGGTCCGGGTGGATCTGCAAACGGGTTTGACGATGCGGTCGCCACAAACAACAGTCCCTCGGTTTTTGTTTATGACGAAAACGCTCCTGTTAGTGCAAATGTAAACCAGGTGTTAAATAATGAGTATAAGCCATTTAGTTCAACAAGCCAGGGTTTGCCGGCAGCAAACGGCTTTTTATACTATTTTAGAGGGAGCAGGAATGTGGTTAATCCTTTCGTAAGGCCATTTCCTGCAACGGATAATGCTACATTGAATTTTTTCGGCACGGTTATAAAGGGTACAGGTACGGGTGCCACCAATGCACAGCTTACAGCCAATATCGTTAATTTTCCGGGTACGCCGCCTACTTATTATACAGCCACTACTGTAAGTGCGCCAACTACTTTTTCCTATCATGCAAACGCAACCAAGCAAGGTTTAAACCTGATCGGAAATCCATATGCCTCAGTAATTGATTTGCAAAAGCTTTACCTGGCTAACACCGCAAATACCTCCACTAACATTACCCATAAATTTTACTACATGCTGGTAAAAGATGCCAGTACGGGAACCAATAGTTCATCTACCAAGTTCGCACTGTATGACGCCTATACTGGTTCTGTAGGAGCGGGGGCAAGCCGGTATGCTTTGTCAGGGCAAGGCTTTTTTATTTTAGCTCCTTCCGGTGCAGTGGGTATCAAATTTGATGAAAGCATGAAGGTGCCGTATTCTAATTACACGGGGGCGCCATCATCAAATCCGGTTTTTAATGTGGTTGGTAACCCTGATAGAAATATTTCGGCCTCTTTTGCTGCAAGTAAACCTATTAGTGAAAGTATAAGTACTTTGCCCCGGCTTACTATGGAACTTGTGCAGGACACCGTTGTTCATAACTCTACAGATATAAATTTCGACGGAAGTTCTGATTCTAAATTTGTTACAGGCGAAGACGCACCATACTATCAGCCATCGGGACAGGGCGATTTATTTTATTCGCTGAGCAGTGATTCGGTAGGGTGTTTTGCCAATTACACCGGCAATCTCGAAAAATTAAAGCGTGTAAACCTGATCGTTACCTTTTCTAATTATGGAACATATAAGCTTACATCGCCCATAAAAAAGAATATTGATGCGAGATACTCGATTTATCTCAAGGATAAATACACCAATGATTCGCTTGATGTTGTGCATAATGCAGAATACGCATTCAAAGTTGAAACAAATCCTGCCAGTTATGCTCATGACAGGTTTTATCTTACTATTGGAATAGTTCCCGGACATGATTATCGTTTGCTAAGCTTTAGCGGAAAGAAAGTTACAGACGGGATCGCCTTAAATTGGGAAACCGATAACGAAAGTAATTTTACCGGGTTCGCTGTTCAGAAAAGCGCAGACGGCGGTAAAACTTTTTTAACAATTGATAGCTTGCAGTCAACTGGTGCGGGTAAATATGGTTACACGGATCAAACTCCGGGTACCGGCCGGATAGTCTACCGGCTTAGCCAAAGCCTTGTAACCGGCGAAAATAAATTATCTGATAACATTAATTTCGATATTCAGCCGGGGACGGGTGTAAGTAAGTTTCTGGTTTATCCAACCGTAGTGTCGTCAAGTACGGTTAATATAAAGTTAGAACAAACATCGTCAAGACCTGTTAGGATAAATATAGTTAGTCCATCCGGGGCTATAGTCAAAAAACTCTCGGCAACAGGCACAAATACAATACAAGAAAATGTTAACGATTTGGGCCGGGGGCTTTACATAGTAGTTGCAGTTAATGAAGGCACAGGAGATAGAATTGGAAGTGGAATGTTCTTTAAACAATAACGGTATGTATTTTTTATCTACGATTGTATCAAAATGGAAAACCATATTGGCCATTGCGGTATTTAATTTACTTACAATATCCATGAGTTTTGCTGACCCGGGAGACGGGCTTTGCGATGGTAATGATGGCGGCCCGGATGGATGCCCGCTGGATACCTGGGTTTGGGTATTGATGTTGGTAGCTTTATTGTTTACTATCCGGCATCTGAGCCGAAAAAATAAAATGAAGACAGCATAAACCTATGCTTCTTTTGCCTCGTCCGCTATGGATTTAAATTATATAAAGTGACTTTATATAATCCCATCAGGAAAGTCCATTTTTTTGCTTGTTGCAATTATTGTGCTGTAATTCCCGGAAATATTTTCATTGCAGATCGTTTGTATGGCAATGAAACCGGTTTTCATTTGATGGTAATGAACAACCGTTTCAATGCTGAAGTTTTAAACTCAGGGGATTTGGATAATTATCGCTTTGGTCTTCTGCAACATTATCCAGGCATTTAAAATCCTTTTCAATAAGGAGGTACATTGCGCCGGTATTGTTTTCATAGCCAACCTGGTCGGTGCTTGTCCATTCAAGCGCCATAGTAACCGGCATATACATGGTTATGGTATCGTTGTTAAAGCTTGCTGTTAAAGAATTTTGCGCTGAGCGCTGCAGTGCGTATTTAAACACTTTGCTTCCAAATTGAGTCGCTTCCTCCAGGTAGCCATTGGTGTCAAATTTTTCTACGTCGGTTTTAGTTAAACGATAGCGTAGTGAGTTTCCTTTTATCCTTATTTTCATTTCTCTTAGTTTTTAACGTTAACAACATCGCCTATAATAATAATAGCGGGGTAGGTAAGTTGATTGTCGGCAGCAATGGCTTCGAGATCTCTTACCTTTCCCTTTGCTGATTTCTGTTGGGGTAATGATGCGTGTTGTATAATGGCGGCCGGTGTATCGCCTTTGCCTGCGTTTATATACGCCGAGGCTATTTCCGCGAGTTTTTTCATGCCCATATATATAACTACGGTTGCGTTGCTGTGCATGGCGCAGGTAAGGTCGGCTGATAGGCTACCGTCTTTTTTTGTACCGGTTACCATCCAAACGCTTTCGCTTACCTGCCGGTGAGTTAGCGGAATATCTTCCAGCCCCGAAGCCTGCATGCTTGTTACGCCCGGAATATAATGTGTGGTAATACCATGTTGCCGCGCGTAAATGATCTCCTCAAACCCACGGCCAAATATAAATGGATCGCCTCCTTTTAATCGTACTACGTTGCCTTTGGTAAAAGCATAGTGCTTTATTAATTCATGAATGGTTTCCTGGGGGGTATAGTCGCCGTAAGGCTGCTTGCCCACGTATACTTTTTCGCAATCTTCCCGGCTTATCGCCAGTAATTCTTTATTTGCCAGGTTGTCATATAATATCACATCTGCCTCTTGTAATACCCTATATCCCTTCATTGTTAGTAATTCTGGGTCTCCGGGGCCGGCTCCAAGTATAAAAAGTTCAGGATTTGATATAATTTTTTGCATTTTTTTAAATTATCAATAAAAATCATGGTTGTAAGTCATTTTATTTTATTGATTTTGTTTTAATGGTTGATTTTTTAATAAAATATCATTTAAAAAATGATATAAATTATGTTAATGTCACTAAAATACAAATTTTATAATTGTAAAACATGATTTTTTTAATAAAAACTTGAAATTAAATTTCTATTTGATGTTTTTTTAAGTTATAATTGTGATATAAATGATGTCAAGGTCGCAGTTGGGTCATTTTTAGTTTAAAAATTGCTTTAACATTTAAAAAATTTCGATATGTCAAAACCAACCGTCGTTGTAGTTGGTAACGGCATGGTAGGTTACAAGTTTTGCGAAAAACTTTTAGCTAAATCAGTGCAGTTCCAAATAATTGTTTTTGGCGAAGAGCCGCGTCATGCTTATGACAGGGTACATCTTAGCGAGTATTTTAACGGTAAAACAGCTGATGATCTATCGCTTTCTACCTCGTCGTGGTATTCGGATAACGGCATTACACTGCATTTGAGTGATCCTATTCAGGAAATTAATCGCTCTGAAAAAACAATTCATTCTTTAAAAGGTATTACGCTTAAATATGATTACCTGGTTTTGGCAACAGGCTCATCGGCTTTTGTGCCCGATGTTCCGGGTGTTGAAAAGGATGGTGTATTTGTTTATCGTACAATTGAGGATCTCGAGCTTATAAAAGCGTATGCAATAAATGCAAAGTCGGGTGCTGTAATGGGTGGTGGTTTGCTTGGCCTGGAAGCTGCTAAGGCTTTAATGGACCTTGGTATTGCTGAAACCCATGTTATTGAGTTTGCTCCTCGCTTAATGCCGAGGCAGATCGACTCTGCGGGTAGTAATATGTTGCAAATGAAGTTGAGTCAATTGGGTTTGCATGTTCATTTAAATAAAAGCACTGCTGCTATTACTGGTGACAAAAAAATCCAGGCATTAAAATTTAATGATGATAGTCAGCTTGCGGTAGATATGCTGGTGATTTCCGCGGGCATTCGCCCTCGCGACGAATTGGCAAGGCTGGCCGGCTTGCATGTTGGCACCCGCGGCGGTATCGTGGTGAATGAAAAAATGCAAACCAGTGATGAATGTATTTATGCCATTGGCGAATGTGCTTTATATGAAGGGATGGTTTATGGCCTTGTTGCTCCGGGCTATGAAATGGCCGATATCGTGGCCGCTCATCTAACCGAAGCTGACAAAAGTTTTTATGGCTATGACATGAGCACTAAGCTAAAGTTGATAGGGGTTGATGTAGCCAGTTTTGGCGATGCTTTTATTACAGAGCCCGATTGTCGTACTATTTTGTTTGAGGATACCCACAAGGGAATTTACAAGCGCATTAATATTACCAATGATGGTAAAAATTTATTGGGTGGTATTTTAATAGGCGATGCGGAAGCTTATAATATGCTACTGCAAACTGTCAATAATAAAATAGTACTGCCTCCTGATCCGGAAGATCTGATATTGGGTTTAAGGGGAAGCGAGACTAATGCGGGCGCTGGAGTAATGAGTTTACCGGACGATGCGCTGATTTGTTCATGCGAGGCGGTTACTAAAGGGGCGATCTGCTCGGCCGTGAACGATGGTGGCGTTACTGGTATTGATGGCATGAAAAAATGCACCAAGGCCGGTACTGGTTGTGGTGGTTGTGTGCCATTGGTTAAAGATCTGATTGCCGGTGCCATGAAAGCAAATGGGCAATATGTTAAAAATGTTATATGCGAGCATTTTGACTATTCGCGGCAGGAGCTTTTTGATCTGGTAAAAATAAGCGGGTTGAAAAATTATGACCTTGTGCTCGATCATTATGGCAAAGGTGATGGCTGTGAGGTTTGCAAGCCGGTTGTTGCCAGTATTTTATCCAGCTTATGGAATGATGTTATTGTAAAACAGGAAGTAATTCAGGATAGTAACGACCGTTTTTTGGCTAATATTCAAAAAGGAGGAACTTATTCTGTTGTGCCCCGCATCCCGGGTGGTGAAATTACCCCTGATAAGCTGATCGTAATTGGTCAGGTCGCAAAAAAATACGGTTTATATACCAAAATAACGGGCGGCCAACGCATTGATATGTTTGGCGCTCACCTGAGTGATTTGCCTTTGATTTGGGAGGAGTTGATTGATGCTGGTTTTGAAAGCGGTCATGCTTATGGCAAGGCGCTTCGCACCGTAAAAAGCTGTGTGGGCAGTACCTGGTGCAGGTTTGGCTTGCATGATAGTGTAACTTTTGCCATAGAGGTAGAAGATAGATATAAAGGAATCCGTGCGCCCCACAAAATCAAAGGTGGTGTAAGTGGCTGTGTGCGCGAATGCGCCGAAGCGCAATCAAAGGATTTTGGAATTATAGCTACCGAAAAAGGCTGGAATTTATACGTGTGTGGTAATGGTGGTTCTAAGCCGCAGCATGCTCAATTGCTGGCTACCGATATTGATAAAGAAACGGTGGTTAAATACCTTGATAGGTTTTTAATGTTTTACATTAAAACCGCCGATCAGTTAACCCGCACTGCAACCTGGCTCAATAAGCTGGATGGCGGTATGAGTTACCTTAAAAATGTAATAGTAAATGATAGCCTGGGATTGGGCGAGCGGCTGGAAGAGGAGATGCAGGTCCTGGTAAATACCTATCACTGCGAATGGAAAGAAGCTATTAATGATCCTTCTATGCGCAAGCGTTTTGCTCATTTTATTAATGCTCCTGATGAGAAAGATCCTCACGCGCAGTTTGAGCCAATGCGTGAGCAGGTTCGTGCTAAGGAGTGGTAGTTTTTTTAGTTTGAAGTTAGATTGGTCATTATTTAAAGAAAACACAATGGAAACTGTAATAGCAACACAATGGATCATGGCTTGTTATGTTGATGACGTGCCTGAAAATGGTGGTTCATGTATTAAGCATGGCAATGAACAGATAGCGATATTTAATTTTGCACGCCGCAATGAGTGGTATGCTACCCAAAATCTTTGTCCGCATAAGCAGCAAATGGCCATTTCGCGCGGAATGATTGGTAGCGCAGGTGAAAGCTGCGAGCCAAAGGTGGCCTGTCCTTTTCATAAGAAAACATTTTCGTTACTTACCGGCGAGTGCTTAGGAGAGGAAGAGTTGGTTTTGAAAACTTATCCGGTAAAAATAGCGGACGGAAAAGTTTTTATAGGGGTGGACTAAGCATTGACTTCTTTGCCCGGAAGACGGGAGGGATAGATGTTTTTATTAAAATCATATTAAGCGTCGTTGTTAAAAGAGCAGCGGCGCTTTTTTTTATGTGTGGGGGTGCTTTTTTCTGATGCAAAAGATGTTTTGATCTTTAGCGTACGTTTTTTTTTACGGGGAAGGCGTTAAATTTAATGTGTAATTTGTACACTATGTATCAATATTGATTTTTATGTTTTGGGTTTTATAATTTTTTTTTAAATTTTAATTTATGATTTATATGATTTAATGTATATGCTGAAGGTTTTTTTGCAATTTATCTAATTTTAAGCTTGATTTTGTTTGATTTTTTATATCGTAGCGGTTTTTAAAGGGTTAATAAATTATAAAAAATAAATTTTATGTTGTTTTGTAGGTTTGTAATTTATTTTTTGTTAAAAAAAATTAAGTTTTCAATGATATTTATCACAAAAAAACATTTTTATATTCAATTATTTGTACTTAACTATTAAATTGGTTATATTTATCATAATTAATTCAATCAAAAATAGAAAAAGACTGTGCCTATGATGAAAATCAAAAAAACATAAAAAAGCCCTGCCGGGAGGTCGCATTCCCAGACAGGGTTAAATAGTTTTTAATCGCTTTAACAAATAAAAAACCATTTCAAATGTACAAAAATGTATGTAATCAATACACTATTGTCAAAATTCTATTAGTTATATCATGTTTTGTTTCTTATAATGCCTCTGCGCAGCTGTCTTTAACAGGGCAGATCAAAACAAGGGGCGAATTACGTGATGGTTCCGGGACTTTAGAACCAATAGGTAACAAAAATGCAGCCTTTGTGTCACAACGAACGCGGCTCACCTTCAATTATAAAAGCAGCAAGCTTATTTTTCAAACATCTGTACAGGATATTAGGCTTTGGGGCCAGGATGCCTCAACCATTACTATTAATGACGGAAGTCGCCTAAGCCTCCATGAAGCCTGGGCCGAACTGATCCTCTCCAACAAAAAAGACACTTCCTTTAAAAAATCCCCTTTTGATTATTTTGCGGTAAAAATTGGCCGGCAGGAAATCAGCTATGATGATGAACGTCTGCTTGGTGCTACCGACTGGATGCAACAAGCCCGCCGTCATGACGCTATTGTATTTAAACTGCTGCAAAGCGGCTGGCAGGTTGATCTCGGCGCAGCCTTTAATCAAAGTTCAGATGCTATTAACTATAATGGCACCTATTATATTCCCGCCAATGTGCCCGCTACAGTAAAGGATAGCAAAGGCAATTTGGCCAATACCCCCGCCGGGTTTATTCCGCTGGTGAATGCTTCAGGCATCAGTACTAAAACCGGTAACCCTTCATTTTTAAATCCGCCCGGCACTAACGGGCAAAACCAAAACTATAAGGCTCTTGAATATCTCTACTTTGCTAAAAAAATTAATAAAACTAAAATAACCGGTCTTTTCCTTGCCGATCAGTTTGCTAAATACAAGCTCGATTCGGTAAAAAATACATCGGGCGAAGACGTTGGTTACATATACGGCCGCCGGTATAATCAGCCGGGCATTAATACCCGCTATACCACTGGATTACTCCTCAATCCTGTTTTCGGCAGTAAAGACGAATGGGCTGCCACCGGTGGTTTTTACTACCAGGGAGGGCATGACCGCGACGGCGCTGAGCTGAGTGCTTATACTTATACCGCATCTTTATCATACAAAAGCAGCAGCCTGACTTATATAGCCGGCTGGGATTATCTGTCAGGAAACGATGCGTTATCTACCTCAAAAACTAATCACCGGTTTGATCCATTATATGGTACGCCGCATAAGTTCTGGGGATATATGGACTATTTTTATGCCGGCAGCGGATCCCCAACCGGAGGCTTGAGTAA
The DNA here is from genome assembly GCF_022811725.1 of Mucilaginibacter sp. SMC90. GTDB lineage: Bacteria > Bacteroidota > Bacteroidia > Sphingobacteriales > Sphingobacteriaceae > Mucilaginibacter. The sequence continues at coordinate 3,990,506 of NZ_CP094527.1, read as the reverse complement.
TCCTTATATTAAAATTAAATATCTTTCAGATAATAAGCGACTTAGCACTGAGTTATCCAACCATTACTTCTTACTGGCTAAAGACCAGAAAGGGATTGACGGACAAGCTATCGATAAATACCTGGGCACCGAGTTTGATTTGATCAATAACTATAAGCTTAACAAATTCACCGCTGTTGAACTGGGCTTATCATATATGGCCGCAACCCACAGTATGGAGTATGCTAAAGCTTTAACGCCGGATACCAACAAACTGCACCCGTTTTGGGCATACCTGCAGCTTAATATCAAACCCGAGTTTTTGAACAAGTAATACGTAGGCTGAAAGCTTAAGGCGAAAAGCCTAAAGCTAAAACGTTAAGAGAATCATAGTATAAACAAAAGCTTTCAGCCTTAGGCTTTCAGCTATAAGCTTAAAAAAATGGAAAAACAACTTACCAAACTCAATATATTTTCACTTAAGGGCGTTCAAATGCGCACCTTCCATATTACCTGGCTCATGTTTTTTGTGTGCTTTTTCGGTTGGTTCGGGCTGGCACCATTGATGCCAACCATCCGTGCCGAACTGCATTTGAGTAAAGGCCAGGTAGGAAATACCATCATTGCATCGGTAGCAGCTACAATTATAGCCCGCCTTATTATAGGTAAACTTTGTGATACCTGGGGGCCGCGCAAAACAGCGGTCAGGTTATTAATTATAGGGTCGTTACCTGTGTTTTTGGTGGGCCTGGCTCATGATTATACCTCATTTTTATTGTTTCGCCTGGCTATCGGTGTAATAGGGTCATCGTTTGTAATTACCCAGTTTCACACCTCAATGATGTTTGCACCCAATATAAAAGGTACTGCCAACGCGGTAACCGGTGGTTGGGGTAACCTTGGCGGTGGTGTAACCAATATGGTGATGCCTTTAATATTTGCCGCTATAGTAGGTGCCGGGTTTACCAAAGCCGAAGCATGGAGATACGCCATGATAGTTCCCGGTGTGCTGATGCTGGTAATTGCCTTTGTATACTGGAAATTTACTAAAGATACTCCCAACGGCAATTATGATGAAGTAGGGTACGCCAAAACCAATCCATCCAAAACAGATTGGTCAATATTAGCCGACTGGCGCGTTTGGGCCCTTACCATGGCTTACGCTATGTGCTTTGGTATGGAGATCACTTTTGATAACGTAGCTTCATTACATTTTGTAGATACTTTTCATCTGTCACAAAGTTCGGCTGGTTTCTGGGCAGGTATTTTTGGGTTCATGAACATTTTTGCCCGTGCCTTAGGCGGTATTGTGTCTGATAAGGTTGGCGGTAAATTCGGCATGCGGGGCAAAGGTTTGCTTTTGGCCGGTGTGTTACTGCTTGAAGGTATGGGTCTTATCCTGTTTGCTCAGTCGGGTAGCCTCACAATGGCCATCATTTCTATGCTTTCATTCGCGCTGTTTCTTAAAATGTCAAATGGTGCTACTTACGGTATAGTGCCTTTCATCAATAGCAAAAATGTGGGGATGGTGAGCGGCATTGTAGGGGCCGGTGGTAACCTTGGCGGGATGCTGTTTGGATTTTTATTCAAATCTGAGCACATCACTTATGTACAAGCATTTACCTATATCGGTATAACCGTTATGGTAGTATCCGCAATTGTGCTGATCACTCGTTTTCAAAAACAGGCCGAACCACAAACTGTAGACGAACCAGCTTTAGCCTTAGGAGCTTAAAACCGAAGGTTTGAAGCAAAAAGCAATAGAAAATAACAACATAAATATAAAAAGAGCTTTCGGCTTTCAGCCTTAAGCTTTTAGCTTGAACAATGTCTAACAAACGCCCTCAAAATACATTTAAAAGCACCTGCTGCTATTGCGGGGTAGGTTGCGGCGTGGTAATAAATAAAGAAAAAAACGGTAGTATCACGCTTGAGGGCGATAAGGACTATCCCGTAAATAAGGGAATGCTGTGTAGTAAAGGCCTTAACCTGCACTATACGGCCAATGATAAAACCGACAGGCTGCTGTACCCTCAAATGCGTTACAATAAAAGCATGCCCATGCAAAGGGTAAGCTGGGATGATGCATTGGAGCGCATAGCAGCCATTTTTAAAACCTTCATCAATAAATACGGGCCGGATTCGGTAGCTTTTTATGCTTCAGGTCAGTGCCTTACAGAGGAATATTATGTTGTAAATAAGTTGATTAAGGGTTTTATCGGCAGTAATAATATCGATACCAATTCGCGGTTGTGCATGAGCAGCGCGGTTGCTGCCTATAAAATTGCTTTGGGTGAGGATACCGTACCTGTTTGCTATGATGATATTGAGCTGGCTGATTGTTTTTATGTTACCGGGGCTAACCCGGCCTGGTGCCATCCTATTTTATGGCGAAGGGTTGAGGCTCATAAAACGGCCAATCCCGATGTAAAGATCATTGTGGTTGATCCGCGGGTTACAGATACCTGCAGCAATGCCGATCTGCACCTGCAATTGAATCCAGGCACCGATATTACCCTGAACCATGCTATTGGCAGGGTGTTGATAGAAAATGGCGATATTGACGTTGACTTTGTAACCAAACATGCTGATGGTTTTGAGCAGTACAGCAAACTGGTATTTGAACGTACCCTGGCCGAATCAGCTGCTATTTGTGGGGTAAGCGAAAGCAATATTCGTCTTGCTGCCAAATATATTGGTGAGGCAAAAGGCTTTATTTCGATGTGGACAATGGGCTTAAACCAAAGTTCGGTTGGCGTAAATAAAAATTTAAGCCTTCTGAACCTTAGTTTAATAACCGGACATATTGGTAAACCTGGCTCCGGGCCGTTGTCATTAACCGGGCAGCCAAATGCCATGGGCGGGCGCGAAGTGGGAGGGCTTGCTAACCTTTTACCGGCCCATCGTGTATTAACTAACCCGGCAGACAGGGCAGAGGTGCAAAAGTTTTGGGGTGGGACTGAAATAGCCGCCAAACCCGGGCTTACTGCCACCGAGATGTTTGAAGCCCTGAATGATGGCCGCCTTAAAGCCATCTGGATCATGTGTACTAATCCCTTAACCAGCTTACCAAACGTACGCCTTGCCGAAGAGGCTTTGAAAAAGGCAAAGTTTGTGGTGGTGCAGGAGATCAGTAATAAACCCGAAACGTTAGCGTATGCCGATGTGATCCTTCCCGCCGCCGCATGGGCCGAAAAAGAGGGCACGATGACCAATTCTGAAAGGCGCATCAGTTATCTGAGTAAAGTACTTGATCCGCCGGGCGAAGCTATGCCGGATAGTGAGATCATTTGCCGCTTAGCCCAAAAAATGGGATATAAAGGCTTTGATTTTAAAAATGCAGCCGAAATTTATGCCGAACATGCCAAACTAACCGGCAAAACCAATATTGATATCAGCGGGCTTAGCCATGATATCATTATACAACAGCGGTCGGTGCAATGGCCTTACAAAAAGCGCAATGCAGTAATAGGGACGCCCCGTTTATTTACCGACAAGCAGTTTTATACATATACAGGCAACGCGCAGATCAGTGCCGTACCGGATAGTCATACCAGCGAAGTGACCGACGGTGATTATCCTTTCATTCTTACCACCGGCCGTATCCGCGATCAGTGGCACACCATGAGCAAAACCGGTAAGGTGAACAAGCTTAACCAGCACATTAAGGAATCGTTTGTTGAGATCAATCCTGTTGATGCTGTTGCTTTAGAGATCAGGGAGGGCGATGTTACGATTATTACTTCCCGAAGGGGCGAGGCAAGGGTAAAAGCCAAGATAACGGAACAGATAAAACAGGGTGTTATTTTTGTACCGATGCATTGGGGCAAGATCCTGAACAATGATCTGCACCGTATTAACAACGTTACCAATGATGCCGTAGACCCAATATCCAAAGAGCCGGACTTTAAATATTGCGCGGTAAAGGTTGAGAAATATAAAAAGCCTTTTCAAAGAATTGTAGTTGTGGGTGCCGGAGCCGGTGCGCATGGCTTTGTAAGGTCGTATAGAGAACTGAACAAAGATGATGAGATCACCATCTTCAGTAAAGAAGATCATCCTTTTTACAACCGCGTTATGCTGCCCGACTATATCAGCGGGGAACAGCGCTGGGAGCAACTGGTAAAAATGACAGATGAGGAAGAACCCGAACTTAAAATAAGATTATTACGGGGTGTAAGTATCGAAAAGATAGATCGCGCCAATAAATATGTGCTGGATAGCCGGGGAATAAAAACCTATTACGATGTGTTGCTACTGGCTACAGGTAGTCGTGCAGCCATCCCGAAAAACGTGCCATCGCTGCCTGGTATCTTCAGTATGCGCAGCCGTAACGACGCCGATAATTTTAAAAAGCATGTGCCTAAAAACGGCCACGTGGTTATTGTTGGCGGGGGCTTGTTAGGGTTGGAGATGGCGGCCTCTTTACGTGAAATAGGGATTACTATTACCATTATCCAGCGTACATCAAGGTTTTTAAACCGGCAATTGGACGAGCTGGGCAGCAGGCTATTACACGAAGAAATGGTTGACCAGGGCTGTGACATCTTTTATGATGACGAAGTTCAGCTATTTTACGGTCGCAGTAAGCTTACTGGTATCGGTTTAAAAAGCGGCCGGAAGATTGATTGCGATGCCATGATCCTCGCTATCGGCACTACGCCAAACCTGGAGATTGCCAAAGATTGTGGCCTTGAAATTAAACGCGGCGTAATTGTAAACGAACGCCTGCTTACCAGCGACCCTAATATATACGCCATTGGCGAAATAGCCGAATTTAACGGTACACTATATGGCATAACCGCAGCTGCAGAGCAGCAAGCTGCCGTAGTTGCCGGTTACATGAGTGGCGACATAGCCAGTTACTACAAGGGGAGTTTGTTCATGAATATCATTAAAATTCATGGTTTTGACCTGTGTAGCATTGGCTTGTCTGATTGCCCGAATGATAAAGATTATGAGGAGATTGTGTTTATAGATAAGGCTAAGCGCTACTATAAAAAATGCATTATTCATCAAGATAGGCTGGTAGGCACTATTTTAATTGGCGATAAAGGCGAGTTCCAGGAATTTAGAGAGTTGATAGCCAACAGAACTGAACTAAGCGATAAGCGCCTCAAATTGCTTCGTAGTGGCAAAACAGCTGAGCCTGTTTTGGGTAAACTCGTTTGTAGCTGCAATAATGTGGGAGCCGATAATATCCGCAATAAAGTGGCAAGCGGGTGTACGCAACTGGCTGATGTTTGCAGCCAGACCGGCGCTGGAACCGGCTGCGGATCATGCAGGCCCGAAGTAAAACGACTGCTTGAAGAAGTACTTGAACAACAATTGTTAAGAGCTTGAACCAGTGGACAATAAGCAACTGATCAAGATAAACCTGCCGGGTGGTATAACCTCTGCCGGTGATTTTTATGAGATGCTCATCATTGCGCAAAACGCAGGTGCGAAACAGGTTCGCTTCGGGAACCGGCAGCAGCTTTATTTTGAGGTTGAAGAAGCTCAATTAGAGGATCTGGAATTTGATATGCTCGGTGCCGGTATCGACCATGAAATTAACCAGGATGCTTATCCTAACATCACCAGCTCGTACATTGCCGATGGTATTTTTAACCAGGAGAACTGGCTCAAAGAGGGTGTTTACAAAGACATCTTCGATCTGTTTGATTATCAGCCAGAAATTAAAATAAACCTGGTTGACAGTAACCAAACTTTTGCCCCGTTTTTTACAGGGAACCTTAATTTTATTTCTTCGCCGGTAAGTAACTACTGGTACCTGTATATCAGGTTCCCTAAAACCAATATCCTGTATTGCTGGCCTGTACTGGTTTACTCAGATGATATTCCCGCAATTGGTAAAGCAATACAACAGGTAATATTTGCTAATAAGCAGTTATTTTATGACCAGGTTGAGATTGATCCTGAAGAACTTTACGCGTTGGTTACTGCCGGTCACCAGTTTGTGATCCAGGAAATTGACCAGCCGCTTGCCATTCCCGAATTTCAATTACCCTATTACGAGGGCTTTAATAAACAAGGCAATAAATACTGGTTGGGTATTTACAGGCGCCACGAGCTTTTTGATATTGAGTTTTTGAAAGATATTTGCAACCTGTGCATGCAAACAAGGGTAGGGCAGTTATACATCAGCCCGTGGAAATCTCTGCTTATCAAGAATATAGAAACCAGGAATCGGCCTTTGTGGGGCAACCTGCTTAATAAATACCGGGTAAATATCAGGCATGCGTCAAATGAGCTTAACTGGCAGGTTGAAGACCTTTGCAGCCCATGTCTGGAATTGAAACAACAATTGGTGCGCGAATTTGAAGAGGCTGACCTGCGTACTTATGGGCTTAGTTTTGCGATAAAGCGGTCGCCAAAATCAGGTATTTACGGCTCTGTTATGATCCGTGCGCGAATGCTCGATGAATTTGAAATTGTACATACCCGTGATTTTAACCATAACACCCGCGAATTTGTAATATATAAACAAGGGGTTGCAAAAGCAGATCTGAGCAGGCACCTGACAGCACTTTGCAATATGTTTTATGAACAACAAAGCAATAATCAATCGCCGTTGCAGGTGAGCAAAGGCAATAATGAGGTTAAATCATCTCACCCAAAAACTGTTCATCAATGTAAAAGCTGCTTTACTATTTATGATGAGCTATATGGAGATATTTTTAACCAAATAGCCCCGGGAGTACCTTTTGTAAACCTGGGGGATTATGAATGCCCAACCTGCGGTGCCGAAAAGGAGAATTTTGTGGAACTGATATATCAGGTTGCTTAATTAGCCTCGCCCAAATCCTCTCTAAGGGGGAGCGCCTAAAAAAAGCCCCTCTAAATCTTCCCCAAAAGGGAGATTTAGAAGGGCTTTTTGCTTAGTGACTCAAAGACGATTTTATTAATTTATTTTGCCGGGGTAATGACAATGTTCCTGTAATCGATAGGCCCATGGTCGCCCTGGATCAATAGCGGGCCCGGTTCTCCTTCTTTACTGTCGATAGCACCGCCTGTAATACCCGGAATCTCCTGCTGGCATATCACCATTGTGCCGTTGGCAACAATGGTAACTAACCTCCCCACCAGTGTAATATCATATGACTGCCATTCACCTGCGTTTTTTGCCATCATTTTATTAGGCGGCAGGAAACCATAAATAGCACTAAACTGGTTGTTGATCGGTTCAGGTTCGCCGGTTTTAGTATCAATTACCTGCACCTCATAACGCCCTCTCAGGTAAACGCCACTGTTACTGCCTTTTTGATAACGAAATTCGATATGTAATTTAAAATCGTTGAATTTTTGATCGGTAATAAGGTTTGCGCCGGAGTGTTTGCTTCTCAAAATCCCCGATTCAACCACCCATTGGCTTTTGCCGTCGGTATGCCAGCCTTTGGTGTCTTTACCATTAAATAATTGAACAGGTTTACCCCAAACCGGAGCCTTTGTCCTCACCATTGAAGGTGCCCTTACGCCGGTGAAATGGTATGTAACTCCATCTGTATATACCATTGTACCCGATAGCTCTTCACCTTTCAGTTCAAATTCAAAATCCATGTTCCGGTTTCCTTCTTCCCATTGTGGTGGAATAGAAAAGCTGTACTTTCCGTCATGTGGTTTTACCTCCGATATCGGACGTGCACTACCGAAAGCGTAGGTAAAACGGCCGATCAGCGTATGGGTTCCTGATTTTTGAACTTCAAGCCATGAAGGCAGGCTTTTACCGCCTTTGTCGATAACTATATCCCAGCGTCCGATTACGGCTGGATCTTTTACTTGCTGAGCCCTGGCTCCTGAAATTATTAAAAGCAGTAATCCCGCAATGAGTTGTATGCGGATAAACCTGTTGGTCAGGCTTTGGTTAGTGGTAGTTTGGTTTCTCATAATATTTAAATCTACAAACTATCATCCAATATTTGATTAAACGGTTGTTTTTTGTAAAAGCCATCAGATCTGGTTGTTAATAGATTAATGATTATTGGTCTGGATTTACAACTGATGTCCGGTTATTATTGGTGCTTTCAACGACGACATAAAAAACAACTCCGATGAGTTGCGGCTATGCTGAAAACAGTGGAGAAGTAAGGAACTATTGTGAAAATAGTCTCGACGAATACCTGGTTTTATCGTCAGCAAAATATCAGCGAAGAATACCAGACCAACTATCCTTAAAAGGCAATTGATCTGGTGTCCCTAACCAGCAATAAATTAATTTTTGTCCATTTTTTCAAGCAATGCCAAAATCTTGTCAAGCTTATCAACTTCAATAGCGTTTAACCGTAGTTGTAATTCCTCAATTTCTCTTTTAGCCTCTACATTGGTACGGAAATCTTCATTAGCCTGGGCACGGTCGCGTTCATTCTGCCGGTTTTGGGCCATCATAATAATGGGTGCAGCATAGGCCGCCTGTGTCGAAAACAATAAATTCAATAAAATATAAGGGTAGGGGTCCCAATGGCCTACAAAAGCCACAACATTTAACGCCATCCATAATGCAACAATTAGGGTTTGAATGATGATGAACCGCCATGAACCCATGCCTGCTGCTACAGAGTCGGCCAATCGCTGACCAAAGTTCATTGATTCAATATGCCTTTGATACCAGTTTTTTTTATTGTTTGACATTTTTAAGAATTAAGATTTATATAATAAATATATAAAATTAATTATCAGGGCTGCCTTTATTGGAGGCGGTGAAATTGCTTTTAAAATAATCTGATCTGTTTTATTAAATCTTACCCGAAAAATTTCTAAACGAATGCCTTTCAAGCTATCCGCAATTATCAAATTACGGGAATTTTAAATCCGAGTGATTCGATTAATACCTAAGAACGGTATAAATTGTGGCTCATATAGCCGGTTGATAATCAAATATTTCTATCTGTAATCTCCAAATCTCTGTAACTTTGAAATACATACTACTATGTTAGATAGCCAAGAACATACACCTCAATATTGGCTCACCCGCTTTGTACTGCTACGCCTGTTGGGGGCAGTTTATGCGGTCGCATTTCTTGTAGCTATAAACCAGGTATTGCCACTGATCGGTTCAAATGGGTTGTTACCGGTAGATAATTACCTGCAAGAGGTAAGCACTGCGTTGGGTTCAAAAGGAGCAGCTTTCTTTCGGTTGCCATCGCTGTTTTGGTTCTGGCATTCAGATCGGGCCTTGCTGCTGGTTGCATGGACTGGTTTGATCTTATCATTAATTGTTGTAGCCGGCTATGCCAATGCCCTTTCTATGGGTCTGTTGTGGATATTATATCTCTCCCTTGTACACGTTGGGCAGGATTGGTACGGCTACGGTTGGGAAATCCAGCTTACGGAAACCGGTTTTCTTGCTATATTTTTATGCCCGCTGCTGGATCTGCGGCCTTTCCCTAATCGCCCGCCGCCCTTGTTGATAATTATCCTGTTTCGCTGGCTTATATTTAGGATCATGTTTGGCGCTGGGATGATCAAATATCGTGGCGATACAGTATGGCGCAATGGAACAGCGTTGTATTACTACTTCGAAACCCAGCCAATACCGGGGCCACTTAGCCGCTGGTTTCACTTCCTTCCGCGTGTGGTATTGCAACTGGGCGTTTGGTTTAACTGGCTGGCAGAACTACTGGCACCATGGTTTGTTTTTGGTCCGCGGGCATTCAGGCACATGGCAGGGATAATTATTTTCCTTTTACAATTGTCCATTATCCTGAGCGGTAACCTTTCTTTTCTGAACTGGCTCACTATAGTACCTGCACTGGCTTGCCTTGACGACGGTTTTTGGGCTAAGTGTTTACCTCGAGTACTTGTGCGTAAAGCCGCGAAAGCTGCAGCGGGAGCAGAGGTTTCACAACCCATGCGATATACAGCGCTGGCAGTTACCTGTGTTGTTGGCATCCTTAGTATCCAACCGGCATTTAATCTGCTGTCGCCCAAACAAATTATGAACGCCTCTTATGATCCGTTAGAACTCGTCAATACCTATGGTGCATTTGGTAGCGTGGGACAAGAGCGTTTTAACGTGGTTTTTGAAGGTACAAGAGATCTTAATCCTGATAGTGCTACCTGGAAAGCTTATCCTTATAAAGGCTTGCCTGTAGCTCCTGATCAGCGCCCTCGTCAGGTAGCTCCATATCAACTACGATTGGACTGGCAGATGTGGTTTGCCGCAATGTCGACAGCCGATCAGTACCCCTGGACATATCACCTGGTATGGAAGCTGCTGCATAACGATCCGGGTGTGGTTGGTTTGTTTGCTGATAATCCGTTTCCCGGGAAGCCGCCGCGTTATATCCGCGCTGTTATTTATCGTTACCGTTTTGCCCGGCCAGGTAAAGGTACGGGCGCTTACTGGAAACGGGAAAGATTAGGCTTATGGTTACCAGTGCTTTCTGTTCAAAATGCGCAATTTGTAGCTTATCTGAAAAGCCAGAGATGGCTATAGATCGCCATTAACGGCTCTGCTTTTTAAATGCCTGAACACAATACAACATTGTTACTAACAAAGTACATTTTTGCAAACGATATTAAGATAGCTTTGTAGTAATCATGAATTTATCATAGAGCTGTTTTAATAATGACAATGAATCGGTTTGCAAAAAACGTTTATACCTTTTTTAGGGTTTTCACTCTATTTATTGGGGGTTATTTCAGCCTCTTGGAATATGCCGTGGCGCAAACCGGAACAGGTTTCGTTTTTAAACTGGATAGCAAAGCAAAAACCAGCGCCGGTGTATACTCAAAAGATGGTACGCTGATACGTACGCTTTGGAGCGGTGTAACCTATAACGCTGGTGCCCATCAGTTTAGCTGGGATGGTATCGATGATGACGGTCGTCTTGCTGCAAATGGCGGTTACATAGTTAAAGTGCTATCAAACAATGTAAAATATAAATGGGAGGGTGTAATTGGCAATACCTCCGATTCTCTTAGCGGCACAACAGTTCATCATGCTATTGAACGTATGTATGGGATGGCTGTAAACGGTAATAATGCATATTTTGCGGTTGGGTATAATGAACAGGATGGCAGCACTTTTAAGTTTAACATCCGTAGCCCTCAAAAAAAGACTATGATACTTGGTAAGGGATTATCGGTAAAGTATGTAGCTACAGATGGTATAAATGTTTATTGGGCCGGCAACGACGGCAACGCTGTTAACAACTGGATGGTATTTGGTACTAAAGTAACCAATGATGCTGAGAGCGGTTTTACCAACGGACAGCCGGCAATTACAAAATATGGCCGCAAATATAAAAGCGTTATAGATAACGTAAATAATGATAAATCGGAGATTTCGGGCCTTGCAGTCCAAAAGCGGGGAAGGTACCTTTTTGTAGCCCATAAAAGCTTAAACGAATTACATATACTTGATAAAACTACCGGTGCACTTGTACAAAAACAATCATTCGATACTCCATTAAATATAGCCGCCGACGACAATGGGCATGTTTGGCTTATCCATTTTAAAGATGGTAAACGGATTGCAGAGAAATTTGCTGTTGAGGCCGGCGGAAAGTTAAATTCTTTAAATATAGCACCTGCCGGATTAGTAGAACCATTGGCATTAGCTACAAGTCCAAACGGCAAAACACTCATAGTTGCTGATGGAGGAGATAGCCAGCAGTTGAAAGCGTTTGATACTGATAACGCTTCGTCATTGTGGACGTACGGTGTTGCCGGCGGCTATACCACCGACCCGAATGTACGTAATGATAAATTTTATTTCAATGAACTTAAAGGTCCCGGTACTTTCATTGCTTTTCAGCCCGACGGCAGTTTTTGGGTAGAGGACGCCGGTAACTCAAGGGCGCAACATTTTGCAGCGGATAGGAAATTTATTGATAGGATCATGTACCTGCAAACATCTTATAGCTCTTTTGTTGATGCCAATGACCCTTCGCGCTTGTTTTCCGATTATCTTGAATTTAAGGTGGATTATAGCAAGCCACTTGCTGCTAATAATGGTTCATGGCAACTGGTACGTAATTGGGGGCATAATATACCAACCGAATACGATGATAAATATAACCGACTAAGAGCTGTTACAACATTAAGTAATGGTAAAACTTATGCATTGCTTACGCATAGGTTCAGGACATTTGTTAACTGGAAACTGGTTGAACTACCCAAAACAGGCCCGCTGCGAATAACCAGCACTGATATACCTATGGATAATACGCAGCTGTACCCGGATGGCTCGCTTTATAAAGTTTCGACATTTAGGATAGGGGCACCAACGGTTTTTACCAAACGGGAGCTTTTAAAGTTTACACCCGAAGGTGATCCAGTATGGGGGCCACAAAACACTATTGCCCAAACCCAGGCGGCCGAATCGACAGATCCGGGCTATCATGGCAATAATACGATCCTGAAATCAGGCGAGATCACATCCTCGGGGATTATAACATTATTTGATGGTACAACTGCTAACTGCTGGCACCTTGGCGGAATTAAAATTGGAGGTGATAAACTACTTTGGCGCACAGCCAGGAGCACCACAAAAGAATACTGGGGTCCGTTCCCCCCGGATGGAACTTTTGATATTGGAAACCATACCAATTACCCTGGCTGTATTGCAATGGCAAGCGGGCGCAGTATATTTTGGGGCTATCATGGTGAATTTTGGAAAAACAGCGAGGTGAACAAATGGACACAGGTATATGATGATGGTTTATTTGTTGGCCAGTTTGGCGTTGCAGGCCCAGAGGCCGGAAAAGGTGAAGCTGCTGCTGAAATGGCGGGCAACTGTTTTGCAGCATCTGTGGTGAAATTAGCCAACGGTGATACCTATCTGTATCATAATGATGAGAGTTTGCATGGCGGTGTACATCGCTGGAAAATCAGCGGACTATCAACTATAAAAGAACAGGCTATCCCGATTAATTTAGCCGTTAATACGATGGGCCTTTCAGCTAAAAGTATATCAGTAGCTTCGGGTTCTGCACTGAGTTATAATGGCTTTTTAAATCCCTTATATTCAGAACAATATGAGTTTGTTTTAAAAGGTGGCAATATTGATAATTGCAGGCTATGGGTAGATGGCAAATTATTAACCCCTCAAAACGGCAAATCCATGATCACCCTGGATAAAGAAACACGTTATGCCGTACGCTTGGAGTACCCTGCCGGAAAAAATGCTAAAAATGACTTACAACTTTATTGGAAAAGTGCCAGCCAGCAGGAGCAAATTATTCCAAATGAACGACTTTATAGTTTAAAGCCATCTGCAGCTGCTTCCGTTATCCAGCTTATGGATGACCTGCCTTATAACAGCACGCTCGAAAATGACCGCTATGGCTGGAAACGGCAACCGGACCGGGACGATAGTACAAATAAGTATACTCAATGGTGGAGTGTGCATACTAATATCAAAACATATCGAAAAAACCTCCCTGATATCTATATTGACTACAGACAACAGAATAAACAAGCTATTTTAAGCCGGAGCCTTGGTGACAATATCAACCTGGCTTCCTGGACATTGTCGGGCATAGTTAATTTCACTCAAAATTGTGTTAACGTTGGAGCCGGCAATAGTTTTGACGAACAGAATGGCGTTTACCTGGAGGTATTAGATAAAAAACAAAGAATAATAGCACGTGTATTTTTACACTCAGCAATTTATCGCGGCGATGTAAGTATGTTTATAAATGACGCCGCTATTTATAAACTGAAATATGATAGCTTAACAAAGCTGGAAGATCGCTGGCCACCCATTACCTTAAAGATGAATAATGGACGGTTACTGGCCGCATATAGTGGTAATAAACTTATGGCAGTTCAAAGCTATGACAGCAAAGCAGACGTTAAAAGCCCTGCTTCGGTACGGTTAGTTTGCTCGTCTCTCAGTAAAAAAGGAGGTTATACTTTGGGATTGGACGCGTGGAAATTTGAAAAGAGGTAAAATGAATATTCTGGCTTAAATTCACAAAGCCATTAACCATCAGCAACTATTTTATAACGAAAAGGTGCCGTCCATATTCGGACAGCACCTTTATTCGTTTTGCCTTTAATTTATATTAGTAACCCGGATTTTGTTTAAATTGAGGGTTAACGTTCATAATATCGCGGCCAATAGGGAAGATCTCGGTGTGTTTATCCCCATCAGGTTTTTTGTCCCACCATGTTCCGGTTGTGAATACACCCCAACGGATCAGGTCGGTGCGCCTGCGGTTTTCACCAATAAATTCACGGCCCCATTCGTCCAGCATTTCCTGATCGGTAAGCTGGCTTCCATCGGGAGTGTAAAGACTCGGTGAGTTTGCCGGAAAATTACGTTTTCTCACCTGGTTCAGATAGTTAGCTGCACCGGCCTTATCGCCTGCGCGGTAGCGACATTCAGCCAGGGTATAGTAAATTTCTGAAAGGCGGATCTCTGCATAAGCAGAGGTGATCCGGTTAGGATCTGGCGTAGGGTAAAACGGATATTTCACCAGGAACACGCCAGAGTTATGATCGGCATGGTTCATGTCTGATTCCTTGTCGGCTATTTTTGTTCCCGGTTTTGCGCCCAGAAACATCCCAACCTGGTCGCGGATAAAGAGTGGATACGGGCCTTTGTTTCCTTTAACGGTGTCAGTACGGGTTATACCGTTTACCACATGAGTGTAGGGCAGGTAGCCATACAAAAACATACCCTCGCGCTGGCTGTTGCCAAGGTTTTTGTATTTCTTTAACCGCAGGTCGTCCGGGTATTTTTGAAATTTAACAAAGGGTTTGCCTAATTGAAAAGTATACTCCACGCTGTCCACATCTCGCCCGGGCTGTAACGCATAACGCGGGTTTGATTGGTTAAAGTCTGTAAAGCCGCAGTATAGCGGAGCTGCATCGTAAGTCATGCCCCAAAAAAACATACCGCCGTCATACTGCCAATGCGTACGCGCAAGCGAGCCCGGAAATCCATAAAGCACTTCTGAGTTTAATGTTGTATTGGTGTAATCAAAAGGAGCATCCCACCGGGTGTCAAGTTGATAAGCACCATATTTTCCGCTGATAATATCCCGGCAAATTGCTTCACATTCGGTGTATTTTTCTGTGCCAATATAAACTTTAGCATTAAGATAAAGGCGCGCCAGTAAAGCAGCTGCACCGGCTTTTGTCCATCGCCCTATACCGGAGGCTCCAAGCTGTTCACGAGTCGGCAAGCCATCAATAGCACCTTTTAGCTCCGATTCGATATAGGTGAACATTTCTTGCGGAGTAGACTGCGGATTACCCTTTGTTGAGTTTTTTACGTCGGTAACGATCTCAATATTGCGATAAAAGTCAAATGCCCTTAAGTAAAACCATGCCCTCAAAGTATGTAATTCCGATTTAAAGTCTGTTAATTCGGCATCGGTAACACTGAGCTTTGAGGGGTCTTTGATGCCTTCCATATCTGTTAGTGAATTGGTTGCCAATACAATTCCCTGGTAAAAGTTGTTCCACGCGCCTGTTGTGAAATTATCTGTGGTGGTCCAGGTGTGGTAATGCATACGTTGGTAATAACCACCATCCTGCCAGTCGCCCTGCCTGTTGTAAGTACCTATTTCATCAGTTGCGTCTTCGCCGGCGGCATAAACATCATTGCCCTGTATGCTCCAGTAAGCATGCTCAAAGGGACGCAGAAAATCCCTGATCACGTCATCCCGACGGGTCAGGAAACTGGCTGCATCTACCTTGTCATATACGTGTTCATTCAGTTTGGTACAGCTGCCGGTCAATAAAGCCGACAGTAAAATGCCGCTGATATATAGTTTATTTTTTTTCATGTTTTGTAGGTTTAAAAGGTTGCCTGCAGACCAAGGATTAGTTGAAGTGTAGCCGGATAATAATTAAGTGAAGTGTTCACACCCGGTGTAAGTCCGTTAACCTCTACCAGGTCAGGATCGCCGCCTGTAAAGCTTGTAAACGTATGCAGGTTTCGGCCTGTGGCATAAATGCGTATCGATTTAAGGTATTTGGTTTTAAATGGCTGCGTATAGCCTAAAGCCACGTTATCTATTTTTACAAATGATCCATTCTCCAGGAAATAATCGGAAGCGATAGCGGTTGTTGCCGAATTGGTTAGCAATGAATATTTGCTTTTGCTGTCGTAAGCCGATTTCAGCACATTGGCATCGCTTTGGCTTGATGGTGTTCCGATATAAAACGCAGATGTGTTGAATATTTTATAACCAAATGTACCACGCAGGAAGATGCCAAGGTCAAACCGTTTGTACCTGAAGGTATTTCCCATTGACCCAATGAATTTTGGCAGGCCGTTCCCTACAAATTGTTTATCATCTGCAGATGCCTGGTTAGCCTGAACTATGGTGCCATCTTTTTTATAAACCTGCAGGGCTCCGTCTTTGTTCACCCCGGCAGAGCGTAATGTATAAAACTCGCCAATGCTGCGGCCTTCCTGGATCCGTTGTATGTTGCCCGGAGAGCCAGGGGCTGGTAAGCCAGCGAGCTCAATAAATGGTGCGCCTTTATAGATATCGTTAGAGAACGAGATGAATTTATTGCGGTTATACGCCAGCGCAAAGGTTACATTGTAATTGAAATCTCCGTTCCTGACAACTGCACCGTTAAGCGCCAGCTCCAATCCATAGTTTTTCATGGTACCTACGTTGGCAAAGGTTTGTGTTTGAGAGTTTGGAGGTAAGGGCACATTGTAATAGCCCAGTAGATCTTTGTTTTTGCGGATATAGTAGTCAAGTGAACCAGAAATACGGTTATCAAGGATAGAAAAATCAAGGCCTGCGTTGAAATTGATTGATTTCTCCCATCTTAAATCGGGGTTAACATTTGATGTTGGCCCATAAACCTGGTAAACCTGGCCGTTGTACGGAAAATAACCGGCTCCGCCATATAATAGCAAGGAAAGGTAGTTGGCAAAATCCTGGTTGCCCGTAACACCATAGTCAGCACGTAATTTCAGATCATTTACCCATGGAAGCGCACCTTTCATGAAATTTTCTTCAGAAACGCGCCAGGCCGCAGATGCAGCAGGGAAATTTCCCCATTTATTGTTAGTTCCAAATTTTGATGAACCCTCGCGGCGTATACTTGCTGTTAAGATATACCGGTTGTTGAAGTCATAATTAGCCCGGCCAAAAAATGAAATGAGGGTAGAACCGTTTTGTGTTGAACTAACGGCAGACTGGCCCTGCCCGGCAGCACCACCGTTATACAATCCGGAGCCGAGGTTATTCCACAGGTACGAGTCAAATGGAAAATCATAATTCTGAGCGTAGAATGTGTTGTAATTATACAACGTATATGAGTAACCTCCCAACACCTTCAAGTGATTACGCCCCAGCTCAAGCGAATAATTTCCCGTCCATTCCACATTTTTCTGGTCATTTTCCTCTTGCCTCTGCGATGCGAAATTGGTTTGCGTTATTTTAGCCGAATGCACGATAGATGACAGGGTAGAAGGAGTGAAATTTAAACTCCTTGCCGACCGGCTGATCTCCGACAGCGTGACAGTTGTGCTCAGATTCTTAAGGATGTTCACTCTTAATGATCCATTCATGTCCAGCTCTTTAATTTGTGCTTCTGATTTAATCACGTTGGCATTTTCAACGGGGTTATTGGAGAAGAAACCGGTATTGATGTAATTGTATTTATGTGCCGTATCGTAAATTGGATAAGTTGGGTTAAGCGTGAGTGCATTATTGAAATTGCCCTGGTCGGAATTACTGGTATTCATATACCTTGGCGCAACACTCAATGAAGCTACAAAAATGCCATTGTCTGTGGTGTGGTTTACGTTAATTCGTGCGCCGTACTCTTTTTTATGGGCCCGAAGGTCAATACCATCGGCATTACGATAATCGGCCGATGCGAAGTAATTCGTTTTACCAGAACCGCCCGACAATTGAACGGTATGTTTTTGAGCAAATGCAGGGGAGTTGGTAACGGCATCCATCCAGTTTGTTTTAGCGCCGTAATCCTGTCCCTGGTTGTTCTTTACACGGTCATTGATAAATTCATCGGGGGTAAGATTTTGCAGGCGATTAGTCAGATAATCAAAGCTGGCATAGCCTTCGTAAAATGTGCGCGCCTGCGACGAACCTTTTTTAGTAGTGATGATAATAACGCCATTACTTCCACGCGTTCCGTAAATAGCAGATGCTGCACCACCTTTAAGCACATCAATGCTTTCTATATCATTTTGATTGATGTTATCGATGTTGCCTCCGGGTACGCCGTTTATAACATACAACGGGCCCAGGCCGGCATTACGGGATGAAACCCCGCGCAACTGTACTGTAGGAGATGAGTTTGGATCGGCGGACGCTGTATTGGTAATGTTGAGGCCAGCAACCTTGCCTTGTAAGGACATAAGAGGGCTGTTTGATGCTACGGGAAGCAGATCTTTAGATGAAACGTGCGTGATGGCGCTCGATACCTCGCGCTTATCAAGCGTGCCATAACCAACGCTCACCACAACAACTTCCTGTAGTGATTTGCTGGAGGCCGTAAGTGAAACGTTCAATGTGGCATCAGCGGTGAGCGGCACCTCGCGGGTGTTGTAGCCAACATATGAAAAGGAAATGGTTTTGGCAGATGCAGGGACGTTGAGGGTATAAATACCTTTTGCATTAGAGGTGGTACCTACCGACAGACCGGTCACTACAACACTTACGCCGGGTAATGGTGAACCGTCGGCAGCGTCTGTCACGGTGCCTGACACTGTTCTGTTTTGAGCCAGAGCGGTGCTGGTGAAGATACAACAGAGCGCAAAGGCGCTTAGCCTGAGTAAAAGTTTTTTGTACATAAGAAGAATTTATAATTTGATTTTTGAGATTAACTGGCCCCGGAATTAACGCCTCCTGGCAATGGCGAAATGCAAGCAGCTAAGGCGGCACGTGTGCTTTTATCATGTATTTCATTAAGGTAAATTTTAGGCGATAACCGGTGATGTTTCGCTAATTGGTTTCGCTTGCAAATAAGCCCGATAAGCGCAAAGACACAAGCCTTGGCAGGGAGGCCAAAGAAAAATCCAGAATGAAATTAATCTAACTTCCTTATTATTAGATTATTATAAAAATAATGTATGGGTAAAATCTAACCCATTGATAAGCAATTGTGCTTTAGAAGAGCTAAATTGAATGGCAATAGCAAATCGTTTGCACTCATTTGCTTGTACAAATTTGTGTTCAAATGTGTACGCATCGGTTTATATGAACGGTGCGTACAGCATCCAGATTTCTGATGCTTATTGATCAGTTGACAGCCGGGGTAGGCTGTTCGAGATACTACAATCAAGGAGCCGTTTTGAGCAATATAAACGTTAGGGAATATAGGGGCCACGAACAATCAGCTTATCACCAGAGTCATCTACTTCAAATAAATGCGGAATTCTTCGGTAATGTCCATTAATATCCTGATGACTGTGTACCGCCATCAATAGTTTGCCCTGTAGTGTTTTAAAAATCATGCCGTGGCCGAAATTTGGCGGCGTAACCGGTACCTTCTCCTGTATCCAGGGCCCGTCTAAGGTACCACTTTTGGAATAAGCAACACCTTGTGTATATACTGAATATACCCAACTTGTCCAGATCATACCAAGCCGTCCGGTTTGAGTAAGAAATAAGTATGGTCCATCTGTTACTTTATTGGGGCGATCATTCCCGCTTTCATCTTTTTCCCGGCTCCAGGGAGAGTCGCTTGCGCGAAATAACACTTTTCCGTTACCAACTGATCCGCTGAGATCTGGCTTAAGTTCAATTTTTTCAATGGTACCATTCCAGTTTTGCAACCATTCGTAACAATATATCATGTAGGGTTTTCCGTCCTTGTCAATCCAAAAAGTACCATCCAGCGTAGGTTTGTTTGCCGGCAGATAGGTTGCATCTTTCATCGGCACATAAGGGCCATCTGGCTTATCGCTTATCAGGATATGCGATGCCCTGCGTTCTATAACATTACCCTTAACGGTATCAATCTTGATGTTGCGGTTTGTAAACGTAGCAAAATAGTAGTACTTGCCTTTATACTCATGCAATTCCGCAGCCCAGATCATCGGGTGAGGCCCCATCCATGATTTAGGATCAGTTTGTGCAACCTGAAAAGGACCTTCCCACAATTTAAGGTCCCTGCTTTTCCAAAGCATACCTCCGGTACCGGTCATGTAATACATTTCAGTCTTATGGTCGGCCAAGATAAAAGGATCACTTAAACGGATGGAATCAAGCGGGATATCTTTCTTGACAATAACTGTCTTTTCCTGTGCGAAGGCGATAAAACAAAAAGGTAATAAAAAATAAAAAAGGGCAAGAGCTTTCTTCATCGCTATAGGTGTTTGTAGTGATCAGGTAGATTTAATGGTTCTTTATTGATATGGTGCATACGAATTACGGTACTTTTTCATTTACATACAGGGGGTAAAATAATATTTTAAAGGGGGCGATAGTCATTATATCTGGTTACCGGCTCTCATATTATCAATTTAAGATCTTTCAATCTTAAAAAGAAAGACATGGTTTCCTGCGTCATTAAAGTTTTAAAATATATTTTCGCAAAAAATATTCTCTGAATGAAAGAACAATTGTCTGCCTTGCTTATCGCCTTAAAAGAAGGTACTGCAACATTTAATGAAGTAATCGAATTTATAGCGGTTTACTATCAGCATCAGCCAACCGCATTTAAAAATGGTGATGTTTATAACGAAACCACCCAAAATCAGGGAAGCGCCAGGGTTTTCGCGTTTGCACAAATCAATAACCTTATTGAAGCAGATACACTTTGCTTATTTGCAGAACATTATAAGGCTGTAGTGGCAACGCCTAACGGGTCAGATCATCAGAATATCCGGCAGTTTATGGCCCATGGCTGGGAAGGAATTGAATTTGAAGGAGAGGCGCTGATACCAAAATCAGAACAGGCCTAAATAGATCCCTATAAACCGTCCCTATTGCAAAAAGGGCGGTTTTGATCCCTATGTGCCAACAGATATTACACTTTCGGCATTGTCATTAGTACCCTTTATTATAAAGATCCGAAGGGCGGCTCCGGGCGCTACAAAAGGAACAGTCATCGCATTTAAGCGAAGCCAGTTGAATTATTATTTGATAATTGAGTTTAATAAAAAAGAGGTATCCCGTTGAGAATACCTCCTTAAGTTGGTTTTAAAGCACAAAATTATATTTCTGAAATTGATTAGTCCCTCATATTGATGTATTGCAATGGCTGGCCAAAATCTTCTGCACGGCACAGGCTGATAACGGCCTGCAAATCATCTATTTTTTTGCCTTGCACACGTACCTGATCGTCCATGATTGATGCCTGTACTTTAAGGCCGCTGTCTTTAATTTTCTTCACTATCTTTTTGGCGGCCTCTTTGTCTATACCTTCTCTGATTTTAATTTCCTTACGGATCATGTTGCCAGAAGCGTATTGTTCTTTACCAAAATCAAGTGCTTTGGGATCAAGGTGCTGCTTTACCATGCGGCTGATAATGCTGTCTTGTATGGCTTTAAGGCGCATATCATTTTCTGTAACTATCGTTACCTCGTTTGTTTTCTTATCGAGGTCGATAGTACTTTTTGAATCGTTAAAATCATAACGGTTCAGGATCTCTTTTTTGGCGGTATTTATCGCGTTATCAAGCGTTTGCCCGTCTATCTTACTAACTATATCAAATGTTGGCATAAGTAGTGTATTGGTTATAAATGTTTTGCAAAACTAATGTATTGTTAACACACAGTGCAATATTGCAACAATTTGTTTAATTTCTGCAATAAATAATGGTGAACGAAAACCGGTTAATTCCTCATGAGTTAATATTAAGTTAACAAATAAATAAGCAGATTTGTAACATCTGGCTGTAAAGCAAGAATTTTTATGGATAAACAGGCTCCTTTAATTAACAGAGAAATAAGTTGGTTGTATTTTAACGACAGGGTTTTGCAGGAAGCTGCAGACCCAACAGTGCCCCTGATTGACAGGATCCGTTTTTTAGCCATATTTTCATCCAACCTCGATGAGTTTTACCGTGTAAGGGTTGCTACACTCACTCGTTTAGCTGCCCTTAACGAAAAATCAAAGGAGATACTTGGTTATAATCCTAAAAAGGTACTTAACCAGATCAAGAATATCGTAGTGAGGCAGGAACGCAAATTCAATAATCTTTACGAAAACATTATTGTTAAGCAGCTGGCCGAAGAAAAGATCTTTATTCTGAATGATAAGCAGCTTAACGTAACCCGGGGAACCTTCGTGAAAAACTATTTCAGGGAGAAGCTGCTGGCTACATTAGTGCCCATCATGCTCAATGATACTTTACCGCTGCCTGAGCTCAGGGACAGGGCCGTTTATTTTTTTGTAAAGCTTACCACTAATAAAAAAACGAGGTTTGCCCTTATCGAGTTTCCAGATAACCTTTCGCGGTTTGTCAAACTTCCGGATACCAACAACCTGAAGTTTATTATCCTGCTTGATGATATCATCAGGTATAGTTTGGAGGATATCTTTTTCATTTTTGAACACGATAGTATTGAGGCATACTCTATTCAGCTTACCCGCGATGCAGAGCTTGACCTGGATAAGGAGGTAAGTGAGAAATTTGTCGACTCGTTGGCCAAGAGCCTTCAGAAGCGAAAAAAAGGAAAACCAATGCGCTTACTGTATGACTCAGACATGCCTATGGACATGCTGAAGTACCTGGTAAGTAAAATGGGGCTGCATGGTGAAAGCCTCATCCCGGGCAACAGGTACCATAATTTTAAGAATTTTATTTCGTTTCCAAACGTTGGCGGCCCTGAACTTGAATATAGTAAATATATACCACTGCCTGTTGCCGATCTGTCGTTTGGTAAAAGCCTGATAGGCCTTATCGCTAAAAAGGATTACCTGGTAAGTACGCCTTATCAATCATACGATTATGTGATCCACTTTTTACGTGAAGCAGCCATTGATCCCAAGGTGAAAGAGATCAGCATTGCTGTATATCGTTTGGCCGAAAACTCAAGGGTAATCCACGCTTTGATCAACGCCGCCAAAAACGGCAAAAAAGTAAACTGCCTTGTGGAATTAAGGGCCCGCTTTGACGAGCAAAATAATATTCACTGGAGCAACAGGCTTGAAGAGGAGGGTGTAAATGTGCTGTATGGTGTTCCTGGTTATAAAGTGCACTCAAAAATATGTTTGGTAAGCCGCACAGAAAAAGGTAAGCTGGCTTATTATGCCTGTCTTTCAACAGGTAACTTCAACGAAAAAACGGCACAGATCTATGCCGATCATACCTTGTTTACAGCTAATAAAAAGATCACTGATGACCTGGTTAACGTTTTTAAAGCTATCAACAAAGGATTATTGCCCAAAGGGCTTAAAAGTCTGATTGTATCACCGATAGACTCAAGGCCTACGATCTACCGGTTGATCGACAATGAGATCAAAAACGCAAAAGCCGGCAAGCAAGCATATATGATCCTGAAAATGAACAGCCTCGCCGACGAGGACCTGATCAACAAACTTTACCAGGCCAGCAATGCCGGTGTAAAGATCAAGATGATCATCAGGGGCATGTGCTGTTTAATAGCAGGGGTGAAGGGCTACAGTGAAAATATAGAGGTGATAAGTATTGTAGATAAATACCTTGAGCACGCTCGTGTGCATATTTATTGCAACGGTGGTAAGGAGCTTATCTACCTGACATCGGCCGATTTCATGACCCGGAATATTGACAACCGTGTTGAAGTTGGCTTCCCTATTTACGATGAAAAGTTGCAGGAAGAGATCCGGGATATTATAGATATTCAGCTTGAAGACAATACCAAAGCCCGCGAAATCAACAGTCAGAATACCAATAAATACCACAAAACAAATTCGCCCGAAAGCCACAGGGCGCAAATTGAAATATATAATTATCTAAAAAATAAAACAAAATAACATTGAGATACGCCGCCATTGATATAGGTTCAAACGCCGTGAGGCTTTTAATTGCCGACATAATTCAAAACACCGGATCGGTGTCGTTTAAAAAAAATACTTTGATCCGTGTTCCGTTGCGTTTGGGTGATGATGCCTTTATACAGCAGCATATATCTGATAAAAAAACTACCGAGCTGGTTAAGTCGATGGTTGCATTCCGCAACCTGATGGATGTATACAAGGTTACTGATTATTTAGCCTGTGCAACCTCGGCCATGCGGGAAGCTAAAAACGGTGAAGAAGTTGTTAAGCTCATTAAAGATGAAGCAAATATCGATATTGAGATTGTGCATGGTTCAAAAGAAGCCAGCATCATTTATGCCAGCCATGCCGAGCAAAACATCGATAAAAGCAAAAACTACCTTTATATCGATGTGGGCGGAGGCAGTACCGAGCTTTCACTGTTCTCTGCCGGTGAACTTATCGTTTCACGTTCGTTTAACATTGGCACCATCCGCATCCTGGATAACCAGGATACCGAGGAAACCTGGAATGAAATGAAAGATTTTGTGCGCGAAAATACGCGCAACTTTAAGCAGTTATCGGGCATTGGCACCGGTGGCAATATAAATAAGCTATTCAGGTTATCTGAAGAAAAGGAGGATATGCCGCTTACTTTTGCCAAATTGAGATCATTATATACTTACCTGAGCTCGTTTTCATTAAAAGACAGGATCAACGTACTTGGCCTTAACCAGGACAGGGCAGATGTTATTATCCCGGCATGTGAAATTTATCTTACTTTAATGAAGAATGCCAACATTAAAAATATCTATGTACCAAGAGTAGGTATGGTTGACGGCATTATTCAAACTTTAATAGAAAAAAATCTGCAATAAACAGGTTAAAATTATTTTAACAAATTGTTTAATAATTAAAAAACTCTTACTACATTTGTAGTGCCCTCTCAAGGGCATGTTTTTCATAGGTAGATGTAGGGTCGGGTACAAGTTATTCGACCCTTTTTTGTGCCCCTAACTTTTTGTGTGTTTGGGTTGTTGAAGGAGTAATTATGAAGAAAAAGATAGTTGTTGCTATTACGGGTGCCAGTGGTTCGATATACGCCAGTCTGTTGCTAAAAAAGCTAAACCAGTTACAGGATCAAATTGCCGAAGTAGGTGTTGTAATGTCAGACAATGCTAAAGATGTTTGGAAATTTGAGCTTGATAACGAAGATTACACGCAGCTTCCCTTTAAATTTTACGCAAAAAAAGATTTTATGGCTCCATTTGCCTCCGGTTCGGCAAAGTTTGATACCATGGTAATTGTTCCATGTTCTATGGGGACGCTTGGCCGGATAGCAGGAGGGATTTCTGATGATCTGATCACGCGCGCGGCAGACGTAGTCCTTAAAGAACGACGTAAGCTGATACTTGTTGCACGCGATACACCCCTTAATTTGATCCATATCCGTAACATGGCAACAGTTACAGAAGCCGGCGGTATAATTTGTCCTGCAATTCCGTCTTATTATAGTAAGCCTCAAACTATCGAAGAGCTTGCCATGACGGTAGTGAACAGAGTGATTGATCTAATTGGGTTGGAAAGCAAAAGCTACGAGTGGAAGGGGATGTAAAACAGTTGAACTAAGCAAGCGCTACAAATTTTTGCTAAATTCATATTACGAACTTAAATATACTCTTTTTGTGCTCACCAGTTTCGTTAACAAAAATACTGCTTCAGTTTTATATCGATACTAATCTTGAAATTGGAATTTCATTGTTATTTTAGTCGAAATTTTCTGATACAATACAACCTAAACCATGCGTAAGATAGCTTTTCTATTAACAATTATTGTCTTTTGTTCTGAATGTGTAATTGCGCAACGCGATACCGTGATTGCTTATATGAGTAATTCTAATGCTGCTCCCTGGCAGCCTTTTAAAGCTAAGATAGTAGGCAGTAAAGATAGTGCTGATTTTATACGTACAGTAACAAGTCCGGACATCAGTGTAAGCAAAAGTCTTTTTCCTGTTAATGAATATTATTTAAATGGCAATCCTAAGCTTCAAGGTAATTCAAATACAGGTTTTATTGAAGCTCAGTTTGAGGGACCCTGTATTGAGTTTTTTCCAAATGGTAAAAAGAAATGTATTTGTAATTACGAAAAAGGCAGGCTTTCCGGTAATGTGATCAAATATTTCCCTAATGGTAAAATTTATTTATCCGGGGTTTACAAAAAAGATACGTTGATAGTAGCCCGATGCAGTGATTCTACGGGGCGGGTATTAGTTGAAGATGGTAACGGTACACTGGTACTTTATTCAGACAATTTCAAGTACACCATTGGAAGTGGCCCTGTAAAAGATGGTTTAAAAGACGCAGTATGGAAAGGAGTTTTAAATGATACTATAAGCTATGAAGCTACATATAAAAACGGCAAGGTAATTACAGGAATTAGTAATGCAAAAAGCGGTAATAGGTATCAGTTTAACAAAGAGTATACCTTGCCTGAATTTATAGGAGGCTTAGACAAATTTGGCAAATATCTCGCAAAAACTATTATATACCCGAGTTTTGCCCGGGATCATAATATACAAGGGAAAGCCTTAATAAGTTTCTATGTGGATCGGCAAGGTAACTTACATAATATCCATTCTGTATTGGGAAACGAAATTTTGGCTACCGAAGCTGTACGTGTTATGCGGTTATCTCCACGTTGGCAACCGGCTACCAGTTACGGGATAGCAATGGACGCTGTTTATTCCGTACCAATAAGTTTCACAATGGCAACTGAGTATTAAACAAAACTTGATAAACAGCCGCTAAATCAATCCCAATGCCTTGCTGGTCCTCGCTCTCGTTTCATCGGCTAATACTTCATTGTTAGCCAATGATTCTCCATATGAAGGGATCATTTCTTTGAGCCTTTGCTGCCATGCATCGGTTTTGATATGGTTTTTAAAGCAGCGCTCAATCAGCTGAATCATAATTGGTACTGAAGTTGATGCGCCTGGAGACGCACCTAACAAGGCCGAGATACTGCCATCGGCAGATGTTACTACCTCGGTTCCAAATTCAAGAACACCAGTATGTTTCGCGTCTTTTTTAATAACCTGTACGCGCTGCCCGGCTATGTCCAAATCCCATTCTTCAGCTTTGGCCGTTGGCATGTAATCCTTAAGCGCATTAAGCCTGTCGGCAGGTGATTGCAGTACCTGCGAGATAAGATATTTAGTTAAAGGCCAGTTATCACGCCCTACGGCAAGCAGGGGAAGTATATTATTCAGCTTGATGGATCCGAAAAGATCAAGCAGGGAGCCCTTTTTGAGGAAGCGGGTTGAAAAACCGGCATATGGGCCAAAAAGCAAAGCCCGTTTACCGTCAATCATACGGGTATCAAGATGGGGAACTGACATTGGCGGCGAACCTACCGAAGCTTTACCATAAACTTTAGCCTCATGTTGTTTAACAACGTCAGGATTATTACACACCAACCACTGGCCGCTCACCGGGAAACCGCCAAAGCCTTTACTTTCAGGAATTCCCGATTTTTGAAGTAAAGGCAAAGCTCCGCCGCCTGCGCCAACAAAAATAAATTTCGTATTCAGCTTTCTTTTGTTGCCAGTGTTTTTATCCTTTACGGTAACTTTCCAGGTACCATCAGCATTACGTTTTAAATCCCTTACATCGTGGTTAAGGTGTATGCTTACGCCAGGTTTTTGCTTAAGTTCATCAATCAGCGCACTGGTCAGGCTGCCAAAGTTCACATCTGTGCCAATATCCATAAATGTTGCCGAAACTTTTTCATTTGCATCACGGCCTTCCATAACCAGCGGGATCCATTTTTTGATCTGTGCTTTATCCTCCGAGTATTCCATCCCTTTAAAAAAGTGATGTTTTGTAAGGGCTTGCTGGCGTTTTTTTAGGTATTCAACATTTTCGGCACCCCAAACAAAGCTCATGTGAGGTACTTTGCGGATAAAACTTTGTGGATTGTTTATGAGGCCCTGGTCAATAAGATAAGTCCAAAACTGTTTGCTTATTTCAAATTGTTCGGCAATTTTAATAGCTTTTTTTATTTCAACGCTACCATCAGGAAGTTGCGGGGTATAGTTCAACTCGCAAAAAGCAGAGTGCCCGGTTCCTGCATTATTCATCGGCGCCGAACTTTCGGCAGCGATGACGTCCAGGCGTTCAAAAATTTCAATCGTCAAATCGGGCTGCAGTTCTTTAAGCATTACACCAAGGGTGGCGCTCATAATACCTGCGCCAATTAAAACTACATCAACCGTTAAATTTGAACCTGTACCGTTATTAGTCATTTTATTATGATATCCTGCAAAGCTCGCAGTGTTATTTATAACAAGGTAAACCCCGTTTTTGAAAAATTGTTATGATGGTTTAAGTCCTGCAGGTAATTAACCGGCAGGGGCTAAAATAAATCAGGCAATTTTAAGAAATTTTTATAGAAAAACAGTCCTTTACCTGTCCAATAAATGCAATAAAATCTATGTTTACGTAGTTTAAACTTAATTTATAGATTAATACAACATCCGGTATATTCAAAACCCATTAACACAAAACAGTTTAAATGGTGTATATAAATAAAGTGTTAATTTATATACCATGAAGTTGTTTAAATCATGTATGTGTTTTTGTGTTTTGGCGATAATGATCTGCGCCTGCAGGCAACCGGATAAGCAAGCTAAACCCAGCCCTGTATCAAATGATGTTTCAAAAACAGCAGTAACAGTAGCCGGTAAAAAAGACAGCGTGATCAATAATCCGCAAAAAAAATATAGCGGTGCAACAGTAAGCGATCCTTGTGTAAAATGTCTGCTGGCTGTTATTCAGGATAGCAAAAGCTATAAAGAAAATACAAACGGTATTTCGCCGCAAAGCATAAATTATACTATTAACTGGGTAAAAGCTTCAAATCCGGCACTAACGCCTGATACAAGCCATAAGACCAACGGTATAAGGGTTGATGTGAAGAAGGACGAAGACGGTGAAGCCACCAGGTTATGTTCATATATATACAATAATACCAGCGGCACAATGTACCTGCTTAACAGTCAAAATAAATATCAGCATGAAATATCAAGTATCACACCCGCTATCTTGAAAAAAATCCGGAACAGTTGTTACTGGGGAGTAGCGTCACAATAACCGCCTTGCAGTTTCAACGGCCAATAGGCTTGCCTTTTATATTTTTCATCATTTTGTAAGCCCCTTTTAAAACGTTGATCAGTGCATCGGTTTTCATGGGTTTGGCTATATAATCGTCCATACCTTCACTTATACACATATCCCGGTCATCGGGGCCGGCATTAGCAGTCATAGCAATAATAAAAGGTTGTTTAATGGCATATTGACGAATATGACGCGTGGCCTCAAAACCATCCATCTCCGGCATTTGCACATCCATGAATATCACATCAAAATTAGGCCGTGCATTTAACTTATCAAGTGTTTGGTATCCGTTATGCGCCAATTCAAAGTCATAACCCAGCTTTTCCAGCATGCGGCTGATGAGTTTTTGATTAACCGTATTATCTTCGGCAACAAGAATATTAAGGGGGTATTCCTTAGCAAAGTTTACATCAAGCAGCTTGTCGGCCTTGGTTTCAGGTGTTGGTACATGTATTTTTCCCAGAAACTCTGCTTGTAAACTTTTACCCAATTGTGATTGTTTTACCGGCTTGGTCAATATTGTGGAGAATAGTCCCGGGTACTTTTTCTTTGAGCCATCACCAATGGAGCTAAGCATAATTACCGGCAAATTGTTGTAATTATTTTTGATTTCCCTGGCTAATCCAACACCGTCCATCTCCGGCATTTCCATATCAGTTATCACAAGGTTAAAGCCATCGCCGGCAGCAAGAATACCAAGTGCCTGCTTGCCCGAAGCTGCAGCTATCGTCTGGATCCCCCATTGTTCAAGTTGTGCCTGAAGGATGAACCTGTTTGTTTTGTTATCGTCAATGATAAGTACCTTTTTGCCTTCAAGCTCTTCGGCATTAAAAACAATAGGTGCATGCTTTGATTGTTTACTGCTGATAGTTGTTTTTATGGTAAATACAAAGACCGAACCTTCTCCAAATACACTCTCGGCCCAAATTTCGCCGCCCATTAATCTTACCAGCCGCTCACTGATAACAAGGCCCAATCCGGTTCCTCCATATTTACGTGTGGTGGATGAATCAACCTGTGAAAACGCGTTGAATAAGGTTGTCAGTTTATCTTCCGGAATACCGATACCGGTATCCATCACGCTAAAGCCAATCTCAATTTCCCGGTCGTCAATGTTTTTTGACAAAAATACCTTAATAAATACTTCGCCGCGCTCAGTAAACTTAATCGCATTACCTGTTAAATTGGTCAGTACCTGTTTTAGCCTTAAACTATCGCCAACAATTTGCGATGGCAGGGCAGGATCAATCTGATAAACAAGTTCCAGCTCACGTTTAGCCGCGTTTTGCGAAAAGATGTCCATTACTTCCTCTATGCATTGGCGCAGGTCAAAATCTTCCTGTTCCATTTCCATTTTCCCCGACTCAATTTTGGAAAAATCGAGGATGTCATTAATCACATTTACCAGGCTATCACCGCATGAAATAATAGTATCTGTATAATCGCGCTGTTCTGCGTTTAGTTCAGTTTCGCCAAGGAGTGAGGCCATGCCGATAACGCCGTTCATTGGCGTTCTGATTTCATGGCTCATTGTAGCTAAAAATATGCTTTTGGCCTGGTTGGCTTTATCTGCTTCTTCCCGCGCCTCGCGTTCCTGTTCTTTTTGCAACTGCAACTCTTCTGACTGTGAAAGTAACTCTTCATTTAAAGCCTGTAATTCTTCCGACTGATTTTGGAGCTCGATATTTAAAACCTGCAGGTTTTCGGACTGGGCCTTTAACTCCTCCGATTGCTGCATAACCTCGGCCGTGCGTTCGGTAACCTGCTTTTCAAGCAGTTTTTTTTGTTTAACTATAGCGTTTACATTATACCTGTAAAGTGCATAAACATCGGCAACAACAAATAAAATAAGCAGGGTGATAAACCACCACGTGAGCCAGAAGGGGGGGAGCACAGTAACATTCAGGCTTATCTGTTTAAGCGACCATTTGCCGTCATTACTGCGGCTTTTTACCCTGAAAACATAGCTGCCGGCCGGCAAATTGGTATAGGTGGCGGAATTTTTATTGCCCACATAGTTCCATGTTTTATCGAAGCCTTCAAGCAGATAAGCATATGAACCTTTATTTCCCTGCGCAAAGTCCATTGATACATATTCAAACGATATAACAGATTGATCGTGTGTCAGGGTAATCGATTTGGTTTCGGAGATATCTTCTTTTAAAGGCGAAGGGTCATCATTGTTTTCTGCTACGCGGATAGATTTGTTATAGATCTGAAAATCGGTAAGCACCAAAGGCGGATTATATATGTTTTCCCGAATGCTTTCAGGCCTGAACATATTAAAGCCGTTAACTCCGCCAAAATACATGGTACCATCATGGCTTTTTACAGCAGAATGAGGTTTAAACTCATCGGCCTGTAACCCATCCTCAACGGTAAAATTCCTGAATCTGTTAGTTTGGGGATTGTACCTGGAAACACCTTTATTAGTACTGATCCATAAATTACCGTCATGGTCTTCTTCAACTGCGTAAGCGTAATTATTGGGCAGTCCGTCTTTTACTTTAAAATTTGTAACCTTACCGGTAGTGGGGTTTAGCCGATAAACACCACCATAGGTGCAAATCCAAATGTTTCCAAGATGATCTTCAAAAAGGTCAAGTGCGGTGTTATTGCCGAGCGCACTATTCAGTTTTTCGTATTGTACAGGTTTAAATGTGTTGGTTGCAGCATCATAAAGGTTAACGCCGCCATCATTGGTACCTACCCAAAGGTTTCCTTTCGAATCGCCAAGCAATGAGTTAATATTATCGCTGCTTATACTTTTTGGATTGTCAACGTCATGGCGATAGTGAATAAATTTATTGGTTTTAGGGTCGAAGAGATCGAGTCCGGTGCCAAGTGTTCCAAACCATAACTTTCCATCAAGTGTTTTGGCTATGGCGTAGATATTATTACCACTTATACTGGTACTATCATTAGGGTTATGTTTAAATGACCTGAAAGTGCGGGTTTGAGGGTTCATCACACTCACGCCATCACCCCATGTACCTATCCATAAGTTATTTTTGGCATCCTCCTGGATGGTTAAAACGTAATTGCCGCAAATATTGCTATTGTTGCTTTTGTAAACTTTGAAGTCGCCTTTTTCGGGATTAAAAAGGTTTAGTCCGCCTCCGTCCGTTCCCACCCATATGTTATCCTTTTTATCCTGATAAACACTCAATACAAAGTTGTTAGATAAACTGCCAGACTGTGCCCCATGTTGGTAATGGGTAAAGTTTTCACTCGTTTTTTTATAAAAATTAAGCCCCGAAGCAAAGGCTCCTATCCACATGTTGCCGCTCCTGTCTTTCAGAATCACGTCAACCGAGTTATTGGCTATACTGCTGTTATCTATATCATCTTCCTGGTGATTACTAAATATCCCCTGGGCATAATTAAAGATATTCAATCCGCCGTTTTCGGTACCTATCCACAAGTCGTGATTGCTATCTTCGGCAAGGCATTGTACACTATTGTATGACAGGGAGTTTTTATTGCCGGGATCATTTTTGTAATGAGTAAAAGTTTTAGCAGCAGGATCAAACAAGTTAAGCCCTCCATCGCTTACACCAACCCATAATCGGTGGCTGCTATCCTCTAAAATAGCGTTGACCTTGTTTGCAGAGAGAGAAGAAGATTTATTGTTATCATGAACAAAGCGCACAAAATTATGACTTTGCGGGTTAAAAAGGTTTAAGCCTCCGTTGGTTGTACCTGCCCATAATTTGTTTTGGCTGTCAACATAAACCACGCGTACATTATTATCGCTTAAGCTTGATGTATCCGCCTCGTTATATTTGTAATGGGTGAACTTTTTTTGAGCTATGTTAAACTGATCAAGCCCTTCTTTTTGGTTTGAGATCCAAAGATTGCCGCTTTTATCAAGTGCTATCTTTACTAAGATATCGCTTGCTATTGAATTATTGTTATTGGGATTATGGCGATAATGGATAAAACGATCAAATTTGCGGTCGTACATATTCAACCCGCCGCCGCTGGTGGCAATCCATAGGTTGCCTTTATTGTCTTCTGCTATATCCTGAATAAAGCTATTGCTGATGCTATTATTATCATTAACAATATTTTTGAAAATTTTGAATTTGTTTCCGTCATAACGATTGAGGCCATCACGCGTACCTACCCATATGAAGCCGCGACTATCTTGAACAATGCAATTGATGTTTAATTCAGAAAGCCCTTCGCGGCTGCCAATGTGCTGAAAATGAATAGGTCGGTTTTGTGAGAACGCGCATAAAGAAATAGCTTGCAATAATAAAACAAGGTAACACTTATAGCTATTCATTAAAATATTTTTGGGCAAATTGAAAGAAGCGATTTAAACAAGTCTGATTAACGTCATTAAATTTAATAAATTTTACCATTTATTAAATATCCGCTAATACTAATTGTTATTTAAACGGGAAGCTAACAGATTTTGTTATATTATTTAAACGGAACAAACCGTTACTTTTGCATTATGCAGCAACAGGCCAATAATCCTTTACATGGTAAAACACTTGAAATGATCTTAAACGAACTGGTAGTCCATTTTGGCTGGAAAGAACTGGGAATGCGCATCCGGATCAATTGCTTTAATGACAATCCGAGCGTTAAATCAAGCCTCAAGTTTTTAAGAAAAACGGATTGGGCAAGGAAAAAAGTAGAAGAGTTGTATTTGGAAATAGTATAACTGCGAAACAGTGAAGACTTACGAAGTTTCTAAAACTTCGTAAGTCTGGGCAGACATCCTTAAGATTACTTACCCGTGCTTTTTCTTCTTATTCATTTTAGCCTTGGTACCGGCGCTAAGGTTATAAGTTTTGGCGTTTGAAGCTTTTTTCTCATGAAAAGCTTCACCAACACCGGCTGGTTTAACATCTTCCTTTGCATCAGCCTTTTTAGGCTTCGATTCAGTTACTATCACCAGATCATCCGGCAGTTCAGCCACCGGGATCTTATTGCCGATCATTTGCTCAATTTTCTTTACCTGGCTTAACTCAATATCAGTGGCAAAGGTCATCGCCAATGTTTCTTCCTTATCGTCAGAATCTTGATTAACTATTCGGCTAATAAATAATTCATTATCCGCAGGCAGATCAAAATGGATCAGGAAGGGGATACCGCTGAGGTCGAGCTCTTCCTCGTTTTCGTTGGTTACGATCAGGATCCTTGCACCAGCCTCAGCTTTAAATTCTTCAACGCTCTTAAATCCTTTTGAGTCAAAAAACTTTGGATTTAAGTATGCCACACCGGTACGTAACCGGCTTTTGAGGCTTTGAAAAAGCTTTTCGGCAGTTGTTTGCGTGTTTACAAATACAACTGTTTTAGTAAATAGCTCTTCATCGTACATGAACAGATTAAGCAGGTTTAATTTGGTGCCAAAGTTGGGTACATTGTACAAAAGCTGCTCATGAGTTTCAATAGCTGTTTCGCTTAATTCATCAACCTCAATTATTGCGGGTTGCCTCATAAAGGGATCGATCATTTTTTCGAGCTTAGCATGCATTACTTCGGTAAACACCAGGTGCTGGCCTTTATCAATGCTGTTAGCCAGTTCAACAACCGGCAACTGCAGGCCTTTTTTCACAATCTGATCGGCATCATCTACCACCAGCAAATCAACTTTATTTAAATTCAGGGCCAATTTAAGGTAGATAGCCCTTGCCCTGTCGGGAGTAGCTACCACAATGTCGGCACCGTCAGCAAGCTCATCCATCTGGCTTTCAAAGCCGGGAGTAACGTATAAGCCAACTATGCGGATAGATTTATTTTTGTTAAGGCGGTCAAATTGCTCTATAACAGCAAATACGTGTTCTTTTTCTGGCACAAGTATCAGCACACGTGGAACGCCCTCAGGGGCGTAATTAAAGCGGTTCAATACACCCAATACATACGCAGTGGTTTTTCCGCTGCCCTCGGGGCCGATGGCTACAAGATCCTGCCCGCCAATAATGCGGTTGATGGTTTTAAGCTGGAGCTCTTTAGGGTTCGCAAAACCGGCTTCATTTACAGAACGCAACAGTTGTTTATTAAGCTTCAATTTGTCAGACCACGCCATCAGGATACTATTAAAATTTAAAATGAGGGTGCAAAAGTACCAAATTAACGCGTCATATTTTTAAAAATCAGCAGAATAAGCATTATAAGGGGTGCCAATCTACACTGTTAAGCAAAGGATATGCCGACCGTGGTTCAAGATCAAGGTATCGATAAGTCACTTTTGACAGGTACAAACCCTGCGGATGTGCGGGAATAATGATCTTGGGAGTTTGTTTATTAGCGATATAAAACTCAAATTCATCAGTGCTCATCTGGCCTTTGCCAATTTCAAGCAACCTGCCTACAATGATCCTGATCATCCGGTTTAAAAAGCGGTTGGCAGTAATGTTAAACCTTAACTTATCGCCTTTAGCATCGATATACAGCCCCGCCGATTTTATTTGACATAAAGTATGGTCAACCCTGTCGGGCGTTTTGCACATAGCACGGAAATCGGTATAATTTGGCAGGATAGAAACAGCCTTTTTCATTGCATCGAGATCAAGGTCCTGATCGCGATAAAAAGAACTATAGTTACTCAAAAATGGGTCTTTATAATTATGAATAAAGTAATCATAACTCCGTTTTACCGCATCAAAGCGGGCGTGCGGATCTCCCTGCATCGATATGATGTCAAATACGGCAATGTCGTCTGGCAATAGTTTATTGAGCCTGAATAGCAGGTCATAATCTAAATTATCGGTTATATCGGCATGGAAAAAGAACTGACTGGCATGTACTTTAGCATCAGTGCGGCCGCAACCAACTATATCTACCGGGTGTTTTAAAATTTTGCCAAGGGCTGTTTCAATTACTTCCTGTACAGATGAAAACTTTGAAAGGCGCTGCCAGCCGCTATATCTTGTACCATGGTAACCAATATGAAAAAAATAACGCATTGTTGTTTGGGATGTGGTTGTCAAAAATGCAGATTATTTTGAAAACACCTGATAAAACAAAAGCCCAATGTAAAAACACCGGGCTTAATGTATATAAAAACAATTGTTTATACTTTTTTTGGTGGAAGGTCAAATGCAATGGCATTATGTTCAAAATGTCCTTTGTGCGAACCATCACAAAATGGTTTGTTTGCTGATAAGCCACAACGGCAAATTGAAAGTACTGTACGGCCCTGTAAGCCATAAGCATTGCCCTGCATGTCTACAATCTCAAAATCGCCTTCTATTTTAACCGAACCGTTATTGTTAATGGTAAGTTTAGTTTTCTCCATGTTTTAAATTTTGCGCAAAGTTAAAACATGGCGTTGGCCCAAAATGGTTTATTTGTTATTTAGAAGAGTTCCTGATTGGACAAAACAGGGGAGGATATTCAGTTAAAAGATTGGTTAAACGCAACCAATACTTGCAAAAAAACATCCCTGTCAAGCGCAAAGGCAGATGGCTGCTCCGGCTTTACAGGTTTGCCGTTTTTCATTTTAAGCGGGAATAGGGCAATAAAATCACGGATACTGATCTCGTACCTCAGCATAGGGTTGCCGCGGTGGATCTCTTCCAGTCTCATTTCAAAAAGGGAAACGCTTAGCGGGTCTGCAATCATGATTCAAAGCTAATATTTGTTTATCGCCCGCTAATAAAACCTCAACCATAAATGACAAACTTATGATATGTTAAAATGCCATCTGCAATCGATTCCACATAAATTTGTGCAATAGGCTACTGCCTTTTACATCATAAAACATTAACTATGGAATACAGACAATTAGGCGCATCCGGCTTAAGGGTGCCAGTATTGAGTTTTGGTACTGCTACATTTGGCGGTGGTAACGAGTTTTTCAAAGCATGGGGCAATACCCAGGTTGATGAAGCAAAAAAGCTTGTTAATATTTGCCTCGATGCCGGAGTTAACTTATTTGACACGGCAAACGTTTATTCGCAAGGCATTTCTGAAGAAATATTGGGCAAAGCCCTGGAAGGCATCCGTAACGAGGTGTTGATCTCAACCAAAGCCACGTTTACTATGGGGAAAGGTGTTAATGATTTCGGCTCGTCGCGCTATCACCTTATCAAATCGGCCGAAGACAGCCTTCGCCGTTTAAATACCGACAGGATTGATATTTACCATATGCACGGCTTTGATGCCAATACCCCGGTGGAAGAAACCTTAAGGGCGCTTGATGATCTGGTTACCAGCGGCAAAGTGCGTTATATTGCCTGCTCTAATTTTTCGGGCTGGCATTTAATGAAATCGCTTTCGGTATCTGAAAGATATGGCTGGAGCCGCTACGTAGCACATCAGGCTTATTATTCACTACTTAATCGCGAATTTGAATGGGAACTGATGCCTTTAGGGATTGACCAAAAGGTAAGCACCATTGTTTGGAGTCCGTTGTCATCCGGTCAGTTAAGTGGAAAATTCAGGCGAGGACAGCCAATCCCTGAAAACTCAAGGACTGTACAAGGCGGTGCCCACGGCCCGGCTACCAATTTTGATCATTTGTATAATATCATTGATGCACTTGATGAAGTTGCTGAAGAAACAGGCAAATCAGTAGCACAGGTAGCATTAAACTGGTTACTGCAAAGGCCTACGGTTGCCAACCTGGTAATTGGGGCTCGTAATGAAGAGCAACTTAGGCAAAACCTCGGTGCCATTGGATGGAATTTGACGGTTGACCAGGTTAAAAAACTTGACGCTGCGAGCGAGGTAGATCCGATATATCCATACTGGCACCAGCGCCAAAATTTAAAACTGGTACCGCTGCCAATACAGTATTAAAAATATTTAAAAGAAAAGCTCACGTAAAACTACGTGAGCTTTTCTTTTAAATCCCGTAGCTGTACGCAGTTATAGTTGTAAGGATTGATTTAGTTTTGTTTTTAAGGTAATACGATATCGAAATCATTATATGATATCTGAACCTTATCACTATTAAACCTTTCCTTTATGATCAAAAAACAATACCTGAAAGAAATAGCCATATCTGGTACCCAGCAAAGAAATGGCAGCACAAATAATCAAAAAGAAGTAACCAAGATTCAAAGCTGGCTTAACCTGTATGCTGTTACTAACCAGTCGGCAGGCACGGCGACGGGAATTGACGGCAGCTTTGGCCCTGGTACAGAAACGGCGGTTAAAAATTTCCAAAAGGCGAAAAATCTGCCACAAACAGGTATTGTTGATAGTAATGTTTTTGCGGCACTAACCCAACCCATGGTAAATGCATTCAAAAGCCCCGTAGCCGGAACCGGTTTAAGGGAGTTGATCGTAAATACGGCTATACAGCACTTAAGTAATGCGCCATTTGAGCTTGTGATTAAAGATCAAAGTAACAGCGGCCCATGGGTGAGGGCTTATATGGATAATAACGAAGGAACACCATGGTTTTGGTGCATGGGTTTTGTACAAACCATTATTGACCAGGCTGCTACCCAATTAGGAAAAGACTTTCGCACGTTGATGCCGCTAACCTATAGTTGCGATACGGTAGGTACTACCGGCATCGCCAAAGGATTGCTAAGCCGCGTTGCAACAGTGAGAGCAAATCCGTCGGTAGTAAAACCCGGCGACATTTTCCTGGTTCAAAAAACACCTAACGACTGGTTTCATACCGGTCTTATTACCGGTGTACATGGTGATCTGTTTGATACTATTGAGGGAAATACTAATACCGACGGAAGCAGCAATGGAAACGGCGTGTACAAGCGTGTGCGTAACTTTCAAACTTCAAAACTGGATGTATTTTCGATACAGCCCCTTGTATAAAAGCCTTCCCTGCAATTAATACCCCCTTGAGCCCCATTATTGGGGCTTTCTGTTTTTATAAGCTAAAAGCCGAAGGCGAAAAGCTTAAAGATAATTGAATAGCTAAACAATTTGACCATCAGCTTTATGCCTTAAGCTTTCTGCTTTTAGCTCAATTAAGTAACAGTTAAATTACAATTGCTCCATAAAAAAATTGCCCGATGGCTTTAGCCCTTTATAAAACTTAGCTAATTTGCGGGGCAGCCCGCCGGGGTATGCTTATAAATCCAATTAACCTGTTTTGAATATGATTAACCGTAGAAAGTTTATTCAATCAACTGCCGTAGCGGGTACAAGTTTTCTGCTTGCACCGCAACTATCAAAAGCTGCCGGCTATTTTAAAGGGTCGCCCAACGAAAAAGTAGTGTTAGGCATGATGGGGACTAATAGTCGCGGGCTGTATCTTGCCCAAAGCTTTGCCAAATTACCCAATGTGGAGATCGGTTATATTTGCGATGTTGATGCAAACGTGGTTGCTAAAACGATTGATGCGGTTTATAAACAAACCGGAAAAAAACCGCAAGGCTTGACGGATATCCGCAAAATGTTGGAAATAAAGGATATCGACGCGGTAGTAGTAGCCCCGCCCGATCACTGGCATGCACCGGCAACCATCATGGCCTGCCAGGCGGGCAAACATGTATATGTAGAAAAGCCATGCAGCCACAACCCTCACGAGGGGGAGATGGCTGTTGAAGCAGCAAGTAAATATAAACGCCTGGTGCAAATGGGAAGCCAGCGCCGTTCATTTTCCAATGTACAAGCCATGGTAAAAGAGTTGCATGATGGCGTCATTGGTCGTACTTATTATGCTAAAGGCTGGTATACCAATCATCGTTCAACTATTGGCAAGGGTAAACAGGTCCCTGTGCCTGCCAATTTAAATTATGATTTATGGCAGGGGCCCGCACCAAGAAGGCCTTACCAGGATAACCTGATCCACTATAACTGGCACTGGTTTTGGAATTGGGGCACAGGCGAGGCGCTTAATAATGGTACACATGAGCTGGACGTGATCCGCTGGGGGCTTGGCGTTGACTATCCAAACAAGGTAGTGTCAACAGGCGGACGGTTCCATTTTAATGATGACTGGCAAACGCCCGACACACAAAATATCCTGTATAACTTTCCTAATAACACCGCTGCAGAATGGGAATGCCGGAGCTGTAATGGCTTCGAAATCGAAAAATTAAGCAGGGGGGTAGTGTTTTATGGCGATAAAGGAACCCTGTTTTATGATAGCGGAAATAGCTACCGTGTTTATGATGGAGATAATAAACTGGTAAAAGAGGTTAAGGACGATACCAAGGTTGATGGCACCAATAAGGTAAGCCCGACAGAAGCACTGGATGGTTTTCACATGAAAAACTTTGCCGATTCGGTAAGAGGAACCGATAAGCTGAATTGCCCGATAGAGATCGGTTTTAAATCAACCTTGCTGCCGCAATTGGGCAATATCTCATACCGTGTTGACCGTGTATTGCACATTGATCCAAACAACGGCCATATTTTGAATGATCCTGAAGCGCAAAAGCTTTGGAGCAGGGAGTATGAAAAGGGCTGGGAGGTGAAGGTATAAATGTATATGTTTTTATGTCATTGAGGAGGTACGACGAAGTAATCTCGTAGCTATGTATATCGAAAAAGCATTGGCTACGGGATTGCTGCGCTATCACTCGCAATGACATTTATTAAAATTCAAATAAGAAAATATCAATCATGAAAAAAATAATATACCCTGCAATTATGCTTCTGGCGTCAACGGCATTTAGTCCGGTAAACGCTCAAACCAAATTATTTGATGGCAAAACACTTAAGGGCTGGAAACGCCTTGCCGGTGCTGCCGATTACAAGGTGGAAGACGGGGCCATAGTAGGTACCACGGTGCTTAACTCGGGCAATTCATTTTTAGTTACCGAAAAAGAATACGGAAATTTCATACTGGAGCTGGATGCTAAAATTGAAAGTGAGCTAAGCAATTCGGGCGTACAAACCCGCAGCCATTATGATCCGGAAGGTAATAAAGGTAAAGGCAAAGTATATGGCAGGCAGTTTGAAATAGATCCGTCATCACGCAAATGGACAGGCGGTATTTATGATGAAGGACGGCGCGACTGGCTGTATCCGCTTGATCTGAACCCAAAAGCCAAAGAAGCATTTAAAGTGGGCGAATACAATCACATCAGGATTGAATGCATAGGCAACGAGATGAAGACATGGGTAAACGGTGTGCCGGCCGGCGACGTAGTTGATACTGTTGACAGCAAAGGCTTTATAGCATTGCAGGTGCATGCAGTAAGTGAAGAAAAGCAAGCCGGTAAAAAGGTGTATTTTAAAAACCTGAACCTGCAAACCACCAATTTGAAACCAAAACCATTTCCAAAGGATGTTTACGTGGTTAATCTTACACCAAACAGCATAACCGCTGCCGAAAAAGCAAACGGCTGGAAGTTATTATACGATGGCAAAACCAATACGGGCTGGCGTGGTGCAACCCTTAAGGGTTTCCCGGAGAAAGGCTGGGAATATACTAAAGGTACCATGCACGTATTGCCATCTGCCGGGCAGGAGGAATCGGGCGGTGGTGATATCGTAACCAATGATAATTACGGTGCTTTTGACCTGTCGTTTGAGTTTAAACTTACCCCCGGTGCCAACAGCGGCGTCAAATATTTTGTAACCCTGTCCGAAGTTACCAAAGGATCGGCTATCGGGCTGGAGTACCAGGTGCTTGATGATAAACTGCACCCGGATGCTAAACTTGGCCGTGATGGCGACCGTACTTTAGCCTCATTATATGATTTAATTAAAGCTAATAAGCAAGAGCGTTTTGTACACCCGATAGGAGCATGGAATATCGGCCGCGTGGTGGTTTATCCAAATAACCACGTTGAGCATTATCTTAACGGAGTAAAAGTATTGGAGTACGAACGCGGCTCAAAAGCTTTCCGCGATTTGGTGGCTATCAGCAAATACACCATCTGGAAAAACTTCGGCGAAGCCCCATCCGGCCATTTATTGTTGCAGGATCATGGCAATGAAGTGTTTTTTAGAAGTATTAAAGTTAGGGAATTGAAGTAGTTATATTCATTATGTCATTGCGAGGAGGAACGACGCGGCAATCGCATGCTATACAGGGCGACCATGCTTCCGTGCGATTGCCACGCTATCGCTCGCAATGACATATATTTTTGTTAGGTCGTGGCTACAACGAACTCCTCAACCTCACCGTAAACGGAACTGCGAAATGCTCATGACAATTATTCAGCGCAAACTCGGCGGTTTTGCTGCCCATTAATTTAAAATCAGTTGATATGGTGGTGATACCATCAAGGATGATCTCTTTAAGTGCGGTTTCATTGTAGGATATCACGCCTACATCTTTAGCCACTTTCAAATCAGATGCGATGATCTTTTTAATGAGCTCAACCAGGTCATCCTCTGTAAGACTGATATATACCGTATTTTTCTGAATAGGCTCGGTGGAAAGCGTTTCAACTATATTATACTCAAAAGCATACTGTCTGCAAAAGTTTAGAAACCCTTTCATGATCTCTTTGGAGTGATAGGTTTTACCCGGGAAGATCAATTTGAGCGTATGGTATTTGCTCAGGTTATCAAGCATACTCTTCAGTGCCTCGTAAACGTCTGTCGCGAAGTTTTCATATATCGCGGCAAATTTGCCGTTTACGCCGGGTACCAGGTTATCCAGTAAGATCAGTTTATCCTTGGGGATGGTGTTGATGATCTCGTGGGCCTTCGTTTCATTATCTAAAAAGTGCGGGATAACGATGTATTTAGCATAATCGCCCTGGATGCTTTCAGTAATGATCTTTTTAAAGAAATAGAAATCGTTGTTGTAGATATAAAAATCTATAGCAGCCTGCTCGCCAATAGTGGCTACAAAAGCATCATAAATGATCTTTTTATGAGCACTGAGTTTGTTGAATAACAAGAAGATCTTAAGCGGCTTCTGAAAATCGGTATTTGAAATAAAGAAACCTTTTCCGGGAACCGAACTCACAATACCCTTCTCTTTTAACTCCTTATAAACGCGCTCAATAGTGTTGCGTGAAGTATCCAGCGCATAGCTCAGGTCATTGATAGAGGGGAGCATATCGTCCTTCACGATCTGTCCGCTTTCAATAGCCCTGATAATAGCATTGGAGAGCTGCAGGTACTTGGGCGTAATGGAGTACTCGTCGATTGATAAGATCTTTAAATAATTCTTCACATCACAAATGTAATATTTGAAAGCACATTTTTACCTCCAACAGGACAGACAAAGATGGTTATATCAGTCAATATAGAATCAAAAAACTCAGCGGTCTTTCTTCTTAAACGCATAATACAAATACCCCAGCGCCGGTAGTATAAATAAGCTGCCCACTAATAACCCAATCCCCAGGTCATCTATACTATTGCTGTTGGCGTGTTCAGTAAGTAACGACATCGAGCTGCCGTCCTTAAAAATAACAAACCTCGGGAAACGCGAAAACCCTACCGATATCAGGATCATACATACCTGGAAAGCGGCGAGCACCCTGATCCACTGCCTGTTACGACGATGTGATATGATCAGATAAAGTACTGCCAATGAAATAGTTGCAGCAATTACCGCAACTAAACTCACAGGGTTACCAAAAATCCAGTTGGCCAGGTGAACATGCTCAAAATGAGAGGCTAAGAATACCAATGACCCACAAATCACGGCGGCAACGTTCATGATCTTTGCTTTGCGGATATAGCGCTTAATTTCGTCTACATCTTCCGTTTCGCCGACTATATAAATAGCTGCCAGGAAGCCGCACAGCGCCACAGTAAAAAAACCGACAGATACTGAAAACCAGTTGAACCAGCTAAAGATATAAGCATGCAGAAAATCCGTGGCTTTGGGATCAATTTGCCCTGATAAGGCGCTGCCTGCAATAATACCCAAAAACAAAGGGGTTACAAAGCTCGAATAGACGAATATATGGGTATAAAATGCCTGCGTTTTTTCGTCTTTAACGGCATCATAGTTACGGAAAGAAAATGCTGTACCACGAGCTATAACCCCAAGCAGCATCACCAGCAAGGGGATATGCAGATAAATACACATTTCGCTGTAGATAACCGGAAAGCCTACAAACAACACCACCACGGTAATGATAAGCCACATGTGATTGGCCTCCCAAATGGGTCCGATGGCCTGGTACATAATTTTACGTGTGCGGTGTTTATTATCGGTGGATGTAAAAAGCTCGATAATGCCGGCACCAAAATCAGCTCCGCCTAATAAAAAGTAGAGGGTGATGGCCGCGAAAAGGAAAAGGATTACAATATAAAGCATCATGGTCAGGCGGTTTTACGGTCATACAATTCAGGCACCATCTGGATCTGTCTTTTTAATAAAAATATAACAGCCACACTCAGTGTAAAATAAATAAAGCTGAACAGGTAAAATGAGTACTGGATACCCGGCATGGGGGTAACCGCTTCGCTGGTACGCATAACCCCTTGTATGATCCATGGCTGGCGACCAACCTCGGTAACTGTCCACCCGGCTTCAAGGGCGATGAAACCAAGCGGAGTAGCCCAGATAAAAGTTTTCAAAAACCAGGGTTTGGAAAGCAGGTCCTTCTTTTTCCAGAGCTCGTAAAAATAAATGATCCCGATCAGCATCATCAAAACCCCTATACCTACCATGATTTGGAAAGCGTAATGCGTAACGGCTACCGGCGGCTGGTTCTTCACCGGGATCTTATCCAGGCCATTTACCGATGTTTTAAAATTATCATGCACTAAAAAGCTTAACAAACCGGGGATCTCTATACCATAATTTACTTTTTTAGCCGCCGTGTCGGGGATGCCGCCAATTACCAG
Organism: Mucilaginibacter sp. SMC90; assembly: GCF_022811725.1. Lineage (GTDB taxonomy): Bacteria > Bacteroidota > Bacteroidia > Sphingobacteriales > Sphingobacteriaceae > Mucilaginibacter. The sequence goes on along the minus strand of NZ_CP094527.1, from coordinate 3,945,839 downwards.
CGGTGCATATTCCTGGGTGTGAAAATAAGCTTCCATTGCAGCCAGCTTCGCTGGCTGGCGTTTAGCAGCGTTTTTGGCTGATAAGTCGCCGCTGAAGGGTTGTAATATAGCTGCAGCCGCACCAAAGATGATAGCTATTTTAAACGCTTTGGTATGGAAAACGATATTCTTTTTACGGTAGATCATCAATGCGTGGATGCCCGCTACTGCAAAGCCTGTTGCTGAAAAAGCAGCTATGATCATATGCAGCGATTCGGAAAACCAGGCTTTATTGAACATGGCTTTTACAGGATCGATATTAATATACTGCCCGTTCACAAAGTCGAAGCCCGATGGACTGTTCATCCACGAATTGGCGGCTACTACGAGGATGCCCGATGCAACGCCGCTTACACCAACAATGATCCCGGCGGTCCAATGTACCCAATTATTTAACCGGTTCCACCCATAAAGGAATAAACCTAACGCTATGGCTTCTATAAAAAAGGCCACACCTTCAAGGGAGAAGGGCATACCAAAGATAGGTCCGGCATGCCTCATAAAGCCTGGCCAAAGTAAACCAAGCTCAAACGAGAGCATGGTGCCCGATACTGCACCGGTGGCAAAAAAGATAGCCACGCCTTTGCTCCATGCAACGGTGATGTTCTTATAAACAGGGTCCTGCGTTTTTATCCATTTGAAGTGTGATATAGCCATAAAAACCGGCATTACCATACCGATACAGGAGTATATGATATGAAAACCTAACGATAAGGCCATTTGAGATCTGGCCGCTAAAAAATCATCCATAAGTATTATACTTAAATAATGGTTGAAATTAAGGCTTAATGTAACAAATCTGTAACTAAATGCTTATCGATATTGAATTTAAAATATGATTTTTATTGGGATAGGGTTGGATTTACGGTGGGAATTTCGTAAAAAATAACACTTAAAAAATGTCAATTGCGAGGAGGAACGACGAAGCAATCGCACGGAAGCATGACCGCTCTGTATAGCATGCGGTTGCCACGCTGCGCTCGCAATTGTAAGTGTTTAGTAATTCGGAGACAGAATCAGGTGTTTTTATTTGTTGTTTAAGGCTGCCATTTCAATAGGTTTTTTGCCGTTAATACCCTGATGCGGCCTTTCCCAGTTATAGTAAACGAGGTACTTGAGCAATTCATCCTCCAATTCTTCGAAGCTGTCAAAATCGGTGTCTTCGATCAGATCTTCTTTAAGTGTACGCCAAAAACGTTCTACCTTGCCGTTCGTCTGCGGGCGGTAAGGTTTCATATATCTTCTTTTGATACCAGTTTCCACCAACATTCGTTCAAAGGGATGGTTTTTCTTATTTAAGCTGGTAGAGGTGCCAAATTCAGGGCCGTTATCAGCGATGATCTCTTCGAACTGAATACCAAATTCGCGCTTAAGGGCTTGCATACAGCGCAGCGAAGTAAACATGGTGGTCAAGGCGGTAATATCTTCCATCACCTCTGCCCAGGCAAGACGGGAATGATCGTCCAACACACAAAGCAGGTACAGCTTCCTGTTTTGTCCCCTGATCACACTTTTACTCAGGTGATGACAGTCTATATGTCCTAACTGGCCCATGCGTTCCTTGATGATCTTTCGCTTTACTTCCTTATCTGTAACAGTTAAACGGTTCTTGTTGTGTCGCTTCAGGATGTTGTACACCCCTGAAGGCGATGGGGTAAAGTTATTAGCTTTTTGTTTAAACCGGTCTGCTATCTCGAACTTATTGCAGCCTCGCGAACGCAAATCGAGCACTTGCTGTTCATCCTGGGGATCAGGACGCCGTGTACTGTACTTAGGCCCACGTTTACCAGGTAATAAGTCGAGTTCATTACCGGATTGTTTAAACCGATTGTAATACTTCAGAAAACTTCTCCGGTCGGTATCATGAGCCAAATAAAAGTCTTTAGCGAACCTAAAACCCGGGTGTTCCCCACGCTTTACCTGCTCATATTCGCTGATTAAAAAACGATACTTACTGAGATAGTTTCGCTTTAAGGTGAGGTCAGTAGTGTTTATTCGCATAACAAAATTAGCTTAGTTATATAAAGCTAATTCTGTCTCCGAATTATCTAACCTTTACAGCAATGACATTTATTTTGATCTTAATAAATCATCAAACTTATAAGCAAGCGGGCTTACCCTTTCCTCGCTGTCGACCCCCTGATGATCAACTCCGGTTTTATACTAATGATCTTTGGTTTAACCGAAACCTCGGTGCTGGCATTTTCCTGGAAAAACAGGTTACCGATGGTTTTACCCATGTAAACGCTGAACTGATCAATCGAAGTGATTGACGGACTGGTGATCTCCGTAAAAGCTTCATTGGAGTAACCGCAAATGCCCAGTTCAGAAGGTACCTTAATGTTCATTGCATTAGCTACCTCCAAAACGCCTAAGGCCGAAAAATCTGACGTTGATGCAAATATCGCATCGGGAGGCTGGGGGAGGTTGAGCAGCTTACGGGTGCCTTCGGCACCGAGTTCTTTTGTCCATGCGTTTTCAACTACCAGTTCATCAATAACTTTTACTTTATGCGTTGCTAATGCCCTCAGATATCCGTTTTTTCGCTGGCGAAAAATGTTCAGGTTTTGTGGCCCTTCCAACAAGGCTATGCGTTTATATCCGTTTTCTATCAGGTGCGACACTGCCTCAAATGAAGCTTGCTCGTTATCGTTAATTACCTTGAGTGTTTCCAGCTCTTCGGCAACGCGGTCAAACTGGATGAGCTGAATGCCATGATCAAGCACATTTTGCAGGTGCTGGTAATCGTAGCTATCGGCAGATACTGAGATCACAATGCAATCTACATGCTGGTTGATGAGCGTATTTACGCATTGAATTTCTTTATCATGCACCTCGCCCGATTGGCAAATGATAAGATTATACCCTTTTTGGTAGGTTGTTTCCTCGATCCCTGCTATTACGTTACTGAAAAAGTTCTGGTTTATCCTCGGTACCACCACACCAATGGTTTTTGAATGCCCCTTACGCAGATTTGAGGCAAGAGTGTTGCGTTTGTAATTCAGCTCATCGGCAGTTTTAATGATCAGCTCCCTGGTTTTTTCGTTTACCTGGCTGCTGTTGTTCAGCGCCCTTGATACCGAAGAAGCGGTTATGCCAAGCTTGGCGGCAATGTCATAAATGGTGGTACGTTTAACTTTCTTCATTATAGCGTGCAAGTTGGAAAAAATATTTTACGCAATCGATTGCAATTTTTATTTATTTCTTTATTTTCGTTGCGTTAAGTTACCAATTAATAAATACAACCAAAAAATCATACAAAAATCTGAATAGGCTATGCTGTTATTAGGGATTGATATAGGTACTTCGTCGGTAAAGGTAAGTGTAGTTGATGCCGCAACGCAAAATACAATTGCTTCGGCACAATACCCCGACCAGGAGTCGCCAATAAAAGCATTGCACCCAGGCTGGGCCGAGCAGTCACCGTCAATGTGGTGGGAGCAGGCACAAAAGGCGCTGGAGCGCTGCCATGCCAAAGGAGGCTACAACTCAAAAGATATTGCAGCCATAGGTATAGCCTACCAAATGCACGGCCTGGTATTGGTTGATAAAGACCAAAATGTACTTCGTGATAGTATTATATGGTGCGATAGCCGAGCCGTTGAAATAGGCGATAAGGCTTTTGCAGCAATAGGCGAGGAGCATTGCCTGTCGCACCTGCTTAATTCACCGGGGAACTTTACGGCTTCAAAACTCGCTTGGGTCAAAGAAAACGAACCGGAGATCTACAGTAAAATAGATAAGATCATGCTGCCCGGCGATTATATCGCCATGAAACTTACCGGCGAGATCACTACATCGGTATCGGCACTGTCTGAAGGTGTGTTCTTTGATTTCAAAGCGAATAGCATCTCTAAAGAAGTTATCAGCTACTTTGGTTTCGATGAAAGCCTGTTCCCTGTTATTAACCCTGTATTTTCCTCACATGGAACTTTGCAGGCTTCTGTTGCCGAAAAACTGAATTTAAAGGCCGGTATCCCGGTTACCTATAAATCAGGTGACCAGCCTAATAATGCCTTATCACTAAATGTACTTAATCCCGGTGAAGTAGCTGCCACAGCCGGCACATCTGGCGTTATATATGGGGTTGATGATCAACTGGTTTACGATCAGCAATCGCGCATCAATACTTTTGCACATGTTAACTATAGCGATGAACAAAAAAGACTTGGTGTGCTGTTGTGTATTAACGGAACCGGCAGCTTATATCGCTGGGTAAAAAACACCTTCGGAACCGGCTACAGCTATAATCAAATGAATGCCGAAGCCGAAAAAGCTCCTTTAGGTAGTGAGGGTTTGCAAGTATTGCCATTCGGCAACGGTGCCGAACGGATGTTAAATAATAAGCAGGTAGGTGCGCATTTCCAAAATATCGACCTTAACCTGCATACACCTGCACATATTTTCAGGGCGGTGCAGGAGGGCATAGCCTCATCATTCCGCTATGGTTTTGATATCATGCGCGGCAATGGTATGAACCCAACCGTGATCCGTGCAGGCAAAAGCAATCTTTTCCTGAGCGATCTGTTCACCCAAACGTTTGTAAATGCTACAGGAGTACCTGTTGAGCTTTACAATAATGACGGGAGCGTTGGCGCAGCATTAGGAGCGGGCATAGGCGCTGGTATTTTCAAATCACCGGCCGAAGCATTCAGCAATATCAAAGCCGTTAAACTGGTTGAACCCACAACCGACCAGTTTGAACCTGTTTACCAGGAGTGGAAAGCGCTTTTAGAGGCGAAGTCGAGGTGAAAGGGAAAAGGTTAAAGGCGAAAGGTATTTCCTGCATATCAAACTAAATAATTCAACATCTATCATCAAAATAAATCACTAATTCAATAACTCAATAATTAAAATAAACATGAGCATAGTAACAGGAGAAAAGGAATTTTTCAAAGAAATAGGCCAGATAAAATTTGAAGGCCTTGAATCAGATAACCCACTGGCGTTTCGCTGGTATGACGCGGACAGGGTAGTGGCCGGCAAAACCATGAAAGATCATTTACGTTTTGCAGGTGCATACTGGCACTCGTTCTGCGGTACCGGTGCCGATCCGTTTGGTGGTGCTACGCATGTTTTCCCGTGGGATGAAAAAGCTGATGCCGTAGAGCGCGCTAAAGATAAGATGGACGCGGCATTTGAATTCCTGACCAAAATGAACCTGCCATACTACTGTTTCCACGATGTCGACGTGGTTGATTATGGTAATGATGTTGCTGAAAACGACCGCCGTTTACAGGCCTTGGTTGATTATGCCAAACAAAAACAGGCAGCCAGCGGTGTAAAACTACTTTGGGGCACTGCAAACCTGTTCAGCCACAAACGTTATATGAACGGCGCTTCAACCAATCCTGATTTTCATGTATTGGCCCATGCCGGCGCACAGGTAAAAGCAGCTTTGGATGCAACCATCGCTTTGGGTGGTGAAAATTATGTTTTCTGGGGTGGTCGTGAAGGTTATATGAGCCTGTTAAATACCAATATGAAACGCGAGCAGGAGCATTTGGCTAAATTTTTACATACTGCTAAAGATTATGCCCGCAAACAAGGCTTTAAAGGCACTTTCTTCATTGAGCCTAAACCATGCGAGCCAACCAAGCATCAATATGATTATGATGCAGCTACCGTATTAGGTTTTTTACAGAAGTACGACCTGATCAATGATTTTAAACTGAACCTTGAAGTTAACCACGCTACATTGGCCGGTCATACATTCCAGCATGAATTACAGGTAGCTGCCGATGCCGGTTTATTAGGTTCGATAGATGCTAACCGTGGTGATTACCAAAACGGATGGGATACAGACCAGTTCCCGAATGATATTAACGAGATCACCGAGTGCATGCTGATCATCCTTGAAGCAGGTGGTTTCCAGGGCGGTGGTATTAACTTTGATGCCAAGATCCGTCGTAACTCAACTGATCCGGCTGATTTATTCTACGCGCACATCGGCGGTATGGACCTGTTTGCAAGGGCTTTGGTAACTGCTGACAACATTCTGCAAAAATCAGCATACAAAAAATTACGTACCGACAGGTATGCCTCATTTGACAGCGGCACCGGGAAAGATTTTGAAGAGGGTAAGGTTTCTTTAGAAGATTTGCGTAACTATGCGATAGCTAACGGCGAACCTAAAGTGACAAGCGGTAAACAAGAATACATCGAAAATTTGATAAATCGATATATATAGTTTATAATTGTCAATCATACATATTAAACCCAAAGACAAACCAAAACAATGAACCTCAAAACCCTCTCGAATGGCGATTATGCTGTTTTCTTTATCTACTTTATAATTGTTGCCAGTTACGGCTTCTGGGTGTATAAGCGTAAACACAACGCCGATGCCACCTCAAAAGACTATTTTTTAGCCGAAGGATCGTTAACCTGGTGGGCTATCGGAGCATCACTCATTGCCTCAAATATCTCTGCCGAACAATTTATAGGTACAAGTGGGTCTGCGTTTAAAATGGGCTTAGCGATATCTACTTACGAGTGGATGGCTGCTATTACCCTTGTCATTGTGGCGGTTTTCTTTATTCCGGTATATCTTAAAAATAAGATATTTACCATGCCTCAGTTCCTGCATCAGCGGTATAACGGAACAGTAGCTATGATCATGGCCATCTTTTGGCTGTTACTGTACATCGTGGTTAACTTAATGTCAATCCTTTACCTTGGTGCATTGGCTGTCAGCGGTATATCAGGCCTGGATATTCACCTTTGTATCTGGTTGCTTGCTATATTCTCGGCGGTTATTACGCTGGGTGGCATGAAAGTTATCGGCTATACCGACGTTATACAGGTGGCGGTACTTATATTGGGCGGTTTAATGGCATCTTACCTTGCACTTACTCTGTTAAGTGAAAAAGAAGGCACCACAGGCTTACTGAACGGTTTCAAGATCCTGCATAGCGAAGCTACCGATCACTTCCATATGATCTTTAAAAAGGATAATCCAAATTACATGGATCTTCCGGGCTTATCGGTACTGATAGGCGGTATGTGGATCACTAACCTTAATTATTGGGGCTGTAACCAATATATCACACAGAGGGCTTTGGGTGCAAACCTTAAAACTGCCCGTGGCGGTATCCTGTTTGCGGCTTTCCTTAAGTTGCTGATGCCTGTTATTGTGGTGTTGCCTGGTATTGCTGCTTACCTGTTGTATCAAAAAGGTATGTTCCACCAGGAAATGGCGAGCTCATCAGGTGTATTGGATCCTAACAAAGCATATCCATCACTGTTAAACCTATTGCCAAGCGGCTTAAAAGGCCTTTCATTCGCTGCGTTAACAGCTGCAATTGTGGCTTCGTTAGCGGGTAAAGCAAACAGTATTGCTACCATCTTTACGTTAGATATTTACAAAAAAGCGATCAATCCTGAAGCTACCGATAAAAAACTGGTTAACCTGGGTAAAATCTCGGTACTTGTTGCCTTGTTATTAGGTATCCTGTTATCTGAACTTATCGGTAAAGCATTAATGGGCGAAGGCAAACAGGGCTTCCAGTACATCCAGGAATATACAGGCTTCGTATCTCCGGGTATCTTTGCTATGTTTATCCTCGGTTTCTTCTGGAAAAAGGCGACTTCAAACGCAGCTTTATTTGCAACCATTGGTGGGTTCATATTCTCATGCTTCTTTAAACTTTGTCCAAGGTTTATTGATCTGAGCTTCCTGTCGCCTTATGGCTTCTCAAAATTGGCCTTGCAGGATGATAAGGTAACCAAGTTATATGAAATCCCTTTCCTTGACCGTATGGGTTTTGTATTTATTCTCTGCGTTATCGGTATGTACATCATTTCAAAAATTGACCAGGCCAGGGGTGTTACTACAAACGGCCTTGAAATTGAGAGCTCGATGTTCAAAACTTCAAAGGGATTTTTAGCAGGTGCATTAATTGTAACCGGCATCGTAGTTGCATTGTACTCAATTTTCTGGTAGCAGAAATTTTACCAATAGATAAGAAAAGGCGATGGGTTAGCACCTGTCGCCTTTTTTGCTTGATAATAGGTGGATTTTACCTGCCAGCGAAAACGTTTGCGTGGATTGTTTAGGCTTATTACTTCCAACTTGCCTGTATGATGTGTAATTTGCCGCTTACAAGTATAAACTACCATACCACTAACCCTGGTATACATCTGTTAATAACCAATGAAGAATTTTTTAGATCAGGATTTTTTACTTCAAACTAAAACAGCGCAACGCTTATATCACGAATTTGCGAGCCACCAACCTATCATTGATTACCATTGCCACCTGCCACCAGATCAGATTGCTGATGATATCAATTTCAAAAACATAACCCAGATCTGGCTCTACGGCGATCATTACAAATGGCGTGCTATGCGTGCAAACGGTGTTAATGAGGCCTATATCACCGGTAATAAAACCGACGAGGAAAAGTTTATCGCCTGGGCAGCAACTGTGCCTTATACGTTAAGAAACCCGTTATATCATTGGACCCACCTTGAATTGCAGCGTTATTTTGGTATCGATGAATTGCTTTCGCCAGCGTCGGCACAAAAAATATATGCCCAATGCAATGAAAAACTGCAATCGCCTGAGTTTAGCATTCGCAATATCCTGAAAAATAAAAATGTAGAGGTGGTTGGTACAACTGATGACCCGCTGGATAATCTTAGCTATCATCAGAAACTTGAGCAGGATGGATACAGTGTAAAAGTATTACCGGCCTACCGCCCAGATAAAGCTATGAATGCCGACGACATTTCCGGGCTCAACAAATACATCGACCAGTTGGAAGCAGTCGCAAATGTATCCATATCTAACATTGATGAATATCTTTCGGCGTTAAAAGCAAGGCATGATTATTTCGCCGAAAACGGCTGCAAACTATCCGATCACGGTCTGGAGCAGATTTATGCCGAAGATTATACTGACGCTGAGATAGCTGCCATCTTTACCAAAATCAGGAGCAACGAAGTATTGTTGCCATTAGAGATCCTGAAATTCAAATCGGCTATGTTGCATTACTTTGCCATTTGGGATCATGAAAAAGGCTGGGTGCAGCAGTTTCACCTTGGTGCGCTGCGTAATAATAATGCGCGTGCCTTAACCAATTTAGGCCCTGATACAGGCTGGGATTCTATCGGCGATTTTGTACAGGGCAGGGCGTTATCCAAATTCCTGAACAGACTGGATACCACTAATCAATTAGCTAAAACCATCATTTATAATCTTAACCCGGCCGATAACGAACTGTTTGCTACCATGGCTGGTAATTACAATGATGGTTCGGTTGAAGGCAAAATGCAGTTTGGTTCGGCCTGGTGGTTTTTGGATCAGAAAGATGGAATGATCAAGCAATTGAATGCATTATCAAACATGGGCTTACTAAGCCGTTTGGTAGGGATGCTTACAGATTCGCGAAGCTTTATGTCGTTCCCAAGGCATGAGTATTTCCGCAGGTTGCTTTGTAACCTTTTGGGCGATGATATAGAGAACGGCGAATTACCAAATGATATTGAATGGACAGGAAAGATCGTGAGTGATATTTGCTATTTTAACGCCAAAAACTATTTCAATTTTTAAATGAGCAATATCGAAAATACCAAGGGAAGCATACTCTCATTTGGCGAGTTGTTATTACGCATGTGCCCCGATGGCGAGGGGCAATGGCTCGCAGAAAATAAGCTGCCATTTTTCATAGGCGGCGCTGAGCTCAATGTAGCCAATGCGTTAGCTTTATGGGAGCAGCCGATAAAATACTTTACCGCTTTGCCTGACAACGCGTTATCCGAACAGCTTATCAGTTACCTGGAAAGCAAAAACATTGATACGGCAGCAATACATAAAAGCGGCAACAGGATAGGGCTTTATTACCTTACCCGTGGTAAAGATGTAAAGAATAATGCCATTGTATATGACCGTGCAGGTTCGGCTTTTGCCGATCTGAAACCGGGCATGGTTGATTGGAATACCGTTCTTGAAGGGGTAAGCTGGTTTCATTTCAGCGCGATATGCCCGGCTTTAAGTCAGCAGGCTGCCGATGTTTGCGAAGAAGTTTTACAAGCGGCAAGCAGGAAACATATCACCATATCTGTTGATCTTAACTATCGCCCCAAATTATGGCAGTATGGCAAAAAGCCAGTTGAGATCATGCCAAAACTGGTGCAATACGCAGATATCATTATGGGCAATGTTTGGGCAGAGGAAACCATGCTGGGCATTCCTGTTACACCGGATATCCATGAATCGGGCCAACAAAGCATTTACCTCAAAGAGGGGCTTTATTCATCCGAAAAGATCATGGATGCTTATCCGCGTTGTAGGGCTGTAGCCAATACTTTCCGTTTTGATGCCGGTAAAGGTGTTGAGTATTATACCTCACTTTATGCAGGCAATCGCTTTTATCATTCGCCAACCTACACTACCGAAACCGTGGTTGATAAAGTGGGCAGTGGTGACTGCTTTATGGCCGGGCTTATCTACGGCTTTTATAATAAGCAGGATCCGCAGCAGTTATTGGATTTTGCTACGGCTGCTGCCTTCGAAAAGCTTTTTATTGAAGGTGATGCAACTACCAAAACAGTTGATGAAATTTATAATGCTATGAAATAATGAGTAAAAAAGATATAGTACTTGACGCGATATTAAAGCAAGGCACACTGCCGCTGTTCTTTTATAAAGACCCGGAAGTGAGCCTGCAGATAACCCGTACGCTTTACAAAGCCGGCATCCGGGTATTTGAATATACCAACCGTGGTGTGGCTGCCCTTGAAAATTTTAAGGTTTTAAAACAAGCCCTTGCCAACGGCGAAATGCCTGGTTTGGAATTAGGTATCGGCACCATTAAAAGCGTTCAGGAAGCTGAGGATTTTATTGCCGCCGGGGCTGATTTTATCGTGTCGCCGATTGTTAATCCCGAAGTGGGCAAACTGGCCGCACAACATAACCTGTTGTGGATTCCGGGGAGTATGACACCAACCGAAATCTATTTAGCGCAACAAAACGGTGCTGCTTTAATAAAAATATTCCCGGCCAATATATTGGGACCGGAGTTTGTATCCTCTATCAGGGATCTGTTCGCGGGTCAGTTGTTCATGCCAACAGGTGGGGTTGACTTGAGCCACGACAGCATCAGTACCTGGTTTAAAGCCGGTGTATGTGCAGTGGGTATGGGCAGCAAGCTCATCAGCAAAAGTGTACTCGAAAACAAGGAGTATGATAAGCTTTATAACGATACTTTAAAGCTGCTGGAAATAGTACAAACCATTAAATAGCCTGTTAACCTAAATTATAATGAGAGAAGAAAAAGTTGGAAACTACCGCTGGGTAATTTGCTCGCTGGTGTTTTTCGCAACAACCGTTAATTACCTTGACCGGGCAGTGATCAGTTTACTTAAATTAGACCTTACAAAGGAGTTTAAGTGGAACGATGGCGATTATGCCAATATTGAAATAGCATTTAAAATAGCATATTCTATAGGCCTGCTGGCTGCCGGCCGGATCATAGACAAGATCGGTACCAAATTGGGATATTTCCTTTCAACGCTGTTATGGAGCATTTCGGCAGTATGCCATGCTTTTGTTGGTGGTACTTTTGGTTTCGGCGTAGTGCGTTCTGCATTAGGTATCAGTGAGGCGGGAAATTTCCCTGCTGCTATTAAAACAGTTGCCGAATGGTTCCCGAAAAAGGAGCGTGCTTTTGCTACCGGGATCTTTAATTCGGGCGCAAACGTAGGCGCGATAGTTGCCCCTTTAACTGTTCCGTTTATCGCAGCTGCATGGGGATGGCGTTGGGCCTTTATTATAACTGGTTCGATAGGTTTTATATGGCTGGTGCTTTGGCAGGTAATTTACCGTGCACCCGCACAACACAGCAAGGTATCAAAAGCTGAGCTTGATTACATCAACAGTGATCATGATAGCCAAACCGAAAGCCTACAACCTATTGAGCAAAAGAAAATATCATGGGGTAAGTTGCTTTCTTTTAAACAAACCTGGGCTTTTGTTATAGGCAAATTTCTTACCGACCCTATTTGGTGGTTTTACCTTTTTTGGTTACCCGATTTTTTAGAGAGCCAGTACAACTTAAAAGGTACAGCAATAGCTATCCCTGTTGCATTGGTTTATACCATGTCTACCTTCGGCAGCGTTGGGGGCGGTTGGTTGCCCATGAACCTGATTAAAAACAACTGGCCGGTGTTTAAAGCCCGTAAAACGTCGATGTTTATTTATGCACTTGCAGTAATCCCTATCATATTTGCCCAAATTTTAGGTGGTGTTAATATGTGGCTTGCCGTTATTGTAATAGGTATAGCAGCATCGGCACACCAGGCCTGGAGCGCTAATATTTTCACTACCGTGTCGGATATGTTCCCAAAACGTACCATTGGTTCGGTAACTGGCCTGGGAGGGATGTTCGGTTCTATCGGAGGCGTGTTTTTATCGCTTGCCGTACAAAAAAACTTATTTGTGTATTACCGGTCAATCCATAAAATTGAGATTGCTTATTACATTATGTTTTTTGTTTGTGGAAGCGCTTACATTTTAGCCTGGCTTATCATGCACTTTTTAGTGCCCCGGATGAAACCAATTGATTTGGACTAACTAATTGAATTATTACGCAGAAAGCCGGGTCAAAGGATCCGGCTTTCTTTTTTATTAAGCGTGGCTTGCCGCTTGTTCGGCAAGTTCATCTATCCAGCTTGAAAGATAGGGTTCCGTGCCATCAAGCCTTATCCATTCACCGTCTTTATCCCTGGCTATTACCAAATGCAGTGTTTCATCTATTGATTTAAATTCATAAGCATTTGGGTAACCGGGACGGCTTACCTGTTGCGCTATGCCATCAATTTCACTGTCAGTTCCTGTAAGTGTAGCATCAAATTGCTGTTCCATAATATTTACGATTTATTAACTTAACATGGCTTGGGCAATTTCTGTTTGCGCGGGCATTAGGTAAGCCGCTATATTATTTGTTTTTAAGCTGATAAAATTGTTTTTTAAATTTAACACAGCTAAAACTTTTAATATCCGAGTTATGTTTTGTTAACAATTATAAACCATGAACAGAAGGCTCAGCACAAAGTATTTCCAGGTATCGCAAAGGGTATGGGGAACCAAATTATTGTTTGTTAATGTTTACATGATAGCTAACCGTCCCGGTGCTGCTAAGGGCTGGGTTTTGGTTGACACGGGATTAAAAGGTTCGGCAGGTAAGATCATTGCCATGGCCGAGGACCTTTTTGGACTGGGAACAAGACCGGCTGCTATTGTGCTTACACACGGCCACGGCGATCATTCCGGCGGCCTTGAAGAGTTATTGAAAGTATGGAATGTGCCTGTTTACGCCCATGCACTTGAATTGCCTTATTTAACCGGCCTGTCATCATATCCACCAACCGATCCTTCATTACGTGATGGGGTGATGAGCCTGCTGTCGGTATTTTTCCCTACAGCACCTATAAACCTCGGCACTAAAGTAAAGGCAATCGATATGGAAGAAGGGATCCAAGAGCTGCCTGAGTGGAAGGTAATTCACACGCCAGGCCATACACCGGGGCATATTTCGCTGTTTTTGCCGATAAACTCAACGCTTTTGGTTGGCGATGCGTTTTCAACTACAAAGGCCGAATCAGCTTTGTATTCCTTGAGTTCGTTTAAAAAGTTAACCGGCCCGCCAAGATACTTCACTACCGACTGGGAAGCCGCAGCCGAATCTGTCCGCAGGCTCACTGCGCTTGAGCCACGTGCAGTAGCGGCAGGCCATGGCCCCGTTATGCGTGGCCGCGAGCTTCATGACGAACTGCATGAGCTGGCAGATAATTTTGAGCAGCTGGCAGTACCCGCAAAAGGCCGTTATGTAGGCCACCCGGCCGTTGCCGATGAAATGGGCGTAAAATATATCCCGCCATATGTAAGCAGCGGGATTTTAAAGGCAAGTATCGGTGTAGCAGCGGCGCTGGCAACATTTTTTATTATCCGCGGATTGCAGGAATAAAGAAGAATCCCGCAGGTTTGTGCTTACCTTTGCCGTGTGGAAAATTTAAAACCAGACCCCAAAATACTCATCGATATTGTACAAACCAGGATGCCTTACGGTAAATATAAAGGTACTATCATAGCCGATATCCCGGTATCATACCTGGAGTGGATGTCCGGCAAGGGTTTTACTAAAGATAAAATGGGCATGTTGTTATCAACCACATTCGAGATCAAAACAAATGGCCTTGGCGAGATCCTTTTCATGGTGAAGAAATCGCTCATGCAACAGCGAGGCCAGCGTTAACCTTATTTACACGGCAATGACCATCTGTCTGCTCCGGGATGGCGTATATAATGAACTAAAATAGTTTTATCAATCATGAAAAAGTTGATCTTATATACAATTGGGATATTCCTGTTTTTAAGCAGTTGTGCTGACGGACAAGGTTCAAAAAATGGAGATGATTTTGCGACTTTACCCGCACCAAAAACCGGGGAGGCTGTGGCCACCTTCGGAGGGGGCTGTTTCTGGAGTATGAGCGAGGCTATGTCCGAATTAAAGGGCGTTAACAAAGTAATTTCGGGGTATGCCGGCGGGACAACTAAAAATCCCACCTACAGGGAAGTAAGCTCGCAAAATACCAATCATGCTGAAACTGTGCAGATCTATTATGATCCAAAGGTGATCAGTTTTGATAAAATAACCGAAGCATTCTTCTTTGCGCATGATCCAACCACGCTCAATCGTCAGGGGCCTGATGAAGGTACTGATTACCGTTCTATCGCTTTTTACCGTAATGAAGCAGAGAAAAATACAATCGAGGCTACCATCAGGAAAGTAAATCAGTCAAAGCATTATGCCGATCCAATAGTTACACAGGTTGTGCCCTTCAAAGTGTTTTATCCTGCCGAGAACTATCACCAGGGATATTATCGTGCTCACCCCAATCAGCCTTATATAGTAGGCGTATCAGAGCCCAAGGTGATGAAGTTCAGGAAAGCAATGAAAGCTGATCTGAGGCCAGAGTTTGCCCATTAATAAATAAGAGGAACGTTGCATACGGCAATGTTCTTTTTTGGGTTGCCGATAACACCCCCTTTACGGAGCTGGGGATCTACAACCTATTAAACCAACCCTTTTTCCAGAATACAAATACCTGCACTACAGCTATCAAAAGCATAAACACAATGGCATAAATATAGCCGTGATGCCAGTACAATTCGGGCATGTTATCCGGAAGGATATGACCTTTATCATCCTGGCGGGAAAAGTTCATGCCGTAAATACCGGCGATAAAAGTAAGCGGTATAAAAATCACCGAAATGATAGTGAGCACCTTCATGATCTCATTCATGCGGTTGCTTACCATAGATAGGTACAGATCGATAATACTTGATGTTACCTCTTTGTAGTTTTCTATCAAATCCATAGCCTGGATGCAATGATCATAAGCATCGCGCAAAAATAGTTTCACTTCAGGCGTTATCAACGGGCTTTCAGACCGGATCATGTCATTGATTTTATCCCGCTCGGGCCAGCTGGCGCGACGTACAACAATAAGTGTGCGTTTTAACTGCTGGGCATCAAACATGATCGTTTTATCAGCGCTTTGGTAAAGTTTATCTTCCAGCGCGTCCAGATGGTCACCAATCTCGGCCAATAAAACAAAATAGGTATCAATTATGGTGTCGGTAAGTGCGTAGCACATATAACCAGGCCCAGCGGTGCGGATAGCGCCTTTTCCTGCTTTTAAACGGGCTTTTACTGCATCAAAGCGTTCGGTATGATCTTCCTCAAAGCTAACGATGATATTATCCTTTATAATAGCCGAAAACTGGCAGTTAATGATCTCGTTATCTTTATTGAATTGAACTATCCGGCTGGTGCAAAACGCATAATCTTCATATTCATCAAACTTAGGGCGCTGATGGGTATTGGCAATATCCTCCAAAACCAATGAATTGATATTGCAGTGTTCGCCAATCTGTTCAATGAGGTCAGCATCCCCTAAGCCGTTTATTTTGATCCAGTGGGTATGATTATCGCATTTATCAAGCTGCTTTAAGGCTGTTTTTATATCCTTGCCTTCGCAAGTTACAAGTTCGTCTTTATTATAGGAGTAAACTGAAATAATTGGCTTAAGCGCATCACTGGGTATGTTGATAGTACCCGGTCTGTCGCCAACATTGCCTGCGTGTTTATGTTTTTTAAAGCGTAAGCGTTTTAAATTGCCATTCATTTACAAATAGTTTATTGTTTGCGGTCCTTGATTAAACAGCAGATCAATAATGCTCAGGTTTTTCATAAAACCCCGGCGGTCTTCAAATACCTGAAAATATGGCTTCTGCTGCATTTCACTTTCTCTTTTGGGATGAATGGAAAACCGAAAATCATGCAGGTTAGGATAATCGGCATGGTATTCATCCGTAAAGTTTAATTCAGTTTTTATTTTGGTGAGCTTGAGCAGCAGGTTCAAAAGCTCCTGGTTATAATCAAATAAGTAGGTAATTTGTTTTTCATAAAACGGTGCAAAATCATCTTCATAAAACTCAAAATAAGCCGAGCGGCGATAACAGGCTTGTAAGCTTTGCCAATGCAGGCGCTGCCACATAAAATCGTAGCTGATTTTTACGTCTTTAACTTTAGTGTGATTTTTTGAACCTTTAATTACCGGTACTACCAATGCCAGCATACCATCGGGCGAATAAACATTAGCCCGGTTGCGATAAGTTTGTTTAGGGAAATGTTCTTCTCTTTCTATCAGTATATCAGGCTTGTACGTGTTTAGCTGTACAAAATAATCTACCGGCGGAAGATAAAACATAGGTAACACAGCGCCTTTTTCAATCATATATTTTATGTTTGTGCTCAAAATTGGCGAAAATAATGATAAAAAAGGGCTTTACTAAGTTTGGTATATTAATTTTATACCTGATATCGTTACTTCCCTTTTGGTTTTTATACATTTTATCCGATATCGCGTTCGTTATTATATACTATATCGTTCATTACCGCCGCGATGTAGTGCAGCAAAACCTGCGCAATGCTTTTCCCGAAAAAACAGATCAGGAGCGCCATGATATTGAACGCAAATACTACCGTTACCTGTCCGATTTGATGGTGGAAACCATTAAAATGATAACCGTATCCGAAAAACAGATTCAGAAAAGGGTAGTTGCTACCAACTCCGAACTTGTTTTTGAATACTTTGCTAAAGGTAAGAGTATTATTGCAGTTGCGGGCCATTATTGTAACTGGGAAATGGCGGCGCTGAATTTTAATTTTGTTACCGATAAAAGGTTCATGATAGTTTATAAAAACTTGTCAAATAAAACATTCGACGATTTTTTTATTAAAATACGATCACGGTTTGGCGGGCAGCCGGTTGCTATGAAGCAAACACTGCGCAAAATGGTTGAGTACCGTAAGGAGCTTACAGTAAGCGTACTGGTAGGCGACCAAACCCCCGTGATGCATGAGGTAAACTATTTTACTGATTTTTTGAACCAGCCAACCGCCGTATTTTTGGGGATTGAAAAAATTGCCAAAACAATTGACGCCGCTGTTGTTTTTTACGACATGAAACGGGTAAAGCGCGGATATTATGAATACACCCTGATACCGCTTACCGAAACACCAAAAGAAACTGCCGAACACGAAATAACAGATATGCACGTGAAGTACCTTGAGGGGATGATCAGAAGAGAACCGCAATATTGGTTATGGTCGCACCGGAGATGGAAGTTTAAGCCGGAGGATTTACATAGATGACCCATACACCTAAAGTTGCTGTAGTTATTTTAAACTGGAACGGCGTAAAATACCTTAAACAATTTCTTCCTTCGGTATTATCATCTACATATCCCAACCTTGAAATTGTGATGGGCGATAATGCCTCGTCAGATGATTCCGTGGCATTTATGCGCGAGAACTATCCGTCGGTGAGGATTATCCAAAATGATAAAAACTACGGCTTTACAGGCGGTTATAACCGGGTACTGGCGCAGGTTAATGCCGATTATTATATCCTCCTTAACTCAGATGTGGAAGTTATCCCTGGCTGGATTGAGCCTGTGATCGAACTAATGGAAAGCGACAGTTTAATTGCTGCTGCTGCACCCAAGATCAGATCGTACGCGCAAAAAGATTATTTTGAGCATGCCGGTGCTGCCGGGGGCTTTATTGATAAGCATGGATACCCGTTTTGTCGTGGCAGGATCTTTTATGAACTGGAAAAGGATAATGGGCAATATGAGCAATCGGGCGAGGTGTTTTGGGCGTCTGGAGCATCACTGTTCATTAAAAAAAGTATCTGGGATGAAGCCGGTGGCTTTGACGAAAGTTTCTTTGCCCACATGGAAGAGATCGACCTTTGCTGGCGTTTAAAAAACATGGGATATAAAGTGATGTATTGCGCGCAATCAACCATTTTCCATGTTGGCGGTGGTACCCTTAATGCCGAAAATCCGTTCAAAACCTATCTCAACTTCAGGAATAACCTGTTGCTTATCAAAAAGAACCTTCCATTTGGGCGGGCCTTTTGGGTGATCTGTATTCGTTTTATGATGGATCTGCTTGCCCTGCTCAGGTTTTTAATGGAAGGTAAACGCAAGGATGCCTGGGCGGTAAGCCGGGCGCACCAAAGCTTTGTGATGAGCCTTTTTAAAAAGGCGAAAGGTGAAAGGCAAAAGGCAAAAGGTAGCGCAGCACAAAACACAAAAGGTATATATAAAGGCAGTATAGTTTGGGACTTCTTCGTGAAAAAGAAAACCCATTTTACTGATCTTGATCCTTCGGAGCTTTAGTATCGTCTGTATCCGGTTTAATTTCTTCGGCCTCGTTTATACCTGGAGCTTCTATTTTGATAGGAGGCAAGCCTTTAGGCCATATTACCCGCACATCCTGCTGGCGGAACGGTATATCAATACCTTCCCTGTTAAAGGCTTCGTAAATATCGGCTAATACACGGCTTTTAAGACCCAGCCATGTATTAATATCAGCAGCCCAGAAAAATATCCTGAAATCAACAGAGCTTTCATTTAAATTATGCAGAAATACCGAGGGCGAAGGTTGGGTCATGATATCATCATGGTTGGTTAACAGGTTCAATAATACTGTTTTTACTTTTTCAATATCTGAGCCATAAGCCACCCCAATAATCAGTTCAACCCGGCGGTTATTATTGCTTAATGTCCAGTTAATTACGTGATGCGAAATAAGGTCGCCGTTAGGTATGATCACTTCTGCACCATCTGAAGTTGCAATTTTACTGGCACGGATACCTATGTCCATTATAGTTCCCGAGCGGCTGTCTACTTCTATTATATCGCCAACCTGGATAGGTTTTTCAAAAGCGAGTATAAGACCCGATACCAGGTTGTTTACAATGTTCTGTAAACCAAAACCTATACCAATACCAAAAGCACTTATGATAATGGTGATCTTATCAATTGGCACGCCGGAAGCAGCAACAGCCAGGAAAAATCCTAAAGCAATAACACCAATCCTGATTAAGAGGGTAGATGTACGATTCTTTTTCTTGGCTACATCAATATCATTGGCATGTTTAGCGGCTACGTCGTACAAGTAACTGATAATTTTTGAAGCTATAGACGATAGCCAGATCACGGCCACAAATATGATCACACTCTGAAAAGTAAACTGTGTATTGGTACCGCCAATGCTCCGGCTTTTGGTCAGGAAATCGCCCAGCGAATCAAATACAGTATCTTCAATATTTAGGTTTTGGGTAAGCATTACCAGCCATAATATAGCAGCCAGTATGCTGAGCACGCTTCTAAACTTGTTTTGTAATAACTTATAATCAATGAATGATGTAAGATTATTGCTCTTTTTGCCAGCTTCCAATTGCAGGAACAAGGCTTCCATAATAAAATGTACAATGTAGTACATTGCAAGGGCAAGCCATAGGTTGTATACTACGCTAACACCAATGATCTTGGCCAGAGATACCCGGCCGAATACATTGCATAAAAAAGATGCGCCCTGCAAAAATATAAACACTTTAAGTATCGGGCTGGTACAGGGCAGATAATCGCTTTTGGCCTTGCGTACTTTCGATAAAAACCTGAAACTTACTATGGATGCTGCGAGGCCTAATACTAAAATAGCTACTCTATCAATATTAGTTACCTGGATATAAAGGTTGCTCAGGCTATAAATAAGGGTAATGCCAAATAATTGCAGCATATAACCAAACATAGCCGAATTGCAGGTCCTTTTTACAAGGTAAAGCAAAGCTGCCATTAAGACCAGTAAAAACATTTCCAATACAATTACCGGAGGGTGATCATAAAAATTAGGCAGCAACGTAAATGTTATAATGAGAGAGGACACGAAGGGGTGATTCACCACGTAATTGGCTTGGTTAAAGACACTATCAGGTGTATCATTGTCGCGTAAGATTCTCCGTCTACTGGCCCGTACCCAGGCAAAAAACGCAAATAACATCACTAAACCAGCAATATGAATCAGGATATCACGGCCAATGAAAAAGTTAAAAAGCTTCGCGTTCATATCGGCGGTAGCTTTGGTAGCAATACCAAAATCGTTGCCTTCATCAGCATTCATACTCCAGATATTATTGTATTCCTGAGACATAGCCCTGATGCTGAAATCCCGGATCTTGGTATCAATCTGATCTTTAAGGTCAAGTATGGTGATATAAACTGCAGAAGTACGGTTCTGCAGCAGCCCTATCTTTACCATTACCTTTTTGTTGGTTGTATCAAGACGATGATACTTGCTGTCGATGGCTATTTTTTGAATAAGATAGGTAGTGGCCAGTGAACTATCGGCAGGCAGGATCTTTAAAACGCTATCCCGTGATATAGCGTCGAGGTCATTCTGGTTTTGAACAAGTTTACTGTTGATGTCAGCAAGTTGTTCCTGCCACAGATCAAGCTGATCGTCGCTTCGGGTAAGTACATCCCTGATCGTGTACAGATATCTTAACGTGCTTGATTTGTCGTTGTCAATAAGTGATTTAATAAGTGTAACACGCTTTTCAAACGATGGTAGTTTAGTACTTATATCTACAGTATCTAACTTTTTTGAAAGATTGCTTTTGATCTGATTAAAGGCAGATGTATAATATTCAACTTTTTGCAGCAGGTTATTTACCGACGTATCAGAGCGTTTTAGCGCCCGCATCATTGAATCGCGCGATAAGATGGAGGCGCGGAGTGAATCTCTTACTGAATGTGTTTTTTTCTTTTTGGTTTGAGCAAATGTATTAACACTGCATAACAGTGTCGCAAAAAGTAAACTTAGCGCGGCTACTCTGAATATTTTAGGCATCTGGAACTATAAGCTAAAAGCAAAGGTTAAACGCTTTTTTTGTAAAAGCGTTTTATCAAAATGATAAAATATTTTTACGCTATTTAAGCGCAAGGTTTTCAAGGGCTAAGCGATAGCTGTCCATTCCGAAACCTGCTATTACACCACGGCAGTTAGCTGCTATCATTGATTTATGCCTGAACTCTTCGCGCTTATGGACGTTAGAGATATGCACTTCGATAACCGGCGTGTTGATGGCAGCAATTGCATCTGCAATGGCTATGGAGGTATGGGTATAAGCTCCGGCATTTATCACAATGCCATCATAACTAAAACCAATTTCATGCAGTTTATTTATAATTTCGCCCTCAATGTTGCTTTGATAATAATCAATAGTGATGTTTGTAAAGCGTTGACGCAGGGTTTCAAGATAAGTTTCAAAGCTGGCATCGCCATAAATTGATTTTTCACGAACGCCTAACAGGTTCAGATTTGGGCCATTTATAATTTGTATCTTCATTAGTTCAAACTTAGCTATAAATCATCAAAACTAAAATCAATTGGATTGGCGTTCGGCAATAAAAGGTTTCCAGGCATATTTAAAATTAGAGAAGTCGCTGTCTGATAACTCTATCGAGGCTTATAGCAGGGATATAGAAAAACTATATCAATTTTCAGATTTACAAGTAGTTAAGCTAAAGCCCGAATTAATTACTTTAACTGATTTGCGCGGATTTATCAACTGGGTAAATGAACTGGGCATGATCCCGTCGTCGCAGGCCAGGATCCTATCTGGTATTAAAGCTTTTTATAAATACCTGCTAATGGAGGATATCATTAAGACTGATCCTTCTGAGTTGCTTGAATCGCCAAAAATCAGACGGAAATTGCCGGATACGCTTAGCTACCAGGAGATCAATAAGATCATAGCCGCACTGGATCTCTCAAAACCCGAAGGCATGCGTAATAAAGCTATACTGGAAACCCTTTATGGATCTGGCTTACGTGTATCCGAGCTCACAGAACTTAAACTTTCCAATCTGTACCTTGATATTGAATTTATAAAAGTAACGGGTAAAGGTAACAAGGAACGGTTGGTGCCTATAGGAAGCGAAGCTATAAAGGCAATAAGGCTCTGGGTAGAAAACGTGCGGGTGCATAATCCGATAAAAAAAGGAGAGGAAGATTATGTTTTCCTGAATAGGCGCGGAACAAGGTTAAGCCGGCAGATCATTTTCTTAACTATAAAAGGTTTAGCTGAAACAATAGGGTTGAAGAAAAAGATAAGCCCGCATACATTTCGCCATTCGTTTGCCACCCATCTGGTTGAAGGAGGCGCTGATTTACGCGCTGTACAGGAGATGCTGGGACATGAAAGCATCACCACAACCGAAATCTACACTCATTTAGACAGGGAATATTTAAAAAGCACTATCAGCCAGTTCCACCCCCGCAGTTGACCGTCAAATCAGGTACTGATCAATTACATCCTGCGGAATTTTGGCACCGCGACCGGTAGCCATATCAATCATAACATAATCAAACCAGCCATCACAGCAGATTTTTTTAGTGGCTTTATTGGTGATGGCGAACTTTACGCGGCAGCCTTTATCGTCAATGCTTTCGATGCCGGTTTTTACAATAAAGTAATCGCCCATGGTTAATGCTCGTTTATAGTCAACGTGAGCCGTACGCACCACCCAGCCGAAACCGCGCTCTATAAACTTTTCCATGGCCATGCCGTAACAGCGCTCCATTTGGTCATAACGGGCGGCCAGTACATAATCAAAGTATTTACTATTATGCACATGCTGAAACATATCTATATCATCGGGGCGTACGCGAAACTCAGATTCGAAGGTGGAGAGTTGGAGTGGTGTATCCATGCAACAAATATAGCAATCCTATTTAAGCGAAAGGAAATCAGTCGGCGTGTCAACAAAACTGCTCCCGTGGTCGCAATTTTAACCGGATCACCTGATCTTGATGAAAGCTCCGGATTACCGGTAACGCAGCAATTGTTATGTTTTTGCACAGAGTCATTATCAAAGCTTTTAAGTTGCTGCGAAATCAAGATAAACCTGAGAAATAAGTATAATAACCAAAGTATTTATGGTACGAGTATTGTTGCTGTTTTTCACTATGACGTATGGCATTTTTTTAATCAGCCGCGGATATTCAAGACTTGGTTTCGGATTTTATTATACTTTCGCAGCCTTGCAACCAGAATAACAGCAATATCGTAGAAAAGGATTATTTATGAACAAACATATTG
Organism: Mucilaginibacter sp. SMC90; assembly: GCF_022811725.1. Taxonomy (GTDB): domain Bacteria; phylum Bacteroidota; class Bacteroidia; order Sphingobacteriales; family Sphingobacteriaceae; genus Mucilaginibacter. The sequence continues at coordinate 3,922,271 of NZ_CP094527.1, read as the reverse complement.
TATTAATAGAAGACGACGCCGATATCCTTGAATCTACATCGTTATTACTTGAACATGAAGGCTTTCGGGTTACCGGATTTAAAAGTTTCACCAGTTTGGAGGAGATGACAGCCCTGCGTCCTGATTGTTTTTTACTTGATGAGAACCTGCCTGTTATTAGCGGTCATATTATGTGTATTTTATTTAAATCTAAGCCGGCTACAAGGGATATCCCTGTCGTTTTAATTTCCGCAAACCCGGAAATCAAACAGATGGCGGCTCTTGGGGATGCTGATGCGTACGTGGGCAAGCCTTTTGAAATTCAAAAGCTGGTAGAGGTATTGACAAGCGTGATGGTATAAGTTTGAAAACTGCTAAATAAATTTTCAATCAACTTTATTTACCAATAGCTATAAAAAAGCAAACACCCGATGGTTATAAAATTGGCCATCAGGTGTTTAAAAGATTGTGAACTTGTATTAATTTATTGCCACCACTTAAGCGGGAAAACTATTTTATCTACTGAACTTGCTATCATATCAGGTTTAAAAGCATAATGGCTTAACTGATCCTTGCTGGAAATACCCGATAAAACAAGAATAGTTTTATAACCCATTTGTACGCCTCCCTGGATATCAGTTTCCATCGTATCACCGATAACGGTTGTTTCGGCAGTTTCAAGGCCCAGGAATTTCCTTGCCGACCGCATCATCACCGGGCTTGGTTTGCCAGTTACAAATGCCTTACGACCGGTAGCTTCTTCAATCATAGCAGTTGTAGCTGCAATGCCTAAATTGTTCCATCCCGGTTTTTTAGGAGATGGGTCCCTGTTAGTGGTTATAAATTTAGCACCTGCCAGGATCATATCAACTGCACGCTGTACCATCTCGAGGGTAAAGTTTCTGCCTTCGCCTAAAACAACGAATTCCGGATCGGAATCAACAAGTGTGATCCCATTTTCGTGAAGACTGGTAAGCAGGCCGCCTTCGCCCAGCACAAAAGCGGTACCATTAGGGCTTTGATCGCCCAGGAATTTGCCGGTAGCCATGGCGCTGGTATAAACGTGCTTGGTTTCAACAGTTATTCCAAGCCTTTTAAGCTTGCGCACAACCTCCAGGCTGGTGCGCTGGCTGTTATTGGTCATAAAGGCAAAAGGGATGTCATTATCTATAAGATGTTTGATGAATTTATCAGCGCCTTCAATGAGTTGTTCGCCGCTGTAAATCACCCCATCCATATCAATTAAAAGACCTTGTTTCATGGGTATAATGTATTTTACTATTTAGATGTCTTAAGCGCCTTCAAAAAAATCGATCAAGCCACCAAAATAGCTGTCATTCCATCCATCAACAATGTCGTTATAATCATCATCGGGAATGTTGGTGTGCCTTAGTTCGGCTGATGTTCCATTTTTATCGGCGTGTAGTTTGATGGTTACTATCGAGTTATCGCTTTGACCTTCAAAATACCATTGCTGAACAACTTTTTTATTGAGCTCAAATTCAAGGTTTTTTCCTACAATACTGCCATCCCACATTGAAAATTCGGTACCGGGCTCGGCAGACATTTCTGCTACTTCGCCAGTCCATAATTCAATGGTAACAGGGTTGGTGATGGCCATGTAAATCTCTTCGGGAGTGGCCGGTATGCTGTAATATTTTTTATAATCTTTCACCCACGCAATTTAGCTGAAATAATTTAAACCTTCACCGGGCCAATTGGTAAAACAGTTTTTCCATAAACTTCATTCAGTACGTTTGCAATACCGGTATAAATGGCCGAAGCTCCGCAAATGATACCTTCATAACCAGCCAAATGTTTAATGCCTGCGTTGCCCGTAGCATCACCCGCCACTAACAGGAAAAACAATATAGTTAGCGAAGCAAAAACAAATTGCAGCGCGCGGTTGAGTTTTAAAGTTCCAAAAAATAACAGGAAAGTAAATATACCCCAAATACTCAGGTAAGCTATCATTGCACCTTCAGACGGGGCTGCGCCCCAGCCAAGCTTAGGCATTACCAATAAGCCAACCAACGAAAGCCAGAAAAATCCGTATGATGTAAATGCTGTTAACCCAAAAGTATTGTTCTTTTTAGCTTCGATAACACCGGCAATAACCTGTGCTAAGCCGCCGTAAAATATACCCATGGCTAAGATCATGGTATTCATTTCAAAAAAGCCGGCGTTGTGGATGTTTAATAAAACGGTGGTCATACCGAAAGCGCAAAGGCCAAGCGGCGCAGGATTGGCAATGCCATCCTTCACCGGTACAGGTGTAGTAGGGATCATATTAGGTTTTAGTTTATTGGTTTGTACCGCAAGCTAACTGATTTATAAATATTAAGCAAGTTTTTGACAACCCTTAACTTACTTTTGCGTTAAGTAAATAGCTATGCAAAAATTAGTATTAATACGTCACGGTGAAAGCGTTTTTAACCAACAAAACCGTTTTACCGGATGGGAAGATGTCGACTTGTCGGAAAAGGGATACGAACAGGCCCACCATGCTGGTAAGATACTTGATAAGAATGGTTACAATTTTGATATCGGTTTCACGTCATACCTGAAGCGGTCGATCAAAACCCTTCATTATGTTTTGGAAGAACTCGATCATTTATGGATTCCGGTTGAAAAGTCATGGCGATTGAATGAACGTTTTTACGGAGCCCTTCAGGGATTGAACAAGGATGAAACAGTTGCCAGATATGGTGAAGAGCAGGTGTTAAAATGGCGGCGCGACCCAAATGAGCATCCACCGGCTATAACCAAAGAAGATGCGCGTTATCCCGGTCACGACCTCAGGTATAAAGACTTAACCGAGCGTGAACTCCCCCTAACCGAAAATCTGAGCGAAACCATGGACAGGGTACTGCCTTTTTGGAATGAGAGAATTGTGAGGGCCATGCGCCGAAATCAAAAGGTTATTGTAGTAGCACACGGCAACAGTCTTCGTTCACTGATAAAATATATTGATAATTTAACAGATGAGGAAGTAACAACACTGGAGATCCCTACAGCAACACCATGGGTTTACGAGCTCGATGAAGGCTTGAACAAGATCAGGCACTATTACCTGGAATAATTAAGGCCTAACCTTTGAGCGGCTTGTCAAGCTTCAAATATGTAAAAAATGGTTTGTGAGTTTTAATGAGTTTATTTAACAATAAGTTAATGAAATGGCAATAATTATCGGTTAACTTTTGTATAGGTGTGCCGTATAATTTAATAATATTAACTTATACATTAAAACCTAAAAAAATCATTATGCTAAAGCTTACTAATCTGCGTATGTGGGTAATGGCCGCTGCCATAACCGGCATGCTGGCAAGTTGCCAAAAAAATGGCCAAATGCCGGCATTAAAAGATGCTGATCAAATTTCTGCCGGCAACAAAGTAATCAAAACCTTAGCTGTATCCTTAACGCAGGGTTTTGAGGTTGGTTCAACCAGCCCAAAAACTGCTTATGATGTATCGCCAACCGGCTCGTCAAGCGGCGACAATGTTACTTTATCAGGCAATTCATGGAACATGTATGACGCCCTGATCGGCAATCTCGCCGCCGATCAAAAAGCAGGTGCATGGAGTGCCCGTGTGCGCAACACGGGTAAAATCACCATGTTGTTTGATGTTGCTAATGGCATCAGCACCGTAACCATTAAAAGCGCCACCTATAGCGGTGACAGCCCAAGTACCTGGGGATTGTTTTATTCAACAAATGGTGGTTCGTTATGGACTCAATCGGGTTCGGCAATTACTACTACGTCAGCATTAACTGTTTCAACCTTTACAGTTACTCAAACCGGTAATGTACGTTTAGAGATCCGGAAGCTTACTGGTGGCAGCAACCGTATCAATATTGATGATATCACCATTAATGATAACGCGGGCGGTGGTACAGGTGGTGGAACCGTACTTACAGGTAAAAAGTTTCTGTTTGACGCAAGTCACCTTGAAAATGCAGGCAGCGCCGATTGGCAGATTGACGCCGACGGTACCGAGCAGGTTGCTATTTACACCGGCGGCACCACTACCGAAACCAAAGCTCAGCGTATTCCTACTCCATCATACACAGGTATTACTTCATCTACTTCTGAAACTTATTGGAAAGGTGCCCTTTCGGCATGGGCTGTGGAACTGGTAAAACGCGGGGAACTGGTTGAATCACTTCCGGTAGGAACTGCCATCACTTATGGCGGCGGCGGTGCCCAGGATTTGAGCAACTACGACGTTTTTGTTGTTTGCGAACCTAACCGTTTATTTACTGCTGCCGAAAAAACTGCCCTGATGAATTTTGTGGCTAACGGCGGTGGTTTATTCATGATAGCCGATCACACAGCGGCAACAACTGCCGGTACTGATGCCAATGGCTATAATCCGTCAGACCGTGACGGCGATGGTTACGATTCACCAAGGGTTTGGAATGATTTGATGACCAATAACGGTATCAATAACAACAACCCATTCGGCTTTAACATTAATTATGTTGATATCAATGAAAGCCCATCTACCAACGTTTACACCGGTTCCAATGCTAATGCGCAAAAAGTATTGAACGGTGCAGCCGGTACGGCTTCAAAAATGGCCTTTTATGATGGCTCTACAGCAACCTTGTTCCCTGGCAATAACTCAAGTGTACAGGGGTTATTCTGGCGTAACAGTGCTACAAATGGGGGTAATGCCAATGCTATGGCGTTATTGGCAACTTATGGTAGCGGTCGCGTAGTTTGGATAGGTGATAGTTCGGATGCTGATGACGGTACCGGTGATACCGGCGACAGCTTATTTAATGGCTGGTCGGGCGATGCTCCATCAGGATATACCTCACATTCCGCATTCCATTTAAATGCGTCATTGTGGCTGGCTAAAGCGCAGTAAAAATATTTACCCGAAAAGGGTAAGTTTCAATTGTTAGTTTAAATCCTGTTGCATACTGCAGCAGGATTTTTTTATCTCTCTGATTCAAACAAGTTAGCAGCCTTTGTAGTTATACATTAAAAGATGATCAACCAGATCTTTTTTTGTTTACCTATACAAAGAACATCACCATGAAAAATTACGAAACCTTAGTAGATGCCACTAATGACCTGCTGAAGAGGGGATATACAGCCAACCTTAGTCTTGATGGTGATACCATTGATGATAAGGAAAAAGATATTCATATGACTGCCGATGATTTTGAAATAGACGAGTTTTACCGTTTTGAAGGTGCAAGCAATCCCTCCGATATGTCGATTGTATATGCTGTGTCATCATCCAAATATAACTTAAAGGGCGTGTTGGTAAATGCTTATGGTACCTATGCCGACGATAGTTCATCAGCTCTGGCTGCCAAATTGCATCACGGCCAGGTAAGCCACAACCTGCACGGAGAAGACAGGCCAACCGAGTAAGTCGGTAGCCTTAAGTCGAAAATCTTAAGTTAAAAGTCGGCGACAAATATTTCTGTAGGGACAGCGGGATATTTGTTGGCGGCTTTTGGCTTTTATTTAAAGCCTTCTTCTCGGGGAGATTTAGCGGAGCTTAACTCCTTCATCATTTTTCTTCCAGCCGATTGGATAGCTGCGGTACCATTTCGCATTAAAAACTCAAGCTGTGCTGGCAATTCATCGGCCACCCAGGGATACCGGAACCGCAAATTCAGCAAAGCCCAGCCGGCAAATACTTTCACCGCTATTTTTACTTTTGAATCTATCATCCAGTCAAAAAGCTGCTCAACAACAGGTTCAAGGTCAAGAATGTTCAATTTTTTCTTTACCGGCGATTGTTCATTTTCTTCACTCGCGTGCATTAGTATTTTGGCATAATGCCTTTGGCAACCTGGATTGGTAACTTGTGGTAGCCGTTCAATTAAATATTCAAGATTATTAGTAAAAACAGCAGGGTCTTTTAAAAACATATTTTCCAGCAGCCAGGCTGCGCGAAAGCCGAGTGGTTTATCTGGATGAAAGGTAATGTCTATCAAATCACGCAGATCAAACTGCTGCTCGGTTAAAATGCGGCTTAGTTCAAGCACTTTAAGCTTGCCTATGGTATTCGCTATTTTTTGAGTAAGTTCGTCGCGGGTCATTGGTAGCTTAAAAGTAAAAAAATACCGGAGCCTAACCTAAAACTGTCGTTCATTTTTGGCATTCACTTTCAATGTCACCAAAAGTTATACATTTGCTATCCGTATAAAAATTTAATAGATACATGGTTAAATTCAACCGATTTACGCTTGACAATGGCCTCAGGGTTATTGTACATGAAGATAATACCACACCTATGGCTGTGCTCAATATTCTGTATGATGTTGGGGCACGCGATGAAGATCCTGAACAAACCGGTTTTGCCCACTTGTTTGAACACCTGATGTTTGGCGGTTCTGTAAATATCCCTGTGTATGACGAGCCACTGCAGAGGGTAGGAGGCGAAAATAACGCCTTTACCAGCAATGATATCACTAACTACTATATAACCTTACCCTCAGCTAACCTGGAAACTGCCTTTTGGCTGGAAAGCGACCGCATGTTAAGCCTTGCCTTTAGCGAAAAAAGCCTTGAAGTGCAGCGCAACGTGGTTATTGAAGAGTTTAAGCAACGCTACCTGAACCAGCCCTATGGCGATGTTTGGTTAAAGCTTCGTCCGTTGGTTTATAAAACACACCCTTATCGCTGGGCAACCATCGGTAAAACCATCAAACACATTGAGGATGCCCGTATTGAGGATGTAAAAGCCTTCTTCAAAAAGCATTATAACCCGCAAAACGCCATCATGGTAGTAGGGGGCAATATAACAACAGAACAGGTAAAAGAGCTTTCTGAAAAATGGTTTGGGGCGATCCCTGCCGGTGAAAAATATCATCGTAACCTGCCACAAGAGGCCGAGCAACATGAAGCCCGTCGCGAAACGGTGACTGCTAAAGTGCCGCTTAATGATGTGTATATAGCGTTTCAGATGGGTACCCGTACGGATGATGACTACTATGTGGTTGAGTTGCTTTCAGATGTCCTTTCGCGCGGCAATTCATCACGATTGTACAAATCGCTGATCAAGGAAAAACAGATCTTTAGCGAAGTACATGCTTATATTACGGGCAGTTTGGATAAAGGAATGTTTGTATTAGAAGGTAAACCGCTTGAAGGTATCAGCATTGAACAGGCAGAAGCTGCGTTATGGGATGAGCTGGAGAAAATTAAAGCCGAAGAGATCCCGGCCGACGAACTTACCAAAGTTCAGAACAAAACCGAATCGACCATGATATTTTCAGAAATGTCATTGTTGGATAAGGCGATGAACCTGGCCTCGTTCGAGCTCCTTGGCGATGCTGACCTGATCAACCATGAAACAGCAAGATATCTTGCCGTGAGCGCTACACAGGTAAAGGAGCAAGCCAATAAACTGTTCAGGAAAGATAATTCATCAACGCTTATTTATTTAGCAGAGAAGTAAACAGAACCTTGATTTATTGGATTTTAGGATTGCCCGGATGGATTGAGTATATCAGGATCAGGGAATCCAAAAATCAGGCAAATCAGGGTCAAACAATATACATATGATCAACAGACAATTAGCTCCTGAATTCAGGGCTATCGATAATATAAGCCTGATTAAGCCGGAGCATCAGAAGCTTGGCAATGGCTGTAACGTTTTTTGCTTTAACTCCGGCGATCAGAAATTGGTGCGCATTGAATGGATCTTCAGTAATCTGACTTTTGATCCGGCAAAACCGTTGCTTAATATGGCCGTAAACTCCATGCTTACCGATGGTACTACAACCTTAACCGCCGCACAAATTGCTGATAAAATTGATTTCTACGGTGCCTTTTTGCAGGTTGATTATGGTTACGAAAGTTCGCAGGTTACGCTATACAGCTTAAACAAACATTTGCACCATACATTGCCGGTTATCGCTGATATCCTTAACAATTCAATTTTCCCCGAAAAGGAACTGGAAACTTTTAAGCGTAACCAACAGCAAAAGCTACAGGTTAGCCTGCAAAAAAATGATGTTGTGGCACGGCGTGTGTTTAACAGGGCGGTTTATGGAGCCACCATTTTTGGTTATGCCTCTGAAATGCCTGACTATCAAACCTTGCAACGTGACAATATGCTGGCCCATTACAAAAAAATGTATCAGCCATCAAATTGCACTATCGTTATAGCAGGCAAAGTTGAACCCGAAACGCTAAATCTGCTTACAGATACTTTTGATAAAAACTGGTCAAACACCTCCGAACTGGGTGCTACAACTCAACCAGATATAAAGGCCGCCGCCGACCTATTCTACTTTACAGAGAAACCGGAAGCCTTGCAATCAGCCATCCGGATAGGCACGCCTACCATCAACCGTTCACATGAAGATTTTCAATCTTTACAGATATTAAATACGGTATTCGGTGGTTATTTTGGTTCGAGGCTGATGGCCAATATCCGCGAGGATAAGGGATATACCTATGGTATAGGCTCAGGCCTCGCCTCGTTTAAGCAAGGGGGCTCATTTTTTATAGCTACTGAAGTTGGAGCTGATGTTTGCAAGCTGGCAGTTAATGAAATTGAAAAGGAAATCAACCTACTGAAAACTGAATTGGTGCCGGAAGAAGAGTTATCATTGGTGCGCAATTATATGCTTGGCTCGTTACTGGGCAGCCTGGAAAATGTGTTTTCGCATGCTGATAAATTCAAAACTATCTATTTTGCAGGCTTGGATTATGATTACTACCACAGGTACACAGCAACTGTAAAAAATATAACTTCAGATAAGCTGATCCAACTGGCTAACACATACTTTAACTTCGATCAGTTTTATAAAGTGATTGTAGGAAAGTATTAGAGGTATTTCGAAATTGGGATGTTCGATTTCGGATTACTTTGATTTCGAATTTCGAATGTTCGATTTCGGATTTGTCTTGATTTTGGATTTGGGATGTTCAGGGCGCCCACTTGAAGGCTGAACATCCCAAATCTAAATTATTGAATGCCCACTGCTAAAATCCTAAATCGAACATTCGAAATCCGAAATCCTGAATTATCATCCCAAGGCAATTTTAAATAAATCCGAAATCGAAATTCTCAATTCCGAAATATTTTATTACCTTTGCCCGGCAAATAATAACTCCAAAATAATTATTTGCTATGCAGTTAGACCCATCAAAATTTGTTGCCGAAGGATTAACTTACGACGACGTTTTACTACTCCCGGCTTATTCAGAAGTTTTACCACGCGAAGTGAATACCGGAACTTACTTAACTAAAAGCATCCGGTTAAACATTCCCATCATCTCGGCCGCTATGGATACCGTTACTGAGGCTGATTTGGCTATTGCCATTGCACAGGCAGGCGGTATCGGCATGTTACACAAAAACATGACCATACAGGCACAAGCCGACGAGGTGCGCAAGGTGAAACGTTCAGAGAGCGGCATGATCCAGGACCCGGTAACTTTACTGGAAGATGCACTGCTTGCAGATGCTTTCCAAATTATGAGAGAATTTAGCATTGGCGGCATCCCGGTTATCGATGCAGATCATAACCTGAAAGGTATTATCACCAACCGCGATCTTCGTTTCCAAAAGGACATGAGCGTTCCCGTAAGTGAAGTAATGACCAAAACAAACCTGATCACTGCACCAGAAGGGACTACCTTAACCGATGCAGCCAACATATTGCAAAGTAATAAGATTGAGAAACTACCTGTTGTTAATAAAGATGGGAAACTGGTAGGCCTCATCACTTATAAAGACATTCAGAAAGTTAAAAACTTCCCTAACGCTTGTAAGGACGAATACGGTCGTTTACGCGTAGGTGCTGCCGTTGGTGTTGCTGCCGATAATATTGACCGTGTAACAGCTCTGGTTAACGCAGGTGTGGATGTAGTTACGGTTGATACCGCTCACGGCCATTCAAAAGGAGTTATTGATATGGTTAAAGCGGTTAAAAAGCTTTACCCTAATCTGCAGGTGATTGCCGGTAACATTGCCACTGGTGATGCCGCTATAGCACTTGCCGATGCCGGAGCAGACGCTGTTAAAGTAGGTATTGGCCCGGGCTCAATTTGTACTACCCGTATCATTGCAGGTGTAGGTGTACCGCAGCTATATGCCGTTTACGAATGCGCTAAAGCGCTTGAAGGCCGTGGTATCCCGGTTATTGCCGATGGCGGTATTAAACAAACTGGCGATATCGTTAAAGCTATAGCTGCCGGAGCAAGTTCAATCATGGCAGGTTCATTGTTTGCAGGTGTTGAAGAGTCACCCGGCGAAACTATTATATACGAAGGCCGTAAATTTAAATCATACCGCGGTATGGGTTCGGTTGAGGCTATGGCAAAAGGTTCAAAAGATCGCTACTTCCAGGATGAAACCGACGTGGTGACCAAATTGGTTCCTGAAGGTATTGTTGGTCGCGTGCCATTTAAAGGCAGCATGGCCGAAGTAATATTCCAATATATCGGTGGTTTACGTGCCGGTATGCACTATTGCGGTGCGGCTAATATCGAAGACTTGCAACGTGCAAAATTTGTACGCATCACCGCTGCTGGTATGCGTGAAAGCCATCCGCACGATATTACTATTACTAAAGAAGCACCTAACTATACAAGCAGGTAATTCTTAATATAAACTGCATAAAGATAAAAAGCCTGAAAGATATGGTAAGCGCAAGTTTACCGTACTTTCAGGCTCTTTTGTTTAATAATACAAGCAGGTAATTCTTAATATAAACTGCATAAAGATAAAAAGCCTGAAAGATATGGTAAGCGCAAGTTTACCGTACTTTCAGGCTCTTTTGTTTAATAACCTTACTGGCCGGGAACAGACGATGACTTAGAAATCAGGCTACCGGAGGTTATAATTTTTAATGCCTGATCATAAGTGAAACCTTCTTTAACAAGCGCGTCAAAATATTCTTTATTCAATTTGGCTATTTCGGCTAATTTGCCCGGCTGTTTAAAGTAGCCAAGCTGGGCATCAAGTACTGATTTTGCCATAGATGCATACATCGGGCCCATAGAGCTCATAGCGTTTTGCATTTCGTTTGAAGCGTTTCCGTAAAGCAAGCCCGTTGAGGCTGTGTCTCTTTGTATTGGCGGCGGCGGAAGCAAAACCACATCTGTTATTTTAGGAGCTTGCTCAATTAAACTAACGTTATAAAAGTTAAAATAGCTGATTCCCGACTTGCTTAACCCGGCATGTTCTATGATGTCTATTGATTTTGCAGCCGCAGGTATTTTTTTAAAGTATACTTTAAATTCAAGTTTATTACCGGCCTTTTTTAATATGGTTTTATTCGGTACCATTGCTATACTTTCTGACTTAACGTAGTCATAGTGTGCGTTGTTCAAATCAGTTTGGAGATAAATCTCCTTATTGAGCTGAATCCATGCGTTATCCTGGTAAGCATGGCCTATAAAAGTTACAACAGTATATAAATTGTCAGTTTCAATTTTTTTGATGATCGTTGATTGATCATCTTTTTGCTCAACTTTAGGAGTAATGATGTTTTGCGCAAACGCCTGCGATGCGATAATAAAAAAGGTGATAATGGTTAAAATAGGTTTTTTCATGTGATATTTTTTTTAAATATATTAATAATACCACAATGTAAACCGGTCATATAAATAATGACTAATAGTTATTCAGCACTTAATATTAAACCTTTATTTTTGTTCAATATGAAAGCTATCTGTGTATTCTGCGGCGCTAATTTTAATGGCGACCCTATATTAAAACAAGCAATTGATCAACTGGCCGAAGTAATGGTGAGCCGTGATATTACCCTTGTATTTGGCGGCGGCAAAGTTGGCGTCATGGGTTTAATGGCCGATGCTGTGTTAAGCAGGGGAGGCAAGGCCATAGGTATTATCCCTCAATTTTTAATGGATAAAGAAGTTGGGCATACCGGTTTAACCGAATTGCATATTGTTGAGAATATGCATCAGCGTAAACAAATGATGAATGACCTTAGCGACGGCATCATTACGCTTCCTGGTGGTTGGGGTACCCTTGAGGAATTTTTTGAGGTATTAACCTGGTTGCAATTGGGTTTGCATAATCACCCGATTGGGCTGTTAAACGTAAACGGTTTTTATGATCTGTTACTTAAACAGATGGATGTAATGGTTGAACAGCGTTTCCTGAAGCCAGCCAATCGTGAACTGATCCTTACTTCGGGCGATCCGATAGAACTGGTAAATCTGATGGATACTTTCAATGCCAAACCAGATGAAGTATGGTTTAAGGACAGAAACCTTACTTAAGTCTTAAGTCGAAAGTTTGAAGTCGAAGAGTATTTGCAATCGGCGAGTTTTTGTTGCCGGGATAAAACGGCATATCGCCATTTATACTTCAGATCAATGACCGTTTTTCTTCTTTAAAACAAAACAGTTCATGATTGCCTTTTTGTGATAGGAAATTTTCTAAATTACCTGTCCTATCTAAAACCAATTATGAATATCGAATTCAATAAAAATGAAGATATTAATAAGCAGCTTGTTTATGAGCTAAACACCCGGCTTAACAAAGTATACCAGGGTGGCGGCGAAAAGGCAGCTGCCAAACAAAAAGAAAAAGGCAAAATGCTCGCCCGCGAAAGGGTGGCTTACCTGATTGATAAAGATAAACCATGGCTGGAGATCGGTGCTTTTGTAGCCGATGGTATGTATGGTGAACACGGTGGTTGCCCATCAGGTGGCGTTATTTGTGGCATTGGATATATATCGGGCAGGCAATGTGTTGTTGTTGCCAATGATGCTACCGTAAAGGCAGGGGCTTGGTTCCCGATAACTGCCAAGAAGAACCTGCGCGCCCAGGAAATAGCTATCGAAAATAAACTTCCTATTATTTATCTTGTCGATTCGGCGGGCGTTTACCTGCCTTTGCAAGATGAGATCTTTCCGGATAAGGAGCATTTTGGCCGGATCTTCCGCAATAACGCTATCATGAGCAGTATGGGGATTATCCAGATTGCTGCCATTATGGGTTCTTGTGTTGCGGGCGGCGCTTACCTGCCAATCATGAGCGATGAGGCCATGATCGTAGAGGGCACAGGCTCTGTGTTCCTGGCGGGATCATACCTGGTAAAATCAGCCATAGGTGAAGATGTAGATAATGAAACTCTTGGTGGTGCCACTACGCACTGCGAGATCTCCGGTGTTACCGATTATAAGCAGCCTAATGACCAGGCCGCGCTTGATTCCATCCGGAATATCATGAGCATGACTGGCGATTATACTAAAGCCGGTTTCGACAGGATTCAGTCATCGGCTCCAAAACTTAACGAAAAAGAAATTTATGGCATATTGCCGGATAACAGGGAGAAAGCCTATGATATGATGGAGGTCATCCTCCGCCTTTTGGATAACTCCGAATTTGAACCCTATAAAGATGGTTATGGGCAATCTATTATTTGTGGATTGGGCCGCGTTGATGGCTGGGCTGTAGGAATTGTTGCCAATCAGCGCAAGGTGATCAAATCTAAAAAGGGTGAGATGCAGTTTGGCGGGGTGATCTATTCTGATTCGGCGGATAAGGCTACGCGCTTTATCATGAATTGTAATCAAAAGAAGATCCCACTGGTGTTTTTACAGGATGTTACCGGTTTTATGGTGGGCAGTCGCTCAGAGCAGGGTGGGATCATTAAAGACGGCGCTAAAATGGTGAATGCAGTTGCAAATTCTGTAGTGCCCAAATTTACCATCGTTATTGGAAATAGCTACGGGGCGGGCAATTACGCCATGTGCGGCAAAGCCTACGATCCCCGGTTAATTTATGCATGGCCGTCAGCCAAGATCGCAGTAATGGGCGGCGGACAAGCAGCCAAAACCCTGTTACAAATTCAGGCAGCAGGACTCAAAGCCAAAGGCGAAGAAGTAGACGCCGTAAAAGAAGCCGAATTACTGCAACAGATAACAGACAGATATAACTCTCAAACAACTCCATACTATGCTGCAGCCCGTCTCTGGGTTGATGGTATAATCGATCCGCTTGAAACCCGTAAGGTAATATCGATGGGGATTGAAGCTGCCAATCACGCGCCTATCGAAAAAGCTTTTAATGTGGGGGTGATACAAACTTAGTGATTAGAGCCTGGAGATAAGAGGTTAGTAAAAAGCCTGATAAAGTTGTTATTTTCTCTATCAGGCTTTTTTACCTTGCACTCGTTTGTAACGAGCGCTTAACTTGGGTTTGCGTTTGTAACGCAAACTAAACTATCCTCTATGCCTCTTATGCTTTTTCTTCGATGATTTTGAAGAAGATGAGCTTTGTTTATTCGATGATTTTTTCTCCTCAGCTTTAGCAGGCTGGTTGTCAGAAGCTTTATTGCTTACATCAGTAGAGTCTTTGCTCAGCTGTTTTACGGTAAATTCATTACCACGTAAACCATATTCCAGCTGGCGTTTTGCACCCGAAGGTTTTGCCTCTTTACCTGTACCATTGAAGATCGGGAACTCCCGCATCAACTTTCCATCCCTGATATAAAAATTATCATTACCACGGTAGCCTTTGCGTTGTGAACTGGTTAGCCTCGGAAAATCCAATTTATTGGCCTTGCTGTTGTTGTCGTTAAACTCAAAAGCGTAGATGGACGTGTAATTGGTTGTATCCTTTGATTTTGCCTGGATCAGGATCTCCGGGTTGCCGTCCACATCCATATCCGAATTATAAACATCGATGATAACGCCATCCAAATCTCCGGTGGTTGTTGTATATTTTATAGCCGACGAATCCGAATGTAATATCATGAATGATCCTGCCTCTTCTGCGCCACGGCCCCAGCTCAAAACGTCATAGCTTTGCCCGGGCGATACCTCTATCAGTTTATGAAACCTGAAAGGCGCCATCAATTCCGGCTTTTTAGGTGCCGTTGGAGCGGCAGGTGCTTTTGTTTCCTGCCTGCCGCATCCTGCCATTAATGCGCTCATCGCAAACGCAAAAAGGTAAAACCTCTTAGTCATATTTTTTATATAGTTCTGCTTAGTTATATAACGTATCTGGCGTTAATTCGGCCTTTGCTTTACCAGGCGCAGTGATAAACACCTTTAATGCTACAGGACCAGTACCCTGGTCAAAATATTTTACGGTCACTTTATGATAACCCTTCAATAGCGGTGCTGCACCCATTTGCTCGTTCATGGTATGTTTTCCGTCGTTACTAACTACCTGCTGGTCGTCAATTAATAAAACCGAACCACCTGCAGATGATGTTGCGAAACCATAAACGCCATCGGTATCAATATTAATAAATCCTGAGTAAATTACACCGTATTTACCTTTATTTTTTCGCAGATCGGCCGTATTGAAGGTTTTAGTAACGCCGCTATCGGCGGGCATAATGCCTAATTGGTTTGTGCTGGTATAAAGACCGGGAAAAACCTGGTATTTAACTCCTGTTGCTGCACCTGTATAACTAACGGCAGGCATTGGTGCTTTATTATAAACCAATGTAGTGGTTACGTTGCTCCGTTTACCTGATGGGGTGATCACAATGGTCTGCAACTCGCGGTATTGGTCAACAGGGATATCCAAATTCAATGGAATGGTGTAGATTAAATCTGTTTCACGTGGGGTATAACCATCAATGGTATAATGAACTTTTGCACCTTCTACAGATGGCTTTAATACTGCTGTTAATTTACTGCCTATCATTACGGTATCTTTTGCACCAATAGCAGTTGGCACATGGTAATCAAAACCATTTTTATCCAGCCATGCCAAATGACCCGGTAAACGGGTGTCGGCAAAATCAGCATAGTTTTTATTAGCCAACGGCGACCATGCCACTTCCGAAAGGGCTAAGAGCCTTGGCAGTAGCATAAACTCAACTTTTGCGTCTGTAGGTATATACTCTGTCCATAAATTAGCTTGTACACCTTTAATGTATTTTTGCTCATCAGGCGTTAATACAGCCGGAGTAGGGTTGTAGCTGTAAATTTTTGAAAGAGGTTCGTTACCGCCAATGCTTAATGGTTCCTGGCTCGGTTTGCCCTGGCCATGGTCAATGTATAAACCGTTACTTCCCGGCGTCATGATCACATCGTGTTTTTGCTGTGCCGCTGCAATACCACCTTCTTCACCTCTCCAGCTCATTACGGTAGCGTTAGGAGCGAGGCCGCCCTCCAAAATCTCGTCCCAGCCAATGATGCTGCGACCTTTAGAGTTTACAAATTTTTCAATGCGTTGTATAAAATAGCTTTGCAGCGCATGTTCATCTTTCAACTTTAGCTTTTTGATCAATTGCTGGCAGAAAGGAGAATTTTTCCATGCATCTTTTGGAGCTTCATCACCACCAATATGGATGTACTTACTTGGGAAAAGTGCCATCACCTCCGTTAAAACGTCCTGTAAAAAGGCAAAGGTTTTTTCATTAGGACAGTAAATATCTTTGAATACGCCCCATGTTTCAGCGGTTTTATAGGTTTTAGACGGATCACAGCTCAATTCAGGATACGCAGCAAGGGCAGCTTGCGAGTGGCCCGGCATTTCAATTTCTGGTACGATGTTAATGAACCTGTCGGATGCATATTTTACTACGTCGCGGATCTGATCCTGCGTATAAAATCCACCGTAAGGGGTGCCGTCAAACTGCTGAGGGGTACGGTCGCGATAGCCGCCGATGAGCGTTTGCGCGCGCATGCTGCTGATCTGGGTTAATTTAGGGTACTTCTTTATTTCGATACGCCAGCCCTGGTCTTCAGTAAGGTGCCAGTGAAAAGTATTCAGTTTATAGGCAGCCAGCAGGTCAATATACTTCTTAACCATTTCTACCCCAAAAAAGTGGCGACCGACATCAAGCATGGCACCACGATAGCCGAAACGAGGGTAATCTTCAACCTGTACGCATGGCAGCTTAATGGTAGCGGAATGCTCGACCGGCATTAATTGTAACAAGGTTTGCACACCGTAAAATAATCCGGCCCCTTTACCTGCTACAATGATCTGTTGCGGGGTAATAGTTAAACGGTAACCTTCGGCAGGTAAACCATCGGTACCGGCGGCCGTAAGGGTTATAACATTTGTACTTGTACTGCTTTTAACAACAACAGGCTTGTTATAAGCCTGGTTATTGGCAAGGTAATCTTTAAAAAACACAACAGCTTTGTTTGAAGGCGTATCGGCCTGGATAGTGGTTTCCTGGCTCAACACAAATTGGCCGGAAGCTTTTTTTAATGAAACAGGAGCGGGGATGATACCCAGGTTTGGATCGCTGTCTTGTGCGTTTACGGTGGTGGTGCACACTGCAAGCACGGCAAGCAGTATCAAAGAAGCCTTTTTATACATAATTTATCAATCAGGTTAGTATGAGCCTGTAAGATAAATCTTTTTAAAAAAATATAAGAAGTTTTAGTGTGTAAAAAATTAGTTTAATAATTGATTAGTTGATCAGGTGTTTATCTGAACCGGTTACTATAAACCAATAAATACTATAATCTGTTTAATTCAGCTTCAGGTAATCTCACCCCCGTTGCCGTGAGGACACGGCAACGGGGGTGGGAAATCCTGTACATCCGAAAAATCTCCCCAAATCCTGGTTCAGAATATGGGCATTGCCTTCGGCCAGGCTATTCGCGAATTTAATAATAGGATCTTTTTATAAACAACAAAAGCGATAGGTATACCTATCGCTTTTGTGAGGTTAAGATACTAATCTCTAACCTCCAATCTCTAATCACTCCAATTAAGCTGTCACCACATGCTCTTTAGCTGCCAGGTAACGCTCTGCATCGATGGCAGCCATACAGCCGGTGCCGGCTGCTGTTACAGCCTGGCGGTAGATGTGGTCCTGGGCATCACCGGCGCAAAATACACCTTCAACATTGGTTTCGGTTGAGCCGGGACGGGTGATGATATAGCCTGTTTCATCCATATGTAACCAGCCTTTAAAAATATCAGTATTAGGATGATGGCCAATTGCCACGAAGAAGCCAGTAACGTCAAGATCGGTTTCGGCATTGGTTTGGTTATTGATCACCTTAACACCGGTAACACTTTGGCCGTCGCCTAAAATTTCTTTGGTTTCGGTATTATATAAAATTTCAATGTTCGGGGTGTTCAATACACGATGAACCATTGCTTTTGAAGCACGGAATTCATCCCTGCGAACGATCATATATACTTTACGGGCCAATTTAGCTAAATAGGTAGCTTCTTCAGCGGCGGTATCACCGGCACCAACTATGGCTACATCCTGGCCTTTAAAAAAGAAGCCATCGCAAACCGCACAGGCCGAAACACCGAACCCGCTGTATTTTTGTTCCGACTCCAAACCAAGCCATTTGGCCGAAGCTCCGGTTGAAATAATTACGGTATCGGCAGTAATGGTTTTTACATCATCAACCACAACTTTATGTGGCAAACTTGAAAAATCGACAGAACTTACATATCCGAAACGGATTTCAGTACCCAAGCGTTCAGCCTGTTTGCGGAAATCTTCCATCAGTTCCGGACCCATTATCCCTTGCGGATAGCCCGGGAAGTTTTCAACTTCGGTAGTTTGTGTAAGCTGACCGCCTGCCAGTAAGCCGGTATACATAACTGGTTTAAGATCAGCACGGGAAGCATATATAGCAGCAGTGTAACCTGCAGGACCTGATCCGATGATCAGGCATTTTACGTGTTCAGTTTCTTGAGACATTTTATTATAAATGAGTTGCGAATTTACAATTTTAAGCGCATAAGGCAAAGGGCATATCGTCAACAAAGTGACATCATTTGCCTGTATTGGCAGCAAGTACCCGCATCACATTTCCACCCAATATTTTATCGATATCTTTTTGCTTATACCCAAGTTTTAACAACTCTTCGGTTATTTTGGGATAGTCAGCTACGCTGTCCAGGCCAAGCGGGTAGGATTCGGCGCCGTCAAAATCCGATCCTATGCCCACATAATCAACACCTATAAGTTTTACTATGTAATCAATATGTTTGATCAGCAGCTCAAGCGGCGGCCTGAGTTTCTCCGATTCTGTTTTGTACATAACGTTCAATCTGATATTGGCAAGGTCAACATCATGATAAACTTTGGTTAGTGAATCAAGCTCGGCTTTATGTAGGGCCAGGAACTTAAGTACTTTTGGCATGTAGCTACTGTCTACAAAAGCACTGTAAAAATTGATGCAGACAACGCCGCCGTTTTTCGCAAGCGCCTTTAACTGATCATCTTTTAAATTACGACGATTGGGATCAATGCTATAAGCACAACTATGCGAAGCAATAACAGGTTTTGATGTGGTAGCCAGTACATCGTAAAAAGTACGTTCACCTACATGAGATACGTCAACCATAACACCAAGCTCATTGAGATGCTTTACTATTTGTTTGCCATAATCCGTAAGGCCTAAATGTTTTAGGCTATCCTTTTTAGTAACTTCATCACGGGCCGAAGTTGCCCATGAAGTACTGTTATTCCAGGTTAAGGTGAGGTAACGCATGCCGCGTTTAGCAAGGCTATCAATGTAATCCATCCTGTCTTCGACCATATGACCGCCCTCAACACCTATCAGCGCCGCAAGCTTTTTATCAGCAACAGCTTTTTTAAGTTCTTTGGTATTACGTACTAAAGTTATTTTATCAGGATTACGTTTTATGAGTGCATACAGCGAGTCTATTTCCCGGTTTGCAAAAGCAAAGGCTGTCCCTTTGCCATAACTCTCGCCACACCAGATAGAGAAGATCTGCGCATCAAGTCCACCTTCTGTAGCACGAACAAGATCGAAATTACCTTCATTTTGACGCTTGCCCAAATCTACTTTGGTTATCAGCTCGTTCGAAATAACGTCGTTGTGTGTATCAATTAAAATAGCCTTTTGATGGATTTGTTGCGCGTTTTGAGCAGATAGCTTTAACGCCAGCAATAAAGGAAATATTAACAGCGATCTTTTCATAAATGGAAGATAGGGAAATTGACCGCCGATTTAATTGATTTTTTTGATTTCGTTGATTTTGATAAGGCTCTTTATTGCAATATATACATAACAACCGCGGCAATAATCATTATCAAACCCAATATCATACCGGCGAGAGGAGCAATTTTTGAAACCTTGTCATTCAACATAAATACAGAAGTATCGTCAGGATCATAAATTACAGCCACTGTATCACCTTCAGAATATGAGCTTGGTCTGCTGCCGACGTTGTATTTCTTAGTAATCCATTCGCCTTGTAATGTTACGTAACGGATAACAGGATAATACACACCCATTGAATCATTGGTACTAATTTCATGTTCAATGCTAAATACAATGCCTTCAACTTTTATACCTGTTTTTCTGAGTTTTTTGCCGCGATCGTGCAATACTGCACCTACTACAGTAAATATGGCACCAAGAGCACCAAATATCAAAGCATTTACAGTAGGGCTGTTGCTCGAACTCAGATGGTTTCTGTAAAGTAAAATATCAAGGATCATGGTTCAGGTTTAGTATGCAATGCGAAGAGCCTGGAAGGCTCCCCGCAATATAGTAGTTTTTTAATCGACAATAACCAGGTCGCTCAATTGGTTATTGATAAATTCCATCTCTTCTCCATTGATATGGATATTGATGGCCTTGGCATTTTGGATGGATTGTTCGGCATTACGGGCACCAACCAGCGCAACAGTTATACCTGGGTGATTGATTGTCCAACGGATAACCAACTGACCCAGTGTTGCTCCCTTTTCATCGGCTAATGGTTTTATTTTGGCGAGGAAAGCATTGGTGCGCTCGATGTTCTGATCTTTAAAATATTTAACGCCCGCACGATGATCACCTTCTCCAAAATTTTGGCCAGGTTTCATTTTGCCAGTCAGCAAGCCACGTTCAAGCGGACTATAGGCCAGTATTGCTTTCCTGTTTTCAATGCAATAGGGGATCAGTTCATCCTCAATAGCACGGTTAACCATACTAAACGGAACCTGGTTTGCTGCCAGTCTAATAGTTTTGGCGGCCGCTTGCATTTGGCTTACGCTATAATTACATACACCGGCTTCGCGGATCTTACCTTGTTCCTGCAAGCGTAAAATAGCTTCCATGGTTTCATCTATTGAAGTGGTTTTGTCCGACCAATGGATCTGGTACAGGTCGATATAATCGGTACCAAGGCGTTTAAGACTGCTTTCACACTCGGCTATGATACTATCCTTACCTGCATAACGATAAACATCGATGTCTTTGCCGCTATTGTCTTTGCTCTTGAAAAAGAACTCACCTTTGGCTAAATCCCAGCGCAGGCCATACTTGGTTAGGATCTGCACTTTATCACGGGGCAGGTCTTTGATGGCCTTACCAACCAGTTCCTCGCTTTTGCCCTGGCCGTAAACAGGTGCCGTATCAATTGAAGTTATCCCGAGATCATAAGCCGCACGCATAGCATCGATAGCTTCCTGGTCATCATTGCCGCCCCACATCCAACCGCCTGCTGCCCATGCTCCAAAGGTTATTGCCGATACGCTTAGTTTACTTTCGCCTAATTTTCTGTATTCCATTTTAAGTAGATTGATGTATGCACCAAATATATTTATTTAAACATTATTTGAAAGTGCTATCGTCTCCTTAGTGTTACCAATGGCATCTGCACATTTGAAATTTGCACATCTGCATATTTATAAATTTAATTAGCACATTTGTAAATAGCACAACCACCTATATAAAATATGTATTTTTTATATCCCGCTTTTTTATTCGCGTTGCTGAGCCTGGCCATCCCGGTTGTGATCCATCTCTTCAATTTTCGTAAATACAAAAAGGTTTATTTCAGTAATGTACAGTTTTTAAAAGAGGTGCAAGAGCAACAAGCGTCGCGCCGCAATTTAAAGGAGCGCCTGATCCTGGCTTCGCGCTTACTTGCTTTACTGTTCCTGGTGCTGGCATTTGCCCGCCCATATATTCCGGGTGTTCAAAATAGCAGTGCCGGTAAACAGCAGGTGATCAGTGTTTTTGTAGATAATTCGTACTCCATGCAAACGCTTAACCGCGAAGGTTCATTACTTGATGAGGCTAAACGGCGTGCTAAGGAAATAGCTTCGGCTTATAATATTAATGATCGGTTTCAACTGCTCACCCAAGATTTTGAGGGTAAACATCAACGGTTGCTTAGTCGCGATGAGTTTAACGATGCTGTGGATGCGGTTAAATCCAGCCCTCAAAGCCGGAACCTGCAACAGGTGATCAGCAGGCAGGAAAACTTATTGGAAAATCAACCAGGTGCTACTAAATCAGTATTCATTATTTCAGATTTCCAAAATGGAAGGAATGATAAACCCGTAAAGGCTGATAGTAATATAGCCATCAACTTGGTACAACTTAAGGCCGGAAACCTGCCAAATGTAGCGGTTGATTCGGTTTGGCTTCTTAGCGCCGTACACCGGCCGGGCGAAAGTGAGAAGCTGGTTGTGCGCCTGCATAATTACGCTGCCGAAAAAGCCGAAAAGATTCCGCTTAAAGTATTGATCAATAACGAACAGAAAGCGCTTGGCAGTTTTAGCATCAAGGGGCGAGAAGTTCAAAACGATACTTTATCCTTTTCAGGTTTAAAAGCCGGTTGGCAACGTGGCGAAATTCAGCTGCAAGATAACCCTGTTACATTTGATAACCAGTTTTATTTTAGCTTTAATGTAAGGCAGCAAATGCCTGTTTTACTAATTGACGGAGGCGCGCCAAACCCTTATTTAAAAGCTGTTTTTGCATCCGATGCTTTCTTTGCCGCAACAAGGGTTGCCGATGGTAATGTTGATTATGCGGCGCTGAATACTTATCCCATAATTATTATCAGCGATATTAAAACCATTGCTACCGGACTGGTCCAGCAGCTAAGAACTTATGTAACTAAAGGAGGAGTGCTGGTGGTATTCCCATCTGCAGATGCCGATCTTGTTAATTATAAATCGTTTCTGTTAGGACTAAACACCGGGTATCCTGAAAAACTGATAACCCAGGATGTAAAAGTAGCTTCCATTAACAGGCAGAGCCCGGTATTTAAAAATGTGTTTGAAAGTTTTCCTCAAAACCCCGACCTGCCGTTGGTTAAAAAATATTACCAGCTAAGTAAAAGCGGTGCTAAACAGGAAAACCTGATGAGTTTGACTACCGGCGAGCCGTTTTGGGAGAGTTATACCAGTGGAAAGGGAAATGTGTACATATCTGCTGTGCCGCTTAACGAAGATTTTAGCAATTTACCAAGGCATGCCCTGTTTGTGCCGGTACTATTCAGGATGGCGTTGCTAAGCGGGCATGATCAGCCTTTATTTTATACACTCGGTACCGACGAAAATTTTGAGGTGCCGTCTGTGCAAACTACCGAAAAACAATTGCTTAAACTTACTAAAGGCGATCAAAGCATTATCCCCGATGTAAAACAGCAGGAGGGGGGCACGTTATTATATGTTTCGGATCAGTTACGCGAGCCTGGAATTTATTCGCTCAGGAAACAGGATAGTACATTGGCCACGCTGGCTTTTAATGATAACCGGGCCGAATCAGACATGAGTTATTTTACCGCAGCCGATCTGGAAAAAATATTGCCAAATGCAAAACCCTTATTAACAGCAGGTAACGGCTCAATAAAAAGCGTTGTGGCCGAATCAAATTTTGGCACACAATTATGGAAACTTTGTATAATTTTGGCGTTGATCTTCCTGCTTGCAGAAATATTGTTAATTAGGTTTTATAAGCCTGATCAACAGGGTGTTATTCAGGCGGGATAGTTCGATAAAAATCTACACATAAAGCAGTGCTAATGAATTTGCTTATCAAATCAGCCACTATTCTTGATCCCGGATCATCCTTTCATCAACAAGTTGCCGATATTTTAATTGAAAATGGTGTTATCACCCGCATAGCCGACGATATTGACGCCGATGTTGAACTGTTTGACGCCGAGGGCAAATATGTATCCCCCGGTTTTTTCGACCTTAACTGTAATATAGGCGAATTAGGCCTGGAAACTAAGGAAGACCTTCGTTCGGGTACCATCGCAGCAGCAGCCGGTGGCTTTACAGGTATAGCGCTTATGCCAAACAGCCAGCCTCCTGTACACTCTAAATCAGAGGTGGAGTACCTGCTTAATCGTTCGAAAGGTAATTTGGTTGATGTTTATCCTTTAGGTACCATATCGCAAAAACGCGAAGGGAAAGATCTTGCCGAAATGTACGATATGTACCAAAGCGGCGCTAAAGCTTTTACGGATGGCAGTCGCCCGGTGCAGGATGCCGGACTAATGGAAAGGGCTTTGCTGTATGCGCAAGGCTTTGATGCGCTGGTTTTCTCTTATCCCGAGGATACCGCGATAGCCGGTAAAGCGAAGGTTAATGAAGGCGAGATCAGCACACTGCTGGGCATGAAGGGAATTCCTTCCCTCGCCGAAGAGCTGATGGTTGCCCGCGATCTTTATCTTGCCGAATACACCGTATCGCGCATCCATTTTACCACCATATCAACTGCACGTTCGGTTGAATTGATCCGCGAAGCCAAACGCAAGGGAATCGAAGTTACCTGCGATGTTGCTGCACATCACCTGGTGCTAACTGACGAAGCCCTGTTAGGCTTCGACAGCTTGTATAAAGTTAAACCGCCGCTTCGTACTGCCGATGATGTTGCCGCGCTGATAAAAGGTTTGAAAGACGGAACTATCGATGCCATAGTATCGCAGCATACCCCACACGAAATTGAATTTAAAGATGTAGAGTTTGAGGTTGCTGAATATGGTATAACAGGTTTGCAAACGGCCTTTTCTCTGGCTTTAAAAGCCGACCTGCCGGTTGAACTCATAGTTGAAAAACTGGCTATCAATCCACGCGAAATACTCGGTGTCGAAACCTCTGTTATTGCCGAGGGAGAAAATGCCAACCTGGTAATTTTTGATATAGATGCCGAATGGGAATATACATCGGCTAACAATAAATCTAAATCTGCGAACTCGCCGTTTATCGGGCACAGTTTAAAAGGCAAAGTATTGTTAACTTACAACAATCAACAAATCTTTAAATAACATACCTATGATCGATCCAAAAATAGAAACCGCCTTTATAGCAGCGCTTGAGGCTTTCTCAAAATACAACAGCTTTGATGCAACGCAGCTAACCGATGAGTTTGCCGACGTTTTTGCATCCGACGAAGATTTTTTATCAAAAGTAGATGAGCTTGATGCTGTTTTTGATGAAAACGCTGAAGTAGAAGAGCTTCGCGAAATATTCTTCGATTTGCTCATGATCAATTTCTTTAGTGCCGATGTTAAAAAGCTGGAAGAAGATTATCTTGATACCCCGGAATGGGAGAGCATTGAAGAAGAAACCCTTGACCGCGGTACCGAACTCCTTAATCTGTTATTATACCTTAACGAGTGCGAAGACGAAGATATTGAGCCTGAACTGGAAGATTACCTGAAGGAGTTTTTATTAGTTGATGAAGACGAGTTCCAGGATGAATACCGAATTTATGAACCCGTTATTGCAAACCAGATCCTGATAGAAAGCCCTGTATCTGAGATCAGTAAAGTAGCAGCAACACTTCCTGAAGATTCAGAACTAAAGGAACTGTTTTACCCAATGATTTGCTTTTTCCAGAATATCGATCCATCTGATGAGGAGAAAAAAGAGATTGCCGATAATGCCATCAATAAAGAATTTGATATGGCGGTATTAGAGATCCTTGTTAATTTTCAATAGTATATAGAGCGTTTTAGTAAATAGAAGTCACCAAATGAGTGAAGAAACAGATAAAAAGATAAAAAAACAGGGCTTGATCAAAGGGGTATTCTTAGGGTTGGTAATATCAGCCATAAGTATTATTTACTTTTATTTTATGGTTACACTGGCCAAATCGGCCGTGGTCATCACCTTTGGTTCAGTGGTATTTTCATACTTCCTGCCTTTAGCGGCTGCAGCTCTATTTTCATTAAACCTGCGGGCCAAAATAGGTGGTTTATGGACAATGCGGCAGGCTGGTACCGGAATTTTTATTATGTTTTTTGTTTCGTATCTGATGGTCTTTATTATTAAAGACCAGGTTTTTGCAAAAGTAATTGAGCCCAATATGGTTCAAAAAACGGAGACGGCAATGGTTAACGCCCTTAATAAACTGAAAGACGAAACCACAAAACCGGAGGAAAAGAAAGAAGCTGATGCTAAAATACTGGAAATGAAAAAGGCATTTGACGCCGAAAGAACAGTTACCATAGGACAACAAATTCAGTCGTTAGGGATAAGCATTATATTTTTGTTTGTTTTATCAATAATTTTTGCGGCCTTTTTTAAAAAGGAGCCCGTTGGCACCGCTTCCTGATAACGAAGTAGTTAAACTATATAAACACGGGCTTTTCAACATTGAAAGGCCTGTGTTATTATATAAACTATTTGCGTTTAAAATAAAGATATGCATGATATAATATTATTGGTTAATTTTAACCAAACACTAAATAACCTATATCATGGAAATAAAAAAAGCGAGTCCGTCGCAGCCAGCCCTAAAGTGGGCGTTAATTAACCTCATAACTTCAATAGTTATAACCTACGCATTTCAATTCCTGGATATCGATCCAAATTCATCCCTTAAATATTTGAGCTTTTTGCCTTTTCTTGCGTTTATGTTTCTTGCTCAAAAAGAATATAAAGATCAGCTTGGGGGGTATGTCACTTATGGCGAGGGCTTCCTATCCGGCTTTTTATATGCAATTTTCACAGGAGTATTCATAGCCATATTTACGTATGTATACTATGCCATATTAAGTCCGGAAATGGTTGATAAGATCATCGATGCATCGCAAAAGAAAATGACTGAAGATGGTAAATTAAGCCAGGATCAAATTGACGCAGCGTTAAATATGACCCGTAAATATTTTGCAGCGTTTGCGGTTGTTGGGGTTGTTTTTATGTACGCTATCTTCGGCACAATTGTAAGCCTGATTTCGGCTGCTGTGTTTAAAAACGAGCGTTCGCCGTTTGATACTCCTGATAATTATGAAGCTCCTAAACCGACTGATCCGGCGGTATAAAAAAGAGGCTGAAAGCAGAATGCACAAGGCTAAAAGCTAATACCTTCTGACTGCTACAGCATTCAATTGATTTATGCGAAATTAGTTGATGAATTCTAAATAAAACAAAACAGGCCTTTCAAGTATAGAAAGGCCTGTTTTGTTTTTTATATGATGTGCTTCAGAAGGCTAACTAATCTCTAACCGCTATTTCTTCATCACCAGCTTCACGATATCGTTACCAAAAACAAATACCATTAGGGTAACTAATATTACAAAGCCTACAATTTGTGCACGCTCAAGAAATTTATCGCTCAATGGTTTACCTTTGATCATTTCGATGATCAGGAACACTGCGTGGCCACCGTCAAGTGCCGGAATAGGTAACAGGTTCATCAGTGCTAATACCATTGAAAGGAAGCCTACCAGCGTCCAGAAATGAACCCAGTCAACAGTGCCGCCAAACAGGTTGGCTATCGCTACCGGGCCACTTACTGCTTTGCCAGGATTAACATCACCTTTGAAAATTTTGCCTATGCCTTTGGCATTATCCCTGAAAGTTTCCCAGGCTCTCTCAGCTCCTTTAGGGAAAGCTTCAAAGAAACCATATTTAACCGTTTTAATATCAGGAAAATCAGTTTTTGCACGATAAAATCCTAATTTACCTTCGGGAGTAACCTGTGCTTTAAGGGTAACCAATTCATGATTACGTTTTATGCCCAATTCAACCTGTTTGCCCTTATTCGCAACAAGTTGAGCTTGTAATTCGTCATAAAATATAATTGGATGGTTGTTGGCCATTACAATGCTATCGCCCTTTTTTAAACCGGCTTTTACGGCATTACTGCCTGGTTCTAACGAATCGACAATAAATTTGGCGCGGGGCAGGCGGCTGATAAAGCCTTCTATATCGTGATCGTTCAAATCGTTTAAAATAGTACGCGGAATGCTGATCTGCAAAGTTTGGGTACCTCGCAGTATAGTAAACACGGTATTATCCAGTAACACTTGCGGACTTGTCAGATCGTCAAAGCGCTCAAATGGTTTCCCGTTTATAGCGATAACCTTATCGCCAATTTGAAGGCCTATCTTTTTACCAACTTCGCCCGGTACAATACCATATTTTGCAGCCGAATTAGGGATGTAGCTATCCCCAAAGCGCATAGTTAATACCCAAAATATTAATATACCTAATATAATGTTTACGGTAACACCGCCGAGCATCACAATAAGGCGTTGCCAGGCCGGTTTTGAGCGAAACTCCCATGGTTGCGGCGGGCCGGCCATTTGCTCGGTATCCATCGACTCATCAATCATACCGGCTATTTTAACGTAGCCACCTAATGGCAACCAGCCAATGCCATACTCAACACCTTTATATGTAAATTTAAACAGGCTCACATTCCACGCGTCAAAAAACAGGTAGAATTTTTCTACCTTAATGCCAAACGCTCGTGCCGCCAGGAAATGTCCAAGTTCGTGCAGGATAATTAAAATTGAAAGGCCCAGTATAAGCTGGCCTACCATGATCACTATACTCATTATTTATATCTGTGTAATATTAAAATTGTAATGCCTTTGATGGGCTTTGCTGTATATAATTTTGCGCAAAGATGCGTGTTTCTTTATCAGTATTCAAATAATCAATTAAGGTAGGGTTAGCTATAAAATTTATTTTCTGCATACACTCCTCAATGATGTTGCTCATGGTCAAAAATCCAATTTTACGATCAAGAAACCCTGCAACTGCTATTTCATTTGCCGCATTGATAATACAAGGCATATTACCTCCCTGTCTTAAAGCAGCATATGCTAAGCTTAGATTACGGAAAGTTTCCATGTCCGGTTTTTCAAAAGTGAGATTAGGGTAGTCGGTAAAGCTGAAACGTTTGAAATTAGTTTGTATCCGTTCAGGATAGGTTAGGGCGTACTGTATAGGCAGCTTCATATCCGGCACGCCTAATTGCGCTTTGATAGATCCATCTCTGAACTGTACCAGCGAGTGAATGATAGATTGCGGATGAACTATCACCTCAATTTGATCGGCCTCAACACCAAATAACCATTTGGCTTCAATAACCTCAAGGCCCTTATTCATTAACGAAGCCGAATCAATAGTAATTTTGGCCCCCATTACCCAATTAGGGTGTTTTAGGGCATCTTCGCGGGTAACGTTGGCTAAAAAGTCGAGGCCACGCCCACGGAACGGTCCGCCGGAAGCAGTGATGATCAGTTTTTCTATCGAGCTATAATCTTCACCAACAAGACTTTGGAATATGGCTGAATGCTCTGAATCAACTGGCGAAATGTTAACTTCATGTTGTTTTGCCAAAGTCGTTATGATATCCCCGGCTACAACCAGTGTTTCTTTATTGGCCAGGGCAATATCTTTTCCTGCTTTAATGGCGGCTATAGTCGGCTCCAAACCGGCAAAGCCAACCATGGCAGTCAGCACAACTTCAATTTCGGGATGGGTTATGGTATCAATTATAGCTTGATGCCCGGCAAGTACCTGTATCGGTAAGTACGCTAAAGCTTGCTTAACTTCCTGGTATTTGCTTTGGTCGCAAATAATTACATATTCCGGCACAAACTCGATAGCCTGGCTAATGAGCAAATCGGCATTAGAATGTGCTGTGAGCAAAAATGCTCTGAATAAATTACTGTTCCACCTTATTACATCAAGTGTTTGTGTACCGATGCTGCCTGTTGAGCCAAGAATGGCAATGTTTTTTACCTGATTACTCAATTATCTTTATTTTATAAAACTCTTTAATCCTTCAGCTATCTTCCTGTCGTTTGAAAGCCTCGGTACTTTGTTTTGTCCTCCAAGCTTGCCTTCGGCCCTCATGTAATTGATAAAGGCGTCTTTTTGCAGGCTTTGGATTACCAAAGGTTGTAAAATGTTACCTTCAATCAGGTCAAAATAGTAAATATTTTTATTCTGAAGGGCCTTATCCACTTTTATGGCGAAAGCCTGAAGATCGGAAGGAGGCGTCCCAAACTCAACAAACCATTCGTGGTAAGGAAGTTGGCCTGCCGGTGGGTTAACTTGCGGGGCAACTGTAAACTCAACCACATCAACACCTTCTTCTTTGGCCACACTCATTAATGCATGCTCTACCTCTTCACCTATTACATGTTCGCCAAAGGCAGAGATATAATGCTTGATTCGCCCGGTTACAACGATGCGATATGGATTCTTAGAAACAAATTTAATAGTATCACCTATACTATATCCCCATAAACCGGCACTTGTGTTCATGATGAGGGCATAGTTTTTATCAAGCTCTACATCTTTGATATTGATACGGGTTGGGTTTTCGTTAAAGTATTCTTCGGAAGGAATAAACTCGTAAAAAATCCCTGAATCAACCAAGAGAAGCAGCCCTTTCTCTTTCTGCGAATCCTGGAAAGCAATAAAACCTTCGGATGCCGGATAGGTTTCTATCGAGTCGATTTTGAAACCGATGCTTTCTTCAATGCGACCGCGGTAAGGCTCGTAATTGACCCCACCATAAACGTAAAGTTTAAAGTTCGGGAAAATGTCCTGCACTTTTTTGCCGCCTGCTTTTACCGAAAGCCTGTCAAAATACATCTGGCACCATGGCGGGATACCGCTGATAAGGCGCATATCTTCATTAAAAGTTTCTTCTACAATGGCATCAACCTTTTGTTCCCAATCTTCAACACAATTGGTTTCATAGCTTGGCAACCTGTTTTTTTGAAGGTAAGCAGGAACATGATGGGCAACTATACCTGAAAGCCTGCCTGTTGAGATGCCATGTTTCTCGGCTAAAATAGGGCTGCCTTGTAAAAATATCATCTTGCCATCTACAAAATCGGCCTTGCCCGTTTCGTGGATATAGCTAAGCAACGCGTTACGTGCTGCTTTGATATGCTCAGGCATACTTTCTTTAGAGATAGGGATATATTTTACCCCCGATGTTGTACCCGAAGTTTTAGCCAGGTAAGCGGGCTTGCCTGGCCACAATACGTTTTCCTCACCGTTAACTACGCGGTCGATATAGGCGCGAAGGTCTTCGTAATCATATACAGGTACCAGGCGTTTAAAATCTTCGTAATTGTTGATCTGTTCAAACTGGTGATCTTTACCGAAACTGGTGTTTTTTGCTGCGTGAACCAAGTCAGTAAAAACTTTTTGCTGTAACGAGACAGCGTTTTTACGGACTTTGTTTAGCTCACGGTTAACGAAAGCGGCGAATACCTTACTTAATGCAGATTTAAGTCCCATTTTTAATTGGTTTCAGAAAGATCATCGTCTATATCCCGGTGACTGTAAACCAGTTTACGATAGGTAACCATAATTATCACTTGTGTAAAAGGAAATACAATTACAAACCAAAAATAAAATGCAAGCCTGAAAACCAGTCCTTCTTTATTTTCATCAAACCCAAGCAAGCTTATAAAGGCTATTACAGGAATAAGCACAATGGCCATTATGAATATAATAAAGGCAAATATCCCCAGGGTTTTAAAGAAATTATCTTTAGTGATCTCAAAGCTTTGACGCAGCGATTCGAGGGGTGAGGAATCGTCATCCACAATAAAACAGATACAAAAAATACTGCGTAAGCTAATGTAGAGCACAAGGAGCAGTTCTATTGCCTCAATAAGGCTATCGAAACCAATAGTCCGTTTACCCAAAACATAAAAGAAAACCAACACAGCTACCAAAATCCCTGTTAAAAAGCCTATGATCACAAAGTTTAAGGTCATCTTAAAAGATGGCAGGATATCCTTAAATTCAAATTCGTAATACTCCCTGTCCATTAACGTTAGGATCAGTTTATAAAAACTTAGTCCTATAAAACACTGTACGATCATCTGCAATACCAAAAAAACGAATTGAGTGAGCATATCATCTGAGAAGAAGATGAACGTTTTTAAAAACTCAAGAAACTCATTTACGAATAGTGATATAGCTGAATAAACCACCAACGGCACAAAATTCTTCTTTAAAATATTCCATGCGGTTTTAATGGTCTCCGCTACAGAAAAAGGGTGGTACATATTGCTTATGATCTACTTAAAACTTTCCGCTTCCAAAAATCCTGTATAAATCCTAACCCGTAGGCAATGAGTTGAGTGAAGGCAGCTACAATGCTCAAAAATGCGATTTTTAACGATTTATTTTTCCACCAGGCATGGAAAAATATTAACAATGTGAAAATCAATAGTATAAAATTACCTACAGGCGCTAATACAGAACCAAACAGGTTTAGAATAATAGTAAGGATAACGCCCACTGTAAAGGCAGCCGGAAAAAAATGAACCAGCTTTAACTCCTGCGGAAAAAACTTTGATATGTTGATACGTGCCCTGCCAAAAAAGTGCAGCTGTTTGTAAAACTGGTAAAAACTGGTGCGCCGCTTATGGAAAACAACTGCATCGGGGATGAGCCCAATTTTAAAGCCCAGCGAGTGAATGCGGATGCTGTATTCAATATCCTCACCCAGGCGGGTAATGATAAAACCACCTGCTTTTTCCCAGGCCTGCCTTGATACGCCCATATTAAAGCTGCGCGGATGAAACTGACCTATGCCTTTTTTATTACCGCGGATGCCGCCCGTAGTAAAGGGAGAGGTCATGGAATAACTGATTGCTTTTTGCGTAGGCGTAAAAGAGTCGTGTGCACCATCGGGCCCGCCATAGGCATCAAGATAATTTGCAGCCAGCGAGTTATTTACAATCTCAAGGTAAGTAGGAGGGATCAGACAGTCCGAATCAAAAATTACAAAATAGTCGCCTTTGGCACGCTCAAAACCAAAATTACGGGTAAAGCCCTGGCCTTCGTTCTGCTTTTTAAAATAGCGCAGGTTAAGCTTATCAGTAAAGGTATTTACTATGGCTTCAGCATCATTTACAGAACCATCCTCAATAACCAGCACCTCAAAATCCCTGTACGTTTGCAGGGTCAAGGTTTCCAGCAGTTCTTTGATCTCCTGCGGGCGGTTATATAAAGGGATAATGATGGAAAAAAACATGTTTTGTAGATAGATGTGAGATTTGAGATGTTAGATATGAGACTTCGTGCTTTTGTTGAGTTTTCAAAAAGTCTCAAATCCCATATCTAACATCTCAAATCTAATTAAATTGTTTCCTCAATTTGGTAATGGTTGCGTTCGCTTGCGCTGCGCGATACCAATTCGGCAACAAAGCCGGTTAAAAATAACTGAGAACCTAATATGATTGCCACCAATGCTATATAAAACAGCGGGTTATCGGTTGGTTGCCGTACAGTTATTCCGTGAGCCAGGTTATATAGTTTTTCGCCGATGATCCAAATTGTTATAAAAAAACCTGTAAAAAAGCTCAATGTGCCCAGCAAGCCAAAAAAGTGCATAGGGCGCTTTCCAAATTTACCCACAAAAAATATCGAAAGCAGATCGAGGAAGCCATTGATGAACCTGCTTAAACCAAACTTGGTTTTGCCATATTTACGGGGACGGTGTTCAACAACCTGTTCGCCAATTTTGGTGAAACCTGCCCATTTGGCCAGCACCGGGATATAACGGTGCATTTCGCCATAAATTTCAATGTTTTTAACCACCTCGCCACGGTAGGCTTTTAAACCGCAATTAAAATCATGCAGATTATTTATTCCACTCATTTTACGGGTGGCTGCGTTGAATAGCTTGGTCGGGATAGTTTTACTCAGCGGATCATGCCTTTTGGCTTTCCAGCCAGATACAAGGTCATATTTTTCTTCGGTTATCCGGCGATAAAGTTCAGGGATCTCATCAGGGCTATCTTGCAAATCTGCATCCATGGTGATCACCACGTTACCTTTAGCCGCAATAAAGCCTGTGTTTAAGGCTGCAGATTTACCGTAATTACGCCTGAACTTAATGCCTTTAATAAAAGGATTTCCAGTTTGCAGCTTCCTGATCATTTCCCACGATCCGTCCTTGCTGCCATCGTCAACCAAAATTATTTCGTATGTAAAACGGTTTTCGTCCATCACCCGGCTAATCCATGAGGTTAATTCGGGTAACGATTCTACTTCATCGTAAAGAGGTACTACAACTGATATATCCATTTATCGGGAATGCGATCAACAGCTGTACATGCCGCAAATCATCCGCAAAAATATAAAAAATAGGGAATGGTTTGCAACAGGCTATCAAATCAAATTGCCGCTAAGCGCCACCCAATACTACCCGGAAGGAAGTGCCTTATAAGTTTCCCCTTTCGGCGGGATTTAGAAGTGGCTATTATAAAAAGCACACTTGATACTACGTAACCAAGCAATTACGTTTCAACTCAAATATATTTTAATATCTTTCCCTCACAATTAAAGCACAATTAATGAAATTCTACAAAGCCGCATTATTATTGGTTTTAGGCTTTTATGCCGGTGAAGTAAAATCACAAAATGCAGATCAGGCAGCACCTAAGTATGATCAGCATAAAGTATTTACCCCCATGTTTTACCCTGAAAGAGGGGGCGAGTTCAGATCGGCCAGCGGCGCACCAGGCGCAAAATACTGGCAAAACCGTGCTGATTATAAGCTTGATGTTACGCTTGATACCGTTAAACATAGGATAGAGGGCAGTACTTTAATTACTTACACCAATAACAGTCCGGATGCGTTAGGCTTTTTGTGGCTGCAGGTTGATCAGAATATATACAAGGAAGATTCACGCTCCGAAGCTACAAGCAATGTTTCGGGAGGCAGATTTGTGAATAAATCTTACACCAAGGGGGCCGAAATAAAATCGGTTTATGTCATTAATAAAGGAAAAACGCTGAAAGCCGATTACCTGATTACTGATACCCGGATGCAGATAAAACTCAAAGATTCATTGCGCGCTGCGGGGAGTAAATTACAAATCAAAATTGAATATGCCTTTGATGTTCCGGAATATGGTACCGACAGGATGGGGCGTCAGCATACTAAAAACGGCTGGATCTATGAAATTGCCCAATGGTACCCGCGCATGGAAGTTTATGACGATGTAACCGGATGGAACACGATACCATACCTTGGCGCAAGCGAGTTTTACCTGGAATACGGCAACTTTGATTACACCGTTACTGCCCCTGCAAGTTTAGTTGTAGCAGGATCTGGCGAATTACTTAACCCTGCCGAAGTATTATCACCAACCACAATAAACCGTTTGGCCGAAGCGCGTAAAAGTGATAAAACAGTTACCATTAAGGATTCAACCGACATTTTACGCAATAACGATTATCCGAAAAAGCCAACTCTTACCTGGCATTTCTTTTGCAAAAATGCCCGTGACGTAGCCTGGGCAGCTTCAAAAGCATTTATATGGGATGCAGCAAGGATCAATTTGCCAAGTGGTAAAAAAGCGCTGGCACAATCTGTTTATCCGGTAGAGGCTAAAGGAAACAACTCTTATGGCCGTTCAACCGAATATGTGAAGGCCGCAATTGAATTATACAGCGACAAATGGTTTGAGTACACTTATCCTGTTGCTACTAACGTGGCTGGTATAGTGGGAGGGATGGAATACCCGGGTATTGTGTTCTGCGGTTCAAACAATCAAAACGGAGGTTTATGGGAAGTTACCAATCATGAATTTGGCCACAACTGGTTCCCGATGATTGTAGGCTCAAACGAACGTAAATATGCCTGGATGGATGAGGGCTTTAATACGTTCCTGAATAATGTTGATACCAAGGTATTTAACAAAGGCGAATATTATGAAAAGCCCGATCAGCAAAAAAACGCTGGTTATTTATTTAGCCCCGGTGCCGAGGCTATCATGAATACCCCTGATGTGATACAGGAAGATTTTTTAGCCGTTGCTGCTTATGAAAAACCGGCATTAGGATTAACTATTTTACGCGAACAGATCTTAGGCGAAGAGCGTTTTGATTATGCTTTTAAAACTTACATCAAACGCTGGGCTTTTAAACACCCAACCCCGTGGGATTTTTTCCATACCATGGATAATGCCGCAGGTGAAGACTTGAGCTGGTTTTGGAACGAATGGTTCTTTACAACCTGGAAACTTGATCAGGGCATAAAAGATATTTCGTATCCTGATAATGATGCCTCAAAAGGTGCCATGATCACTATTGTAAACCTGGAGGAAATGGCTTTACCTATCACCATTTCTGTTAAAGAAGAGAACGGAAAGATCGGTACGGTAAAACTTCCGGCTGAGATCTGGCAACGGGGTGATACATGGACGTTTCCCTACAAATCAACCTCTAAAATTGTCTACGCAACTATCGACCCTGATCATACACTGCCTGATGTTAACCGCGAAAATAACTCCTACAGCGGGCTGCCAATACCCCAGGGTACAACTGCGGGTTCTGTTATTAAAGCTTACTTAGATGCAATTGGAGGGGCAGATAAATTAAAGAATGTGCATGACCTGCAAACATCGGCAGTTGGTAATATACAGGGGGCTGATGTTCAGTTGGTAACCAGGTATAAAATGCCTGATAAATACTACCAGGAGGCAATGGTGCCGTCATATAATAATCTGGTTGTATCACATGTTACACTTAATGGCGACAGTATAAAAGCAAGACAGGTTAACAGGGATATGCAGCTTGATGATACAGGTAAAAAAATGATCAAACTCAGAAGCCGCCCGTTTCCTGAACTCGATTACGAGCGGATAAATCAAAACATGGCCTTACAGCCTATATTGCGTGTTGTAAACGGGGACCTTGCTTACGAGATCGATGTTAATATAGGTACCGAAATTCACATCCATAATTACTACAGTCAAAAAACGGGATTGAAGCTTAAGCAAACTATTGAGGGGGCGAATGATCTGTCTGTTGAATTTGGCAACTACGAAGGCATAAATGGAGGAATTAAAATTCCGTTCTCTATAAAAGCTACCCTTGTTGGCCAGCCGATTGAGTTTAAGGTTAAGGAAACCTCGGTTAATTCAAATCCTTCAAACGAAGCCTTTAAATAGGCTTAGTTAGTACAAGCAAAACGGGGTATTCTTGTTTCCAATTTATGCGGAAATAAGAATACCCCGTTTTTGTTTTAAATGCGTCAATTCCTTTATAAATCATCAAATAAAATTTTGAAAATGCTATGATGCTAAATGCTATTTAAAATTCTATTTTTGTACCCACAAAATGAGGGTCACTTTGTAGGTGACCGTTTAAACGTAATTTTATTAAACTTTAAATCATAGTTGTAGATGATTAACATTACACTTCCTGATGGATCCGTTCGTCAGTATGACAAAGGGATCTCTTCGATGCAAATCGCCCAGTCGATTTCCGAAGGTTTAGCCCGTAACGTATTAGCGGCCGAAGTTGACGGCCAGGTTTGGGATGCAAGCCGCCCTATTGAGCAGGACGCCCACGTTAAATTATTAACCTGGAACGATGCTGATGGTAAATCAACTTTCTGGCATTCATCAGCCCACTTAATGGCCGAGGCTTTGGAAGCCCTTTATCCGGGTACTAAATTCGGTATCGGTCCGGCAATTGAAACCGGTTTTTACTACGATGTTGACTTTGGCGACAAGGTTTTATCTTCTGACGAGTTTAAGCAGATAGAAGATAAAATGATCGAACTTGCTAAAACCAAAGAGGAATACATCCGCAAACCGGTTAGCAAGGCTGATGCTATTGAATATTTTACTGAAAAAGGTGACGAGTATAAGCTGGACCTTATTAAGGACCTGCCTGACGGCGCTATCACTTTTTATTCGCAAGGAAATTTTACTGATCTGTGCCGCGGGCCTCACATCCCTAACACAGGTTTTATAAAAGCGGTTAAGTTGATGAGCCTTGCCGGTGCATACTGGCGTGGCGACGAAACACGCAAGCAGTTAACCCGTATATACGGCGTTACTTTCCCCAAAGCAAGTGAGCTTACTGAGTACCTGCACATGATCGAAGAGGCTAAAAAGCGCGATCACCGTAAGTTGGGTAAAGAGTTGGAACTGTTTGCTTTTTCGGAAAAAGTAGGCATGGGTTTGCCATTGTGGCTGCCTAAAGGCACTGCACTGCGCGAGCGTTTAGTAAACTTTTTACAAAAAGCACAGGTTAAAGCCGGATATGAGCAGGTAATTACTCCGCACATCGGTCATAAAAACCTGTATGTAACATCGGGCCACTACGAAAAATACGGTGCCGATTCGTTCCAACCGATAAAAACACCGCAGGAAGGTGAGGAGTTTTTCCTTAAACCGATGAACTGCCCGCATCACTGCGAAATCTATAAAACAAAACCACGTTCGTACAAAGACTTGCCGGTGCGTTTTGCTGAATTTGGTACTGTGTACCGTTATGAGCAAAGCGGTGAGTTGCACGGTTTAACACGGGTACGTGGCTTTACTCAGGATGATGCCCACTTATTTTGCCGTCCGGACCAGGTGAAGGATGAGTTTAAAAAAGTGATTGACCTGGTGCTGTACGTGTTCAAAGCTTTGGGCTTTGAAAATTACACTGCACAGGTGTCGTTACGTGATCCTGAAAACAAGGCAAAATACATCGGTACAGATGAAAACTGGGCTTTAGCCGAAAGTGCGATCATTGAGGCTGCTGCCGAAAAAGGATTGACTACTGTTGTAGAGTTAGGCGAGGCTGCGTTTTACGGCCCTAAGCTTGACTTTATGGTGAAAGATGCCCTTGGCCGTAAATGGCAATTAGGTACTATCCAGGTTGACTACAACCTGCCTGAGCGTTTTGAACTTGAATACACTGGCAGCGATAATCAAAAGCACCGTCCGGTAATGATCCATAGGGCACCATTTGGCTCGATGGAACGCTTTATCGCGGTATTAATTGAGCATTGCGCAGGTAATTTCCCGCTGTGGTTATCACCCGAACAGTTCATTATACTGCCCATATCAGAAAAATATGAAGAATATGCAAAAAAAGTTTCTGATATATTAAAAGATTCCGATATTTGCGGGCTAATCGACTTCAGGGATGAGAAAATAGGCAGAAAGATACGTGATGCTGAAGTCAAAAAAATCCCTTACATGCTGGTTGTGGGTGAAAAAGAAGCTGCCGAAGGGTTGGTTTCTGTACGTAAGCACGGTACCGGTGATTTGGGAAGTATGAGCATAGAAGATTTTAAAGAACAGATAACTAAAGAAATAACAGTATAACTTGGCATTAAACAAACCTTTCAATAGAGGACCAAGGCTTCCTTTTAAGAAAAAAGAAGCCGAACACAACATAAACCAATTCATTAGGGCTCAGGAAGTTCGCCTTGTAGGTGATAACGTTGAGCAGGGAGTTTACTCATTAAGAGATGCCCTTGCCATTGCGCAGGAGCAGGAACTGGATCTGGTTGAAATATCTCCAAACGCCGTACCGCCGGTTTGTAAAGTAACTGACTACAATAAGTTTATTTACGAGCAGAAGAAAAAGCTTAAGGAGATAAAAAGTAATGCCAAGCAAACGGTTATTAAGGAGATCCGTTTCGGACCGAATACTGATGATCATGACTTTGAATTTAAATTAAAGCATGCCAT
Source organism: Mucilaginibacter sp. SMC90 (assembly GCF_022811725.1). Lineage (GTDB taxonomy): Bacteria > Bacteroidota > Bacteroidia > Sphingobacteriales > Sphingobacteriaceae > Mucilaginibacter. The sequence goes on along the minus strand of NZ_CP094527.1, from coordinate 3,882,911 downwards.
TAAGTTTTTGGAAGCCGGCGAAAAGGTAAGAGCTTACGTACACTTTAAAGGTCGTGCCATTGTTTACAAAGAACAAGGTGAGATTTTGTTGCTTCGCTTTGCCCAGGCATTAGAAGAAGTAGGTAAAGTGGAGCAATTACCTAAGCTTGAAGGAAAAAGGATGTTTTTAACCCTTGCGCCAAAGGCAGCTAAGAAATAATGAAAATGTGCAGATGTGCAAATTAAAAATGTGCAGATGCTAAAAATAAAACGTTGAGAAACGTTAATATCTAACACAAATAAATAGAGTTATGCCAAAAATGAAAACCAATTCCAGTGCTAAAAAGCGCTTCAAGCTTACTGGAACAGGTAAAATCGCAAGAAAAAACGCATACAAAAGCCACATCTTAACCAAGATGTCGACAAAACGTAAGCGTGCCCTTGGTCAAACCAGCTTAGTATCTGATGCCGACATGGGTAACGTAAAACGTATGCTTTGTATCGGAAAGTAATTCACAAATTTTAAAACCAGGTATTAGAGTTTTAAGTCCGGCACACGAGATGCAGGCACTCACTACCAAAAATCAAACAAGATGCCACGTTCAGTTAACGCAGTAGCGTCGAGAAGACGCAGGAAAAGGATCATGAACCTCGCCAAAGGTTATTGGGGTTCACGTAGCAAGGTTTACACCATTGCAAAAAACACAGTTGAAAAAGGTTTACAGTACGCTTACCGTGACCGTAAAACCAAAAAGAGAGAATTCAGGGCTTTATGGATCCAACGTATTAACGCTGGTGCCCGTCAGCACGGAATTTCTTACTCTCAGTTAATGGGTAAATTAGCCGCTAAAGAAATTGGCTTAAACCGTAAGGTATTAGCTGATTTAGCGATGAACAACCCAGATGCTTTCAAAGCAGTTGTTGATGCAGTAAAATAATATCGCATTGTAAATGCAAGAAAAAGGCCGCAATTTGCGGCCTTTTTTGTTTTATCTCCCCGGCTTTTGTGTCCTCACGAAAGCATCGCCTGCCCAATGAAAGGGCTATGATTATTCAATGATGATCACCTCGGTAAATTCATCAGCATCATTATTGATATCCATATACTGTTTAAAGTTCTGGATGTCTTTATCAACCATATTCTTAAATACGGGGTTTAGTATTTTAGCTATACCTGCGCCAACACCACCTGCAGGAGGCTGATAGCTGATCACCACATCAACAATGGTGCCTTGCCCGTCAACGGTATCCTGAAAGCGTACTTTACCGGCGTTATTGATCATGGAATCGGACAGAGAGCTCCAGCCAATCATTTCATTAGGTTCGTCATGAACAATTTCGGCATGCCAGCTAACTGTTGCTACATTTTTCGGCAGCTTTAATACCCAATGTGAATATTTTGAATCGATGACCTCCACGCTTTCCAGGTGCTTCATAAACAGCGGCAGGTTATCCAGCTTGCGCCAAAACTCGTATACTTTTTCCCGCGGTTTGTTTACGATGAACGAGGATCGGATATTTACATTTATGGGATTGGTTGATAGCTTGCCAATGCGTTTATAGAGTTCGCAATGCCCGGTAATGCCACGGTTTAACAGGTAACCACCGGCACCTATTTTTACGATACTTGCAAATGGGTTTTTAAAAATGTTTTTAAAACCAGAGAAGCCGAGTTTCATGCCGCCTGCAATAGAGGTGAAGCGCTCGGGCCAATTCAGGTTTATGCGGTCATCACCATAAAGTACAGGGAAGTTGTCGGTATATTTTACTATTGTAGTTGCCATAGGTTTTTAAATAGTTATCGCTTTTAAAACACCTTTATGGCTACTAAGTTTTTCTGAAGTGAATTTTATTGCTTTTTACTGTAGATAAATTTAAATTTAGTTAAATCGGGCTTGCGATTTTTAGGACGCTTTAATTCATATTGATATATGACTTGGCCAAGGTTTTTCAGGAAAGGCAGGCATACGGTAGCGTATTCATATTTATTATCGTTCAGTATCCCATCCTCATTTGATTGCACAACGGCACTGAGCATAAACTCTACCTTATTTTTGAAATCTACGATATAGGCATTGTCAATATCATAACCATAACTGTCACCAACTTTATTAAAGATCCTTATATCTGGGTTTATAACAGCTGTACTGTCACCTCCATAAAACAAAAACTTACAATAGGCCGGGAAATATCCAGGCCGGTTATAGGTGGGTTTAGTGTTTTCGGTAGGGAAGGTGCTCATGTAACGGTAAATGAAGCGATAGTCATCTATAGTTAAGTTAAAGCGCTGTGTTTTCGGGAAAGTTTCAGGGAACAGCAATCGTTCAAGTACCATTTGTTGATCCGCAAGGGAATAAACATTCTTTTCAGAAAAATCAAGCGGCTTGTTAACCAGGTGGTCGCTGCTATCTAAATAAGCTTTGCCCTGCAGCATATTTTCAAGGTGCATGGGATAGTTCAAAGCATCGTACAAGTCTGGTTTATGGTAAACCAGTTTGTCATCGTCATAAAAATCGATAGGGTTGGTGTGCCTTGTACTTTCACCGGCATCGCCGATAGCTAACCTGCCTACAATCCTGGTATCATTAAGATGGTATTTTTTAAGCTTTTGATTGATCTCCGCCCGCCCCACAAATTCATACAACCGGTTATAGGCATCGTTATCGCTTACCAGCAGGATCTTTTTGATATAGTTTTCGATACTCGGTAAGCCCATAGCGGATGATGTGTCTACTCGGACTTTAGTCTGACCAGCAAATGAGCTGTCGGTAATCATAACCGATTTTCGGTTTAAGCCTTTTGCCTTTAGCTCGTTTAGCTTTTCGAGCGCAAATATGGCTGTAGGAAGCTTTACGGTACTTGCAGGATAAAAATAATGATTAGCGTTAAGGCGATAACTATATGAAGTAAAATGGGGAACGTTGTTTTTGTCCCTGTCTATCCGGGTATATAAGATCTGTATTTCGTTTTGTGTGGGATGATTCAGGATGCCCGAAAATAATTCGGAGTGCTCATGCAGCAAGCCTTTTAAAAGCACCGTATCGATTTGCTGCCCGGAAACCTGTAGAAAGCAAATGACAAATAATATCGTGATACAAATTCTCATTAAGAATAGGCGGACTTATTAGTTCCACTGTTGAAATTCGTGATATTGTAGACTTTTTTCAGTCAACGCTCCTTCAAATTCCTGCACATCCCGATAAGCATCTTCAACAATTGTATCGGTATTATACCATATTTCGTCTGCCGGATAGCAACAAACGCCTTTTGTAAGTTCAGTTAAAACCGCACTTACTAACGCGGAAAATCTTAATTCAAAACTATCACCAGCATGCCATACAAAGGTCACTTCTTTTGTACAGTTTTTCAACTGTTCTTCAAACTCCAAAGGCGCAAACAAAGTTTCTGATGTTTTTTTGCCAAATAATTTTTGGAAGAGGCCCTTCGAGGGAGGTGGATTAAGCTCAGCTTTTTTAGATTTTAAGTTAAAATCATCTATAAATAACTCAAACCCGCTAACGAGTTGCTTGCCCTTTAACACATCAAAACGGGGATTTGTTAAAATGAATTTAAACGGCAAAAAGCCGGATTGCGTGTTGAATGAAAAAGCCGAATGTATTTCAACGACCATGTCGAAATCATTAAGTCGCTTTACAATTTTTGGGATAAGGTCATCGGATAGCGAGTTGGTGTAAACTTGCAGGTCTAAACTCATAAATGTTATTGGTTAATAAAGTCGGCTCAATATCGGTATATTTTTATTTAATGTTATGGTTTATGTAACTCATTGATTTGCAAAAATGAAAATTCATGCTCAACCTAAAGAGCTTGCGTATCTGCCTTAGTTACGTTACTTTTGCAGCGCTTTAGGTTTCATTGAAATTGTTTGATGAATTAAAAGGGAATACGGTGTAAGTCCGTAACTGTCCCGCAGCTGTAAGCTCTGTAACCGTTGCCAAATCTATAGGTCACTTTCTGTAAACAGGAGGGAAGGCCAGGCAAATGGGGAGTAAGTCAGAAGACCTGCCAAGGCATTATATGTTATTCATAGCTTTCGGGGATTGAAGCTTGAATGTGAATGCTCTTCAATTGGCGTGTTTTCATTTATTCATTTCCGTGTATGCTATCCAGGTTGCATTATTATTTTATACATTATCAATCATACATGGAAAAAAAGTACGCTAAAATTACTTTGGGTTTCGGCTTGTTAGCAGTTGGTTTATCGGCCAATGCTGCATATGCCCAGGATACCACACGCACATTAAATACAGTGGTAGTAACTGCAAGTCGTTCGCCTAAAAAGCTGTCAGATATTGGTCGGGTTGTTACTATCATCTCGGCTGATGAGATCAATAAATCCCAAGGTAAATCATTGCCTCAATTACTAAATAATGTTGCAGGCATAACATTTTCAGGAGCAAACAATGCGCCGGGCATCAGTACCTCGGTTTTCCTGCGTGGAGCATCATCGGGCAATACCCTTATCCTTGTTGATGGCTTCCCGGTAAATAATGCATCCGGCATCGACGGCAGTTATGATCTCAATGCCTTTTCGGTAGATTTGATAGATCATATTGAGATTTTAAAAGGAAGCGGTTCAACACTGTATGGTTCTGACGCTGTAGCCGGTGTTATCAATATAATCACCAAAAAGGCTAAAAAAGAAGGATTGACCGGTGGTTTGCAGTTAATGGGCGGCAGCTATAATACGTTTAAAGAATCGGCTTCATTAATTGGGCAGGTAAAAAATACAGGTGTAGCCATTAACCTGTCAAATACCGATTCGAAAGGTTTTGCAGCGGCTACAGATACCACAGGCAAAGGCGGTTTTAAGAAAGATGGATTTCATCAACGCTCTGCCAGTGTAAACCTAAGCCAAAACATATCGTCTAAGTTTATCCTGAATGGAAATTTGCAGGTAAGCCATAACACTGGCGATCTGCCTTACGGTGCTTTTACCAATGACAATGATTACACCTATAAAAATACCTTCTTATTTGGCGGTGTAGGTGCAAAATTGATCTTGCCTAAAGGTAACCTTAATGTAAACCTGTCTCAAAATACAGTTCAGAACGATTTTAATAACCTGTCTTCTGATAATGACGGCACCCACCAGGTTACGAAAAATACAGGCCGTATAACCAATGCCGAAGCCGTGTTTTATTATGAGCTGAATAAGTATTTGGATATCACCAGCGGCGCGGGCTTTAAATACAGCAACACAAGCCAGTATAGCTTATTTGAATCAACAGCTTATCCGGGCCAGCCGAGCATTATCAAAGCTGGTGATGCTGCCAATAACATCTTCAGCGCATACACATCGTTGTTTTTTAAATATGATATCTTCCATATGGAGTTAGGCGGCAGGTATAATAATCATAGCAAATACGGTGATAAATTTACCTATACTATAAACCCGTCATTGTACCTTGCCGATCAGTTTAAGATCTTCGGTACTGTAGCTTCGGCATTCAGGTCGCCTTCGTTATACCAGTTGTTTTCGCAATATGGCAATCCTAAATTAAATCCGGAGATCACGACATCGTATGAAGCAGGTTTCGACTGGGAAATTGTCAGGAACGAACTTTCATTTAATACACAGTTTTTTAAGCGTAATACAAAAGATGTGATCTACTTTTTCTCTGAGTCGCAGCCACCTTATGATTCCTTTTATAAAAACGGGCAGGAGCAAAAAGACAAAGGCTTTGAAACCGAGTTGAAATATCACGCCAACAAAATACATGCATCTGCATACTACGCATATGTAACCGGTAAACTTACTGACGAAACAGGCTTGCAAACAAACAACCTATACCGCAGGCCTAAAAGTACTTTTGGTGCTAACGTAAACTATGAGGTTTTAGCTAATTTGCAGTTTGGCGTTAATTACAAATATACAGGCAGCCGTACCGATCAGGATTTTTCAACCTATCCGTCAAAAGTGATTATGTTGAAACACTACAACCTGGTTGACCTGCACCTTGAATACAAAGCCACCAAACAATTGAATGTTTTTGGCGACCTGAACAACGTTTTGGATACTAAGTACGTAGACTGGTTAGGATACAACACACGCGGTATCAACTTCATGCTTGGTGCGCGGTATCAGTTCAATTAGTAATTTTTATTGTTCAGATATTATTAAGTAATTTTACGCCATATATAAAATCATGACCGCAAAAGATAACACTAACCGCAACCTGTTCCTGATCCTGATGATCCTGGTTGCTGCCGCTTTCAGGCTTTTAGCATTTAAATATAAGGAATTGAGCAATTTTAACCCGGTAGGTGCTATTGCATTGTTTGGCGGTGCTTATTTTACATCAAAATGGAAGGGGTATGCAACAGTATTGCTTACGCTGTTTACAACTGATATTGTGATCAATTACCTGTATACCTCAAAGCTAACTTTATGGTATGGCGGTGCAGCATGGGTGTACTTATGCTTTGCCTTGATGGTGCTGATAGGTAGTTTGCTTGAGAAGGTAAATGTTATCAATGTACTTTTAGGTTCAATTGCAGCTGTTTTAATTCACTGGTTAATTACAGATTTGCCATGGTTATATGGTACGCTTTATCCACATACCCTGGCCGGTTATGGAGAATCATTGGTTAAAGCTATTCCGTTTGAACGCAATATGGCGTTGGGTACATTAGTGTTCAGTGCGATACTTTTTGGCGGCTTTGAGCTGGCGAAGAGCAAGTATACTTTTCTGCAGGATAAAAAGCAATTGGCTTTATAAGATAAATGAACTTAAATTTAAAGCGGATTGTTGAAAAACGATCCGCTTTTTTTATGGCCTAACCAGCCTGTCTACTTAAATAAATATGAAAAATATAGTAATACTAACGGGAGCCGGAATCAGCGCCGAAAGCGGCTTAAAAACCTTCAGGGACAGCGATGGGCTGTGGGAAGGTTATAATATTGAAGACGTTGCCACACCCGAAGCCTGGGAGCACAACCCGGTTATGGTGCAGCAGTTTTACAACGAGCGCCGTAAATCTGTGTTGGAGGCAAAACCCAATGCTGCTCACTATGCGCTTGCCGCGCTCGAAGAAAAATATAAAGTGACCATCGTTACCCAAAATATCGACGATCTGCATGAAAGAGCAGGCTCAACTAACGTGGTACACCTGCACGGAATCATCACCCGGTCGCAATCAAGTATCAAGCCTGAACTTACTTACCCAATCGATGGCTGGCAAATTAAAATGGGAGAGAAATGCGAATTAGGCTCGCAATTGCGCGCGCACGTAGTTTGGTTTGGTGAAGCCGTGCCAATGATAGAAACCGCCGCCATGATCTGCGCCGGTGCCGATTTATTTATCCTGGTTGGATCCTCGCTGGCAGTTTACCCGGCAGCCGGACTGATCGGTTACGTTGATCGGGAAGTGCCGAAATATATTGTCGACCCTAGTATTCTTTCAGTAAATGTGAGGGGAAACGTAATTAAGATCCAGGAAAAAGCTACAGTTGGCGTACCTGCATTAGTAAATGAATTGCTGAAAAATTGAAATCACTAATTCGCTAACGCACTAAATCACTAATTAAATATGAAGTGCATCTTCAATTGGAGCGGCGGTAAAGACAGCGCCCTTGCTTTATATTATTGCCTGCAAAACCCGGAGATTGAGATCGCGTATCTTGTGACCACCATTAATGACGCCGCCGACAGAATTTCGATGCATGGCGTAAGAACTGAGTTACTGATCAAACAGGCTGAGGCCATTGGCATTCCTTTATACCAGATCCGCCTGCCCGAAATGCCCGGGATGAAAGAGTATGACGATGTGATGCGTCATCATTTAACCCGTTTCAAAAACGAGGGCATAACCCATTCCATTTTTGGCGATATCTTTTTGCAGGACCTTAAAGATTACCGCGACGCCCGGTTAAGTGAAATAGGTCTTAAAGGGATTTACCCGTTGTGGAAACGGGATACATCTCAATTGATAAATGAATTTTTAAATCTCGGTTTCGGTACAGTGATAGCCTGTAGCCAGCAGCGTTTGGAAAGGATAGTTGGAAAAGAAATCAGCCGCGAACTGATTGATGCTTTGCCCGACGATGTCGATGTATGCGGCGAGAATGGGGAGTTCCATACCTTCACTTTTAAAGGGCCTATATTTAACAGTGAAATAAAATATAAAACCGGTGTGAAGATTTTTAAGGAATATGCTGCGCCCAAAAACGCCGATGATTCCTGTGTTTCGGCGACTGAATCAACGCCTGCCGGATTTTGGTATTGCGACCTTTTACTGGCTTAACTTATCATTTATTTTGCCAAATTCAACGCAGAATTAAATTTTGTTTGGCGTTATAAGTTTATTAATTATCAGAACTTTAACTTAAAATATCTTAACTTTTTATTTAGATAGAGCCAAAGATAAAATCAATTAGTGCCCCAAAGGCAATTAATTGCCAAATTAAATTCTGTTTCAGATTGGCTTATTTTATAAGTAGTTAATTATTAGTCATTTGTATTGGTTAACTTAATAGTTGTATCTGAAATAAGCATCCTTGTAATCCACACGCATGTCATTAAACCGGGTTGCTATTTTCTTTAAAAATTCTTCGTCAAGCAATTCAAAAACACTGTTAACACCATCGGTTAAATCCATCTCGGGGATCTTGTAACTTTGCTCAAGGGAGCCCTGCTCTATCTTTACAATAAATTTATTGTTCATATTTAGGATAGAGATCTTGAAATCGGGGTGCGGGAGTTCTGCAATAATTCTCATGTCTTTTTTATTTATCCAATAGTCCGTTTAACGGATCTTTTCCGTTGATGGTGCCAAAGCTGGCAACCGGTTTAAATCGGGCGAAGAGTTCTTCACTGTACCAGCCTTCGCTTCTCGTCTTTTTTATTACTTCGGCATGTTCGGGGCTTTTATAGGCAAAAGCCTTTACATAATCCAGGCTTTCCCAAACAGAAAACGTAGCCTGCCTGTACACTGGAGCTTCGCCGACGCCAAATGAATTTATATATCCCGGTGCGGATGCCATGGTATTTGCAACTGTATCTACATTAGTCCAGAAATTCTTTAACCTGCTAAATTTAATGGTTGCGCGTGTAAGTACCGCAACCGGACCGCTAATATCGCTTGCGTCCGGCTTGCCAAAAGGTTCTTTACCATCCCAGCTTCCATGGCTTTGTATGGGAGCGCAAAGCATTGTCCAGCTTTCGGTGCTTAACAGCCTCCACCAGGAAGAAACAAACGAACGGTTATGGAATACATCAAAATCTTCACGGCTATCCCAGCAGGCCAATAAACCCCATTGTTGCCAATCGGGCTCAAGATCAAAGGTTCCGTTTTTGCCCGAGCCCAGAAGCTTGTAAAAGCTGCATCCTTTTTGCATTAGCAAGGGGAGGCGATGAATAGCCATAGCCAATAAGGCAAAAGGAATAAACAGTTTGCGGTAGCGGATTATAGTGAGGCTAACGATCATGCAAATGCTAAATAAAAGATTAAATATGATATTTGCCTTATTTACTTTCAACAGCACATCCTTACTTTTGTGCCATGGCAGAGGATTTAACAATTACCGCATCAACCGATAAAACCGAACAGTATACCACGCTTATCCCTCAAATTGAAGCTTTGCTTTATGGCGAGCCCGACCTGGTGGCCAACATGGCCAATGTTGCAGCGGCTTTAAAAGAGCAGTTTAAATGGTTTTGGATAGGCTTTTACCTGGTTAAAGAAAACGAGTTGGTGTTAGGACCGTTTCAGGGCCCCGTAGCATGTACCCGTATTGGCCTGGGGAAAGGTGTTTGCGGCGCAGCATGGCAACAGGCTAAAACATTGGTTGTGCCCGATGTTGAGGTATTTCCGGGGCATATTGCCTGCAGCTCACTTTCGCGCTCGGAGATCGTAGTGCCGGTATTTAAAGACGATAAAGTAGTGGCGGTACTTGATGTAGATAGTGAATTGCTCGATCAATTCAACGAAACCGACGCACAGTATCTTGAGCAAATAGTAAAGCTTGTTAATTTTTAATGAGCAGGATCTATCTGATAGCCGGTCTCGGCGCCGACACCCGTGTATATAATAATATCAACCTTAATGAACATGAGGTAATTACCGTTGATTGGATTGAACCTGGCTTAAACGACACTTTACCTGATTATGCACAAAGGCTTATTTATCAATATAATATCAAGCCTAATTCTGTACTCATTGGTAATTCTTTAGGTGGGATCATTGCTGTTGAAATAGCAAAGTTCATACCGGTAGAAAAGGTTATTCTGATCTCCAGTATTAAAACCAGCGATGAGGCGCCAGGGTATTTCAGGCTTTTCCGCAAGCTGCCTGTTTACAAACTTATTCCGGGTAAAGTATTTAATTCGATGGGTTTCATGGTTAAACCTTTGTCTGGTCACATGAGCCAGGAGGATGCATGGTTATTTAGCGATATGCTCAAAAAATCATCGCCGGTATTTATGAAATGGGCTATGTATGCCATTTTGCATTGGAAAAACGAAATTGTCCCGCCAAATCTCTATCATATTACCGGTGATAAAGACTTGGTGTTTAATTATAAAAGAATAAAAGGTGCTACCCTTATTAGGGGCGGCACACATATTATGATCTTCGATAAGGCAAAAGAGATCAATAAATTATTGAAGGGAATCCTGAAAAAATGAAATTACCTAAAAGTTATTACCTGGGCAATGATGTGGTAAGTATCAGTAAAGATCTGTTAGGCAAGTATTTATTTACCTGTATTGATGGTGTAATTACTGGTGGTTATATTGTTGAAACAGAGGCTTATAATGGCGTTACAGATAAGGCCTCACATGCTTTCGGCAATCGCAACACACCGCGGACTAAAACCATGTTCATGCAGGGTGGCATCGCTTATGTTTACCTCTGTTATGGCATTCACGAAATGTTCAATATCGTTACCTCAAGCGAAGGGCATCCGCAGGCAATCCTAATCCGGGCCATTCAACCCACAGATGGTATCGAGGCTATGCAGGTACGCCGTAATATGCCGGTGCTTAAGCCCAATATTACAGCAGGGCCGGGTTCGGTAGCTAAGGCTTTAGGGATTTCGCGCAATATTAATGCTTTTAGCCTGCAAAGTGATACAATCTGGCTTGAAGATCGCGGTTTGACTTTTCCTGATGAGCAGATAAAAGCCGGTCCGCGGATAGGGGTAGCGTACGCTGCCGAAGATGCCTTACTGCCTTATCGTTTCTATGTAAAGGGCAATATTTACGTAAGCAAGCCCAACAAATAAGCTTCCTATTTTGTAATATTGGCGAATGAACTATCAAAATGATCTGGCATTTGCCCGACAACAGGATGAGCAGGATCCGCTTAAAGATTTCAGAAGCCGCTTCTTAATTCCGAAGCACAATGGCGGGGATGCGGTTTACCTTTGTGGTAACTCGCTCGGGTTGCAGCCCGTGTCGGCGAAGCAATATCTTGCCGACCAATTAGACGCCTGGAAAAACCTTGCTGTTGAAGGTTGGTTCCAGGGAGATGATCCCTGGCTTGACTATCACAAATCGATTACCGGTTCCATTGCCCGCATTGTTGGCGCGCAGGAAAATGAAGTTACCGTAATGAACTCACTTACAGTAAATCTTCATTTACTAATGGTAAGTTTTTATAAACCAGATAATAAACGTTTTAAAATCATCATGGAAGGAGGGGCTTTCCCTTCGGATCAATACGCTATGGAAAGCCAGGTGAAGTTCCATGGCCTCGATCCTAAAGATGCAATAATTGAGATTTTTCCGCGGGAAGGTGAGGCTACATTACGAACTGAAGATATCATCCAAACTATCGATCAACATAAAAATGAGCTGGCTTTAGTACTGTTTGGCGGGATCAATTATTATACCGGGCAGTTCTTTGATCTGAAAGCGGTAGCCGACGCGGCCCATGCAGCAGGGGCCTATGCCGGTTTTGATCTGGCTCATGCGGCGGGCAATGTACCTGTTCAGCTACATAACTGGGGCGCAGACTTCGCCTGCTGGTGCTCGTACAAGTATATGAACGCCGGGCCTGGTGGGATAAGCGGCATTTTTGTACACGAAAAACATTTTACCGGTAAAGAACTAAGCAGGTTTGCCGGCTGGTGGGGCTACCGCCGGGACAAGCAATTCCTGATGGCTCCGGGCTTCGATCCTGAGATCGGCGCTGCAGGCTGGCAGGTAAGCACAAGCCCAATATTGCTTCTCGCGTTATTTAAAGCCTCCATGGCTATTTTTGATGATGCGGGTGGGTTAGATGCTCTCCGGGAGAAAAGCGTTCGTTTGACGGGCTATTTGGAGTTTTTAATTCGGGAGATCAATCAGGAGCAGGGCGAAGAAGTTTACAGGATCATTACTCCAGCAGATCCGGCTACCCGCGGCTGCCAGCTTTCGGTAGTTTGCAAGCGAAATGCGCGGACAATTTTTAACTACCTGGCACAAAACGGCGTCATAGGCGATTGGCGCGAACCCGACGTGATCCGCCTGAGTCCTGTACCGCTTTACAATACCTTTGAAGATGTTTATAAAACAGCCATACTGATGGCTGATGCACTAAAAGCTGTTTAATTTTCTTAAGAGATATGGTTTATTACAATCCCAAAGAATGGTTTTCATTCATTTTTAAAATAAACAAGGCCGAAACACTGCGTGAGCTATTTCCGCTTATGCTTGCGGTTGGTGCGTATGCCGGCGTTGTTACTTATTTCCTGATCGATTTTTGGCAGTTGCCCGATACCAGCATACTCAGGAAAGTGATCTTCATTCATCAAACAATAGGTTTCGTATTTTCCTTATTGCTTGCATTTCGTATCAACTCGGCTTATGACCGCTGGTGGGAAGGGCGTAAGATATGGGGGAGTTTAGTTAACAATAGCCGCAACCTCGCTATTAAACTAAAGCATCTAATAGGTGAAGATGACCTAGCTTTTTTCAATTATGCGATCCCCCGCTATGCACGGACACTGCGTGATCATTTGCGCGACGAATACGTTCCCGAAGAACAGCCGTTTATTAGTATTGATGCCCTGAAACATGTACCTAACCAGGTAGCTTCTGAAATGATCAAAAATATTTACCGGTTAAATAAAGAAGGTGTAATTAACCCGGAGCAATTATTTAGCATAACTACCGAAATTACTTCTTTTACAGATATTTGTGGAGCTTGTGAACGTATCAAGAAAACACCTATTCCGTTTTCGTACAATGTATTCATCAAGAAGTTTATCTTCACCTATATCATGACGCTACCGTTTACCTGGGCTTTTGATCTGAAGTATTTTATCATCCCTATAATTTGCTTTGTGCTTTTTGTTTTTGCAAGTATTGAGTTATTGGCCGAAGAAATTGAGGATCCATTTGGTCGCGATGCTAATGATTTACCGCTGGATAGTATCTGCGATAATATCCAAAAGCATGTAGGGGAGTTGATAGGATAGAAGGGATGCTCAAAATAGCCTACGATCCGATATACGCCCATCCGCTGCCCGAAGGCCATCGCTTTCCGATGCTGAAGTATGAGCTGATCCCCGCGCAGCTATTGCATGAAGGCGTGATTAGCAAAGAGAACCTGTTTTCTCCCGGTCTCCTGGCGGAACATATTATCACCCGTACCCATGATGAATATTACTGGCACCAACTTCGTGATTTGACGTTGCCTCCAAAAGAACAACGCCGTACAGGATTTCCTTTATCAGCGCGTTTGGTGGAGCGGGAAATAAGAATTGCTAAAGGTACAATTGATGGTTGCAGGTATGCTCTCGAAAGCGGAGTCGCATTCAATGTAGCCGGAGGCACTCATCATGCGGGCAGTAATTGGGGTGAAGGCTTTTGTTTATTAAATGATCAGGCAATTGCAGCTAATTATTTATTGGATAGTTATTTAGCTAAATCTATCTTAATAATTGATTTAGATGTGCACCAGGGCAATGGCACTGCCCAGCTCTTTGAAAACGAACCAAGGGTGTTCACTTTCTCTATGCATGGGGCCAATAATTTCCCTTACAGAAAGGAGCGATCTGATCTGGACATTCCTTTACTGGACGGCGTAAGCGATGACGAGTTTCTTGAAATTCTTAGAACAACGCTGCCTCGACTGATAGAACAACAGAAGCCTGATTTTATCTTCTATCTTTCGGGGGTGGATATTCTGGCTACTGATAAGCTGGGTAAACTTTCGTTAAGCAAAGAAGCCTGCAAAGCCCGTGATCAGTTTGTTTTTGAACAATGCATTAAACACAATACGCCGGTACAGGTGAGTATGGGAGGTGGTTATTCACCGCAGATTAAAGATATTGTAGAAGCGCATTGCAATACGTTTAAAACGGCCATTGATCTTTATTTTTAATCTTTGGCTATTATCGGTATTGCCGGTTTGATCTTGTGACTTTTACTAAGCACATTGAAACGTGCAAACAACAGTACCGACGCCGTACCCAAGCCCAATACAAGGCCATACCAAACCCCATAAACACCCAGGTTAAATTTAATACCGAGCAAGTAACCAACAGGCAAACCAATTACCCAGTAAGCAAGAAAGGTAATAACGGTAGGAACGTTTACATCTCCCATTCCTCTCAATACCCCAAGCCCAACAACTTGCGCGCCATCAAACAGCTGGAAAAATGCCGCAATGATAAGTAGCTGTGATGCAATTGCTATTACTTCTTCATCAGAAGTAATTATCCATGGTAAAAGATGCCTGCCTAATGCAAATATCACAGCGGTAAAGCTCATGAACAGCAATACGATGTGATAATTTGAAATAGCTGCAAGCCTTAAATTGCGGTGATCGCTTACGCCAAAATAGTTACCTGATTTAATGGCTGCAGCTGCACCAATACCGCTTGCCATCATATACGTCATGGAGGCCATGGTTATGGTTACCTGGTGTGCAGCCTGTGCAACTACGCCAATAGTACCCACAAGCAAGGCAGCACCGCCAAAGGCACTGATCTCAAAAGTATATTGCATGGCAACCGGCGCGCCAATTTTCATGATCTGGATACCGCGTAGCCTGTCGATGTTTTTAAGGGCAAAGTCTGTTAAATAGGTTTTAAAATTCTTCGACCGGAAAACATAAATACCCATCACGGTAGCCATCAAACATCGATCGATAAGGGTACTGTAACCAACACCTCTGATACCCATTGGTTGTATGCCGAACAAACCTTTAACGAAAATTATCCCCAATAAAATATTGATCAAATTACCCCAGATAGATATCATCATGGCTTGCTTGGTAAAGCCCAGGCCTTCCGCAAACTGCTTAAACGTATTGAAGATAAGCAAAGGGATCAACGACAGGCTAAGCAGGAATAAATAAGGCTTGGCTTCTGTCACAACCTCGGGCGATTGGTCAAGATGCCCAATAAGTAACATGGTGCCGAAATAGATTCCGCAGAACAGGATCATGCCGCTCAGGATATTCAGGAATAAACTATTGGAAAGTAGCAGCCCACATTCTTTATGATTTTTACGGCCATTATTTTGAGCAATGAGCGGTGTTAAACCATAGGAGATGCCCATCCCAATAACCAGCGGAACCATAAAAAGACTGTTTACTGTTGATACCGCAGCCAAAGAAACAGTGCCCGCAAAATGCCCTACGATGATGGTATCAGACATTTGTACAGCCGTATGCCCAACGTTTGAGATAATTACCGGGATTGCCAGTTTAAGGCTTTCAAGGTAATAAGGCTTATATTTTTGGTAAACGGATCTCATAATTACTCAGGCAACAGGAGCGCAAAAGTAACCATTTGGGCACACACAAAAGTCAGGAGGCTGTATAATATTCTTCCTTTTCGGTAGTGTTGATCTTAATCAGACCAGATAAAATCAAGTCTACAAGTACATTCTGAGCACGGCGGCGACCAACTTTAAGCAGCTCGCTGCACTCTTTTATAGTAATACGCCCAACCTTCTCCAAATGACCAAGCAACGTACTTTCGTTTTCAGAATATTCAATTAAAACACCCTGATCATTTGATGAGCGTTTTAAAACCTCCAGTACAATTTTACTGGCCAGTACACTTTTGTCTTTTACACGTACATATGCCCACCATTTACCATCTTCGGCAAGCGCATAATGCGGTTTCAGCTCGCTTGCAGGGGTATCAACAACAAGTACTAACTTATCATCAAAATAAACCTCCTCAAAAGTTGGTTCCAGGGCTGGGCGGGAAAAAAGATGAGCTGCTCTTGTTATCATATATTTTTCTTCGTCTTCAGACTTTACACCTTTTATTGTGCCGTCGTCAGTTACGCCAATAAGTAATTTGCCTCCTTTATTGTTGGCAAATGATACCATTGTCCTGGCTATTTTTTCACAACTGGTTATCGTCTTCTTAAAGTCTACTGTAACGCCTTCTCCTTCAAAAATCAGCTTCTTAACGTTTGTTTTATTCATAGCCTTTTATTAATTATCAGGGCTTAATATACGGTGTAAAAATCTCCATCCATGTTTCCGGGCGTGCGATGGGCGAAAAGCCGAACTGGCTGTATAAATTATGCGCGTCTTTAGTAGCTAACGACCATCTCCTCAAACCTTTCAGATCGGGGTGCTTAACAATTGTTTGTACCAGCCATTTAGAAAGTCCCTTGCCACGATGAGAAGACAGCACAAACACATCGCAGATATAAGCAAACGTAGCATTATCGCTTATTACACGTGCAAAACCTGCCTGTTCGTTGTTTAAATAAATACCGAAACACATGGAATTTTCAATGGCCCGGGCCAATTTTTGTCGTGGAATACCCTTTGCCCAGTACGATTCATTATTCAGGTAATCATAAATAACATCAACATTAAGCAGATTTTTATCGGTTGAGATCATGAAGCCTTTTTTTTCAAAAGCTTCGTCATTCATAATTACGGTCATCAGTATAAGTTATATAGTAGTATCAATAAAGTTTAAGTTTCGTACATAAACCTCAATCATGACGGATACGCATATTTCGCCATCTTTATTGTAAATGTCAATAGGGAAGGGGCGAATAAATTTGCCGGTAGTATTTAAAATATGTTCCGCGTCGGCTATATCGCTATCAGTCAGCTTAATATTGAAAAATAAATTTGTTGCTGCGGGCTTTGCATATTTTATGGTGGCCGATTTTGACCAAACCATTAGCTTGTAGCCTTTATGATTAAATATTTGATGAAACAGGATGGGGTAAAATGGATCTGCAGCCGAGAAAAGCGTACCGCCAAAAATTGAATTGTTGTAGTTTTTATTAAGAAAACTCTTCCTGATCCTAACTTCAACACCACGGTACCCCTTGCTGAATTTCACTACCCAGATACGCTGGAAAAGGAGAGGGGGATAAAAACGCATTACCCACTTTAATAATCCTTCGGATATTATCATCGCGCTTAAAGATCAGAAAAAAATTAAACAAAGGGCCGTAAATGTGGATCAAACGGCCTTATGTTAAAAAATAAAAGATAATAAAATCAAGAATAACCGGTAAACAATAATCCCAAAGCTTGGTTTATAGTATGGTTCAACATACATTGATAATTTAATCAAAAGCAAATAACTATGAAAAAGCAATTCTTAAGTTTCGCACTTGTCGCGGCCATGATCGGTGCGATTGCGACCGGTTGTAGTTCGGAAAAAAAAGCAGGAGATGGATCTGACACTACAAAAATGGATTCAACAAGTCAGAGCGCACCAGCACCGGCCGCTACAGACACCACCAAAACAGATACTACGAAACATTAGTAATTTTGAAAGCATAAAAAAATCCCGGCCGGGTATTTCACCTGACCGGGATTTTTTTATTGCTCGTTTTTAAATTTTAGAATGCTGTTTTTATAACACCACCATCGGCCCGTAAAGTAGCACCATTTGTTGCTGCCGATAGCGGGCTTGCAACATAAGTAACTAAACTGGCAATCTCATCTGTAGTGATAAAGCGTTTTAGTAATGAGGTACCACGCACATTAGTGAAAAAATCTTTTTCAATCTCCGCGTTGCTTAAATTCTGATCTTTTGCTAAAGCTTCTATAAAATCGCCAACACCTTCAGATAAAGTAGGCCCGGGTAAAACTGTATTAACAGTAACACCGGTACTTTTGGTGAGCTCGGCTAAGCCACGGGCTACTGCAATCTGAGCAGTTTTGGTTGTTCCATAGTGAATCATTTCGTCAGGGATCTGATATGCAGATTCGCTGGAAATAAAAATTATTCGTCCCCAGTTTTTGCTGACCATTTTGTCAAAGTAAGCACGTGATAAGCGTACCCCGCTTAAAACATTAACTTCAAAAAACCTGAGCCAGTCGGCATCGGTAATTTCTACAAACGGCTTTGGCTCAAAAATGCCAACGTTGTTCACCAGGATATCAACTTCGGATAATTGCGTTATTAAAGCTTGAACCTGTTCGGCATTTGAAAAATCAGCAGCAATACCTTTAATTTTATGATTTCCTGTTTCTTCAATCAGTTTTTTTACCACTTCATCAACTTTGCTTTGGCTGCGCCCATTTACATATACATTAGCACCTTCGGTGGCCAATGATTTAGCAATAGCGTAGCCGATGCCGGCTGTCGATCCTGTTACAAGGGCTGTTTTATCATTAAGTTTAAGATCCATGATTTTATTTTTAGGTTACAACACAAGGTAACACCTTGTTAGCTCTTAGCTAATTTTAAAATCAAAGATTAAACAATACTGACAATTGATGCAGTTTTTTAAATAAAATTAAATTTAACCCTGCCCCGGTTGATACATTCTTTTTTCCAGAGGTTGATAATATTCATTTAAATTTTCCGGCACGCGGGATTTATAACCCAATATTTGTCTTAAGTCATCGCTTAGTCCTTCGCCAAATTCATAACCTAAAAACCTTGGATAATCAAGCTGTTGCTTAAAGAATGGTTTAGTAAATGCCATAGTTAGAGTTCGCCTTGTTGCGTCGGTATAATTTTTACCAGCGGCATGCCATAAATTGGAGTCAAACAAAATAATGCTGCCTTTTTTTGTATTAGCGCGATCTGCATTTTTGTAAAAGAAGTCAGCTTCTGGTTTTTCGTCGCTTTTATGAGATCCTGTTAAAAAATAGGTCGATCCATTTTCAGAAGTAAAATCGTCTAAAGTGATCATCATTTGGATCATTACTTTAAAATCTCCGGTAAAGCTTCTTATATCCCGGTGTATATTTTGAACATAAGGTTTTTCGTCTCTTAAGTTGATGACCGCTCCCAAAGAGTTTATGATATAATTCCCTTTTAAAAAATGGTTGATTTGATCGGCGCAATATTTCCGTTCAAGAAATTTCAATGAAAACCTTTCCCGTTCAACCAGGTGGTGTAGCGTGCCGTTCATGTTGTCGCCGATGCCATTAGCGATCTGAATTTTGCGCCTTACATCATAAGCAGGGATCAATGAATCATTTATTTCGTCGACAAAAGCGTCATCAAGGGCATCTTCATATATAATCCAACCATATTCATCCATTACCTGGTCAAATACAGCAAGGTTAGCATCGGAATAATTAAACTTATTTTTCATTTTTTTTCAGTTAAGGTTTTCAATTGTGGTGGTTTCGGATTCTGGGTTAGTTGTTTGTATCTTTATTTGTGGATGTCGGTATAAAGGGAAGAATTTAGTTTCAGGATTGATCTCTACGCCGGATCTTAAAACAAGATGCGTGTAAGCAGATTCATCGTTAATGTAACACCAGATCCGGTCTTTTACCTGGAGGTTTGAAAAAAGCTTTTTGAAATTGAAAAGAGAATCTTCTTTTCCACCAACGCCGCCTCCGAGGTGAAAAATCTTTTTTCCTAACCTTCTTCCGATCATGCTTATTTCATCCGTTAATAATTTGCTTGGAGAGATGCTCAAATAATCGGGCGAAGTAGCCGAAAGGTGATTTCTTACAATATCATCTGATAATAAGATAAGTGCTCCGCACATGAGGTTAGCGCCGTCGTAAATTAAAACGAGCTTGTTTTTCATGTACTCTTTGTTGAGCAGATTGATGAAATACTGAGCATTGAAGTAATAATTTGGCGAGGCATTTAGACGATCCATGTTTTTGTGATACATTTCAACAAAATCTTCAATCTCCTGAACGCTTTCGGCCTCTTTAATTACGTACCCCATTTTTCGCAGACTTCTTATTTGGCGATTAAGTCTTTTGTCGTATCTGTTACGTTGATCTTCTTCAGATATGGACAAGTCAACGTATAATGTTGTTCCATTATCCTTGATACCGCCAATATTCTCCAATAAATGATATTGATTAAGAAATGGATGCAGTCTTGAAAAGATACAGATAGAGGATTCTGCCTTCATAAAAGCTGCAAATGCAATTTTAAATTGCATAATTGTGGGGGTAGTTAATTTTTCAAAAGCAATGTTAGATAAAGGTCCTGCATAGCCATAAACGCAAGTCATGTCAAAATATTCAGAACCTTCGATCTTTCTTTTGATCACTGGCAGTGACACAAAAACTTTGCTTTCTTCATAAACAAATAAAAGCGGTTCTCCTTCGGTATTTAAAGAGTGATAATACCAGGTGTGAAACCCTTCATGTGCATAAGATTGGGCTATGTATTTGTCCCAGTCATCCCTGTTACGTATGGTAAAACTTCGATAGCTCATAAGTAGGTTTTTAAGGGTGGATAATGATTGATAAGTTGCATGCCCTGGGGGAGGGCATAGGGGTACAGAACAGTCAATATTATTTGACGATATTATGCTTTTTACAATGAAATAGTTACTCAGATGCCAGAATATGGCGTAAACTTATAGCCTGCAGGAAGATAGACTATGTTTATAGTTTAAAGTAAATATTTACAGTACTAAAAGCTTTGTATAATTATAAACAACCTAAAGTCACAGTTTGCAGGAAGATAAACTGTGACTTTAGGTTTAGAGTAAATATTTTACAGTATCAAAAGCCTTGCGTAATCGAAAACGGCCCAATTCAAACAGAATGTACCTTTTTATATATAACATTAAGAGCATTTTCTTTTGCATTCCACGATAATGAAAGCGTCTGATGATCACGTTAAAATCGCTGATGACCATTTCCATACGAGCTTCATTTCTTATCATGCTCCAAATGCCTCCGGCATGGTTGCGATAGCAGCTCATAACCTCGGGCATTACATATATTTTACGCCCGGTATTAAACGTGGCAAAGAGTTTGAAAAATTTATCCGCTGCGTAACAGCTTAGATACCAGCTGGTCTGAAATAGTTCATGTACTTCAGGGATGTTGTGATAAACAAGAGTAGCTGTTTTGGTTTCCGCTTGCCTGCCAACTAACAAATCGTGATAAGTGTATTCAAGAGGAATAGGGTTTGCTTCAATATTCAGCGTGTTGTTATTGATATCAATTACTCGCGTATAATGGCAGCAAATAATATATTCCGGATTGTTTTCTAAAAAGTCTACTTGTTTTTGGAGTTTCTGCGGGCTTGTCCAAAAGTCATCCCCGTCACATAGTGCAATGTATTTTCCTTCACATGCTTTGACGGTGTTAATGGTATTTAAATGGGCGCCGCGGTTTTTTTCAGGATATATTATTTTGATCTTATCCGGATATTTATCCTTGTATGACCTCAGTATCTCAGTTGTACCGTCAGTTGAGCAATCGTCGCCAATAACAATTTCATATCTAAAATTAGTTTCCTGCATAAGGAAGCTTTCAATAGTCTGACTAATAAAATCTTTGTGGTTATACGTAGTGCAACAGACACTAACCATCAAATCCTGGTTTGTTATCATAAAAAGGGGTAAAATTAATTATGGGCCTATAAATGGTTTTGGATATTGGTGATATCGTTGATGAAAACGATAATTAACTATGTTGCTTTGGGAATCGCACGGTGCTTCGCCATAAGACTCACATTATTTCTTTGATCAGGAAAAGCTTAGGGCATCAAAACGACTTTTAAACTTCACTTAAGCTTCGGATCAAAATCAATAATTACGAGTCGGCTACTACAACAATTTTGCTATGTCAAATATATTTATTTCATAGCTATTAGTAGCTGACGGCGCTTTATTGACTCTGAAATTGTAAACTTATTTGCAATTACTTTCACACCTGTGAATACCTTTAAATTTTGATTGTATACCCGTGAGATCCATCTCAAAATAAAACAGCAGGATCAGAGACCTAAAAATACACTTAATAAAAATTCACATAATTAACATTATGTTAAATAGTAAATAAAAAGAAGAAGCCTTTCTCAAGGCCTCTTCTTTTTAAAAACGTTTTTTAAAATTATTAATTAGCTGGTAATGCATCTATTTGCGCTTTCAATTTAGTAGCATTTGCATCATCTTTAACACCTAAGTAATAAGTTCTTAAGTTTTGCAAAGCATCAATTGATTTTGGTTGAAGTTCAACGGCTTTTAATAAATATGGCTTAGCTTGTTCAAACTGAGCTTTAGCTTTGGCAATAGCAGCATCGTATTCTTTTTGTTTATTAGCTGGCAATTTATTGGCTGCATTATAAGCATCAATTGCAGGGTTAAGTATTACATAACCATAGTTTAAGTTAGCTTCAAAATAATTAGGATCAATTTCTAAAGCTTTTTTATACATTTCTCCGGCTTTAACGTAAGCATCAGCTTTTGATGCCATTAATTTACCTTTTGCAGCGGCATCTTTAGTTGCAGCAGCCTCTTTGGCATAGTTGTCTGCTGTTTGTGAATACGTTAAGCCAGCATAGTAATATAAAGTTTTATTTTTAGGATCATTGGCTAAGGCTGCCTGGATCTTGTCGGTAACCTCTTTCTCTTTTCCTGTTTGCAGGCTGATTTCAATTTCACGTTTACGCAGTTCGCTGTTTGCAGGATATTTGCTTACTCCTTCTGATACTGTTTTAAGTGCGCCTGCTGTGTCTCTGCTGGCAAGGTACAATGAAGAAAGATCAAGGTAAACCCCTGCGTTTTTTGAATATTTAGTGGTCACCAATTTACTGTAATTTGAAATTGCTGCGGGGTAGTTTTTTCCGTTCGCAGCTGCAAGGCCTGTGTAATAAATGGCGTTGGTATCTTCAGGTAATACAGTGCGGTAAAAATCAAATGATTTGTAAGCAAGGTCATACTTGCCTGCCGAATATTCTTTTACGCCTTTAGTTAGCTGATATTGGGCCAGGTTTAAATAGGCCTCATCAACCATTTTTTTGTTTTCGCCTTTTGTATCTACTTCTTTAGCTTTTTTCAAAGCCTCTTCGGCAGTTGTAAATAATGGCAGTGAGGTAGCAGGTACAGTATCCTGAATAGCTAATGCTGAATAAATTGAACCTTTTACAGCGTAAGTAAGCGGTAATGTAGCGGTTTTTTCATTGGCTGAAGCTTTATCAATTGATTCTTTTGCAGTTGTAAGGCTTTTACCAGCCATTGACGCCATTGCTGGCTGACCTCTTAAGCCTGAATATTTTTCATATTCTTCTTTTGCGGTATTTAACTCACCTTTTTGTGCAAAAGCTGTTGCTGAAACCAAGCCTAACAGGCCCGCCATCAAAAATTTGATTTTCATGATTATTATTGATTGGTTAACTGTTTTAGTTTATTGTTTATTCTGTCTAACTGATCCTGATTATTAGTTTTTGCATATGCTAATTGCAATGCCTGCAGGCTATTTGCATTGTTTGGAGATATTTCATTAGCCTTTTCCAGCCATTGAATTGCCCTTCCCAAATCCTGGATGCTCTTCTCCCCTTTTGTAGTTGCACTCTGTTTTAAATATAGCAACCCTAAGTTGAATACCGGGTCAAAATATGTTCCGCTTAATTCAATTGCATGCAGATAAAGAGACTCTGCCTGATCAAATTTATCTAAATGATCGTAACAGTTAGCGGCAACAAACGCAATATCGGCGTTATTTGCATTAATATCAAGCAAGGGGCCAATTAAGGGCTCAAGGGCCTTATAATTTTTCCTGTTATTATAGATATTGGCTTCATCGAGCAATAAAAACCTGTCATTAGGTAAAATTTTCCTGCCTTTTTGAAGAATCTGTAAAGCCTTAGTTGTGTCTCCTAACGATTTGTAGATATTTGACGCCGTTTCAATATATTCCGTACGGCCACTATCAACCTGAAGCATTGTTGTATAATATTTGGCGGCATCCTGTAAATTACCGGCTTTGTTATTTGCAAAAGCTATATAGGTATTAATTTGGTTCATTCCCGGCGCATACCGTTTTGCATTTTCAA
Organism: Mucilaginibacter sp. SMC90; assembly: GCF_022811725.1. Classification (GTDB taxonomy): domain Bacteria; phylum Bacteroidota; class Bacteroidia; order Sphingobacteriales; family Sphingobacteriaceae; genus Mucilaginibacter. The sequence goes on along the minus strand of NZ_CP094527.1, from coordinate 3,858,760 downwards.
ATGCTATTCTGGCGTTGGGGAAATCTGAATTATTTACCGCTTCAAACCCCTTGCGTATATAAACATTTGCCAGGCATCGTTTGGTATAGTCAAGTTCTGACTGGTACTTGAAAATCTTGCCCATGCCCGATAATCTGTCAACCAGTTTGGTTGTTTTATCGAGCATATCGGCAGGCATTCCAAGTTTATTTAAAGAATCTATATACAGGATGCTCGAGTTAACAATAGCCCTGTAAAGGTTCTTTTCAATATCAGCCGTATCCGACTTGGTAATGATCAAACTATCTGCAGATTTTTTAGCGGCGGCCAAATACTTCAGGTCGTTTTTCTGTTTATAAAAAGCAAGGTTATTTACCACAACCTTAAGCGCTTCCTTTTGAGCGAAGGCAAACGTTGTGGTAAAGCTTGTAATTAAAACCGATAAAATAATTTTGCGGTAGTGCATATTTGTTATTCTGTTGTATCGTCAGTTGATGCTTCTGCATTGTTTTCAGCAGAGTCGCTATCACCGGTATTTTCGGTGTTAGTTTCAGTGCCCTCTGCATTTTCATCGCCTTCTTTTACCTCTTCATCTTCATCATGCTCAATTTTGGCTACTGAAGCTATCTCGTCATTGTTTTTAAGTGTTATTAATCTAACACCCTGTGTGGCACGGCCCATTACCCTTAATTCACTTACAGCTATACGGATAATAATACCCGATTTGTTAATGATCATCAGGTCTTCCTTATCTGCAACACCTTTTATGGCTACAAGGTTTCCGGTTTTTTCAGTAATATTTAGTGTTTTTACACCTTTACCCCCACGGTTTGTAACGCGATAGTCTTCAATGTCGGTACGTTTGCCGTATCCTTTTTCTGATACTACTAATACAGTTGTTTCTGCATCATCAATTGCAATCATGCCAACTACTTCATCATTTTCGTCATCAAGGCTGATACCACGAACACCGGTAGCTGTACGTCCCATCGGCCTAACTGTTGATTCATTGAAACGGATAGCGCGGCCCGATTTAAGTGCCATTACAATTTCGCTGCTTCCGCTGGTTAAGCTCGCTTCAAGTAATGAATCACCTTCATTAATGTTGATGGCATTAATACCATTTGAACGCGGACGTGAGTAAGCCTCAAGTGAGGTTTTCTTAATGGTACCTTTCTTGGTACACATGATAATGAAGTTATTTTCAAGGTAATTTTGATCTTTAAGCGAGATCAGTTTAATATATGCCTTTATATTCTCTTCTTTCGGAATATTGATGATGTTCTGAATAGCACGTCCTTTTGAAGTACGTGTACCTTCTGGTATTTCAAATACCCTGAGCCAGAAACATTGGCCCGATTCGGTAAAGAACAACATGTAGTTGTGATTTGAGGCGATAAGCAGGTGCTCAATAAAATCTGCATCGCGGCTGTTACTGCCTATAGCACCTTTACCTCCCCTGCTCTGCCTGCGGTATTCTGTAAGCGGAGTACGTTTGATATAGCCTTCGCGCGAGATCGTGATAACAACATCCTCGTCCTCAATAAAGTCTTCAGTTTGCATTTCGGCAGATGAGTGAACCATTTCGGTACGGCGCTCATCGCCATATTTCTCCTTAATTTCAAGCAGCTCATCCTTAATGATCTGCATCCTTAAGCCCTCATCACTAAGGATGTTTTTTAAATGCTCAATAAGTTTCATTAAAGCCGCGTATTCGTCTTTGATCTTATCCCGTTCAAGTCCTGTTAACCTCCTCAAAGTCATATCGAGGATGGCACGTGCCTGAATGTCTGTTAAACCAAAGCTGGTCATCAAGCCCTCTCTTGCTTCATCAGGCGTTTGCGACGCGCGGATCAGGCGGATAACTTCATCAAGGTGATCTAACGCGATCAATAAGCCTTCAAGAATGTGCGCACGTTTTTCAGCTTCGTTAAGCTCAAATTTGGTACGGCGTACAACAACCTCGTGGCGGTGTTCAACAAAGTGATGGATCAGATCTTTCAGGTTAAGCAGCATCGGACGGCCGTTAACCAGGGCGATGTTGTTTACACTAAATGAAGTTTGAAGCGCTGTGTATTTAAACAGGTTGTTCAATACAATGGCTGCATTGGCATCGCGCTTGATCTCGTATACAATACGGATCCCTTCACGGCTCGATTCGTCACGAATGGCCGAGATTCCTTCCAGTTTCTTTTCGTTAACCAGTTCGGCAGTACGCTCAATCATTAAAGCTTTGTTTACCTGGTAAGGTATTTCGCTAACAATGATGCGTTCGCGCTCGCCATTGTGAGTTTCGATTTCGGCACGGGCACGGATAACCACACGGCCACGGCCTGTTTCCAACGCCTCGCGCGGGCCATCATAACCATAGATAATGCCGCCCGTAGGAAAATCAGGGCCTTTTACATATTTCATTAACTCGGCAACCTCAATCTGGCGGTTATCAATTAACGCCATAGTAGCATCAATAACTTCCGAAAGGTTATGCGGTGCCATGTTGGTAGCCATACCTACTGCAATACCCGAAGCTCCGTTAACCAGCAGGTTAGGGAATTTGGATGGCAGTACGGTTGGCTCTTGAAGCGAGTCGTCAAAATTTAATTGGAAATCAATGGTATCTTTATTGATATCGGCAAGCATCTCTTCGGCAAGTTTTTGCAAACGAGCTTCTGTGTAACGCATTGCCGCCGGCTCATCACCATCAACCGAACCGTAGTTACCCTGGCCTTCAACCAGTAAGTAGCGCAAACTCCACTCCTGGGCCATACGTACCATGGTATCATATACCGATTTATCACCGTGAGGGTGATATTTACCCATCACCTCACCCACAATACGGGCAGATTTTTTATAGGGCTTGTTGTTTGTTAAACCAAGGTCAAGCATGCCATAAAGCACGCGCCTGTGTACCGGTTTCAGTCCATCGCGGACATCGGGCAAAGCCCTGGAAACAATCACCGACATTGAATAGTCAATGTACGCCGATCGCATTTCCTCATCAATATTTATCGAAATTATCCTGTCTTCTGCGTGTGAATTATCGTTTTCTGTTCCTTCAGCCATTTTTAATTATTTGTAGAACCTTCTCTTATAATTGCGTGTTAAAATTGATTTTTCAACGACCTGCGAAGTTAAAAAAATACTTGGGATTGCGCCAATTTAGTAACAATAAACCGGGGCAGATATTACCACAGGTACAACAATTCTGTTACTTTAACCGGGATTTATTTAACCTTTACCCAATAATCCTCAACCTTGTTGCCGTTGGGTAAAACCGAAAGCAGTTTGAGCGTATCGTTACTGATTGTGTAGTTGTACTTTATGGTTTTGTTGAGTAATTTTGATTCCTGCATACAATAGGTTTGAGTTTCAAAGCAGGTATCCTCTTTTAACTGGTAATCGCCTTTTTCATATACTACTGTTTTTTCGCCATCCTCTATTACCTTAGCCTTATAATGCTCATTGTCATAATCCCTTTGCAGTTTATAGGCCGTAGGAGCTGCATCAAGTTTGCCGTTAATTATACCGCCCCGATATTCCCAAATCCCCTTCAGCGGGCTACCATCAAAACGGAAAGCACATAACAGTAAGATACCGATAACCGGCATAATAGATCTTTTCATTGGTGATATTATTAGTCAAAAGCTCAAAGCATGATGCTGAAAGCTTTTTTCTTTGGGCTTTGCTTTTAGCTTTAAGCTTTGTCCTATACCCAGTTTATACCTTTTTTTAGTAAAGATAATGTTTTTTCTTCTTCAGTGCCCGCTGCCGGGTGATAGTCATAAACCCATTTAGCTGTGGGCGGCAGGCTCATCAATATAGATTCGATTCGGCCATTGGTTTCCAGCCCGAATTTGGTGCCTGCGTCATAAACCAGGTTAAATTCGGCATAACGGCTACGGCGCTGGTATTGAAATAATTGCTGTGCCTCCGTGAATGACTTATTACGGTTACGGTTTACAAGTTCTGTATATAATGGCGCAAAAGAACGGCCAACCGATTTTGAAAACTCAAAGATATCTTCCCAGCTCAGGTCGTCGTTGGCGGTAAGCCTGTCATAAAATATGCCCCCTATGCCCCGGGTTTCATTACGGTGTTTGATGAAGAAGTAATCATCGGCCCATTTTTTAAAACGAGGATAAAAATCCTCGTAATATTGATCACAAACAGCTTTTAAGCCGCCGTGAAAAAAACGTGCATCATCTTCTATTACATAATGCGGTGTCAGATCTATGCCGCCTCCAAACCATCGAACAGGTTTCTGGGTATCTCCCATGGTAGATGGCATTTCAAAGTAACGGATGTTCATGTGGATGATGGGTACCAACGGATGATTGGGATGGATCACTATAGATACTCCGGTAGCGAAAAAATCATCCTGCTCAACCTGTAGCGCCCGTTTCATGGTATCGGGCAAATGACCGTGAACTGCCGAAAAATTAACACCGCCTTTTTCAAGGATGTTTCCGTTTTGGATAACCCTGGTACGGCCTCCTCCGCCACCCTCACGCTCCCAAACTTCCTCTTCAAATTTTGCTGCGCCATCCAATTGCTCAAGCGCCGTGCAGATCTCGTCCTGTATTTGCTTATAATCTTCGGCTATTTGTTCTTTGCTGATCATATGCTGTAAAAGTAATGAATTTTGAAGATTGCCGGGGATGCCTTTTGTAAAGCAGAAAAGAGAGATTATTGTGTCTGTTATATTATCGCTAATAACAGAAAATTCAGGGTGTTCAGTTTTTAAAGTGTAAACACATGAAAAAAAATCAAATGATTGATAGTCAATTAATTAAGTGTTCGTGTTTTTAAATGTTAAAATTCAAATCGCTGATTATTAACAACTTGTAATTTTACATCCCTTCAACATTGAACATTTTGAACACCCCTTTTTCAAAAGTTGAACACCTGGCTTTTTAGCTAATCTCCACATAGTTCAAATCCTTGCCAAAAGTTTCTTTTAGCTGGCTTAAGGATAATAATGCGACTGCCGTAAGGATGCCCATCATGATATATCCCGATTTGATATATCCGTATTTTGCATTGAACGCGTTAAACGCTAATGTTATCGGGATTAGTGAGCCGCGTACAAAATTAGGCACCGTGGTAGTAACCGTTGAGCGGATATTGGTACCAAATTGCTCAGATGCAATCGTAACAAAAGTTGCCCAGTAACCCACAGTGCATCCCATGAAAAAGCTTAGTACGGCAAAGCGTTCGGGTGTAATACCGTTATCGCTCAGGTAAAAATGCACACTCACCAATGAAAGTATTAAAAATACAGCCATAGTTAATTTTCGCGATTTGGTAACCTGCGCCAGTAATCCTGCCACAATATCGCCTATGGCAATGCCGATGTAGCTATAAAAAATGCCGTCGCCGGGTTTGATCAGGGTTTTAGCCCCTAATGCAGCTCCAAACTTATCCGAAAAGCTGATCAATACACCCACTACATACCAAAGCGGTGCGCCTATCAGGATACAAAAGAGGTATTTTTTTAACCGTTCCCAGTTGGTAAACAGCATAAACATGTTGCCTTTGGATACATCGCTTTTCTCTACATTTTTAAACATGCCCGATTCAAAAGTGCCAATGCGCAGCAAAAGCAATAATATACCCAGGCCACCACCAACAAAATAAGCATTACGCCAGCCAAACTTAGCCACTGCATAAGCGGCAGTAGCGCCGAATAAGCCAATAACAGCAACAATCATGGTTCCGTAGCCGCGGTTTTCCTTGCTCAATGTTTCACTAACCAGGGTAATACCTGCGCCAAGCTCGCCTGCCAGGCCGAGACCTGCAATAAACCGTACAAGAGCATAAGTATTTACATCATGAACAAGGCCATTGGCAAAATTGGCAATGGAGTAAAGCAATATTGACCCAAAAAGTACTTTAATGCGGCCAAGTTTATCGCCCATAATACCCCAAATAATCCCGCCAAGCAATAGCCCAAACATTTGGATGCTGATAATGAACTGCCCTTTATCAGTTATCTCCTGTGCACTTAAGCCAATGTCCTTAAGACTGGAAAGCCGTACTATCGAAAAAACTAAAAGGTCATATATATCAACAAAATACCCCAGGGAAGCAACAATTACTAAGAAAATAGCATTCCTTGTTGTTTTGGTATTAATAGCATCAGTCATAAATTATAAAAATTGGTTGGCTAATGTATGAGATTTGCGTAAATAAAAACAAAAAAATGAGCACAAAAAAACCCCTGTACGCACAGAGGTTTTGTAAGTAAATTTTGTTCAATAACTTTATATATTTTATACCTTTTTCACGTTAACTGCCTGTAACCCTTTTCTGCCTTCTTCTACGTCGTACGTAACGCTGTCATTATCTTTAATAGCATTTACACCGCCTTGAACGTCTTTAAAGTGTACAAAAAGATCTTTACCTTCTTCGGTAATAATAAAGCCATAACCTTTCTGTGTGTTAAACCATTTTACTTTTCCAGTTTTCATAATTATAATAATCGTAATAAAAAATTCGTGTTAAGATCAACTAAAACCAAACTGAAAACAAAATAGGTTTATATTGGTTCAGAAGGAATAGATATCCAGCTTCCCTCAAATATATAAAATTATTAAATAAACCAAATAAAATTATTTATTTGGTTGTGGTGTCAGGCGCAAATAGGGCTTAACTGCTGTAAAACCCTTTGGAAATTTGGCGGGGATGTCTTCAGTTTTAATAGCAGGCACCACAACAACATCCTCTCCTTCCTTCCAGTCGGCAGGTGTAGCAACACTGTAATTAGCGGTTAACTGTAATGAGTCAATAACCCTTAAAATCTCCTGGAAATTACGGCCGGTTGAAGCAGGATAAGTAATGATCAGCTTAACTGCCTTATCGGGGCCTATGATGAATAATGAGCGCACTGTAGCATTTACCGAGGCATTTGGATGGATCATGTCATAAGCTTCAGAAATTTTGCGGTCTTCATCGGCAATAATCGGGAAGTTAACTTCAACACCCTGAGTTTCGTTGATGTCCTGGATCCAACCGTGATGTGATTCTACCGAATCAACGCTTAGTGCCAATACTTTGACATTACGTTTGGTAAACTCATCTTTTAATGCCGCGGTTTTACCAAGTTCGGTAGTACACACTGGCGTGTAGTCGCCCGGGTGCGAAAATAACACACCCCAGCTATCGCCTAAATATTCGTAAAAGTCAATTTCGCCTGCTGATGTTTTTGCTTGGAAGTTTGGCGCTTTGTCGCCCAGTCTTAAACTCATGATGATAGATTTTTTGTTGTAATTAATACGACTAAGTTACTATACATTGTTAGACAAATGCAAACAAACTTTAAATAATCATATTATTTACGCCAACATTACAAAGGCTGTGTTGTTGAAGTTTGAAATAAATAACAGCTATATCCATGAGCAAACACACCTATGATACCGGGATAATTGGTAATTGCGCCTTTTTAGCCCATATTAATAAAAACACCAATGTCGACTGGTTATGTTGGCCACGGTTTGACAGTACATTTATTTTCGGGGGCCTGCTTGATCAGGAAAAAGGTGGCGAGTTTACTATCCGGCCCGAGGGTGAATACACTACAGCACAGCATTACCTTGAAAATACCAATGTTTTAATTACCGAAATAAGCCCGGCAAGTGGCGGAAAGTATCGTATAACCGATTTTGCGCCAAGGTTTTATCAGCATCAGCGTTACTATAAACCTTTAATGCTGATCAGGAAAATTGAGGCTATTGAAGGTTCGCCGCGAATAAAAGTTAAATGTGAGCCTGTGTCTGAATACGGTGCAGTTAAGCTAAGTGTGAACCGGGGCAGCAATCATATTCAATACCAGGGTGGCGAAGAAAACATCCGCCTTACTACCAATATTCCGATAAGTTATATTTTTGACGAACAGGCATTTGTACTTAATGAAACCAAGTATCTGGCCATGACTTACGGCGAACCGCTTGAAGCGCCGCTTATAAGCACATCTGATCGCTTCCTGGCCGAAACAGTTCAGTACTGGCGTACCTGGATCAAACATTCATCAATTGCTACTTACTTTCAACCTTTCGTGATCCGCTCTGCCTTAGCCCTTAAAATACACCAATACGAGGACACTGGTGCCATTATAGCTGCAAGCACTACCAGTTTGCCCGAATCGCCGGGAAGTGGCCGTAACTGGGATTATCGCTATTGCTGGTTGCGCGATACTTACTATGTGATAACGGCATTAAATCATATAGGCCATTTTGAGGAGATGGAAAAGTATTTTAGCTATGTTACTGATATTACCATCTCCGAAATGGAACGTTACCAGCCGCTTTATGGCATCACCGGTAAAAAAGATCTTGTAGAGGTTATTTTGACAGATTTATCCGGTTATATGGGTAATAAGCCCGTACGTGTGGGTAACCAGGCATCAGAACATATTCAGAATGACATTTACGGGCAAGTATTGATTTCCCTGCTCCCTTTGTACACCGATCATCGCTTTGTTTTTTCAGAACGTAAAGACTCGGTTCACTGGATAGAATTTTTGCTGGATAAAATCGAACATACTATCGACGAAAAAGATGCCGGCATCTGGGAGTTTCGGAACATGGCCAATATTCATTGTTACAGCAACCTGTTTCAATGGGCCGGCGCATCTGCCGCCGAAAAAATGGCATGCACAATCCAAAATCAGGAACTGATTGACCGGGCCATTTCCCTTAAAGAACGTGCAGCGGCGCATATTGAAAGCTGTTACGACCCTGTGCGTAAGGTTTACACCAATTCAGCGGGCAGCAGCAATCTTGACGCAAGCACCCTGCAGCTTATCATGATGAACTATCTTGATCCTAATTCGCAAAAAGCAAAGGATCATTTAGCTGCATTAGAAAAAGAACTAAGAACACCTAATGGTTTATTTTACAGGTATTTATATGCCGATGATTTTGGCAAACCTAAAACTACTTTCCTGATCTGTGCCTTTTGGTATGTAGAAGCACTGGCTACGGTTGGCAGATTGGATGATGCCCAGCGTGAGTTTGGCAACCTGCTGCAATACTCAAATCATCTGTTGTTGTTTAGCGAAGATGTAGATGAAGAAGACGGCAGCCAATGGGGTAATTTTCCCCAGGCTTACAGCCATGTAGGACTAATGAATGCCGCCTACAGGATAGCAATGAAATTGGATATGCCAATCTTTTTGTAGGGTTTGATCTCCCATTTTGCATAAAATTAATAGCCGATAAGACTTACGAAGTTTTTAAAACTTCGTAAGTCTGAATTAAGTAATTCCCCTTTAAATAAGTTTCATCTTATCTCAACCACGCCATCCGCAACTTTTGGAAAAATTTCTAATTGCTTGCCATCATGTCCCGGAATGATAAACTTAACATCACTGGCAAGCGTTTTCATCCGCTTCATAGCCTTTACATAACCTGCCGGATCAAGCGTTCCACCCTGGGAAGGCGGGACCAAATGCTGAAGGCTGTAATAAGTCCAGATGTTATCAGATGCTATCACAACCCTGTTTTTTCCGGCTTGCACCAACACATATTGCGAATTATAGGTATGCTTTGAACCGGTATAAACTTTTATACCTTTAATAATTTCTTTATCATCGCCATCAATTAATTTAAGCCTGCCAGCCAAATTTAAATTTACCGTATTAATAACATCCCGTTTAGCGTAGCCGCCAGCTTCACCAGGCTTTTGCCAGGCGGATCCAACAAAAAACTCATAATCAAGTTTTTGCATCCAAACTTTCGCTTTCGGGAAAAGACTTAATCCATCGATATGATCCCAATGTGGATGACTTACAATAATATCTGTTATTTCACCGGACTTTATACCAAGCTTTAAAAGCGCCGAATCTGGCCGTTGATAGCTCTTTAACTTAAATTCCTTAGCATCTTCGCTATCACCTAAAATCCTGCATCAACTAATATATTTCTGCCATTTTCGCCTTTAATAAGCCATACCATAAAATCAATTTTTACCGGCACGTTTTTAGGACCGTTCAGCGCCCAATCGCCGATTTTAAAGGGATAGCCGGATTCGGCAAATTTTACTGTATAAACTTTATAGGTTGGATTTTTTTGAGCCTTAACTATTAAACTGATTAAGGTTAAGGAAATAATGAACAAGATGATTCTTTTCATAATCGGTTTGCAGAATAAACGCTCCCGAATATAAAAAATGCCCATGGCTAAACCATGGGCACAACTAATTATTTAATGATTTAAATTTTAGCTAAAAGCTACAACTGCCACTTCCTGCTATTTGTATACAGTTTCTTCTACCGGTGTATACTTCGCGAAGCTGGTAAGTAGTTTCCTCACTTCGGCTGGATTACGCAGGTAAAATTTAGCAGCCGAAAGATTGCTGCCAACTTTAATGGTTATAGCGCTTTCTGGCAAGGCTTTAAAAATATCTTCATCGGTATAATCATCGCCAAAAGCTATAACAAAATCATAGTCTCTGCCTTCGGTGAGGGTTAAAGCAGCTTTGCCTTTATTGATATCCATATTCTTCACTTCCAGTACCTTATCCCCTGCTAATAACTGTAAGCCTTTATCGCTTGCAAGGTATTTGAGGTTGTTCATCAACTCATTGGCCCTTAGTTCGCCAAGGCCGGCCTGCGCTTTGCGGTAATGCCAAACCAGCGAGTATGTTTTTTCTTCAACGAAAGAGCCTGGAGTACGGTCAACATAAGTTTCCAGTATTGGATAAATATCGTGTTTCCACTGGTCGCTTAGCCCTCCTATTTTATGCCAGGAAGTGCCTGGCTGTTTAAACCACGAACCATGCTCGGCAATAAGGTAAATATCGTTGTGTTTAAACCAATCATCAAGGTTTTCATGCTTGCGTCCGCTTATTAAAACCAGTTGGTTTGCAGGGTCTTCGGCAAGTTTATTGATAATGTTGTATAACTCTTTATCGGGGCTGGCCTGATCTATGTTTGATTTAAAATTCACCAGCGTGCCATCATAATCTAAAAAGATAATGCGCTTTTTAGTTTTGATATAACGGTTGATGATACTTTGCTCGGTGGTGTTACTTACGTGCCTGGCCTGTAGAGAACGCTGCATGAGCTTCACCTCCTTAAGCTTGTCCATAAAAATTTTAACCCAATGCGATGTATTGAATTTGGCGACAAGTTGTCTCATCGGGATCATGCGACGGCGTTGTTCTTCAAGCGGCATGTTGATGGCTTGTAAAATGGCACGGCAAACTTCGCCCGTATTGTTGGGGTTAACTATAATGGCATCTATGAGTTCTTTAGATGACCCCGCCATTTCGCTCATAATGAGCACTCCATCATTATTTATCCGGCTGGCTACATACTCCTTACTCACCAGGTTCATACCGTCGCGCATGGGGGTTACCAAACATACGTCGGCCGAATAGTAGAGGGCCGAAAGGGTCTCTATCGGAAATGAACGATAGTAATAATGGATCGGGCTCCAGTCCATAGTACGGTACAGCGCATTGATTTTGCCCACTTTTTTATCTATCTCATCCCTAAGATGAGCGTACTGAGGCACGGTATCACGGGATGGAACCACGATCATATAAAGTGTAATGTGGTCAATGCATTCGGGGCATTGCTCAAGCAGGAGTTCAAATGCTTCGAGCCTTTGCAAAATTCCTTTACTGTAATCAAGCCTGTCTATAGAAAGGATGAGTTTTCTGTTTTGAAAGTTTTCCTTAATAAGCTCCACCTGGTGTTTTACATCATCCTGCAACGGCAAAGAAGAATATCTTTTTTCATCTATCCCCATAGGGAACGACTCGACAACAACCGAACGTTCACCATTACTTATGATATTGGCGCTGGATGATACCGGCAGCAAGCGTGTTGCGGCTCCCAAAAAGTGGCGCACGTCATCAAAAGTATGGAACCCGATAAGATCGGCACCAAGTATACCCTCCAATAACTCCGAACGCCATGGGATAAGCCTGAACATTTCGTTTGACGGAAAAGGGATATGCAGGAAAAAACCGATAGAAACATCCGGCATTTCCTGTCTTACAAGTTGTGGTAGTAAAAATAACTGATAATCGTGGATCCAGATCACATCACCCGGCTCAGCAATACTGAGGATCTTATCTCTGAATTTTTTGTTTACCGCTTTGTAGTAATCCCAATTTGATTGTTTATACGCTGCATACGTTGAAGCATAATAATGGAAAACGGGCCATAAAACCTCGTTGCTGAAACCTTCGTAATATTGATTTATTTCTTCCTGATCTAAAAAAACCGGGACTAAGCTTAGATCCTTTAATTCTTTGGTAACCTGGTCTTTATCTTCCTGTTCTGTTATTTCTACCCCGGGCCACCCTATCCACACATTATCGCCCTGTTTATATATTGAACCTAAACCGGTAGCTAATCCTCCCTCGCTTGGTGATGAATGGTAAACACCATCAGTTTTGGAAATTTTAATAGGCAAACGGTTTGATACAATTATTGTTTTCGACATACTAACTAAATATTAATTAATATTTAAAGGGAAAAACAGCGCTTTTGTTTTATAAAATGGTATTTTAGAATATAATAACGTGATTTTTAGTCATAAAAAAAGCCGCCCTGTGAATATCAGGGCGGCTTTTAATTGTTATAATTTTCGGAATTATTTCACTTGTTGGAAAAACTCAATGTTAGCTTGTTGGGTGATCCTTACCAAAACTTCGTGTTTGTCGTTTTTCAAGTCAACAAAGTATGAAGTTGGCTCGATAGCGTCATTGATTGAAGTGTTAGCCTGGTAAACGATAACTTCGCCTACTTCGTAACCTTTGTATTCGTTGTTGATTTGGCTAAGAGCTTTTGCAGGGATAGCTTTGTTATCAACACGTTGAGTTGTACCTAAAAATTCACCTTGTAAGTTGTAGAAAGCAGTTTTTTGAACGCCATCAACAGTGAAAGTAGCTTTTTGTACGTTTTTAGTTACAGTCCAGTTAACGTTAGTTGCTTCGGCGAAGTCAGCAGTAAAGCCGTGTAACGCAACGTAAGATACGTTGGTACCACCATCTGATTTTTTGCCACCATCGGCGAAAGCGTTAACGGTAAATAAGGCTGCAGTTGCTATTGTTAAAAATATCTTTTTCATGTTCGTTTAAATTTTAAATCCTGCAACAAAAATACAGTGTACTTATCAATATTTAAAATTTTCTGAAACTTTTATGAATATTTAATAATTATAGCCTTTTGCAGCCTCAAAATTTAAATTTTATCAATCACCTTAGTGTATATTTTACAATATCTAAAAGAAAAAAGGGCTATTAATGTGCTTTTTATACATGCTAAACCGATTTATGTTGTCATTAAAATGTCATTTAGCCATTATCTGCAAAGCCTGGGTATAAAGTCATGCCCCCATCTGCAAAAATTGTAACCCCGGTAACGTAGTCAGACTCGTCTGATGCCAGCCAAACCGCCAGTTTTCCGATATCGCCAGGCTGCCCGATCCTATTGTATGGGATGAGTGTGAGCAGTTTATCCAGCGCTTCGGGGGTATCCCATGCTTCTTTATTAATGGGTGTTTGTATGGCACCCGGCCCTATACCATTTACCCTGATCTTATGAGGGGCAAGCTCCTGAGCTATGCTTTTCATAAACATCATAATACCGCCTTTGCTTGCAGCATAGTTTACATGGCCCGCCCAAGGGATAACTTCGTGCACACTGCTCATGCAAATGATCTTGCCAGCAGCCCTGCTTCTATTTTCAATAACTCCTCTTTTAATAAATTCTTTAGCGGCTTCCCTGGCACACAGAAACTGGCCCGTAAGGTTAATGCTGATCACTTTGTTCCAGTCATCAAGTGTCATGTCAACAAATTTGGAGTCTTTTTGCAGGCCCGCATTATTTACAAGGATATCAATGGTACCGTATTGCTTAAATAACTCCGCAAACATGGCTTTTACCTCATCTTCATGGCTTACATCTGCCTGAAACGCAAATGCCTCGCCGCCCAATTCAGTAATCTGGCTTACAACATCATCGGCAGCAGCTTTATTATGTGCGTAGTTAATGAGGAGTTTGGCACCGGCCGCAGCCATTGCCAACGCAACGCCTTTGCCAATGCCGCTATCGGCACCGGTTATAAGGGCCGCCTGTCCTTTTAATAGTTGGGGATTATTGCTCATAGATAAACGTTTTTGTGTTTAAGATAAGCAATTGAATTGAGAAGGGAATTGTTTTTGTCTGAACCGGGATTTGGGGAGATTTTTCAGATTCCGGGATTTTGAATATCAAATTACAAATCTGATATTCCGTTAATCCAGTAAATCCAATAAATCCCGGTTCAGAAAAAAAAAGCCGTTTACAACGCCTTTATATAATCATGAAACAGGTACAAAGCCTTTTTCTTATCTGCGGTTAAATCGTAATCTATTTTAACCATCAAATAATCAACTAAATCAAAATCATCGCGCATGGTTATTTCTTTGAAGAGCTCTTCGCGGTGATCGAGTCCATATTTTAATGATGCATTAAACTCATCCATAAATTCCTGCGGGATAGGTTTGTTGGCTATCCAGGCTGCAAAGGTGAATGGCAAACCTGTCATCTTTTGCCACTCTTCGGCCAGGTCATATACGTATTTGTATTGCTGTTTTTTGCCAAAGGTACGGTCGCCTATTTGTACAAAAGCTGTGTGCCCGTCTGTCGGTTGAGCATAGTCAGCAGCATTAGAAACCTGTTGCGGACTCACTTGCCAATGGTTTTTTAGCAGTACACGGGCCAGATTATTTGATGAGCGCGACTGCGGATCAAGCTGGATAGTGGTTACATCCTTAATTTCGCAATTGCTAAAGATAAAAACGGAGTTTACAGCGCCAATGGCTCCGATACAATAATCGGAAACAATTTCCCATTGCGGGAGGCTTAATGCCGCTGCAACCGGAATAAGACCAATATCAACTACATCATCGATGAGCTTTTGAGCACAATCAGACGGGATATCGAGGCTCAGATCTATTTTATTAATAATGTCGGTATGTTGAATGCCGTATAAAAAGGGTTTGGTATTAGTGTAGCTTACTGCTGATATTCTGATCTTGTTCACAAATTCGCTATTTCTGTTCGTCGGGATGTTTTAGATGTTCGGCATTGTTAAAGTCTGCGACTTCAAATTTTTCGCCATTGTAGGTTACCTTATATAATACCAGATTTTGATGCGGGAAGGTATCCATTTCAGATAAGGGCTTATTGGTAAGGATGCAAAGCAGCAAACGTAATGCACGTCCATGCATACAGATAAGCACGTTTTTTTCTTCGGGATGGCTCATGATCACTCTCATGGCCTCACGCTGGCGTACTTCAACCTCACGCGGGCTTTCACCACCTTCAAATTTACTGTCCAGCTTGCCATCCAGCCAATCACGCATAATTTGCAGGAAGGCTGCCTTATTATCCGTAGTTGGTGCCTGGCCTTCATGTATACCCCAGGCCAGCTCATCTAAGCCCGAAAGCTTTTCATAAGGGATGCCGAGGTCAATAAAAGGCTGGATACTTTGTTGGGTACGCTTTAATGCCGAAATATAAATCTTATCAAACGGAACGGTTTTATAAGCCTCAAAAAACTGGCAGGCCTGTTTACGCCCTTCGTCATTTAAATCGGTATCTACTCCGCGGCCTTGTATAATACCAAGTTTGTTATACTCAGTTTGGCCGTGGCGTACTATATATAAGGTTTTTTGTATCATTTATTTTTGAGCTGAAAGCCGAAGGCTTAAAGCATAAAGCTTGCTTTTGTTTTTTCGCTTTGGGCTTTAAGCCTTGAGCTTTTAGCTTAATTAATTACCGGTAACTTGTAATATTGTGGTTTTACTTCGTCGCCAAACTCAAAGTTGGTATAATCCGTTACTACATTATATAATGTATCACGTTCAATAGGCTGGCGGCCTACGTGCTTAATTAGCTCAACCACTTGTTTGGTGCTCATACCCGGATGCTGTTCTTCGGCACCGGCCATTGAATAGATCTTTGTGGTGTCATCCAGCGTACCATCTATGTCATCAACACCAAAGTTAAGGGAAAGCTGCGCGGTTGTGCGGCTTATCATGGCCCAATATGCTTTGATGTGATCAAAGTTATCCAGATAGATGCGCGCTACCGCGTAGTTGCGTAGATCTTCAATTACCGAAACCTCGGGTACGTGCGACATCTGGTTATCTTTATTACGAAACTTAAGCGGAATAAACGTTTGGAAACCTCCGGTTTTGTCCTGCAACTGGCGTAAGCGCTCCATGTGGTCGACGCGGTGTTTATATGCTTCAATATGCCCATAAAGCATGGTAGCATTTGAACGGCCGCCAAGCTTATGCCATTCTTCATGAATAGCCAGCCACTGATCTGCAGTACATTTATCTTTCGAGATCTGATCCCTGATCTCCGGATCAAAAATCTCAGCACCGCCGCCGGGAATAGAATCCAGGCCTGCTTCTTGCATCAGGCGCATGCCTGTTGCGTAGTCAATTTTGGCTTTTTTAAAAATGTAATGGTATTCAACCGGAGTTAACGCCTTGATATGCAGCCCGGGGCGGTGAGCCCGGATACGTGAAAAAAGCTCCTGATAAAAAGGCACATCGTATTGAGGCAAAACACCGCCAACAATGTGAACTTCTGTAACCGGTTCGTCGTCATATTTTGCAACCATGTTAAACATTTCATCCATGGTGTATTCCCAGCCTTCCGACTTTTGTTTCAGCAGGCGCGAATACGAACAAAATTTACAGTCGTAAACACAAAGGTTGGTAGGCTCAATATGAAAATTGCGGTTGAAATAGGTTTTATCGCCGTGGCGCTCGTTACGGATGTAATTGGCTAAAGTGCCGAGATATCCAAGCTCGCCCTGCTCATAAAGCAAAACGCCTTCATCAAAAGTGATGCGTTGTTTATTTAGTACCTTTTGGGCAATGTGCTTTAAGTCAGCAGATAAATTCGGATCCTGAAGCAATATCTGTAAGTTATCTGAATTTTGCATCATTATAAATTTGGCCAAATGTACTAAAAAGCGCAATAGAAATATGCGTTATGACATATATTGACCAATTTGTGCGGTAAATTACATTAAGGTTACAGAGCCATGATCTCGCTAATGGAGATGCCAATTGAACAATCATCCTGGCAACCATTAGGTACATAACTGGCGTCAGATATCATACCATTATTACGGGCTTCAAAGTAAACGGTGTTTTTCTTCTTGTCAGCGGCAAGCCATTCGGTTTTGGCTTTTAAATAAACCTGGTCAAGTGTAAGTAACGCAGCGCCCGAAGCATGCTGCCCCAGCAACGCTTTATCTTCGTGCCATTGTTCCTTTGTTGTTTTACCGGGAACGCCATTTGGTGTATACGCTAAGGTATATGATACAAAGTCTCTTGCTATAATAACCCCATTTTGAACGGTGATCTTTGTGTCAGAACCATAACCAAAAACTGAACCTGTGTTGACTGTGTAGGCATATGAATTTTTGCTGTCTGCCTTAAAATTTTGCCATACTTTATAGCTTTTGTCGTAAGCGGAGTCGTTAGCATCTTTTTTACAGGCTGTTAACACGCTGACAATAAGCAGAGTCAGGATAAAGGTTCTTTTCATGTGGATAGGTTTTATAGTCCATTCGGTTAAAAATGAAAAAACGCTACAATGAATAACAAATATTCTTTTTTACTTTGGGCGATATCATATTTTGAGCCATGAAAACTGAAACTATAGCCATACACGCTGGTAACCACGTTGATGAGGCAACAAGGGCCGTAATACAACCCATCATTATGTCAACCACGTTTGAACGGGGTGACGACGGGGGATTTCCGGCAGGTTATATCTACAGTCGTTCATCAAATCCTAACCGTCATGCTTTGGAGCATGTACTGGCTAAACTGGAAGGCGGTGTTGAAGCGGCTTCATTTTCATCAGGCAATGCCGCAGGTATGTCGGTTTTTCAGTCCCTTGAACCAGGTACTCATATTATAGCTCCGGATGATATGTATCATGGCTTGCGTAACCAACTTAAGACCCTGTTCGCCGGGATCCTTACTTTTGATTTTATCGATGTAAATGATACCGAAGTTTTGCAGCAGCATATTAAACCAAAAACAGGTTTAATATGGATAGAAACGCCTTCAAACCCGCTTCTGAAAATTACCGACATTAAAAAAGTAGTTGGCATAGCAAAATCAAAGGGTATAAAAGTTTTATGCGATAATACCTTTGCTACCCCGATATGTCAACGCCCGCTTGAGTTAGGTGCTGATATGGTGATGCATTCGGCCACGAAATATTTTGGCGGGCACAGCGATTTGATGGGCGGCGTTTTAATTACTGCCGAAAAGCATGATTGGTGGACAAAAATCAGGCAGGTGCAGGAAATGGGCGGCGCTATCCCCTCGCCTATGGATTGTTATTATTTGGTACGCAGTATTAAAACCCTGCCATACCGAGTAAAGGGCCACGTGCAAAATGCGCAACTACTTGCCGAATATCTTGAACAACACCCTAATGTACAACAGGTGATGTACCCCGGCCTGTCATCGCATCCGCAGCATGATATAGCTAAAGATCAGATGCTTGCCTTTGGCGGTATGTTATCCTTTATTATTAAAGGCGATGAGAACGATACGCACAACATTATCAATAAACTTAAGCTATTCATCAAAGCAACCAGCCTTGGCGGCGTAGAAAGCCTGATTGAACACCGCGCTACAGTTGAAGGCCCCGATACTAAAACCCCGAGGAATTTATTAAGGGTTTCTGTAGGCTTGGAGCATATTGATGATTTGATAGCTGATATGGAACAGGCGTTATTGAGGTAAAAAGCAAAAGGTTAAAGGCGAAAGGTAGAAGCTACATTCACAACTTTGAACGCCATTTAAAATAAAACCTTTAACCTTTCGCCTTTGACCTTTCGCCTCGAAAATCCTCAAAAAAAATAAAATTTGGCACATTGCCCATTAATCCCTTATATTCGCAACATTATTTGGTAGCGATACCAAGGTCGATCAATACTCCGCACATAGTTCGGGTTTTGATTTATAAAGAAGCGGCGAGAGATCAGGCTCTAATGACCCGCTGGCAACCCTTCAATGTTGAAGAAGGTGCCAATTCCTGTCCCGGCAAATAACACCGGGGAATATAAATTTATAACCATGAAAAGTTTAATTAAATTTACGCAACACAACACTTTTTACACCGCAAACGGTAATGTACAACATATTAGCTCTCCTATTGGCTGTATTTGTATGTGTTGCTGCTGTTGATGCTTAGCACGCTGTTGTTTTCATTCCCTTGAAAAAACGCATGTTACAAAGCCGATTATTTAAAACCGGTTTGCCAAAATTCATCTTAAGATTCAAAATCTAAATTAAACACATTAAAAATTAAAACTATGTCTGCCTTAAAATTCGAAACCTTACAATTACATGCCGGTCAGGAAGTTGATCCAACAACGGGTTCACGTGCAGTGCCGCTTTATCAAACTACTTCTTACGTATTTAACAGCGCCGAGCATGGTGCCAATTTATTTGCATTAAAAGAGTTTGGCAATATATATACCCGCATCATGAACCCTACTACTGATGTGTTTGAGAAACGCATAGCTGCTTTAGAGGGTGGAGTTGCGGCTTTGGCTACAGCATCGGGACAGGCATCACAATTTATAGCACTAAATAACATCCTGCAGGCTGGTGATAACTTTGTTACTTCTCCCTTTTTATATGGCGGTACTTATAACCAGTTTAAAGTAGCCTTTAAACGCCTTGGCATTGATGTACGTTTTGCTAAAGATGATACTGCAGCAAATATCGAAGCGCTTATCGACGATAAAACTAAAGCCATTTTCCTGGAAACCATTGGAAACCCTGGGTTTACTATTGCCGATTTTGAAAAAGTAAGTGAAGTAGCTAAAAGACACGACCTGCCATTAATTGTTGATAATACTTTTGGTGCGGGTGGTTACCTCTTCCGCCCTATTGAACATGGCGCTAATGTGGTTGTCGAATCAACCACCAAATGGATTGGCGGGCATGGTACAAGTATTGGTGGTGTTATTGTTGATGCCGGTAATTACAATTGGGGCAATGGAAAGTTCCCGCAATTTACCGAGCCATCTGAAGGTTATCACGGTTTGGTATTTAACGATGTATTTGGCATTGGCGGCCCGTTTGGTAATATTCAGTTTATTATTCGTGCGCGTGTTGAAGGTTTGAGGGATTTTGGCCCGTCGCAGTCGCCGTTTAATTCGTGGTTAAACATTCAGGGGCTGGAAACACTGTCGTTGCGTGTACAACGCCATGTTGACAATGCTTTACAATTAGCCAAATGGTTTGAGCAGCATCCACAAGTAGCGAGTGTAAATTACCCTGGCTTGGAATCATCGCCTTACCATGAACTTGCAAAAAAATATTTAAAGAACGGTTTCGGCGGCGTATTGTCGTTTGAAATTAAGGGAAATAAGGAGCAGGCCAGCCAGTTGATCAATAACCTGAAACTGGTAAGCCATTTAGCCAACGTGGGCGATGCAAAAACGCTGATCATACAGCCGTCGGCAACTACGCATCAGCAATTGTCTGATGCGGAGCAATTGTCGGCTGGGGTTAGGCCGGCGTCGTTACGCGTAGCGGTTGGTATTGAGCATATAGATGATATTAAAGCCGATTTTGAGCAGGCTTTTGCAAAAATTAAGCAAGGTGCGGGTGAGTTAGTTTAATAATGTATAGTTTTTTTTAAGTGATATAGTAAACGTTACGTGTAGTTAAGTCTTAAGTTCTAAGTATTTAGTCTTAAGCCGGAAAATCAAAGCTTCGACTTAAGACTCCAAACTAAAGACTTTCGACTTAACACAACGTAGCAAACAAAAGAATGAACGCAGAGATATTTAAATACACTGATACTTTTGAATTTGAATCGGGCCGTACAATTGAAGGTTTAGAGATAGGCTTTCATACTTATGGCCGGTTAAATAAAGAAAAAAATAACGTTGTTTGGGTATGCCACGCGCTTACCGCTAATAGCGACGTGTTTGACTGGTGGAAAGGACTTATTGGGGAAGGGTATTTTTTCAACCCCGAAGAACATTTTATTGTTTGTGCCAATATTTTGGGTTCACCTTATGGCACCACAAGCCCCTTGAGTATTAATCCGGTTACAGGGAATCCGTATTTCCTTACTTATCCTCAGTTTACCACAAGGGATATGGTTAAAGCTCATCAATTGCTTGCCGAACATTTAACGATCAATAGTATCAGTGTGTTGATAGGTGGTTCATTGGGTGGTCAACAGGCTATGGAATGGGCTATTATTGAACCAGAGCGAATCAAAAACCTTATCCTGATTGCCACTAACGCCAAGCACTCGCCATGGGGCATTGCTTTTAATGAGTCGCAGCGTTTGGCTATTAGTGCGGATCGCACTTTTTATAGCAACACACCCGAAGGTGGTCAGAAAGGTTTAAAGGCTGCACGCAGCATTGCGCTTTTAAGCTATCGTACCTATAAAACATACGGTATCACCCAACAGGAAGAAAGCGATGATGTAAAAGACGGTTTCCGCTCATCATCCTACCAAAACTACCAGGGCGAGAAATTGGTTAACCGCTATAATGCTTATAGTTACTGGTATTTAACCAAGGTGATGGATTCGCATAATGTTGGCCGCGGCCGTAACGGGGTTGATAAAGCGTTGAGCCTGATCAAGGCTAAAACGTTGGTTATCGGAATCTCGTCAGACGTATTATTCCCTGTTGAAGAACAGCAATACCTGTTCAGGCATATTCCGAAAGCTGCCTTTGCCGAACTGGATTCGTTTTATGGGCACGATGGATTTTTAATCGAAACAGAAGCATTAACAAACATATTTACATCGTTTTTTAAAACTGATGTAAAAGGAAAAATTATAGAACTGCAACGTACAGCGTAATGAGTAAAAAGTTAAATATCGGCCTCTTCGGATTTGGAGTTGTAGGCCAGGGTTTATATGACATCATCAAAACAAAGCACTTAAATATCGAGATAGTAAAATTTGCTATTAAGGATCCTAATAAAAAGCGTTCCCTGCCAGCACATTTATTTACTACTGATAAGGAAGAACTGCTTAACAACCCCGAGATCAATACTATCGTTGAATTGATCAACGATACCGAGGCTGCTTTTGAAATTGTTTCAAGGGCCTTAAAATCGGGCAAAAATGTAGTATCGGCCAGTAAAAAAATGATTGCCCTGCATTTGGATGAGCTGATTGAGATCCAGCATCAATACGGTACATCGTTATTATACGAAGGCGCAGTTTGCGGTAGTATCCCAATTATCCGTAACCTGGAAGAGTATTATGATAATGAATTGCTGCATTCAATAAGCGGCATTTTCAACGGCTCATCAAACTATATACTTTCAAAAGGTTTTATTGAAGGATTGGATTATGACAGCGCATTAAAACAAGCCCAGGATCTCGGCTTTGCCGAAACGGACCCTACCAGCGATGTTGGCGGTTTTGATGCTAAATACAAACTGGTTATTGCTGCTGCCCATGCTTATGGTGTAGTTGTACAACCCGATGAGGTATTTAACCTGGGCATCCAAAACCTCGCAGCTGCCGATCTGCAATATGCCCGTGAGAAAAATCTCAAAATTAAACTGGTACCGGTAGCTAAAGAGCTTGACGACCGTAATGTTGCCCTGTTTGTATTGCCTAAATTTGTGAACGATAAAGAGTTTTTGTACAACGTTGAGTACGAATACAATGGTGTAACTGTACAGGCTGCCTTTGCCGATCAGCAATTCTTTTTCGGAAAAGGCGCAGGCGGCCACCCTACCGGCTCAGCTGTATTGTCAGATATAGCCGCATTACGCTACAACTACCAGTACGAGTATAAAAAAGCTAAAGAAAAAACAGATCTTAATTTTACCAATAATATCGAATTAACTGTTTACCTGCGTTATGACGATGAAGAATTAGTTGAGGCGCTGAACTTTGAACACATTAATGAGCGTTACTATTCAGGTAATTATAAATTTGTTATTGGAAAAATCAATTTACAAAATCTGATCGCTAATCAATTACGTATATCGGAAAGTAAGGCTTTCGTAGCCTTTGCCGATCAGCTTACGGGGGTCAGCTTAGCATCGGTAACTAAACAAACAGCCGAAGTTTTTTAGTAGATTCTCCGGTTGTTAATAATAGAAAAAGGCTTCTCAAATTGGGAAGCCTTTTTCTATTATTCATTTTGTTATTATAAACTTATTTGGCCGGTTCTCCGGCTTCTTTAGCTGCGTTCAGGAACACGAACTGGTTATCAAACATATCAATTTTAATGATGCTGTCTTTATCCACGGTACCTGCCAGGATCTGCTTACTTAGCTCGTTCAAGAGCTTCTTCTGGATCACACGTTTTAACGGACGTGCGCCAAACTGCGGATCGTAACCTAACTGGGCCAGCCAATCCAATGCTTCGTCCGATGCTTCGATAGTTACCCCCATTTCGGCAAGGGTTTGCTGAACCTGTTTAAATTGCAGTTTAACAATATCATGGATCTCGTCGCGATTAAGCGGGGTAAACATGATGATCTCATCTATCCTGTTCAAAAATTCCGGACGGATAGTTACCCTTAACAGGTTAAACAGCTCGTTCTTGGTTTTTGCTATTAGCTCGTCACGGTTTTCATCCTCCAGGTTCTGGAAGTTTTCCTGGATGATATTTGAGCCAATGTTGGAGGTCATGATGATGATGGTATTTTTAAAATTCACCACACGGCCTTTGTTATCGGTTAAACGGCCATCATCCAAAACCTGTAACAGAATGTTGAACACATCGGGATGGGCTTTTTCAATCTCGTCCAGTAGTACCACGCTGTAAGGCTTGCGTCGAACGGCCTCGGTTAACTGTCCGCCTTCATCATACCCAACATAGCCCGGAGGCGCTCCTATCAACCTTGACACAGCATGGCGTTCCTGGTATTCACTCATATCTATCCGCACAAGTGCACCTTCATCATTAAACAAGTACTCGGCCAAGGCTTTTGCCAGTTCGGTTTTACCTACACCGGTTGTACCTAAAAATATGAACGAACCAATTGGCCTGCGCTTATCCTGTAAACCTGCACGGCTGCGGCGGATAGCATCACTTATTGCTTCTATAGCTTCTTCCTGCCCGGCTACACGTTTATGTAATTCGTCTTCAAGGTTAAGCAGCTTTTCACGTTCACTCTGAATCATTTTGCTTACAGGGATACCTGTCCAGCGGCTTACAACACCGGCAATATCATCGGCAGTAACTTCCTCTTTCAGCATGCGGCTGTCGCTCTGGTTTTCGAGCAGGGCGGCTTTCAGTTTTTCAACTTCGGCCTGAGCTTCTACTATGGTTCCGTAGCGTAATTCGGCTACTTTGCCATAATCGCCGGCACGTTCGGCCTGCTCGGCTTCCAGTTTATAATTTTCTATCAGCTCAACCTTAGTGTTAATGCCATCAACAAGGTCTTTTTCGCCTTTCCATTTAGCACGTAACGAATCGCGTTGTTGTGACAGGTTAGCTATTTCTTCGCTCAGTTCGGCAACCTTACGGTCGTCTTTTTCACGTTTAATGGCTTCACGCTCAATTTCAAGCTGCATGATGCGGCGTTCAAGCTCATCAACTACTTCTGGTACCGAATCCATTTCCAAACGGAGTTTTGAAGCGGCTTCGTCCATCAGGTCAATAGCCTTGTCGGGTAAAAACCTGTCAGAAATATAACGCTGTGACATTTCGACAGAGGCGATGATCGCTTCGTCTTTGATCCTAACCTTGTGG
The DNA here is from genome assembly GCF_022811725.1 of Mucilaginibacter sp. SMC90. Taxonomy (GTDB): domain Bacteria; phylum Bacteroidota; class Bacteroidia; order Sphingobacteriales; family Sphingobacteriaceae; genus Mucilaginibacter. Next base: position 3,834,029 of record NZ_CP094527.1, on the reverse strand, counting down.
TGGGTTTCATAACGTTCTTTCAATCCGCGCAAAATAGATATCGCATCGGCAGTATCAGGTTCTTCAACCATCACTTTTTGGAAACGGCGTTCCAAGGCTTTATCTTTTTCAAGGTATTTCTGGTACTCGTTAAGTGTAGTGGCTCCAATTGAACGCAGTTCGCCACGTGCCAGGGCCGGCTTCAGAATATTGGCTGCATCCATAGCACCTTCTCCCCCGCCTGCACCTACCAGCGTATGGATCTCATCAATAAACAGGATGATCTCCCCATCGCTTTGGGTAACTTCTTTTATAACGGCTTTTAACCGCTCTTCAAACTCGCCCTTGTATTTGGCTCCTGCAATCAGTGCGCCCATATCCAAAGAGTATACCACCTTGGTTTTCAGACTTTCAGGCACATCACCTTTGATGATCCTGAAGGCGATACCTTCGGCAATGGCTGTTTTACCAACACCGGGCTCACCAACCAATATCGGGTTGTTTTTGGTACGGCGCGAAAGGATCTGGATAACACGGCGAATTTCATCATCGCGGCCAATTACAGGGTCCAGTTTGCCCGAACCTGCGTATTCGTTCAAATTACGGGCATATTTGTTAAGGGCATTGTAAGTAGCTTCGGCGTTTTGATCAGTCACTTTGCTATCACCGCGTAAAGCTATTATAGCTTTTTTGAGATCTTTTTCGTTAACCCCCGAGTCTTTAAGTATTGTACTGACCGCGCCGCCTGCTGCCAAAATACCTAACAGTACATGCTCAACAGATACAAACTCATCTTTAAATTCTTTTAAATAACCCGAAGCTTTTTGCAAAGCCGAATTTGCTTCAGACGAAAGATATACATTGCTCCCGCTAACTTTAGGGAACGATGCTATCTGTGCGTCTAAAGTATCATTTAACCTGTTAAGGTTAACATTTAATTTCTTTAATAAGTAGGTAATTACGTTTTCATCAACCAGCAACAAGCCTTTAAGCAGATGTGCGGTCTCAATTGCCTGCTGTTGGTTACCAACAGCAATTTCGGAAGCTTTCTGCACAGCTTCCTGAGCTTTTATGGTAAAGTTGTTAAAATTCATAGTGATTAGTTGTAGTCAATTTGCCTGCCATTTAACCTATAGTGAAAAAATGTCATTCATTTACAAAACAGAATGGCACTTTGTCATATTCCTGTTACATCAAAAGGAAATATTTTCATATTTTTGTTGTAATCTATACCGTAAAACAAGGTGAATACCCATTTCTTTTTTAACAGCCTTCCGATAAAATACCGGTCGCAATATCGTGATCATTATACTTACCAAAACCTGGTAGCTATCAGGGGGGCAAGTACAATATTTTTGCTTCTCAATGTAATTATCCGCATTCTTTACCTGGTATTCCCGGTTAGTTTAACCAAAGCTCAAAACTTTCCCGAATTTAATTTCAGCAATTGGGTTTTTATTATTGTTACTCCTTTTTTTTTGATAGCCAGCAACATTTTTATAGTTGGTTTTAAAAGGCATAAAAAATCTACAACAGGCATGTCGTTGCTTGTGTTTTTGTTTGCGCTTTATATTATTGTTTGCGGTATGTACTCGAGCTTTATCGCCACATCCGATCCAAGTAATGCACTCACCTTATATCTTGTAGCGCTAAGCCTGATCAGCGTGATAGTTGTTTTTGAATACTATGAAACCGTATTACTGCTTGTAGCCGTTGAGCTTTTTTTTACTTCCCTGCTATTTTACAGCCAAACGCCGGCTACGGATATGCTATACAACCAGCTGATCTCCGCCATCCTGATTTCAGGCTTTTATTTTATCTCCAGGTATTTTTTCACCTACAAAGCTAACTACTATTTGCAGGTGATCGAGATCCGCGAAAAAAACTCAGAAATAGAGAAAGCAGGCGAGTTTAAAAACCAGGTATTAGGTATGGTTGCCCATGACCTGCGTAACCCGATAGCCGCCGTCGAGTCAATTGCCATGATGATGGAACTTGACGAGATCGACGAAGAAACACAGGACAATATCAATATGATGAAGGCCTCATGCGTTAAAGCACGCAGTATTATTGATGATTTATTGGAGGCTGCCCAAAACGAAAATATAGCAGTTTTTGAAACCCGGAATACCGACCTCAATCAATGGCTTAACGGCATTGTAAATGAGTGGAAATTGCAACAAGGTAGCAAGGTTAATGTCATGTTCAATAGTTCAGGGGGAGCTGTTAATGCACTTATAAATCACGAAAAATTTCACCGGGTTATTGATAACCTGATCAGCAATGCTGTGAAGTTTTCAAAAGACCGCGACCGTGTTGATGTACGCCTATCACAACAAAGTGAGGCTATAACTATCGAGGTACAGGATTACGGCTTGGGTATCCCTGCTAATATCCTACCCGAAATTTTTAACCAATTTTCAAAAGCCGGCCGCACAGGGCTACGCGGCGAAAAATCTACAGGGTTGGGTTTAAGTATTGTGAGGCAGATCATCGAGAAACATAAAGGCAGCATCACCGTAACCAGCACAGAAGGGGTAGGATCAACTTTTACTATAAAACTGCCCGCTTCAGGCGCTATGGTATTGGGAGATTTGCTTAAGCCGGCGAACGGCACAAAGCAAATGGCTTAGTCTTTTACATGAAATATTTCCCGTTTTGCTGATATTTTTGATAGGTTTGGAATATGCCTGATCCGAAATCACCTTATTGATTCATGTACAGGTACAACTATCTATGAAATACCTGGCATTTATACTTTATTTATTAGTTGGGGTAACACCTGCTATCTACTGCCAGCAATCATCAAAACCACCGGTTTTTCCGCTCCAATCCTTAGCGCTCGATTCTGATTATCAGTGGCTCGAAAAACCATTCAGCAACGAAATAAACGATAGCGTTAGGTTTGTTGGATTGGGAGAGTTTAGCCATGGAGGAAAAGAAACTATTCTGTTTAAATCTAAAATGATCCAGTACCTTATTAAAAACAAGGGGTATAGGACTTTGATGATCGAATACCCTAATGTTTTTTTACGTAGAATCAACGATTATTTGCTCAATAAAACCGCAGCCAGCTCGGATAGTGTTAAAATAATTGCTCAAAACACATTTGGCCGAACGTTTTTGGGGAATACCTCTTTTTATGATTTACTGGTATGGCTTAAACGATATAATTTATCGCAACCCAACGATATGTTCACTATTGGTGGTTTTGATATTGAAGGGGCATCTATAGGTTTCGCTGATTATTTCATGAATAATTTTCTCGCTCCGTTTGATTCTCAATATGCTTCAGAAATCCACAGCAAATGGCCCCATGATGCTAAAGACTCAATAACTGTAGCCGAATTAATTTGGTTTAAAGATCATAAAAAAAATCTTGAAGAAAAGCTGAACGCTGTTGCCTATCGAAACATCGTTTATAATGTTAAAGCTGCCGAAGATAAACTGACACATCAAAAATTGCAGAAGATTAACTTTTATAAAGCTTCCGCATTCAGAGATAGCATTATGGCTTCCAATATCACCGCCTTTAATGATGCGAAAACGATAATCTGGTCGCACAATATGCACATTACTACTTCGGATTACGTGGTAAGCCTGGGTAATTATTTAAATGCCTCCGTTGGCAAACAATACTATTGTGTTCTAACCGATTTTTTTAACCCGGCTACAGTTTGGTCAATCTCTAACGAAGGCATACTGTCGAAAAAAACCTTTAATCCCAACCCCAAAACGACATCATATCTGATCCATAAAAAAACGGGAATTGATAACGGGATAGTTCTTTTTAAAAATCTCAAATCAAACCAGGTGCAACTTAATACTATCGACAGGGTTGGCAATCAGTTTACACTCGGCAAAGGGCACGCGTTTGACGCGCTGGTTATTTTAGGCCGGGTTGAGCCCTTTGTTTTTAATTAGAGCGTTGAAGTCTGGTTAAATGTCAACCCGGAAAATTGAATAATATTCTCCTTCTCATAACACGTCTTATACTTCTTTATCTTTATAAAACCTACCATCAAAGTTTACCAAAAACAATTCAGTAGTAGCACGAGTAAAAGCCGTATAAAACCAACGTAAAAAATCCATATTGATCATTTCGTCGGTTACATAGCCCTGATCAACAAAAACGGCATCCCATTGGCCCCCCTGCGCCTTATGACAAGTAATAGCATAGGCAAATTTTATTTGCAAAGCATTGTAATATGGATTAAGCTTCAGCTCGTTATGCATAGCCCTTTTATTGGGGAGGTGTTCGTAATCCTTCATTACCTCCTGGTAAAACCGTTTTTGATCTTCCTGGCTTAATGCGGGTGAATCGGCGTAAAGGGTATCAAGTAACACTTTACAATCAAGGGTTGGATCTTCGGCATAGTCTATGAATTCCAGCTGTACATCAGCAAAACGAAAACCATACATATCCTCGGTACGGCGCACCTTTACTATACGGGCTATATCGCCGTTGGCAATAAATGCAGTACTGTTCTCGTCTTTATCCTGCAACCAGAAATAATTATTTTTCACTATCATGATCTGATCGCCGCCGGTAAGTTCCTCTTCTCTGTACAAAATGCGATTTCGGATTTGCCCGTTATACAGGTTAGCATTTTTGTTTGAGCGGCAGATGATAAGCGTGCGGTCATAACCATATTTACGATACGCGTATTCCAATCCTTCGGGTAATCGTTCCCCTGTCATCCTGAAAACATCCTTAAAACCTTTGGTTACAATTTTAGGAGCTTCGATGGTTTCGGTCCGGATGAGGTCGCGGATATTGGTGGCATTAAACAATATACCCGAATTTTTTTGCTGACGCAGTACTTCGGTAAGCTCATACTTAAATATGGTGATACCAAACTTGCCGTTCATCACCTGCTCATCAAGCGCTGGGCTGTTATCAGCACCCACCGGTGGTAATTGGGCGGTATCCCCCACCAGTATCAGTTTGCAATTTTTGTCATTATAAACGTATCGCAGTAAATCGAACAATAATGATACATGGTTGCTGCCCATGGCCTCATCCGAGATCATGGAGGCTTCATCTACAATGAACAGTGTATCGCTGGCCAGGTTATCGGCAAGGGCAAAACCATCATCAATGGTCAAAGCCGATTTTTTACGGTAGATGCGCTTATGGATGGTAAAAGCCTTGCGCCCGGAGTAATTGGTAATGACTTTTGCAGCACGACCTGTTGGTGCCAGCAACACGGCTTTGTAATTATAATGCTTCAACGCTTTTACCAATGCACCTACTATAGTTGTTTTACCTGTGCCTGCGTAGCCCTTTAGGATAAAGCATTCATCGCCTTCGGTACTTTTCAAAAAGGCATGCAGCTTACTAAAAAGTTCCGTTTGCTGGCCTGTTGGCTCATGCGGAAATGACTGGCGGATATGATCGGGATTTGACACCCTGCAAAAATGATGATAAGTAATTTAATTCAGTAAGATTAGTTTTACATTTGGGCCATGGAATTTGACGAAAACAAAGAGGAAGAAAAATACAGCGAAGACGATTATGTAGATATTTACTCCAAAAGAGCGATATTCTGGTTTTCGTTTTTCAATTTAATATTTGGCGGCGTATTGCTGATCATCAATTTATATAATGCCGGATACAAAAGGGCTGTTCCGGCAGTGCTGGCCTTTGTTTTGTTCTTTTCCTATTTATCATATTTTGTAATACTGCATTCGGGTGTTAACCTGCAATTGGTAGTTGACGCCATGAACCTAACCGCCAAAGGCGGTCAGCCTACACCTGCTCAAGTTACAGCAATGCTTTCAGTAGCCGGGCTTAATGTGGGCTTTGGTTTGGTTGGAGCACTGATACTTAGCCAGTTCTTTTTCAAGAGGTACTTTCCGGATAATGACTATTACCCTAAACCGGTAGGCTTACCTATTTTAATATTTATTGTGCTGGTAGTAATAACACGTATTTTATAACAGCATACCGATTTAAGGCATGGTAATTACTGTATCTGCTAAAAAATATTACTTTTGTTAAAACCGGTATGAACGAACATAATTACACTTACCATGATGATAACTTTAGTTTAGATAAAACTGAAGATTATACTTTATTAATACAGGTTGAAGACAAATCGTTTTCGTACGCCATAAGCAATAACGGTTCCCTGATTGCATGGGCCGAGAATTATCCTTTTGATGAACTCAGTGACCCGCAGGAGCTACTTGATCTTTTATCGGCCAAATACAAGCAAATAGTTATCGGGCTGCCGGCCCATAGCTTTACGCTGGTGCCTGCCGAGCTGTTTACTGCTGATCGTTTGCCTAAATTTGCCCGGTTTCTTGATGTGAAACCCGATAGCAAAGTTTTAGCGCAAACATTAGATCCGGAAAATATCATCGTGTACAAAACCAATGAGGCCATTGTAAATGCTGCCGAAGAATTTGGTATCCAGAACACAGTTTTTACTTCAAAAGGCTGGTTAGCTGCTATAGCCCGGAATAACGCTGGAAATGATGACCTTTATCTTAATATTGAAAAAGACAAGCTGGAAATATGCTATTTTGCTTCCGGTAAACTTCGTTTTTATAATTCATTTGAGTTTAAGGAAACGGATGAACTTGCCTATTTTACGGTGCTGGTAGCTAAAGAACTTAACCTGGAACCTAAAAACACCAGCTTATACCTAAGTGGCGACCTGGAGGCCGATGATGAAATTTTAAGCCGCCTGGCAGAGTTTTTTGCTAAGGCAGAAGTTAATAATTTAGAGGTATTACAGCTACCGGCAGAAGTTGTTGCTCACAGGGTATTATCGATAGCGGCTCTTTCATTATGCGTATTATAGGAGGCAGTTTAAAAGGCTTAAGGCTTAATCCACCCAAAAATCTTCCCGTTCGCCCTACTACCGATCTGGCAAAAGAAGCTTTATTTAATATCCTGCTTAATCAAATTGAATTTGAGGGTATTAAAGTGCTTGATCTGTTTAGCGGCACGGGTAATATCTCACTTGAATTTGCATCACGCGGGGCATCGGAGGTTATTTCTGTAGATAGAAGTATCCATTGCGTAAATTATCTTAAGGATACTTCGCGCCAGCATAAGCTTACACAAATAAAAACTTACCGGGAAGATGTATTCAAATACCTGAACATTGAAACCGAACAATATGATCTGATCTTTGCCGATCCGCCGTATGATTTGAACAAGATCCCGGACCTGCCAAAAGTTATTTTCGAGAAAAATTTGCTCAAACCTGATGGGTTGCTGATAGTTGAACATCAATCACTTCAAAATTTGAGCAATCATCCCGCTTTTGCGGAACAAAGAAAATACGGGCATTCGTCTTTTTCGTTTTTCAGACCGGTTTAAATATCTGCCTTTAAAGCAGTTATGCCCGTGTCTTTAAAGCCTTTTAGCTGATTGGTATCCGCATCTGTAATAATTGCATTAATTATATCTAAACTTGCAAAATTAAGGTAGGTTTCTCTGCCTATTTTACCAGCATCGCATAAAATATAGGTGTAAGCACTGTTGGCAGCAAAGGCCGTTGTTATTGATGCTTCGTGCTCACTATTGGCAAACAAACCTTTTTTAGAAATGCCATCAACGCCCAAAAAAGCTTTAGTTCCCCTGTATTTTTGGATGTGCTCAATAGCAGTTGCACCATGAACGGCTTGTCGCTCTTTATCGAGCTCCCCTCCTATTATATTGACACTTACGGCGCAGTCTTGTAATTCATATATTACAGGTAATGAATTTGTTATAACTTTTATCTTCTTGTTTTTAATGAACTGACAAAGCCTGAACACAGTGCTGCCGCAATCCATAAAAATAATATCCCCGTCATTGATCTGCATTGCGGCCAAGCGGCAGATCGCATCTTTAACAGCAGCGTTTTGAGCGCTTTTATTTACAAAGCTATGCGGTTTTTCAAGAGGATTAACTTTTGTTGCACCTCCACGGGTGCGATAAAGCAATCCATCTGTTGCTAATTGGTTCAGATCGCGCCGCGCTGTGATCTCTGATATGTTCAGTTCAACCGCTAACTGCTTAATATCAACTTCTCCCGACTGATTGAGCTGCTCAATTATTTTTTGTTTTCTTTTAGGGAAGTTCATTTTATTAATGCTATTATTGTTCAATAATAATCATTTTTAATCAAAAACGATCAAATAAAATGAGCCAAATCAAGATACTTAACACTGATATTTTATCAAATAACTGGTACATACTCAAAAAAGTGACTTACGAGGTAACTGAAAGCGATGGAAGTACCTCAATACAAAATCGTGAGGCTTATGACCGCGGCAATGGTGCAACCATTTTGCTTTACAACAAAGCACAAGCCTCGGTGATATTAACCAGGCAATTCAGGCTGCCAACGTATATCAACGGAAACCCGGATGGGATGCTGATTGAGTGTTGTGCCGGTTTACTTGATAAGGATAATCCGGAAGATTGTATCCGTAAAGAAACCGAAGAAGAAACAGGTTATAAAATAACGGACGTAAAAAAAGTTTTCGAAGCCTACATGTCGCCTGGATCGGTTACCGAAATCCTTTACTTTTTTGTGGCCGAATATGCCAAAGAAATGAAAGTTAGCGATGGTGGTGGCCTCGCTCACGAAAATGAAAATATTGAAGTTTTAGAAATGCCATTCAACGACGCCCTGCAAATGGTAAAAAAAGGAGAAATAAAGGATGCCAAAACTATTATGCTATTACAGTATGCGCAGATTGATAATTTACTTTAAAACGCTGTAGCCCAATAAGGAAAAAATATGCTTCGGGCGGTCAATCTTATCAACAATTCCCTAATTTTACCATATGAAAATAGCTCTGTTTCCAGGTTCATTTGATCCCATTACCAAGGCGCACGTTGATATTGTAAAGCGATCTGTTGAGCTTTTTGATAAATTTTATATAGGTATAGGTGTAAACAGCAGCAAGAAGGGCCTGTTGACGATTGAACAGCGCGAGCAGATGATCAGGGCCGTTTTTGAACATGACGAGCGGATCCATGTGGTAGCTTACGAGGGACTAACCGTGAATTTTTGCAAAAGTATAGGTGCCGCTTATATGATCAGGGGCATCCGTACCGTATCTGACTTTGAATACGAAAAAGCAATAGCCCAGATGAACCACTCGCTGGCTCCAGATATAGAAAGCATATTTATTGTAAGCAAGCCGGGCTACTCGTCTATAAGCTCAACCATTGTGCGCGAAATCATCCGCTATAACGGTGATGTAAGCCAGTTTATTCCGAAAGAGGCATTACCTTATTTGTAACCAGCTTTTCTTTATGCAGCACATCCATAATGGATGGAAACGTATTTTCAATTATAGGTTCGATATGCTCGTGTTCAAACCAGCGCACATCGGTAATACCTTCCTCTTTTTGAGGTTTTAGTTTTTCCTTGCCCTTGCTTTTCATGGCAAACCAATGTGTTTTCTTAAGTACTACCTCGCCCCGGTTCACGTACACATGGTAGGTTTTACAGATTTTTTCACCCAGTTCGCTTACTTTTATGCCGCACTCCTCCTCTACTTCGCGTACTGCCGCTTCTTTTACCTTTTCGTCTTTTTCAATTTTGCCTTTGGGCAGGTCCCACTTATCGTTACGGTAAATAAACAGATATTGTCCTTTTGTGTTCATAACCAGGCCACCTGCTGCTTCAATAAGTGTAATATTCTTTTTAACAGCCTTAAGGTACACTTTGGCATTAGGCGTTTTTATATAAAACAATTTATTGGGGTTAGCGAGGATCCAAGTGTATATAATTTTCAGGTCAAAGGTCTCTGCATCAAGCCTTTCAAAATTATCTGCATGCTTTGGTTCAGATTCTGTGAGCAGGATAACCTTTTCGTTAATATAAATTCTGTATTTTTGAGCCATGTTTACTAATAATGAGATCGAACAACAAGTAGCCGAATTCCTGCTGCAAATTAAAGCAATTAAATTACAACCCAATAATCCTTTTACATGGGCATCGGGTTGGAAATCTCCAATTTACTGCGATAACCGCGTTACCCTTTCTCATCCAACCATCCGCACCTATATCAGGCAACAATTAGTTGCCGCCATACAGGATAAATTTGGTTCGGTTGGCTGCATTGCGGGTGTTGCTACAGCAGGCATTCCGCAAGGTGCATTAGTAGCACAAGAATTAGGCCTTCCTTTTATCTATGTACGTTCAAAACCTAAAGAACATGGTACCGGCAGCATGATCGAGGGCGACGCCCCTACAACATCAGGCAAACGTGTTGTGGTAATTGAGGATTTACTTTCAACCGGTAAAAGCAGTTTACAAGCTGTTGAAGCTTTGCGTGCCGCAGGTTATGATGTTGCCGGCCTTGCAGCGATATTTACCTACGGCTTTGATATAGCCGACGAAAATTTCAAACAGGCTAACTGCCCTTACGTAACCCTGTCAAATTATAACGCACTTATCAAATACGCCGAAGAGCATCAATTCATTAACGAAAAAGATGTAAACCTGCTTAAACAATGGCGCGAGAGCCCATCAACCTGGGGCGAAATAGCTGCAAATTAAGACCGCTGAGTTTTTTTGATTTCGATGATTGCGCTGATGATTAATAGTCGGCGCAATTAGTCTCAAATCTAATGTTCCCTATCTCAAATCTATTTATGAATACATTTACCAGTACAATAAGCATTAATAAGCCTTTAACTGAGGTTTACAATTTCCTGGCCGATTTTAACAATCACAAGCAGCTAATGCCCGATAATATCCAGGAATGGGTATCTACAAAGGATGAGGCCCGCTTCAGCATTCAGAATATGGCTAAGCTTGCTTTGAAAATTGAGGAACGTATTCCCGATGAGTTGATAAGGATCATCCCCGCAGAGAAACCCCCATTTGACCTTGAACTAAAATGGTCGTTATCTTTCAATAACGACCAAACAGATATATTATTCACCATTAATGCTGAACTTAGCATGATGATGAAAATGCTGGCATCAGGGCCGCTCCAAAAACTGGCCGACCACGAAACACAGAGTTTGTTTAATATCTTAAGCTAACCGCGCAGCATTTTTGCAAAGTTTATATTAGTATACTTTGCGTTTATGTGTATTGTTGATGGCTATTACCACATTGATGATAATTAAACCTATAATTAAAGCTCCCATGACCATTGTTAAATAATTTTAATGATTGTTATATTATATGTTAGTCAAAGGCTGTACCACTATACTATAATTGGCGGAATGTTGCTTTAAAACGCATTAAACGCACTTTTATTTTACATTCTATTATCATTTCTGTGTAATTGTATGCCCATGAATTAATTTTATGGGGAAAATTACTTCTCAAAAAATCCCCATCCATAATATCGGCGCGGTATATCGTTAAAATGAAGATTTTACCGTATTTTTGCGCCAAATTAGAGGTGTAGCATGATCACGGTATCCAATCTTTCTTTACGTTACGGTAAGCGGACTTTGTTTGAAGACGTTAATCTGAAATTTACACAAGGCAACTGTTATGGTATTATCGGTGCCAACGGTGCTGGCAAATCCACATTCCTGAAGATCCTTTCGGGTGATATTGACCCAACCAGCGGCTCGGTGAGTTTCACTCCCGGCGAGCGTATGGCTGTTTTGAGCCAAAACCATTACGCATTTGACGAGTTTACAGTTCTTGAAACTGTGATGATGGGCCATAAGGAAATGTATGCCATCATGAAAGAGAAAGACGCTATTTATCTGAAGGAAGATTTTAGCGATACCGATGGCGAACGCGCCGGTGAGCTGGAAAATCTTTTTGCAGAAATGGACGGCTGGAATGCTGAAAGCAATGCTGCTACCCTGTTAAGTAATCTTGGTATTAAAGAAGAATTCCATTATCAACTGGTTAAAGACCTTGATAATACCCCAAAAGTACGTGTGTTATTAGCCCAGGCATTGTTCGGCAAACCCGATATCCTGTTGCTGGATGAGCCTACCAACGATTTGGACATCCATACCATTAGCTGGCTGGAAGATTTCTTGGCTTCATATGAGGCTGTTGTACTTGTCGTATCTCACGACAGGCACTTCCTTGATACGGTTTGTACCCACGTGGTAGATATCGACTTTGGTAAGATGACCATTTATACCGGTAACTATACCTTCTGGTATGAATCGAGTCAGTTAGCCCTAAAACAACGTGCTGAGCAGAATAAGAAAGCTGAAGATAAAGTTAAAGAGCTTCAGGAGTTCATTCGCAGGTTTAGTGCCAACGCATCAAAATCAAAACAGGCTACCAGCCGTAAAAAGGCATTGGATAAGATCAACCTGGATGAAATTCAGCCGTCAAACCGTAAATACCCGGGCATTATATTCAATAACCTGGGCCGCGAAGCTGGTGACCAGATCCTGACAGTTGAAAACCTTGGTAAGACGCTTAATGGCGAACAAATTTTCAATAATATTACTTTCACGGTAAACAAAGGTGATAAGATCTCTATCCTGTCGCAAAACAGTTTGGCAACTACCGCCTTCTACAATATTTTAACAGGCCGCGATAAGGATTTCACCGGTACCTTTAAATGGGGCGTAACCATAAATGCTGCCGATATCCCAAATGATAGCAGCGAATATTTCGATGGTAAAAATGATAACCTGATTGATTGGCTGCGCGAATACTCGCCCGGCGAAAAGGATGATCAGTTTATTCGCGGTTTTTTAGGCCGGATGCTTTTCTCGGGCGAAGAGGTGATGAAAAAGTGCAGTGTGCTTTCAGGTGGCGAAAAAATGCGCTGCATGTTTAGCCGTATGATGCTGCAGCAAGCCAACCTTTTGATGTTTGATGAGCCAACCAACCACCTTGACCTGGAATCGATCACGGCGCTTAATAACGGCATGAAAGATTTCCGCGGAACTATTCTGTTTACTTCGCGAGATCATGAATTGGTTGAAACTGTAGCTAACCGTATTATAGAATTGACACCAAGCGGTTATATTGATAAGCTTATGACCTATGATGAATATATCAACAGCCCTGTAGTACAAAAACAACAGGAAGATCTTTACGCTGTAGCTTAATGTAATAAAGCAGCTATGAATAAAGGAAGGCCGGAGTGTTATAACTTCTGGCCTTTTTCTTTTTACAAATTATGCGTTGTAGCCTGCGTTTCGAGCTGATTGATGGTAGATTCATCGGCAAAGAGGTAAAAATGATCTTTAGTGTACGAATATTGAACATTTAAGCCATTTTGCGCAATGAAGTCTTTAAGAACACTTTCGTAATGCAGTTTGTCAATTTTCAATGATTTTCTTTTTTTCATAGGAGTAGGCTTTAAGTTTTACAATGTAAACAGATTTTGTTGTAATTTCAACAAGAAATCTTGCATTTTGTTGCGAATTTGCTATTAAAAATACTCAAAGGTGCTTTAAGAAGTATAAAAGGAAGCCATCTTTATACAGACAGATTGATCGAGATCGAATATTTTTTACATTTAACCGATTAAATAATTACTAACAGCAAGCATTTTTAATAGGCAAAAAGAAAATAATGTGCATATTTGCAGCCCAGCAAAAGCTGGTATCCTGACTCCGTAGCTCAGCTGGTAGAGCAAATGACTCTTAATCATTGGGTCGAGAGTTCGAATCTCTCCGGGGTCACTGAATTTTAAAAGCTCTTTTTCGAAGAAAAAAGGGCTTTTTTTATACCCCAGGGCCATTTTGGCCGCGGAAATTTCCATATCGTCTTGAACAGGTCAGGGCCAGTTAAACAGGTTTTTTTGTTGAATTTGACGAAAATGTTTTACAACGCCGCGCTTTGTAAAACATTTCGTCGCAAAGCTGTATGGAAATGGCGACCTTAAAACGAATTATTTTACCACACCACAAAAAAGAAGACAATACGTGGAATGTAAAAATTAAATTAACCCACAAACAAAAATCCACTTATATGGATACCGTTTATCATTTAACCGCAAACAATTAGATAAAAGTTTTGCAATCAAAGACAATTTCATGCTTAAGCAATTAATTGATGAAGTCGAAAAATACCGCAAAAAACTTAATTCATTTGGGACGAAATACGATCATCTGGATGTTTGGAAACTCTCCGAAAAACTCAATGAGGTAGAAAAGCCAAAGGCTGAAGAAATTAAGCCAGAAGATATAAACGTAATCTCCTACGGTCGGCCACGAATTGATGAGCTACGTGAATTGAATAGAACGTCAAGCGTTGGCAATATGACAACCGTCGTAAACGGTCTTGTTGACTATTTCAAAAGTGATTTTGTCCCAATCACGGCAATTACTGCCAAAATGCTTTTGAAATACGAAGCATATTAAAGCGTCTAAGAATTTTAAAACGTCCAAATCAATTTCAAAAACAAGTAACAACTCATGAGCCTGGTTTAACTGATAATGGGATTCACTGCCATTTTAGAGACTTGAGAATCCTTTTCAATAATAATAAGGATCATTACAATGATGAGGATATGGGTATTGTAATCGTGAAGCATTATCCCTTTAAAAAATTCAAGATCAAGCGATACAAGCCAAGAAGGAAAAAGAAATTAACTGTTCAACAAATCATAGCCATCCGAGATTTGCCATTGCCAAAAAACACACGTGTTGAACTTGCGCGGGATCTTTTCATGCTTAGTTTTTATATGTGTGGGATGAATGCAGTTGATATGTACAAACTCAACAAAGTAGATATCCTACCAAAAAGAATTGAATACTCCCGCTCTAAAACGGCAGGAAGGAGAACCGATGATGCATTTATAAGCATCAAATTGGTGGAACTTGCGAGGCCTTTGTATTTGAAGTATGCAGGCGCTTTGTCAACGCGCTACTCTACTCACAACGCTCTTGACCAGGCTTTAGCATTTGGAATGAGAAGGATTGGAAAAATCTTAAAATATGTAGAGCTTGAATTCTATGATGCGAGGCACGCTTTCGCCGATACAGCACGTAATAAGTGCAGATTCCCCGTGGATGATGTAGCACTGGCTTTAAACCATATTGACGATGTGAACGCGGTTACCGATTTATACCTGCCGAAGGATTGGTCAATAATTGATGAAATTCAAGCCGCAGTTATAAATCAAGTCATTAAAATCTCCACAAAATTAAAAGGCGCTGCATAAAATAAGAAAACGCTGGAATTTAATGTCCAGCCTTTTTAATTAATTGGCTTTCACCTTCACCCGAACTTCTAAATTCTCCCAAAGTAATGTAAAGCCTTTATCATTCACTTCTATTTTAAACCGGTCATTCATCGTCGCTGATTTCACTGGTTTGGTAGTTACAACTATAACCTCCTTCGCGGGATCGTCGGTAGTTGAACCATCCTCTTTAATACCGGGTATACCTGCTGCTGAATTAAAGATCATTTTCCATTCCTTTCCACCTGGAATTGTAAATAAAACTATACCTACCGACGTGTGAGGTTTTTCCGTTTACCTTTATATCATTACTCGTCTCGAATTGAGTCGCAGGATGGTAAGGTGTTATATTTTCAGCAGGAGAAACTTGAAATTGTAGTTCCGAATTTAAAAACAGACCTTGATTTGTTGCAAGATATTCAGCTGGAACAATCCTGATCTTAAAAAAATCGAAGGGGTAAGCCATATTCATAAACCGGAGTATCAAATGCCTGTTATCATCGAACATCAATTATAAAGTTAGACGCGTTCCCCCTATAGCGGGCGTAACACAGGGGCAATAGAGTCTCCCTGAACTTTCATCTGGTTCGCATATCCAATGGCCTTTACATAATACCGTCCAGGAGTTAAATTACTGAAAACAGCCGCCTCGCTACCATCGGCAGTAAGGATACCATCATACTGGCTATCTGTAAAGTTTGGATTAGTATAAACTGGGCATTCCGGTTTACTTGATCATGCTATTCCGCATGTTTTGGACCAAGGAATTGTGTTGATGGATATTAATTGTCAATATTTAAACCAGCAAGTTAGCATGGTCAAAGTGTAACGGAACGCGTTGATCAATGCCTCCGGAATGTCCAATTTATGACGGCAACGTGCTGGATATCGAAGAACAGGAAGAAGTGGCGGGGCAAATTACGGGGCATCAGAAAGAGATGAACGAGTTACTCCGGTCGATCGGAATTTAAAAATCGTTGGAAGGAATAAGAAAATCCTTTAATTTTCGGTCCGCTGTTATGGGACAATTGTTACGCCTTCATTTTGAAAATAAAGATCACTCTTTCAGGATCTTGAATAATGGGCCGGTTACCCGCGCAACAACGGAGATCGATCTATTGTTGGGCAGTGCGGCGCATACGATTATTAAAAGCGGGCAAAGCTGGCAATGGAAAGATCCGGCCGGTGAGGTGCCTGCCGAATTGGTTCAGGCGATCGCAAAAGCCATTATCCTGCGTTTCTGTATATGACAGTTATAGAAAGTAAAGCCTACCGTATCGATCCCCTGGGTGCCGGGGATATTCGGCATTATGAACAACTGGCAGCAGAGATCTACCAATTACTGACTGACGAGCATACCTTGCAGTTCCTGCCGGAGAAAATTACATTCGATAGATTCAGCCAGAAACTGGCTGAATGCGGCTTTACCTAACTTTTATTCCGGCCGCAATCAGGTACACCTGATCAGGTCTAAGGCCTGCGGAACGCTTGTAGGGGTGATTGACCTGATACCACCGGCAGTTGCCTGGGAGTACTACCGCTTAGCTGGAAAAACCATTTTAGTTGCCCCCTCTTCACCAATTCATTTACATTCTCAACTATTTGATTCAGATAACTAAAAGTGGTCAAAACCAATTTGGCCAACAAGGGTCAATATGGTGAGGAATATCCAATTTAGTATGATTTCGGATTTACAACGGCAGTTGAGCCCCGTAAAATTGAGTTAAACATTTCTGAAAAAAATCTTAAATCGAATAAGTCCAAATGAAACTCGAGGAGAATTGTTTTGATACTGCGATAAGGTTCTCATATACATTTTGCAAGGTCAGCCAAATATAATTAATTATATTTTTATACAAAAGCAACTTTTCAATATTCATATTATTAAATTATTATCCTTAACGACAACCTTAGAAGCTGTCTAGCAGGCAAATATCCATATACTTTGGCAACGACGAAATACCAGCAAGCAATCGTTCATTTTAACTAAATAACTGTCCGTTGAAAAATTCGTATTGGGTTTATATTCTATCAATTCAGTCATAAGCAGGAATAAGCTTTAGACTAGAAACCGTGCCCGACGATAAGCAGCTTTCTGAATAGCCTAGTACGCAATTTATACGAACTCTAGTACTTATTTTTTCGCCAATTTTAAACAATACTTACTTGTTGCAAGTGTTTGTTCTTACAATGTTAATGTATACTATATTGGAAAATTCTTAAAGTGAACTTTTTTATATAGAATCATGCGATTGACTTTTGAATTTAGTGGCAAGTTCGCTTTCTTTTGTACATGAATGCTGATAAAAGTCAAAGCAGTGTTTGGTTTATTTTCAAGGCGCCCCATTAGGTTATCTGATGATTTATTGAAGATACACCGCATTGAAATAGAAGCAACAAGAATGTGATAATTGTTTCCAACCCTCCGCCGAGTCTTATATGAGATCATTTAAAATTCCGCAAATCAAGCGATTAAATACATTTGTTTTTAAGTCAATTGCTCAAAGTATTTCCTTTTTCATAATGATTATTTCTGATGAGCTTCCAATGATGAAACTCTTTTTTGCAACGCATTAATTTGCTTATCTTTTTCTATCATATACAGCGTTAGCTCTTCAACTTTCTTCAGCAACAACTTGTTCATTTCGCCAACGTTCATCCCATCTTTTTCCATTTCCCGGGCAGAAGGTATTTCGGGGAGGTGCTGATTTTGGTCGATATACTGTTTCACATCATTCAACCTGGGCAGTTTATAATCTTTTTTAAATACATAATCGGGCGCCACCGCTATTTGCACGGTTATTGCTTTTGCATAAGTCACCCCGTCATTGGCAACCCTAAATGTAATGCTATTTTTGATATCAAGATCGGTGAGCGTTCTTTGTGAGGTACCGGCAGAAGGTAAAGGGGCAAAGTAAATATTGCCGGAAACATCCCCATAGATAACTCCTGCACCATTGTGAGAGTTATCGCCGTCAATTATCCAGCTTGCAGTTGATCCGCTCCCGGTGCGGGCAGCATTGAATCCCATATATGATGTGCCGTAATTAAGATTTACTCCCCCGGCATTTCCAGCGCTGAATTTTTGAAAGGTGTTGCCTGCCTGAAAAGTAGAAACAGGAGATGGCGTACCGATACCAACATTACCTCCCTTTATTATTAAAGAAGGATTAGAGATTGAAGCGCCGCTATTGCTAAAATTGATACTGCTACCCTGGATACTGAGCGGAAGAAAAGTACTGGCGGCTCGGTCAAAGGTCTGAAAAAAACCTCCATTGGTATTATAATACACTTCAATTCCGGCGCCGATCCCCCCAAGCGGGTTACTACCTGTAAAGCGTCCGCCCCCGTTAACCTCAAGAGAAGCTGTTGGGGTTGTAGTGCCTATACCGACATTACCATAGTAATCAATAGAAAGCCGGCGAGCATTACCGGTTACCAAACTAAGTGACGGGTTATTGCCGTAGCCGTTACTACTTTCAAGTATCATCCCGCCCATTTTGCTGGTCTCGGTTGTCGATTCGGTAGAAAGCTTCATCAAAAAGCCCATCTGCCGCGGAACAGCATCGACGCTTACCCCCTGGTGATACATGGTTACCACTTCGGAAAAAGGGGCTGTACCCTGTCCGGTCAAAATATTTAATTTTGGCGTGACTCCGGGGAAAAGTGCAGCCGCGCTATTTATAACAGCCGGGCTGGTGCTGCCAATAACAACACTACCCACATTGGTGTTGCCGATATGGTCGCCGTTTGTGGTCCATTGCTGGGCAAATACACTGTTTAAAGTTCCAGTGATGAAGATTCCGGTTAAGATTAATTTGTTCATTGTTCCGTATTCTAATATTTTGTGTTGGATTTTTGAATCTATAACCGTCGGGATACTGTATGACGATTTTGCATTCCACTTAAAAAGGTCTTTATTTTGAAATCATCATTCCTTCCAATTTCATTAATCTTTTATTCTGTTTAACGAACATTAGTCCCATTAACAAAGAATGATATGTTGGCTGGTTCAGTAACGGTGAGAGCCATGCCGAAATTAGCACGGTGAAGTTTAATTGTTTCATTATTGTTGTGATGGTTTAGATAAGTAATATTTGTCCCAAAGATATTAATTAAACGAAAGTTGCAAGCAATTTCTAAATATCATTCTTTTCAAAAATTATTTTAATGCTCTTCTGAACATATAGAAAAATAGGCAACTATTAAAGTATCACACCGCTTACCTGTAAAAAAGTTGTCAATAAAATTGACAACTTGCCTAAAATAGTACTCAAATCCGACGGCCCCACGAACCAATTTTTAGACGACCCGAAACGTTTAGCCACTCTGTTTGATGAGTGAGGTCGATTTGAAATATCTAACCCGCTTTTAATTGAACCATACTGTAACTTTATCAGGATAAATAGGTCTATCTCAAATTATTTCTTTGCTATTTTTGATTTTATAAAAAGCAATTCCTCTTGTGTTAACTGTGACTTGTTAATAAAATTTCTAAATTTATTGGTGTGATATAGTATTAAAAACTTCCCTATCCCTTTTTGCTTAATGATATGCTCCCATAAAAATTCACTTTTAAAGATCATTCCGGTAACTGCTACGCCCACATCGGTAAAGTGTAGGTCATTTCATTGAAAAAACTTGGATTTGATTTAGCCTGACTACTTTTTAACCTTCAATACAATATTGATAATCAGAAAGATTTACATATTTCATATCCCGTCCAAACAATGATTATCCCCTAGTATATGGTAACAATGGATACAGTTCGAGCCCATCATTCAATTATTATAAATAATATCGTTTCCGATTTCGTCTCAAACCCACTATTTTGTATATATTGTAATATGACGATTAATGGCCAAATACACTTTTGTATAAATCGTTGAATAATCTTTTAAATTTTATAATGTGCTATAATTTAAGGACTTAAAGTTCTGGTTCGATTCCCGCTCTGATTCTTTTTTAAATATTAAAAGGCAAAAGATATTGAGCAACAAACGATCAAGTATTTCGGTTAATCAGATTTTTTTTTCGAAAGCAGAAACTTCAAAAAGCTTAAATTTTTATATTCACAGGTTTGATAAATACTCATAATTTTTAAATATCCGTCAATCCTTGATTTCCGAAAAGAATTAATATCTTTATTCGTATGCAGAGCCAGTATTTTTATCGCGTGCTCCGCATTACTATTGTTCCAAGCCACATTATCGTGATTAAGAAATTCAAATAAACTATCACGGTTCTTTTTTAACCTCGTCTGATACTGCTGCGCTATTTCGGTTTGGCAGACCTGTGACAGTATTTTGGAAAAATATACAGTAGCATCTTTTTGTACCTGTTAAGATGATATTTTTGCAATCCAAATCTGTCAATAGCCGAGATAATTCTTTGCAAAAGCATCGTGAAGCCTTTTGCAATCTGCTTAAATTCCTCGTTAAACGGATTTCTGATCAAGTCCGAATTAAAATCCCGTATTAGATGTATCAGGCATTTTTGCTGCCGGCAATTGATGGAATCATACCCGTTATAAATCTGTAACCAGCACTCCAGTAAATTCTTTCAAAAATTCCCTGAGGAAAGCAGCCTCCCTGTTTGGTTTATATATGGAGATAACTTCGGTGCCATTGGTGAACACCCATACGTATCCTTTCTCGAATTGCATAGTGAAAGGAGTTTCGTCGACATATAAAACGGCACTTTTGACAATGTTATCCAGCAGCTTTTGGTAAGTCGTTTCATAGTACCTGACAAAATAATCTTTACATGCGAAGAAGGTCGAACTTGATAAAGACAAATGAAAAAAATCTCTGAAGTTATGCTCTATTACCCCGAAGCCCTGTTTGTTAACTATATGCTGGTATACCGCCCATACGATTAAATTGTGACCCAGTTTTATCTTACCTGCCGGATAACCGTCCGGTACAAACCCAAGTTTACAGTTCAGGCACTTATACCTATATGAATGGTATTGTGTAACGAATACTTTGATCCCTCTTCCTGAAAAGTTTAAATCAATGATTTTTTTGGAGAGTGCTTTTGACGTAAAGATCTCCTCACTATTGCAATAATCGCAGGGTGCCGCTTTCAGATCAATTGTTTTATTGGGTTTCAGTGGAGATTCTGATGAAACTGATCAGTTCATTCCGCAAACCGGTGACCACCCGTTCCGGCCCGGACTGACCAGGGCATTCCGGACAAACTGACCACCCCTGATCGCGGCAAAACGTTGTAGGACGAACCAGCCTTTTGAGGGCACCATATGAACCTAAAGAATGGCTAACCACAACATCAGCATGAGTAGATAAGAAAGATCTTAAAGATGCACAGCCAGGGTCGCAGTATCATGATGATCGCTGCGCAGGCGGACGCATCCCGCAACACTGTCAAAAAGTATTTGACGCAATTTAGCAACTCTGGATTCGGCTTTGAAGAAGTAAACGCCCTGAGTGACCGGGAACTTGAGGATTTCTTCGGAAAAGCGAAAGAACATCCGCCTTCTCCACGAATGCAATGCATGGTACGTTATTTCCCCCATGTCGATAAGGAACTCAAGCGAACAGGCATGACCCGTTTTATCCTTTGGCAGGCCTATATCAAAGAGTTTCCTGACGGTTATCAATACAGCCAGTTCTGCTTCTATTTCAATCAGTGGAAGGCCCGGGTGAATCCTACCATGCATATGGATCATAAAGCAGGAGATAAGCTATATGTTGACTTTACCGGGGAGAAGCTTCACCTCACGGATAAGGAGACCGGTGAAATCATTGCGGTGGAGGTCTTTGAAGCCATATTGGGTGACAGTCAGCTTACCTGTGCAGAAGCTGTACCTACCCAGCAGAAGGAAGACTTTATCGCAGCCTGTGAGAATGCCATGCATTACATCGGCGGCATACCTGCTGTAATTGTACCTGACAACCTCAAAGCAGCCATCACGAAGAGCAATCGTTATGAGCCTACGCTCGACGAAACATTCGAAGACTTCGCCGACCATTATGGGGCAACGGTGCTTCCCGCGCGAGCCTATCGTCCGCGGGATAAGGCACTCGTAGAGGGGGCTGTCAAGATCCTTTACACTAAACTGCACCTGCCGCTGGGTAAAGAGGTCTTTCATACGCTGAACGACCTGAACAAGGCTATCTACGAGGCGATCGAGCTGCACAATACTCAAATGCTAAAGGGACGCAATTACAGCCGCAGAATGCAGTTTCAAGAGATCGAAAAGCAGGAGCTGGCTCCGTTACCTGTGCAGCGTTACCAGTTCAAGAAGCTGTTCCACGCCCGGGTGATCAAGAACGGTCACGTTAACCTTGGACCGGACAAA
This sequence comes from Mucilaginibacter sp. SMC90, assembly GCF_022811725.1. Lineage (GTDB taxonomy): Bacteria > Bacteroidota > Bacteroidia > Sphingobacteriales > Sphingobacteriaceae > Mucilaginibacter. The sequence goes on along the minus strand of NZ_CP094527.1, from coordinate 3,811,630 downwards.
CACTATTACAGTGTGCCTTACCGTTATATCGGCAGGCGGGTTAAACTCCTGTACTCGCGGACAACCGTAGAGATCTTTTCCAACTATGAACGTATCGTCACCCATAAACGTGATAAGGCTCCATACGACTATACAACAGACAAAGAACACATGGCCAGTACTCACCGCTTTCAAAGCGAATGGACTCCGGATAAGTTCCTCAATTGGGCAGCCGGTATTCACGAAGATGTCCGGTACTTTATCCTTCAGATCCTCGAAAAGAAGCAGCTTCCGGAACAGGCCTACAAATCCTGTCTGGGGGTACTCAGCTTTGCCAAAAAGATCGGTAATGACCGTCTGATCATGGCCTGCCAGCGCGCTAACAGCTTTGGCGTTTTCAACTACAAAACCATACAATCTATCCTGGAAAACAAGATGGACAACTATGAGGAAAGCATTTTCGCGGACGAACTCCCGATGCCCTGCCACGATAATATCCGTGGCGATTACAAATAATCTTGAGACCTATACGTACACCCCATACCATCATGAATAACAATACATTAGACAAACTGCGTAAAATGAAATTCTATGGCATGTTCCATGCCTTTAAAACCAGCCTGGAAGGAGGTAAAACAAATGATTACACGGCAGATGAACTATTAGCCCAGTTAGTGGACGCTGAATGGGATGATCGCCAGAACCGGAAGATCGAACGTACCATCCTCTACGCCAAATTCCGCTATAAGGCCTCCATCGAAGATGTGAACTATCATGCCAGCCGCAGCTTGGACCGTAACCAGGTACAGCGTCTTGCTGAATGTAATTTCATTGACCGTTTCGAAAATATTATAGTTACCGGGAGCACTGGTATAGGAAAGAGTTATCTGGCCACGGCTTTGGGATACCAGGCCTGTATATTGGGTTACAGAGTTTTCTATACAAGTACTCCTAAACTCTTTGCCAAACTTAAAATGGCTAAAGCAAACGGCTCCTAGATCAAGGAACTCGCTAAGTTCGAAAGGCAACAGGTACTTATCCTTGACGATTTCGGAATACAGCCTTTTGATGCCCAGAGCCGTGCAGCCCTCATGGAGCTCATAGAGGACCGGCATGGCAAGACCTCTTTGATCATCACTTCCCAGTTACCGGTCAGTAAATGGTTCGAAGTCATCGGAGAAAAAACGATCGCTGACGCCATACTTGACAGGATCCTACACGACGCGCACCGGATAGAACTTAAGGGAGATTCCATGAGAAAAAAACGTAGTGTAGAGTCGGATGTTTCCTATCAATAAAGTTAACTATAAATCTAGTTAAAAGAAGGTTGATTGGAGGGATTTGGTGCCCGAAATGGACGTTACTTAACTGGTCAAAGTGACGCTGAATCAGGTGATCAGTTTCGTCAGAACTTACAACTAAGCAGCCATTTTAGCTTGGGTTTATCCGATCAGGTTGATAATCCTTTTCAGATTGACGGTGAAGATGGCTAATGCGCCCTGGATTTGCATATTTTCGATGCCATAGGCTATCGCCCGATCATAGCCATGAACGTTTTTCAGTTCACTGTTCTTCGCTTCGATCTTATACCTGTGTTTGATGCTTTCTTTATATTCTGCCGTTTCCTGAAAAGCCATTTGCTGCAAGTGCATATCAGATTTGATACTGACGGAGTAGGTTTTGGTTTTTGCCCCCGGCTTGTAGCAACCATCCCTTAATGGACATACTTTGCATTTTTCAACATCAAATTAATAAGTGTTTGCCTGGTTTTTCCCTCTGTTCTTCTTTCCCTGTCGAGCCTTTCGGATAGCCAGGTGCCCTGTGGGGCAGACAAACATATCTGCGTCTTTGTTGTAATCGAATTTGTCTTCTTCTTTTATGCCCCCTTGAGTGATGATAGGGTTTAGTTTAGCCACTATCTTAATATCTTGTTCGCTTGTCATTTCAAGATTTTCTTTTCCTGAATAAGCCGAATCCCCAATGATCGTTTCTACCTGAATACCATTTTCCTGGCTGATCTCCAAAAGTTTGGGGAGTTCCGGACCATCGCCTTTTTCACCCGAGGTGACCACCGCAGCGGTAATAATGCGTTCTTCGGTCATCGCCAAATGGGTCTTGTAACCAAAGAAAGAGTTATCAGCTGATTTATGGCCTGTTTTGGCATCCTTGTCTTTGGATAGCGTATAATGCTCCTGCGTATCTGCCACCGTCTCCTTCAATAAGTTCAGCTTTTCTTTTACCGCAGGTATTTGGCATAAAGGCTCATCAGCTTCAATATACTTTTCCAATGCGCTGCAATAGGCCAATTCTTTTTCCAATTCGTCCGTAGTGTTCTTTTCCGGCATACCTACCTTCATATCTTCATCGATAGCATATACCGCTTTGCGGAGCAGTTTCGAGCGCTCCCGTAATACTTCCAATGCTGAATAGGGGTTTGACCTTGACAGAGAATGTGTGGCATCAACAATGATGGACTTACTGCGGATGATCCCTTTTTCAATGGCTATGGCCACTGTCTTATTGATAAGTAGGTTTAAAAGATCATTATCCTTCAGCCTCAGCTTTCTAAACTTGGTCAATGAACTTGGATCGATAACGCCTTCTTCCGGGGACATCTCCAGGAAATATTTGAAAGACATATCATATTGCGAACGTTCCACCACATCGACATCTGAAACGGTGTAGATCGTTTTTAATAGCAAGTATTTGAACATCCGTACAGGACTTGCGGCTGTCCTGCCATTGGTAATGCTATACTTGGTGACCAGTTCATCATAGATAAAGGTAAAATCTACCAGGTCATTGATCTTCCGCAAAAGATTGTCTTTCGGAACGATCAGATCATATAAGCCTGAAAATACGCTGAACTGGATTTGTTGTTGTTGGGCAAGCATCTTGATGTCTTTCTTTCGACACCTTAAAATAAAAAAAACAGGGTTGAAAACCTAAATTTTCAACCCTGTTTTGTCTAATAGAATTTTTCAGTGCCCTTGATAAAAGATAGGTTCTTTTTAGAAAATATCATTAGTAGATTGATTTTAGTTCATTGAGAAAACTATTTACTAAGTGAATGCTGATAGTCTTCAATTCTAAATGTAGCAAAAAGCCTCAATATTTTGCTTCAAGCTTTTCTCTTTTCATTTAAGTGTCTGAGAGCGTCGAAACGTATTATTTTTGCCAATACAAAACCTCAAGTTTTTCAACTAACAATTCTTTAGTAAATTTAATCCTGTTGGGTTTAGCATTCCTAATCCGTTCTCCTGCAGCAAAATTGTGCGATGCAGATGCTCATCGAACTGCTCATGCGAGTGATTTTATATTTTTTATATATTTGATTAACAGTTATTTGTGAGATAAAAAAAGCAATATTCTTAAAATTCCCCCTGCAAAATCTACCTCCTTCACAGTAGTAACATATGTAAAATTACCTTTAGATTTTGCATAAAGTCGTTCGAAGATAATCCAAGTGGGGGTACCTTTGAGTCGTCCTAAAATAGGTTGACAGAAATTAATGATTTAAAGATAGTCCTTGTTGGTCGATACCAGCAAGGATTTTTTGTTGATGTACAAATTGTGGTGTTTGATAATTTAAAGCCAAATGAGGCCTTCGACAGTTATAAAGTTTAATAGCTTCTGCAATCATTACCCTTGCCTGCTGTATATCTGCTGGTTTAACCACCAGGAACTCGTTTTTAATAATGCCGTTGATGCGTTCTGCCAAAGCATTCTGATAGCAATCATATCCATCCGTCATAGATGGGGTAATCTGATGTTTGGCCAACAACTGCTGATATTGTGCTGAGCAATATTGCAAACCTCTATCCGAATGATGTATCAATGGCGCTTTGATCTGCTCATGTCTGACAGCCATTTGCATGGCAGCAGCCACACCATCTGTGTGCAAGCTATGATGCAGATGATATCCTACGATCTTTCTTGAATAAGCATCAGTGATCAAGCTAAGATATGCGGTCTCTGCTTTAGTGTCGATATAAGTAATATCGCTTACCCATACTTCGTTAGGCCTCGTTGCCGCTTTCCTGTGTTTAAGTAAGTTAGGATACTTATGTAACCAGTGCTTGGAGTTCGTCGTTTTATGATAAGAGTGCTTTGGTTTGATCAGCATATGTTCCGAACGCAGAAAATCGAATAAAGCATCTCTGCCTATCTTTATTCCCTTGCTTCTGATCTGTTTACCTAAACGATGATAAAGCTTACGCGTACCCAACCTGGGCAAATGGATTCGTTCTTTAATCACATCCGCTTTTACCTGGCTAAGTTCTTTTAAACGCTTTTCTATGCGCTGCTGCTTTTGATAATAGCCCTGACGGCTGATCCCAAACAACCTGCAAGCCTTTGACAGGCTCACTATTCCTTTGGCTTTGAGCCTTTGGATTGCTTGGGCAAAGACTTTTTTGGCAATGCAACACCGTGCTCTTGCTGCAGGATATCGAACATGGTCTTGTAGATCAGGTTCTTGTCCTGTTCATCTTTTAATGCTGCTTCTAATTGTTTGATCCGCTGTTCCGGACTAAGTTCCCGATCGTTTTCCAAGGTGTACTGTTTGGGTAATGTCCAATCTAAGGTACCATGTTTCCTTAACCAAACCAATACCGTACTCCTTCCCTGGATCCCGTAATGTTTTTGAGCCTTTTTATAGGTCAGTTCGCCTTTTTCAACCTGCTGCACGACCTGCAACTTAAAGGCAAGGCTGTAATCGCGCTGACTGCGCCTACTTACATTCTTTGTTCGTTTTTCCATATAAGTCAACTTGAGTGTCAACTTATTTCAGGACGCGACACTTGAAACAAAAAAGGCTTTTACGATATCGTAAAAGCCTTTTTTTGTTTCATAGTTGCTTCGCAGCGTTTCAAAAAATAAAATGTTTCACCAACAAGGATTACTGAAAATTTCAATTATTTAACCGTTAAAAGCTGCATAGGCTGGTTTACGGAATAATAGTATCAACTCACTGTATATTCATCTTTCCAGTTAACTATTTCTTTATTATACAAGGCCCGATTGGCAAGATGAACACAGATAGCTGTTCTGGAGCCGGTAAATATATTTGAATCAGGCAATTGTCCCGACTGTATCTTCTCAAAAAAAGCATTGAGGGCATACCATGTACCATCTTTAGTTGGCTCAGGAAGAATTGGCGTCCCTCCTTCTTTGTTCCACGTGATCCTGGTTGCTCCTGTAACACCATCAACCAGCCCTTTTTCTTTGAGTAGTTGCTTCTCCGGATAAAACATTCCCTGATCTGTCAACATAGAAACGGTGCCTAAATCCCCTTTTATTTTAAATAAAAAGCCATCGCGGGCATTTCCGCAGGTTGCACCAAAGTTGCCAACTATTCCTTGCTCCGGATATCGCATCATCACCTGCACGTTATCATAGGTTTCACGTCCATCTTTGTAGATATCGATGCCGCCCATTGCGTGAAATTCGGTGGGATGGGTATCAAATGCCCAGTTAATAAAATCAATTTGGTGTGATAATAATTCTGCAACCAAACCACCTGAATATTCCTTATACATGCGCCAGTTGATCTGCCTTTCAAGTGAGGGGTCTGGCACCGGCCTGCGCCAACTTCCGTTTCTGTCCCAGCGGCAATCAATCTGGGTGATTTTCCCAAGGTATCCTTTGTTTATCATTTCCTTAACCCTGTAATAAAGCGGCGAATAACGATACTGGTGACCAACCTGAACAATCTGTTTAGGTCTGCTCTTGGCCAGCTTTACCAATTGCAGGGCCTGGTCAATATCATAGGTCATTGTTTTTTCAAGGTACAGGTGCTTACCTGCCTTAAGTGCCGCTGTAGCCACCGGATAATGCATATTAAGCGGAACGGCAATTAATACCACATCTACAGCGGCATCATCCAATAACTGCCTGTAATCGGCGTATTGTTTATAAGGGGACCCTTTACTGAGTTTTTGAGCTTCGGTTAAACGAAAGTCCAAAACGTCACATACTGCTACAATTTTAAATTTATCAGGCATCTGGTTCATTACCTGCATCACGCCTTTGCCACGATCTCCACAGCCAATAACACCAATCTTCAAAGCATCAGTCCCCGCTGCCTGCGCTGCGTCCATGCGACTTAGTAAAAGGCCTCCAGCCATTAGCCCAGTATTTTTAAGAAAAATCCTTCTTTTCATTTTTTCAATTTTATATAACCTTTAAAACCTGCGGTTACTGTATCAGCAATACTTCCGTCGGGCTTTTTGTAAATAATATAAGCGCCAATATCCGTTTTGCCGGCCAAAAACCGAAGTGAATTTTTCAGTCCCATAGCTATAAAGCCATTGTCGTACCCATCGGCTGTGATGCCGTTCTTTGCCCAAACAGTAACACTGATCATTTCATTTTGGGTAGGATAGCCGGTTTTAGGATCCATAATATGAGAAATTTGCCTGCCTCCTGCTTCTAAATGCTTACGATAATTACCTGATGTGGTAACAGCGCCGTCTCCGGGTTCAATTATCTTCCGCAGCGGGCCTGGGTTTATGTCATTTCCGTCAATGGCTTCAATGCCTATTTTAAATTGCTCGCCGTCGGGCTTGTGGCCTTTTATGCGCAGTTCGCCTCCAATCTCCGCAACGTAGTTAAGAACGTGCCGCTGCTCACAAAAATTGGCAAGCAAGTCGGCTGCGTAACCCTGGGCAATGCCGTTTAAATCTATTTGTACTCCAGGCTTTTTTTTGTGCAGGAACAGTCCCTTTAACCAGATCTTATCGCTGCCTACGTTTTTCAAAATATTTTTCACAGCCGCACTATCCGGAAATTTCGCAGGCTTTTTTACTCCAAAACCCCAGGCGTCAACCAGGGGTTTTACAGTGATATCAACTTTATTATTTGTAGCCTTATTTATTTCGAGTGCCTTTTTTACAAGCACTTTAAAATGCTCATCAATAATTATACCTTTTGCAGACTTGTTAAACTTACAGATCAGCGACGAGGGCTGATACAATGATACCGATCTATCCAAACGCGCCAGCAAACTATCCGTTTCCTTTTGTGTAACTACGCTGTCGGCCGCGTAGTAGGTGATTTGGTAAGTAGTGCCCTGCGAGTAGCCCTCGATATGAAATTTATTGAGGTGTTCCTGTCCTAAAGCCTCGTTTTTCGCTTGTATCCAATAGCTTAACAAAAAAATTATAACGAGCCACTTTCTTTTAATATTTAAATACTTTGCCATTTACTAATACCTCTTGACTTTTTTCATCAAATATGGCTTTTGCGCCGGTATGTACTGCTGCATTGGTCATAATATTTGCGATTGAGTGATGATAACCCGCTTCAACAGGCGCATTGGGCTCATTACGTGACCGGATACATTCCATCCAGTTGCGCATGTGGTTTGAACTCAATATATCTGCCCCGGTATTGGCAGATGCCGCAGCTGCTGATGGCGCTGCAAGCTTTACTTCCGGCAGTAAATTTGGCTGCATGTGCATGGCAGAAGCAGCCCTTGCAGTTAATCCGCCTTGAGGGGATATGGTATTGGTGATCAGGTTTAGCTCCCCCCCGTTTGAATAATAGATCTCTGCGGGTTTCTCATCGCCGTTATGCATACGTGAAGTAAACACAACCTGAAAGCCTTTGCTCATATCATCTAAAGGGCCGTAATCAAAAACGGCGGTGGTGGTATCCCAGTTGCGGCGACCATCTTTCCATTGATAAATACCACCATTGGCAGTTACGCTGCGCGGATGCGGCAAGCCGGTAAACCAATGTACCGTATCAATCTGATGGCTCATCCATTGCCCGGGCATTCCGGATGAATAAGGCCAAAACAAGCGATATTCCAGGTATATCCTTGGGTTGAAAGGTTCATATGGCCGGTTTAGCAGGAAACGTTTCCAATCAGTATCTTCCTCTTTTAATTTAGCTACGAGATCGGGCCGCCGCCAGCGTCCGGGTTGGTTAACGTTCCAGCTCAATTCAACCATGGTGATATCGCCAAACTTCCCTTGCTTAATAAATTCTGCTGCCGCCTGGTAATTTTGTCCGCTGCGGCGTTGTGATCCAATCTGTAGGATCTGTTTTGATGCGCGTACCGCTTTCAGCGCAGCCCGGGCATCATCCATTGTTTCGGCAAAGGGCTTTTCGCAATAAACGTCCTTCTTATGCCCTACTGCTTCAATAGCATGCGAGGCATGTGCAAAATCCGGCGAACTAATGATTACTGCATCAATGTCTTTGAGTGCATAAAGTTCATCGTTATTTTTACAGGCAGTGATATCATGCCCTATTTTATGCTTTATATGTTCTACACCTAAACCGCGACGATAATTCCACAGATCGGACAAAGCGACAACATCAAAATTCAGCTCTTTGTTATGGTTTAAAAAGCAGGGAAACAGCGTATCCTTAAACCTATCCGAAAATCCGACAACGCCTACACGTACCCTGTCATTAGCGCCAATGATATTGGCATAGCTTTTCGCCGACATGCCAACGTAAGTGCCAACTGCCGCAATGGCTGTTTTCTTTATAAATTCTCTTCTCGAATTTTCCATCATTGCGATTACTTAAGTTCTTTTATTTTGATGTTGCGATATGATACCGTATTGCCGTGATCCTGTATCAGTATGTGACCTTTAGCTGCCTGGCCGAAGTTGTTCCATATTTTATACTTGCTGACAGCTACCAGGTCTTTAAATTCTTTCGACCCGCGGATATAGGATATTACTTTAACACCGTTAAGCCAGTGCTCTACCCTATTATCCGGATAAACCCTTATCTCGCCGCTATTCCATTCGCCAATTGGTTTAATGATTGAAGCTGGCTTGTTTGATGGAATAAGATCGTAAAGCGATGCCAGCTTGCGGTCGCCATCTTTACCTAATTTTGCATCAGGGTGCAGGTCATCATCCAGTACCTGGTACTCCAGGCCGATACCCGATTTTTCGGTCTTTTCTTCCTCGGTAACAAAATACTTAATACCGCTATTAGCTCCCGGTGTAAGCTTAAAATCAAACTTTAATATAAAAGCCGAGTATTCTTTGGTCGTTACAATATCACCGCCAGAGCCTTCTTCCTTTCCATTTGAAGCATGAACTGTAAGGATACCATCTTGCATGTTCCAGCCTTTTACAGGAAAACTTTCTTTAAAAATGGCGCGCCATCCCGTTGCATCCCTGCCATTCCAAAGCAGCTTAAATCCTTCTTTTTTTTCGGCGGGGCTAAGTGTATTTATTTTAAGCTCCGGTTTATCAGAAGCGTTGGTTTGTGCATTTACCGAAGTAGCGGCAAAAAACAATGCCAATGCACTAATGATCAATTTGTAATTTTTCATAAATTTAAAAAATGATAGTTGTTGGTTATGTTTATATCGTTTGAGTAGTACGGTATATTTCAATCGTGCCTACGCTCAAACCATCCTGTTAATGAGTTACGGCTTAGCAGCTGTTAGCTCTTTAATTAAATCTGTTTCTTCTTTTTTATAAGGGGTTCCATCGGCTTTAAAAATCTCATGAAACCACAATGCGGGCTCGGCACCATCAGGCATTGGGGCACTCCAGGCATATTTAGTGTTAGTTTTTCCGTCAACGAAGCCCCAGTTAATAGCCGCAACATTTTGTTTTTTTAGTATCGGCAATGTGTTTGCGAAGGTGCTGTTACGCGGCCTGGCCATGTATTCGGTGCATACTAAAGGCCGGCCAAAAAGCTTCAGAAGTTCAATTGTGCGCAAATGCTCGGCAGGGTTGTCATAGCAATGGTATGAAATAACATCTGAGTTTGCCAGCTGAAATTTGTTAAGTTCACTAAACTTCTCGCTCCAGTTCCAAAGGCCTGCTGTTACAGGCTGCTCCGGATTTACCTCCCGCGCCCAGGTAAATATTTTAATAAGCAAAGGCAGGCTGGTACTTACCTTGCCGCTATTTCCAGGTTCGTTGTAAAGGTCCCAAAGTAGTATGCGCTTATCGTGCGAAAAGGTTTTTAGTATATCTTTTACATACGTTTCCAGGGCCGGGTAACCCGACGTTTCTTTGTAAGCCGGGTCGCCGGGGTCCTGCATCCAACCCGAATTATGGATCCCTAATTTTTTCGCGGGCTGTTTGCCAATTTGAGGCACTTTATTCCAGCAATCGTCGAAAAAAACAAATAACGGCCTGATGTGGTGCTTATCGGCAATTGTCAAAAACTGGTTGATACGTGATTTAAATCCTGCGGGATCGGCTTTATAGGCAAGGCTATGCAAAAACACCCGCATCGTATTCATCCCAATGCCTTCGGCCCAACCAAGTTCTTTGTTTATGGTAGCTGCATCAAAAGTATCGGCCTGCCACATTTCCAGTTGATTTATGGCTGTTGCCGGGATGTAGTCGGCACCAACAAGCCAGGGCTGTTTTTTGTACCATTCATCAGCCTTTTCGGCTGTCCAAACTTTATCAGGACTGATCACCTTGCTTTGAGAAAAAGCGGCTGTAGTAAGAGTTACCCCTGCAATAATTAAGGTTAGTATCTTAAATTTCATAAAAATTAGCTGTGTACTGAAAAATACGATTGACTATATTGTCTTTAATAGAATTTGCAGTACGATTTATTATTGGATTTATTTTGAAACCAAAGTAAGCCATTGGCATCTGGAAAATCTGTTCAACTTTTTGTCGATTTGTCTCAATTTGAAAAATCAAATACATAGTTAATTTGATGCGGACTGTACCTCACGCATTTTTTTGGCGTACCGTTTACCCAGCTTATCGGCAGACCGGCTATCAAAATGCAGTGTATCCCCTTTGTGCACCAGTCCTTCAGATGACACTACTGCCGTAAAAGGTACCAGCGACTGCAGTTTTTGTAACTGAGCGTTAATAGTGCTGTTTTCTTTATAAAACCGCCCAAGTTCTCCAGCAATAAAAGGTAAATTGTTATCGCCGGTAACCTCCCTGATCCGCTTAATGAGTGCCTGTAGGTTTTTTAAATAGACGGCAGCGAGTTCGGGATGGCTGTCGGATTCGCCCTGATGCCATATTACACCTTTGATTACACCAGTTTTCATGGCATAAGCAATTTTCTTTGCGGCATCATCCCATGGATATGTTTTGGTAGGCGGGTCAAATGCTCCCGGCACCCAATGTTCAATTGGTGAGCCGCCAATGGCGCAAGGGACTAAACCGATGATGATCCCGGGATGTCTTTTCGCCATCGCTATTCCAAATGACAAACCCGGCCCCACGCCGTCAACAGCCGGTTTTTCATAATGCAGCGGATGGTGCGCAGTAATCCAGTTAAAGTCTTTGCTCAGTACCTTAACCCGGTCGTTATGTATTGCTTTGTATTTTTCTGATAGTTGCCCCCTGCCGGCCATATTTGATTGTCCCATTAGCAGGTAAATATGAAAGTTGGAATCTGGTTTACTTGTTTGTGCAACAACCACAGATGTACTCCACATCAAGAGTCCCCAAAGCGATATTAAAAAAGTAAGTTTAGTACGCATCAGATTTTTTTTCGATAAAAAAAGCACACATCAAATGAAGAACTAACTAAAGGGCCTTCAACAGCCTCATCATTCACTAATAATTAACTAAAGGCTGGCCTGCAGCTCTTATTAATAAGCATCGGCCAGCCTTTAACATCCGCAAGGGCAAATTAATTAATATCCCGGATTTTGAATAAGCGTGCCAGTATTGTTACGTTCCATTTCTGATTGTGGGATAGGCCACAGATTATATGTTTGTAGCGCATCGCTGTAGTAAGGATTAAAACGTTTAACCCTGTCATACCACAATCCCAGCCGCATTAAAGTAAGCCGCCTCTTCTCCTCATACCCCAATTCGCGTAAACGCTCATCAAGTATGTAATCTATATTCACATTGGCGGGGTCCACTGGCTTGGCGTTCGATCTTGCCCTTACGGCGTTGATATCGGCGGCAGCGGCGGTTGGGTTATTAAGGCCGAGATATGCTTCGGCCCTGATGAAATAGGTTTCTGCCAGCCTGAACATGTATTGATCCAGATAGGTGCCACCTGCCGTTGCTTTAAGCAAACCGTTGGATGCATTCATGATGAGATTTGTAGGGTGTGCACCCGGAGTGGTGCATTTAGCTTCGTACGCATAAAACTGTCTCGAAGGAACGGTAATGCCAGGTATAGGGGCCTGGGTAGAGATAACTTTTTTATAATAAGGAGAAGCCGGATTTGTTGCAGTGAAACTCCGCACAAAGTTAATATTGGCGTTACGGATATCGTTATCAAAATCGCTTGCCCAAATTTCATCACTGAAATGCCTGGTAGAAATAGCCCAGCCGATACCGCGGCCACCTGTTAAATCATCAACAGGCCACAAAAAAGGGTTGGGCGTTACGCCTGTTATCAATGAGAGGTTAGGACCTGCATTTCGTTCAAGCAGGTAGTTACCGCCCATTGCGGTTGATACTGACGACCCGCCCGGTACATCGGTTTCAAGCTGGATCACCCAAAGCCCTTCAAAATTTCCGCCGGTTGTCCGGTTTTGATTATTAGGTTGAAAAAGGTCCCAATAAACGTTCCCAGTGGTAACATTAGCCTTTGAACCAAATCTTGAGGTCATCAAATGTACGTTGGCATCGCTGATCACTTTGGTAGATGCATCAACAGCATTCTGAAACTGACCTGCGGCCAGGTATACTTCGGCCAGTAAGTGCCCGGCAGCCTGGCTGTTAATCTCCCCATCCAAAACCTTATTAATAGATGGCAGGTTATCGACTGCAAATTTCAAATCATCAATACACTGCGCATAAACATCACTTTTGGATGCCCTTGTAAAATCGGTTTTTGGACTTGTTACTTCTTCTGTAATTAATGGCACCCCACCATAAAGATATGCCAGCGTACGGTAAGCAAACCCTCTGAAAAACTTTGCTTTAGCTGTAACAAGCTTTTTCTGATCGTCGGTCATGGCCGAAGCGGGGGCCCGACTTATAATTGCGTTAGCTTCAGAGATGATTTTATAAAACGCCGACCAATGCGAAGTTGGGATACTTCCGGTTGGCGCATAGGCCGAAGCCATTGGCGTATGGCGTGCTGTTGCCGGTTGCCCGTCATAAACAATGTCGCAGCCAAACATATAATCAAAAGGCGTGCTTTCATCACGGGTATAAAACTCCAGGCGCACTACACGGTAAATATCATTGGCCGCAATAGTAAAATCGGCATAAGTTTGATAGGCGTTTGAGCCACTCAGGAAATCCAACGGCTTCTCATCCAGAAATGATTTTTTGCACGAGAAAATTGTGCTGAGAATAAATAATAAAGTTGTTGAATAAAATATCTTCTTCATGATAGTTGGATTAAAGCGTCAAATTAAGTCCGAGAGAATAAGTTTTAAGCAATGGGCGGCCGCTGATAGTTAGCCCTCCATTTGCGATTTCCGGATCCCAGCCCTGCCATTTAGTCCAGGTGTGGATATTTTTGCCGCTGGCGAAAATGGATAGATTCTGTATACCCAGGCGTTTGGTAAAGCTGTTATTGATTTTATAGGATAATGTAACGTCCTGCAGCCTTACAAAACTGCGGCTGAAGTATTGAGTTGGGGTAATTGTAGGCGAGTTAATGAACATCGGATAACGGCCATTGGGATTGCTGGGATTCCAAAAATCTATGCCACTCATTGAGTTCCAGCGTACGCTGTTATCCGTTAATTGCTGCGCCGGCGAATTACTGCCGAGATAACCATTACTGCCGCCCTGAACAGAATTAATGAACGCACTGAGGGAGAAATTTTTATAGTTGAACGTGTTAAGCACACTAAAACGGTATGCAGGATCTGCGCTGCCCAAAATGGTACGATCATCTGTAGTGATCTTTCCATCACCGTTATTATCTACAATGCGTAAGTTTCCCGTATAATAACCCGAAGGCGGGGTTTCACCAACCTGGTAAATGCCGTTGGTTTTGTATCCGTACACCGCATTAACAGATTGCCCTATAAACAAATTGCTGGAAACGAGATCACCTGTACCCAACAGGCTAACCACTTTATTTATGTTGCGCGAAAATGCGAATGTAGTGTTCCAGTTAAAGGATTTCCCCACGATATTTTTTGAGGAAAGTGAAATTTCGACACCTTTATTGGAGATTTCGCCCACGTTGGTATTTATGCTGCCAAAACCTGTAATGGTAGGGATCTGCACGCTAAACAAAAGATCTTTAGTATGCCGGTCATAATAATCCACGCTGCCTGAAAGCCGGCCCTTAAATATCGAAAAGTCAAGACCGAAGTTAAGTTCGAAGGTACGCTCCCATTTAAGGTTAGGATTAGCTAAGGTAGATACATACTGGCCGTACTGGGTTGTACCCCCATCGCCAAATACATATGCCGGTTGGGTTGAAACCTGATCGAGCGAATAATAGCGTGCTGTTTGGTTACCGCTTACACCATATGAGGCCCGGAGCTTTCCATTATCAAGCCAGGGCAGATGTATAAAGGGTTCATCAGAAAACAACCAGCCCAGGGAAACCGATGGAAAAGTGGCATATTTATTATTAGCGGCAAAGCCTGAGTAGCCATCACGCCTAACAGTACCCGTTAACAAGTAACGGCCGTCATAAGCGTAATTGATACGCGCCATTTGATAATTAAGCTGCTCCGACCATGCGTTTGATGTAGCAAATTGATTTGTACCCTGGCCTAAGTTATTATATCCTAATGTGAGGCGGGTAAAACCATTGGCTGATGCTCCGGTCGATTCGTCTTTACGCTGTACGGCACCATAAAGTAATGTTGCTGTAATACTATGTTTTTTAAAGCTCTTGTTGTAGGTCAGTATATTATCCAGGGTGTAATCATAGTATTGTTCACTGTTTTTATAGGCTGATCCTGTTAAGCCGGCACCATACTGGCTGGCAAAATAATGCTCATCAGTTCGTGCATTATTTCCGAAATTAAGCCTGTAGCTTAATCCTTTGAGGAACGGAAAATCTATCTGACCATACAGGTTGGCGAAAAGATAATTGTGCCTTTCAAAGTCATCAACGTTGGAAGCTAAGAACGGGTTAACCTGGTTAGTACCCATCGGATACGGGTTCAGGCTGCCGTCTGCGTTATATGGTGTATTTAACGGGCCCATTTGAAATAAGTCGGTCAGTGAAGGTTCTGCCCCATCGTTATTTACAAACGAACCAAATGCCTGTACTCCCACCTTCAGCCAATTTTCAGGCTGTATCTCTAAGTTGGTACGCAAATTTTTACGCTTAAACAGGTCGTCGATGATATATCCGGATTGGTTAGTATAGGCTGCAGATAAGAGGTAATTTACCTTCTCTCCACCTCCCGAAATACTTACCTGGTTATCATTGATAAAGCCCGTCTTTGTGCCCGATTTATACCAGTTAAAATCCGTAGGCACCAGGTTATTGGAAGCATCACGTTGCGTATGGTCCACATATAGTGCCAGGTTAAAGCTTGGATCGGGCGTAGTGTAGTCTGGCGCAAGAAATGCTTTGGTATAGTAAAGGTTTTTTACGTGTTGCAGGTACTCGTCGCGTTCCATAGGATGAGTATCGCCCGCCGGGGTTTCTGTAGCGTATGATGTAGAGATATTAACCCTTGGTTTTGTATTGTTTGCTCCTTTGCGACTGGTTATCAGTATAACGCCATTAGCTGCCTGGGCACCATATACAGCGGTGGAGCTCGCATCTTTTAATATATCGATAGATGCTATATCATCCGGATTGATGGAACTAAGGGAGTTGTTGTATTGTACCCCATCTAAAATGATCAACACATTTTTATTCCCGCTGATGGTGTTTTGCCCGCGGATTGTAATTGTAGGAGTTGAACCGGAAACAGTTACGGGGCCTACGTTTAAGCCTGGCACCGTTCCTTGTAAATTTTGGGCAATATTGGTATTGGGTGCATCACGAAAGGAATTGAGATTTGCGCTCGATACCGCCCCTGTAACATATTGTCTTTTTTGTGTGCCATAACCAACCACAACAACTTCGTTAAGATTGCTTTGACTGGCCTTTAAGGCAATGTTGATAATTTTAGAACTGCCTACAATTTTTTCCTGCTGATCAAAACCAAGAAATGAAAATACAAGTACCGTTTCTGCATTCGGAACGCTTATTGTATATATACCATTTGTGTTTGTCACCGTTCCGTTGCTTGTACCTTTAATTTTTACGGTAACACCGGGCAGCGGTTCACCGCTTTTTTCATCTATTACTTTACCGGTAATATTTATAGCATCTGCAGGCTCTTTTGTTGTTCGCGTCGAAATTTCATTGCCGGAATTGTAAACGGAAAAACCGGGATGGGCAATGGCAGGTAAGCTACTTATTAGCGAGAATAATGCAAATAAGGGTAAAAATGCTACTCTCCTAATTTTCATGAGTAAATATTTATAATTCATATTTTGAGATTGGGTTTATTAATAGGTTAATAACTCTGTATTAAAGCGCTTTTCACTGATGGGGCAAAGAATATGCGGCACTTAATTTCAAAAACACCCGGCGCTTTTTACTGAGCTCCCGAGACTTTGGATACCATCGTTTTTATGTTTTATAAGATTTCATATTGTATTGGTTTAGTGGTTTAATTGGCATGTTAATTTTGCATAACGTCTGGCAAACTAAGTTTCCGAAAAACCTTAGTTGTAGCACATTGATATAGCTAAGATGCTCTTGTCAGAACTATCAGCAATTAAAAATCCCCGTAAGGCTATTGTTATTGTGGTTTATTGAATGTCAAAATAAGGGAATGTGATTTGCATAATTTGTTCAACTTTTTGTCGATTTGTCTCAAATTACGAGGCAATAGGAAACCGAAACAGCAAGTAACATATTCATTATGAGTATATAACAGAATACCTAAGAGTGCTTCGCAATTGATAAAACAAACGCGTTACAATGGCAATCGGCCTGTTTAACTATATTTGGTCAATCAATTATGCGCCTGCTCTGTTATATCATTTCAATTAGCCTGCTATTACAGCTTCCGGCTTCGCGTTGCAGCGCACAATACTATTTTAAACACTACCAGGGCGACGAAGGGCTGGCGCACAACTCGGTCACATCCATTATTCAGGATAATAAAGGTTTAATCTGGATTGGAACCCGCGGAGGTCTGAACCGTTTTGACGGATATAACTTTGTAACCTACAAAAACAAAAAAAACAGGTTTGGAAACATCGGAAACAATATCATTACAGCCATTGCCCAGGACAAAAAAGGCATGTTATGGATAGGCACCGGTAAAGGCCTTTATAAATACAATCCCTACAAAGAGATCTTCACCTTACTTGATAAAGCCCCGAAAAGTTATATCAGTCATGTTTTAATTGACAGTGAAGATAATTTATGGTTTCTCGCCAATTTTAGCCTGCATAAATACGATCAACAAAGCGAAACGGTAACAGGCCTTAAAATTTCAGCCTCTTGTATCGCTATCGATCAAAACAAGAATTTGTGGCTCGGAAACGACGATGGGGTCATTAGCATTGTTACGTCCCAATTAAAGCCGATCAATAAAATCAGGATAATTAGTGAGCAGGTACCGGCAAATCTGCGGTCTATAAGCAAAATATATCCCATTAGTAAAAATGACGCCCTAATAGGATGTTTTAAACAAGGGCTGAAACGCTTTAATCCTCAAACAGGAGCTATCAGTTCAGTAGCCCTTAGCAACGATAAAAATGCCGAGATATACGTGCGCGATATCACTGCCGGCGACAATAAGGAATACTGGGTAGCAACGGAGTCGGGCATTTTTATTTATGACATAGTTAAAAATAAAAGTATCCATCTTCAGAAAAGAATTGGCGACCCGTTTTCGCTTGGTGATAATGCAGTTTATACTATTTGCAAGGATAAACAAGGAGGTATTTGGGCCGGTACTTTTTTTAGTGGCGTAAATTACTATTCAAAAGACAACGCAAGGTTTGAGAAATATTATCCGTTACAAGGCGCTAATTCCATATCAGGCGATGCCGTCAGGGAAATTATCTCCGATAAAAAGGGTAATTTATGGATTGGCACAGAGGATGCAGGGCTTAATAAACTTGACTTAAAAACCGGAAAATTTACCACTTTCAGTGCCTCCGGAAAAAAGGGTGCTATCTCCTATCCAAACATTCATGGTTTACTGGCACTCGGAAATCAACTGTTTATCGGCCCGTTCTATCATGGAATGGAAGTAATGGATATGAGAACCGGCTTGGTGACCGACCGTTTTAAGCTCATTGGCAACGAAAATGGCAGGGCAAGTGATTTTGTACTTTGTATTTACCTCACTAAAGACAGTACTTTGCTTGTAGGTACAGCTTACCATGGTTCCGGGCTTTTTGTTTATAACAGGCAGCTCAAAACCTTCAGCCGAATCAAACAAATCCCTTATAACTCCTATGTTTTTGATATAAAGGAAGATGCACAAGGAAATATCTGGACGGGCAGCGTATCACAAGGGGCATTTTACTACAACCCGAAAACCGGACACCACGGTAATGTCCGCTTTGGTGATAAAATAAATGGAAAATACATCAATGAGTTTGCCATTCATAATATATTGGAAGACAGCAATCATTGCCTTTGGTTTGCTACAGATGGCGGAGGTTTGGTAAAGCTATCTCCAGATTTAAAAACCATAAAAAAATTCACCACCGAAAACGGCTTGCCCAGCAATGTGATACTGAGTATTTTGGAAGATAACTCAAAACATCTTTGGATAAGCTCACTAAAAGGTTTGATTTGCTTTGATCTTATTACCGAAAAATCTAAAACTTACACACAATCAAACGGGTTGATAACCGATCAGTTTAATTATAACTCCGCTTATAAGGATAGTGCCGGCAAAATGTATTTCGGTTCTGTAAAAGGGATGATCGCGTTCAGCCCATCTCAATTTGAAGCGGAAGAAGTTCCGCCGCCTACTTACATCACCGGTTTTCAGATCAATAATAAAGAAATAGCGCCTGATGATAAAAACGGTCCGCTTTCAAAATCGATTTTGTTTACCGATACCATTGTTTTAGCACACGATCAAAATAATTTCAGTATTGAGTTTGCTGCGCTCAATTATTCTTCACCAAAAGTTACGAGGTATAAATACTTCATGAAGGGTTTAGATAAAGACTGGACCTATTTAAACAGCAATCGAAACGCATACTTCACCGATCTTGCGCCAGGATATTATACATTTATCGTAAGTGCAGAAAGCAACATCGGCAACTGGCGAGGTAAGGAACGCCATCTGTTTATTAAAATTTTGCCCCCTATCTGGAAAAGTGTGCCTGCATATTGTATTTACCTTTGCCTTTTAGCAATCATCCTTTATCTCTCAGTTCGTTATTATCATCGTTATTTGGAGCGTAAAAATCAGAACAAGCTTCAGTTATTTGAACATGAAAAAAAGAAAGAGATCTACGAAGCAAAAATTGAGTTTTTCACTAACATAGCCCATGAAATTCAAACACCGTTAACATTAATTGTTGGCCCTGTTGAATGGTTGATTAAAAAAACGGAGGAGCAACCGGGTATTAAAAAAAGCTTGCTGATGGTTGATAAAAACGCTAAACGTTTAGCCGAATTAACAAACCAGCTGCTTGATTTTCGTAAAACAGAGATGCATCAATTCGGGTTGAATTTTGTAAATGCAGATATCACAAGCCTGCTGGAAGAATTGATAACAGGTTTTGTACAGGAAGCACAGAAAAATAATATTGATTTACGGCTTGAATTGCCAGACGACCATTTAATCGCATTTGTTGACAGGGAAGCCTTAGTGAAAATTTGCAGCAACCTGGTATCTAATGCCATTAAATATGCGTCAACCAAGGCTATTATCTCGTTAACAACATTTAATACTGCTGACGAAACATTTACTATCAGATTCAGTAATGATGGCAAAACTATACCTCCTGACTTTAGAGAACGGGTATTTGAACCCTTCTTCAGGATGCGCGGAAACGACAAGCCAGGCACCGGAATTGGCCTTTCCCTGGCTAAATCATTAACTCATTTGCACAATGGTTCATTAAAAATAGTGACTGATGACACTGATTTAACCGTTTTTGAACTATTATTACCCGTACATCAAGAAATTGAGTTTAGATTGGGGAGCTGGAAAAAAATAGAATAAGTATGGACAACAGTATTTTGATCATAGACGATAACGAAGAGATCCTGGAATTTTTATCAGATGTTTTAGGTGACTTATATAAACTTCATTTAGCTGCCAACGGTGAAATTGCTCAAAACATCCTGAACGAAGAAGTAGTCGACCTCATTATATCGGATATCATGATGCCTGGGATTGATGGCTTCGAGCTTTGCAGGTTAATTAAGTCGAATGTTGAGTTTTGTCATATCCCAATAGTGTTGTTAACCTCCAAAAATACATATAAAGCCCACATAGAGGGCTTGGAAGTGGGTGCAGATCTTTATGTTCAAAAACCATTTTCTCCGGAGTTATTACAGGTACAGATAGCTAACCTTTTAACCAATCGCTTAAAGATCAAGGCCCATTTTGCCAGTTCGCCTTTCGAAGATGTACGGGTAATGGCCCACTCAAAAACAGATGAGGCGTTTTTAAAGAAGCTTGACGAATATATTCGTAAAAACATCCGCGATATTAATATGGACATTGATAAACTTGCCGATCATATGAACATGAGCCGCCCCACATTTTATCGAAAAATAAAATCGCTCTCCTCTCTTTCGCCAAAGGAACTTATTGATGTTACCCGTTTAAAAAAAGCAGCCCGTTTAATAGCGCAAAATGAGTTTTCATTTTCTGAAATAGCGAGAATGGTAGGTTACAGTTCTCAAAGTATTTTTAACAAAAACTTTCAAAAACATTTTAACGCCGCCCCGGTGGAGTATATGAATTCATTGCATAAAGAAATATAAGATGAAAAAACAAATAATAACCCTCCTGCTTTGCGTTGCATTTGCAAGCACTTATGCCCAAACTAATAAAATCCCGATCAGGCTTGCCGATCCTACAATATTTTTAGATGAGGGAACCTACTACTTATACGGTACCGGCGCGCAGGACGGATTTGGGGTTTATACTTCAACTGATCTGAAAAACTGGCATCAGCATAGCAAAAACGCCTTATTGAAAGG
This sequence comes from Mucilaginibacter sp. SMC90, assembly GCF_022811725.1. Classification (GTDB taxonomy): domain Bacteria; phylum Bacteroidota; class Bacteroidia; order Sphingobacteriales; family Sphingobacteriaceae; genus Mucilaginibacter. Next base: position 3,790,591 of record NZ_CP094527.1, on the reverse strand, counting down.
CGAAAGCTACGGAACCAAAGGCTTTTGGGCACCACAGGTGTTTAAGTATAAGAATGAATATTTTATGGCTTACACTGCAGACGAGCATATTGCTATAGCAAAAAGTGATAACCCTTTGGGCCCTTTTAAACAAACTGTTCTTAAATCCATCTCCGTGAGCGGCAAACAAATTGATCCGTTTATTTTCATGGATACCAATGGTGAACTTTATTTATATTTTGTACGGCTTCAGGAAGGCAACCGTATCTTTTGCGCCCGTTTTAAAAACGGATTGGAGGACGTTGATGAAAACAGTATAACTGAATGCATCCACGCAGAGCAGGGATGGGAAAATACCGCCAATACAAACTGGCCAGTATCAGAAGGGCCAACAGTAAAGAAAATAGGCAACTTATATTACTTGTTTTATTCGGCCAATGATTTCAGAAATATCGATTATGCAGTAGGTTATGCAACATCCCCATCACCTGTTGGCCCATGGACAAAATACAGCGGAAATCCTATTATAAGCAGAGCAAATACAGGGCAAAACGGCTCGGGACACGGAGATTTGTTTTTGGGGAAGGATAAAAAAACGTACTACGTATTGCATACACACGAATCAAACGAAAATACAGGCAAGCGAAAAACCGGTATTGTTGAAATAACTACATCAAATAGCAATCCAGCTATTATTTCAATTAAACGCGGATCGTTTCGCTATTTGGAACAGGAAGAGTAATCACTTCGTATTACTCGCTTTAGAAAAACAACCGTTCATTTGGAAGCTGTTTAATATTGATGAGTATCGTTACAAGTAAATAAAATTTCATTACTGTTTGGTAAACAATTGGTAATGAATACTTTCCATTCTCAAGCAGTTTCCTACTATTTGCCCTGAGCCTGCCAGCTATCTTTAACAGGTGCAAATGTTTTAAATTATCTCTAAAACAAAAGAAACCGTAGCAATAATGCACGGCTTCTTTTGTTATTGTTTTAAAATTGTTTTAACCGGCTACTTCAATTTCTTCTTTAACTTCATTAGGACGGCCATTTTTAAAGGCTTTACGTGGCGATAAACCCAATAACTCAAACATAGCCATATCTGTATCAAACGATGGGTTTGGCGTGGTAAGCAGTTTTTCGCCTGCGAAAATAGAATTGGCACCGGCCATAAAACAGAATGCCTGTTCAACGGTACTCATCTCAGTACGGCCTGCAGACAAACGCACTACGGTTTTAGGCATGATGATGCGGGTTGTAGCAATCATACGTACCATATCCCAAACAGAAACACGCGGCTGATCGGCCAGCGGGGTTCCTGCTACAGGTACCAAAGCGTTAATAGGCACTGACTCGGGGTGCTTAGGCAGGTTTGATAATGTTTTTAACATAGATACCCTGTCTTCCACAGTTTCGCCTAAACCTATGATACCGCCGCTACATACAGTGATTTTAGCTTTGCGCACATGTTCAAGCGTTTTGAGGCGTTCATCATATGTACGGGTAGTGATAATGCGTTTATAATCCTCTTCAGATGTATCCAGATTGTGGTTGTAGGCATATAAACCGGCATCGGCTAAGCGCTGTGCCTGGCTTTCGGTAAGCATGCCCAGGGTACAGCAAACTTCCATATCAAGGCTGTTTACAGCCTTTACCATGTCAATAACTTTATCAAAGTCGCGGTTATCGCGCACTTCGCGCCAGGCAGCACCCATACATAAACGTGATGCACCGCCGGCTTTTGCCTTTTCGGCAGCAGCAATAACTTCATCTTTGGGCATTATAGCGTGTACATTAACACCTGTATTATAACGGGCAGCCTGCGGGCAATAAGCGCAATCTTCAGAGCATCCGCCGGTTTTGATAGAGATCAATGAACTGATCTGCACCTCTGCATAATCCTTATTTTCACGGTGTATAGTAGCTGCTTTGTATATCAGATCAAGCAGCGGCGTATGGTATATTTCAGCTATTTCTTCTTTCGTCCAGTTGTGTCTAACTTCAGTCATCGATTTAAAAATTAAATATTATTTATTCTCTCGCAAAGACGCTAAGGCGCAAAGATTCAAAGATTATTTATAATTCCATCAAACATTATCACATTCACTTGTCAAAGTATTAAGGCGCAAAGCATTAGAGATTGTTAACTACTCTTGTTATTCCTGATTTTATAAGCTGTTCATTAAAATTAATTAAAAGTCCCAGTTTGCATCCTGACAATTTCAAATAAGTTTATACTTGCTTATTATGTACTGGTGATATAGCTGTAACCGATTTTATTTCAATAATCACTTTATCCTCAACAATCAAATCGGCCCTAAAGCCAATATCCATTTTTATTTCTTTCCAAAATACACAAATGCCTTTTTGTCTTTCAACTTTAAGGCCGTGACTTAAAAGTTCAAAATACAAAATTTCTTCGTAAACAGATTCTAATAAACCCGGCCCAAGTTGGGTATGAATTTCGTATGCAGTATTTACGATTATTTTTGAAATTGAATTTTCATCCATACCCTTTGCGTCTTAGCGCCTTTGCGAGAAAAATAATTAAATTATCACTTCAACAAAAGCTTCGTAGCCAACCAAAGGGGCAATAAAAAGCCAATACAATCGGTAAAAGTAGTAATGATAATGGACGATGCTACTGCCGGGTCTATCCCTACCCTCTTTAATATCAGCGGAATAGAAGCTCCTGTTAAGCCGGCTATTATCAAATTACCTGTCATAGCTAAAAATAATACCAGGCCAAGCAGCGGATTGGCATCGTAAAAGAAAGCTACTATAAAAACGATGACACCATTGGCTGCACCGTTTATCATACCTACCAGAAATTCTTTTAATACAGTATTATAAGCCTGTTTATCAGAAAGGTCGCTTAATGAAATACGCCTTACTGTTACTGCCAACGCCTGCGTGGCCGCATTACCGCCCATGCCCGCTATAATGGTCATATAGGCGGATATAATAGAAAGCTTGGCAACTGTCGAATCGAAGTTACGGATGATGGATGCGGCAAGGAATGCCGTGCCAAGGTTGATTATTAACCACGGCAAACGACTTTTTACAGCCTCAAGCCAGTTACCGCTTAATTCCTCATCTTCAGATACACCGGAAATTTTCAGGATGTCCTCGGTGTTCTCCTCCTCCATTACGTCGATGATGTCATCTACCGTAACACGGCCAAGCAGTTTCATATGATCATCAACAACGGGGATACTGGTAAGGTTATACTGCTTGATCAGGCGGGCTACTTCTTCCTGGTCAAGATCAGCCTTTACGTACACAAAATCGGTAGTCACCAGGTCACTGATCCGGGCATCGGCGCGGGCTTTAATAACTGTTTTGATGGAAAGTATGCCTTTCAGGATGTCATCATTATCAACCACACAAATGGTATAAAACTCCTCCATCTCTTCCGACTGACGAATGATCTCATCCAAAGCATCCTTTTTATCAAGGTTGATGTTCACCTTGATGATCTCCGAGTTCATCAAACCGCCGGCAGTATCCTCGGCGTAAGTCATCAGCGCACGGATGCTGCTGGCATCTTCATGATCAAGATCCTCTAAAATCTCCTGCTGGTCTTCCTCGTCAAGCTGGGATATAATGTCGGTAGCATCATCATAGTCAAGCTCTTCAACTATCTCAGTACGTTTCTCGGGATCAAGGTTTACAAGCAACTCGGCGGGGCCATGCTCTTCATCCATTTCGGATAAAACTTCCGATGCAACGTCGGCCGGGAGGATATTTATGATCCTTTCTTTTTCTTCCTGCTGAAGTTTTTCAAATAGTATAGCAATCTCCGAGGCGTGATATTCCTTCAGAACATTCTCTAACTCAGCATCATCAGCTTCGAGCGCTGTTTTAATGCGGAGCAGGTCGGTTTTATCTAAGTCAAAAGATTGCATACCCGACTAAATTAAAACAATTACACCAGAATTATGGAATTAAATCAGCACAAAAACAGTGCCCTGATTGGTAAAGTAAAGGGGTTCAACTGTTAGATACTGTGGTCATACTTAACCTTTGTATCGTTCACTTTGCTCAATTTAAAAAGTGCCTGTTCAACTTGTGTTTTACGAATGGAAAGCTGGATACTGCAATCATTATCAAATTGCTGATTAAGTATGGTAAGGTTCTCATCCTTAATGATCCGCATTATATCGTTCATTTGCAGGTAATCAAAGGACACGGTGTAAACGTCATTTACCGTTTTCGAAATGATAACCGACTGGTTTAATGCTTCTTCGGTTGCTACTTTATAAGCATTGATTAAGCCGGGCACTCCTAATAAAGTACCCCCGAAATAACGGACAACCACAACCACCAGGTTAGTGAGATCTTTTGATAAAAGCGTGTTGAGGATCGGTCTGCCTGCGGTTCCTGAAGGCTCCCCGTCATCGTTAACCCTGAAAACAGAACGATCAATAGTTAAGCGCATAGCCCAGCAATGATGATTGGCTTTAGGATGTTCTGATTTCAATTGAGCTACAATAGCCTTGATATCATTTTCAGAATTGATAGGGAAAGCATAGGCCAGGAATTTGCTGCCCCGGTCGCGAAAAATACCTTCGGCAGGATTTTCTATAGTTTTATAAGTATCGTCAAAAAGCATTCAAAAATATTACAAGTGCAGAAAACCCAATGTTTGGGGAAAATAAATAATAACAATAGCAAGTACGGCTACAGCTATGCCGATCTTATTGATCAGGCTCAGTTTTTCTTTAAATATAACGATACCAACCAGCGTACCAACCACAATAACACCAATATTTACCGAAGAAAACACCGCCGAAGGGCTATTGGCCAGTGCCTGGTGCGCTTTTAAATAAAACAGGATATTGCCAAAGTTAGCTATCCCCAGGATCCAGCCTATAACTATTTGCGGCAGGGAGAACTTTGTTTTTTTAGTAGATACCTGGTAAATTAAACCTGCAAAGGTTAATACGAAGGCTATAATGAAAATCACAAATATGGCTGTGGTAAACGGCACATTGCTCACTTTGGTAAGCTGCTTTAACAGCACATCAATAACACCAAAACCCAGGAAAACAATTAACAGGTAAATCCATGAACCTTTTTCCACTTTATTACCAGCAGATTTTTGCCAGGGAACAGAACAGATAATTGCAATAAATGCTAATACAATACCAATGGCCTTAATTGCCCCCGTAGCTTCGCCAAATAAAACAAAAGCTGCCAATATGGGGATGAACAAGGACAGGCGTTGTGCCACATCTGTACGTACAATCCCAGCTTTACGCACCGATGTTGCCATGATCACAAATATGGCCGGGAACAGGATGCCTAAAGCCAAGTAATTAAAAACAGGTCCGTTTTGAATAATACTTAGCTGTGGTTTAAAAAATAACCAGGTAAGTAAAATAGCCATAGAGTAATTCCAGGTGATGGCCTGGTAAACATCTACGTGGTATCGTTTTGCCAGTTTAAGCAAAATAGAAACGATAACACTACAGCAAATACTTAAAAAAACGAACAGCATTTATATAACTGGCTTATTGTATAACAATTGTAAACGATCTGCGCCTACGGGATATTCCTCGGCAAGTATACCTGTTATTTGCGGCGCTTTTATGCCTTTGTTCAAAACTTTATCGCCGGTAAACACCCGGGCTTCATCCCAGAGACCAACCTCAATAAATGCCTCAAGCGTACGTGCGCCCCCCTCAATGATAACCGATTGGATATCCTGAAGGTATAACTGGTATAAAATATACTGCGGCACAAAACGTTCAAAATCCTCGAGCGCTATATACCTGTTTTTGCCGTCCACATCAAACTTAACCTCGTTAAATATCAACGTTTCGGCCGACTGATCAAATACATTCAACCCTTTATTTAATTCCAGCCTGCGGTCAATTACCACACGTTTGGGCGAAGGGCCCTCCCAGTAACGGGTATTCAATTGAGGGTTATCGCTCAATACTGTGTTTTTACCAACCAATACTGAATCTTCTTCACTCCGCCATTTATGTACCAGCTTTTTCGACTCGGGACCGGTGATCCAGAACTGGCTGCCATCTGCCAGGGCAAAAAAGCCGTCTTGTGTTTGTGCCCATTTTAGTATAATGTAAGGCCGGTGTTTTTGTACTTTAGTAAAAAAGCGGCGGTTAAGCCATTGGCTTTCCTGTTCAAGTACGCCAGTGGTCACCTCAATACGGGAAGCCTGTAGTTTTTCAATGCCTTTGCCATCAACCTGGGCAAAAGGGTCGCGGCAGCCTACTACTACTTTGGGGATCTGGTGCTTGATGATCAGATCGGCACAGGGAGGTGTTTTGCCATAATGCGCACAGGGCTCTAAAGAAACATATATGGTTGATTTTTTAAGCAATTCAGCATGGTTATCAAACTTTTCGATAACCTGGGCAATGGCGTTAACTTCGGCATGGGCCTGGCCATATTTTTGGTGATAGCCCTCGCCTATTATCCGGCCATCGTGAACCACAACTGCGCCAACCATGGGGTTCGGACTAACATAACCTGCGCCCAATTGGGCAAGCTCCAAGCAGCGGCGCATATATTTTTCATGTTCAAGCATGCTGCAAAAGTAGCTTTTATGTTACTTTGTTGCATGATTACGATTAAGGATGTTTTTGAAGATTACAGGCAGCAGATAAATGGCGTTTACGATATTAATGAAACAGAAGCTATTACGCTGCTTATTATTGCCGAAGTTACCGGTATGTCAAGGGCATCGATCAAAGCATTCTCTGAAAGAGCGTTAACTGCCGAACAATCAGAACGGATCAAAAATATCCTCATCGAGCTAAAAACAGGAAAACCTGTTCAGTATGTTTTAGGCTTTACCGAGTTTTATGGCTTGCCTTTCAAAGTGAACCCGTACGTACTGATCCCCCGTCCGGAAACAGAGGAACTTGTAGAATGGATTTTAGAAGGTGAAAGGTTAAAGGCGAAAGGTGAAAGGTTTTGTTTGTTGGATATAGGCACTGGTAGCGGCTGTATCGCCATTAGTTTAAAAAAGAACTTGGCAGATGCCGAAATATCTGCAATAGATATATCTGAGGGGGCTTTGAAAACGGCTAAGGAAAATGCTATGCTAAATGAGGTTGAAATTAATTTTATTCAGGCTGATATTTTAAATACCAAACCGGGTAATGAAGGCGCTGGATATAATATTATCGTAAGTAACCCTCCTTACGTAACGCTTGATGACAAAAAACAGATGCATAGCAATGTTACTGATTTTGAACCGCATACCGCATTGTTTGTACCCGAGCACGACCCGCTGATATTTTATCGTGCTATAGCCGATTTTGCTTTGAATAATTTGCTTACCGATGGCTTAATTTACTTTGAGATCAATGAAAACCTGGGTAAAGAAACAGTAGAACTACTGACAGATAAAGGATTTAAAAACATATCGTTAAGAAAAGATATGAGCGGCAGGGACAGGATGATAAAAGCGCAATTTTAATCATCAGAGCTTATCGCTTACTACTCCCTCAAACTTATAATAGTTACTGTAAAACAGCCAGTAAGCTATACCCAGATTTAATGGAATAAGCACCCAAAGCAGCTTGAACATAATGATCCAGAACAGTACTATAAATAACCCGAGAATCCATTGCAGGTATTTGTCCATATTAAGCCCGAACCAATAAAGCAGGCAATGGAACAACATTGTGGTACTTAAGGCCAATAGTAATAATTCAGTAGCCATCAAGGGGTTAAACCTGCTGAATAGCCAAACACCTTCGGGGATCAGCAAAAAGAAATAAACACCTGTAAAATTCAAAAAGAGCCTTTGTCTGCTGTAAGGTAAATTGCGGGAGAAACCTAATCCGTTCTCTTCAAACTTCCGTTCTTCAAATATCAAAACAATGTGTGCTGTGACTACAGCAAGTATTGCTATGCCGGCTACCCGTGCATCTGTTTTAACATCGGCAAATACATAAAATACACTGGTAATAATAAGCCATGACAATGCCTTGGTGATCAAATACGGTACTTTGCGCTTATCAAACAGGTGATAAATATATAGGCTGAAATAAGGCTTACGCCATTTGCTGCTTAGCTTTAATAATAAAGATTGATTACTGCCATCAACAAGCCGGTTGATTTGCCTTGTATAAATAACCGCGCTTAAATAGCTTAATGTTATTAAGTACAACAAAATGCAAACCGGCAACAGATAATAATCATTAGCAATGCCAACACAAATCGTTATGATTGCATAAGCTATTATTGGCGATGATATAGCTGCCTGTATCCCAAACCAGCTTTTTAATTGTTTCTCCCTACTCAGAGAATTACTGCTGTAAAATAAAAAATGCTGACCAGAGGCAAAGATCTGCCCGGATACATAATGCCAGCTTTTAACGGCATAAATTAGCCAGACCGCAAATACCAGCGCCATCACTGCCGAACTGCTATCCATAGCCAGCATCAGCGCTTTGTGATAGCCTATCAGGTATTGAGGTGGCACTACCCCTACCATCGCCAAAAACATAAACAACAGGATTCCTGCGTGTACACGGAAAAAGCCACCAGCAAATATTTTTAACAATACATTGGTTAGCGGTTTCATTAGCTGATAAACTTTAGGGTTTGATCTTCAACTAATAACTCGCCCGATATGGGCAATGAGCCATCCTCCAGTATTTGGTGCGATGATAATAAAAAGCTGGTTCCCTCCTGCTCATGCCTTTCCCTGATCCAGGTATTTAATACTGCCAACGATGCCGTATCAATGGTAATCAGTGGTTCATCAAGAAGGATCAATTTCGGTTTGCCTAAAAACGCCAGCAATAAGGAAAGCTTTTTCATCATGCCGCTGCTGTAGGTACCAACCGGGCGCTCAACAAAGCTTTGCATGCCCATGCTTTTAATATAGTGTTCCTCCTGCCCTGTTGGGGCATCTTTGGCATCTACAAACAGGGCGATCATTTCTGATCCCGTTAAAAAATCGGGAAATACGGGTTCTGCTTCGGCGACGTTTACCAGCTTACGGTAAGCTACCGGTTGTTTTTTTATGCTGATGCTATTATCGATCAAAATGTCGCCATCAAATGCCAATATCCCTGCAATAGATTTTAGCAGAGTGCTTTTACCGGAGCCGTTTACACCTTTTATCCAGTAGATACCGGCCTGTAATTGCAGGTTTTCAATTTTTAAAGCCGGGTAATTACCGTATGATTTTGTAAAATTTTGAAATTGCAGCATTGTTGGTTTGATAACAAAATGGACCTGTTGTTACATAAAAAGAGACGCCTTAAACGCGTCTCTAAATAATTATCCCAATAAATTAGAAATCAAAAATCCCAATTTCGAAATTATAGCGCTGCCCCTTCAATCAGCGCGCTGTAAAACTCGCCAACATCCATACCTGCGGCACGTACCTGCTGTGGAATCAAACTGGCGGCCGACTGCCCCGGCGTTGTATTGATCTCAATAAAATAAAAATCGTTACTGCCTTCAAGCAAAATAAAATCTATCCTTGCCATACCGCGACAGTTAAGCCGGGTATATACCTCGGTAACTATACCTGCAATTTCTTCAACCTTTTCGGCGGATAAGTCGGCGGGAGTAATTTCCTGGGTTACGCCATCTGTATATTTAGCCTCGTAATCAAAGAAATCTTTAGAAGTAATGATCTCCGTAGCAGGCAGCACTTTTATTTTGCCATGCAAACGTGCTATACCAATACTAAATTCACGGCCTTTAATAAATTCTTCTACCAGTACTTGTGTATCTTCCTGGAATGCCCTGTTCAATGCATCAGGCAAACCAGCTATGTTTTGCACTTTGCTCATGCCCACGCTGCTGCCACCGTTATTTGGCTTAACAAACAGCGGAAACTTCAAATTAGCCGCTATGGTGGCCACATCATGCACATCGCGCTCAAATAAACGCATGGAATGTGCGGTGTGCAATCCATGGATCCCATTCACAATGGCTTTGGTATAAGCTTTGTTCATGGTAATGGCCGATGTCGTAGCATCGCAGGTATTATACGGAATACCCATCATATCAAAATAGCCTTGCAATTTACCATCCTCGCCGGGGGTGCCATGAATGGTAATGAAAGCGAAATCGAATTTTATTTTTTCCTGGTTAAGGGTGATAGTAAAGTCATTTTTATCTACGTCAACAGTAGTGTCATCTGCTTCAAAAAACCATCGGTCGCGGGTAATTAATATAGTGTAAACTTTATAGTTGTTATTAGCTGCAAGGTTGGCGGCTATGTTTTTTGCACTGTTCAGGGATACTTCGTATTCGCCGGTAAAGCCTCCGGCCAAAAGGGCTATATTTTTAACACTCATGTTGTTTCGGATTTCGGATGTTCGATTTCGGATTTCTTATTGACGGCTATTTTTGCCTAATTTTTCGATCTCGAAATTAGGATAAATATTATAGCATGTAACACTAAAATTAATTTTTTGGATGCTAATTCTTCAAATTAAGTAATTCATTCATTCCGAAGTTGAACATCCGAAATCCGACATCCCAATATTCCATATCCAAAATAATCCTTATGTTTGATACTTAATTAAAAGGTTTACCCTTACATATACTGATGAGCAAATTTGGGGCTTACTTAAAATCAAAATCATTCCGGAATAACTTATTAATGGCTATTGTGACAGTAATAGCCGTTGTTTTAATAGCATTTTTCAGTCTTGGTTACTACACCCGCCACGGTTCGGGCATACCTGTACCAAAGCTTAAAGGCCTTACCATTGACAAGGCTATGGATATTTTAAAAGAACAGGGATTTGGCTATAAAATTGATTCTGTTTATGTACAGGACGTAGCCCCCGGCACTATTGTTGAACAGGACCCTGATCCTGGAACAAACGTTAAAGAAAACCGGGTGATTTACCTTACCATGGTAACTCTTCAGGCTCCGCCCGTATCCCTGCCTGATCTTGAACAAAGCAATTACCGTGAAGCTGTGGCCACTATATCAAATTATGGATTAAAGGTTGGAGATACAACCTATCGCTCTGATATTGCCCGCGACCGGATCCTGGAAGTACGTTTTGGCGGCCAGGTTATAAAAGCTGGCACTAAGCTTCCTAAAGGATCAAAAATTGATCTTGTTTTAGGAGATGGCGAAGGTGCGAGTGAGGTAGAAATCCCCGAGCTGGTAAATCTTGATCTGGATGCTGCCCGTTTTGCAATTAAAGGCGCAGGGCTCACTGTTGGTATCGTTACTTACCAGGGCACAATTACCGACTCCACCAACGTGGTCGTGGTGTCGCAATATCCAATGAAAACCGACTCGTTAAGCAAAACAAGTATCGGCACCCGTATCAACTTAACTGTTTCACAAGGCACAAAAACAGATGCAGTCCCACCGGCAAATTAAAGCAACCGAACTGCTCGAACGCTTAAACAACGGCGAAAACCTTAACCTGATTGATGTGCGTGAGGTTATTGAATACCATACCTACAATATAGGAGGCAATAATATTCCGCTGTCAAAACTGGAAGATGCACTTAACGGATTACGATACAACAAAACTGATGAGATAATCGTTATTTGCAAAGTTGGCTTAAGGAGCGAAACAGCGCAAGCTATATTTGAACAGCATGGTTACAGCAATGTGCGCAATTTAAGCGGCGGATTAATTGCTGTTCAAAAACTAAAATAAATACAACAAACACTCTATCTATTCAATATCATGACCGAGAAAAAACAAGGAGGCATGTTCAAAAAATTTATCGTAGCACTGGTAATCGTTATCATAGTGTTATTGGGTTTTACAGGGTACAACTATTACGCTAAGTATTTTGGCCCGAATGTTACCGATAAACAAGAATATTTATATATCCATACGGGAGCAACTTTTAATGATGTTTTTAAAACCATACAAGATGAGGGGATTGTGAAAGACACTGCTTCGTTTGCATGGGCGGCCCGTAATATGAATTATACTACCCGTGTAAAGCCTGGTAAATACCGTCTGCATGCGGGCCTGGGTAACCGCAAGCTTATCAATATGCTGGCGTCGGGCACACAGGAGCCTGTTAAGGTCGAATTTCATGGATTAAGACTTAAGGAGCAATTTGCAGGTTTTATCTCAAAAAAGATCGAACCCGATTCAATGTCGATCATCAGACTGCTCGATTCGACAAGTTTTGTGAGCAAATACGGCTTCACAACCGATAATGTATATACGATGATGATGCCCGATTCGTACCAGATGTACTGGAATACAAGTCCGGAAAAGTTTTTCAAAAGGATGTATGATCATTATCAGGCATTTTGGACTTCAGAACGTAAACAACAAGCTGCAGCTATAAACCTGACTCCGCAGGAAGTATCTATTCTGGCATCAATAGTTGACGCCGAAGCGCTGCACGATGATGAAATGCCGGCTGTCGCAGGCTTATATCTTAATCGTTTAAAAAAAGGCATGACACTGGACGCCGACCCTACAGTGATCTTCGCGATGAATGATTTTACCATAAAACGTGTACTAACCCGTTATCTTTCATACAATTCGCCGTACAATACTTATCTGCATAAAGGTTTACCTCCGGGTCCTATCATGATGCCATCTGTTAATGCTGTAAAAGCGGTGCTCAACTATCAAAAGAACGATTACATTTACATGTGTGCCAAAGCTGATTTTTCGGGCTACCATGCCTTTGCTACCAATGTGGCCGACCATTTAATTAACGCCCATAAATTTCAGCAAGCCCTTAACGAACGTAAGATCCTCAGGTAATGTTTGAGCACACCACCAAAATACGGGTGCGCTACGGCGAAACCGACCAGATGGGCTATATGTACTATGGTAATTATGCCGAATTTTATGAAGTTGGCCGTGTAGAGATGCTCCGAAGCCTTGGCCTTACCTATAAAGGCATGGAAGATTCTGGCATTATGATGCCTGTGCTTGAGCTTCAGTGCAAATACCTCAAGCCTGCATTATATGACGAAGAGATCAGTATCAGGGTTATCATGGATAAGCTCCCTGGCATTCGCATCCATTTCAGATATGAGCTTACAAACCCGAAAGGCGAACTCATTAATACAGGCGAAACGTTATTGGTATTCATCAACATGAAAACTAACCGACCGTGTCTCCCTCCGCAGGATTTTACAGGTAGATTAATGCCCTTTTTTAAGTAGATTTGGTGTAAATGAAATGGCTGCACCGCTTTTTGCTCCGGTTTAGTTTCTACAGGTATATTATCGAGTGGACAAAGTCTGTCATTATTCCGGGTTTCAGGCCATTGCCTTTATATACGGTTATCGATTTCTTTGTTAAAGAGATCACCAATAACTCGCTTATTAACCGGGCCTATGCCCTGGCTTACAGCTTTATGCTGGCCGTTTTTCCGGCTACCATCTTCTTGTTCACACTTATCCCCTATGTGCCTGTAAAGCACTTTAAGAACAACCTGATGATGGTGCTGGCTTCTGTAATGCCCACAAATGCGTATCTGGCCTTCAGGGAAACTATTTTTGATATTGTTAGTAATCAAAACGGCAAATTGCTTTCGTTCGGTTTCCTTTCAACCTTATATTTTGCCACAAACGGGGTCATCAATCTCATGAAAGCCTTTAACAAGTCCTCATTGATTGAAGATAAGCGGAGTTGGCTTAAACGACGCCTGGTAGCAACAGGAATCACTGTAGCCATAAGTTTTGCATTGTTGCTGGCCGTTTCTATACTCATCCTGGGCCAATCGATAATTAAATTTATCCAATCGCATGTGGCGTCCGAAAATCACTTTTGGGTTTACCCGGTCATGCTGTTCAGATGGGTGATCATTGTAGTGATCATTTTTGTAACTATCGGCTGTTTATATCGATACGCCCCTGCACATAAAAAGAAATGGAATTTTATAAATCCAGGTTCCATACTGGCTACAGCGCTGGCGGTTTTAACTTCATTAGGTTTCTCCTATTACATCAACAATTTCTCATCATATAATAAAGTTTACGGCTCCATCGGTACACTCATTGTGGTCATGATCTGGATGTACATAAACTCATTAATTTTGATCATCGGCTTTGAATTAAACGCATCCGTAGAGCTTTCCAAGCGAACAATCCGCATTGTAAAACCACGATTTAACACTTTCCGAGCCAAAAAAGTTGGCCAAGTAAAAAATTAACTTTTTGTTAATCAGTAATTTATATAGATTATTTAATTAAGTTAAAAAAAGTACAATTCAAATTTGGCAATTCGGTTCAGATTTGTACTTTTGTCGCCGGAGAGTTGGCAGAGTGGTCGATTGCGGCAGTCTTGAAAACTGTTGAACTGTGAAAGGTTCCTGGGGTTCGAATCCCTAACTCTCCGCTGAAAGCATTAAAAAAGTCATTTAAGCCCTTTAATTGAAAGATTAAAGGGCTTTTTCTTTGTCATTACCTACCAAAACTCGCATACGATCGCAAAACTCTATTGCGTCATTCATTGCGTCTTTCTAAAATCAATCAAAAAAATAAAAAGACGCAATGAAAGTCATGTAATAACCTGTATTACAGCATGTTTACGCCGTGGACATCTTGTTGTACATTAAGCACAAACGTACTTTTGTTTAACTTTTTATTAATGTGTTATGCTGGAAACGAGCTTTGGATTATTGTTTTTCCTAAAACAAACAAAAAACGCGAATGATGACCTCCGGTTCATTTATTTGAAGATCACAGTAGATGGTAAGTCCGTAGAACTGTCTACAAAACGTAAATGCGAACAGCCTAGATGGAACTCCCATAGTGGCCGTGCAACCGGGACTAAAGAAGCAACTAGAGAATTAAATCAATACCTGGATACTTTGGAGCGAATGGTATATAACGCCAAAAGAACACTGGTGGACGCTAATAAGCAAGTTTCTGCACAGGCGATCAAAGATGTCATGAATGGCAAAACTGAAAAAGAAAAGATGATCCTTGAGGTTTTCAAGCACCATAATGATCAAATGAAGGCATTGGAGGGAATTGACTATGCTGCAGGAACGATCGGCAGATACGACATATCCATGCAGCACACGAGAGATTTTATCAAGTGGATGTATAAAACGGATGATAAGGCGATCAAGGAGTTAGATTATGAATTTATCTCCCAGTATGCTTTTTGGCTAAAAACCGTTCGTAAATGCAATCACAATTCCACAATGAAATATTTGGCAAACTTCAAAAAGGTAGTGTTGATCTGCGTTAAGAACCGGTGGCTACCGGCTGACCCTTTCGCAAACTTCAAGCTAACAAAAAAGGAAGTAGAGAAAATCGCCCTAACTGAATTGGAGTTGAAAAGGGTTATTGAACGCAAATTCGAAACAGAGCGCCTCGACCTGGTGAGAGATATATTTGTTTTTAGCTGCTATACCGGCCTTGCCTACGCGGATGTAAAGAATTTAAAAAGATCAGACATCAAAGACGGAGTAGATGGAAAGGAATGGATATTTATCAATCGTCAGAAAACCAATTCAGCCTCTCACCTGCCCTTACTGGCTCAGGCAAAGAGAATTTTGTCAAAGTATAGGGAACATAGCAGATGCGCTGACTCCGGTTATGCGCTGCCTGTTTTAACGAATCAAAAAATGAATTCCTATTTAAAGGAAATTGCCGATTCGTGCAAAATCAATGCGGAACTCACCTTTCACATCGCCCGGCACACATTTGCGACGACAGTAACGCTAAACAATGGAGTTTCAATGGAAGCGGTTTCAAAAATGCTTGGCCATTCCTCAATAAGACAAACGCAGCATTATGCTAAAATGCAGAATTACAAAGTGAGCCAGGATATGCTTTTGTTAGAAGATACATTGACAGCCAAAAGCTATAAAGACAATTAGGACTTCTGGGGTCAGCACAAATATGCTGGCCCCTAGAATTTAAGCTCGATGAGACTACCTTGATAAGAATCATAAGTTGGCAAATAAACAATGTAGCCTAGTTCTATAAGTTGATGGATACATTTATGGTAGGTGGTGATGCTTTTGAAATGAGATTTCTCCATCAGTAGCTGGCGAGTGACCTTAAACTGTTTTTGAAATTCACACAGACGCCAGATATCCAAAAGGCCAATATATAGGCTAATATGCCATACATTGACTCTCCTGTCGTTGGCTATCCTAGTATATAGCTTGAAAGCTGTTAAAAGGTCAGGCACGCTTATTTCCCCTTCCCTGTGATCATATTTTCAACATCCGACCTTTTGTACAAGTGAATGCCACCAACCTTGTTGGATTTAAGCTTACCACTAATCCGTAAATTTTGAATTGTTCCCGTGGAGATCTTCAATAATTTTCTGACATCAGAGCATCTGAGCCACTCGTCTGTGGGCTTCACGGGTGGTTGTATAATTAATTTAATATCGTCTAATAAAGATTGACGAAAGTTTTCGAGATCATCTTTAGTTATTAATTCCAGTGACATGTTATCGTTCCCTTCCTTTCTGATTTGTAATCGAAACCGAAATTAGAAACATGACAATTTTGAAAACAGTGAACAAGGGTGAACTAAATTCTTCACACAAAAGGATAAAACTGTTTAAGCGATGAGTTACGCGAGATTCAGCCTTTTGTAGTAAATAATAAATAGTTATCTATTGTTCACTATTTGGAAACTGAATGCAAAACTGAGCGTAAAAAAAACCAATAGTTAAAACTGGCTCTTTTGTGGAGATAAGAGGTTTCGAATCTCTGAGGTATTATGATATTTTCGTTACTCCACCTTTTCAACAGATAACCTTTTTTGAAAGCACTCCCATAATTACGTCAATCCACCTTATTAAGATATGTGCTGATAAATATTAATTTTACTGAATGCAGCCGATGACCTTAAAACATAATATAACTACTCGAAGATTTATTGAAGAACATCATGATTGGTGTTCCGTATGTAATACTCCGTTCTTAGATCACCATACAACTCATTTGGGTTATACTAACAAAGGCAAACTAATTTATACCAGTGATTGCTGTGCAAATGAGATAGTAACAACTATCATACGCCATGCCTATCAAAAAAGGGCTTATAAAAAACCGACCGAAGAAACGGTACTGTGGCGATTTATGGATTTTACAAAATTTGTTTCGCTTTTGAAAGATAAATCCTTGTTTTTTACTCGTGCAGATAGGTTTGAAGACCCTTTTGAAGGAGCTAAAGGCTTATTAAAAAACAAACCCAAATGGGACAGCTTTTATAAAAACCATATGATAGAGGCGATAAGAACGGTACCGGGTGGCAGTAACTTAAATAAATCTGATAAAGAATTACTATCGGAGGCGTTGAAACTAGTAGATAGTTTAAATCAAATTGGCAAAAGACAGGTTCAGGAGACATTCATTAATTGTTGGTATGAAAATTCCCATGAATCCGAAGCGATGTGGAAATTATACACCAGCACACTTGAACAAGGAATTGCGATAAAGACCACTTATAAAAGATTGTATAAAGCATTAAATCGTGATCCGTCGATTCATATCGGCCATGTCAATTACATTGATTACGAATCAAGATTCACCGGCGTCAATGAATCCTTTTGGTACAAAAGAAAATCCTTTGAGCATGAGCGAGAGGTTAGGGCTATCGTTTCCGATCACTTCGCGAAAGAATCATTTGGCAGATTGGTTCCTGTAAGTTTAAATTACCTTATAGAAAAAGTTTATGTTTCCCCAACTTCCGCAGAATGGTTCAAAGATCTGGTTCAGGATGTAATGGCTAAATATGAACTCAATAAAAAATTATACGTTTCCAGTTTGAAAGCGCAGCCGTTTCATTAATGGGATTTATTATCGCAATTATACCAACCAGTCAAACCTACAACTAAGTTTACTTTAACCATTCCTCAACGATGCTTATAATTGAAAAAGGAGAACAGACACCGTTGCCCAAAAGATATTATACAGTGCATAATATCTGCGCTTACCTGTACGATCACATGACCGAAGTAATAGGTGATTTCTATTACTTAAATATGGCGGATACGCCATTTGATCCACCGCTGCCCCCGGAAGCAGGGAATGATGATTTTGATCATCTAGATTATCTTGAAAAACACGGAAGGCATGATGAATTGGAGATTGTGGTGACTAAACATCTTGTAATGTCTATGATCGGCGATATGGCTAATTTCCTTTATGAATCTTTAAGAATTGCTAAAAGTGGAAAGATGAGCGTCGCCTACGCATTGTTAAGAAAACCTTTTACTGACCAGCTGTTGATTTTTGAGCAGCTATTAATTGATCGTAAAGACTTTATAAATCGCTTTTACCACTCAGGGGAACCAAAGCAATATGACCCAAGTGACCGTACAATTGATAAAAAAGGTATTGTTGATAAGGCAGTAGAAATGCTAAATACGATTGATCTCTATAATGCGGACCTTCTTTATGAATTGCGATTTGACAGGAGCTCAACTGCGAGTATCAACGGTATTACTAATCAAGCATTACATATCGTTACTAATGATAAGGGTTATCCTACCCAACAACGAGACCTTAACTTTATTTTTGGTGCGCCTGACCGGGTAGAAGACCAGTGGAAACATTACTATTTCGTGATGCCATTGCTATTAAGCTATGTTGGTGAAGTAGTTGACCGTGTTGTTTTTACTCTTATCAAAGATCCGGAAGGGCGACATGAATTGAAAGCATTAGAACGTATGCTTGCATTTGCTATGATATTTCATGAACCAAATGACAAGCCCACCAACACTATGCTAAGACACATCGGTAGGATGCTTGAAACGATCTGTCCAATCTGCCAGGAAAAAAACAGGTTCTCAAAGTCATATTTAATGGCTTATTTTTTTGAAAGAGAATTTTACTGTAAACGGTGTCATAATCCGATGAACTTAAGTGAGGCAGCGCACCAAAAACTTAAAAACCTATTTTTTAAAACTGATGATGAGTAAGATAGAGTTAGCTCCAATGTTTGCACAAAATGGAAACAACATTACGGATTAACTAACAGCAATATAATTTTCATTATCCAGTAAGCCAAAATAGTGGCTTGGGTTGCAATTGTTAGTACGTTCAGCGATTGTCTAATTTTTTGTTGTGTCATTGTTATTTTGATTAATGGCACAATTTTATAGAATGCGGATTGCACTAAAGGCGTAAATGCAGATGGCGCAGATTACGCAGATTCTCAGCGAAGAAAGTCATTTATCAGCTTTTCAAAATACGGCTTCATTTGCGAGTATAAGTCAGGGTACGTGTCTAATACTCGGGCGGATATTTTTAGTCCAGGAATTAACTCATTGATCAAGGGCGCTCTTTTTTTAGCACTGTAATGGTAAACGATTCCACGATTATCCAGCACATCAAAAAAGGCAGTAATAGCAGACTTCTTTTTATCACCATAGATATATTCGCCAAGTTCATTTAAGATTGGGTAGTCAGGATTGCGAAGCAATGCCAAGTAGTCGGCAGCATCATGCTCTGGTTTAAACAGTACGGGTTTAGGGGAATCATTGGAAGATTGATTATTAGCCGAGCCATGTACAAATAGTGCGATCCCGACGCCTTCCGCCAAAACGATAAGCAAAGTATCTAAACCAAACACGGGCATGATAGACTGGATAACCTCGACACCTTCGGGACGGCCAACCTGATATTTTAACATCAAATAGCCCAGGTCTTTCAATGTATAAACCAATCCTTTTACGGCTTGGTCATAAGTTATTTTTCGGTATCTGTTGTAATACAGGCCTTCGTTTGAAGGATCATTAGATGCCGCTTTCTCATGATAAATCAAACTTTCCAGCAGCTCCTTTTTAAAAGCTTCTGTAGCCAGTTCTGCTGATGGAGCGTTTTGCAGGCGTTCTGACAGTTGATACTGCCACCTCTCCCTGATTTTAAAGATATCTGGCAGTTGGTATATCGTTGTATTTAAACTCAACTCTGTGTTTACTTTTTTTAGCGACGCCTCATAATGAAGCATCAATTCATCATCGTGAATATGTCCATGACTATATTCCTTTGAAGTAATTTCCCGGACATATTTCATCATTGAAGGTTGCAGTATCGGCTCAACGACAGGCTCTTCATATCTTTTTAGCCAGTCTGCATATACCTCCATATTTTCCTTATGCTTTTTTGCAGCTAATTTGGCAACCACATCGTTCCCTTGCGATTGTTTTTTTGCCGTTGCCAATTGAGATTCTGCCCATTCATTTTCATCTTCCATGAAACGTTCCTTTGCACTGCCGTCATCATATACAAGCCCGGCCCGAAGTTGGCGCTCCTCTAAAAATTTGTTCCGCTTTAAACTAAAGTACTCAGGGATAAGACTCAACTCGTCATCTGGAAAACGAAATTGTTCCTGGCTTTTGAAATAAAGTTTACGGGAAGCATCGGCGCCGGAATAAATCTTGTGTTCTTTATTAGACGCCCAATAGCGTTGCTGCGTTGTTTTATGAAACATCAGTTCGAAGTTTTCCCAACGCCGAAAGTTCTCGATGTCTTCACTGGTGAAGCCGTATTCGGCTAATTTTTCTAAACTTAGTTGCTCTATCATAAATGCTACTGCTAAAATAAAGAATTTATTAGCATCCTAACGTTGTCAGTAAAGCAATCGCGAAGGCACAAATTTCGGGTAATTATTGTGGTAACTTTACTTAATTAATTTTTATGGAAACAGATTTATTTGAGAATTGCCCTTGTGGCAGCGGAAAGAAATTTTCAGAATGTCATGGTCAGGACGACATCAATGACGATAACGACACTGATGACTTTTCTGTTGATCCGGAAGCGATAAATAATTTTTTAAAAAGCTTCGACCAAACACAGCTTTTGGCTGTTTCTGCGGCATTGCAGCTAAATGAAAAAAATCACGGCAAGAATATACGGCTGGAAGAATTTACGGATGATATATTACGCCAAGGGATAAAAAGCGATCAAAGAGCAACCTACGAAGATATACAAGAGTTTTTTGAAAAACATCTTCGTTTTGATAGCATGGAGGACCCAACCGTAAATCACTTCATTGAAAATGTAGTATTCTACGGTGGAAATTACCGTGTTTTGCCGGGGATCAATACTGATGCCACCGAAATTTTAAATGGATTTTTGGAGAGCATTTTCACGGTTCCAAACGGCCTATCTGAGGCGTTTAAGGAAAAAGCCAGACAAGCCTCATTTTTGTTATTGCTATTTAGTGAAATCATGATCAGTCAAACTGGCCTGCCCCGTTATACCATTGAGGAAGAAGCTGATGATCCTGTCTTCGTACCAGAGTTTGATCCATTCAACAAATTATTATCTGCGGTGCGTCTTGAAAAAAATTATATCGAGAAGTTGTGCAAGGATTGGCAGATCCCTCCGGAAATTATTAAAGAATTTCTGATTAACGGGAAAGATTTGGGCGAAAGCCACGATCCTTACGAGTCCCCGATATTTTCATATCCGCTGTATGACGCCGGTGATGAAATTATTTGTATTATTCCAGCCACCCTGTCGAAAGCCTTGTCTGATTTTATTAAAAGGTTGTCAGGTGAAACGGGGGAAGAAAAGAATCTTCTCGTTGCCTATCATGACTGGCAATGGCAAAAATTCCGTCACTATGCTGATGAAATGGGTTGGTCGGAAACAGATATAACACTCCCCCCGGCTGTTTCGCCGGAAAGATTTACCGAGGGTGTTTTTCGGATCGATCAGGATAAGCTGGCTTATGTTCAGTTAATCAGAGGAACCATAAATTCTGCGCCGAATGTGGAGTTTATGAAGCCTGCGGATAGTTCAGCAAAAAAGCAGGAAACAATAAATGAACGGAATGAGGTAGTAGCCCGTTACTTAAACGAATTAAAAGAAGGCCAGCCAATGAAAGTGGTCACACTTTTTATTGCAGGCGGCATCGGCGGTCATGCCATGTACGCCTGGCCGAAACCAGAGGAAGGCAACCAAACCTTATTCTTTTCTTTCAGCGATTTTGAAAAGGTGATTTTTCAGGGCGCTCTGGAACCTTTGTCTCTTTGGAAATTTGCTAAAGCTTACGGTCGTGCGGCCCAAACCACCCGTTTTATGCCTTCCGCTTCTTCATTAGACCTCTATGTACTTTACCTTGAAAATCAAGGCTCGATGCTTCCAAGAGATGAAAATTTTGATCTTTTCACTTTCATGGGAGTGGGCACTGATTTTCAGCGCCGTGTTGTTTCTTTTCGTGATGAACACGCCGCCAGGCGTTATTCTGGCAGTAAGCCGATTGATGTTCCGGTCAGGCGCGGCAGCAAATATGCGCCTATCTACCGGCAGCAACAAACAACGCCCGAAAGCGTAAGGCTGATCGAACCATTTGTTTTTCCTTGCTGGATTGTTAATAAACAGGCACATAATAAGCCGGAACACGGACAGATCGGATTCTATACTGAAGCAGTGGCATTTTGGCTATTAAAATTTTCAGATACCTTAAAAAGTAGCCTGAATGAACTTGGCAGCAGACCTGTAGAGATTACTTTAGAATTGGATAATGGATTGTATACCAATCTTTCCGTGGCTGACTGGCCAGAAGATATCTTGCCTGAATTACTGGAATTTACAGTAGAAGATAGGGTAATTACTATAGAAGTACCGCTAACAATCGTTCCTTCGCTTGCCGAAGATCATAATAAAGGGGAGCGAACCATCATGCGCACGGTATTAAAAGCTTTTAATGTCCTGCTGAAGAAAAACAAACAGAATGTGCTGACTGACGAGGACATTGAACAAAAAATCAATGAGGTAATGTCACCTGATCATGCAAAAATGATCCTGATTGGTAATAGTGACCAGAACCCCATATTGGATACACGGGGAACAGGTTTTCGCCGCCACCTATACGAGGCGGACCAGGCGTTGGTGGATGACTACCTGATCCCGAATTTAGGTCTTGCTGAACCTATACCGGATGTAGTAAAGACAATTAAGGAAAAGAACAAGCTATGTATGGCTATCGTTGATTCCCTAATCAGCCAGATTAGGGAAAAAATTGCAGGCTTTAACCTCTACTCTCTTATCAAGTGGTTAATAACAATTAATGAAAGCCTGATACAGGAAGATGCTGAAAATGATATGCGCTTACCACATCAGGTTGCCTGTTATAGCGATTTTCCTACGGCAGTCGCTGACCTACAAAAGAAAAATGGTGAAATTATACCCACCGCATTGGCTTGTCGCTGTCTTATTGAGTTTATAGCCGCTGAACCACTGTCGGGTCAACGGCCAATAAACCTGGATGAAATGGATGAACTGATCGCCCTGATGTCAGAAGTTATTCATTATGCAAATATTGCCGATTCAATTGCTTTGGGATTAAATGACCCTGAAATGGGTCTTTTACCTTCAGGCAGGTTATATGTATCTCATGAATTTTTTGAAACCTATTTAAAACCATTTAATCTTGCCCGGACGGAAAGCGAAGTACACGCTATGCTACAAACAGAAGAATGCGGCACGATCGAAAATGACGGCAACATCCTGGTGAACAATAAAACTACGGACAATGCTTTTTTTGAGGAATGGGGTGTGACTTTAACCACGCTGACCGCCATTTGTGGGAACCTCATTAAAATGGGTATGGCCACAGGTGAATCTTTTATGATCATGGTTGAAGAAAAATTTATGCTTGAAATCGGAAAGGATTTTGTTACGCCAGTAAGCGAAGAAGAGCTGCTCAAAGGATTGCAACTCTTAACCTTAGAGAAACGGGAATCGTTAGACAAGGCACCAGACGGCTTTACCAATAAAGATATTATGCCCTGGCGGTTTAACCGGGCATTAAGCTATAACCGGCGCCCATTAATAAAAATAGTTCACCCCGATAACGGACAAACATTTTATCATTGGGGATTCCGGCATGTTTTAAAAGCTTATGATAACCTGAGTAGTTTAATAACCAGCGGCAGGCTGGTTGTAAAAGAAGGAGGCCCGATTGAAAAAGAGGTATTGACCATTTTCCGGCACCGGAAAGGAAAACGTTACCGTCAACAGGTGGTGACCTGGTTAAAGGCTAAAACTAAACTGGAAACCATCGACTATGAAGTGACCTTACACGAAACAGGGGTACTGGTGGCAGACCGCAATTATGGAGATGTGGACGTAATGGCCATAGATCATGACAAAAAAATCATTTACGCGATTGAATGCAAAAATACGGTGAGTGCACGAGCTATACACGAAATGAAAACAGAATTGGACAATTACATCGGTAAAGATGGAAAATCCGGGCACATTTCCAAACACCTTAACCGTGACACCTGGCTAAAAGCTAATAAAAATCAATTATCGAAATTCGTGAAAGACCCGGAGAATTACGAAATCCGTTCCATCGTATTAACCTCGAACGTAATTCCTGTGTTGTACTTGGCAAAAACTAAATCGGCTTTGCCTATTTTTTCTTTTCCGGACTTGGTTAGAAAAGGATTTGATATTATAGCTAAAGATGGGAGTTCAGAATGAATCTGGCTGGAAAATATAAATGATTGAAAGCTGAGCGTCAACGTTTAAGTTTGATCACCATCTAAGGAATTAAAAAAACATGGGAAGTTATTGTTCGTTAAAACTGGGTCATTATGAAATAGCTACGGCGAAAAGCTACATTGATCCCTTTTGGGCGTGTTGGTTCAACGAAGAAGACCGTAGAACAGTGCGGGTAAACTATGAATTATACTACACCGAGCCAATAGAAGAAGGTACAAATTTTGTTAACCAACATGAGTACGCCATTGACCTGGGCACGCTTAGGCTACGTCTTGAACTTATGGGCTACACCCTTAATCAAACAGAAAGGATATTTGTTTCAGGTATTGAAAAAGTATTGACGGGACGAAAAGAATTTTATGGAGACGATCATCTCGATTATAAAGCAGAGCTAAATTATATACAGCAATTACGTGATGGCGGCTTTGAGGGTTGGAAAAAGGCTGCTAAATATATCATGCATCAAAACAAGCCGTTAGGGAACTGGTATATGACCCATGAAGAGCAGTATGAAAATTTATATAATTTCATGGTCACCTATGATGATATTCTGGAAGATCTATTCTTTGGTTTTCCAAATGTTGGCTTATGTTTTTTATTGAGGGCATTAATCGAAATCGTAGATGAAGACACAGAATTAACGTTAGATATCACAGATTTGATACATGCCGGATATTATGACGAGCAGGAGATGATCATAAAAAAAATACGGACTGACCGGGTAAGCATTGTTGACGAGTTTCAGAAAATAGTTATCCTTACAGAAGGAACATCTGACACACAATTTATAAGCCGCTCACTAAAATTACTTTACCCTAAAATTGTCGATTATTTTACTTTTCTGGATTTCGAAAACAACGGCTTGGAGGGCGGCGCATCAGCATTGGAAAAAATGATTAAGGCATTTTCCGCTGCAAGAATGACAAATAAATTTATCGCCTTATTTGATAATGATGCAGTAGGTTTAGCATCTTGCAACCGGCTAAAGAAAAAAAAGGTGACCAATAACATCCGCATTCTGACACTTCCTGACTTGGCGCTTGCTATGTCCTATCCGACCATTGGGCCGCAAGGGAAAACGGTGGAAAACATCAACGGGCGTGCTTGCAGTATAGAGTTATATCTCGGCGAAGATATCTTAACTGATGGCAATGCCCTCAGACCGATAGCATGGCGGAATCTGGAACAGCAGATCAACGCTTATCAAGGTGAATTGATCGACAAAAGTGTTGTTCAAAAACTTTTTCAAGCAAAACTCACCGATAGCGAAAAAAATGGTCTGTCTAATGCAGCAGATTGGTCGGGGATGCACCTGATACTAAACGCTATATTTAAAGCGGCTTCTTTATAGCCGAACTTTTAATAATTGAAAAACCTTATAACACATATATTGTTACTTATACCGCATATGCCTAAAATGCCCTTTGAAATAAATTTTCAAATAAATTTTGTTCTAATGGGAATATTATCTAATATTGCACCATAGTTCTTTGAAACGCTTTTATTAGGTAACACATCCAAATAGTAAAGTGTATATTTTATGATATACACAGCCTTCGGGTCCTTTGGTAGATCAAGCCATCGCATCTCTATGCAACGCTGCTGCTCCGCTACGCTCTACTGCTGGCTAGCTGCTGCTACGCACCTCTTTATTCTGCCGCTGTTTAGTATTACAAAATCGCCAAGGATATCAAGGGAACACTCTAAAATGCTGCTGCTGCTGCTATTAAGTTATTAACTGTTGAAGTTAAGAAGCCAAACAGTATCAGAATGCACTCCGCGAATACAATCGATCTAAGCCAGTATCATCTTGATGATATCAGCTATTTCCAATACCGCTACAATGATTATTATTATTTGAAGCAAGATAAGTAGGAGGAAAAAATAACGAACAACAGTTGTGGATACAGTTACTGCATTAATGGAAGAAGCAGGCAATAATGCCTTAACTCAATCCCATTATCATGGAAAAAAATAAAAGTTTTATTGAGTTTGCAAACGGTTTGCAGACCATGGTTTCAAAGTACGGTTGTTCGTTCACAGATGACGAACTTGTTCTTGTAAAACAGTGTATCACGAAGATGGAGGCGGCGGAAGCCGAACAGTGTGATTCTAAGCGACAGAAAGTCTTCTTTGATGTTCTGATTTCGTTAGGTCATATTTTCTCCTTTGTTGATCACCTAAAAGACTGGTTCTAATCTGCCTCCTACTTTATTTAAATGTTATTATGGATCTTGGAAACACTATCAAACGGATAAGGACAAATAAAGAGATCAAACAAAAAGACCTTGCAGAAGCTTGTGGAATGACCCAAGCTTATTTGTCTAAAATAGAAAGCAATCAGAAAGAACCGACTATCGGCGCCGTGCGTACGATAGCGGAGCAACTGAAAGTTCCACTACCTGTACTTTTCTTTCAGTCAATGACCTCGGAGGATGTCGCTCCGCAAAAGAGGGAAGCTTTTGGATTCATTCTACCATCCATTCAAAGTATGATTGATAAATTTTTTTAAGTATGCTGGATGTGCCGAAACTGCTTCGTTTATTGAATGTTAACAGCCGGGAGCTGAAGTATTTACTCGACAATATAAATGATTATTATTATTGTATTAGCCATCCTAAGCTTAATAAAAAAACTGGCTTGCAATTAATTGATCGTAACGGCAAACCCCGAACCCGCGATATCTATCCTACGTTGCGACAGTTAAAGGAAGTTCAAAAGCGCATCTACCACATCCTACTGAAGACCATTAAGCTACCGGATTACGCATTTGGCGGCGTAAAGAAACGCGACAATATACTAAACGCCAAAATGCACCAAGGAAACGTTTATTTCTTTGTAACTGATTTGCGAAATTTTTATCCCGGTATTACACACAACCAGATATTCGAGCTTTTTATTAATAAAGGCTTCGCGCCTAAAGTCGCCAGTATACTTACGAAACTGACAACTTTCAAGGGAATGTTGCCGCAAGGCACGACTACTGCCCCTTATTTGGCTAATTTGGTATTTACCAACGCAGGTTTAAAGTTGCAGGAATTAACTGCTGCCAACAAGTTTACATTTACCACCTTCGTAGATGATATCACTATTTCTGCTAAGAGCGATTTTAAACCTATGGTCAATGAGATCGTGCAATTGATTACTGACAATGGCTTTAAGATCAGCCATGACAAAACGCATTATCAAAAAGGCAGGCCGAAGGTCACAAATGTTATTGTCGGCCAAAATGGGTTATCGTTGGATAAGGCCTATAAAATGAAGATCGAAGCTTTTGAAGATAAATCCACTCCGCAAGCGGTTGGTACTATCAATTACTATGAACGCGTTGAAAAAATTAGTAAGACCCGTAAGAAGGTCATCAACCAGATGATCGCGTCAAACGCCTAATCTGATCAGCATGGAAACCGGAGATCAAGTTACCCAACAATATTCCCCCTTAGCGATATTGAATTTGTTCAATAATGCAATTACCGTAAACCAAGCCAAGCGCCTGATTCAGTTGAAGGGCGTTTTTATACCACGAGGCGGTGCAGCCTATAATGGGTATTATTATGATAGCCTGCGTGATGAATCAGCCGATGCCCTGTTGACGATTATTGTCCCCATGCTGATTAGAAACAATTTACAAGCCAATAAAGCGATTACAATTAATGGTTTTATTACACGCAGAGTAGTCAATAACGCCAGTCGGATAGATATACAGTTCACAGTAACGGAGTTAGTCGAACAAACCCAAAGCAAATTCAGTGAGGAGGATACGCAACGTGTTAGCATATTACAAAAAAAAGCAGATACTGGCTTCCGCGATCTTAGTACCTACATCAAAGAAAAAATCGGACGAGAGGAACATTTTCGTATAGGAGTTATTATCGGAAAATCGGCCATCATCGATCAGGATATCAAACACCAGCTTCGTGAATCGGTAAGCTTTTATGACCTATTCTTTCATCGGGTCAGCCTAACCAACGAGCAAGAAATCATTCACGCTATAAAGACGCTTGAGCAAGAAGGCGTCGATGTTATTGCCGTTTCACGTGGCGGGGGTGAGAACCTGGATGTTTTTAATCAAGTCGCCATTGCAGGAGCAGCTACAGATCTGAAAGCTTTATTTGTCACTGCAATTGGTCATAAACAAGATGTTACCTTACTACAACAGGTGGCCGACAAGGCCTTCATTACACCATCTGAATTTGGTCAGTTCCTGAACGACACTTATAATCACACACTGGAGGAAATCCAACACTCTAAAGCTAAATTAGTCGATGCGGTGACGAAACAGCTTAGCGCCAATTACGATCAGCGAATAAACAATTTGAACCAGCAAATCAAAGAAAGTGAGCGATTAAAACAGGAGGAACTAAGCTTTATGAAACAACAGATTGATATGGCTAAGAACCGGAACAAAATTGCTATTGCCGTCAGTTTATTTGTTGGATTATTACTTGGATTACTTATTTATAGCGTGTTGCATTTTAAGTTATAAATTTTCCGGATAGCTTATCAATTGAATGATTTGAAACACACTATCGCGAATAAAAGGATTACTTAAGACCGGTTGAGGGAAAAGCTACTTTAACCAATAGTAAAACCACAATATTGAAAAAAGCATGTTGAAATTTATTATTTTTGTTTGTGGCGTTGTTCGATACCTTGAGAGAATTACCGAACCCAAAATTTTCATTTGGGAAATCCACAGAATATCATCCAAATTTCAGTAGGGATGCGGGTGCCGCTTGTATGTATGATGACGGTTTCGGATTAGGTCTTTCCAACCAATTATCGCCTGAAAACAAGCTGAGAGCTGTTTTCTTAACTATCTCTCGGGAACACGGAAGTTTTATTTTTAACATAAGCGGAGTGGATTTGGATGCTGCCATTGCAGGTTTCGAGTCTTACGACGCAGCATCAGACAATAACATGATTACTGAATGGGAATTATCAATGATATTGCATAATCCAGATTACCTGGCGCAAACGACCTTTCATAATGGCCGTACTTTATTAACGCAAATTGAAGGAGGAATTGTAAAAAGATGGAATTAAAATATGGGCTGGAAGGCTGCGAATTGAGCGAAATTACAAAAATCGGCGGTACAGTAAAACTCCGTTTTTTTGATCCGGGAAAGCAACGTAAAATATTTATGAGCTTTGAAGGCGTTATTTTTGAAACTCCGTCAGTGTTTCTTCCTAACAGAGTCAGCCGAATGGAGTATAGTTCAATTCTAGGCTTTAAAGCAATGAGCCAATTGCAACACATGAACAGAAACCCTCATTCTTATAAGCAATTATTGCTTGTACTTGGCCCGCATCATGCTGAATATAAAAATGAAATCATTTGCGCTTTCCAGGATTATCAAATGCGTGCACAAACAATATAAAGGCTGCCGGGTTCCCCGGGGGGGGGGGGCTTTTTTCCCAAATACAGTTAAGCTGTTAATTTATTTTGCTTTGTTTTTGTTAGACCAAAACCGTCCGCACCGATAAAAGGAATAGATTTAAAGCACTTGTCAAAACTTTGGATGATGAACAATAATCGCATCGGTATCTTCTAATTTAGGACTTTTTTATTTTAAATAAACCGATTTGATGACAACAGCGAATATATTTAAAAACCACCCGATTCTGAGAGTTTGAGAGATTTAATAATCTTTGATGCCCGAAATTGAACTTCATTATTTACAAGAAGTCAACAAATGATAACTGAACATTATACATCATTCAAGTTGATCTCAAAGCCGTCGAACCCGGTGTATAGGATGTTTATTTGCGCGTTGGATTCTCCAGCGCAATGTTGCATTTCTTTAGATGTAAACTGATTGATTGAAAATCTATATCTGTATAGTAAGATACCCCTATGTTTTTGACAAGGTAATCTTTTTGTAAAGCGATATATCCCTTAAAGCATCCTTCCTCTGTGATCATAAAACATGGCCCCTTCTCGCCCGGCATCGCTTTTTTATCTAACTGGAGATCGACCTCCTGGTCGGCAATCAAACATTTTAAATTAATTCTATCCATGATATGATAATTATGAGATTACTGGATTTGGCACTATTGGCAGTTTAGCGAATTTCATTACCTCTAAACTGGCAAACCCGAACTCGGCCACCACTTTCCCCAGGATCAAATAACACCCTGCACCCCGGAAAGGATATGCTGGTGTCCGGTTTGGAAAATGCACCGTATCAAAGGTGTTGCCTTCTACATCTAAAAAATTACCGAACCACATTCGTTGATTATTCTTGGTGTGCACCGTCTTTTCGCAAACATACTGGCCGACCATGCGAACGGTCTGCCCAACATGATTGATCAGGTCATTGGCACCGATCTCTCCCCTATAATCGGTTTGCAGTAATTCAAACATGGTCATGCTCAACGGGAAGCCAAGCAGCTCTAATTCATGGTAAGCATTCTCCAGGCTGGTATTGACCAATACCGGTAAAGCGTAGTTTTTTGATTCCACGCAAAATAGTTCGGCATTATTATTTGGTTTCGCCTTTGCTCCCATCAAAAGATGTACGTCCCATAACAATGCCTTTTTACTTTTTCCGGTGAAGCGAAGCGCCCCGACACGGATTAGGGTGATAGCCTGCTCCAATCCGATACTGGTTCGCTTAATAAGATCATCCAAGCTTTGGTAGGCACCATTTTGTCTCCGTTCTTCCGGAATCAACTGGATAAATGTTTCGTTCAAACCATGAATACCGATCAGACCGAGATACACATCTACCCCACTGATATTAACCAGATCATCACTGTTGTTGATACACGGAAGATGAACGATGCCTCCTGCCCTTTGCAATTCCTGCACATACAGCGCCCGGTCATAAAACCCTCCGTAATTATTTAACACCGCGACCATAAACTCTCTAGGGTAATACGTTTTTAAGTAGAGGCTTTGATAACTTTCCACAGCAAAACTGGCAGAATGTGCCTTTGAAAAACTGTAGCCGGCAAAAGAAGAAACCTGCCGCCATACTTCCTTTACGACATCTTCCGGTCGGCCTAACGCGATGGCTTCTTGATGAAACCTCTCGACTAACCTATCGAATTCCTTCTTTGAACGGTACTTACCACTCATTCCCCGCCTTAAAATGTCTGCATCCGTTCCATCCATGCCCGCAAAATGGATACATACTTTGATCACATCTTCCTGGTAAACCATGACCCCATAAGTTTCTTTTAATATCTCTTCCATGACCGGGTGCAGGTAGACAACGCTTTCCGGCGAATGATGATATTTAATATATGTCCCCATCATCCCGGAACTTGCCACACCAGGTCTTATTATCGAACTTGCTGCTACCAGAACAAGGTAATTATCGCAGCCCAGTTTTCTGTTCAGCTGGATCATCGCAGGTGATTCGATGTAAAAGCAGCCTTTCGTATTGCCGATCCGCAAGTTGCCATTCACAGCAGGATCCTTCATAAAGTTTTTGACCTGATGGATATCGATCTTACGTTGCTGATTTTCTTCGACCAGTTTTACAGCCATTTTGATATGACCGATGCCTCGCTGACTTAGAATATCGTATTTATCGAAGCCTATCTTTTCCGCTTCGTACATATCCCATTGCACGGTTGCCATCCCCTTGGGCGGCAGGTCAAGTGCCGTGTAATAAGTGATCGGTTCTTCAGTGATCAATACCCCACCTGCATGGATAGAACGTTGGTTCGGCATATTAGCCATTCGTTCATGTATGGCCACGATCTTCCGGAACGTATCATTATTTTGATTGACGGCAGCACGGGTCTGATCGGTGAACCCATCTATTTCTGACTTAGGTAAACCCATTACTTTGCCGATCTCTCGGATGATACTCCGATCTTTAAAAGTTGACATCGTGCCGAGTAAGGCTGTATGCTGGCTTCCATAGCGCTTGAAAATATAATCCTGCACATCTTCCCGCTCATCCCAGGAATAATCAATATCAAAGTCAGGTGGCGATGTGCGCTGAGCATTCAGGAAGCGCTCAAAATAAAGATCCAGTTCGATAGGATCCACATCCGTTATCTTAAGGCAGTAGGCTACGATGCTATTCGCACCAGAGCCCCGGCCAACATGATAATAACCTTGTGAACTGGAGTAACGGATGATGTCCCAAGTAATCAGGAAATATGCACAGAAATCGAGTTCATAAATGACCTTGAGTTCATGTTTTACCCTCCGCAAAGCTTCCTTATTAGACTTTCCGTAACGGTATTCCAGTCCGCTCAGAGCCAGTTTTTCCAATAATTCCCGGTCATTCTTTTTATTACCGGTAAAAGTTCGGCGGTTGAGATTGACCCTGCCTTTCGGATAGTCCATCACGCAGCCGTTCATCAGGTTTCGCGTATTATCCAAGATGAAGGCATAGCGTGAGAACTTTGCTTCGAGTTGCCCGGGCGCCAGGAACTTATCCGTCGGTTTACATTTATCTTTTGCGTCTACTTCCGTTAAAACTACGTTGAGATCGATACCGCGCAGATATTCATGTAACCGGTATTCTATTTTATCTGAAATAAAAACAGGCTGTAATGCAAGCAGCTTTTCCCTAATGCTGTTAAGATTCTTATTAAATAAACTGTTGAGTTGTTCATAACGAATGCCGAGATATTCATTATCCTTTAAAACTTCCTGATGACCGTAAGGGTAGACGATGTACGCATTTTTAAAGGCCGGTGCCAGGTCCGGTAACGGCTTCTGCTCCAGGTTATGCTCGGTCAGGAAATCGTTCAACTCCTTCATGCCTTCCCTATTTTTCGCGATACCGAAGTACAGCAGGCGCTTTTCCCTCCTAAACTCCATCCCGGCGATGGGTTTGATACCTTTATCATCACACTCCCGCATGAATTCCATGATGCCGGTCGAGTTATTGATATCGGTCAGCACCATTTGGGTCACCCCACAGGAAATAGCTTCCTCTACCAATGCCGGTATAGACATGGTGCCATAGCGCAGGCTATATTGGGAATGAACGTTCAGATACATACGATCAAAGATTTAGGTCGATTCCAGAAGCGAGTTTGATAGCATCAGGGCCAAAGCGGCGGCGGATCTTATCCATGGCCTGACATAAACTATATTGCTCTTCCGATTCGCTGTAAAGAGCGATCTGTTCAAATCCATTTACGAGATTAGAAAGGCGCACCCCAACTAACCTAATCAGTAGCCGTTTTTGATAAACCTGCTTAAAAAGCTCCCTTACTTTTTTGATCAGCGGCTCGTCCAGCGCGGTGTAAGGAATAGTGGCCTGCTTAGTGACATCTTCACGCGTTGAATACCTGACAGTCACCGTAACGCAGGCGGTCTGTTTCTTCTTCTGGCGCAATTCAAAAGCAAGATCCATAACCATGGAAGTTAACAAGTGGTTGATCGAGACCAGGTCTATACTATCATTTTTGAAAGTAGTTTGGGTACCTATTGATTTTTGTTCCTGATAAGGAACGATCGGCGAGTCGTCAATTCCCTTTGCCTTTTGCAGCAGCCATATTCCGTTTTTCCCAAGGATACTGTTCATGTATTCAGGATGCACCTGCGAAAGTTCATAGATACGCTTGATACCCATGTCACTGAGTTTGATGAAAGTCTTTTCTCCCAGTCCGGGTATCTTACGGATGGACAAGGGATCTAAAAACGGCTGGACAACTGACCGCTCAATATTCAGCTCGCCATTAGGCTTGCATTCATTGGTCGCCATCTTTGAAACCGTTTTATTGACCGAAAGCCCGAAAGATATCGGGAGCGCCGTTTCCTTCATTACCTTGGCACGTAACTCTTTGGCATATCTCAATGTGCCGAAGTGCTTATCCATCCCTGTCATATCGATATAATGTTCATCGATACTGGCTTTCTCGATCAGCGGCACATTTTCTTTCAGTATGGATGTGATCTCGTGAGAGGCCTTGGAGTACTCATCCATATTTCCCTTGATCCATATCCCATGAGGGCAAAGCATACGTGCCATACGCGCCGGCATGGCGGAATGGATCCCAAATTTACGGGCTTCATAACTACATGAGGCCACCACCCCACGATCCGACAGGCTCCCGATGATGACCGGTTTTCCTGATAGTTCTGGGTTTTTCCGAACCTCTACGGATACAAAAAATGCGTCCTGGTCCATGTGGATAATCTGGCGGTCAGTGTTCATTATGCCTTGGAATTATTTCGTAAATCTTTAAATTAGATCACATCAAATTTTTGCTTTTATTCGTTTCGAAAACGGAGAACAAAACTAATACTAAAAATATTAGTATTTTGTTTATGTTTGAAAATAATTTTGGAAGTTGGGCTAAATGACTGACAGCTTGTTTTATAATCCGTTTCTGCGCATGAAGGAGGATAATCTGAAAAAACTCATGGGCGCAGGCAGGCCATATGTGGTCATCCAACGCTTTCAATGGCCAGGCCAGCCTTTGCAACAAACTTTTTTACTGTCTGCATACGCGGACCAACAGGAAGCCCTTTACCACCAATCAGTGCTAATGCTTAAAGAAGGAAAGATGCAGAACCTCTTAGACCTGGATCAATACCAAACTGTTGTTAAACTTCTGAAAAACGAATCCGGCATGACGGTGTTCTATAATGGAACAATAGATGCACGTCACGAAAAAAGGTTGCAAAAAGCTTATGTGAAAAGGGTTTCAGGTTACATTCACTATATCCGTATGAAAAAAGAAGATCACTATGATGTGCGTATATTTGTTGAGCATGGCCGCTTAAAAGCAGAGATCACCTCGGGTGAGCAAAGTCACACGGCCCTTTTTTATGACATGATCAAATAGCTATGTGTAGAGATATCAGCTTTCATTCCGAGATACAGATGGTCACCCAGGATTTTAAGGGCATTCAACTTGCCCCCAGTTTGGCGCATTATCCTAACGAAATGCTGCATGTGACCTGCGAGGTATTACCGACACATCCGATCGTCGTTAACAGGAAGGCTTTAGTATTAGCGAATATGAGCTGGGGTGTAGTACCGACATTTATCGATGATCCTAACGAAAGGCAAAAACAGCGGTTGAATTACGTTAACGCACGTTCAGAAAGAATTCTTGGTGATAAGAAATCTTATTGGTACAGGATTCGAAATAACCGTTGCCTGATACCTGTTACCGGTATTTATGAGCACAGGGAAGTAAAGGGCTTTAAAAATAAGATCCCTTACCATATCAGTCTTGAGGGACGCAAGCAATTTTATGTACCGGCACTATACCAGGTAAGTCAGGAAGTCGATCAACATACCGGCGATATAACCAATCTGGCATCATTCACCATGATCACCCGTCACGCTAATGATAAGATGCAATGGATACATAATGCCGGGGACAATAAGCATCGGATGCCTTTGTTCCTGACGCCTGAAATGGAGCAGGCCTGGGTACTTGATGACCTGGGCGATGATGACCTTGATGAGTTCTTTCATTTTGAAATGCCATCAGAAGCCATTGCACATTATCCGGTATATTCGATACGGAGCCGAAAGCCAAGGCCGGACGGGATCATCCCAAATGAATACTATGATTGGGGTAAAAAATTGCCGGTTTATGGTCAGGAAGAGCCTCCCGCTGAACAGGCTACGCTGTTTTAGTAGCTTGGTATATTGATAATCATTCAGACTTCATCAATATACGCGCACTGTGCTATTTAGTCTCGCCAGTTGGCTTCAACGTAGGCGAGAAAATTGTCTTGATGAGACAAACAATACTTTATCTTTTCTTCCCAACCGGTATCATCTTCATCATCCAGATAATCAAGATCGTCGTCAAGGTCAAAAGGTTCTAAAGGCTCGTCCCCGAGTTCGGTATCGAGATCCTCATCATCATCAATATCGTCGTTTTCTTCCGCATAGAAAGAATTGATCACCATCGCCTGCAATAGTTTATCTCCAGGATAAACACCCTGCTCATCAAGCCATTTCCGTAAAGTTTGTTCCTGCTCGCTCAGAGGTGCAGGCTGTGAGGGCCTGATATCACTTTGTTCAATGATCGGCGTGAGTATGCTGATCTCTTTAGCGGTAAGCAAACAATCTCGGATCGGATACCATTCTCCATCAAACATCAGGTCGCCCATCTCATGCTCATCAATGTATATGATGTACTCCGTCGCCTCCTCCATATTCCGTGCGAAAATATCGACGGTTTTGCGGCCGTCGCCGAACGGAGACGGTATGGTCAGCTGCAAGTAGCCGTCCTCTGGACTTAAAAATTCAGGTGCTTCCATGGTTAAAGGTAA
The DNA here is from genome assembly GCF_022811725.1 of Mucilaginibacter sp. SMC90. Lineage (GTDB taxonomy): Bacteria > Bacteroidota > Bacteroidia > Sphingobacteriales > Sphingobacteriaceae > Mucilaginibacter. Next base: position 3,753,984 of record NZ_CP094527.1, on the reverse strand, counting down.
TAGTTTAAATGAAACCCGTAAATTCGTTTATGGAAATTGAACCCGGAAGATGTTATGAGCGACCATGTGCCATTGTTAGAACCAGCGATGGCCGGGAGTATGCCATTCCGGTCTTTGACCACCTTCACGCCGATCCACAGTTTGGTTTCCCGCACAAACACTACCACATCGATGGACGTTTCTACATGGAACCCCGCATGGGTCATGAATATCGGTTACATGCCGGTCATACATCAGCGGTGATCCGGCCGGGGAATGAAACGCCAAAATTTCTGCGAATAGAAACCAGAATACTGCCTTGCGTGCAAACCCAAACCGGGCTTACCTTTCCGGAAACACCAACAAAGAGTCAAAGCGATAACCTGGAACGATATGAGCAGTGGTACGCATCTTATATCGGTAAATCTTGTGCGGGTAAACGTTGTCCTCATTTTGGAACTGAAATGCTGGACAAAGACGGTCGTTTGGTTTGCCCAATGCACGAGCTTACCGCTGATCCAGATACTATGCGTGTGGTCGCCCGCTATTCCAAATGAGGCCAACGGATATAATGAACTTTTTTGAACAGCATGTTAGGTAATTCGTGCATAGTCGAGGTGATCTAAGCTACATTGATCTGTTCCGGTGAATACCGATAGATATCCTGATTATCATCAAAAATGTGATAATAGTTAAATCCCGACCGGCTCAATAACTTTTGAGCGGCTATGTTATTTCTGTTGATCACCGCCGCAATGTCGCCGATCTGCTGACGGCGTAAGGAAGCCAGGAAATCCGGCAGTAATTTAGACATTAATTTTTTTTGGGAATATTCGGTTTTTATACAAAACTCGATGAAGTATGGGTATTTCTTAAGCCGGTAATGTTCTCGGGCGAGATCCGGTGAAATGATATCGATGAAGCCGATGATACGGCCATCGATGCGTTTTCGTATAAAGTGAAGGTAATTTCTGCCGCAGTGCAGGTTGATCAATGCGTTTTTGAGTAGCGCATCTGCAGCACTAAGGGAGGTCAATCGCTTAAAAGGCAGATATTTTAGAGCCTGATTATCTGAAAGTAAAGCATAAATATCGTCTACCATGCCGGACCATCGCTGGAGATCACCGGCATCAAACGATTGAATTATGAGTGTTTCATTTTCTAAATGTATCGGCTCTAACATAAGGGCAAGGCGATATTGTAGTAGCGTTTTGTACTGCTACAATAATCGGCAAATGACAACATTGTTCAGGTTAATCACAAGATTATTTCTCAACAATAACATTTACATCAACACTGGTTCATTAAAATCAAGGCCGTTCGACTACTCCTTGCTTTTTAAAGACTTAACCATTTTCGTGATAAAAAGAACGCCTCCCCGCACTTGCTGCCAGGAGGCGTTCAACCTAAACCTTATCACAATCGAGCGATGAGTTCCGCTCGCTTTGTGCAAATAAAAAGAAAAATATTTTATTAACGATATTGTCGTTGATAAGCAGAGCTTCGCATGTACTCTTCGAAACGCTGTTTGTACAAACGCTCAGCGTTCAAGCGTTTATTGATCGCATTACAGCGCCAAAAGCAAAGCACCCATGTTAAGCCGATTACGCCGAAAAGGGTAAAAGTTTCCTTTGACGACTCAGCTTTCTTAGCAGAAAGTTGTTCAGAAGTATACTTTACGCCTGGCGTGTCAGGTCGTTTTCCAATCATGCCGAAAAAACAGAATGTTGAGATCAAGAAAGCAAGCAAAAAGTTTCTAACGATGGCTCCCATGGCTTTAAAATCAAACTTAAAGTTACTAATAATTTTAGTTAAGAACAAGTGGAATGCTTAGTTTAGTTCAACTATTTTATTGACTTTTCTGGCCTCCTGCACCCGCTCACGGATCGTTTCAATGATATCGGATAGAGGGATGCCCCTCAGCCAAACAACGGGTGTTTCGGAATCTGTACTTTTAAGTATCACATCCATCAGTCGAAATAGTTGCAATAACAATGAACGCGTGATCACATAATCCTTTATACGGTACATTTCTACCTGGTCTATACGCTTAAAAAAGATACCGGTGGTGATCTGGATATATTCCCGGCCGATGCGGTATTCACAACTTCGCAGGAATAACACGCGGTACCAGGCGATGCCGGTGGTCGCAATTGCAAAGACAACGAAGTATGGCGAAAGTTGCCATGCAAGAAATAAGAACGTTAACCCGAGCGTCACTAAAGGCAGGGTCTTCAAAAATGCAAAAGCCATGGCTGGCTTAAGCAGTATGTCATCTTGGTGTGTCATATTTTAATTGATCTAAAAAGGTGAGTTGGCTGGGAGGCTTGCAGGTCCTGATCCTTGTCCGGATACCAAAGGCTTTTTCAAATGAAGAGAGGCTTAATTTTTCTCCTTCAAAACAGATCTTTTTTTCTTTCAGCCAGGCGGTCACATTGCCTTCGTGATAACTCAGCCTGACCATCCTGTTGCGGATAGCAGTAGCAGCCTTAATATCTGCCAGCCTACCCATCAGGTCATTACCGAAAGCTAAGGTAAATTCCCGACCCCTAAGATTCGACCGCACCCAATTAAGCTGGTCGGCACTTATCCGAACCCCAAAAGACAAGAACAAAAGATCATCAAAATCAAGGTAATCCGCTTGGTTCAGCGTCAAGAACGAGACCGCCTCCATCGCTGAAAAAGTAAGAATGATCTGGCGGGCAAAAAAAGAACCTGCCATCCACAGATTATGCGTGGGCGGGATGTAGTGTACGGCTTCACTGAAATATTCAACCTCATCCCCAAAATAAAAAACGGGCTCCCCCAATGCAAAAAATGCCTGCACTTTAGGGGGAACGCCGAGTTTAGTTAGGTATTCATTCATTAGCGGGAACCGCTGCGGGTATAAGACCGACTCATCTGGTTAGGCACACGTGGGCTTTCATTTTCTGCATCCTTGACCGCATTATAGTAGCCCGGGCTTAGTTTAGCCGCATCGACCTCGTTACGTTGCTGATTAAAAAGCATATTCAGGCCTTTGTAAACCACATACGTTAAACCACCATCGATGAGGATCGAAGCGACCAAGGCCAGTTTATTGGCCTTGACCCCCTGTGGATCGGTCGCTGAATAGCCAAAGGTCGTCTTATCTGCGATCGTCACTTCCTTGCCTTTACGGTAATTTTCTTTTTGTGCAGCGGTCAGAAACTGAAGATTGACCATATCCGGTGCCAGTATCTTCTCCGTATCAGAAACAATAAATTCCCGTGTTTCAGCATCGTATTCTACCAGGATCTCCTTCTTATTGCCTTTATCATCCGTAGTGGTTTTCAGATAATTACCCACCTCCCCTTTTTCCAGCTTATGTGCTTCGTTATCATCCAGGAACGATGGTGTTGCCGGTTTTTTATAGATCGGGTGGATCATTAAATTAAGCTTGCCTGTCTCGTCGGGTTTTAAAGATATCTTAGCGTCTATCGATTTGATGCGAATGTTCTCCGCTTCGAGGTTCTGCAATTGCATTAAGCCCGTCCTGCGGCCCGAAAGCAGCGCCTTGAGATCATCCACGTTCAATAACAGCTGTCCGCCCGTAGCAAGCCCGATCGTTTCGAGATCCTGTAGCGGAAGCATTTTCTCGTTGTAATGTATAATATCCATTATCTGCCTACCTTTCTTGAAACATTTACTTCTTCCCCTACCTCAGCAACAACCATTTGCTGCGCAGAGGGGTCGTTCTTTGCGGTCACGAGGGATTTGAAGAGTCCATCTGTTTGTTTCAGGTTGAATTTATTGCCTTCCATATCCTCCATCTTGAAGGTTTTACCTTTCAGGTCAAGAACCTTGTACACATTATTGTTATAGGCGATCTCATCGCCCTTTGCGAGTGACGGCATCTCTGCCTGATTCACCACAGGTTTATTTTCCTGTTTCAATTCGCGCTTTTCGACAAGGTCAAGCACAAAATCATAGATCTTCTGCGCATCGGCAGAAGCGCGGAAAAGCTCAAATGGTTCATCCTTCAGTATTTTGACCCAACTGTTGACGTAAGCAGCGTGCTGGCCGAAATTATGCCCGATCTTCAGTTCACTACCGATCATTAGTGAAGCGATCTCTGCCCTTAGCTCTTCGCGTGCATATTTCTCAGAACCGAACCCTCCTTCCATTTCGCGGTTGAGGCGGCTAGGATGCCCTGTCCAGTGTCCAAGCTCGTGCAGGGCTACAGCATAGTACTTGGTTTCGTTATCAAATTGTTCCTTGAACGGCAATTGGATAGCGTCACTGGTCTTATTGTAATATGCCTGATTGCCACCGTGATCAATGGTAGCCTGGCTGGCCGTTAACAGACTTTCAGCGCGCTCGATAGGTGTCCAGGTTTGTTCACTTCTATGCTTCTGAAGGTATTCTTCCAGTGGCGGGATCCCTTTGATCTGCTCTGCGTTAAACACCCAGGCGTTGGTAATGATCGGTTTATCCAGGTTAGTAACCCTTGTTTGCGTAACGCCGGCTTCGTCTTTGATCTTGTTGCCGTCCACGTCACGGATGGCTTCCATGTTGCTCGTTTTAACAAAGTTGATCAGCGTGGCTTTTGCTCCTTTTTCTACAGTGTAACCGGCAAAGTCTGCCTGTTTTAAGGTCATCCAGCGCGGATCCTGGTGACCTTGCATAGAAAGCCAGAGGGCATTCATCCCGCGATAATTTTTATCGGTGGTTGGGTTCACCGGAATGGTAAATGCCGGCGCTGTCGAATCGTTCCAGGGTTTTTGAAAAGGTGAAGTACCTTCTTTCAATTCTGCGATGAGCTTATTTGCGATCTGCTCATGCAATGGTTTAAAGTTCTTACTCATGATCTGTTATTTTTAAAAGTTGATATAAAAAATTCAATGGATGGAGATAGTGGTTGCCGTAACGCAGGCCGAAATGTAAATGGGCGGCAGTGGCCCGGCCACTGGCACCGCTGATGGCGATGGGCTGCCCGGCCCTGACGGTATCGCCTGTCTTTACCAGGCATTGGCTCAAATGGCCATAATTGGAAACGATACCGCTGTGCTGCAAAGTGATGGCCGTACCGAGAATATGACCCTTACCAACCGATCTGACCACGCCATCCAGTACCGCGTAGACGGTATCGTGATGTGCACGCAGGTCAACCCCGGGATGATAATCGATCTGTCCGGTTATGGGATGGATGCGCCAACCGAATGGCGAAGTAACTTTCAATGTTTTTAGCGGAAGGCAAATGACCAGCAAGGCGATGGAGGCCTTCATCGTGAGTATGCCTTTTCAAGCACTTGCTTCTCCGTTAGCCTTGCAGGCTCAAGCGCTTTCTCCCATATGGCGGGGTTTTTACCAGCTATTTCTAATGCCTGCCATTGGGCAGTACTGGTTCCCCGGTCCAGCAGGAGCCCGACCTTGTAGAGATCTTTAAAATTATCGAGTGGCATTGCCGCCCCATCCCTTTTAAGATCACTAAGAATAGTTTGTCTGTCCTTTAGCTTTAGCAGCAATTCCGGCGGATATACCCCTTCCCTTCCGTTAGCAAAATTGACGTATACTTCATTGGATTGTTGCCTATCGTAGGTAACAATGGCTACCTTTCCCTGCCCATTGGCAGGATCAATGGTAAGATCCGGCCGTACGATCACGAGCGTGCCGTTTAGATTTTCACTGTTCTGCATAAAAAAATTTAATTAATGAGATCGATCAGGCGGGTACTCTTTGAGACTGGTGGTTACCTGCCGATTTTATAGGGGCGTGTTATTTCCAGCATATCTTTCAGGGGATCTGTGAGGAATTCCATCAGACTATCATTCGCCTGGACAAGCCTTAAGGAGCCTTTCTGCGCTTCAGCGCCATAATATTCTATGTGATTGGCATAGTCAGCCAGTACTTGCCTGAGCTCGTAGGAAATAGAAGCCTCATGTTTTACAGCATGATCGTAGATGCGGTCAGCTGATTTAGGGATGATCAGTGCGCTACTGCTGTACAACGCTGTACGATTGTCGTCAAATAAAACAGTGAAGTCATCCCTGCGGATGTCGGCATCGATGATGGTACCGATCTGGCCGCTTCGCTTTGCCGGATCATTCAACAGCAACGGATGCACCAAAACATTCATATTGATCAGTTCCTGTTCTGTCATCTTAATTGATTTAAATTAAAGCCTTCTATTGTCTATTGATCTAGTGTGCCTTTTGGCGGCTTTGGCGGTTCCTGCGATCTAAAGCGGGTGACCAGCTCTTGAACTTCCAGGTTGATCCGTGAAAAATTCTGGCGAAGGATATCGTCTTTTTTATCGCCAAAATTGTAATAGGTAGGCAAAGGCCGATAACCCTTTTCTTCTTTCTCAATTTCCTTGAGATCAAGCGATACCCGGCAGTTAACAGCGGAGGTCTCAAACTGCCCGGTAAATTGTGGACGTGCATCGGCGGCGATCACCCCAACCATCTCCCCTGCATTCAGCGAGGCAATTTTACCCGCAGGGATCAGTGCTTCCAGCTTTTCGTTCAAGGATGTCGATGTCTTATTACGGTCGATAGAGAGTCCTTCACCAAGCTGTTTAGATTTGCCGAAAAGGCGTTCCAGCCATTCCAACGTCTCTTTGTTCCTTACCGAGCCGGATAGCACATTTCCTATCACAGCAGTGATGGTCGAAGCGGTGTCTTTGCCATACTGCTGGTTGAACTGAGGAAGTTCCTGCAATCCCATTAAGACCGCAACCTTATTGCTCCTGGCTGTGGCGATCAGGTTCTCGACCTTATGCAGGAACAAAGTGGGCACCTCATCTACGATCAAAGCAGATGGCAGATTCCCTTTTGTGTTGATCAGCTTTGTCAGGCGGTTAGTAATGATCGAATAACAGGCAGAATTGATATTTTGGGTATTGGGGTCGTTCGCCAATACCAGGATCCCGGGATTTTCTCTTGCAGATATTTTCAGGTCGAAGTCGTCACCTGAGAATACCCAAAAAGTTTCTTTCGTCGCCAGCCTGCTGATAAATATTTTAAGGGTACCAACCTGGCCTTCTAATTGATCGAACGCTTTGGCGTGATAAGCGCTCATAAACGGCGATAACAGCGGCTTTAACTCTTGTTCAGAAACCAGCGCGTTGAAGATCTCCTCATACGAACGATTCAGTAAGGCCAGTACATGCGGAAAACTGGAGCGTTTTCCGCCGTCGTGTTTACTCAGGAAATAAATGCAGGAGGCCAGAAAATTTATAGCCGACTGCGTAAAGAACTGATCGCTCCCACCCGACCGGTCACCTTTTTTCAAGGCTTCTACTAATGCTTCAGCAGTTTCAGCAGCGTCAGCCAGGGAACGGATATAGTCAGCACGCCAAGGGTTGATCCGCCGGCTTTTTTCCACTTCATTCAGGTTTAGAACATGAAAAGTATAGCCCTTAAGTTTGCCTTGTTGCTTTGCTAACAGGTAATGGTAGTAAGCGATTTGTCCTAAATCAGGATATTTAAAGTCATACAGACAAACGGCAAACTCTTTGGCTATAAGCTGACGAATAAATGGGTTAACGACGGAGAATGACTTACCGGAGCCAGGCGTGCCGATGACGATGGTTCCCCGAAATACATTAACAATATTTATCCAACCCTTTCTAACCTTGCCCTTGTAGTAAAACAACATCGGAATGTTTACCGAATATGGCGTCTGCATGAGCGAGACCGGCTGCATGAAGCTTTCTGCTTCGGTATTCCACTGATCCTTTCCGAGCCCCGATCTGAGCATCTTGGATATATTATCCATGGCCAGGCTAGCCGTCAAGGCACCGGAAAAGGACAGCAGAATATAAATAAGGTCATTTCGGGAGGTATAGGGCAATACCATTGAAGACGACTTTCCTTGAAAAAATATGCTCCCGAAAAAGAGGATCAAACCAAGGCATAATGGATAAACGATATGGTTCTTGGGATCGAGATCTTTGTTTTTTTTGGATAAAGTACCAATGCTGACGAGACATATCAATGCTAGGGTGGTCAATTTACTCAGCACAAGATCCCTGTAGATCGCAATGTGAGCGATCTTATCCAATGGCGTATAAAAAAAGCCCCATATAGGGGCTTTGTGATAGACAAAAATGGCAATTTCTAACAAAACGGACAGGTAGATCGCAGAGCGCATGAACCCATGCAACTTCTGCTGCTCGCGGGTTTCTTCCATAAGCTAAAGACTCATTCTTCAATTCAATTCAGATCCAGCGTATCCGCATCAAGCAGGTCTTTGTAGCTGATGGTCAACGTGATCACCCTGCCCGAGATCTGCTTCTCGCTTAGCTCTGCATGAAGGACCTTATTGCCAGGGAAGGACATTTTTTTAAATACAAATACATTTCGGTAATATTTAGCAAATGAAGGCATGCCGGAAAGGCTGAACACCGGGCTGATCTCAACGGACTGGACATTGGTAGCCTTCGTTACCTTTTTGTCGTCGATCCTGAACCGGAGATCTTCAATGTCGTACCTTAGATTGGTTTCGTTCTTAAAAGAAATATCCAGGAAGATATAATCGCCCAGGGTAGCAATGTGGTTAACCAGGCCTTTCAGGCCAAAAGCTTTAATTTTCGCAAGCTTTTTCTCCGTGCGCTGCGCGTATAAATTATAAGATAGCTGGCGAAGTTGATTACCGGATAGCCCTATTCCGGAAATGTCGAGGGGTTTGGTATCAGCCGGCATGATATTGATCTCCGTCGCCACCCCGGGATACCCCGGCAGCAAACGATATTGGGCCAAAAAGGTCTCACCAGCGATCGTGATGACAGAGCCGGTGAATCTTTTGAGAGAATCCCTTAGCTTGATCCTTAAAACGTTCTTTAAGGGCAGGTCGCCAGCAAGATCCTTATCGGAGATGTCAACATACTGCACTGGTTCCGGTGAAATAAAATGGATGGTCATATTTTCCGGGAGATAAACCACAGGTAGTTTGTCCTGCGCGCGGGCAAAAGCCGAAAACAGCAGGAAGAAATAGATCAGAAACTTTTTCATGTCAGTATTTTTTTTGCGCGTTTTGTAAAGCATCGGTGTCGATGAGGTATATGTAGGAGTTGTATTTTAGTTTGGCTTTGTTTTTTCTGATAAGGTCAGCGATCGCGGATGAGGTTGACTGAAATATTTTGTCAACTGAGCTCATCAGGAATTGGCTTCCTGAAGAGCCCCCGTCGATCGTGATACCCTGGATAGTGTTACCACTGAGATCTTTTGTAAATTCTCTGAAGGCTGATGCAGGAACATAAAGGCCGGGCATTCCGTCAAGGTCATAAACATCCATTTTAACAGGAAGAATTTTGCCATCGTAAAGGATGGAACTGATACTCAGTGTTACCCGCTGTTGGGAAAAACCACTGATCTCTGCGTACAAATAAGTGCCTTTTGATACTAAGACTTCACCTGCTTTAATATCCTCCAATAATTTAAGCCTTAACCTGGAGCCCGCATAGCCGGTGATATTCTCGTCAATAACAGCGCTGATAAAGCTTTGACGCTGATTGGGAAAGACAGTATTGAAATCCGAGGAGGGACGCTCCGCCTGAACAACGGTCAGTTTGATCTTGGCAGCTTTTTCTTTCGCCACCCTTTCAGCCGCATCTTGCTTCAGCTTTTCGGCCTTGTAAGCCGGGTCGTTAGCTTTGGTAATGCTATCCATTACAGCCATTTGCTGTTTGAAGAGTTCCATCGGGTCTTTTTCACGCGGTTCCGGAGGCGAATCATTTTTGACCCGTTGGACCCGAGCGGCGACAAAGGGTTTTGTCAATTGCTGACCGCGCAGCGTATTAGCCAGAGCCAGTTCCTTAATTTTTGAAGCATTAGACATCGAATCAAGCATCTTCCTTTCCCGTTCAGAGAACTCATTATGATAAGAAGGGTTGCTAGTGGCTTCTTTGGGAATGACAGCAACTGCAGTTATCCCCTCCGCGTCCTTATAGGTATTTCTAAATGCATCGAGTTTATCTGCCAGCTGCTTTTTGGTAATACTTGCGGATACATTTCCGACATTGGGGTTAAGCCCCGCTTTTGGGCCGTTATCTTGTTGCGGTTTGTCGAAGCTGCTATGCCAGGCATAATAGAAGAGAAAGATGAATGGCAGCAACACCAGCGGCAAGATATATTTGGGTTGTTTAAAATTGATTTTCATATCATTGATTTTGAAGGAGATGAAGACTATCCAATGCATTGCCCAGTGCAAGGCTATCAGCAGTGGTTAATTGCTTCCGTGCGCTAAGACTATCTATCCGTTGTTTCAGTCGAAGGTTTATTTTGATCTTTACAGCGGTTTCCATGATCTGGCTAAACCCATCCCCAATGGGATTTACGGGTTGAGCTTTAGCCAATTTCATTGGCTCAGGATGCCTGAAAATCGTGAAGGATAGTATTGCTGAGATCAGCATCAGGACGATCATAGAAACCAATGAAAATTTCGGATAAGCATTTAATAAGCTTTTCAAACCGTTACCGGCGGCGGAAAAATAGGTTCCGAATTCGCGGCGGATCTCCGAATACAGCGTATCCCTGGGATCGCGGTTAGAATGTATTCTTTTCCACATCTTGAAGGTCTTTGTTTTCTAAGGTTTTCCAGTTAGTGATCAGCGTCCCATGAGGGTTATTATCGCTGCGGGGGATATCTTTCAGATAGCCTTCTGTAACCAGGGAGCGGATCACGGTAGAACTCCTCCTGTCGATCTTGAGCTTGCCGTAATAACGGAAGTACTTCCTTGGCAGATCCAATGAAATAGAATCGGTCTGGAGCGTGAGTACCGAGCTCGATGAAAGTATCGAATTGAAAAATCCGTTCTCTTTCAGATCATTGTATTGCTGCATTCCGGACTGGTCGATCAGGTACATGGCTTTTTTCATTTGGTATTCCATGTAATTGTCATCTGGTGTCAGGGAGAAGAACAGGGAGTGAAAAAGGTCTACGTGGGCACGGTATTCCGCCGGCCGGTTTAACTGCATATCTGTTTGACGTGCCAGTATTGGGACATTTTTATCAAGTATGTAAATACTTTTCTGAGCATTGGCCACCATCTTAAAAGCATAAAGGCAGTTCATACCGACGATGAGCAATGCGGTGACCAGACTACCTATAGCGATAAGGGTCGCAAGCCGTATTTTGGCTTCGATGTTTTTTATGATCATATAGCATACAAATTAAAAGGCCGCTTTGGATCAAAGCGGCCGAATGAATGAGGTGTTGATGTCAGAGTAAACTACCTGACGCGCGGCGTGCTACACCGATGACGGTTCCTGCACTTCGGCCAAACGTAGAGGTCGCGGAACTAATGCCAGAGGTTGAAATGATCCACGTCGATATGCTGGGTACAGTGAACATACATATCGCGCCAATGATAAATACAATGATCACCGTACCGAAAGATAAAAGTCCGTTTCCGGCAAAGTAAGCCATCTTTTCCAGATTAGCGGTAGTCCCGTTTTCACCAACGAGTTCTTTATATTTACTTATCTCGGATGTTAGGGCATATTCCTGCATCAGACCGGTCAGATACATGATCAGAAAAGCGATACCGCTGTACAAATTGACCGATACAAATCTTGCGATCCAGGTACTAAAGCTATCGCGAAATGCCGGCAATATGCTAACGGCGACTGCAAAAGGACCGAGTATAATGAGAATTGTCGAGTAAATGATCTGAATCATAAAGATCACATAAACCGCGATGCGTAATATCCAGATCCCGATAATTTCAAGCATTTGGGAAAATAAGAGTTGCATACCAACCTGTAAACGATTCTTCAATTCCAGTATTGGAGAAACAACCGTGCTGATACCTTGCTTGACGGTACTGGAAACGGCATCCCAGGCCTGTCCATACCAGGTATCACTTTCCTTTTCAGCTACCTGAGTTTGCGCCTGGTACGTGTATAATGAATTAGCTACCGCGAGCATCAGGCCTGCCCTGTTCAGCCGAAGATCATTGACGATGGTTTGCTCGCTTTCGAACATCTGTTCTGTTTGATTCGTGACCAGGTCCGTTGGAAATGCGATTATTTTCACAAAGGTTCCCCACCAGAATATGACCATAGCCAATCCGAACGGACGGATAAGCGGCATGATCTCCAGTTGTTTATCACCGACCATCATCTCGTAGCTTTTTATAGCGAAATAAATGATCATAAAAATTGCCGCCAGCGCTTTTGCATCAGCAATAAAAAGATCGAAATGCGTCCAAACAGAATCTTTCAGACCTTTCAGGAAAACCATAACACCAGTTTCATACACACCTTCTCCCTGCAAAAACTCCAATGTTTTCGTGTTGTTTACGCCACCGGTCTGGGCAAAAACCGACGATGCCGCCAGGCACGTCAGCAATAACATGATCGTCTTTTTCATTGTACATGTTTTAATACTTTATTAGCGATCTCAATATCTGATCGTGGCGTCCATGCCGGTACGTCGATCTGGTTCGTCTTGAGCTTTTGCTGCTGCTTCGCCATATCGATCGTTGATCGGGCAGAGGATGTCCTGATCGCCCAGACCCCGGCTAAAGCCCGGTATTCCATCAGGTAACGATGATAAGCCATAATTCGTTGGCCGCGGTCCATGTCCGTGCTGTGTGCGGCATCTATCCTTTGCTTCAGCATATCCATCTCGTTTTTGTACCAGCTGTAAAGGCCTTCCGCTATCATTTTGGCTGATACCTGTGGCGAAAGACCCTGGAGGATAGAACTAGTTGAGTTGTTGAGGACAGGTGAAAGTTGGTTCTTATAATAGAGCATCCATAATGGATCAGCACCGCTGACAAGACCGGATTGATTCGCGATCTCAGACAAGGCAGTATTCCGGACCGTATCTGATTGTAATTTGTATTTCTTATCGGTCGCATTCAATGCACCGACCAGTGCCAGGCGTTGCGTCTGTGGGCCGCCTGCACTCAGCGGACGCAGATCCTTATTGTGATAACCTGGATGAAATAATCCCCAGGTGAGCCAGTAATATGGGTTAAGGCTTAGGAAACCTGCCTTAGGCGTGAATTTGTTTTGATCCCATTGCAGGTACACCATACGTTCTTGCTGATAACGAATACTTTGATCCTGTGCGATCGACTGGGCAGAACAGTTGCATGCCATTTTCAATAGCAGCAGCGGTAATAAAATCATGCTTTTCATTTTCTTAAATATTTTGCGTTTTGAATGATCTGTGCTACAAAAATCTTGTCCCTATTGATAAACTCTGCGAACGGGTTAACGGAACTAATTACACCCCGCTCCTTTGCCCAAAACATGGCGCGCCAAGCGCCATAAGCAAGGCCGTCCAGTATCTGTAATTCCTGAGTGACCTTACGCAATAATTCGTCCCTTGCTCCGTAATTTGCAAGGACATTATTGCCTTCTTTTAAGATGAATCCGGAAACGTCGCTAACGAGCGTGGTCGCCCTGTTGCGCATTTGAGTTGTCGTATTATTCACAAAAAGCAGCAAGGCGGGGTCTGATCTTGCGAGTGCCAGTGCCTGTTGAATATAATTGGTCATATCTGCGATAATAACAGCCATATTTTTAACAGCAAGTCCGTTCTTTAATCCAGAATTCACATTTGATAAGGCCTGATAGATGATGGTTTGAGCGACAACCACCGAACCCATATTGGTATTCAGGTCATTTAGATTATTATTGATCTTGCCCAGATATTGGTCATGGGCAGCTTCAGCACTTCCCCGCACCGCGGCATTTTGCGTAACCGCATTAACATGCCATGGATCGATCACGACACGCTGCGCCTGCGCAATACTACTGTATAACAACAGGCATAGTATCCATTTTATCATTTGAGATATTTTGCGTTTTGAATGATCTCTTTGCCGATAGCGATATCTGCATCGATGAAATTTTGAAAAGGGTTGGCCGCTTTGAGCAAAGAGGCCAGGCTGGAATACTGAAGCATACTCAGCATATTTCCTGAAAGATCCTGGATCCTGCTTAGTTCTGATAGCACGTAATCAAAAAGTATCTTCCTATCGGAGGCTTTCATCTGATTCACATCGCCGATGGACAGGCTCAGGCCGGCAACGTAACTAAACAAGTCCTTCGCCTGTCTGGCAAACTGTAATTCCGCCTGGTAGCCGATCGCTAAAAGGGCCGGGTTCTTTTGTACCAACTGAATGATCTGCGCCTGGTTACTGACGATGCGACTAACCATTGGGCTGGCATAGAAACCTATATCCGCTAAATTGATCGCCGTGCCTAACGCATTGTAGCGTTGCTGTAATTCGCGATAGGTCACCTTGATCTTGGCTAAGATCGTCAGATTGGCCTGTTCATTTGCGCTGACCAACCCCTGCCTGTCACGCGCGCTCACCTGAAATTGATTTTCGGACTGTGACTGAGCAACCAATTGATGAATACCCGGAATATTTAACGTTTTTTGCTGCCCGTATACTGTTACTGCAAAGCATAGGCAGAAGGCTAGAGTGATCGAACGAATCATGGCTTGAGGTATTTGGCATTATTTAATACTTCGTTTGCGATACGCACGTCTTGGTTCTGCCATTCAGCCCATGGATTCAATGATCTGAATATGCCTTCAATCTTTGCCCAGTACATGGCCCTGTTCATACCATAGGCGATGCCGCGAAGTATCCGCATCTCCGTGGCGATATGATTCAGCAACTTTCCCCGTTCGCCTGAATCCATCAAATTATTGTTGCCACCCTTGAGCACGAATGCCGAAACTTCAGCAGCCAGTGCCGTGGCCCGTGTTTTAAAATCCCTGGCCCCTTGTTCTGCAAACAGTAGTAATGCAGGGTTACTTTTCGCAAGGGTTATCGAACTTTGTACATCCGATACGATATCGATGCCACACTCAGCAATATCCTTAACGGTAGTGAGATTGCTGATAATAGAGGCGACCTGACTCAATCCCTGATAGATCTTGTTCTGAAGGTTATTCACAATGACCAGCTGGCTGCTTACCGCCAGTTGCCCCTTTTGTATCAGGTCAAGCTTGTTATTGGTATTGTTGAGTTGCCCGTTGATGGTCGATGAGCTGATCGCGATCGCGCCGGAAACAGCGGGGTCGATGACAAGCGACTGGGCATGGCTTACAGCTGCCAAGCAGCTGCATACCAGTGTAATTAATATCTTTTTCATCTTATGAATTATTTACCAGGTTAATAAATGCCGGCAAAGCCCGGCCACTGCTTTTAAGGTCGCTGACAAATGCATCAAGGCCTTCGGCATAGCTGCCAAATTTCCCGATATACTTTTCCACCGCAGATTTTTCGGGTTTCTCTGTCGTGTAGGTCAGATATTGGTGAAGGGAGACTTCCACCCCATAGACCTCTCCTGTTGCACCGCGACGGATATAAACTTCTTTGAACCGGCCGCGGTTCTCGGCATTATCCAATTGATTAATGGTAAAGATCTTACGCCTTTCCGTTTCGCTTATTGATAAGAGGCTGGAGATCTCGTTGTAATTATCCCTGAATTTGGTTTGGTCAAGCAGGCAGATGGTGTCAGAATTGTTAATGATGCTGTCTTTGACCACACTGTTTCCAATAATGTCTCCGAGTTCCTGGGTGACCACAATGGCTTCGCCCCAAAACTTCCTTACCGTTTTGTAGAGATATAAGAGGTATCCTGCCATCAAAGGACTTGCGATCGCTTTCCAGGCTTCTTCAACGACCAGTGCTTTTCTCCGGTCTGAGCGGTTACGCATCTTTTGGATAAAAACATCCATAATAATGAGCGTAACGATCGGGAAAAGGATCCGGTGCTCCTTGATCGAATCGATCTCGAAAACGATGAAGCGTTCGGTAAAAAGGGATGAATCTGCCTGTTCGTTGAGTATACTTTCAAATTCCCCTTTCCGGTAGAACTTTTTCAGCACATACTTAAATTCATCATAATCAAAAGGGATCTGCTCCTCCTTTTTGATCTCGGGGATCTTTTTAAGCGCAAATTCATAGAAGCTATTAAAATTCAGTTCAGGGCTTTTTAACGAGAAATAATAGCTAAAGTATGCGCTGACCGTGTGAGCGATCACATCCCGTTCGATCTGACTGATGTGCCCCTCAGCTCCCTTCCACAGCAAGCAGATGAGTGTGACTAAAAAATCCTTTTTCTCAATATTATACTCATCAGGCGTTATAGCGAAAGGATTCATGGTGATCGGTTTCTTATCCGTGTAAGTGATATACTTCCCATTGTAATAGGCACAAAGCCCGGAATAAGAATGACCGGTATCTACAATGACCATATCCATATTGTATAGCATGTACTGCTCGATGAGCGCGTTCATGAAAAAGCTTTTTCCTGAACCACTCGGGCCCAGAACAAACTTGTTCCGGTTATTGATCCGTCCCGTTCGCATCGGCAGGTCTGCCGGATCGATACCGATAGGTATACCTTGTCTATCCGTGAAGCGGAGCAGGAAATCAGAAGGTTCATCCCGGGGTAGTGATTCTTTAAAAACGAAACACATCGCCGCATCACAGGTGGTCAGGAACCAATCATAAACTTTAAGCTCAGAACCATTGCCCGGCAAAGCCGTTCGAAAAAGCTCCAGCTGGTTATATGCATTCTTACTAGGTATGATACCTAATTGAAACAGTGAACTTTCTACAAAATTGGTTGACTTATGAATCACATCCTTAGGTGCACAAATGAGGATATTGTAATGAGCATTAACCAGGAGCTGATTTTCCCGGGCAACGTCAATCAATAGCAGATCGATATCATCGACACATAATTGATTAGCCGGATCAGGGATACCCGCATGACGTTTCTTTTTCTGCTCTAGTTTACGCAGCGTCACCAATTGGTTCGGTATCTCGATCACCTGATTATAAATGATCGCCTCACATGCAGGAACCCTGAATAAAAACGACATCAGATCGATCGGAAATCCCCGGGTGCTTTCGCGCTCATTCAACTCGATATGTGTTGCTATTTCCGGTGGCAGATCAATGCTGTCAATATTGACCAAGCTGACGGACCTGACAGCACGATCACCCATACCCACCTCTGTGTCGGTCGGTAAAAGATTTTCCAGCGCGATGGATTTGTTACTGAAATCCATACTCAAAAGCTGGAGCACCAAATGGTTGATACTGGCCTCATTTATTGGCTTGGCAGCAGGCAGGATATCAAGGACTTTTCCAACAATCTGCAAAAAGTCCCGGACAGCTTTGGCATCATAGCTATAAAAAGCCCCTTTTTTGACCTGGCGGGTGATCGTTAAGTAGGTTGATATCCGAAGACATTCCCGTCCTTCGAAATGTTCATTAAAATGTTTTTGTAAGTACTCAACTGCAGGTTTGGATCGAAAACGGTTACGACTGATGATGTCATGTTTTTGAACGATGTGGCCTTCACCCAAAACCTTGACCATGTTGATCAGCAGGCGGTGAAACTCTTCATAAGACGAGGGGTCGGCCGCGTAACGGGTTACGGGGTTATTCATTTCTATGACGATAGAAAAATCGCCATTCAAACCAATGAGCAAATCATATTCCCCGGCCTTATCGATCCCGGCATACGGTATATTAAATAAGTTTTTTGCGGCCATAATGATTAAGGATTAAAATGTTTGTGACCCTGCTTTTGACATGCAGCCCGCCCTTTTGACGTGATGCGGTATAGAGGAGTCCTCCGGTTATGCAGCCAATAAGTACGAGCGCGCCAAGCCACATATTGATCAATGACATCACTAATGCACCTGCGACCAATCCGGTCAGTAAGGAGGCGATTCCCCAGTAAATGAATTTCCCTTTAAAGCCCTTGAAAATAAGGGGCTTCTGCAGCCCCTTATAAACAGCAAATCTTCTGGCCATCTTATAAGCCAAAAAAGGCTTTGATCACCAAAGCGGAAACGACCAGGAACACGCAGGATCCTCCCCAGCCCATCAGCTCTTTGTTAATATCCTGATCGCCGGAGTTCCATTTGGAATAGACGCGGATAGCCCCAACAATACCAACGATCCCGCCAATAACAAGCGTGATGTTAGTGACCGGAGCGATGTAGGTTTTCAAGGTCGTGGTAGCGGTGTTCAAACCATTAACACCATTTTGCGCGAAAACAGGCGCAGAAAGAGCAAGCAGCACTGCCGATGCCCACAGTTTTTTTGTTCTGTTAAACATTAAAAAGGAGAAAAAAATGGAAGCGGAGATCTTTTAAAGCCAGTTGAGAATGGCTGGTATGTTGACAGGCGTTCAGATCACGAAATACACCTTATGGGATACACACGAGTGTGATGATTTAGGTCGACGTCGCTAGATGCCAAAAATGGCACGGAGAAATACACCGGCAAGCGTCATGAATAATGCGGCAAAGAACCAGGCGGAAACATCCGCAGTAAATCTTTCTTTACCCATCTGCACATTCTTATAAATGCGTAAAGCCCCTACGATGCCGAATATGCCGGCAATGACCAGAGACAGGTCAAAAGCTGAAAAAAAAGTCGATCGGAGATTCTGTTGGGCCTGCTGCATCTCTTTAATTCCGGGTTGAGCCGAAGCGGTAGAGGCGGCCAAGCAGTAGGCCAGGATCAGATAAAAGTACCTCAAAAGCTCACTTGCTTAATATACTCTACTGCTTCATCGCGGCAGAGGTTGAACATATTTTTAAGCGATACGCCGCCGCTGGCGTATAGTGAAGATCCGATCTCCCCACTTGTCAATTCTGGTTTGAGTGATATCGCTTCGATATCTTCCGAAAATGATAATTCCTTCGTTTCATCTGCTATGTTTACCTGTCTGTTACGCAGGTTATCCCAAGCGATCAGGATTAGGTAATAAGCGGTGTAAAGACCGCTGAGCCAAAGGATAAATTTGATCCAATTCATAAGTCATTGTTTTGAATAAAGTGTTTAATAATTGCTTTTATCTCGGGTTGTGTATCGAGCAAATGTTTGACAGCAAAAGCGACAAGTTTCGAAACATCTACGCTCGTAGCCATCTTGAACTGATTCATGGTTCGTACGGTCTTTTCATCGAACCTTACGTGTACCATATTTTTGTTTACACTGGTATCATAAGCCAGGATGGCATCCAATATGGCTGCCTCAAACCTTTTCTCTGCTTTACGCTGTTTTTTGATGGCCTTATCATTAGGCTTTGACAATTCCTGCCTGAGCTGGTCAGCCAGCGATTTCATGTTTTCCATATAAATAATCAGCATATATTTTTTCAAAAACCGGGATAATTACCGGATACAGTGACATTGGGGTTTGGAAGGTATTTGTTCTTTGAAAGTCGATACGATCGGGAAGCACCTCGGTGATCACCCCAAACTTGGAGAGTTGGGCATTTACCTCCAGCATGATCTCGTAGCGGGCATTGGCTTTGATCCTGTTCGGAATAAAAACCATTTTGATCTTCGGATTTACTTTACGCAATACAACCGTAAACAACATCGTGCTTTCAAACGTGAACTCGTCATATGCGAACGGGCAGATAAAAAGGTCCGCGGAATTAAAAACGGCCAGCAGGCCGTCATCATCCAACTTTCCGGGAAGATCGATGAGTACGACATCCTTATCATTCTTCATAATGACGTCCTTCAAGATCGGAAAAGTTTCCAATGTGGCGGAAAGCACTTCGTAAGGCTCCCGGTTCTCCAGTATCTTAG
Organism: Mucilaginibacter sp. SMC90; assembly: GCF_022811725.1. Lineage (GTDB taxonomy): Bacteria > Bacteroidota > Bacteroidia > Sphingobacteriales > Sphingobacteriaceae > Mucilaginibacter. The sequence goes on along the minus strand of NZ_CP094527.1, from coordinate 3,734,436 downwards.
CTTTTTCGTATTTCTGGGATATGGACTGCTGATAGTCCATATCGATCACGGTTACAGGGCATTTTTTCGCCTGCGTGAGATAGTTGGCGAGTACAAGTGTGATGGTACTTTTCCCGGCGCCACCTTTTTGATTTCCAATTATAATGGTCATAACAATATAAATTAACGGGTATTGGTTCTTGCTTTCTTTTGCCGCCGACGGCGCATGCCATGTACTTGCTGGTCATCAACATCGCCAGCGATCCATATAGGACGGATCGAATCAGCTTGGGTATATCCTTCAGCTTCATAAGTGCTTATTAGGTGATCTTTCAAGGGTGGCGGTTCATTTGCAGCATCTATCTTCAGGTGCTTAAGCGCTAATACTTCGCTACCTTTTAAAACCAGCTTTTCACTATGGTCTATGATCGAATAGCCATACGGTTGTTTACCTTCTGCATTATGGAATAAAAGTTCGATATAATATTTTTCGAAAATCCAGGATCTAAAGTCCGAACGACCTTTGTATTGTTGAAATAATTCACGCAATTCGCCGATACGCTGATCGGGACGTTGATATTTTTTGATCTGATCACTGATCGCTTTTTCATCAGCTTCCTTACCTGGCAAGCCGAGTGATTCTGTAACCATAAAGAATTGTGCGCGTGTGCTGAAATTGTAAGCGAAGGCAGTATCTAAAGAGAGAACTTCTTTAAGGTTAACAATAGCGCGAAGATTCTCGTAGGCACTATTGATCTTTTTACCTTTTTTATCTACTCGTGCGGACACCATGTGCACATGGTTATTGTCGGTGTCCTTGTGGTAAATAACCAGGTAAGGTTGATCACCATAACCCATTTTTCCCAGCCATTCTATAGCGATTTTTGTGAGCTCTTTACTGTTATATGATCTTCCTTTCGCCGATAAGACCGCATGAAATTGAGGTTTCTTCACGCGGCTGTTCTGTGCGGCGATCATTTTCAGGTAATTGATATAGTCCTGCGGCCTTAACCGGCCAAGGCCCTGAAGAGAACCAAAATTGGCTACTTTCATCAGTTCGCCTTTATTCCGGTCGATTTTGTTCGTATTGTAAACCACACCACTGAATTTCGCTGATGAGGAAAGGATTTTGACGATCATATCATGTATCGTAGAACGGAATAGCTGTAGAACGATGTAACATTACAACCAAGTATCACACTATCTATATAGCCTGATAGCGCTATACCCATGTTACAACCTATCGGCATAGCAACAGAACCCAGTAATCATATAATCTAATATCCGGCTATCGGAGCAACCTAATAGCAGTACAACGGGATAACAACCTAACCACATAACTATGTAACAGCACAACTAATGAGCGGCGTAACGATGAAACTGGCTAACACTATATCCATATATCACCAGAAACATTAAGATCTGCCTGCCAGCCTGATCACCTTTCGTAAAGTGATCTCCAGTTGTTGTTGATTTTTAAGGTGCTGCTCGAAGTAGGTATTAAACCGTTCGATGATCAAAGAAGAGACGAGGCCTTTAAGCTTTAACGTATTGGCATGTTTGGCCAACTGGTTGATATTGTTCCCAACCCTTCCCAATTCGGCAAAAATGTTATCCAGACTTTTGATCAGCTCTTTGGCATTGACGACGACCGTTCCTGCATTATCCAAGACCCTTTTACGAATCAGGTCAGTTTTGCTAATGCCCAGCGTTTTTTCCAGTGAAAGGATAAGGTTATATTCTTCTTCCGTGAATCGCGCATCTATTTTTTTGTTCTTTCTTCCGGATCCCATTTGAGGCCTTCCTGTCGCCATTACAAATCCTCCATAAAAAACGAGTTGCGAGTTTTCGAATCCCCCGGAGGGCAAGATCCTTTTTGTCCGACAAAAAGACATCTTGCCGTTGGAAAATCAAAGTGATTTTCCCTTATCAAATAATTGATTTTTGAAACTAACGTAGAAAATTAGACTTCTCGATTATTGAGTTATCATTCATGTGTTCCGATCTTTTGGCAATAGCAACGATCTTGTCATTGTAATCATTGAAGCCCTCATAAGCTGTTGAACGGTCAATTGCATACGGAAGTGCCATTAAAAATTCTTTTGAGGCTTTCAGACCAGATTCATCCCTATCGAAAAACGTATCAATGAAGGTGAAATTTTTTGCTTTTTCAATACCCTCATTCAGAAGAGCCACAGTGTTCAGAACGATAGCACTATGCTCATCCGCCGGGTGGCCTGCTTTCCAGCTCAGAAAATTAAGGTATCCTTCAAAAACAACAACCTTTTTGGGATGCCCCTGGATGAAGGTGATCGCTTTGTGACCAAGGCAACCTTTAAAATATTTATTTCTAACCTCCCAGGCATGCCTTTGATTTTTCCACCCTGCGGCATAATAATTCTTACGTTCGCCTTTTTCATTCTGAACGAAATAGTAGACTTCCGTCAGAAATTCTTTTCCAACCTCGTAAAGCTCTCTCTTTTTCAGATATTCGGTGATCGCAGGATGGCATCCTATCGGCTTTGTTTCTACTACTACATAATTTGGGATCTTAACAGCGATCCGTGGCCTCGCCGATCTTTTTTCGATGACTGATAAATTACAAAGGCTCTGGATCTTTTCGACTACCTCGCCAAATGAGGCATTATGCCAAATAGCTATTCCAAGATCGATAATATTTCCACCTTGACGGGTTCCGTGATCGAACCAAACACCCAATTCATCATTGACGCTAAAAGATGGTTTGGTATCATTTTCACGCAACATACTGTAGTATATTCTTTCCCTACCTGTTTTTCTAACGGGCTGATGGCCCAATCTGCTTAAAAAATCGACCAAAGAGGCACGATCTTTCAGTTCTTTTGCTGCGAGTTGTATGGACATATCTTAAATCTTATGTATGATGGATTGTGGCCTTCGCCTATGTTTTCATATTTTATTTCGGTGGTGAACAGCTTTTTGACAGCTGTGCATGTTCTAAATTCCTGATTCGGGGATTTGTGCTGGCAGCGGGTAACGACCCCGGCAATTCATTTCTGCCAGCATATTTTCGGGACTACTCACGTCAGATCCTACGATCCGGGCTATCGCCTGCCAATGCGCTTTCGCAATATTGATATTATCTCAGCTTCGCAAAATTTCCTGTGATTAGCAGGATAATGCTTCATCCCCATACGTCAAAGAGCATTGTAAGCCGAGCGCTTACAGCTATTATATTGTGGGGACAAAGCACGATTTTTAAGGAACGCTGAAACAGTGAAAGGGGGTGAAGGAGTTTTCTTCCCCATTATTGATGAGCAGAATGCTCACAATCCAAAAATGCTTAAGAGGTCGATGCTTTGAGGTTAATGTATTAGGTAAATACGCTTAAAAAATGGCGCATAACATCCATGTAGGACGTTTTAAATGTATGTTCTGATGATACTGACCATCCCATTCCGGGCCAAACTGACCACCACTTTTACTGTACCGGGAGGTAGCAAATAGTGTCAAAGCGTGGGTCAAAAATAGGGATTTATTTGCATAGTTCAGGCATAGACGTTTTCAGGTTCGGTGCTGCGTTTTTTGCGCATCGAGTCGCCTCTTAATTCGATACGGTGGGCATCGTGGACGATCCGGTCCAGGATGGCATCAGCAATGGTCTTTTCCCCTATTACTTCGAACCATTTACTGACTGGTAGCTGTGAGGTGATGATCAGTGAGGTCTTGCCATGCCTATCCTCGATCAGCTCCATCAGGGCGGCCCTGCTCTGGGCATCGAAAGGTTGGATACCGAAGTCATCTAATATGAGGAGTTGCTGGCGTTCCAGCCTGGCCAGCTCCTTTATATAGGAACCATCTGCCTTGGCCATTTTCAGCTTGGCAAAGAGTTTACCGGTACTGGCATAGAACACCCTATAGCCTAATATACAGGCCTGGTAGCCTATGGCGGAGGCCATATAGCTTTTACCAATACCGGTACTGCCGGTGATCAGGACGTTCTCGAAACGGTCAATAAAGTTGCATTCGGCCAGGCGCATTACCTGGTTGCGGTCAATGCTGCGGCTGGCATGATAGTTCACATCCTCGATAGAGGCTTTATAACGGAACTTGGCACCCTGGATGGTGCGTTCGATCTTGCGGTTCTGGCGGTCGTCCCATTCGGCATCGACCAGCATGCCTAAGAGTTCATCGGCGGTGTGGTCATTGGTTTTACCGGTCTCCAGGCTGCTTTTAAAAGCATGGAACATGCCGAAGAACTTCATCTTTCTCAATTTGTCTAATGTACTTTCATTCATTGTCTTAGGTTGTTTTTTGTATATGATTTATGTGTAAATGGTTGCTTTTATTATTCGTAATCACCACGGATATTATCATGGCTGGGCATAGGGAGCTCGTCCGCGAAGATGCTCTCTTCATAGGTCTCCATCTTGTTCTCCAGGATAGACTGGATCGTTTTGTAGTTATATACGCCATAGCTGAGCGCACGCTGGCAGGCCATGGTCAGGCGTTCGTTTCCGGCCTTTTTGGCGAAGGTCAATACGCCTAAACAAGATTTATAGGCCTGTTCCGGATGTTGCTTGCGCTCAAGGATATGCAGGATATAAAGACGTACATCCTCGTGGATTGAGGAAGCCCAGTTCAGGAACTTGTCCGGTGTCCATTCGCTGCGGAAGCGGTGCGTGCTGGCCATGTGGTCCTCGTCGGTAGTATAGCCATAAGGGGCTTTATCGCGTTTATGAAGGGCGATCCGTTCATAGTTGGAGTAGATCTCCACCGTGGTTCGCGAATACATAAGCTTGACCCGCCTTCCGATAAACCTGTAGGGTACGCTATAATAGTGTTTGTCAGGGCCTAAGTTGACATGGCCATTCTTTATCACCCGGGCATGGAATTGCTTTTTGAACTGGTAGCGCTGTACAGGCAGCGGGGCGAGCGTGTGCTTTTCGATCTCTTCGAACTGGAGGCGGCGGCTGTAATTGCGGCCTTTGAGAAACTGGGTGTTATGAACTTCTAACAAAGCCAATATGGCTTTGTTAAGGTCCTGTATCGTATGAAACACCTCCTTATGCAATGGTGCATGGATCTTGCTGTAGAGGATCTTTACCGCACCTTCTACCAGTGCTTTGTCGCGCGGGCGGTACGCCCGCGCTGGTAATATGGTCGTTCCGTAGTATTCTGCGAAGTCCTCAAAGGTCTCATTGATAGTGGGTTCATACCTGTTACTCTTGGTTACGGCAGCTTTGAGGTTGTCCGGTACAATGGCCGCGGGTACACCACCGACATAGTGCAGCGTATTCTCACAGGCCGAGATAAAGTCTTCCTTTTGCTGGCTGGGTACTGCTTCCGCATAGGTTAACTGGCTGGCGCCTAAGATGGCCACAAAGACCTCTACAGGGATGATCTCGCCGGTATCTTTATCTGTGATGCTCAGCTTTTCACCCGCGAAGTCCACATACAGCTTATCACCTGCCTTATGATCCATATGCATCGTGGGGTTGACACGGGCCTTCCATTGGTTATAATAAAAGCAGAACTGGCTGTACTGATAGCCGTTGGGAAACTCTTTTACATAGGCCTCCCAAAGCATAAAACGGGTCACGCCCGTGCGTTTAAGTTCTTTATCGACGTGGGGGAAGCAGCGCAGCATGGATTGCATACGCGCGTTGGGTTTGGCCTCCTTGGCCTTTCCGAAGAGCTCCTCGAGCTCTTTATCATTCAGGGCATCTACTTCATCGAAAGTAAAGCCGGTGGTCTTAAAAGCCGCCAAATACTTCTTGACGGTGTTGCGGGAAGCGTCCGCCTGCGCGGAGATCGCCATGATGCTCCGTTCCTGGCTATACAGCTTCAGTATCTTTCTAATCTTACTCATGTTGATCGTTGGGTTAGCCATGCTTATCGAGGGGTGTTATACCACCTCCAGCATGGGCCGCCAGGACAACATTTGCTACAACATCGGGGTGGTCAGCTTCCGCCGGAATACCCTGGTCAACAGGGAGCGGAACAGGTGGTCAGCTAAATCCGGAATAAGGTGGTCAGGTTCATCAGAATCTCCACGTTTTAAATATTGATTTTTGATTTTGCCATAAAAAATGCAAATTTGATTACGCATTGCGGATCAGAGATTTTTCTCATGACGGAAGACAAAAAACTTAAATTTTCATTTTTCAAGCTCGGAATGGCGAGTGAGTTTGTCGAGCGCGCTGAAAAGTTGGGATTATCTGATCTGAATGATCTGATGACGGTAAATCTAGCTAAATTGAAATCCCACCGGGATTTTACCTATTCCTGGTATGCCGAAATGCTGAACATGCTAAAAGGCCAGGGACTACTAAAAGAATTTCAAAAACGGACGCTGGAAACCTAATTAAAGTTTGAGAGGTTGTAATGAGTATTCAACCAATTAAGCATAGCGATCAAGTGTCCTTTCAGTTTAACGGCTGTTGCGTGTTCCACGTCCGATGATTTTTTCTGAAGGCTATCAGCTGATATAATATCCGTATTAGGTGTATAGAAATGTTTGGCAAAGAAGGCAAAGAGTTCACCGATATGTTCTTTTGCCAAAATACCCTTTTCAACCTGTAACCTGATAAATAAGCCGAGTTGTGCTACAGATAAGTTGATCAGTACCCGTTTAGCTCGGGGTCTTGCATTTTCAGCAGCCACAAATTGTGTTCTGATCTTTAATCTTTCCTTTACCAGTGAGTATTTCTCTGACAAATAATTATTAAGTTCATTATAGAAACGCTGTTTGGCAAAAGGAAATTTAAGGCCTTTGGTAAGTGTAAGATCGAAAAGATGGCTTTTGGTTTCCAGAATCATTTCTCTTTGCTCCAATAAACCATCCAAGTCTGAAAGCTGGTCAGACCAATTATTCACGCAAAAAAGAAAAAAGCTTGGCACGTTAAAGTCATTAATGATCAGGTAATCCATCAAGACTTTTGCAGATTCAAACCTTCTGGCCGTTATGCTACTCATCAATTTTCTTAAGTATGAGACGTGAGCTTGGTCGAGCGGTTGTAGATTTATGAGATCAGAAATCCCTTCAAATAATACCGCTAAAATATCCTGTTCAATAAAATGCCCAACCAGATGTTTCTGTGTTGCTGTCAGTAGTAGTTTTAAATCTATTCTGACACTACGTATTGTATAGTCCGAAAGCCTGGTATTTTCAGCAATCTCAGGATATTTAATAACGAGCTTATCGATCAGGTTTTCAAAGGCAAGGCATGTAAATACATAGCCTTGCCTGATCTCTGATGCTTCGGGCATATTTTTCCAAATACGGGATTGTTTGAAAAGATACCCATTAACCGTATTACTTATTGAAATGAGTTCATTCAATATATCTATAATGTATGCCTCTTTTCTCTTCCGGTTTGTAAACTGTATTTTAGAAGAACTTAAGTATAGTGCATTGGTTTCTTTGGTTATAAATTGCTTCCACTTTTCAAATTCGTTGAAAGTAAACCGCTGTCCGACTATTGCTTTCGGGTGAAGCGATTCGGTAACGAATTGTTGCAGACGAACCGAAATGTTTTTCATAAAATAAATGTGTTTTAACCATCGTACATCAGAAGTGTCGTTTTCAAACGACGATAAGATTGATCTTTTAAACTGTGGTCTTGTGAATCGAAATGGAAAGTTTTTTATCAATTTCAATAAAGGCCTCCAAAACGCGGCCGAGTTGCTCAAAAGTGTGCGTAGCCATAACATTCATGCGTATCCTGGCATTTTTCTTCGATACAGCAGGATACATGATTGGGTTAGTATATATTCCTGCTTTCAGCAACAATCTTCCGGCTTCTAAGGTCTTGTGAATGTCCCCGATCTTTACCGGAATTATTGCTGAAGCGCTTGTGCCAACATCAAAACCTGCTGATATCAGACCGTTTTTCAAATAGTTGATATTGGCCCAAAGCCTTGAGCGCCATTCCGGTTCTTCGTCAACCAGCTCGATCGCCCTAAGAATTCCGTAAATGGCAGGTGTTGCGGTCGTTGAGAAAAGATGCTGCTTCGATTGATATTTTAGGTATTCTATTAGATTAGGTTCCCCCAAAACATATCCTCCGATATTTCCCAGAGCCTTGCTGAAAGTACCGGTTATAATATCCACCTTATCGAAGGAGTTATCCAATTCGATCACACCTCTCCCGGTTTTTCCCAAAACACCGATCCCATGGGCATCATCAACAATTAAATAAGCACCATAATTATGGGCCAGGTCGGCGATCTCACCTATTGGTGCGATATCTCCATCCTGACTATACACGCCGTCAATAACCACCATTTTTGTGCGGTATTTTTCCTGCGCATTTTTAAGGACCTGTTCCAGCATGTCCAGGTTGTTGTGCAGAAACGTTTTGACATTGGTGTTGAGCGCGCCCTCGTAAACGCTGGCATGAACGGCCATATCCAATATGAGCAGGTCTTCCTTATGCAAAAGGCATTGTAGGGTAGCGCTATTCGCTGTATAACCAGTGGTGTAAAGAATAGCTTCTTTCTTTTTATAGAATTGTGCAATTCTTTCCTCCAATATTTTATGGTAAATAAAATGCCCGCCGATCGCAGGAGAAGCGCCTGATCCGGTTCCAAACTTGGTGATGCCTTTTATAACCGCTTCTTTAATTTTAGGGTGCTGACTAAAACCTAGGTAATCGTTAGAAACCAGGCAGACAGATCTGGTAGTGTGTTGATCACCTGGCAATAAAAGGTCCATCTCCGGTCCGACCGGGGATATGGATTCGATCCGGTAATTAAGATGTCCGTTGCTTCTTAAGAAATTTAAGTAATTATGGAATTCATCTGTGGTGGCATACAGGCTTTGACCGGGTATATTCTCAAAGTCCTTAAAACTAGCATTTTCAAAGTTTACATTCATTCTCTATCGATTTTATGGAATAAATGTAAGTCCCGATTTTTTGTAAAAATGAGACATGGAAATAATTCATTAACAATTAGTTAATATATATAAGTCATGTCCCAAGTTTAGATTTTTTGTCCCATAATTTTGATGGTTAGAGCGATCCTGAACCTAATTTCCCGGATGCTTCACACGATGATAAATGATGCAATAGAATCTATACTAAAAAAAGCCGGAACCTTTTCCGAAAGCTATTCTTACGAACTTACGGCAATGACGCATTTGGAAATTTATAAGCCCAAGCAGATCATTCACGCTGCCGGTCAGGTTGAGTTAAACCTTTACCTGATCCAAAGCGGTTTTGCCCGGGGATATTATTACGACCGGAAAGGCAAGGACCATACCGTCAGGTTTTGGAACAGTGGAGACCTGTTGTTTTCGTATGAAGGGTATTACAAGGTCCCCTCCTTTTATTACACAGAGTTTATGGAATCAACTCAGGCCATCGCCTTGAGTTATGTCGATCTGATAGAATTGAACAGGCGATTACCTGAAACATCGCTACTGATCAAATATGCTTTACTAAAAAGCCGCATAGAAGAACATGAAAGGCAGCATATTCTTACCCTGCCAGCCAACGAACGCTATGAACGCCTGTTCAAGAACCATCCAGTAATTTTCCAAAAAAGTCCGGCAAAGTATATTTCCTCCTATCTCAACATGTCAAGGGAGACTTTGGCCAGGTTAATGGGTAAACACTAATCATTATGTGATCATTATCACAAACTTGTGTGAATTAATTCCCTCAGATTGTATCATATAATCAACTGTTTTGTAGGTTATCTCATCGCCGTTTAGTTTCAAGCTACAGAGATTTGATTTAAAATTCAAACCAATGAAACGCTCCGATCTGCCTGACCTTATTTCCTTTTTACTGATCCTGATGTTTTCCTATGCTGCGATAAGCAAATTGTCAGACATCGACACTTATAAGCTTGAAATGATTCGTCAGCCCTTCCCAGGCTGGTCGATAAATACCTTGATTATCATTATTCCATTAGCAGAACTAACCACAGTTATAAGCTTGTTATTTAAAATAACCAGAACCTTCGGCTATTATTCAGCAACTGTATTGATGCTCATATTCACAGGATATGTGGGGTTGGCTATGACTGGCGCATTTGGAAAAGTTCCATGTTCCTGTGGCGGCATCATCAGCAAATTGAACTGGCAACAGCATTTTATTTTCAATTTACTATTTCTGTCCGTCAGCATATATGGATTACTAATAGATCTGAAAGAAAGGAGGTTCATTGGCAAATAAGCACATGCTTAAATTGTTCAATTCCTGATAGTTTAGGCTTGAACACGGTTGGATCCCGAGAGATCTTGAATCAATTCAATTTATCATAAATTAAGTTTATCGCTTTTTGATCTATAAAAGCGGACATCAAAATGAAAAGAAAACTTTTAGGCGTATTAGCCATCGTTATCGCTGTTAGTGCAAGTGCATTTACAACCAAAAAAGCAAACAGTAACTTTTATGTTTACACCTCTGCCTCCACTTTGCAAGCGGATATACAAAATGCCAGCAATTATCAGAGCTCGACATTAACTCCCTGCAGCGGCGCAACTGACGTTTGCGGTGTAACGCTCACCACTAGCCGCCCTGCCGGACAAACACCGGTAGCTACCGAATTCAATGCCGAAAAGGCCAATCTTTGGTCTTCACAGCAGGCACATTCACCTGCAAATGCCAGCATTGATATGAAAAATTAATAAAAAAGGCTGCCCTAGAATACTATGGCAGCCTTTTTTTAAGATGAAACATGGGTCATCTCTCCCCGGCATCCACCGGTTCCGTAACGTTTCGATACATGTTTCCCCAGTCAGCCATAGCATTTATAACATCATGCATCGTTTTTCCTAACTCCGTTGTATGGTACTCCACCCTCGGTGGTACTTCAGGATAAATAACCCTTGTGATGATCCCATCCTGTTCTAATTCACGTAATTGGGCAACCAGCATTCGTTCAGATATACCTTCTATAGATTTTTTGAGTTCATTGTAACGCATTTTTCCATGCATTAAACGGCACAATATAGCTGGCTTCCAACGGCCACCCATGACGTGTAATGTATTAGCCATTCCGCAGCTATCAGTAATTCGCCTTTCATTAAGGGCGTTCGTAGAAGATTCTTTTCTCATACTTACTTTTTTGTTAGTACCTAACAATTTATGCTTAACATACAAAAGTAAAAGTTTGCGTGTACGTTTGCCAATAATTTTCAAAAACAGATATTAAATGAAAAAATTAGCAAATAAGATCGCATTAGTAACAGGCGGAAGCCGAGGAATCGGTGCTGCGATCGTAAACCGTTTAGCCGATGACGGAGCAAGTGTTGCATTTACCTACACAAGTGACAGTTCCGCTGAAAAATCAGCTAGCATGGTGTCAAAAATTCAAGATGGCGGCGGCAAGGCACTGGCAATTAAAGCAAATAGCCGTTATGCAGATGATGTGATCAATGCCGTAGGTAAAACAGTTTCTGAATTCGGTGGACTTGACATTTTAGTAAACAATGCGGGCATTTTAACTCTAAAAGACATTAGCGAGCTGACCATCGCAGACTACGACGAACTTATGGATGTTAATGTAAAGGCTGTATTTGTAGCTGCAAAAGAAGCGGTCAAACATCTTAAATCAGGCGGTCGGATCATATCGATCGGAAGCAATATGGGTGATAATGCCATAATGCCGCAAACTACATTATATACCATGAGTAAATCAGCTCTCCAGGGATTTACCCGGGCTTTAGCACGCGACCTTGGACCTAAAGGTATTTCAGTAACTCTTGTTCAGCCCGGGCCGACAGCAACAGATATGAACCCTGATAACACAGAGCTTGCAGATTACTTTCGGACAAGAATGGCATTACCCGAATATGGAACCCCTGAAGGTATTGCCGCTCTCGTAGCATTCTTGGCTGGTGACGAAAGTAAATACATCACCGGCTCATTTATCACAGCTGATAGCGGTTTTAACGCCTAATACCCTAAATCGTCACTGGCGATCAAAAATAATAAAGTCGTCCTTGCCTGAAGGAGGCTCTTTCTCAAATAAGACTATGGAAAAGACTGATGTAGATTCCCGTCGATGGATGGCGTTGGCTGTATTGTTGACGGGTACATTATTACCACCGCTGGATTTCTTTATTGTAAATGTAGCGCTTCCTGCTATACGTAAAGACCTTCATGCCTCACCCGCTGATTCGCAATTGGTGGTTTCCGCCTACGCTGCTGCATACGCCGTTACATTGATACTTGGAGGCCGCTTAGGAGATATATATGGCAGAAAGCGTGTGTTCATTATAGGGATGCTTGGCTTCGGAATTGCCTCTGCCTTATGCGGATTTGCACCATCGGCCGTTATACTAGTAGCAGGCAGATTGCTACAAGGTGTTTCGGCAGCCATCATGGGTCCACAATCTCTGGCATCCATTCATGCTATATTCCCTGCGAAAGAAAAGAACAGGGCGCTTAGCTTTTATGGGGCGACTTTCGGACTGGCTTCTGCGGCCGGTCAGTTATTAGGAGGCGTGCTGGTATCAGCAGACCTTTTTGAAATTGGCTGGCGAAGCGTGTTCCTCATTAATTTGCCGGTGATCGTTCTTGCGATACCAGCCGCAATTGTTTTATTAAGGGAAAACCGTGCGGACCGATATGATAAGTTGGACGTTCCCGGTGCCATATTGCTCGCAACCGGACTTTTAGCATTCGTCCTTCCGCTTATCGAAGGCCGCGAAAATCATTGGCCATGGTGGTGCGTCATCCTTTTGACAACCAGTATTCCTTTGTTAACAGCTTTCTGGTATTACGAGAAAAAGATGGAATCAAACGGTGCCTCGCCATTGATCTATCCTTCTTTACTTAAGAAAAGCGGATTACGAAAGAGCCTGACGGCAGCTTTCTTTTTTTATGCTCTCGCCTCCTTCTTCCTGATCTTCGCAGTTTATGAACAGGGAGCGCTGGGACATAATACACTCGCGACAGGTTTAGCCATTCTGCCACTTGGGATCGGTTTCTTCATTGGCCCCTGGTGCACCCAGCTTATCGTTAGTAGGCTGGGGTCCCGTGCGGCAGCCTTCGGAATGATCCTTGAAGTCGCCGGATTACTATTCGCCGCCACGCTTTCCCTGAACGGTATTACATCGATCCTTTATCTACCGCTGTTTATCATAGGACTTGGACAAGGTATTGCGGTTCCTGCACTGGTACGATTAAACGTAGACCAGGTTGATCCACGTTTTTCCGGTTTGGCATCTGGACTGGTAAGTGCCACGCTGCAAATCAGCGCAGCTGTTTTCGTTGCGGTAATAGGTGGACTTTTCTTTACACTTGCACCAGATAACGCAAATGCAGCTGGGATTCAATTCAGTTTCGGCTTATCTACCGGAGCGATTGGGTTATCTTTAAGTATAGCAGCGATATTATGTTGGAAAGTTAAATAACTGAAGAGAATGCAAAAGGCCGTATTGCAATGATACGGCCTTTTTTTTAGGGATTTTGTTGCAATCCGCTGATCTCTACAGCCGACCTGTCTAATTGCAATACGTAGCGGTCACTTCCTTTTGAAAGCGAATAAACTGTTCCATTTATATTTCTCACTAAAGTTTTATTATATGTCAGTTCGAGATTAAACCGCCTGAGATCTGTCCATCTAAGATTTCTAAATACCAACTCTTTTCGACGTTCGCTCAGAATTGTTTCAAGCAAAAGATCCTTGTCGGTGGTTGTAATGTCAACGAAAGTTCCCTTTTTCCAACGTGTCGATAACACTTTATTTAATGCGACCAATGCTTCGCTGGTCTTTCCATTTCTTGCTGCGCATTCTGCTTTGATGAAAAACAATTCGTCAGTGGCGATTCCTGTGAAAACGGCCGCATTGTTTTGACCTGTATAATTTCCCTTAAAGCCATAACTTCCATCCGCATTGGCCTTAAATAACACAACTTTTCTCAAATCGTCAGCAGCATAGGATCTATAGAGGCTGGTGTCAATCTTCGCACGTGAATTGGCGAGCGCCTGTGGCGCTGCGGTTCGTGCATCATAGATCACCTCATCGTTAAATTGGACGAATGGAATAGCAGAAGTTTTGCTGACGGTATTGTAATCGATAAGTTTACTATAAAGATTAATTGCCGAATCAGCGTATTTTCCGGCGTTATCATAGTCACTCATGGAAAGGTAAACTCTAGCTAACTGACCGAACACTGCTGGCTTACCTGCGTGGTATTTTGCATCTGCCTGTAATGGTAATAAAGGTAATGCCGCCTGAAGATCAGCAATAATGGCAGTGTATGTCTGAGAGACGCTGGAACGGCTTGGTTTCATCGCTACATCAGAATTTAACCTGAGTGGTATGCCAAGGTCTTTTGAGGCACTAGAACTTAGGTATACCTTGCAATATAGCTGTGCAAGTGCATAATGATAGGACGCCCGTAGAAAAAGGGCATTTCCTTTCACAATATTTAAACGGTTCCGATCACCCAGAGGAATTTTAGGCACCGCATCCAACACAATGTTTGCGTACTCGATAGCAGAATATGGGGCAGTATAGTCCCCTCCTATTAAATCATATTTTTGCCACGTGTACAAATTGCGCTGAATGTCGATCAGTGAAGACCAATCACTTCCTTTAAGGTAATAATTATCTGCGCTCACCTCGGCGGCTGATGGATATCGTGCATTGATAAATGCGTAATTATTCAAGATACCTTCCAAATCCTCAACAGTGCTAGGTGTAGCAATGGATTGATCAGGTTTCGCTTCAAGATATTTTTTACACCCGGAAACGGTCAGGCCTAAATATATGATGAGCAGTAATAGCCGGGAATGGCCCATTGCAAGGTTGATTAAAATTTTCATATTGATAAGTTTATAAACTAGTTTTCAGCCCAATCGAATAAGCCGCAGGTGTTTTGATCCCATAGATAAAGTCAGGATCGATACCGAATTTATTGGCTTTCCAAATGATCAGGTTTAATTGGTCGGCAAACAGATACACCTGTAATTTTTTTATGTGTTTCCTATTAGGTAAAGGCACGTCATAACTTATGTAGATATCTTTCAGCCTGATATTATCAGCTTTTCCAACGTTGACATCTGCATAGTGATAAAACTGGTCACGAATGCCATCAGCAGGGTAAATAAAAGACGGCACATTTGTTTTCTGTTCATCTCCCGGGACTTGCCAGCGATCTCCATAATCCTGATATCCGACTCCGGTACTTAACAGATTTGAGTAACTTGAAACAGGTTTTCTGAAATAGTAATTGAAACGATAAGTGATATTTGCCGCGATCGATATCCCTTTATAGCCGACGGTATTTCTTAAGGAGCCGAAAATAGTTGGCACGGCGGATCCGCTCACGATTTGCTGTTCAATGGGATTCTTGGCGATAGCTGAGTAATCTTTGCTGATCTGACCATTGACGTACCCCATTGGATCTCCTGTTTTTGGATCCAGCCCGGCCCATTTATAGCTGGAGATTACGTAGGGATTATAACCAAGGACAGAAAATATGTAGGTACCATCACTGACCAAACCTTCGGTACTGGTTGGCGAAAGGTTTTTTGTAAGCTTATAATTGACATAGCTGAAAAGCAATGAGCTATTCCATCTGACCGGTCCATCAATATTTACGCTATTAATGACCACATCTGCGCCTTTGGTAAAAATGGCAGCTGAGTTGCGGTTAACATTTGAAAATCCAGTGGTCGGATCGGTAATTACACCATTTATCAGATTATCGGAATGTTTGGTATAGTATTCCAGTGAGCCGGTAACTCTGTAATTGAACAAGCTAAAATCTACACCAGCATTTAGTGTCTTTACCTGTTCCCAACTTAAATAAGGATTCGCGGGTGAATTAACGCCGACGTAAGGTAATCTTATTGGTGACCGTGACGCATCGAAATAGGTGATTCTGGTCAGAGCAGATTCATTTGGAGAAAGATTACCGGCAACACCATAGGTTAAACGAATTGCCAATTGAGGAAGCCATCCGATTTTGTAAAATGGTTCACGATCGACATGCCAAAGTAGACCTGTTGACCACAAAGGGTTCCATTTTTGGTTAGTATTAACGCCAAACAGATTCGATGCATCACGTCTCGCGCTGGCTGATAAAGTATACCTATCGCGATACGTATAAGCTCCATTGGCAAATAAGGATACGAAGCGATTATTATAAGATGAAAAACGCGTACCATATGGTATATAGCTATCACCGTTTATCTCATCGTAGGTTGGGTATAAATTCGCGTAATCCACTGCACGGGTTGTCAGTGTATAGGGATCATAGCCATAAATCGTCTGATAGGCACTAATACTTTTTGTCTCCCTGATCTCAGCACCAATAATTCCTGTTAGACGGTGGTCAGAACTCCACGATTGATCAAAATTTAATTGACCACGGATCGCATCCTGCCTGCTATTTCCCTCGATAGAATTTAAAATGCCGTTTTTGGGAACAATATACGAAGGAAGCCCACTTATTAATTGCGTGAAGGTATTGATCAGATCTCTGGCATAATAAGAGTTTATATTGTTTAACTGCCTGCTATTATTCCATGATTGCTGATGCTGCACTTTAAGATCTGCAGTTAACCACTTAAAGACTTTGTAATTAGTATTGATGTTCATCAGCACATCATTATTGCTGTTCGAATTGTCATTATTGGCTAACTCCTGTAATGGCCTGTATTTCCAATCTAACAATTTTCCGTTACCGGCAGTATCGGTAAATGCTCTGCTATGATAGATATCAATAGACTGCGGATTTCCTTGAGCGTCGATCAGACTCGCGTAGGGTGAAATCGTTGAATTAAATGTCCTGTAATTACCATAACCACCGGGACTATTACTTTGACCTGTCGATCTGGTTAATAAGATATCTGTTTGCAATGTCCATTTTGATGTTAAACTGATCTGCTGATTGGAGCGAAGCGTAATTCGATCTCCGCTATTACCTCGAAGTGAAGCCAAGTTCCTGTCATATCCTGCTGAGAATAAATAGCGAACATTTGTACCTGATCCCGAAAAGTTTAAATAATACTGCTGATTTACAGCCGGACGATATAGATATCGCTGCATTTCAGTTCTTACGTCTTGTGATCGAAGTTTATCTAAGCGCGATGATATATCCGCATCGCTTATTTCTCCATTGCCCTGTTTATTCAAAAGGTCAACAACTTCTGAGATACCAGGATAAGACGGATCATTCAGCGCGTTATCATAATAACCTTCCTTAAATAATTGCCTTTCAAGATCAATATAATCAGGGACCGATAATTGGTTGGCCTTAAAAAGATTTGGCTTTGGGGAAATGGTCAAATTTGCATTGAAATTAATGGCCAACGACTGCCCCAGTCTGCCTTTTTTTGTGGTGATCACGATAACACCGTTACCTGCCCGCGCTCCCCATATGGATGCTGCAGAAGCATCTTTCAACACGCTAACACTTTCTATATCATTAGGATTGATATTGTTTATATCACCCGAATAAGGAAAATTATCCAAAACGATCAAGGGAGAAGCCGCGTCATAATTAAGCGTACTCAATCCTCTTATTTGAATAGTTTTTTGATTGACATCGTGATTGTCAAAGATCAGCCCACTAGTTATCCCATCCAATCGGTCAATAATGTTGGTGCTTACCCTCTGATCAAGAATCTTATTATCTAGATGGTAAAATGACCCTGTGGCTCTCTCTTTAGGAATCACTTGGTAGCCGGTACTTACATTAACTTCCTTAAGTTCGGTTGTTGATGATTTAAGCGTTATGATAAATGGCGTCGGTGTTGCATGATTTATAACTTTTAATACCGTTTGATAACCAACATGCGATACTTGTAAAGTATCAGTTTCGAAAAACTGATATATTCTAAGATGTCCTTTTGCATCTGTTACAGCACCGCCCTTATTCCTTGTCCAAGAGTAATTTGCCCCGGCTATCGGTTGTCCTGACTCTGAACGTACTTCTCCATAAAGAAAAACGTTTTGGGCCTTTAATTGACTGGAAAAAGAACAGGCGCACATGAATAAAAAAGACATGATTAATCTATATTTCATAATCATGGTTAATTTTGTTTTTCTTTAAGGTTCAACTTGGATCCATTTATAGCTAATGCTATATTTTTAGAGGTTACATCCTCTTTACCGGTAATGGCAATGATAGTCCCATCTTCCCCGATCCAAATGGTGTGTGGGACGCCACGGAATTTAAATAAGGATGTCACTGATGAGCCTGGAAAAACAATAGGCAGATCAAATCCGTAATTCGACCATGATTTGGTACGCTTTATCACGATATCAATACCCTTTCGGGTATCGCCATTTCCCGGATTGACAAGAATGACTTTTAGCTTGTCAGGATAAACGTGCTGAAGAGAATCAAGGTCACTAAACCCTTCTATACAGGATGAACAGAATGTATTCCAAAAATCCAATAGTATAACTTTGCCCCTAAGCTTTGCCAGATCAATTGTTTTTTCCCTAGCGTTTAATACATTGGATATTACCATATCCGGCATTTTATCGCCTACATGAAGATATGGACCAAGTGTAGTTGTTTGGCCAAAAGCCGGAAAGTAAAGGCAATAGCATGCCCATACGATCAAGATCGTTAATTTTTTCATTAAGAAATTCGTTGTAAATGATTAGAAATAAGACAAGTGCACAGGATAACGGCAACCCGGATTTTTAACTATTAACTGCCGGGTCGCCATTATCCTCGGGTCATTCTGGTGGACAGATGACCAATCGCCATACGATGTGTTTACTTGATCTCATTCCCAGATATGATTTTAGCTTCTGACAATGCGCCAAGTAATTCAGCGTGATGGTAAATTTCAGAGACTAAAGCTGGGAGCTTTTCAATGCAGGAGTTTTCAGAAGATTGCAGTTCGTTGGCGCACTGGTCTTTAGCCAGATTCCTATAAAACCAATCATTCAATTCAGCCTGGAATTGATCATAAGGCACGGTGTTGAACCGCTCCATGATCTCCGTCAGGGAATTGAATTCTGGCATTTTAGGAAGTGCGTTATTCGCGTCCATTTTAATGATTTAAAAATTCATTATCAGGAGTCTGCAAGAGAGATTAATTTCTGGATAATACTACAGGCATGGTTCCCAACTTATCGTTCCGGAGGGTTACGACGCCCATGAGCACGAACAAGAAGGGAATCCCATGCCTGTAGCATGGGCATTCCGGCTTCTCATCTTGCGCTCTGTAGAAAGTCGTAATTTCCGGAGCAAGACTCAAAGCGAATGCTTCAATATTTTCGAAGTATTCGCAAAAATAACATAAGTGATTTAATCGCCTATGGATTTATTTAGCTTTTATTCTTTCCCAAATATAATAAAAAGAATATTTTATTAGTCGAAATCAACGTAATAAAAAATAGTGTTTGATGCTTGCTTTACGTGAGCATGACAGAAAAGTATCGAAATCAAGAATTTATTAATAAAGTCACTAAGAGAATTGATGAGATACGTGCACAAAAAGGTATAGTTCAGGAAGATATCGTCGATCGTACCGGTTTTACATTAAAGCAAATTTGGATAATGCTGAATGGCAAAAGTAATTTTACCATATCCAATTTAGAAGCACTTGCAAATGCCTTAGAAGTTCATCCAAAAGAACTTTTAGATTTTGATTTTGATATTTCGAAAAATCCACCTACTCGAAAAGAAAGAAAAGGTAAATAAAATGCTTTTTGATCGCTGAAGAATACTGATCATGATAAATCACTAATACAAAAGACCGCTTTTTCAGCGGCCTTTTGTGCAATATAACTTTATTGAGTGCTTATAATTTTAGCATTTGTTCAGAAATGAACATGTGAATTAAAAAACAGCTACCGTAGAAGTTCCGTTCTTTGGTTTTGGTCCTTTGGGTGGCTTAGCGGTTTTAGGAGCTTTTATAGGTTTGACCACTTTATCCGGCTTGCTTAAATCTATCACTACATGATATAATTCCTTTTTGGTTCTGTGATGGGTTCTGCCGATATACATGTTTTCCGAATTTTCAAAATCATCGGTCATATCAACAAATCCTTTAGCCTTATCGAGTTCCCAAGGTGCGGTGTAATTTATCGCTGAGATATCGGCTTTGTAAGTGTCCAAAAAGTCTTTGAAATCACTTCGTTTACCAAGGTAATATACTACGATGTAATAAGCACTGAGATCCCGGGAGTATTCAACACATTTCAGTACGTGCTTTTCCAGGTTACTTACGTTCTTGCCTTTCATATTCAAAGCTTCCAATAAAGCCAGCTCATGCCCCGCAGCTTTGATAACAATATCCGCTTCACCGGCATCCTTTCCCGAACCTGATTGGCCAGTCCGTTCCTGGTCGGCAATTTCCCAACCGTAAACTGGCAACCTCAATCTGAGCGTCGCCAAAAAAACATCATTGTAGTGATCTTCCTTAACGATACTTTCGACGGCTTTGATCTTTTTGCGCATGATCCGCATACCGCCGATAACTTCACCTAAAATGAATTCACCGAGTTTTCTTTTACTGTTCAATATCGGCGGTAGCACAAGCGGAAGTTTTATCGCCGGCAAGTTTCTCAGATCTGAAAGTGTGGCTCTTATTTTCTCGATCAGCTTATCATCGACCGCATTATCTTTCAGTTCTTCGATATCGGCGGCAACCTCTTCACCGGAATCTTTAATATATGAAATAGCGTTATTTAGATATGCATATGCCACATCCGGCATACCACGACGAACATAATTTTTATAGACAGGAGTGATCAGTTCCTCCTGATATAGGAATATAGGTGTTAAGGTATTGACGATCTGATCAAACTTGATATCGTCCTGGTTCCACGCAAAATATAAAATGTCTATGCCGCTACCCTGATCACTGAACGGGTTCAGGAGTGGTTTTTCCTGTTCTGTTAATGATCCTTTGAAAGCATCCCATCGGGTTTTCGCATCGCTGGCCTGATCATTATGTAGGTCCCTGAATGCGCTGGCCTGGTAAAGATAAAAGGCGTATTCTGCGTTTTTTGGGTATTGGGCTGACAAATTAGTAAATATCCTGACCGCTTCTATATAGTTTTTATGATTATAGAATTGATCCAGGCCCAGGTAAAATTGTTTACGTGCCTGTTCTTTCGCGTTGTTATCCGCCCCGTTAAAGGGGTTCTTTGGCAACGGAAGATTTTTGATGCCTTCAGTATCTTTTTGCTTCAATGCCAGCAACAGTTTCATGGTAAAAAGGAATGAACGCTTTTCCGGTGTGTTAACATTTCTTTTGGCGGCATGATCTTCGATCACCTTCAAAAATGGCGCTGCATATTTATACAGGGTGCGGGAATTAACGATCTCAATTAATATTGACTCTAACTGAGTGATAGAAAATACTTTGTCAACGAAAGCTGCTGCATCCACCTTCTCGATCTTTGCGGAAAGTTCAGCTTTAATATTTTTGTCTTCGATGCGGTTAACCGCTACAAAAAGTTTACTCAGATCTTCGCTGGCGTCGAAATACTGATCGATAAAGGTCTTTGCCTCCTTTAAAGGGAAATTATTTAATGCCAGATTAAGCAACACCGTCAGCGACTGGCTGTAAATATCACTGTAAAAGTAATAACGGCTTGACGAAAAAATATCGTGTTTTCCCTGGCCTTCATCATCTTTATTATATGCCAGTGCATAATGTGTGATCAAAGTCTCCAGGCTTCGGAGTGTTTCTGCGATAGGGTAATTGAGTAATTCGGAAGTATCCTTGCGTTTGTTGATACTCAGGTATGCGACCAAAAGGATCTTGAGGTAAATGGCAACTTTGTGCGCCTCCGCGCGATCATGCTCAAAATATTTCGCACTATCCAGGTTAAAAGAAAGATGCCCTCTGAAGGCATCATCCAATTTAGAGATCAGCCCATCTCGCTGGAAATGCAGGAACAGCAAGGCGAAATCGATTATTTCTAAGCCGAAGTCGCCAACACCGCGTTTTACTACCCTTTTTTTAGGATCATCGATATAATTATACACCTCTACTTCTCGGACGCTGAAATAATAAACCAGCTTTTTATAGAGCTTCTCCGTTATTTGTTCATTCAGTTTAGATAACCTGCCATTCTCATCGTTATAAAGATCATCATTGGTAAAATCCTCGTCAGACAAACGCAGCATTTCAATATAAGCGTCTAGGGTAGCAGCCTCTATATGAAGAAACTCATTCTGTTGTGGAAATGTTAGGGCATTGTTCATCAGATCAAGCATTTCCGGTAGTACCAAAGCGGAAAGCAACGGGGTATTGATCGGTTTAGGATAACTGTTGGAATAAAGGATGCGGGCATTCTTTAATATTTTAACTACATCACCGTAGCGTTGCCTGAACATCTTGTGTAGTTCCGAACTGCGCTGATAATTATGAATATTAAAGCTGAACACTTTACCTGATACGTAGGTCAGCGCAACCAACAAACCCTTTGCAAAATCACCCGGTTGGGATGCATGACATGCCATGTCAACATAGAGATCAAAAGCTTCCATCCATAAATCATTTTTGATACGGTTGGCCACGGCGAAATTTTCGTCATAGGATGCGTGCGTTTTTAACCATTCCTCTTTTATCGTGATATCATCTAATTCCTGAAAAAACAGTGGTGCTAATTGCTGATCGTCTAAGAAATAAGCCAACACTTCCGGAAAATTATTTTTGATCACATGCAGTAATTGGTATTTAATGAATGGATTCTTATGTTCTATAAGCAACCGTTTTACCCGGTGATAAGGTTCCTGGGAATGCTCAAACTGTAGGATGAACCTCAGCAACAATAAATAGGTTGATCGTGATTCTTCATGGCTGAACAGGTCATGATGGTAACCACTGAAGTCTTCCAATTGCTGAAAAAATTCATAGGGTCCCTGATCAACAAACTGGAATTTGGGGATAAGCGGTGTAAATGAATCTTGCTTATAAGATTCGCGGTCTAAATGGTCATTAAGGATCTCTTTTTCAGGATCTGAAAGATCTTCCTCGCTATTTAACAGATCCTCAGAGAACTGACTTATCTTTTGGATGTGCTCATAAGAAATGAAATCGGCCAATTTATCAGGCCAGCGATGAATAAAGTCTATAAACCTCAGAAATTTCCGGAAGGAATCCATCGTGACACCTGTTGCCGTAATTTTGAACCAAGCCAGGCTGATCACTCTATTTTTTAGATGGTCGATATAATTGTTCCCATCATTAATATAAAAGTTCCCTTGACCATTGACGGCCAGTATCTTTCTAGAAACAAAAAAATCAGCATTCAGTCCCGGATTGTGTTTATGAATAATATCATTTACCTGCCGGATAGTAAGCGACCTTTTAATATTGGCTTTGTTAGCCTGATATATGGAAAGTAAGCAGTTAATCTCCACTCTATATTCATCCGGCGTAACTGTTTCCTTAAACAATTTCGGATTGTTCAAACGGAGTAAATGGGTGTCTACTGCTGAAACGATAACATATGTTTCATTAATCAGTCTTAGCCAACCTTTGCCCATAAATGTCTGGATGGTGAAATTGGTTTTATGGGCTGCGTTAAAAATATCTATAATACCAGTGATCTGTTCAGCGGTCAGGGGCGTCGGCATTAAAGCAATCGCAAGGTCTGTAATCGATGCGCTTATATTATATCGCAGATCGTCACCCATTTTATGCGGGTCAGTATATTTTGGAAAGCTCAGCGATTCCTTAGAATAAGAAGCGATCTTGTTGCTTAAGGTAACAATTCTGGTATCGGTTGAATTCATGCAATAGGTTTAAAATGATGATACAAAAAGCATAGACGTTAACCAATGTCAATGCAAATGCCAGTGCCAAATATTTAATTTCAAAGGCAGAAATATCGACAAAATCACCTTAATAATGTTAAGCTAGATGTCATAAAGACAGCGTCTTTTTCAAATTAAAACCTTTATCAATTCAGGAAAGTAAAGCACAGATCACCAAATTAATTCTAACGCTTTTATTTCACAAGAAAGCAACGTAGCGCAGCAGGTTGGATTCCTGTGAAAGTTAAGCATACTTAGTCAGCCGGGCCGCCTTTTTCGATCTATTGAGAATATGGCGGAACGGCGCGCCGGGAATTTTACACCCACTTACAATGGTTCGTAAACCCTGATATCAACGTTCAGGTCACCCATATTTTCCTCGATCAGCGGTTTGACCTTTCCCCAATCCAAACCGCCATTACCACAGCCGGGCGCAGGTAAGGCGACAGAAGCCACCGAATTTTCATTCAGGTAATTACGCAGGGCGGTCAATCCCTGAACGATATAGGTATATTCGGACGGCAACCTCCAATGGGTCTTGGTCGGGAAGTTAATGATGATCTTTTTTCCTAACAACAGATTTTCGTCATGAACGACAAGTAACCTGCCAATGGCCAGTTGTTTGGAAGCAAAAGCAGTTCGGTACACCAGATAGTTATGCGGGAAAGCATTTTTGAATGCAAGGGCAACACCCTTACCCATTACACCGACCGTATTGACGGTATTGACCAATGCTTCAGCATTGTCCTTTAATAGATCTCCTTTGTGATAAGTGAGCATCGTTTGCTGATTTTGGTTGTGAAGATAATATAATTGCCATGAGTGTTAAAAGCTATAATTGGAACTGGTCATTTGCTGATGGATGACTGCCAGTCGCTCATGGGTCATGCCTTCGGAATTGGCTTGCTGCACAAATGATTTGATAACGGTTTCCCTTGTTTTCCAATGGAAGGAATATACCTCCGACCGCTTGTTGTAGCTAACCGTTTTGGGAATGGGCAGACGCAAATCATGCGCTTGTTGTAAGATCACGATACGGCAGCAGGTCTGTTGATATTCTCTTTCCGATAAGTGATCATGTTTAAGGTGTTTGGCCAGTTTTTCCAACTGACAGCGCCTGTAATCGACAACAGGTTTATGTTTTTTTCCCCGCTCCTTTCTACGCTTGGTTTTAAGGTCAGCCTCCAACTGGGTTTGCGTGTAATCGGGGTAGTACCGTTGAATTTCTGACAAGGCGAAAAGCTGGTTGCGTTTGAAAACCCGCCTTGCCAAGTTTCTGCGTGTGCGGTTAAAAGATAAAGTTGCTTTCTGCTCCACCTGCTCGGCAGTAATTTGCAGAGGTTCGCTGTCAGGGGTAGCCAAGTTCTTGTACAACTCCCTTAGTAATATCAAAACAGGCAATCTTTTCTGTCCATGCTGTTCCTCATCCAACAACCTGCCGACCTCGGCAACTGAATAGTGTTGACCATTTTCGATCAGATTTCTGATCATTTGGGTTTCCTCATCAGGCACATTAACGACTGTTTTTTGCTTGGGTAATGCTGTTGCCCCTGCAAGCGGATATTTAGGTTGATAACCTTTTAGTTCCGCTAAGAAAGCTGTTCCCGATCCTGCCCTTTCAGCATCCAATCGTTCCGCTTCCTGCTCCTCTGCGTAAATAAGTTTGCCCCAATCCTCGTACTGGTGGTAACACAGCCGAATATCGAAATGATGATACTCAATTTCTTCATGGTTCATGGGGCGGGTCAGGAATGGAAAAGCGTATTGCAAACCCATCGGACGGCGGTTTCGGTCGCACCAAATTTCAGCGTGCATAAAGACATATATCCTTGGCGGGTACTTGGTTTGCGGTTTATAATAGTAGGCGACCGTTCCCGACTTTTTGCGGGGCAGCGCATCCACCCTTTCGAACTCCGCTTTTTCCCGCGCGTTCATCACATACCCTTCCTTGATCTTAACCATCTATTTGAGAATTGACCTGCGTTTGCAGGGTGAGCAACTTTTGATAGAAATCTTCCCAATAATCATACAGCGGGTGCTGCATCAAGGCTGGATCACTGAACCTGTAATGCCGATAATCATCGGCTTGCATAATGGCCAAATCGAGATCGGTCACTTCGATCTTCTTTCCTTCTGAATCTATGATGTGCATTGCAAAAGGGTTTAAGCTATTTTAAGTGGTTGTGTCCTGAACTCTTTCAGATTTAGAAAAAAGCCCTTATGGTAAAGGATGCCCTCACGGAACATCTGCCAAAGCAGTGATGCACCCAAATTGGCTAATGCCGAGTTGATGAACAGGTCTTGCTTAGCCAAAGCTTCGGCAAGCGAACAGCTTGGCGTATTGTCCGTCTGTTCGGAAGCTATCAGCAGGTCTTTGTATTCATCGGTCACATAGGGCAGGTTAGCTGTGGGGCTGAACTGTTTGGATGATGGCTGTTTGATATCACCGATAGTAGACAGCAGTACCTGCCCCGTTTCCTTACTGTTCCCGAAATCCATCCAGTAAAGGGGTTTGTCCCGATGACCTGCGGTATTCTTTTTATAAATATCCAATATATCGGCTATCTCAAAACGAGCCTTTACGGTATCTACGCAGGATATGGTCAGGGGTGCCATACCCTTGGCGATGGAACAATAATCCTTATCATAACGTTCCGTTACCGCTTTCCAGTTCAGACCGAAAAAGCGGTTCACCCGATTAATGAGTGCAACTGACTTGAACTGCCCCAATTCCCCTGTGGTAAACAGTTGCCTTGCGAGGTTCGGGGCTTGTACGGTATCATCATCGAACAGGGTAACCATAAAACCGGGATGGTTCAGGCCATTTAATGCCTGGCTCATTCTTGCGAGGGCGGTCAGCATTTGGCTGCCTGTTCCCCCCGCCCCGATCAGATTGACAGCGATCGGGTTATAAGGTTGTAACAATTCCTTTTGGACGATGTGTACGGGTATTAGCGGTGTAGCGACGGTGGCTTGCTTCTTCATTTGATAATGGATTGTAAGGTTAAGTTCCTGTGTTTATTGAGTTGGTCAGATGGAAAGGTTTTGCCCGAAGCGACCTGCTGCTGCCATAGCAAAACCAAGTCCGACTTCGCACCCTGATGGCTACCGATGGTGTGGCTGAAATAACTATTGAAGAAATATAACTGCCACAGGTTGATAAAGTCCTCCAATCGGGTGTAGCGATCGATGGCGATATTCACCGTACCCATACAGACATTACCATTTTCATAAATATTAAAGAACGGTGCATGATAGAGGGATGAGTTGGCCGTCGGCTTGCCTTTGCCTTTCAGCGCATAGATGTTCAGGCTGTTTTTGCTTGCTTTCCAAACCATTGCAGGGATATGAGCCTTGCCTGACGGGATGCCCAAGTCCTGTATAAAGAATAATTCTGTCTCCATTGGTGGTGTGTACCAAACTGCATAACCCTCGGTCTGCGCATCCAAATACAGGATGTTGGCGGGTAATAAACTTTTAGGTTTGAGGTACAGGCTTTTCAGTTCTTCGGTACTTTGAAAAAGCTTGCTAAGGGACACCATTTCAGTCAGGCTTAATGGGTGGGCATTGATGGGTTTGCCCTGTTTGCTGATATCATAGCTTTCGACATAGACCTGTGCATTGCGGTCTGCTTCGTAGCCATATTCGTCTTTAACGTTCAGTTGGCTTTGGTATATCAATATCGCCTTTACAGGGGCATACTGGTCATTAAAATTCTCGCTGATGTTGGTCATGATGGATCGTTTTTAATTATCGTAGGGGTTGAGGAAAGTGCAGAGCCTGTCAAGCAAAGGAAAAAAGCGGCTCTCGAAACCGAAACTTTCGGTCGTGTCGATGTCGGTTTGGTCGAATATCACTACATCGATCGGTTCGTCGGTGATACCCATTTCCTGAAAACTGCAATCGATCATCGACATGACCGTTTCGATAATGCTGTCGCTGCCACTCCAATAAAAACTGATGTATTCTTCCGCTTTGATACGTTCATTCACTTCGGGATAATAAAGGTCAGGGCGAATGGCATCAAATATGCTGCGGTCGGGATAAGCCTTGTATAACTGCACGAACTCGATGGCCAAGATGGCCAGATCGTTGTCCCGCTCGTCCGCATTGGCGTAAGCCAACACCGTATCCTCCATTGCGTCAAGTTTCGCCTTGTCCCCTATCAACCGCCCGATATGGATGCCCGTATTTTTGAGGGTAAAGAGTTCGTCCAGTTGTTCTTCCTTGTAGACCATTTCCTCCTTATCATCCTCGTTCATATCCTCGTTGATCATCTCTTCTACATAATTGTACTGGTCAGAAAGGAACGTGCCGTACTCTGAATACATGGGTATCTGCGCTACTTGGTACAGGTAAGCGAAGATGGCGGTCACCACCTCTGCGACTTGCTTGTATTTTGCATCCGCAGTCCATTTGGATAGCGGTTTAACAGGAATGTAATACAGTGTCCTGCCCGTATCGAATTGGGTAGTGGTTGCCAAAACCGCTTCATGTTCAGCATCATTTAAAATGATGCAGTTCAGCTTCTTATCAATGGCTTTGACCCTTTCGGCTACGACCTCCCATGACCTGTAGATATTCTGCGGAAACGACAGGTCACCCGTTTGGGGCAGCAGCAGGTCATAGTAGTTACAGAGGTGCTGTAAAGAGCGGAAAAACTCCGTTTCCGCTCTTTCGATATTGCCATTGAATAGCCAAAAAGGTTTAAAGCTATGGTTCAGAAAACCATGACCACTAATTCGGGGGGAGCGCTTCTTGGCGGGTTTCGTTGTATTTCTACTGCGTCGGGCAGCCTGTCCAGTCTGATGGCGAAGCTGCCAATTTGTGCGTACACCCTCCATAAGTCACTCTCCTTATCTATTTTGTTTTTTTTGATCACCTTGTTTTTCATATTCAGCCTTTCGTTCCCATACTTGTTTCAAAATGGTACTGCATTTCGTCGTCCCTGAACTCGGGGCCACGTATTTTGGCGGTGGTGAGTATGGGGTAAATATTGGCGTAAAAGTTCCGTACATCCTCTTTGGTCAGTTGTTCACCGGGGTCTGCCAAACGCACCTCCTGACCGTTCTGTTTGTGCAGGAATACCCTGCTTATTTTGGTAATTTCCATGACGTTTGAATTAGGCTAATTCTTTAATAAATGCTTCGTATTTGGCTTGATGCTTTTGCAGTTCCGCAATCTTGGCGGTTACCTCGTCAGCCATTACGGTGTAATCTGCAAAGGTCTCCATGAGGCTGATGGCTTCCTCGTATTTGAACTGCTTGCTCAATTCCAATACCTGAGCGATGGCGTTATCATAAGCCTTTTTCTTTTCAGCCAAAGCCTTTTGCTCATTCACCTGTGCGGTGAACAGGTTCTCGGTTTCCTCCTCGTTATCATCATCGTCGCTATCGGTGGCTGCATTAGGTGTAGCCTTGCCTTTGTTGGCTTTGTTCTTTTTATCCTGTTCCGCTTTAGAAAGATCACCCGCCTTTTTCAGGCTCTGCTGATAAGCATCCAAGTTGGCGAACAGCCCTGCGGTCTGTTTGACAGGCACAGCGATGGCTTCAAAAAAGCCTTCATCGAGTTCTGAAGCCATGCCTTTGAGTATCATAGGCGGTATCACGTTACCTGCGGTATCAGCCGAAGCATTGGGCAGGTACACGGATACGGTCAGTAAGCCCTCCGTATTTTTAAGCAGATTGAGGTTGAGTGCGCCCTGAAATTCGAGGGCGCTGATATGTTCAAAAAAGTTCGTTTTCATAATATTTTGGTTTCCTGTTCTTTAAAATTTTTGTTCCTTTTCCTTTTTGGTAGCGGGCTTTATAGCCGTTGCTTTCAATGACCGCCCGAAGCATGTATTCGGCATGCCTGATGGCAAAAGCATCGGCTGCGCTGACGAACAGCAGGTCGGTGTCCTGAAAAAATCGCAGGGTATTAGCCAGTACCTTGATGGCTTTGCGTTCTGTTTTATCACTTAGTACACTCATGGCTTAATAGGTTAAGTTGATACACTGTTCTTTGGTCGCATTCAGTAGACGGTCGATGTATTCCGTAAACTTGCCGTCCCCGATAATGCGTGAGAACGTAATACTTTCAAAGGCGTAATCATCCTTGATGGTCAGCCACTCGTCACCGCCATCTACTTGGTTGATGAAACAGAGATTTTGATAATAGAAACCCTGACCCAAACACCAGTTACCGTACTGAAACAGGAGTTCCAGTTGGGTCAGGTCATCAACCTGTTTGAGTAAGGTGCGGTCAAATGCGGGGTCATTGGCCTGGGCTATCCAAGGGTTGCTTTTGCCGATGGCTTCCCAAACGGGTAAAAGTGCGTTGGTATCAAATGCGTTTTCCATGATCTGCTAATTTTAATGCTATTAATGGGTCAAAAGCAGCACCCCGATAAGGGGTGCTGTGACCGATCTTAGAATGGCAGGTCATCATCATCTGCACCCGCAGCAGCGGTCTCTTTCTTAGCTGCTTTCTTTTTGTCGGCGGGTTTATCCTCGGCTTTAGTGCCGTTTGAACCGAACAATTTTACGTTATCTACCGAGCAAACGAGATCAGCTTGTACTTTGCCCTCACGGGTTTCCCAGGTCTGGGCTTCCACCCATCCTGAAATTTCAACGATTGCGCCTTTGGTCAGGTAAACAGCAAGGCCGGGGTTTACCCAGTAAGCGCAATTGACGAATGCGGTCTTTTCCTTTTTTTCACCTGCCTTAGTTTTGTAGCGTTGGTTCAGGGCTACGGTAAAATTGGTCACTTGTTTGTCGCCTGAAACTGTCCTTGTTTGAGCGTCTGCGGTAATTCTTCCTGTGAATAACATGGCTTTTTTTAATTAAATGATTAAATCTGTTTGTTTCGCTTTCCTTATCTCGCTTTGCTTTCTTGATCATTTTTAAAAGAAAAAGGGAAAAAAGAAAGCCATAGGAAGTGCCGGCTCATAGCCAAAAGGAAACGGAATAAGTCCCGAAGGGTGGATTGGAGAGGTACGAGCCAAGCCATTATGCCGTAGTCTTTTGGCGTACTCCAAAAAAGGAATACGGCAAGACCTTAGCTGCGCTTTTTACCCGTTTCGACTAAAAATGTTTATAGAATATCCTCCATTCAATATTTACAAATTATAGCCATTACAGAAATGAGAAATAACTTCTCCATCTTCATTTCAATATTTGCGCCTGCATCGATCAAACGGAGGCATTTGAAAGACCCCTTTATATTTTAAAAAGTGTTATTATCCATGAACCGTCCAAAATGGACGTTAAAACGAGCAAAATAGAAACCGAAAAGGCGGATAGCACACGTAAAATCTCGTATTTTTGATCTATTTTATTTCCAATGCTAGTTGCAATGATCAAGCGATATCATCTTAAATATTGGCTGCTTCTTGTTCTGATATTGAACCTCACCGTCTTGTACACACAATACAACAGTTCAAAAGTGCCAACATTGCCGCAAGCGATCACCTTGATGTTTAATTCGTCGATCTCGTTGCTGATCTGTTGGATCATTCAGGCAGAAATAAAGATCAGGTCCCCGGAATCCTGGCCTGGATACTACAAATTTGTCATTAGTATAACTATTGCGGCCTTTTCAGTCCTGATCCTAGATTATCTCGCGGAATTATTGATTCCCAAACATTTGATCGTCCCGGCACAGCGATCCAGTTTCCAGACCCGATTCCTTGGCTGCATCCTCGTCAGCATTATTTGTTATGTTGTGTACCATGTAGTTTTTACTAGCGAAATATTGCAAAGGTCCCGTCTGGAGATCGAACAGTTGAAACAGGTCAATTTACGGGCGCAGGTGATCGGTCTACAGCAACAATTAAGTCCTCATTTCTTATTCAATTCCCTGAGCACACTTAAAGGATTGACACCTGATGAGACCAGTAAAGAATTTATTATGCATTTGTCAACTATCTACCGGTACCTGTTGGTCAGCGGCGAACGGCAGATCGTTACACTTAGTGAAGAACTGGAATTTGTGAAAGCATATGTATTTATACAACAAAAGCGATTTGGTAAAGCACTTGAAATTCAGATGGAAATTCCTGAACGATATTCGTGTGTAAAGATCCCCCCATTATCAGTGCAATTGCTGATCGAGAATGCCATAAAACATAATGCATTTTCTCATGAGTCGCCATTACAAATAGTTCTGCATATTGACACCAATAACTACCTTGCCGTAATAAATGACCGAAGGGAAAAGATCACACCGCCTGAGGGGTTGGGTTTAGGTTTACAGAATATCCGGGAGCGTTACAAATTGCTACTTAATGCTGAGATCATAGTTAAAGCCCAACCTGATCGTTTTACCGTTTTTTTACCATTGACCTTTCATGAAAATAATAATAATTGAAGACGAATTAACGACCGCCACGGAATTGCGAGCTATTATAGAAAGTCTTGACAGATCGATAAATGTTTCGGCCATACTCACATCTGTAACCGCCGCTATTAAATGGCTGGATAACAACGACCTACCTGACCTCATATTTGCCGATATCCAGCTAGGTGACGGATTGAGTTTTGAAATATTTAAAAAGGTTCAATTAGCTACTCCGGTGATCTTTTGTACAGCTTATGATGAATTTGCCATTCAGGCATTCGATAGTAATGGGATCGACTATCTCCTCAAACCGTTGGATAAAACAATGGTCAAAAAAAGCCTGGAAAAATACCAGCGCGTAAAGACGCATTTTGCAAATGGTGATATATCCAAAAAATTGGAAAATGCTATGAGGTTGCTTGACACGAATTATAAGCAGTCAATTTTGGTACATTTTCGTGAAAAGATCATTCCTGTCAAGACATCTGAGATCAAATATGTTTACGTGGCAAACGGCAAGGTTTCGCTTCAGCAGGCTGACGGTGGTAGTTACGCTGCAAATTACACCATAGATCAGATCGAGGAATGGCTGAATCCGAAAATATTCTTCAGGGCAAACCGGCAATTCATTATCAATCGGGAGATCATACAAGATTTAGAGCATTATTTTAATAGAAGGTTACTGATCAAAACCATTGGCGATACACCTGAAAAGATAATTGTAAGCCGCGAGCGATCTCAAGAATTCTTAAGATGGTTAGAGCAATAACTATCAAAGTCTCCTACTTGCCGATAGGCTGGCTTTGCAATTGTAGACTATAAAGATAAAAGCATATCCAATAAAACGTTGAACCCTATTTTTCTATTTTAAATCATCTTATTTGACGATTAAAAACGCTGATCGGATGCTTCGACAGGCTGATTGGCGTATTCATCCGCACTCGTATTTCAAGAGATCAATTGACGACTAATTTTGTCCCCGAAAGGTTAATGAAAAGCGACCAGAACTACCTGTTAACGTTGCTTTTCAATAAAGAACCTACAGATAATTCAAAATAAATAGACAATGGAAAACAACAAAATTGAAAACATCAGATTCAGCGGATTTACAAAAAGAAGCCTTGTTACACTTTTAGTGATGATCAGCTCGGGGATGATCGCTTCAGCCCAAAAATCGGTGGTAGCTGATGTACTGTCCAAACATGGCATTGATCAAAGCGTACTTGAACCAGCCAATCTCCGGGTTCCGGACGATTATTCGTATACAGTAAAAGAGAGTACCACGACAAATGGCAAGACCAAAGAGGTCGTGGCCAAATTTGATCCTTCGCAGCAAGGAGATGAACAATGGACGGTCATTTCGGTAGATAATAATCTGCCATCGAGATCCGATATCAATTCTTTTCGTAAGAATAAAGCTAAAAAGCAATCAGCAAATAAAACAGATGATGCCAGCTTTAAAATTGAAAAAGATGCTGCTGATCAAATTGTTTTCAGCTATAAAGCAGATGCTTCTTCTATTTCGAAAGATGCCGAATTTCTAAAAGACTGCAGGGTGTTTGTGACGATCAATACCGGCACCAAACAACCTGAGCGCCAACAAATCAAAAACGAAAAACCCGTTAAACTTGGCCCGCTCAAAGCAGATCGATTTGAGGTCGTTACAAATTTCATCAAGAAAGATCCCGGAGCGCGTTACTTTCCCGCCAGTGAGAGCGTCAGCATGGATTCTAAATTTTTAGGCCAAGCAGTTAGTGTACAAACGGCAACTGAATATTCAAACTACTCAAAAAAATAACAATTAAAACTTCACGCAAAAAGCAACTTCAATGAAGTTGCTTTTTTTGTTTTCTGACCATAGCAGATCATTAACCGCTTTAAATCTTTATCTGAGTTTAAAGCATCACTAAACTTTGACCAGCGTACAAAGTGAAACTCCAGTTGAGTACTTCTTAAATTTGGCCGAAACTGTATAATTTATGTCCTTTGTGACAAACTATAAAAGACCTAAATTTGAAATATGGATCAGGGAGCTGATAAAACGGAAAAAAAGTTGATCATCATCGTTGCTATGTCGAGCGGCATGCTGCTAAACTTTACCGGACCAACGGACGTATTTACTAATGCTGATAAGTACCTCGAAAGTTGTGGTACACCGGGAGGTTATGATGTAAAAGTTGTGGCTCCATTTCCAGATAAAAAGCTGGAAAGTGTTGCCGGGATGACCATTACCTGTGATCTGTTCGTTGGCGAGATCCAAGGCTATATTGATACACTGATCGTAGCAGGAAATGATTCAAGAGAGTGCAAGCAGGAAACCCTCGCACCTTTTTATAAATGGTTAACGACCCGCAATGAGCATAATACCCGTCGTATCGCGTCAATTTGTGGCGGAGCATTCGTCCTTGCAAAAGCAGGGATATTAAGCGGGCGAAAAGCCACCACTCACTGGCAAGCCAGCGAGCGCCTGATGAAAGCCTATCCGGATGTGAAAGTCAATGCTAACCCATTCTTTACAAGGGATGGTCATGTTTATACCTCAGCAGGTGTTTCATCGGGAATCGACCTTTCTTTGTCCATTGTAGAAGAAGATCATAATAAAAATATAGCCATCAGTGTGGCCCGTAAACTGGTTTTTTATTTAAGCCGACCAGGTTACCAGTCGCAGTTTGGCAGCCTCTTGCCTATCTACGAGCGTGAACATATTGGTCAAAAAACCCAAAGCTGGATCGGAGAGCATCTTACTGAAAAATTGGATGTTGATCAGATCGCTGCTCAACTGAATATGAGCACACGGAACTTCAGCAGGGTCTTTCATCGCGATACCGGTATGCCACCGGCAAAATTTGTAGAAAAGATCAGGATCGAGTCAGCCAGGAAATACCTGGAAGATTCGGATGTATCATTAGAAAAGATAGCGGAACTTTGCGGACTGGGTGGCTTGGTCAGTATGCGCAGGATATTTTTAAGACACCTGAATACCACACCGTCAGATTACCGCCGCGCCTTTCGGACCTCTTTGAAGGACTTCAGTGTTGAAAGCATGCTTTCCAATGAGGCCAATGAGATTGCTGAAACAGTTTAATTAAAAACGGGCATTGAACCGAACTTCAGATATGAGATCTGACGTCATGGAATCTCTATGCCCTATCCAATAACAAAATAAAATCAATAACATGAAAATCGCTATTAATGGATTTGGCAGGATCGGAAGAATGACCCTGCGCGCATTGCAGGATAAATCAGATATAGAAGTCGTTGCCATCAACGATCTGACCGATATTGGAACCCTTGTACATCTACTGAAATATGATACTGCACACAGCCGTTTTCCAGGAGAAGTAACAGCCGATAAAGGCGATATAGTCGTTGGTGAAAAGCGCATTAAATTATTGAGTGAAAGAGATCCTGAAAAATTGCCGTGGGGCGAATTGAATATTGATGCAGTGATCGAGTCAACCGGCAGGTTTACCGACAAAACATCGGCTGAGGCACACCTCCGGGCCGGAGCAAAGAAAGTTTTGATCACAGCACCCGCTACCGGCGGTGTAAAAACGATCGTTCACGGGGTCAATAACGAACTGATCGGTAATGATCAGATCTACTCAACAGCCTCGTGCACAACCGGCAGTATCGCACCTGTTTTGCAGGTACTGGATAAAGAGTTCGGCATAGAATCTGGATATATGGTAACGGTGCATGCTTTTACCGCTGACCAGAATCTTCAGGATGCGCCCCATAAAGATCTGCGTCGGGCACGAGCTGCAGCATCTAATATTATTCCCACCACCACCGGTGCCGCTAAAGCTATAGGCGAAGTATTGCCTAATCTGAAAGGAAAACTGGATGGCTATTCCTATCGCGTTCCGGTGATCGATGGTTCTATCGTTGACCTTTCGATAAACCTACAAAAGGAAGTGACAGCCGCAGAGATCAATGAAGTACTAAAGCGTTATGCTGACACTTCATTAAAAGGAATTATGCAGTATACGGAGGAGGCTTTCGTTTCATCAGATATTTTAGGCAACACGCATTCTTCGATCGTTGATGGAACCATGACCAAGGTGATCGGCAAATTGGTTAAGGTGGTCGCCTGGTATGATAACGAAGTCGGAATTTCCAACAGAATCTCCGAACTGATCTCCGAATTGTAATCGGTTATTGAGTTTTCAATACTGACCAGCAATTACAGGCCCGTAGTAAAAAAATACTATGGGCTTTTTAAATTTCATCCAAGTCTTGATGCTGCTAATGACCTGCTTCTACTTCGTTATCAAAAGAGGACGATCAAAGAACGCATGCAACATGCCTTGGCAAAATACCCGGATCGGCTAGGGTGGCATCGCATTAGGGATTGAAACGGCATCCTTCGCCAGAAGATATAGTGAAAAGCCCGACCGCAGGGAATGCCCTGGTAAAAATTCGAACCGTTGGGCGGGGTAAATTTATTTTTTTTCTGCAGCTTCGAAGGCCCAGTTGATCACTTTGCCAAGCGCATCTGAGATCGCTTTCATGCCATCCTCCTCTGCCATGTTTACGTCCGCGAAATCATAGCCATTTGCTAAAGTATGCAATATGGTGTAATAGATGCCGCCGATCAGTAACGCCGCAACGGCCCGGAAATTTACATTTGAATTCTCAAAATGGCGATCGGTCTTTTCCAGTATATCTTGGCCTATGGATTCGCGTACGTTATGAATACTGCGCAAGACATGACTGGAACCAGTAAGTTCCATAAGGATCAGGTTTTGCATTTTGGGTTCTTTGGAGAAATATTTGAACAAGTTTTGCAAGATTTCTATGATTAGCGATTGAGCGTTGCTGTCATCGATGTCGTTTGCCATTTTCTTTAGGTTTTCTGCGAAAAGCATCCAGTAATCGTTCTCAACGATGTAAGCTTCTGTAAGATTATTCAAATTACCGAAATACCGATAGATCAATTTCCGGTCGACACCCGCATGCCGGGCCACTTTGCTGATGCGAATGCCACCAAACCCTCTGGTTTTAATAATGGCGCCAACAGCATCTATTAATTTACGCTTTGTTAATTCTTTGTCTTTCATGATAAGGTGTTAGTTGTTACTTATGATCAGTGGAACACAGCTATCTTATATGTTGAGATACGCGTTTACCGGCATCTGATCAGCAAAAGTTGATCTGAGGCTTTAATAAACTTTCACATAGCTTTAGCCCATAAACGATAGCACAGGGTCGTGCATATTATATACGGAGCAATGGTCGATGTACGAGATCAAATACCGGCCATGGTATGCTGACCGCTGCAAGCATAAATGCCACGCCAAAATACCTCATCAGGATATATTGGGTATAATCATTTGTTCTGCTTGTTTTTATAATGAACATAGCTCCGGAGGTGATCAAAGGCAACATCAACATGGCGAGTGGATGCATCCAACCAAAAAAACTTGATTCCCTGGTGTTCTGCGAACCATTTTTGTGATGTAAATAATCATGCACGAGCGGACTATTTAAGTATAATAATACCCCTATTACTGTCGCGAGTAATATCCAATGTTGGGTCAATTTCGCAAGCCTGATCTGAAATCGAGTAGGTTGAATACCCGTGATCAGGTTAAGTAGGGCCTTTCCGGAAGTATAAAGCAAACCTGCAAGGATCAACCACCTCAGCAGGGAATGACAGATCAACAATATTTGAAATAGCATAATACAGCAATTTGATGTAAAACCATAAATTTAAATTCCAACGACCCGAAAGCAGGTCAGCAACTCCTATGGCCTGCTAACGCCAGACGTCAAAGAATTTAAAAGATCGACAAATGAATAAAGAAGGCTGAGATCAGCCTTCTCCAAGCAAAGCGACGATCAGGAACGGAACCGGATGGAACCAAAATACCGCGCCTGATCTTACCATGGTGATCATCCCCAATACAGGTTAAAAACTTTTGATAACACTTTCCACTTACCATCGATCAACAACATAGAAAGGTAATCAGTTGAGCCCACACCGCCTTGTAAGTTTTCCAGTTCGACCAGCACAACAGCTGCCGTATCGGTTTTATGCAAAATGCTCACATGTGCTTTTACCTCAGGCGCTTCACCGCTTTCCGCCGTAAAATCATAAAGAAATTGTAGCTCGGTGATCAACTGACCATCCGGCATAAACCCTGCCATGAGGCCTTTAGAATGAAAGGTGTCCTTTAGCTGATCCACATTACCGGTTCTTAAACCTTCAACATACGATCGCGCAACATCAAGTATGTTGTTATAATCAAGAATAGCGTTGTTATTTTTATTAGCTGGCATAATTAAAATGTATAAAGGCCATTTGGACCTTGTGAGATGATCAAATAGTTAAGAAATTTATTATTTGGCGATCGACAGGTGGTAGACCTTTGAAATGATCTTCCATTCACCATTGATCTTCATTAGGGATAGGTAATCTGTTGAATTGTGATCGGGAGAAGTGTTTTTCAATTCGGCAAGAACGGAGGCAGTATTGGAGGTCTGGTGCAAAATGCTGTTTACCGAAGTTACCTTCGCAAGCGCTCCATTTTTTTGGATCAGTTCGTAAAGATGCTGAACGCTTCCTTCTGTGATCTCATTCTCAGCCGAAAAGCCGTACATGATGGCGTCCTTGTAAAAGCTTTTCTTTAAGAGATCTGTTCGTCCTGATCGCAACCCCTCAATATAAGTCTGGATCACTGTTAAAATGGCTTTTTTATCCGCCGCGTCAGTTGCTTGAATTTTATCCATTTTTTTATGGGTAAGTGAAGAAACAAAGAATTTAGGTTTTTTGGCTTTATCCTGTGCCAAAACAACTGTTGAGCAAATGCTAAGTAATACTATAAATGCCTTTTTCATATTTTCTATTATTGTTTTCTAGCACCAGAGGGCTATTTCCCTCTGGATGATCTTTTATTTAGTTATTATTTAATGTGTTGATGTGATCACTCGTTTTTGATCGCGGTCGCCGTAGAGTGTCCCTTATCCATGATCATTTGTAGATTGGTCCAGGCACCTCCATTTACTGCATTTTTATATCCCCTGGCCTGCAATAATTCGGCAGCCTGAACACTTCGCACACCATGCGAGCAACAAGTGAGGATCGGGCGTTTGTGATCAAGGGTTATCGGTGTACCTTTTTCCAGGTCATTTAATGGAAAATTCACCGCACCTTCCAGATGACCGCTGGCAAATTCTTCGGGTGTACGAACATCCAGGATCACCGGATCTTTAGCGAGAATGTTCTCCATGGTGTGGTCATCCGTGGAAGTAGTGAACATTCTATATATAAAAAACACACATAGGGCAACCATGCCAAAAAAAACGAAATATTTCATATTAAAAATTTAAATGGTTTTGCTCAGTCAAATTAGATCAGAACGAAGACCGCTGAAAAGTCCAGGGACTCAGTTATGCCCGACCCTTTCCAGGGCCTTCATTACCAGATCAAGTCCAGCGTTAGAATAAGTGATCAATTTTGCTACGGCGTGGCCGTGTTTGTTCATCTTTAATAGA
Organism: Mucilaginibacter sp. SMC90; assembly: GCF_022811725.1. Classification (GTDB taxonomy): domain Bacteria; phylum Bacteroidota; class Bacteroidia; order Sphingobacteriales; family Sphingobacteriaceae; genus Mucilaginibacter. Next base: position 3,694,946 of record NZ_CP094527.1, on the reverse strand, counting down.
GACCGGTAAAGAATATTGATCATTTTTTCCGGCTCATCAAGATATTTCTGCCGAAGCTCTTCATACTGGTGTTCCAGGAATATCAAACACAAAGCGTTCTCCATAATTTGCACTTCATCGTCCTGCTTGATCCTTTTTTTTAGAATGATCTCTCCTACCCGGTCGATCTTCCTCCTGTCATAACCCGCCTGTTGCATTAATGAACCCGCTATGTGAGCATGATGAAGTGCCAGGTCTTTTCTCCACTTGAGATAAGCCTCCCTGCCATCCGGATAAGAGTTACGAGGAATTTCCCATCTGCCGATATGTTGGCAACGGGATGCCAGTAACAGCTCTTCACCAGAAGCCGGCTGAAGGGATAAAATCCATTCATTCAGCATCAATGCATAAGCGTATTCCTGGGGATATACCTCATTTTTCCAGATGATCCAACGAGGGTCTTTTTGGTTGTACTCATCAAACAGGTTAAAAGCGTGTTGCAGTCGATTCATATAAATACTTTTTTAAACCCTTTATGACGTTAGTTAAGATTTAGTTTTTCGCTGGGTACGCTTAAGGTGATCGCTTTTTTGCGGAATTTTCTGTACCATACAAATCCAACGATAGCAATCGCGGCATAAGGCATACAAAGCAGGTAAATGATGCCGTTATTTAAACCCTTTGCGAGTGCATCGTTTCCTGACTGCCTGTTCGATTCCACCGTTGCCACACATTGGGCGCATTGCGCACTAGCCACTTTAACCGTTCCGGTCATAAGCAATAAGAGCAGGATACTTAAATATTTTCTGATGATCTTTATATAATTTTTCATGATGTATAGAAATAATTATTGTTACCAGGCTAAAACGACCGCATACTTCGATCTCCTGAACCTCATCACCTCACCCACCGGTTTCAGATGCCTGATCCTTCGTGATCAAACGGTCGATGTAAAAAGTGCCAAATGGGATCACACACGCAAGCAGCACCTTCCAGGTGGTTCGCTGGAACTTCCATTGCTGTTCTACGCCAACGCTAAGGGTAATAAATATAAACCCCAGGAATAAAAGGCCATGAATCGGCCCAACGGCTTTAACCAATACTGGATCACCTGCGATATATTTAAATGGCACGGCAATAAATATTAAGAATATAAGGGTGGTGCCTTCGAGATAGCCTAAGAGTCGCAATCTGCCGACCGGGGTTTTTAAGAGGTTCTTAATCATGTTCTGTATGTTTAAGGGGTTATTGTTCAATTATCAGTTATAAGCATGAAAACGATCTTTTATAACGGCCTCACGAAAGGCCGGCTGGCCAAAGGTGAGAACGGCCAGGGTATAGCGATAATAATGATCACCAATGCGAGGGTGAACCAGGTAAGCATCATTCCGAATTTTTCAGCATCGGTCTTTTGCCGTTTTGCCTTAGCTGATCCGATCGTGATCAATACGACAGCCAGCATCATCATGCCGAGATGATAATAGCGGAAAAAGGTTTGCTCGTTGAGTAGCTTTCCAGGGGAATCCAGCATTTGGAACATCACCACCGGACTTTGAAAATACAAAGACATGCCGAGCAAAAGTTGCACATGCGCGATGGTGGCCGTCCAATGCCGCCATTGGTTGACCGATGCATTGTAATTTAATTTACCGGTTTTCCCGCGGTAGCCGATATATATAGAATAGCCGAGGCTACCTAAAACGAGCCAGCGCCATAAAGAATGAAGAAATATAAGTATAGGAAACATGTTCAATATAATTTGCATACCAGGTAGTATGCTTTTAGACAAAAAAAATGACATTGTTGTCTTGCATACTTGCTGATATAGGTTCAAATAAATTATTAAATCTCATTGAATGATAAAGCGAAGCAGTGAAAAGTATCCATGGCCGTTTCAACGACCAGATATTGTTCAGACGCCGGAACATTCTGATTTAAGACCGCTACAAATGACTCCCACATGGAACCTGTGTCGGGACCGTATCCGGAGAAAAAAGAAACTCCTTTAGTTATGCCCGATTTAGCCAGCATTTGGACAATAACGGAACCACCCATGACCGAACCTTCCATCACATACAAAGCGCCCAGTGCCTGGCATACATTGGATATCTCCGGTACTACCGGTATCGGTAACTCATCTAGATCCTGACCAAGACTAACAATATCATCGGCCAGGAATTTAGAATTTCGGCGCTTTGCTTTGTCGGGTAAGATATCTTCATTTAAATATGGCTCGATCACCTGCTCCAGACGAGAAAAGTACGCATAGAAATATTTCAATAGATCGGCGTAATCTTCCTTGTTTTTTATGGCCTTTAATCGACTAACAACTATTTTTTCCAATTGCCGGTGCGCCACAGCAGACCGGTCTCTTAAAACATCTTGTATCATTTGTATTAAATTAGATCAGGATCAACGCTCGTACAGGCAAGTATTGATCATGGGTTTTGAAAACGTTTATCACTAATAAAATCTTTATCCGTTAAGGTCCTTAAAAAAACAATTATTTGCTGCTGCTCCCGGCTATTAAGCAAAATGCCTAACCGCCCGTTCTTTTTTAATTCAGGGTCAAGATTTGGATTTGCCTTTACGCCATGAGCATAATGCGCCAGCACCTGTTCCAGAGTTTCAAGATGTCCGTCATGCATATAAGGCGCACTAACCTCAACATTCCTTAGGGATGGTATTTTAAATTTCCCTATATCGCCTTTCCTATGCGTCAGGCTATCCCTGCCTTTATCAGCCGACCATATCTCCAATCCGTTGTTGCGAAAACTATGGTCAGTAAAAAGCGGCTCACGGTGGCACGAACTGCATTTTAGTTTAAAAACTGCATATCCTAATTCTTCCTCCTTTGAAAAAGTGCCTCCCGGATCATTTCTGATATGTTTATCGTACCTGGAATTTGCTGAGACCATCGCCGCCATAAATTGCGCCAGGCCCCTCATCATATTTTTCGGCGTGATCGTCGGATCGCCGAATGCCTTTCTAAAAAGCGGAGGATACATCGGTAAGTCCTGAAGCCTGGCTATGATCTGGTTCATATCATTGGCCATTTCGCATGGATTGGTCAGTGCATTATGGGAGGTCAGATCTAATTGGTCCAAACGTCCGTCCCACATAAATTCCCGTTGCCAGGCAAGATTGAATAGCGCAGGTGCATTGCGTGCTCCTGTACAACCTTTGATCCCCCTGCTCAGCGGGCGCGCAAAATTTGCAAATGCCGCTTTTGACTGGTGGCACGATCCGCAGGAGATCGATTGATCAAGCGATAGCTGCCGGTCATAGAACAGGATCCGGCCCAATTTAAAACCGGCCGGCGTCAATTTATTTCCCTTTACATCATAGACCGGTTTCGGAAAATTAGCAGGCACCTTAAGTTGAACATCTTCCTCTTTAGCATCAAAGTTGACCTCAGCCGGCTTGAGATTAAATGCAAAATAGCCGATGATCACATTGATCAGTACGATGATAATTATCAATTTTTTCTTCATTAATCCCCGACGTAACTAAAGATCGCGCGCAGGTCCTGATCGTCTCAGCAGGCCTGCAAAGCGCTGATCACTTACTTTTTTTCTTCCGCAATCAAAATGTCCATGTCGTTCAATAGCTGCTCAACCTGCTTCGCATCAGTTTCATCATAGGCACCTCTCACACGTTTTTGTTTGTCCACTAGCACGAGATAGCCCTGGTGTACATACCCGCCAGGTGCTTGGCCGTCCTCGCCAACGGAAACGAGGTAGTTCTTTTTAGCGAGCGTGTAAACGCTGTCTTTTGTGCCACGCACGAATTGCCATTGCGGGCCATCAACGCCTAATTTCAATGCATATTTTTTTAGGACATGTGGAAGGTCATATTTATAATCTATAGTATGAGACAGCAGCATGACCTGGTCGTTCCCTTTGTATTTTTCATATACTTTCATCAGGTTACGGTGCATCACCGGACAAATGGAAGGGCATGAAGTAAAGAAGAAATCAGCCACATAGATCTTACCATCGAGATCATGGTTAGAAATTACGGCGCTGTCCTGGTTAATAAATTTGAACGCGGGAATGGTCTGGTAAACGGTATCGACGATCTTAGCTCCGTTAACGACACGTTCTACTGGTTGGTGGGGACCAAAAATGGGAAGTGTTCGGCGTCTTTCTTTACATGCTGTAAAAACGATGGCCAAGGCGAACAAGTAGTATGCTTTATTCATATTATTTACTTATTTTCTTGCTATGATCTGCGCCTGCTACAGGGACATGGAGCTTTTGCAACAGTGTATTGGCTTCGGTAATAGTTTTGTCGTATAACCCGTCCAATTTTTTTAACTTTTCGGCCTCTGTATCAAAATAAGCTCTGGTCTGTTTGGTCGAGTTTCCCTTGTAATCCGCCTTATAGTGATGCATCCAATCTTCCATGGTCTCATCCGCCTTTATCAATGAAGACCTGACGTCTTTCTTCTGTTGAGCTAATGGAATGGTATCCTCTCCAAGACCGCCGGAAGTAAAGTGACTTAATTGCAAGGTATCAAGCTGCATTTTGATCGTCATGGCCTGTTCGCCTTTTTGCATCAATTCATCATGCTTAGAAAGGATACTTTGCCGGGGATCCTGTTCATTAGTTGATCCTTTACAGGCCGGTATCAGGGCTACGATCACGGAAGATACCAGGTAGTATGTTCTAAGTTTATGCATTTCATCTAATTAATTAATTTCATTTATACTTGCTCAGCAGTGGAACTTATTGAGGAACGCTCCTCCCTGGACAATAGCTTGTTTTTATTGAGCACACTCCGGACAACGATAAAGGTGCCGAAAGGTATAAGGCAACCGATCAGAATTGTCCAGGTTGTTTTGCTAAATTTCCACTGAAATTCTTCTACGACCTGAAAACTATTCATAAAATACCAGCAGGTCAGTGCGAGATGAAACGGAGAAATGAACCACAACATACTGGGTTGTCCTAAAAATATTTTAAGCGGAAGAGCGATACCAATTAAAAGTAATAGAGAGCAGCCTACCGCGTAGGCGCTGATCTTCAAACGTAAAAGGGGTGATCCAAAAATATCTTCCATCAATGTGTTCTGTTATAATTAATGATTGTCAGTATGATCAATATAATTCACATTGATGGGATAATGCTCTCCAAGACCCAGATCATTTAATGTCGAGCGGAAGGCGCGGCGATAATCCGAAGGGGTTGTATTTAGTAATCTCAGAAATGTCCGGCGCATGGAACTGAGGGCTCCGAACCCACAGGTTTCTGAAACATTTTCGAGCGTACTATCCGTGTCCTCCAGTAATTTCCTGGCTTGCTCTACCCTTACCTTCTCTACAAATTTTGCCGGCGGCATACCGGTTTGTTTATGAAATACCCTGGTAAAATTGCGTGGACTCATGTTCAGGTGATCCGCGATGCGTTTGACATCCAGTGATTCGGTTAAATTTTCAAGTACCCATTTGCGCAGTTTTTGACTCAGACCTGTTCTCTCAACAGAAGGAAGCAGGCTTCCAAATTGACTTTGATTTCCTGGACGGTATAAATAGACGACAAGTTCACGCGCAACCTGTATAGCTACGTCCTTTCCATAGTCTTCTTCTACCATAGCCAATGCAAGGTCGATCCCGGAAGAAACACCGCCCGAAGTGTATATATGTCCGTCCTTCGTGTAAAAAGGATTGGTATCCACAATTAGCTGAGGATAACTTTGCTGAAGTATTTCATTCAATGTCCAATGGGTCGTCACTTTACGGTTGTTGATCAGACCTGCCTTTGCCAGTGCGAAGGTGCCTGCGCAGACCGACGCGATCCTCCTTGTAGTTTTATCCGTCCTTTTTGATAGCCATTTATAAAATGGGTCGTAATCTTCAGGTATCGAATCTTCTGATTCATAATTGGAAATGATCAGGGTATCGATCCGTGATCTGATCTCTACAGCACTTAGATGGCATGATATATCAGCACCCGAGCCGGTGACAATTAGCTTATTAGCAGTTGGCGCCGCGATATGTACCTCATAACCTTCGGCAAGACCTGAGCGCTTTAAGAAAAGATTAGTTGTTGTAAAAACATCAGAAGGCCCGACAAAATCCATCATCATTCGACCGGACATCGCAATAATTACAACTTTTTTTTTCTGGACAACCTGAGAATTTTCCTTCACCCCGTTTTTCATAAATACAAATTTACGAGATGTGGTTATTGTCTCAAAGGACATAAATAGTACACTTTAGGCCATTTTTAAAACAGGTCAGAATCATATCCCGTTTGAAAACTACTTCAATCATAAATATCAATAATACAATAAGTTAACTATAATTTCTGAGCGGTAATTTCAAAACAGATCACTCCAATTACGTCAAATTTACAATTGAAGTCCTAGCATCACTAATGATACGGGATGATAAAAAATAACAAAACATGAATAACTTTGCACCATACTAATCAGTATGAAAATGTCAAAAGCAGACGCAACCAGAACTGAAATATTGAAGAAAGCCTTCGATCTGATCTACAGGAACGGGTACCAGGCAACCAGCATTGATCACATTCTGGAAACTACTTCAGTCACAAAAGGTGCTTTCTATCATCATTTCAAAAGCAAAGAGGAAATGGGGATCGCGCTCATAGAGGATGTTATAAGAAAGGAGATCTGGCCTACGATCACGAAGTCGCTCGGGACATCGAAGGATTTTAGAAAGAACCTGCATAAAATGCTCAAAGATCTCCTGATCGCGAACCCAAGCCTTACCTGTGCGTACGGCTGTCCGGCCGTCAACCTGATCCATGAAATGGCACCAATAAACGAGCGTTTCAAAAGGGCACTTAAAAAGAACATGGCGGAGTGGCGTAGATCTATAGAAGAGGAAGTTGTCCGTGCGCAGGGCGACGGACAATTGAGCACTAACCATGAACCAGAAACCATAGCATTATCGATCATTACGCTTTATCACGGGGTAAGGAATATGGGCAAGGTTCTTGGAAAAAGTTATTATGTCACATTTTTAAAGGAATACGACCGCTACTTACAATCGTTGTAACACGATCGCTACTTACAATCATTGTAATATTTTTTGACAAAAACATACTACATAGTATGCTATAAAACGATCCATGACCCTACAATTATCCTTCCCTAAAACATACTATGTAGTATGCTACATCGTGTTCAGTGAGCATTTGACCATGCTTTCTTTTGACAACTACTTTAACTGGTTATCGCTGCAACCCGCCTCATTGATGGACTCGACGATCACCACCATTTATTTAAATTAATGAAACAGAAAAATTATACCCCTTTGATCTGGTTCCTGACCGTAGCCATTAATGGACTTATCGCTACTGCATATTTCTTGCCCAAAACTGATGCACTGAAACGATATGACCTTTCATGGCTGCCCTTGCTAAATGCACTGTTGAACGGGTCGACCTTTATCGCATTGCTTGCGGCTTTGATCAGTATCAAGCAAAAAAAAATAAAGGCCCACAGAAGCTTCGTTTTCCTGGCATTTTCCTTTACGTCGCTATTCTTGTTCTCTTATTTGCTTTATCATTTTTCCACACCTTCTACGCGTTTTGGAGGTACAGGATCGATCAAAAACATTTACTTCCTGATACTCATCAGCCATATTTTTCTTGCAGCACTGATCGTTCCGCTTGCACTCTTAACTATGAGTTACGGAATTAACGGCAATCTCATCAGGCACCGCAAATTGGCTGCATGGACCATGCCCATATGGTTGTATGTCAGTCTGACCGGGGTCATTGTTTACCTGATGATCTCACCATATTATCCTCATTAGTTGTATAACACGCTACATTTTTTACACTTAATATATAAATTTTCATGAAAAATAATTTGATATATGGATTGCTGGCACAGGCGATCATTTTTTCGGGCTGTTCATCAGGCGTTCCTCAAACACCATCAACGGCAGCACCGGCCGTACCTGTTGTAACGGTAAGCGCTCACGACGAGATCGTTTACATGGAATATCCGGCAAAGATAGAGGGACTGACCGATGTGGAGATAAGAGCCCAGGTTTCAGGGATACTGGAAAAGATCTTTGTGAATGAAGGAGCCTATGTAGAAAAAGGAGCTCCATTATTCCAAATAGACACAAGACCTTACCGCGAAGCATCTAATGATGCCGAGGGTGACCTGCTAGCCGCGAAGGCTAACGTAGCCAGTGCCAAACTTGAAGTTGAAAAAATCGCCCCATTGGTACAAAATAAGGTGGTTTCAGCTTACCAGCTAAAAACCGCGCAAGCCGCTTACGACGCCGCAGTAGCTAAGGAAATACAGGCTAAAGCAAAAGCCGGGAATGCAAAGATCACTTTAGGCTTCGCGACCATCACAGCGCCGGTCAGTGGGTATATAGGACGGATCGCCAAGAAAACCGGAAGCCTCCTCTCACCTACAGATGCCCAACCAATGACCTATCTTTCGGATAACCGCGAGGTACATGCTTATTTTTCGATCGGAGAAGCAGATTTTGTAACCTTTAAAGATGGGTTAACAGGCTCAACCATTAACGAAAAATTGAGAAATGCCCCCAAGGTAACTATGCTTCTTGCAGGAAGGAACCAGTACGCATCATCCGGTATGCTGGACATGGTTGATGCAGCATTTGACAAAAATACGGGTGCAATTACACTTCGGGCAACGTTTCCCAATAAAGAAGGCTTGCTCCGCTCAGGTAATTCGGGTAGGATCAAACTAGGCCTTAAACAAGCCGGGGTGATCGGTATCCCTCAATCAGCAACCTTCGAAATGCAGGATAAAATTTTCGCATTCGTCGTCGATCAAAATAGTAAAGCCCACCAGGTCGCTTTGACCATATCAGGTTCGACCGAAAAAAACTATTACATCTCCGGCGGGCTCAAGAGCGGTGACCGTTTGGTACTGAAAGGCCTGGAATCGCTTAAAGATGGCATAGTGGTGAAACCAGAACAGACACAAGAAAAATTGGCCAGCAATTAATCATAATCTTAAAATCATGCTAAAAGTATTTATCGATAAACCGGTGATCGCCACCGTGGTCTCCATCATGCTGGTCATACTCGGTGCGGTAGGTCTGATGGACCTGCCTATTCAACAGTTCCCCGATATAGCGCCTCCGGTGGTGCAGGTATCGGCCAATTATCCCGGTGCTAATGCTGAAACAATGGTTCGCGCGGTAGCGCCTCCATTGGAAGAAGCTATTAATGGCGTTGAAAACATGACCTATATGAGTTCGACTTCCAGCAATGATGGCACGCTGACCATTTCTGTGTATTTCAAATTAGGTACCGATCCTGACCAGGCGGCAGTGAATGTTCAGAACCGCGTATCATCGGCGACCGGTCTGTTACCACCCGAGGTCGTTCAGGCAGGCATCACTACACAAAAAGTGCAAAATTCACTGATCATGGCGATCAACCTGATGAGTGATAAGCCTAAACTGTATGATGCCACTTACCTGACCAACTATGCCCAGATCAATATCATTCCTGAGCTCAAACGTATACAAGGCGTCGGGCAGGTGATCTTTTACGGCGCAAACAGGGATTACTCCATGCGTATATGGTTGAACCCTGCGCAAATGGCCGCCTACAATATTACACCCACGGAGGTAATGGCTGCGGTGCGCAGTAAAAATCAGGAAGCGGCACCCGGAAGATTTGGAGAGTCCAGCAACCGTTCTTTTGAGTACGTCCTCAAATATTCAGGTAAATATACCAAACCCGAGGACTATGGAAATATGATCATCAGGGCGAACACAGACGGTAGTATGCTCAAGCTAAAAGATGTAGCCAAAGTTGAATTAGGCAGTTACACTTACAACTCGCTCAATACAGTTAACGACAAGCAAAGTGTACTTTTCCAGGTGATCCAATTGCCTGGCACAAATTCCAGGGACATACAGACCAAGGTGGGTGAGTTCCTTAAAAAAGCGGAAAAGGATTTTCCACCCGGGATCAAACAGCAGATCCTATACAATACTAAAGATATGCTGGATCAATCCATCGAACAGGTAGAACATACTTTGCTAGAGGCATTCATCCTGGTGTTCATTGTGGTCTATATCTTCCTACAGGATTTCAGATCAACGCTGATCCCGGCGATCGCGGTTCCGGTTGCGGTGATCGGTACGTTCTTTTTTATGTCTGCCTTTGGTTTTTCTATCAACCTGCTTACCCTGTTTGCCCTGGTATTGGCCATTGGTATCGTGGTGGATGATGCTATCGTTGTGGTTGAAGCGGTTCACTCTAAATTAGAACACCGAAATATCACACCTAAGAAAGCGACTTTGTCCGCTATGCATGAGATCACCGGAGCGATCATTTCTATTACGTTGGTGATGGCGGCTGTATTTCTCCCGGTAGGCTTTATGAAAGGGTCAGCAGGCGTATTTTACCGGCAGTTCGCCTTTACCCTGGCCATAGCCATAGCCATATCTGCGCTTAACGCCTTGACGCTTAGTCCTGCCTTGTGTGCATTGCTGTTAAAAGATGTCAATCACGACCATAAAGAGAAGCCGAAAAATTTCAAACAGCGATTCTTTTTTGCTTTCAACAGGAGTTTCGAAAATGTGACCGGCAAATATGTTGTCGCTGTAAAAAAAATGATCAGGTTCAAATGGGTGAGTTTGGGTGGACTTGCGCTGATCGTGCTGATAACTGCCTGGTTGATCCGAAGAACGCCGACCGGCTTTATTCCATCGGAAGATCTGGGTTTTATAGCTATATCGGTCAATTTACCTCCCGGTTCGTCGATGAATAGAACACAAGCCATTCTGGATGAAGCTGCGAACAAAATTCGGGATATGAAAGCAAAGTTTGCTTTCAACGAGGTTGCAGGATTCAATGTGTTGACCAGTTCAACGAGTCCGTCTTCCGGTGTGGCCTTCTTCAGGATGAAAAAAGATGGTGAACGGGGAGAAATGAATAGTGTCACGGAAAATATAGCGGAACTGCAAAAAAGGCTAAATACGATCAAAGGTGCCCAATGTTTCGTATTCTCTTTCCCAACGGTTCCCGGGTTTAGTAATGTAGATGCTCTTGACCTGGTCCTGGAAGATAAAGCTGGCGGCAAGCTGGACAAATTTGGTGGCCTTGCTAACCGTTTTATTGCCGAGCTAATGAAACGTAAAGAAATTGCGGTTGCTTTTACCACCTTCCGGGCGGATTATCCGCAATATGAAATGGTGCTTGACCATGAAAAGATCGAACAATTGGAAGTTGATGAGAAAGATGTGCTGAGCACAATGCAGTCCTATTTCGGAAGCGCCCAGGTGTCAGATTTTAATCGCTTCGGTAAATATTACCGCGTCATGGTTCAGGCAGAAAAAGAAGAACGTGCTGACCCTGCATCATTAAATGAGGTGTATGTGAAAAATAAAACCGGAAAAATGGTTCCGGTAAAAACGATTGTCACTTTAAAAAGGGTATTTGGCCCCGAAGTGATCACTCGCTACAATCTATTCAATTCTATTGGGGTTAACGCGGTGCCAAAACCTGGCTACAGTACCGGTAATGCGATAGAGGCGGTTCGTGAAGTTGCTGCCGAAGTTTTACCGGCGGGCTACTCTTTCGAATTCTCCGGCATGACCAGGGAGGAGATCTCTTCCGGAGGGCAGTCAGTGATCATCTTCGTGTTATCGCTTTTATTTGTTTACTTCCTGCTATGCGCACAATACAATAGCTACATACTTCCGTTGGCTGTCGTCTTTTCTGTGCCAACCGGAATTATCGGGGTATTCATTGCCATAGGCATGGCTGGCATCGATAACAACATTTACATCCAGGTGGCCCTGATCATGTTGATCGGCTTGCTGGCGAAGAATGCGATCCTGATCGTTGAGTTCGCTGTACAACGCAGGCATGCCGGCCACACCCTGGTTGAATCAGCGCTGGAAGCCGCTAAACTTCGGATACGTCCGATCATCATGACCTCCGTTGCTTTCGTGGCCGGTATCACACCGATGATGCGCGCAACCGGTCCCTCTGCAATGGGTAATCATTCGATCAGTATAGGGGCGGCCGGCGGCATGCTTGGCGGAGTGATCCTGGGATTGTTTATCATTCCGGTATTGTTTGTTGTCTTCCAGGCACTTCACGAAAAGATCTCCGGAAAAAAAGAAGTTGTTGAAGAGCATAAGGTAGTGGAGTACGAACCCGAACCTGTGCTTTAATTATTTAATCGTCACGCAATGAATAAAATAAAAGTAGCATACCTAATTCCTTTTTTAATCGCCTTCACAAGTGCCTGCAGGGTATCAAAGGATGTCAAAACACCAAAACCAGAGCTTCCGGCGGCATTTAGAAATGCTGCCGGATCAGACACCTCCAGTGTAGCCAGCATTCCATGGAGATCGTTTTTTAAAGATCAGATCTTACAGCGGTTGATCGACAGTACCCTGTCGCGAAATTATGATATGCAGATCGCCATGAAAACTTTGGAACAGTCGCAAATGGTATTAAGGCAATCTAAATGGAACAATGTCCCTCAAATTGGATTGAACGTGACAGCGAGTACCACCAATCCTTCCAACAATAGTTTGAACGGCCTGACCCTCGGGCAATTTTTAGGTACAAATCATTTAGAAGACTATTCTGCTAATCTGAGTTTAAGCTGGGAAGCAGATATATGGGGCAAGATCAGGAATACTAACAGGATAGCACTCGCCAATTACCTGCAAACACAGGAAGCAAAAAAAGCTTTGCAGACGGCCCTCATCGCCTCTGTATCTCAAGGATATTTCAATCTGCTTATGCTGGACGCACAACTCGGCGTTGCCAGAAAAAACCTGGCGCTGAACGACAGTACACTCAATATTGTAAAACTCCAATATGATGCCGGACAGGTAAGTTTGCTAGGCGTTCAACAGGCACAGGCGCAACAGCAGGTATCTGCGGAACTGGTTCCTCAATTGGAACAGGGAATTGCCATTCAGGAAAATGCCCTGCGCGTATTGGCCGGTCAGTTACCGGATAGGATCGAAAGAAATACCTTACTTGATGACTTGAGATTCCCGGCCATTCTTTCTGCTGGAATACCTTCGGATATGGTCAGCCGCAGGCCTGACGTGAAAAGTCGGGAACTTGATCTGATCATTGCGAATTCGCGTGTCGGTATCGCTAAGGCACAAATGTATCCCGCATTACGTATCACGGCCTCGGGCGGCGTTAATGCGATCAAGGCTAGTGACTGGTTTAATATTCCCGGTTCATTGTTCGGCATCGTCGGCGGAAGTGTCGTTCAACCGCTCCTTCAGCGTAAAGAACTCAGTACGCAATACCAGGTGGCTAAGGTCGAGCGTGAGAAAACAGTATTGTTATTCAGGCAAACCGTTTTAAAGGCGGTCGGCGAGGTAGCTGATGCTTTGGTCAGCATAGATAAACTAAAAGCCCGGGAAGCGATAGCTGCTGCCCGTGTAATGACGCTACAGAAAGCGACTGCAAATGCCAATGCATTGTTTAAAAATGGGATGGCTAATTACCTCGAAGTTATAACCGCCCAGAGTAACGTTTTGCAGAGTGAACTGGAACTGGCTTCCATCAAGCGTCAGGAACTGAATGCCATTTCAGATGTGTATCGCAGTCTTGGTGGAGGGATCTATTGATGAGTATTACGATGGAAAAGCTATTAGTGTATATTGATCGGCCATGGTGGAAGATCACGGGGGTGATCCTGGTCTTTTCAACCTTATTTACAGGGCTAATTTTACCGGTACCTGCACTACCTATCCTGCATGAAACGATCAGAAATCTTTATTTCCATGTTCCCATGTGGATGGCGATGCTGGCTGTCTTTAAGATCTCGATCTTTGGCAGCCTGATGTATCTGCGTACAGGAGATCAGCGATATGACCTGCTGTCATTGGAATGCGTAAAGGTTGGTTTGTTCTTTTACATACTCGGCCTGGTATCCGGCATGCTGTGGGCCAAATATACCTGGGGAGCCTACTGGAGTAATGATCCCAAACAAAATAGTGCAGCGATCGGTGCGCTACTGTATTCTGCTTACCTGGTTCTGCGTAATTCTATCGAGGAAGAACAAAAGCGGGGACGAATAGCTGCAATTTATAATATTTTCGCATTCCCGATCATGATCGTGCTCTTGTTTGTATTGCCCCGTATGACTGATTCCCTTCATCCCGGCAATGGTGGCAATCCGGCATTTGGTAAATATGATCTGGACAACGGCATGAAGCTTGCCTTTTATCCCGCTATGCTTGGCTGGTCGCTCATCGCGGTCTGGATCGCTACAATCCGCTTCCGGCTCCAACTGATCGACTACCGTAAAAACTCTTTAAACTAATATTTATAACAGCCAGCTGCAATCTAAAATCAGCTGGCTTTACCGTTCAACATGAAAAAAATATTCATCGCGGCATTACTGGTCCTTGCAGCTGCTGATCTTTATGCAAAACCCGGTTCAGAGATCGAAATGGCCGATTTAATGAGAAGCTCTGGAAAGATCTACGTGGTGGTGACCACCATCGCGATCACGTTCCTGGGACTGGCGATCTATCTGTTTTCCATCGACCGGAAACTAAAGCGTTTAGAAAAGGAACATCAATAAATGAACGGGCACATAAGTATGTTGTTATTTTTGCTGCATCAACAAAAACTTCACCTTGAAAAAAAATAAGACAGGCTTTTGGTTTGTGGTCATTACGACCAGTCTGGCATTTGTGGTGTCCCAACTGGACGTTTCTATTGTAAATGTGGCCGTTCCGCATATCGGAAGATCATTTTCTGCCAATATCAGCACACTCCAATGGATCGTCGACGCCTATACGATCGCCTTTGCCGTTCTGATGTTATCAGCAGGCGGAATGAGCGACCTGCTTGGCTCTAAGCGACTATTTCAGCTAGGCCTGCTCATTTTTGGTGTGGCTTCTGTAGGCTGCGGAATTGCCTGGCATCCATTAGCTTTGATCGGGTTCAGAGCATTGCAGGGTATAGGCTCGGCCACGATGATACCCAGTTCATTATCAATATTAAACAACAATTTCGCTTCAGAGCCTAAACTCCGGGCGCGGGCAGTTGCCTATTGGACAGCAGGTGGCGCGATCTCTATCGCATCAGGGCCAGTAGTCGGTGGTCTTCTATTAAACCTCAGTAGTTGGCGAATGATCTTTCTGGTGAACATTCCGATCTGTTTAGCCGGTTTGCTCTTAAGTACCTACCTGACCAATAGTAAAAGAAATAAAAGCCATGGCTTTGACATACCCGGGCAAGTGATCTGGACATTATCATTAACGGTTTTTATCGCCGCCATGATCGAATGGCATACCCTTGGCCCCGGATCACCTCTGATCTATGGCGGGATCATCTTTAGCCTGCTGATGTTCGGACTGTTTATCTGGCGTG
The DNA here is from genome assembly GCF_022811725.1 of Mucilaginibacter sp. SMC90. Taxonomy (GTDB): domain Bacteria; phylum Bacteroidota; class Bacteroidia; order Sphingobacteriales; family Sphingobacteriaceae; genus Mucilaginibacter. The sequence continues at coordinate 3,679,613 of NZ_CP094527.1, read as the reverse complement.
AACGCGTGGCTAAAGCGCCTATTCTGCCCCTTGACCTGTTCAGCTCCAAAAATTTCAATTTATTTATTGGCTTGGGAATGTCCCTTAACTGGATCTATTATGGACTCGTGTTTGTGCTTAGCCTGTATTTGCAACAAGTACTTCATTACACTGCTTTTCACGCCGGCCTGGCATTTTTACCGCTGACCGGAGGCTTTCTCATATCCAACCTGACGAGTGGCTATTTAATGAGCCGTTATGGCATCCGTGTGCCTATCATTATCGGCGCTGTGGTTTTTGCAATAGGCTGTTTATGCTTATTACTCGCCGGAATCCATATTCCCTACTGGCACTTGCTATTCCCGTTCTTCGGCTTACCTTTCGGTATGGGAGTTGCGGTGCCTGCAATGACAACCGGCACCCTTTCTACCGTACCTGCGAACAGATCAGGCATTGCGTCGGCAGTTCTTAATACTACCCGTCAGGCTGCTGGTGCGGTCGGAGTCGCTATCTTTGGAACGATGGCTGTTGGAGGGTCACAAAAAATAGTTACAGCCATCACTCATATCGCGATAATTGCCGCAGTGTTTATGCTCTTGTATGCTTTTTTGATCTATAAAACACTTAAAGAACCGGAGCACCATTAAACACTAATGCTCCAGCATGAATTTTTCAAGTATTTCTTAACATATGGTAATGGCGGATGCGCTCTTACAAATGACCTTTGTTAAAAAAAGAGGTTATGAAAAACAGTAAAGTTTTGCTAACCGGGATCACCGGTTTTTTAGGGTCTCACACCGCCGTCAAATTATTGAATGAAGGGTACGAAGTTATCGGCACATTGCGTTCGGAAAATCGAATACCTTCCATAAAAAAGATCATAGCCGAGCATACGGCCAATATTGATAAGTTAAGTTTCGCGGTGGCAGATCTTGATCAAGATGATGTTTGGCGCGAGTTAAGCAAAGGTGTTGACTTTATTCAGCATGTCGCATCACCTTTTCCATCAACTTTACCAAAAAACGAAGACGAATTGATCAGGCCGGCTAAAAATGGTATCCTCAATATTTTAAGGGCAGCTACGCATAACCATGTAAAGCGGGTAGTAATGACTTCGTCACTTTCTACCATAGCATACGGTAATGATGAGTGGGATGAGGATAAGGTATTTAATGAAAATGATTGGACGAACATTGACAGCTTAAAAGATATAACGCCATATTATAAGAGCAAAACAATTGCTGAAAGAGTGGCATGGGATTATATGAAGAGTAACCTTTCGGATCTTGAACTGGTTACTGTATGTCCCGGCGCTATTTTAGGGCCGGTGCTTGAAGAAGATTTTGGAAATTCAGCCAACATCGTTATTGCATTGCTTAATAAAAGCTATCCGGCGTTGCCAAAAATTGGATTTGACCTGGTGGATGTACGTTCTGTCGCAGATCTGTTAATTAAAGCAATGGAGCATCCTAAAGCAGCCGGAAATCGGTACATAGCTGCATCAGCGTATTTAACTTTAAAGGATGTTTCTGCTATTTTACAAGAATGTTATCCGGAAAGGAAGATCCCAAGCAGAGAATTCCCTAACTTTATTACCAGGATCATAGCGGAATTTCGACCTGAATTAAAGCCGGTTTTATTGGAAATGAAAAGAAGAAAGACCGATCTGACCAAAGCTATTAAAGAATTGAATTGGGATCCGATCTCCGGCAGGAACGCGGTGATCGCGTGCGCTGAAAGTGTTATCAAACTAAAGATCGTTAAACAATGAAAAGGTTAAAGTCTGCATTATCATTCGGTGGAATTCTATCAGAAGATGATGTCGATATTTTGGCCTCTGATTTCAAATACAGGAAGGTAAAAGCAGGGGATTATTTACATGAATTTCACGAGATCGCCACTGATATAATTTTCGTTGACAATGGTGTTATAAGACTATTTGGCATTGACCGTAACAGCAATGATATCACAAAACATTTCGTTCGTCAGAATCAATTTTTCGCAAACCTCGAAAGTTATTATGCCAAGCAGCCTGCAACGGAAGCGTTACAGGCTGTGGTAAATAGTGAAGTATATGTGATTAATTTTTCTGCATTCGAAAAGCATTTGCAATTGATACCCAACCTGTACATACAGTTCAAGAGCATCAGTGAATCTACCCTACTGCAAAAGATCAAGGATAACGATTTTTTAAATTTCGGCGATGCAAAGGCCAAGTATCTTGAAATGCTGAAGCGTTATCCGACGCTTGTACAGCAGGTACCCCAGCAATATATTGCATCCTATTTAAAGATCACACCACAATCTTTAAGCAGGATAAGAAAAGATCTGTCCTCATAACCTATCCCCTTTTATATATTGGTATGGGAAGGTTCATAAACAGCTGCTATCAACAATCAGGCTATGTGAAGTAAATAATAAAATTTTCCGGAGTTGTGTTATCATGGAAAATTACCTGATTACAACAAGAGTAGATAAGGAAATCCATCATTTTTCATTGGGAGAATATGTGTATATGTTGAAACAGTTTAGTTCTGAGATTTAAGAAATAAAAAAAATAAAGGCTTTGATATAAGTGAAATATTTCTTTTGCGTCATTTGTAGCGCGATATATAATAAAGCCCTTACATTATTGATAATCAATAAAAAGATAACCTGGTTCAAATCTCTCCCTCTCCTTCCCTGAATTATAGCATATTGCGATATAAGTGTTGAATATCAGCGTCTGGATCCAAAAGGATGATTTAAATACTATTCCACTCATTACAGAATTTTGACATCTAATTTTCGAAATGATATCAATTAATTGCGAAAATAAAACATCAACTAAGAAGGTTCGAACCATAACTGTTATTTTATCATAATCGGCGGGCCTACCTCAGGCGAATCTGGGTCTATCTCTTTCTCCGGCATCTTTTTGTAAGTACACAGATATTTAAAAAATGCTTCGTTATTTCCTGCCGGCTGATGGATAGAAATAATGCTTCCCAGATTGTTTTCTATTGGATTGGCATAGGTATGTGGTGTTCCCCTCGGAATGAAAACAGTGTCTCCGGTTTTGACTTTATGCACATCATTGCCAACCTGTACTAAAAACTCACCCTGAGCAACAAAGAACACTTCGTCCTGGTATTTATGGATGTGCAATGGCGGGCCGCCTTTGAATGCGAAAGTTTGGTCACCGGGTGCTACGATCAACAGTTCACCATCGGTATCTGCTGCTGATACCACGCAGCGGCCAATAGCATCTTTAACCTTTGTTTGCACGCCGTCGAAACGGCTTTCATTTGCCCGGATAAGAATAGCTTTTTTAGGTCGTTCGTGTTTTATATAGTTCTTTACATTGGCAAATGAAATAGCCGGAATGGATAGAAAGCCCCAGGATAGAAAATTGCGTCGTTTCATCTCTTTATTTTTGGTTGATTTTTTTTGTGTGTTTTAGCTGCTTTAGTTTACCCGCAAATCGCTTATCGGTCAGCGCCTCCATAAAATTCACTAGGTCGGTCTTTTCCTGTTCCGTTAAATTCATGGGTCTGGCAAGCAGCGTATCGCGGCCGATAGCATTCAGAACGATCTTATCCGGGTCATTATAATAGTCGATCACCTCACGAAGCGTTTTGAACATGCCGTTATGCATGTACGGCGGGGTGATAGCGACATTACGCAAGGCTCCGATCTTGAATTTACCAAGGTCATCTGGTAGTTTAGTGATAGCAGCGCGGCCGCTGTCCCTGAGTGTTTTGCCGTCATACAAACCGATCGAGCGGAACTCGGTATTGTTAAAATCGGCGCCGAAATGACATTGCACACAATTGGCCTTGGTGCCGTTGAATAAAGCATAACCGCGTTTGGCTGAAGCACTGACCGCACTTTCATTATCGTTCAGCAACCAATCGTCCAGCGGAGCATCGCTCGTTTCCAGCGTACGCTCAAATTCTGCGAGAGCTTTGGCCAGGTTATGCTGATCGGGCGCTTCCTTAAAAACGGCCTGGAATAATTTCAGATAGGTCTTGCTGTTATTCAGTCTCCAAACCGCCGTCCTGACAGGCAGATCCATTTCGATCGGATTTTCAATAGGCATCAAAGCCTGCTGCTCCAGCGTTCCTGCACGTCCGTCCCAAAAGAATGCCACCTGCAGTTTCATATTCATGGCCGAGGGTGTATTGCGCACGCCTTTTTGCTTACGCACACCGAGACTCACCGCTGAGGTATCTGCAAAAGCGAACTCCTCCTTATGGCAGGAAGCGCAGCTGATCTTTTGGGTTTTGGACAATATAGGGTCAAAGAAAAGCTTGCGGCCTAATTCAGCAGCTGTTTTTGGTTCGCTATCCGTAAATGCGCTTTGCGAAACCACCAATACCAGGCCGGTCAAGATCAAGATAAGATACAGCTTCTTCATAGCTTTTGATTTTCCAGGGTCGCTGTATTATTTTAATTTTCTGAACAGGAAATTATCGGTGCCTTCCCGGCGGCCCTGACAGGTATCCCGGATCACATGGAATTTGAGTGAATCCTGCCCGAAGAACTGCACCTGATAAATACCTGTGTAACCTGCACCACAGGTGCTGTCATCGATATAAAGCGTGTCGTGCTTCATTTGATATTTACCGGTGACAAAGGCCTTTTTATTGATAAACCCGCTGTAAGTACCGTCGGATTTGAAATTGCCGATCAGTGACATTTTTGAACCCTGGAATAGGCGGGTGTTTTCCCAGCGGCCCACCAACGGGTTAGGCCCGTCTGTTAGTTTGAAAGCGGATAATACGATAAGGGCCAGCAGGCAGGATAAAATGATCTTTTTCATAAATTTTATTTAAGGATTTAATTGTTCTGTGCTTATGATGGGTTACTTTTTTATGTCTCTCTTATATTCTACCCGGTAAGCCATCAGGGTATCGGTGCCTATATTTTTGATGGAATGCGGACCTTCCCGGTCAACCGGCTGGCCCCTGTTCAAAGCTTCAGCCGGGAACCCTTTTACTTCCGTACTGTCTTTTTGACCAGCCGGCCGTTCCTATCTTTTACATAATTGTAATAGATAAAATGGGCGCTGTGCGTGAACCACATGGTGCTTTTGTATTGATGCGTGTGCACGGGCTCTTCGTTCCCCGGCGGACAGATCACCTGCAGCACTCTAACATCGTTGTCTTCATATACAATTTGATGGTTCTTTGGTGCGGCAGCTACAGCATCCAATTTGGCGGGCCAGTTCCAGCTTGAAATACGGGCAGCTAGCTTTTTGGTATTCGTGTTGGTCTTTGTTTGTGCGGCTGCGCTTCGGTTCAAAACGAAGGTTAAAATGATGAGGACCAAAATTGCAGCAAGCCTGTTTATTTTCTTTAATGTGGTCATCTTGAGCTGAATAATTTATACCACAAAGAAAGCCGCTAGGTAAGTATTAAACCTTTGCAGATGTTACCAATACCTTTGATTTTGTTACCAGGTCAATGACCGGCCGCTTCGCTGGGCGCGAAACCGAAATGTTTGGAGAAGCTGGTGGAGAAGCTGTTGGGATTACCAAAGCCGACCATATAGGCGACCTCTGATACAGTGCCCACCTTTTGTTTCAATAATTCAAAAGCACGCTGCAAACGGAACACCCGGATCAGTTCGCCGGGGCTTTGGCCAGTCAGGCCTTTTAACTTGCGGTGCAACTGGACCCGGCTCATACCGATCTCATCGCCTAACTGATCGACACTGTATCCTTCGTCATCCAAATGTGCTTCCACCGATCTTTTTATCTTTTCCAGGAAGACCTGCTCCATAGAAGGAAGGCCATTGGTGTTGGTGTGCCAGATGTTACCCTGCTCATATTTGTCCTGTAGCTGACGACGCAGGGCGATCAGGTTCTCGATGGTCGCCAGTAGTTCGCGCTGATCAAATGGCTTGCTCAGGTAGGCATCCGCCCGCGTTTCCAGTCCGGCTATCCGGCTATCGGTATCGCTTTTGGCGGTCAGCATGACAACCGGGATGTGGCTGGTCTTTTCATTGGATTTTAGTGACATGCATACCTGGTAGCCGTTCATGAGCGGCATCATCAGGTCGGTAATGACCAGATCGGGTATGCGGTCCAAACCCAGGGCGAGTCCTTCTTCGCCATTAGCGGCTTCTATCACCTGGTACTTATCCGTCAGAACGCTGCCGATGAACTTCCGCAGTTCAAAATTATCCTCAATGACCAATACCAGCGGCTGCCCATCGTTGACCTGTTCCGGTATGGCGGTACTATTAGCAGTATCTGATAGCGCTAAGGGATCATTGATCTGCTCAGCTAATACGTAAGGTTCGTCGATCCTTTGCATCGGCAAATTCACCTGCACCGTTGTACCTTCCCCGGGGATACTGTGTACGCTGAGCGTCCCTCCCATCAGTTCGGTCAGTTCTTTCGTGATGGCCAGTCCGATGCCGGTGCCTTCCTGCGCCCGGGTGTCGGAAGCATCCACCTGATAAAAGCGGTCGAAGATATAAGGCATTTTGTTTTCCGGTATCCCGATCCCTGTATCGGTAACCAACAGATCGAACCTCTCCCCTGTTGCTTTTAATTCTACCATGATGATCCCACCTGTTTCGGTAAACTTGATGGCATTTGACAGGAGATTATAAAGAATACCTTCCAGTTTAGTCTGATCGATCGACACGAACAGGCTATCCTGGTTAGCTTCGAAACCCAGTTTGATCGCTTTCTGTTCGGCCAGGGATTGAAAAAGCAGCACGTTGCGCCGTGTAAGTGATACGAGTTCTGCCGGTGTATCGTTCAGCTCCATTTTCCCGGCTTCCAGCTTACTCAGGTCGAGCAGTTGGTTGATCAGTTTGAGCAAGCGGTCGGCGTTGCGGCTGATGGTGCCGGCATCGGTGATCGTTTGTTCATTATTTTCCCTGGCCAGGATCTGTTTGGCCAGCCCCAATATGAGCGTTAATGGCGTACGGAACTCATGTGTCAGGTTGATAAAGAACCTGGACTTGACCTGATCAAGTTCCTGCAGCTGGTCGGCTTGCTTCTGCACCTGGGCGGTGCGTTCAATAACCGTTCTTTCCAGTTTCTCCGCTTGGTGGGTGATCAGTTCCAGTTTCTCCGCTTCCTGTGCCAGCGCTTTATCCGAAAGGTCTTGTACCTCTGCCAGCTTATTGGAAAGTTCCTGGTTAGTGCGTGCAAAATCCAGCGCGAGGTAAATGGAAAACAGTAAAGGGAATGATAGCAGGCCGATGCTCATGGCCAGGTTGCGTTCTGCGCGTCCGGTCCAGAGATGAAAGACATCGGCACCCACAAAAAAGTATAAGACCACGATAATGGCCATCCCTAAACCGATCAGCCAGATATTAGGCTGCCCGCGACGCATGGCACCGATCAGTGCCCAAAGCCCATCGATCAGTATCAAAAGGAAGACGATATTAAAGCCATCAAAACTATTATAGTTGAACACCAGCACTTTGATGACCAGGTACACCACCGTGAAAATCACAGCGATGATCACTTTCCAGCGTGAAATGACGGTATGGCCAACTGCGTACAGCAGGTGCCAGGCGGACACGGTGCCGAGCACCCCGCAGACCCAGAAGATATGCTGCCACCACCATTGCATTATGGGGTTATCTGTAATATTATCGCCATGCACGGCTAGGTTGGAGCCGGCAAATAGCACAGTGAAGATGACATAATACAGGTTGAGCTTCTGTTTCGGGTAAAAAAGGAATAGGAACAAATGGAGCAGCGCCAGGGACAACTGTGCAGCCGAGCACAGATTCATGTCATCAAGCAGGTCATAATTATGCCGCGTAAATTTGGAAAGCCGGTCATAGTCGCCGATCCAGGTCTGAAACCCGATAAAATCAGGGAAAACGTGGCCATAGTTGGCGTAGCGGATCGCGATCAGGTGTGGTTTAGTATCATTGATATTGATGGGTGTAACTTCGAATGGCGCCCGTCTGATCTGTGTTTCAGCCTGATTACGGCCCACTTTTCCAAAACCTGCCTGGTATTTCCCGTCGATATAGATCTCGGAGGCGCCGTCATGATTCAGTCGTAAGCCTAAAGGCTTTTTCGTCAGCGCGGTATCCACCTGTATCCATAGCCTGAACCAGCCGATGCCTTGCCACTCTTTCAGTTCTTTGCCTTCGCCGAAATTGGTGGCGACCTTTTTCCAGGAACTGTCGGCGGTGGAACTGATGGCCGAAAGCGGATTGTCGCCGGCATGGAACCGCCAGTTTTGGGGGGTAAGGGCGAATTCAGATCTTTTGCCATGAAGGCTGTCCGCTGAGAGTTTAACTGGCTGGGCATATATGGTCTTACACCAGGTGATCAATACCAGAAGCATTAACATATACGGAAAAGCATACCTGGCGTCACGATAACTCATTGTACCATAAATGTAAAACATATCTCTGATAATTCATCAGGTGCTTCCGCCGGTGGCGGCATAATATAATAAGGAAGCGGGCGGGGAAATTATGGTTGCCAACATTTGAAAGGCCTGTATACTCAGTGTTTAAAGCTGTAGAGGGCTTTGGTTTCTTTATACGGATCTTTTGTATTTTATCTTTTTTACACCTAGATTGAACAAAGTAGGCCCTATGCCCACGCCACGATAAGCAGATGAATCTTTTTTCATAGCGGAGAAAATTATGGCTTAACTTCTTACTTCACATCAATGATGGTTGCCTGCCGTGCGATGATCTTCCAGCCGCCCTTTTCTTTTAGCCAGACATTCGTATACCGGCGAGTTACCTTCTTACCTGCATTGTCCGTTGCTTTTTCGGGCTCATTTTCTTCATAACCCATCGTTACAGCTACCGGGCCGGTGATCGTAACCTTTTCGATGACACGGCTGAAAGTTGTATAGGCGATCTTGCCTTCCTTCATCAGCTGCCGTATCTGCGCAACGTTTACAACCACGTTCGCCGGGTTATTTACCACAAAGCCGGGCGACCATAGCTTTTGCAGCGTGATAGTATCGCCACTAACAGTGGCTCGTGCTTCCAGTTGATCCAGCTTACGGATCTGATTTTCGACAGTGTTTTGAGCTATTGAGGCTTTAGTAACGAGTAATAGCAAAGCTATTAAGATACTTACTTTATTGATCATGGTCATATTTAAATTATCTAATATTTACCGGGAATAAGTTCTCGTCCACTTGCGTGCCCTGGCCGGCCACACGGCACCAGTTGTCAGCGGTTTTGTGGTAAACTTCAAGTCGGCGGACCTTGATATTCAGGTCGCGGCCATCAACAACGATGTTTACATTAATGAGCAGGTTCACCACCGCGGTCGTACCATCATAGATCCGAATGAACTCATTGCCGGGCACCGGCCGTACCGACTTAAACACCAACTTTTCTTTTTTCTGCGCTTCCATCCATTGCTGACGGGTAAAGGAAATGTCGCCTTTCGGCCCAACTGCGATCATATCCGCGCAATCGATGTTTGTGCCGGGTCTCTGGCTGCGCAGAAGCTGCCGGACTTCCTGGCGCTCCTTTGGATAGCTCGTTGTATCGATCTGCGCGAACGCACCAAGCGATAAAGAGGTCAAAAAAATTAAGGTGAATAATGCTTTCATAATCATCGTTTTTATTCAAATCTACCGGCGTTGGTTATACGAAATTTGGAAAGTAGCCCAACGTCGCCATTCTGAAAACATACACTTGATCTTCGTCTATCAAATCATTTGGTCGTCGACGAAATGATTTAATAGGCTGCTTAGTTGCGTTCGTCGAATAAGTCGCAGGCCATAGTTTTCTTTATCTGCCGATATGTATCTTAGTGTGATAGTTAAATTAAATGCAGCAAATACCATTTATTTATTCCAACAGTGCTAAATGGCGGATCTCGCGGCATTTCAGCTTTTGGCTGCTCTGGTTCCTGTTCCAGCTTTTGCTGTACTCGTTCTCGCCGTCACCTGCATTGCAGCGGCAAACATTTCTGCACCGCCTGCTCATCACATCGCCGGAAACTTTAATGTATTTGATACCAAGCATGTTTTTGGCTTACACACTTATGTATTTAGTGATCCCTAAACTGGTGTTACCCGGAAAGTATGCCTGGGCTACCTTGAGCGCGGCCGTATTGGTCTTTCTAATCGCGGCATTGTCAGCAACCTTGTCTATGACAGTGATCGACTATTTACGTCATTTGAATGCAGACAAGATATCGCCGGTTGTTGCACACGAGCCTCATCCGGCATTTTATGTGCAGTTCGGCGTGGCCATGCTGGCGGGCCTGCGAGGCAGCATCACTGTTGGGGGCGTAGCCGCTGCTATCAAACTGATGAAGTGCTTTTATGAAAGGCAGCAGGCTGCCCTGATGCTGGAAAAGGAAAAAGCGAGCGCTGAACTGCAAATGTTGAAAGCGCAGTTACATCCACATTTTTTGTTCAACACACTTAATAATATATACTCATTCACACAGGAAGTGTCCGAAAAGGCATCGGGAATGATCATGGGCCTTTCTCAATTACTCCGTTATATCCTGTACGATTGCAGTAAGCCGTTGGTGCCAATTGACCAAGAGCTGAAAATGATACAAGATTATTTTAAACTGGAGTCGGCACGTTACGACCAGAATTTAGATCTATCAGTTCAAATGCCAAAATTTACCGATCATTTGATCGCACCGTTGATGCTTTTGCCATTTATTGAAAATGCCTTTAAACACGGCGCAAGCCAGGTAACCGAGCATCCCTGGATCAGCCTTACTGTATCTGTAAACAATAATGAACTATCAGTGAAGCTGATCAATGGCAAACCCATCATAAGTAAAAACATAGCCCCGGGCATCGGGATAGCCAATGTGCGCAAACGACTGGAACTGCTGTATCCGGGTCAGCATGAATTGGAGATCAATGATGAGGAAGAGATGTATATTGTAAATTTAAGGATCACGCTGGCAACCGGCCCTGTAGAAGCCGTCAAAACTGTTTATCATGGAACCGATCAAGAGATACAACTGCCTCATCGTTGATGATGAGCCACCTGCAAGGGAGGTATTGCGGCGTTATATCATGCAGATACCCATGCTTAACCTTATTGCCGAATGTGGTAATGCGGTGCAAGCCATTAGCATGCTCAAACAACACCACGTCGATCTGATGTTTCTTGATATTCAGATGCCCCAGATCACGGGGTTGGATCTCATCACTACTCTTAGTAACCCGCCAAAAATTATCCTAACGACCGCTTTTGAACAATACGCGGTCAAAGCATTTGAATTGGATGTTAGGGATTACCTCGTTAAACCTATCCGTTTCGATCGGTTTATGAAAGCAGTCTTTAAAGCGCTGCCTGATCAGAGTGTCCGGAATGAAAACCCAACGCCGGTTAACACACAAAATATTGCTGATAGTGCTTTCCTTTATTTCAGGGTCGACCGCAAAATGGTAAAGGTCATTCTTGAAGACATTCTATACATTGAGAGCCTAAAAGATTATGTGAAGATATACACTACTAAAGGGTCGGTAATTACTAAGTACGCGATCAGCTCCCTTGAGTCCATGCTTCCTGCTGTTTCATTCATTAGAGTGCACCGATCTTACCTCGTCGCCCTCGGTAAGATCGATTCTTATACTTCAGATGAGATCAAAATTTCAAACAACGTAATACCCATCGGCAAGCTTTACCGGATGCAAGTATTGAATATATTAGCCCAAGGTAACGGGTAAAAGCAGCATTAAACGCCAACAGAATTCGTTTTGTTGCACCAAAAAAGGTACTTTAATATATATATTTATCAATAACAACTGCTTTGTCTCGCGGCGGTTATTATATATTGGCTTCGGCTCCGGCATTACTATCTTCCGTTGTTTGCGTAACCGCTGGGTGCTGGTAAATCTTCAAACCAGTTACCTTGCCGCCGTTCTCTGAAAGTTCCGTGATCGCATCGTTAATGTTTTGTTGTGCTTCGATGGCAACGATGACGTTTACGCTTCTATTCTGTGTCAATGCATATATTTCTAAGTTCAAAACTCTCCCTCTCCTCTCCCGTTTATACCATCTTATTTTTGATGTCCTAGAGCTTCATTTTTGCACAAACCAGCCGTTGCGGCTCTTTCATCGATTCGTGTCGCGTCGTCACATTGCAAAGTGTATGCTTCAGCTTCGGCAAAAAACACTTTCTATTCTAACATAGCTTAAATCAATCAGGATTTTGCGTTTTTATAAATAGCTTCCAGTTCCTTTAGCCTCTCTAGCTGCCCCGGCCGCGGGTTGATAAAAGGGCGCACCTTGCGGATCATCGCCAGTGCATCTTCCAGAGTCAATCCAGTCTTTAGCAGATAAGCCGTACACATCGTCGGCCCCCGCCCCAAACCCTGGCGGCAGTGGATATAGACCTTGCCGTTCTTTTTAATTTCCTTGTCAGCGAAGTCGGCCCCCTTCTGCAATACCTCCAGCGGTGGCGGCGTGTTATCAGGCGTCGGCAGATGCAAATAATTAAAACCCTCATACTGTGCCTCGCTGTAAACCGAATGCATGCGCATATTGATAATGGCCGTAATGCCCAGGGCCTTCATTTTGCGCAGCCCCACCAGGTTATACTGGCTGCCCAGGAACAGGTCAGCCGTGATCTGGCAGCGCCTTAAACGCGGCATACCAAACACGACCCGGTAGATGTTATCCGAGTTATACTGGAGGAACAGCCCCGCCATCGTTAGCAAACTTTTAATCTTTGTGAACATCGATTATTTTTTCTTTTGGGGTACCAGCAGGTGCACCGAGCCGGGCACTACTTCAATCTTTAATTTTTTCGCCGAACGCGCGGCATCGTCACAAATATAGGACTGTTTTTTAGCTGCGGTGATGCTGACTTTTTTGCATCGCCAGTGCACCAGCGTTTCAGAATCATTTTGCAGCAGCGTGCTTCCGGCGATCTTCAACATGTTCAGCCAGTCGTTATCTTTCATCAGGATCACATCCAGCCAGCCATCAGTTACGCTAATACCCGGTAGCAGGTCAAGATCGCCGATCCCAATATTGCCCGAATTAGTCACCGTTAAAGCCACGCCGCTGGCCGAAATTTGCTGACTGTCAATTTTCAGTTCATAGTCCACCTGTTCAGCGGCTATCGCCGTTTGCAGCGCCGTAACACCGTAAGCCACCTGCCCGAGTTTGTTTTTCAGGCCGCGGTCAGCCGTCGTCACCATATCGGCCATGATACCAAGGTTTACCCGCAGTAGGAAAGGTTCGCCGTTGACCAGCCCCATATCGATAGCTTTGACCTGATGCTTTCCCGATTTGATCAGTTCGAGGGCTGCCAGCGTATCCAGCGGCACGCCCAAATCTTTGGCCATGACATTGGCAGTGCCGCCGGGAATGATCGCGATGGGCAGTTGAGTACCATGCAAGGCAGCAGCTGCTGCGGTCACGCAGCCGTCGCCGCCATAAACTGCCACGAGATCAGTTTTACCGATCAGGGATTTCGCGATCTGGCCCGCGCTACAGTTTTTTTTGGTCAGGCTGACATCCCAATCCGTTTTACTGTCCGCAAAAACGCGGTTGATAAAAGACAGGATGGGTTCTTCCTTTCCCGAGGCCGGGTTGATGATAAAATGGATGTGCTTGAATTTCACTGGTCGTCATTTTGTTATTAAGTCCGTGCGTGAGATACAATGGCCGCCAGGTCGTGCACATCCGTTTTATGCTTTTGTTTTTTATGCTGTTTCTCAGCCAGGTAATCCCGGGCGTGTTCAAGGCGGTAAGCTTCTGCTTCGGCGGCGCGTTTGCCGCGAAGATAGAACCAGATACCTGCACCCGCTGCCAGGGCTCCGGCAACAATTGCACCGACAATGATGCCGGTGTTATTTTCTTTATGGAATGGGTTTTTCATAGGTGATGTTTTGTAGTGCAACAAGCGCCAGCGCTTTTGGTTGTGTAAATATTGAATAAAGACAATTCTTTAGTTAGTAGTTAAAACTATCGGGTGAATACCTTGTTGATCAGGTACATCTAAAATCATCAGACCTATGGCAAAGAAAGGCGCAAAAGTGGAAAGGACCTCCGTATCGGAGCAGCCACACGAACTGAAATACGAAGCAAAAAAAGAAGGCACTACCCCTAAAAAGGTGGAGGCCGCCAAGAAATCGACCGCCAGTAATAAGCGCGCTACGGTTGAAAAGAAATTGGAAAGTAAGAAATAAACAATGGCGCTTATCCAATGAAGCCCCGCAAGGGGCTTTGTTGTTATTTTAAATCATAACTATGGGCCTGACCGAATACGCCAAAAAACGGGATTTTAAAAAGACCGCGGAACCCAAAGCCGGTAAAAGCAAAGACAAGGATCACCTGATCTTTGTGGTGCAAAAGCACGATGCCTCGCGCCTGCATTATGATTTCCGGCTGGAAATGGATGGCGTGCTCAAAAGCTGGGCGGTGCCGAAAGGCCCCAGCCTTGACCCCAAGGTCAAACACCTGGCCATGATGGTCGAGGACCATCCTTTTGATTACCTGAATTTTGAAGGCATTATCCCCAAAGGTGAATACGGGGGCGGCACTGTCATCGTCTGGGATGAGGGCACCTATGAACCGATCGAGCCTATCAAAGGCAAGAAAGCCCAGGAGAAACACCTCCTCAAACAATTAGCCTCCGGCCAACTCAAGATCAAATTGCACGGCGAAAAACTCAACGGCGAATTCGCCATGGTCAAAACCCACGGCATGGGCGAGAACGGCTGGCTCATGATCAAACATAAGGACGAGTTCGCGACCAGCAAGGATATCACCAAGCAAGACAAATCGGTGCTTTCCGGCAAGACCATCGAAACCATGGAAAAGACCAGCGAAAAGGTCTGGCAGCATGGGCATGAAGAAGACGTGGTGCCTGATGAAGAACTGGCAGAAGAAATCGAAACAACTGAACCGGAAACAACTAAGGCTGATGTCGCTAAACTCTTAAAAGGAGCGCCAAAGTCAAAAATCCTCACCAGCATCAAACCCATGAAAGCCACGCTGGTAGACGAGCCTTTTGATGAGCCCGGCTGGCTGTTCGAGGTGAAATGGGACGGTTACCGCGCCATTGCCAATCTCCAAAAGGATGAGGTATCGCTGATCTCCCGCAACAACCTGCCCTTTGAGAAATACTATCCCATTAACGACGCACTTAAAAAATGGGGCATGAACGCGGTCCTCGACGGCGAATTGCTGGTACTTAACGATAAGGGCATCTCCGACTTCGGCGCCATGCAAAACTGGCGCAGTGAAGCTGATGGCAACCTGGTCTTTTATATTTTCGACATTTTATGGTACGAAGGCAAGAACCTGATGGGCCTGCCGCTGAGCGAACGCCAAGCCGTTCTGCAATCTATTTTACCAACAGACAACGACCATATCCGTCAAAGCAAGGTGTTCGATGCCAATGGTATTGACTTTTTTGCCGCGGCGGAACGTATGGGACTGGAAGGCATCATCGCCAAAAAAGCCGACAGCGTGTACACTTCCGACCTGCGCAGTAAAGAATGGCTGAAGGTCAAAGTACAAAGGCGGCAGGAAGTGGTGATCGCCGGCTTTACTAAAAATGAAGGCACCGGGAAGTCCTTTAGCGCACTAGTACTGGGTGTCTATGATACGAAAGGTGACCTGCAATTTGTCGGCAAGGTCGGAACCGGCTTTTCCGACAAGCTGCAAAAAGAAATGATGGCGCAATTTGAGCCGCTCATCACCAAGAACAGTCCCTTCGATTATGAAGTGGATGTGGACAAACCTACCCGCTTCCGGCCCAAACGCATGGGTGCCAAACCCACCTGGCTCAAACCTGAACTGGTTTGCGAAGTTGGTTTTGCTGAAGTGACCAGTGACGGCGTGTTTCGGCAGGCCTCGTTCAAAGGCATGCGTACCGATAAAAAAGCCAAGGACGTAGTACTGGAAACACCTGTGGATACGGAAGAAACTGTTGCAGAAGCAGAATCGCAACCAGCCAAAAAGGAAACATCCAAAACGAAAAAAACCGACCTGAAACTGGAACCGGTAAAAAGCACCGAACGCAAAACTTTACTGAACCCAACCGAAGACACCCAAACCAAAAAAGTCTGCGGTCACGAACTCAAATTCAACCACGTCACCAAACTCTACTGGCCTGAGGATAAAGTGACCAAGGGCGATATGCTCAACTATTATTATAAGGTCGGCGAATACATGATGCCCTACCTAAAGGATAGGCCCATGTCACTCAACCGTTTTCCCGGCGGCATCCATGGCCAGAGTTTCTATCAAAAGAACGTTACCGATAAAGCGCCGGACTGGGCCAAAACATTTGATCATGTGACGGATGAAGGCAAGGTCACCAAATACCTAGTCGGTACTGACGAAGCCAGTTTATTATGGATGAACTCTTTGGGCTGCATCGAGATCAACCCCTGGTTCAGCCGTGCCGAAACGCCGGACAACCCGGATTACTGCGTTATTGACCTGGACCCTGATAAACATACCTATGATCAGGTGGTGGAAGCTGCCCGGATCGTCAAAGATATTTTAGATGCCATTGATGTGCCGAGCTACCCGAAAACCTCGGGTTCCACCGGCATGCACATCTATGTTCCGCTGGCCGGTAAATATACTTATCAGCAAAGCCAGCTCTTTGCCAATATCATCGTCAAGCACGTACACGAACAGATACCGGACTATACCAGTCTGGAGCGCAGCATCGCCGCGCGTAAAGGCAAAATGTACCTGGACTATTTACAGAACCGTCCCGGCGCCACCATTGCGGGGCCCTATTCTCTGCGGCCTAAGCCCGGTGCGACCGTTTCCATGCCCCTGAGTTGGGATGAAGTTAAGCCAGGCCTGACCATCCAGCATTTCAATATCCATAATGCGCTTGATCGCCTCAAAGAAACCGGCGATCTGTTTCATGGGGTAATAGGCGAAGGTATCGATCTTGAAAAAACACTTAAAAAAGCACAAAGCGTCTTTAAATAAGCATTATGAAACTCATCAAAAATATCATCGGCGGTTTAGCCGGCGCCGTAGCGCTAAATATCCTGCATCAAACCGTTAAACAATTTGACCATGATGCGCCGCGTGTTGACCTCGTTGGCGAAGAAGCGCTAACCAAAGGAATGGAGTCGATGGGCCTCGAAGCCCCAACCGGCAACGCCCTCTTCACCGCCACCCTGATCGGCGATATCGTCAGCAATACGCTTTACTTTAGCACCATTGGCTTTGGAAAAAAGAAATACTTATTACTGCGCGGAACCACCATTGGTTTAGCCGCCGGAATCGGCGCTTTAACGCTGACCAAACCTATCGGACTAAGCGATGCGCCGGTGACCCGCACAAATAAAACAAAAATCATGACCGTTGTTTGGTACACCCTGGGTGGAATCGTAACGGCCCTTACCATCAAAGCGATGCAATCTAAAACCGTTTAATTTAAAAACCTGGTAAGATATGGCCCAAAGTCCTTCCCCGGAGATGCTGAAAGCGCTGGAAACAGCACCGAACCAGTACTTGATCCTATCATCGGAACTGGGCATCATCACCGCAAGTGACGCTTACCTGGCAGCAACGGAAACCAGACGGGAGGTTATTACGCGGACCTGCCGGACGGCGACGATGGCGTAAAGAACATCAACGCCTCGCTGCAAAATGTATTAAGAATTAAGCAACCGGACCATATGCGGGTACAACGTTATGATGTACCTGATATCAATAACCCAGGTAAATTTATCCCACGTTACTGGGACCCAAGTCATACGCCGGTACTGGATGAACAGGTAGATATCTCCTATATCATCCAACTGGCCAATAATGTCACCGATAAGATACTGACCGAACGCGCCTTGCTCAACAGCCAGTTAGAACAAACAGATACCATGGAGCAGATGAAAGCGCTTAACGAAGAATTACTGCTGACCAACGTACAATTGCGCGAAACTCAGCAAAACCTGTATACTTTAAACGCGCAGCTCGAAGAGCGGGTGGCCAAGCGTACCCAGGAGCTGGCCGACAGCTACAATGAGCAGCAGACACTTAACAAAGAACTGGCGGCCACCAATGAAGAGCATGCCACGGTCAACCAGGAACTGACTGATATCCAGCAAAGGCTGGTGGATACCAACGTAGAACTGGAAACCAGTTCGTCGCGGTTGCGGATGGCCATCGAATCCACGCAACTGGGTACCTGGGACTATAATCCGGTTAGCGGCGAACTTTACTGGTCCAAAGAATGCCGGGATATCTATGGCATCCCGCAGGAACTCAAGGCCAGTTTCGAGCTCTATGCTCAATTGCTTCATCCTGGTGACAGCCAGTGGGTACTGGAGCAAATTGCCGCCTGCATCCAGCCCGACCTGAAAGGCCGTTATGACCTGAGTTACCGCATCAACCGCTACGATAGCGGGGAAACCCGCTGGGTCAAAGTGAAGGGGACCGTTTATTTTGAAGAAGAACAGGCCACCAGGTTCATTGGTACCGTGCTGGATATTACCGAGATGAAACTGGCCCAGGAAGAAAGCGCCAAGCTGGCCGCGATCATCGCCTCGTCGGATGATGCTATTGTCAGCAAAACCCTGGACAGCGTGATCACCAGCTGGAACCAATCGGCGGAGCGGATGTTCGGCTTTACCGCCGAAGAAATGATCGGCGAAAGTATCTACAAATTAATTCCGCCGGACCGCACCGACGAAGAACCGCTTATCCTGTCAAGATTAAAATCCGGTCAACGCGTGGAACATTTTGAGACCAAGCGACTGACCAAGGACGGGCGGCAGATCGATGTTTCCGTATCAGTATCGCCCATCAAAGATAAAGACGGGCGGATCATCGGCTTATCCAAGATCGCCCGTGACATCACCGAACGCAAGCAGGACGAAGCCCGCAAAAGCGATTTTATTGGTATGGTCAGCCATGAACTCAAAACACCCCTGACTTCGCTCAATGCACTCCTGCAGGTAGCGGAACTGAAGCTAAAAACCAGTGAGGACAGTTTTTTACCCGGCGCGATGCAAAAAGCCAACGTCGAGGTGAAGAAAATGACCAATATGATCAATGGTTTCTTGAATGTGTCGCGATTGGAATCAGCGAAAATATTGATCGAAAAAGAACCGTTTCAACTGGAAGAACTGATCACGGAAGTGGTCGACGAGACGAACCTTACCGTGGGCAGCCGTCAGATCGATTTTGACCCTTGCCCCCCTGTCACCATCAAAGCCGACCGTGACAAGATCAGTTCGGTGATCTCTAACCTGATCGGTAATGCGGTGAAATATTCGCCGAACGGCGCGGCCATCGCGGTCAAATGCGAACTGATCGGTCAAAACGTGGTCTTTAGTGTAAAAGACCAGGGTTTGGGTATCGCTGAAGCGGATGTCAAAAAGATTTTTGACCGCTATTACCGTGTCCAATCCAACCACAGCAAACATATCTCCGGATTTGGTATCGGCTTGTATCTGAGCGCCGAGATAATTGATAGGCACGATGGGAAGATCTGGGTGGAAAGCGAAATGAAAAAAGGCTCTACCTTTTATTTTAGTTTGCCTTTATAGATCAAATGCGAATAAAAATAAAGGCGCCCCGAAAAATCGGAACGGCGGAAAGCGGCTAATAAAAGACCACATGCGCAAGAAACAGCGCGGCTGCGGCGAATGTTAAGACGTAAAGCATCAGCTATATTTTAGATAAATATCGGAAATTTTCAATCGACCGCAATACGGCATAAATTGCGTACCTTTACCAATCCAAAGACAGCACCCAGCTCTTAGCACAGTTTCTTTCTTTTTTTGGCTTGACAAAAAAGAGATGGAAATAATTCTACAGGAAACCGACCAGGATATTTTAGAAATTTTAAAGTACGCGCTGGAAGCAGAAGGCTACCAGGTTTATGCGTTAATGGATAGTACAGCAGATTTTATTGCGCTGATCGAAGATCACCGGCCGCACGTGGTCATGCTGGACTTCCGCCTGGACGGCAAGATCTGCCTGGAGATTTTGGAAACCATCAAAGCCAAATACCCGCACCTGCCGGTGATCGCCATGAGCTGTAACCACAACATCAATGACGAATACAGCGTTCATGGCTTCGATGATTATATTTCCAAGCCCTTTGACCTCGAACACCTGTACCTGACCTTGCGGAAATATATTCCCAAGCAAATCGCTAAAGAAGTGATCACCGATGTGGTCAAAAAATCCGCATCGGCTTAGCCCGAGCTTCCTATGTACTTGCCTTTAACCGCCAGCCATAATATAGCGCCCAAATAATGAGCGCCGCGGCGACAAAAAAGATAAACGGTAAAGCCAGCAATGCGGCCGCACTGGCCAGCAAAGGGCCTATGGTTTGCCCGATAGCCGCGTAAGATTGATTGATACCCATGATCTGCCCGCGCTCCTTTTCATCCATCCGGTCGGCGATCACCGCATTTAACATGGGGTTTCGCAGCCCGTTGAATAAGCCATAAATACCAATGCCCAGCGCGAAGCCAAAAAGGCCGGACACCAGTCCGCACCAAACCATCGCCGCCGCACAAATCAATGTGCTGACCAATAATACCCAGGCCTTGGCCGGCACCAGTTTTCTGATCCAGGGAACCAATAGTTGCATCAATATCCCACTAACGCCGAACCCCGCATAAAACAAACCTGTTTGTACAGGTGATAGTTTTAATTGTTCTGCGCAAACGGTCTGAAAGCCGATCAGCATGGCAAATTGCGCGGTAGTTAGCAGGAAGCCCATAAATACAGAGGCGCCGATCGCCGGTTTGTTCAATACACTGATCAACGCGCCGAAATCAAACAGTTTATTTTGCTGATTCTCCTTTCGGGTTTTGTCCGAACTGGTTTCCTTTAAAAAGACCAGGGCTAGCACCATGCCCACCAAAGCCATTGCGGCTGCAAAAAAGAAAGGCACCCGGTCGCCCATTTTGCTAAGCAATCCGCCGATGGCCGGGCCGATCACGTAGCCAAACCCGAAGGCCGAACCCAATAAACCGAAATTCCTGGCGCGGTCTTTAGCCGATGACATATCCGACACCATGGCCTGCGCCACGGAGATATTGCCACCCGTGATCCCATCCAGGATACGCGCGGCGAATAAAAGCAGGAGACTGTTAGCCAGCCCGAATAAAATGAAGGAAAGGCAGCTGCCCAGCAGGCTGAACGCCAATATCCACTTCCGGCCGATCCGGTCCGACCAGGAACCCAGCACCGGGGTAGCGAAAAACTGGGCGATGGAAAAAGAGGCCGTCAGCAGGCCTATCGTTTCCTTATTGACTCCGAACTTCTTGCCATAAGAAAGGATCAGCGGAATGATGATACCGAAGCCCATGGAATTGATGACCGCGATAAAAAGCAGTACCCATAATACTTTATTGACTTTCATTAGGGCTGCGTTGGACTAACCGGCTTGATCGCCATCACGCTGTCAACGACGAACACACTCACGCCGCGCCAGGGCAGCGTGTGCAGGTATTCTTTGTAATGCAGTTCCAGGTAAGCACCCGCATTTTTATTTAGGATATCCGCCACATGCGCATCGATTACCGAAAACATAAATTCATTCGATTGGATGCTGCCCTGCACCGGCGTGCGGATACCGCTCTGGATGAGCCGCCCTTCGTAGGTTTTGAACATATAGCCCTTATGGACAAAATAATTCACCGTACCGGCTTTCGTGCCGTCACCAAATACGAATTCATACCGGTAATAAAATATACCGGCCAATATAGCGATGACCACCAAGCCGGCGATCAGAACGATCTTTTTC
This sequence comes from Mucilaginibacter sp. SMC90, assembly GCF_022811725.1. Taxonomy (GTDB): domain Bacteria; phylum Bacteroidota; class Bacteroidia; order Sphingobacteriales; family Sphingobacteriaceae; genus Mucilaginibacter. Next base: position 3,657,958 of record NZ_CP094527.1, on the reverse strand, counting down.
CATTTACTTCTTTGTTCCATGATTTAGGAACAAAGCCAAGTCCATAATGTGAGGCTTATCCCGGTTTATATTTTGTTTTAAATTAATTTATATTTAATTTATTTAATTCAAGATACGGGGCACCGTAATTGCAACCTTGACCGAAAGGCCATCATGCATTTCAAAGGGATACCCCAAAAACAACACGTCTATGCCGACTATAGCTATGTACCCTTGGTACTGGCCGCACCCGTATTAGCGGGATTCCGCTATAACAAGCCTGCCGCGTACCTCTGCCAGGGCTTTGCTTTATCTGCCTTAAGCTACAGTCTGTGTACAAAAGCGGAATGGGGCATCTGGAAACTGATACCTTATCGTATCCATGCGTCGCTCGACCTGGCATCGGGGGTATTAGCCTTGGCCGTCAGCCAGGTGCCCGCCATCAAAAAAGACAAACCGGCGATGCTTACTTTTTTGGCCATGGGCCTCACGGGCCTTATCGTCGGCAGCCTTTCACTCATCGCCGCCAAACGACACTAAAAATTTAAGATCATGAGCCATTTAAAAGGACAACGCGTAACTACACCCGAGGGAAAGGGAGAAGTACTGGAAGCGACCGGCGACCAGGTCGAAGTTAAACTTGATAATGGCGAAACCAAAAAGTACCCGTCCGATGACATTGCTGATGACAGCAGTGCGGGTTAATGATAAAACTAGTCCTAAAAATAAAATATGTTAGCAATGAACTACCGCGGTCCTTACCGCATCCGGACCGTGGATAAACCCATGCCGGAGATCCTGCATCCCGAAGATGCCATCATTCGCGTGACCCGCAGCTGCATTTGCGGCTCGGACCTGCATTTATACCATGGCATGGTGCCCGACACGCGTGTCGGCTCCACTTTCGGCCATGAATTTACTGGCATTGTCGAAGAAGTAGGCCCGCTGGTGCAAAAACTGAAGGTCGGCGACCAGGTTTTGGTGCCTTTTAATGTCGCCTGTGGCAAATGTAATTTTTGCAAGCAGGGACTTTTCGGGAACTGCCATGAATCCAACCCGATGGCCACGGCCGTCGGCGGCATTTTTGGTTACTCGCATACGGCCGGCGGCTATGATGGCGGCCAGGCCGAATATGTGCGCGTACCCTATGCCGATGTGGGCCCTACGGTCATTCCGGCTGAGATGGACCCGGACGATGCCGTGCTCTTAACTGACGTGGTACCCACCGGTTATCAGGCCGCAGAGATGGGGGGTATTAAAGAGGGCGATACGGTCGTTGTTTTTGGCGCAGGTCCGATCGGTATCATGGCTGCGCGTTGCGCCTGGTTCTTCGGGCCGGCACGCGTCATCATCATCGACCATATCGATTACCGATTAGAATTCGCCCGGAATTACGCCAAATGCGAAGCTTATAATTTTAAAGAGATGGCTGACCCGGTCGTTTTCCTGAAAAAACTTACCGACTGGTATGGAGCGGACGTTTGCATTGACTGCGTGGGTTGTGAAGCCGAAGGCAATACTTTGCAAACCTTCAGCGGCCGCGTTACTTTAATGCAGGCCGGTGCAGCCACCGCTTTTCAATGGGCCATTAATTCCGTAAAGAAAGGCGGTATTGTCTCGGTGGTTGGTGTTTACGGCCCCCCGTTCAATCTTGCGCCCATTGGAAATATTGTCAACAAAGGCATCACCATCCGCGCCAACCAGGCTTCGGTTAAACGCCTCCTGCCCAAACTGATCGACCATGTGCTGTCGGGCAGGTTAAGCCCTAAAGAGTTAATTACCCACCGTGTTCCCTTAGCCGAAGTCGCAGACGCTTACCGCCTGTTCTCATCCAAACTGGATAACTGTATCAAAACCGTATTGATCCCATGATAACGCAAAACGAAGACTATAAAAATATACCCGGCTGGGGCATGGATGCCGACCCGGAAAACGAACCGACCTACCCGATGAAAAATTATACCGGGGATGATCATAGTCGGATCAATTACGAACGCGCCGAACATCAGCCACAGGACGTGGAGATCCTGATGTCCAATGAACGGCCGGCGATGACCCGTGTTTTCGGTACTGCTGTACCGCCCTCGGGCTTGAGCGGCATGATCCGCCGCTATGCTTTCCAGCACAGCGAGGACCGTTACCGGCATTGGATACCCCTGATCCTGGCTGACCGGGTCAACGTATTCGAAGGTCTTATAGCAGACATCGGCACCGGCCATTTACCCAACTTCATCAAAGAACGCGGCCTGGCCATGGAATGGAAATACAACCGCACCGGCCTCCTTAAAAAGGCAGCTACAGCAGCGGTCATCGGCGTCGTATTAGTTGCCTGGATACGCAAAAAGAAATAAAGAAAAAGGTTGAATAGTGTAGAGGTAGGGCCGTCCCGGTAAAATGGGCGGCCTTTTTTACAACGCTTCCAGTTCGATCCACACCGGCGCATGGTCGCTGGAATGATCCCAGCCGCGAACATGCTTATCGACGGCAGCCGATGATAGCCGGCTAAGCAAAACATCATTCAGCAGAAAATGATCTAACCGCAGACCCGCATCCCGGCCATAAGCATTCCGCAAATAATCCCAAAAAGTATAAAAACGTTTATCAGGATATAACTTACGGATCGCGTCTGTCCAGCCCGACTTGATCAACGCCAGCCACAGCATGCGCGCCTCCGGTCTGAACAAAGCATTTTCGACGTACTTTTCTGGTTTATACGTATCCACTTCCGTAGGCATGATATTATAGTCACCGATCAGCGCGACCGGTAAACCAAAGCCCAATAATTTATCGGCATGCCCCTGCAACCTTTTGATCCACCGCAGCTTATAATCAAATTTTGGCCCTGGAAAAGGATTACCATTCGGCAAATACAAACAACCGATCACGACGCCATTGATAAACGCTTCGATATACCGGCTGTGCAGATCTTCATCCTCGCCCTCCAAACCGCGACGGGTTTCCTGAATTTCTCCGTATCGGGAAAGGATCGCCACCCCGTTCCAGCTTTTCTGACCCTGCCAGATCGCATGATAACCCGCATCCAGCAAAGCCCGTTCAGGAAACTTGTGATCCTCGCACTTCAGCTCCTGCAAACACACCACGTCCGGCCTGGCCTCCGCCAGCCAGCGCAGCAGGTTTTCAATACGGCCATTGATGCCATTAATATTATAGGTTGCGATCTTCACCCTATGATAACACTTCTTATTCTTTGTAGTTTTCGATGGTTTCGCTCGAACGCATTTTCGCCCGGTTTGGATCATCCCCCGCATCCCGGAATGCCCGGCGTTGGCGCAGCAGGTCCCAATACTGGTCAAGTTTGGACTGCACCGAATGTAGTTCTTTGATATCGTCCTCACTCAGGTCCGGGTTGCCATACAGGTCTTCCTCCTTCTCGGTCAGCTGTTTAATGTGGTCCAGTACAGACTGGTCTTTGGTGTTTTCTTCCATGATCGTATATTTTAATTAGTCATTTTTCCATTGCCAGTCCAGTATCTCCGGCATATCTTTTCCGTTCGCGCCGATATAATGTTTATGCTCGATCAGCTTGTCCAGCAATTGTTGCTTCAGGTGAACGCCCTTGCTGCCTGTTTGGGGCAAGCGGTCGATGACATCCATAGCCAAGTGGAAACGATCCATCTCGTTGAGTACGGTCATATCAAATGAAGTGGTGATCGTACCTTCCTCTTTGTAACCCCTGACGTGCATGTAAGCATTATTCGCCCGGTTATAGGTCAAACGGTGCACTAACCAGGGATAACCGTGAAACGCAAAAATCACCGGCTTGTCCATCGTGAACAATTCGTTATAGGCGCTATCAGCCAGGCCATGACTGTGTTCGCTGCTTTTTTGTAGTTTGAATAGGTCAACCACGTTGATGACCCTGATATTAATTTCGGGCAAATGTTCCCGAATAATAGATACAGCTGCTAATGTTTCCAATGTCGGAACATCGCCGCTGCAGGCCATCACTACATCGGGCTCCGCTTCCTGATCATTGCTGGCGAAATTCCAGATGCCGATACCTCGGGTACAATGATCGATAGCCTGCTCCATTGTAAGCCATTGCGGTGCGGGATGTTTACCTGCGACGATCACATTCACGTATTGCACACTGCGCAGGCAATGGTCCATTACCGATAACAAACAGTTGGCATCCGGCGGTAAATAGACCCGCACGATGGTTGCTTTCTTATTCACCACATGATCGATAAAGCCTGGGTCCTGGTGCGTAAAACCGTTATGGTCCTGCCGCCAAACGGTAGAGGTCAGCAGGATATTTAATGAGGCGATATTTCGTCTCCAAGGCAATTCCGAACTGGCTTTTAACCATTTGGCGTGCTGGTTAAACATGGAATCGACGATATGGATAAAGGCTTCATAGCAATTGAATAAGCCGTGCCTGCCGGTAAGCAGGTAGCCCTCCAGCCAACCCTCGCACTGGTGTTCGCTCAGCATTTCCATCACCCGGCCATCGGTAGCCTGGAACTCGTCTGTATTCAGGACCGGTCCTTCCCATTGGCGGTTCGTCGCTTCAAAGATCACATCGAACCTATTGGAAACCGTTTCATCCGGCCCGAAAATGCGGAAGTTCCGTTCCTGGCCATTGGCTTTAATAATGTCCCGCAGAAAACGGCTGGAAACATATGTATCGCCTTCACCGGCGCAGCCCGGCGAACCTACTTCAGTAGCATATTCCCGGAAATCCGGCAAATGCAATTGTTTTAAGAGCTGCCCGCCATTCGCATGAGGATTGGCGCCCATGCGCCTCGAACCTTGTGGTGCCAATTCCTGCAGATCCGCATTTAAGGTACCCGCTGCATTAAAAAGTTCTTCCGGCCGGTAACTTTTCATCCAATCTTCCAGCATTTGCAAATGTTCAGGCGGTGCCGATGCGGAAACCGCCAGCGGGATCTGGTGCGCGCGGAAGTTACCCTCTATTTTAAACCCGTCTACTTCTTTTGGCCCGGTCCAGCCTTTTGGCGAGCGCAGCACGATCATCGGCCAGCGCGCTCTTTCGGTCAGGCCGTTCGCTTTCGCATCGCATTTGATCTGGTGGATCTGGGTGATAACCTTTTCTAAGGTATTCGCCATGGCTTCATGCATCAGCATTGGGTCGTCGCCTTCCACGAAATAAGGTGTCCAGCCATATCCCATAAATAACTGTTCCAGTTCTTCATGAGTGATCCGCGCCAGAACCGTAGGATTAGAGATCTTATAGCCATTCAAATGCAGAATAGGCAGCACCACACCATCAGTTAACGGGTTCAGGAATTTATTGGAATGCCAAGCCGTAGCCAGCGGGCCCGTCTCGGCCTCGCCGTCACCCACCACGCAGGCCGCGATCAGTTCGGGGTTATCCAGCACTGCCCCAAAAGCGTGGCTTAATGAATACCCCAGTTCCCCGCCTTCATGGATAGAACCGGGTGTCTGGGGCGAAGCATGGCTGGAGATCCCGCCTGGATAAGAAAACTGCGTAAACAATTTCTGCAAGCCTTCCTCATCCTGCGAAATATCCGGGTAAACTTCACTGTAGGTTCCTTCCAGGTAAGTGGAGGCTACTACCGCCGGCCCGCCATGGCCAGGCCCGGAGATGTAAATAATTTCCAGGTCAAAGCGCTTGATTACCCGGTTCAGGTGGGTATAAATAAAGTTCTGTCCGGGCGTCGTTCCCCAGTGGCCCAGCAGCATGGCTTTGACATGCTCCAGCAGCAGCGGTTTTTTGAGCAAAGGATTATGCCGCAGGTAGAGCTGCCCGACCGACAGGTAGTTAGCCGCGCGCCAGTAAGCATCTATTTTTTGCAAAAGCTCATCCGTTAGGGTATCCTGTTCAGGGTTAATCAATACAGTTTCCATATCTTTTTATTTATTATCGTTTGGTATAACCCGCATAATTAAGCGGGCCATCATTAAGGCTTCGTTGGTGGGTATCACATAGACTCGGGTCTTGCCGGTTGAAATAACTTCGGCGTTAATTAAATTCTGGCGGCTATCCAGTTCGATGCCCAGGAAGCCCAGCTTGCGGCAGATCTGGCCGCGGACTTCCGGTAGGTGTTCGCCGATGCCGCCGGAAAAGACAAGCGTGTCGATGCCGCCAATTGCTGCGGCATAAGCCCCGATATATTTGCTGACTTGGTAACAAAACAAGTTGATCGCATCAGCGGCCCGGTCATCCTGCTCCCGGATCTTTAGCAGCTCTTTGATATCCGGACTGGTTCCTGAAACCGACAGCAGGCCAGATTCATGGTTGACCAGGTGGTTGAATTGTTCACTATCTGATTTGACTTGCCGGAAGAGGTAGGCGGCTACGCCGGGGTCCATATCACCGCAGCGCGTACTCATGACCAATCCCGCACCCGGTGTAAAACCCATGCTGGTATCTATGCTCTTCCCGTTTTGGATGGCTGCCACACTGGCGCCGCTGCCCAGGTGAGCTATTACCACATTTTCATGTGGGATAGCTGTACTGACCTGTTCCAGATATTCGCACAAGTATTGATAAGAAAGACCATGGAACCCGTACCTGCGTAAGCCCAGCTGGCGATATTTGTCGGGGATAGCAATGGTTGTAGCCACCGCCGGCATCGTCTGATGAAACATCGTATCAAAGCAGGCCATTTGTTTAACTTCGTGAAATGCGGCAACAAATTCTTCGATCAGTTTAATTTCAGCGGGCATATGTTCCGGATCATAACTGACATAGGTTTTGAGTTCCGCAATGAGTGCCGGTGTGATCATTTCTGGCTGCGTATGTGCCATGCCATGGACAACCCGGTGCGCGATGGCGGAAAGCTGACCGATACCGGGCTGCTGCCGCAACCAGTCTATCAGATCCTGGTCTGCCGGCAGATCGGCCGTGTTCCCGGAAAAGAGCAAAGTTTCTTCGGCTCCCAACTGATAAAGCGCGAACTTCACGCTGGACGAACCGGCATTGATGGCTAAAACAAAATTTTGAGTGTCCCGCATGATCAGTTTTTTACGGGCTGGTGGGGTGGTGATCCAATCCCCGGACCGGTTAGCGGGGAAAAGGTAGTGTAGTATGTAATTGAACAAGCACTCAAACCGTTTTATGTTTGAGCAAAGACGAACTATACTTAGGCGGCAGCCTTTCCGATCAGCTCAGCTACCAAGCCGGTCAGTCTGGCCACATCAAAAGGCTTGCACAAAAAACCGTCCGCACCACAAGCCTTACAGATGAGGTTCAGGTCGCATTCGGCCGACAAAAGGATAACCGGCAGGTCATGGGTAGCGGCAACCGATTTCAAGAGCAGACAGACCGCATCCCCGTTCTTTAACGCGCCTTTAAGCTGGACATCCATTAAGATCAGGTCCGGGAAAGGCTCGGCCATATCCCCCGCGGCATCACCGTTCTCTGAAAGTTCGACCTCGTAGCCTTCTTCCACAAAAATGTAGTAAAGAACCGCTTGAATATCCAGATCATCTTCAATGATCAATAATTTTTTGGGCATAATCGGGTATGGGTAAGCACTACTGCAATAAACCGCCCGTGATCGGCCGGCCAAGCCTTTTAATCCTTAACAGGCTGCACTGCACAACGATAGAAATTTAATGAGCTTTGGTGCCAGAAAGCGCTCAGTTGTTATTAAGCCACAGGCTACACTTTGTTTTCATAAGTAGTCGTTATATGAAATATACTTGGCCGTATATGAAACTTAATTAACTGCCAACGCTTGTATAGGCTATGGCAACAATCAAAAATGTGCAGCCACTCAGCGCAGAAAAGCTGTTTGACGTATTAAAAACAGGTTTCGCGGACTATATTAATGATAAACTGGGTTCCAACCTTGCTATCGAATACGCGCATGTATTCGATGAGATCAACGTGTCTTTTCCCGAAGTGATCGAAGGACCGGCGCTGAATATTACCGTGACCGATGTAGAACTGACGGTTAATGTATTGGCAACGGAGTCCGACTATAATACGGAATTATTGGAAGAGAACCTGATCAGTTTTTTGGCGCAACAGGCTGGGTAATGGGCAATATCGCTTTAGTCGTCGGTGCCAGCGGCATTGCCGGTAGCAACCTCGCCAAACAACTCATCGCACAAGGCTGGGAAACCTACGGCCTGGCCCGGAATCCGGCACCGATCGAGGGTTTAAACCCGGTCGCGGCAGACCTCTTAAATATAGCAAGCTTGCAGTCGGCCTTAGCCGCTGTTTCGCCGACACATGTCTACATCACCACCTGGATGCGAAATGATACGGAGGCGGAGAACATTCGGGTGAACAGCCTGATGATCCGCAATCTGCTCAACGCGCTTTCTCCAAAAAGATCGGTTCAGCACGTCGCGCTGGTTACCGGCCTGAAACATTATTTAGGCCCGTTCGAGGCTTACGCACAAGAAGGCTTTCTACCGGAAACCCCACTGCGGGAAGAACATCCGCGACTGACCATCGAGAATTTTTATTATGCCCAGGAGGACGAGGTCTATGCAGCCGCCGAACGCGACGGCTTTAGCTGGAGCATCCACCGCCCGCATACCGTCATCGGCCAGGCCGTGGGTAACGCGATGAACCTCGGCACAACCCTGGCGGTCTATGCAACAATTTGCAAAGAAACCGGCCGCCCTTTTATCTTTCCCGGTTCTGCCGCCCAATGGAACGGCTTATCCGATGTGACCGACGCAAGGATACTGGCCGCGCAACTCATGTGGGCATCGACTAACGATGCCGCCAGTAACCAAGCGTTCAATATCGTCAATGGCGATGTCTTCCGCTGGAGCCGCTTATGGAACCGGTTGGCGCGGTATTTTGCGATTGAACCGCAAGGTTTTGACGGCACCATTCATCCCTTAGAGCAAACCATGGCGAACGATAGCGACATCTGGAAAAATATCGCGCAAAAGTATAATTTGGAAGAAGCCGAACTTAGCCGCCTCGCCAGTCCGTGGCATACCGACCTGGATCTCGGCAGGCCCATAGAAGTGATGACCGATATGTCCAAAAGCCGCAAATTCGGCTTTACCGTTTATCAGGATACAGAAGATAGCTTTTATGACTTGTTTGCACAATTAAAGGAAGCAAGGCTTATTCCGTAAAGCTTAGCGCTTCAGACAAATAGTTCCTGCACCTTGGTATAGTAAGTCGTCCGTCCGCCGATCTTATCTTTTAAAATCTCTTCTCCCCTCGCCGTCTTTTTTATCGCCGGGTTATGGATAGCCATAAAATCGTGCAGTTCGCCGGTAAGTTCATCACCATTCGCTTCAGCAATATCCGCAATCGCCTTTTCTAATACCACCCGGATACTTTTAAAAAGCCGGAGCGCGGCTTTGTCCGGAATGGCATTGGCAATACTAAACGGCGAAATATGCGCATGGTAAAGAATTTCGTCGGCATAAGAATTGCCGATCCCGCGCATCACTTTTGGGTCCATCAGCAGGGTTTTAATGACCGAGCGTTTTTTTGCTAATAAATTGATAAAAGTGTCCTTTTCCAATTGCAGGGCATCCGGTGTTTCCGCCGGTTTGGGCTGCAAAGTCGGTGTGGCTGCTTTTTGCAGGTCAACGACCGCAAAGCCTCCGCCACCCTTGAAATGAAAGGCCATGATCTGAAAGCGAGGTACTTCGTCACTGTCCAAACTGATCACTTCGCCCCGGAGCATCAGGTGCAGACCTAAGACCTGGCCGCCCGAAAAATGAAACTGCAGGGTCTTGCCCTCACGGGAAACACCGGAAAGCTCGCGACCTTCCAGCGCTGACTTAAGTTCCGCTACGGTAACATTGAGTTTTTTAGCCACGGTCAACTCTACATGTGCCAGCACTTTACCTTTAAATCTCCTGGTCAGGATCTGCGCGAATACGGTCAGGTCGGGTAGTTCAGCCATGATGGTCTTTTTAAGGTCAACAGCTAAGCAGCTAAACTGTTGCCGGAAAACATAAAAACAATGGCGCCGGGCACCTGTTAGCAAAGGCATGGAATTTAAAGGGTTTGTAAAAGTTAAAGGTGCTCGGGAACATAACCTCAAAAACGTCAGCCTGGAAATTCCGCGGGATGCGCTCGTCGTGTTTACCGGTATCTCCGGCTCGGGCAAATCCTCCCTGGCATTCGGCACCTTATACGCCGAAGCGCAGCGCCGCTACCTCGAATCAGTGTCTCCCTATGCCCGCCGCCTGTTCAACCAGATGGCTATCCCCGAAGTGGATGAGATTGAGGGATTGCCGCCTGCCGTGGCTTTGCAGCAGCAGCGCGGTTCGGCCAGCACCCGTTCCTCGGTCGGTAGTGTCACCACCTTATCGAACCTGCTCCGCATGTTATACTCCCGCGCGGGCGATTACCCCGCAGGTCAGGAAATTATTTACGCAGAATCCTTTTCACCCAATACACCTGAAGGTGCCTGTCCGGAGTGCCACGGGCTAGGAAGGGTTTATGAGATCACGGAACAAACCATGGTGCCGGATGACAATTTGACCATCCGGGAAAAGGCTATTGCCGCCTGGCCCTCGGCCTGGCAGGGGCAGAACCAGCGCGACATTCTGACGACTCTGGGATACGACATCGATATTCCCTGGAAGGATATTCCCCATAAAGACCGCAACTGGATCCTGTTCACCGAAGAGCAGCCGGTCGTACCGGTCTATTCAGGGTACAATCATGAAGAAATCCAGCGGTTCATCAAAAACAAGCGTCAGCCGGATTACATGGGCACCTTTACCGGTGCCCGCCGCTATGTTCGCCATACGTTTGCTAATTCGCAAAGCGCGCTGATGAAAAAAAGGGTAAGCCATTACATGCTGAGCAGCGAATGCCCTTTGTGCCAGGGCAAAAGGCTGAAGCAGGAATCACTGAGCATTAAATTTGCCGGTTATGATATTGCCGAGCTGTCCGGCCTGGCGCTGAACAAGCTGGCTACGATCTTCCAGCGCTATGCCAAGGGGGATGCACCGGCACTGAAAAAGCTGGAAGCAAAAAATCCGGAAAAAGTGATCGTCGCCAAACGTATCGCCGAGGATTTCCTGGCGCGGCTGCAGGTCATGCTGGACCTCGGTCTGGGTTACCTGACCATAGAGCGTAGCACGCCGACCTTATCGCCGGGTGAGCTGCAGCGGTTAAGACTGGCCACCCAAGTGCGCTCTAATCTATTCGGTGTGGTTTATGTGTTGGATGAACCTTCAGCGGGTCTGCACCCGGCCGATACGGAGGCTTTGCTCCGGGCGCTGGATAAGTTAAAGGCGTCCGGCAATTCACTGTTCGTCGTCGAACACGAGATCGATGTCATCCGCCATGCCGACTGGATTGTCGATGTCGGCCCCGCAGCCGGTGAAAAAGGCGGCCACATCCTGTATAGCGGTTTGCCCGAAGGTTTAAAAAAGGTGGAAGCTTCGCTGACCCGGCATTATATCTACGGAGAGGCAGCCAAACCAGCTAACGATCCACGGGAACCCAAAGGCTGGTTAAAGCTGGAAGGCGTCACCCGCAATAACCTCAACCAGTTAAATGCAGAATTTCCCCTTGGTGTGCTGACCAGCGTGACCGGCGTATCCGGTTCCGGTAAAAGCAGCCTGGTCAGCCAGGTGCTGGTGGAACTGGTCGCCGAACATTTAGGCGTGCAGGTGGATATCACCGATGAAACTGATGCGGACCCGCTCGAACAAACCGAAGTCCAAACGCTTGGGGGACGCATTACCGCGGGTGTGGATCAACTAAAACGGCTGGTCGTAGTCGACCAAAAGCCCATCGGCCGCACACCGCGTTCCAACTTGGCCACCTACACCGGACTGTTCGACCATGTGCGCAAACTCTTCGCGGCAACACCCATGGCCAAAACTAAAAAGTATGATGCCGGCCGCTTTTCTTTTAACGTGGCCAAAGGCCGCTGCCCGCATTGCGAAGGAGAAGGTTTTGTGATGGTCGAACTGCTGTTTCTGCCCAGTGTTTACACGCCCTGCCCGACCTGCGGCGGTACCCGTTATAATCCCCAAACCCTGGCCGTGGCTTATAAGGAAAAAAATATCGCTGAAGTGTTAGGACTGACCGTAGACGAGGCGGCCAATTTCTTTGATGAAGAACCTGCCATCAGCCGCGCGCTGGAGGTCGTCCGCGAAGTAGGACTCGGCTATCTGCGCTTAGGTCAGCCGGCGACCGAACTTTCCGGCGGCGAGGCGCAGCGCATCAAGTTGGCCACTGAACTGCAGCGCGCACAGCACGGGCAAACTCTTTATATCCTGGACGAACCCACCACTGGCCTGCATCCCTCGGATGTCGAACGGCTGATGCTGCAACTGAACCGCCTGGTAGATGCCGGCAACACCGTGATCCTAGTGGAGCATGATATGAGCGTTATCGCAGCCAGCGACTGGCTGATCGATATCGGGCCGGGCGCGGGTGAAGACGGGGGCATAATCGTCGCCTCCGGGACACCTCCGGCCATTGCCCGGCACAGCTCCAGCCGGACCGCGCCCTACCTGGCCAAACACCTGAACTAACAATCCGGGGCTGACATTGTAGTAACAACATGGGAATTCAAACAAAGCATGGCTTAATGATCGATATGGATGGCGTGATCTACGCCGGTGAAGAACTCATCAAGGGCGCGGATGTTTTTATAAAACGGCTGCTGAAAGATAAGATACCATTCACCTTCTTGTCCAACAATAGTTCCAAGAGTCGCGCTGATGCCGTTGAAAAACTCGCGAATTTGGGCATAAAGGTCACCGAAAAACATCTCTATACCAGCGCCATGGCAACGGCTACTTTTCTGACCGAACATTACCCGGACTGCAGCGTCCATGTGCTGGGCGAAGGGGGCTTATTGAAGAGTATCAAAAACGCCGGCATCCGTATGGTCGACAAAAAACCGGACCTGGTCGTCCTGGGTGAGGGCCTGGAATTCAGTCTCGATAAGGTTCACCAGGCGGTCGATATGATCCTGGCCGGGGCGCGGTTCATCGCTACCAACCGCGACCCTTCACCACGGCGCGAAGGCTGGAACAACCTGGGGATTGCCGCTACGGCCGCGATGATCGAAGAAGCTACGGGACGCGAACCATTCGTGATCGGTAAGCCCAGCCCGGTGATGATGCGCTCGGCCGCAGCTTATATGGACCTGCGGCCGGAACAGGTCACCGTTATCGGCGACACCATGGAAACGGATATCATTGGGGGGATCTATATGGGGTTCAAAACGATACTCGTCCTTTCCGGGATTGCGGACGAGGAAGAACTGATCAAGTATGGCTACCGGCCCAACCTCGTCGTTGGCTCCGTGAACAAGATCGAATTCCCGTTAAAGTGGTGGGCATAAGGATCGCACCTATTCGAACAACTCCTGACCTTCCGTATAATACGTTTTCCGGCTGGCGATCTCGGCAACAATGATAGGCTCGCCCTTGGGTGTGACCTTATGCTTAGGCAGATGCACCTTGAGAAAATCCCGTTCCTTTTCGGTAATGGTATCGGGGAAGTTCTTGCGGATATGGGCTTCCGCTTCTACCAGTACTTCTTCAATTGCTTTGGTCAGGACGCCGATCTTCTTTTCCGGTATTTTAGCAGCAATGGAGAATGGCGATAAATTCGCTGCATAAAGGATCTCGTCCACATAAGCGTTACCAATGCCCTGCACGACCTTTCCCTCCTGCAGTACGGTTTTGATGGGTTTGTTCTTCCCTTTTAACGCCTTTACGAGGTAGCCGACAGGCAAATGCAGCGCGTCAGGTACTTTGGAAACTTCCGGGTCAAGGGATAATATCACCGCCTTTTGCCAGTCGGTAATGGCCAGGCCGGTACCGTCTGAAAACTGCAGTTCTGCTATCGTGAACTTGTTGTCGTTTTTATCCTCGTACCAATGCATCGACCCGTAGAGCATCAATTGCAGACTTAAGACATGCTTATTCGCAAACTCGAAATACAATTGCTTACCGACCCGGTTAATCGCTACCAGCTTGTGTGCTTCCAGCGCTGTTTTGAAGTCCGCTTCCGGCAGTTTCAGCCTCCGGTCAATGAGGATACGGATATCTTTTAGCTTTTTACCGACCAGCCTCTCAGCGAGGTTGGTACAAAATATATTCAGATCGGGTATTTCAGGCATAAGTGCTTTTATGATTGATTAAATATTCGGCTCCTGGTAGCTATCGATAAAAACCGCTAACCAGGCTTGCTCGGCATGGCTAAGGACATCGCCTTCAAAATGCTGCAATTCACCCTGCTTAAAGACAAATTTCCCGAGGTAGTCCGGGTTTTGTTCGTCCGGCAGTGCAGCATGTTCCTCGCTTTCTACCGGCTCGGTAAATAAATGCGTTTCGTCGCCAAAAGCGTCTTTATTATCTTGAACACACCGGTTGACCGCAGGCCCTGATCGCCATTCTTTTCCAGGACCGGCTCAATGATCACATAACGGTCGCTACCATCCGGCTGCGGGATCGTCGTTTGTACAGGATTGATCATCAGGCGCCTTTTTTTACTTTTAAACTGCTCATCAGCTGATCGTACAGATCATCACCCTTGGCCGCTTTCGGTTTTAATTTCTTGATGGTCGGGCGTTTGCCTTTAGCTTTCTGCTCAATAATATTCATCAGTTCCGTATGGTACTCATCCTTATATTTGGACAGGTCCAGCGGTTCGGCGTACTGTTCGATCAGCGCCAGGCCCATTTTTAGTTCCTTATCGCTGACTTTGATATCCTCATCCAGGTTAAGGTCTTCCTGGCTGCGGATCTGCTGGGCGAAACGGATACGGGTGACCACGATATCATTTTCTACCGGGTGCACGATACACAAACTCTCCGTGCTGCGCAGTACGAAGCGCGCCAGGCCTGCTTTACCGGATTTCTTCAAAGCGGCAAGCAGCAATGCATACGCTTTATTTTTCTTGGTCGCCGGTTCTGTATAATACGAAGTTTCATAATACATCGGGTTGACCGACGCTACATCTACGAAGCTTTCGATCTCGATCACTTTACTCTTCTCCGGCGCCGCGGCCTCGAAGTCTGCATCCTCGATGATCACATAGTCCTCATCATATTTATAACCCTTAACGATCTTATCATAAGGAACTTCTTTCTTCGTGTTCTCGTTCACCCGCTGGAACTTGATATGCGCGTGGTCGCGGCTGTCCAGCATGTCCAGGTCAAGCCGGGTTTCCTGCACGGCCGAAAATAGTTTAATGGGGATGCTCACCAGGCCAAAGCCGATCGAACCGGTCCAGATACTTCTCATAGCTTTAATTTTCTAATGTTATCATTGATGCCATGCGGGTGGTGCCCTTCAATTTGGTCGGCCAGTAAGTGCAGTACTTCTTCATTAATCTCACCGGGGTTCTGGCAGACATGCAGAAAGTCCTGCGCATCCGGCTCAAAGCTGGCGACATACACGCCATTCTCAAATACTTTATACTTGCACTGCTCCTCATTATGGTGGGGATATTCGCCCACCTCGAAATGATGCATTGCTTTATCGACACTGATCGTGATCGGGTAATTTTCCATACTTACATAACTGTTTAACAACCGCATTGTTTAAGCGGTGCTTTTTGCGGATATTTCCTGAATGATCTGGTCGAACTCATCGGCGCTCAAGGCCAGCATATTCATCAGCTGCTCACGCTCGGCGTCATTTTCCGCGCTGCGTAATAATTTGGTAAGGCCCATGATATTGGCAAGCGGCTTACGCACACTATGGGACTGGATAAAGCTAATCTCGTCCAGGTGCGTTTCGGCCAGGTTCAGCTTCGTCTTGGTGTCTACAAACTCGGTGATATTGTAACCTATGCAGAAATACCTTGGGGCAAACCCTGCTCATCCAGCATTGCCTGCATTTCCCACTGCGTGGTCACGAATCCGCCCAGGCCATCATGTTTACGCAAAGTAACCGGAAACAGGCGGCCCGGGTCCTGGAAACATTGCGGGCCGACGGCTTCACAGATCCTGACATCCTCCGGATGGAGCGTAACCGAAAAATGCTGTCCGCGCAGGGTACCCTTGCCAAAACTAAAGTTCCGGTCATAGTTCGGGCTCACATAGGTGTAAACGCTGTCCATGCCGATCGCGATCGTATAAAAGAACGCCGAGGCATTTAAGAATTGGTTGATCTGTTCATAGCGATGCATGCTGTCATAAGCGGGCCGGCTCCGGATTTGTTTTAAATTATTCATCAGAACAATCCTATCAAAACCGCTGAATTCGATCCCGGAAAAACAGAGACTTATAGTTTAAGTCCAATACAATATGGCCCTTTCACCGGTTCGCCGGTAACGGGCATTCCTTTTTGGGTAATCACGATCTTTCCTTTTTCTGTAATTGAAAAGCTACGCCGCGCACTTCGCCCATGTGGCTGCGCCAGTCCGACGGAAAAAGCTCCCGTGCGACCTCGGAGGGGCAGGTCGTCTTCAAAGCGCCGCGTTCTGCGGCGCTTTGAAGGATAGCTTTTGCGATATCAGGCTTAACGGACATGAGGTCAAAATAATCAGGACGCCTGTTTTAATTTGGCGGCCATGCTCATGGTCGTATGCGGCACGGCGCGCAGGCGTTCTGCCGGAATCAGTGTTCCTGTCACCTTGCAAATACCATAAGTTTTATTTTGGATGCGGACCAGCGCGGCTTCCAGTTGTTCGATGAATTTTTTCTGCCGGGCCGCTAATTGATTCGTTTGTTCCTTTTCATAGGTCGCCGAACCGTCCTCCAGGGTTTTACCCGCAATGGCCGCATCATCGCCATTACTATTCGATGAGCTTAAGGCTGCGGTCAATTCGCTCAGTTCTTCACGGGCCATCCTGATCTTATCTTCTATTAGCTGCTTAAATTCCAGCAACTCGTTATCGTTATAGCGGGTCTTGTTGTATTCGTTTTGCATGTGCTTTCAACAATAAAACAGGGAGATGGTTTGCTAAAAATTAACGCCTTATCTTCCATGTTCATGCTTCGTCCAAATCAGCTTGGACACATCGTAGCCTAATGCCTTGGCCTGTTTCAAGTAAGCCGTTTGAATCGCTGCCGGTATCACTTTTTCGCGCGATAGCAGCCATAAATAATTCAGGTTGTTGCCGGCTACCAGCGCATGGCGATAGTCCGGGTCAATAGCGATCACATTATAACCGGCATAGAACGGCCCGAAGAACGATACCTTAAGGCGGCCTGTCCCGGCATCTTTGACCGGCTTCGCTTTACCGATGCTTTCTTTCCATTTTTGTTGGACATAGTTATAGCCTTTATTATCCACTCGGATCGAACCGTCAGGATTCAGTGAATAGGTCGCACTCACATCAGACAGGTTCTTTTCAAATTTAAAGTCCATCCGCGCTATCTCGTACCACGTTCCGAGGTAGCGTTGTTGATCGAAAGGTTGCACGGCATTAGCGCCTTTGGGTATAGCTACGCACGAATTAAAGAATACCGCAACGGTGGCCGCGGCGATGCCCGCAGCGAGGCCAATCTCCCAGGTTTTTAATTTCATACCGAAATAACGGCTGAAGCGCCAGGAATGTTTAATACGCAAACCGAACTATTTACCTGCGGTGTTCTTGACAGCCTATCAAACCATATTAAAACTAACCGAACGATGATTAATTTTTTCCGTGGCATCATTGCCACCTGGGGCGCCAAAAAGTTGGGCGGCGGCTGCCTGTCCACTATTGTGATCTTTGTGGTGATTTATATGCTGCTGGGCAAATGCAATAACGATATCCGCGCCGAAACGATCAAACCCAGACCGGTGGTTATGTGCGGCAAAATGCCCAATTGATAATACGGCATAGTCTTTGTAAAGCTTTGATGAACAGGCTAAAACAAGACTACCATAATGACCTCGGATGATTTTAAGGCATTGACTTATACCGAAAAAACAGAAGCTGTTTTAACGGGCACATACCTGGCTGACCGGTCGAACAAACATTGTGATATCAAACTGTATAATGTAGACAATTTTTACGTGGAGGTCTTTTTCGACTGCCGCAGCCAGCTGATCATCCACTTCCGTGCATTTAAACCTACGTTATTTATTTTGCCCTACCTGGAAAATCTCAAGATCGCGGTCTAAACGAAGTTGTATCGCGTATTACGTAGAGTTACGACACCTGAGTTAATTAAAATTTTGATTCTCAGTGCGTCTATTTAAAGTTCAAAACTCTCCCTCTCCTCTATTTATTAAAATGGCGCTTAATGACTTTTAAATTATAACTTAGGTTAACCGGCAATTTATCGTTGATCAGTAAGCATTTTAATCAGATCATTGATCCAAGAATTATTGGTAGATAAATACTGGATAGAAAATTTCAGTAACGGTCCCTACCAGTGGAAAAACCACTTGCGTTGACCACTCTTTGCCAATTGATTGTCTATCGTAAAAACCTGAACATACACACTCAAGGTGGTCATAAAAAAATTGCTAACCGGGATCAATGAGATGTAATTTATCCACGCTTATAATTTTAAAAACAAACTAAGAACCGAATACCTGGGCATCATTTTCGGCCCGGCTCTTTCCATTCCTATCTGCTCCGCAGGATACCTCTGCAATCCCTGATGCATGGGGTCTAAATTTTTTCGCCGGTTGACGGAAGCCTTAATTGTCATTATTGATCTTCAGTACCCGCAGTAGGATTTAAATGAATTGAACTGATAAACCACCAAAAAAAGATTCAACAGAAGTTAGGACGGGTACATTTGCTTAAAGGAAAGATGTAAATTAGCCCTATCCGATTGCCCGTATTACATTGTCCGAGATTGGGGTTTCAATCGAACTAAACATGACTAATGATCTTCCGCTAATCAAAATTTGTCCGAATTGCGATGCCATGATTCCCATCGAAAGTCTGGAATGCTCGCATTGCCCTTATGTCTATCCGCAGGTTATCCTTACTGAAGCGGAAGAAGACATGTCGCATCAGGAAGTGGTAACTGCTCTCAACGATGCATTTTTCCGGTTGGAACGATACATGGATGGTAAGCTGCCCGCTTACGAAGGTTTTCCCTTCGCCAGGTACATGCTGATATTATTTATTAAAACCCGAGAAACTGCGAATTACAATTATGTGAATTGCAAACTCATCGGGAAATATTGGTGGGTCATTCAACAAGTCATCGTTGACGTTCAAAAAGGGGATTATGAAACTTACGCTGCAGATCATAATGATGATTTTAACGACGCCTATGGCGACTTAACAATCATTGCAGAGGATTATGTGGATGAGTTTATGTCGTTCGCAACTGAGGATGAAATCGCGGAAGAAACTAAAAAACATTCCATTACTGACATATTTGCCCATATCAAGACAAGCGAGGATGCAAAGTCAAGAAAGAAATCAGGCGATCTCGCTGGGCAGCCGCTTAAAAAGTTTTTCAAAAAAATAAAGGATTGCTCGATAACACAACTTGAAATACTAAATTATGTGGAATCCCTGACGGAGATGAAGTTATCTAAACTGAAATTATTAGCGACCGATTTCAACGTATATTTTTATCCGCGAAAGGAAGAAGAGGAAGCCAAATACTCATTGGAAGATATTGATGCAGCAATCAAAGATCTCCAGCAACGACAAAAGCAAATACCTTACAAGGAAATACCTGATTTTGATAAAGCGACCAAAGACGAACATGGCACGATCATCCACCCGGTTCCAACATTGAAGGTACTAAATATCGAACGGTTGTTCTTTCCTTTCAAATTCTACTGTTGTTATCAATTCATCAATCTCCTGGAATCACTTATTGAAAAGCACGAAAAAACGGAGATGACACAGGAAAGTGTTGCGCCGAATCCATTACGCCAAAATTTAAGCAAACTCGGATTTGAGCAGTTTAAATTCGGTAAATTGAGCTTGGATGAAGCTTACTCCGTCCTGATGGAAAACGATACCCCTTTCCAAATCGCATTTTTAAACGAGGCTGGCTTTATCAAAAACGCAGAAAAGGCTCAGGCAAATACCAAAGCCAGATTACATAAAATAATCGCTACCGCGCTCGACTGCCCCGAGCGAACCGTCAAAGGGAATTTGAATGTACTCAACCCAGTTTCTAAAGAGAATCGCAAGCGTTATACCGCACATCTTCACCTGCCCGACGTACAAAAACTATTAGGCAAATAATGGGAGTACTCCCCTATTGTCGCCCCCGAATGCCCCATTTATCATTGCTGAAAATTATCGCAATGGAACAGAAAATGGAAAAACGTCAGCGTGCAGCAATCATTATCGGAAGTCTTCAGCTCATCGTGTGGTTGATTAAACTTATCATCGCATGGATTAATCACCAATGATCGATAAAGTGAGACTAAGCCAGTGACTGAGTGATTACTGACCGTAGTAAACGCGGTTATCCATTAATGATAAAGATTTAAGGTTGATATGAACGCAATATACTTGCAATTCGCATGCTCCAATAATAGGCATTTTATAGAAGATAGCCGCGCCCTTCTCTCCACATTTTATTCTCAGTTTTTACCCTCCTCCCTTGACCTGCAAGCGGGTTATGCCCTCCCCTTCGGCTGTCAAAAGTTAACCAGGCCTTCCGGGCGCATCGCCCGGCAATGGTAGCCAGGAGTGCAGTTACCTTTTGACAGCCTCACCCTTTTATAAATCCCACCCCCTTTTTTAATGGCATTTTTTGTGTTTATGGTTCTCATTTAGCCTTTGCTGAGGCAAATTGTCGTTCCTCTAATAAGGCTGTCCCGGCATTCATGGTAGCTTACATGCTGCCATCCCATTCGTTATCTCTCCTTCATTCTGCAACACTAGCTTTTTTTGTTGCTGTTTTTGCAAGCCGTTTCATTTGTCGCTGAATTGTGAAGTATCTTTGATCTTGACCCAATCTTAAGATCAATGAAATTTAACCAGTTGCCTGCAGTCCCACAATATGATAATCTGTCAATTCTGATTGAAAGGTTGAAATCGGAACTGATTGCACGAGCCACTGGCAAAGAGCACGATAACGCGGAATACCAAAGAATCCGAAAGCTCATATTGACCAATGCCAAATTGGAGAAACTTGCTCCTGCTTTTCTTAAGTCTTATGCTACCCTCGACAGTTTTTGGGAATGGATAAAGGAAAAGGCGTCAAAATACGAAGAACGTAAGGTCATTATCAAAGAAGGCTTACATCCTTTGATCGATGTCCTGGAGTTTGAAAACGGACCATCTGCTTTGGAGTTTGGAAAAAGCTATCAGGAAATCGATATCATCGGTGATGGTGGTTTTGGGGTTGTTTACAAATTCGAACATAAGCTCCTGAAAATGCCGTTTGCCGTGAAAGTATTTTCACCCTCTTTTTATGAAGGAGGAACAGATCAAAAGGAGCAGGAAAGATTCTTTCAGGAATCACGCATGCTATTTGATATGCACCATCCCAACATTATCAGGGTTTATGATGCCGGGCTGATGGGGAATCGTCCCTTTATCCGCATGGAATTTTTCCCGGGACTCAATCTATATAAATTTATTGAGCAACATGGTTTGTTTACCGAGGCTGACGCGCTAACAGCAATGAAACATATCACAAGCGCAATCAAGCATGCTCATGATCGGGGCATCTTACATCGTGACCTGAAACCGAGCAATATCATGGCGACCAGGCCGAATGATTTCAGGGTAATCGATTTTGGACTGGGCATATATATCGAAAACGAACTGCATTCGAGACTTACCACAGTTGGAACGCAAACCATAGGGGGACTATATAATGCGCCCGAACTGGTAGCAGATCCACGGTTAATTGATAAGCGATCCGATATTTATTCACTGGGCGCGCTTTGGTATACCATGCTTTCCGGCCTACCACCTGCAGGTAGTGGTTTTATCAATACTTTAGGGGTTATGGGCATAAGCGATAAAACCATAGCGGCGATAGCAAAATGCATGACCCCGTTGGAGTCGCGCTACCCGGACTGCAAAGACCTTCTTGACGATTTACAAGCCTTATAAAATTTAACATTCAAATCCATCGGTTATGGGATTCACTAAGTTTATTAATGATCATGCTTTGGTTGCTCTGTTAGGCAAGAAATTTCCGATGGACTTAAAGCTATTGGCTAAGTCACTCGATGAGCGGTTGAATTATATGTGTGATGAAGGCCATCCATTGCCAATGGATTTGCTGATACATAACCTATCAAATAAAAGAAAGCGATATACCAGTGAGTTTTTCAAAGTCGACATCGATTTTGTTGTCAATGAAATTCCTGAAAAAAACTGCCTGTACCTGACGATGAATGACTATCAAGCGGAAGGCAACATCGGCCGGCCGGAAGAAGATCAGCGCGTCGTTTTACACCTCCTTGTCAAAAACAAAGCGGATACTTTGTGGGCGATTCATATCCCATTACAGGCGGTTATGACCGGCTTTGGTGATCCGCTGGATGGCCATCAGTGTTATGCCCACTTTATTACCTTCTTAGGTGATGACGGACGGCCCTCGGAAGAGCCTGAAAATATCTACTTTGGTATAACAAAACGTAACTGGCTAACGCGCATGGCTGAGCATTTCCGTAAAAGCGCAAAGGGAAGCAGAAACAAATTCCACAAGCTCTGGAGGGAATGTCAAGGCAACAATCACGTTTTGCTGAACTCCGAACTGATCGCGCTGAACCAAACCGAAACCGGGGCAATGCAATGGGAAGAACTGATGGTGGACCGTTGTAATGCTGATGAAGCTTCGTTGAACACGATTGGCGGCGGGTTCAAGGGTCTGGAAGAATTAGGCAAATTCAAATTATCGGATGGGGAAAGGGAAGGTATAGCTGCCTGCCCGAGTTTCCAGGTTAACTTTAACAATAGCGAATCGCGGGAAGGTATCGGCAATGCATACATGAAAAAATTGTGGCAGGACGATCAGTACTATGCTAAAGTCATCGGTAACCGGAGCAATTCTTT
The DNA here is from genome assembly GCF_022811725.1 of Mucilaginibacter sp. SMC90. Lineage (GTDB taxonomy): Bacteria > Bacteroidota > Bacteroidia > Sphingobacteriales > Sphingobacteriaceae > Mucilaginibacter. The sequence goes on along the minus strand of NZ_CP094527.1, from coordinate 3,635,172 downwards.
CAGCAAAGAGCAAGTGGATAAAATCCGCTCACTTGCCAAAGACGGTCATGATCTCGCGGCTATCGGAAAGCAAATAGGCGTTTCAAACCTGAAACGCCTAAGCTATATCATCAACGGCAAAACCTATCGCCGCATGTAGACTAAGCTTTCTACTTAACAAGTTCAGCTACCTTAAGACTCGAAGGTGGGGATTATGATGAAAGAGACTACACCATTTCAGCGCAGGATCAAGGCAGGGAACGATATTTTGTTGACTTTATGCGTCATTCAAAGAGTTACAAAAAAATAAATTAGAAATTTAATAGTCAATGCGATAGAAATTAGGTTCAGGAATCTCCTCTCCTTTATGTGGGTATATTTTTGCAAAGTCATCTCGTTTTCTAACATTAAATTGTCAACGCTAATAGTTAGTTAATGCTATTTTTCAACATCTATATCAATGAGCCACAGCTCTTAGTAAATTGCAATTTAATTGCTCCAATAACCTACGTTGATCACAATGTAAAGACCAATATTGAAGCTTATTCACCTTAATTAAAAACGATTTGAATGAACCTTTCCAGTAATATTTTTTCAATAGACCTTTCTTTCGATCAATTCAATATCCAAAGAACAGTTTGGAGCGATGGAAAACTTGATGAGCTTCGTAAAACCCACAACCAGCATTATTCCTTTTTCAAGAAAGGCGATCATATTTATATATCGCCCGGCGAAGACAACCTGCCGCTATTAGGCGAAATGGTAACCATAAATGTGGAGGATGAACCGTTGATAATTAGTTCGTTGGTTAGACATATCTTTTTTCGTGCTTTTAAAAATCAGTTCCCAAAAATCAAACCCACTTTCAATCCCTTCACATTCCCGTCCTCGAAAGAAGAACACAATCTCATTGTCCAGGAATTGCCAGATGGGCTAAAAACTGCGATTTCTTATAAAAAATTGAATGAGATCGATTTCAAACGTTCAGAGATCAACGGTAAAAAAAAAATCCTCCTAATTATCAGTAGTTCTTATAAATGGGCCTTGCGTCAAAATTGTCAGAAGTTACAGGAACAGGGTTTTGATATTACTACGCTTGAAGTAGCAAAGCTGATCAAATATGAGAACAGCCAGGAAGTGGTTGCACCACGTTTTCAGGCTATTGGGCGAGTACTTTCTGTCAATGATGCCATCGCTACCGTTGAGACCAACGAGGGCAACCAAGACATTAATTTAAAAGATTTGTTCCTGAACAAAACGCACGACAATATTAAACTTTATCTGGAGTTTATATTAGGTACTTCCAGAGCAGAAAGCATTTTAGCCGCCGTTAAGCAGAAAGAGTTTTCGCGGTATGATCCGAACATCCTAAATAAAGAGATCGCTCAACTGTCAAGAGTAATTTCCGGATTGGAATACAAGAATGGGGACGGCTTTACCTTTAATATCAGCCAAAATAGTTCCGTAGCCTTCCCGTCCTTGAGATTGGAGAGTCCAAAATATCTTTTTGACGTTTCTTCTACTAAGACCGATCCCTCGCCAATTAAAGGTCTGGCACAATTCGGGCCTTATGACTACGGAAAATTCTTTGAAGTCAGTCACCCAAGAGTACTGGTCGTTTGTCATAAAAATTCGAGCGGTGCATTCACTCAGTTCCTCGGACGACTTAAGGATGGATTCAACGAAGCACCTACCTTTACGCAAGGCATGGTGAAACTATACCGATTACACGCCATTGACTTTCATTTTGTAGAGGTTGAGTCTTTTGATAAAAAAGGGTTTATGGCCGCTATCCAGCAAGCGGTGGAGTTGCCCAACAAGGACTTTGACATCGCCATTGTAGAAACCAAAGAGGAGTTTAAAAGGAACAGTCCAGCAGAGGATATCTACTGGCTGGCAAAATCTTACCTCCTGCGTCATGGGATCACGGTACAATTTATCAAGGAGGCGAACGCCAGGAATCCTAAATTCATTTTAGATTCCTGCGCTTTACAGATGTATGCTAAACTCGGCGGTACTCCCTGGATACTTCCATCAAGTCCTAACATCGCTCATGAACTCATCATCGGGATCGGCAGCACGCTCATTCGTGATAACATATATGCCGGAGCACAACAGCACAAAGTGGTCGGTATCACCACCTTTTTTAATGCAGACGGTAAATATATCTTTAGTAACAGGTCTAAAGAGGTTGCCTACCAGGATTATTTTCAAGAATTACTGACCAGTTTAAAAGGTTCCATTGATACCATATCGAACGAACAGGCCTGGAACGACGGCGAGATCGTCCGTATCATCTTTCATGTATTCAAACCGATGAAAGATCTCGAAGTGGATGTTGTCGGCGAACTGATTGCTCAGTATCCTCAATACGAAATCAAGTTCGCATTCGTATCTTTTGGTGAACATCATCCGTATATAATCTTCGATCTTGATCAGCGCGGCATTTCCTCGCGCTACAGCAATTATGTCAAAGGAAAACTGACTCCAGCCCGTGGAACGAATCTCATGCTCGAACCGGGCATTTGCCTGTTACAGCTTAAAGGGCCAGAGGATGTCAAAACTGACAGGCAAGGTTTTACCGGACCGTTACTGATTAGGATACACCGCAGGTCAACTTTTACGGATGCAACATATATAGTTCAACAGGTTTACCGCTTAACGAACATTTCATACAGAACCTTTAAGCCCTCGCAATTGCCGGTGACCTTATTTTATGCATCCCTGATTACCGAACAATTGAACAAATTGAAAGCTGTTGATGGGTGGGACGCTTCTTTTATCAAATCTTTAAGAAATAGGAAATGGTTTATTTAGAAGAACAGTCGGCTTACCTACAGCAGTTACAGCAATCCGGTCTGGCGCCACTTTTGAGCGAGATACTTCATACGCCAACAGCTGTCCATTCTTTAGAAACTCATGATGCGAATACAGTCGCTGTCAATCTCATCATATGCGTAAAAACCAATAATAAGACCGATGCAGAACTTATCTTGAATCAGTTCTCCAAGCGAAAGATCACCCGGGAAAGTCATTGGATATATGACAATTTCATCATCTTCGCTATCGTCTGCACAGTGCATAAGTTTGACCTTCAGGCATTATGGATTAAAGAGGCCATCAATTTGACTTACTCTAATGCAAACGACACTGATAAACGTATTAAAGACACCTTTCGGAATCTTTTAAATGGCAATTATAGCAGTAAGGGCGATTATCATCAGATCTCGTTAGTATATCAATTCATAGCCAAGGAAGAAAGACCAAATGAAACGCGGCTGAATGAAATGTATGTAGAACTTTGGGAATCGCCCTTCCCTTTTGCCGACGACAACTTCTTGAATGTCGTATCGCTAAAAGCGATAGAAATTGCTTTCGGTAAAAAAGCAATGCTCAGCCCCCATCAGTTTGAGCTAATGAACAGTTTTGTACCTGTTTTTAAACAGCGTGCCGAGCGTATTTCCATGGTTGCTTCGTGGGTACTAATCACGGTGATAACAGTTTGGTCGTTCTATTTACTTTGGCTATTGTATAACAAGCCGGAAGCTTATCCCCTATTTTCCAAAGTCCTTTTCTTTATACTCAGTATATCTGGCTTTGGCGTCAGCATACTATGGGGTTTAAAGAAAGGACTGAGTGCTTTTATTTTTACGACAATTAAAAAAACTTTTGGCTATCCTAAAGAAAACTGATCTCAAATGGAAACATCAATTTATGGCACCGACGGACGTGCCAATATGTATATCGCAGATGACGGCGAAACCTTGTACACTTGGGAAGGCTATGCCGTTTGTTACTTAGTCGATGAAAAAATATACGGTTGGCGGGGCAAACACCTGGGTTGGTTATTGAATGGCATCTTCTATGATATTGAAGGCTATCGGGTCGGGTACACAAAAGACACTTATCCACGAATCCGCTACACAGAACGCACTAAATGGACAAAAAAAACCATGCGCACTAAATCCATGCGGCAAACTGCACGTACACGTCCAACTTTAAAAACTAGCGAATCAAACGAAGACCTCGAAAAATATTTCAGCCAGGATCACTGACCCTACTAGCAATTCTGAAATCTTCAAAACTAAGTTCCGCTATAAAATTGAAAGCTTTAATAAAAATTCTTCGTGGATTACAGAAAAAATGACATTGAAGATTTTCAAAGAGAATATAAAAGAAAATATGTTAGACTATCTATTGCACTTTAATATTCTTATATTTGACTTAACAATTAGAGTAAACTTGCTTTTTGCGTCATTCGTAGAGTAAGAAACTTTTTTAAATGTAAATCACTGATAATAAGCATACAAGAGCGATAGTTCCGAACCCTAGCTCTCCGCCATAAGGCAAAACAATAGAAACTGCGTCATTCGTAGCGTAGTTTTGAAAAAATAGCCAAAAACAGCGTCAGTAAAGCGTAGAGGCACATGGTTCTGAACCCTAACTCTCCGCTAAATTTGATATCAAATTATTCAAAAGCCTGCAAATCAAATGATTGCAGGCTTTTGTTTTTATATCAAACGCTCAAAATATCCGTCAACTCCCATATAAGTGGTGCGTGATATGGTGAGTTATTTTTGAGAAACCCCAACTCACCGAGTTAGTCATATCTTTTTGACTATCAAGTTGTTCAATACTTAAACATCTTGATAATGATTAGCTGCAAGCTTAATTTTGTTTCACTTTTTAATGTTAATTAACATGAAAACTAATTTCAGCTTGCTCTTCTATTTAAAGAAACCCAAAAACTACATTGATGGCACTGTGCCAATCTATCTTCGTATTACCGTTAATGGTAAACGCGCAGAAACTACAACAGCCCGCAGTTGCGATCCTTTGCAATGGAGCAGTAAAACAGGACGGTTAAAAGGAACAAAGGAATCCGCTCGGACTTTTAATGCCTATCTCGACCAGTTACAAGCAATGGTATATGCGGCTCATCAAAGCCTCACCGAGCAAAAAACGACTATCACAGCAGATCGACTGAAAAACAAGCTTACCGGAAAAACGGAAAATATCAAAATGATCCTGGATGTATTTAGGGAGCACAACAGGCAGGTTTCAACGTTGGTCGGTACCGACTTTGCAAAAGGAACTTTAGAACGTTACCGGACTTCTTTAAAGCATACCGCCGATTTTATCAAATGGAAATATAATGTAAATGATATTGACATTCGGGACATCGATCATGATTTCGTTGTAAGCTATGACTTTTACCTTCGTTCGGTAAGGAAATGCGGCAATAATTCGGCTGTTAAGTACCTTAAAAACTTTAAAAAGATAGTGCGGATCTGTATTGCAAGCGGTTGGTTGAAAAGCGATCCCTTTATAAATTACAAAGCCAAGGTAAAAGTTGTTGATAGGGTATTTTTGAATAACGAGGAATTAAAGCGGATGGCTGTTAAAGAATTCGTAACTGAGCGTTTAGGGCAGATCAGGGATATTTTTCTTTTTAGCTGTTTTACTGGATTGGCCTATGCTGACGTGTACAAGCTTAGAGGGACTGAGATTATCGCAGGACCTGATGGAGAGAAATGGATCAATACCAAAAGACAAAAGACGGCTATCTCTACACGGGTTCCCCTACTCCCTCCTGCCGTTGCAATACTCAATAAGTATAGCGATTCCCCGGTTTGCGAACATTCAGGTAAAGCGTTTCCGGTTTCAACCAATCAAAAGATGAATGCTTATTTAAAAGAGATAGCTGATATTTGTGGTATTTCTAAAAAGCTGACTTTTCATATTGCAAGACACACTTTCGCCACAACTGTCACGCTTTCCAATGGTGTACCTATTGAAAGTGTCAGTAAAATGCTGGGCCATACTAATATCAAAACGACCCAGCATTATGCTAAAATCCTTGACCTTAAGGTCGGTCAGGATATGTCAAAAATTAGACAGCTATATTAAAGCTGCCTACTCAATAACCATGAAGCCCTAAGCGTCTTCATGGTTATTCATTATATTCTTAACCAATACAAAAAGGAAAAATAAAGTCAATCGTGTTTCTTTGGCCGACAGCTTCTTACAGAATCAAACACTTAACAGAAATGAGCAATCACAACAATGATATAATTGATACACTGGGGGAAGTTAACGACAGGTCAACAGAACATAGCAAAACCTTTTATGATCGCATAGCCAACATGGAGAAGAACATTAATAATTATCCAAAAGTTTATTTCCCGGATTATACTTCACAACTTGACCGGATTGGCGTACAAGTGGATATGCTGGTTAACGGTCAACCGGATAACAAATTAGAACTTGCCATAGACCGTTTGGAGAAAAAACTTGATAAAGCGCTTAAATCCTCTCCTGAACAAATAAAACTAAAAATGCTATTTGTTTATTTCAGCTTGGTTATCGCAACAGCAATTTCCTTCGGATTTGCATTAGCTTTAAAATTACAGGTAAATGCGTTGGTAGGCTTACTCCATGAAGAACCAAGAAATATAAGTAAACCAACTCCTATTCAATCTCAATCCCATAATCTCCGGCCCGCCGTTAGGTCGATTGGACACAAAAGAGCGCGTCAGCATCACACTTTTGTAAAGCAATAATTTGTAAAATCATGTATAAAGCACTAAATTTGAAAGAGTTCGTCAGCCAGGATACATTTAATATTCTTTACGACGAACAACAGAAAGCAACCGCTGTTCTTATTCCTGTGAGACATTGGCACTCAGCAAAGGCAGCGGAATTACAAAATTTAATGGAGCAACTAACTTATATACCAGTTTTTGAATGTTCTTTAAAAGAGCTTGAGGAACGGTTGCGTCCTGAAATCCAAAACGTAGAAGCCGAAAATATTCGTGTGGGTCTATATAACGTTTACGAGTCAGCCGGAAATCAGGAGCATGGAAATCACGTTATCCGTGAATACCGCGATCATCGCGAGTTGGTTAAAGTAAACGCCACCACAGGTGAAAGCCAAATAGTTAGCAGCAGATTTTAATGGAACAGCCGGAACTGTTTGTTTTTGCCGGGCCAAATGGCGCCGGTAAAAGCACGCTGTCATCCTCTATGGTACCACTTGGTACCCCTATTTTTGATGGCGATAAAGAATTTATGCTGCTTAAAAAGCAGTTTCCAGGTTTAGACAGCGGTAATTTATATGACGCAGTTAACGGGCATGTTTTTTCAGATTGGAAGGAGACAATGCAGGGCAGAAATGCTACTTGTGCTTTCGAAACAAACTTTCGAACAGAAGATATCATGAAATCAGTCAATGAATTTAAGCTTAAAGGCTATAGTTCCCGATTATTTTTTTTGGGTCTGGATGAAATTGCTATATCTTTTGAGCGAGTACGTTTAAGATTAGCTAAAGGAGGGCATGATGTATCGCCAGATAACATCAAAGCCAATTATGAGCAGTCTTTAATTAACCTACAAAAATATTACCGTGCTTTTGACCAAGTTATCCTGATGAAAGCCGCATCTCAGGAAAAGGGACAAAATATTTCAGTATATCTGAAATACACGGACGGTAAACTTGTCGAACAGGCTCCTAATTTACCGCAGTGGGTTAACCGCATCGCTCTGGATATGGGAATATCCTTAGAGAAAACGCAAGAGCAAAAACGTATATTAAAGCCCCAACAGGATCAGAATATTGGGCGTTCATTGGGTAGCGGTGGAATGAAGCGTTAAGTGGCGAGGGTAATCAGAAGGCGCCATAATGCGCCATGTACCGATATTTAACTGCACACACCCAGTCATATCACCGCTTAAACAACCGAAGCTGTTAGCAGGAAAACTGTCAAGGGCCACGGCGATAGCCGTGGTTTATATACCCTTGACGGTTTTCCTGCGTAGCTATCTTTGTGACTGCGGTGCTGTGACTAACTACAACTCCTGCACTCGCGGCGGCAAGGCTGGCGGCGTAATGGAACCCGGAGCGAAGCACGTGGTATAATGGAGCTGACTGCTGCAGCCGAATGGCCGTCCACTCCTATCCAAAAATAAAACAGGTCAAAGTGTACTCACTTGGCTGAACTTACTTTCTTCAGGTTATCCCTCGCCGCTTTCTGATCCTTGTCCGCCTGATCCGCAATAGCTTTAGCGGCAGCAATTGCCTGTTGCTTTTCAATCGCCTTTTCTGCCTTAGCGATAAAAGCTTTCGGATCATTATTTAATTCTGTAATGATTGCATCCGCAGTTTTAGGATACATCGCCCTGACCAGCCAGAAATTATAAGCCTCCTCGTTTAGCCGGTCATTTTGATGATTAAGATATAGAGCTGCACCAAACGATCCGGCAGTAACAACAAAAGCTACCACCACTCCGATAATCAGGCTTTTTGACCATGCCCCGAAATGATGGCTATTTTTGACGCCGATAACTTTAGGCACCCTTGAAACCACATCTTTCAATTCATCCATCTGCTGCTGAATCTTCCTTTCATCATAACGCTTATTAGCCGTTTCAATCCTGCTGGCTATCCTGTCTAATGTTTCCTTGTATTGCTGTAAAAAACTCTTTAGAAATTCCGGCATTTCGGTTTCTACTATGGTTATCCTTTGAATAAACCCTTGTATCAGTTCCTCCAGCATCGTTACTTTTTCTTCCAGTTCTTCCTGTTGCATAAACCTAAGTTTTAATAGTTTAAATAATCCTTTTGTGATCACGCTACCTGCTTATCCCTTGTGACTGGGAATGTTCTGCTTCATGTTTCTTTCGTTTCCTTTTGGCTATATCCGCATCCCCCATCGGATCGGGCGGACCAGCAACAAATTGCGGTTCCAGCAAGGTTTCCAATATACCTTTATCGCCACTTGAAATATGTGTCTGATCACCCTGGGAACGCTGCCTGATCGCATCCCGTAACTGATCGGCTAATGAAGGTGAATCCACTTTTCTTACTACATGTTCCTGCTGCGCCTGTAGATTCCGGTTTAGCTGCGTATTAATCCCGGCATAGCTCAAACTCCGGTCAATAGCAGATCCTTTCATTTTGATATCGCCCTTTTCAAAAGAAATGCCCTGCAGGTCATTGCTACCTCTCCGATATTTATAAGCGATACCAATACCCTGGTTTTGCAAATTCGCTTCCAGCTGTTTCCAGTTTCCCGATTGCTTAAGCGCTACTTTAATGGCATCAAAAAGTTCGTATCGGATTTTCTCTTTACCTTTCAAAGTCTGCCTGTTCACCTGTTCTTTGCCTTCCCCTATATGATAGCCGTATTTCAGCGTGATCTCTTTGCAGGCTTTCACATTTTTCGCAAAGTTGTTTTTATCGGTAATAGTGTTCCCGTTATTATCTACCCTGTTATAGATTACATGTAAATGCGGATGCTCCCTGTCATGGTGACGAACTACAACGAACTGGGTATTACGGATACCCACTTTATCCATGTATTCTTTTGCCCGTTCTACCATAATTTCATCACTTAGCTTAGAAAAATCTTCCCTGCTCCAGCTTAAAACCAGGTGCCCTACGGCTTTCCCTAATTCCGGCCTCATCTTTCGTTGCAGGTTAAAATCATGGGTGATTGTACCGGCATTTTGTATCCGCACGCCTTCGGCAGCAATAATCTTCGCATCCTGCTTATTCACCACATACGTGACACAGCCGCCAAAGCTTCGACCAGTTATTGGTTTACCTATCATGACTGATCTTACTTAATAATTCCTCGATCTGTTTAAGCAAAGCCTGGCATTTCAGGGCAAGTGAGAAAAGCCCGGCCACATGGGCGAGGTGCGTCAGCTGATTAAGGTTATTGGCAAGCCCGGCAAGCATCCTGAACCAACCGGTTTCCTCTACTGTAAATCGCGGGAAAACTTTCGCGCTCTTGGCAGCCCTGCGGAACCATTCGCTGGATCTCAACCCGGCTTTCTTTGCCCACCCCTCGATAAGAACACGTTCCGTCGGCGTTAATCGTACCATCAGGAAATCGCTCCGGCTGACCGTTTTCTTCGGTCTGCCGGGCAACCGCTTTTTCTGTGCGTTATCTTTTTCAGTTAATCCTGTCATAAAATCACGTTCTTAAAACTTCTTCCCAAACCGACCAACGGGAGCGAGTTACCGGATCACCCCAACAGGGTGTATCCGGGTTTTTGTGAAGCAAAAACATTAACTCGCTCCCTTCGGGTCGTAGATTTCTTCACCATATATCCTGCTATCTGTATAGGTGCTGAATACCGCTTGCGGTATGCTTTTCCTATGTTGCAAAACGAAGTTTTGCGCAGATTCAGACAGCATCCTTTTTCGCTACTGCTCGTGCTTCCGGCCAGTAAACCAAACTGCCCAGCTTTGGGTGATAGGATGGCTGATACCGGATATAACCGTACTCATCCAGCTCTTTAATGCACTTATGATAAGTGGCAACAGAAGCGATTTTGGAAAACGCCATGAGCGTTTTCCGGGTCACACTGAACGGGCTGATAAAACAATTCCGCTGCCAGCAGACAAACAAACCGGTAAACAAGCTAAGATGGGTTGGCAGCAAGCGGTTATCCTTTTCCATGCGTTTAAGCAAGCTGGCATAAGCTGCCAGCCCTTTAACGATTTCCTTTTGCAGCTTCATTTATCTTCTCCTTCCAGGATCTTGTTAATGTCTTCCAGCTTGTAATACATGATACTGCCTACTTTGGTAAATCGCAGCGTGCCGTTGATCCGCAAGTTTTGAAGCGTACCGGGCGATATCCCCAACAGTTTTCTTACCTCCACACTCTTCAGCCATTTCTTTGTGCTTGCTTGCCCCGGCTGTATAATCCGTTTGATCTCATTTAACAGATCGCTTTTGAATTCCAGTAAATCCCCTTTGGTGATTAGTTCCACATTCATCTTTTCCTCCTTGTTTTAATCGTTAATGGTTTGTTGCATGGCATTAAGTACTTCGCTTTTTCTGAAGTACACCCTTTTATGCAGGCGCAAATAGGGTAAGCCTTTTTTCATCCAGTCAGTAAGCGTAACGAGAGACACGCCGAGTTCGGCGGCGAGTTCTTGCTTGGTTAAAAGTTTTTCCGAGTTAGGCAGCTGGCTGCCGCCCGTTTTAAAATGTTCCTGTAGTTCTGCCCTCACTGCCTGGCGTATGCACAGGCTAAGAGCTTCTTGATTGATTATCTGCATAGCATTTGTTTTGGAACAAATGTGTGCTGTACAGAACAAATTTCTTGACCATGCAGAATTGCATGGTTAAAATGGAGTAGTTTGGAGAAAGCAATAGAAGCTCATAAGGAACTGGTTAACAAATTGATGCTGTATTGACGAATAGCTAATTACATTGTCAGCAAAAGAAAAAGTTAACTCCTCTTTTTCGTAGGATTGATCTTAAAAAGCTTTGCTTTTGCAGGAATATCGGCGTGCTTATCTCCCGGCACGCGCTTGTCACTTGGAAAATACCTGCGTATGGTTTCGTAATTGATCTCTTTATCTCCTTCACGGAAATACTTGCAGATCATTTTCATCCAGACGCTTTGCGTTTGAGAAAACATGAGTTCCCTCCCTTCAGGTGTTTTAAGTTCCTGCATTTGCAAATGCAGGTGCAAAACGGCATTTCGGTAACCCTCAGGAATATTGATATAACCTTCGGTTTCAAGCGCAGTGGCTTTCCTGAGATCAGCTTTCAATTGGCTCACCACTTGTTTTAGTAGGATTATTTCTGACTCCTGCTGTGCTATTACCGCATCATTGGATTTGTGAATATTCCAACGGTCAAGCGAGATTAGTAGCGCTGTAAACATTTGTAACCTAGCTATTTCCCGCTCATTCTTCAAATGGTCTTTGTCATAGACATCTTTGCCCAACAACACTTTTAATTGCCTTTCAATGAGCGACCAGAAATATTTAAAGAAAATCTCCTCTGTACCATCGGTATGTTGAGATAAATAATAGGCTAGGTGGCGTTGATAAAATTCTTTTATGCGGTCCTCTGGAATGGCGAACACTCTTTTAAAAAAGTGCTTTAAAAAATGTGACCTGTCCCATTGTAATGGATTACCGATATCCAAAGTATCTTTTGCAATATCGAAACGATCACGTGGTTTAAAATATGTTACGCTCATAGATGGGTGACTAACTCAAAAATAACCGTATTTAATGTAAAAAGGGATACCGTAGTAAAATTCATAGATTTGAAAAACAAAAAAGGCCGCCTGAAAACAAGCGACCTCCCCATCTATGTACACAACCCCATTTTCATTTGATGCTGCCGGTATATACCGGTGGCGGCAGTTAATTGATTATTCTATAATTTGACTTTCTCCCGGATAGCCCCCAGTAGTTTTCGATAAGGAACCTCAAATTTTTCAATGCCTTCTTTTTCCAGTTGTTCTGCGACATCCTGCATATTGATCCCGGCTGTGCCCAGCATCTCAAGCATGTATAAAGCTTGCTCGGTTCCGCTCTCCAACTTTGCTGACGCTACGCCATGATCGCGAAAGGCTTCGATCGTGCCCAATGGAGCGGTATTAACTGTCTCTGGTCCTATCAACTCCTCGATGTACCGGGTATCCCGGTAAGCCGGATTCTTATTTCCTGTACTGGCCCATAATAATCGCTGCGGTTTTGCTCCGGCCTCTGCTAACTTTTGCCAGCGTTCACCGCTGAAAAGTCTTCTATATAAGGCATAGGCAGCCCGTGCAGCTGCAATAGCGGCCTCTCCTTTCATTTCTGATAAATCTTTTTCATCAAGCATCGGGTCGACCAAAAGATCTATACGGCTCAGGAAAAAACTTGCTACGGAGGCTATTTGACTAACACTTTGTCCGGTAGCCAAGCGTTCCTCCAACCCTGCTATGTAAGCGTTCACCACAGCCTCGTAACGTTCCAGCCCAAATAGTAAAGTAACGTTAATATTGATTCCCTCGCTGATCGCGATACGGATAGCGGGCAAGCCGGGCAAGGTACCGGGAATCTTGATCATCACATTTTTGCGGTCAACCTTTTGCCAAAGTTCTCTGGCCTGCGTAATTGTTGCAGATTCATCGAGTGCAAGCAAGGGGGATACTTCCAAGCTTACATAGCCGTCGGCCCCGCTTATCTCTTCATTATAAACCGATGCGAACAGATCGGCAGCCTGCCGGATGTCGGAAATGGCAAGGCTAAAAAAAATATGCTCAGGATCGGAACTGGATTTAGCAAGTTCCAGGATATCCGCGTCGTAGTCGGCACTTGAACTGATTGCCTGCTCAAAAATGGCCGGATTGGAGGTTACCCCCCGCACACCATCTTGATCAATCATCTGTTGCAACTTCCCTGACCACATGATCTCCCGGTCAATAAAATCAAGCCAGATGCTTTGTTTAAAGTCTGTATGGATCTGTTTGACCTTATTAATGTTTTGCATAATAATTATTGTTTTACCGGTTTAGCAGACATGTGACCTGACGGATCGGCATTACCTTTACTCATTGAATCGGCTGCAGGTTGTTTAGCAGAATCCTTTCGATCTTTGTCAATAGTAGTTGTATCACGTATGGCTGGGCCGCCGGCTTTATTTACACTTGTGGTATCCTGGCTATTACCAATCTGTTTCTGACTATCGCCGGAATTACAGGCGAATAAAGAAATGAATAACATACATAATGTGCCAATATGCCAAATCACTCTTTTCATTTCAATTCGGTTTGTTTAGTAACGACATCATATGTACTCCACTGGGCAACACCTTTAGGTTCTGCATTTTTTACCTCGGCACTTTTTACAGCGCTCATGTTTTGATTTTGCCTTTCAGCAGCGTTTAACTCCTCGCTGAAATCCTGGGGCAAATTAGTTTGGCCTTCTGTTTCCTGTACCTGCTGTAAAGGGTGTTCAACAAAGATCCATTCCTTACCCATCCCCGGCATTTCACCTTCGTTCCACGGGCCGCGTAGAGCACCATCCGAAAGGTTATAAACCTCCTGAGTATAACGCGGATCGGCGGCAAGCACACCCGGGGGGAAATTATTAGGGATACTATCAAGCGCCGCCTCAAACATTTTATAATGCGCTACTTCGCGGGTCATTAAAAATGAAAGTGTTTCGTGGATATACGGATCATCCGTAAACTTCATCAGGTGCTCGTAAACCAGCTTCGCCCTTGATTCGGAAGCAAGGTTGCTACGCAGATCGACAGTCAGATCGCCGTTAGAGTGGATGTACGAAGCGCACCATGGGATGCCCTGGCTGTTGCGTGGGGTTACTCCACCACCCGTGATCACAACAAACTGCGGATTAGCGGTCAATGCCTCGTGGATGATGTTTTCTTTAGCAGCTTTGCCATTCATCACCTGCATAATTTCAGAACTATCGGCGGCGTTCTTTAACTCTCCGTTAACGCCTTTTAGTAGCATTTGGATAGTGGCGCCAACAATTTCCAGGTGGCTAAATTCTTCCGTAGCGATATCCATCAGCATATCATACTTGTCGGGGTGTGGTACCTTGGCACCAAAGGCTTGGGTAAAATATTGCATGGCCGCGGCCAACTCGCCATTTTCGCCGCCAAATTGCTCCAGTAAAAGATTAGCGAAGCGAGGGTCGGGGCGCGAAACCCTGGCATTAAATTGTAGTGATTTAACGTGGTGAAACATAAATATAATTTTAGTAGATGATAAATGAGATGATTGAGCAGAAGCTTGATAATAGAAGGATCGTATAATAATACAACCACAAGAAGTATTTTATGTTTCAACTTTAAATTGAAATATTATCCTATATTTTAATTTCCATTAAAAATCCCGACGAACTATTTCCGCAATGCTTTCGTTGTCCAGCCCGCGATTATACCACCGAAAGTATACCAGGCCACTGTCATCAGCCGGGTTGCATTTGTGCGTGCAACCGGGGCGTCACTAAGCCCCATTGGCCTGGTAAGGGTTAGCGCGCCAATTCCGGCACACAAGCCGTGCGCTGCGCCATGGTATAGAAGATACTTCTTTTTACCCATACCGATCATCATATAATAAGCTGAATTACTTATCAAATCAGTAACAAGTGTTACCGAGAACAATGCATCCCCGGTTAATGGTTTAAAGCCTGCTCTCTCCATTCCCCTGGCAATGCCTTCCTCTCCAATCAGATCCACACGCGGTGCTTCATGAACAAATTGCTTTACTGTTTGATGAAGGATGTTGAGCGCTATGGCCCCGGCAATCCCGCCTATAAGACTGTTAGTTAAGTTTTTCATATTGATTGAATAATGTCCCGCGACCTCGTTTTATTTTGAGGTCCATGCTTTTCAATTATTGAAAACTGTAAGTGACGTTGTGCGTCAAGCAAAGCTGTGGCATAAGGCTTATTGAGTTGTCTTACAGATTCCCCGTTTAACAAAAATTCTTCGTCCCAAAGGCCGCTGTGATGCCAGTTCTGCAGGTCGTCCCAGTCTGGCCGGTCTATTATCGGATATAAGCAAACCCCTAATAATGGAATGCCAAGGTCTATAACCTCCCGGCATTGCCGGCCGATAAACTCAATCCATAATGGCCTGTCTTCTCCCGGATGACTTGTTTCTGAAACCAATACAGGCTTTCTGTAACGAGCATAAGCCATTATCAGCAATTCGCTCAGCGGCTTCCAGCGATCATCGTCCTGATCATTCACCCAAGGCAAAAACTCACCAAAACCTAATACCCACTGATTGTTATAGTAATAATTAAAACCCAATAAATCTAAAAGTTCGGGAGATCCGCCGAGTTCCGGGCATACTTTACCAGCCAATATATCGAGCGATTGAAACTGTTCTAAGTTGGCAGCAGCGGCCTGCTGCTTTTCAAGATCGGTTGCATCAAGCGGGGGAACCATATTAACGAGAGGCTCCGTTGTCATTATAAGAATGTTTGGGTCAATGGCCTTCATCTGTTTAATACCCTGTATATAAGCACGCATTAATGCATACTTCACCTGCCAGCCCTGACCATTACAAAATGGGGATGTACCTCCGGCTTCTCCGCCCAACCAGGATATAAAGCTAACCTCGTTGATAGGCGTTATGATCAAAGTTTCGAGCGGTTCCCGTTCCCGATAAAAAACTACAAAGGCAACACAGAGCGCTGAAAATCGCCTTGTAAAATGCGGATGCAATGGACTCAGGTCATTCGGAAAGCCAAAATGGCAAATATCCCAGATCTGCTGAATTCCACAATGCTTGCCGGCATCTAACATAACAGCCACTTCACTAAAATCGTAACTGAAAGGATTTTTTTCTACCTTGCTCCAACGAATTCCTTCGCGCACCGTTCTGATCCCGAATCGGGCTAAATTGAAATAATCTTCATCAATTCTCTCCAGGTGCTTGGTCGTCCTGAGCAGGTCAACACGGTCACCAAATGAGTTAAGCTGGTCAGAGCATTCAAAACCACCCATCCAAAATGACCAAAAGGGATTTCCATCGCTGCGGGCTATTGTATCGTTGATATTAACTTCCAAAGTTTTTATTTTATAAGATTTATAACCTGTGCGATGGACCTTTAGCTTTCAGATTGAGTTTCTTTTTGACTTAGCACGGTTGGAGGATACTGCGCTTCAGGATCGGGTTCATTTAAATCGTCTGATACCTGGATTTCGTGGAGATCGTCCTGATCGGCTACGTTGTTGGGGTTTTTACCTGGACTTATTTCAGGTTGTTTAATTTTACTTTTATTTGTCATGATTAATGAATTATATCTCCTCTCTATGCTCTCCTGTAATCTTAAACCGTTAACGAAACTTTTGCTGTAACCGAAGCGCCGCTTCGTAATGCATTTTTAAAATTGGCAATGTCTTATCTATAAATTTGGTCATTTCCGGATAATGCACAAGCTTCCTGCCGTTCGTGAATTTTTTCATATCGCTTTCATGGTCTTTTACCATGGCATTCACGTAGCTTTTGTCAAACTCCGAAACGGATTTTGCATTAAGTTCTTCCATTGTTTTATGCTCCTCTCCTCCCGGAGAAGACGGTAATGCCATCCGCTTTTGCTTAGCTATCGCCTCAAGTTCATTTCCTGCCTGCATGTGATCTTTCTCCATCATTGCCCCAAAAGCCTTTATTTCGGCATTACCAGATTTGCGTTGTGCGAGTTTTCCCAATTCAACCTCTAACAGGCTGCCATTCGCAGCCTCTACAGCAAAATCGGCATCCGGGCCACTTAATGCTCTGGTGCCACGTCCACCTTTTTTATTGTTCAGTGAATCATAAAAATTGTTTGTACTATCGGCTTTGGCTTTACTGTCTTTAGGCGATCCGTTGCATCCGAAGAATACTATCGAAAGTGCAATAAACGTTATTGAGATCCTGAGCATATTACTTTATTGTAGGGTTAATAATTTATTTTGGTTTAAAGGTCGTTCAAGGCAGATTATCAATTATATATTGAACAAATAATGTGACGGCAATTGGGCGATCTGCATAAACAGGCCGCTGACCAGGATGAGCCAGTTAAAAGCTGACCGTAGTCAACAGTTATTTCTGTATCGCCAAAAACTCTTTCTATGTTTACCAAACATCCTGTATCCGTGATAGTGGCATTCGGCTGGCAGGAGTGGTTTATCTTTTTAAAAATAAAATCTTCGGGTACAGCAGGGTCTATCCCATCAATTCCAATAATCGCCCTTTTATCTCTGAGGGACAATGCCGTTCGCAGCCCTAACCTTCTGCAAAGGATGGTGCTTGCAGGCAGATCGTCATTTGTAAAAAGGCCCAAACCATGAATACTGGATGCCTGGAAGATTAATATCCCCATACCATTATTGGGCAAGGCCATATCAAATATTTGATTCATAACTTAAATTATCGTGCAAGTCCGTTAACATTATATAAAAATGCTCCTCAAGGCCATTCTCAGTGAGATACCATGGCAACCACATCGCTGCCAATCGGGCGTTCAACTGTCTCAGCCTGTATTTTTTTAAAGGTGCTAAGTGCCTGGGCAACTACCTGATCCATATTGTAGTACTTGTAGGTTGCCAGCCTGCCTACAAAATAGGTATCAGACTGGTCGGCCAAAAGCTTATACTTCCTGTAAATTTCCGCGTTTTGAGGCCGTGGAATTGGATAATAAGGATCGCCCTCCGCTGTAGGAAATTCATATACAACACTGGTTTTATGATGCTTTTGCCCGGTTAAATACTTAAATTCCGTAATACGGGTGAAAGCATAATCATTCGGATAGTTTATGGTGCCGGTACGTTGAAATTGTTCTTTATCAAGCGTTTCAAATTTAAAATTGATCGACCGGTATGGTAGCTTGCCATAACAGTAATCGAAATATTCATCTACCGGACCGGTGAAAATCATTTTATTGAAAGCGATAATTTCCATTATTTCGCTATAATCTGTATTGAGCATTACCTTAATATTGGGATGATCGAGCATTTTTTCGAACATCCTGGTATAGCCGTTCAAAGGCATTGACTGATAAGTATCTGTAAAATAACGGTCGTCTTTATTAAGGCGGGTAGGTACACGTGCCGTTACTGATGCATCAAGTTCTGACGGGTCAAGATCCCATTGCTTTTGTGTATAGCCTTTAAAAAATTTGTTGTAAAGATCACGGCCAACCGCTTTAACTACCACATCTTCGGAAGTGCGAACCAGACCGACATCTTCTGCCCTTGTGGCAAAGAAACCTTCCAGCTCCGCACTGCTCAACTGCATATTATAAAGCGTGTTAATTGTTGTAAGGTTGATTGGAACAGGTACCTGTTGCCCGTCCAGATCAGCCAGTACCTTGTGTTGATAATGCCGCCATTCCGTAAACCTCGATAAATGATCAAACACCTCCTTACTGTTGGTGTGAAAAATATGAGGCCCATACTTATGTACAAGAATGCCCTCGTTGTCATAATGATCGTAGGCGTTTCCGCCAATATGGCTTCTCTTATCAATAAGCAGCACTTTTTTATTTTCTACCGATGCGAGCCTCTCGGCGAGTATGCTGCCTGCAAAGCCAGCGCCTACAATAAGGTAATCAAACATTATGAATGGGCTATGGTATTGTAAACAATCTGGGTTGATTTGATCATGTTATTCATTACCGCCATCATCCCTGCGCATGTATCATCCCATGAATTATGCGCCAGGAAAAAATCCACCTTTTGCAACCACTCTTTACGGTCGTCGCGTTGAAGTTCCTGTTCGGCAAGTGATACAAAATCCTTTGCGTTATTACCAATCGATACCAATCCGTATTTACCATAAGGGTTAATTACATCCTGAATAGCCGTTGAGATTACCGGTAGACCAGCTGCGAGATACTCAGGCGTTTTGGTAGGACTAATAAATCTGGTAGATTCATTAAGCAGGAATGGTATCAATGCAATGTCCCAATCCGCAATAAGTTCAGGGAGCTTTGCGTAAGTCCGGGAACCGAGGTATTTGATGTTTTTGTTTACCGGCAATGTAGCCGGGTCTATTTTAACCACCGGCCCTACAAGTATGATATCCCAATCGGGCCTTAGTTCGGCTATGTTTCGGATAAGCTCAATATCAAACCGTTCATCAATCACGCCATAAAATCCAAGCCTGGCAGGCTTGTTAGCCTTGGCGTTTTTTAACTCCCTGGCTTTTAAAAAATGTGGCTTGTCAATACTGCTCGGGAACGCGTGAATATTGTTGTGTTGGTTCTTCTTTGCTTCAAATAAAGAATATCCCCCCGTGAAAACAACGTCTGCTGTTTGCAATAGTTCTTTCTCTAATGTTTTAATAGACTCAGGCGCAAATTTGAAGGCGGATAATTCATCCATACAATCAAAAACAGTAATTTCCGGCCTATATCCCCTGCTAAACTCCAAAGCCATCGGTGTGTAGTACCAAAACCCGTAATCATTTACAACGTGCCCGGTCATAAACTCATCAAACAACCGTTTTTGAATTTTGAGCGAAGCTGTGATGCTTAATCCTTTTGGAAGCTGCGGAGTAACTACAGTTAATTGCGTGCCACGGGATATGTAGGCATAATAAGGAATTTCAGTATCTGAGATAACCGGCTCTTCTACATAAAAAACATTCATGATTTTAGCTAACCGGGTTAGCAAGTGCTGAGGCCTTTGAAAAACAAAATCCCAGCGTAAGTGAGAAAAACACACCAGGTTGCCAGGCAGGTAGTTAGATGTAGGTTTAGGATACCGCCCGAGAGGCTTGCTAATTAGTTGCATATCATGTGTTTGTTTAATAACACAAGCATTAGCAACTTAAATTGTTTTAAAAGTAAAAAATATAACTTATTATTTAAATCGCAATGATTTAAATTTTTCAAATAAAAAGCCCCTTACGGGGCTTTGGTTGTGGCTTGTACGATAATGATCTGCAGAATATTTTTCAAATATACTGCATATAGGTACTTTCACATTGATTAATACTTTAATATTCTACTATCTCGCGTCAGATTTTACTTTGTTTGCGGTACGTTGTCCCGGTAAATAGATCTGGAAACCGAACGATAAATTGAGGTTGCTTTGGTAGCCCTGACTACCAAAACCACCTAAGCCATTGTATTTCAGTAAAGTTTCTAAGCCGATACTTGGTGTAATAAAGTAAGCGAAACCCGGCCCGAAACTAAAGTTTAAGCCGTTGGTATTACCGCCACCATTACTGACATTAACACCACCCAGACCTACTGTGGCCTCACCAAAGATACGGCCATGACGAAGGATCTCCACGTCAGACCCTGTGTAGTAACGACCTAAGGCACCTACCCCATAACTTACCGTTGTATTTGATCCCTTTGCAGTTTCTATCCCCAGGTTGACATATCCACCTAAGGCCACGTTATCCCTCACAAACCAGGCTGCTTTTGGCGTAATATCCAGGCTGAATATTTTCGGGTCGTTTAAACCAAGGTTGATGTTTGCAAAATTGCCGCCTACCAGCACGTTACCCTGCTGAATTTGCGCGTTTGCTTTAAAGCCGGTAACAGCCAATACGATTAATCCTAATAATATTTTTTTCATTTGATTGATTTTAATTTGATGATTGTTTTGGGTGTTATTATAATTGAAAGGCACCTGATTTTGCGGTGCTCAAAAGGTCTTTAAAACAAAACCAACGCGCAGTTATCCTAAGGAAATAAGGATCCCTATGGTTGGTTTTGTAGTTGTAAACAAATTGAGATTAGGATAATAAACCTTAAAGAAAAATTGGTAAAAGAATTAGTGATGGCCCTTTACAATCTGATTAAGCCCTACGATAGGTTATTCGGCTTATGTGTTTGTTTAATTGATCAGGATTCTTTATCGTGACCTTCCAGTTTTACCAGCTTATTGTATACGCCGAGTAAAAGAAACGGCGCAGCCCATTGTCCCACAAACAATGCAGTATGTTTCTTCTGCAAAATTTTTAAAGTGAGCGACGCGCCCATTGCCGCCAAAGCTGCCCAAAGAAAAATATCTGATGGTAGTTTCGCTGTTTGTTTTTCGATAGCCTTAGCCACCGGTCCTTCATTGGTTGATTTGTTGTCTTCCATGTTTGTTTTTGTTGATAGTATGATTATTTGTGTTTAAATACTTTGCTGATAGAAATGCGGATGAAGGTATTTTGCAGGCTTAACTTTAGCGTTTTTGCAAACAAGGACATGATAAAATATAATAGAGCAACGCATCCAAACCCTTTCCAACCGGAATGGAGAAAATGTGCGGCAAAAAGGCCAAGCGTTATGCTTACGAAGAGGAAGGTTAATAATAAAAGCACAACAACAACCAAGTCGGTGATCATCTCGGCAATGATGCCACTTGCTTTGTGTACTCCTTCATATTTTAATAATTTAAATTTTGTTTCCAGGTAACGTTCAACCTGTTTAATGATAGTTTCAGGTGTAGTTGTTTTTTCCATTTCTCTTTAAAATATTCTGGTATAAGTTTTTGGCTTGAATTGTCAACCATTAACGATTTCATATCACTTCTTTTAACCGGCACTGCTATTGTCAGAAACATCATTGCTGGGATAAGTTTTTACCTCTCCGTTATCCAGCTTTACTTCTACTTTGTCTCCGATGGTATCCAAAACTTCTCCATTTCCACCTGGTGTAGTCACCCGTTGTCCTTTCATGTGTGTCATGCTTTAAATTTTTGTGGCGTGCGTTAGATTTATAATAGGGGTATTTTATATACGTGTGCAATTACAATGCCTTTTATTTTAAATTAAATAAATTAAATAAAAATTAATTTAAAACAATGTACATGTAAGCGTGTAGAACGCTTTGAATTTCGTGATCATAAAATATATATCGCTTCAATATGCCTTTCTTAGTTTGATAATTTTTAGCCAATGCATCATTTTCATCACAGGGTAAACAGGATCGATCTCGAACCAGCGTTTACCAAAATTTGCACTGTTAGGATGACGGTGATGGTTGTTTTGAAATAATTCGCCAAGCATCAGGAAATCAAACGGCGTGGTGTTTTTGGACTTGTCCTTATTATCATAATTAGTGTAGCCATATTTATGGCCGCACCAGTTAACAATAGCGCCATGAACCGGGCCCATGAGGTAATGAACAGGCAGTAAAAGAAACAGCCACCAATGAGTGGCGAAAGCAATATAAAAGCAGGTATAAGCCAGGGCGAAAATCACTCTCGATAACAAGGATGAACCCATGCGGTCAATAAGCGGCCATTCCGGGTAATAGCCGGAAAAGCGTGTGTCTGGTTCTTTAGTCCTCTTTAAATGGTCTTTAAACGTATTCACCGTTGCTTTTACCATTTGGAAGATATCTGTAAAAAAATGCGGCGAGTGCGGGTCCAGCTCTGTATCACTATAAGCATGATGCTCACGGTGCATAGTTGCGTAGGCACGCGGGTTAAGAAAAGAGGCGCCCTCAAAAAAGTAAGCCATCAGGTAAAATACCCGCTCCCATACCTTACTTGTAGTAAACATACGATGAGAAGCATACCGGTGCTGAAAAAAAGTTTGAAAAAACAACGACAGAAACCAGTGGGCAATAAAAAATGAAAAAATGATCAGCATAAAATTCAATTAAAATATAAATGGGGTAAAAATGGTGGGGATAAAAGGAAATACAGTACTACATAGTGGACAATTCGGTAAGTTTTTCACCGATCTTTTCAGCATAAGAAGCACTGATGTTTTGGGGAATGATCTCCCAACGTTCGTCTTTCCGGTAAAGCAATACATTTTTGCCTCCTGGAATCAAAACCACCCAACCCGGAAAAGCGAAATTATTTACTGGTTGTATTCTTAATTCCCTGGTCAAGCCGGATTCAGGATCCTTAACGCTGATGAAGATCATAACGGTTAGTGTTTTAATAAACCTTTGTACCTCTTTCGTTATGTTCTTTTATTAAAAGCAACTCATGTGTGCTATCGGTTAGTAAATTGATCCGGAATATAAGGTCAACCACGTTAAATGGCTTGGCTATAAAATCGTCGCATCCATACGTCCCTTTTTCAAGGCCCTTATTGGAATACGCTGTAAGGAGAATAACCGGAATAGCTTTAAATTCCGTGCTTTTTTTTAACAGGGTGCACCAGTCGCCCCCGGATAAGCCCTTTAAAGAAAAATCCAGCAGGATCAGCGAAGGTTGGTAAAACCGCACCAAACTCAAAAAATCACCGGTCTCTTCTATGATATCCGCTTCAAAACCCTCGTAATCCAAGACCATCTGTAAAACTTCCAGTACGGCTACGTCATCGTCAAATATCAATATGCGCTTTCCCATCAGTTCACCTCCGCATTGACATTGATCTCGGTTAAATCTACCAACACAATAGTTTCATCAATTCCCATGGCCATTTGCCTCGGCTCCTCACCTATATTGAAATAAGTATCAAATCTTTCGGGAAGTTTCTTTAATGAAGGGGCCTGTTTTACGGGTAATAAAGTGATGCAAATGTCGGCGTCTTCGCCAAAAATGCTGGTGGTACGCGATAAACAGTAGCGGTAACCCTGTCCTATCAGGGTTTCCAGGAGTTCGGTAGTTAAAATTTTTTGCATAGCCGTAGATTTTTATCAAAGGTACCCGGCCAGATTTTTCCTATGATGGTTATAATACCATTTGCTGATGTGGTTAATACTCCTTTTTGCTATAAATGGCTTTATATGACGCCATTAAGCATGGCAAAGCGGATCAGGGCGACCGTATTGCGCGAACCGGTTTTGTCTATCAGTTGCTGCCGGTGATTTTCGATAGTACGTTTGCTGGTGAAAAGTTTATCGGCAACTTCCTGATTGGTGAATCCCTCGGAGATAAGAGTCAGAATTTCTACGTCAAGCGTTGAGAATTCAATATTTTCAATATTTTCGTTGGTTATCGGATCTGGGATGGTCAGCAGGCGGTTCAGGAAGCGCCCGGAAAGTTCAGCGCAAATATATTGCCCGAACTGGTGGGTATGGCAAATGGCAAAAATCAGTTCGGCTGTGCTGATGTTTTTTAGCAGGTAACCGCTGGCCCCGGACTTAAATGCTTTGATCACATATTTTTCTGTATCCAGAGCACTCAAAATAATTACTTTCAGTTCGGAATAATTCTGCTTTAAGTTTTCAGTTAGTTCTATCCCCCCCATAGCAGGCATATTCATATCCACCAGTACAATGTCGGCTTTAGTGCCTCGTTCAAGCAATCGAAGTACCTCAACACCATTATTGGCCTCCCCGGTTATCTGAAACGATTTTTCTTTTTCCAGCATAGATTTAATGCCACCCCTAACAATAAGGTGGTCGTCGGCTAATATGATGTTTATGGGAGCGTTTGCCATTGTTAATTATTCTGGTCTTATTTCGAGCGTAATTTTCACCATCGTACCAGTTCCGGGTTTAGAGTTAATATCAATGGATCCGTTATAGAGGCTTAGCCTGTTCCGGATGCTGCTAAGCCCCGATCCTGAGGTAATATCTCCCGGCTTGCCGATCTCGAAACCCTTTCCATTGTCGGAAACTGTTAATTCAACATTTTTGTTTTTTTTCACTTCAATAATGATCAAACTTGCTCCCGAGTGCTTCATGGCATTATTGACCAGTTCCTGCAAGATTCTGAAAATATTAGATTCCACAGGTAAATCCATCCGCTCGTTTAGCCTCATAAGCTTGGTTTTGATGATCATCTTCGGCGTGGTTAAGCGACTGGCCATTTCCTCTATAGTCGCCCGGAGCCCAAAATCACTCAGGATAGCCGGTGCCAGTTCGAAAGAGATATTCCGCGTTTCTAAAACGGCCATATCAAGCAGTTTATAAACGCCCTTCAGTGCTTCTGCCGCATTGTCCGAATCCAATAAAGTGCCAAGCTTTATCCTAATGCCGTATAACAGCTGGCTCACACTATCATGCAAAGCCTCGCTGATCCGCAAACGCTCATTTTCTTCCGCGTGAATAGTTGCCAGCGCTATATTCCTCTGCTGCTCGTGTTTAACGCGGACAGCTTCCTGTTCAAGGTCTTTTTTTGCAGTAATGTCCATCATGATCCCCACAAACCTGTTTGGTTGTCCGGGTTC
The DNA here is from genome assembly GCF_022811725.1 of Mucilaginibacter sp. SMC90. Taxonomy (GTDB): domain Bacteria; phylum Bacteroidota; class Bacteroidia; order Sphingobacteriales; family Sphingobacteriaceae; genus Mucilaginibacter. The sequence goes on along the minus strand of NZ_CP094527.1, from coordinate 3,609,850 downwards.
GGTGATCACATGTCCGCGGATGCTGGCAAAGCGCGTATTACCGCTCTGGTTATCAAAGCGGCAAACCAGATCAATAGACTTCTGATTATTAAGCGCGGTGCGAAACTGCTGATCGACAGCAAGGCGATCGTCCGGGTGGATGAGCCCAATAAATGTTTGATACCGGCCGTCAAATTTACCTCCGGGTATGGCACAGGTTTGATAATTAAACTCATCCAGGTAAAACTTCATGGTATCCAGTTCCAATTCCCAGGTACCTGATGATGAAGCTTCCAGGGCCAACTCCAACCGCTCTTTTGTTTTGGCCAATACCTTTTCCGCCTCAACCCTTTCGGTAATATCCATAACCGCGATATCGCATTGAAGCGGTAAATTCCGTACGGTGTTAACCATTATGCCTTCCATCTGCACGTAAAACACACAACCTCTTCTGGACAACATTTTTAACTGGCGACTTTGCTTTCTTCCGCTGTTCAAAATTTCACGAAAAAAAAGGTGATAAGTATCCCGGTATTCGGGGGCCACGAAACTTTGCAGCCTGTTGCCGATAATATTACCCTTACTGGTTTCCAATAGCGAGATGCCCGCATTGTTCACTTCACTAACCAGGCCGTCTTTATTAAGGATATAATAGCCAATTGGTGCGAGGTCGTAAATTCCGGAAAATTTGAGATGTTGCATCTCCAGTTTTTCATTGGCTACGCGAAGCTCATCGTTCTGCATTTCCAGTTCGGCCTGGTGCAAATGCAGTTCTTCCAGCACTTTTTGCAGGCGCATTTCATTAAGCGATTTCCCGCTTACTTCTGTTAACAGATCATTATGCGCTGCTTTGACTTTCATTGATCCTTAATACGATTAAAGGCGTTGTTTCCGTTTGCTCGAAAAATGGGCGGGCGTTCAGCTGGTATATTTTAGGCTGCCTGGTTTTGGTAGTTACGGCTGCTGATACTTCCTTCCGTTCATTTAAACACTGGCTTAACAACAGTTCGGCCTCTTCTGTTTTCCATAGTTTCTTTAAAAGCTCCGCCGCGTTTTTTCCCTGAAGATCATGTTGGGTTATTTTAAACAACTTCAGCGCTGTTCCGTTCGCACTTATAATAACAAAATTCTTGTTCATTTGAATGGTAGCCTCCGGAAGATCATTTAAGATGGATGCGGCATAATCTTTCAAAACTTCAAGGTTTGATTCCATAAGCTTAAAGTCTGTTATTTGAGTAAGGGTTAATACAGCACCCGAAATGTAGTTATCGAGGGTACGATAAGGCATGATCCGCACGCGGTACCATTCGTTATCCCTGGTACGCAAGTCTGTAACCTTAATGGTCAACTTATCAATCACCTCACGGATTTCATCCTCATTTATAGGTTTTTCGAAGTTAGATACCACATGACTGATAGGCCGCCCAACATCGCTTGCGATGAGGTTGAATAAATGGCGCACCTGCGGGGTGTAGCGGAGGATATTCAAATCATTATCAAGAAACAGCGTACAAACTTCCGTTGCGTCCAGCAGGTTTTTCATATCGTTGTTCAGCCTGGTCAGTTCTTCCGCTTTTAACTGGTACTGGCTATTCACGGTCATGAGTTCCTCGTTTAACGACTGCATTTCTTCTTTCGTGGTCAGCGATTCCTCATTGGTGCTCTGCAATTCTTCGTTAGTGCTTTGTAATTCTTCATTACTTAGCCTGAGTTTTTCCATCGAGCTTTCCATTTCCTCAACAGTAGTGTTTAGCTGCTGCTTGGTATAAACCAATTCTTTTTTTAACGCCTCAGCCATTGCATCTCCGTCCGATGACGACAGATGTTGCGCTTTTTTACTTACTTCTATCAGTCCATGATCTTCAAATACAAATATTACCAGCGCAGGCATTTCATGCTCCCGTACAGCTGTAGCCCGTATGCTTACCAAGTGGCTATATTTGCCATCTTTTAAGGTGATATGTTCTCTTACCTGTGTATCGCCGCTTTTAAGCGCCTGCTGTAAGCTACTGGATAAAGCGTATTTTAGTTCCTCGCGGGCCAGTTTTAAAATATTATTCGCTACTGTTTCGCCGCGGGGCAGTTCCAGGTATTTGCCGGTATTGCCGTTATTATATAGGATATCACCCTTTTCGTTAACCAGCACCGAAGGCGGCAGAAATTTGTCGATCAGTACTTTATTAAAAATATCTGTAAAAGAACGTTTTTGCTTGGTGGTACTCACTTCATGAGGTTTTACTGTGTGTAAAGGTTGTTTGGATGCCTGGTAGGGAAAGTCGATCATATCACGCAGCGCGATGTTACCTTCCTGCCGCCCAAATAATTTCCATTTAGGATCGAGCGAACGAAACAGGTCAGTAAAGCCGCCTATCGTTTCGGCCGGTCCCATGAACATAATTCCGCCTGGATTAAGGGAATAGTGAAACAAGGGGATGATCTTTTTTTGAAGCTCCGGTGTAAAGTAGATGAGCATATTTCGACAGCAAAGCAGGTCGAGTTTGATGAATGGCGGATCTTTGATCAGGTTCTGCTGCGCAAATACCACAAGGTCTCTCAGTTCTTTTTTTACACGATAACGGTCGTCCTCGCGGGTGAAAAAATTCTTCAGGCGAGCGGCCGAAACTTCGGCTACAATGTTTTCGTGATAAAGGCCGGCTCGTGCATGCTCCAAGGCGGCCGGATCAAGATCTGTAGCGTAAACCTGAACCTTCGGCATAATTATCCGTTTGAGTTCTTCAAAGCATTCCACCAGCAGCATAGCAACAGAATACGCCTCTTCGCCGGTAGAACAGCCCGCTATCCAAACGCGAACGGGCTCATCCACTTTTTTTCGCCCTATCAGTTCTTTCAGCAACTGTTTTAAGGATTCAAAAGCCTCGGCGTCCCTAAAAAACTTGGTAACCCCTATCAGAAGTTCATTGAACAGATTATCAATCTCTTCCGGGTTATCCTTAAGGTATGCCGCATAATGCGCGTAATCTGTAAACTGGTAATAGGCTATCCTGCGTTCTATCCGGCGTGTAACGGTAGATTTTTTATACAGCGCAAAATCATTACCCGTTTGAGAACGCAGCAACATCAATATTTTGTTAATGGCATTATTGTTTTTTAATGACATCTTCAGGTCGTCATCCACTTCTTCCGCTATTACGGGATGGTTCAGGTATTGAATGATCTTTAACGGCATTTCTTCAGGGGCAAGCACATAATCAATCAGGTTGGTGCCTATCGCTGCCAGGGGCATGCTGTCGTAGTCCGCGGTTTGCGGGTCCTGGGCTATCGTCATGCCCAGATTTTCCTTGATCATCCGGATGCCGGTTTCCCCGTCAGCACCCATTCCTGATAAAATTACAGCTACCGATCTGTTCCACTGATCATTAGCCAGGCTTTGAAAAAAATAATCGATTGGTTGCCTCACTCCCTCCGGTTTTGACGCGGCTAACAGCAGGAGTTTACCATTATGGATACCCATATCTTTATTGGATGGGATGATATAAATGTGATCCGGCCCGATTGCCATGCCATCGGTGGCTTCAATTACCGGGATGGCGGTATAACGCTGCATCACTTCAGAAAGCTGGCTTTTGTGCAGCGGATCAAGGTGCATAATGATTACAACGGCCATACCGCTATCAGCAGGCATGTTTGCAAAAAACTTTTCGTAGGCTGAAAAAGAACCCGCTGAACCGCCGATGGCAATAACCGGAAACGATTTTGACTTTTTACCGCCGGCCTTTACCCGCTTTTTTTTTTGAGCTATTTCCGGTACGACAGCTTTTCTTGATTTGACCATCTGGTTTCCGCCTGGTTTGATTTGTAAGGTTAAAGGTAATTAAATTCGACAGCAATCTGCTATCCATGCTGTTTAAAGCAAGCTATGAAGGCAGGTCGCTTTTAGTAGCCTTATCATCAGCGAGTAAAATTGCCCTGATCCTTTCAATATGAACCTGCGACAAAGCGGCGCGTTCTTCGGCAGAACGTGCGGCGGCTCCTGTTTGTCCTTTGGCGAGCGTGGTGAGCAAATTTCGCCGCTCCTCAAACATCCGTAACGCCACCCACATCGTTTCCTCAATTTTATTAGTTTGCTCGGCTACCAAACTTGCCGCGGTGTAAGCATGACCGGTATGGCAGCGGTACCGTAAAAATGAGCCTTCTTTTATTTTCCACAGCACGCCGCCACAACCTGGGCAGTTAAAGGGTACCTGATGGCCCAGTTCATTTACTGCGGCAAGGTCGCTAAGAACACGCTCGGCTATCCTAACTTCCAGTTCAATATCCTTCGGAATCTTCACTTGCTTTTTTGCCGGGGCTGCCAATATTTTTGTGAGCGCAGATCCCATTTTTGCTATCGGCAACCGGTAGATAGTTTTTACCTGGTTCAATGCGTTTTGCGGCATATCCGGGTATTCCGCGTCGTTAGGGTCCTGTATGATACAGGTACCTCCACATCGTTTAATGGCAATAAGGCCAGCTGTGCCGTCGTCCAGATATCCGGTAAGTACGATGCCGGTTACACGGTTGCCAAAAGCAACCGCTGCAGAACGGAACAAGGGGTCGATGGCCGGCCTTGATCGGTTTTCCTGCGCCCCTTTTGTTATCTGCACCTGCCCGCTTTTAGATACCATCAGGTGATGATCGGATGGCGCCAGGTACACCTTTCCGTTTTCAAGGGGAGCATCTTGCGTTGCATGAACGCATTTAAGCTCAATACTTTCATTTAATGCCTGCAAGAGGGCATCGCCGGAAGCGTCGCCGGATATATGTTGTACAATGAGTATAGGTGCCGGAAAATCTATCGGGAATTGTTGCAATAATTTTATGGAAGCGCTCATGCCACCGGCAGATGTACCAATCACGACTATTTTACCACTTTCCGGTCTGAATATCTTTGATATTATTTTCATTTATTGAGTTGAGATAAAGCTTCTTTAGCTGAGTCGTAGGCTATCGCTTTCATCCAGGTATAAATTCGCTCTTTGTCTATTTCGTAATCAGGTATCGAATGCCAAATTTTTTTAAACGTTTCTTCGAGAACCCGCTTTGCCAGCTCCTTGTTTCGTACTATGCGAATAATACTCAGGAAAAGAAAACCCGCATAAGTATCATATAGTATTTCCGCAGCATTTTTTTCACCGCGTTGTATCAATAGACAAAGTTCTGCATCGGAGATCCTGGTTTTTTCCAAATACGCTATCATACGCCTTTTCTATCCGGCACTTCTTCAAAATCGCTGGTTCTGCCCAACAACCTGAAATACATAGCTACAACCTCGGTAATTTTTATCATGCCTGAAGGATCATCTAAAAAGCGGGTTTGAAGTTTGCCTTCCACACAAATCAATTTGCCTTTTTTTAACACCTTAAACGCATGCTCCGCAACACCGCGCAACATCACAATATTATGGCACTCAGTATGCTCGGTTTTGACTCCGTTTTTTATTATACGCTCTGCAGTAACCAATTGGAAACTTGTAATAGCAATATCGTTGTTGATATAACGAAGTGCCGGCTCTTCTCCAACGTTCCCTACCAGCATAACTTTGTTGATCCCTCCCATTGTTTCGATGAAATTAATTGATGTACCGTGCAGCTATCTGGACGAATAAGCTCCGGTCTGCTTTTGATTCGTCGAAATTTTCTTTCAACAACTGCTGGATCTGCTTATTAGGCATTTTTATAGAAGCCATTTGTAACAGTTGAAAGGAAGCAAGTTCTACACTTTCAATAAGAGACAGGTAAAATAATAGCGATAGATCACGTAGTTCAGCTTCTTCCTTTTTATGATAGATACCTGAAAAACCTGATTCCATAAAGCCTATCAGTTCTTCGCAGTTTTTTAAAGAAGGCACTTCGTCAAGGAGCGTAAAAATCTCTTCAATACGGGCAACCTGTTTGCCAATATCTTCCCAGGTCTCTAAAATAGCATGTTTCAGATCCTGGAAATGCACATGTTCCGTAAGTTCGGGCAATCGCTCAAACAAATGCGATTTAGCACAGAAAATCCGGTTCAAATGATTAATGAAAAAGATGCGAAGCTGATCCTGATTTAATACAGGGCCGGATGTTTTTTTATCGTTTGTGGGATCATTCATTACAGGCTGTTGATTTGGATAATTAAGTTACTGTGGTTATTGATTTAGGTTGGCATTTTTATGTGGCAGAAAGTAACGTTCATAAAACTGCTTCTTGTTATCGCGGTACTCGGTGACCGCACCCAGCCAATTCATCATCCTGATATAATACCAGGCCAGATCAACCTGGTGTGGTTTAAAACCACTACGGGCACTTTTTGGATATAAATGATGGTTGTTGTGCCACTCGCCTGCTACCAGACCTGGCCATAACTGGTTGATTGATTTATCGTTTTGATTATAATCCGTCCCCTCGCGTTGTTTATCCTTCCCTTTGGCGTGGCCGTCATAATTAAAAGTGCGCACCCCAACCGCCCAGAAGCCAGCAGCTCCAAACAGGCAAAACGCAAGTGCATTTCCACCCACCAGGTAAAATGCCCCATACCAGAAACCCCAGTTCAGAATCCAGGATAATACAGCCCTGTAAGGATTAACGTACGAGCCCCATTGCTGGTATTGTGCATAGGTGTTGGCTTTTACTCCTGTATGTTTCATGAGAGACCGCACCCTGTTATAATCGCCTTCGCTCAGATCTTTAGCGATCGGCTGATGGTTAACATCGGCCAAAAAGCAATAAAGAAAACCGGCCTGCGCATTATAAGGGTCGCCGGGTTGATCTGATTTAGAATGGTGAACATGGTGGGAGATCACATAAATTTCTTCGGGGATCACATTAATGGTGAGATTTTGGGTAACAAAGCGCCAGAAACCGTTACGAAATTTATAGGCTCCATGGGTACAATACCGGTGATGCCAGATGGTACCGTGTGTGCCCATAATGATCATGCCGTATACAAACGCCGCCAACAGTGTCCACCAACTTAGATAATATGCCAAGAACATCACAAAAAAAACCGATAAGCAAATCACTTTTATCCAGCTGAATGCCGGAAGCCAGTTTCTACGGGTCCTAAAAAGATTTAACCTGGAAAAAAACTCTTTTAAAATTTGTCCGGAGGTTGGTTTAACCAGGACCCCGGCAGGATCTTTCCAACCATACGATGGAATTTGCAATACATGATCTAAGAATGGCATTTTGCTTTTTAGGTAAACGAAAAAAAAACACAGTTTCCCGCTTTTGCCAAAGTTCGGCTTAGGGATTTTTACATCGATGTATAAAAACACATATCAACCCGGATAAGTACTCGATATTTTTTCAAAATAGCCGTTTCGATTATCATTGACTAACAAAATCATCTCTTCCTGTAATTGCGTAAACTACGTTAAATGATCGTGATAACTACTGAATTTCAAACTAACTACAGCAAGAATAATATAACAGAGTATTGATTTTCAAATACTTAATAAATAAACCTTTATATCCGCATACCTATTTTACCATCTGCTCGGGAGATGCTAAAAACTGCATGAACAGTGTCCATGTTATTTAAGCTGAAAGCAAACAGGTTAGAAACTACAAAGTATGTACACATTAGGAATAAATGCCGTTTTTCACGACTCGGCGGCATGTTTATTAAAAGATGGACAACTAATCGCAGCTGCGGAGGAGGAAAGGTTCACCCACTTTAAACATGGCAAAAGGCCGGTACCATTTTCAACCTGGGAATTGCCCTTTCATGCCATTGATTACTGCCTGCGCGTAGCCGACATTCATATCAACGATATAAATCATGTAGCTTATTCATTCGATCCTTATCTATTGGTTGGCGAACAATACCGTGGTAAATCAACCATAGAGATACCATTTGAAAACGGCGGAAAAATTGATAACAATGATTGGTTGAACGTATGGGACCCGCTGTTTTTATCTTCCATTATGAACGCGCGCGCGCAGCTTAATGATGGTTATCCTCATCATCTTCAAAAACGCTTTATAGGCGCAAATATAAAACCGGAGCAATGGCATTATGTAGAGCACCATGTGGCCCACGCCGCCAGTGCCTTTAACTGCTCGCCCTTTAATGAGGCCGCGGTAATGACCGTTGACGGGCGTGGCGAACTGGCTACAACAACTTATAATTTTGGCAGCGGGCAACAGCTAACGCGCATAGGCCAGGTGAATATGCCGCACTCTTTGGGCTTGCTTTACGAACAGGTTACAAACCACTTGGGCTTCTTGCACTCCTCTGACGAATACAAGGTAATGGCTTTGGCCTCCTACGGCAATACCGATTTTGTAAAGGATTTTCGGGAGATGATCACCTTGAGCGCTAATGGTCAATACACTATTACCAATCAAAATTTCACAGAACGATTTGGACCGCAACGCTTGAGCCATCATGAATTTACATCCCATCATTTCAATATCGCGCATTCACTGCAATTGGTAGTAGAGGAGACTTTGCTGGACATCAGCAGTTGGCTGCAAAAAGAAACCGGCTCCGGAAATTTATGCATGGCAGGCGGCGTGGCGCTTAACTGTGTGGCCAATGCGCGTATAAGAGATGCCAAAGTATTTAACAATATCTGGGTGCAGCCGGCATCCGGGGATGATGGTACCGCTTTAGGTGCCGCATTATGGATAGACGCACAGCAGCGAAAAAGCAATCAACGTGAGTTTGTGATGGACCATGCCTATTGGGGGCCGGAATACAGCGACGATGAAATTGAAAAATTCATGAAATGGTGCAAATTGCCATACCGCCGCATGGAAAATGTTGCCGAAGAAACGGCTGAGGTGCTTGCACAGGATAAAATTATAGGCTGGTATCAAAACAGGATGGAATTTGGCCCAAGGGCTTTGGGTAGCCGCTCCATACTGGCCTCGCCTATCAATCCCGATATGCAGGCACGCTTGAACGAAGTTAAGGATCGGGAAGATTTCCGGCCTGTAGCACCGGTTGTGCTTGAAGAGGAAGCCGGCAACTGGTTTGAAGGTGCCGATTATTCGCCTTTTATGTTATTTATATACGATGTAAAAGCGGATAAAGCCGACCGGATCCCTGCTGTGCGACATACCGATGGCACAGCACGGATACAAACAGTGAACGAACAGCAAAACAAAAAATACTATAATCTGCTAAAGGCCTTCTATCGTAAAACCGGCGTTCCTGTACTGATTAATACTTCGTTCAATACGCTTGGTAAACCTATAGTTTGTACACCACGCGATGCCATTGAATGTTTTTGGAGTTCCCCCTTTGATGCTTTGATCATTGGTTCATTTATAATTGAAAAAAATGCAGATATCAGTAGTAATCCCAACATACAAGCGACCACAATTACTCGGAAAATGCCTGAAAGCGCTTCAGTTGCAGTTGCTGAATAAACAGGAATTTGAGGTATTGGTAATAAGCGATGGCCCCGATCAGGAGACCGAAGCAGCCGTGAGTGAATTTAACGGACTACTGAATATCCGTTATTTCTGCCTGCCGGATAAAAAAGGACCGGCCGCTGCCCGAAACCTCGGCTGGCTTACCGCCAAAGCTGCTGTTGTGGCATTTACCGATGATGATTGTCAGCCCAATAGTACATGGCTTAACGCCATACTTGCAGAAGCTGATCCCACCAGAGAGCAGGCATTTACCGGTCGTGTTATTGTACCGAGGGGCAAGCGCCCTACCGACTACGAACTTAACACAGCTGGCCTGGAAACCGCCGATTTTGTTACCGCTAACTGTGCCTGTACAAAACTCGCCCTGTTTATTACCGGCGGTTTTGACGAACGGTTTAGCATGGCATGGCGTGAAGACAGTGACCTGGAATTCAAACTGATCTTCCATCATATTGATATCAAAAAGATCAATCAGGCAACTGTAGTTCATCCTGTACGCCAGGCAAGTTGGGGTGTCAGCCTGAAAGAGCAAAAGAAAACCTTATTTAATGCATTACTTTATCAAAAATTCCCGGCACTTTACCGTGTTAAAATCCAATCCAAGCCCCCTATTTTATATTACCTGATCATTGCCTGTTTTATGGTTTTTATCATCGGGTTATTCTCAAATGCTTCTCTGCTTATAGCATTTGGGGGCATGGGTTGGTTAATACTCACTACTTATTTCATCGCCAGGCGATTGTACCGTACCAGCCGTTCGCTCAGGCATGTGGCTGAAATGATCTTTACATCGTTACTCATACCTATTTATTCCATTTATTGGCAATGGTATGGGGCTTTTAAATACCGCGTATTATTTATTTAAACATGAAATTACCTGTTCAGGAAATAAAAAAAATTGGCATTTTCAGGGCGCTCCAATTGGGCGATCTGTTATGTACCATCCCTGCTATCCGCGCGCTGCGACGCGCTTATCCGCATGCTGAAATTATTTTATTAGGTTTGCCATGGGCAAAAGGCTTTACCAAACGCTTCGATCACTATTTTGATCGCTTTTTCCATTTTCCCGGTTATCCCGGGTTGCCGGAACAGGATTTCGACGTAAAGATATTTCCCGCTTTCATTGATCGCATGCAGGCAGAACAATTTGATCTGTTGTTGCAGATGCAAGGCAGTGGCTCTGTTGTGAACCCCATGATGGAATTATTTGGCGCACGGCATGTCGCAGGATTTAAAACCGATGGACACTACGCGCCGGATAACGGGCTCTTTTTAGATTATCCAAACTACGGCTCTGAAATAGACCGACATATCGCTTTGATGGAGCATTTGGGCATCGCCAACCTGGGTAATGAGCTTGAGTTCCCCCTATCAGAAGCAGACCTGGTGGAGTTGGGCCAATTAAACCTACTGATAGAACCGCAGCGATACGTTTGTATCCACCCCGGCTCACGAGGATCATGGCGGCAATGGCCGGTTAACTATTTCGCAGCACTTGCCGATTTTTGTATCGACCAAAGTTACCATGCGGTAATTACCGGTACAAATGATGAAACGGACATTACCAATGCTGTGATCAGTCAGATGAAAAACACCGCTATCGACACCACCGGAAAAACATCGCTGGGTGCGGTTGGTGCATTGATCAGGGATGCTGCCTTGCTTATTTCAAATTGCACCGGTGTATCACACTTAGCGGCTGCGTTTAAGACACCAAGTGTAGTGATCAGTATGGATGGTGAACCACACCGCTGGGGACCATTAGATACCTACCGTCACCGCACTATCGATTGGCTGAAAGCTCCGGATTTTCACGTTGTATATCGTGAAACTGTCGACCTGATACAACAGGTGGCCTGATCAGGCCGATCACGCGATCTACAATAATCGCAGGTTGGGGCATCGGTGCCGGATCGCTGTAAACGATATCATCGACCTGACGGATGACGCCATTTTTACTTTTCAATCCATCAGGTACAGGAAACTCCATTACCGCGCTGGGCACCATCCAAGGAGTGTGTTGCGGATTGGTTTGCGCATATAAAACAACTACCGGTGTGCCAACCGCCGCGGCTATATGAGTTACGCCTGTATTGACTGATAACAATAAAGGAGTATGACAAACAAGGATGATCAATTGTTTGATTGAGAATAATCCCGCTACATTATACGCACCCAGACCTATTTTGCGCTGCAAACGGTTTATGAGTTCTTTTTCCCCGACCGAACCGGTGAGTAATACCTGGTAGCCTTGTGATATTAATTGCACCGCAGTTTCAATCCAAAGTCTTTCTGGAAATTGTCTTTTTATTTCACTCACCCCGGCATGAAGGGTCAACCATGGTTTATCAGGGTCTAATCCTGTTTGTTTCAACTGATCTGCAATTGAGGGCCAGTCGGCATCGTTGACTGTTAGTTTCAAACGCTTGTCGATGTTTGCATCACAAACATAGTTAGCCAGTTTTAAATCCCGTTCAACCTGGTGGGTAATATATTGAAAAGGTTCTTCGTCCGGCACCCAATCACTTATCAAACCATACGGGTTTTCGCGGCAATAGGCCAGTACTCTGGATATTCCTGCCTGGTAAGCGATCATCGCCGAAGGCAGCGGATTTTGACTGTAAACCGTAAAAATCACTGCGGCATCAAAATTATATTCTTTAAGCCCCCCAATTAACTTCAACAAGGTCTCTGGTCCTTCAGCATTAGCAGTTTTGACCCATGGCAGATCAAAAATTATAGTATCATCGATCTCGGGCATAAATGGTGCCACGCCCGCTGCCATAGATGATGTTAATACCGTGATTCGGGCGTCTAACCCTTGCTTAAGTTTGCGCAATGCAGGACCGCTCATGATCAGGTCGCCCATATTATCAGGGCGGATACATAAAATATTTCTAACGCTGTTCCAGCCCGACATCTGATAAATTATAATTATAAATGTACGTTGCAGCTTCATTGATATTGCTGCAACTAAATTCCGGCTGCCGGTATGGCCCGTCAAGCCATTCGGTTTCATTTCCGTTATCAATTAAAATACTATTACATCCTGCACGGTTCCCGGCTTCCACGTCGTTAAGGATATCTCCTATCATCCAGCACCGGCCAAGATCAAGTTGATGCTCCATGGCGGCGCTTTGCAGCATCCCTGGCATTGGCTTGCGGCAATCGCAGCTGATGTTGTAACCGTCAGCGGTTCCTTGCGGGTGATGGGGACAGTAATAAAAGGCATCAAGCCTGATGTCCTCCGCTTCAAACAATTCATACAAGCGTTTTATCGCCCACAAGAGCTGAGCTTCGCTGAAATATCCCCTTGCAATACCGGATTGATTGGAAACAAGGATTAGCTTGTAGCCTGTTGCGGCCAATATTCGCAAGCCCTCTATACAATGCCCAGTTAGGGTTATCTTATCAGGGTCGACATTATAAGGGATATCCGGTATCAGTGTGCCGTCTTTGTCTAAGAAAATTGCTTTATTCATATCAGGCAGCTTTAATACGTGTAGTATTTTTACGGGCGAACGGATTGGCAGTTTGCCTTAATGCCACTTTATAAACCAATTCAATTTCTTCGGCCACCTTTTTCCAGGTAAAATTAGCATTCACATGTTTTAAGGCATTTTGCCCCATCTCGCTTAACACACTATCATCGGCCATAAGTTCATCTATTTTTCGAGCAAGCGCAATTGCATCTTTAGGTGGCACGAGCGCGCCTGTAATACCATCAACCACACTATATTTGATGCCGCCTACGTTGGAACCGATAACCGGAGTACCGCAAGCCATAGCCTCAAGCGGTGTAATGCCAAACGGTTCGTACCAGGGCGTAGTAATAAAAACGTCCGCAGCAGCGTAATAAAATTTCAAGTATTCCCTGTTTTTCTTACCTGCAAAATGCACCTTATCTGCAACCCTTAAAGAGGTGGCCAAATCTGATAGCCGTTTAAATTCGGGGCATGACGATTCGGTCATATTATCCTGATCTCCGCCAACAATCAGCAATCTGACTTTTTCAGCGCTTTTCTTGCTGAGTGATGCTATGGAGCGGATCACGTTGTCGATGCCTTTGCGCGGCACCATACGGCCAAGTTGCAGCAACACTTTCTCGTCAGGTTTTATCTGCAGCATTTTACGCGCTATGTTTTTACTAATAGGGTAAAACTCTGCCAGGCTAAATCCGCAGGGCACAATTGCGATTTTATCGGGGTCGGCCTGGTAAAATTCCATAAGGTCTTCCCTGTCCTGCGGGCACTCCGCGATGATCTGGTCTGCTTCTTTACAAAGCACCGTTTCTATCGCTAAGCGCTCTTCCGGAAACAGATCTTTTTCTTTTTGATGCAAACGTCTTACATGCCCAAGTGCGTGGAAGGTGATAACAAAAGGGATCCTCATTTTTAGCTTTAGTTTCATAGCAACCAGGCCTGACATGAAGAAATTTGCATGTACCAGATCGTAATTCAGTTTTTCTCTACTTATAAAATTTTGCATCCAACGGGCAAACTCGGGCATGATGGTCAGGATTTCTTCTTTCGGGATGATCCTTGACGGGCCTGCAAGCACATGGATAACCCGAACGTTAGGTACCCACTCCACTACAGTTTGCGCCCTGTTATCTTCACGCCGGGTATATATATCAATAATGTGCCCCTGGTCTGCCAGGTGTTTTGCCAGTTGTGCCACGTAAACATTCTGGCCCCCGGTATCTACGCCGCCAAGACAAGCCAATGGTGAGGCATGTTCGCTGATAAAGGCAATTTTTAGTGGAAGGTTATTCATGGTACATCAATTTTGTTTCGGTATCAATAAGTCTTAAAGGATTGCTTACCTTTTCAAATAATTGCTTCCAATCGGTAGCGAAACGGTTGATATTGAAGCGCGCAATCGCTGTTTCCCGTCCCCTTGCTCCAATTTCAGCGGCCAGTCCAGGATCGTGAAGCAATTGCTGCATTTTTTCAATCAGGTAATCAACATCGGTATGGATATAGCCATTCACACCGTTATCAATTACAGCAGATAATTCGGTGGTGGCAAGTCCTACAACCGGGATTCCCATCATCATAGCCTCACATATGGCCAAGCCCAGGCTGGTATACCTGATAGGGTTAAAAAAGAAGCGATATTTCGATTGAAACGCCGGGAGTTGCGGGTGCAGCACCTCGCCGAGTCCCCATTCGCCCGTACCCATACCCACCAGGTCCACAGCAATTTTTTCCTTTACGGTTTTAAAAACGTCAAAACCTAATAAGCGGCCGCGGGAGGGCAGATTATTGATAATAACTATCCCTTTGGCGAGTTCACCGCTATAAATCGCACCATAATCTGTAACGCCGTGCTCTATGACCATCGTAGGCGTATCGCCACAATCCCACATCAAACGGTTAAAATGCGTTACATGCACGAGAGTAATGTCCGGGTTGTTAATTAAGTGCCTGGTATCGGTTGGGTGCTGGCGCGGAGGGTCGTGCTCAAGGTAGATTTTTGGCAGCGCGCGTTGTTCTTCAGATAAGATCTCGTATTGGTCTGCCAGGTAATTTTGATTGGTTTGAAAAAGGATGCAATCGAATTCCCGGTTCTTTACCTCATCATGAGGTATTTCAATCACGTTCGGGCCAAAAGGGAAGGTTTCTCCGCGTCCGTAATAGCCCTCTGCTTTTTCAGCGCTCGTCGGTATGTAAATTTCATAATTACCCTGCGATAAATAGAACAGGTAACTTCCGTGTATGTGCCAGGTAAATATCTTCATGTTGTCAATGTAAGAAGCGTTTCTTTTGTTTAAACGCTTCAATGACAACATGACAGAAGTGAATGCTGTTTGTACGGTATATACGTGAAAAGTTCGTGTAAACTACCTGTTGTATGTTTTTAGTTAGATGCTACTGAAAGTCGGTAATAATTAAGAGAGACAATAATATAAAATTGACTCGTAACTCTGACCGCACTCGCTAATAAAATCTGTTTCAATATTTCTAAATTTTTAAATTATGAAACATTTAAGAAAAAAAATCATTATTAAATTAATACCATTCCGATACCTACCGGCTAACCGGTGATTAATTTGCCGAATAAAAATTCAATTTTTTTTCTCAAAAAAATAATATGATACGTGTGCTGATAGCAGATGGTAATGAACATACTTTGGCCGGTGTAAAAAACTTGTTGAATAATGAACCTGGATTTGAAGTGCTTGCCCAGGCGTCAGACGGTGAAAGTGTAATCGATTTAATAAGTGCGGGTGTTGTGCCTGATGTAGTTCTTACCGATGTGCACTTGCCACGCATTAACGGGATTTTGTTGGCCGGGCATATCAGCCGGAATTTCCCTTTCATCAAAACTATCATGTTTACCATGGAAGACCAGGAACACTATCTGATTGACGCGTTTAAATCGGGGATAAAAAGTTATTTAACCAAATCGGTTGCGCGGGACGAACTGATTTTTGCCATCGGTCAGGTTAATCAGGGTAAATACTATATGTGCACGCAACTCGCATCAAGGCTTACCCTCCTATTTTTAAAGGGTACCGAAATGACGTCACTTATTGTTGAGCCTAACATCGAATTTTCGGGACGTGAAATGGAGGTACTGCAATTGATTGCCGACGGTTGTACCAACCAGGAAATAGCCAATCAACTATTTACGAGTAAACGAACGGTTGAGGGCCACCGGCAATCCATGATCAATAAAACCGGTGTTCGCAATACTCCCGCATTGGTTAAATATGCCATGCGCTATAATTTAATGAAAACGCGGGAAGATGTTACTCGCAGCACCAGAACATAAACTACGCTACATTAAATACCTATCACTATGAAAAAAACATCAAAACGAAAGATCGCCGTTGCGCTTATCGTTGCTTTTGCACTCCCTATCGCTCTCCTATCCGCTCACACTTGGTCCATAAAAAAAGATGAGCAACCAAAAAAGAAGAAGGCGACTGTTTGCGCCGGAAGAGCAAACCTTAATCCTTAGGATCGATGCAGCAACACAACTTTATGGAATAGTAATTGCACTTATATAAAACGATTGATTACCGCAGTCAAAATCAAATCAATTGACATTTATAAAACTACATTATGCCTACAAAAACAAACAAAAAAGCGACTGCAGCAGCTGCAAGCCGCACACCCAAAGCCGAAAGTGCTTTGAAGGAATTATTCGTTGACGAATTAAAAGATATTTATTGGGCCGAAAAGCATTTGGCTACCGCCCTGCCTAAACTGATTAAAGGCGCAACATCTGAAGATCTGAAACAGACCATCACCACTCACCTTGAAGAGACAAAGAACCAGATCACCAGGTTGGAAAGTGTATTCGAATCGGTAGGTGAAAAAGCGGCTGCGAAAAAATGCCTTGCAATGGAAGGGCTTTTGGCCGAGGCTACAGAACTGTTAAGCGATACCGAAAAAGGAACCGAGGTACGCGACGTAGCGATCATTTCGGCAGCCCAAAAAGTTGAACATTATGAAATTGCGTCCTACGGAACTTTGCGCACGCTGGCTGGCACCCTTGGCTTCAGCGAAGCACAAAGCCTGCTCGACGAAACCCTCGCCGAGGAGAAAAATGCGGATTCTCTGCTTACCCAGGTAGCTGAAAACTATGTAAACGAAGCTGCCGCTGCAGAAACAGAATAATTTTTTAAGATTGACGAAGGCTGCCGAAAGGTGGCCTTCGTTATTTGTTATTTCATTTATAATAATCGGCTGAAATAAATTGAGTTCCGATTTTCTCCATCCGAAAAACGGATTTATTTTATCCTAACGATTTAGCAAAGCCGATGGTTAAAGTGCTACTTGACTCAAGTTGGTAAACTTAAACCGAACTTACTTTTCACCGATTTTCTTAGTATCATCCTTAAGAGATGGTTTTGAGTAACCTACTTTTCCTGATCTCGGTAAGAAGAAGCAAAGAAGTCAATCATCATCTTCTTAAGTTATAATAAGGCCGAAAACCTTAAAAATGGTTCAAGTGTGCCATATCATTTTATTTACGTGATAAATTAAAAAACAAATATTTTTACCTAAAGTTAAATCAATACATTAAAACTTAAATTCTCCTATGAAAGCAGCAGTATTTCACAAACCCGGCGATATTCGCTACGATACCGTTAAAGATCCCCGATTGGAGCAGGATAACGATGTCATTTTAAAAGTTACTTCTACAGCCATCTGCGGTTCCGACCTGCATATCCTGAGCGGCGGCGTACCGCAACCAAAACCCATGATAATGGGACACGAGTTTATGGGCATTGTTGAAGAAGTTGGTAAGGGCGTGACCAAATTAAAAAAAGGCGACCGCGTGGTAGTACCATTCCCAATATCCTGCGGCCATTGCTTTTTCTGCCAACATGATGCTTCTCCGGCCTGCGAAAATTCCAATTATAAACATTATGGGCCTGGCGGTGACATGGCCGATCAGAAAGGCGCTGCACTATTTGGCTACACAGACCTGTATGGAGGATATTCCGGCGGACAGGCGGAATATGTACGTGTGCCTTATGCGGATATCAGCCCGAGAATTGTACCAGATAATATGACCGATGAACAGGTTTTGTTCCTGACAGACATCTTCCCTACCGGCTGGTCGGCAATCGATTGGGCGCAGTTAAAAGGCGGCGAGGTTGTGGCCATATTTGGTTCCGGCCCGGTTGGGTTGATGGCACAGAAAGCAGCCTGGATCAACGGCGCAAGCCGCGTCATTGCAATAGACCCACTAAATTATCGCCTGGAGAAAGCTAAAGCGGTAAATAAAGTGGAAACGCTTAATCCCAATGATGTCGACGTTGTTGAAGCCATCCGCGCAATGACCGGCGGCCGCGGTGCCGATGTTTGCGTGGATGCTGTAGGCTTTGAACCGGAACGAAACATTATAGATAAGGCAAAAGCCCTGATCAATTTCGAGGTAGGCAGCATGAAAGTACTTGATATGGCTTTTAAGGCTGTTCGTCGGATGGGCACAGTTTCTATTATGGGTGTTTACGGATCAACTTACGATAATTTCCCGCTGCACCGTTTGTTCGATAAAGGTATAACCCTTAAAATGGGCCAAGCACCGGTTTTGAATTACATCGACCATTTAATTGAACTGGTAAAAGAAGAAAAAGTAGTACTGGACGATATAATCACCCACACCCTACCCCTAAGCGAAGTGACATATGGTTACGAGATCTTCGATAAAAAAGAAGAGGATTGCGTGAAAGTCGTTTTGAAACCCTGGGAACGGAGGAAACCAACGGATAATACCGAACCTATAAAAATTGAAAATTAAGCATTAGCACTTCATCTACCTATGGAAAATCAACAAAAAACAGCGCTTATTACAGGCGCGACAAGCGGGATCGGCTATGAACTGGCCAAACTCTTCGCACAAAATCATTATAACTTGATCATCGTGGCACGCAATCAGGATGAACTCGAAATAAAACAACAGGAATTCAAATTTAATTACGGAGTTGATGTGAGGATCATATCTAAAGACCTGTCCAAAATGGAAGAAGCGAAAGCTTTATGTCTGGAAATTGATCAGCCCGTTGATGTGCTGGTTAATGATGCTGGCCAGGGCGTATATGGCTTATTTCAGGATAATGACATCGAACGTGAGCTGGATATCATCCACCTGAACGTTTGTGCAACTGTGATCCTGACCAAACATTTTGTAAAACAAATGCTTGGGCGCGGCGAGGGCAAAATCCTGAACCTTGGGTCTGTTGCCGGCAAACTGCCTGGACCATGGCAGGCGGTTTATCACGCCACTAAGGCTTTTGTGCTTTCGTTCACTACAGCAATTCGCGAGGAATTAAAAGACTCAGGCATTACGTTAACAGCCCTGATGCCAGGTGCTACTGATACCGACTTCTTTAACAAAGCAGGCATGCTCGATAGCAAAATAGCACAGGATAAAGAAGCCCTGGCCGATCCGGCGGGTGTAGCTAAGGATGGCTACGACGCATTGATGGCCGGCGATGACCGCGTGATCTCGGGTTTTAAAAATAAAGTTCAGGTCAACATGAGTAACCTAATGCCCGACAGTTCGGTTGCACATACCATGTATGAGCAGCAGCAGCCGGTTGATCAGGAACAGCAAATAAAAATTAGCCATCAGGCCTAATCATGGATAATACACCTGCAGGCCTGGAAAAATAACAGATAAACCGAAAACTAACATGAACGAAGAAAATAAAATGAGCCGGCGACAGGTAGTTGCCGGCTTGGGAGCTGCAATTGCAGCGGCCACTGTTTCGCCTGCATTGGCAGCCACAGGAACATTAAATAAACCGGTTGATGGCCCTGCAAAGATAAGCGATCCAACTAAACTTTATCCCAAACCACCATATAAGAGTCAGCCCCAGCCATGGCCGGGCCTGCAAAGCAAAATGGACCCGGTACCTGATTGTGGTGAAACCAGCTATAAAGGGTCGGGCAGGTTAATGGGACGAAAAGCCCTCATTACTGGTGGAGACTCGGGCATGGGCCGTGCGGCAGCTATTGCTTACGCCCGTGAGGGTGCGGATGTAGCGATCAATTACTATCCTACCGAAGAACAGGACGCACAGGAGGTGATCACCCTGATTAAAAAAGAAGGGCGTAAAGCTATCGCTATCCCCGGCGATCTGCGCAGCGAAGATTTCTGTAAGCAACTGGTGCAAAAAGCCATCAGCGGCCTCGGCGGTCTGGACATTATAGTTAACAATGCCGGCAGGCAGCAGTCTATCAATTCTATTGCAGATGTGACCACCGAGGAGTTTGATTCTACCATGAAAACCAACATTTATGCGCCATTTTGGATCATCCGTGAGGCTTTACCTCATTTGCCGCCGGGTTCAGCTATTATCGGCACTACTTCAGAGCAGGCATATGATCCGTCGCCAGACCTATATGCTTACGCGCAAACCAAGGCTGCTACCATGAATTATGTGAAATCCCTTGCCAAACAATTAGGCCCGAAAGGTATCAGGGTTAATGGCGTCGCGCCAGGGCCAATCTGGACCGCCCTGCAGATCAGTGGTGGCGCGCAGCCCGAAAAACAACAAATGTTTGGGAGCTGGACCATGCTGGGCCGGCCGGGGCAACCTGCAGAGCTGGCTTCTATTTATGTACAATTAGCAGCATCCGATGCCAGCTTTGCTTCCGGGCAGATTTATGGTGCATCGGGTGGTGTTGGTCAACCTTAATCCAGATGAGCATGAAAAAAGCGATTTTTATTTCACTCCTGTGCATTGGCGGTTTCACCGTCCATGCACAGATCCCGCAGCCCGATCCCGATACCACGGCCCGGCATTTTCTGATCGTTGCCAGCATCGGTAATCTGCAGGAAGCAAGTGCAGGCCAACTTGCTGTACAAAAAGCAAACCTCGCCGACGTTCGTTCTTTTGGCCAGATGATGGTTAAAGATCATACCCAGGCCGAGCAGCAATTGTTACAGCTCGCTAAAAGCAGGGGTTACAACTTGCCCGCAGCGGCAACAGGAAGTATTCAACCCGATCTCAACCTGAAAAATGCAGGTCCGGATTTTGACAGGTTGTATGTACACGGGATGTTAGCAGGGCATAATAATACGGTACAAACTTTTGAAAATTATGCCGTGAATGGTAAAGATCCGGCGGTCAAGGCGTTTGCGCAACAGCAACTCCCTGCGCTTAAAGCGCACCTGTCTGCCATAAAGGTGCTCGATGGAAGAATAAAGGATCAGGTAGCAAAGTAAATGATTATGAAAGACGAAAATATTAAAACCGCCGCGCGTGTGTTGTTAGGTGCAAGCCTGGTATTGGCCGGTATCAGCCATCTTACTTTTGCACGAAAAGATTTCAGGGCACAGGTTCCCAAATGGGTTCCATTGAAAAAAGATGATACCGTTATTTACTCCGGCTTCGCTGAAATTGCACTAGGTGCGGCTTTGGCGCTCAGTCCTAAACATACTGAAAAAACTATGGGAAAAATTGCCGCGGGTTTCTTCACCGCTGTTTTTCCAGGAAATATAGCGCAATACACGCATAACCGGGACGCTTTCGGGCTTAACACATCCAACAAAAGGTTAGCGCGGTTATTTTTTCAACCGGTTCTTATCACCTGGGCGTTAAAAAGTACGCAATAGTTATTGCACTTTCGAAAAAGCATTTCAACACAGCGCCGGAACTTATTTCGACGCTGTTTTTTTTGATGAGGATATTTTCGTCCAGCCCGTTTTATCTCCTAAAACTATAAGCTGGTAGCTTTTGAATATTCCTCTAATTTTAACGTTATCTTTAGCATTAAGCACAGTGATCTCTTCTGCATTGCTGTCGGGTGCGTCATATATTGATCGCCGGTACCGGATAGTTTCAGTACGCTCAGGAAGCGGCTTTATCTGCGAGGCCTTAACAATTGCTGATGTGTTATCAGGATAGATTACTATATAGTAATTTTTTGTTGCGGCGCTGATGGTGACCGGGATAGCACTGTAACTTGCCATAGTCGCCAGCTTTACTACGGGTGCAGTAACAGCTGGCGGAGTTTCATTTTGAGGCTTAACAAATAAAAGTGGGTCTATCGCACCGCCGCTGGTATAAATCCCAAAATGCAAATGCGAAGGAATATCTTTCGCATTGTTAAACCAAAATTTGGTATTTTTCGAGCAAGATCTTTCCAGCTTTTTGTAATTTCTAAAAATGCTGGATAAGCGTTTATGATATTGGCGGGCATAATCAGGTTACGCTTACGGCAGGTAAGGTTATTCTTCCTGACGCGGCCACATGCCTGGGTTTTCCCTGACCTCGTTTAATTGTTCGATCAGTTCCTCTATTTCGTCAGAGGATAGGGTCAAATCACCATCTCTTGTGTAGCTGTATATACGTCCTGGTACATCGAAGTTAGATAGCCCATGTAACTTGGTTCGTCATTATGATTTATCCCCAGTATCTCCAGGTTACGGTAAAATTCTCTCGAGAGAGATTCGTCCTTTTTATGGATGTGGTAGGTACGCGTAATGATCGTGTGCCCGTCGAGATGAGCCTGCGTGTCCGGTATTATTATTAAAGACAGCTGAGGACTTAAGGTAAAATAGATAGGAACCATGTAGATTAATTTATTTTAATTTGTTGTATGATTAGTGTAAAGCAAGCATGGCTTTCAGCGCTTTTTTACTTTGATGAGCCTCCTTGCAACAAACAGACATAAGTTTGACGATACTTTTCGGCTTGATGTTTTTTGCCAAACTGAGAAGTACCCTGAAGGCGTCTATCTCGATCCCTTCGGCTATGATGAGATGGGTTAGGATAATGACATCCGTTTTGGGGGATTTGCTATTTATGTTTTCTTTCAGGAATTGTTCCAGATTAAGGCATCCGTTTAACATCGGTGCTTGGGTAGTCAAAGTTAAACCTAACAGATTCTTCGTTAAACAAACCCTGATCAGTTGGCCATTAATAATAGTTGCGGATTCGAGAAGAAGCAACTTAACGTCTTTAGCGTAAGCTCTGGATACGAAAAAAGGGAGATGATTGATCAACGCGACTTTTGAATTGTGAACGTCGGAAAGAATAGTAATAAATAAATCTGTTTTTTCAGACCTCGTTAATCTCTGCTGACTAATTGTCGGCACTTCAGGGAATTTTTCCATGGCAATCACACTTAAGGTAATGACAGCAATGTTGGTAAAGAGAAGTGCTTGAAAATATGGTAGATCGCTTGAGCTGTAAGTAGTTAATGTTTATTTTTAAAAATAGTTTCACTTCTAATTATTTTTTTTTCATTCAACTTAAAATAAAAAAGAAATGAGCACTTTTAACCTGTTCTTAACTTTACACCGATTTCCATTTATGATTTTCTTGATATTTTGGATACATTTTAAGCCTTTTACCCTTGCCCCGAAAATTAATTACAGCTTCTGTAGGCATTAAAATATCGATTATAAAGACTATCTATCTCTTAAGCACAATCTAATTCCATTTAAGATAATTGTCGTTTACGCTTAGTTCGTTCGCTAATTGGGGGACTACACGGGTATTTCTGCTAGTAAGAAGCGGGCAATATACAGGATGATTTAAAGAGTAAGGCATTTACTTCAGGTCCAGCCATGAAATAAAAGCTAACCCACATACTTGAGCGGTCCTGCATGATTTCAAAGGTGTCCTCCTGCAAAACATTTACCTCGTATGCGCAGTATCGTGTTGATAAATGAAACACTGCAATTTTTATTAAAGCAATAATATTTGATTTTAGTGTTGTTCATGTCTCAACCCTGTTTTACACCAGTCTATTACCTACACAAATAGCGGTGATCTATTTGGGAACCTCTAAATAGAATGAAAACACAAAGCATTGATTTATAACGGAGATTAAACTGATTATCTTCTTTAACTAACCTAGCTCAGCATTTAAAATATCTCATTGCTACCTGATAGCATACCATTGCTTTGTCTAACATTCTCATTAGAATAGCTGCTTAACACATCTAAAAAAACCTAATAATTATATTAATAGCATAATAAGGTCAATTAGTGCCAATTTGATAAGTACACAGTGAGCAGTGTCAAAAGCCCAAATATTGATATTGAAGGTTAGCCGGTTATATGATTTTTCATGCCCCCTGCGGAAATTATATAACTCAATATACTTTGCACCAATCAGCACCAATGACTATTTAAGCAAACCATTTTGTTGAAAACACCTGTTGTTTTAACCCTATTACTATTCATTTAATCCATTTAGATTTGATACTCAGCGTCGATTATTGTAAATTTGAATATAGCATTTGCAGCTAATTTCACGAAAATAAAAGTGGTGAGTAAATCGGTGAGTTCGAAATTGAAAACCCTTAAAATATCAATTTAGAGCGAAAAATAGGTACGTAAACAAATCCCTAACTCTCCGCTAAGTATTATCAATCAAAAGCGCTGTAAATTACTTACGGCGCTTTTTGTTTTTAGCGTGCAAAGCCAGCAATACCTGTAACATTACCCAATCTAACATAAAGCCGCCCCATAATCTATTGATGAAGCGGCTTTATTTTGGTATTAATGAGCCCCTATTGTGCCATCTCCGGCACCGGCTCCTTCAACATCCTGATCCGGAAGATCGGCCAGGCTACCATCTTCATTTAATACATTGAACTGTTTTTTACCTCTTTGATATTCTCCTGCCTCGAGGCTGTATGATCATCTTTATAATCATTCATGATTCTTTTCCTCCTATCATTAATTAAATTCCTTCCGTACCTGGCTCATGACCTACCATTCTACCTGTAGTACGGCCTTGCGGACGGCTCTCGAAGTCGGTTTTAGCGGGGCCAACTGAAGGAAATTCTTTTTTATTCGGCGGGGTTACGTCTGTTTGTTCACTAAATGAAGTATCGGCGCTCCTGTCGGGCTGATTTATTTCCGGTTGGCTATGGGTTCCAACATGTTCTTCCTCAGTTTTTTCTACTTCAGGCTTTTCATCATAGTTTGTTATGTCATCTGTCTCATCAAGGTCATCATCGTCGCTTTCAAGCTCGCCACTTGAATAAGCTTCATCCCCATTTAAAGAAAATGAATTGGTATTGTTTTCAAAATCATCGCGATTGTTATCCTGGTTTCCCCAGTTTTCGTTATTGGTATTCATAGGTTTTATTTTAGTTGTTATTAAACAAACCCATGAAACAATTATATTGTTTTAATTTTTTTCTTTTTAAGAAATTAAATTTCAATTCAATGAATTATTATGACTAATAAATAATCACTAAGAAAATGATGAGAAAATAAAAAAGAGATACACAATCGTAATTCTGTATCTCTCTTTAAAAGACATATGGCCTTTCACGGCACCCAACCCGCCTTGATTAAAACGTATGTTGCGGACAGGTTACTTTGTAGCGATTATTAAGCAGGATACCTAACACGATTTCATGCGAACCATGACTAACAGTGTTTAATGCAGATGTTGTAAAATCGTAAGAGTAGCCAACATTGATAAGCGAGCTCAGGTTAAACCCTACCAATGCAGCGTATGAGTCATTTCGACGATATGAGCCTCCTATCCAGAATTTATCTCTGAACGACATTTTCATATTCACATCAAAAGTAACAGGAACCGGTGCTATAAATTTCAATAAGGCCGAAGGCATTAATGTAATGTCATCAGATACAAACAACTTAACGCCACCTGTAACAAAATAATGCGGCACCGTTTTATTTTGCACAGCGGTTGTTGAGGTGGTTACATATAAATTTTGAGGAAGAATTTGCTGTACCGACACACCGAGGAAATAATTAGATGAGTATGCCCATACACCTACCCCTAAATCAGGTTTCCACTGTGAGCCTGTGATGTTATTGATGGTTGGGTCGTTTTGATCAACGTAAGTAAGTTTACTTACATCAATAACATTATGGCTAACCCCGGCCGATACCCCGACCGCTAAATTTAGCTTTTCGGTAAGCCCAAGGTGATAAGCGTAAGTAGCATCAATATTTGTTTGTGTTATCGGGCCGGTTTTATCTGATACCACCATTAAACCAATGCCATGGTGAGGCTCTGCAGCCATATAGTTTTGCGTATATGACCTGCTCGACGGATTCAAACCACCACCTGCAGGAAAAGCAGTGGCATCTCCTTGTAAAAACCTGTTGCCTATAGGTGCATTTACCGAAAGATAAGATGTCACCGGTGCACCATCAAGCCCGGTCCACTGGCTGCGATAACCCAATTTTACATCGGTGTAATTTTCAATACCGCTTAAAGCAGGGTTTAAGAGGTAATTATTGAACACGTATTGGGTGTACTGCGGTCGCTGCTGCGCTTTTAGCAATTGGGTTGATACAGCAATAACGATTAGAGTATATAAAATTCGCTTCATTTTTATCTGATAATGGTCACATTACCTGCAATAACCTCGCGGCCATTTTTGGGGTCAATAATATAATAATAAGTTCCGGGAGGTAAATATGAACCATTGTATTTCCCATCCCACGGTACACTATAACCAATCGACGAATATACCTTTTCTCCGTATCGGTTGTATACGTCAACTTTATTATTTGGATAACTTTCTAAATATTTAACATTCCAAATGTCGTTCACTCCATCGCCGTTAGGAGTAAATACATTAGGCACAACTAAAAACTTCAAAACCTTTACCGATACGGTTGCCATTGCTTCGCATCCGTGTTGAGATGTAACAACTACCTGGTAGGTAACATCCTGTGCAGGACTTGCAACCGGATTAGCTATATCATCATGATCAAGGCCTGTAGCAGGCGTCCACTTATAGCTTAGGTTGTTATCGTTTACAATGGGTTTTAAAACATGCTTTGTTCCCTCAAGCATGGTAAAATCCTGACCAAGCGAAACAATAGGCGATGCATCTACTTTAACCTGTTGAAGAACTGTATCAGCGCATGTATTGGCGGTTGTATAAATGTACCTGATGTCAAATACCCCGGGGCCTGAAACGGCCGGATTGAACAGGCCATCGGCAGTGACCCCTATTCCTGAAAACACACCCAAGCCGGCAGGCCCATCAAGTTTTGGCTGCAATTGATATGGTGGCGATTCGACGCAAAAAACGGGTGTCTGATCAAAGGCAATCTTAGGCGACGCTTTTAAAATGATAGGGATTTCTGCAATATCAGAACATGACGTGCCTGAATATGCTATAGCCCGCAGCGTAACGGAGCGAGTGCCTGTAGTAAACGAAGGATATTTATGCCTTAACTGCAAGCCCTGTGCAGGATGGTCATAAACTACTGTAGTGGATGGATCACTGTTGTCATATGTAACCTCGAGCCGCGTAATCTCGCCAAAATTAACTGACGATCTGTTTTCAAAAAAAACCTCCTGGGCGCTGCACAACGACATGGGGTTTTGAACATATACTACAGCCTTTGGCTTGCTCCCGTTAACTGTTAATAATTTTGACGCTGATGTAAATGAGCATCCGTTTTTTGAAATAACCTGAAGTGTAACCTGGTAGTTGCCAGCCAGAAAATGGTGTCGGGGATTTTTTTCGTGAGAAATATTGAGGTTGCCCGCAGTGGCATTAGGGTCGCCAAAATTCCATTCATAGGTAAAATCAGCTTCTGTTGCATCAGCAATTGTGCTTTGATCAGTAAATTGAGCAAAGTCATCCTCGCAGGCATCGGGTAATAAAAAATCAACTACTGGCACAGGATAAACGTTAACAGGCAGCGGTACTATTTTGCTTGTACAACCGTTACTATTCGTCACAGTTAGTTTAACCAAATAATCTCCCGGGCTGCTATATGTATGGTTAAACGGATTTTTGCTTGTCAGGGTTTCAACAGGTGTCCCATCGCCAAAGTCCCATTGCCAGCTAATTATATTTCCTTCTGCTGATGTTGAGTTATCAGTAAAAGTAACATCCTGCCCGGCACAGCCCGGCAACGAATAATTAAATGATGCAACAGGTGGTTTTGAAATATGTATTTTTAATGGGTCAGTGGCAGCTCCGCATCCATTTTCATTGGTCACAAATAGTGTTACCAGATAATCGCCCGGCTGGGAATATTCGTGTACGGGGTTTTGAATAATATCACTTGCTCCATCGCCAAAATCCCACTTCCACGTCTTAATCTGCCGGGTACCTGATGTTGATTGATCGGTAAATTGAACGTTTTCACCCAAACAGCCATGGGCATAATTAAATTTCACAATTGGCGGCGCTGAAATATTGAAATCAAACTGAACATCCTCATTTGACCCGCATTCATCCGCAATAGGGTTAAATACAGTAGCCACTACGGTATAATCGCCGTCATTGTAAACCTCAGCCACCGGATATTCGTAAGTGTAAAGCACTTTCGAATCTTTTATAATTGAACCCGTTGGCGCAGGGTTGTTCATAATAACAGGTGCTGTGCCATCTTTAAAATTCCATGTAATTTTGTTTGTTTGAAACGGCAATGTAAGCTGCAGTTTGTAATGTGTACCTGCGCAGCCATTTGCCTGCAAAGATCTATCGGCCGGATTTAGCAGTGAAATAAACTCATTCAGGTTTTTGAGGTTAGTGCCGGCAGCATAACCATATGACTCTTTTCCGCCAAATCCATAAGCTATTGCATTAAAACCATCTGATGCCTTAATGTTATGCACACCTGCGTTTACACTTATTTGCGCATATGAATAAATGCTGTTGGGCACTTGTGAAAACTGGGTATATGGTAGCCCATCGAGTGAAAAAGTTGGAACCGCGGCCGTTTTAATAATAACATTGATAGAATTATTCTGTATCAGATAATTACTGGTTGAATTCAGCGTAACATGATCAAGGGTTTGCTCAATAGGTGTCAGGTATATCATTTCAGGATCACCTATATCCGAAGCAATAAGCTGACAATTTAAACCTTCGCCCTGGGTTACCGCGTATTGTGCCACCTGAATTGGCTTATCGGCAGTGATAACGTTTGGTGTGGTTGAGGTAAACTCGTAATATAAACCATTAACTAAACCTCCCTGTGGCGCTGCCCCATTCACCGTAACCTTTGTATCTGACGAACTAAGTACTATTCTTAAAATATCGTAATTACGTCCTTTTAAAGGCGCAGTTATATAGTTTTTACCCCAAACTGCCATAGGATAAACCTGCTGAAAGAGGTTATCTGAGGATCCTTTATCCCCCTGGCACCCAATACTTATCTTTGAACTACCTGAAAAAACGGCTATTTTTTTGCAGGTTCCGGCGGTACTTGCAATTGATCTTATGCGCGTGCCGGTAAGATCTGTGGCTGATAACCCCTGGTATACTTCGCCTTTTTTTAAATTCAGTGTAAAAGGCTGGTTTGCGAGGATGCCGTTCAATAATGGCTGCGAAGGTGTTATCTCGACGGTGGTATTATCCTCGGTAGCTATTACCGCAAAGGTTGAATATGATGGTACGCCTTCATTACCTCTTGTACCGTTGTTTGAGTTTGATATTTGTTTATAATTGATGGAAAGATAATCTTTACCCAATGTATTCACCGGCAGCAAAAGTGTTGCCCCGGATACGTTCTGCGCAAAAATATGTGCGTAAACTGCGATGGGTTTCAACGAGGTAATATGAATCCCCTTTAAAAATTGCCCTTGTTTGCCTACAAAAGCCCCCGAGGGGATATCAACTGTTAATATATCCTTTGCCTTAACCTGGTAACTATTTGAAAAGCTGCCATCGGCAACCTCAACAGTTACGGAGGTGTTTATATCAGCTGTTATATAAAGTTCCATCTGGCTGCCATTACCAAGGGCATCAGGGTTACCGGCAGCGCCGTCTACATGATCAATATATGCGGTATAAAACTCTGTACCTTGGTTTGATGAACCTTGAGCGAAAGTGCAAATAGTGAAGCATAAGAAAATAAATGCGAGACTTATCCACCGCCAAAAAAATATATTGCTCAAAGGTTTTCAGTTGGGTTTGATTTTGTAGTATTTAAACTCCCCCTTAAAAGTACAAAAAGCATAATTGATAAAACAGGATAATTGTATAAAAATTAGCTGCGCTCAATTTTATGTTATCTCTCTACGTAGCGTTTTCGTTAGCCACATGTTCGGGAGCAGTTTGAACAACGTTTTCAGGTCACCGCGTGCTCGGGCTTAGCAATTGTTTTGCCTACTATAAAATTACTATCGAAATCCTGTTTATGAGGTCTTGATTGTACGAGAATTAGTTTGGGCTGCCAGTTCAAAAACAAACAAGCCGCCTAAAAAAACTTATCTGGATTGGGTACCAGGTTCAGGAACTTTTCAAAGTTTTCTTCGTAATGTGACTGATCAAGCTTGTAGTAAAACGCACCTTTTTTGGATGAAAGTTTATCTTTTTCCGGAAGCTTTACAAGCAGTCCTGTTGAAAGCAGTTTACGGCTAAAGTTTCTGTCGTCAAATTTGGTTTGATAAACACCTTCATAAAGCGCCTGCAACTGCGGGATGGTAAATTTTTCGGGCAACAGCTGGAATAATATCGGGTGAAGCGCAGCTTTATAACGCAGCTGTCTTTTAGCCAGCCGCACCATTTCATTGTGATCAAATATTAGATCGGGCATTTCATCCAGTAAAAACCATTCGGGATGATATTCATCACTTAACTGTGCCTCATACTGGTGAATATCGATAAGCGCAAAATAAGCCACAGAAAGGGTCCTTTCCACCGGATCACGCTCTGGCCTGCCAAATACCTGAAACTGCTCCATGTAAACATTCTTAAGCCCGGTACGTAATTCAAGTACACGGTTTGCTGCATCTTCAGGCGATTCGGTTGGTTTTATAAACCCACCTATCAGGCTCCATTTATGTATTTCGGGCTCAATGCCACGCTGAACGAGCAATAACTTGATATTTGCTCCGTCAAATCCGAATATGATACAATCTGTAGCTACTAATATGCGCGTTTCGCCGCTGTACTTATGCATAACTTAGGTTAAGTTTATATGCAATGGTAAAAATAATTTAGCAATTATTTAGTGTTAATCGGACAACTATTTTATGGTTCAGCAATTTATTAACCCAAATTAAATGATTTATCATGTTGTGATAAAAAGCAAGACAAGTTTATAATATATTGAATACGCGGTTAAAAAAATCAACTAACTCTTTTCCCCTGAAGCAATAAATCCATAGCATCATCAAACGATCCTGCCCTGATCACTTCTCCCGAGTTCACAAAAAAGATCTCATCAGCATTTTCAATTGTATTTAAACGGTGCGCAATGATCACTCTTGTAGTAGTTTTTGGTAGGTTATCTAAAATGTCGCTCAATAGTTTTTCGGTAATGGTGTCAATGTTGGCTGTGGCTTCGTCAAGTATAAGGATTTCGGGATTGCGCAATACGGCCCTCATAAATGCAATTAATTGCTTTTGCCCTAAACTGATGCTGTCTCCACCTGACAAAACTTTGGTTTCCAAGCCTTCTTCAAAAATAGCCAGCAGGCTCCCCAGGTTGGCGTCCCTGATCACCTGCTCCATTTCTTCATTAGTATGATTTTTAAACAGTTCATTTCCGTACAGGATATTATCCTTTACTGTACCCGTAAACAGGAACGGCTCCTGCAAAATAAATCCTATTTTTTGGCTCCGTTCTTCGGCTGTCAGGCTACGAATGTCCATTCCGTTTAACAACACTAAACCTTTAGTTGGATCATATAAACGAGCTATTAATGAAGCAGTTGTTGTTTTGCCACCGCCTGTTGGGCCAACTAATGCATAAGTTTTACCGCGCTCCAATTTAAAGCAAATATTATGGAGGATCTCCCGGCTTTCGTCATAACTGAAATGCACATGCCTGAACTCCAGTAAAGCGGCGTCAGGTTCGTTAATACCCGCCTCAAGTACTGGCAAATCAGTTTCAAGGGATAAGATCTGCGAGATCCTGTCCCAGCCAGCCATTGCCAGTTGAAAGTTTGTCCATAACGCTGCCAGTTGCCTTAAAGGGTTATAAAAGTTGGTTGCATATGACAGGTAGCTCACCAGCAACCCCACAGAGAACATGCCTTTGCTGATCAGATAAATGCCAAAACATAGCACGATTAACTGCGCAACGCTCGCAAATAAACCGTAAACCGGCACAAATATGTTATTGGCCATACCCGACCCAATGGCTGTTTTATAGTTTTGATTATTGGCGATATCAAAGCGCTTACGAAAATAATCGCGTCTGTTAAAGGCAATAATTACTTTAAAATTGTTAAGGCTCTCCTGGATCTCACCGCTCAATGCCCCGGTACTTTTCAAATTAGCAGCATTTTTCTTTTTTATCCACGATGACAATACCAACGTTAAAAACAGAATGACCAAAGCCGGGCACAACGCAGCTGCTCCCAATTCAATATTAATAGCCAGCAAAAAAATACCGGCCCCTATCATAATGGAGATATTGCCGATAAATTGCATCAGCGACTGGGAGAAGAACTGATTAAGCTTATCCGTATCATTATTTACCCTGGATATCAGGTCGCCTGCTTTATTTTGGTTAAAGAAAGCAACCGGCAATTGCTGTAATTTATTAAAGATAGAATTACGCAGGGTAAACAACATTCTTTGTCCCACCCCGCCCATCAACGTAGTTTGCTTATAACTGGTAAATAAAGCCACCAGGTACATGCAAAACAAAATGGCCGCATTGTGTAAAACGCCGTTAAAGTCCTTGTGCTGCACATACTTATCAATGGTATGACCAATAATAAGTGGCCCAAGCAGGTTAAGCGTTGAGTTAACGAGAATGGCAAAAAAAGCGATTGTTAACGTACGCTTTTCGTGGGCTATAAGCTGGAGCAGCTTTTTTAACCCGGCCAGTGTCGAACTTTTGTGCTGATTTTTACCTAAATAATTTAGATCGTAGTTCATGGTAACGAATATTTTTCTTTGCTAACGCAATGATTAATGGTTAACGCCCTGTTCGTAATTGCTGGTACTTTGCTGCGAATTGAAGATCTGCACGTAATCCGGGCTGGTTTTCATTAGTGTATCATGTACGCCACTGGCTACAATTTCACCCTGCATCAGTAAAATGATCTGGTCATAATGTTCAACCGAGGCGATTTTTTGGGTTACCGATATCAGGGTTAAACCAGGATAGTTTTTTTGGATATTTGCTAAGATCTTCCGTTCAGTGTTATTATCCACCCTGGCCGTGAAATCATCGAGCAACAAAATTTTTGGATTAACCGCGAGCGCCCGGGCCAGCATAATGCGCTGCTTTTGACCGCCCGAAAGACTTGATCCCCGTTCGGAAACTATGGTACTCAATTTATCGGGCAGGCTATCAATAAACGTGCTTAGCTCTGCCGTTTCAATAGCTTTTTGAAGCGACTCATCGGTTACCGTATCGCTGAACGCGATATTTTCACGGATGCTCATGTTAAAAATGATACTATCCTGAAAAACGAAGCCAACCTGCCGGTGAAAGGTTTCACTATCGTATTCGGCAAGCGGCTTACCGTCAAACAGCACCTCACCTTCTGTAGCATTGATCAGGCCCGTGAGTAAATACAACAATTGTGTTTTACCTGCAGATGTTGGCCCGATGATAGCAATTTTTGAGCCTGCTTTAACATCAAACGTAACATTTTTTAAAGCCGATTTTTGCCCGTAGGTTATCGTAACATTTCTGAGCTCAACATCGCCGCGCAGGGTATCTTTAAGTGGCCCGCCATCGGTAACATCCGGTGCGTTCAAAACAACACTTATCCGCGTAAAGGAGGCTGTGGCCTGGGCAATCAAGTTGCTCATAAACCCTAAAATAAATATCGGGAATATCAGTAGCGACAGGTAGCTGTTAAAAGCAGCAAAGCTGCCTAAGGTCATGCTGCCACTGATAACAAAATGGCCGCCCATTACTAAAATAGTAAATGCAGCCATGTTGGCTGTAAACGTTACAATGGGAATGAGCCCTGCAAAAAAGCCAAGAATCCGTAAGCCATAATCTTTCGCCTCGGTGTTTGCAACTAAAAACTTATTGTACTCCAACTGCTGTGAGTTAATAACCCTTATTAGCGCTGCCCCAAGAATACTTTCATTAATTACTTTATTAAGCTGATCGATAACTCCACGGCTTTTCATAAAAAGGGCACGCACATTTTTTAAAACATAAAAAAAGGTGCCCCCGATAATAGGGATAATGGTAATTACAACCAGCGCAAGCTTCCAGTTGATTGTAAGCAACATTACGCTGCAACCAATAATGATAAAAAGCGATGATACAATAGAAACCAGGGCCTGTGAAACAAACAATTTAATTGAATCAATATCAGAAGTTAAGTTGGTTAACAGTTTTGAAGGATTGGCCTGCTCTATAAAAGCATGCGTTTGCCGTGATATTTTATTTGCCAGTTGTTGCCGAAGGTCACGCGCCACTTTTTCAGACGCGTATATCTGTACAATGGCCTGTAAGCCTGCAAACAAAAACACAATTAGTGTTGCAGTAAGGAATTTGGCCATAACCTCGTTAATAACAAAATGGTGATTGGAATAAGCATCTATACCATTTGCTACAATTTTAGGCAACCATAGGTTCATTGCATTACCCAATAAAGCAAATAGCAGCAACAATGCCACGAGTCCTTTATATGGCTTTAGCAAACTAAACACACCGGGAGGTTTAGTATTTGTTTTTTTTGTATGATCAGGTTGCATGATGATCTTGATTTATAATTCGCTTTTTGTGGATATCAATTGCTCCGTATTAGGGTTGACGATTGGCTTTTGAAAACATTTTTTATTTCATTTAAAATTATCGAAATAAATAAGAACACATGAGGCGGCATCTCGATTTTTTAAATACTTCCATTTCGACATAGTTTTACAAATATATTTCTATTTGGGAATAATTAAAACACTTTAGAAATAATTTTATAATTTTACACCTAAACGGGAATAAAATGAAGCCTATAGTACAATTAGTTGAAGAATGGACCGCTTTTGAACAAGTAAATGATCAACCCAGTGTAGAAGCGTTTTGTCGGTACTACCTGCAAAAGCAACGCCCAAAGCCAAAACAGGCTGGTAAAAAAGGCGAACGGATTATGAACGGTGCTTATCTTCTTAAAACTATTGGTCGTATCTTAAGTGCTTACTCGCTCTACTTCCGTTCGGCAGTAAATTATATTGGCATCCCTCCTGCCGAAAGCTTTTATTACCTGAATGGTTTACTTCATCTTGGCGAAGTTAGGAAAAGTGATCTGATCAACTATATGTTTGCGGAGACAACTACTGGCATGGAGGTTATAAACCGGCTTATCAGGGAAGAGAAAATCGACGAGCGCGCTTCGCCGGATGACAAACGAGCTAAGCTTATTAAAGTAAACACTAAAGGGCATGCTGCGCTTGATGAATATTACAAAATATCAGGCAAAGTAGTTGAAATGACCTTTAAAGGTATCAACGATGAAATTTTAACTGATTGTTATGAAATGCTCAAATACTGTGAACAGCGAAATTCTTCCATCGCAATCGAACTAAAAAATAAGCCTTTCGACCAGATGTATGAGCAGGTAATGGCCGATAAGGTATAACTCTTTTTTTATGATGCCCCCAATGTCAGCTAAAAGTAAAGATGGCATAATACTTGAATATTCGATAGCCGGGCACGGTAACAACCCCGGCTTTTTTGTATCTATACCATAAAAAAACACCTGTGGACAATATCCTCAATATCTCCAATTTAAGTAAAACATACCAAAGCGCCGGTCGTACGCTTACCGTGCTTGATCAGATAAATTTTTCAGTAGCCATTGGTTCAACAAATGCTATAGTAGGCCCTTCAGGTAGTGGAAAAACAACCTTGCTTGGCCTTTGCGCCGGTCTGGACCGCTCAACTTCAGGTACTGTTGAACTCAACGGAATTAACCTCAATAAACTAACCGAAGACCAACGGGCACAGGTACGCAACCAACATGTTGGCTTTATATTTCAGAATTTTCAGCTGTTACCCACCCTAACCGCACTCGAGAACGTAATGGTACCTCTTGAGCTCAGGGGCGAAAAAAACATCAGGACAAGAGCGCTGGATCTTTTAGATAAGGTGGGCTTGTCAGAGCGCGGTCATCATTACCCGCTTCAGCTTTCGGGAGGTGAACAACAGCGCGTATCCCTGGCACGGGCCTTTTCAAATGCTCCCCGGATTCTTTTTGCCGACGAACCTACTGGTAACCTGGATGCTGAAACCAGTGATAAGGTGATCAAACTAATTTTTGACTTGAATAAAGAAGCAGGAACTACCCTTGTAGTTGTAACACATGATCTTGAGCTGGCAGCCAGAACCCAGCGTATTATAAGGATCAAGGGGGGCAAGCTAATTGCCGACGAAAAAACCATTAACAAATAAGCTAATGGATAACCCCGCTATTAATTTTAAAAGAAATATAAATATCCCATGGCTGTTTCGCATGGCCTGGCGTGATAGCAGACGTAACCGTTCAAGGTTGTTCCTTTTTATATCGGCCATTGTATTTGGGATAGCTGCACTGGTAGCTATCTATTCATTCAAATACAATGTGCAAAACGATATAAACGATCAGGCTGCAACTTTAATCGGGGCTGATCTGGCCATATCAGGCAACAAACCCGCAGATGATAAATTAAAGCATATGCTCGATTCGTTGGGCGACGAACGCTCACAGGAGCGGAGTTTTGCATCAATGCTATATTTTTCGCGCACCAACGGAACCCGGTTGGTGCAAATCAGGGCGTTGCAGGGCGGTTTCCCCTATTATGGTACTTTGGAAACCACCCCTGAGTCTGCCGGGCTTATTTTCAAAAAAGGTAAAATGGCCCTGGTTGATAAAACCCTGATGCTTCAGTTTAATGCTAAAGTAGGCGATTCGGTAAAAGTAGGCAACCTCAGCTTTCAGATTGCAGGCATACTGAACAAAGCACCCGGACAAAGCGGGGTAATGGCAGGTATTGCCCCTGTGGTTTACATTCCGATGCAATACCTGGAGCAAACCGGGTTGATAAAAATTGGCAGCCGGGTAAACTACAGCTTTTACTATAAGTTCAATCCGGGTGTTGATATAGATAAACTCGGTAAGAAACTTGACCCGGAACTTGATAAAGCAGGGATGCGCTTTGAAACTATCGAAACAAAAAAAGACAACACTGGCCGTGCCTTTGGCGATCTTAGCCGTTTTTTATCATTAGTGGGCTTTGTTGCCTTGCTGCTTGGCTGTGTAGGTGTAGCAAGCGCCATTCATATTTATGTGAAGGAAAAAATAGCATCAATAGCCATTATGCGTTGCCTGGGTGTTAAATCATCCGAAGCATTTTTGATCTACCTGATACAAATTGTAGGGATCGGGATTATCGGTTCTGTTACCGGGGCGATATTGGGCACAGCGGTTCAGCATTTATTACCCCTTGTATTTAAAGATTTTTTGCCGTTTACTATTTCGGTACAAATATCATGGATGGCCATTGGGCAGGGAATTTTACTTGGAGTTATCATATCCATTTTGTTTGCTTTACTGCCTTTAATCTCTGTACGAAATATTTCGCCGCTTAACACACTTCGTATCTCTTTTGATGAAAGCGGCAACAGGCGCGATCCTCTGCGATGGCTGGTGTATTTACTCATATTGATTTTTGTAATTGCCTTTAGTTATTTACAGCTTGACAGCCTGACAGGAAGTATATTATTTACTTTGGGAATTCTGATTGCCTTTATGATCCTTACGGCAACAGCCTGGCTACTGATGAGGATCACTAAAACCATTATTAAAGGCTCCTGGAGTTATCTTTGGCGGCAAGGCTTCGCCAATTTGTATCGCCCCAATAATCAAACCATTATCCTTATTGTGTCTATCGGTTTAAGTACGATGTTTATTTGTACACTTTATTTTGTGCAAACGTTACTGGTGCAGCAGGTTAATCTTTCAACCAGCGGCAATCAATCAAACATGATCCTGTTTGATATCCAGAGCAGCCAGGAAAAGGGAGTTGTTCAATTAACAAGGCAACAAGGACTACCGGTATTACAACAGGTGCCAATAGTTACCATGCGTATTGAACAGATAAATGGTAAAACTGCTGCTGACCTTACCAAGGACACTACCATTAAGATACAGCATGGCGTTTTTGCCTGGGAGTACCGTGTAACCTTCAGAGATTCGTTGACATCGTCAGAAAAATTATTGGATGGCAAATGGATTGGCAATGCCGACCCATCTAAAGAAATTCCGGTATCTGTTGAGGAAAATCTGTCAAAACGAGGCAACCTTAAAATTGGCGACAAAATTGTATTTAACGTACAAGGCGTACAAATGCCCGCTTATGTAGCCAGCATCCGTAAGGTTAACTGGGGTAAAGTGCAAACCAATTTCCAGGTAGTTTTTCCGAAGGGAATATTGGAAGATGCACCTCAATTTCACGTATTGATGACCCACGTGCCGTCAAACAAAGTATCCGCTGCTTTTCAGCAATTGGTGGTTCGGGCATATCCAAATGTTTCGATCATCGATCTGGGCTTGATTTTGAGTGTTGTTGATGAACTATTAAGTAAAATCAGCTACGTTATCCGTTTCATGAGCGCATTTAGTATCATAACAGGCATTGTGGTACTTATAGCATCAGTGCGCATCAGTAAATACCAGCGCATCCAGGAAAGTGTATTGTTACGCACACTTGGGGCAAGTCGTAGGCAAATATTCACCATAACTGCATTAGAGTATTGGTTTTTAGGTAGCTTATCGGCTTTAACCGGAATCCTTATAGCTTTTGCAGGTACGTATTTTCTGGCAAAATATAATTTTGAAATACCGTATAATGTTAACGTATTACCAGCAGTTGTACTATTTTTGATAGTTAGTTTGCTAACAGTTGTAATTGGCTTACTGAACAGCCGCAGCGTATTAAATAAACCGCCACTGGAGATTTTAAGAACAAACGCCTAAGCGCATTGTATTTATCTTATATGAACAAAGCTTTATTAACCGGCATTTTCCTTACATGCCTTACCTTTGCTGGCTGCGGCAATGGCGCTAAATCATCAAATAATAATGAAACACAGGCAGCTACCGAAGCGGCAAAAACCGATTCAGCGGCAAAGAAAATAGTTTTGTTTTTTGGAGATAGCCTAACTGCAGGTTACGGTCTTGATAACCAGGAAGATGCTTTTCCGGGAGTGATCAGTCGGCGGGTAGATTCATTAAAACTGCCTTATAAAGTAATAAACGCAGGTTTAAGCGGCGAAACCACGGCAGGCGGCAACGGCAGGATCAGCTGGTTATTAAAGCAAAAAATAGATGTGTTTGTATTGGAGCTTGGTGCAAATGATGGCCTGCGAGGTATCCCTGTAAATGAAACAGCCAAAAACCTGCAATCAATAATAGATAAGGTAAAAGCCAAATATCCTGATGCAAAACTCGTTTTATTAGGTATGCAGGTACCTCCAAACATGGGCACCGATTATACAGATAAGTTCAAAAATATCTTTCCTAACCTGGCTAAAAAGAATAATATGGCGCTGGTACCCTTTTTATTGCAAGGGGTTGGCGGTGTACCTTCACTTAACCAGGGCGACGGGATCCACCCTACCGCTCAAGGCGCTAAGATCGTAGCTAATACTGTTTGGTCTGTTCTGAAAAACGAATTGTAATAATCCTGTTTATCCGTTTATTTCATTGAGTAAATACGCTTTAAACGAGTTTTAGAGGTTATCACTCTCTTCTATCACAAAAATTACTTTTTTATACATGTTGATCTACCGAGATGCTTAATTAAATGCAGATACAATTTTTCAACAAAAAAAGCCGCCTTTTCCTTTTTGGAGCAGGCGGCATTCACACTATCGGCTCAAATAGGCATTGAGCAGTGTTTCCCAATCCTTGGCCTGTTTTTCAAATTCCTTCAGTTTCATTTCATTGTCTTGAAATTGTTGATAAAAGGGCAAACTGTCAAGCACCCTGTTTTGGGCGTCGGCAATTTGCAGCGAAATGGAATGTACCGAAGTCCCTTTCATTGTTTTCAACACATAGGTTTTCACAGCCTTTGCCAGGCTGTATACCGCAACTTCAGGTTGAGCAAGATCAGCCATTAACAATACGCTGCCAGGCTCGGCCCAGCCAATAATCTTATCGTTCACCGGTTCATACCGCGTTAG
Source organism: Mucilaginibacter sp. SMC90 (assembly GCF_022811725.1). GTDB lineage: Bacteria > Bacteroidota > Bacteroidia > Sphingobacteriales > Sphingobacteriaceae > Mucilaginibacter. The sequence continues at coordinate 3,569,974 of NZ_CP094527.1, read as the reverse complement.
GTCAAGGCTAAGATCAGCTGCTTTGTGAAATAATTTATCTTTTAACAGCCTTTGCTGTTTTTGTTTCATGCGTTTGGCAATAATATAAAATGGCACACCAAAAAGTGCAACCAGCCCTGCCGCGACCAGGGAGTTTTCTAAAATATGGGACATACTAATATTTGCAAAATAAATTTATAGAAGCCGGAGCTTCGTTAATTCACACAGAAAATATAGTTAAATCACCAAAAAACATGGAATGGAAATAGGATTAGGGAAACCCTACGGGGTATCTTACTATTGCGCAAACTAATGGTGGCTGCCATTACCTCATCAGTACCTGTGATCTGGCTCACCTCCCCTTCCATTAAATCTGCCGGATTTGGAGTTACTTGCTTTTGCGGTGATTGATTAATTAGGATAGAAGTCAGGGAGTTTTCCTCAGCGAAAACTTCGACATGAAAATATTGGCTCACAGTGTGTCCCTGCACCTGATTTTTATCCGTGCGGCAATTGGCCTTTGCCGAAATAGCAAAGAACAACAAGCAGGTTACTGTAAGCAATTTATATAATCTCATATTGTCCAACTACGCTACATTAACGACAGGCAGCGATATCCCTGAATACTTTAATTTTTTCGCGTTCTCGCCTCTTCAAGATCCAGCTCACGTTCCCTGGCACGGATCAGGTGATCAGCGAATTCTTTATTTCTATGCATTTTCTTTAGCTCGTCCCTGCGAATCTTGATGATGGCCAGTAGCATTTGCCGGTAGTCTTGGATAAAAGCGGGGATCTGTTCTTCCCCCTTAATTTGCTTTTCAGCAATCTCCGCCATGCGCTCATATTTTTCTTTCACCCTGCGAAATAGCGGCTTAGCTTCTATCTCCTGGCTGCAATTATCATCAAGATATGCTAATACTGCTATTGCCAGTCGGTGCCTGATCTCTTGCTCCTGGCTGGCATCATTTTCTACAACTTTTAATTTAAGTAAACGTAACAACAACGGTAAACTTAAACCCTGCAATACAAGTGTAAAAAGAATCACAATGAAAGTAATGAACAGAATGAGGTTACGGTGCGGAAAAGCAGCTCCATTCTCAAGTGTTAGCGGGATGGCAAGTGCAGAAGCAAGTGAAACCACGCCCCGCATACCGCTCCATCCAATCACAAACACCGGTTTCCAACTAAGTGGGCCTTCCCTTGCCACAATCCGGCGACTTAGTAAGCGCGGAAGATAAGCAGATGGAAAAACCCAGATTAACCTGATGATAATGGACAACAAACTAATTGCCACTGCGAAAAAAACACAATCAGACAAAGAGTAATGTTCAATACCATGAATAATGTCCGGTAATTGCAGGCCGATCATGATAAATACTACACCATTCAGTAAAAAGATCACAACATTCCATACGGTAAGCGATTGCAAACGCGAATCATAAGAAAAGATATCCGACGAACGAAAAGACAGGAATAGTCCTCCACTGACAACTGCCAGCACACCCGAAAAATGAAAATGCTCTGCTGTAAGGTACATAAGGTATGGAGCAATAAGCGTCAAAGCGGTATCAATACTTGGTGTAGTTGATAAGTAACGGTGAATGGCATAAACCAAATGCGCTATAGCAAGGCCAATCAACACACCCATAATAACTACAGAAAAGAAATTACCGGTAGCCTGCCAGAAAGTAAACTGGCCTGTAAAGATTGCGATAAGTGCAAAGCGGAAAACGATAAGACTTGACGCGTCATTAACCAGGCTCTCACCTTCAAGGATAGCAGTAACGCGGCTGGGTACCTTAAGATTCTGAAAAACAGATACCGCAGCTACAGCATCCGGGGGCGAAATGATACCGCCAAGCAAAAAGCCAAGCGCCAATGAACAATCGGGGATGAGCCAGTGTGCAAAAAAAGCAATAGCTGTAGCTGTAAAGATGACCAGGCCGAAAGCCAATAGTCCGATAGGGCGCCGCAGACGCCAAAATTCGGCCCAGGAAGTGTTCCATGCCGCCGAATACAACAACGGCGGCAAGAACACAGCGAATATAATGTTAGGATCCATCTTAATGACAGGTACACCCGGTATAAAGCTGATTACTAAGCCCGACACTACCAACAGTATCGGGTAAGATACATTCAGTTTATTACTGAGCAGAGCCAGCATGGATGTAGTAAAAAGCAATGCCAGCACAAGCAACAAATGATCTTGTACCATTACTGTTCAGTTACTGAGTGAACAACTACTTCTACATCTGATAAAGAAATAAGGCGTATCTCCGCTTTATATTTAATCCAGATATCCGTCCAGCCATTACTATCATAGCCAAGAAACTCAGTATGTGGCATTTCGGGGTCGAATCCTTTAAATAATTTCCCGGTATAACGCAGCAGCGTTCCTGCCGCTAAATGTTGTTTATTCATCGATCTTTTTTTGTGATAATAAGATAAAGTTATTCCGGACCCTTAAACTAAAGACTTCCAGATTTTAAAAACATTCTCGTAGCGGCTTCCACCATCCCTGATCAAAAAGGCAATATCTTCCTTTCTTTCCGGAAAGTACTTTTCTACCAATTGTTGGATCCGTTGAAGGATAGCTCCCAATCGGGATTCGATTGCAGCTAAGGGGACCTTTATTTTGATGATCATATCCTGGAAATGAACCTCGGCTTCTTCCTGAAGCTCCCTTTCCAGCATGACCGCTACTTCTGCATGAAATTTCTTCTTTACATTTCTTTTCATAACGCCAGATTAAAGCGATAATAAAATTGGTCTGTTAACAAGATAAACGGCATTATCATTTGTTGCAGGCACATAGATGCCGGGCAAAGCTAATGCACAAAGAAACCTCAATGACTACCAAAAGGCATGAAACGGGTACAGGATAAACCTGTAATAGAGAAGTTGATATGTAGGAGAAATTTGGGGCGTTTCACTAATCACAGGACATTGCTGTCTCACCTCCTGTATAATCACCGTCTCTGCATGCAAATCCGGAAAATAATTAGGTGGCTGTAAGTTCAGTCCTGTTTGTAATACTACATCAGAAAGAGTTTCTGATAATTGCCCCGAGTTTTTTAGCTGAACTGACTTTATAGTAAATGAACGGCGGGAAGAGGCTGGCGCTGCATGAGACCTGGCTGTTAATCCCAAAAGGATAAACACAACCAACATACCAGAAAATAACTTCAAGCCTCTCGCCATATACAAATATACTATATTGCTACCATCCGAACGAACAAAATTATTCAAGCCCTTGCTACAGGGCCAAAGATTTGCTATTTAATTACGGTTAACTCTAATTTTTATATCAGCAATACCTATGTGACCGTGCCCATTCATCGTTAATAATTGAAATCTAAGAATTAGAATAAACGGTATCTCTCAGAAAAGCTTGTAAACGCAAAAAGCCTTAGGTATTAGCTAAGGCTTTTGCATTGTTACACCATTAAAGGTGATAAAGGGTGGCACCGACCTACTCTCCCACGTTTTACCGCAGTACCATCGGCTCTGGCGGGCTTGACTTCTCTGTTCGGAATGGGAAGAGGTAGACACCGCCGATATAGGCACCTGAATTTCTTTAAGTTAGTGGTTGATTATGTGAGTGGTTAAGTGGTTCTTGTCTGATCATTTACATGGTTTATAGCTTTAAAACTACTCACCTAATCAACCATTCACCATTCACTACCATTAACATGACATATTATTGAAAGAAGTGATTGAATTTAAGAGAAAACAACAGCTTTTGTTGTTTATCTGTTTGTTTTGTTTCGGATGAGTGATTGGTTTCGTTTACAGTTTTGCAACTACTCACTTAATCAACCACTCACCTTAATCCTTCACACGAAGAAAGCTTCGGGCAATTAGTATCACTCGGCTATGATGTCACCACCTTTATACCTGTAACCTATCAACGTAGTAGTCTCCTACGACCCTCAATGGAAGTCTCATCTTGTGGCTAGTTTCGCACTTAGATGCTTTCAGCGCTTATCTATTCCCAACGTAGCTACTCTGCAGTACACCTGGCGGCATAACAGATTCACCAGAGGTTAGTCCAACCCGGTCCTCTCGTACTAAGGTCAGCCCCACTCAAACTTCCTACGCCCACAACAGATAGGGACCGAACTGTCTCGCGACGTTCTGAACCCAGCTCGCGTGCCACTTTAATGAGCGAACAGCTCAACCCTTGGGACCTTCTCCAGCCCCAGGATGTGACGAGCCGACATCGAGGTGCCAAACCTCCCCGTCGATATGAGCTCTTGGGGGAGATCAGCCTGTTATCCCCAGCGTACCTTTTATCCTTTGAGCGATGGCCCTTCCATGCAGAACCACCGGATCACTATATCCGTCTTTCGACCCAGCTCGACTTGTCTGTCTCACTGTCAAGCAAGCTTTTGCTATTGCACTCCGCGTACGGTTACCAAGCGTACTGAGCTTACCTTTGAAAGCCTCCGTTACCTTTTTGGAGGCGACCACCCCAGTCAAACTACCCGCCAAACAATGTTCTCCTCTTTGAAGAGTTAGACACCAGATACAGAAAGGGTGGTATTTCAACGTTGACTAAATGACTCCTGGCGAAGCCACATCACAGTCTCCCACCTATCCTACACATCCTGTATCCGATATCAATGTTAAGCTATAGTGAAGGTGCATGGGGTCTTTCCGTCCCGTTGCGGGTAACCGGCGTCTTCACCGATACCACAATTTCACCGAGCTCATGGCTGAGACAGCGCCCAGATCGTTACACCATTCGTGCAGGTCGGAACTTACCCGACAAGGAATTTCGCTACCTTAGGACCGTTATAGTTACGGCCGCCGTTTACTGGGGCTTCAATTCAATGCTTCGCCTTGCGACTAACATCCCCTCTTAACCTTCCAGCACCGGGCAGGTGTCAGGCCATATACGTCATCTTTCGATTTTGCATAGCCATGTGTTTTTGTTAAACAGTCGCCTGGGCCTTTTCACTGCGGCTGACATTGCTGCCAGCGCCCCTTCTCCCGAAGTTACAGGGCCATTTTGCCGAGTTCCTTAGCCATGATTCACTCGAGCACCTTAGGATTCTCTCCTCGACTACCTGTGTCGGTTTACGGTACGGGTTTTTATTACCTGAAGCTTAGCGGGTTTTCTTGGAAGTCTGATTACCTGAACTATCACCTTGTCCGAAGATTCGGTGTACTATCAGCTTTCAGCATAGTCTGCGTACTTAACTACAAACTATATACCTACGGCCTTTAACGAACTATTCCGTCAGTTCGCGTCAGTGTCACTACTCCGTCACCGCATCGCAGTAATAAAAAGTACTGGAATATTAACCAGTTGTCCATCGGCTACGCCATTCGGCTTCACCTTAGGCCCCGACTAACCCTGATCCGATTAGCGTTGATCAGGAAACCTTAGTCTTTCGGTGGGCGGGTTTCTCTCCCGCCTTATCGTTACTTATGCCTACATTTGCTTTTCTATTTCCTCCACAGTCAGTTACCTTCCTGCTTCGCCGGCAAATAGAATGCTCCCCTACCAGTCATATTAATATGAATCCATAGCTTCGGTATACTGCTTGATGCCCGTTTATTATCCATGCCCGATCGCTCGACTAGTGAGCTGTTACGCACTCTTTAAATGAATGGCTGCTTCCAAGCCAACATCCTAGCTGTCTGTGCAATCGGACCTCGTTAGTTCAACTTAGCAATAATTTAGGGACCTTAGCTGATGGTCTGGGTTCTTTCCCTCTCGGCCATGGACCTTAGCACCCATAGCCTCACTCCAGCGTATATTATAAAGCATTCGGAGTTTATCTGGATTTGGTAGGATTTGACTCCCCCGCACCCAATTAGTAGCTCTACCTCTTTATAACTCAACCGCCAGGCTGTTCCTAAAAACATTTCGGGGAGTACGAGCTATTTCCCAGTTTGATTAGCCTTTCACCCCTACCCACAAGTCATCCGGAAACTTTTCAACGTTTATCGGTTCGGTCCTCCAGTACCTGTTACGGCACCTTCAACCTGCCCATGGGTAGATCACAAGGTTTCGCGTCTACCTCCCCTGACTATACGCCCTTTTCAGACTCGCTTTCGCTTCGGATCCGTGTCTTAAACACTTAACCTTGCCAGGGAAGAGTAACTCGTAGGCTCATTATGCAAAAGGCACGCCGTCACAGATTGCTCTGCTCCGACCGCTTGTAAGTACACGGTTTCAGGTTCTATTTCACTCCCCTGTTCGGGGTTCTTTTCACCTTTCCCTCACGGTACTGGTTCACTATCGGTCTCTCAGGAGTATTTAGCCTTACCGGATGGTGCCGGCAAATTCCCACAAGGCGTCTCCGACCTCGCGGTACTCAGGATACCACTATCCTACTATTCATTACCCGTACGCAGCTCTCATGCTCTATGGCCAGGCTTCCCATCCTGTTCCGGTTCTGTTTAATATTCATGTTGTGGTCCTACAACCCCCATATTGCCGTAACAATATAGGTTTGGGCTTCTTCCATTTCGCTCGCCACTACTCTGGAAATCACTATTGTTTTCTCTTCCTCTGCTTACTTAGATGTTTCAGTTCGGCAGGTTAGCGCATTTATGCAATTATCCTTCAGATAATTAGGTTTCCCCATTCGGAAATTACCGGATCAAGTCCTATTTGCAGATCCCCGGTACTTATCGCAGCTTATCACGTCCTTCTTCGCCTCTGAGAGCCAAGGCATTCCCCGTGTACCCTTTCTTACTTTCTTCTACTCTTGCGCCTTTTGCGCCGCAAGGTATGTCTTTATTTTAGATTAGTCGTATTTGTTCATTAGTTCATTGGTTCATTAGTATTGCTACTTATTTACCTTTGAAGCTTTTGTTCAAGATACAACGTCTCTATCTGTTGTTTTCTCTTGTTTTCAATTACTTCTTCCAATATGTCAAAGAACGTTTTGATCCTCCGTCATTCTTTCATTAAGTCATTATGTCATTTTTCAATGACTCAATGACCTGATGACTTAATGACTTCCGGTTCAATGTGGAGAATAACGGATTCGAACCGTTGACCCCCTGCGTGCAAGGCAGGTGCTCTAGCCAGCTGAGCTAATCCCCCGTTAGATGGGCTCGTTCATTTGTTCATTCGTTCATTCGTTTATTGGTGCTTTACCAATCCACTAATGAACCATTGAACTAATGAACCCTGTGTAGTCCCGAGCAGATTTGAACTGCTGACCCCTACATTATCAGTGTAGTGCTCTAACCAAGCTGAGCTACAGGACTGTGTTATTTCGGATTTCGGATTTTCGATTTTAGATTTTTTTATTCTTCAAATCGCAAATCGTAATCTCTTACAATCCCGCCTCTCAGTTGTTCGCACAACTTGATGGCTTCATCTTCTGGGTTTTCCTTTTGTTTGTGTGTTATTAGTATATGATTGCTCTCGCTTTGTGATCTTCGCTTTTCAACTACTCACCACTTAACTTAATCAACCATTTAACTAAATTTAAGAAATATCATGTAGGTAACAGTTCCAAGCTACTTCGCGGAAACTGCTCCAGAAAGGAGGTATTCCAGCCACACCTTCCGGTACGGCTACCTTGTTACGACTTAGCCCCAGTTACCGACTTTACCCTAGGACGCTCCTTGCGGTTACGCACTTCAGGCACTTCCAGCTTCCATGGCTTGACGGGCGGTGTGTACAAGGCCCGGGAACGTATTCACCGCGTCATTGCTGATACGCGATTACTAGCGAATCCAACTTCACGGGGTCGAGTTGCAGACCCCGATCCGAACTGTGAACAGCTTTAAGAGATTGGCATCCTGTTGCCAGGTAGCGGCCCTCTGTACTGCCCATTGTAGCACGTGTGTAGCCCCGGACGTAAGGGCCATGATGACTTGACGTCGTCCCCTCCTTCCTCTCTATTTGCATAGGCAGTCTGTTTAGAGTCCCCACCTTAAATGCTGGCAACTAAACATAGGGGTTGCGCTCGTTGCGGGACTTAACCCAACACCTCACGGCACGAGCTGACGACAGCCATGCAGCACCTAGTTTCGTGTTCCGAAGAACTGTGACGTCTCTGTCACATTCACTAACTTTCAAGCCCGGGTAAGGTTCCTCGCGTATCATCGAATTAAACCACATGCTCCTCCGCTTGTGCGGGCCCCCGTCAATTCCTTTGAGTTTCACCCTTGCGGGCGTACTCCCCAGGTGGAACACTTAACGCTTTCGCTTAGACGCTGACCGTATATCGCCAACATCGAGTGTTCATCGTTTAGGGCGTGGACTACCAGGGTATCTAATCCTGTTTGATCCCCACGCTTTCGTGCCTCAGCGTCAATCATACTTTAGTAAGCTGCCTTCGCAATTGGTGTTCTGTGACATATCTATGCATTTCACCGCTACTTGTCACATTCCGCCTACCTCAAGTACATTCAAGCTCTTCAGTATCAAGGGCACTGCGATAGTTGAGCTACCGTCTTTCACCCCTGACTTAAAAAGCCGCCTACGCACCCTTTAAACCCAATAAATCCGGATAACGCTTGGATCCTCCGTATTACCGCGGCTGCTGGCACGGAGTTAGCCGATCCTTATTCTTACCGTACATTCAGCTTGATTCACGAATCAAGGTTTATTCCGGTACAAAAGCAGTTTACAACCCGTAGGGCCGTCTTCCTGCACGCGGCATGGCTGGTTCAGACTTCCGTCCATTGACCAATATTCCTTACTGCTGCCTCCCGTAGGAGTCTGGTCCGTGTCTCAGTACCAGTGTGGGGGGTCATCCTCTCAGATCCCCTAAACATCGTAGCCTTGGTATGCCGTTACCACACCAACTAGCTAATGTTGCGCATGCCCATCTTGATCCTATAAATATTTGATTATATTGCGATGCCACAACATAATGTTATGCGGTCTTAATCTCTCTTTCGAGAGGCTATCCCCCTGATCAAGGTAGGTTACATACGTGTTACGCACCCGTGCGCCACTCTCACAGGGAGCAAGCTCCCCGATCCCGTCCGACTTGCATGTATTAGGCCTGCCGCTAGCGTTCATCCTGAGCCAGGATCAAACTCTCCATTGTAAAATGTTTTGTTTTAATCACTGACCCTATTATTAATTAATAGAATCTGTTTTTATTATTTCTTATTACAGATTCCGCTTTTTATTGTAACTCTTCAGCTCCTGTTAGCCTTAGCCTTCAGTCGCCTCCCGTTACGCTACATGATTTCCATTTCTTAAAAGAACTTGCTCGCCTCATCATCCGAATCAGCTATATAATCTTTTGGTTGTTACACCGCTTTGATTTGTCATTTTTATCAAGCCTTGAGAATCGCTCTCCTCAGCCCAAGAAAACTAATCGCTTTCGCTTTCATTTCCTTCGTTTTAAACTCCTTCCAGAGTCCGTCCCGTTCGGGGTTGCAAAGGTAAAAACCTTTTTCTTATTTCCAAAAAATAATTTTTTTTATTTTTTGGTGGTTTTTTGCGGCTCTTCCTTCTCTCTTTCTCCTTGCCCCTCAGCGCCTTTCAAACCTTTTCTAAGAACTTCCGCTCCTTTTCGAAGCGGCTGCAAAGGTGCGAATTTCTTTTCATCTTCACAAAAGATTCTGAATCTTTTTTTCCTGCTCTTTTCGCCTTTTTCTAACCCTTTAATGAACTATCCCGCTATCTCGTTTGCGGGCTGCAAAGGTACGCGCTTTTTCCTTCCCTCCAAATTATTTACCGCTTTTTAATCAATCAACCCTTTAACTATCTACAAGACAACTGGAAAAATTTACTCCAAACATAAAAATTCAGCTTTTCATTATAGAAGCACTCTGGCATACCTATTATTAGTATAGGCTCCCCGCTCCTTTACCCCGCCGTTGTTTAATAGCCTGGATACAGACCTGATACTGTAATGGTCGCCAATCTTCAATACCCGCCAATTTTATCTTAACGCATCACAACATCTCCTGAACAAGGCAGTGATTAACTGCAAAGGCACCAGTTCGATAAATCAATCCGCATTTAAGCAGCCAATAGCGGACCCCAATACCGAAGACAGCGTCAACCTGCGTTTATGGTGGAGTAAAAAATCGGAGAAAGATGCAATGAAGCAACAGCGGTTAGCCAAAAAGGTTAAAATTACAACACAAATTCAGCACGCGTTCAGCAAAGAAGCTATCGGAAAATATGTGCCGTTAAATGGCCAAAAGCTGCACTGCTTTGTTTTACGATAATCACCAGATATGACAACCTTTATGAGCAAAGATTTTGACCAGGCTGTTTACATCAGCCATTGTTACAAGGAATTTATAAAACTTTCTCCCGAAGAAGGGCCGAAACCATCAATATTCGGAAATTTTCATCTCCATAAACTATAAGTTCAACTGCTTAAACATAAACACGTACTGATCTGCAAGTGTGTAATCCATCATTTCATAAAAGTTGTATACCGGCAGATATCTGTTTGTCATTAAAACCAATAACTCAATTTGATTGGTACCGGCATAATCTTCGCAATACTGCAAGAGCTTCTTTCCACAACCCTTTTTCTGAGAAGCAGGCGAAACAAACAACTCATCGATCATTAATTGGCTGTTGGTCCACCAGGTTTTCTTATGCCCTAAAATGGCGCCGGCTGGTTCATTATTGTCGTAAATGATGAACCCAACAAAATCTTTATGGTCAATCAATTCGGCCAAATATTGATGCGCTTTTTCGCTTGTCCACTGGCAATTCCAGGGAGGGGCGTTATAGGCATCAATCATAATAGCAGCGCACTGGGACAAGTGGCTTTCGGTTATTGAAGTAATCTCCATGCTCATATTTTCGTTAACTGACCGCTTCTGTTTGAAATGTGGGGCTTTCGGCGTATGCTGATGAAAGTTGATCGCGCAGTGACTTTTGATCGTAAACACGCTCGTAGAACTCCATCCCTGCATCAGTGATCTTTTGTTGGTCTGTATTTTCCAACTCCCTTATTTTCTGCATTATTTGAGCCGGATGTTCGTTGCTGAAACTGATACTGGTTACATTTTCTACAGAAAACTGCTTGAAGAACGGAATATCAGAAACTAATGAAGGCACCCTGAAATAATAAGGAAGGGACAATATGCCCGACTGCGTTCCGGATATATACGGAAAAACTGCGCAAAAGGCATTTTCAAATAGCTGCCTGATCTCTTCGTCATCAATGTACCTGTTAACGAAAATCACGTTCTCTTCCTTCGTCCCGTCGCGATCAAAATAGATATACCCCTTGCCAGCTATTACTAATGGCATTTTTACAAATCCGTCGGCATTATTTATATAGGCATTATATAATATATCAACCCCTTTGTACTGTTCCAGCTGCCCAAAAAACAAAATATAGTTATTAATGCCGGCCAATTCCGGCATGGTCTTTTTGCCGGTCTTAATTACGTCGGTAACAAGGGTTGGGAAATTGTGAAAATAAATATGCTGATTTACAAACCACTTCTTCATATAGTTATACTGATCTGCGCTACAGGTTACCAGGTTATCGGTATGTTTTATCAAATAAGTAACGCGCTTTTTCACCAAAAGTGTCCGCATCAACTTTTTTAATACGTTTTTATAAACTTGCTCGTGAAAAAACAGATCGTGAACAGTGTAATAAACTTTTGCCAGCCTTTTTAGCTGATGAATGTGCAGGGCCAGTACGGAATCTTCTGTTAAAAGATGGATCACTTCGATGTTGTTTTTTTTGCAAACCTCAGTTATAGCCTTTAGCAATGCAGCAGGATATATGCTGTAAAGCAATCCTTTTAGCTTACTTTCAGGAAAATTCAGAAATAAATATTTGTCGCCATTAGGTATAACGGCTTTACGGTAGTCGCACTTACCACTGCACATAAATATGCCATAAGTATTTTCATCGCGCATGGCATTTACAATGGTTGCAGCAAATGGTAGTAATCCTGCGTAAAACCCCGAACAAACAAATAGTTTCTTCATTTAAAACAAGTGAATATTTAACATATTAATAACTAAGCTGATAACTCGCCGGGTAATGATGTAGTTTGATAATATGAGTTATCATACTCATAACCAAATCCGAATTTTTTAACATTAACCCCGTTAAATACAATTTGCATAGCGGGAAGCTTGTTTTCTTTCAATAAATTTTTAATGAACACAAGCTCGCTTTTAGGGGTAACACCCTGCCTAACTATATACAAAGTAACATCGCTAACGCGGGCAATTATATAACCGTCGGCTACCAGGTGCACCGGCGGGCTATCTATAATGATATCGCTATAGGTATTTTTAAGTTCGGCTATCAGTTCACCAAGCTTTCCATTTTCTAAAAGTTCGGTAGGATTTGATACTGCGGAGCCACTGCTGATGATATCCAATGATTCCTTAACACCCGATGGCTGAATAATTTTTGCCAATGGCACGTTGCCTCGTAAATAATCGGAGATGCCAACCTGTTTTTTAGATAGTTTAAAAATATCTTTAATGGCCGAACGCCTTAGATCGAGCTCAAGTATTACCGTTTTTTTACCGGTATTGGCCAAAATATTGCCGGTATTTCCGGCAATAAAGCTTTTTCCCTCACCCGAAATACTGGAGGTTACCAGCGTTACGTTTGACTTTTTACCTTCGCCATGAAGATCAAATAATTGAGTTCTCAGGTTCCTTAACTGCTCTACAATCAAACCTCCTTTAACAAGACCAGAAGCCGGGGCTGCCGCTATCTCACTAAAAATAGGCATTTCTATGGCGTTTTCAACTTCGGCAGGGTCAAGAACTACTCCTTTAAAGATCTGCGCCAAATAAATGCCGATGGCAGGCAGAATAATACCTAAAATGAAAGCCGCCAGAAATATGACCTTTTTATTGGGCCATTTTGACGGTAAACTATGTGCACTGTCAAGCACTTTGTAATTTGAAACCGTAGTGGCATAGCTTAACGAAACTTCTTCGCGTTTTTGCAGCAGGTATACATAAAGGTTTTCCTTTATAGATTGCTGACGTTTTATACTGATAAACTTTTGCTCCTGGCCAGGCAGGTTGGCTATGGACGACTCGGAAGATGAGCTTTGCGACCTTAACTTACTTTGCGCGTTGAGCAATGAAGCCTTGATATTTTTAACATTATCTTTTATAGATGCCTTAGTTGTTTTGATCTGGGCGTTGATTTCCTCAAAATCAGGGTTGGTTTCGGGTGTTGTGGCAGCCAGCTGATCGCGCTGCAACTGTAATTGCGATAGTTTTTCGACCGAACTTACGAGCGATGGATCATTTATACCGATAACAGCGGGTGCTTTATCAGCCGTGTGCGGCGAATTCACAAAGGATTCTATACCGTCGATAACGCTAAGTTGCACATTAATTTCGCTTAGGCGGCTATCGTTGGTCTGCAGTTTTTCCAACTCGAATTTTGCATCAGATGTAATATCAGTAAGCCGGTTTGAACTTTTAAAATCGGAGATGCTTTTTTCGACACCGGATAGCTCACCTGTTAATGAAGCCAGGCGCTGATCAATAAAATTGATCGTGTTTTGTGTCTCCTTATTTTTATCAGCTATTTCGTCATCATTATAAACCTTAACAAGCTGATTAATGATATCCTTGCCTTTTTGCCTGTCGGTTGTATTAAATGAAAGATCAACGGCTGTGGCCAGTTTATCTTCCAGGCCGGCATCTATGTTTTTCTGATAGTATTCTGTTAGTTTATCCGCATCAAGTAATGATACCCTCAACGGCTGCCCTGTAAAAGACGGGGCGTTTTGAGCGGGAATAAGCTTCCATGTACCCCAATCTGTATGCATAACATCGTTAAAAGAGTACTGTTTACTATCCCCATCGGTTGTAAGCATAAAAGACTTGCTGTCCTTTACCTGGATAAAAACTTTCGCTTTAATATCGGCATCTGCATTGTGCTTTATAAACAGGATCCTGAATGGGCGTGTGGCGTAGATATCTTTATAAAACAGACCATCTTTTTTCTCATAACTTATGTCCAGTTGCAAATCAGAGATAACCTGGTTAATTAACCTGGCCGATTTTAGCTTGGCTATTTCATTTTCAACCGCATCGGCAGATTTCGGCAAATCAATTTTATCCAGTACAGACTGGTTAGCATCCGGCTTATCAGCATCTTTAGGTGTATTAACCAACAATGTTGCTTTAACCTGGTAAACAGGATCTGCAAGTTGCGTGTAGGCAAATGCTACAATAAGCATAGCCACTACAGTTACTAAAATCACACGCCAATTATATAGATATTTTGCAAAAAGCGACTTTAAACTAACTGAAGAGTCTTTTTCCTTTTCAGTGGCGAAGGTTAAAAACTGTGAATGATTTGTACTCATTAGTTACTAATTACGTGTTAACAATATTGCAACTACCGACAGGGCCGATATCACTATACCTAAAACAGGTAAGCCGTTGGCTGTAAGTTTAGCCCGACCCGGTGTTACATATATTTCATCATTGTTTTTTAAATAGAAGTAAGGCGATTGAAAAAGGTTTTTAGAAGTAAGATCGAGCGGAATGTATTTACGCTCACCATCCTCGGTTCTTATTAATAAAACTTTTTTTCGTAAGGCTGTGATATTTAAATCGCCGGCCATAGTTAACGCCTGTGTAACGGTTGGGTGTTCGTCGGTAATGTTGTATGCATTCGGTCGTGCAACATCACCATAAACATATACTTTGAAATTCACTATCCTTATGTTAACCACAGGGTCTTTTAAATAAGTAAGCAGGGTTTTGCTTAAACTTTCAGTAAGTTGCTGTGTAGTTAAACCCAACGCTTTTATGTCTCCGGCTAAGGGCAAATGGATATTACCGCTTTCATCCACCCGATAACCGATAACAGGATTGTCGGGCGATGTATTGTATGCATTTCCGTTTACGCGGGCAAGATTATAGTTGAAAACGGCAGCCGATTCGGGGTTTCTGCTGGTTATGTTGATGCCCAATATATCACCTGTGTGAATAACATAATTGGTGGTATTGGTCACTTTTTCGGTTACTATACCATTTTTATCTAAATCTTTATAATAAGGTACATTTTTGTACGATTGGCATGACGATAATGCACAAACTGCGAGCAGCAGTATCAAAAAGGCTTTTGCTATTTTACGGGTTGCCATTGATGTTTTTAATTGTTACGTTAGTTATTTTGAGTGATGTTAGCGTTAACAGCGCCTTCTGAATTTATCAGCATTACCCCTCCTAAGTTTTTACCCTTAAGGATGTTGTGGCTGGCGTTAACCTGCTTGTATTTGTAAAATACAATTCCGTTACCCGGAATGGCCGATCTTATATAATTGCTATCGATAATAACATTTTTAAGCCCTTCGGTACTGCGGGCATCAGAAACGTTTATTGCCGGTGTACTAACATGAAGTACACCTTTAAGTTTTTCAAAAGTGTTAATTATCGTATTCCTGTTAATTTTAACGTCAAGGTGTCCGAAGCAATCGATCTGCCCCTGGTATATCTTGTTGTTATATATATTATGATGCCCGCTCAGCGAATCGGCAGTACCATTAATATAGCCATCGTAAAAGTAGCCAATGGTTACGGCGCGCCTGTATTTTATGATCCGGCCACGTTCAACAGGGCCAAAGCCATCGCGAAAATCAAATACATTATTATAAACCGCCACGTTCATAACGGTTTCATTTGCGCTGTGCCTTTCTATATCAACCCCGCCAACCAGGTAGCCGCTACCGTGTACCCAATTGCTGTAAAAAGATGCTCCGTTAACACAGCAAAACATGGTGCCTTCGCGGTAAATATTGAAAAACTCGCAGTTGTGAACACGCACATCTGAAACTATGCGTGCATTAAGTGTTTGCTCAAACGTATCACCAAAAAGCAAGCCATCGCCCCTAAAGCTTTGAAACTTACAGTTTTTCACCTCGATGTTTTTACCATTGTTTATACTTAGCGCATGGCAAAACTGATATCCGGGGTCAAATTGTTGTTTGCTCAGGTTTCCGTCGAAATCAATACCTCTTATACTAATATTATCAATCGACGGCTCTTCGCGCCATTCCTGATAAAATATCGAAACAGGGTTCATTCTTCCTCCAGACAGTATAATGTGAGTTTTAATTGGCCCGTCGCCAGCTAAGCTTACTCCGCTCATCAGTTTTATTACGCCTGGCTTGGTTCCCGGATCTTTAATTAAGTATCTGCCTTCGGGAAACCAGACTGTTGGGATATTATTTGAATGGGCAAAGATTATAGCCTCTCTTATCGGCTGCGTATCATCAGTTATGCCATCCCCCTTAGCGCCATGATCTTTAATATTAACAGCACGAAAATCCTTTCGGTCAACCGGAATAACAGTTGATCTAAAATGAGTTTCGTCTTTTTGAACAGCGAACAATTGAATCATGATATGTATCAGCAGTGTATAAAACATCTTAAGCGGTTAACCATAACCTGGCTAAATGAATTTGACAAATATGGAAGCGATCAGTTTTTAACAGTATAATCAAAATCGGCTGTGCTGCCGGATCCACTGGTTTTAACGTTTATAGGATCGAGATATTCATTTTTGTACAAGGCCGATGCTGTGATCTTGCCATTTGGACTTTGAATTGATACTGTTATTTTATGACCAATAACCGGAGTAAAGCCATAATCAAATGCTGATGACTGATCGGCGTTTTGGGTGTTATAAGGTGTTACGCCATCATCACCATACTCAACAATAACCAGTTTAAAGGTAGAAGTTGAAGAAGCCTTCACCCTGAATACCCTGTTTTTGGCGTCATAATTTGGATCATTATTACCAGGTGCAGCGTTATCCTTATCTGATAATTTTCTGCATGACGAAAAAGCTATCAGAGCTGAAAGAATGATTAAAGAAATTTTTTTCATATAAATTGATGTTTATAAATTAGTTGATGTTAGATTTCGGTAGCCGGCACCAAACGTAGTGCCCTTAAAAGACTACAACATGATTTTGCAATATCTATGCCTGCGTACGCCGGGCTACAGGTAAAACAACCTATGGGTGTAAAGCCACAATGTTAATTAACTGTAAAGCAAATAACATCATCGTTTGCCTGGCGACTGTATATTTAACCCAACGCCACATTGTCTATGTTTTTTTGTAAAATATCGGCCAGCTCAGCTACATGTGGAGTTTGCAGCATAGAAAAGTGATCGCCCGGAATCTCAAACAGATCAACGCCTTTTTCAGCGAATTTTTCCCAGCCTAAATACTTGCCATACTCAACATAATGCACACTTATTTTTGCCCTGTATAAATATAACTTGCCATCAAATGGTTCAAGCGGGTAGTTTCTGAATGCGGTTATATGCTTATTTTTTATTTTTTGAATGAGCCTGTAAAACTCTTTCGAATCCTTCTTTTTCTCAACCGGAACTTCGGGTTGCAAGGATGATTTGCCTTTAAATGTTTGACTTATCGAAAACTTTATTGCCTGTAACATTCGGGGAAAATGACGTTTAGCTTTTTTGGGCAATAGTGAATACCAGTCTTTATACTCGGTTTTTTCGGCATCGGTATCAAAAATGATCAGCATTTTAACTTCCCGACCTTGTGCTACCATTTGCTTCCTGATCTCCATAGCCACATAGCCACCAGATGAGTATCCAGCCAGTAAATATGGCCCGCGGGGGTTATGCCTGATAATCTCCTGCATGTAGTGGTAAGCTATAACAGGTAGCTTATCAATAGGCTCATCAACGCCATTAAGCCCCAGCGCCTGCAAACCATACACCGGCTGATCTTTACCCATATGATTAGCCAGCTTGCTGAAGTTGAGCACATTTAAACCATCACCATGAATGATATACAATGGATTTTTTGACCCCGATGGCTTAATTGCAACCAGCGACCTGAAATTATAGTCATCGTTTTCGTCATCAATAAAATGTGCCAGTAACCTAACGCTTGGGTATTTATAAAAAACGGATAACTGCAGGTTTTTCCCGGTGATTTTTTTGAGTTTAGATAAAATTTGCACCGCCATTAAAGAGTGCCCGCCAATATCAAAGAAGTTACTTAGCACGTCAATATCGTTGTTCCTGAAATTTTCTTTCCAGATACTTACCAGCACCCTTTCGGTTTCGGTTTCCGGCTCTACATATTCTCTTTTTATCTTTGCTACGTCGTTAACTTCGGGAAGTGCATTCCTGTCTATTTTTCCGTTACCTGTTAAGGGCAAATTATCCAGTTCAATCCAAACAGAGGGGATCATATATTCTGGTAAAAATTTATGCAGGTATGATTTAAACGATTCGGGATCATGGCCGTTCGTTTTGCTAACTATATAGGCAACTAATCGTTTGTTACCATCACTATCAGGCTTGGCTAATACAATTGCTGAATTTACCAGGCCGCTTCCATTTAACACACTTTCAATTTCTCCAAGCTCCACCCTAAATCCCTGTATCTTAACCTGGTTGTCTTTTCGCCCTATAAACTCCATGTTGTAGTCGGGCATCATTTTACCCGAGTCACCTGTACGGTACATCATGCCACCGCTACCAGGATGAAAAGGGTCGGGAATGAATGACCTTGCTGTTTTCTCGCTGTCATTAGCGTAGCCCTTTGCCACTCCTACCCCACCAATGTATAAATCACCCACTGTACCAACCGGCACAGGCTGTAAATGATCATTCAGGATATAAAAAAAATTATTTGCAATGGGTTTTCCGTAAGGGATACTGCTCCAGGCTGGATCAGTTTTATCAACTACAAAGTAGTTTGACCAAACCGTCCCTTCCGTTGCACCGCCTAAGCTTACTACCTGCACTTCGGGAAAGAAAAGCTTTATGCGATCAGGAAGGTTCACAGGGATCCAGTCGCCGCTCATGAAAACAGTCTTTAATCCGAAATACCTGTATTTAGGGTTGTCTTTTTCAAGTGTCTTAACCAGGTAATCTAAAGTAGTTGGCACCGAATCCCAAAATGTAATTTGATATTTTATAAGCATTTCTGCCAATATCTGTACATTCTGGATCTCTGTTTTCTCAGCAATCACAACTGCCGCTCCAGCTGAAAGCATGCCGAATATATCGTAAACAGAAAGGTCAAAACACATGGAGGTAATGAACAGCAGTTTGTCGCTATTTGTTATATTAAAGCGGTTATTTACCCATTGCAATAAGTTAACTGCCGAGTGATGGGCAATCATAACACCCTTAGGTTTGCCGGTAGACCCCGATGTATAGATAGTGTATGCCAGCTGACTGCTATCGATCTTTAAAGCAGGGTTGTGTTCATCAAAATTTTCAATGCATAATTGGTTGATGAGCTTGAAGTTATTTTCTTTAACAATCACCTTTAAAGGGTAATCATGATCGGCAACAATCATTTTTATAGCCGATTGGGTATAAATATATTCCTGTCTATCCAATGGATAATCCGGATCTATCGGAACATAAGCGCCGCCCGCTTTTAGTATTCCCAGCATCCCAATGATCATGTCGAAGCTACGGTTTGTCAACAGGCCTATATTATCCCCTGGTTTTACGCCTTCGTTTATCAAATAATGAGCAAGCTGGTTAGCCTGCTTATTCAATTGATGATAAGTAAGCTGCTTACCGCCTTTGATGAGTGCTACAGCACCTGGTTTTTCGGCGGCTTGTTGCTCAAATAGGTCAAAAATGGTTTTCGTGTGCGGATAAGCAGTAATCGTGTCGTTAAATTTATTAATTAACAAATCGTATTCGTCTTTACCCAATACATTAAACTCACCCAGTTTAAGCGAGGGGTAACTGGATGTTTCCCGTAATAAAGCAAGCAACCGGGTAGTAAAAACATCAAAAAATTGGGCATTAAACTTATTTGTATCGTAAAAAATTGATATGAGCTGGCTATTCTCATCGCCTTTGAGATATATGCCGAAGTAAAAATCATTTAGCTGGCTTACAAATTCGCGGATAAGCGTTGACGAATTATCTTCCAATCCTTTATCCGAAATAAAGAATACCTGAAATAGATCCTTATTGATGCCTGCTCCTGATAGTTGAAGGCTTGCAGGCAGGTTGGTAAAATCAGCGTTAACGGTGATTGCAGCGTTTACCTTCAGTAAAATATCTGTCAGCAGATCGCTGCTGTTTAGCTCATTCCACAATTCCGCTACTTGTGCATTACTGGCTTCTAATTGTACAAAGGCTTGTCCTAAAAGTACATTAGGCTGTCCGGTATACCTTTGTAAAACGATGTTGGCCGCAGTAATTAAAAATGAATTAAACTCTACTTTATTATCGTAAGCGGCTTTTTGTATAGCTTGTCTCAAATCTGCGTCGATATTTAAATCAACAGCAGCAAAGGCTTCATGACTTTTTTTAACGCTGGCCGGATCATCTATACAGCTGCTATTTTTTATAGTTGAAATGCTTTTTTGAAGAAGGTTGAGATTAAATGGTTCGGTTTCGGTGGAAATTAACAAGGACATGCTATAGTGAATATTAAGGTTATCGATTTACTATCTGTTATACCAGTTTAATTATGTTATACATTGGACAACATATTTTACCTGATAGAAAAAGATGCCAAAAATTTCACTACGGACTTAAAAGCCACTTATGCCTGAACATTTTTTCGCACTGATCATTATCGTTAAAAAACGTTTTAGTAGTAATGTTTTTACTATCAACCACTTGAATATACACATAAAGTTATACGGCTATTTAGCAGGCAACCGGGGGCTTTAATGCCCATAGTTTTGTTACAAAAAACCCTACTCCAAAATAGAATAATGAGAAAAATTTCATATAAATAAGAAGTTAACAGTAGAGTTTGTACATTTTTTGTAACAATTACTGTATAAAATTTTAGATATAGGGTAAGCACATTTTCGTTTAACGATAATTATTATAAATTTCTGACAATAAGAATGTAACAATTTATAAAATTCCCACTCCCCGTAGTTTTAAGCCCCTTTGTAAAAGTTAAATTTTAACAGTCTTTGCATTTATTGAACGGCATATGCCATTAAACTGGCTTTTGGTTTGAGAAGCTATATTTATAAATGAAGATCCGACAACTAAATTCTAACCTTTAACAAGTCATAATGGATATCTACAACATCTTTATCTCAAGAATACCACGCTCTATTGAAGACTTTGACCCGAGAAAAAAGAGGCTGATCACTTTTTTAAATCCACATTCATATACACTGGCGGTGCAGAAAGCCGAATTGTTTGAGGCCTTTGACCTTATAGCGCCAGACGGAATATTGGTTGTTGCTGTATTGAACTTTTTAAAGGCTGCCGCTTTTAAGATAAAACGTTTTTCCTGCGATATGACATCGGTTGTGCCATATATATTTAAGATAGCTATTGAAAACGGGCTTAGTACATTTTTTTTGGGTACAGACGCCAGCGGTATCAAGGAGTCAGTAAAGGTTTTCAGAAAAAGCTTTCCGGAATTAAAAATCTCAGGTTACAGAAATGGGTATTTCAAAAGCGATTGGGAGCGTAACGAAGCTATTTTAAATATAGTTAGATTGAAGCCGGATATAGTTTTTGTAGGCATGGGCGCAATTTTGCAGGAAACTATGGTGCTGGATTTGAGAAAAGCGGGATATGAGGGCGCTGTTTATACCTGTGGCGGCTTCCTTCATCAAACAAAACGCGAAATTAATTTTTACCCGCAATTCATAGATAAACTAAATCTCAGGTTTTTTTACCGGGTATTTAAAGAACAAGGCGTTTTAAAAAGATCGATAAAAACCTACCCTAAATTTTGTTACCTGATGATGCGCCGCTTATTTAGGGCTGATACGGATGATAATAATGAAGACGCAAAATCCGATAAAAGCATTAAAATAAGTGAACAAAGGCCCAACATGAAGGTTGTTGCCAAGAACGAATCATTATTTAACATCAATGAAGATCGTTTTGCTAATTTAAATTAAATGAAATAAGGTACTAAATGTACAAGGGGCATATTTGTTAAACCACTTTTTCGGGCTTTGCAGTAGCTACAGGGAGGATGACAGATTCAATTTCGGAAGAGTGGTATACATCACTCTTCTTTTTTTTTTTGAAAACTATTTTGAAGCCATTTTTCCAGTACTTCTCTAACGAAACCACACTTAAAAAGTTAATTACTTTGAGTAATAACTTAAACTTTTTGTCATTCATGCTCAAACTTGGCTTTTACCAAGGTATGTTGTTATACGAATAATGTGCTGTAAAGTTCCAACCCAACGGTTAAAATAATAGATAGTTAAAATAAGAGCAGAAGGTTGTGCTATAAAGATACTTAAAATACAAGCTTGAACGGATCAGATTTACTTTCTTCACAAAGCTTTTATTGGGATAAGCAGCGAGTCCATTTACCCTCAACTGCTTAGTACAACCACGTTAGCCGAACGCGTGCTGATGCTATACTTATAAAAGAAGAAAGTAAAAAGTAAAAATATTGGAAATGTAGAATGCGAAACCGGGGCCCAGTCGGTAAAGCCATAAATTATATAAGTAATGATTAAGGCAATCTGTGATAGCGACAATATAGTGTTCACATTTTGGGCTACATTGATTTTGGCCCTGTTTATAGTAGTTAATATAAATATTACCCACAAGGCAAAGCCTACGATACCTGTTTCGGCCAAAATGATGAGATGGGTATTATGAATAGGATTTGATGTCAAAAAATCGTTATGGATAACTTTGCTCATCTCCGGCGACCTGTTTACGAATTCGAGATGGCTGTTTATCCCTACCCCGATGATGGGCGAACGGTGAAATATATCCATTCCCATAGTCCAGTGGTCAAGGCGGGCCTGGTACATATCATTGGCATCTGTTTTTAAAAAAGTTGCGCTAAAGGGCGATAGAAATACCAGCCAGTACAATACTATTGCTGCAGGCAACACACCCAAAAAGAAACTTTTTAATGATAACAGTGGTTTAGCGGCGTTTTTGAATATGTAAAACAGCGTGATCAATATTACCACCAGCGTTATATATGACGTACGCGAGTAGGTAAGGATGATTGTTATTCCCGTTACGATAAGCACCATTAAGCTTAATTTTTTTTTGAAACCATTAAGGTAACAGGCAAAGAAAAAACCCGAAGCAATAACTGAAAATAAACCAAGATTAGCCGGCGTCACAAAAACACCTATAGCACCGGCACGTGTACCATTCCTGGTAGCCCACATATCACCACCCGCCTGAAAAATTGTAGTTACAAATGTTACCCCTAATACCGGATATAAAATAGCAAGGCAAAAATTGAGTACGCACAGCAATAAAAAGCTGGCAAAAATACCGTTCAATATCTGCAGCGGATTTAGTTTATTATAGATAAGCCTGAAGAACAGGATGTAAGATATCAATGTAACAGCAAACGCCACTGTACCCCACCGCGCCACATTAAAAGGATTAATAAAAGAAATTGCTATAAGCAGCAAGATCCACATCACCCACCTTTCATTTTTATACCAATATGTCACGTTTTTATTCTTTTGCGTTAGGAGCAGCGCAACCGATGCTATTAGTGGCAACATCAAAAATATCTTGCCCGTGAAAGAACCTATACCATCTACCGATATATATGTTGGTGTATATATAGGAAAAGACATCTGGAACGGAATGCAGGTGATTATAAAACTAAAAAGCAGATATGATGAATCTCTTTTTTGAACAAGGTTAACTACATGCCAGATAACGTAAATGGCGATAAGCACAAAGAAGATTACAATTTTAAGAAGCATAGCTCAAGGACTGCATATAATAAACCGCCTTTATGTACCCACAGGCCACTACCCTACTGCAGGTATTTAAAGCAGGCGTTCAAGCTATAATAATTGTTTGGCAAAAAAGTTTGGGCCGTTTGAATATTTCTTAGCTGTATGCGGAATAAAAAAGGGGGCTCATTAATGAATCCCCCTTGCATCAAGTTATATTAAATTAATTAGCCGGCTAAATTGTTAAGCAATTCGGCAAAAGTTGATTGTAACCAATATAAACATACAATACCCGATGCCATATTTTTACCTTTGTTGTTTTGAATTTTAGGCGCAACCTTACCATTGTTAACACCCGCTATTTTCACTACATAATCCATAGTGCGGGCTGCGCCCGCCGTAGTGTTAGTTGCCTGGTTGGTAGTTATGATAAGACCCGATGAATTGCCGCTAACAATGAACCCCGAAGCTTTTTGAGCGGCCGTTCCGGCATTTGTTATGGTATTTCCATAAAAATAGCCGCTGGTGCTGATCAGGTTTATGCCGTCGGTACGGGTACCGGTAATAGTATTGGCATTAGCCTGTACCTGGGCATAACCATGAAACACAATGCCATTACCCATAGCCGAGTTTATCGTATTGTTGTCTGCCGATACATTGATTAAGCCCTTGGTGCTTGCAGGGTCGGCAATATTTATTGCCGATGCAGTTAAAAAATTCACTCCCGTTATATTCTCGTAGGTATTTGTAAAGCAATTGCCGGATATGCTAACGTTTATAATACCCCAGCAATCAATCTGGCCCTGATATATTTTGTTATTGTAAATTTTATGGTGACCGCTTAATGAGTCGGCGGTAGCATTTTTGTAACCATTATAGAAAAAGCCCATGGTAACCGCTCTGCGATAGCGAACCTTTGGCCCTCCACGCTCAACGGGGCCGTAGCCATCAGCAAAATTGAACATATTGTTATAAACCGATACATTTAAAACCGATTCGTTAACACTGTGCCTTTCAATATCCACACCACCTACAAGGTAACCGTCGCCGTGCACATTATTGTTATAAAATGATGCGCCATTTACGCAGCAAAACATGGTGGCTTCGCGGTAGATATTAAAAAATTCCGAATCATGAACATTTACGTTTGTAACTATCCTTTTGTTAAGGCTTGTTTCAAACACATCGCCAAACAGTAACCCATCGCCTCTGAAGCTTTGAAATTTACAATTCTTCACTTCGATATTTTTCCCGTTGTTGATACTCAAAGCATGGCAAAACTGATAGTCAGCGTCGTAGGTTTGCAAGGGCAGGTTTCCGTTGAAATCAATGCCTTGTATTACAAGGTTGCCTATAGATGGCATACCAACATAATCTTGGTAAAATATTGAATTGGGGTTTTTACGACCACCGGTTAATTTAATGTGGCAGGTTGCCGGGCCATTCCCTATCATGCCTACACCATCGGCTAACCTGATGATTCCGCCGCCATTGCCGATCTGGCCAATCATGTAGCTGCCATCAGGAAAGTAGATATTACCAATGCCATGAGCTTTGGCGTAAAGTAAAGCGTTGGTTATAGCTTTAGTGTCGTCAGTCACTCCATCGCCTTTTGCACCCTGATCTTTCACGCTCACTGCATTTGCAGGCGTAGCTGTAGCGGCTAATGATACAGCAGGTGCATTTACATTGATCCCATTATCTACTTGGGGAATTATCGCCACGTCGTCCTTTTTACAAGACGCAAATAAAAACAATGCCAAAATAAAAAAATTTCGTTTCATTAGAGGTAAATTTTAATCAATATGCGCACTTCTACGCCTTATGTGATAAAAAAGTTACTTTACCCGAAATTAATTTCTATATAATTATATTTTTGGCACGATAATTATATGGCAAAAAATTCACAAATTGTAGAAAAATGTAGAAATTTGGGAATAATTGAGGAAAACAAACCCCAATCAACTCAATTTTAACGAAAACAAAAAAGGCATTTGCTTATAAAAACAAATGCCTTTTTATTGATACTAAAAGCTAATTACAGCGCCGAATTATTAGCTGCGAGTACATAGTTGGGCTGGTAGTAGTATTCTGAAATAATACCCTTAAGCATATTTTTTCCTTTGTTGTTTAAAACCTGAGGAGCAACGGCACCGTTGTTTGCACTGGCAATTTTTATAACATAATCCATAGTACGGCTTGTTCCGCTTGTGGTATTGATACCCTCATTAGTTGAAACGTAAAGCCCCGATGCGTTTCCGTTAATTAAAATACCCGATCGTGGCTGGCTAACCGAACCTGCATTTGTTATAGTGTTGCCGTAAAAGCAGCCACTTGTACCTAATACAGTGATACCATCTAATGGGGTGCCTGTTATCTTATTTGCATTCGCCGTCACTTTAGCGTAGTTTTTAAACGCTATGCCATTGCCAATACCACTATTGATAGTGTTATTATCTGCAAATACGTTGATTAACCCTTTGGTTGCTACATTGTCTGAAATATTGATCGCGGGCGCAGTAACATAACCTACACCTGTAATATTTTCATAGCTATTTTTAAAGCTGTTCCCGGATATACTCACGTTAAGCATCCCCCAGCAATCAATTTGTCCCTGATAAATTTTGTTATTGTATATTTTATAATGACCGCTTAGTGAATCAGCAACTCCGTTTTTATAGCCATTATAAAAAAAGCCCATGGTAACCGCCCTGCGATAACGAACCTTTGGCCCTCCCCGCTCAACCGGGCCGTAGCCGTCGGTAAAATTAAAAGTGTTGTTATAAACCGACACATTTAATACAGTTTCGTTTACACTATGTCTTTCAATGTCTACACCGCCAACCAGGTACCCGTCGCCATGTACATTGTTATTATAGAAAGTAGCGTCGTTTACCGCACAAAACATAGTGCCTTCGCGGTAGATATTATAAAACTCACAATCATGCACATCTACATTTGTAACTATCCTTGCATTTAAAGACGGTTCAAATACATCACCAAATAGAAGACCATCGCCCCTGAAACTCTGAAACTTGCAATTTTTAACTTCAATGTTTTTTCCGTTGTGAAAGTTAAAGGCGGCACAATACTGGTAACTGCTGTCAAATGTTTGCAAAGCCGAATTTCCATTAAAATCAATGCCCTGGATAACCAAATTACTTACTGATGGTGTGTTCACATAGTCCTGGCAAAAAATAGGATTAGGGTTATGCCTGCCTCCGGTTAGTTTAATATGACATGTAGCGGGGCTATTCCCCATCATGCCTACGCCATCAACAAGCCTTATTACCCCTCCGCCATCACCTGTTTGGCCAATCATATAGCTTCCATCGGGGAAATAAACACTATGTACACCAGCCTTTTTTGCAGCGGCAAGCGCTGCGACTATCGCTTTTGTGTCGTCGGTGGTGCCATCACCTTTGGCACCATAGTTTTTAACGTTAACATAACTTGTACTGGCTGATGCCGCCAGTGAATTAAATGTTAAAGAATCACTAAGTTTTGGAGTTTCGTTAGTTGAATTTAACGAATTGGCTTCCTTTTTGCAACTAAAAAAGCATAGCGCAGCCAAAAAAATAAAGATTTTTCGCATAGGCAGGGGTATTAAATTACATTAAATAATAAATAATTAAATAAAGTGACCAAAAGTAGTTGTTTTCCGAAAACTTTTTAATCTACAGTTTGTATTAACGTGAAAATTTTAAATATCATATGGTTTTTATGAAAATTAAGCCAACACTTTACTCAATATTGAAATAATGGCTTTAGACATCGTTGCAACTACCTCTTACCTTGGTGAATATGCCGGAGCCCAAAAAGTTCTTTTAGATATCCATAACGGCATCAAACACAAGTACAATTGCAAAATATTGGGATTTATCCCCTATCAAAAAGTGCATCCCAAATATAAAATCCCCGTATCTGAGTATGTAAAGTTTGGCAACCCTTTTTATCTCAATAACAAGATACTGCTGGTACACGCCCGCAATGTTATGGCGTTGATCATGGTGATAAAACGTATCTGCTTTTTAAACACAAGGATCATATACATTGCCCATAATGTATATGACACTCATAAAAACATATCTTTTTTTCCGTACAATATTGTTTCTATCTCCAAAAAAGTTACAGAAAACCTGCTCGGGTATTTTGGACTAAAAAAAAGGAATATCACTGTTATTTATAACGGGATAAAAGATGAGGCTACTGGCAAGCCGCAAATATCATTTAAACGGGATGGTAAAATCAGGATACTATACTCCGCAAGGGTAATTGATGTAAAAAGGCAATTGCTCATTGTAGATCACCTTAAAGGCAAACTACACGCTGATATAGAAATTCTTTTTGCGGGTGACGGGCCCGACCTAACTTTATTGCAGGAAAAATGCAAAGATTCTGCAAACTTTAAGGCACTTGGTTTTGTTGACGGAGTTAACGAGTTAGTGCAACAGGCCGATTTCCTGATGTTATATTCTGTTCAGGAAGGATTGCCGATTTCTTTGATAGAAGGCACAATGTATGGAAAGCCATTATTGGTAAACGATATAGGCGGCAACCTGGAGATAGGAGTTCCGGGTGTTAACGGCATTGAGCTAACGGAAAACTGGGACATGCTGGCCAATCAGTTAAACGATCTGGCTAATCTTTCGGTGGATGATTATAAAAAAATGAGTGTTAACAGCCGGGCCAGATATGAAAAGATGTTTACCTACGAGGCTATGCTGAATAACTACATCGCGCTTATCGATTCATTGCAGCCGCAATCATCGTCAAAAACCTATCAGAATAATTCCGGTAAACACATCAAAAACGTATACACAGCTGAGTAAATGAACATCACTTATAATTCAGTTAAAGCTAAAATTTCCGGCTTGTCTCAAAGTTCACTGTTCAAAAACAGCAGTTGGGGGATAATTTCACAAATGTCGCAAACGGTGTTTCTGAGTTTGTTTTTTGTGATCCTGGCCAGGATGTACCCAACAGGCATATTTGCTAAATATATTGTTGCCAATGCGATATATCAATTGGTAACAGCATTCTCAACTATGGGCCTAAGCCAGTGGTTTATAAGAGAATATATGCATACCGAAGATAAGCCTACCATGATCAGTAAGTTCATAAAAATGCAGATCTATTTCGGGCTTATATTTTATGCAGTAAATATTGCTATGGCCTTTTTGCTTTATGGCGATCAGTTTACCCGAGTGCTTATTATTTTAATGGGTGTTAACGTAATTTTCGATAACCTGATAAACGGCATAAAATCATTAAACATAGCCAACTTTGAGCAAAAGAAAACCGCCATTATCCTCACAATCGAATCTGTTTTGAAGTTTGCAGCCGGCTGCGTACTATTGATATATCCGTTTTCCATTATAACCCTGTCCGTAATACTCATTGCTATTCGTTTTTTAACGCTTAACTTATTCCTCGTTATCGGGTCATCAAACATGATTACCGTAAAAACACTTTGGCGCTGCTCGGTTAGCTACCTTGACCTCAAGGCTATGGTTATTATGAACTGGGCATTTGTTATTATCGGCGGGGTATCCATCATCAACTGGCGCATGTCAAATATTATCATTTCAAAAGTATTAACTGCTTTTGATGTAGCCAATTATGAAATTTCATTTAAGATATTTTCGATAGCCCAGATTTTACCTGTTGTTATTTCTACTTCTGTATTTCCGTTATTGGTAAAACATTATTCCAAGCCCGATAAAGCGGATTTTTTTGCTTTTTATAAAAAAGTACACGTTTATTATTTACTATTCGGCTGGCTGGCCTATACCTTTATTTATTCGTTTTCTGATAAGCTGATCCCGATTGCTTTTGGCAACACTTACCTTAACAATGCCGAGTATACACGCCAGATGTTTTTAACAATCCTGGTTTTCCCTACAGCATTACTCCAGGCCAATGTTTTAATAGCCATGAAAATGGAAAAACAAGATATGTTGTTTAACATCATTGCGCTTATCGTAAACCTGTCGGTGTGTTTGCTGGGCGTACTTTACATTAAATCGTTAAGCGTGGTGAACTATTCCATTTTTGTATCATTCCTGGTATTTCATATCTCGCAGGATATTTTACTGCTCGGCCGAAAAATGGTTACGTTGCTTTCGGTTGCCAAATTTTATGTAATTTCTGCTGCATTTATTGGCGGGTATATATTGTTGAGCAAAGTAGTTAACCCCTATATATTGTTTACGTTAACCTGGGCAATAACATTGGCCTTTACTTTCATGGGTAACAGATTTCAATATGCTAAGCCGGCTTTATTAAGTAAAAGCGTGGGCCGTTAAGCGGTCTTATCGTCGGTTGAGAGTATCTTACTTTTCGTAAAGCCAAACAGATTGGCTTGCTTTATCCAGGCTATCTGTTTTTCTGGCTTTCGGAAGCTAAACAGCCACCAAAAATTATATCGTAAACAAAAGTTATAGAAAAAGATTGGCAGCACTACTCCGGCCGACCAGATAACCAATAGCAATAACGGCAGATTGGTAATATGAAAAACTCCCATCATAACCGTACGTACAACTGTCATTACTATTATCTGCACACAGTATATATATAGGGAATGGTAGCCAACGATTCTGAGAAAATTTAGAATACGTAGCTTTTGAAGAAAAAAGGAACAGTTTATAGATAGTGCGCACCCGATAATGGCCTGCAAAAAGAAAATATAGTGGCTGTTTATCTCTACGTTACGGATACCAAAATCTGATGGTTGCAGGTTTATAGGCGTACAATAATATTGTATAGCAATAAACGCAATAAACAGGGGGACAAAAAATTTCCATGAAGTGTATAATTGCATTTTTCTGTCATCCAGCATCAGTTTCGACAGCAGGTCGCCAAGTGCAAAAAACACATAATACTCAAATATATCGGTAAACAGCCCGGCTTTTAGCTGGTACATGAGTGGGAACAGGGCATATAACACAACCCCAATGCAAAACTGTACCATGGAAGGCAGCTTTAATTTCACATGCAAAAATGCGTACAATACACCAATGCAATACAACGCGTTGAGGTACCAGAAAATCCCTGTCCGCCGCGGGTTGATGATCAGGTTAAGATAATCAACAGGTGTGTAACCGTTATGCGTAAACCTGTTCATGACAATCTGCAATGAAATCTGTATTACGCCCCATACCAGCAATGGGTATAAAATGTTATTACCCCGGTCTCCGATGTATGCTTTTAAGCCTTTTTTATTCAGGCTTTTTACAATTAGCAATCCTGATATGATAAAAAACAGGGGCATCCGGAAACCGTATAAAAATACGCCTATATAATTCAGAAATGGGTACTGATCAAGTGCCAGTCCATGATCTTTCAATGTTTCGTAACAATGGCCGTAGGCAACAAGTATAATACTTATTCCCTTGTCGTAGTCTATCCAGGGCCACCTTTTTTGGTTTTGTATAAATCGGGTGTTAAATGGATCCATGAAAAAAACTGATACTTTTTGTTTGGAAGAGTTTAGACGCAATCATATATCAACACAATTCAAACATTTAAAAATTGTTTGTTTTTTGCGAAAACTAATTACCGAAGCACAGAAAATTAAATATTTATACCATACAAGAAATTACCCTTCCTGTTGATATAGAAATACTGCTCTCAAATATTCTCAACTCCCCATCCTTACTAAATCAAAAACGCTATAAAATTCATTTATAGCGTTTTTGATTTACTGATAAAAAATCAGCCTATGCTTTCATTTGTTCTTTAAGCTTCATTTAATCCAGTTTACTTCCTCATTTGCCGATAATTCAATTACAGCAGCCGGTCCTGTACTCTCTGTTTTTGACTTCGTGACAAGCTTAAATTTCTTTTCTTTAAAAACAGAAGATAAGTCGACTTCAAAACGGCGTGGTTTGTCAGAAAGATTTTTTAGCTTGAAACCTTTTGAAGTAATTGTATAGCGTATATTATACAATGGATTAGTAAATTCAATTGTCCCGGCCCCGCTTACCTTGGGTTTAATACTCAAATCGGCATTTAATGTATGCTGGATGCCTAAATAATTATCTATAAGCACTGATGTGTAAACACAAGGGTATTCATAATACATATCGGCCCCATGCCAATCTTTATTATCAACATAATATACATGGTTCATATCATATCTTTCGCCCATGTAATATGAATCTTTAACAGCTTCAGCGGCAACCGTTTTAAGTTGCTTAGAGAGCATATCGTTGTTATTGAGCCATTTCCAGTATGAAGCATCCCACCACCAGTAACGCCCGGCTGCGCAAAGATCATAAGGGCCGCCATCACCTATTTCGTTTTTATCGTACCCTGCAACATCTGCCGATATAAAACTCGGGAACCTTTGAAATTCGGCCAGGTTTGAATTGACCAGTTTAGCTACAGCCTGTGTTTGAGTTTCGGTTGTATATCCGAATATAACCGGCAAAATATTGGCTAACAAATGTATGTGATTGTGCTTTACCCCGCTTCTATCCACCCAATCAACAAACCTTTGTTCCTGCTCATCCCAAAATCCTTGTGGCAATGGCTTAACCAATTGCTGTGCAATTTTTTTTGAGATCCCGGTATAGTAATCTGACTTATCTCCCCGGTGCAAAATATTTTCCATTTGCGCCAGCAGTTGAAAGGTATAAGCAGCCAATGCGCCAGACATGGTTTCCCTGCCATCCTTCATTACCTGATCCTCATAATATACATCAGACCAAACACGCCCATATTGATCAGTGTTTGCGATGGTCAGCGCAGCAGCCTTTTCAAGATTTTCGATGTTTTTATTTAACCATACGGAATCCTTGGTGGCTTCAAAGTAATGAAATGCTTCCTCCTGGATTTCCATATTACCCGTTAGTAAAAACATATTGGCATTTACCTTATTGTTTTGACTATTTCTGCGAATGTGATATTCACGCTCCCCGCTGGGCTGAACAGAACATGGATCCCTAAACAGGCCTTCAGGATCATCCTGCATTAATTTAAATTGAAGCTCCATCATTCGCTTCACAACGTCAACATCCAGGTCGGAAGCAAAGGCAAGCCTCCCTTTTATTTGAAATTCGTGATCAACATCAGGATAAGAGCCGGCATAGGCTTTTGGATTTAGCGTACTAATTACGTACCCGCTTGAGTAAGGGTAGTTTTTTGCTTTAGTTTTTTCTATCACCGATTGTAACATCGTTCCCCAGTAAAAACCAGCCAAAGTGTTTGCGAGGGCATCGCCATCTTGTATGTTGATGGTATAACGATTATTAAAACAATCGCTATGCGGGCGGGCTTCAGTTGTATACAGCTCAAATTTTTGAGAATACACATTAACCTTTAACCGGTAATTTTCTGAAACAGCGGTAACCGAGTCGGAGCCTGATAACTTGATCAGATACGCCTTATCTTTTGAAAGTGCATCTTGCGGCAGTACCCACAAATTCGTATTAGCGCTAATTTTGCCGGAAGCATCATTTAAAGGTAAAACGTACCATTTATTGTCTGCACGATTGATACCAACGCAGGTATGTGTTTGAAAAACCAGTTCAACTGGCTTGTTGCTTTCCCTGGCAGTCACCGCCAAATAGCCTTTTGCTGCCTTGCTGGTAGCATTTACGCTATTCAGCAAAATACCCGAAGATTTAATTTGGGCATAAGTTGTATAACCATTTAATAAAAAGAATGCGATTAAAAGTTTTCTCATATAAAAAATAAATTGGGGGGCAGTCTAAAGCTTTCCATAACTTAACAGGCACTGCTAATGCAGTGGCTATATTGGCCATAAAGGAAATTAATGTCAACTTAACAGGTTTATTCGGTAACGAATATAATCGTTTATCTCCATCTGCAAAAATTCACATAAATACTCCTCTATCCGATGGCATAAACATGAAACATCCTATATAGACAATCAATAGTAAAGCAATTTTTACAACGGCAAGAAATAAAACTTACTATTATTGCAGAGCAAAGAATATTTGAACAGGGAAACAAACATAGTTGCGTTAAAACAACTCTTATGCGCCCTTAAAGATGCGTTTGGCACTCAGGGCAGTGTTTAAATTGCAATGTTGGCAAAGAATAAAGTATTCTTATTTGCACAATAAATCAGAGCTTTCATGTTTGTACTGAAATAGTTACAGAACATTATTGATTGCAATAGGTACTACAATTAATTAAAATTCAATCAGGGTGAACCGGTTTAAAAATATCGTCGATCAGTTAATAAATATGCTTGTAGTTGCGGCATATTTATTTATCTCATTAACGCATATCTTTTTTTTACCCAATCTTAATAAAGAGGCTATAAAGCTCAAGGCCTTAATTAATAACGAGTTTATTCATAAAAACCGCAGCCAAAGTAACGGTACGTCGGCGGCACATCATGGCATCCGTTCGGTTATTGAAAGTAAACGCAAAATACTGGTACCCAAAACAACCGCCTTTACTCCCCTGCTTGCTTTTATTTTCAGCGCGATAACTTTATTATTTTTAGCAAAAAGGCGCGAAATCTATTCAGGCCCGGGTGATATCTCCTATCCCGGTGTTTACCTTAAGCTACGCAGATTAAGGATCTGACCACCGCCTCTTGTGTATGGTCTGCCAAATTTTGTACAACTAATATAGGTTTGGCCATACTTCATTGCGCGAATTTTCGCGTGTTCATCTAATCATATTTAATCAATGTAACGCTCAAGCAGGACTTGCTTATTGAAGTTGCCGTAAATAATGGCGCTCCGGTAAATAGCCCTCGCTATACGTCAATGCATGCGGATTAAAGTCAATTCTAAATAAATATCGGTTAATAATGAAAAACATGTTTTTCAGCATGCACTTAGTACGCACCTGTTTTTTTGCTGCGGCTATGTTGTGCCTTATATCACTAAATACTTCAGCACAAATCAACAAAAAGCAGTTCCCTGCTCCCGATCAAGTACCAGACACGGGTAAAGTAGGTTTCCCTGTTATGCCACTTACGGCAGACACCGGGCAATCGTTAACCTTAAGACAGTGCATCGATTATGCCTTAATTCACCAACCCGCATTAAACCAATCACTTATCAACACGGATATAGCCCATACTACAAACGCTATTAATTTAGCGGCATGGTTGCCACAGGTTAATGCCAGCGGCAATCTTATTCATTATATACAGCAACCCAATAACAATATTTCAACCAATACGGCTAACGGATCAGCAACGGGAAGCACTACCGGCACACCCATCCGCAGTAATTATGTCAATACATTCATTCCCGAATTGTCCGTTTCGCAAGCAATTGTGAGCCCGGGACTATTGTATGCTGCCAAAAGTGCGCCCTTGCTTGTAAAACAAGCAAAGCAGGTTACAGACAGTACAAAAATTTATCTGGTAACATCGGTCAGTAAAGCTTTTTATAATGTACTGCTCACCCTACAGCAAATCAACGTATTAAAAGAGGATACTACAAGACTTGGCAAAAGCCTGCGCGATGCCTATCATCAATATAAAGGTGGCATTGCCGATGAAACAGATTATTTGCAGGCAACTATCACGCTTAGTAACTCAAAAACGCAATTAAAACAGGCCAAAGAAAACCTTGTTCCGCAGTATGCCGCTTTGAAGCAGTTGATTGGATACGAGCCTGAAAAGCAATTTAATGTAAGTATCGATACCGTGCAAATGATGAACGACATCCGTATTGATACCGGCGAACGGCTGCAATATGAAAACAGGATTGAATATCAACAAATTCAAACCCGTAAAGACTTGCAGGCGCAACTTACCAAATATTATAAATACGCCTTTTTGCCTACAGTATCCGGCTTTTTTAATTATGGGCTGCAATTTGCCAATAATCATTTTTCTGATCTGTTGTCAGGCTCAAATCCAAGTTCATCGGTAGGGTTATCACTCAGCATCCCCATTTTCACCGGGTTTGCACGCACACATAGCATACACAAGTCACGATTGCAGGAGCAGTTGATCAACTGGGATGAAAAAGACTTAAAGCTTGGAATATATAAGCAATATACCACAAGCCTGGCCAGCTATAAAAGCAACCTGTACAGTTTCCAGGAGCAGCAAAAAAACGTGGGCATGGCAAAACGAGTATACTTTGTTGTGAACCTGCAATACAAGCAAGGTGTTGTAGCCTACCTTAATGTAATAACCGCCGAATCAAATCTCATTACCGCAGAAATAAATTATACAAACTCATTGTTTCAACTGCTGTCGAGCAAGATAGACCTGCAAAAGGCAATCGGTAATGTTACTTATTAATGCTAAAGAAAATATAATCTCCATGAACAAAATATCATTAATTACCAGCTTTATCAGCATACTTATCCTGGGTGCATGCAAACAAAAACAGCCACCCGTTAATTCCGAAATACCGGTTAATTTACTAAAGGTTAAAGCGAAGAATGTACTTTATTACGATCAGTACCCTTCTACTACCGCGGCCCTAAGCCAGGTTAACCTGCTGCCACAAGTACAGGGGGCTATAACCGGTATATTTTTTACTGAAGGTACACATGTAGAAAAAGGACAAAAACTATTTGAAATAGACAGGCGCATATACCAGGATAATTACGACGCCGCCGTAGCTAACCGAAAAGTTGCCGAAGGCAGCCTGACCCAGGCACAACAGGATGCCGACAGGTATGAATATTTAAACAAGTACAATGCCGTTGCCAAACAGCTTTATGACCATGCGGTTATCACATTGCAAAATGCACAAAACCAGTTAAGCGCATCTGGTCAGGCTGTAAAAACGGCTAAAACTAACTTAAACTACGCTACGGTTTATGCACCTTTTAGCGGTACGATAGGTTTTAGCCAGGTTAAACTGGGCGATGTGGTAAATGTTGGTTCAACTGTATTAAACACCATTTCGACAGATGACCCAATGGCAGTTGACTTTGTAATAAACGAAAAGCAATTACCACAATTTGAACGCCTTCAGCAAACCAAAAAACAGGGTGTGGATTCTCTTTTCACACTCTTACTGTCGGATAATTCACTTTACCCTGTAAACGGGAAAATTTCAGTTATTGACCGCGCGGTTAATCCGCAAACCGGCTCAGTAACGATAAGGCTTGTGTTTGCTAACCCTAAACGTATGTTGAGAGTTGGTATGAGCTGTATTGTGCGGGTACATAACCAGGAGGCAGGCCCTCAGCTACTGGTGCCGGGCAAAGCGGTAATTGAGCAAATGGGCGAATATTTTGTGTTTACCGCCAAGGATAGTTTGGTCAACAACCCAAAAGCAGGAGCCGACTCTACCAAAAATAAAATATCCAGGCTTTTTGCCTTGCAAAAAAAGGTTCAGCCGGGACAAACTATTGGGGCAAACATGATCATTAAAAGCGGCATTGCAGCCGGAGAACGTATAGTAGTTGATGGTGTACAACTGCTGCGTAATGGCGTGCCGATAACAACTGCTAATAAAGCAGCCCCATCGGCAGGTGGTAAAGGCGGCCGTTAATTGCCGCAAACCAACAAAACACTTTTAATTTATTCAGGACAACATTTATGATAGCAAATACCTTTATAAAAAGGCCTGTAACGGCGATAGTAATATCCATTGTATTGGTGATTACAGGTACGGTATCCATATTGCTTTTACCTATAGATCAATACCCAGATATTACACCGCCCATTGTACAGGTTAATGGCCAGTTTACCGGGGCCGACGCCCAAACGGTTGAACAAACCGTTGCCACCCCTATTGAAGAACAGGTAAATGGTACACCAGGAATGGAGTATATGCAAAGTAACAGCACCAACAATGGTCAAATGACTTTGAATGTAACTTTTAAGCCCGGTACCGATATCGATGTGGCCGCGCTTGATGTTCAAAACAGGGTTAGCATAGCCACGCCGCTACTGCCGGCTGTGGTAAGCCGTTTGGGGCTTACCGTACGTGCAGTTAACCCAAGTATGCTTATGATGGTGGCCATATACGCCCCTAAAGGCACACATAACATTACCTTCTTAGATAATTACACTAATATTTTTATCCAGGATGCTTTGTTACGGGTGCCGGGCGTGGGAAGTATAAACCGCTTTACCGACGATTTTAGCATGCGCATCTGGATGAACCCGGACAAAATGGCCTCATACAGCCTGACTCCTTCTGATGTTATTGCTGCCCTAAACGCACAAAACGTACAGGTGGCAGCAGGAACGGCAGGTGTGCCGCCGCAAGCTTCAACCCAAACCTACGAACTGGGTATCCTGGTAAATGGCCGGTTAAGTAAAGTATCTGAGTTTGAAAAGATAATTGTAAAAACCATACCTGCAACCGGCCAGATGGTTTACCTTAAAGATGTAGCCCGCGTTGAACTCGGTAAGTTTACTTTCTCAAGTAATTCTTTTGTCGATGGCCATAAAGCGTCATATCTGCAAATATACCAGGCACCCGGCAGTAACGCACTTGAAACTGCCAATGGAGTATACGCCGCCCTCGCCAAGCTGAAACAAAACTTCCCGGCCGATGTACAGTACCAGGTACCTTTTGAATCTGTTACGGTTGTAAAGGTATCCATGAGCGATGTGATAGGCACGCTCTTAAAAACATTGGCGCTGGTTGCCGTAGTTGTATTTGTGTTTTTACAAAACTGGCGTTCAACACTCATCCCGGTACTTGCAATACCTGTATCTATATTTGGTACGTTCTGCTTCTTTATACCGCTTGGCTTCACCATTAATACCTTAACCATGTTCGGGTTTGTGTTAGCCATTGGTATTGTGGTTGATGATGCCATTATTGTGGTTGAGGCTGTGCAGCACTATATCGATCATGAACATATGTCTGCGAAAGAAGCCACCTATACTGCCATGAAGGATATTTCGGCTCCGGTTATCGCTATTGCGCTTATATTGGCCGCAGTATTTGTGCCGGTAGGTTTCATACCTGGCATCGTTGGCAGCCTTTATCAGCAATTTGCTATCACTATCGCCATATCTGTTATCATATCGGCTTTTATAGCTTTATCGTTAACGCCGGCCCTTTGCACGTTGTTGCTCAAACCCTCGCCAATTAACAAGGAAGCAAAAGGTATCAATAAATGGTTTTTTGTTTTTAACAATGTATTTGAACGAATAACCAGCCGCTACACCCTTGGCGTACAAAAAAGCATTAAGGCATCACGCCTGGTTATCATTATACTAATATGTATTTGTGCAGGTGCTTACTTCCTTTTCCAGGGTAAACCATCGGGTTTTATACCTTCTGAAGATGACGGAAACCTATACGTCACTTTTCAATTGCCTCCGGCTTCGTCTACTGCCCGTTCGGTTGAAGTGATGTCGAAATTAATGAAGGTAATTGGTTCCACACCCGGAGTTGCGCATTACGCTGCACTATCGGGCCTTAACGTTGTTACCAATGCAAGCAACTCTAATAACGGCACCATTTATTGTCAACTTGCACCCTGGGACGACAGGAGTAAAACAAGCGAGCAGGTACCCGGAATTATAGGCGTACTGCAAAAACGCATTGCCGACGCCGGTATAAATGATGCCAACGTTGAGGTGATCCAACCTTCGCCCCTGCCAGGCATTGGTACAACAGTTGGGTTTAGCTTGCAGATAGAGCAACGCAGTACTACCGATAATTTGCAGGCATTTGAAAAAGTGGTAAACAACTTTGTAACCGAAGCCAACAAAAATCCGGTAATTAAAAAAGCCTTTACTTTTTATACTTCGCACACCCCTAATTACAGCCTAACGGTTGACAGGGAGAAATGCGAAAAACTCGGTGTAAATGTGGCCGATGTTTTTACCACTATACAGGCGTATATGGGCAGCCTTTACATTAATGATTTTACTACTTATAACCGCACTTTTCACGTAGTTGTACAGGCAGATACGGCTTACCGGAAACTGGTAACCAACATGGATAAGTACTATGTACGCAATCAGGCCGGCGGCATGGTGCCATTAGGAACGGTTATTAGTTATAAGCCGGTTGATGCCCCGCCGCTGATCTCCCACTTTAACATCTTCCGCTCGGCCGAAATTGATGGCTCAACCAACGAAGGTTACAGCAGCGGTGCAGCAATAACCGAAATGCAGAAACTGGCAAAACGAGTTTTACCCGAGGGGTACGAATTTGAGTTGTCGGGTTTAAGTTATGAAGAAGTAAAAGCAGGTTCAACCACTATCTACATCTTTATATTTTCCCTCACGTTTGTGTTTCTCTTTTTGGCAGCACTGTATGAAAGCTGGTCTGTTCCGTTTTCGGTACTGCTGGCCGTGCCCATCGGCGCTTTAGGTGCAATCGTTGCGCTTGTAATGGTCCCAGGCCTTACCAATAACGTTTACGCCCAGATAGGTTTGATAACCCTGATAGGTTTGGCGGCAAAAAATGCCATCCTAATTGTGGAGTTTGCAAAGGTGCGGGTTGATCAGGGCGAAGAACTGATCAAATCAACACTTGAAGCCGTAAGCTTACGCTTAAGGCCTATCGTCATGACATCACTGGCATTTATTTTAGGTGTTTTGCCGTTGGTACTGGCTACCGGGGCCGGCGCTGTAGCAAGGCAAACTATAGGTTACACTGTGCTTGGCGGTATGCTTGCGGCATCAACAATAGCAATATTTATTGTGCCGGTGTTGTTTGTAGTAATAACCCGTTTTTCATACGGTGCCGACAAACTGGAATACCTGCAGGCCCATCGCGAAAGCCTGAAAGAAAAGGCTCAAAAAGTTGAAGCCCAGAATATCGATCCTGAGTTGGAATACGAGATTGCAAAATCCCGCGAATTACATAAAACTGAATAACGATGATCGCAAATACATTTATAAAAAGACCGGTCACTGCAATCGTTATATCCGTAGTATTGATGATTTCAGGGCTGATATGTCTGTTTAACCTGGCTGTAGACCAATATCCGAACATCTCGCCCCCAAGTGTTTCCGTTAATGGTTCCTACACTGGTGCTGATGCGCAAACCGTTGAACAAACGGTGGCCACACCCATCGAAGAGCAGGTAAACGGTACACCGGGCATGGAGTACATGACCAGTACCAGCACCAATAGTGGCGGTATGGGTATCAGGGTCACTTTTAAAATTGGCACCAATGTGCATATAGCAGCGCTTAACGTTCAAAACAGAGTGGGGATTGCTTCGCCGTTATTGCCCTCCGTTGTAAGTAAGCTGGGCTTAACCGTACGTGCCAGTAACCCCGATCAGTTGATGATGATTGGTATTTACTCGCCAAAGCATACCCATAACATTACTTTTTTAGATAACTATACTAACACCTTTATTGAGGATGCCATACTACGCGTGCCGGGCGTTGGCGATGTAACTGCGCGTACTGATAATTTCAGCATGCGTATATGGCTCAATCCTAATAAAATGGCATCCTATAAACTAACCCCTGCCGAGGTTACCAGTTCGCTGTCCTCACAAAACATGTATGTTGCTGCGGGGGCCGTAGGCGCGC
Source organism: Mucilaginibacter sp. SMC90 (assembly GCF_022811725.1). Taxonomy (GTDB): domain Bacteria; phylum Bacteroidota; class Bacteroidia; order Sphingobacteriales; family Sphingobacteriaceae; genus Mucilaginibacter. Next base: position 3,528,963 of record NZ_CP094527.1, on the reverse strand, counting down.
CTCCGCAATCTTCATCGCAGGTTTATGAAAGTGGAATATTGGTTAACGGCATGCTCAATAAAGCGTCGGAGTATGAAAACATTATCATCAAAAGCATTCCGGGCAGAGGCCAGCTTGTGAGGCTCAAAGATGTTGCCCGGGTTGAGCTCGGTAAATTTACGTTTTCGAGCAATGCCTTTATTGACGGCAACCGTGCCTCTACTATCCAGGTGTATCAGTCGCCGGGGAGTAATGCGCTGCAAACAGCCGAAAATGTATATGCAGCATTAGCAAAACTCAAAAAATCATTTCCAAGCGATGTTGATTATGTAGTACCCTTTGAATCCATAACTATTATCAAGGTTTCGATGCAGGAAGTAGTAGGCACATTGCTTAAAGCACTGGGCCTGGTGGCCATAGTGGTATTGCTGTTTCTTCAAAACTGGCGATCAACGCTCATCCCCATTATGGCTATCCCGGTATCTATACTGGCCACGTTTTGCTTTTTTATACCGCTTGGATTTACCATAAACACCCTTACTATGTTTGGCTTTGTATTGGCCATAGGTATAGTGGTTGATGATGCCATTATAGTGGTTGAGGCTGTACAGCACTATATAGACGAAAAAGGGATGTCGCCCAAAGAGGCTACTTACCATGCTATGAAAGAGATTTCGGCACCGGTAATTGCCATTGCGCTTATTCTTGCATCGGTATTTGTGCCTGTTGGCTTCATTCCGGGAATAGTTGGGCGCTTGTATCAGCAATTTGCAATTACCATTGCAATTTCTGTAATGCTATCGGCATTTGTAGCGCTTTCTTTAACGCCGGCATTATGTACACTGTTATTGCGCCCCGCTAAAGCAGATGGCGCTAAGCAAAATTTGATAGACAGGTTTTTCAATGCCTTTAACCGGATGTTTGATAAAATGTCGTTCAGCTATGCTAACAGTGTAAGAAAGTGCATACAGGGAGCCCGCTACATTATTATCTTACTGGTATGCATTTGTGCAGGTACCTATATTTTGTTTAAGACAAAACCCTCGGGTTTTGTTCCATCTGAAGATGGCGGCAGGTTGTATATAACCTACCAGTTACCGGAAGCATCAGCCACAATTCAATCTGTTAATGTGATGACCAAGCTGATGAAAATTGTTGCCTCAACTCCGGGTATATTGCATTACACAGCCATTTCAGGTTTCAATATCCTTAACGGCGGAGCAAACTCAAATAATGGATCCATGTTTTGCATGCTTACCCCCTGGGATGATCGTACTACACCCAACACCAGGATACAGGGTTTAATGAATGTCATTAAACAAAAAATTGCCAAAGCAGGTATCAAAAACGCCAATATTGTTGTTGCCCAACCCCCACCAATCAGGGGTATAGGCCAGGCAGCAGGTTTTAGCATGCAGATAGAACAGGGAAATTCTACCGACGATATCTATGCTTTTGAAAAGACAGTCAAAAAGTTTGTAGCCGCTGCTAAAAAAGTACCGGCAACGGCAGGCGCTTACAGCTATTTTTCGGCACATACGCCAAGCTATGAATTAAACGTAGACCGGGAGAAATGCGAAAAGCTGGGCATCAATATTTCGGATGTATTTTCAACAATGCAGGCCTACATGGGCAGTTTGTTTGTAAATAACTTCACGTTATATAACCGTACCTATCACGTGGTAGTTCAGGCAGATACCTCCTACCGGGCACTGGTATCTGATATTAATAAATATTATGTACATAACTCGGCGGGCCAAATGCTGCCCCTAAGTACAGTTATCAGCTACAAGCCAATTGTTGCCGCACCTTTGATTACCCATTTTAACATTTTCCGTTCGGCAGAAGTTGATGGCGCTATTCCGCCCGGATACAGCAGTGGTCAAACCATTGAAGCACTGAAGCAACTGGCTGCTACCACACTGCCACGCGGCTATTCTTATGAGTTTTCGGGCTTAAGCTATGAGGAGATCAAAGCAGGTTCCATTACGGTTTATATCTTCCTGTTCTCCATTATCTTCGTATTCCTTTTTCTTGCCGCGTTGTACGAAAGCTGGTCGGTACCATTTTCGGTTATGCTTGCGGTTCCTATCAGTGCATTTGGGGCTATAGTAGCACTATCTGTTTCGCCAACCATAACTAACAACGTTTACGCACAAATAGGTTTAATAACACTGATAGGCCTATCAGCAAAAAACGCCATTCTTATTGTAGAGTTTGCCAAGTTAAGGGTAGACCGTGGCGAGGAGCTTATCAAATCGACACTGGAAGCTGTACGCCTGCGTTTGCGACCGATCATCATGACATCATTGGCGTTTATTTTAGGCGTATTACCACTTGTGCTGGCAACAGGCGCAGGTGCCGAATCCCGAAATACGATAGGCGTTACCGTGCTGGGGGGAATGATCGCATCGTCAACTATATCCATTTTTGTTGTGCCGGTGCTGTTTGTACTCCTTACAAGATTATCCTACGGGAAAAAGCAGCTTGCTTATTTGCAGGAACACCATGACGAACTGATGGAAAAAGCCAGGAAAGTTGAGGCACAGAATATTGACCCTGAATTAGAGTATGATATTGCAGAGGCACGTGCAGAGCATACAGGATTACGGGAAACACATTAAAATAAAGGCAATGGACTTACTTTCATAAGCGTATGAAAAATATACAATTGATATCAAAAAGATTAAAAAAGATCAATTACTTATACACTAAAATGATCTTAAAAGAACTTTCTCCTTTTGAACTTGATCATCACTTTGAAGCGTTATTAACGCTTGCCGTTGAGGAGAAACAGATTACACAAAACAGACTTTCGCAACTGCTTCAGATTGATAAATCGCGCACGGCGGTGATTGTTTTTGAACTGGAAAAGCGCGGATTAATATCGGTAAATGTTAATCCTGACGACAGGCGTCAGCATTATATCTCGCTTTCAGCATTGGCCATAAGTTCAATACCCCACATTAAATTAAGCGTTGAAAAAATAAACGAGTTAGCAGAAGCTGGTATAGAGCAGCAAAAACTGACCACTTTTTTCGAGGTATCTGAAATGATCCAAAATAATCTGACAAAGAGGTTGTCCTTTTAGTCCTATTTTATTTTGCCCAATACTTTATTCTTCGATACCGGTCTTTGTTTTCAAAGACCGGTATCGAAATGAATATTTCCAGTTTCCCATCACTGTTGTACTCTCAAAGGAGCTTCTGCATGATGATGATGCGTTTTTTGGATCAACTCATGAGCTTCGGTCCTGTTATGCCCGGGAGGAGCCAATAACAGTGTTGTTTTGGACAGGCCCGACCATAATGTTTGATTTTTAAATGCAATAGTCCCCCCTCCTCGTTTTCGTTGCGAGATCATACGGTTAATATCGCCAATGCAAATCCATGGTTCATGTAAAGTAACTCCCCACTTAGCATGGTCACTTGTTTCGGGCCAGGCCCAATGCGCGCCCATGAAGCCCAAGTTGATATATTTAACGTCAAAAGTTTTGTGAATACCGTCGCTGTCGGCAATAGGCGGAATGGGGCCCCGAATCCAGGTTTCAACGTCCAAATCATCTTCCAAAACAACACCTACCAATTCGTTCCAAAAATCCTTATTCCATTCCCGGTTCTTGGCTATAACTTTGAAGGGCATACCTCCGATAGATTGTAGATCGATAGCATCGCCAAGTGGCGATGGATGATTTGTTAACGGCTGTGTCAGCTTATAAAGGTCTGCGGTTTCGGGCAGGTTGGCTGTATTATGAAAGTAGATCTGCGGTTCCTGGTGGTTAAGCATTTGCTTTGCAATGGCGTTGGCTGTATCCAGATCTAAAGAAATGCATAAATAGGTTTGCCCATATTTGGGTGTGGGATCTTTAATAGCACCCGGGTCGGCAAATTTCGGCCATGAATGAAGCAGCCAGAATGCCGTTTGCGATTCGGTATCAAAAGCCAGTACTCCTTTGGTGTGGCCCCTGGTACCATCGTCATGTTTATTAAGACTTTCGGGCATCTCATCATTATAAAGGATCCATCCGGTGGTAGGGCCCGGCGATTTGAAGTTTTTAAACACAGAATCCATTGTAAGATTGACTGCACCTTTGTCGCTGTTTAAAACATTGGGGGATTTGTTTATGACTCTTAGTCTCGGATCGGTGTTGGCATCAATTTTTGAGTCATAATAAACATATTCGTACCCTGTAGCCTTGTCATTGCCCACCCCTCCGTCAAGTTGAGGAACTTTGTAAATAAACCACCAGTCAACTGGTGCGCCATTTTCATCAAGCGCAGAAATTTTCATAATTTTTTTGGTTAGGTTGTAAAATTGGTTGATTAATCGCTTGCAGGCGTTGATGAGGCTACAATAAAGATAATGCAATATCGTGCATGCAAACCAACGTAATTACACGGTATTTTTAGGCTGCCTTGCCGTATTTTTACGTATAATGACAGGCATTCCGGATAAATTGGGCCTACTAATATTAAATCTTTAGCATAATTGTTATGATATTTACCGGGTAACACATTAAAGCTATAGTGATCAGGACAATCAGCTACCAGGAAGGCTCAGGCAACCATAATATCATCATCAAAGGCGCAACTTTAGCAGACCTTAGCGAAAGTATTATTGCCGCTCACGCGGCGGTCAGTATTTATTTTGACACGCAGAGTTACAGGCAAATACTGGCTAAACACCTTGAAATTAATCAGGGAGCATTCACTAATCAATCGGGCATGGTTGCTTTTCCAGAGGTAATTGTTACCAGTGATGAAGGACAGCTTGCACTTTCATGCGGATGCCATGCCACAGGTAATAAACTTTGCGAACACCAGGCACAGGTATTATCGGCCATTACACAACGTGATGAGTTACGCGTATTTTTTGATGGCGACCTAAGACATAAAAAATTAAAAAAGGCAGCAGCCGATTACGGGCTTGAAGACCGGCCCGATCTCGACAAGTTTTTTGAGGTGAAGGCACTATCCAAAAGTTTTGAAATTATTCCCCGATCGGCAACTTTAACAGCCGTTACTAAAGAAAGCCTAACCAATTTTCAAAATGTCATTGTAAATGATAATATTGAACCTATTGAACTGCCCGCTGATAATGCTGAAACGAAAACCATCATCGTACTAAAACAACATAAATACTATAAATACTTATTTGTTGAACTATACGCTGCACAAACTACTAAAGACGGAAAGATCAAAAACCCATTAGTACCGATAGCACCTTTAGACTTGGTATGGGAAACTAACGATGCTCAACAACTTAAGTTTTTTACAGGTGTTCATAAGTTTCAAAACCACATCAATACCCAAAGAACCGTTGCTGATATAGCAGCACTAAAGGCCATCATCAAAAACCCGTTAGCTTATAATTTTTACGCTCATGACAACAATATATCAGAAAAGATAACTGCAAGCTCTGTAAGCCAGGTTCAGGTTAAGCCTTTAAAGACCGACCTCGAACTTAAAGTAAACACCTGGGACGAGTTTTATGAAATAAGCGGTATTTTTAATATAGATGGCATGCTGTATGATGTAAAAGATCTTGATATAAGGTACACTTATTTTATAAGTACAGGCAATACGCTTTATCTTGTTGAAAGCCTTCAGGTATTAAATGTTATCGAGCTGCTGAAAAAAAAGCAGGGTAGTTTGCAGGTTCACAAAAGTAAATTCGGCGAGCTGAAATCACACCTGCTTAATAAGCTGGAGAACAAGCTTCGCATTGATTATACGTATATTAAACCGGCAACACAAGAGCAAATTAAAAAAGAAGGTTTTGATCAGCCTGCCGAAAAGATAATTTACCTTTCGGATTTTGGTGCCCATGTCATGATTATCCCTGTGATGCGTTATGGGGAAGCCGAAATACCTATTCGTACTCAGAAACAGATCTATGGCACCGATGAAAAAGGCAACCAGTTTTTAGTAAAAAGACGCGATGACGAAGAAATAGCATTTACCGCTTTGCTCGTTAAACAGCACCCATATTTTAATGAACAGCTGGATAATGATCTTGACTACTTTTATCTGCACAAAAGATATTTTTTAGATGAAGACTGGTTTCTGAATGTATTTGACGAATGGCATAATTATAACATCGAAATACTTGGCTTTAATGAGCTGGAGGGCAATAAGCTTAACCCACATAAGGTAAAGATAAATATTAACGTAGTAAGTGGCATTAACTGGTTCAATACGGTTATTGATTTAAAATTTGGCAAAAAAAGGGCTTCATTAAAGCAGATACACCAGGCTGTAAAAAACAAAAGCAAATACATAAGGCTTGATGACGGCACCAGGGGGATTCTCCCGTCTGAATGGATAGCGAAGTTCACTGAATATTTTAATTCGGGAGAGGTCAGTGACGATGATACACTGCATACTTCAAAAAGTAATTATACAGCTATACAGCAATATTATGATGAGGATATGTTGGATGAAGACGTACGAAACGAGCTTGCTGTATATAGCAGAAAACTAACCGGTACAGAAATCATTAACGAAGTGCCTGTACCCCCAGGATTAAACGGAACGCTCCGTAGCTATCAAAAACAGGGATTGAACTGGTTGAGCTTTTTAGATGAGCTTAATTTTGGCGGCTGCCTTGCCGATGATATGGGACTGGGCAAAAGTATCCAGGTTATTGCCTTTGTACTACTGCAGCGAAGCAGGGTTGAAAACAACACTAACCTCATTGTAGTACCTACATCGCTCCTGTTTAACTGGCAGCAGGAAGTGCAAAAATTTGCGCCTTCCATCAGGGTTCATACTATTTACGGAGCCGAGCGGCTTAAGCACACCAAACACTTGCATCAGTATGAAATTGTACTCACCTCGTATGGTACTTTGCTGTCGGATATTAATTTTCTAAAGGATTTTAATTTCAATTACGTTTTTCTCGACGAATCCCAAAATATCAAAAATCCCGAGTCGCAGCGTTACAAGGCTGCCCGGTTGCTGAAATCTCGTAACAGGATCACCATAACAGGCACACCTGTTGAAAATAATACGTTCGACCTGTATGGCCAGCTATCATTTTCCTGCCCCGGTTTGCTGGGAAGCAAACAGTACTTTAAAGATATTTATGCAGTCCCTATTGATAAATTTAAAGGAAGTAAACGCGCGGCACAGCTTCAGGAAAAAGTTAAACCTTTTATTCTTCGACGAACCAAACAGCAGGTTGCGGCGGAACTACCTGAAAAAACAGAAATGGTATTGTACTGCGAAATGAAGCAGGAACAACGCCATATTTATGATTCTTACGAGAAAGAATTTAGAGAATATATTTCGGCTACAACAAATGAAGATCTTAAAAAAAGCTCAATGAATGTGCTGAAGGGACTAAATAAACTCAGGCAGATCTGTGATTCGCCGATGCTGCTAAAAGGAGAAAAAATGCCGGGCGAAGCTTCAGCCAAGCTGGATGCCCTGATGGATGAAATTGAAAGTAAAAAGCATCAGCATAAGATCCTGATATTTTCGCAATTTGTATCCATGCTTGATCTTATCCGCAAGGAGTTAAGTGCCCGCGGTATCGGCTTTTCCTATCTAACCGGGCAAACCCGCAAGCGGGAACAGGTAGTAAACGAATTTCAAAATGATGCTGGCATCAGGGTTTTCCTCATTAGCCTCAAAGCAGGCGGCACGGGCCTTAATTTAACAGAAGCAGATTATGTTTACCTTGTTGACCCCTGGTGGAACCCAGCCGTTGAAAATCAGGCTATAGACCGCTGTCACCGCATAGGCCAGGATAAGAAGATCGTAGCGGTGAGGCTTATTTGCCCAGGCACAATTGAAGAAAAGATCATGGTAATGCAGCAATCAAAAAAAGATATTGCAAGTAAACTGATCACCCCCGACAAAACTGTTACAAGTTCACTTTCAAAAGATGACCTGCTAAATCTACTAACCTAAAAAAGCCCCTGTAATGTTTTACAGGAGGCTTTACATGTAGGGGTTAAACATTTTCGAGGCCATATTGCTTCAGCACATCAGGAGGTACACCCTCCCATTTGCCGGGCGAATTTCCTTTGTAGCCAAGATCTTCAATGCCCATTTTACTGGTAAAAAACCCGATAGCCGTGAGGTCGCGAATTTTACTGAAGAAAGCTACCCCGGGCTGCATAGCTGGTTTTGCCTTAAATGGATATGCTATCTCGCTGATCAATTCGGTTTGCTGTTGCAGCGTACAACTCAAAAAATCATTATTATAACGGTTAAGGCTTTGCATATCCAGCCATTTAAGTCCACCGCGCATTGGCAGTTGATGTTCGGATTCATCTTTTACAATAAATTCAATAAAGTCAGGTACTTTGGCGTCGGATGCGTTGCCGCTTCTTGTATCTTTTGGTATGATGAGGTTGGCAAGTACCGTTATGGTGGCCATTTCATGCTTGTCAAAAAAGGTTTCTTTAAGCAATGATTTGTCACGGGCTATTTCAAAGTCTTGCCGCCCTGTGGATGCTACCTCAATATTTTCTGCGGCTGAGCTTTCTTCAGATCGACCTTTACAGGAGGTAATAAGTGCTGTTGCCGATAACGTACCTAAACCTATGGCTTTTAAACTATCTCGTCTGTTCATGTTGTCAAATTGCTAAGGTTAAACATTCTGTTTTTTACGCTGATCTATCAGATATTCGGCAGTACGCATGGAGAGCGCGAGGATTGTCCAAGTAGGGTTCTTTTCGGATTGCTGGGTAAAAACCGAACCATCTGTCACAAACAGGTTTTTACAATCATTTGCCTGCCCCCATTTATTGAGCGGGGCTTTTTTAGCATCATCACCCATACGCACCGTGCCAACCTCATGAATGCCCTTGCCTGGTTTGTCCAACCCATAATTTGTTTCCGGGCCTTTGGGCTGCACAAGTGAAATTCCACCCATTTGTTTCACAATCTCCTGCGAGATATCCTGCATATGTTTGGCTTGGTTGATATCGTCCTGTGCCCATTTATACCTGAAACGCAGAACCGGTACGCCGTATTTATCAACCACGGTAGGGTCAATCTCACAATAGTTATCTTCTCTGGCTGTCGATGCGCCATGACAGCCTACACCTGCCATGCTGCCGTAAAAGGTCCTGTAGTCGTTTTTTAGCGATAAGCCAAAGCCACCTGCGTCCTTTGTTTTGCCATCTGCACCGGGAACAAAGCCATTCAGAAATGGCACAACGGCCCCTTCAAAACCAAAGTAACCGCCATAACCGGGCATCATCATGCCACCGAAGATTTCAAGGTGATAACCTCGTGCAAAGTTTGGTTTCTTGTTATCTAACCACCATGGGGCATACAAGTGAAGACTGCCAACTCCATCTTCATTAAATCGTTTGCGGCCAAACAATTGCGGCAATATCGCTACGCCACCTCCCTGGGTAGAATCGTGCAGATATTTACCTACAGCATTGCTGCTGTTGGCCAACCCATTAGGGTGTTTATCTGATTTTGAGTTTAACAGGATCCGTGCCGATTCGCATGTGCTGGCCGCCAGGATCACTGTTTTGGCATTAACCTGGTATTCCTGCATATCTTCCTTACTAATATATGATACACCACTTGCCAGGCCCTCTTTATCTGTCAGGATTTCCCTTACTATAGCGTTAGTAATAACCGTTAAATTGCCTGTTTTGATAGCCGGGATCACCAGACATGATGAGGATGAAAAATCGCCGTAAATTTTACAGCTCCGGTTACATTGCCCGCAATAAAAACAAGCTCCCCTGTCTTTATTTCCAGGTAACGGTGCTGTCAGTATCGAACCACGACCAGCAATCACCTTTATACCCATGCCGGTAGCAGCTTTTTTAACGAACAACTCATTAAGCCGGGGTTTTGGCGGCGGAAGAAAAATACCGTCAGGATCATTTTCCAGTCCTTCTATGGAACCATACACGCCCAGCAAACGATCTATCTTATCATAGTATGGTTTTATTTCATCATAGGTTATTGGCCAGTCATCACCTACTCCATATGCTGTTTTACATTTAAAATCTTTTGGCCCCATACGCAGCGAAATACGCCCCCAATGATTAGTTCGGCCACCCAGCATTTTTGAGCGGAACCATTGAAATTCAGAACCATCTTTTTGAGTATACGGTTCACCCTCAATTTGCCAGCCACCGTAAGCTGCATCAAAATCACCCATAGGGCGCGTAGCATTACCACCCCTTCTCGGAGATTCGTATGGCCATTTCAATTGCTGCGAATCTTTTGCGGGGTCAAAATACGGCCCGGCTTCCAGCATGAGCACTTTTATGCCTGCTGTAGCTAAAGTATAAGCAGCCATACCACCACCTGCTCCGGAGCCAATTACAACAACATCATATATAGTTGACGATTTTTTTATCTGCATTACATTAATTGATTAAATATGAAAGGCCTAAACCTGGGCTGCAACTTTTTCAATGAGCTTTTTGGTTGCTACTGTTCCAGCATAATCATCAAGGTATTTTTCGTCCTTGCTGTACATTTTCAGCAAGCCGCCTTCATACTCTATACTCACCCAGCCTTTAAAGCCCGAATCTTTAATGATCTTAAACATTTTCAGGAAATCGGTTTCCGGATCGCTGCCGTCAGCCATAAAAACATGTGATTTAGCATGCACGCCCTTAGCATAGGGCATCAATTCGGTTATGCCTTTATATTTGTCATACTCTTCCAGGCATTTGGTTTTCATATAACCGGCAATATCATTGGTTTCGGGCTTAGTACGGTTTACACAGAAATTTCCAAAATCGGCCAGTGTGCCGCAGTGTTTGCTGTTAACCTGCTTCATAACATTGGCAAGCCAGCCTGCATTGCAGGAAATACCTACATGGTTTTCTACTATGACATCTATTTTTTGTTTGCTGCCGTATTCAATGAGTCGGCCTAAACTATCAATAGCCGCTTTAGCTACATCATCCGGGTTACCTTCTCCTTCCACATTTACCCTGATCATGGGGCAACCCAAAGCGGCGGCTGCATCTATCCATTTATGGTGGTTGTCTACAGCTTTTAAGCGCGTTGCCTCATCCAGGTCGCCCAAAACCCCTTCGCCATCAACCATGATGCGTAGGTTGTAACTCCCGGCATCGGCAGCGCGTTTTTTCAGGTCGTTTAAAAATTGCTGGTCTTTGGCTTTATCTGCAAAAAACATAGAACAGTAATCCAACCCGGTTATGCCCAGCTCTTTGGCCTTTGCCGGAAAATCAAGGGGATCGAGTTGTTTTGTCCAGAATTGGCTTGCAAACGAAAATTGCGAAATAGCAAGTTTAAAATACGGTTTTGTGCCGGCGTTGGCATACAAAAATTCGGGCATGGATGCCGCCAGTCCCAATCCGGCCGCCCCCATCGCGGCATGCTTGATAAAGTCTCTTCTATTGGTTTTCATTATGTAATTGGTTAGCGTACTATTTATTTAGTAGATTTTACAAAATGAAGATAGATACAATAATTTATTATTTAGTAAAATTCACTAAATAAATTTAATGCTATGGTTTCAACAATGGGAAATGCTATTTTTGAAGATGCAAACAGAAGAAGAATTTAAGGATTTTATACTCAACGGGCATTTATATTACATTCCTCATGTATCTATCGACTGTGCTATTTTCGGATACCATGAACAACAGCTCAAATTGCTGCTTATCAAACACAGAAATATTGATGGCTGGTGTTTGCCCGGCGGTTACATTAAGCGCACCGAAAAATTAGTGGAAGCAGCTAACCGCAATGTTAAAGATCGTACGGGGATAGACAATCTTTTTTTGCAGCAATTTAAAACCTTCGGCGATCCTGACCGTATCCAGTTTAATAAGTTTGATGAAAAAAAATGGGTGGAGATAACAGGTATTGATTCGTTGAAAGGCAACTGGCTTTTTAATCAAACAATATCGGTGGGTTTTTATGCGATAACTGATTTTTCGCAAACTGTTTTGCAAACTGATATAACTACCGCCGAATGTGCCTGGTTTGACATAGACAGTTTGCCCAATCTTGAATATGACCATAATGAGATGGTACGCGAGGCTTTGCACACCATGAGGGTACATCTGTACCATTATCCTATTGGCCTTAATATGCTGCCCGAAAAATTTACCTTGAGCGAGGTACATGCCCTCTATGAAACACTACTCGGCAAAAAACTTGATATTAGTAACTTCCCTAAAAAACTTATAGCTCTCAACCTTTTAAAAAAACTGGACGAAAAGCGCAGTATAGGAGCGCACCGCTCACCACATCTGTATAGTTTTGATAAGGAAACGTACAACCTCGCTTTGAAAGAAGGACTTGTATTAAGCTAAGCAAGCTACCAAATTATGATGCATTAGATTTACGCAAAAGCGGGAGCACTAAAAACGTAACTATGCAATGAGCAACTAAAGAAAGACCGAAAATAAATACCAGGATATACGATCTTTTTGTCCAGCTGTCAAAGTAATCGAGAAAGCCTGATTGGTTTGTGCCGCTGTATAATGCAGCCAAAGCAAATACAGATAACCCTGTAAGCCATAATGTTAGGTGCGAATAAAAGTAGCGCGGTGAGATCAGGTTGCCTTTTGAAAATGAAGTAAACAGTAAAACCACGTGGGCAATAAAAAGAATAACAGCAGCTGCGATAAGGATATAAAGCATATTTAAATATTTTAACCGAAAGATAATACTTTGAACAATACAACCAAACGGTTTAAATAATATTTTTATTTTTAACCGTAAGCGAAATTAAATGTCATTTAAGGGTGCGCCTTGTACCCCATATGGTTCAAACATTAGTGTTGAATATAGCCCTTTGGAACATATTGAAAAAGAACATACTACTACTTGTATTCCTTTAAAAAACAGTAAATTTATTCCAGTTATAAACCAGTCACCCATCCTGCAACAGGGTATAATTTAAACCTGATGAGAAAATTCTTTTTACTCGCATTTTTATTCATTGCATTACGGGCAAGCTCCCAAACGCCAACACCACGACAGCAGTTTCCGGGATTGTTTGAGGCTGTTCAAACATCAACTATTTTCCCTGATAACAAAACCTTTGTTGATGCGGTGCCCAGGCAAGACCCGGCGCTTATCATGAAAGCTTATAACGAACAGAAAGACAAAGCTGGATTTAATCTTCAGGCATTTGTATTAGCTAATTTCGACGTCCCGGTATCACACAACAATTTTCAAACTGATATATCAGCCGGTATCCGCAAACATATTGATACTTTGTGGCAGGTTTTGCAGCGCCGGCCTGATGAAGCAAAACCTTATTCTTCGGCCGTAGCTTTGCCCAATCCGTATATTGTGCCGGGCGGCAGGTTCAGGGAAGTTTATTATTGGGACTCGTATTTTACGATGCTGGGTTTAATGGAAAGCCACCAAAACAAAGTGATCCACAACATGGTCGAAAACTTTGCCTACCTGATTGATAAATACGGCTTCATCCCTAACGGCAACCGCAGCTATTACCTTACCCGTTCGCAACCGCCTTTTTTTGCTATGATGGTAAACCTGCTGGCAAAAATCGAGGGAGAAAAGGTGCTGGTACACTTTCGCCCGCAACTAATCAAAGAATATGAATATTGGATGCAGGGATGGGAAACAATAGGTGCTGATGGTGCAGCGCACCGCGTTGTAAAAATGCCCGATGGCGGACTGTTAAACCGCTATTGGGATGACAGCGATCAACCACGTGAAGAATCTTATATAAAAGATGTTGATGCTGCTAAAGAGAGCCAACAACAACCCGCGCAATTTTATAGAAATATCCGCGCCGCAGCAGCTTCGGGCTGGGATTTCAGTACGCGTTGGTTTGATGCATCAGGTAAGTTGCCAACTATACAAACTATTGATATTGTACCTGTTGATCTGAATTGCTTAATGTATAACCTGGAAATAACTATAGCCCGCAGTTTAAATCAGATCCAGAATGCCAAGCTGGCTAAAATGTACAGGTATAGGGCAAACAGACGAAAAAGTGCTATCCTAAAATATTGCTGGAACCAAAAAACAGGTTGGTTTGATGATTACAATTGGCGTTTGAAAAAACAATCTGCAGTAGAAACACTTGCCGGCGAATTTCCGCTTGAATTTAAAATTGCCAGTGATGAACAAGCCCGTTTAGTGGCCGATGGCCTTAAAAACAACTTCCTGAAACCCGGAGGACTGGTCACAACGCCTAACTTTTCCGGGCAGCAATGGGATGCCCCTAACGGCTGGGCACCGCTGCAATATATGGCTATAGATGGTCTTGAAAAATACAATTACAATACCCTGGCCAAAGAAATTGCCACACGATGGCTTAAGCTTAATATCAGGGTATTTAAGCAAACCGGCAAATTACTTGAAAAGTACAATGTAGTTGACACTCAATTAACTGCCGGCGGCGGTGAATATCCGCTACAGGATGGCTTTGGTTGGACAAATGGAGTGTTGTTACATTTAGTTAATAGGTATCATATCGACACCGAACAATTGGAAAAAACACCGGCTGAGGTTCAGAATTGATTGGTTGGGAAAGCGTGTTGCAGAATCCAGGCTTACGAAGTTTCGAGAACTTCGTAAGCCTTTAACTATTGTGGGTAGGAACGACGAAGCAATTTCGTGGCTATACAGATAGGACATGCATTGGCTACGAAATTGCTGCGCTCGCAATGGCATATTTATATATGATTATTTACTTTATTGTATAAGTTGCCTTATTCATCCCTACACCTGTAATCTTTAATAATTTCCAGTTGGCAGGCAGTTTACTTTTAACCTGTGTAATGCCTGCCGGTGTGATATCTAAACCGCCAAAACCCATTAGCAGGCTTTGAATAATTCCTCCGGCCCCGGTTGCAAAATATGGATTAGTACCACCCTTTGTTTCAGCAATTACCCTAAATGGTGGATCGAGATTGGGTTCGTAAGCGTCTTTAAAAAAGTGCAATGCCTTATCGCCATTGCCTAATCGCGAATATAACAAAGCAAAAACAGCCTGGGTCATCGCAGGGGTACCTTCATTAGGAACACGGGTTTCATAATATTCCAGATCTTTTTTTATCTGTGCCGGATCTGTAATAGTTTTGAGCGGGTAAGCCAGCAAATTAACATCGGCCTGTTTAATACCTTCGCCATTGTAGGAGGCATGTTCGCGGGTTACGCCGTTTTCCAGCTTCAGGATCGGAATATTCTGAGCAACGTTTACCCAGTCTGCGTCGGCCTTTTCACCCAGGATCTTTGCAGCGGCCGTTGCGTTTAACAAATTGGCCTTAGCCGCCGCATTTGTAAAAGCATTATTATCAATATTCTCAGCCCACTCATCGGCAGCCACAACGTTTCTAATATCGTAATGACCGGCCCCATTACGTTCAACCCGGCTTGCCCAAAAATCAGCAGTGGCCGAAAGTATCGGCCAGCCTTTTTCTTTTAGCCATTGTTTATCCTGTGTTACGCAATAGTAATTCCAGGCGGCGAGCGCTACGCAAGCTGTTATATGGTGCTCAAACGGACCGCTCAGCGCCCAAACAGGTGTTTCCTCTACCCCACTGTCTGCACTTTCCCAGGGAAACATGGCTCCTTTATATCCATGCGAAAACGCATTTTTACGAGCGGCATCCAATCTTTCAAAGCGGTATTCAACCATTGATTTTGCAATTTCAGGATGTAAAACCAACATGGCGGGATACATCCAAACATCGCAATCCCAAAAAACATGGCCGTTATAGCCCAACCCCGAAAGCCCCATAGGCGATGGAGAATAAGCGGTGCCCGCCCTCGAGAACGAGTACAGATGATATAACATGCTATGGATATCCTGCTGCGACTGATCGTCACCTTCTATTTGGATATCGCTTGTCCAAAGGTCATCCCAGGCTTTGTTATGAAACTTGACCAGTCTGTCCCGCCCTTCCAACTTAGCAAAAATGGTGAGGCGTTCGGCTTCATTGAGCGGATCTGCGTGATGGGCCGACGTTATAGATGAACCCGTTACCGCGTAGTTATAAGTTTGTTGGGCAGCAATTGCCTTGCTGAATTTCATGAGGTGCATATTATTATCCCACATCTCATGAATAATGCGCGGTTCCTGACCGTGCGGCTCATTAAATAAAAACGACGTGGAAGCGCATAACTGCATTTTACCTGTAGGGCTTTTTGCGGTTGATGTAAGTAAGCTTATGGTTACATGCGGCCGGTCTATTTCGTTATAATAGTTTTGTACATCCTTCAGTGCGTCTGGCGCTTCCATTACACTGGCAGATGTAATGTTGATAGCTTGTTTTGCTTTCACTGAAACATCCATCAAAACTGTAAAAGGCAATTGCCTTAAAGAATAGTAGGTATATTTTATGGTTGCTTTATCGGCATAATCAAATGTGGTGGTAAATGCAGCATGCTGCATATCCAGTTCCTGTTTAAAATTGCTGATATTTTTGGCATCAATGCGTTTACCGTCAATTTCCAGGTACATGTTAAGCAGGTTAAAGCTATTCAAAAAATTGCTCACCCTCCCGCGGCCGTACAGATCATAAGCACCTGCAAGTACAACGTTTTTAACTTTAAATGGCTCGGGCGCAGATACTATACCGATCATCCCGTTAGCTACGGTAATTCCGTAATAATTAGCCGGATCGATCTTATCGGCCTTGATTTTCCAGGGATCAACATTCTGTGCCACCGACACAATAGGTATCAGCAAAGCAGAAAACAAACTAAGTTTAAATATCTTATTCAAAATCAATAATTTAAATCATACAATTAAAATACTACTTAACCTTTAGTTGTAACTTTTTAACAACCAGATCCCCTATTTCTGCACCTTGCTTAGTGCCTATAATACACGCGTTTTTGAAATGGATACCTCCCATTACCCGCGACATGGACGCCGATTTCGCGGCTTCGCGGAATGATTTAAATGAAAGCGGATCAATCCCAAACTCCATTTCTGATGAATCTGTGTACGCAAAATTATCACCTATCCGATCTGTGAGCACCTCGGCCGCAGCTGAAGAAATCACAGCATGTCCGCTGCTATATTCGGGGAACGGCGGTGTTTGAATATATGGACGCCAGTCGGCGTCAATGTATTTGGTAATTACAGTTTCAGGTCTTACGTAGTTTGAGCGGTATTTAAGGTACCAGCAATTGATGAAGCCATCAAACAAAGCAATTGCTGTTTGCGTGTAAACGCTTACAGTGGTCCCGAAATCAAACCTTTTACCTCGCGTGCCTATAGCTGTAATATTCATCCAATGTCCTCCCGGCGAAAACTTCTTGGTTGCAAATGATGCATGGCCTACCACATTAAGTTTAAATGCATTATCATCCCAAAAATCGGCCTGGTGTTTTTCTTCTTTAGTGAGACTATCAACTATTTGTTTTACTTCAAGCGCTTGTTTGTAAAAGGGGCTGTTATGATCTTTAACATTAAAAGCCGGAGGATCGGGCGGGATAAATTGAGACGTTGAATCAAGCACCATGGGCCTGATCTCGCCCCAATGTGCCTCCAATGCCTGGGCATACATCGGCGGCGTGGGGATCCAACGGCCATCCTGTTGTTTTACTGTATATTTACTTGCCGAACGGGTTTGCGCATAATGGTCGCCTTTGCTCCACTTCAATATAAACTTAGCTATCTTATTGGCGTAATTTACTGAGCCTTCAAACAATGCCGACGGCATACCAGCATCTTTAGCCTTCTTTTTAAGTTCGTCTACATATTGATCCATACTACCTTCGGGAAAAGTAACAGCGTTGCCAACTGTGCAAAAGGCAAGCAGGGAAGCAAACTGATAATCAACAGCGGTGTCTTTTGATGCTTTAGGTACAACAGGTAAATGCTTGATCTGACCGGCTAATGATTTAAAATGACCTGAATCGCCAGAAGCAATAACTTCATATGCGGCTATGTTTGCGTATACGTAATTACGAGAAGCAGTTACCGGCGGAAAATTATTTTCCAGCACAATATCGTTGAGTTTTTTTACTGTTTGGCGATAAAGTTCGGGATCGTGAATCACTTTTTCATAATCGGGCTTTTTACAGGATGTAAATAAAAATAATACCGCGGCAAGGCAAAATAAAAAGGATCTCATAAATTATAAAATAGGTTAAAACCGGGCAGATTTATACGGGTAAAATCTGTTGATTTTTTAATTGCTTAACAGCCAATATAGGCTTTTTTTATAATGCTACCGCATATTTAGGTGAGTTTTTTAAGCAAAAAAAGAGCTTTTCTGATTCTGTTTATTTACGCATTAAGCACATGGTAATTGATCAAAGTTGTTAAATTTAACAACTTTGATATAGGAGCTTTTATAAACCGAATGAAAAGAATATTTCTGATCCTGACCGGGCTTATTGTTATAGCCTTGGCAGCTGTCTGCATTTTTATACCTTCAAAAATTGATATTGAAGAAGAAATATCAATTGACGCATCCGACGTTATTACTGCAAAATTTTTGGTTCATGAAAATAACTGGAAAACGTGGTGGCCCGGAGCTGTGGCAAATGATAGTTTGTATAAGTTTAAGTCGTTAGAGATCGATGTAAACAAAACAACTAACAGCACGGTGTATTTCAACCTTAAGAACGATGACGTTATCTTAAAAAGCAATATCACTTTCTTTGCCACCCAGGAAGGTGCGGTTACCGTTAAATGGAACGCTGAGGGAAGCGGGTCAAATAACATTTTCACCAATTTTAAAAATTACTTTAGGAGAGCCGCTATCAAGCAACAGATAAATGATGTTTTAACACATTTAAAAGGCTTTTTACAGGATGAACGCAACACTTACGGTTATAAAATATATCTTAACCATGTAAAAGACACCGTGTTGCTAACGTATTCGAAAACCCGTAAAGATCACCCAACTATAAATGAGATTTACCATATAGTAGATGATTTAAAACAACAGGCAGATAAAAAGGGCGTTAAACCAACCAGTTTCCCGATGCTTAATGTTACCAAAACAGATGAGCATGAATACCAGGTGACCATAGCGTTACCTATTAGCAACACCATATCTACCGGGGCGAATACTATAATAAATAAAATGCCCAAGGGTGCCAACCTCCTGGTAATGGATGTAAAGGGCGGACAAAATACCATTAATGATGCGTTGTCGCTGCTTAAAATTTACATGAAGGACCACCGTCTGGTGTCGCCGGCTATGCCGTTTGAATCATTGATAACAGATAGATCAGCAGAAAAGGATACTTCAAAATGGGTCACAAAAATATACTATCCTATATTGTAACCGGGAGCTTATTGGCTTAGTAACATCAATCGGCCGTCATAAGTAACCGCCAGATAAGCATTTTTATCATTGGGAGTTTTAATAGCTGTAAGATAGGTGATTTCCTGGTGGTTAATGGCATTATTCAAAAGGTAGGCAGGCTCATCAAATTTCTGCAGTTGTTTGTTGTAGTGCAGGCTCACTAATCCAAGTGCATCATACTTACCTTCATAAGGAACTACGCCCCAAAAGTTTCCATTTAGCAATATATCCCCGGTATCCTCTTTTAACATCGATTTCATCGGGGCCTGCTGGTACAGATAAGGCAGCGTTGTAATTGAAGTAGCATGTAAAACGTCACTCACAAAAACACTGCTGAACTGGCCGGCACTTAAACGATTATTATCATCCAGCTTATCTTTAAAAATTTCGGACGTTGTTTTGTCTGCCATTTTTTGATAGCTGAGCCATTCCTTTTTCAGGTACGGAAGTTCCTGTTCCAGATCGTTTTTAGGGCGGAACGGATAATACAGGCCTTTATAAAAGTATGACAAAACAAGGTCGTTTTTCCCGTCTTTATCTAAATCTGCATTATAACCAAACAGAGGCTGATCTGTATTAACGTTATATTTATTATTTAGTCCCCAGTTGCCAGCTATCAAATCGGCTTTTCCATCACCATTAACATCTGTAATTATGGCCGACTGCCACCAGCCTTTTTCGTTATCCAAAACCGGTGATGAAAACCGCTTCAGCCTTTTGCCCTCGTTTAAAAATATATAAACCGGCTGCCATTCGGCTGTAATCAGCAGGTCGGGCTTGCCGTTATGATCAATATCTGTTGTTGTTATGCTGGTAACGTATTGAAGTTTGGTGATCTCGTCATAAGCCCTATCGCTACTTATTTCAAATTTCCCGTTGCCTTTGTTTATCAATACCGATGATGGTACAACAGCGGTATAGTCTTTGAATGAAACGTTGCTTGTAAATAAAATATCATTTAAACCATCGCCATTAAAATCAAACAAAGTAATTTTTGATGCCTGGTAATTAAGATTGGGTAATGCCTGATATTCAAATTGAAAATTGCCTTTATTAAGATATAACCTGGGCTGAACAAATTTATCTGTTTCCAGGAAAGGGTGATTTGCGCTTATCACGATCAAATCTGGCCGGCCATCGCCATTTACATCTGCCCATGTTGCTTGTTCATCGGCCGTGTTTTTATACTGATCAAATAATGGCACTTTTACCTTGGTAAAGCCTCCTGATTTATCGCCGGCAAGTATGTACTTTTCCTCGTCGGCAATACCGCCTATATAAATATCATCAATGCCGTCGTTATTGATATCAGCTACCGCTACTGCAGGCGTATGCTGTAAATAGGTATGCGGTAAAAGTGAATAGTAATTAAAATCCG
Source organism: Mucilaginibacter sp. SMC90 (assembly GCF_022811725.1). Taxonomy (GTDB): domain Bacteria; phylum Bacteroidota; class Bacteroidia; order Sphingobacteriales; family Sphingobacteriaceae; genus Mucilaginibacter. The sequence goes on along the minus strand of NZ_CP094527.1, from coordinate 3,508,378 downwards.
GAGTATCAAATGTTTTAACCGTAGCTAAAAGTTTTGATTGTATGGGCTTGTAGTTAAACTGCTTTCTGTTGCTGATGTATGCATCTATTACTTCGGTTACAGGTTTACGGTTATCAGCTGTTTGAGGGTTATATTTTAAAGTAACCTTTTGCCCAGGCTTAAAATCTTCAATAACCTGATAGCTATTATTCGGCCATACAACCAGCAGTGACTCTGGCTTATCGCCGGGAGCAAAAGTAAAAAGCAACTCATTGTTCAAGTTACTCTCGTATGCATTACTGGTTTGTATTTCCTGGTGATCGATATGGTCTTTTGATTTGAGGAAAAATTTGGTACCGATGCCATCGCGGTTCAGGAGGTTATATTTCACAGCATACTTGAGATAGTTAGGCTTGCTTTCTTTTTGGCCTTGTACCGTAGTATTGTTGTAGATGTATGCCGGTTCATCCATATTATTGGTCACAATATCCAGATCACCGTCATTATCCAGGTCAACCGCTACTGAGCCAGCAGATATTGAGGGTTGCTGCATATCATTGGCCAAAGACTCGTCGGTGAATTTAAGTTTATCATCACCATGATAAAAATAATTATGCACGCCGCCTTCGGGCATTTTATTGATCTTTTCCTTATCAAAAACACGATTTTCTTTATAAGCCTGCATTACCATGGGGTCACCAAGGTATTTCAGGTAGTCCATATCATTAAGGCGTCGTTTGATGCCGTTGGAGAAAAACATGTCTTTCTTCCCGTCCATATCAAAATCCTGCACCAGGGGCGACCACGTCCAATCTGTGGCAGAAACCCCGCTGTATAAACTGATGTCGACAAACTTATTGCCATTACCTACATTTAACTGCAGGCAATTTTTTGAGTATTGATAGTAGTATCCCGCACTAACCTCCTGATTATAAATATCCAGCGGTTCATCGTTTATGGTTGAACGAAGCACTTTCATTTCTTCGGGGAGCATATCTGTACTGAGTACATCTAAGTGACCATCTTTGTTGATGTCACTAATTGTGTTACCCATCGAAAACAAGCTGGTATGCCCGAAGGCGCTTTTCAATTGTTCCTTAAAAGTACCGTTACGCTGGTTGATGTAATAATAATCCTGCTCAAAAAAGTCGTTACTTACATAAATATCATCCCAGCCGTCGTTATTTAAATCACCTACACTTACCCCCAAACCATAACCAATTGGTGCCGAATAAATACCGGAACCGGCAGTTACATCTGTAAAATGACCATTGTCATTTCTGAAAAGATGATCGCCTGCATCATGACTGTATTTAAACCGTTGGGTTGAGTCGCCGTATGTATCATTACTATGAACTGATGAAGTAAGCAGGAACATATCCAGATCGCCGTCTTTATCATAATCAAAAAAAGAAGCCTGGGTTGAAAGCCCCGCAAAATCCAACCCGTATTTGGCGGCACTTTCGGTAAAAGTTAAATTTCCGTTATTAATATAAAGCTGATTTTTTCCCTTAAAAGTTTTATAACCCGATACTACGCTTACGTAGATATCCTTAAAGCCATCACCATTAACATCAACTACAGTTACACCAGTTTTCCAACTTCCAGCCCCGGCAACGCCTGCTTTATCGGTGATATCTTCAAACTTCATCCCGCCTTTGTTAAGGTAAAGTTTATTGGGGCCTTGGTTAGATACAAAATAAAGATCGGGCAGGCCATCATTGTTAAAATCGGCTGCAGCTACTCCTGCCCCGTTGTAAAAGTACAGGTAATCTAAAATATTGACCGAATCAGAAACAATGTTCTTATTTACAAAAGTAACCCCTGTTTCGCTGGCCTTAAGTAGTTTAAATGTACCTTCCCCAAGCCTTTTAGGCTTACAGGAAAACAAGGCCCCACCAATGCAAAACAGGATAAAGAAATATTGGAAAGTATATTTGTTAAACAGCATTTAATTGGTGTTAACGTAGTTCATAAGCTTTAAGCGGTTCGTCATTAATGCCAAAAAGGAAATATTCCTTACCTGCAGCATTCTTGATAGCTACCGACGAGCGTACCTGCCCATTTAAATTGAGCCCCGTTTTTGCAGCAGGAAAATAAGTAAACCCATTTTCCGTGTATTGATATACCAAGCCGCGATTGGCATCCAGCCGGCCAACTTCGGGTTTAAACCCATAAAAGTTACCTCCTAAAATGATCTTTTTAACGCCTGTTTTATCAAGATCGGCACACAAAATGGTGTTTATCATGGATAGCTGAGCATCGGCAGGTAGCGGCTTGCAGATAAACTTACCGCCTTTATTCAAAAATACGGCCGAAGCAAGAAAATTCATCTGGTGAGTTTCGGCGCCTTCAAGCATATCGGCGGTAAATACCTCAGTAAACGGTTTGCCTGCGTAATCTGCATATCGCAAAAAGCGCTTTTTCAAAATTGGCATCTGGCCAACTAAATCGGGCTTCATATGAAAAACATAGTTTACACCATCGCTTTTATACATGGAAGTTACACACTCTTTGGTACCATTATTATCAAAGTCTTTTATATGAACCTCCATTGGCTGTTCAAATGATGCCCTGAATTTTGAATTGAGGCCAATATTGCCGCCGACAATATCGAGGGTACCGTCGCCATCCACATCAGCAATTTCAATACTACTCCACCAACCCTTATAATTAGCCAGCTGCTTATCTTCAATAAACTTCCCTTTATTGTTTTTAAAAATCCTGATCCCCATCCAGTTCCCGGCAACTATCAAATCGGGTGAGCCATTTTTATCAATATCGGCCCATTTTGCAGCGGTTATCATACCAAGTTTTGTATCAGAGCCTAATACGGCTTTTGAAACGTCGGTAAAATGCCCGTCGCCATCGTTATGAAAAACAAATGATTGAGGCGAACAACCGTAAAGCCCGGGAACACTCCGCCCCCCAACAAATAGATCGGGCTTGCCATCATTATCATAATCGGCCGAAACAATTACCGAGGCGTTAACAGCGGCATGCAATGTCCTATCAGCGTCCCTGTGAAAATTCCCTTTGCCGTCATTTTCAAAAAAACGTGGGTTATAAACCGGGGTTTCGGCCTCATCAGCATTACCACCCACTCCTATTATCAGGTCCTGATCGCCATCTCCGTCAAAATCGCCAAACACAGCGCCCGCGTTTTCGAGGTATTCCTGCTTTTTAAGATCATCGGGAATGGTTTGTTTAAACCGCCCGTCTTTTTGTTGAATATAGATAGCGGCGAAACCATTTTTTGAACTACCAAAATAAAAATCCTGAAGCCCGTCACCATTAACATCAGCAGTTGCCATGTACGGGTTTTCTGTCGATAACATTTGGAGCATGAGGCGTTCGTTATCAAAATCTATAAAATCATCCTCCCTGTGTTTTGGGATACTGTCAAATACTGATTGTGTGATATCCTTAAATAATGTTTTAACAACAGGCTTTGCCCAGTTGTACTTCAAATTGGCATCAGCCTGCTTTACAACGTAAACTTTATCTGCATTTACATTTTTAAGCAGTTGATAGGCATTACCCGGCCATATCACCTGTACCGAATCAATCAATTTGTTTTTACCTGTACCAATGGTAAGTAAATTGGGCGATGTACAGCTTTGAAAACCACGTGTAGGCTGGTTATAATAAATCATTGAACTGCCTTTCGTAAATACTTTTATCGTAGTGCCTACCCCAAAAGTATTTTGCCCTGCACCTTTTAACTTTAGCTGAATATAATGATTGCCATTTTTTTCGGCATTGCTTTTAAAAATTGATACCGGCGAATTTTCGTTATTTACAATAAGGTCATTATCACCGTCATTGTCTAAATCTGCATAAGCAGATCCATTGCTAAACCCGGGCTTATCCAATCCAAAATCAATGGATTTATTAGTAAATGTTAGGTTGTGGTTATTTAGGTAGGCATAGTTTGACACCGGATTTGAAGCCATCTTATCGGTAAAATCCTTATAATCAAATTTCTTTCTGCCTTCGGCTATTTTGGCCATGTTATCGCGGTTACCTAAAAACTCGATATAATCCTGATCGGTGAGGTCTTTATAAATTCCGTTTGATACAAAAATATCCTTCCACCCGTCATTATCCATATCAAACATCAATGCCCCCCAACTCCAGTCAGTTGCGGCTATGCCCGAATAAAATGCAGTTTCAGAAAAGGTACCGTCGGTATTACGTACCTGAAGGCAGTTTTGCATATACTGATTATAATAGCCATCGCGCTGCTTAGCCTTAATCACGTCGTATGATTCAAATGAGGTTATCTGTTTTACGCGCTTATCCCCTTCGGGCAGCATCTCGGTGGTAAAAATATCATATTGTCCGTCGTTGTTAATATCTGCTATGTCCGACCCCATAGATGCCAGGCTCAGGTGCCCCATTTCATTTTGTACATCCTCTTTAAATGTTCCGTTTTTTTGATTAATATAAAGATAATCGCGTTCAAAAAAATCATTGGATACATAAAGATCTGGGTATCCGTCCTGGTTAATATCGGCCACAGAAACGCCTAAGCCAAAACCGATATCACTTGAATATATACCCGCTTCTTTAGTTACGTTAGTAAAATGACCACCGTCATTGCGATACAAGCGTGCGCCGCCCAATTCGTCTACAACAGCACGTAAATTTTTACTAAAATCAAAAGATTCTATCGGCCTGAAAGAGTTATTTAATACAAAGCAATCCAGATCACCGTCATTATCATAGTCAAAAAAAATGGCCTGGGTAGATAAACCATTATCTACCAGGCCATACTTTTCAGCTTCTTCCTTAAAGGTACCATCATGCTGATTAATAAATAATTCATTGCCCTTTTCATTACCGCGGGCATTACCGCTATGGCAAACATAAATATCCAGCCATCCATCGCCATTAATATCAACCATGGTGGCACCAGTGCTCCAGTATTTAGTGCCTTTAACCCCTGCCCTGTCTGTTATATTTTCAAATTTCCAGTTTCCTTTATTGATATAAAGCTGGTTGCCCCCCATGTTTGATGTTAGGTAAACATCATTAAGGCCATCATTATTAACGTCACCAATTGCCACGCCGCCACCGTTATAATAATTACGATAGGTGAACGCATTGGTACGGTCCCGATCATTCAATTGATTGATAAAATTGATACCTGTAGCCTCATTATCCTGCAAGGTAAACAAGGTTTGCTTGCTACTATTATTGCATGAAAATAATATAGTGATAGCGGTAAAAAAAGCGATCAGGGGTAGTTTTGGAAGCATATAAATCAGGTAAAAACAAACGTAGCGGAGTTTTCCGCTACGTTCCTTTCAATCAAATAAATCTCAAATATTAATAACCTGGGTTTTGTTTAAGGTTAGGATTGGTATCAACCGCGCGCTGAGGAATTGGATAAATAGTTTTGGTTTTATCTGTTTTTGCAGGGCGCTGATCAACCGGATCATTAAATTTCTCAAAACGGATCTGATCATTCCTTCTCCAGCCTTCCCAATAAAGCTCACGCCCTCTTTCGGCAAGCATAACGGTTAAATCAACTGTAGTAGCAGCAGTTGCGCCGCGAGGTACACGGATAGAGTTAACAAGCTGTAAAGCCGTTTGCCCCATTGGATCAGTACCACCGCGTAAAATAGCCTCTGCTTTTTCAAGCACTACGTCGGCATAGCGCAAGATCACGTAGTCATTGTCTTCGCCAGAGTCAGTCACAGTTCCATCGGCATTTGGATGAGGGAAGTATTTAAATACCCTGATACCCTGTGCTTCTGTTGAATAATTCAGGTTAACAGCTTCGGTAAACACCAGTGGCTGGCCCCCTCTTTGTTTCAAAGCTACATGGCCCGGGCCATATTGTTGCCCAACTGCAAAACCGGCACGTAAGCCAACTTTATCAGTTAAGCCCGGGTAATCTACACCCCTGCGTTCGTCTGTAGGCTCAAATGATTTATAGAAATCGGCCAAAGTAGTAAAGCCATTCCATCCATCAGGTGTCTGGTTGTAGTGTAAGCCCATTTTCCAGCGATTTTTTGATGATGCCGGAACATTTGTTGGTGTGTTATAGATACCAAAAATATTTTCATGCGACTGTTGGCTGTTATCCCATGCAAAGTCCTGGAAATATTTCCCGGCAGGCTCCAGGGTGTACCCTGCTGCTGTAACCTTATTGGCATATTCAATAACCTTATCCATATCGGCCTTGGCAAATGTAAACGGACCGCCAACGGTAGTAGCTGTATAAACAGCTTTGTTCAGGTATATTTTAGCAAGCAGTGCCTGAGCCGCCGCTTTGCTTGCAATACCAATATTGGCTGATGTGGTAAGGTTAGCCTCAGCAAATTCAAGGTCTTTGATAATAAAAGCCGTAGCATCAGGCCTGTTATAAACAATCGGCGTTGCTGAATTTGGTGCTTCCGGATCGCGGTATGGTGCCTGGCCATATAAATCAACAACCTGGAACATAAAATAAGCACGTAAAAAGCTGGCTTCAGCCTTGATCTTGTTATCTGTAGCCCTTTGTATAACCTGGCTTGCCCGGTATACGCCAATATTCAATTGGTCCCAGGTATCACTTACCTGGTTGTGTGATGGCGTCCAGGTATGCGTGTGGAGTTTACGCCATGTACCAAAATCGCCCCAGTCTGTACCGCGGGTTGGGCCCATCATTTCGTCGGTAGGATGCTCTTGCAGGGCATAAGTATTGGCCTGATCTGTTTGACCAAATAGTTGAGAATATACACCATTCAAATCTGATGGTGATGAAGCTCCTCCGTTATCCACGGATACGGAGCCATAAGGAGTTTCTTTTAATTTTGCACAGCCTGCAGCGGTTAACAGAATTATCCCACTTATCGCGGCTATTGATGCTCTTCTTTTCATGTTAATATTTTTAAAAACCTGCATTTAAACCTAATGTAAATGTGCGTGCACTTGGATAAGGTGTATAATCGATACCACGTGAAGGGACACCGTTACGCTCTTTGTTGGTATTCACTTCAGGGTCAAGACCACTGTAGCCTGTGATCAGGAATAAGTTTTGACCTGTTAATGATACCCGCAAAGTTTTAATTGTTTTACCTTTTAATGGTACGGTATAACCTAACGTAGCGTTGCTTAAACGCATGAAATCGCCTTTTTCAAGGAAGCGGGTTGACACCTCGCCAGAGTTAAGCGGATTTTCGTTTGTTTCGGCTACTGCCTTGGTTACGTTACGACCGCTAACCAGGTTACCTTTATAGAAAAATGCGTTGGCTGTGTTATTGTATATATAAAAGCCGGTTGCTCCGTTTAACAAAAAGCTTAAGCTAAAATTTTTGTAACTGAAGCTGTTGGTTAAGCTTGCCACAAAGGTTGGCAGCGGGCTTCCCTGAGGCGTGGCCACGTCAATACCTTGCGGATAGATACCAAAACCGTTGGCGTCAAGACCTGAATATTTAGGTACGTTGAATGAGTAAAGCGGGTAGCCATCGCCAATAAACTGAGCATAAGCACCTGATAAACCCTGACCATCAATATTACCAGTAATAATGTTACGGCTGCCAAAGTTTTTTACGCGGTTATTAATGGTGGTCATGTTATATGATATATCCCAGCTAAAATCCTTGTGATCTATGGCCGCAAAATTTAAGCCTAACTCGATACCTTTATTTACTACCTGACCTGGCAGGTTGATCCATATTCTTGGAAAAGGGGCCGGTTGTGCTAAATCCTGGTAAAATAAGATATCAGTTTGCGATTTGTTATAGTAATCCAATGTACCGGTTAAACGTCCTCTAAACAGGGAGAAATCGATACCGGCTCCATAAGCTGTTTGTGTTTCCCATTTCAAATCAGGATTTTCGGCATTCAACTGCGAATTTGCTGTACCTGCATAATTTGTTTGCCTAAGCCTTTTTGACGCGTATGAAGGGAAATCCTGGTTACCTGTTTTACCCCAGTTTAAACGAAGGCTTAAATCATCAAATACACCTTTAGGACCAAAACTTTCCTGGCTTATGCGCCATTTAAACGCAGCAGCAGGGAAATTAGCGTAGTGATGATTATCACCGAAACGGGACGAACCATCGCGCCTTACAGTACCGGTGATGATGTACCTGTCTTTATAAGTATATTGAGCACGTACAAAATATGATTGAAGTGTGTAACTACTGCTATCCAAACCGTTACGGTTACTAAAATCATGAGGCATATGATTTTTAAACTGATTGAAATCATGTAAAAATTCACCGGCGGTTGGTGTACCCCAGGCAAGGTTGCCCCTGTTAAAGTTTTTAAACGTTTGGTATGAATAACCCAGCAAGGCTGTTAATGCGCTGTTATTACTCCACTTTTTATCATAATTCAGGGTATGCTCTGTAGTTAAATTGGTAAGCTTGTTGTGAATCAGGATACCGCGGCCGTTCCCGGTTGCAGAAGGCACTTTGAAATCGCCAATATTAGCTTCATCAGTATAGCCAACAATTTTTGAATCGTAATAAGTTTCCCGCTGTCCCCTTGATATATCTGCACCAAAGTTGCCTTTGTATGATAGGCCTTCAACTAACTTTAAGGTCATGGTTAAGTTGTTCAGATACCGGTTGATATTATCAGTATCATCTATCTGGTTAAGCATTGAAACCGGGTTTCTGAAACTGTTGCCTTTAGGGAAACCATTTTCATAACCGTTAATGTTATAATACCGGCCTTCTGAATCAAATACAGGGATAGTAGGGTTAGTTTGGATCATCGCACCAATCAAACTACCATTAAAGCCAGCATTGTTGGTAATAGGCGCAAACCTGTCTTTTACATTTGAAAACAAAGATTGCAGGTCAAATTTTAAACGTTGATTAAAAAATGACTGCGAAGCATTAATACGGGCTGTAAAACGCTTTAACTCGCTTCTTTTAACAATACCTTGCTGATCGTCATAAGCGAGTGTTGCACGGTAGCTACCAGTATTGTTTCCACCACCAAAACCTAAATTATAGTTTTGTGATACGGCACTACGGAAAACCTGTTTTTGCCAATCGGTATTACCGCCATAGTCAATACCACCGTCGGCAAGCGGACCAGCGTTTGAACCAACACTGGCTACACCTTTTAAAAATGCATCCCGGTTAAGCAAATCGTACTTTTTGGCGGCATTTGCTATACTGGTGCTTGCGCCAAATTGTATGCCTTGTCCTTTTCTGCCTTTTTTGGTAGTGATGAGGATTACACCATTGGCACCACGTGAACCGTAAATAGCCGAAGCAGATGCATCCTTCAAAACCGAAATATTTTCTATATCGGCAGGGTTGATAAACGCCAGCGGATTACGGGCAGATGAACTACCTGCACCGCTGTCAAAACCGCCCGAAGTGCCGCCATTGTCAAGAGGCACACCATCCACAACGTATAGCGGACTCGTACCAGACCTGATTGAACTTGCACCGCGGATGTTAATGGTAGCCCCAGCACCGGGCTCACCGCTTGATGGCGTTACCTGAACACCAGCTATACGGCCTTGCAGCAATTGCTCCGGAGTAGCGATAACACCTTTGTTAAAATCTTTCGCACCCAAAGTAGCTACCGAACCAGTTGCATCCTTAACTTTTTGGGTACCGTAACCTATTACCACCACCTCGTTCAGCGCGCGGTTGGCTTCTTCCATCTGTACATCAACAGATGTCCGTCCGTTTATTGGAACTGTTACATTCAAAAAACCGACATAAGTAAACGTAAGACTTGTGGCATTTGCGGGAACAGAGATCTTGTATGAGCCATCTGTAGCACTTATGGCCCCACCTGATGCACCTACTGCTGTTACCACCGATACCCCTATTAACGGGGAACCATCTTTTTTGTCGGTCACTTTACCTGTTATTACCTTATTCTGGGCCATAGCTGGCTCCATCAAAAAGACAAATACGGCAAAGAAACATACTTTGAGTAAATGTTTAATTTGCATAAAACTTGAGATTTAGTTGAATTGGTTGTTGTTTGGGTTTAGTTTTTAACCCGTAATAGTGAATTTATACATCAGTACAACCCATGCCTGTATTATTCAGATATCATCAATGATAATAATCCGAAGTATAAGCACAAATACAATGAAAACAATCCGGTACCAAGTGGATTAGCAGGTTAGTACAGGATAAGGTTAACAATAATCAGTTGTTTAAAAACGTAATGGTTTACAATTATTACAGGTTAAATTCTAATGCAATTTAATTATAAATAAACTCAGAAAAAGGTTTACGACGGTTAGTAAAGGTGAAAATGACTTATTTTAATATTTTTATAAACTTTTTCGATGTTTTTCAAACTCAAAATACTAACAATCAGAATTTTATTTAAAATCAGCAGCAAAAAAATATAATGCTTTTTTAAGCTTTTATAATACTTTTATGCCAATAAAACTGCAATCATTGGTAAAATAACGGATTTTTCAAGGCTATATTTCGCCCAAAAAGCTAATCATAGTCAAATGCTTTGATGTCCATAATACGTTGCTCAAACTGATCAGGGTTCAAAGACTTTGCCTTTATCCTCATTTTGTAAACGTAAATTGTATTGACAGAATATTCCAATATTTTGGCAATGGTTTCATTATCTGCAATACCCATCCTTATAAGTGCGAATATGCGGAGATCGGTATTTAATACTTCATCCTCTTCCGGCCAGATCTGATCCTTTTCGGCAAAGAGACTGTTAAATACCGTTATGAAATTAGGAAAGATCTTTAAAAAGATATGATCAAAGCTATAGTACAGGTTTTCCCTTTCTTTTTTTATGTCAATACCATCTACAAACGTATGAATGGCGTCATACTTTTTCATGGAGAGCTTAGCATCAATGGAAATCTTCAGGTTTTCAAGCTTCACTATATATCCCGAAATAGCTTTAAAAAACTGCCCGATATATTCCTCCTTAATTTTTGCATCTTCTATTAGTTTTCCGTTGATATGGTTCAGCTGTACATTTTTACCCTCAATGATTGACTCTTTGATCTTTAGCTTTTTTAATTGTTTAACTATCATCACCAGGAAAAAAACTACCAGTATGGCAAGTGCAGTAATAACCAGCAAAAACATCAGGAAACGATTTTTTTGATGTTCTGTGTTATTGAGTTCGGCAGCCGCTATTAATGGTAATATCGCCCCTATTTGTATTTTACGCTGGCGCGCGCCATAAAAATCAGCATCTGCCTTAGCAAGCTGAATAAAGCTGTAGGCATCTTTGATATTATCCTGTTTATATAAAAGTTCGGCAAGGGTAAATAGGGCTACTGTTTCGCGAGTTGACGATTTTACGTCGGCAATTGCGGATTTGATCATCAGATTCAACCCTTCCTCCGGCTCATTATCCTCCAAACATATTGCTCCTAACGAGCATGAAACCATTGCACGTAGATGCATAGAAATCGGCATGTCTCGTTCCAGCAATTTCCTGAACCTTAAACGCCCCTCTTTGTAATCCTTTTTTTGGTAATCCTGCAAGGCAAGCAGGTACGTGTGCATGATGTGGTCATTACCACAAAACGAAACCGCCGAATCGATATATTTGTTGCCTGCAGAAACATAATCGGGAGTGAAATACTTGTCATTACTATACTTTGCAAGGTCATAATTACATCTGCCTAAAAAAAAATAATAATCAACCTTATCGGCGCTGCTCAATGCTTTCACATCAACTTTACGTAAGTAATCAAAAGTTTCGTTAAACATGCCCGACGAAAGGAGAATGAAAGCCATCTTAACATAGCTATAATATTCTCTTTTTTTGTTTCCCGTTGCCTTGCTCAACGTTATCATTTTATCGACATAAACATAGGCCGAATCAAACTGATATGATTTGTATTCGGTATAAAGTTTATCCCAGGTATCAAACCGGGCATCATAATCGGCTTGTGATAGTTTTGACTGGTATGCTTTTAACTTTTGGATCCTTACATCTTTAGCACCATCGTATACATTTTTCTTTGCTATTTCATTTTTCAATTCCTCAAGTAAAGTGTTAGTATCAGTTAACGCATTTGCCGAAAAACAAATCAATAAAAAAAGCAGGCAGAAGAAGTATCTCATTTTTGTTGCAAAGGTTTTTAATAATATGCAGCCGACCACATCATGTTTATCAAGCACAAATCAAATACTTGAATAAGTTATTAAACGTCAACTAACAGGCTATCATTTGAGATAATTGCATGCTTATCTCAGGTTTATCTTCTCAAATATATGGATTTGAAGTATTGCTAATGCGTTTTAGTTTTGTTTTTTAATCTGTAAAAGTCGCGCTGTTTAAACCTGGTATATTTTCAGTTGAATTGGCCCAAACATCATTTGCAATAATTAATCTTTGGTTAATTAAATTGGACACGCGTATAAATTAATGCTTGATTTCTATACACTAGAAGTTATCTCAATTAAATTTATTGCAATAATTTCAACTATATAAACTCAAAACTTTAAAAATTATATAAAAGTTAATGCAAATCATTTATAATGATGCAGTGGCACCCGGCTTGTTTTGCTACCGTAAAACCCTGACACATTATGAAAACATATTATGAAGCATCAAACGCAGTGTTAAAAAAGTTACTCATTGCAATTGCCTGCCTTTTGCCGGCGCTGGCCTTTTCCCAATCTAAAACACCAGGATCGATTGAATATTTAAAATTCTGTAACGGAATTAACGGACTGACCCTTGGTGAAGATATCAGTCAGCTACCATCTTATAAACTTACTTATTTAGATAATGATGATAAGCCAGATGCCGATAGTTGTGTGCGTTATCAGTATAAAGACAGTAGCTTATTAGCGCTGGGAGATAGCTTACTGTTAGATGCGGTGGGCTTCCGCACTTATAAAAATAAGATAGTTAACATTTATCTCTTTTTTAAAATGCCCGATGCGTACAAAATACTTGATAATTTCTTGAAAACGTATGGGCCATTTACCGGGCGTCCGGATAATTATGCCGATATTTATAACTGGGACACAAGTGCGTTAAATTTATCACTAAGATACCAGGTAAAAACGGAAATGGGGGTAGCTATATTTAGCAGCAAACGCCTTGAACACGCATTGGCGGCAGATAAACCCGGTTTGATCATCAAAGATGCTTATCAATCATTCTCTGTTTTGTATTGATGCCTTGCAACCCTGTCAAAAGGCACAAAAATGCCCCTTTTATATCATTTGTGACGCGTTAAGAGCAATTTATTAAATAAACTTTGGTTTTAACAGGAAAACATCCTTTATTTAAAAAAAATCAAACGAAATTTGTGTACGGTGGTTATCTATCATCTTTAATCTCAATTTATAAATGGTCAAATTATTTGTAGGCGGCTTTCCTCTGGAAATGACAGAGCTGGAACTTGTTAAAATGATAGGTCCGCATGGCGATGTGGAAACGATTAAAATTGTACGCGATAAAAAAACAAGAATATGCAAAGGGTACGCATTTCTGGAAATGAAAGACCGTACGGGTGCTGAAAATGCTGTGATAGCATTAGATGGTACTCAAATAGCAGATAGGGTATTAAGCGTGAAAATAAACGATGACTTTGTTAAGAAAAGTCCTCCACCCCGCAAATCATTTGGATACGGCAACAATAATAATCGCAATAGCGGCAATAGGGACAGTAATCCCCGAAATTATAATAGCAGTAACCAGGGCGGCTACCGGAGTAATAATGAGCAATCGCCGGCTGGCGACAGGCCAAGGAGACCCAGAAAGACGATGTAAACCATATCTTATAACAAAAAAAAATCCCGGTCAATATAAATTGACCGGGATTTTTTTTGAATTTATTTCAGCAATTAAACGCCAAGATCCTGCATAATTGAGGCAATCTTAGCATCAAGTTGCTTATCTGTTTCGTTATAAGCTTCTTTAGTTTCAAGTTTGCCATTTACGCTGCAATAGAACTTGATTTTAGGCTCTGTACCTGAAGGACGGGCCGAAATGATACTTCCATCTTCGGTGATAAATTGCAATACATCAGAAGTTGGCAGTTCAATTGGCTTGGTTGTATTGCTTACCAGGTCAGTTTCAATACGTTTTTCGTAATCTTTAAGTGTAGTTACTTTTGAGCCGCCTAATGTAGCAGGAGGATTGGTGCGGAATTTCTCCATCATTTCCTTGATCTCTTCGGCACCGGTTTTACCTTTTTTGGTTAAAGAAATAAGCTTTTCTTTATAAAAACCATATTGAACATAAGTATCAATTAAAGCTTCAAACAAGCTGCTGCCTTTGTCTTTGTAATAAGCGGTCATTTCGGCAATAAATGCACTTGAAACAACAGCATCCTTGTCCCTTACCAGTTCGCCTATTAAATAACCGTAGCTTTCTTCACCGCCGCCAATAAAGGTTTGTTTGCCCTCAAAATGGGTCATCAGTTCACCGATGTATTTAAAGCCGGTTAAGGTGTTATAATAAGTAACATTTTTGGCTTCGGCTATGCGTTCGATAAGGTTCGTTGTAACGATGGTTTTAACAATGTATTCTTTACCGGTAAGCTTGCCTTTTTCTTCCCAAGCGCTTAGCAAATAATTGATCAGCATGGCGCCTGTTTGGTTGCCATTTAAAAGCACAAACTCACCATCGGTGTTTTTAACAGCAATGCCCACACGGTCGGCATCCGGATCTGTAGCTAATACCAGGTCGGCATCAGTTTCCTGTGCTTTTTTAAGCGCAAGTGTTAATGCTTCTTTCTCTTCGGGGTTTGGATAAATTACTGTCGGGAAATTACCATCGGGTGTAATTTGCTCCTCAACCAGGATCACATTTTCAAAGCCAAACCTTTTCAAGGCCTGAGGGGTTAATGTAATACCGGTACCGTGAATAGGTGAATAAACTATTTTAAGATCTTTTTGGCGCGCTATAGCATCAGGCGAAACAGAAAGTTCGGTGATCTTGCTCAGATAAAGCTCATCAATTTCCTCTCCTATTTCTTCAATGTTAGCATCAACGCGGTTAAACTTGATGTCATCAACACTGCTAATGGCAGCAACTTCGTCCATCACAGCCTTATCGTGAGGTGCAACAAACTGCCCGCCGTCGGCACCGTAAGCTTTGTAACCATTATACTCTTTAGGATTGTGCGATGCTGTAAGCATTACACCGCTTTTACAGCCTAAATGGCGTACTGCAAACGATAGCTCAGGAGTTGGGCGTAAAGCCTTAAAAAAATAAACATAAATATCATTAGCAGAGAAAACCTCGGCAGTAATGGTTGAAAAGAAATCGGCATTATTACGGCTATCATGAGCGATAGCTACTTTAATCTTCTCGCCAGGATATGTTTTTTTGAGGTAGTTGGCTAAGCCCTGAGTGGCTGCGCCTATGGTGTATTTATTGATACGGTTTGAACCAGGCCCCATGGTACCGCGAAGACCTCCTGTACCAAATTCCAGATCACGGTAAAATGAATCTGTAAGTTCGGTATATGCCTTATCATCAATTAACTTTTGAATTTCCTGCTTTACATCAGCATCATAATTTCCTTGAAGCCATGAGTTTGCTTTTTGAAGAATGGTGGGGTCTAATTCCTGCATAAGTGGTTGTATGTTTTCTATTTATCTGGTTCGGTTTTGTTTCAAATATGGCAATAAATAGCCAAACCGGAACGCCTTAAAGTTAAATCATCTTTTTAAATATGCCAGCCCAAAAATTGAATAAGTTTTAAACTAAAATGTACAACAGGGGCAATATCTGGCAAATGTTATCTGAACAAGATGCTACAATAAAAGTTTTATAAATTTTAAGCTCTAAACAAACTTGACTTCAAGCGTTCAACCTGGTTTATCGTTGCCATTGCTACTTGAATTAAAATAAGGATTGTACTTAATAGATTTTAGCCGCCTTCACAAAACAAACCGGCTTTAACAGACGGATATATACGAGTTGACGAATGTTTGCGAAATTCAGCTTTCCATAAACACCTTATATTTTATTCCGGGCTCCCCTATCTATCCAATTCAGTTATGAATTTCTTAGCATTATCATTTGCAGGATCAAGCTGTAATGATTTTTTATAGTTCATTAAAGCCAATGGCTTATTACCTTGGTTGTAATAGGCCTCGCCCAGGCTGTCAAACACATTACCCGATTTTGGGAACAATTTGGTATTGTATTCAAAAACTGTCACAGCATCAGCCAATCGTTTTTTATTCATGAGATAATAGCCCGTTTCGTTTAAGGTATTTTCGTCATCAAAACTGAACTCGCTCCCACGTTTGCTTTTCAGATCATTGTAAAAACTAATGATCTGGTCGCCGCTCATTAAATCAAGTTTGCTGCTGAACTCATCCAAAAATGACCTTTTGACCTGCATATAGGGCTTATTTGCTAAAATCGCCTCAATTGACTTTTCAATGGAGTACAGGTTGCCTTGCTTATTATTGGTCATCAGTATAATTGTAACGCCGCTGGGCGCATTACTTACCAACAAAGCCTGGTAATTTAAAGAAGTACCATCATGGATATGGCTGATCATCTTTCCGTTATCCATACTGCCACCGCCAAGGCCTGATTGCCTTCCGGGGCTTATACCATTAATGATCTCGCGTGTGGCAACCGGGCTTATTAACTTAAACCTGTCTATCGCGTTAGCCCATGCATAAAAATCATCGAGCGTTACGGCAGTCCAGCCGGATATGGGGTATACCAAACCATCCGCTTTTCCAGTATTATCATATGATCTTGCCACATGTGCATCCTGCTCAACAGGGTCAACAATAGCGGTATTCATACCCGCAGGCTTCAGTTCGTAATCCTCAACAAATTGTTTAAAGCTAATACCGGTTATTTTTTCTATAATGCGCCGCTGCAGAAAAACGTTGTTATTATTATAAGCATATTTTTTACCGGGTTCAAAATCAAGCGAATCAACCTTCATTAAATCAGCCATGTTATCGGCATCGCTTTTAACAGTTTTCCATTTCACATCGGGCAAGCCACTGGTGTACTGCAGCAGGTTAATAATCCTGATCTTATCGGCCCAGGCAGGTAGTTGAGGCAGGTATTTGGATAACTTGTCGTCAAGGCTCAATTTGCCCTGCTCCTGTAACATCATGATGCCAACGGCATTAAATTCTTTAGCTATCGAACCAATATGGAAGCGATATTGATCCGTAAGCTTAATTGTTTTGCCAGCATCGGCATAGCCTATGGCAGCTTTATAAATTATCTTTCCGTGATCTACAACCAGCACATTGCCGTTAAACAAGCCTAATTTGTTGGCCCTTTGTACCAGGGTATCAATATTAGCCGCTTTGGTTCGCTGGGCAAGGGTTTCCCCTGCGACTAAAACAGTAAGCGCTACTACCAAAAAAACATGTTTAAAATTCAATTTCATAAGGTGCGGATTGATGGTAAAGAGACTACAATAAACGCATTTATGTTACACATGATATTGATATTAATTTTACCCCTCCCGCTCATAAAAGGCCGCAAGTATAAAGGCGCATGATGCAAGGCCGGTATCTTTCAGGGCATTGGTTATTTTCCCGGCATCAAAATGACTGTTGATCAGTAGCGGGATATGGATGGTTAAAATAAATACCCATATCATGCATCCTAATAAACCCCCCCCCATTGGGCGTACAGATTAACGTAAATACTTACAGCGGCAGCTAAAAGCCCAACGGCCGTTAGGTATACCCAAAACAGGTGAAAGGGGATCCAGCCGGGCACGAGTGTTGCCACAAAATCAGCGTACATAAAATGCTGAATCCCGAATACAAACATTACTGTAGCATAAATGTAGGTGCTGATCCTGCTTATTATTTGTTTCATTGTTGGTTAGGTTATGGTATATTAGGTTTATTAATTGCTGATAAAATTAGCCTGCCAGCAAGTCTATAGCAATTCACAGCCTGTACAAGTTGGTACAAGCCCGTACAAATAATATCTGAACTGATTTACCGGCTATTTTTGACCAATGGATATGCCCGCACAGGAACTGCTTATTACCGAACTGATAAAACAATACGAGACTTTCACAGGCTGGGGCGACAGCAGCAACTGGAAGAACCAGGATTTTATAAATCTGAGCGAAAAGATAAGGGAGAAAACCGGTGCCTCCATAAGCCACGTTACGCTGAAACGCATCTGGGGTAAGGTTAAATATGATAGCCTGCCCAATACCTACACCATGGATACGCTGGTGCAGTTTTTGGACTATGAAAACTTCCGGGTATTCAGCATGCAATTTGTTCCCGTAGGCAAGCCCGGAGAGCAAGATCTGCCTAAAGCAAAGCCAGTAAAGAAAAGTTTCAGGTCGATGCCTTATGCTTTGGGCATTTTAACGCTGGTAGGTATTTTATTAGTTGTGATCATCGCTTCACGTACCGAGCATCCGAAACCACCTATCATACTCAAAGATTATACTTTCAGCAGTAAAAAAGTGATCACTTCGGGATTGCCCAACTCAGTTGTGTTTGACTTTGATGCCAGTAAGTCCCCTTATGATTCTGTTGCTATCCAGCAATCATGGGACGGGCACCTACGGGTTAACGTTTCCAAAAATGACCGCCAGCATACGTCCATTTATTACTTCCCTGATTTTTATTATGCCAAGCTCATTGTAGGGGGTAAAATTGTAAAACAGCACGAACTGCTGGTTGAATCAAACGGATGGCTACCGATAGTTGAAAAGCAGCCCGTACCTGTCTATTATGAAAAAAAGGACGCCATGGCAGATGGAAAACTATCACTCTCGCCCGAAAAGATCAAAGAGCGGAATATTGCCATGCAACCTACCCCACCGTATGTGGTTTATACCAACGTTACAGATTTTGGGGAGATTTACAGCAATGATTTCACTTTTGAAACTTCTGTCAAAAACAATTATAATGAAGGCGCGGCCGCCTGTCGCCTGAGCACTATTTATATTTTGTGTAAAGGTACAGCTATTTGGATCCCGCTTAGCGCTAAAGGCTGTGTATCTGATATCGACATGTATTTTGCAGGTTACGAGGTATCCGGCAAAAAAAATGATCTTTCTGCCTTCGGGGTTGATTTTGAAAAAGATGTGCCGCTTAAAATAGTGTCACACGGCGGCAAGGCACAAATATTTATTGACAACAAGCTTGTTTACACGGTGATTAAAGGCATCAGTCGTGCTAAAATAATCGGGATTGTATTTCGCTTCCAGGGTACAGGATCGGTAGATTACGTGAGGCTTACGAACGGGAAAGTAAACTACGACGATGAATTTTGAGGATCATTATTTACTTCGCGTGAGATAACGGATAACAACTCATTTTTTATGGCCGGAGGGATAACCATCATCGGTTGAGAAACGATCTCGTTATTATTATCCGGCGAGGGGCAGCTGGCAACTAAAATAAAACAGCCTTTTTCGGCTTCAAATGTTACTGTAATTTTAAGTTGCTTTAAGGCTTCAAGGTCCTGGTAGGCTGTGCGGGTACTGACATGGAAATGCGCTTTCAACAGCTCAATGGACACCACATCCCTGGTTTGCAGTAACACCAATACCCTGAGCAACCTGTCGGCTCTGTTCATAATAGATCACATATTTTCAAACAAAGGTGTAACACACTATTGACAACAGTGTGTCAGCAGTAAAAACGTGATCTGTAAAGCCCGCCTGTATTTATGAATTAGTTGTTTGATAAACCATCAAAACCACACCTGATGAAAAAACTCTCTGTCGCACTAATTTTAATGACATGTTATTCTTTAACTTATTAAATAGCGGTTTACCATGACCTAAAATCACCGGGTGTACCCAAAATTGATACTCATCAACTAAATTCACTGACATCAGCTTTTTCACTAAGCTGACACTTCCATAAGTAAGGATATCACGGCCATGCTGCTTTTTTAATCGGGCTATTCCTTTCTGTAAGTTGCCTTTAAGGAGCAAAGAATTGTTCCACCAAACAGTATTCATGGTTGACGAAAGAACCACTTTTTGGTAATTGTTCATCATATCTGCATAAGCAATATCGGTACGTGGAAAGTTCATGCATTTAGCCTGGAAGGGCCAATAGTCGGCCATGGCCTGGTAGGTATTCCTGCCCAATAAAATAGTATCTGCCCGGCTAAGCAGTTCTGCTGTTGTTTCGGCTATTTCATCAGTCCAGTACGGTGCGTGCCAGTCAAGGCTTTCATCATCTGCTGCTACAAAGCCATCCAGCGTAACATTTAAGGATACTACCAGTTTGCGCATGGTCATATTGGTTTAACTCGAAAAAATAGCTTAAAATCAATAGTTGACAGGAGGCACCTACGGAGCCTTAAGGTTTTTCTATTTCACTTCCTATAAACATGATACTGCTACGGAGTTTAGTAAAACCTGTAGAACAACTCCGTAGGAGTATCATGTTTATAGCCACAAAACGGATTAATATTCAGGCTCCGTAGGTGCCTCCTCTCAGCTATTTTAAAAGCGATTTCTATGTATTGAGCTCATAAAACCCGGGATTAAATATTTAAGCTTATATGATTAAGCCAGTTCGGTTTTCCCGGCAAGTTTGGTATTGGTTAAGCCCAGGTCTTTTACCTGCTCATACTTTTTCCATAAGTAGTAAGTAAAAAACATAACAAATAACATTACTACCGGCGGGACAAGCATAGCCTCACCTGCCCCAATGGCAAACCATGATAAAAACGCGCCGATAAAGCTGATGGTAAAGCCCGAATATGCCCACTCTTTGATAACCCGGTATTTTGTTTGTGCTATGGCCAGCACACCGGCTATTTTTGCCGCCCCCATTATAACCAGCAGGTACATGGGGTAACCAAGTTTAGCTAAAGAATCTTTACCTGCCTGCTGCATGGTGATACCTCCATAAGCATCCCCAAGCATTGCCAATAAAAAAAGAGTGGTAAATATCCAGTACAGGGCTTTAATTGTTTTTGGTTTCATGATGATATTGTTTTGTGTGTGATTATTGATTTGTTAACGATACAAAGTTATCCCTGAAGCTAAAATCGTGTAGCGTGCAAATTGGACATATTTAGGGGTTGATTGCGACTTTGGTATTCGCTACCTTTATCTACAGATAACCAGTTACACCATCGATAAAATGAAACATGTTGCTATCCTGATACCCAATGAAGCGGTTTTAGCCAGTATTGTTGATGCCCGCACCATTTTTACCGGTGCCAACGATTTTTTACAATCTATGGGCAGGCAGCCTGTGTTTGATGTGCATATGGTTGGCCTTGCCAGGGAAGTTAAAGTACATGGCGGCATGTTTTCCGTTCATCCCGATGTGTTATTAACCGAATTACAGAAAAGTGATATGGTTATCATCCCGGCCATAAGTGGCGATCTGGAAAACGCGGTAAAGGTAAACCAGGATTTTGTGCCCTGGATAATAGACCAATATCATAAGGGTGCTGAAATAGTAAGCCTTTGTATAGGATCGTTCATACTGGCATCCACCGGATTGTTAAATGGTAAGGAATGTTCAAGTCATTGGATCACTGCCGACAAATTCAGAAGCATGTTCCCTGAAGTTACGCTGGTTGACGGGCGTATTGTCACCGAACAACAGGGGCTTTATTCAAGCGGTGGCGCTACATCCTACTGGAGCCTGTTGTTGCTTTTGATTGAAAAATATGCAGGCAGGGATGTTGCCATCATGGCTGCCAAGATCTATGCCCTGGAGATAGACCGGAAAAGTCAATCACCTTTTGCCATGTTCACCGGGCAAAAAAAGCATGAAGACGACCCGATAAAGCAAGCCCAGGAATACATAGAAAATAATGTTACCGAGAAGATCTCGGTTGAAGACCTTTCATCAAAGTATGCCATTGGCAGGAGGCATTTTGAACGCCGGTTTAAAAAAGCTACCAACAACACCCCGGTTGAGTACATCCAGCGTGTAAAAATTGAAGCCGCTAAAAAGCAATTGGAAAGTACCCCAAAAAACATTAACGAGGTGATGTATGATGTTGGATATACCGATGCTAAAGCATTCCGCACTGTTTTCAAAAAAATCACCGGGATATCCCCCATTGATTACCGTAATAAGTATAATAAAGAAGCGGCGGTAGCATAGTTATGCCTGCCTTGATTCCGCACAGTTTTATACCGCCATTATAGTGCGTATCAGCGCGTCAATTTCCGGTGAATAAAAATGTCGAAATACCAGTCATTTTTCGATTGAAACAAGCTGATTTACAGCACGTAAGATAACACCTTATTTTCGCTACAAAAACATTACATTCTGTCAATAAAAATTATCCTAACAAATAGCCGGATATTCCGTTTAAAAATTACATTTTTGCCCCAAAATTTTTAAGGATGCAGAGTTACCAGGAATTTCTTGACTTAAGTGTAGGTTTTCCACAAGATGGTTTTGAGATCATCGACGATGAACTATATTTTCAAGACCTAAATTTGATGGAGATGATTGAAACGTACGGCACCCCCCTACGCTTTACTTATCTACCTTTGATATCCAAAAAGATCCAGCAGGCTAAACTGCTGTTTCAACAGGCTATCATCAAAAATAATTATCGCGGCAGTTATAAATACTGCTATTGTACCAAGAGCTCGCATTTCAGGCACATCGTTGAAGAGGCCCTGAAAAACGAGATCCACCTGGAAACATCTTCGGCATTTGACATGCCAATGATTGACGCCCTGGAGAAAAAAGGCACTGTAACAAAGGATATAACTGTAATATGTAACGGTTTTAAAACCTTCCAGTACAAAACCTATATTATCGATATGCTGCATGATGGTTTCAAAAACATCATCCCGGTATTGGATAATAAAGAGGAATTTAACCTTTACGATGATGAAATTGAAATGGATACCCCATGTAACCTGGGGATTCGGATAGCGGCTGAAGAGCAGCCTGATTCTCAGTTTTATACTTCACGTTTAGGTGTGCGTATGGAAGATGTTATTGATTTTTATCATAACAAAATTGAGGATAACCCTAACTTTCAGGTTAAGTTATTACATTTCTTCATCAACTCGGGTATTTCTGATACACCATACTACTGGAACGAGCTGGAGAAATATGTAACTCTTTACTGTAAGTTCAAGAAGGTTAATCCGCACCTGGATACGCTTGATATTGGCGGCGGTATGCCATTTAAAGACTCGCTGGTTTTCGATTTTGATTATGAGTACATGATCAACGAAATTGTAAGCCGGATCAAGGAGATCTGTGCCGAGCATGATACCATGGAGCCGGATATCATTACAGAGTTTGGTAAGTACACTGTAGCCGAAGCTTCAGGTATCCTATACAAGGTATTAGGCCGGAAGCAACAGAACGATCGTGAACGCTGGTTGATGCTTGATGGCTCGTTCATCACCAACCTGCCCGATGTTTGGGCTTTGAACCAAAAATATATCCTATTACCGGTTAATAACTGGGATTCGGAATACGAACGTGTGAACCTTGGCGGTATCACCTGCGACGGCCAGGATTATTATAACCAGGAAGCGCACATGAACAGTGTATTTATGCCTAAAACCCGTAAGGTGCAATATTTAGGCTTTTTTAATACCGGTGCTTACCAGGAGGTTCTAAGTGGTTATGGTGGCATCCACCACTGTTTATTGCCTTCACCTAAGCATGTGATCATTCGCCGTAACAGGGACGAAACTTTCAACTTTGAAGTATTTGGCGAGGAGCAAAATAGTAAACAGGTATTAAAGATCCTGGGCTATACAACTTAATTATAAGTGCTACACCAAAACTTAATTTACTTATTTACAGCAATGAGCCCGGTTAAATGCCGGGCTCATTCTTTTTAGAATATATTTGATCCTTTTTCCTTTATAATACCTAACTTGATACTTAAAGTATCAAGTTAATCAATGTTGCAATAACTGAAACTAATCGTAAACTAACTATTCCTTACGACCTATCGGTTAAATAATTTTACAATACTTAAAACCGAGTTGATAGATTTAAATTGCCTTTGTTGTACATAAATAGAAAGCAAACACTTTCTGATTGATCCCTGCCCCCTTAAACACCGAATCTTTTAATGCTAAAATAAAGCTTTCGGGGCAACAGTTAGGGGCTTAAGAGACGCTGCTTTCTTCCCTTTCAGAATCGCTAAAATCTTTGCCTGAATTCATTACCCCACAACTTTTCCGGCTGATCCAATATTTGCGTTAAACACATTATTAAAAACTGCACAAAAAACAAAACCCTCTTTAAATCACTTTAAAGAGGGTTTCCCATTACTGTGCGGAAGAAGGGACTCGAACCCCCACGCCGTGAAGCGCCAGATCCTAAGTCTGGTGCGGCTACCAATTACGCCACTTCCGCGTTTCTGTTTTAACAGGCTGCAAAGATAGCGTTTAATATTATACTTAAAAACATAATTTTCATTTTTTTGCTATCGTGCTCATTTAGTTGGAATTAATTTTTCATTACCTCTTTCATTAGTTGTTCAAAGTACTCTGGTGCGTACAAAAGCCGGCTTCCATACCATGAAAACATTTCACCGTTAACCAAAACTATTTTAGCTTTTGGTAAAAGCATCCCAAACTCTTCAATATGTTTTTGAGCAAATGGGTATGGTTCTGATGATAGAAAGACAATGTCTGGATTAATAAGATTTAAGGCAGCTACGTCAATTTCCGGGTAACGTTCTGTCTCAACTATGTTATTCAGACCACATATTTGCAGCATGTGATCAATAAATGTTTTCCTGCCGGCAAGCATATAAGGCTTACGCCATATAAAATAGGCTACATTTAATGTTGCCAAAGGGAGGCTGATATCGTCAAAGCGGCTATTTATAACCGCGCACAGCGCTTTAGCCTGCTGAATACGATCCGTGACATCTCCAATGCCGATAATCATTTGTAAAGCCGAATTAAGGTCAAAAATATCGCTAATCCAAACGGGGCAAAAACTCATTAGTTCTTCTACCTGCTGGCGGTCGTTTTCTTCCTTATTAGCAATAATTAAGTCAGGCTTAAGCCATCGAATTTTATCAATATCAAGCTGCTTCGTCCCCCCTACTTTTGTTACAGAGGTAAACTTTTCTGCCGGATATATACAAAATTTGGTAATGCCGATCACCTCGGCGTTTAAGCCGAGATAAAACAGCAATTCTGTTTGCGAAGGGACAATTGATATGATCCGTTTAGGAACTCCGGAAAGGGTTACACTGCGATTTAGCTGATCCCGGAACACCGGCATGTTAAAATGCGTTCTTCTCGCCTTTAAACACGTTCCAAACGGTCAGGAAGATAATCTTCATATCTAATAAGAACGACCAATTCTCAAGGTACCAAACATCAGCT
Organism: Mucilaginibacter sp. SMC90; assembly: GCF_022811725.1. Lineage (GTDB taxonomy): Bacteria > Bacteroidota > Bacteroidia > Sphingobacteriales > Sphingobacteriaceae > Mucilaginibacter. The sequence goes on along the minus strand of NZ_CP094527.1, from coordinate 3,483,174 downwards.
TCAACACGCTCGAGCATAGCCTGTGTTGTTTGGGTTTCGCCTCTTAATCCTGATACCTGTGCCCAGCCTGTGATACCAGGTTTAAGGAAGTGCCTTACCATAAACGTATCAATAAGCTGCGAATACTGCTGTGTATGGCTTATCATATGCGGCCTTGGCCCTACAATAGACATATTGCCCAATATCACATTGAAAAATTGCGGCAATTCATCTATACTTGTTTTGCGAATAAAAGCCCCTGATTTTGTTATACGCGAATCGCCTCGTGTAGCCTGCTTTTTATCTGAATCATGATTAACCCTCATGCTACGGAATTTGTAGCATTTAAAAGGTTTATTATCCCTGCCTGAGCGCTCCTGTACAAAGAAAATAGGGCCCCGTGATTCAAGTTTTATGATAATAGCTAAAATTGGAAAAAGCCAGCTAAAAACAAACAGGATAACAAATACCGAAAAACAAATATCAAACAAGCGTTTGATAGAGCGGTTGAGCATGTTTTCTAAAGGCTCGGGCCTTACGGAAATTATGGGGATATGACCAAAGCTTTGTATAAAAGTTGGCTTTTTGGCATAATCGTAATACTCGGGTACAAATTTAAACCGGATCAGGTTTTTATCAGCGTCAAGCATCAATTGCTCTATTTTCACGGCTTCGGAGTTCGGAAGCGTACAAAATATCTCATCAACCTTATTGTTAAGCACATAGCTTATACAATCATTAGTACCTCCTAAATAAAGACCTTTATCCAAAACAGTATCAATCCCGTCATCAAAGAAACCAACAAGGTTATAACCACGCTCGGGATTTTGCTTAAAAAAACTGTACAGGTCGGCCCCAATACGGCCGCCGCCTATGATGATAACGGCACGGGTATCAATAAGTGAGGCCCGGTCGCTTTTACGTATAGTAAGGAATATCAATTTCCATAAACCGAGCAGGAAACCGAACAAAGCCAGCGAATAAAAAAGATACTCGCGTGTTATGAAATATGCATTTGTCCCGATTAATATGATTATCGTAAAACAGATAAAACTTACAAACAGCAGGTAAGTTTTAATTACACCCCGATATGTTTTAATTGAATCCTTATTAAGCACATGTTCATATAAACCGGTAATATTTGCAGATAGGAGCCAAATAAGATTAAAGACTAACACAATCGGCAGATATTTCCTATTGTTTATCCAAAAAACGTATGACCGGTCTTCGATGAAGTAAGAAATCACCATGCTCATATTAAGTATAATATAATCGATGGTAAGGTTCACTGCTTTAATAAAAGTAGCGTATCTGTGAATCATGTATATGTGCTTATGTAGTATGCTATCCTGTTAAATTACTATAATTATTTATAAATAACAATGTCATAATTAAATCGAGACACCGTTACAAATGTATTATTTCCGCAGTCACAAAATTAGAAATTAAGAAATTTATTCAAAATGAATTCTGTGTTAACAGTGAGAAAATTATGAATTTTATGTGAAAAAATAACTGTAAAAGCAACATTTACAACCGTCCATTTACAACCTCCTTGTTTACAACACCTTTGATATCGTAAATAACTGATGATGGCGTATGTTTTAAACTTGTATAGTCGATATTGTAGAACTCCCGATGGGCCACGGCCATAACAATGGCGTCATAAGCGCCGGTTAGCTCATGATAATTCTTAAATGTGACTATTCCGTATTCCTTTTTTACCTCGTCCGGATCGGCCCAGGGATCATATATTTCACAAACGGCATCAAATCCATCAAAACCTTTTATAATATCGATAACCCTTGTATTTCGAACATCGGGACAATTTTCTTTGAAAGTAAACCCGAGCACAAGTATCTTTGAGTTTTTAACCGCGATATCGTTCTTTATCATCAACTTGATAACCTCAAGGGCAACGTAGCTACCCATGCCATCGTTAAGCCTTCGTCCCGCCAGGATAATTTCCGGATGATACCCCATTTGCTGTGCCTTTGCAGCAAGATAGTAAGGGTCAACACCTGTACAATGCCCTCCAACAAGGCCCGGCTTAAAATTCAGAAAATTCCACTTGGTGCCAGCCGCCGCTAATACTGCGTGCGTATCAATATCCATAATGTTGAATATTTTAGCCAACTCATTTACAAAAGCGATGTTGATATCGCGTTGTGAATTTTCTATTACCTTACATGCTTCAGCAACTTTAATGGCAGGGGCCTTATGCGTTCCCGCTTTTACAATTGATTGATAAAGGTCATCAATAAAATCGGCCGCTTCAGGCGTCGAGCCTGAAGTAACTTTTAAAATATTAGTCAACGTGTGGACTTTGTCTCCTGGATTGATCCGTTCCGGCGAGTATCCAGCAAAAAAATCACTGTTATACTGCAAACCTGATTCCTTTTGCAAAACAGGCACGCAAACCTCTTCTGTTACACCAGGGTAAACTGTAGATTCGTAAATAACCACATCCCCCCTTTTCAATACACTTGCTATTGATTTACTTGCATTGATAAGTAAGCTAAGATCTGGCCGGTTATGCTGATCTGTTGGTGTAGGAACAGAAACAATATATACGTTGCACGAAGCAATCTCCTTTATCTGTGAGGTAAAAATAAGCCCCTTGCTTTCATCGTTTAAATTTAAAACTGCCGACAGTTCATCTGTGCTGGTTTCAAGAGTACGGTCAAAAGCATTGCTTAGTTCATTAACCCGGCTTTGCTTAATGTCAAAACCTTTTACAGGATATTTTTTTGCAAATTCGACGGCAAGGGGTAGCCCAACGTAACCAAGACCTATTATTGCAATATGGATATTTGCAGGAGCCTGAAATTTATTGGTGATCGGATTTGATTGATCAGACATTTAATTAGTACGGTAGAAGATTATAGATACCGGTAAAGTTAACTAAATATTACTAAAATGAGCTATCGCAAAGGCAAAGAGTATACAACCACCGCTACCCTTAGCTATTTATGCCGTATATATCTGATAAACACCCGTTATTGATCTTTCTTCGGCCGAGCCAACCAGTAACGTAGTTATTTTCTTTTCGAGCATCAGCTGCTCTGCATACCCCACAAACTCATTTTCATCAATAACAACGGGGTTAAGGGTCATAATTTCAGCTATTGTTAAGGTTGAAGTATCCGGATGCTTAAGTAAAGCCCGGCGAAGATCACCATCTGTTACAACCCCGCTTATCCGGGATGCATCACCTACCATAACCATACCTAACCTGCCTTCAGACATGCGCAATAACAGATCCATAAATGAAGCATCTTCATTGATAAAAGGCAGCTTATCAGTACGCATCAGATCTTTAACTTTTACAAGCAACTTACGCCCAAGACTGCCTCCCGGATGGAAACGGGCAAAATCATGCTGCTGAAAATTGCGCGATTCCATTAGCGCTATGGCAAGGGCATCGCCCATAACCAATGCAGCAGTAGTTGATGATGTAGGTGCCAGTTCAAGCGGGCATGCCTCCCGTTCAACTTTTATATTAAGATGATAACTACAGTTTTTGGCAACCGTTGATGCCGGATTACCAGTTATGGCGATCATGACATTTTTATTCCATTTTAAATATGGGATAAGCTTTAGCACCTCATCAGTTTCACCCGAGTAGGAAATCAGCAAAACGATATCATTGCTACTTACCATACCCAAATCGCCGTGAAAAGCTTCGCCCGGGTGCAAAAAGAAACTTGGAGTACCTGTGCTTGACAGCGTAGCCGCTATCTTTTTGCCGATAAGGCCAGATTTGCCAATGCCTATAACTACCAGCTTCCCTGTTGATTGAAGAATTACATCAACAGTAGCAGCAAAAGCATCGTCAATTAAACCGGCCACATGCTGCAGCGATTCAATTTCAATATCAAAAACCCTTTTTGCAATATCTTTCATAGATCCGGACACACTACAAAAATTATCCGATCAATGGAGCCAGGGTTTTCTCCAGCTCGTGCAGCCTAATCATATTCGGGCCATCGCTTAATGCATTATCAGGGTCTGGATGGGTTTCCATGAAATATCCATCTGCTCCAAAGGCCTTAGCTGCCAGTGCCATCATAGGTACAAAGGTGCGGTCTCCTCCGGTTTTGCCGCCTGCTCCGCCCGGGCGTTGCACCGAGTGTGTACAATCCATACAAACCGGATGGCCGAATGCTTTCATATCATAAATATTCCTGAAATCGACAGCCAGGTTATTATAACCATACATATTACCACGCTCGGTTAATATCACCTGGTTGTTACCGACTTCAATAACTTTTTGAGCAGGATAAAACATATCATGCCCTGAAAGGAACTGCGCTTTTTTTACGTTAACTATCTTACCGGTTTCGGCAGCTGCAACCAACAGATCGGTTTGGCGGCATAAAAACGCGGGAATCTGTAATATATCAGCAACCTCAGCTACAATAGCTGCCTGGAAGGGCTCATGAATATCCGTAGTAACCGGCAAGCCAAAACGCTGCTTAACATTCAGCAACATTTCCATGCCTTTTTCTAAACCCGGGCCGCGGTACGAATGGATTGAAGTACGGTTAGCTTTATCAAATGACGATTTAAAGATCACAGGTACGTTATACTTCTGCCCCATTTCGGCAACCTTTTCTGCAACGGTGTATAATAACTCCTGGTTTTCCATTACACACGGACCAAGAATAAAGAACGGCTTTTGGCTTATTTGTTCAAACAACATACTGTAAGGATATATTATGAGGCACAAAGATGATGATTTTTTTTAGAATGTATACAGACCGGGACGTCTGGGTTTCTTAACTTTTAATCCATCGTAAAAAAAACTTTAGTAAAATTTGCGTAAGTGATTGCTTACATATAATTTTGTAAGCAATCACTTACGTATAAATTTTTAACCCAGATGAGACGAGACGTTTTTCAGGCCATCGCCGATCCAACCCGCAGGGATATTATCAATCTCATAGCGTTTAAGCCAATGAACCTGAATGCCATAGCAGATAATTTTGATGTAAGTCGCCCAGCCATATCCCAGCATATAAAAATCCTCACCGAGTGCGGCCTTATAACTATTAAGAAACACGGCAGGGAACGATATTGTGAGCCCCGGCTGAAACAACTTGACGAAGTAGCCAAATGGGTAGAACGCTACCGCAAAGTTTGGGAAGAAAAATTTGATGCCCTTGACACCCTCCTTGAAGAACTAAAAAGCAATAATAAACCTTTAAAATAATCAATTATGACAAAGCAATTCTGGATCAATCTGCCTGTAAAAGATGTAAATGTATCGAAGGAGTTTTTCAGCAAACTCGGCTTTAGGTTTAATTCGCAATTTGGGAATGGACCAAACTCTGCAGCTATGCAGGTTGGAGAAAAAGATGTTACGGTTATGCTTTTTGATGAAGCCACCTTTAAAGGCTTTGTCGAAAACTGCGGTCTTGCTGATACTGCTATTGGCGTTGAAGTACTGCTATCCATCGACGCGGAAAGTAAGGAGGAAGTTGACCAATGGGCACAAAAAGCCGTTGCAGCAGGCGGCAAAAGCAATCATAAGCCCCGCGAAATGGACGGCTGGATGTACGGTTGCCTGTTTACAGACCCTGATGGCCACAGCTGGAATGTACTGCACATGGATATGAGCAAAATGCCAGGAAGATAAAAACCAATTTGTCGTTAATGCCCCCTTAACTCGTCGTTTTTACACTCCATGAGCCCCCGTCGATGCAGGTAACTTTGAGATATCAAAAGCAACAAATTTTAATCAATTAAAACAAAAACCAATGGCAACATTTAAAGCAACCCAGAAATTAACCCCTTTTTTATGGTTTAATGGCAACCTTGAAGAAGCATTAAAGTTTTATACTTCGGTATTCAAAAACTCAGAAAGTGAAGTTAGTTCTCTTACAGATCCGGGTAATGGTCGTAAAATGACAGTTGGAACCTTCCGGATAGAGGACCAGCAGTTTTTGGCTTTAGATGGCGGGCCGATGTTCAAGTTCTCGCCTGCTACTTCCTTTTACATCAATTGCAAAGATCAGGAAGAAATTGATTACCTGTGGGAGGCTTTACCTGCCGGCGGCGGAAAAACCAGCCAATGCGGCTGGCTTGATGATAAATTTGGCGTTACCTGGCAAATTGTTCCGGAAGTGATGAGCGAATTACTTTACAACAACGAAAACCCTGAAAAAGCCAAAAGAGTTATGGCTGCCATGATGCAGATGACCAAAATGGATATCAAGCTTTTGCAGGAGGCTTATGATAATGATTAACCAATCACCTAAATAAAAAACACCATGATCACCACAAAAAATCAAACCGGCATTAAAGCCGAACCAGGCAAACAGGAGCTTTTTATAACCCGCGAATTTGAAGCACCGCGCGAACTTGTTTTTAAAGCTTTTACAGATCCTGATCTTATTGTAAGATGGCTTGGCCCCCGCGAACTTAAAATGAGTATAGATAGATATGACTGCCGTAGCGGAGGCTCTTATCGATACATCCACTCAGATAAGGCCGGTAACGACTATTGTTTTCATGGTGTAATACACAACATAAGTGAACCCGAACGTATTATACAAACATTTGAATTTGAGGGCATGCCTGAAAGTGGCCACGTTACGCTTGAAACAACTCTGTTTGAGGCATTGCCTGATAACAGAACAAGAGTAACCGTTCAGTCAGTTTTTCAATCCGTAGCTGACCGTGACGGCATGTTAAAGTCAGGCATGGAGCGCGGTGTTAACGATTCGCACCAGCGCCTGGACGAGCTTTTTGAAGCAGGGGATATAAAATAGCTGTTGCCAATAACAACCACACGTATACTAACCAGGTCTGTTTAAACCAAGCGATCTGGTTAGTATGCTTTTTTACCCTGGCAAACTCTTGCTATAAGTCACACCGGGGTCAATAAACAGGTTACCCCAGCAAACCGTTGAATAGTACCATTCCCGGTGCAAATTGATCCTTACCTTTGGCTGCTTCATATGAGTCAAAAAACAAGTACAAATCCGCCGGGCTTTGGTTGGGCCGTATTAACTACCAGCCTCGCCTTCGTAGTAGCCCAGCTTGATGTTTCCATCGTTAATATAGCCTTACCCGAAATAGCCAAAGCCTATCATGCCGGTATCAGCACCCTTCAATGGGTGATAGATTCTTATACCCTTGCTTTTGCAGTGCTTATGCTATCAGCAGGTAGTCTTAGCGATTTGTTAGGGTCAAAAAGGATTTTTCAGATGGGCTTGATCATCTTCGGCATTGCATCAGCAGGCTGCGGATTGGCGCCAGATGCCCTTACACTCATCATTTTCAGGATAACTCAGGGCATTGGTGCAGCCATGATGATTCCAAGCTCGCTGGCATTGCTTAATCACCAATTCGCTCATACGCCGAAGCTCCGCACACGCGCTGTAGGTTTATGGACAGCAGCAGGTAGCGCCGCCCTCGCTGCCGGCCCTACCATTGGCGGTTTACTGATAGCATTTAGCAGCTGGCGTTATATTTTTATAGTTAACATCCCAATTTGTGTTATTGGCTATATTTTGAGTTTCAAAATGGAGCAAACTGCAAAAACAAGTAAGAAAAGCTTCGACCTCGCAGGTCAATTCATCTGGATGTTATCGGTAACCATACTGATCAGCGTCATTATTGAGGTGCCAAGGCTCGGGTTTAGCAACGTGATGATTTGGGGCGGATTGCTATTGAGCTTGCTGTTATTTGGTGTTTTCTTATGGATAGAGACTAAAGTAGCTCATCCGATGCTGCCCTTTCATTTGTTTAAGTCGGGGCAATTCAATTCACTTTTGGTATTGGGTGCCGTTTTAAATGGTTCCTACTATGGCACTGTTTTCATACTGAGTTTGTACCTGCAAAAGGTGCTTAATTATCCTTCGCTTACTGCCGGGTTTGCCTTTCTTCCGCTAACAATAGGATTTGTAATTTCCAATGTAATTAGCAGTCGCGTAATTAATCGTTACGGTATTCATAAGCCTATTGTTGCAGGCCTTATCATGTTCGCAGCCGGGTTTGCCGGGTTATTTATAGCTCATGAGCATACACCCTACCTTGAACTTTTTCTGCCTTTTCTGATCATTCCTATGGGAATGGGCCTTGCTGTACCTGCTATGATCAATGGTATTTTATCCAGTGTGGATAAAACATTATCAGGAACAGCTTCGGCAATATTAAATACAGCAAGGCAAACAGCCGGAGCCATAGGTGTTGCCGTTTTCGGTGCTATGGCCGCGGGAGGCAACCTGGCTATTTTGGGTGCGGTTTCTAAAAGTGCGGTGATATCTATTGCCTTAACCGTTTTTGCGCTATTTTTAGTAGCACGAGGCCTGAAAAATAAAAAGCGAGAGGTACCGGGCATAACCCCCGCTGATAAATAATTATGTTCATTTAAGTTACGCCGAATGGTATATAAAGTCTTACTAATCTATTGTCCCAAAACAATTACACTGTTAACTTTATCTCGCTTGGTAAAATCCCGTAATATTTTTTGAAAGCACTGGTTAAGTGGGCCTGGTGCTTAAATCCAATAGCGTGGGCCACCTCCCCTATACTTTTATGATCATTAATGATCATTTTTTTTGCTGTCTCCATTCTGAGTCTTGTAATATATCCATACACGGTGGTACCGTAATAGGCTTTAAAACCCTGCTTAAGTTTAAATTCATTTAAACTTATTATCCTCGAAAGTTTTTTAATTGTTGGAGGGTTAACATATACTTTATCAAGCAATTCTTTAGCCTGGTACAGCTTTTCCAGGTCTTCCGTTTTTATTTGCGGCCCATCATCATCGGCATTGTTATTTTGCATCTGTTCAAGCTGCAGCATAAGCAGCTCAAGTACTTTCGATTCGGTATAAAACTTTTTTATCTCCCCTGTTTTTTTGCATTCGCAGATGTCATTGATCACCCGTTTCATTTCGGGAGTTACAGCTAAATCCTGCGCCGCAAGCGATGTGTATTTACCTTCCATAATGGCCGCAACAAACGAGGAGTGGATCAAGGCATGCCTGTCGATAAGATGGAAATAATACTCTTTGGAAAGTACCATAAGGAAATAGCGGTATTCCATCCCCGGTATAACTTCGTATTTGCCTTTTGATGAAGGTATATAACGGATGTTATGGCGATTATTTCCATAAATGCCTTTCCGAGGGATCTTTACCGGCATATTTCCCCCTTCATAAAATATAAATTGCGAAGTGATGGTCTCTCCCTCAACTTCCGAAAGGATACGAATGGGGTCATTGAACTGCATATTGGAATGAAGCAAAAACAATCCGCCTGAACTTAACTGATAATAGAAAAGCTTCTTTACCGACTCCCTTTTGATGGAAATATGCTTTTCAGAGAGCTGCGAGCCGGGCGAATATGCGTCCGGCAATTCCTCAATAAATAACCATTCATCAAAACCTTCAATCTTTGATCTTATCCTCATTACAATTTCACTAAAAAAGAGTTATTATTTTTATCCTCCAATATGCAGCAACGGCTTATTATCCGTTAACAGGTTGTTCTGCTTCCGCAAATACAGCGGCGAAATGATTAAATGTGTCGTTTGCAGTTTGTACGGCAATAGCCTCTTCGCCGTCGTTTTTGGCGCTGGCATTTAATACAGCTATAAAAGCGCCCCACATCTGGCCGGTAGTAGGCCCGTAACCCGAAAAGAAGGATACCCCCTCAGTAATACCACCTTTGGCCAGCATTTGTACAATGATACTACCACCCATTATAGAGCCTTCCATTACGTACAAAGCACCAAGCGCCTGGATTGAGTTCGTGATTGCAGGAACGGTTGTTTCCGGCAGATTATCGACATTTCCGCCCAACGCCTCTATATCACTTTTAAGGAAGGATGAATTTCTGCGTTGTGCATAATCAGGTAAAAGATCGGCTGTGATAAACGGCGCAATTGCTTTTTCCAGGTGATTGAAGTAAGCATAGAAATGCCTCAACAGATCGGCATAATCCTGGTTACTGCGGATGGCTTTCAATTTCTGAACTACTTTTTTCTCTAATTGCTGGTGGGCTTCTTTAGTAGCCTCTTTAATGGTTGTACTTAGCATGTGTTAGTTTTTATGGGAGAATTTCCCCCTTTGTATATTAATTATCCTTTAGTTTCAATCTGTTTTCGACCATCCCGACAGGAACTCTTATAGTTCCGGCGTTTGATTTAAATATGGAAGCAGTTTGTACCTTTTTGTCATTTGCCTTTTGTTGCACGGTGCTTAATGATGCACCATTGATGAGCCCGAGTACAGCGCTCAAACAGGCCTCGTCAGGGTCTCCCAATACAGGATCATCCCCCTGCACTACCTGAACATCTGCCGGGATCCCCTGAAAATAATCAGACCAGCCCTGGGCGTTACGGATCAGGAAGCTTGACAGATAAACGCTGTAAACATCTATCTTCACCGGAAAAAAACCTACGGGCTTACCATAAGTGGTGCCGCCCACAAGCTTCACGTTAAAATAGGGTTTCATACTGCTGATGAGCAACTCGGCAGCTGAAGCCGTAGCCGAGGCGGTGATGAAATAGATATCCTTTACTGTTTCCAATCCACCTTTTTTACTGAATTTGTGTGTATTCCCGGCTTCGGTATAATCCACATCAGCCAGGTTAGCGGTGCGGCCTTTGTAAATTACCGTTTTGCCGTTTGCATCATAATAAGTTTGATTTTTAAGGATGCTTGCGTTTGACGCCTGTAATAAAGCATTGTACTGTTCTGAAAACATCACCTTTCCGCTTAGGGCTGGTGGGGCAATTAAATTGGCCACATACTCCGAGGTTTCAACAAAGCCACCGCCGTTGTACCTCAGGTCAACCACCAATTGCTGTGGACCAGCCGCAGTCAGTTTCGAAAACGCGACATCAAGTGCATCTTTGCATGTACTAAGCTCAGGGAAAGAACCAAGAGCTACGTATCCTATATTTTTGCCAATCACCGTATCTTTTAACACTGCACCCAATGTAGGTGCGCCAACGGCGGCCAGTTCACCATTCGCATTTAAATCCGTAAGGAACGAATACTTTGGAGAACCCGGGTTTACAGGCTCTTCGTACTTAAGGCCCGTTTGTGGGTTAACTTTTAATTGCGAAACATCAAAAAGCTCGGAATTAAACGCGTTTAAGGCTAACGGATCCGAAGCATATTTCCGCGGATCAAATGCGGTATATGATGGTAATGCATCACTCCACAAGTAAATTTGTTTGGCATACAAGTAAATAGAATCAAGGGTAAACTGGGTACGTGTACCTGTTGTAGGCGAAACCGGAACCTCTGAGGTAATAGCATTCTTCCTGCAAGCCGACAAGCCAGCAGCAAATGCTATAATTCCCAAGGTTCTTAATAACCGCATTTGTATGATTCTTAATTTAATTAGCAGTGCCAATAAGTGTACTCCAGTTACTGATCGTTAATTAGTTATTTGGTGATGGTAGTAAGCGGCTCTGTAGTGCCATCCCAATAGTATGGATAACCGATTTCTCCGCTGCTGGCTATTTCATAGTTAGGCATCATTAAAATTATACTACCAGGAACCACATCTGCCGGTAGTTTATATTTAAGCAGCGTTTGTCCATCCTGACCACTCAGCGGGATGTCATAATAAACATCATCGTACCCCTCGGCCGAGCCATTTACAGGGCGGACCATCAATTGCAGATTGCCAAATACTCCGGCATAGTATTTTTTCCCCAGTTCTGAAATGACATAGCTTATGCTGATCTCATCTCCGATTTTCAATGTTTTACCGGCCTGATTAAAGGATGCACTGAGCAGAAATGAAGAAAAATCAGGCGGGCCTATATGAAACGGACCTTTAACAACTGTATTGGATCCGTTTATCAGTTTTAACTTATAGTCTCCGGTATCAATACTCAGATCGTTAGGAAGTCTGATGGTAATGGCGAGAGAATTAAAACTTAACGCATTTTTTAAACTCAGTGAAATCTGCTTACCGGCAGTGTTCACCAAAAACAATTTAGTTTGTGACGTATCCGGTATAAAATATTGCCCTTTGAGGAATAAATATCCTGCCTGGTTTATGGAGCTTTCATTTATACTAAAAACAGGTGCTGGCTGATTGATCATCGGCACCAGGAAATAAGTTTTTTTACTGCCATCCTGCGCAATAACCGTATAGGAAATCCCCTTTTTAAAAGCAACGCTTGTGCCCGATGCGGGAGTGATGCTGGCACCGGAGGAAACCGAGATCTGCGGCGCGACATTAGCGGGAACAGTTTGAAAAGGAGGCCAGTAAACCCTTATGCTGTCGCCCACAATGGAGGCCTTGAGTTTGTTCCCGGCCGAATCTGCAATGGTAAATTCTTCTACATTATTATACGCAGTTTTTACATACTCTTTTTTGCAGGAACCAAGCAGCATGAAAACTAAAACAATGAAGGATAAATAAAGTATTTGTTTGATTTTAATCATCTTTTTAACGGGTAATTATGATAATCATTAAAGAGAGGTACCGAACCCGGATCAGAAGGCCCCGCCCTCCCTTTAATGTTATTTAAAACAGGACTTTAACTTAATTGATCAAAGTACCTCTGCGGAACCAGTAACGGCCCCTGTTCAGGGTAGCTGAACCCTGACCATCAGCAGCATAGCACTGGAAAGCATAAGTGGTAGTCCCGTTGTTAAGGAACAATACTACATTATGAGTGTAGTTTACTGCGTGTGTAGTGATGTTGTAATTCAACCATCCGTTTGCGCCAACCGGGTTGTTTAGGGAATCGGTAGCAGTATTTAGCCCCAGGGTGGTTGAAACAGTGGTTGCAGATGTATAATCACTGTTGTTAACTGTACTAAGTGTTTTAGTAGTATTTAAATATTTAAGTGTATAGCCTGATTTTGCAGCAATAGCCAGGTTATTTGTTGAAGTAAAAGTCAAATGATAAGTAATAGCGCCAATTGAGTCCTGAGCGCCGGTAGCAATATTCAGATATTTTGTACCGTATGTACCGGGTGCCGGTGTTGGGCTTCCGTAATTACCGGTTAATAATGTAGTGGTAATACCGGTAACAGTCGCACTTTGGTTTGCAGCAGCTAAAGGTTTTACGGTGTCGCTATTGTTTTTTTGGCAAGATGAAAATATTACTGAAGCAGTGATAACAGCAACAGCTGTTTTTGATAAGTTTTTGATTATTGAAATCATGGTATTTGTTTTTTTAAATTAAATTTTATTTAATACGCATGTTGAACGCTGTAAGGCCTTCATTATCGTCCAGGATAATGTATGCAGGACTTATAAAGCGCATTGATCTTAACCGGCAGGTGGTTTGCGAGAATTTACCTGCTGGTTTTTGTGTTTTCAGGGCTTTGATATTTACATAGGCGTCGGTTTTAATTGTTAAACATAGGGTTGAATATTGTCCGCTTCGATAGCGAAGCACTTAATGTTTTAACCGCCGGTTTTGGCTTTAACTACCAACGGCACATTGGTTACTACCGGTTGCCAGTTGCCAAACTGGAAACTAAACGGCGTATAGCCCCAGCTGCCAACAGGCAAACCTTCCGGAATTTTTATGACAATTTTTGTGCGGGTACTGGTTTGTATCGGAAACTCATAAGCCTGGCCTCTTATAGTAGCCTTCACCGATTTCAAATCGATAAATACATTATTTTGATTAAGGAAGCTGATCGAATCGCCGGCGGCCACAGTTTGCGTATTGAATGTTGTTGCTATAGCAGGGACATTATAATAAACACGAAGCGGTTCATCCATTTTTACCGAATGGCCAAGGTAATCTACCTGAACATTGTAGCGGCCGCTGTCAATATCTAATGGTACTTTAATAGCCAGGATATAAGTATCGCCGTAATTATCGCCATTGGCAACAATCTGGGCAGTGCTCAAATCAGCCAACACTGTTTTATTAGTAGCAGGATTTGTCAAGGTTACATTTAATGTAGCTGTGCTTGTGCTCAAAAAATTTCCGCTGATAAGGGTAAGCTGACCATTAGGGATCGCCCGTGGATCACTTTCAAACCAGTTTAAAGTCAGGTTGGCAGTATTTTGCTGTATAATGTTCAGCTTATAGGTACGTGTTGTGCCATCTCCACCTTTTACCGTGTAGGTTTGGCCTGTATTGTCAATGCTCACCGGTTCGGCAGAAGTTGTGAGTGTGGCATTGGCATCTAAAGTGATCTTAGGCTGGATAACCGTTAATCCATAATAGTAAGGGATATAAACAGTTATGGTATTTTCTATATTATCAACTGCGCCGTAAATCACCGTATCCTGAACATTCACCACTTTATACTCCAGGATCTTGTTCTGGGGCAGCGGATCGGGATAGATCGTTTTTTTACAGGCAGCTAATACCGTAATAAGGCCAGCAAGCAATAAGTAAAAGTATTTTGTTTTCATATGATAGTGTAGGGTATTATTTTATCTCAAATTTTGTGCTTCCGGCAGGTACCATCACATATTCAAAAGTGAAGTACATATGCGGGGTATTGGTGAACATCTGGTCGGGAGTAAAAACATCTTTATAACAGCTTATCATTTTAATTTTAGCATAATCTCCGGACGCGGTTTTAACAATAACTGTGCGTGCAGGGAAGGTGCTACCATCGGCCAGCTTAAGCGCATTTCCCAAAGCGTAAGCCACATGCACCTTAGTTTCACCACCGTCGCCAACTACAGTTCCGCCAAAATCATACAGGTACCAGCCAGTCCCCGTACCAAAGCTTCCTTTATCATCCGTACCTATCAGACCCTTACCTGTTTTAAAATCAGCATCTGTTGGAATAGCGGTTACATCATCAAAAGCTTGCTGAACAATGGTGATCCCTCCTTTGCCCGGTCCCTGGTAACCGGAGTTTGCGGCATCGGTGTTATTGTTGCCGCCTAAAAAGCTATTGTAAAGTCCGCTAAGTGAAATATCCCAGAATGAGGTTTTGGCGTAAGTTGCAGGCTGCTCCTTTTTATAATCAAGACTGAAAAAGATCTCGGTTTTAGGCGTTGTAGGATTTTGATCATCAGTTTGTGCTGCCAGGTTTTCAACGCGCTGCAATTTGTAATAAGGCACCTTATCGGCGTCCCTTGTTGGGGTAGTGGTTTCGGGTGTTGTTGTATCAGGTTTTACACCTTCAGTTTTTTTACATGCGGTGAATGTTGAGGCCAACACTGCCAGTATTAAAATACCCGTGGCAGCACGTTTTTGAAATATATTTATGATTTTCATGATTAATTATTTTTAATTTTTAGTAGATAAGTTCCTGCTGCCATCCTGCTGAACATAGTATCGGAAAGTGAAATAAGGCGATGGCCAGTTGAGATCGGTAACTACTGCAGGTGCGCCTTTATACATGCTCACCAGCTCCAATTTGGCATATTTGCCATCAGCTGTGCGGAGCACAAATGTTCTGCCTTTTATAGGTACAGCGATATGCGTTTTAAGATCGTAGAAATACCAGCCCGATCCGCTGCCGGGGTCCCAGCCAACGGAGGTTACACCTTTGCCGACAAAATCAGCGTCAGACGGTGCTTCTTTAACCTGGTCATAGGCTTGGCTTACAGCCATAATTGCCCCTCTTCCTGTCCCGCCAAAGCCATAGCTACCTTCGTTCGTGCCACTGTTTATCCCCACATATGAGTTGTATTCACGCGCAAAAGAAAGGTCCCAGGAGGTTGTTTTTTTGGCCGAAGTATCAACTTTAGCGTTGGTTAAAAGGCTGAAATAAAAGGTTTTAAAGCCTGTGTTAATGGTACTCCCAACATCGCCGGGCAAATCGTTAACTACGGTACTGCTGCCATCCTCAAGTTGCGGCTTTACCTGCTCTTTGGTACATGAGCTAAACGTGGTAACGGCAGCAAATACAATGAATAATATTTGATAATGAAGTTTATAAGTCGATGTTAATTTCATCATAGTTTATTGTTGTTTAAAAAAGCGATAGTTAAGGCCCAGCATAATGGTACGACCGCTTTGGGCCGGCATCAGCTGGTCGCGGTAGTTGAAGATGTTATCGGCAGTTAGCTGTACCGAAAAGTGATTGTTCATTAACTTTTTTTGTACCGATGCATTGAACAGGAAAAAGCCCGATACATAAGTATCGTAAGGGTCAAGAAATCCATTCGGCAGATTTGCTTCCTGGAAACCATACTTACCCCTGTAGTTAACCCTAAAGGTGCCGGTAATACCTTTGGGCTCATACTCATAAGTAAACTTCACATTGGCCATGTGCCGGGAGCGGTTATTAAGCCCGAAGTAATCGGAAACTTTTGAGCGGCGGGTTTGGCCGGTATTGGTATCATGTACCTGGGCATAGTTTCCTTTCCCTGCCTTAATTGAATCAATAACTCCCTTATCCTTGGCATAAAGCAGTTGGTATCCTGCCGATATATTAAATCCTCGGGTAACCCTCCAGCTTAAACCAACATCGGCACCGGTAAGAAAAGCACGATCAATGTTAAAATAAGAGAATACCTGCTGACCGCCTTTTTTTGAAGCTACCTGATCGGTATTGATGAAGTTGCGAACATCATTATAAAAGCCGTTTACATCCGCCTTTACACTGGCACTTAGCTGCAATGTAAAGCCGGCGCTGTAGGCCACAGACCGCTCGGGTTTAAGTGTACTTACTTTGGCTGCGTTGGCAAATACGGTAGCTATTTGCCCGGCATCCTGCAGTTTCTGAAGTTCGGCAGCGAAAACATCGGTACCTAAAACGGTATATCCTCCGCCTGCAAGGTTCGTAAAGTTTAAATACAGCTGTCTGAAATCGGGCGTTTTAAAGCCGGTAGCAATTGCTGCCTTCAGGGTAAGCGCTTTTGCCGGTTGATATTTTACGCCGAAGCTAGGGTTGAGGCTGCTGCCGTAACGGCTATGGCGTTCGCCCCTTACACCGCCGGTTAAGCCAAGCTGATCACTTAGTTTCCAGTCGGCCTGCCCATAAATAAATGCTGTCGACTGGTTTTTTGTGCCGCTGTATAGGTTATTGTTCATGGTTTCGTACTGGATGCCGGTGCCGCCGGTAAATACCATAGTACCCCAATAAGTTTGCGAAGCCTGCAATTCGCCCCTATGCAGGTATTGTACAAAGTTGTTAGTAGGAATAACTACCCCGCCGGTAAGATTGGTGATGTTTTGATCGGTGGCGTAACGGGTGAGATAGTATTGCGTTTTCAAACGCAGGCCGCTATTAAAATTGGTGTTTAAAATAGCCGATGCATTCAAATCCTTCTCAACCAGCACATCGCGGGTTGGCACAGTATTGTAGGCAGTTTGGTTAACCGAATTGCGTATAGCATACCTGCCGGTTATGTTAAGCGCATTCATCTGGCTTAAAGTGTACCTGCCCCTGCCCTGTATGGTGTAGCTATCGTAGGGTGGTGCTGTTTTACCTTCGCTCAGGTAAGGATTGGCATTAAAACCATCTGTGCGATAATAATTACCTGATATATAACCAGATCCCCTGCCACCAGCAAATGGCGTTTCCCCTTCAAGCGTGGCATCTACAGTATTAAAGCTACCATAGCGCAAACTGGCAAGCCCCTGGCTTTGGGAGATATTTTGACGGGTAACAATATTGACCACCCCTGCCAAAGCTTCGCTGCCGAACAGGCATGACGATGCGCCTTTAATGATCTCGATGCGTTCAATATTGGCTACTGTGATCCGCGACAGATCGAAATTCCCGGAATTGCGGCCCGTCATTGGCTGGCCGTCAATCATGATCATGGTATAACCACTATCAAAGCCTTGCAGCTGTAAGCCAACAGCCCTGGCCCCTGAGCCAATGTCGTTTACAATAGCCAGTCCGGTTTGTTCCTTCAGTACCTCATCAAGCCTGCGGCTACCCATCATTTCAATTTGCTTGCGGCTGATGATGGTTGAAGGCATCGGGGTACGGGTAAAATCGATCAGGTTATCGTGGCTTTCCTGTTTGCCTAATACGTTTACCTCTTTAAGGTTCTGCGCCAAAGCTTTTAGCCGGATACTTATATTATAAGTAGAAGCTTTATTGACAACAACCTGTTGAAAACGCTTTTCATAACCTACAGCCGAAATGATGAGCGTGTACTCTCCCTGTTTTAACTTATCTATTACAAAGCGCCCTATAGTATCGGTTTGGGTGCCTCTTAGGTTTTCTTTGATCAGGATGGAGACTGCATTTACCGGCTCCCCCTGTTCGTTCCTGATCTGCCCGCTTATTTTATAAGGGGACTGAGCTACGGATGTTAAATAAAAACAGGTCAGATTAAGATAAAGCATTAGGTAAAATTTGAACATTGAACGATAGTATTTTTTACTTATTTTTAATCAGTCTAAATAAACAGAAGCAAAAGTCGTTCATAGAAATGAGAAATCGTTTACGCAATCGGGATTTTTTTTTACTGTTTAAGGATAAAGTTTTACACTTTTTGGAGGGATTTATTAAGCGAGACAAGAAACTACGGCTCCATCACGGACGCACACCACACACAAACAACTAATAGTCAAATATTTATTAATAACTTATTCTTAAATTCAAAAAACGGCAGGTTAACTTTTACTTAAATACTAAATTCATAAAAATGCATTCCTTATTTTGAATCAGTCTAATTAAATGCTTGTTTTGCATAAGTTAACATTATACAAAAATCAGTTTCAACCATGAACACCTTTCAAAAATTAAGCTATAAGCTCCTGCTAACCTGCATATTCATGCCTGTTGGGTACGGGTTTTCCCAAACTGCCGCTGTAAAAAAGATTCAAAATCTTAATGCTGCTGATAAGATCACCTACTTTAACCTGGAAACAGGGACAGAGGTAAGTGAAGCCGATACCTCCAAAACCGGCTGGGACCTCGCATTTCAACATACCGTTATTGTGCTGCGCAGCACCGCCGAAGGGCAGATTGTTTCAGATGCATCTTTTGATAAGATCACCTCGGCCCCTTCAACTGGCTATCAGAAGGGTAAAACAGCTTTACCATGGGGCAGCGGTAAAGGCTGGTATACTTATAACATGGACAATCATGTGGTTGCTCCCATTGCAGGCAAAGTAATCTTTATCCATACTGCTAATGGAAAGTATTACAAGCTGGTAGTTGACAGTTATTACAAAGATGGAAGCGCCGATGGTGCTTCGGCCAATTACACATTCAGGTATAGCACAGTTGCCATTTAATGCACCACCCCTACATTAATTTAGTATGAAACTATCTATCAAGTTTATAAAAGACTTACTCCTGCTTTTTCTGCTGGGTTTTAGCATCAGTGCAAGTGCAGCGGCACCTAAGCGCATCATTACTTTAAGTGGTGCATTAACCGAAACTGTTGATGCACTGGGCTTTGGAAAAAACATAGTAGCTACGGATGTAACCAGCATTTACCCTGCCTATGTGAACAATCTGCCCAAGGTGAGTAAAAATCGTACGGTTTCAGCCGAAGGCCTCATCTCTTTCAAACCCGACCTTGTATTAGCTCCCGAAGGCAGCGTTTCAAAAGAGATCGCATATCAGCTGCAATCTGCGGGTATAAACCTCATAAATATTAAACAGGAGTTTTCTGTTGCCGGTTCTATAGCTTTCATAAAAGCAGTAGCGGCAGCGCTTCAGGTTCAAGGAAAAGGCGAAGCGCTGGCAAAACAAACCCAGTCGAAGGTGAACAAAGCCCTTGCCGAGGTTAAAAAGAATAGTAAAACGCCGAAAGTATTATTCATTTATGCCCGTGGCACCGGGGTTATGCTCGTTGCCGGACAAAACACCAACATAGATGCCATTATAAGCTTGGCTGGCGGTAAAAATGCCGCACAGGGCTTTGACAACTTTAAGCCCTATACAACCGAATCATTGATAGAAGCCAACCCGGATGTGATCCTGATGTTTGATTTTGGACTGAGCAGTTTGGGCGGAGCAGATGCCGTATTAAAAATGCCGGGAGTAGCACAAACCAACGCCGGTAAAAACAAACGCATAGTGCAGATGGACGGCGAACTTTTGATCAACTTCAGCGTAAGGCTTGACCAGGCCATCGCCACGCTGAATAAAAACCTGCAATGAAAAACGGACTGATCTATACAATATTAGGCTTAGCCGTTTTTTTTACAGCAGCGCTGTCATTGAGCATGGGCGCTATGAAAATCCCCGTTCAGGACGTGCTGCTCATATTAGCAAAGAAAGTATGGCTATTTAAAAGCACGCCTATTGATGAGCAATTTGATACCGTCCTGACCATAGTACGGATGCCCCGTGTTATCATGGGCTTGCTTGTGGGGGCAGCATTAGGAATTTCGGGAGCGGCCATACAGGGCATTTTTCGTAACCCGCTTGCAGAGCCTGGTTTGATCGGAATCTCCTCGGGAGCATCATTATTTGCGGTGCTCATCATCGCTGCCGAAACTGCGCTACTGGCTGGCTTAAGTAATTTACTGGGTTATTATTTACTTGCTTTCGGCTCATTTGCAGGGGCCGGTATTGCTACATTGGTTGTTTACCAGATCTCCCGTAATGACGGTCGCCCCAATGTGGCAACCATGCTTTTAGCAGGTATTGCCGTTAACGCGCTTGCCGGCGCTTTAACCGGTTTGGTTACCTACATTGCTAACGACCAGCAACTACGCAATATTACGTTTTGGCTGTTGGGGAGTTTGGGAGGTGCTACATGGCAAATTATTTTATGCCTTGTGCCCTTTGTAATTATCCCGTTAGTGTTATTACCAACTATGGCCAAAACCCTCAATGCCTTTGCATTGGGCGAAACGCAGGCTCAGCAACTGGGCTTACCTGTGGGCCGGGTAAAACGCTGGGTGGTTATACTATCTACTATGGCGGTTGGCGCATCCGTGGCGGTATCAGGTATTATCAGCTTTGTTGGCTTACTGGTACCGCACATGGTAAGGCTCATTTTTGGGGTGGATAACCGTAGGGTATTGCCTGCATCTGCATTGATGGGCGCTTTGATCCTTACCCTTGCCGATATGATAGCCCGGAAAATAGTTGCACCGGTGGAGTTGCCAATAGGCGTAATAACCGCTTTGCTGGGCACACCTGTTTTTCTGTATATTTTAATAAAAGATAAAAAGAAAATTACCCGATAAGATGCTTACAGTTGAAAATGTAACTTATAAAACCGGGAAACACACCCTGGTGAAAGATGTATCATTTATGGTTCATCCCGGCGAGGTCATGGTAATATTAGGTGCTAACGGGGCCGGTAAATCATCGCTGATGCGTTTACTTAGCGCCGAAAAAGTACCTACATCCGGATCAATCTCCCTATCGGGAAAAACCTTAAACAGCTATGCTGCAAAAGAGCTGGCATTAAAACGCGCTATCCTTAATCAACAAAATATCATTAATCTCGATTTTTTAGCGATAGAGATAGTGCAGATGGGACGTTATCCGCATTACCGTAACCAGCCTACAGCTCATGACCTGGATATTATCAGCGAGGTGATGACCATCACCGGAACTACACACCTGGCCGAGCGTTCATTTTTATCGTTATCAGGAGGAGAGCAACAGCGTGTCCATTTGGCAAGAGTACTGGCCCAGATCTGGGATACGCCTGAGGCACTGCTGCTGCTTGACGAACCCGTGTCGGGCATGGATATCCTGTATCAGCAGCAAACCTTATCGCTGGCAGCCATGCTGGCAAAAAAGGGCTTTATCGTGGTTGCGATATTGCACGATATCAACCTTGCTGCCCAATATGCCCATAATATCATGATGCTTAAAAACGGACGGAAATGGTATCACGGCACCCCTGCCGAAATCCTCAACAGCAAAAGCATTTACGATGTTTTTGAAACGGAGGCCGATGTTTTTACTAACCCCAACACGCTTAAGCAATTTATTATGCCTAAAGTGATCACACATGAAGTACCCGAATACAATTTAAAATCCTTCACACTATAAATATGGAAACCATTTCATTAAAAGAACAATATCTTGCCTTTAAAGCCGAAAATCCAAAGAAAAGGATCCGTGATATCGCTGCTGCATTAAATGTTAGCGAAGCCGAATTACTGATGACCAGCCTCGGCGAAAACGTGGTCATTCTTGAAAATACATTCGACGCGCTATTGAAAGAAATCACCGGTTTGGGTTATGTAATGGCCCTTACCCGTAACGAATGTTGCGTTCACGAGCGCAAAGGCATTTACGAAAAAGTATCTTTCAGCCCTCACGCCGGTTTGGTTTTAGGCTCGGATATCGACCTGCGTT
This sequence comes from Mucilaginibacter sp. SMC90, assembly GCF_022811725.1. Taxonomy (GTDB): domain Bacteria; phylum Bacteroidota; class Bacteroidia; order Sphingobacteriales; family Sphingobacteriaceae; genus Mucilaginibacter. The sequence goes on along the minus strand of NZ_CP094527.1, from coordinate 3,461,036 downwards.
TATTCATGAGCCAATGGAAATTGGGTTTTGCCGTAGAGGATAATAATCTGAAAAGCTTCCAGTTTTTTGACGGAAACGGCGTTGCCATACACAAGATCTACCTTACCGATAAAAGCAACGTTGAAAATTATCATGAACTGGTTACCCGCTTCCGCAAAGCCGATCAGCAGGCAGTGGCGTTGTTCCCAACAGAGCCAGCTGCTAAACCTGCCCTGCCCGACGAAGAAATTGATGTAGCAGCATTTCATGAAGCATGGACAGGCCTGCAGGATACCCATGAGTTTTTTGGTTTACTCAAACGTTTTAACCTTAACCGTACGCAAGCTTTGAGGCTTGCCCCTGCTGGTTTTGCTAAACAGATCAATGCTGATGATTTTAAAGGTGTAGTACAGCATTGTGCAGAACAACAGGTGCCTATAATGGTATTTGTTGGCAATCACGGCTGTATCCAGATCCACACAGGTACCGTTACCCGCATTGTTGAAATGGATACCTGGTTTAATGTGATCGATCCTGAATTTAACCTGCATTTGCGCATGGATGCCGTTGCTGCGGTATGGCACGTTGTTAAACCATCGGCTGATGGAGACGTTAACTCAATTGAGCTTTTTGATAGCGAAGGTGAAATGATAGTACAACTTTTCGGTAAACGCAAACCGGGTTTACCTGAGCTGAAAGAATGGCGCGAGATCCTGGCCAATATTTCTTAAACTAACCGGATAACAAAAACATCTAATATAAAAACCGATATCCTAATTGGTCATCAATGGTCAATTAGGATATCGGTTTTGTATTTTCAGGTTCAATCGATACTTTCTGCTTATACAACATTGATCACCATTAAAAGCCTGAAAGCCGACATGGCGTCATACGCCCTTGAAAAAATGTGAAAACGCTATAACTATTTCGCGATAGCCTCTTTGATTAATTGTTCGGCCTGGGCATTTCCGGGACCGGGCGCATCAAAGCTCAGCATTTTCCCTTCTTTATCAATCAGTATATATTTTGGTATAGCATAAGCTATGTATGATTGCGCCACAGTACCATCTTTATCGTAAAGCTGCAGCCAATCCGGCTTTTCTTCTTTGAGTGCGTTTCTCCACTCCTTCTCTCCATCGTGCACGGCAATGCTGATAAAAGCAATCTGCTGGTTAGCTTTAAATTTGTCGCTTAGTTTTTTAAATGAAGGCATTTCTTGCCTGCAAGGCCCGCACCAGCTCGCCCAAAGGTCGATATAAACAACTTTCCCCTTAAAATCGGTCAGGCTAAAAACTTTTCCATGATCATCGGTCAAAGTAAAAGCAGGAGCAGGTTTACCAATTTGCACCTGCATCAGTTGTTTCTTCTTTTCCATAAAACCATCGGCGAGGTTCTTTTTTAAAGTTGCGTTGCTAATAACACCAATAAATGCCTGCATTTCTTTTTGGGCAAAGTTTAATTGCTCAAAAGAATTGGCACTACCAATTCTCTTTTCAACATAACGGTTCAGGTAGTAATCCCTGACTTTTCCGGTAAAAAGCTGCTTTATTTTTTCAAGTTCATAACCGGGCTGCTTTACCGATGCAGAATCACGCAGCAGATCCAGGCGTTGCTCATAGGTGTAATAAAGCGGCAGCACCCATGATTTATAATCATCCGATACTAAATATTCGTCATGTGATATACCTTTTGAAAAAGCTGAAGGCGTGCTTTTTGCTACCAGCTCCGTAATTTGAGCTGCATTGTATTTGCTCATTTCAAGGTGTTGGAGCATCATATAAAAGTTTAAACTTTGATTATCCAGGTCAATCATTTTCTTAAACGTATTGACATATTTATCCTGTTTTGCAGGTTTACTAAACACTGCATTTAGCAACGAATCGTCCAATGCTTTGCTTTTTTTAAGGAATAGGATTAGTTCGTCAGTTTTGAGCTCATACCATGCTGTTTTGTCGTTCCGGGCTACCAGGATCGAATCCAATTTCACCCGGTATTGATTGCTTTCGGCACCAATGCCAGTGATTTTCTTAGTTTTTGACAGTGTGACATAATCGCTGGCATCACCGATTATATGAAGATCATATCCCGGGGCTACATAGATACGGTTAATTTGAGTAGTATTTTGCTGAATGCTGGTACGTTGAGGCTTGGTTATTTTGAAGGTTTTTAAATAAAACTCACCTGAATCATTAAGCCTGATCGTATCGATAACCGATTTACCCTTAGCATCTTCAAAAAAGATCTTTAACATTTTCTCGGCCGAATTGCTGAGCTTTCCCTGTATAATAAGCGGCTGGGTAGCGTTTTGGGCTGCTACTTTGTTGATAAAATAAAACGAGAGCAGGAACAGGATTATTTTTTTCATAGGTATAAAACTGGCAGGTTTAAACAAATATAAAATTCATCGGGCTACTTAAGCAACAGTTTATGAATTACTTTTTAAACCTCCGCTATCCTGATTAGGGCAAACACATCAACGTATTTAAGCTTCCGGATAGTAACATCCGAGATAAGAATATCTATAAAAAAATAAAAATTAAAGTAAAATGCTAAATCGATTTAATTATATTAGTCGTACCAATTCTATTATTGTACATAACCAGGAAAAAACAACCTGACCATTATTAATTAACCAATAAACCTGAATGAAAAGCTTACTAATTTTACTTTTATCAACAACTTTTTTCTTAGTCAAACCCTGCAGCGCCTCCCCCGTCCAAAAAAACGCGGGCGACAGGACATGGAATGCGCAATGGATCTCGGTACCGGCAATCACCGGGAATGAATATGGCATTTACTATTTCCGAAAAAACATTGAGCTCGCTGGCAAACCAGCCACCTTTGTTATTAATGTATCTGCCGATAACCGCTATAAGCTATTCGTAAACGGCAAATTGGTATCCCTTGGCCCTGCCAGGGGCGATACCTTTTATTGGAACTATGAAACAGTTGACCTTGCACCTTATCTCGTCGCCGGTAAAAATACAGTAGCTGCTTTAGTGTGGAATGAGGCCCAATACCGTCCGGAAGCACAGATCAGCGTACGCACTGCGTTTATTATACAGGGCAGTACAGCAGCCGAGGAAATTCTGAATACCAATAATACCTGGAAGAGCGTTCAGGATAAAGGTTATCAGCCAATTTGGGGCTACTTTGCAGCCAGCACCGGCGAGATGGTAGACATGAATAAGAGCGTCATGAACTGGTACTCGCCAGATTTTGATGACAGCAGCTGGCCAAAAGCTGCTAACCTTTTTGGCGGTCAGTTAAAGGGACGCTCTGACGGTTTTGGCTGGCAATTGGTACCTTCATCTATTCCACACCAGGAGTTGATTTATGAGCGGATTTCTGTTGTACGCAAAACCAGCGGAATGGAGATACCGCCGGCTTTTCCAGCAACCAAAACCCCATTAACAATCCCGGCAAACACAACGGTTACCGTACTGCTTGACCAAACACATCTAACCAACGCCTATCCTACCATTAATTTTAGCGGCGGAAAAGATGCAGGCATTTCCTTAAGCTATGCAGAATCCCTTTTTGATAATTTGACTAAATATGGCATGCGCAAAGGCAATCGCAACGATGTGGAGGGCAAGGATTTTTCTGGAAGAAAAGATAGTTTGATCTCTAACGGCAGCAAAGAGCAATCATATACCACGCTCAATTTCAGAACATTCCGCTACATCCGTTTGATTGTGCATACCCAAAATGAGCCATTGGTAATCAATGACCTGTACGGCACCTTTACCGGATATCCTTTTAAACAACGCGCTGTTTTTAATACCAACAACAACGAAATAAAACAGATTCTTGATATCGGCTGGCGCACGGCCCGCCTTAACGCATTTGAAACGTATACGGATTGCCCATACTATGAGCAGCTGCAATATATTGGCGATACCCGCATACAAGCCATGATTTCTTACTATTACAGCGGCGATGACCGGCTTGCGCGCAACGCCATTAATCTGATGGATCACTCGCGTTTGGCCGAAGGGGTTACTCAAAGCCGCTATCCCACTCACGATACTCAAATCATTTCAACCTTTTCTTTATGGTATATAGGTATGCTGTATGATTATTGGATGTATAGGGGCGATAGTACTTTTATTAAAGACAAACTGGACGGAGAGCGAGCGGTATTAAAGTTCTTTAGTCAATATCAACAAGGTGATGGTTCATTAAAAAACACGCCATACTGGACATTTGTGGATTGGGCAAGCGGCAAAAACTGGGAAGTAGGTTCGCCACCAAAAGGCACAGACGGAAGTTCGGCTATTATTGATATGCAGTTATTGTGGGCCTACCAATGGGCTGCTGCCATGGAAACTAAGATGGGATTACCTGATTATGCCGCTTTGTACAACAAACAGGCTGCTAAACTTAAACAAACCGTTCAACGCAAATATTGGGACCCAGTGAAAATGCTGTATGCCGATACCCGCGATAAAGATAATTTTTCGCAGCACGCTAATTCATTAGCTATACTTACCGGAATGGTAAAAGATACAGATCTGCCAAAATTATCTAAAAGATTATTGACAGATACATCACTAACCCAATGCACTATTTATTTTAAATACTACCTGCATCAGGCATTGGTGAAAGGCGGATTAGGTGACGATTACATGAACTGGCTGGATATTTGGCGCGAAAATATCAAAATGGGCCTGACTACCTGGGCCGAATACTCTGACCTTAAATATAGCCGGTCTGACTGCCATGCCTGGGGAAGCAGCCCAAATATTGAATTTTTCAGAACGGTTTTAGGTATCGATAGCTATTCACCAGGCTTTAGTAAGATAAAGATTGAACCGCATTTGGGAGCACTAACCAATGTGAGCGGCGAAATCCCACACCCAAATGGCAAGGTTGTAGTTAATTATGCTCTTGAAAACAACAAATGGAAAATAAAAATAAACCTACCGCTGCATACATCAGGCATTTTGGTGTGGAAAGCAAAAACGTACGTGCTTAAAGGCGGGGAAAATGTAATGGCTATTTAAGAGCTTCTTAAAAAGGAAGATCTTATCGCGACCGACTAAAGTAAACGAACCCGGAAGGCGAAAAAAATAAAATCCAGATTTAGTTTAAAACCCTGAGCCTGGATTTATTTTTTAACCTGCTTTTAATTAAGCAAATGGTGTTCGTCCCGCCGAAAAATCAATTGTTCTCTGGCACTTAACAACACCATGATAAACAATACCAGTACAACACAAAGCACAGCGCCAAAGTTTGCTGTAAGGATACTCGAGCTAACATTCTTTTGCCCGCTTTGCAACAATCGGTTGCTCTCGCCAACCTGTATGGCTATCAGTTGATCAAGCGATTTAAGGGCCTGGGCAAAAACATATTCAGTACTATGTTTATCAGTTTCCTGATTCCTCAGGTTACTCAACTGGGTCCGGAAAGTTTTCCATTTTGCCGATTCTTCGCGCGTTAGTTGAGTGGCTTCATATTTTTTTGCCAATATTTCAATGGCTGCATAATTATGGTTGATTTTGGCCTGAATATCTGAACCCGACATTGCTGAAGTCAGTTTATTTTCATAAAGCCGATTGCTTATCTCATGCACAAACGTAGCCGGCATCAAACGGTCGTTCATTATAGACGTAAGCGTTTTATCCAACGCTTTTACATTATCGCGGCCATTCCAATTGGCCAATAAAAGCATAGCGGTAAGCACGGCCAATGCCAATACCATTCTCGCCTTATTTTTTATAATAAAAGCCCGTGTCATAACAATGATTTATTTATTTAAAGATAAGACAGAAGTTGAACATATACGAAATATATATTCATTGCGAGTGTATTACTTGTGCCCGCTTATATATGGTTCTTCTGGATTTAATCAACCTTTAAAGCCGATGATGACCCCCTGATCTGCAAATTGGTTTTAAGGATTACGGAATGAGAGGCCGTGCTCCCTCCTTTTGAATTTAGTTTTTTAAGTAAAACAGTGATCACGTTATCTGCAATTTCATCAACCGGCTGAGCGATGGCAGTTACCGGGGGAGAATATAGCTTAAACACATCATAATCATCGAAAGATATCACAGCCATATCATCCGGCACTTTGATACCGAGAGTATTAAATATTTTTAGCCCGCATGTACCAACATGGTTTGTACCAAAAACTACCGCATCAAGATCCTTATATTTTTTAAAGAATGCTGTCATCGGCTTAATGATCATATCCTCATCCTGGTTAAAAACTATCTCTTTAACCACGGGCGAAAACCGGTTTTCTTTTAACGCATCTTTATAGCCCTGCACACGGGCCATCATTTGTGTTTGTGAAGAAGCAAACGTAACAAAAGCTATATTTTTATAGCCTTGTTGGATTAAATGTCTTGTGGCATTGTAGGTACTGAAAAGATTATCAATTTCTACGTAATCGGTATTTACTCCGGGCAAATGCCTGTCAAACATTACCACAGGTAAGCCGTCTTTAAGTAGTTGTTCTACATCATCTTCAATACCTTCGGGCGGAGCGATAATGTAGCCATCCACGTGCCTGTCGCGGAACATATTGATCAGCTCCTTGGTTTTTTGGGTATCATTATCGGTACTGCAATAAATTATTTTATAGCCGTTTTTGTAAGCCCTGTCTTCAATAAGCCGCGCTATGCTGGCAAAAAATGGGTTTGAAATATCCTCAACCATCAAACCAATGGTATTGGACTTACCGGTACGCAGACTTTTAGCCAATGAGTTAGGCTTATATCCTACTTGCTCAACATATTTGGTAACACGTTCAACCAGGTCCTCACCTATCCGTTTTTCCTTGGCACGTCCATTCAGTATAAATGATACAGTGGTTTTGGAAACTTTTAGTTCATTGGCAATATCAACAATCGATAGTTTTTTCACTCGGCTTAAAATTGGCTAAAATCAAATATAAAATATAATAGCTCAATAACCATAGTTTATTGAGCTATTATTGGCCTAAATATAAAAATAAATCGATTAAGCTGTTTTATCAAACTGCTTGCTTATTAAGTTTAGGATAACCTATGCCAAATAAAAATATTACAGCATAACAAATGATTGGCAGGTAATATGCCGTAGCAACATTATGGTTAGCTATCAGGCCCATAACGGGTGGAAATAGCCCCCCGCCAACAACGCCCATTACAATAAATGACGATGCGTTTTGCGTTTGTGCCCCTAGGTTTTTCAATCCGAGGCTAAATATAGTTGGGAACATAATGCTGAAAAAGAAATTGATGAACAGCAGGGCAACAAACGAAACTATGCCAAAACCCTGCGCCACGATGATACACATCAGGATATTGCCCAAAGCAAATACGGCCAATAATTTATTAGGAGCAATATAACGCATCAGGAAAGTACCGATAAAACGGCCAACCATCATCATGACCATGCTTAACGAAAAATAATAACTCGCGCGTTCGTCGGTTAAATGCATTATCTCGTGCCCATAGTTTATAAAAAATGCCCAGGTACCACCTTGCGCGGCTACATTAAATAATTGGGCTATAGCTGCAAAAATAAAATGCTTTTTTTTAAACAACTTTTCCTGAACGTGACCCTCTGCGGCTACTGCATAAGAATCTGTAGGCGTTACATGCGGATCCTGTAATGACGGTACTTTCAAAAATGAAAAAGCGATGCCAACCAATGCTATTACTGTTCCTATAGCAATATAAAGATGCTTTACTGATATCAGATCGTTAGAATGTTCCTGACCACCTTTTAAAACAAAATAACCGCCCAACAGCGGACCGATAACGCCGCCAACACCATTGAAGGCCTGCGAAAAGTTAATACGCTGGTCGCTGGTACTTTGGTCACCAAGAGAAGCCACAAAAGGATGCGCTACGGTTTCGAGTGTAGCCAGGCCACATGCAAGTACAAATAGTGCTACCCTAAAGAAATCAAACGATTTAGCATCAGCCGCCGGAACAAACAAAAATGCTCCCGCAGCATAAAGTGCCAGCCCCAAAAGTACGCCGCTTTTATAACCAAATTTTTTCATGAACATACCGGCCGGAATACCCATTACTGCATAAGCCCCAAATAACGACAGCTGTACATAAGCCGAGCGGGATTTTGAAACATGCAAAACATTTTGAAAATGTTTATTAAGGGTATCACCAAGGGTCATGGCTATACCCCAGAGCATAAACAACGAGGTTACAAAAATCAGTACTACAAGGAACTTGCGTTCGGTAAATTTGGGTTTGATATCCATTGTGCAGGTTTGTGAGTTAATCGGACCGGCAAATTAGGTTAAAACCTCAATGTACCAAAGGTTATTGTTTATTTTTCTGCAGCTGCATGGTCATTATATGGCTCAACCAATAATTTCATCTTATCCTTACCCAATAGTGATGCATCAAATTCTATCCTAACCTCTTTTGATTCACCTTTCATGAGCGAAAAATAATTATCATTCATGATAGCAGGTAATATCTGCTCGCCAGTACCTGCTTTTGTAGCCCGTACCCGAATGGCGAAGGCGGCGGCTTTTGATGATGACGGATTGGTGATCCTTACAGTAACGTAATACTTATCTTCTGCTTGCTTTACAGTGGATGATACTTTCAGATAAACCTTAGGCAATTGATTAAGAGCGGTAAAATCAGTCCGCTTATTACCTCTCCAGTAAAAATTATCAGATATCAATTTTCCGTTTTTATCAACCAATTTTAGTTTGATGAAATGAACATCGGTAAGGCCGGTGCTCCTGGGTGCGCCGCCGTATACTTCAAAATCCCAGAGTGAATATCCCCAGCCTGAGCCACGCCGTAGCCCGTACATGCGTACGTAACGGCCTTTTACTTCATCAAATGTGATTTGTTGTACCCCAACATGCCCGTCACCGCTTTCATAAACGTCTTTCCAACTTTTAGTGTCATCAGATACCTGGATCTTGAAAGCTTTACCGTAGGCTTCTTCCCAATTTAACTTAACGCCATTTATTTCCTGCTCACTGCCGAGATCAATATAGACCCATTCGCCGTCGTTTGAATTACTGGCCCACCGGCTGCCCGAATTGCCATCCGTTACAGAACCGGCTTCGCCCATGGTAGTTGACGATGCAAATGCAGGTTTATTCAGCGCCAGGTTTTCGCGGTTATCTGCAAAGGCTAAGGTAAAGCAGTTTAATGCGGTATTTGATGGGGCATCAAGAGCTTTTGACATGCTGTATTGCTTCACGATCTGCCCATCGCTGTTGTAAACATCGGCATAAGCGGTTAAGCCATTTTCATCGTTACGGGTTGTATTAATTACTTTGATAGCGTTGCTTACCGGGTTCCATTGAATATGCAAAGGTTCGCAAGCTTTTTTTGCTCCCCAATAGGCGCCTGTAAGGTCATAGTAGTAATCATAAGTTTGCCACACTAACGATGGGTAAGCCGACTGGCTCATCCAGGTCATGATACCCGAAGCATCTTCCCAAATGTTATCTTCCCAGCCCTCATACATGGCCTTATTAGTTTCGATATTCAGCAGCTGGGCTTTGCGGCAATAATCTTCGATGCCTGAAGGTGTGCCATAACGGTTTTTAATACCATCATCATACCTGTCTGGCCCGGCGTTACCTGCAGATGGCCCAAAGAAATGCAGGTTCCACATTTCATTTCGGGGCCACCATTTGTCCTTCGGCATAAATTTTTTAAAGCTATCGAAATTGGTAAATACTGCTGTACCAATTTCGCTGCGCAACCCCCATCCCTCGTTACCGCCAAACCCATTTGGGAAACGGCTGAAATACCAGCGTGGATCAAAGTTAGTCCAGGGGCCGCTTCCTGTCAGGTTACCGGCATGCGAATTAGGTTGATAATACCTGTCATTGCCATCATAAGCGCTGATATCTTCTCTCAACCAATTATTAAGCGGCGGTAAGGGTTCGCCCTCATTGTCACCGCACCAAATGGCAATTGAAGGGTGGTTCCTGAAACGTTTTATTTTTCCGATGGCATTGGCATTAAACGTATTTACATCATTAGGCAAATTGGGGATGGAGTTAAGCCAGAAATCATCCCAAACCATGATACCGTATTTATCGCAGGCATCGTAAAACTCCTCATCGGTGGTTGACCCTATCCAGTTACGGATGATGTTAAAATTCATCTCCTTGTGGAGGCGTACTTTAGTACCATACTCATCACCACGGCAACGGAGCATATACTCGGCCATGCCCCAATTGCCTCCCTTTAAAAACACTTTGGTGCCGTTTACATACAGGTGCAATACATGACCGGTAGTATCATAGCTGTATTTCTTAATACCGAATTTTATTTGTTTGCTATCGGATATTTCATCGCCCAGCTTCAGGCTTAGTTTACAGGTATATAAATTAGCATCGCCGTAACCATTGGGCCACCACAGTTTTGGGCCGTTAATCACCAGCTGCGAAAAATGTTTTGGATCGATTTTTATTTCTGCATTGCTGTTAGCTCCTACAAATACCTTTTGAGTAAACTGGATATTGCCAGGGTTGATAACGCCGGTTAAGGTTCCGGTTTGAAAAGCATCAGTACTGTTCTTTACGCCCACAGAAACGGAAACTTCGGCGCGGGCGACAGTAGGCACATCCGTTCGGATCCATGGATCATTAATGGTAAGACTGCCTGTATTAGTCAGGTAGACATCATCTGTGATGCCACTGTTGAGGCCGGGAACATAAGGCATCCAATCCCAGCTGGCGCTTGGGATATAAGTTGGGCTTGCATAGTTTACCAATGGGTTTAGCGGGCAATAAACCAATACAGCTAACGTATTTGAGCCTGTTTTATTAACCAACCTGGTTATATCATAAAGGCCGCGTTGCATAAAACCATCCAAGCTTCCTATCTTCTTTCCGTTAAGGTAAATCTCTGCCTTACGATTGATCCCCTTAAAATTGAGCCAGGTTTTTTGTTTGATGAATCCGGCAGGAACGCTAAATTCCGTTCGGTACCAAAAATTGCGGTCGTACTTCTTTTTATCTACCTTGTAAATATTATCGCCAAAGTTGGGATCTTTCTCCAAACCGGCAGCAACGTATGATGAAAACACGGTGCCCGGCACAACGGCTTTTACCCAATCGGCAGTCATATAACCATTTTTGTAAATGTCAAGGCTGTCGGCACCCAGATCTGCTTGCGCTTTTACCTTCCAGGTGATTTGTTTGTTGGTGTTGTTAAGATAAAAGATCTCCTGTGCCGATGCCATGCTAAATATAAGCAGCATGGGGCCAATTAATAAAGATAGCTTTTTAAACTTGTAAAGATTGATCATAAAATCGTTTTAGCGGATATATACATAATTCCTATATTTAAAAGCCGTCATTGGGAGGTACGCGGCAATCCCCGATTGCAGAGCCGCTCTGTGCAGTTTGCGATTGCTTCGTACCTCGCAACGACGATTTTCAGATTCACTTTTAAACAGCCTCCTGGCGTCTTTTTATCGTGGCTTTGAAAGCGAGAACGGCCGGTCTTCAGCAGCAAGTCCACGGCTCATTGCCGGTTTATCGCCCATTTCAAAATGGAGTACACCGCCGTTCATGATATCAGTCTGAGTGATCCAGTTGTGTGTATACGGCTTACCATTAAGCGTTGCCGACTGTATATACACGTTCTCTTTGCTGTTATTGTTAGCTTCAATCACGAACTTTTTGCCATTCTCCAAAGCGATGGTCATCTTTTTAAACATTGGGCTGCCAATAACATATTGATCTGTGCCGGGGCAAACGCTGTAAAAACCTGCGGCGCTCAGCACAAACCATGACGACATCTGGCCTTCGTCTTCATCACCGGGATAACCGTTTTCGCCGGCATTGTACATTTTGTCCATCACGTCGCGCAAATGCTGTTGAGCTTTCCAGGGCTGGCCAGCATAATTGTACATATAAAGCAAGTGGTGAATAGGTTCGTTACCTTGCGCGTATTGTCCCATTTTAAAGGCTGCCATCTCGGTCATTTCGTGAATTACCTGTCCATACCCTCCTACCTTGATGGTGCCTGGTTCGGTGAATACCGAATCAATTTTGGCGGTAAAATTCTTCTCTCCCCCCATCAAATTTATCAGGCCTTGTGTATCATGAAAAACAGACCAGGTCCAGTGCCAGGCATTACCTTCGGTGTAGGGGCCGCCCCAATCCATAGGGTCAAAGGGTTCTATCCAGTTACCCTCTGTATCCTTTGAGCGCATGAAACGCGTTTTAGGATCGAACAGGTTTTTATAATTATACATCTGCCGAGCAAAAACATCTTCATAAAATTTATTACCGGTGAGTTTGGCCAGCTGATAACCGCAAAAATCATCGTAGGCAAACTCCAGTGTCCAGGCGGTTGAACCAAGTGTTTGCGGTGTAAAGGGTACATAGCCGTTGGCATAATATTCTTTCCAACCCGGGCGGCCGTTAGCACTTCCCCATGGCCCTTTGTTTGTTGCTTCATGGTAGTAGGCTTCCAGGGCTTTTTTAGGATCGAAAGTACGAATGCCTTTTACCCAGGCATCGGTTAACAAAGAAATGGAATGGTTGCCCAACATTCCTCCTGTCTCCGCCGGGAACGACCAGGCCGGCAGCCAGCCACATTGCTGTTGCGCATCAAGCAGTGCCTGTACCAATTGGCCCTCCATTTTGGGGTGTAACACTGTATTTAGTGGAAACTGGGCGCGGAAGGTATCCCAAAAACCATTATCGGTATACATATAACCGTCGTGAACTTTACCGTCATATGGGCTGTAATAGTATGGTTTGCCATCTTTTCCGTATTCAAAAAATTGATGTGAAAACAGGTTGGCGTGATACATACAGGAATAAAAAGTAGCCTTCTGATCTTCAGTAGCGCCTTCAATGGCCATGCGGCCAAGCAGTTGGTTCCACACTTTATCAGCCGCCTTATGGGTATCGTCAAAAGATTTGAATTTACCTAACTCGGTGTTTAGCGTAAGTTCCGCCTGTTCTGTACTTATATAAGAAGAAGCTACTTTGGCTTGTACCGTTTCACCATCTTTAAATTGAATATAAGCCCCGACGCCTTCTCCTTCTGCACTTTGATTTTTTGCAGAAAGTGTGTTCTTTTTATTTTCCCAGGTACCATAATCAGCAAATGGTTTATCAAAAACAATGACAAAGTAGTTCCTGAAATCTTTCGGTGCCCAACGGCAATTGTTTACATAGCCCGTTATTTTACGTTCGGCGGGCATGATCTTTACTTCACTCATTTTGGTATAACCATCCAAAACAAGATAGGAACTTCCTCCTTTCGGGAACGAAAACCGTAAATGCGCCCCTCTTTCGGTAGGCGAGATTTCGGTGGTAATATTATTATCGAGCTTTACCTTGTAGTAGCTTGGTTGGGCTACCTCGTTATCGTGGCTAAATGACGCTGCCCTTTCATCTTCATTAACCACCAGTTTGCCGGTTACCGGCATTAATGAGAACACAGCATAATCATTTACCCACGAACTACATTGGTGCGACTGCTGAAAGCCGCGGATGGTATGCTCGAAATACTGATACTTCCAGCCGTCGCCATTTTTACCAGTTTGCGCAGTCCAGGTGTTCATGCCGAAAGGCAGTGAAGTGGCAGGATAAGTATTTCCATACGAAAACTCGTATTTAGTGTTGGTACCCTGCCGGGTGTTCACATACTTTACAAGATTGCTTTCCTGGGCAAACAGGTTTCCGGTATAAATAAGCGCTGCGGCGCAAATAAGCGAACGTAAGTTCATTGGTTTATAAATTGATAAAACACTAATTCCTCCAATTGCAACGAATAGACGCGAATGCTGATCTGAGATTAAAACATTCGTGCAATTCGTTAAAATTCGAAACCATCCGTGTTAATTAAAATTCGTGTAATTCGTCTTAATTCGAGCCTATTTGTGCTCATTCAATTCGAGATCATTAGGGTTTATTCAAACTTCACCCTGATAAATCTTGGTCGGTACAGATTAGGATATTTCTTTAGGTCGTTCAAAAAGTCAACTGAGTTAATGTTGTAACTGATCAGCAGTTCACCGGGTTTTGATAAGCTTGGATGCGCCTTGGCATTATAAACTACAAAAGTTTTAGCTGTCAAATCCGGCTGGCAATCCCACAGTTTAATGATCGGGCCAAAAGGACCAACCGGGCTTGCACCTATCCTCATCCCTACAGATGTAGTCATCCCCCCAACCTGGAATATGAGCGCATACCGACCATCGGGCAGCGGGCTAAAACTTAACTCGTTTGATACGCTGCTGGTTACATTGGCAACCTGTTCCATATCACCTACCCAGGTAGCTCCGTTGTAAAAGGTCCACTTGCTGTAATCTTCAAAATCTTTTGGTAATACACGGGCAACCATCAAGTGCTTAGCCATACCACGTACCCCATAAACATAAATATAACCGTCAGGCTTTGGTGCACCGGCCTCTTTGGTATTTACATAAATGCCTGCACCAAATGAACCGCTTTCGCCTTTCTGATCCATCAGGTAAAATGGCGTATCCATTTGTTTCAGGTCTTTATACGGTGGCTTACTGTTTGCCGGGATCTTGATGAGTGTATTACCAACCTCTCTGAAACCAAACGCCTCATTGCTTACATTATGAACCCGGTACCCAAAAATGTAAATATTATTGTTTAAGGCCTGGTTTACAAAGCCATCGCCAAGCCAGTAATAATCTTTATCCCCGGTTTTGGGTGTATGCGGAATAAAAATCGATTCAGGCTTTCCTTTGGTGTTCTTGTCCCAATAAAACTTCATCTGTTTGTCCAACGGCTTATTACCTTTCAGCACAGCCACCGCATTATGGATCATTACCGCTCCCGGAGCCATTGTATTATCACGTACAGCGCCAATCATGCTATCGCTAAAAATGAAAAGTACTTTATCGTTAGCTTTTGCCAGGCCGGTCTCCTTACCATTTAAAGGGATGGTATAAATACCGTCTCCCCCAAACCAGCCCGAATCCCTCTTTAATAAAGCCGACCATTCGGGCGCGGCCTCAACCTTAAATTTAATATTGGTTACGTCAACTGTATCCGCCTTCTGGGCAAAGGTTTTATCAGTAAAAGCCAAGCTCAAAAAAGCTAAATAAGCAAGAGTAATTTTCTTCATTTTGATATTTATAATACAGGTAAATGTTTATGGTGGAGGGCTCTGTGTTTAACAAACAACATTACAAAACCGGTTAAGCCTCCTAATAACATTAACAGGCCAATTAAACCAGCCTGCGTAAAAGGCAAGCCCCAAAAATGATAAACCGGGTTCACGCGGATCTGCTCTATCAAAAAACGCTCGGCACCATTAAGTACAAGGTACAGGAAAAACATAAAACCGGCTGTAAGTATCCGCTTACGAAAAACCCACATCAGCAGAAACATACCAATGCATAAAGCAGCTTCATAAAACGGTGTAGGATAAACGGGATTTGCTAATTCGTTACAATAATTACCTATGCAGCCGGGTATCAACGTTCCGGAATTTATAGCATTGTGTGGATAATTGAACGCCCACATCCAATCGGGCAGCCAACCCATGATACCGGGTTTTAAGTGCATGTTAACTTTTCCCCAATCACCGTCACCGGCCATTTGGCAACCTATACGGCCAACCCCATAGGCCAGCATCATACCCGGCGAACCGATATCTGCAAGGTGTATTAACTTCATCTTGTGCCTGAAACCGATATATAAATAAGTGAGTGCGCCAAAGATTAAACCACCATAATAAGCAAATCCATTAGCCGAAAATATAGCCCCCAGGAAATCATATCTTAATCTCTCGAAATGCTCTGCAACATCAAACAATTTAGCACCGATAAAGCCGAAAAAACCTACGCTGAAAACGATCAACCCCATTAACTGGTAAGGATGTACGGTGTATTCAGTTGTTTCCGGCTTTGCCAGTGTAAATTTCTTTTTGTCGCGATAGATCCAGAAAGCGAACGCACCGCCAATAAGTACACCTGCTGTTAAATTTCCCTGAAACGAAAGGATATAAGCCCTCGGGTTTGCCGAAAAAAGCCGGGAGTTGAATATGGCTCCAAAAAGCTTAAACCCCAATAAGAAACCAGGTAAAAAGTTAACGATCATTTCGGCAGCTGAAGCAGGCTTTCCAATAATCACCTTTCGCTTAAACGCGTTGATCTTCCCGTTAGCTTCATAGCGTTTAAATTCGGAGGTAAAAACAATGTAGGCAAATAAAAAGGCGAGCGCCATAAAAAAACCCAGCGTTTGGATAGGAAACCCGATCCGGATGTGGAAGAGGTAAAATATCAGATCGCCGATGGTTGGAAACATAGCCTAATTTAAAATTTATCTGCCAAAACAAAAAGATAACCGGCACCATGGCACCGGTCTCTTTTGCGGTTTATGTATTGGTTATTAAAAACCTGCCTGGATACCCAGGTTAATTACTCTTTGGTTAATATATGCGTCGCCCGCCGTATTGGTGGCTATCTCCGGGTCCTGCTGGTATTTTTTATAATTATCAAATGTGAGCAGGTTGTATGCACTCATATAAATACGGGCATTATTAATCTTAAAGGGTAATAATTTGGTTGGCAGCTGATACCCGATATCTACTGTTTTTAAACGAACGTAATGTGCATTCAATAACCAGTAATCAGAGAAATAGGCCGTAGGACTGTTTACCGAGGTTGGGTTAGTAGTTAACCTTGGGAAAGCTGCATTAACCGGATTTTCGGGTGTCCAGCGTTCCTGGTGTATAGGCTGAAACTGGCTCTGGAATGGTTCGATACCGGTACCGATTACTGCAAAGCTGTAATTGAATGATCCCTGTAAAAGCACACTCACACTAAAGCCCTTATAAACAGCCTGTAACGACAAGCCAAGTATCGTATTTGGCAAGTTAGGGTTGCCGATAGGTCTTTTATCAAATACGTTAATAACACCGTCGCCGTTTAAATCCTGGTATTTCAGATCTCCCGGTTGCAGCGGAATACCATTATCTGGTACCGGCACCGATTTACTTCCTGAAGCGATGGCAGCGATATCAGCAGCGGTGTAATACCCCAAAAAGTGGTAGCCATATTGCTGGCCTATTGAGTGCCCTGTTTGCGCCAGCCATGGGTAAGCCGGTGTTGCTTCATCCTCGTACAAGATCTTGTTTTTGGCGTATGAAAACACGAAGCCGACGTTGTACTGCACTTTACCGACGGTGCTGTGGTAGCTGATTTGTCCGTCGATACCCTGATTGCGGGTTTTACCAATATTTACAGCAGGTAAACCAACACCTAAAATCTCAGGGACACTGCCCGGGGTAATCAATTGGTTGTAGCGGATATCATGGAAATAATCTGCAGTGATGGAAATCTTATCGTTAAATAAGTTGGCATCTAAACCAATATCGACCTTTTTGGCGCGCTCCCATACTACAGTCGGGTTACCTAATGATCCTTCAGATATGGTATTGTACCCCTGGGCTGTTTCACCAAAATTATAGCCTGCTCCCTGGTTATAAACCTGATTGTACACATAGCGGTTACCAGGTGCAGCATCTGAGCCAACTAAACCGTAACTACCTCTTATTTTTAAGAGACTGAAAACCGGCAAAGCTTTTTCAAAAAATGATTCTTTAGCAATATTGTAACCAAAGCTCACTGCCGGGAAAATACCAAAGCGGTGATTGGCAGCAAAACGGTCGGTACCGTTATAAGCCACGTTAAAATCAAACAGGAATTTCTGTTTAAAATCATAACCAACCTTGCCCGATACACCACGGAATTTTTGCGGCACGCCAACCTGTGCCCCATCAAGCAGCGGATAGGTAAAATAGGTTTGAGATGTTTGGTTGAATAATACCAATCCCGAAAAATGGTGCGAACCACGGAATGTGCGGTCGTAATTAGCGTAAAGCTGCAGGTTATAGTTGTTGGTGCTAATATCCGTGCTGCCGGTTAACGCATAAGTTTGATACACATAAGTTGCACCCGGCCTTAAAGCGTATTGATTAGTGGCAGGATCATAATGGTAAGCGGGGATACCGCCATTAAAGATTTGCTTGGTAAACTGCTCGATGCTTGAATAAGCTACCCTGCCTGTTACCGAAAGGCCATTTGTTAAATCATCCAACCTTTGGGTAGCGCCAAAAAGCACATTAAAATCCGTACGGCGTGAATGCTGGTAGCCGCCTGTTGCCAGCCTGGCGTTAAGCGTTGGCAGGTGATCTGGATTGAAAGATGAATACGCATACGAATAAGTTCCATTCGGGTTTAAATATGGAGCTGTAAAGGGTGTTTCCTTAGTGAAGTTATATACCTCACTAACGGCGTTTTGGTTGTAAGGCTGGTTGAGGTCGGAGAAGCGGGTGGTGATATCTAACCGTAAATCAAGCGTTTTATTAGCCTTCAAATCGAGGTTTGAACGAAAGTTATAACGTTTAAAATAGTAATTGGTATTCACCAAACTTTGCGGGTCGGCAAAGTCTCGTACCAAACCATTTTGATTGAGGGCCCCTCCGGAGATAAAATATTTAACTCCCGTTGTACCACCCGAAATATCAAGATTTGCATTGGTTTGATAGGTGTACTTTTTAAAGATCTTGTTATACCAGTCAACATTGGGGTGCCCGTAAGGATCAGAACCGCTTTTAAAAAGGTCGAGGTCTTGCTGGGTAAAGCTTTGCGGGATACCATCATTACGCTGGGCTTCGTTAATAAGCACCGCGGTGTTGTATGAATCTAAAAATTGAGGAGTTTTGGTAGGCTGTTGGATCCCGCTCTCAACACGCAGGTTAACTTTAGGTGTTCCGGCCTTACCGCGGCGGGTGGTAACTACCAGTACGCCGTTGGCACCTTTAATACCGTAAATAGCTGTAGTTGAAGCGTCCTTCAGTATAGAGATACTCTCTATCTCATTAACGTTGATCTGTTGCAGCTGATCATAACTGTACTCGATATCATCCACAATAATAAGCGGCTGGTTACCTGATGGGTTCAATGAACTCACCCCCCGGATATAAAAATCAGACGCATCCTTACCCGGCTGGCCCGAAGACTGCTGCGAAAAGAAACCCGGCAGTTTACCGGTTAACGCATTTTGCACGTTGGCAGTTGGCACAGTACGGATCTCGCTGGCCGAAATAGAACTTACTGCGCCTGTATTGGTGATACGTTTTCTTGTTCCGTAGGCCACAACAGCAACTTCATCCAAACCGTTGGTATTGGTTTGTAGTATGATATCTATCCTGCCGGTTTCCGGTACGCTAATCTCACGCGGAATATAACCGATGAAACGAACGATGATGGTATTGGATTTTCCTTTAAGAACAAGCCTGAACTTACCGCCCTGATCTGTAATGGCGCCATTATTGGCAACGCCTTTTTCTATAACCGATACCCCCGGCAATATCCCGGTAATATCGCGCACGGTACCTGTCACAGTCCGGCTTTGCGCAAATGACACTGCCGGGAGCAGGATCATCAATATCTGGAAGAAAAGTATTATTTTTCTCATAAAGCTTAATTTTTTTGATTTAACTGGCTAAGGTTTGAGGTTACCATCCTGGATTTTGTTTCATATTCGGGTTCTTCAAAACCTCGTCGTAAGGTATCGGGTACAGGTACATCTTCGGCGTTTCGAATTTGGTAGTGAGGGCATTTACTACATTGTAAGTGAGGCTCGAGCCTATCTTTACAATACTAATCCCCTTTTGAGGCTGGCTCATTACGGTACCGGCAATTTTCCAGCGGCGGATGTCGAAATACCGGTTTTCTTCAAACGCCATTTCCAAACGCCTTTCATTTTGAATGATGGCGCGCATTTCGTCCTTGCTCATGCCTGCTTTAAGCCCATAATTGCCTGAACCGGCGTCGATCCCTGCTCTCTTTCTGATGCTGATCAAAGCGTTATAGACATCGGCAGTAGCCCCTGCCGACTCATTAAGTGCTTCTGCGTAACCCAAAACCACGTCGGCATAACGGAGAACCTGCCAGTCGATGACGTGGGCAGCATAGGCATTTGTGTTTTCAAAATTGCCCATGAACTTGCGCATATAATAACCTGTTTTGGTTTGCTGTAGTGAGCCGTTTGGTTTGCTGATGCCGCCTTCATACAATTGCAGATCGGAATTGAGCCATCTTGCACCGTTATAAAGCACAGTATAGGTTAAACGCGGATCACGGCTTACATAAGGATTGTCCGGGTTGTAGCCTGATGCAGGATCAGTAATAGCCAGGCCATTTTGCATGGGGAAAGCGTCAACTAATTGCTGTGTTGGACTGGTTTGCCCCTTTCCAACCGCACCTGTAAAGCCCACCGGACCATTTGTGGTTTCTATCGATGATGAATTATCAGTTTGGCGGATAAATATATTTTCCGAACTATTCTGGGTCAGGAATACATCTTTAAAGCTGGGTAGTAATTGATAAACATTAAGGTCCATCACTGCTTTTTCGGCAGCAGCGGCTTGTGCCCATCTTTCGGCACTGAAATCTGTATAGCCAGTCAGCGGATTTGAGGCATCAATATTTTGTCCGTTAAACAAGGGGCTTGCTGCGTACAATAGCACCTTTGCTTTTAAAGCCATGGCAGCCCCTTTAGTTGGGCGGTGATAATCGGCATTAGGGTTGCTCAAAGGCGCGGTCATCAGGGTATCTTTGATAGCATCACATTCGCTTACGATGTATTTGATACAGTCGGCAAAAGAATTTCGGGGAAGCGATACATCATCAGTTATGGTGAATACCTTATTACCCAATAACGGCACGCCGCCGTAACGCTTAACCAGTTCAAAGTAATACAACGCCCTTAAAAAGCGGGCTTCACCTTTCCATACATATTTCATGGAATAGCCGTTATACTTCGCCAGCACGGGCACTACATCAATATTGTTTACAAACTCATTTGCCTTGCGAATACCCGCATAATAATAGGCCCAAAGATTTTCATCTGCAGGTATGGTATAAGAGTTATAGGATGCCGTTGAAAGTATGGTAACCTCATTTGATGCGCCCGAAGCCGATGATATAGCATCATCGCTTGCTGCATCAAGATAATCGCCCCCTATCCTGTTATGACCGTTTTGAAGCGATGCATAAATACCGTACAAAAAGGCCTGAGCATTGGTTCCCAGCGAATCCTTTTTATCGAACACATAATTAATGGTCACTTTATCAACCGGAAACTGCTCATATTTTTTACATCCTGCCATTACGGTTAAGATGCCGACGGCCGTTAAAATTATTTTGTTGAAATTCTTCATGATCGTAATATTTTAATGATGGCCAAAATCAAAGCTTAATGTTAACGCCGGCATTTATTACCCTCTGAATAGGGTAAGCAGCACCATAAACCTCAGGATCGAAATCTTTGTAACCATACAGTGTATACAGGTTTTCGCCATTTACAAACACCCTTAAGCCCGATAACCTAAGCTTATGCGCCCATTCATAAGGCAAATTGTAGCCAACCTCTGCATTCTTAAGCCTCACATAATTGCCTTTGCGCAGGTACAATGTTGAGTTGGCAGTATTATTAGCGTTACCAAGGGAAAGCCTTGGCGCGGTAGCCGTTGCAGCAGTTTCAGGGGTCCACCGGCCTAAAATAGTTTCGTAAGCCTGTCCGCTATAGGTAAGGCCAAGAAAACCCACGCCCGCAAATCCATTTACCTGCGAATTGTTGAACATCAGCTCGCGATTGGCAACACCCTGCAGCAGGAAGCTCAGGCTAAAGCCTTTATAGTTGAACCCGCCCGAAAAGCCGTAATAAACCAGCGGCCGGTTGCCGCCTATGGCCGAAACATCAAACTGGTTGATAATATGATCGCCGTTGAGGTCTTTGTATTTTACATCGCCAGCCTGGGCGGTATAACCAACCGTTGTTGCGCTTGCAGCAGCATCCTGGGCATCTTTAAAGTATCCGACAGCCGTGTAACCATAAATAGCTGTTGTTGAGCGGCCGGTATGCCTGAGCCATGGGTAAGGATATGGTTCTTCATCGCTGAAAATGATTTTTGATGATTGGATCGACGCATTACCCGAAAGAAAATAATTGAAATTTTGGATATGATTTTGATAGGTTAAAGTAAGCTCGCCACCTTTATAAAGGTTGATGCCTAAGTTTTCATAAGGGTACGAAGTACCTAACAATGCAATGCTGTTACCACGTACCTGCAGCAAGTCGTAATACCTGTCGTGGTAATAGTCGGCAGTGATGTTAAAATGGTCATTAAACAGGGAGATATCAGTACCGATATCCAGTTTGCGGGCTTTTTCCCAGCGGATGTACGGGTTTGCCAACGTATTTTCAAAGTATCCCTGTACCGGGCTTTTGGTTAAACCTGTGCTGTATGAATAGCCGTTTGAAGCACTGTAAGTTTGTAAAAAGTTATAGTAACCATAATTATCAACGTTATTATTCCCTGTTTTACCGTAAGTGGCACGCCATTTCCATGAGTTAATCCAGCTAAAATTATCTTTGATAAAATTTTCTTTACCCATTTGCCAGCCAACACCACCTGCATAAAACAAGCCATACTGATTGCCCGGCGGATAACGGTTATAACCACTGCTGTTGGCGGCAGCTTCAACAAAGTATTTACCGTCATAATTGTAACCGGCTTTTAAAGCACGGTTTGTTGTAACCTGCGAAAGGTCATAGTTTAACACAACCGAACGCACATCATACAAAGCCATGCCGGTTACATTGCTTTTGCCAAAGGTTCTGTCATAATTAACTGAGGCTTGAGCAAATGAATAGCGGGCGCTTGACACGGTACTATATGAATTGCTTTGCGCAACCGATGATCCTACCGCCGAATAAGAGCTATCCGCATTAAACGAGTAAGCATTGTTTTGCAGCGCGCGGTTTAAGAAGCTCTGTGATGAAAAAGCAAGATTGCCTTTTGCCTTTGCTGATAACCCCGGCGTAATGCTGTTAAGATTATAGTTCAGGTCGAGGTTGGCCAGTACGTCATTACTGTTGGTACGCTGATACCCTGAAAACTCGGTTTGCGCAAGCAGGTTATTGGTATAAGTTGTTGTGCCCCCAAATGATTTGTTTGGATTATACAACGGGTAAGCATTGTTTGGCAAGCTATAAAGGGTACTTAATATGTTTCCATATCCTGCTCCCGGCTGCGTGCTTTGCTGAACACGGCCAAATAATTGCAGATCGACAGTAAACTTTTTGGTTACGTTAACCGCCAGATCTGAATTGATGATATATCGATTAAGATCGTTATTGGTATTGTAAGGCACAGACGGGTCCTGACGGAACATCCCTGCCTGATCAAGGTAGTTTAATGACACACTGTAACGCGCAACCTGCGTACCTCCGTTGACATTAAGTTTGTAACTGGTCATGGGTGAATTATCACGCAATATGGTTTTGAACCAGTTAATATCCGGATGCCTCACAGGATCGGTATGATTACGATAGGCGTTAAAATCAGCGGCACTGTAAAGTGCAGGCTTACCGTCGTTCTGCAAAGCTTCGTTATATAAATAGGCGTACTGATAAGCCGGTAGCGGGTTAGGCAAACCCAACGGCTGCTGGATACCTGTTTGGGCGGTGAACGAAATATGCGGTGTGCCTACCTGTCCGCGTTTGGTAGTAATAAGTAATGTTCCGCGTGAGCTGTTAATGCCTAACATTATATTGGAAAGCGCATCTTTTAAAACAGAAACCGACTCGATACTTTCCGGATCAAGCGATGCTATCTCCCGCTGAACACCATCTATAATAGTTATCGGTGCCTGGCCCCGTAAAAAAAGCCCAAACTCGCTGTTATCATTAGCCGAATAGTTATTATGCTGCACCACAGCCCCAATAAAATCGTTTACAGTTTGCACACCGGTTTGAGGAGCAGCAAAACCGCTATACTGTTGGGTGTAAAGGCCTGGAAGTTGTCCGGGTAATGCATAAGTGTATAAAGTAGCAGGGGTAGTAGTTAGTTGGTTAGTATATATAGTTGATACTGCCCCTACGCTTTTTGATGTACTCATGGTGTCATAAAGCACATTGATGATTTTGGGTTTCTGGATATAAGTATCCAAAAGTCTTACGCTGATACCGGCAGTGTTTTTCACGGCAATTTGCCGCGCGTTATAATTTGCCGCAGTAAATACCAATACATCTCCTTTTACAGCATTAATAACGAAAGCGCCGTCTTTACCGGTGGTTTGGACACTATTTTTAGCTTTATTAGTTACTTTAACACCCTGCAGCGGGTTACCGTACTCGTCAAGCACGATACCGCTGGCCTCACCATGGCGTGCAGGTGCCGTGGCAGCAGTATCCTGCTGCATAGCTGCATAACCGGTTTTAGCCAGCAGCAGCAATAACAGCGTAATACCTGTTAAGTATCTTTTTATGTAGCAATGAGCCATATTTTTTTAGGTTTAAAATTGTTGGCAATAAGTTCAGATATCGTTTTAGCAAACACACAACGATTAAATGCACTTGCTGTTAAGTTTATTTACTGGTTAACCACATTTAAATGTGTAGGTGAATGGGGCATCCGTATTACCATAACCAACCTTAGTTTTACCCGTTTTGTCCGTAAGGAAATACTCCATCCTGGTAATGGTTTGCCCGTCTCCTACGTTAAAAAATGATCGGGGCCAAAATGTGAGCTGATATTTTTTACTGGTGGCGGTAGTTTGCCTGAGCATGGTTTTAGTGGTTTGCTCGCAAATGTTTATGGTTTTGCCATCATTGGTGTAGGCAGTTGCACACAAGTAAACTTCACTTTCACCAGTTAAATGCGTATCGGCAACAGTACCATCAAAAGTCAGGGTCACAAAATCGTTATCCAGTGACTTTGGCGGGTCGATGGTTGTAAGCTGCGGGTTACAAAAGTCAACCAGGTCGCCGGTGCCGCCTGTTACTTCAAAACAGTTGCTGCCGGTCAATACACTGTAATAAGTACCGTTACCATCGCTTGTAAAACCATTGCCACTATCCGTTATAGTGTAACCAAGCTTCACCAGCATGTTATTATTATCGGCACCAACTTTTATTTTAATATTAAGATCTACAATAAACTCCACTCCGCCGGTATGGCTGTAAGCCTTATCTGTTTGATAGGCTACCCATTCCATATCATCAATAAGGTTGCCACCATTGCCGAATGTTTTTTTCATATACGCCGACCATGTAAGCCCATCACCTTTTTTAGGCAAAGTACCATCTGGTATTAATGTCATGGTACCATTCCCCTGTTTGCTGGTATAGTTGATTGTTGTATTTTGAGCTGCATTCCAGCCTTTTGGCACCAGGAAGCCAAAAATAAGGTAGTCCGGACCTCCATCGCCTGCAGTAGGAATATCACAATGAACAGTTATGGGTACTAATGAACCAACAGCAGCGGTAGAAGGCTGATCGACACTGGTAATCTGCTCTCCACAGCAAGCCAGGGCTATGCCCAGCACAACCAAGGCGCACAGCTTCCATAAGTTTTTACCTTTTATATGTAGTAAATATGATCTCATAATTTATCTGTTGCTATTGGTTTATTAATTGGCTTTCTCAAGCACGTATACATAGGAATTATTGGCACATCCGGGGCTAAAGGTTATGCTTAATTGTCTTTTGCCGTTTACAATTGGATAGGTAAAAGCTGTTGAAACCGGCTTATCACCTGTGGCTGTAAAGGTTATTTTATAAGGGTATTGCGGATCATCAAGTGTAAAAGCCCCATCCTTGCTTACCAAAAAAGGCAGCTTGTTCACCAGGGTATATCCTTTATCAGAAAAGTTGATCCGGAACTGAGTGAAGTCGATTATTGAAGTAAGATCTGTGCCGTTTCGAGTTGCCTTGATCACCCTCCAGTTACCCGTAATATCTTTAGGTGCTTCACTTCCGGGCACTATCTTTTCGGTTTTACAAGATGAGACAGTTAGCATAATGAATGCCAAAAGCACCAGGTAAATCCGCTTTACTTTGTAATTATCTTTCATATCAATACTATTTATGCTGTCAGGTGATTAATAGCCTGGGTTTTGGATCAGTTCAGGCGATTTGGCAACCTCGCTTTGAGGGAAAGGCCACAAATACATTGCCTTACGGAAATTGCGTTTACGTACATCAAACTGTTTGTACGCCACGGTAGCGCCATCGCGGTCAACCTCCATACCTTTAGTAGTGATGTTATCCGTTTGATCGGCAATTTTCCACCGCCGAACGTCCCAGAAACGGTGCTCTTCAAAAGCCAGTTCAATACGGCGTTCATTTTGGATAGCTATACGCATATCGGCCTGGGTCAAACCTGCGGGCAGCTGATACGGATTTAAGCCCGCCCGCTGACGGATTGACTCCACTGCCGAGTAAACCAGGCCTGTAGGCCCTTCATATTCATTGGCTGCTTCAGCATAATTTAACAGGACCTCAGCGTAGCGGATCAGCGGCAGGCAACGATCTGTACGGTGCATAAAATCGTTTGCTACTGCAGCCGGATCAAGCATTTTATTGGTATAGTAGCCCGTAGTAGTGCCAACATGTACTGCATCGGGGCCAGTTGTGTTGCCATTGTATTTGCCTACAAAAATATTAATGGGTGAAGTACCCGATGAGAGCCTGATTTGTAAAGGTGTTTGATCGTGAATAATACTATAGTTTAAACGCGGATCGCGGTTAGCATATGGATCATTGGGGTTATAGTTAGATGCGGGATCGGTTATAACTTTGCCATTACTCATCGGGAAGGCATCAACCAAACCTTGTAACGGAAATGCACCGTTTTTACCTGTACGGGTTGGTGGCTGCCACAATGTTTCAAGGTCGACATTTCCTGTCGGGCGCATGAGCTGGAAAATATACTCGGTGTTTACACGCTTGGTAAACAGTTTTTGAAAACCAAAACCGGCGGCAGTTGCATTATCAACGTTAAGGCTGTATACACCTGTGGAAATAACAGCGGCGGCAGCTTGCTCGGCAAGCCGCCACCGTTCTTTATCATAAGACGGGTACCCTACCAGTTCAAGCGTTTTACCTTCGCCTATAGATTGCCCGTTAAATAAAGGACTTGCCGCATAAAGTAATACTCTTGATTTTAAGGCAAGACAAGCTCCTTTTGACGCACGCCCATAATTTATTCCGGATTGGACTTTAGGCAAGTCCTGACCCGCCGCATCACATTCAGAAAGGATGTAGTTCACGCAATCGGCATAAGTATTACGCGCCGACGGGATTTTATCAGTGTAAGTATAAATACTGTCGCCCAGCAAATGCACGCCACCGTAATGTTTCACCAGGATGGAATAATACCATGCGCGTAAAAACCGGGCCTCCGCTTTCATTTGTGTTTTAACAAAATTATTGATCGGCGCTTTCGGCAAATTTTTAAGCAATTGATTTACCGACCTGATGTTGGTGTAACAATTTTTGTAAGCATCGTCGGTTACCACTGCTGCATTGATGGTACCTGTTTCGAAAGCCAGCGCGGTTGAACCTGCAGAAGCAGACACTTCGGCCTCGTCAGATGCGGCATCGAGGCCGCCATTGGGTGTAGGCGACAGAACCGGCCCGTATGTAAACCTACCCGCAGCCGCACTAAAACCAACATTGCTGTAGATGTTGGCTAAAAATGATACGGTATTAGCGCTGTCGGTAAATACTGTACCCTCGGTTAGGTTTGATGTTTGTGTTTGCCCCAGGAAGCCATCCTTTTTACACGAGGTAAAAAACATAAAGCCCCCTAAAACCGAATAAGCAAGAACTTTAAAGTAAAGTTTTTTCATACTATAGGGTTAGTTAACATCAAGCTTCGGCAGAGAAATATAAAATCGTTTTAGCAATCTCATATTTTTAACCGCTGGAGCTAAAGTTTAAAAACTGTTTGTTAATTGGTTTATAATTCAGATGTTAAAATCTGTTACTAATATAATTCATAAAAACGATTTAGCAAATTTTTTATTCGTTTTTTTTATATTTTAAAAAATCGCAATTTCCATACCCGAATTTTAACAATTACAACATTAACAATCGGTTGAAAATGCTGTAATTGTAAGGTATGTCTTCTCTCCTATCTAACGCCGTTAAAAAAGCGGCTAAAAAAAAGGGCCTGATAATTAATAGAATTTCCCCAATATTCCCAGGTGTGTGCCCCCGGTCGTACAGTATAATCATGCGGAACCTTACGTTCAAGCAATTTTTCATGCAATTCCTGGTTAGCCTGGTAAAGAAAGTCATCACAACCAACATCAAACGTAATAGCCAGCGAGTTTGGCTTTAACAGGTATATAAGGTTAACAACACTGTTTTGCTCCCACCTGTCGGGGTGCTCGCTGTATTTACCCAGCACCCGCTCTATACCGAAACTATCCGGAAAAGGCCTGATGTCAACTGCACCGCTCATGCTGCCGGCCGCGCCAAATTTATCTAAATGCTTAAAAGCCAAAAATAACGCACCGTGACCACCCATGCTCAAACCCGTTATGGCCCTCCCCTTTCGGTCGGCTATGGTTGAATAATGTTTGTCAACCCAATTTACCAGCTCGGTGCCTACATAAGTTTCATATTGAGATCCCTTTTCAGTCGGACTGTCAAAATACCAACCTGCAAAATCCCCGTCTGCGCAAACTATTATAAAATGATACGTGTCGGCCAAACCTGCAACAGCAGGAACTTTTTTAATCCAATCGCTGTAATTGCCGCTGAAACCGTGCAGCAGGTATAATACCGGGAACCTTTTGGTGTTTGAATAATCGGCGGGTTTAATTACCACAGCCTTAATGTCTTTATTCATTGCGGTACTGTGGGTAAGTACCGTATCAACCGTTGCAGCCGCGGCTTTAAAACCACAGGCTGTAAGGCAAATAAATAACGGAATTAACAGTAACTTATTAATATTCATCGGTATATAGTGATTTTATTTTGAGGCTATTATGGTAATGCGATGGTTTTGAGGCTTGTTTATGGCGTAGATCTGGTCGGTAAGTACATCCATTTCCTTTTGCCAGGCATTGCGTAAACTTTTATAGCGCGCACGGGTGTAATTGTCTTTATTGCCGTTAACAAAAATGTCTTTTTTTGCGTATTTGCTGACAGTATCCATGGCGGCGTTGGTATCATGGAATAAAAGTCCCTTGCCCTTTAAAAAGTCAAACTCCATCCAAACGTACATGCGGATCCGCCTTTCAATATCCCAACGCTCTTCGTTCAGTTCCCTGATCTGGATGGCCTGCTGATATTGCGGAGTAGTAGTGATCTCGGCCAGGTTGATACCTGCACCCAGTTGCTCTGCCGACCAATTGCCCATCTTTTCGCCGTCAATAAGCACATCATAGTTTGCTGTTTTTAAGCCCTTAACGGCAAGCAGCTCCTGGTTCATTTCTTTAGTAAAAGGAATGATCTTAAGTGCATCGGCTTGTTTTTTTCTGTTGCCCCAGCTACGCGGAATGGTGTCGATGGGATAAGGCAATGAGTTGGCGAGGTAATTGAACGATACCGAATCGGCAGAAGATACCACATTGGTTATTTTACAATTAACAGCTTTAACAGCCTTCTTACTTTTAGCATCTACAGCTACATCAGCCACCACTTTATTGCTGAAACCCTGTGCCTTTAAGAAAAGATAGGCCATTACCAGGTGTCCGTCGTTATCCGGATGCACCCTGTCATTAGGTGTTAAGCTGAAAGTTGAATCTTTAGCTTGCTCACGCAGGTTGATCTCTGTCATAGGATGAAAAAAATCAACATAACCCCAGTTATTTCTCTTAGCTGCATCCCGCTGGAAATCTATCACTTTTGAAAATGCAGCGCTTTTTTTAGGGTAGATATTCTTGGTAGTGAATTTACTTGTTTCATCATAAGGTGAACCAAGAATAAATATCTTACGGATCTCCGGATGCTGTTTAAGCTTATTTTCCAGCAGCGCATAATTATCATACGAACCCTGGATCCTCTTATCCATAAATTCCTGTGCATCGGCACGGTACCATTCGAAATAACCGGTGTCGTTCATACCCCAGGTGAGGGTTAATACATTAGGCTTCTTGCTGAATACGTCATCTTCAAACCGATCGTTGATTTGCCCTACTACATCGCCGCCTATACCGGCATTATAGCAGGTTATCCTCATGTTTGGGAACCGGGTCATATAATATAACCAGATGTATGAATGATAATGGCCTCCGTCGGTAATGCTGTTACCAACAAAAGCTACCCTGTCGCCGGCGTGAAACGGCTCGATGTTTTGCGCAAACGCAGCTCTCTGCGCCACTATTAGCATTACTATTAAAATCAGCTTTTTCATTAATTATTTAATTATGATGTGTTAGTAACAAATAAACTCTCTTTGCTTCCTGTTAAATTATTATACTCTTAAATGATATTTATAAAAACGATTTAGCAATTCTATCGCAAAAAAGCGTATCCGCTTTTTCCCTACCTGTTTAAATTCCCCAGCTTTTATTTGGCGTTGCTCCCATACTTAATTCAAGTACGCCGCCAGCTGCTATATCTTTATAATCTATATAGCATTTGTTATAGGTTTTACCGTTAAGCTTTGCGCCCTGTATGTAAACGTTCTTTGCCGAATTGCTGTTGGCGATGATAGTAAACGTTTTACCTTTAGCATATTTAGGGTCGAGCTTTAAAGTTACTTTATTAAATACGGGGCTGGTGATCTCCTGCCTTGTATCGCCCGGGCAAACCGGATGTAAACCGCTTGCTGCCAAGACATACCAGGCCGACATTTGTCCTACATCTTCATTGCCAACCAATCCCTCTACAGAATTTTTATAAGCCCTGCGGCAGATCTCGCGCGTCCATTTTTGTGTAAGCCATGGTGCGCCTAACCTGTTATATAAAAATGGTACATGATGCACGGGTTCGTTAGAATGATTATAGTAATCGTTCCACATCATGTTATCGGGCGTTTTCTCAAAAAGGTTATTCAAATCAGCAATTACTTTTTCGCGGCCGCCCATTAGTTTAACCATACCGGCAACATCCTGCGGTACAAACCAACCTTGCTGGTAGGGATTGCTTTCAACACAGCCATACCATTGCTTAATACGCCCTTCTGCAGGCCATGGCAACCAGTTACCGGTGCTGTCTTTAGGCCGGAACCAGCCTTTATCTGCATCAAAGATATTTTTGAATGCTTCTCCCCTTTCGCCATATTTTTTTACGTCCTGTGTTTTATTAAGCGCTTTGGCAAGCTGGGCAATACACCAATCGTTATAAGCATACTCAAGCGTGTAGCTAATACCGGCTCCACCAGGAGTAAAACCTTTATCTCCGTTACCAAATTTCTCAACCGTGCCCAAAGCCAATTTATAAGCATCCGGTATATTATAGTTACGAATCCCCTTAACGTAAGCGTCGGTCATTACTGCCACAGCGGGGTTGCCAAGCATACAGCCGCTGTAAGCATTCAATAATTCCCAACGCTCCAGGTAATCTTTATTTTTTTCGTTGGCAAGCGTAACCAATGAATTAACAAGATCATTAACCAATGATGGGTTGATGATAGTTTGTAAAGGCATCTGGCTCCTGAAAACGTCCCAGCCGCTAAAAATAGTACGCTTTTTAAATGTTGAGGTATGATGAACCTTACCATCGCCGCCCATGTATTGTCCGGTAACATCACTCACAATCCGCGGGTCGATCATGGTGTGATATAGCGCTGTATAAAATACCGTTTTCTGTTCGGCAGTGCCACCCTGGATACTTACTTTCGATAAGGCGTTGTTCCACAGATTGACTGCATGTTGATGTACAGCATCGAAATTCCAGTCTTTTATTTCGGCCTGTAAATTAGCTTTGGCACCAGCTATGCTCACAAACGAAATACCTGATTTAAGTAATACCTGTTCATTAGCAGTAGTTGTAAACTCGGTATAAAAACCAAGATGCTTGCCTTGCTTTTCCTTTACTCCTTTAATTACCTCAGCATGAGCTACCCGATCCTGGTATTTATCGCCGGTTACATCATCCAGTTTGCGGCTCCAATCGCCGGGGATATCGGCACTCCAAACACCATAGTTTTTTAATGGTTTGCTGAATTGCGCGTAAAAATATACTGTATAATCGGCCTTGCCATCGCCATTTCCCCAACCACCACCGTCGGGCGTGCATTTCATAAAACCTTCAATGGTATGATCGTCAACAACCTTAACAAATTGGAGTGTTGATGTTCCTCCCACCCTCCGGGCCAGATCAATCTGGATGCGGGATTGATTATTTTGAGGAAAAGTAAAACGGAGCATACCGCTATGTGGTGCTGCAGTAGCTTCGGCTTTGATATTATTATCTGTTAATTGTACGCTATAATATCCGGCAGATGCTTTTTCGCTACTTTTATTATAAGCCGAGCGGTATCCTGTGCCCGTAGTACCCATTTTGCCGGCACTGGTTTTGAGTACGCCCGTTGCTGGCATTACCAAAAAGTTCCCCAGATCTCCATACCAGCCAATCCCGCTCATTTGGGTAAAGGCAAATCCCTCAATGCTTTTATGTTCGTAACTATATCCAGATCCATTATCACCTCCTGTTATGGTATTAGGGCTTAATTGCACCAGTCCGTAAGGCGTGGCGGCCCCAGGGAAAGTTTTGCCCAGGCCATGATAAACGCCTGCTCCATCGGCGCTGGTGCTGGCCCCAATAAACGGGTTAACATAAGAAGCCAAATTTTGCGCCTTAAGCCCAGTCACTGAACCAAGTGAAAAGCCCGCGGTAAATACGGCTATTAAATATTTTTTTAAGACAGGAAACGTAGTTGCGTTCATAATAGTTAAGCCGGCTTAGTGATTTAAAATCTGGCAGCCCGAAACTCTGATTTATTATCGAGAAAAAACTTTATCTATAGTAAGTTTTTAATGACAGATAAACGCTCCGGATTTTAAAAACGACCGATATTTATTAATTGGTTATTACGCACCCAAATTATGTAATAAAATCGATTTAGCAAATTTTTATTGATTTTTATTTAAAACTGCAGTAAACAGCGCTCAACAGTAATTTATGTTGATATAGCTATAACCATTTGCTAAACCAATCCAGCGTCATTTTAAAATGTTCAGGTGTTGTGGTGTGAGGTAGTTTTGGTGCAACATCACGCATGAGCTTATCAGGAGCATTTTTTGAAGCATATGCCTGCACAGCCGACGCGTAAGCTATATTTGCGCCTGGCAACGGGCAGTTAGAGTCATTTTCTGTACTTAAAACCAACATGGGCCTCGGAGCTATCAATCGTAACACAGATGGGCAATCAAACTCTCCGGTGATACCGGGTATCAATTTATTCCATACAGCCTGTACATTATGTTTATTTAAATCGAATCGCCAAGATCTTTGGCCGCCTGCAGGTGTGTCCCGCCAATTGTACCGGCACGTCCCTGCCACTTATCATTATCTAACGACCATTTGAAACTTTGTACTGCAATATCCAGCACAACTACTTTTATCCGCTTATCTACCGATGCAGCAAGCCATGTTTCCATCCCTCCCATTGATATCCCCCCCATGCCAATTCTTTTAGCGTCTACATCAGGTCTGCTTGTCAAATAATCAGTTACCCGCCAAAGGTCAAAAGCGGTATCAAATAAAAATGGGTGAGTTTGGTTCGCTTTATCTTTATTTTCCCACGCGGCGGTAGCGGCAGCCACATATTCCCTTGAGCCATGCGCGCCTCCGGCAATTCGTTCGCCGTGAAAACGGGCATCAATAGCTACTCCCATGATCCCTCTTTTAACTAACTGGTACAGCATCTTTTTGTTATCTTCTTTTTTACCGCCTGTACCATGTAAAAAAATCACTGCCGGATATGGTTTGGTGCCTGTAACCGGTTTATAAATCAACACGGGCACCCGTTCATCCTTTTCGCTGTAAATAAAGCCATGCTCTATGATAACTGAGTCTGTATGGGTTGTAGTAAAAGATGGGTTTAATGGAACGCGGGGCCTTTCCAACAGGGTTTTTAAATCTGTCGCAACCGTTTTAACAGGAGGATAATCTGTTTGTTGAGCAAATGAAATTTGTGAACCAAATAAAACAGCGCCTATGCAAAGCATCTTTATTTTAACCAACATAACACAATAAGTTTATTGGTACAATTTATAAAACATACCATTTACTGCATGTAACAATGCTAATATGAGAACCTTGAAAATGCAGGCCTGCATCCAAATAATCTATATCAATCAATTTGTTTGGCATCTACCCACATAGAACTATCATTGAAGTTGGCAAAAAACTGAATGCTAACTCTACAAAAGGTACTCACAGGTTTATCATCTCTTGTGATGGAATAACAGTTGTTTGACTTGCCTATGACCCTGACTGCTTCTTCATCCATACCATAAACAACGGTTAAAATAGTACAAACTTGGCTGACGCTTCCATCCGGTTCAATAATGAAGCTGAATATGTGTTGCCCACCTTACGATTTTATAAAGCTTTAGCTGGAGGACTGAAGTTTCTCTATAATATATCTTTCCGGCAAGCATAAATTTTCTTTTTATGAAACAAACAATACTAACAACACAATGACCATCAATTATTTATAAAAAAATATTACGTATAAGATAAAAACATTCAATACTTTTAAAGCATAAACCAACCCTTACAATTATGAGACATGGAGCACTTTATCAGGACATAGTTCCTTTTACATCCCGCTATTATGACAAAGGTAAATTTGGGCGGATTTTTCCTTCACTTCCTGCTTTCGCTCAAGACACCCCAAAAGTCAGAGAAGCACTTATTGACATCGGAAAAAAAGGCGGTATCATGGACGCCAAAGACGACCTTACCCAATCCCCCCTCGACCTTATCGCGAATCCGGCTTTGCAAACGGACAACCCAAATTCGCCTGTAATGGGTGCAGGTATGACGTTTCTTGGGCAGTTTCTTGATCATGATATTACGTTTGATCCAACATCAAGCCTTGAGCGACAGTCTGATCCCGAATTTGTAGAAAACTTCAGGACACCAAGCCTTGGCTTGGATAACGTGTACGGAAGCGGCCCCGGTGCATCTCCCCACCTTTATGATCAATCGGATGGTTGGGGCATTAAGATGTTGTTATTCCCACTTGGAATACAAGGGAAGGAAAACATTGACAAGTATGATCTTCCGCGAAACTCTCAAAATGTGGCCTTAATAGGAGATCCCCGTGACGATGAAAATCTTATTATCTCCCAATTGCAGGTTTTATTCCTGCGCTTTCATAATGTGCTTGTTGATGCAGTAAAAAAGAAATATCCAACAAAATCGCCATCTGAAGTATTTAGCCAAGCTCAGGAACTTGTTAGATGGCATTATCAATGGATCCTGGTACATGAATTTTTACCGTTACTATGCGGGCAGGATGTAATTGATGATATTATGAACAATGGCCGTAAGTTTTACGGATGGCATAATCAACCCTTTATTCCTGTCGAGTTTTCTGTTGCCGCATATCGCTTCGGGCACAGCCAGGTACGGCCATCATACAGGGCCAATTTCGGAATATTTAATCAGCCAAATCCTTTGCCATTTTTTGCAGATATATTTGATTTTACTGCAGATCCGAACGCTCCGGATCCTAACGATTTGCGTGGAGGAAAGCGCGCAAATCGCAGGTTTATTGACTGGCATACATTTTTCAATTTAGGAGATGCCAGCATGCGGCCGAATAAATTGATAGACACCAAACTTTCTTCGCCTTTATTTCAACTACCCGGATCGGTAGCTACAGGAGTAATATCACTGGCGTCACGAAATTTATTGCGTGGCTTAACCTTCAGTTTGCCTTCGGGTCAGCGCGTGGCCCAGGCAATGAGGTTTGAACCATTGGGCGCAGACGTGTTTAATGATCTTAAACACTATAAGCTCAATTTAGAAACAAGTACCCCACTCTGGTTTTACATCCTCAAGGAAGCAGAAGTGCAACAAATGGGTGTTAAGTTAGGAGATGTTGGCGCACGTATAGTTGCCGAGGTGTTCATTGGTTTGCTGGAAGGTGATAATACTTCGTACATCAGCCAAAACCCATTCTGGAAACCAACCCTGCCATGCTGGGAGCCATATCGCAATAATAAGCATTTCACCATTGCAGACCTGACACGTATAGCAGAAGGTAAAGTGCCTGTTGTTTTATAGACAGCTTTTTATTGCTTGCAACAAAATTCAAAAGCGCTATAATACCCGAAAACAATAATTCGTTATCGGGTATTACAGCGCTTTCTTCAATAATTTTGTCGCAAACTATTTCAAAGCACTGTGTTAATTTTCTTCAGTGTATTTTTTAAAGTTGTTGAGTATCGCCTGCCAGCCATTTTTTTGCATCTCAAGAGAGTTTTGCTCTTCCGGGTCGAATGTTACTTCAACCTTAGTTTGATTGCCGTTTGCCTTGAACGCAACAGCGGCCTGCCTGCCGTTTGGCATGGTGTAGGCAAACCTTTCGCCATCAACAACTTCATCATAAGTAGCTTCAAAATCGAAACCAAAACTTCCATCTTTGGCCTCCATTCTTGCTGAATATTTGCCTCCCACCCGCATATCATTTGATGCTGAGGGGCATTGCCACGAAGGATCAGCAAAGTTCCATTTTGTAATGTGCTCCGGGTTGGTATAGTAGTCCCAGGCTTTTTTAACAGCTGCATTTACCGTTGCGGTAACCGTGATCTTGTTGCTCATTTTATTATTTTTTTAAGGTTAGTAATAGCTGATCAAGCTTTTCGAGTGTTGCCATCATGCCTTGCTCCATGCCCATCTGGATAACCGTTTCCAGATCTGAAAGAGACTTATAGGTAACAATAGTTTCCACCAAAGCGTTTTCTTCCCTATCCGTAAAGTTCACCAACCACTCTGCTCGTGGAAGATCTTTATTAATTTCTCCATCTGCATTACTAAAAGCATCTAATGCTGTATAATAATCAATCGGTTGAATTTTAACATATTCTGTTAAACCCCAGTATTCTGTACCACTTGGTTCAACCATGGCATAGTGCCAATGACCACCCTCGCTAAAATCCATTGATTTTGTTTTGGTAGTTAACGGGGCAGGTGCAAACCATTGGTCAAGCAATTCACTTTTGGTGTAGCAGTCCCAAACCAGTGGCCTGCCAGCTAAAAATTCACGCTTAATAGTCAGCGTATTTTTCACTTTGTCGGCAACGAAATCGAAATACAAATTACTTTTCATTTTTGTTGTTTTTTTAAGGTTGATAAAAGGTTATCGAGCTGCAGGAAGCGGGTTTCCCAAATTTTTCGGAATTGCTCCAGCCATTTGTCTATTTCTTTCATTTTGTCAATCTCCAATTGATAATAAATCTCCCTTCCCTGATGCTCTTGCTTTATCAATTCGCATTCGGTTAAAACCTTCAGGTGTTTTGAAATTGCCTGCCGGGTGGTATCAAAATGCTCGGCAATGGCGTTGGGGGTCATCGCCTGTAATGCTATTAAGGCAATGATAGCCCTGCGGGTGGGATCGGCAACGGCTTGAAAAATGTCTCTTCTCATTGAAGTACTAATTACGCACAGGCTAAATAAGATCAGCCAGCTTATATGAAATCTTATTTCCTGATCATTGGGAGGTATTTTTCCCAATTATCTATAATTACCCATAGTATAACAGCTATCAATACAAATACAATAGGTAAACCCGATGGGGCCATACTGATATTAGCTAACAGGATGCCGGTTAAAAGTGGCACCAGTACTATAGCACCAAGGGCTCTTGTTTTTGGAATGATCAATAGCAAACCGCCAAAAATCTCCATGGCCCCAACCAATGGCATGAGCCAGCCTATTTCCATAAATGCTTGCATTACCTTTACCATTTTTTCAGGCATTTCTTTAGGCATCGGCATATAATTCAGAAATTTATTCAGCCCGGCGTTGATAAACATTAGCCCCGTTAGCAGGCATAACACAAATTGGATTTTACTTTTCATAACTGGTTTATTTAAAATAAGAAACTGATTGGTTGCAAATATATGTGCAACTATTCGGTTTCGCAAATTTATTTTAAAAAACTTCGCGGATAATCGGGCGTTTCCCGGATGCCCCTATTGATGAATAATCGATTCAATTTCATACCTTTAAGTTCATAGAACAGATGCCATAAATTTATACCTATTTACAAAGCAAACCGATGATCAGCAAAGCAAAAACCAAACAAATACTATGGGGCTTGGTAGCCGTGACAGCATTCCTGTTTATTCCGCTGGCTAATGCACATATCAACACATTAACTGCTCGTAACGCTGTTATTGCACAAGCAAACTGGAAACCTGATCCCGGTTTTGAGAGCTTATTTGATGGCAAAACGCTTAACGGATGGTGCTATCGGGATGCTGACAGTAAAGTGATGGAAAACTTTGACGGAAAGATCAAATCATCCGATGGCCGTTATTCGGCAGCAGACGGAATACTTACCGTAAATTATCCGCAAGGTGTGGAAAGAAAAATCCAGCAATCATGGACACTGCGTGAGTTTCCTACTAATTTCATACTGAAGATCGAATTCAGGGCATCGAAAAATGCGGATAGCGGTATTTTTTTGAGAAACCCGCAATTGCAATGCCGTGACTACCTGGTTGCCGGGCCTTATAAAGATCTGAAAAAATATCGCCCGCAGGATTGGAACTTAATTGTCGTTACCGTTAAGGATAACGTGGCACATTGCGAATGTAATGGCGAAGTACTGGAAGATGCGCTGAAATTACCTGCCACCGGCCCTATCGGACTGGAAGGCGACAGGGGCCAAATGGAATACCGCCATATTCAAATCAAAGCGTTGCCATAGACAATCAATTAAAATTATCAACCCACAAAAAACACAGTTTAATAAACTGCATTTATAAGCCAAAATCTACGATTTATAGTAACAAGCAAAGCCTCTTAGATTTCTCTAAAAGGCTTTGCTTTTTTTGCGCCCTAATGTACGTTCCCGACCCGCCTTATGGATGATTTGAAGCTATTAATTGCCTTATACAAGTGAAATGAAGGTTACGTGCGTGCTTATGCTTATTTCTGTAACATTAGATTTTAAATTGATCTTTCCTTAAAAAATTCTTTCAAAAATCGGGAACAAAGCATATAGAGGGAGGTATTTTATAATCTATTTACTTGTACTTAGCAACCACCTTTGCGAGGGGCATGCTTATAAATTATTTTACTATCTCGTTCTGCATATTCGCCAGATACTATTGGATATGCATACTTAGGCGCGTACGATACGCTATGGCTTTTTATAATTATTTTGTCATTAACCTTCAGGCTATTTAGCTGCTGAAGCCCATCATCAAACCTGAGAATATAATCGTCCCCATTAATCCTGGCCATCACTCCGAAACCTAATAACGAGCCTGGGGGAAGAGAAAGAGAGGTTACAACAGCCTCCATATTGGTGTAGTCCTTAACCTGATTCCTTATTTTAGCAGCGCCGGCATACACTTTCTTACCTTCGGGAGACGCTTCCCATTTTTTGTACTTTATACCGTCTGGGCTCGCCTCCCATTTTTTCAATGCAGCTTTCCTTTCAGTATCAGAAATGGGTTTAGAGGTTAACTTTTTAGAAACTTCACTTTTAATTTCACGATTTGCAAATACTAAGCCGCTTACCACAAGCAGCGGTAAGATCAACACATAAGTAACTTTTTTCATAATTTTTATAAGTTTAATTGATATCGATTTATCTCCTGATAACAGGGGCCATTTAATGCATTGGGGATTTTTTATATTCTCCTAAAGTCTGTGCAACAAAATTACTTTGATGTGCTTCATTACAAGGAATTTGCATTGTAAATAAAAATGTAAAATTTGTAAATAAACCGTAAATAGTATGTTGATAGCTAAAATCTACTGAATGGGAACGCAAGTAGAACAGGGCTGATAATTAAGTCTCATTAGGTTTGAATACCTTTTATTTGGTGGGGTTGGCGGCAAAAATTCCGATATAAGTACGTTGTTTGAGAATCGCTGAAATAATTACAATAATGAATGATTTGCGACACGATACCGCAAGGGATACTGACCCTCATATGTAAAACGAAAAAACCCGCTCTACATATGTAAAAGCGGGTTTTGTACTCTGTGCGCCCACCTGGGCTTACTTATATCTCTATTTCGTGCTGAATTTCAATCACTTACGGAATGCACAAAAGACCTGGTGGCCGTTTTGGGGTTTCACCGCTCTGACTTTTCAAAAATAGCTAAAAATCAGCTGTTTACAAAAATAAAAAAATATGGTCCCTGGTTCGAGCCCAACCAAGCGCATGATTATAATTAAGGTTTTAATTTTGAATACAATCTAATCATTCTTAAACCTATTCATAAAAATTACTAATTATTTTAGTAAAATGTTATATTTGTAATCCCTTGTAAATTAAATTGTTCAATTACTATATTTATAAATTAAACTTAGACCATGAACATAAATTTTAATAATCTTGAAATACATCACGCTGTGATGCACACCGTCAAGAAGAAAGAGGAACCACACGAAACAGCTCAGCCAGAATTTGAAGATGAACAATTGACTCTTGATGATTCCGTAACAGATGTAATTAGAGAGCGTTTAATTAATGCTATGGGCAAAGCTTCTAAAGCATTTCAGTTAGATATACTTGGAGAATTCGCTGATATTGACCACCTGATTTCGGCGCAAACTGACCACCGATTCCGCGGGAAAGTGACCACCTGATTTCGGAGGAAACTGACCACCCCGAACGAGCCGCTTATGCTGTAGAAGCAGGCCTATTTTTGAGGTTTAACAACTTCACTAATGGCCAACACTACGATAAGCATGAGTAAGATAAGACAGATCCTAAGGATGTACAGCCAGGGCCGCAGCAAGCTATCGATAGCGGCCCAGACCGGCGTGTCACGCAATACCGCAAAGAAGTACCTTATTGCGTTCGATGCCAGCGGCTTTACGTTCGAAGAGATCAATACCCTTAATGATAAAGAGCTGGAGGACTTCTTTGGCAAAAGCAGTGAACGCCCTCCGGACAAGCGGATGGTAGCCCTGCAACGATGTTTCCCGCAAATAGATAAAGAGCTAAAGCGGGTCGGTATGAACCGCCGCATCCTGTGGGAAGCTTATATCAAAGAGTTCCCTGACGGGTTCAAATACACCCAATTCTGCTTTTATTACAACCAGTGGAAAGCCCGCGTGAACCCCACAATGCACCTGGATCATAAAGCCGGTGATAAGCTGTATGTGGACTTTGCCGGTGAAAAGCTAAGCATAACGGACAAGGATACCGGTGAGGTCATTGAGGCCGAGGTGTTCGTTGCTATCCTTGGCGCCAGTCAATTGACCTATGTTGAAGCTGTGCTGAGCCAGCAGAAAGAAGACTTTATAGCAGCCTGCGAGAATGCCCTGCACTTTTATGGCGGCGTACCTGCCGCCATCGTTCCCGACAACCTGAAGGCTGCCGTTACCAAAAGCAACCGCTATGAGCCAACACTGAACGAGACCTTTGCCGACTTTGCCGACCATTACGGAACGACCATCTTACCAGCGAGGGCGTACCGCCCTCGCGACAAAGCACTGGTAGAAGGAGCTGTTAAGATCGTTTACAGCCGTATCTACGCACCTATTCGCAAAGAGGCCTATCATACCCTTGCAGAACTGAACACAGCGGTCAAGGTCGCTTTAGAAGCACATAACAGCCAGCCGCTGAAAGGCCGCAATTACAGCAGAAAGCTCCAGTTCGAGGAGATAGAACGCCAGGCTCTCTCGCCATTACCGGCATTACGTTATGAGTTCAAACGGCAGCACCAGGCCACCGTAATGAAGAACGGGCATGTTTGTCTTGGTATCGACAAACACTACTACAGCGTACCGTACCGCTTCATCGGCAGGAAGGTCAAACTGCTGTATTCCCGCACCAACGTAGAGGTCTATTACCACTACGAACGCATTGCCATGCACAGGCGTATCAAAAGCCCTTACAGCTATACTACGGATAAAGACCACCTGGCTTCGACACACCGCTTTATGACCGAATGGACACCCGATAAGTTCCTGGAATGGGCGGCATCCATTCATGAGGATGTGAGGCTTTACATCCTGAAGATACTGGACCGGAAGCAACACCCGGAACAAGCTTACCGCTCCTGTATCGGTATCCTCAGCCTGGCGCGTAAGGCAGGTAACGAAAGGCTGGCCAGTGCCTGCAGGCGTGCACTCGGTTATGGCGTTTATAACTACAAGACTATACAGCAGATACTGGAGAACAAGATGGACAGCTACGAGGATAGCTTATTTGCTGACGAACTGCCTATGCCCAGCCATGACAATATCCGTGGAGAGAACTACTATAAATAACCATTAATAAATAGATCGATATGAACACGAACACCTTGGACAAACTTCGCAAGCTGAAGTTCTTTGGCATGTACCATGCCTTTAAAAGCTGCCTGGAAACGGGCCAGACCGCTGAATACACTACTGATGAACTGCTGGCTCACCTGGTAGAGGCCGAATGGGACGACCGGCAGAACAGGCGCATAGAGCGTACCATCATGTACGCCAAGTTCCGCTATAAAGCATCGGTAGAGAACATTCATTATCATGCAGATCGCAGCATCGACCGCAACCAGGTGATGCGTTTGGCAGACTGTCACTTTATTGACCGTAATGAGAACCTGCTGATCACAGGCAGCACCGGTATCGGCAAAAGCTACATTGCTTCTGCTATCGGACACCAGGCCTGCATACTGGGTTACCGCGTGTTCTATGCCAGTACACCCAAGCTCTTCGCTAAGCTGAAGATGGCCAAGGCAGATGGTTCCTACATGAAGGATGTCGCCAAACTGGAACGCCAGCAACTACTGATCCTGGATGACTTCGGTATACAGCCTTTTGATGCGCAGAGCAGGGCTGCACTGATGGAGATCATTGAGGACAGGCACGGTAAGACATCGCTGATCATCACCTCTCAGCTGCCGGTCAGTAAATGGTATGAGGTCATTGGTGAAAAGACGATCGCTGATGCTATCCTTGACCGTATCGTGCATGATGCGCACCGGATGGAACTGAAAGGAGAGTCGATGAGAAAAAGAAGGCCGGCAGAGCCCGAAAAAAGCTATCTGCAAAACACACTTTAAATAACTACTTTTGACAACGCTTCTACAGCGTTCGCTGCGCTCGTTCGCCAGCACTTTAGGTGGTCAATTTGCCACGGAATCACCTGGTCAACTTCTCCGTATTATACACTATGGGCATCAGAGAACACGTTGCAGACATAGTTGAAGGAGGAGAAGAAGCATTTAAAAAGCGCGAGAAAAAATATGGTTTTTCCAAATGACGGCAGCGTTCTCAGAGTGTTGACAAAAACACTTAAATATTAAACTCAAATTTGAGGTCCTTGCCGAATCGGCAAGGACTTTTCTATAGACTGTTAAATTTCAAAACGCAGGATGCATTTTAAAGCGGTTACGATTTGGTTTTTTTTATAAAAGGAATAAAGAACGTTCTATCTAAATGTGCAATCGACGCTTGATCTTTCTCTTCTACGATAACTAATGTAGAATCATCTTCGATAGAAGTTGTATTTACATCAAATGTCGCTGCATCTGTGACATGTATAAAAATCAAAAATCCAGGTAGTTGCATT
Organism: Mucilaginibacter sp. SMC90; assembly: GCF_022811725.1. Lineage (GTDB taxonomy): Bacteria > Bacteroidota > Bacteroidia > Sphingobacteriales > Sphingobacteriaceae > Mucilaginibacter. The sequence continues at coordinate 3,417,578 of NZ_CP094527.1, read as the reverse complement.
TGATATACCAATGAACCCAAATGATTAAATGATGGCAGATAAGTAGGTATTAAGTCCCCACGTACATCCCCCAAGTTTTGTAACGAAATAATGGAAATTGGAAAAAAATGCGGCTCCATGAAATTTGTTTCTTCTAATCTCTTCCTCAATTCATTTTGTAATATTCCTAACGATACATTCCTAAACCTTTTATGTCCAGTGATACTCATTCTCCAAAGAATCGACAAGATTGCCTTTTTAATTTTAAAGACTTCGACGTTATAATAGAATTGCGATCCTAATTCATGCTCTAATATTCTATCAGGTTGAAGAATGTCCGCACGGATATTATCAAAAAACCTGGAGGTATAATTCTCTGCTTCAGAAAAAGAATTATCACATGACACACAGAGAATAAATTTATCAAAAAGACAATCATAGGCATCTTGATACCTGTTAGTGTCTGCATGATAAAGGAATAGAGAGTTATCCGCGTTTCTGACCGGCTTAGTAAAGCATTTCGGCAAAATATGTGCTTTAATCAGTTTTCTGTGCTGAAGACACAATTGACATATACCAAATTTTCCACCCATACCCTTATTTTAACTGAATCAACTATAACCATAGAATTTAATGACAATTAATTCTATCGTAAATTAAGTGTTTTTGTGAACCTTTCTTTTCCTTGCTTCAACGTCCTTTTACATTTTCCGTTTATTCCTTGAAAATTATTTGCCGTGAAATAACCTAAAGTGAATTCATCAAAATAAAAATTAAATTTTAGGCAACTTGCCTATTTCGTAATTGAATTTTGGGCAAAATTGCGGATCAAAAATAATCAATATGTCACCGGAAAAAAGAAAGATAGCGCCAGAAAAAGCAGTTGAAATTCTTAAAAAAAATGGAACAATTATTACTATTAGAGATGCGAAATTAATATTGGATTTCTTATATAAATTCGGTAAATTAACACTTGAAACAGTGTTAAAACGATGAAAATAGCCGATTTATATATACGTGTAAGTACTGACGAGCAGGCAGACAAAGGCTACTCGCAGCGCAATCAGGAAGAGGTTTTAATGAAGTATTGCGCCTTTCATAATATTAAAATTCGAAAGGTGATATTTGAAGATCACTCGGCAAAAACTTTTAACCGGCCTGCTTGGTCTTCCTTGCTGACAGACCTGAAGAAAACCAAGGGAAAGTTTTCGGATTTAGTTTTGTTTACAAAATGGGATCGCTTTAGTCGCAACGCGGGAGATGCCTACCAAATGATCAGCACACTCAATAGCTATGGAATAGAACCTCAAGCCATTGAGCAATCACTCGACCTATCAGTTCCAGAAAACAAACTGATGTTGGCTATTTATCTGTCAACTCCAGAGGTTGAGAATGACCGTCGGGCATTAAATGTTTTCAACGGTATGCGGCGCGCAAGGAAAGAAGGCCGTTGGATGGCTTCAGCGCCTATTGGATATAAGAACTTCACAACGGAAAACGGGAAAAAAATGATCATTCCGAAAGAACCGGAAGCGTCTATTATTAAATTTTCATTTGAGAAGATTGCGACAAGTCAGTTTTCATCAGAGCAAATTTGGAAGACTGCGAGAGAAAACGGGCTTAAATGTGGAAAAAACAATTTCCTACTTGCCATGCGCAACCCTGTTTATTGTGGCAAAATAACTATACCAAAATACAAGGATGAGGAAATGCAAATTGTTCAGGGGTTGCACGAACCGCTAATTTCGGAACACTTATTCTATGAAGTTCAAGAGGTAATGGATGGTCGAAAAAGGCAGCAAGGGATAAAACTTGTATCCACGGATCAATTGCCCTTGAGAGGGTACCTATTATGTTCGAGATGTAATCGAGTCCTTACTGGTAGCGCATCCAAAGGACGCAAAAGCTATTATTATTACTATCACTGTTCATCGCAATGCGGCTGTCGTTATAAAGCTGATGAGGTAAACGACCTTTTCTTAACTGAAATTAAACGCTATGCGCCTAAGCCTGGTTTAGGCGAACTATGCAAAGAAATAATATTGGATGTTTACCGGCAGGATTACGAATCGAAGGGGGACGGCCGAAAAGAACTAATCACTCGAATTGATGAGTTAACAGCCCGTCAAAAAAAAGCGAGAGAACTATTGCTAAAGGGGGATTTAGATGGCGTCGAATACCGAGAAATCAAAACCGAGTGTGAAAGTAAAATTAACTCTTTGGAAGCAAAAATTAGTGGACTATCTATGGCCACACGTAGTATTGACGACGATTTAAACCGAGCTATATCTGCTCTTTCGTCAATAAACGGATTAGTTAGCCTTGAAGATGGCAAATTAAACCGGGAATTAATTGGTTCGATGTTCCCGGAAAAATTCACATTTGAAAAACTAATAGATCGAACCGCTCGAGTAAACGAAATTGCCGACCTTATCTGGCAGATTAACAATGGATTAGAATATAAAAACAAAAGGGCAAGCGATGAAAATTCATGCTTGCCCAGCTGGGTGCGCCCACCTGGGCTCGAACCAGGGACCAAAAGATTATGAGTCTTCTACTCTAACCGACTGAGCTATAGGCGCGGTTATTTTGTTTTTGTTTGCGGGTGCAATTTTACATATTTGCGGCCATATCTCAAACTCTTTTTATGGAAAATATTAAAAATATCATCTTCGATTATGGCAACGTTATCTTCAGTCTGAGTTTTGCCAGTGTACAACAAGCATGGAATCAGTTAGGTATAGGCAACCCGGAAACTTTTTTTGGTCATAAAACCCAGGATGAAATTTTTGATAAATTTGATCGTGGTGAGGTTACAGCCGCCCAATTCAGGGAGTACGTAAGGGAGAAAACCAACAATCCTTCTCTTACCGATGATCAAATTGATGCAGCATGGAACAGTATTTTGGTCGGCATTGCCGAAGGCAACCATGACTTACTGTTAAAATTGAAAGAGAAATACCGCACTTTTCTACTAAGCAATATCAATGCTATCCATTATGATTATATTATGAATTACCTTAAAACAGATTTTGGTTTTGATGGTAATGACCACCTGTTCGAAAAAACATATTACTCGCACCTCACCGGTAAGCGCAAACCGGAGCCGGAAATTTTTGAGCAGGTTTTAAAAGAGAATAATCTGAAACCAGAAGAAACTTTATTTATCGACGATAGTCCGCAACATTTGGAAGCAGCTAAAAAACTGGGCATTCAAACCTTCTTGATGACTGCCCCAGACAGCATACAGCTATTTGCAAAAAGAGAGCATCTAATTTAATAAATGCTCTCTTCACTGTTTTTTATAAATTAAGCGCTTCGGCGCTTTCTTTCTTTAGTTATCAAACTTAGCTCGCGGCTCATTTGCCCGGCTATGGCAGTATTTTCCTGTGCACGGCGGAACAGATATGGCAATACTGCTTTAACAGGCCCGTAAGGCACATATTTGGCTACATTGTAATCAGCATCGGCCAGGTTAAAGCTTAGGTTATCACTCATCCCCAATAATTGCGAAAAATAAACATGTGGATGTTTATGATCGATACCTTTATTATCCAACAATTCGGCAAGCAAACGACAGCTTTCTTCGTTATGCGTACCGGCGATAAAAGCAATTTCATTAATATGACTGGTACAGTAATCAAGCGCCGAGTCATAATCAAGGTCTGCAGATTTTTTATCAGGCTGGATTGGCGAAGGATATCCTTTTTCTTCGGCACGTTTGCGCTCTTTTTCCATGTAAGCACCGCGTACAATTTTTGCACCCAATAAAAACCCTTCGCTTTGGGCAATAGCATGATCATTTAACATTGAAGCCAATTTATCATGCCTGTACATTTGGTAAGTATTATATACTATCGGCTTTTGCTTGTTAAACTGTGTCATCATGGTAAGCGCCAACAGGTCAATAGTATCCTGGATCCAGCTTTCCTCAGCATCTATCATTACAGGCACATTGTTTTTATAAGCTTTATCGCAAATAGCCAGTACACGGTTTTGCACCCTTCTCCACTCCTCTTCTTCGGTTTCGTTGAGTTTAAGACGCGCATCAAGTTTTTCAAGTAACCCGAAACGGCCTACACCTGTTACTTTAAATACTGTAAGAGGGATGGCTTTGTCTTTTGCAGCGCGCTCAATGGTGCGGATGATCTCATCACGGGTGTTATCAAATACCGTTTCTTCCTCTTCTCCCTCTACAGAGTAATCTAAAATGGTACCTACCCTGCCGCTATAAAGATTTTTGATGGTATAATCACATTCGGCAATAGTTTCACCGCCGCAAAAATGTTTAAATATGGTAGCTTTGATGATACTCTTTATCGGCAAACCGATTTTCATAGCAAAATTGGTAACCGGTGGACCTATCTTTACCAAAAAGTTGACATTGATCATCCTGAACAGCCAATAGGCCCGGTTCAGATCCGTATCGGATGAGTGGTGAAAAGCTATTTCTGTATTTTCGAACGAGGGCGTATTTCGTCCTTGATTATTGTTATTTTCGTAAGAGGTCATCTGCAAAATTATAAAATGATAACTCATAATTGCATGAATAGTTTATTTTTGCCATCCCATGATCGAATTTAAGTTAGAAGGGGACTTTATCCCAATGATCCAGCTACTCAAAGCTGCGAACTTAGTGCAAACCGGCGGCGAGGCGCAAATAGTTGTAACAGAGGGCCTCGTGAAATACAACGGCGCAATTGACTACCGTAAACGTCTTAAAGTAAAAAGAGGCGATATGGTTGAGTTTGATGGGAATACAATTATAGTAATATAATAATGAACACTATTTTAAGCGATAATTACTCGGTTTATTTTGACAATAGCCTTAATGAGTTAGTTGAATTTGTTAAAAAAGGCAACTACTCAAAGTTTTTTATTTTAACCGACGAGAATACAGGCGAGCACTGCCTGCCGTTACTTACATCCAAACTTGCAGAGTTTAACAATTACGACCTGATCGAAATTTCATCGGGCGAAGAAAGCAAGAACATTGACTTCTGCATAGGTGTTTGGAAAATGCTGATTGATTTTGGTGCCGACCGTAAAAGCCTCATGATCAATCTTGGTGGTGGTGTTATTACAGATATGGGAGGCTTTGCAGCATCTACCTATAAAAGAGGGATAGATTTTGTACAAGTACCTACTACCCTACTTTCGCAGGTTGACGCGTCTGTTGGCGGTAAAACAGGGATTGATGTTGATGGTATTAAAAACATTATCGGCACATTCACCATGCCTAAGGCCGTATTTATTGCGCACGAGTTTTTACAAAGCCTTCCACCGCGCCAAATTCTTTCAGGTTTGGCCGAAATGCTTAAACATGGTTTAATTGTTGATGCAGGGTATTGGAACGAACTTAAAAACAGCGACCTGAAAAACCCATCTGTTGAACTTGTTCATCGTTCGGTAGAGATCAAAAATGAAATTACCATCGAGGACCCGCACGAGAAAGGTATCCGTAAGGCGCTTAACTTTGGTCACACCATTGGTCACGCTGTCGAGACATATTCATTACTTCATGATAAAGACAGCCTGTCGCACGGTGAGGCAGTTGCTATCGGTATGATCTGCGAATCATACCTGGCCCATAAAAAAACGGGGCTGTCTTCAGACGAACTTCATGAAATTGTTAAGGTTTTGACCGATCTTTATCCAAAATATACAATTAAGGAAGAAAGCTTTGACGAGCTGTTCCTGAACATGAAAAAGGATAAAAAGAACGTGGGCGACGAAATTAATTGCACCTTACTGACACACATAGGCAAGTTTAGTATTGATAATGTATGCACAGCCGACGAACTTTGTGAAAGTTTGAGATACTACATTAACCTGTAACATGCTGCAGCATTTAGATCCGCGTAATCAGGCGGCCCTTGTATTAATGGGCTTATTGGTTGTTTTAACACTGGTTGAAATGGCCCTGAGCTATTGGGAAGATCGCAAGTATTATGAAACACGTGATACACTGACCAATATATATCTTACATCGCTTGCCGTTGTCACCAACCTTTGCGTTAAGGTATTTACTTTCTTTATACTGGATTATACCTACCAACATTACAGGCTGTTTCAAATTCAGAATACTTTTTGGTATTGGTTTGTACTGGTCATAGTTCAGGACTTTTTATATTGGGTGTTGCATTACACGGGACACTACTGCCGTATTTTTTGGGCAATGCATGTCACCCACCATTCGTCAGAACATTTTAACTTTACTACGGGGTTCCGCTCTACCGTTTTTGAACCGCTTTACAGGGTATTCTTTTACCTGCCGCTGGCGGTAATGGGCTTTAACGCCCTGGATATTTTATACGCTTATTTAATTACCCAGCTTTACGGTAACCTGGTACATACTCAATATAAAATCCCGCTGCCAAAATGGTATGGCTGGTTTTTTGTAACGCCCGCCCACCACCGGGTGCATCATGCATCCAACATTCCTTATCTTGATAAAAACATGGGAATGGTGCTCATTATATGGGATAGGTTGTTTGGAACTTTTCGGGATGAAGATTTGCCGGAACCCGTTAAATATGGCATAACCAAGCAGCCCGAAGATATGGGACCGGTAAACGTTTTATTTCATGAGTGGAAAGCGTTACTTCATGATGTAAAAAATGCCCCCGATCTTAAATCAAAAATAGGATACTTTATTCATCCACCGGGATGGAGCCACGACGGCAGTACCCAAACCGCGCGTGTATTGCAACGGGAATACAGAGAAATGGAAGAGGCACATAAAAAGCACGAAACTGCCGCCTAACAATACTATATTTGGTGCGGCACTTTTGTGCCTCGCTAAACCATGTTGCAATTAATATCCAAACTTCAGCACAATACATACGAAAAAAGCGAATACTCTGACGAGCAGCCTCGTAACGTTGATGAAACTATCCAACTGATCAAAGATTTCCCCTGGGACGCTGAACGTGCATTAACTGACATTCAGTTAACCGGCCCGTCGGTAACTATTCAGGATATCGATTTGAATTACCTCAAATTAGGGCTTTACTTTAATGGTAAATTCTGTGTTTATTATCTCGACAGAGATAATCATTTATATGAGTACCACGCAAAAACCGTTGATGAAGCTTGTGAACTGGTAAAAGGCTTTTTTGAGCAAACGCTGGATCTTAAACCATTTGACAAGCACTTGTTCAATATTGGAAACAAGCCGCACTTTGTAAGCAACGATTTTATATACAGGGTAAGTCCACTTAGGGTAATTGCTTCCGTAGCCATGCTTTCTACATATGCATTGTTTATCATTTACAATATAATAGCAGGCGGCTTTAATCCTACCAATAAAGCAATTCCAGTTATTGCCATATTATTTATAGTCCTAATTGGTCTATTTATAGGCTATCTGGTATTTATTGCAATGGGTGGCCGCAATCAGTATTTACAAATCTCACGCGGAAATAACCATTTCTCGTATGGAATTGATAGTCAGCATATCGTAACTTACAACAAGGCTGACATTGAAGAAATTGTTTGTACACAAGGTCGCAACATGAGTGATGTCCAAATCAGGTTTAAAAATGGAGAAGTTATTAAACCCACTATGCTGATCAAAGACTATGATCTTATTCAAAAATTCCCTGAAAAATCGGGTGTTAAGATAACTTATATCCGAAAAACCATGTTTGGAGAATCAAAAACCGATTATCACCAAATTTAATTTGGTTAGGTATTCTTTTTTTATAAAAAATAAAATTTTCTATTGACAAACTCTTTTTTTACCGTACATTTACGTCGTAATAAAAAAACAACAAATGAAATTAACAGGTGCATATTTTTTTGGTTACTACTTTTACTTTACCAGTAAGAGCCGGGACTAATATGTACTAAACAAAACATATAAAAACACAAAAAGTCCCGGCCCATAAGCCGGGACTTTTTGCTTTAACAGGGTTTATGAAAATAGAAAGACCAAAAGTTGCAATTCAGGGAATCCGCGCTTCTTTTCACGAAGAGGCCGCGATCAAATATTTTGGCGAAAATATCGAAACCATTGAGTGCAACTCTTTTAAGCAAACATTTGAAAGCTTAAAGAAACGCGAAGCTGATTATGTAGTAATGGCTATCGAAAACAGCATTGCCGGTAGCATTCTGCCAAATTACACTTTGCTGCTTGATTACGGCTTTCCCGTGGTTGGCGAAATTTACCTGCCTATCCAACTGCACCTGATGGCTTTGCCAGGTGTAAAGTTTGAAGACATTAAATATGTAACCTCCCACCCCATTGCCCTGCGCCAGTGTGTTGATTTTTTTGATGAATATCCGCACCTTAAAATTGTAGAGAGCAGTGATACTGCCGCCTGCGCAAAACGTATCAGGGATGAACAATTGACTGATACCGTAGCGGTTGCTAATGCCCTGGCAGCTCAACTTTATGGTTTAGACGTACTGGAACGCCGCATCGAATCAAACAAAAGAAATTTCACCCGCTTCCTGATCATGACCCAGCATGATAATGTTGAGAAAAAAACAGCTAACAAAGCATCGCTGTGTTTCCAGGTGAGTAACAAAGTTGGTGCATTAGCTAAAGTACTTAACATTTTTGCCGAAGAAGGTGTAAATATGAGCAAAATTCAGTCGATGCCGATTTTGGGTAAACGCAACGAGTACAATTTCTATGTCGATATTGAATGGGACGAACAAAAGCAATATGATGTATCGATAAGGCAGATTCTCAAGTATACTCATAACTTTAATATCCTTGGCGAATACGAAAGGCATGATGATGAGCCAACAACTGCTCCAAAACCACACCGCGCCGAACGAAGTATCCGCAAGTATATTAACATCAGGCGTAATGTATAAGCTAAAGGTAAAGCGTAAAACAGCAAGCAAAAAAAATTAACATAAATAAAATTATTAACTAACATTCCCGGCTACCACCGGATAAATAAAAACAAGATGAAACTAAATTTAAACATACAGCCGCTTAATACCTGGATCAATACAGGTAAGGAACCTCTGGTAATTTCAGGCCCTTGCAGCGCTGAAACGGAAGAGCAATTAGTAGCAACAGCACATTTATTGGCCCAAACTGGTAAAATCTCAGCACTACGTGCAGGTATCTGGAAACCACGTACACGTCCGGGCGAATTTGAAGGTATTGGCAGCATTGGCTTAGAGTGGTTAAAACGTGCCAAAGAAGAAACCGGCCTACCTACCGCTGTTGAAGTTGCCACAGCAAAACACGTTGAAGAAGCTTTAAAAGCAGGTGTTGATATCCTTTGGGTTGGCGCACGTTCAACTGCAAACCCGTTCACTGTTCAGGAAATTGCCGACGCATTAAAAGGTGTTGACGTACCTGTAATGGTTAAGAACCCAGTAAACCCCGATCTTTCATTATGGGTTGGCGCATTAGAGCGTATCAACAACGCGGGTATCACTAAACTGGCTGCTATTCACCGTGGCTTCTCATCTTACGAAAAATCTGCTTTCCGTAACGAACCAATGTGGGATGTTGCTATCAGCTTAAAAACATTAGCTCCTGAGCTGCCTATCATCAATGATCCGAGCCACATTACAGGTAACCGCGACCTGATCGGCTACGTTTCACAAAAAGCGTTAGACCTTGATATGCAGGGCTTAATGATCGAATCGCACATTGATCCAAGCGTAGCATGGACTGATGCTAAACAACAGGTTACCCCTGCTGCCCTTGCCGATATCATTGATCATTTAACTTTACGTAAACCAGAAGTTAGAAATGCTGAAGTAAACGATAAAATGACCGAACTGCGTAACCAGATCGATAAGATCGATGACCTGGTGATCCAGAAAATTGCTGAGCGTATGCAAATTGCCGAAAAAATCGGTCAGTATAAAAAAGAAAACAACATTACCATTTTACAAGTTGGCCGTTGGGACGAAATCCTGCAAAAACGTACAACTTATGGTAAAGCATTAAAATTAAGCGGCGAGTTTACTGAAAAATTGCTTGAGCTTGTGCACAACGAATCTATCCGCAGGCAAACAGAGGTAATGAATGCTGAAGCCGGTCAGGGTCAAGCTGCAGAAAAACTTACACACGCTTAATTTTATAATGATGCAAAACATCATTCTTAAAAGAAATAACAAGGTTGTTAATGGTACGGTTAACCTCACCGGTTCAAAAAGTGAGTGTAACCGAGCACTTATCATCGAAGCACTTAGCGAAGGTAAGGTGCGGGTTGAAAATATATCTGATGCTGCCGATGCTGTTTTGTTAGCAGGCATTTTAAGAGCGACTCAAGAGTCAGGAATCAAGAACCAAGAGGTTTTAGCAGGCGATGCTTCTTCTAATTCTGAAATCGAAAGTTGCAAATCTCAAATCGTAGATATCGGCCCGGCGGGTACAGCTATGCGTTTTTTAACAGCTTACTATGCCATTCAGGAAGATGAAGTGATCTTAACCGGCAGCAAGCGCATGAAAGAAAGACCAATAGGAATATTGGTTGATGCATTACGGGTGCTGGGTGCCAATATTGATTATGAAGAGAATGATGGCTATCCTCCCATCAAACTAAAAGGTGGCTTTAAACAGCAAACCGGTAAGATCAGTATCAAAGGCAATATTAGCAGCCAGTACATTACAGCGTTGTTACTCATTGCTGCCAGGTTGCCTTTAGGCCTGGAACTGCACATCGAGGGTGAGTTAACATCACGCCCCTATGTTGAAATGACCCTGGCCATGCTTGAAACAGCCGGCATTAAATACAATTGGGAAGGCATTATAATTTCAATAGCCAAACAGGATTTTGCTACAACCACATTAAGCGTTGAGCCTGACTGGAGTGCTGCATCTTATTGGTACGCTATTGCTGCCCTTGCTGATGATGCCGACCTGTTTTTGACAGGACTAACGCCTTACAGCTTACAGGGCGATAGCGTGATAACCGAGATTATGGCCAACTTTGGTATCACTTCGCAATTCAGGGATGGCGGTGTTCATTTGAAAAAAGAGAACAAACCTATCTCCCGCCGTGAATTTGATCTGAAGGAATGCCCCGATCTGGCACAAACTGTAATTGTTGTGTGCGCGGCACTTAACCACGAAGCATCGTTTACCGGTTTGGAGACCTTGAAGATCAAGGAAACCGACCGTATCCTGGCCCTGCAAACGGAGCTGGGCAAGATGGGTGTTAAGCTAATTGAAAAAGATGAAGTTTACACGCTTGATTGCAGCGGCAAGTTTATTCCTGATAATATCTTCATCAATACTTACCACGACCACCGGATGGCTATGGCTTTTGCGCCGCTTGCCCTCATCCTTCCACAAATGGAATTTGAGAACGGGCCGGTAGTTGAAAAATCATATCCCGCTTTCTGGAACGATCTGGAAAAGCAAGGATTTGAAGTGGAAGAGAATGAAGCTTAAAGCTGAAGGCCGAAGGCTTAAAGCAAAACACAAACCACCACGTCATTGCGAGGTAATCTCAAATGCGGGTAAGACTTACGAAGTTTTAAAAACTTCGTAAGTCTGGGTTCTAAAACATAAACCACGTCATTGCGAGGTACGAAGCAATCCCCGATTAGCAGGTCAGCCCTATATAGTTCGCGATTGCTTCGTACCTCGCAATGACGGTTATAAATACTAACATCTCATATCTAAAAATAACTATGGCAGGCAATTCATTCGGGCAATTATTCAGGATAACCACTTTTGGCGAATCACATGGCGAAGCCATCGGCGTAATTATTGACGGATGCCCGGCCGGCTTACAGGTTGACCTCGACTATATCCAGGGCGAATTGGATAAGCGTAAACCCGGCCAATCAAAGATCACCACTCAACGTAAAGAGAGCGATACGGTTAAAATTCTTTCGGGAGTGTTTGAAGATAAAACTACCGGCACCCCTATTGCTATGCTGATCCCTAATGAAGATCAGCGATCAAAGGACTACAGTCATAACGTTGATGTATTTAGACCATCGCATGCCGACTATACCTATCAAATCAAATACGGTATCCGCGATCACCGTGGTGGTGGCCGCTCATCAGCCCGCGAAACGGCTGCCCGCGTTGCAGCAGGTGCTTTAGCTAAACTACTGCTTAAAACCCAGGGCATTGAAATTGTTGCCCATGTTAGCAGCGTAGGTAAAATCAATGCACCCAATGTATTCATTAATAACCCGCTTGAGTTTATTGAAGAGCGCGAAAAAAACATTGTACGCTGTGCAGATCCTGCAACTGCCGAAGAAATGATAGAATTTATTGACAGTGTGCGTAAAGATGGTGATACCGTAGGCGGCAAGATCAGCTGCTATGTAAAAAACTGCCCGGTTGGCCTTGGAGAGCCTGTATTTGATAAGCTGCATGCCGATTTAGGCAAAGCAATGCTGAGCATTAATGCTGTTCATGGCTTTGAGTTTGGCTCCGGTTTTGAAGGCAGTGAAATGCGCGGTTCAGAACATAACGACATTTTTGTAAAATCGCATTTAGGCGATGTGCAAACCATTACCAATTTTTCGGGAGGGATTCAGGGTGGTATCAGCAATGGTATGCCTATTGAGTTTAAGGTTGCATTTAAACCGGTAGCCACCATCATGAAGAGTCAAGCTACCATTGATAGCGAAGGTAACGCTGCAGAGATCTCAGGCAAAGGCCGTCATGACCCTTGCGTGGTTCCGCGTGCGGTTCTCATTGTTGAGGCTATGGCAGCACTTGTTTTAGCTGATCACTGGCTCAGGAACAGAAACGCCAGGCTGATTTAATGATGTGCAAATATGCAGATGTGCAGATTATGCAATAATTCGCACATCTGTATTCATTTCATAATTTGCACATTTGCATATCCGCACATTTGCACATCATTCTCATGCTTACCTCAATTATCCAATTATACAAACAAGCCTATAGCGGACTTTCAAAAAACAGCTGGTACCTGAGCATCGTAATGCTTATTAACCGCAGCGGCACCATGGTTGTACCTTTCATGACCATTTATACTATCAGGCAGTTGCATTTTACCATTGAACAGTCGGGATATATCATGGCCATTTTTGGTGTAGGCGCTGTATTAGGAGGGTTTATAGGGGGCAAGCTGATCAATAAAATTGGCTTTTATGATTTACAGGTAGGGGCATTACTTACCGGCGGGTTCCTTTTTCTTATCCTGGGCTATCAGCACAGCTTTAAAAGCATGAGCTTTTGCATTTTTGTATTGAGCATTTGCAACGAATCATTCAGGCCCGCAAACTCTACTGCCATTGCACATTACAGTACTGAAGAAAACAAAACACGCTCGTACTCGCTTAACCGCCTGGCAACAAATTTAGGCTGGGCCCTGGGCGGCGGGCTGGGCGGATTATTGGCCTCAATAAACTATCATTTACTTTTTTGGGTAGATGGCTGCACCAATATTGCTGCCGGCATATTGTTACTTACTTTGATGCCCCGCTCAAAAGTGGCCAAAACTATTAAAGAGGCTGTTTCTGGTTTTGAAGAAGTAGTTTCATCGGCTTATAAAGATGGGGTTTACCTGCTATTCATATTATTAGCAACGCTGTTTGCAACTTGCTTTTTCCAGTTTTTTATTATGCAGCCTGTATTTTACAAAATACAATGGCATTTTAATGAGCGATTTATAGGTTTCTTATTGGCGCTGAATGGGATACTCATCGTTTTGGTTGAAATGATACTGATCAACTGGCTTGAAGGTAAACGGCATGTATTAACTTATATCATCGCTGGTATTTTAGTTACAGGAGCCGGTTTTGTGTTACTTAACCTGATGCCGCACGTGCCTTTAGTGGCTATACTAATTGTAAGCATGGTAACTTTGGGCGAGATGCTTTCGATGCCTTTCATGAATACCTTTTGGATAAGCCGGTCAAATGCGCGCAACCGTGGAGAATACGCCGCGTTATACAGTATGTCGTGGTCTGGCGCACAGATCATTGCTCCATTTTTAGGAAGCCAGGTTATTGCGTATGGCGGCTTTGAAATGCTTTGGTGGTTGTTAGGCGGTGTATGCCTGTTTGTGGCCTTTGGTTACTTTATCATGAAACGATATATACATATTAATAAACGGGTGCCCGTTTTACCTTAAGCTACTGTTATGAAAAAGGCAATCATATTAGATCTTGATAACACGATATACCCGGTTAGCTCAATAGCCGATCATTTGTTTAACGAACTGTTCAACTTCCTTGATCAGCATATTGCCAGCGAAGGTATCGATCATATCAACAAGGCAAAAGAAGATTTGAAACGGATCCCGTATCAAAAGGTAGCAGACAAGTATCAATTTAGCGAAACCGTTAAAAACAAGGGGCTCGAACTGTTGAATAATATTGAGTATAAACTACCAATGCAACCCTTCGACGATTACCAGCACATCCGCGAAACAAATATTACCAAATTCCTGGTTACTACGGGTTTTACCAAACTGCAATGGAGCAAGGTAAGAATGCTGAATATCGAAGCCGATTTTGAAGCTATACATATCGTTGATCCGGAGCTTTCACCTCTAACCAAAAAGGATATTTTCGCATCAATATTGGAGAAATACAATTATCAACCAGAGGATGTGCTGATTATCGGCGATGACCCTGAATCAGAAATAAAGGCTGCGAGCGAATTAGGAATAGATACATTTCTGTATGATCCCGAAAATAAACATCCAGATGCGCAGGTAACTTATCGTTCGCAAAACCTAAAGGATGTGGCGGTTATTATTGCAAATCAATAATTAGGAGGCACCTACGGAGCCGTAATATTGTTTTTATTTCGCTATAAACATGGTACTCCTCCGGAGTTGGGCCATTGGCACTAAAACTCCGGAGGAGTACCATGTTTGTAGAACGAAACCCGGAGGCTTTTAGGCTCCGTAGGTGCCTCCTTTCTCAAAGCGATTATCTACAATTGTCCTTGCTTAAGCACTTTCACCGTAACCAAAAGTTGCCCCAGGTGCCGCATGGTATGCTCGGCTGAGTGGGTATACAAACCTATCACCGTTGAGGGCAGTTGCGCTCGCCCCACTCCTTTCCACTCAGTTAAGGTAGATTCATCAGTAGTTTTAAGCTGCTGTAGTACAGCGTCGATCTTTTGGTTAAAAGCCTTAACCAGAGACCCAACGCTTTCTCCCTCATCCTGTTTTCCCTCTGCTGCGAGATAGGCTAATTGCTCATCGCTTAACAACGCGCCTTTGGCATAAGTAAAAAGTCTATCGAGCACGCCCGTTAAATGCTGCAAATGAAAACCCGGTGATGCCATACCGGCAAGCTTTTCCCATAATAACGTTTCAGGAAAACCGGTCATCAACTCATTGAGTTCTTCTCTCGACTGTAAAAGCGCATGTGCCACCGGTTGCACCAAAGCAGGAACATCCGCCAGTGGTCCGCGAAGCCAAACTTCAGGTAATTTTGTATCAGACATTAGTTTTTATTTAATGATGCTTTTACTTGTTCATGATTAAGCGTTTGAGGAAGGCCATATATTGTCCTTACTCGCTCGTGTGTATTATCAGTCCAAAGCCAGCTTGTCCATACCATAAACCAGGCCCATTCGGGTTGGGCTGCCAGAATTTCGGGTTTTGGCAGTTCACCTGTTTCTGTTAAAGCTATGATCTTGCCATTGGCAACCTTAAGCAGATCGTCATAATCCCGTTGTTCATAATCAAAGTGATAGATATCAGCACCCAAAATATCCACATAGGCAGCACCAGGATAAAAATCTTTATAGTCATAAGCTTCATCCAGGGGCAAATCCCGTAAACCGTTGGGCCCCCAAACCCAAATCAGGTTATTAAGATGGTGATAATTGGTATATCGGTCGTACATCATCTTCCAAAGTTTGATGATGCCATCATTACCTTTTTTATTTCCCCACCAAAACCACACGCCATTCATTTCATGGTACGGACGCCACAAAACAGGTACATGTGCATCTCTGAGCTGTTTTAAGTAACCGGCTACTACATCAATCTGGGCCAGCCATTTTTTGTTCAAATCGGTATTGGGTGTTATTAGTTCTTTCCACTGCTCGTCGGTCATTTTTCCCTGGATACTTTGTTTCCAATCGTACGGTGGATTATCTAACGGTCGGCCCTGGTGCCACATGAGTGTTACCAGGTATCCATCCTGCCATTTCTGCTTAGCTTCATTAACGAGGTCCTGCCCGAGGTCTTTATCTCCCCAAAGCATGAAATCTGAACCCCATACAGCGGGATAATGTCCTGTAATAGCTTTGGCACTGTCTGAAAAAACGTCACGGTCACTGTTATAATTCTGTTGACCCGACAAAATATGTTTCCCTTTGATTCTATAAAGAAAAGCAAGCAATTTATTTACTTCGGGCGAAGCTTCTTTATTTACGGGTTTAAAACTTTGTGCTAACGCCATGAAAGGCAATGATATGATTAACACAAGCGGAAGTAGTTTTTTCATTTTAATTAAAACAAATTATCTGGTTTAAAGTTTAAGACGGGCTATGTTCAAAAATAAATAAAAAGCAAAGCCCTTTATGGTATGGCTATTGCTATTCATATGCAATATTTAACTATCTTTCGTGTATATGACACCTATCCCTATTAAAAAACACCTTATCCCTATTATACTTTCCACGTGTTTTATTATGCTATTGCTTTTTCAAAGCTGTAAAAAAAAGCATGAGATGATTGCTGAAGACATGTTCAAGATTACACAAAACGAGATTTTCAAAAAGGCCGATACCGAAGAATATATACCTGTTTTTAAAAGAGTTTTTGCTAAATACAGGCCTAAAACAGCGAACCCGCTGGTAATAGAATCATTTTTTAAAAAGAACGAATACCAACCTATTTTAGTTATAAATCACTTAAACAACGGCGACCTTGATGCTTTACCCGAATATCTTGAAAAGATCAACGAGCATGGTCTTGACCCGGCAGTTTATCCTTCAAAAGAGATCAAAGCCCTTGTTGCCAAACTTAAAAACAAAACAGCGATCACAACTATTGATGAAGCTTACGAAACTGTTGCCAAACTTGAGGTTTTAACTGCAGGTGCACTGGTAAAATATGCCAATGCGTTGCAGTATGGGGTTATTAATCCTAAGAAAATCTATTCAAGATATTTTATGGCAACTCGTAGACCTGATAGCACAACTATGCTTGCTACCTTAGACAGAGCCGATTATAAATCGTTTCTTGATAGTATCCAACCTAAAAGTCCGCAGTATTTAGCTTTGCAAAAGGCATATAGAGACAGCACTACCATAGAAGGACTTTCAAAAGAAGAAAGTAAACGTTATTTATTAGTTAGCCTTGAGCGTTTACGCTGGCGAAACAAGCCTTACGAACCCAAATATGTTATCGTGAACATACCCGATTTCAGGCTTGATGTTATGGATAGTGGTAAATCGGTTTTAAACATGAAGGTTTGCGTAGGCCAGGGACGCAATATGAAAAATCAAAATACACTTGAGCATTTTGACGATACTGCAAGGGCTGATAAACCATTTCCGCGCGAAACACCTATATTAAACAGCGTGATCCACAGTGTTGAGGTAAACCCAGTTTGGAATATCCCACGCAGCATTGCCACAAAAGAGATCATTGTTGAAGCAGCTGACGATCGTTACTATCTTGCCAATAAAAATATAGATGTATTTAAAGATGGCAAAAAGATAGCCGATCCGGAAACCATTGACTGGACACAAGTTACACCTAACAACCTGGAGTATGAATTTAAGCAACGTCCTGGCGAAGATAATTCTTTAGGTAAGATAAAATTCCTTTTTAAAAATCGCAGCAGTGTTTATCTGCATGATACACCTGCAAAAGAAGCCTTCCGCCATACCATGCGGGCAGTAAGCCACGGCTGTGTGCGCCTGGGCGATCCGCTTGGTCTGGCACAGAACCTGTTTGGTGAAGGTGCTGACCTTGATACCATTTCAAAAGATATGATTGAGGATAAACCGGAGCCCACTAACATTGGCTTACCAAAGAAAACGCCTATTTATATCACCTACGTAACCTGCTGGGCCGACGATAGTGGCACCATCCAATACCGGCCAGATGTTTACGGCCTGGATATAGTGCTTTATGCTCACCTGCAAAACTTTTTAGCAAAGTAGCAAAGCAACCTTTATATGGACTACTACGAAAACCAGGAATGATAACAAAAAATAGCCCGGCAAACTTTTAAGTAAGCCGGGCTTCATGATTTGGTTTATAGTTGGGGTTGGATTTAAAACTTTGCAAAGTTGAACGAAGTATCAGCGCTCGCCATCAAATTAAGCGGTCCGGCTTCGTCCAGATATTTTGAATAATACGATTCGTCGTTTCCGTTAATAAATATAACATTTTTTCCGGCAATTGTATTAATTACTTTATTAATTACTTTTGGCGATACTGCCGGGCATCCAAAACTTCTGCCAATATATCCCTGCTTATTAATAGCAGCCGGACCAACATAATTAGCCCCATGTACAACAATACTCCGCATGCGGGCATTGCTGTTAAAGCCTTCATCCATACCATCAAGATATAATGAACGACCATGTTTGCCGTTGTAAACTTTATCGGTAATATAGAAACCAAGACTGCTTTCATGCGAATCGTTGGCATCTGAGAAATGGCTGGCCATTTCTTCGCCACTGCCCGAGCCGTGAGCAACCCAGGTATTAAGTACCAATTGTTTGCTCAAAAGATTAATGATCCACATGCGTTTTTCACGGCTTGACTTGGAGAAATCAACAACGGTAAGCACTTCGCTGCTTTGAGGCACAACGTGCGAAAGCTTTAAATTGGTGTAACCCGTAACCGCTTTTTCAAATACATTGAAAGCTAAACCTGTTTCTCCAAGATGAGCAGATTCGTATAAACTGTTAACGTATTGCTCAAATAGTTCTTTTGTTGTAAACGCTGCATTTTTTTTTCTTACGCTCACTGATCTGTTTGCACCATCCGATTTCCAGCTTAAGATTGTTGCTGATAGAAAAAAAATCGCCATAGTGACCCACAAAAAATGTTTCCTCATACGCTTGCCTGAGTTTAATTTAATTTAAAATAATTAGGGTATAGTAACAGGTTCTGGACGGTGTGTTAACCTGTTATTAACAGGTCAATACAAAAATATACTTTAAAACCTAAAATCCAAATCAGCAAACAATAATTTTTTACTTAAATGAAAATAAGTTTAAAACTAAGCAATATTTTCGACTGTTATACGGAGCGAAAAAAAGAAAGGTTGTGGGTTAATTTTACTTAACCCATTTAATTTTATCTTCAAGCGGAATGGTGCGTTTTCCTTCGGGATATTGATCGGCGTAACCAAGATATAGCACCCCCATCACGTTATCTTCTTCCCTTAAGTTCAAAAATTCTTTAAAAGCAGGCTTCAAAATAGCACCACCCGTGCTCCAGAAAGAAGCCATATTTAAGGCCGTTGCTCCTAACAGAATGTTCTGAATAGCACTTGACACTGCAGCAACCTCCTCAAACGGAGGTATTTTAGGCAGATCGCCACGCTTCATTACTGTTATGATCACATGAGAAACCTTATTACCAAGTGTTTTCAGGTTGTTATATGCAGCCTCATTGAAATCTTCGGCTGATACGCTCTTTTTATAAACTTCGGCATGTTCGGCACAAAACTGCTCAGGGTTTTCATAAACAATGAATCGCCAGGGCTCGGTGAAGCCATGGGTTGGAGCCCAGTCTGCAAGTTCAAGCAAGGCAGCAATATGACCGTTTGGCGCTTTATGGCCGTTCATCATGGCCGGCTTTACAGTACGGCGGGTTTTTATATTTTCGGCGACGGTTAAAAAAGTATGATCCATAGATTAGATTAAAAAAAACAGTTGGTGAAATTAATGATTTATGGATCACTACTTTCACCAACCTGTAATTATGATTTATTAATAAATAGCGGGATATTTTGAAGGATTAGCCTCGTTCATCATAGCGTAAACGGTTTCAACCACATCATCAACAGATGGTTTGCTAAAGTAATCGCCATCAGAGCCGTATGGAGGCCTGTGCTCTTTAGCAGTAAGTGTTTTAGGCTGGGCATCAAGCGAATAATAACCGCTTTGGTTCTCTAAAATCTTTTGAAGGATATAAGCAGAACCCGCACCAGGCAGGTCTTCATCAACAACCAGCAACTTGCTGGTTTTCTTTAATGAAGTACCACAAATATTCTCTGTATCAAATGGATATAAAGTTTGAGGATCGATCACTTCGATATTGATCCCCATAGCGGCCAGCTCTTCAGATGCTTCCTGAACAATACGTAAAGTTGAACCGTATGATACAACTGTAATATCGTTGCCTTCCCTTAAAACTTCGGCCTTACCAAGCGGCACTGTAAATTCACCAACGTTTGCAGGTAATTTCTCTTTTAAGCGATAACCGTTAAGGCACTCGATCACCAATGCGGGCTCATCTCCTCTTAGCAAAGTGTTGTACATACCTGCAGCCTGGGTCATATTACGGGGAACACAAATATGAAACCCACGCATTGAACCCAAAATAACACTCATCGGCGAACCTGAATGCCAGATCCCTTCCAAACGGTGCCCGCGGGTACGTATAATTAACGGCGCTTTTTGCCCGCCCATTGTACGGTAGCTTAAACTCGCAATATCATCGCTGATAATGGTTATTGCATAAATCAGGTAATCAAGGTACTGGATCTCGGCAATTGGCCTTAAACCACGCATTGCCAGCCCCATACCCTGCCCTATGATACTTGTTTCACGAATGCCCGTATCGCTAATGCGGATCTCGCCATATTTGGCTTGTAAACCGGCAAAACCCTGGTTAACATCGCCTATAGCACCCAAATCCTCACCAAAGGCAACGATACTTTTATCGCGGGCAAAATTGGCATCAAACGCGGCATTTAATACTTCGCGGCCGTCCATCAACTTTGCATCATCATTATAGATAGCCGGCACAACAGGCACATAAAGAGGCGATTCGGGGGTGCCAGTAAACAGCTTTGAATTATAGCGCTCGACATTCTTAACACCTTCTGTTTTCAACCAATCTGCCAAGGCCTTCCGTTGAGCATTATCGTCATGAACCGTTAAACGCAATGCCTTACGGAGAGCCGTAAATATCTCACGACGTCCGGCATCGATACTTGAACGTAAACCTGCAGAAAGAGATATTATTGCTTCTTTTTGTGATGACAGTGATTCGGCAAAAGCATCTATTAACCCTGCTGCTTCTTCAACTTCCGCTTTTATTACTACGGCCAGTTCATTAGCTGCCTCACGCTGACATTCACGTACATATCTTTTTGCTTCGGCTTCAAGTTCTTCCAGTTGTATTTCGGTAGTGATTGCCGAGGCTATCATCCACTCACGCATTTTAAGCAGACAGTCATGCTCATCTTCCCAGGTCAGGCGCTCCTTACTTTTATAACGCTCATGTGAGCCTGAGGTTGAATGTCCTTGTGGCTGTGTCATTTCGGTAACATGGATCAGCACAGGTACATGCTCCTCCCGGCAAATGCCGATGGCCCGTTCATAAGTTTCGCAAAGGGCAATATAGTCCCAGCCGCGAACTTTAAAGATTTCATAACCATTGCTTCCGTTTTCGCGCTGAAAACCTTTTAATACCTCAGAGATATCCTCTTTAGTGGTTTGCAAACTGGCCGGTACCGAAATAGCGTAGGCATCATCCCAAATAGAGATAGCCATAGGCACCTGCAGTACGCCAGCAGCGTTGAAAGTTTCAAAAAATGAACCCTCGGATGTAGCACCGTTACCAACGCTGCCAAAAGCCACTTCATTACCATTAATTGAAAACTGTTTCAGGTAATCCAGTTCTTTATTTTGGCGATATAATTTTGATGCGTAAGCTAAACCTAATAAACGGGGAATCTGGCCGGCAGTTGTCGAGATATCCGACGAGCTGTTCATGGTTTCAACCTGGTTAACCCAGCTGCCGTCGGTATTTACAAAACGTGTAGCATAATGACAGTTCATTTGCCTGCCGCCAGAGGCTGGGTCTTTTTCAATATCGGGGTTAGCATATAACTGGGCAAAAAACTCCTTCATGTTGCTCATGCCTGTGGCAAACATAAACGTTTGATCGCGGTAATATCCCGCACGCCAGTCGCCTGCACGAAAAGCCTTGGCCATAGCCAATTGTGCAACTTCTTTGCCATCGCCAAAAATACCGAACTTTGCCTTGCCCGTTAGTACTTCCCTGCGGCCTATCAAACTGGCCTGACGGCTCTCATAACCAATACGATAATCATCAATAACAATCTTCTTGAAATCATCAAAACTGAGCTCGGCAGTATTAAATTTACTGGTAGCGCGTGTTGTAGTTTCAGGCATATAAAATTTTGTTTAGACGGTAAAAGTATAAAATTCTATTCTGTATTAGGCAAACTAACAGATAAAACCCGGAGTTTGAGTAATAGTTTTGTAATTACATTAAACCTTTTATATTTGTAATAATCAAATATAACGTATGAAAAAGATATTAATGATTTGCGCGGTAATATTGGGCTTTGCCTTCACCGCATCAGCACAAGATAGCGGAAAAGCTGAGTTTAAATTTAACGAAGAAAAGCATGACTTCGGTAAAATACCACAAGGCACTCCGGTTACTACTGTGTTTGAATTTACCAATATTGGTAAAGAGCCACTTATTTTAACAGAAGTAAGGCCAACCTGTGGCTGTACCATTGCCGATTACACCAAAACTCCTGTAAAAAGCGGCGATAAAGGCACTATCAAAATCACTTACAATGCTGCTGCTGCTGCACCGTTTAACAAAACAATTGTTGTTAAATCAAACGCAGTAACGCCCGAAAAATATTTGAACATTGTTGGTGAAGTTGTAGCTAAACCCGCGGCGAGCAAGTAATTTTTACATGCTTGATATATCCCGTATATCAACCGGGATATTTAAATAATATTTTAAAAGACCCGAAACCGGGTCTTTTTTCGTTTACAAAGGTTTTACAAACTATAACTTTCATTTTTAGTAAATTTGCAGGATGCCAAAAATATCTGAAAAAGGGCAACGAATGCCCGCATCACCGATACGTAAGTTAACACCTTATGCTGATAAAGCTAAGCAGGATGGGAAGAAGGTGTACCACCTCAACATCGGCCAGCCCGATATTGCTACACCCGACGGCATGCTGAATGCCATTAAAAATATTGATTTCAAAGTTTGGGCCTATACCCCAAGCGAGGGTACATTAAGCTACCGTAAAAAACTTACGCAGTACTATAATAAGCTGAATTATAATATTACCACCGAAGATATTATTGTTACTACTGGCGGGTCGGAAGCTATCAGCATTGCTTTAATGGCCTGCCTTGATTCTGGCGATGAGGTCATCATACCTGAGCCTTTCTATGCCAATTACAACGGCTTCACCAGTCAGGGCGATATTGCGGTTAAACCAATACTATCATATATTGATAATGGTTTTGCACTTCCTCCTATCAGCGAATTTGAAAAACTTATAACAGACAAAACCAAAGCCATCATCATTTGCAACCCAAATAACCCCACCGGTTATTTGTATTCAAAAGAGGAAATGGAGGCATTGAAGAAATTGGTTTTAAAGCATGACCTTTACCTGTTTTCGGACGAAGCTTACCGTGAGTTTTGTTATGACGGCCGCTCATTTATATCGCCAATGCATATGGACGGGCTTGAAGAAAACGTGGTAGTAATGGATACCGTAAGTAAACGCTATAGCGCCTGCGGTGCCCGGTTAGGCTGCCTCATTACTAAAAACAAGGAATTACGCACTACTGCGTTGAAATTTGCCCAGGCCCGTTTAAGTGCCGGCATGGTTGAACAAATAGCCGGTGAAGCAGCCGTTGATACGCCTGACAGCTATTTTGAAGCTGTAAATAAAGAGTATACCAGCAGACGCGACACCCTGGTAAGTGCATTGAACAAAATGGATGGCGTTTATTGCCCTAATCCGGGCGGCGCGTTCTATGTGGTAGCCAGGCTTCCTATTGATGATGCCGACAAGTTTTGCCAATGGATGCTGGAAACCTTCAGCCTAAATAACGAGACTGTGATGATGGCCCCCGCCACAGGATTTTACAGCACACCAGGCGCAGGATCAAACGAAGTGCGTATGGCCTATGTTTTAAACAACGACGATCTTAAAAAAGCAATGATTTGTTTAGATGAGGCATTGAAAGTTTATCCGGGCAGAACAGTTAGCAGTGAACAGTTGTCGGTGAGCAACTCATAGCACAATATTTTGCAGCAGGCGGTTTTGCAAATATGTAAACTGCCTGCTGTTAACTGCAAACTAAATTCGTATATTTGTAATCGCTTAACTGCAAACTGCCCACCGGCAAATGCAAACTCAAAAAAATGGGGTCGACCGGAATTGACAGGATGGAGATAAGTAGGTAAGCATGCAGCGCGTTGGGTGAATTAGCGCTTAAATCTGAACGCTCAAACTTACAAATGGCGAAAATAACTACGCCTTAGCTGCCTAATTTAGAATTAGCATAGCTTTTGTCCCGCCGGTTTTCCGTTTCATCGGATCGGCAATCGGGGCATCGAAAGATGAAACTGGTTTGCTTAAGGTGTGCATAGCGAACGAGATAAAGCACCTAAGGAAGACGGTACAGGTAAGCGACTGACCTTCCCCTTCCCTACAATTAAACAGAAGCTAAGCATGTAGAAAGCTTACCTTATACCATGTTTGGACGAGGGTTCGAATCCCTCCGGCTCCACCCGAAGGGATTTCCAATTGGAAATCCCTTTTTTTTGTCAATTCAAGCAATCCTTTTTCTTTCATTATCAGGTAGTTATGAGATAGCGATGGCATCATTGTTGGTGTTCGATAGATACCATTTTCATAGTACAAGTTGCTGTCGAACACCATAGAAATAAACTCTCTTTTTTCAATTGTAGTTGCCTGATTATAAACGTATTCCATATCTGTAAGCATGGTTAAATGGTTCGACACGAGTTTATAGCCAGATTTCGGATCTTTACTATATCTTTCTATTGTTGCGTTTAAGGTGAGAATCTCTGAATTATAGTTAGCGTACCAGCGATTGTATGTCTCTCGGTTAATCTGATTACTAATCCATTTTTCTTCCACTGCGTAAAGCTTTTCCTGAATCTTTAATAATTCTTCTTTTTTCTCTTTAGCAATTGCTTGATTTTCTTTAAACTTTTCGTTTAAAGATGCCTCTGCCTTGTTTTTGATGGCTTGAACTTGCTGTATGCTAAGACTCATAAGCTGGCAAACCTGTAGCAGCTGTTCATGTGCTTTGGTGGCACTTATATTATTATGCCGCGAATGTTTGCATTTATAGTAATAGTACCACGTACCAGCCTTGCCTTTCGATGGAGCACCGGATAATGGTTGACCACAATGACATTTTAAGATTCCCCTTAATGGTATTTCATCATCAAGGGTTTTCTTGCTTCTATCAGGCTTCATCATTTTATTTTGAACCACGTTCCAAGTTGTCATGTCAATAATTGGTTCGTGCCTTGCCGGAAATAGTCCGCCTGGATGTTCTTTAAACGCTTTTGCCCTAACCATGCCAGCGTATGCAGGATTACTTAGTACTCGTTCTACGGCCATATTACCCCCTCTGTCGAAGCCCATTTTTCTGACCTGCTCTTTAATAACATTCAAGGGAATATCCCTTAGATAAGATTCGTAGATAAAATGAACAATTTTGGCCTTTTCCTCATCAATAATTAAGGTTCGTTCTTTTCCTTCGCCTTCTTTTTTGTAGCCAAATGGTGGAAGATTACTCATGAACCGCCCCTCTTTAGCTCTGGCAGTATAATTCCCACCACGAATTTTTATGCTTCGATTGATATTGTCTTCTTCTGCTAATAGTAATTGCAAGCCCGTTCTGAAATAGCTACCTGGAGTATCATAATCAAAAACTATCCCTTCTGTGACGCTGACTATTTGGATGCTATATTGGCGCTGTAATTTTTTCACCAAAGTCATAGCCTCTCCGGCGTCACGGCTAAACCGGTCTAACTGATCGACAATGAGATAGTCAACATTGCCCTGATGCTTTTTTATAAATTGCTGAAGTTTTAAAAAATCTGGCCTGTCAAAAGTTTTGGCGCTGTGGCCACGGTCAATAAAACTATCTACAAGCAGGATTTTATTATATTCAATATATTGGTCCGTATAAAGTTCCTGGCGTTCTATCGATCCGTTACTTTGTCCAAGATTACTAAATCTCAGATACCTGATCGCTCGTTTCATTTAATTCTCTTAAAGTTGCGTTGACAATTATTTCTGATATCAGATTGATCAGCTTTAGTTCTTTTTGCTGTTCAACCTCTTCAATATTCTGTATGATGGCTTCATCAACAGAAAGTGTACCTGTTTTTTTAGCTTTCATAGGCAATTTTCTAAGCCCGAATATTGAGTTATCGAACACAATTTTATCAGGAGTACTTAGGAAGTACCTAAAACTAAATCAGGAAAATTGGATGAGTTTGGATTTTAAATGATTGCAGAAAGCAGAAAATACAAGAATACGGTTCAATATAATCTATTGAATCCTTATTGTGGAGTAATAAAATTTAGAAAATTTAATTAAGCTACCTCGTTCGCTTCCTCTTCGATCCCCTTTGCAATAGATATAACCCGGTTAGATGGGCTCGGAAAATATGTGAACAACATATTTTCATAGATTTCAAGAAAATCCTTTTTAAAAATTGGTGAAGTGCTGCCAGAAAAGCTAACGAAGATATTTTTAATAGCAGTTTTACCTATAAACAATTTATACTCAGCGTCAGTAACATGATATGCAGCCAGCGTCTCTTCATAAGTTGAAAAGTCTTTGTCTTTCATACTATGCTGAACAGCTAAACAACGTTGATCAAGCTGTTTGTTTGTATCACCAATCAACTCTTCTCCGATGTAACCAGCCTCTGTATATTTGTTTCTATCCAGTAACATAATCATTAAAATTAGTTAAAAGTTCCTGATTATTCAAATTTATTTCACCGTGCCAGTCACTATTACGCAGGATTGACACCATTTCAGGCATACTACTCCATTTATTAATTGGAAATGCTTTACCGTCTGGTTCCTGATTGTAATAATTGTCAAATACCTCTTTAACCTTTTTAAATTCTTCTGCTTTCAAAGATAATTTTGCATTTGCCAGAATAAGGCTCATTTCAGGTTTGTTAACCGCTGTAAAATGTGCTTTAGCCCAAACAAAACCACCATCTTCTAATGCCGCGTGAACTTTAATCAAATCAACGCCGATATTTAAATATTGTTGTAAACCGATTTTCAGCATTGTTTTACCATGGCCCTGATTTCGAGCTGTCTTTGGAATTCTGAAAAAATCGTGCATTACCGTTTTTTCATTATTGTCCTTTATAAAGGTTCTGGAAAAAACAAGGCCATTTTGGGGATCGTCATGATCCTCCGAAAAATATTGAATAATTAGCTCCTGGGGATCTTTTTCGTCAAAACTAATCACTTTGGTAAGTTTCTTTGAAGTCATCGGACTAAGCATATTGTTAATCTCTGATAAGAATTGAAGCAATTCAAAACCATCAAAGTTGGCATTTAAAAAGTCAACTAATGATGTTTTACTTCCTGGCGCATATAACACAAAACCTAACGCCTGGCATGAGAGCCATTCTGCTTCAGTAATTATATGTTTGGTAGGTGAAGGTGAAACAGGCATACCATAAGATTTTGGGTAAAATTAATCAGATTCAATTACAGTATCCGATTTTATATCTCGAAGGATTAAAATAATTCAGGAGTATTTATTACCTGATAATTTTCTTCATCAATCTTTTCAAACCATTGTTGATTTATTGGTAATTTTTCTTTTGCAAAGGTGTATTTTGGTTCTGGATGATTATACAACATCATTTTAGGCGATTCATCACTATATGGTGAAAGTCTTTGAACCAGCAAAACCGCAGAAACCGATGAATTGACCAAGTGCTGCTTTGCGATAAAAAATCCGAAATCCCTACAAAGTTTCAAGGGTAACTTATCCTGAAACCTTGCGCCCTCAAATAATGCCAGTTCCATATCTAAATGGCCAAGAAACATATCCTCACTATTCAATGCAATAATGTAAGGACCATTTAAATCATATTTTGACGGACGTTTATCGTTTAAAGCTGTGAGAACATTTAAATGAGGTGTAACAACCTGTGCAGGGTTCTGCATAAATCCGATCCCTCGCTTAACGGATGACGAAGCTGACAATAAGGTGATGTTGATTTTCCAGCCACCATCTTCTATAAATAGTTGCCTGGCTCGATGCTGATCGTTTATATAGTTCCGTATATGATGACGAATCTTTTTTAAAGAGGGAGTATTTGGGGCGCAAGTAAGCCACTCTATATTGATAAAATACTCCTGTTTATCTATTTTTTTGAATGAATCCAGGATAACTGATTGTAATTCCTCTATAGTATCAGTTATTCCGGAGTTGCTTGAACATGTACATTCAACATATACGGTTTTACCATCAATACTAACCTTAAAATCTGGAGTAGCAACTTTACCTCTATCCAATGCTTCAATAGGAAATCCTTTATTTCTAAAGTAATGAAATATATACAACTCAAATAAGGCAGCGGTATGCTGCTTGTTATTTTTTGACCGGAACCGCTTCAGAAATTCAGTAGTAACCGGAAATCCATCACTCCATAAATTAATCTTTTTTCTTGCTCTTTCGGCCTCGTCAATAGCTGAGGTATTTAAAAATGTATAATGTTCAACTACGAAATTATCACGGTTGATGTCAGTTCTTTCAAAATCATCAAAGAGCTTATTTACCATTGGAATAAGGTGTTATATAAATTCTAAAATAATACATCCTAAACAATGTTAACAGTTGTTTCCATTAAATAGGCAATTAAACTGTGTTAGCAGATGGACAACGCGTGTTTTAATATTTGAAAATCTTTAATTTAGTAATCGCCAGAAACTTTATCAATTTATGGGCAAGAAAACTTCAGGAAAAAAGAAAACGGACTACACGGATGACTTTAAAGCAATAGATGGAAGAAAAAAGGGCAATTTGTTGCTCCAAAAGACTTTCGATGAAATAGGAAATATCTATTCCGGAATTCATATTTCTGTTGTGAGTGAGGAAAACCAGGATGACCGAGGAATCGATTTTCAGGTTGAAATTATTGGAAAAGCTAAAAACGAAACTCTTGAGATATTTAAGTTGCAAAATAAAGGTACCCTTGACCCGGTAAAACCTTTAATTAAAACGGAAAATAAAGGCTTAATATCATTTCAAATTTCTTTACGGCATGTTCGTTATTACCGGCAGGAGATACCTTTTGCTACCATGTTTATGTTGTGCGACGTGCCTAACCAAAAGGTTTTTTGGCACGCCATCCAACTCGATGATAGTGTCGATGATAGAGTTGATCAAGCTGGTGATGATCAGGAAAGTGTGCAAATCTATATTAATCCGGCTCATCAACTCAATGCACAAAATTTTGAAAAGTTTTTAGATCAGATCGGGGAATCTAAATCAACACAGTTTTATAAAACCACAGATAAAGATAGCCCCATTTTTTCCAATGGAGCTGATTTTGAGGTAGACGAAAAGAAACCATTATTAGACCAGGTTTATGATTTATTTGAATACCTATATGACGAGATCAGGTATCTCCCAAGGCACCTGTTAATCCGAAATAAACCTTTTAAAAAGGCTGATGGTTTCATTCCATACATTAATTCTTTCAAAGCAACCACTGATAATAAAGAATTGATAGAATTGTTCGACTCTTTTCAGGTTAATGATGACCATTCCATTACATTTAAAAATCCATCACTAATCAGTGGTGTTGTTGATGCGGAAAATAAAGCAAAGCTGGTTTTAAAGAAATTTACTGAAAATCATATTTATTGGCTTGGAAATGATTCCAGGAAATCGGATGTATCATTGAGGTATTTCCCGGATCAGGAATGTGATTGTGTCGCTTGCCGGTATTACAAGTTAGATATTCCAGGTTCAATTAAATCAATTGATAATCAACCTACTGAAGGGTTACTTGATAAAATGAAGGTTGCCTACATGCATTACCAATTAGGTAATTTTGTTAAAGCAGCTGAAATGCAAAAAACAATTGCTAAAGAAGCAAAAATCGCGAAAAAGCCGGTTATTTATGCCATTACACAGTTTAACCTGATTAAACTGGGAAGATTGATAAAGGGGGGGTATTATGATATCGATATTATAAATACTGCTGCTTCGGATCAGAATATTGATTTGGATAAGGTAGTTTTAAGATCTGCCACCAAAGGGCATAATCTGAAGCTTGCAAAATGGATAAAAAATCAAAATTTCATCAATGAGCCAGCTTATGAAATTCACGAAGCGGTTGGTAAGATCAGGGACAACTACCAATCTTTTATTGACGGCAATGTTGGCAGAAACAGGCATTTCAATGAACTGATTGATTCAGTTGCTCAACTTAATTCTTTTGTAAATGGCAATTATATTGTTTTTGATAGATGGGGTGAATACAAGCAACTAATTGATGCAATGACTGAAGGGCTTTTCGCTGCTTATGCTATGAAAGACGAAAACCCCAATCTACCACAGAAAATTAACGATTATCATCTGCATCGGATGATTTTTGACGGAAGTCAGGAAATGATCTGGCGATATTTCAATAAGTACCGGCTTACATCTATAGCCTACGAACCATGGGAAAAAGATGATAACCTTCATTTGTTAATTAAAAATCTTCTCGCAAACAATCATTTGGTAGATGAAGCCTTTAAAAATTACAGCCCGGATGATGGTTTTTTTTGGAGAAACAAATACCCCTCCTTATTCGCTAACACACTTTGTATAGCTTCGATTGTAGAAATGAGCGATCTGGAAGCAGAAACGGTTATATCTCAAATCATTTGTTGTATTAACAATGGGCCATTACATTCACCTGATTGTTACGTAAATGTCAACTCATTTATCGTCAAAAAACATCCTCAGTTAGCTTCATCGACACTTGAACGACTTTTCTGGTTTTCACTGCTCCAAAAAGATGCTTATGCGCAAGCGAGGATTAGTATAGTGTCCAATGCCATAAAATTCCGTGGTATAAAATTGCAGGTTTCAAAAGCTGAGGAAAAGGTTTTAATGAATAGTAATGCTAAGGACGACGAAAGAAGAGAAAATAATATTGGCGTATATGTTTATCCAATATTACCTGCAACCCTTCAAAAGAAGATTATCAATAAACTGGAAAAGAGACTTGATCATAAATTTGATGCCTATCAGTATTACTATGCAAGTATTTATGATCTGCCCTTAGATCTTAAATATTTGGATAAGTTCATTGCTCAGGCTGTTCCAGATCCTAACCGGCCAAATTTTCAGGCCATGCTCGGTAGCGAGACTGAAAATAAATACCCGATGTTTGATATGCTACTTAATCTCTGCTTTAAAATGGAGATAGACCTAAAAAAAATTACCGATTTGAATTTCTTTGGTTACGGTGATTATTACGATTGGTTACTTGACATTGCCAATTTTGATTATTCTAAATTTAAGGTCAGATGGATTGGACTCTATGCCACTAAATTTTACTTTGCCGCATTTAGAAAGCATCCGGTCATAAAATCAACATTAGAAACTTATTTAAAATCTAAACGGGATAACCGGATGGAGCGGCTTTACATTGATCTTTATAATCCGCTAAATATTGAATCAGTAGAAGATTAAAGTGCTAACTAATTAATTTAAATAATGTGCTGGCAATTCTTCAAGTGGGCGGGCATCATCCCAAATTTTAGATAAGTGGATTTTGTTGATAGCCTCAATAATAACATCCCTAAAACCATCGTCAAATGTACCTCCGGAGATTTGCTTCCAGGAAGTACCTGATAGTTTTTCAATTACCAGTATGCCGCTATTATCCAACTGTACGAAAAAAACCAATCGTTCCTTTTCATAGTTGACAAATGTTGTCAGGCCAAAATCGCGATTTTGATCATTGAATTTAAATTTGACATCTATCATATCGGTTCTGTTTAGTATTTCTAAGGTAGGTATAATTGATTCAAAATCCTTATCTGGTAATACCAATATATAGTTGTAATTTATAAGTAGAACGTATAGGTTACCTTAAAATAATTTCTTTTGCTTCTTTTCTTTGATCACAAAGAAAAGAAGTCTAACCCTATCAAAAAAGGGGCCTCAGCCCCTATATTAGCCGTTATACGGCCTTTTTAAAATAAAATAGAAGGTTGGTTCCTCCTCCCAAATGAAGGCTTTAACGGGTTCTTCTATGCGTTTTTTGGGCAGCATTTCCAATTCCCGGTTTAAATCGCCTGGTATGTCCGGTGGGTGATCTGCAATATTTATTTTAATTGATTGTTGTTGACTATTAAAGGCAAATGCCACCCGCAAAGGCCTCACACTTAAAATAGTAACAATTTCAGCTTTCCGTTTTTTCAAGGTATGGTAAACATCCCAAAGCGCATTTTGAAAAGTGAATCCGATACCGTTAACGGAGTGATTTTTAAATAGCCGTCCGTTTTTCTTACGGACGGCTAACCTGAATGCAAATTCATAACAAATTGTCATGTCTCATTTTGAAGTTATATTCTTAACTATAATCTGAGCATCTAAATAAGCGCTCCGGCTGATGTGTCGTTGCCATGCACCCTCTCTTGGTGACCAGCGGAAACCCGCAGATTTCAGTTTTTTGCGGGTGATTTCATCAGGCTTACCGGGGAATATGATTTGCAAGTGGTTCGCCTCTTTGTTTTCAAAAATGCGTATATCGTTTATTGTCTCGTCGATTGCTGTTTTAACCTCCAGCTTTTTAAGTTGGTCGATACGCTGCTGAATACGGCGTATATTGGCGTTATTATTGGAGAGGCTAAAATGTGCAAATCCTTTGCCATAACCGGGGCTGGTTTTATTTAATTCATCCCAAAGGTATTCACTTGCAGCCTCTAATTTTAAAAAACATTCTTTATCGCCTTTCCTAAGACATTTGTTAGAAGACTTCATAAACTCCTGTGCCTTTTTTAATTCATTTAATTTGGCGTTCAGCTTTTCCAGGGCTTTAGGGTCATCCGAAAATATGGCGTCATTATTTTCAATAGTTTTTGCTTTGTCCTGATAATAGGCAGCTTTATCCAATTTGATATTTGCCTGTTGAAATTTATTGCTGATGCGGTTTCGGTAATTACGATCTCGTTTTTCTGAGTGATGGCCAATTAAAATAGGCTGCCCCATAGGTATAACGCTTGCCATTTCTGAGGCTGTTGTATACAGGCTTTCCGCTTCCTGGGTGTTCTTTTTAGCTAAGCGGTGAGCGTTTATTATGCGGTTTTCTTTACGTTCTTCAAAATCGTGTTTCATGATTGTAGAATTTTGGCGGGGGCAAATGCCCCCGCCTTGTTATTAATTGAGTATAAAATCACCGCCTCCAAACTTTTCAAAGTCATGGCAGAGATTAAATGCAGTTTGTGTTTTTGTCAGGCCATTGCCAAACATGACGGACTTTAGTTTTTGCTCTTCGCTTTTGTAGTCCAATACATTTTGAAAATACCCTGTGATCGCATTGTATGCACCAAATAAAGTTCCGCGGGTGGTGTCCATTTGTTGGGTTGGATTGGTGAAGGCATAGGTACAAATACGTTCAACGGTATTTTTAAACCTGCTTGAAAACTCGTCAGGTGCTTCGTCTGTCAATATTTTATTTAGCACCTCTTTGCTTGGTGCCATTGCCAATTGCACCAGTTTAAGCACTTCCTTATCACGGATGCGGATTTGTGACCAACGGTTAAATACATCGCTCAACTGGTCGGCTAAGGTGTTGGTGAAGCCCATAATTTTGTGTGCCTCTTCCAAACGTTCTTTGGCACTTTCCGTATGGCGGATTTTGTGGCAATTGGTCATATTTCGCAATGCTGCGTTAAGCGTGTTGTTACATACTATACGAATTGGGGTAAATGCAATAGTGATACTGCCAAAACCATCGTGCGAGGTGGTGAGGAACAAATATTTTTCGATCAGGTCGTCATTACCAACACGAATGTAACCCGGCAATTTGGCGGTAATAAAAATACGTTCACCGTTACCCAATGCTCCGGCTGTTTCATATAAAACGCCATCGCCACCGCCTACAATGGCATCAAAAAATTTAAAGGCATCCCGGTTTTGTACAATTTCGTATTCACTACCGATTACCCCCAAAACCTGATTTGTATCTGTGCGAACGGTAGCAAATTTTTCAGGCACAAAAAGATCATCGGAATACCGCCCCTGCTGATCGTATGCGTATAATGACCATTTTTCTACTTCATAGTCCAGTCCGGCTACCTGTATAGCTTCGGCACTGGTCAGGTAACGGTCAACGACCTGCCCGAGGCCGTGCCATGCTCTTTCCTTAACGCTCATAAAAGCGTGTTTACCTGTTAGTTGATTGAAATTTATATTATCTGGCATGATTGTAAATGTTATTTGGTTTTCAATTCCATTATTTCGGTTTTCAGCACCTGCACATTTTCGGTGCTGGTAATGCTCAAATTGGTTTCCCTTTGCAGTTCGCTAATGGCGTTATGTATGTGCTTGTAGGGCGTGTTTACCGTTACTTTAATGAGCAAATACAAGGTGTCGTTATGCTTATTCATAATTGATAGGAGTTTATGAACTCGGCAAATTCAAACTGGAAAACTGCGGGGTTTTCCTTTGCTAACTGTTCGGCGTAGCCGTCCCAAAAAAGCTGGTTTGTTAACTCGATAAATAGCTCGTACATCTTAATTCCTATTTAATGGGTTGGTTAAAAAAAAGTCTCCCGGTAGTTCCGGGAGGCAAGAGTTAATTAGTTAGGAAAAACGATTTCTGCCTCGATTTCTGAAAGTTTAGACACACAGGCATCGTAAACAAACTGTGCAGTCATCGCAATGAGGTTTGGTGTGTTTGTGGTAAACTTGTTACCCTTGTCATCCTCAATGATCAGTTTGCAACCCTGATAAAAATTGCTTTCCAGTTGGTCGGCATTTTCGGCCAGTTTGATCTGAAAATCTTCTAAAGTTTTGATCCGGGCGATTAAGGCTAAACGCTGAATATTTTTGCGGTGCAGGCCCTCAACGTATTTTACGGTCTGCTCCAAATTCAAGGCAGGTTTAAGAAATTTAATTTCTCCTGCGGGCTGTTCTTTCACCTCTTCGGTTTTAGGTTGCTCATGGCCTGTTGCCGGTTGCTCATTAGCGGAGGCCTTAGTTTCTGTTGCCGGTGTGGGCGCAGCTTGCGCAGCCTGGGCAGCGGGTTCAATTTTGGCGGGGTCGTTTTTAACAAGTCCATCGTTTTTTTCATTGTCTTTGCCGGGGATGCTCGGGCGGTTGGTGGTTTCGATTTTTTTGCTGTCGTTTTTTGCGGTTGCTGCACCTTGTGTAGTTCCGCTGTTTTTGGTTGTTGTGCTCATTTTCTGCGCTTTAAAGGGTTAAAAATTTGTTTGATACTTTTTTTTCGCCTGGCTCATTCGGCTATCGCCTCATTTGCCTTTTGTTAAGCACCCCATTATTTGCGCGCGGGGAAAAGAGACAAGGCTGACGCTAAAAAATACGCTGCCAACACATCGCGGCGCAGCCGCAGCCTTTGAAATTGCAGGAAGATTTTTTTGACGGCACTCCGCATGGCCTTGGCTCGCGGCGAGGGATTCCTTTGCGTAACAAAAGGCAAATGAGGCGATAGCCGTCTGAAGAATACCAGCGCTGCGGCGGTCATGAAAACCGACCTGAACGGCACGAGCGCCTGACGGTTACCGTTACCGTCCGTAAGCGAAAGGCCGGGCAGGTCATCGCAGTGTATATTGCGCTGCAATACACAACAAGCGTTGCAAAATCATATCACGGTCAGGGAAAAGGGAATTGCCTTTACGGCGGCTGCACAAAGGGAGGAATATAGCGGCAGCGGAATGACGAGTATTGTGCAGAGCAAAGCGGTCGCTGTAATGGCTATTTCCCGTGCGAGCGAAGCGGGTGAGCAATGGAGCATTGCGGAATGCGAACTTGCTACAGCGATAGCCGCATCAGGGGGGGCAGCGGCATCCTCCGGAGGAGATATAGCGGAACACCCGGCCCGCAGGGGATGCCCAGCGCCTGAAAATTGCTTTTATATGTAGATTTTGTATTTTTAGGAATGGAGATTTTGACCGATGAGCAGGCCATCGAAAAGGTCGATCATTTTTTTATAGAAACTTTTAAAAGGTACGCTTTATTGAAAGCGTTTGCGGAAGTCTTAAGGTTTCCCTTCTTTGCCTTCTACAAAGGTGGAGGTCATGTAAGATATGATGATCATCTTATATCTTCTCACTTTGAACCTTTTCCACTCTTGGGTGGGCGGTCTGCAAACTTGGTCATTGGTGTAAAATATCGTAAAGATTATATGGAGATCATTTGGTCTTCATTTCATGAATGGGGCCACTTATCACAACCAACGCTCACGAATGAAATCAGGCTAAATCCACTCTTAACACATCAAAGGGAAAGTGATGCCTGGGATAGAGCAGAAACGAAGCTGAAAGATTTTGCTATCCTTCAGCCTCATATGCATAAGTTTTACATTTACCGGGATCAGTGTCTTAATGATTATTACGACAAAATCCCTAAATAATAAATAGTTCTACAGGTAACCGAGAACATTAACCGCAACAATTGCAGCCTCCAGGCTAACATCCTGAGAACGATTTAATTTATACTGAAAGTCCAGTTGTTTCAACCAGTTAAGCAGGTAATTTAATTCCGGAGCACGTTTAGCAATTACATTTCCGACGGCGGCCGTAACCGCGTTTAAGTTTTTTTCCGATTGAAGGCCCATATTAAATAAAGCTTCCAGCACTTTACCGTCATATCTTCTAAACACATCATTCATGTTTTCGGGCCGCAGGCTTTGTTCTAACAAAGCGGTTAACCGTGGCAGGAAGTTCAATGTTTTCAGACCTGTTAGATAGCTAAGCCATAGGTCGTCGCGATAAGCGACATCCGGATTATTAAAACCGTGATCCGCATAATAGTTAAAACCTTCCTCATCAGCCAAAGCGGTCAGTCGTTTGGCGGCGGCGATTTTATATTCCTTACTGGTGTCCGAATGTAAAATCTCTAACAGGTAAGCGTGTATTTTCTCCTTCAATCCGTTAAATAGCAGATCTACCAATTCCCATCGGAAGTCCTGGGGAGAAAGTTGTTGCAACACTTCAAAAAGGCCCCCGTGATCGTTGGTGGACTCAAGGTATAATTTAGCAATATTTTCCTTGACAGAAGTAACTTCATTGATCCGTACCAAATCAGATTTTATTGCATCGAAAGATTCTTTCAAACCTTTTTTAATAGCATACTCAGCGTTTAGCGACCATACATGCTCTACTTTGAGTCCTGACTTCAGGTTTTCAATGATACGGGCATTAAAGGCCTCTTCACCTACCTGTTCTACCATGGGCGTATACCAACTCTCAATATCACCTTGAATAAAATCGTAAAACAAAGTAAAATCAAGCAGTTTGTCATCCGGTAATTTTATGTGCTGATTTTTAACAAAATACCAGATCATCAAGGACAAGCCATTAAACCGGCCATGTTCATCGATGCTCCTTTTAATATCAAGTCTGGCTGCGGTACGGTTGGCCCAATCCTCCAAATACGCAATTTGTTCGTCTGTTGCTTTTAATCCCGAATTTTTAAGGAGGTTATAGATGCTGTCGATTCGTTCTATTTCAAATGAAATTCCACTATTCATGAAGGCGTCAGCGTCAGCCTTTGTTATATATCCTGTATCCCGGCTAAGTTCACCAATAATGGTTGTGACTGATCGCGGAAAATATTCGTCAAGATGATATTCTTTGCTGTTGGCAAATTCCCAAATATCTGACCAGGATGCAGCATCCTTACCTAAAGCTTTCCAAAAGCGGTCGGCTTCCGCCTTAAAAGCCGGTTCGTCAAACAACAAATCGAAACTATCCTGTTCATACTGCCGGCGTTTATCCTGACGCGCCAATAGCTGGGCATCATCAAAAGTTATATTTAATCGTTGTTCCAGTTGCTCTTTAAGTTCTTTTGCTCCGGGAGCATAATTGGTATTTCTGGTATGGTGGTAGGCCTCCTCCGCAAACCTAACGATATCTTCAGGTTTAACCCGGCCAGACTCAATTTCGTTGATAATGAAATCAATCGTTTCTGCGTTAAGGGCTAAAGACAATAATTGGTTTTTTTGAATTTGGTGTAAACCTTGTAAATGAAAGACAGTATCGTAGGCTTTTGTCAGGGTACCAGTTTTTTCAAAAAATTCTCTGCAAAGTTGAAGTATATCGCGGTCGCTTGTTTTGCCATAATTAATAAATATGTTCAATATCCTATCGTAAAACTGATTTGCTTCCGGGTAAAGCGTAATAGCCTGTTTTATTAAACTTTCCATTACGTCCTTTTTTTCGCCATAGAAGCGATAACGCTGGTCATAAGGCTCTTCAAAAAAACTTAAAGCCGTGTCAATTGCTCTCGGCTCTCTAATTGCCTCAAATGCTCTTTTCAATTGTGCAGTCTCATCCCATAAACTGCTTTTGTGTGCCTGATGATCGCGTTTACCCATCATCATGATGCCTTCCAAAAAAACGTCAATATATCGGTCAACGTTTCCTGTTTTGGTGATTATGGTGTAAAGTGCTGCACGGTAATAATCTTCCTCACGTGTTCTGTGTTTTGCGACAAAATTGTCAACTGTTTCTGAATCTGCCAGCTCACATCGTGCAAGTATATGGACAGCAGAATATACTACATCAGGCTTATCCTGATGCTGATCGATAAAATTCAAAATAAGTTTCCTTACATCCTGTTTTTCTTCTTCACTATTAAGGGTAAAGTACTCCAGAAGTCGAAGTGCCGTGATTTTATTAGATATGCTATTACCAATTCGGCCGATTGCTTCTTTCACAATGGCCATTGATTCAGGGGTATCCGCGAAGTGACCTAATTCTGCTTCAGTAAATTTATTAGACCTGATGATTAAGCCATTTTCCTGAAATTCCTTAAAAATTGCCGAAAAAATTCGGTTGCGGGTTTCGTCGTCAATACGATCAGGTTCAAACCTAATTAGTGTATCAGGTTCATTTGCTATGAGCCAATCCAATAACGGCTGACGTTGATCATCTGATGAAATACTAATCAAAAATGACATCGTATTCAACCAGCTTGGTTTGATCAGTTTAAAATCAGGTGCAAAAGCGACAAACGATTTTACAGAATTAACAGGCAGCGTGCTCAAGGCACGGGCGGCATAATACTCCTGAATATTATTATGCTCAAATGACCAATTGCCTCTAAAAATGGCCACAATTGAGCACTTGGTAATGATTATACGATCAGCTTCAGCGGCAACAACCCGTTCAAACTCGTCATTGGTCAAGTAATTCCTGCCCATATATTCCATTGTTAATGCAAGGCGCGTTAACAATTGTTCACAACGTATTAAATCTGCCTCTGATAAATTCTCCTTTACAGCAGCGGCCTCCAATCGAAGTTTGATCGCTTCCGCAAATACTTTAGCCCGGCCACCGCGCAGGTTGCCTTGCTTTTGGTATACTGACGAAAGAATATTCAGGAAAAAAGGTTTGGTTACAATCTCCTTATACTCACAATCTATTACCTCATTATAAAATGCTTCACCATCAATGCCATATTCATTCATTGTCTGAACGATAGCAAACGGCGTGATTTCATTTATACGGGTTATGGTAAAGTCTTCTAAGTAGCCCTTATTTGCTCCGATGGAAAGTTCGAAAAAATTTGTCCGGCAGGATATGACAATTTTGCATAATGGATAGGCTTCACTGAAATTCTTTATCTCTTCCAGCGCATCATTAAAATATTCTGTTTCCACCTCGTCGAGGCCATCCAATATTATAAGCGCAGTATTCTCCGGAACATGCTGAAATTCTTCAGGAAGCAAATCAGCTATTGGCCCTCCCTTATAAGTCTTCAGTTTGCTAAATACTGGAATATAAAGTGATCCTGGGGCCTTGTAAAAATCGACGAGTTTTGCAAGTTCAGTTGACTTACCTGAACCGGCGTCACCTAATAAAACAAGATGGTTTCGGTCAGTTAATAATTGCGTCAGCTCTTTTTTATAATCATCACTGAAGAACATTCGGCTGATTTCGTCACCTTCCTCCAATGTCACCGTCCTTGGAATAGGGTGGTCAATTTTAACGACGGTGATTTCATCAGTAAGCGTTACCAATGCTGTTGCCACGCCTTCTGGAGTAACCACAAACTTAGCTTCGGCTTCAGCTTTGAAGGTACTTACAATTACGACTTTATGCCTGCGAATAGTCTCTTCAATTATCGGTATCAGATCTTCGTTAAGCTTATCACTTAAATTTGTCGGAGTCGTAAAGTGGTTTACCCAGCCATCTTTATATAATTCATGTTTAAATTTAACCACTTTATCATACTCTTCCTTCTGCTTGGGGTCAGTGGGCTCTTCTACATTTTTAAAAAACACATACAAGCCCAGGTCGGGATTTTCTTTTTTTGCTTTTACAGCTACCCTAAATTCTTCCTCTGTTCCTGAACCATATACGGTACCATCTTCAGCAGTTGTCGGCGTTCCAAAACGCGTCGCCAGTATACCGATATAATGGTCATAACCATCAAATTCATTATTGATGATCGTCTGTCCGCGAACACCATCATATTGATGTGTAATACTTTTCCAGTACAGTGGCTTAAGATGGGCGGGAATGCCCTTTTTAGTCAATGAAATTTCGGTGCTTGCAAAAAACTCAATTAACCGGTTTTTTTCTGCTTCTACATCACCTGGGCAAGATATAAATATTTGAATTTCGAGTATTGCTTTAGGCATAATGATAAGGGCGTTTATGCAAATATCATTAAACTGAATAATTAATAAAGTATCTCTAAATAATAAGTTGAAGAATTCGCTAAATAAATTATAGTGGAGTCAATCCATACAGAATTTAATGAGTGCAATGGATTATAAAAAAAGGGTTGCCTTGCTACCGGCAACCCTTTAGCAATTCAGCTATTATGTTCATCGGCTTTGCCCAGTATGGCAGCGCGCATTTGATCAATGAACTTAGTAATGCTCAATCTTTTCCTCCTGGATATTTCCGTGAATTTCCGTTGCGCAATGCCTATTGAAATTTTGAGGTTTGCTTCAATCCATCGGACTATCTGGTTTAGGCTGGCGTTGCCGTCATTTACCTGGCCAGTCAGCCAAATACCGTAGGCCAGTTCAACTGCATTTATTACATCGCCAGTCCACCGCAATTCAAATTCACTTTCCGCGCGAATAACTGGTGAGTTGTTCATTAGTGCGGCAATGCGGTAAATAATTACCTGGTTTACCTGTTCAAAAGCGATAAACTTGGCGAACAGATCACTCATTGGTGTGGTATCGGTGTGTTCAGGATCTGTTATTTCGGGGAGTGGTATTTGCGAATGGTCTGCGTTCCGGATAAAGTAAAGGTGGTCGAGTTCGCTGAAATGATTTCTGTAGTATTGATAATAAAAGGAGTTTAGCTTAAAGAGAGACTGAAAACCTTTTATCGCTTCCTCGAAGTAATTAATCAGCACATCACTTGTTCCTATTGGTTCGTTGACACTGATGTTATACTCGACAGAAACCTGCAGCTTATGAGCCAGTATTTTAGGCCTTATCTCCTTGAAGAAGATGATCTCCTCTTGCGGACTGGTAAACTCATTTTTTTTCAAGTGTTCTTTCAGGTCTGCAATGGCCTTATTTACCAGGATGACGGAGGCATTGTAACGCTCCACTGGCGGATAATTTTGCAAGCTGAGGAGTTCCTCTCTCAGCTGGGCTTCGATGGTTTCAAACGTTAAATTCATATGATGATGTTCAAAGTAAGATGACATAAAAAGCTTGTGAAGGGCATGGCGTTGCCACCTCCGGTGTTTCACGGAGGTAATGAATCGAATAAAAAATAGTTAATTGCCGTAGACGGTATTGATTTGAATGGC
Source organism: Mucilaginibacter sp. SMC90 (assembly GCF_022811725.1). Lineage (GTDB taxonomy): Bacteria > Bacteroidota > Bacteroidia > Sphingobacteriales > Sphingobacteriaceae > Mucilaginibacter. The sequence goes on along the minus strand of NZ_CP094527.1, from coordinate 3,375,656 downwards.
AGCATCAGCACCTTCGGCTAAAACTGTCAAAGCATTCAATATCTTCGGCAATAATGAGGACATAATGTAACTGAGGATCACAACGATCATTAGGGTATCGTAGGATGTGCCTCCATTATTGAAAGTTTGATAACAGGTAAAGAAAATGATGGCCATATTGAGGGTTTGCAATATCTCCAGCCAAAGTGTTAATCGCGCCGTTTTCATGCCGTGGATTTCTGCATAACCCATGGTACGCCGGAAATTATCCAGTTGTTGGCCAGCGATCTCATCGCTCATTTGCTGATTTGAAATTTGCGTTCTCAGGCCGGAAACATCCTTTAATGAACTTTCTGCTTTCCTGGAGAAATCATTCAGCTTCGCCATTTCAAAAGAATATTTAGACGAAAACCTATAAATATAAATAAGCGAGATGATGAGGCATACCAAATCAATCATCCCGGCGTATGGCATCATATAAAAAATTGCCCCGAGCATGGCGAATATAAAGGTACCATCACAGCACAAACCAGCAATAAAGGCAGAAATAGCAGCCTGAACTCTTTGAATATCGGCAAGGGTGTTGGAGATATTATAGCTTTGACCTTTATATTGTTGCGGCTTAATAAAAAGGCGAGAGATGATAGCCTGCATCATTTTAGCATTCATGCCTATATTGATGCGAATAAGCAAAAATTGCTTCAGATAATTTGCCAGGGCGCGGGCGAAATAAATGATCACCAATAATACAATTAGACTAACCATGCGAGTGCCCTGCATCAAATTATTGTAGATCTGTCCCCGTTGTAATAGCCAGGTTAAACCTACACCAAAAGCAGCAGCGATCATTGAAAGCAATCCAAAAACAGGGATCAGAATTAGTGGAAAAGCACGAATACCCTGCAATAGCTTCCAGGGCGAAGGATAATTATCAGATTTAAAATTCGGTTCATTTTCAAAATAAAGAGCCGCTTTTGATATCCATATCCTGTTGATTTCGTCTAATGTTAAGTAGGTCACCTGTTGGGCGGGATCAGCAATCAGAAAATAAAGCTTACCCTTAATTTTCCGGCAACTGAAACAAACTATAAAATGATCAAGGCCATACTCATTCCTGGTGTGTAGTATTAGCGGTTTATTGACAGATATGAGGGTATCCATATCCATTTCTACAGCCCTTGCCGGAAAGGATGCCTGCACACATATTTTTTTCATTTGTGCCAGTGAAAGCGCTTCATTCGGCCCTGGTAAATCGCAATCAATTAGGGGGACTTGATTGTAGCAAGTAAAAATCATTTTGAGGCAGGCTAAGCCACAATTCTGATCTGTGGTTTGCCTTACAAAGATTCTTTTAATTAAAGCGATTGGGGTCATAAGTTGTTTCTTATTAGGCCTGCGATGGGAAAAATACCATTGTAGTAAACACTACGCAGGCCATCCAGACGACCAGCGCCGGGACATATCCCTTCAGGACGATTAGTAATGAATTATCAAAATTGAGTCTGGTAATTTTTGTCATTCCCATGGCCAGAATGAACCAATAGGCGATTTCAAATACATTTAAGGTTTGCAGCGGATAGTACCAAGCGACGGGAGCATCAGGAAATAATGAAAGTGCGGATAACAGATAAGTGTTGTGCCAGTCGCTCAACGAACCATCAGGTATAAAATAATGGAACCATAACAGTTTTCCCAATGCCGACAATACAAAAGTAAATTCAGCAATAATCACCACGCAGAGTATACTTGAGAAGCGGATTGGCTGTCTGGCAATATATAAAGTCGTGTAAAGCACCAGGGAGATCAGGCTTAGTTTTATTCCGAGATAGATGATCTCAAAAAAGTAAAGCCATTTTTGCGCATTAACATAGGTGGTTAAGGCATTGTCATCATAACCCAGGAGATCGCCGCTTCTTTTATAAAAATCCGGTGTGAGGATCAGGCGGTTAGTCAAAGCAATCAAAGCGAATGAGGTTGATAAAAGTGCGATGAATGCTATTAAAATCGTTTTACCTTTGCAATGCACGTTATAACATTTTTTGGTAAAATTCTGATTACAGCGGGAAATGTCCTATTTGTATGAATTATAAGTTATAAATTAAACTTATGGTTTAAATAAATCATTATTATAATATTAGTCGTACCTTATCTACTACCTATGCCGATAACAATAGCCATCATGACCCTCATCATGGTAACGAGCGTTATTGGGTTTATTAACCCGATAGTCAAGTTCAACCTCATGCTTCACCCTTTTAGTATTTTTCACCACAAGCAAGTTTACCGGCTAATTACAGCCGACTTCGTACATAATGACCCTATACATCTGATTATCAATGAAACGGTTATCTTCTTTGCCTGTGGTACTTTGGAAACCTATTTACACGGCCATTATGCCCGAGGGAGCTTTCTTTTTCTATCGATTTACCTCATCAGTATGTTAGGAGGAGCCGTAATTATAGCTATTCGATATCATAAGGATTTCGATTATTCCAGTTCCGGTGCATCAGGCAGCGCCATTGGGAGTATGTTTGGATATATGATCCTTCAGCCCCATGTTGCCGCTTTTTACTTACCGATGTTCGGAAGTATTCAAAATATTTATGGTGCATTTTTGTTCGTCGCCGGGTTTATTATTTACCAGTTCAGGACAAAGAATCCGATGGTTAACAATGAGCTACATTTTTATTCGGCCATCACGGGTGCAATTTTCACCCTGCTATTATTTCATGACCAGTTAGTTCACTGGTAGATTATATGATCTTAAAAGGCCTGCTAAATTATCCTAAAAATAAAGCCGGCCAAAAGTATATTCTGGCCGGCGATCAGGCAGGGTATTAAATACTTACCACTTGCTGGTTACCACAAACCAAGACACGAAGGCCCGGTAGCTGCTACCACTGCACCAACTACAGCACCAGCGCCACCAAATAAGCCACCTAAAGAAGCAGATACAACGATGTTGTATCCACAACTCATACCAGAGGCAGCGCCGCCCTTTAATTCATCAGCATGTTCATCTGTCAAGTCTTTCATACGTTGAAAATTTTAGTGATTCCCCCTATTAGGAACCGGGCTAAAATTGGACAGATGTGCGCCGGGAAGCTAAAAGCTTAACTTATGATTTATTACTTTTGCTTATAGGATAAAACAATATTATGGAACCAACCGGCTTTAATAAGGATAATACGCCCCATCATAAAGATAGTGTAGGAGAAAGAATCCGCATCCAAAGGGAAATCAAGAATTACTCGCAGACCTATATGTCGTTTATGCTGGAAATATCACAACCCGCCTATTCCAATATCGAACGCGGCACCTCAGTATTGACGGTTCCCAGGTTATATGAAATTGCCGAAATACTGGAAATCTCCATTTTCGTGTTAATGCCTCCTTCAAAGTATGGGTCAGGTATCAATTTGGGGCGTTATGTAAACACGCTCTTCAAACTACTTAAACCTAATAACAAGCGGTTAAAAGGAAAACATGAATCGGCATTAGCTAAGGGTATTGTTTACAGGGACATTTCAAAAAACCTGGACTAATAAATTAAAAACCTGAATTATTGCGCATTAGGCCATTGCGATTCATCTTTACGGTTCTAAACCGACTGTAAAAAGGGATTGGTTATGGATTACAGAACCTATGAAAAACGCCTGGAATATATTTTAGAACTTATCGAAAAAGGCCGTTTTGGATCAATTGAAAAAGTCGCCAAGCGATTTGATGTCAGTACACGTACTGTTAAGCGTATGCTTCAGAACCTCCGTGATAAGGGCCATGATATATTATATGATAAGAAAATAAAAAAATATTTCATCAAAAATACAGAGTGACAATCTCTGTCCCGCAGCCGGAATAGTTTTGAATTCATAAACGAATCGCTACTATGGAAAAGGCATTTACCGTACATCTCGTTTCTTATGTGCCGATATTAAAAAGCGCAGGTATTAAATTTAAGGAGGATGAGAAAACCCTGTTAGTTGGTAAACCGTTGGCTGACTCTGGTTATGTCATCCATATCAGTTCGAGAACTGTGGATGCCCCAACCTTTATACAAGCCATCCTACAGTTACTTAAGAAAAGCAAAGCCGCTTATCGGATTATAAAAGGTCAGCATGACCAATATCGGTTAAATGCCGGAGCCTACGGTGATGAAGAAGTCGGTAAAGTGATCACTATTTTTCCGAACAACCTCAATGAGGCCATAGGATTGGTAGAAGAGTTAAAAACTGTAACCGCATTTCATAAAGGACCTGAAGTTATACAAGCGCAACGCGTCGGTGAAGTAATTTATATTCAAAAAGTTGTACGCAATGACAACAAGGAACTTGTGTTGTCAGCACCCGATCTTAAAAAGTTCCCCTTTGAATACAAAAAACAATACCGAAAAAAGAAAAATCGCCTGGGCTTGATTGGCAAAGCCTATCTGCCGATACAGTTATTAAGAAGTGCAGCCAAAGGCAATATTTACAAAGCTATTAACCTAAAAGGACTAAAGTTTGACTGGTGCCTTATCAAGCAGGGTAATCCCGTTGCCCTGGACGATCATTTCGACCGAGATATGAAAGATCGGCTGGAATGGCAAAAAGAAGTTCATGCAAATTTAAAAGGCAAAGTTTATACGCCTGACGTAATTGACTATTTTACCTCAAACGATTACCATTACCTGGTATTCAATTACGCTGACGGTGATTCTCTCGGCAACGTTATCAGGTCTTTTTTAGCTGGCAAGCAGTGGACAGAACTTAATTATCCTACCCAAATCAAGATACTCGGTTATTTTCTTCAGGCAATTGAATTGATTAAAAGCATCCACGAAGCGGGTTTTGTTCACCGCGATGTAACTGACAGTAATTTTATACTATTGGATGATGGAAAGTTATGTGTGATCGACTTTGAGCTAAGTTACTCGCTTGAAAAAGGCGAACCTAACCCGCCTTTTCTACTCGGCACATTCGGGTATGTGGCACCTGAGCAAGTTCAGCATGCTGTTCCTGATCCTAAAGAGGACATTTACTCCCTCGGAGCCTTATTATGTTTTGTGTTGACCGGTTGCAAAACCTGGGACTTTATCACCACCAACCATCATCAGCTAAAATCAAAATTGGTTCGATTAACTGACGAAAAAGAACTCACGGAGCTCATCCTAAAATGCCTGAGCTATAACAGAACTGACAGGCCTTCAATTCAAACCGTACATGCTACTGTTCTAAACAGAATATCCAACATTAAAAACCTGAACCATGAAACGATCTCAATGGCTGTATGAAATTATCATTTATTTTCTGGCGCTAATGTTCCTTTATACAGCATTCAGCAAGTTAGTAGACATGCATCATTTTACCAAGGCGATCAGAAACCAACCATTTCCAAAAATAGTTGACCCTTCTCTTGTTGTCGGGGTTCCATTGGTGGAAATCATAACCGGAGTATCGCTACTACGCATTAAATCCAGGAAATTCGGTTTATATGCCTCCGCCATTCTTATGTTAAGTTTTACTATATACGTTAGCCTGGCGGTTTTTAACGTTTTTGAGAGAGTCCCCTGCGGCTGTGCAGGTGTGTTCCAACAAATGAGTTGGACTGCGCACCTGGTTTTCAATCTTTTCTTTTTACTACTCGCCATTCTCGGCATTTGGATTTATCATAAACATGAGCAAACCAACCAAGCCTCCTATAGTAAAGCGGCTTTATAAGATATTCACTGCGCAACGAATCAGGGCAAAGCTGAAAACCTGCGAAAAGAGTAGGCATTACAATTTATCTAAATTTCTAAGTTATGTTAAACAACAAAAAAAGCTTTTTACAAAAAGCAAGAATTGCGATGGTTGCTATCGTAACCATTATGAGTGTTGGTGGTGCTTACGCTATGAATGCGCCTAAACACCAGGCCGGTACTACCTGGGGTGTAGTTGCAACAACCGCCAACTCTTATCAGGTTACGGCGCTAACTGCTAACTCACATTGTAATTCTGGCAGCACTGTTTGCGAGATACAAACAGAATTGCAGCCGAACGCAAGCAAAATGATTCCTAAAAGCCCCACTCAGGTAACTGAAATCGAAGGTACGTTTGTGAGGTAAAAAAAACCGGGATCGGTTGTTTAAATTGATCCCGGTTTTTCATTATTGATTAGCAGCCATATTAATTGCCGTAATTAAGGCAGATTTGTCCCTTAAGCTATCACCTGTTTTAAAAATCTTTTGATTTTTATCGATGATAAAGATCGAAGGAAAACTATGTATATCGTAATATCGGATAGTCTCATTTGACATACCTTGACCGTTAGTGTAAAGATTAACCACATTGGCTGAAGTGTACTTATTTGATCTTACACTTTTCTTCCACTGTATTTCATTCTTATCGATGGACACGGAGACAAAAATCACGTCAGATCGACCTTTAAATTCCTCCTCCACATTGGCTAAAGCATTATTGAAGTAATTTATACAGTTCGCGCATCCCGTGTACCAAAAATCCATAAATACGATTTTCCCTTTAAATTGATTGAGCGTTACATTTTTACCATTCATATCTTTCAAGGAGAAGTTGTACGCCACTTGACCGATTGAAATTTTCCATAATTTGTCAAGCTGTTCCTTCCCCTCTGCTGTTGTAATCAGCGGAGAAATACTTCGTAAATAAGCTTCTCTGTCCATCATAGAAGCTGAAAAATAATTTGCAGAGATTAACGCTATCCGTTCTTTAATCATTTTATCGGATATGCTTCTAAAATATTTTGCTGTACTGTCGGGTGTAGATTTGCCCGAGCATAAAAGGGATACAGTACGATATTTTTCTAATTCTGCAACCCAAAAATCGTAACTGTTATATAAGGATTTCCTTCGAAAAGATGACCATTTTACTGTATCGCACCTATCCAATTGTTCAGCAAATTTTAATCTTGATGCAACTGAGGCTTGCCGAAACTGTCTACTTACTGCATTGTTTATTATAGCCAACTCCGTTGATTTAACGGAATAGAATGCGTGCAACCTTAATTCTTCCAAGGCTTGATCATCAATTTGTTTGGAAAAATGAGAAAGTTTAGTGCTTAATTCATCTCTAATCGCATTAAACCCATTCCGCATATTGTAGGTCAAGTCAGCATTCAAATAATCGTTTGCTAAATCTTTACTTTGTTTAATTGAATCAATACCGGCCCGCAACTCATACTTTAATGCTCCTTTTCCCTTGAACCGAATCTGGTAATTATCTACTACAGCTGAGCCACTTCCGTATTTTGGTTTCCTGGCAATTTTTATGGTTATTGAGTCCCTCGATTGCGCATAATAATTCGACAATATTGCGAAGGTACGATTGCCTTTAATTTTTTTGCCGGTACCATTATTCAAGTCAACGATTGAGATGTATAGCCCGGCTTCTTTTTGTTTTTGAGTCAGATCTATATAAAATCTATAATGTCCTTTATAATCGGCATCAGCAACAATATCCTTAAACTCTGTTGTTCCGGCTAAGTTGAATATAGGCGTATTAGTCGAAATACTTAAGCGTAATTGATTGCCGTTTTCCGCCTCCGGATACTTCACAGATATTTCAACCAGTTGTCTTTTCTTAGCATTACAAATGTCAATAGAGAATGCCGACAATGGCAATAAAAGGACGGTTATAATGATTAACAGTGTAAGTCTGCATTTATTTGATATCCTTTTCATTTAGCGTGGGTTTTGTTGAAGCCCTTGAAGCAGAATTTCATCTACTGGTAAGGGTAATACATAGCGGTTATCGTTCGGTGCTAAAGTATAGGTGACACCTTTATAAGTTCGTTGTAATGTTTTTGCAAAACGGGGATCTTGATTTAACCGTCTTAGGTCTTCCCATCGGATATTACCTGTAAGAGGTAATTCTTTTCGTCGTTCAGAAAGAATTTTGGAAAGTAATGCCTCGGGATCAGTATCTGTAAATGGTTTAAATGCAGCTGTAGTAATCCTTTTTTGAAGTAACAGGTTCAAATCAGCGAGTGCAGAAACAGTATTGGCAGTTCGTGCAGCCGATTCGGACCTGATCAGATAAATTTCATCGTTAGCGATACCGCAGAAGTTGTTTGCTCTCGCAGCGAAACCGGCTTTGGGTCTGTAAAAGCCTTTTCCATCAGTTGTAAAAAACAAGCCTCTTCGTAAGTCTGAATCGTCGTAGGTGTTATAAAAGTTAGGATCAATTTTACCTAAAGCATAACTTGCATTGACCGTCATCGAGGTGCCATAGCAATAAGCATAAAAGCCTATTTCCCCATTACCTTGAGCAAACGTTGGGAATGGTGCAGTTGACGTTTGGCTAAGCGTGTTGAAATCTAATAAATCACCATTGAGTTTCAGGGCAGCATCAGCGTAATTGAACGCGTTCAGATAATCGCCCATCGATAAATAAACTTTTGCCAATAATCCGTTGGCAACTGGTTTGGCTGGCCGTGTTTTATATAGCGGTGAGGTAGCCAACAATGATATAGCGAGTTTTAGATCACCGATCATTTGGTCGTAGCATTGCTGAACATTGCCACGAGATACTTTGACATTTACGTCTAATGTTAATCTAACAGGAATGCCCGCGTCAACTGTGGCTGTTGCTTTATTGTATGGTTTGCAGTAAAGTTGAGATAGCTGGTAAAATGCAAAAGACCTAAAAAACAGCGCCTGTCCTTTGATATTGTCTGCCTGTACCTGGTTGCCGTCGAGGTTTTTAAGTTTGGAGAGCCCATCCAATACTACGTTTGCATATTCGACAGATTGATATAAGTAATACCAATCATACGCTGTGGCTCCCTGATAAATATCTTTGGCCCATAAATATGTATTTCTTTCCAACTGAGGTTCCGCATCCAGGTTCACATCAGGCACATATAAGTTATCAGTACCCATCAGGCCAATTATAGAACCATAAGTATTAAATTGGGTAGCATTATCAAGTATAGCTTGGAAGTCTGCCATCGTTTTTGGGGTTACATCAGACTTTATGCTTTTTACATTTAACCAGTCATCTTGCTTTTTACAAGCATTTATAATAAGGGATAGTACGCATATACTGAAAAGTATCCGCTTATATTTTGAGGTATATAAGATTGTCATTTTAAAAAAGATTAAAAATTTGCATTGAATCCTATGGCCATAGTAAATGGTGTAGGAATTGAATTGAATCCTAAAGCAGAGATATCGGGATCTATGCCATATTTATTTGCACGCCAAATAATTCCAAGATTGCTTGCATAAGCGAACACCTCTATTTTTTTAAATGGTAATGTTTTTAAGGTATTCTTATCTAATACATAGGCAAACCGAACATCCAGCAGTCGAATATTATCTGCTTTATCCACCAATACACTGCTGTATCTATAAAATGTATTTCTATTGTTATTTGACGGATATATTACTGATGGTACGTTTGTTAAGGCTTCGTCTCCGGGCTTTTTCCATCGTTGTTGATAATCAATATTTTGAGAACCGGTTGCCGAGATGATATCTGCAGCATTGATGCTTGTTGAAGGTCTTCGAAAGAAATAGCCAAATTCAAAACCGATGTTCGCAGATAAGGATAATGGACCGTATGAAAATTCATTTCTAATAGAGCCATATACAGTTGGGCGTAATGATCCATTGTATTTTAAACTATCGGAATTGAAGTTATTAATGATAGTTGTATAGTCTTTACTAATCTTACCATTTAAATAGCCTTGCGGATCGCCATTTGTCGGATCGAGTCCGGCCCACTTGTAGCTGTATAGTCCATAGATAGACCGGCCAACAACGGGCATGCCGGATACAGATTGAATAGAGGTATTGGTTAACGATTGGTCATAGCTGACTACCTTATCTTTTAAGGTGCTAAATAAGAGACTGGTAATCCACTGAAACTTGCCAGTAATATTTTTACTGTTTAGCGTAATATCAAACCCTTTTGTTGTTGTTGACGCCGCATTGCCGTTAAAAGCTAAAAAGCCACTTGAACTAAAAAGCGGAATTCTTTCTATCAGGTCTTTGCCATCTTTGATATAATATTCAATTGTTCCTGTAACGCGGTTATTGATTGTCCCAAAATCAATGCCCCAATTTATATTCTTCACTTTTTCCCATCGTAATTCAGGGTTCGGTGCTGTAAGGTTTAAGATCGCTGTTGCACCCGTAATTTGGCTTGCCCCGTACCTACCTGTAACATAAGCTGAGCCATTGTAAACATTGCCGTTAAAACCATAACTCGCTCTTAAACGCAAGCTTGGCAACCAATCTATTTTGTAGAACTTTTCTCTTGCGATATCATAAGTTGCACCTATTGACCACAAGGGCGTCACCCGGTCATTTGTTTTAACCCCGAAGATGTTTGAGCCATCTTTACGACCACTTGCGGTCAGCGTGTATTTACTATCATAGGTATATGCGAGGTTTGCAAAATAGGACAAATACCGATTTGTTGAGCCATAAATGTTCCCGCCAGGAGATGGTATAACACCGTAACCAGATGGATTGATCAGCACATAGTCGCTATAATTGAGATTTTGAACAGCTGTACCAAATTCGTCGTCGTAACCCAGTAAATTTCTATTATATCCAATATTTTGGAGCTGTTTTATCTCTGCACCGGCTAAACCAGTAATTTCATGTTTATTATCAAAAGTTTGATCATAGTTTAGTTGAGCACGCCCATTATTGGCTATTAATTGATTATTGGAGAGATTCAATATACCGCCAACGGGTACCTGATATGTTGGTGAAGCGCCGGGATTCAATTTTGTAAATTGATTGATCAAGGTACGTGCGGCATATGTATCCTTGTTTTGATAATTCCTTCCACCAACTTGTTGATTTTCATTTTGGTACTGGAGGTTGATATTCCAATGCTTCAAAAAGCGGTAGGTAGCAGCTATATTGAGTACCAGATCATTTACTGTCGTGGTGTTATCACCGAAGCCTAACTCATCAAGGGGTTTATAAAGCCAATTAAGCAAACCGCTGGACGTTGCTTTAGTTGCATAGCTTGCCCGATAATCTTTCGTAATGGCCAAGTGATTTCCATCGTTGTCGGCAAATTGAGCATAAGGATATATTCCCGCAATATTGCCTCCGACGGAGATTCCAGTACCATAATTTAGCGCATTGTTTAGAGCAGTGACATTTCTGCTATAATTTAGACCAGTCGTAATCGATAAATTTGTAATTGGGGTATAAACGTTCTGTGCATTTACCGTCAACCTGTTAAATCCATTTCTGATCAACGGGTTTTGATTATTTACATAGCCCAAAGACATTGTATATGCATTCTGCTCACTGCCTCCTCGCATTCCAATGGAATATTGCTGATTAACCGATTTTCGATAGATGTATTTTTCGTAATCCCTTCTAACATCCTGATTCATTAAAGAATTAATCCTTGCTGCTGCATCTGCTTGTGAAATGGTGCCGGCCTGGCTTGCGGCGAGTAAATCAACTACAGGAGAAACGGGAGTCCAATAAGAAACATCATTTATGGCGGTATTAAAATAGCCTTGCTTAAAAAGATCAGTTTCCAAGGCTATATAATCCGATGATGGCAGAAAATTCCTATCGTAGTATAAATTTGGTTTATTCTGAAATGTCAGTGTTCCATTCACCTCAACTGACATCTTCTGATTTTTACGGCCCTTTTTAGTAGTAATTACAATTACGCCATTACCTGATCTCGCGCCCCAAATGCTTGCTGCTGCGGCATCTTTAAGGATCGTTATATTTTCTACATCGTTGGGGTTGATATTACTTAAATTTCCTTCATAAGGAAAGTTATCTACTACGATGAGTGGATCTCTACTAACATTACCAGAGAGTGTACTAACTCCCCGAATATTAATGCCGAGAAACCTGGAGTCCGAACCTGTGGCGATATTGGTATTAGCTTCACCATTAAAACGCAGGCCACTTGCAATACCAGAGAGGCGGTTGAGAATATTATCGCCAGGGTTTCTATTTAATAATTTGTTATCAATTAGATCGTATGATCCGGATGATCTTTCTTTTGGGATATTTTGATAGCCAGTTGAAATAACCACCTCGTTAAGGGAGGTTTGATCAGGAATTAAAGTAATATTGAAAGGCCCTGTTTTCCGTTGATCAAAACTTATTTCTTGTGAAGCGTAGCCAATAAATACAATTCGAAAAGTTCCGGTGGTATCACTGGTACGAAAGTAAAATACACCTGACGGATCTGTTTGAGCGATTATCTTATTGTCGAGATAAATGGATGCCCCGTTCAGTGGGAGCTTTGTTTCTGCGCTTATTATAGTGCCATGAACAAGTTTTAAGTTCCGGCCATCTGTTGGCGAAGAATTTTGTGAAGACAGATCACGTTTTTCAGTATTTATAATTTTCGACTTAATCACAATTCGATTTCCAATTATGTCGAAGTCTAAATCAAGTGGAACAAGTAAGTCGGTAAGTACTTTTTTTAATGGTTGATTTGTTTCATGCAGGCTTAACTTCGCATTTAGGTTTCCACTTACATTACTATAAATAATACCCACTTTGGCTTTCTTTCCGATTATCGTTAAAACATCCTTGAGTGGTTTATCGGTTACATCAACCGAAATTAATTTACTGAGATCCTGACCAAAAGCTTTGTTAGTCTGAGTCAGAGGGATTAAAACGAATAGACATAGAGCAATAAGACATATTCGTTTAAAAGCTAATTGTAAAAAAGGTCTAATAGGCATTTTAAAGTTGCGTTTAAATAGTGTTTTGAAAATTGCATAGGGAACTTGATTTAGGGCTGCCGGAGGCCGCCTCACATAGGGATGGAAAGGCAATAGCTTTCCCATGAAGTAAATTTTCATTTCTTTTTAGTTTTTAAATTCTTGACTGGAAAAGTGGTACTGTGCTGGCTATTGCAGCTTATGGTTTCGTTTTATTTAAGGCTCTTTACAACCACCATTAATGACAAATCCCCCGTTCTCTTCAATGACATTTCCATTGATAGAAACGGAAATTTGCTTGAGAATGACGGATAATGGTTGTGATGTATCGAAGTCTCCGAAACACAGGCAACTTGAAGTATTGTCGCCAAGTTTGATCGACGCGTCATAATATCGTCGTAAATCTGTTATGACCTCTTGAATAGGTGTGCCATTATATGATAGTATACCTGATTTTCTATTTAAAACAGACTGGACTTTAGACGAACTAACAGTTAGCTCTAAATCGCTTCGGTTAAAGAGGACTTTTTGCCCAGGTTTTAGGATAACATTTTTAGTAAGAGCAGATTGAGGTTGATTGGAACTTACCTTCACTATGCCGGTAACTACAGAAACTGAAAATATCTTGAGATTACTATAAGAGGTAATATCGAAGGAAGTGCCAACTACCTCCGTTTTCATGTTTCCGCTATGTATGATAAATGGATGTGCCTTATCTTTTGCAACCTGAAAAAAAGCTTCGCCATCCAAACTAACCTCACGAAATTTACCTATTAACTGATCCCGGTATTTAAGTTTGCTGGATGGACAAAGCCATATCGTAGTTCCATCGTAAAGTTGTATTCTTTTTTTCTCACCAATATTTGTCGCCAGCATTTTGAAATCTGCTCTGATCGTTTTATTTACTGTGAGTTCAGAGCGGTAAATGAGATAAATCGTAGCGCTGGCCATCAAAATAAATACTGCCGCCGCAGATAAAAAGATTTTAATAAACCTGGTACTGAAATCATTGTTCTTATTGCTCTTCCCGCTGACATCTTTAACCGAGGCCAAAAGCGACATTTTTACAGTTTCGATAGCTTTCTCATTTACAAATAGGCGGTCAGCCGCAGCCGAATCACCCTTTAATTCATCCGCTATGAAATTTCTTATTAATAATTCGTTCTCGGGCTTTTGAATTTCACTAAATAATAATGCTGCTTCAACTGCGGTGCATTGATCGTTTAAATATTTATCAAGGAGGGCTTTTAAATCCACTTTATTCAATGTCGTTTAATGCTATTATCCGAATTGAATTAATTCTCACTGCTGTGAATTAAAAATTATTTTAGATGGTTGAAAATTTTAGGGATTATTACCAGGAGAGCCAAATGTTGATTGGCAAGAAAATACTGCTTTATTGATTTGTTGGCTTTTACCAGGTGGTCGTTGATGGTATAAACGGAGATCCCGAGCAGTTCACTTACTTCTTTGTAGCTCTTTTCTTCTAAGCGACATAAGGTGAAAACAATCTTGCGTTGAGGGGGCAAGCTTTCTATCGCTTTATTGATGAGTATTTTGGTTTCGCTTTCGATTATTTTATCTTCTACTGGTAATACGTAGTCGATATTATTCTCTATTAACTGCTCAATAAGTCTTTGATCCTGAGCAATTTTTCTAAAATGTTTATATACTAAGTTTTCGGCGATTTTAAAAAGATAGGCTTTTATTGGTTTCTCGGGGTCGAGTGTATCGCGTTTTGTCCAGATTTTTAGGAAAACATCTTGAAGAATCTCCTGAACGATTTCTTCATCCTTAATGATGCGCAGAATTCTGCTGTAAAGATTGCGGCTATGTATATCGTAAAATTTTTCAAAGGCAATTTCGTCGCCATTTTTTATCGCGATGACTAAAACCTTTAATTCTTCATCGTTGAGTACCATAACTGCCTTGACTATCCACTCATATATAATTAGCGTCCAGGTTCGGATTGTGCTTTACGTGGGATTAGTTAACCCTTCCTTAGTTTCGGCTGCATTGTTAGCCTGGTGAACGTTGTACGCAGCAGCCACCAGGCCAATTAACTGATCTAAGAACAGGGCAAGCTTTTCGTCGGAGATTTCCGCTTTCTGGTTGCAATCTTTTAATGTCCAGCATTGAAAGATTTTCCAGGCGAACACCTTCATGGTTTCAGGAGTATTGACTACAAAAAAATTAGCCAATACATCTTTAAAAGGTGTTTCTAAGGAAGGACTGTTATCGAAATTTATTGCTCCCATACTAAACAGTTAATGTTTTGTCGAATGTAAATGCCATAGGGCGGACTCAACTTACCGAAACAAGGTACCCGCGAAGGACCCACCCACGATAAGCGAGCCCACACCTATGGCATATACCTATGGTATGGGCTATCACTTACGTCTCGCGGGTAGAAATTTCGCGGGTTTCTGTTCCGAGACAAAAGCAATTGCTTCAATTATTACGAGAAGAATTGCAAAACAAATATAATAATTTCAATTAAAAGTGGAGTTATACCTCCAATTTTAATTGAAATAAACTTCTGAACTTCCCATCATATTATTGGTGATGGATTTAGACATCGAAAACATAAAAAAAGAGTTTGCAAAAAACCTTGCTTCAGTCCGGAAAAAGAAGAAATTAACTCAGGACACTCTTGGCATCAAATGTGGTTTTGCAGACGGTTCCCAAATTTCTCAATGGGAACGAGGATTGTATGATTTGCAATTGTCACGAATAATACTTCTTGCTAAGGCTCTTGAAGTAGATCCGAAGGAATTACTCAATTTCACTATTTAGGTTTTAATCCAACCTAAATGAATAACCATATATATTAGCCCCCATAATAACAATAAAGCTATACCAAAATATAGCTGTCTACGATTTTTATTGCCAGTTTTTGTGGCAATTGTCGGCGGCAATTTTTTGTCGTCCTTAGTCCTCATTCCTTGCTAAATGAATGGCATTCAGTTGTTTTTAGAATACCGGGTTTAATCAATTGGTCTCTAAATATACCTACAAAATTATTAAAAGTGTTGTAATATATTACAACACTTTTAAGCAGTAAAAAGTCAATTTTCGCTTTTCTTAATTTTTTAAGTGGAGAGCGAAGCACATAAATTACTTCTTACAAGCTTTGGAAAGCATGTTGCTTCGCTGCGCAAAAAGAAAAAGTTGTCTTATCGCAAGGTTGCACAGCAGTGCGAATTGGAGTTTTCTACGATCAAAAAATATGAGAAGGGCGAGTTCAATATGACTTTTATCAGCTTGAGTGAGTTGGCTAAGGGACTTGGCATACCTCTTAAAGAATTAATGGATTTTTAATTGTGTCGTTGAAAACCGATAGTCGGTTGTGAATTAATTACATTTTCTTGGCTCTATTTTTCCTTATTTATTTTTCACTCTAACACTTTTCTCGTCTTCCTTAATTCGAAGCAGGTGCATGCGCGAAGATTTTAGGTAATGCTAAATCTTAAAATTTGCGTTATCTACATTAAGAATTCTACCGAACTTCGTAAACTATCATCGCACACCTCATGGATTTTGAATTAACATTACGATACCTATACGGAAAACCTCAATCTGATTTTGATGCTTTATTGATCCACCTCGAAGACATGATTGATACGTTTGAAAGGAATGTGGAAGCAACAATGACGCTTTATGGCCAGTCATATCTAAGTGAGAAAGAAAAGATTAAAAATACTTTTAGAGTGCAATGGAAAGCAGCTAATGAAGTTTACAAGGAAGCATATGAAGAAATCTCGGGTGATGATAGCGAAAAGAACGCTTGGGCAGCGCACAAAGCCAATTTCGCCTATATTGAAGGAGAAGAGCAATCAGCTGAAGAATTTGTCGATAGAAATCATCGAGAAATGATCGACCATTATAACAAATCTGCCACTGCTATGCTGTATTCTATACTGGAGGGGCAGTTCAGGAGATTTGCGGAGTTATTGAGGCTGTTAGGGAATCATATTTTGACGGTAGAAGATCTGGTACAAAAGAACTACCTGGATGGAATCGTAAAGTATCTTGAAAAAGTGATCGGACTGAACGTAACGACTATTAAACCTTACATAGAAAAACTACAACCTTTAAGGCTTTTGAGAAATAAGATCATGCACAACAATGGCGAGTTTCCGGATATTGAAGGTACCGAATTGTCTAAATTCGTTAAAGACTCTAATCATATGCTTGACTGGGAGCAGGAATTTGACGAAGCTGCTTTATGGACAGAGACCGTTGATGAGGTTAAACGTTACTACGTTTTGCGTATCAAAAACATCGAGTTCTTACAGCCGTTTTACAAGCTGATTCGGGAATTTTTTAATGAATTATTTTGGCTGGCTGATGAACATCTCAATCATCAGCCGATTGCGGAGCGGTTAAAATATGCTGCTGGCTTTGTGGGTAGAGAAATACGGGTAGAAAGTACAACTATCATTGAAGTAGATAAAGGGAAAAAGATCAAAGCAACTGTCATTAATGATGGAGAGGATGAACCAAAATCGTTTGATTTCAGCATTACCGTAACCCGTTCATCAAAAAACAAATTTGAGGTAATTAACCAGGTGCCCAATGCAGATAGATTGGATCGTTTGGCGGCATATATTCAAAAGAATCCGCACATCATTTTAAAAAGCGTGTTACAAGGCTTCAATATTGGCAACCGAACTACAGCCGTAAATGTAAAATTTTGCTAATGATTAGTACGTCTTTGTATAACTGGCCAACCTTTCTTCCAGCGCAAGCGATAGCAAAGGTTTGACCAGTTGTAAAAACAATTGTCTCAATTCACTGATTATTCCTCTTTAAAATACCCTTCGGTTTGATAGACAAATTTTAAAGTCAACCACCACGCATAGATGGCATAATGCTCGATACGGCGTTCATCCATGAAGCCATGCATCAATTCATTTCTAAAATTAACATTGGAGCTATCAAGGAAAAAACTTTGTAACTCCACTATAACCTCCTCGCCAAATACGCCGGTTAACTTTTGCAGTACCCCGCCAAATGTGTTTTCAAACTCTTCGTCTTGGTTGTAGTTCGTTACCGATATTTTTTTTAGCTCAGCCACATGCCGAAAGCTATTCTCAAGCTGAGGAACTAATAAGTGAGCCGACAATAAAAAATCGTTTTCAAAACCTGCAGCCAAACCACGTGCATAAATCCTAAGCCGGCTATTGGGTATAAAGGAACTTTTTATATCCACCAGATTCTGTAGCATAAATTCTTCCGGTGGGATACCAAAAATATCCATCTTATTTTTGATCATTTTCAAGAGGATAATCAATATTTCTCTGGCATTTAACCGTGCTTCATTCATTTTAGCAGCGTCGCCCTTAGTTGTACCGATTGGCTTGCCTTTAGTGGACAATCGGATATAAGTATCAAAAAATTGATCGAAAAATGTGGGTTCCGGCTTTGCGCCAGAAGGATTAAAAAGACTTTCTGTTAAAACAGGTATGCCTAACAACGTTCGCCAACCATCTTGAAAACTATTAATATTCATCTGGTTAACGGTTTCAAGAAGTTTGTCGTAATCAATTTCCGGGCTTATTTTAGCACCACCAACCGCTACCATTTTGATGTCATCCAATCGTGCAGCTTCCAATTTCGCGATTAAACGTTTTTTTACTTCCTGGCCTTCCTGAACATCGAAAACCAAATTCAGCGCAGCAGACAATTTATTTGAAAGTGTTGGATAATATGTATTGGGCTGACGTTCGGCAACAATCTGATCAGCTTCCTGCTCCAAAACAAGTGCAGCTTGAACATGGCGTTCTTGCTCATTAAACACGCCTATGCCCTGTAACCCATCTACACACCAAATTGCAGATTGATATTCCCTTTTTGACAAATATTCAGCTTTACGTTTCTCTAACAGATTTTTAAGCAGATTCTGGCTTTCTTCCTTGCCAAAAACAATTGTTAACTCAAAACAAATCCGGGAAAGCCAATAAGGAGAAGGTTTGCTCACAAGGATAGGTTTAAGGCGGTCAAAAATATCGGTTAACTGCCCACTAAATATTGCCTTTGCTTGTTTGATAACTGCCAGGTATCTAACCAAATACTCGAAATCTTCTTTGATCGAAAAAATATCATAATAGTAGCCAGCGACATTTTTGAGATGTTTGCCAATCAGTGTGCGATTAAGTACTATTTGTATATCCAGTACTCTGGCAAGTAATTCTTTATTATTAGTAATTGGTATGATGTCGATTTTAGTAAAGCGCTCTACCGTTTCGGGTTTATAATTTTCCCTGAGCATTTCTTCGCTAATCTGTCTGAGATCCATTTTCAGGATTAGCAGCAAATCGTCGATCAATTGCTTATCGAAATCACTTTTATTTTGAAGCTGCCAAATCGCAGCATGTAATTTACCTTTAAAAATGCCGTCAGGCACGGTTAACTGAACTTGTTCCATGGTGATTGAAATTATAGAACAAATTACGTAAATAGATGCGCAGTCTATCTGCGCAGTAAAATCAAAACAAACTCTAAGGTTGTTTTGACAATTCATCCCTTACCATAAAACGGTCGTTTACCACTCAAAGAGATGGCGTCAACTATGTATTATGTTAAGAAACTGATATGCTTAAAAAGCCTTAGTTTGAGGTATATCGTATTGACCGCGTTTTACTCAAATAATTGCTGACTTCCAGTATAATATGTCTTACGTTTATCAAGTTCTGCTTTAAGAATAGGTTCACCGTTAAGCGTAAGTGTTTGTTTCGGGCGGTGTACCTGTAAAAAATCGCGCTCTTTTTCAGTGATGGTGTCCGGGAAAAGAAAAAGAATGTGATTTTCAGCATCTGTTAATACTCCTCTGATTGCCTGACTAAGGATTTCAATATTGCTCTCAGGAATTTTATTGGCTTTTGAAAAAGGCGATATTTTTGCGGCGTAAAGGATTTCATCCACATAAGCGTTACCTATACCCTGAACTGTTTTACCATCGGTCAATACCGTTTTGATCGGCTTTGCACTTTTTTTCAAAGCAGATTGCAGATAGCCATCCGGCATTTGCATGGCATCGGGCACTGGGGAGATAACCGGATCAAGGGTTAACATTACTGATTTTTGCCAGTCTGTTATTGCTAACCCGGTACCATCAGAAAACAGCAATTCCACGATAGTAAACTTGTTTTCATTCTTGCCTTCATACCAGTGCATTGAGCCATAAAGCATCAGATGTAGTCCCAATAGGTGATTTTGCCCGAACTCAAAGAATAGCTGTTTGCCGATTCGTTTCACTGCCGTTAATACTTGGCCTGTAAGGGCTGCATCAAAATCGGCTTCAGTCGTTTTGATTTTGCGGGAAACAAGTATATGGATAGCGGTAAGCGATTTACCAACAAGGCGTTTGGTCAGGTTCGCGCTAAATACGTTCAAATCTGGAATTTCAGGCATAAGAATTTGCTTTAATTATTTGTATTCACTTTCGACGTGCAAGCCGATTTCTTCGATGATTGAGTCCGGCAATATAACCCCGGATTCCTGTATCCACGTCCAATCATCCGTATGAGCGATCGTCGCCATAAACCGGCCATCGAAAATCACCTCATAACCTTGTGGCTGCATGACTACCTTACAGTTCACGACTTTTCCAGCATAAACCAAATCAAAATTAAATGCTGGGTTTTGCTCTTCCATTATTATTTAATCAAGGGTGTTTCCTGGCAGATTGATATTTAGGCCCAGTTGGTTATTGAGCGTTGTTATAAAAAATTGATACAAGGATAGCGAAGGTGCGTCACCGGCATGAATAAAAAAGTATAGTGACTGAAGTCCCTTTTCCTTCCATATTTTCAGACGTTTGGCCCACTCTTCCAATCTTAGATAATCTATACGATCATCACCACAGGCGACAAAACGGATAAACGCATGTGGCGTAGGTAATTCCATGTGCAGGCAATCCCTTCTACCCAGGGTATCAGTGATAACCGCGCCTATGTTTGTTTCTTTCAAAAAACTAAAAAGATCACCTCTATGCCGGGGATCAATCCAGTTTTTATTTCTGACCTCAACAAATAGCGGAACGTCGGTTGGCAAAGTAACTAAGTATGCTTTGAGGTCGGAAAAGGTTTTTGGTGAAGTACCTTCGGCCATTTGAAGAAATACAGGACCAAGATTTTCCCTTAACACCGCGATGCTCGTGTAAAATTCGTCCGTTTGCTGTTCTACATTTTTGAACCTGCGGATATGGGTAATGCTCTGCGGGAACTTCGGGCAAAATTTAAAATCTGCCCTGTCCCTGACCAACTCTTTCCAGGCGGCCATTCGTTCCGGCGGCATCGTCTGATAAAAAGTGGCGTTGAGTTCGATGGCATTAAAGTGCCTGACGTAATATTGTAGGAAATCCTTGTCTTTGGTGTAATGGGGATAGATGACTCCTGACCAATTTTTATACCCCCACTTAGGTGCCCCAACATGCGCTACAAACGGGTTGGCATTCTCTTCGCTTGCTAATGTGGCCGTGGTCAGGTTAGTATCTGCCGGTAAATGATAATCGAAGCTTGAAATATCTATATTTTCTTTCCCAAAGTTCATAGGTCGAAGTTATGTAATGATTTTAAAAAATATGGGGCTTAGTCTTCGGGTTGCACGTGATCAGAACAAATTGGATTGCACTTGAGGAGGTTCATCCTGGTCGTAAACAGGCAACTTTCCACCCCAATCGTAGAACGCGTCCCGCTCTTTACCCTCCGGCTGTGCTTTACCTCCCCGAATCGAGAATACCGGATAGTGCTTAATTTGATCCGATGGAATGCTATAGTGAAAGATTTCATCAATATCATCATCGCTTAAGTCATCCAATACCCATGCCTGTTCCATTTCTTTAGTCAGAAATAAAGGCATGCGGTGTTTGTTGTCGCCATCGTTATGAATCCAGCTCATCTTCTCGTTAGCCCCGCGAGTGAGCATGGCGAATGAAGCAAAACTGTATATTTCGCCCGTAGAATGATCGACCTCCTGACTTACCTGGTACAATGCCGGAACATAAAACTGTTCACGACCAACGAGGCTGACATGATATGGGATTTTGTTTTTAAAGCCTTGAACTTTACGATGTTCATAGATACCGGTTGCCGGAATAAGGCAGCGGTTCTTGCGTAACTTATACCAATAGGATCTTTTATCTTCAATGACACGCTCGGAGCGTGCATTTACGTAGTTTCTTCGTTGTATTTGCCGTTGCTTGGGATCGTCAACAAATATCGGCACAACACCCCAACTCATATTAGCCAATGCCAGCATCTGCCGGTTAACTACTATTGGATGAGTGGGAAAGCTCTCGCATGTCACATGGATCATATCATTTGGATAATGCGCCAGATCGGGCGACAGTTTGATTCCTTGGAAATCCTTGGTGACTATTTGTATTTCTGAATGAAAGCTAATATCCCTGCACATGAGAATTTATTTAATCATATCATAAAAGAGCGCCGTGTGACTTTGATCGCCTGAACTGATCTCCGCTTTTAATCGCCCGTATTCAACAAATATACGCACATCGTAGTGATCTTCCTTTTTCATGCGGATATGATGGATATACGCTGAAACGGCTTTGGCATAGGCTTTTTGCAAACGTGCTTCATGTTTCGCATCAATGGTACCGGCAAAAAAAACGCCGATACCTTCAGCCGGCTTGAGCAGTTTGATTATATTTTGATATTGAGTGAGATCGAGCAGGTTTTGTGCTTTACCTTCATTAGAACGCAATTCACGTTCATGCAAATGCGCTTCATATTCCTGTTCATAAGCGGAAAGCAGAAACGTTTTCTGTAAGGGCTGTCCAGGCCATTGAAAACGCTGGATGACCACATGCGGTTTACCCATCGCCATCAGTTTCCGGATCGTATCCTCCTTGATGCGTAAAAATGGATTATAAAACAAGTTATCAGCCATTTAGCCTATCCTCCAAAATTATTTTCAAATATAAACAATTTGCTAATATTTTTAGTATTAGTTTTGTTCTCCGTTTTCTAAACGAACAAAATCAATCATGATGTGATTAAAAACTGATCGTGTAATAATAATTCAAGGGCATAAATGAGCACAGACCGCCAAATCATTCACATGGACCAGGATGCATTTTTCGTATCCGTCGAAGTTCGCAAAAATCCTGAACTGATAGGCAAGCCGGTAATCATCGGTAGTTTGTCGGATCGCGGTGTAGTGGCCTCGTGTAGCTATGAAGCACGAAAATTTGGTATTCACTCCGCCATGCCCGCAAGGATGGCCCGTATGCTTTGTCCTCATGGCATCTGGATCAGAGGCAATATGGATGAGTATTCCAAAGCATCCCATGAGATCACGGATATCCTTAAAGCAAATGTGCCGCTGATTGAAAAAGCCAGTATTGACGAGCATTATATCGATATGACCGGCATGGACAAGCATTTCGGAACCCTGCGTTATGCTAAAGAATTGCGCGCCATGGTCATGAAAGAAACGGCGTTGCCCATATCATTCGGGTTATCGGTCAATAAAACAGTTTCCAAAATGGCCACCAACGAATGTAAGCCAAATGGGGAACTGAATATAGAAAAGGCTGTTGTACAGCCTTTCTTAAACCCTTTGTCCATTCGGAAAATCCCCGGTTTGGGCGAGAAAACCTTTGTGAAACTGAGTGATATGGGTATCAAGCGGATTCACGAACTGGCGCAGGTACATCCCGAATACATGAACAGCATACTGGGAAAGAATGGTATTTGGCTGTTACAGAAAGCGCAGGGTATCGATGAATCGCCGATCATTCCTTACCAGGAGCAAAAATCCATCGGTACGCAATCCACATTCAAAAATGATAGTATCGACCTGGTATCGATTAATTATTTACTAACCTCTATGGTGATGGATCTGGCTTTCGAGCTGCGCCAAAAGCAAAAACAGGCCGCTTGTGTAACCGTGACAGTGCGTTATTCGACGCGGGAAGATGTGACGAAACAGGCCACTATCCCTTATACTGCTTTGGATGCTCCGCTCATCAAAAAGGTTAAAGAGCTTTTTAAACAGGCTTATCAAAAGCGATTGCTTATACGTCTGGTTGGTGTGCGGTTATCCAATCTGGTCAATGGCTTTGAACAGATAGATTTATACACGGAATCAGAAGAACAATACAGTCTTTGCCAGGCGATGGATAAAATCCGTCGCCGGTTTGGCCCCGATGCCATCAAGCTGGCGTCAGGTATCAATCTTAATTTATAGTGAGCCATGTATCTGAATGTCCACTCCCAATATAGCTTACGCTACGGCACAATGTCGATCCCGGCATTAGTGGAGGAAGCTATTGCGCGTGGTGTAACGCAAATGGTGCTCACGGATATTAACAATTCAACGGGTATTATGGAGTTTATGCGGGAGTGCGATGAGAAAGGCATTAAGCCCATTGCCGGCATGGAGTTCAGGCGGGATAAAAAGCTGCTATATTTCGGCATTGCGCGGAACAAGGAAGGAATGAAGGAGTTGAATGATTACCTGACCGAACACAACCTGGAGCAGAAGCCCCTACCTGACCTCGCACCAGCGTTTACAAATGCTTATATCGTTTACCCATACGGCCACCAGGAACCGCTGAAAGAAAATGAATACCTGGGCATTCGTTACCATCAGCTTAACCGGTTGTTTAACACTGATCTGACAGGCATCAAACAGAAACTCCTGGCTCTACAGCCGGTGTTCGTAAACGATAAGATCGAATATCGCTTACATGAATATTTGCGGGGTATTGATCTGAACGTCGTACTGACCGAGGTTACACCGGACGATAAATGTGCGCCAACTGATATGTTTCTTCCGCCAGGACAGTTAGAGGCTAAGTTTGCCCGGTATGCTTTTATACTGGATAATACACGCAACCTCATGAACAGCTGTGTGATGGATTATCCCAAAGGTCGCATCAATTTAAATCGGAGAACATTCACCGGTAACAAAAAAAACGACCGGGAGTTGCTGGAGAAGCTGGCCTTGAGCGGTATGGAATACCGTTATGGTAAATCTGACAAAGAGGCGTTGCGCCGGGTTAGGCATGAATTGAAGGTTATTTATGAATTGGACTTTTGCGCCTACTTCCTCATCACCTGGGATATTATCCGGTATTCCAGTTCTCAGGGCTATTACCATGTTGGCCGGGGTTCTGGCGCTAACAGCATTGTCGCGTATTGCCTGAAAATAACTGATGTGGACCCGATTGAGCTGAACCTTTATTTTGAACGGTTCCTGAATGCGCAACGGACCTCACCGCCTGATTTTGATATCGACTATTCCTGGGATGAACGGGAAGATGTGCAGGATTATATATTTAAGCGCTACGGCAGTCAGCATACTGCCTTATTAGGCACGATGTCAACTTTCAAAGATCGGAGCATTATCCGCGAAATTGGCAAAGTAATGGGCCTGCCCAAAGCTGAAATTGATGGTTTTACTGATCCAACCAGGCTGGCTTTCAATCGTGATAACGATGCCTTTAAAAAGATCACCGCCATTTATGAGCGGATGGCCAATATGCCTAACCAGCGCTCGATTCATGCCGGTGGCGTGCTGATTACAGAAGAACCCATTACTTATTATACCGCGCTTGATCTGCCTCCAAAAGGGATGGCTACCGTACAGTGGGATATGTACGAAGCGGAGAAGATTGGATTTGACAAATATGATATCCTCAGTCAGCGGGGAATCGGACATATTAAAATGGCGGTTCAACTGGTTGAGGAAAATCAACAACGTAAGATTGACATTCACCAGGTCAAAAATTTCATGAAAGATCCGGTGGTCAACGCCAATTTGCGGGTTGGAAACACGAAAGGTTGTTTTTATATCGAGTCTCCGGCAATGATCCAGCTAAACCGTAAGCTGGGGTGTGATAGTTATCTCGTGTTGGTCGCCGCAAGTTCGATTATCCGGCCAGGCGTAGCCAGTTCCGGAATGATGGGCGAGTATATTAAAAATCATCACGCACCGGACCAAGTGAAATACCTGCATCCGGTGATGAAAGAACAGCTTGAAGAGACCTATGGTGTGATGGTGTACCAGGAGGATGTAATTAAAGTTTGTATTCATTTCGCAGGCATGGACGGAACGGATGCGGATATCCTCCGGCGCGGCATGAGCGGCAAATACCGTTCAAACAAAGAATTTGACCGGTTGGTGGAGCGTTTCCATGAAGGTGCGTTGAATTTGGGCCGTCCGGAGGCAGTAGTTAAAGAGGTGTGGCGGCAGGTTGCCTCTTTTGCGGGTTACAGTTTTTCCAAAGCACATTCGGCCAGCTTTGCTGTAGAAAGCTATCAAAGCCTTCACCTGAAGACCTATTTTCCGCGGGAGTTCATGGTTGCAGTGCTGAATAATTACGGGGGATTTTATGACCGGGCGTTGTACGTGCAGGAGTTGCAAAGGTCGGGAGGCATTGTTCATTTGCCATGCGTGAATAACAGTGACAGCCTGGTGAATATTTCAGGAGTCGATGTTTATCTGGGATTTGTCGGTATTCACGGCCTAAATGAGGAACTTATTGAAATGATCCCGGCAGAACGCCGTCAAAATGGGTCATATCAAAGCTTAGAAGATTTTGTAAAAAGAACGGGGATTGGTTTAGAGCAAACGATCACGCTGATTCGTGTTGGTGCGCTACGATTTACAGGAAAAAGTAAAAAGGAACTGCTTTGGGCGATACACCTGTTATTAGGTGCGAAAACAAAGCCTAATAATAATGCGGAGTTATTTAAGGTTGAAACTAAGAATTACTCCCTTCCTGTTTTGGTCAATACGCGGTTAGAGAATGCGTATCATGAACTGGAGTTGCTGGGTTTTCCCGTTAGCATGACCATGTTTGAACTTTTGCAAACAGATTACAGAGGTGAAATCTGTGCGAATGATCTGATCAATCATGTTGGCCAGCAGGTAAAAATGGTAGGCCTGTACGTATGTGAAAAAACAGTTCATACGAAATACAATCAAAAAATGTGGTTTGGTAACTTTCTCGATGTAGAAGGCAACACATTCGACACGGTACACTTTCCTAACAATACCCCTACTTATCCATTTCGTGGGGCCGGATGTTATTTGATACTTGGGAAAGTTGTTGCAGAGTTTGGGTTTGCCAGTTTAGAAGTGCTCAAATTTGCCAAACTGCCAATCTTCCCAAATCCCGTAATTTCTTAAACGCAATATAACAATGGATAGAATAATCATTAAATGCCTGATTGCCGGTCAGGAAATAGAGTTGCAATTCGATAAAAAGGCTATGCCAGGCGAAATCGGCCCATGTTTCATGATTTCTGAAGGAGGTTGTTTCAAAGGTTATATCTCCAGGAAAAAAGATGGCGCTTATCAAACTTTAGGCGTACCTTATTTTAACGTTGATGATTTACGTGTTATTGGCGATAGCTTAAGACAGCAGGTAATATAATGGAACGAATACTATTTGTTATCCACTAATAACTCAATGGTTGCCTCGTTCATAGTTTCCATCATTTTACCAAACATGATCATCAAATTTTTGAGTAGTTCGATATGGACTTTGCTATACTCTAATGGCTGCTTTTTATAAGCACTTTCTAACACTTCAAGTTGTATTCTATAGCTATGATAATGCCTATAACCAGTGCTATAGTAGGCTTGGATGACTCCTGGCCATACGTGCTTCGGGTAATGATTGGCAAAATCCTTGAAACTATAGTTTTGCGGATTTTTCGCCATTTCCTTTTTCCAGTGATCTAAGTACCCAGAGGCCTTTATAACATCGGTTATCGGTACATCAAATTCAGGATAACTGATGATTATTTGCTCTATCTGATCAAATGTTTGGATATCCTTGCCAGTTATATTTCTGGCGTTTTCCAATATTGAATTCTGAATATGTTTTTGCTCTTCAAGCTCAGGGCTTCCTTCAAGTGCATGAGCTATCTCTGCTGCAGTTCCTTCCCTTAAAACATTCGCAATGATCTCTACTTTATCGGATGTCATCAGATCGTTCAGAGAGCAATAGTCAGAATTAGGAACCAACTCTACACCGGCATCAGCGTATGCTTGTGCAACTAAACGCGAGCAAAATTGCCGATTTGCTTCAGTAGCATCAATATCAGGTTTTTTCAGTACCGCTTTGGCTTCAGCTAATGAGTATTGGGTACCGACTTTTTTACGCACGCTGTTCATCGCATTTTGAATAACTTTATCGTCGCTACTTTTGAGCCGAAGCGCTATTACATCGTCTTCTAATTCATACAGGTCGCGCATTGGGTTATCTGCCTGCACTCCTAAATCGTAAGAATGGATATAGCTGGAGTCACCTACATATAAAATGGCGTGATGATATTTGCATCCGGTTACACGATTCATCAGCGCGCTTAGCTCACGACTTGAAATCGTTAATAAAATATCTCCTGGTTCTAATTTAGTAAGATCTAAAACAAACTTATTATTTGATTCTGGCATGGTATAAATTGAGTTTGCAAAATTAAGCTGATTTTTTGGGGTTACCCGAATTTAGATTTAATAATCGGAGGTAGAATCTTGCATGACTATTTATAAGCTGTAGAAAGTCATATTAATTCTTGCGGGAAAATATATCGCTTATTTGGAGAGA
Organism: Mucilaginibacter sp. SMC90; assembly: GCF_022811725.1. Classification (GTDB taxonomy): domain Bacteria; phylum Bacteroidota; class Bacteroidia; order Sphingobacteriales; family Sphingobacteriaceae; genus Mucilaginibacter. Next base: position 3,347,419 of record NZ_CP094527.1, on the reverse strand, counting down.
GAGGTTTCGCAGACTTGCGATACCATTGTAAGGAAATGGGTAATGACTAAGGTTAGAAAATATAAAGCCCCATAGCACTCGCTGCATGGGGCTTTAAACCTAAACCTTATCACAATAAATGTCTCAAATGACATTTAAGAACTTGCAAGTTATAAAAATTTATAAAATCCTTAATAACGCTGGTTTCGCATTTTATTACGCATGTATTCCTGGAACCCGCGTTCTTCGGATTTACGCTGCTGGTATCTCTTCATGCGGTTGTTCCAACCTCTGAAAAAAGGCACCCAGATTCCAAAAGCAATTAAAAAAAATATGGCTTTGGCAGAGAACTGCTTAGTATTCGTTGCGGCCATCATCAGGCCGCATGAAATACAGATGGTAAAGATAAAATAGACAAATGTTTTCATAGCTTCAATACTTAAAAATACTAATTTTATTAGTCTATTGCAAGCTTTTTTTTATTAGTTTAACTCATAAACGCCATTGTTTCGCCGTGTTGCTAACACCCGTTCGCGCAGTGTTTCTACCAGGTCAGAGCACGGAATACCACGTAACCAGAGGTTTCGGTTTTCGGGATCGGTGGTCTTTAGGTTCAAATCCATCAGTCGCATGATTTGGAGCCAAACAGGTTGGATAAGCACATAATCTTTTATCCTGAATAGTTCGACCGTATCCACTCTTTTAAAAATCAGGCCCTGGCAAATCTGAAGGTATTCAGCGGTGATCAGGTATTTGATATGACGGATGTACCAGTACCGATAGGCAGCCATAAGAATGGCAGTCAGACTGAACCAGGTCAATCCGGGCCAAAAGCGCCAGGCCAGTAGCAAGATAACGATGGCAGTTACCAGATAACCAAATATCCGCATAAAAGCGAAGGTCGCGGCCGGTCGGATCAGCAGCGTTTCGGGTGGTGTAAAATCAGATGTTTCCATAATTAAGCCGTTAATGATTTTTTTCGGCAAGCAAAAGTTGCAGCCAGTTGAGATGTTCTGTTGGTTTCGATGTGCCACACCGAAAGCGAAAACCTGCCTGTTTACTGAAAGCGTTCAGGCTGAATACATCAGCCTGAACGCGGTAAGCCTGGTTCCTGAAAAATATGTCGAGTTGCCCCGCTTCATGACGAATAGAAATCGGCTTTCTTCGGATCGCGGCAGCGATACTTAAATCCATTACCGACCCTAAAAGGCTGTTTTCGGTTGCAAGTACATATGATTTGTGTTTACCGAGTGTGCTTAGCCTGGCACGCTGAATCAGTGATAAAGCACTGCCGGTAGATAATAGCAGGAGACTGTCGAGGTCGTTAAATGCCGGTGCATGGAAGTGCAGCCAGGCAATGGCTTCCATTGCCGACGTGCTTACCACTATTTTTTTTATGGTAGCAATGTTTGGAGCGCCAGCCTGCCAAAATTCATCGGTCACCGGGACCCGGTGAAAGCCGATACCGTAAGTTTCGGCCTCGTTACCATATTTAAACAGGATATTTCCGGCAGCATCAGACTGAAAAGATGGTGCCAGCCAGGCTTGAATTTGCGGGTTTATTCCAAGCCAGTCGAGGTAAGGATGCATTATCGGGAGCCGGTTCGGGAGTACGAGCGTTCGTACTCCTTGTTGTTACTTTCAGGCTTTTGCGCCATGGTTTCCCGGCGATCTTGTTTTTGAAACTGTTCAAGATCGCTGTAATAGCCTTTGCTGTTCTCTGTAGCTTTGGCATCATGTTCTTTGTGCCCGAACAGTGCTTTCAGGCCATGATAGACGGCATACGTCAACCCGCCATCCATAATGACCGAGGCGATCAGCAACATTTTGTTGGAGCGCAAACCTTCCTTTTCTTTCGCTGAAAACTGAACCTTTGTGCCGTCCTGCAATTCGACTTCTTTACCCTTGCGGTACCGTTCCTTTTGATCGAGTGACAGATCCTCGCCATTAATGCGGTCAGGTACCAGGATACGGCTCTGATCAGTTACGATAAACTCATTGGTTTCTTCATCAAACTCAATGAGGATATCCTGCGGATCACCTTCATCGTCAAAAATCATTTTCTCAATGTTGGGTACGTGCCCTTCTTCGAGGTTCAGGGCTTCGGTATCCGTCAGATAAGGCAGCTGTGGCGCTTCTTTATAAATTGGATGAACCATGAGTTCCAGGCCGCCTTCCTTAGCAGGCCTAACAGAGAGTTTGGCATCAAACTCGGGCAGGTTAAGTTCCGGCGCGAACTGATTTTTAAGGCGCAGCATTTCCGTGCGCCTGCCGGATAATAAAGTCATCAGGTTATCCTGGTCAATGGTTAACTTTCCTTCCCTGGCCAGACCTACCTTTTCCAGTTCATTGTATGGAAGCTGTTGCGCTTCATAAAGTTGTTGTTTCATTTAGCTTATCTTTTAAAACGGTTTCCGGCATTGTGTTCGATATCCTGAGCAACCACAGGTTCATTTTCCTGTTGCTGGCCTTCTTTATTGCCTTCCTGCTTAGTTTGTTCCTCTCGTTTTTCGCCCTGCTGCTGATCTTGTTTGAGGTCGAGCGTTTCGGCGCTACCAGGACTATTTAACTCTTTAAGCAAGGATTTATAAAGCCCCATCGAAGGAGTGATCCTGATTTTCTGATGGCTGGTCAAGTCTTCAATCTTGACCGCATTTTTCGATTGTTTTTCGATGATTCTGTAAGTGGTGTTATTGTAGGGGATTTCCAGGCCTACTTCCAGTTTACCCGATTGGGATTGGTTTTGCTTTTGATCCTGACTAACTTCCTGCTTTTGGGCTGGCTGACGCTCGTAGAGCATGACGTAATCGGCGATTTTCTGGGCGTCGTTTGCCGCGTTAAATAACTCACCCGGTTCTTCGGCAATCAGTTTGGCCCAATCCTTTGTCATGTTGGCATGTTCGCCAAGCTCGTAAGGCAGGTTAAGCTGTGCGCTCATGAAAACTGCGGCGATGTTGGTGCGGAGTGATTCTCTGACGATCTGATCTGATTGCGGCAGATCTGTTTCCGGACGGTTAAGCCTGGTTTCATGGGAGGTTGCTGCGGCAACTTCGCGTAAAGCGGCGGCATAATATAACTCTGGTCTGTCGAAATCTTCCATCGATGAAATTTGAATAGCATCCTTCTCCCGGTCGTAAGTGGTCATGAGGCCCGCCGGTTCAATTTTGATCTGGCTGTTATCGATAATGACCTGTGCCCGCTCCATCGGGGTCTTTTCATGCGGTTTCACCTCGCCGGATTTGAGGTTCATCAGGTCTTTGCCGTTGAACATCCTCGCTGTTACCGCGACCGGTTCATCCAATTTGACCCGCTCCATCTTTGGTGCGCCGTTTTCTTTAACTACGGGCTGGCCGTTTTCAGTCTTTTGGCGTAGTTCACGCGTTGAGTTAAACTCAATATCGACTCCGTAGGCACCGCGCTTTACCGGAGTGCGATTGAATTTTGCCTGGTCATAGGTAAGCCAACGGGGATCGCGACGGTTCTGCATCATCAATACAAGTGCTGCCGCACCCCGGTAAGGTTGCTTTGTACGCGCATTGATCGGCGTGTTAAACTGAGATGTACCATCTTCTCTGATGGCTTTAGTGAAGATCGATCTGTCTTCATTTAACAGGCCAGCCATTTTTTCGGCAACCTGTTCTGATAGCGGTTTTTGATTTTCGCTCATGGGATTAATGATTAATTGTTTCTTGATTTTTTAATGCCGCCGATAGAAAAGTCAGCGGGTTGATATACCCGTTATAGTACCGGATGGAAAAATGAAGGTGTTCAGCGGTGATCCTGCCCGTGGCACCGCTGATGGCGATGGGTATGCCGCAGGCTAATGAATCACCGGTGGCAACCAGGCACATCGAAAGGTGCCCATAGATGGCGCATAGCGGGCCATTTTGTATTTTAATAAAAATGCCGATAAAAGGATGATAACCGACTGAAGCTACCCGACCTGGGATGGCTGCATAAACGGTGTCGCTATGGGCACGGAGGTCTACACCCTCATGAAAGCAATCTTTGCCAGTTAATGGATGAATGCGGTTACCGAAGGATGAGGTTACGCGGAGGTGTTTCAATGGTAAACTCACTTGCGCATAAGCGGGGCCAGTCATAGCTAAGCAAGCAGCTAAGACCAGGTAACAGGTTCGCTTCATGGTTATTTTTTCTGAATGACTGATTGAGTTTCTTTCTCGGGCGCTGTAGCCGGAGGCGCACTTTTTTGGCGGAACTGTTTGACAATTGCTTCTGTTTCGCTGTTTATGCGGTTGAAGTTCTGGCGGAGGATTTCATCCTTTTTATCGCCGAAATGATAATAAACCGGAAGGTCACGATAGTTCTTTTCTTCGAGTGCTATTTCTTCCGCATTCAGGTTAACGCGGCAATTAATTGCCGAAGTTTCAAACTGACCAGTGTAGGTCTGCTGAACGTCCGCCGCCAGGAGGCCGACCATTTCGCCGGTATTTAAGGATGCCATTTTACCTGCTGGTATCAAGGCTTCCAGTTTTTCCTGTAGCGATGTAGATGTTTTGTTACGGTCAATGGAAAGGCTTTCGCCGATCTGTTTGGATTTACCAAACAGGCGTTCGAGCCAATCCAATGTTTCTTTATTTCGTACCGCACCGGCCAGTACGTTACCCACTACGGAGGTAATTGTTGCCGCTGTTTCTTTGCCATACTGCTGGTTAAATTGCGGCAACTCTTGCAACCCCATTAAAATGGCCACCTTATTGGATCTCGCAACTGCCAAAATATTCTCGATGCGGTGAGTATACAGGGTGGGAATTTCATCGATGACCAGCGCTGACGGGAGATTGCCTTTGTTATTAAGTAGTTTGGTCAATCGGTTAATGACTACTGAATAACAGGCCGAATTGATATTTTGCGTATTAGGATCATTCGCGATCACCAACATTCCAGGTGTTTCCGGTTCGGATATTTTGAGGTTAAAATCGTCCCCGGAGAATACCCAAAAAGTTTCCTTTGTCGCTAACCGGCTGATGAAGATTTTGAGTGTGCCGACTTGGCCCTCCAACTGGTCGAAAGCTTTTGCCATAAAAGCGCTCTTAAATGGCGACAGTAACGATACTAACTCCGGTTCAGAAAAGAGGGTATTGAAAATATCCTCGTAGGAATGATTTAAAAACGATAACACATGCGGCAAGCTCGAAAACTTACCGGTCTGGTGCTTACTGAAAAAGTAAATGCAGGCAGACAAAAAGTTGATGGCCGATTGCGTAAAAAACTGGTCGCTGCCGCCTGATTTATCACCTTTTTTCATCGCCTCTACCAAACCTTCGGCGCTTTCAGATGCATCGGCGAGAGATTGAAGGTAATCGCTTCGCCAGGGATTAATACGCCTGCTTCGCTCGGGATCGGTCAGGTTGATGACGTGGAAACTATGCTTCAGGCATTTGCCGTGCTGTTTGGCGAGCAGGTAATGGTAGTATGCAACCTTGCCTAAATCAGGGTACTTGTAATCATATAGACAGACGCAAAACTCTTTAGCGATAATTTGCCGCAGGTATGGGCAAACAATGCCAAAGGATTTTCCAGATCCAGGTACGCCTATAAGAAGCACACCTTTAAAGGGGTTTGCTATAGGTATGTACCCGTTATGCACTTTCTTATTGTAGTAGAACTGCATCGGGATGTTGACCGAATAAGGCGTTTCCACCGGCTTGAGCGGCTGCATAAAGCTTTCGCCTTCCACATTCCATTTATCCTTACCGAGGCCGGTGCGAATAAATTTGGAGATGTTGTCGCAGCTAAGGCTAATCATGATGGCTCCCGTTAGAGAGGCGGCCATATAAATGAGATTAAACCAGCTGGTATGGCCGAATGCATCGGCAGAGTCCCGGTTGTAGCAGATCGTGCTACCAAAAAATAGCAACAGGCCGATAGCTAATGGATAAAGGATCTGGGATTTGGGATTGAGGTCTGTTTGTTTCTTTGCTAAAGTGCCCACGCTGACCAGGCAGATGAGCAGTAGCGTTGAGAGTTTACTGTAAAGCAATTGCTGGTAAATCGGTATTTGGCTGATCTTATCGAGCGCATGCGCAAGGATGCCCCAGAATGGGGCTTGGGGATAAACGAACACACAAAATTCCAGTGCGATAGAGACATAGATCAGGCATTGCAAAAAGCCGTGCAGGCGTTGTTGCTCACGTGTTTCTTCCATGAAATTGTAGTATTTGAGAATTTGAAAAGCAGATGCCGGGGCACTGTTACCGGGAAATGTAACCTGCTGAACGCACCCTAACAGGGGTTTGGATTGAAGGATATTTGATCGCTATGAAGGGCGATCTTCTGGTATTAGCCTGCTTAACTCCGTTTAGAGGTTCATCGTGACCTATGGTAGGTATTGGATGGTGTTTCAACGTCCGGTTGAATATCAGGAACTATGGGTTGTTCCATTTCAATCGTCTGCAGGTTAGCAAGGGCATTTAAATATGCATTAGTTGGCGGGTGTTCCTGATAGTCGTGCGAGTAATCCCTTAGCGTCTTCAGGTTATAAAAGGAATTATAAATTTCCTGGCCATTGATTGTTATGGTAGCGATCAGCTCCATTTTATTGGCCCGCATGCCCTGGGAATCTGTGGCGGTAAATTGCAGCCTGGTGCTATCCGGTATTTCAATGATCTTGCCCCGCTTATAATCCTCCTGCTGTTCTTTGGATAACTGATAGCCGTTAACCTTTTCCGGTGCAATGAGATCGTTCACGTCAGTTTCCAAAAACTGATTGGTTTCCCGGTCATATTCTATCAGTACGTGTTTGGGTGAACCGTCAATAGCGGTCACCTGCTTTTCGATGACCAGTTGCCGGCGCGATTCCAACAGATTCATTTCTTCCTTTGACAGGTGATTTGGGCCGGTGCTTTGTAAATACACGGGGCTAATCAATAAAACGGGTACCCCTTGTTGATTCCTGATGAGCGATAGCTTTGCCTGGAGTGAAGCGATCTTCATTTCTGCAAATTCAAGGTTTCGGAGTTCAACGAGGCGTGTCCGTCGTCCGCCTAACAAGGCATTTTTATCGGTGGGTTCAAGAAAGATGAGGTCACCTTGAACAAGGTCTACGGCTGCGAGGCTCTTTAATGGTAAATCCTTTTCGCTAAATGATTGAGGGTTTAGCATATTGTTTTGTTTAGGAGGTAATGGACTTCAGTAGATAATTGGCAATGCATATCCTTTATCTGACCGATGGGATGATGTCAGCGTTAAGTATATCTTTATAAGGGATATGTAGAGAAATAACCCTGCCTGATAACTGCTTTTCATTAAGTTCAACCCGCAATAGCTTATTGCCAGGGAAGGTGAATTTCTTGAATACAAAAATGTTCCGGTAATGACGCGCGAATTGGGTCTGCTCAAAAAGAATAAACTCCGGTTTTATTTCGAGGGCCTGCACAGTTGATGCTTTGGTAACTTTCTGATCTTCGATGGTAAATCGAAAATTATCAATTTCATAGCTCAGCTTGCTTCGGTTGACATAGCCCAGATCAAGAAAGATATAATCGCCGAACGTGTATACATGATTAAGCCTGGCTTTGATATCGAATGCTTTGGCGTGCCGTAGGTTGGCTTCCGGGCGAAAACAAAGCAGGTTCGTGCTTAACCTTTTAAGTTCTGGCTGAGATAGACTAACCCCGATATCGAGCGGCCTCGTCTCCGAGGGTTGAATTTCTATTTCAGATTGGATGGCCCCCCCATCCGACGCAGACCATTCAATACGGTATTGCGCCAAAAACTTTTCACCGGCGATGGTTACTATGGCTTCACGACCAGCAATTTTTGACGAATCCGAACGATAACGGATACGCAGCACGTTTTTTACCGGCAGATCTCCGACAATACTTTTAGAGGAAATATCCACGTATTGAATAGGTTCAGGGGAAATAAAGTGTACCGAAAGGCTGTCGGGTAAATAAACTACGGGTAAGTCTGATTTACGGGTGCCCTCGGGCAAATTGATTTTTTGGGCATAGGAATGCAGGGCCGCTATGAAGATAGCAGCGAGCGTAAACAGGAAATTTTTCATTACTGATTTAAGTTTTTAGTGTCAATGAGGTAGATGTAACTGTTGTATTTGATTTTCGCCTTGTTTTTGCGAATGGCCGAGGCGATGGCGGTCGATGTCGATTGAAAGAGTTTGCTGGCGGTGCTCATTAAAAACTGGCTGCCGGAACCGGAACCGTTGTCGATGGATACCCCTTGTATGGAATTAGTGCCGAGATCTTTGGTAAAATCCCTGAATTGAGAATCGGGCACATAAAGGCCCGGCAACCCATCCTGGTCATAAATATCCAGCTTAACAGGGAGCAACTGGCCATTATACAGAATTGACCTCACCGTGAGCACCACGCGCTGACCGGAAAAGCCACTGATGAGCGCATAAAGGTAACTGTCTTTAGGTACGGTCACCTTTCCGGCTACAATGGGTTCTAATAACCGTAGCCGGATGCGTGAACCAGCGTAACCCGTTATACTTTCATCGATCATGGCCGTGATAAAAGATTGATCCTTTTGCGGTTTGATGGTGTTAAACTCATCGGTCGATTCGCTGAATTTGACGACACTTAGCGTTTGGTCTTCGGCCTTTTTCTGCGCTGCTTTTAATTTGGCTTCCTGCTGTTCCTTCTGGTAATTTGGATCGCCTAACTTCTTGATGCTATCCATGTAGGCCATTTGCTTTTTGAACAGTTCCATCGGGTCTTTCTCGCCGGGCTGCGCAGTGCCACTATTAAGCGGTGGCAGGGATTTTTGCTGATGTGAGATCAGGTTTAAAGCATCGGCCATTTGCTGGTCGTGACTATTATAGGTGCTTTTGGGAATTTGTGTTTTTGATGTCGGCATGATGAAGCGTTGTTTCATCACGCTGTCGATGGAATCCAGTTGTCTTTTCTGGCGGGTGGCGGTGCTCATACCGCCATTGCCTGGTGCTTCAGATGGTATTGGCGATACGGCCGAATTACCATCCGCATTCTTGTACCTGTCCCGGTATGCGTCGAGCTTGTTTTCGAGGTTGCGTTTTTTGATGTCGGGGGAAACGTCCGCCACCGTGCTGTTGAAGCCAGCTTCGTGTTTCACCTGCTTTTTGTTTTTCGAAGCGCTGCTATGATAGACGTAGAAAAACAGGCAAAGGAAAGGCAGCGCCAGCAACGGAAGAATGTACTTGGGTTGTCGGAGATTGATTTTCATTTTCTTTGATTGAATTTGTGGTTGAGTTTTTGAAAACTGTCAAGGGCGGTATCGAGCCTGGCACTGTCCGCGCTGGTTAGCTGTTTCTTTTCTGATAGGCTGTCGATCATTTTGCGGAGGGCAAGCATTTCCTGAATGGCGTTACCGGTAGCCATGATTTGCTGAAATCCACCGGTAACGGGCGATTTTGCAATAACCGTTTTATGTGGGCGTAAGGTTATATGAGGCGATCTGTGAGACGTTAGAATGATGATCACCGAAAGCAGCATACTGGCCACCATTACCCAAAAGATGGCTTTCGTGTTTTTAGCAGCGAACTGGCTGGCTGTACTTTTTGCCCTGTCCAGATAAGGTGCGAACTCTTTTTTAAGTTCGGAATAGACCGTATCCCTGGGATCACGGTCAGAGCGTATTTTTTTGAACATCCTGCAAGTCTTTATTTTCAAGTGTTTTCCAGCCACAGATGAGAACCCCATGAGGGTTGTTGTCGCTTCGGGGGATATCTTTCAGGTAGCCTTCGGTTATCAGTGAGCGAATCACGGTGGAGCTGCGGCGGTCGATTTTAAGTTTACCATAGTACCTGAAATATTTACGGTTGAGGTCAAGGCTGATCGAATCCGTAGTGAGCGTTAGTACCGAACTGGAAGACAGTATGGAGTTGAAATACCCGTTTTCCTTGAGATTATTGTATTCCTGCACGCCGGATTCGTCAACCAGGTACATTGCTTTTTTCAGCTGGTAATCGATGTATTTATCATCCGGTGTAAGGGAAAAGAACAGGCTATGAAAGCGTTCGATATCTGCCCGGTATTCCACTGGGCGGTTAACGGCGACATCCGTTTGATTCGCCATGATGGGGATGTTACCGGCCAATATGTATATACTCTTGCGGGCATCGGCCGCCTGCCGGCTGGCGAATGCCAGCGCGGTGACAGCGATAATGATGGCAGTCAGGAAACTACCCCACGCTAAAAAAGTGGCCAACTTTATTTTGGCTTCAATGTTCTTGATGATCATAAAATTGGAGTTGGGTTAAATAAAACTGCCGGAGACCCTGCGGCCGACAGCGAAAACGGTAGCGGCACCACGGCTGGCGCTGGAGGTGGCCGAGCTGATACCGGAGGTAGAGATGATCCAGGTGGATATACTCGGAACGGTAAACATGCAGATGGCACCGATCAGGAAAACGATAATTACCGTTCCAAAGGACAGGATGCCGTTACCTGCAAACCACGCAAGCTTTTCAAGGTCGGCGCTGGCACCATTCTGGCCAACCAATACCTGGTAGCGACTGATTTCCGATTGCATACCGTATTCCTGCATCAGGGCGCAGAGATACATGATGAGGTAACCAATTCCGGAGTACAGGTTCACGGATATAAAACGGGCGATCCAGGTACTGAAACTGTCACGGAAAGCAGGAAGTATGCTGGCTGCGACGGAGAACGGCCCGAGTATCACCAATATCGATGAATAGATAATCTGAATCATAAAGATGATGTAGACTGCTATCCTAAGAATCCAGATCGCGAGCAGTTCGAGCAGCTCCGTGACGAGTAATTGCATCCCCACTTGCAGCCGGTTTTTCAACTCCAATAATGGCGAAACCACATCAGAGATACCCTGTTTTACAGTGCTGGTAACAGAATCCCAAGCCTGTCCGTACCATGTATCACTTTCTTTTTCAGCAACCTCGGTTTGTGCCTGGTAAGTGATGAGCGAATTGGCTACCGCTAAGATGAGGTTGGCACGTTGAAACCGTAAACCTTCCACATTTTGCTGTTCACTCTCGAACATCTGATCTGTTTGCGCCTGCACGAGGTCTGTAGGAAAAGCGATCATTTTTACGAAAGCGCCCCACCAGATGATGACCATGGCCAATGCGAAGGGTCGTAACAGCGGCATGATCTCCATTTTTTTATCGCCGACCATCATTTCGTAAGATTTTACAGAAAAGAAGATGATCATAAATATGGCTGCAAGCGCCTGCGCGTCGCCGATGAACAAACCGAAGTGCGACCAAATGGAATCTTTAAGGCCACCTAAAAAGGTCATCATACCGTTTTCATAGATACCGTCACCCTGAAGGAATTGAATTGATTGTTTATAATTGGCTGTGTCGATGGTATTCTGCGCAAAACTTCCGGTGGCCATGACCAGGAAGAGCATGGATAGTAGAATGATTTTCTTTTTCATGAGTTAGTATTTTGCGTGCTGTAATACTTTATTGGCAATCTGTACATCCGTTTGCGGCGACCATGGGCCGGGGTTTACGGCTGCTGTTTTGATACGGTGCTGCTGGCTTGCCATTTGGATATCCTTCTGTGCGGCCGAGATGCGAATGTTCCAAACCCCTGCAAGGCGCTCATAATCTTTCAGCATCCGGTAATAAGCCATAATACGGGACCCGCGATCCATGTCGGTCGCTCTGGCACCGTTTAACCTTTGCTGGAGCATGGACAGCTCGTTGGTATACCAGTTATAAGTACCCTCGGTGACCAGCTTGGCGCTGACTTCCGTGGGAAGCGCACCGAGCAGCGATGCTGCTGAATAGTTCAGTAATGGCTTAAACTGCTGGTTATAGTAGAGCAACCAAAGCGGATCAGTATCTGATAGCAGGCCGGATTGACTGGCGATTTGTGAAAGTGCCGTGTTGCGTACGGTGTCGGATTGCAGTTTGTATTTGTTATCGATGCTGTTTTGCGTACCTACCAGGGCGAGGCGTTGTGTTTGCGGCCCGGTGGCTGACAGGGGCCTGAGATCAGTTTTGTGATAATTGGGATAAAAGAACCCCCATATCAGCCAGTAATAAGGGTTGAGACTTAGAAAGCCAGCTTTCGGATCGAATTTGTTCTGATCCCATTGCAGGTACACCATCCGCTGTTCCTGATGAATGATCGCTTTATCGTTGATCTCTTCCTGTGCGTTTGCTTTAAAAATGAATAAGCAACAGAGGATTGACAGTATAAATATTTGTTTCATTGTTGCAGGTATTTGGATTTGGTAATAATTTGGCTGGCGAGGTTCAGATCCTTGTTGACCCAGGCCTGATAGGGATTAACAGAAGCGATCAATCCACGGGTTTTCGCCCAGAACATCGCGCGATAAGCACCATAGGCAAGCGCATCGATGATTTGTAATTGTTGCGTAACCTTGCGTAATAACTGATCCCGGCTGTTGTAGTCCGCAAGTACATTATTGCCTTCCTTCAAAACATAGCCGGACACATCAGTGACGAGCGCAATTGCCCGGGCCTGCATCTGCTGCTGGATATTTTGGGTAAAGAGCAAAAGCTCTGGCTGTGCTTTTGCCATTTCCAGGCATTGATTTAGGTTACCAACCATGTCGGCAACGATGACACTGAGATTTTTGAATGCAAGCCCGTCCTTCAATGCGGAGTTTACATTCGCCAATCCATTGTAAATAATGTTCTGTGCCAGAACGACGGAACTGACGTTTGTATTCATCGTATTCAGGTTGCCGTTGATTTTTCCTAAATACTGATTGTGGGTGGATTCTGCCGAGCTGCGCACCAGCCCATTTTCGATGACCGCCGCAAAATGCTGCGGATCGAAAACGATTTCCTGCGCCCTGGCCTGTAACAGGCCAAGGCATAGGGCAAACACTAAGAAACTTTTCATTATTTGAGGTATTTGGCGTTTTGGAGAATGTTGTTAACCATGTTTTTATCCTGATCTACCCAGGTTTGAAACGGGTTAAGTGATTTAAGTACTGATGCCAGGTTAGAATATTGCAACAGGTTGAGAAGGTTGCCGGACAATTCCTGTATTCGGCTGAGCTGTTGAATGATGTAGTCGAACAGCAATTTGCGGTCGGATTGTTTCATCTGGTTTACATCACCATAGGACAAGATCAGGCCAGCGACATATCCCGACAGGGCTTCCGCTTTTTCAGCAAATTCAACTTCCGTATGATAGCTCAATGGAATGATAGCCGGGTTCTTTTGTGCGAGCACAATAATCTGCTGCTGATTATTGACTATTCGATTGATGACGGGTACAGCATATATGCCTACATCAGCAGCGCTGATAAGCGTACCCAAGGCATTGTAGCGGTTCTGGATGGTTCTGTAAACCCCCTTCAGTTTGTCCAGTAGGGTTTCGTTGGCTTGTTCATTAGCGGTATTTAAAGCCTGTTGATTTTTTGCGGCCACCTGCCTGCTATGCTCATCCTGAGATTCGTTAATCAGCTGGTACATACCTGGCAAGTCGAGTGCATTCTTTTGCGCCATTACCGGCAGGCTAAGGGAAAAGAGGCAGATGATCATGATGAGATTTTTCATTGCTTCAGGTATTTAGCGTTATTGATTACGTCTGTAGCGATGCGGACATCCTGATTCTGCCATGTCGCCCATGGGTTGAGTGATCTAAATATCCCGTTCATTCTGGCCCAGTACATGGCGCGGGACATACCATAAGCAATACCACGCAAAACCTGCATGTTGGTAGCAATGTGATTAAGCAGCCGCCCGCGTTCACCGGAGTCCATGAGGTTGGCATTGCCTCCTTTCATGACATACGCGCTTACATCTGCTGCTAAGGCAACGGCCCTTGATTCAAAGTCGCGGGCACCCTGCTCCGCAAAAAGCAGCAATACGGGGTTTGATTTTGCGTAGGTTAAAGCCTGTTGCACGTCGGTTACAATGTCACTACCGCAATCGGCGATGTCCTTAATGGTATAGAGATTGGAGATTACGGAAGCTACCTGGCTAAGCCCTTTATAAATATTGTTTTGCAGGTCATTGGCAACGGTCAACTGGCCGGTGAGTGCCAATTGACCCTTTGAGATAAGGCTGAGGTTGTTGTTGGTGGTATTGAGCTGGCCGTTGATCACCCCGGCATTTACCGCGACGGCGGCAGAAGTTGTGGGATCAACCACCAATTCCTGGGCCCAAACTTTATGCAAAAGCATAAAAAGCAGCGGAAAAAGTACAATCATCAGTTTCATGGTCGTCGTTTTAATTTAATGGAATGGTTAAGCAGCTAAGGGCACACCGGTATTGTTGACCCGGCTAACAAATTGCTGAAGCTGAAGCCCGCTGCTTTTAAGGGCTTCCACGAACGCTTCAAGTGCTTTCGGATAAGTACCAAAATGGTTGACATAGATTTCAACCGCAGATTTTTCCGGCTTTTCAGTGGTATAGGCGAGATACTGGTATAAGGAAACTTCAACGCCATAAACTTCGCCGGTCGAACCACGCCGGATGTACACTTCCTTAAACCGGCCGCGTCCTTCCTGATTGTTCAGTTGATGTATGCTAAAGATTTTTTTGCGTTCCACCTCGTTGATGGAAAGCAAAGCGGCAATTTCATTATAGTTATCCTTAAACTTATTCTGATCAAGCAGCGTAATGGTATCAGAATTACTGATGATACTATCTTTAACTACCGCATTGCCAATGATGTCAGCCAGTTCCTGGGTGACTACGATGACTTCACCCCAAAACTTTCTTACCGTTTTATAGAGATATAAAAGATACCCCGCCATCAGCGGACTGGCGATGGCTTTCCAGGCCTCTTCCACAATCAGGCATTTGCGCCGGTCGGAACGATAGCGCATTTTCTGGATGAACAAATCCATGATGGAGAGCGTGACTATCGGAAATAAAATCTTGTTCTCCTTTATGGAATCAATTTCATAAACAATAAACCGCTCATTAAATAGCGATTTGTCCGTTTGCTCGTTCAGTATGGTTTCAAACTCACCACCCCGATAAAACTTTTTAAGTACATATTTAAACTCGTCATGATCGAACGCGATCTGCTCCTCGGCTTTGATTTCCGGTATTTTTTTAAGGGCAAATTCATAGAAAGTGTTGAAGTTCAAAAGACGGTCATCTTCGTGGTCGTCGAACCAATAGTTAAAATAAGCGCTAATGGTATGCGCGATGACATCACGTTCAACCTGGCTGATAATGCCCTCAGCACCTTTCCAAAGCAGGCAGATCAGTGTAACCAGAAACTCCTTCTTTTCGATATTATATTCCTCCGGCGAAATCGCAAAAGGGTTCATCGTGATCGGCTTCTTATCGGTATAGGTAATGTATTTGCCGTTATAATATGAACATAGCCCGGAATATGAGTGACCGGTATCAACGATCACCATATCGGTGTTATAGAGCATTTTTTGTTCTATCAGCGAATTTTGATAAAAAGATTTACCCGAACCTGATGGGCCCAATGTAAAGGAGTTTCTGTTATTGATACGCCCTGTTCGCATGGGAAGATCAGAAGGATCGATAGCGATTGGGATGCCTTGCCGGTCAGTGAAGCGGACGGTATAATCTGACGGCTCATCTTTTGGCAGTGATTCTTTAAAAAAGAAACATAAAGCAGCGTCGCAGGTGGTCAGGAACCAGTCATAGTTTTTCAGTTCAACTGCATTACCGGGTAATACCGTTCTGAAAAGCTCCAGCTGGTTATAGGCGTTTTTGCTGGCAATAATTCCCAACCCAAACAGGCTGCTTTCAATATAATTTGCCGCCTTTTGTATTTCGCTTTTATCGGCCGCGATCAGGATATTAAAATGGCAGTTTACCAAGAGCTGGTTTTCACGGGCGACGTCCGTCAAAAGGTGGTCAATATCCTCCACGCAGGTTTGATTGGCCGGGTCTGGGATGCCGGAATGCCTTTTCTTTTTCAGCTCCAGTTTACGGAGTGTAGCCGTTTGCCCCGGAATTTCGATCACCTGGTTATAAACGAGGCAATCACAGCCGGGAGCTTTAAAAAGGAATTGGAGCGCATCCACCGGAAACCCTTTAATGGTATCTTTTTCATTCCATTCCACATGGGTGGCAACCTCAGATGGTAAATCCATACTGTCGATATTGATTAGGCTGATACTCCTGACAGCACGGTCACCCATCAGCAATTCGGTATCATTCGGTGCAATATTGTTAAGCACTGTAGTTGGCTCACTGAAACTCATGCTAAGGATTTGCATAACCAGTTTATTGATCTGGCTTTCTTCGAGGATCTTGGGCTGCATACCCGCGCCGAGTAAAAGATCGTACACTTTAATTACCGATTGGCTGAAGTCGATGAGCGCACGCTGATCGAAAACATAAAAGGCACCGCGTTTAATCTGCCGGGTAATGACGAGGTGTGTTTCAAGTTTGATATACCTTCGGCCGGCGAAGTGTTCGTTAAATTTTTGCTGTAAAAACTCCTTTGCAGGTTTGTTTGGATAAATGGCTTTTGAAAAGACATCTAATTTTTGCAATAGGTAGCCATCACCTAATATTTTGACGATGTTCAGTAAGAGGTTGTGATAATCATCGTAGGCCTCGGACTGCGCACCGTATTGCAGGACAGGATTTGAAACGGTAAGGATTGCTGAAAAATCACCATCCGCGCCATAAAGCAGGTCGATGCCGGACTCGCGGGCCACACCAATATAGGGTAGCTTAAACTCTGTTTTTGCTGCCATAAATTTTGAGTTTTTTAAGATTTGAGGGATGAATGAGGATTTGCCTGGATTGCGTTTTGGAGTGTAATCCTTTCTTCTGCTTGCCAGCGATGTAGAATAATCCACCGGTTACGCTTCCGGCAAGCACGGCTGTACCGAGCCACATATTGATCAGGGCAATGGTCAAGGCACCGAGTACGAGGCCGATTAACAGGATGGCAATACCCCAGTAAATAAATTTGCCCTGGAAGCCTTTAAATACAAGGGGCTTTTGAAGCCCCTTGTAAACGGCGAATCGCTTAGCCATTAGTTAAGGCCGAAGAAGGCCTTGACAATCAGCGCAGAAACCACGAGAAAGACACATGACCCTCCCCATCCCATAATCTCTTTATTGATATCTTGATCTCCTGAATTCCATTTCGAGTAAACGCGAATAGCGCCCACGATACCGATAATACCGCCGATGACGAGCGCGATATTGCTGGCAGGATCTACATAGGTTTTAAGTGTTGAGGTTGCTGTATTTATACCAGTTACACCACTTTGGGCAAAAGCGGAAGCTGAGCCAAGGGCCAGCACTGTTAAGGTGGCCCATAGACGTTTCATTTTATTCATGAAAATGAGGTTATTAAGGGTTGGAAAAAAAGAAAGCGGCCCGGTGAACCGGAGCCGCTTTCAGGGTTGTTTAGATTAGAAAAATGATAGATTCAGATACCGAACAGGGCCTGCAAAAAGCCGCCTGCCAGTATCATAAAAATGGCCGCGAAGAACCAACCGGCCACAGCCTGATCTATGCGAGGATGTCCCATTTGCCAGTTGTGGTAAATACGCACCGCGCCTAAGATGCCGAAGATTCCGGCAAGGACAAGACTACAGTCGAGAGCGGAAAAAAAAGTTGAGCTTAGTTGCTGTTTGGCCTGGTTGATTTCGTCGATACCGGGCTGTGCGGAGGTTGATAGAGCTGACGCGACCAATACTGATACCAGTATGATGCGCTTGTTCATGCTGGTTAAAAACTTACTTCTTTGAGATAAACGATGGCCTCCTTTCTTGCCAGGCTGAAGACGTCTTTCAGCAGTACCCCACCCGAGGCAATCATTTCCGGGGCACTTAATTTCGGCCCTTGCGATATCGGGCTTGACGGGGCGGTATTGCCTCCAAACAGTTCGACCGCATTTAGCGGTACAACCGGCTCAGAAAAGGTGAGCTCGTGCACGGCAGTCTTTGTGGCAGCCGGATCTTTATGGTTTAATGATTCAAAAAGAATGATTGCGGTGTAATAGAGGGCATAAATCGCCCCCAACCAGAGTAAAAAAGTTGTCCAGTTCATAATTCAATAGTTTGGAGGTATTGCTTGACGATAATTTTCAATTCGGGATGCTGTTCTAAAAACTGCTTCACCGCATAGCCGACCACTTTATTGACCTCGATACCCGAGGCCATTTTGAGATGATGCAGTAGTTGTGCTGTAGGTGTTTCAAACCGCACATGGATCATGCTTTTGTGGTCGGCAAGATCATAAGCCCGTAGCAGCTCAAGAACCGGCGCTGCTACCTGCTGCTTTTTCCCCTTCTTTTTTTGAGGTGGTGATTTTTCCACCGCTGGCGCATCCGGTTTGTTAATGCGATTGCGGAGCTGATCAGCCAGTGATTTAATTTCATGCATTTGGCTCCATTTTGAGGTGTTGTTTATACAAGCCATCGAAAACCGGCCGGACGGCGGGGAACACAGATATAGGTGTTTGAAATGTACTCGTCCGCTGAAAATCGATCCGATCAGGTATAGCAGCGGTGACCATACCGAATTTTTTCAATTGCTCGTCCACGTCGGATTGGGTGTCATAGCGGACGTTGGCTTTGATGCGGTTTGGAACGAACATCATTTCGCAGTCCGGGCACAATTTTTTGAAAACGACGGAAAACAGTATGGTCGATTCAAAGCTGAACTCATCATAGGCAAATGGGCAAATCACGAGATCTGCGGATTTGAAAACCGGCAACAAGCCATCATCATCCAGTTTTCCAGGGAGGTCGATCAATACAAGGGTTTCGGGGTCGGATTTTATCAGTTCCAGTAAATCCGGGTAGTCTTCGAGTGAGGCCGCTACCACCTCATAAGGCTCTTCATTTTCAAGCACTTTGGCTTTTTCGTACTTCTGTGCGATGGACTGCTGATAGTCCATATCAATGACGGTCACTTTTCTTTTTTTGACCATGGTGAGGTAATTGGCCAGCAAAAGAGTAAGCGTACTTTTGCCGGCACCACCTTTTTGGTTGCCGATAATTATAATCATGATGTGTGGGATTTTTTTGTCCTACCTGCTGTTGGTGCGCGGGTGTTTTTTGCGACGTCTGTTACGGCCGTTAATGGCCTCGTCGTCGATGGACTCCGCGATGATTGGCGGAGGAATAAAGAGATGTTCGGGAGATAGTTCCGATTCAAGTTCACCGGAGGCATCAAACGCCTCAAGGGTACGGTGATAATCAGCAGGTTCAAGCAGCTGATCGAGGGGGATAAAAGCCCCGTCTTTATGATTTATGAGAAAATAGCGATTGTCGCGTTCGTAGATATCGATACCTACCTGATGGAGCCCCTGCCTGATGTCAGGGTAATTATTGGTAGCCACTTTGAGCATGGCCTTATAATAGGTGCGGCGTCCCGGGTCGTCGTCCGCCAACTGGTACTTGACGGGTTCGGCCAGAACACGCTGATCAACCGGAGGATTGCTGATCATTGATAACAAGTTCTTTAAGGCTAATATTTCGCTGCCCTTGAATACATTTTTACCCGCATGATCGATAACTGAATATCCATAAGGCGGCTGATCCCCTTTAGCGTGAAGGAGCAATATGAGGCCATGTTTGCTTTTCAGGTATTGGGTTAGTGATGACAGATCATGTTGTGGTGTGTATTTATATAATATCGCCTTAAGCTGAGCTGTACGTTTTTTATCCGGCTCTGTACCCATATGGGCCAATACCTGCTGCGTGTTAACCTGCGCCTGAACTTTCCCATATTTGATGATATTAAGAAGCCCCTCATTCTCGCTGAATTTGTAACCCTGTGCTTCCAGGATCATCATAAATTGTGCTTTGGTCGAATAACTATAATTTAAAGCGTTTTCAATATCTGATTTCGCGTTAAGCACGGGGGCAATACCCACAACCTCATTGAGTTGTTGAATGGCGCGATTTTTCTCAAAGCCGCTATTGATTTTTTTACCATTTTTATCAATCCTTGTCGATACCAAATGGATATGGTTATTGTCGGTATCTTTATGAAAGACGATCAAATAAGGCTGGGCAGCATACCCCATTTTATCCAACCATTGTTCGGCAATGCCGGTTAATTCATGTTTATTATGAAGTCGCCCCTCGGTTGAAATCGTCACATGAAATTGTGGTTTAGATACCGCCTTATTGGTAGCAGAAACCATTTTCAGGTAATTGATATAATCTTCGGGGCGCAGGTTCGTCAGGCCTTGCAATGCCCCGAAATTCCGAACGGCCATCAATTCACCTTTATTCCTATCCATTTTACTGGTGTTATAATCAACACCGGGAAAAGAGGCGGCTGAAGACAATATCTTAACGATCATAGTTAGCTTGTTTACCCCTGGAGAGCTGGCTATATCGTACCGGGATCATTAAGAACCAGAGATAAAAGATCCGGATACAAAATTTCCAGATACGGGATTGATCATATCCGGTTACAAAGTGAATGATCTCCAGCTACATCATATCTCTGTTTTTATCTCCAGGTAAATTCAAGCCGGGTACAAGATACCCCGGTATATTGTAGCCTGATACCTTTAAACTTTGTCTCTGGATAGCCAGATACATTGTGCCGGTGTATCGGGATACATTGGCGATTGTCTCCAGGTAAAATCCACCTGAGTATTTTATCCCCGGATATATTATCGCGCGATGCGGATCAGTTTCCGAAAGGTGGTTTCCAATGTTTCTATCCGTTTTAGATAATCCGTAAAAAGCCGGTTGAACTCATTGATAACCGAAGGATTTAACCGACCGGCTTTATTGAGAGTATTGGCATGACGCGCCAGTTGATTGATATTATTACCACAACGGCCTAACTCAGTTCCGATAGCATCAATTTCTTCAATCAATGCTTTTGCATTCACAATGGCTTCCTTTGTTTTCTGTAAAACGCGACCGCGTATCAAATCGGTTTTAGTGATGCCCATGGTTTCTTCCCATTGAAGAATCATACGGTATTCTTCTTCTGTAAAGCGGACATCGATTTTTTTTGATCTTTTACCATCGGTCATTGGTGGCCGTCCCCCGAGTTTCAGCTTTGCCTTCATAAGAGGAATTGAGGTTGCGAAATTCCGATACTCCCCGGTCTTTCACGCAGAGAGGAACGAACGAAGTGAATGGCCGGGGCAAGATTCTGAGTGTCTGGCAAAATACCGGAGGTTTTTGTCGGACACGAAGACATCTTGCAAGGATAAAAACCAAATTGTATCCAGATACAATATATTAGTAAACAAGATGATTGTTCGCATAAGGCAATGCCCTGGCGAAGTTATTTGCTGCTTCAACACCGGCGGCAGTTGTTGAAAAGTATAGCCCGATCTCGGGGAATGAGGCTGCCATCCTGATGGCCTCGTTAAGGCCTTCATTTGTGTTTAGGATCACTGCCGAGTGATTTACTGAGCTATTTTCTTTCTTCCAAATCAGGTAGCGGAATTGATTTTCAAAAACGACAAGCCTTCGAAGGTCATTTTTAAGAATGGTGATTCCTACTTTTCCGATGCAACCGTTAAAGTGTTTGCTGATGACCTGCCAGCCATATTTTGAGTTCTGACATGCGGCTGCGCAAAAATCTTTTTTATTGCCATAAAAATCGACAGTATAGTAATACAGCTCCTTAAAATATTGCCTGGCTGTGTCAAACAGGCCATTTTGGTTAAGGAAATTGGTTATCAGGTCGTTCGTACCTAAATCCTTAACATCTTCAATAACATAATTGGGGATTTTTACGGGAACTTGAATACGGGGACGTTTGACCTTTGTAGCATCTTGCTGTAGCAGGGCAATTTTATGATTTGCGGCCTGTTCGTCTACATGCCACCAGTGCTTGACCAGATCAACCAGCGTACCGCCTTTTTTATAATGTTGATCGTACCATACTTCCAATTGATCATCACAAGCTATTTTTATACTTGCGCCAGCCAATGGTGACCAATTTTCATAGATTACAATTCGGCCACAGGTTTCAACCTGCCTAAATCCGGCATATTTGAGGATTTGGGATATAGAAATACCTGGCCCTGCTGATGAGAGTTCATGCAGTTCATTCATGGTAATGATTATTAATTGCGTAATTGTTATTTCAGAAAGGCTGTGGATCGGAATAATTGTTGAGTAACTCAAGCCACAGCGAACGATAAAGTTGGTTCGATCCTAAATGATATATGTCGAACGACCTTATTTGTACCGGCAGCGGGTAACGAACCCGAAAATTCATTTCTACCGGTATTTTTTCGGGATTACTCACGTCGTGTTCTACAACACGGTCTTTAAACTGCCCAGGCGTTTTCGGATTATTGCGGCTTTACGCGCACCTTCGCCTGATTTCCGGTTAGTGGCCGGATAATGCTTCATCCCCATACGTCAAAGAACTGCGGACAGTGCCGTCAGTGCTATCTGCGGTTGGCAGATAGGAGCTTCGTTTGCTGGATGCGACAATGGCATTCAGCGAAGCCCAATCAATTTTCGATGGAGATTTCAGCTACCCTACAAGGTTATGATGCCGAATATTAATTCGACCGTCGCCATTGCAGGCTACTGTTTAGGGAAGTTGCTTGAGAAAGGTTAACTGGTTAAAGTGGATGAACTACACCACAGATAACGAACACTTTCCAAAACAACGAAACCTCACTTCCAGCTCCATGGAGCCAAAAGTGAGGTTAACGGGAAGGTGCATATCAGGAGCTTTCAGGTACTACCTATAAATATTTTTATCTGGATATAAAGTTTCGGGAGCCTTATTTAAATAAAATCCGGATACAACGGGAATTGTAATTACCGGATTATTCCACTGACTAAATCAGTAGTTAATGTGCGGTTAAAGATTTTATCGCCAGGGGACAGACTAAATCGCAAAGAGGATTTATGATACGGTAAACTATCTCTGAGTTTCCTAAATTGAATAAAACAAAAAGGGCTGAATTTTTATCCAGCCCTTTGATTCATTTATACTAAATTATTATTTAACCTGACCAGCAAACCTTCAAATTGAAGGATCTGGTCAGTTGTCATCCCTTTATAAAGCGTTTCATTTACTTTATCTATGGCTGCCTGAACTAATGGCTGCATTGCCTGACCTTTTTTGGTAAGGAAAACGAAATGCTCCCGACGGTCTGCCGGGTTTAAAGACGTGTAGGTATAACCCTTTGTGTTGAGTGCATCGATAATAACGGCTATACGAGACTTGTCCAGCTCAAGAAGTTCCGCAATCATTTTTTGTGTTTGCGGTTGAGTGGCTGATGATAGTATAGTAATGATGTCGATCAAATACTCCCCAGGTTTACCGGGAATTTCTTTTAGAACGGATTGTGCGTAGCGGTTCTTTAATTTACGCAGTTGTTTAGAAATCATCAATTGCATACCTTGAATTGGTTGATTAATTTTTCCCCTGATTGATTGACTACCTATAGACTTAGATGACTCAAAAATGCGAGTAACAGTTAACAAACGATAGCAAGCAATAGGTGCTTTTTCCCATCATCAGATTGTTTTAGGTAAGATTTTTGGAAGGATGCATTGGCAACCTTATAGGTTGATCAGATACGGATCGTACAGAGCGAGAGAAATAATTGACGAGTCCTTAAAGCAGAAAAAAAACAATCTGGTGATTGTGTTAGGAACTGTTTTAATTGCGCAACGATCAGAAAGGCCTTAAACTTATGAAGTAAGACAAAAGGGAGGCCATGAGCCAGCTTGCGATCTTCTAATACGGATTTATCGAGGCGCTTGACCAGGCTATTAGATGGTAAAATACCGCTGACCTGTTCTTGCTTTCTCTTAAATATGGAATTGCCTTTTACAGTTTTGGTATGGAATACTGGCTGATGCTGTAAAGGAAGCAGGAAAATATGCGTGATTGCGACTAACGAATAGATTAATGTCAGCGCAAGCACAGAGAAGAATTTGCCACGAATTGTATTTTTATATTTCATTGTCTTCCGGTAGCAGAACAAACATCATAAAAATTTGCGATTCGTAGCAAATTTTTATTGGAGGTTAAATTAAGCAAACTCGGTTTAGGCTCATAAAATGAATGCAATTGCGAACATTACAAGTTTGACAAGAGGTAATATAACAAAACTATGGAGGCGGCAATAAGAAGCGTGGTCAGCAGAAATAAAAGCCTGGAGGTGGGATTAAATTTGCCATTCAACAATTGCTGTTCAATCCTTTGATAACGCAGGTAACCGATCAACGCGGTTATCGCCCCAATTGCAACCATAGAAATTCCGATAATTACCGAAAAACCTCTGGAAGGAGCTGGCATCTTGTCATTTACAACAATGGTGAGTTGCTTTAAAAAAAGCGAAAATTTGACCACCACAAACCCGAAACCCATAAGGGCAATGCTTGTACGTATCCAGGCTAAAAAGGTACGCTCATTGGCCAAATGGTCACTGGCATTGATCTTTTGTTGATTATCTGTTGTCATACATCATAATTAGATCGAATGAACAACTGTTATTATTCTTCCTTGCGTTCATTTTCATGTAATGATCTCTTCCAATTAACGTACCATTTATGATGATGAAGAGCCAGCAGAAAGTATAATAAGGCAGCCGTACCTATCGCAATCAAAAATTCATTCAGGCCAAGCGTAACACCAACTGCGGCGGTACACCAGGTTGTCGCCGCAGTTGTTAATCCCTGTGAACCTTTGCCGGACGCATCTCGGGAAATAATACCCGCACCAAGAAAACCAACTCCAACAACGATATTGGCAACAATACGGGAGGCTGCGGCAGTATCGCCAAGATGGGCAGCAATCGACGTAAATATAGCGGCACCGACACAAACGGCAGCGTAAGTGCGGATACCAGCATCGCGGCCATGTTTTTCACGGTCGTACCCGATGACCGCACCAAGGATCGCCGCCAGTAAAATCTTGCCTAAAATTATCAGTTCCGCCTGGTAGGTCATGGAGAAGTGTTAAAAGATGTTAAAAATGTAACAAGATCTATAGGGTAAAGTCTTATAAACAAACCGTATAAATAGTTGTTACGTATCTGGTTATGACAATAGTCAAACTTATTAATTATATTTTTAAAAACTGTTTTAATATCTTTGCATCGAAATGAAATGGATGTGCTTCATATTTGCGATCTTTTTTCTTGCCCTGGACTTAGAGCCATGCAAGGATAAGGTCGGTGCTGCGCCTGATTCTTTCGTTTCAACTATTTTCACAAAACACCATCAATCTAATACTACTCAGGATCAATGCCCGCCGATGTGCCATTGTAGCTGCTGCAATATGCAGGTAGTTATACAAGGTAAAATGGTCTTCAGGCCAGTTGCAGGCAAGTATACACCTATTACTGTTTACATGATCCCGGAAAAGCCGGTTACCCGACCAGCTAATATTTGGCAACCGCCCAAGCTAAACGCATAAACATTTCGAGTTAGCCGCTTGCGTCATAACTGACGTATTCCTGCGGCAAGTTTATTTTTTTATGTTTTACTTGTACCGGTATGGCAACAAACAGGTTAACACCTGCTAAGCGTACCTCTGTAACCAACAAAAATAAAAAGAAGAAAAAATCCCGTAAGCCACTATGGATGCGCATTATCCGCACCATATCGCTAATCATCGTTACTATTGTTTTGTTACTGGCGATCATAGGGATGATACAGAGGTACTGTCATATCTTATCCAAGCATTAGATTAATTTTATGCTGAATAAGATCATTCATTTTTCCATCAACAATAAATTGGTAATTGGGTTATTTACGCTCGGGCTGATTGCCTGGGGTATCTGGTCACTCAAAAAATTACCCATAGATGCCGTTCCTGATATTACTAATAATCAGGTTCAGGTTATTACATTGAGCCCCTCCCTGGCGACCCAGGAGGTTGAAAGGCTTATTTCCTATCCGGTCGAACAAACGATGGCCACCATTCCTGAGATTGAACAGGTGCGTTCTATCTCTCGTTTCGGTCTCTCGGTGGTGACTATTGTATTCCACGATGATGTGGATATCTATTGGGCACGCCAGCAGGTTAACGAAAAACTTGCAGAGGCCAAAAACAATATTCCGGCCGGTTTAGGCAACCCTGAAATTTCCCCTATTTCAACTGGTCTTGGCGAGATCTATCAATATGTGATTCACGCCAAACCGGGATATGAAACTAAATTTAACGCCCGTGAGCTGCGGAGCATCCAGGATTGGATCGTTCGTCGGCAGCTATTAGGCACACCTGGTATTGCCGAGGTAAATAGCTTTGGCGGCCTATTAAAACAATATGAAATCGCGCTTGATCCCGATAAACTGCGCAGCTTCAACCTCAGCATTACCAATGTATTTGATGCCCTGGAGCAGAATAACCAAAATACCGGTGGCGCTTATATAGATAAAAAGCCCAATGCCTACTTTATCAGGAGCGAAGGTTTGGTAGGATCTACCGATGATATCGGCAAAATCGTCGTGAAGAACAATACGGACGGTACACCGGTTCTGATCCGAGATATCTCGGTTGTTAAAATTGGCAATTCTATCCGTTATGGTGCGCTTACCCGCGCTTCTAAAGAGAACAGTGGTGAGGCGGTTGGCGGTATCGTGATGATGTTAAAGGGCGCTAATGCTAATAACGTTGTAAAAGCGGTGAAAGAAAAGATCGCCCGCATCAATACCTCATTACCGCAGGGCGTAGTTGTAGAATCATTCCTTGACCGTAGTGCCCTGGTGGGAAGAGCTATAGGTACAGTAGAAAAGAACCTGATCGAGGGTGCGCTTATTGTAATCTTCGTGTTGGTTATCTTCCTGGGTAATCTTCGGGCCGGTTTGGTAGTTGCCTCGGTAATCCCGTTAGCGATGCTTTTCGCCATCTGTATGATGAACCTTTTTGGGGTATCCGGTAACCTGATGTCCCTTGGAGCGATAGATTTTGGTTTGATCGTGGATGGCGCTGTGATTATCGTGGAAGCTACGATGCATTTGCTTTATGCAAAAGAACGCGCAAAAGCTTATACGCAACAGGAGATGAATGACCAGGTAGAAACGTCGGCTGTGCGTATGATGAGTGCTGCAGCATTTGGGCAGATAATTATCCTGATTGTATATTTTCCAATATTGGCCTTGGTAGGTATAGAAGGTAAAATGTTCCGGCCGATGGCTGAAACCGTTGCGTTTGCCATTATTGGTGCATTCCTTTTGTCTTTGACCTATGTGCCAATGATTTCATCGATGTTCCTGAGTAAAAAACCAAAAAAAGGCAAGAACTTCTCAGACAAAATGATGGACGCGGTGCATAAACGCTACGAGCCGATGATCAAAGGTGCCTTAAATCACCGCATGCCGATCATCATCGTTTCTGTTGTACTATTGGTCGCAGCAGTGTTCACGTTTACCCGCATGGGCGGTGAGTTCATCCCAACGCTGGAAGAAGGCGATTTCGCCGTTGAAACGAGATTGCTGACCGGCAGTTCCCTTTCCCAAACTATTGATAAGGTAAACCAGGCCTCACAAATACTGGTAAAAAAATTCCCTGAAGTAAAAGAAGTGATCGGTAAGATCGGTGCAGCGGAGATTCCCACAGACCCTATGCCAATGGACGCATGCGATTTAACGGTGATCCTGAAAGATAAAAAAGAATGGACAACCACCCAGGATCGCGAAGAACTGGCCAATCTGATGGCCAAGGAACTGGAGAGCGTACCAGGTGTAACCTTCGGATTTTCCCAGCCCATCCAGCTTCGTTCCAATGAGCTGATCTCCGGCGTTAGACAGGATATTGGTATCAAAATATTTGGTGACGACCTGCAAACATTAGCCGAGCTATCACAAAAGGTTGGCAAAATTGTGAGCAGCGTTTCAGGTGCCAAAGATTTATATATTGAGCAGGCAACAGGTCTTCCACAGATCGTTGTGAAAATTGACCGGGATAAAGTGGCCCAATACGGCTTGAGTGTGTCAACCGTTAACCAGGCCATTAATGCCGCCTTTGCCGGTCAATCCGCAGGGCTTGTTTACGAGGGTGAGCGCCGTTATGATATGGTCGTGCGCCTCTCGGATCAGAACCGTCAGAATATTGATGACGTGAAGAACCTTTATGTAACAGCGCCAAACGGTAACCAGGTACCACTGGAACAACTGGCCAGTGTGCAGTTCCAGGTTGGCCCTAACCAGATCCAGCGCGAGGATACCAAACGTCGTATCGTGGTAGGCCTGAATGTACGTGGCCGTGATATTCAATCTGTAGTAACTGAAATACAGGCCAAGGTTAATCAACAGATAAAAATGCCTGCCGGTTATTATGTCACCTATGGTGGACAGTTTGAAAACCTGAAAGAAGCGACTGCAAGATTAAGCGTTGCGGTACCGGTGGCCTTGTTGCTCATCTTGCTATTATTGTACTTCTCTTTTGGCTCGATCAAGCAATCCGTCCTGATCTTTTCCGCAATACCAATGGCAGCTATTGGCGGCGTATTTGCCTTACTGTTACGCGGTATGCCATTCAGTATATCAGCTGGCGTGGGCTTCATCGCGCTATTCGGTGTAGCGGTATTGAACGGTATCGTATTGATCACTGAGTTTAACAGGTTAAAGAAAAGTGGCCTTACCGATCTTAAAAAGATCGTGCTCGAAGGTACTGCTGAACGGCTCCGTCCGGTACTGATGACAGCAACGGTTGCCTCGTTAGGCTTTATGCCGATGGCAATTTCATCTGCTGCCGGGGCTGAGGTGCAAAAACCGCTGGCAACCGTAGTTATCGGTGGTTTGATCACTTCGACGATATTGACTTTAATTGTATTACCCGTGTTATATACGTATTTCGAGAATTTCGGAAAAAACCGTAAAGGTGGCAAAGCCGCAAAGGTTGTAGCCTCACTATTATTGCTATTAGGATTTTGCCTGCCTTCAGCCAAAGCACAAAACCGTCCTGCCCCCGGACAACCGCTTACGCTGGAGCAGGCTATTTCAACTGCATCTGCCAATAACTTTGGTGTTAAGGCCTCACAACTGGAGATCAGCCAGCAAACGGCACTAAAAGGTAGTTCCGTTGACCTGGGCAAAACTAATTTCAACTTCCAATACGGTCAGTTCAACAGTATCAAGCGGGATAATCAGATCAATATCACGCAAAGTATCCCTTTCCCCGGTTTATTTAAAAGCCAGCGCCAGGTTTATGAGGCGCAGGAGCAGAACGCCAGGATCGGACTGAATGTTACCCAATCGCAATTGCGTTACCAGGTGCGGCAGGCCTTCGGGCAACTCGCTTATTTTACTGCACTGAGCGACCTTTATTTGCGCCAGGATTCGATTTATAACGAGTTCTTCCGCGCCGCCTCGGTACGTTTTAAAGCAGGTGAAAGCAATTTACTGGAAAAGACCACCGCGGAAACTCAGTTAAATGAGGTACGTAACCAACGCAGCAAGAACAGCGGAGATATTGCCGCAGCAAGTGCAGAACTGCAACGGTTAATGAATACAAGCGATTCCGTATCGCTGGTAAGCGGTTCGCTGAAAAGGGCGAGCGCTGAGTTTAAACATTTGGACAGTGCCATTAACCAAAATCCCCAACTGGCGTATCAGCGCCAGCAGGTAATTTTAGCAGACCGTACGATCAGCCTGGAGAAAGCGAAATCCGGGCCGGATTTTACCGTAGGCTATTTCAACCAGTCGATCATGGGTATTCAAAATGTTAACGGAACTGATCAAAATTTCACCGGTGCCAACCGCTTCCAGGGCTTTCAGGCGGGAATTTCAATTCCTTTGTTCTTTAAACCTTTCGCAGCACGCGTAAAAGCGGCCCGCATTCAAAAGGAGGTATCGCAGACGCAATTGCAACTGTATGAGAAAAACCTCTCCAGCCAATATGAGCAGTCTTACCACCAGTTACTGAAAAGTGACCGTTCGGTATCCTACTATGAAAGCAGCGCCCTGCCCAATGCAGAGCTGATCCTGAAACAGGCGCAGATCGCCTTCCGAAACGGGGAGATCAGTTATGTAGAATTTGTGCAGGCGCTGAAAACGGCATCGGACATTCGTTTGGCTTACTTACAAGCCCTTAATCAATACAATCAATCTGTTTACGACTTGCAATACCTGACCGGTTTATAATAAAAGAAATGAAAAAGCAATTAATAATAAAATTTTCGGGCCTGATGATCATCGTTTCACTGGCCTTATCGATGAGCAGCTGCAGTGGTGGTGGCAATAAAGAAACTGCTGCTACGGCAGATACCACGAAAAAGAAAGAAGAAAGTAATGTCGCTGAGATCAGCGACGCGCAGTATAATACTTTGGGTGTTAAACTGGAAACAGTAAGCCAGAAAGCGCTAAGTGGTGTTCTGAAAGTTAACGGATTTATAGACGTACCACCACAGGATTTAGTGAGCATCAGCACCCAAATGGGTGGTATTGTAAAATCGATACCGGTGCTTCAAGGTTCTGTAGTTAAGAAAGGGCAAGTGATCGCCATACTGGAAAACCAGGATTATGTACAATTACAACAAGACTACCTCGATAGCAAAAGCCAGCATGATCTTAATTCAGCCGAGTACAAGCGTCAGCAAACCCTGGCCTCGCAAAATGTAACGGCTACAAAGGTTTTACAACAGGCCAAGGCCAGTTATGAGAGTTCAATGGCGCGCGAAGCGGCCTTGCGCCAACGTTTGCGCCTGATCAATATCGACCCTGAAAAGCTGACACCGGCAGGCATACGTAGTACGGTAAATATCTATGCACCTATAGGCGGCTACGTGACCAAGGTGAATACCAACGTAGGTAAATTTGTTAATCCAAATGATATCATGCTGGAAATAGTAAACAGCAATAACCTCCACGTGGAATTAAATGTATTCGAGCGGGATGCCGAAAAAGTAAAAACCGGCCAAACCGTACGCTTTACTTTAACCAACGACTCAACAGAGCGCCAGGCAATCGTTTCCCTTGTAGGTAAAGAAATCAATGCGGACAAGACGATACGCATTCACAGTATTGCCAAAGGCAGCTTTAATTTCTTGCCGGGAACTTACGTAAAGGCATTTATTGAAACCGGGAAAAACGCGACCCCTGCACTTCCGGAAACTGCCGTTGTGAATTTTGAAGGGAAGCAATATGTGTTTTTGAGTACAGGGACCGCCAATGAAAAACGTAAAGATGGTGATACCAAAGTATACCGATTTAAAATGACGCCGGTTACGACCGGCGTAAATGAAGGAGGTTATATCGCGGTGCAATTGCCGGCCGAAGTACCTGCTAATAGCCAAATAGTTACAAAAGGTGCTTATGACCTTTTGAGTAAGCTTAAAAATAGCGAAGAAGAATAAAATCCTAAAAAACGATGAAAAAACAGGAAAGCAAAAATGCGGCCCAGCGAAATGGCCACAAGCACGAAACTCCGAGGGTAGATATCAGTCGGCCAGAGGATAAAGAGGAAAAAAAGGGTCATAAGCATAACGAGAAAGACCATGAACATGAAGAAGGCCATGATCATGAACATGGTGGTGTTTTTGGAAAAAATACCGAACTCATTTTCGCGATCCTTTGCGGTGTGGCGCTGGGGACAGGCTGGGGATTGCATTTCATTAAGAGCCTGCCGGATTGGGTAAGTCTTTCCTGTTACATCGTCGCTTACTTCTTCGGCGGGTACTTTACAGCCAAAGAAGCTGTAGAAACCGTATTGAAAGGTGGCTTTGAGATCGATTTCCTGATGCTGGTGGCAGCAGTTGGTGCCGCAATTCTCGGTTCCTGGCTGGAAGGTGCATTGCTGTTATTTTTATTCAGCCTGGGCCATTCATTGGAACATTATGCCATGGGCAAAGCCCGGAAATCCATAGAAGCGCTCACCAGTTTGGCACCGCCAACCGCGCTTGTTATCAAAGACGGGAAACAAACCGAAATCCTGATAGAAGACCTGCAATTGGGCGAGATCATTTTGATCAAACCAAACAGCAAAATTCCTGCGGACGGTGTCGTGATCAAAGGAGAAGGCAGCGTGAATCAAGCCCCGATAACCGGGGAAAGTGTACCGGTAGACAAACGGCCCGTGACTGATCCAGATAAGGATTACAGTGCAGAGAAATCAATCAAACCTGAGCACCGCGTATTTGCCGGCACCATCAACGGTGGTTCAGCATTAGAGGTTAGAGTGATTCGTGAGGCTAAAGATTCAACCATCAGTCGCCTGGTAAAAATGGTGAATGAGGCAGAAAAGCAGAAATCCCCTACGCAGTTGTTCACGGATAAGTTCGAGAAATATTTTGTACCTGCTGTACTGGTACTGGTAACAGCGCTGTGTTTTGCTTTCCTTGTCATCGACGAACCTTTCAGCAAAAGCTTTTACCGGGCTATGTCTGTGCTTGTTGCAGCAAGTCCCTGCGCTTTGGCTATTAGTACGCCCAGTGCCGTGTTAAGCGGAGTAGCCCGTGCCGCGCGCGGAGGGGTGTTGATCAAAGGCGGACGTCCGCTGGAAGATTTGGGTGAACTGCAAGCCATCGCGTTCGATAAAACAGGAACGCTAACCGAAGGCAAACCCAAACTTACACAGGTTATTCCATTTGAAGGCATTACAGAAGAAGAACTCCTGGAAACTGCTATCGTTGTGGAACGCCTGAGTGATCACCCCCTTGCCGAGGCAATTGTTAAGGGCGGTATGGAGCGGTTGAAGAAAAACCACAAAATCCCGGAAGCCAGCAGTGTAAAAGGTATTGTTGGCAAAGGTGTAGAGGCTAAGATCGGCAGTCACGAAATATTGATCGGCAATTTGGCACTTTTTGGCAAAACGCTGCCCGAGGAATTGAAGAAACAGGTTGAGGAACTGGAGAAAGGTGGCAACACCTCTATGACAGTGAAATCCGGAAAAAACTTCCTGGGCATTATCGCCCTGATGGATACCCCGAGAAAAGAGGCCAAAAACGTGATCAGCCAGTTAAAAGAGCTGGGCATTAAAAAAATGGTCATGCTAACCGGCGATAACCAGCAGGTTGCTGAAGCCGTCGCCAAAGAAGTTGGCGTAACCGATGCCTGGGGTAACCTGATGCCGGAAGATAAGGTTGCAGCTGTTCAAAAACTCGATAAATCAGAGAAAAAAGTGGCGATGGTTGGTGATGGCGTTAATGACGCTCCGGCTATGGCCAAAAGTACTGTGGGGATAGCTATGGGTGCAGCCGGTTCCGATGTAGCGTTGGAAACAGCAGATATCGCATTAATGGGGGATAAACTCGAAAGCCTGCCATTCGCCATAGGCCTTAGCCGTAAATCGCGGGGCATTATTAAACAGAACTTGTGTATCAGCCTTGGAATGGTCGCTGTACTGATCCCGCTGACCATATTAGGAATTGCATCTATTGGCCCGGCGGTTGTCGCTCACGAAGGCTCAACACTCCTGGTGGTTTTTAACGCACTTCGCTTGCTGGCTTACGATAGTGGTCATAATAATTCGGCGAAAGGAAAAAAGAAATAAGATGCTCAAAAAGATCAGGAAGTTTTTGGGGGCGCTGGGGCCAGGTATCGTGACCGGGGCCAGTGATGATGACCCTTCGGGTATAGCGACTTATTCGCAGGCCGGAGCTAAATATGGTTTAACAACCTTATGGACTGTTATCATCACCTTCCCGTTAATGGCGGCAATTCAGGAAATGTGCGCCAGGATTGGCCTGATCACCTCAGCGGGTTTAACGACTACGCTGAAGGCTCATTATGGCAAACCTGTTTTGTACCTGATGTTGATTTTTAGTGTACCTGCCATCATTCTGAACATCGGAGCGGATATTGCTGCAATGGGTGCTGTCGCTAATTTGCTTATTCCATCAGTGCCACCCATTTACTTCAGCATTGCTTTTACAGGTCTGTTGCTTTTTTTTATTGTTTATCTGCCATACCAAAAGTTCGTTGCGGTATTAAAATACCTATGTCTTACCCTACTGCTTTACATAGCGGTACCGTTTTTTACAAAACCGGACTGGTGGCAGGTGCTTAAACAAACCGTCATACCGACTTTTCGTTGGGATAAAGATTTTATCGGCGTGCTGGTTGCGATATTGGGAACCACCATTTCACCATATCTCTTTTTCTGGCAGACGGCAATGGAAGCCGAGGACGTAAAAACTGTAAAACGGCAATTGATCGTTAACAAACGAAGGTTAACGCTGAGCGAGGCTCATCCAGATAATGGTGAGAAACGGGAGCGAAAATTACTTGGTTTGCTTATCCAAAAGATGAGCGTTGATGTTAACCTCGGCATGTTTTTGTCCAACCTGATCATGTTCTTCACCATCCTGGCAACAGGCACGGCGCTTTATTCGCATGGTGTAAGAAATATCGATACAGTCGAGCAAGCTGCAAAAGCATTAGCCCCTGTTGCCGGAAGGCTGTCGTATCTGTTGTTTGCAGTAGGTATCATCGGTACAGGTTTTCTTGCTATTCCTGTGTTAAGTGGTTCGCTTTCCTATATCGTCACGGAAACTTTTGGTTTAAAAGGCAGCCTTGATAAGAAATTTCATCAGGCAAAAGCCTTTTATGTAATTCTGATTATTTCCGTGTTACTGGGTCTGGGTATTAATTATTTCGGTATCAACCCGGTAGATGCATTGCTATATACAGCCATACTTTATGGGGTTACTTGTCCCGTAATTATTGGAATTGTGCTGCACATCGCCAATAACAAAACAATCATGGGCGAGTACACGAATAAAACATTATCCAATGTCTTGGGAACACTCTGTTTGCTGGTGATGACAGCAGGAGCATTTTTTTTGATTTACCTCGAATTTTTTAGCAAATGAAGTTCAGTAAATATGATTCAAAAACATTTCAGATCGTTTGCTGGGCTACTATCGCAGCAATGAGCTGTTTTCTGATCGCTGTAATTTTTACGGTTTTTCATGTAAACCTTGGCGCAGTAAATGGCTGGTTGGAAACAACAGTACAGTATGTCAGATGGCAGCAGGTTCGGAGCATGGCACCTCATTTAATTAATGTCCCCTACTGGATTCCGTATTGGTGCGCAATTATTCTCATGTTCCTCTACAAAGAACGCGTGCGATTTATGTTTTGGCTGAACAGGTTTTCCATGTTTGGATTGTTGCTTACGGCTGTTTTGCTTTTGTTTAACCAGGCTATGCGTTGGTTCTGGCCAGAATTATGCGGCAGGTCACTGAACTTTGCCCATCCCAAACCCTATGAAAGTTGTCAAATTCTCTTTGTTACCGGGTCGGTCGTAACAGGTATGTGCCTGTTGGCCTATTTCTGTTTGCGCAAACGGCATTGGATGGTAAAAGTGATGCTGACCCTATGCAGCCTCGGACTTAACCTGGCCGCGTTAATGGAAAGGAAATTTTTCCCATTACAATTATTAATTGCTTTAGCAATTGCCGCTGGAGCAGCGGGTATTACCTATGTGCGGATCAGCCTGGCCAGTGAAGAACAGTTTCCGGAACTATATAAGTATATAAAATTATGAGCCAATTAGAAAAAGAGATCCTGTTTACCTTAATCCCAGTTGTTCTGCTAATCGCTGGGGGAATCCTGGGCATCTTCCGCACAGCCAGCAGTGCCTTTAAAAGTATGACGTTACATTTCGCGGCAGGTGTAGTTTTCTCGGTCGTAGCTGTAGAGTTGCTGCCGGATATGATCAAGATCCATGACCCGTTGCTGATCGTGGTTGGTTTCGTATTTGGTATTGCATCAATGCTGATCGTCAAGCAGGTAACTGAAAAAATGGAAGAAAAAGCGGCTAACAAAGATAAGACGGGCAAATTGCCATGGGCGGCACTTAGCGCTATCGGTATCGACTTGCTCATCGATGGGATCTTACTGGGTATCGGCTTTGCTGCCGGCCAAAAGGAAGGTACTTTGCTGGCATTCGCGCTGGCGCTGGAATGTTTTTCATTGGGTATTGCAGTCATTACCACCATTCAATCATCCGCAGTAAGCAGGGGTAAAATGTACCAGGTATTGATAGGCCTTGGAATTGTGTTTTTGATTGGCGCGGTAGCTGGCTTATTCCTGTTGCACAATGCTCCCGATAAGGTAATGGAATTTATCCTTTCGTTCGGAGCGGCGGCACTGATGTACCTGGTGACCGAGGAACTTTTAGTCGAGGCACATGAGGAAAAGGATTCGCCTTTTTATACGGCATTGTTCTTTGGAGGCTTCCTGATATTTCTAATTCTGGGCATAATATTATAAAAACTAATGGAACAAGATCAATCGAAAAACATGCAAACGCCACTGAAAGACCTGGAGCCTGAAGTAAAATCTAAAGCACTGGAGATTGAGGCGAATTTGAAAGAAAGCGACATCCCGGAAGGAAGTACCAGGGAGAAGGAGGCCGTTAAACAGGCCCAACAATGGTTTTTAGATTTGGAGGGGTAAATATGGATTTTCCGTTTAAAGTAACCCAGGATGCGGGTACATACCAATTCCTGCATATTAAAGTCAACCCGGATAACCGGGCTATAACGGATAGTAACCTGCAATTGCAGGTTTACCTGACGCTGGCGCGCAGACTTTCACTGGGGCTGAACTGCTATGCCCTGGTTCCTTATTCACCAATCATTGTTGAGTTATGGCCCCAATCTGTCAAGGTGAGTTACCGGTACCGGTTATTGGTAGATGATTTCAATGGAATGGGTATCGACCGAGGGTTTCAACCGGTTAATAATAACACACCTGAAATGGCCCTTGTTGCCCTCAAAGATCTGAAGACCCTCCGTAGTATTTCGGAAGATAGCTTGGGTGAGTATGCCTCCGAGGTATCCATCTTCCTGTTACACCCGGGACGCTTATTAGCGCTTACTAACCTGTTACGGGCAGAGGTGGCACCTTTCATGCCGCGATTCCTTCAAAATAATGAATTATTCATCCATTTAACCTGCGGTAAGGCACAAGGATATTACGATGGAATTTTGATCCGGTCGTTAACCGATGTGAGCCAGCAAATTAATGGAGCAATTCAATTAACACAAACTGGCGATCTCCTATGAACATCCTGATCATGATCACGCAATTTCTGGCTGGGCTGAGCCTGCTCGTCTTCATCCACGAGCTGGGGCATTTTCTTGCGGCCAGAGCTTTCGGTATCAGGATCAAAAAGTTTTACCTTTTCTTCGATGCTTTCGATAAGCGATTGTATCGATACAATTATAAGGGAACGGAGTTTGGTATAGGCTGGCTGCCTGTTGGCGGCTACGTTCGGATGGCCGGAAGTCTTACAGCCGTGGATGAGGATGAGGCCGATGAAGATGCGGAGGTTCCACAAGGTCAGCGGTATGGAGATAAACCAGTTTGGCAGCGCCTGATCGTTATGTCTGCCGGTATCGCAATGAACCTCTGTCTGGCGCTGATTATTTACTGCGGGATTTTTCTTTATTATGGCCGGAACCAGGTCACTGCTATTGGCCGGGATTTAATCATACTTCCTGGTGAGTTAGGGTTACAGGCCGGTTTACAGCCAGGCGATGAAGTTACATCGATCAATGCCGACTCTTCTCTATATGAAGACGAGTTGCTGAGTACTCACCTGATGCGGGGTAATACTGTTTTATCCATTGTCCGTCATCAGGGCAAGGAAAAAATACACATGCACGTTGCCGTCTCGCCAAAGATCATGCAGCTTGTCGCAGATAAAGGGTTAACTCAATTTTTTTCGATAAAAGCAGGATTTCAGGTAGATTCTATTTACACGAACATCGATCTGCGCCACAATCAGACTTTTAAAAAATCGCATATCGTCGCTCTTAATGGGGATTACGTACAATCATATAATGATTTTATCATTCGATTAAAGGAGAATAAACAGCGACAGCTTTATCTGACGGTTATTCATGACGGCAAAACCAGTACTATGCTGGCCCATCAGGAGAAAGACGGCCATATCGGCTTTAGCGTGGATAACAAACTGCCTCTGGTTAAACCCCAAAGGATTACATTAAGTCAATCCCTCTCCGCAGGGACTAATAAAGTTTGGAACACCATATCTGAAAACTCCAGCGGATTAAGCCAACTGGTATCAGGTGAGGTAAAAGCCAACGAAGGACTTGTAGGACCCGTACGTATCGCCACACTTTTCAGCGGAAATTTTGAACCCAAAAGGTTTTGGGAGCTTGTAGCACTTCTTTCCACTGCGCTTGCACTGTTCAATGTAATTCCGCTACCACCGATGGACGGCGGGATCTTGTTATTACTCATTTACGAGGGATTTACCCGTAAACCTGTCAGCCGGACATTTTGGGCCTTTTTCTCCCTCAGCGGATTAGTGATAATCCTTTTATTATCCGGCTATGTACTTTTTAATGACATCCGCACACTAAACACAATGCATCCATGAATGAACTCATCAAAAAAACTGAAGAATATATAATCAATCTTTTAGGACAAAAGCTGGCTGTCGGCATGGTCTATCATAATCTCGATCATACCCAGCTGATGGTAGCTGCAGTAAATGACCTATGCACCGAAATGCACCTCAATGAATGGGAACAGGAAATATTAATGGTTTCGGCCTGGTTTCATGATAGCGGATATTGTTATACCTATCAGGGGCATGAAGCAATTAGCATGACAATTGCCGGTGATTTTCTGCGGAGTATGGGCAAAAAAGATTTGTTCATTAACCCGGTTAATGAATGTATACGGGCCACACAGATGCCACAAGAGCCTAAAACCCATTTCCAGGCGATTATGTGTGATGCAGACATGCGTCATCTGGCACTCCCTGATTTTGCGATTCATTCTGAACGCCTCCGAATGGAATGGGCGAATGTATTAGATAAAGAATATAGCAATTCGGATTGGGTTCGTCAAAATCTGCAATTCTTGAGCGATCATACCTATTTTACCGCTCACGCGAAGAAGCATTGGGAACCTGTAAAACAAAGGAATATCAGTCAATTAAAATCATGGCTTACAGACCAGGTACAAAACGACTTTTCCGATGGAGATCAATCAAATTAAATCAAGCAACGTTTGCCAAACTGTATTAATGTTCCTCCTCATTGTGTTTTTAGGAGTCCATCCTTTGCTGGCGCAACCCCTAACGTCCAAAAAAGCATTGCCGGACTACCTGACACAAATTCAGCGAACAGCAGATTCGGTGCTGAAATTTTCACCCAACAACGCACGTAGCTACTACATTAAAATCACCCGATCCATTTATGACCGGGCTTTAAAGATTACGATGACGGAATCGGCAATACAGAGCGGTACAGGAAATTCAGGATTTACGCGAGCTATGGTTCAATTACAATACCAGCTTCGGGCGGATCTTTTTCCTTCGTCCTGCAAACAAACTGCCACCCCAATACCCGATTTGTTTCAGCGGACCGTTGATGCTGCAATGCGAAATTTTAGTAGGTATCAGCAACCCAAAGGTTTGGATCGGGAAAGATTGTACCTGTGGGTGATGATTCAGGTATTTGAAAACTTGAATCAGATCAATGCCGGTTTTTTGCAGGTAGGTCTCTCAACTAAAGAAAAAGACCAGGTATGGCAGCGTCTAAAGATGCAGCAGCAAATGATCGTACAGTTGAAATCAAAATATGAAAGATAATACCACCGTCAATGGTAACACATACGTTTAGAGCTCAGGCAGATCCCCGGAACCCCATAGCCAGGCTATGGGGCGGGGTAAGCCCATTTATTTTGCTCGTGTTCCTTGGCTTTTCTTTAAATGCCCAGGCGCAAGCCAATGATCATACAAAATATCCCGCAAAACATCAATCAGTAGATACTTTACGGGAAGAACGTTTCCGTATTTCCTATGCTTTAAATGCATTTCCGGTTAGAACAACAATGAAGTCTGACGGCCGCCTATCGTGGATTAATTACGGCTTGCAGTTCGGCGTTTCTGTGCGGTTACACCGGGAATGTTTTTTGCAAGCAGAAGCTGCAAAGAATTTTGGGACGAATAATACCTATTATAGGCAGTACGGTCTGCATTTAGCCTATGATATTCATAACAAGCGAGCGCCTGATGCATTGATTTTAACACCATACCTGGGTGTCAATTTCTTCAGATTCCATCAGCCTGCTAAAGCATTAAAAGGAAGCTCTAATTACCTGATTGGCGGTTTGAATTATAACCTGTCATTAAGCAACCGCTTATCCCTTTATGCTTCTACCGGCCTTAGTGATCTTAAATTGCGAGGAGACCAATTATTATACCCTACCAATCTTTCAGCGGCCATCGGGATGACGATTAAATTATTACCACATCAATTAAAATAATGACCAAACCAATAAAATTAAATATTACCCGGCTCGATGCCCACCATAAATTATATGTAGCGCTGACTTTGGCAGCAATATGCTGGATTGCTGTTCGTGGGGCAGTATCCATCTCGAACCAGTACTTATTAACCTGGCTGACATATTCGCTGGTATCACTGACACTTTCTGCGTTGACGATCTTTAAAGTTCACCCGTCTACCATGCACCATGATGCACATGCCCAGGATTCGAGTAAAACCCTCGTTTTCCTATTTGCCATATTTGCATCTGTAGCGAGTTTATTTGCCATTGTATTATTATTAAAAAATGGTACAGAGAACGATCTGCGACAACTAACCTTTCATGTGCTTTTGTCATTAGCCTGCGTTGTTACTTCGTGGATATTAGTTCACACCATTTTTACTTTTCGTTATGCCCACTTTTACTACTGTGATGTAGAAGATGGTTCGGACAACAAAGCATTTAAGCCAGGAGGTTTAGAGTTTCCGAATGAGCCAAAACCTGATTATCTGGATTTTGCCTATTTCTCTTTTGTGATCGGTATGACTTTCCAGGTATCTGATGTACAAGTAACTTCCCGGCGTATTCGCCGGCTTGCCCTTTTGCACGGGTTACTGGCATTTTCCTTTAACACAATTATTGTAGCGCTGAGTATTAATGTTATCGCAGGCATTGTTCAAAAATAACCACCAAATAAAGCTTACTTATGGAAAATCACCAACACATGAAGGCCGAAATTCAGGAACACCTGGAGGCGGCTGCAACGCTAAAAGATCCTGAGTTTTTAAATAAGCTTGAAAAAGCTGCGGAATTGATTATTGAAACCATTAAGAACGGAAAAAAATTACTGCTCTTTGGTAATGGAGGTAGCGCAAGCGATGCACAACATATCGCGGCTGAATTCACGGGACGCTATGTAAAAGAGCGGCGGGGTTTACCTGCAATCGCTTTGACTACCGATACATCAGCTCTAACCGCGATAGGTAATGATTATGGTTTCCCGGCAGTTTTCTCCAGGCAAGTTGAAGCACTGGCGCAGCCCGGTGATTTAGTGATAGGAATTTCAACAAGCGGGAATAGCGAGAATGTTGTTTCTGGTTTATTAGAAGCCAAGAACCGGGGATGCCGCTTGATAGGTCTTTCGGGTGCCAACGGTGGCATGATATCCGTTGTTTGTGATATTACCTTAAATGTAAATAGCGATATTACTGCCAGGGTACAGGAGATGCATATATTGATCGGTCATCTTTTATGCAGCGCTGTTGACCGGATATTTGCTTCGGGTGAAAAATAATTATTGTTAAATTACTTTCAATTTAATTAAAACTTTAATCTACCATGCTATTAAAAAAAAGAATCTCGATCACCTATTTTTTGAACCTGATCAAATATGACATCATTGCTGTTGCCGCTTATGCGATTTTGGCTGGCACCTTCGATCATTACTGGTTATTGAAAGAAGTTTCTATTCCACTGGCCGTCTCTGCCTTTGTGGGAACCTTATTATCATTGCTACTTGCATTCCGTACGTCTCAATCATATCAGTTATGGTGGGAAGCGAGAATAATATGGGGAGGTATAGTAAATGATAGCCGCACACTGATCAGGCAGGCAAAACAATTTTTTCCTAAAACCAAAGATGGTGAAGAATTGGTGGCAAAACTTGCAGAGCAACAAATATTATGGTGTTTTGCACTGACTGAAAATCTTCGGAAAGTCCCCTTTACCGGACCAGTGGCTGAATATGTAACGGTTAACCAGGTTAAAACGAATAACCTGCCAAATCATTTGCTGGATAAACATGCTGATTTGTTGGCTAATGCATCTGAAAAGTTCAACATTAATGCCAATAAGCAAGTTCAAATTGATTCGACCATAGCACGACTATGTGATGGAATGGGTAAATGTGAAAGACTTAAAAATACTGTTTTCCCGAGATCCTATAGCGTAATGATCCATTTTCTAATTTATGTGCTCATGACTTTGCTTCCATTCGGACTTGAGGATAAATCAAAATTTATAGAGATCTGTCTCACTTTTGCCATTCCAGTATTATTCATTGCCATCGAACGTACTGCGATCCTTATGCAGGACCCTTTTGAAAATAAACCGACCGATACCCCAATGACAACGTTGAGCAGAACTATTGAGGGCAATTTGCGGGAAATGATTGGAAAACCTGCTGCTCCTGTTCAACCGTCACAGCCGGAAATTTATTACATCATGTAATATAAATATTTCCTGAAATTTAATTAGAAACCATTGAATTCTACTGGAAGAACCTTGGCTTATCGTTAATGAGAAAAAAGAAAAGGAAAAGAATAAAAACTTATAATGAGTCAAAAAAATTAGGTGAGCAACATGGCCTGACCATAAGAAGGATCAAAAAGAAAAAGTCCCAAGATCCATTATGGCAAAGGATAACAGTTTGTTTTTTGGTAACTATCCTTCTGCTATTTTAATTTTAAAAATATATGGGAGTTTAAAAGCATCTTTAAGATTTCGGGACCAACTTAGAAAGTTGGATAACTTACAAAATAAATAATAGTTAAAATCACTGAATATCAATCGCAAATAGGTTTGA
Source organism: Mucilaginibacter sp. SMC90 (assembly GCF_022811725.1). GTDB lineage: Bacteria > Bacteroidota > Bacteroidia > Sphingobacteriales > Sphingobacteriaceae > Mucilaginibacter. The sequence continues at coordinate 3,304,795 of NZ_CP094527.1, read as the reverse complement.
TAGCGGTATTTGTTTGAAAGTGATCTACAGCTGCTTGCAACCGCTTGTATGTATCCCGGAGTTTCCCTGCATAATTATTAAAGACGGTAGCATATCCTTCATGGCTCGTTCGCCATTGCATATAGATTACCGAAATTACGCTGATAGCAGCCATGAGGTCATTAACCTGAGTGTCTTGTGAGGGAGCAGTTTGAAAATATTGGTTCAAAGCTGTCGTGTTCGGTGTGATCAGATTGTTATATATTAATGTAGTATTTTGAGGATTTTGAGCCGAAATCAATAGCCAAGCTGCAGCATTATCACGTAGTTGATTTTCCAGGGTTTGACGTTGTTGACTCTTAATTGTTAGTTCACTGAATAATGCAGTTGTATTTTTTGTGAGCGTCATGAATGCGGTATTCCAATCATTCATAAGGTTATTTGCCTTCGCATAGTGCTCTTGATATTTTGCTTCAATCTCGGGGCCAAGCCTGTGTAGATAATCCAGATTACTTGTTAGATAAAACAATTGTTCATTATTACTGGCCTCTTCGCCGGTACTATTATAAATAAAAGCTTTCACAAGTTGATGAATATCAATTGCTGCTAACTTATCAGTGTTCAACGACAAAAATCCAAAGGCTTCCGCAGCAAGACGTTCGGATGCAATTAGTCTTGCAGACAAGTCCGAACAAGATAAAGCAAAGGCTTCGACAGGTGCTGAGAGGTTCGGTACCCAAGTATAGAACAAGGCTTTCAATTGTCGATATTGACGCCTCCTTTCTAAGTTTAGCTTGAACCAGGTCGCAAATATTCCCAGCCCAAAAACAAACAAGGATACGCATGCGGGTATTAGGTACTTGAGCACATTATCACTTATTAATGGTTCGGAATGTGGTGGCGTTTGTATCAATAACGTCATTTGAAATTCGGTTGGTTCATCGAAGATAATCATATAACGGTAGATCCCAATTTGAATGCAAACACTTCCTTATCCTTCAAGAAAATTAATTCTTGATTTCGTATTATGGCCATTATCATCATTATATATTATGTGTTCGATAGTCGAACTTTTTATAGGTGGGAATTTAAAAATGAAAAGGATAAAACCGTATTATCAACAGATTTTATCCTTTAAAATTTAATTAGAAATTATACAGCTATTTTATTTAACAATCTGTTTTTCAATGCATTAATAAAAAACAGAATTGGTAAAAGGTGTTCGACCTGAATCCCTCCGGCTCCACGAAAACGGTATCAAACACCAATAAAAACCTTCAAACACTACGTTTGAAGGTTTTCTTGTTGCATTTGGGTGTCATTACTCACCGTTGAACGGCCATTTTGGTGAGCTCCTAATTTGACAACAAGTGCTCACCAGAATGCAGCGGCACCGATTATACCGGAGAACTCAAAAAAGCCATATATACCATCGTATCTACTTCAACGTTTAAGCCCAATTTCAAATGTATATCATGAAGCATATTCAGACTTTTAGTGATCTCCTTTTCGGCCCGTACAATCGTCTTTTGCAGTTAACTGCCTGATTGAACTATACACAAATGATTCAAATTATTTTTTTGATCCCTTCTAATAACGTCCAAGTAAAGTAATTTCAAAAAATGTATGAAATTTGATTTAAATGGCAAAGAAACAGAAACCGTCAAGCAGTTATCCTGACATAATTTTTTCCGGTAAGTTTCCCGATTCGTTTCAGTTTCTCATTTAATTCATCCGACGTAGGTAATCCGACACATAACCAAAGGCGATGTTTTAAGTATGGTAACTTCAAAATTATTCTTACTTGCTCACTCTTCTTTTTTCTTTATAACCCGCAACTTGGGTTAATTGGTGTATATTGGATGACTTATATATCCATCATTTATGAAAATGATTATTACGGGCGCGGCCGGATTTATCGGTTCAAACCTTACAAAAGAATTATTAAAACTTGATTACGAAATAGTTGCTATTGATAATTTTTCTACTGGCTCGGCTGATAATTTAAGCCCCGTTAAAGATCACCCCAAGTTAACCACGATAACCTGTAACGTACAAGATCATGCCTCATGGGGTGATAAAGCAGCAGAAGGTGATATCATATTTCACTTAGCAGCTACTGTAGGAGTAAAAAAAGTTTTTTCCAATTCGCATGATACCTTCACAAACAACCTGGATGGTATGACAGCCGTGTTAGAAGTTGCACACAAAAAAAAATGTAAAGTTTTTTTTGCAAGCACATCTGAAGTTTATGGGCAGTCTAAGGGAGTCCCGTTTGCTGAAACGGATCCTTTGAGTGCTTATACCACTAACGAAGGGCGCAGCGCCTACGTGATATCAAAAATGGCCAATGAGGTAAGTTGCCTTAATTATCATAATTTAAAAGGCGTCCCGGTAATTATAGCCAGGCTCTTTAACGTAATTGGCCGGGGGCAGCGTAAAGAATTTGGCATGGTGGTACCTACTTTTATAGATGCAGCCCTATCTGGCAATCCATTAACATTGTATGGCGATGGTTTACAAACACGCGGGTTTTGTAACGTTAAAGATTTTTTAACCGCGGTAATAGCATTAATTCAGGAGCCCAAAGCATGGGGCGATGTGTATAACATTGGTCAAAATATAACTACAACTATTGAAGAGCTTGCCGGCTATATTATTAAAGTCAGCAATAGTAAATCGGAGTTATTATATACAAAGTTACCGCCGGAGAGAATCGGCAAGATTGAAATTTACAGCCGGCAGCCCAATATAGAAAAGATCCGCGCATTAACAGGCTGGTCACCCATCATCTCATGGCAAACATCTGTAAACGAGATACTAACCGAATTGCATGCAAAAAGCCATCCTGTTGATTCAATATGAAGAATGCTTTCACTGTTGATTTAGAGGATTGGTTTTGCTCTCATAACCTGATAAGCGAAATTAAATATGAAGACTGGGATAATCTGGAAGGGCGTGTTACAGCACCTACCCTACGCCTGCTGGAGTTATTAAAAAAGTACGATTGCAAAGCTACGTTCTTTGTTTTAGGATGGGTGGCAGATCGTTACCCGGAACTGATACAGAAAATTGCTATTGATGGGCATGAGATAGCATCACACGGGTATTCACATAAACTATTAACTGGCATAGCCCCCAGTTTTTTTGAAGAGGATTTGATAAAGTCGGTTTTTGCAATAGAACGAGCCTGCGGCATTAAACCAGCAGGCTACCGTGCTCCTGCATTTACGATTGTAAATTCAACAAAATGGGCCTTTGGCATACTTAAAAAACTTGGTTTTGCGTACGATTCGTCGGTATACCCAACTAACATGCACCCGGATTATGGCATTGGCGATGCACCCCTAACTATTTATTCGCCGCAAAGCGGGTTAACGGAAATCCCCTTGTCCTGTGCTGTGCTATTTAACAAAAATATACCTTGCAGCGGTGGCGCATACCTGCGTTTTTTACCCTATTTTTTATATAAACAATTAGTTAACAATGTAATAAAATCAGGAAGGGCCTACATTTTTTATATCCATCCCTGGGAGATAGACCCGGAGATGCCACGTGTAAAATTGCCCGCCTTAAAGGCGATCAGACATTATACAAATCTTGCTTCAACCTTTGGTAAAATTGAACGACTTTTGCAGGACTTTGAGTTTACTTCGCTACAGAATATACTTACTGCAGAGCAAATTGGTTAAGGACGATGAACGATTCACTGTATAAAGTAAACGCTACATATCTTGCTTTTCGCAGAATTGCAGAGTTGCTTTTGATCTTTTTATTCTCCCCCTTTTTAATTGTTTTGTTCTTGCTTTTATCTGTCTGGATCAAATTCGATTCTGCAGGATCTGTGCTTTTCAAGCAATTACGCCCCGGTAAAAACGGCAAACTTTTTAGGATATATAAATTCAGAAGCATGTATATTGATGCCGACTCTTCCTTCCTTACCTTAGCATCAGATGACCGGGTTACCCGTAGCGGAAAATTTATACGCAAGTACCGCTTAGATGAATTACCGCAATTGTATAATGTATTGATGGGTGATATGAGTTTAATTGGTCCACGCCCTGTACCGGTTAATTTTTACGATTATTATTTGCAAAACATCCCCCTTTATGATAAGCGGCACCAGATACGGCCCGGCATTACGGGACTTGCCCAGGTTAGGCAGGGATATACAACCACATTAGATGAGGAAAGTAGGAAACTAAAATACGATCTGTTTTACATCCGCTCCATCTCACTTAAATTAGATTTGGCTATATTACTTCAATCAGTAAATGCTGTCAATAAACCTTAATTACATCTGCGATTTGGATCAAAAATCAATCCTATTGTTTAACAATCATAATGAGTAAAAACCCAATCAAAATTGCAGTTTTGGGTGCAGGACCCGCCGGGCTGACAACTGCCCATCAACTTACAAAAAACGGCTTTGCTGTTGATGTTTACGATACGGCTAAAGAAGTTGGCGGTTTTGCCAAATCAATCAGATTATGGGATAAGGACATCGAAATAGGACCTCATTTTTTAGATATCGGTAACAAGCCCGCTGTTAAGGAATTGGTATTAACAGCACTCGAGGGCAAATACAAGCCGTATCAGCGCCAAACATTTATTCTTAGCCTAAATAAGCTTTTTATATACCCTCCGGGCCCGGCAGATCTTATCAAAAAACTTAGCACTAAACAATTATTAGCGGCAACAGCCGGTATGTTAAAGCAAGTTTTCTCTGCCTCAACGCCTAACAATGGTACTGCGGGCATATTTGTTAAAAAATATCTTGGCGATTTTTTATACAAAAACTTTTTTGAAAGTTTTTGTATAAAGTTATGGTCGCTAAACGGCGATCAGATATCAGATGTTTTTGCCAAAGCGCTTTTAGGATTTAATGATTTCTCTTCGCCGGTACGTTTAATTGTACGCAAGTTATCTCAGCGGTTTCAACTTAAAAAAGAGCCGGCAAATTACATTTATCCCACCAATGGCTTTTCCAATCTGTGGAATGCATTAAAATGCCAAACTGAGTTACAATGCGGAAAATTTTATTTAGGGGTTTCCATAAATAAATTGATATGCACGGCGTCTCGCGACAGCATAACTCAATTGGTTTTAACCAACGGGACTATTAAGGAATATGACCTTATTATTTGCACTATCCCGGTCCTATCGCTAATTAACCTGTTGAAAACGCAGGAAGGCCTTCCTATAACGCCAAGTGCAACAATGAACTTCAGAAGTGACATCCTGGTATATTTAAAAGTACAGTTTGACAATGCCGTTAAAGGCCAATGTATTTATATCTATTCAGACCTGATAAAGATTACAAGGATAACAAATTTTAACGAATTTAAACCTGATGAGCCAGATACCTTCAGCATACTTTTGGTTGAAATATGGTGCGATAAAACTGACTTGATATGGAATTATAGCGATGGTGATTTAATTCGATTTTTAGAGCAGGAAATTAAAAAAACCAATTTGTACATCAATTTAAACATAATCGATCATTCCATAAGAAAAATTGCAGACGCGTTCCAAATTCCCGATTTAAATCTGGAGGATAGCCGTACCAAGCTGTTTGATCAGATGGTCGGGTTTAGAAACCTTTACATTACAGGCAGGATAGCATCTTTGCATTTTAATTATGGGATGGAAAACGCCATCGAAGACGGCATTATCCTGGCGGATGAGATCACCAAACAGTATCGGCCTGAGTTGTTGTAAACGGCTTCGACATTCTGTCAACTATTTGTAGGAGATTGCCAGGATTCCTTGCTCCTATCTATCACCGATATATCCCGCCCCGGTCACCTACTCGCCAACCGGCATTATTGTATATTCTTGGAGAAAAGTATTACTGCGCCCGGCAACGACAATCACCGACCTGAGTTATCAACAGGCAACCTGTTAAGGGCTCAGTTAGTCCTGTTCGGGCTACTTGCATCACACAAAAAAGCCCCAACAAAAGTCGGGGCTCTCTAAAAACAAGTTACTTTTCCTATTTCTCCAACCAAACCCTTGCGTTCACAAATGCTTCCATCCATGGCGATACTTCATCTTTACGGCCGGTTGGATAGTTGGCCCAGTGCCATTGGAAGAGAGAGCGCTCAATGTGGGGCATCATCACGAGGTGACGGCCGGTCTTGTCGCACATCATGGCAGTGTTGTAGTCTGAGCCATTGGGATTGGCGGGATAGCTTTCATAACCGTATTTGGCTACGATGCTGTATTGATCTTCGGCATATGGTAACTGGAACCGCCCTTCGCCATGCGAGATCCAGACGCCAAGCGTTGAACCGGCCAGCGTAGACAGCATCACCGAGTTATTTGGTTGTATGGTCAGCGAAGTAAAGCCGCTTTCGTGTTTATGACTTTGGTTGTGCAGCATCTTCGGCTTTTCGGTATGGTCAGGGTTGATCATGCCCAACTCAATAAACAGCTGGCAACCGTTACAGATACCTACTGACAGCGTATCCTCGCGTTCAAAAAAGTTTTGAAGGGCTACACGGGCCTTTTCGTTGTACAGGAAAGCACCAGCCCAGCCTTTGGCTGATCCCAATACGTCCGAGTTAGAGAAGCCGCCTACGGCTCCAATAAACTGGATGTCTTCCAGCGTTTCCCTGCCCGAGATCAGGTCTGTCATGTGGACATCCTTCACGTCGAAACCGGCGAGGTACATAGCATTAGCTAATTCGCGCTCGGAGTTACTCCCTTTCTCGCGGATTATGGCTGCTTTTGGTCGTGGCTTGCCTGCGTCTATAACCGGCTTCTTTCCGGTAAAGCCTGCCGGGAAGTTATATTTTAAAACATGGTTCTTGTAATTATCAAAACGCTCCCTTGCTTTCTCCGGGCCACTTTGTTTCTGATCCAGCAGGTAAGAGGTCTTAGTCCACACATCCCTCAGGTGATCAATATCAAACGACCAGCTACCATCAGCGTTTTTCACGGTCAGCGTAGCTGCTGCCTCAACAGTACCAATCTTGTGGAAAGCGACACCATTGCGTTCCAGCATAGCTTCTGCCGCTGCATCAGCCTGGAAAACGATTCCGATGTTTTCAGCAAAGAGCTTTTCGATGATATCCTGGCCGCCTAATGCGGAAAGATCGATAGTTGCCCCTAAATCGCGGTCAGCGAAGCAAAGTTCTAACAGGGTAGTTATCAATCCACCGCTGCCGATATCGTGTCCGGCATGAATTTGGCCTGCTTTGATCAGTTGCTGCAGGGTGTTAAAGGTATTTTTGAAAGCCCCGGCGTCTACTACGTCCGGTGTTTCGGAGCCTATTTTATTTAAGATTTGAGCAAATGATGAGCCGCCCAGTTTATAAGTATCGCCCGATAAGTTGATATAATAGATCGCGCCTCCGTCTTTTTGCAGCACAGGCTCTATAACCCCGGTAATATCGTCACAATGCCCGGCTGCCGAAATGATCACAGTACCAGGGGCAATCACCTCGCCATCCTTATACTTTTGCTTCATAGAAAGCGAATCCTTCCCAGTCGGAATATTGATACCCAGTTCAATTGCAAATTCAGAGCAGGCCTTTACAGCGGCATATAGACGAGCATCCTCTCCCGCATTTTTACAAGCCCACATCCAGTTGGCCGAAAGCGATACGCTCTCCAAACCATCCTTTAACGGAGCCCAAACAATATTTGAAAGCGATTCGGCAATGGCATTACGACTCCCCGATGCCGGGTCGATCAATGCCGAAAGCGGCGCATGACCGATTGAAGTAGCAATACCATCCTTGCCCTGATAATCCAGCGCCATAACACCGCAATTGTTCAGCGGCAATTGCAGGGGACCGGCACATTGCTGCTTTGCCACGCGTCCACCTACACAACGGTCCACTTTGTTGACCAGCCAGTCTTTAGACGCTACTGCTTCCAATTGCAGTACCTGCGTGAGGTAAACCTGCAATTGAGATGCGTCATAGGTTACCGGGCTATAATTCCGTTGGATTGTTTTATCCTGCATCACCACTTTTGGCGAACTGCCAAACATATCACCCATATCAAGGTCCATTGGCCTGGCACCCGTAGTGGCTGACTCAAAAGTGAAACGATGGTCGCCGGTTACTTCGCCTACCGTATACATTGGCGAGCGTTCGCGGTCGGCGATCTTTTGCAGGATCTCTATATTTTCCTGACCAATTACCAGGCCCATACGTTCCTGGGATTCGTTTCCGATAATTTCTTTCGCTGAAAGGGTTGGGTCGCCAACAGGCAGTTTATCCAGGTTGATCTTACCACCGGTTTCCTCTACCAGTTCCGAAAGGCAGTTTAAATGACCACCTGCACCATGATCGTGGATAGAAACAATCGGGTTGATATCACTTTCCACCATCCCGCGCACCGCATTTGATACACGTTTCTGCATTTCCGGGTTTGAGCGCTGGATAGCATTCAGCTCGATACCCGAACCTAAAGCGCCGGTGTCTGCTGACGAAACGGCTGCACCTCCCATCCCGATACGGTAATTATCGCCACCCAAAATCACCACCTTATCGCTTACCTGCGGGCTGTGTTTTTTAGCTTGCGACAGCTTGCCGTAGCCTATACCGCCTGCCTGCATAATTACCTTATCATAACCCAGCGTGCGGGACTCTTCCTCATGCTCGAAAGTAAGCAGCGAACCTGTGATCAGCGGCTGACCGAACTTGTTACCAAAATCAGATGCGCCGTTTGAAGCCTTAATCAAAATATCAACTGGTGATTGATAAAGCCATTTACGCTCGGTGACACCTTTTTCCCAGGGACGGTCTGCTGCTAAGCGCGATAACGCTGTCATGTATACCGCTGTACCCGCCAACGGAATAGAACCCTGGCCACCGGCCATCCTGTCCCTGATCTCACCTCCTGACCCTGTAGCTGCGCCGTTAAAAGGCTCAACCGTAGTCGGGAAGTTATGGGTTTCGGCTTTCAGGGAAATTACCGATTCAAAATCTTTGATCTCGTAGAATTCAGGCACATCGGGACGTTTTGGAGCGAATTGCTGAACCACGGGACCTTTTACAAATGCTACGTTATCTTTATAAGCCGAAACAATCCCGTTCGGGTGAGCCTCAGACGTTTTGCGGATGAGCTTGAACAACGAAACAGGCTGCTCTTGTCCGTCAATCACAAAAGTACCGTTAAAAATTTTGTGGCGGCAGTGCTCCGAATTCACCTGAGAAAAGCCAAACACTTCGGAGTCGGTCAGCTTACGATCTAATTTTTCAGAAAGGCCGTTTAAATATTGAACCTCTTCGTCACTTAAAGAGAGCCCCTCCTGCTTGTTATATTGGGCGATGTCTTCAATTTCCAGGATTGCTTCCGGTTTAATATTAATCGTAAAGATCTCCTGGTTAAGCGCTGCATATTTTTGAAACAGCATCGGGTCGAAAGCCGAAAAATCAGGATCAACCGTTGCAAATTCCTCGATGCGGATAATGCCTTCAATCCCCATGTTCTGTGTAATTTCAACCGCGTTGGTACTCCATGGAGTCACCATCGCCGCCCGGGGACCAACAAAAAAACCGGTCACAATTGTATCCCGGTTTAATTCCGCGCCTGCAAAAAGCCAGCTTAGTTTTGAAATATCTGTCGGATGGAGCGTTTGATTATGTTGTACGGCAAACACCGTATTTGCTTTATTAAAGAAAAAGTAAATCATATCCTTGTTTCAAGGTGCAAAGGTAGCTTTTTTAAAAAAAACAGTCAACATTAAAAAAGAACCGTTTCGGGTTACGACAATACTAATTACTCAAAAAAAACCTGCATGATAAAGCTGGTCACTGGCAAGGTCCAGAAGGTGGGCATGGCGCGAGGCTGCCAGCAACATTAACCCGATCGTTCCGCCGGATGCTCCGGAATAAGAGAAAGCATAGTGCTGGCAACCAAACTTATTGATCTTGGCAGTATCTGCCCACAATTCCTCATCCAATGTGCCGATGACCACAGTTGTCCATACGGTAGCCCTGATGCCACCCCCGTGCGCGTTTACAAAGCAAACCGGATAATTTTCTATGGACAAATAATAAATAATCGTCAGGATGAACTATCACCGCTGTGTTTCGATAGTTTTCGTATAATTAGGTGTAACGCACTTAAAATGCAGTTGCGAATATGGGACGCATCTGACATTTGCCCAATGCTAAGGTATTACTTTTGTGTCATGGCATCTATCAACTATTCCGTACTTGACCTGGCAACCGTGATTGAAGGACATACCATTGCCGACAGTTTTCAAAACAGCGTTGTTAATGCCCGGCAGGCAGAAGCTTTAGGTTATACACGTTACTGGTTCGCCGAGCATCATAATATGATCAATGTGGCCAGTTCGGCTACCAGTTTGCTCATAGGGCATGTTGCTGCGCATACCACAAGCATCCGTGTTGGCTCCGGCGGTATTATGCTGCCTAACCATTCGCCTTTGGTGGTGGCAGAGCAGTTCGGCACCCTTGAAACACTGTATCCCGGCCGCATCGATCTTGGGTTGGGAAGAGCGCCAGGCAGCGATCAAACCACCGCATTCGCTATTCGCGGAGAGAATATGAACGCTGCGTTTCATTTTCCGCAAGATGTGGAATCATTGCAGCATTATTTGACCGGAGATCATCCAAACGGGGTAAGCGCCATTCCGGGGGAAGGATTGGATATACCTATCTGGATACTGGGCTCCAGCCTGGACAGTGCCCGCCTGGCCGCTGCTAAAGGGCTCCCCTATGCTTTTGCCAGTCATTTTGCTCCGGCTTATTTCCTGCAGGCTATTGATCTGTATAGAAAATCATTTAAGCCATCCAAACACCTACAGGAACCTTATGTTATAGCTTGTGTAAATGTGGTAGTCGCCGATACTGATGATGAAGCACAGTACCTGGCCACTTCATTACAACAGCTGTTCAGGGGCATCATTACCGGTAAGCGCCAACTGCTCCCACCGCCGGTTGAAAATATCAATAATATTTGGAGCGCCGCTGAACGCGAGGCAGCCATGCAGATGCTGGCTTATTCCTTTTTCGGCAGTAAGGCTACGGTTCAAACTCAATTAACGGACTTCATCATCCGCACCGGGATTAACGAACTAATGGTAACTTCGCATATCTACAGCCAGGAGGCCCGGCTAAAATCATACCGCTTGCTTGCAGAAGCTTTAAATGCTTAAATTAGCATATGGAAGATCCGGAAAAATTGGAGCGCATTGTGGAAGCACGCATGAAGCTTAAAATGCGCTTTGAGCAGCAAATGAAGTCTACTCCTTCGATGGCTGATGACCTCCCGAAAGGCTCGGGTAAACCAAACCGGCACGGCATACCGACCATTCCTATCGGACAAACGCCTACTGTAAAATGGCCGGTACTTGATCTCGGTTATCATCCCAATATCTCACAGGCGCGTTGGCGGCTTACCATCGACGGTGCTGTGGAACATCCCTTAGTATTGACCTGGAAGGATTTCATCGCCCTGCCGCAAACCAAAGATACTTCCGACTTTCATTGCGTCACTACCTGGTCAAAGCTGAACATGCACTGGAAAGGTGTGAGCCTGCTTGACCTGGCTGCATTGGTACAACCCAAGCCGGAAGCCACCCATTTACTATGTTATGGTTATGATACTTATACCACCAACATAGCGCTGGAAGAAGCATTAAAGCCGGATGTGCTTTTAGTCCATACTTTTGACGGGCAGCCATTGACAGTAGAGCACGGCGGCCCCTGCCGCATGATCACACCTCAACTGTATGCCTGGAAAGGTACCAAATGGATCAAGCGCATCCGGTTCATGGCCGAAAACCAGCTTGGCTTTTGGGAAGAGCGCGGCTACTCCAACACGGCCTACCCCTGGCGTAACGACCGCTACAGCGATTAAGCCGGATTTGTTCCAAATCTAATATAATCAAGCCCTTTGCTAATATTTGCTACGCGGGAGAAAATTTGTTTCCGGCATTTTAATGCTCGGGGCAATGACACCACACCCTATTTTTACATGCTTTGAGCCCGGCGAACCCGTTGCAAAGTCCCTCCCGCCAGCTCTGTCCTGGCATCCGGACCCAGAAACTCAATCTGCTGATGAAAGCATAAGTATCCGACAGGATAACGGTGTCAAGTTTTACTTCCAAGCTGCGTTCTTTAAAAAAGTAAGTCTCTGATTTGTTCTGATGATAGCAAAAGAGGAAAGGGTAAGTATTGATCCAACTACACAACTTAAAAACCTATACCTTCCTTATCAGGTTATCACTTAGCGATAAAATCAAAGAATTTCAATCTTCTGAAAAGCGAATGCCCTCATTCTAAACCGTTCTGCGTGCAAAAATGCGGGATGAACTATCATTGATGGGTATTTAACACAGGATTAACGAAATATTTAGCTATTTTTAGCTTTGTTGATTATATGATGGATGATATAAGTGTTTTTTCTGATCATTCTTTGTCCGAATTATTAAAATCGGGGAACCATGAAGCTTATAATGAAATTTATAAACGTTATTTCGGCTTAATGTTTGTCGACGCGTGTAAACGTGTGGCAAGCAGGGAGGATGCACAGGATATAGTTCAGGAAACATTTATCAGCCTTTGGAACCGGAGGGAATATCTTGATCCCGACAAAAATATTGCCGGCTACCTGTATGCAGCAATGAGAAACAAAGTTATAGATTGGTTTACCCGCCAGGAAGTTAACTCCAAATATGTCAACTCCTTTAAAGCGTTTTATGAAGCAGGCAGCTGCGTTACAGATCATGCTATCAGAGAAAAGCAATTAGCTTCCATCATTGAACGTGAAATTGATGCATTACCTCCACGCATGAGAGAGATCTTTATATTAAGCCGGAGAGCAAACCTGAGCCATAAGCAAATAGCTCAGCAGCTTGACCTGTCTGAGCTTACAGTTAAAACCCAGGTTAAGCATGCGCTTAAAATTTTGCGCGGCCGTTTAGGTTTGGTATTGTTTATCGCCATGCTAATTGGCAGCAAATAACAGCAGATCGATCTCTTTAATCTGATAGTACTGTAAAAAGATAGCGCTGTTTGCACAGCGCTATCAAAAGATAAAACAGGGGTATAAAACTAACTTTATTCAGCGCCTTTTTCAGGCAATAGTTGAAACGTGATCATGTTACGGCCAGACAGAAATACTTGTGCTGCCTGTTTTAACGAAGTCGGACCAATTTTTTGCAGTAGTTTATCGGTGTCAAGCACCTGCAGCGGATCTTCATTATTCTCGTACTGATTAAGCAAATAATTCATCCAGAAACCGTTATCCTTTAAAGCCAGCTCGACATTTTTTTGATATTGTGCTTTAAATTTTTGTACATCGTCGGCATCCGGGCCCTTCTCTTTCAATGCCTTCATCTCTTGCTCTACCATAGAAACCAGGTGATCTGCATTTTGCGGGGCACAACCAAAAGCTACAGTAAGTGCGAAGCGATTATGCGGGTACTTATTGTAACTGGTTTGTACTTGCGGACTATATACCTCGCCTTCGGCTTCACGAAGTTGTTGCAATACCTTGATTTGTAATACCTCCCCCAAAGCTTTCAGCTCAAGGTTGGCCTCCGGACTGTAAGTGTAATCGCCGCTAAATACCAGTTGCACTGTGGCTTTGTTCTCTGTTCCTTTGTATACTTTTTTTACAATATGCCCGGCCGGGATATGGATCCCAAGGTCGCGCGGTTTTACAACTTGATGGGTAGCTGGCAGGGAGCCCAGGTATTGCTCCAATAAAGGGGTTATCGTTTCGGGCTTAAAATTACCGACAAACACAAAAGTGAACCCGGAAGCATCCGCAAAACGCTCTTTATAAATATCATAAGAACGGTCTAAAGTAATTTTACCGATGCGCTCTGCGGTTGGCCCGGCAGAACGATAGTTATAGTCACCCATCACGTAGCTTATTGTGTCAGCAAACACGTTAGCCGGACTGGCATATCGATTGGCAAGGCCAGCAATGGCGTTATTAATAGTGTTTTTAAACATCAGCGTGTCCTTGCGGGGAGCGGTAAATTGGAGATAAGTAAGCTGTAAAGCCGCTTCCAGGTCCATGGGTGCAGCCCCCCCTCTTATGGTTGACGAGCGCCCGATTATCGTAGCTGCCGATGAAGCTACTTTGCCGGTAAACAAATTATTAAGCTGTACCATGCTGAAGTCGCCCAAACCCATCCTGTTCATGATACCGCCCGCGTTTGAGGCTACATCGTAGTCTGTATGCTCGTAAAGTGATGTTCCACCGGGTGCAAAGGCACCGTAAATTACCTGGTCATTTTTAAAATCAGTTGGTTTCAGGATCACTTTCACACCATTGCTAAGCGTAAGTTTGGTGATGTTAAGCTGGGCTATAACCTCTTTGCTCACCACTTTACCTGGCGGAGGCTTCACAGCAAGCAGGGGTTTAATAACGGCATCATCCTTAAACGGCTGGATATCTTCCTGGCTTACCCTGGCTATCCAATTTTGAACAGTTGCAGCGTTGGGCAGGGAATTCCTGTCCTTTTCGGGAGCTGATACGAGTATATCCACATCTTTTGATGATAAATACCCGGCCATAAGGTTGGTGATATCTGCAAGTGTGATTGCACCAATATGATCTTTGGTAAATTGGTACTCCCAGGCAATGCCTGGGGATGCTTCGCCAGCCAAAAATAAACGCTGATATTCTTTTACGTAACTGGTTGAGGGGGTTTTACCCTGTTCGTTTAAACTGGTTTGCATGCCGCGCAGGTAGCTTTGCTTCACCCGGTCAAGCTCAGCCTGGGTAAAGCCATATCGTTTAACCCGTTCTATAACCCGCCAGGTTTGCGCAAAGCTTTGCTCAAGGCGGCCTTCTTTAGCCGATACACTAAAGCTCAGCATATCTATATTTTTTAACAATCCGCCAATACCCGCACTCATACCGGTAAAAGCCGGATTGCTTTCCCTGGTTAACTCGGCCAACCTGCGATTATCAAGTAACTGGTTAAACAGGTTTTGTTTAATAGAAGTGATATAATCCTGCTCTGTCTTCAATTCCGGAGCCTGGTGCTTCATCATGATCTGCAGATCGGTTGATGTTTCTTCCTTATCTGTTACGATCAGGAACTGGCTTTTGCCGGTAAGCGGGACAGTATACTGCGTACGCACCCGTTCATTTTGCGGATTCTTCAGATCAGTAAATTTTTCCCTCACCAATTTTTCAGCTTCATTCACATCAACATCACCCACGATGATCAATGCCTGCAGATCCGGGCGGTACCAGTCATGATGAAACCGTTTGATCACTTCGGGTTTAAATTTTGTCAATACCGCATCTGTACCAATCGGCAGCCTGTCGGCATAGCGGGCATGGTTCAGCATCATAGGTAAATATTGTCTTGACATGCGGTCCCTCGCTCCTTTACCTAACCGTTCCTCCTCTAATACCACACCCCGCTCCTTTTCAATTTCTGTAGGGTCTAAAGTGGCGTCCTGCGCCCAGTCGCGCATGATGCGAATACCATTGCCAAACATGGCCGGATTATCTGTAGGGATGGGCAGTTGGTAAACAGTTTCGTCAAAGCTGGTATAAGCGTTCAGGTCGGCCCCGAATCGAACACCTGCTTTTTGCAGGTAATCTACCAGGTCGTTTTTGGGAAAGTTCTTCGTCCCGTTAAAGTTCATATGCTCCATAAAGTGTGCCAGCCCCTGCTGGTCATCGTCTTCCAGAACGGAGCCTACTTTGTTAATCAGGTATAACTCTACACGCTTTTTAGGCTCTTCGTTATGGCGGATATAGTAGGTAAAACCATTGGCCAACTTGCCGGTACCTACAGCCGGATCAGGTGGAATGGATTGCGCCATAGCCACATTACCGGCAAGGCCTGCGGCGACGGTTAATATCAGTTTTTTAATATCCATGAAAATAGAGGAATTTAATTGTTAAATATCTTGCTGAGTTGTTTTTCAAGTTCGCCATCGCGCAGGCTGCGGGCAATGATCTTACCATCAGGGCCGATAAGGAAATTTTGCGGTATCCCGCTTACGCCGTATAGCGTTACTACGCTGTTAATTTCGTGATCAAGATCAGCTACATGTGCCCACGATTCTAAATGATCATGGGTGATGGCTTTGCGCCACGCTTTTTCACGTGTCCTGGTATCCAGGGATACGCTCAAAATCTCAAAGCCTTTTTGATGATAGGCTTTATATGCCGCTACCAAATGAGGGTTATCTGCCCGGCAGGGTGTACACCAGCTGGCCCAAAGGTCAACCAGTAGGTATTTCCCTTTATAATCCGAAAGCTTTACAGTGTGTCCGGCAGTATCCGGCAGGTTAAAATCTGTAGCTAAGGTACCTATTGCCCCCTTAGTGCTAAAGGTGATGGCATCTTTTAACTTCTTTTCAAACAGCTTTCCATCTTCGCTTCTTTTACACTCTCCGGAAGCAGATCAAAGTAAGGTTTTAGTTTTGGGCCGTCTACATTATGACCGGTTCCGGCTAACTTCTGCAAGGCGAAAAACGCGGCTGGCGATTGCGGATGTTGTTTAATGAACGATCCGTATACGTTATCCATAAAACGCTGCTCAAAAACAATTTGTTCCGCACTGGTATTATTGGCTTCAAGTGTATCGTTTTGTTTCAGTAACTGATACGTCCTGGTTTTAAGTGCCTCGTTTTTTTGTTCGTAAGGTTTTGCAATTGTAATTAAAGCCTTATAGTCACTGTAACCAGCAGAGCCGGTTACAGTGACATTACGAAATTCTTTACCATGCCTGACAATGCTTTTACCAGGAGACAAGAATATTAGCGCCAAACCATCTGCATGAAATTCTTTGCTGGTACTCATATTGTAAGTCATCAGCATGGTCTGCTGCCCTACTTGTACATAGCCTTTCAAATTATAGGCATGATTGTTTACCCTCGCGCTATCTATTATACGGGTATAACCCTGTCCATGTACAATGTAAACCATTGGCACATCTATACTATCCAGTTTGCCCCTTATCTCGAAGTTGGTTTGTTTTTGGGCGAACGCCATAAAGGGAGCGGCCATAAATAATACCCAGAGTAATTTTTTCATGATCGTTTTTTAATTCGTGTAAACCAGGTATATAGTTAGTTACCCGGTTGTTTGTCGTAAATCAGCTTTCCGGTCAGTTCTGATTCTCCATATTTTAGTTTATAGTCAATAATAAAAGTTTGGAGATCCTGCGAAATCGTATAAGTTTTAATAGCCGGGGGCATAGTTCCTTTAGGATGGTCGAGTGTTACTATTACGGCATGGTCGTTAATCCACTGAGTGGTCAACTCGCTTTTGGATACGGTAGCAATTTCATTCACCACCGCGTGACTTACTAACTGCGAAGATTTACCATTAAGACGAAGCATGGCTATAGTAGCTGCAGTTGAATCGCCACTTTTAATATCAATCTCATCGGCCGTTTGACTGATAGTAAGTATTTGTACGTTTTTTGCACTGGCGGCAGTCAGACGCCCAAAATCACTTTTGCTTTCATTTAAATGCCATTGCCCTGAAAAATTTACTGGTTTGCTTTGGGCATAGAGGTTATAATTGATAAAAAAAACGAAAGCCGCCATTATTATAACTGTTGAGCTTATATATTTCATGATTATTTTCATTAAGGCTGTTATTTAAGGATAGATGCTAATTTGGTGTGCAAATCTTCACCGCGCAGGTTTGTCGCGATCACAACGCCATCCGGGTCGATCAGGAAATTTTGCGGTATGGAAGCTACGCCGTACAGTTGTGCTGCCTGGTTCTGCCAGCCTTTAAGATCGGATATTTGAGTCCATGGCAACGCATCGCTTGCAATAGCCTTGAGCCAATTGGCTTTGGCCGATTCCGAATCAAGAGAAACGCCTAACACCGTAAAGCCTTTGTCCTTATATTTATTGTAAGCTTTTAAAACGTTGGGATTTTCCTGGCGGCATGGTAAACACCAGCTGGCCCAAAAATCAACCAGTACATATTTGCCTTTAAAAGATGACAGGCTTATTGGCTTATTATGAGGGTCGTTTTCGGTAAAGTCTGGAGCCTTGCTGCCAATTGGAATTTTCCCTGCATCAACTTTTCGCTTAGCTAAGGCGGCTTTTAACATCGAGTCGCGCATTGCCGGGATGCGTGAAATGGCCTGACCTAATTTGTCTGTTTTGACATGATTGGGTAGTTGGTTCACCAATGTATCCTGAAAGGTACTGCCTATAAAACCAGATGAAACCAGCGCATAAGTAGTAAATGGGCTTATGCGATTACTGGGATTGTTTTTAATAAAGGTGTACATATCATATATTCCCTTAGCAGGAAGGGCATTTGCCCTTTTCAATACGTCGGCCTGCATTTTTTCATTAGTTTGATATTCGGCAGTAGCAGTAATCCTTTTGAGCTCTTCTTTCTCTTTGACAAGACCATTGCTTATTTCAATAACCTGGTTTTGAGCCGCAGCAGCAGATCCTGACAGTTTGAAATTCTTGAGTTCTCCCTCCGAAGCAATGTTCAGTTCGCCTTTATCGAGGTAAAGTGTGAGATCCTTAACAGGATTAGCTTTAACAGCCGTACTGAGCGTAACAGCAACAGCTTCGTCAACAGTCAGCCCGCCTTTAAACTGGTAGGTACCATTTGTTACCAAAGTGCTGTCGATATGTTTTTCCAGTGTGCCGGGAAGGAGCTCTGTTAAATATATTTTAGAAGGCAAGGGCGATAGATTATGTAGCTTACCATTAATTACAAATGGTTGGTTTTGTGCCATACTGTCCATGCTGACAGCACACAAGGCCGCGGCAAACAGCGCGATGATCTTTGTTTTCATAGTGTGTTATGTTATTAAAAAATGGGAGACCGGTAAAAACAGCAGGACCAGTAGTGGTCCCGCTGAGGGTTATTATAGGGGATTAATTATAGCCAGGAGTTTGTTTCAGATTTGGATTAGCCTGAATATCAGTTGATGGTATTGGCATCAGCTGTTTATAACTGGCCCAGGTACCGCCTTTTTGTGGGGTTACCACGCTCATTACCGCATCAAGCTGATTAGTACGTTTTAAATCAAACCAACGATGGCCCCATTCAGTAAACAGCTCAACCTGACGCTCATGAGCAACCGCAGTCAGCATATCAGATGGCGTAGCAGCAATAGTTTTGGGCAGGCCTGCCCTTGCCCGGATTGCATTGATGTCATCGGCAGCACCAGAAAGGTTATTTTGTTGTGCGCGTGCTTCGGCGCGGATCAAGAACTGCTCCGCATAGCGCATGACAATAGGATATTCTGTAACAGCAATATTTGGGCTGAATGACGATACCTTATATTTATTGGCATAATAATAAGTGGTAACAGGAGCAGTAGTTGTTGTATAACTGCCAACCCAATTGGTTAAACGCGCATCGCCAGGCTCAAATGCCTTTACAAGGTTGTTATTAAGCGGCAGTGGCGTAGTGTTGATATTATTAGAATTTACAATTAAGAAGGTAGCGTCGATAGTATTCAGGTATAATGTAGAAACCGGCTGCAACGCCCATAAAGTTTCCTTGCTGGCTTTTAAAAAAACCTGGTTGAGATTAGGCTCCAATATGTAGTTAGCATTACCGATGACAGAAGAAGCCTGGGCTTCGGCATTTTTCCAATCTTTAAGATACAAATAAACCCTTGCCAGCGTGGCGCTCGCCACTTGTTTGTTTGGCCTTACCCTGTCAGTAACAGTACCGCCCGAGGCATCTACATATTTACCATCCGGCAGCGCAGCTTGTGCTTCAGTTAAATCCTGTAAAATTTGTTTGTAAACGGCATCAGGGGTGCTGTTGGCCAAAACATTGTTAACGGTGTAATCATCGGTGGTTGTTAACGGCGGCGTGCCATATAAGTTCACTGCATAAAAGTAAATGTACGCACGCAAAAATTTCACCTCGCCAACCAGTTGCCTTTTAACCCCATCGGTAATGCCTGACGATGCAGAGATGCCGTTAATAGCGGTGTTGCAATAAAATATTTGTTTATAAAAATCCGACCAAAATGCAGGAGCAGTAATTGCAGCATAGCTATTTTGGTAAAATATTCCAAATGATGAGTTTGTGCCTGAAATGTTCTGTAATTCGTCGGCCGCTAAGCCCATATTTAAGCTGATATCTGAAGCTCCCTGGTAAAATGAGCCGTTCGACATCCTGGTGTAAATGCCTGCTACAACTGATTGTGCAGAGTTATTTGTTAAGAACGCATTACTGCTATTAGCAGAAGTTAGCGATGGGCCAACTTCTATCGCTTTTTTACATCCGCCCAGGGATGCGCCCACCAAGGCCAGCATGCTTGCATATACTGCTACTGAATATATTTTTCTAAGTTTCATGATTCCTCTTTTTTAAAGTGATGCTTGGATACCAAAAGTGATTGTGCGCAGCGGTGCCATTTTCTGGAAGTTTTGCGTCTCGGGATCTGAAAAGTTGTATCCGGTAATTGTGGCCAGATTTTCGCCCAAAACATAAATCCTCAGATTACGTAAATGACATTTTTTAGCTACTTCGTCATCAAATTGATAGCTGAATGATGCATTTTGTAACCTGATGTAGGAAGCATCGCCGTAGTAGGCGTCTATGTAGCGGTTTCTGGCGTTTATCGCGTTAATAAGCGTTGGCGTAAAGCTGCTTGTAAACTTGCCAAACATCGCTACATCACCCGGTTTTTGCCAGTGATTTAAGATGAGTGTTGGGTAATTGGTATTCACCAACCCAGGCGCAAAGCCAGTGTTCAGCACTTGCCCGAATGGGCTGGCACCGGTTTGCTTTATACCGCGGAAGAGGAAACTAAGCGTAAAGTTTTTAAAGCTGACGCTATTTGAAATGGACCCGAAATAACCAGGATCTGTGTTAATCGTTTTGATTTGATCAGAGCCAGAGCTTGAATAGGTTGAAACAATTTTGCCGTCTTTATCATAGAACTGGTACAGACCAGTTTGCGGATCAACGCCCGCATAACGGTTAACAAATATCGTGTTGACCGATTGGCTCAACTGCCGCAAAATAAGTGCACTGGCATTTGGAAAGGACAACAATGAATTGCGTTGTTTGCTAATGATAAATGTTGTTGACCACGTAAAGCTTTTGGATTGAATATTGATGGTGCTTAAAGTAGCGTCAAATCCTTTATTTTGAACTTTGGCATCATAGTTTTGGGTTATAGAAGTAAAGCCCGTGGTTGATGAAAGTGGTACGCCTGACAACACGTTAGTTGTGCGGTTTCTGAATAGGTTTCCTTGAAAACTAATTCTGCCTTTCAGAAATTGAAGCTCCAATCCAATATTAGCCTTAGCTACTGTTTCCCAGCTCAAATAAGGATTAGGCAGGTTAGTGGGAGTAATGCCGGGTACGCCCTGATAAGGGTTTGTAGAAGCTATCGTATTAAAGTTTTCAAGGTATTGGTAAACACCGATCTGGTCATTACCGCTGGTTCCGTAGCTTACTCTTATTTTACCAAAGCTCAGGAAAGGAAGATTGCTTTTTAAAAATTTTTCCGAGCTAAACACCCATCCTGCGCCGGTTGCATAAAAAAAATGATACTGACGGTCCTGGCCAAACTTGCTTGACCCGTCATACCGGCCAGAGAGATCCAGGATATATTTATTTTGCCAGTTATAATTTAATCGACCATAAAGAGCGCTGTATTTATAATTGTAGGCGTTATATCCCAACCCAAACGGCGTAATGCTGGATGCCGCTGTTATATTGTTAATTAAAAGGTCATTGCTGTAGCCGTTGGCTTGCAGCTGTGTAGCATCAGTAAGTTGCTTTTGCAAACTTGCACCAATTAAAACTCCCAGTGTGCCTTTACTTATGGCATGATTATACTCAATCTGCGGCTCTATACTCCAATAACTATTGTTGTTCCAGGTATAATTTGCTGATCCTTTTGAACCTAACGCAATATTGCTTGGCTGTATTGCGGCAAGCGGGATTGCCAGAAATTCATTCAATGATTGTTTGTTATAACCAATGGTTGCCAGTGCTTTCAGGTCGCGGGTAAGCTGGTAACTGGCGACCATGCTGCTGGTTAAATTTGACAAGGTCGTTCTGCCAATTGAGTTGGCAACTGCCAGCGGATTAAAAAGTGTATTGTTCTCAAAGTTTAAAGAACCGTCAGCATTACGAAGAGCAGGCGCGTCAGGAGCAAGATTGGCACTATTTGTTAAATCGGCCGACGGCATATTATTAAAGTTGTAAGTATAGCCACCTGTAAACTGAAGATTAAATTTCCGGTTGTTGCTTGTTGAATTCAGGTTAAAGTGCAATGAGGATGTCTGATCTGCTCCGCCAACCAGCTGCTGCACATTGGTAGCCCGCCTGTAGTTACCGCTTACAAGGTAAGAAACATTGTTGCCACCTCCGGATATACTGGCCTGGGCATTGGTGGTGTAGCTGGTGCCCTTTAAAAATTCCTTTGTCCAATCAGTATAACGGGTAGTATCCCAGGTACCGTTGATGTCATAATCAGTGGGCAGTATAGCTGCATTATCATTCTTTTTTGCCTCCCGGCGCATTTGCAGATATTGCTGCGTATTTAATAATTGCGGTACCCTGGTGGCGTTGCTTATGCCGCTAAAAATGTTTACATCAATTTTAGTATCGCCTGTTTTGCCTTTTTTGGTTGTTATTAGGATAACACCATTAGCTCCCCTTGAACCATAGATTGAAGTGGCATCAGCATCTTTCAGTACGTTGATACTTTCGATATCCAATGGATTAATTAAACTCAGCGCGTCGTAAGCAGAATTTGCCGAGCCTAAATAACTGGATTTATAAGAGGCGAATGAGCCGCCGGTATACGGAATGCCATCTACAATGTAAAGCGGCGATGCAGCGGATAACCCATTTTGCCCTCTGATGACTACATTGAAACTGCTGCCGACCTGCCCGGTAGATTGCGTGATCACCATGCCTGGTACAGTACCCTGTAATGCGGTTAAAACGTTACCAACAGGGTATTTTTCAATTTCTTTAGCGCTAATGGTGGTCTGGTCGCCCACGTTTAATCTTTTTGTAGTTTGCCCGTAAGCAATTACCTGAATCTCATCCAGCCTGCCAACATCTTCTTTAAGATGTATAGTAAATGGTGATTTAATGTCTTCAATCCGTACCTCTTGTGTTTGATAACCTATATAAGAAAATACCAGCACCACATCTTTTGAATTAACCAGGGCATTGAACCGGCCTTGCGCATCGGTCACCCAGCCGCCAATAATAGTTGATCCTTTCACTTTAACGGTTGCCCCGGGGAGTGGATTATTATCATGCCCCGTAACCAGGCCTGATATTAAAATAAGCTCATTGCGTGTTGCCGCCGGTACAGTTTCTTTTACGCGCACAACTACAGTATTATCAATAACCTTGTAGGTCAATGGCTTATCGGCCAATGCTTTGTCCATAACCTGGGCAAGACTGGCATCATTGATCTCAATGTTAAAATTGGGGAGTGCACGCAATACATCAGGGTCATACACAAAAGTGTAGCCGCTTTGCTGTTCAATATTTTTGAAGAGCCTCTCGTAAGAGATGTTCTTTGCTTTGAGGTTAATGCGCTGTGCAAAAGTGGCAGCGCTTACCTGCATGATACAGAACAGGATTCCTAAAGTGGTCAATCTCATAACCAGGAAAAATTTGTGAAGTCCTTTCTTATAATTTAAGAAAGGACTTAAAGTAAAATTTTGCATACTTTTGTATGGTTTGGGTTTGTAAGTACCTTGTTTAGTTCAAATTAAATTCATGGTTAACCCAAACTTTTGGCCGGGAAGTGTGTCACCACTCTCCGGTTTTTTTTGAGCTCATGACGGGAAACGGGAGCCTGGCTGCCGTTTTGATACGGGAAATAGTAATTATTTTACGATAATTTTCCTCCCTTCAATTTTGAAGTTAATACCTGCATACTCTAATATTGATAATGCCTTTGATGCGTTGATATATCTCGAAAATGAGCCCGAAAGCCGTTTATCGGGTATTTTCCCTTCGTATATGATGTCTACATCATACCAGCGCCCAATTTGGCGTAAAACCATATTTACATCCGTATAGTCGAAATAAAATCTTCCATTTTTCCAGGCAATAACTTCTTCGCTGTTAAAATCATTGGTTACCCTGATGGCAGATCCCCTGGTGTTATCAATGGCTTGTTCTCCCGGTTTTAACAAAGCGGTTTGTGCATCCTTGCTAACTTTTACCGCGCCTTCATACAGCGTTGTTTTTATAGCTGATTCATCTTCATAAGCGTTGATATTGAAGTGCGTACCTAACACCTCAACGGTTTGGCCCCGGGTTATAACTTTAAATGGCTTTTGTTGGTTATGGGCAACCTCAAAATAAACTTCGCCGGTAATCTGCACGGTTCTGTCGTTGCCTGTAAATGCTGTTGGATAGGTTATGGAAGATGCAGCGTTTAACCAAACATTAGTACCATCAGTCAGCGTTAAATGATATTCGCCCCCACGCGGTGTAGCAGTCGTGTTGTACAGGACATCAGCTGATCCCTGGTCTGCCCCACTATAAACAAGTTGCCCCTCGGCAGTTTTATTGATAACAATATTTCCTTGCTGTGCTATTTTGCCATTAGAGGTGCCGGTTAAAGTAATATGCTGACCGTTCCCTAAAGTAAGTATTGCTTTATTACTGCCCGGTTTCCAATCATTTTGTTTAACTACGGTAATGTTGTTTTTGGGGGTAGGCGGTGCCTGGCGCAAAAGAAAATATACTGCAACAGACATACATAAAAGTATGGAAGCCGCTATTGAAAGGCGAAACCTTCTGCCGGCAATGCGGGTTGGCTTGGGTAAATTCGCGCTGACAGCAGCATACGCTTTCTCAATTTCCTGGTGCGAGGGCGCGGTTCCGTTATCAGCTGCGTCGTTATACCAGCTTTCTATCCAAGCAATTTCCTCCTGATTACAGTTTCCGTCGATATATTTTTTGAGCAGTTCCTTACTTTCCTGGTTAGTCATAATAGCCTATCAAATGCTTATATAAGGTATTACGGTTAAGTGCGCGCCCGGGGGTATATCAACATAAAAAAAATTAAACATTTTTTAACATTAACGTGATATAAGAAAAAAACAGAAGAATCCCCAGCGGGAAACTATAATCGAGATATAGGAAAAATAGCTTACAAATTATTATTAACAACTTAGCCTTCAGATACTTTTGCCTCGGTATCCATCCGGTTTTAAAGCGTGATTACAATTATTGATTTAAACATTTGCGATCAAAGGTACCAGGCGTTTATCAGACTAAGAACCGGGATGCTGTAAGTAAGCGCATTGGCTCAATTCCCGCAAAGCATTTAAACAACCAAAACATTGATTATCAAATAATTTAATTAAATTCAACTTGTTTAAATCATCCCCCATGAACCGCTTTAAACCCACTGTCCTTTGGCTGCTGCTTTTTTATGGCTCCCACACGTTCGGCCAATCACCGGCTGATAAAATGTATGCCCATGTCATTGACGTAGGACAAGGGCTTTCTGTTCTCCTGGAATTTCCACAGGGAGCCGTACTCATTGATGCAGGTGCAGCCCCAGATCATGAAATTATGCTGATTAATTACCTGAGGGCATTTTTTCAACGCCGTACCGATCTTCACAATACGCTTAATGGCATCATGATCACTCACCAGCATATTGATCATAATATTGCGCTTGATGATTTGACGCGAAATTTTAAGATCCTAAACTATGTTGATAATGGACGGCGACAGGTGACGAACACCGAAGTGAACCAAATTTGGATGCAGCACCACTTTCACCAATTTGGTTGCCGCTATGAGGCAATTACATTTGATAACGCCATGGGTGTGCCCAATCATACCGGATTGACGAACATTATTATTGACCCGGTAAGCGGAACCATCGACCCTAAGATCGTAATTTACAGCGGGTCTTTTGTAGCTCGCCCTGCGGGCTGGTCAAAAGACCAGTATGAAGATCCGGATAATCATAGTATGGTGATCAAGGTTACTTTCGGAAATGCTTCTTTTTTATTTTCGGGTGACCTTGAGGAAAGCGGGATCAAACAGGTACTTAAGTTATATAGTGGAACCGACGCTTTGAAAGCCGATGTTATGCAGGTAGGTCATCACGGCTCCAGGAGCGCCATCACTTCCGAATGGCTGTCGGCCATCAAGCCTAAATATGCTTTTATATCCTGCGGACAATGGGATGACGGCTGGCCGTCTGACGGAAAGCCAAAGCCCTACACAGCCTACACTTATGCGCACCCGCATCTCGAGTCTGTTAAATTACTGGAAGACAGCTTGACAATAACCCGCCCCACAAATTTTACCGCTTGCGTAGGAACAAAAGGCTCATATCAGGGCAGCCCTTCTGAATTCACCGAGTATCTGATCAAAAAGGTTTACAGTACCGCATGGGACGGAACTATTGTAATTTCGGCAACGGCCCAGGGCCAGTACACATTTAACACACACCAATAGCCCAATATGATTTACTGAACCTAAAAGACTTTGAAACGTAAATTATCAAACCAAAGGCATTCAATAAAATAATCGGCGCTTATTATCATATCGAAACCGGGGCAGTAATCATCTTTTGCACTTAGCTGCCTGGCAGCTTCTTTTCATGAATATAAATATCATGTTGATGGAACGGAATATGAATATCACTGGTACGAAAAGCTTCAGTTAAGGCCATGATCAGGTCACTTTTTACGTCATTGGCCTCCCCGAGGTTTTTAACCCAGAAATAAACGCGCAGATCTATCGAACTTGCAGCAAACTGGTCAAACTGGATAACATAAGCCGGATGTTTGGCAAGTCGTTCTTCGGCTTCCAATATACCGGTAACCACCTGCCGCACTTTCTGCAAATCAGAGTCATAAGCAACACCTACAACAATTACGCTTCGTTTGCGGCCGCCGGCCAGGGTCCAGTTAGTTAAGTGGGTACTCAACAGGTCGCCATTAGGCATGATCAGATCTGCACCATCCCAGGTAGAGATAACGCTGCTTCGGAACCCGATAGATTTCATTGTACCTCCCTGTCCGCCTATATCAACAACATCACCCACATTTACAGGCTTTTCAAATGCAATGATCAGCCCGCTTACCAGGTTATTAACCAGGGTTTGTAGGCCAAAGCCAATACCAACGCCTAATGCACCTAATACAATGGTTAATTTATCGATAGGGATACCCGAAGCCGCCAATGCAAGGAAAAGACCTATACTTAAAATTGATATACGGATCAATAATAACCAGCTGCCAATGCCCTGAGAGCCCTGGCTACCCTGTTTATCGGATCTGAGGCCATGGTCTCCGGCAAAAAATGACACAATGCGGGATATCAATACCGATGTACCCATAATGGCGATAAACAATACAAGGTTACTGATCGTAAAGGTGTAATCGCCTAATGTCCGTTCGGTAGTGAAAAAGTCACGAAGGGGGCTGGCAAAAGACTCAAATGCCGGAAAATTACGTCCAAAAAGAATCAGCCAGCCCAAAACCATCACCATATGCAATAATACAGGGGCACGCTTACCAATTTTATCGAAGTTTAAATAAAAAAGCTTCTTATCCTGTTTGGTATACACATTATAAGCCAGGAAAAGCCCTTCATTGATCAACCTTACAATCCAGAGAAATACGATAGCGATCACCACGTTCATATAGCCGCCTATCATCAGTGATTTACCCAGATTATACCGGCCAAACACATTGGCGATGAGCGAGCCCAACTCTAATATAGCTACAAGGCCAATAGAATAAATGATCCATTTTTCCCGGAGTTCCTGGAGGCGACCTTTCCATAAAACAGCCACACTGCCTATTACACCCACTGCGGATGTTAAAAGCATTAGCCATCGTTCTAAACGGGAAGCCTGAAGGATCAGGTTATCAAATGAGGACAGGATAAATAACAAAAGCATCCCCAGCCATACTTTCATCCAAAAGGGCGTAATAAATTTTCTAAAAATCAAACTCAATGAAACTCCGGAAATAAGCCAGAGTGCAACATTCACGATAAAAGGTGGTGAGTAGAATAAAAATTGATAAAGATTAATCACAATGAGGATAGCAGAAAGCAGCGGGTAGCGTATTACCAGCTGCCCTTCAAGGCTCGCTGTTATCAGATCCCTTTCTATATAAATGCTTTTGAGTGACTGGAGATAGACAAATGCTACAATGATGAGCAGGATCATCACGGCCAGTTTCCCTTTATTATTCGCTAAAAAAAAGGAAGAGGTAAGGTTTGCCTTATCGCCCGATTGCCTTAAAATTTCGTTAAAAGGACGGGAATACCTATCCGTTACCCAAATATTGGCGAATTCACGTTTAAATGCGTTGTTAGCCAGTTCGGTCTGATCGTTCACAATTTCGTCTAAACTTGATTGTAACTTAAAAATGGTAAGGTTAACATCATTAAGCAATGAGGTAACGTTGCCGTTAGCCTGCTTTAGTACGCTATCTACCGGGTGTGCTTCATAAGCCACAACTACCAGCTGCCGCATGTATTTCGTTAAGGTGGCTGAGTCTTTTGGAAATTTGAAAAGTGCAGGAGCTGATAATAAGGAGTCTAACTCATAACGAATTGTATTTAATTGATATTGGTACAGGTCAAGCCTTACTTTATGCGCAAGTGCTTTATTCAGCAATTCGTTTATGATGTTACCTGTTGCAGTTAGGTTCCTGAAAGTTTGGGCTGTGCCTTTGCGCGTAAAAACCCCATCGCCTGCCGCCTTAAAATCCAGCTCGATCATTTTTAGTTCTGCGGTTACTTCGGCGGTGTCCAGGGTATGCTTAAGAAATATTTTGGCTCTTTGATTGCTCTTTTTTATTTCTTCAAGGCCTTTTTTTTGTTCGATAGTTGCTTTGTCGGTATTAAAATCGTCCTGGCTTTCCCGGGCGGCATGCTTGGCAAAAGCCTGCATACGGGTAACATAGTCAAGTTTTATGCTATCCGTTTTTTGCTTAATAGTGTCGGGGTTTTGCGCAGTAACCCGAAATCCGGAAAAGCAAAAGATGAAGATTATAACAGCAGTTGTAAGCCTTAGTGTAGTCATAAAAAAGGTCTCCTGTTATAAAGATATAATTAATCAGGAACCGAAAGCAATAATTGCTTTGTTTAATAACCGGCATAAATGGTACAATAGGAAATTTTGCTATCCCGCACAGCACAAGCTTGATAAAATTACCCGGTCTGTAATTACTCATAAATAAAACTACCATCTCCTCTCCTTTTCATCGTTTTACCATTACGTTTTGGCACCCCGCTCCATTTCTGCAGGTTCAAACGCAATCCAACTAAAAAATACCTGCTCAGCGTGCTTGACAAGGTATTGGTATACCCTCCCTGCGGCGAAAGGGTTTGCTGTATAAAATTATTCTGGTGCAGGATATCATACACGTTAAAGGTAAGTACCAGATTCTTTTTTGCCAGAAACTCTTTTTCAAAGCCGGCATTGATCACAAAAGGATTACTGTTAATCCCGGTTAAACCGGTAACGTAACTTTTAGCCGCGCTATAATTTACCTGGAAAGTTTTCAGAAAATAAACTTTACCATCTATGCCCAATGAAGTTGTTCTGAGCGAGGTAGGATCGGCATTGTGCAAAGTGGTGAAGGAACGCGAAATATCATAACCAACATACGGGTTTACCTCAAACCAATCGGTTGGATTTATGCGCGGTCCAAAACGTTCATCAAAACGCCAGTTAGTATTATGATAAAGCACGTTATTACTCATTGCATTGTTAAAAGCATAGGTTACATTGCCGTTAAGTGATAAGTTATAGCGGCGATCATCAAACTGTTTTGCAATATTATAACGGCCCACGATAGCGTACGATCCGTTAATATTGATATAATGGATCTCGTTAATGGTTTTGTACTTGAACTTAGTTTCGTTAGTAGGATCCATCGGGTCGGCAGAGAGGAATTGCCTGATCTGTAAAACATTGGTTGTTGTTTGATTATCAATAGTGGTACCATTGATATTGAAGGATAGATTAAACCGGGAGTTTGGCAGGTAATTGTTATAAATAACATTAAGGGAGTTCGTGAACGTTGGCTTCAGATTAGGGTTACCCACAACAATGTTATTTGGGTCGGACCGATCTGTGAACGGCTGGATCTGTTGGAAATTAGGTTCGGTATTGGTACCCGAATACGCTATAGAGATCCGTTCGGTACGCGACCACGAATAGGAGAACCTGAACACCGGTATGATCTTAAAATCAGACCGTGATGTGGCCACGTTCTCGCTGGTGCCGTTATTTATTTTGGTACCGGTTAATAACGTAGGCACTATGGTAGTACCCAGTGAAAGGTTTACTTTTTCACCATTGTACCGGTAGTTTAACGTAGCCCGGGTTTCGGTAAAGGAGTAGTTATAGATATTGTCGAGCCGGGTAAGTTCAACTATTTGTCCGTTTGCGAGAACCGTATCGGATATAGCCTTATTATCATAAACTGCAGTGCGTACCTGGCCGTTAAATTCAAACTGTGATACCAGGTTGATAGGTTCAACATAGGTAACGCTGGTGCGGTAAGTAGTATTTTTACTTGTGCGGTTGGTTAATAAATGCGAGGCCGAGTCACGTAGTAAGGAATCGCGGGTGTTATCAAAATAGTAATGATAATCATTATCCCTATCACCATTGGCCTGGCTGTTAGACCTGTTAATGCTGAATTGGAAAGAAACGTTACGATGCGGCTTTTTAAATATGTGCTGATATAATACAGTAGCACCATAGTTGGGGGCGCTATTCAGGCTGCCGTTTGCACCGTTTACCACCGGGTGTTCAAAACCTGTGGTAAAATTATTAATATTATCGGTAACCGAGGTGCTGAAATTTGAAGAGTTGGAGTAACTGAACGTGGGTGTTATTTGCAAATAATTAGCGCTATCAATACTATAATCCATCTCAAAACTCAGGTTATGACTTTTAGTTTTGTTTTCCCGTGTGCTTTGCGATGTAAAATCAGTTGAACCCAAGGTTGAGTTGGTTTGCCCATAGCTGTTATTTACCGAGTTATTATCGCTGTAACGGTAGGCATAACTGGATACTATCTGTATCTTTTTGGTCCACTGATCGCGGTAATTAAATGAAGGAGAGGCTGAGAAAGTAGTTCCCGGGCTACCGCCTTTTGCTGCGCCTGCGCCAACGCCAGAGCCTCCCCCCCCGCCGTTGGTTGCCCCACCGGCTATCCCTGTTGAAGCCACGCCGGTAACCGTATTGGCTATACGGCCAATAACACCCAATTGCTCATTGGCATTAATGCGCTGGGCAAAGATCTGCCCGTTATATCGGTCATTATTACCGCCCTGGGCAGTTATCCTGCCGGTGTTGCCTACTGATCTGTCGGCCCTGGTAGTAATGTTCAATACCTTTTGAGGGTCGCCATCTTTAACACCCGAACGCGCCGCCAAATCGCCGTAGTCATCAACTACCTGTATTTTATCCACAATATCAGCAGGCAGGTTTTGGATGGCCTGGGCAACATCGCCGCCGGCATATTCCTTACCGTTTAACTTTGCCCTTGTAATTTGCTGTCCCTGGTGCGTTAACGTGCCGTCTGTTCCTACTTCCATGCCCTCCATCTTTTTCAGCAGCTCATCAACCGTGGCATTCTCGCGTACTTTATAGTCGCTGGCGCGGTATTCTACTGTATCTGTTTTGTATACAATGCTTGGCGTGCCATTAACTACAACTTCTTTTAGGGCGTTGGTTTCGGGCTTCAAAATAATAGGGTCTAACGTAAGTCTTGGTACAGCATCATTGTTAAGCATTTTTTTCACCAGGGTACGGTAACCGATGCTGCTGATGGTGAGTGTAAAAGTAGCCTGTTTTACATTTTTGAAAATAAAGATGCCATCGGCATTAGTGGCTGTACTTACCGTATCTTTTTTTGATACAAGCTTAACTACTGCCCCTACAACTGATTGATCTGTTGAATCTTTTACTATCCCGCTAACCTGCCTCAATAAAAGCGGAGGAGGCAACGCAGCCGGCTTGCGTGCGGGTAACTGTTGTGCAAACAGCCCTGCCGACAATAATAAAAAAGGCATTATCAAAAGTAATCGTTGTTTCATGGATAGGTTTAAAACGCTTAGTTAAGGCAATAAAATGCTTTACCGGCCCACTTAGCCGGTAAAGTACATCGGGAGTATTTTTTAATTATTTTTTTATCAAAAGGTATTTACCCCAAAAATCAGTTGGGCTCATCAAACTTTGCATATCAACTCCGCCCTGACCGCCGCGGCTACCTCCGCCGCCGCCAAAACCGCCGCCGTTTCCGCCACCGCCGCGCCTCCCTCCGCCAAAACCACCTCCACCATCGTTCCCGCCGCCATCTCCGCCCCGGTTACCAAACTGCAAGCCATTAACTTTGATATTGTATGCAAACTCTTTAGGGGCGTCGGCACTAATTTTGAGCAGCTTAAGCGGCAAGGCCAACTCATATACCAGGTTACCTTTGGCGTCATAATCAATTGCTGCCTTAATGCCATATTCATTGTAAATAGAGATCACACTATCCGGAATAGCCTCAAACCCGCTTATTGTAATTTCTTTAGCCGAAGCTGCTATCTGTTTGCGCATTGCTACTATTGCTGCCGAATCCAACCCGTCTTGCTGGCCACCAGCACCGCCCCTTCGCCTGAACTGGCCACGCATTGCCGATTGGCTCACTACTGGAAAAGTTACCAGGAAAGCCCCTTTGTCTTTTTTCTTTCCTTCGGTATTTATAGTAAAACTGATCCCGCCGGCAATGATCTTCCTGTTATTAGTTTGGTCTGTTGATTGTACAGCGAGATAAAGATTTTGACCGTCATTTGCCAGTGTATAATAAAGCTGCGTGGTTTTATTGTAAGCCTGCAAAGGATTGGCCCACTCCTTTAATTTCCCGTCTGCTTTAACATCGGCCGGGGCCGAAACTGAACCCTCCTGTATATTATTCAGCTTTTGCGCATTTGCCGAATAGCCGAATGCAGTGATCAGCGCAAAACCTAAAAAACATTCATTTAAAACCCGTACGCTATATTTCATCTTGATGAATTTATTTAACAAAACATTGGTTATTGATTTTCCTGATACCCAACATAGGCCAGTATTCTTTCCCGGTAGTTATCGCTTACCGGTATTTCAACATCATTGAGCATGACCCTGGTACGTTTAAAAACGGTTATCTTATCCAGCGATACAATAAACGACCGGTGTACCCTTGCAAACCTTTCAGTTGGTAATTTGCTTTCCATAAAATGCATACTAAGCCGGGTTATCACCGGCCTGTCTGCACTTTTGAGATAAATCTTGATATAATCCTTCAAACCTTCCACATAAATAATATCAGGGAGGTTAATGCGGATAATAGAATAATCGGCATTAACAAAAATATATCCCTCATTAGCCTGGACTTTTGCCGGAAAGTCTTTTTGCAGGCGTGCATTGCCCAGTTCGGTTGCTTTGTTTACCGCCTTAAAAAAACGTTCGAAGGAAAACGGCTTCACCAGGTAATCTACAACATCGAGATTAAAACCCTCAAGGGCATAATTTTCATAAGCCGTTGTCATGATAACCATGGGCGGCTTAACCAAACTTTTCAAAAACTGAACGCCGGAAATACCGGGCATTTGGATATCCAGGAAAATGAGATCAACCTGCCCCTGCTGTAAAATAGCCATTGCTTCCATTGCGTTTTTACACATCCCTACTAACTGCAGACCGGGTAGCTTTTTCACGTTGTCTTCCATCAGCTCCAACGCCAGTTTTTCGTCATCAACAACAATACACCTCATGATCAATTAAGTTTAACTTTAAGATTGCAGGTAAACGTTACACCATCGTTCATAATTTCCAGGTTATGGTTATTTCCATAGAGCAAATCAAGCCTCCTTTTTACATTTACCAACCCTATGCCCGAGCTTTTATCCTTTGAGTCGTTCACAGGGGCAATTTTATTGGTCACCATAAAATCCAGCCAGCCATTGCTGTCAACATATAGCTCAATCGTTATCACCGGATCTGCCAGCATGCCTATGCCGTGTTTAAATGCATTCTCTACAAAGGGAACCAATATCATGGGTTCAATGTAGTAAGGGTTTATGTTATCAGGAACATTGAACACAATTGTTACATTATCGCCAAAGCGCAATAGCTGCAGTGCCATGTAACTATTCAGATAATCTACCTCCCGGGTTAACAGCACCCTGGCCCCGTCACTTTCATAAAGCATGTACCGCATTAAATTTGAAAGCTCTAAGATTGACGGTTCAAGCATGTCTGATTTTTTGCGCGCCATAGATGCCATATTATTCAGGATATTGAATATAAAATGCGGGCTAACCTGCGATCGTAAAAAACTAAGTTCAGTTTTCAGGTTCTCATTTTCCTTTTCCTTTCTGATCTTTTCTTTCTGTGCGTTATCAATGATGATGCGATAGCTGATACTGATACCTGTAATGGATAGATAGGTAAGCATATTGGTAAAATACCAGCCAAACCAATTCCTTTCAGGTCTGCCACCGCCATGCAACCCGTTGCTAAAACCTCGCCGGTGGGCCCGTAAACGGGCAAGGTCAGCCTGTTTAAACAACGAAAGCTGACTATCAATATAGCGCGAAAACCACATAACCAGTGCTATCGTAACTATGAGCGATAATACGTAGCGCAGCAAATCTTTTTTTTCGTTGTAAATTACCGGGTACAGATAGTAGGCATTAAGATAAAAAACGCCGGCTAAGAGGGCATTATTGATCATCAGCTTGTAATGCCAGTTACTGAACCCGCTCCAGGTATTAGGATTACGAAAAAGATATGGCGAAATGATAACCAGTGTCCAGAATAATATGTGGATTACCGGCTTCAGGTACTTGCTTGAATATATTCTCTTTATCGCCATAGTATAAACATACATATAATGGATAAACGGATTTCATATAAGAGATAAAGACGCGGTAATAATAGACAGGGGGCCGCTTTTTTGCGATTAAATTAAATTGTGTTATAAAAACTACGGAATGTGTCTTATTTACGCATTATTCGGCATTCGGGCAAAATTACCAGCTTTATAAAAACCTGTATCAAACCGAGCAGATGGGGCTGGCGATTTTTAATTTGAATAAACTTATAAATCCGGCTTCAAATATGGGGTTCAGACGTGCCTTATACCGCGCACAAATTTTCAAAAAACAGTGCCGATAACAGGTATTCTTCCACCAGCGTTTTAACCAACGTTATCTTGATCTATTGGGCAATCCCGGCGTTTGGGAGTCTTTTTTTCCTTCAACATGAATAGCTATACTACTTGGGTGTATCATTCCCAAAGTAGATCCAGGCCTGATATTTAAATAATGTTTTAAATATCTATCCATAACTGTTATTGAAAGTGAGTTGTATTTTTCTTCATACCCTTTTCCACTAAACGGGATCAATGGTTTATCGTAATAAAGATTTCCATGGCTATCAACAAAAACGGAAAAAGAACAATAGAAATTGTCAAATGCCCGGTCAATAGTAATATCGAATGTTGGATACATGTAATCATCGGAAGTATCAAAATTGTTCAACATATCCCCCACCGCGTGGCGCGATGTTACTTTAACCAGGCTACTTTTACTCTTAACAATTACAGGTTGACGGGCAGAAAAAGCTTTATGAAGATCTTTTTCTGCAGAGTCAATAAGGGATTTAACAAACAAGGTGTCGCGTTTACCTGGCGCTTTAACAGCCATAATATCTTTATGGATGACATTCTTTATAAAACTATCGGAATAAAATGTCATAAACACTTTTGCTCCTCTTGTATCTATCGAATCCGCATAGGCTTCGATGAGTTGCAATAGCATGCTGTCCCGTGTAATTTTCCTAACCTTAAACCAGGTTCGGGCAGTGTTAAAAATAGAATCATACCCTCTGGTGAGCGGAAAATTGATGTATTGTTTCTTTGTAGGGCTATATATACATGTGGAATCGTTTGAAATGAATTTTATTTGCCAGTCGGGTTCCAATTGATAACCATCTTTGGTAAACGAAAGGCCGTTATCCAACCTTCGCGCCACTTCAATGTAACTGATGCCAAATATTGGTTTAAAGGATATCCGGTCCTTTTCGCCGTCATGTTTTACTATGTTCCGTTGCTTACAGCCTATCAAACAAATAAGGCAAAGCGAGAGATATAAAATCCGTTCTGATTTTTTAATCACAGGAATTGAATTGATGAGATAAATTTCATTTATTGCGGCACACCCGGGTAACAGGAAATTTCCTGTTGCTAACAGCTCATTCGCTTCTTAAGCTCTGCACCGGGTTGGCAATCGATGCTTTTACCGCATGATAACTAACAGTGAGCAAGGCAACAATGATAGCCAGGAACCCAGCCGCTCCGAACATCCACCATTTTATAGGAATACGATACGCAAATCCCTGGAGCCAGTTATCCATAGCCCACCATGCTATGGGCGAAGCCACAACGATTGATAACAATACAAGTTTTAAAAAGTCTATAGATAAAAGGCTGTTGATTGATGATGTACTTGCACCCAAAACCTTACGTATCCCAATCTCCTTCGTACGTTGTTCTATAGTAAATGCGGCTAATCCGAACAAACCCATTGCTGCTAAAACAATAGTTATTACGGTGAAAACACTAAAAATAGCAGCCAGTTTATCTTCTGCTTTGTATTGCGCATTAAAAGCATCGTCCATAAAACTGTAATCAAACGGGGTATCGCTATCGTACTTTTTAAAAATACCTTGTATTGAACTGATCAGTGTAGGCAAATTAGTATGAGGTTTTACCTTCGCCAGCAAATAACGTCCGCCAAAGCCTCGTTCCCAGGATTTTGACGTATCAGCGGTTACGAAGAGGCCCAGGGGCTGAACTTCATTTTCCAGCGAGCCAAAATTAAAATTCTTAACAACGCCGGCTATTTCAATTTTCTCCGGGCCCGGATTTATGAAGCTTCCTAAAGGGTTAGTGGGTAAGTGTAATTTTTCTATTGCCAGTTCGTTGATAAACACCTTCGAACCTGCATCTAACCGGCTATCTTGTATTGGCGGATATTTCCATTTCAATCCTAATATAGAGAAAAAGTTTTTGTCGACAGACAGGCCCCGAAGCATCATGCTCCCCTCTTTGGTAGTGCCGCTTATGCCAATCATATCATAGCTAACAAACATTCCGTAACGGGAAGTGGCCACATTAGTTATACCGGGCAACAGCATCACATCTTGCTTAAATGCATGATAACTTTTAAGTGCATTGCCGGCAGGTATCATAATAATATTATCCCGGTCGACACCGGTTTCTGTGTGGCGGAAAAAATAAAGCTGCCGGTCTATCACAATGCCGCAGATGATGAGCCCTACAGATATTGAAAATTGCAGTGTAGTAAATACCTTTCTAATGATGACGCCTCCCGTTTGTTTGCCCATTTTTCCTTTAAGGGTAACAGCCGGTTTAAAGCCCGACAAAACCAACGACGGATAGCTGCCCGCTAATAATATTGTTAAAATCAATAACCCAAGCAGGAGAAACAGTATCAGCGGGCTAAAAAGGAAAGTTGTGTCTATTTCCAGCTGAAGAATATTAAGGAATACCGGCTTAAACAAAAAGCACAATAAACAACCTAAAACGAAAGAGATTACTGAAAAAACAGCTGATTCAACATAAAACTGCATTGCAATACCTTTACGGCTTGCACCGGATACTTTACGCACACCAATTTCCTTTGCCCGCAATGTAGCCCTGGCGGTAGACAGGCTCATGTAATTGAATAAGGCCAGTAAAAGAATCAACAAAGCTACCAATGGAAATATGGTAAGGTATTTAAAATTTGAATTATCGTAAGATCTTTTCAGATGCTGATCTAAAAAAGGGAACAGTGAAAATTTAATGTTGGGATCCTTTTCTTTGCCTGCATCAAAAGATTGAAGGCTCCGTCTCAGTGCAGCTGTATCAGCGCGGTGTTTCAGCAGAAGATAAATATTGAAAGCCCCACTGCCTACTCTTTGCTCGCCTATAAACCCCTGGGGGATTTTAGTCTTTATGAGACCGCTGTTGGAAGCAACAAAATTATACTCAATAGAAGAATTGGAAGGGCAATTTTCGGCCACTCCGGTTACCTGGTAAGTATAGGCGCTGTCCGTCCTGATGGTTAACTGCCTCCCAACTGGGTTTTCATTGCCAAAATATTTCCTGGCCATAGCCTGAGATATAACTACAGAGAAAGGAGCGGATAAAACCTGGGATGCCTGCCCTGACAATAATTTAAAGGAAAAGAAACTAAAGAACCCGGCATCTGCAAACACTAACTTGTTTTCGGAAAACTTTTGCCCCAGATTTGAAGGATTGGTGATTACTGCTGGCCTGAAATAATTCAGTGTACGCATATAATCCTCTACAGTAGGCTGCGATTGCTTAATGATCTGTCCGGATGCATAACTCATATGATCCAAATACATCGTATTGCCGTTTATTTTCGTTTCGGCAAAGGGCCTGAATATACGATCTGCATTTTTATGAAAGCGATCATAGCTATGTTCGTGCGCAACATAAAGCATGATAAGCATACATACAGCCAATCCGACCGCAAGGCCCGAAATATTGATCAGGCTATAAAGTCTTTGACGTACCAGGTTTCTCCACGCAATTTTCAAATAATTCTTAAACATAAAATTCCGGTTTAATTTCTCAGCAGGCCAACTTGGAGTGGCTTTCTGGTACGAAATTATCGCGGCAGAACGGGAATATGGTCTCAAATGATAAGTTGGGCCGCCTTTTTTCAGGTCAGTTTTATAGGCTGCGGGGCTTTTCCCGGTAATTTCACGAAAAGTGCGGTTGAAGGTAGATTTTGAATTAAAACCCGAATCGAAAGCAATACCCAATACCGTCAACCGGTCATAATTAGTGTCCTGCATTTTCTGTGTCACTTCCAGGATACGGTATTCATTAATAAAATCGTTGAAGTTTTTCCCGAAGGTACCATTGATAATTCGGGACAACTCGTGGGGATGGATGTTCAGCTTTTCGGCCAGTGTACTGAGGCTCAAATCCGGTTCAAGGTAAAACCGATCATTCTCCATAGCTTTTCTCAGCCACCTTCCTTTTTCCTTTAAGGCTGCAGAAGCTGTTGGCCTTGACGCTGCGGTTTCTTCAACAGTGGCCTGGCCCTCCGGTTTTAAGAAAGCGGTAGCCGCAATCCGGATCATCGCCACTGTGACGAGCAGGTATAAAGGATAATAGGCATATATACCCCATGCATTATGGTAATAAAAGTAATTGATTGCTGTAAAAGGTATCCATAATAACCATAAAGATCCTAAAACGCTTAATGATCGGTGTAGCCAGCGCAGCCCCAACCTGTTCCTATCGCCCAGATCATTGAATTTTAACCTCGCATAGTAATTTTC
The DNA here is from genome assembly GCF_022811725.1 of Mucilaginibacter sp. SMC90. GTDB lineage: Bacteria > Bacteroidota > Bacteroidia > Sphingobacteriales > Sphingobacteriaceae > Mucilaginibacter. The sequence goes on along the minus strand of NZ_CP094527.1, from coordinate 3,265,479 downwards.
AATCAGCCTGAAAGATAAGTACAAATAAATGATGACCGAAATAAATGCAGCCAATTGCAATACCGGGATCATTTGTTGAAAGCTTAAGGTATCATAAGTGGCTTTACCCGTAATTATGCTTTCCTTAATCTCCAATAATAATATAAGTTGTTCAGGCAATACGGGAGCGAAATGTAATATATCCCTCCAGCCGAAATCATGTTCCGGCCTGGTTACCTTTAACACATAAAAATATATAAAGGGACCAAGAGCAAGGGAAAATTGCAGCGGCAACCAGGTAAAGTGCGGAAAATAAGTATCAAGATGGATATCGAAACATAACATCCTGGCCATCCACATAATTATGGTTGCCAAAGCCAAGGCAAGAAACCGGTTAGCAGAGCGGTTATTCCCTTTGCTGAACCATAATAGCAAAGAAAAATTCAACCCGATAAATATCGCTCCGATAGAGGCGAGATCATAAAGATTGATTTGAAATGTATAAGGGCTCAAGTAAATTTCCTATTTCAATTATTCCAAATCTAAACGTTATTTTCATATGGAATACTACGTCAATTTAAAAAAAGCTGCATTAACATCATAGAATGATCACTTAAACTGCCTGCTGATCCTTTTCAACCGAAACTTATTCAATTGAACCTGCGCATGGGGCTATCCAAGTTTAGCCTTTGACGTTTGCTTGCGGCCTGCTTGCCCCGTTTTGGTTAAGGCGTAGCTTAGGCTAAACTAATCAGTAATCTCATTGATTTACACAAATGCCAATGTTGATCATGATAAGCATATTATGCTGATTAATACAAAAGCCCGATCTGATTTGATCGATCATGAATTTATAGATCGACACCTTACCGAACATATCTCCAAAAACTGTGACATTTATCAATTTCAAATTGTGTCAAATGACTTCGTTGCAGGTGATTAACCATCAGCAATTTTGTTCAGGCAGTCGGAAGTTCGATTGCCTGAACAAAATAAAGCAATAATTAATCCGAACAATGAAAAATCAAAATGATCCTATCTACTATCAGGAGGCATCAACGCTTGCCGAAATGATCCGTAACAAAGAAATAACTTCAGTTGAAGTTGTTCAGGCACACCTTGACCGTATCGAGACCGTTAACCCCCAAATAAATGGTATTGTTACCCTTATGGGTGAGCAAGCACTGAAAGATGCCGCTAATGCTGATAAAGCTGTGGCGAACGGTAAAAAACTTGGCCCGCTTCACGGCGTCCCTTTTTCAATCAAGGATAGCATTGATACAGCCGGTGTGCCAACACAATACGGTTCAAAAATATTTGAAGGTAATATTCCTGACCAGGACGCTACAGTTGTAGCTCGTATGAAACAGGCAGGCGCTATACCTTTAATAAAAACAAATATCCCCGAATTTGCAGTGTATTGGGAATCAGAAAACCTGATCACCGGAAGAAGTTTAAATCCATGGAACCCCGACCGCACTCCTGGTGGTTCCAGTGGCGGTGAATCAGCAGTTATCGCAGCCGGACTTTCTCCGGTCGGCCTGGGAAGTGATATTTCCATTTCTGTAAGAGGCCCCGCTGCCTTTACCGGCATATCTTCAATAAAAGCCACACACGGCCGTGTTCCTTACACAGGGCACTTTCCGCGTGTATTGAGCAGGTGGTGGCATATTGGCCCTATGGCCCGTACTATGAAAGATGTTGCCCTGGCTTATTCGATCATTAACGGTGCAGATGGTAAAGATGGATATGCCATTTATGGAAATGAGGCCAAACCGGCCAATTTCCGTTTACCCGGCTCACCGTTACGCGTAGGCTGGGCATCAGAGCCGGCATTTGCCCCCGTTGATCCTGAAATAACAGCGGCCGTTAAATCAACAGCGGCCTTATTGAAAGATATGGGACATCAGGTTGAAGAAGTAAGTCTTCCTTTTATGGATGGTCAGGGTATGGATTGGGTGAAACTGTACTTCGCTGTAATTTACGGAGAATTGGTGCCTTATATGGGGCAATTTACCAAAGGCCGGGAAAATGACTTGCACTTTGTTGGTAAATTTACCATGGGTGTTGATTTGCTTAGCCAAAAAGAATACGCCCGGGCAGAAAACAAACTGGAAGAGTTAAGAAGTCATTTCGCAAATTATTTCACAAAGTATGACATCCTGTTATTGCCAGTTAACCCGATGACAGCAACACCACACATGCTTAATGAAGTTGTTGTTAATGGTCAAACCGTTCCTGCTTTGCACGTTAATACCGCAACGGCTCCATTTAATATAGCAGGCTTGCCGGCTATTTCGGTACCTGTTACAAATAGTTCGGAAAAACTGCCGATAAATGTTCAACTGGCCGCAAGATGGTTTGACGAGGCTACATTGCTTGAGTTGGGTGAAAAAATACAGTTGGCAAGTCCGGCATACGGAACCCATCCTATAGGATAATTTCTGATATTCTTTTTGTTAAAAGTCCTTTGGCGCAAGCCAGCGTACCGAAAAGTCCCGAAAATTCGGTTAAAAGAAAGGGGTTGTATCATGATTTATGATACAACCCCTTTTTCCTTTCCTTGTAGAATGGTAAGCCTCAACTCCAATTCGTATAAACAACGCTCAAGGCATCAAATTGAATTTTCACTGCCCTTTTTTCAGCCCGCAATATTAAGAGGACTTATCAGTACCCTCGTGCAAGCCGGAGAGCTTTTTAAAATGTTTGGTATATTCCTTTCGTATCCTGCTTAGCGTTTCCCTCGATATTCCTAAATAAGAGGCAACCATATATAATGGAACGCGATTGAAAACACTGGGATATGTTTTTTGAAATTCTTTATACTTTTCTTCGGCAGAGCAGCTGATGAGGGAGTAGATCCTGCGCTGGCTGGCTTCATAGCTTTTAGCAAGTAAAACCTCATTGAACTTTTTCAAGGCGGGGATCGCCTCCATCAATTCGAGCCACTTTTCTTTCGTCCAGATAAACACAGTACTGGCCGCTAATGCTTCAATATTATAATCGGAAGGTTTTTCATTGTTATAACTTTCCTGGTCACTGATCCACCAACCATCAACACCAAACCTGAGCGTGTGGTCCGCGCCATCATCACTATACCGGTACAAGCGAAAGCATCCGCTGGCGATGAAACAGTTTATCCTCCAAACTTCGCCATCCTGTAAAATGGGCTGCCATTTGCGTACGGTCCGTTTAACACTGCCCGCACGAATGAGCTCCAGATTTTCATCTGAAATATCTACATGATCCCGGAGATGTTTTTCAAAAGCTTCAAACATGGTTACTGCAAATTTAATAAGCTTCGGTCGTGGTTTATCAGGTTCCCTCACAAGTTTCCGGGCGAAAGCGATCGATAACCTCAAAATTTACAATCGGATTATCAAAATAATATAACGAACGTTATATATAAGATATTTTTGGCTTAAATTTGCTTTCATATTAACATAAGCAAACATTAATATACTGATCGTTATATAAATATAATCATGGATAATCCTATTAAACTCATGCAGCTAAAACTTAACAAATGAAGATTTTCGCAGATGCAGCAAAATACGCAATCAAAAAAAACATACATCTATGGAAATAAAACAGTTAGCACTTATCACCGGAGTCGGTAAAGAGACGGGCATCGGTTTTGAAGTTGCACGGCAACTTGCCCAAAAGAACTACCAGGTGATCATTACCTCGCGAAAGCAAGAAACGGCAAACCTGCTTGCAGGAATACTTCATCACGAAGGCCTTGATATTGTACCGCTGGCTTTAGATGTAACTGATGAGTTAATGGTTAAAGGGGTTGCTGATCAAATCATGGAACAATACGGAAAACTGGATGTCCTGATCAATAATGCTACCTTATTTCCGGATCAATTCCATACCACGACAGCGGATCTTGCCGATATCAGGAATGTGCTGGAGAGCAACTTAATAGGTTCATGGTGCACGGTCAAATACTTCGCGCCGCTACTGAAAAAAAGCGAACATCCAAGGATCGTAAATGTTTCATCGGGCTCGGGTTCTTTTGGTGGCGAAGGATATAGTCTTGTTAACCCATGGAGAGATATCATTTCTGCTTACAGCATTTCAAAAGCGGCGTTGAACGCTTTTACTTTGAAAGCAGCTTTTGATCTGAAACCGGATGGCATACTGGTGAATGCTGCCACCCCCGGTTTAACAGCAACCCATGATATTTTGGCTGATTTTGGCGGGCGACCGGTAAGCGAAGGCGCAAAAAGCATCGTTTTTGCTGCAACGCTCCCTAAAGATGGCCCTACAGGAATGTTTTTTAAAGATGGTGAAACCGTTGCGTGGTAACTCAGGCAAACCCAACTTACAATTGTGATATGAAATTTATACCAAGATCAGAAAGTACCCGGCAACGCATCGTTGAATTAACTGCCGAACTCATTAATAAAAAAGGCCTGTTAGGCACATCGGTAAGTGATTTGGAAAAGGCAACGGGCATGACCCGTGGAAGTATCTATGGCAATTTCCCGAATAAGGACGCCGTAGCACTGGCTGTTTTTGATTACAACTGGGAGCGAAAACGAAAGTTGCTTTTTGACGGCGCCGACAGCCATTCATCCTATAAAAGTAAGTTGCTTTCTCAGGTCTTATTGCATCACCCATCGGCAAGAACGCCGTTTACCCCCGGCGGCTGCCCTCTTTTAAACACGGTGTCTGAAGCAGACGATACCAATGATCACTTAAGAAGCAAAGCGGCAGCGGCTTTAATTTCCTGGACAAAAAATCTTACCGAAATAGTCGAAAAAGGCATAGAAGCAAACGAGTTTAAAGCAAATACAGACTGCCTCGCAACAGCACTCCAAATTATTTCCATTATAGAGGGTGCCTCCTTATTTTTCCGATCAACGCAGGATATGAAATATGTAAACAGTTTAGTAGAAGCTGCAAAAAGAATTGTAGATAACATTTGTGTTTGAGAAAAGCAGATAATTTTCAAGAGTAACTGTTTTAAAGTTACCCATCCTGTAAAATCCCTATTATGAGTAAAACCATTTCTCCATGGCTGGCATTGGCTATTGTGCTGACTGCGCCACTTTTATCGGTTATTGATGTATTTATTATCAATGTCGCTATCCCTTCAATTAAAGCCGGGGTGCACGCCAATGACGCACAGGTTCAGCTTGTGATCGCTGCTTACCTGTTAGGCTATGCCGCCTTTTTGATCACTGGCGGGCGCTCCGGCGACCACTATGGACGTAAGCGCACATTCTTTTGGGGCATGATCGGCTTTACGATTTTTTCGTGCTTATGCGGGCTTTCACAAACACCGGATCAATTAAACCTGATGCGTTTTTTTCAAGGTGTAAGCGCAGCTTTTATGGTTCCTCAGTCTATTGCTTTTATACAAGTGCTGTTTTCAGATTCCAAAGAGCGCTCTAAGGCAATCGGCTGGTTTGGGATTACACTCGGTTTAGCCTCCGTTATCGGGCAGGTGCTCGGCGGCTATTTTTCGGGCGGGCACTTTTTTGTTCCGGGCTGGCGGCTTATTTTCCTGGTTAACCTCCCTATAGGTGCTATTTCCTTGCTTGCAGCCTGGTTATACCTTCCGGAGACGGAGCGGCACAATAGCACCAAAATGGATATGTCTGGTGTAATGATCCTTACTATTGCATTATTTTGCCTCATTTATCCACTCATCCAGGGCCGTGAATCTGGCTGGCCATGGTGGAGCTTCGCTTTACTGATTTTTTCGGGTATCATCCTTTGGTATTTTGTTTACGATCAGCGAAGAAAGAAAACGGCGGGTAAAGCTCCGTTAATTGATACCGATTTGTTTAAGTTTCGTGACCTTAATATAGGCCTTGCCGCAGTTTTGTTTCATTTCATGATGCATACCTCCTACCTGTTATTAAGCGCCGTTTTTCTTCAGAATGGGCTTGGCGTTAGTCCGCTCGCATCAGGGTTATATTTTGTTGCTCCAGGTATCCTGTTCACCATGTCGTCTGTAGCAGCTTCCCGTTGGATACCCAAATATGGTACGCCGGTGTTACAGATAGGGATTGCCATTATAGTGATCACCTTTTGCTTGCAAATCATGTATTTTAAAACAGGGGCCAGTATAGCCATATTGTTCACGCTTCAGGCATTATATGGCTTAGGAAACGGATTGGTTTTACCCTCGTTGTTAAATATCACACTCCGAAGCCTCCCGCCCCAGTTTGCGGGGGCCGCAGCCGGCATTTACTCAACCGTTCAACAAACATCTTCGGCATTGGGTATTTGCCTTATAGGCGGCTTCTTTTATTACTTAATTGATCATACAAAAAATGTGCAGCAAGCCTTTCATTATGGCCTAGCCATGCAAATTGCTTGTTTGGTTATATTGAGCATCTTATTGATGCTATTACCTAAAAAAGTAAAAGGCGCAAGCGTATCACATGTTGCAGAATAAAGTAGTTTCTCAATAATAAACTTTTCCGTCAATTCCGCTTTTTCTTATCGTTAACATCAACGTTATAAAAGTATACCTTTAGCGCTTGATAGTACATCTCAGCATCTATATCAGTTAAAGCGCGTCTTTTTATTATTTTGTTTAATTTAGGCAAACTCTACATACTGACTTATGAATACTATCAATACCAAAGAATATCCAACAGGGCCGCAACGTGAAACATTTCCGTGAATGCCGGGCCCCCGACAAGAGGCTTTAGCTTTATACCCTGCGTGGAACAGCATCAAAAAAGGATATCATTGCTTGAATAAAAGAAGCCATCGAAAATAATATATTGAATCAGGTGGCTGAACTATTGAAGATGTCTCCTTTATACTTAATCTTTCCTATTACTCCCTAAATTAAAGTCACATTTATGAACGAATGGTTCAAACGAAACAGTGCCCACTTGCTCATTATTGGAATATTCGCATTGATCTGTTTTATTTATTTCACACCAGCCTTCCAGGGAAAAGCGTTGGGACAAAGTGATGTTATCGGTGCACAATCCACTCAAAAAGAGATCATGGATTATCGGAGCAGGGATACAACTATCTTATGGACTAATCAAATTTTTGGCGGCATGCCCGCTTACCAGATCTGGGCTCCCTATTCCTCCAGCATTGCAACAGTTATAGTAAATACGGTAAACCGTACTTTTCCCAATCCGGTTGGCACTGTTTTGATATTGCTTTTGGGCACATACTTTTTGTTTAATGTTTTGAAAGTAACACCCTGGCTTGCAGGAGCAGGAGCTATCGCATTTGCATTTTCGTCTTACAATATAATTTTATTTGTGGCGGGCCATGCAAATCAAGTTTTTGCTATCGCCTTTTTTGCCCCGGTCATCGCTGGAATGATATTGACATTCCGGGGTAAGCACTTGCTCGGAGTTTCGGTAACATCGCTTTTCATGTCAATTGAATTAAAAGCAAACCATATCCAAATGACCTATTATTTGTCACTGGCTATTGCCGTTTTTTTGATCATTGAACTGTATCATTCCATTAAGACAAAAAACACGATTCCGTATTTTAAATCTGTTTTATTCTTTACTGGGGCCTGTTTACTTGCGGTGGCGGTAAACGCATCTTTGATTTGGAGCACTTTTGAATATAGTAAAGACAGCTATCGGGGAAAATCAAATCTTACCCAAAATGCAAAAGAGCCAACAAATGGCCTTGATCGAAATTATGCCTATCAATACAGCCAGGGCGTTGCAGAATGTCTTACATTCTTAGTTCCGAACGCTTATGGCGGTGGGTCTGGAACGGAAATTTTAGATCAGAATTCGGAAACGGCCAAAGTATTTATAAACAAGGGCGTTCCCGAAGCGCAGGCTGTCAATTATGCGCAGCAAATTTCCGGTGGCGATTTCCCGGGCCTGACATTGTACTGGGGTGAAAAACGCCCTTCAACAGCCGGCCCATATTACTTTGGTGCAACCATATTTTTCCTGTTTATTCTGGGGTTGATCATCGTTCAGCATCGTATCAAATGGTGGATGCTGGCCACCGTTATCCTAACCATGTTATTATCATTTGGTGGAAATTGGCCTCTTGTTTCCGACCTATTTTTCAAATATTTCCCGTTGTACAACAAGTTTCGCGCTGTAGAATCAATTCTGGCCGTTACGAGCATATGTTTCCCGATCCTGGCAATCTTAGCCGTTCAGGAAATAATAGATACTAAAGACAAAGCCATCATTTTAAAAAAGTTAAAATTAGGGTTTTACATAACCGGAGGACTGCTGTTGATATTGATCGCTATACCTGAGTTGTTGTTGAATTTCCGCCCAAGTGATCAAAGCGCCAGCACTAATTATCTGGTTCAGGCACTTAAAGGAGATAACGCAGTTGCGAGAGATGTTACAAACGCTATTGTTAAAGACAGGGTAAGCCTTGAACGTACTGACGCGATCCGGTCGCTTGTATTTGTAGTATTGACCTTTATTACCATATGGGTGTTGCTGAAACAAAAGATCAGCTTTAAAATTGCTTCAATCATTTTGTTAACCTTGACGCTGGTTGATCTTTGGCAGATAGACAAGCGCTATCTAAAGGAAAGTAATTTCACGGAAAAAGAGCAAACCGTTGTAAATCCACGCGAGGTGGATTTAACCATTGCAAAAGACACCGACCCCAACTTTAGGGTTTACGATGCAACCGCAGGAATAAAAATGGATGTACTTAACCCATTTTTTCATAAATCCATCGGTGGTTATTCTGCAGCAAGATTGAAACGATTTGATGAACTGATCGACAACCAATTAAGTGGTCAGTCTGTTAATATGAGCGTTCTGGACATGTTAAATACAAAATATTTTATCATGCCAGACTCATCGAATAAGGCGCTGCGGGTTCAGCAAAATCCCAATACCTGCGGAAATGCCTGGTTCATCAATAACATCCGCTTTGTAAACAATGCAGATGAAGAAATGGCCGCGTTAAAGAATTTTGAGCCAAATCACGAGGCCATAATCAATCAGGAGTTTAAAAATAGCTTAAACAGTTCTAATCTAAATCGTGATTCAGCGGCCAGAATAGAATTGGTTAAATATAACCCAGACCATTTGACTTACAGCTCAAACTCAAATAGCGCTCAAATCGCGGTTTTTTCGGAGATCTATTATAAAAATGGATGGACAATGCTCGTCGATGGCATTGAAAAGCCTTATTTCAGAGTAAATTATCTTTTGAGAGCGGCACAACTTCCGGCTGGTAAACATACGGTAGAATTTGTATTTCACCCAAGCTCCTATTACACTGGTGAGAAAATATCTTTAGCCAGTTCTGTTTGCTTAATTTTATTGTTAGCAGGTAGCGCTTTCGGCAGCAAACTATATGCTTTAACAAAGCGAAATCATAGCAGCAAGTAATTTACCCAAAACGTTACGCTATTGCACAGTATGCACCAAGCCATATCACAACTTAAACAGCAGACGCTGTTAGCGTAAAAACAGTCGGGGGCCGGAGATTGCCGGCCCCTGACTGTTTTCATCCGTAGCGAGGTGCATAATGTAAAGCAGACACCTCACGCAACCGCTTTTTTAACAAAGAGCCGACTCACAAAATCATACAACACTGGCAAACCTGGCTGTCTGAAGCCAACTTACTGTGTTGCCCCGTTATCGAATAAATTGTATTTCTCAACGGGCACAAGCCAAGCAATGCCTCGGTTGCAAGTGCGCTACTCCCCTTTCAAACTTTTCACGGGGTTAGTTAATGCTGCTTTGATGGCCTGGTAACTTACGGTCAAAACAGATATCAGCAAGGTAAGCGCTGCAGCAATTACAAACACCCACAAATTGATCGAGATCCGGTAGCTGTACCCCTTCAGCCATTGATACATTAAATACCAGGCGATGGGCGAAGCGATGCAAAAAGAGATCACAACCAGTCTCAGAAAATCTATGGAAAGCAGTGTGGTTACGCTGGCCACAGAAGCGCCCAGCACTTTTCTGATACCAATTTCTTTGATGCGGTTTTGTGCCATGTAGGCGGCAAGACCAAAAAGCCCGAGGCAGGATATAATGATCGTCAGCCCCGCAAACAGGCTGGCCAGCGTACCGATCCGTTGTTCGTCACCAAACTTCTTGGCATACTCCTGGTCAACAAAACTATACTCAAACGGATAATCCGGGTTGTATTTCTTAAATATTGCTTCGGCGCGGCGAAGGTTCTCTTTAGTAGAGTTGGCATTATTGAGCTTATAATGGATGATATTGAACCAGGAACTGGGTCCCTCAATAAGCATGTGTTGAACCGGTTCGTAAGGCGAGCTGATAATAAAGTCTTTGATCACACCAACAATATGCCAGGTCCTCATGTCTTTACCCTCTCCCTGACTGATCGACTTACCAACAGGATCTTTCAGGTTCATGATCTTAACCGAGGCCTCGTTGACCAGTAAGGCGGTTGAATCCGTAGGATAATTCACAGGGTCAATATCCCTGCCGGCTACGAGCTTAAGGCCCATGGTTTTAACCAGGCTGCCGTCCGAACTGTAAATAATAAAATCAACCTTATTGTTAGGCAATGAGCCTGGCCAGTTGAAGCCCCAGCTATCGCTGTACCGCTGGGTTATGGGTGAGTTTGTTTTAGACACAGATGTTGCCGCACCGCTGGAAAGTAATTCGTTCCTGATGGATGGATAATGCTTCGCGATTTCGCCGGACATAAAGCTGTAAACCAGGTTGTCTTTCTTGTAGCCGGTATCCCTATCCTGGGCGTACTGTAATTGCTGGCGGATAATGATGGTACAAATGATCAGCACTACCGCAAACGTAAATTGGATCACCACCAATAGCTTACGCGGCGTAACCAACGCATTTGCCGCTTTAAAGGTGCCTTTCAATACAGCTACGGGTTTGAAAGATGACAGGTACAAAGCCGGGTAGCTTCCCGAAATAACACCTGTAATGATGATAAAGCCCAGCGCTATGAGCCAAAAGTATGGGTTGCCGTAAGGTACAAATAACTGCTTTTGGGTAAGCTGGTTGAAACCGGACATGCTGATCTGCACGATCACAATAGCGAAAACGCCTGCGATAAAAGCGATCAGGACAGATTCACCCAGGAATTGCCAGATCAACGATCCCCTTAATGCGCCAACAGTTTTACGGATCCCTACCTCACGTGCACGTTTCTCGCTCCTGGCGGTACTTAAATTCATAAAATTGATGCAGGCGATGACGAGGATCAACACGGCGATGAGGGAAAATACCCTTACCCGCTCGATTTTCCCTCCAACTATTTTTCCGTCCTCAAAATGCGAGTATAAATGCCATTTACCTGCAGGGTGCAAAAATTGCTGAATGTCTTTGGTATCAGAATGATTTTTGGTAAAATTCAGCACTACAGCATCGGCATGGGCCTCAGTTACGCCAGGCTTTAAAAGTACAAAGGTTTGAATGGAGTTATTACCCCAGTATCCATCATCCTGACCGATCTTTTTCAGATATGACCACGGCATAAGGTATTCAAAATCAAAACGGGTATTATTCGGCAGGTCCTTCATCACCCCGGTTACCTTGAAATAAGAATTGCTATCTACTTTAACCGTTTTGCCTATCGCGTTTTCCTCACCGAAAAGCTTCTTTGCGAATTTTTCAGTGACCACGATGTTATTTACTTCATTCAACGCGGTTTTCTGGTCGCCGCTAATCAATGGAAAACTGAACATGGAAAGAAAGTCAGGGTCAGTAAAATCGCCCGATGCCGTCAGGTGTTTGTCGCCGATGGTAAATAAAAAATTGGCATCAGTAACCCTGGCTACTTTTTCCATTTGCGGCAATTCTTCTTTCATCACCCTGCCCATGATTTTAGGCGTGGTTTCCCAGCTCCATAGTTTCCCGTCGAATTTCGAGCGGTTATAAACCGAATAAAGCCGGTCCCGCTTTTCATGGAATTGATCAAAGCTGAGCTCGTTATTGATCCAAAGCAAAATCAGCGCGGCGCTTGCCATGCCTATGGTCAGTCCAAGGATATTGATCAGGGAAAATGTTTTTTGACGCAGAAGGTTACGCCAGGTGATCTTTAAATAATTTTTCAGCATATGGTCAGGCTTTGATAACGATAAGACGCCCATATGATGCAATAGGTTGCAGCGCTTTCTCCTTTTTTTTGCTGCAACAGAAAGCGGTGCGCTTTCATAGTTTATTATTTTTTCCCGGAATAAAACAAATTTGTCATAAAATGAATTATTTGTCTAAATTTAAATATCAATTATTTAGACAAAATGAAATACTCCATATCCGATCTGGCACAGCTATCCGGAATCTCCGCCCACAATATCAGGATATGGGAGCGGCGCTACGGAGCATTGAAGCCTTCCCGTACTGTTGGCAATACGCGCTATTACGACGATGAGCAGCTAAAACGCTTGTTGTGTATCGCGGGTCTTTATCATGCCGGCCATAAAATATCAAGGGCCTGCGCGCTGGATAAGGATAACATGTCCGCTCTTTTACAGGATCAGATTGAACTTACCGTATCTGAAGAACATCGCTTCGAATATTTTATCGTGCAGATCGTCAATCATGGTATGGCCTATAATGAGGCCCGGGTCAATGAACTGATCTCGGCCTCTTTTCAAATAAACGGAGTGACCGGGACTTACAAAAAGGTAATTTACCCCATCCTGGTGCGCATGGGGCTGATGTGGCTGAACGAATCGCTTTGTCCTTCCCAGGAACATTTCCTCTCAGCTATCATCCGGCAAAAGCTGCTTGCCGCCATCGACGGTTTAAATCCGGCTGACGGTACATACGGCTCAAGCTGGCTCCTTTTTCTTCCCGAGGATGAAGACCATGATATTGGCCTGCTGCTGGCCAGTTACCTGCTGCGCTCGGCGGGGCAAAAAGTGATTTACATGGGTCCAAAATTGCCGTTGTTCGCCCTGGCGAACACTGCAAATGCTACGAATCCTGAAAACCTGCTTTTTTTTATGACCCGCGTCCGGCCGGCAGCCGATGCCCAGGTTTACATTGATCTCTTATCCGCACAATTTCCAGACGCGAAGATCCTGCTGTCGGGTAATGCAAAAGTGCTGGGCGGCCTGGATTATCCTCAGGGCGTTACATGGATGCGCACATTGCAGGATTTCGAACAGCTCATCGCCAAAACACCTAAAGCACCTGCGCTATGAAAAAGAAATTTGACTTGCTTTCAGTAGAGTGCAGCAAACTCACCACCCGCAGGTACAGCACCAGTTTTGCCCTGGGGATCCGGTTCCTGGATAAGGAACTTCACGATCCTATCTACGCTATTTATGGCTTTGTACGACTGGCTGATGAGATTGTGGATAGCTTTCATGATTACAACAAACAGCAATTGCTGGAAGAGTTTCGTAAGGATTGCTTCCTGGCCATCAATAATAAGATCAGCCTGAACCCTATCCTCAATGCTTTTCAGCAAACGGTGAGCGATTATCAAATCGATCACCAGCTCATCTGCCAGTTCCTTGACAGTATGGAAATGGACCTTGAAAGGCAAACTTACGACCAGGACAAATATGAAGCCTATATCCTGGGTTCGGCAGAAGTGGTAGGACTGATGTGCCTGCATGTATTTACAGGGGGCGACCGGCAGGCTTTTGAACAGCTAAAGCCACGGGCTATGAAACTGGGGGCGGCCTTTCAGAAAATTAATTTCTTGCGGGATATTGGCGCAGATTACCAGCAGTTGAACAGGTCGTACTTTCCGGGAGTTGACCTGGCTAATTTTACGGAGCAGGATAAAAAAAGGATTGAACAGGACATTGAAGCAGACTTTGAAGAAGCGCTCAAGGGGATCAGGGACCTGCCCAAGTCGTCAAGGCGTGGAGTATTCCTGGCTTACCGGTATTACCTGAATTTATTTGGTAAGATCAGGCAGGCCGGTGCCGGTACGGTTTTTTCAAAACGCTTCAGGATTTCCAATGGCCGCAAACTATTGCTGCTATTTGGCACCCTGCTTAAACATCGCCTAAACTGGATCTAAACAAGACATTGCCGGCCTTGATGTTGTTAAACACAAGGCAAGCATTTTTTGATTAACAATGCACGGCATACATGAATTTGATACCAGGCGTCTTGGATGTAAATACCATCACTTTGTTTTAACCCAAACCGGGCCAAGTAAACCAGATTCCAACAAGGGGGTTTTAGCGTTTAGCATATCAAAACGAAACGACTCATGAGTTTTAGTAAGCCGCTTATCAACCGGAAGGCTTAAATCATGGACAACACGATTTGCCCAAAGGTTGGTCACTTCAATTTCTAAAATATTTCCCCTGTCTTTGACAGCTCCGGTGATATCAACCTGCCAGGGCGTACACCACAGCACACCTAAATTCTTTCCGTTAAGTTTAACTTTGGCAACATTTTTCACATCCCCAAGGTCCAGGATTATCTTCTTATTGATGCTGATGGCATTCTCTTTCGTTATCGTGCTCAAATCAAAAGTTTTCCGGTAGGTGGCAGTGCCCGAATAATACTTAATACCTTCGTCGGTATTGTCTGTCCAGCTTTTTAACTCAGCAAACTCACCATTTGCTGGCCCTCCCCATTTGGGATCAAAAGACACATTCCACGAGCCAACCAGTTCTTGTTGTTGTTTAATAACCGGAAAGTTTTTGTGGCTTAAAGTATTATTATGGGCTGTTACGGCCTTTCTGAATACGATAAACAGCGAGCCAAAACTATCAAACTCAAGAGGTATTGTTACCACTCCGTTGTTTAGGGCATATTCCGTTGCATCAAAGGCCTTACCGGTTACGGCGTCCCAGATCTCGGGGATCTTTCCCTTTACCCGGAATGTGAACTCACGCGATTGCTTTTGATTGGTGCGGTTTATAACAAAAAAGATCTCTGCATCTTTGGCAGACCTGTGAATATAATCAAAATCATTCGGTTTGTCAGGCTGACCTGCAAATTCAAAATCAGGGGTCACGCCATCTTCTGTCAAAACCTCCCTTTCGGTTTTTCCCCAAATAATGCGTCCCTTCCCTACCTTTCGTTCGGTTACGGTACGGCCGTCCAAATCCCCCCATAATTCCGCCGCGATTTTCTTTACTTTAATATCTGTTTCACTATAGTTTTTAAGCTCTCCTGCATTTTCGGGTGGCGGGCCAACTATCGTCGCGCCATCGTAAACCAATTTCCTGATCTTCTCAATAACCGGCAGCGACATAGATTTTGAAGCTTGCTCCGGTATCCGAAGACTTTGATAGGAACCGACCTGCTTAGCTATCTCAGGTACAGGAGACACGCAGTTTTGAAGCACCAGCATCTTATAATTCATTCCATCGGGCAAAGTGACCAGCCCGTTTTTAACGCTCATCCTGTTCAGCAATACGTCGGAATTGGCATAATCGCAGTCAAAGCCCGGGCCCAGTGTGGGAATATTATACTTAGGGGGCGCAAGTAACGGCGGCCTTTCGCCTAAATAATAACATACGTCGGCAGCAAACCGGCCCTGTTGCAGCATAAACTGGCACCTGTTCAGGTAGTTAAAAAACGGTTTAGATTCCTCCCACCAGGTTACATTGGGCGTAAAATGCGTTCCAGCGCAATATTCGTATCCAGGTTTACCGTCTGAAGGCGGCTGAGAAGTAGCCGAATGGAGCATCAACCGGTTAATGCCTTCGCAAAATGCATCATTAGCATATGGCTTAAGGTCCGACGGCCCTAATGTCCAATGAGTGGCGTTGTGCTCCTGTTCGGTAAAAGCTTCGGCCTCGGCCTGTTTTTTCCCATAAACATGCGCTGCAGAAGCTGTTTGTTTCAAATTTAGCCGCGACATCCTGTTTTGATTATATCCTCCCGGAGCATTTCTGTGCCCGTTCACCCAAAACTCGCCGGCAACTATATCCTGTGTACTGAAATTCTTTAAAACGTCTATTGGAGGTATATCATTGGGCCCGCCTGCTTCGCTGCCAACTTTCATACCATTTTTATGACATAACTCTGCGAAGTGCCCATAGCAGTTTTCTGCAATACAATCCTGGATGGTCCTGTCAAAATCTTCTTTAAACCGTTCGGAAATTTCCGGGCTATCAGCAACATAGCCGGCCAAAACAGGCATGAAGGGCTTCAGGTCATATCCCCGAAATTTTTTAAACTGCGTAAGGAAATCCTGAGTCCAGGTTAATTTCCCACATTCCCAGCTGTCGCTCCACAAATAATCGATGTGCCCGCCAGCTTTTTTGGCTTCAGCAATAACCGTTTTTCCTAAATAATTAAAATAATTATCTAACGCCCTTTTACTCAGATAGTCAATTTCGTAGCCTTCACCGCCCTTAAAGGTGTCACCCTCGGGGTAAGCTTTCCATTTGCTCCAGGGATGTCCGGTAAGAGTGTATCCGCTTCTCAATATCACCCATTTTCCTGCGGGAACATTCCATTCTATCGACCCATCAGGTAACAGTTTATTGGTAATGTCTGTTACCGATGCCTGGTCAAATGTTTTTCCATCGTCCAGTACCCTGAACGCCTGAACCATGATATCGTGATAGTAACCTTGAACTTGTTCAGGTAAGGGAAGCTTTCCAATAAATTTCGATCCGCCGTCAACTTTTACCTCTGCCCATACTACCTTTTTCATGGCGTCGTCTTTTGTTACGGATGGCCCCATAAATGTCCACCCTCCGGCCAGGTTAAACCCTAACTCTATATGTAAGCGGTTTGCTTCCTTAACGGCGTACCGAAATAAGGCCCGCCATTCTTCACCTAAAAAATCTACGCCTAAAAGCGGTTCTTTCCCTGCGTAGCCGCCATTACAAATTAAGTTTACCCCACTAATACCTTTTGCTTTAAACTCCTTCAAGTCACGGGCTATCCCCTCTTTTGTAACCCTGTTGTATATCCAAAACCAATAAACCCGTGATTTAGCCGAATCAGGCGGAGCAACGAAGGACTGTAAGAATTTATCGGTAGCCAACGAATGATCATTTCGCCTGGTTTGTCCAAAACTTACGTTTGCTCCGAATAGTGCAAGCGTTATAAAAAGAATCTTAATAGCTTTTATCCCGTTACATTCAAAAGTTAACGGATAATGTAAGTTAAACATACTGATTGGCTTAGCTATGGTAATTGGCAAAATGCTAAAGAACAACCAATATTGCATTTAAAAATATCTTAACCATCCTACACTGTCTTGCTCATGTAAGGATTAGGCCTGATGCAGGTTGTATTTCCGCACAGGATCACCCATGTTTACTTCGGGTTTAAACAGGCCAAAGCTGTGTAGGTGCGAGCATTCTGTTCTGCTGAATTAAAAGCCCCTTGGCCATAAGCAGGCGGGAAGGGTTGTAAAACGGGGCATGGTAGCTTTAATCTCAAAATTTAACCGGACAAAGCAAAAGCCGACAAAAAAACATATAAAAAGAGCAAGCGATGATACTGTATCTTGTTAGCGAAAATACAGGCATTAACCAGATTTTATCCGGAAATCAATGTGATTACCGCCAGCCCAAAGCGGGTGCCACATGTTCTAAAATAGCGGATAGCACATGTACATTATAATCCACACCCAGTGTATTGGGAATAGTTAAAAGCACCGTATCTGCTTCCTGAATAGCTTCGTCCCTCACTAACTCTTCAATCAATTGATCTGGTTCGGCGGCATAGCTCTTGCCGAAGACTGCCCTTTTTTCGGGTTCGATATAACCAAAACTATCAGCTGATTTACCTTGCCCGCCAAAGTAATATTTATCCTGATCGTTTACCAGTGCAAAGATAGAACGGCTCACCGAAACCCCTGGCTCCCGTTTGTGGCCGGCTTTTTTCCAGGCTTCTTTATATAACCTGATCTGTTCTGCCTGCTGGATATGAAAAGGTTTGCCGCTTTCGTCAAATTTTAAAGTGGAGCTTTGAAGGTTCATCCCATTCTCAGCCGCCCAAACTGCTGTGGCATTAGAACCAGCTCCCCACCAGATCCGCTCCCTCAAGCCTTTTGAATGTGGCTCCAGGCGTAATAAGCCAGGCGGATTAGGGAACATAGGATTGGGGTTAGGTTCGGCAAAGCCGATGCCATCCAAACGCTGCAAAAACTGCAAGGCATGGCTCCGCCCCATGTCGGCATCCGTTTCGCCTGCCGCCGGTTCATAACCAAAATAACGCCAGCCTTCGGTCACCTGTTCCGGTGAACCCCGACTGATACCCAGTTGTAAACGTCCGGCCGAGATCAGGTCCGCAGCACCGGCATCTTCCACCATATACAGCGGGTTTTCATACCGCATATCGATCACCCCGGTACCGATCTCAATTTTGCTGGTCTTTGCTCCAATTGCCGAAAGCAATGGAAATGGCGAGGCCAGTTGCCGCGCAAAATGATGAACACGGAAATAAACACCATCTAAACCCAGTTCTTCAGCAGCCACAGCAAGATCAATAGATTGAAGCAGTGTATCGCCTGCGCTGCGGGTTGCATAAGATGGATGATTGGACCAGTGCCCGAATGATAGAAATCCTATTTTCTTCATGCTTCAAAAATAAACAAACCACGATGCCCCTTAGTCACCAATATGTCGAATCTGCTCGTTTAAAGGCCCGGCCCCGTCCGAAAGACGAGAGATCAGATGGCTTTACGGCAAAATTAAAAGGACAAGGATTTCGTATGCAGTTAACAAGCGGATTCGTGTTGGTAAACACAAAGCAAATACTTTTTTATTCTCCCACAAAAATTCTGATTGATCCAAAAAGGTGCATATAAAACAATATGCAAGAAAAAAAGAAAGGCTGTAAGTATTTAACTTACAGCCTTCTACATCCGTCAGATGTACCCAGAGCCGGAGTCGAACCGGCACGGTTTCCCACAGGTGTTTGAGACCAGCGCGTCTACCAATTCCGCCATCTGGGCATTTTGTAAGTGCTTTCCCTTACAAGCGGGCTGCAAATGTAGATAAACTCTCCTTAATTCGCAACAAATATTTTTGTTTATAGTAAATATTTGCAATTTCTATCCGGCGGCTTTCTTTAGCTGTATCATCCAGTTGCTCATAGTCGCCGGTAAGCTTATTTAGTTCTTCATTTATATCTCCTTCAATAGCAAGCGCTTCTGAAGTTATAGCAGCCAGTTGTGTTGCGTCATCAACCTCCATAAGGCGTTCGTTGATGTCCATCATTTCCATTAAAAAATCTGCAGGCAATTGCGGTTTTGCACCTTCAGATACCAGGTCATGCAACTTTAAAATGTATTCTAAACGCTTGGCCGGATCGCCAAGTGCGTGATAAGCCTTGTTATTTATGGTAGATAATTCCAATATCTCCTGCTGCCTGGCTTCATCTTCGTTTGCATAAAAATCGGGATGATAAAGCTTGCTTAGCTCGTAAAACTTTTTCTTTAGCAAAGCCTGGTCAATTTTAAAAGATTCAGGAATGCCATAAAATTCAAAATAGTTCATAGCGGCAAAGATAGCTATTAGCACGTTATCCTTGCAGCTATGAACTTCACGTTAACGTAAGTTATCTGCTATTCACGGGGCTTTTCTTGGTCAGTTTCACTTTTCTCTGCAATTTCTGTTCTGGGGTGTTTATCAACAAATAGTTTTCTGTCTTTAGTTAAAGTGGGGGCCACTCCTAATATACCTATCCCGGCAACAGCCAAGATCATAAACAATATGAGCCCGCAAAGCCTTATGAGCTTTTTAATTTTTTTCATCTTGATAGTATAAAATAAATAGCAGGCACAACCCTTATAAAGGTTAATACCCTGAATAATTTAAATGAAGAATGATTACCTTTTAGTAATCAAATAAGAAAGGATTATGCTATAACAAGATGATCGTCGTCAGAAACAAAACAGTAAGTCCTGATGAAATACGGATGCCGGATTGAATTATTTGGCATGAAAAGGTTAGATGTCTGTTTAATTTCAATATCAGATTTCTGGCTATGCAAAAAAGTCAAAGCATTCACATTGCAGCACCCGTAAATTAAATTGGAAAAGATTGGCTGGCCGGTCGACTTTAAAGCCCTCTTGTATGAAATTGATCTGAAAGCCTTACTTACACAACTGGTAACTAATGTTGTATCCGGCTTATCAGCCCGAACAGCAATTTGAATGCTAAGCCCTGAAAACGTAAAAACACCAAGTAAAACAATGACTGATGCCAACCATTTGAATAACACATTTTTTACCGGGTAAAATTTCATTAAATAAAGATAATAATACTGGCCATAAAAAAGGCCCCTGCGAAAAATCGCAGGAGCCAGCCCATACATCTGAATAAAAAAGATCTTATTTCATATAGTCTTTATCTAAAAACAAATAACGCGCACGGTTAACCTCCGGCTTTTCTTCGCTCTTAACATCAATATTCATAAACTTTACGCTATTGTTATCTGTAATTGCCGACCATTTAGGTAAACCAGCACCATTGGGATTGGCTTTCTTTATAAAATTGGCAAAGTAGTTTTCCATGGTTTCGGATACCTTGAAATCATCGGGTGTCCAGGCGTAGGTTTTGTTACCAGCAAGGTTCCCCATGGCGTATTCAATTTCTGAAGCATGTGCTGCGCCTACCGGTGGCGGCATTTTGGGGGCAGGTTTCGCAGCATCTCCTTTAACTACGCCACCTGCAAGCCCTGGTGTGGCATTTCCCATTGAAGCAACCATTGCCGGGCGCACACGCGAAAACAGGTAACGATAAACAGGCTTACCTCCCGTTTGCACCTGCAAATCGGCCCACTTCCAGGTACTGTACACAATAAACCGATCACTTGATAAATCAGTTGCTGCTTTAATTACCTCGTCGTCGTTAGCAGCCGGATATAGCTTTAGTGCTTCTTCTGCCCTGTCGCCATATAATTGCTTCAGGGTTTTATTATAATTGTCAAGTGTTGGGCCATCACCATGCATCATAAACTGAAAAGGCACTTCGGCCGAGTTCCAACCTACAAGCAAAGGCACTTTAGCCTGTTCACCTGCCATAAATATCTCAGGCAGCGATTTTGGCAGCAGGTAATTATCAATAGTGGCCGACATTAGCGGAGTTCCCGGCTTAAAGGCATCGTTTAACAACTGCTCGGCAGGTATAGCTCTTAAATCGGCCAGCGTGTTTGCTTTTTCGTTAGCTGCAAACTTAACACCGTTTTGTTCCGCATCGGCCAGCGGTATTGGGAAAAGCGTTGGTTTGATACCTGCCCCGCTTTCGCCTATTGCGCCAGCTATCAGATCTTTCGATAAAGGAGAAGCCATTTGTACCGATACAGAAATAGACCCGGCCGATTCACCTGCAATAGTAACCCGTTTAGGGTCGCCGCCAAAGGCAGCTATATTTTTCTGTACCCATAGCAAAGCCAGGTGCTGATCAAGATATCCATAATTGCCCGACGAATGGTTAGGCGATTCCTTAGTTAATTCGGGATGTGAAAAGAAGCCGAATACGCCAAGCCTGTAATTAACAGTTAGGGCTACAATACCTTTTTTTGCCATGCTTTCACCATCATAACGCGACTCAGAACCATCGCCGGCCATTAAACCGCCCCCATAAAAATAAACCAGCACAGGCAGTTTTTCTTTAGATGACTTTGCGGGTGTCCACACATTGAGATACAAACAGTCTTCGCTCATTCCTGACGACCGAAAACCCATATCACCAAAAATTGGCTTTTGCATGGGGTTATGGCCAAAATGATCGGCCTTTAAAGTGCCATCCCAGTTTTTGGCTGGTTGAGGCTCTTTCCAACGCAGATCACCCACAGGGGGCTGGGCAAACGGGATACCTTTAAAACTCTCAACACCCGAAGTTTCGCGGGTTCCTTCGACCGCGCCATTTTCAACAGTTGTTTTGTTTGCAGATAGCTGCGCCATCACCCTTACCGAGGCAACTTGCGCGAGTAACAGCATTACTAAAATTGGTTTCTTCATTATTGGTTATTTGGTTTATAGCGTTTGGACAAAAAGAAAGCAACATTACAAATCATTATTGTAACATAATGATACAATAATAAATTATTTACTATCACATTTCAAATTTTTTTGTTACTTGTACAATATTTTTTTTCTAACATACATGAACAAAGAGTTTGAACGACAGGAAAGTAATATCAGCGGCGAAGGTTTTCTACCCGGTCTGGCTATTGATACCGTGATATTCGGGTTTCATGATAACCAGTTAAAAGTATTGCTGCTGGCCTATAAAAACTCATCTCTATATGCCTTACCCGGCGGCTTTATTCATGATAATGAAGATGTAAACCAGGCAGCCCGCCGGGTTTTACAAAGCCGTACGGCGCTAACCGATATTTATCTTGAGCAGTTTTATGTATTTGGCGACTACAGTCGCTATGATCCCAGTCCGCTTAAGGCAATAATGAAGGCTCGCGGTTATACCGCACCTGATAATCATTGGCTCCTTAAGCGTTTCGTGTCTATTGGCTATTATGCATTGGTTGATTTTACGAAAGCTATACCCGCTCCCGATGAAATATCTGATAGCTGTAACTGGTACAGTCTTGACGAGTTGCCTGCTTTGATGCAAGACCATCGTGAAATCATCAATAAAGCCCTGCAAACGCTACAAAACAACCTCGACCAAAAACTGATCGGCTTCAACCTGCTTACAGATGAGTTTACAATGGGCGATTTACAATCGCTCTATGAAACTATCCTGAATAAAAAACTGCTTAGGGCCGCTTTTCAGCGTAAGATATTGAGCCTTGGTATTTTAGAACGCATAGCCAAGAAATGGACAGGCGGAGCACACAAGGCACCATATCTGTACCGGTTTATTTCAAACAAGGCTACAGCAGGCACACCGTAATACGGCTATCGCGCCACTTAAACTGCATGTCGCAATTCACCCCTTAACATGTCTTAATAGCCCCCTCCTTTGCAAAAGCGCAAAACTTAACTTTACTTCATAAAATCACTCAATTTATAAATCAAAAACAATCAAACATGTTAGTCGTAAATCCTTATTTAAACTTTAACGGTAATACCGAAGAAGCTTTTAACTTTTATAAATCAATTTTTGGCGGCGAGTTTGCCGTAGTTATGCGTTTTAAAGACGGGCCAGAGGCATCAAAACTTGCCGAAAAAGACCTCGACAAGCTTATGCACATTGCTTTGCCGCTTGGCCCCGGCAACATGCTTATGGGAACAGACGCATTAGGTGTTGAAGAAGGCGGCATGGGCCTGGTAACCATGGGCACCAACTTTTCGCTTACGATAAGCTGCGAATCAAAAGAAGAAGCGGATAAGTTTCATGCCGGCTTATCAGCCGGTCAACAAGGCGGCGGCCCTATGCGTGAAGAATTTTGGGGTGATTATTTTGGCTGGGTTAAAGATAAATTTGGTATTAGCTGGATGATCTCTTACAATCCTAACCGCCCATAATAATTAAACCTTACCCGGCGTGTCAATCAGATGGCATCCCGGGTAATTATTTTTCTTATCTCCATTAAAAGTACCCACTAACTAAAACTGATGATGGTAGAAGTTTTTAAAACCAATGTAAATAAACGCCATCAGGCCAGCATGCTTTTGGATGCCATTCACAAAGCATTCGGAAACCATAAAGCCAATTTTGATTTGGATGATTGCGACAGAATATTGCGGGTGCAATGTGATAACGGCACCTTATGTGCAAAATCGCTGATTATTTTTTTGAACGAATTAGGCTGCCGTGCCGAAGTTTTGGCCGATTAATTTCATATTTCGGAAAACAAATCATTTAAAAGCAGGGTAATATCATTAACACAAAACCTATTGTTATGTTAGAAGAAAGCAAAGCGTTCAGCGGATTTTCTGTAGATGATACAGCTAAAGCAAGGGCATTTTACGCCGGTGTGCTCGGCCTGAATGTAACTGACGTTCCTGAAATGGAAGGGTTGCTTAACCTTAATATTGCAGGCAGTACCCCCATTTTGATATACACCAAAGATAACCATACGCCTGCCACCTTCACTATTTTAAACTTTCCGGTTGATGATGTAGAAACAACTGTTGACGAACTCAGCTCCCGCGGAGTTAAATTTGAAATTTACAATCAGGAAAATTTTAAGACAAACGAAAAAGGAGTATTTCTCAGTGGCGGCCCCAAAATAGCATGGTTTAAAGACCCCGCAGGAAATTTCTTATCAGTTATAGAAAAGTAAATCTGCGTATACCTGTAAACAGGTATAAATTTATCCCATTTTGGGGAATTACCCTTACCTTCTGTGGGAATAAATTCCTCGGTACATCTATTAACTTTGCGTTAATTTCTCGCTTTTTTCACAACTATTCTCCGTATAATATCGTATAAACAGCCGTAAAGCTTATAATTACGGTTGTTTTTTATTTCAGGAATGTTTTTTGCCTATAATTACAGTGAGAAACAAAAGGAAAAAAATTATCCGATAGTTTATTTCATACTTAGCTTTCAGTTAAAATAGCTTACGGTTGTATTTCTTTCTTATTAACATGTTTATTAATTTATTTTTTTTGATATCAAGTATCGCTATAACAACAATAATAAAATCCCAATATATTAATAATAACAACTGCTTATCTCCCATAATTTAACCCCAATTAATTAAGCATGAAAAGAACGTTACTTATCGTAGACGACGACCTGAGCATATTAAAACTTCTAAACTTTATTCTTTCAAAAGAATATGATATTGTAGTTAAAAATAACGGCATTGAAGCCTTTAGCTGGCTTGAAGACGGCAATATGCCAGAATTAATAATATCCGACCTTCAAATGCCTTATTTTGACGGACAGTCGTTTGTTAAAAATGTAAAAATCAGCGGCTTTTATCGCGAGATCCCGGTTATACTGCTTTCTGCAGCCCATGATCTTGACGCCCAGGTAAGCGCCATGCCTTTTAAGGTTGATGCTTACATACATAAACCTTTTAACCCAACCGCATTAAAAACAGCCATTAACCAAGTTTTACAAGTTTATGAATCATCAAACATCTGATTGGAACGAAAGCTCAGGTTCTAACATCAGGATAGCTTATGCCGGTACTGAATTTAAGGAAAAGATCTCTAATGGCTTAAATGAAGGGTTTAAAATTGCGTACAGCACCTCTATTGACCAACTTACCGAGTATTTAGGAGATCAATCTATTTTATCCGTTCCGGATATTATCCTGGTTGAAGTAGACGCCGCCGGTAAATGGATTAAGCTTGTTGATGAAGTTAAAAAAAGCTTCCTGTTAAACGGTTTGATCATTGTGTTGCTTTCATCACAAAATGATAAATCATTAAGGCAGCAGGCTATCAAACTTAAAGTTCATGATTTTTACGGTGAGCCCTTTTCGATAAGCGACCTACGTGAAAGGCTTAACTTTTTGGTACGCTTTAAACTGATAAAACCCAAATTGCTCGAGCTATCAAAAGTAGTTGATACCGCGTATAAAATGCCAGCCGGTAAACGCCTTATCGACCTGGTGATTTCTGGTGGTATGATGCTGGCATTATCGCCTGTTATGTTGGTTGTTGCTATTTTGATCAAACTGGATTCTAAAGGACCGGTGTTTTACAAAAGCAAACGTGTAGGTACAGGTTATAAGGTATTTGATTTTTATAAGTTCAGATCGATGCGTACAGATGCCGATCAGTTACTTGCTAAATTATCTGCAGAAAATAATCAGTACGCATCAGAAGCCGGCGACAACAAAGTGGCCTTCGTTAAGATCAAGAACGACCCGCGTATTACTAAATTGGGCAATTTCCTCCGTAACTCAAGTTTGGACGAGCTGCCCCAATTGTTCAACATCTTACGTGGTGATATGTCGGTAGTAGGCAACAGGCCATTACCGCTGTACGAGGCCGAGATGCTTACCTCTAATGAATGGTCGATGCGTTTTCTTGGCCCTGCTGGTTTAACGGGCTTATGGCAGATCAGTAAACGCGGTAAAGAAGACATGTCTGAACGTGAAAGGAAAAAATTAGATAACTTTTATGCGCAGAAATATTCTGTTTGGTTAGATTTAAAAATTATTGTGGGTACAGTTCCCGCCCTGTTCCAAAAAGAAAAAGTATAACATCATGCCTGTGAAATTAAAGCTCACTTATCTTTTTATAATCGTTCTTTTATTTACAAGCCGTGCGCAAGCACAGCAAAATTCATTTATAAGTGATATTAACTACCCGTATCTCGAAAAACTGATAGCTACTGCTAAAAGGAATTACCCGGAAGTTAAAGCACGTCAAAGTCAGGTAAATGCAGCTAAAGGGCTTTATAACTCAACTGTGTTTTCGTGGCTTGATGGTTTAACGGCGTCATACATCTATAGCCCGCAAACATCCATCAATATTTCGCAGCCTACAATATTTAAAGGTTACCAGTTAGCCCTTTCGTTAAACATAGGGCAGTTATTTTCAAGGCCCGGGGCCATCCGCCAGGCAAAAGAAACCTATAAGGTAGCTGAGTATCAACAAGCCGAATATATGTTAAGCCTTGAAGCTCAGATTAAACGATTCTATTTTACTTATCTTGAGGCCCAGGCCGATTTGAGGATGCGCTCGAATGCTGTTATAGATGCAGAAAGCGCCGTAAAGCAATTAAAATACGCATTCCAAAAAGGTGAAACAACTTTTCAGATTTATAACGAACAACTTAACAGTTTATACAACCAGAACTCCTTTAAAGTACAAGCTGAATTAGCGACATTTACAGCCAAGACCAATCTTGAAGAATTATTGGGCACCAAATTAGAAGACGTTAAGTAACAAATGGAGATAGGCAATTTTTTTAATCTACTAAAAAAACACCGAAATACGCTGATAATTATACCGCTTGTAGCGGTAATAGCTTCGTTTTTCCTGGTAAAAAACTTACCCGATGATTACCAGTCGCACGCGGAAATAGCTACGGGTATTATTGATGCCTCCAGGCACTTGCTTGATAAGGATGCCACTGCCAACGTACAAGAGCAACAGGTTGACCGCGAGTTCAGCAACCTGATTGCTATCATGAAGTTAAAGAAACTTGTTGACCAGGTTTCTTATTCGCTTATGATCCATGACCTGAGCGACCCTGCCCCCTTTCGTAAGGCAAGTAAAGAATTGCTTGAAATGCACCCTTACGAAAAGGACAATGCGTTGGCAATTCTTAAAAAGAAATTTGCCACTCTTCAGCCTCTGTCTGTTTACGATAAAACCGAAAACACCCTGATTGAACTGCTCAGATCGATGAAATACGATGAGCGTAACCTGATGAAGGAGCTGGTAATTACCCGTGATGAGGGCAGTGACTTTATTGCTGTTAGCTTTGACTCAGAAAACCCGCAGCTATCGGCTTTCGTGGTAAATACGCTATCTAAACAGTTTATTGATTATTATACTCAGAGCGTAAAGCAAAACGAATCAAACGCAGTAACATTTTTATCAAACCTGTTAGATGCCAAGCGCAAAGCACTTAGCGAAAAAACGGGCGAGCTACAACAGTACAAAATTGAAAATGGTGTATTGAACCTTGACGAGCAGTCAAAAGCCATTTTTGGGCAGATCATGGTTTACAATGATAAAAAGTTGCAGGCCGATAAGGACGTAATATCATACCAAGGAGCTATTGATGCCATTAATCAAAAGTTTTCGCCCGATGAAAGAAAATACGTTGAAGCAGTAACCAACAAATATAACCAGGCTATTATTTCAACCCAGGAACAACTGCACACCCTTGAAGATCAGTATGTGCGCAGCGGGTTCAATAACAAGTATAAAGAATCGCTGGATTCGTTACAAACACAACTTGCCAATCAAATCAACTTAACATCTGACAAGTACATTACTAATCCGCTTGTTGCAAAAGACGATCAGATCAAACAAAAGCTTACGTTAGAAGTTTCACGTGATCTGGCTAAGTACAGCGTTAAATCAATCAATGGAGAGCTTGCCAATCTTAATGCCAAATTCTCGCGCCTTGTTCCGTTTGATGCTAAAGTAAAAACCTACGATTTTGATATTGATATTGCAGGTAAAGAATATCTTGACGTATTAAACAAATACAACGAAACCAACCTGCGCTCAAACTTTTCGATAAAACTTATCCAGGTTGAAATGGCCCAGCCGGATGTGGCCCAGCCGTCTAAAAAGATGCTGCTCATTATATTAAGCGGCATAGGTAGCTTGTTCGCCTGCATTTTTTGGCTGTTTGTTTTGTTCTATATTGATGATACCATTAAAAACCCAACAGAACTGGTTAACAAAACCCAGCTGCCATTGTTGGGCTATTTAAACAAGATAAGCGGTGAAAACCTGGACTTGCGTAAGCTTTGGGATGTTGAACACCGGGATAAAATGAAAACCTTTAAAGAGCTGCTACGCTCTATAAGGTTTGAAATTGATCAGGAATTAAGAGGAGAAAAAGTTTTAGCCATAACAAGCATTGAACCCACCGAGGGTAAAACCCTGCTTGCTATAAGCCTGGCCTATTCTTATTCCATGATTAACAAAAGGGTACTTTTAATTGATGGTAACTTTAACAATGCTACTATTAGTAATACTGCCCAGCCGCAGGTTTACCTGGAAGACTATTTTAAAAACAGCCAATTTGGCCAGCCGGAGCTTACCAGTTCAAACACTACTGTTTTAGGCAACCGCGGCGGCGATGTAACCTTACTTGAAATTGGCAGCGAGGCATTTGTGAAAAGCAAATTTGATGAGCTTAGGTCAAAATACGATGTAGTGATCATTGATACAGCACCGCTTACGGCGCTTAACAAATCAAAAGAGTGGTTATTATTTGCCAATAAAACCATAGCGGTTTTTGAAGCCAATAAAAAGATAACTAACCCTCAGAAGCAATACATCACCTATTTAAAAGGACTGGAAAATAAGTTTGCCGGTTGGGTGCTTAATAAAACTGATTACAATCAGAAAAAAGAGAAAAACTCATAGTTAGCCTGCCCGCAAAGCATCGTTAAATATCAATACTACTTAAAATGAGAATAGACCCTCCCAAACCCGAAAAGGATCCGTTTGAAGATTTAAGTCCGCTTCAAAAAAAAACACGTAAAGCGGCTATAGTATTTGCATTTATTGGTGTGTTTGTTTGGGCCGTGAAAATCCTGTTCCTGTAACTTAAAAAGCATTTCTATTCTACCCTCATGCGTAATGAACAAACAGGCAATAATGGAATTAAGCAAAACTTTTGGAAAAGCCTTGTGGTTCAAAAGTTTTCGCATCCGTTTGCGCTGTTTTTCCTGCTGATCACATCGCTTGTTATAAGCTTTTTAACTTATAAACTTGAGTTTATTGGTGTGGGGGCTGTTTTGGCATTAACCATTGGCCTGCCCATCGTATTCGCCATTACCGTTTATCCCGAGTTCGGGATCTGTGCATTAATTATAGCCGCTTTTTTTATCAGCTACGTTTCTGAATTTTTGCCGGATGAAGTACCAATAGGCACGTTGATGGACATGACAACTTACCTGCTCATCCTTGGTTTTTTCATTAAGCAACGTACCGAACAAAACTGGACTTATTTTAAAAACCCCATCAGTTACATGATATTGGTATGGCTGGGGTATAATATGCTTGAGTTTGTAAATCCATCTGCCGAATCAAGGTTAGCCTGGATTTACACTGTACGTACTGTGGGCTTTATTATGCTCATGTACTTTGTTTTTGTGTACCAGATCCGCACGGTAAAGTTTATTAAAACTTTGTTAAAACTTTGGATCTTCCTGGATATACTTGCAGGGATTTCTGCCTTTCAACAAGAAAATATAGGCTTCTTTCCATTCGAGCATAAATATCTATACGCCGACCCGCTGCGGGTAAGCCTGTTATTCATTAACGGTCACATGCGTAAATTCGGGATATTTTCAGACCCGGTTACATTTTCATATAACATGGTTATCGGGGCTTTGCTTTGCGTAGTACTCCTTATGGGTGATATCCCTGTTAAACGTAAAGTGCTGCTGGGTTGCATTGCGGGCTTCTTTTTATATGTAATGCTTTATTCAGGTACAAGGGCAGCCTATGTGTTGGTGCCGGGAGCGCTGTCAATGCTGGCTGTATTAAATTTTAACCGCCGCGTTTTAACTTTTACACTTGTTGCAGCTGCACTGCTTGGTATCCTGATCGTGATGCCCACTTCAAACCCGCTAATTAAGCGTTTCCAAACGGCTTTTAATCCTTCAGATGATCCGTCTTATAACGTTCGTGCTGAAAATCAGAAAAAGATCAAACCTTTTATCCTTTCCCACCCCATTGGTGGTGGTTTGGGCTCTGTAGGGGTTTGGGGCCGTAAGTTTTCGCCAAACTCCATGCTGGCTAAGTTTCCGCCCGATAGCGGTTATGTACGTGTATCTGTAGAAATGGGCTGGGTTGGTCTGCTGTTATTTTGTACTTTATTTTTTGTGGTACTTAAAACAGGTATCAACTTTTATTTTAGCATCAAAAATCCTGAGCTTAAAAACTATTGCCTGGCTATGTTACTGATCCTGTTTGCATTTAACATAGGTAACTTTCCGCAGCAGGCAATCGTTCAATATCCGTCAAATATCCTGTTTTACCTGGCCATATCCATTCTGGTGGTATGCAAACGTATTGACGATCAGGAGCAGGAGCATTTGAAAAAGAATACCAGTGCAGAGCCAGTACTAATTTAATTAAGCAGATGTCAATTGTATCATCCATAAAATCAAATCCGAAATTAAAAAAGTTAGTCCACTGGATGCTGATCCCACCTGGTCAATCAAGGCCAAGGCTTTGGGTTAGACTGATACTTAACCGTTTTTTTCATGAGCGCGGCAAGGGAAGCGTAGTAAGACGAAATGCACGAATGGACCTTTTCCCTTTCAATAAATTTTCCCTCGGTATAAAAAGTATTGTGGAGGATTTTGCGGTGATCAACAACGGGGTTGGTGATGTTTTTATCGGTGAAGGGTCGGGCATTGGTATTAGTACCGTCATAATAGGGCCGGTTAAAATAGGCAAATTTAGTATGACGGCGCAACATGTTGTTATCTCGGGCCTTAACCATGGTTATCAGGATGTAAGTATCCCTCCCCGCCATCAAAAAGTTACTACTAAACAAATCACTATCGATGATAATGTATGGATCGGCGCTAACTGTGTGGTAACTGCCGGCGTAACCATTGGCAAACATTCGGTTATTGGGGCTGGCAGTGTAGTTACACGGGATATCCCGCCTTATTCTGTAGCGGTTGGCAACCCTGCCAAAGTAATAAAACAGTATAATTTCACAACACAAACGTGGGAGAAAGCGTAAAACAATCTACATGAGTTTATTTAAAAAGTTAATAAACAAACACACGCTTTCGCTGGCAACCAATGCGGTATTACCAGTTTTGGGGATGGTGATATTATCGTTGCTGGCCCGCAGGTTAAGCAAGCCCGACTTTGGTAATTATGTATTTTTCCTGATTGTATTTACACTGGCAGATACTTTTCGCACCGGTTTTCTTCAAACCTCACTTATAAAATTCTATTCAGGCTCCAGCACCGAAAGGAAGAGAAATATTTCCGGGTCAACTTGGTACCTGGGCTTTATGATCACCCTGGTATTTGCTGTTGTAAACCTGTTGATCTATTTGATTTACAGAAACCCGGATGCCGATATAGCCATTACCCTTAAATGGTTTAGTCTTATTTATTTCTGTACCCTGCCATCAGCTGTGAGCCTTTGGATACTCCAGGCCGAAGAACGTTTTGATAAAATGTTCATTTTGCAATTGATGAACCAGGGAGGCTTCCTGGTACTGGTAGTGGGCTTAGCTATTGCGGGCAAATCAGATTTTGAAACAACCATCTATTCTTACTTTGCAGCAAACCTGCTAAGTAGCATTATTTGTATTATTATTGGTTGGGCCAAGGTAAAAACCATAGCTTACAAAAGCTGGGATACTATAAAACAAATGGCTCATTTTGGTAAATTCAGCGTAGGTACATCCATAAGTTCATACCTGCTCAGAAGCTCGGATACGCTGATTGTAAAGCCCATGTTCAGCCCTGATTTGCTGGCTGTTTACTATATCCCGCAGAGGCTTATGGAGATTTTTGAAATTCCGTTAAGGGCATTTATCTCTACTGCATTACCTGCTATGTCGGCTGCGGTACAGCGCGGAGATAAAAAGCATGTTACTTATATTATGAAGAAATATGCGGGTATGCTTACCATGGCACTCACCCCTATTGCCATTGTTTGTTTTGCAGCTGCCGATCTTATTATTGGGTTGATATTCGGTGCAAAATATCAGCACTCTGATGCCGGCAATATCTTTAGGATTTTTATGTGTTACGTGATGCTCTTGCCTATCGACAGGTTTTTCGGGATCACGCTTGATATCATCAACAAACCGCACCTTAACATGATCAAGGTGTTCCTGATGCTAACGGTTAACGTAATTGGCGATTTTACAGGTATTCTTGTATTTCACAGTCTTTATGCCGTTGCAATTGCATCAATATTTACATTTTTTACAGGAGCCATATTTGGTTATTGGGCATTGAAGAAGAACCTGCAATTTAAAATATCCGACATTTTTGTTTTAGGTTACATCGAGCTAAAAGAATTGATCGGTGTAGTGTTCAACAAAATCAAAGGAAAACAACTAACTGAATAGCAAGCTATATTTATGGAGCTAAAAAACCGGCATATCGTTATATTCTCGCAAATGCAGTTTGATAGCCGTCTTGAGTCAACAAACTACACTATGGCCAAACACTTGGCTAAAGATAACTACGTATACTATGTTGACAGACCGTATACCTGGAAAGATTATATCCAGTTTAAGGATACGCCTGGTTATAATGCCCGCAAACCGCATTTCTTTTCACCAAAAGATAGCTTTATCCAAACAGAGATCCCCAATTTAAAGATCATTATTACAGCTCCCGTACCGTCTATCAACTCGCTGCCCGAAGGTGCCGTATACCGGCTGGCACTGAAAGTTAACGAAAATATTGTGGCAAGGAGGCTTAATAAAGTAATTAAAAACCTGGGGATTAAAGAATATATATTCATTAATTCATACGCGTTTTACTATCCAACCATGCACCGGTTGCTGAAGTTAAAACCGCTGCTCAAAGTTTATCATTGCGTTGATCCGCTAATCGAAGAGTACCAAACCCGTCACGGCCTTATATCTGAAGATATTTTAGTGAAAGATATGGATATGGTGATTAGCACCAGCAAGGAGTTAAGTAATATTAAAGCAAAGCTTAACCCTAACTCCTATTTTGTACCTAACGCAGCCAACATCAGCCACAGTCAAAAAGCGCTTGACCCGGCTTTACCTGTTGCGGAGATCCTTGCGGATACCAAAAAGCCCATCATTGGCTATTTCGGTAATATTGAACGCCGAATTGATTATGACCTGCTAACACAATTAACGGTACAAAACCCCGATAAAAGCTTTGTATTTGTCGGACCGGTTGATATAGACTACGAAAATAATCCTGCTTTTAACGCGCCTAATATTTCCAAAAAAGGTGCAGTACCTTATGAGCTATTACCTGCCGTGCTCAAAGGCTTTGACGTTGCCATTATCCCTTTTAAAAAAGATGATGTCAGCAGCTCAATTTTCCCACTTAAATTATTCGAATACCTGGGCTCCGGCCGCCCTGTTGTGATCACTGATTTCAACGAAGACCTGGAAGAATTTACCGGTGATACCGTGTACATCTGCAAAAATGCTGATGAGTTTACTGCCGCTATTAACCTATCGTTAAACGATACTCCTTTTTTACAGCAAAAAAGATTAAAAGTAGCAGCACAAAATACATGGGAGCACCGTATAACAGAGATCAAGAGCTTGCTGGCAACAAATTTGAATAATAAGCAGAAAGGTTAATTTTTAAAGCAACACGCCTGTTTACTTATAATTAATACAAAACAGGCTTTATCGTCAAAAACACATGGAAATCATCAAATTCATTGCATCAGTTATCGCCATTTTGCTGTTTATATATCTTGGGGTATATAGCCTGTACCTGTTTGTGTTCTCGGTGTTGGGGAAATTAATTCCCATTAAGCAGCCTGCTACAGCAACTAAGCTCAGCAAATTCATAGTTTATATCTGTGCTTATAAAGAAGATGAAATTATTTTAAATTCGGCAGCAGCAGCGCTAACCATCGATTATCCCCAGGATAAGTTTACGGTTTGTGTGATAGCCGACTCTATGAAACCCGAAACTATCGCCAAATTAAGGCAGATGCCTTTGCAGGTAGTTGAAGTAGTTTTTGAAACCAGCACCAAATCAAAAGCATTAAATAAAGCAATTGAAAATACAGCCGCAGGGTATGACGCAGCTGTTGTTTTTGATATTGACAATATTGCTGCCCCCGATTACTTATACCAGATCAATAATTATTTACAAGCAGGCCACCGTGTGGTTCAGGGCCATCGGGTAGCAAAAAACTCAAACACACAAGTGGCGATACTTGATGCTGTAAGTGAAGAAGTTAACAATCATATTTTCAGAAAATCACAGCAATTATTTAAGTTTTCGGCAGCCATAATAGGTTCAGGGATGGCTTTGGAGTATAACCTTTTTGTAAATGTGATGTCGCGTATTGATGCTGTAGGTGGCTTTGATAAGGAGATGGGCCTGCTGCTTACCCGTGATAAGGTCCACGTTGCTTATGCAGAAAAAGCATACATCTATGATGAAAAAGTAAGCAACCCGGCGGTGTTTGAAAAGCAGCGCAAACGTTGGCTGTCGGCCCAGTTTAATTTGCTTAAAAAGTATGGCGCTACTGCTCCTGCTCAGTTTTTCCGCGGCAATTTTGATTACGTTAATGAGATTTACCAAATGGCTATACTGCCGCGCGTACTAATGCTTGGCCTTATGCCGCTCATGTTATTGGTGTCTTTTTTTACTCCGGGTATCGGCCCGCACTGGCATTTATGGCTTGGCGCAACCGTGGCTTGTTACCTTGGTATTATAGTTGCAATACCAACATCGTTCTACAACGGAAAACTATTAGAAGCTATGCTTAAACTGCCCCTTATATTTTTCACCATGTTCCTGCTGTTGTTTAAACTAAAGGGAGCAAATAAAAAGTTTATTCATACGCCGCATGATCATGCTCCGACCGAACCCGTAAACGAACAGGCACTGTTGTTAAATAACGGAAACAAGACTAATAATTAATTGAAACAGGAATAATATAGCATATAAATAATTATGGATGCCCCTCTTAATACCGACGTTATAAGCATGTTAAACAATACTGCTGCAGATTATCCCAAAGAAAAGGCACTTATCCATTTAACGGCAGCGGCGGCGCATCAATACCCGGATAAGGTTGCACTGAAGTTTCATGAACGCACTTTAACCTATAAAGCGCTTAATGAAGCTGCTAATAAACTGGCTGGCTACCTGATTGATCAGGGGCTTAAAAGAGGCGATGTTGCCGGCGTTGCACTTGACCGCTCGCCCGAAATGGTGATATCGCTGTTAGCCGTAATGAAAACCGGTGCAGCTTATGTACCACTTGATCCGGAATATCCAAAAGACCGTATTGAGTTTATGCTGGAGGATTCATCAGCCAGGATCCTGATCACCTCCGAAAAATATCATAACCATTTTGCGGCAAACTCAACCGAAGTTTTGATTGAGGCTGCGTTAGACAAATTTCCGTCATACCCAGCTACCGAGCCTGAAACAGTTGTAAGCGGTGAAGACCTTGCTTATATCCTTTATACATCCGGATCAACAGGAAAACCCAAAGGTGTCCAGATCCGTCATTTTAGCCTGATCAACTTTTTGGTGAGCTGCCAAACGGTTCCCGGCTTAACACCCGATGATAAAGTATTAGCTGTAACCACCATATCATTTGATATTGCCGGGCTCGACCTGTATTTACCATTGATAACGGGTGCTGAACTTTTATTAGCTGATTCGACCACTGCAAAAGATGGCCGAGCATTGGTTGATCTGGTTAAGGCAGAAGACGTAACCGTAATGCAGGCCACCCCTTTTACCTGGCGCATGATGCTGGTATCTGGCTGGGACAGCAAATTACCTTTAAAAGTTTATTGCGGTGGCGAGGCATTTCCTAAAGACCTGGTTACGCAGTTATTGCCCAAATGCGAGGAGATCTGGAACCTGTATGGGCCAACAGAAACAACCATTTACTCAACCATAAAACAGATTACCAGCGATGAAGATATTACCATTGGTAAACCTGTTGCCAATACCCAGATCTACATTTTAGACGAAGCTCTTAATAACCTTACTGATGGTTCCATCGGTGAGATTTATATAGGTGGCGATGGTGTGGCAGTTGGTTACCTGAACCGTGCAGAATTATCTGCCGAGCGGTTTGTGAAGGATATTTTTTCGCCGGTTGAGGGTGCCCGCATGTACCGTACCGGCGATTTGGGCAAAATCAGGCAGGATGGCGAAATTGTTTGTCTGGGTCGTATTGACCACCAGGTTAAAGTACGTGGATACCGTATTGAGCTGGAAGAAATTGAGCAAAACCTTTTAAAGCAGGAAAATATTAAACAGGCTGTAGTTATAGCCCGCGAAGACACTCCCGGCATGCCACGCCTGGTAGCCTATGTAATTTCACCTGAGTCAAAAGAAGGCATCGACCTTAAAAACCAGTTTGATGCATGGCAAAAAGGGCTGCTTGCCGTTTTGCCAGAATACATGGTGCCGGATGATTTTGTGGTGATGGATATGATCCCTATTACGCCAAACGGCAAAATAGACCGCAAAGCACTGCCTAAGCCTGATTATAATATCATCTATCGCGAAGGCGAATTTGTTTCTCCGCGTACTGATAACGAAAAATTAGTAGCCAGGATATGGCAGCAAAACATGGGTATTGAACAAATCAGTATCCTTGATAATTTCTTTGAGCTTGGCGGTCGTTCATTAGTTGCTGTAAAAATCATGGCTGCTATTGAACAGGAAACCGGCAGGCGTTTACCGCTGGCTACTTTATTTGAGCATGCTACTATCGAGAAACTTGCAGCAAGGCTTGAAGGTGATGAAGTTATCAGTTGGGAATCGCTTGTGCCTATTAAACCCGATGGCAGCAAAATGCCTTTATACATTGTACATGGCGCAGGTTTAAACGTATTACTGTTCAATGCACTTGCCATGAACATGGATGCAGAGCAACCGGTTTATGGTTTACAGGCCCGCGGCTTAAACGGCATAGATGAACCGCTTGATGTAATGGAAGAGATTGCGGCTAATTACATAGCCGAAATCGTAGCTAAGAACCCTGAAGGCCCTTATGCTTTGGCAGGCTATTCATTAGGTGGCATTATTGCCTACGAAATGGCAAATCAACTTATAGCAGCAGGCAAAGAGGTAAAAATGGTAGCAATGTTTGATACCTATGCAGAACGCTCAAACGTAAATGATAGCAAAGCCAGAAAAATAGTTGATAAAACTGCGCTTCGCGCAAAGCAATTTGCACATAGCTTTGTGTTACTGGCCGAAGATCCCAAACGCACGATTGAATATAAAGGCCTGATGCTTAAGCGTCAGATGATAAAACTTTACTGGAAGGTATTTAAACCTAACCAAAAACGCGAAGGTTTTTTTGCCTACGACAACGAGATTGATGAGGCAAGCGAAAAAGCTTTACGCAACTATATATTGAAGCCGCTAAACATAACCCTCGACCTGTTCAGGGCAAAAAAACGGACTTTTTATATGGAAGACTTTGAGTTTTTAGGCTGGAAGCCGTTTGCACAAAAAGGTGTGAATGTACATGAAATTCCAGGCGAGCACAATACCATATTTGCTCCGCCAAACGATAAGGAGTTTGCTGAAGTACTGCAGAAGTGTTTGGACAGGGCGGCAAAAAATTAAGCTGCCCCTAACACTCATTTAATAAAAACCAACCGTGTTAAAACCTTAATTGCAATGAGCTTAACCGGCGGTGTTACTTATGAATACTACTACTACCGAAAAAAATTTAAAACCGACAGGCAAAGCAAGGGTTTACTTCTCCAACTTAAACGGGGTAAGGGCTCTTGCCGCGCTTATGGTGGTTATATCCCATATCGAGCTGCATAAAGTTGATTTTCATGTAGCCCGGATCCCTTATATTACGATATTTAATTTTGGCAAAACAGGGGTCACCATTTTCTTTGCGTTAAGCGGTTTCCTGATCACTTATTTGTTACTTGAAGAGAAACGGAATTTTTCGGCTGTTAATTTCAAAGCATTTTATATTCGGCGGATGCTCAGGATCTGGCCTCTGTATTTCCTGCTCGTAATTATTGGTTTTTTTGTTTATCCCCGGCAGGGCTCAATAAATGCCTTGTGGCTCTCTGTTTTTTTTATGCCCAACCTGGCATTTTGCCTTAGGTTGCTGCCGGATATTTTCAACCCTATCTGGTCAATTGGCACCGAGGAGCAATTTTATATTTTTC
This sequence comes from Mucilaginibacter sp. SMC90, assembly GCF_022811725.1. GTDB lineage: Bacteria > Bacteroidota > Bacteroidia > Sphingobacteriales > Sphingobacteriaceae > Mucilaginibacter. The sequence goes on along the minus strand of NZ_CP094527.1, from coordinate 3,227,242 downwards.
ACCCGCATTTTTTCAGGATAAAGAGTTATAAGAAAATACTTTATGCATTTATAATTTTTATTCTGTTCATGTGGACGCTGCAGCTAACCATCAACCACCTGAAACACACCAATCTTATCTGGAAACTATTCAGTCAGTTTTTTTATTACGCGCGCTTTGATAATATGATGATCGGGGCTGTGGTAGCCATAGTATTTCATAATACCAATTACCCAACATTTAAGTTCAGGCTACAATCACTGTTTGATTTGATTTTTAAACCTTATATGCAGGTTATACTCTCTATTGTGTTTTTGGGCTACGTATACCTGTACCTCACACACGATATTGGTCATGGCGATGTTCCGCTGGCTATTATTTCTTCGTTGCTTATCGTAAACCTTTGCCAGGCCGAAACCAGTATCTACACCATAAACAGCAAGATACTTAATTTCATCGGGCAAATCTCCTATGGCATTTACCTGCTGCATAAGTACCCGTTATTTTTAACCCTTTTCCTCGTACATAAATACATTCCAACCATGAATATGGTGACGCAGAATGTCATCATATATGTTACTACTATTACATGCGCCATCGGGCTGGCCTCATTATCCTACTTTGGATATGAAAAGCCTTTTCTTACCATTAAGAAACGTTTTCAGAAAATTACGCAATGAAGGTTATTGCTGCTTAAGTTCAATTACCGACGTAAAGGTATTTATACCCGTACCGGGTTTGTGTTTATAATTAAAAGCATCGCTGGCACGTGCAATGATCATCAGGCCATAATGTTCATTTAATCCCATAATGGTTTCTTTGTTGACGTATTGTATATCAAAATCTTCCGTAAAAAACTCAAGCTGGTTACTATTTTTCACCCGCCCCTTTAACGTGCCGAAATCATCGCCATAAATGGCAATTTCATTTTGGGAAAGCTTGCTATTTGTTAATGGCCAGGTTAACAACGCCTGCCTGGTGTTAATTTGCAGGGGCTTTCCTCTATCTTGTTTACTGATATATAGCTTATTATTTTTCAGATCGACCCCAATCCGGGTAACGTCATCTCCCATGTGCTTAAGCGAGTTTGTAAGCAGTTCAATCAGGATGGTTTTTATCCTGAAACCTGCATGGTCATCAACTATATCTTTCGCAATATTTTGTATATAGCTAATAATCTGAACTGTTAAAGGATAAATTCCTTCGGTTTCATTGTTAAAAACAAACTTTTTCACGGTAGTAAATTAGTTTATGCCCCGGTTAAAGCCTCTTGTGTATTTGTATAGATCTTAAACACTTTGTCAAGCCGTACTAATTGAAACAAGGATTTGATATCGCTATTTAAACCCACTACGGCAATATCAGCGCCATTATTCATAGCCAGTTTAAGTGCTGATACCAGTGCGCCTAAAAAAGAACTGTCAACATAAATAACCTGTTCAAAATTTACTATAATAAACTTATTTCCATTATTAACCAGGCTAATAAGCTCTGATTTAAACTGTTCGGAGTTTGCCAAATTTGCTTCTTTAAGCTGTATATCCGCAATTAATGCATTATCAAGCAAATGTGTTTGTAATATCATTTTTTGTTTTTTGAATAAATATTAAACTGCAATCGTCAATTTGCTCTTTTGCTTTTTTGTTTAAAAAGCCATCATATTTTAAAGTTGCGAATGAATTAAATTTACCAAGAAATTTTACAATTTCATCAGTAAAACCATCCAGATCAGTCTTTTTCCCCGCCGGGGTTTCTTTATCTATTAAGCCATCGGTTATCAATATTAATTGGTCACCAGGCAGCATGGTAAACAAATGTTCATCAAAATGCCCCTCTTTGCTAATTCCCAGTAATAAGCCGGATGAGGCAATCCTGTTAAGCTTATTTTCGGCGCAGCTAAAATGCAGCAGAGGCAGATCACCCGCGCCAGTATAACTTAATGTATCATTCTCCGCATCAATCATGATAAGTGACAGCGTTGATAAAACCTCGCTCACAACCGGATCGTGATAAATAACCGAATTGATTTTTTGCATAATGCTTTTGGTAGATACATCTCCTTCCGAAACGCATAACCTTACGGCCGCTCTTATATAACTTAGGTAACCGAATGAAAAAAACCATGCACCCCATTTTTTCCCCATAACATCGCCCAGGATTATAAAAGTATACCTGCTATTAATAGTTATAGCGTCGATAAAATCGCCACCCGGATAATTCTCAAATGATTTATGCCAGAAATCTATTTCGAAACCATTAACACGCGGTGTTTCCTGCGGAACGGAATACAAATTTAAAGCCATTGCAGCGCTGCTAAGCTCTCTTATGGTATGCTCGTGCCTTTCGCGGATGCTGTTCAAAAAATTATTGATCTTTGAAATGATAAACGCAATAGGAGTATCCTTATCAATGTAATCAATAGCATCCATACTGATCCCCGCAATCATATGTGCATGGTCAGTAACTGATGTTAAAAACATAAAAGGGATATTTTTATATTCAGGTATGGCAATTAAACGCTGCCTGAAGGCAAAACCATCGGTACCGGGCATTTGATAATCAGACAGGATCAGATCAGGGATCTCATTTTTAAGCAAAGCCATAGCCTCCTCTGCATTACCGGCCCGGCTGCTTTCAAAACCTTCTTTTTCCAAAGCCTGACCAATAACCATCAAAATAAGCGGGCTATCGTCAACCAGTAGTATTTTCGGATGTTTCGGCATAGTTTGTACAATCAGGAATTGATTTTACGGAGTATGGCATTTATAAACAAATATACGCCTGTTAGCACTATTAATACAGATATAACATCCATTAAAGTTATGCCGTCATCCTTTGAAAAATAAAAAATGGTAAACATTTCAAAATAAGGGGGTGCCGGCATAATGATCATGGCTAAACCAAGTATGATCATGGTAACCGCAATTCCTATCAAAACAATCCGTTTTAACCTTTCGTGAAACAGGTATTTTTTTGACTCCCTGCTATCAACCTGATGTTGGGTAAGTAAAAGCTCAAGGTTAGTTACCATATCCAGGCGGCTTTGATCCTGGTTTAAACCGCTAAAAGCATCAAACTTTTGAAGGCCGGAAGTATTTTCAACAGCATTATTTATTTTTTGCTGTATTGCTTTAATATGCTCTTTATCAATATCTCCCTTTTTGAGTAATTGTATGAGTTCATCAGCCTTTGTATTAAGCAGCGACAGATCATTGTTAGATTGGTTATTCTTCAAAGGAATATAGTGATATATTGGTTAACTTTTACTGATATTCGCCGTAAAAAGCAATATTGATAATAACCCCTGTTTAATGAAAAAAGTTTCTGTTGTAACCGTAAATTTCAATCAGCCTTCGGTAACCGAAGAAATGTTATTATCGATTAAAAATACGAGTACTTACAGCAATATGGAAATAATTGTTGTTGATAACGCAAGTAAAATAAATCCGGTGCCCGATTGGAAAATAAAATATCCTGAAATAATATTTATGAGGTCGGATATCAATCTTGGTTTTGCAGGCGGAAACAATCTCGGACTTACAGCTGTAACCGGCGATTATATCTTTATGGCCAACAATGATACCGAGTTTACCCCTAATCTGGTTGAAAAACTGGTTGAGGTAATGGATAATAACAGCGATGTTGGCATGTTGTCGCCAAAAATCAAATATTTCAGCGATAAAAATCTGATACAATACGCTGGCTACACGCCAATGAACTATTATACATGCCGTAACAGTGTCATAGGTTTAAAGCAAAAAGACGAAGGGCAGTTTGATCATATAACCGCTCCTACGGCCTATTGCCACGGCGCAGCTATGATGATCAGGAAAGAGGCTATTGAAAAGGCAGGGATGATGTGCGAAAACTTTTTTTTATACTATGAAGAAGTTGACTGGTGCGAACACATCATAAGGGCCGGCTTTAACGCCTGGGTTTGTACCGATGCACTCATTTACCATAAGGAATCGGTTTCAGTAGGTAAAAAAAGTAAGCTTAAAGAATATTTCATGAACCGCAACAGGATCCTGTTTATCCGCAGGAATGCCCCGTTGTTCAAAAAAATCTTCTTCTACTTTTATTTTTTACTGCTTGTTGTACCCCGCAACGTGGTTAGTTATATCAAAGAAAAACAATACGGATTTATCCCCATGCTTTTTAAAGCCGTGTGGTGGAACTTTACCCATTCAAAAAACAGCAGCAATTTAGGATACCCCATTAATACCATAGGATGAAAATAATTTTAGTTATAAGTCTTTTTATTGTTTTTTACACATTTGCCGGTTACGGAATTTTCCTTTACCTCATTATCAGGATCAAAAGGATTTTTAAAGGCAAAAAAGCACTGCCCGCAGAAAATCAGGATACACTGCCTTCGTGTACCCTGATCATTGCTGCTTACAACGAAGAATATTTCATTGAACAAAAGATACATAACAGTATCCAGCTCAATTATCCTGAAGGGAAATTAAAGCTGCTTTTCGTTACCGACGGATCATCAGACAAAACACCTGATATTATTGCGAAGTATCCTCAGATCCAATTATTGCACAAACCTGAGCGGGCGGGCAAAATTGCAGCAGTACACCGCGCTATGGAGTATGTTGATACCGATGCCGTTGTGTTTACCGATGCCAATACGTTTTTAAACAAAGATGCCCTGATAAAGATTTGCAGGCATTACAGCGATGTAACAGTGGGCGCTGTTGCCGGCGAAAAGCGGGTGCACATTGATGAAAATGCAGATGCCAGTGCAGCAGGCGAAGGTTTTTACTGGAAATATGAGTCGGCCCTGAAAAAATGGGACTCTGAGCTGTATTCGGTTGTCGGTGCAGCGGGTGAACTATTTAGTGTACGCCGTTCGTTATATCAACCGGTTGAACCGGATACCGTGCTTGATGATTTTATGATCTCGATGCTGATAGCTGCTGAAGGATACCGGATTATTTATGAACCTGAAGCATATGCTACAGAAACCGCGTCTGAAAACGTTTCGGAAGAACTGAAAAGAAAAGTGAGGATAGCTGCCGGAGGGATCCAATCGATCTTAAGACTTAAAAAATTATTCAATCCGTTCCCCTACCCTGTTTTATCATTCCAGTATATCAGTCACCGGGTTTTGAGGTGGACAATTACCCCCTTCCTGCTTATATTGTCATTTATTTTAACAGTTGTTTTGGCGCTTAAACATAGTGAAACCGAAATGCAAGCCTTATTATTGGCACAGGTATTGTTTTACATACTTGCTTTACTTGGTCTGCTTATGGAAAAGCGTCAGTTGCGCATAAAAGTTCTTTTTATTCCCTACTATTTTTGTGTCATGAATTACGCTGTACTGGCGGGTATAATCCGTTATTTCAGTACTAAGCAAAGCGCGGTTTGGGAAAAAGTACAACGAAAACAGTAACCCATTGATTATAAGTTAACAGGATAATTGCTCTACAGTTTAAAACATTGAATGAATAAAAAGGCACCATTAAAATAATTTATCATAAAGGAGATAACATTAAAAAAATTTATCTTCAGCTGCTTTTTGAATTACCTGTCAACTAATTTGAAAGTATATTTAGACCGCTTAACCACGGTCAAACCTTATTGAGCCTGATGAATACTGAGCCGGGGATTATTTTAAAAAGTGGGGAAACTATTGCCCCTACGGTATACGACCTATTTGAACAACAGCGGATAAAATTACCCGATGCTATCGCCGTTGTGCATAATAACGATTCGCTTACTTATCATCAACTTTACCAAAAAGCTGATGAACTGGCGCACGCTATCATTACCATCGATCCCGGTTCGGAGATTATTGGTGTAAGCGCAAGCCGAAACATTTACACTATAATTAGTGTGCTGGCTATATTGAAAGCCGGCAAAGGTTACCTGCCCCTTGACCCGGAATACCCAAAAGAACGGCTCGAAACGATCATTAATGATTCAGGTATCCAGACATGTATTACCGCTTCAGACAACAAACCGCTGTTTGAGGGCCTGCCTGTCAAGATCCTGCTTGCAGATAGCAACCATGCCCAAGACGCTGAATTATCCGGGCAACCTGGTTTGCCTGATATTGCTTATGTATTATATACTTCGGGCTCAACAGGTACCCCTAAAGGTGTTTCTATGGGTAATGCCGCGCTGGTGAATCTGTTGCTGTGGCAGCAGGAAAATTCTATATCTGCAGCGGGTATTAATACCCTGCAATTTGCGCCGTTAACCTTCGACGTTTCCTTTCAGGAAATCTTTGCTACTTTAGGTACCGGTGGTACCTTAGTTTTGGTTGATGAAGAATTACGTATAGATCCGGTTAAGCTGCTTCAGTTTATTGACAGGCATGCTATAAACCGCATCTTTTTGCCGTTTGTAGTGCTGCAGTATCTTACAGAGGCGGCCATAGCAAACAATTACATCCCTGGTTCATTAAAAGAGGTAATGACCGCCGGCGAGCAGTTAAAGATCACTCCGCAAATAGTAAGCTTTTTTAACGCCCTGCCTGCGTGCGTACTTTTTAATCAATACGGCCCCACCGAAACGCACGTTGTTACTGAGCTTAAGCTAAGCGGCGATGCATCGTTATGGCCTGCCCTCCCATCCATCGGCATTGCTATCAGTAATACCGAGATCATATTACTTGATGAAAACCTGAAAAGGGTTACCGGTGATGAAACCGGCGAACTATGCGTTTCGGGTATAAGCCTGGCTAACGGCTACCTGAACAAACCCGAACTAACTGCCGAGAAATTCATCGACTGGAAAGAAGGCGACAAAACTATCCGGATTTATCGTACCGGCGACCTGGCCCGTTTTATGGACGATGGAAACATCGAATACCTTGGCCGCAGGGATACCCAGGTTAAAATACGCGGCAACCGTGTAGAAATAGGCGAAATTGAAGTACTGATCAATCAGCTTGATAATATAAAACAGGCGGTGGTAACAGCACCTGCCGATGCAGCAGGACAAAAACGGCTTGTAGCCTATCTTGTATCATCAGGAGATAAAGAAGATACGGAGTTGGTTCGCAAAGCTCTCGAAGAACAACTTCCTGATTTTATGCTCCCATCTGCCTATGTATGGCTGAAGGAACTGCCTAAAACCACCAGCGGCAAGGTTGACAGAAAAGCGCTCCCCAAGCCAGACATTAAACGTCCTGAACTTGATGTGCTTTATAAAGCCCCATCAAATCAAATTGAAAAAAACGTAGCGGCCATCTTGATCGAACTGCTGCAATTTGACAAAGTAGGTGTTGATGACAACTTTTTTCAACTCGGTGGTAACTCACTACTTGCTTTAAAAACAGTTGCCCTGTTAAAACAGCGTTTTAACTACGAGGTACCTATCACCAAACTATATCAATATCCTACTATTGGCGGTATCACCCGGTTAATTGGTGGAGTAAATAAACAAATTTCTCCTCTTTCGGTACAAAAAGCGAGATCAGCAGATAGCACAGATGTTGCCATCGTTGGTATGGCAGGTCGTTTCCCCGGTGCTGATACTATCGATGAATTTTGGAAAATGCTGGCAGAGGGCCGTGAAGGTACAAGCTTTTTTAGCGAAGATGAGTTGGATAAGTACGTTCCGCTTTACGAAAAAAACAATGCAGCCTATGTAAAAGCAAGGGGCATCATCAACGGTGCCGACGAGTTTGATGCCGGCTTTTTTGGCTTTACCCCTCGAGCAGCAGAATTAATGGATCCGCAACAACGGATCTTTTTAGAGCTTGCTTGGGAAGTATTGGAGAAAACAAGCCATCTGCCTCAAAAATACAATGGCCTTACCGGCGTATTTGCTGGTTGCGGATACAACACCTACTATAATAACAATGTATTAACCAACCCGGAAATTGTTGAAACCGTTGGGCATTTCCAGGTTCGTACCTTGAACGAAAAAGATTACATAGCAACCCGTACTGCTTATCAATTAAACCTTAAAGGCCCAGCTGTGGCCGTTTATTCTGCATGTTCAACTTCGTTACTGGCCGTAACCCAGGCAGTAAACAGTATCCGCAGCGGACAATGCCAGGTTGCAATTGCAGGTGCAGCTTCTGTTACATCGCCTGTAAAAAGCGGTCATATTTACGAAGAAGGTTCCATCATGAGCATTGATGGACATTGCCGCCCCTTTGATGCAGAAGCCTCCGGCACTGTTTTTAGCGATGGCGCAGGTGTAGTGCTGTTAAAGAACCTTGAAGATGCGCAGCGCGACGGTGATACCATTTACGCTGTTATAAAAGGTGTTGGCGTAAACAACGACGGGGCCGAAAAAGGCAGTTTTGGCGGGCCAAATGCTTATGGCCAGGCCGGAGCTATAGCTATGGCCATTGCAGATGCCGGAGTAGATGCTTCAACCATAAGCTACGTGGAAGCTCATGGTACTGCCACCCCACTTGGCGACCCAATAGAAATTGAAGGGCTTGCCCTTGCATTTGGGCAGCAGGAGCAAAAACAGTTTTGTGCAATAGGCTCCGTAAAGAGTAATTTCGGCCACTTAACTGCTGCTTCGGGAGTTGCCGGGCTGATCAAAACAGTGCTGGCAATGCAGTATGCACAAATTCCGCCGTCACTTTTCTTTAAAAAGATCAATCCTAATATCGATATTGAGAACACGCCATTTTTTGTTAATGCCGAACTTAAACCATGGAACGCTGAGCTTAAACGCGCGGGCATCAGTTCGTTTGGCGTAGGCGGCACTAATGTGCATGTTGTTTTAGAAGAATATAAAAACGCTAAACCAGCAGATGCCGGAACCAATAAGCCTTCAAAATTGATTAGTTGGTCGGCCAAAAACGAAGAAAGCTTAGCCAGATATGCAGTTAAACTTGCTGCATTTGTAAACACTAATAAAAATATTGATATTAATGATGCGGCATACACCTTGCAAACTACACGCGCCGATTTCAACTACCGTCGTTTTGTAATAGCTTCTGATGCCGATGACCTTATAGTTAAACTGAACGCTACAAATTCAGATCCGTCCTCAACCAAAAAACTCAGTACCGTTCCAGCAGAGGTAGTATTCATGTTTCCCGGTCAGGGCTCGCAATTTATAAATATGGGGCATGACCTGTATCAAAACGAGCCTGCCTTTAAAGATTCGGTAGATGAATGTATCAGCCTGTTACAAGGCACAATCCATGAGGGGCTGCTTGAAGTAATTTTCGGTGATCCCGCAGATCAGCAATCGGCACAGCGAATAAAAAACACACTGTATACCCAGCCTGCACTGTTTATTTTAGAATATGCAATGGCCCGCTTATGGATGAGCAAAGGTATCCAACCCGCTATACTGATGGGCCATAGCATAGGTGAATTTGTAGCAGCACATCTGGCTGGTGTATTTAGCCTAAAGGATGCCTTAACGTTGATATCCGAACGGGCACGTTTGGTAAGTAGCGCGGCAAATGGTCAAATGCTCTCAATACGTATTGAAGAAGATCAGTTAAAAAGCATATTACCTGCAGGGCTTTCTATCGCAGCTGTAAACAGTAAAAAACTATGCGTAGTAGCCGGACCGGAAGATGCAATTACTGATTTTACTGCGGAACTATCTCAAAAAGGAATTCCGGCAAGGTTACTTTTAACCAGCCATGCGTTCCATTCATTGATGATGGATGATATTGTTGAGCCTTTTAAACAAGTAGTAAAATCTGTTACCTTAAATAAGCCAACCAAGCCTGTTGTATCAACCGTTACAGGTAATTGGCTAAGCGAGGCCCAGGCAACTGACCCTGGTTACTGGGCACAGCACTTACGCAGCACAGTTCGTTTTGCAGATGCATTAGATATTGTAACAGACAACGATAGCCGGTTGCTGCTTGAATGCGGCCCCGGAAATATACTGGCTACCCTTGCACGCCAGCATTGTGCAGGTAAAAACATTGCTATAGTATCGGGCTTTGAACAAAATGATACATTAACAGAATATCAAAGCTCGTTAAAAGCTTTAGGCCAGTTATGGCTAAATGGCATCGAACCAAATTGGGAGGCAACCTATTGGGGCCAAAACCGTAAAAAGATTGATATCCCAACCTATGCTTTTGATCATAAACGGTATTGGCTTGAACCTGCCGTAACAATAAATATAGTTCCGGAAACCTTAACACAACAACAAATTAATTCGACAACTACGCAACCTGTACTGATGAGGAAGGATATTTTAATTGATAAACTTAAAGAGATCTTTGAAGATGCCGCCGGTATTGAAATAGATATGGCTGCTGCTGGCATGAGCTTCATTGAAATAGGCTTCGACTCGCTTTCACTTACGCAAATAGCAACCAATCTGAAAAAGATCTTCAACGTACCTATTACATTCAGAAAACTATTTGAAGAATATAATAGCCTTGAATTGCTTGCGGTTTACCTGGATAACAATTTGCCTGCCGATGCATTTCAACCGCAGGTTGCCCCTGCTGTAAACCCTGCATTTCAGCATGGAGAAACCAATACCGCTGCACAACCTGCTATTCAGCATCACGCGCAGGTTATTCCCTCGGCATCAGGCAATAACGGTATTCCTGCCTACACTGCCCCCGGCCATGGAAATAACGATATTGCTATTAGCTTAATATCTCAGCAATTGCAGTTGCTGGCCAATCAATTATCATTTATACAAGGTAATCCACCTGCGGCGCAGGCCCCGGCTCAACAAACGTATAGTGCTCCCGCTCCGGCGGTTACCCCCGCAAAATCTTTGTTATCACTGGCCGCAGATTTTACGCCCGAAGAGCAGGTTGAACTTAAAAAACCTTTCGGGGCAACCGCCCGTATCGAAAAACAGGTACAGGGCTTAACTGATAAACAACAGGCATTTTTAAAAGACTTTACAGAGAAATACAACACCAAAACAAAAGGCAGTAAGGCCCAAACGCAAAAAGACAGGCCTTACATGGCCGACCCGCGCGTGGTTAGCGGTTTCCGCCCGCTAACCAAGGAGATCGTTTATCCGTTGATAGTTAACCGCTCAAAAGGTAGCAGGGTTTGGGATATTGATGGCAACGAATACATAGATGCACTGAATGGTTTCGGATCAAATTTCCTTGGCTATCAAACCGACATTTTGAAACAGGCTGTTTTAGACCAGGTTGAAAAAGGATATGAGATAGGCCCCCAGCACGAACTTGCCGGCGAGGTTGCTAAATTGATATGTGAATTTACCAATTTTGATCGTGCTGCTTTATGTAATACAGGTTCTGAAGCTGTTTTGGGAGCAATGCGTATTGCCCGTACTGTAACCGGACGGTCGCTTATCGTAGCCTTTAATGGTTCATACCATGGTATTAATGATGAAGTTATTGTTCGTGGAACCAAGAAGCTAAAAACTGTACCTGCGGCCCCCGGCATTATGCCCGAGGTAGTACAAAATATGCTGATCCTTGATTACGGCACCGAAGAATCATTAAAGATAATTGCCGAGCGCGCTCATGAGCTTGCAGCTGTTTTGGTTGAACCGGCCCAAAGCCGCCGGCCGGATTTTCGCCCTATCGAGTTTTTGAAAAGGGTTAGAGAAATTACCCGCCAGTCGGAAACTGTTTTGATTTTTGACGAGGTGATCACCGGCTTCAGGATGCACCCGGGTGGTGCCCAGGCCATGTTTGGCATTAAGGCCGATCTGGGCACTTATGGTAAAGTAATTGGCGGTGGTATGCCAATTGGTGCTATTGCCGGCATCAGCAAATATATGGATGCCCTTGATGGCGGTAACTGGCAATTTGGTGATGACTCATCGCCCGAGGCCGGTGTAACCTATTTTGCAGGCACCTTTGTGCGCCACCCTCTGGCTTTAGCTACAGCAAAAGCATCATTAACCTATATGAAGAAAAAAGGCCCTGCCCTGCAGGAAAGCCTTAACGCCATGACCAAACGCCTTGCCGATTCCTTAAATGAAATTTGCGAAAAAGAAGGATTGCCACTACACATCCCATCATTTGGTTCGTTATGGAAAATCAAGTTTGATTACGAACTGGCTTATGGCGAGCTGTTGTTTACGCTCATGCGCTTTAAAGGCATCCATATCTGGGATCTTTTCCCTTGTTTTATAACAGCCGCTCATACACATGAAGAGGTTGATAAAATCATTAATGCTTTTAGTGAAAGCGTTTATGAATTGATTGAAATTGGTATTATGCCAACCCACAAACCCGAACCGGCAAAGGTTGAGCCGGCAAAAAATGGCCTGCCCGCCGAACCGCCGGTACCAGGAGCAAAACTGGGCCGCGATAAAGATGGAAATCCGGGTTGGTTTATAACCGATGCAAATAATCCAGGAAAATACTTACAGGTAAAGATCAGCAACAACTAACTTGACTACTACTAACCTATACGATACAATCCCGGTTGAATTTGATCCTTTTGAAGGGCCCGAACTTTGGGCTATTAGTCCTTCAACCGAGTCTCAATTAGAGATCTGGGCATCCTGCATTATTGGCGGCGATGAAGCTAATTGCGCATATAACGAGTCTTTTTCACTGCAGCTTTCGGGACAGCTTGACCAGGAAGCCATGCTTGAAGCATTGCAGGAGATCACTAATAGGCATGAATCCCTGCGTTCGGCATTTAGTGCTGATGGTAAGTCTATTTGTATTTACAGAGAATTACCACTCGATTTTAAATTTGCCGACATGTCGGAACGAAGCGTTGCAGAACAGCAATCATTCATTACCGAACAAAATAACCAAAACGCTTTTACGCCCTTTGATTTGGTTACAGGTCCATTATTTAAAGTACAGCTGATCAAATTAGGCGAAACAAAACATAGGCTTACCTTTATAGCGCATCACATCATTTGCGATGGTTGGTCTATAGGGATAATGATGCAGGATTTAAGTAAGCTCTATTCTGCTTACACAAAAGGAGAATACATCCAATTGCCTGAAGCTGCCCTATTCAGTGATTATTCAAATGAGCAGGAATTATTTGCTGATAGCCAGCAATATAAAGATAACGAACAATATTGGTTAAACGAGTTTAAAGGCAGTAATTACCAGTTTGATTTACCTGCCGATTTACCGCGGCAGGCAGTACGCACCTATAAAAGCAACCGCCTTGATTTTGATCTTGATAAAAACCTTGCTTCGGCCTTAAAACAATTGGGTAAAGCAAATGGCAGCAGCTTTGTAACCACATTACTGGCCGCATTTGAAGTTTTTTTACAAAGAGTAACCGGGCAGGATGAGATCATATTAGGTCTACCTGCTGCAGGCCAGTCGGCTACGGGTAATTACCGCCTGGTAGGTCATTGTGTTAACCTGCTTCCATTAAGGAGTTATCCTGCAAGCAACCAATCATTCCGCAGCTATCTTAAGCAACGCAATTCAACTATACTTGATGCATATGATCATCAATTATACACATTTGGCGAGTTGCTTAAAAAATTAAGTATTCCACGCGATGCATCACGGGTCCCTTTGGTACCGGTGATGTTTAACATTGACATGGGTATGGATGATGATGTTGATTTTTACGGATTAAAACATCATTTAACCAGTAACCCAAGGGAGTACGAAAGCTTTGAGATCTTTGTTAATATCTCGGGACGCGATGAAGCATTTGTATTGGAATGGTCATACAACACACAGTTGTTTAGCGAAAAAGCTATCCGCCATATGATGGATGAATTCAGCTTTTTGCTTAACGAACTGGTAAATGCCCCCGATTCTCTCATTGGCGCGATTCCTGCCTCAAACCGGGCTGATTTAATCAAAAAGCTAAAGCTTTGGAACAATACCGAGGTTGCTTATCCGAAAGATAAAGCCTTGTATCAGCTCATAAACTGGCAAAGTGATTCAATAGCGGTAAAATCTAAGGATCAGTCGTTTACATACAAACAGTTAAACGAAACCAGCAACCAGTTAGCGGCCTTATTGATTGACAGAGGCGTTAAAAAAGGAGATAAAGTTGCGTTTGCTGTTGATCGCTCGATAGAGATGCTTACGGTTATAATAAGCATCATGAAGGCCGGCGGTATTTACGTCCCGCTCGATCCGCAGTTCCCGCTGGAGCGTATTAATTACATGCTCAGCGACTCCAAAGCGGTTGTGCTTTTAATTTCTGAAAACTATAAAGGTAATTACCAGTCAAATGCTGCTGAACTCATCTTAGAGCGTGAATGGGCCAACCTGTCGGGTTATAGCATTGACACACCGGCGGTTAACGTTACGGGCAATGATCTTGCGTATATCCTGTACACATCGGGTTCAACAGGCATGCCTAAAGGCGTACAGATCAATCAGTATAGCCTTGTCAACTTCCTTTACAGCATGCAAAAGGAACCGGGTATAACGGCTGATGATAAGCTATTAGCTGTTACCACTATCAGTTTTGATATAGCCGGTTTGGAATTGTTTTTACCGTTACTGAGCGGGGCACAGGTCGTTATTGCCGATACAGCCACCGCAAAGGATGGTCGCGCACTGCTTGATATTATCCGTTCGGAAGCTATAACAACCATACAGGCTACTCCATACACGTGGCGCATTATGCTTGAAGCGGGTTGGGATGCCTCCACACCTGTAAAGGTGATTTGCGGTGGCGAAGCATTGCCAAAAGAACTGGCAGAAAGGATACTTGGAAAAGCAACCTCATTATGGAATGTTTACGGCCCTACTGAAACCACCATTTGGTCAACCATTAAAGAAATCAGGGCAGAAGATGCAGCGATAACCATTGGGCGTCCCATTGATAATACTTCAATCTATATTTTAGATAAAAATCTTAATCCACTGGGTACCGGCACTATAGGCGAAATTTTCATTGGAGGTGATGGCCTGTCAGCAGGTTATTTAAACCAGCCTGAACTTACAGCCGAAAAATTCATCGCCGATCCATTTTCTGATCAGGCAGGTGCAAAAATATACCGCACCGGCGATTTGGGCAGGTTTATGGAGAATGGAGAGATCGAATGTCTCGGCCGTGCGGATGCCCAGATCAAGATCCGGGGTTATCGTATCGAAACCGGCGAAATAGAATACCATTTGATCAACAAACCTGATGTAAAACAGGCCGTAGTTGTTGCCCAACCCGATAGAAATGGTATTAACAAGCTTGTTGCTTATATCGTTATAAACCACAACTACATTACCGAAGATGAGTTTATCCTCATAAAAAACTGGCGGGCTTCGTTAAAAAATTCCCTGCCGGATTATATGGTACCTGATGATTTTATCATTATAACTTCCATCCCGCTTACACCAAATGGCAAGGTTGATAAAAAGGCACTTATTCAAAACAATGTAATACAGCCTGTCGAGAGTGACAATTTATACGTAGCGCCACGTACAGACGTAGAGAAGATGATCGCCGACATTTGGAGCGAATTTTTAGGTATAGAGAAAATAGGCGTTTACGATAACTTTTTCCAATTGGGGGGCCATTCACTCATAGCGGTACAGGTAATGACCCGCATTGAAAAGCTCACGGAAAAACGATTGCCTTTAGCTGCGCTTTTTGAAAACTCTACGGTAGAGAAGCTGTCCCTCATGCTTGAAATGGATGGCAAATCCATCGTTTGGGATTCGCTTGTGCCTATAAAGCCAACCGGCAATAAAATGCCTTTATACATTGTACACGGTGCCGGCCTTAACGTGCTGCTCTTTAATGCCCTTGCTATAAATATGCATCCGGACCAGCCCGTTTATGGGTTACAGGCCAAAGGGCTTAACGGCATAGACGAACCGCTAACAGATATTAAAGATATAGCCGCGCATTATATATCGGCTATACAGGCTCAAAACCCTAATGGTCCATATGCACTTGCGGGCTATTCATTTGGCGGTATAATAGCTTATGAAATGGCTGTCCAATTAGAAGCCCTGGGTAAAAAAGTAAAAATGCTTGCCATGTTTGATACTTACGCATACCGGTCGCCGTTTTTTGATCCATGGCTCACTATGCAAACCAAGCGTGCCAAATTCTTTTTACGAAAACTGAGGTACAACCTCCTTACCCCCGAAGGACTATCACAAAACATAGCCGGCAAAACAAAAAACATTAAGCGCCATGCAACAAGGCTTTTATGGCGTTTTAAGAAAAATGAACAGCAGGAAGGTTTCTTCGGCTATTCAAATAAAATAGATGAGACGAACCAGCAAGCCGAACGCAACTATCAACTGAAGCCTTACAACATCTCAATTGAATTGTTCAGAGCCAATACCCATACTTTTTACATGGATGATTTTGAATATCTCGGCTGGCGTCCTTACGCTTTAAAAGGGATTAACGTACATCCTATCCCAGGCGAACATAATTCTATATTTAAAGCACCCAACGACAAGATCTTTGCAAAAATTTTGCAAAATTGCCTCGATGAAGCGGCTAAAAAATAGGCTATGGGAATAGTAAGGGTTGAAGTACTGGATCTTGATACTGTTGAATGGCGGCATAGTACCAACCTTAACCTTACCATAGGTGATCATGCAGATGTATGGAGAGTTAAAATTAACGATCATCTTTCACTTATCGGCAAGCTTAAAAAATTGTTGCTGCCTGATGAAATAGCCCGGGCAGGCAGATATTACCAGGAAAAAGACAGGCACCGTTTTATAGTAAGCCGTGCTTCGCTAAGAGTTATTTTGGGCTGGTACTTAAATCAAAAACCTGAAGATATCCGTTTCCAAACGGGGACTAATAAAAAACCGTTTGTAGAAACTGCCGGCATTGCTGTTAATTACAATGTATCCCACTCTGACGAATGGGTAACCATTGCCGTTTCTGAAACCGCCGTTGGTATCGACACAGAAAAAATCGACCCTTCTTTTGACTATAGGGAGATCCTTACCGACAATTTCAGTGAAGATGAAATCAGTTTCATCAACCAAAATAACCCGGCAGAAAAATTCATTTTGCTTTGGACACGTAAAGAATCAATAACAAAACTAACAAGCCAGGGGCTGGATGAACGTATTAAGCACATTCCATCTTTAAACGGTGATCATAAAATAAGCGACGAAATAATCCATTCATCTCAAGCGATAAAGCTTGTAAGTTTCAAGCTTGACAACAGCAATTTAGCTACGCTGGCTTATGAGCATGAAGATTTGATCCCTATTCTGTTTCTTGATATTGATCTTACTTTGATTTAAACAAACCGTATTTAAGGATACAGTAAATAGCCCTCACCCCATCCTTCCATCCTATCTTTTTTCCTTCTTCATAGGTACGGCCATAATAGGAAATACCTACCTCATAGATCCTGATGCGGGGTATCCGTGCTATTTTCTGAGTGATCTCCGGTTCAAAGCCGAAACGTTTTTCGGTAAGTTTTATTGATTGGATCACTTTGGTATTAAACAATTTGTAGCAAGTTTCCATATCGGTAAGATTAAGATTTGAAAACCAGTTTGAAGCAAATGTAAGCCACCTGTTACCTATGGTGTGCCAAAAAAACAGGATCCGGTGCGGGTTACTCCCCATAAACCGCGAACCATAAACCACATCGGCAAAACCTGCTACAACAGGTTTCAACAAGTCATTATATTCTGCAGGATCGTATTCAAGGTCGGCATCCTGAATAATCAGGTAATCGCCGGTAGCTTTAGAAATGCCCGTATGCAAGGCTGCTCCCTTGCCTTTGTTTACCTCATGCTTAAAGTATTGGATATTAACTTCGGGATTACCAAGTTTGTATTTATAAATGGCTGCTTCAGTATCATCCTTTGAGCAATCATTTACAATGATCACTTCTTTTTTAATATCATTAATAAGGTTTACCTCCTTAATTTTATCTAAAATTAAATGTATGGTGTTACCTTCGTTATAAGCCGGGATGATAATTGATAATTTTTGTATCGTCATTTATTGTATTATTGCCTGATAGATTTTTGCCGCAATTATAGTTGTATAAACCTGAACTGGCGTAATATTTTAATATTTAGTAATGCAATTTGTGCTAAAACGAGCTAAAAGTTATTTAAAAAAGCCTAAAGTAATCATCTCGCTTTTCTTTTTGTTTGTTTTAACCCTGATATTCTGGTTTTGTTTGCCCAAACCCCTATTTAATAGTCCAACTTCTTATGTAATTGATGACGATCAGGGCCAGTTGCTCGGCGCATCGATAGCAAACGACGGGCAATGGCGCTTTCCTTATAATGCCGATGTACCCGAAAAATTTAAACAGTGTATCATCACTTTTGAGGATAAACGTTTTGAACATCACCCCGGCTTTGACATTGTTGCTTTTAGCCGGGCAATCAAACAAAACCTGAGTTCAAAAAAAGTAAGCAGCGGCGGCAGTACCATCACTATGCAGGTGATCAGGCTTACAACTAAACATAAACGCAATATCTGGAACAAACTCAAAGAGATTTTCATGGCCCTGCGCCTTGAGGTAACTTACAGTAAAAGCGAGGTATTAGCTTTATACGCCAGCAATGCCCCTTTTGGCACCAATGTTATTGGTTTGGATGCTGCCTCCTGGCGGTATTTTGGCCGTAGCCCTGATAAACTTTCCTGGGGCGAAATGGCGGCTATGGCAGTGCTGCCTAATTCTCCCTCACTTGTACACCCCGGTAAGAACAGGGCTACATTGCTTCGCAAACGAAATTCACTATTGGATAGGCTTTATAAAGCTAAAATTATCGATAGTACAACTGCGGCCCTCGCCCGGCTTGAACCAGTTCCCGACCGCCCCATGCCTTTACCGCAACTTGCACCTCACCTGCTGCAACGCTTTAAAGCCGATCATCAGGCTGAGCCCGAAGGTGATACCCGAATTACGAGTAGTATTAAATCATCACTTCAACAACAGGTTAACGATATCCTTGAACAGCACCACAGTTTGTTGAAAGCCAATGACATTAATAACATTGCCGCCATTGTACTTGATGTGGAAACTGGGGCTACCCTTGCCTATGCCGGGAATATAGCTCACCGCGAAGACCCGCAGATGGAAAGTGATGTTGATGTAATAGATGCGCCGCGAAGCCCCGGAAGTACTTTAAAGCCGTTACTTTACGCCGCTATGCTGCACGATGGTTTGATACTGCCCAACAGCCTGATCCCCGATGTACCAACAATGATTGCGGGCTACCACCCTGAAAACTTTGATTTGGGCTATGATGGTGCAGTACCGGCTTCGCGTGCATTATCCCGTTCGCTGAACGTACCCGCAGTTAAAATGCTGCAGCAATATAAGTATGAACGCTTTTATGACTTTTTGCATAAAGCAGGTATCACAACCTTAACCAAACCTGCTGATCATTATGGCCTATCATTAATTTTAGGCGGCGGGGAAAATACCCTATGGGAGCTAAGTGGTGCTTACGCTGATATGGCCCGTGTGCTTAATCATTACAACCAAAATAACGGTAAGTACACACCGACGGATTTTCATAATCCTGTTTATGAAAAAAAAGCAAGTACCAGGCCTGCATTTCAAAAGTCGGGATTGTTGGATGCGGCGTCTGTTTACTACACCTTTCAGGCTATGGAAGAAGTGATGCGCCCTGGCGAGGAAATGCTTTGGCAGCAATTTAGCTCAAGCCAGCGGGTGGCGTGGAAAACAGGCACAAGTTTCGGCTTTCGTGACGGTTGGGCTATTGGGGTTACGCCCAAATATGTAGTTGGCGTTTGGGTTGGCAATACCGATGGTGAAGGCAGGCCGGGATTAACCGGGATCAATACCGCTGCCCCTGCCCTGTTTGAGATCTTCAGGCTGTTACCCGTATCCCGCGACTGGTTTGAGATGCCTGTTGGTGAAATGGTAAAAATAAATGTATGCAGGCAAAGCGGTTACCGTGCCGGGCAATACTGCCAGGATATTGATGAACAATATGTACCCAAAAGCGGGTTAAAAGCACCTGTTTGCCCATACCACCAGTTAGTCCATCTATCGGCCGATGCCAAATGGCAGGTAAATGGAAATTGCGAGCCTCCTGGTAACATCCTTAATAAAAGCTGGTTTGTGCTGCCCCCATCTATGGAGTACTATTACAAAGCCAGGAGTTACCAGTACCATGTGCTCCCTCCCTTCCGTACAGATTGCACACAGGCCGAAAACGGCAATGCGATGGAAGTGATCTATCCTAAAAATGGTGCTAAAATATATGTACCCCTTGAAGCCGATGGTACCCGTGGCCGCATGATCTGTAATGCAGCTCACCGCCAGCCCGGGATGAAGATTTTCTGGCACCTGGATGATCAGTACGTTGGCGAAACCAAAGATTTTCATCAGATGGCCTTGAACCCGCCACCGGGCAAGCATCTCCTCACCTTGGTTGACGGCAATGGCAACACCACAAGCATAAGTTTTGAGGTATTAAAAAAATAACTTAATAAAACCCCGGCCTCACCCAACGTTTACGCTGATTGATTCGATGATGTAATAAAATCATAAATCAATCAAAATGAAAAAACTAACCTATTCTATCGTAACTTTCTTACTGGCTTTTTTTATTGTAACCGGATGTACTAAAAAAAATGATGCTATCAGTGATCCTAAAATCACGGCCAACAATAACTTAAAAACATCCGGCGACACTATTGTTAAAACACCTCCCGATACGGCACAGCTTGTTGCACTAACAGGCGATAAAATCACGTTAGCGCCGGGGTATTATCAAAATGCAGCAGGTGATAGCGTGGGCATTTCATTTAATGCGGTGACAACTAACCGCTATTGCTCAAACGGCTTATTAAAATTTCATAATATACTGGATGCCAACTACAATTTCCTTATTGATTTCCTCAATGTACAGGAACCATTGGTTTGCCACGGAACCGGCGATATCCCAATGGTTGCGGCTATAAGCTTTCAAAGAAGCAATCTGGTAAACGGCAGTCACCCGTTAAAAGTAACGCTTAACGGTACAACCTATACCGGCAACATCATCATATCAGCAAATGCCATCAACTTCGACTGGAATTACTCGTCAGGTGTAGTAATATCACCCAAAACCTTATCACGATAAGCAGATTGATCAAAAAACTGATCATGATGAGTTTGCAGCAGCAGGCTTATCATGATCGGTTTATCATGCAATATCATTTAACCGAAAAACAATTTGAAAAAAAATCTACATTTCACCCAACGTTTGATGCTTTGTATCCGAAGATGTAATTACAATCATTTAAACGTGATTTTTTTGAATGAACCTAAGCAAGAAGCAAACCGAGAGGCTGGTAAAAGGATGCATAAACAACGACCGAACGGCGCAGGAAGCCCTGTATAAATTATTTCATGCCGAAATGCTTCGCGTTTGTTATAGTTATGTCCCTGATAAAGAGCTGGCTAAGGAGGCCTTTAACAACGGGTTTCTGAAAGTTTTTCAATCTATAAATAACTTCGATACCGATAGAGGCGAATTAGGTGGATGGGTCAGGAAAATTATGATCTACACCTCGATAGATCTGTGCAGAAAGGAACTAAAATTTAACACGGTAAGTTTTGACGTTCAGGAGCATGACGATTACTTCATTTCTCCGTCTGCACTGGAAAAACTTTATTTCGAAGACATCCTCCAAAGCATCCGTACGCTGCCCCTTGCTACACAAACCGTTTTCAACCTATCAGTACTTGATGGGTTTACACATAAAGAAATAGGCGAACAACTTGATATCAGCGAAGGCACATCCCGCTGGCATTTGGCCGAGGCAAAAAGAAAATTAAGGGAGCTACTTGAACCAGGCAGCATCCGGTCGAAAGAAAGGAGTGAAATAAAACGATGAAAGATTTATTTAAAGACCCCGATCTTTGGCGGCAAAAACGCAACGAGCTACCCGTTGATAGCGAACCGCAAAGCGGATGGCAGGAAATGCAATCTATACTTGACAAACATTTGCCGCTTTTGCCTTTAGCACCCGCTCCGCATGTTTCAAAAGTTGCAAAAGTTATCAAAGCTATCAAGGCGATGAAAGCCACATCGGTATTGGTAACGTCATTAACAATAGCTACTGTTACCGGCACAGCCATTTATGTTGTTAAAACCAGGCAGCATAAGCATGTAGTTCATCACCAGCCTCACAAAAACAAGCAGACCATTGAGCGGGATAGCGCCAATAGAAGTTTTACTGAGCCGGATACGGGCGCTGATAACTTACAACAGGCATCAAAAGAGTTGATAGCATCTGTAAACAAAACAGATAGCACCAATAAAGCACCTGGCTTCAGTGCAATTGATAACAGCAATCCTAAAGCAACAGGTACTGCATCAAAAAAAAGTAAATCATTAATCAACAGGCAAGGTGGTAACAATAACAGTGCCCTGGCACCATCCACCGTTCACATAGGCCACAACACCAGAAATTATATAAATCAGCAAAGTGGTAACAGGCAAATCCCCTCAGCCAACCCAACCATGCAACAGGGCTTAACTTCAGGCACGAACGCTGTCCCATCAAGCAATTTACCTGAAGATGAAACGCAAAATACCAGCCGTGCAAGTAATGCCAGCTTATACCTTTCGGTCAACGCAGCAAATATTGCCCAATTATCAGGAACCAACAATAACTCGTTGAAGCAACCTCAAATATTCGCTGATCAACCATTATCAAACTTTATAATAGCTGATCAGTATCATCAGGCTGAAAGGGGCAGCGTCAATCAAATCAAAAATTCGGTCAGCAAAAACAATGCGGCTAAAAATCCATCAGCAAAAAATGCTAAAGTAAAAAAGTTTAAAACAGCAGCAGCACGGCCATTATCAGCCATATTCGCCAATGTAGACTGGGGCATTTTACTGGGTGCAAACTCATCAGGAAGCTTTACGCCAGGGGCTCAAAATCATAATATATATGGCAGCTTCCCTCTTGATATCTATCCGGGAGTATTTGGCACCTATCATTTAAACGAAAAATGGGCTATAAATGCCCAGATGCGCCTTCTAACACCGCTCAACTTAAGCGGATCATATGACAATAAAAATTTCAGCAATGTTGATTCTGCACAATTTGTTAAAGTAACCGATTCACGTAAAGCTTATTTTGTGAATATCCCTATCCATTTGATGTACAAGATCAACAATAACATCAGTGTAAAAGGCGGGCCTGTTATTAACCTTCCCGTTAAACAGATCAATGCGAACACAAGTTTGCAACGGTTAGATATCAATCTTGATACTGCTTACTTCGCTAACACCCAAAACAAAATAAAAACTACCCGTTATGATCAAAGGATAAATTTCGGGCTATCAGGCGGTCTTAGCGTTCAATTCAACCGGCTGATATTTGAAGCATGGTATCAAAAAAGCCTTAGCGGCTATCGGGTTATTTCTGATTTTGGTAGTTATAAAAGTAATCCCGGTTCGTTACAGATTAGCGTGGGTTTCAAATTAAACAACTCAAAGCATCATTAAAATACCATATTTAAAAATTGACATAGCGCACAAAGTTGCGGCGGATTTAAAATAAAAACTATCATTATCTTGCCTCCATAATTATTAATTGGATGCTTGAACAATACGACCTGCATAATATACTGGTAATTGATATTGAAACTGTACCCCAATACAGCAGTCATGAGCTATTGCCTGAAAAACTGCAGGTTTTATGGGAACTAAAAACCCGGCACCAACGCAAGGATGAACCTGCCGATATCCATTATGAGCGTGCCGGCATCTGGGCCGAGTTTGGTAAAATTGTATGTATTTCGGCCGGAATTTTTACGGCGGGAAAGAATATTGGTTTGCGGGTAAAATCGTTTGCTTCGCATGATGAAAAGGAGTTGCTTACTAAGTTTTCCTCCTTGTTGTTCAGCCAGCCCGCCAGCCTTGTTTTATGTGCTCACAACGGTAAGGAATTTGACTTTCCGTATATCTGCCGAAGGTTACTGGTAAACGGGATGCCCTTTCCGCAGCAATTGCAAATAGCAGGTAAAAAACCTTGGGAAATTGCCCATTTGGATACTATGGAGCTATGGAAATTTGGCGACCATAAACACTACACTTCATTAAATCTGCTCACCAGCATTTTTAATATCCCAACCCCAAAAGATGATATTGATGGCAGCGATGTAGGCCGCGTTTACTGGCATGAAAACCAGTTGGAGCGTATTTGCACCTATTGTCAAAAAGATGTGGTTGCAACAGCACAATTATTGAGGCGTTACCGCGGGGAAGAACTGATTGCGGACGAGTTTATAACCGTAGTAGGCTAATGCTTAAAGTAAACGATCTGTCGGTTAGTTTCAAGAATGGTAAAAGCCAGTTCAAGGCTGTAAAAGGAATTTCATTTACTCTTGATAAAGGCGAAACAATTGGTATTGTAGGCGAATCAGGTTCCGGCAAGTCGGTAACCTCCCTCGCGTTGATGCGTTTGCTTAACGAAACCCAGGCTGTAATAAACGGATCCGTACTTTTAAATGATGTTTGCCTGTGCAAATTAACCGAAGATGAAATGCAGCATGTACGGGGCAACCAGGTAGCTATGATATTTCAGGAGCCAATGACATCACTTAACCCTGTACTTACCTGTGGTTTTCAGCTAACAGAGGCGATACGGCTACACTTAGGTTTGAACAGCGCTGAAGCTAAACAAAAAACTATCGATCTTTTCAAAGAAGTACAATTGCCACGGCCCGAAGCAATATTTAACAGCTATCCTCACCAAATCTCGGGCGGGCAAAAGCAGCGGGTAATGATAGCCATGGCTTTAGCCTGCAACCCGGAGATCCTCATTGCCGATGAGCCAACCACTGCGCTTGATGTTACCGTGCAAAAAACGATTATTGAGCTACTGCATAAGTTAAAAGCCGAAAGGCATATGAGCCTGATCTTTATCTCACATGATCTGGGGGTGATCAAAGAAATTGCAGACCGGGTTTTGGTAATGTATAAAGGCGAAATTGTAGAAGAAGCTGCTGTAAAAGATCTCTTCGCAAACCCACGGCATCCGTACACTAAAGGGTTACTGGCCTGCCGGCCTTCGCCACAGCAGCATTTAAAAAAACTGCCTGTTGTTGCCGATTTTCTGGATGCGGACAAACCCGCCGTAACTATCGAAAGCATCAGGAAATTATACCACTATCCTGATGTTGAGATTGCTGAAAGAAAGCGCAAACTATATGAGCAGCAACCGCTATTAAAAGCGGAGAAGTTAAGTACCTGGTTCCCCACAGATGCAGGCTTTTTCAAGCGGAAAGACCACGTTGTAAAAGCGGTGAACAATGTGAGCTTTGATGTATATCCGGGCGAAACTTTAGGGCTTGTCGGTGAATCAGGATGCGGCAAAACAACTTTGGGGCGCAGCATTTTAAGGCTGATAGAACCTACATCCGGCAAAATCACTTTTGGAGGCACTGATCTGCGCGAACTAAATAAAAATGAGCTGAGGCAGATCCGGAAAGATATCCAGATCATTTTCCAGGATCCTTATTCGTCACTAAACCCTAAACTTACGGTTGGGCAATCGCTTATGGAACCCTTGCAGGTACATCAGTTTTATAGCAATGATACTATCCGCAAACGTAAAGTAATTGAACTGCTTGAACGGGTTAACCTGCAGCCTGCACACTTTAACCGTTATCCCCACGAGTTTTCGGGCGGGCAAAGGCAGCGGATAGTGATAGCCCGGGCCCTGGCGCTTCAGCCTAAATTTATCATTTGCGATGAATCAGTTTCTGCACTTGACGTATCCGTACAAGCCCAGGTATTAAACCTGATACGCGAGCTTCAGGAAGAACTTAAGCTTACTTACATTTTCATATCTCATGATTTAGCTGTGATCAAGCATATCTCCGACCGGATGATGGTGATGAACAAGGGCGAAATAGTGGAAACAGGATATCCTGACGATATTTATTACCGGCCTAAAGAGGAGTATACTAAGCGGCTGATAGCCTCGATACCGGGTTGATTAAAAACTTGGTTATATCGCTTGCCTGCCAGGCAATATCGGGTATTCAAAATTCAGTATCTTTGATACAAATTCTATTCTATGTCTAAACGCAAGAAAAACAACTCTTCTATACACCAGGTACTTACTCAAATGGTACTTGATATATTTGAACAAAACGGCAATACGCCACTCAACTATAAACAGGTTTCTGCTAAACTAAACGTTCGTGATTCCGAAGCGCGCGAAATCATTTATGAAATATTAAAGGACGAGGTCAAAAAATCTGTACTAAAAGAGATCGCCCCCGGCAAATTCCAGCTTCTTGAACTGAAAACGTTTATTGAAGGCGTGGTTGATCTTACCAACGATGGTTCGGCCTTTATCGTTACCGATGATGAGTTTGAAAGTGATATCTTCATTGCCCCGCGTAAACTGCGTACCGCCCTTAATGGCGACCGGGTTAAGGTTTACGTGTACGCCAAAAGCAAAGGTAAGCATAAGGAAGGTGAAGTAATCGAAATCATCCACCGTGCCAAAATGGAGTTTACCGGTGTGGTTAAACTATCTGAACGTTACGCCTTCTTCATCCCCGACGACCGCAAAATGATGCATGATATTTTTATCCCTATCACTGAGCTTAACGGGGCTAAAAACGGCATCAAAGCAGTAGCCGAAATTACCGACTGGCCAACGGAAGCAAAAAACCCTATCGGCCGGATCAAACATATCTTGGGGGCACAGGGCGAGAACGATACAGAGATGAATGCCATCCTGGCCGAGTATGGTTTCCCATTATCATTTCCGGCAGAGGTTGAGCACGATGCCGAAGAAATTTCGGACGTAATTACTGCCGATGAAATTGCCAAACGGCGCGATTTTCGCAATATCACCACTTTTACCATCGACCCGTTCGATGCAAAAGACTTTGATGATGCCCTATCCTATCGCGTACTCGAAAATGGCAATTACGAGGTTGGTGTTCACATCGCCGATGTTTCGCATTACATCATCCCCGATTCGGCTTTAGATAAGGAAGCCCTGGACAGGGCTACTTCTGTATACCTGGTAGACCGGGTAATACCGATGCTGCCTGAAAGGCTATCCAACGGCTTATGTTCGCTCAGGCCAAAAGAAGAAAAGCTTTGCTTCTCGGCCGTATTTGAATTGGATGAGAACGCCAATATTATTAACGAGTGGTACGGAAAAACCATCATCTACTCCGACAGGCGTTTTACCTACGAGGAAGTTCAGGACGTTATAGAAACCGGCGAAGGTGATTTTAAGGAAGAAATATTTAAGCTTAACGCACTGGCCTATAAACTGCGCGACCGCAAGTTTAAGAACGGGGCCATCAGCTTTGAAACTACCGAGGTTAAGTTCAAGCTTGATGAAACAGGCAAGCCAATTGGCGTTTATGTAAAAGAACGTAAAGACGCTCATAAGCTAATTGAAGATTTCATGCTGCTGGCCAACCGCAAGGTAGCCGAGCGCGTTAGCAAAATGGGTAAAGGCAAACACAAATACACTTTTGTTTACCGTGTACATGATTCGCCCAAGCCTGATGCGCTGGCCAACTTTGCCCAGTTTGCAGCAAGGTTTGGTTATAAGATCAACACCAAATCTGACAAGGAAACAGCCAAATCGCTCAATTACCTGATGGAAGATGTGGAGGGCAAAAAAGAGCAGAACGTGTTAACCCACCTGGCTATCCGTTCAATGGCTAAAGCTATTTACACCACCAAAAGCAGCAGCCATTACGGTTTGGCTTTTGACCACTATACCCACTTTACTTCGCCAATTCGCCGTTACCCAGATGTGATGGTACACAGGTTATTGTTCCATTATTTAAACGGCGGTCAATCGGCCAATGCCGAGTTTTATGAAAAGCTATGTTCGCACAGCTCTTTAATGGAAAAAAAGGCGGCAGATGCAGAACGTTCTTCTGTAAAATACAAGCAGGCTGAGTATCTTCGCGACCAGGTTGGCAACACCTTCATGGGCATCATTTCTGGAGTTACCGAATGGGGTATGTATGTGGAGATAATCGAAAACAAATGTGAAGGCATGATCCGCCTGCGCGATATTTCGGACGATTTTTATACTTTGGATGAGAAAAACTATGCCATCATAGGCCAGCGTAAAAAGAAAATTTACCAGCTTGGCGATGAAGTAAAGATCAAAGTAAAACACGTTGACCTAACCAAAAAACAGATAGATTTTTCACTGGTACAAGATTGATAATTGGTGAATGGTTGATTGGGTGAGTAGTTGATTGAGTTAAACGCTGAAACCACTCACTTAATCAACCTAATGAACCACTCACTAAATAAATGAAACAACTTACAGATTTACAGTTACTAATAAACGATGCAGTCGGCAAGCTAAGTTATCCTGCCTATCCAGCCGATTTGTACGAACCTATAAGCTATATTTTATCTATTGGCGGCAAGCGCATGCGCCCAGCCCTGCTCCTGCTGGCTTGCGACCTTTTTGGCGGTGACGTTGAAAAGGCAATTGAGCCTGCACTTGCCATTGAGGTATTTCACAACTTTACCCTAATGCATGATGATATCATGGACAAGGCACCTTTACGCCGTGGTAAAGTAACTGTACACGAAAAGTGGAACGCCAATGTAGCCATCCTCTCGGGTGATGCGATGATGGTGGAGGCCAACCGCATGATGATGAAAGTTGACGACAGCATTTTACGGAAAGTGCTTGATGTTTTCAATGATACCGCAACGGGCGTATGCGAAGGCCAGCAGATTGACATGAGCTTTGAACAGCGAAACGACGTAAGTATTGACGAGTACATCAATATGATTCGCCTTAAAACAGCGGTATTGCTTGGTGGTACGTTAAAGATAGGCTCTATCATAGGTGGTGCTGCATTAGCTGATGCTGATCTGATCGATTCGTTTGGGGTAAATCTTGGCATCGCATTCCAGCTTCAGGATGATATCCTGGATGTTTACGGCGATCCCGAAAAATTTGGCAAACAGGTTGGCGGGGATATCATCTCCAATAAAAAAACCTTTTTGCTTATTCGCGCCCTTGAGCTGGCTAAAGGCAGCCAGGCTCAAACATTGAACCACTGGCTAAACGCTGCCGAATTTGATAGTGCAGAGAAGGTTAAAGCCATAACCAGTATATATAACGAACTTGATATCAGGCTACACGCCGAAGAGGCTATGCAAACTTATGCAGATAAAGCCTTTGCAGCTCTTGATGCCATTAATTTACCTGAAGAGCATAAACAATACCTCCGCGATTTTGCAGATGGCTTGCTGGTGAGAGAGAATTGATTTATATTAAAACATTAAATTAAAATCGAACGGTTAGCTCAAATAGTTAAATGAAAAAGATCTTTTGTGCATTAGCACTCCTGTTAGCATCAGTCGCTCTCCATGCGCAAACCCTAACATCAGGCGGTAAGCTCAAACCAGAGCAGGCCATAATGGATGTGCGCCATTATACCATTTCGCTGGCTGTGGATCCTGTACAGAAAACTATCGATGGCTTTACCACCATCGATGTGATCATGGCAAAACCTACCAAAGTTTTATTATTTGATCTGTTAGATTCGTTGAGCATCAGCAAGGTTTTGGTAAACGGTAAGCAGGAGCCATTTGATTACAAAAACAACCTCATTACTATTAATACTGGCAAAGAGCTTCCTGCCGGTAAAGCAAGCATAAAAGTGATTTATGGCGGCAAGCCCCATGTTGCCCGTCGTCCGCCATGGGATGACGGCTTTATCTGGACCCGTGATTCAACAGGGCACCAATGGATGGCTATTACCGCCGAAGGTACAGGCGGCAAATTATATTTCCCTTGTAAAGATCATCCATCCGACGAACCAAACGAGGGTGTAGATATGTTCATCACAGTCCCTAAAGATTTGGTGGTTGCCGGGCCGGGATTATTGAAAGGTATTACCAGGCAAAAGGGAACAGCAACATTCCATTGGCAAACCAAATACAGCATTAACAATTACAGCATCTTGTTTAATGCCGGTGACTATACTGTTGTAACCCGTCCGTACACCACCGTTGATGGGCACCAGGTTCCTATCCAGTTTTATGTATTAAAAGAACATGCCGCCAAAGCCGAACACCACCTGGATATTTTTGTAAAAACTATTAAAGAACAAGAAAAATACTTTGGTGAATATCCATGGGTAAAAGAAAAGATCGGGATTGTTGAAACCCCTCACCTGGGTATGGAACACCAAACCATGAATGCTTATGGTGCTAAATTTAAATATACCAAAGTTGGCGGTGAAGATTATGACGGCTTAATGCATCACGAGTTTGGTCACGAATGGTGGGGCAATAAAGTAACGGCTAAAGATTGGGCCGATTACTGGATCCATGAAGGGATCTGTACTTACGGCGATGCACTGTATGTGCGGGAATTTGAAGGTGAAAAAGCTTATATCAAATTCTTCCAAAATTCGGCATTATCATTCGGCAATAAGGTTCCTATTGTAATGGGAAAAGACATCGACGAAGAATCGGCTTACAATGGAGATATCTATGGCAAGGGTGCATTCTTTATGCACACCCTCAGGTATATTATGGGCGACAGCACCTTCTTCCCTACCCTTAAAGGCTTCGTTACCGATCCGCGTTATACTTACAGCAATTTGGTCAATACAGATGATGTAATCCAGTATTTTAGCAAAGCTGCGGGTAGAGATCTGAAACCGCTGTTTGATCTGTACATCTACTCTGTCAATAAACTGGAAGTACATGTAAAAGCCCAGCGCGGCGACAGGTACCAGGTTCAATTGCTAAATATAGATATGGCTTTGCCTGTTGATATTAATATTGACGGCGTTACAAAGCGTTATACACTTGACAAAAAGGGCATCACTATAACAAGCAAAAGTATGCCGGTTATTGATCCGGATACTTATTATCTGAAGAAGCTGATCATCGAATAAGGACAAGCAAATTTCGAATGTGTCCTATTTTCAAAGATATCATAACATAAAAAAGCGTCATTGCGAGGCACGAAGCAATCCCAAACTATACAGAGGGACTCTGCTAATCGGGGATTGCTTCGTGCCTCGCAATGACGCTCTTCTCTTTTATCTCTAATGAGAGATCGCCGTCCTGAATAATCCAAAGATTTTTCACATAACCTCAAAACAAAAAATCCCGATCAAAACTGACCGGGATTTTTTATATCCTAATATTTGTTAACTGATTACTCAGCTACAGTTTCTTCAGCAGCATCAGCAGCTTCTTCTTTTTTAGCTTTTGGCGCAGCAGCTTTCTTTGCTTTTGGAGCTTCTTCAGCAGCAGGAGCTTCAACAGCTACAGCGGCTTTTTTTGCTTTTGGTGCAGGTGCAGCTACTTCTTCAACTTCAGCCTCAAATGGAACTACTGAAACGTATGAACGGTTATCAGCTTTCTTTTTGAAAACTACGATACCTTCAGCCAGGGCAAATAAAGTATGATCTTTACCAAGACCAACGTTTAAACCTGGGTTGTGTTTAGTACCACGCTGACGTACAATGATGTTACCTGCAATTGCTGGCTGACCACCGAAAATCTTGATACCTAAACGTTTGCTATGTGACTCACGACCGTTTCTGGAACTACCGGCCCCTTTTTTATGTGCCATTTCTTATATTTTTATGGAATTGCAGAACAACTCCGGTTTAACCTTTAATTATAATGTAATACCGGTGATCTCAATTTTGGTAAATTGCTGACGGTGACCGTTTTTCTTTTTGTAACCTTTTCTTCTTTTCTTTTTGAAGATAATTACTTTATCACCTTTTAAATGTGACACGATCTTAGCCGATACCTTAGCGCCTTTCAAATCAGAACCTAATTTGAATTTACCTTCGTTTTCTGCTAACAATACACTGTCAAATTCAATATTAGCGCCTTCATCGCCTTGTAGCCTGTGTACAAAGATCTGCTGGTCTTTAGCAACTTTAAATTGCTGTCCTGCTATACTTACTATTGCGTACATGTTTGTTAAATATTGTTTTAAATTTCGAGGTGCAAATATAGGGATTGATTATTTAATAAACAACACACCCGTATTTTATTTTTTACCGCGATTTTCAACGTCGGTAAGTTTATCCTGTATCTCTCGTATCAGCCGTTGGTTAGCGTCAATGAGTTTAGGGTTGCCCAAATAGTCGGTATCAAAAATTACACGCTTGGTTTTTTCCTTGTATTTAAACTCAATGATGTACCTAACGGTTTTGCCTGCGGCAGCAGCCGATGTATCACCGGTTTCCTTTGACGGGAAGTCCCAAAAGCCTAAATCGGCAGCCTTACGGTGCAAATATAACAAGTCGTCTTTAGTTAAGCGCAAATGCTCTTTAACCAACGAATCGCGCTTGTCGAGATATTGAAACGTGCCTGTATGTGAATCATATTTATTTACAAGGCTATCTTTATGACCGTACTGAAAACTCATTGATTCAAAATCAACGAAACGGTATGGCGCATTTTTGATCATCATGCCATAATAATAAACGCAGTACAGTATAAACGGTACCACAACAGTCATAATCAGAAATACTTTTTTTAAACGGGGAGACATATTTAATTAATTAGTGAATTAGTGCGTTAGTGAATTAGTGAAATTATTTTTTCTTATGTCATTGCGAGGTACGAAGCAATCGCGAACTATGCAGAGCGGCTCTGCTTATCGGAGATTATTAATAGCTATAATTGATTTATAGATATTATAACTCCTCTTTGGTCGGTTGTCGTCATTCTTTATAATAACGTAATTGTAAGTTATTGATTATTAATTCTATTTATAAACATGGGCGTTCCCGTTAGCTAACGGGCCGGGCTTTTCGTTACAAGTCCTCGCCTTTCTTACCCGCATACCCAACCCGCGCTGTGGGCTTTACACTGCAATCCCTAACGCGGCCCCTGCACCATCCTTAAAATGTATTTTGCACGGCATCACTGCTTTTTCAGGGTTTCCCCCATGGCTTTCCGCAATGACGATTGTTTTATTCTCTTATTATTTGAGTTCCTACCTCTTCCCTTTCCCATTTGCTCACTACTGCTGTCGCCATAGCATTACCAAGCACATTGGTGGCCGAACGCCCCATGTCTAACAACGGATCGATACCGATCAGCAAAAACAAACCTGCCTCCGGGATATTGAACATAGCCAACGTACCAGCAATTACCACCAGCGAAGCCCTTGGCACGCCGGCCACTCCTTTACTGGTTAGCATCAGCACCAATAACATGGATAACTGGTGCCCGAACGAAAGATGAATATCATATGACTGCGCCAGAAATAATGATGCAAAGGTCATGTACATCATGGAACCATCCAAATTAAATGAATAGCCCAATGGCAATACAAAGCTCACTATTTTATTACTGCAGCCAAATTTCTCCAATTCTTCTAATACTTTTGGATAAGCCGCTTCACTTGTTGAAGTACTGAATGCTATCAGCATGGCATCTTTAATGCTATTAAGAAGCCTGAATACCGGCTTTCTTAATACAATATACCCCGCCAATATAATTACCGACCAAAGTACGATCAGCGAAAAATAAAACTCGCTGATAAAAATGCCATAGGTTGAAAGTACGCCTATTCCTTGTTTAGCTACAACAGCGGTAATTGCTCCAAACACGGCTAATGGTGCCATTTTCATTACATAGCCTGTAATTTTCATGATTACATGAGCAAAGGCATCCATTGCTTTGATCACTATTTTACCCTGCTCGCCTATTGCCGCAGTAGCCACCCCAAAAAACAAAGAGAATACAACAATCTGTAAGATCTCGTTATTAGCCATCGCCTCAATAAAGCTTTTCGGAAAAACATGACCAACAAACTCGGTTAATGACAATGCCGTTTTTTTGATGCCTGTACTTAAATGACTATCCGGAAGCGGCAGGTGCATTGTTTTACCCGGCTCAAACAGGTTAACCAGCAGCATTCCTAATAATAAGGATACCAGCGTTGCGCTGATGAACCACAGCATTGTTTTACCGCCAATCCGGCCAACGGCCTTGATATCCCCTACCTTGGCTACGCCTACCACCAGTGTGGTGAACACCAATGGGGCAACAATCATTTTAATGAGGTTAAGGAAAATTTTGCTCAGGATATTGTAAAGTTCAAGTTTATCTTCCCTTGCATCCGTAGCCTGGCTTTGGAGTTTTACCTGGGCTATTCTTTGCAATTTAAGGTCTTTATAGGCAGACACCGTTGTATCGGGTAACCCTTCAATGGTTTTGTCGATTGTTTTAATAGCTGCACCGGCGGTACTTAGCTGCTTATTCAAATCGGCAAAAACGTAGGTATTGTAAATATAACCGGCTACCACACCCAATACCAGTGCAATAAAAATGAAGAGCGTCAGTCTGCTTTTTTTCATTTAATTTAATAAGCCTGCAAAACTACAAAATTTACGGGCGGTTTAAACAGGCAACGGAATATTCTATTTTATGATTAAGTTAAATGAAGAAACAAAATTATCGCCTCAAAGAAGTCGTGTTGTAATTTCTCCACTAATTATTTCGAATTAAAACGAATTGCACGAATGGTAGTCCCGTCTGCATTCGTGTAATTCATTTTAATTTTATTGAACTGCAAAGTCATTCGTGAAAGAATATTTAAACAATTAGTATTTTGGCAACGTATTTATATCATGAGCACCACAGCCTACGGATTACAACATATAAAAAAGGAAATTCAGCACCTGCCTACTGAGCAGCTTGCCGAATTGATGCTCCGCTTGGCGCGCTACAAAAAGGAAAATAAGGAGCTCCTTGCCTATCTCCTTTTTGAGGCCCATGATGAAGCCGCCTTTGTTGAAAAGGTAAAGGCCGAAGCAGGGTTCATGTTCAGTCAGCTATCGTCATTGAGCTACAACGCTGCAAAGGGCATGCGCAAAATACTGAGACTGTTAAGCAAGTACACTAAATTCATGGCCTCAAAAGGTGCCGAGATCGAATTATTGATCAATTTTTGCGAAAATTATGTTGAATATGCCGACAGGCGTACATCATACAAACCTTTAAGGCTGATATTAACAAGACAGGTTGAAAAGATCCGCGGGTTGATCAACAAGCTCCATGAAGACTTACAATTTGATTACCAGGACAGTTACAACAATTTAATAAGCGATGCCGAAACCAAACTTGGCTGGTTTAAAAAGAATGATCACTTGTTGTAACATATAAAGCTTAACATCGTCTAAATATAAAATTAACTGAAGTGGCCAACAAAGAAGCAGCATTCAAGCAGATATATGAAGCTAATTCTAAAAAGATATTCCATCTGTGCTATGGTTATACCGGCGATGACGATGCCGCCAACGACCTGTTACAGGAAACCTTTTTAAAGGTTTGGCAAAATTTAGAGAAATTCCGTAACCAGGCCATGATATCAACCTGGATTTACCGTATTGCTGTAAATACCTGTTTAACCTATTTGCGCTCGGAAAAACGCCAGGCCAAAGACGAACTTACTCCACAATTAGCTGAAACAAAACGGGAAGAGCTATCGGATAAAAACGAGCAGGTGGCTTTGCTGTACAAATGTATTTCAAAACTGGAAGAATCAGAAAGGATTATTATAACCATGGTGCTTGATGAAGTACCGTACCCCGAAATTGCCGAAATTTCGGGTATATCAGAAGGAAACCTGAGGGTGAAAATTTATCGTATCAAACAAAAATTAACGGAGTTATATAACCAGTATGAAAGACTTTGATCATTTGATGTCGGTTTGGCAGGGACAGCCAAAACCAGATCAGCTTTCGGTGGATGAGGTGCTGAAGCAAGTAAAGAAGGGGATCCGCAGCATAACTAACAAGTTGTACTGGACTATAGTAGCCATGGTGGCCATCGCGGCATTTGCGTTTATCGTTACATTTTTCCTGGCATTCAAATCAACTGTAACCACAATAGGTATTTTGATAGTATTGGTTACCATGCTCATGTACCTTTCTTTAATTTTAAGACATTATCATATCCTGAGCAAACAGGACGCAACGCTGAACCCAACCGAATACCTGCATAGTCTTAAAGAGTATCAAAAAAGCCGGTCGAAGGTAATAGGCTGGTTTTATTACATCTATATACTTATGATAAGCGCCGGGTTGGCCATGTATTTTGTTGAGGTACTTGAACACTCTTCATTAGCATTCAAGATAGTGACCTACAGCTCAATTGCTGTATGGTTTTTATTCACTACCTTTTATCTTAAGCCACGTATGTTTAAAAACGAGGAAGAAAAACTAAACCTGATGATAGACAGGCTGGTGCGCCTGCAGGAACAGTTTGATTAACGATGGTTGCTGAAACTGTTACAATTAAAAAACTAACATTGGCCGATGCTGAAGAATTATTGGCCTTAAGTAAAAAAACGTTTTTTTATTTTTTTGCGCATTTAAAT
Organism: Mucilaginibacter sp. SMC90; assembly: GCF_022811725.1. Classification (GTDB taxonomy): domain Bacteria; phylum Bacteroidota; class Bacteroidia; order Sphingobacteriales; family Sphingobacteriaceae; genus Mucilaginibacter. The sequence goes on along the minus strand of NZ_CP094527.1, from coordinate 3,191,084 downwards.
AAGGCCGACGATATGGAGGCGTATTCAACTATCGCCTTTACGCTGCAAAAAATACAGTCAGAACTTAACAATCCTAACTCCCACTTTTTCTTTGCAATACTTAATGATGAAGTGATCGGTTATCTCAAACTTAACTACGGCCCTGCCCAAACAGAATTTCAGGATATAAACGCCGTTGAGATAGAACGCATTTACGTTTTAGCTGAGCATCATAGTAAAAAGGCCGGCCATCAGTTTATTGATTTTACTATAAAAGAGGCCGCTATAAAAAAGCTGCAATACATTTGGCTTGGCGTTTGGGAACATAATCAAAAAGCCCTTGCCTTTTACAAAAAACATGGCTTCGAAGTATTCAGCAGCCATGAGTTTATATTAGGCAGCGACAAGCAAACTGTTTGTTGATGAAAAAAGTGTTGTAAAGTAAAATCTTATCAAGCTCAAAGGGTTCGAGCCTGATAAAGTTTCTTTTCGCTTTGAGCCTTAAACTTTATGCTTGATTATTTGCTCTTAGCTATTCAATAATGGCAACTGGTAGTTAACACTAACCCTTAAAGCTTTTAAGCCGGTAACGCCCTGCAACTCTTCCAGGTCAAGATATTCCAGGTCATCAAGCAGATATCCCTGAACCTGCAGGTACCGGATATATTCGTCGTATTCTGCGGCTTCTGCCGGATTAAAATACACCATTGCTATTTTTCCGGGCTGAGTAAGGCGTTCAAAAGTCCCTGCCACCAAAACCTTATCGATACGTTTTTTGATCACCTCGTAACGGATATTATAGGCCCCCTCTACATCAAAACGCCTTTCATCGTTTCTGAAACTGATGTCTATAGCATTTGAATGGATAAATATCAAATGTGTGGTTTGCAGCGGTCGTGATAACTGGTCACCAAGCTCATTTGTCATCCGAGCTATCTCAGCCATCGACCGTAACTGCCATAAACGGATATTTTTAAGATACAGCATATCAAATACCCTGTGCGGCGCAATTGACTGCCCTATATAAATATCATACTCCACGCCATCAGTGCGGAATTTTTCAAAATAACAGGGAAATGATTCCTGTACTTCTGTCTGGGCCTGCTCCAGATACTGGTTGATAGAAGTATTAATCAGTTGCATTGATGTTTCCAGGTTACGCCTGTGCTCAAATGACGCGCCGGTTTCCTCGTTCATGGCATTAAAATACCTATCAATGGTTTCCTTTTCGGCCGGATAATTATTTCTGAAATGCTCCAGAAACGGGTCAACCTCATTATGCAGGAAAGTATCAAGCATCAACTCATCATTGGTAGTAATATACCCGCTTATACGTTCAAGCCACTCCTCGCATTTAGATACCAGTTTACCGGTTAAACTTAAATGGATATGTTCATTTAACGCCCGCAGAGTTTCGATGAGGATGGTGAGCAGGCTTTTCAAATCCTCCTGCAGGGCGCTGTTGCGCTCAACGGTGGAGTTACGGATATCAATTGCCCCAAATAAAGGGTAAACATTTTGAAAAGCTACCGTTTCTATTTCCTGGTTCTTTTTCTTCTTCCTTTTTTCTTTAACATATTTCCAGGCTACTTCATTAAACTTCCACTGAACAGATGGTTGTAACGATGTAAATTTATTTTTGATAACGCCTGCAATACGGGCCTCAAACTGGTCGATACTGTTTTGCAGTAACTGGGCAATAAGTGGTATTGTTGACTGTAACTTTGAAAGCAGCTTTTCATAAAAAACAATTTCCTTATATGAGTATACTTCCATTATACCAACGTTTTTTTTGTTGTAGTATACCGGGAAAATTCCATATGATTTAATGCCTGCCTGTTTTAACACCTGCAAAAATGGAAACTTACCTATTTTCTCATCCGTAATGGAGTTAAAGAAAATTGGCCTCGGGTTTTGATTATAGTCATCAATAATGGCATCAAAAGTTTCTTCGGCCAGATTAAAATCTTTTGCAGCCTTAAGCAAAATACTTCTTGAGCATTCGTCATTATCAAATATAGGCTCGTTGTTAATGGTTAAAAAAGGCATAAGCCCAAACTCGATACCGGTACTTTCGGCAAGGGTTTTAAGCGAGCTGATGATGTGTGCATACTGCTCCTCTTCATTTGCCGAATGATTAACCAGTTCGGTACGGATATTTTCAAGCGCGTGCGTCAGGGTTACATCCGTTAAGGTAATTATAGAAAACCCTTTGAACTTAAAAATATTAAGTGGGATTACCTTTTCAATTGCCTCAAGACTGGTATGTGAATGTAAATATGGTTCAATAGTATCAAAGCTAAGTTTAGGTAACTCCCCATTAAGTTCTATTTCAACAAAACGGGCATCAGTGTGGATATTAAAATATCTTGAAAGGCCTGTTTCAGGATCTTCGTATGAAAAAAGTAACTCATTCTTCATTGCTGATGAAAAACCATACATCCGCTCAAGAATGAGGTTGTAAATGAAACGTTTTTGCCTGTCGCTAAACATTTCATTTTTAGGTACATTCAGCGCGTATAAATTTGAATGATGGCTTGAATGAAACTCATAAAAGGCCTCGGTGCTGAAAAATATCTTATCAGGTACCGGTGTGCTCAGCGCCCAGTGAAATTCCTTTTCGTTGGCAATTGGCGGCGTAAGTATCGAATAAATAAGCTCAAGCATTTCCCTGTATTTCTCTGCGTCTGTTGGCCGCATATCCAGGTCAATACATATATCATGCTCAAAACGTTCTAAAACGTAGCGGTAAAACTCGCTTTTGAGTGTTTTTTCGGTAGCAATCCGTTCTTTTAAATGCGCCACGAACGGATTAAATGTCAGGCATGTTTCAACCTGGCAAATAGTACATTCGTTTTTGCTTATATTGAGTACTTCTGTGTGCATTTTTTAATTACAATTTTACCCTTCATTAAAATCTGAAACTGGTTGAAAGATAAGGGTACCATCCTTCTTCAGAGTAACCGGCAATTATTTTAATAACTGCCAGTCTTGCCGGTGCAACATAAAAACCGGCTCCGGTGCCATTATGCCATTTATCTGAGCTTTGTCCGTTTTCCCAAACACGGCCTATATCATAAAAGCCTATAACACCTATCTGGCCGGGAACTATGTAACTAGCAAAATCACTCAGCTTAATACGCAGTTCCAGGTTATTATAAAAACTATGCTGACCGGCAAATCTGTACAACCTGTAGCCTAACAAATTATCCTGCCCGCCTAAAAACAATGATTGGTAAAAGGCAGTTTTGCCAATGGTGATACCACCGCCTACCCTATCAGCTAAAACTATACTGTTTTTAGCGGTTAGGCTTTTATATAATGCAACCTGGGGTATTAATTGAGCAAAACTTGTGGAGTTATTATTTAAGCCTTTAAACTCCTGAAGCTTAATATTTATAAAACTTCCCCAGGCCGGCAGCACCTTATCATTGCGTTTATCACTGGTAAAGTTAACAACTATACCGGCGTGCATTTTTGTTTTATCAAAGGTATAACTGTCTGGCGCGTTTGTCAGTAACGGATATGTAATAAATCGGCCCTCATTGTCATCAACATCTAATTTATAGTACTGAAAGGCAGGGCCTACCGTTACAGAAGTACCAGATTCATTACGCCATCTGAAAGCCGGGCTGAACGTAAAATTAGTGAAGCGGGTACGGTGGTATTTACGATAGTCGCCAACCTTTATAAACTGGGTTTCATTCCCCCTGCCAAAAAAGTTGATATTATCAGGATAATCGAGCTGGCCATCCATTAAAAAGTCGGCTTTTCCAAAGGCATGGATCCACTCGCCGCTATATCTGACCTTGAATGCCTTGGTACTGAACGAGTGACTGGCAAACACGGTTTGAACATCATTATACGGCAGCTTTTGAAAACCTTCCTGATGTGTATATTTAAAACCGGCACCAAGCAATACCCCTTCATCCGGATTGTAAGAAATATTGGCCAGCGGCGCTATTACGTTCATAAGATTGACACGCAGGTAAGATGTATTTGCGCTATCCTTATCTATATGCTTGTTAACTTTTGACTCATCGCCGGTAATGCTGAGCTTTTTGCCCCTGTCATACAATTGCACCGTATTAACCGATTTTACAATATTGTAAGTTTTAGTGCCGGTACTATCAATAAACCTCAGTTTTATTGGCGAAGTGGCATTATCAAGCACCACTTTATCATCGCCGCCACTTACATAAATGCGAAGCTCTTTGGTAATATCGGGATGATAATTCTGGTTCATGAGCGTATCCTTAACTTCACCACTCTTATTTATCTTATTAATAATAACGTTAAGACTGCCATTTGGTTCATCCTTTACGGTTACCAGCTCATTTTTGTTGGAAGTATGGATATCAACTATTTTGTTGATAAACTTATAATAGTACTCCATTTCGGCAGGTATATTGGCCCGGCGTTCTTTCAGTTGTTTCAGTAATACATCATGTCTCAATTTATACGATGACTCCGGCAAGCGTCTTAAACCAGCCTCTAATACCTCATCAGTTTCGGCAGCAACAAAATCGTTCACAATTTTTGTCCACTGTTGATGACTGTACTGGATAGATGGCCACCTTTGCATAAACATGGTTTTCCATAACGAGTATTTGATATTGTATATTTCTCCGCTAAAACCCTGCAGGTTTGGTGCTATCCAGGGCTGTGCGGCTATGGTAGGCAACACCCCCTGGTTGGTATAAAACACCTGATCGCGGTCGCGGGGAACGGCGGTGTAAAATTTACCTTTCCCTTTATCCTCATCGCGCCAGCGCCATTGATCTCCGTGCCTGTCCCAATCGCCAATAAGTAAATCGAGCAAACGGGCGCGTAAAAATTCTTCGCCGTCTACAGTATTATCGTTATCCTCTAACATTTTACCTATCATTTTCACCGTATTATCCGATTTGCCGCCCGGTTCGCGCTCTTCAAGTAAACAAACCCTATTGGCAAAAATATTGGCATATTGTCCCAAAACCGGATCGGGCGAAACAACGCCGATTATGGGGTTTGCATGAGGCACACGGGCGGCGGTAGCCAGCGGCGGCACTATCAATGCCGAAAAAGGGTGCTGGGCGCTCATGGCATCATTAACCCAATCTTTAGCAAAGGTTTCCTGAAATTCATCAGGCAGTATTTTTTCCGGCTGCTTTTCTACACTCCGTAGCACCCACTCCTTGCCATCCTTGTCAATTAAACGAAGCGAGTGTGTTTGGAAACCGCCGCCAATACTTTCGGCTTTTAAACCACCATGAATTTGCGACAGCCTGATCACCGGCAATTTTGTTTCGGCGGCCCATTCCTTACGATAGTTTTCACCAAACCAGCGGCGGTGAAAATTACTTACACTATCATATTTGGGATGAACCCTGACTATCATGCTATCAGCCTTAATGGGTGTATGCAAGGTATCCGGAACGTTCTTTACCGGTGTGTATGGCTGTGTATAGGTAAACACCTGCTTAACACCCTGATCACTGTCTATATAGTAAGTAAAGCGCATCCGTTTGTCTATCAACATATCGGCTGTTACAAACCCCTGCGTAGCATCGGCAAAAAGCGAATATTTACCTTTTATGGCATAGGTTTGTTTGGCACCCGCCCCACTTACCACCTGCACCTGTTTGCTTTTGATAAATTGCAGGCCGTGCTCATGCCCGGCTACATGGATAAGATTGGGAAAACCGGCAAAAACGGCGTCAACCTTTTTGATCATATCTTTATACAGCGGGTGTCCCAGATCTTCGGGGTTTGAAAATGTGGAGCGCAAAAACGGATATAGAGAACCGATAACGGGCAGCGGTACCCAAAGATCTTTATTAACTACAGTAAGCGGAAAGATATGATCCTTTAATGAAAAGTAGCCCCCATGCGTACCATAACTCTGAAACGGATGATGCGATGCCAATATGATCACTTTATTTTTATTGTGTTCAAAAATCAGTTTGATCTTATCGGCAATATCATCTTTGTTTTTGCAATCGCATTCGGCACCGGGGTTGCTTTTGCTAAAAGGGTATAACCACCATTCACTATCGAAGGCTATTACCGTAAGGTCATTGGTAAGATTGATCTCAACCGGATCAGGACAACCATTTTCGGGCACCATTTTCAGCAGCTTATCACCCTGCTGATCTAAAAACTCCCATTGTCTTTTTATTTTAGCCAAACCAAGCGGCCCCATCTTATCCCAGTCATGATTGCCGGGAATAAAATAAACCGGCGCTCCGGCTGCACGCATTGGCTGATATTGTGATTTCAGGATTTTTTGGGTTTCGGCCTCTTCAGGGCTGCCGGGTAAGCCCATACCACGCGGATAAATATTATCGCCAAGATAAAATACCGAGGTTTTATTTTTTAGCACATTAGCAGCAGCATGCTTTAGAACCGCACTTTGCTGCATGTCCATCTCGCCGGCGTCACCAATCAGGATCATGCGGTATTGTATCGAATCCTGAGCTTGTGCACCGCAAAAACCCAGTAACAAAACAAACAGTAAGAGTAATTTTTTAATCATGATGGTTTGGTTAAGGTGTATGTTGTTTAAAATAGCAATAATTTACAAATGCTATTTTATAAAGCTGAATTTCAAAATATTACCGGCACTCAATTGGTCGCCCTCGTTTGAAATGTATAGGTTGCGCTGGTTATCAAATGCCATGCCTTCGGGCTGATTAAATATAGTGACACTTAAAGGGTACACGTTTTTTACTTTCCAGTTAACATCAGTCACTACCAGCATTTTATTTACTGACGAAAGGATATACCACTCGTTTGTGAAGGTATTTTTCGCCATGGCCGATGGACGGAAGGGCACACGTTTTTTATTGGCCAGGCGTTCAATTTCCTTAACATCAATTGCAAAACTGCCCGCTTGTTTCAGCATCCCGTCCGGCTGTAATTTCAAAATGTAACCGCTGCTGCTTTTTGATGTTTTTTCGTCGGCACAATGCTTGCAAAGCACGTAAACCAAACCGGTTTTATCGTCGGCACACATGGCTTCAAATTCGCCCTCCGGAAGTTCACCTTTAGTTTTCTTTACATTAGCCACTTCCTTGGTTCTAACCTGGCTAAAAGGAAAAGTGAATAATATACCATCGCTTTTAAGCATGATCACCTGCTCGCGGCAAATTGCCACATCTTCATAATCGCCGCTTTTGGCAAATTTGGTGTAGCTGGCTTTTTTATCGCCCAGTTTCAGGTTAAATAAAAAACCTTCTTCGTCCTGCTCGGCATACACCGAATCATTTTTGCCGTTGTGAAATGCAAAGCCGGAAATCTCCGTCAAATCATCGGGCATCTTGTATTTAACAGGTTTATTAAGATCATACCCCGGCGGACTTAAGGGGATAGCTTTCTCTTTATTTTTACATGAGATAATTAAAAAACCAGCAGCAACGGCAAACATAGCCATTGCAAAAACAGCCAATTTTCGTTTAACACCTTGTTTTTTAAACCCTTTCATATTCTTTTTGCTGTAAAAGTTCATAAATGGCCCGCTGCGATTGTACTTGCGGCTCAGTTTTATCAACCCTTATATTTTGCAATTGTTCATTTAATTTTACGGCCTGCACATTATCTGCCAGCTGAACATCAATCATGTTTATTACCTCATTCCTGATCCGTTCGTCATAAACAGGGAAACATACCTCGATGCGACGATAAATATTCCGGTTCATCCAGTCGGCCGAGCCCATGAATACTTCCTGGTTACCGCTGTTGTGGAATATAAAAATGCGGCCATGCTCCAGGTAGCGGTCAACAATACGCCTTACTGTGATATTTTCGCTCATACCTGGTACCCCTGGTATTAAACAACAAATACTACGCACTATCATCCTGATCTTTACGCCCGCCTGCGATGCTTCATAAAGTTTACCTATAAGTACCCGCTCTTCAAGATTGTTCAGCTTTATGGTGATGCCTGCCGGGTTTCCGTTACGTGCCTGCTCAATCTCCCTGTCAATCAACTCAATAAACCGTGATTGTAAATTAAACTGGGCAACCAGCAGGTGTTTAAAATCGATATCATACCCCTCTGCCGATTTTGCTTTTTTTCCGAGATAGATAAACAGCAAGTCCATTTCACGCAGTAATTGCGGGTTGGCTGTCATCATGATATGATCGGTATAAAAAGCAGCTGTACTTTCATTAAAGTTACCTGTTGCCAAAAGCCCGGCATATTTTACCCGGCCATCAACAAGGCGCTTTACTAAACCCACCTTGGCATGCACCTTTATAGCTTTATCGCTGTAAATGATATTGGCACCGGCTGCTTTTAATTTTTTAGCCCATTTAATATTATTGGCCTCATCAAAACGGGCTTTCAGCTCAACAAGTACCCGTACCTTTTTGCCGCTTTGTGCAGCGTTGATAAGCGCGTTCACAATACGCGAATCGCTGGCTACACGATAAAGCGTTACTGAAATTTCTTCAACACTTTCATCAATGGCTGCCTCGTTAAAAAAACGGAGGATAGCGTTGTACGACTGATAAGGCGCATGAAAAATACAATCACCCTTATCTATATAATCAAATATGGATTCATCGGCACTGATCTGCCTGTTTACCAGTGGCGGCCATTTTGTATACCTCAAACCAGGAATACCGACAGGTAAACCCATCAAATCCTTAAGGTTATGATAAAAGCCACCCTCCACAATACTTGATCCCTGTACACCCAGTTTATCTTCTATTAAATGTAATATCCTCAACGGAATACCTGGCTGATGCAGAAAACGTGTTGCCAATCCCTGGTCCCGTTTTTGAAGCTGTTTTTCTATCTGTTCCTGAACGTCACCGTCATAATCATCACTTAGTTCAAGCTCTGCATCGCGGGTTATTTTGAAGCTGTAACAGCCTTTTATTTTTTCCGTTTTGAATATCTTATCGAGGTTATACCGTACAATATCATCAAGAAATATGATATACTGTTTACCATCCCCATTAACACTAAAAAAACGTGGTAATTGGTTTGACGGAATGTTAACAATAACCGAGCGTTCTTTTCCATCGGTTAGTTCAAGGTTCACCAAAAAATAAAGCCGGTTATTTTCAGGAAAGAATTGTTTTTTGCCGCCCACAAGATCAATGGGCTGCAAAAAAGCAAGTACCTGGCTGTAAAAGTAATCGCTAACCTTATCAGCTATTGAAACCGGGATAGGCTCATTGAACAGCAGATCGACGTTATTTTCCTTTAGTAAAGGGATAAGCTTTTTAGTGAAAACCTTACCAAAACGATTTTGCTGACTTTCAACCAATTGCTGAGCTTTATATAAAACATCTTCGCTTTGCTCAGTTGTGCTGAGTATATTAAGCTTATGAAGGGCCATTACAACCGGCATTCGCACGCGGTAAAATTCGTCGAGGTTGGATGAGAATATAGCAAGAAAATTTACTCTTTCCATTACGGGGAGTTCTTCGCTTTCGGCCTCCATCAATATGCGTTCATTGAAAAGTAACCAGCTCAGGTCCCTGTCGAAAAATGAGTATTCCATAGTAGCAGATTTTGTTTTTAGCAGTATCCCTACCGCTTACAATAATGATGATATGATGAACGCAATTACCGATACGATAAGACCGAACATAAATATGTTGTACGATGCCCGGAGCAGCCTGTATTTTTTTCCAAGCACTACGCCCTGTGAGTAGTTATCACGGATCAGGCTTCCATACAGAAACTCCCTGTCTTCCATCATTTTTTCCATACCATCACTATAATCCTGGTATGACATGCGGTAGAAATTACCGAAAAACAGCAGGTTAACCTTTTTATTGTTGATATCCTCAGGTGTAAATAATCCCGGAGGTATAGACGGACGGGTTGAAAGTATGGAAAAGATCATTGTAGCCAAACTAACTGACAGCAGCATAAAAGTCGGTATCAGTAAGTTAGAGTGCTCATCGAGCTTACGTAGCACCAAACTAATGATAGCCGAAAGGATAATGGAATTAACCGTGATCATGATGTGGGCCTTGTTATCGGCCATATCGCTCAAACGCTGATGGTTACTTGAACTGATCCTGAACATGGTTTCAATACCACGGTCCGGCCTGTCGTTCTTATGTTTTTTTGAACCGTGCTCATCATCATTGTCTTTATCTTTCTCCTTCTCTTTTGCAACAGCAATAACGGTATTGCTATCGGCATTGGTAGTAAGGACAGCGGGAGTTTCTTTTACTTCAAAGTCGGCTTGCTTTTCGATAAGCTTTTGCAGGTTTTTTTGTTTTTGATCATTAAGCAGCAGCCGGCAATAGTCGGTATAATACTCATGCCCCTGCAAAAACTCGATATTGTAACCACGCCATTCATCTTTATCAATGTCATGCTTTTTAATTGCTTCCATCTCCTTACGCAACAGCTTGTTCTTATCGCGAAAATCATCCGTGCCTAAGTGAAACAGATCGGCGTCACAAAGAATCTGCTGAAGCAGGTCGGCAGGGCTTTGAGGCATTTTTGTTGCTAAAATACAACCCGAAACCTTATCAATAACAGGCTGCTCAACTTTATGCTGTTTAAGAAAATGAGCAGCAATACCCACACTTTTTGATTCGTGATCTTTTTTATCGGTAAAATATCCCGTGTCATGAAACCAGGCGGCCGAGATTACTACAAAAAAATCTTCATCACTCAACTGGTAATGGTTAGCTATCTGAGTGGCCGCTGCAACAACATCTTTGGTATGCCTCAGGTTATGATAAATTAAGTCGGAATCATGATGTACGTCAAAATAGGATATAGCGTACTGTTTTACCTGTTCTAACAGCGGTTGAAATTTCATCGTAGTTTTTGTTGTTAAAAGTAAATCAAATTTATTTTAAAAATACCTATTTGCAGCTTTACACCGGGGAGAAACATCAATTTACCGGTCATTGTTTATGCAAAAGATAAGAAAAATAGTTGCTTTGCATCTGCAAACCCTATACCACACAAACATACAATTGAATATCAACGCTTTGAATATTAACACAAAAGAGCCAGCTGGCGATATATCGTGAAATACCGAAAATTATGCCGGTTAAAAGCAAAAGCCGGTTGTAAATACCTGTAATTACTAAAGTGATTTACGATACTGGTTCTTCTGCCACTCCGGGTGCTTCATAGCTATAGTTGTAGGGTGGATGCGGAACAATAAACGTTTCCTGCACGCGTGACGACCGTTTAAAATAAGGGATCCATATGGCCGCTGTTACTATTGACCTTAAAAGCGGGCTAAGCGCCGTTTCCGCAAGCTTACTGCTAATGTTTGCAGCCAAAATATAATCGGCCAGGAAAAAAATGAAACCAAAAGCAAAATATCCGGTAATACAGTTAGGCAATATGTCGCGCTTATTTAACAGCAGTACCAGGCAAAAAACGGCGTACAACATGAGTATAATATTTCCAATTGCCTCTATCACCAGCAAAAACCTGAAATTAAGCTCATGAGTACTACCATGATATATATTCCAGGTGTGAAGGCTAAAATAATCGCCCGTTACCATATTTGAACCGGTAACCAATGCCGTTGCAGCCAGGCCTATAGCAATTAATATCAACCATCCCCCTATCGGCACAAACGTTGATCCGTAGGCAAACACTATACCCGGTGTTTCCCTTTGATAAAGCCATACGCCCATCACTATAAGCCCAACCGTTATCAAAAATACCACTAAAACCAATGCACTGTTTATTGTTGCCGGCTTCTCGGTTCCCCTGGGTGTGTAAGAAAAACTATAACCTAAGCTGGTATTGTTGAGCTTTTTGATATCCGCTTTAAATTCGTCGAGTTTGCTTGCTGGTACGTTATCCTTCAAAAACGACAAACTATACTTGAGTAACAAGGTATCGCCTGCAGTTGTAAAATCCGATTTATAGCGATAGTAGTCCCTGTCAATAGCATCATGATCTTCGCTAATATTCCATCCGCCCGGCAAAACTACTTTAATGGCATAGCTGGCATCATAAGGATATGTTAGGGCTACCGGTGTTTTGATACGGCCGGTTATTGACGGGAACTGGTTATAAATAAAATTAGCAAAGAGATCGGCAGTTAACTTATTGCTGGTCGAATCTTTTTTAAAGAAATCGCCTATCTTATATGTTTCTGTAGTAATCAGTTTGTTTGCTTTCAAATCGTCTGTTACAATGATCGAGTCTTTAGCCTCAATTTTATTGTAGATCTTAGCATAATAATCAAGGTAATTTTTTTCTGTTTCGGCCATGCCCGATGATTCCAGTTTACCCCGCATATAATCGGCCTCATCGCCGGTATAAGTAGTTTTCACTGTGAATATTACAGGCGATTTAGCATCCTTCACCGCATAAATATCTTCGCCGATGACCCGGCCGCCTTTTGATGGCGAAATAGTGGTAAGCGCGTCGCTACCGGCCTTCAACACTAACCCCTTGCCGTAATTCGGAAAGTAGATATCTGTTCCCTCACCGCCCTGGTTATCCATTGTGGCGTCAACCCAAACCTGCTTTCCGTTTACATTGGCCGTTACCACGGCATGGTTAAAGGCATAAGCAGTAGGGATATACTGCTCTACATGTTCGTTCATATCGGCATTTACCAAAACCATCGAAGCATCAATGCCACCGGCTTTCAGCATAGATACTAACAGCAATGATTTGTCCTTGCAATCGCCATAACGTTGCTTAAATACTTTTTCAGGATTATTGGCACGGTGCGAATATTCGCCAATTTCAATGCCCATATACCGTACTTCCTCCTGCACAGTACGCACCGCTCCCCTGAAATATTTTTCCTTATCGTTACCCGCATCTTTTTTTAGTTTGACAACCCTTTCTCCAAGTTCGCCCTTAACATTAACCGAGGGAGGATTGATGCTCAATGCCCAGCTGGCAACTTCGCCCCAATTGGCAAACTCGCTTACCTGTATCAAACCGCGCTCGTTGTACCATGATGGCTGGCTATCATTATCATGTGCCGGAGGTACCTGAAACCCCTCGTAAACATAATATTTCAGGCCATTAGCTTCGCTGATGGTTTGTTTAGGAACATTATTAAAAGTTTTGAAATTCAGTTTCCGCCCGGACGATGCAATAATGGCTGTATAATGATGGGCAATAGGCGTATACCACTGAACATACATATTAGAACAAAACATACCATTCAATATAGGATTACGCCCTGTAATAGTATATGAATACTCAATACGATCACCTTTACGGATATCATCCAGTATGCACAAGGCAGAAAAGCTACCCTGGTATATAAAGTTTGAAAGGTCCTGCTCGTCGGCAATCACTTTAAAAGCCGAAGCTGTTAAACGGTTTAAGGGCTTACCATCCCGCCAAACAGTAATATCATGAAAATCAAGCCTTTCATAGGCCGGGTCAAAACTGACGGAGATCTGCGAAGCATTCTGGATACCTGTTTCAGAAACGATATCGCGGATGATATGATTGTAATCGGCTTGTTTTTCAACCTGTACCTGCTCTTCAATAAGCTCGTAATAAAATCCACGTTCGATAGTGCGCGAAGATGGCTTCTGGTTGTAAGGTTTTAAAATGCCCGGCCAGGATGGTTTTGCCGAAATGTGTACCGACGGAGCATCGCCAAAAGCAGCCCCGCTGCACCAAAACAACATCACCAAACAAAGGAAAAACGTAAAACGCATTTTAAAAGCTTTTGTATACAGGCTTTGAAAATAAAGAAAACCGGGTTAATTTGATGTAACTATTTTAATATTTAACGTGGTAGTGTATATGTAATAATAATGCATTTGAAGAAGGATATGTGCTCTTAAACCAACAAAGCCACCCCGAAACCGGGATGGCTTTGCCTATAATTATTATCAAAACTTATTATTGTCCTCCGCCTAATACAGCGCGGAATTTTGTTTCATAACCTTTTAACTGGTTTTCAAACTTAGTTGCAAGTGCTGTTTGGTGGTTATCTTTAGTAAACTGAACCAATCCATTCAATACCTGCATACCTATCTGTACGTCGCGGCCGCTAATGCTGTTTACGTCCTGGCTAAGCAGGTAAGCATTATAATCAAGCTGATCGGTAAGATAGTTATCTATGTTTGATGCCAGCTTGTTACCTAATACTACATCGTGCAGCTGATATGCCAGTTGTGTTAAATACAACTTACGACCGGCAACATCTACATAAGGGTAAATATCAGGCAATTCTGCATCGTACTTCTGAACAACCTTTAGTGCTTTATCATTTTTACCCTCCTGAACAAGGTTTTGAGCCAAATCAAGGAAAGTTGTTACCATTACCGGGTAAAACATGGAGGTTGATTCATGATCAAGATATTTGGCTGTTTTGAACTTGCCGAATTTAAACTTGTTCATTACGTTATCATACATCACATCGGTATTGGTTTTACTCAGCTGATCATGTAGTGCCGTATCAGGTTTAAATGGTATCAGGTGATAAGTAAATCCTTCTTTGTATAAGTAAGGCTGTAAGCCTATCAGGTTTTCGTTACCAATGGTTGTGGTAAAACAGATAGGACGTTTCCAATGATTGTGTGCCAGGATGTCAAACATAGCCAGGTTCTCTTTGGTTACGTAGTTTGAAGTATATTTCCACTCCATGGCAGTTGCCAGCTTATCTTTCTGGTCGGCTTTTACAACACCGTTAGCTATTACCTCATCGGGGTTAACATTAACTTTCAGGTTTTTTGTTGGCAGGTAATTACCATAATCGCCGCTTTGATACTGCACTTGTGTAGCTTTATCATCAGAGGTAATGAAATCAAATACCTCCTTTATATCCTGATAACCCGGCAGCTTCTGATCGTTAAAATAAATAACATCCCTTACTCCTTCTTTATACTTATCAAAAGGCATAGTTATAGGCAGAGGCTCAGAGCTGTTCATTTTTTTCTGCATCTGGCGGATATACCAGTCGCCGGTAAACAGGCTCAGGTTTACAATGCGCACATCCGGACGAATACCTTCAACCTCCTGGTCATACCACAACGAATAAGTATCGTTATCGCCATAAGTAAACAAAATGGCATTTGGCGGACATGAAATAAGGTAGTTGTAAGCCATATCATGCGGTGTCATTTTAGTTGAGCGGTCATGATCTTTCCATTCTTTAGCTGCTAAAAGTACCGGGCACACCAGCAAACCGATCACGGTTGAGCCGATTGCTGCCAGTTTTGCGTCGATATATTTGCGGCCAAACTCGGCAATGGCAATTACGCCGAGCCCAATCCATATAGCAAAGGCATAAAATGAGCCCACATATGAGTAATCACGCTCACGTGGCTGCACCGATGCCTGGTTTACATATAATACAATTGCCAAACCTGTAAAGAAAAACAGCAAGCCTACGATCAAAGCATCTTTACTGCGGCGGTTAACATGGAAAAATAAACCTATTAAGCCAATTATTAAAGGCAAGGCATAAAGCGGGGTATAAGTAGTAGCCTCGGTTACTGATTTTGGTAAGTGCTTACCTCCGTCAAATAGTCCGGTAGTCCAGTTGCCATCAATACCCTCGGTGCTGGTTTGTCCGTCGGCATCGTTATAGCGGCCAACAAAGTTCCAGAAAAAGTAGCGCCAGTACATCTGGTACATTTGCCAGCTAAACATCCATTTCATATTATCGCCCATGGTTGGCGATTGCCCCTCAGGAATGCGCAACCATTGTTTGTAAAACTGCACATCATTAGCATCTGTGCTGTACATACGCGGTAAGGCAGTGGTATGGTCATATACATAGTCGGTTTTACGACCTGCATTTTCGTATTGGGTTTTACCTTTACGGTAAATAATGCTACCTTGTTTTTGATCCGTAACCTGCGAATCATACATAGGCCCGGTTAATAAAGGCACCTCACCGTACTGGATCCGGTTAAGATAACCGTAAAGCGTAAAAGCGTTATCAGGGTGTGAGTTGTTTAAATTAGTATTAGCTGTTGCGCGGATAGGAATGTAAGCAAATGAGCCATATCCAAAATAGATAAATGCAACGCAAAGTAAGGCAAGGTTTAATACCGGTTTCTTTTTGCGGATACTGTAAAGGATACCCAATACCAGGGCAACAACTATCAGTAAAATGAAAAAGAAAGCTCCGCTGCCAAAGCCCATTCCTAATGAATTAACAAAGAAAAGATCAAAATAGGCAGCAAACTTGATGGTATACCCCCTGATGCCGTATTGTACCAGCCCAAGGATCACTATACCGGCTAAAAAAGTAAGGATGCTATTACCAACGGTAATGTTTTTAGTACGGCGGAAATAGTAAACCATTGCAATAGCAGGGATTGTCAACAAGTTTAACAGGTGGATACCGATTGATAAACCTATAACATAAGCTATAAAAACGATCCATTTATCGGCTCCCGGCTCGTCGGCGTGCTCGTCCCATTTAAGAATTGCCCAAAATACAATAGCAGTACACAATGACGATAAGGCAAACACGATGGTCTCAACGGCAGAAAACCAAAAGGTATCGGTGTAAGTGAAAGCAAGCGCACCAACAAGGCCAGCCCCCATAATCACGTACAATTTATAGCCGTCAATAGCTTCATTGCGTTTTTCAACCATCAGCTTTTTGGCAAAAGCGGTAATTGTCCAAAATAAAAACATAATGGTTGCACCGCTGGCCAGGGCCGAACCCATATTGGTGAAGAAAGGCACCTTCGTGTTATCACCAAATGACAGCAGCGACAAAACCTTGCCTATCATAGCAAAAACGGGATAACCGGGTTGGTGAGCTACCTGCAAACGGTAAGCGCATGAAATAAATTCGCCGCAATCCCAAAAACTTACAGATGGCTCTAATGTTAAAATATAGGTTATTGAGGCTATAACAAAACAAAGCCAGCCTAATAGGTTATTGATTTTTTTGTACTGCATTTAATGATATATCAATTGATTTAATAGCGCGGCAAATATCATGATTTTTATAACTTATTAAAAAAAAACACCTCCGCGCGACAAAATTTAACATTAATTAACTTTTTGAAATACCGGGATTAAAGAAATTTTATATACCAAATTCTACAAACAAGTATCCTTCAATGCAATTACCTGATTATAGCAATCTTATTTATCTGACAACTAATTTACCTAATTTTAAATTGCTGCCGTTGCCAATTAACTCATATTAAGTTACAAACAACAGAAACAACCTGCCCGCCATTTATGTATATACCCTTATTTATGAATGAAATTTTTATCTTAGAACAATTAATACTTATTTTGTTGTAATGCAAAAACTCTACTCCTTAGCTTTTCGAAAAACATTTATAATAGCTGTAATTGTCTTATTCACATCGCAGTTAACCAAAGCACAATCTGTTTATTTGCCCAATTCATACCAGTTGTACCAAAAATTCAATTCGGATATTTATTCTGTAAAAAACGATGTTCATACTTCTTTACGCCCCTTTTTAATTGACAGTACCATTCTGCACACCTACGATTCGGTAATGAATGTTGGCGTAAAAGATCGTAAAACCTGGGGAGGGCGTAAATTATTTAATGAGCACCTTTTTGATGTAAAAGCCAAAGAGTACACCTTTTACGCCGACTACATTACTGATGTGCAGGCCGGACGAGATTTCAACAACAGCACCTCAACTAATTTAAACGTACGTGGCTACCAGATTGGCGGTACCGTAGGCGATAAATTTTCATTTTACACCAGCGGCTTTGAAAATTCGGCCAAGTTTGTATCATATTATAACGATTACGTAAATACCAATGGCTTTATACCGGGCCAGGCATATGCCAGGAAATATACCGGGCAGCCACGCAACTCTCAGGATTGGTCATATGTAACTGCGATCCTTTCTTACTCGATAACAAAAAAGCTAAATATTACTTTAGGTGAGGACAAAATGTTTATCGGCGATGGCTATCGTTCGATACTCTTGTCTGATTTTGCAGCCAACATGCCGTTATTAAGGCTTACAGCCGATCTTGGCCCCGTACGTTATATGGCGGCCTGGGCTTATATAGAAGACCTTGCTCCTGTAGCCCGCAAATTTGATTATTTCGGAGGCAACCGCCGCAAATGGGCGTTGTTCCATTACATTGACTGGAATATAACCAAACGGGCATCATTTGGAATGTTTAACGCCCTGATAACGCCCGAAGCTGATAACCAGGGAAACAGATCGGGCTTTGATGCAAATTTTGTAAACCCAATTTTATTTGCAAGCTCATTAGGCCCGGGTGGGTATCAAAAAGATAATGTATTTTTAGGCTTTAACGCCAAATACAAGATTTTTGATAAGGCTGCATTATATGGGCAAATCATGTTTGACAGGTTCAAAGGCAGCGATTTCTTTGCGGGCAACAGTACTGACAACACTAACGGCTGGCAATTAGGTATCCGCGGTGCAGATATTTTCAAGGTTAAAAGATTAAACTACTTGTTTGAATATAATACCGTTAAACCATATACTTATAGTAACCAGCAACCAATAAGCAGTTACTCATTCTATGGTGATC
This sequence comes from Mucilaginibacter sp. SMC90, assembly GCF_022811725.1. Classification (GTDB taxonomy): domain Bacteria; phylum Bacteroidota; class Bacteroidia; order Sphingobacteriales; family Sphingobacteriaceae; genus Mucilaginibacter. Next base: position 3,172,666 of record NZ_CP094527.1, on the reverse strand, counting down.
CGCTGGCCCATCCTTACGGAGCTAACTTCAGGGAGCTATTAGGAATTTTAAATTATTCAGTTGGCCGGTTTGATTTTCAGGGCCAGGTTAATTATGCCAAATATGGCCTCGATGCAAACAAGGCAGATAATAACGGCAAAATAATTACCAAACCATTTATACCATCGGCTAATAATACCACTACCGTTGGCCAGGGCATAAGTACACAGCTTTATTATGGAGAGGGTACAGTAGCGTATATCCTGAACCCAAAATACAATTTACGCCTTGAGCTTGGCGCACTATATCGCCAGGAAAAAAATGACCAGAAAGATTCAAAAAACACGCTGATCACTTTCGGATTAAGAAGCTCGTTCAGAAATTTATATCACGATTTTTAATAACTGTTAAGCCTTACAAAGCTTAAAACTTTGTAAGGCTATTTTCCTGAAAGCTTTTCCTACCCTCTCTTCTTTCTTGATCCCACCGATAAGCCTACGGCTACACCTATGGCAATACCTACACCAAGACTGTGCAAGGCTAAACCGATAGCAATACCGATTACGAACCCACCTGCAAAATAATTCGGATCTATCCTGTTCATTTGTCCGTCAAAAATAAACCTTTCAAATTAAATCATTTTTTCCTGCTGACAAACTGTTGTCATAACTCTATATTTATTTTGAATAGTATTCAAAACAAAAAAACATGACCGAGCCTGATATAGCCAAACTGCGGGTTTACAACCAACGCCTTAACCATGATAAATTTAAAAAGCCGGAAGATGTTGTTGGGTACATGTGCGCTATGCAGGCTCAGGAATACGCCCATGCTAAATGGGCAATCGGTTTACGAATGCTATCGCCTGCGGATGACATTATAGAAAAAGCAATGACAGCCGGTACCATACTACGAACCCATGTACTAAGGCCAACCTGGCATTTTGTTTTACCCCAGGATATCCGCTGGATGCTTAGTTTAACCGCTCCAAGAATTAATGCAGGCAATGCCGCCATGTATAAAAAACAAGAGGTTACCGATGCAATTTTTAACAAAAGCTTTGATGTATTTATAAAAGCAATGCAAGGCGGCAAACAATTAATCCGTGCCGAAATTGTTACAGCCCTGCATGAGGCAGGTATAGCCACCAACGACTTAAGACTTACAATACTATTGATGAAAGCGGAGCTGGAACAACTGATTTGCAGCGGCCCGAGGCAGGGCAAGCAGCTTACTTATGCTTTGCTTGATGAGCGCGCACCGGCCACACCCGCCAAAGATCGTGATGATGCTATAGCCAGTCTGGTTTTGCGATATTTTGTAAGTCATGGGCCTGCCACTGTAAATGATTTTGTACATTGGAGTGGCCTTACCGTTGCCGATGCTAAAATTGGGATTGATATAAATAAAGACAGGTTGAATAATATAACCAGCAACGGAATAACCTATTGGATGAATGCTGATGCAGATTTCGGAGCGGCAAAAAAATCCGGAGCCTATCTCCTGCCTGTTTACGATGAAATACTCATTGCCTACAAAAACCGTGATGCCATGGTACCGGCCAGGTTTCGTGACAAAATGGGCGCTATTACCTTTTTTCCAACCATAATGGTCAATAACCAGGTTGTTGGTAACTGGAGCCGGAACATAGGCAAAAAAAGCGTTGATATTGAGCTTAAACCATTCGATACACTTAGCCAGGCGCAAAACCAGGCTGTTGAAATGGCAGCACTTCGCTTTAAAAAGTTTAACGGCCCCTATATCAAACATTAACTATAACAACAAGTTACATATAAAAGCAATACATCATGCCCGAACTACCCGATCTGCAGGCTTTTAGCCATAACCTGCAAAAAAAGCTTGCCGGTAAAACCATCAAAAAGATAGACGTACATAATGCTAAAAAGCTGAATGTCAGTACAAATGAACTGAACGAAATTTTAAGCGGCCAAACGCTTGAAAAAGTTTACCGCGAAGGCAAGGAACTTCACATCAGATTTAGTAAAGGCGATGTGCTCGGCTTACACCTTATGCTGCATGGAAAATTGTTTTTGTTCGATATAAAAAACGAAAACAAATACGCAATTATTGAACTACATTTTGATGACAACAGCGGGCTGGCTCTCACCGATTTTCAGGGTATAGCTACGCCAACCCTTAATCCCGAAAAAAAGGACGTACCCGATGCTCTTGAAGCAGACGCCGGGTATTTGAAAAAGCGACTGGCAAAAACAAAAACCAATATAAAAACTGTTTTGCTTGATCAAAAGATATTAAGGGGCATCGGCAATGCTTATGCCGACGAGATTTTATGGCACGCGCGCATATCACCTTTTTCTGTGAGCAATAAAATACCTGAGGCAAAACTGAACGACTTGGTTGAAGCAATAAAAACAGTACTTGAGGATGCTGAAAAAAGCATTCTTAAATCAAACCCCGATATTATTAATGGAGAAGTACGGGATTTTATGCTGATTCACAATTCAAAGAAAAAGCAAAGCCCTGCCGGCGCAGCAATCATAATTAATGATGCTTCAAGAAAAACCTACTATACAGATGAGCAGGAACTGTTTGAGTAAAATATAACAATATTAAAGGCGGCTGCTATCCGTTCCAGCTACAATCCTGGTTCCGGCTAAGGTCCAATCGGCCAGCAGACCGCCTGTAAATCATTCCCTATTTTGCAGGCGCAATCAGAGAGATTGCTCTCCGAAAATCACAACTTTACTATCGGGGGATTGTTTCCCCCTATCCCTGCTCATCCGCAAAATTACTTTCTCCCCATTTCCTACTCCATTAAATTCAGTTTTTGCAACTGAAAACATCCGCGTTAATGTTGCCGAACCAGGGCGTACGCCTCAACAATTCCCTGTTATGCAATTATTTTAATTTGAACATAAAAAGGTAACAGAAATCAAAACCTTTTACTCAAAAATCAATTATATACGCATCGAACCGGCATTTTATAAAAATGCCGGTTTAAACTTTATCTATACTACATGAACGAAAATATTTTACCTGGAAAACCATTCCCGCTTGGCCCCACCTGGGACGGAAAAGGGGTTAACTTTACTTTATACTCAGAAAATGCCGAAGGTGTAGAGCTTTGTCTTTTTGACTCAGAAAACCACGGGCATGAAACCGCCAGAATAAAGATTACAGAAAGGTCAAACTTTATCTGGCACATCTACGTGAAAGACCTTAAACCTGGTCAGTTGTATGGTTTTAGGGTGCATGGACCTTATGAACCCGAAAACGGCCACCGTTTTAACCCCAACAAATTATTGATCGACCCATATGCCAAATCAATTTGCGGCGCTATAGAGTGGAACGATGCCTTGTTTAGCTACCAGCCAGGCTCGCCAGAAGAAGACCTTAGTTTTAACGAGGCAGACAGCGCCCCATATATACCTAAATCGGTGGTTATCGACCAGCACTTTGATTGGGGCGATGATAGTTCTCCAGCTATACAATATTACAATACCATCATTTACGAAGCTCATGTTAAAGGCTTTACCAAACAGCATCCGGATATCCCCGAAGAATTGCGGGGCACCTATGCCGGCATAGCCCATCCTGTTACAATAAAATACCTGCAGGACCTTGGTATCACCGCCATCGAGCTCATGCCCGTACATCATTTTGTTTCAGACAGGTACCTTAAAGAAAAAGGGTTATGCAACTATTGGGGATATAATACCATAGGTTTTTTTGCACCCGATTCACGTTATTCAGCGTCAGGTTCAACAGGTCAGCAGGTAAGCGAGTTTAAAACGATGGTAAAGGAGTTGCACAAGGCCGGCATACAGGTAATTTTGGATGTGGTTTACAATCACACAGCCGAGGGAAACCACCTGGGGCCAACGCTCTCCTTTAAAGGTATTGATAATGCCTCCTATTACCGTCTTACCGACGATAAACGGTACTATAATGATTATACCGGCACAGGTAATACCCTCAATGCCTATCTTCCTAATGTGCTGCGCCTGATGATGGATAGCTTACGGTACTGGATCACCGAAATGCACGTAGACGGTTTCAGGTTTGATCTGGCGGCTACGCTGGCCAGGGAACTTCACGAAGTAAACCGGCTTGGGGCATTTTTTGATATTATTCACCAGGATCCTGTTATCTCGCAGGTAAAACTTATTGCCGAACCCTGGGATGTGGGTGAAGGCGGTTACCAGGTAGGAAAGTTTCCGCAGGGCTGGGCCGAATGGAATGGTAAATACCGCGATTGTATCCGTGATTACTGGAGCGGATCGGAAAATACGCTGCCTGAATTTGCAGACCGGATAACAGGAAGTGCCGATTTGTATAAAGATTACAGGCGGCCAACAGCCAGCATCAATTTTATAACGGCACATGACGGCTTTACGCTTAATGACCTTGTTTCATACAATGAAAAGCACAATGAGGCCAATGGCGAAAATAACAACGATGGTGAAAGCCACAACCGCTCATGGAACTGCGGAGCAGAGGGTCCTACCGATAATCAGGAGATACTGAATTTGAGGCAACGCCAGAAAAGAAACTTCATGGCAACGCTGTTTCTGTCGCAAGGGGTTCCTATGCTGGTTTCTGGCGATGAAATAAGCCGGACACAACAGGGCAATAATAACGCCTATTGCCAGGACAATGAAATTTCATGGCTTAACTGGGCCGAAGCCGATCAGGAGTTGCTTGCTTTTACCCGGCAACTGATCAGGCTGCGAAACAGCCATTCGGTATTTTCACGTAAGGAATGGTTTAAAGGCGTTGCTGTTAAAGATTCCCATATCGAAGATATTGCATGGTTCCTGCCCGATGGCACACAAATGGAAGAAAGTCATTGGCAGCAAAATTTCGCAAAATCAGTGGCGATGTACCTGAATGGCCATGGTATACACGGAGTTGACTCCAACGGTAAGGAAGTTATCGACGATAATTTTTACCTGGTGTTCAACGCGCATGACCAGGGATTGGATTACAAACTCCCCCACGAAACTTACGGGCGGCAATGGAAAGTTATTATCGATACCAGCAAATCCGGCGAATTGCAGGAGCAGGTTTACAAACCAGAAGAAACTGTACATGTAGAAGGCCGGTCGGTAGTTTTATTGCAGGATGAGGGTTCAGGCAATCATGAATAAACAGGTTACAGACAGGCGGACCCTGGGCGTTAACTTCAATACAGAAGGGACGGCAACACTTTTGTTTTGGATACCGGAAGCAAATACAGTTGCTGTCCGCTTTAACCAGCATGAGTTCCCTTTGTTGAGGGCCGAACGAGGATACTGGAACCTAACTACAAATGTGCTGCAGCCAGGAACCAACTATGAGGTAATTATTGATGGCAAGGCATTCCCTGATATTTATTCGTTGTGCCAGCCAAATGGTGTTCATGGCATATCGCTCGCTATAAAACTAAGTGACTATCAATGGACAGACAATAGCTGGTCAAATCCTCCGCTTGATGATTACCTGATATATGAAATCCATACAGGTACTTTTACGCCTGAAGGAACCTTTAACGGCATTATACAGAAGCTTGATCATCTCAAAACATTAGGCATTACGGCCATTGAGCTTATGCCTGTAGCCCAGTTTCCAGGCGAACGCAACTGGGGATATGACGGGGTATTTCCTTTTTCCGTTCAGCAAAGTTATGGTGCGGCAGGCGGGCTACAACAGTTAGTTGATGCTTGTCACGCAAAAGGGTTAGCTGTAATATTGGATGTAGTTTTTAACCATATTGGCCCCGAAGGAAATTATTTAGGGCAATATGGCCCTTATTTTACCGATAAATACAAAACACCCTGGGGTGATGCCATCAATTTTGATGACGCCGGTTGTGACGAAGTGAGGCGCTATTTTCTTGAAAATGCACTGATGTGGTTCCGGGATTTTCATATCGATGCTTTACGCCTTGATGCCGTACATGCCATAAAAGACTTTAGCCCAAAACATTTTTTAAAAGAACTGAAAGAGCTGGTTGATGAATTGGAACAGTTAACCGGTGGTACAAATCACCTTATAATAGAATGTGACCTTAACGATCACCGGTTTATTGATCCATTACCTGATAATGGATATGGGATGAATGCCCAATGGACAGATGAGTTTCATCATGCCTTGCGGGTATGTGCGGGAGAAAAAAAGCAGGGTTATTATAGTGATTTCGATGGACTGGATTCGCTTAAAGCAACTTATGATCATGCCTACGTTTACCACGGTCAATATTCTGCTCAACGCCGTAAATCCTTTGGTACCGATCCGTCTGAAAACCCGGGGAAACAATTTATTGTATTTTCACAAAACCATGACCAGGTAGGCAACCGGATGCTGGGCGAGCGGTCGGGTGCCCTTTACAGTTTTGAAATGCAAAAGCTGTTGGCAGCTGCGGTGATGATAAGCCCGTTTATTCCCATGCTTTTCATGGGCGAAGAATATAGCGAACCTAACCCTTTCCTTTACTTTGTAAGCCATTCCGATCCCGAACTGATCTCCGCCGTAAGCAAAGGCCGCAAAGCCGAATTCGCTGCTTTTCATCATGAAGGCGATGTGCCGGACCCGCAGGCCGAAACCACATTTTTAAATTCAAAACTACAGTGGGATAAGCTGGATCATACTCCCCACCAAACGATGTATAAATATTACCAGGCATTGATCAGGCTGCGCAAAACTCACCCCGCCCTGCGCATTTCTGACAGGAAAAACATACAGACAGTTGCCCACACCGATAAAGGAACGCTTATCATCATAAGATCTGGCGGTGGTTTACAATTGCATTGTATCCTTAATTTCTCCGGCCAAAAACAATCTTTTTCACTACCCGGTTCTAACCCTGGCGCACAACTCATATTTAACTCGGCAGCAAGCGATTGGAATGGCCCTTCAAATCATTTTGAACCCCTACCGGCAGGTTCCATTATAACACTTCCGCCCGAAAGTATTTTAATATTTGAGCAACATGTTTAACCCTGTTTCTACCTATCGCATACAGTTTCATAAAGGTTTTACTTTTAAAAACTTTATGCATATCCTGCCCTACCTTCACCAATTGGGTGTAAATACCATTTATGCCTCACCAATTTTTGAAGCAGTTCCGGGCAGTAATCATGGGTACGATGTTACAAACCCTCACCGTATTAACCCCGAGATAGGCACGCTGGAAGAACTGGAAGCCATCGGTACCCGGTTAAAGGATCTTGGAATGCATTGGTTGCAGGACATTGTACCAAACCATATGGCTTTTGATCCGCGTAACAGCTGGCTGATGGATGTTTTGGAAAAAGGAAAAGGATCGGCATACGCACATTTTTTTGACATCATTTGGGATGCGCCCGCCTTTAACGGCAAATTGATGGTACCTTTTTTAGGGGCGCCGCTTTCGGAAGTGATAGCCGGCAATGAGTTGAGCGTGTTGTATCGGGATGGGCAATTTACGCTTCAATACGCCGGGCAGCGATATCCCTTAAATTCAGCCTCAATTTTACAGATCCTCAGCTTTGATACCGCTGCGCAGCCTGGTGAGCTCAGGAAATATCTGTCAGCGTTAAAAAAAGAAACTTCAATACACTCATTCAATGAGTTTTTAGATACGGCGGGATCGGCAAAGGGCAATATTGACAAGTATATAGGTCTGGCGGTAGATCATGTTAACAACCACAAACACCTGCTCACCCTAATTGCGGAGCAGCAATATTACCAGCTAACCTGTTGGAAAGACAGCAACAGTGCTATTAATTATCGCAGGTTTTTTACGGTGAACGGCCTCATTTGCCTTAATATACAGGATGAGGCTGTTTTTGCGGAGTATCACCGGTTTTTGAAAACACTTTTAGATAAAGGATTGATCCAGGGCTTACGCGTTGACCATATTGACGGCCTTTTTGATCCAACAGCTTATCTTGAAAGGTTACGGGCACTGGCGGGGCCGGAATGCTACATTGTTGTTGAAAAAATACTGGAACAGGGCGAAGCCTTTCCGGCGCACTGGCCGGTGCAGGGAAATACCGGCTATGATTTTCTTGGCGTAGTTAATAACGTTTTTAGCGAAACACAAAGTAAAAAGGCTTTTACTGAATTTTACCGGCAACTATCAAACAGCCATAAACCGATAAACAAAGCAACTACCGAAAAAAAAGCTGACATTCTTTATGGGCACATGGCGGGCGAGCTGGATAATCTTTATCACTTGCTTTTGCAGCTGAAACCTGCAGATCGGCACGAATTACAGGACATCACACTGGATATGTGGAAGCTGACCATTGCCGGCTTCCTTATTCTGTGCCCGGTGTATCGTTATTACGGAAACCAGATGCCCCTCGGGCCGCAGGAAGCCGAGGCTGTAAGCGCAATTTTACAGCAGGTTGCCGCCGCTAACCTGCATCTCGCAAAAAGCACAAAATACATGGAGATATTGTTCACCGGGAACAACTTTAACGAAAAGGATCAGGTGAAGATTCTTAATTTTTACCAGCGCTGTATGCAATTTACAGGCCCCTTGATGGCCAAGGGCGTTGAAGACACGTTGATGTATACTTACGAGCGGTTTATTGTACACAACGAAGTAGGCGACTCACCGGCCGAATTTGGGATAGATATTGATCAGTTCCACAATTGGATGAAAGCGAGGCAGGAACATTGGCCAATGTCAATGAACGGAACCTCCAGCCATGATACCAAACGCGGTGAGGATGTGAGGGCAAGATTAAACGTGCTGAGCGATATTCCTGAAAAATGGTTCAACCAGGTTAATACCTGGCGAAACAGCTACAAAAAGTTCAAAAAAGCTGATGCGCCTGATGCCAATGATGAATATCTGATCTATCAAACGTTGGCAGGTTTTATAACCTTACCCGGTCAGCCTGAGGATGAAACTGCAGAACGATTGACAGCATACCTTACCAAAGCGCTTCGCGAAGCCAAAACACATACCGAATGGGCCGAACCAGATGATAGCTACGAACATGCCACACTGCAGTTTGCAAACCAATTGCTTAATGACGCAGGCTTTTTAAAAAGCATGAACAAGCTGCAGCAGGATATTACTGATGGCTTTATTTGCAATTCGCTTAACCAGGTGCTTTTTAAATTTACCTGCCCCGGTATTCCTGATCTTTATCAGGGCTGTGAGTTATGGGATTTTAGCCTGGTAGATCCCGATAACAGGCGCCCTGTTGATTACCGGTTAAGATCAAACCTGTTGAAGACTATTAAAGAGCTTAAGGCAGACCAGGTTTGGCAGCAGCGGCACAATGGCTCGTTAAAATTATGGTTAACCCATAAACTTCTGCTCGAACGTAAAAACTACCCCGAGCTATTTAACTCTGGCAATTATATCCCCTTGCAAGTAGCAGGCAGGTACAAAGATCAGATAGCGGCCTTTGCACGCATGCACCAAAGGCAGTGGTTCATAACTATTTCCGCCTTGCACGTTGCAGCCACAGAAAACCATATGCAGGATTGGGCAGATACCCGGATCGTTTTACCTGCCGATGCCCCACTGCAATGGCACAATATATTAACCGGTAAGGATATTATCCTGGATAAAGAAATTGAATTAAGCTCAGTACTTAACAGTATGCCGCTAACCGTATTACGATCAGTTCCTTCAAAAAGCAGCCGGAGTGCAGGTATTATTCTGCATATCACTTCACTCCCTTCGGCTTATGGTATTGGCGACATCGGGCCTGAAGCCCGTAATTTTGCCAGCTTTCTTAGCTCCTCGCACCAACGGTATTGGCAACTGCTCCCCGTTAACCCTACAAACGCTGCCGAACACTACTCACCATACAGTTCATTCTCCAGCATGGCTGGCAATACTATGCTGATCAGTCCTGATGATCTGGTTACCGATGAGCTTTTAACTGCCGATGAAACCTCAAAATACAAGCGGTTACAAAACAGCTCCGTTAATTATGCTAAAGTTGCATCGTCAAAAAGTAAATTATTCGAGATAGCTTATAATCGGTTCATACAAAAAAAGCCAAAGGATTTGCTGCATGCTTATGAAACTTTTAAGGCTGATGAACGGTCCTGGCTCGAAGACTTTTCACTTTATGAAGTAATAAAGGCCCTTCATAAAGGAACACCCTGGTACAATTGGCCCGAACCTTTTAAATGCCGGGAGCTAACAACCCTCAACGCTTTAAAAAAAAGTCACCGGCATGAGTTAGACAGATCCATGTGGCTGCAATTTATCTTTTTACGGCAGTGGAAGGCTTTAAAAGCATTTGTACATCAAAACGGGCTGCTATTGCTGGGCGACATACCATTTTATATCAGTTATGACTCTGCCGATGTGTGGGCCCACCCCGTACTTTTTGGCCTTGATGCCGATAAAAATATTGAACGTGTTGCAGGTGTACCGCCCGATTATTTTAATGCAGGCGGCCAGCTATGGAATATGCCGGTTTATAACTGGCCCGAACACAAGGCTACTGACTATGCCTGGTGGATTAACCGGATGAAGAAAAACGAAGAGATGTATGATTTGGTGCGGTTAGACCACTTTAGGGGCTTTTATGATTTTTGGGAGGTGCCCGCTTCAGAAAAAAATGCCATAAGGGGTTTATGGCAATCTGGCCCGGGGGCAGAAATGCTCCACTCGCTAAAAAAAGAACTGGGCGGTATGCCCTTCATTGCCGAAGATCTTGGTGATATCAACGATGGCGTTTATCGCCTGCGCGACAGGTTTAAACTACCGGGCATGAATGTGTTACAGTACGCCTTTGGTAACGATATGCCTGTTTCTGTGCATGCACCTCATAACCATATCCCCAACAGTGTAACATACACCGGCACCCACGATAATAATACAACACTTGGCTGGTTCAATAAAGATATTACCCCTGTTGAAAAGCAAAATCTGTTTTCTTACTTCAGGATAAAAGCGAACCGCAGCAATATCAATCAGCTTATGAATGAGGCCTGCTATGCTTCTGCCGCAGAAATTGCTATTATCCCACTACAGGACATTTTAAAGTTAGACGAACGTTTCAGGATGAACAAGCCCGGCGCAAAAACCGGTAACTGGGGATGGCGCGTGGATAAGGAAAAACTTACTGAAAAATTAGCAGCGTCATTACGGCTTTTGGTAAAAAAATTCAACAGGTAAGTGCAGCTGCATTCAAACCAAAAAACGTTTCAGTAACCGAAGGTTTTCTAACGCTGCCCCGGCAGTATTATTAAAGTATATATAAACTGTTTTACCCTCTTGCTGCCATTCATTAATGTACAACGCATATTCAGAAAGGAAACTTTCGCTGTAACTTCCCTTATAATTACCGGAAGGGCCATGAAAGCGCAGATATACCAGATGGGCGGCGGTAAGCTCCATTGGTGTAGCCGATTTGGGCATATCCTGCAATACCATTGCTGCCTGATAGCGGTTTAAAAGTTCAAAAACATCGTCCCGGTACCATGACGAATGACGAAATTCGACAGCAACAGGCCATGTATGGGATTTGAGTATAGCCAGTAATTGTGTTAATTGGGGCAGAGCGGTGACCTGCAAACCTGGCGGAAACTGAACAAGCAGGCAGCCTTTCCGGTTGTGCGGCAAATGGATAGCCTGCATAAAACTCCCAACATCTTCACTATTAAAAAATAAGCCTTTTTGATGAGTGATCCCCTTCCATAGCTTGAAAGTGAAACGGAACTCTCCGGTTACTTCTGCTGCCCAGCGGGCTATGGTTTTTGCCTGCGGGATTTTATAAAACGAGCTGTTGATCTCAATGCTATTTTCCTGCAAAGCGTAATAACCCAGCCGCGACAAATGGCTGTATTCAGGTGGAAAATCCCGCTTGGGCCTGTCTATCTGTAAACCACTGGTGCCACCAAAAACTTCGCCTTTCATATATCAAGAATGATATACCAATGATTTTCGTTATCCAGTGCGTAAGCCAGGCCGTCACTCATCTCATAAACATCGCGGCCATGTTTTTGACTAAAATAAATTCTTTCTTCCCTGATAATTGTTCCGTTATTTTCTACTCGCAAAAAGAAAAGGAGTGCGCCGAGATTCGGCGCAACATCTTTTAGGTGCCTGGCCTCCCCTTCTTTCACAAATGCCGAACTCATGCCTGCTTAAGCTTTGCCTCCATACTTTGGGTAGTGTGCGGAACAGCAAACAGGCGTTCCTTAGGTATTAGCTTGCCTGTAGAGCGGCAAATACCATAGGTTCTGTTTTCGATACGCATTAGCGCAGCTTCAAGCTGTTCGATGAATTTTTTTTGGCGGGCGGCCAGTTGGTTGATCTGCTCTTTTTCAAATGTGGCCGAACCATCTTCCAGTGTCTTGCCTGCAATTGCGGCATCGTCTCCGTTAGAGTTTGAGGCACTCAGCGTTCCTACCAGTTCCTGCAGTTCTTCACGGGCCATGCCAATTTTTTCTTTGATCAAAGTTCTGAATTCGTTTAGTTCGGTATCATTGTACCGGGTTTTAGTAGTTTCTTGTTGCATGATTGGCTTAACAAATATTTATGTAAATGGTTGGCATAAATGTAATATGAAATATAACATCCTGAACCCAAACCCTAAATTAAACCTATTATTGGGTTAGTAGTTATAATATTATATTACATTTTGCTACAGGATTAATTGTTTATGACGGTAACGCTTGTTATACCGTCCGGTCTGCCTGTGCTGATCCTTTTAATTTCCTTCCTGGCTGCGAGGTCAACTACCGAAACGTAATTATCAGGCGTGCAGGATACAAACATCCGGTTCATCTCCTTATCTATAAAAATACCGGCCCCCTTACCGATTTTTATCTGTTTTTCCAGTTTGCGTGATGCAATGTTATAAAATAAAAGATCGCCGGTTTTTACACTTACTATGCAAAGTGTTTTACCATCGGGAGTCAGTTTAATACGGTGTAACCCTAAAACATGTAAATTGATCCTGGCTTTTACTTGTTTTTTTACCAGATCAACCAACACAATGTAACCGTCCGGGCGTGCTGTCCAAAGCTCCTTTCCATCTGCCGAAACATCAAATCCCTCGGCACCAGCACCAACATCAACCAATGTTTGACGCCATTCTAAGCGATTTTTTGCATTTGCCGGCAATACACCCGTAGGAGGCATATAGGGAGGAATTTCTTTACGCTCGAAAATACTGATCGTACCCGACTCTACATTGGTTGTGTAAAAAGTATTACCATTTGGCGTAAGATACAGTAAATGCGTAAAACCCTGGCCTGTACCTAAAACTTCAACAGGTTTATCGGCTTTGAGATCATAAGCTACCACACATTTTGATCCCTGTGCTGTAAACCACAATGTATCCTGATGAAAAGCCATGCCATGCGGAACATAGAAGGGCTTTGTATCGATATCCTTTACCGGCTTCAGCTGTTTCAGATCAATAACGTTTATGATATGCCCTGTGCCGGCAATAACCGCGTTAGATACATAAGCCGTACTTTTATCTGCAGATAGTTCAATTTCATGCGGGTCTTCCCCAACCGGAATTTTGGTAACGATACCCAGTGTTTTGTAATCAAGCACCCACATTTTCTTTTCGGCTTTTGATAAAAGTAAAACGTATTTATTGTTTTGCCCCAGGCATAATTGAGCAGAAAATAAACAAAAGCCTAATAGCACTAATCGTAAATTCATACAAAAACTGTTTGATGGTATTCGCAAATAAACAGTTTCCGGTATTATTTTCGTTTTTACCCTGCTATTTTAATAAACATGTTACTTTAAAACCCAAACGAGGTCAATTTTTAAAGCATCCGGGAAAAGTAGCCGACCGCGATAAATATAAGCAACCAGCAAAGGTGTGTTTTGCGTTTAGCTAAGCAGATGATACATGTGTTTAATTACCATGCACTCTTATATAAAAGGCTACAAACCGCGCTCAATTTGCAGGGCTTTTTCTGTTTCGATACGATGGTGGATTTCATGTACCATACTATCCATCTCCCTGGCACATTCACGGAGTTTTGAAAATATTTCTCTTTGCTCATGCTCATCTTCGGTCATATCCAACAGGTTTACCAACCCAAGCATGGTTGCTACAGGACGCCTGATCTCATGCGAACTCATCCAGGCCACCTCACGCAATAACCTGTTCTGCCTGTTAATCTCTTCTTCTTTTTCCTTTCGGTAAGTTATATCCTGGCAAACTATGATATAGCCCTGAAATGCGTTTTCTTCATTATAGGCAGGCGTTAGCTGGGCCGAAACCCAAACAGGTATCCCGTTTTTGGTATAAATAACCGTATCTATGCCAAATGCTTCCCTTGCCTGCTGCCTTCGGATAAACGTTGAGATCATAGGATCATGAGGATCTGTTAAGAAATCAGCAGGCATTTTATTCCTCACCTCCTCCATAGTATAACCGGTAAGCTCCACAAAGGCATTGTTAACCCATTGCACCCTGCGCCGATCATCAGTAATGAGTACCATATTGTTCACTTGTTTGATGATACGCGCCAATCGCTTATTTTCCTGCGTACTGCGCTTAAGTGCATCGATATCCCTTACAGCACCAATTAATCTTATGGGTTGTTTCTGGCTGTTATAAACAAAATATCCCTGATCCATCACGTACTTATACTCGCCTTTGCCGCAATTAAGCCGGTATTCGCATTCCCAGTTAGTCAAACCTGCCCGGCTGATCCTTTCCTGGCTGCTTATTACCTCTTCCATATCATCGGGATGGATCAGTGAGCGCCACCATTCCAGCTCATAGCTAATTTCTTCGTGCGGAATTTGCACCAGGTGAGTAAGACTGGTGTTGTAAATGAGCTTATTTTCAACAATGTTAAGGTCATAAACAACGTCTCTTGTTGCCTGGGCAACAAGTTCGTAACGCTCAACCGCTTCTTTCAGGCGTTCGTCTTTAAGCCTGTCTTCTGTTATGTCTGAAAAATATACTGCAACGCCCTCGTCTGTAGGATAAGCGGCCATTCTTAACCAGCGCTGCAAAATTGCCGAGTAATCTTCATGCCTCACAATTACCCTTTCTTCAAGCGCTTTCTGATAAACCTGGTAAAACTTGCTTTCACTTTTGGGAAACAGCTCAAAAACATTGGTACCTATGATCTGGCTTCTGTCGGTTTTGATCAGCTCCCTGAAAGTATCATTTACCCGTATGATATTCATCTGGTTATCGAGCTCAAAAAAGCAATCGGTGATACTGTTCAGCGTATGTTCAAAACTATACATGTACCGGTTACGTTCCAGTTCCAATTGCTTCAATTCTGTAATATCCTGCAGGGAACCTGCTATCTTCAATTCCTGGCCTCCGTTGTTTTCTATCCGCGCAAGCTGACGGATATAACGTATCGTACCATCTAAAGCAGTGATCCGGTGCGTTACATCAAGTTGTTTACCATTGTTGATCAGCTCCTGCAACGCGTTAATCATTGCCGGTCGGTCTTCAGGAAAAATATGCTGAACATAAATATCAAACGCTTCGCGGCTGTCATCCCGGTTAAGGCCCACAATACGATACACTTCATCTGACCATATCAATTTATTATCCCTGGGATAGAATTCCCATCCGGCCACCCGCGATAACAATTGTGTGTCACTTAGCTTATGTTTTTCTTCTAAAAGTTCCCGGTTTACTTTTTCAAGTACCTGTTCAAACTCTACCCTGTCGGTCATATCCCGTACCATCACCATAATGTGGGGCTGGTTATTGAACCGGATCTTATGCGAGGTAATATTTACATAAATTAATTGCCCATCTTTTTTCAGATGCCGCCATGTGCCGCTATCGTTGTGCTTACTTTCCAGTTTTTGGGCCGAAGAAATTGCGCGCTCCCGGTCTTCTGCCGGTCTGATGTCAAGAATGGTACGTTGCCTGAACTCGTCAGCGCTATAACCATACACAGCCGTGGCTGCATCGTTTACCGAAACAAACCTGAGCGTAACAGGCTCGTAAATCCACATCGGGTTTGGGTTGGATTCATACATACTTCGGTATTGCTGCTCGCTTTGTTTCAGCTTTCGGTCCTCAGATCTTATCAAAAAGTAAAGAGCAATAGCAGTAATAGTTACAAACAAACATCCTTTTCCTAAACTTAACCACAAGTACTGGCCGGGGCTAAGCACCCCTTCAAAATAAAATAACAGCCGGTCGCTGAACATGATCCACAGCAGGCTGATTACCAAATAAACTAAGGCAATTACAAATACCCCTCTTTTCCTCATAGTTAAATCCAATCAGGCTTTTTAAACGTTTTTATTAATTAGTAAGTTACCAATTAAATAAATTAAAGCCCCTGAGTTAAATCAAATCCATATATAAATCCATATCCACCATTGTAACATCTATGTTACCCTAAACACTTATTAGCCGCCATGCCCTGTTATCCCTGTATATTTTTTTAACAAAAGCATAACTTTAGCGCATTAGTACTTAAACCAGTGATACCCGGTATCTTTATGCGACTAAACTTTACCCGCAATTTACAGCTCGGCTATGGATTTTCAATATTGATCCTGCTGATTGTTGGAATTGTTTCCTATAATACAATTGATAACTTATTAAACAGTAATAAGGCAGTAGGTCATAGCACACAGGTAATTCAAAAACTTGAGCAGGCTATTTCATTGATGAAAGATGCTGAAACGGGGCAGCGCGGCTATTTGCTTACAGGCAAGGCCAGTTTTTTAGGCCCTTATAACGGTGCTTACCTTAAAGCACAAGGCCTTATTGATGAAGTAAGCGTCTTAACTTCCGATAATCGCCAGCAACAGGCAAACCTTAAAAACATAAGTGTAATACTAACCCGGCGAATGGCGATCATTAAAGAATTGGTTGCCAAAAAACAACAAATGCAGGCTATTTCGGCAATTGATCTGGAAGAAGGAAAATCGGCAATGGATGCGTTACGACTTGCTGTTGACCGTGCAGAAAATATTGAACATAAACTACTGGACCAGCGTGCAGCAACTTTAGAACGTTATACCCATATTGCTCCGGCAGTGATACTCACCGCTGTTGTGCTTGCCATTTTAATTGCATTGTTATCCTACTTCAATGTAATACGCGATGTGCAGCTGAAAGATCGCCTGCAGCGGGAACTACAGCTCAAAGAACAAGAAACTGCCGCTTTTAATGAGGAACTTACTGCGGCCAACGAGGAAATTACGACAGCCAATGAGGAGCTTACCTCAATTAACGAGGAATTGTTTGAAGCCCAGCAGGCGCTGTCACTCATGAACGGATCACTGGAGGAACTGGTAGCTGTGCGTACCAGGTCACTGGCAGAAAGCGAGGAGGAAACACAAGCACTTAATGAGGAACTTACAGCGATTAATGAAGAACTTGCAGCATCAAACGAAGAAATGCTGGCAAGCAATGAGGAATTGCAAAGAAGCAGGGGGGAAATACAAAAAAAGGAGCACCTATTCCGTTCTATAGCTGTCAACATTCCCCGATCTCTGATCCTTGTAATGGATAAGAACCATAACCTGCTAACGATGGAGGGTGAACTTATGCAAAAATTAGGCTATCATGCCGAAAATTATGCAGGTTTACACCTGGCCGAAATTACCTCGCCCGGCCGGTATACGGCAACTAAGCAGTACTACGACCGGATGTTGAAAGGCGAGCAGATCAGGATTGAACTTAAAAGTACCACTGGTGACGACCTGCAGGTAGATTATGTGCCACTGACAGATGACCGGGGGGCGGTTTATGCAGGCCTGGTTATTGCACTTGATATATCTGAACAAAAAAGGGCAGAAGAACGCAGCGCCAAACTGGCTGCCATTGTTGAATCTTCAGATGATGCCATCATTAGTAAATCACTGGATGGTACAATCACCAGCTGGAACAAATCGGCAGAAAGAATATTTGGGTACCCCGCTTCTGAAATGATAGGGCAATCAATTCTTAAGTTGCACCCGCAGGACCGGCAGGATGAAGAATCACAAATTATCACACGCCTGAAAAACGGGGAACGGATAGAGCATTTTGAAACAAAAAGACTTGCAAATGATGGCCGCATTCTTGATGTGTCACTAACCATTTCACCTATACGTGACAACCAGGGAAATATCATAGGGATTTCTAAGATCGCCAGGGATATTTCCGAACAAAAACAGGACGAGCTGCGAAAAAATGATTTTATTGGAATGGTAAGCCATGAGCTTAAAACCCCGTTAACCTCGTTGATGGCGCTCATTCAGGTAGCTAACCTCAAGCTAAAAACCAACACCGACAGTTTCCTGGCGGGTGCTATGGAAAAAGCGGATATACAGGCGAGAAGAATGAGCAGCATGATTAACGGCTTCCTGAATATTTCGCGCTTGGAATCGGGCAAGATTGCCATTGATAAAGAACTATTTGATCTTGACCTGCTGATAAAAGAGGTTGTAGAAGAATACGGGCTTACTGTTTCCAGTCACATCATCAACATCAACATTTGCGATCATGTGCAGGTTAATGCAGATAGGGAAAAAATCGGTTCGGTAATCTCCAACCTGATCAGCAATGCCGTTAAATACTCGCCTAAACGCAAGGAAATTGAAGTAAAATGCGCAATGGTCAATGGCTTCGCCCAAATTAGCGTGAAGGATGAGGGAATGGGTGTCGATGCCCAGGACCTGCCAAGGATCTTTGACCGCTATTACCGGGTTGAAAGCAATCATACCCGCCATATTTCGGGCTTCGGCATCGGGCTTTATTTAAGTGCCGAGATCATCCGCAGGCACGAGGGCCAGATCTGGGCAGAAAGCGAAAGCGGTGTAGGATCTGTTTTTTACTTCAGTTTACCACTGGCATAAATTACTGCACGTTTTGCATCAGCTCATAAAGCAAAATAGCCCTTATTAACGTATACTTTGAACTTTTTGCGGGTTTCCTGTACCCCGCAGTAAAACACCCGCATCAAAACAACTGACTACTAATAAATTACAAAAAAATAAGTATAGTTTTAAATTAGCAGATGAGCTTGAATATACTTAAATTTAAAAAAATATTGATGCGTACCTGCCCTCAACCGAAGATGAAACGAGCTGATAGGATACGAAAATGCAAACTGATTGCGCTGTGTTTACTTTTCGTTGTTTCAGCAAACGCCCAGGAAATTACCAGGCGCCATGCCGATTCTTTGCTTCTTCAAAATAGCTTTTCAGGTTCTATCAACCCCGTACTGCAACTCGCGGAGTTTTTCACTCATTTAAGGCATCCCTCGCCAGAGCAGCTGGATAGTGCCCTTTACTTTATCAATAAGGCCGAGCAACTTAATCGCCGCTCCCCGCAGGCCGAAAACAACTTTCACATTGCATTGATCCGATCTGCATTTTACAAATCAAAAGGTGAGTTAAAAAGCGGGCGGGCATTACTTGAACAAACAATACAAGAAATTAAACAGGTACATAACTGGCCCTTGCTTGGCAAAGCCTATTTTGAATTATCCGAATATTACAGCCAGGATTTTCTGCAGCAAACAATGGTTTCCAGGATACATTTTTTGAACCTGGCAATCGGGGCTTTTGAGCGCACAAACCACCTGGTTGAACTTGCACGGTGCTACCGGCTGCTCGCCGACCTGCATCAAATGATGAATAACTATACTTTGGCTTTTGAAGAGGCTAAAAGGGCATTAAAATATTATAATCAGGCAAATTATACAGAAACACAGGGACTTTACGCATTATTAGGCCGGCTCTATTACACCCAGGGCGATTATAAATCAGCTATCAATTATGAATTAAAGGCCCTTAAAATTGCAACTGAAAGCAATGCTGATAATGTGCGGTTAATATGCCAGATCAACAACAATCTGGGGTATGATTTTATAAAGCTTGGCGATAATCAAAAGGCCATCACTTATTTTTCGCGCGCATTGGAAATTGCCAAATCCGAAAAAGATAATGCAACTGTATACCTGCTTGCCGGTAATATAGTTGATGTTTATTTAAGGATGCAACAGCCTCAAAAAGCTAAAGCCTTTTTAACGCAGGTAACTCAAAAATTTGTACATCCATCCGGAAAATTGTATGAAGGAGGCGATGAGGTAAGTCAAACCTATCTTAAAATTTACTTGGCGTTAAAACAATATGATATAGCTAAACGCTATTGCGATCAGTTAATACTGCAAACCAACAATCCTAATCTTAATTTATATGCCCGAAGCAGCTACTATGAGTTGATCATTAAGTTTTACACTGCCACCGCAAGTTTTAATGAAGCATTAAAATATCTCAAACTAAACCAAACTTTATTAAAGAAAATCGGCAATGATAATGACCTCGGCACTAATGAAATTCTTTGGTTTCATCTGGATACCACCCAGCGCCAGTATCAATCGGCTATTTATCACCTCATATCAGCAAATACCATTAAGGATTCTATCTTCAACAGTACAAAAAGTAAACAAATAGAGCAATTACAGATTGATTATGAAACCCGCCAAAAGGAGGCAGAAATAACGCTTCTAAATCAAAAAAGCAGGCTCGAACAAGCTAATTTACGACAGGCAAACCTTGTTAAAAACCTTACCATCGGCGGCATATTTTTATTACTTGTTATAGCAGGTTTATTATTCAGGCAAAACGTACACAAACAAAAAAACAACGAGGTTATTAGTTCCAAAAATGTGCTGCTGGAAGATCTGCTGCAACAAAAGGAATGGCTATTGAAAGAAGTACATCACCGCGTAAAAAACAACCTGCAAATTGTGATGAGCATTTTAAATACGCAATCGGCTTATTTACAAAACGACATTGCACTTGAAGCAATCCGCGGCAGCCAGCATAGGGTAAACGCAATTGCACTTTTACATCAGAAACTATACAGCAGTACAACTTCGGCCCAGGTATCGATGCCCGCTTATATCAACGAATTGGTCGATTATCTGAGCGACTCATTTGATACAAGCTTCAGGCATATCAAAATAAGGCAGGTACTAAATCCACTGAGCCTTGACCCGGCCCTGGCAGTACCCATTGGTTTGATATTAAACGAAGCAATCACAAACGCTATAAAATATGCTTTTGATCATAATGGCGGTGAAATTGTGATAAGCCTGTTTACATGCAACAATGATAGTGCTGTTTTGAAAGTATCGGATGATGGCCGTGGCCTCCCCCCTAACTTTGACTTTTGCGAGGCTAATTCCTTAGGCATGGAAATGATGAAAGCGCTTGGCAAACAGTTAAAAGGAAAATTTACAGTTGAAAATGTACAAGGCGTTACCTTAATGATAGCATTCCCTATTGAACATCACCGGGTAGAGGTTTACGAAGAAAAAGACTATTTTTTAGAATAACCCGACCAGATCAGTTTACCTATTATCGACCAGAGTACTTTATCCTAAGTAATTTGGCGGATACCACTAATATTGAGTGCATTAGTTTGGCAAAAAGCTTAAATTGCATATACCTAATCAATGTACTACAATGAAAAATCAACTTCTTTTAATCAAAAGTTTTTTGGGATTGATGGTTGTTTTTTTTTCCGCGCAGTCCTTTTATTACAACTATCAAAAAAACGCCGAAACATCAGCGGCATTCATGTATAAAGGCACCGTTAAAAAGGCTGTAGTATGCGGTTTTGTGTATAACGGAGCAGATAGCATTTTTGAAATCCCGGCATTAAAGGGCTGGGGTAATTATCAATGGAAAATTACCACCTCATCAGATAGTGCGCAATTTTATTTTAACCAGGGCATAAGTATGTACTATGGCTTTCATTCTATCGAAGCAATTGCTTCGTTTATCAAAGCCACCCGTTTTGATCCCAAATGTGCAATGGCCTGGTATGGCAAATCGCTGGCTCTGGGGCCAACTATTAATTATCCCAACGGCTATGCCCCGCCAACCGATGCCTATGAAGCTTCAGAAAAAAGTAAACAGCTTAGTACCAATTGCACTCCGCTCGAAAAAGAACTTATTGCCGCTATGCTGCATCGCTATAGCAAGGACACTACCCTTACAGTAAAACAGTTAAGAACCAATTATGCCGATGCTATGCAAACGGTATATTCAAAGTACCCTAAAAATGCCGAAGTATTAACCCTTTATGCCGATGCCTTATTGTTACTTCATCCCTGGGACCTGTATACCCATGATTTTCAACCCAAACCATGGACACCCCAGATCCGCTCCCTGTTAGAACAGGCCATAGCCATTTGCCCGAAACATCCCGGGGCTAATCACTTTTATATCCATACCATGGAGGCTTCCGCAACCCCGCAAATGGCCTTAAAGAGCGCTCATATACTGGATACCCTGATGCCCCGGGTATCGCACATAACACATATGCCTTCGCATATTTATATCCGTACCGGCAATTATGAGCAGGGCATTACAAATAACACAGCGGCTGTGGCAGGCTATGATACTTATCTGAAACAGTACAGCCCTGTAGCAAACGGGGATATATTATATAAAATCCATAACATCCATTTAAAAGTAAACTGCGCACAAATGGCAGGTAACTATCAAACAGCCCTTGCTGCCGCCAATGATGCAAAAGCAGCGCTGCCGTCCTATTACTTAGCCGCAAAAGGAGCTGATGGTAACTTTTTTCAGTACGTTTATATGCAGCCGGTGTTAACGGCAGTGAGGTTTGGTAAATGGGCGAATATTTTAGATATAAAACCTGTTGATTCGCTTGTTTATGCATCGGCATTGCTGCATTTTTCAAAAGGGATGGCATGGTGCGGCAAGGGCAATGTTACCAATGCCAGGCATGAGCTCAAATTGCTGGAAATTAAAATGCAGGACCCATCTTTAAAGGCACCGATTGATAACTTCAGCAGTGCCTATGAATCTGCAAGTGTTGCCAGCCTTATTTTGCAAGGAAGTATTGCCTCCGCCGAAAAAAAACATACCGAAGCCATTAATATCTTACAAAAAGCCGTTACTGCTGAGGATCACCTGATCTATAATGAACCCCGCGACTGGCCCCTACCTACAAGGCAATACCTCGGCAATGCCTTGTTAAAAGCAGGCAGGTACAACGAGGCCATAGCTGTATTAAATAAAGACCTGGTAATTAACCCCAACAATGGCTGGGCATTAACCGGTCTTCAGCTGGCCTATCAAAACACAAGTAATACCACAGCCTTAAATAAAGTAAAGCAACAATTAAAAACTGCCTGGAAAATAAAGGATGTGGAAATTGATAAGCCAGTATTTTAAATAGCGCAGGTATCAACCAAGTCAAACACAGCTACTGGTCGAAGTTTAGCGATAGCGTAACTTCGTCCTAAAATGTACGCCTTTTAAAATCCCCTCTCGAGAGGGGGAGCGATGGAACGAGTGGTAGCAGGGGTGTGTTATATAAGCCGCACATAGAATAACACACCCCTCCACCCCCTCTCAAGAGCAGGGCTGTTGCATTCTATAATATATAACGCAAGTTCAAGCGTCTTTCGCTTGAATTATAACCAACGTAAGCGTCCACGCTTACGTTTATAACGTATTACGGGAGCGTGGACGCTCAATTAAGGCTAACGATCAAGCGTAGACGCTTAATCGTGCGAGTTTTTAAGAACTCAATATATAGAATGCAACGGCCTTGCTCTCAAGAGGGGAACCGCACATTCCCACGCTTTTTATCCATAAGTGACAGCTATGGTTTTTTAGCCAGCAGCACACATATCAACCAAATCAAACACAAATCATTTTATTAAAAATCAACTAATTACAAATTTATTCACCAATTAACAAATACTAATATTTTTAGCATTATATTTGTCATTCCATTTCATCAGCAGCATTTTGAATAGGATTTATAGTTAAAAAGACAAGTAATGCCGGTAGCTAAAAAAGATATCATCAGCCGTTTGCAAAAAGATATTTTGCTTTGGCAGGGCTTTACACCGCCTTTGGCGGGTAAAGCTAAAGGCATTGGCTTAGGCCCGCTGGAATCTGCTTTTCCTAATGGTGTTTTTCCTACCGGTACAATACATGAAATGCTATGCCCTACTGCTGAACATGCAGCAGCCACGGGCGGGCTTATAGCAGGCCTGCTTACCCGCCTCATGAAACAGGGAGGCGCATGCTTATGGGTAAGTATGCACAGGCAACTATTTCCGGCAGCTTTAGCCAACTATGATGTAGAACCCCACCGCGTAATATTTATTGATGTACAACGCGAAAAAGACCTGCTTTGGGCCATGGAAGAAGCCTTAAAATGCGAAGGCCTCGCCGCTGTAATAGCCGAAGTTAAGGAGATCAGCTTTGCACAATCGCGGCGTTTGCAACTGGCAGTTGAAAACAGCAAAGTAACCGGCTTTTTGCTGCGTAATGATCCGCGTAAAGCCGGTGCTACAACCTGTGTGGCCCGCTGGCAAGTAACACCCCTGCCAAGCCAGCCCCATGATGATTTGCCGGGCCTTGGTTTTCCGCGCTGGCAAATTGACCTGCTGCGGGTACGTAACGGCAATCCCGGCAGCTGGAAACTGGAATGGGCCGACGGGCATTTTATCCCCGTGGAAGAAGAAAAAGCCGTACAAATAAATTTACAGGAAAGGATAGCCGGATAGTGAGGTATGATGAACAAGCGCTTTATTTCTTTATGGTTTCGTCATTTACTGACAGACTGGCTCACCCTTCGCCGGCCCGAACTTAAAGCTGTGCCTTTTGTTTTTGCTTCGCCTGTTCGTGGCCGTGTTATGATTACGGCGGCCAATGCATTGGCCGAAACGCAGGGTGTAACCACCGGCATGACGGCAGCCGATGCAAAGGCCATTATAGTTAACCTTGAAGTTGTTGATGACATTCCGGGACAGGCAGATAAACTGCTCCGGGCCTTGGGCGAATGGTGTATTCGCTATTCACCGTTGATAGCCGTTGATTTGCCCGATGGTTTACTTGTTGATATTTCAGGCTGTGCCCATTTATGGGGAGGAGAACGGGCCTATTTAAAGGAGATTGTTACCCGCCTGAGAAGTAAGGGATATGATGTTCGGGGCGCTATAGCAGATACGCCAGGTGCAGCATGGGCAGTAGCCCGTTTTGGGAAAATAAAACCAATTATCCCTCCCGGCGAGCAGGTAGATGCTTTGCTTCCCTTGCCTCCTGTTGCCCTCCGGCTTGAGCCATTAATTATTGAGAGGCTGCAAAAACTTGGGTTTTATACCATTAAAACCTTCGTGGATATGGGGCGCTCAGTATTGCGCCGCCGTTTCGGACAGGAATTATTATTAAGGCTTGACCAGGCCCTGGGGAATGTTGACGAACCTTTGCAATTATTACACCCTGTTGAACCCTATTCAGAAAGATTGCCTTGCCTGGAACCTATCCGTACCGCCACCGGAATTGAAATAGCCATTAAAACCCTGCTCGAAAAACTTTGCCTCCGTTTACAGGGCGAAGGTAAGGGCTTACGGACTGCCATTTTAAAATGTTACCGGGTAGATGGACAGGTGATCGGCGCGGATATCGGCACCAACCGTGCATCACACCATATTGGTCATTTGTTTAAGCTCTTTGAACTTAAAATCTCTACACTGGAACCTGCATTGGGTATTGAACTTTTCACGCTCGAAGCCCCCAAGGTTGATGATACAGAGCCTGAACAGGAAGTGCTGTGGCAGTCAGATAGCTGCGGCCTTGATGATACCGATCTGGCAGAACTTTTGGACAGGTTAGCCAATAAAATTGGTGCGGGCAGCATTCATCGCTATCTTCCACAGGAGCGTTATTGGCCCGAGCGAAGCATTAAACCGGCCATCTCTATTAATGAAAAACCTCAAACCAGCTGGCGAAAAGACCGCCCCCGCCCCTCTATCCTGCTTCCTTATCCTCAGCAAATAGAGGTGACCTCTCCTATTCCTGATTATCCGCCAATGCTGTTCATCTACAAAAATGAAACGCATCATATTAAAAAGGCCGATGGCCCCGAACGGATAGAACGCGAGTGGTGGCTTGATGAGGGTGAACACCGTGACTATTATCAGGTTGAAGACCAGGACGGCAGGCGTTATTGGCTGTTCAGGTCGGGGCATTATGCAGGCAGCCAGGCAGGGCAATGGTTTATTCACGGATTTTTTGCATAACAGGTTATGAGCTATTCGGAATTACAGGTAACCACTAATTTCAGCTTTTTACGGGGAGGATCGCACCCCGAAGAACTGGTAATGCAGGCAGCCGCGCTCGGGCATACCAAAATTGCCATTACCGACCGCAACAGCGTGGCTGGAGTTGTACGTGCGCACTTAGCTACCCGGCCGAAAGAAGTTAACATCAAAATTATCCCGGCATGCCGTCTTGATCTGCTCGATGGTGCAAGCCTGCTTGCTTATCCAACAGATATGGATGCATGGTCGCGCCTTTCGGGCTTGCTTACCAGGGGAAACCTCCGGGCCGAAAAAGGCCAGTGCCATTTGTACAAACAGGATGTATATGAATATGCCAAAGGTATCAAGTTTATAGCCGTGCCTCCCGAATCGCTCAATAGCCGCTTTGATTTTGATGAAACTTTTAAAGCAGATTTAAAAGAATACCGGGAGGCTTTTGGCCATGAACTTTATCTGGCCGCCTCGCGTGCTTATAATATTGATGATGCCAAACGGCTTCACCGGCTGGCACAGTCGGGCATACCTATTGTAGCTACCAACGATGTACATTACCATGAAGCAGCACGCAGGCAACTGCAGGATGTTGTAACCTGCGTACGTGAAAAATGCACCATTCATAATGCCGGCTTTAAACTCAATGCCAACGCCGAACGGTATTTAAAAAGTACAGATGAGATGGAGCGTCTTTTTCGGAAATATCCTGATGCCATAGCCCGTAACGCCGAAATAGCCGAAGCCTGCCAGTTTTCATTAGACACGCTTAAATATATTGAGCCCGAAGAACCCAATACCGATGGCCTTACCCCTCAACAGCGACTAACCAAATTTACCTGGCAGGGTGCCCGGCAACGGTACAACAATAATGTACCCGATAGTATTAAGGCACAAATTGAGTTTGAGCTCGCCTTTATTGAGCGAAAACGGTTGGCCCCCTACTTTTTACGCGTTTACCGGTATACCCGTAAAGCGGCCGAACTGGGCATACTTTACCAGGGGCGTGGTTCGGCCGCTAACTCTACGGTGTGTTATTGTTTAGCTATCACCGCTGTCGATCCTACGGAAACGCAATTGCTTTTCTCTCGTTTCATGTCGGATGCGCGGGACGAATGGCCCGATATTGATGTAGACTTTGAACATGAGCGCCGGGAAGAGATCATCCAATGGATCTACAGTGAATACGGTCGCGACCGATCGGCCATTGTAGCTACCGTTACGCAGGAGCGGCATAAAGGTGCTATCCGTGATGTTGGCAAGGCTATGGGATTATCTGTAGATACCATTAACCGCCTGTCGGGCGCTATCTGGGATTTTTCGGAAGAGGCTTTTGACAGGCAGCGAATCATTGACCAGGGACTTAACCCTGATGATCCGGCCCTGCATAAAGTATTAGTACTTACCGAGCAGTTAATGGGCTTTCCGCGCCAGTTGGGCCAGCATACCGGGGGCTTTGTTATTACACAGGGCAAACTATCTGATATATGCCCGGTGATGAATGCACGCATGGAAGAACGCACCCAACTGGAATGGAACAAGGACGATCTTGAAGCCCTCGGCATTCTGAAGGTTGATGTACTTGGCCTCGGAATGCTTACCTGTATCCGCAAAAGTTTTGATCTCATTAAGCAGCATTATGGCAGAGCATACGATTTAAAGAACGTACCGCGTGAGGACCCAAAGGTTTATGACATGATTTGTGATGCCGATACCTTGGGAGTTTTCCAGATAGAAAGCCGGGCTCAAATGTCAATGCTGCCAAGGCTTAAACCACGAAAGTTTTATGATTTGGTAATAGAAGTAGCTATTGTGCGCCCCGGTCCTATCCAGGGCGACATGGTTCACCCCTATCTGAGGCGTCGTGACGGGTTGGAAGAAGAAAGCTATCCAAAAGAAGAACTACGCAGGATATTAGGCCGTACCAAAGGTGTGCCGCTGTTTCAGGAACAGGCAATGGAAATAGCCATGGTAGCAGCAGAATTTACCGCTGCCGAGGCAGATCAATTGCGCCGGAGCATGGCCACTTTTAAAGCTAAAGGCTTGGTAAGCCAGTTTCGCCAAAAACTGGTGGATGGTATGGTTGCAAGAGGTTACGAAGTAGATTTTGCCCATCGCATTTTTAAACAACTGGAAGGTTTTGGGAGTTATGGCTTCCCCGAAAGCCATGCAGCATCCTTCGCCCACCTGGTTTATATCTCCTCCTGGCTTAAATATTATTACCCCGATGTATTTGCCGCCACCTTATTAAACAGCCAGCCGATGGGCTTTTATCAGCCTGCTCAAATTGTTATTGATGCGGAAAGGCATGGCGTAGTAGTACGCCCGGTAGATGTTAACCACTCCTATTGGGATAATACCCTCGAAGAGCAGAATGGT
Source organism: Mucilaginibacter sp. SMC90 (assembly GCF_022811725.1). Lineage (GTDB taxonomy): Bacteria > Bacteroidota > Bacteroidia > Sphingobacteriales > Sphingobacteriaceae > Mucilaginibacter. The sequence continues at coordinate 3,144,325 of NZ_CP094527.1, read as the reverse complement.
GCGTACCGGGCATTGCGCTTGGGTTTCAGACAGGTAAAGGGCCTTAACGAAAATGATATGCAGGCGCTGATAGCCGGTCGGGGTACGGGATATACCAGCATCAGTCATTTAAGCGATTCGGGCGTACCCCAAACCCAGATTGAAAAACTTACCGATGCCGATGCTTTCAGATCATTGAATCTTGACCGCCGTGCCGCATTGTGGGAAGTACCGGCGCTTAATGATAAACCTATAGGCTTATTCACCGGGCAACCATCAGAAAGCACCAAAGAAACCCAGATCAGCTTGCCGTTTATGACCCCGGCCGAGCATGTGGTACAGGATTATGCGGCCACCGGTTTATCTGTTAAGGCACATCCCGTGAGTTTTTTACGGCAGCAGCTCAATATGCTGCAGGTAACCCCAACTGCCGAATTACCTAATCTTAAAAATGGAGATAAAATAAAAGTTGCCGGTTTGGTAACTGTGCGGCAAAGGCCCGGCACTGCTAAAGGCATTTTGTTTATCACCATTGAGGATGAAACAGGCTTTGCCAATTTGGTAGCCTGGGAAAAGATCTTTGATAAGTACCGCAAGGATATTGTACAGGCACGCCTATTAATGGTTGAGGGTGTTTTACAAATTGAAGGCAAGGTGATCCACGTTATTATTCGGCGTTGTTTTAACTTATCAAAGTTGTTAAGCACATTAACAACCGTTGGTAATGATAACCAGCCGGTAATGACATTATCCCGAAGCGATGAAACAACAGCCCCCTATCCGGCTGGTTCAAACAAAGGGCAGGTTCAGCAAAACAAACAAAAAGAGGTATTTCACAAGGGACGAAATTTTAAATAAAAAATTTAAAATGTTTTTACTCCTGATTCGTCTGCATTAGTATAAGATGAATTAAGAATCTGTCTAAAAATGAATGAAGATTTTTCGTAGAGACGCATCACATGCGTCTCCGTTAGGACAAGCGGCCTTGCATATCATTTTGCTACCGTAATTGCATGTGGGAGACGCATGTGATGCGTCTCTACAATTAAGAAAACAATCAAATTTGGGCAGTTTAAATAACAGAAGTATAAAATAATAACGATTAATATAACATGAAAACATCAACAATATCAGCCCATCATACCCAGCACTTATGGGAGGGCATAGACGACTAAAAGAATAATTTAACCAGGGTTATTAGCGGCTGGTGCTGTATCTTAGCGCCATGATTGATTACAAACTGGAAGCAGCAAAAGCCGCTTTAACCTTAATAAGCCCCAAACAAACTATCGGTTTGGGAGCAGGAAGCACAATAGCTCATTTGGTTAATATGTTAGCTCAAAACCCTGAGCTTGCAGCTTCATTAACATTTACATCATCATCATTTAAAACAACACAATTGTTAAGCAAGCATGGGTTGCGCATCCAGTCGCCGGCTTTGCTTAATAAATTGGATATCTACTTTGACGGCTGCGACCAGTTTGACAGAGAACTGAATGCACTGAAAAGCGGCGGCGGCATCCATACTACCGAAAAAATACTGGCCTCAATGGCGCAGGAATTTATCTTGCTTGGCGATGAAGGCAAATTTTCGCCTAAACTTAATGCTACCTATCCGCTGGTTATCGAGATCCTGCCGCAGGCACTACAAATTGTATTGGCAAAGCTAAGTGCTCTTTTCCCTGCCGCTGCGCTTACACAACGCATGAGTACTCAAAAAGATGGTGCGCTGATATCAGACAACGGCAATATGCTTGTAGATGTGCTATTTACTGAATTACCAGAGCCCGCGCATTTAAATACACTTGTAAAAATGATACCGGGAGTTGTGGAGCACTCTTTATTTTACCAGATAGCAAGCAAGGCCATCATTGCGGGTGAAAAGGGCAACCAGGCAATTTTTCCTCAGCGATAAACTTAATTAGCATTATTTAAAACGGTTATGCCTTTTATAGAGCAAACACCGTAATTAAAATGGTTTAAGAGTTGCAGTTGTACATCCCATAAATTAAACTCGGCATGGGGGTATATGGCGGCGTTAAAACCCAGTTCAATTTGGTTTACACGCATAATAGCAATTACCCTTGCGTCAATTTCCGGGCGAATGTAGCCTTGTTCAATCCCCTTCTTCAAAAGCTTCTCGATGATATTTACCAGGAAGCCCGTTTTAAACCTGAGGTATAATAACCAGCCTTCATGATGATACTTTTGCAGATCGAACAACACTGCAGGGTTTATCCTCGAAAAGATATCGCCCGTACATTTGGTTAGCTCAACCATTTCATCTATCATATTCCCTTCATTACTAATGATCGAGCAAAGATTTGCCTCATCATCGGCAAGCCGCTTACTTACCAGGGCGGTAACAAGATCGTTTTTATCCTTAAAATGCTGGTAAATTGTTTTTTTAGAAATGCCCAGATGCCGGGCAATGTCATCCATGGTAATGCTTTTTATGCCCGCCTCAAGAAAAAGCTCCTCGCTCCCAGTTAAAATCCGCTCCTTATCAATCATCACTTTATCCCGTTATCAGCGCATTGATCCCTTTGATGGCATCGATCAGGATCTCCTGGTTCATTTTTTCATCGTGGGTAAGCTGGATCATGTTAATAGCTATCAATCCATGAATTATAGCCCAGTAGGTATAGTATTTTTTTTGAACCTCCTCGTCATTTGCTTCATGTGGTAAATAAAGCATGCGTATAACGTCCGAAACCATTTGCGGAAAAGCCTTCGCTTCGCTAATTTGGTTTTCAACAGGGCAGCAACCGGTTCCAACAGCAAACATTAACTGGTAAAGTTCTTTATAAGTAATTGCAAAACTCCAGTAAGCCAACCACATAGCCTCCATTTGCTCAACCGCTCCGGTATGTGCATCTTTAGCTATCTTAACCATGGCAGCCAATTTCAAATGGCCCATACGTGCAAGTTCTACATACAAAGCATCTTTACTTTCAAAATACTCATAGATAGCGGGGGCTGTGTATTCGATATTATCAGCAAGTTTTCTCATACTTAATGAATCGCACCCCTCGCACTTGATCATATCCAACGCTGCATCCAGTATTCGTCGCCGGGTATCGTCTTTTTGCCTTAATATCCGTTCTTTACTTCCCATGGTTTAACCTCTTAGCTACAAGCTTAATTTGATTTAATTTACTCATTAATAAATAATTAACCACAATAAATACAATTATGGCCATAAATTTTGCATTGTAACAGGTTTATATAAATATCAATTAGTTAGCATAGATAATAAATGTTTAAACAACTTCAAAATATGTCAAAATCACTACTGCAAAAAGGCCCGGTTGCTCACATGCAACCAGGCTCCGTTATTAACAGGGGAATTAAAACTTTATTTCCAGCCGCCGCCCAAAGCACGGTACAGGTTAACTATTGATTGCAGCTCCTGCAAACGGTCGTTAACGCTGCTTAACTGAGCAGCAAGCAAGCTTTGTTCAGAAGTTAAAACATCGGTATAATTGGTAGCAGAACTATAGCGAAGCAATTCCTTGGTATAATCAACCGATTTTTCAAGTGCCTGTAACTGCTTAACCCTTGAGCTTTGCTTTGCAATTGCATTTTGGTATGAGAACAACGCGTTGGTTACTTCCTGCCCGGCTGTAAGCAGTGATTTCTGGTAAGCATAATAGGCCTCCTGTTGCTGAGCCTGCGCAGTTCTTAAACGAGCCTTGTTTTGGCCTTTGTTAAAAATAGGCTGGGTAATTCCACCTACAAAATTGTAAAAGATGGAGTTATCAAAAAAGTTCTTCAACTGCAGGGTTGATAAACCGCCTTGCCCGGTGATAGTAAGCTGCGGATAAAAGTAAGTACGCGCCAGATTGGTATTCTCAAACGCACTCCTGAATGCAAACTCGGCCTGTTGCACATCCGGACGATTTTTCAGCAATTGTGATGGGATCCCGGTTTTCAGATCGGCAACCGGTTTCTGATCGTTCAGTGTTGTACGTTTAATAGTACCCGGGGCCCTTGCGAGCAATATACTCAACGCGTTCTCCGCTTCGCGGATACTTTGTTTAAGATCGGGAATGGTAACTTCGGCAGCGTAGCGGTTAGCTTCACTTTGCACAACTGCTGCGCCATTTACTACAGCCCCTTCTTTCAGCGACTTTACCGTTTCTACATCTTTTACCCGGATAACGAGTGTTTGCTCGGTGATAGCCAATTGCTGATCAAGGGCCAGCAGGTTATAATAAGCGTTCGCGATATCTGCCACTAACTGGGTCTGAACTGCTCTTTTAGCGGCATCACTTTGCAAAAGGGATGCTAATGCGGCTCTCTTGGCACTGCTTAATTTACCCCAGATATCAGCTTCCCAGCTGGTGCTTAATGCAGCCTGGTAAGTGGTAGTTTTAAGGTTGAACGAGTTGGCAAACTCAGGCGGAAAGTTCAGGCTCGCTGCCGATGTTTTTGCCCTTGTAGCATTCAGGCTTCCATCCAGGCTTGGCAGGTATGCTGCCTTGCTCTGATTAAATGTTGCCTGGGCCTCGTTAATGCGCTGCACAGCAGTCTTCAGGTCAAGGTTTTCACGCAATCCTTCCTGTATCAGGTTTACCAGTACTGTATCCGAAAACAATTGGTTTACCGGCATATTAGCCATTGATGTTGTATCGCTGATGGTGGTATCGCGATACAGCTTATCAGTATTTACCACCGGCTGCTGGTACTTTTTTGTAACACATGAGGCAAATACCGCTGTTGCTGCCAACGTGGCCAGTATTTGCCGTTTATATGAATAGATCATTTTTTGCTTATTTATTATTTCTTAAAAATTTGCGCTTAGGCTACCGTTTCTGCTTCAACCTCTATTTGTTCTTCAACCGAAGGCTTACCGCTGATGCGCTCCTGGATAGATTGAAAGATGATAAATAGCACCGGTATCACAAACACACCGAATACGGTACCGATCAGCATCCCTCCAACGGCACCTGTACCTATTGATCGGTTACCTTCTGCACCTGCGCCTGCAGCAAGCATCAACGGAACTAAACCAAGAATGAACGCGAAGGAAGTCATCAGAATAGGCCTTAAACGGGCAACCGAACCATCAATAGCGGCTTGCACAATACTTTCGCCGCTACGCCTGCGCGCTACTGCAAACTCAACAATCAGGATAGCATTTTTAGCTAACAGCCCGATGAGCATGATAAGCGTGATCTGTAGATAGATGTTGTTCTCAATCCCGAAGATGCGGGCAAAGATAAACGCGCCGGCCAAACCTATCGGTAACGATAATAACACTGCAAACGGCAGAATATAGCTTTCGTACTGGGCGCTTAACAAGAAGTAAACGAATACCAGGCACAACATAAAAATGAAAATAGTTTGGCTGCCACTGGCAATCTCCTCGCGTGTTAAGCCCGAAAACTCAAATCCATAACCGGCAGGCAATGTCTTAGCGCCCACCTCTTGTATGGCTTTGATGGCATCCCCCGTACTGAAACCCGGTTTTGGCGCACCTGTTACCGAAATGGAAGTAAACAAGTTAAAGCGATTGATAGACTCCGGACCATAAACCCTTTTCAGCGTAACAAACTCCGAAATAGGTGCCATGGTGTTATTGGCATTACGCACATACATATTGTTGAGACTACCTGTGGTACCCCTGTAGGCAGCATCCGCCTGAATCATTACACGGTATTGTTTACCAAACTCGTTAAAGTTAGAAGCATAAACCCCACCGAAATAACCTTGCAGCACGCTCAATACAGCATTTACTGTGATACCCGCATCCTTACATTTAGCCACATTAACATCCACCAAAAATTGAGGAAAGTTGGTATTGAAGAAGGTAGATGCGTATTGAATTTCCGGGCGCTGGTTTAATGCTGCCAAAAACTTGCCATTTATTTCGGAGAATTTTACAATATCGCCACCTGTTTTATCCTGCACCTGAAACTCAAAACCGCTGCTGTTACCGAAACCCTGTAAAGTTGGCGGAGCAAAAAACAGAATAGTTGCCCCCTTAACCCCGGCCGTCATACCAAAAAGTTTACCGGTAACGCTATTCACATCCGATCCTTTGGCGGTGCGTTTATCCCATGGTTTCAGCTTGATCATGATCAAACCGTATGAACCGCCCGCACCGCTTAATATGCCTTGTCCGGCAACCCTGATCACTGATTCAACCTCAGGTAATGACCGTACCATGCCAGATACCTTATCGATAACTTCGGTAGTACGCTCTAACGATGAAGCAGGCGGCAGGGATACATCGCCGATGATAAAACCCTGATCTTCATTAGGCACGAAGCCCGATGGCGTTGTTTTAAGCAGAAACCAAAATATTGCTGCAAAAACCAAAATACCCGCAATGGACAACCACTTTTTGGCCGCAAGAAAACCTACAGACTTTTTATATTTAAGGGTTATCGAATCAAAGCTGGTGTTAAAGGCCGTATAAAAGCGTTGCAAAAGACCGGTTTTATGATGTTCGCCTTCGGGATGCGGCTTCAATAGCAGCGCGCACAATGCCGGGCTTAAGGTTAAGGCATTTACTGCCGATATTAATATGGCGATGGCAAGCGTTAAACCAAACTGTTTATAAAACACACCGGTTGAGCCGGTAATAAACGAAACCGGAATAAACACCGCAGCCATTACCAAAGTAATTGATACAATAGCTCCGCTAATGTCATTCATGGCACTGATAGTAGCGGCCTTTGCCGATTTGGCACCATGATCAAGCTTGGCGTGTACGGCTTCAACAACCACAATGGCGTCATCCACCACAATACCGATGGCCAATACCATGGCAAACAGCGTAAGCAGGTTGATGGTAAACCCAAACAACTGTAAAAAGAAAAAGGTACCCACAATTGCCACCGGCACCGCAATAGCCGGGATAAGCGTTGAACGAAAATCCTGCAGAAAAACAAACACTACGATGAAAACCAGCACAAAAGCTTCAATAAGTGTATGCACCACTTTTTCTATCGAGGCATCCAAAAAGTCGTTGGCACTAAAAATATTGTTGTAGCTGATGCCTGCGGGGAATGTTTTGGATGCAGCCTCAATAGTTTGCTCACAGTTTTTAATTAACTCGTGCGCATTTGAACCGGCTGTTTGATAAATGGCGATGCCAATTGCAGGCTTGCCATTCATGGTTGAAGTACTTGAGTAGCTTTGCGCACCAAGCTCAACCTTTGCAATATCCTTCAGCCGCAACAACTGGCCTTTGGTTGATGACCGAACTACAATGTTTTCAAACTCGGGGACGCTGGTAAGCCTGCCTTTGTATTTCAATACATACTGAAACGATTGATTATCGTTCTCTCCCACCTTACCCGGCGCAGCTTCAATGTTTTGCTCGGCAAGGGCGTTGTTCACATCATCCGGAACAAGGCCGTAGGTTGCCATTACATCTGGTTTCAGCCAAATGCGCATAGAGTAATCCTGCGTACCGAAGGCTGATGCATCCCCTACACCGTTAATACGTTTGATCTGCGGCAGCAGGTTAATGTTGGCATAGTTCTGCAAAAAGGTTTGGTCGTAGCTTTTGTTATCGCTTGCCAGTGTAAATACCATTACCATGCTGCTTTGGCGTTTACTGGTAGTAACACCAGATTTGGTAACCTCGGCAGGAAGCAAACTGGTAGCTTTTGACACCCTGTTTTGAACGTTAACTGCCGCCAGATCAGGGTCGGTACCTTGTTTAAAATAAACGGTGATAACGGCGCTGCCATCATTGCTGGCAGTTGAGGTCATATAGGTCATGTTTTCCACGCCGTTTATCTGCTCTTCAAGCGGAACGATAACGCTTTTCATAACTACCTCGGCGTTAGCACCCTGGTATGATGTTGATACCTGCACCGTTGGCGGCGCTATATCCGGATATTGGGAAATGGGCAATGTAGTAAGGCCCAAAATACCCAGTATTACTATGATCACCGATATTACGGTAGATAGTACTGGTCTTTCAATGAATGTACGTAACATATTATTTATGTTGATGCCGGGCAATACACCACAGCGGTTACTGTAATATTTATTTTACTCTCCGTAAGTAGCTGCGATGTTTTGCGTTTCGGGTTTGATTACCGCGCCATCTTTTAAAGTTGCCGCGCCATCAGTAACAATGGTATCGCCGGCTTTAAGTCCTTCTGTAACCACATAGAACTGCCCGGCAGCCAGGTTCATAACCTGGATCTCGGTATTTTTAACTGCGCCTTTACTGTCAACTGTGTAAACAAAATGCTTGCCCTGCAATTCGTAAGAGGCTTTTTGTGGTATAAGCACTGCGTTTTTTACGGTTTGCGGAATACGGATAGTAGCACTGCCGCCGCTCCTGATCAGACCAAGCGGATTAGGAAATGTAGCCCGGTAACTTGCAGATCCCGTTTCGGTGTTGATTAACCCGCTGATGGTTTCAACCTTACCCTTTTCGGTGTAAGTGCTGCCATCCGGCAATACCAATGAAACCGGCGGCGTATTGGCCAGCTTTTCGTTCATAGTACTGCCTTTTACCGTTCTTGAAAAATCAAGCAGTTGTTTTTCGTTCAGGGCGAAGTAGGCATACACCTTGCCAATATTTGACACTGTTGTTAAAGGCTGCGCGGTTGACCCGGTGATAAGGCTTCCCAATTTATACGGAATAGCTCCTACTACACCATTAACAGGGCTGGTTATTACGGTATAGCCCAAATTGGTTTTGGCATTGGCTAAACTGGCTTTTGCCTGGGCAAGCGCAGCTTTACGGGCTTTTAGCGTATACTCGGCCGATTCGAGGTCATAATGGCTGATGATGTCTTTTTCTACCAGCGGTTTGGTTTTGTTAACCTGTAGTTCGGCTGCGCTTACATCTGCTTCGGCGCTGGCTATTGCTGCATTGGCGGTATTTACTTCCTGGGCATATTGCGGCGCACTGAGTTTAAAAAGCAGCTGGCCTTTCTTTACCACGCTACCCTCATCAATATAAATCTGGTCGACATAGCCATCAACTTTCGGGCGGATCTCGATATTTTGCTGCCCCTGAAGTGTAGCAGGATACTCGCTGTTCAGCGTGGCATTGTGTAAACTGATTTTAAAAACCGGGTAACTCTGGGGCGGCTGTGGCGCGCCCGCGGCCATTGCACCACCCTGGTTTTGACCACCGCCGCATGACGATAATAAAATTAAAGCGGCCCCAAAGCCGGTTAGCAGTTGAACTGTATTTTTCATAAATATAAACTTGTAGCTATTGGATTGAACTGATATAAAAGGCATTACAGGTATGTGTGTTAATTATTTTGTTTGACAAAAGCGTTAATAACAGGGTAAATTTTTTATTGAAAAATCATTTCACAGATCATCTTCTTTCGCTCGTTGATGAGGCAGGCATAGCTTTCATTGCTCAGGTTAAAAGCCTTCCGGTATATGGGGCTCATGATAAGCGGGTATGACATCAGCGAAAAAAGGTTCAGCACAAAATGTACGGGGTTCATGGCCGCGATATTTCCGGCTTCCATCTCTGAGCCAATTTGCTCAAGGAACATGCTGATATGATGCGGCTTAATTTCGTCTGTGTACTTACAGGCATTTGAGTTGATCTCGGTGATCAGGAATGTTTCCTGGTATGGGTAAGTGTTGGCCTCGGTTAAAAACAGGTCGATAAAGTTTTCGATCTTCTTTTTAAACGGCAGTTCTGATGCCATAACAGCATCCAGACGTGTAGTTAAAGCAAGCATAGCCTCCTTAAAAACCTGTTCAATTAATACATCCTTAGTGCGGAAATAGTAATTTAACAATGTGCGGCTTACTCCTGCGGCATCCGCAATATCCTGGGTATTTGCATGCAGCCGGCCCTCGGCAAAAAAAATGTGCTTGGCGGTGTCCTTAATTAATTGCTCGGCACCTGTGTCCCTTATCGGCATAAAAAAACCTGGTGTTTAACCGGGCACAGTATTACGCCCGGTGGCATCAAAAATTTGATAACGGGGCAAAATTGGTTCAATTATCGTTTTTCCAGAATGTTTAAAGGGCGGAGCAATATGTCAAAAAGTCGTTTTTAATAAAAAGATTGTAATAGAATAGCAATAATAATTACACCATTGCAATGATGCGGCTATATATCAATAAAAATCACAATGAAAGATATCCCACCCGATACATGCTGTTGTGCAGGTAGAAATTACAGGGGAATTTGCCGGTATTTGCTGGGACTGATACCGCATTGCTTTTTGAAAAACTTGCTAAAAATAAACTGATCGGCAAAGTTCAAATAAGCTGCTACCTGGGCTATGGTGAACGCAGGGTCGTTAAGTGCTACCTTGGCTTCCATTATCACTATTTCATCAATAAACTCGCCTGCGGTTTTACCGGTTACCTCTTTTACTGTTTGCGAAAGATATTTAGGCGTGATATTCAGCATTGCAGCGTAGGCTTGCACGCTTCTTTCTTCCTTAAAATATTGAGGGAGAACCTTCAGAAAACGAAAGGTTAGTTCCTCTTTACGCGTCCCTCTTACCTCTCCTATTTTTTCCTGCTTTTGGTATAAGGCGCTTACTTCATAAATAAAACCGGTAAAAAGGTTCAGTAAAACTTCATCCTGAAAAGCCATTTCATCAAGCATGTCTATTTTACCTTCAATGATATCAAGGATGGATGTAAGCGGGGCCATTGACCTCTCGTTGGTAATTAATAACGGACTAACCTGTGATGATAAAAAATCAAATGCTTCAACATTTTTAGTGTGAATGCTGGTGGCTGATAAGTATGCTGAAGTGAATATGACCGAGGTAAGCCTGCAGTTTGGCGAAACATTAAGAAACTGCCGAATTGTATTAGGCGCTATCAGCAGTATGTTATTTTTTTTACATTGTATTCCAAAAGGCCTACATTAATGGAGAAATCCCCTTCATGAACCAGCGTAAAAGAAAAATGATCCGACCGGAAAGGATACAGAATTGGCACTTCTACATCACTTGGGTTAAATGAAGTTACATACAAACCCTTATGCTGACTTGTAATGCCGAGAGGAGCAAGCAATTGCTCCATGGTATGCATCTGTACAGGCAGGATCTCTTTCGGCATAAAGCAATAATAACTAATATTTACACTAATTATTACGAATTGAATCGAATTACACGAATTCTGCCAGATAGGTAATTCGTGTAATTCGATTCAATTGTAAACACCTTGCAAGAGTAATGGTGTATATCAGCTCATCGACGGGAACGAGATCCCTTTGATTTTCCTGAACAGTTCAACGGCATACAAATCGGTCATGCCCGAAACAAAATCAAGGATGGTTTGAATCTTTGAATAATCGTCATCAGCTTTGGTTAAAAACTGTTTAGGGATCAGCTCAATCAGCTTGCTGTGATATTTTGAATTGTTTTTTAAATAAGCGGGAACAAATTCTTCTAATAAACCGCCCATTACTTTGTAACCCGCAACTTCTTTTTGTACAACCGAGCTATAATTGTAGATCTTTTTTACAGATACACTTTCGATTGCTTTCATGGCAGACCGGAGCGGTTCTTCAATAGCGTCCATCAGCGAAGAGTTAAAATCGCCATTCATGATCTCTTCCTGTTTGTCATAAAACAGGTTCGAGCATTTATTTACCAAGGTATTTATTGCTATTGCCCTTAAATACCCAACTTTGGCATCGGTATCATCAAACTCCTCCAATCGCTCTTCCATTCTTGGAATAGTACACAAAGGCATCAGCAATGCCTTCACTTCCTCATATGAGAGTATTTTAAGACGATGAGCATCTTCCAGATCAACAACATTATAGCAAATGTCATCTGCCGCTTCAACCAGGTACACCAACGGGTGCCTTTTATAAATAAGCTCATCACCTTCTACCCTGATCAAACCCAAATCCTGGGCTATCTTTTCAAAATCCTGTTGTTCGGAAGCGAAGAAACCGTACTTCTTACGATAGATGACCCCTTTTTTATGTCCGGCTACAGATGAACATGGATATTTTGCAATTGAAGCTATGGTTGAATAGGTTAATGCCAAACTCCCCCGGCCTTTACCGGCAAACGGATGCGTTAATAATCTTAAAGCGTTGGCATTACCTTCAAAATGCGTCAGATCTTCCCATTACTGAGGGCTAACAGTATCTTTGTAACCCTTACCGTCTCCTTCAGCAAAATAGTGTGAAATAGCCGATTCGCCCGAATGGCCGAAAGCGGGGTTACCTAAGTCATGAGCCAGGCAGGCAGCCGCTATCATATTACCGATCTCACTGATAAGAGGATACTTCTTTTCTACTTCGGAATCTTCCTTAAGCATCCTGTTAAAATGCATACGGCCCAATGAGCGACCCACACTGGCCACCTCCAAACTATGCGTAAGGCGGTTGTGTACAAAAACGCTCCCCGGCAAAGGGAAAACCTGGGTTTTATTCTGTAACCTTCTGAATGGCGACGAGAAAATTATCCGGTCATAATCTTTCTGAAATTCCGACCGTGCATCGATATGGTTTGCAATATATTTATCCTCGTAACCCCAGCGTTTTGCCGATAATAGTTGATCCCAGTTCATTTTAGTATGATGTGTATAGAGCGGCAAAAGTAGCCATTATAGCCGAAAGAAATACGGGATATTAATCTGTACTAAGGGAAACCATATTATGACAAAATTAGCTGATATCAGGTTTATTTCAATAATTTGTCAATCATTGAAGTTACCTTCTCTCCAAAATTATCATCATAACCAGAGAATACATTAGCTATCTTCCCCTCTTTATCAATAATATAAAAAGTAGGAAATTCGCTTACATGATATGATTTTACAGCATCGCCCCGATTTACATAGATCGGATATTTCAGATTGTTAATTTTTCTGAATTTCACAATAGCACTTTTGCTATCCCGCTCTGTCATGCTCGCTATAGCAACATTTTGATTTTTATATTTCTCATGAATGTTATTGAGCGGCTTAACAGAAAGCATACAAGAATAACAACCGATAAAAAAGTAGTCCAGCAATACCACCTTACCCCTGAGTTTAGATAATGTGATCTTTTTTCCATCCACCCCATCTAATACAAAATCTGGAGCAATCGTTCCCTGTGTCAACAACTCAAGTTGAGGCTCATTTTCCTCATGAAACCCTTTAGGAATGATCAGATCGGCTACACCGAAATCTTGATCAAACTTATAATCAAAATAATGGTCTTCTGAATAATAGTTGGTTATGGTATTCCCTATTTCCGCGCTTTTGGCGTTGCGTGTGATACATACAGGCATGTCAGAAACCTTATCAATAAACAAATGTAAACGGGTATACAGATGTTCTTTATTAACGATGGTATCGCGGCTATTAATAATTAAGTGCGAACAGATGGCACCATCAATTGTAGTATCGGCAGCACTTGTTATAGCGTGCGGCTTTTTCTTTACAAAATCATTAATCCAATTTAAATCGACAAGCAAATTAAGTACCGCGAAAGTCTTAAACTCCCCTATTCGATAAGTGCTATCGCTGGGATTTAAGCCTATTCTGTTTTTCCCATTGTATAATTCTGTTCTGATCAAGTCGCCTGCTTTGCTGAGGGTCTCCGTTTTGTATAAATAACCCAAAGCATTGTTTTCAGGTGCTTTTAAAATAAAATTTCGGGTTTGTTCGCTTGAAGTATCGGTTGTAAAAAAATCCTTTATTTTATTTGTGTGCCGATAACTGAAGTTCTTGTAATGATCAATTTTATCGATAGTTTTTTGAACTAAAGTAGCCTGGGCACTTGCATTTATGCTGTAAGTAGCAAATGCGATGCAAACGGATGCCTTAAATGTTTTAATAGACGGAATCATCATTTGTAACAGGTTTTAAGTTATTACTGTAACGTAAACAGATCCGCCTTATTCTATTAATAGTTTAAATTGTTTATCTATTATATCTTTTTAGCTATACCACCTCAAAATGCTGCCGAAACTTTTCCTCTTCCAGGTCAAGCAGATCTAATTGTTGCTTTACAATATCATCGCTGATGTTTTCCTTTTTATTAAGGGTTAACAGCAGGGCGCGCTGCTGATCCATTACATCATTTAAGATCATGCGGTAATCATGATAAAAAGTATCGGCACGCTGTTCGCTATTGTCCTGTTCCCAATCCTTCAGCAATTCCATATCGGCGCTCAGCCTTAGCTTAAAGGCTTTTACCATATCGTTACCGGCCAAATTATCCGCATATTTATCTTCAAGTATTTGCAAAGCCAGTTTCGATAACTTCTTCCTAACCAGTTGCTTTTGCTGTTCATGCGAACCTATATAATCGCGATCGGGCAGATTTACGAGTTTAACCAATATTGGCAAAGTAAGCCCTTGCACAACCAGGGTAAACATGATCACTACAAATGTGATAAACAAGATAAGGTTTCGTTGAGGAAAGGCAGCACCGGAAGGTAAAAGTTCAGGGATACTCAGGGCGGCAGCAAGCGAAACTACGCCACGCATGCCCGCCCAGCCCAGCAACAGGGGGCCTTTCCAACCTGGGCTTGGGTCGGCAGTGGTGATGTAACGGCTGATAAACACCGTAAATACGGATGCTCCATACGTACTGGCTAAACGGGCTATTATTAATACGCCTGTTATGATCAGGCTATAATTTATTGCCGGTTTAAGGCCATCCGGACCAAGTGCTTTTATAACTACCGGAAACTCTAACCCTATCAGTATAAATACAAACCCGTTTAAAACAAAAGCAACAGTTTCCCAAACATTAATTCCCTGCAGCCTGCTCCGGTAATTTAATATCACTTGTCTTTGCGACGACAGGAACAGCCCTCCGCTCACTACAGCTAATACTCCCGAAAAGTGAAACTCTTCGGCTGCCATATACATAGCATATGGTGTAATAAATGTAAGGATAATATCAATATTGGCCGTGGTTGGCAGCCACCGGTGTATAGTGTAAAATATCAGCGCAACGGCCAGCCCGATAACAATGCCCATCACAATAACCAATACAAAGCTTAGGGCAGCCTGGCCGAAAGCAAATTTACCGGTTATAACTGCCGCAAGTGCAAACCTGAATATCACCAAGCTCGATGCATCATTCATGAGGCTTTCGCCCTCCACAATTGCTATAAACCTTTTAGGCACCTTAATATTCTTCAGGACACTGCTTGCAGATACGGCATCTGGCGGCGAAATGATCCCTCCGAGCAGAAACCCGAGCGGTAAAGTGAAGCCGGCTATGAGGCTGTCAGATACAAAAGCTATTAAGCACGATGTTAATATAACTATCAAAAATGCAAAGCTGGATATTACCCTGCGCCACCGCCAAAAGTCTTTCCATGACGTATTCCAGGCCGATTCATATAATAAAGGCGGCAGGAAGATCACGAAGATCAGGTCGGGTTGAATTTCGATACCTTTTAAAAAAGGAACGAAGCCAAGCGGCAGGCCAACTAAAACCAATAAAATGGGATAAGCTATCTTAATTTTTTGAGCCAGCATTACCACAAACAGGATAACCGCTAACAGGCAGGTACATTGAAGAATAACATGATGCAGCATATGCTAAAATACAATTATTCGTTGAGTAAGGACAAGTGGCAGCAATAGTTAAACTATATGAAGAAAACGTGAACAAATAATCGTTTTAGCTGTTTATAAAAAATCAAAAGGCACTGCTAAATAAAAATACAAGTTGTTAAAAAGATAAAATCCTAAAAAACAGGGACAAAAAATAAAAATAAAGTCATATTATATCAAAAAAAATACAAACTCATTTCTATAGCTTCAAAAATTTTGGTAATTTCGCAATCATGTGTTCGTCGATAAAAAAAATATTCTTCGCATTATTTTTTTTCCAGCTTTTAATAGCTGTAGCGCCTGCTAACGCCGAATCAATTTTAACGCACTATAAGAAATCAGGCCCTGCTGCCGACTTAATTTCCCTTAATCATCAAAGGATCATCGGTCAGGTTCAGCAGGAAGTACAAGACGATTCACCTGACTCTGATGGCAACGAAGCCACCCATACCCGCAACATTATACGCTTTTTACCCAGCCGGGTAAACTATTCGTCGGCATTATTGCCCGGTCAGCAGGCTTTGCTTGCAGATGTTATATCAATAGTCGAAAAGCGACAAAACCAGAATAAATCCATCAAAGGCTTTTTGCCTGCGTATTACAATTTCCTTTTCAGGCTCAGCCCATTCTGATCTCTTTTCCGTTTCAGATGCCCTTTGCGGCACTCCCTTGTTTTTAAAATCAAATTTTAACATTGGCTAACAGTACGTGATATGCACTGCTATGCCTATTAATCTATCCGGAAAAATGAAAAGGATCATCATTTATATCCCTCTGCTGGCCATTGCTGCCGGCATACTTGTCACGGGCTGCTCAACAAAAGCTAAAACCAATAATGAAGCTGCAGCTTCTGACACCCTTCAGTTACCTGTACTTACTTTAAACACACAGGACACTGTACTGCAAAAATCATATGTTGCCGATATCCAGGCTCAGAAAAACATCGAGATCCGCTCACGCGTTCGCGGATTTCTTGAAAAAATATACATTGACGAGGGCAAGCAAGTTAAAAAAGGCCAGCTTTTATTTAAACTTAACGACCAGGAATTTAAAGTAAACCTGTCAAAAGCTAAAGCCGCCCTAAGCAACGCTGTGGCCGATGCCAAGGCAACCGAACTTGAAGTAGCACGCGTTAAACTACTGGTTGACAAGAAAGTAATCTCCAAATCAGAACTGGAAGTTGCCGAATCAAAAATGAATGCGGATAAGGCTACTATCGAAGAAGCGCAATCTATGGTACAAAGCGCCCAAGACCAGTTGGCTTACACTTACATCCACGCACCGTTTGATGGCATTATCGACAGGATCCCGCTTAAATCGGGTAGTTTGATTGACGAGGGCACATTGCTTACCAGTCTGTCCGACATCAGCTCGATGTATGCTTATTTCAGCTTCCCCGAAAATGAATACCTGCAATACATCCGCAAAAAAGAATCAGCACCAGGACAAACAAGCGATAAAGTTAAACTGGTATTAGCTGATGGGCTGGACTTCCCCTACCAGGGCGAAATAGAAACTGTAGAAGCCGAAATTGAACAAAAAACGGGCTCTATTAACTTCAGGGCAAAGTTTCCTAATCCTAAAAAACTGTTAAGACATGGGGCTACCGGTAAGCTTTACATTTCTACTAAAGCGGATAGCGTGATCATGGTACCACAGCAGTCGGTATTTGATATCCAGGATAAAAGTTACGTATACATAGTTGACAAGAACAATAAACTGCACATGCAGGCATTTTTGCCGCAAACCCGTTTTTCAACCTACTACATTGTAAAGGACGGCTTAAAAGCAGGCGACAGGATCTTGTTTCAGGGGGCACAGAACGTGCGCGATGGCATGATCATTAAACCAAGGAAACTGGCCAAAGACTCATTGCTGGCAATGAAATAATCAATTGCCCATGTTTCCCATTTCCGGCCGCGTAAATACGCGGCGCAGGTTTATTGTACACTTACCCTAACAAACTATGTTCGAAACTTTTATAAAGCGACCTGTGCTGTCGCTTGTTATCTCCTTGATAATTACCATGCTGGGTGTGCTGGCACTTATTACGCTGCCTGTTACCCAGTTCCCTGATATCGTGCCGCCATCGGTAACCGTAACCGCAAATTACACGGGTGCCAATGCCGAGGTGTGCGCCAAAGCTGTGGCCACCCCGCTGGAGCGCGCTATCAACGGCGTTCCGGGCATGACCTACATGTCTACCGTTTGCAGTAATGACGGGTTGACGGTGATCCAGATCTATTTTAACGTGGGTATTGACCCCGACCAGGCTGCGGTGAACGTTCAAAACCGCGTAGCTACCATTATTGACGAAATGCCGGAAGAGGTTATCAAGGCCGGCGTTACCACCGAAAAAGAAGTAAACAGCATGCTGATGTACCTGAACATCATGAGCCAGGACACCAGCATGGACGAAAAGTTTATTTATAACTTCACAGATATCAACGTTTTACAGGAACTTAAGCGAATTGATGGCGTAGGCAGGGCCGAAATCATGGGCGCTAAAGAATACTCTATGCGTGTATGGCTTAAACCAGACAGGATGATGGCCTACAAAGTATCAACCGATGAGGTTATAGATGCCATTCGCGCTCAAAACGTTGAAGCCGCACCGGGTAAAACCGGTCAAAGCTCAGATAAAACCCCGCAGATGCTCCAATATGTATTGCGCTACCCCGGCAAGTTTTTTGAGCCTAAACAATATGAAAACATTGTGATCCGCGCCGAAGAAGACGGTTCGGTATTAAGATTGAAACAAATTGCTGATGTTGAATTTGGTTCATTAACCTACAGTATGGTATCCAATACTGATGGCAAACCTTCGGCATCAATCATGATAAAACAGCGCCCCGGGTCAAATGCCCGCGAGGTGATCAATAACATCAAAACCCGTATGACCGAGCTTAAACAAAGCTCTTTCCCTGCCGGGATGACGTTTAACGTAAACTATGACGTATCGCGCTTTTTGGATGCATCCATACATGAAGTATTACGTACACTGGTTGAGGCTTTCATCCTGGTTTTCATAGTAGTATTTATTTTTCTGCAAGATTTCCGGTCGACGTTGATCCCGGCTTTGGCCGTACCGGTAGCCCTCATCGGCTCCCTGTTTTTTATGCAGATGCTGGGCTTCTCCATCAACTTGCTCACGCTCTTTGCATTGGTATTGGCGATAGGTATTGTGGTGGATAACGCGATTGTGGTAGTGGAAGCCGTACACGTAAAAATGACCGAAAACCATATGAACGCCATGGATGCCACTGTAAGCGCCATGCGCGAAATCAGCGGGGCAATTGTGGCCATTACCTTGGTAATGTCTGCAGTGTTTGTGCCGGTGGCCTTTATGTCGGGCCCGGTTGGTGTATTTTACCGGCAGTTTTCGCTTACGCTGGCTATCTCCATTGTAATATCAGGCGTTAACGCCTTAACTCTCACGCCCGCCCTTTGTGCTATTATGCTTAAGCATGATCCCGCACCTAAAAAGAAAAACCTGATGCAGCGTTTCTTTGGTGGTTTTAATAAAAGGTACGATGGGTTACAGAACAAGTATTCAACCTTCATGACCTACCTGTCGCCACGCAAGGGGATTACTTTAATATTACTGGCAGGGTTCTTTTTACTTACCTGGGGTACCAGCGCCATTTTGCCGACAGGCTTTATCCCTACTGAAGATCAGGGCATGCTCTACGTAAACGTAACCACTCCGGCAGGAGCTACGGTTGAACGTACAGAACAGGTACTGAAGGAGATTGAAGCCAAAACCAAATCGATGAAATCTATCGAATCGGTTTCAACCCTGTCGGGATATAGTTTAGTGAACGAAATTGCCGGTGCATCATACGGTATGGCCATGATCAACCTTAAACCATGGGACGAGCGCAGCGAATCATTAGATGATATTATTGCCGAACTAACTGCAAAAACGAAAAACATAGGCGATGCCTCAATCCAGTTTTTCCCTCCGCCCACTGTGCCGGGCTTTGGTAATGCCAGTGGTTTCGAGATCCGCGTGCTTGACCGCAGCGGCCAGGGCGATCTGCAAAAAGCGGCAGAGGTTACTAAAAACTTTGTTAACGCACTTAACGCTTCGCCGGAAATTGCCGGGGCATTTACCAGCTTTGACCCTAACTTTCCGCAATACATGATCTCTGTTGATCAGCAAACGGCCGCGCAAAAAGGGATTACAGTGGATAAAGCCATGTCGACCCTGCAAACGCTGATGGGTAGCTTTTATGCTTCCAATTTTATCCGGTTCGGGCAGATGTATAAGGTTATGGTGCAAGCCTCGCCCGAGTACAGGTCGCGCCCGGAAGATGTCTTAAACCTGCAGGTTAAGAATGATAAAGGCGAAATGGTACCGTTCTCTACCTTCATTAAAATGGAAAAGGTATTTGGCCCTGAGCAGCTTACCCGTTATAATATGTATACATCGGCCATGGTAACCGGTGATGCCGATAAAGGTTTCAGTAGTGGTGACGCTATCAAAGCCATTGAACGCGTCGCTGCCGAAAAACTACCGAAAGGTTATGCATTTGAATGGTCGGGTATGACGCGCGAGCAGATCCTGTCAGGCAACCAGGCTATTTACATTTTTGTGATCTGTTTGATATTCGTTTACCTGTTACTGGCTGCTCAGTACGAGAGCTTTTTACTGCCGCTTCCGGTTATCCTATCATTACCTACCGGTATTTTCGGCGCTTTCTTCTTTTTGAAGATAACCGGGCTCGAAAATAACATCTACGCGCAGGTTGCCCTGGTTATGCTTATCGGCTTGTTGGGTAAAAACGCCATTTTGATAGTTGAGTTCGCCATCCAAAGGCAAAAAGAAGGATTAAGCGTTCTGAAAGCCGCTATTGAAGGCGCTGTATCCCGCTTACGGCCAATCCTCATGACTTCGCTGGCATTTATTGCAGGTTTGATCCCGCTGTGTGTGGCCAGCGGCGCGGGCGCCATGGGTAACCGTTCTATCGGTACGGCAGCTGCCGGCGGGATGCTGATGGGCACCATTTTCGGCTTGATCCTTATCCCCGGCTTATATGTCATCTTCGCCGGTTTAGCCGAGCGAAATAAAAAGAACAAGTCGACCACAGAAGTAACTCATCATGAGCTCGATATCGTTAATAATTAATCAAGATCTGCAATGCTAAAAAAAGCAAATTTCTATATACTTAACACGGCACTTTTGCTGGTGATCATGGCCGGCTGTAAAAGCTATAAACCGGTCACGGGCCAGGAAGTAGCCGCTAATCTGCCGTCAACATTTAACAACAGTACAGATACGGCAACTATTGCCGCTTTACCCGTAAGCCAGTTTTTTGCCGATCAAAGGCTCGTTAACCTGATTGATACAGCCCTTAAAGCAAACCCTGATCTGTTAAGCGCCCTGCAAAGGGTTGAGGCTGCACGGGCTAACCTAAGGTTCAATGCTTCAAAGCTATTACCTACCATAAATCTTGCGGCAAATGCCGGGGTTGAAAAATATGGCGATTACACGCAAAACGGTGTGGGTAATTACGATACCAATTTTTCAAATAACATCAACAGCGATCAGCATATTCCTAACCCGGTGCCTAATTATTTCCTGGGCTTTCAAAGCTCATGGGAGGTTGACCTGTGGGGTAAGTTAAGCAACCAGAAAAAGGCAGCGTTTGCCCGGTTCCTGGCGAGCCAAAGCGGTTATCGTTTGGTTACAACAGCGCTTACCGCTCAAATTGCGGGGCTTTACTACCAGTTGCTGGCTTATGATACAGAACAGGGCATCATTAAAAAGAACATCAAACTTCAGGAACACGCCTTAGAGATCGTTAAAATTCAAAAACTTGGCGGTAGGGCTACCGAACTGGCCGTACAGCAATTTGAGGCCCAATTAGCGCGGACCAAAGGATTAGCGTATACTACCCGTCAGCAAATCACCGAAACTGAAAACCAGCTTCGCTTTTTAACCGGAAGTTATTCGGGCGCAGTTACGCGGGATACATCTATCATGAAAATAAAACTTCCCGTTGTTGTGGGTACCGGTGTTCCATCTCAAATGTTGTTGAACCGCCCTGATATCCGCGGTGCCGAACTCGAGCTTACGGCAATGAACGCCGACATTAAAGCAGCAAGAGCTAATTTTTTCCCTACTTTAACTTTAACTCCTTATGTTGGCTATAACAGCTTCAGGGCAAACCTGCTTTTTGACCCCGCTTCCTTTACTTATGGTATTTTAGGTGGGATCACCGCTCCTATTTTCAACCGCAAAGCAATCAAAGCCGAATACGAGCGGACCATTGCCGAACAAAAGATTGCGGTTTACAACTATCAAAAAAGTATCCTTTCCGGCTTCCAGGAAGTAAAGAACAATTTGAGCGGGATAGAGAATTTTAACCGTGCCTTTGAATTTAAGCAGCAGGAATTACAATCACTAAACAACGCACTCTCTGTTGCCAACGATCTGTACCTTGTTGGGCGCGCTAATTACCTCGAGATAATCACTGCCCAGCGCAGCGTACTTGATGCCGAACTTGAACTGGCCGGCATCAAACGCGATATATTTTTGAGCTCGGTTAATTTATACCAGGCCGTAGGCGGTGGCTGGAGGTAAGCTATCATTTCATCTAACAAAAATGGGTACTTGTTTAGGTACCCATTTTTGTTAGATTTTCTGTAAAAGCAAGGGCAATGTGCGATTCCCTCCCCTGGGTTTAAGTTTACCCACAAAATCTAAATGTGTGCTAAACGTTTATTGGAAAGCACTTTTACGGTCACGAGACTCCGCTGGAGTCCAATATCTCTTTATTTTTGTCTATAAACACGTGGCCTCTCTGAGGCCGCTTGGCACGTCAGCAAATATTCATTATGTTATAAATATTACCGGCCTCAGAGAGGCCACGTGTTTATAGGGCTAAAGTGGGAATGTTTCCTGGCTCCGTAGGTGCCTCGTGTTGAAATTCAGGTTGGTGAGCTTGTGGGTAAACTTAAACCACTGGGAGGGAATTAAAAACGCACCTCGCTCAGTCACAAATCCGTTACATAAATCAAATTATATAGCAATAACACTAACCAGTAGTGCAAATTGCTTAATATAGTATCCTCTACTCCCGCACGGCGAGTAACTCTTGACTGACTTATTACTAAATTAACGCAAATGATCAAACTTTTAAAGCATGCATTGATCACCCCATCAATTGCTGTACTGGCGCTTAATGCTGCTGCCCAAACCGGTGCGCAACCAAAGCTTATTGAAAAAGTTACCCGAAAGGGAACTGAGCTGGTGATCCCCTACGAAAAATATGTATTACCCAACGGCCTTACTGTTATTTTGGCCGAAGACCATTCCGACCCGCTGGTTCACGTTGACATCACTTATCACGTAGGTTCGGCCCGTGAGGAGATCGGTAAATCGGGCTTCGCACACTTCTTTGAGCACATGATGTTCCAGGGATCTGACCACGTAGCCAACGGTGATCATTTTAAGATCATCACCGAAGCCGGCGGTACCCTGAACGGATCAACCAACCGCGACCGCACCAATTACTATGAAACAGTACCCGCTAATCAGCTGGAAAAAATGTTGTGGCTGGAATCAGACCGCATGGGCTTCCTGCTTGACGCAGTTACCCAGCAAAAGTTTGAAGTACAACGCGCCACAGTAAAAAACGAACGCGGACAAAACTATGATAACCGCCCTTATGGTTTAGTAGGCCAGTATGCTTCAAAAGCACTTTACCCGTACGGACACCCCTACTCATGGCTTACCATCGGCTACATTGAAGAGCTGAATAAAGTAGGTGTAAATGATCTTAAAAACTTTTTCCTGAGATGGTATGGCCCTAATAACGCCACGCTTACCATTGGCGGAGATCTTAACCCAAAACAAACGTTAGCCTGGGTAAGCAAATATTTTGGCGGCATCCCCAAAGGGCCGGAAGTAAAAAACATGTCGTTACCGGCCCCTGTGCTTAAGGCAGATAGATATGTATCATACACAGACAATTATGCTAAGTTTCCGCTGCTGTCTATAAGCTATCCGGGTGTTAAGGTGTATGACAAGGACATGTCGCCGCTTGATGCCTTATCGGCAATTATAGGACAAGGTCGTAATTCAATATTTTATAAAAACTTTGTAAAAACCCGCAAGGCAGCGCAGGCCAATATGAGTTCATCTAACACTGAACTGGCAGGTGAGATCAGCATGAGGGTTGTGCCTTTCCCCGGACAGACCTTAGCCGATGCTAAAAAATTGGTAGATGAGTCATTAGCCGAATTTGAAAAGAAGGGCGTAAGTGACGATGACCTGGCCCGTTTCAAGGCAACTGCCGAAGCTGATTACATCAACAGTTTATCAAGCGTAAGCGGTAAAGTATCCGAGCTGGCACAAGCACAAACCTTTACGGGCAACCCCAACCAGATTGGCCGCGAACTGGACGCCATCCGTGCAGTTACCAAAGAAGATGTGATGCGGGTTTACAACCAATATATCAAAGGTAAACCTGCTGTGATATTAAGTGTATTACCTAAAGGCGGCAACCTGCAGCCTGTTGCGCCAGATAACTTCACGGTTGATACAACAGGGTACAAAGCACCTGATTACGGCTACGATGGCTTAACTTATCACAAACCTAAAGATAATTTTGACCGTGCCGTAAAACCGGGCGTAGGCCCTAACCCGGCTATCAAAGTTCCTGCTATCTGGTCAACCAGTACGCCTAATGGCATCAATATCATCGGCACTCAAAACAGTGAGATCCCTGCCGTATCTATTTCCATGTCGATAAAAGGCGGCGGTTTATTTGCACTTAATAACCCTGCAAAAGCCGGCCTGGCAGGTATAGTAGGCCGCATGCTTAACGAAGATACCCAAAACTATACCGGCGAGCAATTTAGCTCCGAATTGGATAAGCTTGGCAGCAGTATAAGCACTTTTGCAAGTTTTGATGAAATTTCGGTTGAGGTATCATCACTTACAAAAAATCTGAGCAAAACCATGTCGCTGCTTGAAGAAAGGTTATATCACCCTAAATTTACCCAGGATGCGCTCGACAGGATCAAGAAACAAACGCTTGAAGGTTTTAAACAGGCTAAAACCCAGCCTGCCGGTGTAGCATCAGCTGTTTATAACAAAATACTTTACGGAACAGACAACGTTCGTACCTATGCGGCGGGCGGCAATGAAGAAACCGTGGCCGGCATCACTTTACAGGATGTTCAGGATTACTATGACAGTAATTTTGCACCATCGGTAACTAAAATTGTGGTGGTGGGCGATCTTAATGAAGCTTCAGCTAAAAGCGCGCTTGCTTTCCTCAATACCTGGAAAGATAAAAAAGTAAATATCCCGGCCCCTGTTGAAGGCAAATCATTTGATAAAACCACATTGTACCTTGTTGATATTCCGGGTGCAGCCCAATCTGAGATCCGTATTGGTTATTTAGATAAGCTGAATTACGATGCAACAGGTACTTATTACAAGCTAAGTATTGCCAACTACATTTTAGGCGGGGCATTCAACAGCCATATCAACCTTAACCTGCGCGAAAAAAGAGGCTGGACTTACGGGGCCCGTTCTACATTCAGTTCGGGCAAATATGGCGGCGACTTCACAGCATCTGCCGGAGTGTTAGCCACAGCAACCGATAGCTCTGTGGTTGAGTTTATGAAGGAGATTACCAATTATCAAAAAACGGGGATCACGCCTGATGAATTGAAATTCACACAAACCTCTATCGGCCAAAGTGATGCCCGCCGTTATGAAACCAATGCGCAAAAGGCGGCATTTTTATCACGGATCCAGGAATATAGCCTTAAGCCAACTTTTGTTGATGAGCAAAACAAGATCTTATCGACCATTACCCCTGCCGAGATCAACAGCCTTGCCTCAAAATATCTTAATCCCGATAACATGATCATTTTGGTTGTCGGCGATAAGGCCAGGATCTATCCGGGCTTACAAAAACTTGGTTATCCTATTGTTGAACTTGATGCCGATGGTAAGCCAAAGCAATAAGTTAACACAATAACGGATAAACAAAAGTCCTTATACCCTAACCGGTGTAAGGACTTTTTTATTTTGATAATCAATATTTTAAATCTAAATCCACACACTGAAAATTCAATTTATGACCATACTCTGCAACTGAAAAGTTACCATCAAAAACCCATTTATTAACACTGATTTAACCTAAATTGAACACATAAAGTTCAATTTTGAATTAAGTTTTTATCGGCACAAAAGGTGCTGTTTCGTCGGGTTCAGGTTTTATTTCTGCCAGAAAAACAAATGAGTATTGTAAAGGGAATTTTTGGGCAAAAGAATAACGCTACCACTTCAGCAGATAATGTTGATCTGGATGTTCTCTTCAAAGAATATTACGACAGGCTGGTATACTTTTCACTCCAGCTTATTAAAGATAAAGACCAGGCCGAAGACATAGTACAGGATGCTTTCATCAAATACTGGAACCAGCGGGAAAGCGTGATGCCGGATAAGACAGCTATCAAAAATTTCCTGTACAGTACGGTTCGCAATGCCAGCTTAAACATCATCAGGCACAATAAGGTTGTTGAAGCCTATATAGGCCACCTGGGCAATACCGAGCCCGAAGAACCGCCGGTAATTGAGGCCATAATTGCGGCAGAAGCCGTGGCCGAAATCAACGCCGCACTACATTCTTTACCCGAAAGTCATCGCACTATATCCATCATGGGCTATTTTGATGGCAAAAAGAACCAGGAAATTGCCGATGAACTGGACATGTCTGTAAATACCGTTAAAAAACAAAAACAACGCGCCCTTGAGCTGATGCGTGTAAAACTATCGCCCGAAATGTTTACTGCATTTATTATGCTTGGTTTAAGCTTTTTTAAGCGTTAAGTTCTATATCATATCGCTTTGTTTATCTTACTCTAAATATAAAGGAGGCACCTACGGAGCCAATACCTTTCAATTTGACGCCTACAAACATGTTACTCCTACGGAGTTATAATCATGCTTTTTTCTGTCTTGTTATAAAAAAAGTTTACAGTTTTACGATAATCCCATTATGTATTTACAGCATGCCATAAAACTCCGTAGGAGTAACATGTTTGTAGCTACACAGGACATATGTATTGGCTCCATAGGTGCCTCCTGTTCGCGCTTTATTTTAAACGTAATTTCTCACTGATAATCTTTGCTATTTCATCTCTCGCAAAAAAATTAAAAAAATATTCACTTCGCTTTATCCACTTTCAAAACGAAGGTGTCTTTATGTACGAAAAGGAAAAATGAATAATTACGACTCACACTTTAACCTGGGCCAGCTGATCGCAAAATATATGCGAAACGAGTTGACCGACCAGGAAAAACTTCAGCTTGATGAATGGATACAGGCTGATATACGCAACCAAGAATTATTCAAAAAACTTACCGATGAAACATTGCTGAACAATGAATTGGAAACCTTTTCGGCAACTAATAAAGCGCAAGCCTGGAACAAAGTACGCAAAAGCACAGGGTTTAAAAGCAAAAGCGGCAAACCACGCTGGATTGTTTACGCTGCTGCTATCATTTTGCTGGCCGCATTAACTATCACTTTAAATAAACGCCGCACAGCAGAGCAACCGAAAAACATGGCCAACCTGCATAACGACATCCCGCCCGGAACAAATAAAGCCACACTTACACTTGCCGACGGCTCAATCATTGTTTTGGATAGCACCAAACACGGGCAAATTGCCAGGCAGCAAAATATTGTGATTAAAGAGGATGAAAATGGCAAGGTGGTGTATGAGCCGGCAAACGCTTCCGAAGCTTCTGAAAGCCCCGCCACTCCCGCTCCTGCCGAAACCATTGCCATGAACATACTGGCTACCCCCCGCGGCGGCCAGTACCAGGTTGTTTTACCTGATGGCACTAAGGTTTGGTTAAATGCGGCGTCGTCACTAAAATATCCGGCCACATTTACCGGCAGCGAACGCCGCGTTGAACTCACAGGCGAAGCTTATTTTGAAGTAGCTAAAGATCCTTCAAAACCTTTTAATGTAAAAACGGCCAGCCAAACAGTTACGGTTTTGGGAACTCATTTTAATATCAACAGCTATACCGATGAGGGTACCACTAAAACTACGCTGCTTGAAGGTAGTGTACGCGTTACCAACAATGCGGGGCAGTCGGTTAAAATAATACCGGGCGAGCAGGCAATCAATACTTTAAGCTACATCAACGTAAATGCGAACGCAAATGTAGACGAGGCAATAGCCTGGAAAAACGGAAAATTCATGTTTAACAATACCGATCTGCAAACTATTATGCGTCAATTATCGCGCTGGTATGAGGTAGATGTAGAATACCATGGAAAAGCAGCACAAAAACATTACATGGGGCGCATATCGCGCAATGTACCCGTGTCACAAATATTTGAGATCCTTAAAACAAGCGGCTTAAACTTCACAATTAACGGGAGGAAGATTATAGTAAAATCATAACAAAATCCAATATGCAGTAAACGGCAAGGCCGGTTTACTAAAAGTTGGCCCATAAAAAAACCGAAAGTGTTGCAACCACCTCCGGCTATTTTTTCGGGCGAACATATCCAAATCATATCGACTAAATACTTTTTAAACTAATCAACCCAAAACAAAAATATGGATTTTTCTACATTTCCTGTGCCTGTACATAACGATGGCCGGGTAAATAAATTCAAAAACGCTACCAAAGGTTTTTTCCGGATAGGTCCGGATACAAAAAGAAAATTTATTATGCGGATAAAACTTATCGCCGTGCTGTTATTTGCAGTTTGCATGCACCTCAGCGCCAAAAGTTTCAGCCAAAACATCACTTTAGCCGAAAAGAACAGCAGCCTCCAAACAGTGCTGAACAAAATTGAGCAGCAAAGCGGCTATGACATTTTTATGCAAACCGAGCTGCTTACAGGCAGCAACAAGGTATCACTAAATGTAAAAAATGAAACTTTAACAAAAGTACTTGACAGGGTATTTAAAGGCCAGCCGGTTACTTATGCTATTGTAGGGCATACCATAGTTGTTAAAGAAAAAACTACCCAGGCAAATGCAAATGCGGCAAATGCACCGGCTTCATTGTATACCGGTAAAATTGTTGACGCCGATACAAAAGAACCCCTGGTAGGTGCATCGGTTGGTGTTAAAGGCGGCGGCAAAGCTACTTCAACAGGCCTTAACGGTACATTTAAGCTTAATTTAGATAATGGAGACGGCACAGTACTGGTTATTTCATACATAGGCTACATTACTAAAGAGATCACACTTTCGGGCACTAACGCACTTGGCAATATCGAACTAAAATCAAGTGCAAGTTCAATGAAAGAGGTTGTAGTAACCGGCGACGTTGCTATTGACCGTAAAACCCCGGTAGCTGTAACAACCATAAACCAACGCTTTATTGAAGAAAAACTGGGTAACCAGGATATTCCGCAATTATTAAGTGTGGTACCGGGTGTAATGGCAACCCAGGGCGACGGCGGTTATGGCGATTCGCGCGTGAACATCCGCGGTTTTAGCAGCCGTTCAAAAAATGGTAACGTAGCGCAAACCATCAACGGGATCCCGGTGAACGATATGGAAAACGGATCAATTTTCTGGTCGGATTTTTCGGGCTTGACTGACATTGCTACTTCTATACAGGTACAACGCGGCTTAGGCGCCAATAAAATCATTGTCCCTTCATTTGGCGGTACCATCAACATCACCACCCGCAGCACCGATATGGAACCAGGTGGCTTTATTTCACAAGGCATTGGTAGTGATGGCTATCAAAAAACATCGGTATTACTTTCAACCGGTTTAGATAAAAATGGCTGGGCAGCTACGTTTCAGGGCAGCAGGACCAAAGGTGACGGTAATGCAGATGGTTTAAACTTTTTAGGTTATAACTATTTCTTTAACGTTTCGAAACGTCTTGGCGCAGATCAAACATTGTCGCTAACCCTGATGGGCGCAACTCAAAACCATGGTCAAAGGCCGGATGAATTGATATCCGACTGGCAAAATGCGCCACAAGGTATTCGCTGGAATTACGAATTGGGTGTAAAAGACGGTAAGCAGATCAACCCATATAACAACAATTTCAGCAAACCATTATTCTCATTAAACCACGAATGGAATATTAATGGAACTTCAAGCTTATCAACCGTGTTATATGCTACTTACGGCACCGGCGGCGGCGGCGGTATTCAGGGTGATGCACCACGTGTAAGCAATATGTATTCGCCGTTTGATTATACAGCTGCAGAAAAAGCAAACTTTGCCAATCCTGACGGTTCTGCAAGCACTTACTTTTATTCATCGCATAACAACCATACCTGGTATGGTATCAGGAGCACTTACCATACCGAAATAGGCAAATCAATAAACCTGTCAACCGGTATCGACTTAAGGTCATACGATGGTACGCATTACGAAACAGTTACCGACCTTTTAGGTGCTGATTATGTTTATGATGCCTTTACCGGCAGCAACAGCCTTGGCAGCAGAGCGGGCGATATCAACAACCCTGAACACCGCGCAGTAGTAGGCGATAAAATTGACTATTACAATAAAGACAAGATCCTTTCGGGCGCAGCATTTGCACAGGCCGAGTATTCAAAAGATAACTTCTCGGTATTTGCTACCTTAACAGGCTCAGGTACAGCCAACAGAAGGACCGACTATTACAACTACCTCAATACCGATCCTAACCAAACCAGCAAATACGTAAATTTCTTGAACTACCAGGCTAAAGCAGGCGCAAACTACAACATCAATGATGCCATGAACGTGTTTGCTAATGTTGGTTACATGACCAAACCGCCTTACTTTGATAACATATTCCAAAAATTCACCAACAACGTTAATCCAAGTTCAGTATCAGAAAAACTACTGAGTTATGAGTTAGGTTATGGCCTGAAACTAAAGAGCTTCAGCGCTAAATTAAATGCGTACAGAACCTCTTATAATGATGAATCATTTGCAACGGCTGTATTTGACCAGGCAACTAACCAGCTTTATACTGTAAACGTAGCCGGTGTTGATGAGCTTCACCAGGGCCTTGAACTTGAAATGAAATTGAAACCAATTAAACAGATCACCATTAACGGAATGCTGTCATACGGCGACTGGCACTACACCAATGATGCGGGCCCTTCAACAGTTTACAACTCACAACAGCAGGCTGTAAAAACGGTTAATAAAGTTTACCTGAAAGATATTAAAGTTGGTGATGCAGCCCAAACTACAGCTGCATTAGGTGCAGATATTGATGTACTGCCCGACCTTACCATTGGTAGTAACTACTTCTTTTACGGCAACTATTATTCACAGTTCAACTTTGCAAATGCTGGTCAGCCAGACATGCACCCTTACAAGTTACCAAACTACTCTATCTGGAACCTTAATGGTGTATTCAGGTTTAAAATTGCCGGTTTAAATGCTTCGTTGATAGGCAATGTAAACAACCTGCTTAATACCAAATACATAGCCGATTCATATGACGGCAATCTGACCGGAAATGTAAACAATGTATTGGTTTACTATGGCTTAGGCAGAACGTTTGTAACCAGTTTAAAAATTAAATTTTAATAAGATTTTATTTATCCCAAATGAAAAAGATATCTAATATACTGGTGCTGGCAGCCCTTGCTTTATCGGCCTGCCAAAAACAACCGGTTATTCCTAATACAATGCCTTTGCATAAGGCCAAGCTAACACAAACAATGGTTGCGGCCGATTATAAAAAGCTTGATACTTCATCATATGGTTATAAAAACGGCGTTTTTCAATCAGAGGATGATGCTAAACAAACCATTCCGGCGTTGCTTGCCACCGAATACCCACGTGTTGATGACGGCTCAACTGCCGATATAACTTTCAATGTGGGTACTCCACAGGTTAAAGTTGCCGACAGCGTTTACAGTAATGTGGCTTACACACTTACAAATGCAGATTACCTGCTGTTGCCAGGCAATAAATTCACCGATTTCAGCGCTGCGCAAATACTTTCATGGCTAACTTACTGGCCCAAAACGGCTAATCCTAAAGCAAACCAACTGGCTGTACTTACATTTAATTATTATGCCGGCAGTGTATCGGTACAAACTTATGGTTACCTGTATTTGAACAATGCATGGCAGCAAATCTACTTATTGTCGCCTGCTCAATACGCTTCAATCGGCCGTTCAAGTCATAATGAATTTGTAGCTACAGATGCAGGCAGCGTCAACACTTATATTAATGCACTATTAAAAGCCGACCTAACTGCATCAACAACTGCCAAAGTTGGCGACATTTTATATGTGAGCTATAATTACTATGATGGCACCGATTATCAAAAAGTCACTGCATTTGCATTTGATGGCAACAATTGGGTTGCCGGTTCTACCCCAAGAACCCTGTCATTTGAACGCGCAACAGGTAAATGGGTTGTAAGCAGCACCGTTAGCTACACGCTGGTTAAAGACGATTACACTTATATTGGCACCCAAACCACAGCAGGCACACAGGCCGCAAGGGATAACGTTGCCAAGTTCCCTGACTTTAACATTAGTGCCGCTACCGACGCTACATTCTGGAGTGATGCCGACTTAAATGCTGCTATGATAGCGGTATTAACGGAGAAATTTAAAGCTACTGCGCTTCCAAATCAAAAATTTGTGGTTACCTATGTTGTTTACAGCTTTGGCAAAACCTCAAACACAAGCAAAACTTTTGTATTCGACGGAACAAACTTCGTAGTTCCTCAATCTTAATACCTTACAGAAACAGGCCCCGGTACATTAGCCGGGCCTGTTTTCTATCCCCCTAAATCTTTCCGGTTAAAAAAAATTGGCGCAGTGTAAACGCATTGGCTGTGCTTTGTATTTATCTATCGTAAAAAACAATTATGAAAATTAACAACCTGCTTATTGGCCTGGGTTTAGCTTTAACCTTTGCCGGATGTTCAAAAGACACCAAAATGTCGCCTGCGCCGCCTAAAAACGGCGATACCACAGTTGTAACCCCTCCCGCCCCTGTTCCTTATACCATTACTGAGGATCTGGAAGCTTCAACTAAAACACAATATGCTGCAGCCGATGTTAACACAAGCACCGGCAGCTGGAATTTTAACAATGCCCTTGTTGGCGATCTTGATGCTGATTTAAAAGATGGCACGCACGCTATCCGCATGAAAACAGGCGTTGTGACCATGAATTTTGATATTAAGGGTGTGACAACTTTTTCATTTAAACATGGCAAATACGGTAAAGATGCTCAATCAACAATACAGGTACTGATGTCTACCGATGGCGGTGCTACCTTTACGCAAATGGGCAGTGATATCATAGAAAATAACACCACCCTTGTAACCGATTCATTTAAGGTTACAGCAACTGCAAAAGTGCGTTTCCAAATTAAAAGTACCACAACCAACCGCGTTGATATTGATGATATCACCTTTAAGGGAACAGGAGATCCGGGCATAACTGTTGGTACACCTGATACCGGTGCAGGCGATACCGCCGGCGGTTCAAGTGCATCAACCCCGCGTGACGTTACCGCCGGTACCGATGCCCCTCCTGCAAGCGGCGATAACAGCAACCTGCTTTTCGGTAATCCATCAAACGCACTTTCAACACTGGCCTCTAAGGATAATTATTTAATAGATCAGAAGTATTATGTAGAATCATACAACTCAACAAAAGGCGAGCCTAACTGGGTTAGCTGGCACCTTGATGCTACAAATACAACCAATGCTACCGCCCGTTTAGATGATTTTGCCGGCTGGAGCGGGCTACCTGCCGGTTGGTACCAGGTGGAGAGCAACAGTTATTCGGGCAGTGGATTTGACAGGGGGCACAATTGCCCGTCGGCCGATCGTACAAGTTCAACCGGCGCTAACGCTTCAACCTTCCTGATGACCAATATGATACCGCAGGCACCGCAAAACAATCAGCAAACCTGGGCTAACCTTGAAAATTACCTGCGCGAACAAGTAGTTGCCGGCAATGAGGTTTATATCATTATGGGTAGCTATGGCACAGGAGGTACAGGTTCAAGCGGTGCTGCCAGCACCATTAATGATGGTCATGTAAACGTGCCAAGCAACGTTTGGAAAGTTGCCCTGATCATACCAAAAGGTGATGGTGATGTGGCAAGGGTCACTGCTTCAACAAGGGTTATTGCGGTAAACACACCTAATATCAACACCATCAATTCTGATTGGACCAAGTATATTACCACTGTTAAAGACATTGAAACGGCAACAGGTTATACCTTGCTATCAAGCCTGCCAGCTTCGGTTAGGACAGCGCTTGAAGTTAAAGTGGATAACGGCGCTTCAGGATCTTAAAAGCTAATTTGAACAGAAAAGCCGGGGGTACTCCCCGGCTTTTCTGTTGGCATTTTTTGGGAATAATATCGTTAAATCCACTTGTAATAATTTTTCTCCTATTTATAGCTGAAATTTAAAATTTGGAAAAACGACTTGTATTTCAATGGAGAAAATCGCAATAATTACTTGATTTTTTTAAAAGCATTTAAAGCTATAAGTTCTTGTTAATTATGAACTTGTGATTTTTGTTTAGTTTTTCGGGAAAGCACATTTCGACTTTAGGCTGGTCAGTTGGAGGGTCAATACTATTGTTGTAATAGGTCTAAAACCCGCTTTCAAGTAATTTAAATCAACTTTCTTCAAGAATATATACTTTGAATTTTACTACATATGGTTTTAAATTTTGTAACATCTGGTTTTTACCTTCTTAGAGGGTGTTCAGTTTTTTAAAAACGGGTGTTCAGCTTTCGAAAACCAAATATCGCAACTTGTTGACTATCAATAACAAATTGTTCAAGTTAGCCTGTCAGGTGTTTTCTAAATTTTATAACAACTTGATAATCAAGAAATAAAATTCCTGCAAAAACAACAAGTGTTCACACTTTTAAAAGCTGAACACCTGTTGTTTTGCGTTTGTATTGCTGATACTGGTAGTATAAGAGGATGGGATCAATCCACTCCTTTTACATTCATTTTTAAAATGTAAACCGCTTTCGAGGCCGTCATAAACAGTATGTCTTTATTTTTACCGCCGAAGCAGATGTTGGCTGTCCAGGGTTCGTTAATATCTATGTGTCCTATCTTTTCGCCTTTAGGGTTAACAATGGTTACGCCTTTGCCGCACATATAAACATTGCCATGCTCATCTATGGTCATGCCATCGCAGCCCATAGCTATGAACAGGGTACGGTTAGATAGGGTGCCATCTTTATTGATATCATAACGATAAGTTTTATTATCGCCGATATCGGCAACATACAAAGTTTTTCCATCCGGCGTGCCTACAATACCATTAGGGCGTACAAATTTATCATCAACTATTACTGCCGGCGCTTTTCCTTTTGCCAGGAAGTATAGTTTTTCTCCGTCGAGGTCGGTCTTTTTGCGTGTCCAGTAATCGCGCTGATAATAGGGATCTGTTATGTAGATACCTCCGTCAGGGCGTACCCAAACGTCATTAGGGCCATTAAATTTATGTCCCTGGTAGTCTTTCAATAAAACTGTTACTTTGCCTTTCGGGCTGATAGACCAAAGCTGATCATCAGCATCGGCACAGCTGATGAGATTGCCTTTTTTATCAAAATACATCCCGTTTGAGCGGCCTGCACTATCAAGGAAAACGGACAGCTTGCCATCGGTATCATATTTCCAGATCTTGTTATTAGGCTGATCGGTGAAAAACACATTGCCTTTCTTATCTACGGCCGGCCCCTCGGTAAAAGAGAATTGTTTGGCAATCAATTGTGCTTTGGTATTAGGATCGTACAAATTAGTTTCCGTTTGGGCTAATACCCTGGTCGATAATGCCGATATCAATAAGATGAGAGCAGGTAGTTTTTTCATGGTT
Source organism: Mucilaginibacter sp. SMC90 (assembly GCF_022811725.1). Classification (GTDB taxonomy): domain Bacteria; phylum Bacteroidota; class Bacteroidia; order Sphingobacteriales; family Sphingobacteriaceae; genus Mucilaginibacter. Next base: position 3,108,995 of record NZ_CP094527.1, on the reverse strand, counting down.
TATGAAGTGCTATAATGGTTTTGCTAAAGTAATATGTTTTTAAGACTGATTATTTTACAGGGGTAAAATATTTGATACAAGTAGTGGATTTGTATGGTGTCCAACTTTTCTCTATCCCATCTACCCCTTCAAAACCAATCAAATATTTGATTAAAAAGATCGATAAAAACGCTACTTTTGCACCTTTATTAAAATACCGTACATCACATGAGTATTGCATTATCCGAACAGGAGATTATTCGCCGCGAATCCTTACAACAGTTACGTGCACTGGGTATTAACCCTTACCCTGCCGAAGCTTTTAATGTTAACGCCTGGGCACAGGATATAGCCGATAATTTTAAGGATAAACCCGAGGCCTACCAGGATGTTGTAATTGCAGGCCGTATCATGACCCGCCGTATCATGGGCAGCGCTTCGTTTGCCGAGTTACAGGATTCAACGGGTCGTGTGCAGATCTATCTTAAACGCGATGATATTTGCCCTGATGAGGACAAAACTTTATATAATACCGTATTTAAAAAGCTACTTGATATTGGCGACTACGTTGGCGTAAAAGGCTACGTGTTCATCACTCAAACAGGTGAAATTTCGGTTCATGTGCGCGAACTCGTAGTGCTTTCAAAATCATTGAAACCGCTACCGGTTGTTAAACGTGAGGACGATGGCACCATTCACGATGGTTTTACCGATCCTGAACTGCGTTATCGCCAGCGTTATGTGGATTTAACTGTTAATCCCGATTACAAACAGATTTTCATCAACCGCTCAAAAGTGATCAGCGCCATGCGCAATTACTTTAATGGCCAGGGATGGATGGAGGTTGAAACCCCAATCCTGCAGCCTGTACATGGTGGTGCAGCGGCCCGTCCGTTTGCTACCCACCATAACACGCTTGATATGCCGCTGTTTTTACGTATAGCTAATGAGCTTTACCTGAAAAGGCTTATCGTTGCCGGCTTTGATGGTGTTTATGAGTTTGGTAAAATGTTCCGTAACGAGGGCATGGACCGTACCCACAACCCTGAGTTTACCGCCATGGAAATCTATGTAGCCTATAAAGACTATATATGGATGATGGCCATGGTTGAGGAATGTCTGGAAACCGTTGCAAGGGCAGTTCACGGCATCCCGGTTGTGCAGGTTGGTAACAATGAAATTAATTTTGCTGGCCCGTACGAAAAACTGTCGATGTATGATTCGATCCTGAAATATACAGGCATTGACGTATCTGCCATGGACGAAGCCGGTCTGCGCGAAGTTTGCAACGAATTAAAAATAGAGATCAACCCAAGCATGGGTAAAGGCAAGCTGATCGATGAGATCTTCAGCGCTAAAGTTGAACATCACCTGATCCAGCCTACTTATATTACCGACTACCCTATCGAAATGACGCCGCTTGCCAAAAAGCACCGCACTAAAGACGGACTGGTTGAGCGTTTTGAGCTATTTGTAAATGGTAAAGAAATTGCAAACGCCTACTCTGAGCTAAACGACCCTATCGATCAGCGCGAGCGTTTGGAGGAGCAGCTGATATTAGCCGGTCGCGGTGATGATGAAGCTATGGCCATGGATGACGACTTTTTACGCGCCCTTGAATACGGTATGCCGCCAACATCGGGTTTAGGTATCGGTATCGACAGGTTAGTAATGCTGATGACAAATCAGAGCACCATCCAGGAAGTATTGTTCTTCCCGCAAATGCGCCCTGAGAAAAAAGCTAAAGTTGCTACTGCCGATGATTTTATAAACATAGGCGTACCTGCCGAATGGGTACCCGTATTAAATAAAATGGGCTTTAACACCGTTGAAGAACTAAAAGCAGGCAACCCTAACAAGGTGTTCAATGATCTTGGCGGCATGCGTAAAAAATTAAAACTGGATATTACTATGCCAACTAAAGACGAGGTAATGGCTTGGTTTAATTAAACCTTGACTTTTAGGATTACCATGATATTTTAAAAATGGCCTGCACAAAGCAGGCCATTATAGTTTTGCATCTTATCAAGAAATCCTTCAATCAAGCGAATCAGGGTTTCCATAAAAAGATCAACGCAATCAGCGTAATCTCTCTAATCAGCGGTTATAATTTCTTAACAAAAGCTTAAAAAAAATAATACTTTCATTTAAAAAGAGTTAGCTATCATTGTAATAAACACATATTACAAATATCATGACCAACTCAATATTGGAGATCACCGAAAACGAATACCTGATCAAACTTAACAGGAGCAACTTCAACCTGTCGTTCATCAGGAGTTTATTGAAACTTGTTGAAGTGGCCAACCCGTCTGAAGAATCTGAATATTCATCATACACAGACAGCTACGTTCAGCCTTATCAAAACCATTCGGCTACGCCTGATTATTTCAGCGCCATTGAAGAAAAATAAAAGGGACGCGATTTTCGCGTCCCTTTTATTTTTTATTCCTTTTCTCTTTATTCTCTTTTAGAACTGGCGATATCCGCCCCTTACTACCTGCTTATCCATCTGTGCCAACTGGCCTTTCATCATCTTGATTTGTTCGGTAAGTAATTTGTTCTTATCATCCTTTGATGCTTCTGATAAATACATTTGCGCTTCGCGCTTATTGCGTTTTGCCATTGAAATACCAGCCAGGCTTAACTTAGCCAAAGCCGTATTGTGCGACATTTTCATACCCAGCGACAAAGCTTTCTTGAAATATTTCTCTGATTTCATCGGGGCCTTACGTGATTCAATCAAGCCGATTAACAAATTGTAATAACCATGCTGGTTTTTGTGCAGTTGTTTTTCGTAATCGGTAATTTTCAATAACCATTCTTCTGATTTTTCAGAATTTTCCTTACGTAAAAAATACTGGGCAATGATCATGTTTTCGTTAAAGAAGAAGCTAAGCAGAATAATGCCGCCCATTAACAAAACCAAAATCCCCCATCCCCAAAAACCGAATGCACATAGCGCAACCGCAGCACCCATCACTACACAAGCAATAACTAACCGAACAATATTTGACATAATTTTGTGATACTAATATTAGCGCAAATATCTGTTTATTTGTACGCTTAACCAACTTCTATATAAATATTTATGGCGATTGCATTACCACCATCATGGCTCGGGGTTTTACAACAGGAATTTGATAAACCTTACATGATAAAACTCAGGCAATTTTTAAAAGAAGAGCAACAATCAGGGCAGATTGTCTACCCTAAAAACAGCGAGATCTTTAATGCTTTTAATACTACACCATTTGATGATGTAAAAGTAGTAATATTAGGGCAGGACCCTTATCATGGCGCTCATCAGGCACATGGGCTCTCATTCTCAGTGCAAAAAGGAATTGCCATTCCGCGCTCATTAAGTAATATATATAAAGAACTTCAATCTGATATACCCGGATTTAAAACACCTGCGCACGGCAACCTCGAAGAATGGGCCAAACAGGGTGTATTATTACTGAACGCCACCCTAACGGTAAGGGCTGCTAATGCAGGATCGCATCAAAAAAGAGGCTGGGAGGAATTTACCGATGAGGTGATCAAAACCATCTCGGATAAAAAAGAAGGCATTGTATTTATACTATGGGGTGCATTTGCTCAATCAAAAGCTGTTTTGATTGACGAAAAGAAACATTTTATTATCCGCTCTCCCCACCCCTCGCCTTTCTCGGCCGATCGCGGCTTTTTCGGCAGCAAACCTTTTTCAAAAACCAACGAGATATTAAAAAAAGAAGGTAAAATAGAGATTGACTGGCAAATACATTAGGCGGTTAGAGTCAAGACTGTAAGAAACAAGAGTCAAGAACCAGGAGAAAGAACCAAGACGGCAAGAGTCAAGAATCAAGATTTAAAAAGTCTGAAAATAAAAAGAGTCAAGAAATGAAAGATAACTAATCCTTGTTCTTGACTCTTGTTTTTTATAGTCTTGAATCTCTTCCTGAGTCTTGACTCTTATCTAATATTCCAGCGGCACTATCGGCTCTTTTTTACTGGTTGACATGATCATCATTGTCTGGAAGGTTTTTACCACGGTAATGCGGCTGATCTTTTCCATGATCAATTGTTCATATGATTTAATGTCGCGTACGTATACCTTCAGCAGAAAATCACACTGACCAGTTACGTGATGACACTCGGTAACTTCTTTGATATTCTTGATCTCATCCAAAAAAGTTTGAATAGTGTTTTTCTGATGAAAATCAAGCGAGATCTGGATAAAGGTTTTGATACCTAATCCTAACTTTTCTTCATCTACCAGGGCGTGGTAGCTTTTAATGTATTCGGCGTTCTCAAGTTTACGCACGCGTTCAAGAGTAGGTGCTGGCGAAAGCCCTATCTCGTTAGACAGCTGAAGGTTGGTTATCCTTCCGTTTTCCTGTAAAATCTTGAGTATCTGTAGGTCTATTTTATCTAATTCGGCGGCCATAGTTGTATGCAAATATAGTATTTTCCTCGCTTCGCAAAATTTAATTTTTCTTTAAAGTACTTCAACGAAAACATATTTCCTAACGTTTATTTTTTTAGATTAGTCTAAATTTTTTATTAGATTTGTTTAAATGAATACTTTAGCCGAGGAAAATTACTTAAAAGCCATCTATCATCTTGCTGTAAATGATGGAAATGCAAGTACAAATCAAATAGCTTCCTCGCTAAATACCAAAGCATCTTCGGTTACCGACATGCTGAAAAAGCTTGCCGATAAAGCGCTTATTAACTACATTCCGTATCAGGGCGTAAACCTCACTCCTTCCGGTGAAAAAATAGCAATAGGCATTATCCGTAAACACCGGCTATGGGAATATTTTTTAGTGGAGAAACTTAATTTTAAATGGGACCAGGTACACGACCTTGCCGAAGAGATGGAACATATCTCATCTCAGGAACTTATTGACCGCCTTGACGAGTTTATGGGCTATCCCAAACATGACCCGCATGGCGACCCCATACCGGATTGTAATGGCCGGTTTGATACGCACGAATTAAAACCGGTGTCGACAATGACAGCTAATCAGGGCGGCGTTATATCCGGCGTACGTGACCATAGTTCATCCTTTTTACAATACCTCGATAAAAAACAGCTTACCATCGGCTGCAAAATAGTGATCACCGATATTATTGAATATGACCATTCGGTAGTGGTGCAAACAGGCAATAAAGAAGTACACATCAGCCGTGAGGTAGCCAATAATCTGCTTATAGCCCTATGAATAATACACACAACGAATCTTTAGGCAACGTACACGGATCTGTAACCACCGAAAACAAAACGGGCTGGCGTAAGTTGATGGCTTTTCTGGGCCCGGCTTACCTGGTAAGTGTTGGCTATATGGATCCCGGAAACTGGGCAACGGATATTGCCGGTGGCAGTGCTTTTGGATACAAACTGATCTGGGTGTTGTTCGTATCTAACATGATAGCGTTGCTCCTGCAATCGCTGGCCGCCAGGTTAGGGATAGTGCGCGGGCTCGACCTCGCGCAGGCCTCCAAAAATGCTTATCCACGTTTCGCAAACTTTTGGTTGTATATATTGGCTCAGATAGCAATCGTAGCATGTGACCTTGCCGAAATCATCGGTATGGCCATTGGCTTAAAGCTGCTGTTTCACCTGCCGTTGATCTGGGGGGTATCGCTTACCATTACAGATACAGTACTGATGCTCTATCTTATGAATAAGGGCATGCGCAAGCTTGAAGGCTTCATTATTTCAATGATTTTTATAGTAGGGCTCTCCTTTTTGGTTGAAATGTTTATTGTTAAACCTGATGTAATAGAGGTAGCAAAAGGCTTCATTCCCGGCAACCTGTTTAAAGGTGACAAGATCAGCCAGCAGATGCTTTATATAGCTATTGGTATCATTGGGGCAACAGTGATGCCCCATAACTTATACCTGCATTCCTCGCTGGTACAAACCCGCAAAATAACCCGTACGGAAGAAGGTTTCAGGGCTGCTATTAAATTCAACCTTTTTGATACTGTTATAGCCCTCAACCTGGCATTTTTTGTAAATGCAGCTATTTTAATATTAGCGGCAAGTGCCTTTTTCAGGAACGGCTATTTTGAAGTAGCAGAAATTCAGGATGCGTTTAAACTGCTCGAGCATATTTTCGGTGCCATAGCGCCTACTTTGTTTGCCATAGCGCTCATCGCATCGGGCCAAAGCTCAACCATTACAGGTACGCTTGCCGGGCAGATCATTATGGAAGGGCACATTAACCTGCGGATAGAACCCTGGTTACGCCGTTTGCTTACCCGCATACTGGCTATTGTCCCTGCCGTGTTTACCATATTATATTACGGCGAGGAGGGCCTGGGGAAACTGCTTATTTTAAGCCAGGTTGTACTAAGTCTGCAATTGGGTTTTGCGGTAATCCCGCTGATCCATTTTACGTCCGACAGGAAAAGAATGGGCAAGTTTGCTATCAACTTCCAGACAAGGGCATTGGCCTGGGCAAGCGCATTATTAATTGTTGCCTTAAATGCCAAACTGGTATATGAGCAAATTGGCGATTGGGTAAAAGGAACCTCATCACCAGTATGGATCTATGCTATTGTGGTTCCGATTGTTATTGGGATAGCGATATTACTGATCTATGTATTTATACGTCCGCTGTTGTTTAAACATTATGACCGGCCTGCTATTGTACCACATGGCATAGCCAATGCCATAACCGAGCTTGACGCAATTACTTATAGTCACATTGCCATAACAATAGATTTTTCAAAAAACGACACCGAATGCCTGCGCCATGCCATTATGCAGGGCGGTAAAAAGGCTGATTATACATTGATACATGTTGTTGAAACAGCAGGCGCCCGTTATTACGGCGGCCAGGTGATGGATAATGAAACCCAGGTTGACTTTGATAATCTCGACAAGTACGTGTGTACCTTAAAAAAACTCGGTTATAATGCTCAGGGACAAATTGGCTACGGCAACCCGGCCGGTGCCATTGCCGAAATTGTGAAAGACCAAAAAGTTGATTTTATAGTAATGGGTTCGCACGGACACAAAGCGTTGAAAGACCTTATATTTGGAACAACCGTAAATTCCGTAAGGCACAAGGTTAACGTGCCGGTGCTGGTGGTAAAGCCACAGTCAAACTAATTTTGTAAGTTTACGGTCTGATAATTATGAGCGAGGATAAGATCTACATAAAAAACAAAAAAGCCTACTTTGAGTACCATATACTTGATAAATACGTGGCGGGCATACAACTGCTGGGTACCGAGATCAAGTCGATAAGACAAGGGAAGGCAAATATTAATGACGCCTTTTGTACTTTCATTAACAACCAGTTATACGTACGTAACCTGCATATTTCTGAATACTCATTTGGCTCATTCTATAACCATGAAGCCAAACGCGACCGTATTTTGCTGTTGAATAAAAAAGAACTCAAAAAACTTCAAACCAGAGGCGAAGAACGCGGGTTAACTATTGTGCCGCTGGCATTATTTATCAGCGAGCGGGGCTTTGCCAAATTAGAAATTGGCCTTGCCCAGGGTAAAAAGACATTTGATAAACGCGAAACATTAAAAGAACGCGATACCAAGATAGAACTGGACAGGGTGATGAAAAGGTAGATTGATTTGGGAATTGAGATTTTCGATTTCGGATTTGCTTTTAAATTCTTAATTCCAAAATCGAAAATTCGAAATCCCAAATTCCTTACCAGGCTTTATCCCCTACCAACGGCACAAACCTAAAAGTGTCGAGCACAATCTTTTCATAATCGTTATCGCCAACCTTTAATATAGTCACCATTTTTTGGGTTTCTTCATCTCCAACCGGGATAACCAGGATGCCGCCTATATTGAGTTGCTTTAACAAAACCTCCGGTACTGTTGGTGCTCCGGCAGTCACAATGATCTTATCATAAGGTGCATATTCGGCTTTACCAATAGAGCCATCGCCCAACAGAAAATGAGCATTATATCCCATTTCGTTAGGCAATACAAATTTGGTGCGGTGATACAGCTTTTCCTGCCGCTCAATAGTATAAACAGTAGCGCCAAGTTCAAGCAGGATACAGGTTTGATAGCCCGAGCCTGTTCCTATTTCAAGTACTTTATCGCCTTTGCGAATGTGCAGTAGTTCGGTTTGGTAGGCCACAGTATATGGCTGCGATATGGTTTGCCCCTCGCCTATCGGGAACGCAATATCCCTGTAAGCCTGGTTCCAAAAAGTTTCATCAAAAAAGTAATGGCGTTTTACCTTATTAATAGCCTCTAAAACGTGTTCGTCACCAATTCCCTTTTTTCTTAAAACATCAACCAATCTTTTACGGGCGCCCTGTTCGCGGTAATTATCAATATACTTATAAGCCATTTTCGATAGCAAAGTTAACACGAATTTTCACACAATTTTCGCTACAGGCATGATTTAAGGTATGGTTATATTTATATGCTTCATTAGTAAAAAATTAAAATTCAAATTTCATATGGTAATCCCTAAAACAAAGAACGCCGGGCAATTTACCCGGCGTTCTTTGTTTTATATAGCGAAGCGTTATACTTCCCTGCTGCTATCCCATTTCTCTAAATAATCGGCCACACGCCTTACAAAGGAACCACCCAAGGCACCATCAACTACGCGGTGATCATATGATAATGAAAGGAACATCATATGGCGTATGGCAATCATATCGCCTTCTTTTGTTTCAATAACGGCTGGTTTTTTCTTAATGGCACCAACAGCCAAAATAGCCACCTGTGGCTGGTTAATAATAGGTGTGCCCATTACGTTGCCAAACGACCCAACATTGGTGATAGTAAACGTACCTTCTTTTACATCATCGGGTTGGAGCTTACCATTACGTGCGCGGTTTGCCAGGTCATTAACCGCCTTGGTTAACCCAACAAGATTAAGTTCATCGGCCTTTTTAATTACCGGCACTATGAGGTTGCCGCTTGGCAATGCCGTTGCCATACTGATATTGATAGCCGCTTTCTTGATGATCTGGGTACCATTTACTGATACGTTGATCATCGGGAAGTCTTTAATGGCTTTCACTACGGCTTCAATAAATATAGGCGTGAAGGTTATTTTTTCGCCTTCGCGTTTTTCGAAGCTGTTCTTTACTTTTTCGCGCCATAATACCAGGTTGGTAACATCGGCTTCAACAAATGAGGTAACGTGGGGCGATGTCTGCTTGCTCATCACCATGTGGTCGGCAATTAAGCGGCGCATCCTGTCCATCTCTATAATTTCATCGGTACCGGATACAGAGGCCGCCGCAACAGGCTGTTGCTCTATAGCCGCAGCTTTCGGCACCTCTGCTTTTGCAGGTTCTGCAGCAGCGGGAATCACTGGTTTAGATACAGGTTCAGGATTCTGCACGGGCGCTTTTGCAGGCTCGGCAACTGGCTGCGCTTGTTTAACCGGCTCAACAGTTTTTGCCGGCTCAGTATATTGAGTGCTGACAGGAGTAACTGACGGTTGCGCACTTTTAGCAACAGATGATGTTTTTGCCTGCAGATAGTTCAGCAGGTCATCTTTAGTTAAACGGCCTTCAGAACCGGTTCCGGGAATGCTGTCAAGCTCATCAATGCTGATGCCTTCCTGAGTAGCAATGTTTCTTACAAGCGGTGAATAAAAGCGCCCTTCAGATTTAAACGAAGGAACTGCCGGTGAACTTTTTTGTTCAAGCTGATCAATACCCGGGATACCCGCAAGGTTTTCAGATACAACTCCATTTAGTTCAGGTTCAGGAGTTTTTTCAACCTCTTTAAAATCAACCGTTTCGTGATAAGTTGTGTTTGCCGCTTTCGGTTCGTCAACAGGTTGCTGAGGAGCTTCTTCCGGCTCAACAGCTACGGGTGCAGTTTCAGGCTCATCAGTTTCAATGATAGCTATAACCGCGCCAACCTGTACAATATCGTTTTCCTGATACAGTTGTTCAACTAACTTACCTGCTACAGGCGAGGGCACATCAGAGTCGACTTTATCGGTAGCAATTTCCATCACCGCATCATCGGCATTTACCTTATCACCCGGATTTTTCACCCATTTGATAACGGTTGCCTCAGCAACACTCTCTCCCATTTTTGGCAATAACAGTTGGTATTTGGCCATACAGTAGAATATAGTTTAACCCCAAAATTATGTATTTAAATCTTTACTTTTTAATTTCAGTAAGCAAAGTATTCAACATTGACAGGGCCATCACTGCACTTCGTTCAATGTTTTGGCGGCGTTTGCTGCCAAATGTGTATTTCTTTATCAATGACATCCCTTTCCCTGCAGCTGCAATCCACACAGTACCAACGGGTTTGTCTTCTGTGCCGCCGCCCGGGCCGGCTACGCCTGTAATAGCAACGGCAAAATCCGACTTAAAATTTAACAGTGCACCTTCAACCATTTCTTTTACAGTTTCTTCGCTAACTGCACCGTGCTGCCACAAAGTTTCGTTCTTTACCCCCAAAATACTCTCCTTTAACTCATATGAGTAAGATACAGCACCGCCTAAAAACACATGCGATGAACCCGGATGCAGGGTAAATAAATGCGAAAGATAGCCACCGGTGCAGCTTTCGGCCACCGATAAAGTAAGACCGTTATTTTCCATCAAATCAAGAATTGCTTTTTCGAGCGGGATATCCTGATCAATAACAAACGGCGATCCTATCCGCTCAATAAACCGGGCGGCAAATGCGTCAACTTCTTTTTGCAAAGCGGCCTGGTTTTCGCCAAAAGCGCTTAGGCGTAAACGTACCTGGCCCAATTTAGGCAGATAGGCCAGCTTAATGTACGGTGGCAGGTCATTTTCTATATCAGCTATTCGTTCGGCCAGGAATGATTCGCCTTCACCAACGGTTAGTAATGTTTTATGGATGATAACAGGAAGCTTCAAAGTAGCCTTCAATTTTGGCAGCACCTGCTCTTCCATCATATACATCATCTCAAACGGAACGCCCGGCATAGACATATAGATAACACCATTATGGTCAAACCACATCCCTGGAGCGGTGCCATTTTCATTAAGTACAACCTCACAATTTGCCGGTACAAGGGCCTGCTGTTTATTAACCTCTAATAAAGGGCGGTTATATTTGGCAAAAATACGCTCTACATTGGCAAGGGCTTCCTGGTTTTCAACAAGCTCTACACCAAAATATTCGGCCAAAGTTTTTTTAGTAATATCATCTTTAGTGGGGCCAAGGCCACCTGTAATAAAAATAACATTGGCCCGGTTAGCAGCCTCGGCCAATGCTTTCAGGATATGTTCTTTATCATCGCTTACTGATGAGATTTGTTTTACCCTTACACCTATTTTATTAAGTTCGATTGCCATCCAGGCCGAGTTGGTATCAACAATCTGTCCGATAAGTATCTCGTCGCCAATGGTTATTATTTCTGCCAGCATTTTTATATTAATAAAAAGATGATTGTGGGTTGTAATCGCTTTTCTTGCTCAGTTTCAGATCCTGCAAAATAGACGCCTTCACCTTTAAAGTTACGTTATACATTTTATATACACCAAACGGGATCCATTGAAACGCCAGGTCCCAGCAATGCAGATCCCGATATATTGAAAACGAAGTTGCACTGGCAAACTTAGCCGCTTTAATATCATATGTTGTAGTATACTGGATCTTCCACTTCTGCGTAAGGTTCACATCACCAGATACCTGGAGGGTGTTGCTGGTTGTTTTGGTATTTAAATAGTTTTGATAGCTAAAGCTGTAATTAAGTGAGATGTTCCATGGAACGTTAAAGTCTACATATGCATTCGGATCGCTGTTTACCAGGGCCAGCCTTTGGGTTTGGGTTGGGTTCATGGTTGCGATGGTGTTCAGCGCGGCATTGCCCGGCGTTGCTTTGGTTGAGTTTAAGCTACCCCCCATGGAGATATTCACGCCTGTTAAAGTTGGAAACTTACCATCCTGCCAGGCATACCTGTTAATATAACGACTTGTTTTTACTATCTGATTATTGGAAATAGAATCGCTCACCTTAGTTACATACGGGCTAAACACCCCCGAAAAACTAATACTCAGTTTTTGATTAAAGATAGCTGTGTGCCCCGAAAACGAGATATCCGACAGCTTCATTGAATCGGCCGCGAAATTATAAAAGGTAGAGAATGACAGGCCCTGCAAAATGGTGATTTTGCGATCTGTGCCGGATGTATCTGTACTTTTGGCTTTTACCTTCGCCTCTATCGTGTTATCTACCGAAAAGTTTAAACCTGCCTGCTTACCGGCCGATGGCCCGCCGTACACCCCGTTTTGAAAGATGGAATACTTTTGATAGGTATACGGATAAGGCACAGTAGCTGAGCTTACTGCTGTTCGATAGTATCCGAAACTCGGATCACTAAAATCAGGACGATAACTAAAACTAATTGAAGGTGTGGCCACGTGCCTGATGGCTTTCAGGTTACCATGTTTGAAATTTATAGTAGCATATAATTTGGTTGATAAACCTGTACTTATACTGTATTCCCCCGCACGCTTAAAGCCCGGTATTGTATCTACTATCAATTGGTTTGAACCGGCTATACTCCCCCTTTCAAATCGTTCATTAATGCTTTGAAAATACCAGCGTTCGGTATAATTAATACTGTTATTAAACTGAAAGTATTTGAACACATTTAAGCCTAAACTAACCGGGATGGTATGTTGAAACCCGTTTTGCAAACGCTTTGATAGGGTTTCGCTCTTAAATAATTGATCTTCGGGAATATCGCTCAACTTATTGGTACCTACTAAATTGTAACTAACAGTAATTTTCTGATACCATTTTTGTTCGCCTACCCTATTTTTAGAATCGAAGGGATTTATTGACGACATACCGAAAGCGATGGTAGGTAATTCGATATTTACTGTTTTACGGGCTATATCCTGGCTATGCGAAATGCCTATACTTAAGTTAAAAGGTGTACCCGCCCAGGTTTTGCCATAGGCGATACTTGAACGTAAACTACTTTGCGCAATAGAATTAACGTTATAATTACTTGCCGATGGTGTATTTCTGAAGAAGCCCGAAGTACCCGCGTCAACCGAAGCGCTGAATGTTGAACCAGGGTTGGCATTGGCATCCTGCACGTGCGACCAGTAGATATGGGCATCCTTAGTGGCAGGATCACCCTCCAAACCGTAATTATGTGAACCAAAGCTAAGCGTAACGTTACCTGTATATTTGTATCGTTTAAGATACCGTGCCGTACTGCTTAACTCGTACGATCCTTTTGAATAGATGGAACCAGTGGTAGTTAAATCAACATAATCGCTTAAGCCAATATAGTAGCCCAGTCCCTTCAGATAAAAACCGAGGGTATTATCCTCACCAAAGGTTGGCAAAATAACGCCCGATGTCCTGGTATCCGGCTTAGGGAAAAAGCCAAAAGGTATACCCAATGGTAATGGAACGCCCTCAATTTCAAGATAAGCAGGCCCTGATATGATGCGTTTCTTTTCACCTATTCCGCGGGTTATTACTATACCAAAGTGCGTATCGGGATAAGGCAGATCGCAGGTACTGAAAATTACGTTACGGTATGCTACCTCGTCATCATTAAGTTTTTTAGCCTGTCCGCCCGAAATAAAGTTACCTTCCTGTTCGGATGCGGGGTTATAGATCTTTACCTTTTTTGTTTGATAGTTAAAAAAAAGCGAATCGGAAGCTACCGGCTTATCATTTTTTTGTTTCATGATAGGCCTTCGGGTATACTGATGTGTACGCGGATCAATACTTCCGCGTGCAAAAACTACGTGATTTTTTTCGTCAACCCTGATATAATCCGCATCAAGTTCAAAATCCTCATAAGTTACACGCGCCTTACCATAAAAATAGTTGATCTGGTGTTCCCGGTCTGAGTGGGTGGAGTCTTCGGCCGTTGCCTTTATTTCTGATTGTATCCCGCCTTTATTTTTTTTTGTGGTATCATTTGCGGGTAAAGAACTTACCGGTTTACCATTTCTTAGTGGCGTAATTGAGCCGGATTTTTTACCTTTAAGAAGTTTCTTATCACGAAGCGAATCAAGTTTGATAATAGTATCAGTTAAAGGCCTCCTGTCATGGCTGTTATTTAAAACAGTGCCGGCATTAGCAGCAAGTCCGTTTACTATTAATATAATTGCAAGCAGAAAAAAAAAGGTTATGAATTTCAAAATTGATTATGAATAGTATTTTTGCAGATATAGTTAACAGCGTTCAAAAATAATGAAAAATAAGGCATTGAAAAGATTGATTTATAGTTTGTGGGTATTGCTGGTTCTCCTTTCATTTTTTCCTTTTAAATCATACAGTTCTGTTGTAAGTGATAATGTTAATCTTCAAAAAGATACTGTAATAAACAGCACCGGTTTTAAGATCAAGACAATCATAATCGATCCCGGGCATGGCCATGCAACCCAACCATCAAGTAGCGGAAATCATTATTCACCTGGTGCATCCGGCTCATATTCATTAGAAAGGAATGTAACGCTGGCTATCGGCCTTAAATTGCAGGCCGCAGTAGAAAAAGAATTAACTGGTGTAAAAGCGGTTATGACGCGTACAACTGAAGATGATGTTTCGCTTGAACGCAGGGCCGAAATAGCCAACGAAAACAAAGGACAGCTTTTTATCTCACTGCATTGCAATTCACTATCAGACAGAACAGTTCGCGAAAAAATTGGCACCAAACGACATAAAGCTGTATACCGTACAGTAAGAGTAGCGGACCGATCAGGCAAGGGTGTGCTCATTTTAGTTTACGGTTTGCACCGCACTCACGAAGAAGAAAATGCGATCCAAAAGAACCAGGTTGGAGAGGATAATGAACTTGACGGTGGTGCGTTGGACCCTAATGATCCAATGACCATTATTTTAACAAACGAATACAAAAGAAAATTCAGGCAGCAAAGTATTAAAATTGCAACCCTCATCAACGGCGAATTTATAGATACTGACGGAAGACGAAGTGAAGGCATCAGAGAGCAAGGTGTTTATGTGCTTTGCCACAGCTCCATGCCATCGGTATTGGTTGAAACAGGCTACATCAATAACCCCGATGACGAGAAATACCTTAACTCAGAAGACGGGCAAAACGAGATCGTAGCTTCCATTGTACGCGCAATAACAAGCTATAAAAAGGAAATGGAGCAGGTTTCGCAATAATATAAAAGCTAAACTGTTACCTTATACGTAAATAAAACGTACATAATAAAACTATAAGCCTGATTGCAGGTTTATAACCTTAAACACAATTAACGCATAAACTCTACTTAATGAAAATTTCCAACGAAACCAAAATTGGTGCACTTACAGCAATAGCTATCACAATACTCATATTAGGTTACAGTTATTTGCGCGGTAATGATGTTTTTTCGGGTTCAAATAAATATTACGCTATTTACAATAGTGTTGAAGGCTTAACTGTTTCCAAGCCTGTATTGGTAAATGGCTTTCAAATAGGCCGCATCTCCAAAATGCAGCTTCAGCAAGACGGTCGCTCGGTTGTTGAATTTAAAATTGACCCGGATGTAGTTATTCCTAAAAACACGCTTGCCAAGCTGGAAAGTACCGACCTTTTGGGCAGCAAGGCCATTGTTTTTGAATTAGGAAACAGCAATGTGCCTGCCGAAGATAAGGATACCCTTAGGGCAGATATCCAGGGCAGCCTTGCCGAAACCCTTCAGCCGATACAAAAAAAGGCCGAAATGCTGATGTCAAAGCTCGACTCCTCATTAAGCGCTGTTAATAAAATTTTGAACCCCAACTTTCAAAAAAATATCGACCGCAGCTTTATGAGCATAGCAAACTCATTGCAAACACTTGAAGGAACTACTAAAAAAATTGATCATCTGGTAGGTTCACAAAGCGGCCATATCGATGCTATACTCGGTAATGCCGAGGTTGTATCAGGCAACTTAAAAACAAGTACCGCGCATCTCAACGGCATGACTGCCAACTTTGAAAAAGTTAGTAACGACGTTGCTGCCGCCAACCTGAAACAAACACTTGATAATGCAAACAAAGCCATGGCCGATTTGCAGGCAACAATGGCCAAGATCAACAACAGCCAGGGATCTTTAGGTTTATTGCTTAATGATGATAAGATGTACAAAAACCTTACAGATGCATCAAATAACCTCAATAACTTGTTTATTGACCTAAAGGCGCATCCAAAACGCTACGTAAGTTTCTCGGTATTCGGCGGTAAAAAAGATTAAGGGATCGTGCTTGCTTTGGGCTTTCTGCCTTAAGCTTTCAGCTTTACTCTATAAAGAATGTTTTCCCCTCAATTGCAAGTTCAGTTGAGGGGAAATTTATTTTAGCCTCATCCAATAATTCATTCAGGGTTTTATAACGGGCCGAAAAATGGCCTATGAGTAATTTTTTGGCATTAGTTTTAAGGGCTATCTCCCCTGCCTGTAGCGCAGTGGTATGGTGGGTAATAACAGCCCTGTCAAGCATGTCATTTAAAAAAGTAGCCTCATGATAAAGCAAGGTAGCATTAGCTATCTGGGCGAAATAACTTTCGTTATACATCGTATCTGAACAATACGCATAGGTTTTAGGTTCGGCCGAATCAATGGTCAGGTCTTCATTTTTATAAACCTTGCCTTTTTCATCTGTATAATCTCCACCTTTTTTTAATATCGAATAATATGCTACAGAGATATCAAGGCTTTCTATTTTTTCCTTGAGCAGTTTACGCAAACGTTTCTTTTCCTTAAACAAAAAACCGGTACAGGCAATACGATGATCGAGGGGAATGGTTTCGACCACGACATCATTATTACTGATCACAATTTCGCTTTGCCGGGCATTGGTAAACACATATTCTACCGGAAATTGCAGCTCAGTGTCTGAGTATTTTAATTGCAGTTCAATTATCTCTTTTAACGGTTCGGGACATACCAGTTTCAGCGGTTTTTTACGCCCGTTGAGATGCATGGATGATAGTAAACCTACTAAACCTAAATAATGATCGCCGTGAAGATGGCTTATGACAATATGATCAATGCGGCTGGCTTTAATATCAAAGCGGAGCATTTGCTGCTGCGTACCTTCGCCGCAGTCTATTAAATACAGGCGCTCATTAATATTGAGCACCTGTGAAGTGGGATTTCTGTTAAAGATGGGGGTTGCAGAGCTGCTGCCAAGTATTGTTACCTCAAATTTCATAATAGGTAAACAATCAAATGGTTTATCGTGCTTCCTTTTTTAATTCTTTTTCAATCTCTTCCATAAAAATAAGATCGACACCTTCTTCGGCAGTTGGAACAATGGTTAATACATTATCCAATTGTGATATGGTTACCAAACGGGCAACTGCATCATTTAAACCTGCCAAAATGAAGGAACCTGTAGCATTTTTACACAAGCGGTGACCAACCAATAAGCTACTCAAGCCCGATGAATCGGCATATTTAACCTGCGACAAGTCGAGAATAATGTTGCGCTGGCCCTCGGTGTTGATCAATATCAACTCTGACTTTAGCTGAGGTGTTACTATTGAATTTAATTTTGATTCATTAAGCTTCAATAATATATACTTCTCATGTTTATCTACAGTAAATTTCATTCTTATTAAATTTAATAAGCTAAGATAAATATTTTATGGATATTTAAAAATTACATAACACTCAAGGCGCTATTAATTGCTGTTTCAACACGGGTTAACACGCTGCCTTCGGCAGGTTTAACAAATGCCTCACCAATGATCTGCTCATAAAGCTCAATATAACGTTCAGATATCGAGTTAACGATCTCTTCGGTCATAACCGGCACTACCTGTCCCTCTTTACCCTGGAAACCATTTTCGATAAGCCATTTACGCACAAACTCCTTCGAAAGTTGTTTTTGGGCCTCGCCTTTTTGCTGGCGTTCTTCGTAACCTTCCTTATAAAAATACCTTGATGAATCAGGTGTGTGGATCTCATCGATCAGGTAGATCTGACCATCAACTTTACCAAATTCGTATTTGGTATCTACCAGTATCAAACCTTGTTTAGCCGCAATTTCAGTACCGCGTTTAAATAATGCCTGGGTATAAGCTTCAAGCTTAACATAATCATCTTCTGATACTATGCCTCTTGCCAGGATCTCTTCGCGTGAAATATCTTCATCATGGCCTACCGATGCTTTAGTGGTTGGCGTGATGATAGGTGACGGCAGTATGTCATTCTCTTTTAAACCTTCGGGTAAAGCAACACCGCACACGTGCCGCCTGCCTGCGCTGTATTCACGGGCAGCATGGCCCGCCAAATAACCACGGATCACCATCTCTACCTTAAATGGTTCGCAGATACGGCCAATGGTAACGCTCGGGTCCGGAACGGAAATAACCCAGTTCGGAACAATATCTGCAGTAGCTTCTAAAAAGCGTGCAGCAATCTGATTAAGCACCTGCCCTTTAAAAGGAATAGCCTCTGGCAGTACAACATCAAAGGCCGAAATACGGTCGGTAACAACCATGGCCAGGAATTTATTATCTATCGTATAAACATCGCGTACTTTCCCCTTGTAAAAGGCCGTTTGACCGGGAAAGTTAAAATGCGTTTCTTTTATTGAGTTCATTCTTTTTTAGTGATTGGAGATTGGAGATTAGAGGTTAGGAATTTGCATTTTTATTCCCATTCAATAATCTCAAATCACTTTATATTGAAGATCAAAGGTTGCTGGTTGGGATTCAGCTTTGCAACTAATCTCTAACCACCAACCTCTGATCAACTGATTATTGTATATCCCCGTAAGCTTCTAAGATCTTACGTACTAATTTGTGCCTTACTACGTCTTCGCCGCTTAGGTACACTATTTCGATTCCTTTAATATCGGTCAGGATCCTCAATGCTGTATGCAAACCGGATTGCTGTTTTTTTGGCAAATCTATCTGTGTTACGTCGCCGGTAACTATAAATTTTGCCGATGGCCCCATACGGGTCAGGAACATTTTCAACTGCATATCGGTAGCATTCTGCGCCTCATCCAAAATAACAAAACAGTTATCAAGGGTACGGCCACGCATAAAGGCCAGTGGTGCAATCTCAATGGTGCGGTTTTCGAGATAAACCTTCAGCTTTTCGGCCGGGATCATATCGTCAAGCGCATCATACAAAGGCCTCAGGTACGGGTCGATCTTTTCTTTAAGGTCGCCTGGTAAAAAACCAAGGTTCTCCCCTGCTTCAACAGCCGGCCGGGTTAGTATAATACGTTTAATCTCCTTGTTTTTTAGCGCCCTAACAGCTAAAGCGACAGCCGTATATGTTTTACCGGTGCCTGCAGGCCCAATAGCAAATAAAATATCGCTTTTGTTAATACTATCAACCATACGGCGCTGATTGGTAGTACGTGCCTTAACCATTACACCGTTAGGCCCAAATACAATCACCTCGCCGCTTGCAAATTTATCGGCCGCCGCCGGCTCTGCATTTGCTGCGTTGCTGCTGGCTTTCGATCCCAGGATCCGCTCAAGATCAGTTATGTTGAGATTTTCAAATTTTTCAACATGATTTATCAGGTGGGTAAATTTTTCCTGGAAAATATTCAATTCATTATCATCGCCCAAAACTTTTACTTCACTGCCGCGGGCAACTATTTTAAGCTTGGGGTATTGTTTCTTAATGATCTCAAAATGATCATTATTCGGACCCCACAATACTGCAGGGTTTACGTTTTCAATTGATAGCTTAAGCTCGTTCAATACTAATTTGATTTTTTAGTTACAGATTTTTATGAATTAAAAATTGAATATTTGTAGCTTCAAATGCTACTACAAGATTAGCAATAAATATTTATAAAATTAATGGCAATTATAACATTAACTACTGATTTAGGCGATAAAGATATTTACCAGGCTGCGTTAAAAGGCAGTATCTACAAATTGTTGCCCACAGTAAATATTGTTGATATTACCAACAGCGTAGCGGCCTTTAACGTGCAGCAGGCTGCATTTATACTTAAAAACAGCTATCACTATTTTCCGGAAGATACCGTACACCTTATTGGTATTGATACTGTTTATAACGATCATACCAAATACCTGGCAGTGCGCTACAAAAAACACTACTTTGTAGGTGCAGACAACGGCATTTTTTCGTTGATGTTTGACCAGGCACCTGAAGATATCGTTGAGATCAACATCATGCAGGACCTTAAATTCCTGCACTTTCCGCTGGCTGATATTTTTGTAAAAACGGCTTGTCATCTGGCTAAGGGCGGTAAATTGGATGAGATAGGCCTGCCGGTAAGCGAGATCGAAAACAAAATGAATTTGCAGCCCGTTATTGAAAAAAACCTGATCAAAGGTGTGGTGATCTATATCGATTCGTTTCAGAATGTGATCACCAATATTACCAAGGAGTTTTTTAACAATGTACAGCAAGGCAGGCGTTTTGTGCTCAATTTTAAACGCAACGAAACCATCAACCATTTAAGCTGGCATTATAATGAAGTGCCCGTTGGCGAAAAACTTTGTTTATTCGGCATCAGCGACCATTTGGAAATAGCCATAAACAAGGGCAATGCAAGCGGCCTGCTGGGGCTGAACCTGAATGACAAGGTGATCATTGAATTTCAATAAGTTGCTTTTATAGATGAAAAAAATTATTCTGTTTGTTTTATTTTGTTCGATAACGATATCAGCTTTTGCCCAAAGTGCTGTTAATTCAGACTCGGTTGCCTATCAGTTGCAGCGTCAGAAAATTAACAATATGCTTGCTGCCCGCAAGCAAAAATTTGGGCAATATGAAACAAGTTTGGGCCAGCATACAGGTATTTTCGGTTTTCAAACCAAAGACGATATCCGCCGGTCGGCCGGAATCCTGATGGATATTGCGAAAACAGACGATGCTATTTTTAAAGAGCTCAAGATCCTGCTCCAATACCGTGATTTTCAACAAAGGCAAATCCAAAACCACAGCAAAGAAGCCGAAACTACTGCCGCCGGTTACATGGAAGTGATTAACCGGTTAAGGCAGCAAAATGCACACCTTAAACAGCAGTTAAACAATTCAGAACAGCATTTTAGCACCAGGCAAACCATATTTATAGTAGTTATACTTTTCATGGCTGCGTCAATTTTATTTCTGTTGCGTAAAAACAACCGGGTTAAAGCGTAAATTCGCGACTTTAACATTCAAACCCATACATGGCAAGAGGACGACTGAACAGTGGCAGCAAGGCCGAAGCAGAATTACCTAAAGCAAAAATAAACCGAAGCAGCCTGCGTAACGTAGCCAAACTGCTAACTTACCTTAAACCCTACAGGGTTAAATTCATAGCCGGATTAGTTTTCCTGTTTTTATCGAGCCTTGTTGGGCTTGCATTCCCCGCTATATTGGGTGCGTTGATTGATGCAGCGCAGGGTATTTATAAATACAAATACCTGCCGCATGGCTTAAATGCCATAGCTATAATGGGTTTCATTATACTATTTGCACAGGCCTTTGTTTCGTTTTTCAGGGTAGTTTGGTTTGTACAGGTAGCCGAAAAATCACTGGCTGATATCAGGCGCGATACTTATTTTAAGCTGATCACCCTGCCCATGAACTTTTTTGCCAACCGCCGTGTTGGTGAGCTCAACAGCCGCATTTCTGCCGATCTTTCACAGATCCAGGATACATTGACCACCACTTTTGCCGAAATGATCCGCCAGTTGGTGATCATGGTGGGCAGTACTACCCTGCTGGCTATCGTATCTATAAAACTTACGCTTGCCCTGTTGGCTATATTGCCTTTTCTTGTTGCATTTGCTGTATTTTTTGGGCGATTCATCCGCAAGCTATCACGCGAGGCACAGGATAAATTGGCCGAGTCAAATACCATAGTTGAGGAAACGCTGCAAGGCATTGCCAACGTAAAAGCGTTTGTTAACGAGGCTTATGAAGCTAACCGCTATGACAAAATCTTGCGTAAGGTGGTGAACATTGCTGTTCGCGGCGCGAAATTCAGAGGCACCTTTGCTTCGTTCATTGTATTTTGCTTATTCGGAACATTTGTAGGCGTTATCTGGTATGGCTCCGTATTGGTAGCTAACCATGAAATATATGTTGGCGACCTTACCACTTTTATCATGTATTCGATATTTGTAGGTGCCGCTATGGGTAGTTTCCCTGACCTTTACGCCAATTTGCAGAAAGCCGTAGGCGCAAGTGAGCGTGTACTGGAAATCCTTGCCGAACAAGGCGAGGACATTTCGATGGTTGAAAACGACAACGAAGTTAAACAACTAATCAAGGGTGATCTTGCTTTTAACGATGTAGTGTTCGCTTACCCGTCACGCCAGGAAATAACCGTATTAAAAGGCATCTCGTTTAATGCCGATGCCGGGCAGCGGGTTGCTATTGTTGGACCAAGCGGTTCCGGCAAATCGACCATGGCTTCGTTGATATTGCAGTTCTATCATCCGCAAAGCGGCAGTATTTTATTTGATGGCAAACCAGCAGATAGTTACTCACTTACAGATATCCGCAACCAGGTAGCCATCGTTCCGCAGGATGTATTGCTGTTTGGCGGTACGATAATGGAGAACATCGCTTATGGCAGGCTTAACGCTTCTTCCGAAGATATTATACAGGCCGCTAAACGCGCCAACGCGCATCAGTTCATAACATCCTTCCCCGAAGGTTATGAAACCGTTGTGGGTGAACGTGGCGTTAAATTATCGGGCGGGCAACGTCAGCGGATCGCTATTGCGAGGGCCCTGCTTAAAAACCCTGCTATCCTCATCCTTGATGAAGCCACATCTTCATTAGATTCGGAGTCGGAACGCCTGGTACAGGAAGCATTGGAAGAACTGATGAAAGACCGTACCTCTATAATCATCGCACACCGCCTGTCAACTATTCGCGAAGCAGATAAGATTGTGGTGATTGAAAAAGGTAATATTGTTGAAAGCGGCAGCCATCTTGAGCTCATCAACAACGAACAGGGCCTTTATCGCTACCTGAGCCAGCTTCAGTTTGAAAGCAGCCAGGCTTAGCAAATACTCCTTAAAACTTATTGGTTTATAACTAAACTTATAAAGCATTAATACGTTTACACTCGCAATAAAGCGAGTGTAAACCGTTATATTCACAAATTAAAGATTACTTATAACGTAATATAACTATCGATACCGGCTTTAGCACAGGTGTCATGTATAAAAAATGAAACTAACTATACACGGGGCAGCCCGGCAGGTAACCGGGAGCATGCATTTGCTTGAGGTTGGACAATATAAAATTTTAGTGGATTGCGGGCTGGATTATGAAAAAGACCGCAGTATAATATCTAACGAAAACTTTCCTTTTCGCCCGGAAGATATTGATGTTGTAGTGCTTACCCACGCCCATATCGACCATTCCGGTAACCTGCCTACATTGATCCGCCTGGGATTTGAAGGACAGATCTTGTGCACCCCTCCTACGGCCGATCTGACCGAATTACTGCTGCTCGATTCTGTAAACATTTTTATGCGTAAAGCCGCAAGCAAAGGTGGTCACCATAAACGGGGCCGGGGCAAATTCAATACTCACGCCCAGCCGCTGTACATGCAAAAACACGTAATGGATACGGTAGAACGCTTTGTTACCATTGGTTTTAACAAACCGTTTCGCATTACGGGCGATATAGAGCTTACTTTTGTGCCGGTCGGTCACTTGTTAGGCGCGGCGGCAGCTGTATTTAAAATAAATGATAAAGGCGAAGAAAAATCCATAGCCTTTACCGGTGATATCGGCAGGAAAAATTACCCGGTTTTAAATGATCCTCAGCCCCTGCCCCCTGTTGATTTCCTGGTTTCGGAAGCCACATACGGCGGTCGCTATCACAGCAAGGACAAAACCGTAGAGCAAACCCTGATAGAAGTCATTGAAAAAGCCTGCATTAAAGAACAGGGCCGTTTGATCATCCCTGCGTTCAGCATCGGGCGTACACAATCATTGGTTTACACTTTAAACAAGATCTTCAGCACCGGTTTATTGCCGCCTGTTAAGGTTTTTGTCGATAGCCCCATGGCTACCCAGGCTACGGAGGTGTTCAGAAAATACCATAACCATGTAAACCAGGAAGCCCAGGAATTTTACCAGAAACGCGGCGACGAGTTTGAGTTTGACAACCTCACCTACGTGGAAACGCTGAAGGATAGCAGGCAGATCTCCAATTACTGGGAACCTTGCATCATTATATCATCGGCAGGAATGCTTGAAGGAGGCCGTATTCAGGACCACCTTTTTTACAACATTCAAAATTACTACGCTACGATCCTTTTCATTGGCTATTGCGCTAAAGGAACTTTGGGGCACCGTTTATTGCGGGGAGATTCTATCGTTCACATTAAAGACCGCGAGCTGGCCGTTTACGCTACCATTAAACAAACCGACGTACTAAGCGCCCACGGTGATCATAACGACCTGATGGGGAATATTAAGGCTATTGGGCCTGATAAATTAAAGCACGTATTCCTTGTACACGGCGAGGGTGAAAGCATGCAGCTATTAGCCAATGACCTCGAAAAAGAAGGCTATGGAGTTACGATGCCGGAGAAGGGTGTTTCTTATATCATCTAAAAGCTATACTGCCGCGGGTTACGCTACGCTAAACCCGCGGCAGTGTGGTAACATATTTTTTCATAAAGCAAACGGCACAAATTTTATCAATTCGTGCCGTTTGCTTTATAGATTGCATTCGTGTAATTCGCTCTAATTAGAGTGAATTAGCGTTATGCTTTTTTAAAATGCTCAATGATCAAGCTTGCAAGCTCAACGCCAATCCTTTCCTGGGCCTCGTTAGTGGCAGCGCCAATGTGCGGGGTCAGGGAGATTTTTGGATGGGTTAAGATCTCTGCACGAGGGGTTGGTTCATTGTCGAACACGTCAAGCGCTGCAAATGAAACCTGGCCGCTATTTAATGCATCAACCAAAGCAAGCTCGTCGATCAAACCACCACGTGAGATATTTACCAGACCAACACCTTTTTTAGTTTTAGCCAATTCTTCGGCACCAAAAAGAGCTTTGTCGATAAATGGAGTATGCAATGTAATGAAATCGGCAGTGGTGATAATCTCATCAAGCGTAGATTTTTTAACAGATACTTTAACTTTGGTACCGCCGCCTAAAACAAGATCCAGCTCGGGATTGAAATCAAAAAGGTCATAAGCTAAAACATCCATACCAACACCGATAGCTATTTTAGCTACTTCCCTGCCGATACGGCCAAAACCTACAATACCTAAAGTTTTACCACGAAGCTCAACACCTTTAGCGTAAGCTTTTTTCAGGTCGTTAAATTTAGTACCACCATCAACAGGCATTTTGCGGTTGCTATCTGGTAAAAAGCGTACAGAACCGAATAAGCTGGCAAATACCAGTTCGGCAACTGATAAAGAAGAAGACGCCGGGGTGTTATATACACCAATGCCTTTTTCTTTGGCGTAATCAACATCAATATTATCAACACCTACACCACCGCGACCGATCAGTTTCAGGTTAGGCGTAGCGTCGATCAATGCTTTACGTACTTTAGTAGCACTACGTACGGTAATAGCATCATAGTTTTTCAATTTTTCAGGAAGCTCGTCCTGTGGGATATTGTTGGTATCAACAAAAAAGCCGGCATCTTCCAGCATTTTTTTTCCTATCGGGTCGATACCGTCGTTAGCTAATATTTTGATCATCTCTTTATACGTCATTGGGTCATCAGGTCATTGAGTCATTGCCATAAAAATGACATAATGACTCGATGACTTAATGATATAAATTATTTATTCTTTTCAGCAAATTCCTGCATTACGTCAATCAGCGCATAGATGCTGCTTATTGGCAATGCATTGTAAATTGAAGCGCGGAAACCGCCTACACTCCTGTGGCCTTTAATACCAACTATACCGCGTTCTTCGGCAAGTTTCAGGAATGGTTTCTCCAACTCCGCGTTTTCCATTACGAAGCAAACGTTCATTTTTGAGCGGTCTTCAACGGCAGCCACTGCTTTGAACAATGGGTTGCGGTCAATTTCTTCATAAAGTACACGTGCTTTAGTAATATTTTCCTGCTCAATTGCCGGTACGCCGCCTTTTGCTTTTAACCATTTAAGGGTAAGCATAGATACGTAGATAGCAAACACCGGTGGGGTGTTGTACATTGAACCACCTTCAATTTGAGTTTGGTAGTTGAACATTGCAGGGATTTTACGACCGGTTTTACCCAGCAGATCGTCCTTAACAATAACCAAAGTAACACCGGCAGGGCCCATGTTTTTCTGAGCACCGGCGTAGATCAAACCGAAATCGGCAACGTTAACAACGCGGCTGAAAATATCTGACGACATATCACAAACCACCGGAATTGGCGATTTAAAGAACTCCTGTAACTGCGTACCGTAAATGGTATTGTTAGAAGTAATGTGGATATAAGCAGCATCAGCCGGGATTTCAAAATCCTTAGGGATGTACGTAAAGTTAGCTTCTTTTGAAGTAGCTACAACTTGTACTTCGCCAAAGTATTTAGCTTCTTTTAAAGCCTTGTTGGCCCAAACGCCGGTTTCAACATACGCTGCTTTACCACCTTCAGGTAACAGGTTGTAAGGGGCTAAAGCAAACTGGGTGCTGGCACCGCCTTGCAGAAACAATACCGAATAACCTTCCGGAACATTGAATAATTCTTTTACCAGGCTTACAGCTTCGTCTAAAACGGCTTCAAACTCTTTTGATCGGTGCGAAATTTCAAGCAAAGAGAGTCCAGTACCATTAAAATCAATAACTGCTTCTGAAGCTTGCTTTAAAACTTCGTGTGGTAGAATGCCGGGTCCGGCACCAAAATTATGTTTCATATAATTAACGAATTGTAGGTTCTAAATACACTATTAGGAAGTTTGTATTTTGTTGGGCCGAAGTTAATTAATTTGACAAAATATATAGACATTATTTACATTTTTTGAAAAAATATACAATTAATCAACAAACGGGCCTTTGATTGCAAATAATTAAACTAACCCTACAGGGTTGGTAGTGATTATTGCGATAATAATAACTTTTAGGGATGTTTGAGTTTTGAAATTGCGGCCACCTGGTTGGCCGACGAGAATACCGAAGTACCGGCAACAAACACATTTGCACCGGCTTCTATAAGTTTTGCTACATTGTTAGCATCCACCCCACCATCAATCTCAATTAACAGGCCGGGATTTTTCTCGGCACTTAGTGTTCTGAGTTCTTTGATCTTTTTATAAGTGTTGTCAATAAAATGCTGTCCGCCGAAGCCGGGATTAACCGACATGATCAAAACCATATCCAGTTCGGCAATAATATCCTCCAATAAAAAAACAGGCGTTGCCGGGTTTATAGCAACAGCAGCTTTACAACCTAATTGTTTAATTACCTGCACAGTACGGTGTAAATGCGGGCATGCTTCCTGATGCACGGTAATACTATCGGCTCCGGCATCTTTAAACGCTTTCAGGTAACGATCGGGGTCAACAATCATTAGGTGAACGTCGAGCGGCTTGGTGGCGTGTTTTTTTACAGCACTTACAACCGGGAAGCCAAAAGAGATATTTGGAACAAACATACCATCCATAATATCAACGTGGATCCAGTCGGCTTCGCTGTTATTGATCATTTCGATATCGCGTTGCAGGTTGGCAAAATCGGCCGCTAAGATAGATGGTGCTATGAGGTGATTCATATGCAAATATATAAATCCCGATAACCTGCATGCCCGGAAAGGGCAATTAATTTCTGATATTAATGTAAAAATGAAGTTCAAGTTGCATAAGGTTATGCAATTCTGCAGATCTGTGGACTCCGCAGGTTCAAGCGTCTTCCGCTCGAATCCAAACAATGTTAAGTGCCCATGCTTAACATTTAACCGCACGCGTGGACGCTTGAACGGGCATTTTTATATCTAAAACCTAAACCCGATAGAGATATAAGGTAACGACCCTTCTTTTGAAAAACCCATTACAGCCTCTATCAGCACCAATTGAGCAGGAATGATGTATAAACCACCACCATAACCATCATGCCACCTGTCTGATGATTCGCCGGGAACCCATACCCTGCCTACATCATTAAAGCCGATCAGGCCAAATGAACCGGGCAGCAGGTACGATGTAAAATCCATAACCTTTAATCGTAACTCGAGGTTATTATAAGCAATTGTTTTACCGGTAAACCTGTTGGTATGAAAGCCACGAAAGTTTTGCGCTCCGCCAAGCTTCATCTGCTGAAAATACGCGGCATTACCTACCGTAGTGCCTAAACCTGTACGGTTAGCAATTACCAATATTGAGTCTCTATCGGGATTTAAATAAAAACTAAACTCAGATAATACCTGCCCGTAGGTATTGTGACTTCCCGAACCGCCACCGCTAAAACCACTTACCGTGGTTGTCCATAAAATGCCTTGCGTGGGGATGATCAGTTTATTCCGGGTATCCACCGTTGCGTTGGCCGTTAAACCTCCATAAACTTTGGTGCCAAAAACTTCCTCATTAGGAAAAGCGGCATTATAGCCATTCAAAAACCTTTCGGTATTGTTGGTTGCCTTGCTGTTATAAAACTGACCTGCAATGCCGGCGCTTACATGCAGTTTCCCAAAATCGCGGTGCAGGGAAACATCACCTGTAACATAGTCATAGCGGTTACGATAGTAGGAGATTTTCCTGTCGCCTTCATTTTCAAAAACGGTGTTATTCCCTATCCCGAAAAAATTGCTCAGGTTGCTTGGCCCTCTCGAAAGCAGGTTGATCTTCAGGTCATTTTCGCCGATGGCTTTTTTCCAGTCGGCCATGTAGGTAAACAAAAATGATTTGCGTTCCAGCGAATAATTAGTCAGAAACTCTTCTCTGAAAGCATAAGGTTCCTTGCGGAAACCATGCCGCTCATACGAGAAACCACCTATCAGTAAAATACCAATATCATTGCTGTAATTGGCCAGGATGATGGGCTCAAACCTGTCGAACTTAAAGCTGGTTTTATCATAACTATTTACCGCAGTATCTGTCGACGTACGATTTTTGGCAAGTGACGATGAAGGAAGTACATTTTTCTGATCCGAGCGGTCATAAATATAAGTTTTGCCTTTATTATGCAAGCTACTGTCAACGGCAAAAGTATCCATGCCATCGCCGCCTATCATCCTAACTATTATGGGTGACGGCGTTGTGCCTTTTACCGTAAAAAAATCATCACCATCAAAACCATACATCCTTATCTCTTTGGTAACATCCGGCTTAAAAGTACGTTGGTAAGTAACTTTATCAACGCTACCGTCTTTCTTTATCTTATTTACCGTAAGGCTGATATCGCCATTACTTTCGTGGGCTATGGTGAACTTGTCCGTTTTATCACTCGTAGGGACATCTACGTATATCGAGATAAATTTATAATACTCAAGCGCCTGTTTTTGAAGGATATTACGCCTTGCAATCATTTTGCTGATGATCTCCGGGCCCGAAAGCCGGTAAATGGTATCCGGCATTAAATGCACCGCTTTTTTGATCAGATCATCGGTCAATTTGCTTTGTACGTAGGCTATCTGCTCTTTCCAGTCATCTTCGCTCAACTGGTTGAGGAAATACCGGTCAAAATAACGGGCGTTAAAATTCCAGCCATTGATATCCCTGATCTCATCACTGTAACCCTGAAATTTTGATTTGAGCCATTGATGAGCTACTATCCAGGGCAATATGCCCGATGTTTTGTAATACACCTGGTCACGGTCGCGGGGAACGGGTTCATAAACGGTTTCATGTTTGCCGTCGATCTTTTCCCAGCGCCATTGGTCTTCATGCCTGTCCCAATCGCCCAAAAGCATATCCAGCAGGCGGGCGCGAAGTACGGTCTTTTGATCAACCCGGTTATCATTATCATCCTGTAGTTTGCGCTGTACCTTTTCGGTGTTATCAGTTTTTTCGGCATCAAGTGGCTCGCGCTCTTCAAACAAAAACACCTGGTTTGCAAAATCCTTCTGATACTCCCCAAAAGCAGGATCATCCGGCACATAAACAATTTTGGGGTTTGAATGAGGCACCCCAAGCGCTTCGGCCAAAGGCGGTACAGTAAGTGCTGAAAAAGGATGCGCTGCCGATACCTGGTCTTGCAGGATATCTTTAGCCACCGTAGGCCGCAAATCAACGGGTAAACCTTTTTCAGGATATTTTTGAATAGTACGCAGCACCCATTGCTGCCCGGTAGGGTCCTGAAGACGTAATGATTTTGTTTGCTTCCCCCCGCCCCTCTGCAATATTTTAAGTCCGCCTTTTTCGGTAGTGAGATGAAATACAGGCAGTGTAACAGGCGCTGCCCAAAGCTTACGATAGTTATCGCCTAAAAAAAACTGGTGGGTTCCGCTTACATTATTATAGGATGGCTCGATAGCCAGTTTAACGCTGTCGCTATGGGTTTGGGCATATGAAATATTGACGGTTAAGCACAAGCCTGCCGTTAAAAAAGTGGATAAAGCTTTGAACAGGTTTTTACCGTGCCCCATAGGTTTTTTAGTTATACAATAGTAGTATAACCGCATATTACAAAATAGTTTTAATTATACACAGGGAAATCACTTTAAAAATGCATGATAAGAAGCCGTTAAAAAATACAGAATCTTCATTGCCGTTGGTTTCAACCAAAGGAATAAAAAGCTAAAAAGTCCTGGCTTTAGCCTAATTATACAAGCGAATTTGGGCTGAAGCCCACTTGTTGCTACTCATTATTCCGTTGGTTGAAACCAACGGCAATGACGTTTTATCTACCTGTAAGCGATATTCATCAAACTTAAACAGCTTGTAAGAGGAAGCGAACAAACAAGAAATTTCCACACTAATTTTCCCGAATTAATCTAATTACACGAATTTCAAGTTTACCTCATTAAAAAATTCGTGTAATTCGATTAATTGTGTCGAGTGTGAAAGGTAATTCGTGTAAAAATTTCTGATCTTAGTTATTTAAAGTGATTGCTACCTTGATTGATTAATAAGCGCATGCATTACTTGGTCTTTAAGCTGCCTGCTGATCGGTACCTCAAACGTGCCAATATTCAGCATATTCCCTTCTATCGACGTAATTTTATTATTGGCAACAATGTATGATTTATGTGTTTGCATAAATTTGCGCGATGGCAATTTTTCGGCAAAAGCCCGCAGGGTACTATGCGTTATGATCTTACGCGTCGAGATGTAGATCTCTACATAGTTTTCCATGCCTTTGATAAACAGTACCTCATCAAAAACTATCTTTTCGAGTTTGCCATTACTCTTAACAAAAAGGTAATCGACACTACCCGCGTTACTTCTTAAATCAAAATAGTCTTTGGCTTTAAAAGCGGCTTTCATAAAACGCTCAAACGGAATAGGTTTAAGCAGATAGTCAAGCACATCCAGATCAAAGCCATCGGTGGCATATTCCTTAAAAGCAGTAGTAAAAATCACTTTGGGTGGATTGGGCAGCGACCGGATAAATTCAACGCCGGTTAAGTGCGGCATCTGGATATCCAAAAACAGCAGATCAACCGGCTCTTGGGCCAGCAAGGCCCCCAGTTCCATAGCGTCCTCACATTGGGCTTTCAGGTCAAAAAAGCCGGCTTTTGTAACGTAGCCTTCCAGGCCTTTACGGGCAAAGGGTTCATCGTCGGTAATAATGCAACTGATTGAGGCCATTATTTAAATTTCTAATTGAAGTATTGCTGTATAATGATCGCCTTCGCGACCCGCAGTTAATTGATGTTTATCCGGGTAAAGTAATTGCAGTCTGCGGCTTAAATTTTCTAAACCAATACCGCTGCAATTATCTGGGGCTTTCATATTTGCCGGCACATCATTATAAACTTTAAAAACAAATTTACCGTCGGTAATGCATCCTTCTATAACTATTTTATAATCTCCACCTATATATTTAAAAGCGTTTTCAACCAAGGGCAGCAAAAGTAACGGATAGATCTGCTGATCAGCTAAGCATCCGTTAAAATTAACACTGAGCTTCATTTTGCTGCTTACCCTGATCTGCTGCAACCGGATATAATTTTCGAGATACTCTAACTCCTGTTTTATAGGCACCTGCTGTTGCTGATCATAAAGCTGATAACGCAACAAGTTCGACAATAACTCGGTACTCTTTTTTGCACCGGGAACATCTTCATCCATCTGAAAATAAATAGTATTCAGCGCATTAAACAAAAAATGCGGATGGTATTGAGCTTTTAAAAACTTCAGTTCGGTTTCCAGTTGATCATTAGTTAATTTTTCCAATTGCATCTTATTGTTTACGTAGGCCTTTAGCCAGGTACTGCTACGCGCAATGCCATAATAAACAATAGCGTACAACGTGGGGATCATGTTAATATCGGCCACATCAGCCCAGGGCATCAGTTCATCTATGCCCTGGCTTACATGCAGGGCCATATCCATCGGAACAAATACTACGTTTACCAATACCAGGTTTACCCCTACCAATATAGCCAACTCCCGTGCTACGTCCCGATAGGATAGCTGTGCTGTTCCGTGTTTGTCATAGTACCTGAAAAGCCATTCAAAAAGATAGATGGCCAAATAACCAACCAATATGGAACAGGCCATTTCAATGCCATTGACGTAAAAATCCCTTTTCCAAAAATGCTGGCCAACGTCGGTATCATGTAACAACCTGATGGTAAAATATACCAATAGGCCATATACTGCCGGGAAAATATATTTCCGAAAAAAATTCATATCAGCAAATTACAAATTTCAGGCAGAAAGGACAGGTTCATGATTTATCTCCAATGTCTCCGGCTTTGTTACGGCACTGGTTTTCTCTTTTGGCTTCATACCGAATAAAAACCGGGTTAGCGCATAAGGCCGTATCAGTAAATGATAGGTAAGCACGGTTACAAAAAGAGTAATCCCAACAGTATAAATGTATTTCGATAGAATGCTTTCATTTTGCGCTTGCACAATATAATAAGCCAATAAAACAATAACCGTTTGATGCAATATATAAAACGGATATACCGCCTGGTTTAAGTAATTCAGCACTTTGTGACTGCGGTTAAAATAATGTTTGCCATAGCCAACCAGCGCCAGCACCCATCCCCAGGCGATGATTGGTCGCAAAGCTGTAAAGGCATATGAAAACGCGATATTTTGAAAAGGCCAGTGCGGATGCAAGGGTTCAACGCCGTTCCATCGCATTGCTTCCCAGGTCATCAGGCTTAAAAAACCGATGGTTAAAGCAAACCGGCGATTGCGCTCCAGGCTGTCCATCAGTTTAGGCTGAAGAATACAGATAAAACCAGCCAGCAGGAAAAATAACCAGTAAATAAAGTAACTCCCGTCGTGGATCAGATCGTTGGTCTCGGGCAAATCCCAGCTGGTGAAAGTAAACCACAGGATTCCGGGCAGCATCAACAAGTAAACCCATTTCCCTTCTGCCAAAACCGCCAGTTTTTGCTTAAACGCATTGCTTTTGGGCGAGATCATCCAGGCGAATATAGGCGCGAAGATCAGGTCGTAAATAAACAGGTAGGATATAAACCAAAGGTGATGCCAGCTGAAATTGCCTTTAGGATAAGGTTGAAAGCTAAATGTACTTGGATAAAAATCCAGGAATGACCCTTTGTAGCCATTGGCCAAACGCTCCATGTAGATCTGCGGCGGCACAATGATGAACATGCCCACCAAAAGCGGAATAAAAAGACGGCGGAAACGCAAACCTATGAAACTGAGTGTAGAACGCCGCTGCATCATGTAGTAACTCACGGTACCTGAAATAAAAAAGAGCAGCGGCATGCGAAAAAGGTGCAAAAAATGATTTGATTCCATCATTAGGTTGCTGGTTTCATGGTTTTTGATATGCCAGCCATCCTCGGCAACATAAGGCATTGCCGAGTGAAAAAACAATACACCCAATATGGATAATATCCTCAACCAATCGAGGTAAGTTTGACGTTGTGTGGTTTCCATAATTTCTTCTTTTTGTTCAAAAGAAGTCACAACTCATCGCTCCATAAAATTACTTTGACCAACGGTAAAAAACCTTTGACCATTGGTAGAAAATTAGTGGCGCGACTGACATGTATAATTCTCCCTGTCATTTCGACGAATCCGCGGAGGCAGTGCGGCAGTGTGAGGAGAAATCTTATACGCCATGCACGGCGACTTGCATGGCTTATAAGATTTCTCTTTCGCACCAGCCCTCAATCAGCCCATGCTCTATCGAAATGACACGTACTTTACATTGATAATTCCTGCAATCAGCGAAATCAACGTAATCAAAAAAATCAACGGTCAGCCCCGCATAAACGGATTAAAATTCCTTGTCCCGATCTCCATGCCGGCAGCCCTGCAAACGGTTTTGTCGCCAAATTTAAAATTGATCTGATCCATGGCCTGGTAAAGTTTGATGCGTTCTTCATTATCCTCAAACAGGTTGATCTGGTAGCTGCCGGTACAAAGATCACTTAACCTAACACCTATCAACCTGATCGGCCGGTGCTGGTCCCAGGCCATTTTAAGTAAGTTTTTTACACCGGGGATCAGGATATGTTCTGCCGCGGTAAGCGCTATTTTTTGCTGCTGGGTATGTGTTTCAAAGTTGCCGTAGCGCAGCTTGATAGCCAGGCATGATGAAAGTTTGTTTTCTCTCCTGAGTTTTGAAGACAGTTCCTCTGTCATCGATACCAGGATAGTTTCGAGCGTACGGTGATCGGCAACATTGGTACTAAACGTATGCTCTGTGCTGATGGATTTCCTGTCGGAGTGAGGAACAATTTCGCTATGATCTATCCCGTTGGCTTTTTCCCAAAGTGAATGCCCGTATTTCCCGAAAACTGTTTCGAGGAAGCGGATATTGGTACGCTGCAAGTCGCCTATCTTTTCAATACCATATTGATATAACTTATTGCAGGTGCTCTCTCCTAAGCCTGGAATTTTACCAATGTTAAGCGGAGCCAGAAACTTCATTTCATCGCCATGTTTTACAAACATTTGCCCGTTGGGCTTGGCCTGATTGGTAGCCATTTTGGCTATCGTTTTGCCGGATGCCATGCCAAATGAAATAGGCAGACCTGTTTCCTTTATGATCTTCTGCCTTAGCTTGCTTGCTTCGTGATAGCAATCATAAAAACGATCCATGCCGGTATAATCAATATAAAACTCATCAACCGACGTTTTTTGGTACAAAGGCACCGTATCGTGGATGATCTGTGTAACCTCACGCGAGGCCTCCCCATACCGCCCATGCGAACCGCGGATAAGGATAGCATGAGGGCAAAGTTGCAGAGCTTTTTTTGTAGGCATAGCCGAATGTACCCCAAACGCCCTGGCCTCATAACTGCAAGAAGCCACCACTCCCCTTTCGGGCGAACCACCGATGATCACCGGCTTACCGATCAGCTCGGGATGAAACTTTCGTTCCACCGAAACGAAAAACGAGTCGAGGTCGATATGTACAATATGCCGCTTAGCTTCCACACAACAAATATGAAAATTAATTTGGTATTTTGCTAATTTTTTTAGCAAATTTGAATAACAAAAATGATACAGCCAATGAGTATATATGAAGATTATCTAATGTTATTATCGCCTCCCGAAACGGTGAAGCATGAGATTGCCCGTTACAAAAAAGCATCGGCAAAACTCATTGGTAATTATAAAAGTATGGATTCGCCGGCTCATATCTCTGTACAGCATCTTGAAAGGCAAAAGCCTTTTATGGCCGATAAAAACCTGGAATTGATGGAACAGGGGCTGAATACTATGCCTCCCGTGTTACTGCATATGGATGGGTTTTATCATTTCACCCATCTGCATAACCGCATGACCATTTATGCCAATATCCGTGCAACTCCCGCTACCGACGATTGGTTCAACACTTTAAAAAAGAAGCTGCGCATCAAAAAGCATATCATACCTCATATAACCGTTGTGCGCGATATCCCGGAAAAAGATTTCGACACACTGTGGCCTCATTTTAAGCATAAAAAGTTGATGGAGCCATTTTGGGTTAAAGAACTTACCATTTTAAAACGTGATACGCTTGATGCCTTTGCCAAATGGAATAAGTTTAAAATTTTTGAATTTAAAAACATGACCGGCCCGGGCTATACCCGCGATGAGCTGGAACTGCTTAAAGCCGGCGGCCCGGATCAAATCAATTTGTTCATTTAAAATTCAGTAATCATGGACTACGCATTTTATCATTTTATCCTCCCGATACCCGATCATGTTGATGTCATGGTCCGTAAATTAAAAACCGAAGCAAAACGCATTATCGGCAATTACCCAAGTATGCATGCCCGGGCGCATATCACCATAAATAATTACCCGCGCAAACCACTGGATCTAGATGTTCAGGGTTTTTCGTTTTTGAGCAGAAAACTAAATTTGTTGCCCCCGGCCGTTTTTGAAATAGATGGGTTTGATTGCTTCAACGAAGATAACAACTATAACAAAACCATTTTTGCAAAGCTTAAACTTACCGGGCAAAACCGATATTGGCTAAAGTTATTGAAGGATATCGTTGGCGATAGCAGTGCAATACCCCATATTACCGTAGCAAGAGCTATAACCCCCGAACAATTTAACTTGCTTTGGCCCCATTTTCAAAAGAGGGAAATGAAGGTAAAATTCGTTGTTAACCGGCTTACTATTTTGAAAAATCTGTTGTTGGATATTGATCAGCATGCCAAAACTTACCGCGAATTTGAGTTTCGAGGAGATGAAAACGTGTTAACGAAGTACGATAATCTGGCTATATCAAGGCAAATTAAAAATTATCCCTCTATAAATCAACAGATAAGCCTTTTTTAACATTTTCTTAACCATAAACGCTACCTTTTTCTATATTTGCGCCGGGGTAAGTCTTTTACGGCCAGCTCCTCTTGAACTCCCCCAGGGTGGGAACACAGCAAGGGTAGAGAGTTGAGCGGCGCGATAAAAGTAGCTTACCCTTTTTTTATTTTCTTATTTTTGCCGCACCGGCAAACATGCCCCGAACCTGCACAGGTTCATGATTTCTTTAACTTCATAACTGTATATAAATGCTCGATATATTCATTATTGGTGGAGGCCCGATAGGTTTAACTTGCGGACTTGCCGCTCAAAAAGCCGGTTTAAGTTTTGTAATTGTCGAAAAAGGCACCCTTGTAAACTCTTTATACAACTACCCCGCTACCATGACATTTTTCTCTACTTCCGAGAAACTGGAGATTGGCGGCGTTCCCTTTGTTACCGTACACAACAAGCCTACCCGTAATGATGCTTTGGAGTATTACCGCCGGGTAGCACTGTCAAACAACCTGCCTATTCATCTTTTTGAGGAAGTTACCGAAGTGAAGCCCGAAGATGGCTATTATACCATCACCACAAAAAAGGCGACGTATCAGGCAAAAAAAGTGATCCTTTCAACCGGGTTTTATGATATCGCAGTTAACCTTGATATCCCCGGCGAAAACCTGCCCAAAGTAAAACACTACTACCAGGACCCGCATTTTTACACCCTGCAAAAAGTAGTGGTGGTTGGTTCAAGCAACTCGGCTATTGATGTAGCGCTTGAAACTTACCGCAAAGGTGCCGAAGTTACACTGGTAATCCGCGGTAGCGAGGTAAGCAACAGGGTTAAATATTGGGTAAGGCCGGATATCATCAACCGCATCAAAGAAGGCAGCATCAAGGCTTATTTCAATTCAAATCTCGAAGCTATCCGTGAAAACGAGGTCGATATTAAAACACCGGAAGGGTTAATTACTATCCCAAATGATTTTGTAATGGCGATGACGGGCTATAAACCGAATTTTGAGTTCCTGAAAAAGCTTGGTATTATCCTTTCTGAAGATAAATTCATCCCTCAATATAACCCCGAAACCATGGAAACAAACATGCCCGGTTTATACCTTGCCGGTGTAGTTTGCGGCGGGCTGGATACCCACTTATGGTTCATTGAAAACTCGCGTGTTCATGCTGATATGATCATCGATGATATTTTAAGAAAAAAGTGAGTGGTTGAGTAAGTTGATTGGGCGAGCAGTTACACTTGCAAACCAGCAGGTTACGATAAAAACAGAACCATTCACCCAATCAACCTAACCAACTATTCACCAACCCTCAAATAATGACATTTTTTTCTTGTATAAATAAAATTTTATAGTCTTCTTTGCAGCGAAATTAAAAACACAGTAATTCAATAAAAAAATGAATACACCAAGCTTAAATAAGCCCGCTACAAGAGCAAGTTTTGCTCCAGTTGCTGCTGCCTTGGGTTCAACTGTTTTTTTAAACTGCCCTCTCCGACGAAGGACCTTCATGCCACGGGCTTGAATTAATTTCTCTCCTGCCCACACAAAAAGAGTTTTTTAAACTTCTTTTAAAAAAAACCATCTAATTATTTAAGGCTTTAAAAGGCCGATTAATTTCACGGTAATTATCTATTTAAATGACAATACAAGATTTTGATATTCAGGTTGCTACTGCACAGCACGTAGATTATGCTGCCATGATATGCGATGAAATGGCCGAATCGGCCAAAGCGCGTGGAACCGGTATAGCTACACGCTCGCCCGAATATGTTGCTAATAAAATGCTGGAAGGCAAAGCGGTTATAGCCCTCCATAAAGACGGTACCTGGGCCGGTTTCTGCTATATAGAAACCTGGAGCCATGGCGACTTTGTTGCCAACTCGGGCCTCATTGTTAATCCACAGTTCCGTAAGGCCGGATTGGCAAAAGCTATTAAACACCGTATTTTTCAGCTATCGCGTACCAAATACCCCGATGCCAAAATATTCGGATTAACAACTGGCTTAGCTGTAATGAAGATCAATTCGGAGCTTGGCTATGAACCGGTTACCTACTCCGAACTTACCCAGGATGAAAACTTTTGGGCAGGCTGCAAAAGCTGTGTAAACTTTGACATTTTAACCAGCAAGGGCCGCAAAAACTGCATGTGCACAGCGATGTTGTTTGATCCGGCTGAAAAGCAGAAAGAATACGAAGAAAAAATGCAACGCATTACGCATAAGGCAACCTTGCTCGAACGTATAGAAAACGCCATTAAGAAGCGTATTAAACACGACGCATAATTTGAGGTCGTTACTTAATTAAACGAAACAGATCACCATAATTGATAAGTAAAGCTTTAAGCCTTATGCTTTTAGCTTTAAGCTCACCAAAAACAATGAAGAAAAAAGTAGTATTAGCTTATAGCGGAGGTTTAGATACCTCATTTTGCTGTATTTATTTAACACAGGACCTTGGTTACGAGGTGCATTCGGTTATTGTAAATACCGGCGGTTTCAGCGAGGAAGAGTTAAAAGGCGTTGAGGAACGTGCTTATAAAATGGGCGTAACGTCGCACCATGTGGTTGATGAAACCGAAAACTTTTACAATACCTGCGTACGCTTTTTAATTTACGGCAACGTATTAAAAAACAACACCTACCCGCTATCTGTAAGTGCCGAGCGCGTAAGCCAAGCCACTGCTATTGCTAACTACGCTAAAGAAATTGGTGCCGAATTTGTTGCCCACGGTAGTACCGGTGCTGGTAACGACCAGGTGCGTTTTGATATGATCTTCAACATCCTTGTTCCGGAAGTAAAGATCATTACTCCTATCCGCGACCTGAAACTGAGCCGCGAAGAAGAGATCGAATACCTGAAAAAACATGGTGTTGATATGAACTTCGAAAAAGCCAAATACTCTATCAACAAAGGGATCTGGGGTACATCAGTTGGCGGTAAAGAAACTTTAACTTCAAACCTTGGCTTACCTGAAGAAGCTTGGCCTACTCAGGTTACTGAATCCGAAGTGAAAGATTTGGTGCTTACTTTTGAAAAGGGCGAATTGGTGGCCATTGGTGATGAAAAATATGATCACCCAACCAAAGCTATCCAGGCATTGCAGGCTATTGCCCAGCCTTATGGCATTGGCAGGGATATTCACGTTGGTGATACTATTATAGGTATTAAAGGTCGTGTAGGTTTTGAGGCTGCGGCTCCATTGGTGATCATCAAAGCTCACCACACTTTAGAGAAACATGTGTTGACCAAATGGCAGCTTTCATGGAAAGATCAGTTATCATCTTTCTATGGCAACTGGCTGCATGAAGGTCAGTTCCATGATCCTATCATGCGCAACATCGAGGCATTCCTGAACGATACCCAATTAAATGTAAGTGGTAAAGTGTTTGTACAATTACATCCTTACCGTTTCCAGGTTGTAGGTATCGAATCTGATCATGATCTGATGTCGAACAAATTTGGCAGCTACGGCGAGATGAATAACGCATGGAGCGGCGAAGACGTTAAAGGGTTCTCCAAAATATTTGGCAACCAGGTAATGATCTATCATAAGGTTAACGGTCAAAGCAATGATTAATACTGCTTTTTCAAAAAGTGATTGCTTAAAGCATTATAACTGGGGCGACGACTGCCACGGATGGACCTTCATTGATACCGAAGCCCTGTCTGTTAAACAGGAGCTGATGCCACCGGATACTGCCGAGCAATTGCATTACCACGAAAAAGCCACACAGGTATTTTTTATTTTAAAAGGACGGGCTACCTTTTCGATAGACGGCGAAGTTACGGTATTGAAGCCAGAACAGGGCATCGAGATCCATCCCGGTCAAAAGCATTTTATCAGCAACAACGACCGGAGCGATCTTGAATTTATTTTATATTCATATCCATCTACAAATAATGATCGGATAAATTTGGCCCCCTAACCCCCTAAAGGGGGAATAATTTTTAAAATTATGACTGAATTTAAAGATAATAATGACGCTACTCTTGCTCCCCCTTCAGGGGGCCGGGGGGCGATACGTGCAGGCATAGTTGGCGGAGCGGGATACACCGGCGGCGAAATGCTCCGGATCCTGATCAATCATCCTGCTGTTGATATTGCTTTTGTGCATAGCAACAGCAATGCAGGCAACTATGTTTACGAAGTACATACCGACCTTTTTGGGGATACCGAGCTGAAATTTGCAGCTGAATTATCTACAGATATTGATGTGCTTTTCCTTTGTGTAGGTCATGGTGACGCGAAAAAGTTTTTGGAAGCAAATGCTATCCCCGATTCTGTTAAGATCATTGACCTGAGCCAGGATTTCAGGCTGAGCCAAAATTCAACTTTAAATAGCAAAAGTTTTGTTTACGGCCTGCCTGAATTAAATCGCGAGGCTATCAAAACGGCTGCTAACATTGCCAACCCGGGTTGCTTTGCTACCTGTTTGCAATTAGGCTTACTTCCGCTGGCATCAAAGGGCCTGTTGAATAACGAAGTGCATGTTACAGCAACCACAGGTTCAACCGGTGCAGGCCAAAGCTTGTCGCCAACGTCTCACTTTACATGGCGTAATGATAACCTGTCGGTTTATAAAGCATTTAGTCATCAGCATTTAAATGAGATCGGTCAATCGTTAAGGCAACTACAAGGTAATTTTGACAAGGCTATAAACTTTATCCCATATCGTGGCGACTTTACCCGCGGTATTATCGCTTCAATCTATACTGAAAGTGATTTAACCGAAGAAGAAGCTTTAGCACTTTACCAAAGCTATTACGATGGTCATCCGTTTACGCATGTAACCAACCGTAATATCGATCTGAAGCAGATTGTGAACACCAACAAATGCTTTATCCAGGTAAAAAAACACGATAACAAAATATTCATTATAAGCATAATGGATAACTTACTTAAAGGCGCATCCGGCCAGGCAGTACAGAACATGAACTTATTGTTCGGACTGGACGAGCGCGCAGGCTTACGACTTAAGGCGATCGGATTCTAAACCGTTCGCCGCATCCGGAAGTTCTGTTATTAATTAAGTTTACCCTTTTATCTCTACAAAAAATGAAATTGTTCGACGTCTATCCGATAAATAATATAAACATAACACGTGGTCAGGGCAGTCTTGTGTACGATGCACAGGATACCGAGTATTTAGACATGTATGGTGGTCACGCTGTGATCTCTATTGGTCATACCCATCCGCACTACGTAAAACGTTTAGAAGACCAGTTACATAAATTGGGCTTTTATTCTAACTCTATCGAGATCCCTATCCAAAAAGAACTGGCTCAAAAGCTTGGTAAAGTTTCGGGTAAGGAAGATTACCAGTTGTTCCTGTGTAATTCAGGTGCCGAGGCTAATGAAAATGCTTTAAAACTGGCTTCTTTTTATAATGGAAAGAAGAAAGTTATCGCATTCAGCAAATCATTCCATGGTCGTACCTCTTTGGCTGTTGCAGTTACTGATAACCCCAAGATAGTTGCCCCTATTAACGAAACTGATAACGTGATCTTTTTGCCATGGGCAGATGAGGCTGCGTTAGAACAGGCATTCAAAAACAACGAGATCTCTTCAGTAATTATTGAAGGCATTCAGGGTGTTGGCGGTATTCAAGTTGCATCTGAAAGCTTCCTGCAAAAGATCCGTTCATTATGCGACGAGTACAATGCAGTTTTCATTGCCGATTCAGTACAGTGCGGTTATGGCCGTACAGGTAAATTCTTTTCGCATGATTTTGCCGGTGTTGATGCTGATATCTACAGCATGGCTAAAGGCATGGGTAATGGCTTCCCGGTTGGCGGCATCATTATTTCGCCAAAAATACAACCTGCTTACGGTATGCTGGGCACCACTTTTGGTGGTAACCATTTGGCTTGTGCTGCTGGGTTGGCCGTACTTGAAACTATGGAGCAGGACAACCTGATGCAAAACGCTGCCGAAATTGGCGGTTACCTGATCAAAGAATTGAAAAAGCTGGAGCAGGTTAAAGAGGTTCGCGGTCGCGGGTTAATGATCGGTATTGAACTGCCTGAAGAATTGGCCCACGCACGTAAAGAGCTGCTAAACAAGCACCACATATTTACCGGCGAAGCTAAACCTAATGTGATCAGGTTACTACCGGCACTTAATTTAACTAAGGCTCATGCCGACAGGTTCCTGGAAGCTTTTGTAAATGTATTGAATCAATAACTCGCTATAATATCAAACCAATGAAACTATTCTCTTCTGTTAATGATGTTGCCGATGTTAATGCTCTTGTAAAAGAGGCATTGGCGCTTAAGCAGGATCCGTTTGCCCATCAACAGCTTGGTAAAAATAAAACACTT
This sequence comes from Mucilaginibacter sp. SMC90, assembly GCF_022811725.1. GTDB lineage: Bacteria > Bacteroidota > Bacteroidia > Sphingobacteriales > Sphingobacteriaceae > Mucilaginibacter. Next base: position 3,066,014 of record NZ_CP094527.1, on the reverse strand, counting down.
GCATTGGTGTTTTTGAATCCAAGTTTGCGTACCCGTATGAGCACACAAAAAGCAGCCCTTAACCTGGGTATGAATGTGATGGTGCTTAATATTGACAAAGAAGGCTGGGCGCTTGAACTGCGCGACGGCGTGATCATGGACGGCACCACAGTTGAGCACATCCGCGAAGCTGCCGGTGTTATGGGTCAATATGCCGATATCATTGGCGTGCGATCATTTCCGGGCTTGCGCAACCGTGAAGAAGATTATAGCGAAATGATTTTCAACAAATTCGTTGAGTTTTGCAAAGTACCGGTTGTTAGTTTAGAATCAGCAACCCGTCACCCGCTGCAAAGTCTAGCCGATTTAATTACCATTGAAGAGTTAAAAACAACGGCACGCCCTAAAGTAGTATTAACCTGGGCCCCGCATATTAAACCATTACCGCAGGCCGTTCCAAACTCATTTTCGGAGTGGATGTGCAAGGCCGATGTTGACTTTACCATTGTACAGCCTAAAGGTTATGAGCTTTGTACCGATTTTACCCAGGGTGCAAACATTACCTACAATCAGGATGAAGCTTTGGCCGGTGCTGATTTTATCTACGTAAAAAACTGGTCGGCTTATGAGCCCTATGGTAATATATTGGGTAAACACGAAGAATGGATGCTGACCAATAAAAAACTGGAACTAACCAACAATGCCAAAGTAATGCATTGCCTGCCTGTACGCCGTAACCTGGAGCTCTCTGATGAAATATTAGATGGCCCGAACTCAATCGTTGTGCATGAAGCGGGAAATCGCGTTTGGGCTGCCCAGGCAGTACTGAAACAGATGCTGGAGAGTTTGTAGCTTTCAACTTTGTTCCTTAACTTCCTAATATGGACAAAGTGTACGATATCTTACTTGGCAATACCAAAATTGGCACAACCGGATTTGAAAATGCAGATCCGCCAATGGGGGTTATACTCGGTAAGATATCGTTTATCGCTGATACCTTTGATTATTCTTTTTTCAGAGACTATTGTGTAAATAACGGTATCAGCTTCCAGGAAGATAGCGAACTTAAACTCATCGCCACCAATGAAATTCCTGACTTGCATGTTTTTGATGTAAGTGGCGGCGAGATCAAAGGATTGGCTGCTACTATATCCGGTACGGACGATGACGAGTTTCTAATTTCTATTGAAGGGATTCCCTATCCATTTTACGAAAAGGAATTTCCCCATCATTTCAAGGCATACTTTAAAACAGGCACTAACTAAATTCCTCCAATGTACACGCCAAAGCATTTTCAGTTAACGAACGAGCAGGAAGCAATTGATTTTATGCAACGCTATAGTTTTGCAACTATCGTTACCGCTACTAATAATGTTCCTTTTGCTACGCACATCCCCTTTTTGGTAAGTAAACGTGATGATAAAATTGTATTGTCATCACATTTCGCTAAGGCAAATCCGCAGGCTGCTGAAATTATTGGAAAGGAAATATTGGTGATCTTTACTGAGCCCCACGCCTATATCTCACCAAAACATTACGAAAAGGAAACCAACGTACCTACCTGGAATTATATCGCCGTACATGCATATGGTAAAGCCACGATTTTATCCGAAGGAGAACAAACTGCCAATCTGTTAGCACAAATGATCAGTAACTATGAAGCTAATTATCTAACGCAATGGAATAACCTACCTGATGAGTATAAGCAACGCATGATGAAAGGCATTGTGGCTTTTGAGATCATCGTTAATGATTTGCAGGGCAAACAAAAATTGAGTCAAAACCGTACTGAAGTGGAACGGGAAAACATTGTTGAATCATTAAGTAAGAGCGGAGATACGGTTGAGGCTGAAATTGGCAAATACATGTCGCGCCTTAAATAAATTAACTACCGCGGGTTTAGCGTAGCGTAACCCGTGGCGCATATCGGTTGAGTTTTAACTTAACCGGTGAAGTTGAAAACTTCAAAAATCTTTTACCACGGGTTACGCTCCGCTAAACCCGCGGCAGATTAAATAGAATGTTTTATTCTGCTACCTTTTTAGAAGCACTGTTGATCATTCTGTTTAAGGTTAGCCCCTGTACTATTACCGAAAATATCACGATAAAATAACTTCCCGACAGGATCAGGTGCCGGTATGGCGTATTTGGTAGCGATAATGCCAAAGCAATAGAGATTCCCCCGCGCAGGCCAGCCCAGGTCATGATATTGATGTTACTGTAGTTTACCTTAAGTGTTTGCCTTAAAAACGTAAGCGGCAGCATGATACTTAACCAGCGGGCTATTAAAACGGTAACGATGGAGATACTTCCCGTAACCCAGTAATTATTTACAAAGGGCAGGTTAACCAACTGAAGGCCTATCATCACAAATAAAATAGTGTTCAGTATCTCATCAACCAGTTTCCAGAATTTCTCCAGTGCCTCGTGCGATTTTTCTTTGTTATCCTGGTTAATGGATTGCCCGCCGGCAAACAGTCCGGCAATAACTACTGCTAAGGGAAGCGAGAAGCCGAGCAGCACAGCCAATACCGACAAGCCCATTACCAATGCCAGCGAGATCAACACAATGGTCTGAAAATCTTTAACGGAGCGCATTAGCCGATGGGCTACATAGCCTAACACAGCCCCGGCTAACATTCCCCCTATTATTTCCTTTATGATAAGTACAACAACTTTTGCCAATTCGATCTTTTCCTCCCCCACCCGGGCAATTTCCAAAATGATCACAAACATGATCAGTCCTATGCCGTCATTAAACAGCGATTCGCCCGAAATAATGGTTTCGAGATTGGCCGGTAGTTTGGAATTGCGGATAATGGCCGAAACCGCTACCGGATCTGTAGGTGAGATTAACGCACCAAACAACAGGCAATAGATCAGCGGCATATGGATATGAAAAACCGGTGCAACGTAGAATAGCAAAAAGCCGAACACCGTTGTTGAAATAATAACCCCCAATGTGCTCAGTACAAATACGGGGCGCATTTCCTTTTTGAGCTTCCGGCCATCCAAATTAAACGAACTCGAAAAAAGCAAAAATCCAAGCAAAATATTTAATACAGCTTTTGAAAAGTTGATGTTTTTGGCCAGTGTGCCCAGGTAATCGGCCATCGACGAATCAACTTTATCAACGATGAGTATGGTTATAGATGTGATTGTCGCCAGTAATACAATACCAATTGTACCCGGCAACTTAATAAAACGCGCATTAAGATATGAGAAAACCGCGCTGACTATAACCAATAAAGCAATTACAACAAACAGATCCATAAATACTTACAAGTAAGGATTTAAACAGCCTATTGTTTGATTTATCTCGATTCGGGGTCGGTCATTCGGGTTTCGGTATCAAAATAGCGTACTATGAGGCGATTGTCGCTGTTTTTGGTGAAATAGTTTATGGCCCAGCTAAAAAATATGATACCCTTATTAGTAAAACCCGCTAACGACATGATGTGCACAAATCCCCATACCAGCCAGGCAAAAAATCCCTGAAAATGAATTTTTCCTAAATCCGCCACAGCCTTATTACGCCCTATTGTTGCCAGCGAGCCTTTATCCCTGTATTTAAAGGGCATCAGAGGCTTACGTTCAAACATACGATAAACGTTTTCGCCAAGGTTTTGCCCCTGCTGGATAGCCACAGGTGCTACTCCGGGATGCCCGTTAGGATATTCGTCGGTGATCATGGCAGCCACATCACCTATGGCATAAATGTTTTCGTAACCTTTTACTTTGTTAAATTCATCAACCAGGATCCGGTTACCGCGGGCAATATTATCGGTAGAGATACCTTCAGGAAATTCCCCTTTCACTCCCGCGGCCCAAAGTACGTTGCGTGTAAGTATCGTTGTGCCGTTATCAATTTTCAGGAGATAGCCATTGTAACTTTCCACGTGTACACTGTTATAAATGGTTACATTCATATCTTCCAGAAACTTCTTGGCCTTTGCCCGTGCCCCTGGCGAAAAGGCGGCCAATAAGTCGGCCTTACCTTCAACAAGGTAAACTTTCATGCTGTGTTTGCGCAGGCCTTGGTAATCCTTCATTAATATCAGCTCGCGCATTTCGGCAAGCGCACCGGATAATTCCACACCTGTTGGGCCTCCGCCTACAACAACAAATGTCATTAACGCGGCTTTTTCTTCGGGATCTTTAGATATAAGGGACATCTCCAAATTTTGGAGGATCAGGCTCCTTAAGTTTAATGCTTCCGGAATATTTTTCATCGGCATGGCAAAATGCTCAATCTCCTTGTTGCCAAAAAAGTTTGTGTTGGAGCCGGTTGCAATGGCCAGGTAATCGTAATGAATAGTACCTATATCGGTATCAAGCGTATTACTCTCCGGGTTGATTTTCTGCACCTCGGCAAGCGCAAAGCGGAAATTCTTTTGCCTGGTAAAAATGCGCCGTAACGGAAACCCAATTGAATCGGCGGCTATGGAGCCTGCTGCAACCTGGTACAATAAGGGCTGAAAGGTGTGATAATTATGTTTATCGATCATCAGCACATCAACAGGTGCATCTTTTAATTTTTTAGCTAATTGTATCCCGCCAAATCCTCCCCCAATAATTGCCACACGCGGCCTGGTATTCTTTTTTTGCTCCATAGATAGATATAAGCAAGGATAATGCCTTAAAGTTTTCCAATAATACTAATTCTTTCATAATCAAATTGTAAAGTTAAACTGCAAATTCAGTCTATCATTTTTAAATCAATTTTTGAAAAAACAGACTATATTTTCGTATTTTTAACAGATTTCTTCTCAAAAAGGTGGAAATTTGATACCAAATTAGTTATATTGATACTTGGAATGAACAAAATTGATACAGATCATATCAAAACGGGTAAATTACCATCAAATAAGAGCCTTTATATAATCAAAATAGGTGGAAACGTTATTGATAACTCTGAAAACCTATATCATTTTTTAAAGGACTTTGAAGCGCTTGACGGCCTGAAGATCCTGGTACACGGGGGCGGAAAGGTGGCCACACAAATGGCCGAAGATTTAGGCATCGAGTCGAAAATGGTTGATGGCAGGCGCATCACCGATATTGAAACGTTAAGAGTGGTTACCATGGTTTATGGCGGCCTCATTAACAAAAATATAGTAGCACAGCTGCAGCGTTTTGGCAACAACGCCATAGGCCTTACCGGTGCCGACGGTAATTTTATTAAAGCAGTTAAGCGCCCTGTAAAAACTATTGATTACGGTTTTGTTGGTGATATTGTTAAAGACTCTATCAATCCTGAAAATATAAGCCGGTTAATGGAAGCGGGCTTCACCCCTGTTTTCTGTGCCATAACGCACGACGGCGAGGGTCAGTTACTAAATACCAATGCAGATACCATCGCTTCGGCGCTGGCGGTATCGTTATCGGGATTATATGAAACCACCCTCATATACTGTTTTGAGAAAAAAGGTGTGTTGAAAGATATCGATGACGAAGAATCTCTGATCAGGGAGATTAACCCGCAGCGCTACGAGGAACTGAAAGTGGAAAAGATAATACATAGCGGAATGCTGCCTAAACTTGACAACGCCTTCACTGCCATTGCATGTGGCGTAAAGGCGGTAATTATTGGCAAATCAGATGATCTTGGTCAATTGAAAGATAACAAACCATTTGGAACACGTTTAACTCAAAACGCATGAACTCACAACAGCACATTTCAATATTAGGCTCTGGTAATATAGGCCTGTCATTAGCCAAAGGTTTAGTTAAATCAGGTATTTGTAAGCCCCAGCAAATATCATTAACCCGCCGTAACGTAGCAGCGCTGTCTCAATATGCCGAACAGGGTTACCTTGTATCTGACAACAACCTGCGTGCCGTACGCAAAGCCGATATTATTGTACTGGCCGTGCTGCCTCAACAGCTTAACAAACTGTTGGATGAAATTAAGCCATCATTAAAACCGGATAAACAATTATTGATATCCGTGATCTCGGGCGTTAGCTGTGCCGATATCCGTCAGCATCTTGATCTTAACGTTCAGATAGTTCGCGCTATGCCTAATACCGCCATTGCTATAGGCCATTCCATGACTTGTATTGCCACAGATAATGGCACTAACAAAAACATCAACATGGCAAAATCTCTTTTTGATACAGTTGGTGTAACCATACAGATCAACGAGGAACTGATGACTTCGGCCACAGCTCTTTGCGCTTGCGGTATCGCTTTCTTTTTAAGATCGATTCGCGCTGCATCACAAGGTGGAACCGAAATTGGCTTCCATGCCCACGACGCATTGAAAATGGCAGCCCAAACCGCTAAAGGTGCGGCCGACCTCCTTTTGCAACTGGCATCACACCCCGAGCAGGAAATTGACAAGGTAACCTCGCCAAGCGGCTGTACCATTGCTGGCTTAAATGAAATGGAACACCATGGTTTCAGTTCGGCTATGATCAAGGGCATCCGCCTTTCGGCCGAAAAGGCAGGCGATCTGTATAAGAAGGACAGTTAAGCAGAGAGCTTTTGATAGCTGTGTTTCAAAGTCAGTTAATTAAACTCAAAGCAGAAAGTAAATAATCATTATATTTCAATCGTTTTGATAGTATATATCAAAATGAGTTATTTTTTTAAAAGCAGTTCGGATACAAGCTATTTGCATTCAACCAATTATAAATAGTTATTACAATTGGTACAGTTATGGTATCTGGCTGTTGATCTTTTCAATATAAAATGTTAACAGTAGAAAAAATTGGCGGTACATCCATGACCGCTTTGGGTGATGTGATCAAAAACATTATCCTGTTTGAACGCAGCGGCGACCAACTCTATAACCGCATATTTGTAGTATCCGCATTTTCGGGAGTAACTAACCTCCTGCTTGAAAACAAAAAGACAGGCGCACCCGGTGTATATCATAAGCTTGCCAACTACAAGGATTTCCATACGCCTTTAAAACAACTGATTGCACGCTTAAAGCAAATCAACAAAACTTATGAAGGCCTTGGTTTAAACATAGCCGAAGCTGATAGGTACATTGAAACAAGGATAAAGGACGCACAAACCTATCTTGAAAATTTGGCCAATATCCTGGCATCAGGCTACGTAGGGAAAGAGGGAATTTTGCAGGCTGCCCGCGAGATCCTGGCCTCGATTGGTGAAAGTCATTCGGCTTTCAATTTTACCAATATCCTGCAAAATATGGGGATCAATGCAACTTTGGTTGATTTAAGCGGATTTCATGACCACCGTGCATTAACCATTGACCAGCGTATTAAAAAGGACCTGGCCCATATTGATTTTTCAAAAACCATTACCATTGTTACCGGCTATGCCAAAGGCACCGAAGGCATTATGCGTGAGTTTGACCGCGGCTATTCAGAAGTTACCTTCAGTAAAATTGCCGTTGCTGTGCAACCACAGGAAGCTATCATTCACAAAGAGTACCACCTTTGTACTGCTGATCCTGAGCTGGTTGGTATCGAAAACTGTTCGCCGGTTGGTAATACCAATTATGATGTTGCCGATCAGCTGGCCGATGTGGGCATGGAAGCTATCCACCCCAAAGCCTCAAAGCCGCTGGAAATAAACGATATCGACCTCAGGATCAAAAACACTTTCCAGCCGGAGCACCCGGGTACATTGATAACCCGCGAATATATTTGCGATAAAAAACGCGTTGAGGTTATCACCGGCACCGAAAAAGTTATCATGATTGACATTTACGACCCATCGATGGTTGGCAATGTAGGGACTGATTTTCATATCATGCAGCTGTTTTACAAGTTTGGCGTCAGCTACAGTTTCAAAGCTACCAGCGCTAATAGCATTTCGATAGTGATATGGGAAAAAGACTACAACAAAAAACTGATCGGTGAACTGGAAGACAATTACGAAAAGGTGGCTGTTGAAAAAATGGCCATGGTTTGCCTGATAGGTTCCAATATGGATCAGCCAGGTCTGCTGGCCAAGTCGGCCACAGCATTGGCCCAAAAAGGGATCAATATTAAAAGTTGCGGCTTTGCATTAAGAATGGTCAACATTCAGTTTTTAGTAGCCCGCGAAGATTTTAATGAAGCTATCCGCGCCCTGAATAAGGCAATGTGTTAATTGAGGTAAAAGGTGAAAGGCGAAAGGTTAAAGGTTATTTTATATTCCTATTTAACATAATGCCTTTCGCCTTTCGCCTTTCGCCTTTCGCCTTTCGCCTTTCGCCTTTCGCCTTTCGCCTTTCGCCTTTCGCCTCATTCCAATGTAACTTTACCGTAGTTAATTTCTTTTAACCATAAGTTTTCAGCATATTTAGATTTGACATCTTTCCTGCTATGCGTAAACTTTTACTTTCAACCGGCATGTTATTGGCCATTGGTTTTCAGGTATCGGCCCAAAAAACAAGCAAAAAACCGTTAAACCATAACGTTTTTGATGACTGGCAAAGCATAGCAGGTCAACACATCAGCAACGATGGCAAATGGATAGGTTATGTGATAAAACCGCAGCAGGGAGACGCAGAACTCGTCATTAAGACTTCCAAAAACATAACCTCAGTAAAAGTACCACGCGCCGATACTATAAAGCTAACCAGCGATTCAAAGTATGCTATATTTCTTATCCGCCCGTTTTACCAGGATACCAGGCAGGCCAAAATAAAAAAGAAAAAGCAGGCAGATTTCCCTAAAGACACATTAGGAATAGTTGCATTAGGATCATCATTCATTACTAAAGTGCCCGCTATCCGCTCATTTAAAGTAGCCGAGAACGCGCCTGTTATTGCCTATTTGGCAACTGCCGATACACTTAAAAAGCCGGCGGCAAACGATACCTCAAAAAAAGCCGTAACAGCAACCGTAGCCCCTCCAACGCTTGATGGCGCCGATTTAACAATCAGAAAATTGAAAACAGGCACCCTCCGAACCTTTAAATACGTTACCGAATACCAGGTAAGCAAAAATGGCAAATGGATTGTTTTTGCCGTTACAGCCCCGGTTAGGCAAAAGGAAATGGCCTCGGGCTTATACCTGTTTGATTCTGAAAAAAACAGCCTTAAACGCTTAAGCACAGGGCGGGGGAACTATCATAACATCAGCATGGATGATGCCGGGCGGCAGGTAGCATTTACCGCCGAAAAGAACCCTGAAAAGGCATTGGTAAAACCCTTTAAGCTTTATTATTACAACACAGCAAAGGATAGTGCAGATGTTATTGCTGCTGCAGGTTTGGCCGGAATACCTGATAACTGGGCAGTGAGCGGGGACGGCAAAGTGAGCTTTAGCAAAAGTGGCGGCAACCTTTTTTTTGGCACTGCCCCTATCCCAAAACCTGCAGACACAACACTTGTTGATTTTGAAGTAGCCAAACTGGATATCTGGAATTATAAAGACGACTACCTGCAGCCGCAACAACTTAAAAACTTGCAAACCGAATTAAAACGGAGCTATCTTGCAGTTATAAAACCCGAAGAAACAGGGAGTAAAACCCTACAGTTAGGCAGCAAAGCCATCCCCGAAATATTAAATGCCGAAAACAAAGATGCACGTTACGTTTTAGGAGTTACAGATACCGGCGCACGTGTGCCTGCCCAATGGGAAGGCAGCACCAGGCAACAGGCTATTTTAGTTGATACCAAAAGTGGCAACCACCGGCTCGTAAGTGCATCCATGGGGCGTTATTATATTTCGCCGCATGGTAATTATGTACTTTGGTTTGATGTTAAAGATCAGGCGTGGTATTGCTACACCATTGCAACAGGACAAAAAATAAACGTAAGCAAAGCAACCGGCACCAAAATGGGCGATGAGCTGAATGACGTGCCCGGCTATGCATCGGCTTATGGCCTGGCAGGCTGGCTGGCTGGCGATAAAGCTGTGTTTATTTACGACCGGTATGATATCTGGCGCTTTGACCCGGCAACAGGTGATGCATTTAATTTCACCAAAGGCATTGGTCGTAAAAATAAGCTCATTATCAGGTATGCCCAAACTGATCCCGAGCAAAAATTTATCCCGGCCAAGGAGCCAATGTGGCTTTTAACGCAAAACGAAATAACTAAGCAATGGGGATATTTCCGGAAATATCCTGAGGCTAACAACCAGCCCGAAAAGATCGTCATGGCCCCGGTGAGCTATGACAATCTCTTAAAAGCTAAAAACGCAGACGTTTATATTTATACCAAGGCAAACTACAAGCAATCGCCCGATTTATATGTATCATCCGATTTAAAAAAGGAGATCAAATTAAGCGCTATCAACCCGCAACAAAGTGAGTACAACTGGGGCACTGCCGATCTTGTAAGGTGGACAACACCCAAAGGCAATCAGTCGCAGGGGATACTGTATAAACCTGAAGATTTTGACCCGGCTAAAAAATATCCGATGATAGTTTATTTTTATGAAAAACTATCTGACGGTCTTTATAATTATATAGCGCCTGCGCCTACACCGTCCAGGCTGCCCATTTCATTTTTTGTAAGCAACGGTTATGTTGTTTTTGCCCCTGATATCAGCTACCAAACCGGGCATCCGGGTGCTTCTGCTGTCGACTTTATCAACTCAGGCGTTGAGGCGCTGAAGAAGAATAGTTGGGTTGACGGAGCCCATATTGGCATACAGGGCCAAAGCTGGGGCGGTTATCAGGTAGCTTATCTCATTACACAAACCAATATGTATGCTGCCGCATGGGCAGGTGCACCTGTTGCCAACATGACTTCGGCCTATGGTGGCATCAGGTGGGAATCGGGATTGAACAGGCAGTTTCAGTACGAAAAATCACAAAGTCGCATAGGTGCTACGCTTTGGGAAAAACCAGAGCTGTATATCGAAAACTCGCCACTGTTCCAGTTACCTAAGGTAAAAACACCGGTAATGATCATGAGTAATGATGCAGATGGGGCCGTGCCATGGTACCAGGGCATTGAAATGTTTACTGCCTTACGCAGGCTGGGCAAACCTGTTTGGCTGCTGCAATATAATGGCGAAGCGCATAACCTTGTTCTGCGTCAAAACCGCAAAGACATTACCATACGTGAGCAACAATTTTTTGATCATTTTTTAAAAGGTGCGCCATTGCCTGTTTGGATGGATAAGGGCGTACCTGCTGTTGATAAAGGAAAAGACTGGGGATTGGAGTTGGAAAAGTAATTACATCTCGCCCCTACATGTCATTGCGAGGAGGAACGACGAAGCAATCGCATGCTATACAGGGTGTCTATGCTTCCGTGCGGTTGCCACGCTACGCTCGCAATTGTAAGTGTTTAGTAATTCGGAGACAGAATCAGGTGTTTTTATTTGTTGTTTAAGGCTGCCATTTCAATAGGTTTTTTGCCGTTAATACCCTGATGCGGCCTTTCCCAGTTATAGTAAACGAGGTACTTGAGCAATTCATCCTCCAATTCTTCGAAGCTGTCAAAATCGGTGTCTTCGATCAGATCTTCTTTAAGTGTACGCCAAAAACGTTCTACCTTGCCGTTCGTCTGCGGGCGGTAAGGTTTCATATATCTTCTTTTGATACCAGTTTCCACCAACATTCGTTCAAAGGGATGGTTTTTCTTATTTAAGCTGGTAGAGGTGCCAAATTCAGGGCCGTTATCAGCGATGATCTCTTCGAACTGAATACCAAATTCGCGCTTAAGGGCTTGCATACAGCGCAGCGAAGTAAACATGGTGGTCAAGGCGGTAATATCTTCCATCACCTCTGCCCAGGCAAGACGGGAATGATCGTCCAACACACAAAGCAGGTACAGCTTCCTGTTTTGTCCCCTGATCACACTTTTACTCAGGTGATGACAGTCTATATGTCCTAACTGGCCCATGCGTTCCTTGATGATCTTTCGCTTTACTTCCTTATCTGTAACAGTTAAACGGTTCTTGTTGTGTCGCTTCAGGATGTTGTACACCCCTGAAGGCGATGGGGTAAAGTTATTAGCTTTTTGTTTAAACCGGTCTGCTATCTCGAACTTATTGCAGCCTCGCGAACGCAAATCGAGCACTTGCTGTTCATCCTGGGGATCAGGACGCCGTGTACTGTACTTAGGCCCACGTTTACCAGGTAATAAGTCGAGTTCATTACCGGATTGTTTAAACCGATTGTAATACTTCAGAAAACTTCTCCGGTCGGTATCATGAGCCAAATAAAAGTCTTTAGCGAACCTAAAACCCGGGTGTTCCCCACGCTTTACCTGCTCATATTCGCTGACTAAAAAACGATACTTACTGAGATAGTTTCGCTTTAAGGTGAGGTCAGTAGTGTTTATTCGCATAACAAAATTAGCTTAGTTATATAAAGCTAATTCTGTCTCCGAATTATCTAACCTTTACAGCAATGACATGGTTTTGACAAGCTTTCAATTAAATACTTTAATACGGATCAACATCGGGCTGTACAATACTCCCCGTGCTAAGTTTGGTTGTATAATATTGGGTGATCACATCCCGTAAAACAGATTTTGCTTTTACTATAGAGATGCCATCCTTCTCAAACTTGAGCATGATACTTTTGATGTAATAATTACGGATCCTGCTGATAAGCGGCTGCTCCGGGCCTATCACCCGCTCACCAAAATGCTCACGAAGGCGTGCGCCGAGATATTCGGCCTGGTTATAGAGAACATCAGGATTTTTATGCTTGATATCAAGGTTAATAATACGGTAGAATGGCGGGTATTTAAAGTTCTTCCGCTCTTCCATCTCTGTAAAATAAAGATCGGCATAGTTGTTATCAATCACCTGTTTTAGCACCCGGTGATAAATATCATAGGTTTGTACCACCACCTTACCTTGTTTGCCCCGCCGGCCAGCCCTGCCGCTTACCTGTGCAAGCAGTTGATAGCCACGCTCGTTGGCCCTATAATCCGGAAATTTCAGCAAACTATCGGCATTAACGATGCCTATCAGCGTAACGTCTGAAAAGTCAAGTCCCTTGGCCACCATTTGAGTGCCAACCAATATATCTATCTTTTTCTCCTCCAGATCATTCAGAATAGTTTGCAAAGAGTTTCTTGAACGTGTTGTATCCAAATCCATCCGTGCTATCCGGGCTTCGGGGAGTAAAACACTTAGCTCGTCTTCAATTTTTTCGGTACCGAAACCTTTGTACTCCAAATGGGTTGATCCGCATGCAGGACAAATAGATGGCGTATCTTCCTTATAACCACAATAATGGCAATGCAGCTTACCGCTGCTTTTGTGGTAGGTAAGGCTTACATCACAATTAATACATTTTGGGGTATAAGCACAAACCTTACACATCAGGATAGGCGCATACCCGCGCCGGTTCTGGAACAAAATTACCTGCTCCTTATTTTCAAGCGCCTGTTTTATGCCCTCCATCAATACACTTGTAAAGTGTGATTGTATGGTTTTCTGCTTGGTTTCCTGTGCAATGCTAACCACCTGTACGTCTGGAAGTTCAACACCACCAAAGCGCTCAGTTAGTTCAGCAAAACCGTACTTATGCATACGGGCGTTATAATAGCTTTCAAACGATGGCGTAGCCGAGCCCAACAGCACCTTACCCTGGTGCATATTAGCCAGGAAGATAGCGGCATCACGTGCATTGTAGCGCGGTGCAGGATCAAATTGTTTGTAGGAAGTTTCGTGCTCTTCATCAACAATGATCAAACCCAAATCAGCAAAAGGTAAAAATACGGATGATCTTGCACCGAGTACAATCTTGTACTCGCCGCTTAAAACCTTCTGCCAAACCTCCACCCTTTCGTTATCATTAAAACGCGAATGGTAAACGCCGATATCGCCGCCAAAATACATCCTGAGCCGTTCAATAATATGGGTTGTGAGCGCTATTTCAGGCAGCAGGTAAAGCACCTGTTTCCCGGTTTGTATAATCTCTTCTATCAGCCTTACATACAACTGTGTTTTACCCGATGAGGTTACACCATGTAAAAGGGTCACATCTTTCTCCCTGAACTGCTCGCGGATACTTTGAAGTACGGTTGTTTGCTGTTCACTTAATTCAAAATTATCGCCAACTTCATCCTCCTCTTCAAAATGCAGACGGCTAACACTCCTGTCTTCCGAAAAGAATATCTCCTTTTCAATCAACGATTTAATGCTTGATTCACCAGCTCCGCTCTCTTCAATAAGTTCGTTTTTGGTGATGCTTTTTGAATGGCGCGACAGTTTGATATAAGCCAGCAAGGCATCGGCCTGTTTAGGGGCACGTTTTTCCAATATCGGGAACAGTTCCCGTAAATTATCCTGGTTATTGTAAACTGGGTTAAGTGTAATAAAAGTGCGTTTGCGGGGCTTATAACGTTCGTTTACCTCCTCAGAAATATTGATGATGTTTTTCTCAAACATCATTTTCAATATCGGCATCACAGTTTTCTGCCCCAGCAGCTTAGTGATATCACTTATGGTGAGCTCAGGCTGTATTTCGAGGGCTTCAACAATTAAAAACTCCTTGTCATGAAGCTCGGTCTTATCTATCTCAGATTCCCGGTTAAGTACAATACGGGTTTCGCTGGCCAGCTTTAAAGCCGACGGCAGTGCCGCGTTCATAACCTCGCCGATATTGCACATATAATAATCTGCCAGCCATTGCCAAAACTCAAGCTGTTTAGGGGTTACAACAGGGCGGTCATCCAGTATCTCGATGATATATTTTGCCTCATATTTTTCGGGAGCGCGTTTACCTATCTCTTTAACTATAGCCGTATAAAGTTTGCTTTTACCAAACTGCACAACAACCCGTTTGCCTATGGCAATAGCATCGTTTTGATCATACGGAACCCGGTAAGTGTAGTTTTTTGAAATAGCCAATGGTAAAATCACTTCGGCAAAAAGTGTTTCACGGTCGGTATGTTCAATTTCGGCAAACTCTAACATGCAGTATTATTTGTTGCGGATAGCAGCCAACGCCAGCATAAGCCAGCCTAATATGAACAATAAACCACCTATAGGCGTAATTGGGCCCATATATACAAGCCAGCTCCAGCCAAGCAAATCACGGCACGATAGCAGGTACAACGATCCTGAAAACAGAATGATACCAAAGGTGAACAGATAATGAGCAGCAGATATCAGCCCCCCGTCCCTTTTACCTGCAAAAGCAGCCAGAAATAACAAGGCAAATACATGGTAAAAATTATATTGAACAGCAGTATGCCAAACCTCAAGTTGCGAAGGTGTTAATACAGCTTTTAAACCATGTGCACCAAAGGCACCGGTTATAACTGCCAGCATACCCAAAAACGAAGCAGTAATAATTATTTGTTTGTTCATGCAGATATAAAAAGCTAAGTTAACCAATTGAAAGTATTACTTTAACGCCGTGGGGTAAAATTCTATATTTGCTGCACACCCCTGCTATGAAACGACTGATAGTAACCACTATATTTTTAATTATAGCTACCGTGCTTGTAACGGTATTATATTTTAAAAATTTGAGTCCGCCGGGAGTGCGTACCGGGCAGGTTATGCATGCTATTCCTGATAATGCCGTAGCGGTTTTTGAATTCACTAACGAAAAAGGCTTTTATGAAATTTTTGCGGGCAACCAACTCCTGAATGCTTTTGTTGGCCGTGAAAAACTGCAGGAACTTGATACATTACGCAAACTATTAGTTGCCGCGCCTCCGCTCAGCCAGTTTTTTACGGGGCAAAACATCTTTATTTCACTACACCCTGCCAATAATGACGATATTAACTTACTGGTAACAACATCGGCCTCAAAAAACTTTTCGGCAGCCCTGTTTAACAACTTAACCGGCGCTTCAAAAAACGCGATGCAGGTATCACCAATGCAGATAGCTGGCAGCCAAGGCTTTAATATTTTTATAAAAGCAATCGATAAACATTTTTATATCATCCAGAGAGGTGATAATATCTTTTCGGGAAGCTTTTCAAAAGACCTTATTGACCATAGCGCCATTTACCAACAGGATAAGGGACACAATGGCTTTGTACCGCTGCCCGAACAGCAAAACGCCAACTCACTTGCAAACCTTTATATCAATTACAATCAGCTTAACCCGCTTTTTGACCAGCTGTTTCTTAATAAAACTACAGATCTGTTCAAGAATTTCAGAATGCTGCCTGCCTATGCAGCGTTAAACCTAAATTACAAAAGCGACGCATTAATGTTTAACGGTTTTACTACTAAACAAAATAATGCAACAAGCTATTTAAATATTTTTTCGGCCCAGCAACCGGTAGAAAATCATCTGAAAGATATTTTTCCAGCTACAACAGCTTACAGCATAAGCTTTGCCATTTCAGATCCCAAAAAATTCGAAGCCGATCTTTCGCAATGGCACGATAAAGCGGGCGTGGGTAAAGAAAAAACTGAACTTTTAACCAAAGTAAAATCAGATGCAGGTTTGTTTATAAAACCGGAGTTTGAAAAATTACTTGGTAATGAGTTTGCCATAGTAACAACCCGTTATTTCGAAAAATTTGCTATCATATCTGTTAAGGACGGATCAAAGCTGTTTCCGTTAATGATGAATATAAGTAATATGGTTACCGATAAAGTAGGCCAGTTTAACTATGAAAAACTGCCTTTCTTTTTATTGGGCGATGCTTTCAACGTTTTCAGAAAGCCTTATTTTATGATCATTGACAATTACCTTATCCTTGCGGCATCGGTATCCGAGCTGGAGAGTTATAATGACACCTACTTCAACCGTAAGTTTATCGGTAAAACAGATCAGTATACGCAATTTGATAACCTGCTGGCCGAGCGAAGTAACGTAGCATACTTTATCAATTTTAAAAACATGCAGCCCATGTTAAAGCGCGATTTGAAAAAACCTTTTTACGATGCTTTTGAAAACAACAACCCTGGCTGGAAAAACTATTATGGTGCTGCTTTCCAGCTCACTGCATCTGATAAGAACTTTTATACTAATTTCTGTATGCGTTTAAACGCTCCGGATACAAGCTCGCAAAAAAAATAAATTGTGTATTGACACAACCATACCCGCCCGATTTCGTAGAACAAAACAAATAGAAATTTGTAATAAATTTTACCGGCACCAATTCCAGCCTGTTTTTTTGAATTGTTTTGGAATAAAGGTATGTGAGCTATAATATGAATAAGATCTTTACTATTCTTTTTTTAACCCTTTGTTCTTTATCCGTATCGGCTCAACAATTTTCGCAATATAACACGGGCACACTTTACGATTCATTTGAAAATCCATCGCAAAGAGCCTTCATTCCCGACTCAAGCAGAGCAGTAGCTTTCAATTTTTTCGTGCCTAATTTCGACGCCAATTTTTTTATAACCGGCCATATGCAGCGTCCCCTTAAAAGCCGCGCATTTGGAAGTCCCCCTTATTACAATACGTCGTCCCTGCATATAGGCCAAAATGCATTAAACCATTTTAATGTTAACGGCAATGCCTATGCTATAATGCTTAAGCTTTTTACAAGCCTGAACGGCAATGTGGAAATGGGGTTTTCGGCGCAAACAAAGATGGAAAGCAGAGGCCTGGCTACTGATGAATCTGTTGCTTTTCTTGACGGCCCCTCAAATTTTGCCTACAACAACTACGACAATATATTTAACAATCATTATTTACTGCAAATGTATGATCAGTTAAGTTATACCTACCGGGAGCAAGTTAACAAACAACTGTCTATAGGCTTTAAATTGAGCTATCTTTCGGGTATACAGTATAATAAAATAGATGTAGAACAGTCAAGCCTGCAAATTAACCGGGACCTGGTGGATCCCAGCAACGACAATGCTGATGTTTATATGCAGGGGCGGTACTACAGGAGTTACGTACCCGGCAGGTTAAATGGCCGCGATTTTTTGCCAACGTTTCGTAACCCCGGTGCCTCCATATCAATGGGTGCAACTTTCCGTACAGAGGACGGGATCCTGATACAAGGTAATGTAAAAGACCTTGGTTTCATTCACTGGAACAAACGATCAACCATTACTGATTTTGACAATACAACAAACATTGAAGATATTACGTCCGAACACCGCGAAGAGAATATTTATAATGCTGTATATGACTTATTCAGGGCTAATGGAGCAGTTACGTCCTTCAACACAAAAACCAATGCAAAGGCCGAATTGAGCGTATCCAAAAGCTACTGGCTTGATGACGAAAAAACATTCAGGTATTTCCCAACGCTTGTAGCTCAAAAGGAAATGTTTTTTTCGGGTTTTACGGGTGCCTGGGTTAACTCGGTGCAAAAAAACAATCTTATTGCAACTTTAACAACCACTTATGATGATTATAAATTATTCAATATAGGTGCGCAAATCATGGTAAAATCGCCCAATGCCGAATTTTTTATCGGCTCCGAACGCCTGATAAATACCGGCCGGTTTGCCTTTGCGTCAATTGGTAATAATACGCAAATAAACCACATAGGCAATTACACAGGAGCAGATATATTCCTGGGCTTTTCATTAAAATTTGGCCGTACAATTGAACATCCTATGAACTCCAGCTACATCCCGATGGGTGAAAAAGGATTCTTCGGGCGTTTGTTTGGCCGTATCTTTAAAACCAATAACTAAAACGCCTTTTTCCCCGCTATAAAATCTTTAAGGTAATAAGGCTCATAATATGCCGCATCTTCAAAAGCAGCATCAGCAAATTTCTGAGCCGCTTTTTGAGTAAGGTAAGTTGCGGAGTTTGCAAAATCATCCAAAAACTTAGCATTAGGGTTACCGCTTAAAACGCTTTTGCATTTTTCGGCACCATCGCCAAAAAAGATGATCTTGTTTTCTTTTAAATAATTGGCAAAACTATTTTCATCAATAATATCAGCAGCAGTTTCGCGTACCCTATTGCCCTCATTATCAAATAACGCTGTATAAACTTCCATTCGCCGTGCATCTATCATTGGGCATAGCAATGTTTTGCTCTCTTCAAAAAAACCGGGGTTATTGATAATACCATAAGCCATAGCCTCAAGGGTTTCAACGGCAATAAGCGGCTTATCAAGTGCAAAACATAATCCTTTAGCGGTAGATACTCCTATACGCAAACCCGTATATGAACCGGGGCCGCTGCTTACTGCAATGGCATCAAGGTCATTATAATTTACGCCGGTACTATTAAGGAGCTCGTCTATGTATAAAGTGATCACTTCGGCGTGAACATTACGGGCGTTTATTTCTTTAAAACCTAAAACCTCGCCATAACGGGCAAGGGCTACCGAACAAGATGTTGTTGCTGTTTCAATTTGAAGTATCAGGCTCATATTACAAATTTATGGTACAGGATCATGACCATGGCCTCCCCATGGATTACAACTGGCTATGCGTTTAATAGTTAACCAGCCACCTTTAAAAGCGCCATGCTTTTTGATGGCTTCAACACCATATTGTGAGCAGGTTGGAGTATACCGGCATGATGCAGCCGAAAGCGGAGATATAAAATACTGGTAAAACCTGATTAGGATGATAAATATCCCCCCAACTATTGCTTTTAAAAACCTGGTAATTATTTCCATCCCCTCCTGGCATTAACTGGCTGTAACAGATACAGCGGCATTTAATTCGTTACCAAGCTGAGCAAATAGCTTCAGCATTTTTTTTTCGATGAAAAGATATGGTTCAACTTCTTTGCCCACATACCCTACCGAAACAATTATCCTTTTATCGGCCTGTTGCAGCATACTATAAAGGTGTTGCTGTTTATGAAGCCTGTACGCTTCACGCATCAGCCTCTTTAATAAATTACGGTCGACAGCGTGCTTATAACGCTTTTTAGGAACGGAAAAAAGAATTTGTGCAGGATGAAGCTGAGGCTCAGGATTAACAAGCCAGGATACCCGGAAGGGATAACATAAAAAAGAAGAGCCGTTATGAAAAAGCTTATCAATAAGCCTCTTATTACATAACCGTTCTTCTTTTTTAAAAGTATACATAGTTGCCATTTTTGAACCGAAGGATAAAGCAGATAAGCGGTTCCAAACCCTTATAAATAAGGGCAGGGCAACCTCAATTATGCTTTGTGCCTGCCTTCGTCAGAAACAGTTAATCTTTTTCTGCCTTTAGCTCTTCTGGCTGCTAATACTCTCCTACCGTTAGCAGTTGACATGCGTTCACGGAAACCGTGTTTATTTCTTCTTTTTCTTTGAGAAGGCTGAAACGTTCTTTTCATGGCTATATTTTATTCTATTCGTCTTTTTAAAACAAGAGCGCAAATGTAGTTATTTTATCCAATAATTCAAATACTATTTTTGTTATTTATAATAACTTTTGCACATAAGCTCAATAACAGCAAATTAGCGGTTTTTAATTGATAATAACTAATTGATCTGCTATATTTTTGATTGGTTACATGATGCCGTTAAATTAAAAATCCCGGAACACGTATCGCAATGATTTATCTTCCGGGACAATAATTTCAGAAATCATCCCTCATTAACGGGCTATCTTTTTATATTTATTGAAAAGGGATAGCGTATGATCCGCCGTTTTTCAAACTGGCGGTTACCTGGTAAGTATTGTTCAGCAACGATACTATTTCGGCCTTATCGGTATCTTTTGCGTAATCAGCGGCAGTTTTGTTTTTTTTGTCTTTAATTTTGGTGTTGGCACCATGTTCAAGCAAGCTTTTCACTACGCCGACATTGCTTCCGTTTACAGCTAATATAAGGGCGGTAGCACCGTTGCTGTTACGAATATTAATGTTAGGATAATAGTGCAGCAATTGCTCAACCATTTCTGCGTTGCCGTTTTTGCTGGCAATCATTAAAGCTGTATAGCCTTCTTTATCCTTATAATCTACTTTAACATCGGTTTGCAGTATCAGGTTCATGATCCTGCCCTGGTTGTTTTTTACTGCAACAAGTAATGGTGTATCGCCATTTTGGTCTTTCAAATTTACATTAGCGCTCTTGTTCAGCAAAAATTTAACCCCGGGGATATCATTGGTTTGAATGGCGGTAAAAATGTTTTGAGCGAAGATTGGCAATGAACATGCAAGCATCAGGCACAGCAGGGTAAGTTTCTTTTTCATTAAAAATCAATTGTTTATGGCCGAGGCCGATTAATATGTTTTTGCAATTAACGAAAAAAACGTTACCATGATTTTAACTAACATCCCGCCTGGCGGCGATGCGGCACTGCTACAAAAACCGCCATTTTCTTAGCATTTAAATTTATAGTATCATAATTTTCAGAAAAAATGAACGAAATGAACTAAAAGAAACTCGCGGTAGTTCGGGGCCTAAACAAACAGTTAAAACAGGAGTTAATTATTAGTTTAGCAGCATAAACCTTTAAAGAATATCAGCTGACATTATTATGACAATCCAACATTGAAAACATTAAACAAAATAGCTCTGCAACACCAATCAAAGCGTAACTTCAACATTTTAGCACAACAAATGAAATTGATCCTTTCCATTTTACTAACAGGTTTATCAGCTGTAGGCGCAGCACAGGAGTTACCTGCAAATCATTATAAAATTTACAGCACATCGGCACAAAAACTTGTTATGCCCGATGATATTATTAATGACATGGCCAATGCCGACGTTCTGTTTTTTGGTGAAGAACATAATGATTCAACAGCTCACTATCTTGAATTTGCCTTATTCAAAAAACTGGCAGAAAAGTATCCGCAAAAAACGGCTCTTTCAATGGAGATGTTTCAAACCGATTGTCAGTTGGTGCTGGATGAATACCTTGGCGGGCTTATCCGCGAAAAAAACCTGGTGACCGATGCGCGCACCTGGCCTAACTATAAGGACTACAAACCAATGATTGAACTGGCTAAAACCAACCACTTGCCGGTAATAGCGGCCAACGCCCCTACCCGCTATACCAATATGGTTACACGCAGCGGGCTTGATGTTTTAAAGCAGCTTGACAAACAGGCCAAAAGCTATCTGGCACCCCTGCCAATTGATACAGCATCCGGCCCCTATTATGATAAATTTGCTAAAATAATGGGTGGGCACGCGTCGATGCCGGGCATGCAGATCTATCAGTCGCAAAATCTTTGGGATGCTACCATGGGTTGGTCGATAGCTAAATTTCTGAAACAACATGCCGGTTTTAAAATATTGCAACTAAACGGCGGTTTTCACAGCGAAGAAAAATTGGGCGCAGTAGCCCAGCTAAAAAGATATGCGCCTAAAGCACGTACCCTTAACATAGCTACCTATGCCGATGAGAGCTTTGACAACCCCAACTGGAGTAAATTTGCGGGCATGGCCGATTATATTATCCTAACCGATCCTAAGCTGCCGAAAACTTTTTAGTTGATAGTACATAGTTGACAAGAAATAGTCCATAGTTGATAGATCATAGCAATATAAGGTAGAAACTATGATCTATGAACTATCAACCATGAACCATCAACTATGATCCATGAACTCAATTGCATTAGGCTTTTTTAGCAAGCAAATCGCGAATCTCGGTAAGTAAAACCTCTTCTTTAGTTGGTTCGGGAGGTGCTGCAGGAGCGGCTTCTTCTTTTTTCTTCAGTGAATTAATACCTTTCACAATTAAAAAGATACAAAAAGCAACAATTAAAAAGTCAATTACATTATTGATGAACAAACCATAATTGATGGCTGTTTCCGGTGTTTTATCAACCGCGGGCTTAAGCACATATTTAAGGTCTTTAAAATCGATACCCCCGGTTATCATACCTATAGGGGGCATAATGATATCAGACACAAGCGAGGTAACAATTTTACCAAATGCAGCACCGATGATAACACCTACAGCAAGGTCAACCACGTTGCCCCGCATTGCAAATTCTTTAAACTCTTTTACAATTGCCATAAATTAAAGTTTGGTTACTTAAAGTTAATAATATTACACAAACAATCTATTTATATAGTTTTTTTGTTGAAGTAAAAACAATTGGTGTATTTAAAACATTTAACAACTTTACAGCAGATACCTCAAGTAATTTTTAGTTAATATTAATTTGATGTATTTTTGGCTACATCTTAAATATGCTTAAACAGAACCTTCAACAAAAACTTTTACAAAAACTTTCGCCGCAGCAAATACAATTTATAAAGTTGCTGCAGGTGCCTACTGTTTCCCTTGATACCCGGATAAAAGAAGAACTGGAAGAAAATCCGGCACTTGAAGATCTGAGCCTTACCAACCTAAACGAACCCGAAGAACAATACCCGGACCGCGACCCCGACGATGATAATTTCAACAGCGACGAGGAAAAGGGCGAAATGGATGAATTTAACATTGACGACTACCTGCAGGAAGATAACGTAAATGATTACGGATCGCGCTATGATCAAAATGGCGATGACGAGGATGAGCGCAAGGAAATCCCCATTGCTGTGCAAAGCTCCTTTTTTGAAAGCCTGCAAGCCCAATTGGATTTACTGCCTTTAAGTGATAAAGATTTCATGATCGGCAAACAGATCATAGGCAGCCTTGATGATGATGGTTACCTGCGTAGGCCTATCATGTCGCTTACAGATGACCTCGCGTTTTCACAAAATGTGCTGGCCGAGGATGAAGAAGTTGAAGACATGCTAAAGGTAATCCAGGGCTTTGACCCTCCTGGCGTAGGTGCCCGCAGCCTACAGGAATGCCTGCTGATACAGCTTCGTAAAAAAGATGTTAACGATCCTATAATTAAAAAAGCGATACAGGTTGTTGAACACTATTTAGATGAGTTTACACGCAAACATTATGACAAGCTCGAAAAATCATTAAACATGAACTCGATTGAGTTGCGTGGTGTTGTTAATGAAATTTTAAAACTTAACCCCAAACCCGGCGACTCGAACGAGATCAACACCAAGCAAATGCAGGTGATCCCTGATTTTCATATCACTAACAATGACGGCACGTTAATACTTACCCTTAACTCCAAAAATGCACCCGAACTTAGGGTAAGCCGCTCGTACCAGGAAATGTTTCAGCACTATGACAAGGCTTCCCAAAAAGATAAAAAACTGAAAGAAGCAGTTCAGTTTGTAAAACAAAAGCTCGATTCGGCCAAATGGTTTATTGATGCTATTAAACAGCGCCAGCAAACGCTGCTTAAAACCATGAATGCCATTATGCAGTACCAATATGAGTTTTTCCTTACCGGCGATGACAAAAACCTAAAGCCGATGATCCTGAAAGATATTGCCGACCGTATTGGCATGGATATCTCGACGGTATCGCGCGTAGCCAACTCCAAATATGTGCAAACCGAATTCGGTACGTTTTTGTTAAAATCATTCTTCTCTGAGGCCATCCAAACCGAAAGCGGCGAAGAGGTATCCAATAAAGAAGTTAAAAAGATATTGGAAGAGCATATTGGCCAGGAAGATAAACGCCATCCGCTTGCCGATGAAAAACTGACTGAGATCCTTAAAGACGCCGGCTATAACATAGCCCGACGTACCGTAGCCAAGTACCGCGAACAGATGAACATCCCGGTAGCGAGGTTAAGGAAAGAGTTATAGTTTAGTGATTAGTGGTAAGAGATTGGAGGTTAGAAACCCCCGCTCTTTTATAAAACAAAAGCCTTACGAGTTTATCTCATAAGGCTTTTGCTTTTAATCATTTTTTCTAAACCGTCATTGTGCGGTACGACGACAACCGACCAAAGGGAGCTCATTAATACCTATAAAAATCAAATTATAATTATTAATAATCCCCTATTTGCAGGTCCGCCCTGTATAGTTCGCGATTGCTTCGTTCCTCGCAATGACGGTTTTCGTTAAAAAGTAAAAGCCTTGAGAACTGAGTTCTTAAGGCTTTTACTTTTAGTACTTTTTAAGCTTATACATTCACAGCACAAAGCTCACGAACTTTGGCTACTACAAAATCAACTTCCTCTTTTGTATTGTATTTTGAGAACGAGAAACGTACCGATGGCCTTGATGAGCTGGCTCCTATAGCCGTTAATACATGTGAACCGATATCGCTGCCTGAGCTGCAAGCACTACCACCCGAAGCAGAAATACCGGCAATATCAAGGTTAAACAACAACATATCGCTCATTTCCATTTCAGGGAAAGCTACGTTCAATACAGTATATAAACTTTTTTCAGCATCAGTTTCACCGTTAAAACTCACACCCGGAACATTGGCAATCAGTTGCTCCATCATGTATGATTTTAAACCCTGAATGTGATTCTGGTGTTCCTCCATTTCGCCGTAAGCCAGTTCAAGTGCTTTGGCCAAACCTACTATACCGTAAATATTTTCGGTACCGCCGCGCATGTTACGTTCCTGGGCTCCGCCGTAAATAAAAGGCTTTATCTTTATTTTATGGTTTATATGCAGAAAACCTATTCCCTTAGGGCCATGCAGTTTATGGCCTGCACATACCAGGAAATGAGCTTTTAGCTTACTCAGGTCATGCTGATAATGGCCCATGGTTTGTACAGTATCGCAATGGTAAATGGCATTATAGGTTTCGCAAAGGTCGCCAATGCGCTCCATGTTTGACAGGGTACCAATTTCATTGTTGGCGTGCATTAACGAAACAAAACTGCGTTCGTTTTCTTTCAATAATGTTTCCAGATGATCGTAATCAATAACACCCTTGCTATCGATATTTACCAGGCTCAATTTAATAATACCTGCCTTTTCCATTGCTTCCAGCGTGTGAAGCACTGCGTGATGCTCAGTAGGACTGGTAATGGCATGGGTGATTTTGTGATCAATGATACCGCACCTGATGGCCGTATTATCGGCCTCGGTACCGCTTGATGTAAAAAAGATTTCGGCGGGCGAGGTATGCAATAACCCCGCAATCGTTTTACGCGAACGTTCAATTAAGGTACGGGCTTCCCTGCCGTGGGCATGTATTGACGATGGATTGCCAAACTGGCTTTCCATCACCTTATACATCTCCTTCATTACATCAGGGTCAAGCGGTGTGGTGGCGGCATTATCAAAATAAACGCGCATTCTTTTTAAATTTATAAATTAATGGATCAGTAACTTCAAACACATGCCCGGTTTTATTATATAGCCAAGCAACCAACGATATTTACCGCCGGTTGCCTGTTATTTTTAATACCAGTAAATTAACCTTTCAGCTGTAAGATCTCCTTAATATCGGCAATGATCTTATTGGCCAAACCGTTTGCCACAGTTTCAGAATTGCCTTCGGAGTAGATCCTGATAATGGGCTCGGTGTTTGACCTCCGCAAATGTACCCATTCTTTATCAAATTCTATTTTCAAGCCATCAATTGTTGAGTGAGGCTGCTTGATATACTTCTCTTCAACTTTTGCCAAAAGGGCATCTATGTCCATTTCGGGCGTTAAAGTGATCTTGTTTTTTGAAATAAAATAACCCGGATATGACGCACGCAGGCTTGAAACCGACTTGCCATACTTAGCCAAATGGGTTAAAAACAAGGCAATGCCCACTAAAGCATCGCGGCCATAATGTAATTCAGGGTATATAACGCCGCCGTTACCTTCACCGCCGATAACTGCATTAACCGCTTTCATCTGGTTTACAACATTCACCTCTCCTACCGCAGCTGCATGGTATTCGCCGCCAGCCTTTTCAGTAACATCACGTAATGCACGGGTTGATGAAAGATTGGAAACAGTATTGCCAACATTATTTTTCAAAACATAATCAGCAACAGCCACCAAGGTATATTCCTCGCCAAACATGTTACCATCTTCACAAACAAAGCAAAGGCGGTCAACATCCGGATCAACAGCGATACCTAAATCTGCACGTTTACTTACAACCTCTTTTGATAAAGCTATCAGGTTTTCGGGAAGCGGCTCAGGATTGTGAGGGAAATTGCCATCGGGCTCACAATACAACTCGTGAACGGTTTCAACACCTAAAGCTTTCAGCAAAGCGGGCACAAAAATACCGCCGGTAGAATTTACACAATCAATTACTACTTTGAAGTTAGCTTTTTTGATAGCGTTAACATCAACTAATGGCAGCGCCAATACTTGGTCAACGTGTTTTTTCAGCCAGGTATCATCATGGGTAACTTTACCCAGGTCATTTACATCAGCATATTTAAAATCGCTGTATTCGGCAATTGTTAATACTTCTTTGCCATCGGCATCACTGATAAATTCGCCATCGGCATTAAGTAACTTAAGTGCGTTCCATTGCTTGGGGTTATGACTTGCAGTAAGAATGATACCACCGGCAGCCTTTTCGCCGGTAACCGCAACTTCAACAGTAGGCGTGGTTGACAAACCAAGATCAATTACATCAATACCCAAACCTTGCAGCGTGCCAATAACCAGGTTATTTACCATATCGCCCGATAACCGGGCATCACGGCCTACTACAATCTTTTTAATTCCTGATTTTTTAACAGCCCATGAGCCATAGGCCGAAGTAAACTTTACAATATCAAGCGGTGTTAATCCGTCGCCGACAGCACCACCGATGGTGCCACGTATACCTGAAATAGATTTAATTAATGTCAAAATGCGATGTTTTTGGTGTGGTAAAAGTAAAAAATATAAAACTACAAATGATATTGTTTTAAGTAATTGCGCAAACGCTTGCACATAAGGCCGTGGTTAATTTACAACTGTCAATACCGTATAAGGCGGCCTTAATTGTCATTCCTGCGCATTATTTTAAGCTTAACGGGATAATACATAGCCTAAGTATTAAAAGTCTTGAGGTTTTTTTAAGCTATTTGATAACTTTGAAAATTAAGTAAACAAGTATCTATCGTAAACCAATGCCCGACTATCTTTTAAATCTCGACCGGCATTTATTTTATTTTATTAACCACAACCTATCCAATTCGTTTTTCGACTGGATCATGCCTTTGCTGCGCAATCCAAAATTCTGGATCCCCCTCTATGTATTCATCATCGCTTTTTGTTTATGGCGATATAAAAAAACAGGTGCAATAATCATCCTATTGCTGGCAGCATCAGCGGGTGTTGCTGATTTTACCAGTGGGGTTCTTATCAAACACAGTATACAACGCCTTCGCCCCTGCCGCGACCCTATAGTATCAGTGACTGACATCAGCCGTGTGCCTTGCGGCAGCGGGTACAGCTTTCCATCAACCCATGCCACCGACCATTTTGCTATGGCCATATTTTTATGTTTTGTATTTGGCCGTAAATGGAAATGGATTTGGTTTTGGGCTATATTATGGGCTGGCAGCATTTGCTTTGCACAGGTATACGTGGGTGTGCATTTCCCGATAGATGTACTTTGCGGTGCATTATATGGCGCGTTTGTTGGATGGCTGCTTTCATTATTATTTAAAAAATTACAACCTGCCTTTTAATGGGATATTGGAAAATTCTGCTGCTTTTTTTTGCCGCCTTTTTTGGCGGTACTTCTGTATTTTTATTTAAAGGCGATAACCACAAAACGCTGAAACTGGTGCTGTCGTTCAGTGGGGCCTACCTGTTTGGCATCACCGTTTTACACCTGATACCCGATGCTTATCATGGTAATGACAACTATGTAGGGGTGTTTATTTTGATCGGTTTTCTGTTCCAGATCGTGCTTGAGCAATTTTCGGACGGGATTGAACACGGCCACATGCACAAGCATCCGCATGACCTGGCTGTTTTTCCGATAGGCATTATGGCAAGTCTTTGCCTGCATGCTTTTTTGGAAGGCATGCCCCTTGCCCAGGGCAATCAGGACCAATTAGTTTATGGCATAGCCCTTCATCATATTCCTGCGGCGTTTGCCCTGGCTACAGTACTACTTACCAATAAGCAGGGTAAAAATAAAACCATATTTTTTGTGGCGATATTTGCCATAATGGCCCCTGCCGGATATTTTTTCAGCGATGCCCTGAGCAACGGGAACATCGGCAACCTGCAACATTATTTTAACCGGATCATGGGTGTGGTTATCGGGATCTTCCTGCATATTTCAACCACCATTCTTTTTGAATCCAGTGCAGATCATCGTTTTAATATGCGTAAGATGATAGCTGTATTGGCTGGTGTTGCGATTGCCTTGCTGGGCTTTTTGAAGGAGTTGTAGGCACCAGCCCTTAAATCAACGCAATTAATCAGCTAAATAAAAGCAGGGATTGCGCGATTCCTTCCCTTGAGAAGGTGGAGGGAGGGGTTTCAGCGATGCCTTGTCGTTACAAAGGCGTATAAACCCCTCCCTGCCAACACGCAATCCTTATGCGCCCCTCCCAAGGGAGGGAATTGTCAAAAAAAGATAAATTCACTACACAAAAAAGGTGCACCTGTATCTCACCCCAGGCACACCGGTTACCAAAATATCTATCGGTAATCATCAACTAACACCGGACTCATGTTTGGTATGCTCCGGGATATTGTAAATATGCTTATTCCAAACATCCGCACATCTGAAATTTGCACATCTGCATATCTATTTTATTTCACATAAAAGCTTCCTCTCAGCCTGATATCTTCAGACGAACTGCCAACCATTACTTTGAACTCGCCCGGCTCAACAACCTGTTTCATCTGGCGGTTCCAGAGCATCAGTTCTTTATTGTCTATTTTAAACTGAACGGTTCCGCTCTCTCCCGGCTTAAGGCTAATCCTCTTAAAACCTTTAAGCGATTTTACAGGTGTAGTAACACTGGCGATAACATCTCGCAAATAAAGCTGCACCACTTCTTCGCCTTCAACTTTACCCGTGTTTTTAATATTAACGCTAACGTTTGCGGAACCATTTAGCGGGATTTGCGACTGAGTGATTTTGAGGTTTGAATACTCAAAAGTTGTATAACTTAATCCATGGCCAAATGGGAATAACGCAGAAGTATCCTGATCAACATATACATGCCTCGATGTTGGCTTATGATCATAGTAAAAAGGCACCTGCCCTACCGAACGGGGGAAAGTCATCGGTAGTTTACCTGATGGATTTACTTTGCCTAACAGCACATCGGCAATGGCCAGCCCGCCGGTTTCGCCTAAAAACCATGATTCAACAATGGCCGGGATCTTTTTGGCAACCCAGTTAATGCATAGCGGTCGGCCATTAAACAGTACCACTACTGTTGGCTTCCCGGTTTTGTATATGGCTTCAATCAGGCGGCTTTGCTGTTTGTTCAAGTCAAGGTTGGCGCGGTCTTTCCCTTCGCCCACCTCGTTAATATCTTCGCCCAAAACAACCACTGCCACGTCCGACTTGCTAACCGTGCTTACCGCCTTTTCCAAATATTCTGTTTGCTTTGCAGCTGATGTATCAGCCGTATAAGCGGTTTCAAATTTAATATCGAGGTTACTCCCGGCCTTCTGCCGCAAAGCATCTAATATGGCAACGCCTTTGCCTTGCTTGTTGGCGTAACCACCCAGGTAGGTGCTTTCAGCCAACGGCCCGACAACCACTACCGAGTGTACACCAGGTCCAAGCGGCAATACATTATTCTCATTTTTCAGAAGACTGATCCCTTCCTGCGCCAGTTTCATTGCAACAGTACGGCTCTCCTCTGTATGATTTACTTTTTTTAGCAGATCGGCATCTATATAAGGATTGTCGAACAGTCCCAGTATGAACTTTACCCGCAGTACATTTGATACAGCGCGGTTTAAATCGGTCATGGATAATTTCTTACTCGCCAACGCTTTATTCATAGCATCATGAAAAGGCAAATGCGGAAAATCATAAAACTGCATATCCATGCCGGCAGTAAAGGTTTGAGCCAATGCATCGGCCGCGTCAGTTGCTACCTGGTGGTTGTTGAGCGACATTTTGATAGCACCCAGGTCAGACAAAACAAAGCCTTTAAAGCCCCATTCACCGCGCAGCACATCTTTTAATAACCATTTATTATCTACACAGGGGATGCCATCAATTTCGCTATAAGCCGCCATCATGCCCATGGCACCACCTTCTTTAACAGCTTTCTCAAATACATATAAAAAGGATGAACGGGCTTCCCTTTCGCCCATATTAACAGGCGCAGTGTTGCTGCCAGCTTCTGGAATGCCATGTACGGCAAAGTGTTTAGGCTCGGATAAAACTGAATTATGATTGCTCAGCTTATTGCCCTGCAATCCTTTTACCATGGCAACGCCGTTAGCAGCCGAAAGAAAAGGGTCTTCGCCGTAGGTTTCTTCAACCCGGCCCCAGCGTGGGTCGCGCGGGAGGCAGAGCACCGGGCCTAATACCATGGCCACACCATGAGCGCGCATCTCGGTCGCTATGATACGACCAGCCTTGCGAACATTGGTAGTATCCCAGGCACCGGCCAACGCCATCGGGCTCGGGAAGGTGGTACTTCCCAAACCTTCGTAACCGTGCAGGCCCTCTTCAATAAAAAGTACCGGGATGCCTAACCGTGTTTTCTCAATAGCATAGCGCTGGATCTGGTTGCTTACATCAGCAGTTAAAGGATAAAGGTCATGCACAGAGCCAATGCCCTCGGTGCCGATATTGATCCTGACACTATCCGACATGGAAACAGCATCATGCCCCTGCATATTGGCGACCTCGTGCCCCCAGTACATATCCAGCTGCCGGATCTTTTCGGCAGTGGTCATGCGGCCAAGTAAATCGGCAACACGTTTTTCAACCGGCAGCGACGCATCCTTGTACGGAAGCTTAACAATAGGTTTAGGGGTATTAAATGAACATAAAATCGTTACTAAAAGAACCGATACATAGGCGTTCTTTTGCTTCATAAATTTATAATTGGTAAGGTTATTAATGCCGGTACAATCGATTGTTTATCTCCATAAAATAATTGGGGATACCGGTTTATCAGAGGCTAAAACTATGCGCGGAAAATAATAACTGATTAATAAAACATTAACAGCGGGAGTTTATCCGCCATTAATGTCAATTAAATTACAGACTGAATATTATGAAGGCTACTTCTTTACCGGCGGCGGCACGTTTGCTGTTAAAGGCAGCTGTTTACGCAGCATTTTAGCAGCGTAACCCGTTAAATATAAGTAGTAGTCATTGGGGATATCATCCTCAAACGTAACAAATGTACTTAAGCCAACCGGCGGATTTTTTGATACTTTAAGTATAGCCGTCCCTTCATCAACCTCATCAAACATGGCTACGTACAGCATTTCGGCGCCGCTGTTGATGGCACCGTTGATCTGTTTCCAGTAAAAATGACCGCGGTTGCGCGGAATCTGGTTTTGCTTTGCCCTCGGGTTCATGTTATGCCAGCTAAAACCCGGGAACACCGTTGGCACATAATCAACCTTATTGGCTTTACACCAGGCAATGTCGTCGGTAATGCGGTGCTGAAAGGCAGGATACGCTTCTTCGTTAAACCTACCCACAAACCATGGATGAACGATATCCACCTTACGCAACAGGTCATGCAGGTGTGGGTCATTCTCTGTATCGTTACTAAAGTCGCGCCAGTAGGTTGGCACGCCGAGCAATATGGCGCAACCACCGTAAACCGGGTCGTTCTTTAAAAAATCAATGATCTTTTCGCCTTCAGTTAAACCGTAACGGCGATGATCATTAAAACCGATCCCCCATACAGCCACCAGTGGTTTGCCATTGTGATACAACCAGGTTTGGTTATTACCCCGGTTGGTAACCTTCATACTATCAATAAGGTGTTTCCAATCTTTGATCACCAGCGAATCGCCGCCCGCGTTCATGCCCGACAGGTCATACATTACCGTAATAGCCCTGTGGTATTTCTGCGCGTATTTAAGGGCGTTGCCTAAAACCACATCATTATGGTGCTTACCCGGCCAGCGCTGCACATCGCCAATAAAGCGCTGTACAAAAACACCGTCGATGCCGTATTGCTGCATCCATTTAAAATGCGTTTCGGTTGATGAGGCATCGTATGAGCTGTACAGGTACGCATCGCTGCCATCGGCCAGCTTAAACGGCGTTTTGTAGGTTTTAGGATATTCACTTACATCGGGCCACAGATCGATATTGGTATAGCCCGGTTCAAATTTACCATGCGAAACATAATGGTTCCACCAGCGGTTGCCGCCATCGCCAGCCGCGTTGAACCAGCCCTGGTAACCGGCCATTATCAAACCTTTATAACTTTTAAAAGCCGATGTTTTACTGTGCCTCAATTGCGCGTTGGCAACAGCGCATAGCAGTAGCAGCAAGATGCTAAAAACGTGTTTTTTCATCAGGATAAAATTTTAATATGTGTTGATTTTTTGCTTAGATCAGATACCCCAGTTTTTATTTGGTTTAGGTCCCATTTCCAGTTCGAGCGTGCCGCCAGCCATGAGTTGTTCATGGGTAAACAGCGGTTTATTAAGCACCTCCCCGTTAAACTTAGCACTTTGAATATATTTATTGACTACCGAACAATTGTTGGCTACCAGTTTAAATTGCTTGCCATTCTGCAGGTTGATGGTAACCTTGCTAAAAACCGGACTGCCTATGGTATAAACAGGTTTGCCGGGTGTAATAGGGTAAAAACCCATTGACGAGAATACCACGAAAGCCGACATACCGCCGCCATCCTCATCACCGGGGATTCCGAAGATGTTATCCTTGTACCAAACATCAAGCAGGAACCTTACCCGTTTTTGGGTTTTCCATGGTGCACCTGCAAAGTTGTACAGATAAGGGATATGGAAACTCGGCTCGTTACCCATGGAGTATTGACCAACTAAACCAGTAGCATCAGGAAACTTAGCCCAAAACTGGTATTTGCTGCGGTCAAGACTTTCGCGGAATAACTGATCTAACCTGGCCTGGAATTTATCCTGGCCGCCCATCAGGTTTGACAGACCAGGAATATCATGCTGTACCTGCCACAGGTAAGTCCAGCCATTGTTTTCGTCATAAAATTCGCGACCGCCCAAACCACCGTCAAATTTGGGGTCGATATCGATCCAGTTGCCGTCTTTATCTTTAGGGATGAACATCTGTTTATCATCGTTCCACAGGTTTTTATAGTTGAGGGCGCGTTTGGCAAAGGTTTGTTCATCGGCAGTCTTTTTCAGTTCGCCCGCTAATTGACCAACAGCCCAATCGTCATAACTGCCACCGAGGGTAACCGCTACGGCCTGGCGCTTTTCAAAACCATGTACCAGGCTTACGGTTTCTTTCTCGCCTTTTTTCAAAGCGGGGAAATATCCTTTGGTATGATAAAAGTCATCCAGCTCGCATTTAGGGCCATTTTCCCAAGGCAGCATGGTGGCCTCGTTGGCATTTTTCAGGACGCCTTCATATGCCTTATCCACATCAAAACCGCGGATGCCTTTGCGGTAATCATCCAAAAACATCACGGTTGAATGGAAACCATTCATACATGGGTTATCGCCAAACAAAACCGGGAAGGTTGGCATCCAACCGCTTTGCTCATACTGGTTAACATATGAGTTCAGCATATCAGATTCCAACTTAGGGTTCAGGATGGTACGGAGCGGATGCAGCGCCAGGTAAGTATCCCAAACCCAGTCGTCAACATAAAACGGACGGTTACTGTCGTGGATTTTTTTATCGTAGCCGCTATAATAATGCCCGTCTTCGTTAATATCAACCATGCGCTCATTGCAGCGGTACAAAGCCGTATAAAACGACCTGCGCTGAGCTTCTGTGCCACCTTCGGTTTCAATTTGCCCTACTACTTTTGCCCATGTTGCTTTAGCCGCCTCTTTCAATGTTTCAAAACCGGCATTGTTAAACTCATCGTTAAAATTTTGTTTAGCCTGCTGCGGGCTTACGTAGGATATGGCATACTTAAACTCTATTACATCTGGTGTACCGGCTGCAAAAGTAATGTATGATTTCAGGTTCTTCCCATCGGCTGATACCTGCTTAACCAGGGCATTATCTTTTACTATGCCCGTGGTTCCCTTGGCGTTAAACTTACCATATACATAAACTTTTATATCATCATGATAGGTTTCAAAACCAGTGAGCTCATTGCCACCTGTAAAAGTTAAATTGGCGGTACCTTCATTGTATAGTCCAAACAAAATGCTTTTAGCAGCACTTTTAGCCGGAAAGGTAAATTTATAGTCCCCAACCTTTTTGCCGGGTGCAAACTCAACGGTGATATCTTTATCAATCAAATAAGTTGAATAATACCATGGGCGGGTAACTTCCAGATCGTGGTCATAGGTCATGCGTTCGTTCCACGAAGCCGGGGCTAAGGCATTATTATCCGGCTTAACCGAAAACACCTCTCCCAAACGGTGCGATACCACATTGAGCGGAAAGCTGGAGATCTGATCATCAATATAATCATGACGAACAGGCAACATCCTGATCATCTGGTTAGGCAGATGTGCAGTAGGCCGGGTGGGCTCAAGCAATGCCCCCACATTACCGATGTGCGGATCGATGTACTGAAGAGCGCCTTCGTCTTTTGTTTGGGCGTATACCGCCGAACACAAACTATTGATACTAATTACCGTGGATAAAAGCAGCGGTTTAAACAACCGGGGAAATGGACTTAACATGGGTAATAATTTATTTCTTAGTAATATTTTATGCTGACTCTGTAAAAATACAAGCGACAGACTTATTAATTGGTTATAACCTCAGAAAAATCGCTTTCAATGTTGTCGTCACGAGGCACCTACGGAGCCTTAACGTCCCTTTAACATTATCTATAAACACGGAACTCCTACGGAGTTAGAGCTCGTCTTTTTTAACTCCATGGGAGTTTCGTGTTTATAGCAAAAACAATCCGGACTTAGGCTCCGTAGGTGCCTCGTGTTTATTAAAATTGATTAACTGGTAATAGCCTCAAAATTGCTCATACAACTTAATTAATCATTAAAATTTGATTAATTAATCCAATAAATATCAATTGTAACAGATTTTATTCAAGAATTGAATGAAAATCGCGTTCAAAAGCTTCGCCGTAAATTGCTTTATATTCCTTGTTGAAATTTTCGAACGTGTTTTTTGCCAATGAGTGCTTACCGATGTGTGCCAGTGCCTTGCACTTCAGGATCATGGCTTCTTCATTTACCGGATCAAAGTAGAAAATATCGTTGGCCAGTTTGATCAAAAACTCCGGATCGTCGGTAACTTTTATAGAATTAGCAAACTGAATGTATGAGTCGGTAATCTCATTGGATACTTCCGACTTAAACGCATCGAGCCATTCGTACTCAATATTCGACAGAAAATTGCCACGCTGAGTAATATGGGTAAGCTGGATGATCTTCTGTTTGTTGAGCTTGCTCTTGTTGGATACGATGTTGAGGTAATTATGATAATCAACCTGGATCTCGTTATAATCCACCTCGATTTTCCAGTAGCCGGTATCTTTAGATAAATGGCAGTGTCCCATTTTATCCAGCAGGGTTTTTAGTTTAGCAATATTAACCGACCGGTTATTCCGCGCACTTTTTTCCGATTTATCAAACCAAAGTATCTCGTTCAGTTTTTCGGAACTCACCCCCCTATCAAGTTTCACCGAATACATCAGGATCACCAAAAACAACTCTTTTAATAATGGCGTAAAATACTTGGTTATTTCATTGCCATCTGGAGTAAACAATTGCAGGTCGCCAAATAAAAATATGGCGTTCTTATTAACGTGTAAGCGGCTTTCACCTTCTTCTTTGATCCCGGGTACTGTTAAATCCTGCGTTTCGATAACCGGCAATGCTATTTCAGGAATATTTTTTTGAGTTTCTGGCAAAGGTTGTGAAGCGGCCTTTTTACTGCGGCTGATAACAATAAATGCACCTATCCCTAAAAATAATACACAAGCACCGCCAGCCCAAAGCAGGTATCCCATATTGCTCTCCGATAGCATATCAGTAGTAATTGGCTCGGGCGGGCTAAGCATCGAATACACCTTAACCCGGGTGTGATCATTTTCCTTAAACAACGTCACCGACAAAAACTTAGCACTGTGCGGCAAATAATACAGGTCGGCATAAGCGTTTACATCATGAAAGCGGAATGGGATGGTATCCCCTACCATTTCATAAGCCGGCTTATCCAATGATCCTTTTATAAGCTGCAAATTAGAATTGAATTTATGCTGAGGGAAGATGAGGCCATAGTAACTTTTATCTTTTGAATTGATAACGAGGGAGTTTGCAAAAACAAAATCTTCGTTCTTAACATCAATATTAAAAAGCTTTTTAAAGGATTTATCTTTAACCGTATAACGCACCATGTCATACAGGTTGCGCGGGTTCACAATTTGCTGGCCCGATGCACTGCCATAACCACCAACTACATAAACCGTATCGCCGGTGGCATTGGCTCCCAGGCCGGCAAGGTAACGCGGAGTAAAAGTATCTCCTTTAGATTTTACCGTTTCCCATTGTTTGGTATCAAGACTAAAACGCCGAACACTATCTTTATAAACCAACTGACCATAGCCCCCTATGGTATAAATAGCGGTATCTGTTTTACTGAAAAATTTATTAAGGTGCCCGTTATTGGTTGCAATGTTGCTGTAGCCTTTGTCCCACTTACCAGTTACAAAATCAAACGTACCAACAGCAGTTTGATCCATAAACAGGTAATAGAGCTTATTATTGGCATACAAAGCCTGATCGCCGGGGACCATCATCTGTTTACCGGAATTATATGCTTTGCTTTTTAATTGAGGCGTTTTATTGATCGAGTAGGTGATCAATGAATCGGCAGTGATAACAAATACGTCCTCGTTTGCGGCATCGAAGGCTAAACTGGCATCTCCCGGTACGGTAAATTCCTTTTCCAGCTGCCAGTTGCGGTGACGGGCCTTGATCCAAAGCGGGTTATTCACCGAGCCATTGTTTCTATTTTCCGTTTCGTTGGCCACGGTGCCCTGCCACTCGTTAAGCGGCCAGTTTGCTATTTGCACGGCATTTTGTGATACCTGTACATCACGTAATTTAAACGGGGGCAAGTCGGTAGTTTGAAATTGTTTATAGGCATTGGCACCAAAAAGCAGCTTATAGTTTGAACTTGCTTTTAAATGGGTCCCCGTTTCGCTCAGAGACTGGTTACCCGAAACAACGGTGATCTTGTCGTTTTTATAATCTATCTGGATCTTTAAATTGTTCCAGCGTTCAAAAAGCAGCTTGTCGTCAATATTGAATGATATTTTCGATAAGCGTTCGCCAATAATGATCTTAAAATGTTTGGTATTAGCCTGGTTGTCGTACACCAGGTCCACATTTTGGTTATCATCACCTATCAACCGTAAAATATAACCGAAGTAAATAACCCTGTTAGGTATAAAAGAAAGATCGAATGAAACCTCAAATTTATCTTTTGGTGAAAGGTTCTTCAGGGCAAGATCCAACCCGGTGCGTTTATCCTGTACAACCTCATGACTATAGAACCCCAGCCCGTACGATTGTGCACAAGCAGGCGACATGAACAGAAAATTCAATAAAACAGTAATAATTATCCCCGGTAAAAAAAATCTCATGTTGATAAGTACACCTTAAGCACTACAACCCATGTACCGCCCGGTATTTATAATTTAGGCCCAAATCAAGTGCTTTTTAATTGGCTCGATTGGCTAAAATTACAATAAATACAGCTTAGTTTCAAGGATTATAACATTATAATCCTGCGATACAACAAGCTATTTAAGCTTCAATAAGTTAGTTAACTTATACTTAGTGTACAATAGAATTTAACATTAATCAGGAGTTGGGATTTCGTAACCTGTGGCATTCAAAATAAACTCAACTATTGGAGCCGGATTAGGTAAACTATGCGGGTGATGTTTAAAGCCGGGTTTATGAATTACGGTAATTGAACCTCCAAGCGCCTTAACCTTTTGCTCAAACAACAGGGTATTTTTTGAAGGATCAACGGCCTCATCGTCATCTGCAGAAAGGTGCAGCATAGGGAACTTGCCTTTTGCAATTTGTGGCACCTTATCAATAGGGCTTACTTTCAATGAACCAATTTGACCTGCAGAAGTTAAATTGAAATCGATTTTCAAAATAGCTGAATCGGGCCAGTATTTCAAATCAAGCAAAGCATTATCCGCATAGGTACAGGCCACTTTGCCGGGATTGGCAGCAGCCCAATTGTACATATAAATACCTCCCCTGCTCATACCCTCGAGCACTGCTTTTTTACCCAAGCCTGCATTAGTGAGCTTTTTATAGAAATCATTCCAGTAATCAATTGCTTCATTGTTGCCCAACAACTCAGCTACATCGCAATAAACTATATGGAAACCGCGCTCCAAAAGCGCTATATCTGTTTGAGGTTCATGCCCCCAAAAACGCGCACGCCATACCCAGGGATGGCCTTTGGCTGTCCATTTTGGTTTTACCACTTTGCAATCGCGGTTGTCAAAAGTAAATTCGGCACAGGGGTATCCGTAAAAATTAGTTTCTTTAAATTGCTGGTTTATACGGCTAAAAACATCGAAAGTATTATCACGCGGCTGTACAACAACGTCATACAATCTTTTGGCCGTTATAGCTGCCCCTTCAATGTTGGGATGGATCTTATCAGGCATCCAGCTTTCATGGTTAACAAACATGGAGTGCATATCAATTACTTCCAGGTGCTCGTTATAGGCCACATTCCTTAGTTTTGGGATGATACTATTAACAATCACTTTATCATAGATCTGGTTAGTATCCGCTTGAAATGAGGGGATTGGCAACAATAACACAATGCGTGGATGCGAGGGTAATTGAGCAAAAGATTGAATGAGGTCGTGATAATCTTTTTCGTACCCGTCAAGATGTACCCTGTTTATAAGTTTGGCATCGTTACCTCCCAGATCAATAAATACCACGTCAGGTTTGCTTTGCAGCGCCTGCTGATACGCTTTGGTATTCCAGTATGAAAGATCACCTTTGCGCAAAAGAGTAGCGCTGCTCACCCCAAAATTGCCCACCGAATAGTTTTTACCCAAAAGTTTCTGCAGCTGTGCCGGGTACGATTGCATGGCCGGGTTGGGCAGCGTAGCACCGTAAGTAATACTTGCTCCTATGCAGGTTACCCTGGTTATCGCGTTCGCGGTATTTATCAAACAAAACGCTATCAATATATTTAGGATCTTTTTCATGGTTATTACTTTTTACTCATGTCGATAACATCAGCCAGGCGATTGGCCGGTGTAACTTTCAGGTCGGTTAGTTTCCCATCAACTACTTTACCCTCAACAGTGGTTTTATAAGGGGCATTCAGTTTAAAACTGGCATTCCAGCCAACGGGCCATGCAGGTAGCAACATGATTTTTTTTCCATCGGTTTGCATTAACATGAGCTGCAGACCGTTTTCACCATTGCCCCCATTATCCTCGTCGGGCATATAGTCGTTTCCCTTATCCCAAAATGCGGGAAACTTCAGGCCCGGATCTTTGCGGGTAAGGGCAAAACTGGTATAATCTTTCGCCGCTTCGGCATCACCAATCATAGCCGCCTGTATGGGGTCCTGTACCCAGCAGCCTTTGGCGCGCTGCTTACGGGCGTTAAAGGTATTGACAGCTACATCCAAACCTGGCTTGCCTAAACCATAAAGCCTGAAAGGATATACAGCATACAGTTCTGGATTTTCGCTATTAAATGATTGGGCAATTTGCGGACCGGCGTAAGGCAGCAGTACAGTTTTACCCTCGTGGTATGCCGTTGGCAACAGAGGCAATTCGCTATAAAGTTTCTGCCAGTGTTGCCGGGTGTGTTCATCTACAACTGTTGAGGGCAACCCGATCATCCTGCTTAGTACAGCGTGCAGCCCGGCAATATCAGGTGCAGGATCGTGCACTTTCCAAAACATCTCTATCGAATTATCCGGATCGAGCAGAAGTTTACCTGTACTGTCCCGCTTAAAATGTTCATCAAAAAACTGCAAACCCGCAGAAGCAACAGGCAGCAATGTCTTTTTCGCGAAATCAATATTACCTGTATAGTCATAGTAATCAAGCATCATCATGCTTAATTCCAATACCGGGGTAAAATAATGATTAGTGTAATTGGCCTTTACCTCGGGCCCCATGTAACTTAAGCCACCCCAAAAAGGTGCTGTTTCGGCAAAGTAAGCGCCACCGTGTTTGTAAAACTCATTAACCTGTTTAGCATTGGCGGGTAAAATATTAGCATACATCCTGAACAGCGGCAGCATCATATCAAAATCGCCGGCCATAAGGCGTGGCCAGTACATTGCCCGTGTATTCTGAAACCAGTATTGTCCTCCCCAGGCGCGAAAGTCTGCATTGGCATTTTTTGCCGGATTATCTACCGCAAAAATGGAACCGTTGAATTTGATAGGGTAAGCTCCCCTGCCGGCGCAGGCGGTTACAAAACGCTGCAAGATATATCCCTGTGTAACTTTTTCGGCGAGGTCATCGCCGGTAACAAATACGCTGCTCCTGTTCCAGAACTGCTGCCACCATTTTTGATGCGCTAAGCGGGTTTGTTCCAGGCTTAAAAGATCAATAGCTTTGACATTTTGCGTCAACTTATCAAGCCATTGACTGCCGCTACCTGCAACATCTGTTAATGGATAAACAGAGATTACCTGCGACGTTACTTTACCCGATTTTAAAGTTACATCATCCTGATTGGATAAACCACTCCCTTTAATTATTGCACCAAAAGTGAGGTTTGTCAAATGCGGATCGGTTGTTGGCGAATTGTGATGATACCAGGCTATTCGGTTCTTTTGCTCATTTAGCACTGTATCAGTTTTACCGGCGCGCCAGTTTTCCAGTTTTACATTAACAATAGCTGCTGTTGTGCTTTTAGTTTCAACCCTGATAACCGGGTGATTAGCATCAACCCAAACACGGTACTGAACCGATGATTTTCCTTCGCCAGCCTGAGCCCAGATCTCGCCGTTGCGCAGCTTTAAGATCTGTTTAAACTTAGCTTCGTTTTTTAATGGACCAGGATTTATAGATACCCTTACCGCTCCCAGTTTCATCAAAACCCCGCCCTGCTTCATCCAGTCGTCCTTTTCGGCATCAAGCTCGCCACCCCAGGCATCTGTTTTGCTGATGTAAAAAACAAGATCGCCGTTTTTCCCGAACCATGCATTAAGGCCAATATCTCCGTTTCCCAAAGGCATGGACTGTGCCGATGTTGGGCCGGGCGTATCCCACTCAACATTATAGTGATCTAATTGCGAATTGTTGCCAGATTGCCCGCTGCAAAGTGTTGTGGCAAAAACAAGGGATAACGCTGCGAGTATCAACCCAACTTTTTTTGTGTTCATAGGTTTATGTAACGGGATGGTCTATACCCGTATTTGTCGTTAATTGATAGCACAAATAAACCGATACAACTTAATAAAACATTAAAAAAGCATTAACTGTAAAACATTATTGCAATCGATTGTAATAAACACCTGATTAATACCACCGTACAAAAAACTGTTATCTGGCTATCACTGATTAAGATTGCTTTTCTTAACTGTTATGCTGCCCCTTTTAACCCCAAAACTACCTTCCAAATCGGTTCCTTCAACTACATAATCATAGTGTCCGGGGTTATCTGCAGCGTAAAAGCTAACCCTTGCCTTACCACTTTTATCAGTAATTATATGCGGGCCCCAATATATCGTAGAACGGATATCGGTCATGTCGGGCGCAGAGCCTGGTTTATATTTAGGAGTATAAAACGTTAAAGGCAAAGAAAAAG
The DNA here is from genome assembly GCF_022811725.1 of Mucilaginibacter sp. SMC90. GTDB lineage: Bacteria > Bacteroidota > Bacteroidia > Sphingobacteriales > Sphingobacteriaceae > Mucilaginibacter. The sequence goes on along the minus strand of NZ_CP094527.1, from coordinate 3,023,694 downwards.
ACATCGGGCGGAACACATAAGTCCCTACTGTTTTTTTCACAAAAGGCCCGTGGCCGCTACGTGTGGTTATTTCAATAAAAGCATTTTCATCAGGCTTCGCCATCGGGTTTTGAACGTATCGGCGAGTATAACTGGAAGTATTTCTTGGCATTTTCATAACCTCGATACCTTTTATTTCTTCCGCATCACAGTAGTCAAAAAACTCCCTGAAATACTGATAAGGAGAAATACCTTCCGGCTTGAAAAAATCTACATCCATACCGTCAATGATCAAATGCAATACCATGGTATTTAACCTGTAGTAAGTGAAGCCGGTTTTATCAGTAAAAGAATTAAAGCCTTTTACATTTTTAGTAATAAGGTCGCCAAGCGAGGTCCGGCCTGTCTTCTGAAGCATTTCCTCGTCAATGATCAAATCTGCTTCGCCCGGGCCGTTCAAATTTTTGGAGTCCTTAATGATGCGTTTATCTTTTATTACCACCTCTTTTAATATATTACCGCCGGTAATTTTAGCCATCGCATCTTTTAAGCTTACCTGTTTTTTCACCTTTATCATGTTGCTGGTGTCAATGTTCAGGAACCAGGGTATTGTTCTGTCATTTACAGCGGCAAATACGGGTGGCTTAAATTCATCCATCTCAATACCTACGTTAAAGCTTTTGCCTTTTTTATTCCTGGCCTGCACAAAAAACACCGCTGTATCGCCCGGAAAAATATCTTTAAACATAAACTCACCCTGCTTATTGGTTACGGTATCTGTAACAATCAGGGGCTTTTTTGAATACAAGGTAACGCCAGAGTTTGCAACCGGCTTATTAAACATATTGGTTACACGACCGGTTACTAAAAATTGCTTTTCGGCTTTATATTTAGCTGGCGGTAAAGGTAACCACATATCCTTCCAATCATATCCAACCCAGCCCTGCGTTAAAAGCAAGTAATCTAAATGCTGCCATTTAGCGGCATCTTTTTCGGCAGCATCGTAATAGCCCGGTTCCTCAATGGCTCCTTTTAAATCAGACGTAAGCAACATGTAGCTTCTTATATTGCTATGAGTTAAGCTATCCGTTTTCACCTGTGCGTTATCTGTCACGGCCATTGAAAAGCTTCCCTGTACCGGAGTGCCATCTGCAGTTTTAACCTCGATATCAACTGCTATACTGTCACGCTGAGCATACACTGGTTTATTAGTTTTAATACTGATATTAAGATTATCATGATGCTCAATAAATACTTTCCGTTCATTAAGTAACTTTTTATCGGTACCAATCAATAAAAAGCGAAGAATACCACCCGGAAATAGTTTTTTGCTAACCCGCATAATAACGCCGCCATTTTTAAAATGCAGCGAGGCACCGTAAGCAACCAAACCACGTACCTGGGCTAACAAGTAATAAACATTACCGGCAGCAATAATATCCGGCGTTGCATTTAACATCACCGCTATCGAATCGGCGTTTAACGGATTATTGATCTCAAGCGTGATGCCCGAGTTTTTGACAGCAGGTAACGGGAAAGTTTTAAATGAACCATCAGGCAATTTAATTTTAGCAGTGTACACTTCGCCGGGTTGTGGCTGTAAATTAAATACGCCCATGCCTTTGTGTGCGCCAGTAAATGCAGCAACTTCCTGTTGATTGTTGTTGTAAACCTTCCCCGAGATATTGACTCCGAAGCCGTCTTCATTTATGGCTTTAAAAGCAACCTGCGCCGGTAAGCCGGCAACAAGCTCGCCGCCTTCGGGCATAAACTGAACATCGATATGATCAGGCCGGTTAAGGATCAACGGCATCACCAACCTGCGGTTATCTTCTCCTTTGCGGAGGTCCTGCATTATCAGCGATAAGTTTGCGGCGTTAGCTTTTTCGGGCAGATCAAAATTTGCATCGATATTTCCATCCAGATCTGTATTGACATTATTTTTAAGCAATGTTCGCTTACCATCTGTTAAGCGCAACTGCATTTCACGAACGCCAACAGGGAAAGTATCAAATTTTGTAACACGTAAATTAAGCTGCACCTTCTCTTTATCGATACTTTTTTTTGCTAACGCCTTGTAGTTTATAAGCCAGGCGTTGTTTACGGCATTACCTATATAAAAATGTTTTTTGAATATATACGACTCATCAAAATTGCGCATCCAATTAGTATATGCCCGCAAAAAATAACCGCCTTGCAGCACCTCCCGCTTGTCCAGCGCTATGTTGCCGAATGCAAGTCCTTCAAAAAGCGGCAGCATCAGGCGTTTTATAACACGGTTACTGTCATTGGCTAATTCAACATACAAAACGCCACTTTTGGTAACTGCGCGCAAATCAGGCTCTTCAAGCAAATAGCCTTTAAACCACAATGTGTCCCCAGCTTCATACTTAGGTTTATCTGTTTGCAGGTATATTTTTTCAACAGCCCTGCCCCTGGCAAAAGTATCAGCCTTTAAGATGATATTATTAATAAAAGCCCTGGGCGAATCCTGTGCAAAAAGTGACGCTGAAGCCATAGACGCTAACATACAGCATGATAAACATTTAAGAATATACGGGATGGCAGACTTTGGCATAGGCAGGAAATAGCAGGTTAGGCAATAGAAATAAAATTAAAACAATTTATATCACTTTCATAACATGATTTTAAACATCAACCAGTTACCACAACTTTTACGCTTATTTAAGCTGTACCTAAATTTACCGGCAGTTGCCCTGTTTTGTAATTTAATTTCTGATAGATTTGTGTACGATATAGTGTTTTATGACAATAACCAACTCCGATTTTAAAATAGATGTAACTTCCGAAATTGGCACACTGCGCACCCTGCTTATTCATAGTCCGGATAGCGGACTGGGCAAAGTTGTACCATCAAAGGCACAGGACTGGCTTTTTGAGGATATAATTCATTTGGATACTGTGCGCAGAAACGAATACGACTATTACGTAAAACTATTGCTTTATTTTCTTGACCCTGACAAAATAAAAGGTAAGCTAAATCAAATTGATGATGAAACCACTAACCGCTCTTTTTTTAAGCCCGACAACGCTGGCTTTCATTCATCAGATAAAGTAATCGAAATACAAACCCTGCTGGCTGATATATTACAGCAGCCGGATATCCGCAAAAAACTGGTGGCTTCGGTATGCGCCGTTGAAAGCTGCAATTACCGTTTACAGCAGCAGCTTACCGATACCGATCCGGTTGAGCTGGCCAAGATCTTTATTTCAGGATCGTTAACAACCGAAGAAATGATCTTTGCACCTATTCCCAATCTTATTTTTTCGAGAGATCTGGGAATAGCGGTTAATAAGCACATGCTGCTCAATAAACCTGCAAAAAAGGCCCGTTTCCGCGAAACGCTGCTGATGCGGTACATCTTTTTCAACCACCCGCTGTTTGAAGCTTATCGCGATAATATTTTAGAGATCCCCGAAACAGCCCAGCATTTTTTACGCCCGGGCGAAGATGCTGAAGGCCGCACAACTTTAGAGGGAGGCGATGTGATGATGGTTAGCCCCGATCATTTGGTGATTGGCTGCAGCGAACGCACCTCTGTCAGCGGTGCCAACGAAGCCATCAGGCTACTTTTTGAACACGATGTGGTGAAAAAAGTAACCATAGTAAAGATCCCCAATAAGCGTGATTACATGCATATTGATACCGTTTTTACACAAGTAAAGCGCGATACCTGGGTATTACTGCGATCACTTGCTGCTGCGGAAGCACCTGTTGAAGAACGTGAACCTATATCATGGTTTGCCGATAAGAAACAAAAAGAACGGGCAGAAATTGTTCAGTTTGAAAAAGATGAAAAACCGAAATTATTTGGCTGTATTGAAGATTTACTTGCAGATATTAGTGAAAACGATCTCAAAAGCGGCACAAAAACAAAGTTTATTTACTCGGGCAATAATACATTCCCTTTTGATGCCCGCGAGCAATGGACAGATTCCTGCAACCTGCTTGCGTTAAAAGAAGGCGTAGTTGTTGGATACGACCGTAATGACAAAACTGTAGAAGCATTTAAAGAAGCAGGTTTTGATGTGATCAGGGTAGCAGATTTAATTCAAAAGTTTGAGAGCAATGAGCTTGATCCACAAAGCTTAACCAATACACTGATATTAATGCCCTCGGCAGAACTTTCCCGTGCCCGCGGTGGTTTTCATTGTATGAGCATGCCGATATTAAGGGACAATATTCTGAACCGGGATTAAACGGATTTGTTTGATTTATGGGATTTGATCAGATAAATAAAATTCAGATATTCTATAAATCCCGCTTAAAGCAAAATCCTAAATCCTGTTCAAACAAAAATCCTATTAATCCATTAATCCCATAAATCAAGGTTCAGACAAAAATTATGAGTCAGTCAACATCACATATATTAATGATCCGCCCGGTTAATTTCGGGTTTAATGAGGAAACTGCTGCAAGCAACGCTTTTCAAAATCGGGATACCGAAAAGAATGGTGTACAGGAAAAAGCATTGAGCGAGTTTAATGGAATGGTTAACGTTTTGCGTCATAACGGTGTGGATGTTACAGTTATAGATGATACCCCCCAGCCCTATACGCCTGATTCGATATTTCCAAACAACTGGGTGTCGTTTCATAGCGATGGCGGTGTTTTCCTGTACCCTATGCAAGCCGAAAACCGCAGGCTTGAGCGCAGGGAAGATATCATAACCGATCTGGAAGATAAATTTAAAGTGGCACACGTAATTGACCTGAGCCGCTTTGAGCATGAACACCGCTTTTTAGAGGGAACAGGCAGCATGGTGCTTGACAGGGACAATAAAATAGCATACGCCTGCCTTTCGCCCCGCACAGATAAAGATGTACTTAACTATTTCTGTGAGCAATCAGGCTATCAGGCCGTCAGCTTTGAAGCTGTTGATGAAAAGGGTAAAGCCATTTATCACACTAATGTATTGATGTGTATTGGCAGTGGGTTTGCCGTGATCTGTTTAAATAGCATCCCCAATCCGCATGAGAGGATAACGGTTACAGAATTATTAAAATCATCACACAGAGAAGTTATCGAGATTACCTTTGAGCAGATGAACCGATTTGCGGGCAACATGCTCGAAGTAAAAAATAAAGCAGGAGAAACGTTGATCATGATGTCTGAAAACGCCTTTAATGCCTTGAACGATACCCAGCGCTCGGCTTTACAAAAGTATGGCAAGCTGGTTTATGCTGACATTAATACCATTGAAACAAATGGTGGCGGCAGCGCAAGGTGTATGATGGCCGAAGTGCATTTACCGGGCATTCAGATTTAATTATCTGTTAATGGCATACAGCGCCACCAAATACTTGAATAGAAAAACAACTATGGCTATAACAGCAAGTAACAAAGCCTGTTTCGCTAAATATTTAGGCATGGTTCATCATCATCTATATATTAAAGCAGCAATTTAATTACAACAACGCCATTTCCAACCTCTGCACACTTTTCACAAAAATTGTATCTTAACTGTATAACAACAACTTACACAAATAACGTATCTTTAAACATACGTTATTAATTTAGATTTTTTTATTAAAGAATAAGCCCCTTCTTCAGGGGCCTATTCTTTAATTATCCAAATAACAGTTTACCATATTATTCGGTAATAAAGTAGGTATAAGCCTGTTTCTGTTTCATTTTTGATCGCACCCGCTTAAGACTGTCTTCGATATCTTTACGATCATCTTTTTCCGTAACCTCCATAAAAGCTTCCTGATAATAGCGCAAGGCTTTATTCCAGTCCTTTTGCTTTTCGTAAAACAAACCAAGCAAATCAAAAATGCGAGCCTTATTTACGCCGGGAGTTGTCAAAGCCTGGGCCGAAATAGTTGCAACTGATTTTTCCATACCCAAAAAAACTACCAAATCAAGATAATGAGTATAGTTATCCGGAAATGATGGCTCCAGTTCCATACAGGTTTTAAAATGATAGCCCGCGGTTTGGTAATCCTGGATCTTGTAATAATGGATCATGCCTAACTGGTAATGAGCCCTTGCAAAAAATGGCTCATCTGCTACGATCTGGTTTAATATATTTAAGCCCTTTGGTGTTTCGCCGAACGATAGTTCATCAACAGCCTGGAGGTACTTTTCTTCAATTGAATAATAATTGTCCATATAAAATTTCAAATTCAGTAAGCTTACGTTTAAGTAAGACTTAATGTTATAAAAATGTGGTAAATGTAGGATCGGTTTGGGTACTTCGAAACCGCTATACCGGAGTTGAGAAGAGAATTATCGATGCAAAACCCTTCTGTTGCAACCCCATGGGCCACATAATTACTGAGCAGAATGATTTATTAAACAACATCGGTTTGTACTTTATATGTGCAAACCTACAATTATTGCATGAGAAAAGCAAGAAATAACACGCATACACAAACTCAATTGCATTGTGTATGAGGTCTATTGCCTTTTTATGACCAGAAAAAGTACGGGTAAAAAAATAGCAGCCTGAAATTAAGCTGCTATGGCGTTTTGTTTAACTGCCTCAATCAGGAAGTTATTTTTTAATTCTTTTTCAGATATCATTACGCTGAAGTCATCAAACTTAACACCTTGTTCAAGCGGGTAAAGTACGTAGCCTCTTTTCAGGGCATCGTACGCACCAAGTTCAAATATTTCGTCGTGTTTTTTCCCTTTTATTTTAGCGCCGCTTACTAACTGATAAGCATCCGATATGGTTGCAAAATTATTGTTTTTCATAGTACAAATACTTATACAATTACTCTGCCAATTTTTAAGCAAACCAGTCAAACAAGTCGTTTTGTTTTAAAGCGGCTTTATCTTTTCCAGATAAATCATTAATAATCAAGCCTTCACCCATTTGTATTATCCTTGTGCCATAATTAAAGGCATCCTTTAAATTGTGCGTAATGAATACTGCGGTCAATTCAAATTCGCTAATCAGTGTATCAGCTGTCCGCATTACTACTTCGGCCGAACGCGGGTCGAGGGCTGCTGTGGGTTCATCAAGCAGTAAAACCTTGCAGCTGTCCATAACGCTCATCAGCAGTGTAAGCGCCTGCCGCTGCCCGCCTGATAAGGTACCCATAGGCTGGTCTATCTTATCCTGCAAACCCATGCCAAGACTGGCCACTTTTTCCTGCACCTGTTTCTTAAAAGCATCGTTTACCCCAACTGACAACCCTTTTGCTTTGGTTCGGAGCGAAGCGAGGCGGAAATTATCTAAAATACTAAGATCTGGCGCAGTACCGCTCAACGGGTTTTGGAATACTCTTGCAATCCACTGGCTTCGTTTGTAATCGGGGAGCTTAGTTACGTCGGTATCATCAATACTAATTGTGCCCGTGTCGGGCAATACGCTGCCGGCAATTAAATTAAGCATGGTGGTTTTACCTGAGCCATTTGAACCCACCACCACCAAAAACTCGCCGCTTTTGATCTCCAGCGTAACACCATTAACTGCTTTTACCTGGTTTGCTTTACCTTTATTGAATATTTTATGTACGTCGGTTATCGTTATCATGATGATTTTAATAAGGATAAACGCGGCAGGCTCACAATTACCAATACAAAGCCAGCTGTAACTATCTTTAGCAATTTAGGGTCTACTCCTACCGATAGCGTAAACGCTAATACCAACTGAAATATCACTGCACCTGTTAGCACCAATACAAGGCTTAACCATACCGAAGTGAGTTTTAACCAATTTATGAGCGTTTCGGCTATGATTACCGAGCCGAGGCCAACTATTACAATCCCGATCCCCATACTGATATCGGCAAAGCCCTGAAACTGGGCTACAAGATAACCGCTTAAGGCAGTAAGCGCGTTTGCTAACGCTAAACCTGTGATCTTCATTCTATCGGTATTTACCCCCAACGACCGGATCATGGATTCGCTGTTGCCCGTTGCACGCATGGCTATGCCGAAATCTGTTTTGAGCAGATAACCAATAAGAAAAGTAATAACTATAACAAAAATGGCAAGGATCCAAAAAGTGTTTTGATTAGGATCTTTCACCACATTTAATATAGTAAATAATGAAGGCAAATTAATAAGCGGCAAATTCGACCGGCCTAAAATAGTTAGGTTAACAGAATAAAGTGCAGTCATGACCAGGATGCCGGCCAGCAGTGCATTGATCTTTAACTTGGTGTGAATAATCCCCGTAACTGCACCTGCTGTTCCTCCCGCCAAAATCACAGCAGGTAAAATAATGTAGGTGGGCTGGTGGTTGGTCAATAACACTGCGGTAACTACACCGCCCAGGGTGTAACTGCCGTCGGTTGTGATATCCGGAATGTTAAAGATCTTCATGGATATATAAATCCCCAGCGCTATGGCCGAAAAGCAAAGGCCTTGCAGTAAAGCGGTAAGGTAAAAATCCATCTATTTTACAGGCTCGAAATTTGGCGGAATGGTAATATTATATTTTTTAGCCGCTGCCGGATTATATACCCTCTTCCTGATTTTCACCATTTCGGGCTGCATGCCGTCAGTTTTATGAGTTTTAAGATATTGGGCAGCCTGTTCGCCGGCCTGGTAACCCCACTGGTAAATGTCTGCACCAAAGGCAGCTACGGCACCGCGCTGTACCAAACCCGCTTCGCTGGTGAAAATGGGGATATTTTTCTGATTGCAGTTTTTCAGGATGGTTTCAAAAGATGCAAAAACTGTATTATCAGGGTTAGCAAAAAAGGCATCGATATTTTTGTTTAATAACGATTGCGTTACCAGCTGCGCATCGGCCGAGGTGTTTAACGGAAGCGCCACAATGTTAACATTTAAGCCGGTAGCCAATGATTTGATCCGGTTTAAAGCATCGGCCGACTGGGGCTCTGATTGGTTATAGATCATCCCAATTACAAGCTTTGCGCCCTTTGGCTTAAGTAGTTTGGGGATAATGCTGAAAGAAGTATCAATATAATTAAGGTCCTCTACCGTGCCGAAAAGATTAGCCGGAGCTTTACCGCTTGCATCAACTACCTTCATGCGCTGGGCAGTTGGCGATACCATTGCAAAAACCGGTATATTTTTAGTTTTTTGAAGCGCTGTTACTGTTGATAATGTTGTACATGTTGCCAGCAGGTTAACGCTATCGGTAACAAAATGGTTAACAATTTGCGTAAGTGTAGGGATATCGCCCTGTGCATTGCTATACTCAATCTGCACTGTTTTCTTTTCTTCACTAAATCCATTCTTAGCCAAAGCATCGGTAAAACCTTTGCGCGCTTGAGAAATGGTAGCATCTTCAAAAGCATCAACAAAACCAACTACAGGCACCTGCATTGTTTTGGTTTTAGGCTTACATGATACCAGGGAAATAAAAATTAAAGCTAATGGCAGATATTTGATAAACTTCATTTTACTAAATTAAATTTTTAGCTGTAAAGCTGAAAGTACAATAGTAAAAGCCTCTAATTGTTTTACAATTGGATTATAACAATACAGCAAACCACATTACAATTCCGGATAGCAGGCATACCTTTATCCGAAATTGATTTTAGAAATTACAAACTTAAAACAGCTCTTTAAGTTGGGCAAAACTACTGATAGTTGCCACCATGCCATCAGGCACAACACCAAAACCGTAGTTGGCAAATATGAATGGCACCCCGGCTTGTTTAGCAGCATTATAATCGCCCATGGTATCACCCACATAAACGGGTGCTTTTAACTGATGATCATTAACTACATCTTTGATATTATCTGCCTTCGGGTTTCCTTTTGTACCGAAACACTGGTGGCCCAGAAAATGGCCATGCAATTGGTTCAGGTCCAAAAACAGCTCGATGTAACCATTCTGGCAATTGCTTACAATGTATAGCTTGTAGTTTGCTGCAAGGTATTTAAGTGTTTCTGCCAACTCAGGATAAAGCTCCCCTCCTTTTGTGTGCAATATCTCCAGCTCGCTAATACCGCAAAGGGTTTGCACTTCTTTACGTTGCTCGTCGGTAAGTTCGGGGAATAATTTATCAAAAATGGCATCATAGGTCATACCCGTGATAGAACGCACGCGTTCCTGTGTCATTTCTTCTTTAATGTAATCAACCTTACTTATAGCCGCCTGCCACGCAAGGGCGACGTTAGCAGTACTATCCCAAAGCGTGCCATCAAGGTCAAAAATTATGCTGTCGTATTTATTTTTAAGCGAATTACTCATATTGCCGGCAAAAGTAAGACTTTTTACCCCCTGCCGGATATCACATTGGTGTTAATTTATGAAGATATCTCAATATCGCTCAAAAATGCGTTAAGTAAATTCAACATTAAAAACTGTGTAGTGTTGTACAGTTTTATCACAGTTATACCTCAGTAAAGTTAACAAAAGAAAAATTTTACAGATATTATAATGTTATATCAATTTTTCTTTCTACATTTAATTATTCACCCAAATCTATTATAAATTGCGTAAAACTACGTACGCAAAACGGTGAAATCCCTGATTATTTTTTTTAAAGCGTTGGCTACTTTTGGAGTATAATCTGTTTCCGTAATCACTGAAACATTTTTAAAAACTTATACCTTGCTTATGAAATTATTCTACCATTTTCTTGTTTTGGTTGCGGCATCCCTCGTTTTAATAGCCTGCGCCAATTTATTTGCATCAACACCCGAAGAAAAACTTAACAACCCTGCTCAGCGCAGTGGTATTAATTTAGATAATGATTCGTTATACAATTCGGAAATTAATACCAGGCTTATATTTTCAGATATGCATCACTATGACGCCTTAAGCAGGCATACCACCAGTAATCTTCAGCCTGAAAAAAAGCTCTACAAGCCATTTAAGAAATTACTTGTGGCTGCAGATTACGCTGGCTTAAACCAAAATGAAAAATAAGTTAGTTTATAGTTAGTTAATTAGTTAAAGAACAGTTGTAAACAGTCGTTACAGAAATGTACCGACTGTTTTTTATGGTTAGAATTTCGGAAATGAGCCCCAACCGAAAAATATAGCAAACAAAGGGATGGCTAACAGGAAATATGCTTTTGCCAACTGCCTGTCATCGGCATTACCAACTACAAATACATTATATAGATCGGCTTTCAGAGATTGAAGTTTTGCTTTCATGATAATAGATTTTAAGTAATTACAAACAGCTTAATTTCAAACACTTATTAAATTTGTGTAAATCAAACTTGTTGTAATTATGACTATGGCAACACCCCTTTGGTTTAAATGAAAATGCCCTTAATTTTTCAATCAAGGGCATTGCTATGTATTTCAGTCAGTTAAATTATTTTGCTTTATCTTCACTCATCTCCGGATGATAGTGCAAGCCTGGTGTAAGCCAGTGTAAAAGCATCACCCTTGAATACCTGTAGTTAAAGGGAGCCAGGATAACGGCCACACCCAAAATGATAGTTACATATAACCAGGGGTTGCTGCTGCCTGTTAAAACACTGATCGCAACCGCCAGTGTAACCATTTCGGCAACATTAAGCGCATAGCTGGCAAACATGGCTACATAAAAATAGCCCGGCTCACGCTCATACACCAAACCACAGTGCGAGCAGGTTTTATGCATTTCCTGGCCTTTAAATTCATACATGCCGGTGATAAAGAGATCACCCCTTCTGCAACGCGGACATTTAGCGTTTGCAAAGGCAGACCATGCGGATAATTTATATTTAGGGGTTTCCATAAAATTATGATTTATTGTTTAAGGTTTTCTTTCTGAACTCTTCGGGCGTAATACCCTCAATTTTTTTAAAGAACTTGGTAAAATAGGAGTTATCGCTAAAATTAAGGTTAAAAGCAATTTCACTTATATTGAGCCTTGGGTTGGTTAATAACCTCTTGGCCTCAAGCAGCGTACGGTTGCGGATCACCTCGCCTGCCGACAGGCCAAGCACATCCTTGCACACTGCGTTTAAATGGTTAGGGGTAATGTAAAGTAAATCGGCATAGTCTTTAGGAAGCTTTACATCAATATAGTGCTGTTCTATAAGTTTTTGAAAGTTACGGATCAGCGTATGATTGTAGCCTTGTTTTCCAAAATCATCATTCTTGCCCTGGCAACGGTTTATAAGTATAAAAACCTGAAGCATAAGCAATTTCACCATATCACTACCCAATACAGCGGGTTTTTCAACCTCGGCTACTATCCTTTCAAAAAGAGATATTATTTCAGGCAGTTGCCCGGCAGGTAAATCAACTACCTCATCTTTTGGGTTACCATTTAAAAAAGTAAAATTGTCAAAATACCCCGACCGCAATAAAAACGATTGAATAAATGAACTTGAAAAATTGATAATATAGCCATCCATAAAACCCTCAAACTCCCATGAATGCACCTGCCCAGGAACCATAAAGTAGATTTGGCCCGGCTTTACATCAAAACTTTCAAAATCAATGGTATGCGATCCGCCGCCATCGGTAAACAATACCAGGTGAAAAAAAGAATGGCGATGCGGGAAGAAAAGGTTTTTGTGGGCATCCAGATAGGCGGCAAACCTGCTGATCAGGATCTCATCCTGCTTTATATCATCAGCCAGTGTGCAAATGTCAATTGTTGGAATGCTTTGTAACATGATACAAAACTACACACAATAGCGTTGCTGCTAATGGTACTATTTTTATTTTGTATGGTACTAATCAACGATTATTGCTTTTGACTTATAAATCATGTCCATTTTTGGATGATATCTTCCAGGCGCTCAAAAGTAAAAGGTTTGCTCACAAAATCTTTCATGCCAGCCTGGGTGCATTCCCGTTCATTTTCGCTAAGCACATTAGCCGTCATGGCTATAATAGGCGGGGCATCTTTACCATGTTTCTTTAAAATATGACGGGTAGCCTGTAAACCGTCCATTTCGGGCATTTGAATGTCCATAAATATCAGGTCGTAGTTACACTGCTCAACCATATTCACAGCCGCCAGCCCGTTTTCGGCAATATCAATGCTGTAACCAACCTTTTTAAATATCTTACTCGCTATCAGCTGGTTCATCTTATTATCCTCGGCCAACAAAATACGTAAAGGCCGGTATTGAAACACATGCTTTTCGCCGGTTTGTATTTCCAGCTCGGAAATGCTGTAGGTAACCTGTAAAGGAAGGGTAAAGCTAAACAATGAGCCTTCGGCTTCCTTGCTCTCTGCCCAGATCCGGCCGTGCATCATTTCAACAAGCTTTTTGCAAATAGATAAACCAAGGCCCGTACCGCCATATTTGCGCAAAGCTGTGGTATTTACTTGTGTAAAAGGCTTAAATAATTGCGTCAAAGCCTCTTCACTTATTCCAATTCCGTCGTCCTTTATACTAAAAGTTATCTCCTGTATATTGTTGGTGACACCCGATGCGCTAACCCGCAATATTACCGAACCTTCGTCTGTAAACTTAATGGCATTCCCAATTAAATTAACCAGGATCTGCTGAAGCCTACCCTCATCGGCTATTACATAACTTGCAACATTATCATCAACATGATAAATTAAGTTTAAGGGTTTGTTCAGTGTGGAAATAGCAGGCTCGGTTATCTCAACTACTGTTTTTATGCAGTTGCGCAAGTGTGTTGAAACCGGGTGAAGCATTAGCTTATCGGCTTCGATCTTGGAGATATCAAGTATGTCGCTGATGATGTTGATCAACAAATTGCTGCTCGACTGTAAAGTTTGAAGCAATTCCTGCTGCTCAGGCTGCAAATTGGTTCGGGAGAGCAGCTGAGCAGTGCCAATGATACCGTTGAGTGGCGTACGGATTTCATGGCTCATATTGGCCAAAAAGTTCGACTTGGCAAACGTAGCCGCCTCGGCCTGATCACGCGAAGTTGAAAGTTCAATTTGTGACGCTTGTAGTTCCTCACTCTTGCGTATCAGGTCCCGCTTGTCGGTTTCGTGGCTTTTTTTGATAAAACCAACCAGTAGCCCAACAATTAAAACGTTGGTTACTGCGGATGTTATGAGATCTGATTTTTTAGACGAAATACTACTGTAAGGTTGCACCAAGTACGGAAACTGCTTTTCAACAAAGTAGCAACCCATAAATATGGCTATTAAAGCGCCGATAAAAATATAGTGATGCCGTTTTTTTAAAAGCAGGGTTATAAGCACAACAAAAAAGACTCCGGAAAGGGTTGTCGATCCGCTAATACCACCATTATAAAACCACCCGGGGATAATGGCAGTAAGGCCAAAGCAAATATAAATTACCGCAACATCATCCTTATATTTTACAAACCTGCTCCGGTAAAAAGCCCAGCCCGACATCAGGATTACAAAAAGCTGAACAAGCTCAAGTTTATAACTTAAGCCTAAAAACAAATTACAGATCAGCGAAAAAACACTGCTGACGCAAATGAATAATGAGAGCGCGTTAAACAGCTTATTTTCCAGCGACAAATCAGGCTTGCCATAGCCAATAATCTGCTTTAGCTTTTCCATTTAAAATAAAAAATTAATTAGAGAGAACCCTTTATACTTAAAAACAAGGGATTCTGTTTAGTAAATAAAGTATTTTTCAGGAAATCTTTAAAACTTTAGTGTTTAAAAAAAGCAAAAAAACAGCTATTGTTATTTAATAATTAAATAACAAAAACGATGTAATTATTAAGCAATGAAAATCAGGGTTTCTCTTGTAAGCCGGGCAGCTAAAAACAAGCAGCACACCCTTCATTTGAAAAGTGTGCTGTTAAAATCATAAGCGGATATTTAATAAGCGCTGGCGGTATTGAGTGCTTCGATGGCTTCATCACTCAGTTTTAAGTTGGCCGCTTGTGTAAATTCCTTAAGCTGGTCAATATTGGTAGCACTTACTATGGGTGCCGTAACACTTGGCCTTGCAATTAACCAGGCCAAGGCAACTGCCGATTGACTAACGTTATATTGAGCAGCTGCATCATCAAGCGCTTTCAATATCCTAAAGCCACGCTCATTAAGGTATTTCTTAACCATACCGGCCCGGCTGCTTCCCTGCAAATCAGCTTCTGAACGATATTTACCGCTTAAAAAACCGCTTGCTAATGAAAAGTAGCTGATAACGCCAATGTTCTTATCCTTAAGAAACGGTTCATAAGTAGTTTCATACTTCTCCCTGTCAAACAGGTTATACTCCGGTTGCAGGGTTTGGTAGGAGATCAACCCTTTTTCAACACTCACCTTTAACGATTCATGTAAACGCTCAACAGACATGTTTGATGTTCCGATAGCACGCACCTTTCCATCCTGCACTAACTGATCGTAAGCGCGCAGGGTTTCTTCAACCGGCGTTGACGGATCATCAAAGTGAGTTTGGTACAGGTCTATGTAATCGGTCTGCAACCTTTTTAATGAATCTTCGGCAGCTTTAATAATATAATCCTTTTTCAAACCCTTCCTTGCCGAATCCATTTCCGAACCTACTTTGGTAGCAATGATCACCTGATCGCGCTTGCCGCTTTGCTTTAACCAGTTACCTATTTCTGTTTCAGATTCTCCCCCTTTATTACCCTCAACCCAACGGGAGTATACGTCGGCAGTATCAATTGTATTAAAACCGGCATCTAAAAACGCATCCAGTAAAACAGCAGTATCATTGCCTTTAACTGTCCAGCCGAAAACGTTACCACCAAAAACCAGTGGCGCTGCAGATAGTTCGGATTTGCCTAATTCACGCTTTTCCATATGATATTATTTTTTTATAAAAAGATGAATTAAGCAGCATTTGTTTGTCAGCACAATGAAATAACCCGCCACATATTTGTAACAAAACTGAATTAAAAACGACAATGCATCGCTTAAAACTAAGTACATTTGCCCTCTGTTAACTTAATATAATGGCTAAAGTTTCTATCAACCTGGCAACAGGCTCATTACAAAAAGAAGAGATCATTGTAGGTATTGATCTGGGTACTACCAATTCGCTGGTAGCATTTATCAACCCCGATAAAAACCCGCAGGTAATTAATGATGCCGGCAAGGGCGTACTGGTGCCATCTGTAGTGCATTTTGGCAGTACAGACGATGTATTAGTTGGTAACGAGGCAAAAGAGTTTCTGATAACCGATCCGCAAAACACCATATTTTCGGTTAAACGTTTATTGGGCCGCAGTTACCACGATATTGAAAACTATAAAGACTTTTTTAGCTACAAGGTAATTGACGACGATACCGAAAGCCTGGTTAAAATTAAAGTAGGCGATAAATTTTACACTCCTATCGAGTTATCGGCCCAGATATTGAAAGAACTTAAGGCCCGTGCCGAGCATGCCCTTAAAACTCCGGTTAACCGTGCTGTGATCACTGTGCCTGCGTACTTTAATGATTCGCAGCGCCAGGCAACAAGGGATGCCGGCAAACTTGCCGGACTTGATGTTTTACGGATAGTTAACGAGCCAACAGCAGCAAGTTTGGCTTATGGTATAGGTTTAAACCCCGAAGAAACAAAAACCATTGCGGTTTATGACCTTGGCGGCGGTACATTTGATGTATCGATACTGCAAATCCAGAACGGCATTTTTGAAGTGCTTTCAACCAACGGCGATACCTTTTTAGGCGGTGATGACTTTGACCGCATAATTGTTGACTACTGGATTGAGAAAAACCAGCTTAACAAGGCCGAAGTACTTGCCAATACCGAGCTGGCACAACAACTGCGCCTTAAAGCCGAAGAAGCCAAGAAAGCATTCAGTCATCAAAGCCTTGTGAACGATAAAATAGGCGACATATGGTGTACGCTTGACCGTACTACTTTTGAAGAATTAATACTACCTAAAGTACATCAAACCATCACTAGCTGCCAAAACGCGCTTAAAGATGCTCAATTAACCATCGACCAGATTGACGAAGTAGTTATGGTGGGCGGCTCAACGCGTACTGCCCTGGTTAAGCGTAAGGTTGCCGAGTTTTTCGGTCGCCCGGTGCATGACGACGTAAACCCTGATGAGGTAGTTGCTTTGGGTGCCGCTATACAGGCCGATATTTTAGCCGGTAACCGTAAAGATATATTGTTGCTTGATGTTACCCCGCTATCCTTAGGTATTGAAACCATGGGTGGCCTGATGGATGTGATCATCCCCCGTAATTCAAAAGTTCCTACCAAAGGCGGCAGGCAATATACTACATCAATAGATGGACAGGTAAATATGAAAATTTCGGTTTACCAGGGCGAACGTGACCTGATCAAAGAAAACCGTAAACTGGCCGAATTTGATTTGAAAGGCATTCCTTCGATGCCGGCCGGCTTTCCTAAAGTTGACATCAATTTCCTGTTGAATGCAGATGGGATCCTTACCGTACAGGCCATTGAACTACGCTCTGGTGTAAAACAGGAAGTTGAAGTAAAACCAACTTATGGTATTACGGACGAACAGGTGGAACAAATGCTGATGGACAGCATCACTCATGCCAAAGACGATGTAAGCCAGCGTATGCTTATTGAGGCACGTACCGAAGGCGAACAGATGGTTTATACGGTTGAAGGCTTCTTGAAAAAGAACGCCAGCTACGTTTCTATCACCGAAATAAGCGATACCACCAAACTGCTTGCTAAATTGAAAGAAGCTTTAACCAGCGGTGATAAAGACCTGATCTTAAAAAACATTGACGAAGTTAACGAGTTTACCCGTCCGTTTGCCGAACGATTGATGGATCAGGCAATAAGCACCGCCATGAAAGGCAAGAGCATTGAATAGGCACGGATATTGCTCATCAACCCGAAAATATTAAAATTTGAAAAGGACAAGATCTGCTTTAGCCCTGTTAATTTTTATCGCCGTAACCAATACGGCCTGTGCTACAACCCGCAAACATTTCCGGGATACTTCTGCAAAAACATCAATGCTGGATACTTTAAAGTACGATTCGTTGATGAAAAAACTGGCCAACGGCGACAAAAGCGGACGCTGGCCCGTAAAAAGCAAAGATTATCCCCTTCCTGGCGCTATATTGCCATTTAACCGGATCGTGGCTTTTTACGGCAACCTTTATTCAAAAAACATGGGCGTGCTCGGTCAATACCCGCGCAAAACCATGCTTAATAAATTGAAGGAAGAGGTTAAAAACTGGGAGAAAGCCGATACTGCTACCAACGTAGTACCAGCCTTACATTATATATGTGTTACGGCCCAGGCTGATGCCGGTCGCAACGGTTTACATAACCTGCGGATGCCCTTTAGCCAGATAGATACCGTGATCAGTTGGGCAAAAAGCGTTAATGCCCTTGTATTTTTAGATATACAGGTTGGCTTCAGCACAGTACAAACCGAATTGCCTTTATTAGAAAAATATATGAAGATGCCCAATGTTCATTTAGGTATCGACCCCGAGTTTTCTATGAAAGAAGGCAGTGTACCCGGCAAACGCATAGGCACCTTTGATGCCGATGATATCAATTACGTAACTGGCTACTTAGCCAAATTGGTAAAAAAGAATGACCTGCCACCGAAAATATTTGTTGTTCACCGTTTTACAAAACGTATGGTGACCAATTATAAAGATATTAAACTAAGGCCCGAAGTGCAGGTGGTTATGGATATGGATGGATGGGGCGGTCCGGAACTCAAAAGAGGCACTTATAAATATTTCATTTCTGAAGAACCCGTTCAGTTTACAGGATTTAAGCTTTTTTATAAAAACGATATAAAGAATGAGCCGCACCGGATGCTTACCCCGAAAGAAGTATTAAGCTTAAAGCCTGCTCCTATTTACATTCAGTATCAGTAAATAAATATTATATACAAAAACGTCATTGCGAGGTACGAAGCAATCCCCAATTAGCAGAGCAACTCTGTATAGTTTGGGATTGCTTCGTACCTCGCAATGACGTTTTAAAAAGCTTCCTTTTTATAACTTATTTTCCTAAAGCTTCCTGCTCTTTCAGGGCTGCTATATTGTTGTTGTCGCTGTAGCTTGCGGTTTGATTGGCAAAATCCTCAAGAATGGCTGCAATTGTATCCAGGTTTTCTGATACACGCTGGTGCATATCGGGCAAGTCCTTTTCAAGGCGTTTATCACCGAGATCAATATTATCAACTTCTATTTTAGCCAATTTGGTGATGATAGCCTGCTGGCTATTTTTCAGGTCTTCCAATTCATGGACAATTTTTTCCATCAGTCCAAACTTCTTTAACTTATCCATAATGTGTGGTTTTAATTATTACTATATAAACCTAACCACACTAATAAAAAATTGTTTCAGATTTGGAATTACGCCCCATAACTAATAATTTAGTTAAACTAAATATTTAGTTATGAAAAAGCTCTGTTTACTCCTATTCCTTTCCTTATCAGTATTGCAATTACGCGCTCAGCAAGCTGCAAATGATTCGCTCCTACTTGATTATTACCAAAACCAGCGCTTTGCAGATGCTGCCGATTATCTTAAAAAAACATATCCTGAACCTGTTACTGATGTTAAGGTATTGGCCAAACTGGCCTATACCTCAAAAATGGCTTCACGCCTTCCCGATGCAGAAAATTATTACCAGCGTATTTATGAAACTGATACCACCAGCCTCACTAATCTGTATAACATGAGTGAGATAGTTAAAAGGCGTGGTAATAATAAAAAGGCGCTGACATACGCAAAAAAGATCCTCCTGAAGGATACAACCAATTTTGATGTATACAAGCAACTGGCAGATCTGTCTCAAAATTTAGGCGATATAGAAGGTAGTATTGTATATCTGCAAAAGGCTAACAAAATTAATCCGCTTAATCCCGATGTGGCGTATGACCTATCTTCCTTTTACATCAACCTCAAACTATATGGCAATGCCGAAAATATAATTGACAAAGCGCTTGTTGCTGATACAGCCAACTTGCTGCTCCTGAAAGGAAAAGCCCAGGCATCATACGCATTAAAAAGATACCCGGTAACCATTACCATTACAAAAAAACTGATGGATGCCGGCGAACAGGCTGGCAGTATCGTATCTATGCTGGCTACCTCCTATTACATGACTGCCAACTATCCTGATTGTATCAAAACCTTCAAAATATTAGAAGACGGCAATACCGGCACCGAGGCTTCGTATTACTACACGGCTATGAGCTACAAAGCCTTACATAACAATACAAAAGCGATTACTTATTTAGACAAAGCCATTGAAGAAGCAATATCGACCGGGGTAAGTTCCTACTACAGCGAAAAAGGCGACTCGTACGACCGCCTGCACCAATTGAAAAGCGCCGTTGAAGCCTACCAGAAAAGTTTACTTTATAAACCCGATCCAATTACTTACTATGCACTTGCCACCCTTTATGATACCGAGCTAAAAAACAAAGCAATAGCCATAAAATACTATAAAAAATACCTGGCAAGTAAACCAAAGGACTCTCAGAAAACTTACATAGCGTACTCCAAAGAGCGAATTAAATCATTAGGGATTTAGCGTTGCATTAACCGGGCAACATATTTGCCAATGATATCAAACTCAAGGTTAACCTGGCTGCCAACCTTCACATTGTGCAGGTTGGTATGCTCAAATGTGTATGGAATAATGGCTACAGAAAAACCGTTGGCGTGTGAGTTAACCACAGTAAGGCTGATACCATTTACGCAGATAGAACCTTTTTCGACCGTTACGTTACCGCTTGATATATCGTATTCAAAAGTATACTCCCAACTACCGTCAAGCTCTTTAAAAGCGGTACAAATAGCTACCTGGTCAACATGGCCCTGTACAATATGCCCGTCAAGCCTTGCATTCATCTGCATGCAGCGTTCCAGGTTTACCGGCTCGCCTACTTTGAGCTGGGAAAGATTGGTTTTATTAAGCGTTTCTTCAATGGCCGTAACAACATGCAAACCATCAGCTAATGCAACAACCGTGAGGCAAACGCCATTGTGCGCTACTGACTGATCAATCTTAAGTTCATGCGATATAGCCGACTCGACAGTAATATTAAGGTTGCCTTTTTCCTGTTGCAGATCGGTGATCTTACCCAAAGTTTCTATAATTCCTGTAAACATATACCTCCCGGCCCATTGATGGGGCTATTTTGATTGGCACCAAAGCTAAAATATTTTATAGTATGGTTTGTCAGCAGGAAATGAAATTATTTGAAACTCGAGAATAAATCTTTACGCTTATTGCGGAGATCCTTGCCGCCTTCCAGTACTGATTTCAGGTTAGCGAGATAAAACGTCCAGCCGAGCTGGCATTGTACATAAAGGTTCTTTTCAGGGTCGGTTTCCTCAGGGATATTTTCCTGTACCAGCTCAACAATAACAACGCCTAACTTACAGGTTAAAGAAACACTAACTACAGTGCCGCCCGTGAAGGTAAATTTCAAAAAGTCGGCCCCGTTTGCATCTAACACCTGTCCATTTTCAATAATAGTATCATCGTACCCATGCCAATACCAGGTATAAGTATCCTCTTTTTTAATAAACTCCTGCGGTTCGCGCTGACGTCCGGCTATGGCAAAAAAATCTGCTTTGCGTAAAAACCATGTTTCCAGGCCTTCGGGTGTGGCCCATGCTTCATACATAGTGCGCACATCAGTGTCAACATCAGCTGTCACCTTAAATTTGCTCCATCTGTCGTCTGCCATAAGAATTGTATATCGGTTTGGGTGTTTTAATCAAAAATAACAATTATAATTAAGGCTTTCATTAACTTGCCTTTAAATCTTAAACATGTCAAAACAAAGCGCCGGAATCCTGTTGTACCGCAAGGCACCCGATGGATTACAGGTATTTCTTGTGCATCCGGGCGGGCCTTTCTTCAAAAACAAGGACGATGGCTCATGGTCGGTGCCCAAAGGCGAGTACCTTAGCGATGAGGATGCACTCGTTGCGGCGAAACGTGAATTTCAGGAAGAAACCGGGCATGAGATATCGGGGAACTTTACAGCGCTAAGCCCTATTAAACAAAAAGGGGGAAAAACCGTTTTGGCCTGGGCAGTTGAAGGCAACATAGATCCGGAGAAGATCAGGAGCAATACATTTGAAATAGAATGGCCGCCCCGCTCGGGCAAAAAACAAACTTTTGATGAAGTTGATCGTGCTGAATGGTTTGATATAACAGTTGCAAAAATAAAGATCAATCCAGCTCAGGCAGCCTTAATAGATGAACTGGCAGCATTAAATGATATTTAAATCAGTTTCCTGTTTTTTATCCAATTACTTGAACTGCCTCCTTCAGCGGGTGTGTTGATCGAAACCTTTTTTTTGCTCAGGAGCTGCTCCATCACCATTGCTGCCACCATTGCCTCATCTTCATTGTTTTCCTGCAGCACTTCGGGCGTAAAATACTTTTTTACAAAATGGGTATCAAAATTACCTGAAGTAAAAGCATCATGCTGCATCACAAAACGCCCAAAACCCAAGGTAGTTGTAATGCCTGTGATCTTATATTCATCAATGGCCCTTATCATGCGCGCAATAGCCTCAGCACGCGTATCGGCATAAGTTATTAATTTGGCTATCATCGGATCATAATAAATCGGGATTTCCATACCTTGTTCAAAGCCATCATCCACACGCACCCCAGGGCCCTGAGGCGTAATATAAGTTTGCAGGGTGCCAATATCGGGTAAAAAGTTATTGGCAGGGTCTTCGGCATAAACCCGCAGTTCAACGGCATGGCCAATTATTGTTAAATCCTCCTGTTTAAAACTGATGGCCTCCCCTCTTGCTATTTTGATCTGCTCCTTCACCAGGTCGATCCCTGTTATCATTTCAGTTACAGGATGCTCAACCTGCAGGCGGGTATTCATTTCCAAAAAATAAAAATTAAGGGCTTCATCCATAATGAACTCCACCGTACCCGCTCCTGTATAATTAACAGAACGCGCTACATCAACAGCACAACGCCCCATTTTTTCCCTGATCCCGGGCGTTAATATTGCAGACGGCGCTTCCTC
Organism: Mucilaginibacter sp. SMC90; assembly: GCF_022811725.1. Taxonomy (GTDB): domain Bacteria; phylum Bacteroidota; class Bacteroidia; order Sphingobacteriales; family Sphingobacteriaceae; genus Mucilaginibacter. Next base: position 3,000,936 of record NZ_CP094527.1, on the reverse strand, counting down.
AACCACTTTTTGATGACGGCGCTGCACCGAGCAGTCGCGCTCAAACAGGTGTACGATATTACCATGCGTATCGCCGAGCACCTGGATCTCGATATGCTTAGGAGAAGAAACATAGCGCTCAATAAAAACAGAACCATCGCCAAAGGCAGATGTGGCTTCTGATACCGCCAGCTGCATCTGCTCTTCAAAATCTTCAACACCTTCTACAATACGCATACCTTTACCGCCGCCGCCTGCCGCCGCCTTGATCAATATAGGAAAACCAACTTCAATAGCACGCTTTTTGGCCTCATTGATGTCAGTGATGGCTTCCTCTGTACCTGGTACCATTGGGATATTGTATTTAAGTGCAGCTGCCTTAGCAGATAACTTATTACCCATTATATCCATAGCTTCAGGAGAAGGGCCGATAAGGATAAGTCCCGACTGCTTAACCAACCTTGCAAAACCAGCATTTTCACTTAAAAACCCATATCCGGGATGTATTCCTTCGGCACCGGTTTGCTTACAGGCAGCTATGATCTTTTCGCCAACAAGATAGGATTGACTGGAGGGGGCTTCGCCGATATTCACAGCTTCATCGGCATAGCGTACATGTAAGGCATCCCTATCCGCATCTGAATAAACAGCAACGGTTTTGATACCCATTTCACGCGCCGAGCGCATGATTCGTAAAGCTATTTCACCACGGTTGGCAACCAGTATTTTCTGCATAAAACAAATGTAATTGATTTATCCAAAAACTTACTATATGGCAAATACTTATAAAAACGTGAGGAATATTTACTATTAATTAGACACCCACCTGTAGGTTTTACGCGAGCATTTATAACAAATATATTTTTTGAAGGGTAAACCAAACAAAAGGAATTTGGCAAAGCTGCTCCGCTTGATACGGCTCAAACGGCCTTTGCAGTTCCGACAGGTTAATTCGCCGGAATTTGTTGATGTATTAGCCGGCTCCTGTGGCTTGATTTTAAACTCGGCAGTCATATATTAATTATGATAGTGATAGTTATTAAAGGTTGTTACAATCAACTCATCAGTTTTATATAAAATAACATGACAATGCCGATCATAAATCAACAATCAATAATTTTTACACTCAACCAACGAATATTGTTTTTGTATAAAAATAGTTACAAAGCATGAATTTTTCATGAACACAACTTAAAATTATTCCCAAAAGGAATACACTTCTAATAGTTAAATGCGCAGTTTACGATATATTTTTTTATTGATAACGAGCAGCTCTATAAAGCAAAAATGCCTTTGGTTTTACCAAAGGCATTTTTGCTTTATAAATAGTCATATCATTTATGGCTTGGTTGGTGCAGGGCTGCCGGGAGCAGGTTCACCTGCGGGCGGACCTGGCTGACCACCCGGACCAGGACCTACTCCGGGAGCACCGGGGCCTTTTCCGTCTGGTACCATTACTTCAGGGTGAGCTGTACCGCGGTGACAAGTATTACAGTTAACGCCACTTTGCATGATCATGCCTAACGAGTCTTTTTTAGCATGAAAATACTTTTCGTTAATTTTATTCATCATTTTATACATGTCGCGCGCCATTGCCTTTTCAGGTTTAGCATCGCTTGCCCAATCCATCTTTTTAGTTTCCTCATTACGGGCATGGCAAAAATTACAATGCACTCCTAATGAATGCTCCCAGTCTTCCATAACCTTATGCAGGTTCTCGCCCGAAATATTTTTTGGCAATACTTTAAGGTTTTTAAACCCTTCATCCTGCGGTTTGCTGGTGGTCATGGCTCCAAACACTACTATAGATAGAAGGCCGAGCGTAACTAATAATTTTTTGTTTACAGGCATTATTGTCATGTTTAAGTCATCTAAATTAACTTATTGATTTTAATGTTGCAACATTTTCAGGCAAATGATTGAATTATTCACGGTAAATTCATGATTGCTAAACAGTCACAAAAACCTAAACAACTGATTTACCGATCAATTTATCGCTTATTTGCCAGAGTTTTTCCTGTGCAGCAGCATCTTGCACTATAGCAGCTGTTTTAGCAGGCTTCTTCTTTTTAAAGTAACTGCCATTAAACTTATCAAGGTTAGGCGCTGTGGCAAGGTATATTGATGTTTGGGCCCCCTGCTCGGAGGTAATCATAAATGGCCGGGCCAGTTTCATTACTATTTTATCAAAGCCCTTAAGTTTATCAGCAAAACTGCTGTTTACAGCACCAGGATGCAGAGAAAACGCCAGGATCCCTTTATCGCCAAATTTTTGTGCAAGCGACCGGGCAAAATAAACATTAAAAAGTTTGGCCATACCATAAGCTTTAACGGATGAGTATTTCTGAGCCGACTGCAAATCATCAAAGTTGGGTTTCCCTAATTTATGCCCTTCGGAGCTTACGTTAATAATACGCGCCTGTCCGCGTTCAAGTAAAGGCATCAGGCGGGTAGTCAATAAAAAATGGCCGAGGTGGTTTGTAGCAAAAGTCATTTCAAACCCATCTTTACTTACCAGCCTTTCACTAAAACCTGCCCCCGCATTATTAATAAGAATGTTGATGGCCAGCAGCTTTTGTGAAAGCTCAGCTGCAGCTTCACTAATACTTTGCAAATCGGCCAGGTCGCACTTTATAACGTAAACATGTTTATTACGTGTATGGTTAACAATTTCCTGTTTAACTGCCTCGCCCTTAATAATATTACGAACCAGCAGGTAAATTGCATGGTCCTGCCCGGCAAGTGCCATAGCAGTTGCCTTTCCTATTCCGGAGGTAGCACCGGTAATTACTGTTGTTTTTATTGGCATAAGCCGGTCAATGATGATTGTTGAACAGGCAAGATACCTATTTCGGCACCTTATGCACCTGGGTAAGGAAGTTTTTACTTAGCCATTAATGTTTGTTTAAAGCCCACCTGAAATCTAACCCGGCCTATAACCGGTGATTGTTAAATTCTGTTAAAAACTTAAAATAAATTTGGACAACTACGAATAGTTCGTAGATTTACGAAACAATCGTAAATACAATGGAAAAATTATCGCAGCAAGAAGAAGAAGCAATGCAGGCAGTGTGGCAGTCGGGCCCTGGATTTATTAAGGATTTTTTAGATCAACTGGCCGAACCGAAGCCTCCCTACACTACTCTTGCTTCAACCATAAAAAACCTGGAGCGTAAAGGATTTTTGAAAAGCGAAAAAATGGGCAACTCATTCCGTTACTTACCCGCGATACAGGAAGAGGAATATAAAAAGCGGTTTATGAGTGGCTTTGTAAACAACTATTTTCAAAACTCTTATAAAGATCTGGTAACCTTTTTTGCCAACGAAAAGAAGATCAGCGCTACAGACCTGAAAGAGATCATTAAACTCATTGAAAAACAATAAACCTTACCATCATGCCGGCTACATTTGTTTTTTTATTAAAAGTTAACATAGCCCTGTTATTGTTTTGTGCGGGCTATTACCTTGTACTTAGGCACCTTACTTTTTATACACTTAACCGGATCTATCTGCTTGCGGCTATTCTGTTTGCGAGCATCTATCCACAGATCAACTTTTCGGCCTTTGTGCAGCGGCACAAAGAACTGGCCAAACCCATGGAACAGGTAGCCATCAATTGGCAATCGACGGCACACCTGGTGAATCAACCCGTCCAGGCTATTGATTACTGGTACTGGCTGAGCATTATTTTCTGGACGGGTGCGGGCTTGCTGCTCATCCGCCTGGGCTTGCAGCTTTTATCCCTGTTACGATTGTATAAAAACTCCAAACCTCAGTACATAGGCGAACATTTGGTTAGGGTAATGGACAAAGATGCCGCACCATTTTCCTTTTGGCGAAGCATTTATGTAAACCCTGCCAAACATGAACCTGCGGATTTAAAATCAATCCTGCTGCATGAGCAGGTACACGTAAACCAGTGGCATACTGCTGATATTTTGTTAGCCGAACTCAGCAGTATTTTTTATTGGTTTAACCCCGGTATCTGGCTTATCAAAAAAGCGGTAAGGGAAAACATCGAGTTTATTACTGATCGCAAGATCCTTAAAAACGGTGTGGACAGTAAAACTTACCAGTACAGTTTGGTGAACGTGAGCCTTATCAACACCCAACCCGGCATTGTAAACCATTTCAATATTTCAACCATAAAAAAACGGATAATCATGATGAACGCGAAGAGATCGTCGAAACTTAACCTCACCCGCTACGCTTTTGTAGTGCCGGCTGTGATGGCCCTGTTATTGGTATTCAGCATTTCAAAAGCTGATTTTGCTAAACCTGTGAGGATCACCCTTGCCAATGCAGTACAGCCGCTGGCCAGGATCATTAACATCAACCCCGACGAAGATGTTAAACAAGCTGCCAAAACTGCCAAAACTCCAAAAGCACCTTTAAAAACAAAGTCGCCTAAAGCTGCAATTGCTGCTGCACCGGTGGCGCTTCCAAAGTTAGCCTTAGCTCCGCTTACCCCTGCTGCTCCATTAGCCGCACTAAATGACACCAGCAAAAAGCTCAGGATAATAAGCGACATTAACAGAGATTCATTGGTATTTGTTGTAAATGGCGTGGTATCCACCGGTAAAAACCTCGACCCAACAAAAATCGAAAACATGTATATACTAACAGGCGACAACGCACGGAAGTTTGTAAAAACTGAAGAGGACAAGCCAGTTAAAGTGGCCTATATAATTACTAAAGATGCCCCCAATAAGGACGAGCTCGAAAAAAGCGTACCAAGCATTACCTTTAAAAAGGTTGGCTCAAGCCTAAGCAACTATACTGTATTTAATGACAATGACAATATTAATGTAATGGCTGTAGGCCCGGGTGATAAAAGCATTTCTAAAAACCTGCGCATTAAAACAGTACTTGTTAATAAAGCGACTGGAGAAGAGCTGCCAATGAATGAGGACGTCAGCTTTGTTTTAAAGCCAGACGACAAAAACGTTGATGTTAAAAACGTAAAAAACGTGGTTGTTGTAAAAGGCCGCAACTCAACAAGCACCAGTGCCAGCGGTAGCAGTACAGTAACCATTAACGGGGTAAAATCAAAACCAACATCGTACACCTATTCTATAACATCCGACAATGATGCAGTGGTTGCAAACGGCGGTGATGTTGTTGTTACCGGTTACGGCAAAAAAGCAAACGTTAAAGCAATAAAGGTGAATGGGATGAGCATTGTAACCAATGGCGATAAAGACCCTTTTGTTGTGATAGATGGGAAAAACAGCACCATAGATGCACTGAAAAAACTTGATCCCGATAAAATAGAGAGCATTTCCATACTAAAAGGCGATGATGCCACAAAAAAATATGGCGATAAAGCTAAAGACGGTGTACTCATTATAGGAACCCGTAAAAAGTAATTGATTGATCAGGTTGTATCAGGTGAATAGTTTTATTTCGATAAGATCAGTCAATAATTAAATAGAAATAACCACTCTTTTAGGCAACCTTAAACATGATCAATCTTCAACTGGCCTCGGCCAGTTTTTCCGTTTCCAGCAGGTTGAGTAACGCTTTCTCAGCAATATTAAGTTCGGCGGCTTTTACATCTTCGCGTTCATCAAGGCCGCTGATATATTTAAAAATGGTTCCCTCCTCATAGCTTTTAATAACCGATGGGTGCACGTAGTACTTTTTACAAACAGTACGCGTGTTCCCAAGGTTTATGGCCACCTCATCCAAAACACTTACTATCTTCTTTTTACACTCCGTAATGCTGTCAAACTCTCCGGCCTCTTTAAAAGCATATAGCGCACTTACGCTGCCAGCCCAGGTACGGAAATCTTTGGCGGTAAAATCTTCACCGGTAATTTCGTGCAGGTAACTGTTGATATCCCCCGAACCAACGCTGCACCTGGTACCATCCTCGTTGTAATATTGAAAAAGCTCTTTACCGGGGATATCCCTGCATTGCTTCACCAACCTGGCCAGTTTGCGGCTTTGTAACTGTACTTTGTGAAACACACCCTTCTTACCCTTAAACTCAAACCTCAAACTCGAGCCCTCAACTTTAACATGCCTGTTTTGTAAGGTTGTTAAGCCGAATGAGCCATAAAGCTTTTTGTACGATTCATTCCCTACCCTGATACTGGTAAGCTCCATTAGCCTTACCACAAGCGCCACCACCTTTTCATGGTCAAGATTACGCCGTGCGAGATCTTTATCAACCTGCTCACGAATAGCAGGCAGGTGCGCCGCAAAGGTTTGCATCCTGTGATATTTGGATTGGTTCCGGATCTGGTTCCAATGGGTATGATAACGGTATTGCTTGCGGCCGGCAACATCCGTACCTGTAAATTGCAGGTGACCGTTTTCGTAGGGCGCGATCCAAACGTTGGTATATGCCGGCGGTATCACCAGTTTATTAAACCTCGTGATCAGCTCTTTATCTTTTACCAAAGCGCCGTCCGCATCATAATAGCTCCAGCCTTTACCCGATTTTTTACGGGTATACCCCGGAGATGAGTCAGACACATAGCGCAGGCCTACTGCCTTTGCGGTGATCTTAGGGTCGCGGCCAATTTTTTCGAGCTTTTTGAGGAGACGGTTCATGTGGAGATAACATGCGGAGGAGAGATTAAGTTTTAATTAGGGATTTATCTTATCGGGATATTTTAGATTGTTGCCTTAAGTCTCTTTAATAAAAAAGGGATGCCCGACGGGCATCCCTTTTTTATTGATATAATTATGTCATTGCGAGGCACGAAGCAATCGCATGCTATACAGGGCGGTCGTACAGAACGGCTCTGCTTACGTGCGATTGCCGCGCTGCGCTCGCAATGACATGGGGGAAGCGTACTTTCATCAGGGGAATTACTTTAACACCGAAACTGCCTTATTAGCATCACCAACACCCCAAACGGTACCAGGCTTGTCGCCCATGGTAATTACCAGTTCACCACCGGCCATTACATCGGTATGTTTAATATAAGTTTTGGTATAGTTAGCGCCGTTAAGCGTCATAGCCTGGATATACTTGTTTTTAGGTCCATTATTTTTAACCACCACATGAAATTTTTTATTCCCCTGCAATTGGAGTGTAGCCTCGTTAACTACCGGGCTGCCGAATACGTACAGACCGTTGGCCGGGTTAACAGGGTAAAAACCAACCGCCGATAACACATACCAGGCCGACATCTGCCCTACGTCTTCGTTACCAATAATGCCATCCGGTTTATCAGTGTAAAAATCATCCAGGATAAACCTCACCTTTTCGGCAGTCTTCCATGGTTTGCCTGAGTAAGCGTAGTAATAACTCATCGGGTGGCTTGGCTCGTTGCCGTGAGCGTACTGACCAATCAAACCTGACACATCCGGTGATTTAAATTTACCCATATCGCCCTGCGCAATAAATAACGAATCGAGCTTAGTATTGAATTTATCAACGCCGCCCAGCATATCTATCAAACCTTCCACATCCTGCGGAACAAGGAAGGTATACTGCCAGCCGTTACCTTCGGTAAAGTCGCCGGTTTCATGGATAGAAATGAATGGGCTATACGGAGTACGCCATGCATCCTGCGATAAACGGCCACGCATAAAGCCTGCTTTCGCGTCGTAATAGTTTTTGTAGTAGGCACCACGCTTGCTGAAATAAGCATAATCTTCAGTTTTGCCCAACTTTTTGGCTACCTGCGCCAGGCTCCAATCGTCAATGGCATATTCAAGGCCCATCGAAACCGATTCGCGGCTGCTATCTGCCGGGATATAGCCGTATTTTTTTACGTATTTGATACCGCGATCATCGCCCATTGCTGTGGTTTTCATGGCCTCGTATGCTAAATTAGCATCGAAGCCTTTGTAACCTTTTAACAAAGCATCGGCAACAACCGGTACTGCGCTGTAACCCACCATACAATTGGTTTCGTTAGCCATTAAATGCCAAACTGGTAAACTACCCTGCTGCTGATAAATGGCCAGCATAGAGTTGATCATATCGTTCACATGCTCCGGGTGGATAATGGTTGACAGCGGGTTATTTGACCTGTAGGTATCCCATAACGAAAACGTAGTTACGTTGTTGAAACCTTCGTTCTTGTGTACTTTTTTATCGGTTCCCCAGTATTCGCCGTTCACATCGTTAAAGATAGATGGCGCTATCATGGTATGATAAAAAGCGGTATAAAACTTCTTCATCTGCGATAATGAATCGGCCTTGATCACAATTTTCTGAAACTGTTTGTTCCAGGCAGCATCAGCATCGGCAACCACTTTATTGAAATCCCATCCTGGTATCTCAGTTTCGATATTAAGCAGGGCATTCTTCGCGCTCACCGGTGAGATACCAACTTTAGCATAAACAACTTCGCCTTTGGTGGTAGCAAAGCTGATAACACCTTTTACTTTTACACCTTTAAGCTCGGTACCTTTTGCGCTGGCGGTACTATCATAAACATTAAATGTTTTAATAGGCTTTGAAAACACCGCTGTAAAATAAATACGTTGATCATTTGCCCAGCCTTTTGAAAAACGATAACCACAAATGGTATTTTGATCTACCTGTTTAATATAGGTTTCCATTGGCCTGTCCCAGCCTATGCCTTCCTGCAAATCGACGAGGATGTGAGCATCTTTTGTTGCAGGGAAAGTGTATTTATGCATCCCAACACGGGTACTGGCGGTAAGTTCAACGCCGATATCGTATTTCTTGAGTATAACCTTATAGTAACCGGGTTTCACAACCTCATCCTTATGGCTGAATAGTGATACGTAACCACTCTTTTGATCTTTAACTGTTCCTTTGTATACATTGATCGGGCCGGTTGTTGGCATAAAAGAGATATCACCTAAATCGCCAATACCCGTACCACTTAGGTGAGTATGCTGAAAGCCGATGATAGTTGAGTCAGAAATGTGGTAGCCTGAGCACCAGTCCCAGCCTTCAGAAATATTGGTTGGGCCTAACTGCACCGCGCCGAATGGCACACTGGCACCCACAAAAACGTGACCATGGAAACCGGTACCGATGTACGGATCGACATATTGGGTTAAACCAGCTGCCTTTTTCATAGGCTGCGATTGGTGCCTTTGTGCCTGGGAGCTTAAATTAACCAGGGCCAGTAAACCGGCCAAAACGAGTTGTTTTTTCATTCTTTATTTAAATGACGTATTGAGGTTTATATTGCCTGCAAAGTAAACTTCAATACTTAATAGATTATTAATATACGCTTAATTCGGCCACTGTAATTCCATTCCCTGCAATTACATGTGCGGCTTCAAATTTAAAATACCTTGCTGATACTTCCTGTTTTAATACAACGGGCTGCTCAATAGGGTTCGATTTGATGTTGGCAAATTCGCCCGAAGCTACCTTTTCCCAGGCTTTGCCATCTTTACTAACGTAAAACACATAGCTGTCCACTATACCGTCGGCCTGTTTGTCCTGCCTTGGTAAATAGCCGAATGCTTTTATCTTTTGCTCTTTACCCAGATCAACGCTGATCTGCTGCGGGAATTGCGCATCTTCTTTTTTCAGCGTGCTGTAAAGGCTACCGGTATTTTCATCAAAAGCGTTTTCTGTTTTTCCCCAGCCGTCGTTAGCGGCTGTAGCATCCAGTACCTTCCAGTCGGTTTTAGCGTATCCAAAAGAAACATAAGTGCTTTCGCTTTGCTGATCCTTACCCTCAAAACTACGGGCCTTAACCACCCCGCCTTCGTTCAATGTAAATGGCTTGCTGTAAACAGGCGAGCTCAAAGTAGGCTCATGTCCGTCAAGCGTATAATGGATAGCACTCACCGGAGCTTCGGTGGTGATGCTTACTTCGCCTTTTTTGTTGCGGGAAACTTTTGGCGCTGTTAAGTGCACAGGTTCTTTATAGATACCAAAATCGCTCAAAGCAATAGCCACCGGCGATGCGGTGATCCTCAACCTTAATTTACCCGCAGTTATATTTTGTGTTAAACGGATCAGCCTGTTGCCGCCAATGCTGGTAGCCTCCCCTATCTGCTCCCATTTACCATTTAAATAGGCATCAACAGCTACAGCTTCAATACGCTGCCCAAGCTTGATATTTTCGCGCAGGCGAATCACATTGAATGTTTTTGGCGAATGCAGATCGATAGTTAAAGTTGGCGTGGTTACTTTATCGTCAGTAGCCCAATAGCTGTAACGGTTGTCATCCACTAAAAACTGCGGACCGAATTTGGCTTTGTTACCGCCGCGTACATTACTTGCAGTAAGTGTAGCACCCTTTGCCAGGTTAACCGCGAAGGTTTGTTTCAGCAGGTTACCAAACTCAGTTAATGCTTTAACATCTATCTCGTTAACAATACCACGCGTATCGGGCGATAAACCCAGATCAAGCGCTGCGCCGCGACCTACACTTTTGTAGTAAAGATCGAGCAAAGTATATGGCGACTTTACACCTTCATCCTGTGTCTTATGATAAAACCATCCGGGGCGCAATGACACGTCGCATTCTGCAGGCATCCAGTATTTACCGTTACGGGTACCCTCTGTGCCTTCGTAATCTTTTACATAACCGTTAGCCGGGATTTTTCCTTCATCCGGTGCATGAGGTGTATAGGTAGCCCAGCAGGTTTCGCCTGCATGGCCTTCCTCGTTGCCTACCCAACGCACATCGGGGCCAACATCGCCAAACAATACGGCATTGGGTTGCAGCTTACGGGTAATGGCCCAGGTAGTATCCCAACCGTAATAGGTAGAGCGGTCAATTTTCCTTACTTCGTGTTTGCCACCGTAATAGCCATCACCACCATTGGCACCATCATGCCATGAAATAAACAGCGGACCATAGTTGGTGTACAGCTCTTTCAGCTGTTCGCGATAGATCTTTACATATTCGGCGGTGCCGTAGTTTGGATTGTTCCTGTCCCATGGTGAGCAATAAACACCCAGTTTCATGCCCAGCTTATCGCAAGCCTCACGGTACTCTTTCAGCATATCGCCCTTACCGTTTTTGTAGGGGCTTTTGCTGATATTATGTTCAGTAGTTTTGGTAGGCCAGATACAAAAACCATCGTGGTGCTTGGCAACCACTACCACACCTTTAAAGCCACCGGCCTTTGCGGCGGCTACGATCTGCAACGCGCTGAATTGTGATGGATTAAAGATCTTCGGGTCTTCGTCGCCGTAGCCCCACTCTTTGTTGGTATACGTATCAACACCATAGTGGATAATGCAATACATACCGGTCTCCTGCCAGTTGAGCTGCCCCTGCGTGGGCAATGCACCGTATGGCTTAGGCGCAGTTTGACTAAAGCCATTTAAGCCGGCCATTAGTAACAATAAGGCTATGCCTGTAAATTTCTTCATAATTGGTTATTAGTTTTTGAACCATGAGGACGGCACATCCTGCGGGGCCGAGCCATTAACACTATATTTCAACAACAGCTTAAAGCCGCCACCACCTTCAATAAAATCAAGCTTAAACGGATGCGCACCCATTTTTAGTGCAACCTGTCCGCTACGTTCCTGAGCCGAGTGGTTACCGTCATTATTTACAACAACCTTGTCGCCAATGTACAGCATACCGCCGTCATCGCAGGTTAAATAAAAGCTGTAAATACCATCGGTTGGCACATCGATATAGCCTTTGTAAGTGATACCAAATGATGGGGCTTTTACTGTTGAAGGCACCTCAATTTTATCGGTTGTAAATGTGCTGTCAACTTTAGCATCCTTCATTAAAGCCGTTTGTTTAAAAAACGCTTTATAGTAAGTGGCATTTAAACCAGGTTTTGGCGGGGCAATTTTTACCGGACCAAGCATTTGTTGTTGCGTATAGTTCAGGTTGTAAACATCGCCACGGGTACCAGCCGGGGTAAATGCGGCAACCCTTACCAGTTCTGACTTAGTGATTGTTAACTGTGATGGCAATACCGGTGATTTAACATCCGGCAAAGTGCCATCGGTAGTATAACGAATGGTAAGGCTTGATAGCGGAGATGCTATGCTCAGTTTACCTTCATTTGTAAACACATATTCATTGAGCAAATTAGGCAGATCAGGCAGGCGATAGTTGATCTTCAGGGCGTCCATCCTTTTGTACTGCTCAGTCAAACGTTTAAGGTATGAATCATATTCACCTTCCTTGTGTGTCCACAGCATTTCAGATAAAGCGGTTAAACGCGGCATGTACATGTAATCAGCACGTTTTTCAGAAGGGATCATTTCCGACCAGAGGTTAGCCTGTGCGCCGATGATCGATTTCGCTTCTTCGGCATTCAGTACTTTAGGCACAGGGTTAAAATGATAAACCTTGCTTATCGAATACTGATCGGGTTGGTTATCAAAATAAAGCGGTTCGCCCGGTGTCATGATCACGGTGTTGCCGTTCTTTACAGCCTTTACCGGCGCGTCAGGCACCCAGGTACGCCAGTACATAATAATAGCCGTCGGACTGATGCCACCCTCAATTACTTCATCCCAACCAATCAGCTTACGGCCTTTGGAGTTAAAGAATTTCTCCATGCGGTTAATGAAATAGCTATGCAAGCCAGCCAAATCTTTGATACCTTCTTTGGCCATTAAGGCTTTACAGGCATCCGATTTACCCCAATTGGTACGGTCAACCTCGTCACCGCCAATGTGAATGTATTTAGACGGGAAGATCTGCATGATCTCGCTGAATACATTCTCGGCAAACTCGAAGGTTGTTTCGTTGCAAGGGCAGATAGGTTTGGTAAACAGGTCGCCCCATTTGTTTTCGCCATCGCAGGTTAAAAACGGGTACGAGTTGATGGCTGCCATCATATGCCCCGGCATATCAATTTCAGGAACAATATCGATGTGACGTGCTGCTGCATAAGCCACAACGCCTTTCATTTCCTCCTGGGTATAAAAACCGCCGTACATGGTTTTACCGTTTTTTTGGATGATATGCTCTTTATCAATCACAAAATCCGGATTATCCTTAGCTTTTTTCATACACGCCGAATCCTGGTTGTTGAAAGTGCGCCACGCACCGGCTTCAGTAAGCAGTGGATATTTTTTTATTTCGATGCGCCAGCCCTGGTCGTCGGTTAAGTGCAGGTGCAGCTTGTTCATCTTGTACAAGGCCATCCTGTCGATAAACTTTTTCAGGTAGCTAACAGAAAAGAAGTGCCTCGATACGTCAAGGTGCATCCCGCGCCATTCGTAAACCGGTGCGTCATCAATAACCACAACAGGCAACGAAAGCTGCTTTTGCACAATACCGGCTTCAATACCAACCGGCAATAATTGACGGATAGTTTCTACCGCGTGGAACACACCGGCAGGGTCTTTTGCACGAATTACAACCTGCTCTTTAGTAACGCTCATGCGGTAAGCTTCGGGAGTGGTTATGCTTGCATCATAAACCAGGTTAATGGCATGCGCCTTTTTTACCTTGCTCACGTCAACAGGTTTACCTAAGCCTTTACGAAGCAGATCTTTCAGGGCATAAGCTTCCGTATTAAAAGCATTGGAGGTTACAATTCCGGTTTGCACGTTGATTATAAACGAGCCTTCGCCTGCAGTTAACTGCGCGGGATATGGGATCAACGGAAATTTTGCCGCTGTTTCCTGGGCAGTAGCGCCACCAACACAGGTAAGCATTAACGCCGCCACCGACAAATATTTTGAAATACTTTTCATTCTCTTCTGTTTGTTATTTGTCGATAGATATAGTTCTTTCAGCTACATTCCAGCCGCCGATGGTTACAGCAAGGTTTTTATCAGCGCCAGGATTGTGGTCGATAACCACTTTTTTGGTTTGGCCAGGTAATACCGTTACGTAGTTATCACTGTAAAACGCCGGAAGGATCCGTTGTTTGCTATCAGCATTAACTAATGACAAACGGTTAAAAAATGCCAAAGCACCGTTTCCTTCATTTGTCAGGGTCACTTCAACCTTGCCATTTTTTAGGTATTTGGCCGTGGCACCCAAATTACCGGCAGGCATTTTTTGCAGACCCGAAAAATCACCATTGGCATCGGGCAACCAGTAGATATTTTCGCTGATCACTTCTTTATCAGATTTAAGCAATTGCAGGCAAAGGAATATCCCTTTGTCTTTAGCTTCTTTCTCAATTTCTTTTTTCAGCGATAGATAGCGCTTGGTTGTGGTAGGCGTTACATCGGCAAAAACCTGCGTTAATACCTTTTCTTTGCCGTCCATATCATAAGTTTTGGCTACCAGCAGCATATTGCTATGCGTTTTAAAGGTATTATTAGCCACCATCACCATGCCATCGCTTTGATTGTACATGATGTGCAAAGGCTCGCTGCCATTATGTAAACCGTAAAGGCAGGCGTTAGGGTCAAGATAATAATCATACATCTGGCCGCGCATGGCTGTCCATGGGTTTTGAGTTTTCCAGATGATGGTACCGGTGTACCAATCCCACATGTGCGAGCTAAAGCCTTCCATGAGGCCACGGTACTGATCATAATTTACCAGTTGAGCCTTGGTTGCAAAGTCCTCTACATTTTTGGCCTTGCCATATTTATCAATAGAGCCATCATAACCAATATATTTATGATAATCCCAAACAGGATCCATTGTTGTTTTCCCGGTTGAGGCATCATATTGAGGAAGAACCATGTTTTCGGCAGGGATAAAGCGCTTTAACGATTCATAATCGCTTACACCAACCGAACCTACTTCCGAGTTGAACGGATAAGTTCTATAATCCCAAAAAGTTGCAAGGCTTTGGATACCGTAAGGGCCGTCGCCATTGCCACCCTGCACATTACGCGACATTTCTTCGGAGTTTGAATACGGGATAAACCAACGGGTATTATCCAGCTTAGGCATAATGGTATCACGCAGGGCTGCAAAAATATCTTCGGGAGGTGTAATCTCGTTACCTCCGCACCAGATAGCCAGCGACGGGAAGTTACGTACCAGTTTAACCTGATCGGCAACTGATTTTAGATACAAATCATGATCATCAGGATATTTACGGCGGGTCCATTGGTCATCAGCTTTCATTGGATCGATCCAGCGACCATTACAATCACCCGAACCCCACATATCCTGGAAAACCAGCATACCGTATTTATCGCAAGCTTCATAAAACTCAGGACGTTCAATCAACGCACCACCCCAAACCCGGATCAGGTTCAGGTTCATATCACGGTGAAAACGAACTTCGGCATCATAACGGGCATCGGTAAAGCGCAGCATCTGATCAGATATGATCCAGTTACCGCCTTTAATAAATACCTTTTGGCCGTTCACATTAACCTGGCGGCTTTCAGTTTTGTTATTCCATTCGGTAGTGATCTGGCGTACACCAACTTCAATATTTTTTTGGTCGGATACTTTACCTCCGGCTACAAACTGCAAATTAAGCTTATACAAATTTTGCGGACCGTAGCCATTTGGCCACCAAAGCTTAGGGTTTTTCAGGCTGTAATCGGCCAGTTTAACTTCCTGTTTTGAGTTGGCTTTCAGGGTAACAGGCTGAGATACCAGTTTACCATCTAAGTTATACTGCAAAGTACCGCTCACAGCAGCACCTGTAGCATTTTCAACTTCAGCAGATACCTGTACAATAGCAGGCTGCTGTGCGCCTTCCGGCTGGCGGATGCCCGGAACCAGCGTAATTACATGCGGATCTTTAATAACCACAGCGCCGGTATGTTCAATAGTTACCTTATCCCAGATGCCGGTATTACGGTCACGAATAGGTTGGATCCAGTCCCAGCCTGCTGTATATTGAATGCCTACACCACGGGCAATGGTACCATCGCCGCCCTGACCTCCGTTAGGGTTACCAACAACATCTGGAGGGTAAACAACTACAGCCAAACGGTTATTGCCATTTTTGCTCAGCCATTTGGTAATGTTATAGCTCTGACGCAAAAACATGCCTTTGTGCAGTTTGTTGTTTAATTTGTGCCCGTTCAGGAAAACATCACAACTGTAATTTACACCACGAAAGTTAAGGTATGTTTGATTGCTGCCTGTTGGTGCAACTTCCTTAAAATCCTTAGCAAACCAATAGGTATAATAATCACGGCCTACTTTGTAAATGTCAGGGATCTTTTCATTGTTCATGCCGTAAAAAGGGTCGGGCACTTGTTTATTAGCAACTTGGGTTGTAAGCACAGTGCCGGGAACAACTGCAGGGTTCCAGGTAGCCAAATCGTAATTTGGTTGGGATATAGTTGCGCCGTTATCCTTAACACTATTCATTGAGGTGCATTTCCAGCCGCTATTAAGCTCATAACCGGTTTGCGCCTCCGCGTTCTGATAAACGCCTGAAGCAATGATTGATAACACTAATGAAAATTTAAACAATGCAGATCTGCCTGCCGAACGGGTTGTTGTCATTTATTTGGATTGGATGAATGATCAAAATTAAAAACTGCCAAATCAATTTAGCTGTAAAAACTTGGCTATATTATGTGTGATTTTGTCTGATTGAACGTCCGTCATTGCGAGGCACGAAGCAATCGCGAACTATACAGGGCGGACCTGCTAATCGGGGATTGCTTCGTACCTCGCAATGACGTTTATAATTAAAGTATCTAAATAACTTATTAATAAACTATTTTAAAACCTGCTGCTTCATTAAGGCCGCTTGCCTGTTGCAGTTTTGCAGGGATGCTGATATCAATACCATCAGCCACCTGTTTCCATTTAAGGCTTTGTGTGCTGCCAAGCAGGGTAACTTTTTTTACCTTTTTAATATCCTTTAGTTTTACAGATACCGTTGCTGGTAAAACCACTTTTTCCTGATCGCTCAGGGCGAAGGCATAAATAGTGTTGCTGTTTTTTGCTTTTGTATAGTATATATTACCTGTTGAATACGGTGCTACCGACTGGCTGGAATAGATCCCTTCGCCGTTGATCTTCATCCAGCGGCTGATGCCTTGCAAACGTTCGTAAGCTACGGGGTCCCAATCACCGTCAGGGCCGGGGCCGATGTTCATTAACAGGTTACCGCCGCGTGATACGATCTTCACCAATAGCTGTACAATTTGCTGTACCGATTTATAATGATCGCCGGGAACATAGCTCCAGGAGTTACCCATAGTTATGCAGCTTTCCCATGGATGATCAAGCGGAACTTCAGGCACTTCCTGCTCGGGCGTAGTATAGTTTTCATATTTGCCTGCTACAGTGCGGTCAACAACTATTAAACCTGGCTGTTTTTGCCTCCCCATGGCAGCAATCTTTGGCATATCGATATCCTGGTCAAACTTGATCCCGCGCTGCCAGTCAATAGTTGTATCAACACTGCTTTTAGGGCGTACCCATCCCCCATCAAGCCATAAAATATCAACCTTGCCATAATCGCTCATCAACTCGCTGATCTGGTTATAGGTAAAATCCTTAAACTTCTGCCAGCGCTCAGGATATTTTTTAGGGTCGTAGTTTACATTGCGATCTTTTGGCGGGAAGTATGGCCACCAATAGTTTTCACTATGCCAGTCGGGCTTTGAAAAATAAGCCCCTATCATAAAATTATCTTTCCTGAAAGCGTTAAAGATCTCTTTGGTTACGTTACTTCTTGGATTGGTTGAAAAAGGCGTTTTGCTACTCGTGATCTTATAATCGGTTTCTTTAGTATCAAACATGCAAAAACCATCATGGTGTTTGGTAGTGAAGATCACATATTTCATCCCGGCATCCTTTGCTGCCTTTACCCATTTTTCGGGATTAAACTTTGTCGGGTTAAAGGTGGTCTGCAAGTTTTCATAAGCTGCCTTGTAGCCGTTATAGGTGGCTCCATAGGGGCCGCGGCGTTGCGTCCAACCTTCGTCTTCGGGGCAAATGCTCCAGCTTTCAACTACTCCCCACTGGCTGTAGGTGCCCCAATGCATAAACAAACCAAACTTAAGGTCCTGCCAGTTTGCAATTTTTTGCTCAACCGCTGGGTCGCCGGCAGGAACATATTGCTTTGACATATTATGCTGTTGCCCAAATGTTTTAAAGCAACCAAAAACCAAAAGAAATGCTGTAAATAATCGTTTCATCAAGCTTTTATTTTATAAATTACTGACAATTTTATATGGTGTATTGCCTACACACTTTTTAAAATATTTTAAAAAACATCGCAACTTACATCATAAAATTTTTATTTTTCGGTTTTAATATATTATTATTGTTACACCAATATTAAGTTTTAAATTTAGTTGATTAATTAAAAATCGTCGGTTTGAGAGACAGAAAAGTTGATACGCTAAGGTTATGGAAACTCATCTGCAACAATGATGATGAGAATGCCTTTGAACTGTTTTTCCATGTGCTTAATAACTCGCTTATTAAATTTTGCGTGCTGTATGTGCATCAACGCGAAATTGCCGAAGAAATAGTTTCAGACGTATTTATTAAATGCTGGCTAAACCGTAAAAACCTCACCGAAATTCAAAACCCCGAAACCTATCTATTTGTAGCCGTAAAAAACCAATCATTAAACCATATTAAAAAATATTCTTCCATTCATCTTGTACAAATCGAAGAAACCAATTCGGTTGAATTTGTAAATACCTACAACCCTCAAAAGGAAATAGAAAACAAAGAGCTCATTTTCCGGATGGATCAGGCTATTGCCGGCCTTCCGCAGCAGTGTCGTATCGTTTTCAGGTTAATCAAAGAGGATGGTATGAAATATAAAGAAGTGGCAGAAATTCTCAATATCTCGCCCCGCACCGTACAAACTCAATTGTTTCGTGCAATCAAGAAACTTAGTGTCGTTTTGACACAATACAACAAACACAACGAACAAACATCTAAAGCCAAAGAAATCAACATTTTAGGATTAACAATTGCAATTTTTCAATTATTTTTTTTACACTTGTAGGTAATTAATCTAAATAAGTTGTCCTATCATAAAAAAGGATGCAATTTTAAGATGGGCAATGATAAATTTATAGAGCTGGCGGGCAAAAAACTGTCAAATGAGATCAGCTCTGATGAACATGACGAACTTCAGCGTTGCCTGGCAAATGATGCTTCCCTTCGCGAGCAATATGAAGCACTTTCTACTTATTGGAAACACAACGATACCGCGTATACCGATAATGCCCTCAGCTTTCAAAAAATAAAATCAAAAATTAAGGCACAGGAAGTTACCGAGCCTTCAACTAATATTACCCCTGGCAAAAAGGGCACCATCTATTACCTTTGGCGCGCAGCGGCAGCTGTTGTTTTGATAGCAGGCTGCGCTTATCTCTTTTATACAAAAACGGTTGTATCGGGCCATGAAATAGCAAATACATCGCCCAGTACATGGCAAAATAAAAATACCTTTGTCCGCGAGAAATCAGCGGTTGTACTGTCTGACGGCACTCGTATCACGCTTAACTCAAAAAGTTCGTTAAGGTACCCAACAAGCTTCACAGGTAAAACCCGCGAAGTTTATTTAAGTGGCGAAGCTTTTTTTGACGTACACAAAGACCATGAACATCCGTTCATTATCCACACCGAAAAAATGAACATCAAGGTGCTGGGTACCGCTTTCAATGTTAAATCATACCCTGATGACCCATCAAGCGAAACAACCCTGATCAGGGGTGCTATTGAAGTTACACTTGACGACCGACCGTCGGACAGGATTATTTTGAAGCCAAGCGAAAAACTAATCGTAAAAAAAGGGTCGTTTACCACTGTACGTAAAAAACAGGACAAACTTTCGCCGGCTACCGATAGCAGTGCGGGTACGCAATATGTTTTAACAAGCTTTACCCGTCTTCATCAGGATGATAGTGCCGTTTTAGAAACTTCCTGGACACAAAATAAACTTATTTTCAGAGATGAGAGCTTTGCCGATCTGGCCATCAGGATGGAACGCTGGTATGGTGTCAATATCAAGTTTAAAAATGATGAAATGAAGAAGTACCGTTTTACCGGTACTTATGAAAAAGAAACCGTTACCCAGGCACTCGACGCTTTGCGCATTACCGAAGATTTTCACTACAAAGTGAAAAACTCCGCTATTTATATTTACTAACTGTTACTTAGTCAAGTAAGCTGTAACTTCGCTTTACAATATTCATAATTGTTATACACCAATTCGTTCATTTTACACTATTACCTGTTCTAATTATAAAATTTATGTAAATTTAAACACCCCTAATAGGTGTTGACGACAGGTTTAGGTTATTGGTATAAATGAAAATACGGCTTACGTTAATATTAATCTTCAATTTACTGGCTATATTAACTGTATATTCACAAACCCGTGTCACTATTAATTTAAAATCAGCCGATTTTAAAAAGATAATATCAACTATTGAACATCAAAGCATTTATCATTTTGTTTACAGCGAAAGGAAGATCCCCGTTTTAAGCAAGGTAGATTTAAACGTTGATAACGAAGATGTTAAAAGCATTTTAGATAAAATTTTAGCCAACTCGGGCTTTGCCTATACCGAACTTGCCAATCACCTGATTGTAATTGCCCCTGTTGACGAAATAGTTAACATAGCTAAAGTGACAGGGATTGTTGCCGACGAAAATGGGGCACCGCTTGTTGGTGCTACAGTTAGGGTTAAAGGCTCAACTATGGGAGCTCCTACAGATCAGCAGGGTGCCTTTTCATTCGAAGCTCCTGACCAGTCAACATTGCTGATAAGTTTTGTTGGCTACATTACAAAAGAAGTAAAACTATCGGGGGCAGATCCTCTTAAAATTACGCTTACAGCAAGTAATATTTTAAGCGAAGTTGTTGTAACTGCGCTTGGTATAAAGAAGGACGAAAAAAAAGTTGGCTATTCGGTAACAACTGTTGGTGGCGACGTGCTTGATAAAGCAAAAGAATCAAATATAGCTTACTCCCTTGAAGGCCGTGTGGCTGGTTTAAGCATAAATGGCGTTAATGGCGGGCCGGCATTATCGGCACGCATTTTACTCAGAGGGGTTACCAGTTTTGGCGCAAGCGCCCCTTTATTTATCATTAATGGCATTCCTATTGATAACACCCAACGCGGTGCAGCCAATGAATGGGGCGGAGCCGATTTTGGCGACGGGATAAGCAACATCAATCCTGATGATGTTGAAAGTATGACTGTATTAAAAGGCCAGGCGGCATCAGCTCTTTATGGAGCGAGGGCAGCCAACGGAGTTATCCTGATCACAACAAAAACAGGAAAAAAAAACTCGGCGTTTGGGGTTGAGTTTAATACCAATTACCAAACAGATAAAGCCATTAATACTTTTGATTACCAAACTGAGTATGGCCAGGGCCTGTACGGCATCAGGCCCACAACTGTAACCAGTGCTATCAGCTCCGGTAACTTTGGCTGGGGCGAAAAACTTGATGGCAAACCAACTATACAGTTTGACGGAAAATATTACCCTTACTCGGCCGTTACCGATAATATAGATAAATTTTACCGGCGCGGATACACCTATACCAATACTGTAGCATTTAGCGGCGGTAATGAAACCGGTAGTTTTCGTTTGTCTGCTTCTGATCTTTCAAACGGATCGATTATTCGTAATAGTGGACTTAACCGTAAAACTTTTAATATTACGGCCACCCAGTCCGTAACCTCAAAGCTTGAGATTAATGTTGTAGCAAATTATATTAACGAATCATCTAACCTGAAACCTAATCTTAGTGATGGCCCTTTTAACGCAAACAACATTCAATATCTTGCTGCCAACGAGAGCCAGGCCACTTTACAACCCGGCTACACCAGTGATGGTGCCGAATTAAGGTGGAACGGAGATACTTATACTACAAATCCATACTTCACTGTAAATAAATTTGTTAATAATACCACCCGCAGCCGTTTAATATCTGCATTAAGTGCAAAGTATAACCTAACTAATTGGCTGTACGCACAACTCAGAATAGGCGATGATATTTTGTACGATAAAAGATTAACAATTACGCCTACGGGCACGGCATATTATCCTGGCGGCATGGGGGGATTGGACGAACAATCAAGCACACAACGATCTGAACTTAACAGTGATATTTTGATTGGCGTAAAACACGACCTAATAAAAAATCTTTTAAGTTTTGACCTCTCTGCCGGGGCCAATGTCAGAAAAAACACGTATGAATATACCCGGTTATTTGGAGGGCCATTTATAATCCCTAATTTTTACAGCTTCAATAACTTGAGTATAAAAAACAGTAGCTACAGCTATAAAAGCACCGAAACCCACTCAAGTTATTATTCGATAGATTTTTCGCTGAAAGATTACCTTACAATTTCAACTACAGGGCGTTACGATGCATACTCAACGCTTCCAAGCGACAACCGGGGTATTTTTACACCCTCAGTATCTGCAAGTTTACTTTTTACCGATCTGATCCATATTCCGTTTATCAGCCTTGGTAAGCTGCGTTTATCATACGCACAAACAAGTGGCGAACCTACCGATGCCTATGTAACAACACAGTATTATACAACTAATAATTCAATAAATGGAGTTTCGATAGGCAGTTTTAGCGATAGCCTGCCAAACCTGTTTCTTAAACCTTATACGCTTACAGAAAGCGAAATAGGTACGGACTTGAAATTTTTAAATGGCCGGCTGGGCCTGGATGTAGCGTATTTCCATCGCCGAACAAGAAATGAGATTATTAAAGGCGACCTGGACCTGGCAGCCGGTTTTGCACGGCGGTTTATACCCACAGGCTCAACTCAAAACAACGGCATTGAAATTGAATTAAACGGCACGCCATTTAAAACGGCTAATTTTAACTGGTCGCCTTCATTTAATTTCACCTATGTGCAAAACAAAATCCTTCAAACAGATGGCACTCCTGAATCAGCTAATATAAGTTTTGGAACTTACCGCCCTCTGAATGCCACTACGTCGCTGGTTAAGGGCTTACCTGGCCCGCAAATTATGGCTAACGACTATCTGCGAAATGACAAGGGACAAATCATTTTTGATGGAAACGGTTTACCCATGGGGGGGCCGCGCGTACCAATGGGCAGTGCCGTACCCAATATTTATGGCGGTTTAAATAATAACTTCGTATTTAAAAATTTCAACCTGAGTTTTCTGATCGATTACAGGTTTGGAAACAAGATACTTTCGGCAACTAACTATAACAGTATTTACCGGGGCTTTAATAAATTAACTTTAGCAGGCCGCGAAACCGGGGTGCTGGGTGATGGCGTAAATGAAAACGGCGAAAAAAATATGGTAGTGGCACAATCGCAGGCTTATTACCAGGCTTTGGCTCAAAATGTATCGGCATTGAATGTTTTAGATGGGAGGTTTATTAAATTGCGCCAGGTTACATTTGGCTATAATTTCGGAAAGGATTTCTTAAAGAATACGCCATTTGAAAGTATAACCTTCTCATTGGTTGGAAGAAATTTGTGGACTATTATGAAACGTACCGACAATATTGACCCGGAATCGGGCTTTTCGCCGGATATTAAATATGCAGGAATAGAGGGGGCGAGCCTGCCTCCTACGCACACTTACGGAATAAATATTAACTTTAAACTCAAAAAATAAATCACTTTAAAAATGGCATCCACCATAAAAAAAACTACCCTGCGCTGTTTGGCATTATTAACGGTACTATTGAATTTTTCGACCGTAAAAGCCCAGGCCCCTTTTTACAAAGACGCTTCGCAATCGATTGACTTGCGCGTGAAAGACCTTTTATCAAAATTGACGCTCGAAGAAAAGATCTCTCTGTTAGGCTACCGCAGCCAGGCCGTACCCCGTTTAGGTATCCCCGCTTATAACTGGTGGAACGAGGCATTACATGGTGTAGCCCGAGCCGGTGAGGCTACTATATTTCCGCAGGCCATTGGCATGTCGGCTACATTTAATGATGATTTGTTAAAGCAGGTATCAACCGCCATATCAACCGAAGCCCGTGCAAAATATAACCTGGCCATTGCGCAGGACAGGCACCTGCAATACATGGGCCTCACTTTCTGGACACCTAATATCAACATCTTCCGTGATCCACGCTGGGGCCGCGGCCAGGAAACTTACGGCGAAGACCCCTTTCTGACAGGCCGTATGGGTTCGGCTTTTGTTAAAGGCTTGCAAGGCGATGATCCTAAATACCTGAAAGCATCGGCCACAGCAAAACACTTTGCCGTACATAGCGGCCCCGAAGCTACCCGCGACAAATTTGACGCCAAGGTTGACGAAAAAGACCTGCGTGAAACTTACCTGTATGCTTTTCACGAGCTGGTTAAAAACCACGTTGAATCGGTAATGAGTGCATACAACCGTGTTAACGGCGTACCAAACTCTATCAATAAAGTGTTGCTAACCGATATCCTGCGGAAAGAATGGGGCTTTAACGGCCATGTAGTTACTGATTGTGGCGCATTGGATGATGTGTACCTTACCCACAAAACCCTGCCAACCGCCGTTGAAGTAGCTGCTGCTGCCATCAAAGCCGGCGTTGACCTGGATTGTTCGTCTATTTTGCAAAACGACGGTATCAAAGCAATTAAACAGGGCCTCCTTACCGAAAAAGATGTTGATCAAGCCCTGAGCGCCATATTACGCACCGAATTTAAACTGGGCTTTTATGATGATCCAGCCGCTAACCCATACCACGGCTACGGTGCCGACAGCGTTCATAATGAACAACATTTGGCTTTGGCACGTAAAGTCGCTCAGCAAAGCATGGTATTGTTAAAGAATAACAACAATGTTTTGCCATTCAAAAAAAGCAACTACTCAAGCATTATGATAGTTGGGCCAAATGCAGCTTCACTTGATGCTATGATAGCCAACTACCATGGCACCAGCAGCAAGGTGATCAATTTTGTTGAAGGCATTACCGGCGCGGTTGATAAAGCTACCCGTGTTGAGTATGATTTGGGTTGCGATTATAAAGATACCACCCATTTTGGCGGTACTTGGGCAGCCGGAAACGCCGATGCAACTATCGCAGTAATTGGCCTCTCCCCTGTTCTTGAAGGCGAAGCGGGTGATGCGTTCCTGGCCGAAAGCGGAGGCGACAAAAAAACACTAAGCCTGCCAGCCAGCGAAATTGCGTTTATGAAAGAGTTGCGTAAAAGCGTAAAAAATAAACCCCTTGTAGCTGTAATTACTGCAGGCAGCGATGTTGATGTATCGGCCATTGAGCCTTATGCCGATGCCATTATATTTGCCTGGTACCCCGGCGAACAAGGCGGTAACGCATTGGCTGATATTATCTTCGGCGATGTTTCTCCGTCTGGTCACTTGCCGCTTACCTTTTACAAAGACATGAGCGACCTGCCCGATTACAGCGATTACAATATGAAAGGGCGTACATATCGCTATTACACCGGCCCGGTGCAATATCCATTTGGTTTCGGTTTAAGCTATACCAGCTTTAACTATACCCTTGCCAGCAAATTAAAAACCACTTATAAAAAAGCAGACACTGTTGCTGTAACCGTAAATGTTAAAAACACGGGTAAGTTTAACGGCGATGAAGTGGTACAGGCTTATATCAAGTATCCAAATATCGACAGGATGCCGGTTAAAGAGTTAAAAAGCTTTAAACGCATCAGCCTGGAGCAGGATAAAGAAGGATCAGTTACTTTAAAGATCCCCGTTCAGGACCTTCAAAAATGGGACCTTACAACCCATAAATGGAAACTTTACCCAGGCAACTATAAGCTGGTATTGGGCAGCAGTTCGGCCGACGAAAAGTTGGTAGCTGATTTTAAAATAGCTAATTAAGACGCAGTTTAAAGAAATAGTTATATAAAAGCGTCATTGCGAGGTACGAAGCAATCCCCTATTAGCAGGTCCGCCCTGTACAGTTTGGGATTGCTTCGTACCTCGCAATGACGCTTTTTTGTTTTCCACCCGATGAACAGAATATAAATCCAAGGCTTCGGCTACTTACAGTCATTTGATAACAAGCTGTCCAAATCCTTCCCTATCCTGCTCCTATCTCCTGGGGTCTTTGCTAATTTTAAAGCCAGTTTCAAATGCGATACTGCTTTTTCATTATCAACATCAGTGTACAAATAGCCCAATAATACATGGTACAGGTGATTACTATCCAGCTTTAACTTTTCGGCCTCAATAATCGCTTTTTCTTTCCCTCTTACCTTTGCCAACGCGTACGCCCGGTTCAACGCCGCCGCAGGCGAATAAGCAGCAATTAGCAATCTGTTGTAGAGCATCAATATGTTTTCCCATTTTTCGGCATTATCAGTTTTAACCGTATGCCAATAGGCTATGGCGGCTTCAATATGATATTTGCCTGCTTCGCTACCTTTAGATGCAAGGTTGAGGTAGTGTTTACCTTTTGCTATCAGCTCATCATTCCAAAGCTTCCTGTCCTGGTCATCATAACGGATCATTTCGCCGTTATCATCTATCCGGGCATCAAAACGTGAAGCGTGAAAACACATCAATGATAATAAAGCATTTACCTCGGGCAGGTTGGTTTGCTTATTTTCTACTAGGAGATAGTTAAGCCGCATGGCCTCCAAACATAAGTCTTTACGCAATGTGGCACTTTGGCAACTGGAATAATAGCCTTCATTAAACAGCAGGTACAAAGTTTTGAGTACAATGCCCAACCGGTTAACAATATCGGCCGGCTCCGGAAAAACTATCTTTACCTTTTGCTCCCTAAGCTTCTCCTTTGCCCTGAACAGGCGTTTATTGATGGTTTCCTTATTTGATAAAAAAGCCTCGGCAATTTCATCGATCCCAAAACCGCAAAGGATCCTTAACGCAAGGCCAATCTGCGCTTCGGCCGAAAGGCTTGGATGACAAATGGCAAACATCATTTGCAGCTGGCTGTCGCTGATGTTTTGATCGGAAAGATCTATCTGAGTATCGTCACAATCATTCTCCGTAGCAAATCCTTCGGCTATCTTTTGCTTAAACTTTGAACCGCGCCTTACATAGTCTGTTGCTTTGTTACGGGCCACGGTATATAACCATGCTTTGGGATTATCCGGCAAGCCCCTGATCCCCCATGTTTCGGCAGCTGTGAGAAAAGTGTCACTGGCAATATCTTCGGCTGCTTCTATATGTTCAAAGCCGAAATAATGGCATAACACTGCTATTATCTTTTGATATTCGGAGCGGAATAAATGTGGTAAAAGCTGATCTTGCTGCATCATAAAGCAAGCAGCCTCCCGTGTATGGAAGGCTGCAAAATCATTCTACATTTCCATTGGGATAATAGGACGAACCTCAACGCTACCCCCTACCGATAATATCGGGCAGCCTTTTGATAGCTCGGTGGCTTCCTCCAGCGATGACGCTTTAATAATGCTGTAACCGCCTATCGCTTCTTTAACTTCTACATAGGGACCGTCGGTTACCACATTGTCTGGCTTAACTACGCTGCCGTTAGTATCCAACCTGTTGCCAACTGCAACCAGTTTGTTTTGTGCTGCAATACCGCCAATCCATTCGCGCCAGTAATTCATCATGGTTTGCATTTGCTCCGGCGACCGTTGTGCCGCGCTGGCTTCTACATCTCTTCTGAAGATCAATAAGAACTCGTTCATGTTTCTTGAATTTAATGGTTAAAAACCAAAAGACGATCAGGCTAACCGGAATTGGACAGGCGCGTGATTTTTTTATTAAAGTAATTAGAAAATATGAATTGAACTCATCAATTGCAATGAATACTTTACAATTCTATCATAAAACTACCTTGATTTCAACAATCTATTTAACTTAATTTTACATTATACATTACACTACCACATCATGAAATACAGAAAATTAGGAAACACCGAAGTTGAGCTTTCGGCTATTGGATTGGGCTGCATGGGTATGAACCATGCCTATGGCCAGCCGGATGATGATGAATCAATAGCAACCCTTGAAAAATCGATAGAAATAGGCATTAACTTTTGGGATACGGCCGATGTGTATGCCAACGGCCGCAATGAAGAGCTGGTATCAAAGGTATTAGTGCCAAATCGTGATAAGATCTTCATTGCTACCAAGTTTGGCTTCAGGGCTGGTGCAGACGGCAAACTTACCGAATTTGACGGCTCTCCTGCTTATATCAAAACAGCAGTTGAAAAAAGCCTTAAACGCTTAAAAACAGATGTGATCGATCTGTACTATGCACACCGTATTGATCCCAATGTACCGGTTGAGGAAATGGTTGGTGCCATGGCCGACCTGGTAAAAGAAGGTAAAGTAAAATACCTTGGTTTGTCCGAAGCTTCGGCCAACTCCGTTCGTCGCGCACATGCGGTACATCCCATCAGCGCCTTGCAAAGCGAATATTCATTATTAACCCGCGATGTTGAGGCTGAAATATTACCTGTTTGCAAAGAGTTAGGTATTTCGTTTGTGCCGTTTAGCCCGCTGGTACGTGGCCTGGTAACCAATGCATTGGACGTAACCAAACTGGCTGATAACGATTTCAGGAAAAGCCTTCCCCGTTACCAGGATGCAAATGCCGAAAACAATATGGGCCTGGCGCATGAATTTGCACAGCTTGCCGCTCAAAAACAATGTACACCTGCTCAACTTGCACTTGCATGGGTTTTGGCACAAGGCGATAACATTATCCCCATCCCCGGAACAAAAAGAAGAAAATACTTGCTGGATAACGCAGGCTCAGTTGATGTAGAATTGACAGCAGCTGATTTGCAGGATATTGAAACTGTTTTAGCCAAGTACCCAAATACCGGCGACAGGTACAATGAGGCTAATTATAAATTCGTTGATAGAAACTAACAACAATTGCATCACGCAAAGGCACCGTAGTCGATTAAACCTTGCGGCTTAGCGCCTTTGCGTGAAATAATATATCCTATGGCTTACAACGAAAAAATGGCCGATCGTATCCGCGAAGCATTGATGGATCTGCCCGTAGTGGAAGAAAAGAAAATGTTTCAGGGCGTTTGTTTTATGGTTGATGACAAACTGTGCGTTTGTGTGCGCGACAATGATATTCTATGCCGGATTGGCGAACAACAAGCACAGGTTGAACTTGAGAAAGGCAATTGCAATCAAATGTTAAGCGGTGAACGGGTAATGAAAGGGTATGTTTATGTTGAAGATTTCAACCTGCAAACCAGCAAAGATTTGAACTACTGGATAAACCTGTGCCTTGAATTTAACCCCATGGCCAAGGCTTCTGAAAAGAGGAAAAGTAAATAATTTCTTTCTCGGGAGCTACCAACCTTCAACAGAATTACAAAGAATCGTCATTGCGAGGTACGAAGCAATCCCAAACTATACAGGGCGGACCTGCTTATAGGGGATTGCTTCGTACCTCGCAATGACGTTTTTTCTATCCTTAAAGAAATAGCAACATTCTTACTTCTTCACCATTTTGTAATGCTTGATGCCAGCTTCTTCAAACTCCGGCCCTGATGCCTCAAAGCCCAGTTTTGCATAAAAAGGAACAGCCTGAGTTTGTGAATTAAGGTAGATATAATCCGCATCAGCTGGTAAATCGGCTAAAACAGCTTTCACCATTTCTGCCCCTAAGCCAAACCCTCTAAAAGCTTTCAATACAGCAAAGCGTTCAAGCTTATACCCGTTTTCGGTTTTACGCCAGCGGCATGCACCGGCAGGTTCTTCATCAACAGTAGCTAAAAAATGATGTGATACATCTTCGTTTTCATACTCTAACTCAGGCGGGCAGTTTTGTTCAACAACAAATACTTCGTGCCTAATGGCATGTACTATATCAAGTTCGGCTTGCTCCGTTACTTTTTTTACTATGATTTTTGCGGGCATTGATGTAATGCGGTTTCGTTTTAAAATTATTAAGTTTAGTAGTATGGTTTTCCCTTGCGGCATCTATCGAGTGCGTGCAGGTGATATCATCCTCTTCCTCGGCAAGATCGGCCAGTTCTACATAAAACTTATGGAGCTGATCAAGCTCTTTTTCGGTAATATCCTCAATATCAACCATACGGTTGCTTGCTCCCTGGTGCGATGCAAGCAGTTCGTTCAGTTTCAAATGTATAGCTTTTGAATCTTTGTTTTGTGATTTCTGGATCAAAAAAACCATCAGGAAGGTAACTATGGTGGTACCTGTATTGATAACCAGCTGCCATGTGTCAGAATAATGAAATAAAGGCCCTGTTATCCCCCAAACAATGATCACCGCGAAAGCGCCGATAAAAGCACCTGAACTTCCGGTGGCTATAGTTGCCCAGTTGGCAAAGCGTTCAAATAAATTCTTTTTTTTGTTTTTAACCATGGTAGCAGATTTTTACTGTTTTTGGGGGACTGCCTTGCTGCCATTAAACAACAAAGCGCCTGTACAACAAATGTACAAGCGCTTTTGTTAGTTTTTGATGAATATTATAATTTGCTGTAAACGTCGATACAGTTAAGATCTTCAAACGCAGCAGAAAGTCTTTTTACAAAGCTTTCTTCACCTTTACGTAACCAAACGCGCGGGTCATAATATTTTTTGTTCGGAGAATCCTCGCCATCCGGGCTGCCGATCTGGCTTTGCAGGTATCCTTCTTTTGATTTGTAGTAATCTTTAATGCCTTCCCAATAAGCCCACTGCATATCGGTATCAATGTTCATTTTGATAGCACCATATGAAATAGCTTCGCGGATCTCTTCCTGGCTTGAACCAGAACCACCGTGGAATACAAAGTTGATAGGTTTTTCGGCAGTTAAACCAAATTTTTGTTTAACATACTCTTGTGAGTTATGCAAAATAACCGGCTGTAATTTAACGTTACCTGGTTTGTAAACACCATGTACGTTACCGAAAGCTGCTGCTACAGTAAAACGAGGGCTTACTTTTGAAAGGTGCTCATATGAATAAGAAACCTCTTCTGGCTGGGTGTATAAACGTGAGCTGTCAACATCAGAGTTGTCAACACCGTCTTCTTCACCGCCGGTTACACCTAATTCAATTTCAAGGGTCATGCCCATTTTAGCCATACGCTCAAGGTATTTGGCCGAAATTTCGATGTTCTCTTCAATAGGCTCTTCCGAAAGGTCAAGCATGTGTGATGAAAACAAAGGTTTGCCTGTTTCAGCAAAAAATTTCTCGCCATGATCTAACAAGCCATCTATCCATGGTAATAATTTTTTAGCGGCATGGTCGGTGTGCAGGATAACTGCTACGCCATAATGCTCAGCCAAAAGGTGAACGTGCTTTGCAGCAGATACACCACCTAAAATACAGGCCTGAAGTTTTGAATTATCCAATGATTTGCCGGCGTAAAACTGTGCACCGCCATTTGACAGCTGAATAATAACCGGTGAGTTAACAGCCTTAGCTGTTTCCATAACTGCATTGATAGTATTAGTACCAATAACGTTTACTGCCGGTAAAGCAAACTGATGCTTTTTTGCTGCTTCAAATAGTTCCTGCACCTGATCGCCGTGCAGAACACCTCTATAATTTTTTAAATCCATTAGCGTTTATTTGGGGCTCGAAGTTATAAAATTTATTGAAATGAGTTAAGAATTGTTCAAAGTATATTAAAACGATAGTAAAAATAGGCTTAATTTAAAAATATGATATAATTCGTTAATAATCCAATCCTTTTATTGCGAAAATAACATTAAATAAGTACTTAAAATTTCAGCAAACAATTTACAGCTCTATAACTTTTTATATACCGGCACCACATGTTTAATATTTTTTGTTTCTTTGTACCCAATTGAAAGAGTTAGACACAGATATGGCATGGTTTAAACGAGAGTTGAAAGGGATAATTACGACCACTGAGGAGAAGAAGGAAGCCCCCGATGGCATCTGGAATAAATGCCCTAATTGTAAGAAACCTTTACACTATTCAGAACAGGTAGAAAATCAATATGTGTGCCATTACTGTGGCTTCCACCTGCGCATAGGTTCAAAAGAATATTTTTCGGTACTATTTGATAATAACGAGTTTACAGAACTTTTTCCTGACCTTACTTCCGGCGACCCACTTCATTTTGAGGACACCAAAAAGTACACAGACAGGCTTAAAGAAACTCAAAATAAAACAGGTTTAAAAGACGCAATAAGGGCTGGCGTTGGTAAAATTGACGGCCAGGACATCGTTATAGCCTGTATGGACTTTAACTTCATAGGCGGATCAATGGGATCTGTTGTTGGTGAAAAGATAGCACGTTCTATCGATTATTCGATTCAGCATAAAGTTCCGTTCCTGATGATCTCTAAATCTGGTGGTGCCCGTATGATGGAAGCTGCATTTTCACTGATGCAAATGGCTAAAACATCGGCCAAACTGGCTTTGCTGGCACAGGCAAAAGTTCCGTACATTTCTTTACTTACTGATCCTACTACCGGTGGTGTAACAGCATCATACGCTATGTTGGGCGATATCAATATTGCCGAACCGGGCGCGCTGATAGGCTTTGCCGGCCCAAGGGTAATTAAAGAAACGATCAAAAAAGACCTTCCTAAAGGTTTCCAGACTGCCGAGTTTGTACAAGAGCACGGTTTCCTTGACTTCATTGTTGACAGAAGAGAAATGAAAGAGAAATTAGCCTCATTTATTAAAATGATGGCCAGTTAACGATATAATCAATCTTTATATGGTAAGGGATAAGCTTAAATGTTTATCCCTTATTTTTTTGTCTCAGAAGCTGTTAAGAGTGGCTTTATCAAAAGACCGTCATTGTGAGCGCAGCGTGGCAATTGCGAACAGTGCAGAGGCATTTGCATAGTCGCTCCTTAAAGTTAAGGATTGCTTCGTGCCTCGCAATGACGAGCGGAGATGCCTGCCATTTTGACAATACATTAACAATTGGAACATACATTGATGATGCAATTGCAATAAACATTAAATCAACCATATTAAAATATAGTTATGCAAGAAAAAGGCAGCATTTCGATCCACACCGAGAACATTTTCCCGATCATTAAGAAGTTCTTATACTCTGATAACGAGATATTTTTGCGCGAGCTGGTATCAAACGCGGTAGATGCTACCCAAAAAATTAAACGTTTAGCTTCATTAGGCCAATACACTGGCGAACTTGGCGACCTGCGCGTTGAGGTAGCTTTTGATGCAGACAAAAAGACAATCACCATTAGCGATAACGGTCTTGGTATGACCGCCGAAGAGATCAAAAAGTATATCAACCAGATCGCTTTTTCAGGTGCTACCGAGTTCATGGAGAAATTCAAGGAAGCTAAAGATGCCAACGAGATCATTGGTCGCTTCGGTTTAGGCTTCTATTCGGCTTTCATGGTAGCTGATAAAGTAGAGATCCAAACCCTGTCATACCAGGAAGGCGCAGAGCCTGCTTTCTGGGTTTGTGATGGCAGCACCGAATTTGAAATCGGTGAAGGCATTTTAGAAGAACGCGGCACCGAGATCACCCTGTTTATCAATGACGAATCGGCTGAGTTTTTAAGCGAGCACAGGCTTCAGGAGATCCTTGATAAATATTGCAAGTTTTTACCTGTACCTATTAAATTCGGCACAAAAACAGAATCTGAAGAAGATGGCGTTGACGAAGAAGGCAAACCAAAATATACTTCAGTTGAGGTTGATAACATCATCAACACTACCAACCCTATCTGGACAAAAGCACCGTCTGAATTAAAAGACGAAGATTATCTTGACTTTTACAAACAGCTTTATCCATTCAGCGAAGATCCATTGTTCTGGATCCACCTTAATGTTGATTATCCGTTCAACCTTACCGGTGTGCTGTACTTCCCTAAGCTGAAAAACGATTTCGAGTTCCAGAAAAACAAGATCAAATTATTCAGCCGCCAGGTATTTATTACCGACGAGGTAAAAGATATTGTTCCTGAATTTTTAATGCTGTTACATGGTGTTATTGATTCACCGGATATTCCACTTAACGTATCACGAAGCTTTTTACAGGCCGACAGTAACGTTAAAAAGATCAACAGCTATATCACCAAAAAAGTAGCTGATAAATTGTCAGAACTTTTCAAAGCCGACCGCAAAGCTTATGAAGAAAAATGGACAGACATTGGCCTGTTTGTTAAATACGGCATGGTGAGCGAAGACAAGTTTTATGACAAAGCCAAAGATTTTGTGTTGGTGACCAATACAGAAAAAGAAAACTTCACCCTGCCCGAATACAAGGATAAAGTTGAAGCCAACCAAACAGATAAAGACGGTCAGCTGGTTTATATTTACACCAACGATCCGGCAAAACAGGATTCATTTATCCAATCGGCCAATAAAAAGGGTTATGATGTGCTGGTGATGAACTCGCCTATCGATAATCACTTCATCAGTCAGTTGGAGCAGAAATTAGAGAAAACATCCTTAAAACGCGTTGACGCTGATGTAGCCGACAAGCTGATTAAAAAGGATGATGCCCCTGAAATTGTATTAACCGAAGAGCAGACAACCAAAGTAAAAGGCATTTTTGATAAGGCCATTAACAAACCTGCTTATAGCGTTCAAATTGAAAGTCTTAACCCGGACGAGTTACCGGTTACCGTAACTATGGACGAGTTTATGCGCCGTATGAAAGATATGGCAGCTATGGGTGGCGGCATGAGTTTCTACGGTAATATGCCTGATAACTATAAAGTTATTGTGAATGGCAACCATAAATTGGTAAGCCGCATTTTACAGGAAGAAGACGAAACCGTACAAGCGCAGCTTTCAAAACAGGCATTTGACCTTGCTTTACTGTCGCAAGGTTTATTAACCGGCGCTGAATTAACCGAATTTGTTAAACGCAGCGTTAGTTTGATATAAGAATAACCAGGAAGTTATTTAAAGGCCATCTGTTTCGGATGGCCTTTTTACATTAAAAGTATTTCTTGTAAGCTTTCTTCAAGTGGTATAATTTCCAAAGGGTCGTGTGTTATTTTGCAGATTTGACCATTACTTTCAATCCCGATAAAATCGCCGTTTTCGTAAGCACCAATTCCCAATCCTGTACAGGGCGCTTTAATTTTTTTCTGTTAAATAGCTGGAACATAATTTTTCCAATATCTTTTTAGTGCTTAAATCTACCGAATTACCCACAGGGCTTTTTATTTAAAAGATTGTTTAAATTTGAGTGTACTTAAACCTAAATAACTCTTTATCGTCTAACCACTTAAACATTTATATCATGAAGATCTTAAACAGAATAAGCCTTTTGGCTGCATTCATATTTATTGGGGTTAACGTAACAAATGCTCAAACCAAAGCCGAAAAGAAAGCAGCTAAGCAAGCCGAAATAAAACAAATGGTTGAAGCGCAAAACTTTGTTTTTAAAGCAACTTTTGCCTTGCCTATGCGGGGAGGAACGCGCCCTTTAACCTCCGACTATGATTTGATTGTTGGGAAAGATACCATTGTATCATTCCTGCCTTATTTCGGGCGGGCTTACGTAGCTCCTCCTCCCGGAACAACTGATGGTGGTATTAAGGTAAATACCACAAAATTCAGCTACTCATCGGCAAAGAAGGGAAGCGGCTGGAATATCACGATCAAGCCCAAAGAAAAAAACATGGCCGACTGGCGCGATGTTCAAACATTCAACTTAAGTATCTCCCATGATGGTTTTGGCTCACTGCAGGTAACCAGTACCAACCGCGATCCGATATCATTTAACGGGTATATTGAAGCGAGGAGGAAATAAGTCTTAAGTACGAAGTTTTAAGTATAAAGTCAGAAAGTATTACGAAGAATCGTCATTATAAGGTACGAAGCAATCCCAAACTATACAGAGAGAACTGCATAGCGGCTCTGCCAATCGGGGATTGCTTCGTACCTCGCAATGACGCTTTTATTATTAGACAGCTTCTTATGACTTCCGACTTGAAACTTAAGACTCTATCAACCCCGCATTATCTTTCAACTCCACTCCCGATAGCTTCCGTTTGAAAGCTTCGTTTATTAAATAGAAAATCTTTTTTGCGGCTTTTTTATAAGTAAGGCCCTTATGACGAATATTGGATACACAATTGCGCGATTCATCAGTTAAGCCGGGTTTGGGCTTATAAGTGAGGTAAGCCCCCAAACTATCGGCGGAGCTTAAGCCCGGGCGCTCCCCGATAAGGATCAGTGAGAGTTTGGCATTCAGCCCATAGCCTATATCATCGCCTATAGCCACCCTACCCTGTTCAACAAGGCTTATGGGTGCCAGCTTTAAACCATTGGCAACCAATAGGGGAATAAGTGCATCCAGCAACCCAACAGCATTTTCATTTACCGCTGTTGCCGAAAGCCCATCAACCATCATGATAGCAACATCGCTTTCTGCGCTATAACCATTTAATTCGTTCAGGGAAGCTTCATTTAGCTTACGCCCAAGATCTGGGCGTTGCAGGTATTGCCGGCGATCTGTTACCCGGCTGTGCAGTTGCAAAACAGGCAGTTCGAAATGTTTGAGGGCATCGGTTAGCTTGCCCAAATCTAATTCCGAGTATACAGCATCCCGTGCGTGTGCATGCGCCAATTTAAACTCAAGCGACTCCTTCAGCGGGATACTTGTCCCCACCCGGCCAATAGCTATCCTTGCAGAAGTAAACTCCTGCAAAGCCTTCAATGGCCCAATTTCATGTGGGATGTTTCGTTTCATTTAACAGTTTACTAATTGAAGACCATGTCATTGCGAGGCACGAAGCAATCGCTTGCTATACAGAGTCGATATACTTACGTGCGATTGCTTCGTGCCTCGCAATGACATATTTTTATCTTCTTATCTAATAAAATCCCCCCAACAACCCGTGCTCACTCACCGGCAGCATATTCCCTTTATCATCAACTATCCCCTGTTTTATCAGCCAGGCTTCAAACTCGGGCGCAGGCTTCAATCCAAGCACCTTACGCAGGTATAAGGCATCGTGAAATGAGGTTGACTGGTAATTAAGCATAATATCATCCGACCCGGGAATGCCCATTACAAAATTGCAGCCTGCTACACCCAGCAGCGTAAGCAGGTTGTCCATATCGTCCTGATCGGCTTCGGCATGGTTGGTGTAGCAAACATCAACACCCATGGGCAGGCCCAAAAGCTTACCGCAAAAATGATCTTCAAGCGCAGCACGGATGATCTGCTTGCCATCATACAAATATTCAGGGCCAATAAACCCAACTACCGTATTTACCAGCAAAGGGTTAAACTTTCGTGCAACGGCGTAGGCACGCACCTCGCAGGTTTGCTGATCTACACCAAAATTGGCATTAGCTGATAGTGCACTACCCTGCCCCGTTTCAAAATACATAACATTATTACCTACCGTGCCCCGCTTTAATGATAACGTAGCCTGGTAAGCTTCTTCAATCAAGCCTAAATTAACCCCAAAACTTGCATTGGCCTTTTCTGTTCCGGCAATAGATTGAAAGCAGAGATCAACCGGTGCAGCTTTATTAACCAGTTGCAATGTGGTAGTAATATGGCTCAATACACAGGTTTGTGTCGGTATCTCAAACCGATGCCGTAACTCGTCCATCAACGTTAATAAACTGCTCACCGCCGCCGGACTATCAGTTGCCGGGTTAATACCGATAACAGCATCACCGCTGCCAAACAACAAACCATCAATAATACTCGCCGCCACTCCCCGCGGATCATCAGTTGGGTGGTTGGGCTGCAAACGGGTACTGAAATGACCTTTTAATCCAATGGTATTGCGAAAGCGCGTAACAACCTGGCATTTATTGGCCATAGCTATCAGATCCTGGTTCCGCATGAGTTTGGATACTGCTGCTACCATTTCGGGGGTTAGGCCTGGGGCTATAGTTGTTAAAGTAGCGCAGTCGGTTTCATCGCTCAATAACCAGTCGCGCAACTCGCCTACAGTTAGGTGGCTGATATGACTAAACGCCACTTCGTCATGATGGTCAATAATGAGCCGGGTAATTTCGTCATCCTCATATGGAATAACCACTTCATTCAAAAAGTTTTTGAGCGGCACATCGGCCAGGGTAATTTGCGCAGCCACACGTTCTTCATATCCGCCGGCACACAACCCGGCCAGCTCATCGCCCGAGCGGTAAGGCGAAGCTTTGCCCAGCAATGCTTTAAGGCTGGGAAACTTATAAACCTTGTGATGTATATTGTGGCGGTACATTCTTTTATATCATTATTTCATTGCATCATTAGGTCATTATTGCATAGAGGTAAAACAAATGACTCAATGACCTAATGATTAATGACTTCTTCAGCAGGGGCGTTCATCATATCCTCGGTTAAAGCTACTTTATGTTTACCCATAGCCGTAAAAATTAACAATACAATTACCAATCCTCCTGCAAAAATGAGGCTCATATCAGGATTAAAATATATTGTTGCTATTAAACACACTATACAAATTATTAAAGCAATCGCAGGGAAAACCGGATATGCCGGGGCCAGGAACGGCCTGCTTAAACGAGGTTCTTTTTTGCGCAGTATAAACAGGCTCAGCATGCTCATAATGTACATTACCACGGCACCAAGTACCGATAGCATGATGATCTGATCTGTTTTAAACTTATAAATAAAAATAGAGCTTACCACTCCGCTCACTACAAGCGCCCAATGCGGCGTTTTAAATCTATGATTGATATCAGACAGCATCCGGGGCAAATACCCGCTGCGCGCCATAGCAAACACCTGCCGCGATGAGGCAAGGATAATGCCATGCAGGGATGCTATCAACCCAAACAAGCCTATGCTGGCAAATATTTTGGTTAAGCCATTACCTTTACCCAGCACTATCCCAATAGCTTCGGGCAATGGATAATCCAAATTACTTAGTTTGCGCCAGTCGGTAAGGCCGCCGGTTATAACCATTACGCCAAGAGCCAGTACTACCAGCGTTATAATTGCCGAAATATAGCCGAGTGGAATGTTTTTTTTCGGATTTTCAACTTCTTCGGCCACCATGGCCACACCTTCAATAGCCAGGTAAAACCATACGGCAAAAGGCAATGCCGCAAACACACCGGCCCAGCCAAAAGGCATAGGATTGGTAAAGTAGTTTACCATTTTAAAGTGCGGCGAAACAATACCCAGGTAAAGCATCAGCTCAACTACGGCAAGTATGGTAATAAATACCGAGAATGTAGCCGATTCCTTTACACCCAGCATATTAAGCATAATAAAAAGGATATTAAAACCCATGGCAGCCTCCGTTATCGGAATAGCCGGATACAGAAAATGAAGATAACTGCCCAAAGAAACCGCTACCGCAGGCGTAGCAACCAGGAAATCCACAAGAGTAGCATAACCGGCTACTAAGCCACCGAAGGGCCCCATAGCCCTGTATGCGTATGCAAATGCACCGCCGGCATGAGGTATTGACGCAGTAAGTTCGGTGTAACTAAAAATAAAGGTAATATACATTAAGGTGATAACCAGTGTAGCTATCAACAGGCCAACCGTACCCGAAACAGCCCAACCTAAATTCCACCCGAAATACTCACCGGAAATAACAAGACCGACTGCTATTGCCCATAAATGAATAGGTTTTAAAACCTTTTTTAGCTGCTCGGTGCCTGTTTCTGCCATGGGCCTTCGATATAGATAATGTTTTATCGCCTTAAATTACTCATCAGGCAGGTTAAATCAAAATTATGGCGCGTTATGTAATTGTTAAGCCATGGTTTTTCCAAAAGAAGCAGTGATTTGCAACAAAACTATGCCATAAACAATTAGTAAAAATAAAAACAGACCAAAATCAAAACTAAAAAGATCGGCCATAAATAAAACAGCCGATAAAAACCTTGTTTACCGGCTGTTGTTTTATTAAAAAACAATCAATAGTTAGTAATTTAGGGGTACTAATATTTATTTACACCATCAGCTTATCTTTTAGATAAGCCATACTGGCGGTAATACTGGCAAAAGCATCTTTAGGCATATCATGTTCTACAAAAAAGTGCTGCATGCCTGCCGATTTTGCCGCTGCAAAAATTGGTTTAAAATCAATGTTACCGCCACCTACGGGTTGTATATTTTCCCTTGCAGCATCCAGATCCTTTACATGCCACAGCGGGAAACGACCCGGGTGTTCCTTAAACATATCAACCGGGTTTTTACCGGCCTTAACGGCCCAGGCCAAATCAAGCTCCATTTTAACATTATTTGCATCAGTTTCGCTTAGCAACATATCATAGGGTACTTTGCCATCAATAGCATGAAATTCCATATCATGGTTATGGTACGCAAACTGAATACCCGCCTTTTTTGCGGCCTCCCCTGTTTTGTTCAATACCTCAATGGTCGATTTTATTTCGTCAAGTGTAGCAGTAGGTGAATTTGCGCAAACCAGGTATTTAACACCACCCTCGGCAACTTCATCTACCACCTGCTGCATATTATCGCGCAGGTTCAGCACCGGTGGCAGTACCATTGGTTTGCCATCAGCGCCAACGGGCATTTTTGCTCCAGGAGGTAATTTAAACGGGGCACCCAGTACGTGATGCGAAACCCAATTCATGCCCATATCATTTACCGACGCTTTAAATTCCTTAGGCTTCATCCCGTAGTAGCCGCCTTTTTTGCTAAAAGCCGACTCCAGCTCCTTGTAGCCTATAGCAGCAATTTTATTTAGCGTGCCCTTAACATCTTCATCAATAATGCCGAAAAAAGTAAACAATTGCAGCCCTACAGGATGGTGCTCCATATTACTCAAAAAACTTGCTGCCTTACCCGATAAGGCCATGCCGCCAAGCACCAATGCGCCGGTGCCTTTAATAAAATTTCTTCTGCTGTAAATCATGCTGATAATGGTTAATAATTAACTGGTACAGTAAAGCTAACTAATTAATGATGAGCAAAGAAATTTTATTGTGTCTTTTTTACACAATAGTTTTTAAAGCTCAAAGCTGGCAAAGGCGTGATACGGAAAGCTTAAGGCTTGCATGTGAGGAATAGTTGTATTCGTTGGCGTAGCCGTAATGATTAGTTTACTGTACAAAAGCGTTAATTAAAATCCCATAAATTACACCAGAGGTGCAAAAGGTTTGTAGATAAAATAAATCATTTTTTAGTGTGCCGGAGGTACACAACTCAAACAGATTGGCAATTCGCGATTTTCGGGATATTGCTTTTTAAATAAGTATATGGGCGTTCCCGTTAGCTAACGGGCGGGCTATCCGCTCATACGCCTGCAGGCATTACGCTCATGGGCCGGTATCCGCTACTATCCCTAACGCAAAAAACGGATTAAAATAATAAACTATCATCTATTGTAAGGACATTGATCAAACAATCTCAGGCAGACTGTTATGCACCATTGACGATACAATGAAAGTTATAATGGCGATGATCAATCCAAACATAAAAACATTATACGCTGCCCTTAGCAGGCGGTATTTGCGGCCAAGCACCACGCCTTGTGTATGGATATCTTTTATAAGGCTATCATACAGGTATTCTTTATCGTGCAGTACGTTTTTCATACCAGCAGCAAAGTCATCCAGTTTCATACGGTAAAAATTACCGAAAAACAGCAGATTGGCTTTCTTATCGTCAATATCTTTGGTGCTGAACTTCCCCCTCGGTATCGACGGACGCGTTGATAAAATAGCCAAAATCATAGTGGCCAAACTAACCGTAAGCAATAAATACGATGGCAGTATCAAAAAAGAATTATCCTTAAGCTTTCGAAGCACCAGACTTATAATGGCCGAAATGATAATGGAATTAACCGTGATCAGGATCTGCGCCTTGTTATCCGCCATATCGCTCAGGCGCTGATCGGTACTGGCTGTAACTTTTAGTAAGGTTTCAATACCTAAATCTATATCTGCTACGTCCGAAGCCTTTTGTGGTAGCGTTTCCTGGTGGTTTGCCATTGGTTTCATTTTAGACCTATAAAATTAGGTTATTTTCAGGTTAATTGCCTTCCAATTATCAATACCAGGAACTCACAAACGTTACTCCAAATACAGGCAATTTGCTATTAGCCCCGTCCAGCCGGTTTGGTGGGCAGCACCCAGCCCAAGACCGGTATCGCCGTCAAAAAACTCATAAAACAAGATATGATCTTTAAAATTCGGATCGGTTTGTAATTTGGAATTTTTGCCATATACGGGCCGCTCACCATTTTCATTTTTCATAAATAGTTTGGAAACCCGGGCATAAAGCTCATTTGCTATCTCTTTCAGGTTCATAAAGTTTCCCGAACCGGTTGGGCACTCTATTTTAAACTCATCGCCATAAAACATATGGAACCTGTGCAAACTATCAATGATCAGGTAATTGATCGGCATCCAGATAGGTCCTCGCCAGTTGCTATTACCTCCAAAAAGGCCGCTGTCACTCTCGCCGGGCACGTACGTAATGCCAAATTCGACGCCATTGACAGAAACATGATATGGATGTTTAAGGTGATATTTTGACAGAGAACGGATGCCATAGTCGCTCAAAAATTCATTTTCATCAAGCATGTATTTAAGCAACGATTTCATCCTGTAACCACGCAGCAAACTTATCAGGTGCTTGCCGTTGTTTCCCTTCTCATTCCAACGTGAAACCAGCGATGCAAGATCAGGCCGGTTTTCGGCAAACCATTTCATGCGGTCTTTAAAAACCGGGCTTTCCATAATATCTTTTTCATCAAGCACTTCGGTAGCAAACAAGGGGATCAACCCAACTATACTTCTCACCCGCATTTTTACAGAACCATCGTCCGGAAAACGGATCTGATCGTAAAAAAAGCCATCCTCATCATCCCAAAGCCCTTCGTTGTTTTCGCCGAGGTTTGACATAGCACCAACTATATAAATGAAATGCTCAAAAAACTTGGAAGCGATATCGGCATAAGCGTTATCAGTTTCTGTAAGCTCGGTAGCAATGCGCAGCAGGTTAAGCGAATACATGGCCATCCAGCTGGTACCATCGGCCTGCTCCAAATGTTGCCCCGAAGGCAAATGCATGTTACGATCAAAAACACCAATATTATCCATGCCCAGGAAACCACCTTCAAAAATGTTATTACCCGATTGATCCTTACGGTTAACCCACCAGGTAAAATTGAGCATCAGCTTATGAAAAACCCGCTCCAGGAAATAAGTATCCCCTTTGCCATTGTTATTTTCCTTATCTGTTTTATAAACATTCCATACAGCCATAGCATGTACCGGAGGGTTAACATCGCCAAAATCCCATTCATAAGCAGGCAACTGACCGTTAGGATGCATATACCAATCGCGGGTAAGCAGGATGAGTTGATTTTTGGCAAAAGCCATATCAACGGTTGCCAGCGGCAGGCAGTGAAAGGCCAGGTCCCAGGCAGCAAACCATGGATATTCCCACTTATCCGGCATAGAAATAATATCCCTTGTGTTGAGGTGCGTCCACTTGCTGTTGCGGGCATTAAGCCTTTGAGCAGGCGGCCGGGGCATTCCTTTATCACCGCTAAGCCAATGGCGTACATCGGTATAAAAAAACTGTTTGTTCCAAAGCATCCCCGCAAAAGCCTGCCGTTGGATAAGACGCCGGTCGGGGTTCATGGTAGCACCGTGGATATCATTATAAAACTGGTCGGCTTCGGTTTGGCGCACCGCAAAAACCTCGTCAAAATCTTCAAAACTATAATTGGCATCTTCTGAAAGGCGCAGGCGCAGGGTTACGCTTTTGCCGGCAGGAATATTCAGATCATAGTTAACGGCAACCTTGGTCCCTGTATTTTTGGGGTTTACCGAGTCTGCACCATGAACAATATAATCGTTTATACCATCCTTATAATATTTACGGCCATCGTCATAATTGTAAAGCTTGCGCGAGTTTGTTTCGTTGTCGCAAAACAGCAATTGCCCCTCTCCGTCTGTATGCAACCACATCTGGCCAAGGTCCTTATGAAAAATGCTGATCACTTTTTCCGACGAGCTGCAAAGATCCGGTTTGCGCGAATCATATCCCCAGCCCCAGGTATTTCGGAACCATAAAGTGGGCATTACATTAAGCGGTGCATCTTTATCACTCCTGTTATGAATGGTTATTTTTATCAGGATATCTTCCTGTGCATTTTTGACATATTCTGTAAAAACATCAAAATATTCATTACGATCAAAAATACCGGTATCCATGATCTCAAACTCGGGCTCCTGACGGCTGCGGCGTTTGTTTTCATCAACAAGCCAGCTGTATGGAAACTCGTTTTGGGGATATTTATACAGCGTTTTCATGTACGAATGTGTAGGTGTGCTATCCAAATAATAGTACATCTCCTTCACATCCTCGCCATGATTGCCTTCCGGGTTACTGAGGCCAAAATAACGCTCTTTAATAATAGGATCTTTCTTGTTCCACAATGCAATTGCAAAGCAAAGGTATTGCTGCCTGTCGCAAATGCCGGCTATACCTTCCTCACCCCAGCGGTAAGCTTTACTGCGGGCCATATCATGTGTAATGTAGTTCCATGCGTCGCCATTTGCACTGTAATCTTCACGTACGGTCCCCCACTGGCGGTCGCTTACATAAGGCCCCCACTTTTTCCAGCCTGTATCCTTTAACCTTGATTGTTCTGCATTCATAGTATAGATGGCAATTTACACTATCCCCATTTAAGGTAAGCGTTTTGCAAAGTAGATTTAATTAGTTAAAAATACGTTAACGTAAGGTTTGTTTTACCATATTATGAATAATAGGCTGGATTTGAACGTTGTTTATTCGTTTAGCTATAGTGAGTACAAAAAGTAGCTCGGTAGGGATATTTTGTCTTTCAAAATATTAAGCACTTATGTAATATGGGCGTTCCCGTTAGCTAACGGGCGGGCTATCCGCTCATACGCCTGCAGGCCTTACGATCCGGGCCGGTATCCGCTAAGCCTAACGCTCATTCCTGGTCGAAGTTTAGCGATAGCGTAACTTCGTCCCATTCCTGGTTGAAGTTTAGCGATAGCGTAACTTCGTCCCATTCCTGGTTGAAGTTTAGCGATAGCGTAACTTCGTCCCAAAATCGGTTAAGCTGAAAGCTTAACCGAGATACCCGATGACGATTGGCATCAATTAGCTTACAACCCTGATACGGAAGCAGGATGCTTCCACGGTTTTTAGGTCGAAGTTACGCTACCGCTAAACTTCGACCAG
Source organism: Mucilaginibacter sp. SMC90 (assembly GCF_022811725.1). Classification (GTDB taxonomy): domain Bacteria; phylum Bacteroidota; class Bacteroidia; order Sphingobacteriales; family Sphingobacteriaceae; genus Mucilaginibacter. Next base: position 2,956,177 of record NZ_CP094527.1, on the reverse strand, counting down.
CTTAAGACTGTCGGACCTCCTACTTGCGGACTCACAACTATTCACCCCACGAATGAAACATTGCCATCCGGGTTCTATTGGCACTGATTAATATATAGCCTTTTGCGCTTATTGTTTCATCCTCCTCTACCTTCGTCCAACCCGAATCAAACTCATATAACGTGCAGCCGCCATTAACACAACCCGAAAATCTTAAATCGCCGTCAGTGTTACCTCCATAAATAGCCAAATCCGCATCTTCCGGTAATTTATTACCTCCATTTTTTATAGAGACATTTTTATCTGCAAGCGTATCAATAATTTCTGTATTTGATAACTTCCAGCCGTTACTTTCGGCAAATCCGATTACATCTGCACCATTATAAATATTGGTTTGATTTTTCCATGTAATAGTACGGTGTCCACCCCCGCGGTCCCTGGTCGCTGCTGTTTTCAATGATATGATCGGTGTCAAAATTTTTCCAGAATCCGGCTGGTGTAAGCTTATTGCAGCTAACAAATACTACAGCAAGAATCAGCAGGAAAAGTTTTCTCATAAAATACCAATGAAAGATGATTGGTCAAAAACCCGATTCCTGATCGATGTTACGCTATCACTAAACTTCGACCAGCTTAAGAATCCAGACTTACGAAGTTTTTAAAACTTCGTAAGTCTTCACCGCTTTGTCATTCTCTGTGGAAAGACTGCGGCCCACTGCAAACCAAAAACTGCAAACTGAACTTATGCCCAGGCACTCCTTAAAAACCGCAGCCAGTTGCCGTGCATCATATTTTGGATATCCTCATCGGTATAACCGCGTTTTTTTAGCAGATCAGGAACGTTTTGAAGATCGGCAATGGTTTCCAGATCATAAGGGCATTGTTCCCTACCGAAAGCGCCATCCAAATCGGTACCCATGCCTACATGCAGGGCGTTGCCGGCTATCTGACAAATATGATCGATATGATCAACCATAACTTCCATATTGCAGTTCATTCCTTTGGGTGTGGATACTCCCCTCACCCAACCCGGTACCATCATCCAGGCATCAAGAGCAGCGCCAATCACCGCTCCGCGGTCAATCAATACTTTAATCATTTCATCGCTAAACTGCCGGTTATGGTTTACCAGCGCACGGCAATTGTTATGACTGGCCCAAACGTGGCCGTTAAAATGATCAAGTGCCTCCCAAAAACTATCGTCGCAAAGGTGGGTAGCATCTAAAATGATATTCAGGCGCTCCATTTCCTTAAGCAGTTCATGCCCCCTGGGGCCCATATAGCCGGTAGCATCGGTACCCTGAGCATACCTGCCAGGGCCATAATGTGCCGGGCCCACAGCCCTCAGGCCATAGTTATAGGCCCGTTCCAGGTGCTTAACAGTTACTATCGAATCAGCCCCTTCCAAACTTAAAATATACCCTACCGGTTTCTTCTCGGTCGGTGTACCGTCATTCCAAAATTGAAGATGTTTTTCAAGAGATGCCAGATCGTTCACCTGCACCATTTCCCCGGCATCTTCCATGGCTTTGTACCAGGCTACCTGTCCCTGGGTTTGGGCCCAGGCCTGTTCCGGCGAGTGCCAGCCCGGCAAAGGATTATCAGGTGCTACGTAACGCCCTATTTGTGTAGCTACCACCAGGCCAATATTTCCTTTACGCAATTCGGGCAAGGTAACAACAGCTTTGGCTCGGTCAGGTTTATCAGTTAAACCATCTTCGCGTTTATTTACTTCGGCAAGCGGGCGCGTAAGGTCGCGGTTCCACTCAAGGGCATTCATGCTTAAATCCAAATGAGCATCTACAACAAACATATTATTTGGCTATTAAATAGTGATCTTGCGGTCGCGGGCTTTGTTAAGCCATTCGCCGCTAATATTTTCTTTTTCTATAGTGTAAACACGCTCATACAGCGCTACCGTAGGACAAACATGATGCGGAATACCATAGAACACATCGCCCACTTTATATTTATGGTTAGCACCGGCCTCCACCACTAAATGTTCCTCGCTTTGACTTACAGGGTAAAGCTCCGGAGCGTTTAAAAAGTAAATACGTTTGCTCAATTCGTTCTCGGCAGATATCGACTTATGACCAACATCCAAACAAAGCTTTGTTGCAGCCGGCAGCGATATTACCCTTGTAACTACCAATGCTGCAGGTAAAAAATCCTGCTCGGGCATGCCCATCTGGTAACCTTTATCCCAGTAAACGAAAGTACCGGGACTGCATTCAACGTATTTACGCCTGGCGTGAATTGGAAAAGTAGGCGAACCGCCGGCAACAATAACCGGTTCTGGATAGCCTTTACTTTTTATGGTTTGCTGGAGTTTCATTACCGGATCAAACGCAAAATTGCACCTGTCGGCCCGTTTCTGCAGGTCAACATCATGAATGTGGCCGTCATAGGCATGCAAGCCAACCGGATTTATACCCGGCAACACCCCACAATCCATATAAAGCTGCAGGGCATCAAACCCAGGTGCTATACCTGTGCGGTTCATGCCGACATTCATATCAAGATACACATCGATATTGGTTTTAAACCTTAGCGCGGCCTCAGAGATCTCCGTTGCCGATGATGAATTATCAACCAAACAAGAAAAATGAGTTTGCGGATAGGCATGGACGAGCCTGATAAAACGGTGCAGTTTTGGGCCTTCGGGTTGGTAAGCCAACAAAACATCGGGCGCTTTGCTCATGGCCAGGAGTTCTGCTTCGGCAATGGTAGCACATTTAAACTTCCGGATGCCTGCTGCTAACAACAAACCCGTAACCTCAGCATTCTTGTAGGTTTTAACATGCGGGCGCAAACGGGCAACATCATCGATCATGCCGGTAAGCGTAGCTATGTTTGTTTTAACCCTGTCGGGATAAACCACCAGCGCCGGGGTGTCCAACTTGTCGATATCGTTTATAATATACCAGTTAGGGGTCATGGTTTATATATTTTTTATAGGTAGTGACGCATCACATACGTCTCCAAATATACAGAGCCACCTGGAATGTGGCTTTGCAAGCGAGAGGCACATGTAATGCGCCTCTGCAGAATAAGGATTACGGATCTATTCTAATTCAAATAGCGCTTCAATCTCAACCGGGATATTATCAGGTAATGATCCCATACCTACCGCACTGCGTACGCCTATACCATTCTCTTCGCCCCAAATTTTAGCAAATAGTTCGCTCGCGCCGTTAATAATGAAAGGGTGCTTTTCAAATTCAGGTGTGCAGTTTACCATACCCAATACTTTGATAACACGCTTAATTTTATTAAAACTGCCAATGTTTGCTTTAATTGTAGCTAACATAGTTAAACCTACCTGTTGTGCTGCAAGTTTACCATCTTCCTGGCTTACGGTGTCGCCAACGCGACCGATTATTAGCGATGCATCATCCTGTACAGGGCCATGGCCCGACAGATAAAGGTATTTACCATCAACTAAACATGGTTTATAAACGCCAAGCGGTTTTGGGGCAGGCGGCAGGTTTAAACCTAACGCTGCAAAGTTTTCTTCGGGAGTGTTCATGAACGTAAAACTATTGTTTTTAAGTAAAAAAGTATCAAAAAAAATATTTTTGCACGAATGCTGTAAGCCGGGGAGAATTTATTTGAATTACACGAATTTCAATAGCTAAAATTCAAAAAACCGTACTTAAAATTGCTACTCAAACAGCATGTTTAGTGCAAATCCGATTCAATTTGTGAGAATTAGTGTTTAATAAAAAAAGCCGGGGATCTCACTCCCGGCTTTAACCAAATCAACTAAGTAGAATATATAATCTCAAAATTTAAACGACACACCAAAATTGATAGCATAATCTGCAAATGCAGCATCACCTATAACATAGGTACCGGTAGCTATCGAGTTTTCTTTATCGGTAACGCTTTGTGTACGATCACGTTTAAGGGCGATTGGTACACTGGCAAAAATATTCATCCTTTTAAATGCATAGCTCAATGACGGCTCTGCAGAAATGATATATCCCGGACGACGAAAAGCGTCGCTTTTGCCAATAAGGTCATGAACGGGAATACCTTCAATACGGCCACCTGCAGATATAGTGAATGCGTTGGCTATGGTATAGTTAACGCCTAAACGGGCCAAATACTGATCAGGCACGCTCGAAATAGCTTCATTAGCAAGCGTTGCGCTCAATGTTTCGCGATATGTGCGCGTACCGTTAGTATTGCGCGGATTGCTCATGTAATATAAATTACCATAGCCACTAAATCCGCTGCCAAAGCCCAGGTAGCCATTTGCTTCGGCAATAATGCCAACGCCGCCATCACCCAACTGGATAGATTGATCAACAGGACGCTCGGATGGGATCACATTATAAAAATGGGATTTATAATTAAAATCGCCGGTAGGTAACTTAATACCTAAGCCAACCTGAATATTACCATTGCTTTTACGACTATCAAACAACCAGCGGTTAACAATGATACGTGAATCGCCGATACCTTCTGAATATGATTTATGACGTTCTTTACCGCCATGCTCATATAATGACGAGCGGGTATTTACCAGATATGGTATACCAACTGAAACTGACCAATACTGGTTAAAATTACGTGTGAGGTTGATATCAATAGTATGCTGGTGGTTAATTACCTCATTACCTATTACCTGGCGTTGTTTTTGTTCATCAGTGCCCTTAAAGTGGCGAAACGATTTAAAATAGCGCCACGATGCGGTAAGTTCCCAGCCTTTGTTTAAGGTATCCTGCGTAGTATGCTCCATGTTGCTGAACGGGCCATCGGCTTTGATGGCTACACAGCCCTGTGCATTTACTTTTGCATAGGTAGTACATATGACGATTGCGGTAGTGCAAAGAAGTTTCAAAGTAAAGTTTTTCATAGTATTGGGTTTGGTATTTTTTAGCATTTTGCGATTGTTCAGATAATAGTTTAGACAAACAAGGACATATCAGGCCCCTGTTCAATAATTGTTATATGTTTTTAATGGCTTAACTTACTTTTAAATGCGGTGCTTTTTTAAAAGGCCAAAGTATAGATCCAGCGGGTGCTTTTTTAACTGCAAACCAAAGGGCCAGCAGTACGCCATAGCTCCCACCGCGCTCTATCCACTCAAACATTTCATATTTGGGATAGAAGAGCTCGCTGGATATTTTCCATATGATAAAAACGAGGAGTATATTTTTAAAGGGACGAATAAGTACCATTAGCGCAGCCAACACCTCAAACAAACCAACTATCTGCGCCATTTTTGCCGGATCAGCAAAACCAAGTGCGTGATACTGGTTCAACAATCCTTGTTTCTGAATGAGGTTAAGCCAACCATGGCCAATCAACAACATAAATGCAAATACCCTTAGCCAAGTAATAACTTTGGCTAAAATATCGGCATTGATAATAACATTATCGTCCATACGTGCAAACCATTGTTTTTTGTCGATTTTGAAACCGCCCTGCATTAACAGCAAAACAAACGGAGCTCCATAATTCCCCGCACGTTCAATAAACTCGGCAAAAGGCTCGCCCGACAATGGTCGCATAGATGCAGTAGCCAATCCCCAAACCACCAGCCACGCGGCTATAGCGCGGGTTGGATAAACCAGCATAGAAATCCCCATCAAAATATCAACGGTACCTACATAAGGCATCAGGGTATAGGCCATTTCCTTGCCTATCCCAAAAACGCCGAAATAGTTGCACCAGATCTGTTTGGTGATGATTCCAAAAGCACCATGACCGATAAAGCACATGGCCGCTGCCAATCTGAGCGTGTAATATATTTTTTGATCGATTGTTAAGCTGCGCATTATTTATTCGTCCTCAATTCAACATCCTGTTATTTTGCGTCGGCACCATCGGCCTTAGCTCTGTTAACTGCGTACTGGCCAACTTTATTGCCGGTTACAAGGCCAACTTCGCAATCGCTGCGGTAGTGTATACCTCCGTATAGCCTTGACATAGCCGCCGCATGTGCCATATCGGTAAATTTGCTCCCCCTATCCGGTAACAAGTAAGTTAATACCGTTGCCGCTGCTCCGCTAAAGTTAGAGTGGCCTGATGTATAGGCAGGAAAGTTAGGCACCCCGGTTAAAGTTTTAATATTGGGGTTAGCCTGCGACGGGCGCTGGTTAAAGTAAAAATATTTGGTATCCCAGCATACAATAGCAGCGTCCATTTCGGCCATGTTCAGCAATGCTAAGTTACGTGCCCAGCGTACCTCGCTGTAGTTTTGTTTTACAAATTCATCTGCAGCAATGGCGTTCCAGTGACCAGTAGGTGTATAAGTAGCTACACCATCAGCCCAAAAAGCAACCAACTCTTCATGTTCGCGGCTATGATCTTTACTGAACGACAATACCTCTTCCGTTTCCTTTTTAAATTCGGGAGAGTTGGTTGCATATGGAGCCGGAGGCCTGATAGCTACTACAGTAAGCGTATCAAACAAAAAAGGAAGAACTTTTGAAAACAACGGCAACATTGGCGGCCTTTTGGGGGTTTCCAGGCTCACCCAAAATTGTTCGCCTTTGGCTGCTGTGATGGTTTCAAAGTTCTTCCAAATATCGGGGGTACCAATTGCTTTGCCTGCACGGTCATTACGGGCGCGGTTGGCAAATATTGCTGCTACCTGCCTGCCTAATGATTCGCCTGCGGTGAACTCGCCACGGGTGTTAGCTCCGGATGAGATCCTGTATAGCCTTTCTTCATCAACCTTTTGTTGAATATAAGCTACATCTGCCGGAAATAATAACTTCATAATCTCAGATGTAGCGCCGGAAATAACGGCATCTTCACATGGATATGATGGCAATTCAGAAGCTGGTATCAGCGCTTTTATACCCGAGTCATTTTTATATGGCGCGGTACGTTTGTACGTGTTTTTAAAATGCCATGCAGCAATAAGCGCGTCGTACTGCGCTGCGCTAACATAAGCATAGGCACGTGCAGCATAAGGCGGGTTTGAAAACGGAAACTCGGGATAATTAAAGGGGTTGGCTGAGTTTGGTGCCGGATAGGTACCATCGGGATTTTGATATGGCGGCAAATTATGCTTGGCTACAAGCTCGCGCAATATCTCATTCCATCTCAATACGGAGCCAGCGCTCCAATACTGAATTTTTGCCTGTTGATCACTGCTCAGGCTTTTCTGTAATGCTTTGATCTCATTCAAATCGGCCACGTAAGCAGGCGATGTCAAGGCATCAGGAGCAGCTACATTCAGCGTGCTAAAATCTGTAACCAACACCGGTTTCCAGGTATCGGCGTTAAGGTCCAGATTTGAGGGTTTAAGTGCAGGATATAGTGAAGTGCGATCTAAAACATCCTTTCGGCACGAGCTAAAAGTTGCTGCTGCCAGCGCTGTGATTGTAAATATATTAAGTATAGTTTTTTTCATTTCTTTGATCATTGATTGTGCAACCTATTATTACTTCTCCTTTTTGGTACTAAACACATAGTAAACACCTGCATAGGCCGAGCGGGTTTGCCCTACGTTACGTCCGTCTAAAACATAGTTACCACCTGCGGTAAATTCAAGTCCGCTTACCGATTGGAAGCTATACTTAAGTATCAAACCAACAGCGGTACTGTTCATACGGTTACTTGGAAACGGCATATCGTTTTTACGGATATCAAAGCCGCTTGTGCTTGTAATTTTTGTAAACGTAGCTTCTGCATTAAACTTAAGACTGCGGTAGCCGCTGCTAAACATAAAGTTGGTAGCATTTGGCAACTGAACCTCGTTGGTATAGTGCATTTCGGTAGTGTAGTATGAGGTTCTGTCGATGGTAATATTGTCGCGGCGGATATACTGGCCCGAACCGGCTACGAAGAACCTGCCTGTTTGGTAATTAAGCAAGGCGCGCAACGCAGCGCTTTTGCTATGCAAACCTACAGATAGAGGTAAAAAATCGGCCTGGTAATTGGCCAGGGGCAAAACACCCGTAGCAATAGCATGAACGCTAAATAACCCGCTGCCGATCTCCTCTTTTACTGCCATCCATTTAAAAGACACACTAAGATCCTGAAATGACTTTTCGCCGCGTAAAGTACCTGCCGAAGCATTGGTGGTTACATAAGGCACCATAAATAGCAGGTTGATCCGGTTTGAAAGACCATAATTACCCCCAAGGCTGTAAACGTTAGTACTTACTGTGCCCAAATTTTGATTATCCCGTTTAAAAGTACCTTCCCAGTAATGGTCCCAACTCCCATGGGAATATACTGCGGCAGCACAAAAATAATTTTTAGGGATCATCAATGCATCAGCATCGGTTTGGGCTTTAGCACATTGCGTAACAGCCAATAAAAAAGAAACTACAATACAACATCTGTAAAAATACAGCGACATAAATTTCATTACGTTTAAATAAAGGGTAATAATTATTAATAAATATGGCAAAACAAAAGCCGGATCAACATTATCAACTAAAATCGCTTAACCACCGATTTGTTGATAATACATCAGCATTAAGGAGCATGATCAAAGCCATAAAAAGAAGCTATTTCCCTAAACAGGGCAGCACAAAAAATGCACTGGTTAAAACAGCTAAATGATAAAAGCGGTTTGCATCCTTAAAATACAGGTACACAAATCATTTTAACTCATAATAATTTACAGGCAATAATCAGCAGATAGAGTTTGGCGGTTTGCCAGGCGACTCAATGAAAGGTGAATTTACATGGTAGGTTATAGGGCGCATTTGTACCTTTAATATTTTACCATAAGACAGGAACTGATAGTGCATAACCTGAAAGCTATATTCACCAACAGTGTTTATTTTCTTTTGCGATGAATCATGCGCTCCTTTTTTACTCAAGGGCACATCGCATATTTCTTTGGCAATAATGAGATTGGCATTAACCAAACGTGTTTTAACACTATTGGCTATACAAATGAACGACATCGTATCCTGGGTAACCTTATAACGCAGGTAATTGTAATAAACACCTTTTAGCTGCAGTTGCCCCTGATCATGCACATAGCCATTCCAACTGTGAATTTTGGGAAGATGTACCGGTATTTTAATCTCAACAAGCTTGGTGGCATCAACCTTGTTTTCATAAATTTCTTTTACAATCTGCACTTCAGACCGGTGAATAAAATACTGAAATACTAAATTGTACCCGCCCAAATTGAACAGATGTACATTTAATAGTAGTATCGCTATAAACTTTTTCACCAAAAGAAATTACTGTTAGGGTATATAATTGACAGTAAATATATGTAACAATATTGTTAAAACAAATAAAAAGTTAAATTGTACAGATCACAATTAAACGACTGCGCCGTTAAGATTTTGCCAAATTACATTCGGTATATTTGCGGGATAATCAACCCGTAAACTATGGATTTGATAACCCAGCCCTGGCCCTGGTATGTGGCGGGCCCATTGATAGGTATTATCGTGCCTGCCCTTCTTGTCATCGGCAATAAAACTTTTGGCATCTCATCATCACTGAGGCACATTTGTGCAGCATGTATCCCGGCCAATATTTCATTCTTTAAATACAACTGGAAAAACGAAAGCTGGAACCTGTTTTTTGTTGCCGGCATTGTTTTAGGCGGATTTATTGCGGCACAATTCCTGGCGGCCAATCATCCTGTTGATATTAACCATCAAACCCGCGCGGTGTTACAACAGCAGGGGATTAAAGATTTCAGTGGTTTATTACCCAAAGATGTTTTCAGCTTTGATCAACTGGTTACATTAAGAGGCTTTATTTTCATGGTAATTGGTGGCTTTTTGGTAGGCTTTGGCACCAGGTATGCCGGCGGATGCACATCGGGCCACGCTATTATGGGTATTTCGAACCTCCAATGGCCATCACTTGTAGCCACCTGCTGTTTTATGGCTGGCGGCTTTATCATGACCTGGTTTATTTTACCTTACCTTTTACATTTATAATATGCGCAATATCAAATATCTGTTTGCAGGCCTGCTTTTTGGCATAGTGCTGGTAAAATCGGAGGTGATCTCCTGGTTCAGGATCCAGGAGATGTTCAGGCTGCAATCGTTTCATATGTACGGCATTATTGGCAGTGCTATTATAGTAGGGATGATCTCCGTTTTGATCATTAAACGTTTCAATATCAAAACCCTTTCAGGAGAACCTATTGTTATCCCTGATAAAAAATTTAACTGGGGCAATGTTTACGGAGGATTGATATTTGGTTTGGGATGGGCCATTACGGGAGCCTGTCCCGGCCCATTGTTTGCGCAGATAGGTAGTGGTTTTTTAGTTACTTCTGTTACTCTTTTGAGTGCCATTTTGGGCACCTGGGTTTATGGAGCAGTAAGGGACAAATTGCCTCAGTGAATTAATTTCGCGCAAAGGCGCTAAGACGCAAAGATTTCAGCAATAAGCTTGGCTCAGGTTAAAAGCTTTTAAATATCATTTTTATGATCCAACGGAAAAAGATATCGGCATCAAACATTTTCAGCAGCCTCTTTGTGGCATTTGCCCTGTTGGTCATTTTCAATCCAAATGTTAAAGGTTATGTGATCAGAGGGCTAATGTCAGTTGGCTTTTTCCAGCCGGATCCGGAAGCATATAAACAGCACGAAAGTTTTGCCAATATTCCCGATATTCAATTTAAAGATACCAGCGGTAACGTTACCTCGTTAAGTACTCTAAAACCTAAAGTAATATTCATAAACTATTGGGCCACCTGGTGCCCACCCTGTATAGCCGAAATGCCTAAAGTTAACGAGTTGTACAAGAAATTCAGGAACGATCCTAAAGTAGTCTTCCTTTTGGTTGATGTAGATAACGATTTCCCTAAAGCCAAAGCCTTTATGCTCAAAAACGGCTACAAAATGCCGTTATACAACCAAGTCAGTAATGTACCCGATTCCTTGCTTGACGGCACTATCCCTACTACCCTTGTCTTTAATAAAAACGGCAAGCTTATTTACAAGCACTCCGGCGTTGCTGATTATAGCAGTAAGAAGTTTGAAGAGTTTATACAGGAGAACCGTTGATTTGTTTGATTACGTTGATTTCGCTGATGTTTTGACGGTTTCATCAGATTGATTTTGATTAGCTAACCATGTAAATTCTTTAGTAAGTCATCAGCCTCCCGCTAAGCATCAGCGAAATCAACGTAATCCCCCTCAAAATCATCGGTTATTTTTTTATTGTTATTTTAACACTTATTAACTTTTTTTTCTTTTCTTTACTGCACAATCAGTTAAATCCTAAGTTTCAATGAAAAAGAACCCGTTTTTACAACTCGGCGTAATCGCTTTGTCTTTTTTGAGCTCGGCATCTTTCGGGCAAACAGGTACACTTAATATCAGTACCGATTCAAAAACAACCATCAGCAAGCATATTTACGGTCAGTTTGCCGAACATTTGGGGCACGGCATTTATGGCGGTTTTTGGGTTGATAAAACCCTGCCTGTAAAAAAACAGGACCGTATCAGGCTTGATATTGTTGACGCCCTGAAAAAGATAAAGATCCCCAACCTGCGCTGGCCGGGCGGCTGCTTTGCCGATGAGTATCACTGGCGCGATGGTATTGGCCCAACTGCGCAACGCCCGCGTATGGTAAATACCAACTGGGGCGGCGTTACCGAAGATAACAGCTTTGGCACACACGAATTTCTGGAACTGTGCGATTTACTGGGTTGTGAGCCTTACATAGCGGGTAACGTGGGCAGCGGTACGGTTGATGAAATGTCTAAATGGATTGAATACTTAAACTCAAACAGTACCAGCACTGTTGTACAACAGCGCAAAAAGAATGGGCACCCTGCTCCGTACAAAGTAACATTTTGGGGTGTAGGTAACGAAAGCTGGGGCTGCGGCGGCAATATGACCCCTGAATATTATACTGATCTTTTTAAACGTTATGCATCATTTGCCAAAGATTATCCGGGCGCTAAACTTAAGAAAATAGCCAGCGGACCAAATGCTGACGATTACCACTGGACAGAAGTTTGTATGAAAAATATTTCGAGCGGAATGATGTCGGGCTTGTCATTGCACTATTATACCATACCAACTGGTAACTGGGGTAAAAAAGGTTCAGCAACTGATTTTAGCGAGAAAGAATATTTTGGCACCATGGTTAACTGTCTTAAAATGGAAGAGCTGGTTACCAAACATTCGGCTATCATGGATAAATATGACCCGGAAAAAAAAGTAGCCCTTGTTGTTGACGAGTGGGGCGTTTGGACAGATCCTGAACCAGGTACAAACCCCGGATTCCTTTATCAGCAAAACAGCCTGCGTGATGCTTTGATAGCCGGAACAACTTTGAACATATTCAATAACCACAGCGACCGTGTTAAAATGGCTGCCCTTGCACAAACTATAAATGTGTTGCAGGCATTAATTTTAACCGATAAAGAAAAAATGGTGCTTACCCCTACTTACCACATATTTGATATGTACAAGGTGCACCAGGATGCTAAATACCTGCCTATTAAATTAAACGTACCTGATTACGAGGTTGACGGTAAAAAAATTGAAGCAGTTAATGCCTCTGCCTCACAGGATGCATCTGGTAAGGTACATATCTCTTTAGTGAACCTCGATCCGCACAATACCATTACTATTACAACCGCTCTTAGCGACGTAAAATGGCAAACCGTTAGCGGACAGGTACTGACCTCGGCTAAGTTAACCGATGTTAATACTTTTAAAGATGCCAACAAGATCCACCTCAACGCATTTACCGGTGCTAAAAAAGATGGTGACAAATTAGTTGTTAGCTTGCCAGCAAAATCTGTAGTAACACTTGAATTAAAATAAATCCTTTCCCCTAAGAAAGTAAAACGGCCAGGCAAATTGCCTGGCCGTTTTTTGTATGATGTTAGTCTGTTCGGAGGTCTTCAATTCGTTAATTGAGATGTAGAGACGCATCACATGCGTCTCCCGCTTGCAATTTCCGATGGATTATAGACCTCTTAAATCGGCTTGTCCGTTGGGAGACGCATGTGATGCGCCTCTACAAAAAATACTTTATTTTTTTCAACGTCGTATTTTTCTACCAGTTCCTTTTACAGGTTGGATAATTACTCTTTCGGCAATCCATCCTCAAATCCGCTACCTCCGGTACTTCCGGCAGTATCTAAATTCCAGGCCGAGGTTAGGAAATACGGTGCAGCACTATCTGCATTTTTGCTACTGTAAGTACATTTAATTACCCTGGTTTCGCCCGGCGCTAATGAAATATAATTATCGCTAAAGATCACCGGCAAAATATCATCGCCACCCTGGCCTTTTAAAGCACGTAGGTGCACAAAGAAAGCTACCGCGCTGCCGGTGTTTTTAATAGTTACGGTGTTTGAGGTACTATCCCCCTCGGTTTTACTGGTCTGGCTAAAGGCCAGTTTGGTTTTAGGCAAAGATTGCAATGCTGAATAATCAGCATAAGCGGATTGCGGTGTAGTAAACCAGTTTGATTTTTTCCAGTTCAGCTCGTCGCCCTTTTTTGACAGCCAGTACCAGTTAATACTTTTGGTTTCGCCGGCATTATCGCTTAGTTCAAGACGCAGTAAATAAGTATCAGATAAGCCCGTAATAGCAGGCAGCGCGAATAATCTTTTTGATGCATCTGCACCAATATCAGCAGTAGTGGTTTTGCTGAATTTGCTTGAACCATCCAGATTATAAACATCTGCCTTAACCTTTAAACCAGTAAAGGTTTTTAAGTATGAATTGATCATTGCTACCTCGTTTGTTTTGTATGAGTACAGCACATGTAACGGCTCCATGGCCTTTTTCATACCGAAGTAAGTACCTGCAGGATATAAGTAATAATCATAAGTATGCCAGATAATACCCGGCCATGGGTTGCTCAGCATCCATTGTACTACACCTGTGGCTGTCTGATACTTGTTTAATCCGTAGGCTTCCATCATGGCGCGGTGAGCTTCGTAATTTTGGGCCTGCGCTTTGGCTACATAATTTTTGATAGATGCAGTTTCGCCGTAACGGCCGTAAAGTGCTTTAGTAAAAACTTTGGTTGTACCGAATGAGCCTGTACCGCAATGGTAGTTCCAATCGGCCGAGGTTACGTTTAATGAATCTTTAGGGATAAATTTCACCAGGCTTTCATAAGGTGGAATTGATGGCCCCGGTGAAATTTCTGTTGCGAAACTGTAAGTACCGCCAAACTTTTTGGTAGCATCAGTTTCCCAGTAAATAGGCGGCACCCATTCATATGGGCCGGCCATTTTTACACCGCTATAGCCCGATACTTTTGACTTACCTTCATTAGCCGTTGCCAGCAACGGGTTTGGCCATTTCAATTGCTTTTCAATTTTCAGGTAATCACGTTCAACTGAAGTATCTGTTGGCGGCATATCGCTGCCGTTGAGCCATACAAACAGGCTGGCTTTGTTGCGCAGCCAGTACATTACGCTACTGTCTGACGCCATAGCTACCTTGCGCTCCGCAGCATCCCATTTTTCGGGGTGTTGCCAGGTACCGCAGCACATCCAGCCGTTCATCACCATTAAACCGTATTTATCACACAGATCATAAAAGTTGTCATCTTCCATTTTACCTTCTGAGCGCACGATGTTCATATTCATATCCCGTACTAAACGGATCTCCTGCTCCTGCCTTTCAGTTGAGCGGCGCTGAAAAATATCAGGCGACCAAGCCGCACCTCTCAGCATAATAGGCTTCCCGTTTATAATAAACTCACGCGATTGGTTATCATCAATTATTTTAGACGTAAATTCCCTGATGCCAAAGTTTTCGGATACCGAATTACTTAGCTTTTTATCAACAACAGCAGCAACTTCAATGCGGTTAAGATTGGGCTTGCCGTATTGCCATGGCCACCAGATTGCGGGATCTTTGATATTAAGCTGCTTAAATTCAGCAGGCGAGAAATTAACATTCTTTGATTCATTAGGCAACAGGTGCACCTTTTTCTCGAAGGAAACATTTTCGTTGATCTTCCCTTTGATCACTGCATCCTGTGCTTTACTGGTGTAATTGGTCACCTGGGCATCTACCGTTAAATGAGCAACAGCAAGCGAAGGCAAATCAAAATCAGTAGTAACCAACGGGAATTTCACGCCTACTTTGTTGTAGGTTTTCACCTCTACGTTGTTGATGATACCACCGTTATAATCCTGCGGGTACGGGATCCAGTCGGCATAATCAATAGCGAGGTCGCCATCGCGCTTGTTGGGGGTAAAAGGCCGCAACACTTCAATAGCAAGTGTGTTGGTACCGCTGTAATTGATATTTTTAGTAAGGTCAAGGTCAATGATCCGGTATGGGCCCTTTATTTTGGTTGAATCGGCTATTTTAACGCCGTTGAACCAAACATTAGCCTTGTAATTGATACCGTGCAAACGAAGGATCACATTCTTTCCATTTTCGGCAGCAGGCAGCGTAAATTCTTTTCTGAACCACCATGGTTTGTCCAATTTCGGATCGGCCAGTTTTTCGAGGTTCTTGCCCATAAAAGGGTCGAAATTATATACATGATTAGCCAGTAAACCTGCTAAAATAGTTGAAGGCACACTAACCTTATACCAGCCCTGCGTATCAAATTTCTCTTTAGAGATCTCAGTTGCCGCAGATGGTGCTGTAACTGCCGATTGCATTTGCCACTCATCTTTCAATAGCAAGTTAAAATTTTCCTGCCGCCCCTGCGCAAATGCCCCTGCGCTAAACAGGGTTATTGCCGACATTAATAATATTTTTTTCATGGTAGATCTGGTTTATTTCTGGTTATCGTAATACAAGGCAGCCGCACCAATAATGCCGCTATTTTGCAGCTCAGAGATCTCAATTTTTATACGCTCAAGTGTTTTTGTATAGGCAAAGGTTTTCACCCGCTGCCACATGGCATCTTTAAAATATTCAAAGGCATGGCTTACGGATCCGCCTAAAATGATCAATTCCGGATCGTAGGCATACATCACCATTTTTACTGCGTTTCCTATATGGTTCCCTAATTCGGTGTATAATTGCAAAGCACGTTCATCACCAGCTTGTGCATCCTTAAATACTTGTACACCATCCAAGCCGTATACATTATGAAAAAACGAACCGCTGCAGTAGTACTCTAAAATATTATCGATATAAGGGAACAAGCCAATTTCACCGGCACCGCAGTTATAACCTGCATACAATTTGCCATTGGTGATAATGCCTGTGCCAAGGCCGGTGCCAAGGGTTACTCCAACCATGCTATCTGCACTTTTTCCCTTTCCAAAATACAACTCACCTACGGCAAAGCAATTAGCATCGTTATTCACATACACAGGGATGTTATAACGTTCCTGCATCAGCTTTTTCAGGTGCACCTCTTTCCATGACGGGATATACTGCACATCGTAAACAATACCTTCGGCTACATCAACTACGCTTGGTACGCCAATGCCAATGGCACTGGCCGAATCATTTAGCAAAAGGGTGTCGACAACAGTGTAAATATCATTTAGTACATCATCAACACTGCCATCACTTTTAATTCGTTGCGATATGATGTTACCGATTGTGCTATTGTTAACCAGGGCACCGCGAATATTGGTAGCCCCCAGATCAATACCTATAACTTTTATATTGCTCATGTAAATTTTATGCTTTATTATCGAAAATAGTTTTATTGGTAACCAGTGGCTTAGCCCAAAAACCGATACTCAGCATATAGCCGAAAGTGATATACAGGAAAAACATCCCCTGCCTTAATCCAAACAAACTGCCCAAACCACCTATCAGAAGCTGAACAACTGCGCCGCCTATAATGCCGGTTACCAGGATCCCGGCAAACGAACCATGATCTTCGGCTACTGAACTCAACGCCAGCGAAAATATGATCGGGTACATCACCGACATGAAGAACCCAACTATCGAAAATGAGTACAATGAAGTTTGCGGGCCGCCAAATAAGCCCAGCGACAGAAATATAAGTGCCAGTATGGTGAAAATCACCAGCAGTTTACGGCTATCCATCAGTTTTAGCAGGAACAGCCCTAAAATACCACCTGCTGTCATCAACCCCCAAAAGTAGGCTACCGCGTCGGCCCCAATAGTTCGCGAATCAAATTTGTGGTATCGCTGCAAAAACTCCGACATCCAGTAAGATACACCCTGCTCGCTGCCCACATAGCAAAACAATGCAATGAAGTAGGCAATAACAACAGGCTTTTTAAAAAGGTCGACATGTGTTTTCCACGGCCCGGCCTTTTCATCGCTGGCCAACTCAACCTTCGGAAATTTGGATATCAGCATGATCACGAGCATAGCCAAACATATTATTGCAAACAGCCAGTATAATGAGATCCAGGGCATGGTTGTGGGGACATGAGCTTCAAGCAGCGGAAAAATGCCGCCTTTGCTGCTTCCCATGTTTTTAACCATATAGGAGTAAACCAGCGGACTAACAAACGATGCCCCGCCAAATATTAATTGCGCCAGCACCGATGTGAAGGCATAATTTTCCTCTCCGCCCGACGTACGGAGCAGCGGATTAATGACAACCTGCAGCATAGCCATACCGCAGCCAATTAAAAACAGGGACGCTATGGCTGTAAGGTAATTAGGATAAACAGCCAATAGTAAAGAGCCTAAAAACGCCACCACAAACGCGGCTACCATGATTGCTTTCTCGTTGTATTTTTGAACCAGCATGCTCGATGGAATTGACATTACCCCATAGGCAATGAAAAATGCGAAGGGCAATAACCCCGCCATTGCATCACTTAACTTAAAATCCTTGATAAACTCGGGAGATAGCGGGCCGATGATATTGGTTAAAAACGAAATAACAAAAAACGTAAGCATGATCAGCGTTACGATGTAGTAGTTTTTCTTCATTAATTGGAGGGTTATAGTTTAGAGGTCCGGTAGTAACTAATATCGTTAAAAATCCGTTGGCGCTATAATTTTACAAAAACTTATTTAAATTGTTACATATTCTTTTTAAAATATTTTAAAAAGATACAAAATCATCAGTGCCAAATCTTTCCACGCACTTTAACCTTAAAATGCTTCACATCAAAACATTTAAGGTATATTGATGTGTTAATGGGAACAAACACCTGCTATATGACCCCAAAAAAAGAAAAAGAACTTACCTACATTGAAAAAGTATGGCATACGGTTGCCATCGTTGCTTTATTAGTAGTAGTAATATTAATAGCGCGGGTTGCTTTTAATGTGCTGTTAATGGTGCTTTCGGGCGTATTGATAGCTACTTATTTTCACGGCCTTGGCGACCTTATTGAACGAAACACTAAAATGCACAGGAGGTACGCCATGATCATTTCAGTAGTTGGATCATTTTTGATTGTAGTTGGCTTATTTTATTTAATGGGCACTACCATCCAGCACCAGATCACTTTACTTAAAGATACCCTGCCGCATACTATCAATAATTTCAAGGACAAATTGGCTTCAAATCCAACGGGGAAGCAAATACTTGATTATTTTTCGGGTGATAATGATCCGGATAAAGTTGTAGTTACCGTACAGCGCTTTTTCAGTACCAGCTTTGGTGTACTTGGCGACATTTATATCATCCTGTTTTTGAGTATCTTTTTCACCACTAATCCCGATGTTTATAAAAATGGCATTCTGATGTTGCTATCTGATAAGAAAAAGCAATTGGGTCAGGATATTATGGACAGGATCAGTTTATCATTAAAAGGCTGGCTTAAAGGAATGCTGCTCTCTATGGTATTATTAGGCGTGCTGCTTACCACAGGCCTAAGTATAATGGGGATACCGGCTGCATTAATATTAGCCTTATTTGCGGGCATGTTAAAGATCATCCCCAATTTGGGTTCTGCTATAGCGATGATCCCCGGCGTTTTGCTGGCGCTTACCATGGGCACCAACACGGCTATTATAGTAGCACTCATTTATATCGTATCGCAAACAATAGTGAGCAATATTGTGGTACCTATAGTTCAAAACCGGATGATCAACCTGCCGCCGGCCCTTACTATCATCAGCCAGGTGGTTATGGGGACACTTTCAGGTGTGCTGGGCATTATATTGGCCGTGCCTATTGTAGCTATCATTGTAATTTTGGTTGACGAACTATATGTTAAAAAACTTGGAGATGCTGAAGTTATAGCCCATTAAATAACATGGCTTCATCAAAAAAATCGATATACAGTGCGCTTATTGCTAACTTGCTTATAGCTGTAACCAAATTTATAGCAGGTTTTATTGGGCGCAGCGGGTCTATGATCTCTGAAGGGATCCATTCATTGGTTGATACCGCAAACGAGTTATTGCTGTTACTTGGCTTGCACCGGGCACGTAAAGAGCCAGATAAAACTCATCCTTTTGGCTATGGCAAGGAACTGTATTTCTGGTCGTTCATTGTATCTATCATGATATTTGGGTTAGGCGGCGGGTTATCCATTTACCAGGGCATTTTACATATCCGCCAACCTGAAACTCTTGGCGATCCTACATTGAGCTACATTGTTTTGGGCCTATCGGTCATATTTGAAGGCTCATCGCTCATCATCGCACTGAAAGAATTTAACACTATCCGGGGTGATCAAACCTGGTGGGATGCCGTAATTAAAAGTAAAGATCCATCTACCTTTTTAGTGATGTTTGAGGATAGCGCCGCCGTTGCAGGGCTTTTCATTGTTGCTATCTGCATGTTCTTGAACCATCGTTATAACATCCCTATACTTGACGGGGTGGCATCCTTATTAGTTGGATTGATCTTGGTTGGTGTTTCGGCCATACTGGCCCGTGAAAGCCGGAGTTTACTTATGGGCGAAGGAATTTCGTCCGAATCGCGTACCAGAATAACCGCCCTTGTTGAACGTGACAGTGCCGTTTTGAAAGTGATGCATATGTTATCTACCTATCAATCACCCGATGAAATTATTTTAATGCTGATAGTAGCGTTTAAAGAAGATCTCGATACACAGCAGATCAACGAGGCTATCGACCGGATCCGCGATTGTATTAAACAGGAGTTTAATTTAGTGCGCTTTGTTTTGGTACAGCCCGAAACATATTCGGCAGAAATTACTGAAACAGGCAGTGTACTTTAATTGTATATTAGCTATAACTAAACAATCTATCTCATGCAAGAACAAAAATTTCATTACGCAACAGTAACCGAAGCCATAACCAAATTAAAGGAACAAGGCTATACTCATGAATTTAGCCTCGAAGGTGATCATCTTAAAGCTGGTGAAGAAATTTTTCCGGTTAAGGAGTTTGAAATAGTAGACCTCTACCGCTACGAAGGCCCCTCCGACCCTGCCGATGAAGCTATTGTTTATGCCCTTGCATCTACAAATAACGTAAAAGGCACATTGGTAACCGGGTACGGCATCTCCACAGATGAAGCTACTATCGAAACATTAAAGAATTTGCATTATAAATATCAGCAGGGCCAACAATAGTTTGGCCTTGCAACTGTTTAAGCCAACCTGGTACTTTTTCAGCATTTTATACCTATAAACTTAGTGTATTTGGTTTCTGCTGCTGATATTAGTAATCTTGTGATACTATGAAAAGCAGGACATTACCTACCCTTATCCTATCTGTTTTTTGTGTGTTGCAAAGCATAGCAAAAAACAAAACCGCTGATACCATTTCTGCAGCAGACCTGCAACCTGTAGGACGCTCGCTCATTAATAACCAACACAATCTGGCGTTGATCACTTCCGGTGCACATTTTGGTTTTAGCTTTAAGGGAAATGAGTGTGCCATATATGTAACCATTGCAGATGCCAATGCACATAATTACCTGCAATACGAACTTGATGGCACTTATCAAAAAAGGATCAGGGTAAACGGGGATTTAAAGGAGCCCATTATTATCAAAGCCAATAGTGCAGGCACACACCGAATCTGGATATATAAGGCAACAGAAGCTACTACGGGCGCTTTGATATTTTCAAAGATTGCTGCCGCGGGTGCCAGAATCATCCCGGCCCCGAAACTCCCTTTGATTGAATTTATAGGCAACAGCATTACCTGCGGAGCTGCAGCTGACGATTCAGAGGTTGCTTGCGGAACCGGTGATTACCAGGATCATCACAATGCCTATATGGCCTACGGGCCAAGGGTAGCAAGGGCATTAAATGCCAATTTTATTTTATCAAGTGTTAGCGGCATTGGCATTTACCGTACCTGGAACAGGGATTCCCCTTCCATGCCGCTGGTGTACGAACACGCTAATTTCCAGGAAAAAGATTCGCTCAAATGGAATTTTAAAACTTACACTCCCCGAATAGTAAGCATTGCTTTAGGAACAAACGATATGAGCAATGGCGATGGCACATCAAGGGCTGCATTTGATACCGCGCGTTTTGTTAACGATTATATAAAGTTTGTTCAGCTTGTTAAAACGAAATATCCCAAAGCACAGATCGCCCTGCTCTCCAGTCCTATGATTAAAGGAAATTCGCGTGAGATATTGCAGAGGTGTTTAAGCCGGGTAAAAGCAGCTGTTGATGCAACATACCAGGCGGATAAACCTGTTGCTACTTTCTTTTTTGAGCCAATGGAAGCCCATGGCTGTTCAGGACACCCCAGTGTAGCCGATCATCAGATATTGGCAAAGGAGCTCGAACCCTTTTTTGCTGGTTTACTGAAGTAATGTGTTAACAGATTGCCTATGTTTACAAAGGGTACTAAAGGTTAACGCGAATGCGGTCATAAGTTTACACTATAACACTATTTTCGCCAAATGGCGGTGATTAGTAAAGGTGATGTGATGGCAGCAACGGGTACGGGGAATTTCCCTTTTTTAGGCTCGGTTATTATGCGGCTGATGAAGATAGATAAATTCAACCGCATGATGGATGAGGCAGGCGACCTGGAAGGGGTTGATTTTAGTACGTTTGTGCTCAATTTTTTGGGCATCACCATTAAAATCGATCCTGAAGATCTTGCCCAGATCCCCGCAACAGGCAGTTTCCTTGCAGTAGCCAACCATCCGTTTGGCGCTATTGAATCGCTTGCTTTACTTAGTCTGCTGGTTACTGCCCGGCCCGAAACCTTGTTTATGGGTAATTTTTTACTAAAAAGGGTTCCCAACCTCGAGCAATATGTTATTGCAGTAAACCCGTTTGACAGTATTAAAGATACCTCAAGTATCACAGGGCTAAAAACCACACTTAACAAACTGCGTTCAGGCGTACCTGTAGCCATATTTCCGGCAGGCGAAGTTTCGGCTTTTGACTTCAAAACCAGGCAAATTACCGACAGGGAATGGCATCCGGTTGTGGGAAAAATCATGGAGCGGGCAAAAGTACCCGTATTGCCGGTTTATTTTTATGGCGATAATGGGATCGGGTTCAGTTTGCTCCGATATGTTCACAAATCGCTACAAACCGCTATGCTGCCTGCCGAACTTTTCAATAAAAAAGGGATGTGCTTACACGTACGGATCGGGAAACCAATATATCCTGCAGAATCCTCAAAGACCGCATCCCATGCGGGCCAATTATTAACGGCCAGCAGGGCGGCAACCTACGCGCTGAAAGAAATCTCTATCTAAACAAGCAAGCAATGTACCAAATAAAAAAGGCCGTTCTCTTTCGAAAACAGCCTCGTTTGCCTTATTAGCTATTAAAAAGGGGTATTATGCGATTCAGGGATATTGTATTAATTAAGCATATTCAACGCCAAACCTGCTCTTTACATCAGCAACAATTTGCTTTACACTTTGCTCCTGATCTCGCGGGCAGATAAGCAGCGTGTTGTTGGCTTCAACAATAATATAGTTATGTAAGCCCTGTAATATTACCAGTTTACCATCGGGCATGTTCACCATACAATCAGATGAATTGTACATGATCACCTTTTCATTGGGGATTACCGCGTTGCCCGCCTCCGTTTTTTCGGATAGCTCGTATATGGATGCCCAGGTACCCAAATCACTCCAACCAAAATCAGATGGCAGCACGTAAACATTGTCGGCTTTCTCCATTACACCATAATCAATAGATGTATTGATGCAGTGCTGATAGGCCTCGTTGATATGCGCAGCCTCTCTTTCTGTATTATATACCAGCCTTGCATCAGCAAAAATATCGTGCAAATCGGGCATATAGGTCTCAAATGCGTTCAATATCGCCTTAGCCGACCAGACAAAAATGCCAGCATTCCATAAAAAATCACCGCTGTTGATAAAGCTTTTGGCAATCTCCAGTGTTGGTTTCTCGGTAAAGGTTTTTACTTTATGAAAATCATTGTTTATAACACTATCGGCGTATTGGATATAACCGTAACCGGTATCTGGTCTGGATGGTTTAATACCCAACGTTACCAGGCAATGATGTTCGGCCGCTGTTGCCAACGATTTTTCAAGAGAGCTTTCAAAGGCGTCCTCATCAAGAATCTGCTGATCGGACGGTGCTACAATAATTACTGCATCCGGGTTCAGGCTTTCAATTTTAAAACAACCGTAAGCTATGCATGGGGCAGTGTTGCGCATTACGGGCTCAGTTAAAATCTGCTGGTCTGTTATATCCTGAAGCTGATCTTTTACCAGTTTAGTGTAGTTTTCGTTAGTTAATATGAAGATATTTTCTTTGGGGCATATTTTAGAAAGGCGCTGATAAGTGTCCTGTATCAATGTTTTTCCGTTGCCAATAATATCTATAAATTGTTTAGGACGCGAGGTACGGCTTATTGGCCAAAAACGGCTCCCAATACCCCCTGCTAAAATTATTGCGTAATAGTTTTTGTTCATGTGCTGGTTTTAATGTGAATTAAAAGGATCAAATTGTACATGATTGGCATTGATCTTACCTAATGAATTACATGGCCGTCATTTTCTATCTGCTATTCAAATTGGTTTTTGATGGCGTAACCCGAATCCTTTAATAATTTCTCTCTTTTAAATAATTCCACATCTGCAGCAACCATCTCACTTACCAAGCCTTTCAAATCGTATTTAGGGGCCCAACCCAATAATGTTTTTGATTTGGTCGGATCGCCTATCAGAAGATCAACTTCTGTTGGCCGGAAATATTTTTCATCAACAGCAACTACTTCCTTACCCGTTTCAAGCTGATATTCAGGATCACTACAGCTTATTACATAGCCCTTTTCCTTTAAACCACTTCCAATAAATTCAATTTCAATGCCAAGTTCGGAAAAAGCCATCCGTACAAACTCACGCACAGGGGTAGTAATGCCCGTTGCTATTACATAATCTGTGGGGGTGTCCTGCTGTAATATCAGGTACATCGCTTCAACATAATCTTTAGCGTGGCCCCAATCGCGCCTGGCATCCAGATTACCCAGGTATAGTTTATCTTGTAGTCCCATGGCTATTTTTGCGGTTGCCCGGGTTATTTTACGGGTTACAAAAGTCTCGCCGCGCAAAGGGCTTTCGTGGTTAAACAAAATGCCGTTACAGGCGTAAATGCCATAGGCTTCACGATAGTTTACGGTTATCCAGTAAGCATACATTTTTGCTACAGCATAAGGCGAGCGGGGGTAAAACGGCGTAGTTTCTGACTGTGGTACAGCCTGTACCATACCATAAAGCTCAGATGTTGAGGCCTGATAAATTTTTGTTTTTTTCTCAAGCCCGAGAATCCTTATGGCTTCCAACAATCGTAAAGTACCGATACCGTCGGCATTGGCTGTATATTCAGGCGTTTCGAAGCTTACCTTAACGTGCGACATTGCGCCCAGATTATATATTTCATCAGGCTGTACCTGTTGTATGATCCTTATTAAATTGGTTGAATCGCTCAGATCGCCATAATGTAAAAACAGGTTTATGTCTTTCTCATGCGGGTCCTGGTACAAATGGTCAATTCTGTCTGTATTAAACAACGAGCTTCTTCTTTTTATACCGTGAACCTCATATCCTTTTGATAATAAAAGTTCAGTAAGGTATGCGCCATCCTGGCCGGTTATTCCGGTTATCAATGCTACTTTTTTCATTTGTAAAGTCAGGTTTATGTGTAACTATGTTTCAATATCGGCTTAATGTTGTGCCTGGGGTATAAGACATATCATTAAAAGTGTGGTTTCAAGTTCCGGTACCAGGTACAGGAGTTTGTTATCGGCCAGATCAGGCCGTTTCGTGAAAGAGAAAAAAGATGATACAGATCATCTCAACTATATGCCAAACGGATGATTATTCCGGAGAGTAATAGTTAAATTTCTTTTAAAGGCACAGCGATGTTGCCTTGGAAGGCTTATCGCTGTACCCTTTACTTGGATTTTTATTTGTTATAATAAGCAAAATCTTTGTGATGTATTTCCTGTTCGGGTAGTGATTTGAAGTATTCTAAAGTGATCTTCAAACCTTCACTCCTGGATACCTTTGGCTCCCAGCCCAATATAGACCTGGCCTTGGTGATATCCGGACGACGCTGTTTAGGATCATCTGTAGGTAAAGGCAGGCTGATCAGCTGTTGATCGGTACCTGTAAGCTTGATGATCTCCTCTCCAAATTGTTTGATCGTGATCTCGTCAGGGTTACCGATGTTTACCGGCTGGGCATAATCGCTCAGCAGCAGCCTGTAAATACCTTCTATCAAATCATCTACATAACAAAACGACCTGGTTTGTGAGCCATCTCCAAACATGGTCAGCGGTTCGCCCCTTAGTGCCTGACCGATAAAGGCCGGCAATACCCTGCCGTCATTCAGGCGCATCCTTGGCCCGTAAGTGTTAAAGATCCTTACTATCCTTGTTTCTACCCCGTGAAAAGTATGATATGCCATGGTGATAGCTTCCTGAAACCTTTTGGCTTCATCGTATACCCCTCTCGGGCCTACCGGGTTTACATTACCCCAATACTCTTCAGGCTGAGGGCTGATGTTCGGGTCGCCATATACTTCTGAAGTTGAGGCGATCAGCATCCTTGCTTTTTTGTTGCGGGCAAGGCCAAGCAGGTTATGTGTACCCAGTGAACCTACTTTTAATGTTTGGATCGGGATTTTCAAATAATCTATCGGGCTTGCCGGCGAGGCAAAGTGCAGGATGTAATGCAAATCGCCCGGTACGTACACAAACGTGGATACATCATGGTTATAAAACTCAAAGTTTTCCAGTTTGAACAAATGCTCGATATTTCGCAGGTCGCCTGTTATCAGGTTATCCATACCTATTACATGGTAACCTTCCTTAATAAACCTGTCGCACAAATGCGAGCCTAAAAAGCCGGCTGCCCCTGTGATCAGGATCCTTTTTCTTTCTGTCATATTTTTAATTGTTGTTTTACGGCTTATACTGTTATAATTTATGGTAGCTTATCTGTATCTTAATTAACATTACTTTACTAAAACATAAGGTTATAATTTTACCGTAACAACTGGCCATGCCTGCGGCCAGGATAAGTGAGGTTTAGTTTTATAAATTTTAATGTTAGTTTTTTAACAGATACAAGATTATAGCTCCACCAAAGCTGGGGTATGGTGATAATTACCTGGAACGGTAAATGCGTTAAAAGAAAAAATGGGCTATTTTAAATATTCTTCGTAGTACTTTGTAATGAGCACCTGCTCGTGAAATGTTGTTTTAATGATTTCACGACCGTGTTTGCGGATATAATCTAATTTTTGTTTCCCAAGGTAGGCTTCATTAAGTTTTTCAACAATACTATCGGTATCTAATGTACAGATCCAGCCAAGGTTATTTTCGATAACAAAATCAGAAAGCCCAACATTTTCGGAGATGAGAACTGCCGTGCCCATATGCAACGATTCAACCACAACGTTTGCAAAGTTTTCATTTAAAGATGTGAGAATAAACAGATCTGACTGGTTAAGCCGTTCAAATTTCTCCTGACGGTTTACCCAACCTATCCAATCAACTTTTGAAGCTATATTCAATTCATCTGCAAGTTGTTTCAACTGCTTCACGTATGCTTCATCACCATCACCGGCTATAACGAGCTTCAGGTTAAAAGAAAGCTCATTTATAGCTGCAAATAGCTTCTCGATCCCTTTTTTATGGTGAATACGCGACATGAAAATAACCGTAAAACATTCGTTATCGGTTTCCTTTATTTCAATATCGGGTAATGACAAAATATTGGGCAAAACAAATCCTTCCCATCCCGGTATCAACTTCCGGCATTCAATATATTCAGACTGGGCGGTAGCGTGAAGCACACATTTTTTTAAAATTCCGCGACCACCAAGCTTATGGATCAATTTCTTATAGCCGCTGTTCCCGGTATCAAACACATATTCACTTAACATGCCGCGGGGGGCCAAAATCACTTTGGTTTTGCTGAACAAGGCAATACGTGCTGCTACTACACTTAAAATACTCCACCATGAATGGATATGGATCACATCATAATGGTTAGCAGTTTTAACAAGCCTGCGCCATAAAGCCGGACTAACATGGGTATGATCGCCGGTGATACGTTTAAAATAAGTTACATTAACCCCCTCTACCTTTGTCATGGCCCCGGGTATTACATCCAATTCAGTTTTACCGTTAGCTGTTGTGGTATAAACGTCAACATCATGCCCGTTAGCCGCTAATCCCTCGCACAAACGTGATACAGATTCGGTTGGGCCTCCGTACCCATAAGCAGGTTTATAAGCAGGTATAATGTGCAGTATTTTCATAAGTAGTATTAGGTATAAAGAAACGCAAATATGCGCTGTTGACAGTTCACTTAACCAGGTTTGATTTTAAATCGTCCTTAACGATGGTTAAAGTTGGTGCAGGCCCGGGCTTTTCGGCGAGCTTTTCATCTTCAATCAGCCTTATAGCAAGCAATATCTCTACCATTGTTCTTTGAAGAGTATAATGCCAGCCTTCCCAGCCATTGAAGATCAATCTTTTAACAAACAGGCAATGAAAAAAAACTAAAAAAGGTGCAAGTACCTTAGTTTTTCGGATTTTTCCGCTCAAAGGCATTTCTGATGCAGGTTCATTAACCAGTTTCTTGCTTTCCTTTATAGCATAGCCATCCTGATTACTCAGCCACCTTGAAAGAGATTTCCTGTCGTCATGTAAAATATAGGATTTGTATCTGCCCGTTGTACCGTTAATTTTTAAACGCTGTGTATGCCCGTCATCGTAATACATACATTTATCTATATCAAATAATACAGGGCGTGGCGTTGTATTATCTGCAAAAAGCTTTCTTCCAAAAACTAAAAACTTAAAGGTTGTTTCATAAGCGATATCTTGAGGATTTGCAACTATGCTTTTGGTTTCTTCTATAAATTCAGGTGTAAGCACATAGTCGGCATCAAGTGTTAATGCCCATTTGCTTTTGAGTAATGAAAGTCCATAATTCCACTGGTTGCCGTGAGTATCAAACTTTCGCTGAAAAACTTCAACATTGGGATAGGAATTGGCAATATCCAGCGTAGCATCGGTACTAAAGCTATCCAGGATAACAACTCTTTGAAGCCAGGTTAGCCTGTCAAGTACCCGTTTAAGATTAGGCTCTTCGTTTTTAGTTAAAATTATTGCAGTAACTACGGTTGATGAGGTTAATTCCATCTTGCGAATATTATGTTATTTATTAGGTAAATGTCTTTATTGATGTAAGGTTTTGGCAAATAGATTTTATTTATACCCGGCGGCCTGCAATTCAAACAACTCGGCGTAGCGGTCGCCTCTTTGCAAAAGTTCCTCATGGCTTCCTATTTCCAGGATCTCGCCTTTATCCAATACGATGATCCTATCGGCCATGCGCACGGTTGAAAAACGGTGAGAGATGAGTACAGCAGTCTTCTTTTGGGTAATGTCAGAAAAGCGTTTAAAAACTTCATATTCCGACCGGGCATCTAAAGCAGCTGTTGGTTCATCCAAAATCACAATTTGCGCATTACGCATGTAAGCCCTGGCCAGTGCTACTTTTTGCCACTCCCCACCCGATAGCTCAACGCCCGTATCAAAATGGGTGCCCAGCATTTGCTGATATTTACCAGGCATCCTGTCAATTATCGGGTGTGCGAGGCTTTGCTTAGCAGCATCAACTATAAGGTTTTCTTCGCCTACCGCAGCTATATCACCTACGGCTATGTTTACTGACGCAGGCATTTGATATTTAATAAAATCCTGGAAAATAATACCCATTTGCCTCCTGATGTCCTCTATATTATATTCCTTTAAATCATGACCATCAAGCGTTATACGGCCCTCGGTTGGGTCATACAGTCTTACCAGCAATTTTACCAGCGTGGTTTTACCTGCGCCATTTTCGCCCACCAGCGCAAGCTTTTCGCCGGGACGAAGGGTGAAATTTAAATGCCTGTTAGCCCATTTATCAGAATTGCCATACTTAAACCCAACATTTTCAAAAGTAAAGCCTAAAACAATGGGGTCAGGAAACGGCCGCGGGCTATCAGGTACCGTAATAGCGGGCATAATTTTAAAGAAATCAAAAAAATCGGTAAGGTAAATAGCCCCCTGCGCAACGGCATTGAACCGTCTGGCACTGTTTTGCATTAAACCGCCCAATTGTCTTATCGTACCCAGCAAAAGTGTTAACCCACCAATTGTTAAACTCCCCTGCAGTACCCGTTGCACAATGAAAAAAAACACAAGGTAAAATCCTACTACCCCCGGGATACTTATAAGAGAGCTTATAACCAACCGCTTAACGCCAAACTTGCGTTTAGCCTCGTAAAGGCTATGTGAGATATTTTTGAACTTATTGATAAAAAACCCGGACAAATCAAACAACCGCACTTCTTTTGCCGCAACATCACTGCTTGCTACCAGGCTTAAGTAATCAAGCTCGCGCCGGGCTTGGGTTTGGCTGCGCAGCAGTGCATAGTTTTTGTTGTTGAAATAAAACTCGCCAAGCATTGAAGGCAGTGTAACTGATAAAAGGATTACAATAACCCAGGGATTAAAGGCTACCAACACCACAACATATGAGGTAATAGTGATCAAATCCTGCACCTGGCTAAATACATGCGTAAGCAAAATTGCACGACCTGTGGTTTGCTGCCTGGCCCTTTCCAGTTTATCGTAAAATTGCGAATTTTCAAACTGTACCAAATCCAGTTTTGCAGCATGCTGCATAATCATGTTAGTGGTATCGTTAGTTAGGCGCTCGCCTAAAAGCTCATCAATTAATGAGGTAACTTTTCCGAGTATAATTAATAACAAGATGAAGATAAACTCAACGGCAATTAATTTCCATAAATGATCATATGGCAAATTCCTATTGTGAGTTATAGCAATAGCTTCATCAATTATATACTTACCCACGTTGAGCAAACCCAGTGGAATAATTGCCTGTAAAACCCTGATCAGAATATTACTGAGAGTTAGCCGGGGGCTAACTTTCCAAACCAGGCAAAAAAATTTTGGAAGATTACGGTATGATGCCAGTCTGTCCTTAATTGTTAATCCCATGCTTTTGCGGCCTATTAGCTTAAATAATGTTGTAATATTTCAGAAAACTCTCTTGCATTTTGCTCATCAAAAATTGTTGAATGCTCTCCTTTAACCTCGTGTACCTTAACAGATTGAGCATAATTTTTCCAGGCATGCTTATTTTCAGAATTAACTTCCAGTTCTTTATAAATGATCTTGTTAACACGGTCAATAAAATAGTACTGCTGCGTAGCGTTAAACAAAACTATCTCGCCGTTGTAGGGCTTTATTTTGTAATTATCTGCAGCTGTTTTTATCTGCAGGGTAATTTTGTCAAAAATATCCTGATCAACATTTGCCAGTTTTGATTCGGCATTGCTAAACAGCGGACCTATTTTTCTTGCTTTATACATTACGGCCTGTTTAGGGTGCTTCATTAACAGGAACAACTCAAATTTAACCTTGGTAGATATGACCTCAACCGATCTTCTCATTAAGGATGGGAAACTATTATTTTTCTGAATGGTAACAACATCTTTTAATGGTTTTGCTTCAGCATCGAACATGGCAAGCATCGAAATCTTTTTGCCCATTGCCTGTAGCTGGCTGGCCATTTCAACGGCTATCATCCCCCCAAGGCAATGACCTGCAAGCGCATAAGGCCCATAAGGGTTATCCAACAGCATTTCTGCAACGTACCTTTCAGCAATACCCTCAATAGTACCCGGAAAATCAGCCGGATCACTAATATGCAGTGGTTGCTGCAATCCATACACAGGCTGCTCAGGATCAAGCAGTTTTACAAATTCCTTAAATTTAAATGCCGTGCCACCTGCTCCGCAAACAATATAAAGCGGTATTTTATTACCTGTAGTTTTTATTGGGATGAGTGATTGCGTAAAATCAACATTTTGATTTTGTGACCGGCGGTAAAGTTTGGCAATGGTTGGGTAAATAAACAAATCACGAATGGTGATGTTGATTGCCATCTCTTTTTTAACGGCCGCAATAAGCCTCATAGCTAATATGGAATGGCCTCCCAATTCAAAAAAGTTATCGTGTATGCTAACCCTGTCAATCCCTAAAAGCCGTTGCCATATTGCTGCCAGCCCTTCCTCTGTTTTATTACGCGGCGCTATATAGTTGTAGTTTAACTGTTCTGCCGTATCAACATCAGGCAATGCACGCTTATTGATTTTACCATGTGTTGTTACCGGAAATTTATCAAGCAACACCCATAGTTTGGGAACCATATATTCAGGAAGATGAGCTGAAAGGTAAGATACCAGCGCTTGCCTGTCATAAGCCCCTTCGGTTGTTACATAGGAAATTAAGCTATTTATACCGTTAACATCGGGCTTTGCTAATATAATTGCCTGCGATACCAATCCACTTTGCAGCAACACATTTTCGATCTCTCCTAATTCGATACGATAACCGCGGATTTTAACCTGGTCATCCATCCTGCCAAGATACTCAATATCGCCATCAGGCAGCCAGCGCCCTAAATCACCGGTACGATACAGGCGGGCACCCGGATCTTTAGAGAATGGGTCTTTTATAAATTTTTCATTTGTTAACCCTGGCTGGTTCAAATATCCCCGGGCCACCTGGATCCCACCCACGCAAATCTCTCCGGTTACCCCTACCGGGCTTAATTGATTTTCTTTATTCAGGATATAAATCTTTACGTTATCTATGGGTTTACCAATAGTTACGATCCCATCCGGCCTTATAGGATTATGCGTTTGTGATGCACATACCGTTGATTCGGTTGGCCCATATCCATTAACCAATATTATCCCCTTTGATTGCA
Source organism: Mucilaginibacter sp. SMC90 (assembly GCF_022811725.1). GTDB lineage: Bacteria > Bacteroidota > Bacteroidia > Sphingobacteriales > Sphingobacteriaceae > Mucilaginibacter. The sequence continues at coordinate 2,924,160 of NZ_CP094527.1, read as the reverse complement.
GGTGCTTACCGGCTGCTTCATTTAATGCTTCGCCGGCCGACAAAACAATTTTTAATGTATCGGGCATATTTTCGATAAAGGGCTGAAACGCAGGCGGCAATATGGCTATCTCAACCCGCTGCCTTGTTAAAAGCTGCTCAAACCCATCGGTAGATAGAAGCGATTCCTTAGTGCACATTACCAAACAACCGCCGGTTAGGAGTGTGCTGAATATTTCAACACATGAGGCATCAAAACCGAAAGAAGCGAATTGAAGGAACCGGGTACCTGGCTGCAGGTTCAAATCGCGTTTATAAGCCAATACAAGATTAACTACACTCCGGTGTTCAACCATTACCCCTTTTGGCCTGCCTGTAGAACCGGATGTGTAAATAATATAAGCAAGTTGCTCTGCATTAACCGATATGTTCAGTGCTGCTTTATTGTGCCCTTCAATTGCGGCCCAATGCTTATCAAGTTCAACTACCTGAATATTTGCTTTAGCAAATTTGCTGCTGCAGGTACTGCTGCTAACAACAAGCCTTGCTTCCGTATCCTTCAGCATATAATCTATTCGATCTTGCGGATACTCCGGATCAAGAGGCACATACACACCACCGGTTTTCATAACGCCCAGTATGCCAATTATCATTTCGATACTGCGTTCGGTACATACCGGTATTATGCTTTCGTTTTTTACACCATTGGCCTGCAGGTATTTTGCCAGGCTTGTTGCCTTATCGTTAAGTTGCTTATAAGTTATTACTTCTTCTTCAAAGGTCACAGCAACGGCGTCAGGCGTTTGAGCTACCTGCTGCTCAAAAATATCCAGAAGGCTTTTATCTGTAGGATAATCAGCATCTGTTGCATTGAAGATCTTTAACTGCTCTTCTTCTTCGACCGCACTCAGTAAATTTATGCGCCCTACAACTTCTGTTGGAGTTTTCACAACAGCCTGCAGGATAGCCGTAAAATGACCGATCATGCGCGCCATTGTTTGGGCTTTAAAGAGATCGGTGTTATAGGTAAGCCCTCCAACCAAACCATCTGCCGTTTCTACCAGGTTTAAGCTGATATCAAATTTAGATGTCGTGTCTTCGGCAGTTTCTGCGCTTAGTGTTACACCCGCCAGTTTCAACTCAGGTATTTCGGGCGTATTCTGAAGCGTAAACATCACCTGGAACAGCGGGCTATGGCTCATGTCCCTTTCCTTTACAACCGCCTCAACCACTTTTTCGAAAGGTACTTCCTGGTGGTTATAAGCCTCGAGGGTGGTATTTTTTACCTGTTCGAGCAGTTTAGTAAATGCTTCGGTACCTTGTACGTTATTCCTCAAAACCAGTGTATTGATAAAAAAGCCTATCAAGCCCTCAATTTCCTGGTAGCTGCGGCCGGATACAGGTGTGCCGACACTTATGTCTTGCTGACCGCTATAACGGTAAAGAAGTACCATAAATGCCGATAATAATGTCATATACAGGGTGGTACCCTGCTTACGGCTTAATGCATTTAATCCATCAACTAATTCTTTATTTATAAATATTGCTTCAGTTAACCCCTGGTTGCTTCTTATCGCCGGCCTGCGGTAGTCTGTTGGGAGTTGAATAGCGGATACACCTTCCAGTTTATCTTTCCAATAATTAAGCTTTTGTTCAAGCAGGTTGCCCTGAAGATGATTCCGTTGCCAGATAGCGTAGTCTGCATATTGTATCGGCAAGGCTGCTAATGCCTGATTTTCAGCATCTGCACCAACCGTGGCAAAAGCGTTATATAATACACTAAGCTCGTGCACAAGAATAGAAGTTGACCAGCCATCAGATGCTATATGGTGCATGGTAAGCACCAAAATATATACGTCACCGTCGGTTTGGATCAGTTCGGCACGCAGCATATCATCCTGCGACAAATTAAACGGTTTGTTTATTTGGCGCTGGATATAATCTTGTAAATTAATGCCCGAATTTTCAATTTCTTCTCTTGATATTTGGCCCAGCAGCCAGTCGCCTCCTGGTTTTATGTATTGATACCCACGACCTTCATGCTCTCTTATCACCGTACGTAAAACCTCATGGCGGTTAACTATTTCGCGGAACGCATTAGTTAACGCCATAATATTTAGCTTACCGGTTAAACGCAATACAGCCGGAACATGGTATTGAACACTGCCCTCCAGCCTATCGATAAACCACATGCGTTCCTGGCTGAATGATAATGGGATATGCTGCGGGCGCAGCTGCGCACCTATGCTCATAATCTCCTTACCGGGCTTGCTGATATTTAAACGCGAACTTAATTTGCTTACAGTAGGAAAATCAAATACGTCACTTATCGGCAGTTCAACCATAAATGCCTTGCGTACCGCCGAAATGAGGCGTACAGCTAATAGTGAATGTCCGCCAAGCTCAAAAAAATCATCATGAACACCTATCGAATCTATTTCAAGGATGTCCTGCCATATGGTGGTCAGTTTTAATTCGGCTTCGCTTACCGGTGCATCATTGCTTTTTGCCGATACTTCTGTTTCGGGATCAGGCAACAACTTCCTGTTTATTTTGCCGGCTGCTGTTAAAGGGATTTCTTTAAGTTCGATGAGATGGGCAGGTACCATGTACTCCGGCAACTGTTCTTTTAACCAGTTGACGATAGCCGGGCGGTCAAAAGCACCGGAAGCTATTACATACCCTACTAATTGATTGCTTCCCTGTTTATCACGGCGGGCCATTACTACAGCCTGGCTTACCAGCTTGCTTTGTTCCAGGATGCGGCTAATTTCGCCAGGCTCAACGCGGTAGCCTCTTATCTTTACCTGATCATCCACACGGCCCAGGTATACAATATTCCCTTCAGCATTATATTGTACAGCATCACCGGTTTGGTACATCAATGTATCTGCATTGCTGTAAGGATTGGTTATGAACTTTTCCTGTGTCAGTTCCATATTGCCCTGATATCCTGCTGACAACCCAACCCCTCCAATAAGCAATTGGCCAGGAACGCCTACAGGGCATAGTTGCAAATCTTTATTCAACACATAAGCCTGTGTATTTGAAAATGGGCGGCCTATTGGTATGATAGTATGGTTTGTATCTGTTACCTCATATAACAATTTACCTATGGTAGTTTCTGTTGGCCCGTAATGATTGATGATGCGGCAATCGCTGTATTGCCTTATTTTGGATACGATCTCTGCAGATAACGACTCACCACCAAAAACCAGCATCCGCGCCGGAACCAAAGGCTCATCTGCCGATAATGCTTTCCAATGCGATGGGACTATCTTGATACAATCTATCCGATGTTCGTCGAAATAGGTATGCAGGGCCTCGATATGGCTCAGTGTTTCCTTAGAAAAAACATGAAGCGTACGGCCAAAGAGCAATGAACTGAACAAAACAGTATTGCCCAAATCGGTTGCTATGGTAGACATTAAGCCGAATGTTTTGCAATTGCCGATGTTAATACGGTCATGCAGGCCATAAACATAATCAATTATGTTTCGCTGGGTAATTTTTACGCCTTTGGGTTTGCCCGTTGAACCTGATGTATAAATCACATATGCAAGGTTATCGGGTAAGATATATCTTACAATATCGGTTTCAGGTTCGGCAGCCAGTTCCCAGTTTTGTTCATCAAGCTCAACAACTTTCAGCCATTCGGATATATCACTAAGGTTCTCCGCAAATTTCGGGCTGCTTACGGCAATTTTTGCATTAGTATCTTCAAGTATGAAATTAATCCTTTCCGCAGGATAATCGGTATCAACCGGCACATAAGCACCACCTGATTTAAGTATGCCCATGATACCAACGATCATCGAAATACCACGCTCGATATAAAGCGGCACCAATGTATCTGCCCCTACGCCATAACGCTGCAGATGGCGGGCCAAACGGTTTGAACGTTTATTTAATTCGTCAAAGCTGATGGACTGGCCTTCAAATGTAATGGCATTTGTAACACTGGCTTTTAATACTACAGCTTCAAAAATATCTGCAATAGTTTGTTCTGTTGGATATAAGCAAACACTTTGGCCCAGGCTTAGCAAACTTTCCTTTTGTAGTTGACTGAGCATCTGCAATTTGCCTACCTGCATTGCAGGCTCAGCAACTGCCGAGGCCAGCAGGGTGCAAAAATGCTCCACCATAGTTTCAATGCGTACGGCACTAAAAACATCGGTTTTGTATTGTACAGCACATTGCAAACCATCAGGACTTTCACTCACAAAAAATGTAAGGTCGAACTTTACGGCAGATTGCTCATAATCGTAGCCGTCAAACTGCAGTCCGCTTAGTTTTAACTCGGGCACAGTTGGTGTGTTGCCAAGCACAAGCATAACCTGGAACAGCGGACTCAAGCCTGCCGTTCTTTCTTTTACTACAGCTTCTACAACTTTTTCAAACGGTACTTCCTGGTGCTCATAAGCCTCAAGGGTTGTTTGCTTAACTTGTGCTAACAGTTTCGTAAATGGCTCATCGCTTTTAACCTGGTTTCGTAATGCAAGCGTATTCACAAAAAAGCCGATCAACCGTTCCAACTCGGGGTTGGGCCTGCCTGCTATTGATGTACCTACACAAATATCATCCTGACCGCTGTAGCGGTACATCAGCACATTAAATGCCGATAACAACGTCATATACAGTGTTACGCCATGTTCCTGGCTTAACAATTGCAAATTATTGCTGAGCTGCTGATCAATATTAAAAGTTAAGGTTGCACCTCTGCTGCTGTTGCCGGTTGGACGTATATAATCGGCCGGTAATTGTAAAGCCGGTACATCCTGTAATTTCGACTTCCAGTATTGCAGTTTTTCTTCTAATTTTTCTTCAAGCAAATTATCGCGCTGCCATAAAGCATAATCGGCAAACTGCAACACAGGTTCGGGCAAACGCAGCTGATTACCGTTGCTGTAAGCGCTATATAAAGTGGCTATTTCATCAACTATAATTGGCAACGACCATGCATCTGACGCAATATGATGTATAACCATCACCAACACATATGAATTGTCACCTGTTTGGATCAGTTCCGCGCGCAGCATATCATCTGCAGACAGATCAAACGGCTTTTCTATTAATCCGGCTATGTGCGGTTTTAAATTTGCAGATGACGTTTGAAGTAATTTCCATTGACCTGCCGGTTTTACAAATTGATAGCTGCGACCATCGTGTTCCCTGATTACCGTGCGTAATACCTCATGACGATCCACAACCTCCCTTATTGCCCGCTCTAACGAAACGGCATCAAGATCACCTTTCAATTTCAGGACACCGGGGATATGATATTGTACACTCCCTTCCAGCCTGTCGATAAACCACAACCGTTCCTGGCTGTAGGACAATGGGATATATTCAGGCCTTGGGGTGATGCTTTTTATCGTGCTGTCTGCTGCTGCCGAGTCCTCGCCTTCCAGTTGTTTAGCCAGATCTGCAATAACCGGGTACATAAACAAATCGCGGATCTTTAACTCTTTGTTTAACTCCTTTCTTACCTGTGAGATCACACGCATGGCCAGCAGCGAATGACCGCCCAGTTCAAAGAAATTATCTTTTGTACCTACCTTTTCTACACCAAGCAACTCTTCCCAGATTTTGGCCAATTGCTTTTCTGTGGTTGTTTGCGGTGCGGTGTAAGTTTCTTCGTGGCTTGTTTCCGCTTCAGGCAATGCCCTTTTATCTGTTTTGCCGTTTGGTGTTAACGGTAAACTTTGTAAGTTTACCCAAAGCCTTGGCACCATATATTCAGGTAGCCGTTCGCCCAGGTAATTTTGCAGCTCCTGTTTTTCGTAGGCGGTTTCGTCCATGACCACATAGGCAGTCAGGCGTTTGGTGCCTTGCTTATCGGCTTTGGCCAGTACTACTGCCTGTCTTACATTTTCATGTTGCAGCAATACCTGTTCTATTTCACCAGGTTCAATTCGGTAACCACGGATCTTTACCTGATCGTCTATCCTGCCCAGGTATTCAATGTTGCCATCTGCAAGCCACCTGCCCTGATCGCCGGTACGGTAAAGTTTAGCGTTGGGTTCTTCATTATATGCGTCTGCGATGAACTTTTCTTTCGTCAGTTCCGGCTGGTTCAGATAACCTCTTGCTACCTGTACACCGCCTATGCAGATCTCTCCCGGCACACCTACAGGGCTCAATTCGCCCGAGGCGCTTCTGATGTAAATCTGCGTGTTGGACACCGGTTTGCCGATTAGCGCGGCTTTGTTAATGTCACCTATAGTATAATAGGTTGCGCATACCGTTCCCTCCGTTGGACCATAGCTGTTAACCACAGTTACCGTTGGGTAAAGGTTATCGATAAAGCCCGGCTGCAGTAGTTCACCGCCACTGATAATATAGCGCAGTTTTTTGGTGTCGACGTTGTTATTGCCTGCTTCTTTGTTCAGGTAAGCGATTACTGTTGGCGTGGCGCTTAATATCGTTATCGACTCCTTTGAAATCAAGCGTATGATATCATCCACATCTTTACCGCCTTCTTTCACCATCACAACTTTCGCACCACTGATCAGTGCAGGGTAAACTTCCTCGCACATCGTATCAAATGATACAGATGATTGCTGTAGAACTGTATCTGCTGCCGTGATCCCGAAGTAGTTTGCAAAACCTAAAGTGTAGTTGATGATGTTTTGGTGCTCCACCATTACCCCTTTGGGTTTGCCGGTTGAACCTGAAGTGTACATGATGTACGCCAACTGGTTTGGTTCGATAATGATGTCTAAGTTATCGCTGCTTTGGTTTGATATTTCCCGGTTATTATCCAGTTCGATAACCTGGGTATTGGTATCTGTCAGGCTTGTCTTGCCTGTGCTACTACTTAAGATAATGGTTGCTTTAGTATCCTCCAGGATATAACTGATCCGATCTTTCGGATAATCGATATCCACCGGTACATAAGCTGCGCCTGCTTTCAGGATACCAAGAATACCGGCTATCATATTGATACCTCTTTCTATACAAATTGCTATAGGTGTTTCTTTCGTTACACCTTGTTCTTGCAGGTAGTGTGCTATCTTGTTTGCCTGCTCGTTCAGCGCGTTGTAGCTTACTGTTTCACCCTCAAATACCAGTGCCGTAGATTCCGGTGTAGCTTTTGCCTGTGCCTCAAAAAGGCTGATAATATTTTCAGTTTTCGGATATTCCGCCGTTGTTTCGTTAAATTGTTGTAATTGCTGCTCGTCTGCTATGCTTAACAACTGAAGTTTGCTGATTTGAGTTGCCGGAGCTTCTGTTACCGCCTTGATCAACTCTTCATAGTGACCTGCCATTCTTGCAATGGTTTCTGCCTCATACAGATCTGTATTGTATTCTGCTACGATATGGATCCCGTCCTTAGTTTCCTCTGCATTATAACTCAGGTCGTATTTGCTTGACTGGTCGCCGGGCTTTTCGCTGGTGATTTTAATGTCGCCCAGTTCAAGCATCGGTACCGCTCCTGTATTCTGCAGGGCAAACATCACCTGGAACAGTGGCCCCCGGTTCAAATCTCTTTCTTTGACTACCGCTTCTACTACTTTTTCAAACGGCACTTCCTGGTGGCCATAGGCTTCCAGCGTGGTTTGCTTTACTTTAGATAGCAGTTCGGTAAACGTTTCCTCGCCGTTAAGGATCGTTCTTAATGCCAGTGTGTTTACAAAAAAGCCGATCAGCCCTGCTGTCTCTTCCCTATCGCGGTTAGCTACAGGTGTCCCTACACAGATATCTTCCTGGCCGCTGTAGCGGTACAGCAATACTTTGAACACTGACAGCAAGGTCATGTAAAGCGTTGCGCCCCGTTCAAGGCTTATTTTTTGAAGCCTGGCCGCCTGCTCTTTGCCTATCGTAAACTCGTAAATTGCTCCGGCATTACTTTGTAGCGCACCGCGGGCGTGATCTGCCGGCAATTCAAGCATCGCTGTGCCTGCCAGTTTATCTTGCCAGTAGGCTAATTTGCTTTGCAGTTTCTCTCCGTTAAGGTATGCCCTTTGCCAGATCGCATAATCCGCATACTGAATCTCCGGTGCTTTTAGCTCCGGTATTTTATTATTGTTATAATCGTTGTAAAGCTGGCTGAACTCCGATACCAGTACCGGCATTGACCAGCCGTCGGCAACAATATGGTGAAGCATCAGCAGCAATACATATTCGTCTTGCCCGGTCACAATCAGCTCTGCACGAAGCATGTCATCCTGCGACAGATCGAATGGCCTGACTGTTTCTTTAGCTATGTAGTCTTGTAGCCCTGCTTCGCTATCGTTTAAATGGCTTTGTTTTAAACTCCAGTTATTTGCTTTTATATACTGGTACCCTTGCCCTTCGTGTTCCCTGATCACGGTACGCAGTATCTCGTGGCGCTCGGCTACTGTTTTCAGCGCCTTTTCCAACGCTGTGGTATTGACATTGCCTTGCAGTTTTAATACCGCTGAAATATGGTAAGGAATACTGCCTTCCAGCCTGTCAATAAACCATAACCGTTCCTGGCTGTAAGACAGCGGGATATATTCAGGCCTTGGTTCTGCTCTTTGTATAGTCCCTTCTGTTGTTGATTCTTCAACTTCCAGTTGTTTTGAAAGCTCTGCAATGGTTGGATACACAAACAGATCACGGATCTTGAGCTCTTTATTTAGTTCCCTTCTTACCTGCGAGATCACACGCATGGCCAGTAGCGAATGGCCGCCAAGTTCAAAGAAATTATCCCCTGTGCCTACCTGTTCTACGCCAAGCAGCTCTTCCCATATTTTGGCCAGTTGTTTCTCTGTACCTGTTTCAGGGGCAGTATAAGTTTCCTCGTGGCCGGCCTCTGCTTCCGGCAGCGCCTTTTTATCTGTTTTGCCATTAGGCGTAAGCGGCAGGCTGTCCAGCCGTACCCATAGCCTTGGCACCATGTATTCAGGCAGCCGTTCACTTAAGTAATCCTGAAGTTTCTGTTTATCGTAAACAGCTTCTTCCATCACCACGTAAGCACTCAATCTTTTGGTGCCTTGTTTATCCGCTTTGGCCAGTACAACCGTCTGCCTTACATTTTCATGTTGCTGCAGTACCTGCTCAATCTCTCCAAGCTCGATCCTGTATCCACGGATCTTTACCTGGTCATCTATCCTCCCAAGGTATTCGATATTTCCATCCGCAAGCCATCTCCCCTGATCTCCTGTTCTGTACAACCTTGCATTGGGACCTTCCCTGTACGGGTCAGTGATAAATTTTTCTTTCGTTAGTGCCGGTTGGTTTAAATAGCCTCTGGCAACCTGTACGCCTCCAATGCAGATCTCTCCAGGTACACCGATCGGGCTCAACTCGCCCGATTTATCCCGGATATGGATCTGTGTGTTCCATACCGGCTTGCCGATGGGCACAATATTAATATTGGGATCTTTTTCTAAGTCGCTCCAGTAAGTAACGTCAATTGCGGCTTCCGTAGGACCGTATAAATTATGCAATGCTACGTGAGGTAATTTATTCCTGAACAGTTTAACCTGCGCTGTTGTCAACGCTTCGCCACTGCATAATACATGTTTAAGTTCAGGGCAATCCCCTTTTTCGATATCAAGCAAAAACACGCTCAACATCGACGGAACAAAATGAAGCAGGGTTACATTTTGGCTTTCGATTATCGATTTCAGATACAGGCTATCGCCCTGCGCACCGGGTTTGGCAAATACAAGTTTAGCCCCTGTTAGTACAGGCCACAAAAGTTCCCATACCGATACATCAAAGCTGAATGTATTTTTTTGCAGAATGGTATCGGCAGCAGTTAACCCAAAATAGCTTTGCGTCCAGGTGAGCCTGTTAACAACGCCCCCGTGCTCATTCATAGCACCTTTAGGTTTGCCTGTTGACCCTGAAGTGTAGATCACATAAGCCAGCTGATCGGTTGTAATAACCGTATCAAGGTTGCTGTGGTCCTGGCTTGAAATTGATTCCCAATCTTTATCCAACTCAATTACCTGCAGGGTATTTTCCTGCAATTTTGAGATACCTGCAGCACTGCTTAATACTATTTTGGCGGCGCTATCATCAAGCATGTAAGCGATCCTTTCCACAGGATATTCAGGATCAACAGGGATATACGCAGCGCCAGCTTTTAATATGCCAAGTATGCCTATAAGCATTTCAAAACTCCGCTCTAAGCAAATTGGCACAAGCGTTTCTTTAGTAACACCGTGTAATTGAAGGTAGCGCGCCAATTGATTGGAACGCCTATTCAACTCACTATATGTAAGCCATTTATCATTAAATAATAACGCCACAGCATCAGGTGTTTTTTCCACCTGTGCTTCAAAAAGGCTTACAATATTTTCGTTTGCAGGATAGGATGCAACCGTATTATTAAATTCATTTAACACTAATACTTCGGCTGGGGTAAGAGTCGAAATATCATTTATATTTTTTGCAGCGCCATCGATGATCTGCTTAAGTACATAGGCAAATTGATCAACGATAGATTGTACATAACTTGTTTCTAAAAGATCGGCATTATAATTAAAAGTAAAGTTCAAGCCATAGGCATCGGCAATTAAAATAGTTAAAGGGTAATTAGTTTGTTCGTACGTATTGGCATTCTCTACTTTTAACGACCATTGTTTGGCGTTTATAGCTTCGTTCACCGGGTAATTTTCAAAAACCAGCAAACTATCAAATAAGTCGGCTTTGATGCCCGTCCACTCCTTTATACTTTGCAGCGTGGCGTGCTGATAATTTCTTGAAGCAGCCTGATCTGCCTGCAAACCTTGCAACCAGGTAGCTACCTCCTGGTTGTCAAAAGTGGCTTTGAATGGAATAGTATTAATGAAAAGGCCTACCCGATGCTCAACTCCGGGCAACTCATCAGGCCGGCCAGATACAACCGTGCCAAATAATACATCGTCATTAGCAGTATACCTGTTTAACAGCAACGCCCATACCCCTTGCATAAGGGTGTTTAAAGTGATACGATGCCTTTTTGCATAGGCATAGATCGGTTCGGAAGCATTTTTATCAAATGCTTTAGTTATGGAAAGAAATTTGGCTTTTAAAAGTATCGCGTTTGTTTTTTTAACAAAAGGCAAAGACGTTCCCTCGGTTATGCCCCGCAGGTAACCACGCCAATAACTTTCCTCGGCCCATTTGTCCCTGCGTTCCAGGTAACGGATAAAATCTTCATACTTATCTTCAGGTGTTCTGGCTACAGCCTGCCCTTGTATTAAAAGCTCATAAGCTTCTAAAAACCCATTCATTAATACGGGCAGCGACCAGCCATCAAACAGAATATGATGAAAGCTCCATAACATCCTGTACCGGTTATCATTTAACTGAAATAAGGTGATGCGCATTAGGGGCGGCTGGTTAAAATCAAAGCCCCTTTCGCGGTCAGCAGTTAAATAATCATTAAATGCAGCGGTTTGAGATGCAGGTTCCAGCTCCCGGTAATCTATTTCTGTTACAGGAAGGGTTACATCCCTGTAAACACACTGTACAGGAATACTAAACGATTCGTAGTAAAAGCCTGTACGTAAAATAGTATGCTTTGCTATAATTTCGGCCCAGGCAGCTTTTAATACGTTAAGGTCAGCATCAACAATATCGCAGGTAAACTGCTCAACATAGTTGCCAAATTGTTCGTTGTAGAGACTATGAAATAACATACCCTCCTGCAAACCACTTAACCTGTAAATGGAAACTACATTTTTTTGATTACCTGCCGATACTTTGGGGATATTAGAAATATACCGGATTAATTCATCTTTACGGGTTTTGATAAAATTAATAATCTCGCTGTTGTTTTTAACAGCGTTTATCTGCTCCTGGGTAACCTTGTTTTTATTAGCTTTTAAATTCAGCTTTTCATTATCTACCGATAATAAAAAGTTCATTTTTTCAAGGTTTGATAAAAATTCACCTATTTCCATAAAACCTGTTACTTAAAAACTCATGATATTGTCCGTATCATTATCATCCAGGAATCTATCCAGTTCCTGATAATTTATCTCGGCCCCTAAACCGTAGTCGGCGGGCGTAAATACTATTTTCGATTTAGCTTGTTCCAAACAGTGATCAATTAATTGTGACAGGCAGGTTATATAGTTTAGCGACAAATCATTAATTGTTTTTTCAATATAATGCTTGTTACTAAAACTCCAGTTTACTATCAATTCTCCGGCAATAATATAGCTATTTATTGTGATTTTAACCGGCGAAAACTGCATTTTGTTTACAGCTTCACCATTATTTTCATTAGCATAGTTAAACCAATTGCCCGCAGTTACAGCCTGATCAAACTGCCCCAGGTAATTAAACATGATATCCCATGGATCATTTCCCTGTAAACCATCCGCCTTATTGATATATTTTAATACTCCAAAACCGAGACCTTTATCGGCTACTTTTCTTAAATCTTCCTTAACTTCTTTTATAAGCTTATCCGCATCTGCTTCGGCCCTGAGTTTCACCGGGTAGAGGCTGGTAAACCAACCCATGGTGCGGCTGATATCAACTTCATCAGTTATCGGCTCACGACCATGGCCTTCAAGCCCTATCACTACCTCTTGTTTTTCGACCCAACCACATAAGGTGTTAGCCAAAGCGGCCAATAACAGATCGTTTATTTCCGTGTGATAAACTTTAGGTACTTCGCGCAGCAACTGAGCAGTATATCCCGCGCTAAGTTTTACACGGATATTAGTCATATCGCTCATTTTCGCTTTACCGTTAAATGCTGTATCCACCGGTAATGCGTTATAGCTAAGGATGATCTGCTCCCAATATTTTTCCTGCGCCAGCAGCCTTTTGCTTTCGCCATATTGGGTTAAAGCCTGATGCCATTGCCTGTATGAGCTTCCTTTGGCACCTAAATTAGGTTCTTCACCAGCGGCAATATTATCGAGCAGCGTATTCAGATCATTTAAAATGATCCTCAATGATACGCCATCGACAGCCAAATGATGCACAACAATGGAAAGGCGATTTGCAGTTTCGCTATCTGGCGTTTTCATCAAAACCACACTGATCAGCCTTCCTTCGGTAATTGACAAGCTACGCTGATATTCGTTAGTGGATGCACTTATGCCTGCATGTAAATCCTGTACGTTGGTCAAATCTTCAACCAAGACTTCGACCCGGGCAGTACCATAGTGTTGCTTCCAGATGCCACTAAGATTGGTGTATTTGAATGTTAGAGCATCATGATATGAAACTAAAACATCAAAACACTTTTGCAGGGTAGCTGCGCTGATATTTTTATCAATAGCTAATAAAACTGCCTGGTTATAATGCGAGATCTCTGTTTCGTTTCTGTCGAGGTACCACTGCTGAACAGGTACTAAGCCTGCTTCACCACTTAGAACCCCTTGCTCGGTTTGGATTTTATTACCCCCGTTTTTCTGTACGGCTTCGGCCAGACGTGCTATTACCTGGTGGTAAAAGATATCTTTGGGCTGAATTTCTATCCCGTATTTACGTGCCCTGCTTACTACCTGGATTGTTAAGATGGAATCTCCGCCGAGCTCAAAGAAATTATCATAAATCCCTATACGATCCAAATTCAGGAGTTCCTGCCAGATCTGTATCAGTTGCTCTTCAGTTTGATTACGCGGCGAAACATAGGTATCCGATATCACTCCGCTTATCTCCGCTTCGGGTAACGCCTTCTTATCTATTTTGCCACTTACAGTTAAAGGTAAGCTTTCCATCCTTACCCAAAGTCGCGGCACCATATATTCAGGTAAGCGCTCCTGCAGATATTGCTGCAATTGCTGCTTATTGTAGGCGTTTTCATTCATCACCACGTAAGCGGTAAGGCGTTTAGCACCCTGATTATCGGGCCGGGCAAGCACTACAGCCTGGGTTACTTCAGGATTTTGCAACAACACATTTTCAATCTCACCCGGCTCTATCCTGTAACCACGGACCTTTACCTGGTCGTCTGCGCGCCCCAGGTATTCCAGGTTTCCATCAGCCAGCCAGCGTGCAGTATCACCCGTACGGTAAAGACGACCGCTTTTATTGATTGGATCTTTAATAAACTTCTGAGCTGTTAAATCAGCATTGTTCAGGTAACCTCGTGCCACACCTTCCCCCCCAATGTAAAGTTCTCCCTTTACTCCTATGGGTTGCTGATCACCCTGCTCATTTAAAATATACAGTGTTGTATTTGAGATGGGTTTACCGATAGGGATGCCTGAAGGAATAGTTTCAAGATTATCTGATAAGTTGAAACTATAAACGCTGCAGCCCACTGTAGCTTCCGTCGGGCCGTATTCGTTGATGACTTCAGTATTACATCCACCAGTATGGTATCCATCAAAATGGTTAAGCCGAAGGGCTTCACCTCCAATTACCAATCTGTCGGCAAGGTTGTTTCTGTCTTGTATAGATGTGGCTTCCTTTAACAAGCTGATATGGGCCGGAGTTATTTTTATAAATTCATAAGGCGCATATTTTAACAGGTTAGCATCTTCAAATACGTTGTCATATTTTGTACTTGCTATTATTATCGACCTGCCACTAATCAATGGCATAAATAAACCTGTAACCGAGGCATCAAACGTGTAAGAGAGATGTATAAACGTACCAGATTGATTGTTGCTGCCGCTGATATACTGTGTTTTATTATTTACGAGATAATTGATCAGGTTACCATGCTCAACCATTACCCCTTTTGGCTTACCGGTTGAGCCTGAAGTATATATAACGTAAGCCAGTTGGTTTGGATCAATAGTGATGTTTAAGTTATCACCGCTTTGGTTTGCTATCTCCTGGTTATTGTTCAATTCAACAACTTGAATATTTGAATGCCTCAGATTTGCTTTACCTGTACTGCTGCTCAGCACAATACCGGCTTTGGTATCATTTAATATAAAGCCAATCCGATCTTTTGGGTATTCAATATCAACAGGAACATAAGCTGCGCCTGCTTTCAGGATACCCAGAATACCTGCAATCATTGCCGTGCCGCGCTCTATACAAATCGCTACTAAGCTTTCTTTTTTTATTCCTTGCTCTTTTAGATAGTTTGCAATTTTATTTGACTGCTCATTAAGCGCTTGATAGCTTACTGTTTCACCCTCAAATACCAATGCTGTCGCATCTGGTGTTGCTTTTGCCTGTGCCTCGAAAAGGCTGATAATATTCTCAGTTTTCGGATATTCCGCTGTTGTTTCGTTAAACGTGCTTAGCTCTTCTTCTTCTGTTTTGCTTAGCAATTGCAGTTTATTGATCCTTGTTGCAGGTTCTTTAGTTACCGATGCGATCAACTCTGCATAATGGTCAGCCATCCTCGCAATAGTTTCAGCCTCATAAAGGTCGGTATTGTATTCTACTACAAACCTGATCCCGTCTTTGGTTTCTTCTGCATTATAGCTCAGGTCGTATTTGCTTGCCTGGTCGCCGGCCCTTTCTCCTGTGATTTTGATGTCGCCAAGTTCAAGCGTTGGGATCACTGCGGTATTCTGCAGCACAAACATTACCTGGAACAGCGGGCTCCTGCTCAGATCCCTTTCTATGACTACCGCTTCTACTACTTTTTCAAACGGCACGTCCTGGTGACCGTAAGCTTCCAGCGTGGTTTGCTTTACTTTGGATAGCAGCTTTGTAAATGCTTCTTCGCCATTCAGGTTTGTTCTGAGCGCCAGTGTGTTTACAAAAAAGCCGATCAGTTCTGCTATTTCCTCCCTATCGCGGTTAGCTACCGGGGTGCCTACGCAAATATCTTCCTGGCCGCTGTAACGGTACAGCAATACTTTGAACACCGACAGCAAAGTCATGTAAAGCGTTGCGCCCTGTTCAAGGCTTAGCTTTTGCAGTTTTTCTGCTACTTCTTTGTTTATTGTAAATTCATATACTGAACCCTTGCTGCTTTGTACTGCAGGGCGCATATGATCAGTTGGCAGTTCAAGTGTGGTTGTGCCTGTTAATTTTTCTTCCCAGTAGTTCAGTTTGCTCTGCAGTTTTGCTGCATCCAGATACTCCCTTTGCCAGATCGCATAATCCGCATATTGGATCGCAGGGGTTTTTAATGTTGAAGTTTGGTTACTGCTAAAGCTGCTGTAAAGGCTGCTGAACTCCGATACCAGCACAGGCATCGACCAGCCGTCGGCTGCAATATGGTGCAACACCAGTAACAGCACGTATTCGGTTGCTCCTGTTGCGATCAGCTCCGCACGCAGCATATCGTCCTGCGACAGATCGAATGGCTTTGATACCTCTTTGCTGATGTATGATTTTAGATCCGCCTGATTGCTTGACTGGCTTTGTTTTAATGTCCAGTCGCTTGCTTTAATATACTGGTAACCCAGACCTTCATGCTCCCTGATCACTGTACGCAGCACTTCGTGGCGGTCTACAATTGCCTTAAGTGCGTTTTTAAGAGCTACAATATTTACTTCGCCCTCCAATTTCAATACAGCAGGGATATGATATTGTACACTGCCTTCTAACCTGTCGATAAACCACAACCTCTCCTGGCTGTAGGACAGTGGGATATATTCAGGCCTTGGGTTGATGCTTTTTATCGTGCTGTCTGCTGTTTCCAAGCCCTCGCCTTCCAGTTGTTTAGCCAGATCTGCGATAACCGGGTACATAAACAAATCGCGGATCTTTAACTCCTTGTTTAGCTCCTTTCTTACCTGCGAGATCACACGCATGGCAAGCAGCGAATGACCACCCAATTCAAAGAAATTATCTTTTGTGCCAACCTTTTCTACGCCAAGCAGCTCTTCCCAGATTTTGGCCAGTTGTTTCTCTGTGGTTGTCTGCGGCGCAGTATAGCTTTCTTCATGGCTTGTTTCCGCTTCAGGCAATGCCCTTTTATCTGTTTTGCCGTTTGGCGTTAACGGCAGGCTGTCCAGTCTTACCCATAACCGCGGCACCATATATTCCGGCAGCCGTTCGCCCAGGTAATTTTGCAACTCCTGTTTATCGTAAGCGGTTTCGTCCATGACCACATAGGCAGTCAGGCGTTTGGTGCCCTGCTTATCGGCCCTCGCCAATACTACCGCTTGTTTTATATTTTCATGTTGCAGCAATACCTGTTCTATTTCACCAGGTTCAATTCGGTAACCACGGATCTTTACCTGGTCGTCTATCCTACCCAGGTATTCAATGTTGCCATCTGCAAGCCATCTGCCCTGATCGCCTGTTCTGTACAACCTTGCATTGGGACCTTCGCTGTACGGGTCAGTGATAAATTTTTCTTTCGTTAGTTCCGGCTGGTTCAGATAACCTCTTGCTACCTGTACACCGCCGATACAGATCTCTCCCAGCACGCCTACCGGGCTCAATTCGCCGGATTGGTTGCGGATCCTGATTTTTGTATTAGACACCGGTTTGCCGATTAGCGCGGCTTTGTTGATGTCACCTATAGTATAATAGGTTGCGCATACCGTTCCCTCCGTTGGACCATAGCTGTTAACCACAGTTACCGTTGGGTAAAGGTTATCGATAAAGCCCGGCTGCAGCAGTTCACCTCCGCTGATGATATAACGCAGGCTTTTGGTATTTATATTGTTATTACCTGCTTCTTTGTTTAGGTAGGCTATAACTGTTGGGGTCGCACTTAATATGGTTATCGACTCCTTTGAAATCAAGCGTATGATATCATCCACATCTTTACCGCCCTCTTTCACCATCACAACTTTTGCACCGCTGATCAGTGCTGGATAAACTTCCTCGCACATCGTATCAAATGACACGGATGATTGTTGTAGAACTGTATCTGCTGCTGTGATCCCGAAGTAGTTCGCAAAACCTAAAGTGTAGTTGATGATGTTTTGGTGCTCCACCATTACCCCTTTGGGTTTGCCGGTTGAACCTGAAGTGTACATGATGTACGCCAACTGGTTTGGACCAATGGTAATGCTTAAGTTATCGCTGCTTTGGTTTGCTATTTCCTCGTTATTATCTAATTCGATAACATTGGCTTTTTCGAGATTGGCTTTGCCTGTACTGCTGCTCAGTACTATTGTAGCCTTTGTATCTTCCAGGATATAACTGATCCGATCTCTTGGGTATTCAATATCAACAGGTACATAAGCTGCGCCTGCTTTCAGGACACCCAGGATACCGGCTATCATTGCCGTACACCTTTCTATACATATCGCTATAGGTGTTTCTTTCGTTACACCTTGTTCTTGCAGGTAGTGTGCTATCTTGTTTGCTTGCTCGTTCAGCGCGTTGTAGCTTACTGTTTCACCCTCAAATACCAGTGCCGTAGCAGTGGGTGTAGCTTTTGCCTGTGCCTCGAAAAGGCTGATAATATTCTCTTCTTTTGGATACTCAGCTGTCGTTTCGTTAAACGTGCTTAGCTCCTCTTCTTCAGTTTTGCTTAGCAATTGCAGTTTATTGATCCTTGTTGC
The DNA here is from genome assembly GCF_022811725.1 of Mucilaginibacter sp. SMC90. Lineage (GTDB taxonomy): Bacteria > Bacteroidota > Bacteroidia > Sphingobacteriales > Sphingobacteriaceae > Mucilaginibacter. The sequence goes on along the minus strand of NZ_CP094527.1, from coordinate 2,905,874 downwards.
AGGTTCTTTAGTTACCGATGCGATCAACTCTGCATAATGGTCAGCCATCCTCGCAATAGTTTCAGCCTCATAAAGGTCGGTATTGTATTCTACTACAAACCTGATCCCGTCTTTGGTTTCTTCTGCATTATAGCTCAGGTCGTATTTGCTTGCCTGGTCGCCGGCCCTTTCTCCTGTGATTTTGATGTCGCCAAGTTCAAGCGTTGGGATCACCGCGGTATTCTGCAGCACAAACATTACCTGGAACAGCGGGCTCCTGCTCAGATCCCTTTCTATGACTACCGCTTCCACTACTTTTTCAAACGGCACGTCCTGGTGACCGTAAGCTTCCAGCGTGGTTTGCTTTACTTTGGATAGCAGCTTTGTAAATGCTTCTTCGCCATTCAGGTTTGTTCTGAGCGCCAGTGTGTTTACAAAAAAGCCGATCAGTTCTGCTATTTCCTCCCTATCGCGGTTAGCTACCGGGGTGCCTACGCAAATATCTTCCTGGCCGCTGTAACGGTACAGCAATACTTTGAACACCGACAGCAAAGTCATGTAAAGCGTTGCGCCCTGTTCAAGGCTTAGTTTTTGCAGTTTTTCTGCTACTTCTTTGTTTATTGTAAATTCATATACTGAACCCTTGCTGCTTTGTACTGCAGGGCGCATATGATCAGTTGGCAGTTCAAGTGTGGTTGTGCCTGTTAATTTTTCTTCCCAGTAGTTCAGTTTGCTCTGCAGTTTTGCTGCATCCAGATACTCCCTTTGCCAGATCGCATAATCCGCATATTGGATCGCAGGGGTTTTTAATGTTGAAGTTTGGTTACTGCTAAAGCTGCTGTAAAGGCTGCTGAACTCCGATACCAGCACAGGCATCGACCAGCCGTCGGCTGCAATATGGTGCAACACTAATAGCAGTACATATTCGCTTGCTCCCGTTGCTATCAGTTCTGCACGCAGCATATCGTCCTGCGACAGATCGAATGGCTTTGATACCTCTTTGCTGATGTATGATTTTAGATCCGCCTGATTGCTTGACTGGCTTTGTTTTAATGTCCAGTCGCTTGCTTTAATATACTGGTAACCCAGACCTTCATGCTCCCTGATCACTGTACGCAGCACTTCGTGGCGTTCTACAATTGCCTTCAGTGCGTTTTCAAGAGCTACAATATTTACTTCGCCATCCAATTTCAATACAGCAGGAATATGATATTGTACACTCCCTTCCAGCCTGTTGATAAACCACAACCGTTCCTGGCTGTAGGACAATGGGATATATTCAGGCCTTGGGTTGATGCTTTTTATCGTGCTGTCTGCTGCTTGCGAGTCCTCGCCTTCCAGTTGTTTAGCCAGATCTGCGATTACCGGGTACATAAACAAATCGCGGATCTTTAACTCTTTGTTTAACTCCTTTCTTACCTGCGAGATCACACGCATCGCAAGCAGCGAATGACCACCCAGTTCAAAGAAATTATCTTTTGTACCTACCTTTTCTACACCAAGCAGCTCTTCCCATATTTTGGCCAGTTGCTTTTCTGTTGCTGTTTGCGGTGCGGTATAGCTTTCTTCGTGGCTTGTTTCCACTTCAGGCAGTGCCTTTTTATCCGTTTTGCCATTTGGTGTTAACGGTAAACTTTGTAAGTTTACCCAAAGCCTTGGCACCATATATTCAGGTAGCCGTTCGCCCAGGTAATTTTGCAACTCCTGTTTATCGTAGGCGGTTTCGTCCATGACCACATAGGCAGTCAGGCGTTTTGTACCTTGTTTATCTGCTTTGGCCAGTGCTACTGCCTGCCTTACATTTTCATGTTGCAGCAATACCTGTTCGATTTCACCAGGTTCAATCCGGTAACCACGGATCTTTACCTGGTCATCTATCCTGCCCAAGTATTCAATGTTGCCATCTGCAAGCCATCTGCCCTGATCGCCGGTACGGTAAAGTTTAGCGTTGGGTTCTTCACTATATGCGTCTGCGATGAACTTTTCTTTCGTCAGTTCCGGCTGGTTCAGATATCCTCTTGCTACCTGTACACCGCCGATACAGATCTCTCCTGGTACGCCTAAGGGGCTCAATTCGCCGGAGGCGCTTCTGATATAGATCTGCGTGTTGGATACTGGCGCGCCGATAGGCGGCAAAACTGAAATGGTTGAACTATCAACAGTAAAACTGCTTACCACATGTGCCTCTGTAGGCCCATACTGATTGATCACTTTGATATCGGCACTGCGGATCAAGGTCCTTACTTCATCTGTGATCTTCAATTGTTCACCGGCAACGATGATCTCCTCTACCAAAAGTGAAATTTTCGGATCAGAAATGATCTGCTCTGCTAAATTTTGCAACACAACCACCGGGAAAAATAAGTGCGTCAGTTCATATTTAACGATATGATCAATTAAGGCATTCATATCACGGCGGGTATCGCCATCGATAAGACACAGTGTATTTCCGAAGCAAAGTGTTGAAAAGATCTCCTGGAAGCTTACATCAAACGTGTAAGCAGCAAATTGTAAAACCCTGCGGTTTTTATTTTTAAACTGCGTTTCCTGCCAGTTTAATAAGTTAAACATAGCCCGCTCCGGCATCATTACGCCTTTTGGCTTGCCTGTTGAGCCCGAAGTATAAAGGATATAGATCAACTGCTCAGCGTCGATATTTATATCAAGGCTGGCTTTACTTTCATTAGCAATATCCTGTTCCTGTTTTCCATCTATTTCAATCACCAGGGTAACCGAACTCAAGATCCGTTTGCTGCTTTGTATACTGCTCACCAACACCAATGCACCGGTATCGGCTACCATATAATCAATCCTTTCCTGCGGAAAATCAGGATCAACAGGCACATAAACGCCGCCGGCTTTCAGAATACCGAGAATAGAAATGATCATTCCCAAACCCCGTTCTATACAAACAGGCACCAAAGTTTCATTGGTTACACCCTGCTTTTGCAGGTATCTTGCCAACTGATTTGAGCGTTCATTTAAAACCCTATAGCTTAATTCTTCGTTTTCAAAAACCAAGGCTATTGCATCAGGATTTTTTGTAACCTGTTCTTCAAACAGGCTGATAACGTTTCCTTCTCCTGTGTAATCAGCTCTTGTAGCGTTAAATATTTCAAGCTGTTTACTTTCAGCCTCGCCAATCATATTTAAACGGCTAACCAATTCATTCGGAGTATCAACTACAGCATTCAGCAATTGGCTATAATGACCCGCCATACCGTTAATGGTTAGCTCATTATAAAGATCAGTATTGTACTCCAACCCGGCACGTAAGCCATTTTCTGATTCAATTACAAATAGCGTAATATCAAACTTAGCTGTTTGATGCGCATCCTGAGTTTGCTGAAGGGTCAAATCGCCAAGCTGCAATTCGGGGATGCGGGCAGTGTTCTGCAATACAAACATTACCTGGAACAGCGGGCTCCGGCTCAAATCCCGCTCTTTAACAACAGCTTCTACTACTTTTTCAAACGGCACATCCTGGTGCTCATAAGCTTCGAGCATGGTTTGTTTTACCTGTGCCAAAAGTGCTGTAAATGACATTTCTGCACCCAGATGGCTCCGGATAGCTAAGGTATTTACAAAGAAACCTATCAAATCAGCTATTTCAGGCTGATTACGATTTGCTATCGGGCTGCCTACGCAAAGGTCTTCCTGCCCGCTGTAACGGTATAATAAAACATTAAAGGCAGATAGCAGCGTCATGTAAAGCGATACGCCGTTTTGCACACTCAGCGCGTGCAATCCTTTAGTAACATCTTCGCTTATCGCAAATTCATACAATGCACCGTTAGTGCTTTGTTCTGCCGGGCGCTGACGGTCGGCCGGTAATTGCAGGGTAATAACACCGGCTAATTTCCGTTGCCAGTAGGCCAACTTTGTAGTTAGCAGGTCGCCTTGTAAATTTGTTCTTTGCCAGATAGCATAATCAGGATACTGTACTGCCAATACGGGCAACACCGGCTCCCTGTTAGTCGAAAAAGCATTATATAACTCAAGCCATTCTTTTACCAATATTGCCGATGAAGAGCCATCTGAAGCAATATGATGCATGGTTAAAACAAGAGTGGATTCGTTTTCATTAACTTTTATCAGTTCGGCGCGCAGCATGTCATCTTTCGATAAATCAAATGGCTGTGCTACCTGTAACCTGATATATTGCTCAAGCGCTAAATGCTGATCCTCGTATTCTTTTGCGTCAGTTTGTTTTAACTCCCAGGTGTTTGCAAGTTTTACATGCTGATATCCTTGTCCATCCTGTTCAAAGATCACCGTACGCAATATTTCATGACGGTTCACAATTGCCCGAAACGTATTTTGCAGGGCATCGATATTTAATGTACCTGATAAATTAAATACAGCAGGTACATGATATTGTACACTGCCCGACATCCGGTCAATAAACCATAAACGTTCCTGGCTGTATGACAGCGGGATAAGTTCAGGACGAGGCCCTGCGATGATGCCCGCTGATATATTTTGTTCCGCACGACCTAAGCGTGAAGACAACGAACCGATTGTTGGATAATCGAATACTTCGCCAATAGAAAGGTCTTGTTCAAAGGCTTTTCTAACTTCAGAAATCAACTTTACCGCCAATAATGAATGGCCGCCGAGTTCAAAGAAGTTGTCGTTGATGCCTATTTCCTCTATCTCCAGGATATTTTGCCAGATCTCAGAAAGCTTGCTTTCAACTTTATTACGGGGAGCTGTAAATTCCTTACCAGATGCCTGTACTTCAGGATGCGGCAGGGCCTTACGATCTATCTTACCATTAGCCGTTAATGGGATTGCCGAAAGCTGGATAAGATGCGAAGGCAGCATGTAATCGGGCAAATGTTCCTTCAGATAGATATTCAGGTCAACCGGATCAAATTTTGCCGATGGCACAATATAGGCTACCAGTTGCTTGTTGCCCAGTTTATCATCAATGGCTATTACCGCGGCCTGATTTACATGCTTACTGTGCTCAAGCACGAGGGCAATTTCGCCCGGCTCTACCCTGTAGCCCCTTATTTTTACCTGATCATCCATGCGGCCCAGGTATTCGATATTACCATCAGCCCGCATAACTACGCGGTCGCCGGTACGGTAGATCCGTGATCCCTCCCTGCGATACGGATCGGCAATAAACTTCTCATTGGTTAATTTAGGTAAGCGATGATACCCCTGAGCAAGGCCGCGGCCACCTATGTAAAGTTCGCCGGGGATACCTATGGGGCAGCGTTCCATTTCTTTACCCAAAACGTAAACGATTGTGTTTGAAAACGGGCGACCAACAGGAACACGGGCACCCTCAATCAATTTATCGGTTGCCTCATATAATAACTTACCGATAGTGGTTTCAGTAGGGCCGTAATGGTTAATAACCCTGCAAGCGCTGTAACGTGCAATACGGGTTACGGTTTCTTTAGGCAAGGCTTCGCCGCCAAAGATGAGCAGCTTTGCCGGTAGTAATGGTACATCTGTATCAGGAGAAAGCGCTTTCCAGTGCGATGGTACAATTTTAATGCAATCAATCTGGTGCTGACCAAAATAGTTGTGGATCTGGTGTACATTGCTTACCGTTTCTTTAGAGAAAACATGCAGTGTACCACCGTAAGCCAGCGAACTGAATAATACAGTATTGCCAAGGTCTGTTGCGATGGTCGACATCAGGCCGAAGGTTTCGCATTCGCTGATACCGGTGCGCTCATTTAAACCATATACGTAATCTAACAAACTATCATGGTCTATCAGCACGCCTTTAGGTTTACCGGTTGAGCCAGATGTGTAAATTACGTATGCCAAATGACTGGACGACGGGAATAATTCAGGGTCGTTTTCCGGTTCGAGGGAAAGTTCCCAATCCATGTTATCCAATTCCAGCACCTTTTGGTATTCGGTAATAGCCAAAGCGCGGTCGGCAAACTTGCTGCTGCTCACAATAACTCCAGCCCGAGTGTCATCCAGTATATGTTTTACACGATCCGATGGAAAATCAGTATCAATTGGTACATATGCGCCTCCCGATTTAAGAATTCCCAAAATAGCTACGATCATATCCATGCCACGTTCCATGTAAACAGGCACCAGTACATCTGCTTTTACACCGTAACGTTGCAAATGATGTGCAAGCCGGTTAGAGCGTACATGTAACTCACGATACGTTAAAGACTTTCCTTCAAATGTAACTGCCTTTAAATCAGGATTTTGCAATGCCTGCGCCAAAAACAGTTCAATTATAGTTTCGTTTGCGATATATGCGCAGTGGCTGCGTTCGTTTTTTACAAGCCAGAGCTCTTCCTTACGATTCAAGAGCCTTAATTTACCAACCTTCATATCAGGGTTTGATACGATGGAGATCAGTAAAGTTTCAAAATGCCTGACCATGCGCCTGATACGCGCAGTGTTATACAAATCGGTATTGTATTGTACCGCCCATTTTAAGCCGTATTTTGTTTCCGTTACAAAAAAGGTAAGATCAAACTTTACTGTTTTATGCTCTATTCCGTATCCGGACAACTCCAGGTTGCCAAGGGTTATAGCCGGAATTTCAGGAGTGTTACCCAAAACAAGCATTACCTGAAACAGCGGACTAACGCCAGCTTCCCGTTCTTTTACAGTTGCTTCAACAACCCGCTCAAAGGGTACATCCTGGTGGGTAAAAGCGTCAAGTACAGTTTGCTTTACCTGTGCAAGTAACTGGTTAAATGTAGCCTGGCCGCTTACCTGGTCACGAAGCGCAAGGGTATTTACAAAAAAGCCAATCAAGTGTTCCAGCTCTTGCTGCGGCCTTCCGGCTATTGATGTACCAACACAAATATCCTCCTGGTCACTGTACCTGTGAAGCAATACCTTGAAAGCGGTGAGCAGGGTCATATATAATGTTGCTCCGTTTCGCTGGCTTAATTTATGTAATGCTGATGTGAGATCATTGCCAATGTTGAACGTTAATGTTGAACCGTTAACAACAGCACCTGATGACCTGATACTATCTGCCGGTAACTGTAGTTGCTGAACATCTGCAAGTTTTTGCTTCCAATATTCCAGTTTGCTTTCCAGTTGCTGTTCGTGCAAAGGGTTTCGTTGCCATAGCGCAAAGTCGGCAAATTGCAGAGGTAATGCAGGCAACTCAAGTATTTCATTTTTTGAATATGCCTTGTACAAAGCGGCAATTTCCTGTACCAGGATGGGCATTGACCATGCGTCCCCCGCAATGTGGTGCATGGTGATCACCAATATATGTGTTCCATTTTCAAGCCAGATCACATCGGCACGAAGCATATCATCAGCGGCAAGGTCAAAAGGCTTTTCAATAAGTGAACTAATTCGCTCTTTCAATTCTTCGGTACCGTTCAGATAAGTACCCGAAAGGTCACAGCCTAAATGCCAACCGTCCACAGCTTTTATTTCCTGGTAAGCAACCCCTTCTTTTTCCCGGATCACAGTGCGAAGCACCTCATGACGGTTAACGATGGTTTTAAAAGTATTTTCCAGTGCATTGATATCCAGGCTCCCATTTAATAAAAGCACTTCGGATAAATGATATTGCAAACTGCCCTGCAAACGGTCAATAAACCATAAACGCTCCTGGCTAAATGATACCGGGATATTTGTAACGATGTTTCTGTCGAAAGATGTTATTTTACCAGACCCTTCAATGTTTGTTTTTGCATTCCAACTATCCTGCTTTAAAAAAGCAATGATCGCCTCTTTATTCTCCCTGATTTCGTCGATAAGCAACGGATCGACAGTTGCATTTTCAGGAACCTGAAGTTGCAGACGATCTCCGTTCAATATGATTTTTACATCATTTTGTTCGGCCAGGTATAAAATATCAATAGCTTTAGTAAACAGTTCTTTCATGTACTACTTTTTTGAAAAACGGGGATTAGAGGGAACAGGATCAGGTTTTTCTTCTTATATATCAACTATGGTAAATGATGATGTTGATGCTTGATTGGTTTCTTTATTATTTTTACGGACGGTGATGTATTTACTTAACTCGCTAATAGAAGCAAACTGAAACAGCACACTGATAGGCATAGCTATTGCAAGCTCTTTTTCAACGTAATGGACAACGCGCATGGCTAATACCGAATGCCCACCCAGTTCAAAAAAGTTATCATAAATACCTATCGGATTTATACCCAGCAATTCCTGCCAGATAGCTGTAAGCTGTTTTTCTATTTCATTTCGTGCGGCAACGAAGCCTTGTGCTGCCGACAATTCGGCTTCAGGCAAAGCGCGTTTGTTTATTTTGCCATTTACAGTAAGCGGAAAGCTTTCAAGTTGTACCCATAAACGGGGCACTGTATAATCGGGCATTTGCGTGTGCAAATAATCCTGAAGTTTCTGCTTATCTAAAGCTGCATCCGCAACTATATATCCTGTTAAACGGTTAACGCCTTTATTGTCGGGACGGGCTATCACAACAGCCTGGTTTACCAGGCCGCTTTGTAATAATACATTTTCTATCTCTCCAAGTTCAACCCGGTAGCCCCTGATCTTTACCTGATCGTCTGTTCTTCCTTTATATTCGATGTTTCCATCGGAAAGCCAACGACCGATATCACCTGTTTTATACATCAGCTCATTGGCATCTGTAAAAGGGTTCTTGATAAATTTCTGGCTTGTTAACTCTGGCTGATTCAGATAACCGCGCGATACGCCGGCCCCACCGACCCACACCTCTCCAAATACACCAACAGGATTTAGCTGTTGCGCAGGACCAAGAATATATGCCTTGCGATTATTTAAAGGCCTGCCTACCGGGATTATTCCGTCACTGCCAATTTCGGCTATAGGATAGGTTAATGAAAAGGTAGTATTTTCTGTTGGGCCGTAGCCGTTTATAAGCTTTAAAGCCGGATATATCGACCGTATTTTTTTGATATGCGGAACCGAGAGTTTCTCGCCCCCAACCAATACGGTGTTTAACCCTTTCAATACCTCGGGAGCGTCATCAGCAAGCTGATTAAACCAGCTTGATGTAAACCACATTACGGTTACCTTATGCTGTAATATAAGCTTTTTAAGTGTGTTACTATTAAAAAGGTCTTTATCGCTACAAAGAATCAGTTTTCCGCCATTGAGCAGTATGCTCCAATATTCAAAAGTAGTTGCGTCAAATGATGGCGAACCTGTTACCAGCAGCGTATCTTCATGGCAGGCCTCAAAGTAACATGCATTTTTTACAAGACTGATAACGTTTCCATGCTCAACCATTACACCTTTAGGCTTGCCTGTTGAACCAGATGTGTACATGATGTACGCCAATTGGTTAGGGCCAATGGAAGTATTTAAGTTCTCGCTGCTTTGTGATCGTATTTCCTGGTTATTATCCAGTTCAACAACCTGGACATTAACATCCTCCAATATTATTTTTTTAATACTGGTGCTTAATATAATTTGGGCATTTGCGTCTTCAATGATATAGCTGATCCGCTCTTTCGGGTAATCAGTATCAACAGGTACATAGGCTGCACCTGCTTTCAGGATCCCGAGGATGCCTGCCATCATATTGATGCCCCTTTCGGTGCAAATTGCTACCAGGGTTTCTTTGGTTACGCCTTGTGTTTTTAAGTAGTTGGCTACCCTGTTTGATTGCTCGTTCAGTTCCTGGTAGCTTATCGTTTCTTCCTCAAACACCAAAGCTATTGCTGTTGGTGTAGCTTTTACCTGCGCCTCAAATAGGCTGATGATATTCTCTTCTTTTGGATAGGCCGCCGCTGTTTCGTTGAATTGTTGTAATTCATATTCCTCTGCTTTGCTTAGCAATTGCAGTTTATTGATTTGAGTTGCTGGCTTGCTGATTACCAACGCAATCAACTCGGCATAATGCCCAGCCATTCTTGCAATGGTTGCTGCCTCATATAAATCGGTATTGTACTCTACTACAAACCGGATCCCATCTTTGGTTTCTTCTGCGTTATAAGTCAGATCATATTTGCTCGAAGTATCACCTGCACGTTCTATAGTGGCTTTTATATTACCAAGTTCCAGATCCAATACAGTTCCTGCATTCTGCAGCACAAACATCACCTGGAACAATGGGCTCCGGCTCAGATCCCTTTCCGTTACTACTGCTTCTACTACTTTTTCAAACGGTACTTCCTGGTTACCATAGGCTTCCAGCGTAGTTTGCTTTACTTTGGATAGCAGCTCTGTAAATGCTTCTTCACCGCTCAGGTTTGTTCTAAGCGCAAGTGTGTTCACAAAAAAGCCGATCAGCTTGGTGGTTTCCTCCCTGTCGCGGTTTGCTACAGGCGTACCTATGCAGATATCTTCCTGGCCGCTGTAACGGTAAAGCAGCACTTTAAATATCGACAGCAGCGTCATGTACAGCGTTGCTCCTTGCTCAATGCTTAGCTTTTGCAGTTTTGATGACTGCTCTTTGCCTATCATAAACTCATGAATGGCACCTTTACTGCTTTGTAATGCAGGGCGCATATGGTCAATGGGCAACTCCAACGTGGCCGTACCTGCTAACTTTTCATGCCAATAGCCTAATTTGCTTTGCAGTTTCGCTGCATCCAGATCCCCCCTTTGCCAGATCGCATAATCCGAATATTGGATCTCAGGTGTTTTTAGCTCTGTTGTTTCGTTGTTACTTAAACTGTTGTAAAGCTTGCTGAACTCAGATACCAGTACAGGCATCGACCAACCGTCGGCTGCTATATGGTGCAATACTAATAGTAATAAGTATTCGTTTTGCCCCGTCCTGATCAGCTCTGCACGCAACATATCATCTTGCGACAGATCAAATGGCTTTCTTACTTCTTTACTGATGTAGTCTTTTAATGTTGTTTCGCTTTCGTTTGCCCCGCTTTGCTTTAATGCCCAACTGTTGGCTTTAATACACTGGTAGCCCTGCCCGTCGTGTTCCCTGATCACTGTACGCAGTACCTCGTGACGCTCTACTACTTCTTTTAGCGCATTTTCCAGTGCTGATGTATTTACCTCTCCTGTTAATTTAATTACCGCCGGGATATGATATTGTACACTCCCCTCCAACCTGTCGATAAACCACAATCTTTCCTGGCTGTACGACAGCGGAATATATTGCGGCCGTGGCTTTACACTTTTTATAATACTGCCAGCTATCTGTGTTTCTTCTTCCAGTTGTTTGGCAAGGCCTTCAATCGTTGGATATACAAACAAATCGCGGATCGTCAACTCCTTGTTCAATTCCTTTCTTACCTGTGAGATCACACGCATGGCCAGCAATGAATGGCCGCCAAGCTCGAAGAAATTATCTTTTGTGCCGATTTTCTCTACCCCCAATAGCTCTTCCCAGATTTTACCCAGTTGCTTCTCTGTGGTTGTCTGCGGCGCAGTATAACTTTCTTCATGACTTGTTTCCGCTTCAGGCAATGCCTTTTTATCCGTTTTGCCATTTGGCGTTAACGGCAGGCTGTCCAGTCTTACCCATAACCGCGGCACCATGTATTCAGGCAGCCTTTCACCCAGGTAGTTTTGCAACTCCTGTTTGTCGTAAGCTGCATCTTCTATCACCACATAGGCTGTCAGGCGTTTGGTGTCTTGCTTATCGGCTCTCGCCAATACTACTGCCTGCCTTACATTTTCGTTTTGCAGCAATACCTGTTCGATCTCGCCAAGCTCAATTCTATATCCCCTGATCTTTACCTGGTCGTCTATCCTCCCCAGGTATTCAATGTTACCATCTGCAAGCCATCTCCCCTGGTCGCCCGTTCTGTATAACCTCGCGTTTGGCTCCTCGCTATATGGATCATTAATGAACTTTTCTTTAGTCAGTTCAGGTTGGTTCAGATATCCCCTCGCTACCTGCACACCGCCGATACAGATCTCACCTGGCACACCTATCGGGCTCAATTCGCCAGATTGGTTGCGGATATAAACCTGTGTATTAGCGATAGGCCTTCCAATGGTTATGACTTTATCGGCCCGGACAGGCTCATCGCTTAGGGTTGCACATACTGTATTTTCGGTTGGACCATAAGCATTGATCAGCCTTACACCCTGTGATTGTATATATGTTCCGACAACTTCGTTTAAAGCCTCACCCGCAGAAACTATGGTTTTAACTGTTCCCAGCGAATCGGCGATAGCTTGTTGAAATGAAGGCGGAACTACTGCTAATTCTATCTTTTGCTTATTAAGTAGTTTCTTAAATTCTTCGGCCGATAGTAATACTTCCTTCTTACATAATACCAAACAGCCGCCGCTTAAAAAAGTATTGAAAACTTCATAGCTGGAAGCATCAAAGCCGATAGATGCAAACTGCAATGTGCGCATGCCGGGAGCCAATTTTAATGCTGAAGCCTGGCTGGCCGCAAGATTTACTACTCCGCCATGTTCAACCATTACCCCTTTGGGTTTACCTGTTGAACCAGAGGTGTACATCACATATGCAAGCTGCCCTGAACCTATGGCAGCATTTAAATTTTCGCTGCTTTGAACTTCTATTAGCGGTTCATTATCCAGCTCAACAATCATTGCGTTCTGATTGAAAAGTTTGGTACTCCCCGCTTTGCTGCTTAGGATAATTTTTGCACTTGTATCATTGAGGATATAGCTGATCCGTTCGCTGGGATAATCAATGTCTACCGGTACATAAGCGCCGCCGGCTTTCAGGATACCTAAAATGCCGGTTATCATTTCAATACTGCGCTCAATGCAAATTGCAACCAGCGTTTCTTTTCCTACCCCTAACCCTTTCAGGTAATTAGCTATCTTGTTTGATCGAGCATTGAGTTCATGGTAACTTAAAACCTCTTCTTCAAACACCAATGCATCAGATCCGTAACTGAAGGCTGCCTGTTTTTCAAAAGCCGTAATTATTGACACATGCCGAGCTATATCATCGTTGATATACTGATCAGATGTGCTGAATACTGAAAGTAAATCGTGCTCCCTAACCGGCAAAATATCAATACTCTTTACACTTTTATTCAGAAACTCGGGCAATTGTATGATTATATGAAAGATACGCTCACCCAAAAGCTCAATTTCTTTGTGCGTGAAGTATTCGTAACAAAACTGGATCTGTAATTGCAGGCTTTGTTGTTCACTATAATCGCGCCAGCATAATTGCAAAGGCGTACGCTCGCTTTCATTAGCCAGCCGCAAAAGGCACGCTTCAATGGCTTCTCCAAAATTTAAATCAAGGTTAAGCGGCTCGTAGTTTACGATTACATCATACAAACTATCAACCGCCGGATTGATTTTAAGGGCGCGGCTCAAATCTTCTGTCAGGTAATTATAATGCCGGTAATCCTGTTTTTGGGTGCTTATAATTTCAGCAAGCAACCCGGCCAGCGTTTGCTCTTCTTTGTAATTTCCTTTAAAGGGGAGCGCGCCGGTAAAGATGCCCACTGTGCCCCTTTGCTGTCTTGCCCCGCGTTTGTGAACCGGAGTGCCAATCACAAAATCGGTTAAAGATGTAATTTTTCCAAAATATATAATCAGTGCCGCAATCGTTAACTGTTGTAAGCTGGCATTGCAAATAAGCTGAACATGTTCAAGCTGTATTTTTTGATTATTTGAAATATCAATATTAAAGGTAGTTCCTGTTTTACCTTCATTATTGTATTGAGGGTATCTCTTTGAAAGCAGTTTTTCGGGTTTAGCAGCAATTTTCCCTTTCCAGTAATCGCCATCCTTTTTATAGCTTTCTGAATTATAATATTCGTTAGCACGAACCGTTTCAAACTGGTAAAACGGCGCATTGAAAATAAACGGCTCACCTGCAACAAGCGACCGGTATTTTTTTGCCAGGTATTCAACACTTACACCAACTCCATAACCATCGGTAATTAAATGATGATATTTCATTAAAAACCAATGCTCATTGTCGGCAATCTTTATCAGATAGTGTTCATAAGGAGTAGTTCCACCGGCTAAATCAAATGGGATACTGAAAGCTTGTTGCATCCATATTTTAGCCTCGGCCCCGGGATCGGCCTGTGTACTAAAATCTGCTTCAATTAATTCACACTCATTAATTTCGGTATTTAGCTGATAAATAAAATCCGGTGACTTAAAGTCAAAACTCATTTTAAAAGCATCAAACACAAAAGGAAGCGAGCCCACGGTTTCGTGAAATTTCTCCACGTTCAAATCGCCTTTCAATACGATATACCCGCCAATATTATATTGCGGACTATCCATATTTAAAAGCTGATTAATGTAAACCTCGCGTTGTGCGGGATGTAATGGAAACTGAAGCCTTGACATGCTACTGTTTTATGAATACTTAAATTACCGGATGGTTATTGTTCGATAAGACTATCTACCTGTTTATTGTACAATAGTTCCTTTTCGCCGTAAAGACGTTCGGCAACTATTCCCCGTTCTGTACATAGCTTTACCAGCTTATCAGATTGTACAATGGGGTTCGATTCGTCGGTGTATTTGATACTGCTGATAAACTCAACCCATGGTTCCTGGCCCATCGCATAAACGTATGCTTCTTTAGGTTCAAAAATATCAATGAGGGCCATTCCTTTATCGCAGTCAGAACCGGCAAGACGCCTGCTGCCGTCCATGTCCCTCGCCAATTTTTTGGTAAGTAATGGTCCGTACAACCAGGTTAGCGGAGCCCCATCGCATTCCATACCAATAAACAGTACATCAACGTTACCTATATGCTTGTGCACCAACTCGTACAAACGTGGCTCAACAATTCTTGAATCGGCCAAAAACAGCAATTTAAAATCACCTATTTTTACCAGGTAGCAAGCTTTTGTGAGGATATTCATATCGCTATGCTCACCTATAAAAGGCAAACCTGTAATAATGGCATCGTTAAAATGAATAGTTTGCATCTCACTGATATCCATTACATTATTAAAACCGATACTATTAAACATCAGCTTCAAATCGGGGTCTTCCAGTTTGCCGCTTGATGTACGCGGAACAATCAGGTTTTTGATCTTGTGCCTTAAAGGCAGCAGGGTTTCAAACAGGATATGATCCTGATGGTTATGGGTGATCAGCACATAGTCAATTGTATCAGGCAGGTCAACATCCGAAAAATGCTGAACATCCGAGCTATAACCATAATAACTGATCAGGGGGTCAACCAAAATACTGATATCCTTAGTTTCAACCAGGATACAGGCATGGCCGAAATAGCGCATCCTGATCTTATCGCCGGTATATTTTTCATAGGGGGGCGGAGGTGTTTCTGTAAAGAACGTTTTAAACAAGGGCTCCTGCTCCGGGGTGATCCCGCAAATTTGCTTAATGGCTGCGTAACTATTGGGGGCCCGCTTCATTTTGGCTAACGCATCAATACAGGCATGGTCAAATGGAACATCAAGGCTTAGCACATTGGGCTCGTTAAGGCGTGGCGTGCTAAGACAAAACGGACGTTCATCGTTATTGGTGATCCACATTGCAAGGCTTTGTGAACTTTTGTTATAAAATTCGCTTTGGTATAATAGTGATTCAAAAAAACGGAACCCTGGATTGTTATTCCGATCATAATACAATTCTACATACCCTTTTAAAATTTCAGGAACCTTCTTGTACAGATCCTCTAAGCCATAACCTGTTGCTTCACTATCCAGCAACCTGTCTAACGTTTTTATCGCTTTAGCAAACTCAATAACGTTTTTTTGTTTCTCGAGCGATTGATCCTGAAGTTCAGTTACCTCATCAATTCTTCCGCCGCCAAAATCCATGAAGGGGCCGCCTTTCATTTTAGGGTTAAGTACAGCATTGGCATGAATAGCAGGGGCCATCAAATATGATTCGATAATGGCCAGATGCCTTCCAACTATATTCATGGCGGCAGTTGCAGGTGAAATTAAATGGCTCCAGGCATACCATTTATCTACCAGCGGCTCAATTACCACATTGGGTTTCAGGTATAATTGTTCCTCGTTCATGACTAAAATGATTCTAATTGTTTTTTAGCTTTTCAGCAATGGCATTGATAATAAAATCCTTGTGTTGCATTATAAAAAAGTGATCACCCTGCAGTTGTATAAAATCAACAGCTTCGATACTTTCATTTTGCCACAGCAAAACTTCTTCAGCTGTAAGATCTTCGTCAGTACCTGTGATAACGGTAAATGGAATATTCAGCGGTTCGGCAGCCTGATGCACATATGTTTCACTCACTTTAAAATCATTACGAATGATTGGCTCAAGAAATTCCATCATGGCACTGTCCTGCAAGATCTCGTCGGGCATACCGCCCAATATGATCACCTCATCTATAAATTCTTTATGAGGATATAAGTGGAACTTTTTTGTGAGCCTTGATGGAGCCGAAGGCCCCGAAGTACCTGTTATAAAAAGATACAGGGGCAACTTATAATTATTTTCGCGGATTTTTACCGCAAGTAAATATGTTAAAAGCCCTCCGAGGCTATGCCCGTAAAGCGCATAATCACCTTTACTCAAAATAGGCTTCAGCTGGTTAAACAGGTCATTAACAAGCTTATTAATATCCGCTGTAAGCTCTTCAAAAATTCTTGTTCCCCTGCCGGGATATTCAAGTGTTACTACATTAAATATGGCAGAGGTTTCGGTAAATAGTGGTCTGTATGAATACCTGTTCCCGCCGGCAAACGGCAGGCAAATTAAATTGATCTTTTCGCTCATTTTTGTTTCTGAACACTGGCATTTTAATCGGTTAACGCTTTTCTGACCCTTACAAATGAGGCCGGGTTTCCTGAGTAGATGCTCCACTGCTCCAAATCCTTTGTGGCGACAGAGTTAACCGTTAAAATGGAATGGCTACGGCAAACAACACCCGGGCACACCACACTTTTTGCACCGATCCAGGTTCCGTCATCAAGTGTGATCTTACCGAGTCGGTAAGGAAAATCAGTTTTGGTATAGTCATGATTACCGGTAAGCAGCATGGCATCCTGCGAAATACAAACATTTTTGCCAATGCTTACATCTTCGAGATTATCGATCCAAACCGATTCGCCTATCCAGGTATGATCGCCTATAGTAAGCCTCCAGGGATTTTTTATTTTAACTTTTGTTTTGATAACAACACCACTACCCACCTTTGAGCCGAAAAGACGAAGTAAAGCTACTTTGAATTTGTAGGGCCAAGGAAAGGCACTGTTAAAAATAAAATAGTTGATAAAGTACCAAACCGTCACTTTTATTTTGCTGCCGTTTTTATAATTGCCGATAGTAAACTTTGAAAGATCTGTTTGCATGAAATAATAAAATGATTACTAATCTTCGATTTATTAAATTCTTTACTTGTTTAATCAGTGGGCCTAATACCGCACCTATTCGTTTACAGGCACTATGACCGCCGGTTGTTTTTTAGTGCGGGAGAGTTTTTTAGCCAAAGCGTGTGTTGGGGCTTCAATAAGCAGATAAAAACCCCATGCTATAAAAACCATGAGTATTGAAAAACCAACGGGGATCAAAAAATTAACCGGCTTACCACCAAAGTAGTTACTCCAGACAATGCCAATTAACCTAAAAACAGGTTTGTGGATCAGGTACAGCGAAAATGAACAGGTACCTAATACGTTCATGGCTTTAACAATGCCACCTGGAATATATTTATTCCATTGGTGTTCGGTACTAATACCCAACCATAGCAGCATCAGGTAGAAAAAGCCGAATAGCAATTCAAGATATGGTGAAGGTACACCACGCACCTGAAGCACAACCGCTAACCCAATTGCCACTACCGCCGTTATCAACAACCAGCCCGAAGGTTTACCTAAAGTACCGTTGGCATATTCCCGTGCAAGTAAAACACCGGCACACCAAACAACCCAATACATGGCAAAATCAGATCCCAGCCAAAACTGGCCGCTGATAAAAAGACAGAGTGCAATTAGTGATACTATACCTGTAATAATTATCAGCGCTTTGTTACCCCAGTTTTTGAGTAAATAAAACACAACAGGGAATGCAATATAAAGTTCCAATTCAACCGGCAAGGTCCACAATGCACCGTTTGATGTTAAGGCACCTGTTGTATAGTTTTGAACCATAAAAACATTTGCCAGGTACGAGGTATAAGGTGCAACCGGCAGCGCATATACTTTCAATAAGATAAATTCAATTATTAAGGTAACGATTATGGCTATTAAATATGGGGGATAGATCCTGAAGAACCTCCTGATAGCATATTCTTCTAAATTTAGCTTACGGGCGTTGTTGCCAACATAAGGCAATGAAATGCAAAAGCCGCTTAAAAGAAAAAACAGGATAACTCCCGACCCTAAAAACGGTGTGGGTATAGATAGCCAGGCAACAGCTTTATCAAACGCAGAAGCCGAAGATGATCCGCGCAGAGCGTTCCAGCCAACCCATAAATCCTCCCGCACGTGGTACAGCACAACACCAAATGCCGCTATCCCTCGCAGGTAAACAATAGTAGCAGATTCGGCCTTAGAAGCTTTAGTAGTCATTTTTATAAGTTAAATAATGGTGCATTGGCCCGGAAAAACAACTATTTTTCAAGCCGGATCTCAAAGCTTTTTGTCAAAAACCTGTAGATCTCCTCAATATTATTCAGCATGTTTTCGGTTTGAAACCGTTTAGCGTTTTTTATCCCGCTTTCTATCACGATTTCGCGTTCAGCGGGAGATAAATTGATTACACGATCTACAACAAGGGCAGCTTCATCTGCCCATAAGTTTATACCGCCTTTCTGATCATCGCGTTTTTTAATCAGGAAACCTGCGTTGCCTGCAACTTCAGTCATGGGTGCTTCGTTGGTAGTAACTACCGGACATCCGGATGCCATTGCTTCGGCAATTGGCCATCCAAACCCCTCAGCAAGCGATGGGAACAATAACAGCGTGGCACCTGCATAGGCTAATAGGGTTTGCTCATCATTGATATCGGTCAGGAAAAATATGTCCCGGGCAAAGGCAGACTGTTCTTGTTTTTGTTTTAATGCAGATGAGGGCTCTTTGCCAATGAGCAGCAGGGGCAATTTGCCATTGCCGAGCTTTCGCCAGGATTCGTAAATTTCAATTACACCTTCGCGGTTTTTATACCATTGATTACCGCCTATGTGTAAAATGAACCCGGTTGAAAGGTCAATACCTACAGATTTACCAAATACCTGGCGGGATTTTTCAATTTCAAGCGGCTTAAAATTGCGGTTAAGGCCATTGTAAACAACATCCGAAAGTTGCGGCTTCTTTATCAAAAACTCATTAAGGTCCCGGCTCGTTTTATTAGAGACAGATACAAAGTTTTTCCCTTTTGAGTATCCTTTATGAATAAATTTCTGGTACAACCTGCCGGTAAAACTTGTTGGGTTTTCTTTTATTTTGCCAAAGGCCGATTGCTGCGCTAAAAAGTCGTGACAGTGAATCACGTGCGGACGGTTGGCCACTAAGGGCACCCAGGGGCCTAAAGCATGATCAGTAAATACAAACAATGTTTGGCCCGGATACGATTTTATTCTTTTACGAACCTGGCCGGGAAACATCATATACTGATCAAGATATCCGAGCCATTTTTTTAAACTATTTGGTGCCGATAGCTTATAAAAATAAGCCTCAGGTGTCCAAACTTCAATCTGATGCCCGCGTTGCTGCATACCGTTAGCCAACATTGATGCAAAACGGGGCATGCTTTGCGAGCCTAAAAACGGCGGATGCGTAAAAAAAACAATGCGCATTGTGATAGTTAAGCAGATACGAACCTGCGTTTAGTTTTATTGACTTTATTGATCAAATCCTGCATTGATTCGCCGTGAGCCCGTTGTTGAAATTTCAGCGAGATTTTACGGGAATGATCACCGAATTGCCGGCGCAGTTGCTGATCATTAATCAACTTTACAACCTTATCTGAAAGTTCCTCAATGTTTCCAAAGGTGTAAACAAATCCATTTTTGTTTACCTGAACATCATCGGTATCGCCATAACTGCCGCATGTATTGCTCAAAATTACGGGGCAACCCATGTATATAGCCTCGCTGATAGCCAACGAGTGTGGTTCGATGCTTGCCGGATGTACATAAGCATCAATAGCAGCATAATAAGCAGGCAAACTTAACGGATCAACGAAGCCTGTAAAATGTACTTTATTTACTTTCAGCTGTTCGGCCTTCTGCTTTAGAGCATCCAGTGTTTTCCCCGAACCTAAGATAAATGCGTGGGCTTTATGCCCTTTGCTTTCCAGATCTATCAACAGGTCTATCAGGTGTTCCTGGTTTTTCCAGGTAACCAGCTTGCCTACTACGGCAATTGTAAAATCATTTTCGGGGATAGCATATTGCTCACGGATCGAGCTTCTTAACGCGGCTTTATTTTGATAGGCTTCGGCATAAACATCAACATCAATAGGATAATGCATCCTGATAAACTTTTTTTCGGGTACACCATAAAGCTTAAAATATGCTTCATTGGCATCGCCTACGGTAAAAAAGTAATTTACTTTGTTATAGTACTGCCTCAGTAAAAAGAACTTGGCCAAACGCTTATACCATTTGCGGCGCTGACGATTTTCAGAATCTGTGATATATACGATGGGTACATTGTTGGCTTTAGCCCACTGATGTGCCCTGCGCTGTACTTTTTGAAAATGGCCGTAGGTAACAATGGCATCCGGATTATAAGAATCAAGTTCTGCCGTAACTGAGGGGGCATCAAGTTCTTTAGAGGAAGGTAAAACCTGCTCGCCGTTTAAAAATTTATGGTCAAATTCCTCCAGTCTTAAATTGTTCCAGGATATCTCCTGTCCAAAATTTTTATCTACGTATTTTTTATAGCCCAGCATTGAGGCAAAAAAGAGCTTTACCTCTACACCTTTCATTTTTGTAAAGCTGATATACTGCGGGCAAAAATGCTGGATTGGGTGGGATACAATGATAGCCACCCGAAAATTAGTGTTTGACATAAGATTTTGTTGGTAATATCTATGCTGCAAGAACCGAGCGGGTTGCAGACTTTTTCAGCTCCCTATCCTGCTGATCGTTATAATTTTTGATGATTAACACGCTGCCCATTGCCAGCCACAGCCAAATGTTTACAGGCGGATTTTTGCCCACTGCGCCTATTGATGCATTGAGAATTACATAACTCAGTAAAAACGAAAGCAATACCCCCCAATTCTTACTTCGTGATTTTTGCCATATACCAAGGCAAAATATAATCATCCACAACCTGAATGCGTACCATACAATGGCAAGGTAAATTCCTCCTTCGTAGATTGTGGTATCAAAATCGCTTTCCGTACCGGTTGATTCTAATTTTAAATCATATGCATACTGGCTGATTTTTTCGGAGCCGTTACTCATCACGCCAAGGCCATTGCCAAACATTATAGCAACGATATCCTGTTCAAATACCCAATTGGTCCAGTTTAAAAAGTTTCCCTGAACCCTGTCTTTCATCTCTGATGATTGGGTGCCGGAATCGTTATCGCTTGAGCGTTCATCATATGCGGCAAAAAACTCAGGTTTGGCCGCCCGGATACCTCCAAGCAATACGGTAAACACAGCAATACCTATCAACCCTTTTGAAACAATTTGTCCGGGCGATTTAATTGCTGCAAATGCGAGGCCAAGCACCAAACAAACGCCACAACCTAATACAGCCGAGCGGCCACCTGTTATAAATGTACCTATCAGTAATGATACGCCTGTTGCGACTAAATATAAGATCTGCCAGTTTTTTGCTTTTCCTTTAACCTCTTCTTTTGGCCAGAAAAAGCTCATGGCTAAAAATGAGCAGGCCATATTTAAAAACCAGGAGTACTGCCCGGTAAAAGAAAATGTGGAGCTTACCCTTAAACGTCCCGCTGCCGAAAAACCTTCTAATGAACCGCCGTCAACGCTTAAGTTTAACCAATGGCTTGCCGGTAAGCTATTTTGTAATACGGCTACACCTGTTGTAGGTATCAAAGCAAGGCAAATACAAGTAACAAACTTTTTAAATTCGTCCATCTTATCAGGAGGGAAGGCAAAAGGCATCAGCACGCCAACAATCATGTACAGCAGGTACTGCTTTAAACCGAAGATACTTAAAATGGGATCATGAAATATAGTGAATACCATTGGGGGAATAAAAACCAGCATCACCGTTTTCCAGGTTTTGAAAAGCTTTAATGCCAGTCCATTCAACTTCGCTTTGCTAATGCTGAATATAGCCATGATGCATAAAATATCTTTCAAAAAGAACACCAGAAGCCCTAACGCAGAAGGAAGCATTTTACGCATAAGGCCCTCAAAAATGAGTACGAAGACCAGTACGTAAAGCAGCTTTTTAATATAAACCCTTAATTTCTCCTGCTGATTATCCATCTAATTTTTGGTTAATTATTTTTGGCGGTAAATACATCGTTGAGCGATGCTATCAATAACCGGCCTGTTTCGTCCCAACCTTTTAAACCGGTGGCTTTTTTAACAGCCTTTGCTTTCATGCTTTCATAAAGCTGCCTGTCATCGGCCAGCAATTGCAGCTTTTCGGCAATACTTTTACTGCTTCTGATAGGAACTATAAATCCTTCTTCCCCATCAGCTATGATATCATCAGCACCGGTGTTTTCAGTGGCGATTATCGGAATCCCAAATGACAAAGCCTCGCCCAAAACCAATGCTAAACCTTCTTCGATTGAGGGAAGACAAAAAACGCTGGCACTTTTATAAGCGGCTTCCAGTTCTTCTCCTTTTAGTACACCCGTAAATTCAACTCCATCCGGAATAACGATATCTGCCAAACCATTAGGATTACTTTCCGGGCCTACAATCACTAACTTTTTATTGGGATGGTTTAATGACCTGAAAGCTTCAATCAAATACCTTAACCCTTTACGAACGGAAATACTGCCAACATACAGAACGGTAAAAACATCCTGAGTTTTGTTATCTGCAATGTCTGTATTTGTTGTTAACTGGTTAAACCCGTAAGGAACCCTGATCAGTTTATGCTCTGGAAACCCTGCCTCAATGAAGCTTCTTTTCACAAAGTTTGATGGCATTAATATATAATCGGCAATATGGTACTCCTCAATCCTTCTTGCTTTTTCTTTATCATGAAAGGGCTGCCATTGCAGTTTTAACGATTCGTACTCATCCTTCATTAAATTTTCCTGGTACTGCACATGGCTGTTTACAGCTTCTACAATAACTATTTTCCCTTTGCTCTTGGCTTTTTTACTGGCGTTAAGGCCGCTGCCATTGTAGTACATAAAAATGTCGGCACCATCAAGATATTTTATACATGCATTATCCTGTTCAATTTTTGCTAAATAAGCAAGCTGTGTACTTATAGCTTTAGGTGCTTTAAATTTCAAACAAGCCAGATAAATGCTTTGAATTTTATCACTGCGAACTAACTTATCTCCTATTTCTGTAAATGCGGCGCGGGGGCTCCAGCGCGAAAAACCACTTACAAACTTGTGAAGTACTCCTGCCTGGTGAAGCGCAAGTGCATAACGATAGTGATGGCTCCGGTTAGGCGACGTATAAATTACTTTCATAAACTTTTTATTGCCCTACGGGATTAATGATGTCAAAGTACTGCCGGGCAACTACTTTACTGGTATGCGCTTTCAGATGAGCGTCTGCCTCGTGTCTTAATTTTTTCTGTAAAAGCTTATCGTTCAATAAACGTTTAATGGTATTTACCAGATCTGGTAAATCGCCCCTTTTAAACACTAATCCAGCTTTACCAACAGCGTCAGGTAAACCACCACCGTCAGATACGATTGGGATACAGCCGCATGCAAGGCCTTCCAAAGCAACTATGCCAAATGGTTCCTGCCATCTTGAGGGGATCAGCATATAACGGTGCTGATTTAAATTATCAACAAGCTTTTCGCCGGTTAAACTGCCTTCAAATCTTACAATCTGTTTTATGCCGGCGTCTATAACATACCGTTTTAATTTTTCAAAATCCTTTCCCTCTCCTATCACTGTCAGCGTAATTTCGGAAGTATCTATATTTGCCTCCCGGTATTCTTTATGTAATTGCGCTATAGCTTCTATGGCCAAATCAGCTCCTTTATCGGATACCAGCCGTCCCAAAAAAACGAAACTTTTAGGCTTTTCATCACTGGTTACAGTTTGTACAAAAAGCTCATCGTTATATGCGTTTTCAATCACAACTGCAGCGGGCCAGCATTTTTGGCGAATGGCATCACTAACAGCTATAACGCTTGATGCTTTTCTTAACCACAGATATTTCATTTTGGCCTGTACCGACTGCGAACCGTCTTCGTTGCTTAACCATGTATTTAGTGAAACGATCAATGGCTTTCTGAAGAAAACAGCGGGCCACGACATCCTTAAAACAGGGCTATTTTCAAAAACTACATCGGCCCATTTATGTTCGGCCAGTAGCTGTTTCAGGCCGGGGTTACGAACAACCTGGTACGGAAATACTTTGGTACCCGATTGTTGCGTCCATGTGAGCAAATGTACCTGTGCACCATAGTTGTGAAATGCCTTTGCCAAAAACTCGGCATTGGCTTCTGTTCCACCCAAATCGGGGTAAAACTTATGTGTAATCAATAATACTTTCAGAGATTGAGCCATATTAGGTATTGGCTTTTGCCAGTGATAAGGTTTTTCCCTTTTGCAATACTTTCTTAAAAAAGCTTGTCCAGTGTTTCCGGTTTTCTTCCATAATGAAACCTATTACCATAGTAGCGGTGAATACAATCAGCATGGCTATTGTAAATTGTGTACCATCAAACAACCTCGTTTTCCATATTGACCGCACCAGTACCAGCATGGGGTCATGCAGCACGTATAAGGGAAATGTAAGGTCTGCAAACTTCCTGATGAAATTTACAACCGGGCTCGGCTTTTTTATGTCTTTATTTTCGTACTGAGGTAGCATCCATATTGCCGATGCTATAAAAATCCCGATAATAAAATCCGTAATAAACTGCCCTGCAAAAAATAACGGAGCCTTGCCCAGGTGAAGCGGATATCCCGGCAGTAAGCAAAACAATGCTACTGCTACGCCCATCAGTACTGCAATTAACAACCACGATACGGCATGGCTTTTTATCGGGCTTTTAAACCGATATGCACAATTGCCTAAAAGCCAGATAGGCATCATTAACAAGATCTTGGGGCCGGCTACCAAGCAGGCTATCAACGGAAGTAATAAGCCTTTCCAGCCTTTTACCCTGAAAAAAAACAGGCCAAATATTACGTAATACCAAAACTCATATGATAACGACCATAAAGGCCCATTTATAGGCGGCGAAGCAGATAAGAACCAAACTTCATTGAGGAACAAACCGGATATTATATATCGCGGCCATGAAACGCCTCTGGTATAATGGGCTAATAATGCCGGATCAGAAAACTTAACAACAATTTCAATCAACGCGGTGATGAGCAATGTGGGTACTAAAACTGAATATAACCTGCTTAACCTTGCCTGTGTATATTGTAAAAGCCCCCTGTTATTTGCAGTTGTTGAATATGCTATAACGTAGCCTGATAAAGCAAAAAATATGACAACAGCCATATGCCCCCAATCAACGCCATTGTAATCATACCCAACTGTGGTGAACCATTGCGCATAACCATGCCCTAAAAAAACAACCAAAGCAGCCACAATACGCAGGCTATCCATAAAAATACTTGTGCCGCCAGCTATTTTCCGGGGAGTGTTTGAGTAAGCCATTGTTTTTTGCAATTAGATTTTCCCGGTAAAAAACATACCGATAAGGCTTGACCTTGAATAAGATTTATCGGCCCTAACCTCGTTGGTCATCCTGATGCGGCCCAATGTATTTATAGCTAAATACTCCATCGCCAAACGGCCAACTATCAATGAGTTTAAAAGTGGTTTTGCCGGATATTTACCAAATTTTTTAAGCAATTTGATCCTGTTTTGATAAAAACGGATCACCCGCCTGCCTACTTTTTGCGGTGTACCGCTACCTTTATGAAAAGCCCTCACCGGAATTAAACCAATGCCCCAGCCTTTGCGTATAGCGCTCATGCAAATATCATGATCAAGCTCCAGCCAATCGTAATTTTCATCAAAGCCGCCAACCTGCTGCAGTACCTCTTTCCTGATCACCATGGCGCAGGTATACACAGTTATTTGCTTAGGGGTTTTGTTAAAATATTTTTGATAATAGCCGTGCAGTTTTTGACCAAGTATCACACTCATGGCATCGGGTTCGGGCTCAAAGGCCACTGCCGGATTTCCATCGGCATTTTCGGTGCTGTAAGCGGCGATACCGATAGTAGGATTGGCCTCAAAAAAAGCTTTTGTTTTAATGATGTACTCTTCAAGCGGCCAGGCGTCAGAGTCAAACAGGATCACCAGATCAGTGTCGGTTGCGTTTAACCCCCTGTTTAAGCTTTTAACCAAACCCATGTTTTGCGGGTTACGAAGCAATTGCACATTGTTAAACTTGCTCTCGAACAATTCGGTTGAGCAATCGTCAACAACAGTAAACTGGTCTATTTTGTCATCTGCATAACGTAAACAGTGATCAATACACCTGGAGGTCATTTCCATGGTGTTGTAGTTGGTAGTTATTATTCCGACGGTCATGATTTTACACTCGATTTAAACATGGCGCTATATTGTCCGGCTGCATTTTGAGGGCTGTATTTTTCAGCAAAGCCCGTATCCTGATCTATAAATTTTTTAAAATCATTTATGTATTTCAATTCATCAATCTCATCCCTTTTTTGATCATCATCTGCAAACCCGTCGCGCAAAATGATAACCGGGCACCCGTTGTAAAGCGCGGCTGCTATACTGCCGCTTTTTTCAAACAAAACTTTGGGATGGTTGGAGAGACTTACGTCGCAGGCCCCTAAATAGTCGGCTATATCGTTCTCCGGCCACTCTCCTAATACATACATTGGGATATTTGTTGCTTCACTTAGTTTAGCAAACTGTTCCTTTATCCCCGGGCTTTTACCTGCATGTGTAACCGTCAGTTTTTTATTAAGCTGATCTTTAACCGCTGCCGATAGTTGCCTGATCCGTTCAACAAGGAGGTCATGAGCATGAAAACCACCAAAAAAGCAAGCTAAAACATAATCATTACTGTTATTCCTGAAATCAGCAGGTAACTGCCCGTAAATTCTGTTGCAGTTACGGTTGCCAAGCGGCATATTACTGAATACCGGTATTTTATTGGTATTGATGCCCGCTTTTAAAAGGCTTTTTTGATAGTATCCGTTTGTGGTTGAAATACATTTGGGTTTCAAAGCTTTTACAACTGCTATTGCTGATCGCTTTTGAAAAAAACCGATGACCTTATCTTTTAATGTGCTGTCACTTGATTCGCCCTGCCAGATCTCGTGAAACATGATATGTACGTTAGTATTGATCTTTAAGCGCCTAAGCTGTTTAGCCAAATCAAAAACAACAGCGCGCTTATTAAACGAATAACCTACAAATTGCAAGCTTATCCAATCAGGCGCAAAGGCTTCAGTGATATCCTGCAGCTTTGCGAAGCGCTCGCGGGTGTCCATTGAAGCGGGAATGCGAATTTCTGAGATCTCCTTACGTGCTGCATCCTCAATTAAAGTACTGGCATGGCGGTCATTCAGGGCAAAAAGAAATACCTGGTGCCCCATCTTCACAAATTCCTGCTCCAGTTTTCGAGAGTAGTCCCCTACGCCGTCACGCCCGGGTTCCAATGATCCGCAAACAAGCAAAATCCTCATATATTGTATAAAATGCGGTAAAATTGATTATTTGCTTAGTTCCTGGTGTAAAACCTGCCGATAAATGCGCCCATGTTTACTACCAGGCTCTTGCGCTTTATATAATTGTTGTTGAACAGGTTGATAGGATGATCAACACACTTCCAGAATTTCTTGTCAACACTCCTCGGACTAACCCCCAACAGGGATTGTTTCAGGAATTTAATGCGCCAGGGTTTAGGGCTTCCCAAAGCATGGAGCATCAATGTAGCGCCTCCCTGCAAGCCCATCCCCTCTTTGCCAACAAAACTCACAACGCCGTCCCATGCACCAATTGCTATATTTAAAGCATCCTGATCGGTTTTGCTAAATGGAGCATAATCACCGGCATGTTCTTTGGCCAGGTTAGCCTCGCCGGGGAAAGGGGCCCGGCTTAAACCGCCGATTAAAGGGCCAATTTTTTCCTGGATCATGATCCAGGTATCTACAAGGCCAATATCCTTTTTATTAACACCTATAAAGCCTGAGTTTACATAAATCTCTCTTTCGAGATTGAGGTTGATATTAAACTGCGAAAAATATTTCTTCCAGGCCATTTTACGTGGATGATTGGGTGGAAGCGGTGAATTTACATCCTCACAAACAGTGACCCCAAATGATACCCATTCCTCGTAAAAATCCCAGCTATAATCTAAAATGATATCCGGATCGAAGTAAAAAATATTTTCCGCATCGCGGGCGGGCCCTTCAAAAAGCCACTTTAAAAAATCGGGCTTATAATTGGCTAAGTGATAAGAAGTTTTTAACTCAACAAAGTGAATTTTTATATCGTCATTAACCTTGTAGGTAGCTAACTGATGATCGTCAAAAAGAGATAAATCTGCTGCTTTGGCCCAGGGAGGTAATTGCCCTAAGTAACCGGCATAAATATCTCCTTTAAAACCATGTTTATGAAGTGAATTAACAAATGCCGCAACGCCAAGATGGTAATGTCCTTCAAAAAGCGTACAAATAACTGTTTGCATAGTATTTTATCTGTTTTTTATAAAGCGGGCGGGTGTACCGGCCCATATCTGGTAATCGGGAATTGATTTGTTGACCAAAGAACCGGCACCTATAATACTGCCCTCACCTATAGTTACCCCCTGAAGAATAATACTATGCGTCCCAATCCAAACATCGTTTTTTAATATTATTGGCTTATGTATAACAGGCTGCTGATTGATTGGTAAATCGGGACTCATTTCACGGCCCGCGTCAACAAATGTTGTATTGGCGGCTATAAGGCAATCATCACCTATGGTTAAGCCCAATGTGATATTAAAATCGCATCCATGGCCTATAAAAACGCGCTCACCTATTTTTACAAAATTGGTTTCGGCAAATGGCTGGGGAGTTTTGAAAACAACGTCGTCTTCTATCACACTTTCCTTTCCAACAGTGATTTTGCCGGGCCATTTACATTTTATCTTTCCTAAAACCACCTTTTCATTGATCTGCATCCCTAAAACCTTATAATATTTTTTCCGGAGCAACAAGCTAACATTGCTAAGTTTATGCCTTAGCATAGCCGGGAATCGCTGTTTCATCAAAGTGTTTGTTTGGGTAATTTGGAAACCCTGTAAATGAAGTATATAATTAAAATGATAAAGGCAAGCAAAAAATCTACTATAGAAAACATCAGCACATTGGTTGTTTTTGACAGGTCCATGGTAACAACCAGCAATACCTGAAACAATATATTGATGGTTAAATTAATTACCGGCTTAATGATCCAGCCACGCGAAACCAAAACTGAATAGGTAACGCCGGCAAGCATAGCCAAACAACTTGAAATGGTAATTAATAACATCTCTTTATTGAGATTTGCATAGCCCTTGCCCAATATCCACAGCACCTGCGAAGGGAACAATAATACAATGGCAACAATAAAAAAGCTGATCACAAAAAGCGCCGTTTCAATTTGAATAAACCGCTGTACCAGCAATTTCTTTTGCTCGGGCAGCCTGGCAAAACGGGGCACAACCAGTGTGCTAAACAAATTGGTAAAAACCGTCAATACTGTAGTTAAACGGCTTAAAGCGCCAACGTGGGCTATTGATTGCGTGTTGCCGAAAATTGAGATGAGCCAAATGGTTATCTGTCCTGATACACAAAAATAAATGGCACCCGGTAACGAGCGCTTTACTATTGTAAGTATTTCCTTTTCAATAGCCGGATCTGATTTTTGCTCAGGATCTGCGTATTCGGCCGAGATTTTCCTTAATTGAAGATTAGCCCACATACGTGGAATACCATTTCCTAATATTGCAACAGCAGTAAACGGAAATACCAGTAACGAACCTATCATCAGCACAAAACGGCCCAGTCCTGCAGATAGCTGATTTTTTTGCAATTTGCTTATTCCCTGGTGCAGCTTGGAAGCTGTTTCGAGCAATGTATCGCTTAATGCAGCAAAAAAAGATGGAATAATAGCCAGTACCACAAAACAAGAAGATAGTGGCGATGCTCCATTATGTACAAGCAGATAAAAAAGTACAGGTAACGAGATCAGCAGGCTAAATATGCCGAAGATTTTACGCAGTTTAAGTCCACTGGCAATTACAACGCCCAATTTTTCACGATCCTGCCAAACTTTCCCCCCTTGCGCCATCACTCCTGATGAGATGCCACCGTCGGCCAATACTGTCATTGTACCAAGCATGGTATTAGCCAGTGTGTAAAAAGCGTACTCTGTTGTAGGCAGCAACCTCACAATCAAGATCCCGGTTAATAAGCCCAGTAGTTGAATAACTGCCTGTGCAGAAAATGTAACGGCAACAAGTTTGGTCCATTGCTGCCATTTCTCAAACCTGCCATTTACAGAAAGGTTACTTGTTAAACTTTTCATATAGCAGGTAATAAATGTTGAGGTAGGTGCATGAAATGCATATAGTTAGATATTGGCCCTGTTTATTATGAAATGATCAGAACCTGCTTGCAAATTTTTTCAATTTGCTTTTCATGCTTCTGGTTGGTTCTTTGATATAGCTGTTTTTTTGATAGATATAGCTGTTTGCGTGCAACTCGCTTTTCACGGCATTAAAGATCAGCTTCATCCTTGGCAGTTTATTATCATTGCTCAATTCGCTTATAAAGCCCAGTTCCTGGCTCGGGGTATAATCTTGCCTGATTACGTATAAGCATAGATCGCACAAAGGCGAAATGATCATAGCATCTGTCAAAATATGAACCGGAGGAGTATCGATAAGTATGTGGTCATACTTTAACTTCAGTTCGGCAATCAAATCGGCCAGTTGCTTGCTCCCAAGCAATTCTGAAGGATTAGGCGGAACAGCTCCCCCGCAAATAATGTGCAAGTCGTCAGAAATTTCAGATGTTTGAAGTATTTGTGCTTGAGTGGCGTCGCCTATTATAAAATCAGTAAGACCAACGGTTGGGTTTTTCAATTTAAAGCGTTTTGCCAGGGTTGGATTACGTAAATCCAGCTCAATAAGTACTGTTTTTCGCCCGGCAATGGCCAAAACCGCGGCAAGGTTACTAATTACAAAACTTTTTCCCTCGCCCGAGATACTCGAAGTAAAAAGCGTGGTTTTACCTGGGTTATTATTGTTATTGTGCAAATAACTTAATTTGGTACGCAGATCCCTGAATTGTTCGCCGATAAAAGTTTTTTGATTAAGCACCACAATCGGTTCCTCACTATCTGAATCGGTGATCTCAATTAATACAGGTAATCCTGTACCTTCAATGATGGCACTTTTACTTGAGATTTTGTTTTTTAAGATCTCTCGTCCGTATATCATTCCTGTAGGTACAATTAGGCCAAATAAAAATGCCATTGCATAAACCGATCCGGGAATTGGTGCGCTTTGTGATCCGTTATGAGCCTGGTCAATTATGGCTGCATCAGAAATGGTTGAGGCATAATCTAAACTCAGTTCTTCCTTCTTTTGAAGCA
This sequence comes from Mucilaginibacter sp. SMC90, assembly GCF_022811725.1. GTDB lineage: Bacteria > Bacteroidota > Bacteroidia > Sphingobacteriales > Sphingobacteriaceae > Mucilaginibacter. The sequence goes on along the minus strand of NZ_CP094527.1, from coordinate 2,874,369 downwards.
GGTAAACAAATAGGTTTTCCTTAATACCCTTCATCCGGTCTATATCCTTCAAGTCTCGTTCCTGACCTGGCAGGCTGCGTATGGTTGACTGGTACATAGAGCCAACGCTTTGTAAATTTTTTTGAGTTGCCGTTAACGAAGCGCGGGTTGTTTTTAAATTTTCCTTTAAGGCAGCCCGTGTTAAAGCTATTTGCTGGTTTATAGGATTAAATAAAGGATTACTTTCGGGCAATGTAGACAGCATTTTGGTTTTCTCCAATTGCAAATCATTTAAGCGGTCGATAAAGCTTTGCAGCGTCGGATCGCTTATGCCTAAAGTTGACGGTGTATTGCCCTTATTATCATCAGAATTAAGATAGCGGTCAACACCATCCAAAACACTTATTTGAATTTTGATGTCGTTAAGCTGCTTATCATTTGACTGGGCACCGCCTACGTATTGGGATGACTGGTCGGCTATTTCTGTAATACCGCGCACACTTTTATACCCGGTGTACTTGTTTTCAACGTTGTTTAACTCCTGGGTAATAGAGCCCAACCGCTCTTCAACAAACTTAATGGTATTTTGAGTCGACCGACGCTTTTCTTCTACCGAGGCAGCCATGTAAACCCTTATCAGGTCATCAACAATTTCACGTCCTCTTTCGGGTACCTCATCTTCCAGTCTAAAAATAACTGTCGAACTTTTAGCTACCGGCGATTCGTGAATAGCACCTTGATAATAACCTACAACATCATCTATCTCGCGTAACTTTATCCTTATAGTTTTACCTATATACCGGTTAAAATCAGGCGTTTTATCAAGCTTCCATGTGCCAAAGGTATTCACAAGGCTATTTTGAAATGCAAACCTGATTGATTTTTCCTTTGGCTGTTTTATTAAAAACGTACTGTCGCTTTCAATTACAACATCAAATACCGAATTTAATGATCCTTTTCCGCGGCTGATTAATTTAAACTGCACCGGAGTGCTGCTATAAATGTCTTTATATGAATAATATGGTGTTGGTTCAAGATAGGTAGTCCAAAGTTGCAGGTCTTCTACTACCTGCTTCGTTACCGGGATCGAACTCATTAAGCCCATTTGCTCATCAATGCCGGTTTGGGCTTCTGTTAAATTAATGGCTTCGAGGGCGGCTTTGTTTGCTTCCTTTTGCTGGTCTTTAACCATCACCTTGGCATATATCTGGTAAACAGGCCGTTTATACTTAAGATAAAAAACGGCAAGCCCAAAACATACAGTCAGGAAAATGAGGTACAATGGCCAATGAAACAAGATCTTATTAAAAAAGACCCTGATTTTGGCCGAACCTGAATCGTTTGAATTAGCAACGTCCATATTATATTTTTATTTATTGAAATAACTTTTAGGGTATATTATTTAGTTACCTGGTAAGTAACCAATATCAACGAGGCTATTGAAATTATGATTGGCAGTATTTTAAATGTTGTGCTTTGGCTTGCAAACTTATCTTTACCCGGCTCAACATAAATCAGGTCGTTACTTTTAAGGTAATAATATGGCGATTCGAACAGCTTTGGAGAGGTGATATCGATGTTTATATATTTCCTTTTACCATCAATTTCCCTAACCAATAAAATATTCTTTCTGTTGGCCGTTGGGGTAAGGTCACCCGCCCTGCTAAGCGCGTCAGTGATAGAAAACCGCTCGTCAGTAACCGAAAGCACGTCAGGGTGAGCCACATCGCCCAATACCGAAACTTTAAAATTCATCAAAGACACAGTAACATCGGCCTCTTTCAGGTATGATGAAATTTTATTTTTAATAGCATCAGCGGCCTCTTCAAGTGAAAGCTGGCCCACTTTAACGCCGTGCACCAACGGAAGCTGAATTTCGCCATCTTTATTTACCAGATAACCATCGTTTCCGGAAGGTGCAGCCGCGCCGGCGTCTTTGCCTTTAGCTGAAGTACTACTTGCAGAGCCACTATTAAAAATGGCCGATCCGTCTGAATTTAAGCTTTTAACAGTTACCGCTAAAACATCACCGGGCTGTATTGTTGGCGGCGAAAAGTTGGTGATTTTGTAAGCCATCTCCGGGTTTCTTTCAAGGCCCTGGAAGTAAATATTTTCCTTGTAGCTGCTGCAGGATGCCAACAAGGCCATTAAAATTAAACAAGTAGCAAATAATTGATTTTTCATCATGATTGATTTAATTATTTCTTTAAAAACCGGCCGTGAGTTTATCTCCGGCAACTCAAAAGAGATTACTTTGGATTTTAGCTGTTGTAAGAAGAATATGATTAATTGAACAGCAACTTTAAATGATCAGATAATTGTTGCAACATTATCTGAAGAAAACCGTATAGCAGGCATATACACTTTATTCTTTATTCAAAAGCATATTTTCAATGATGCCAGGCCCTCACCAAAAAATTCACTTAACCGACCTTGAACAAAACATTACCTTTGCGGGCTTTTTTACTTCGTATAAAGAAGAAAGGGACAACGTTATTGCTACCATGAGGGATATTGAAGTTTATGATTATTCGTCATCAGCTCCCCTATTCAGTTTAAGGGAAACTACTTTTAAAAAAAGCAAGGGGAAGATCTATATGGAGGCAGTTACTTCTTGTTGTGTAAATAGCTGAACCCTTATTATGCAGGTTCCAATATTTTTCTGAGCGTAACTTTTGTTAAGGGCTTTATAATATAATCTAAAACAAAATCATATTTTTTTGACAACGCCAGGTCTGAGGGATCAATTGACGAAGACATAATATAAATATTTATTTTTTTTGCTAATCGGGGCCTCAGCTTATTATATTTATGTAGAAATGAGGTACCGCTCATGATAGCCATGTTAATATCAACAAATATCATATCGGGCAGCTCGTTACTGTTAGCCTTGTGTTCAACTAAAAAATCAAGAACCTTTGTTGCATCGAAATAATATTTAGCTGACGGCAGATATGATAAATACGTTTCAATCATTCTTTGAATAATAAAATGTTGAATTAGCTCATCATCAATAAATATTAATTTCACAAAGGTTAGGTTTTGCAGAGTTTATAATTGAACAAGCATTTTAGCGTACTACAATTTATGTCAGTTAAAAGCAATCACATAGATCCAATTAAAAAACAATCATTTCTTTTGATCCCGAAAAAAGATTGATATAAAATTTTATTTTCTTTGCGCCAATAATTAAACTATGAGTGAGCCCGTTACAAAAAAGATATATATTACTGATTTGAACATTAACCTTACATTTTTGGGAGAGGTTGATTTTTTTGAAAATAAGGATGAAAACATTACAGTTACTTTAAAAAATGTGACTGTTTATGAGTATTCGTCCTCCAATTATTTGTACTCTCAATCCGAAATCTCCATGTCGGGCCCTGCATCACGTTTCCATATTGAAGATGCCGTATAAAATATACACCTTTAATTAACATTTAATTTTAATCCGCATCCCTGTCTAACCTCAAATACTGAATTTCATTGGGTTCGGGATATACAGTTTTTTGCATATTTGACATCATCCTTTTGATCACCTTGCCAACGTTAAGGTGATTTTCGGCATAATTACGGGCATTTAATTTAATTTCAGTATTATCAGATGTGCAGCAGTTCAGGATAGCATCCTTCAAATGATCAATATCCTCGGGAGGAATAACTACCCCCATGCTGTTATCTGTTATTACTTCATATAAGGTAGTGCCTTGTTCGGCTGTTACCAGCGCTAATCCTCCAACAGCTAAAATAGTGGTAAGCTTAGATGGCATAACAAGGTCGGCCGCACTCTTTTTTTGCAAAACCAGGTGTACATCGGCCATATTCAAAAAGCTGTTAAATAAGCGGCGCTCCTGAAGCGGAAAAAAACTAACGTTATCAAGCTGCTGTATCTTAGCACGCTGAATGAGTTTATCTTTGTGAGGCCCGGTTCCGCAAATAACAAACTTTATAAACTTAAATTCCCGAAGCCTGTCTGCTACATCCAAAATAGCTTCTATCCCTTGTTTTTCGCCTATGCTGCCAGAATATAATACAACTTTATCGTTCACATCAAAATTCCACACTAATTTCAATTCGGCGTTATTGTTTAGAGGATAGCAGGTATCTGTATCAACCCAATTGGGAAAAAAAGATATTTCACGATCAATTTTACGGCTAATTTTTTTAAGCATTCCTTTTGAAATAGAGCTTACAAAATCAGCCTTCTTCATAATCAGCTTTTCCATTCCGAACAACACTTTAAATGCTTGCTTTGATTTTAGCATATTTAAATCCCGTGCTGCTTCAATTTGCAGGTCCTGGATATGGTAAATGATCTCTCCCCGTTTAAAAAATCTGTAAAACAGCCCTAAAAAGCCTAAATGAAACGGTGGGGCTATACAAAATATATAATCATTTTTTGACTTAAATAATAAGTAAACAAGTGCAAAAAAAGCCGACAGAAAAAAACTGGCTTCCTGAATCAATCGTTTTAGGCCACCGGGCTTTTCAGGTACATACAACGGACATCTGTAAACGGTAAGTCGGCCATCTTTTAATACTTCACGCTTATAAAACCTGTTTTTATAAGGTGATTGTACCTTCCAGAAAGGGTAATACGGAAACGATGTAACTACGGTGCATTTATAATTATTGTCAACAAACCAATCAACCATGTCTCCGGTATATTTACCTATACCGGTTAGTTCAGGAGAAAAGTTGATGCCTATAACTAATATCTTTTTGCTCGATGCGTTTGGCGTATTCATTTGATTAAGTTATCAGCGACGGGATTTTGATATGATCCTGTTACGCTTTAATTTAATTCACTTAAAGTTAATTTATTATTCCACGGTATTAAACCCAGGCCTGGGAACCTATGCTTAAAATAAAGTAAATCAATGTGAACCTGTGGTGTTATAATTATTGGATTGGTCGGCGATGTTAATTGATAATTGAATATAGCTTCGCCATTTCACTTACAATGACCGTTTTTTATTAAAAATTCATGCGCCTATTTAACAATTCATTATCAATGTTTAATTAAACATGAATTTTATTTAACACATTGATACAAAATTACCCATATTATTTACTTTCCATCAATAAAAGCAACGATTGTTTTAAATTGTACAAAAGTGAGATATTATTCACATTCTTGTAACAAATTAAGAGGCCTTTACGTATGGCGCGGGTTGATAAAAAGCATCAACAACACACCATACGTATGTTGTTAAAGTTATCAAGCAGATATTCCTGTTAACCTATAAAGAAAATAAAATTGCCAAAAAATAACTATTAATTAAACTCGAACCTTAGATAACTATTCATTAATTTTTTTACATTTCTATCTTCCCCGCAGTTAATAATTGTCATCTTAACAGGCTTGCAAGCGCCCCTCTGATTCTTCGATATCACCTATTTTTCACACCACACTTTTTTCACAGTTTTCAAACAAATTGTGTGAGGCTATGCGAATTATTAAACTAATTGGCGATTTTTATGAAAATAATGCATTAAAAATTGAAAAACATTATTTTGATTATATACCTCATTTTCAAACGAATAAAAACAGCAATCAAATAAATATGATGAAAAACGCCGTTTTACTTAAGCCTGCATCACACAATTGGATGGTTGTATATACAAGATCCCGTTTTGAGAAAAAAATAGACAGAACTTTAAATGATAACAGGATCACAGCCTTTTGTCCGGTGATTAAATCACTTAAAAAATGGGCTGATAGAAACAAGATGATAGAGACACCTTTGTTTCCATCATATGTGTTTGTTAAAGTAAATGCCGGCGAACAGCTTAAGGTGAAGCAGGTTCCGGGAGTAATAAATTTTGTATCCTATTGCGGAAAACCTGTAATATTAAATGATGCAGAAATTGAACGCATAAAATCAATTGTCAATAACTACTCAGAAGTTGAGCTCATCAGCATTCAAAACTTAAATATTGGCAATAAAGTTAAAATAAAAGACGGTTTACTTTATAATTACCAGGGCGTAGTTACTCAGATAATGGGCAAAAATATATTGATGACCATTGAGCAGCTTAATTGCGTTTTGACAGTAAAAGTAAACGTAGACCAAATATGTTTAAATGTTGCAAGTTAATTTTTTAAGGTGTATTATTAACTTGTTATTTATATTTTATAATAATTATCAACTTACTTTACAATTAAGTTGTTATCAGGCAATTCAAAACTTATTTATAGAAACTTATGGATTTGCACCATGGTGAAATAGTGGAGAAAGTGGTTAGGCGCAAAGGCTGCAGCATAAGCGAAATCGCACGATTCACTAACGTTAACCGACGCTCCGTTTATTACTGGTTTAATCAAAAATATCTGAAGCCAAAAATCATATACAAGATAGGCCTTTGCCTGAAACATGATTTTTCTGTCGAATTTCCCCACTTGTTTACAGAGGGCGAATTTGACAATATTAAAACCCAGGGCTATCAAACCCCGGATTATCATACAGAAGAGATGGAAGACTCTTACTGGAGGGATAAATACATAGAGTTACTGGAAAAGTATAATAAGAGCCTTCTCGAAAATTCAAAAAGGAAATTTGATGAACGACGCTAAAATAGTAATGTGTCGATGATTGCAAGGAAACAGCAAAAACCTTAAAAGGTATACTATAATATCTGACCTATTAACTTAAACTGCGTAAACAGGCAAGGATAAGTAGAAAATTAAAAATGCTTAATTCGGAAGAGTTAAATAACACAAACCGAGTTAAGCATTTTTTTATTGATGCAGGATACATTTATTATCCGGCCACCTTGTTTTGAGCTGGTTTAAAGTTAACATCATACAACACCATGCTATCTTCTATAACGCGATGCCCGTAGCTTACTCCCATCCAGCGTTCAACTGTTACATTTTTTCCTTCTAAAACTTTATAGTCTTTAAAGAAACACTCAATCTCTTTAATAGTGTGAGGAGGCAGCTCGCTTAAATCATTTATATAATTAACAGACATATCATTATTGGCAACAGCTATAATTTTATCATCTTGCTGGCCATTATCAATCATATGCATCACCCCTATCACTTTTGCTTCAATAATTGACATCGGAAAAACATCAACCGAGCATAATACTAAAATATCAAGCGGATCTTCATCATCGCAATAGGTTTGAGGAATAAACCCATAATTAGCCGGATACATTACCGATGAAAAAAGAACACGGTCTAACTTTAAAAGTCCGGATTCTTTATCAATTTCATATTTAGCTTTTGATCCTTTAGGAATTTCAATAACGGCATTTACAACGTAAGGAATTTTAGGCCCTGTTGATACTTCATGCCATGGATGTTGTGTATTCATTGGTAGTAATTTAATCTTCTGGTAATTTTTTTATGAAAGTACTAACAATTTAGCAATTTCATTGAAATATTCCTATTCGTTTTTTTATACACTTTACTGCCCAATCACTTCACAGCTTGTAATTTCAACCACTTTTAGCTGATTTACAGGCTGGTGCACCAATAAAATTCCGTTATATAATAATCCTGGCAAAGTATGAAACAGCGCAAGCAATAACTACAATTGCTATCAAACTTTATTGACAGCTACTCGTTAAATAAATAAAACCGATACATGTTATTTGGCAGGCTATATAATTATATTTAAACAATTACTTTTAATGCTGTGAATCAGCTGAGCCTAATGTTAATTCGATATTAATTAACTTTTAATATAATATCTACTGGTAAAAAAAATTCTGCCATGGATTCACACATTTGCAAATCGGGTATTAAAAATGTAACATTATTGTAACACTTAGGGCAGTTATTTCTCACTATTTCTTTTTTAACAACACCCTACTATTTCAAAAATTCCAAATCGGGAATAAAATTTCTCACTATGTACACATTATTCCACACCGTGGACGCAAATAAATACACAATTCCCCATTTCAAATAACCAGTGAGAGAAAATAAATATCATTAAAGTTAAAATTATTCTTAAAAGTTGGAATTTTCTTTTGCTCGCAAACTAACATGTTCTATCAATTTCGTCGAGATTAAATCGGATACACTGGCATAGATGTTGTAATACACGGTTACATGGCAATAGTTAGTGAATTGATTAACAACTAATTATTGGATAGTACCTAAGCTTATTTTGGATTAGTTTTTTAACTTTTCACAGCTAAAAATTATGCAAAAACATCACGGTCAAATTGTAGAGATACTCGTTAGAAAAAAAGGATTCAGTATTACAGAACTTGCGCAGCACTCAGATGTGAGCAGAAGCGTAGTATATCAATGGTTTAACAGAAAAGAGTTAAATGCAGATATCATTCACCGCATAGGCAAAATTGTAGATCATGACTTTTCGAAAGAATTTCCGGAATATTTCCAGAAAACAAATGATATATATGACGTTAGGAGCCGGGAAATGATGAGGCCAAACCAAAGCAGGGTAAACCTTTGGAAAGACAAATACATTATTTTGCTGGAACAGTATGTTCAACTACTATCTGCCGAATAAGCTATTTTAACACACCGATATTTAGCTAAATATAAATTCGTGATCTTCTGCTAAACAATTCACGAATCATAATTCAATATTCAATTCCTTCTCCATTTTAAATTTAAAAACGGAGAAGGAACTGAACAACTTCCCTCAACATCCTGTTTGTTCCCGGGCGGCTCATCTATTCATAACAACTTACCAATTTGCGGCTTGTTATGAAAATGAACGCAGCATGTACGCTTTTGATACAACAGCCCTGCCAAAAAAACAACACAAATAGCTAATAATCAATATATTAAATACATGGCATTATATTTTTAGCTGTACTTTTAAAGCTCCCTTTTTTAGTAAAGTTAACCCGTAAAGCCATGATTAAAAACTACTTAAAAGTTGCATGGAGAAACCTTTTAAAGAATAAGGTTTCATCCCTGATCAATATCGGCGGCCTGGCGATAGGTATGGCCGTAACTGTACTCATCAGTTTATGGATTTGGGACGAGTTGTCATTTGACAAATATCATCAAAACTACGACCGCATTGCCCAGGTACGGACCCGGCTTACCGATCCCCATACCAAAGAGCCCTTTGCAAATGGATCGATGCAGGTACCGATGGTAACGGAGCTTAAAGCAAACTATAAAGATAATTTCAAGCATATTGTCATGGCTTCGTGGGATGTTGACGATATCCTATCGGCCGGCGATAAGAAACTATCCAGAACTGGCCTGTTCATGGATCCCGGCGCTCCTGAAATGCTGACACTGAAAATGATTTATGGCTCGCGGGCGGGACTAACAGATCCTTATTCAATTATGCTTTCGCAATCAACCTCCCGGGCATTTTTTGGTGATATTAACCCGGTAAACAGGTTAATGAAGATCAATAACAAATTGAACGTGAAAGTTACCGGTGTTTATGAAGATCTGCCGGTAAATACACAGTTTAAGGATCTTAAGTTTATCTCACCTGCCGATTTATGGATAATCGATAATCCCTGGATAAAACAGGCATCAAACGACTGGCAAAACCACTTCCTTAAAATCTATGTGGAGATCAACCCCAACACCGATTTTGAAAAGGTTTCAAAAAACATTAAAGACGCCGAATCAAAGAACCTTGCCAACTTTAAAGACGAGGCTAAACTAAACCCGCAGGTATTTTTACACCCCATGCGCGACTGGCACCTGCACAACTACAAACGAGGCGTTGCAGATAGCGGCCCCATGCAAATGCTATACCTTATCGGTATTATTGGTGCCTTTGTGTTACTCCTGGCCTGTATCAATTTCATGAACTTAAGCACTGCGCGTTCCGAAAAACGGGCTAAGGAAATAGGTGTAAGGAAAGCCATCGGTTCCATGCGCAAACAACTGATAGGCCAGTTTTACAGCGAATCTTTTTTGGTTGTGCTGCTTTCCTTTGTGGTGTCGCTCATCCTGGTACGCTTATCGCTCTCCTGGTTCAATGATCTATCCGGCAAGCAAATAGTAATACCATGGCAAAATGTTTATTTCTGGACGGCCGGGATTCTATTTATTTTTATAACCAGCATTGTAGCAGGCAGCTATCCGGCCTTGTACCTGTCATCCTTTAATCCTGTAAAAGTATTAAAAGGAGCTTTCAAGGTTGGGCGTTTTGCATCCATTCCGCGCAAGGTGATGGTGGTGGCACAATTTACTGTATCAGTTGCCCTTATCATATGTACTATAGTAGTTTACAGACAAATCCAGATAGCCAAAAACCGCCCGGTAGGTTATACCCGTGAAGGGTTGGTGATGATCGAAAAAAAATCGAGCGATTTTGATGGAAAGTACGATCTGCTCCGCTCCGAGCTGAAAAACACAGGCGTAGTAACCGAAATGTCCGAATCATTTGGCAAAGTTACCGAGATAGCTTCGGGTAACGGAGGCTTTACGTGGCGCGGCAAAAACCCTAACCTTGAGGATCAGTTTGGCACCTTACCAGTAACCTTTGAGTATGGCAAAACCGTCGGCTGGCAATTTGTAAACGGGCGCGATTTTTCAAGGAATTTTATTACCGACTCATCTGGCCTTGTCATCAATGAATCGGCCGTTAAATATATGGGACTAAAAAACCCTATCGGCGAAGAAGTAAGCTGGAAATTCCAGGATCAGCCTATAAAACATTATAAGATTTTGGGCGTGGTTAAAGATATGATCATGGAATCACCATACGCACCAATGTACCCAACCATATTTATGATCAAAGGCCATGTTTCCACAAGCCTGATCAACATTAAGATAAAACCCGATGTAAGCGCCAGCCAGGCATTACCTAAAATAGAAGCAGTTTTCAAGAAGCTCATTCCATCGGCCCCCTTCGAGTACAAATTTGCCGATGACGAATACGCCTCCAAATTTACCGCCGAAGAACATATTGGCAGGCTGGCTACCGTTTTTGCCGGCTTGGCTATTATCATTTCATGCCTTGGCCTTTTTGGGCTTGCTTCTTTTGTTGCTGAGCAAAGGGTTAAGGAAATTGGCGTACGCAAGGTATTGGGTGCATCCGTATTTAATTTATGGCGATTGCTCTCTAACGACTTTGTATTACTGGTGATGATATCATTACTAATTGCCTCTCCCCTTGCTTACTATTTCATGAACAAGTGGTTGCAGCATTATCAATTCAGGGCCGAGATTTCCTGGTGGATCTTCGCAATAACTGCTGCAGGTGCCTTGGTGATCACCTTATTAACGGTAAGCTATCAAAGCATCAGGGCGGCACTGGAAAACCCGGTAAAGAGTTTAAGAAGTGAATAAAACGATCAGTAAACTACCGGCGCAGGCTGGCGTGATTTAAGGTTTATGATTGTGCGGTTAGCCGATGGGAATAAAATCACCAACAAAATAAGAGCAAGCAATACCCAGCTGATGAGCTGATAATAATCAACAGCAAAACGCAGCTGGGTTTGCGCATTGATATTTTTGTTGAGCAAACCGTTGGCTATTTTCGTGGCCTGATCGGCAGCTATACCTTTGCCTGTTAAAGCTTGCTTATATACAGCTAACTTTTGAACAGCAAACGGGTTTAACTGGCTCAATTGCTCCTGGAAACGATTGGCATGATCATTTTGCCTGTATAATTGAAAATAATTGATAAGTGCTATACTACTGCTAAAGCCCGTAAAACGCATAAAAATACCAACTGCAGAACCGGTTGTACCATATTGAACCGGAGATGATGAAATTACAAATAGGATTACCGGGGTCATTAACATACCGGCGCCCAAGCCTTGTAATATTACCGGGATGATCAGATCTTCGGTATTAACTTGTGTTGAAAATACAAAGCACATGTATACATGAAATGCCAACAAAAAGGTAAAACCCAAAATCAGGACCTGCCGCAACGGTGTCTTCATTAGTAAGAACCGTGACGATATGATAACACTTATAATGATAGCAGCAAGATTATAAATAAGCAGGTATCCCACATGTATCGGATCCATACCCATTGCGCTACTCATAAATGAAGTGGTAACCCCGAACGAACCACGGCAGATGTAAAACACAAACAACAGCAGCGCAGCCAATACAAATTTGCGGTATTTAAAGGCCTGGATATGAAAGTAAGGCCGCTTGGAGCTAAGCTGCCTGATCACGAAAATAGCAAGCAATACTGTGGCTCCTACAGCACTATAAAGAATCCGGTTGTCGTCAAACCAATCGTACTGCTGGCCGTAAACCATGATATAACCGATTAAACAAAGCCCTGCCGAATAGATCACAAAACTGGCCCAATCCAGCTGGTACAGGGGCAGTTTACGGTGAAGGCGTACATTGTTCATGATGATACACATCAATATAGCTCCCGGCAAAAAGGAATAGATGGCGCATTTGTATATCACATTAAAGTTAAAGTTATCGATAATGGAAGCCGTAAACAGCGTTGACAAGGGTGATACACACAGCAGGATACAGTAAACAACCGAGTAACCGATTTCCTTAGATCGCTCGCTATGCAAGCGGGTAAACATCAGCGTGAGTGTAATGCTGAGGCTTGCACAGGTGAGCATGCCCTGTATATATCTAAAAATCAACAACACAAAAAAGGTGTGCACATAGTAACAGATATAACAGGTCGTTACCAACAGCAATACACTGATGAGCAAATAAGTTTTACTGGCTATACTTTTGAAAAAACGTTTCTCCAATACCACGAAGCTTGCTGTTGCCGCATACAGGATGATCATCGAAAACTGCGCATCATTAGGGCTTATGCCATAATAACCGGCAGCAGCGCTTACGTTACTGATAGATAATGAAAACAGGATAATACCCGGCAATACAACCAGCAGTAACGTGATCCTGATAAGCCACTCGGGCACCCAGGGTTTAAAAACAGGAATAAGATTGCTCATGTCCATTAGTTTTTAGGTACAGTTACGCTGGCATTCATACCGGCGCTTAAAAAATCGGCAGCCTTATTATCAATTTTAATTTTTACGGGGATACGCTGGGCTATCTTCACAAAGTTGCCGGTTGAGTTATCCGGCGGTAACAACGAAAAACGGGATCCTGTTGCCGGTGACAATGAAAGTATCTCCCCTTTTATTTTCCTGTCGGGATAAGCGTCTGTAGTAATTTCCACACCACCGCCTATGTGCATATTGTGCAACTGTGTTTCTTTAAAGTTAGCTACTACCCACAAGCCGGTTTCTTTATCAACGATATAAGCAAGCGTTTGACCTAACTGGATTTGCTGACCGGGCTGGATGGTTCTTTTACCCATTTTACCATTATATGGTGCAGTTACAACGGTATAAGAAACATCAAGCTTATTACGCTGCAATACCAACTCACGGCGTTTAATTTCGGATAACACCGGCGAAATTTGCGAACGACTATCATTTACTTTTGACAGCGACGCCTGGTAGTTATTTAACGAAGCCTGATAATCAGACCGGGCAACATCAAGGGCGCTCTGTACATTTTCCAATTGTTGCTTGGTGGCCGATTCGGCTTCATATAGTTTGGTGAACCTGTCGAATTCCTGCTGGGCTTTAACCAATTTAGCTTTGGTGGCAGCTATCTGTACTTTGTTTACTTCCGCTATTTTAGCAGCAGTTTCTACATTACTTTCCAACACACTCACCTGTTCGCGGGCGTTTTGTAAGCCTGCGCCAGCTTCTTCCTGTTGTATTTGATATTCGCGGTTATCGATAACAAGCAGGGTATCCCCTTTTTTTACGTCCTGATTTTCATCATAACGTATTTCTTTAATAAAACCGCTCACCCTCGCCGTAATGGGGTTAATGTAAGCTTCAACCTGGGCATCATCGGTTTCTTCATAGCTGTACAGGTGTATCAATGTTATAACGCCCCATACTAACAAACCGGCGGCAACTATGCCGGCTATCCACGTGGTTATTTTCGTTATTAACTTATCAGTTGCGGTATAAGTGTTTATATGTTTGTTCATGATTAAAGTTTCCCGGTTACGTTTTGTAATTGATAATATTGAAGTTGAGCGGCTATCCTGGCAGCAGCCAGGTCAAAGCGCGTCTGTAATAACTGCGTATCCGCATCGAGCAGATCAGTTATCAGCGAAAGCTGGTTGAAGTAAGTGTTGTTCACAATTCGCCTGTTTTCGGTAGCTTGCTGTACATTGGTTTTGCTTACGTCTACCCTGTTCAGTGCTTCCTTGTACCTAAGCCATGCTTCGTTAACCTGCTGACGAATGCCATCCTCAGTTTGGGCATGCTCAATTTCCTGGCTTTCCAGATCCAACCTGGCCACTTTTACTTTGTGGCTATTATGATAAAAAGATGAGATAGAAAAAGAAGCTTTTACACCTGCAAAACCCAACCCGTACAAACTTGGTGAATAGGGGTAAAAAAGGATCTGCGGATAGCTATAATTATAAGCTGCAAACAAACCTACTTTTGGAGATACATTGGCTTTTATATTCTTCAATTTCAGTTTGCTTAGTTCTGTTTCCTGTTCAGAGATCTTAAGCTGATAAGCATTCTTTCCCGCATCAGTTAAGTACTCGTCATAAGTTTCCTTTCCTGTGGTATCCAGTTGCACCGCTTCAACAGGGACAACCCGTTGCTCATCAGGCAAGCCTATCAGGATGTTCAACTTTTGATTGGCTATCGCGAGGTCATTATCTAACTGCACCAACGAGAGTTTTTGTTTGGAGAGTTTTAACTCGGCCCTCAGCACATCGCTCTTTAATACCACACCATTTTTTTGGAGTGTTTTAATCTGCAATAATTGTTTTTCCTGCGCTGCGATATCTTTCAGCAGCAGATCTTTAAATATGATGCTGCGTTGCATATCGAGGTAATAAGCGGCAGCATGTAGCTTCACTTCAGATACAGTTAATTTTTGCTGTTCGCCGGCTATGTTATTCTCGCGTTTGCGGGCGTCTATCTCCAAATTGGTTTTATTACCGTTGTAAATGTTTAAATAAGCCTCGCCGCCTACAGTGTAGGTAGTGTGCAAAACTGGGAATTGAGTGGGCGTATTAAAAATGCCGTTTTCATAAACCGGCATATTGCTCACACGGGCGTACTCGCCGTTAATGCCGATCTCTGGCAAACGCTCGGCTTTGGCATCTTTGATGGCCTCCGCGCTGCTTGTTACACGTAATTGTCTAATTTGTACAGCTTTGCTGTTAATGGCTGCTTTTTGCCAAACCTGTGCTATGGTTAAAGGAAGGTTTTTGCTGGTATCAGCTATGGGTTGTTGTGCTTTTATTGAAATGGCCAACAACAAAACTGGCAACAAGGCCAGATAAAATTTACTATTAAAGTTCATGGTGATTTAATAGCACAAAGTTCGGTTGTTGTTAAAAGCTTATTTTATTTAAATTTGCCAAATGCTTATTCATTCCAGCCAAAACATAGATGCGGTTACTGCCAAAAACTTTTTCAGGGATATAGATCAATTCCCCGAATCAGTATATGTAATTAACTGGAAAACAGAAAGGAACTTCCCCAACCATAATCACAAAAAAGGACAGCTGATTTATATTGAAGGCGGGATTGCATACATCCACCTAACCGATAAAACTTTAGTGATACCTGCAAGGCATTATGTGTGGATCCCGGGTGGGATGATGCATTTTGTAGAGATGCATAAATCGGCAGTTACGCGTACGGTGTATTTTTACTGGCACGATGATGATAGTAACCCTTTTTACACGAAAGGCGGCATCTACCCTATCAACAATTTATTATTACAGATGCTTATTTACTCCGAACGCTGGAACGGAGATGTACACCCCGATGAACAGGCATTTCATTTTTTAGCGGGAATAAAAGCGATCCTGCCGGAGATCAGCAAAAAAGCTTTACCTGTAGCGCTGCCCACTACCGATAATCCCCGGATGCACCCGGTATTGGATTATATGAATGAAAACGCTTTTGAGCCTTTAACCCTTTCATCTGTTAGCGAAGAAACCGGTTTCAGCGAAAGGACACTTTCGCGCCTGTTTCAGTCGACTCTGCACACTTCATTTTTGCAGTATTTTAAGCTACTAAAAATGGTTAAATCCATTGAGCTAATGCTTCAAACTGATATGTCCATGAGCGAGATCGCCTACAAATTGGGCTATAACAGCTTATCTGCCTTTAGCGCAATATTTTACCAGCTCACTAATATCAGGCCGTCAGAATTTGCTAAACAGCTGAGGTAATTACATAAATTATTATTAAACAAATGCCAATAAAAGGATAACGCCCATTACTAAACCGTTAATAACAAGTCCCCAGATATGGACTTGGATTTTTTTAAAAGATACCGGCCGGGACTTCATCCAATCACGAATGCAAATAACACTTCCGATCATTAACGTAAAAAATTGAATTACAAACGGAACTGGCGGCGTATGGGTGTCTGTAAATCCCAGGAATATTCCTGACAATACCGACAATATAAAACAGACAATGTAAAATATATAATAACCAACTTCTTTACGGCTCATCTGTAGCATTTAATTTCGCAATATACAAGCAAATTAGATTTTGAACCTTTACAAAATCTAATATCGGATTTAAACCTACATCAACTTTTCCAATACCCTAATACTTGCATCGCTCACATCACTTTCTTTAAAAGTTTTACTTTCATAAACCTCTTTGCACCATTCAATCACTTTATCATCCGGATATTTTTTGATCTCCGCGTTTAACCAATTAGCTGCCGCTGTATTGCCATTTATCTTTTCGATAGCCCATGCAGTCACCAAATGATTAGCCGGCAGGAAATTACTTACCGTATTATCAATCTGAGGCTTAAAGGCTATTATTTTTTGCAGATACTGTTTAGCATCTTCAGTTTGGCCCATTTTAGTATAGCACAGATAGGTCATCCAGTCCTCCAGACGTTCGTCGATATTTTCGGCATAAGGCTTACCTACGCCGAGATTTGCCGGCCATTTTTTAGCTTCGGTTATGTAAGTTAAAGCAGCATTATAGTTTTTAGCATCAAGTTTTTGAACCGCCTGCATTAATTCTGTTTCCCTGTACAACTCACGGCCAATAGTTGCGCCTTCAAACGGTAAAATATCAATCCGCGATAAAAGCTTGCCACATTCACTGTAGCGCTTGTTGAGCAGCAATGTTTTGGCGTATAACATGCCTATGATGTAATTATCAGGATGTGATTTATAAAACGGCTCAACAGTAGTTAATGCTTTGGCATATTGCTTATTATTAATATAATATTCGCCAAGTAACTTGTTGTAGCGCCAGCCTTTATCAAGGTTGGCTGCCGTGTTCAGATCGGCCAGGACATCGTCGCCTGTTTCGATGGCAGCTCTTGCCGCATAAAAAGGCGCAAAATCGGGCTGGTTACCGCATTCAGCAAATAGTTTTTTGCTCTCATCAATACGATTACGGTCTTTATAAAGCAGCGCGAGGAAATACTTTGGCTTCCAGTTATTGCTTTGTTGCATAGCCCATTGCAACACTTCTTCATCACTGTTGCGGAAAGGGAATACAAATGCAGCCGTTGCTGCATTGGCTTTATTTAACGCCTCACTAAATGGCTTTGCCTGCTTATACTGCAAAAAGGCCAGTTTATAATCCACAAGCGCATTGGCTGGCGAAAGCTTTAAAACGTTTTCACTTTCTACGGTACAGCCATTATGATCGTACAGATCCGCCAGGTCGAGGTAACTTTCGATAGGCTGCTCATTTCGAATCATTGAGGTAAACCCACTTTTAGCAGCTTCAGATGATTGCCATAGATACTGCTCAAGGCGGGCAAAGTGATTAAGCGGTTCGTAAGCCAGTATCGTATCCAAAACCTGTTCGGCATTTTTGCGCTCGTTCAAATGGCGGTAAGCTATGGCCTGCACTTGCAGCGAAGACACATCGTATCTGTTAAAATCCAGCGCCTTTGAAGCAAACTCCAGCGCCTTTATATCGTTCTTTTCTTTTAGATATAAACTACCTAAAGCCGAATAAGCAGCATTGCGGTATTCAACCGATAAACCAGCCATATCAAAACCATCTTTAGCATCAGTCACATTACCCAGCTGCGCATTGATAGTGCCATAATAGTAGTTTGCAGCGCCATCATTGGTATTGATGCTCAAAGCAGTTTTGGCAAAAACCAAAGCCTCGGCATAGCGCATATTACGGTACATCAATGCCGCCGATTGTACCAAAGCAGGCAAAAAGTATGAATCTTTCTTTAATGCTGCCTGCAGTTTTTCTTCAGCTTCGGGATACATTTTTTGATCCATGAACTCCTTCCCCTGGGTATATAACCCGTAAGCGCTGTTCCAGTCGAAATCTTTTGGCAAATCAACCGGGCGGCTTAAATTATCAGCATCGGCTTTCGAGTTATAGATAAGCTTGTCGTTGCCCAGTGTTACCAGTACGTCGCCAGCATCCGCTTTTATCGAATCGGCAAATAATTGAAGTGGGCTTAAGCTTATCTTTTTACTGTAGATTACCCTATCGCCCTGTTTTACTTTCAGCGTATCGGCGATCTTTTGAACCGGATTGAAGTAGAGTTTCAACCAACCACCATCGGCCTTAACATTCAGTGCGCCATAGTTATTGACCTGTACAAAACCTTTTGTTTTTAATACCGGGTACCAGTATTCCGTCCAGGTATCTGAAGTGCCCGGCGCAAAGCCTTTGTGCTTGAACGGCGTAAACGTGCTCTTAGCAGCAGTTTGGTTAAACAGCCTCCCCGATTGAATCTCGGAATACTGCCCGTCGTTATCAGTAAGCTGTTTTTCCCATATCATGCCCTGATCTGATAATCCCCAGATCCAGATCTTTTTACCGGCTTTATCTTCGTGACCACCGTATCTTGCCATACCAAAATCATCGTTATGCCAGTAAGCGCCGAAAAAGTCGGTGTACTTGCCAAACACATGGTATGATTTATAACCGCCAAAGTTGTTATTATCATAAAAGGACAGGTCCTTCCCGTTCTGCTTGTTGATAGGCCAGTCGGCATACTCGCCCTGGTGACCAAGATATTTGGTGCCGGGGAAAATGTATTCAAGTTTACCGCTTGTTTTAATACCGGTATTCATCCAGTGGTAATAAGGCTGTTCAAGTGGTGTTGAGTTATGCCAGAAAGATTTGGTCGTAAAGTAAGCCTTATCTGCCGGAAGGTTTACTTCCATAGTCCAGGTGGTGTTGGTAAGCAGATCGAGTACGCTGATAAAACAGCTTACGCTACCATCGGCATTTGTACGGGTCAGGTAGTCAACCGGGGTAACCGAATTTGGTGTATGCCCAATGATACCATAATTAGGCTCGATGCCGCCGCTTGTCCAAGGGCCACGCATGGCAATATCCCTGAATTTCACTACATGATTTTCATAAACAATTGGCTTACCAGTCGATTTTTCAACGGCCGACCAGATCTTGCCGCCTATCTGCGGTAAAATGGTTAACCTGATGTACGTGTTTTCCAGCTCAACCACTTTCCATTCCTTTTGCACCGGCTTATCCGTAAATCCGTCATAACGGAAATATGGATAAATATTGTTGAATGCAGGTATCGGGTTAGGATCCGAAAAAGGATAAGTGGTAATACCCTTAGTATACTCACGCACACTTGCAGTTTGCTGGGCAAATGCTTTCAGGCCGCCAATGCAAAGGCATACGGCGATAAACCATTTTTTATTCATTACCGTGTTATTTAATGATCAACAGCCAGCCTTTACCTTTTTCAACCGGGATCCTGTCATTCAAGCCAAATGTTTTGCCCGGTTGAAAACTTTTAATTTCGGGAGCGGTAATAGTTGCTTTGGCAGGATCGATGCCTAATTTTTTCCAGTCGATATTTAATTGAAAATCGGTATCGGCATCTTCCCAGCTGGCAACAGCCACCATGGCAGCGCCGTCTTTTTTGTAAACGGTTGCAATTATTTTGGCTTTATCGGTTTTTACCGGGTTATCATCAACCCAGTAACCAATCATTTTTGTGCCTTTCATGCCAAAATTATCCCAGGCTTTCCATATCGGGCGCGGATCGGCACCATCGCTCCATGGCATACGGTTGGTCATCCCGTAAACCATACCACGCCATTTATTACCTCCGCCTTGCAGCATCTCCCCCATTAAACCAAACGGGATACCGCTTACTTCGGTCAGGAAGAAATCAGGATCATTTTTTTCATAATCGAAATACTCACCAAACCAAAGGCGGTTCAGGTAAGGAAAATGCTCCATATACAGATTGGCGCTGTTATTAAAACCATCGCTTTTATTGTATTGATTGGCAGAGTGCAGATCAATAATCCCCGGGTGACCATCTTTGGTCAGTACGCGTTTGATGCGCTTCATGGTAACACGGTCGAAAGCCACATCGTCCAGGTAAATACCGTCGATACCTACGTTTTGGGTTAACCAATTCATTCCCTCTACATAGTAGTTATGCCAGCGGTTCATGCCACTGTTAATGATGGCTGCATCCTTAATTTCGGGTACAAACCAGGCAGCTATGTAATCATCTCCCACATGCTCCTGCAACCAGCTAAAACCACCACCCTTACCCGGCGAATAAATTTCATGTCCCAAACTGCGCAATGCAAATGTTTCGTATGCATGATTTGACAACTCGCGGATGGTGTTATAGATCTTCACCTTTAGCCCTGCCGCATGTGCCGAATCATCATAGGCTTTCATCTTTTGCCATGCGATAAACGGATAGTTGATGGTAGGGTTTATAGCCGTAGCGTGGTGAATATTGATAAGCGTTGCACCTGCACTCTTAATTGTATCGGTAGGCTTGTAAGAATGGTAGAATCTTGTAGCCCACTGAAAATCGGTATTGATGGTATGAAAAGGTGTTACCAACAGCGTGAAGTTATAATAAAGCTCATCACCTTTTTTCAGGTCGCGTTCACCGCTGTAATTATTGGCCAGTACTGCTTTACCATCAAAGGCTACCTTGATACCGCCCTTGTTATCATTACCCCACGAGGTTGGCAATAACAAAGGTTTCTGCAAATAAAAATTAGTATTCAGCGGACGGACATATTTTTCGCCCCTCAATGAATATTGCAACCCGCCGTTTACATTACCTATCCAGGCACCATCCTGATTTTTATGGGCTACATCCCATTTCCATTCAAAGTTTTCAGGACGATAGCCGCCTTTTTGCCCCAAGCCCATCATGTATTTTGCAAAATCCTTTTTAAAGGGAATGTGCATGGTAATATCTTTCAGGCTCACATCCTGCAGGGCTTTTACTTTTACGGTGTAAGCCATAAAGCCGTCAAACTCCAACGAGGCGGTTACATCCATCTGCAAGCTATCATTGGTGCTTACTGCTGTCCATTGTACTGTACCAGCTTCTTTTTTGGTGAACTGTACGCCCTGGCTTTTCAGGTTAATCTTTTTTCCGGCCGCATCAATAAAATGGAAGTGGATACCTTCTGTAAGCAGGTTATTCGGAGCTGTGGCATACTCCGTCATTTCAGGCGTAAAATAAGTCTGGATCTGTTTTGGGAAACCATCCTTGTTCACTTCTACCTTACGACCTAACAGACTTACAACGTCGCCATTTACCTCAAGCGGCGTATACGGTGCAATAACGGTATTTTGCTGTGCCATGGTTGAGTTTAACCAACCAAGGCGGGTCATTTTATAAGGTTCGCTTACACCGCCATCTTTCGATACTTTGGTAGTTACTTTTATAGATAAAGCGATCGTTTTTACAGGTTTTCCGTTTATGGCGATGGTGGCTTTACCTGTATAAACCGAAGGTAATATCGCAGCCGGCACATCAACTCCGCACCATAAGGCCTGGATATCACCTTTGGTTACGTTTACTACTTTAGTAAGCGGTTTAGCATCGTATGTAGTGCCTCCGGTATTGATACAAAACAGTGCCGAAGCCGGAATAACCTTACCAGTAGCTGATTTAAGGTCACTGAATGTTACCTGTACATTTTCGAGATTCTGCAACGCATAAATACCCAGCTGAAATGCAAAGTTTTCTCCACGGGCAGCTTCACCGGCATATGCTGTTCGTGGACCAAATTCTATCCAGCGTTGCGGCAGATCTTTGGTCATGCGTATTGAGTTCATCCTACCCTCTGGAAAAACTAAAAATGGTTCAGTCTTGTGTTTGCTAACCAAGGCCTCAGTTTCGGCTTTAGTAGCGATCACTTCCATCGGGTAAAAGCTATTGAAAGCATCTATCGACTGAAATTCTTTTACCGAAGCTAACGGTGCCTTGCCATTTACAGCGTTAAGCCATTCCGTCGAAGCTGTATTTTCAGGCTTAAGATAAACGCCCTTAGGATAATTTGAACGGCCCTCATTTTTGTAAGGCATGTAGTACACAAAGTAAGTGCCCTTGCCAGATGTTGGCTCAAAGAATATTTCACCGCTTTCACGGTTTACTGTACCGATTTTTACGTTGGTTATTTTTTGCTTGGTTTTAGCATCCTCAATAATGATCCGCTTGTTTTCGGGGTCGTTATCTCTACGCCTCCAATTGATTACTGCTTTAGCCACTTTACCTGTACCGTTAAAGGTTAGCACCACGCGGTGGTTGCCTAATGAATCGGCCAGCCAGCATTTATCGCAATTGGTATAAGGTACTTTTTGCGCCGATGCAGCAAAGCCCGAT
Organism: Mucilaginibacter sp. SMC90; assembly: GCF_022811725.1. Taxonomy (GTDB): domain Bacteria; phylum Bacteroidota; class Bacteroidia; order Sphingobacteriales; family Sphingobacteriaceae; genus Mucilaginibacter. The sequence continues at coordinate 2,851,826 of NZ_CP094527.1, read as the reverse complement.
AAAAGGAAAGTGATAGCTAAAAATTGTTTTTTCATGAAATAAATTTAGTCAGTCTTTTTATAATAAAGCTATGTCATTGTGCAGCGTGGCAGTTGCGCGGATGCAAAGCCGCCCTGTAAAATTCGCGATTGCTTCGTCGTTCCTCCTCGCAATGACATATGAGTGAGGTTCATCGCCCGGTTTAAAAACCATGTCATTGCGAGCGCAGCGTGGCAATCGCACGGAAGCATAGCCGCTCTGTATAGCATGCGATTGCTTCGTGCCTCGCAATGACATGTGTGTAATCCTTTTTAATTAAATAGCAAGCGTAATCCCCTTGCCTTCCCAATAATCAACTATGGGCTTATATGGCCCATATTTATGCTGCTGTTCAGAAAAAGGATCTTTAAAAGGCCCTTTATCATAATCAATTGCTTTTTCTTCATAATGCGGATAATCAACCTCTTTTGTTGCTGATGGCAAAGGACGTTTATGCTTTTTATCATCATTAACAAAGGCTGCAATGTCAAGCGCTTCGGCATCGGTTAGGAACGGTTTGCCTTCGGCGGTTTTATCATAAGGCATGTTGCCCTTTAACCATTGCGCCAGCTTAACTACCCTATGCATGCTCGAACCCGGACGATAAGCCAACAATCCCCATACCGGCGGATACTCGTAAGTTACATTATCAAAACGCATTTTGCCCTCGCCGTTTTTGGCATGGCAGCGCTCACAATTTTGAGCATATAAAACCTCGCCCCTGTCTGATGATGCCGCTACATCAGGCAACTCAACCTCCATATTCTTTAAGCCTTTAGTAGTTTTTGCAACGTTTGATGAATCGCTCAAAAACTTCAGGTAAGCCATGATCGAGATCATCTCCTTCCCATCCAGTGGTAACGGCCTGCCCAGGTTAGGGCGCATTACACAATTGTTGATGCGTTCGGCCAAAGATAAAATTCTGCCCTCTCTTGCACGGTATTGTGGGTAATCCCGAAACGACCTTACCAGGTTAAAAGCGTATGGCCTTGTACCGGCATCGCGGTGGCAATTGGTACAGTTCATTTTATTGCCAGTGTAATGGCCATTAATACCTTCAGGACCAATATAATAGGCGGTATGCAGCATCAGCTCCCGGCCATAACGCACAGCCGCACCATACTTACCGACCGGCATTTTTGTAGTATCTACCGAAACAATACTCACAGCAGCAGAATCGGCCTTATCAGCTTCTTCGGCTTTGCTTCCACTGCACGATACCAACTGAGCAACATTTGCCAAAGCAAATAGCAACAACAGGAAAGTTATATATTGATATTTCTTTTTCATTTTTAATAAGTTATGGTTTTAAAAATGGATCAAGCTCTTCGTATTTGATAAAACCGGCGCGGTAGGTTGGTACCGATGTTTCCATCGTCCACTGCAAAACACCTTTATTATCGGCCAGTACCACGATGTGTCTTTTTGAGCAGCATACCAATGTTGTTGTATCATTGATCATGTATGCGCTGCCCATACGGCCATTAAAAATTTCTTTGGGCAGTTTAATGTGCATGGCAATAGTTGAGGTTTGATTTTTTTCATCAATTTTCATAGCATACACGCCCGACTGGTGTTTCTCTACCCCGTTATCAAAAAACATGAGGTTTCCCTGCTTATTGATGTGGGCAGCGTGGGCTTGGGTAAAGTTGCAGTCGGCAGGCATGGCAATGGTGCCGCCCTTGCCAAATTTGTAAATCACTTTACCGTTATGGGCATCTATCTTCCAGATTTGCCCGTTGTTATAAAACGACATCAGGTAGTTACCATCAACATCATAATTAAGGCTATTGGCATGCATCCAGTCTTTTTTAGTTTTCAGGATCTTCGGATCTTTCAGCGGATCCATCACATCAAAAACGCTCCATTTATAAAGCTGCTTACCGGTTTTATCCATCACCATAATTCCATCGCCATTTACGGTATCCTGCTTACCGCCACCTACAGAAGTAAGGTCCATTAACCGTTGATCAACAAAAATGGTTACCAGCTGGCCTTTATCATTCTTCAGAATTTCGTGATGGATGGTTTGCTTAAAATCGCCTTGTCCTTTGGTCAAATGCAGCAGCGTATCACCCAGCATATTAATTTCCAGTATCTCACTACCGTAACTGGTTGGCTCATCATTTCGGCCCAAAATAGAAAGCAGGGTTCTATCCTTAGTGAAATTGATCACTTTGAAACCCAGCCTGTCAATCATATGGTACCATCGTATCTGCCCTTTAGCATCAACCAAATAAGCCACACCCGGCGCGTAACGTTTATTGATGAGCATCAGCCCATTGTTAAACTGAGCCGGTAGTGTGGCTTTCGCGGCTACTTTTGCATTAAACTGTTCCTGCAAGAACAACGGCAGCTGGTGCGATTTAAAAGTATGAGGTTTACTAACAACGGTATCATGACCGTCAACAGTTACAATGTGGTACGAGTAAGTTGTATCGGGCAAAATATTGCAAAGTACAAGCTTGTTCGATTTAGAATTACCCGTAGCGGTCGACCGGTATTTTATCGGTTGCTTACCCTCTATCCAATACTCGGCATAAACATCAACAGGCTTACTGGTTATAACATCAAGCTTTATTTTCAGCTCGTTATTATTGTACAAACCTATATGGATTTCTTTTACAAGGTTTCCGCCCGAGCACCCGCAGATGATCGAAACAAATAAACCTGCCGCTAAAACTTTAAACCAATCCTTCATCACTAAAATTTGTAATACCGGTTAACAGTAAAGAATATACAACCTGTTAAACGTTGTATATTCTTCATTCATTGAATTTTATGTTTATTGCTGCCTGCCTGCATTATTTAGCTTAGGGTTTACAGTAACCTGATTAAGCGGATATGGAAAATACTCATCACGTGGCAACTGTACGGTATTTGTTTGACCAATACGTTTCAGGTAAGCATTCACTATCACATCATATTTGCCAAAGCGTTTCAGATCGGCCCTTCTTTTACCCTCGTAGTACAACTCCCAGCCCCGCTCCTGTAATAAAGCATCGCGGAAGGTTGCCTGGGTAAGATTGCCCTGCACCAGCAATTTAGCGTGCGACCGGCCTTTAACCTGATTTACTAAGGAAACAGCTTCGGCAGTTGGGCCTCCTAACTCATTTAAAGCTTCGGCGCGGCTTAACAATACATCGGCATAGCGCAAAACGTCAACACTGTGGCCATCATAATAAGTATTAGCACCGTTAGGGTCGGCATATTTCATGGTTGCAACATCAGGCATATACAATACGCCATCAGGAGCGGTAGCGCCCAGTGAAGGGGCTTGTTTGTGAGTTAAGCCATCAACGCCCTGGTATTGGGTGAAGAACATTTTTTTACGGTCGTCCTCATCACCATAGCTATTATAGAAGTCCCAGGTTACAGCATAATATTGCCACCTATCTGTAAGTACCGGATGACTCAGCGGACCAAAGTGGTTCAATAACTCGGTTCCATTAACATTGGCATCACTCAATACCGAGAAGATATTTTCAGAGCACCAGGTGTTTGATTCTTTAAACAAACCTTCGTATGATGGATATAACTGATAAATACCCAGGTCCATTACCTGTTTGGTTAAATCCGCAGCTTTTTGCCATTGATGCTCGCGCAGATAAATTTTAGCTAACAGGAACATGGCTGCACCTTTTGTAGCACGACCAACATCGTTAGTGGTATAAATGTCGCTTTTGGTATAATCAACAGGCAGTACGTTAATAGCATTTTGCAGGTCACTGATCATTAAGGCATCAACATCAGCTACCGGACTTGGAGGAGTTTGAGCCTTATAGTCAGGATTGGCTATATCTTTTTCGGTATTTAGGATCACTGGCCCCCAGGAGTCGGTGAGGTCAGAATAGGCTATAGCACGTAAAAACTTCATCTCGGCTAAAAACTGATTTTTTTGTGCATCGCTGATGCTTTTCATTGCCGCAATGTTGTAGATAGCATTATTGGCATTGGCTACCAATTTATAAATCTGCCGGTAATCCTCGGCAATTAATCCGTTTGCTGAGTTCCACTGTACCTGCGATAACTGTCCGGGATCACCTGCATAGCTGCAATGACCTACATCGGTAGTTAAATCGGTAAGTGCGAAGTGCCTTACAGTCCAATAGTCGAAGTTATCACCAACAGATGGACCTTTTAAGCGGGCATAAACTGCGTTCACCGCCGCAATGGCGTCAGATTTGGTCAAGAACGCGTTTTGACTTGTTAAACTGCTATATATCTTAGGTTCGAGGCTGGATTTGTTACAGGAAAACTGAGTAACTACCGCAGCTGCAAGGAGTAGAATATTATATTTTTTCATTTGATTTAAATTTTGTTGATCCCTTGAACGGATAATTTCATTAATGGATAGATGCCTTAATACCGAACGTTACCGTTTTAAATGCCGGGAACGAGTTAAAGTCAAGGCCACCGGCAGTAGCCGATCTTAACGCTACCTGGCCGGGATGTGCATTAGTATCGTCGGCATGTACGTTTGCTTCGGGGTCGGTACCTTTATATCCGGTAATTGTCCACAGGTTTTGGGCTTCGGCATAAATCCTTATACCCTGTAAAATTTTCATATGCTGAAATAACGAAGCAGGGAAATTGTAAGCCAGTGTGAGTGATTTTAAACGAACATAGGAAGCATTTTCAACAAAACGCGAGTTTACATAGCTACCGTAAGTACTTAAGTAATAACCCTCGCGCGGGATATCAGTATTTTCGTTTTTACCGGCAACAAACCTGTTTAATGCAGCAGCGCCTGTGGTTGATTCCAATACCATGGCGTTCATGTTGTACAGGTAATAATCAAAGGCCCCCTGGAAAAATATACCCAGATCAATGCCTTTGTAATGAAAATCGTTACCAAAACCAGCCATATAATGTGGGTTTGAGTTGCCGAGGTAAGTACGGTCGTCCGGTGTAATTACACCATCGCCATTAACATCTTTATATTTAGGATCACCTGCTTTTGAATTTGGCTGCGGAGCGTATTTTTCACCGGTTTTTATAACACCCTGGTAAACATAGCCATACAGCTCGCCCAACTCAATACCCGGCACAACCCTTGTAAATTCCTGGCCCGAAACAGTACCGCTCGGGTTAGCTGTGTTAGTACTTATTATCGAAACACCCGGACCTAAATCCAATGTTTTTTGTTTGTTGTAAGCAAATGTTACTGTTGTGTTCCATGACAGATCTTTGCTGCGCAGGTTATTTGTATTTACAGATAGTTCAATACCTCTGTTCTGTACGGCACCGCCATTTACATACTGCGTACTAAAACCCCATTGCTGCCCTATCGGAATCTGGATCAGAAGATCTGTAGTTTTTTTGCTGTAATAATCAACACTTGCGTTAATACGGCCATTAGCAAAGCCCATATCCAAACCAATATCCAGTTGCCTGGTGGCTTCCCATTTAAGGTTAGGATTTGCAAGGGCTTTAGGTTCAATACCTGTTTGCAGCTGCCCGCTTTCGTTTAATACGGTATTATATGACCCGAAAGTAGCAAGGTATAAGCTTGCAGGGATGCGGTCGTTACCGGTAACACCGTAACTAACGCGTGCCTTTAAATTTGAAAAGGTATTCAGATCTTTTACAAAATCCTCGTCGGTTAATTTATAAGCTACAGCACCTGCAGGGAAAAATCCCGAGCGCTTGTTTGAACCAAACTGCGACGAACGGTCATCGCGATAAGAGAACGATGCCAGGATCTTGTCTTTATAAGCATAATTTAACCTTGTGAAATACGAAGTAAGAAAAGCTTCTGCCTTACTGCTTCCATAACCGTTACTTAATGATCCAGCACCTAAATTATAGTACAAAAATGCATCGGTTGAAAATCCTTTACCACCAGAAAGCAATGATTCGGCAACATCTTTTTGGTTTGATGTACCTAACAATACCGTAAAGTCATGGTCTTTTTTGATATTGAATTTATAGGTAAAGTAGTTTTCAGCAATCCACCTGAAGTTTGAATAGATCTGCTCGGCAGCTACACCACCTTGTTTTGCACCGGCAATTGTAGTAGTTGGAAGGTATTGCCCGGTTGTTGTCTGGTTAAATTCTGTACCTGCAGTAAGGTGATAAGTTAAACCATTAACAATCTTATAATCCAGGCCAACATTGGCATTTATCAATTTATTGCCATTATTGTTAGTTGGCTCCAACAGGCCTGCCAACGCGTTAGTTTTTGTACCCTGGGTAACGTAATAATTGTAGGTACCATCGGCATTATAAGGTGCCACGTTAGGTGGTGCAGTAAGTAAACTAAACAATGGTGCAGTGATATCACCCGAGTATGACTGTAAAGTAGCAGTTGAATTTGCACCATAAAAGTTACCCGTGATCTTAATATTTTCGTTAACTGTTTTTTCGGCACCAATCCTTGCAGTATACCTTTCAAAACCGGTATGTTCCAGTACGCCTACTTGTTTTATATGGTTACCTGCGATATATAATTTTGAATTTTGATCGCCGGCGCTCAGGCTAAGGCTTTGATTTTGAACCGTAGCATTGCGGGTAGCCAGTTTTAACCAATTGGTATTGGCTACCTGAAAACTTGAAGGATATGGCTGAGGCTTACCGTCTTCAATTGCTGTAGCATTTTGAATATCGGTATATTGCTGTCCGGTAAGCAAATCGGGTTTATAAGTTAAATACTGTGTACCGCCAGATAGATCAGCATCTAAAGAAACTTTACCATTTTTTCCTTTTTTTGTGGTGATCAAAACAACACCATTACCGCCCCTTGAACCATAGATGGCAGTTGCAGATGCATCTTTAAGCACCTGGATGTCCTCAATATCGTTCGGGTTAACCTGGCTGCCTGCCTCACTTATAAAACCATCAACTACATAAAGTGGTGCTGTAGAAGTATTGATGGAGTTACCACCCCTCACGGTAATGTTGATACCGGAGCCCGGCGCAAAACTGGCTTGCTGTACCTGTACACCGGCTGCTTTACCCTGAATAGCCTGGCCGATGTTAGATGTAGTACCACCAAGTGTCAGGTTATCACTTTTTATAGAACTGATTGAGCCGGTTAAGTCGCCTTTTTTAACGGTACCATAACCAACCACAACTACTTCGTTCAGTTTGTTGAGATCTTCCTGTAAAGTGATAGTTATATCAGTAGAATTTCCTACCGATACCTCCTGTGTTTTAAATCCTACGTAAGAAACAACCAATACAGTTGAGTTACCCTTTAATGTAAGTTTAAACTTTCCGTTAACATCGGTAGATGTTGTGTTTTTAACGCCTTTTTGCGTTACAGTTGCGCCAATGATGGGGCCATCTTTATCTTTCACGCTACCGCTGATAATTGTTTGCGCGCTCGCAAGTACGGGCAATAATAATAGCAGGCAACAGCACATCAATTTAAACAGGCCGCTTATATGCCTCTTTAAATAAATGTGTTTGCTGAAGCCCTGGTCGGGGTGTGAGTAAATTTTAATCATACGTGGTGGGTGTTTGTATTAATTAATTGTTAGTTTTTTGTTGTGATTTAGCTTTGTTTTTGAATATTGGAAATTAGAGATACAGGATTTTGAAAGCAAAAAATCACCCCTCCAAACACAGCGCAAACGTTTGCTTTGAGCAAAAACAAGCTTACGCAAACGTTTGACTCAAAGTATTTTGCGGTAGTAAAACTCAGTTTTTGAAGGCTTTTGCGGCATTAAGCAGGTTACAAATGAGCCGATCAGCACGTTAATTCTGTAGATTCTGCGTATTTCGGGATTATGCCCGAAGAATTTGATTATGAGCAAATTGAAAGGAATAAAAACACATGTCATTATAAGCGCAGCGTGGCAATCGCTCAAAAGCAGGGCCGTTCTGTACAGCATTCGATTGCCACGCTAAACTCTTTTAGATATTATGCCCTTAAAAAATAAAGCCCCGTCACCGCTCGGCTGGAGCCCATAGCAGTTAACTTAAATTAAAAAGCTCCTCAAAAGCGAGGGATTGTGCGATTCCCCTCTTGAGAGGGGTGGAGGGGTGTGTTATTCTACGTGCAGCTTATCACTTATATAACACACCCCTGCTACAACACGTTCCCACGCGCCCCCTCTCGAGAGGGGATTTTTAAAAGATTTGCGCCAAATTACGCCCTTAAGTTAACGGCTATGGGCTCCAGCCGCTCGGCGGCATCACTGATACCCCTTAAAAAAGTAAAACCCGGCTTTTGGCCAGGCTAAACATAGACATGCAAAAATTAAACAATTCTTAAAAGCCGCTGTCATCAAGCGCAAATGTGTTTTTACGCTCCTTCCATTTGCCTTTGGTAAAATCAGGGAACTCCACGCTGGCGTTGCCTTCTTTCAATGATTTGGTTGATAAAGGTGTAATTACACTCATAGTAACTGAATCATAAACATCAATAGGTGTTTGGCGTTTTTGCTTTACCGACTCGACAAAAGCATTAAACACAAACCAATCCATACCGCCGTGGCCCGCACCTTCGGCAAATTTTTCGTATTTTTTCCATAGCGGATGGTCATATTTATCAAACCAATCTTTCGCAGGATCCCATGAATCGTCTTCTTTTGATTTATGGTCGATGTACACACTTTTGTTCACATCCATCCACAAACCCTTAGTACCCTGCACCCTGAAACCTAATGAATACGGACGAGGCAGGTGTGTATCATGGCTCAGCATCACTGTTTCGCCATTGGCGCAGTTGATCATAGTCGTAGTTACATCGCCATTTTTGTAATGGATCTTGGCATTGGGATGCCCGGGTGACAGTTCTTCCACATAAGCAGCTAAACCCTTTGCTTTCGTGCTGAATGATACCAGATTGGTAAAACGGTTACCCGAATTGATATTGGCATAATGCATACATGGGCCGGCACCATGGGTTGGGTAAATATCTCCATCTACATCAATGTTGAACTGGGTACGCCATTGAGCTTCGCTCAGGGCTTTAGGGCCATACTCAACGCCGCCGCCATAATACTGCTTGCCGTTGTTAAACAACACACCTCTTAAATTGTGCTGATATCCACCCTCCAAATGAATGATCTCACCAAACAGGTCCTGGCGTACCATATTCAAGGCAGCCATTACATCGCGGCGGTAGCAAACGTTTTCGAGCGTCATGTAGGGGATACCTGTTTTTTCTGAAGTATTAACGATATCCCAATGATCTTCAACCGTAAGGCCGGCAATTACCTCACAGCCCACATACTTGCCTGCCTTCATGGCATCAATGGCCTGCGGGTGGTGAAATTGCCATGGCGTGGCGATGATTACGGCATCAATATCTTTATGATCAAGCAGTTTTTTATAAGCGTCCAATCCACCGGTATATTCCTTTACAGGGGCATGGCCTTTTTTTGCAATGTACTCGCGGCAGATCTTCAATGAACTTTCCTGGGTATCGCAAATGGCCACGATCTCCACATCGTCGCGAAGCAAACCTTCGGCAATATGGCTCATGCCCCTGGCACCTACGCCAATGTAACCTAAACGAACTTTTGCAGGTGCCGATGCAAACAGGCTTCCTGATGGTAAAATGCTAAAACCGGCTGCTGCTATTGCGCTGGTTTTCAAAAACTGTCTTCTTTCCATATAATATCTCTGTTTCTTTTTGGCTTATTTATTGGGGAGTTTTTCAAATTCAATTAAGGGTTTTTGCTTTGTTGCGTTGCGGTTGTACGGGGTTTTAAGCTGGATATAATTGTTAAAGAAACCTCCGTTTTGCAGGTAAAATTTATTACCCTCTTTTCCGCCTGCGTAATCTTTACGGTAATTGGCATTAGCAGTGGCGTCGCCGGTGTAAATGGCGTTGGTAAGTTCCTGCCAGTTATTTTCGCTGTCCCCTATCCACTGGTTGGTAAAATAAGCCTTGCGTACCTTATCACCGTTTTCAGGTTCAAAATTTTCAACAAACGAATATAAATGCGTTAAATAAGTAGCCTTTTGCGGGCGGGTAAAGCTGGCTATTAAAAACCATTTACCTGCAGTAACATCTTTAAAGTAAGCCGTATAAGTAGTAGTATGTTTTACGTTATCGGGCTCCGCACCTAACAGAAAAGCGTAAGCTTGCCCCGCTTTCCATGGAAAACGCATATAGCTTTGGCCACCCGAGCCTTCGTTGCCAAACTCGCCTATATGAACATTGCTTCCGCTTTTTACCAGTTTAATGCGCATGCTATCGGGTATACTTTTCGGATCTTCGGTATTAAAAGGGCTCCATACAGAAAACAACACCCGGCGTTCGGTTGCCGAATTTACCTGCATTCCAAAATACCCCTCACCAAAGCCGTCAGCCATAAAGTAGGAGCCTATTACGTCCTGCCCTTGGGGTACAATGATCTCATTATAAAACCATTTTACTTTATTCTCTTTATCTGCAGCTACAGGATAGCGTAAATGTACAGATGGCCCTCTCCTGCCAAAATGAAATGAACTGCCCCTTGTAACATAAGCAATATCGTTATCAGGTTGTTGCAAGGTAACTACCAGATCCGAAACATCGGCATAGATTGTTCCGGTTTTATTAATACCTTTTAAGCTTACCTTTATATAACCAGGTTTGGCAATATGTACTTTTCCAAAACTGATGGTATCAAATGTGTTATTACTTAATTTTTTGATAAACGTGCTTTTCCCTGTTGATAGTTGTAAGGTGCTGCTGCCTTGAGGCACCCGTACAACCAGTGCAAGCTCAATATTTTGCGGAATGCTTACCCTGAAATAAATATCGGCAGCAGATTTAGGGCTTTTTAAGCCAGTCAAGCCCTCGTCTGTAATGGTGTCGGGAGCACTCACCCAGGCGTTACCGCCGAGTGGGATCGTGTGACGTAACTTCGTTGCATCAATACGTGCTTCCTGTGCAACAGCAAACTTGCTGCTAATTGCAATAAACAACAGCGAGAGGTAAAATATGGTAGCTTTCTTAATCATTGGCTTATGGTACTGGTACCGTTTCATAAATGTACTTGCATTAGCCGCTTTTATAAAAAATAAAAGGTTCAATTTTCAACGCAAACGTTTGAAAAATGGCCATAATTATCTTTTAACTGGTATTAATTGAAAAACAGGTATTTATCGATGTGCTGTGTTCATGGCCCGCGTTTTAAAAAAGCAGATAAAAATCTCGTCATGAACCGCTTTTTATTCAAAATCTTTCAGCTCAGGGAAACACCTGTATCGTTAAATCAGGTAAAATCGGTGGCTGCTAACGCTGCAAAGCCAGTTTTCAGATATTCCTGATAAGAAGCAGGCAAAGTTTATAAATTGGCGGTCCAGGCCGCAAAACGCCACGCAAACGTTTGCAATTGGGCCAATTCCAGTTATAATTTCATAATAATCGCTTAACTTTAACTATAAAATATCATTAGCCCATAATTAATGCAGACAAAGCCAACTACTATAAAAGAGATAGCGCAAATATTAGGCATCTCGGTGTCTACAGTTTCAAGGGCCCTGCATGATCATCCAAGCATTGGGCTAACCACAAGGGCAAAAGTTAAAAAGCTGGCCGGCGAGCTAAATTATGAGCCTAATCAAACGGCTATTTTTTTGCAAAAGGGCAAAACACACACTATAGGCGTTATTTTACCTGAACTTTCGGAGGCTTTTTTTTCTTCGGCCATAAGTGCTATTGAAGATACCGCTTATAAAAAAAACTACACTGTATTGTTGGCACAGTCACACGATGACGAGCAAAAGGAAAAACAACTGGTTGAAAAAATGAAAAATCACCGGGTTGATGGCTTGCTGGTATCAGTAGGCAAAAACACTTCATCCTATCAGCATTTCGAAAACTTAAAGAAGTATAATATTCCGGTTGTTTATTTCGATAGGATACCTGGCATTCCTAACATTCATTATGTGGCCTGTAACATGGAAATAGGCACAATTGAAGCCGTCAGCTATCTTTTAAAAAAAGGTCACCGGGCAATAGGTATGATCAATGGACCACAAACCATGGTAGCCACCGGCGAACGTAAAGAAGGTTATATTAAAGCCATGACCAAAAACAGGCTTAAATATGATCCTTCGCTTATAGTTTCGTGCGATCTTACCGAGGAAGGAACTAAAAAAGCATTAGATGAGTTACTGGCCAGCAAACGCAAGCCAACGGCAATAGTAACTTTTAACGATTACGTAGCGCTTTTTGCAATTAAGCATGCAGCCAAACTAAATATTAGGGTAAATAAAGACCTGGAGTTTGTAAGCTATGCCAATTTACCACTTATCAACTACATGGAGAATATCCCTGCTGCTTCGGTTGAGCAATTCCCTTATTTACAGGGGCAAAAGGCAACGGACATCCTGATGGACCTGCTGCATCACCAGGGTACGGGCAGTAATGAACCAAGCGCTTTTTACAAGGTGATCATTGAATCACAACTCGTCGAAAACAAAAAATAAACCTAAACAAAAAACACTCAAACGTTTGCGCATGGCTATCGCTTTGCAATTAGCTATGTTTGATGAGTTAACAGCTATAATATGTTTAATGATATCCTTATAAGTTTTGGATTAAACGTTTCTGAATATACAATTCAGCCTTTTGGCTCGGGTTTAATAAACCATACTTTTAAAATAAGTAATGTTAACCAGGCTTATATATTGCAGCAAATCAACGATTCGGTTTTTAAACATCCCGGTCATATTGATAGCAACCTTGCCCTGATCAAGCAATATCTTGATGAAACCAGTCCGGGATATTTGTTTGTGGCACCGTTAAAAAGCCAAACAGGCAAATCCATCATCCAATCGGCCGACGGTAAATTTTACCGCATGTTTCCCTTTATTGAAGGATCGCACACAGTAAACTTTTTACAGGATACGCGGGAAGCCTACAGCGCGGCAGTACAATTTGGCAGGTTTACCCGCCTGCTGAACAATTTTGATATCAATAAACTGGAGTATACACTCCCTGATTTTCATAACCTGAAACTTCGGTTCAGCCAGTTTGAACAGGCGCTGCAAACGGCAGATGATGAAAAACTGAAACAAGCCGACGACGAAATTAAAAAAGCACGCGGTTACATAGCAATACTACATACTTACAATAAGTTTACCGCCAACAGCGAAATCAAATTGCGTGTGATACATCACGATACCAAAATAAATAACGTGCTGTTTGATGACCGGCAAAATGCGCTTTGCCTTGTTGACCTGGATACCGTAATGCCAGGTTACTACTTAAGTGATGTTGGCGATATGATGCGCACGTATCTTTCGCCGGCTAACGAGGAAGAAAAAGACCTTGGTAAAATCGTTATCAGGACAGATTTTTTCCGGGCGATATATAAAGGATACATGAGCGAAATGGGTACTATCCTTACCGAAGCCGAGAAAAAATACTTCATTTTTTCGGGCGAGATGATGATCTACATGCAGGGGCTCCGCTTTTTGACCGACTTTTTAAACAACGATATTTACTACGGCGCACAATACGAAGGGCACAATTTGATCAGGGCTAAAAACCAGTTTAAACTGCTTGAAGGTTACATCAATGCCGGGCCCCTCTTTAAAGATATAATTACCGGCGTTGATAAAGAGTTACTGGCAACAACCAATGATATTTAACAATTGTACAATCGGGCTGGCCGGTACAATGTTACCAACAAACCTTGCACAACCCTCACTAAATTCATACTTTCGATGCCCGTATTAACAGGTACAGGTGTAAACCGGTGCATTGGGAGCAGCATTTATGAAAGTTATTATAGCCGAAAAACCATCTGTAGCCAGGGAAATTGCCAAAGTTTTTGGGGCAAACACCAAAAAAGACGGCTATATTGAAGGCAAAGGGTTTACGTTTACCTGGGCTTTCGGTCACTTGTTGCAGCTTGCCGCACCGCAGGAATACGGCTATTATGGCTGGAGCGTTCAGCACCTGCCTATGTTGCCTCCAAAGTTTAAACTTTCTATCCGTAAGGTAAAAACCAAAGATGGTTTGGTGGATGATCCATCTGTAAAAAAACAACTGGATACCATTCAGAAGCTATTTGATGAAGCCACCGAGATCATCGTTGCAACGGATGCCGGGCGCGAAGGCGAACTCATCTTTCGCTATATCTATTACTATCTAAAATGCAAAAAGCCCTTTAAAAGGCTTTGGATCTCATCGCAAACAGATGAGGCCATAAAAGAAGGCTTCCGTAACCTGAAACCGGGCAGCGATTATGATACCCTCTTCAATTCGGCCCATTGCCGTTCACAGTCGGATTGGCTGGTGGGAATGAATGCCACACAGGCGCTTAGTCTTTCGTCAGGGATTCGTGGTGCAGTGCTTTCTTTAGGCAGGGTGCAAACCCCTACCCTTGCCATGATCTGTTCGCGGTATATTGAGAATAAAAACTTTGTTCCTGAAACATTTTACCAGGTAAGTATCCATCCTGATAAAGACGGACAGGTATTCAAAGCTATATCGGCCGAAAACTATAAAACAAAGGAAGAGGCGCAAGCTGTAGTTGACCAGGTCCAGGATGTTGAAGGCGGGTTTCCGCAGGGTGGTCATATTTTACAGGTAGAAGCCAAACCACGTAAAGAACCACCACCGCTATTGCATGATTTGAGCAGCCTGCAACAGGAAGCCAATAAACGCAAGGGCTTTACTGCCGATCAAACCCTAAACATTCTTCAAAACCTGTACGAAAATAAATTAGTTACCTATCCCCGTACCGGCAGCCGCTACATAGGCGATGATGTTTTTGCAGGAGTACCCGCACTGATAGAAAAACTGGAGCAACACCCGCTTTTTGGCAAACAAGCTATTGCATTGGGTAGCGCCACACTTAACAAACGAAGTGTGAATGCCAAGAAAGTAACAGATCACCATGCGGTACTTACTACCGGCGAAAACCTGCACCAGCTTTCGGCCGATCAGCAGGCTGTTTACGATATGGTGGCCGGCCGGATGCTGGAAGCTTTTCACCAGGATTGTATTAAGGAGATCACTAAAATTGTTGTACAATCGGGCGCAAAATTTAACGCCAGCGGAACAGTGATCCATACTGCCGGATGGCGCGCCGTTTTCAATGATAAGGAAGACGATAAAAAAGACGAGGAAAACGCTACACTGCCAAAAGTTATTCAGGGCGAAAACCTGCCTATAACAGCCAAAGCTTTGCTTGAAAAGCAAACCAAACCACGGCCATTATATAACGAGGCAACTTTACTTAAGGCATTAGAAACGGCAGGCAAAGAAATTGACGACGAAGAACTGCGATATGCCATGAAAGATAGCGGCCTTGGCACACCGGCTACAAGAGCAGCCATCATCGAAACCCTGCTTAAGCGTAATTATATTATCAGGGAAAAGAAAAACCTGGTACCAACTACTACGGGAATTGCTGTTTATGAAGTGGTAAAAAATCAGCAGATAGCCCAGGCAGAGCTTACCGGAACATGGGAAAAACGACTTGAGGAAATCCGTTCGGGAGCATCGGTTACCGATTTTCAAAATGAGATCAAAACCTATACACGCGCTATTACCACTGAGTTACTGGCGCAAGGAAAATCACTAAAGATCCCAACAACAAACGATGTTAAAGTAAGCGCGTAGCAGTTTGTATTGATCAGGTTGCCCGATTGGGAATTTATTTTTTCCTCAATGAAATAATGTAATAATCGCCTATGTATTTAAATGGCCAGGTAGTTTTTAACTTATCTTCCCAACCTGTCAATATTTTATAAGCACGCGGGTGCTTCTCCGCAAAACCTTCTATATAGGAAGGTGGCACTACCGTGCATAATCCTTCAATACCCAGCACATCAAAATCACGCTTTAAGCGTTTTTTTATATACAAAGGATTATAGTAGAAGCAATCAAAGTAAACACCTTCAACATGCGCTCTGCGGCCTTTACTGCTAAAAAACCTGCGAAAAGCGGTTTTGAATTTTCCTTTAAAAACAAGCAAAGTTTCCCAAAGGCAAAAGCCGGGCAGTACTACCAGGGTAACCATACCCCCAGGGGTTAGCAATTCGGCAAATGAGCTTAACACTTTGTCCAACTCGCCAGTGCAATTCAGGCCTGCGAAATTGGAAAAGATCAGATCATAAGGACCTTTATTGTTTAATTGTTCAAGTTGTGTGTAGGAGCAAATTTCATTGCTTACCAAATGCTGTACACCGCGTTTCAACACCTTCTCCTGCAATTGTTGTTGCATCCCTTTTGAAATGTCGGTAGCATGAACTTTAAAACCATTTTGAGCAAAAAATAAAGCATCCTCGCCGGTACCGCTGTTTAATTCCAAAATATTACCACCGGCTTTTACATATTGCAGAATATGATTGCGTACCCGTCTGCGTTTATAGCTGATAATAGTATCACCAGAATAAAGCTCATCAAAAATCACCGACTGATTGCTGAAAGCAGCTTCGGCAAGTTGTTCGTTTATATTTGTGGCCGTTCCGGTCATATCGCTTTTTCAAATTTTTCCAGCTTTAACTTTTCAAGATAAGTAAGCGGGCCATAATAAAATACGGATAATGCCTTTTTTATGCTGTTTGCCGAACTTCCGAACGGATCTTTAAGCAATTTTTGCAGGCTGTTTTTAGCCAGGTGCTTGTGGTAGTTACGGTGTACGTATTTATGTAATTGCTTGTAGTAATAAGCCGGATAGGTGTTCTTGAACATCAGGGCCATCTCGTCCGAATCTGTCCAGTTGGTTTTTTTTCTGAGTTCGGTTTTAACGCGTTCATAAAAACCAGTACCCGGTAAAGGATAAGATACCGAAATACCAATTTCAAAGGGAAGTAATTGGTTGATCATATCAATAGTAAGCGTGATATCGTCGCGGGTTTCTTCCGGATAACCAAACTGAATAAAGAACGACGGTTTGATGCCATGTGCTTTCATCAGGTGGGTAGCGGTGTGGATCTGATCGATAGTGATTCCTTTATCCATGGCATCAAGTACCTTTTGCGACCCACTTTCGGCCCCTATCCAAACGTTTTCGCAGCCGGCAGCAGCCAATGCGCTTACAGCTTCTTCTTCAACCAATAAATCGGCCCGCGACTGGATCTTGAAGCGGATCCTGATCCCTTCCTGTCCAAGCAATTTGGCAAACTCCTGTACCCAGCCGGGTTTCAATCCAAAAATATCGTCACAAAACCAAATATGGTCCATGCCGTATCTTTCTTTCAGCATTTTTATCTCATCAACAATATATTGCGGGCTGTGCGAATTGTACCTGTTACCATAAATAGGCTTGGCGCACCAGTTGCATTTAAAGGGGCACCCCCGGGTAGTAACTACGTTTACAGAAAAATAACCGGCGTTTTTTAACCACATGCCGCGGTAAGTGTCCATATTCACCAAATCCCATGCAGGCATTGGCAAGCTGTCCAGATCCTTCATCACCGTGCGGTTAGGTGTTTTAATGATCTCGCTTCCGTTCATATAGGCTAATCCTTTAATAGCAAAATGATCGGTATTACCATCCCTGATGTATTGGGTAAGCTCAAGCAGCGTTTGCTCAGCCTCACCAAGTATAACAAAATCAGCACCTTCGGAAAGGTAAGCGGCATACCTGTCGGTTGAGTCAGAACTTGAAACAATTACCGTACATCCCCTTTCCTTTGCCAGCTTAGCCATTTTAAAAGCGGCTTCGCGCATGTTAGTAAGGCACATTTTAGTCAGGTAGTTAAACCCGTCGTCATAAATCACAAAAAAATTGGGCTTATTCAACTCGATGGCCGGTATTACCTCATCAGGATCGCTCACAAACATGGTATCAAACAAACTAACATTATAACCTTGCTGGCGCATTAAAGCTGCGGCATATATAGTGCCCAGCGGCGCATAAGGCAGCCCTATCCCCCATTGCTTGGGATCGAACCGTAAAAAGTAAGAATGTGTAAACAGTATATTGTTCATACGTTAAAGCCTATTTCTAAATCCCCTTCCTGAAAACATAGCCGTCAAGTTGGGAAAAAGGGAGGGAAGTGCGATTCCCCTCTTGAGAGGGGTGGAGGGGTGTGTTTCTGCATTGATAAGTATCTCGCATAACACACCCCAGCCATCGCTCATTTCCTCTGCGCCCCCTCTCAAGAGGGGAATTACGCGAAGCCGCCCTTTTTATAGTTTATTTTTTCTCTTTTATCCTAATCCAACCTCGCCAATGGCGATAAATTAAGCGAGCACACGCATTTAACACATGTAGGATCACTACTCATATCCAGTGTTTTGCGAAAACTGATCGCTTCTTTGCTATTCAAAATATCATCCAATGTATTATCCCTGATGTTACCTATTGCCTCGTGAAAAAAGCAGGGACGCACCGCACCATCGGCCTCAATAACTGCCGATACCCAGGGCGCGTTGCACTTTTTAAACGGGAACGTATTATGGCCGTAAAAAGCAGCGTAATAACCGTAGATATCCTGGATCTTAGCCTGCGACTCGGCAATGAACCTGTTGGTAAAATCGCTATGATTGGCAAGCACCTGACTTGTTATTTCCTGAAATTCGGCAAGTTCACTTTCAGTCGGCAATATCTCATGCTGCTTAGGTTCGGCCCAGGCGGTTTGGCGGTTAAAAGCATGACTGCTTACATCGGCTGGTAAAAAACTTACCTGGTCTATACCCATTTGCCTTGCAGCTTCAATAATGGCCGGCCAGTTTCTGTAATTTAACCGGTGGATCACCGTACGCGCTGTTATGCGATATTTTGGTTCGATAGATTTGATATACTCTACCCCTTCCCGCAATTTATTGAACGCTCCGGGAACATTGCGGATGGCATCATGCAAAGGCTCATCGCCATCTAAAGAAACAATCAGATCATCAACCCATTTCAAAATATTGAGCGCGTTTTTCTTGATAGAAAGACCGGTTGAAAGCAGCGTAACCTTGATCTTTTCGGCACGCAGGATCTCACAGAGCCTGAAAAAATTGGTATTCAGCAATGCTTCTCCCCCTGACATCAGCACCTGTTTGGTGCCAAACTTCCGTAGCGCACCAAGCAGGTCTGTTACATCGGCCTCGGTAAGCTGTTTCAGGTTTTTATTATCCTTCCATATATCGCACATTACACAACGGCAGTTGCAGGCGCTGTGCGGCATCAATATCACAATGGGCAGCGCAGCAATACGGTGCGTTTGCAGTGTGCGAAAACGCTGAAAAGTATGATATAAGGATTGGCCTGTCATCTGCATAAATTAAAATCCCTGTATTTCGGGCTGCCTGTAGCGCCAAACTTTTTGTAACAACTTAATCTCGTAAGGGTACTGGTACATGCTGGCTTTATAGCGCATGGTGGCTACCATTTTAATTGCCATGCGTTTAAGCATATTCAACCTGATATCGGTTACGGTTGGATATACTCCGTTCAGCACCGTTTCAAAATTCCTGATCTTATCAATCATCTCCGGCGTAAGCCATGGCGTAAGCGGGTTTTTGCGCAGATCAAAGCTTTCCCAGGCAGGGCTAATCCAGTCTTCCAGCGTTTCAGGAAAGCGGAAACCGCTTTTGATCACCTGTTTATAAAGTTCGGAACCTTCGGTAGGCACCGGGCTATAGGTGTAAATCACGATCTCGGTTTTAGGATTAACAGCTTTTACCTTTTTGATAAAATCTATCTCAAAATCAATTTGTGATTGTACCTGCTGCTGGGTTGGTGCCGGGGTACCCAGCACAAAAGAATATTCGGGAATGATGTCAAACTTTTTCAGGCGCTCGGCAAACTCAATGATCTGGTCGCCGGTTTGGGTACCGCCCTTATCCATTTGCTCCAGTATGGCGTTATTGCCGCTTTCGGCCCCAAAAAAAATAATTTTACAGCCCGATTCGCGAATGGCGGCCAGCGATGAATCTTTGAATTTCGACATGGTATCAATGCGGGCCATGCCCCACCAGGTCATATTTTCTGGCTTAATCAATCGTGCAAACTCAACAGCGCGTTTTTCTGATACAAAAAAGTTGTTATCGTGAAACTCAATGGCATCGGCCCCCCATTTGTCTTTTATATATTTTACATCGTTATAAACATTCTGGGCCGATTTTGCCTTCCATCTTGCTTCATAAATGGGCACCACGGCACAAAATGAGCAAGTGAACGGACACCCGATGCTTGAGTGATAAGCCATCGTTTTTTCACCCAGGTAAGTTTTACCCAGAAACTTGGTGATAGGGTAAAAAGTATTCAGCTTATCATATGGTAATGGAGGCAGGCTGTCCTGGTCTAAAAGGTCTTCCTTAGCGGTTTTGATGATCTTACCATCCGTTGCTTTATAAATGAGGTTACGGATAAACTCATAGGGCTCGTTTTTTTCCAAGGCATCAATTAACGCCGGGAAAGCATGATCGCCTGGCCCGTTAATAATAAAATCAACATAGCCCGAATATAAAACCGCGTTAGGCTGATTTGAAGGAAAGTATCCTCCCCAAATCATTTTAGTATCAGGGTATTTTTGCTTGATAGTTTTAGAAGCTATAATAGCCTGCCTTAACTGCGGGCCAGGCATAACCGTAAAGCCAAAATATTTAAACTCGCCGGTGCTTAAATAGCTGTCTATCTTCAACATCGGGTCATGTTCACAATTGCCGTCAACAATAACCCAGTCATATTTTCCATCAACCGATGCAGCTATATTCAGTATCGAATTAGGTATGCGGTACTTGTTATTAGCGCTGCGCGGGTTAAATAATAATATTTTGTTCATTTGTTAGTATTAATACTTTGCTTTCACCTTCAATCCCCCGGCAATGGGCTTATTTTTTAGTTTAAGCGGCCTGCAAAGCACCCCTGCCAATACAAGCCAACATTCAAAATAAAACCCACTGCCATACCCAATCACAAATGCGGGGGATTGCCCATACAACAATTATCTCTGAGCCTCTGCACTATCGCTTTCACATTAATAAATACGCCCGGCTTTTTGCCTGGGTTGCCTGCCTTTATAAATAAAATAGCTGGCAACCATTATTATTTAACAGCCGTATTTGCTGATATAAGGTTATTAATTAAATACCCCGTAACTGTGATCCAAACTGTAAAGAACTATATTAAGCAGCGCTTTTTTCCGCCAAACATCCTGGAGAAAAACTCGGTAGATGCCTATGATATCTGGGCCGAAAATTACGATCAGCAGCCCGGAAACCTGATGCTCGATCTGGACGAGGTATTATTTCCGCGGCTGGTTACAGATATAGTTATCACAGATAAAAAGGTAGCCGATATTGGTTGCGGCACAGGCAGACATTGGGAAAAGCTGTTTGCCTTGCATCCTCAAAAACTAACCGGTTTTGATACATCCGGCGGGATGCTGGCCCGTTTGCAACAAAAATTTCCGCCGGCAAATATTTACCGTATTACCGATGATCTGTTCAGCGATATGCCACCGGGCAGTTTTGACACAATAGTTTCAACACTTACCGTTGCCCACATCAAAAACATTGAAGCCGCCCTGCAAGCCTGGATGAGGATCCTGAAACCCAATGGCGATATCATTATTACCGATTTTCATCCGCATACGTTGGCCAACGGCGGCAAACGCACATTTAAACATGGCAACAGTTTTATAGCCGTTGAAAACTATGTGCACCCGGTAAACACCATCAAAGATTTGTTATTGCGCAACAATTTTATGCTGGTTACCGAAGAAGAAATTAAGATAGATGAAAGTATGAAGCATTATTATACCGATAAAAATGCACTTCATGTTTATGACAGGTACAAAGGCTTCCCAATTATTTACGGACTGCATTTAAGAAGGACAAATGGTACTGAATAATGTGACGATACCGGGAAACGAGGCTGCGGTGAGCGTAGGCATAAGCGAGGCTAAAATCAAACAGGTTGGCCCCTCTTTTACCGATGAGCGTGAGCAGCTAACCTTTGTTGACGCCATTGTTTTCCCGGGTTTGATCAATTCGCACGACCATCTTGATTTTAACCTTTTCCCGCAATTTGGCAATCAAACCTATGAAAGCTACACCGAGTGGGGCAAGCACATTCACCGGGCGTATGCAGATGAAATTTCATCCGTGCTAAAGATCCCCATTGCCCTGCGTGAGCGCTGGGGCGTTTATAAAAACCTGCTCTGCGGGGTCACCACGGTTGTAAACCACGGCGAAAAAGTCACAATAAATGATCCGCTGATCACCGTATTTGATAACTGCCAAAGTATCCATTCGGTTCAGTTCGAAAAAAACTGGAGAAAACGGCTTAACAATCCGCTTAAAATAAATCAACCTGCGGTGATCCACACCGGCGAGGGAACAAACAACGCTGCCCGCAACGAAATTGATGAACTGATAAAATGGAACCTGCTCAGGCGTAAAATCATCGGCATTCATGGCGTAGCTATGGACACCCTGCAGGCTAAGCATTTTAAGGCCCTGGTTTGGTGCCCCGAGTCTAATTATTTCCTGCTGAATAAAACAGCGGCTATTGATCAGCTGAAAACCAAAACAAATATTTTATTTGGTACAGATAGTACGCTTACAGGATCTTGGGATATCTGGTATCATATCCGTCTTGCACGCAAAGCCGAAATGCTAAACGATCAGGAGCTTTATCGCTCACTGACATCACTGCCGGCCCAAACATGGAAACTGAATACCGGCAACATTGCTGCCGGATCTGATGCTGATCTCGTTGTTGCCAAATCAAATGGTAAAACAAGTTTATCGGCATTTTATGATGTTACTCCTGATGATATCCTGCTTGTAATGCACAAAGGCGAGATCCTTTTGTTTGATGAATCGCTTTATCATCAACTTACAGGCATCCTTACTCAAAACTACAGTAAAGTATTTACCGGTAATCATTTCAAATATGTACAGGGTGATATCCATGGATTAATAGCCGAGATAAAACGCTATAAGCCCGACGCCGGATTTCCTGTACCTTACCCTATACAGCCAGCCGCATGAGTATCATTCAGAAAATATGGTCGGGATCAAAGCGCAAAGCGGCTTATTTAAGCGGCGATGCACGCCATATTTTGGGGCTGGATAAAGAATTATATCAAAATGCGCGTGGACGCCGGATTGTACTTTATCATAATGTTTGTAAAAACGATCCGCATAAATTCAACACATTGTTTTTAACCTGCGAAAGATTTGAAGAACACCTGCAATACTATAAAAAGTACTTCAACCTGGTTTCGCTCGACGATTATTATGCAGGTAACTTCAGCAATGAAAAATTTAACGTCTGCCTTACTTTTGATGACGGACTGGCCAACAACTACAATTACGTATTACCCCTGCTAACTAAATATCGCGTACCGGCCACCTTTTTTGTCACAGCCATCCGCAATGCAGGTTTCGATATTTTGTGGAACGATATGCTGAGTATTGCGGGATATTATGGGCCCGAAAAATTCACCTATAAAAACCAAACTTATCGTAAAAACAGGAATAACAAATACGTAGACGAAAACGGAACCCCTTATGCCGATAAGCTAAGGTCAACCGGGTTCAATGAAAAAGCCGCACTGATGAGTTTTCTTGAGCAGCTTACAGGTTTTAAGGCCAACCGGCAGGATGATGATTATTGGCTGCAGATGACTTCTGCACAAATTAAAAGCATGTCCGCTTCTGCTTACGTAACTATCGGTGCGCATGGTTATTATCATAACGACCTCGCGCGCATCCCATCAACCAACGCCGCAACAGAGATGGCCATGAGCAAAGAGTATCTTGAAAGCTTAACCGGTAAGCCAATCAACAGTTTTGCTTTTCCTTATGGCTCATACAATGGGCAAGTTTTAAAAGATGCCAAAGCTGTTGGTTATAACCAATTGCTTGCCACTGATTTTATTAATACCGAAGATGGACAGGATAACACCATGCGCGAACGCTTTACTGTAAATCCGTTCATATCCACTCCTAACCAGTTAAACGCCATAATAAGAGGAAAATATGCATAGCGACGGGTACAGGATAGAACGTTTAACCGAGGAGCGGCTTGCCGACATGACCAGTCTGCATAAGGCTGTTTATGGCAAGGCATTGCCATCCGGTTTCTTTAGCCGGAAATACAACACCGCTTTTACCGGGGTAATGTACACTGGTTACCTGGCTTACGCAGATGATGTGCCTGCAGCCTTTTATGGTGTGATCCCCTGCTTTATCGAGAGGGGTGGACAACCTGTTTTGGCTGCCCAATCGGCAGATACCATGACCCATCCTGACCACCGGGGCAAAGGGTTGTTTATTAAACTGGCCGAACTTACCTATAAGCTTTGTTATGAAGAAGAAATCCTGATCCTGTTTGGGTTTCCCAATCAAAACTCGCTTCCCGGTTTTGTAAACAAGCTCAACTGGCAGGTATCGGCCCAAATGGAATGTTTCATTATCCCGGTTAAAGCACTCCCGCTGGAGAGATTGGCGAACAAGTTTCCATTGTTAAAAGGGTTATACAGGCTTTTTACAAACAACATAATTAAAAAGTATGCGTCACCTCAAAAAGGAATGAGAAGCAGCTTAATTAACGAAGGGTTTCTCGGTTTGCATAGAGATAGCTATTACCTTGGCCATAAAACATATACTGAGAGTTTTACCATTAAAACAGGCGATACTTTAGTTTGGTTCAGGATTGGGAATGGAATGATAATAGGCGATATAGACATTACAACTAACGACCTGCGTGACATTATACCCAGGCTAAAAAAAATAGCCGGACGTTTAGGGCTACAAAAACTACAATTTCAGGCCGATAAGCGATCAGCATTGAATGTTTTTCTGAAACGCTATGCCGATCCAATCCCATCATTCCCGGTAATTGTTAAAGATCTTGGCGCACGAATACCGCTTGATAAAATGGCATTCGCTTTTGCCGACATTGATATTTTTTAAGTGATATGATAACTCAATCAATCAAAAAACTATTGTTTAACGGGCACCCCGTCAAAACCTTTTACATAACCCGTTTACAACAAAGCCAGATCAAAGAGAAGGTTTTTTTGAACCTTGCCGGGAAAAGTCATGATATCACCCGCAATAACAGCATGATCTGCCTTGATCCATTTTGCATGGCCGCGTGGCTACCTGCCAATGAAGTTGCTAACCTGAATGCTGAAAATGCGGTCATCGAATTTAAAACCAATGGTATGTTAAGCGCCTCTATCAGTGTATCATTGATTGAAACGATCAATACCGACATAGGCAGCCTGCTTTTATTCAGGATAAAAGGCGTCAAAAACCATCAGCTTAATGCCCTGAAACGGGAAGTGCTTTTCAGGTATTTTCTGCGATCAAAAAAGAATACTTATGACAGCAGAAAAGTTGTCAGCGCGTTGTACTCCTACCCGCGTAGTATAATCATCGTGTCTTACGCTGATAGTGAATATTGCAACGTTTTCCCGATGGATATTCACGGTTTTATTGAGGAAGAAGGTATTTACCTGCTGGGATTACGCACAACCAATATCACTTTAGATAAAATCCTCAACGCCGGCAAAGTTGTGGTGTGCGACACAGACACAGTCGACATTAATTCGGTTTATAATTTGGGCAAGCACTCCAGCACTGCACCAACACCGGTTGATCAGCTGCCATTTGATACCATTAAGAGCGAAGTGTTTAATTTTCCGGTTCCGGCTTGTTCAGGAGGATACAAAGAGATAGAGATTTTTGAACATAAAAAAATGGGGTATCACATGCTGATGATTGGCAAGGTAATTAATAACAAGGTATTGAAAACAAATCCCGAATCGTTGTACCACGTGGGTTTTCTGCAATTTCAAAACAGCAATTATACCAGTATTGAGGGTTTATTTTAATGAGATACGTTTTTGTCAGTTATAACTATTCGCCCGATTTTGATGACCCGCAAGCCTGGTTTGTCCGAACCCTGGGTTATACCGGCCTTATGGACCAGCTAAGTAAAAGACATGAGGTGATCAACGTGAAACAGATCAACTATGAAGGTATTGTTAACCATAATAACATCGCCTATCATTTTGTGAACTTCAGCAAAAAAAAGATCTATTTCAATTTCGGGATCAACCTGTATGTAAAGAGCTTAAACCCTGATATAGTGATATTTCACGGCCTGCACCAACCGGTTCAATTAATCCAGCTTGGATTGATGCTAAATAAGCATACCCGTATTATTGTTCAAAACCATGCAGAGAAACCTTTTCCTGGTGGTATAAAAAAGCAACTGCAAAAACTGGCAGATAAATATGCAGATGCCTATTTGTTTGCCTCACATGATATGGGGCTTGAATGGGTGACTGCAGGCAACTTAAAGTCGCCGGGTAAAATACATGAGGTGATGGAAGTATCATCTGTATTTTTTCCGATCGACCGTTCAGAAGCCAAATCCAAAACAAGTACAAAACATGCGCCTGTGTTTTTATGGGTGGGCCGTTTAAACGATAATAAAGATCCATTAAACGTAGTAAAGGCCTTTTTGAAATTTGCCGAAAACATGCCGGATGTAAAGCTGCACATGATCTATCACACTGAAGAGCTCTTACCTAACATCAACGAGTTACTAAATGCCTCTCCAAATAAAGACGCCATTGAACTGATAGGTAAGGTACCTCACGCCGATTTACTTTACTGGTATAACAGTGCCGATTTTATCATCTCCGGCTCGCATTATGAAGGCAGCGGCACCGCTATTTGTGAAGCGATGTCATGCGGGTGTGTACCCCTCGTTACCGACATCCTTTCGTTCAGGATGATTACCAATAATGGCGAATGCGGTGTATTGTACGAACCGGGAAACGAAGCTGAGTTACTTGCTGTACTCCAACAAACAGCCCAGATGAATATAGCCGAAAAGCGAAGGTTATCGATAGAATACTACAAACGAAACCTGTCATTTGAAGCCATAGCCGGGCGAATTGAGGAAATAGCAAAGGGCTTAGAATAAAGCAAACGTTGCAAACGTGCGCAAAACGAAAGGCAAGGGGCATTAAAAATCAGGGTGAAATAACTTTATTGCAAATAGCTAAACTCGCTTTATTGTGCGTAATCAGGATAATCATTGTACCCTGGCGGGTCAATTGCTGTAATTTCGTTAACAGTTCATTTTCCGCATCAGCATCCATTTCGCTAAAAGGCTCATCTAATATCAGTAAGTCATGATCATGATAAAGCGCCCGCGCCAGCATGATCCTTTGGCGCTGGCCACCGCTAATATTTTTACCGTTTTCGGTAATGATCTTTCCTATGCCTTCCGGATATCCGGCAATAAGTTTATTTAAACCACAAAAAGCTAAAACCTCGGCAAATCGTTCCTGATCAACAGCTGCATCGTCGAGTACTATATTTTGAAGAATTGTATCGTATATAAAAAACGGTTGCTGTTTTACCAGGGAGATATTTTTACGATACAACCTGCGCGTAGCAGCAACGGCAATTTTATCATTGATATAAATGCCACCGGTTGCAGGTTCTAAAAACCCGGCCAAAAGGTTAATAATAGTTGTTTTCCCCCTACCCGAATTACCCGATATCCCAATGATATCGCCCGGAACTATCTCCAAATCAAACTCATCTAAAATAACTTTGTCGGCGTAACCGAAATTTACATTTTCAAATTTCAATGACCTGATATGTTCGTCAAGAGGTTCGTTAATCTGGTGTTCTTTATTTGGCACAATAGCCAGGTCGGCCAGGATAAACTCATAAGTTTTCATTTGTCCGCCGCTGTTCAGAATCTTCACTACACCGGGAATAATTTTGTATGCAGCAGCCACAAAAATACCGATGGTCAGGATACTAACCGCCGAATTATCGCCCATTAGTTTATTTACAGCGATGAGGATAAAAAAACCCAGTACGGCAAAAACCTCCATTAAGCGCGATGGCAGGTTTTGCCACGTTTGCTGCGAGGCTATATTTTGGTTAAGTTGCTGTTGGTAGCTAAAAAAACGGTGACTAAAAAAATCATTCTTTTGATAAATGTTGCTGTCCACATAACCAGCCAATGATTCGTTTAAATGCTGAAGCGTTTTTTCGCTCACGGTTTTGATCTGCCCGCGAATGGATTTTAATTTTGTTTTGATAAACCAGCCCAGCGCTGCAACAGGCGGCAGTAATAATATAAATAGCAAAACAAACAAAGCAGGGTGATACAACATGATTGCCCCAATGGTAAAAAGGATCAATACCAATTGCGATATGATTTGCTGTAAATTAGTAAGGATGTAATGACTAAACTCGATAGGCTGTTGGCTAATGCGCCGCGTGTGGATAGATGAATCAACGTGGGTAAACTGATCAAACCCGGCATCAAGATAATTCCTGATATTACGTTCGGATAGTCTTGATGATACACTATAAAAGAAATGATGCTGCGCGTTTTGTACAAAGAAACCAATACAATTTTTTACAGCAAAAAGCACCAGAAATACTCCGATAAGCCACAGCGATCTATTATTTACAAGGCCTGCCGGTAAAAAATCGTAATTATTTCTTGTACCCTGCAGCGTATAAAAATTAACTATCAGCAGGAGCATTCCTAAAAAAGCAACATCCAATAGGGCTATAACGATATCGCCGATGATCAGCCTGATAAATCTCGTCTTTTCGCGCCGGGTAAGTATGGGCAGGATGCTTTTTAAAATTTGCTTCAAGGGGGATATCAACAATAAAACCAGGTTCATCGCTGGTTTTATTGTTGATTACGTTTTATGCGGATCAATGGTTGCTTCGCATGAGGGTATATGGATATAACCTGCGCTTTGTTCATTTAATCCCGGCAAAAGCTTGATCGTGTTAACTTGTAAAGAAAAAAACCTCAAACTCAGTGTTACCTTCTGCAAGTTGATATTCGCTACTATAAAATCAAAACAGATCATTTTTAACCCCTTATTCTGATAAATAATGGGCATAGTTTAATAATCCCTCTAAAATTCTTAAATTTCGGCTTCGCATTTATAAAAGAAGTAAAACAATCTTCATGAGTTTAGAACCTTTCCTCGCCGTATTTGTGATCACCCAATACAGGAGACACCTGAAAAATGATGGGCTGCTAACCAATTGGGACAAATACCTCAATATTGGCTATTTTATAGCTATAGGCATATTTGTATTTGGTGTAAGTTTTGACCACGGAGAAAGGCTGACCACGGTAATCTCGCACCTGTTTTTTTTAGGAGTTGTAATAGTGCCCTATTATATTGAAGACCTAAAATCGGGTAGGCAGCTTGCCTTTGCATTAATTCCATACGCCATTGCGGGATTAATACAGGATGTACTGGAAAAATGGTTCCCGACATTTTATGACAACCATGACAACACCATAAAAAGCTTAGTGGTATTTTCGCTCATCTGGGCATTCTCGCTTTGGCTCATCAGCCGGAAACAAACCAAAGCCCTTGAAAATGAGCGCAAACAGCGCTTTGCAGAGCAGGCACAAAACCGCATGATGGCAGCTATGAAGGTAAACCTTGAAAGTGAGGTACGTGAGCGCACTGCCGAGCTAATCAAGCAAACCGAAGAACTTCAGCAGGCACTATCAGAACTTCAAAGTACACAGGCGCAGCTTATACAGTCAGAAAAGATGGCTTCGCTGGGCGAGCTTACCGCCGGCATAGCGCACGAAATTCAGAACCCACTAAACTTTGTGAACAATTTTAGTGAGGTAAGTATCGAACTGCTTGAAGAACTGAAAGAAGAAGTACTTGATAAACTTCCCAACGATGTTAAGGAAGACGCTGCTGATATTATTAATGATATCACCCAAAACCTGGGCAAAATAAACCAGCATGGCAAACGCGCAGATGCTATTGTTAAAGGCATGCTGCAGCATTCGCGTGCTACAACCGGAAAAAAAGAACCTACTGATGTTAATGCTCTTTCTGATGAGTATTTGAGGCTGAGCTACCACGGCCTCCGTGCCAAGGATAAATCATTTAATGCAGGCATGAAAACCAGCTTTGATGAAAACCTTGGCAAAATAGAAGCTATTCCACAGGACCTGGGCCGTGTGCTCCTTAACCTGTTTAATAATTCTTTTTACTCGGTAAGTGAAAAGAAACGGGTTTTAGGTGATGGATATGAACCAACGGTAACTGTTAAAACTCAAAAAGTCCGGTCGGCGGCCGGTGTCAATATGGTACAAATTACGGTAGAGGATAACGGCACCGGCATTCCCCAAAAGGTACTGGATAAAATTTACCAGCCCTTTTTTACCACCAAACCTACCGGGCAGGGAACAGGCCTTGGGCTTTCAATGAGCTATGATATTATTACCAAAGGCCATGGCGGCGAGCTTAAAGTTGAAACTGCCGAAGGCGAGTTTGCCAGATTTGTCATCTGCATACCGGTTGGCAATATTGCCCAAAGTTAAACGTGCCGTAATTTTTACGTTTAACCGCAAATAAAACCTAACAAACGTTTAACTTTGAAATGCTATGAAAATACTTGTTGTTGATGATGAGGCAGATGTTCAGCCTTTGTTTTTACAACGTTTCCGGAAAGAAATAAAAAGCGGCGAAGTAGAATTTAATTTCGCGCAATCGGGCGAAGAAGCTTTACTTTTCCTCGATAAATATCGTTCGCAGGTGATCCTGATCCTATCTGACATCAACATGCCGGGCATGAGTGGCCTGGAGCTATTACGCAATATCAGGCACAGCTACGAAAAACCGCCGCCGGTGGTTATGATGATCACCGCTTACGGCGACGACGAAAACTATAAACAATCAATGGAACTTGGGGCCAACGACTTTTTAACCAAGCCGCTTGATTTCACTAATTTGAAAGATAAACTTAAACACTTAGAACAATAATGGCCAAGATACTGGTGGTAGATGACGAGCAGGACCTGGAATTACTGATCAGGCAAAAGTTCAGGAAAAAGATACGGGAAGGCGTGTATGAGTTTGTATTTGCCCAAAATGGTTTTGAAGCGTTAACTCAACTGGCCTCTCATCCTGACATTGATGTGGTTTTAAGCGACATCAATATGCCTGAAATGGATGGGCTTACCCTGCTTACCAAGTTGCCCGATGCCAACCCAATCTTAAAAGCGGTGATGGTATCGGCTTACAGTGATATGGATAATATCCGCACGGCCATGAACCGCGGTGCATTTGATTTTGTATGCAAGCCGGTAAATTTTGAAGATCTTGACATCACTATCGAAAAAACGCTTCAACACGTAATTGAGCTCAAAAAAACCATGCAGGCCATAAAGGAGAACAACATCCTGCGCATGTATGTAGATGAAAACGTGCTCAATTTCATGACCCACAAGGAATTTGAAAACAGCCTGCTTAGCAACGAAACTATAGATGCAACGGTGTTGTTTATTGACATCTGTGGCTTTACTGCCATTACGGAGCACGTTGCTGCCAATACCGTTGTTGGTATGATCAACAAATACTTTGATGTAATGGTACAGGAGATCATTGCACAAAACGGCCATATTGATAAATTTATGGGTGATGCCGTTATGGCCGTTTTCCGTGGCGAATACCACCTTGACCGTGCTATTGATGCGGCCCTCGCCGTTCGTGATAAAATGCATGATGCTGATGAAATTCAGGCAGGCGACAAAACTTTTAAACCTTCTGTTTCTATAGGGATCAATTCGGGCGAGATGATCTCGGGCAATATAGGCTCTGCCACATTGAAACGTTTGGACTATACCGTAATTGGCGATGCAGTAAACCTGGCCCAACGCCTGCAAACCGTAGCACAAGCCAACCAGATCATTGTAAGTGCCGATGTATATGAACAAGCCAAAGGCTCCTTCGCACTCAATAAAATTGGAGAGGTAAGTTTGAAGAACAAACTGAAACCGGTAGAGATTTACGAGGTGGTTGATTAGTTCTAAGTCTGAAATCTAAAGTACGGAGTCGGTAGTTTTAAGTTGTTACTGATGCCCGAAACTATTATTGGTGTTGTCTCCACAAATGTTCGGAAAATAAAATTCTCTCTGTTTTAAATAATAAAAAACATGTCATCGCGAGCGCAGCGTGGCAATCTCGTAGCGAATACATGACCGATCTGTGTAGCTACGAGATTGCTTCGTCGTTCCTCTTCGCCATGACATGGCTTTTAATAACTTTAGAAATTTGCAGGCTTACTACGCTTTACGGCAATTTGGGTATAAACAGGCTTCTTGGGCTTATTTTCAAACACGCTATCCAGTTCACAGACTACCGTAAAAACTTTTGCAACTAATTCGGCCCATTCTGATGATTCGTTACACATTGCGGTGATTGTACCACCTGCCGAGTAAGTATCCTGATTGGTTAATATATGAATTTTTATATGCCCGGGAAGAAGGGTCCCGGCATCCATTCTCCTCATTCTTGCAAAATGGTATTGAGCCGCTGCTACAGCCTCAATAGCCGCGAAACGTAAATCCTCTGCATCATTATCAACAATATTTTTGCGTGCATTATAGGTATTAAAAGCCCAAACCTTACCATCAGAAAACGCGACAATAGCCTGCAACGCTTCAGCAACATGCATTTCCAGTATCAGGGCAAAAGCGGTTTCATTATCACTGGACAACACAATGCCTATGTCTTCCGGCTTCAGCGCAAATGTTTCGTCCCGCAGTTCGAGGTATGTATCGTAACGGTAGTCGGCTATTTCGTCACTGACCTTCTCGTAGCGCTTTTTTTGGTAATATTTGTAAAGTAATCTTCCGAAATGGAAAAGAAGCGCGCCTCCGAATACCCAGTATTCTTCTTTCATGTTACAGCTTAGGTTTTGTTATGCTAAGCTAACAATTTCGCCCGGCTTCCATGTAGCTTGAAGAGATTGAATAATAATTCAAGACCACCCACTTTTATTTTGAACCCATATGTATTGCTGTTACGCTCCGCTAAACCCGAAGTAGTTTGCTTATTTAACAGCAATGCCATCCTTTTAGGATGGCATTGCTGTCTTTATATTGGAATATCAATGATCCCTCACCTTTTTCTTCAACACCCCGCCAGCAGCTTCTTTAATGCTATTAGTGAAAATAAAAGCTTTTGGATCAATACTGTGTACCAGGTTTTTTAACCTGCGTACTTCCAAACGGGTTACTACTGTAAAAATGATGTCTACCGGCTGATGAACATCAAAACTTTCCTTCATGAAGCCGCGTTCGCCCTTATAAATGGTGATTCCGCGACCGAGTTCCATTACAAGTCGTTCTTTAATTATTTCGCTTTGACCGGAGATGATATTTATAGCCGTATATTCTTCCAAACCATCAATAACAAAAGTGATAGTGCGCGACGCCGTATAATAGGTTAAAATTGAGTATAACGCCGTAGGCAAACCAAGTTCAACCGCCGCTATCAGGAAGATAATAATATTGATACCTAAAATAATCTCGCTGATAGTAAAACTACTGCGCTTCAAGGTGTATAAAGCTAATATCTCAATACCATCCAACGCACAACCTCCCCTTATCGACAAACCCACGCCAAGCCCCATAAATACCCCGCCAAAAATCGATACAAGTAACTTATCAGAAGTAATAACAGGATATTGTATAAATTGCAGGCATAGGCCAAGTCCAATTACGCAGGCAAGCGTTTTTAGTGCAAAAGATTTATTAACCTGGAACATCCCCATAATAATAAAGGGGATATTGGCTATGATAATTACATAGGCTATGTTGAAGTGATAAAGTTCATGAAGAAGAAGCGAAATACCCGTTACTCCGCCATCAAAGAAGCTGTTGGGTACCAAAAATCCCTTTAACGCAAAACCGCAGAATAAAATGCCGATAATTACTGTTACTACGTCCTTTAAAACTTCTTCAATTTTTAAACCCGGTTGTGTCATTAATAGCAGTATTTAAATTTTTGTTGTGATAACTTTCAAATGCTCGTTTTTACCTTCAGCCCTGAGCCCGAGTGCGGTTTGAGTAAAGTAATGATGGCTTTGCAGGAACTTCACCTGCTGCCTGTCCCACTCCAATTCTGATTCAAGGTGATCTGTAATTACAAGTTCCGAAAATAACCTTTTACTAAGGATAAAAAAATCATTTCGGCCCAAATAATCCAAATCGGCATCACAAATTATCTGTCCTAAATGATTGTGAGGGTTTTGCGGCATTTGAGTTGCCATAATAATATCACAAACCTGCTCAATTTCATCGCTGGTATAACCAAAATGAGGTAGGTATTGCCTTGCATTTTTGCATGAACCAACCTCATGATTAACCTGTCCGAACAAAAAACCCGAATCATGATAGTATGCTGCAGTAAGCAATAGCTCCAGGTCGTACCCTTTCACTCCCTCGCCTTCTGCAATTTGCTTTGCAGCGGTATAAACATCAAGCGCATGATCGGCATTGTGGTAATGGAAATGTTCAGGCAGTTCTATTTTTATTTTGTCGAGGATAAAAGCCCCGGCTTGTTCTACTTGCATTCAGTATTTATAATGGGGCTAATATATTAATTTAAGAAGGATATGAATATATGCAGAGGGGCACAATTGCATACCTGCGTTGCAAGTCAAATATCACAATTCAAATAAATATTTGACAATGCTACTATCTGTATCTGCAACAAAAGCAAAACCTAACAATTATCTTAGCACAATGAACAGCTGGTTTCAAAACTATAAAGGCATTATCCTACTAATAACAGGCATTATCATTGGCAGTATTGCCGGAGCTGTTTTGGGCAATAAAGTAGAGGTGATCAAACCCATCGGCGATATTTTCCTGAACCTGTTGTTTACAGCTGTTGTTCCTCTTGTTTTCTTTGCTATCGCTTCGGCCATTGCAGCGCTGGACAGCTCACAAAAACTGGGGAAACTTTTAGCGGTTACTTCGCTCGTATTTGTTTCCACCGTGTTAGTGGCAGCTATAGTCACCATCATAGCCATATGGATCTTCCCTATCCATCAACACCTTGTGGCCAGTCCAATTACCGAAGCAATCACTAAAAAACCTTTTGGAGACCAGCTGACAAGTTTGTTTACAACCAGCGAATTTTACCAGTTATTATCCCGCAAAAGCATGCTGGCAATGATCATTTTCGCTGTAATAACAGGGTTTGCAACGTTACATGCCGGTGAAAAGGGCAAGGCCTTCGGCAGCTTTCTGCATAGCGGAAACGAGGTTTTTAAGAATATTTTTACCCTTATCATGAAGGTAGGCCCCATTGGGCTTGGAGCATATTTCGCTTATCAGGTAGGCGTGTTTGGCCCGCAATTATTTGGTGGTTATGCGCGCTCAATGGCTTTATACTATGGTGTTGGTGCGTTTTATTACCTGGCCTTGTTTAGTCTTTATGCATTTGTTGCAGGTGGAATTAGTGCAGTTAAGCGCTATTGGAAAAACAACATCGTGCCATCAGCTACGGCAGTGGGCACCTGCAGCAGCATTGCCACTATCCCGGCAAATTTAAACGCAGCAAAAAAAATGGGAATCTCTGATGCCATTGCCAATATCACTATTCCGCTCGGCGGCACTTTACATAAAGATGGTTCAAGCATTTCATCCATAGTGAAAATGGCTGTTGTATTTGCGTTGTTTGGCAAAAGCTTTAACAATGCCGAAACCATAATGATAGCCCTTGCTATGACAGTTTTAGTAAGCCTTGTTGAGGGAGGAATCCCAAATGGAGGCTACATAGGTGAGTTGCTGTTTATCTCTGCCTATGGTTTCCCGCCCGAAGCCCTCCCTCCTGCTATCATCATTGGTACTTTGGTTGACCCAATGGCGACGCTGCTGAACGCTACCGGAGATACGGTTTCAGCCATGCTTGTGGCCCGGTTTACAGAGGGTAAGAGCTGGATGAAACCGGAAGTACCCACAGGAAGCTAAAGGAGACTGCGCTTACATAGTCTAAACGCAGGGTGGCGGGCCTCTGGCACGCAAAGGCAATTTTTCTTTGTATCTGCAAACCTTTTACACCTCTGGTGCAGGATACTGAATACCGTTGCCGGGCACTTAATTCCGTCACAGTGCTTAATTTTCTGTTGTTTATTTATTACTGATAGTTTGTATCTTGAATAAACCTTAAACATTACCTATATGCTCCACATCCTTTACATTATCGCTATTATCGCCGAGGCCATGACAGCTGCCTTATCTGCCGGAAGGCGTGACATGGACTGGGTTGGTGTTTGCATTATTGCCTGGGTAACAGCATTAGGTGGCGGCACTGTTCGCAATATTTTGTTTAATCATTACCCGATGAGTTGGGTTGAACACCCTGAATATTTAGTGATCACTGCAGTGGCAGCCATATTAGCTGCTGTTATTGCCCGCCTCATGACCAAAATGAAAACCCTTTTCCTTTACCTGGATGCTTTGGGCCTGGTGGTGTTTACCATTATCGGTTGCCAGATAGCTGAGCAGATCAATCTCCCCATCATTATTATTTTACTGAGCGGTATGATAACCGGTTGTGCCGGAGGTGTGCTGCGCGATGTATTATGTAATGAGGTTCCTCTGTTGTTCCGTAAGGAGGTTTACGCCAGTGCCTCCATTGTTACAGGAGCCTTTTACTTGGGGATTGAACATCTGGGTGCCCCTGCCGGAGTATCTATCGTAGTGGCTTGTACTATCGGTCTGGCCCTCCGCTTGCTCTCTATCAAATACAACTGGCAAATGCCCAAATTTGTGTACCGGGAAGAATGGCATTGATTTTTGATTTCGGAATTGGGATTTTCGATTTCGGATTCTGCTTACGTCAGCTGAAAGCTGACACTGTGGCTCACCACAGGCTGAAAGCCTGCGGCAGTGGTATTTTTATAAACAACAAAAGCGAGATTTCATCTCGCTTTTGTTGTTTTGTGTCCAAACCTCATCCCGAATTTATTTCGGGATCCCACTTGCTAAGACTGCATGCCTGGTTTACACCCTGCATGTGAGGTACTGAAACAAGCATGGCGCATTTTATATTTTATCCACACCATTGTCCCCCTTTAGGGGTTAGGGGCTACTTCTCCGTACTTAACGAATACGGTACATCGCTCACTTTCACAGCTCTTGTTTTATTAGGCTGAGGTGCCATGTTAAAGTTAAGCACCGCACCCTTTTTAAGCTCCGAATGGCTTAACCAGGTTAAATCATAAGGCTTACCGTTAACGCTCAACGTATTAATATATTTATTAGCCGGGCTGTTGTTAGCGGCATTGATCACTACAGTTTTGCCATTCTCAAGGTTAATGGTAACTTTTTTGAATAGTGGTGTGCCTAATACATACTGATCACTGGCTGGGGTTACCGGGTAAAAACCCATTGCCGAAAACACGTACCAGGCTGACGTTTGGCCATTATCTTCATCGCCGCAATAGCCATCAGGAGTAGCTTTATACAGCTTCTCCATAGCGTCACGTACGTGGAATTGGGTTTTCCACGGCTCACCTGCGTAGTTGTACAGATAAATCATATGCTGGATAGGCTGATTGCCATGCGCGTATTGCCCCATATTCATGATCTGCATTTCTCGGATCTCGTGGATAACGCCGCCATAGTAGCTATCATCAAATACCGGCGGCATGGTAAATACCGAATCAAGCTTGGTGATAAACTTCTGCCTGCCGCCCATCAGGTCAATTAAGCCCTGCATATCCTGGAAAACACTCCAGCTGTAGTGCCAGCTGTTGCCTTCGGTAAAAGCATCACCCCATTTAAACGGGCTGAAAGGTTTTTCAAAAGTACCGTCCTGGTTTTTACCGCGCATCAACTTAGTTTCCGGATCAAACAGGTTTTTATAGTTCATGGCACGTGTTTTATAAATGCCTATCTCTGATTCGGGTTTGCCCAGCGCTTTACCTAACTTGTAAATAGCAAAATCATCATAGGCGTATTCTAAAGTACGGGCTGCATTTTCATCAATCTTTACATCATAAGGTACATAACCTAATTTGTTATAGTATTCAACTCCCTGCCTTCCTGTAGCCTGCGGACCAGCATTATTAGCGCCGTGCACCAGGGCATCCCACAAAGTATTGATATCATACCCGCGTAAACCTTTTAAATAAGCCTCAGAAACTACAGAAGCCGAGTTGTTACCGATCATCACCGCCGAATATCCCGGGCTTGACCATTCAGGTAACCAGCCACCTTCTTTATAGTCGTTGATGAGCCCTTCCTGCATTTCTTTGTTGATAGACGGATAAACCAGGTTCAGGAAAGGATATAAAGCCCTGAAGGTATCCCAGAAGCCTGTACCGGCAAATTTATAACCCGGAAACACTTTACCTGTAGAAGCGCTGTAGTGTACTATCTTGTTGTCTTTGTCTATCTCATACAATTTGTTCGGGAAAAACACCATGCGGTAAAAGCATGAATAAAAAGTACGCATCTGATCAACCGAACCACCTTCAACCTGTAAATGGTTAAGGGTTTTGTTCCAAACAGCTTTGGCTTTTTGTTCGGTAACGTCAAAGCTGTCTTTTCCCTGCTCACGCTCCAGGCTAACTTCGGCCTGCTCAATACTGATAAACGATGATGCTACGCGCAAGTGAACCTTTTCGCCTTGTGTGGTTTTAAAACCTATCAAAGCACTGGCATGCTCAGCTTTCAATTCCAAACCATCTGCTTGAGTAGTGTCGCTGAAGGTGTGCGCATAGGTGATCGGCTTATCAACATAAATAACGAAGTAGTTTTTAAAGTTTTTAAGCGGGCCACGGGCGTATTTGGTTGAGTAACCTACAATCTTCTTTTGATCGGGCATGATCTTTACGTACGAACCTTTATTCAACGCATCAATCACGATAAATGAGCTATCAGTTTTAGGATAAGTAAACCTGAACTGGGCCGAGCGTTCGGTAGGTGTAATTTCGGTAGTTACATCATGATCGGCAAGGTACACACTATAATAATATGGCTTAGCGGTTTCAGCTTTGTGCGAGAACCAGCTGGCCCTTTTATTTTGCCCTACCACAGCGTGTTTGGTAACCGGCATAATGGCAAACTGCCCATAGTCGTTCATCCATGGTGATGGCTGGTGGGTTTGTTTAAACCCGCGAATTTTATGCGCATCATAGGTATACGCCCATCCATCGCCCATAACACCTGTTTGGGGCGTCCAGAAGTTCATTCCCCAGGGCAGGGCTATAGCGGGATAAGTGTTACCATTTGAAAGGTCATAATGCGAGTCGGTACCCATTAAGGGATTAATGTACTCAACAGGATCGGTAATTTTATTTACCTGTTGCGCAAAAGTACCGGAGGCCAACAACACGGATGTGATAAGTACCAGGGCTTTTTTCATTGTTTTAAATGTTTAATTTTTGGTGAAACGTTTTACCAGCCGTAAATATAAAAGACTGGCTTGATATGGCCAGTCTTTTATGTGTATTATTTGCAATATACAACTACCAACCCGGATTTTGGGTCAGTTTATTGTTAGTGCTGATCTCACGCTGCGGTATTGGCCACAGATAATATGCTGCTTTCATGGTAACCCCCTGCTCGGTTTGCGAAGCAGTAGGATCGGCAAAAGTATTTGATTGCGGCAAGTAAGCCATATGTGTACGCTGCATATCAAAGTAAGCTTTGTTTTCATAAGCAAGCTCGTGATAACGCTCTCTCCAGATAGCCTGGCGGAAAGTGTCTTTAGTTAAGCCACTTAACGGAGCCAGCTTAGCACGGGTGCGGATAGCGTTAACAGCAGCGTAAGCGTCGGCAGTTGGGCCGTTTACTTCGTTAGATGCTTCAGCATATATCAGCATCAATTCAGGAGCGCGAAGGAAAGTCCAGTTTTCGTCGCTTTTTGCGTTACCATTATCAGCGGCACTCTCAACATGGAAATATTTGTACAAAGCGTGTACGCCAAACTGAATAGTTGTTGCAGGCTTTTGGTACTGTGGATAGCTTGAAAAATAGAACTGACGTTCTTGGGTACGCAAATCACCGGCTTCATAACTGGCAAAAAATTGATCTGTAGGAATCATCGCTCCTAAGTGATCTCCATATCCACCCACTAAAAGGTTAAACGGCAAGGTTAATTGCGGGATAGCGTTTTCTTTTACACCAACCAGGTAGTTGCCCTGGAAAATTAATTCGCCCTGATTTTTATGTGCATTATCATGTAAAAAGGCGTAGCTATCAAACAATGGGTACAGGGTTAAAATATCCTTAGCTTCGGCAGCGGCCTTTGCATAGTTCTCTGTTTTCTGCATTGGGAAACCTGCAGTTGTTAAATAAACACTTGCCAGCAAGGTTTTAACTGCGCCTAATGATACCTTGCCGGTTTGGTCGGTATTTGGTAAACCTGATGTTTTAGCAGATTCCAGATCGCTGATGATCAAATTATAAACATCGGCAACCGGAGAACGCGGAGGATACAGATCCGCGCTGCTTAAAGTTTGAGATTTAGTGATCAATGGTACATCACCATATAACCTAACCAGGTGGTAATAAAAGAAAGCTCTTAAAAAATAAGCCTGGCCTAACAGGTTTTTTTTCACCCCGTCGTCCATAGTAATACCAGGTATCCGCTCAATTGCCAGATTGGCATTGGCTATTGCCGCATAGCTATTTTTCCAAACAGTTTCAAAGCCAGGGTTAACAGCATCGGTACGCTGGTGAATAACATTACCGTTGTTTACGCTCTGGCCCAGTGATGTGGTGTGGCCGGCAAAAAGTTCGAGAGTAATAAACGGACTTTCGCCATAGGCATCACCATTTTGAAACATGTATAATGATGTATAAATACCATTAACAAACGTTTGCGCCTGGCCGGCGTTTTGGAAATAGTTGTCTTTATCAAAACCACTTTTGTTTTTCTCATCGAGATATTTTTGGCAACCGCTAACGCTAATTGCAAGGATCAATATTAAACCGACCCGATAGATATATGATTTAAATTTCATGATGTTTCTGTTTACTATTTATTAAAAGCTTGCATTTATCCCTAACAAGAACACTCTTGGTTTTGGATAATCATAAAATTGGATGTTCTGCGTAAAGTTGCTTGATGCACCCTGGTAAAAGTTTGCTGCACCGTTGTAGGTTGATACCTCAGGATCATAACCGGTGTATTTGGTTATTACAAATAAGTTTTGTGCCTGAACGTACACTCTTAACCGGGTAAGTTTTATTTTATCCAATACAGATTTACCAAAGTTATAACCCAGTGTTACTGCACGGCCACGGATAAAGTTGCCGTTCTCTACTTTAGTAGAGTAGATTTCAGTTTGGTAGCGTATGTAAGCGGGCCTTGTTTCTGCAATTGAGGTGTTCTGGTGCTCAGGAGTCCAGGCGTCTAACACGGTAGCGTAGCTGTTTGCCTGGCCGGTGCGGTCCTGACCCGAGTGCTTAGTTAAATTCATGATTTGGTTACCATAGTTAAATTGGAGATCTATACCCAGATCAAAGCTTTTATAACTAAAGTTGTTGGTGAAAGTACCGTACCCATCTGGTATCGATTTACCTAATACTACTTTATCATCAACGGTAATTTTACCATCTCCGTTAGTATCCTGAATTTTCAAATCGCCCGGGAGCAAGTTGTATGATGCAGCTTTAGCAGCCTCTGCCGTACCCCATGTGCCTAACACTTTGTAACCGTAAAAGCTACCGGCAGGTAACCCAACGCGCATCAGGTTAAATTGTGAAAGAAAGGTAGGATCAAGAAAGATATCATCGTTAGAAGCGCCTAACTGTAAAATTTTATTTTTAAGGAAGGTGATGTTAAATGATGAGTTCCAGGTAAAATCGTTTGTTTTAATATTTACCGTATTGATGCTTAACTCAATACCTTTATTTTCCAGTTTACCGATGTTTTTATATACGCTGGTAAAGCCACTTGTTTCAGGCAATGGCGCATTTAACAAAAGTTTCTGGGTTTTTTTCAGGTAAGCATCTGCATCAATGGTAACGCGGTTATTAAATAAACCAAATGATACGCCGAGGTTGTATTCAGCTGTTTTTTCCCATTGCAGATCCTCATTGCCGATACTTGTAAGGGTAGTGGCATTAGCTACAGCGTTACCAAAAACATAGTTGTTTGGGTTGCCGTTTATATCAGTACTGATGTTTGCCAGTGAACGATATTCGCCAATTTCCGAGTTACCTGTTAAACCATAGCTTAACCTGAACTTAAGGTCGGATATGGTTTTGTTATCTTTCATAAAATCTTCCTGGGATACTCTCCAGGCAAATGCAGCAGAAGGGAAGAAACCATATTTTACGTTTTTTCCAAACCTTGATGAACCATCCTCGCGGCCGGTAAGTGTTAACAAGTATCTGTCGTTATAGTTGTAATTTAAACGGCCATAATATGA
The DNA here is from genome assembly GCF_022811725.1 of Mucilaginibacter sp. SMC90. Lineage (GTDB taxonomy): Bacteria > Bacteroidota > Bacteroidia > Sphingobacteriales > Sphingobacteriaceae > Mucilaginibacter. Next base: position 2,809,720 of record NZ_CP094527.1, on the reverse strand, counting down.
TTGCATTTGCCACGCATCATAATTAGATATGGGCAAGCTTGGGATTGCGCCTGCGCCTAAATTGTAAAACTGGTAGTAATCATCAATTAAACCGCTTGTAGAGGCATTTAGCCTTAGTTGCTGCGAGTTTTGGCGTTCAGTACCAACAACAACGTTTAATGAGTGTACTTTATTAAATACTTTGTTGTAAGTAAAATAGTTTTGCCATTGCCAGAACGTACGGTTGTACTCATCAATTGATGCCGAGCTATATTTCTGATCGGCAGATTGACCGCCCACTAAACCGGTTTGCGAACGCGGGATATAGTTTGCCGATGTAGTAACACCTAATACCGTGCGGAAATCCAAACCAGGGAACAGTGTAATATTGGCATAACCATTACCACTAAATACCCTGCGTTTAGCCAGTTGCTGTATCTCGTTAGCCTGTGCAACCGGGTTATCGCCACCTTCCATGTTTGGATAGTCGGTACGCTTACCATAGGTGCCGTCAGGGTAGCGAACAGGTATGATAGGAATCATCTCTACTAACATACGCGGAATATTGTTACCGCCAGTACCATAATTACCGGCACGCTGATCTTGCGCGTTAAAGTTTAAGGTACCACCAATTTTTAACCAGGGTTTTACCTGGTCGTCAATGCTTAAACGTGTGTTATAGCGTTTTAAATAACTGTTTAAGATTATGCCTTCATCATCGGCATAGTTTAAAAACAGGCCGTAATTGATTTTATCAGAACCGCCGGTAAAAGAAAGGTTATGGTTTTGGCTAACTGCGGTGCGGGTAGTAGCATCTTGCCAGTCTACATCATAAAGCGGGTTAAGGTTAGCATCAAATAATTTTCCAATCAACGCAGTTCTTATTACTTTCGGATCATCTTTGGCCCACTTACCTTCTGCCCAGCCTGTAGGGTCATATTTTTTAATGTTATCGTAGGCTTTGTCTTCAACAGCTAAAAACTCTTTAGCGTTTAATACATCTAATTTTTTTGCCATGTTGCTTACGCTTACATAAGCGTCATAACTAACTGTGCTCGGGCGGTTTTTAGCGCCGCGTTTGGTAGTTATTAAAATTACACCGTTGGCACCACGTGTACCATAAATAGCTGTTGATGAAGCATCTTTCAAAACATCTATGGAGGCAACATCATTAGGGTTGATGGAATTACCGCCTTCTGTCCAGATAATACCGTCTACCACATAAAGGGGATCGGTGCTGGTATTAATGGAGCTGTAACCACGTATACGGATCTTGGTATCACCGCCCGGTTCGCCCGAGTTTGATGATACGTTAACGCCGGCAATGCGGCCTGATAGTTCCTGCTCAAGGTTGGTTTGCGGCCTATCCTGTAATGTTTTTGCACTTACGCTACCAACAGAACCTGTTAAATCTACACGTTTAGATGTACCGTAACCAACCACTACAACCTCGCTTAATGCTTTTGGCTCTTCGGCTAAAGTAACATCTATCTGGGTTTTACCGGCAATTGGGACTTCTTTAGTAGAATAGCCGATAAAAGTAAACACCAATGTACCGTTACCATCCGGAGCGTTAATGGTGTATTTACCATTCATATCGGTTTGAGCTCCAACCTCGGTGCCTTTTACCTTAACGGTGACGCCAGGAATAGGGCCTTTAGCGTCGCTTACTGTACCTGTTATTTTTATAGGAGCAACAGCTATTTGCGAAACAATCGGCTCGTCCTTCTTTTTTACAACGATAGTTTGGTCAAAAATTTTGTAAGTAAGCGGCTGATCTTTAAAGCACTGATCAAGTGCGTTTTCGATAGATACGTTTGCAACTTCAATGTTGATCTCTCCGGCCTTTGATACATCCTGCTTGTCATACATAAAATGATAGCCGGTTTGCTTTTCTATTGAGCGGAGTACTTTTTCAACGGTAGTGTTTTTTTGGTGCAAAGTAACTATTTGGCTATAACTTTTGGCGCTTACATTGGTAAGGGCCGCAATTATAATAAAGGCAGTTAGCTTCATGGCCAATATAAATTTGCGTAATTGGGGCCATGCCAAAGGCGTGGCCTTAGAATTAAAATTCATAAGTTTGTAGAGTTTGGGTTAAACATTAACTTTCAATTCGTCGATTGTAGATTTTTGGGACCCAGATATTTAGGCCGGGAAAGTACTGCGAATACTTCCCGGCTTTTTATATGCTGATTTTAGGGAATTACCATAGGTGTTTAAACGCATGATAAACCGTTTTACCATTTTGGTCCCATGGGGTCGGGCTAACTTATCTTAGGTATTTCTTCCATCATAGGGTTGTTTAAATTGTTTAAAAATTGGTTGTTTAATATAGTAGGTATAATAATTATGCTATTGCTGTATAGTAATGCGCTTATCTTCAATTTTAAATTTCACCCCGGCATAGCCAAGCATACTCATTAATTCTGATGCTTTTACATTGCGGGAGATCCGGCCTGTAAATTCGCGCTTGGGTATTTTGCCTTCATAAGCCACATCCACGTCATACCAGCGGGCAGCCTGCCTCATAATCGCCTCTATCCCCGCATCCCTGAATTGAAAAATACCATCTTTCCAGGCTATTTCATCATCTACATCAACATTGCTAAGTACTTTCAACCTGCCTGCTTTACTGAGCAGGGCCTGCTGTCCCGGTTTTAAAGTACCGCTTGCAGTGCCGTTTGTTATTTTTACCGAGCCTTCTAACAAGGTAGTTTTCATTTCGGCTTCGTCATTATAAGCCATGATATTAAAATGCGTACCTAAAACCTCAACTGTTGTATTATCCGATTTAACCCTGAAAGGCATCTTCGGATTTTTAGCAACCTCAAAGTAAGCTTCGCCGGTAATGGTGACCTCTCGCGTTTTGCCCGTAAATTTGGTTGGAAAACTTAATGAAGATGCCGAATTCAGACAAACCTTGCTCCCATCCGACAAAACCAACTGATATTGGCCGCCGCGCGGGGTTGAAATAGTATTTATAACCGAAGCCTGAGCATCAGCATCAGTGCTGGTTTCGTAAACCAGCTGGCCGTTACGGGTTTTATTGACCCTGGTAGTTCCCTGCTGCGCCAGCAAACCATTCCGGGCACTATCAAGTGTAATGGTTTTACCGTTGGCTAAGGTCAATACAGCTCTGTTGCCACCCGGTAAAACATCATTTTTAAATTGAGCTTTGGCAATACTTTTTTTTGTAACAACCTGCTTTTTTTGATTGCTGTAAATGTAAGCGCCAAAGCCAACAAGAAATAAAAGCGAAGCGGCAACCCCCAGCTTCTTCCATGGCAAATTATTATGCTTTGGCAGAACCGGGGCAGGCTGTTCGTAGTTATTAGTTCTTAAAATTTTATTGAGCATATCCGCGCTTTTTGAGCGGTCAAAAAGCGGCCCGTTATCATCAAGCCTATCCCAGGCCTGGTGTATGAGCGAGGCAAGCTCCGCATCAGTTGCCGACGAGTTGATGATCTCAAAAAACTCATCAAGCTCGGCCTTAGTAGCGGTGCCATTATAATAAGCGCTAAATAAATAATCAAGCCTGGCGTAAAGTTCGCTCATGGTAAATATTTTTCGGTGTAACTGTATAATTGGCTACAGTGAGTTAGGGCAGATCTCATATACATGACACCTGTTAGATTAAAAAAGGGGGTATTGCTTTTAAAAAAAAATTAAAAAAAGTGAATCAGTACTATTGCCAGTACTATAACTTCCATGTGCTCATGCACATAGTCTTTTATTGCAGTAGTGGCTATTTGCAGATACTTTTTTACAGTTTCGCGGGATAGCTCCAATTCATCGGCAATTTCATGATATTTAAGGCGGTTATGGCGGCTCATAAGATAAACCTTTTGCTGCTGTGGTGGCAACCGGTCAATAGCCTCATCAATCAAATTATAATAATGATCTGTTTCCTGCACCTCTGCAACAAAAGGTACAATTCGGGTTTCTTCCAGCTTTTTGAGTTGAACTTGTTCCCGGGCAACTTTCCGCAAACAGTTTAAAGCATGGTTTTTTGAAATTACAAACAGGTAAGCCTTGAAATTATCAACCCCGGTAAGCGTTTCGCGGGTCATCCAGATCTTTATAAAAACGTCCTGAACAACCTCTTCGGCCAGTTCAACAGATTGTGTTATACGCAAAATATGAACGCCTAAACGCTGATGATAAGCTGAAAATAGCTGCCGGAAAGCAAACTCATTACCCTGAGCTACTTGCATAAGCAGTTCCTTCTCAATTGATTGAGTAAATTCAAACATAGGCTAATGTATGGTTGTTGCAAATATTATAAAAATCGCAGTATTTGCAGCATTAATATTTATATCGATGAAACCAACATATAACTATAAAGAAATTGGAATGTTTCAAAAATACGGCAAGGGCCTATTCCTTAAGGTTGTTTAACTATTAGGCATGTATTTAAATAAAGTATCATCAGTACAATGAGGGTTGCCAATCCATCCAAACTAACCCGTTTTTTCTCTTGTTTATAATCGGCCTCCCCCCTGTTCACCTTTGTTTTCGGCCCATTTTACAGTACAATTACCTCCCCTAAATATTTATAATTCAATACGTTTTAGCTACAGGAGGTTTGAGCCAGTTCAATATTACCTTCTGTAGTTTGCCGGGAGGCCATATGAATATTAAAAATTAAAGCTCATTCTATTCTTCATTTCTATTATCAGGTAAGATCAGGCATCTTATAAAAAACTTTTAATTGACAATGCTTAGATATTGACGTAACTGTTTTAGCTGTAAAAAACAAAAGCCTTCATTCAAAATACACAGACGGTATTTTGAAATGAAGGCCCCGGCCTATTCTATTTTAAACTTTTGCGATAGAGATCTTCGGAGAAACTTATAATCCTTTCAATACCCCTACTGTGTACTCAATCTGTTCGGCATGTACATCCAGGTGAGTCACAAAACGGATCCGGTTTTTACCTGTGTCGCTGGCTTTGATGCCTTTTTCAGCAAGTTTGGCAAGTATGGCAGAAGCCGGTTCCACAGTATCAAACAAAACTATATTAGTTTCAACCGGGATCACATTGCCCACCCATGATAAACTCCCCAGCTCCTCACCTAAAATACGCGCATGGGCATGATCAATCGCAAGGCGCTCGATATGGTGATCAAGCGCATAAATACCTGCGGCAGCTAAAAACCCAGCCTGACGCATGCCGCCACCCAATACCTTACGAATGCGGCGCGCATATTTGATTGTTTCTTTATCAGCTAATAAAACTGAACCTACAGGTGCTCCCAAACCCTTTGATAAACAAACCGAAATGCCGTTAAAATATTTACCATAGTTAACCGCGGCATCGCCGGTATGTGCAAGTGCATTAAAAATCCTGGCCCCGTCAAGATGAAGTTTCAAACCTTTTTCCTGGCAAAGGCCGGCAATGGGTTTAATATGATCGAGCGTGTAGCAGCTGCCGCCGCCTTTGTTAACTGTGTTTTCTAAAACAACCAAACTGGTATGCGGGTAATGGATGTTTTCGGCATTGATTTCGGGCTCTATCAACTCCGGTGTAAGGATACCACGGTAGCCGTTCAGCAACCGGGTAGACACCGCCGAGTTAAAGGCTATCCCCCCGCCCTCATAGCGGTAAACATGCGCAGTTTGATCGGAAATGAGTTCATCAAGCGGTTGCGTAAAGCACTTAATGGCAATTTGATTGGTCATAGTACCTGAGGGGCAAAATATGCCGGCCTCCATGCCAAACATGGCAGCAGCCTTGGCTTCAAGGGCATTTATAGTTTCGTCTTCGCCAAAAACATCATCCCCTACTTTAGCGCTCCACATCGCTTCGAGCATGCCGGGCGTTGGTTTGGTTACAGTATCGCTTCGTAAATCAACAGTGAGTTGCATTTAATATTTCTTTATATTTTAGGCTCAAATATCTAAATCTTATGCGTACTATTTTTCTGTTATTATGTATTTTAAGTGTTACCCTTACTACAAAGGCCCAAAGTAAACGATTTGATAAATGGGTGCCAGGTTCTTTTACCGATACTGCAAACCGCACCCGCACCGGTTTGATCAGCTGGACCCTCGCCGATCAGGATATGTTTGACAAAGGTGGTTGTATTTCCTACAAAGAAAACAAGGATGCTGATTTTGTTTACATATCAACCGAATGGATGAAGTGCTTTACCATGGAGGCCGACACATTTATGATAACCAAAGCAAAGGGATTTGGACGCAATCCTATCATTAAAGTGGCAATCAATAATGCAGAAAAACTCTATTATTACCTGCCATATACAAGCAACAGATATGCAGGGAGCTTTAATGGTATGCCAACATATTTTAAAAGTGGTAGTGATTTAAACTATTATACTTTTTATGCAGGCCCTGATGCGGAAAACATAACCCATATCACTAAAGATAATTTTGTGGAGATGCTATCAAAAATAATGGCCGATAAGCCCGAAGTTATTGCCCGAATAACCGATAAAACATTTGATTATAAACACATTAATGACCTTGTTAAATATTACAAAACCGGCGAATTGCCCAAAAACTTAAAGTAAGCAGGCAGGGATATTAAAAAGTCAAAATTTGCGTTCTTTGTATCAGTACTTGAAACTTATTATGCGTTCAATTTCAATCATATTATTCTTCGTGCTGTGTTTCGGAACAGCTTATTCGCAAAAATGGCAACCAGGTAGTTTTACCGATGTAAAGGGCAACCGCGAAACTGGGCTTATCCGCACTAATCCTTCGGGAAAAGGGCCAATAAAAGGTGAAGGCTTCATTGAGTTTAAAGAAAATGAAAAAAACAATCCATACAAACTAAGCGCCAGCGATTTAAAATCGTTTGTTGTTGGGCAGGATAGTTTTGTTGTAGCACATGCTCCGGCAAACGAATCGTGGACCAAGGAAGAAACAGACTTTGTAAAAGTGGTACTTGATGAGCCCGTGAAGTTATTTATGGCCAAGGGAGGCAAAGGCGGTGGTGGCAGCGGCTTTGGCATTACACCCGGGATAGCAGCAGGGTATGGCTCAGGTGGATACGGTGGAGGAATTGGCGGAGGCATAGGTATCAACCTTGGCGGCGGCAGGGGCGGCGGTAGTTCAAAAACAACCTACTATTATGGCGAAAATACCGCAGGTATGAAACGCCTCACCGACGAAAATTTTGAAGACATTATGAGTGACATTATGGGCGATGAACCAGATCTGGTTGATCAGATCCATGAACATAAATTCAATATTAAAAGTATTGATAAGCTCATTGCAAAGTTCAACGAGTTGCAAAAAGCAAGGCAATAAATATTGATTGTTTTGCTATAAAAAGCTGCCGGCCTGGAGTACCCAGGGTCGGCAGCTTTTTTTTGTTCGATCCGGTGGCAACAGCCTTTTCTCATAGCTTAAACCCCACGTCCCAAGGTCTTTTTTCTCCCCTGAACATCACGTGTTTAACCACAAATGTTAACAAAATAAAAACCATTTAACGTAATTACAAGTTATCAAACTATAGTAATTAACTAAATAAATAACTTTTAATTAAATATATCGATACAGACGACTACTCATTACATTTTAATTCACTAACAAAAACAGAAAGAAAGATGAACATGAAAAAGTCAGTTTTAATAGCCGTTGCTTCAATAGCCGTTGGTTTTTTATCAAACCAGGCAATAGCTCAAACACAGGATACAACCAAAAAGGACACTGCTAAAACAACTGCCGCTCCTGCAACAACTCCATCAACAGCTGCCGCATCAGGTGATGTGGTTGGCGTTATGGCAACTTCAACCAATTACGCGCCAATGGCACTTGCAATAAAATCAGCTCAGCTTGAGCCAACTTTGCAGGCACCCGGCCCATTCACCATATTTGCACCAAATGATGTAGCCTTTAGCAAATTGCCAAAAGCGCAGTTTGATGCCCTGATGAAAGATCCGGCCAAATTTGCCCCTATATTGAAATATCACGTAGTAGCGGGTAAATATACCAAAGCCGATATCATTAAGGCTTTAGGTGCCGGTAAAGGCAAAGCCGATCTGAAAACCATCGACGGGCAAACATTGCATTTATCTGTAAACGATAAAAGCAATTTGCAGATCGTTGACGCTAAAGGCGTTGCAGTGTTAGTAACATCGTTTGACACTGAGGCGAGTAACGGTGTTATACACGGCGTTAATGGTATCATGACACCTTAATCACAAATCATTTTGTTTAAATTTTAAATCCATGAAAAACCCGGCTTTACTGGCCGGGTTTTTCATTTATTGCAAGCCTTTTTAAATACTCGGATTTGGCCAGTCTGAAATCAAAATATTTGCTCCGGGTGTTATCATCCGTAAAATCTCCGGAGAGCGAAAAGCCTATCTTCTTTAATAACTTTACCGAACTTTGGTTTCCTTCTTTTGGGCATGCGGTTACCAATTCAAAATGTTGGTCATTAAAACCAAAGGCTAAAACAGCAGAAATAGCTTCCTGCATAAAGCCCTGCCCATGGTAATCAGGATAAAGCTCATAGCCTATCTCTGCCTTTTTATCGGCTGATTCAAAATTCCAATAACAGATGGTTCCGATGAGTTTATGATCATTCTTCAGGGTTATAGCCCAATAAAAGCCTTCGCCCCTGCTTACGATACCTTCTATTTTTTTAATAAATGAGCGGGCTTCATCAATGGTAGTATCACTGGCCCGATCAAGATATTTGTTCACTTCGGCATTGGAACGGAGGGCCAAAATTTGTGGAGCATCTGCTTCAAGCAACTGGCGTAAATTCAGGCGTTTGGTAATAAGCGCTGATGCTTCAAGTGAGTTCATAGCTATGTTATTTCTTATTTTCCCTGTCAGCAATAAACACAACAGGTAAACCTATACAAATTACCAGTGTCAACATCCCAACCAGGATAGTACTCACAGGGATATGATATCCTGGCTTCATGGTTATTTTACTTAATGGCACAACACCTAAATTCATAATAAGCCAGGCTGCCATTCCGTAAATAACCGCAACAAAATATTTATTACGCAAACCATTATAAAAGAATGGATAAAGCAGAAAAAATACTGCGCTAAATAAAAACGCAATAACGTAGTGAAAAATGACTCCGGCAATTATAATTTCGGCACCACCTGCAAATGCGGCCGGACCGAAAGCCCCACTGGCAATAAATTTAAAAATAACACCCGGATTAACTTTGTAATTCACGAGCAAAGCTGCAAGGCCATCAAGCGTGCCGGTTATAAACCCAGCGAACAGGATATTGACAAGTTTACTTTTCTTCTTCGGGTTCACTTTTGTTAGCATGGGCAGAAATTATAAGGGGATAAATTTATGCTTTTATGTTTCGATAAACTGCGTATGAAACATATTTTTTACCTGCGTAACGTGATTGATAAAACTTAACTATAATGAGTCTCTGCAGCGTGATTATCACTTCAGATATTCATCCATAAAATAAAACACCCTTTTCCTAATCTCTTCGGCATCAAACATCACTCCGTAATGCGGCGCGTTGGGTACGATGATAAGCTCATTTTTAACTCCTGCAAGTTTCAAGTATGAGCTTAGCAATACCGATTGGGTATAATTTACAGATTCATCTTTTTCGCCCTGAACAATCAGGAATGGCGGATCGTTTTTATCCACATAGGTAACCGGGCTGGCTATATTGGCCAGATCGGGCCTATCGATAGCGTACGCACCAAGCAACAGGTTAACCGGGCTTTTGGGGTCATTAACATCGGTGCCTTTAAGTGACAGAAAGTTTGACGGGCCATAAAAATCAAGCGCGAGCTTGATTTTAAAATGAGGTTTACGCCCTTCCGGGTAAAATTGTTTGATATCGTTATTATTAGATAAAGCCAGTAACGATGCCAGGTGCCCTCCGGCAGAAAAGCCAATTACCCCAAACTTATCCCTGTTAAGCTTATATTTTGAAGCGTTTTGATACAGAAACTCAATGGCCTGGTTACAATCCTGAATTTGTGCCGGAAACGGTGCGGTAGTACTCCAGCGATAATCAATAGAAGCCACGGCATAACCATTATCGATAAAGCCCTGCACGGTTTTCTGCATGTAACCCATATCGGCATATTTATCGTTCAGCATCCAGGCACCGCCGTGAATCCAGATTATAACGGGGTAGCTATCTTTTGCCGTTGGCGGCAGGTAGATATCCAGCAGGTGCTTTTTTAAAGTATCACCTGCATAGTTTATATCACCATACAATATAGTCCCCTTCGGAAAAAACGGTTGTTTAGGACTCGATGTTTGTGCATGGATTGATACAGATAAAGCACTGATCAGGACGATCAGCAGGTTTTGGGTAATCTTTTTCATAATTGGTTAATTGCTTAAAGATAACGTATATCTGTAAAACCCAACAACTAAATCCCTACCGAAAAATACGATACCCAGGCTATAAACCACAATTGTAAAGGAATACGAAACCACAGATAGCTTTTACCGCTACCATCATAAGTAGCCTTTTCAAAATTTACACGCTTAATAGCAGCATTTATATTAACAGGCAGCATTACTACAAACATGATAAGTAAAATGATCCCTGCAATATGCCTTGTGGAATTGATGATAAGTAACGGCCCAAGTATAATTTCCATCACTCCTGTTAAGTAAACCAAAGCGCCTTTAAATGGAATAAATGCAGGCATCATCATGACCATGCCTTTGGTAAACATAAAATGCCCTAATGATGCAAACCAAAGCATCAGCATCATGGCTATGTTGCCACTTAATATGATATTCCATTCATCAACAAAGAGACGCGAAATAACAACCGTAAGTATAAAACTTATGATGAGAACGAGCAGGACTTTCATAAGGATTAAATAAGGTAAATATCGGGGATTAAGCTTTAATCAATTGCTCCCCTTCAATCTTCTTCTGTAATTCTAAAATAGCTCCTATAAGCGCTTCGGGGCGCGGCGGGCAACCCTGCACATATACATCAACCGGGATCACTCTGTCAACGCCTTTTACAACATGATAGCCATGCTGCCAGTACGGGCCGCCACAGTTGGAGCATGAACCCATCGAGATCACATATTTAGGATCAGGCATTTGCTCATACAGACGTTTAATACGTTCGGCCATTTTAAAGGTAACTGTACCGGCAATAATGATCACATCGGCCTGACGGGCAGACGGACGTGGGAAAACACCAAAGCGGTCGAGGTCATAGGTGGAAGCCATGGAGCCCATCATTTCAATAGCGCAGCAGGCTATACCAAAACTAAGCGGCCACAACGATGATAACCGGGCCCAATTGAGCAGATCGTTCATCTTGGTTATCACTACACCACCATTTTCGCTTGTTATATCGTTACTCATTTGCAGGCTTTTTAAAGGTTGGTTTAAACATAGGTTTGCGGGCGGGCTCAACTGTTGGAGGAGCAGCAGTAGTAGTCGCAGTGGCAGCAGCAGTTGCAGTTGCAGTTGCTGTTATAGTATCAGCATTAAAAGCCTTTACCGTGAAGCGGCCTTGTTCCTGGTTTAATTGTTCGTAAAGCGATGAGGGGATATGCACATCGGTATGCGGTACAACTGGAGTAGGTTTTATCCAGTCAAGGTCGCCTTTGCGCCAAACGTATATTAAACCTATAATCAGGATGCCCAAAAACACAAACATCTCGGCAAGTGAAAGCCAGCCCCAGCGCGCATCCTGCGCAGCAATTTCATGGCTGCCAAACACCGTTGCCCATGGAAAAATAAAAACCATCTCCACATCAAACAGCAGGAAAACCAGTGCTATAACATAAAAGCGCGGGTTAAAGGGCAACCAGGCATTACCGGTTGGTTCTTCGCCGCATTCGTACGAGCTTAATTTTTCGGCATTGGGATTATTGGGTGCTAAAAGTCTGTTGATAAAAAATATCACACACACCATTATTATCCCCGTAATAATAAAGATGAGTATCTTTCCAAATTCTGATATTTGCGAAACATCCGTCATGAGTACAAATTTAGTAAAACAAACAGATTTTGACGCTATAATAATTGGCGGAGGCGCATGCGGCCTCATGTGCGCCGTACAGGCCGGCTTTTTAGGCAAGCGTGTACTGGTGCTTGAAAAAAACGACCGCGTTGGTGCCAAGATCCTCATCAGCGGCGGTGGTCGTTGTAACTACACCAATCTTTACGCTACCGATCAGCAGTTTATTTCGCAAAACCCACATTTCTGTAAATCAGCCTTTTCGCAGTGGACGGTTGATGATACCATCAGCTTTTTTGAAACCTACGGCATCACCGGCAAGGAAAAAACGTTAGGTCAGCTTTTCCCGGTAAGTGATAAAGCTAAAGATGTGGTTGAGGTTTTCACAAACCTGTGCGATGATCTTGGGCAGGAGATCTGGGTTAATGCCGAGGTTAAAATAGTTGAAAAAACTGACGATGGCTTTACAGTACGCGCCGAAGTTAACGGCAAACAGGAGTACGTAAGCGCCACCAGTGTAGTAATGGCAGCAGGAGGTTTACCCATCCCCAAAATGGGCGCTACTGATTTTGGTTTGCGAACGGCCCGCAATTTCGGTTTAAAAGTTGCCGATACCGCCCCTGCCCTGGTGCCGCTCACCATTACCGGCAAAGACCAGCCCTGGTACGAGCAACTATCAGGTAACAGCATTTTTTGCCGTGTTTGGAATGACAAGGCCAGTTTTGAAGAAAATATCCTGTTTACCCACTGGGGCCTCAGCGGACCAGCCATATTACAGATTTCCTCTTACTGGAAGCCCGGCGAAACCATCAATATCGATCTGCTCCCCAATCAAAACATTGCCGACCTTATTCAACAGGAAAAAGAAACCAACGGTAAAAAAATGCTGCTGGCCTATATAGCATCCTTATATACCCGCAAATTTGCCGAAGCTTTAAGTGATAAACTCCCTTCTGAAAAAAACATGGCGTCGCTCACTAAAGCCGAAATAGAAAGCATTAGCGCACTCATTCATGATTTTAAAGTTAAACCTGCCGGCGATAAAGGTTATGACAAAGCCGAAGTAATGCGCGGCGGTGTAGCTACCGATGAACTCTCATCCAAAACACTGGAAGCTAAGAAGGTACCCGGACTATTTTTTGGAGGTGAATGCGTGGATGTTACCGGCTGGCTTGGCGGCTATAATTTTCAATGGGCCTGGGCAAGCGGTTTTGTTATTGCGCAGAACATATGACCGTCGATTTTTTTGATTACGTTGATTTCGTTGATTATCGCCTGCCTCCCGTTTCATTTGCCCCTTGTCATGCTGAGGTACGAAGCATCTTCTTCGCCCTGTATAACGGTTCTGCATGTCGAAGAAGATTCTTCGCTATCGCTCAGAATGACAAAATCTTGTCGGCTCAATAAGATGTTACCGCTCCACTATCTTATAATTCTTATACTCACCAACGCGCCAGCCAGTAACGTCTTCTATCTTTTGCAATGCTTTGCGGCGGAAGTCCATACCTGCCCTTAACTTTTTTGAGTCGAAATCGACATTCCAGTTGGTGGCGGCTATGCGTTTTTGCATAGGTGCTGGGTGAGTGCCGGTAAAATGGATCAGGCGATCTGCATTGCCGTAATCAAATTCATAAGTTTCGGGCAGGTGTTCGGCAAACCAGGTTTCGTCGTGATAAAACTTATTAAAGTTACGCACCTTACTGGTTAACCCTTGCGGCGGTTTTGCCCAGCCGTAATGATAGATATAAGCGTCGATGAGCTTTACATTTATTTTGCGGTCGTCAAGCCTGAAACCTTGCGCATCGCGATAGGAATGGATTCCTTTAATATTCTTCAGTAAACGAATCTCCCGACGATACCAGCGCCTTGAATGTCCGTAATAATCATACGAGCCATAAAAATGCAAGTATTTAAAAAGTAATCCCTCAATGTTAGGTTTATTTAAGGCATCCTGCATTTCCTTTTTGATGAGCGGGTGATATTTTTCATGTACCGCTTCATCGCCCTGGATATAGAAACACCAGTCGGCATCAGGCGATATGGCTTCAAATGCCTTATCAGTTTCGGCGGCGAAAACCTTTCCACCCTCCCGCAATGACTCATCCCAAACCGAGTCAATAATTTTGATAATTGGCGAGTTGATAGCCTCGATCAGTCCACGGGTGCCATCATCCGAATTGCCCACCACTACAATAAACTCATCGCAAAGCGGTAATATCGATGTAATAGCCTCAACAATTGGATAATCGTTACGTACTGCGTTCCTGATAAAGGTAAAACCGGATACTTTCATAAGCGGCGTAAAGATAATAAGAGAAACAAGAATCAGGATACAAGATTCAAGACACAGGGAATCGCGTTTAAATAATTCGATCTGTTTTACTAATCTCATGCTGAAGAATTTCTACACAAATGCCTTGCAAGCTCTCTACAATTAATCGAATTACACGAATCTTAAATTGATTCAATTCGATTAATACGCAAAAATTAGTGTGAAAATTTTTCATTTATTGTTTTTAATCTACATGTGGTTAAAAGCGATCTCCCTCATTCAAGACATTGCTCTCCGAGATTAACAGATTTACGTACTGTCAATTTGTGACATTGGGATTAACGCATTTTGCCGGCAGTTGCGTTTCTTTGCATGATGTTAATACACCGCAATCAGCGGCAACCCATATCAATAAAATATCACTATGAAGGCACTCGCCAGGCAACTTTTCAAAACTTTTCTTTTTTCTGTAATCATATCCATAGTAGCAAGCTGTATCTATTATGCACTTCAGCATAAAGGCGTAGGCGAAGATCTGAAGGCGATATTGCCTTCTATATCTGAAGGAGTAGCGTTTCTTAACATTATCATTTTTGTAATGTCGCTCCCTGCCTTGTTTCTGGTTAACCCTGCGTATTACAACAATTTGTCTATTAGGCTGGTGCTGTATTATGCAGGTTCCATTGTATTTACTATTACTGCTTTTCGCCTGCAATTGAGCCCCGAAAATAAAGCTGTTTACTTCATTACAGCCATCAGTTTTATAGTAGTACACAGTGTGTTTTATTACCTGATGACCAAAAAACGTCGTTAAGCTATTGTTGTTTAAAGCATTTATAGGCTTTTTGAAAGATTTAGGCTAAACTTGCATCTTCAAATATGAAAGCATTTTACGGAGATTTAAAACTGGGTATTTTAGGCGGCGGGCAGTTAGGCCGCATGCTGATACAGCAAGCCATAAACTATAACGTTACTGTTAAAATACTTGATCCCGACAGGGAAGCGCCATGCCGTAAACTTTGTGATGAGTTTACTGTAGGTTCATTGGGCGATTACGAAACGGTATATAACTTCGGCAAAACTGTCGACCTGCTAACTATTGAAATAGAGAAGGTTAACGTTGATGCCCTTGAACAGCTCGAAAAAGAGGGTGTACTGGTTTATCCGCAATCGCGCATTATCCGCTTGATCCAGGATAAAGGCCTTCAAAAGCAGTTTTTTAAAGAAAACGATATCCCTACAGCCGATTTCCAGATCATATCTTCGCCACAGCAGCTTCAACAAAGCCTGATCCCTTTCCCTTATATTCAAAAACTGCGTAAGGATGGCTATGACGGTAAAGGCGTATATAAAGTTATTGACGAAAGTTACCTTGCCGGTGCTTTTAAAGAACCGAGCCTTATTGAGCAATGGATCGATTTTGAAAAAGAGATTGCGATAATTGTTGCCCGTAACGAAAACGGCGAGGTTAGCACTTTCCCAATGGTTGAAATGGAGTTTAACCCCAAAGCCAACCTTGTTGAATTTTTGATAGCCCCATCTACCCTCCCATTCGCCGTACAGCAAAAGGCAGAACAGATAGCCAAGAAAATTGCTGAGAGTCTTAAAATTGTAGGTTTACTGGCTGTCGAAATGTTTTTAGATAAGCAAGGCCGCATCCTGGTGAATGAACTTGCCCCGCGCCCGCATAACAGCGGCCACCAAACCATTGAGGGCAACGTAGTGTCACAGTTTGAACAGCATCTAAGGGCGATATTTAATCAGCCATTGGGCGATACTGCCTGCCTAAACAATGCCATTATGGTAAACGTTTTAGGTGAAGCCGGTTACGAAGGCCCCGCTATTTACCAGGGTATCGAAAAGGTATTGAAAGTGCCGGGAGTGTACATTCACCTTTATGGTAAAGCGCTAACTAAACCTTTCAGGAAAATGGGGCACGTTACTATTGTAGATGCAGACAGGGAGAAAGCTATTGAAAAAGCACGTTTTGTGCAGAAAACGTTAAAAGTAATAAGTTAACACAAAGATAACCACGCGTCATTGCGAGGTACGAAGCAATCGCAAACGAGAGCGAACCTGCTAATCAGGGATTGCTTCGTACCTCGCAATGACGCTTATAAAATAAAACCATGAGTACTACAAAAGTCGCCATTATAATGGGCAGCAAATCCGATCTGAATGTAATGCAGGATGCTGCCGATGTTTTAGCCGAATTAGGCGTTGAATACGAAATAACCGTAGTATCGGCCCACCGCACACCTGATCGCATGTTCAGCTATGCACGCGCCGCTGCTGATCGTGGTATAAAGGTAATCATTGCTGGTGCCGGTGGTGCAGCACATTTGCCGGGCATGGTAGCCTCATTAACGCACTTGCCGGTGATTGGCGTACCTGTAAAGTCAAGTAACTCTATCGATGGCTGGGATTCCATCCTATCCATATTGCAAATGCCAAACGGTATCCCGGTTGCAACAGTTGCTTTAAATGCAGCCAAAAACGCAGGGATCCTTGCCGCTCAGATCCTATCAACCGGAGATGAATACCTTGTTAAAAACCTCATCGACTTCAAAGAAAACCTTAAAAAGAAAGTTGAAGAATCGGCAAGGGAAATGGAGGATAGTGATTAGAGGTTGGAGATTAGAGATTAGTTAGCTCAAGCTTATACAAATTAGAAATGAGAAAAGGCCATAGTTTACTACGGCCTTTTCTCATTTCTAAATATTATAGTCTAATCACTAATCTCCAACCTTTAATCTCTCACACTAATTCAACGCCGGATTTTCCGGAAAATTAGCAATGTGGGCGTAGCGTTGGCCAAGACTGATCACTACCTGTCGCCATAGATTTTGCTCGTCAAGGGTAAATAATGTTTCTACATCAAACTTGTTGGTCACTATCCAGCTATCGTCTTTTATTTCTTCATCAAGTTGTTTTGGCGTCCAACCAGAGTATCCGGCAAAAAATTTAATTTCTTCGGTGCTTAACTGGTAATTGGATACCAGGTATTTAACTTGTTCAAAATCACCTCCCCAATACAGGCCATCGGCTATTTCAATTCCCCCTTCTATTTTATCAGGAGCACAATGAATAAAGTGTAATGTATTTTTTGCTACGGGGCCTCCCTCATAAACAGGCATCTCCGAATAAGAAACATCAGGTAGCACATCGCCCAATAAATATTCGCTTTGATGGTTCAGAATAAAGCCCATAGCACCTTCCTCAGAGTATTCTGTTAAAATTATTACCGATCTCTTAAAATTCGGATCCATCATAAAAGGTTCCGAAATAAGTAAATGGCCTGCCGCGGCCGCTATTGGACTAAGCATAAAGTTTAGCGTTTAAATACATAACAAGCATAGCAAAAATATGTTCAATTATGAATAATGATTTACATCATTATATACGGCTTAATTAATTTGTAAGTTTGCATTAAAATGAATCAGCAGGAAATACAAAATTTAAGGCAGGATTACAGCGCATCTACGCTGTCAGAAAACAGCACCAAGGGTGATCCTATTAAACAGTTTGAACAATGGTTTAACGAAGCTTTGGAGGCAAAATTGCATGAACCCAATGCAATGACGCTTTCAACAGCCACCATAAACGGCAAGCCTTCGGCTCGCATTGTACTTTTAAAAGGCTTCCATACAGGCGGTTTTATATTCTTCACCAACTACTTAAGCCGCAAAGGCAAAGAGATAGCCAAAAATCCGCAAGGTGCATTAACCTTTTTTTGGGGAGGCCTGGAGCGCCAGGTACGTATTGAAGGTACTATTGAAAAGGTAAGCAAGGAAGATTCTGAAAAATATTTCCACTCGCGCCCTAAAGGCAGCCAGGTTGGTGCAGTAGTATCGCCACAAAGCCAGGAAATTGAAAGCCGCGAAATACTGGAGCAAAAATGGAACGAACTGGAAGCAGAATATGCCGATAAAGAAGTGCCTAAACCATCTTATTGGGGTGGCTACATCTTAAACCCGCAACTGGTTGAATTTTGGCAAGGAAGACCAAGCCGCATGCACGACCGTATTCTGTACAAAAAAACTGATAAAAAAACCTGGAAAAAAGTACGCCTTGCACCATGAGTTTTGATGATATTAAACAATTGCTCACCGAAAAATTTGGTGATGCTGTAATTACCGGCGAAGAAACTAGCGGCCTGCAACCCGCTCTGATCATTAACCCGGATGATATTACAGCCGTATGCATGGAGTTACGCAACAATCCTAAAACTTATTTCGATTTCCTGTCGAGCCTGAGCGGCATGCATTACAATGACGATGCAAACCGTTTTGGAGTGGTTTACCATTTGGCTTCCATCCCATACAAAACTCAGCTTACTTTAAAGATAAGCAAGCCCCATCAGAAAGAAAGTGCCGAACTGCCCGAATTTAAAAGTATAACCTCCGTTTACCGCACAGCCGACTGGCATGAACGCGAAGCCTACGATTTGTTAGGCATCTACTTTGATGGCCACCCCGATCTTCGCCGGATCTTATTGCCCGACGACTGGGAAGGCTTCCCTTTGAGAAAAGACTACCAGAACGCCGAATTTTACAAAGGGATCAGGATAGATTAACCTCTTGCCTTGCGACAAATACTTTTGTTTGGCGGGCCTAACTATTTACTTTCCTTATCGTATAATACCCATAGTTTAAACAAATCTTTTTAGTAAGATTGTAAACCCTATTTATTAAACCATGGATATTATAAGGAGAGATAACATCACTTACGAGGAGTTTATTGAGGAGCATTATAAACCCGGCATTCCGCTGGTTTTCACCAAAGCTGCTAAGGTTTGGAAAGCCAATGGCCTCTTCACTCCCGATTGGTTTCGTGAAAATTATCCCGACCGTAAAACCGACGTCAGGGGCACTACTTACACCATGAAACAGGTTATGGATATGGTTGAGGCCAGCACTGAAGATAAGCCGGCCCCCTATCCTATGATTTTCGATATCCCGTCAACCATTCCCGAGTTGATGCCGCTTTTGGATCCGCTTGACCTGAATTACGCGTCGCCAAACTGGCTGCGTAATAAAATGTTCAATATCGGTAAATGGGGTGGCGCTATTGAAATGTTTGTTGGCGGTCCCGGTGGCAGGTTTCCTTACATGCACATTGATTATTATCACCTTAACGCCTGGATAACACAGCTTTATGGCGAAAAACGCTTTACCGTGTTCCCGCGCGGACAGGAAGATATGCTTTATCCGCGACCAGATGATCCCTGGCGTTCAGAATTGAATATTTTTGAACCTGATTATGAAAAATATCCGAAATACAAAGATGCTACCCCAATACATTTTGTTGTAGGCCCGGGCGAAACATTGTTCATTCCTTTTGGCACCTGGCATTCGGCGTATTCATTAACCCCTACCATATCAGTTGCATTTGATACACTGAATAATAAAAACCATAAGGAATTTATGAAGGATGTTTGGACCTTCAAAAGCCGTGACAGCAAGGCAAAAGCAATTGCCATGTACGGCTACGCCTGGGTAGCCACTCAGCTAAGCAAAATGGCAGACAAATCCACAGTTAAATAACCGCTTTGTTTTTACTTCATTTTTACAGGACAAATATCCTGATAAATGAAAAAAAAAGCTGATTTTTGGTATCCGGCCGTGTATCTCAAACAATCCGGCCGGATACTAATTTAACAGGATATAAAATTGGTCATTACAAACCCTAAATACGAAGAAGCCCTACTTAGGTATAACAAAAAAATTGCCGATGCCAGCGTTGAGGATATGATCCTTAATGTCGGCCCGCAGCACCCCTCAACCCATGGTGTTTTACGCCTTGAACTGATCACCGATGGCGAAATAGTAAAAGATGTTATTCCTCATATCGGTTACCTGCACCGCTGCTTTGAAAAACATGCCGAATCATTAACCTATCAGCAAACCATTCCTTTTACCGACAGGCTGGATTACCTGGCTTCCATGAATAACAGCCATGCCTTTGTAATGGGTGTTGAAAGGATGATGGGCATTGATAAAGATATCCCTAAACGTGTAGAATATATCCGCGTGCTGGTTTGCGAGCTTAACCGCATAGCATCGCACCTCATAGCTATTGGTACTTACGGCATTGATATAGGTGCCTTTACCCCCTTCCTTTGGTGTTTCAGGGACAGGGAACATATTATGGGCATGTTGGAATGGGCTTCGGGCTCGCGCATGTTATACAATTACATTTGGGTGGGCGGTTTGTTTTATGACCTTCCGGTTGGTTTTGAGGAACGCTGCCGCGATTTCGTGGAATACTTTAAACCTAAAATGGTTGAACTTAACCAGTTGCTTACCGATAACCAGGTATTTATTTCGCGCACGGCCAATGTGGGTGTTTTACCGCTTGATGTAGCTATAAACTATGGCTGCTCAGGGCCAATGTTACGTGCATCAGGTTTAAAATGGGACTTGCGCCGTATCGATAATTATTCGGCTTACCCTGAAATTGATTTTGAAATTCCGGTTGGTACGGGCCTCATGGGTAAAGTTGGCGACTGCTGGGACAGGTATAAGGTACGTGTTGATGAGATTGAGCAATCATTAAGAATAGTTGAACAATGCCTTGACCGTTTGCAAAAAGAGCTGAAACGCATGCCCGATTTTGATCCGCGAGCTAAAATGCCACGCAAAACTATTCCCAAGGCGCAGGATTACTACGTACGTTGTGAAGGTGCCAAAGGCGAGCTTGGTTTTTATTTTACGACAGATGGTAAATCTGAGATCCCAACCCGCGTAAAATCCCGCGGCCCAAGCTTTAATAACCTTTCGGTATTGCCCGAACTATCAAAAGGCGTATTAATTGCTGATCTGATAGCTATAGTAGGCTCTATCGACTTTGTTTTGGGTGAGGTGGATAGGTAAAAACCAATATCTCCATCCCGTCATTGCGAGGCACGAAGCAATCGCGAACTATATAGAACGGCTCTGTAAATCGGGGATTGCTTCGTGCCTCGCAATGACGGGTTGCAAAAAAATATCGCTAAACAAGAAAGAGACACCTCACGGCGTCTCTTCTCATTTTAATATATTAATTTTTATTGAGTGGGCTATTGATTACTGGTTATATACCTTAACCATGAACACGTAGTTTTTAAGCTTTTTAAGCTGCTGTTTGCGGCTTAAACCGGCGAGCATATTTTTATTATTCAGGTTCAGTGTTTTCGATAATGAATCTGTTGGAATATTCTGAATAGTTTTCAGCAGATATGCTGATTTCTTTGCGAAAGAAGCACCTGCCATTTGTGTTTGCCTTGCTGTAATAATGCCTATAACATTACCTTTTTCATCAAGCAAAGGGCCACCGCTGTTACCTGGGTTTACAGGTAGTGATACCTGATATTCGGTGGTATCGTTTGAGTAGCCGGCTGCAGATGACAGCGAGCCTGCGCTAAATACTACATTATCGCCGGGATATCCCCAGGTGTAAACGTTCTCACCCAAATCACTTTCAGCTTTTTTCAGGTTATAAGGTACAGGGCCGAGATTCTTAAAAGTTGAATCGTTGATCTGTAATATAGCCAGATCATATTGAGGTTCGGTATAAATTACTTTAGCGTGGAACGATTCGCCAGCTGCATTCTGCACATAAACCGAATCGGCGTTTTTAATTACGTGGTAATCGGTAACTAAATAACCATTTGATGTTAAGGCAAAACCCGTTCCTCTGAAATTAGCCGGAGGGCTCTTCACTATCTTAGGTTTTACGGCGATACTACCATGACCTATCTGGGCTACGGCTTTCTCCACGTTGCTTACCTTGTTTACCAGCTGTTCGTATTTCGATTTATCGCTACTTAACTTACCAGTAAGAATTAAGATAGTCAAAACACCAAAAATGGCGATTGAAGCCGCAACCGATATTTTTGAATGATGATTACGCCACATACGCACAATCCATACCGGGTGGATCATCACCTCTTCCTTCAGCGCATGAACATCAATCTCACTGTGAATATCGTTTAAACGCCTTTCAAGCTCAAGCTTTTCACCATATTGCTTCAATAAGCCTATAAACTTAACGTGTTCGGTAACTTTACTTTCAACCGCCGCATCATTTTTGCGAAGCAATTCAAATTGAACGCGTTCTTCGGCGGTCATGCTGCCGTCAAAGTACCGTTCAATAAATTCCGTAAGCTGGTTATCACTCATCTCTTGATCTCCTTATTTTTGCTGAAAAAATAATTTCTTCAGCCTTTGCAGGCATTTATACTTTTGCGTTTTAGCATTATCTGCATTGGTATAGCCAAAACGTTCGCAGATCTCCTGCATCGATCTGTTTTTGATATAAAAATCTTCCATAATAGTTTTACAAGGTTCCCCTAATTGCTGGAGAGCACTCTCCATTTTACCAAATTGGATATCCCTGTCACTATGGCTTTCAACCTCTTCTTCAACGGGCAGGTGTTCTTCAAAATCCCTGATATCACCGCCGTACCTGTTCATTTGACTTAGCCTTTTGAGCCAAAGCCGCCTGCAAACCGAGTATATATATGTTTTAAGCTTACTGTTAAGCTCAAAATCCCCGCCTTTAATCTTATTATAAAGAACTATAATGGCTTCCTGGTAAATATCTTTGGCATCATCTTCATCGCCATTGTTGTTGATGATCAACTGTAATATCATCGGAAAATAGGTTGTATAGAGCCTTTTCAGCACTATTTCCGAATTATTAAGTATCCCAAGAACTATCTCACTATCTGTTGGAGCCGAAGCTTTTAAGTCTTTATTCACTCTTAATACTATTTAGGCCAAATTGTAACCCACTATTATCAAAAAAAATCAAACTAAAATAAATTAATAACATTGGCATTACATTTCCTCGCCTGTAACAATTGTGTAATGCTTTAGTTTAATATTTAATACCCGCAGGCAAACAAGGTAACCCTATGTTAAAAACTATGCAGGCAAATCTGCAATAAAAAAACCGCTTGCAGAAACAGTCATATTAAACTAATAATCCTAAGAATTTACAATTAGTTAATTTTTATGGGTTACCTTTTTCAATAACCTGTATTAACTATCAAACGATCACAAAACATTAACATTTTAAAACTTCAAAAAATGAAAAATTCATTCAAATTAGGTTTCGTAGCTTTAGTTCTTGCAGCTTCTTTTTCAGCTTGTAACGGTGATGCTAAAAAAGGTGGTGAAGATACTACTAAAACTGTAGTTGATTCAACTAAAGTTGTTACTGATACAACTAAAGTTTCTACTGATACTACTAAAGCTGATACTACTAAAGCAGACACTACTAAAAAATAATTATCCCATATAATAGGAAGCAGTTAAATATCATTTTTAATTTTTTTCTATTGATTTTTTAGTTATCCATCAATAAAAAAGGTGACTTGTAATTTTTTTTTAAAATTATGGGTTACCTTTTTTTATTTCTGGTATTAAGGTGTAAACTATTAAATCACTTATTAAAAAATTTAAGAAATGAAAAACTTCAAATTAGGCTTTTTAGCTTTAGCTATCGCTGTTTCTTTCGCTGCTTGTAAAGGTTCTTCTTCAGCTTCAGGTTCTGATACTTCTAAAGCTGATACTTCTAAAATGGCTGCTGACACTACTAAAGCTGACACTTCTAAAGCTGATACTTCTAAAGCTGCTGTTGCTGACACTACTAAAAAAGACACTACTAAAAAGTAATTTAACTTTTTATGTTAAAAAAATGCCCTGGTTTTCCGGGGCATTTTTTTTGCCCAATACTTTTCAAACAATTTCTGCCGGTATTGCTTAATGTGTTAAGCAATAAAATATGAAATATTCTGAATGGAAAGCCCTCAGTGCCGACGAGCGTAAAAACATCCGCTGGCACCGTCATCCCCACATCCGTACCGCTACCCTTTTTGCTATAGCTTTTGCAATAACATTTATTATTGTAGTAATGGGCATAAGTAAAAACAGCACGGTGCATCTTAACCGCAAGCCAACACCAAAGGAAGCTTTTGCCATGGCCAAACAATTTGTAAAGGATAAACTGAAACAGCCCGAAAAAGCGGTGTTTCCGGAAAATGCATTTAAATCCGATATCGACACCACAACCAGCAGCTACCAGGTGCAATCAACGGTGAAAGTTGAAAACGAAAGCGGCAAGATGGTGCAATCGGCCTGGGAAGTTAAAATGCAATACACCAATGGTGACTGGGCGGAAAAAAATAGCTGGCAGGTAAAAGACGTTAACATAAGCACTCAGCCAGTAAACTAAACATTATAGTTTGATAACAAAAAAGGAGCAGTTATAAAACTGCTCCCTCCTGTTAACCCAATAATAAATGTCCAATAGTTTAATGAACACTATCACGCAGTGCTTTAACCTCATCATGAGCATCAAGTAATTCACTTTCCTGCTGGCTGATGGTTTCCCGCAGGTAGGCCGGCAAATTCTCATCCTCAAGTGCTGTCCGGTATGCTTTTAAAATAGCATCTTCACCAAACTCACATTCCTCAAGTACGTTATGGGTATCATGCCCAGTAAAAGCTGCTTTAACATCAAGCCAAACCCTGTGTATTTTGCCGCTTGTAGTTGTACCGGTTTCGATATCTTTTCCAAAAGCACTAACCTCGGTACCCAAAGCAAGTTTATAGCCCTGACTTTGCCCAATAAGCCTTGTGAAAAGCGATTTTAAATCGGCATCATCTTCTTTTAAATCTTTTGAAGCACGTTGATAGCCCTCAATCCTGTCGTTGTTGATCTGTATCAGATCATTCAAAATTTGTACGGTTGCTTGTGTATTTTCCATGATTAGATGTTTTTATATAATAATCAACCTTTCAAAAGTCAAATTGTTTAATTAATTATATAAAAAATATCTCAAAAAGAAATTAATTCTTTCCACGAAAAAGCGAAATGATCCAGATGATAACGGCGATTACCACAATAACCGCAATGATACCTGCAATGGCACCAGCTTTAAATATACCGGTTATAACCGAGCAACTGCTTAATGTAAACAGCACAAACGCAAATAGTAAAAAATGTAAGTTTTTCATGACTGATGTTTAAATAGATAAAGTTTAATGATGGTTTATTCCGGTCATTAATTGTGTTAACCCGAATGCAATAATCAGGCCTTTTTAACAATAGCCCCCCAGGCGGGCATCTGTTTGTAACACACGGATTTTTAAAGCAGCTATTGTATGCAGATGTATACAATTATTGTATTGTTGCCGGTAAACAGCCTGCACCACAGGCTAAGACTTTGAATAGGCTCTAAAAGATCAATAGTTGTTTATTAAGCGGTAATGCGGTTTTAAATATTTTATAAATAACCGTTGCCTGAAAAAACAAATACCGATGGCAGGTGTTAATATAGCAACATTATAAACCACAAAAAATATCAAGAATTTATTGACGGTTATAAATCCTCTGCCTGCTGTAAGAGGATGTGTTTTTATAAAATATTATTAACAATTTATTTCCACTAATTATGATAATACAGGTACAACCCAACATTCAATGTGAAAACTGTATCAAATGCGGCAGAAGGCCACATGTTGAGCAGCAAAAAAAATATTGGGTGTTAACGTGTCCTAACAAAAGCTGTAAAAATTTGGTAAAATCACTTACAGTCGACTTTGAAACCTGGAACCGGCTTAATAAAAAAATAAACGAAGTGCCGGCTTCAGCCGATACATTAAAGCGTACAGCTTAAAACTGTTGGGAGGATGGTTAATATATAAATCCATAAAAAATTTCATGGCTTTAACCCAGATGAGTACATTTACGCGCTACTCTACTTGTTAAGCTATGACAAATGCACTTCTATCAATAAATAAAGCAACTGTACGTTTCTTAAATACAACATTATTTACCGGCTTAAGCTTCAATATAAATAAAGGCGAAAGCTGGGCCCTTATCGGTGAAAGCGGATCAGGAAAAAGCGCCTTGCTACAAACCATAGCAGGGCGTTTCAATGTTACCGGAGGCGAAATCAATTACCATTTCTGGAATGATTATGCCCGCTTTTTTAACGCTAATGATATAGCTACGCCGCATAAGCTCATAGCCCTGGTTGAACCCAAACATCATTTCCGTAATCTTTCAAACACCACTGATTTTTATTACCAGCAACGCTATAACTCGTCCGACTCGGAAGACGCGCTTTCTGTAGTGGATTATCTTAATACTGTACCTAAATTTTTGGGTGCCGATGCATCATGGACATTTGAAAAAGTAGTTTCGTTATTAAGGCTTGATGCACTGTTAAATAAACAGATCATCAAATTGTCAAACGGCGAAACCAAACGCCTTATGCTGGCTGCGGCACTACTTAAAAACCCCTTATTGCTCATGCTCGATAGTCCTTTAACCGGCCTCGATGTAAGAACCCGTGAAGAATTTAATGATATCATTGAACAGATCACAGCTTCGGGCATTAATGTTATTATGGCCACCTCGGTTCATGAAATACCGGCGGCTATAACACATATAGCCGTGTTAAGTAAGGGGGCTATTGTGCACCAAAGTGCCAAACAGGATTTTAAGCCCGAATTATTTCAGATAGATAATACCGACACCATTGACACAGGCGAACTAAGTGCGTTACTCAATATTGATAAGAACCCTGCTGCTTATGCACAAATTGTAAAAATGGAGGAGGTACATATTCAATATGGCGATAAGATAATTTTGAATAATGTAAACTGGCAGATCAAGCCCGGTGAGCATTGGGCTTTACTGGGGCCAAACGGTGCCGGAAAATCAACTTTGCTAAGCCTGATCAATGGCGATAACCCGCAGGCTTATGCTAATAACATTATTTTATTTGATAAAAAACGCGGCACCGGCGAAAGCATCTGGGATATCAAAAAGAAGATCGGCTTTGTATCTCCCGAACTGCACCAGTACTTCCCCACCGATAACAGTTGCTTGCAGGTGATCGAATCTGGTTATTATGACACCCTTGGGCTGTTCAGGCTCAGTAATAAAGAACGTGCGGAAGTTGCATTAAGATGGATGAAGGCTTTGGAAATTGAAAAGTATGCACGCGTATTACTCAAAAATATCCCGGCAAGTGCACAGCGCCTCTGCCTGCTGGCCCGGGCCCTTATCAAAAACCCGGCGTTATTAATTTTTGACGAACCCTGCCAGGGCATGGATGATCATCAGCAACTCCACTTTAAAAACCTGGTTGATACCATTTGCAGCCTCGGTAATGTTACCCTCATTTATGTAACTCACTATCAGCATGAAATCCCTAACAGTGTTGATAAGGTTTTGAGGCTGGATAAAGGGAAGGTGGTTTCTTGACCTGAAAGCCGAAAGCTTAAAGCTAAAGGCAAAAAGCTGATAGCTCAGGGAATGATAAGCATTGGGCTTTAGGCCTTGAGCTTTCCGCTTCTTCCTTTCTATCTTTTTTGTCAATTATTTAACAGCGGGCAAAATCAAATTATCAACTTACGTATATTTGCCTGATATGAATACAGCCGATCTGTTGCAACGCGCGTTGCGGTTTGATTTTTTAACGCTTGAAGAAGGCGTTTACCTGTATAACAACGCCTCTACTGCCGAGTTGATGTACACTGCCAACGAACTTCGTAAAATACAGGTTCCGCATGGTAAGGTTACCTGGCAAATAGACCGTAATGTTAATACCACCAATGTTTGTATCGCTAATTGCAAGTTTTGTAATTTCTTCCGCCGTCCTGGTCACGAAGACAGTTACATAACTGACATTGAAACATATAAAAAGAAGATAGAGGAAACGTTCCGTTATGGCGGCGATCAGCTGTTGTTACAAGGCGGTCACCACCCTGATTTGGGGCTGAAATTTTATACTGATCTGTTCCGCGAACTGAAGCAGCTATATCCTAAATTAAAGCTACATTCATTAGGTCCACCTGAAATTGCGCATGTTGCCAAATTAGAGGGCATGCCTCACATTGAAGTATTAAGGGCCATGAAGGAGGCCGGCTTGGATTCATTGCCAGGTGCCGGTGCCGAAATTTTGAACGACCGTGTTCGCCGCCTGATCTCAAAAGGCAAATGCGGCGGTAAAGAATGGCTTGACGTAATGCGTGCCGCTCATCAGCTTAACCTGCCAACATCTGCAACCATGATGTTTGGCCATATCGAAACTATTGAAGAGCGCTTCGAGCATTTAGTTTGGATCCGTGAAGTACAGGCCGAGAAACCAGAAGGCAATTACGGCTTCATAGCATTTATTCCATGGCCTTTCCAGGATGATGGTACCCTTTTACGTAAAGTACGCGGCATCACCAATAATGTAACCGGCGATGAATATATCCGCATGATTGCACTGAGCCGTATTATGTTGCCAAACGTTAAAAACATCCAGGCTTCGTGGCTTACTGTAGGTAAACAGGTTGCCCAAATTTGCTTACATGCAGGCGCTAACGATTTTGGCTCTATCATGATTGAGGAAAATGTAGTATCGGCAGCCGGTGCGCCGCACAGGTTTACCGCCAAAGGCATCCAGGAGTCTATTAAAGAAGCTGGCTTTGAACCGCAACTTCGTACCCAGCGATACGAGTGGCGCGACATCCCCGTTGAAATTGAAGAACAGGTTATAAATTATTAGTATTAAGTCGGAAGTTTTAAGTCTCAAGCCCTAAGTTTTAAGTCAATAGCTCTCAATCCAAGATTATTGACTTTGTATTTAAGATTAAGACTTTGAACTTAAGACTGTAGGCTTTCGACTTAAAAAATGGAACAATACGTAGAGGCACTAATTTTTGCGTCAGAACAGGCAATCAGGCTGGAAGAGATTATGTATTGCCTCCAGGCGGCGTTTGAACGTGATTTTGCCAGCGAAGAAGTAACTGATGCTATAAACAGGATCCATGAAAAGTATCAGCATCATAGCTTAGCTATTGAATTAGTTAAAATTGGCAACGGCTATCAATTCCTCACTAAAAAGGAATACCATGCCGTTATCAATTTGCTGCAGCTGCAACGATCAAAGAAAAAATTGAGCCAGGCCGCTTTGGAAACCCTTGCCATCATCGCTTATAAGCAACCGGTAACCAAACCCGATATTGAACAAATAAGAGGAGTAAACTGTGATTATTCGATCCAAAAATTACTGGAAAAAGAGCTGATAGCTATAGTTGGCAAATCAGAAGGGCTTGGAAAACCTATACTTTACGGCACAAGTTTGTTGTTTATGGACTATTTTGGCATTAACAGCATTGAGGAATTGCCTCAACTTAAGGACTTTACAAACAATACCGCCACCATTGGCGAACAATCAGAATAATTTTAATTTCTGTTTTAAAAAAAATCAATTTTAATTATTTTTACTATTGAATCGGTAAAGATAAAGGATCTGAAAAAACGCTTTTCTTTATCTGATTTAAATTATTATTATTGACGAAGTTTAATTTATAAAATCCATTACAATGGGAGCGCCAAAGAAACCGAACACTAAAAAGGTCCAAGACTCTGATAACGATGCGGAGGATGATGATCTGGAGCCAACAAAAGCAACGAAGAAGTATGATGACGATGATGATGACTTTGACGGCCCCTTAGACGATGATCTGGGCAGAGGTGGTTATGAGTCATTTGATGACGAAGACGAAGACGATTATTAGTATTTAAAAATATAGTATTTTGTAAAGCATTCAGACTATGCCTCTGGATGCTTTTTTTATTATCTACCGGCACCAACAAGTATGAAAGTAACTGAAGTACAGGACAAAACATCAAAAAAAGCGTTCCTGGATGTGGCCCGCATCATTTATAAAGACGATCCAAACTGGGTTTGTCCGCTTGATAATGATATCGAGGCTGTATTCAATCCCGCAAAAAACAATTTTCACCAGCATGGAAAATGTACCCGCTGGATCCTTACCGATGATAATGGCAAACTAATTGGCCGGGTTGCAGCGTTCATAAATGAAAAAAAGGCGTACAATTATGAACAGCCAACAGGCGGGATGGGCTTTTTTGAATGCATCAATAACAAAAAAGCGGCTTTCCTCTTATTTGACACGGCAAAGAGCTGGCTTAAAGAAAATGGCATGAAAGCCATGGATGGCCCCATCAACTTTGGTGAAAATGATAACTTTTGGGGCTTACTTGTTGAAGGCTTTACCCCTCCGTCATACGGCATGAACTATAACTATCCGTATTACCAGGCCTTTTTTGATGAATACGGCTTTAAAACCCAATACGCCCAGATCACCAACCACGTTGACGCCCATAAACCTTTTCCCGAACGATTTACCAAAATTGCCAACTGGGTGGCCCAAAAACCAGGTTATGATTTCAGGCATTTCGAAATAAAAAAAATAGAAAAGTTTGCAGCCGATTTTATTGAGGTTTATAACGACGGATGGAAAGACTTTGAAAATTTTGTCCCCATTACATACAGCACCATCATGGAAAGCTTTGAAAAAATGAAGCCACTGATGGACCCAAAACTGATTTGGTTTGCTTACGTTGATGATGAACCTGCATCATTCATGATCATTTTACCTGATGCCAACCAAATGCTTAAACCGCTTAACGGCAAGCTGAACCTTATTGGTAAACTTAAGTTTTTATATTACCGGTGGAAAGGGGTATCCCGCATGCGCGCCATTGTAATGGGTACTAAACCAAAGTATCAAAAACACGGCCTCGAATCGGCAATGTTTATAAAATTAAAGGAATATGTGTTGCCGCTCAAGCGTTATGATGAGCTTGAATTATCCTGGGTAGGAGATTTCAACGACAAAATGATAGCCATCCATGAAGCAGTTGGCGCTACATTTGGCAAAAAGCATTTAACAATGCGTTACATTTTTGATTAGCCCGGCCAAACCGGGCCTCAAAAATTATGCGGTTACTTTTGAAT
The DNA here is from genome assembly GCF_022811725.1 of Mucilaginibacter sp. SMC90. GTDB lineage: Bacteria > Bacteroidota > Bacteroidia > Sphingobacteriales > Sphingobacteriaceae > Mucilaginibacter. The sequence goes on along the minus strand of NZ_CP094527.1, from coordinate 2,778,728 downwards.
GTCGAAGTTCTTCAAATAGTTCAATTACTTTTTTCTGCAAATCGATTACTTCAGTTTCGCGGTCCATTAAACGTTTATTAACGGTTTCCAACTCGTTAACAAATTTCTGATCCTGCTCGTTATCATTAAATGTAAGCAACTGAACTACAGACATTTCAAATAAATTTGCTATCTGCTCAAGTCTTGACAAATTTATATCGGTAATCCCCGTTTCAATCTTTGAGAAAGCAGGAATTGAAATATCCAATCTCTTTGCAACATCCTCCTGGCTCCACCCTTTTTGATGACGTAATAATCTGATTTTTTTTCCGAGAGTTTTCATTTGGTTAAATTAATAGTGTAGGTTTCGCAAAAGTTAATTACTTTACAATAATATTTATTATCACGCTAATTATCAACTAATTTGCGTAAAATTTTATTTAAAAGTGTAGTTAATTGTTGCGATTGGCAAATCCTTTAAATTAAAACAAATTAATCGTTCAAAAACATACCTACAACATGGTATTTTTTACTAATAATCTGAACCGGGATCTTCACCCCATTGTAATTTAGTGCGCAAAAAAGCGCAAAAAATTCTTCTTTTTAAAATTTAAATTTCACTTTTGTACTGTAATATTTTTTATTACAGATAAATGAACGGACAATTCCAAATAGCAACCCATGTATTAACCCTGCTTTGCAAACAGCCGGGTGAACTGTTATCGTCAGATTACGTAGCTGGCAGCATGAATGTAAATCCGGTTTTAGTACGTAAAGAGATGCGCAAACTACGCGCCTGTGGCCTTATTGAAAGTAAAGAAGGTAAAACCGGCGGGTATAGCCTTGCCCTTCCACCACAAAAAATTACTCTTGCCGATGTTTACAAGGCTGTAAAACTACCACCTGCTTTGGGCCAGGCCAAAAACAAGCCCAATCCTGATTGCCCGGTCGGCAAGCAAATTGGTGCCCATCTTGACCACCTGGCTGATGATGTTGAAGCAGCTATAATCAAAAAATTAAGTACCATAACCATTTTTGATTTTGTAAATCAATTCGATTAAAAAATTTTAAAACAAACTGTAACAATTTTAATTACAATATAAAAACCAAAAAACAATGAAAATAGCATTAATTGGAGCCACAGGCTTTGTAGGAAAAGCAGTATTAGCAGAAGCCTTACAACGAGGATACGAGGTAACAGCCATAGCCCGCAATCCAAAAACGGATATTGAAAACTCCAGGCTAACACTCAAAACTGCCGACGTATATAATGTTAATGAGTTAACAGAAGCTTTGAAAGGCCATAACGCGGTAGTAAACTCATTTAATGCAGGCTGGACAAACCCCAATCTGTATAACGATTTTATAAAGGGATCTGAAGCTATACAGCAAGCAACTAAGCAAGCCGGAATAAAACGCTTATTGGTTATAGGCGGTGCAGGGAGCCTTTACATTGCGCCAGGCGTGCAATTAGTTGATAGCCCCCAATTCCCTGCCGAATGGAAAGCCGGCGCTACCGCAGCCCGCGACTACCTGAACATCATCAAAAAAGAAGAAGAGTTAGACTGGACGTTCCTGAGCCCCGCTATTAACCTGCACCCAGGTACCCGTACAGGCGTATACCGCACAGGCACAGATGAACCGGTATTTAATGACAAACACGAGCACGAAATTTCAGTTGAAGATTTAGCAGTTGCTATACTGGATGAATTGGAAAACAACCAGTTTGTGAAGAGAAGGTTTACTGTGGGGTATTAATATTTTTATGTCATTGCGAGCGATAGCGTGGCAATCGCATACTTTACAGGGCGGATATGCATAGTATGCGATTGCTTCGTCGTCCCTCCTCGCAATGACATAACTTTATTTTAGGGCTCTTACTTTATAAACTTAGCGGCAACCCATTCTTTGTCTTTCTTATGGGTGATATATTTCAGGCCATACTTCCGTGCTTCATCTGTAATGATATCCAGATCTGGCGATTCATAAAAACCACTGAAGTAGATCTCTCCATCAGCTTTTAATACTTCGGCATAGCGCTGCATCTGGTCGATAAGAATATTGCGGTTAATGTTAGCCAGAATGGTATCATATTGCTCATCAGGAATAACCTCTTTTGAACCACAAAGTGGTTTGATATTGCTTACATTATTCAGAGCCGAATTTTCGATAGTGCTTTCATAGCAAACAGGATCGTAATCAATGGCCGTGATATCATCAGCAGCTAATTTGGCGGCCATAATAGCAAGGATCCCGGTACCGCAGCCCATATCAAGCACCTTTTTACCTGCAAATTCATTTTCCAGCATCAGGCCCAGCATCATGGCCGTGGTTTGGTGGTGCCCGGTGCCAAATGCCATTTTAGGATCGATCACGATCTCGTATTCAAACTCAGGCTTAGGTTCATGAAAAGTTGCCCTTACATAGATCTTATTGCCTATTTCTATCGGTTCAAAGTTGCTTTCCCATACCTCGTTCCAGTTTTTTTGAGGGATAAGGGTTACCTCGTAACTAAAAGTGAACAGGGATTTATAAGGTAATAACTGCTCATCAAGCGCCTGCTGGTCAAAAATATCTTCGGGGATATAAGCCTTAAAACCAAGCTCAAGCTCTTCAAAAGTATCAAAACCTATCTCGCCCAAAGCATTTATCAGCAGGTCCTGCTGATAATCTTCGGTAGTGATGGTTGTAAAAAATAGTTCGTAATAATTCATTTTGTTTTTTTGTCATTAACACTCTACACAAAACCAGCTAATAAGAGAGCGGGGTTAACCTGCAACTTCAGGCTCAACCTGCCCGCTATCGGCACCTGCTCTTTTCCTGTCGAGCAAATACAGCACAACGAAGTTAACAAGCCAGTAAACAGCCTGTATTTCGGTCATGTACCACCAAAAACTAAGCAAGGGGCTGTATCCTTCTTCGGGTAGCCATATAATGTAACTGAGGGCTCCGCCAAATAATATACAAACCAGGGCAATGCAGGCTCCGGCAATAAAACGGGCCAGGGCACCTTTATGTTTAACCCAATTCCAAAGCGGTGTAATGATCAGGTATTGCGTGAGAATACCATCGGCAAGCAGCAAGCCCCAAAAAAGACTGAAGTAAGCCATAAGGCTATACAAATTCCCGTTACCAATTTCGCCAATACGCATGGGATGATCGGGCATGTTGATATACACCACTGCCCAAAAAATGCCAAAGTCGATCAAAACCGGTAAAAGAACTTTTAAAAGCTTCATGCTTCTGTTAGATTGAGACGTGAGATATGAGATTTGAGAGTTTATTTTTTAATAAACAGCGCAAACCTCATTTCTGTTTGAAATTAAGTTTGAGCATTGTCTCAGATCTCATATCTAAAATCTCATAACTAATATTAATTAAACGTTTTAACGATATCAGTGAAATCGCGTGATTTTAGCGAAGCACCGCCGATAAGACCGCCATCAATATCAGCCTGCGCAAACAGCTCGGCAGCATTGCTTGGGTTGCAGCTGCCACCGTATAAAATAGTAGTAGCATCAGCAACTTCCTGGCTGTATTTGGCAGCAATTTCTTTACGGATAAACTCGTGGATCTCCTGTGCCTGTGCAGAGGTAGCAGTTACACCGGTACCGATAGCCCAAACTGGTTCATAAGCAATAACTAATTTAGCAAATTGCTCAGCATCAAGATGAAATACACCTTCAAGCAGTTGAGTTTTAATCACATCAAAATGTGTATTAGCTTCACGCTCCTGCAAAGTTTCGCCAATACAGAAAATAGGGCGAAGATCATTCTTTAAAGCGGTATCTGTTTTTTTGGCAAGCAAAGCATTGGTTTCGCCAAAATACTGACGGCGCTCTGAGTGACCAAGGATCACATAAGCAGCACCTGTAGATTTGATCATTTTAGCAGAGATCTCGCCTGTGTAAGCGCCTTTTTCTTCCTGGTGGGCATTTTGTGCGCCAACGGCAATTTTGCTATAACCTTTTGATAGTTGTACCAGGCTGTGGATGTGAATAAATGGACTGCAGATCACTGCTTCCTGCGTGCCGGTAGCCTCATCTTTAACCATGTTGATGATCTCTGAAAATAAAGCTAAACCTTCATTGTAATCAAGGTTCATTTTCCAGTTTCCGGCAACGATTTTCTTTCTCATGATTTTATTATTTTAGTGGGTGGTTGATTAGTTGATTAAGTGAATGGTTAGTTGGATTTATCAAATGGTATATTCGTTGTCAACTACTCACCCAATCAACCCAATAAACCACTCACCAAATTAAAACGTCCTGTACTCTTCTGTCAGCTTAAATATGGTTGTTAGTATATTTTGTTCAGTTTCGTCAAAATCACGATGATCCCGGCGGTCAAACACTTTCTGTGCGGTTTCAAACATTTTATTGATCAAATAAACGTCAAAACCTTGTGCTCCTCCCCATGAAAAATCGGGGACAAAGTTACTTGGAAAACCGGCACCAAAAACATTGGCCCCTACACCTACTACGGTACCCGTATTAAACATGGTATTGATACCGCTTTTAGCATGATCGGCCATGATCAAACCGCAAAACTGGAGTCCTGTTTTACGCAAGCGTTGCGTGCTGTAATCCCAAAGTTTCACCTCAGCATAGTTATTCTTCAGATTGGAATTGTTTGTATCAGCGCCGATATTACACCATTCGCCTAAAACCGAATTACCGAGGTACCCCTCGTGCCCTTTAGACGAATATCCCCATATTACCGAGTTATTTATTTCGCCTCCAACCCTGCAATATGGGCCTATTGTTGTAGCACCATAAATTTTGGTACCCATTTTTACCTGCGAATGTTCGCAAATAGCAAACGGCCCGCGGATATGGGTACCTTCCCAAACTTCGGTATTAGCCGAAAGATAAATAGGACCGTTAGTGGTGTTAAATGTAGAGCACTCGGCAACAGCCCCTTCTTCAGCAAAAAAATCGCCGCCAATAACAATATTAGTTGAACTGATGACTGCACTGGTGCGCCCTTTGGTAAGCAGCTGAAAATCCTTGCGAAGTTCAATATCATTCTTCCTGAAAATATCTTCAGGATATTTGATCGATACAAAAAGGTTAGGATAACTTATAACATCATCAAAATCAGCATCAGCGTTAAAGCCCAAGGCATCCGTAGCTTTAAGTTTAACGGCTATTAACTGGTCGTTGTATTTAAGCGCCTGCCCTGTTTGCAGTTTATTGATTGCTTCAACCAGGTTTTCATCGGGGCATATGGCACCATTAATAAAAACGTTATCGGCCTCAATACTTACCGGGAACTTTATTTTTAAGTAATCAAGCGTATGAAAGGAGCAAGCCTGGTTTAAATGCTTAGCCCATTTTTCGGCAATGGTGAATATACCGATGCGAAGATCGGCTACAGGCCTGGTAAAGGTAAGCGGCAGCAGCGACTGATGTGCGTTATCGTCAAAAAGGATAATTGCCATGGCGCAAAAATAAAAAAAGTCCCGACTGCAAAGCCGGGACTTGTAAATATTGTTTAAACAAAAATTACTTCTTGTTGTAACGTGAACGGAATTTGTCAATACGACCTGCAGTATCAACCAGTTTCATTTTACCGGTGTAGAACGGGTGCGAAGTATGAGAAATCTCTAATTTAACCAATGGATATTCGTTACCATCTTCCCATTTAACGGTTTCGCGGGTATCGATGCAAGATTTAGTGATAAAAGAGTAGTCGTTTGACATATCTTTAAATACAACTAACCTATAGTTTGATGGATGCAGATCTTTTTTCATTATATTATATAAACTTACCTTCTGTACTTTACTTAAAAGAGGTGCAAATGTAATAATAAAAGTGTAATTCGGAATAGCAAATTAAAAATAGTTCATTATTGTTTATGGATAATAGTTCATGGTTCATAGCCAGGTGAAAACAATATTTGAAGGAATTGACTATAAACATGTTAGATAAATACGCCTGCGGGCATTGCGCGCTTGGCCGGTACCGCTACTATCTAACACAAGCAATATATTAAATAAATAATTTGCTAAAATCATCCTTATAAATTGCCATAAACTCTTCAAACGAATTTGCTACAACTTCATAACTACTACCACAAATAGTGTAAACCTCATTTTTGTCACTATTATCATCATATAACCTGATAGCAAATACCATTAGGTGTATTGAATATTCTGCAAATACAAAACAGTTTTGATGTTGTGGTAATATATCCACTATTTTGCGATAGTCTGGTACCCCGCCATAATCACTAACTTCTTCTTTTACGCTTTTAAATTCGGAGAATTTGTAAAACACAAACATATCCTCATTATAGGCATCAATCTCTTCGTCTGTTAATTTCAGATAAGCAAGTAAATCATCTGGAATAATCAATTTATTTCGGAACTGAAACAGGCTGAGCTCGTCTTCCAGGGTCAACTCTTTGCGTTTAGTTTTTTCCGGATAATCGTTGCCCTGACAAAGTTCTATCAAAACACCATTAGCACTCTTAGGGTGTACAAAGCATACCAATTTATTATCGGCCCCACGTTTAGGTTTATCGTTAAGTAATACAAAGCCTTCAGCCTTCAAACGATCCATTTCAGCCTCAATATCATCAACATCAAAAGCTATATGATGAATCCCCTCTCCCCTTTTTGATATAAACTTAGCTATAGCACTATCATCATTAAGTGCCTGGAGCAGTTCTATTTTATTGGGTCCGCTTTGCAGAAAAGCAGTTTCAACCGCTTCGCTTTCTACAATTTCGGTTTTATATACCGGCGTGTTCAGCAATTTGGAATAAATTTCACCTGCTAATTTAACATTGTTAACCGCTATGCCAATGTGCTCCACTTTGTTCATGTCCAAATATTGTAAATTAATGGTCAGCTTTGATTAATTGCGAAGTATTTTAGCTGAATTTAGATAAAAACTTGCGTATCTTTGTTTTGTTAATATATTTCAAAAGGACTATGAATATCCCAATTTATTTAGATAACAATGCAACTACACCGATGGACCCAAGGGTACTGGAGGCTATGTTACCATATTTTAACGAAAAATTTGGTAATGCAGCAAGCCGTAACCATGCGTTTGGCTGGGTTGCAGAGGAGGCGGTTGATTACGCACGCGAACAGGTTGCCAAACTGATCGGCGCATCTGAAAAAGAGATCATCTTTACCTCTGGTGCTACAGAATCAGATAACCTTGCTATTAAAGGGGTATTTGAAATGTACAAAGACAAAGGTAACCACATCATAACCGCAGTTACAGAGCATAAAGCTGTGCTTGATGCCTGCAAACACGTTGAGAAACTGGGTGGTAAGGTAACTTACCTTGCTGTTAAAGAAGATGGACTTGTTGATTTAGCCGAGCTTGAAGCAGCAATGACCCCTGAAACTATCCTGGTATCTATCATGTATGGTAACAATGAAATTGGTGTTATACAACCAGTTAAAGAAATTGCTGCCATTGCCCACAAACACGGTGCTTTGTTCATGACAGATGCCACCCAGGCAGTTGGTAAAATCCCTGTTGACGTTAACGCTGATGGTATTGACTTATTGGCCTTATCAGCACATAAAATATATGGTCCTAAAGGCGTTGGCGCATTATACGTACGCCGTAAAGGCCCAAGGGTTAAAGTTACTGCCCAAATGGACGGTGGCGGTCACGAGCGTGGTATGCGTTCTGGTACCCTTAACGTACCTGGTATTGTTGGTTTAGGTAAAGCCTGCGAACTTTGCGCCCAGGAAATGGAAAGCGAAGCAAAACGCCTTTCGGGTTTACGCGATAAACTGCAATCAGCTTTAACTGTATTGGAAGAAAGCTATATAAACGGTAATGTAGAACATCGTTTACCACATGTAGCTAATATTTCATTCAAATATGTTGAAGGCGAAGGTTTGATGATGGCGATGAAAGATCTGGCTGTATCATCAGGTTCGGCTTGTACTTCTGCTTCATTGGAGCCGTCATATGTATTGAAAAGCTTAGGCCTGTCTGACGACCTGGCACACTCTTCTATCCGTTTTGGCTTAGGCCGCTTTACTACCGAAGAGGAAGTTGATTACGCTGTTGAAGTAACCAAGAAAGCGGTTACCCACCTGCGTGATCTTTCACCACTATGGGAAATGTTTAAAGAAGGTATCGACCTTAACTCAATTGAGTGGGCAGAACATTAATTTAATTTCGGATTTGGGATTTTCGATTTCGGATCCCCATTTTCGATTTGACATATAAGAGTCTTGCAAAAGACTCAGAACTTATAACTTACTACTTAGAACTTTAAAAAAATGGCATATTCAGATAAAGTAATCGATCACTACACTAACCCCCGCAATGTGGGCACTTTGGATAAAAGCAGCCACAAAGTAGGTACCGGTTTAGTTGGTGCACCTGAGTGCGGCGACGTAATGCGCCTGCAGATCCAGGTTGATGATAACAATGTTATCACCGATGCAAAATTTAAAACATTCGGTTGCGGTTCGGCAATCGCTTCTTCATCATTGGCTACAGAGTGGCTTAAAGGCAAAAGCATTGACGATGCTATGAAAATAGACAACATGGATATCGTTGAAGAGCTTGCACTTCCACCGGTAAAAATTCACTGCTCGGTATTAGCCGAAGACGCTATCAAAGCAGCGATCAATGATTTCCGCGTTAAAAATGGCTTAGCGCCAATTGAAAGCGAAAAAGTACACCACTAAGAAAGAATTTTAGATGCAGGAGCCAGGAAAGTAAGACATCCCTTCTGTATCTTAAATTTCAATAGTGTAGTGCGCAAGAGACGGGTAAAAATCTTGACTCTTGAATCTAATAATCTTGACTCTTTAAAAAAATGGTAACTGTAACTGATAAAGCAAAAAGCAAAATAGAACACCTGATGCAGGATGCAGGGCTTGATGCCTCTTATTTTCTGCGTGTATCTGTTCAGGGCGGTGGTTGCTCTGGCTTATCATACAATCTTGATTTTGATAACGAAGAGAAAAAAGGCGATCAGTTTTTTGAAGACCAGGGCGTGCGTATGGCCCTCGACATGAAATCATTCCTGTACCTTGCCGGTACTGAGCTTGATTTTTCTGACGGCCTTAACGGTAAGGGCTTCAATTTCCACAACCCTAACGCCAGCCGTACCTGCGGTTGCGGCGAAAGTTTTTCGGTATAAATATTCAACCTTAAAATATAAAAAGAGGCGCGATGAGCGCCTCTTTTTGTTTTATTAAAACTGCAATGCTGCCGCGGGCTTCCAGACCGTGGCTAATCATCGCTTCAGCTTTCAGCCGAACAACCTAAAACATATCCTCCGGTTTAATCCCCTCAGGCATCCCCTGTTCCACACTCCAATGCTCAGCTATCTTATCGTTAGCCACCCTAAATATCTCGTACAATGCAAACCATTTTCCTGATCTGTTAAACTGCGATTGAACTGCAACAAAATCTCCTTCGGCTATAATCCTGTGAATTTTAACAGCTCGCTCAGGCTGGTCAAGGTAGCCTGCCAATCCCACACCTGATGCTGCTACAGAAGCATCATGCTCAATGTAAGCAGCATCAATAAACTGATTAGTAGATTGTTTGTTTAAGATTGCTTTGTAAAACTGGTCAACAATCAATTTGCTATTTTCTGCAGAAATATGATGATCAATTTCAGCAGTACCATTAGTTGATGTTGTCTCTTTCTCGCTTTCATCGGGCAGAGATTGTATAGCATCCCAATGCTCGGTCAACATACCATCCTTCAACTTAAACAGATCGATCACAGCCATACGCTTGCCCATAAATTGAATATCAAGGTGGGTTACTACCAAGTCGCCTTCCTGTATCGCCCTGATGATCGGCGATTTGGCACCTTCGGGTGGTGGTGGCAAAGTTTTCAGGTAATTGATCATTTCGGTTATACCTGCCCTCCCCTGTTTAACGGTAGGGTTATGTTGCTTATAGCCTTCAACTATAAATTCGGGAATCAGCTCGGCTTTACGTTGCCCAACTATTTGTTTATAAAAAGACAGTACTTTTTGCTTATTCGTTATGGTATCCATATAGGTATGCGATTTTGCGTTATGGGCAGCACATATAAAAATGCAGCATATGCCCAAAGTAAACACTTGAGTAATTTTCATTACCGGTTAAATAAGATTAAAAATTTCAGACAATACTCAACACTACCGCAGATAGCAGCGTGTTACCAAACCTGCAGCAACAGGCCGGGCCTTCAGGCGACCCTTGTTTTATATGTGGAGATAGTAATTATGAAGTGAAGATAGACAAAGTTTAGCAAAAAAGAAAAATGTCATTGCGAAGCGTGGCAATCGCACGCTATACAGAGCGGTTATACTTCGTGCGATTGCTTCGTTCCTCGCAATGACATGTGGTTGGATTTTATCAAAACACCTTGATCACCTGCCCGGTGATAGCGCCAAATACACTTTTAACATACGCATTGACAACCTTATCCATAGCTACTGGTTCGTGACCTGGAAAGTACTCAAAATAGCCGGGAGAATCCTCTACTACACCGGGACTGATAGCGTTGATCCTTACCCCCTTTTCAAGCTCGATAGATGCGGCCAGCACAAAAGCGTTTAAGCCGCCGTTGATAGTACCAAGGTTAGCTCCATTGATCACCGGGTCTTCAGATAGGATCCCCGATGTAAGTGTGAATGATCCTTTAGCATTAATAAAATGCTGCCCAATAAGTACCAGGTTTACCTGCCCCAGCAGCTTGCTTTCAATACCTTTTTTGAAATCGGCAGGTGTTGTGCTGGTTAACGGGCCAAAATGGCCCGAGCCGGTTGTGCTCACTAATGCATCAAATCCACCAACCTTTTCATAAAATCTTTCAATTGATTCGGGAGCAGTAATATCTAATTGAAAATCACCGCTTTTTGAGCCGGCAGTAATGATGTCGTGCTTACCTTGAAATGCTTCGGTAACCTTTTTGCCAATAGTGCCCGAAGCGCCAATGATAATTATTTTCATAGTCTGTGTTTTTTTGTACAATTTAATAAGTGTTAATATAAATCGGCATCAATAAAGTTATCGCGTCAGCATTATTACAAATCGGTGTTGAGGCAATTAATATATTTGCCGCTATAAACCTTTCATGAAACGGATTATTATTTCAATTTGTTTAATTACGCTATTCCAAAGTTTATTCGGACAAACTAAAATGCGCACTGCCGAAGAATTAACAAGCGATACCACTGCATGGCCGCTATTGCAACAGGAAATTGCAGGGGCGAAGAACAAAGTAGAAATACTGAAAACAATAGCAGGTAAAAACAAAGAAGCCATTTACCAAACACAGGTGACCACGCATTCATACATGGGTGCTGTTGTTTACTTTACCGGGGGATTGTTGATAGACGATGGTTGGATAAGAATATTAGGTTCGGGCAATCCAAAGCTAAATCGAAGCCTCCCCGGATGGAATAAAGGTAAATCATTTAAAGAATTTGGAGAAAAACCCAACTTTTTGCTGATAGCAGATGATGTAGTTGGCGGATTTTTTGCAATTAATGGCGGCGAATTTGGGCAGGACCTCGGGCAGATCTATTATTTAGCTCCAGAGAGCCTCAAATGGGAAGCCTTGAATATTACATATCTGCAATTTCTTAACTTTTGTTTTGCAGGTGATATTAATAAGTTTTATGAGGATTTAAGATGGAAAGGCTGGCGGGAAGAGATCAGAAAACTATCACCAGACCAGGTGTTCAGCTTTTATCCATTCCTTTGGACAGCTGAAGGAAAGGATATCAATAAAGTATCAAGAAAAATTGTTCCTGTACAAGAGCAATACGATTTTTCAATAGATAGCATGAAACAACTTAAACAATAATCAACATTGGTTTTTGTTACTAAATACTATAAGTTTGCTTACAATATCCAATTATATAAATGAGTAAAAATACCGAACTTTCAACTGTTCCGAGTTTCATTAGAAATACCGTTGCCAACATCCATCCCTTAGAGCATACTTTTCTGCTTCATAAAGTTAAAGATACCTGGGTTGAGATCAGCTACGGTGAGGCATTAGAGAAAATTGATGCTATCTCGGCCTGGTTCCTGCACATCGGTATCAGGAAAGGCGACAGGCTTTCGCTTATTATCGAAAACGGCCCGAATTACGTTTATTACGATCAGGCCCTGCAACAGATTGGCGCGGTTAATACCTCTATATATCCAACCCTTACCGAAAACGAGATAGAATATATCCTCAACGACTCTGGCGCGCGCACTATTATCTGCGGCAACCCGTTCCTGTTCAGGAAAGTTTTAAAGGTGGCCAACAGCTGCCCGGAACTGATCCGCCTGATCCCAGCGTTCGATGATTTTGAAAAATTCAGCGATAAAGTAAGCATAAATGCAGGTGTGATTGGTTTTGACCAGGTAATTGACGAAGGCCGCAAACTGATTGATCAATATCGCCATGCCATTAACGCAGCACGTGAAGCCATATTAACAACTGATACTTCGTGCCTTATTTATACTTCGGGCACTACAGGTGTACCCAAAGGCGTGGTTTTAACACACCACAATTTAACACAAAATGCAATCAACAGCTTAATCCAAATTCCGTTTGTTGAAAAAACAGACAGGTTTTTGTCATTCCTACCGTTATCGCATGTTTTTGAGCGCACAATTTATCACATAGCCATTTACCGGGGCTCGCAGATTGCCTTCGCCCAAAGTCTTGAATTGCTGGCCAAGAATATGGCCGAGGTTAAACCTACCATACTTTGCTGTGTACCACGGTTGCTTGAACGTATCCATGACAGGGCTATCAAAAGCGGCACATCAGCAGGTGGCCTTAAAACCAAGATCTTTCTTTGGGCATTTGAAGTTGGCAAAAAAGTACGCCTGGCACAGGAAGCCGGTAAATCGCCTAATGTTATACTGAAAGCGCAGCATGGTATTGCCGAAAAACTGGTATTCAGCAAGATCAAAGAAAAAACCGGCGGGCAATTAAAGTTCATGGTATCCGGTGGTGGTGCATTGCCTAAAAACATCGGTGAATTTTTTGGCGACCTTGGTATCGTGATATTAGAAGGTTTTGGCTTAACCGAAACTTCGCCGGTTATGGCAGTCACAGAACGCCACAGGGTAATATATGGTACCGTAGGGCGCATTATACCAGGTATCGAAGTGGCTATCCAAAACGTGGATACCAAACATATTTACAGCATCCAAACCCACGATAATTTTAAAGAAGATACGCTTACTGAAGAGGGCGAGATCATCGTTCGCGGGCATTGTGTAATGAAGGGTTATTGGAACAAGCCCGAGGAAACTGCTACTGTTATTGATTCGCACGGCTGGTTCCATACCGGTGATATCGGCAGGTTTTTCCGTGGTAACCTCCAGATTACCGACAGGCTCAAAAACATGCTGGTTAACGCTTACGGTAAAAACATTTATCCTACCCCGGTAGAGAACACTTACCTTAAAAGTCCTAAAATTGAGCAGGTATTTTTAGTGGGCGATAAACGCGAATACATTGCTGCCATTATTGTTCCGGCCCGCGAAACATTGCAGGAAACTTTTAACCTTCAAAATGATTTCTTTGAGCGCCCTGAAGTATTCATTGATGATAAAGAAATTGTTGATTGGATAGGTGCTGATATCCGTAAATACAGTAACGAGCTGGCCAAGTTTGAACGGATCAAATCATTCAAAGTAAAACGTAACCCTTTCAGTATGGATGATGGCGAGATCACCCCTACCATGAAAGCCAAACGCAAAGTTATCGAAAAGAAATACGCCGCCGATATTGACGAGCTGTATGCTGGTGAAGCGGATGAAGATTAATTTTAGGGATTACACCGATTAATTTTGATTTCACCGATTTGAGAATCTTAGATTATTTTTGATTAATAACCTTAATGCCGTAGACTCAAATTTACGGCATTTTTGTATCTATCAATTCAAAGTTCAATCAAAAATCGGTGTAATCATCAAAAAACAATCGGTGTAATCCCAATAAAATACTAAATTTGTTAGCATGAAGCGATCTGGCAGTGCTGACCTACCTTTACATTATGGCTATGTACCGCAGTGGCTTGCCGAGCGAATGGCTAAGCTTGGCCTTGCCGTGGTGGAAACCATAGTTATGGATTATGGTAAGGATGAAGTGCTTCGCCGGTTAAGCGATCCTTTCTGGTTTCAGAGCTTGGGTGCGGTTATGGGGATGGACTGGCATTCGTCGGGCATAACAACTTCTGTAATGGGTGCATTAAAGAAATCCATTAACCCGCACAGCCGCGAATTAGGGATTTACATTTGCGGAGGCAAAGGCAAACACTCCAAACAAACCCCGGCCGAGCTTTTAAAGGTAAGCGAAACCACCGGATTGGACGGTAACTACCTGGTAAAATGCAGTAAGCTGAGTGCTAAGGTAGATAATACAGCCATTCAGGATGGCTTTCAGCTTTATACCCATAATTTCATTTTAAGCGACACCGGCAAATGGGCTGTGGTACAGCAAGGCATGAGCGATGCCAGTGGTACTGCACGCCGTTACCATTGGCATTCAGAACAGCTTAGCTCGTTTGTTGATGATCCGCATACTTTTATTTACGGAAAAAATAGCGGCTACATCCTGAACATGACAGATAAAGAAGCCGGCAGTTCACGCAATGGCGTTATGCAGATTGCCGGAGAAAATCCAGGGATTATGATCAATGAGATAAGCAAGCTGGTGATGCCTAATCATCATGAAGTACATGCCAAAGATGTAGACCTTAAACGACTTGGCGCTGTACTTTGGCTGGCACACGAAAAACAACCTAAAGATTTTGAGGATCTGTTATTATTGCAAGGCTTAGGCCCGCGCACATTACAATCCCTGGCCCTGGTAAGTGAAGTAATTCATGGAACCCCGTCCCGGTTTAAGGACCCCGCAAGGTTTTCCTTTGCGCATGGCGGGAAAGATGGCGCTCCATTTCCGGTGCCAACAAAAGTTTATGACGAAACCTTAAATACGCTGCAAACGGCCATACATAAAGCAAAAATGGGTAATGCCGATAAAAATGAAGCTATCAAACGACTATCGCAGATAGCCCAAAACGCTGAAAAGGATTTTACACCTAATGCCAATTTTGACAAAGTAGTTGAAAAGGAACGCAACGATTCGTGGAAATATGGTGGCCGCACAGTTTTCGGGAAAGCAAAACCACCTGTTGAGCAGCAATTAAAGCTATTTTAAAACAGTACTGATGAACTTTGCAGTGTCCAGGTGAGCCTGTAACCCAGGTAAAGCTTTATTAGCAAACTCGGCAAGGGATGCATTTTTATTATCTTTCGCTACGGTTTTATACAATGCTATCTGGTCTGTATGGTCATCGATAACCATCTGTATATACGCCCTGTCAAATGCTCCTGCTTTTTTTATATCAAGGTCATTGATCATTTGCTGATGAACCGGGCTTATCGCAACCGAATCGGCAACAAGGTTATCCGCTTTGAGTTTCTTGAAATCATCAGCCAGCATAGTATGATCATCAATCATAAGCTTGGCAAATTGAATAACCCGTTGATTTTTTGAATTTGCTATAGCCAAACCCGAGGCCTTTACCGACGCAAGGGTTGATTCTTCGCCACTTTTAAGAAACAGTAAACCGTTATCATCTACCTGTGCTTTATTATAGTTATTAGCTTGCCGGTTACTTTGGCAGGCCTGTAACATCAACAAAAGAAACATAGAAAATAAAACGCTTGTTGCTCGGCTCATGCTAATAGTTTAATGTTCTAATTTAACAAAAATTAGCGACAATAGTTTTCGCTTCCATAAACACCCCAATTTCAAATTACTTAGCCGGCTGATCAATATCATTATTAAGCACTAATAAAGCAATAGCTCAATTGTTATGTTAAACATACAATTGAGGTGTAAAACCCACACTTGCATCCGTAGTTATTTTTGCTTAGATTTAAAACAACCGCCGCAGCAAACACGTTTTGCTAAATTTAAGATTTAGTACTGCCCTGCTTAAATCAACTTAAAATCCTGATTTACAAAAATTTACATTAAATTAAACGCATCGAATTTTCTGCCATTTACAATATTTTGTAAATATTTTCTTACAAACAAACAAAAGGGCATCAATGTTGAGGCTATTTAAATGAACAAACTAAACGAAACCTTTGCACTATGTTAAACGCCGAAAAAATCACATGTTATTGCTTTAATAAAGATTGTGCTGCCTCAATATATAATGATACCACCTGTTTATCAATACAAGTCCCCCTTGAAGTAGCATTGTCACGTACATTAAATTGTATTGAATGCGGTGCAGAACTACTATCTCCGTTGCTAATTGAAATAAAAAAAGACATTCTCAATCTTATTAAAGACGATCAACGCCATTCGGTTGCTATTATTGATGATGATATCATTTTTCATGAAACAGTTAAGATCATATTGAAAGATAACTGGTTGAATGCCAGTTTTTATATGAACCCCGAACCTGTGTATAACGCATTGTACACCAACCGTAATAAACATGCAGAAATCCCTAATATTATTTTCCTTGATCTGGATATGCCGTTAATGGATGGCTGGGAATTTTTAGATTTGTTCAATAATCTCCATCGTTCGCTGGTAAAACCTGTATCTATTTATATTATTTCAAACTCCGTCGATCCTGCCGATCAGAAACGGATCAAAGCATATCCTTTTGTTAAAAGCTTTATTTCCAAACCATTAACAAGGCACTTTTTGGGTAAGATAAATGAAGAGGTTTCAAGGAATGCAGCTGGTCTTGAATTAAAACCTGCATCTAACTGGTAAGCATCAAACATCAATTCATATGCAAAAGGGAACTTCGGGTTCCCTTTTGTGTTTTCAACAAATCAAAAAAGCCAGGGCTAAGCTTTACCTTTGCAAAATGGACTATTTTAAAAAACTGCTCGGCTTATTACAAACAGAGCAGGATGAAGACCGCCGGGCTTACCTCAAATTAACAGAAACCTCTTCAACTGCCGAACGCAGGGCAGCAGGGCTTACATGGTACCCAATAGCCATAAAAGGCACTGAAATAGGCAGGGGCGATTACCTCTCTGTAGAAATTGAACGTCCTTCACATCAGGACCTTAGTCACCAGTTCAGGTTTGGGGCTTCGGCAGCTTTGTTTTCAAACCATGACCCTAAAACCGATCGTATAAACGGCACGGTATCATACCAGGGCGGTAACAGGTTAAAATTAACTTTAAATACAGATGAGCTCCCCGACTGGAGCAGGAACGGAAAGCTTGGCATTGATTTGCTGTTTGATGATAACAGCTATGATGAGATGCAGAAAGCACTCAAAATTGCGGCTAAGCTTGTTGATGATAATAAAGAAGGCCATCTTACCCGCGTGTTAATTGGGCAAAGTGCGCCAGGTTTTGTTTCCGAAACAGTTCATTACCCGCTTCAGGGCCTGAATACATCACAGCAGCAGGCGGTAAAAAAAATAATTGAAGCACAGGAACTGGCCATAGTGCACGGGCCTCCGGGCACTGGCAAAACAACTACTCTTGTACAGGCTATCAAAGCGCTCATAAAACAAAACAAACAACAGGTTTTGGTAGTAGCACCGAGTAACACAGCAGTAGATCTTTTAAGTGAAAAGCTGAGCACCGAAGGCTTAAATGTACTTCGCATCGGTAATCCTGCAAGGGTATCTGAAAAGCTGATGTCCTTAACTTTAGATAGCAGGATAAGCGCCCACGCCGATACTAAAGAGATCAAAAAGCTTAAAAAGCAGGCTTCAGAATACAAGAACATGGCGCATAAATACAAGCGCAATTTTGGTAAAGCCGAGCGCGACCAGCGCAAAGCGCTTTTTGATGCAGCCCATCAGCTTATCAAAGAGGTTGACAAAACCGAGCAGTTTATTGCCCAGGACCTGATCAGCAAAGCACAGATCATTACAGCTACACTTGTAGGGGCTAATCATTATACTATCCGCGATGTAAAATTTCACACAGTAGTTATTGACGAAGCCGGGCAGGCTCTTGAACCGGCCTGCTGGATCCCGATATCAAAAGCAAAAAAAGTGATCCTTGCCGGCGATCATTTACAGCTCCCTCCTACTATAAAATCCCAGCAGGCTGCAAAAGATGGCCTGAGCACCACATTGCTCGAAAAATGTACCGCTTTGTATCCTGAAGCTGTCACCTTACTTGAAGAACAATACCGTATGAATGAAGCTATTATGGGTTTCTCTTCAAAAGAGTTTTATGACAACAGGCTAAAAGCTCATGAATCGGTAGCTAACCAGTTATTGTTTCAGGGAGATATCCCGCTTAGTTTTGTGGATACTGCAGGTTGTGGTTTTGATGAAAAACAGGAAGGTACAAGTACAGCCAATCCCGAAGAGGCGGCATTCCTGTTTAAACACCTTCACAAATTGGTTAATGAACTTACCGGACATTATCCGGCAGAAAATTTCCCAACTATTGCAGTTATTTCCCCATACAAAGAACAGATCAGAATTTTAAATCAATTGCTCGTGGATTCGCCGGAGTTGCTGATCTACGCCGATAAAATTGCAATAAATACGATTGATAGTTTCCAGGGGCAGGAACGTGATGTAGTTTACATTAGCTTAACCCGCAGTAATACCCGGGGCGAAATTGGTTTCCTGAATGATATCCGGCGCATGAACGTAGCCATGACCCGCGCCCGTAAAAAGTTGGTAATGATTGGTGACAGTTCAACCCTGGCATCTTCGGCTTTTTATGCAGATATGATCAGTTATGCCGAGCAGCTAAATGGCTATCAAAGTGCCTGGGATTATGCAGGATATGATTAAACGTCAATTATTTGTTACATTGGTTTTAATACTGTTACGGCTTAGGATAATGACTAAATTTATCTTTTAGCCTTATAACCACCGCTGTATGAATTTTAAACAAAAGTACCTGACCAAACTTATTGCCTTTATAAGCCTCATTATTTTTACAGGACACACCGATAACGTATTGGGCCAAACCAGTGCTGATGACCCGCATTTGGGTATCATCCCTGCCCCTGCTTCAATAACCAGAAACAGCGGAGTATTTACCTTCGGCCCGCTTACATCAATCAAAGCGGATAATCCAAAAGACAAAGCAGTTATATGGTTGAAAGATTACCTTCAGGCCAACCGACACCTTAACATTAAAATAGCCAAATACAACTCAAAACTTAAGGCAGCAAAAAGCAGGGGCCTTATCCTAACGGCAAAAGGATCTGATAAATTACCAAAGGAAGGTTATAAATTAACTATTACGCCGCGTAATATTGTTATAGTTGGCAAGGATGCAGGCTTGTTTTATGGTATTCAAACCTTACTGCAGCTTTTCCCGGTTGAAAACGCCAGGGCGTACAAATTACCGTGCGCGGTAATAGAAGATTCGCCGCGCTTTGGATACAGGGGTATGATGCTGGATGTATCGCGTCATTTCTTTACTGTTGCGGAGGTGAAAAAAGTTATCGAGCTTATCGCATCCTACAAGCTTAATACCTTTCACTGGCATTTGGTTGATGGACAGGGATGGCGTATTGAGATCAAAAAATACCCGAAGCTAACCCAGGTAGGTGCTTTCCGCCAGCAAACCATGTTCGGCAGCAACCGCGACTGGCCCGATTCGCTCAGTTACGGAGGCTTTTATACCCAGGAGCAGATTAAAGACGTTGTGAAATTTGCTGCCGACCGTTATATCAATGTCATCCCCGAAATTGAAATGCCTGCCCATTCTGAAGCTGCGCTACGCGCTTATCCCGAATTTAAATGTGACACCGTAGCCGGTCAGAAAGCCCCGCGTGATATCAACAACCTGTACTGCCCTACCGAACAAACTTTTACCTTTTTGGAGGATGTACTTACCGAAGTAATGACGCTTTTCCCAAGCAAATACATCCACATAGGCGGCGATGAGGCCGGTAAAGAACCCTGGAAACAATCGGCTTTTTGCCAGGCTTTGATGAAGGAAAAAGGCCTGAAAGATGAAAAGGAACTGCAAAGCTATTTTATCCAAAGGATAGAAAAATTTATCAACTCCAAAGGGCGCAGTATTATTGGCTGGGATGAGATATTGGAAGGAGGCCTTGCCCCTAACGCCACGGTAATGAGCTGGCAGGGCGAAGAAGGCGGCATTAACGCTGCACGTCAAAAACATAACGTGATCATGACGCCGCAAACTACCGGTAATTACTTTGATCATTACCAAAGCAGCTCACCGCAGGAGCCGGTATCATTTGGCCGTTACGCCACTTTAGAGGAAACCTATAACTATGACCCGGTTTCAAAACAATTGACTCCTGATGAGCAGAAATACGTAATCGGCACCCAGGGCAATCTGTGGACAGAGTATGTGCCAACCGTAGCAAAATTACAATACCAGATCATGCCGAGGGTATTCGCCCTGTCGGAAGTGGCCTGGACACAACCTGCAAATAAAAACTACACCAATTTTTCTGAAGTAAGGCTGGCCAAACATTTTGCAAGGCTCGATGCCATGAACTACAACTACCGCGTACCAACAGCGTTAACTACTATTGATACCATGGTTGTAGGGCCGAAGTTTGTTTACACGCTGAAATCAGTTGTGCCAGGCGCTAAGATCTACTATACGCTTAACGGCCGCGATCCGCTGGATACCGACCTGGAATATGATGGGCCGATAACTTTCTCCATCCCCCAAAACGAAAAGCGGGAATTAAGGACGAGAGTGATCACCCCTTCGGGCCGCAGGAGTATTGCAACCCGAACTTTAATGTATAATAAGGCACCTATTCCGGCCGTAAATTATACTGCCAATAAACAGGGCCTTAAATACAAATGGACAAAAAGCACGTTTACCTCCCCCGATCAGCTTAGCTATGTTACCGCACAGGATTCATCAACTATCAATAAACCGGATGCTGAAGCCCTGAAAAAAGACAACCCCAATTTTGGCGTTGTTTATGACGGTTACGTGAATGTTTTAGCCGAGGGTACTTATAACTTTACCCTTGCAAATTATGCCGCCAGCCAGTTATTTATTGATGGTGTGCAATTAACAGAAGCTGAATACGCGCTGCCGCTGGCAAAAGGTTTTCATCAAATAAAGGTAAAGTATATATACAACGCGCCGCCACCGCCAACCGGCAGGTACAGACAGCGTATAGCACCGCTTAAAGTATATATTACTGCACCCGGTAGTTTTGAAAAGAAAGAGCTCAACGCAGCCGATCTTTATTATTAATACATGGAATTAGGTATAAGCACCTTTGGTGAGGTACATCCCGATGGTAAAAGCGGCAATGCCGTAAACGCCCACAAACGGGTGCAGGAATTATTGGAAGAAGTAAAACTGGCCGACGAGGTTGGCCTGGATGTTTTTGCCTTCGGCGAGCACCACAGGCCCGATTTTGTGATCTCTGCACCCGAGATCTTGATCTCGGCAGCTGCTGCTATAACCAAAAATATCCGCTTATCCAGTTCGGTTACCGTATTAAGCTCAACCGATCCTGTGCGTACATTTCAAAACTTCGCTACTGCCGATCTGGTATCCGGCGGTCGTGTTGAAATGATAGCCGGTCGTGGCTCTTTCATTGAATCGTTCCCGCTTTTTGGTTTCGATCTGAATGATTACGATGCGTTGTTCACCGAAAAGCTTGAAATGTTTTTGCAGATCAACAAGCAGGAAATTGTTTCATGGAAAGGTAACTTCAGGGCACCGATCAGGAACCAGGGCGTTTACCCTCGTCCGCTGCAACAGGAAATCCCGGTTTGGATTGGCGTTGGCGGTACCCCAGCCTCGGCAAAAAGAGCTGGTGCGCTTAACCTGCCCATGATCATTGCCATATTAGGCAGCGCACCAAAACATTTCGTTCCGTTTGTTGAACTTTACCGTGAATCGGCCGCCAAAGCCGGGCATGATGTTAGCAAGCTGCAGCTGGCCATCAGTTCGCAGTTTTATGTGGCCGAAAACTCGCAGCAAGCTGCTGACGAATTTTACCCAAGCTATGAGGCCCTCATGACCCGTGTTGGCCGCGACAGGGGCTGGTCGCCCATGACACGGGAGCAATTTGAATACCTCCGCGATTTCGGGCCATTGGTTGTAGGTGACCCGCAGCAGGCTATCGATAAAATCATGAAGCAATATGAGCTATTTGGCAACACCCGTTTTATAGCGCAGTTGGTGACCGGTTTCACCGCACATAATGACATTTTAAAAGCGATCGAAATTTATGGTACAAAGGTAGCTCCTGTTGTACGTAAAGAAACCAAGGCAAAAGCTTAAGCTTTTGCCTTGGTTAAAAATTCTTCGATAATAGCTACAGCGGGATAATTTCCGTTTTCACGTACTTCAGCAATCTCACCTATATAATCGCCATGCCCGGCAGGCAAAATACAAAGCTGTACATCAGGAAGCGTGCGGTATAATTGAAGAGTATGCTCAGGTCTGATCACATCTTTATCCCCCGCTATAACTAATGCGGGCATGGTTATGGAACGGATGGCATCATCATCCCAGTCTTGAAAGGCCACCATCCGGTCGCGGTCCCGGTTATGCATTATTTCTAACGCAGCCTGGTCGTTGTTTATAGCGAGAAATGCTTCCTGCAAAGGTTTGGGCATATTATCAAGGCTGGCATTCGGCATAAAATCCCAAAACCAGGGGTCGAAGCCATCGCGCTTGTAAAAAGAAGAAGCGATCACTATTTTATGAACCAGTTCCGGGTGCCGGATAGCTACCTGCATGGCCGTATTACCACCATTGCTAAAACCCATAATATCAGCGTGTTTAATACCAAGACTTTTCAGCAGGGCAGCAACATCGTCGGCATCCTGTTCAAAAGAGGTAGGTACACCCCTATCAGGAGTACGGCCATGGGCCTGGAGATCTACCCCTATTACCTTGTGGTTTTTCGCAAAGGCTGATAATACCCTACCAAACGTAACGTCAATATCCGAACCGCCGCCGTGAATCAATACCAGCGGGAAACCCTCCCCGTGAATTTCGTAATACATTTTGAGGCCGTTAACTTCGGCATAGCTGCCGGCACCTTTTGTTTGTGTCATATCTATAGGTTTAATATATCAAATATACCTATAGATATGGTCGCTTCAAGGCGTGAAAGTGACAATCAGGGGATCCAAAAATGCCAAAGCGATTTTAAAATACGATGGACTCCAAAGGTAAAATGACACCTCTATGCCGTCATGCTGAACTTGTTCAGTATCCCACAGGACAGGCCGGTGATTTATTCAGCATATGGCTTAGCATTGAGGTGTTGAAACAAGTTACCCATGCATAATTAAAAAAGACTGTCATCCTAAGGTACGAAGGATTTTCTGCAACAAGTATGGCCGCTATATATGGCAAGGAAGATGCTTTGTACCTACCCATGACATTTTTTTATTTTTCATGCATATCACTCACTCTTTAACAGCCATTGCCGTAACTGCCTGTAAGTACCAGGCGGCGTGGGGCAGCCACTGCTCTGTCCAGCGCCATTCGTTGCCATCGTCTTTCATTTTAAAGTCGATACCGCTGCCATCCGGGTTTTCTTTTTTACCGGTGATGCCGTTAGAGATACCACCTTTACCCGACCCGTGGCCGAAGTTTGAACTCATATAGGGCACGTTATTTTTGCCGTACTGGTACATAAAACACATTTGGTAAGGATTGCATCCCAGGATCCAGGCTATTTGGTGCGATGCATATTCGGCCAGCTCTTTTTTCACGCCCCAGCCGCTCTTTTCAGGATACACCAGTCGCCCCCCAATTAACGCAGCCGTAGCCAGCGAACCCAGGCGGGCATTTTCTCCCTGCCACCACCAGCCGGTTTCATTTTCATGCGGGATAAAGAAGCCATCTTTTATCTCACCCCTGAATTTAAATGACTGCCGGGCATAACCAAACGGGTTTTCCACATTCTCCGTTACCTTCAGGTTATAATCCAAGGCTTTTTTTATGGTTGATAGCGCGGCACCTCTTTCATCGGCATCTTTTTCTTTATCCAGGTAACGGCATAAAGCTACCACAGGCAGCCCTGCATCTGCCGCATGCCAGAAAGGCCTGTCGCCATCATCTGCAATAAAATAACCTGCCGGGCTCATTCGCTTATTCAGGTGGCTGGCTCGCTTACGGGCTTCATCACGATAAAGAGCGCTGTCTGTAGCTATCCACAATTCGGTTGCAGCCATCAGTGCACAATAATCATCAATGATATTTTCCTTACCATCATCATCGTACTTAGTATTGTTAGCCAACAAATGAGCAAAGCCCCGCTTAGCAGCTGCAAGGTATTCGGCAGATTTAAAATCGCCGTCCTTTTTTAATTGTGAGATCCTCGCCAGCGAAGCTATGGCCATCCCTCCACCTTCACGAAAAGCCGCCTGGTATTCATTTGTAGTAACACTGTTTGCTTTTAGCCCAACTACACGGCGGGCTTTAGGATCTTTATTAAAATAGCTGAATACGATCATGTAAAAATAATCGTCTTTCGACAGAGCCCGCATCATGTAATCGGCTCCCCACAGGGCTTCATTCACCATGCCATTATAAACATTCAGTTTGTTTAACAAACCCGGCGCGGTTTGTATCGTATTGATCATTGACCATGTTACCAGAGGTATTTGCTGAGGCGATACAAAATTGGCGTAAGCTAAATGCGAAAAGTATTTGCTTACATCGCCGGAGGCATCGCACCAACCGCCGCGCAGATCAACAGTTTTGTCGCTGCCATAAAGCTGAACAGCGGCATCGGCCTGCAACTCGGTTGGCGTATTGGCCCGCTGCCTGTTATAATAGCTCAATACCGACGGAATGGTAGTTACTGCGAGCGCATTTTCCTTAATCTCAAACCAATCGGATTGAGAATGAAAATCTTTGGTACCAATATAAACCCTGTATTTTCCTTCCGTTTTGAATCCGGAAAAGTCGGCCTGGTAAAAATATCCGCCCTTGTCCCATTCATTAATCTTTAACGGGCCTTTTAATGGAGCGATATGTACAGCATTCCCATTTGAATTTTGTAACGAAAAAAGTATCCCCTTAACAAGTTTAGCATCGCAACGCACAACAACAGTTTTTGCCCCCCGCACATCATAACCCACCTGATTCATATAAAAAACAGGTTCGGCTTTGCAAAGGCAGCAAAACAAAACGAAGAAAACGGAAAGGATAAGCTGGCAGCGGTTAAACAGGTTCATGTAAATAGAGGTTTATTGATGGCGCAATTTACAGCATTTACAAACCGGCAGTTAATGATCTCTGTTAAAAAGCATTGGCCATTGCCCCTAATTCACCACTACAATGTATTTAAACAGCTCTGGCTGCTTATTGAGCCTATTAAAAACAAACTAATAATACCAACCGCTTTACTCATTTATTTAATTAACTTTGAAAAGTTACAAAAATTGGCCGCTGCAACAGGCTGATAATTACAACGCATTATACCAGGAGATTTTACAAGCTCCTAAACCCGATAACCGAAGCCCTTGTATCCACACTATACGAGGGCTTTTGCTTTTAAAAAACGATTATGGACGAAAGAAATTATTTGATGACATGGCAAAAGTACATGCCTGTAATACGCCTGCACTTAAAAAGAAGCCTGCAGGAAGAACAGCAGTTTAAGCTAAATATAACTGATTTTGAAGCAGCAGGCAGCAGAGGCAAATCCGGTTATACATTTAGCATCAACATGGAAAACGGCAAGGTTACCAACAACATCAGCGGATCGGCAGTGGCCCGCGACCTATACGAGCTCCTTAAAGCCGACAGCGCGATCAAAGAGCTTTTAAAAGATAAGAATGTAAAGATGAGCGTTGGCAAATCGTTTGTTCTGAGCATTAAAACCACACATTTATCCTCCTACAGATAATACTATCCGTATGTGATTTCAAAAAGGAAATAACCTGTTGGTTATTTCCTTTTTTTATGAGATGCTTTTTTGCTTTTACCCGATGAGGAAGATTTTTTTGAAGAAGATTTTTTTGACGACGAATGCTTTACTGATGATGAATGTTTTGACGAATGGCTGCTCCTTTTAGACGCCCTTCCATGCCTTCTGTGCGGACGATAGCCCTCTTCATCAATATTCTGATCTGGCGGTCTTTCCATTTTCCTGATCTTAGGGCCAAAATCAATGGCTTCATCATGGAAAAACTTATCGAATGGATTGAAATAATAAATGCTGGCAGCATCGTAAATTTTGATACTTGCCTTTAAGCGATTGTTAAACGCTTCTTCGTCCTTCAATTCAGGTGCAGTCCACCCGGCTTCTGCTAAGCCTGCAATGCGCGGGAACAGCATAAAATCAAGGCGTTTTTCAGAACCGATCATTTCAGTCCAGATGTTGGCCTGTACACCAATGATCTGTTTTGATTGTAAGTCCTCATTGTTTTGCAATTGTCTTTCCGGAAAGCCATAAACACTGCCAACCGTGTTGTATACACCTTTCCATCTGCGGCCTGAGATATGATCAGCATCCTGCACAAAATCAAAATACATCGGCAGTCGCGGACAAAGTACTACCTGATAGCCTTTTTGCACAGCTAAATGCAACTGGCCGGGCAAGTTTTGTCTCCACCAAAAAATAATGGTTTTATCAGCAGGCAGGTTTGTGCCGGTTGCTTCGTCCCAGGCCAATATTTTATTGCCTGCATTCAAAGCCGTGTCGGCTACTCTTTTAAAGAAATAACGCTCCAGCTCACCCACATCTGCAAAATTATTTTTCTGCATAAACCCTGCGATAGAAGGATTTAGCGACCATGCTTTGACTCCCAATGCAACCTCATCACCTCCTAAATGAATCATTTTGGAAGGGAAAAGCGCACTGGTTTCTTTGATAATGTTACCGAGAAACTGGTAGGTGCTATCGATTGCAGGATTGAACGTAAAATTAGGATAACCTTCAACGCTGCCACCGCTAAACTGAGGGTATGCCTTGTTAGCTGCCGTAGCATGGCCGGGCATATCAATTTCAGGGATCACGGTAATGAACCTCTCGGCTGCGTAAGCAATGATATCTTTGATCTGCGCTTGGGTATAATATTGCGGATCGGCAGATGAGTCACTATAGTTTCCTATGCCGCCAACCAATGTTAGCTTAGGATATTTTTTTATCTCTAAACGCCAGCCCTGGGCATCGGTCAGGTGCCAGTGAAACTTATTCAACTTATAGTAAGCCATCCAATCAAGGATCTGTTTAACTTTTTCCATCCCGAAAAAATGGCGCGATTCATCAAGCATTAATCCCCTCCACTGGTAACGTGGGGTATCGGTGATGGTTAACGATGATAAATTGATGCTTTCTCCCCTTGGCTGGTCTTTGATCATTTGCAATAACGAGATCATTCCATAAAATACCCCGTCGCGGTTTGAGGAGGAAATAGTGATTTCGTTAGCAACAATTTTTAAAGAATATGCCCCGGCAGTAGGATCGCCGTTTGTTAAAAGCAAATGAATGACACTGCCCGCATCTTTATTATCAACTGCAAGCGTAAAACCAGCCGACTGGCTTACTTGTTTTTGAAAGTAGCGCGCTATCGGCAATAACGATGCATCGTTTACTCCAACAGTACTGTGATTACTAAAGGTAAACTGGCCGGTTCCATTAATAACCGATTTAGGCTGCGGGATTATATTGACATTTTGCGCCCGAACGGAACCGCAAAACAGAAGAAATACAAGTACGGTCTTAAACTTCATTTAAAAACAACTCAAATAGTTTGGGGCTGCTATGATATGAATTTTCTTTGAAAAAGACGGCAATTTGTTTGTAACAAAGTGTTTAAATCTCAAATCAGCCGGCCCGTTATTGGTAAGATTACCCCATCTTTTTATGAAAATACCTGGCAACACGCTCCGTGAGTTGTGAACTTTAGTTTACAATTTTCGAGACACAACTGTGAAGTTTAGCTGTAGCAACATGTGAATCATTACGAAAATCACCGAAATTACCACAGCCTCAAAGAACAAACCGCAAAGGCACACATTCCAAATCAATTCTAAATTACTAAATTACAGTAATTTACACCACGAAAAACAACTATCTTCTATGAACCATGCTCGCATCAAAAAGGCGGGAAGGAATATTTCGGGCCTGTTATTCCGCAACAAGTATTTAATTATTACCTCGGTAGTAATTTTTGTTGCAGCGGCCTCGGTTTATTTACTCTTTTTATCTCCCAAATACAAAGTGAGGATGGAGTTATCTGCTTCTGAGTACTGGGAAATACCAACGGCAGCAATTAACGAACTACGCTCTGAAACGACAATAGAAAAAGCGGTCAAAGCGTTAGGCTTTCAGGTAAGCTATTATCATGAGGGTACTTTTACCACAACAGAAATTTATGGCGATTCGTTACCCGTTAAATTTATGCTTGGCAAAAGTAGTACCTACGATTCGCCTACCGAAATCACCATCAATTTAATTAACGGCAATGTCTGCAGGATTGATCAAAATAACGTACTTACAGATGTACCCTTATACCATCCTGTTAAATATGCCTCTTTAAATTATACCATAGTAAAAGGCCCTGCCTTTAAACCCATACAACCACCATTAACAGTAAAGCTCACTCCTCCTGCCGCCTTAATTAAACAATTCAGTAAAAGCTTAAATTCAAAAATTTTGAGCGGTGACAGTTTTGAATTGATTTTCAATGCAGATAATGCTAAAAAGGGAGAAGATTTTTTGAATAAGCTTGTTGAAGTTGTTAATGCCCAATATGCCAAAACAAGTTTACCAGGCAAACCCGCAGTTGTTGACAGTGCTTTACTTACTAAATTAAACGATAGTATAACATATTATAAAGCGATGGCCGATAATTATCGCCAACAGCAAAACATACTGAATAACATCAAAAAGCCAAGACGATTGCCAAAGCCAAAACCGAAACCGGTACTTGTACCGGTAACCGTGCAAACGCCATTGACTGACAAAGAAAAGACCGATTTAAATACGCTTAATTCCATCAAATCATATGCATTGAAACCTAATGACGCTTTAGTTATAATACCGGATAATTATCAAGGCGGCGACTATCGCATAGGAGCGCTCATACAGGATTTCAATAAAGCTCAGCTTAATAAGCAACGGGTACAGCAGGATTCAGACAATGCAGATGCAAGCATTTACGCTTTCAAGCTCGAAATCAATTCTGTAAAGGATGCGCTCGTTAACAGCATAACGCAAAAGGAACAAAAAATCAGGGATGCTCATCAAATCAGAGTTACCCGCCAACCTAAGGTTGTTGAGCAACCGAAAGATATCGCTCCTCCCGACGACATTGAACCGCCAAAAGATGCCGGACCACCAAAAGATCCAAAATCAATAGCGTCATTTATAGCACTACAATTAAATGATTCGCTGGCCCGGGTAAATGCTATAATTAAGAGCAAACAGCAACAATACAACAGGCTGTTACACGGAGCAGGTATACAGAACACCGGGCCGAAACTCACTATAACTTATAAATCGGATGTGCGGGAGTCCATGATTTCTAAATCGTTGTACGTATATCTGTTTGCATTCCTGGCGGGCCTGCTGCTACCTGTTTTATGGCTAACCATAAATGTTTTTATAATATCGGCTAAAAAAATAGCTGCACAATAAATATAACCAATGGCGTTGTCCCTAACATTTAAAAAAGCCGATCAATTGTAACAAGGTGTTTAAATCTTACAGTCGCAACGGGGCGTTTTTAATCCGGCACTGTCTCATGGTTGGTAAACTAACATGGCATAACGTTTAAATTAAATGAAAGTCATCTGCAAAATCGCTTCAAAAGTTGTATAAATCTCTTTACAATTTTTGAGACAAGAGTGTGAAATACAGCTATAACACCTCGTGAGACACTCTAAATAGCTCTAAGAAACCATGAAAGGCCAAAAACCAAATAATAGAAACACTCGTTCGTTAAATACGTAAGTTATTCTATTACAGAAAATTACATCATACCTAACGACTAACATTTTATGAACCAGGCTCACAGTAATGGAGAAGGCTGGAATATTTTTGGCCTATTATCCCATAATAAATATTTAATTATCACTTCGGTAGTAGTCTTCGCTTTGGTGGCGTCTTCCTACCTGCTCTTTTCATCACCTAAATATAAAGTACAGGTTGAATTATCTCTTTCGGGAGATGGGCAATCATTAGCAAGTACTATTAACGAATTGCGATCTGATTCTGCGATACATAAGGCTCTTGATTCATTACCCCTCCAGGTTAGTTATTACCGAAAGGGGACGTTTACCAACACAGAGGTTTATGGCGATTCATTGCCCATAAAATTTGTACTCGGAAAAGGGAGTATCTATACCACACCTACGGAAATTACCATTAATTTAATCAGCAGTAATGTTTGCAGGGTTGATCAAAACAATGTGATCACAGATGTCCCCTTATATCATCCGGTTAAATATGGCTCTTTAAATTATATGATAATAAGAGGGCCCGCGTTTAAACCTGTGCAGCAGCCGCTAACAATAAAACTTACCCCTCTTCCCTACTTAACTGAACAATTCAGCAAAAGCCTTGATACGAAAATTTTAAGCGGCAAAACCTTTGAATTAATTTTAAGCGCGGATAATGCTCAAAAAGGCCATGACTTTTTAAGCAAATTAATAAATGTTGTAAATAACCGGTACGCCAAAGCATACCCGCCCGAAAAGCCGGCAAATAATGCTTCGCACTTAGTAGCCCTTAAGGATAGTATAGCATATTTTAAAACTATAGCTAATACTTACCGGGAACAACAGAACGTGCTAAATCGCATACAAAAAGCAACGCCGGTAGTTACAACAGAAAAAGAGAAAGTTGCCTTAAACGTATTTACTGCAATTAAGCCTTATATCACAAAACCAACAAACACCTTTGTTTTGATACCCGACGGCTATGATGTTAACGATAGTCATATTGATAAACTTATAAAGGACTTTAACCAGGTTCAGCTTGATAAGCAACGGGAATTACGAGATTCAGACGTATCCGATGCAAGCATACATGCATTCGATATTGAGATTGAATTATTAAAGAAAGAGCTTTTAAATACGATAACATTAAGGGATAAGCAAATCAAAGATAGTAGCCAGCCTAAATGGTCAAGATCGGTAGGCGCATTTGTACTGGCACAGTTAAATGATTCGCTGACCCAGATCAATGCAGTGATAGGCAACAAACAAAAGCTGTATAACAGAAAGTTACAAGGTGTAAATGAACAGAACGCAGTGCCCCGGCTTAATGTAATCCAAAAATCAGACAACAGAGTATCTGTGGTTTCAAAATCATTGTTGGTATATCTTTTTGCGCTGTTAGCTGGGTTGCTGGTTCCGGTTTTGTTGATCACGTTAAATAGCTACCTGTTATCGGTAAAGAGAGTGAACCTTCATCCACGCCATCATTAGATAACGTAAAAATTCAAAACGAAATATTCTATTAAAACATAACCACTAAAATCATGAAAACGAATTATTTAAAATTGATTGCGCCGGCATTAGCCGTTTTGTTTTGTTTAGTATCTTATACTGTTGCAGCAGCTAATCCGGATGCCCCTTCAAAGAAAAAAAGTGACATTCCGAAAAAAATGTCACCTAAAGCACTTGCCAACCTGAAGATCAAAAACATTGAATTTGGGTTCAACAAATCTACTATTCCTGATAATGCTCAAAGCAACCTGAAAAATGTAGCGAAATTGATGACAGATAACAATGCATCTCTTAAGCTGGGGGGCTATGCAGATAATAAAGGTGCATACGTTTATAATTGGATGCTGTCAAAAGCCCGCGCCGAAGCAGTAAAAGCTTACCTTGTAAAAAACGGTGCCGATTCGGCACGTATTGCCGCTACCGAATATGGCTATACCCACCCGATTGCATCAAATAAAACATCCGGAGGCCGTCAAAAAAACCGACGCGTTGAAATTCATTTTACAAACTAAATCTTAATTCCCTGTAAAATGTAAACGGCCGATCATTGTTAATGATCAGCCGTTTCGGTTTTTATAGGGGTAGATAAATATTATTTCCAGCCGCCGCCCAATGAGCGGTAAAGCTCGGCGTTGGCGCTAAGTTGAGCCATTTTAATTGAAGCTAATTCAAGTTCGCCTTGTAATACGTTACCCTGAGCAGTAATTACTTCCAGATAGGTAGCAAGTCCGTTTTTAAACAACATGCTGGCATTGGTAGTAGCCTGTTGCAATGTTTTAACCCGGCTGGCAGCGATGGTTTGTTGTTCTTTCAATTTCTGAAGCCTAACCAAAGCATCTGACACCTCGCCTACCGCATTTAATACAGATTGACGGAATTGGATCACAGTTTTTTCACGATCAACTTTTGCAACCTCGTATTGGGTACGTAATTGCTTGTGTTGTAACAAAGGCTGGGCGATACCACCTGCAACAGTACCGAATAATGAAGCAGGAATGTTAAACCAGTTACTTGATTTAAATGAATTTAAACCTCCCTGGCCGGTAATAGTTAATGAAGGATAAAGCTGAGCTTTAGCTATCCCTACCCTTGCGTTAGCAATATTTAAAGCAAGTTCAGAACTCCTTACGTCAGGCCTGCGGCTAACCATAGCCGATGGCACACCTGTTGAAGGGGCTTCAGGGAAAGTAATATCATTCAGCGTAACATTGCGCTCAATTGCATTAGGTAATCTGCCTGCTAATATACTCAACCCGTTTTCCTGAACATTGATATCGCGCTCAAACTGAGGAACCAACTGGGCGGCCGCCTCTAACTGTGCCTGGGCCTGTTGTACGCCCAAAAGCGTTACCTGACCGGCATCATATTGTAATTTGATGATGCGTAAGGTGCTATCATTCAGCTTTACGTTTTTCTTAGCTATTTCCAGTTGCTCATCAAGCATTAGCAGGTTGTAATAACCTTGAGATACGCTTGATACAATATTGGTTTGAATTGCTCTTTTTGCTTCATTTGTTTGCAGGTACTGAGCCAAAGCTTCGCGGTTTTGACTGCGAATTTTACCCCAGATATCTGCCTCCCATGAAAGCGAAAGATTAGCATTATAATCTTCAATATGTTTAGTGCCGATATTGTATTGGGTTAGGCTTAAACCGGTAACACTATTATCAGACGGACGGTTGCTGCTTGCTGTAACATTTAAGCCTACGGCCGGCACATAGTTCCATTTAACCTGTTTAAACTGCAATTGTGCGGCTTCGATATTTTTAACGGCTACCTGCAAATCATAATTTCTTTCTATGGCGCTATCAATCAATTTTTGAAGAGCAGCATCAGTGAAAAAGTTTTTCCATTGCAAGTCGGCAATGCTGCTTGTATCGCCGGTGGTAACTGCATTCCTGAAGTTTTCAGGCAGCCCATCCTTTGGTGTAGCAACATCTTTTGAAACTTTACAGCCTGCCAGCACCACCAGTGCAATAGCCAAACTGCCTATTATATTTTTCATTGTTATATCTTTTTAAACTATCACGGGTTTAAAACCCATGATAGTTTTAGTTGATGTTTAGTTGATTAAGCTGAATATTCGTTTTCAAACACGGGCACATCTTTACCATGGTCGCCGGCGTTGGCGGCAAGCGGTTTAGGCTTACCACTTATGCGCTCCTGCAAACCCTGGAATATCACGTACAATACAGGTATGATGAACAAACCTAATATTACACCTGAAACCATCCCGCCTGCTGCACCGATACTGATAGAGTGGTTACCCTGTGCAGATGGGCCGGTAGCAATACTCATCGGGAATAAACCGAATACGAAAGCCATTGAGGTCATGATGATTGGACGGATACGGAGCTGTGCAGCTTCAATAGCCGACTGGACCAGTCCATGCCCTGCCTTTCGGCGTTGCACCGCAAACTCTACGATCAGAATGGCGTTCTTCGCCAACAAACCGATAAGCATGATGAGTGCAACCTGTACATAAATGTTATTTTCGATACCGGTTAAACCTAACACTACAAACACACCGAATAAACCTGTAGGTATTGAAAGTATTACTGCTAATGGCAGGATATAACTTTCATACTGTGCCGATAACAGGAAGTACACGAACACCAAACACAACAGGAAGATCACAGTTGACTGACCGCCTGAAGAAATCTCCTCACGGGTTTGGCCGGTGAACTCGTAAGCAAAACCAGATGGCAATTGCTCTTTAGCTGTTTCCTCTATCGCTTTGATAGCATCACCAGAGCTGTAACCAGGTTTAGGGATGGCATTGATCTCGATAGAGTTAAACAAGTTGTAACGTGAAGCAGTTTCTGAACCGTAAACACGTTTTAGTTTAACCAGGGTATTGATAGGTACATTTTCGCCCGATTTGTTTTTAACAAACACACGGTCAATGGCCGATGGGTCGGTTCTGTCGGCAATATCAGCCTGAACTACCACACGGTAATATTTACCGAAGCGGTTAAAGTCTGACGCCTGTGCAGTACCAAAGTAAGCTTGCATGGTTGACAGGATATCTTTCACACTTACACCTAACTGGTTAGCTTTTTCATCATCAACTTCTAATTGTAACTGAGGATAATCAGCTTTGTATGAAGTGAAGGCAAAAGCAACAGCCGGTTTCTGCATCAGCTTAGCAATAAAGTTATTGGCAACACCGCTAAACTTATCCAGCCTGCCGTTGGTTTTATCCTGCAGCATAACGTCAAGCGCCTCAACGTTACTGAAACCAGGAACAGTTGGGAAACTGAACACGAAGAATGTACCGCCCGGTATACCACCTAATCTGCCCCTCACTATATTCTGAATAGCATCGATGTTTTTAACCTCGCCCCTTTCTTCAGTAGGTTTTAACAACAGGAAGATAACACCTGCCGACGGACTGCTTGACTGGGTAAGGAAGTTGAAACCAGACAGCGCAGTAACGAACCTTGCTGATGGTAAAGTTTTCAGCTGATCTTCGGCTTGTTTAAACACTTTGTTGGTACCGCTTAATGAAGTACCGGATGGTGTATTAACAGCTATGGCCACAAAGCCCTGATCCTCTGTTGGAATAAAGCCTGTTTTTGTTTTGTTTACCATGTAAACAGTAGCGGCAACTACCAAAATAAGCCCGCCTATGCCTATCCATTTTTTACGGATAAGGAATTTTAAGCCTCCAACATACCTGTTGGTCATGTAATTGAACCCGCCGTTAAAGCCTGCGTAGAATTTATCTAAAAAGCTTTTCTTGGGTGCACCATGACCACCTTCGCTGTGTTTATTCTTTAAGAATAAGGCAGCCAAAGCCGGACTTAAGGTTAAAGCGTTAACAGCTGATATAATGATGGAAATAGCCATAGTTAATGCAAACTGGCGATAGAAAATACCTGTAGACCCGGTCATGAAACTCACCGGTAAAAATACCGCAGCCATAACCAGCGTAATAGATATGATCGCACCGGTAATTTCGTGCATAGCTTCGGTAGTTGCCGCTTTAGGGGTAAGACTTGGATCATGCTCCATTTTGGCATGCACCGCCTCCACCACCACAATGGCGTCATCCACAACGATACCAATAGCCAGCACCAATGCGAACAGGGTTAATAAGTTAACCGAGAAACCAAACAGGTTCATGAAGAAGAACGTACCGATAATAGCAACCGGAACCGCTATTGCCGGGATCAGGGTCGACCTGAAATCCTGCAGGAATATAAATACTACGATAAATACCAGTATAAAGGCTTCTACCAACGTATGTTCAACCTGGTTAATTGATTCATCAAGGTCGGTTTTGGTACGATAGAACTGGTTATATTTGATACCAACCGGGAAATCCTTTGATAATTTCACCATCAGGTTATCAATCGCGATCTGAATTTCGTTAGCGTTTGAACCTGACAGCTGGATAATACCAATAATAATACCGTCGTGGCCATTCAGGTTACTTACACTATTATAGGAGTAAGCACCCAATTCAACGCGTGCAACGTCTTTCAAACGTAATACAGAACCATCTGCATTTGCACGGATAGCGATATTTTGATATTCTTCTGGTTTGGTAAGTTTACCTTTATATTTAATTACATACTCAAATGCTTCGTTGCTGCGCTCACCAAATTTACCTGGTGCCGCTTCAAGGTTTTTGTCCTGTATAGCTGCGGTTACTTCGGCAGGTGTAACATTGTAGGCTGCCATTTGGGTAGGATTTAACCAAACACGCATGGAGTAATCCTTAATACCACCAAAGATACTTGCAGAACCTACACCCGGTATACGTTTAATTTCCGGAACGATATTGATCTGCGCGTAGTTGGCTACAAAGGTTTGATCGTATTTTTTTGGATCATCAGAGTAAATTGCCATAGCGCCAATGAAGCTGTTTTGCTGCTTGGTAGTTGTAATACCATATTGCAAAACCTCGGCAGGCAACTGGCTTGAAGCCTGAGAAACACGGTTTTGAACGTTTACCGCTGCCTGGTCGGGGTTGGTACCTTGTTTAAAGTAAACAGTGATACCTAATGTACCGTCATTACTGGCAGTAGAGGTCATATAGGTCATATTTTCCACACCGTTAATTGCTTCTTCTAACGAAGGCGTAACGGAACGTAAAATAGTTTCGGCATTGGCGCCCGGATATACAGCAGATACCAATACTGACGGAGGGGCAATATCAGGAAACCGCTCTAAGGGCAGTTTTGTTAAACCAAGTACACCCACTATCACCAGCAATATGGAGATAACAGTTGAGAGTACCGGTCTTTCTATAAATTTCTGAAACATGACTTTAAAGTTTAAGTGTATGTATTATTTCTTAACTACAGCGGCTACTTTATCTGAAGCCTTTTGAGGCTGGATAACCATACCTTCCTGTAGTTTATCTATGCCCTCTAACACAATCTGGTCGCCTGCTTTAATAGCCTCTTTGTCTTTAACCAGGTAGTGATCGCCTGATTTACCAACGATGTCAATAGGTTGTTTTTTAACTTTGCTGCTATCGCCAACGATAAATACAAATACTTTATCCTGCATTTCAATAGTTGAGGCTTCAGGTACGATCAAAGCATCTTTATGGCTCAGGCTTAAACGGATCTTACCGGTATTGCCTGAACGTAAAAGACCGTCAGGATTTGAGAAATTTGCTCTTAGTGTAATAGCACCGGTGTTTTTATCAAACTGACCGTCGATGATATCAATTTTACCTTGTTTAGCGTATTCTGTATTATCAGCAAGTAATAATGATACTGATGGTACATTTTTTAATTTATCTTTCAGGTTAGCACCAGGATATTGTTCTTTAAAGGCTACGAAATCTTTTTCGCCCAATGAAAAGTAAACGTGTACGTCGTGAACATCAGATAATTGAGTAAGTGCTGCAACATCCGCAGGTGCTACAAGGCTACCTTGTTTCTTTTCCAAGCGACCGATATAACCGCTTACAGGAGCTTTAATTAAGGTATAACCTAAATTGATCTGCGCAGTAGCTACATTGGCTTTAGCCGATTCGATATTGGCTTTAGCAACATCAGCTGCCGCTTTAGCTGTTTTCAACTGGTAATCAGATACTACTTTATTTGCTACAAGCGGGGTTAATTTTTCAACTTCCAGTTGCGCGTTTACCTGTGCTGCTTCGGCGGCATGTAAGCTCGCCAATGCATTATTTAAAGCTGCGCGGTATGGTTGTTCGTTAATTTTAAATATTGGCTGTCCGGCAGATACAAATGCACCTTCGTCAACAAATACTTTATCTAAAGTGCCGCTCACCTGCGGCCTGATCTCTACGTTAACAGTACCTTCAATTGAAGCAGGATATTCCTGGAAAGTAGTTTCGGTACCTGATGCAATTGTAGCAACCGGTAAAGCCGGCGGCGGTGGTGCTGTTGGAGCCTGCGGTGCAGATGAACATCCATATAATGTTAAAGCCGCAACTGCTGCTAAAAGGAGTGTTTTCATGAGTGATGATTTTAAGAGTGGTGAATGGATAGGATTAGAATAAGCCGTTGGGCTTGTGATATATGATGATTTGATTGTTTTCATTGTTTTATTGTTGCCGATCATTTTTCAATTGAGGTGCCAGTTTCACAACAGGCTTAATATCAATATTTTATAATATGTATTTTTATTCCAAGTGCTTTATATCGTGATACTCGCGATTTCTCATTACGATATATCAAGAAGGTGTGCGCTAATAAAAGCAGTTGTGTAAATTAGATGTTACAACACCGTTAAATCGTTTAACACTGTTAAATAGATTGTGTGGGTTGTGAGTGAGCTTTTCCATTGTATTAAGAGTTTATTTTAAAGTGCTTAACAGTTACTTAACACTGTAAGATAATTTAACAGTGTTGTTTTTGGATCACAAAAGAACAGCGTCTTTCATCGACCTGATGATACCGCCTATGGTATCTTTCAAAACCTGGCGGTTAACTTCGTCAGAGAATCCTCTGCTTAGTAAGTTGATGGATACCAATCCGTGTACAACCGACCAGAAAGTGTAGTATTTTGTACATATCATTTCGTCATTGATATCCTTTATATGCATAACCTGCATAATCGCTTCGCTAACCATAGTAGTGAAACGTTGAGCTTCAGGCATTGATCTTACCACCTCGCAGCAACAGTTCATCTGTACGCCAAACATCACCTGGTAAAGTTCCTTATTGTCAAAAGCAAAGTTCCAGTATGCAAGCCACATGGCTTCCAATTGCTC
This sequence comes from Mucilaginibacter sp. SMC90, assembly GCF_022811725.1. Classification (GTDB taxonomy): domain Bacteria; phylum Bacteroidota; class Bacteroidia; order Sphingobacteriales; family Sphingobacteriaceae; genus Mucilaginibacter. Next base: position 2,740,180 of record NZ_CP094527.1, on the reverse strand, counting down.
TTCGGGAAGGTGATAGTTCTTTTTTGCTATCTCCATATCCTTTGCTAATATCAAGTAACCTTTGCGGGTAAGTTCCATTAATATGGCATCCTTGTTTGCAAAGTATTCATATATAATAGGGGCGGTATATTCAATTACGTCAGCAATTTTACGCATGCTTAAGGCCTGCCAGCCTTCATGCTTAACTATGTGGAGCGCAGCATCCAGGATATTGACCCTGGTTTCTTCTTTTAAGCGCTGTATACGTTCTTTACTTGCCATTTTAATTACACCATTAAATCATTTAACAGTGTTAAGCAAAAGTATGACGGTTTTAAGGATTATTTACCATCCCTTTGTCAAAAAGGTTTCATCCTATTGTCATGGATTAAACCTTTTGAGCCAAATCCGGTCGCTGAAAGCTTATTTCTTTACCAGGTAAACCAATTGTCCTATGTGGTAGCCCTGGTGTATAGTACGATTAATCAGAATATTCAGTCTGTTGCGATGTGGTTCCTTCTCAAAATCATCTGCCGCAATCGCACTATGCGGCTTAAACCAATCTTCGGGCCGCATAGCATTCATTTTTTCTGTTAATACCTCGTTCACTTTAGCCCAATATTGCTTAAGCTTGGCCAACGAAGGTTTCTCTAAACCTGAATTTTCAGGACTTTTAACAAAAATCTGATCAAGCTGAGGATACAGCCTTTCACCTAAACCTAAGTAGGTAAACATTCCGTCGCTTACAGCGGTAAGGTGACCGAGCAGGTAAATACCACTGTTACGGCCCGGGGCGGTTTCAGTTGCAAGTGCTTCGTCGGTAAGTTTATCAAGCAAACCATTCAAACGGCTGTTTTGCAGTTCCCAGTTAGAAACTACCATCTTAATAAATAACTCTGTTGACGGCTGTACGTTGATATCGGTAATGTTTGTGCTCATTTTTTGCAGATGTAATACCAAACCGGCTGATTTGATATTACAATTATAAGCCAAAACAGAATCCACCTATATACTGTCTTACTTATTTGACAAAACTATGATACCACGGGCTCATCTTCAATTTTACGAACCATCCATATCATCATAGCAGCAAAGGCGGCAACAACAAAGAAAGCTATCTGAAGGTTGGCTATCTGGGCGATAAAACCAACAATTGGAGGTATTATCACAAAGCCAAGATAACCAACTGTTGATATGGCTGCCAGCGCCTGGCTGCTATTCATCGTTTTTGACTTACCGGCCATACTAAATATCAGCGGTACTATACATGATACGCCGAGGCCGATCATGGCATAACCTAAATAAACGGTTAACGTATATGGCAAAAACACCGAAACCAGTAAACCTGCCAATACCAGCCCGCTGCTGTATGTTAAAACCCTTTTTACTCCGATAGCCGATACTACCCTATCGCCTGCAAAACGGCCAATGGTCATGGTTACCATATAAACTACAAAACCGGCTTCTGCAAATGATTTGGTAGCGTGTACAACTTTTTCAAAGTAAACACCGCTCCAGTCATACAAAGTGTTTTCGCAAGCCATGGAAGCAAAGCAGATCAATGAAAATTTAAGCAGGTGCTTATCAGGCATTGAAAATACCGATTTATTAGGTGTCTCCGGAGGCCGGTAATCATATGTCGAAGGATAAAACATTGCAGATAGGATCAGCATCGCAATTCCCACAAATAACAAGTGATATGATGGAGCTATGTTAAACAATACCATCAGATAGCCTACCGCCGCTCCGCCAAAACCGGCCAGGCTCCAGATGCCATGAAAAGTTACCATGATAGACTTATCATATAAAGCCTGGATCCCCACTGCCTGCGAATTCATGGATAAGCCTAATATATTACGTGTAGAACCTATAAAGAACAGAACAACCATCAGCTGCCACATATAGGCCATAAAGCCCGGCAGACAAAGTATTATACTAAAAGCCAGCGCCCCTATCAGCATCATTATACGGCTGCTGAAATGCTTGATCATTTTGGCCGTTAAAGGCATGGTAAGCATCAAACCAACAGGCATAGCGAACAATACGAGCCCTAACTGAGCTTCATTTAAATTAAGCTGATGTTTTATGGATGGAATACGTGAGGCCCATGATGAATAACCAAAGCCCGAAATGAAGAAGAATACACTGTTGGCAATCCTCATTTTTGATTTGCCCGCAGCCGATAACTGATCCATGCCGCAAATTTATGGATAAATTGCATGCATAGACGCTGTTACGTTAATTTAATGCGGCTTACATACAAGGCTGCAATTGTCCGCAAGGGTTTTCGGTCTTTTGCTCCTTATGGAAAACCTTGTTAAAGCCCCTTTGTACATAAGTTAAACCTAAGTTTAAAACCGCCGACACCTGCAGCGGAGTAGTATCAGGCAGTGTGAGTGATATAATGTGTGATAGCAGTTTCATAATTACATTATCGTTTCCGGCCGCAAAAGTGCTACAATCATTTCAAAAAAAAATTGACATACATTAACACCTGACGTTTGGCAGATAATTGCGTGTAAGTATGATAAACAGCTGACAATGTAATATTTAAACAAGTTTAAATATTAGCTATTTAAACCAATTATCCGCCAATTGCAATATTGAGGCGTTTGTTTGTAAGCCTGTTTATTTAGCTTTACTTTTGAGATAAGTATTTAAATGAAAGACACCACCAAAACTTTGAGTTCAGGACCTACATATAAAGCAGCCGGCAAAGTGGCAACCATCATCGAAAGGCATTTCAGGCATTTTCACGCCAAGGCTCTTGCCGATAACAATGAGATAGACCTTGCCCCTACGCCCAGCTGTACCACTATCGAATCACTTATCGATATTTCATTTTGGGCCAGTTTACGCCGGGAAGAGGGATTTTCACCAAAATTCACCCTGGCATTTTTACCGCCCGAAGCCGCCGGTCAGCCGTTGTTGTTTGGTGGTAAAATTAAACTCGCGCCTAATATCCTAACCAAATTTGCTTCGGCAGTACAACAGCCGGGCATCCATTTAGGTATCTGGATAGAAGATGATGAGCTATATATCTGGGGGACCACCCTGGCTATCCCGGCTTATTGTTTTGTGCTGGAGGTAATTGAACCCGGGTTATTAGTGATCAAGCATCGCCGTATAGAGGGTTTTGGCAAATTTGTAAACATAGCCATATTAAAAGGCGACGAGATTAAAGTAGTTGATGAACACGGCTCCAGCATTTCTGATTGTCCTAATGTGCTTTCGGCCATGCTTGATTTTACTTTGCCATCCCTATGGAATGATCCGGTAAACGTATTAGTTCAACTGGCTACCTCTATGCAAGCCCACAAACGCGGCGGCATATTGTTGGTTGTCCCCTCCGGAAGTGAAGAGTGGCGCGATTCCATCATCACCCCTATCTCCTACCCTGTCGATCCTCCGTTTTCAGGACTTACCGATCTGATGATTCACGAAGGCATTGACCGGTACCACACCTCATGGCAGGAAAAAATGCGCCGTGCGGTTGATACCATAGGCGGGTTAACGTCGATAGATGGCGCTACACTAATAAATGATAAGCATGAGCTACTGGCTTTCGGTGCCAAAATAGGCCGCTCAGAAAAAAGCTCACCTATCGAGGAGATCGTAGTGACCGAACCAATAGTAGGCTGCTCAACCCGGGTGATCCACCCTGCTCAAAACGGCGGTACAAGGCATTTGGCGGCAGCTCAGTTTGTTTATGACCAGAAGGATGCTTTGGCGCTGGTAGCTTCGCAGGATGGCCGGTTTACGGTATTTGCATGGTCGCCGGTTGTAGGCATGGTGCATGCACATCAGATTGATATATTGTTGCTGTGAGCAGAGATTAGAGGTTGGTGATTGGAGGTTAGGAAGACTCAGGCTGCGAAACTGGTAACTATGTCATTGTAAGCGTAGCGCGGTAATCGCAAACTATACAGCGCGGCCATGCTTCCGTACTGATTGCTTCGTGCCTTGCAATGACATGACTTTTATCTGCGCAATCCATTAATCCCCCCAAATCCTGGTTCAGACTAATCGCAATTCAGCAACAAATCGTAATATTTTCTCATCAGCACGGTATCATAATTAACCAGCGACTGATAGGCCTCTGAAACCAGTTCGTTAAGGATAGATGAGCCCAACTGACCGCCTCCGTTTGGGATGGAGTCGTAATAAATAATAATTTCTTTTACCCTGATTATTTCATACAGTAGCTGCTGAACCAAATCAGTCTGAGTACCCGCCTGCATTCCAGCCGAATTTTTATTCAGGAAATCTAAAGGATCGTTAGTAGCAGGGGTCATTTTTTTATCAAACAGGATCGGAATTATGGTTTTACCAACTATGTATTAACAGTTAATAAGTTTAAACATCCGCTTTTTGTTTTAAAAAAATTAAAAAAAATTCAAACAAAATAACAAAACCCTCATAAAGAGGGTTTTGTTACTATAAAAAATTACTTAATTATTCGGTTTTGGCTCCGGTTTTGGTAATAAAACCTTGCGCGACAGCTTAAGCTTACCTTGCTTATCTACGTCAAGCAGTTTTACCCTAACCTCATCACCAATCTGGAAGATACCATCCATAGTTTCGATACGGCGGTGATCAATTTCAGATATGTGCAGTAAACCATCTTTACCAGGCATGATCTCAACAAATGCACCAAAAGGCATAATTGATTTTACTTTACCTTCGTAAATTTCACCCACTTCAGGTTTTGAAGCGATAGCGCGAATGCGTCCTAAAGCAGCATCAATTGAGGCTTTATTATCGGCAAATACCTGAACAATACCCTGGTTGTCTTTTTCTTCGATAGAAATGGTTGCGCCAGTTTCACGCTGCATTTCCTGGATGATTTTACCACCGGGCCCGATAACTGCACCAATAAATTCTTTATCAATTTTAATGGTAACAATACGCGGAGCGTGTGGTTTGTAATCGGCACGTGCCTCGGTAATGGTTTTGGCCATTTCGCCAAGGATATGTAAACGACCATCTTTAGCCTGGTTTAACGCGTTGGTTAAAACTTCGTACGAAAGGCCATTGATCTTCAAGTCCATTTGTACAGCAACGATACCGTTTTTAGTACCGGTAACTTTAAAGTCCATATCGCCTAAGTGATCTTCGTCACCAAGGATATCAGAAAGGATAGCATATTTGGTACCCATTTCATTGGTGATCAAGCCCATTGCAATACCTGATACTGGCTCTTTGATTTTAACACCCGCATCCATAAGTGCCAGTGTACCGGCACAAACTGTAGCCATTGATGATGAACCATTTGATTCCAAAATATCAGAAACTACACGGATAGTGTATGGGTTTTCATCTTCAGAAGGCAATACTTGTTTCAATGAACGCATAGCCAGGTTACCGTGACCAATTTCGCGGCGACCAGCACCCCTGTTAGGCCTAACCTCGCCGGTTGAGAAACCAGGGAAATTGTAGTGCAACAGGAATTTTTGGTATCCGTTAATGAACGCACCGTCAATCATTTGCTCATCATCCTTAGCACCTAAGGTAACAGTAGTTAATGATTGAGTTTCGCCACGGGTAAATACCGCCGAACCGTGAGCAGATGGCAAATAACCAACTTCGCTCCATATCGGGCGGATCTGAGTAGTAGTACGACCGTCTAAACGTTTGCCTTCGTCTAATACAAGGTTACGGATAGCATCATACTCCACATCGTGGTAATATTTTTTAGCAAGACCTTTAGTGATATCGTCGATCTCACCTAAAGTTTCGATGTATGCGTCGCGTACTTCTTTAAATTTAGCACCACGCTCTTCTTTTGCTGATGCAGCAGAAGCAATGGCGTAAACCTGGTCATAAGTAGCAGCGTAGATGGCTTTTTTCAAGTCCTCATTGCTGTGCTCGTGGCTGTAAACACGTTTTTCTGTTTTACCAACTTCAATGGTCAGTTCTTTTTGAGCTAAACACTGAACTTTGATAGCAGCATGGGCAAATTTGATAGCTTCAACCAATTCAGCTTCCTGAATTTCTTTTGATTCGCCTTCAACCATGTTAATATCATGCTCGCTGCCTGCTACAATAAATTCTAAAGTAGCGTTTGCCAGCTGGCTTAAAGTAGGGTTAATTACTAACTGACCATCAATTTTAGCAACACGTACTTCAGAGATAGGACCGTTAAAAGGGATGTTAGACACAGATAAAGCTGCAGATGCTGCCAAACCGGCTAATGCATCAGGCATGATATCTTTATCGGCAGATATTAAAGAGATCATCACTTGTGTATCTGCGTGATAATCTTCAGGGAATAATGGACGCAAAGCACGGTCAACCAAACGAGAGATCAATACCTCATAGTCTGATAAACGGGCCTCGCGGCGTAAAAAACCACCCGGGATACGGCCTGTTGCAGCGTATTTTTCCTGGTAGTCAACAGATAACGGCAAGAAGTCAACACCTTCTTTAGCTTCAGGCGATGATACAACAGTAGCCAGCAACATGGTATCACCCATTTTTACTACTACCGAGCCATCTGCTTGCTTGGCCAGTTTACCTGTCTCGATCTCAATGGTGCGTCCGTCGCCCAGATCAATAACTTTTTTAATTACGTTTAAACTCATCTTTTTTTGTTTGTGATACACTTTTCATCTTCGGGAGCGTATCGGATTTTATGTTTGTAAATATATGTTTCAAAAGTAAAAAAGCCATCCTAAAATGGGGATGGCTTTTAAATAAAAAAGGAGAGAATTACTTAATGATATCCCTTAGCTGTAAAGCCTTGATGATAGCACGATATCTTTCAATGTCTTTTTTGAATAAGTACGCAAGTAAAGCGCGACGTTTACCTACTAATTTTTGCAGTGATAACTGGGTTGAAAAATCATGTTTGTTTTTTTTCAGGTGACCAGTTAAATGCGCGATGCGAGTGGTGAATAAAGCTACCTGTCCTTCTGCAGAACCTGTGTCTGTAGCTGATTTACCGTGTTTTGCAAAGATCTCTGCCTTTGCTTCTTTACCTAAATACATTACTTGAATAATATTAAAGCGTTAACTATTTTATTAATTGTGGGTGCAAAGATAGTGATTAATTATGCAAAAGCAAGCGGGGTGGGTGAATTTTGGGTGAATGGTTGATTGGGTTATTTATGTGAGTGGTTAAACTGTCACTTGATTAAGAAATTCATCAATACTTATCACATTGACCTTAGGAAAGTCAATCAATTTTAATCTATGAAAGTGAGTATCATTGGTAACTATAAAGTCAGCACTCCCGGCTATTGCCGCATCAACAAACTTATTGCCATCCAAGTCCTGTTCAATTAGTTTCCATTCAAAATAAACATCTATCTTTCGCACATTATGTAAATTCAATAGCATTTCGGCTATATTACTGGCAACAACGCTATTAGCTTTCTGCTCGATGATCTCTACATATTCAGACAGAATTTCATTACTTAATATCAATTCAAATTTTGAATCAATTAATTTATCAAGAATTGGCCTATATTTAGATTTTTCAGGAATCGATACCAACAGGACATTAGTATCTAAAACAACGATCATTTAATATTATTTTCTTAAATGTTCTTTTGTCCAATTCTCCATAGTTTCTGCATCCCAATTATTTTCTTCCCACAATCTATCCATTTCCTTTGTAGCTGATTGTGCAAAATATTTCGCGAGAATGTCTTTTATCTCTACCAGTTGTTTCTCCGGTAGATTATATGGAAATAGCTTTAACAATTCCAATTGCACATTGGTTAATTTTTCAACCGCGCTCATAATGCCGTATTTATACAAAAATAAACAATTAATATTACTATTACCTATTGAAATGATGGTGTTAACCACAGCCCGTGCTGTACGCCCAAATGCCTACCAACCTTAGTAACAGGACGGTATCCGCTACCTTTGGTCAACTTAGATCATAATTAAAGTTTTTGAGCCAACTACTCACTTAATCCTACCCAATCAATTACTAATTTATAAAATCAATGAAATCATTCTTCAATCGGTGAAATCCTAAAAAATAAAATCAGCGGTCACCCTCCGTCCAGCTTTTAAAAATGGCAGCCTGCAGTTTATCAGGGTTTGGCAAGGGCGTTATTTTAAATGTCTTTTCTCTCAGCCTGCCCAAAACAATGGTTACATCTTTCTTTTCTCCATTCTTTAACAAACCCAGTGTTAAGCTGTCTCCGGTATTCTTGGTTTCAAAAGCTTTAAAAAGTACATCCTTTGTTGCAGGGGAGCCATCAACCGTAAGGATAACCGTACGGCCTCTGATACCTTTGTCCCAGGCTGGTGATTTATAAGCAACGGTATTGATCCGGAGGGTATCGCCCTGCTGCCGCACGTTAAGTCCGGCCCATGATTCTGAAACTACTTTAGTTGCCGTATCAACAGCTAAACCACCATAAGCAAAATATTTAGGATAATCGGGCGGTTTAACAGTCGACGCATATTCAAAGACCTCTGTTAAAGGTACACCGGCCATTTTTTCGCATTCGTTTCTAAACTCCTGCTCGGTAAACCCACGGTTCAGTTTTTTATAATATTTGTAATAAAGCAGGCGCATTACATCATCAAGCGTTTTTTTGTTTTGGGTAGCGTGACGAATGTTAAAATCGAGCATCAGACCCAAAATCGGTCCTTTATCATAATAAGAGATTGTTTTATTAAAATCATCGCCCTGCCTGCCGTTAGGCCCGTCATCCCAGGTATCATAACTGGCCTGCGTTGCCGATTGATATAAATGCCCCGGCTGATTTTCGTAGTTACGCAGGTTGTTCTGAAAATCACCAAACATATCTTCGTTGTTCATTAAATCGGCATGCCTAGTGATCATGTACTCATAATAAACGGTGAACCCTTCCGATACCCACAGCATATTGGTATGGTTCTCTTTTGAGTAATCAAACGGACCAAGTTCAACCGGTCTGATGCGTTTAACATTATAATGGTGAAAATATTCGTGCGCTATAAAATTGTAAAGTCTTTTACGGGCCTCGGGCGTATTAAATCCCTCGCCACCGCTAAAACTTAATGATGTTGAATTTAAATGCTCGATACCGCCGCCACCTTCACCTATTGATAAAAAGGTGTAATGCGTATAAGGGATTTCGCCTATGATATTACTGCCGGTAACTACGATCTTTTTCAGATCATCCATAAACGCCTGCCTGTCGAAAGCGGGTAGCTTATAACCGATAAAGTTGTGCGGTTTGTTTTGCACGTTAAATGGCGGCAATACTTCCAGCTCGCCCATTAAAAACGGGCTGTCATAAAGCACATCAAAATTGGCCGCTTTATAAATATGGTATTGTCCTTTCAAGGTATCCAGTCCCGTTGCTACCAAATCTTTCCACTTGCTGTATGGCTTCATTTTGATGGTAACCGGGTGGCGCAATTCCTGCTCGAGGTACATGAACAAGCCGCCGGGCGTAATGTAAGCTCTTGTTTCATCCAAATAAACGTTGCCTACAAAGGGCACAACGGCTTTAACATCGTAAGTGATCTTCACATCACCGGCTGCAGGGTTAGTAACCTTCCATGTATCTTTAGTAGGCTTATCAAATTTAAGCGGGTTGCCTTTTGCATCGGCAACAGTAAAATTCTGTACGGCACCTGCAAAATTGATCAGCTGATAATACCCGGGCGTCCAAACGCACATTTTAAAACTAAGCGTTTGGAGGTGGGTTTTATTGGTGAGCTCAACATGATACAAATGTTCGGCCGCCTTTTCCATCGATACCGAATATTGCATATTAACAAGCTGCTGAGCCCAAGCGCCGGTGCTCAAAAACAGGCAAAATGACAGGGTTAACTTAGATAGTAATCTCATTATCGCAGTGGTTTTGCCGAATATAATAAACCGCAATTATTTATTCGACTACTCACCTTAAATTAGCTATAAAGATAAAGCTATCTATTTTAAGGAGATAAAATTTACAAACAGCTACCAATATGATCACGCAAAGACGCGAAGGCGCTAAGAAAAACTTTGCGTCTTAGCGCCTTTGCGTGCCTAATTAACCTGTTAAAGTTCTGTTACCTACCAACTACTCACTTATCTATTCCCTCTAAAGCAAATAAAAACGCGTAATTCAATGCCTCTTCCTTTAAATAATCAAACCTGCCCGATGCACCACCGTGGCCATAATCCATATTGGTATGAAGCATTAATACGTTGCTACCTGTTTTATCAGCCCTTAGCTTGGCTACCCATTTTGCAGGTTCAAAGTATTGCACCTGGCTATCGTGCAAACCGGTTATAACCAACATATTCGGATAAGCTTTCTTCTCTACGTTTTCATAAGGCGAATAGCTCTTCATGTATTTGTAAGCATCCTCATTTTTAGGATTTCCCCATTCGTCAAACTCATTGGTGGTTAACGGAATACTTTCGTCAAGCATAGTGTTCACCACGTCAACAAAGGGAACTTCGGCAATAATGCCATGCCACAAATCGGGAGCCATGTTGGCTACAGCACCCATCAGTAAACCACCCGCACTCCCACCTTCGGCATACAGGTGTTCTTTACTGGTATATTTTTGATCAACAAGGTATTTACCACAGTCAATAAAATCGGTAAACGTGTTTTTCTTTTTCATCAGTTTACCATCCAGGTACCATTGACGGCCCATCTCCTGCCCTCCGCGGATTCCGGCCATTGCAAAAACAAATCCCCTGTCAAGCAAACTCAGCCTGGCACTTGAAAAATACACATCATTGGTATACCCGTACGATCCATAACCATACAGCAGCAAAGGTGCCTTACCATTCTTTTCAAAGCCTTTTTTGTAAACCAGCGATATCGGCACTTTAGTACCGTCGGTAGCAGTTGCATAAAGACGTTCGGTTACATAGTCATCGGTTTTGTAACCACCCAATACCTCCTGTTGCTTCATCAGTTTGGATGTTTTGGTATCCATGTTATAATCAAAAGTAGATGATGGCGTGGTAAGCGATGTATAACCATACCTTAATACCTTGCTGTTATAATCGGGATTGGCACCAACGTAAATAGCATAAGCAGCTTCCTTAAAGTCAACGTAATGTTCCTGTCCTGATGCAAGGTTACGCACCCTGAACTGGCTCAGTCCGCTTTTGCGCTCGGTGATCACAATATAATCCTTAAATTCTTCAACACCTTCAAGCAATACATCCTTACGATGCGGTAATACTTCCTTCCAGTTGCTGCTTTCCGTTTTATTAAGCGGGCATTCCATCAACTTAAAATTAATGGCATCCTGGTTAGTCACTATCAAAAATTTATCGGCCAGCGCGGTTACGCTGTATAATACATCTTTGATGCGCGGCTGAAAAACTTTAAACGCGTCATTAGGTTTATTGGCATCCAAATACCTTAATTCGGATGATAAGGTAGCCTGCGATTGGATAAAAATATACTCACCTGATTTAGATTTATCTACACCTATGTAGTTTGATTTATCTTTCTCCTCGTATACAACAACGTCAGCCTCTTTCGATCCCAGCGCATGACGCTTAACTTTTTCTGTAAGCAGCGTTTCCGGGTTCTTGGCTGTATAGAATAGTGTTTTGTTATCCTTGGCCCAAACAGATCCGCCGGTTGTATTAATTATTGCATCGGTATAGATCTCCCCCGTTTCCAGGTTCTTAATATGAATAGCGTACTGCCTGCGCGATACCATATCAACTCCATAAGCAAGCAACTTGTTATCCGGACTAATATTAAACCCGCTAACCGAATAATAGCTATGTCCCTTGGCCATTTTATCCACATCAAGCAACACTTCCTCTTTGGCCTCAAGACTTCCTTTTTTGCGGCAATATTTAAAATACTCTTCTCCTTCGTCCGTACGCGAATAATAGTAATAACCATTTTTAAATACCGGTACCGATTCGTCCTTCTCCTTTATCCTGGCCTTCATCTCATCAAATAACACCTTTTGAAAACTCCTGGTACCGCTCATCATGGTATCCTGATAGGCGTTTTCGGCTTTCAGGTAGTCCACGGCTTTGGTACTGTCAGGCCCTTTCTTAAAATAGTCTATCATCCAGTAATAGTTATCAGTAACCGTATCATTGTGGATGGTGCGGATATGCGGCTTAACTTCGGCAATGGGAGGTTTTACATCAGGCCATTTATACATAGTAGTTTCTGTTTTTTGTTTGCACGAAGCGGCAAAGATCAAAATACTTACCGGGATAATTACTTTTTTCATAGGTGATGGTTTGAGGGACTTGTATAAAGTTAAGTTTATAAACATAAAAAGCCAATAACAGTCAGCATTTTAAGCGGTTACCGTTTTTAACATAAGCGCACGATACGGGCAAAAAAAATCCACCTGCTATTGCTAACAGGTGGATGGGGATATAAATTAAAACAATAAACTACTAAGCCAAATTGCGCCCGGCATTTACAATACCATAAACTGTACGGATCACCAGCTTATTATAAATATCATTAAGCTCGGTATCCTTTTCGTAGTTTATACACTGCAGGGCGTAGTGCTGAATGATAACCAATGGCAACACAATTTTTTCGCGGATAGCGATAGAACGACGCTCAACAGGGTATTCCTCCATGAGTACTGTACTGCCTGTTAGTTCTATCAGCATTTCGCGGGTAAGCGTAAACTCGTCACGCAGCACTTTCCAGAAAGCACCAAATTTTTCATCCTCCTCAAGATAAGCTGTAACCCTGAAATCTGATTTCGACATCGACATCATACAGTTATCAAGCATGGTTTTAAAGAAACCCGAAGTTTGGTAAAGCTCTTTAACCTCATCCCAGCCGCCGGTTTCCTTAACCTGTTTAAGCGCTGTGCCAACACCATAAAAACCAGGGATGTTTTGCTTTAGCTGGCTCCATGAGGTCACGAAACTGATAGCTCTTAAATCTTCCAGTTTCAATTGCGCACCTGCATTACGTTTGGTTGGGCGGCTGCTGATATTAATCCTGGAAAGTAATTTAAGCGGACTGAATTTCTCCAGGTATTCAACAAATAAAGGATGTGCACGCAGATCGATAAACAGCTTGTAACTCACATCGGCCATTTGCTGAATGAGTTCTTTATGGCGGTTATCCAACAGATCGTTACGGTTAGGGTGCAGTGCCGAAATAACACCGGCATTGATCAGCTGCTCCATGTTAAATCTTGCAGTTTCAACCGAACCATATTGTGAACTCACCGTTTGTCCCTGGATAGTTAACTGGATATGCTCATTGGCAATCTCTTTACCCATTGATGCGTAGAAACGGTGTGTTTTACCACCACCACGAGCGGGTGGGCCTCCCCTGCCGTCAAAAAACGCCAGTTGAATACCATATTTGCGGGCCATAGCAGTAAGCTCGACCTTAGCTTTATATATCGACCAGTTAGCCATCAGGTAACCACCGTCTTTTGTACTATCCGAAAAACCGAGCATGATGGTTTGCTGGCTGCCCCTGTTTTTAAGATGTTCGGCATAAAACGGATGTGTATATAGTTGCTCCATGATACCCGCCGCATGTTCCAGGTCGTTTACGGTTTCAAACAAAGGCATGAAATCGATGCTCAGGTTATCTTTTTTCCATCCGCTCCATAAAAACAGGTCGATAAGCTGCAGGATATCTGATGCCCGCTGGCAATTACTGATGATAAAGCGCTGACATGCCCTTTCGCCATTACCTTCCTGAATCTGCTTAACCAGCCTGATGGTATCCAGTGTATCATGGATCATAGCATCTTTTTCCGCTTCAGGGCAAACAAAGTCGGCCTCTTTAAAAACGATGCTGTTTATTTTTTCATCCTCACTTAAGTCAGCATAACCATCGGGCACCCCTGTACCAATGTTTTGGGTACCGTATTCAAATACTTTACGTAAAATACGGCTGTCCTGCCTGATATCCAGCGTTGCAAAATAGCATCCAAAAAGGCGTACTTTCTGGATCATATCCTCAACGATATCAACAAACAAGCCATCGTGATCTTTAAGGATCACATCTTTAATGGACAGCAATAATTCCAATATTTCACCCTGTAAGTCAACCGGTGCCAACTGTTCATTGGCATTTTTATAAAACAGGTTTTCCAATTGGGCCATAGCCTGCTCAACCCCGCGGAAGGTAATACGGCGTTTAAGTGTCCTGAAATCGCGATAATAACACCTGAACAAACGTTGCCTTAAAAAGCTGGCTACTTCTTTGGTGGTTTGGGTGGTTACGTTAGGGTTACCGTCACGATCTCCGCCCGGCCAAAAACCAAGTTCCAGTATCTGACGGCTTGCTGCGTCAATATCAAATTCTTCTTCAAGCTTGGCCTGAATATCTGATACGGCATGGTAAAATATATTTTCCAAAAACCAGGAAAGACTAACAGCCTCATCAACCGGTGTTGGCGATGTTTTATTAAAGAAAGGGGTTTTACCCAATTGCTGCAGCAATACATCGATACTATTAATATCGTTGGTTTTTACGGCCTCAATCAAATCGGTCATGATGCCAAGCACCGTGCCCGGATAAAATTGCGTAGGGTGAGCGGTAAGTACCAGGCGTAACGAAAAATCTTTAAGCTTTTCGCTGATGTCCTGACGGCTCTCATCGCTTATGGCAGCATGTTGCAGTAAACTTTGCAGGGTACCGCTGTCATCAAACTTTCCTATTTTATTAAACGACGAGTCTTCAATAGCATCGAACAAAACCACCTGCCGTTCTATATATTGTATAAACCTGAACATTCGGTTAATCTGCTCGCGATGTTCAATACCGGGTACGTATTTTTCAAAAAACGACTCAATAATAGCTGTCGGCGAATCATGGGTGATAGCGCCTTTTTCACAATGAGAACTAAAGAACGGTAGTAAAATACCGGTATCCTTTACCTGGTAAAACGGAAGTGTTTGAAACAAACTGTTATATAACTCAAATCGGGTAACAACCTCATTATTGAAGGCTGCTTCTCTTTGGCTGAGTTTTAACGTTGGCGACATAGTAAAAATTTAAATTGAGGTAAAATTGATTGGTTTAGCTTTTGGCCTTTTCCGGGGGGTGAATTTACTGATCTTTAATTTAAATTCATCAAAAAGTAAATATTTATTAACACAAATCTTTAATTAATACCATTTTTTCAAAAAAACAAACAATAATTAAAAAAATGAAAATCCAAAACGCAATTTGAGGGCAATAAATTATATTTAATAAAAACAGCCCGAACAAACAAAATTGCTTATAATAGTTCTGTTATTTATAAAGCTGCTACTACCATGTCTATAAACATCAGGGAGATAAAAAGTTTCTTTTACAGCCAATATTTTTCTGATGGGATCCGGATATGCACAGGCATTTTACTGCCTTCTTTACTGTTGATGCAGTTTGATAAATTTGATCTTGGCCTTACGCTTTCACTGGGTGCATTGTGCATTTGCGTTATTGATACCCCCGGCCCTGTATCGCATAAACGTAATGCTATGGCTGCGGGTAATCTGTGCCTGTTTTTAGTAGCTGTTATTACCGGTTTCGCACGGCTCAACGTAGTTACCCTGGGCATTGAGATCACCTTCTTTGCTTTTTTGTTTTCCATGTTCACTGTGTATGGCAACAGGGCGGCATCAGTGGGTACCTGTTCATTACTGATCATGATATTCATGATGGATAAAGCTTTGGCCGCACCCGAGGTATTGGGTTACAGCGCTACAATTTTGGCAGGCGGTATCTGGTATATGATCTTTAGTCTTCTTTTTTTTGGCATTCGTCCTTACCGCGCCGCACAACAGGCACTTGGCGAAAACGTAACCGATATAGCTCGCTTTTTACGCATCAAAGCCGATTTTTATTTATCGGATACTGATATCGATGAAAATTATCGCAAACTGGTTTCCAAACAAATACAGGTGAGCCAGCACCAGGATGCAGTACGTGAACTGCTTTTCAAAAGCCGTATTATGGCACGTGAATCAACGGCTCCGAGCCGCATATTAATACTCACCTTTGTTGACCTGGTTGATATCTATGAGCAGATCATGGCCACACATTACGACTACGCCTATATTCGTGAAAAATTTAAAGATACCGGTGTACTTACTGAGGTGGCCCGCATTATCCACAACATGGCCGATGAGCTCGATGACGTAGCCTATATCGTATTATCAAACACCCGTCGCCGTCATCTTACAGATTTTAATATTGAGCTGGAAAAACTTAAAATAAAGATTGATTCAATTGGCAAAAACAACCAGGAAACAAGCAACCTGGTACTTAAAAAAATCCTGATAAACCTGCGTACGCTTGGCGAAGGCATCAACAACATTTATAAATACTACAGCTCAAAAGCAGCCGAATCATTAAACGAACCTAAAGGCGATGTGGAGTATACTGCATTTGTTAGCCACCAGGATTTTGCACCTCATATTTTCTTTGATAACTTCACTCTGGCCTCGGGTGCGTTTAAGCATGCCCTACGGGTAGCCCTGGTATGTTTAATAGGCTTTGTTACAGCTAAACTGGTATCCCTGGGCCACCATAGCTATTGGGTGCTGCTCACTATCATTGTAATATTAAAACCAGGATTCAGCCTTTCCAAACAACGTAACTATCAACGTTTGATAGGCACTATTGGCGGCGGTGTTATAGGTATAGCCATACTTACTTTTATACCTAACATAACTGTGCAATTTATTTTCCTGATCATATTTATGATGGGCGCTTACAGCTTTCAACGCCTTAATTATGTAGTAAGCGTTATTTTCACCACACCTTACGTACTTATACTGTTTAAGTTTTTAGGGGTAGGTTTGCTCAATGTGGCACAGGAAAGGATCATTGACACTATCATAGGCTCAACCATTGCTTTGGTAGCCAGCTATTTAATTTTCCCAACATGGGAGTTTGAACAGATCCAGGAAACCCTTAGAGACGTGGTTACTGCAAATATCAACTACCTGGTTACCATTGCAGAAAGCATCTCGGGTAAGATGATCAGCATTACTACCTATAAGCTGGCGCGCAAAGAAGTTTACGTAAAATCAGCTAACCTTTCGGCCATGTTTGAGCGCATGACATCAGAGCCTAAAAGCAAACAGCGCAAAATAAAGGAGGTGCATAAATTTGTGGTGCTTAACCACATTCTTTCATCGTACATAGCAACCATTGCATCGGCACAAAGCAAAAAGGAGATCCCCGTTGCCCACCCCGAAGCCATGAAGCTGATCAAGAAAAGCATAACCGTGCTAAATGATACTGGTCAAAAACTGCATGCTCAAAATATTGAGTTTAATATAGGTAAAATTCCGCCTGTCGGTGCCGAAACCCCAAAGTCGGTAGCACTGGCAGAGGATGTATTATTAAAGGAGCAATTGGGCTTTATCAACAAAATCAGCTATGATATTGCCAGGATCACAGATAGTATCCTGGTTTAGCTATTAAACAACACCCCATGCCTTTTACCTTTGCGCATCCGGCTATAGTTTTACCACTTGATAACCTTAAAACCCGCAGGTTTTCCTTAACCGGATTAATCACCGGTGCCCTTGTTCCGGATTTTGAATACTTTATCAGGATGCGTATCTACAGCATTTACAGCCACACTATTTGCGGATTGTTTTGGTTTGATATTCCTTTGGGAATATTGCTGGCATTTTTATTCCACAATATAGTTCGTAACGAGCTGTTCGATAATTTACCGCCTGTTTTAAGTGAGCGCCTGTTAACTTACAAAACCTTTAATTGGAATAACTATTTCAAAAAGCATTGGCTTGTGGTTTTGTATTCGGTTTTTATTGGTGCAGTATCCCATTTATTTTTAGACGCTTTTACTCACCCGGCGGGGTATTTTGTCAATCTGCTACCCGGCGTGTTTAACCAAACTATTATCGCCGATATTCCGCTGTATAAAATCCTGCAACATTCATTTACACTGATCAGTACTTTATATATAATTTATTACTTCCTGAAGATGCCTGCAATTCATCACACAAACCTGCCAACTTCAAAATACTGGATCCAGGCAGGTAGTTCGGCAACAATTATAATTGCGTTGAGGTTTTGGATAATTCCCGACTACCGGCTTGTTGCCAATGTGGTGGTATCTGTAATTTCGGCATTTTTGTCGGCGATCATGATCGCTTCTTTATTTTTTAAAACCGCTGTTTCAAATTGAGAAGTAAATCGTTTTTCAGTCAAAATTTCGCTGTAAAATATTCCAAATATGTTTAAACCTATAAATTAAAATATTTCTAAATACAAAAAATACCCACTTATGTGGATAGGTTCATGATGATTTTTCCCTACTTTAGCCATTGATGATACCCGTTGTTTCAAAATTACCCCAAACCGGAACTACCATATTCACCGTCATGTCGGCCCTGGCCAACGAGCTGGGTGCAATAAATCTGTCGCAGGGTTTTCCCGACTATAATTGTTCGCCAGAGCTGATCGAACTTGTAAATAAGGCCATGCAAGAAGGGCATAATCAATATGCGCCCATGGCTGGTGTAATGGCTTTAAGAGAACGTATTGCCGAAAAAACAGAAAAACTTTACGGTGCCGTTTATAACCCGGAAACAGAGATCACTATTACCGCAGGCGGCACACAGGCCATATTTACGGCTATAAGTGCTGTGATACATCCTAATGATGAAGTGATCATTTTTGAACCCGCTTTTGATTGCTACGCTCCTGCCATTAAATTGATGGGCGGCGTTGTAAAATCGCTTGCCCTTGAGCCACCCAATTATCGTATTGCCTGGGACATGGTAAAGCGGCTTATCAATCAAAAAACAAAAATGATCATCCTTAACTCGCCGCATAACCCAACGGCAACGATTTTGCATAAGGAAGATATTGAACAACTAAGCGCGCTGGTAAAAAACCAGGATATACTTATTTTAAGTGATGAGGTTTACGAACACCTTATTTACGATGGCGAAACGCACCACAGCATGGCCCGCTACCCTGAATTGCAGCAACGCAGTTTCATAGTAGCTTCGTTCGGCAAGCCTTTTCACGCCACAGGCTGGAAGGTTGGATATTGCATGGCCCCTGCTTATCTGATGAACGAATTCAGAAAAATTCACCAGTTTTTGGTATTTGCAGTGAATACACCTATTCAATATGCCATTGCCGAGCATTTAAAAAATGAAGAAACTTACCTGGGTTTAGCCGAATTTTTCAGGGAGAAACGCGACCATTTCCGCAAAGGGCTTGAACAAACACGTTTTAAGCTTTTACCTTGCAGCGGTTCGTACTTTCAATCAGTAACTTACCAGCACATAAGCGATGAAAAAGATGTTGACTTTTCCATCCGCATAGCTAAGGAATTCGGGGTAGCTACTATACCTGTTTCCGCCTTTTATAGTAAGGGAATTGATCACCATGTGTTAAGGTTTTGTTTCGCCAAAAGACAAGAAACTTTGGATAAAGCCGTTGATAGGTTAATTCGAGTTTAATTTTTGGTTCATGGTTCATCAATAACGTACCATAACCATTTAATAGGTTTTACTTTTATGGGTCTGAAAACTATTCGTGCAATTTAGCGATGAACCATGATCCATCAATTATGAACTAACTATGGAAAATCTAAAAATTACTGTTTTTCAGGGTTACCTTTTTTGGGAAAACACCGATAAAAATCTTCAAAATATTACGCTAAGGCTATCGGGTGGGATCCGCGAAAAAACAGACCTCATTATATTGCCCGAAATGTTCAGCACCGGCTTTACCATGAATGCAGCGGAGCTGGCCGAGCCCATGAATGGCAAAACCATGCAATGGATGGAGAAAACCGCCAGGCAATATGATTGTGTTATAACCGGAAGTATCATTATTAAAGAAAGCGGCAAATACTACAATCGTCTGGTATGGATGCGCCCGGATGGCACCCACGAGCACTATGACAAGCGTCATCTTTTTGCGCTTGGCCAGGAGCATAATACCTATACCGCCGGTACAAAAAAACTGTTTGTTGAGCTTAATGGCTGGAAAATTTGCCCGGTGATTTGCTATGACCTGCGTTTTCCGGTATGGTTACGCAACATTGAAGAAAACGCTTACGATTTGCTTATTGTTGTAGCTAACTGGCCCGAGCGCCGTGCTGCACATTGGCGTACCCTTATACCTGCACGCGCTGTCGAAAACCAATCGTACGTTATTGCGGTTAACCGGGTGGGCCATGATGGTAACGAGGTTTACCATAGCGGCGATTCTACCTGTATTGATCCTAACGGCAAAGTGATTTACTATAAGCGCGATGAAGAAGACCTTTACACTTTTAGCATTGTAGGCGATGAGATTGAGAAGGTACGTACTGCCCTGCCGTTTTTGAAAGATGCAGATGGTTTTGAGATCAATATCTGAAGGAACCTTGATTCGTAGGATTTAAGGATAACTTGATTCAGCTAACTATCAAGAAATCCTTAAATCCTACGAATCAAGGTCCCCCCCCTCTACCATTAGTTTTCCTTCACTTCATACAAAATTCATAACCGTTTTGAATTTTTGTATTGTTGAATTTGATGAAGGACAATGCGAAATATAAAATCCCTGCTATTTATATCACCCTTATTTTTTAGCTTACTAACACAAAAGGCCGAAGCACAAACAGATACGTTAAAGATCACTTTTCCTGATGCTGAAAAGCAGTTCATTGAAAATAACCTTAGCCTGCTTGCCCAAAAGTATAACGTTGATGCCTCAAAGGCGCTCATTCAACAAGCTAAACTATGGGATAACCCCGTTTTAAGCACCGATCAGAATATTCATGACGGCAGCACAAATAAATTTTTCAATCACTCAAATGGCGGCGGACAAGTATTTGTTCAGCTAAACCAGGTGTTTGCTACTGCCGGTAAACGCGGCAAACAAGTAAAAGTAGCCGAAGATGATGCCAAGGTTCAGGAAGCTGCTTTTAATGATCTGATGCGTAACCTTCGTTACAATCTGCAGCTTGATTTCAGTCAGTTAGGTTCGCTTAACGCGCAGCAACTGGTTTACCAAAACGAGATCAAATCGGCAACCGATCTGGTTAACGCCATTCAAAAATCCTATGATGTAGGAAACACTTCGGCTAAAGACCTTATCCGTTTAAAAGCATTGCTATTTGGCTTGCAGAATGATATGGTTGAAAATAACCGCCAGATCAATGATCTGCAAACGGAGCTTAAAACGTTGCTGCAAACCAAAGAGACTACGTTTGTACAGCCTGTCATTAACGACAAACCAACAGAAACAGTTGATTTGGATGTTCAATCCCTTATTAATCAGGCCATGACCAACAGGCCCGATTATTTATCAAACCAGTACCAGTTAAGTTCAGCTACGCACAACCTTGCTTATCAAAAAGCGCTTGCTGTGCCCGATGTTACCGTAGGTTTATCATACGATCAAAACAGCAGCTATGCCCCGCATTATTACGGTTTGCAAGTTGGTTTTCCTATACCGTTGTTTAACCGTAACCAGGGCAATATCAAATCGGCACAATATAATATCAAAAGCCAGGAAAGCACTTTAAAACAAAGTGAGTTTCAGCTTAAAAACGATGTAGTTGCAGCTGTTAATCAGTATAAATTAAACATCCAATTGTTTTCAACTCAGCAAATAGCCTTTAATGAACAGTATGACAAACTGTTTAGCGCAATGCTTAAGAGTTTCCAGCAACGCCAGATAAGCCTTGTAGAATTTGTTGATTTTTTTGATACCTATAAGGATACCAAACTGAAAATATTGCAGCAGCAATTCAACCTGCAAAAAGCTATTGCCGACCTCAATTTTGCTGTTGGCACAACCGTAATAAAATCCTGACTAACTTTTTAAGACTTACTATGATGAAAAGAGAAACGCTGTTTTCCGGCATCTCAGCTTTGCTACTACTTGCTGCCTGCAAAGGCAAAACCCCTCCTGCTGTCGAAAACAAACAGGTAACCGTAAGTGATTCAATGGCAAAAATTATCACTATCGATACAGCCAAGATCGCCACTATAAAAAACGAGCTTACCCTTTCGGGCGAGGTATCATACGATGACAATACTGTTGTTAAAGTATTCCCTTTTTCAAGCGGGCAGGTGCTGGACGTGAAAGTTTCGCTGGGCGATAAAGTAAGCAAAGGGCAAACCCTGGCCATTGTACGCAGCGCCGATGTTGCCGGGAACTATACTGATTTGAGTTCATCAAAATCAGATCTTGCCATTTACAAACGTCAGCTTGAACAGGCCGAATACCTGTACAAAAACGGTATATCAAGCGAGCGCGATTATACCGAGGCTAAAGAGAACTATAACAAAGCCGAAGCAGCTTACAGCAAAGTAAAAGATCAAATTGCCATTAACGGTGGTGGCAACACCAGCCCGGGTGGTACTTTGGTGATCAAAGCCCCTGAAAGCGGTTTCGTAGTTGAAAAAAACATTACAGCAGGCGGCTTCATCCGTCCGGATAATGCAAACAGTATGTTCACCATATCAAACATGAAAGATGTGTGGATCTGGGCTAACGTATTTGAATCAGACATCAGCCGTGTTAAAGTTGGCTATACAGCTAAAGTTACTACCATTGCTTACCCTGATAAGGTATTTACCGGTAAAGTTGATGCGGTTAGCTCGGTACTTGACCCTGATAACAAAGTATTAAAGATCAAGATAATACTACCTAACGATGGCATGCTACTTAAGCCGGAGATGTTTACCAGCGTGGTAATAGCCAATAGTGAAAAAGCACAATCAGTAGCCATACCGGCAAAAGCGGTTGTTTACGATAACAGCAAAAACTTTGTAGTAGTTTATAACAGTAAAGACGATTTGAAAGTGCGCCAGGTAGCCGTTATCAAAACGGTTGAGGACACCACCTATATATCATCAGGCCTGCAGGCAGGTGATAAGATCATATCGAAAAACCAGTTACTTTTTTATGATGCCATTGCCGGCAATAACTAAGAGGCAGGTTATTAAAACAACTGTCTGACTTTAAAACCAGGCAATTACGTTTTTTAAACATAAAGACTACAATGAACAAGTTCATCAAAAATATCATATACTTCTCGCTCAGGCACCGCTACTTCGTGTTTTTCATGACACTGGTACTGGTGGTATTGGGTGTTTGGAGCTACTCCAATACCCCTATCGAGACCTTTCCTGACGTTACCAATACGCAGATCATCATTATAGCCCAATGGCCTGGCCGCAGTGCCGAGGAGATGGAAAAGATGGTTACCATCCCAATGGAAACCGTTCTAAATTCGGTACAGAAAAAGGCTAACCTCCGTACCACATCATCATTCGGTCTTTCATACATCCGTATCATTTTTGATGACGACGTTGATGACGCCTTTGCGCGCCAGCAGGTATTAAGCCGGCTGGGCAACGCCGATTTGCCAGATGGTGTAAAACCTGAAGTTGAGCCTCCATACGGCCCAACAGGTGAAATTTTCCGCTATACGTTAAAAAGCCATACCAAATCATTACATGATCTTACTGCGATACAGGATTGGGTACTCGACCGCCAGTTTAAATCAATTCCGGGTGTAGCCGACGTAAACAGCTTTGGCGGTGAAGAAAAAACTTATGAAGTAAGCGTAAACCCTTCACTGTTGCAAAAATACGGGCTTACCTCGCTTGATGTTTATACTGCCCTTAACCGCAGTAACATTAATGTGGGTGGTGATATCATCGAAAAAAATGACCAGGCTTATGTTGTACGTGGCATAGGTTTGATCAATAATATTGACGAGATCCAGAATATCATTATTAAAAATGTAAATAATGTACCTATCCTGGCCCGCGATATTGCCGAAATTAAAGAAGGTGGGTTACCTCGTTTAGGCCAGGTTGGCCGTGATAAAGATAACGATGTTATCGAAGGCATTGTGGTAATGCGTAAGGGCGAGAACCCTGCTGAGGTGTTAAAGCTCATTAACCAAAAGGTTGTTGACCTTAATAAAAACGTGTTACCTGCCGACGTAAAGATCTCTACCTTTTACGATCGTACCAACCTGATGGATTTTTGTACCGAAACCGTTATCCATAACCTTTGCGAAGGTATTATACTGGTAACTGTTATCGTGCTGCTATTCATGGCCGACTGGCGTACTACACTTACCGTAGCAATCATCATTCCGCTGGCTTTATTGTTTGCCTTTATCTGTTTAAAATTAAAAGGGATGAGCGCCAACCTGCTCTCGATGGGGGCGGTCGATTTCGGTATTATCATAGATGGAGCAGTGGTGATGGTTGAGGGCATCTTCGTAGCGCTTGATCACCGGGCCAAGGAGGTAGGCATGCAGAAATTTAATGGTCTTGCCAAGCTCGGCTTGTTTAAGAACGTTGGTGCAGAGATGGGTAAAGCTATCTTCTTCTCTAAACTCATTATCCTTACCTGTTTGGTGCCAATCTTCGCGTTTCAAAAGGTTGAAGGTAAAATGTTCTCCCCGCTGGCTTACACTTTAGGCTTCGCTTTGCTTGGTGCATTGATATTTACCCTTACACTTGTACCGGCCCTGTCAAGCATATTGCTTAACAAAAATGTAAGAGAAAAACACAACCCGGTAGTATTGTTTTTTGAACAAGGTATCCGCCGTATGTTTAGCTACACTTACCGTAACCAAAAATTAAGCCTCATTGTAGCTGTAGCCTTCATGGCAGTTACCTTTTTCTCGGCTAAGTTTTTAGGATCAGAGTTCCTTCCGCAGCTTAATGAGGGTGCCCTTTGGGTAACTGCGCAGTTGCCAATGAGCACATCGTTGGAAAGCTCGGTTAAGGTAACTGATAAAATGAGACAGATCCTTGCAACCTTCCCCGAAGTAAAGCAAACCCTATCGCAAGTTGGCCGAACCAATGACGGTACCGACCCTAAAGGTTTTTTCAACGTACAAATACAAGTTGACCTTTTACCTAAAAAAGAGTGGAAACGCAGTATCACCCAGGAACAGCTGATAGCTGACATGGATAAAAAACTGAGTCAGTTTCCGGGTATAGTGTTCAACTACTCGCAGCCTATTATTGATAACGTGGCCGAGGCTGTTGCGGGTGTACCGGCGTCAATGGCTGTTAAAATATTCGGTCCGGATTTCCAGGTACTCGATGAAAAGGCCGATTCGGTTATGGCTGTACTTAAAAAGATCCAGGGTGTTGAAGACCTTGGTATCCTTCGCAACCTTGGCCAACCAGAGTTCCGTATTGAGCTCGACCAACGTAAAATGGCACTTTATGGTGTATCAACTGCCGATGCCAACTCCGTTATTGAAATGGCTATAGGCGGTAAAGCAGCTTCACAACTTTATGAAGGCGAACGTAAGTTTGATATCAGGATCCGTTATCAAAAACAATTCAGGGATACTCAAAGTAAAATTGAAAACCTGATGGTGCCAACCTTAAACGGTTCAAAAATTGCCATCAAAGAGATCTCGAAGATCACTACTTTAACCGGCCCGGCATTTATTTACCGCGACAACAACATGCGCTATATCGCTGTAAAATTCTCGGTGCGTGGCCGCGACTTAGGTAGTACCATAGCCGAAGCACAGGAAAAAGTAGGTGCTGCCGTAAAACTGGATCAGGGCTATTCATTTACCTGGAACGGTGAATTTGAAAACCAGATCAGGGCTTCAAATACTTTAGCACACGTAGTACCAATATGTTTGCTGGTGATATTCCTGATCCTGTTCATAACCTTCGGTAATGCTAAAGATGCAGTATTGGTTATCCTCAATGTTCCATTCGCCCTGATAGGCGGTATCTTAGCATTGCATATCACCAACACAAACTTTAGTATATCGGCAGGTATCGGTTTCATTGCACTATTTGGTGTCTGTATCCAAAACGGGGTGATCCTGATATCGGTGTTCAAGAAAAACATTGAAGATAAAATGCACCTTGATGAGGCCATTATGCAAGGCGTGATATCACGCGTTCGTCCTGTAGTGATGACCGCATTGATGGCTGCCATTGGTTTGATGCCAGCGGCTATTTCAACCGGCATTGGTTCTGAAACACAAAAACCGCTGGCTATAGTGGTAATTGGTGGCCTGGTAACTTCAACTATACTTACCTTATTGATATTACCAATCATCTACGCCATAGTTTACCGCCTCATTCACCGTCGTGAAAACCGTAAACTGCTTAAAAAAGTAGGAATGATAAAAGGATAAGATTGAACGCTGATTATTTCGAACTAAATCGAATTTCAAGAATTAGTTATTCTAAAACAGATAGCGATGGGTTGTATACCTGTCGCTATTTGTTTTTACGGATCATTATTATCCTGACAATAAAATAGAGACCGTTCCTGTTAATAAATATTCATGGTAATTAGTGTAATTTGTGCACACTCAAATCATATAATTGGTTTTTAATAATATGTCACTCATAAAGCCCGTATTCCGTTCTGCTTTACCAGTCGCCTTGTTGCTTGTTTTGCCTTTTTTTTCATCGGCACAAAAGAAAAAAGAAAAGGATAAGGACTACGCCCAACTGGTTGATCCTTTTATAGGTACCGGCGGGCATGGGCACACCTACCCCGGTGCGGTAATGCCGTTTGGCATGGTGCAGCTTAGCCCGGATACAAGGTTAGAAGGCTGGGATGGCTGCTCGGGCTATCATTATACCGATAGTTTGGTTTATGGTTTTTCGCATACCCATTTAAGCGGAACCGGCGTACCCGATTATTGTGATGTACTTTTTATGCCAACCACCGGCGACCCTAAATTTAAAAACACCGAATACCGTTCTCATTTTACCAAAAAGAATGAAAGCGCTACCCCCGGCTACTACCATACCCTGCTTGATAAATATAATATTGGCGTTGAGTTAACAGCCACCACGCGCGCGGGGGTACATCGATACACGTATCCGTCTACCGATAAGGCAAACATTATTATTGATCTGCAGCATCGCGATGAAGTGCTGGATTCATGGATTGAAGTGGTAAACGATCATGAGGTACGCGGCTTCCGCATGTCAAAATCATGGGCAGATAAACAACAGGTGTATTTTTACGCCAAGTTTTCAAAGCCTTTTAAAACCTATGGCATTGCCTCAAATAACGAGGTTCAAAATGGGCAGAGTAAAGTACAGGGTAAAAATATAAAGCTGTTTCTGCAATTTGATAATCCCGGCGAAGTGGTCAGCAAAGTAGGTATCTCTTCCGTGAGTACCGAAGGCGCTTTGAAAAACCTGGATGCAGAAGTACCGGATTTCGACTTTAAAAAAATCCAAAAGGATGCCAAAATAGCCTGGAATCATGAACTTAATAAAATTCAGGTTGAAGGTGGCGCTCCCGCACCATCGTCGCAAACTCAGGCGGTAGGCGGTACCGGCCCATACAATTACACCGCACCCGCCAAAAAAGTAGTCCAGCCTAATTATGCTAAAATAAAGCAAACCATCTTTTACACCGCGCTATACCATAGCATGGTAGCCCCGAACATTTACAGCGATGTTGACGGGCAATACCGTGGCATGGATCAGCAGGTGCATACAGCACAGGGATTTGATTATTACACCGTATTTTCGCTTTGGGATACTTTCAGGGCCGAGAACCCGCTACTGACGCTGATTGATCGTAAACGTACGCTTGATTTCATCAAAAGCTTTATGGCGATGTATGATCAGGGTGGTTTACTACCGATATGGCCACTGGCCACTACCGAAACTTACTGCATGATCGGTAATCACTCCATCCCTGTTATTGTTGATGCCTACGCAAAAGGCATCCGTGATTTTGATGCAGAGAAAGCTTTTACAGCAATGAAAGCCGCCGTTAACAGGAATCAGTTCGGCCTTGATAATTATCGCAAAAACGGAGCAGTTCAATCGGATGTGGAAGATGCCTCCGTATCCAAAACTTTAGAGTATGCTTATGATGATTGGTGCATAGCACAGATGGCCAAAATGCTCAATAAAACTGATGATTATATCCAATATATTCAGCGGGCCCAATACTGGAAAAACGTTTACAACAACCAAAATACCTTTATGCAGGCCCGCACAAACGGCGGCTGGCTGGAACCTTTTGATCCTACAGAGATCAACGGAAATTATACTGAGGGCAACTCCTGGCAATATTCGTTTTTAGTTCCTCATGATGTAGAAACCCTCATTGAAAAAATGGGCGGCAAACAATCATTTGAAAACAAACTTGATGAACTGTTCAGCACACAATCAAAATTGAGTGGCAGCGACATCCCGGATGTAGCTGGCCTCATAGGTCAATACGCCCATGGCAATGAGCCGAGCCATCACATGGCATACCTGTACAACTTTACCGATTCGCCTGATAAGACCCAATTTTACGTAAGCCGGATTTTACGCGAAGAATACAGCAACAAACCCGACGGCTTAGCAGGTAATGAGGATTGCGGACAAATGTCGGCCTGGTATGTGATGAGTTCACTGGGCATTTATAATATTGCGCCCGGTCAGCAGGATTTCCAGATCGGCATCCCACAATTTGATAAGGCGGTGATCAATCTCGAAAACGGTAAAAAATTCAATATTATCAACCCCGGTGCCGGTATCACCCGAAGCAATATCTATCTGCAGGGCATGAACCTTGATAAAAAAGTGTACAGCAAACTTTTTATTAATTACGATGATATTGTAAAAGGCGGAGATTTTGAAGTGTTTACCGGCCGGTTGGCTAATAAGATCTTTACCCAGGATTTGGAAAAGCCTGTTTCAAAGATCACTGATAATCTAATTGTTCCCAATCCTTACATCATAGCGCCTGCCAAATCATTTAAACAGCCATTCAGCATCCAGATAAAAAACCAGGACGCTGATGCAAATATCTATTATACCATTGATGGCTCTGCCCCTACCACTGCTTCAACACCTTATACCCAACCTATTAACATCAGTGATAATATTACGGTGAAAGCCGTCGCTATAAAAGATGGCAAAAGCAGCTTTATTGATGAAGCGAGTTTCATCAAATTGCGCAATGATATTAAGCTAACCATTGTAAATAAATACCTGCCAAACTACGCGGCTAAAGGCGATGAATCATTAATTGACGGGCAGCATGGTACCACCAACTGGCGCTTAGGAAACTGGCAAGGCTACCAGGGTAAAGATTTTATTGCTGTGGTTGATATGAGCGCTGTTAAACCTGTAAAGCAAATTAGCATTGGCGCATTGCAGGATAGCCGTGCATGGATCGTATTCCCTAAATATGTGCAGTTTTGGACATCAAATGATGGCAAAACTTATAAACTTGCCGCTACCGTTGATACCAAAGTTGACATTAAAGATACCAGTGTACAAACCCAGCAATTTACAGCACCGCTAAACACCAGTACCCGTTATATTAAACTGATAGCCAAACAATACGGTCCGCTGCCCGATTGGCATGAAAATAAAGGCAGCCAATCATACATTTTTGCTGATGAGATAACGGTAGAGTAAATGTGTAGATTTCAGATGTGCGGATGTGTAAATGAATCAGCCGGTCATGGAGGCACCATTTAAAAATGACTAAAACCATTTCATTTTTAAATAGTTAGATTTATACAAAAAACTTTACCACACATGGAAAATTTCAAACCAACAACCGACGACGGCAAAACCGCCGGCATCATCAGTTATTTTACGCTTATTGGCTGGCTTATTGCCTACTTTGCTTTGTATACCAACAATAAGACTCCCCTGGCAGCTTACCAGTTAAGGCAAACCTTATTATTTCACCTTGCTTCAATACTGGTTTCGTGGATTGCCGGTTTCATTATCGGTATGGCCTTTGTAACATCGGGTGTATTTGTAGGCGTATCCATTATCTGGATAGTTCGTTTAGGATTTTTAGTTATCTGGATCATCGGGCTGATAGGCGCGATCAACGGAGAAAGAAAACCCATGCCACTTATTGGTGAACCTGCTCAAAATATGTTTTCGGGCATTTAATCTTGAATTAAATTGTCCTTAAGCCTTACGAAGTTTTAAAAACTTTGTAAGGCTTGATACATTGCTACTGCTTTTCTAATATCTCTTTTGCTTCCTGAAGCTTGTCCATTTCATCTTTAGGTAAAACAGGAAACTCCAGCTTCAAGTCTTTCAAGGTATCGCGAATTATAGTTGAGATTGCTATACGGGTAAACCACTTTTTATCAGCGGGGATCACATACCATGGGCTATCATCTGTAGATGTTTCGCTGATAGCCTTTTCGTAAGCACTCATATACTCATCCCAATGTTCCCGTTCTGCTATATCGCTGGCCTGAAATTTCCAGTTCTTTTCCGGGTTATCAATTCGCTTTAAAAACCGTTTTTTTTGCTCCTGTTTAGAAACATTCAGGAAAAACTTGATTACAACAGTACCACTGCTGCTAATATGCTTTTCAAAATTACGGATACTCTCATACCGCTGCTCCCAAAACTGCTTGTCAATATCTTTCACTTCTTTTATCGCCGGGTTATTCTCCTTTAAAGCAAGTTCCGGGTGCACTTTAACTATCAGCACATTTTCATAGTGCGACCGGTTATGGATACCTATGCGGCCTCTCTCGGGCAGGGCTTTGTAATGCCGCCATAAAAAATCATGATCATAATCTTCAGAACTTGGCTGTTTAAAACTATAAACCTGGCAGCCCTGGGGATTTAAGCCAGACATGGTATGAGCAATGGCACTGTCTTTCCCTGCTGCATCCATTGCCTGAAAAATGATCAGTAATGAATAGTTGTTTGAAGCATAGAGCTGGGTTTGCAACTTGAAAGTTTCGCCTATCAACTCAATTAGTACATCCCTGGCATCCTCTTTTTTGTAGCCGTCGCTAAACGCCGGATCGTAATCTTTCAACGAAAATTTAGCGTCATTTTTTACTTTGAATTGTTCTGTAAGATTCTTCATATTAATAGGTATCTAAACAAAATATAAAATACCGGATAATGTTTTACTAACCTGGTTTAAACATGCCGGTACGTAACAAAAGCGTCTTTTTTTGATCCCGGCAGCATTTAATTTATTTATTGTGTACTTTGCACATCATAAATATGTATTATACCAGTGTTAACCTAAAATTTACCTGTCTATTTTACGTTGTTTATATTTGTCAAACAACACTATGATGTAGTGCTATAATTTTTCATCTTTACCCAATGTTCAGACGTATACGCAATCGCTTTTTAAGATACTTCGTCATATTCTTTTATTTTGTTATCATCTTTTTTTGTTCAATAGAACTTAACTTTCTTTGGCTTTTCGGATACTCTCCGGACATGCAGGACATAAAAAGCCCTGTACTTTCGGTAGGTTCAGAAGTTTACACTGCCGATGGCAAATTGATAGGCCAGTACTACAAAGAAAACCGCTCACCCATCGAATTTAAAGAAATCTCTCCTAACCTTGTAAACGCCCTTATAGCAACTGAGGATGCACGTTTTTACAGCCATGGCGGTGTAGATTTTTATTCGTTTTTTACCAGTGTGCTTTCAACTGCCAAAGGCGACAGGCGTGGCGCAAGTACCATTACCCAACAGTTGGCCAAAAACCTGTTCGAAACACGTAAAAAGAAATCGCAGGGTGTTATCAAGCATATCCCGGTACTGCGTACGGTTGTGTATAAATGTAAGGAATGGCTTACCGCCTTTAAAATTGAACACGTTTACAGCAAACAGCAGATACTAACGCTGTATTTTAATACGGTGCCATTCGGTAATAATACGTATGGTATTAAAACTGCATCGCTAAAATACTTTAATAAGCAACCAGGTGCTTTAAATCCGGCCGAATCGGCATTACTTATCGGTATGCTTAAGGCTACGTCAAGCTATAATCCAATCAAAAACCCGCAGCGTGCTACCGAAAGGCGCAATACCGTTTTGGGGCAGATGGAAAAATACAAATACCTCACCGCCGATCAGTTTAAAGCTAATGTGGCGCTGCCGCTCGGCCTTGATTTGAGTTACGTTGAAGACGATTCACATGGTGATTCATACCTGCGCCGGGCCGTTGAAAAATGGCTGGATAAATGGTGTAAAGAGAACGATTACAACCTTTACGAAGACGGTTTGAAGATCTACACCACCATCGACTCAAAGATGCAGCAATATGCCGAAGAGGCCGTTGCCGAAAAGATGAAGATGTTGCAAAAACGCTTTTATAATCTTTGGGGAAACAAAAACCCATGGCGCGATTCAAAAGGTGTTGAGATCAAAGATTTTATTCTAAAAAACGAACAAAGACTGCCTATTTATAAATTACTGGAAAAAAAATACAGCAGCGATACAGTAAAAATCCAGGACTACTTTAAGGCTAAGAAAAGGATGAGGGTGTTTACCTGGCATGGTGAACAGGATACTACTTTCTCTACTATCGATTCCATAAAATACTACGCCAAAATCCTGAATACAGGCATGATGACCCTGGAGCCATCAACCGGTAAAATAAAGGTTTGGATAGGCGGCATAGACCATCGTTTCTTTAACTACGACCACGTTAACCAAAGCCGCAGGCAGGCAGGCTCAACCTTCAAACCTTTCGCATACCTTACAGCGCTTGACAACGGCTATACACCGTGCGACAAGTTCACCGACAAGCCGGTATCTATAAAATATAAAGACAATGGTGAAGACAAAGTTTGGGAACCCAACAATGCCGATTTTCACTTTTCGTACCGCGAAATGTCTTTGCGCTGGGCTATGGGAAAATCTGTCAACTCTATTACCGCACAGCTTACAGAAAAAGTTGGCTGGGATAAGATTGTTGAATATGCCCATCGCTGTGGCATCGAAAGCCCGTTAAAATCAGTTCCATCGGTATCGCTTGGCTCAAACGATGTTTCTGTTTATGAAATGGTTAGGGCATACAGTACCTTCCTTAACAAAGGCGAAAAAATTGACCCGTTACTGGTTACCAAAATCACCGATCAGCAGGGTAATGTAATACAGGAGTTTAAGCTTAAAACCGAAAAAGTATTGAGCGAAGAAACAGCCTGGTTAATGCTTTATATGTTCCGCGGAGGTATGGAAGAACCAGGTGGTACTTCACAAGCCCTGTGGGAATACAATGGCCTTTGGAAAAAAGATAACCAGATAGGCGGTAAAACCGGTACTTCATCTGATTATGTTGATGGCTGGTATATGGGTATCACCAAAGATCTGGTAACCGGTGTTTGGGTTGGTGCCGATGACCGTTCGGTACACTTTACCTCATCCGAAACCGGCGAAGGGTCGCACACTGCCCTGCCAATTTTCGGCAGCTTTATGGAAAGAGTTTACGCCGACAAATCGCTGGGGTATACCTATGGCCCGTTCCCTAAACCATGGACCAAGATCACCAAAACCTATAACTGCCCATCGCCACATATTGAAGAAGATACAACATCAACAGATAGCTTAAGCAACCCTATTGATACAACCGGCGTAACACCTGTACAGGAAAACAATCCTGAAAATCCGGAAAATAATGCACCGCCGGGCAATAAATAAAGTATTACCGGCGCTTACTTTCTGTTAATGAAGAGAAAATGAATAAGGTTGTTTTTTAATTAAGAGCAACCTTATTTTGTTAAATTAGCCATATCTATTTAGTTAAATAATATATGAATAAAGTTTACTCACTTTTCAATAGAGTTAAAAAGCACACCATCATATTATTTTGTTTAGTTGGCTCGCTGCTGATAGGCACCAACGCGCAGGCACAGTATTTTGGCCAAAACAAAGTAAGATATAAAAACCTCAAGTTTAACGTTTACAAAACTCCGCACTTTGAGATTTACTATTACCTGAAAAATGATAGCATGGTGAAGCGTTTTGCGCAGGAAAGTGAGCTTTGGTATACCCTGCACCAACAAGTTTTCAGGGACACCTTTAAACATGCCAATCCAATAATTTTATACGCCAATCACCCAGATTTTCAGCAAACTACCGCTATTGACGGCGAGATCAGCGTAGGTACAGGCGGTGTTACCGAAGGCCTTAAAAACCGCGTGGTAATGCCGGTGATGGAAACCAACCAAACTACAAGGCACGTAATAGGCCACGAGTTGGTGCATGCCTTTCAGTATCGCTTGCTGATGGGGCATGATTCGTCTGAATATGAAAATATCAATAACATTCCGCTTTGGATGATTGAGGGTATGGCCGAATACCTGTCATTAGGTAAAAAGGACACCTACACGGCTATGTGGATGCGTGACGCTTATCTGAACCATGATATCCCTACCGTGCGCGACCTTACAGAAAGCAGCAAATACTTCCCTTATCGTTATGGCGAGGCTTTCTGGTCGTTTATTGGCTCAACTTATGGCGATACGGTTATAGTCCCCTTCTTTAAAAATGCGGCCAAATTTGGTATGGACTATGGCATTAGGCGTACATTTGGTTATGACGACCGCACCCTTTCCCGCCTTTGGAAAAATTCAATTGAAGCTACGTACAAACCATTTTTAAAAGATACCACCCAAACACCTAAGGGCATAAAACTGATAGATAGCAAAAACGGAGGCGACCTTGTTGTTGCACCGTCTGTGAGCCCCGATGGTAAATATGTGGCTTTCCTATCGGCCAAAAGTTTGTTTAGCATTGATCTTTACCTGGCCGATGCCAAAAGCGGGCGTATATTGCGCAAGCTTACGAGTAAGGTATCCAATACTCATATTGACGAATTTAACTTCATCGAATCGGCCGGAGCATGGTCGCCGGATGGTAGCAAATTCGCGTTTAGCGTGTTTAGCAAAGGTCGTAACAGGCTTGATGTGGTTGACCTGAAAAGCGGTAATGTCATTGACGATATCTCTATGGAGCAGGTAGGCCAGTTCAGTAACCTGTCATGGTCGCCAAATGGCAGAGATATTGTTTTTCAGGGATTGGTTGAAGGTCAGGGTGATTTATATTCTTATAACTTCGACACCAAAAAGATCACCCAGCTTACCAACGACAAGTATTCCGATTATCAGCCAAGCTACTCGCCCGATGGTAAAAAGATCGTATTTTCAAGCGACCGGAGCACCTATGATCAATCACTTGAACAGGATATCCCCTTTAACCTGGCAGAACTTGACCTGGCAACAGGAAAAGTAACCGATATCAAAATTTTTAATGGTGCCAATAACCTGAACCCTCAGTATTCGGCAGATGGAAAGCAGATCTATTTCCTGTCAAACCGTGATGGGTTCCGCAATCTTTACCGTTATACTACTGCTTCGGGTCAGATAGAACAAATGACAAACCTGTTTACGGGTATTTCAGGTATTACAGAATACTCGCCGGCTTTAAGCATTTCCAATCATGATGATGTAGTTTACTCATATTACCGGGCGCAAAAATATTCTATTTATAACGCCAAAGCATCCGATTTTACACCAGTTGTAGTGCAGCCGGGGGATATTAATTTTGCAGCAGGAACCCTGCCTCCAAACCGTTCGGTAGGTGTTGACCTGATCAACTCTAACCTCAATAACTTTTTAGCCTATCGCAAAATCCCGACCGATTCGGTTAAGGCTATCCCCTTCCGCTCTAAATTCAAACTCGATTACCTTGCCGGTAGCGGCATCGGAGTTGGTGTAAGCAACTTTTATGGCACGAGTCTTTCAAGCGGGATCCAGGGGGTGTTTAGTGATATTTTGGGCCGCAACCAGATCTTTGCCGCCGCATCGGTAAACGGACAGATCTATGATTCTGGCGCTGCGGTAACCTACGTAAACCAAACCGGCCGCTGGAACCTTGGTGTTGGTATTTCTCACATCCCCTACCAGTTTGGCTTCAATACTACCACTTACCCGGTAAAAAACGTTGGCGGTAAAAATCAAACCGTTTATTCAGATAATATTGACATTATCCGCAATTTTGAAGACGCCGGCAGGGTGTTCACCTCCTACCCTATATCAAGGACAACTCGTTTTGAGGTAAGTGGTGCTGCATCACACAACTATTATCGCGTTGACCGTTACAGCGATTCTTACCTGCTGGATACCACAGTAGTAAACGGTAAACAACAGGTTAATATAGGTAACTATATCAACTCCGACAGGAAAAAGATCCCGAATGACGAAGAATCTGCAACCCTTAACCAAAATTACGGCTCAACTTATTTCTATAACTTAAAAGCATATTCCATTTTAACGCTTTCGACTGCGTTAATTGGTGATAACTCATTTTTTGGTGTTACAGCGCCATTAAACGGATTCAGGTACAGGCTGGAAGCCGGTTATAACTTTGGTACTTACCGTTTCTTTTCGCCAACTATTGATATAAGAAAATACGTACGCACCGCTCCTGTTACCTTTGCTGCCAGGTTCTTTGCTACAGGTAGGTTTGGCGATGATAAAGGGCTTTATCCATTATTTGTGGGTTATCCTTTTTATATCAGGGGTTATGAAGGCCAAACATTTTATAATAACGGCAAGGCCACCACAAATGGCTTCACTATTGATCAGTTATCGGGCAGCCGCTTAGCTGTGTTTAATTTTGAGGTGCGTTTGCCGTTTACAGGTCCCGAAAAATTAGCAGCAATCAAATCCAAATTCCTGTTTACCGATCTTAACTTATTTTTTGATGCGGGATTAGCCTGGAATTCTGGCGATCATATTTATTTCCAGAAAGACCCGCCGGTAATTGGTCAGCAGGACGTTGTTGATAATACCGGAAATGTAACCACTCAAAACATTTACGGCCGTGTACCGGCCTTGAGCGCGGGTATCTCTTTACGTATCAACGTTTTTGGGGCGTTTATCCTGGAACCTTACCTTGCCGTTCCGTTTAACCGCAGTGATGTTAAAAAACCTTTGTTTGGCTTAGGCTTTACACCGGGTTGGTAATAATACTTACTGTGACGAAAACAGAAAAAGCGGCCGATGGCCGCTTTTTCTGTTTTATATTTATCATCAATGATGGCTACGGCAGTAACACATGCGCCGTTTCCATCCATTTCTTTATCAGCGCCACCCTGTCTTTCATAAACTTAGGCCCCCAGAATAAATTCGACCAGTCATCAAAGTTTTCACACTGAAAGCCAAAATAAAACAGCCAAAAGCCAAAACCTAAATATGGTATAGCGGCAATTTCTTCATTTGATAATGGCCGCACTTTACGGTAACTATCAACAAAAACGCCGAATGCATCACGAGCCTCTTGTTGGCTGATTTTGCCAGAAGTAAACTCTAAAAAGTAATGAATAAAAAAAGAAGTAATATCATAAGCCAATAGCCCTTTGCCCACGAAATCAAAATCAAAGAAAGTTATATCGCCTGCATCATTGAAATGAAAATTTTTAGGCATGAAATCAAAGTGGCAATAGCCGTAGCTAAAACTACCATCAAATTGATTAAATCGTTCAATCACTTCCGTAGCAGCTTGCTTTAGATAGGCAAAATCATCCTCCAGCTCCACAAATGCAGACTCAAGTATCCTTAACGGATTAACGATAACAGTTTCGATTGAATACTGCTGGCGATGATGGTAAAGCTCAATTGCAGATGTAATATTATGTATCGCCGCCATCTCCCTGCCCACAGTTTCGAGCTGCTGATCATTCATCGCATAAACAACACTACCTTGTGCCCATGAAAACAAAATGCCATACCGGGTTCCTTCGGCAGCGTTGAAAACCTGTAATACTTCTCCGTCCGTATCAGGAATGGGGTTGGCTACTTTGGCACCTTTTTCAAACAAGATGCTCAATAACTCAACTTCGCCTTTGATCTCCTCCAGTTTGCGGTGTGCATCACGGTAAATTTTGAAAATGTATTTTTCCGTTGCGTTTTCAATAACATAGGTATCGCTCACATTGCGGATCAACAACCGGCAGGTAGTATCGCTTAAACCATAACTTTTCTGAAGTTTTATATTCAGTGCTTTTGATGATAAGGTTGAGTATTGTGTAGGAAAGACATCCATAGGTAAACAAAGGTAAGTTTTAATGTGTAACCCGGTTAATCATTTCAAAACCTATTTATATTTTGTATGTTTAGCTTGTAACCTACACACTATGAAAACTTTACTGCCATTTATATTTACTGTACTTAGCCCGGCTATGCTGCTGGCTCAAACTGTAAATAAAAGCGGTAACCAAGCGGCCGGGGCCGCCATGCTCCCAACCAATGATATTGTAAAAAACATATCGCTTGCCCCCAATACTCATACTTTTTATATTTTCATTCAAAAAACAAACCTTACCCGAACATACACAAGTCGTGGGCCCATAACCATATTTGTACCGGTTGATGACGGATACAGCGACATGCCCACCGGTAAATTTGATTCGCTTGCAAAACCTGCACACATCTGGGAACTTACAGATTTAGTTGCGTACCACGCTATTGCCGGGCAGCTAAAAGAAAGAGACATTCAAAAAAAGATCAATAAAGGTAAAGGAATGGCTACGTTCACTACGCTTTCGGGTGGTAAGTTATTCGCTAAAATAGATAGCAGCAATAATATCGTTTTGATTGATGGAAACGGTGGCAAAAGTGTTATCAGCCGGTTTGATATTAAGCAAAACAACGGCATAGTACACCTTGTAAGTAAAGTTTTAGAACCAAAGAAGAAAGTAATATAAACAGACTGCCGTATGACAATCCTGCTATAATATAATTACGTATTTGAGTTATAGATTCTAATGCTTCTGTTAACAAAAAGGAGCACATATTACCAGGATAATATCAAAATATAACAGGCTATGAAAATATTCATTTTAGCAGTGATCGCATTAAGCATATTAACAGCTTTAGGATGCCATAATACTAACGGACAGGATACCAAACGCAAGTTGAGCAAGCCAGCCGCCGAATGGAAAAAAACACTTACACCTGACCAATATCACATTATGGTTGAAAGCGGAACTGAACCGCCTTATCATAATGAATATTGGAACAACCATGAAAAAGGCATTTACGTAAGTGCTGCAACCGGCGATACATTATTCACCTCCGACGATAAATTTGACAGCGGTACGGGCTGGCCAAGTTTCGTTAAACCGGTTGACCCAAAAAAAGTAGCAATAATTACTGATAACAGCTACGGCATGAGCCGCGACGAGGTTATCGAGAAAAGCACGGGCTTACACCTTGGCCATGTATTTGATGATGGCCCTGCCGACCGCGGCGGCAAAAGGTATTGCATGAACTCGGGTGCTTTAAAATTTATTAAAAAGCCATAACCCTACGGTTTGCATTTAATGACGGGCGCAGTTGTGGCCTAACACGCAAGCCTTGCTCATATTTTAATCCAATGGTCAGGTCTATCCAATCGGCGTTAACAGATCTGATCATTTTTTCTTTTTGCGGGCGTGTATAAGTGCTCACCGTTTTAAAACGTTCCATGGCCTGCTCTTCGGTGTTGATCTCCTCAAAATAAACCAAACGGTTAAGCTGCTGCGCGTTGTCAAAAAACAAGGTTGGCATTTCGCTGTAAAAC
Organism: Mucilaginibacter sp. SMC90; assembly: GCF_022811725.1. GTDB lineage: Bacteria > Bacteroidota > Bacteroidia > Sphingobacteriales > Sphingobacteriaceae > Mucilaginibacter. The sequence goes on along the minus strand of NZ_CP094527.1, from coordinate 2,700,951 downwards.
TGGATGGTTTTCATCAGGTCTGAACACAAACCAACATGTAAATTTTTACGGTTCCTGTCGGTAATGATATAAACAAAACGTTTCATTTTATGATAAAAAATTTGGTGAACAGATAATTATTACTAACTTTATGAGCATAAAATTACTAATAAATTTAGCAAATCCAAATTTTATGTCAATAATTTCACAAAATATTAAGTTTCTCCGCAAAAAGAAGGGTTTAACGCAGCAGCAATTTGCGGACGAATTAGGTATAAAACGTTCATTAGTAGGCGCATACGAAGAAGACAGGGCCGACCCAAAATACGACTTACTAAAAACATTAGCAACCTATTTTGATGTTACTATTGATGACTTCATCAACGAAACCATCAACGAAAAATGGCAGCCAAAGCCAAAAGGTAACCCTGCTAACCTGCGTATCCTGAGCATTTCTGTTGATAAGGATGAAAATGAAAATATAGAAATGGTACCTGTAAAAGCAAGTGCAGGCTATCTTAACGGTTATGCCGATCCTGAGTACGTAGCCCAATTACCCAAGTTTTATTTACCCATGTTTAAACAGGGCACTTTTCGCGCCTTTGAGATCAAAGGCGACTCAATGCTGCCTTTGCAATCAGGCACTATTATAATAGGTGAATATGTTGAAAACTGGGGCGACGTAAAAAGCGGCGAAACCTATGTAGTAATATCCAAAAATGATGGTGTGGTTTATAAACGTATCGGCAATAAGTTTAAAGAGAATAAAAAACTAAAGCTTATTTCTGATAACCCGGTTTATGAACCTTACGAGATACAAGGCGAAGATGTGCTGGAACTGTGGAAAGCCAAAGGTTATATTTCAACGCATTTACCAGAGCCATCGCCCGAGCCTACAATGGAAAGCCTTACCAGCATGATGGCACAAATGCAGCGCTCCATATCAAATTTACAGCAAGGCAACAATTAAGTTACATCAGCTTTTTTAAACCATTACGATATATCTTTATCATACTGTTAAAACGTAAATTAAATTAAAAAAGCTATGAAAAAATTATTGTTAATGTGCTGTTTCCTGATCGGAATTTCAGCAGCCAGCCACGCACAAGGCGGTATGAGGAAAAGCCCTGAAGAAAGAGCTAAAGATTTGCAAACCCAGCTTAAATTAACAGATGATCAAACAACCAAGATCACTGCAGTTTACAAAGAGCAGGCAACCAAAATGGATAGCGTGCGTACTGCTGCCAATGGCGACAGGGATGCAATGCGATCTGCAATGCGCCCAATGATGGAAGCAACCACCACCAAGATCAAAGCTATTTTAACAGCCGATCAGGCTGCAGCTTTTGACAAAGCAATGAAGGAAAGAATGGACCGCATGCGCCAGGGTGGCGGTGGCCAGTAAAACATTATCACATAGAAAAAAGCGACCAATGGTCGCTTTTTTTATTTTTGCATAAAACGAAGCACATTGAAACCAGCCGAAGATTTCTTAAAGAACAAATTGTATGAGCGACAACAATCAGGAACATACCGGGAGCTTAAGCCCGAAAACGGTTTGATTGATTTTTGCTCGAACGATTACCTCGGCTTTGCCCATTCGGCTGTTTTAAAACAAAGTATAGTACACGAAGTAAATACTCATCCGCTTAGCCTCAATGGAGCCGCCGGGTCAAGACTACTATCGGGCAACATACAATATGCCGAAGATCTGGAAAAGCAAATTGCAGCACATCATGATAGCGAAGCCGGCTTGCTCTTTAATTCGGGCTACGATGCCAACCTTGGCCTGCTTTCATCCCTTGCACAACGCGGCGATACCATTATTTTAGACGAACTGGTGCACGCCTCTATCATCGACGGGGCAAGATTGAGCTACGCCAACCGCTATAATTTCAAACATAACGATCTGGAAAGTTTGGAAGCTAAGCTAAAATTGGCCAAAGGCAATTGCTACGTGGTTATTGAAGGTGTTTATTCTATGGATGGTGATGCTCCTCCCCTTTTGGAGATCCTTAGCCTGACTGAAAAATATAACGCCGCACTGATTGTTGACGAGGCGCATGCGGTAGGTCTTCGCCCTAAAGGATTGGTTTACGAACTTGGTTTACAACAAAGAGTTTTTGCCCGTGTGGTAACATTTGGCAAGGCACTGGGTGGCCACGGGGCCATAGTGCTTGGCAGCAACAATCTGCGGAATTACCTGATTAATTTTGCACGCTCTTTTATTTACACAACCGCTGCCTCTTTCCATCAGCTGGCAGCTATCAACATGGCCTATCAGCTGTTAAAAAACTCCAGCGAAGCTATCATCAGCCTAAAAACGAACATTGAACTATTTAAACAGGCGGTAAATACAGGCGAAAATTTCACGCTGCTAAACAGCGACAGCCCTATCCAGTGCATTATACTCGGGAGCAATGAAATGGCCCGCGAAGCAGCCAGGCAATTGCAAATGAATAACCTGGATGTAAGGCCCATTCTAAGCCCAACAGTTGCACAAGGCACAGAACGCGTCAGAATTTGCCTGCATAGTTTTAATAGCGAAAATGAATTAACTTTGCTGGCTACTACACTTAATAAATTTACATTATTACATGCCCGATAAGCAACCGATATTTATTTCCGGCATTGATACCGGGATTGGTAAAACCCTGGTTTCGGCTATTTTAACCGAAAAATTAAATGCCGACTACTGGAAACCCATACAATCCGGCGATCTTGATCAAAGTGATACGCTAAAGGTTAAAAGCCTTGTCTCAAACCAGGTTACACAGTTTTTTCCGGAGGCTTATGCTTTAACTCAGCCATTTTCACCTCACAAATCGGCCGCTCTTGATAAAATAACCATCGACCTGGAAAACATTGTTCTGCCCAAAACAGATAACCAGCTGATCATAGAGGGTGCCGGTGGACTCATGGTGCCACTAAATGATAATTTCCTGATCATTGATCTCATCAAACAGCTCAATGCACGGGTGATATTGGTAACCAAACATTACTTAGGCAGTATTAACCATACTTTGCTGTCGTTACATGCCTTAAAAAAATATGGCATCCCGGTTATGGGGGTTATTTTTAACGGCGATAAGGACATATACTCAAAAAGCTATATCCTTGACTATTCGGGCGTAGCCGATCTTGGGCAAATTCCCGATTTTAAAACAATCAACAAAAAAACCGTTAAAGAGGCCGGTAACTTTATTACCTTGTAACGTCGGCAGCTTATAAACCTATATTTTGCCGGTTTTGTAAATTCACAATATGAAAAACATTACTGTAATTGGCTCTGGCACCATGGGCAACGGCATTGCCCATACTTTTGCCCAATATGGTTTTGAGGTATCGTTGGTTGATATCAGCGATGATGCCCTGAGCAAAGCGCTACAAACCATCAGCAACAACCTCGACAGGCAGGTAAAAAAAGGCGCGATGGATGAACAGGCAAAGGCACAAACGCTTAACCGAATCCACATTTTTACCGACTTGGTGGAAGGCACTCAGAATGCCGATCTGGTAATTGAGGCCGCTACTGAAAACCAAGAAATAAAGCTTAAACTTTTTAAACAACTAAGCGAGATTTGCAATGATAAAGTTATCCTTGCCTCCAATACCTCTTCCATCTCCATTACTAAAATAGCTTCAGTAACTAAACATCCGGGTAATGTAATAGGTATGCATTTCATGAACCCGGTTCCGGTAATGAAATTGGTTGAAGTGATAAGGGGTTATGCAACAACCAATGCGGTTACCGAAGCCATAATGGAACTTTCGCGAACTTTGGGCAAAGATCCCGTTGAGGTAAACGACTATCCCGGCTTTGTAGCCAACCGTATTTTAATGCCGATGATAAACGAGGCTGTTTATACTTTATATGAAGGCGTAGCCGGTGTTCAGGAAATCGATACGGTAATGAAACTGGGCATGGCACACCCGATGGGGCCGCTGCAATTAGCCGATTTTATCGGTCTTGATGTTTGTGTTGCCATATTAAAAGTATTACATGATGGTTTTGGCAATCCCAAATATGCGCCCTGTCCGCTATTGGTGAATATGGTTACAGCAGGCCACTTAGGGGCTAAAACTGGAAGCGGATTTTACAAATATACCCACGGTAGCAAGGATTTGGTAGTGGCCGATAAATTCAAGGCCTAAGCCCGGTTAAACTTTCAATGTTGGATGCTGTCAATAGTTATTATACTGAATAACTAAAAAACATCTGAAATGAAAACCATTGCTAAATTAGGAATAGTACTTGCCCTAACAGGCTCATTATTTGCATCATGTTCAAGCCAGGCTTACATAACCGAGCGCCCCGCCGAACCGGTTTACGTACGTCCGGTAGCTCCTTATCCTAACGCAGTCTGGGTACCCGGCGAATGGGTTTGGCGCGGCAACCGATACGTTTACCGTCATGGTTTCTATGCAAGGCCAAGATACAATCGTGTGTACGTTCAAGGCCACTGGCAACCAACTAATCGCGGTTATGTTTGGGTGAAGGGTTATTGGAGGTAGCCCCCCGGCCCCCTAAAGGGGGAGTTATAACATAAAAGCCTTTAGCAGATATTTGCTAAAGGCTTTTTAATTTTAGTTCTGTTCCCCCTTCAGGGGGTTAGGGGGCTACATCCTCTCCGGCACTTCAATACCTAAAAGCTTCATGCCTTTGCTGATCACTTTAGCTGATGATGCAGACAAAGCCAACCGAAATTGCTTTGAATCCTCATCCTCGGCCTGTAATATTGATTTTTCGTGGTAGAACTTGTTGTATGTTTTGGCAAGTTCATATATGTAGTTGGCAATAATAGCCGGGCTGTATCCTTTGGCCGCTTCTTTAACCGTTTCAGGATATTTGCTTAGCAATACGATCAGATCACGTTCCACGCCTGCTAATTCAGCTACAACAGGTTTGATTTCGGTATTGTAATCGGCCCTGCTTAGCACCGATTTAATACGGGCATGCGTATATTGAATAAACGGCCCTGTATGTCCCTGAAAATCTACCGATTCATTAGGATCAAACAGTAAACGTTTTTTCGGATCTACCTTTAACAGGAAGTATTTAAGCGCGCCCATACCTATGGTATGATAAAGCTCAGTCTTGTATTCTTCGCTAAAGCCATCTACTTTACCCATAGCTTCAGTTTGCTCTTTAGCTGTAGTTTCCATTTCGGCCATCAGGTCATCGGCATCAACTACTGTACCTTCACGTGACTTCATTTTGCCCGATGGAAGGTCGACCATACCATATGAAAGGTGGAATAACCCATCCGAACCGGTTTTACCCAATTTCTGCAGTATGAGGAACAGCACTTTGAAGTGATAATCCTGTTCATTACCTACCACGTAGATTGATTTATCCATGTGGTAATCGTTGTATTTCAACTGGGCGGTACCCATATCCTGGGTAATGTAAACTGAAGTGCCATCGCCACGGAGAACAAGCTTTTCGTCAAGCCCATCAGAGGTAAGGTCTATCCAAACCGAGTTATCTGCTTTTTTAAAGAATACACCTTTTGCAAGGCCTTCTTCAATAATATCTTTACCTAAAAGGTAAGTGTTCGATTCGTAGTAGTATTTATCAAAATCAACGCCCAGTTGTTTGTAGGTTTCGGCAAAACCAGCGTATACCCAACCATTCATGGTCCGCCATAGGTTCATTACCTCCTCATCACCGGCTTCCCATTTTTGCAGCATCTGCTGGGTTTCAATCATGATAGGTGTAGCATTTTTGGCTATCTCTTTGATCTTATCTTCTTCGCCCGCTATTTTACCATCAAGCTCACCAATAGCCTTTTGATTCGCCTCGATAGCTTTATCGCGCTGTTCTTTTATCTCAGCAATCGTAGCTAATAATTCTTTAACCTTATTTTCTTCCCCTGCAATTTTTTCATCAAGTTCGCTAATCACCTTTTGATTCGCGTGTTCCACCTGCGCACGTTTTTCCTTTACTTTTGCTATAGTAGCTAACGATTCCTCAATCTTCGTCTTCTGATTTTCTTTGTAGGCCGAAAGGTTATGCTTCTCGTAAACTTCGTTCAAAACAGGTTTAAGCTGTTCCCTTAGCTCCTTATCAAACAACACATAGTATTTACCCACCAGGTGATCGCCTTTCATACCTGAGGATTCAGGAGTTTCGCCATTGCCGAACTTTTGCCAGGCCAGCATGGATTTACAGATGTGGATACCACGGTCATTAACCAAATTGGTTTTGATCACCTCATACCCATCGGCAGCCAGGATCTCAGCAACCGAATAACCTAACAGGTTGTTACGGATATGGCCAAGGTGCAGCGGTTTATTGGTATTGGGAGATGAATACTCCACCATTACCTTTTGCCCGTTAGGTTTTGCTACCGCGAAATCATCGGCAGTAATATGATTATATAACTGGCTGATCCAGTATTCATCGCTGATAGAAAGATTAAGGAAACCTTTGATCACGTTAAAAGAAGCAACTTCTTTCAACTCGTTTTTTAAGAATTCCCCTATTTCGGCACCTGTTTGTTCAGGCCCCTTGCGCGAAAATTTGGTAAACGGGAAGGTTACTATGGTTACCTGTCCTTCAAACTCCTTACGGGTTTCCTGTATGCTAACGGCAGCCGGTTCAATGTCAGTTTGGTATAAATGCTTAACTGCTTTTACGGCTGCTTCAATAATAAAATCCATTCGGCAAAATTAAATAAAATGGGCGGATTGAAAATATTAAAATGGTGATGTTTCTGCTTAGGTTTACGCGGCACCTACGGAGCCGAATTTCGTGATGCTATTAGCTATAAACACGATACTCCTACGGAGTGTTAGGGGCGTAAGTTTTCAATTGCGGGTGATTAGGTGATCGAGGACGATTTGAGCCGGTATTTATTATTTTATAACACGAAATGCTACAGTTCTTACTATCATAGCTATAAACACTCCGTAGGAGTATCGTGTTTATAGCCATTAATCATAAATGGCTGTTGGCTCCGTAGGTGCCTCTTATTCTGCTGAGCTATTCCCGACACATTCTTGTTAATAAAGCCTGATGCTGAGGATAGTCCAAAACTAATTCTTCTCTTTTAGCCATTTCAAACTCGCTAAAATCAAAACCTGGCGCAACGGCACAACTCACCAGCGCAAAACCCTCTCCTGTTTTTAACTCGGCGGCAAACCATAGCCCGGCTTGTACAACAACCGAAAAGCTACCCGTATTTTCATCGGACAATTCATGACTTATCAAACTGCCATCTTTTTGGATCACGTGAATGATCAATGGCTGCCCCTTGTGAAAATACCAGATCTCATCTGATGCAATACGATGAAAACCTGAGAAATCTGCATCCTCCAATAAATAGTAAATGGAGGTGCATGCCTGTTTAACATCTGCCCCGGCAACGCGGCTAACCTCCTGTTCGGAACGAAAAGTCTCTTTGTAATAACCGCCTTCGGGGTGGGGCAACAGGTTTAACGATTGGATATAATATGCCGCGTTTTGAGTTTTCATAAACAAGTATAAAACAAAAAAGCCTCCTTTTCAGGAGGCTTCCGACATAATTAACCAACCAAAGAAAACCTGTCTTATTTGAAGCTTGTTGTTCCATCGCCCTGATAAGCGTAGCGGAAAGTATAGTAGCGTGATGCCGGTCTTGTGGTAAGATCAGCAAAAGCAGTAGTTGTAGTGTTTGGATTGCCCTTATAATAGCTGATCATTTCAACTTTAGCATATTTGCCATCAGCAGTTTTGATCACGAATATTTTACCAGGAGTTGCCAGTATGGCATGCTGCGGCGCAGTTTCGGCAGTATAAGTATACCAGCCCGAAATGGCAGGAGCGCCCGTTGCATCGCTTTTGTAATCGGCTGTTGGGGCAGCTGTTAAAGTTTCAAACGTGCTGCTCACTACCTGGGCCTGGGCTGTCCCGGTGCCTGATGTACCACCATTTGTAAATATGCTGGTCGATTTAAATTTAAGGTCCCATTTAGTAGCTGAAGCAGTATCAGCCCCTGTAACCTCTGCTCCTGTTGCAAGGCTGAAATAAACTGTAGCCTTTGATGCACCGTCAAGATCAGCAATAGTTTTGGTGGTAAGTTTACTTGCTTCAGGAGTTGGATCGTCGTTGTTTTTGCTGCATGATGATGCCAGTAATATAACAGCCGCGCCTAATGCCAATGATAACGTTTTGAATTTGTTCATGTGTGTTTACTGTATGATAGTTTAATAATTATTGCTTGTTAAAATTGTAAGCCAACCCGGCGTAAATAAGCCTGCCGGGCAGGTTCAGGATCACCTGCGGATCTTTATGGTTAAACAGGTTTTGCGCAGTTATTTGCAACCGGAGTGCATTGTTCATAAACAGCTTTGAAACAGATGCGTTGATCAGCATATAGCCGTTGGTATATTCATCGTCCCGGTTTACAATGCCATTGCCATCACTGTCTTTATAGCCATATCTTCCGCGATAAATAGCCCTTACCGAGGTGTTGACCCCGGTTTTTTCCTCATTATAATTTAGCCTGATGTTGTAGGTATATTTAGACCTGCCAAGCAAACCACCGTAGTCACTTCGTTTTAAAGCTTTTGTTAGATTGGTTTCAGGGTCTTTGGTGAATACTTTGCCGGCCTTGATCTGGTCAAGTACATCCTGGTCATAAGCTTCGAGGTATTGGAAGCCACCGCCAATTTGCAGGGGTTTAAAAAGCTGATAGGTAACATCTGTTTCAACGCCTTGTGTATAAACTTTGTTGAGGTTAAAGTAAGAGAAAACCGATTGCCCGTTTGTTTTCAGGGCGATGGCGGCCGTCTCGATCAGGTTGCTGATGTTATTGCGAAACAGGTTGGCTGTCCAGTAAAGTTTGGTTACCGGTTTATATCTGAACCCGAAGTTGAAGGCTGTTGAGCTCTCAGCATTCAATCTTTTAAGTGTAGCGGGATCGATCAATACCGTTTCTATCTGCCCCTCCTGCTGTAAACGGGCTATTCCGGCTTTTGCCTCTTCGTAACCAAACACACTATAGCCAACTTCGGCATTGGTAAAGTTGAGGTAAAGCTGCCTGAAATCGGGCGCTTTGTAACCTTTACCTGCCGAACCTAATATGGTGAGCTTATCACTAAGCGCATAGCTCGCAGCCAGTTTAGGGCTAAACTGTGATTTATAAACACTGTGTGCGTCAAACCTGCCGCCTGCTATAATGTCAAGCTTTTTTACCGGGATCCAATCTGCCTGAAAATAGCCATAGCCAGATGTGAATGATTGCTGTTTGGTATAACGGGTAGCCTCTACAGTTTCATACTGCCCGCCAATACCAGCGGTTAATTTCAGGTTGTCCTGAACTGCATAATCGTTCTGAACTTCGGCACGGTTAAAGGTTTGGGTAAAATAAGTTTGATCATAAACATCGTTATTATCCTCGTACCTGATGTCAGAATTGGTTTTATAAACCGAGCGGTAAAGCTGCAATACCGAAACATCTTTTTTGCTGAAGCGATGGGTAAGTACCGGCGCTATATTGAAATCCTTTTCAGTGCCCTTACCCGATGCAAAACGGCTGTCATCAACCGAAAAACGGCTGTCCTGGTCATTGGTAAAATATCTTACTGATAATTTCAAACTGGTGTTATCATCAAAGCGATAAGCAGTTTTTCCGTTAAGTGTATATCCATGAAATGGGGAAACCGTTGGGATGTCCGATGCAGGTTGCAGGCTGTAGCCTCCGCTGCTGTTTCGGTTGGCAAAACCGCTGATGTAGAATTTATCTGTTTTGTATGATGAGTTCAGGGAGATATCGGCGTTTTTATTGGTACCATACCGCCCGGCTACTCCACCCGAAAAGCCTTTGGCTGGCTCGGCAGTAATGATATTCACTACGCCGGCCATTGCCTCCGAGCCGTAAAGGGAAGATGTAGGGCCTTTAACTATTTCAATTCTGTCGATATTGTTGGTAGTAATGCGCGACAGTTCCAATATGCCGGTACTGCGACCGATAAGCGGCAAGCCATCTATCAGGATCAGGGTATAGGCTGGATCGAACCCCTGGATCTGGATGCCTTGTCCATGCGGGTCATCGAGGATATTGATGCCGGTTTGTTCCGATAAAACCTCGTTCAGGCGCACCAGTCCGCGTTTTTTGATTTCTTCGGATGTGATGCGGGTTATCGGGATAGGTACCTGCTGTAAACTTTTTGCAGTGCGCGTTCCTGTTACTACTACCTCTTTTAGTTGCTTAGTGCTATCCTTCCTTGTTGTGTCGCGCTGAGCATAAACAGCGGTTGATGTTGACAGAACAAGTACCCAAGGAAGAATATTTTTCATTTATTTAGACTAATTAAAAATAATGATGCAAATTTGTAGCATAGCTATCAAGTTTGGTTAACGCCAAACGGATTGAAAACAACGCTAAACGGATTTTATGCACACAAACCTTACTCCTGTTTCATCAAACAATATCCATTTAAGCTACCCCAACGGCTTTATCGCCGCGTCATGCCTTGAAAAAAGAAGCCAGGAAATAAAACTTGCAGATGGAGGGATTAAAGTAGAGGAATGCTGGTTTGAAGGAATTTGTGTTGTATACAGTATTGCTAATGCTACCCAATCGTTCTCAATTAGTTTTAATTATCCCAAACCGTGCAGGGTTATGTTTTTTGCGTTGGATGGCAAGATTGAGGCAGATCTTGACAGAACAGTTATAAGAATAAACAAAGACAATAGCTCTTCCGCCAGCACGATAGATCTAAACGCCAATATATCGCTCCATACCAACAGCACAATGCTGGCGATATGTATCGACGAATTATTCATTGAAAAGTTATCTGCTCAGGGAACGTTGCCAGCCGATGTTAAAAAGCACTATGACTATTTGACAAAAAAAGACCTGACCGCAAAGGCACAGGTCATCAGTAAAAACATTTTAGATAATGGTCAAACTCCTTACATAAAACGCCTGTTACTTGAAGCAGGCGTGGTGGATTTATTGATCAGGCTGCATCAACCCGAAGAAACAAACCTCCATCCGCCTTTTAGCAGTACCGACAAAGCGCGCTTACTGGAAGCTAAAAATATTGTAGAGCAAAATATAAAACAACCATGCTCACTGATGGAGCTATCGCGCAAAACAGGGCTTAATGATTTTAAGCTAAAGAAGGGATTTAAAGCCTTATTTGGAAATACTGTTTTTGGCCATCTGGCCGAACTCCGGATGAACCATGCCCATAAACTGCTCAAAGACGGCCGCAGCGTTAGTGAAGTTGCCGAAAGCGTTGGCTATAAAAACGCACATCACTTCACAGCAGCATTTAAAAAGCACTTTGATATACTGCCAAGTAAGGTAGGTAAGCTAATGGTGATATTAATGGGGTACCTGGCCTGGATGTAAGTTTTTGTAGAGACGCATCACATGCGTCTCCCGCATGCTGATTAAGTTCTCCGTTACCACGCAAATTGGCTTGTCCTAAAGGAGACGCATGTGATGCGTCTCTACAAAAGATATTCACGAATCATTCCTTAAACAACTTCAAAATCCCTGTCTGATTATTCTGCTCTGCAAATTTCTTAGCCGATATCCCTTGCTTATTCTCTTTGTTGAAATCGGCACCAAACCTTAGCAACAACCTGATCTGATCCAGCTTATATTTCCGTTTCACGGCATAAAAGAGTGTAGTATTGCCATCCTTATCGGCAAAGTTTACATCGGCCCCGTTCTTTAAAAACCATTCGGCTATTTCAAAACGTTTCCAGTTATACGCCGCCATAAATGGGGTATCGATGCCTGCACTGCTGTCTGTTTGTGCTCCATAGCTTTTAAACAGGTCGGCACCGCCGATATCATTATACCAGGTTATTGCATACATACATTGCTCGGGATCAGCACCTTTGGCCAGCAGATATTTATATAACAGCTCATTTCGCCCCCTCGTATAAGCATACCACAGCGGTGTAGCCGGGAAAAAACCGCACTCCTCCTTTATCCGGTGGATTGAATTGATATCCATACCGCAGTCCAGTAACAATTTAAGTATCGTCAAACTATCCTCAGCCTTATCCGGGCGCTTGCCTATTTCAACACCACCCAAGTAATGAAGCGCATTTTTACCGCTGTCTTCAGCCCATGTAAGCCAGCGCGGATCTTTTTCTATCATCCCCTTAACAGCTTCCACATCAAGGTCTTTTACGTACCGGATAAATTTGATCATAGCACTGTACTATTTATCTAATAAAGTAAGCCAGGTTGTAATTGCCTTTTTCAGCATCTCTTCTTTTGCCTCAACTTCTTCCATATTATGAAAATATGCAAGTCGGCGTCCATCTTCATAATCTCCGGAAAGCAAACCCGAGGTATCATTGATTTTAGCTCCCGAAGGAAAAACCAGCCTGATACAATCCTTTTGAAATACGTTTGAAACGATCATATATCTCTTATACTCTTTGGGATCAAAGGGCTTCATCTCGCCGATATACAAAAAGCTTGGTGCGTTCCATTTGATATGCTCACCTATTTCACTGTCAACACCCAGGATGATCTTTCTTAAAGCTTCCAATACTTCTTTCAACGGATGATCAAGCTTTTGCATATACGCCTCCACTCCTGCCGAATCGGCAAGTACGATTGGTTTAATATTTTTGGCTTTCATGATAAACAGGTAATAAATTGGATAGGAGAGTTTATCTAATTTAAAAAAAGAATAGTTAATACCAAAAGAACCGTAAATAGTACCATAAATTGGAATTAAGCCATCTTAACTTTGGTACATCAAATTAGATTATTACCATCATGGAACAGAAGCTGCCACTACCCCCATTTAATTTTGAAACAGCCACTCAAAAGGTGCAATTAGCCGAAGATGCATGGAATAGCCAGGATCCGGCAAGGGTGTCATTAGCCTATACAATTGACACCGAATGGCGTAACCGCTCCGAATTTGTGAACGGCCGGGAGCAGGTGGTTAAGTTTTTAACCCGTAAATGGCAAAAAGAATTCGACTACAAATTAAAAAAAGAATTGTGGGCATTTACAGACAATAGGATTGCTGTGCGTTTTGAATATGAATATCACAATGCCGAAGGCCAATGGTTTCGCGCATATGGCAACGAGAACTGGGAGTTTGACGAAAATGGCCTGATGCAAAAGCGCTACGCCAGTATTAATGACCTGCCGATAAAAGAAGAAGACAGGCGGCTGTAAAACAAAGAACCCATCGTAACTGCTAAGGGCCTTTACAATGGGTAACATCAATGTTTAAATTAAGTAAAAAGGTTTAGGGTCCTCCTTCAGTTTAGGCTTATCATCTGAGCTCATTTTTAACGCGCTGATGTTTTTTCATTGGCATTGGATACTTCGCTTTTTTATTTTATCAGGGGTATAAATTTCATTTTGGGGGCATTTCTTAATATCTCAAATCTCGTTGAAGCTATGAGAATCAAAAAGGGTGTTATCACCCTTTTTTTAGGTTAAAACAGGTAATAAAATGAAATAGAAATACATTATTTTTCCTACTTTGCATTATAGTTAACGACAGTTAACAAATTAACCTATAATTAATGCAAACTTCGTCCCCTGTCCCGTCTATACAAATTGCTATTATTGATAACCACACTTTGTTCAGGCAAGGTATGATTAGTCTGCTCGATGATTTTAAAGAGATCAACATCCTTTTTGATGCCGAAAATGGAGAAGATATGATCAGTAAACTCAAAAAATTCCCCTTACCCGAGATTGTATTGATGGATATCACCATGCCGGTTATGGATGGTTACAAAGCTACCGCCTGGTTAAAGGAGAACCATCCGGCGGTAAAAGTATTGGCGCTGAGCATGTCTGACGAAGACAAACCTATTATAAACATGCTCAAAAGCGGGGCCGTTGGTTATATGCTCAAAGAATCAAAGATCAGGGACGTAGTTTATGCAATGCAAAATATCCAAAAGCATGGCTATTATCTAAATGAACTGGTTAGCGGCAAATTGTTGTATACTATGCAAAATAAAAACACATCTGCCGATAAATCTAAAGAGCTTACCTCAAACGAACTTATATTCCTGAAACTAAGCTGCTCAGAACTTACCTACAGGCAAATTGCCGACGAAATGAACCTAAGCCCCCATACTATCGATAACTATCGCGAATCATTATTTCAGAAATTTGGGCTTAAATCAAGAACCGGCATGGTGCTTTTTGCTATAAAAAACCAGATCATAACGGTTTAACGATTTATTGGTGTTAATGACCGTTATAAAAAAATCAGCTTAAATACAAAAGGGACCACTATAATACCCAGACTAATCAAAACATAATTACGGTAAAGCTTATTGCCCCGGGCGGGGTATAAGTTCATCAACTTATTATAGCGATCATTGCTAAAAATGAGCAGGTAATTCAATATCACAAAGGGTATAAAAAATACAAGCAAACCTGCAACACATGCATTTATAGCCCTATCCCTGGTTAGGTTTATTGTAAAAAGAATAGGGATATCGGTAAAAAAACGAAGAATAAATAGCAGCGTCAACAGGTTAACACCCTGAATTAATGATATCGGGATAATGGTATATGCTTTCCAATTACCATTTGCCCCTTTCTTTGCCCTTTCCTGCTTAATGGCATCAACCCAGATCTTATAATAAATGCTCAACATTTGTTTCTGATTTATATGCAACTATTTTAACTAACCCTCAACCCCGCATATAAGTTTGCATGGTATTCAGTAACTGAAAATTACGGCATTCCGTTAGTCATGGTAATCCGTTACGACATTTCGTCATCTTAAAGTCAGAATAAATACAAGAATCTCATTATCAATCAAATACAAAACAGGTATTGGTATTGATATATTTATAGTGCTCAGTAATGAATCACCAAAAATCACTAACCTTAAAACACATTATTATGCCAAATCATTTATCAACGTTCGGAGTTATTCATACGGCAATAAGCCTGGTGGGAGTTGCCATTGGTTTTATCGCCTTGTTTCAGGATGGCAAAATTGCCCCCAACACCAAAAACGGTAAGCTTTATGGTATTTTTACTGTATTAGCTTGTTTAACATCATTCCTGGTTATGAAAACCGGGCATTTAAGCAGTGCGCATAACCTTTCGTTTCTTATTTTAATATTACTTCCTATAGTTTACTATGCTCCCTCCTTACGCATTTTTGGAAGCAAAACTGATTATGTACAGACTATTGGAATGACGGCCACGTTATTCTTTTCATTAGTGCCTGCAGTGGTCGAAACGCTGACAAGGCTCCCGGTTGAGCAGCCTCTGGCCGATGGCCCTGATTCGCCGGTAGTAAAAATGGGGCTTTTGATTTTGCTCACTTTATTTATAGTGATCATGATATACCAGGCTATTAAACTAAAGAGCCAGCGCAAGGGTTTTACTCCTGCCATGTAAATAGCTATCTGCCGATACATTAATATATTAACTGTCTGGGGCCTGCCTGTTTTCACGGGCAGGCATTTTTATTTCACTACAACGCTTCTACATCAGGCTAACAGATGCTCAAAATTTAATCGATGTTAACAGTCATAGCTAAATAATACTAAATTTATTGAAAGCTATCCCGCATCAAATCATCATTAACATGAAAGGCATCAAAAGACGATCATTCATAAAACATACTTTGCTGGCCGGTGCCGGCGCTGTACTCACCCCGCAATTGTTAAGCGCTCAACAAATTGATGATTCAA
Organism: Mucilaginibacter sp. SMC90; assembly: GCF_022811725.1. Lineage (GTDB taxonomy): Bacteria > Bacteroidota > Bacteroidia > Sphingobacteriales > Sphingobacteriaceae > Mucilaginibacter. The sequence goes on along the minus strand of NZ_CP094527.1, from coordinate 2,685,314 downwards.
AGGCAATAACACCCAACAATAATGCAACATCGGGCAAAAAGGTAATTGTTGCGGGAGCGGGTATTACAGGGCTTTGCTGCGCATATGAATTAATGAAAGCCGGCCATGACGTAATAGTACTGGAGGCCGATGGCCGGTATGGCGGCCATGTTTTTACGGGTAGGGACGGATTATCTGATGGTTTATATGCTGATTATGGCGCTGACCATATCACCAAACCGGGTTACGAAAAGTATTTTGAATATGTTGACGAATTTAAGCTAACTGCACTGCCCTACCCCCATGCAGAAGGCTCGGCTGCTGCACCCAACCGTAACGGCTTACGTATGATTGGCGGCAAGTTTTATACAGATAACCAGATGAAAGACCCAGCCGTGTTAACAAAAATGGGCTTTAATGAACGTGAGGTAAAGTTTCTGGCCGATAATCCATTATATGCGCTTAGTTCGTTTTACCTCAAAACCTATACTGGCAAGTTTACCGATCCTTACCAGCCTTTTGGCGTAGGATATGATGATCTTGATAAAATTCCTGTTAGCGAGCTTTACAAAAAAGAGGGCGCATCCGCAGCTGCACTTGCGCAACTGGGTGGCCAGAGAACTTCGGCATTGTACCATTTATGGAGGGCCTATGTTATGGAATCGCGTGGTATTCCACTGTCCGAAGGAGATACTTATCATTTAAAAGGCGGCAACGAACAACTGCCCATTGCATTTGCCAGGCGACTGGGCAAAAGAGTAAAGCTAAATCATCGCATTACTGCTATAAGCCACTCAGCAACCGGTATTACGGTAAAATGCAAACCTTATGGCAAGGCAGACCAGGAAATGAATGCCGACTTCCTGGTAAATTGTATTACACTGCCCATATTTAAAACAATACCGCTATCGCCTCCACTTTCGCCCGAAAAGCAGTACGTGGTTAACCGTACAACTTATTCATCACACCCGTTTTATGTATTTGAGGCGAGCAGCCGTTTTTGGCTAGATGACGGATTTAAAAGCATTAATATGGACTTTGAACATCCATACATATCATCAATATGGGAAGAAACCAATGAGGCGGGCAGCGACAGGGTGATCCTGAAAGCTTACGGGCCTGGCGGCCTCACCCCACAGCAAGTACTTGATGCCTTCAGGCAGGTTTACCCGGGCAAGCACGATACCATTGAACAAGCTTTAACCAAAGACTGGACACGCGATACATTTGCCCCCGCCTGTGAAATGGAACCCTTTCCGATAGGTCAGATGCACCGTTTTTGGCCCCAGATCATGAAGCCTGAAGGCCGCATTTATTTTGCCGGTACTTACGCCGATAATTTAAGCCGCGGTATGGAATCATGTATCCGGTCTGCACAAAGGGTAGCCGCTGAGATAAGTAAAACATAAAAAATCTGCCTTTAATAAAAAAGGCTGCCCATGGTTGGAGCAGCCTTTCAATATAAAAGCTAATCGATTTTAGTCAACCTTGCTTACCCTGCCTGAGCCGGCGTAATGGGTTTCGCCTGTTGTAGCAGAGCCAGAGTAAACAACACTTCCAGAACCTGAAATACGTGCCGAAACTGTTTTACTGGCTATAACATTGATATTTCCAGAACCCGCGATTGACGCTTCAACGGTTTCTGTTTTTAGCGACTTACCGTTGATCTCGCCCGAGCCTGAAATATGGCAATCGGCCATGCCTGTACTTCCTTTAACATCTATTGAACCCGATCCGCTTATCCTCATGTCTAATGAGCCTGATTTAACGGCTGTTTTAATATTTCCTGAGCCACTTAGTGCAATTTTTGCATTATCGGCAGTCATTACACCATCAACAGTTGAGTTGCCGGAGCCACTGTTAGCAAGATACCCCAGGCTTTTAGCAGTGATGTAAATATTAGCGCGCTGGATATTACGGTGATTTTTCCAGTGATCTTTAAACTCAACTTTCAATATGCCACCCTGTACTTCGGTCTTAATATCGTCAACAATATTAGCGTCAACGTCAAGTTTCAGGCTTTCAGTCCCATCAATTTTAATAAAAACGTTAAACGGGCCACCACATGCTATACCATTATAGCCAGATACATTACGGCTTACAGTTTGTGCAGAAGTATTAAAGGCTATCGAAACGGTCAGTAGCGACGCCATAAGTGAGAAGATTAGTTTTTTCATGATCGCGTGTTTAATTATATGACGCATTTTGGAAAAAAACGTTGCAGGCTGTTTCGGTTTTTTATTTCAGGACATTCTATCTCAGGATGGTGACCGAGCCGGATAACGGTGGTTTACCCATTTTCAGATCGATGATATAAAAATATGTTCCTGCCGGTAATTGCCGCCCGTTAAAATTTCCATCCCACGGCACACCATATCCTATAGAATGATATAACCGTTCACCATACCTGTTAAACACATCTACTGTTGAGCTTTCATAAGCTACCAGGCCTTTTACTTCCCAATAATCGTTAAAACCGTCGCCATTAGGCGTAAAAGTATTGGGAACAGTAATATCTGGAGATACCTTAACAATAGTTTGACTTTGATTAACACAACCACGAACATCCGTAACGTACAGTGTATAGGCAATATCTTCATTGCCGGTAACTACAGGCTCTTTTACTTTGTTATTACTTAAGCCCATATCAGGAAGCCATAAATACTGAACATTTTCATCGCTTACGGTCGGTGTCAGGGTAATGGTGTGATTTTTTAACACATATCTTATGCCTCCTGCATTAACTGCGGGTGGTGGTATAAATTTAATAACCATATCGTCGCTTGCCGTGTAGCACTGCCCCGGTGTATTTGCAGTAAGCGTAAGTTTCACCGACCGGTTTTTGATATCCTCTTCAGAAGGAGTGTAAATTGCCTTCTGGGCATTATCAGCATAGAGCAATGTCCCGCTGCCAGAACTTGTCCATTTGCCGCCGCCCTGTATCAGGATATTTCCGTCCAGCTTGATGGGGTCACGCTTTGCGCAAACCTCAATATCGCTACCTGCGTTTGCACCCGGGGTTTTGCCAAATGTTATAGTCATTTCAGAAGTTGCAATACTACAATCATCCTTACTGGTAGAAGATAGCACCAACGTTACCGATCCGGCGGCCTTTTCCTCGGCAGTAGGTTCGTATCTTGCGCCCAGCTCATTATTTGAAGGTAAAAACTGTCCGGAATTACTCCCTTTTTTTGACCAGACACCGGTGGTAGTACCTCCTCCTATCTTTCCCTCCAGCTGGATATATTGATCAGTAACACAAGCCAAAATGTTTGTACCGGCATTAGCCGTAGGTGGTTTGTTTACTATTACTTCTTTTGTAGCCACCGGGCTGCTGCAATTGTTAACTGTAATATATAATGAATAAGTACCGGCCATATCAGCGGTAACGTTTTTAATCTCCGGGTTCTGCAACGATGATTTAAAACCGTTAGGCCCAGTCCAGCTATAAATAGCATTGGGAGTAGTTGGCACATTTAGCTTAATGGTACTGTTTACACATACCGGCGAATTTGTGCGGATCTCAGGTAATTTCACCTCCGGATTAACCTTTACAACATAAGCAAACGGCGTACCGTCACAACCAAAGGCCGATGGGGTGATAACATAAACAACATTTATGGCAGATGTTCCTTTGTTAACCAGCACTTCATCAATCTTACTACCGGTTTTATTCACCACTGCAGCATTACTGATGCCGGCTACCACAGCGCGGCTCCAGGTAAATGTTGCAGATGGAACATTTGACGTAATAGTATAATCAAGCGGCTCTCCGCTACAGGCTATATCTGTTGCTTTACTGGTAACATTTACGGAAGGGTTAACGGTTGCAACCCACTTAAATGGTACACCGGTACAATTGCTTGTTTGGTAATTATATATGTAGGTAACTTTAACAGGCGCATTGGTTGTATTAAACAACACCTCGCGGATAACTTTTGCCATTTGTCCGGATACCGATTGGTTACTGATGCCGGGCACCGCATCTCTCGACCAGCTAAAACTTGTGCCGGGGGGACTGAATGCAACAGCATAATTAACCGCTGTCATATTGCACAACGTAGCAGTTGGGGCACTTGTAGGCTGCGGCGATGGATAAACCGTAACCACATAGCTAAATGGCATGCCCGAACAACCGTTGGATACCGGTGTTATCAAATAAGTAACGTCAATAGGGTTGGCGGTTGTATTTATCAATGTTTCGGCTATTTGTGCCGATGTTTGATCGGCTGCCACTGCATTACTAATTCCCTGCACTGCCGCCCTTGACCATAAAAAAGTAGTGCCGGGCCTATCGGCTGTGATGGAATAGTTTTGAGCTATGCCGCTGCAAACATTATCAGCAGACCCACTGATGATAACCGGCAAAGGATTAACCGTCACATCAACCTTGGTACGCGCACTTACACAACCGGCAACAACTGCCTGCACGTAATAGCTTGTATTTGCTATTAAAGCCGGTGTTACGTACGTATTATTAAGCGATAACAAATTTCCGCCCTCCGGTGCATCATACCATTGATACGTACCACTTGAACCTGTTGCAGTTAAGGTAGTATGACTGCCTTCACAAGCCGGTACATTATTTACAACCGGGGCATGAGGCGGCTCACTAATCGTTACGGTAACCGCGGTCATATCACTTGTAATACCATCAACTGTTGTATTTACATAATATGTTGTTGTTTGGTTGAGCGCCGGGGTAATAAAATTAGGCCCGGTTGATAACAACGTACCATTTGTAGCTGCACTATACCAACGGTATGTACCGCCGGGGCCTGTAGCTGATACGGTAGCAATGCTTCCCATACATGTTGTTGTGCCGGATGCTGTTGGTGCCTGTAAAGTAGAGCCAATATTGATAACAACCCTGTCTGTAGCCGGCCCGCAATTGCCCGCCGGATCATTGGAGGTTAAAGTAAGTGTCACCTGCTTTTCGCCTGCAGCCGGGATATAGGTAGTGTTCAGATCCGTGGCATCGCTAAATCTACCCAAACCGCCCGACCATTTGCCGCCGTTAACACCAGTTATACTGCCAGCCAGATGAACGCTTTCCCCGGGTTGTACATCCTGATCCGGGCCTGCCTTTGCGCTTGCCCCTGGCTGTATAGTTACCTCAGCCCTGGCTGTGCTTGCTACAGTTCCGTTAGGGTTATAGATAGTATTTGTTACCTCGTAAGTGCCGGGTATTGTTTTGGCCAAATTAATTTCGCCCGTTGCTGTGCTTGCAAAAACCAAGCCTGCCGGCGATACAGAAAAGGTTCCGGCACTTGCATCAGACGGGAACATTGGCTTTGGATTTGTTTCGTACTGGCAAAACGGCCCGCCGTAAGCGAACTTAGCATTAAAAATGGCTACTATCTCTACACCCGCACTATAGGTTGATGAACATGGACCGTTACCGGTTATGGTAACGATATATTTGCCCGGGGCACTTGCCTTTACGTCGATCTCGCCGGTATGGGTATCCGCAAATACCAACCCCGCCGGTGACGAACTGAACGTACCACCTGATGGATTATTTATTATAGGTTTAGGATTAGGACTCTGAGGACTAAAAGTTCCTGAAGTATATAAAAATTGTGTTTCGCCGGCCGAGTTGATTGTAACTGTTACCGGCACCCGGCTGCTCAGGCAATCACCAACCCTGCTTTGTACATAATAAGTTGTTTTTTCTGAGATAATTGGCGTGTTGAACGTGTTCCCGGTAAATAGCGGTGTTGCCGAAGTTGAGCTTGCAAACCACAATATATCTCCGTTACCGGTAGCTGTAAGCTTAGCTGATGTACCTGAGCAAACCGAAGTATTAGAAGCAACCGGAGCTGCAGGCTGAGCGTTTACTTTAACAGTAACTGCGGTACGCGTGCTAATACAGCTATTTGATGCACTTTCTACATAATATGTTGTGGATGCAGTTAAATTAGGCGTAACATATGTTGGCCCTGACGATAAAATTGTGCCTCCGGTAGCACTGTCATACCAGGTGAAACCCTCTCCATTTCCTGTAGCTGTAAGCACGGCAGATCCATTATAACAAACAGAGGTAGCAGGTACTTGTGGGGCGGTTACCGGTGGAATAACAGTTACAGGCACGGCCGTACGGGCGCTTGTACACCCATCAACAGTGGTTTGCACATAATAAGTAACGCTGTTTGTTAACGAAGGGGTTGTATACCCTGCCTGTGACGATAAAAGTTTGCCGCCCGAGGGTGCATCAAACCACTGATAAGTACCATTAGTTGCCGAAGTTGCTGTTAACGAAGTCACTGAGCCGGAACAGATCACAGCACCTGCCGCTACTGGCGCGCCTATAAATGGATTAACGATAACTTTTACTGGCGCACGATCGCTGGTACAACCGGCAGCCGAAGTATTTTCGAGATAATAAGTAATAGTTTTAGTTAACGCAGAGGTTATGAATTTTGCACCGGATTTTAGTAACCGGCCGCCTGTTTGCGCATCATACCAGGCGTAAGTACCGGTAGTGCCTGCGGGAGCTGTTAATGTTGCTACCGAACCGTAGCAAACCGTTGTTGTTTGAGGAGCAGGTGCCACGGGTATTGGATTAACCGATACTTTTACGGGCACACGCGGGCTCACACAATCGTTAAGTACTGTTTGTACATAATAAGTTTTGCTTGCAGTTAATGCCGGCGTTGTATAATCAGGGCTCGAAATAAGTGCCGTCCCTCCTGTTGGCACATCAAACCATTGAAAAAAACCGGCAGCTGCATCTGCATGTAAAGTTGCAACCGAGCCCGAACAAATGTTAACATTTGAAACCACAGGAGTAGGCGGCGGCGTATTAACTTTAGCAACAACAGGGGTTGGTACGCTGGTACAGCCATTAATTATTGCAACAACATAATAAGTAGTGGTTTTAGTTAATGGCGGTGTAACAAATGATGCTCCCGTGCCTAAAACAGTTCCGTCGGTGGCCGAAGCATACCATGTGTAACTTTGCCCTCCACTTGCCGATAAAGTAACTATCCCACCGGTACAAGTAGCCCCGCCGGTAACATCGGGCTTGCCGGTTATGTATACAGACACAGCTGTTCGCGGACTTGTACAGTCCGCAACTGTGGTTTGCACATAATAAGTAGTTGAGGATGTTATTGGCGGTGTGGTGAAAGTGCTTGAACTTGCTAAAAAGTTACCACCCACAGGCGCGTCAAACCATTGGTAATTACCGCCGGGGCCGGTGGCTGTAAGCGTTGCCGAACTATTTGGACATACTACCACATTTTTAGCCGTTGGGGCGGTCGGTGTATTTGCATCGGCAATAGTTATTTTTTTTGAAACACCTTTGCAACCTGCTGTTTTATCTGTAAGAGTTACCGTGTAAGTACCGGCTTTATTTACACTGATAGCTGGGCCGGTTTCGCCCGTACTCCATAAATATGTATAAGGCTCGGTGCCGGCAGTAGCCCCGGCCGTTAACACCACCGAACTGCCTGAACATATGGTGGTAGAGGATGCTGTTAGGCTGACATTCAAAGTGCAGTTTTGTGCTTTTACTTTAAATGACAATAACAGGAATAATAACAAAATTAAACGGTTGTTCATGAACCTCGCAAAGCCTTAAAAATCCATTCCAAAAATTGATGAGGTTGTTAAAGCTTCTATTCGCTAAACGATCTTTATTCAGGGTAAAAATAGTTTTGCCACCGCTATAACAAATCAGGTAGGGTGTTATACGGCATAATCATTCAAATTGTTCAGTTGAGGCACCTCCAATATTAACTTCTTAGAAATTTTCTTTCAACATAAAACAAATTAGCTATTAATTATGAGCTACTTAATCTAAAAAGAAAAATAATTAATCGATGAAAATAAAAAACACAGCACATCCTGTTAGCAGTCAATTGAGCACTTTAGCTTATTCACACTTAAACTTTAACCGGGTGATCTTTTAAATTCGGCAGTTTCAAGTAAAAAAATACGCCTGATTATTAATATAATATTAACAATCATTTAACCCTATGATATCATTTCAAACATTGGTGTTTAGGTATTTTAGCCATCTATTATTCAGCTATTTCCCATCAAATGAAACGTCGCGATTTTCTGAAAAACACTACCATTACCGCCATTGGCGCATCACTAATAACACCGATCACTGCCTTAGCAGGTGAAAACATAACCCATCTTGAAAGCGACGATCTATCATCTAAAGCGTCTTTAAAAGACGAATTTAACGTTCATTTTATGGCTATAGGCGACTGGGGCAGAAATGGCGAATATGACCAGACCGAAGTAGCCAAACAAATGGGGTTATGGGGAGCCTCCAACCCTAACGACTTTGTGATCTCTGTTGGTGATAATTTTTACCCGCTGGGGGTTATAAGTGAAAATGACCCGCTATGGCATTATTCGTTCGAGAATATTTACACAGCACACTCGTTGCAGTGTAACTGGTATCCTGTTTTAGGCAATCATGATTATGGTGCCGATCCGTCAGCACAAATACGGTACAGCAAAGTAAGCCGCCGCTGGAACATGCCATCATTATATTACAAAAAGGAATTTTCTTTAGGTAAGGGCGGAGATAAAGTACTCATGCTGATGATCGATACCGACCCCATGTTACACGAAGAGAAAAAACAGCAGGTTGATGAACAACTGGTGTGGATAAATGAACAATTAAAAAATGCACAGGCCAATGTAAAATGGAAAATGATCATCGGTCATCACCCCTATTATACCGTAGGACCACGCATTAAAAATTATGATACCTTAACGGTAAGAGAAAAGATGGCAGGCATTTTTGAAAAATACAAAGTAGATGTATACCTTTCGGGCCATGATCATTCGCTTCAGCACCTTAAACCTGAAGGTTACACCCACCAGTTTATTTCGGGAGCCGGCTCAGAGCTTACACCCATTACTCCCGGAGTTCCTTACAGCCGCTTTGAAGCATCAGAACACGGGTTTATGTACTTTGCCATTAACAGCAATAAGCTTCATGTTAAAGCCATTAATAAGGAAGGCAAGGTTTTATACGAAACCGAGTTAACGAAATAACCCCATTAAAAGGAGGTTTTGATTGGTAACTTATGCCGGCATTAAAATAAAAAGCTACGGAGTGTAAATCCTGTTTACACTCCGTAGCTTTTTTATTAAAACGTCAAGCTTGCTTAAACAGGCTTACTACAACCTGAAATTAAGCGATATATACGGATACCAGCCTTCGCTTGAATGACCGGCCAATATTTGTAATACAGTTAAACTGGCGGGTGCAAAATATAATCCACCGCCGGTACCTGTATGCCATTTGTCTGAATGCTCGTTATCAATCCAAACGCGGCCTGCATCATAAAATCCCACCAGGCCTAACTGACCAGGTATTATATAACTGGCAATGTCGGCAAGTTTAATTCGTCCCTGCAAATTATTAAACACCATCTGCTTGCCTGCAAAACGGTTAGCCAGGTAGCCAAGCAGGTTGCCCTGACCACCTAAAAACATAGATTGATAAAAGGCAGCCTGCCCAAAGCCAACTCCACCGCCTATCCTGTCGGATAATACTATCGCACCACCAGGGGTTAACTTTTGGTAATAGGTAAATTCGGGCAAAATCTGCACAAATGATTTTGAATAGCTATTGAGCCCTGTATAACCCTGCGCCGTAACGGTAAAATAAAAGCCTTTTGTTGGCAGTATGTTATTATCGCGTTGATTTGTAGTGTAATTCAGAATCAAACCAACGTGTGCCTTGTCCTTGTTAACGGTTAAGCTATCATATGAATGAATAAGCGATTGCTGATTGATAAAGCGCCCTTTATTATCCTCAAGACTTAAATGATAAAACTGCAATGACGGGCCAAAGCTCAGGTTACTGTTTTTACCTGTATGCCAGCGTAAAGCAGGATCAAACTGGTAAATATCATAACGCGTACGATAGAAAGTGCGATAGCCCTGAAATTTGTTCAACGCGCTTTCGTTACCAAGACCAAAAAAGTTCACGGTATTATCCGGCGATTGGATATTGGCCTTCATCACAAAATCCGTTTTACCAAACGCATCAATCCATTCACCATTATACTTTATCCTGAACGCATCGGTAGCAAATGAATGAGTGATCATTACCTGCTGTAATGTTGAGTAAGGAAGTTTCCGAAAACCATCGTGCCCGGTGTATTGAAAACCTAAACCGAGTAAAAAGCCATCATCCTTATTTAAGGCTGCCGTTGCAAGAGGCATCCATACATTATATAGGTTAGTGGGTAAAAACTGTGTGTTTGAAGTATCATTTGACAGATGCTTATTCAATCTGCCTGTGTTACCCGTAAAGGTTACACTATCCTCACGGCCGTAAAACTGAATCCTTTTGTTTGAACTTTTAACATCAACAGTTTTACTGCCTATACTATCAATCAGCCTCAATTTAATGGGCGAGTTAGCTGTGTTGATCTGCACATTATCATTCCCAGCCGATGTATACAGTCTGATCTCTTTAGTTATATCGGGGCTGTAGGTAATATCCATCAGTTGATCCTTTGTTTCGCCACCTTTATTTATTCTCGAAACTGTTACACGTGTAGCATAACCGGGAGCATCATTTATAGTTATCAACTCGCTCTTGTCGGTTGTGCGTATATCTACTATCCGGTTAATGAATTTGTAGTATTCAATCATAGCCGCAGGGATATTGTCACGGCGCTTTTTGAGCTTCGCAAACATTTCATCGTGCCTAAAGTTATAAATCTCTTTAGGCAACCGTTGTAAGCTTGCTTCAAGCACCGCGTCGGTTTCGGCTTTTACAAATTCATTTACCACTTTCATATACTCATCATACGACAATTGCGCATCAGGGTACTCTTTCACGAACCGTGTTTTAAAAAGCGAATACTTCACCCGTGGAATATCTCCGCTAAAATCTTCAAGCATGGGGTCGAGCCAGGGCAATGATGCAATTGATGGAAAAACGCCTTGAGTAACATGAAAAACCTGGTCACGGTCGCGAGGTACAGCAGTATAAATTTTACCTTTACCACTTTTTGTATCGGCCCAGCGCCATTGATCTTCATGCCGGTCCCAGTCGGTCATGAGTAGGTCCAGCAGCCTTGCACGTAAAAACCCTTTTCCATCCAAACGATTGTCATTACTTTTTAAAAGCTGATCCTGCATTTTAAATGAGTTATCCGAATTACCTATCGGTTCCCGCTCTTCTATCAGGCAAACCAGACCAACAAAGGTTTTACTATACTGGCCCAGTGCGGGGTCATCAGCAACAACCCCAATTACAGGGTTAGCATGAGGTACTTTGGCGGCGGCGGCAAGTGGCGGTACTACCAGTGCAGTATAAGGATGCTGGCCGCTAAACTCATCGCCCACCCAATCCACGGCGAAAGTACCCTGCAAATTTGGCGGAAGCAATTTATCCGGTACCTTTTCAACGCTGCGCAATACCCATTCGCGGCCGGTTTTATCTTCCAGCCTTAATGATTTGGATTCCATACCGCCGCCTTGTTTTACAGGCGTTAATCCACCATTTATTTGTGATAGCTTTAAAACCGGCAGTTTAACCTTCATTGCCCAATCTTTACGATAATTCTCACCAAATAACCACCGGTGAATCCCGCTTACGTCATCATACGATGCATGAACACTTACAACGGTACTATCCGGAAACTTTTGCCATGCAGACGGTGCTATGGCCTGGGCATTTGCATACACCGCCGAACCTGTGAGAAATAAAAAACTGAGTAACTTTTTTGTCATGAGGTAATGTGTTTAAGATGTAGGGACTTAAAATACTTTAACCGTTGTCAATATGCGTACCAGATACACAATAAATTGAAATACAAATACTTAACAAAAAACCATATAAAACAAATGGCGATATATCGTTAATTACTGAATGACTATCCCAAATAGCATGATTACATAACTGTTAAATAATGCTTTCAACATCAGGCAACGGGTGTATTAATATTTTGATAAAAATAATCAATCTGTAATTATTTCACACATGGTGCCGCCGGCAATGTTATTATCTGTTGATATTGAACATTAAACATTTCTCTATCATTTAAATTTTATTATTAGTTTTATGGCAGGAGCCTCAATCTTATGTCCCGCAATGATAAATCGCCGCATATTTTAAACGCAGCATCAAATTTGCTGGGTTTATGCTTTGTGGTACTTACTTCCTTAAAATTTCTTAACCTTTCGCAGCGTACCTATATCGACGAAATAGTAACAGTAGCATTAGTTTTCTTTATGCTAAGTTGTATCCTCTCGTTTCTCTCTATCAGGGGGACTATCAAACCAGGCGGCCGTTCGGAAGCTGTGGCCGATTATCTTTTTCTTGGCGGAATGATTGTACTTTTTGTTACTGCAATACTTATTATATTTAATATAATGGTTTAATTACGCTAACGCACAAAAGCGTAATTAAAGCCGCCAAACACCTTATATTAAACACCTTAGCGCAATCATGAAACAGAGGTTTATTAACAACATACATTATTTGTTAATAAATAATCCAGCCCCACACCTCGCTTAATGATTTCATAACCCTGGCTTCGCATTATCTAAAAATAGCCCCGCTACATTTATCAAATTATCAGGACTTAACCGCAGTTAAGCCCGGTAATTTAAATTAAAATGATAAAATTATTAATCATTGAATCTAACCGCAATTGCTGATTGAAATAAAAGGATGAAGAAAATACTATTCATTACCGGTTCAATTAACCAAACCACGCAAATGCACCAGATAGCAAACGAGCTTCCTGAATTTGATTGTTGGTTTAGCCAGTTGTTTACTGATAACCCTACCCTTAACCATATTGTTAATAATACAACATTGCTTAGCGGCACGGTACTTTCTACCAAATTCAGGCTCCTATCTGAAGATTACCTTCAAAAAAATGCTTTACAAATTGATTTTGGAGCAAAAAAAAACAAATACGACCTCGTTGTATTTTGTACCGACCTGATTGTACCCCAACGAATGCAAAACATTAAAACCATTTGGGTACAGGAAGGGATGATTGATCGTTATACCCCATGGAGCAGTGTTGTGAGAGGACTAAAGCTTCCGCCGACGCTGTGCGGCAATACATCATTAAACGGATCATCAAACATTTGTGATGTTTACTGTGCAGCATCAGAGGGTTATAAGCAATACTTTACCGGTAAAGGCACTGATGAAAGCAAAATTGTGGTAACCGGTATGCCAAACTATGACAACCTGGTTCAGCATGTTAACAACGATTTTCCGCACCATAATTATGTTATGGTAGCTACTACCGATATGCGTGAAACTTTTCGTATCGAAAACAGGATCGCTTTCATTAAAAAGGCCGTAAAAATTGCCAGCGGTCGCCCCCTGCTCTTTAAACTTCATCCTAATGAAAATTTTGACCGGGCCGAAAAGGAGATCCGTGCCAACACACCGGCTAATACATTGATATACACCAAGGGTAATACCAACCACATGATAGCCAATTGCTGTGAGCTCATCACCCAATATTCAACCGTGGTTTATACCGGTATTGCCTTGGGCAAAAAGGTTCATTCGCTTTTTAATGTTGATGAACTTAAACGGCTTGCACCAGTACAAAACAATGGCGCATCTGCAACAAATATCGCAGCCATTTGCCGTGGTTATTTAAACCATAACGGCAATAGGGAAAGCTTTGATCCGCAACTGGCTATGAATAGCTATCAACTTGTTAAGCAGGAGGCCGAATTGACCGAAGAACTGATCGCTAACTGGTAATCATTTTACCGTGAAAAAGAAAATTTTAATAGTAGTACAAGCCCGTATGGCCTCAAGCCGGTTGCCGGGTAAGGTAATGCTGCCTATATTGGGAAAAAGCCTGCTTGCCCGGATGATCGAGCGGCTTCAAATGATCCGTTATGAAGCCGGGATCATCATCGCCACTTCTGAAATGCCGGATGATGACATTATTATAAACGAAGCCATCAACATAGGCATCCCCTATTATCGTGGCAGCCTGAACAACCTGCTCGACAGACATTACCAGGCAGCAAAGCTTTATAATGCCGATATAATATTAAAGATCCCGTCTGATTGCCCGCTGATCGATCCGCGCATTGTAGATGATGTATTGGATTACTTTTTTGACAACCGGGAGGCTTTCGATTTTGTAAGCAACCTGCACCCGGCCACTTATCCCGATGGTAACGATGTGGAAATCATGACCATGCAATGCCTTACTAAAGCATGGGAAAGCGCAAACCGCACTTTAGAGCTCGAGCACACTACGCCTTATATCTGGGAAAATCCGCATTTGTTCAGAATAGGGAATGTGATATGGCCTGCAGATTTGGATTATTCCATGTCGCACAGGTTTACTATTGATTATGCTGAGGATTATTATTTCATAGAGCGTGTATTCCGGGAGTTATATGCAAACAACCCGCAATTCTCCTGCGATGATATTCTCAACCTGCTTAATCAAAAGCCTGAGATCTATAACATTAACGCACAATACGCAGGCGTTAACTGGTACCGGCATCATATGGATGAATTAAAAACTATCACATCCGGCCAAACCAAACAGGCCCCCACCAAAAACTTACAGGAATTATAACAAAGCGAATGATAACAGTGGAGAACAACAATTACCAGGAATTAACGGACACCGCTCTGAAAGTACGGGGGCATATCATCCGCATGTCTACCGATGGCGGCTGCTTTACTGGTGCATCCCTATCAGCAGTCGACCTGATCGTTTATTTATATAGTCGTTTTTTGAACATCAATCAGGATAACCTCGATGATCCAAACCGCGATTATCTTTTTTTATCAAAAGGCCATGATGTACCTGCCCTGTACGGCACCTTTGCCGAACTGGGTTTATTAGATAAAGATCGCCTTAAAAATCACCTGCTGCTTAACGATCATATTTACTGGCACCCCAACACCAAAATCCCCGGCATCGAATTTCATTCCGGCTCATTAGGCCATTTGCCTTCGGTGGCTATTGGTGTTGCTATGGACCTAAAGATCAGCGGCAGCACAAACAAAGTGGTTTGTATTTTGGGCGATGGCGAGCTAAACGAAGGTACCTGCTGGGAAGCCATGCTGGTAGCCAACGCTTATAAATTGGATAACCTGCTGTTCGTGGTTGATCGCAACCATTTCCAGGCCAATATGCGTACGGAAGATCTGATCCCGCTGGAGCCCCTTGCCGACAAGTTTGAAGCCTTTGGCGCAGCAGTTAAAAGAATAAACGGCCACAGCTTTGCCGAGCTTAATGAAGCTTTTAATGCCTTCCCTTTCCAAACCGGAAAACTCAATGTAATTATTGCCGATACCGTGCGCGGCAAAGGCCTGCCAAGTATCCAGGAACGTGCCGACAGGTGGTTCTGCAATTTCAGTGCAGACGAGATTGAACAGCTTTTATTGGAACTGCATGGCCAGCACAATACAACATTAACATCAGAAACTTTAGTGGTGCGATAAGATGAGTTACGAAGAACTTTTAACCCAAACAGCGCTTGCCAATGAGCAGGTGATTGTAATGACCGCCGAAAACCGTGCCCTGGTGCGTAACCTGCCCGGCATATTAGGCAAACGTTTTATTGATACCGGCATTACCGAGCAAACTATGATCGGTGCAGCGGCTGGTTTGGCTTTGCGTGGCCGTACTCCGGTTGTACACGCGCTTGCCGCCTTTTTAACCATGCGGGCATTTGAGTTTGTACGTACCGATGTTGGCATAGCCAATTTGCCGGTTAAGCTAAGCTCATTTATCCCGGGCTTTTTATCGGATGGTAACGGGCCAACCCACCAGGCTATCGAGGATATTTCTATCATGAGGGGCATCCCTAATGTAACCGTATTTGCCCCTGCCGATGAAGATGACCTGGTGAAAATGCTGCAGCAAATTTGGGAAAGCAAAAGCCCGGCGTATACCCGCATCAATACGCGCAAAACTACTTACGTACACGAGCCTTTTACTATGGGTAAAGCCGAAATAATAGCCGAGGGTACCGACGTAACCATTTTAACCTATGGTTTGCTATTTGAACAGGCATTAATTGCTGTTGAAATGCTGAAAAGAGAGGGCCTTTCTGTCGGTTTGATCAATATGCGCAGCCTTAAACCGGTTGATGAGCAAGCTATCCTGAAAGCATCGGCACAAAGCAAACTTGTGGTTACACTTGAAGATCATTTTTTAACCGGTGGTCTTTACACCATTGTAGCCGAGGTTTTATTAAAACACCGCACAACAGCCAATGTATTGCCTATGGCCCTGAATGAAAAATGGTTCAGGCCAACTCTGCTTCCTTCTGTACTGGAGCATGAAGGTTTTACAGGCAAACAAATTGCCGAAAAAATACTGGGCTATCAAACTGCCCACCACCAACCACAAATTTTAACACCTGAATTTTCAGAATAAAAATATTGATCATGGCTAATAAAATAGACCTTAACAACGATTATCCAAACATTACCGAGTCGGATAAATTATACGAACGTGCTTTAAAAGTTCAGAAACCAGTTACCCAAACCCTCGCCAAAGGTCCGGGGCAATTTACCAAAGGTGTAGCGCCAAAATATCTTGTAAAAGGTAAAGGATCGCACGTATGGGATGTTGACGGCAATGAATACATCGACCTTAACTCGGCTATCGGCCCTATTTCATTGGGGTATGCTTACCCGGCCGTTGATGAGGCCATCCGCCAGCAATTAAACGATGGTATCACTTTTTCATTGATGCACCCTTTAGAAGTTGAACTTTCTGAACTGGTACAACAGGTTGTGCCCAACGCCGAAGCCGTAAAGATCTCTAAAACTGGTGCAGATGTTTGTTCGGCCGCTATCCGTGTAGCACGGGCGTTTACCGGTCGCGATAAGGTATTTTGCTGTGGTTACCATGGCTGGCATGACTGGTACATTGGTATCACCAGCCGTAACTCAGGAGTACCCGAAGCTATCCAGGATTTAACTTACACTTTTGAATATAACGACATTGAATCGGTAAAAGCTGCTTTAGATGAAACCGTTGCTGCTTTGATACTGGAGCCTTTCATTTTTGAAGCGCCCAAACCGAGCTATCTGCAGGAGCTTGCCGAAGTATGTAAAGCTAACGGTACCCTGCTCATTTTTGATGAAATGTGGACAGGTTTCCGCGTAGCCCTAGGCGGTGCGCAAGAGTATTTTAATGTTAAAGCCGATCTGGCAGTATTTTCAAAAGCATGTGCCAACGGTATGCCGATAGCATTGCTTACCGGTCGTGCAGATGTAATGGAACTTTTTAACTCGGAAGTATTTAGTTATACCACCTTTGGCGGCGAAGCATTATCATTAGCTGCCTGTATTGCTACCATCAATGAGCTTCGCGATAAAAAAGTACCGCAATATCTTGATGAGCACGGCGCATTGTTGAAAGATGGTTACAACAGCCTTGCCATTCAATTAGGCGTTGACAAATACACCCGTTGCGTTGGCTTCAACTGCCGCAGCATGGTAACCTTTACTCCCGATGCAGGCAACGGCCTGGAAGTAAAAACCTTCATGCAGCAGGAAATGATCAAGCGCGGCGTGCTTTGGGCTGGCTTCCACAATATGTGCTACAGCCATACTACCGAAGATATCGACTATATCCTTGCGGCTTACCGTGATGTATTGCCTTTGGTAAAAGAGGCTATTGAAAGCGGCAACATCAAAGATCACCTGAAAGGCGAGGTACTTGAAGCAGTTTTCCGTAAGGTGAGCAATTACAACATCAAACCAAAAAGCATAGCCTAAACATGGATTTGTTTTCATTAAAAGGAAAAACTGCCGTTGTAACAGGCGCATTGGGCCTTATTGGCCGCAAGCACTGCGAAGCACTTGCTGCAGCCGGTGCTAATGTTATTGTAGCCGATATCGATATTGCACAAACACAGCAATTTGCTGCCGAACTGGGCGATAACCATTTGGGGCTGGGCGTTGATGTAACCAGCAAAGAATCATTGATAGATGCACTCAATGCAGTGCTTGATAAATATGATTCGGTTGATGTATTGGTGAACAATGCCGCCATTAACGATAAGTTCGAGAACCCGGCCATGGCCAAGGAACTAT
Organism: Mucilaginibacter sp. SMC90; assembly: GCF_022811725.1. Lineage (GTDB taxonomy): Bacteria > Bacteroidota > Bacteroidia > Sphingobacteriales > Sphingobacteriaceae > Mucilaginibacter. The sequence goes on along the minus strand of NZ_CP094527.1, from coordinate 2,667,280 downwards.
CAGCGTTTGAAAACTATCCGTTAGCGGCTTTCCAACAATCACTTAATGTAAATATTACCGGCGTGTTCTTATGCTCGCAGGTGTTTGGTACGCAGATGGCGCTGCACCGCAGTGGCAGCATCATCAACATAGCATCAACCTATGGTATGGTTGGCCCCGATCAAAGTATTTATCGTGATTCGCGTGGGCAGCAAACGTTTTACAAGTCGGCTGCTTACCCGGTAACCAAGGGTGCTATCATCAATTTTACCCGCTTTCTGGCCGCCTATTGGGGGCATACCGGTGTGAGGGTAAATACCCTTTCGCCCGGTGGTGTTGAGGCAGGCCAAACCGAAGATTTTATCGGAAACTATTCAGCAAAAACTTTATTAGGCCGTATGGCAAAAGCAAACGATTATCAAGGGGCACTTGTGTTTTTAGCCAGCGAGGCATCGGCTTACATGACCGGCGCTAACCTGGTTGTTGACGGAGGATGGACAGCTATTTAATTTAAACCAACTATTATGAACGAGATTTTGAAACAAAAAGCGGCGGGCATTAAACTATTGCTGACCGACAATGACGGGGTTTTAACAGATGCCGGAGTATACTACAACCACGAAGGCGAGCTTTTAAAAAAATTCAGCATGCGCGATGGTATGGGGGTTGAACGCCTTCGCAAATTTGCTGATGTAAATACAGGTATCATCACCGGTGAAAATTCACCTTCATTAATTAAAAGGGCTGAAAAGCTGCAAATAACCGAGCTACATTTAGGTATAAAAGATAAAGTAGCTGTTTTTAAAGAGATTTGCAGCCGCTTAGATCTGCAGCCAAACGAAGTTGCTTATATTGGAGATGACTACAATGATCTGGAAGTAATGAAACTGGCCGGCCTTACCGCCTCTCCTGCTGATGCTTTGCCGCATGTTAAAGCACAGGTAGATTTTGTAAGTTCATTAAACGGCGGCGATGGCTGTTTCCGCGAATTTGCAGAGCTGATCATTGAAGCTAAAAGCGATAAATTTTTATCGGGCAAAAGAAACGGCACTATCACCCTGCAAAACGGCCGCGTTATTGGCAAAGACCAGCCAAGCTATATCATTGCCGAAATTGGCATTAACCATAACGGCTCACTTGAGATCTGTAAAAAATTAATTGATGAAGCTGTAGCCGCGAAAGCCGACGCGGTTAAATTTCAAAAACGCACACCGGAGATCTGCGTACCATTAGATCAGTGGAATATTATGCGCGATACCCCATGGGGACGCATTACCTACATCGACTACAAACGCAAAACTGAATTTGGCATAGCCGAATATGCTACTATCGATCAATACTGTAAAAAAGTAGGTATCGACTGGTTTGTGTCTGCCTGGGATGCACCATCTGTTGATTTCATGGAGCAGTTTGATACCATCCTTTACAAACTGGCATCTGCCTCATTAACTGATTTTGCTTTGATCCAGCGCATCCTGGAAACCGGCAAACCATTAATGCTCTCAACCGGCATGTCGACCATGAAAGAGATCGAAACAACTATGGATTATATCAACGCTTTTGATGAAAACTATCCATTGTTCATCGCTCATTCTACTTCAGCTTATCCATGCCCTCCGCAGGAGCTTAATCTTAAAATGATCCAAACCCTGGAGAACAAATATCCGGGCATCCCTATCGGTTATTCGGGTCATGAAACCGGTCTTGCTACTACTGTAGGTGCAGTAGCTATGGGTGCCACCTTTGTTGAACGCCACTTTACGCTTGACCGCGCCATGTGGGGATCAGATCATGCAGCGTCTGTTGAGCCACAGGGATTACAGCGCTTGGTACGCGATATCAGGGACGTAGAAACTGCAGCCGGCGATGGCGAAAAAAGGGTCTACGAATCAGAACTGGCACCGATGAAACGCCTGAGGGTTAACATCAGCGACGAATACAAAGAAAAAACAAACAATTAAATAGTAATGTCTCGGCAGGATCTAACTACCTTAATTACATCCATTATCCTTTTTTGCTGGATAGCATTCATCATAGCCTGGGAAAGAATTTCGCCTTACAGAAAAGGGTTGAAATTTTTCAGGGAAGGCTTTTGGATTGATTTGGTGTGGTATACGCTGATACAAAGCTACTTTTTAAAGATCATCATCGGGAGTTATATTATTATTCCGCTGCAAAAGCATTTTGATCTTTCGCATCTGCATTTAATAAGCAGCTGGCCGGTAGCATTGCAGGTGTTATTTTTCCTGTTTACACATGACCTATATATTTATTTGTTTCATCGCTTTCAGCACTCTAATAAATTTTTCTGGCGCATTCATGAGGCGCACCACTCCGGCAAAGAAGTTGATTTCCTGGCTGGTTCACGTTCGCATATCATGGAGATCGTCATTAATCAAACTATTGAGTTTGCACCTATCATTTTGTTAGGTGCAGACTCAATAGTTATACCAATTAAAGCCATGTTAGATGCCATGTTCGGCATGTTTATACATGGCAACATCAAGGTAAACATGGGCAAGCTTAAGTACATTATCAACTCGCCCCAGCTGCATTTATGGCATCACGCCAATTACCAGGAAGTTTTTCACGCCAACTTTGCAACTAAGTTTTCATTCTGGGATTACCTGTTCGGCACTGTTTATGACCCTGGCCATGCGCCGGGCAATAAACCCGAAAACTGGGGGCTTTACTATGATTACCCCAAAGATTACTTTATGCAGCATGCCTTCAGCGTAAAACGCTTTGATGAAAAAACGCTACTCAAATACCGGTGGTTTAACTGGTATTATAACCTGCGGCCGCGGCTTATAAATTGGGCAAAAACGATTCTTCCTGCCAAAACAAATGAAGAACCCCCATTGAATACCGGGCAACAAACCGGCACCTTAATACCCGAACAAGAAGATATACTGCAACAAAACTAACAACATATTGGCCTGGCTATATATTTTAATCGCAGCCGCATTTGAAGCGGCCTGGACATTCTCGCTAAAATTCATGAAATTCAGCGATTTGAAAGCGCTCCGTCTTAATTCTGTATTAAGCCTTCAGCATGGCTTACCGGTTTGGCTACCCTTTGTGGGCTATATCGTTTTTGGTATCGGTAATATCTATTTCTTTTCGCTGGCTATAAAATTAGTACCTACTGCTGTGGCCTATGCGGTATGGACAGCCATAACCCTCATCCTGATCAAATTAGTTGAAGTATCGTTTTTAAACCAGCGCCTCTCCTACACTGAAATATTTTTCATGTTGCTGATCATGACCGGTGTTTTAGGCTTAAAATTTTACGGACCGGAAGTAAAGTAAACTCAATAACCATTTACCTAACGCTTGCTTTTTTAACCTGGCTTTTACAGTATCAAACCTCAACCAATAAGGGTTACAATCTTTTCGTGTACACCTTTGGTAAATGAATTTGCCGCTGGGGTCACTTATTTGCCCCATCAATAGGCATCGTCATTGTTAGTGAGCAGGACCAGTGTTTTGCATTTGGTTATTACCATTGTATATCTACCATCTTTCTCCAGATTGGCTCCTTACATTGGTAATAATCAAATAAGAAAACTTATGAAAAAGACCATTCTATTATCCATCACTGCCGCCCTGTTAGGCACTGGTGCAATTGCAAAAGCAGCCAACAGTTTAGATGTGCCTGCGGTTGTAAAACAAAGTCTGCTTAAAAAGTACCCCAATGCAACAAAAGTTACCTGGGAAAAAGAAAAAGGAAATTATGAAGCAAATTGGGGTGGCAAATCCGGCGAGGATACTTCGGTTACCTTTACACCAGCCGGCAGCTTTGTAGAAGAGGTAGATGCGATACCTGTTACCCGGTTACCTGCTGCCGTTTTTGAATATATTAAAATTAATTACAAGGGCTCAAAAGTTAAGGAAGCCGGGCAGGTGACCGATGCCGCGGGCAAAAAGATGTTCGAAGCAGAGATCAAAGGCAGGGACTTGTTATTTGATGAAAACGGAAAGTTTATTAAAGTTGACTGAACAAAGCGCCACAACCATGTTAATCTTAAAATAATACGATCTTCTGCAACAATTCAAATTTAATTTGTACGTTTAGGAAAATTGAAAAGCATATTCCGGGTTCAAATCCGGAATATGAATAAAACTGAACCCTTTTTGTATTTTAATCTGCCACAATTTGCTAATTTCTTTTGAGATTTCTTCCCGGACGTCAAGCTCAACAAAGTGGTTGTTCCCTTATATTTCAGCACTATTGCTCATCTACATATTGTTACCATTATGTAGCCTGGCACAACAAACAGACAGTATCAAAAAAACTGCAGCACAGGCAGTAACAAGTGTTAAAGGCCAGGTAGTAGATGATGCCTCCGGGCAACCGCTTCCGGGCATAAATGTTAAACTTGTTGGTGGTAAATACGGGACGATTGCAGATCCCGACGGAAAATTTGAGTTAAACGCCCCCAGATCTTTTACACATGTTTCCTTTTCGTACATCGGTTACCAAACTATTATCAAAGTAATTAAACCCGGACAGGTAAACGTACTTCATATAAGGTTGCATGGCAGTCAAACCCAATTAAAAGAAGTAACCGTAGTTTCGGGCAAAAAACAACGCTATCGCAATAAAGGTAATCCTGCGGTTGAACTTATTCAACAGGTTATAGATCATAAAAAGCAAAACCGGATGGAAAGCGCCGATTATCTGCAATACGACCAGTATGAGCGGATCAATTTGTCATTTATCGACGTTCCTTCCAAACTCATGAACAGCCGTTATTTTAAAATGTACCAGTTTATGCTTGATACAGTAAAAACTAACGGACAAACCCAGGTGTTGCTTCCCACCTATTTCAGCGAAAAGCAATTCCAAAATTATTACCGTAAAGAGCCTGCTAAAACCATCCAGATACTAAAAGCCCGAAAGGAGGCCAACATCCTTAAATTTATTGATACTGCAGGTTTGGATGTGTACATGAACCGTCTTTACGGCAATGTCATTGATATTTATGATAACAACGTTTTTATTATAACCAACCAGTTTCTTAGTCCAATTGCCGATCATTCGCCCAATTATTACAAATTTTTCATTACCGACACCATACAAACAGCTAAGGAAAAGCTCATTGAACTGAGCTTTACACCACGTACTAAAGGCGATTTGCTTTTTGAAGGTAAGCTACTGGTAAGTATGACCGGCAACTATGCTGTACGATCATGCGAGCTTAATGTAAATAAGCAGATCAACGTTAATTTCATGCGGACACTCAAAATCACGCTTGATTTTGAACAGAACTCCAACGGACGATATTTCCTAAGCAAAAGCGATGTTAAAGCCGACTTCGGCATCTTAAAAAACAAAGGGCTTGGGTTAATGGGTGAGCGAACGGTGATCTTTTCTAATTATATAGCAGACAAGCCGCTTCCTGCTACATTTTATGATGGCAAAGAGCTGCAGATAGCGCCGGACGCCGACAAACCAGACACCTCATACTGGGCACAGCAACGACCAGATACCCTGTCCGATCATCAGTCAAAGATGTACCCTCGCATTGCTAAATTAGAAAAAATGCCGCAGTTCAAGAGGGCAACCTGGTTTGCGGCAACATTTACCGGTGGCTATGCTAAGGCTGGCCCGGTAATGATAGGGCCTATTGGTACTATTTATTCGCGTGATAGCCAGGAAGGCTCGCGTTTTCAGATTGGCGGCCGCACTAACCCGGAGTTAAGTAAATCAATCTATTTTGAAGGTTTTGGCGCTTACGGCACACGCGACAAGGCGTATAAATACAATATCGCAACCTTCTACTCATTTAATAAAACGCCTTTTTACCGCTATCCTAACGATTATCTTAAGGCAAGCTATTTGAACGATGTTAACGTACCGGGAAGGGACCTCTCTACCATCAATCAGCAAGCCGCGCTTTCATCGTTTTCAACAGGAAAAACAATATACTGGCTCTATAGCAAGATTGCTAAAATTGAATATGTAAGGGATTTTGAAAACCATTTCTCGTTCGATCTCGCCTTCAGAAACTGGAACCAGCGTCCTGCCGCCTCCCTGGTATTTCAATACAACAACGAGGCCAACACAACTGTGAACAATATAACAACCAGCGAGTTAAACCTCGCCTTCAGGTATGCGCCTCACGAACAGATTTTACAGGGAACAGTATACCGCCGCACCATTTACAGCAAGTACCCGATCATGAACCTGCAGATCAATCACGGTTTTAAAGGATTGTTCAATGGCTCTTATGATTTTACCGGTGTTAAAGCAAGTATTTTTAAGCGTTTCTACCTTTCTCAGCTGGGCTACACGGATATCACCATACTTGGAAATTATTTGGTAGGAAAAGTGCCATTCCCGCTCCTGAACATTGCTATCGCCAATCAAACGCTTGCTTATGATGAGGATGCATATAGCCAAATGACCTATCTGGAATTTGTAAGTGATCATTATGTGGGCATCAACTTAAACCACGGCTTCAACGGCTTTTTGCTGAATAAATTCCCATTGATAAAACACCTGAAATGGAGAGAGTTTTTATCGGCTAAAGTATTATTTGGTGGTTTGCGTAATGAAAACAACCCGCTTTATTCGCCTAATTTGTTCCGGTTTCCGGTGGGCGGCAATGGTGCAAACGGCACTTATGCTTTAGGCACCAAACCTTACGTTGAAGCTGGTGTAGGTATAGGAAATATCTTTAAATTTTTGAGGATTGACGGTATTAGACGCTTTAATTACCTTGACCATCCCGGCGCTTCAGAGTATGGAGTAAAGTTTAGTTTCAACCCTGATTTTTAAAATAAAACGGGCGGCTTTGATATCAAGGCCGCCCGTTAAACTTATTCAGTTTCTATTTTAGGCGGGATCAACTCGTAAACTATCGGCGTCACTATCCTCGACAGTAAGGTAGAACTGATTAGCCCCCCTATCAGCACTATAGCTAACGGAGATATCAGCGGATTAGTTGAAATAGCTATCGGGATCAAACCGCCGATAGCTGTTAGGGAAGTGAGCACAATAGGCAAAAAACGCACCTCGCCTGCTTCACGGATAGCCTCCTGCAAACTTCTGCCTTGCTGCCGCAGCTGGTTTGTAAAATCAACCAGTAAAATGGTATTCTTAACTTCGATGCCAGCTAAGGCAATCAGTCCTATAATAGCCACAAAAGACAGTGAGTTACCGGTAACCCAAAGCGCTACCGCCGCTCCTACCACCCCAAGCGGGATAACCGAGAGGATAATAAGTGTGCTTTTAAAGGTTTTAAACAATAACACAAGCACAGCAACAAACACAAATACCGTTACCAGGATAATGCTCATAAACCCACCAAAGGAGTTGTTTCTTGATTCAACTTCGCCTCCCATTTCATAGCTATATCCCGGCGGCAGTTTTAGCTTATCCATTTTTTGTGTAACGTCATCAATAACCCGGCTTACCAGAAAGCTTTTTTGCACGTTTGCCTGTACCGACACTACACGCTTTTTTTCCTGGTGATTGATAACCGCGGGCGAAGCTTCTAACTGAAGGTTTGCTACCTGGTTAAGAGGCAGCGCATTTCCCTGGGCATTGTTAACATACAAATTACGGAAGGCATCCAGATCTGGCCTGCCTTCTTTAATACGGGTAAGCAAAACGGTGTAGCCATACTTGTTATCATTATTATAGTATGTGCCCATATCAAGCCCTGTAACGGCCAACCTTGCTATTTGGTCAACAGCTAACGAGTTAACACCAAACTGCTGTGCTTTTTCTTTATTCACCGCTATGCGGATATCGCTTTTCAACAAGCTTACCGGGTTATTTATATACATGGTACCAGCTGTTTGATGCAGCAGTTTTTCAACTTTTAGTGAATAGGCACGCAAGGTATCCAGGTTATCGCCAAATAAACGTACTTCTATCGGGGCAACAACCGGCGGGCCTTGTTCAAAATTTTTCACTTCTACCCTGGCTCCCGGATAATGTGCCCAGCGTTTTTGCAACTTCTGGATGAGGGCAAGCTTTTCATCCGGCCGGGTTTCATTGTCAAGCTGCACAAATAGTTGTGCAAAATCACTGCGGTTATTTTCGGCAATAACATTATAATAGATCCGTGGGTTACCATGCCCCACGTTTGCAGCGTAATATTTAATAAGCGGTTCTTGTTTTAGCTGTTTTTCTATCTCCCGCGTAACGGTATCAGTATAAGGCAGATTGGATTGATTAGGCGTAGTGATATTGATCAGAAACTGTGGTTTCTCTGATGATGGGAACAAACTAAAACCAATGATCCCGAACAAATAAATTGAAGCTGTAAACAACACCACAGCAACGCCAATAGTTAAAAAGGGCTTCTGCAATGCTTTATCTAATAAACGGGCATAACTTCCGTGAATCAGCTTTTTCAATCCACGCATGATCAGGTTACCATCCGGATGGCCGGTATGGTTTTTCAGTAAACGGCTTGACAGGAATGGAATAAACGTTAAAGATACCAGCATGGATGCCAACACGCAGAATATTACAGCCAATGGCAAACACCTGATAAAATCGCCCGAGCCTTCGGGCAAAAACACCAGCGGCATAAAAGCGATGATCAGGATAACTGTACAGCCAACTACAGCTTTACCAATTTGCCCGGTAGCTTTTAAAGTAGCTTCAAGGCGGCTATGCCCCTCAAGCATCCACCGTTCGATGTTTTCAACCACCACAATGCTGTCATCAACCAATAGCCCAAGTGCCACAACCAAACCTACAATACTTAACTGGTTAAGGTTGAACCCGAAAAGCTGCAACAATACAATACCAATAGCCAGCGAAAGCGGGATAGAGATCATCACAATAACCGCCGGCCGAAAACCTAAAGGCATCAGTGTAACGGCTACGAGTAATATAGCAATGATAAAATCATGACTTAAGCCAGTCAGACGCCTGTTCACGTTATCAGCCTGATCAAAATTTTGCACCAGGTCGATATTTGCCGGTAATAACTTTTTAAAGCTGGTAAGTACCTTACTGTAACCGGCCTGGGTTTTATTAATATTTTCGCCGTCTTTTTGGGCGGCTACCACAAACACGCAACGATGCCCATTGAGGCGGGTAATGTGCTTTTCTTCGCCATAGCCATAGTATACATGCGCAATATCTTTTAACAGGATATTTTTACCATTTGCAGCATACACCACGGTACTGTTCACAGCATCCAGTGTACGGTAATCGTTACTTTTAATATTGAAAGTTAAATGTGCCGCATCGATACTGCCGCCGGGTATACTGGCCATTTCACTGTGTAAACTGTTTGTAACAGCACTAACAGGCAAGTGCATTTGCGCCATTTTTTCAAGATCAAGCTCGATACGTACCTGCTGACCCGGCAAACCGTAAATAGATACCTGTTTGAGTGAGGATACTTTTTCAAGTTCGTCCTGCAGTTTCTCGGCAAAGTGCTGCAGCTGACTGCGGGCAGCATTTTCTGATACCAGGGCAACCTGCAGCACATTTACATCGGTGGGCTGTTGTTTTTGAATTTCAATACCTGCTACATCAGTAGGGAGCTCACTCCGTTTATTATTTACTTCGCGTACTATTTCCTGGTATTTAGAGTCGATATTGCTGCTGTACTTATATTCAACCCTCAATACGGCTACACCATTTGAGATGGTGGTGCGGATCCGTTTAATGTCATCCAGGCTGCCTATTGTCTTCTCCAGCGGCGTTACTACCCTGTCCTCAATATCCCGCGGACTTGTACCCGGATAATTAACAATAACCAGGAACGAAGGCGGGTGCATTTCCGGGTCTTCCGAACGCGGCATGTTAAGCATTGTGGTTATACCTAAGGCGATGATCATAATAAAGATCACCAGTGTAAACTGGCTGTTTTTCACAGCATAATCAGAGATCTTCATTTGGCAGCGGTTTTAGGAGGTTGAACTGTGATGACGCTGTTATCGGTAAGGTAAGCCGAACCCGAAATGATCAACGATTTTGCACCCGCAAGGCCACTGCTGATGGTTACGGTATTTTTATCGATGCCGGCAACAGTTACCTTTACTTTATGAGCGGTTTTATTATCATCTGTCACAAACACGTAGCCGCTGTTACCGTCACCATCCAACAACGCATCGTACGGGATTTGCCAGGTGCTGTTTCCGGCAGCAGCGGGGCGTGAAGGTGTAATGGTAGCCTTACCAAACATCCCCGCCGCTACAGCCTGCGGCTTTTTACCTGTAATGGTAATATCGGCACTAAAAGTACCCGTTACAGCATCCACCCCTTCAGACTTACGGCTTACTAAACCCTCCAAAACCTGTCCGGGCATGGCCGTAGTTTGGATAGTCGCCTTATCATTAAGCTGTAGTACAGCCCACTGGCTATCGCTTATACCAACCCGCAACATCCACTTACCTGCTTTAGCACCATTAGTTTGCAATACAGCAGTACCTGCGGTAACCTGCTGGCCCACGTTGGCCAGCTTATGCAAAATATAGCCATCTTTTGGTGCGCGGATCTCAGAATACTGACGGTTAAACGATGCTGCTTTTAATTGCTGCTGCGCCTGTTGTAAAGTGGTCTTACTATTTTGCAATTGTTCAAGCGTAGCTACACTGTCTTTATAAAGGTTTTGGGTGCGCTCATAATCGCGCTGTGCTTTTTCTGTCGCCAGGCTGGCTTGCTGTACCTGAGCATTAATTTCGGTAGGATTAAGCGTTGCCAGCAGTTGACCTCTTTTTACTGCGTCGCCCTCTTTTACGTTCAGGCCGCTGATGATGCCGCCAATTTTAAAGGAGAGCATTACCTCATCATCAGTAGTGAACTGCCCTGAAACTGCCATTGGAGCATTGTTACTTCGCTGCGACAGCTGCATAACCTGTACAGGGATAGTATCGGCCCCACCTTCGTTACTAACAATGGCGGGATGTGATTTGCAGGCATAAATAAATGGTATGCACAACAATAAACCGGTGTATTTAATTTTTTTCATATCAATCTGTTTTAGTTTGAGTTATTAATTGGATAAGTAGCCTGCTGGCGTTCAAGCTCGGCAAGGGCAATTTGCAGGCTGGCCTGTGCGCCGGCCATTTGCAGGCGTGCACCTGTTAACTGATCTTGTGCATCTACCAGCTCCAGATACAGGAGTTGTCCGGCACGGTAAGCCTTTAGCTGGTCATTGTAATATTTACCTGCAAATGCGAGCTGTGCAACAACACTTTTATATGCTGCTTTAGCCGACTGATAGTTATGGTAGGTTTGATCGAGCTGTAACTGTAAAGATTGTTCGGTTTGATCCAGTTGCGCTGTGGCAGCGTTGAAATTAGCCTTTGATTGTTCTGCTTTGTATTTACGCTGTCCTCCGGTAAAAATATCCCATTGCAGGTTTACGCCCCATAGATAGTAGCGTGTTTTGTTGTTCACGGCAAAATCAAACCCCTGCGATCCCAGATCAATAAAGGTATTGAGCTTAGGGATAAAGCCCGAACGCTGCAATTTATAATCAAGTGTGTACACCTGCTGCAGGGTGCGCAACTGCTTTAACTCCTCACGTTGCCCGGTACCTGCCGAGGTATCCGGATCAGCAGCAATATCCGCTATGGTTTGGGGTTCAACAATAATAGTGTCTTGTAAAGACCTGTTGAGCAAAAAGTTAAAATATGATTTAGCGTTTTGCGTGTTATGCTGCGCCTGGATAAGAGCAGCATTTGTTTTTTCTTTTTCAGTTTGAGAACGAAGCAAAGCGGTACCGTTACGAACGCCGTTGCGTAACATGCTTTCATTTTCGCGAATGTTTTCTTTAATCAAAGCTATTGCGCTGTTATAGGTAGCTATGCTTTGCAGCGACTGATAATACCTGTAATAAGCCGTTTTAATATCTTTTACTAAAGCCCTTTTATAAACATTCACTGCTGCTTGCTGGCTGGTTATCAGTTGCTGCTTAATTAATTTATTGTAACGGATCTCGGCATTGATAAGTGGAAGTGATGTACGCACCTTAGCGTCATAAAAATTATCCGGGTTAAGCAGGAACGATTCGTTTTTTAATTGAGGGAATTTATTAGAGTTGGTTAACTGGTTTAATGCGGTGTAAACAGGATTAACCAGGTCACCTACCGGAACATCGATAGTTCGGCCACCTGATGATTTGGTGTAACTGCCAAGCAAACTTACCGTAGGCAGATACATAGCCTGAGCTTCCTTTAGCGCCGCCATAGCCTTATCCAGATCAAACTGTTGCTCTTTTAAACCCTGATTTTGAGCAAATGCAACATTTATATAGCTATCAAGCTGCTTGTGGCTATCCTGCCCCCAAGTGCTAATACCAACCAGCATGCATATTGCTATGATTGGAATGGATTTTATTTTGAACGATGTATACATAATGAACAATGTTTAGTATATGAGTAAAAAAATTATCGGTTTGTTAAACAGAATGATGCGATGTAAACTGAATCATGATTTTATATTATATGATGTTTAAATAATGAACGATGTTTAGTAATTGAGTAAATTTTTTTTATTTTGTTACAGCAGCTAAATAATCTTCCATTGATTTAATTAAAATTTGAGGTATGGCTTCTTCTGCCTGATCCATGATCTTTAATCGGCAGCGTAAATTAAGCGATACCAGGCCATGTGCTGTTGACCATATCAGCAATGAAGCCTGTTGCAAATCCGTTAAACGCAAAAGATCCTTGCTGATGCAGTCATTAAGGCAATCAACCAGGAAAGCAAAGCAGTTACCGCCGTTAGCCTTATGAATTTCTTCATCTACATTCATTGGTGCGCGGATAATGAACATCAGGTCGTAAAGCTCAGGATTTTGAAGGCCAAAATTAATATAAGCCCTGCCGACTTGCCTCAGCTTTTCGAGCGGATCGGTACTGGTGGCCTCCTTTTTAAAAACCTCCAGTAACTGGCCGTATGCCTCGCCTTGTACTTCGTATAAAAGCTCGTCTTTATCTTTAAAATAAAGATAGATGGTGCCGGGACTATACTCTATCGCTTCGGCAATGCTACGGATAGACGTTTTAGCGTAACCATCTTCCAGGAACATCCTCATAGCGGTAGCTCTTATAAGCTCCCTCATTTCAGTTTTTTCGCGTTCCTTTCTGTCAGTTACTCCCATGATCAATTAATGCGCTGCAAATATAATGAACAGTGTTCATTATTTATAAATCAAGGCTCATTTTACATTTGTAAAACAAAAAGTATTTATAGATGTATAATAATAGCGTATATACATTATATTATTGGATAGGATTTTAACACAACATCCTTACCAATTGCGGTATATGTAAAATCATTAATAATGGATATGCTTTAATATTAGTAAAACACACATTTATATACTTCCCCACATGGAAGCAAAAAAAGAATTTGTGGCTGCAAAGACATTTTAAATGAACGGATAAATTAATAGCCGTATATGTAAGTGACAACAGCCGGTTTAAGACCTGCCTTTTGTAAAGGCATCTTTACAATTTAAACTCTTAATTGCAGGTTAAAAACCTTAAACAAAATCTAAATTTCACACACAAAAAAAGGCAATAACAAGAAAATTACATTTTCGTCTCAGCTAAAATTGTCATATTAATGTCATGAAGTGTGCAATTCCTTACAACCACATGTTTTACGAATTCACACATTTTTATACGTTTGAACACCAGAATAGGCGCTTTTGAACTATCTAAGCTTTTAGTCTATATCTTTAGATAAAATTTAACAGTAATTTTTAATATAAGACCGCGTTTCGTTGCCTTAATTAAAAATTATAACATGCAAAAAACAAAATCTTTAAAAAAAATGACATTTGGCAGTTTGGCATTGAGCACGTTTCTTCTCATCGGGAGTTGCTCCAAAAATGCAGACCAACCAGTAACCGTTCCAATTAATGATTTAAATTCTCAGGCAAGTTTAGCAACAACTGCTACTGCCCCCACCGTTTACACGATGGACGTTTCGTCGATCAGAAAAGATGAAGGCTATTCTTACAAAGTTAGCCCTATCCCTGTAAACGGAGATTCAAACGAACAGCCAACCGTATCAACACTTAAAGTTTATGAAAATGGTGTTGCATTAGGTCCGGCGCATTCCGTTCATGCCGACATCAGGGACCTTGGTAAAGGTCGCTTTAGTCACTGGTCAAACGGATTGTATTTCTCAACTTCCGACAACAGCAGCCCACTGACAAACGGAAGAAAGTACACTTACACCCTTACAGGTACAGCAAGCAGCGGAACAACAACACCTCCTGCTTCAAGCGCACCGGCAGGTTCAGCACCGGCAACCGGCTCTGTTTTAAGTACAGTATTAACCGGATATGCCAATGTTAACGGAACTACAACCGGTGGTAAAGGTGCCACTGCTGTAACAGTAACTACTTTAGCTGCATTTAAATCGGCTGTAGCCGGCTCTAAAGCTAAAATCGTTTACGTTAGCGGTACCATCACCGGAGCAGGTTTAGATCCTGTGTATGTTGGTTCAAACACTACCATCATAGGTAAAACCGGTGCTGTTTTAAAGGGTATGAACCTTTACCTTTTCACAGTTAGCAACGTTATTATTCAAAACGTTACATTCAGAAACTATGTAACTGAATGTGGTATCTACGTAAAATTCCAGTCACACCACGTGTGGATTGACCATTGCGATTTTGCAACAGACCGCAGCCATGGCTGGGATTACTGGGGTAAAGATATCGGCGTTGCTGAAGGATCTGACTACGTAACCATTTCATGGAACAAATTCCACGACACCTATCTATCAGTGTTAATTGGTTCGGTAACAAGCGATGCTGTTGCAGCCAACACAGGTAAACTACATGTTACCATGCACCACAACTATTGGTACAATATTGCCGAAAGGGAACCAACCTTGGTATTTGGTAGCATCCACATGTACAATAACTACCACTTAAACAATGATGGATATTCTATCGGTGCAAGGTACGGCGGTATGGTAAGGACAGATAACGAGTATTTCTCGGGCTGTAAAAAACCGCTTACTACTAATTTGGATGGAGACCCTGTAGGTTATTTTAGCGGTACATCAACCAATATCTATTCTAACTGTGGTGCCAACAATATCACCACAACGCTATCAAGCTGGGTACCTTCGTACTCTTACAGCTCACTGCTTGATGCTGCTGCAAATGTTCCGGCAGTGGTAACCGCAGGTGCTGGCGTTAAAACTGTTAATTAAATTGCTTACCCCGGCTTAAGTATTTAAGCCAAAAAGAGGCCGCTTTAAAATTAAAGCGGCCTCTTTTTTTGTTTAGCGTTATGCAATATTAATTTTGAGAAACAGGTATTTCGTTCTTACTCAAATATTGAACATTGGCTAACGGAGTCAGTTTCTTTTTCATGAAAGCTACGATAGTATCAGTATACAAATTAGCTCCTCTGCTGTTCAAATGTGCCCTGTCCGAATAATATTCCGGATTTTTGAAGTATTCATCATTTGTAAAATCGTGAAAAATAACCCTATTATTTTGACAGATACTTTTCATTTTCAAATAAGAATTTTGCTTGGTATCATCATTATACCTTGGCGATACAAAAACGAAAAGCTGAATTTTTTGCCGCTTACATTCATTTATAAATAAATTCAAGGCATCTACATTATCTGCCGATATGCTATCTGAGTATGGCTTAAGTGTTGTTTTGTTTGAAACTCTGCTGGCATCCATTTTATTATCCAGAGGATTAAAACCCAAAACAGTATTTGCTGATGATAAAAAATAATGCTGAAATATGGAAGCCACCTGGCCATTGTAACGGTAAGTTTGAATATGGCTTTTTAATAATTCCAGCCGGCCTTTCTTTACTATCATATTTTCAACAATATCCGATTGTTTTAAATAAGGAAGCAAAATCGAAAGCCTGTTCTTTTCATCCTCCTTTTCACTTAGTATATCACTGGTTACATCTAAAATAACCACTTTGGGAACATGGCGCTGCAGTGCCAGCTCAAATATTGCCGTGCTGTATAAAAGCCCTTCGCCGTCTCTGCCGCCATTAAAACAGGTCAAATTCAAGCTGTCTTTTATAAGCGTTGAGTTATAATGGTGCGAAGCTCTTGAACTGCCCAAAACTAATACATCCTCATTCAGATCATATACAACGTGGTTGGCAACAGCATACTCGCCCGAAACCTGGTGGGTGAAAAAATAATAAAGCGTGGCCCCTATTAACTGATCAACTGCTACAAAACTCACCAGCATTATTAAGAACCTGGTAAAAAATTTACTGCTATTCCCTTTCAACTGCTTCATAATTTAAAACTGAAAATAAATGAACTGTCCACCATCAAAAACTCCAAACAACAGGATTATAAAAATCAATCCTAAATAAGAAGCCATGCGCACTCCCCAATTTTCATTATGTAAAAAACGTAATGAGTTTAAACTGTACTCCTGTTTAAATTCATAAAAAAACAGCGTAGCTATAGCCATAAAATCATACAGAAAATATGTAGGTTCACCTATAAAAAAGCCTGGCTTATAAATAAAAATCCCTTTTAGCAAACCCCAGGCCTGCTCTAATGAAACAGCCCTGAAAAAGATCCAGCTTACGGTGACCAATATTACCGTGAAGGAGATATTTAAAAAATTAGCTACTACGCCGCTTCCGAAACCCAATTTATTTGCCACCGTGGCCCTCCATTTTTGTGTAGCCATACCGCAGATTAAATAAAACCCGTGCAAGGCACCCCAAACAATAAATGTCCAGTTGGCACCATGCCATAATCCACTGATCATGAACACTGTAAAAAGATTAAAATACAAACGTCCTTTGCTTACCCTGTTGCCTCCTAAGGGAATATACAGGTAATCCTTAAACCAGGTTGAGAGTGAAATATGCCACCTGCTCCAAAACTCGCTTATGCTTTTGGCAAAATATGGCCTCCTGAAATTTTCCATTAATTTGAAGCCCATCACCCTGGCACTGCCAATGGCTATATCCGAATAACCCGAAAAATCGCAATAAATCTGAACAGCAAAAAACAGTGAAGCAAGCACAATAGAGGCCGATCCATGTTCAGGGTAATTGCTAAAAACAGTTTTTACATATAGAGACAGCCTGTCGGCAACAACAACTTTTTTGAAAAAGCCAATCAGCATTCTTTTTAATCCTTCAGAGACATCTATTTCATTAAAGTGATGCTGTGCCTTAAATTGATGTAAAAGGTTTTGGGGCCGTTCAATTGGGCCTGCAACCAACTGCGGATAAAACATCACGTATAGGGCATAAATACCAAAATGACGTTCGGCCTTTTGATTGCCACGATAAACCTCAATGGTATAACTCATGGCCTGAAATGTGTGAAATGACAACCCTATCGGGAGCAGGATCTGTAAAAAGGGGATTGGATTGGTGTACCCCATCCAGTATAGCAGTCCTGATAAATTGGTATTAAAAAAATTAAAATATTTAAACACAGCCAGTACCCCAATATTTGCTGCAAGGCTCAATATTAACAGGAGCTTTTTCTTTTTCGGATCAGCAACTTTTTCAAGGTAGATGCCGGCTGTATAATCAATAATTATTGTAAAAAACAGGATAAGAATGTATATAGCCTTAAAGAACATGTAAAAATAACAGCTTGCAACAAGCAGCAGCAGCCATCTGAATTTATGAGGCAACAAGAAATATAAAACGGTTACTACAGGAAAAAACAGAAGGAAAGTAAATGAGTTGAATATCATTGTCAGTTCTTTTTGGTTAATTAAACCTAACTGAAAATAAAATGATATAAAATAGTGTCACTGTAATCGTATATCATTCTGTAAAATCACGAAATAAAATTCACAGCCCAAAACCCGGCATAAGCAAGAAGAGAAGCGCAAACACCCGTTATAAGCAAATCTCCTGCTATTTAGAACGCCCCGCCCTTCATTGCCTCATAACCGGCTAAAATGTAAAGTAATTTATATCCTTTTACAATTTAAACGTGTAAAACGGTATCAGATTTACAATTTACGGGCAATTGAGCGGGGCTCATACTTTATTGATAGTCAATTAAATAATTTTACTCATCAAGTAACAAATAAACTTTATTTACTATTTAAAGCCCTAAAACTATGTGCGGAATTGTTGGTTACATCGGATCAAGAGAGGCGTGGCCCGTTGTATTAAACGGCCTCAAACGATTAGAATATCGTGGTTATGACAGCGCCGGTATTGCTATTATAAATAATGCAGGTTTCAATGTGTATAAAAAAACCGGAAAGGTAGCCTGTCTTGAAGCTCACACCGCCGACCAGGACAAAAGCGGCCATATTGCCATTGGGCATACCAGGTGGGCCACACATGGTGCCCCTTCTGACGCAAACTCACACCCTCATAGCTCAAATGACAACCGCCTGCACATTATCCATAACGGTATTATTGAAAATTACCTGATCCTTAAAGAAGAACTGCTTGCCCGTGGGCACACCTTTAAAAGCGAAACAGATACCGAGGTACTGATCCACCTAATTGAGGAAATTCAAAACATTGAACAAACTGATTTGCTGGAGGCTGTACGCCTGGCATTAAATACCGTTATAGGTGCTTATGCAATAGTGATACTCGACAGGGAAACTCCAGATCAACTTATTGCCGCCCGGAAGGGCAGCCCGCTGGTTATTGGGGTTGGTACGGGCGAATATTTTATCGCGTCAGACGCTACCCCTATCATTGAGTACACTAAAAACGTAGTGTATTTAAAAGACAATGAAATAGTGCTGGTAAAGCCAAACGAACTTTTGATAAAGAAGTTGGACAATGTTGTTCAAACCCCGTTGATTCAGGAACTGGAATTGAAGCTTGAATCATTAGAAAAGGGAGGCTTTGAGCATTTTATGATGAAAGAAATATTTGAGCAGCCACGTTCAATAAGGGATTGTATGCGCGGCCGCGTATTCCCACTTGAAGGCAAGGTGGAGCTGGGCGGTATCAAACAATACAGCGATAAGCTAAAAAATGCCGAGCGGATAATTATCATTGCCTGCGGAACTTCATGGCATGCAGGATTAACAGGTGAGTACCTTATTGAAGAATACGGGCGCATTAAGGTAGAAGTTGAGTACGCCTCCGAATTCAGGTACAGGAACCCCATAATTACTGACAGGGATATTGTGATGGCGGTTTCCCAATCGGGCGAAACTGCTGATACTTTAGCGGCCATTGAAATAGCGAAAGAACGGGGCGCTACCATTTTAGGTATCTGTAATGTTGTAGGGGCCTCAATTCCGCGTGCTACTGATGCAGGGGTTTACACACATGCGGGCCCGGAAATTGGTGTGGCGTCTACCAAAGCCTTTACAGCGCAGGTAACTGTTTTAACCTTAATAGCTTTATACATAGCACAGCACAAAGGTACGTTAACGCCGGGCAAGCTTAGCAATATGTTAACCGAACTTGATACTATACCAGATAAAATTCAAACCCTGCTGCAGGACAACGAACTGATTGAAGACATTGCATCTAAAATAAAAAACGCTCCTAATTGCTTGTTCCTAGGGCGGGGCTTTGGCTTCCCGGTTGCGCTGGAAGGTGCCTTAAAATTAAAAGAGATCTCCTATATCCACGCCGAGGGCTATCCTGCCGCCGAAATGAAACACGGGCCCATTGCGCTGATTGATGAGCAGATGCCCGTGATATTTATCGCCACCAAAAACTCGTCATATGAGAAGGTGATCAGCAATATACAGGAGGTTAAAGCCCGAAAGGGAATAGTGATAGCTATTGTTACACAAGGCGACGTAAAGGTAAAAAACATGGCAGATTATTGCATAGAAATCCCCGACGCCGACGAGGCATTTTTGCCACTGCTGGCCACCATTCCGCTGCAGCTTCTCGCCTATCATATAGCTGTAAAACGAGGCTGTAATGTTGATCAGCCGCGTAACCTCGCGAAGTCAGTTACGGTAGAATAACATGTATCAATTAAACAAATTAAATACAAAAAAGCAGGCCTTAAAACCTGCTTTTTTTATGTGCTGCCTTCTGCAGTTGTAACCCCGATTATGTGAAAATATGGCCAAAACAACATAAATAAGACACTTTTTTCTCAACCTTTTACACATGTCTGCTTTACCACTTTACATGTTCTGTAAAGACTAAGATACAGGTTTACAAAAAAGCGACAATTGCCCAAAACCGTATGCTATCAATACCCAAATAGATAAATTTGATTAATCAATTAAACCAATTGAAACCAGGTTTTTAACCTTCTAAATTATTGATAATGAAAAAAATTACCACATACTTTTTCGTCATAGCTGTGTTGCTGATCACCGGCTGCGCAGGTAGCCGCAATCTTGTTTACTTCAGCAATATGACCAATGCAGGCGCTTCAAATACTAATATTGGCGGGGCAGTAATTATTCACCAAAAGGATATACTTAGTATAACCGTTAACAGCCTAAATCCCGAATCAAACTTATTATTCAATGGCAATAAAAATAGTGGTTTAAATAATCCTGCAATCCGTAGCGGGTACAAAGTAAATGAAAACGGTTTTGTGAATTTACCACTTATAGGCGACTATAAAGTTGAAGGCCAAACCATTGAAGAAGCTCAGATTGAAATAGCAAAAAAGCTGGCAGCTTTTGTAAAAAGCCCGGTTGTTGATATCCAGCTTTTAAACTTTAAAATAAGTGTTATAGGTGAAGTTAACAGGCCGTCGACATTTACGATAACTGATGAGAATGTAAACTTACTTGAAGCTTTGGGCATGGCCGGAGATATGACGGTTTACGGAAAAAGAAACAATGTGCTGGTGATCCGTACCGAAAACGGGCGCAGAACAATGAACCGGTTAGACCTTAATAAAATCGAATCGATGGACTCGCCCTATTTTAACCTTAAGCAAAATGATATAGTATATGTTGAGCCTGATAAATCAAAGGCTGTTGAATTCAGCCAAAATACAAGGCTGGCACCAATAGTAGTAGCTTCCATTTCGGCATTGGCTGTATTGGCAGCAGTACTTTTTAAAAGATAAGATACAGTTTTAGAGATACCTAAGATCGGTTGATATGAATAACAATTTTATTTTAAAAGAGCCCCTACCAGGCAATAACTTCAGGAATAACCTTATACCTTACTTAAATGGCTGGTATTTATTCCTGATAAGCATGATCATATGCTTAGCCGCCGCCTGGACATATCTAAACTATGTTACCCCTTTGTATAAAGTAACAAGTACCCTTCAAATACCCGACGATAAAAAAGGTGACGGAATTTTGAAAGCTACTGCATTCAGCGACCTGAATATGTTTCAGGAAACCAAAACAGTAGATAACGAAGTGGAAGTACTGCGCTCAAAAGACCTCATTTATAAGGTGCTAACAAAGCTTAATATGGAAACCTCTTATTTTGACGAAAGTGGTTTCTCAACAAAAGAGCTTTATGGCGATGAGCGCCCCTTCAAAGTATCCATACAACGGCTCGGTAAAGCTGCATATCTGAAACAATTATATCTTCAGTCTTACACGCACGACAAATTTTTACTTAAAGAAGGAGATAAAACCTGGATCTATAATTACAACCAGGTAATTAATCACAAAGATTACTCATTTAAAGTAGAAAAAGGCCCGGCTTATACCAACAGCGAAACGCCCATATTGATCCAGTTTATAAACCTGACCAGGCTGGCCGCCGCCTACAGTGCATCATTGTTACAAGTTAACCGTATTATCAAAGAATCAAATACCTTAACCCTGAGTTTGGTTGATGCCGTACCTGAAAGAGGAATTGATATTTTAAACAACGTTATATCTACTTACAATGCTGAAAACGTTGTTAAGAAAAATGTAACTGCCGTAAATACCATATTATTTATCGATAAAAGACTACATGATTTAGAGCAAGACCTGTCATTTACAGAAGGTGATATTGAAACCTTTAAGCAAAGAAACGGAGCTGCAGAAATAAATACAAGTACACAGGTAAACCTGACAAAATCTGCAGAGTATGATCAATTGCTTGAAGAATCAAACGCCCAGTTAGGTGTCGTGAAATCTATCGAAGCGTATTTAAAAAGCTCGGCTAACCAATATAATGCTGTTCCCAGCACCATGGGGTTAAAAGATCCGGCATTAAACACGTTGGTTAGCCGTTTCAATGATCTTCAACTTGAAAGAAACCGGATGCTTAGTAGCGCAAACCTTGCCAATCCACTTGTTCAGAACCTGAGTAACCAGATAGCCTCGCTCCGCGTCAACATTCTTGAAAACCTGATCAACATCAAAAAAGGATTTTCCATCGGGCACAAATTACTCCGTGAAAACTCTGCACAGTATGATTCCCGCATCCGGTCTGTTCCAACAATTGAAAGGGGGCTTTTACAACGAAGCCGTGAACAGGGGGTAAAAACCAATTTATACCAGTACCTGCTGCAAAAAAGGGAGGAAACAGCTTTGTCTTTATCAGCCACAATACCGTCATCGCAGCTGATTGATAAACCTGCTGCGAACCCTATACCAGAATCTCCAAAACAACAACTCACCTATTTGTTCGCTATCATAATGGGCTTGTTTGCGCCTGGTATCTTCCTGTTTTTGAAAGATAAATTAAGCTTAAAAATTAAAGACCAGTCAAGCTTGCTGAACATAAAAGGTGTAAAGATCCTGGGTGAGCTGTGCCATAATAATGAAGATCAAAATTCGGTAGTTATATCCAACGGAGTTAATACCAATATCTCCGAACTTTTCAGGTATATCAGGAGTAATATTGGCTTCCTAAACCAGGGAACGCAGCATAAAACCATACTGGTAACATCGTCTATGAAAGGCGAGGGCAAAACTTTTTTCAGCATCAACCTCGGTTTAACACTTGCAATGCTTAATAAAAAAGTATTGATCATGGAGTTTGACCTGCGCAAACCCGATCTGCTCAAAAATATCAACATGGAGCCCAAAAAAGGTATTAATGACTTTTTGACTGGAGATACCAATTCGCCGGACGAATGTATACAGGCCTATAATGATTCAGAAAACCTGTTTGTAATGGGCAGTGGCACCAGAACTGTAAATCCTGCAGAAATGCTATCAGATAAACGGCTCGACCTGCTTTTTAACTGGTGTAAAACCCAGTTTGATTATATCGTGCTTGACACATCACCGGTTGGTGCTGTTGCCGATGCTTTTAGCCTGGCAAAATATGCCGAACTGAGCATTTACATTGTACGCTACAACTACACCAACACCGAGCAATTAAGTATCCTGAGAGATATTTACGATAATAATAAATTAAATAACCTGATGGTAGTGTTTAACGATGCTAAAAAAGAAAACCGGCAGGCTTATGCCTACGGCGGCTATGGATATGCATCGGCTTATGGTAGCTGATAGCAGCCATTTTACACCGACATAAGGCTATATGAACTTTTTGTTTGATTGTTGATATAGAAAATGCCAAGGCTCCATGTAACTGGATTGGCGGAGCCACAAGCAACCTAAGTTGCAGCTGTTGTGAACCAAATAACCGGGTAAAACCGGAGAGATTATAAACTGTTAGTTCGACTATTTTTTTCAACCGCTTAACCATGTGACTGGATTGGCGGAGCCACAGGCAGCCCACAATATATGTGCTGCAAAACAAAAGCCGGCTAAAACCCGGAAAATGTGCTTAAATATTTAGTTAAACTATTTTTTCAACCGCTTAACCATGTGACTGGATTGGCGGAGCCACAGGCAGCCCAGGCTGCAATTAAAACAAACAAAATAACCGGGTAAACCGGAGAATATTATAAACCTTTAGTTCGATTATTTCACCAACCGCCCAACTATGTGACTGGATTGGCGGAGCCACAGCCAACGCAGGTTGCAGCATATAATTGAAGCTGCCGGGCAAATAATTTTCCAATACTATACTTCTTCAAAATATCGTCACCCTGCACAATGTGAGTATGTTGACGAAGCTATAGTAGTCCGTTAGTATCCCGACCCAACTTTATTCACTTTATGGAAACCCAATTAAGAGTACCTCAATTTCGCATGACAAACTATCGTGAAAAAAAATGGCTTGTTATTTACACCAAGCCCCGGTGGGAAAAAAAGGTGGACAAGCTTTTAAAGCAAAATGGCATTGAATGCTATTGCCCTGTCAGAGATGTAGTAAATCAATGGTCGGACAGAAAAAAGGAGATCAG
Organism: Mucilaginibacter sp. SMC90; assembly: GCF_022811725.1. Classification (GTDB taxonomy): domain Bacteria; phylum Bacteroidota; class Bacteroidia; order Sphingobacteriales; family Sphingobacteriaceae; genus Mucilaginibacter. The sequence continues at coordinate 2,643,195 of NZ_CP094527.1, read as the reverse complement.
CGTTCCTGTGTTTAGCTCCTATGTATTTGTTCATGTTGATGCCTACGAGCAATCAAGGGCACTGTACGTTATGGGCGTATTAGGATTTGTTTACTATATGGGTAAACCGGCAGTAGTGCGCGACAACGTGATAGACGAAATCAGAATAAACCTGGCCCGCTACAATGACATGGAAATTGTAAGCCTTCAGAACCTCACTATTGGCGATACAGTAAAAATAAAAGATGGCGCTCTTGTAAACCAGATGGGTAAAGTGCTGCAGATACAGGGCAAAAATGTATTAATGGTTTTTGAAACCATTAATTGCGCTTTAGTAACACGAGTTTCAATCCAAAACTTATCAGTTCATAACATTAGCGAAAATCATGAAAATTGAGAATTATCAACCTAAATTAGGCATTATCGGTCTTGGTTATGTAGGCCTGCCCCTGGCAGTTGAATTTGCAAAAAAGTACAAGGTTATTGGCTACGATATTAATGTAGAGCGCATTAATGAGCTAAAATCAGGTATTGACCACACTCTGGAGATCGACTCCGAACAATTAAACGCGGTAATAACCCCGGTTTGTACAACTGCAACCGGCTTATATGTTACCGACGAAATTGAAAAACTGAGGCAGTGTAGCATATACATTGTAACAGTGCCCACTCCTGTTGATAAAAACAACCGGCCCGACCTATCTCCCCTGATCAGTGCCAGCCGCGTTGTTGGCAAGGTTTTAAAAAAGGACGATATTGTAGTTTATGAATCAACTGTATACCCGGGAGTAACGGAAGATGAATGTATGCCCATTTTAGAAAAAGTATCAGGGCTTACCTACAATGTTGATTTTTTTGCCGGTTATTCGCCCGAAAGGATCAACCCAGGCGATAAATTGCATACTGTATCAAAGATCCGCAAAATCACATCAGGATCTACGCCTGAAGCTGCTGACGTCATAGACAAACTTTACCAGTCAGTTATTACTGCGGGTACATTTAAAGCCCATTCCATAAAAGTAGCAGAAGCTGCCAAAGTGATTGAGAATGCTCAGCGCGATATAAATATTGCGTTTGTTAACGAGCTGGCAATGATTTTTAACAAGTTAGGCATCGATACCCATAAGGTATTAGAGGCAGCTGGCACCAAATGGAATTTTTTAAATTTCAGGCCGGGCCTGGTAGGTGGGCACTGCATCGGTGTTGACCCTTATTACCTTGCGCAAAAAGCCCAGGAAGCAGGTTATCACCCCGAAATTATACTGGCCGGCCGTCGTATTAACGACTCGATGGGAGGCTATGTTGCTGATCAGTTCATTAAACAAATGATTTGCCGCGGCACTTCAGTAACCGACAGCGAAGTACTGATACTTGGTTTCACCTTTAAAGAAAACTGCCCCGATGTTAGAAATACCCGCGTAATCGACATTGTAAAACGCTTAAAAGAATATAAGGTTAAAGTGCATATTCACGACCCCTGGGCCAACGCAGAACATGCCAAAAAAGAATATGGTATCATTTGCGAAAACGGCGAGTCAAAAACACGCACCTATGACGGAGTTTTACTGGCAGTTGCCCACGAGGAATTTAAAGAACTGAATGTAAAGGCGCTTTGTAAACCTAATGCCGTGCTGTATGATTTGAAGGCATTTTTACCTGAAGATGTTGTTAACGCCCGGCTTTAAATCATGAGCTATAAACAAAGAGCAGTATCTGGCATTGTATGGGCACTGTGTCAGCAATTAGGTTCAAAAGTGGTGAGCTTTGGTATCTCCATATTTTTAGCCAGGATCCTGGAGCCATCGCAATTTGGTTTGATAGCCATGCTTTCGCTTTTTATTTCGGTAGGTAACAGCCTGTTAGATGGTGGCCTTACAGCATCCCTGATCCGTACTACCGATGCCGACCAGCGCGATTATTCAACAGTATTTTACTTCAATATCATTGGTAGTACCATCCTGTACTTATTACTTTTTTTAACAGCGCCGCTCATTGCAGCCTTTTATAGCCAGCCTTTGTTAACCTCAGTAGTGCGTGTTTATACACTGGTTTTGATCATAAATGCATTTTTCGGGGTACAAAGCACTTTACTGGTAAAAGAGCTGAAATTTAAAAAACAAACCAATATTCAAATTCCATCGGCAATAGGTGGCGGAATATTGGGCATTATACTCGCAAAATTAGGATATGGGGTTTGGAGCCTTGTTTGGATGGGTTTATGTACATCCTTTTTATCAACAGCCTTACACTGGATCACCTCCAACTGGAGGCCGGCGCTGATTTTTGATAAAGCGAGCTTTAAAAAGCATATCCATTTCGGTTATAAAATGACGCTATCCGGTTTAATAGATACTATTTATCAAAACATCTACCTGATAATTATAGGCAAGTACTTTTCGGTAACGCAGCTTGGTTATTACAGCCGTGCCGATTCAATCAGCCAGTTGCCCATCAGCAACATTTCGGCAGCTATAAATAAAGTTACTTACCCTATGTTTGCAGAGATCTCAAATGACCCGGTGCAGCTTAAAAATGTGTACAGGAGGCTTATGCAGCAAGTTGTTTTTTGGAATGCACCTGCGCTTATATTACTTAGTGTTATTGCCAGGCCGCTGTTTCACATCTTACTAACAGATAAGTGGCTGCCCGCCGTTCCGTTTTTTCAGTTGTTATGTATTGGGGGCATTATGTACCCGCTGCATTCATATAACTTAAATGTTTTAAAGGTAATGGGGCAAAGCGCGCTGTTTTTAAAATTAGAGGTGATTAAAAAAGTTTTGAGCGTTGTCGGCATCCTGCTTTTTATTCCTTTCGGTATTTATGGATTGTTATACTTCCAGCTATTTTTTAATGTTGTAGCCTACTATATCAATTCCATTTACAGCGGCCGGCTAATTAACTACCCGGTTACCGAACAGGTAAAGGATATTTTGCCTACAGTAGCATTGGCCGGGGGCATTGGCCTGTGCTGTTATTTTCTCGATAAGCTATTAATTAGTGATTTTTTCATCCCCACTATGCAAATTGGCATATTACTCATAGTATTCACTGTGGTTTATTATGGAACCAGCTTGTTAATTAAGCTTTCAGCTATTAAAGATTTTAACCAATTAATCCTAAAACGATGATTCCTGTAACCAAACCATTTCTCCCTGCCGAAAAGGAATTCAGAGCTTACGTAAAAAGCATCTGGGAAAGACAATGGCTCACTAACAATGGCCCGCTTGTAAACACCCTTGAGTTAAAACTAAAGCAATACCTGGGTGTAAGCCATATGCTGTTTGTTACAAATGGCACAATAGCTTTACAGCTGGCTATTAAAGCGCTTAAATTAAGCGGCGAAATCATCACAACGCCATTTTCATTTGTTGCCACTACAAGCACTGTTGTTTGGCAGGGTTGTGAACCGGTATTTGTTGACATTGATCCGGGAACACTAAACATTGATCCAAGTAAAATTGAAGCGGCCATCACACCAAAAACTTCAGCTATACTGGCAACGCACGTATTTGGCAACCCATGCGATATCACAGCTATACAGGCCATTGCCGATAAGCATAATCTTAAAGTTATTTATGATGCGGCCCATTGCTTTGGTACCTTTTACAACAACCGTTCGGTATTTGAATATGGCGATATCAGCGTAACAAGCTTTCATTCAACTAAATTATACCACACCATTGAAGGCGGCGCAGTATTTACCCAGGATCCGGAGTTACTGAAAACAATGGCGCTGATGCGCAATTTCGGATATTCGGGGGTTGATACTTTCTCAGAAGAAGGTATCAACGCAAAAAACAGCGAGTTTCATGCAGCAATGGGCTTATGCAACCTACGTCATGTTGATGAAATACTTAAAAAACGGAAGTATTTGTATGAGCAATATCTGTTACGCCTGGAAAATCTGGATGTACAGTTCCAAAAACTTGAAAATGAACAGGATTACAACTATGCGTACTTCCCCATAATTTTTCAAACAGAGGAATTGATGCATCAAAGTAAATCAAAATTAGAACTGGCCCAGATTTATTGCAGGAGATATTTTTATCCTTCATTATCATCATTGCCATACGTAAAAAAACAGCCGATGCCTGTTTGTGATTCTATAGCCTCAAGGGTAGTTTGCCTTCCTCTATTTCATACGCTTTCACTTTCAGATCTTGACCTTATTTGCAGGCTGTTGCTACGTGCGCAAAATTTTGACAATAATGTTAAACCAAAACATTTTGGCTCCATCATCACCGACAAAATTGAATCTGAAATAAATATGACAACTGTGAACGTAAATGGAACAGTATGAATGAAGAAGAAATAACGGTAAGTATTTGCTGCATCACTTACAATCATGAAAAATTTATTGCCGAAGCTATCAGGAGCTTTTTGATGCAAAAAACAAATTTCAAGTTTGATATCATCATCGGCGACGATTGTTCGACAGACAAAACACAATCAATAGTAAAATTTTATTCAGAAACCTATCCTGGTAAGATAAAGCTTATAGTCCCCCCTACCAATTTAGGTATGCATAAAAATTTAATCAATTGCATCAAGTACTGCACCGGTAAGTATATAGCACTTTGCGAGGGCGACGATTATTGGACAAATGAATACAAACTGCAAAAACAGGTTGATTTTTTAGAAAACAATCCCGAGTACGTTATTTGCTGTCATTATCATAAATTAATAAACGCCAGTAGCAAAACACTTTATGTACACCCTAACCCAACGCCGCTAATACATACCTATACCGATTTGCTGGGCGGAAAACAGGAGGAAACAAAAACAGCAACTGTAGTTTATCGCAATATCCCCGAAACAATGCAGGTATTTTCAATCCCCTGGTTTTTGGATTGTTATGCCGGCGATAAAATGTTTAAGCTATTTGCCACACATAATACCGGCGGCAAAATTTATGTGATGCCCGAGGTAATGAGCTGTTACCGCAAACATGAGGGCGGCGTTTGGAGCATGATCAATACCAAAGTACGTATGGAAATGGTTATAAGCGATTTCAACCTGATCATAAAAAACTTTACCTACTCTGCAATTGCCAAAAAAAGACTTTTGCTGCTTTACATTAAAAACTATCTGCTATTTGAATTACAAAACAAACGGTTTCGCAAAGCTTACGATACACTAAAATACCTGCTTTAACCAACAAGGCATTTAACTTCAACATGAAAATACAAGCTGATCCTTTTACAAAACCCGTTCTGTTTTTCATTATTCCTTCACTCAGAGGCGGAGGAGCAGAAAGAGTTATCATATCGCTCGCTAATTACTTTAATAAAAACAGCTTTCAATCGGTACTTATTTCTTTAAACGATGATGCCCCGGCATATGAAATTGATAACGATGTTAAAGTTTTTTACCTCGTAAACCGTCAAAAAAGCTGGTTAGTTTATAGGCTATATCACATAGTCGCAACTTTTTACAGACTGATAAAATTGCTGCGAACAGAAAAACCAGTGTGTGCTTTGTCGTTCATCACATCGGCCAATATCTGGACTGGTATCACTTGCTGGCTAACCCGTGTGCCCTATATTGTTTCAGAACGAACATCGCCCGACAGAAGTGTTATCAGCTTTAATTATTTACATAAGAAACTGGCTTTAAACCTGTATAAAAGAGCGGCGGCGGTTGTTGTAAGTGCTAAAGGAGTTCAGGACTGCCTGCTTAACGATAAAGATTTTAAAACGCTTAACAATATCGAACGCGTTGCCAATGCTGTTACCATTTTTAAATCACCATCTGGTCAGAAGGTACATCATCGGAAGTTTATTTTAGGAGTTGGCCGCCTGGCTTACGTAAAAGGCTTCGACATACTTATTGAAGCCTATGCAAAATCAGGCATCAACGATATTGATCTTATAATTATTGGCGATGGCCAGGAACGGGCCAACCTGGTTTGCCAGATCTTTAACCTCGGATTGAGGGAACGGGTGTTGCTGCCCGGCAGCAGGACTAACATTGAGGATTATTACAGCCAGGCCGAAATGTTTGTTTTGCCATCGCGCAATGAAGGTTACCCTAACGCTTTGGTTGAAGCTATGAGCTTTGGCTGTCCGGCAATAGCTGTAGATTGCAATTTTGGCCCCGCAGAAATCATAACCAACGGCCAAAACGGAATATTGGTAAACAGGGCATCAATAAGCAGTTTGGCTGACGCCATGCAACGTTTGGCTGGCGATGAGGTATTGAAAACCAATCTTGGCAACCAGGCACGCATCATATCACAAACTAACCATCCCGATAAGATATTCGGAGAATGGGAGGCTTTAATTAAAAAACACGCTGCATCATCAGAACCAGCAGCACAACTAACCAGCAATCAACCGGCTTTGTAAACTTACCGCACTGTTAATATGCTACAGTATTTAATTCGTTTGGATGATTTGTGCCCAACAAATAACCTTCAAAAATGGGACCGTTTCTTTAACCTGTTTGATAAGTATGGCATCAAACCCATGATAGCGGTGATCCCCGCCAATAAAGACCCTAAACTAAGAGCCTGTGGCAATTTTAACCCTTACTACTGGCAGCGGGTGCGCGAACTTCAGGATAAGAATTATGTGATAGGCATGCATGGCTTTGACCATTATTATATAAATCACAATTCCGGCCTGTTGAAGATGAACAAGAGATCGGAATTTGCAGGCTTACCACTACAAACTCAAAAAGAAAAAATAAGAAAAGCAGCCGAAATCTTTGATCGCGAAAATATTCGTCCGACTGTTTTTATAGCTCCTGCACATACTTTTGACCGTAATACACTCCTGGCTTTACATGAGTATACGAACATCAAAATAATTAGCGACGGCTTGCTCAGATCTCCATATATACGTTTTGGTTTTAACTGGGTGCCCGTTCAGCTATCAGAAGTTGAACAAAAAACAAAATATACCTGGACATTTAACTATCATCCTGAAACCTGTTCAGACAAGACATTCAAACAGCTTGAACTTTTTATAGAAAACAATCACCATCTTTTTGTGTCGCTGGATAACCTTGATTTTTCCCAATACACATGGACAAATGCAATTATGGAAAAATATTGCATCTATAAAAGATTGGCCCGCGATTACGCTCAAAAATTAATCGCCTTTATGGAACGAATCCCCGCCGGAAACTAACATTATTTAAACCTGATATGAAAATTTCTTTTGCACCACCATACATTGACCAGGCTGTAATAAACGAGGTTATGGACACGCTTAACTCTGGCTGGATAACCACTGGCCCCAAGGTAGCAGCACTTGAACAGCAAATGAAGCAACTTACAGCTTCGGATGCTGCTGTTTGCGTAAACTCATGGACATCAGGAGCTATTTTGATGCTAAAATGGTTTGGCGTAAAAGAAGGTGATGAAGTTATCATTCCGGCTTACACTTATTGTGCAACTGCCTTAAGCGTACTGCATTGCGGAGCAACCCCGGTTATTGTTGACGTAGATAATGATTGCAGCATTTCTACAGAAGCCGTAACTAAAGCGATAACGCCAAAAACCAAAGCAATTATTGCTGTTGACATAGCAGGCTGGCCTTGCGACTACGAAGAATTAAAGGCTATCATTAACAAACCGGAAATTAAAAAACTGTTTGTTCCCGAAAATATAAAACAAGAAACTTTAGGCCGGATACTTTTAATTGCCGATGCAGCACACTCAATTGGTGCAACCATAAATGAATTACCTGCAGCAAAGTATAGTGATGTTTCCATCTTTTCTTTTCACGCAGTTAAAAACATTACTACAGCCGAAGGTGGTTGTATCTGCATCAACCTTCCTGCTTGTTTTAACCCAGCCGATGAATACCGGTACTTAAAGCTATATACGCTTAACGGCCAAACTAAAGATGCCTTTACCAAATCAAACGGGGGCGGCTGGAAATATGACATCCTGTTTATGGGCCTCAAAATCAATATGCCCGACATTTGCGCGGCAATTGGTCTCGGCCAGCTCAAAAATTATGATGCCACTTTGCTCCCAATGCGCAAACGTGTTGCATTAATGTATTGCGACAGCTTTAAAGAAATGGATTGGTTTATTGAACCTCCATTAAAAAATGAGCAAAAGGAATCATCCTATCATCTGTTTGCGCTGCGGATTAAAGGTATAACAGAAGCCCAGCGCGATCAGATTATCGACATCATTATGAGTGAAGGGATCATGGCTAATGTGCATTTTACCCCACTGCCTATGTTAACCCTTTTTAAAGATATGGGATACGAGATTTCTCAATACCCATCTGCTTATGCACTTTACGCAAATGAAATTTCGCTTCCTATTTATCCGCAGCTTTCTGATGAGCAGATAGATTTCATAATTACAACTGTGATAAACTCGGTTAACACCGTATTGGAAGAATGTAAAGAACCTGCAAAAGTTGAATTATAAACACAGTTATGACAAAACGGCTTTTTGATTTTAGCCTATCACTCATAGCGCTGATCATATTACTGCCACTATTTATTTTAATTGCCGTAGCCATTAAAATAAATTCAAGGGGAAGTGCATTTTACAAGCAGGCACGGGTTGGCAAGGATGGCAATGAGTTTGAACTCTTCAAATTCAGGACCATGTATGTAAACTCAGACAGAGCCGGATTACTAACCATAGGCAGTAAAGATTACCGGATTACAGGTGTTGGTTACTGGCTCAGGAAATATAAACTCGATGAATTACCGCAATTGCTAAACGTATTAAAAGGCGATATGAGCTTTGTTGGGCCGCGTCCTGAGGTAAGAAAATACGTAAACATGTATACCCCGGCCCAATTAAAGGTATTGAGTGTTAAACCCGGCGTAACTGACTGGGCATCTATCAAATACTTCGATGAAAACGATATCCTGGCTGGCAGTGATGATCCTGAAGACATGTACATTAAAGTAATTGTGCCATCAAAAATTAGCAAAAACCTCGAATACATTGACAACCAGGGCATTTTAATGGACCTGAAAATAATACTCTCTACACTTAAACGAATTTTTCAATAGTATCATTATCAATTTATCATGTTACTTAAAAAGGGCCTCTTTTATAGTTTAATGTTCTTCTATCTGTACACACTTGCCTTTGGCATTTTCATGACAGATACTTTAAGGATACCTGCGCCTGTAATTTTTTGCATGCTGCTATTCTTTGTACAAAAGCCAATATTGGACTTTGCTTATTATAATGAGCTTATCGTATTTGTAATCGGGGTTTTTTTATATCAGGTAGTGGGCATGAGTAACTACATAACCTTTTTTGCCATACTACTCACTATAATACCTTGTTCGTTATATTTTAACTATTTCGTAGGCGCAAATAAAGTCCGTTATTACACCTCCATATTAGTGTTTTTTTTCCTGCTGGCGGGCTCTATGGTCATCATGATCTTAGATCACACTATGGCCGATGTCATTGATCCGCTCAGAAGCATGTTATTGGGCGAAACGGTTAAACAAAGCCCCGCTGGATTGGCAGTAACACAATTTAACTTCGGATACCAGGTTGTAGCAATTACTACTTTCGCCTTTATTGCATCATGCACCACCAGGCAATACATCATAATAAGAGTTTTGATTTTGGCAGCCTGCATCATTTGTATTTATCTCGGCATGAACCGGTCGGCATTTATAAGCTTCGGTGCCGGCGTGATCCTGTTTCTTTTTATTTATTATCGCTACAAAGCGGTTTTCCTGGTTGCAGCCACAGTGATCATATGCTTTGGATTATACACCTATGTGTTAAAAGACAACATGGATGAGAAAAACAATATCCTATCCAAAAACGAAGCTAAACAGGCAAACGATTATAACAGGGCCAACATGGCGGCCGAAAACCTGAAAATATATGCCGATTATCCTTTCGGGTTAATTTTTTATGGTAAAACCTGGGATGAGGCAACTTACAGAAACCCGTTGTTTACCTTCGGCTTATCATCACATAACGCCTATTTGATGTTTGTAACCCTGCTTGGTCCGTTTTTAGGGCTGGGTTTACTATGGGCCATATATTACAAAACGGTACGCTTGTTTTGGCAAACTATAAAAAAAATAAGGCAAAAAGAGAATGCGATTTATGTAGCCATATTTTTCACGTTCATAGCAATTTCGTTAAACGCACTATCGCACAACGGATGGCTGATGAGTGTAGACGGCCCTACTATATTTATTTATTTCGCAGTACTACACCACAATAAACTAACTGATCCAATAAAGAAGACCGAACCAGAGCAGGAAGAAACCGAATCAGAGCAGGAAGAATTAGCTGTAGCCTAAAACCCAACCCCAATTTTTGTTTACAATGAAAAAGAAAATTTTCCTTGTGCTCGGTTCGCTTGGCACAGGCGGTTCTGAACGTGTTTATTGGTTGCTGTCTCAATATTTTAATAAACCCGATTATGAAGTTGTTGTGGTTCTTCTGAACGGAAACGAATGCAGTTTCTCAACAGAAATAGCAGGGATCAGGTTTTTTGATCTGGGAACAATAAAAGCATCACGCTCATTTTTTAAACTTCGTAAGTTGCTGAAAGACGAAAAGCCATACGCTGTCTTTTCAACTACTGATCATATCAATATCCTGGTTGCCCTTGTTTCGATATTTGTAAAAACAACCAACTTAATAGGCAGGGCCTCAAACAACCCACATCAAATGAAGCACTTTTATGGGTTTAAGGCCCGCTTCTATAACTACTTTTCAAGGTTCTTGTTTGTACGTTTTAATGCGATAGTATGTCAGTCTGAAGAAATGAGGCAGTCATTAGCCAGGGTTTACAACATTAAGCTGAACAAGCTGATAGTTATCCATAATCCGGTAGTAACAACAAATGTTTTAAAGCCCCAAAATCAAACTTCAGATTTAAAAAGGCTTATTGCTGTTAACCGGCTCATTAAAGAAAAAGGGCTGTTTCGCCTGCTCGAAGTGATGAAAACACTACCTCAAGATTATGTTTTAACCGTTGCAGGCAATGGCCCGTTGATGAATACATTAAAAGCAGAAGTTGAAAATATTGGCCTTAACGAGCGTGTAAAGTTTATCGGAGAGATTAAAAATGTTACCGAAGTTATATCAAACCACGACTTGCTGGTACTAAGTTCATTTACCGAAGGATTTCCAAATGTGGTACTTGAATCACTATCAGTTGGTGTGCCCGTAGTTACATTTAGGGTTGGCGGGGTTAACGAAATAATTAAAGAAGGGTTTAACGGCTTTATTGCAGAGCAGGACGACCTTGATAAACTACGTCAGCAAATTATTCGCGCCTGCAATCAAACCTGGCAGCACACCGATATCAAAGCAGATATAATAGAGCGCTTTGGGCTTAACAAAATAGGCATGGCTTATGAAACCCTGCTTGCTAACTAAACAACAATTAACCTATAACCTTTTTTTGTATGTGCGGCATATATGGATCTACAGTGAGATATGAAGATGATATCATATTTCAAAAACTGGCGAGGGCTAATTTCAGAGGTCCCGATTATTCTGGCTTTGAGCGTAGCGGGCCGGTTACATTAGGCCATAACCGCCTGGCTATTGTTGATCTGGATCATCGGTCTGATCAGCCATTTACATACAATCACCTTAAAATTGTATTTAATGGCGAGATCTATAACTACAAACCCCTGAGGATAAAACTCACAGCTTTGGGTTACAGGTTTACAACTGATTCAGATACCGAAGTAATCACCGCTGCCTTTCTTGAATATGGCGAAAATTGTGTTAACCATTTCAACGGCATGTTTGCCTTTGTAATTTACAATGTCCACACCCGTCAAATTTTTGGTGCCCGCGACAGGCTTGGCAAAAAACCATTTTATTACGCACACAGCGGCTTGGACTTTGAATTTGCAAGCCAGCCATCACAAATATGCATAGGCAGGCACGTAACCCTTGATGAGCAGGCAATTAATGAATATTTTATTTGGGGGTATGTTCCGGAGCCTAAGTCAGCATGGAACGAGATTAAAAAGCTTGAGGCTGGGCATTCATTCTGTTTTGATTGTAATACAGGCAACTTCAGGTCCAAAAAATATTGGGAGCTGGATTTAGCCCATACTGAGCTATACAAAGGCACATATGCTGAGGCGCAAACAGATTTAACACATTTGATTTCAAATGCCGTAGATATCCGGATGCATGCCGATGTACCGCTTGGAGTTTATCTGTCAAGCGGCATTGACTCATCGCTCATAGCTTCACTGGCGGCAAAAAATTATAAAAATGTAAAAACATTTTGCATTAAATTCAGGGAAAAGGGCTTTGACGAAAGCGTGTTTGCACAAAAAATTGCAAACCACCTGCAAACAGATCACCATACTATTGAATGTAACAAAGAAGAAGGCCTTGAACTGATTGAAAGCTTTGGCCGTTACTATGATGAACCCTTTGCTGATTCAAGTGCTATCCCTACTTTACTATTGAGCAAGTACACTAAAAAACACGTTACAGTAGTTTTGAGCGGAGATGGCGGGGACGAGAGCTTTTTGGGATACAGCCGCTACAAATGGTTCAATATAGTTGACCAACTGTTTAAATGTCCGCTGTCTGTACGTAAAAGGATTGCCGATATTATCAGGATCTCGCCTAACTATCGCCACAAACTTATTGCATTAGGCATTTGCAACCCCGAATTGAAATCACTTTACGGACTTATGCTTGGAGGGCTTGAATACTCCTGGCTCGAAAATCCTAATGTTGGCCTGCAGGTGCCTTTCATGGATATTTGGTCATCAAAATCAACAAGCATCTTTCAAAAACTATCGGCCTTTGATACTAAAACCTATTTAAACGGTGATATAAATACTAAAGTTGACAGGGGCACAATGGCCTTTTCGTTAGAAGCAAGGGCCCCGTTTATGGATCATCGTGTAGTAGCCTTTGCTCAAACCCTGCCCGACAGCTACAAGTTTAAATATGGCGTTCAAAAACGGATTTTGAAAGATATTTTATACCAATACGCCCCGGCACAATTGTTTGACAGACCAAAATCTGGCTTTACTATGCCGCTTAATCATTGGTTTAAAAACGAATTGAAAGATCACGTAATGGATCATCTTTCAATCAGCGAGCTAAAGAACATTCCCGGTATTAACGTACAAAAATCATTTGCCATGATAAATGATCACATGAGCGGTAAATGGAACCGGGCAACCCAGATCTGGAAATTACTGGTGTTTACCCAATGGCTAAACGATCAGCATTCAAAACCAATTTCAACATACCAGGTAGCTTAAAACATTTTAAATCTTATGATCCAGATTAACAACAGGGCCATGCGCATATTACCTTATTCGGTTGTGTGGTTTGCCGCTAAACCTAATTTATGGGGCTGCCTCTTAAAATATTATAAACAGAGCAAAAGCAGCGAAGCAGTTCCTGGATACCGCAAAGAAGATTTTTTCACCAAAGTAATTGATATTGAAGCACCGGTACCTGCCATTGAAGCCAATTTTGATAAAAACACATCATATGAAATACGCAGGGCAATTAAAGATGGGGTATCAACTGTAATGGGCACCGGTATTAAACCATTCATTGACTTTTACAACGCATTTGCAATTACTAAAGGCCTTAAAAAACTTAATAAAGAATTTTATAAATACAAGCCGCACCTGTTTATCACCAAAGCAATATATCAGAACCAGGACGTTGTTATGCATGCTTATATCAGGGATAATACGTCGCAAAGGGTAAGGCTTTTACATTCGGCATCCTTGTTCAGAAATGAAAATGATAGCCAGTTAAGAGCTGTTACAGGCAGGGCAAACCGTTTGCTGCATTTTGAAGATATCTGTTTTTTTAAACAACTGGGCTTCAAAGTTTATGATCTGGGGGGCTATGCTTACAACACTTCAGATACTGAGCTTTTAAAAATAAACAAGTTCAAAGATAGCTTTGGAGGCAGCTTGCTGCAGGAAACCGACTATATACCGATATCGCTAACATTGCTGTCATTTCTCAAAAAAGTATTCCGACTATGAAGCATCTTCTCTCTGCAATTAATTCAATTGTTAATAAACTATTCTGTTACGATAAATGGAATATAGGTTACATATCGCAATCTCCGGAAAACCTTATCCTTACCAAACGCCTTAACGGGAAAATCAACTGGTTATCAGAAGACAAAGCAGATTACGCTGCCGACCCGTTTACCGCCAATATCAATGGTCGTGTACATCTTTATTATGAAGAGCTTAATTTTTGGAAAGGCAAAGGAGAAATCATGATGACAGATAACTTGCATTTTAAAAACAAAAAAAAAGTAAACGGCATCATGAAAGATGATATCCACCTCTCCTATCCTTACATGTTCACTGATAGCGACCAGTTGTATTGCATCCCGGAAACTGCATCAGCCAAACAAGTCGCACTTTATCAAATAGATATGAAAAACCCATATAAATTTGAAAAGATCAGGGTACTGTTAGAAGGTCAGTCATTTGTTGATAGTTCAATCATACAGTACAACAACAAATACTGGCTTTTTACAAGTGTATCAGGTCAACAAGGCGTACTGTACTTATTTTATGCCGATAAACTTGACTCGCCATTCAAGGCACATAAACAAAACCCTATAAGGGTAGCATCAAACGTAAGCCGGTCGGCAGGCCGGTTATTCATAGTTGGGCAAAAGCTTTATATGCCAAGCCAAAACCCTAAAAAGTGCTACGGCGGCTCGGTAATGATCAATGAAATAACCACAATAACCGAAACAGATTTTCAATACCATACTGCTTTTGAATTACTTCCGCAGGCACCTTATAACGAAGGCCTGCACACCATAAACTTCGATAACGGTTTATTGGTTTTGGATGGGAAGCGCAAAGTATTTAGTGCCATGGGGCCTTTTAAAAAAGTATTCAGGAAGCTAAAAAACCTTAACAAGCCTAATTAAATGCAGCAAGATACAAAACCGAACTTACTTTTTGTTTCGATTACCGATCAGGCAAACGGGGCCGAAAATATACTATTGCAAGCTGCCCGCGCAAGTAACGCCAACCTGCTTTTTTTAAAAAAAGTTGATAATGGCGGCTTAAATGTACCGGGCGATCTGCAGGCTGAATATGTAAGTACCGGAAGCGTACTAAGCGGTTTTTTAAGATTAATAAAAAACTTAAGGCCTTATCGCGCAGATTATATCATTTTCAGCACCCACCCTTATTTAAATGCTTATCTCGGTTTTTTAAAGC
Source organism: Mucilaginibacter sp. SMC90 (assembly GCF_022811725.1). Taxonomy (GTDB): domain Bacteria; phylum Bacteroidota; class Bacteroidia; order Sphingobacteriales; family Sphingobacteriaceae; genus Mucilaginibacter. Next base: position 2,628,039 of record NZ_CP094527.1, on the reverse strand, counting down.
GGATAGGATATTTAAAATCAAAACTTATTGTAAGGGAATGCTCATCTGTTTTAACAAGGTATAAAGGATTAAAGAGATGGAGTTATAAGGTGGCATACCTGTTTGGTTACCCAGGCGTAAACCTTGTTGTTTGCCAAACCGGCAGTATGCGTGATTCCTTTCTACAACACCTGCCGTACATTGATAAGCAAAAAGTTATCATTCAGAAAAACCCGATTGATATTGAAGAAAACCTAATAAAAGGCAAAGCAGCTTTGCCTGCAGCAGATATAAATACTGAATTTATTTGTGCAGCCGGACGCTTAATACCCGAAAAAGGCTTCGATATACTAATTACTGCATTCAATGAAATTAAAGCCGAACGCCCCAATCTTCACTTATTCATTTTGGGCGAAGGCCCGGAGCAAGCTTCGCTTGAAAAATTGATTACCGAATTAAAATTGACAGACAGGGTGATATTAAAAGGTTGGACTGCTAACCCGATGCCTTATTTTAAACACGCAAAAGCATGTGTTGTATCATCAATAAAAGAAGGGTTCCCGAACGTATTACTACAAATGATGATTCTGAACCCGATTGTGATCAGTACCAATTGTGCAGGAGGGATTGATGAGATCCCCGGAATTTACCTTGCCGAAGCCGATAATATAAACTCTTTAACAACAGCCATAAACCTTGCCCTCAGTACAAAAAGAAATCATAAAGACCTCGTAATGCAATATGTACAAGACCGTACCCCCGAAATATTCATCAAATCGATACTGAATGCTCTGGTATAAACTGCCCCCAACTTATACATAGTAGCGCAACAACTTTAACTAACTAAAATAAAATTTTATGAAAACAATTATCAAATCCATCCGAAATGTTGTGTTGCCTATACTAACAACTGCAGCCATGGTGTCTGTATTTAGCAGCTGTAAAAAAGCCGAGCAGCCAACCCCCATTGTAAACAACAATACCAATGTTGCGCCACAAGATGAGGCTATCAAATCAATAAATTTGATAGGATTGAGAACCGATAGCGGTTTCTGTTACAAAATTGGTTACGATTTGACTGAAATCGGGGATTCAAATACTTCGCCGACAGTATCAAAACTCAGGCTATTTGAAAACGGTGTTGAACTGGGGCCGGCCCACTCTATTCACCATGACATTCGCGCTTTTGGGCTTGGGCAATTTAGCCATTGGGGCAACACACTGTATTTCTCAACGTCAGATAATAGTGATCCACTAACTAACGGCAGAAAATACACTTATACCATGAAGTAAAAATTTATCTGATCACGCTCAAACTCTCGCAATTTGGTATAATCTTACTCAGATAAATCTTAATACATCTACCTATCCTTTTTCAGTTTTTATTCTGATTCTTTTTCATGCAGGCATCTACCTTAAACCTGCTTAGGCGTTCGCGCCACCAATTAACCAGTTAATCAAACGCCTTCTCAAAGGCTTCATTTAAACCTAATTTCACTCATTTATGAAAATTTTAATCACCGGCACAGCGGGGTTTATCGGCTATCATTTAGCCCAAAAATTATTAAAACGAGGCGACACCGTTGTAGGTATCGATAACATCAATGATTATTATGATGTAAGGCTAAAATATGCCAGGTTACAGAACACCGGTATCGAAATATCAGAAATTGATTACAACAAACCGGTTGTCAGCACCAGTTATCCAAATTATACATTTATAAAACTGGATATAACAGATAAAGAAAACCTCGAACAACAATTTAAGGAGCATAAGTTTGATGCTGTTTGCAACCTGGCTGCCCAGGCCGGTGTACGCTATAGCCTCACCCACCCAGAGGTTTATATCGACTCAAACATCAAAGGCTTTTTGAACATACTGGAGTGCTGCAGGCATTTTAGCATCGATCACCTTGTTTATGCAAGCTCATCAAGCGTTTATGGCTTAAATAAAAAAATGCCATTTAGCGAACACGAAATTGCCGATCATCCGGTTTCGTTATACGCAGCATCAAAAAAAGCTAACGAAATGATGGCCCATACCTACAGCCATTTATTTAACCTGCGCACTACTGGCTTACGCTTTTTTACCGTTTATGGACCTTGGGGCCGCCCCGATATGGCTTTATTTATTTTTACAAAAGCAATTTTGGAAGGTAAACCTATCCAGGTATTCAACAATGGTAATATGCTGCGCGATTTTACCTACGTGGACGATATTGTTAACGGCATTACCCATACTATTGACAAACCGGCAGAACGCAACTATCTGTGGAACTCCAAAAATCCTGACCCGGCTACTTCATCTGCACCATTCAGGCTATTTAACATTGGCAGGGGCGCTCCTGTAAACCTGCTTGATTTTGTTACCGAAATTGAGAAACAGGTAAATAAAACGGCTATTAAAACATTAATGCCAATGCAGGATGGTGACGTTGCAGAAACCTGCGCCGATGTTTCAAATTTAGATGAGATGCTGGGCTACCAACCTCAGGTTTCTGTTCCTACGGGTGTTGAGCGATTTATTGAATGGTACAAAATGTACTTTAACGTTGCGCCAACCGCACCTGAGCCTGTTCTTGTTCACTAATACCCCTATATACCTGCGCATTACTTTGGGGCATTGATACTTCCAGTTAAAATCCTTATTCACTTACTAACCCATTGCTTATTATACCGTTATGACAAGCAAGAAAGTGCTGATTGCCTGCGATTCGGCAAAATCGCTTATTGATTTCAGGGGCAAATTAGTTGAACTGATGCGGAAAGAACATACAGTGTATGTTTTTACCCCGGCAATACCGCCCGAGCAGCGTGCAAAACTTGCGTTGTTAAACATTGTTGTATTTGAAAACGATCTAAATGGCAGTAACGTTTCTGTTTTATCTGATCTGAAATATGCTTTATCATTGTACAGGCTCATTAAGCAGTTAAAGCCCGATGTTTTTTTTCCTTACACACTCAAACCGGTAATATACGGAACAATTGCGGCCAAGTTAAACGGCGTAAAAACGATAACCCCTATGCTCTCGGGGCTTGGTTACAACTTTGTAACAGGTAATACATCTTTAACAAGTAAAATTACCCGTATGCTCCTTAAGTTCAGCCTCCGAAACAAATCGGGGTTATCTGTTATATTTCAAAATAAAGATGATGTTCAAACACTCCTTGATTCTAAAATAATATCTGCAAAACATAAAACAGCAGTTGTTAACGGTTCGGGAGTTGATTTAAGCCATTATACGCCAACCCTGCCTGATATTGATAATGTAAGCTTTATTATGGTATCGAGGCTTATCAACGCCAAGGGGATCCGCGAGTATTTTGAAGCTGCGCAAATTGTGTTCTTAAAACACCCGCAGGTAACTTTTAAGCTCATAGGATCTTACGATGATAATGTTGACGCCATTCATCCCGACTTATTTTCGGAAATAAAGCACAGGAGTGTGATCAATTACCTGGGGGCCGTTGACGATGTAAGGCCATATATCAGTGGTTCATCGGTTGTTGTATTACCTTCATATTACAGGGAGGGAATTCCACGGTGTTTACTTGAAGCCATGGCCATGGGCCGCGCAATTATCACCTGCGATTCTATCGGCTGCCGGGAAACTGTTGAAACAACGCCTAATGCCAATGGATTTTTGATACCCGTAAAAAACGCAGCCGAGCTTGTGGATAAAATGGAATACTTCATAACCAATAACCAGGCTATCAGCCGTTTCGGCCTTAACGGGTTGGCGTTGGCGAAGGAAAAATTTGATGTACACAAAGTAAACGCCAGAATGATGCAGATAATGGAGCTGAATTGATTACCGGAAAACCAATAATACAACATGAGAAATAAACTTAATTACGGAGACAGGCATTTTGAAGATTTCCGCGTTGCCATGCGTGATTACGGATGGGTTATTTTTGAGAACGCCTTAGACAGCGATTTTGTAGCAACTATCAATGATGACTTAAAGGAAGGTTATGTTAAACGACGAGCCATACAGGAAAAAAATGGCATAAGTGCAAACATGGCCGGTACGCTTCATCACCTCGTTGAAAAAGACAATTTCAGCCTGCCGTTTATCCAAAAAATGTATTGTGCCGATGAGATAGCTTATTTTTTGAGTGGGAACTACATACTGAATGGCCTTAATGCTGTGATACACACGCAACAGCAACATCCTTATTTAAGTAACATGCATCGTGATGTGCGCACTTTTATGGGCGATACCAAATTATTGGTGCAAATGATAGTCACGCTCGATGATTTTACCGAGGAAAATGGTGCTACCTATTTTTTATCGGGCTCCCACAAAACGGATATCAAACCCAACGAATCCTATTTTTATGAAACTGCCGACAGGGCTGTAACTCCGAAAGGAAGTATTATTCTTTTCGACTCGAATATATGGCACGCTGCCGGCGAGAACAAAACAATAAAACCCCGACGGGCATTAACGCTGGGATTCACCCGCCCCTTTATTAAACCACAGATGGACTATCCCAGGGTATTAGGATACGATTTTATTGATAAGCTTAGTGCTGATCAGCGGCAGGTATTGGGTTATAATGCGCGTATCCCTGAAAGCCTGGATGAATATTATCAGCCCATTCATTTAAGAATGTATAAAAGCGACCAGGGATAACAACTTTATTTTTCACTCTCAATTTCAAGTCATGCAAAAAAATAAAGCCGCTGTAAAACCCATAGGTGGGTATTTAGAGCTGGAACTGCCCAAAGGAAACGAATATTACCCCGACCTGGTTCACTTAAACACGGGGCGTAACGCGTTAGAATACATACTTTTACAAAAAAAATACAAAAAAATCCACATCCCCTATTTTACCTGCGATGTGTTGCTTGAACCAATTACAAAAACAGGAACTCAATATCAGTTTTACCATGTTGACCGCCAGTTAGATCCCATTATCGATTTTGAGATCGAGCCGGATGCCTGCTTTTTATACACCAACTATTTCGGTATAAAACAAGCAAAAATATTAGAGCTTAGCGGTAAAATCAAAAATCTGGTAATTGATAATTCGCAAGCTTTTTTTTCAGAACCGCTTCCAGGCATTGATACATTTTACTCTTGCCGTAAGTTTTTTGGTGTCCCGGATGGCGCATATTTAAGTATTAAAAGAAAGCTTGTAAAAAAACTACCGGTAGATAACTCAGTACACCGGTTTTCGCACCTGATTAAAAGTATAGAATCAGGCATTGAATCCGGATACTCAGATTACATGACCAATAATAAAGATCTTGAAAATAACGAGATCCGGTCGATGTCATTGCTGACCCGTAAACTACTTTCAAGCATTAATTATAATGAATGTGTATTTGTACGCCAACGAAATTTCAATTTTTTGCACAAGCACCTTGCCGAATATAACCTGCTAAAGCTTGAAGCCACAGATGAACATACTGTTCCGATGGTTTATCCTTTTTTAACTAATGACAGACACCTCAAGGTTCACTTGATACAGAAAAAAATATATGTTGCAACCTATTGGCCAAACGTATTTAAATGGACCAAAAAAAACACCGACGAAAATTACCTGGCCCAGTGCCTGGTTCCGTTACCAATAGACCAACGTTACGACCTTCAGGATATGTTCAATATGTTAAATACGCTAAGACTTTTTTTATGACCATTTCAGTTTACATACGCCCCCTTGTAATAGAAGATGCGTCCACATCTTACGCATGGCGCAATGACCCCCTTATATGGGTATATACCGACTATAAACCTACCCATTACATCAGTTCAGATATTGAAACGGCCTGGCTACGCGAAAAACTTGCAAAGCCCGACCAACTCAGATTTGCCATTTGCGTTAAAGAACTTAACACATATATAGGAAATATTCAGTTACTGGATATTACTGATCGCGATGCCGAACTGCACCTGTTTATCGGTAACAAACTTTACTGGGGTAAAGGAATTGGGTACCAGGCAACAGTGCAAATGATACGCCACGGCTTTTTGATTAAAGACCTGGATGAAATTTATTTAAAAGTACACCCGGCAAACATCTCAGCTATTACCGTTTACGAAAAGGCTGGATTTGAAATTACAGGCAAAAAAAACGACCGCATCTTGATGACCATTACAAAAAGTAAATTTGTTTGTATTGAAAAGCAAGAGGCATAATCCATCTACACCCTAAATTTCATTCAATGATTAAGATCTTTACGCTCCTCAATAAAGAGGAATGGATTTCTTACGTAGGTAATTCGGCCGAATATGATTTTTATCACACGTGGCATTACCACTCGCTTGAAACAGCCGGCAATCCTGTTCTGTTCGTATATGAGGAGTTAGGTACCTACATTGGCTTCCCTTTACTGCAGCGAAAAATACCTGGATCTGATTATAGTGACCTGACCTGTGTTTACGGTTTTTCGGGCCCTTTTTCAAACGAAAGGATTGATGAGATAGATGAAGGTGTGATGGAAAACTTCAAAGTTGCCTTCAGTAATTTCCTGGTAGATGAAAAGTACGTATCTGTTTTCGTTAGGTTACACCCTTTTTATAAACAGCAAAAACTGCTGGAAAAATTTGGGGGTATTCATGAAAACGGAAAAACCGTGGTGCTTGATCTTTCACTTACTATTGACGAGCAGCGTAAAAAATACAGGCAATCAACCATGGATGCTGTTAAGCATGCCTGGAAAAAAGGGTTCAGAGTAGAAGACGAAACCAACCCGGCCGGCATAAAAACCTTCGTTGAGATTTACACAGAAAATATGAAGCGTGTAGGTGCCAGCAATTACTATTTATTTAACGAAAAATACTTTTCCGAAATATTAAACACTTCCGAATATGAAGCTCGTTTATTAACTGTTTACTACAAGGATATTGCCATTTCAAGCACCATAATAACATTTACCAACGGCATTATTCAGGCCCATTTGGTAGGTACCCGCGCAGAGTTCCTGCATCATAGCCCAACCAAATTCCTGGCCGATTCAATAACCCAGATAGGACGGGAAAAAGGCATGAAATATTACAACCTGGGAGGTGGTCTCGGCTTTAAAAACGACAAACTCTTTGATTGGAAATGTGCATTCTCCGATCTCCATTTTGATTTTCAGACATGGAGGTACATAGCCAACCCCGAGGTATACCAAAGGCTTTTACAGGATAAAGGCATTGAAGAAAATACAGAGGTGGATTTCTTCCCCTTATACAGATACGCTTAAGATAATAACCTAAATACACCAGTTATGATATACCTGAAAAATTTGTTGTTCCAGGATAAATTCCATTCAAGATGGCTGATCCTGGTAATTGACCTGATGGTAGTTTTGTTATCGTTGTGGACATCACTATATTTTAAAAACCGGCTTCAGTTTGATCCCATCAGTGTTTATTACATGTTATTTTACTGCGCTAATGCGGTGTTGATTTTCATGATCATGAAAATTCACACTTGTATTATCAGATATTCCAATACAAGGGATATGATGCGCATTTTAATAACTGTATTGGCAAGCAACGTTACGTTTTTGCTTTTTTATTATATGTTTTTTGCATTCAATCTAAAAATAGATGTTAAAGGGCTGGTGGATGTGTTGCTGATTAACTTCTTTATTACTTCATCTATGCTAATGTGCATGCGCATTATCATCAAAGATGTTTTTAAATATATTGAGGCAACAACTTATAAAGTTGAAATGGAAAATGTATTAATATACGGATCCAATGAACCTTCTATCCTCATTAAAAATGCGCTTGAAGCACAAAAAGGTTTTATGCTCAATGTTCAGGGGTTTATTGATACCGGGGTTGACAGAATATCAAAATGCATTGAGCAAAAGCAGGTTTACCCTATCAAATCAATTGATGCATTGAAAAAACGCTACGATATAAAGTCAATGCTGATAACATCTGAAGATATAAAAATCGACGGAAAGAGAAAAGCTGTTGAAAAATGTATCGAGCTTGGCATAAAGGTGATTGTTGTACCCTCATCAGACCAATGGATAAATGGCAAACCAAATTTAAATCAGTTTAAAGACTTAAAAATAGAAGACCTGCTTGAGCGAAAGCCCATAAAAATTTCTAACGAACATATCCTGGATGAAATTAAGGGTAAAAGGATTTTGATTACAGGAGCCGCAGGCTCAATAGGGTCAGAACTGGTTAGACAAGTATTAATGTACAGCCCCGAGTTTGTGGTATTATGTGACAGGGCCGAAACCCCGCTGCACGATATTCAAATGGAAATTGAAGATGGGCTGTACGGCAACCGTACCCGGGTATTTATTGCCGATATCCAAAATTCAGGACGTATAAAAACATTGTTTAACTTGTATAAGCCTCAAATAGTTTTTCATGCGGCTGCTTATAAACACGTACCCATGATGGAAAATAACCCAACCGAGGCTATTTTAACCAACGTATGGGGCACAAAAAACCTGGCTGATATCTCAATTGAATTTAATGTTGAAAAATTTGTAATGATATCAACAGATAAAGCAGTACGCCCAACAAACATCATGGGAGCATCAAAACGTATTGCCGAAATGTATATTCAATCGTTAAACAACCTGCTGTTTGAAGAACATTTTTTCAATTCTGATCCGTCAAAAGGCAGTCAAACACGGTTTATCACAACCCGATTTGGCAACGTTCTGGGGTCAAACGGCTCAGTGATCCCCCGTTTTAAAGCTCAAATTGAAAAAGGCGGCCCTGTCACCGTTACCCATCCTGATATTACCAGGTATTTTATGACAATCCCCGAAGCAGTACAACTGGTACTTGAAGCGGAGGTGATGGGCAAAGGCGGCGAAATATTTTTATTTGATATGGGCGAACCTGTAAAAATTGCCGATCTGGCGGCCAATATGATCAAAATGGCCGGCCTTGTTCCGGGAAAAGATATACAAATTGTTTATACAGGCCTGCGTCCCGGCGAAAAGCTTTACGAAGAGTTGCTGAACGCCGAAGAGGAAGTTATACCAACTTATAATAAAGACATCAAAATTTCAAAAAACATCCCTGTTAGCTACTCAAAGATCAACAATTTAATAAAGGACCTTTTAGAGCTTAATTTGCATAATGAAGTTGATTTGATGGTATCAAAAATGAAAACCATACTGCCCGACTACATTAGTAACAATTCGCAATATGAAAAACTCGACATCAAATTGATAGACAAACAATTGGCAAACTAATTTTTTTTGTAATTTTTATATGAGCTATCTTATATGTTATCAATAATAATTTGCAGATTTAAGCAAATTATAACCTAAAAACTCATCTCCCCCTACGATGGGTAACGCCGATAAATAATTTTTTTAAGAGGAGATCCGATGTCCTTTAACCTGAATTCTGATTTTTTTGAAATAGCGTTCAATGTCACGGAGCACACGGAGGCTATGCTTGCATATTGGGATAAAAACCTCATTTGCAGGTATGCTAATAAAGCTACGGCCGATTGGTTTGGAATAACGCCAGACCAAATGATCAATAAATCTCATCTTTCGGATATTTTAGGAACCTTGTTTGATGTACAGCTTCCATACATTAATGGCGCACTGACCGGTAAGATACAAGTGTTTGACCAGGTAATCCACTTGTATTCGGGCAAGGCAAAAAACGTGCGCGTTACTTACCATCCCGATTACATTAACAGTGATATAAAAGGGTTTTACGCACATATGGCGGACATAAGTCCGCTGAACTCAAAAGTAATTGATGACGCACCACGAATTGAAGAACTGCCTGAATTTTTAACGCAAAATGACCTATTACTTGAAAATGTTGCTAAAACGCTGAATGAAAACCTGTTTATCGGATTTCCAAGCATTGCTGCCCTTTCAAAAAAACACTTTGTATCCGAATCAAAATTAAAAAGGGATTTTAAGCAAAATTTCGGAAGAACAATTTTTTCATATTACCGATACCTGCAAATGGAAATAGCCGACAGGTATATCCGGGAAAAGCGCTGCAATAAAAACCAAATGGCAGTAATGCTCAATTTTTCCAATCCATCCAACTTTTCGGCATGCTACCATAAATATTTAGAAGAAAAATCAGCTGTTAAAGAAACAGAGCAGACTCAAAAAGAAAATGTAAACCATTACAAAACCCTTATTGAAGAAGCTCCTATTACTATAGCTATGTTTAACACCCAGATGCAGTTTGTTACTGTTTCAAAAAGCTGGGTAACTGAATACAACCTTCACAACACAAATTTTATAGGAAAAAGCGTATACGAAATATTACCATCCACCAAAAAGAAATGCGAAAAGCTGCACCTTCATTGCTTAAAAGGGAATATATATCAATGTGATGGGTTATTGCTTAGAAAAAACAACGGTATACGCTGCTGGTTGAAATGGAATATTTACCCCTGGTTTACGCCATCAGGAGAAATTGGCGGCTTGTGTGTTCACACAGAGGATATGTCCAAAATCAAAGCAATCGAGAAAGAGAACGAGCGTGCGGTTAAACTCCTGAAAAAAGCAGATACTATTTCTAAAGTTGGTACCTGGACACGGGATATGATTACCCATACAACGCAATGGGACAGGATTATACAAAACATACTCGAAGTGCCTGATCATTTTATACCCAACATGAAGGCTATCTGGAAATCTGTTAAAGAGGGCAAAAACCAGGGCATAGTAAAAAAGGCGCTAAAAAACTCTTTGAAACACGGCAATCCCTTTGATATTGAAGTTGAAATGATAACGGCCGCAGGCAATTTAAAACGAATAAGAATAATTGGGTACCCGGAACTTCAAAACAATAAGTGCAAAAAACTATCCGGAATCCTTTTTGATGTTACTCCTGTTTAATCTAAAAAGTCGCTTGCTTTCCGAAATTCTTCCATGTATATGGCCTCCAATCCTAAAACTTACTTACCGGCCTTTAAAAAAAATCAGGGTCAGGGACATCTTACGAATTAAATTACGGGGGTGATGAGCAGTTTTAAATTTATCTTATTTTGAAAAATTTTACACCTAAACAACATACCATTGAAACTAAACTATACTACAAGGGTAAAGGTTGAATAAGTTAACTATCACTCACAAAAAATGAACAAAATGGATGCCTAAAAAATCGCAATATTTTTATTCATTCTAAACAAGCGTCAATCGGCACCCTTTACAGGTATAATTTGGCCTTTTATAGGTTGAAATAACACGGAAGTATGTATAATTTTATTACGTAAACACGAAATTAAAGGTTTCAAAAAAATACATTTTGTTTACAGATATAGAAACGTAGGGTAAGAAATATTAAAATCAATGAACAGCCTAAATCTAAACTCATGACTAAAAAACCTAACAGGATATTTATGGTCTTAAGTATCCCATAAATAACCTGCATTATACTATAACCTAAATTTAATTTATGCTAACCAATTAAAATTGACAACCTAATTTCAATCTAATCTTATGCACAGCAAAGTTTATTACCCTATTAGCTCATATATCAATAATGATCAGAGATCTGTTGGTATTAACGACACACAAGATTTACATTTCGGTAAAATTGTAGAGCGAATTGTTAGACGTGACCATATGGGGATAAGTGAAATCGCCCGGAAGCTAAACGTAAGCCGAAGAACCTTATACAACTGGTTCAATACCAAAAAGCTTAGCTTTGATATCATTTGCCAGATTGGTATAGTCATAGAGCATGATTTTTCAAAAGAATTCCCAAATGAATTTGCATTAAGGTTTAACTCTCCTAACCCTGATAAGGATGTTGAACCCCATGAAGCAAAAGATGCCCCGCTTGATGCCATTTATTATTGGATGGACAAGTACATAAAACTGCTTGAAAAATTCAACGAAGCATTACGTAATGAAAACACATTAAAACCCGAATAATAATTACCTGCCAATCATCAAACTTAAATTTTGATAAAAAACTGTACTCCATTTTAGTACGTCTAATAGGTTAACTGCTTCAAAAAAAGCGGTTGACTTATTATTGTATTTAGTTATACATCTACCTACCTCCCACATCTGCATTTACCGAATTTTCTTAGGTCGAACCGGCTTTAGCCGTTCTTGTAATCATACTTGCCATGCTTTTCAATTCACTTGGGTTCGGAATATTTCTGATAGTAGTTTTTGTGCTTTATTGGTTTGTTTTTAACCGTAAGCTTCAACTGCAAAATTTATTGCTGCTTGCTGCAAGCTACTTCTTTTACGCCTGCTGGGACTGGCGTTTCCTGCTTTTGTTAATATTTTCAACATTATTGGACTATTTTACCGGGCTAAAAATGTATCAGGCAAAAACCCAGGGCTTAAAAACGTTCTGGCTTTGGCTAAGTATATCCATAAACCTTGGTTTTTTAGGTGTTTTTAAATATTACAACTTCTTTGCATCATCGCTGGTTGCTTTAGGGGCAAGTATGGGTATCCATTTAAGCGCATTTACGCTAAATGTTATCCTTCCTGTCGGCATCTCGTTTTATACGTTTCATGGCTTATCTTATGTAATTGATGTTTATAAAAACCGGATCAAGGCCGAGCGGAACTTTACTGATTATTCATTGTTTGTAAGTTTCTTCCCACTTTTGGTTGCAGGGCCTATTGAGCGGGCAACTCACTTGCTGCCGCAGGTAAAAACAACAAGAAAATTTGATTATTATGAAGCAAGTAACGGCTTAAGGCAAATTCTATGGGGTTTGTTTAAAAAAGCTGTCATTGCCGATCAATGTGCCGACTATGCAAATATGATATTTGCAAACAGCGCCCACGCTGCAGGCAGCACCCTGGTTTTGGGTGCCGTATTATTTGCATTCCAGATTTATTGCGATTTTTCAGGATATTCAGACATAGCTTTAGGGGTGGCAAAACTTTTTGGGTTTGAGCTGTTAAGAAATTTCGCGTTCCCCTATTTTTCAAGGGATATGGCTGAGTTTTGGCGCCGGTGGCATATCTCGCTGTCATCATGGTTCAGGGATTATCTTTACATTCCCCTTGGAGGCAGCAAAACAGGTATCTGGCTCAAAATACGCAACACTTTAATAATTTTTTTAGTTAGCGGCTTCTGGCACGGGGCAAACTGGACCTTCATCATCTGGGGATTGTTAAATGCGCTGTTCATACTGCCGTCTATGCTGTTAAAAACAAACCGTAACCATCTCGAAATTGTAGCAAAAGGCAGGGCCTTGCCAACGCCTACCGAATTTATACAGATGGTAGTAACGTTTACTCAGGTAGTTTTTGCATGGATCTTTTTCAGGTCTGATAGTGTTACTCAAGCCTTTAAATACATTGGCCGGATCTTTTCAAGATCCCTTTTCTCAATACCCGAATTAGATGTTAACAGAGCCCAGTTGCTTGAGGTGATGCTACTCATCATCGCCTTTATAATAGTAGAGTGGCAGGGACGGGAAAACCAGTATGCCATAGAAAAACTAATCTGGCTAAGAAAACGAGGATACAGACTGGCATTTTACTATATGCTGGTAATGGTGATCTTTTTATTTATAGGTAAAGAACAGCAGTTCATTTATTTTCAGTTTTAAGCTATGCATCGCTTTTTAATTAAAACCCTATCGTTCACCTTGATAAGCTGCCTGCTTATAGCGGTTGTAGTTTTGGTTCCGGGCCTGGTGATAAACAAGTTTTCAAAATTTCGTATAAACAAGAATAATACTATCGCAATTTTTGGTCATTCACATTCTGAATGTGCTTACAACGATAGCCTTATATCTCAGTCCATTAATTTGTCCCATTCGGCCGAGTCTTATTTTTATACTTTTCAAAAAGTAAAAATGTACTTATCACAAAACCCGCAGATCTCAACCGTGTTAGTTGAATTTTCAAATAACCAGATAGCCACTAAAATGGACGACTGGACATGGGGATATACATACATGTCAAACATGTTTCCACAATATGCATCTTTTATGGACGTATCTGATTGGGAGGTATTGGCCAGGCATAATTCAAAATATTTTATGAATTGTGTAGGTATAGCTGCACGTACTAATTTGGGAAGAACATTTTCATTTAATTATGATTTTACAGGGAAAACCGGAGGCTATCTCAAAATAGATACCGACAAACATATACGGGCAAGTGATGTTGCTAATATGAAGCCCCAAACCATGGCAGGAAAAGACAGCATCTCAACTGTCAACATTCAATACCTCAGAAAAATAGTAGATTATTGTAAAAGTAAGCACAAAAATATTTTCCTCATCAGAAGCCCGCAGCACCCTTTATATGAATACCTGGACAACGAGGCCACGTTTTCATCCGTCCGGAAACAAAATTTCAGTGATGTAGAATTTCTTGATTTCAATAATTTCCCACTAAACCCTGATGAATTTGCTGATTTGGGACATTTGAATTTTAAGGGGGCGTCAAGGTATTCGGCTTACATAAATCAACGCATTTTAAACGGAATGCTTAAAACAGGGAGCACTGCTTCCTTAAATAAAATTGATACTAAATAATAGAAACAATTAAGAGCTATCCTGATTTAATTAACGGCCTGGTACAATATGTATCAGGCTTTTTTGTATCATAACGCCAGGAAATTAACATCTTCAGCTTTATATGGATTAAATAATGCACCGTCCCTGGCCGGCGCATTATTTATTAACTAAAACTGCATTTTTTAATAAAAAAACACATACTAAAGAACTATAGGGAAATATTATTGAAAAGGTTGGAAAAACCTTCTGTAAAGAACGTTGATTGCAATGCAAACCTCCCGGGTTTAAACTAAATAGCCAATGGTATGTAGATGGCAAATTTGATCGACCATTACAGGCATGCCAACTGTTTTAACATGGGCTACCAGCAAATGCCTCTTATAACAAACGAGCGGTTTGTTGAATAGGGAGCAATTAACAAAATCAGTTTTTTCACGGGTAAGATTTACTATTAGACGCACCTGATAACGAAATGTTGCAGTTCCTGATATTTTTTGTTGAGTCAGGGACTAAAGAATCAAAAACCGAAGGCTTTTGATAACACAGAAGACTTATTTATAATACACCCTGGCCGATATTGACATGATTACAGGCATTGCTAACGAACCTGCTGTGCCAGATATTTTAGATGAGCTTTAAATAAAAGCTTCCGGCCAATGATATAATTGTATCAAAAGCTTGAAAGCATTGCAGGCTATTTTTAATGATAGAAGTTGAAATTTAGAGTTTCTTAAGCGGTTACTAAAAAACGATACGATCGCTAAGCACGCGCAATAGCGGTATCTACCGAATCAACAAAATTGACCATTTTACCCTTGTTACTTTCATAAATAAAATCGCGGAAGCTTTTGGATGTGATCTCATTAAAATCGCCTACAATAGCCATCCGCATCCGCCAATTAGAGCATTTTTGCAAAACCTCTCCAGCCAGGCCACTCTTTAATTCAAAAAATGAAGGGATAAGTTGCCCGGCATGTATAATTACCTGGTCAAAGCCTTGATAATACAGATCGACCAATAGCTGTGCCCCATCTTCGGCTGTTGAAATGAGTAAACTGTCTGAAACCAGCTCAGCTATTTGAATACCATTTTTGTTATAAGGTATAATTTGCATATTCAAATTTAGATTTTTCTTCCGGTCGGCAATTTAGTTATAATACCTTCCGTTTTTAAGTTACCAAAAGTAATCAGGCCTTGGTCTTATGTTTTTTGAAGGGTATGGGAGGTTATATCAGGATCATTGCCGATATTGCTTGTGAACAGGCTATGTATGATTATGTAAGCCGGTTTTGACATCATTTTGCTTAATAAAACCAAATGAAACCAATTAAAATCAATCACATTGCGGCACTCGGCCTGTTGTTTCTTACCATATTAAATACAAGGCCTGCTATGGCTCAAATACCAATCCGCGACCCGCACACTGCTGGTTATGTAACAGCTACCGAATTACCGGACGGAACCAATCCTTCACCCAGCCTTGACGGAAATTTTATCATAGGCCCCACACATAGCCCTGTGCCTGAATCAACAATACAGGCAAACGTACCACAAGGCACCATATACCATTTAACTATGGACTCCCGTGACAGTAAAATTTATCCGGGCATTGCGCGGGAACCAAATACGTTTGGCACAGCCGACCCTGCGAACCCTGCCAGGTTAATTGTCACCACAAGCCATCCGGCTCCGTACACCCGCCAGGTGGCTGTATATGTCCCGAAGCAATACGTTCCTGGTACTGCAGCACCGTTCATAGTTGGTGCCGATGGTCCCGACAAATTACTTTTCACCGTATTGGATAACTTAATTGCTGCAGGCAAGGTGCCGGCAATGGTTGCCATATCTATTGGTAACGGTAGTGGCGATGCACAAGGCAGCGAGCGGGGCCTGGAATATGATACCATGAGCGGCTTGTATGCAGAATTTGTTGAAAAGGAAGTATTGCCGTTGGTTGAAGCCAAATGCGGAGTGAAACTAACCAACAACCCCGATAGCCGCGCTACCATGGGCGGCAGTTCGGGCGGATCATGCGCCTTGATTATGGCATGGTACCACCCCGAATTATATCATCGTGTGCTCACTTATTCGGGGACTTACATTAATCAGCAATGGCCATACAATCCAAAAACCCCACAAGGTGCCTGGGGCTTTCATGACAACCTGATTTCAGGAAACCCTCAAAAACCAATACGTATATGGATGGAAGTGGGCGATCAGGACCTTTTTAATCCCAACATAATGCGTGATAATATGCATGATTGGGTAATTGCAAATGAAAATATGGCAAAGGTGCTTGCTGCTAAAAAATATCAGTATCAGTTTGTTTTTGCCCGCAACGCCCGCCACGTTGATTATAAAGTAAAAGAACAAACACTTCCTGAAGCATTAGAGTGGCTTTGGAAAGACTACCAAGCCGCCAATGTTAAGAAATAATATAATGGCTTAGCCCGATGCATTAACTTAAGCTAAAAACAAAAAAAGCCCCTGACTATAGTCAAGGGCTTCTGATTTTCCGGCGTCGGGATGGCAGGATTCGAACCTGCGGCCTCCACATCCCAAATGTGGCGCGATACCGGGCTACGCTACATCCCGTAAATTAACTCAGCCTGCGCTGAGATGGCATTGTTCCCAATCAGAAAAGAAAACCCTCTAAACTTTCAATTTAGAGGGTTTTGATGCTTGGTATCGCTTTTTGTCGGGATGGCAGGATTCGAACCTGCGGCCTCCACATCCCAAATGTGGCGCGATACCGGGCTACGCTACATCCCGTCTCCCTGATTGGGTGTGCAAAAGTAGGATTTTAAATCAAGTTGCAAAATTTTTTTTGAAAGATTTTTCAAGTATTCATATAATCTACTCATTAACAAAATATTGCCTTAAAATAAATTCTTCATGATTTTTCAAAACCTGTTACCACACCTCATTTGCTGTTAAAAACTTAAAAGTGGATTTCGCGTTGTTCTGTTACATTGGTTCAATTTCATGAATTTATATGAACAGCAGCCTTACTGGCTAATGAAAAATGGCATAGTTACATCCTACCCTTCTCTTCAAAAAAATTTGAAGCTGGATGTAGCCGTTATTGGCGGAGGGATTAGCGCAGCTTTAACAGCATGGCACCTTCGCAATGCGGGTTTAAGTATAGCCGTTTTTGACAGGCGTCACGTTGGCATGGGGAGCACTGCAGCCAGCACGGCTTTCTTACAATATGAAATTGATACACCGCTTACATCTTTAACAAATTTAGTTGGCGAAATTAATGCAGTAAAAAGCTATCAGCTTTGCCGCGAGGCCATTTATCATATCGCCGGTCTGTGTAAGTCATTGAAACCAGCTTTTGATTTTAGCCTGAAGCCAAGCCTTCAGCACGCCAGTTTCAAAACACATACAAAAACGCTGAAGCAGGAATATGACCTGCGTAAAAAGCACGGTTTTGAGATACAATGGCTTGAAGCTGATGAAATCGAAAAGAAGTTCGGTTTTGAAGCCTCCGGAGCAATTTTTTCTGCTGATGGCGGTGAGGTTGATGCCTATTTGCTTACCCACGCTTTATTTAAAAGCTTTGGCGAAGCAGGCCATAAGGTTTATAATAACACAGGCATTAAAACCATCGGGCATAGCAAACATGGCATTACGCTTCACACCGATAATGGTTTTGTTATCAATGCAAAAAAATTAGTTATCGCCTGCGGTTACGAAAGCTTAAAATACATACCCAAAAAAGTAGCCGAAATTAATTCAACTTACGCACTGGTTTCAGAGCCCTTACCCGATATACATTTTTGGTATAAGGATAGCCTTATCTGGGAAACGGCCGTCCCTTATATGTACTTCAGGGCTGTAAGTGAAAACAGGATATTGGTAGGCGGCCGGGATGATCCATTTCATCATCCGCACATACTGCCATCCGTTATTAAACGTAAGACTGCAATGTTACAGCACGCATTTCTAAAAAAGATGCCACATATTCCGTTAAAAATTGATTTTAGCTGGGCCGGGGCTTTTGCAAGCACTAAAGATGGCTTGCCTTATATCGGTTGCATCCCCGAAAGACCGGACACCTATTTTGCGCTCGGATTTGGCGGTAACGGTATTACTTTTAGTGTTATTGCGGCCGATATTATCCATGATCTTATCACCGGCAAAAAGAACGATCATGCCCGGTTATTCAGCTTTGACAGGTAAAGTAGTTAAATAACAAACTGATATTATACCTGAGCCGAATAATCAGGAACTAAGTTTTAAACCGCACCAACCTGGCGCAAAAGCACCCTTATTATGGCGCAAACGACAAGGTGCAAAATTTGATTTTGAATGGAGATTTGTATAAATAAATCGCCAAAACATCATGGAAAATCAAACCAGCACCCATCAAAACGATTCGCGTATCACTTTATTGGCAGTATTTGAAGATACCGCCAATAACCTGCTATCAACCATTGCTTTATTTAATGACCAGCAAATTAACATTGCACTATCTGATGACAGTTGGACAGCCGGGCAAATAGCCGAACATGTGTTTAAATCAAATACACAACTCATTCCGGTACTTAACGGAGCCGGAAAACCAGCCAAACGGGATGCCACCGAAAAGGTAAAAATGATCAAAGACCTGTTTCTTGATTTTGAGGCAAAATTTAAATCTGCTCCAAACATATTGCCATCAAACGGGCCACATGATAAATCTGAAGTAATTGCTTTGCTACAAACAGCCATTACCGGGGTTAGAGAAGTCATTAATACAAAAGACCTTTACCTAATCAGTACCGAGCTGGTTGTTCCATTTTTTGGTGAACTCACCCGCCTGGAATGGTTGTACCTTATTTGTTATCATACTCAAAAGCATATCCACCAGTTAAAAAACCTCTGGCAGTCTTTGTGATTTCGGCAATGGCACCGGTGCATTTTTGTTTGTTGAATTTACAACATAAACAATAAGCCATACTAAACCAATTAAAGCATATATGCTGAGTATAAAAAGAGATAAACTGCTAACAGAAGCTTTTTCATTGCCCTTTTCCATAAACAGGGTGAGAATAGATAAGCCAACACCGGCACCTAAAAAGTAAGTAGTGTTACCAAGGCTTGAGGCCAGGCCATAGTGCTGTTTAGGAATGTTTTTTACACCAAGTACAGATAAGCTTGTGAAACAGATAGTCATACCCAAACCAGAAATAAAGGCGGCAGATAAAAGCACTAAGGGAAGCGAGTAACCAACAAACACGGTACAAATTAAAATCAATCCCCCGGTTAACATAAAGCTCATGCCCAGTACGCCCGTTTGTCCGGTTGTTAAACGCTTCATGATGCCCGGCAATATAAACTTAGCTACCAGGGCCGATAATAAACTAAAAGGCACCAGCAGCAACCCGGCTTTTGCAGCGCTGTAATGCATATCTTTTTGCAGCAATTGAGATATAATAAACAAATACCCGGTAAAAAAGCCCCCCAATAAAACAAATACACCATTAGCTGTAATAACCGATGGAGCTTTAAAAACTGAAAGGTCAATAAGCGGATTTGAGCGGCGTGTTAAGCGAACATATAATAACCTGACACTAATCACCACACCTAAAACACAAAGCATGATAATTGAAAATTGTTGTTTAATATCCGCCAGTTGATGTACGCCATAACTTAGCATCAGCAGGCTCATCACTACTAAAATACCTGAAAACAAATCAGGAGCGGGATGCTTTTGTTCAGGCGTATCGCTGGCCAGGTAAAACCAACCCACCACAATAACTATGGCAAGTACAGGTACGTTGATCAAAAATACCCAGTGCCAGCCCATGTAAGTGCTGATGATTCCGCCGGCAGAAAGGCCGGTTCCAGAACCAACCGCTGCAAACGAGCTGAAGATACCAATGGCTTTGCTCCGCTCCCGCTCTTTGGTGAACGTGTGAGTTATGATAGAAAAAGCCGATGGCATGATCAACGCCGCCGCTAAACCCTGCATCGCCCTTGATAAACTAAGAAATGCAAAAGTGCCTGCCAAACCGGCACCCAGTGATGTTAGCAGGAACAAGCCCGCCCCGGCAATAAAAACCTTTTTAGGCCCAAAAACATCGGATAGCTTACCTCCTATAATCAGGAAACCGCCGTAAAGCAATACATAAAGCGTTTGCAGCCATTGAACCTGGTTGTTGCTTACCAAAAATTGTTTTTGTATTGCCGGTATGCTAAGGTTGATGATAGCAATATCCAGCGCTTCAACAAAGATAGCCATCGAGGCAATAATGAGGATCTTGTTCTTTTGAAAGGACATAATTGTAAATTTTGTCCTTTCAAAATTATATAAGAAGAGATTAATAATATTATTTATTATAATTTTAGAACAAAAATCAAAATCCAAACATTTAAACAGAACAATTACACAATTAGCGCCTAATTATGCCATCTCAAACAGAACAAGAAAAAGCAGGCATCCAACTTGATGAAAAGGATTACGAAATATTACGGCTGATTGAACGGAATGCAAAGCTTACCGTAAGGGAAATTGCGGTTAAGATCAATTTAAGCCCTACCCCCACGCATGAGCGCATTAAACGCCTTGAAAAAAACGGGGTTATTAAAAACTATACCGCCATTTTAGATAAGCGAATGCTAAACAAGCGCATCATGGTTATTTGCATGGTAACCCTGCGTGAACATACCCGCAAAGCAGGTGCTCATTTTATTAACGCCGTACTTGAATTTGATGAGGTGATAGAATGCTATAACATATCGGGCGATTTTGATTTTATGCTAAAAATTGTATCCGAAAGCATGGATAGCTACCATTCGTTTTTTGTTAACAAGCTAAGCGAGGTAGATGGTATCGGCCATTCAAAAAGCACTTTTGTTATGGATATTATTAAAGAAACCAATCATTTGCTTTAGCTGATACAATAGCAGCGTTCATAATCCGTTTATACGTCCGGATAATTAATCGGTTCAACATTCTGATTTATCGATTCATTAGCCCGGCTTGTCAAATTGTTATTCTAATTTTAAAGCCAACTAAAACAGCTCTTTTATCGTAATTATTACCAACCGCTTTTACAACGGATATATATGACTATAAAACATTTACTCCTCACATCCAAAATTATTGGTTGTTTAACAATAACTGTTGTATTTTTTTCCTGTAAAAAAGAGAAAATAACAACTCCGCAAATATCACCTGTTACACTCGGTTTATATGAATATGCCAGCGGAATAAACAAACGGATCTTTTTACCTGTTACCCAAGTTGGCACAAAAGCGGTAACCTATTATACTGTATTTGATACCGGGTCATCGGGCATGACGCTTGATGCAACAGATATCCTGCCTGCCTCCATGATCACATCATCAGGCTTCCAGTTTACCGGCGATTCGGTAGTAGTAAACGGCATTACCGTAACCAGTACTAAAGGCACAATTAGCTTTGGCGATCAATTAAGTTCGACCAAAGAATATGGCAATTTAGCCTACGCCAATATCACCATTGGCGACAGCCAGGGCAACCTTGCATTAAAAAGAGTACCATTCTTTTTGTATTACAAAATAGTTGACGAAACCGGCGCAAAGTTGCCGGCACATGCCAGCGATGTTTTTGGTGTTGGCCCGGGCACAAGTTATGTAACCAGCTTAATTCAAAGTCCGTTAAGGAATTTTAACACCGGCACCAATCTTACAAGCGGCTTTAAACTGGCCACATTAAACAAAAGCTTGTTTTCAACCAGCGGCACCTATGTCACCGATCTTTTAACTATCGGGTTAAACAACAGCGACCTTTCATCGTCGGGATTTATCATGCACCCGCTTACCTATTCAAACAATGGCGGGTATTCGCCTAATATCCCGGCAACAATTACATACAATGGCAACACTATTTCCGGCCAGATCCTGTTTGATACCGGTACACCATCAACTACCGTTATCGAAGATCATCTTGCCACCAACGCAGTTGGCAGTCTTCCAGCAAATTCAACCGTAACTATAACTACCAACAAGGGTTTTGTATATACCTATACAACATCAAGCACCGGAAACCTGACAGAAGTACAAAACCCCAATAACACGGGCGATTACCGTACCATTTTCAGTCTTGATTTTTTCATCAGCAACGAATATTTAACCGATTACGGCAACCACCAAATCGGGCTAAAAAATAATTAAGTTTTAAAGGCAGGCTATAATCATCTTTTGAATAGCCTGCCTTTTAGCACCTTATCCATCACATCGTCATAAAAGCTTAACCCTATACTAATTTTAGTACCGTTGAGATTAAGCATATTGCCTTCAATATTGTTGATCATACCTGTATTAACCACGTAGCTTTTGTGTACCTGGATAAATTTTTCAGCAGGTAATTTATCCTGCAGGCCCTTGATAGTGAGATAAACAACCAGTTTGCTATGAATGGTATACAGTGTTACATAGTTGGCCATAGCTTCGATATAAACCAATTCATCGTATAACACCCGCTCAATTTTGCCGTTGCATTTAACATAAAAGTGATCGGCCTCATTTTTTTCAGGCGAGGCTTTTTCTCTTAACGCTTTTAATTCCAGTGCTTTTTGCGACGCTTTCAAAAAACGCGCAAGCGGGAACGGCTTTACCAGGTAATCAACCACAGCCATTTCAAACCCTTCAAGCGCGTATTCGCCGTAAGCCGTTGTCATGATCACCATGGGCAATTTTACTGCCGACCTAAGAAACTGAAAACCATTCATCTTAGGCATATTTACATCAAGGAATATAAGATCAATATCCAACTTATTGATCAAGCCTGTAGCTTTGAGCGGATTTTCGGCAGTGCCCGATAACACCAAAAAGTCGGTTTCTTCAATATATTCCTGCAGCAGTTTTCGTGCTATAGGTTCATCATCTATAATAAGGCATTTAAGTATCATACCTGCAGTACTAAATTTATTTCAAAGCTATCGCCGCTGTCAGTTACCTGAAGCCTGTGTTTTTGGGGATAGAGGATCTCAAGCCGTCGTTTTGTATTAACAATTCCTAAACCCGAAGAACGTTCATCCCGGCCAACAAAATTGTCTTTAGTATTATAAACCCTAAAAAAGAGGCTATCCTCTTCTTTCTTCAGGCTTATGTCTACTTTATTTAGCCGTCCTTCGTTAAAGCCAACATATTTAAAGGCATTCTCCACAAAAGCTATAAACAGCAAGGGGGCCACATAAACCTGGCCATGAATATCATCTGCGCATAAATTCACTATGATCCTTTCATCTATCCTCCCCTTTTGAATGGCTATATAATTGCGGATATAATTAATCTCGCGGTTCAAGTCAATTTGCTCAACATTACATTCATATAACTGATAGCGCAGCATCTCCGAAAATACCAGCAACATATCCCGTGCATCTTTATTTGATTTATCAATATGACCATAAATTGAATTAATGGAGTTAAAGAGAAAGTGAGGATTAAACTGGGCCCTTAAAAAATTAAGCTCGTTGGTAGCTTTCTCTTTTTCTATCTGTTCAATATAAACCTGCGACCGCATTTTTTCAACAATCATCTGGGCACCAAGGATACAAATCACCCAAAAGAGGATATTAACAAACGAATCAGCAAAAACAGAAACTGTGTTGAACCGGGCATTTGTTTTAAATATATGAACTGTAACCCAAGCTGATACCGGCACCCTCAGCAAAGCTGTTATCAATATCCCCGTCAAAAAAACAGCACCAAATGTGATATACCGCTTTTTGTTAAGCAAATGCGGAATAGCGTAGGATGTATTAAGGTAATAATTTGCCGAAATGAACACCAGGTAACAAAACTGGATGGTTATGGCGTGTGTTAACACCAGCGTACCGTTCCTGAAAATAAAAATCCAGAAAAGGTACGCCAGCAGCCAAAACGCTATGTGATATACTACTTTGTTGAATTTCAATTTCAGGATTATTTAATTAGTTTATTAAACATCGATTTACAAAGCAATTTACAATTAATTATCACCCGCAGCACCATCGGGGAATGCCTGTCCCTTATGACAGGTAGTACACAAAACCACCAGTGCCTGGTTGCCAATCCGGGGATGTTTAAGCTTAAAATATTTTTTATTGATACCCATGGTCATGCGCATCATTTGCCGGGCAATTTCTTTTTCAGGTTTAGCATCACTTGCAAAATCAAGCCCATGTCCGTTTTTTGCATTTGCATGGCAAAAGCCACAGGTAACACCAAGCCCATCGTCAAAATCATCGGCCATAATACTTTGCAAATCGTGCGAGCTGATATCCTTTGGCAATACTTTCAAATTTTCATAATGTACCACGTCAGCTTTGTTAATAGCTGTTGCTGCCGTGGCCGTTACAGATGCCAATAATGCTATGACAACGGTTAGCTTTCTGTTTATCATCCTCATATCTTTTTAGTTTACGGCGCACTTAGCCTTTTTTTACCGTTACATTGATAGCTACCTCAAGCTCGTCGGCAATGGTGCTTGTGCCGCCTATGCCAAAATCTTTCCGGTTTACTTTAAAAGCCCCCTTAAAAATATAGCCATCATCAACAGGCGTGGCCGAAAAAGGGAATGATACCTGCTTTGCCTTACCTTTCATAGTTAGCACTCCCGTTAGCTGGTACATTCCACTTTTGTTTAATACGGCCACTTTTCCCGAAACCAACCTGATTTTGGGATAATCCTTTATATCAAAATAATTTTCTCCACGCAAATGCTCATCGCGCAAGCTATTATCAGTATTTACTGTCGATGCATTGATAGCTACATCAAAGTTGCTCCCTGCCACATTTTGCGGATCGAAATTGATACTCCCCTCAAAACCGGTAAATACCCCACCAACATCAAACCCCAGGTTTTTAATTGTAAACTTCAAAGTTGAGCCCAGTTCAACCGGTTTATACTGAGCTTTACTTATTGCTGCATAACAAACTATCATCAGCAATAACAACATTCTTTTCATATCGCGTTCCATCATTTTTATTTCTGCTCTATAGTTTTGTCAGGTTCTATCAAAGGGGTATCAGTAATAGCAAGCGAATGATCATGCTCAACATAATTTACGCTGGTTAGCCCCAAAAAGCCACGAAGCTTTTCTGCAGGAACTTTCATCGGCCCCGGCGATGGCGCGCTACCAGGAGCGGGCTGAGGAAAAGCTGTTGAATTGGCCGTGTGGAATGTAATATTACCCTCTACCTTTTGAATAGTTTGGTGGATATGCCCGTTTAATACCGATACCGATCCAAAAC
The DNA here is from genome assembly GCF_022811725.1 of Mucilaginibacter sp. SMC90. Classification (GTDB taxonomy): domain Bacteria; phylum Bacteroidota; class Bacteroidia; order Sphingobacteriales; family Sphingobacteriaceae; genus Mucilaginibacter. Next base: position 2,602,431 of record NZ_CP094527.1, on the reverse strand, counting down.
GCTTAAGCAAAGCTAAAGCCTGTGCACTATCGTCGGTACCCCAACCCCATTGCGGATAAATAGCCCAAAGCGGGATATGAGCAAACACCACGATAGGCGTGCTGTTTGATAGCGGCTTTAAATCGTTTTCCAGCCATTTTAACTGCGCCGGGCCAATGTATCCTAAGCCGCCATCAACATGATTGGTTACATTTACCAGGCCTATGAAATGAACGCCATTTGAATCAAAACTGTACCAGCCGTCGCCTAAGGTTCCTTTACCAAAACGTTCCAGATATAGTTTGCCATTATCCGTCACATCGTGTTCGCCGGGTACATAAAAAATCTTTTCGGTTTTTATACTTTTCAGCGATTGCTCAAGTGTATCAAACTCATCTGCCTGTGCCAGGTGCGAGAGATCGCCCGTGTGCAATACAAATGATGGTGCGCTGGGCATACCATTAATTTTAGCGATAGCGGCATTTAGCGTACCAACAACATCCGGATTGGCAGCCTTGTTAAACCCGATATGACTATCGCTGATCTGCACGAAGCTAAAATCAGATTTGGGCACTATCAACCCTTTCTTAAGCCCGCCGGTAGCCCTGTCAATCATTTGGCTCATACCATATGATTTAAGCACGCCACCTGTCATCATCCAAAGTACGCCGGTGCCTGCCCAGGCCATACATTCAAGGAAACCACGGCGGTCTATTCCATCATTACCGGTATCGTGATTTATTTTTTCATCAGCATGAAAGTGATTCTTCATAACGTTATTGTTTGTATTTTAATGAATTACATCACTAAACAACACAAACAATAACCTTTACTATAGTATTTTACATGAACGTATGTAATTACTTGATGAAACTGCTTTGAGGTGATATTGATAGCCGTATTTATAACGCACTCCCTTTTCCTTCTCCTGTCTTTAGCCTAATTATATAAACACAAAAGCCAGCTAATACTTTATCAGCGCATCATCGGCTGCTTAACCATAGGCTTATTTCTTATTACAGATTTCGGTAACAGCTGTGCGGCGCGTAGCTGTGTAAACTACTCCATTCACCATTTCATAGCCGGTTGAAACACTTTGCGCATATCGCTTTAATATTACGCCGGTGTTGTTATCAATAAGTATTGATCCGTTTATCCGGCTGTTTAAACTGCCACCTAAAACAGATGTTTTATAGGTAATAACCGTAGTTGGCCCATTTATAGCGTAAACCGTATAGTTGGTTTCGGCCGATGACGTAGCAACTTTCCATGAATAGCCTTTTTTTACTGTGAGGCTAACAGGAAAGTCGACCATTAACTGCAGGTTAGTGCCGGGCGATAAATGCTCCGGCTGAATACCTGCAAACGACAAAAGCGTATCATTGGCAACAACGGGGCGTTTTAAATTTAAGATCTCTCCTTTATTGTTTATTGAAACTATTGACTGACTATTTACCATCTTTTGCAAACCAACCTGGATAACAGAATTTGGATCTGCCGGCTTGCCTGAATTATATACCAGGTTTTGGTTCATCGCGTTTATAGTGTCAATGAGCTTATCGGTGGTAATAGTTAAAGAGGCCCCCTTTTCAGAAACCGCAGTTATCTTATAAGTTTTCACAACCGTTGAAACCGAACCAACGTGCAGTGTTTGGCTGCCACGCTGTAAAACACAATTTGATTTGGTAACTACCTGCCGCTGAAACTCATCTCCCTGCTTAAACTTCACCTGTGCGCAAGCAAAACTGCTTGCAAAGGCTATTACAATAACTAATATATATTTTAACTCAGTTGGGGTACTTTTCATTTTGGTATTCTTGTTATAATGCCGCATAATTTGGCATTATGTCACAGCTACTGTTTTTTCCTGTTTGAATGGGGTTTGCCTTTCAACTTATCGTCCTTTGTTCCGGCAGGCGATATCATTTTAAAACTTTCGTTTTCCGGAACCTCCGGGATAGACCACGGAATCAGGCTTTCGTTAGGTTGTAAAAGCGGCACAGTGCCTGTTATATCGGGCATTACCGGAATTGGGCCTTTTACAATAGTTACCTGCCCCGATACAGTTGGCTCAACAGGTGCCGGAGGCAATTCTGGCGATTCGGGCAAAGGAAGGTCCACGACAGCTGAAAACTGAAAGTCATGGATTGTTTGTTTTGGTAGCTGAGGGGTTTCAGGCGTTTCGGGTGAGGGAATTTCGGGCAATCCCACGGTTTCCCCGTTGATATTGGGTTGGCTGGGCGCATCAACTACCGGCGGCGTTGATCCGATTGCGGCCAGAACGGGCATTTGCGTTGCCGAAACAAACGGCTGCGAAACCATAGGAATATCTGTAAGTGTAAGTACTACCGGCTTAGTTGCCGTAGCACCGCCCTGTGTGTTACCTTTAGTTATTGTGCCTGGTGTTAACGGCGGCGGCACATTCCAATCAGATTGGTTACTGCGGTTCTGGGCTGCTGCATGATCCAAACAGCCCGATATAACTATTAGCCAAACAAGACCAGGTATAAACCTGCTCCGTCGCCGGTTTTTCTTCTTTTTTTGGACGATGTATGACATTTCCATTTAATTATCTTTCTGCAGAAAGCGATTATCGTAACAAGACAATCAGTAAGTTTTTATTTAGTGAATAATATTTCCTTTGATTTTAATTGAACCTTTATCAATTGCCAATAAAATTTCCCAGGCAACTTATACGGACAAAGCAGCCATTAAAGTTAACCCTTTTTATTAATTGAGTACCTGCGTCATTTAATATAGCGTATTGGTGCAATCATTAATAAACATCTGTAAAAATAGGCTTTATTGTTATGCGTCAAAATACCAACTGCTTTGTATTGTGCCCGTTATAACAACTCCATAAAATTGTACCAATCAAGCACAACGGTTAAACAATACCAACAATTCCGGGGCTGCCTTGAATATTTTAATTCGTCATATTTCACCTAAAAACTAAAAAATCATGGAGAGCTATTTAAATTACGTTGTGGGCTTTATTTCCCTAACCTTTATGGGATTATCCGCCATGTACAAACTCAAATTCAACAAGCTGCAGGGAACCGGCCGCATACCAAGCATTATAAGCGCAAAAAACAAGCAAATTGTATTTCTTGTATTGGCGGTTGCATCGGCGTTGTCAATATTAATCTTCCAATAGTTAATAAGTATCAAATCATTATCTTTAACCGGGACCAGAAACCGGATATGAAGTACCTTTTGTTTCTTCTGCTTATTTTTACTAAAATTCCTTGTGCCGGGCAAAACATTGACAGTTTAAAACAAATTGTTTTTGGCAAAGCATCATCTCAAAAGCGTTTAACAGCCGCTACCCGGGCAGCCGGGTTCGCAGGCAAACAAAATCCGGATAAAGTTATTGCAGTAGCAAAAGCGGGCTTGAACCTTGCATACAGGCTAAACGATAAAAAAGCTACTGCTTTGTTATCGCAAACTTTAGGAAAAGCCTATTACGAAAACAACCAGTATGATTCTGCGGCTCATTATTATAACGTAGCCGCAGATATACTTAATAAAACAAACCAACAGCATGTTTTAACAGGTGACTACAACAGGTTGGCCAAGGCATATCTTCAATTAAAAAATTACGATAAAGCAATTGAGTTTAACAAGCTGGCAATTTCATATGCTCCCCAAACCGGCGAGCGTACAGAACTGATAGATGCCCTAAACCAGGCCGGATCATTATATGAGGCAAAAAATAACTACCGGCAAGCCTTAAACTACTTCAGGCAGGCTTTTGATATTAAAGACTCTTTAAAACTTGCCCGGCAAACAAGCGAAAATACTTCTGAAGCATATAGCCATCAGTTTATGGGGGATGTTATGGGGAGTATTAAACAAAGCCTATCGGTTGAGGAGATTTTAAAAGCCATCGATATTAAGAAATCATTAAATGATACGCTGGCGCTTTCAATCAATTATTTTAACCTGGGTGTGCTTTATAAAAACAAACGACAATATGAGCAATCACTCGACGCGCTAAAAAATTCCCTTCAGTTCGCTATTCAAATAAATTATGCAGATATGCAAAGAAGTGCCACCAATGAATTGGCCGACTTGTACGAACAGATGGGAAATTACCGTCAATCCCTGGTTTATTTAAAACAACATGCCAATGTTAAATCATCGGGCAGCAATACAATTGATGAACTTCAGGCCAAATACGAAATAAAACAACGTGAAGATCAGGTGCTGCAACAACAGTTTGAAATAACAAAACGCAACTACTGGATGGCCGGCATTGGCATTTTTTTACTGCTGACGCTATTTACAGGCTTTTTTTATTATAAACAAACCCAGTTAAAACAGCGCAATATTGCTATGCAAGCTATCATTGCCGCCGAAGAAAGCGAAAGAAGAAGAATTGCCCGGGATTTACATGACAGTGTGAGCCAAACTATGTCGGCAGCAAAAATTAACCTGGCAGTTATAGGTGGTGAACTCCCTTTTATAAATGACGATCAAAGAATTCGTTTTGAGAAAGTAATTAACCTTGTTGATTACGGTTTTAAAGAAGTAAGGACAATATCACATAACATGATGCCCTGGGCCCTGCATAAAACCGGCCTGGAGCAGGTAATTAAACAATTTATTGAAAATATAAAGAACGATAATATTGCAATAAACCTTTTTAGCAGAGGCTTCGACTCGCCATTTGATGATACCATCGAAATCATTTTGTACCGGGTATTACAGGAGAGTGTAAATAATGTAATGAAGCACGCCAATGCAAACAGGGTTGATATTTCACTTATCAGAAGCGAAGAAAACATCAGCCTCACTATTGAAGACAATGGCAAAGGTTTTGATACAACCAATCCTGAAGTTTTTAAAGGAATGGGGCTAAACAACCTTCGTTCGCGGATTAACTTTTTAAAAGGCAAAGTTGAATTCGATTCGCAGGTTAACAGGGGCACCCTTGTGTCAATCTATATTCCGCTTACCAATAAGCCCTTATAAATTATACTGTAATATAAACCGGCTAAGCTCCACCGGATTTTTCAGGTTTAATTTTTGCATAATATTTTTGCGGTGCGTTTCCACCGTATAAATGCTCAGGTGAAGATGATCGGCCATCTGCTGGTTAGTAAAATTCTGTTTTATAAACTGCAACAGCTCAATTTCTCTTTTGGTGAGCTGAAATTGCTTCAAAAAAGGGTCCGGCTCATTAAGCACTCCGTTAACCGCACTTTGTTTATGCGGAAAACACAATTGCCCCTGCCCTACAGCCCGCATAACCTCTAATAATTCGGCCTTTTCTGCATTTTTGAATAAATAACCATCTGCCCCTTCTGCTTTAGCCTTTTCAATCAGGTGTACTTCATTATAAGTAGACAGCATAATCACTTTTATTTTAGGATAATAATCCTTTATTCGCTTAAGAACTTCAAATCCGTTTATGCCGGGCATATTTATGTCAAGCAATACCATGCTTGGAGTGTGGGTATGTAACAGGTGCAGCATTTCTTTACCATTGGCAGCCACGTTTGCAACCTCAATATCCGGCTCGCCCTCCAACAACATGCGCAATCCGTTTATGAATAAATTATGATCATCTGCTATTATTACCGATAGTTTTTCCACAGTGTTCTTTACGTTAAAGGTTGGCGATAAATCTATAGTTTATCTTTATTTAAAAAAATACCAACTGCTTTGTATTGTGCAAACAGGCTTCTGTTTATAAAATTGTTTACCAAAACAAACTTAAATAAATGAAAATCTGTTACACTTCTTATGCATGTAAATTAATCTTCGCAGAAGAATGCTACGCCAATATTTACCGAAACTCATTAACTCCAAAAAGTAATGCAATACTTTATTAGCACATTTATAATAATGCTGATTTGTATAATCGCATTATTACAGGATAAATCTTATGACAGCGGCGTAATTTTACCGAGGCCTCAAACCAGGCCGTCCTACTCCAGAAACAATCAATTACACAAATGCAACCGATCAACTTATTTAGCGTCGAAAATCCAGCCTCAGTTAATTGCCACCGAAGATGAAGCTCAAACGGAGGCATTAGCTGCTTTATTAAAGGAAGCAGACGTCAATCATTCAATCTTAAACCGAAAGACGGTGGTAATAACCCCACAGAACCCCAATATTCATTCAAATACTGAAAAAACTGCCGACTATGCAGACATTTTTTGCTCACAATGTAATTTAAACTTGTTTGCCCTTCCATTGCCCGTTATAAACAACAGTTTAAGGAGTTTCAAAATCAGGAGATAACAATTTTACAACTGCAGCTATTACTATACTGCCATCAATTAAAGCTTTCTAAAAAAATTCACCTGATTTTTTTTAGAAAAAATCCCGGTTAATTTTTATTAAATTAAGCCTTTGATCATCGACAACTCTATTATTAACCTTTTATTATACTTATATAAAAACATAAAAGCACTATCATAATATAAATAAAAAATAACAATAATCACAAACAGCTCAAAATCAATAATTTAAATTAAAAGTAATCGATTTAATATTATTATTAAAAAATACTAATCAGAAATAAATAACCAAAAAAGACATTTGTCACATTTTTTTTACAAAAATATTATTATTTTTAAAAAATCGAATCGCGGTTAGTTCTTTTAGTTATGGATCCAGCTCAAATTTTTAATACATATACGCAAATTGGGCCTTATTACACAAATATTTTCTCATAACAGGTACTTATAATTAATATTTTAAAGGTTTTTTGCTTAGGCTTTGATCCAAATACTATAAAAATTAAAATTCACATAAAATTTATGTGAATTTTATATGAAGAATTTAAAAAACATTGCATTTTATCGAATTTGCAACAACGTTTTATCAGATTTTTTATAAATATTTTAATATATACATAAAACTTTAAACTTTTTTCAACTTTTTTTTCATTTTATTACAAAAATTGTAGTTTTGGGTATTAACTAAAACTGATTTTTTAACAATGAAAAAACTCCTACTCGCAAGCTGGTGTTTGTTCATGCTATTTATTAGTGTGGTACAAGCACAAAACAAAACGGTTACCGGCCGGGTAACTTCAAAAGACGATGGACTACCGCTGCCAGGCGTGTCGGTAAGAGTTGTAGGTACCACAGTGGGTACGCAAACAAATGCAGATGGCAAATTCTCTCTATCTGTTCCCGCCTCCGCAAAATCTCTGGGCTTTAGCTTTATTGGTTTTACATCCTCAACTGTCGAAATTACTTCAGCCCCATTAGATGTTAAATTAGCAAGCAGTGCTAATAAATTATCGGAGGTAGTAATTACAGGTGCTTACGGTACCAAACAGTCATCACGTTCGGCTTCTTATGCTGCGCAGGTTGTAAAGTCAGATGCACTTAACACCATCCGCCAGCCTAACGTTAACAACGCACTGGCAGGTAAAGTAGCCGGTGTTCAGGTACGAAGCCAATCATCTGCTGCTTTAGGCCGCGCCACCAACATCAGGCTGCGTGGTGCTACAGGATTTGGAAGCGGCAACAACCCCCTGTATGTTATTGACGGTACGATAACAACAAACGCCGACGATTTAAGCAATGACGACATCGACAACATCAGTATCCTGAATGGACCTGCAGCATCTGCACAGTTTGGTTCACAAGGTGCATATGGTGCAATCGTAATCTCAACCAAAAAAGGCAAAAAAACAAAAGGTGTTGGTGTTGAGCTGAACCTTGGTGCAAATTTTGACAAGGCTTATATCCTGCCTAACTACCAAAACACTTACGGCGGTGGTGCATCTGCCGATTTCATCCAATATCACTATAAAGCAGGTGATCCTGAAGGCTGGAAAGCTTTAGATGGTAAATTCTATCCTGATTATACTGATGATAGCAGCTGGGGACCTAAAATGGTTGGTCAGGAGTATATTCCATGGTATGCATGGGTTCCGGGTACCAAATATTCATTTAAAACAGCAAAATGGACCCCAGAGCCAGACAATGCTAAGGATTTCTTCCGCACTGGTGTTAGTTTAAACAATAGTGTGGCCTTTACTAAGGCATCTGACGACTACAATATCAGGATGTCATACAATAACCAGCACACTACAGGTATAGTTCCTGAAACCTGGATAAACAAAAACAACTTTACATTAAACGCCAACTTCGATCTTAACAAACACCTCACAGCAGGTGCAAGTGTTAACTTTTCGGGCACGCAGCTTCACGGTCAAATTGATGACCTTTACGGAAGCGCATCAAGCGGTTCATTCAACTCATGGTTCCACCGTGACCTGGATATGGGCATCATGAAAGAACTACAGGATCTGCAATCGCCTGATGGTACTTATGTAAGCTGGAACCACCAAAACCCTAACTCATATGATCCATCTAATCCGGGTGCATTTTATGGCGGTAACTATTGGTACAACCCTTACATGTGGCAAAAACAATGGCAAAACCTTAATACCCGCGATCGTTTGTATGGAAACATTTATTTACAATACAAAATCAACAACGATCTGAGCTTTAAAGTTACTTATCGCCGCAACCAAACCAATACCTGGAACGAAGGAAAAATCTCATCTGAAATACAGGCCAGCGGTACCCAAACCGGAAAAAAAGCAACCTATGCAACTTCCAACAGCTATGAAAACCGCGAAAACTATGAAACCTTGTTGAATTACGACAAGCAGATCAAAGATTTTCACGTGAATGTTAATGCTGGTAGTGATTTTTATAATTATAGCTATAAAGACAACTTTGCCACTACTAACAACGGCTTAAGTGTTCCGGATCTTTATACTTTGGCAAACTCTGTTGACCCGATCACCGCTACCAACAACAGGATCCAGGAGCAATACCGCGCTGTATTCGGCAAATTATCAGTAAACTATAAAAGAATAGTTTATGTTGATGCGACTTTACGTAACGACTGGTTCTCAACTATTTCTACAACAAACGATGCTAACTCAGTATTATCTAAATCATTTGGTGGTTCATTTGTATTCAGCGAGTTGCTTCCCGAATATAAAGACTGGCTGAGCTATGGTAAAGTGAGAGGATCATGGGGCCAGGTGCCTTTAGCTTTAGGTACTACAACCGAAAGGTTTGGTGCTTACAGGAACAATACCGTTTACGGCATTGCTGCAAACAAATGGAACGGTGCTTTGCTTCAAGGTGGCCCAACCCAATTTGTTGACCCATCATTACATGGTACAACCACAACTTCAAAAGAGGTTGGTTTGGATTTAGGTTTCTTTAATGATCGCTTAACTTTTGGTGCTACTTACTGGGCTGCCGATGACAAGGACATTCCGCTGGGCCTGGCAGTTAACGCAGCAAGCGGTGTATCATCAATTCTTACCAACGTAGGTTTAATTAAAAGAAGAGGTATTGAGATCACCGCAAGCGGTACCCCTATTAAATTACCAAACTTTAGCTGGACCATAAGCACAAACTTTGCGCAGTTAATTGACAACACAGTTGTTGATATCAGTACCAAATATGGTGTTGACCGTGTAACAGTTGCGGGTGTATGGGGCACAGGTTCGGATATGCCTTACCTCATTAACCAAAAAGGCAAATGGTGGGGACAAATTTACGGTAACGGTATTAAACGTAACTCGGCTGGTATCCCAATCGTTAATTCATCAGGTGGTTACGTGAATGACCCTAACGTATATTTCGGAAGTGCGCTTCCTAAATACACAGGTGGTTTGCAAAACTCCTTTACCTTATTTAAAGAGTTTGTATTGAGTGCAAATATCGATTATCAGTTTGGTGGTAAATTTGTTTCGTTATCAAACCGTTGGGGCCAGTATAGCGGGTTAACAGCTAATACTGCTGCACTTAACGATAAAGGCATGTCTGTACGTGACCCTGTTGCTGATGGCGGTGGTGTTAAAGTTACAGGTGTTGATGCCAATAACAACCCTGTTACCTACTACGTTGACGCAAAAACATATTACCAGGGTTTAACAAACAATAAAACTTACGACCCATATATCTATGACCTTACTTTCATTAAACTTCGTGAGGTTGCTGTAGGCTATAACCTGCCAATTAAAAAATGGGGTTTAGGAAATGTATTCCAATCTGCAAGGATTGATTTAACCGGCCGTAACTTGTTGTTGATATACGCCAAATCAAAAGATTTTGACCCATCAGAGATCAGCGCAACAGAAGGTGAAACTGCTCAATATCCAGGCACAAGAGGCTTTGGTTTCAACTTAAAAGTAACATTCTAAGCGATTAAGGATTATTAGATCAAGAAAAAATGAAAAAGATATATTTATATACATTAGCAGGCGCGTTTACCTTTTTGGGCGCGGGCTGTAATAAGCTAAAGGATTTTGGCGATGTGAACAACAATCCGGCTGCAACTGTAACGCCTATACCTTCTGCCCTGTTATCAAATGTTGAATCTAACCTGGGTGGTTATGCATCAAATGGTACCGAGGCTATAAGCGGTGGTCAGTACGCTCAATATTTTACCGAAACGCAATATTCAGGAACCTCATTATATAACCTGCCTCAAAACTCTTTTACAGGCAACTATTCCGGCAACCTGAATAACCTGCAGATTGTGATTAACCAAAATCCTAACAAGAATATGGTTAATGTTGCCAAAATATTGCAGCAATATATTTTCTGGATAGTAACCGATACATGGGGAGATGTGCCTTACAGCGAGGCTTTAAAGGGATCGGCCAACATATTGCCTAAATATGATACCCAGGAAAGCATCTATAAAGGAATCATTACCACTTTAACAGAAGCTATAAATTCATTTGATTCATCGCCGATAACCGGTGATATCATTTATGGTGGCGATGTAGCATCATGGAAAAGAATGGCTAACTCGCTTAAGCTGCTGGTTGCTGTTCAAATGTCAAATGTTACTTCTGCTTCTGCTGTTGCCTCCGCAGCTGCCAGCGAAGCTATCACATCTGGAGTAATCACCACAAACGATCAGAATTTTAAACTTCAATACCCGGGTGGTAATTACAAAAGCACATGGTGGACCCTTTATAACGGTCGTAAGGATTTTGCTGAGTCAAAAACCCTTACAGATGTTACTGGCTCAACTAACGATGCACGTCAGGCTGCCTTTGGCGGCGAAAGTGAAGTTGCCGGTAATGTTACTACATCAAACATTGGTGTACCTTACGGCCTGGCCCGTTTAAATGTTACTGCCTTTACCGATGCAAACCCTAAGTGGGCACGTATCCTGCGTGGTGACTTAAGGTTAGAGAATGGTTATGTAATGCTTATAAGTGCTGCAGAAACATGGCTGGCACGTGCAGAAGCCGCCAACCTGGGTTGGAGTTCAGAATCTATCTCTGCTGCATATAAAGCAGGCGTAACTGCTTCATTTGATCAATGGGGTGCCGGTACACCTTCAAACGCATATTTAAACCAGTTCCCGGTTACCGATACTAAAGACGCATCGCTTACAGGCAGCCAGGTGAAAAATATATCTACTCAAAGGTGGATCTCAAGCTATCCTGACGGTCACTTGGGCTGGAATATTTGGAGAAAAACCGGATGGCCTGCCCTTACGCCAGCTCCTGATGCAGTAAACTCATCAAAGAAAATTGTACGCAGGTTTGTATATGCTACCAGCGAATACAATACTAATGGTGTAAACGTAAATGCAGCTGTTGCGAGATTATCTGGTGGCGATAGCCAGGATTCACACGTATGGTGGGACACAAGGTCAAATTAATTTAAACATTGAAACAACATGAAAAAGAATATATTCAATAAATATCTGCTTCTTGCTGGTATGGTGTCTGTTGTTACTTTTACCGGTTGCAGGAAAGAAACACCTGCCGATAAAGTTACCGGACAAGCGGCTAATAACGGCAAAACCATGGTTGGTTTTCCGACGGGAATGGAAAACACTACATTTTTCGATCCGTTTACCAACATTAAAACAATTGATGTTTTCAGCATAAAAAAAGACGCAAAGAACAATGCAGATTTAATGAAGGCAAACAACTTCGTAGTAACCCTGCTTCCGGATGCGATCAATAAATACAATGAAAACAATGATACAGAATATGAATTATTGCCATCATCACTTTATACTGTAGTAACATCCCCTGATCTTGTAATTTCATCCAACACGTATACTTTCAAGTTTGCAAGCGGTGATTTTCAAAAAACGTTTACTATAAAGTTAGATGGAAGCAAAATGGATTTGTCAAAAACTTATGCTTTACCTTACAAAATAACTAATGCTGATGGTGTAGACATTCATGCGGCAAGTAAAGATACCCTTTACGCTATTTATAGTGTAAAAAATGCTTATGATGGCAAATACACATTAGCAGGTACCATCCAACGATTTGTAGACGATGTAGCCGATACCGATTTAGGTGGCACATATGGCGACGACGTTACATCAACCGTAGCAACTATAGCTCCAAATGCCAATACATTTGAGATATTTTGGGCAAGCGGCGGCGGTGTGGGCGGTATAGCCGGCCTGCAATTGGCCGTTGATCCTGCAACAAATAAAGTTACGGTAACGGCCACAGGCAATGCTACATTAAAAAACACAGCGGGGGCAGATAATTATTATGACCCGGATGCTAAAACATTCCATCTGGCCTTTGACTGGGGAGCAGATATACACAATAAGAGGATAGCAAATATCACCTTAAAATATTCCGGTTCTCGTTAATAAATAAAAAGAGCCGCATTAAAGTTATAGTGTGGCTCTTTTTATAACCTGTTAAAGTACAAAACCAATAACGATGTACCTACCTTATCTATGATCAAAATAAACCTGAATTGAGGGCGCGTTTTCAAATTATATAAAGCGCTAAACTTCTAACTGCAGCTTCGTTCTTTTAGTTAATAGTTAAATAAGAAACCGTACACCGTAAGCTCGTGTACGGTTTTTCCTGTTATATACCCCGCTATCAGAAATTCGGATCAAAATTAAAACAGATCGGGTTTGATAGCCCTACCATATTTCCGCTCAGCGCTGCCGATTGCGGCACTTGCGGATAAGGTGTAGACGGCCCTTCAACCGTTACCCTGTAATAGGTGCGGCCCGCAATTGCCGGTGTATCTGTAAATTCAACTGAAGCTGTTTTTCCGTCCATTTTAAGCGTACTGAACGGATCGCCGTTTTTTACAATACTAACAGTATAGGTAGTATCTTTGATACTGCTTCCGGTTAGCTGTACTTTAAATTTAACAGGTTTACCTGTCGCCTTTACGTTATCGCCCATCATTATATCCATTTTATCATCGCCATTTAAATCGGCATAAAATTCAACCCGCGGAGCATATGGGTTTGAACTTATTGACACGCGTCCGTTAGTTAGGGCATCAATTACAGCCTGCTTTGTACGCGCAGTAGCAAATACCCAGGTAGTAGGCGTACCGGCATAATTAGCTTTGGCCTGGTAGGTATTAGGCCCTGGTTTTTCATCACCTACCGGAACACCGTGATGAGCATCGCTTCCTCCCCTGCCTGTTAGTTTACGGCCCGATGAAAGCATATCGTCCCAGATCATGATAGCATTAGCATTTTTTGACCAGATAGCAGAGTTCCATACTTCGATAGAATTGACCATATCATACGAGTATCCGAAATGATCCTTACCGCTGGGATGGTTGGCCGACAGGTGAATGCCCAGCTTATTTTTTATACGCCCTACAACAGTATCACGCTGGTCACGCACATCGTACAACTGCTGATGATCATAAGGTTTTGCCGAAAAAGCGTTGCCATGGCCGCGGGTGGTTGTCCATTCGGCAGCATACAGCAGTAATACCGAGTCTGATTTAAATTCGGGGTCTGTCCAGGTATTATGGGCTATGTCACCTTCCACGTGGTTATCATGATCGGTAATAGCCAGAAAATCTATCCCCACCATTTTACAAAAAGCAATGATCTTGCTGATTGAATTATTTGACGACTCTTTACTATGCCTTGAGTGCATGTGCAACTCGCCTTTAAGCCAAACACCATTGCTCAGGCTGGCCGGAGGTGGCAGCGTGCCCAACGGTTTGGGAGCCCAGGGATTTACATGTGCCGTTTGCCCCATTGCCGCACTGCTCATACAGCCCGCCACCATAATTATTAAGCCAGTTTTAATTAACAGTCTAATTTTGCTGTTAGTTTTTAGTACCATAAGTAATTTCTGTAGATTTTTTTGTACGTAATACTTTAAGCAGCCAACTTAGCCCGCTCATGTTAGCTAACCGTTAACAGGTTCAAATGATATAAAAATGTGACAGAGGAGGCAAAATTTGAAATATTCGCTTTAAAAAATCAAGCTAACAACCGCAAAAACATTAGTAATTTAGGGTTAATCATTTTAACTTAACAACTACACCAATGAGCAACCTGACATCAGCACACTGGCCCAGGCTTGATTACCACAACTTTAAAGATACTATAGCAAGTGTTCATATGTGGACCCAAATCATCGGCAAGGTAAGGCTGAAGCAAATGCCCTGGATCAATCATTCATGGCAGGTTACGCTTTACGTGAGTTCAACCGGATTAACCACAGGAAGCATGCCTTTTGAAGGCGGTGTTTTCCAGATCGATCTTGATTTTATTAATCATACGCTCAATATATCTACCAGCACCGGGGCAAAGCGGTCGTTTGGGCTGGGCACCGGCAGCGTGGCTGCTTTTTATGGCTCGCTCATGGACAATCTCAATTCGGTTAATGCAGCAGTTGAAATATATGCAGTACCTAACGAAGTGGAGCCCGCCATTCCTTTTGCTGAAAACCATACACCCTGTAAATATGATGCAGCTGCTATGCATAATTACTGGCTGGCACTGGTGAGGGTGCATAATGTTTTTACTGAATTCAGGGCAGGTTTCCAGGGTAAAAACAGCCCGGTACATTTCTTTTGGGGAGGGTTTGACCTTGCTGTTACACGCTTTTCGGGCAGGCCCGCACCAAAACACCAGGGCAGCGTTCCTAATATGCCTGCAATTGTAATGCAGGAAGCCTATTCGCAGGAAGTGAGCTCATGCGGTTTCTGGCCTGGTTCGGATGCCTTTCCCCATCCGGTTTTTTATGCTTACTGCTATCCAACTCCTGACGAATTTAATAAACAGCAGGTATCGCCCCCCGAAGCCTTTTACAGCGGCGAAATGGGCGAATTTTTACTGACCTATGAAGTTGTTTCCGGATCAGCTGATCCACACCATACGCTACTCCAGTTTTTGCAATCTACCTATGAGGCTGCAGCTAAAACCGGAAACTGGGATAAGGATTTGCAGTGCGACCTGTCAGCATTAAAGAACCTATAATTTGATGAGCTCGTTTTTTGAAGAACATTGAATAAACGATTGATATCAATGTATCATTTGCTTTTATACAAATAATAAATTAACTTTAATCAGCAATAATTATTTGATTATGAGCCAACTTCCAGACCCGGACGAAATACCCACACCCGAAGAAGACGGTGCAAATGTGCCTGACATTTGGGATATCAAAACATCAGGCAAGGGCCGTGTGGGCAGGTCAGATATCAACCTTGATGAGGCCATGCCTGCCGCCGAAGACAGCGAACCTTATTTGGAAGGCGATTTTGACACGCCAGGTCTGTGGAACGGTGATGACCTATCATCATCTGATCAGGCAGATTATCTTGAATCTGAATAATCAGGAAGCTATAGTTGCAACGGCAAACGCAATGCCCATTACTACAGGCGAAAAGAATATTGCCCTCAAACAAAGCACATAAATATTCCACCTGTAGTCATTTTTCTTCGTGTTTTGATCAATCCTGTCCTGAAAATTGATAATCTCCACTTTATAAAATCTCAGGATCCTGTCATTATCGGCAATATCCTTGTGAAAAAATGCCTTATCAAAATAAATCTTAGGTTTTGTACCAGGCAGTAAGTATTCGCTTGGTGTTAAGCCTTGCAGTACAAACATCAATCCCACTATCAAAAAATAAAATATCCCTACAATGGCCGTAAACAACAGGCTATCCATGTGTGGCGTATCCTTCCATTTTCCTATGGCATAAGCCACAAGGCCAATCAGGATTCCCGAAACCAATGTCAGCAATCCGTTTGATCGTTCGTAAATGCCCTTGGCTGTTTCAATAGTGTAGTCAAATGCTTTTTCCGCTTGTTCAAATATGAACTTTGCATCCTCTAAGGTTAATTTGTTTAACCATTCATGTTTTTCCTGCCAGAAGTTTTCCATACGGGTACTTTTAACCTAATTTAGATTTAATTGATTGCAATTCCTACTAAATCAACTAAATACAGTCATTCGCCCGGCATGGGTATACAAAAACAAAGCCCCGTTTACATATGCTGTAACGGGGCTTTGTTTACACTTGTTATTAGTGTATTATATTATTTAGTGCTGAAGGTATATGGTAAATTGGTGAATGTACCGCTTAAAATTTGTGACGTTTCTATCGACTCAATGCTTCCGTCGTCATTATAGTTAACCTTTTTTGCAGTCATGGTATATGTACCGGTTATTACATTTTTGGTTGGATCAATAGATGTTACTATAATAGTGCCCGAACCCGGTTCAACATTACCCACCTGTTCGTAAGTGGTACCATCTGCCGATGTATAATATGTCATCTTCACCCTATCCGTTCCATCAACCCTGTATGTGCTTAATGGAAAAGTATTTACATTGGTGGCAGAAGCTGCATCGCTTAAAGTAATTGTCCATTTAACCCTCTTTGAATCAATAGTACCCATTACATCAAATGATTTTGTATTAGCGGTACCATCATAAGTTATTGAAGCAGTAACATCATCAGGGATCCATGATGTACCATTTATAGTAGCAGCAAGTATTTGGTCGGAAGTAGTAGAAGCAGAAGTAACAACGTCCTTTTTACAGCCCTGGAATATTATAGCTGATAAAACGAACAGCATTAATAGTTGGATTTTCCTCATATATAAATTTTATGCAAATAACGATGTTTAAGAAGTAATAATCACAACGGAAGTTACTTTTTTCACATATTTTAACATTCGCCCATGTGGCGGCTTTTAATAGTTAAGCCCCAATTATAATACAAATCATTTTATTTAACCATATTAGGCCGAAATTTTTAAACATGATCAACGTAAACGAATATTTTGAAGGTGCCGTTAAATCACTGGCATACACTACTCCGCAGGGCCGTTCAACCATTGGTGTTATTGAACCCGGCGAATACGAATTTGGCACATCAAGCCATGAAACCATGACCGTAATTGAAGGCAGCCTTGAAGCATTACTGCCCGGACAGGACAAATGGGAAACATTTACAGGCGGACAAACATTTGAGGTTGAAGCCAATACGTCATTTAAGGTTAAAACGGAAGTGCAGAGTTCATATTTATGTGTTTACAGGTAGTTAATGGTTCATAGGGAATTATTAACTATTTCATTTATAAGAAAGTTAAGCCTGGGTTTTCAGGCTAAAGATCCAGACTCCCGAAGTTTTAAAAACTTCGGAAGTCTTCCGCCCGCTGAGCAACCGCTCAGTACTCTTCTTTTACTAAGCATTATACTTCTATCCCTCGCTTTTTCCGAACCTTGATTTATAAGATTAACAGATTCATCGGATTGAATGCTTACTTCTTCTCCTTTTTCACGGCTATGCTACAAAACCAATATCATAAACCACATACACTCTACTATCAGCCATGATCTATGAAGCATCAACCATGATCCTTTCTCCCCAATATATACCATCCACATAGGCAATTGCGGCAAAATTTAATTTGGTTATAGCATAGTTTGCAGTTTTAATAAATGATTAAATCGCAGTTACTGCAACTTTATATTGATTCTAAATAATTTTTTTCGTACTTTCATTTTGTACATCATAATATTTATCTCTTTTTGTTGAGATAATGTTAAATAATTATGATATAAATAATTGATTTTTTAGAATTCTTTAAAAATTACCGTAAATTTTATAATTTATTTGAGTTTTGGTAACTTCGTGGTTACACCCCTTATAAATTTTATAAACGGTTTAATTTAAACAATGGATCAAACTGATAGCCACCAGGGTCTTTACAGACCGGAATTTGAACACGATTCGTGCGGAACGGGATTTATAGCCAATATAAACGGTCATAAAACCAACGATATCATCGATAACGCGTTGACCATGCTTGAAAACATGGAGCACCGTGGTGCGTGCGGATGCGACCCCGAAAGCGGGGACGGAGCGGGTATATTGATACAATTGCCCCATGAGTTTTTAATGGAAGAATGCTCAAACCTCGAGATCAGCCTGCCCGAACCAGGTGAGTATGGTGTAGGTATGATTTTCTTACCCAAGGATTCGGCCCAGAAAAAGGCCTGCCGTACCATTATTAACAATGCAATTGAAAAATTAGGCTTACATAAGCTGGGCGAACGTAAACTTACCGTTGACTCGTCAGTTATTGGTGAAACAGCCCGTCAGGCCGAGCCCGATGTTGAGCAAATTTATATTGCCCGTCCGCATCATATTACCAACGCCGAAGATTTTGAGCGTAAACTGTTTGTGCTCAGGAGGTATATCAACAAAACCATTACCGAAACTGTAGCCGGTGCTTCTGAAAATTTTTATTTTACATCATTAAGCTGTAAAACAATTATTTACAAAGGGCAGCTTACTACCTACCAGTTGCGTAAATACTATGCCGACCTTTCTGATCCGCGTGTTGCATCAGGCTTTGCCATGATCCACTCGCGTTTCTCAACCAATACTTTCCCTTCATGGAAACTGGCCCAGCCGTTCCGCTTAATTGCCCATAACGGCGAGATCAATACCTTAACCGGTAACTTAAACTGGTTTTACGCCGGCTTAAAATCATACGCTTCGTCATACTTTACTGCCGAAGAGATGGAGATGTTGTTGCCTGTGATCGATAACAATCAGTCGGACTCGGCTTGTTTGGATAATATCATCGAGGTATTGCTGCACTCAGGCCGTTCATTACCACATGTAATGATGATGCTGGTACCGGAAGCGTGGGATGGCAACGAAGCTATGGATCCGCTTAAAAAAGCATTCTATGAGTTTCACGCTACCCTGATGGAACCATGGGATGGTCCTGCTGCAATTACCTTTACCGATGGTAAATTGGTAGGTGCCCTGCTTGACCGTAACGGCTTACGTCCGCTGCGTTTTGTGATCACTAATGATGGCCGGGTGATAGCTGCTTCTGAAGCAGGTACCTTAACTATTGATGAGAGCACTGTTTTACGCAAAGGCCGTTTACAGCCGGGTAAAATGCTCCTGATCGATACCGAAAAAGGCCGCATCATCACTGATGAAGAGATCAAGCAACAAATTGCTTCACAGCAGCCATATGGCCGCTGGCTTGAAAACTATAAAATTAACCTGAGCGAGCTTACAGAACCGCGTTTGGCTTTCGCCAACCTGTCTGAAGCTTCTGTATACCGTTACCAACAGGTATTTGGTTACAGCCGTGAAGATATCGACACCATTATTAAACCAATGGCTCTTGATGGCAAGGAGCCTGTAGGTTCAATGGGGACCGACGTGCCTTTGGCTATCCTTTCGGATAAACCTCAGCACCTTTCAAGCTATTTCAAACAATTCTTTGCCCAGGTTACCAACCCGCCAATCGACCCGATCCGTGAGCGCTTGGTGATGAGCCTTGCTACCTTCATTGGTAACAATGGCAACCTTTTGGACGAAGATAAAATGCATTGTCATTGCGTGGTATTGAAACACCCGATATTGAAAAACCACCAGTTAGAAAAACTGCGTAGTATCGATACCGGTTTGTTCCACGCTAAAACACTGCAAACATATTTTAAGGCTGATGGCCTGCCAGGTTCACTGGAAAAAGGTATTGCCCGCCTTTGCCGCTATGCCGAAGATGCTGTTGATGACGGCTTTGAGGTATTGATCCTTTCGGATCGTGCAGTTGATTCTGAGCATGCCCCTATCCCTACCCTACTTGCCGTATCTGCAGTACACCACCATTTGATCCGCAAAGGTCGTCGTGGTGCTGTAGGCCTGGTTGTTGAAACCGGCGACGCCTGGGAAGTTCACCATTTTGCTTGCTTACTGGCTTTCGGTGCTACTGCTATTAACCCGTACCTGGCGCTTTCAACCATTGAAACGCTTAAAGACAATGGTAGCCTTGAAACCAGCTACGATATCAAAAAGCTACGTAATAACTACGTTAAATCTATTAATGACGGCTTGCTGAAGATCTTCTCAAAAATGGGGATCTCCACATTGCAGTCATACCATGGGGCACAGGTATTTGAGATCCTTGGTTTGAACAAAACTGTTGTTGACAAATATTTCCACGGTGCTGTTACCCGTATAGGCGGTTTAGGCCTTGACGAAATTGCCCGCGAAGCACTTTGCAAACACAAAATGGGCTTTGAGGCTAAAGGTGCTGATAACCTGTTACCAGAGGGTGGTATTTACCAGTGGAAACGCCGCGGCGAAGCCCACTTGTTTAACCCTACTACGGTTCACTTGTTGCAGCATGCTACACGCAGCAATAGCTATGAAGTTTATAAAAACTACGCCAAGGTAGTTAACGAGCAAACCGAAAAGCATTTTACCATTCGCGGTTTGCTTGATTTTGCGCATCACCGCGAATCTATCAGCATTGATGAGGTTGAACCTGCAGAAAGCATCATGAAGCGTTTTGCTACAGGCGCTATGTCATTCGGTTCTATCTCGCACGAGGCACACAGTACCATGGCCATTGCTATGAACCGTATTGGCGGTAAAAGCAATACAGGTGAAGGCGGCGAGGACGAAATGCGTTATGATAAATTGCCAAACGGCGATTCATTACGTTCGGCTATCAAACAAGTAGCATCAGGCCGTTTCGGGGTAACGTCAAATTACCTTACCAACGCCGATGAGTTACAAATAAAAATGGCGCAGGGCGCAAAACCAGGCGAAGGCGGTCAGCTGCCGGGCCACAAGGTTGACGACTGGATCGCTAAAACCCGTCACTCTACGCCGGGTGTAGGTTTGATCTCACCTCCGCCGCACCACGATATTTACTCTATCGAAGATTTGGCACAACTTATCTTCGACCTTAAAAATGCCAACCGCGCTGCCCGTATCAACGTTAAATTGGTATCAAAAGCAGGTGTAGGTACTATTGCAGCCGGTGTTGCCAAAGCACACGCCGATGTGATCCTGATTGCCGGTTATGACGGAGGTACAGGTGCATCGCCAATAAGCTCTATCAAACATGCTGGTTTACCATGGGAACTTGGTTTAACCGAAGCACACCAAACACTGGTACGTAACAAACTACGTAGCCGTGTGGTATTACAAACAGATGGTCAGCTGAAAACCGGTCGTGATTTGGCTATCGCAGCCCTTATGGGTGCCGAAGAATGGGGTGTAGCTACTGCTGCCCTTGTTGCAGGCGGCTGTATCATGATGCGTAAATGCCACTTAAACACCTGCCCTGTAGGTGTTGCTACACAAGATCCTGAATTACGTAAATTATTCTCGGGCAAACCTGAACATATCGTTAACCTGTTCCGCTTTATGGCCGAAGAGTTACGCGAGATCATGGCCGAGCTTGGTTTCCGCACCATTCATGAAATGGTTGGCCGCGTACAATTCCTGAAAGTAAAAGATAACCTGCAAAGCTGGAAAGCCAAAAAGATCGATCTGAGTGGCATCCTGCACCCGGTTACCAACACCAAAGGCATGACCTTGTACAACAGCGAATCACAGGATCATGGCATGGCCAATATCCTTGACTGGAAACTATGGGAAGCTGCAAAGCCTGCCATTGAAGATAAAACCCCGGTATTTGCTTCGTTTGATGTGATCAACGTTGACCGTACCATCGGTACCTTGTTATCTAACGAGATCTCTAAAGTGTATGGTTCGGCTGGGCTACCAGACAATACCGTTAACTTCAAATTCAAAGGTTCGGCAGGTCAAAGCTTTGCTGCATTCACCACCAAAGGTGTTTCTTTCGAGCTGGAAGGCGAAGCTAATGACTACGTAGGTAAAGGTCTGTCGGGCGCTCAGATAGCCGTTTATCCGGCAGCTAACGCAACATTTGTACCTGAAGATAACATCATCATCGGTAACGTAGCCCTTTATGGCGCTACATCAGGTGAGTTGTTTGTAGGCGGTATGGCCGGCGAACGTTTCGCGGTACGTAACTCAGGTGCTACAACTGTTGTTGAAGGTATTGGCGATCACGGTTGTGAGTACATGACCGGTGGCCGTGCACTTATCCTTGGCAATACAGGCCGCAACTTTGCTGCAGGTATGAGCGGTGGGATTGCCTGGGTTTATAACCCTGAAGGTACTTTTGCCGAAAACTGCAATACCGAAATGGTTGATCTTGACCCGCTAAGTGTACAAGACGAAGAGCAGATCCTTACCCTGCTGCGCAAGCATATCACCCTTACAGGTAGTAAACTGGCTCAAAAAATCCTGAACAACTGGAATGAAGCATCAACCCAGTTTGTGAAAGTATATCCGAGAGAGTATAAAAAAGTATTAGAGAAGTCACAATATCAAACTATAGGCTAAGAAATGGGAAAACCTACAGGATTTCAGGAGTTTAATCGCGAACTTCCATCAAAAGTTCCGGCTGCTGAACGCGTTAAGAATTATAACGAATTTGTTAATTTGTACCCCGAAGAGAAGCTTAACCAGCAATCGGCAAGGTGTATGAATTGCGGTATCCCTTTCTGTCACTCGGGATGCCCTTTAGGTAACATCATCCCTGAGTTTAACGATGCCGTATATCGTAAAAACTGGGAAGAAGCGTACCACATATTATCATCAACTAATAACTTCCCTGAGTTTACAGGCCGTATCTGCCCTGCTCCTTGCGAATCAGCATGTGTACTGGGCATCAACAAGCCGCCTGTAGCTATTGAGGAAATTGAGCGCCATATTATCGAGATCGCTTACGAGAAGAACCTTGTAAAACCTACTGCCCCACTTGTTAAAACAGGCAAAAAGGTAGCTGTTGTAGGTTCGGGCCCTGCGGGTTTAGCCGCTGCAGCTCAGCTGGTGAAAGTTGGCCACACCGTTACCGTTTACGAACGTGATGACCGTGCAGGTGGTTTACTTCGCTACGGCATCCCTGACTTTAAATTAGAGAAATGGGTTGTTGAGCGCCGTGTTGAAGTAATGGAAAAAGATGGTGTTGTATTTAAATACAACAGCGAGGTTGGTGTAAACGTAGCTGCCGATGAACTGGTACGTAATAACGATGCCGTGATCCTGGCAGGTGGTTCAACCATCCCGCGTAACCTGAACATTCCGGGCCGCGAGTTAAAAGGCATCCATTTTGCAATGGACTTCCTGAAACAGCAAAACAAACGTGTTAGCAATATTGAAGTTACTGCCGAGGAGATCATTGCTACAGGCAAAGACGTTGTTGTAATTGGCGGTGGTGACACCGGATCTGACTGCGTGGGTACTTCAAACCGCCAGGGTGCCGCATCTGTTAAACAATTTGAGGTAATGTTCCAGCCACCGGCTCAGCGTACACAGCACATGCCATGGCCTACTTACCCAATGGTATTGAAAACCACCAGCTCGCATGAAGAAGGAGCCGACCGTTTCTGGGGTGTAAACACTTTAGAGTTTTTAGGTGATGAAGAAGGCAACCTGCGTGCCCTAAGGGTAGTTGATGTTGAATGGGAGCAGGATTTTATGGGTCGCCCGGTAAAATTCCATGTAGTTGAAGGCTCGGAGCGTGAAATTCCTTGCCAGCGCGTATTCCTGGCTATGGGCTTTTTACACCCGCAGCATGATACTTTCATCAGTCAGCTTGGTGTTGATATTGACGAACGTAAAAACGTTAAAGCCAAAGAAGGCGTTTACCGTACCAACGTAAGTAAAGTATTTACAGCAGGTGATATGCGCCGCGGACAATCATTGGTTGTATGGGCTATATCTGAGGGCCGTGAAGCCGCCCGTAAGGTTGATGAATTTTTGATGGGCCATTCCCTGCTGGAAAGCAAAGATGCCGTTAACCAGTTCGACCAGGTGTTTTAGTGGTAGAGATTGGAGGTTATAGATCAGAGGTTGATTGGACTTCTAAAGCAGATATCTCCTTATCATATTGTTTTAATTATGAAGCCGGGCAAATGCCCGGCTTTGTTGTTTTACTCCGTAGCAGCTGCCTTCCACTCTGTTAGGTTGTGGGTTTGTAGTAATATTTTCAGGATGAAACCATTATCGGCATCCGCTTTGTTAATCACTATCAAAACATTTACACCATGAGCAAACAAAGCAATATCGCCGCACAGCAAAAGTTTGGCGAAGCTGTTAACAGCAGAAATTTCAAAGCATTTAATGATTTGGTAGCTGCCGATTCTATAGATCACGATCCGGCTCCAGGCCAGGTTGCAGGTCCACAAGGATATATTGATTTTTTCACTAAGCTGAGCTCCGCTTTTCCCGATATGAAGCTGGCTGTTGAGCAATTAGTTGCCGACGATGAGAACGTATCATTCGCATATACGTTAACCGGAACGCACAAAGGCGACTTTAATGGTATCCCAGCTACAAATAAAAGCATTGAGGCCCGCGGAATGCAAATCTCAAAATTTGAAAACGGTAAAATGATTGAACGTTGGGGAAGCTCGGATGAGCTTGGGATATTGAAACAAATTGGAGCGAGCATTAGCTTGCATTAAATCACTAATGGCTAAAAACAATAAAGTCGGGCGTTTACCCAACTTTATTGTTTTAGCTATTTACTTCACGGAAGGTTCTCCACGCCTTCCTTAAAACTTACGAAGTCTTGAAGACTTCGTAAGTTTAGTATAGCATGCCTATTTCTCCAGGTATTCTTTAAGCGAAATACCTGTAATGTGAGTCCAGCCGGCAGCAAAGTTTTCCTTTTTGAAGGCATCCAGCGGCGGGAAGGTTTCAAGACCGCTATGGGTAAGAATTAATTTAGTGCCCTCCCCTTCCGGGAAAAGCTCCCACGTAACTTCCGACTCGCCTTCATATCCGTCATATCGCCAGGTGTAAGCAATGGTTTTTCCTTCAACAACTTTAGTTACGCGGCACAGGTGAAGATATTGCTTATTTTCATCGCCCCCGGTAAACTCAAATTCAAAACCCACTTCGGGTTTAAATTCGGCAAGGTCAAAATACCATGCTTTCATTTTTTCTTTAACGGTAATAGCTTCCCATACTTTTTGGATGGGGGCTGCATAAACCCTTTCAATAACAAATGGTTGCGTACTCATAGTTTTTTGCTTTTATGGTTATCTGTTTTTTGTTCATCGGCTAAAAAAGTATCCAGGGCATCCAGTTTCTGCGTCCAGAATTGGCGGTACTGTTCGGCCCAGTCTGTAACCTGCTTTAACTGCTTCAGGTCGGCACGGCAATAGCGTTCCCTGCCCTGTTGTTTAATAACAAGCAAACCGCATTCGGTCAATATTTTAATGTGTTTGGATACGGCGGGGCGACTGATGTCAAAATTATCGGCAACGGCATTAAGGTTCATCTCCCGGTGAGCCAGAAGGCTAATAATCTCCCGGCGGGTAGGATCGGCAATGGCCTGAAAAACATCTCTTCGCATAGTAAGCCAACGGCTAAATGAAACCGTTCGGTTACAAATTTAAATGAAACCTTTTGGTTACGCAATAGCTTTTGTTATTTTTCACAGCTCAATGCTACCAAGCTTTTCAATTTACATTTATTACCCTCATTATTAAACGCTTACTACGCCAAAAAAAGTAGCTACCCGTATGCTATAGGTAATTTTACGTAGTGAAAATTGGGTGATTATACCTATTTCGCCGTTTTGTTTTTTGCCATATTTTTATCGCACCTGAACATTTAATGCAGATAACACAATGGCAGTACGCATAGTATGTATAAAAACAGATTCCCGGCCACATGAAAACCCCTATGTGGCTATCGATGCACTTGAGTGGATCAACGAACGGATCAATGTAAAAGGCCTCACAGAAAGATCAAAGCTTTACGACTGGATAAAAAACGAAGACGGTGATGCTTACATCATAGATAGTAAGGGTAATAAAACCAGCCTGATCCCGGCTGTTTGCCCTGAAGGCAACAAATATGTAAAGACTGTTGATGACGAATCGGAACCCGATTACCTGCTTGGTTTACCTGAATGTGCCTGAAAACCTTTTACCAGCTTTTAAACGGATTAATACTTAAAAAGGAATTATAGTATCGTTTATCATCGGTTACTTCGATAGTTGTCCAGGCAGGTAATTCAAACTCTTCGTCTTCACTGTCAAGTTCAATCTCGGCCATAAGCAGCCCCTGGTTATCACCTAAAAACTCATCAATTTCCCAAAGCTTGCCTGCATGGGTTATACAATAACGGTATTTTTCCAGCTCTGAGGCGGCAAAGCTATCAAGCAATTGAACACCATCGGCTTTGGGAATGGTGTATTCAAACTCGCTGCGGCTAAAGCCGGCTGTGCCCCCCTTTATGGTTATATATGCTTCGGTATCAGTAACCCGTATCCTAATGGTTTTCTTTTCGTCGCTAAAAATATACCCTTGCCTGAAATGCATAGGCTCTGGCTTTTCTAACCGCTGCCACTTTTCATGATCTACTAAAAACTTACGCTCTATTTCAGTTGCCATCAAATTTGTTTTAGCCTGCAATTTTAGCATTATTTAACATCTGAGCATTAGTAAATATCATATATTTATGATACTATCAAACCTATATGCTAAAAGCTAAACCTGTTACAAAACTAACCTGCGTCTTTTTGACTTTGTTTTGCTTCGCCTGCAAGCAACGTGAGGTTGTTAAACATAACGGTGAAAAAGACCTGATCTCCTTTAAGCCTGTTTTAGGTATCAGCTATACCGAAATAGCACGCCGTTCACAAAACGGACTTTCATTCAACAACTATGGCTACCAGTTAGAGCCTCAATGGAAAATGAAATTTGTTTCTAACGATTCAACCAGTATCTATAGTCCTATCAAAAACCAGTTCATTAACTTTCCGCTTACCCGTGGTTATGATTCTATTTTTAATACGGCCCGTACCTGGCTCAAGGTTAAAACCATGACCAAAGACAGTATGGTCATTGAGCTGCTCAAGGCCTATGCAGATTCGGTTGATACGCGCGGTGCCAAAGTTTATATGATTTTTTATGCCGATAATTATATCAAAAACGTTCTTCATGGCGATATAAGCAAACGCAAAAGCCCCAGTCGAAAAGACACTGTATACATACAATCGTTAACCGATACTGCCAATAAAGACTTTACTAAAGCATTTGCCGCCCGGCAACCTGTTGAGTTGAAAAGTAAAAGCTCATTAATTACTATTAGCAAACGCCATACTGAGCCAACTATGCTTAATAATTTTAGTACTTCTGACGACTATATGGGCCCCGAATTTGATATCACCATAAATAAAGCATATAGCAGTTTTTATTATTCATTTTCGTTATTTGTTGACCCTGCCGGCCAAATGCATTATGGTAAACCGCTAACCGTGTTTTTAGAAGAAGATCGCAAAGTCACTTACATCCATCTATCAAAAGCAGTGATGGATAGTTATCTTAAATATTATCTCACTTTGATTCCCGGTAAAACGCTTGGCATAACGCATACCAGCGAGATAGCGGTTCATGTTACCGGCAGACCAACTGTACAGGTATTAGCAAGAAATTCACAATGACGTCCTTCCTGTAGCGCAATGTCCCCAGGGAAATTGTTTTTAAAAAAGTGTTAACTATTAGAGGAGGATAGATAAGACATTTTCACACAACTTTTTTTGAATTAACAGGATTACACTAATTTCAAATTGCCATCAATGAAAAATTCGTGTAATTCGATTAACTGTGGCCAATTTGAAAATCAATTCGTGTAAAAATTCCCGACCCTCCTTCTATTTGTAGGTCTGCTCATTTTAAACGCGATTTCCCTGTTTTTTTAGCCTTTTATTGAATTATCTATATCTTTAGCGGCAATGCTACTCATCAATCTAAAAACATTAAAAACGGCAGCATTTGGGCTGTTCATCATATCATCTGCTTGTATCTGTGGTTGCGGTAACAGCCAATCGGGCCAAAAGAAAAGAGAGCTGATCTCTTTTAAGCCTTACAACGGGATCAACTATTCGGAAGTATCAAGACGGCAGCGCAATGGGCTTTCATTTAACGAATATGGTTACCAGTTAGAGCCCCAATGGAAACTAAAGTTTGTTTCGGACGATTCGGTAAGCATTTTCAGTCCCACCAAAAACGCTTTTATTAATTTCCCACTTACCCGTGGCTACGATTCTATCTTTAATGCAGCCCGTTCATGGTTAAAAATAAGGCAAATCAATAAGGACAGCATAACCATGGAGATCCTGATCCAAAAAGGTGATTCGCTTGATGTTAAGGGCACCAAAGTATTCATGCGTTTTTTTGCTGATAATTACGTAAAGAACGTTTTGCACACCGATACAACTACACTTAGAAAGCCAAGCCGTGCCGATACTTTGTTCATTCGCTCACTGGCCGCAAAAGCAACAGCAGACTACACAAAAGCTTTTGCAGCAAGACAACCGGCCGAAATAAGTAGCAGAAGCCCGCTGGTTACCGTTTCACGCCGAACCACCAAACCCGATATCCTCAACAACTTCGATAACTCTGACGATTACCTTGACCCGACTTACGACATTGTGATCAAAAACGCATACAAGGATTTTTACTATTCCTTCACCATGTATATTGACGATAAGGGCCGGTTATTTTACGGCATCCCTCTTGTTGGATTTAACGGAGAAAAAGAGATTGAAGCCGATTATATCCACTCTTCAAAAGCAGTTATGGAGAGCTATTTTAAGTTCTATCTTAACGTAAAACCAGGCACAACACTGGGCATGATCCACTCAAGCATGGTTTCGGTGCATGTTGAAGGCAAGGCCAAAACTGCAGCTAAGTAACAATTGTGCTATTTTATATAAGCATATAGCTTTTAGCGTTTAACTTTCGCCCGGGCAGCCAAAAATCATTTGTAAAAAAGTGTTAAATAAATGGCGGCTAAAAATGCTATACGGCTAAATGTTTATATTAGCCCCTGTTACTTCTTTAATTTACATTGATGATCATACGTCGATTTTTACTCCTATTATGCCTGTTAACTGCTTTTGGTGCATCCGTTTTTGCCCAGCAGGATAGCATCCCCCTAACAACCATAATTGAAAAAACCAGCAAGTTTAGCAGCAGCTATCCGATAGAGAAAGTTTATCTGCATACTGACAAGCCCTACTACGCTGTTGGCGATACCATTTGGTTTAAGGCTTATGTAACTATTGAAAAGCACCAGCCATCTGCATTGAGCCGCATTGTTTATGTCGACCTCATCAACAATCGCGATTCGGTAGTTGAAAGCCAGCGCATTACGGTTACTAATGGTTTTGCAAGCGGCAATATTGTACTTAACGGTGATACTTATAAGCAGGGGGCCTATCGTTTGCGCAGCTATACCAACTGGATGCGCAATTTTGACCCCGATTATTTTTATGACCATACCTTTAATGTAGGTAATGCCATTGATAACCAGGTACGCACTAATATCACCTACAAAAGCTCAAGCAAAAAAACTGGCGTTAAAGTTGATGCAACAATCCTATACAAAGGGCCCGATAACTCTCCGTATGCCAACAAAAAAGTAAACTGGCAGCTGATGAAAAACGGCGACCCGGTAAGCAAAGGCCATGGTACCACCGATGATAAAGGCGTGTTACAGGTTGACCTGCCTGAAAGCCAGGCCGACGTGATTACAGGAGGCATCCTGGTTACTGCCATTGACGTAGGCGACCGCAAAACTATCAGCAGCAGCTTTTCTATGCGTACTGCAGTTAAAGGTTACGACGTACAGTTTTTTCCGGAAGGCGGCCAGTTAACAAATGGCATCCGGACTAAAGTAGCTTTTAAAGCGATAGCCTCAAGCGGCATGGGGGTTGATGTTAAAGGTACCATTGTTGATGATAAAGGTGCCGAAGTTGCCCAGTTCAGCAGTGCGCATTTAGGTATGGGCGTATTTGCGCTTACTCCTGATATTGAAAAATCATATAAAGCAAACGTTACATTTCCTGATGGCTCGCAGGCTACTTACAACTTGCCGCGGGTACAATCAATGGGGATAAATATTTCTGTTTACAATACAGATCCTGCCAATCTTACCGTAAAAATATCGGCCAACGACTTGTTTTTTCAGCGTAAACAAAACAAAAGTTTTTACCTGGTAGCGCAAAGCGGCGGTGTTATCTATTATGCTGCGCAAACAGTATTGCAAAGCACAACTTATTCGGCCAATATCCCTAAAAGTAAATTCCCTACAGGTATTGTACAGGTAACGCTGTTTTCATCTGGCGGATACGCTTTATGCGAGCGGATAGTATTTATCCAGCATAACGATCAGATGAACCTGGCACTTAAAACCGATAAACCATCATATACTACAAGGGGCAATGTCAAGATCACCGTATCTGCAAAAAACAATACAACCCCAACCGAAGGCAGTTTTTCGGTAGCAGTTGTTGATGATGGCACCGTACCTTCAAATGAAGATGCAGAGTCAACCATATTGAGTAACATGTTGCTCACCTCCGATTTGAAAGGATATATCGAAAAGCCTAATTATTATTTCAATAAACCTGATGATGAAAAATTGGGCAACCTGGATATTTTAATGCTTACCCAGGGTTATCGTCGTTTTGATTACGAAGATATACTGGCCGATAAAAACCCGCCGATCTACCTGATGCCAGAACAAGGTATTGATGTTACCGGGACGTTAAGAACCAACACAGGGCTTCCGGTTGCCAAAGGCAGTTTACGATTACTGATCCCTGATAAAAACTTTTCGGCAGAAACCATAACCGATATGTCGGGTAACTTTAAATTCTCGAACGTAAATGTACCGGATACCTCAAAAATTACCCTGAGTGCCCGTAATAATCCTAATGGACGCAACCTGGTGATATCTGTTAACGGCGAGGCTTACCAAAAGCTGAGCAAAAACAATAACATTCCCGATGAGATCCTGAACATTGACAGTACCTTCCGCCCTTATTTACAAAACAGCTATAAGCAATATCAAAGCTCACGTACAATAAAGGAAGTTGTTGTAAAGGCAACCAAAATTGTAAAGAAAGCCAGCCATACAGATTATGGCACATTTGCAGGTTTACCAATGCAGGCTGATCACGAAATATCGGCACAGCAATTAGATGGTTGTCCCTTACTGATAAACTGTTTATCAACCATGGCCATGGGGCTTACCTATGTTGATAACAACTTTTATATCACCCGCGATTACAATTCAGGCAGCCGCACCCCGGTACAAATATATGTAGGCAGCCTGCCTGTTGACGCCAACTTTTTATCAAGCATGGCATCAAATGAAGTTGAGTCTGTCGAGATCTTTTTAAACGACGGTGTAAGTGGTATCAACCGCAGTACGCAAACCAAGGGTGTAATGGTGATCAATAAAAAGGTTGTTAAAAAACAAAAGATCACACTTGCTCAGTTACAGGAGCTTATTCCAAAACAAAATGTGGTAACCTTCGCGGTACAGGGCTATACCAAAGCCAAAGAGTT
The DNA here is from genome assembly GCF_022811725.1 of Mucilaginibacter sp. SMC90. Lineage (GTDB taxonomy): Bacteria > Bacteroidota > Bacteroidia > Sphingobacteriales > Sphingobacteriaceae > Mucilaginibacter. The sequence goes on along the minus strand of NZ_CP094527.1, from coordinate 2,570,926 downwards.
TTACTCTCCTAAATATGATGTAACCAAAGCAGGTACGCTTGGCGGCGATTTACGCAATACCATTTATTGGAAACCTAACGTAATTACCGATAAAACAACAGGCACTGCAACAATCAATTTCTTTAATAGTGATCAACGCGGCTCATACCGCGCCATCATTGAAGGTATTGACGCCGAGGGTAACATAGGCCGCAGCGTGATACACTACAACGTAAAATAGCATACAACACACATTTAAACTAAATAAGAAGCCCTGATTGCTATTAAAGTAATCGGGGCTTTTTATTCTCACCTTATCCATATTAATTAAAAGCGTGAACAACTATACAAAGCCTTTTAATCAGTTTCACGTAAAGCTTTAAACCTTAGGCTTTTAGCTTTTATTAATTATATTAGTACAACCAATTAATTTAAACTTTAATATCATGAATTTTCAACTCATCAACTGGCTGGCCGTTGTGGTTGCAGCGCTGTCTGCATTTTTAGTTGGCGGCATCTGGTATTCTCCTGCCCTGTTTGCTAACGCCTGGATGGCAGATAATAAATTGACCAGTGCCGAACTCCAGGCATCAAATAAAGGCCGGGCTTTCGGCTTTACAGCTTTCTTTTCCGTTATTATGGCCGTAAATCTCGCTATGTTTTTAGCCGATGCTAAAACCGACCTTGCCTGGGGCACAGCAGCCGGTTTTCTTGCAGGTATCTGGACATTTTGCGCTATAGCCATTCATAGTTTGTTCGAGCTCAAAAGCTGGCGGCTGATATTTATAAACGGCGGCTACAGTGTGGTATCACTTACGCTGATGGGATTGATATTGGGCGCATGGAGATAAGATAATCAATTAGACACTAATAGAAAGCGAATTTATTCGAATTACACGAATAGTTACAGCGCAGGAAAATCGCGCTAATTCGTGTAATTCGTGCACATTTTATTAGTGCCATTAGTGTATCCTCAAAATGACATTTGTGTTATAGATTTCATGAACAATAGTGATGTTTTTTAGTTGAACTTTACAGTAATAAAACCAAAAAACATTACCATGGCAAGCACAACAAGTTCATTTGAAAAAACGTTCACCGTTGGTGGCGACATTACTATTAATCGTTTGGGTTACGGTGCAATGCGCATTACCGGCACCGGTATTTGGGGGCCACCGAAAGATAAAGAAGAAAGTATCCGTGTGCTGAAGCGCGCCGTTGAGCTGGGAGTTAACTTCATTGACACAGCAGATAGCTACGGACCAAATGTATCAGAAGAATTAATTGCCGAAGCTTTGCATCCATATCCTGCCGATCTTTTAATTGGTACCAAAGGCGGCTTGTTACGTACAGGCCCGGGTGAATGGCCGATAGACTCTTCGCCGGCACATTTGAAAGAGGCTCTTGAAGGCAGCTTGAAACGCCTCCAGGTAGATCGTATCGACTTGTACCAGTTGCACCGGATAGATCCTAAGGTGCCTGCCGAAAAATCATTTGAGTTTTTACAAAAAGCCCAACAGGAAGGCAAGATCAGGCATATTGGTTTATCTGAAGTAAGCGTTGAAGACATCAAGCTTGCCCAACAATATTTTGAGGTTGTATCTGTACAAAATATGTACAGCGTTGATAACCGCAAATGGGAAGCCGAGCTGGAATATACCCGCGATCATAACATAGCCTTTATTCCTTGGTTTCCGCTTGGTGGCGGCAATGTACAGGGCGAAGCTATCTTGAACCGCATTGCAGCCAAACATGGCGCCACGCTGCACCAGATTGCTTTAAGCTGGCTATTACATCATTCGCCTAACATCCTGCTCATTCCGGGCACATCAAGCGTTAAACACCTGGAGGAAAATATGAAAACCGCCGATATTCAGCTATCAGAAGATGATATAGATGTATTGAATGGTTTGGCTGAGGCTTAATGAAAGTTCAAAATTAAAAAACAACGTCCCATCAGGGTCTCTTGCAATTTAAGTTTACCAACAAAATTCGTCAACCTTAAATTTCAACAGGAGGCGCCTACGGAGCCCAAAAATGTGCTTTTTTAAAGCTATAAACAGGTGGCCCCGCTGGGGCCTGCAAGGTTTTATAACATAATCTGATATTAATTGAGATGCTTAAGGACAGATGCACCAGAGGTGCAAAAGGGTTTGTAGCATAAAGGGTATGAAATACCCTTTGCCCCAGAGGGGCAAAACAAAGCGCCTTGCTGATTAAACGACAAAACAATTTTGCGGGTTAACTTAAACTTGCAAAGCCCCCTGATGTATACGCCATGCAAATTCGCTGTTTTGAATATCATATCAGATGTTTGGAGAGCGCCGAACCTAAGGGTCCTCTGGCGAGGGATCGTTAGAGAACACAATGACACAGGTTTTGATCTATTTCTCAAAAAATTAAAAGGATGTCAGTAATTTGGCATCCTTTTATTATTTTAATAAATAGGAAAATAGTTACCTGAGGATAATTACGAGCCACTGATACCGTATGAGAAGTAAAGAAGAAATACTGAATAGTTACAATACTACCGGAAACGATGGATTACCAGAAATAAGCGCCGGTGACCTGCTCAAAGCTATGGAAACCTATAAGCAGGAATGGGCAGAAGCGGCATTTACAGCAGCAAGACAGCAGGAAGCGTCGGGCGATTATAAATTTAATAATTATGCCGATTTTATAGATAGCATTGAAAAAAAGGCTAAACCGATTGATGAATTTGGTATCACCCTTGCTGCCGTTGCCGACAGTATTGTCACCAACTTTTTGCCCGACGATAATTCCGTAACCGAATTTGATTTTAATTTCACTATGCAGGGTAAAGCCTATATAGCCTTTTATACCAAAGATGCCCAGGGTTATTGGAAAATGAGCCGATGGGCGCAGCACAATGGTTAAAAATCATGTCATTGCGAGCGTAGCGTGGCAATCGCATGCTATACAGGGCGGCCATGCTTCCGTGCGATTGCTTCGTCCCTCGCAATGACATTTATGAGTACCTACAAGTCCGCCACTTTAAACGGCTTCACATCAACACTTTCCCAAACACGCTGAGTAATGTAAGGATCTGCCTGTTTCCACGCTTCCAGTTCCTCGTAAGTTTCAAACTGTACAATCATTGTTGAACCCACCATTTTACCCTCATCATTGAGCATGGCTCCTGCCGCAACTAAATTACCGTTGGCTTTAAGCGCTTTAGCACCATCAACATGGTGCGGACGTGCTGCCATACGGCGATCAAACGCTTCAGCATCAGTATAATCATATGCGGTTACAAGGTATTGCTTCATAGTATTTATTTGACTTGTTAAACTGATTTTATCCGGTTCGAATATCTGCAAAACTATCTCATTAAAATAAATTAAAAATTAAATTAAATTTATAACTGTAAAGTTGACAATTTTTATAATATTTGTTTTCCGAAAAACTAACCTGAATAATGAAGAATAATTTGCACCAGGAATTTATTAAGATCTTTAACAAAGAAGCAGACAACGCATACTTTTCGCCGGGCCGTGTAAACCTTATAGGCGAGCACATTGATTACAACGGAGGTTTGGTTATGCCTTGCGCCATTACTTTTGGCACTTATTTATTGACATCGCCAAATGAGGATGGCATTTTCCGCTTCAGAAGTTTAAATTTTAATGAGCAAAAAGATATCCCGTTGCAACTTAATTACGAAAAAACCGGCGAAAACTGGTTTAACTTCCCTATTGGCGTAATTAACCGTTTTATTAAGGATGGTCATCAGCTAAAAGGACTGGATATGTTATTTTATGGCGATATCCCTATTGGTTCCGGACTTTCATCATCTGCTTCTATCGAAGTGGTTACCTCCTACGCACTTAACGATCTGTTTACAAGCGGTTACAGCAAGCTTGACTTGGTAAAGCTATCAAAAGATGTAGAAAACAACTTTATTGGCGTTAACTGCGGTATTATGGACCAATTTGCAGTAGCCTTCGGCGAAAAAAACAAGGCCTTAATGCTTAATTGTGATACACTGGATTACCAGGCAGTTGACAGCAACCTTGGTGATTATGTACTTGCTATTATAAACACCAACAAGCCCCGCAAACTGGCCGAATCAAAATACAATGAACGCGTGCAGGAATGCCAGGCTGCCCTTGGCGCCTTGCAACAGCAACTGGATATCAAATACCTTTGTGAAATAGACAGTGCTACTTTTGAGCAATACAAACACCTTATAACAGACCCTATAGTATTAAAACGCGCCAAACACGTTATTGAAGAGAACGACCGCGTAAAATTGGCCGCTGCTGCCCTTGCTGCCAACAATCTGGCAGAGTTTGGTAAATTGATGTACGCTTCGCACGATTCACTGCGTGATCTATACGAGGTAAGCGGCGTTGAACTTGATACTGTTGCTGAATACAGCAAAACCAACCCTGACGTTGCGGGTGCACGTATGACGGGTGCAGGTTTCGGTGGTTGTGCTATTGCCCTGGTAAAAGGCGACGCATTTGACAATTTCAGCAAGGAAGTTACCGAATATTATACGCAAAAAATAGGCTATGCCCCATCTGTTTACAGCTCCCTTATTGGAGATGGCGTAGGCGAACTTGCATCTGTACTTAACTAACAGCTTTTTTTAATATTTTTGCGCCCTCATAATGGTTCATTAGCTCATTGCGGTAAACACCAATGAACTAATGAACCATTTAACTAATAAACTATAGGGATGCGCAAATTAAAATTGGATGAGCTGAACCGGGCTACGGTTGATGAATTTAAAGCACAGGATAAATTACCGGTAGCTGTTGTGTTAGATAACGTACGCAGCATGCATAACATCGGCTCTATCTTTCGTACATCCGACGGTTTTGCGGTTGAACAGATTTGCCTTTGTGGTATCACCGCCCAGCCTCCCCACCGCGAAATCGAAAAAACCGCCCTTGGTGCAACCCAATCCGTTAACTGGACCTACTACGATACCCCTTTACTGGCCGTTGAACAATTACGTAAAGAAGGCTACCGGATCATAGCCATTGAGCAAGCCGAAAACAGTACCATGCTCCACGAATTTCAACCCGCCGAAGACGGCAAATACGCCCTGATTTTTGGTAACGAAGTAAACGGCGTAAGCGATGAAGTAATGCAGGTTATTGATGAATGTATTGAAATCCCTCAATTTGGCACCAAGCATTCGTTTAATATTGTTGTGTCCGCAGGGATCGTGCTTTGGGACTTTTTTGCCAAGATGGCGATATAAATAAATATGTCATTGCGAGCGCAGCGCGGCAATCGCACGGAGGGATAGCCGCTCTGTAAAGCATGCGATTGCTTCGTCGTTCCTCCTCGCAATGACATTTTTTTGAAATTACTTCTTTAACACATAAAACGACATTTCCTTTCTGGTCACAAAACCGAGCTTTTCATATACTTTAATAGCCCTTTCATTTTCGGCCTTTACATGCAAAAAAGGTATTTCGGAAGCCTCTTCAATGCGTTTAACCTGGTTCAACAATAATTTGCCCGCATAACCACGCCCCAGGTAGTCGGGATGGGTGCAAACAGCACTGATCTCGGCATAAGGCGTGGGGTTTAAACGCTGGCCAGCCATTGCAACCAGTTTACCATCATCAAAAATACCCTGATAATGTCCAAATTCAATGGTTCGGTCTATAAAAGGGCCCGGGTTGGTCAATTGGGTCAGTTCAAGCATTTGAGGCACATGCTGCCCTGTAAGCGGTACAAGGCCATCATCCGAAATATTGGCAGGCACCTCTCCCTCAAAAACCATTTGCAGGCATTTCAGATATTGCACTATTGTCCACCGTTCGGGTATCACAATATCATGCGGGGCTATAAATATGAAATAACTTTCAAAAGGAATGGAATCATAAAGGGCACTAAAGTTTTCGGCAGATACTTCGGGAATCCCAACAAAGGGTGATATTTCTTTCGGGAAATATTTAGCAGTATCATTTCCCTGTGCAAGAGTTTTATTACCGGTACTAAGCGCGTTCCAGGCAGGGTTATCAAGTATATGCGTCATTGAAATTGGCTGATGGTGGTAAGGGCAAAGCTATTAAAAATACCCCGTAGCGGGGGTTGCGGCTTGTCATTCTATTTTAATTTAATGCTTACATTAGCCTCATCCATTATCAAACTATTTACAATGAATGCCCTTGCCAAAAAATTGCTGATCAAACCAAATTCGCGCTGGCTAATTAAAAATGCTCCTAATGGCTATCCCGACAGTTTATCCCCCTTGCCTGATAACACCAACCTCATTTTTGGTACCGACGGCGAATTTAATGGCATACAGTTATTTGTAAAAAACAGCAGCGAACTTGTCTCTGAACTCAAGGTAGTAAGCCCTTTGCTTAAAACCGACACCGTTTTCTGGATCATCTACCCCAAAAAAAATTCGGGTATCCAAACAGACCTGGAAATGATGAGCAGTTGGGACGCACCCGCGCAATATGGCCTTCGGCCGGTAGCCTCAGCAGCAATTAACGAAGTATGGACAGCATTACGTTTCCGCCCTGTTGAAGCAGTAAAGGTTTCTGAGGGGCGTAATGACGCTGTTCGGAACAACGAGCACAGTGCTTTTATTGATATCGATAACAAAATAGTTACCCTGCCCGACTATGTAAAGGAAACATTGGAGCGACATTCGGGCGTTCTTGATTACTTTCAATCACTGGCCTACAGTCATAAAAAAGAATATGTGCTTTGGATCCTCACAGCCAAACAGGAAAAAACCCGACGGGACCGTTTAATTAAAATGGTTGAAATGCTGCAGAATAAAAAGAAGAACCCATCGGATAAGTAAAACTAAAGAGAATTATGCGTTACGGATTTTATGATATTACGCTTTACTGCCACTCTGAAAACAGTAACAATAAAGATTTGGCTATTCGAAACAATCTAATCTCCGACTTATACATTGATTTTCTTAACGGTTACAAACCTACAGGTACTACAAGAATTTCCGTTGACATTGGAAATGAAGATTGTATAAGAGGGTATTTTGGAAGCATACTACATGTTGAAGCTGTTTTTAACGAAAAGGAATATTGGCTAAGCTCACCCGAAAATCAGAATAAAATTATCCTGAACGCCATACACAGGATAACTATTCTTTGTGCAGAAAAATACGGATGGGATAAAGCTGTTTTCGACAGCGCTTATCATAAAGTAATTGAATGCGGGTTCATCTATAAAAAGGAATTAAAGAGAAAACCTTCTAAAGATAGAAAACACCAAGCCTCATTACTATTGGAAAAAAATGGCGATTCGGCCACAATTTCGGTAAATTTCTTTGATTTAAAAGGTGATCTTTTGAAATCGGCAGAATTACTTAAATCTTTTCATCATGCGATGTTTTATGGAAAAATAATAGCCAACAATAAATGGTTTAACAATCTTGAATTTGGAATCCACACCAAAAATTACGAAGTAATTATTAAAGCATCTCTTGAAAAACAGGGTTCAGAAATAGTAATAAGCCCTGACACTAATACGCTTGACGAACTGGAAGGATATTTAAGACGAATAACTTTCCACGAATTTACTGATGAGTCTGATTACAAATGGGCAAATCAATAACAATTTTGCGTTCCTGCAGATTTCAAGTTATACCCGAACTGCCAAAAGAAAAGCAAAGGCGAAGTATGTTATCCACAGCGGTATAAAACACAAGATCGCCCTGCATTTAATAAAAATACAGGGCGATTCTTTTTTTAATTTTTATTTACCAGCCTGAGCCTTTTTTTGCATTACCATTTTTGATATGTTCTTCGGCAGTAGCTTTACCCATAATGGCAGCCATCTTATTACCTTCACTGTCAGTTCCTGTGGCAATGTATCTGCCCGATTTTACGTCGATAACGGGATTGATCATCGGTACATTTTTAGTTTTTGTCTTCACTGAATAAGCGGTAATACCGCTTCCTTTTTCTGTTGCCATGATAAGTTTCTTTTGTTTTTTAATGTTAACCCCATTTAAACTGAATTGTTTTCAGCACAGGTATAATTGGTTTCTATGCGTAAACATGCATCATTTTTTTTTAATTAAAAATAGCTGGCATAATTAATTTGTTAACAGATTTAATTTTGTGTTAATAACGTATACACCAAAGTGTCTTCAAAATCACCGTTAAACAAGTGATCCTCTTTAAAATAGGCTTCCTGCACAAATTTATTTTTAAGCAACAATTTAATTGATGCGACATTATCCGGACTCACACGGGCTTCTACCGAGTGTAGCAAAAGCACATTAAACCCATAGTTGACAGCCGCTGCCATGGCTTCCTGCATGAGCCCGCGCCCCTGGAACGCAGGATTTAAAAGGTATCCTATCTCTGCACGATGATTCTGTTTTTCAATTCGCCAAAAGCCTATGCTCCCTATATACTTATCACTGTTTTTCAGGCAGATACACCAGGTAATGCCATCATTTTTACCAATCAGCTCATCTATCACGCCTATCAAAGCAAAGGCATCATCAACAGTTTTACTGATTGGCCGATGGATGTACCGCATCACCGTTTCGTCAGATCTCATCTCAAACAGATCGGCAGCATCTTCAACGGTAAAACGCCTTAAGATGAGTTGCTCGGTTATTAAAACAGGAAACGGATTAAAGTTTGGATTAAGCATAAATAACTAAATTGATTAACCGGCTATCGGGAACCAGCAATTCTACTGTTAAATTTAACTATCAGGTTAAACAATTCAGCATATTTATTGAGTGGCAGCGTAGCGCTGATGTCAAAAACATCATGATAAGCTTTTATACCGCCCAATGTGTAAATAAAAAATGCAGGGACACCCTGTTCGGTAAAAAAATAATGATCGCTGTTAGCTGCCTTACCGCGCGGAGCCACTTTTACAAAATAATTATTCTCCTTATTGATCTGTTGTATAGTGGTAAACTCTTTGGGATAAACGCTGGCATTTACCACGGTTATGCCGTCAACCCCGGTTCCGTTTAAATCAAGATTAATGAGGAATCGGATATTTTTAAGTGCGATAAGCGGGTTTTGCGTAAAATATTTTGAGCCAAGTAAACCGGCTTCCTCGCCCGAAAAACAAATAAAAGCTACGCTGAACGGCAAGGGGTTTTTAGCATAATAGCGGGCAAGCCCCATCAGTTCGGCAATGCCACTGGCATTATCATTAGCGCCGGGGAAATAAGTTTTATTGCCCATGCCGCCCAAATGATCATAGTGTGCAGTGATCACGATAATGGAATCGGGTTTAGATGTCCCTTTTACTATACCGCAAATATTGGCTGTTTTAAAATCAGGTATCAGCTTGTTCTCAATAGCAACGCTAAGCGTTACCGGAGTTTCTTTAATAGCTTTTTTATCAACCTGTATCACCGTATAATCCAAAGTTTTCCCCTCTACCGACCAGGTTAGCTTATCCTCCAGCGATAAAATGATCCTGTTTTGCTGATCGATAAAATGGGTACTATCTTTTTTGATCAGTTGCCCGGTACCCGTCACTCCGCGGCTATCCGGCGAAACGATAAAATCCTTGCCGGGTTTGAGTTGCTTCCCATTAACCGTAACCTCCATCTTACTTGGAAAAGTATTAACCGGATAGCTAAAATCCTGTAAAAAGTTTTTGCCATCCATAGGCTTTACACCATATGATTTTAACTGGGCACTCAAAAACACGGCAGCTTTTTGCACACCATCCTTAGCATAACCCCTGCCCCAAAAATAAGGGGATGTTAATGTATCAACTAATTTTCGGGCAAAAAGAGTATCCTGGGCAAAAAGGGTGTTCGATATTAGAAGAAAAAAGAGGAGAAGCTTAAGTTTCATCGATTAAAAATAAGTATTTAGTTTACTATTTGGCGATTGCGTAATTTGCCGGTAAATTCACCTAATACAATTTCTATCAGCAATTAATGACCGCCATTATTACCCGCATCAATTATTTAAACATAGTGGCTATGCTGGCTTCGGCTGTATTTGCACTGTTTATTCCGTTTGAGCTGGTACTGTTATCATACGCCATACTGGGCCCGCTGCATTACCTCACCGAGATATCATGGCTGAATACCCGCCAGTTTTTCACGCTTAAACAATACGATTACCTATTAATTGCAGGAGTTGTAATCGTTTCGTTGGTATTGAGAATACCTTCGGCTAATTTGGTATACTATACCTTTGGCCTTTCGTTCATATTACTGGTAATCAACACCAACCTATACAGGTTTTTTGCCTTTTTATTGCTGATTGCAATGGGGTACTTTTTACTATCAAACAACATACTGCGTACTATTTTCGGACTATATATCCCTACGCTTATTCACGTTTATATTTTTACCGGGGCTTTTTTACTGCTGGGAGCATTAAAGCATAAAGGAGCTTCGGGTTATATCGCTTTCATTACCTTTTTAATTTGCCCATTGTTGTTAAGCTTATTATTTAACAATATGCACAACGTGCCAACACAATGGGCAATACACTCCTATGAGCATTTTGCCCGCATAAACACCACCACGCTGCGTAATCAAACTATCAATATATACACCAACACTGCCAGTATCATATTAACCCGAACAATAGCATTTGCCTATACTTATCATTACATAAACTGGTTCAGCAAAACAAAGGTCATCAACTGGCATCGTGTAAGCAAGGTTAACGCACTTATGATCCTGCTGCTCTGGGTAGCTTCGGTAAGTTTATATTTTTACAATTATCGCATGGGCATCAAGTGGTTGTTTATTTTAAGCCTCGCCCATGTAATATTGGAGTTCCCGCTCAATCACAGGAGTTTTATTGACATTGGGAAACAGCTTCAGCAAAAGCTCCCATCTGCTAAATAAAACTATCAGCCTCCCGGTAAGCTTTAATCAGTGCAAGTTCGCCTTCTTTCCCTGCTCCTGCTGTGCCGTGCTCCATACCCATTACGCCTTTGTAGCCTTTATTATAAATGTGTTTAAAGATATTTTTATAATTAACCTCGCCGGTACCGGGTTCTTTCCTGCCGGGATTATCTCCTATCTGGTAATAACCTATCTCATCATACACTAAATCAAGCGTTGGAATGATGTTGCCTTGGTTACGCTGTACGTGGTACATATCATACAGGATCTTACATGACGGACTTCCTACAGCCTTACAAATAGCATAAGCCTGATCGGGAGTACGCAGAAAAAGATCGGGATTATCGCTCAGCGGCTCAAGCACCATGATAATGCCATGTGGTTCAAGTATAGCCGTTCCTTTTTTCAGGGCTTCAATAACATTGCCCGTTTGTACACCAATGGGCAGCTTACGTACAAAATCGCCGGGAACAACGGTAACCAGCTTGCTACCTATACGCTTGGCTATTTCAATAGCCTGTTTACAGGAAGCTATGAATTTTTCAACCTGGTCGGCATTGCCGTTGGCAAGCATGTTGCTGTCATTACCCAGCCCAGGCTGTACAAAAACGCCCATAGCCATACCCAGTTTTGCCAGGGTGTCACCTATCTTCTTTTGTTGTTCAACTGGTCGGCCACTCATACCATTATCCTCAATAGCACGAAACCCCTTATCATAAGCAAATTTTATTTGATCAATAAAATCATCGCCGGCATGGTTTTTAAACATGCCATCATGAATACCATAATTAAGGTTAAAAGGCTTGTCGCCGGCAATTATTGTTGCTTCGCCGGCAGGTTCAGAACCGCCGGTAAGTGAGGCAGCTTTTAAAACACTTGTAGTAAATAACGAAGCACCGGCCAATACCGAGCTTTGAACAAAGTTTCTGCGTTTCATGAGGATTGTTGAATTGGTTTGCGGGCTAAATATAACATCTATCCCCCATTTTAAAATACATGTAAGATTGTTTTATATCGAATTTTTCGGCTACGCTTATGGCATCATGAAGGTGAACTATTGAAAATCCGGCTATTTTTGCTATCTTTGTGTATAACGGCAAAATTTTAAAGCTATTCCAGCTTACAGCGCCAAGCTATTTTTGATGCTGATCTGTTTTATTCCCGCTGATACCGTTGCTGCCCGGAACTTAACTTAAAGATCATTTCATGCACACTTAAACAGGCATTTATAGCCTTGCCCGGCCTTTTTATCGCTATACGGAATAGCTATTGTTTAACTTAATTAATCATAATTATGGCTAAATCGCAAGCAACATTCATGAAAAAACAACTGGAAAAAAACCGCCAGAAAAAAAAGGAAGATAAAGAACAACGTAAACAGGAGCGCAAACAAAATGCAACCAGCGGCGATCTTGAGAGCATGCTGGCATATGTAAATGAATTTGGTGAAATTGTGTCAACCCCACCCGAAAAGAAACAAGCATAGCCGGGGTTCAAACAATATTAATCAGTATATTGTAACTATTTAATGGCTGTAGCCTTTAGTGATTGAACCTTTTACTATTTTAATAGTCATAACAAAAAAATCACCACAGTTATGAAATTTCAAATAGGCTTTGTTTCCCTTATTGCAATAACGGTTGCCTCTTGCTCGGGCAATCAAAAAACAAATGATGCCGATACGGTAATAAAAAAGGAAGACACCGCCATGGCTAACGCCCCCGATGCCCCCGCTGTAAACATGGAGTATTGCTTTTATACTACCGAAGGAACTGCCAGTCAGGACACTACAAAAATAAACCTGCACATTAACGGCAACAAAGTTACGGGCGATATGGACTGGCTGCCTAAAGAAAAAGATGCCCGAAAAGGCTCATTGATGGGTAATTTAAATGGCAATGTGATAAAAGCATTATGGACTTACGGCCAGGAAGGCAGCACGGATACGTTAAGTGTCGAATTTCAGCTCAGAAGCAACAAGCTTGCACAAAAGCCTTATAAATACGATGCAAAAACCGGCAAACAGCAAACCAATAGCACCGCCGATTACACGGTAATTTACAACATGAAAAATTGCCATTAATTTAAATGCTATTTGTAAATTAACTGAAAAAATAACAAGCCCGAAATGGAAAAGCGTGAAACCAGTATACTTTACCTTATATTAGGTTTATACACACTAATGATAAGCTGGTATTATAACCATAGCGTAATTTTACTTATTATCCACTACGTGTTTTGGCCGGTTTATCTTATATATGAGTTATTGATAGGCAACCTTGCCCATGGTATGTGGAAAACCATCCCGCTTTCATACTTTAAATAAGGTATTTTAAGTATAAAACAAAAAGCACGCTGAAACTATTTTCAGCGTGCTTTTTGTTTTATAGCGATAGGTTCGGATAACATTTTTATCTATTCTTTCTACAAAAATCGGTGATAAGGTGTGCGTTAATACCGAAACAGGGAACGTTAAACTACGTGGTTTAATTGGGTAAATGTTCGCTTATGATAGCGTAACTCTGCTATTTATTTTGTTTTGCGAGGTTGGCATTTTTGGATCATGCAACTGAAGGCAGGTATTTGCTACTACCGTCAGCAATAAACATCCAAACACATTTATCCAAATCCACATGAAAAAAATCAATTACCTGTTAATCTTATTTGTTGCGCTTTTTGTGCTTGTGCAAGCTTGTAAAAAAGGCGACGTTGGCCCCAAAGGCGATACCGGCGCTGTGGGCCCAATCGGGCCCGCAGGCCCTAAAGGCGCCGATGGCAGCGATGGAAGTGTCATCTATAGCGGCACAACTGCACCCACAGCAGCGATTGGTAAAGAAGGTGATTTTTACCTCAATACTACAAGCGGTTTATTATACGGACCTAAAACAGCAGCAGGGTGGGGAACTAATTTTTCATTAAAAGGCCCATCAGGTGCGGCCGGCACCAACGGAAATACAGTGCTAAGTGGCACAGGCGCTCCGGCAGCTACACTGGGCAAAGCCGGTGATTATTATCTTGATAAAAATAACTACGCTTTATATGGCCCTAAAGTTGGCTCAACATGGGGAGCAGCTTTTAGTTTGCGCGGACCTGCCGGTACAGCCAATGTCATTTATTCGGATTGGGTGTACGCCAAAAATTTTCGTGACAGTACCATCGATAACAGTTTGATGCATGTTGCGGATATCCCTGCCAACGATCTGACAACCGAAAATCTGTCACACGCCCTTATACAGGTTTACTTTACCTATGGTGGTGGCGTATTCCCCCTGCCTCATATAACCTATGCCGGTAACAAAGCAAGCGTCATCAATTTTGCACCCAGGTTTAAGCACTTTAATATTACCCGCTATACACTTGATAATTCAAATTCGGTAAACCTTAGCACCGTGTTACAATATCGCTATGTAATTATTCCGGGCGGTGTGGCGGCATCAGTAGCCAAAAATATTGATATAAACGATTATGAGTCGGTACGCAGATACCTACGTATCAATAATTAATGACACTTTCAATAACCTTAACCCTCACTAAGCAAACCGGGAGCGAATTATCACTCCCGGTTTTTATATTTTAAATCTTTTCAACCACTACTGCGGTGCCGTAGGCAAGCACTTCGGTAATGCCCTGCATTACCTCGTTAGCATCATAACGCATATTAATGATGGCATTTGCGCCTATAGCTTGTGCATGCTGAATTAAAAGCTGGTAAGCTTCTTCGCGGGCATTTTCACAAAGCTCAACATAAATTGAAAGCCTGCCGCCAAACAATGATTGAAACCCGCCAGCAATATTGCCCAGCGCACTACGGCTTCTAACTGTAATGCCGCGAACAACGCCCAAATGCCTGGTAACTTTATACCCTTCTAAAGATGTGCTTGTTGTAATAAGTGATGTATCCATTTTAATTTAAGTTTGTTGGCCTGGTATTTACCTGCCATTTTTATTTAGATGCAGTATCCTTAACGATATTACGTAGTTGTATGTTTTTATTTTTTGTGCTTGAAAAATGAATGTTAGAGATGGAGCTTAGTTGCTTTTTTCGTCTCATTTGTCTGAACCTGTTTTGGGGATTAAAGGATTACCGGGTTTCTTTTCATTCAGATCATTACTTCAGAAGGCATCATGATTCATCACCTATCAACCATGAACTAAAATTCCGTACCTTTGCCGAAAATTTACAATCGATGCCTGATAAAGTTAAAGCTGTTTTTTTAGATCGTGATGGGGTTTTAAACCAGGAAATGGGCGACTATGTTCGCCGTTTTGAGGATTTCCATGTACTTGACAACTTCGATGCCCTTAAAACCCTGCAGGATCGCGGTTATATGCTGCTGATTGCTACTAATCAGGGAGGGCTGGCCAAAGGCTGGTATACTGAGGATGAACTGGCAAAAATGCACAATCATTTGAAACAGGTTTATCATGAGCATGGCGTTGAGCTTACCGACTTTTTTTACTGCCCGCACCACCCTAACTTTACCGGCGATTGCGATTGCCGCAAGCCCAAACCAGGACTGTTGCTGCAGGGAATAGCCAAATACAATATCGACCCTTCAAAATCATACTTTATTGGCGATCGTGAGCGTGATGTTGAAGCTGGAACTGCAGCTGGCGTAAAAGGCATCCTGATTGACAGCGACCAGCCTATTAGCACAGTGCTGGATCAGATAGCTTAAGACAAAAATAATCTTAACCACATCATTGCGCTAATAACCCTTTGTCATCCTGAGCGATAGCGAAGGATCTTCTTCGATGGGCAAAGCCGCTATACAGAGCGAAGAAGATGCTTCGTTCCTCAGCATGACAAACGTTTTTTTTAACTTGTCATGGTAGGAGCGAAACAATCACGGTTATAAAGATGCCTTTCGGTTAAAATAAAACCCTTGCCCTAAAACATTTTCTTCTTTTCTGCTTTTTACCAATATTTATATTATCCTATGCAAAAAAGCCGCTACCTAAAAAATCTCGATGCTGTTTTAGCCGCCCTTATCGGTTGGTTTATATTAAGCTTGTTTTTCAGGTATAGCGGTGTTGGTGTTTCGCCGGATAGTATTATGTACACCAGTGCGGCCAGAAGCTTTAAAAGCCATGGTAACTTATTCACGTTTAACCATGTGCCAATAGTTGATTTCCCGGTTTTTTACCCTATTTATCTCGGTATTATTTCGTTCATCACACAGATAGATCCGGTTAAGTTTGGCGCGATAATGAACGGGATCATGTTCGCTGCACTCATTTTTACCAGCGGGTGGATAATGGAGCGTTTTGTGCCGGCATCAAGGGTTTATAAATGGCTTATGCTTGCAGCTATTATCCTGAGCCCGCCGTTGCTGCAGGTTTATTCCTACTTATGGTCGGAGACCCTGTTTATTCTTGAGATCCTGTTTTTTTTGGTAGCCTTCAGGCAATACCTCCTTACGCATACAATCAAAGCATTGATCATAGCAGCTGCAATTGCTGCCCTGAGCTGTATCACCCGCTATGCTGCAGTTACTATTGTAGGTACAGGCGGCTTACTTTTACTGCTGGACAGGGTTTTACCATTAAAAAAGAAAATCGTTCATATTATTATTTACGGAGCAGTTTGTATCTCATTATTGGTAAGCAACCTGGTTTTCAATGCTTTTGTAACAGGTACAACAACTGGTCCGCGCGAACCGTCCATTACACCATTCAGTAAAAACCTTTATTATTTTGGTACTGTAATGTGCGATTGGATAGGCCTTACGCCCAATCAATACTGGGCTGCAATACCTTTGGCCGTCATTATTTTTCTGGGCTTTATTGCGGCGCTTGCATTTAATTACTTTCGCCGCAAAATTGATAGTTTTGAAAACCTTGCCATTACCTTCGCCTTAATTTACGGGGCATTTATTGTGCTTTCATCTACGTTTTCGAGGTACGAACGTATCAATCACCGTTTGTTATCACCGTTGTATATTACGGCCCTATGGGGATATACCAGCTGGGCCCTCCTTTTGCTGAAAAAACTACACAATATCAATACGCGGCGTATGGTTAGCGCACTAATGGTTGTATTGATGCTTGGCTTTATCACAAGCGAATTTTTGATTGACAAGGCCCGGTACCATGATCAGGTGGTTGATGAGTACGGTAATCCTGGGTTTACCGACGAAAGCTGGATAGACTCTGAATTTGCTATATACCTGCGTAGCGGCGATCAAAGCCTCTTTAAACCCGGAGTAAAAATTTATACTGATGCCCATGAGGCCGTTTACTTCTTTTCAGGTATGTCATCCTACCTGGTGCCTCACCGTTTTTTCACTAAGGATATTGATAAGTTTTATAACGCAAAGCATTACTACCTCATCTGGTTTAACGTGCTCGAAAACCCGGAGCTTATCAACCTAAAGGACATCCAAAAAGTTAAAAACCTCAAAAAGATCAAGGATTTTGGCGAAGAGGGTGCGATTTATGAATATGTTTCTGAACCGTGATTTACGGGATTTTAGGATTACCATGAATTGAATAAAAGCTGCTCTTTTTCGCAGCTCCCGACGTTGTTACCGATAACACCTTCCTGCCGTTGTTAGTGTTGTCACTATTGCCGTTAACTTAAAGTAAAAACTCCTTAAAAGCGTGGGAATGTGCGATTCCCCTCTTGAGAGGGGTGGAGGGGTGTGTTATTCTACGTGCGGCTCATCGCTTGTATAACACACCCCTGCTACAACACGTTCCTACGCGCCCCCTCTCGAGAGGGGATTTTAAAAGGTTTGCGCCAAATTACTCCCTTAAGTTAACGGCTATGGTGTTGTCACGAACAACTTTGTTTCCTTATCATGAATTAACAAAGTAATTATGCATGGTGTAAAGTTGTCGATGACGACACCAACAGCGGCAAAAAATCCGATAGCTAACAAAATTAAATTCTAAAAGCCTGCCTAAAAAGCTATGAAACTTCTTTAAAATTTCACGCATGGGCATACTTTTTTACATTAAATTTTGATTTAAAAAACATCTGTCTATATTTGCAGCGCTAATCTATAGTTTTACTATATAAAAAATGAACGGTATCGCACTACATCATCTTCATCTGCATCACCACCATGTGGTGATCAGTTAATATGTATGTTTCTACGCGAAATAACAACCTCCGTTTATATTCTTTTTTATCATAGTCTCTTAAATTC
Organism: Mucilaginibacter sp. SMC90; assembly: GCF_022811725.1. Lineage (GTDB taxonomy): Bacteria > Bacteroidota > Bacteroidia > Sphingobacteriales > Sphingobacteriaceae > Mucilaginibacter. The sequence continues at coordinate 2,552,971 of NZ_CP094527.1, read as the reverse complement.
AATCTTTTGAAAACACTTAAAATAGCTATCCAAAAATCGGGTAGGCTCAACGAAAAATCTGTTGAATTATTAAAAAATTGCGGCTTAAATTTTGAAAACTACAAAAGCTCGCTGATCTCCCCGGTATCCAATTTCCCTTTAGAAATCCTGTTCCTTCGCGACGATGATATCCCTGAATATGTGCAGGATGGCATTGCCGATCTGGGTATCGTAGGTGAAAACGTGATCCAGGAAACCGAAGTTGAAGTAAGCTACCTGCAACGTTTGGGCTTTGGTAAATGCTCACTCAAAATAGCTGTACCAAACAACAGCGATATCAATTCCCTTGCCGATTTACACGGCAAAGCAATTGCTACCACCTACCCTGCCATTTTAGGCAAGTTTTTGAAACAACAAAATATTACTTCAGATATCCGCACTATTTCCGGTTCGGTTGAAATTTCACCGGGTTTAGGTTTGAGCGATGCTATTTGCGACCTGGTATCAACCGGAGGTACATTAAAAAGCAACGGCCTGAAACCTTTTGCCGATGTAATGTCGTCAGAAGCGGTACTGATTGGCAGCAAAGCCATTGCAGAGAGCAACCTTGTACTGGAACTGATCCAGCGCATCCAATCTGTTTTACGTGCTAAAGAGACTAAATACGTGGTACTTAACGTTGAAAAACAGAACCTTGCAGCGGTTACGGCTTTACTGCCAGGCGTAAAAAGTCCATCAGTAGTGCCATTAGCCGAAGAAGGTTGGGTAGCAGTACACACCGTGATCCCCGAGCGCGATTTCTGGGACCGCATAAGCCAGCTTAAACAAGCCGGCGCACAAGGCATTGTGGTAATGCCTATTGAGAAGATCATTTTATAGTAGTTGCGCCCCCCGGCCCCCGAAAGGGGGAGTAAAAGGGAGGGCTGTTTATTTACTAACATAACTCCCCCTTTAGGGGGCTGGGGGGCTCATGAAGACATACAATTATTCAGAACTTTCATCTACCGAGATCCAGAAACTGGTTCAGCGCAATGTTGACCCGGCAAATGAGATCAGAGCTATTGTTGAAGATGTAATTGCCAACGTGCAGCAGCATGGTGACAGTGCTTTATTTGACTATGCCTTAAAGTTTGATAAGGTAGAACTAAACAAGCTTTATCTTGATAAAACAGAACTGGAAGAAATAGCCAAAGCGATATCTGCCGATCAGAAGGCAGCATTAGAAACGGCCTACAGCAACATCCATAAATTTCACCAAACGCAGCTAAAAACCGAGGATAAGGTTGAAACCATGCCCGGTGTAACCTGCTGGCGCGAACTACGGCCGATTGAAAAAGTTGGTTTGTATATTCCCGGCGGTTCGGCGGTATTGCCAAGTACATTTTTGATGCTGGGTATCCCGGCACGTATAGCAGGCTGTCATGAAATAGTAGTTTGCTCTCCTCCGCAAAAAAACGGTAAGGTAAATGCCTTTATAGCTTATGTGGCACTGATGTTGGGTATTGACAAGATCTATCTTGCTGGCGGATCACAGGCTGTGGCAGCCATGGCTTACGGAACAGTGAGCATCCCGAAGGTTGATAAGATTTTTGGACCGGGTAACCAGTTTGTAACCAAGGCTAAAACCATCATCCAATCAACCACTACTACGGCCATTGATATGCCAGCTGGTCCGTCGGAAGTATTGGTCATAGCAGATGAAACCGCTATTCCGGCCTATATCGCAGCCGATCTGCTGGCCCAGGCCGAGCATGGTATCGACAGCCAGGCGGTATTGGTTTGTACCTCTGCCGATGTTGCCCAAAAAGCCATTGCCGAAGTTGAAAAACAATTACCGGTATTACCCCGCGCCGAGATAGCCAAACTGGCCATCGATAACTCGTACATAGTGGTAACCAGTAGCTTAAGTGAAGCAATGACTTTCAGCAATCAATACGCGCCGGAGCACCTGATACTGGCCACTCATAGCTGGGAGCAGATCACCGGCAGTATCATCAATGCAGGTTCGGTATTTTTAGGCAACCTTACTCCCGAAAGCGCTGGTGATTATGCATCAGGCACTAACCACACGCTGCCAACAAGCAGCTATGCAAGGGCTTATTCTGGCGTATCGGTCGATTCGTTTGTGAAGAAGATCACCTTTCAGCATATCACCCGCGAGGGAATTAACAACATTGGCCATACCGTTGAAGTGTTGGCCGAGCTGGAAGGCTTGCATGCGCACAGAAATGCGGTGAGTGTGAGGATGAGCAATTAACAATAGTTTTAACACCACATGTCATTGCGAGGAGGAACGACGAAGCAATCGCTTGCTATACAGAGCAGCCATGCTTCCGTGCGGTTGCCACGCTATCGCTCGCAATGACATAATTTATATGAATGATCAATGTTCGACATAAATAATATCCTTAGAGAAAATATAAAACGCCTTGTGCCCTATTCATCGGCACGTGACGAATACCAGGGCGAAGCAAGCGTTTTCCTTGATGCCAATGAAAATGCCTTTGGCTCCCCTTTAGATCAGCAGTTTAACCGCTACCCAGATCCTTTACAGTACGATCTAAAAAAACGCATCACCGAAATTAAAGGCGTACCGCCGCGCAATATTTTTGTGGGTAACGGCAGCGATGAAGCTATCGATATCCTGTTCCGTAGTTTTTGCAATCCGGGTGTCGACAACGTGATCCTGGTGCCGCCAACCTATGGCATGTACGAGGTATCAGCGAACATCAACGATATTGAAGCACGTAAGGTAAACCTTACCGAAGATTACCAGCTTAATTTAGAAGGCATTGCCGAGGCTATCGATAAAAACACCAAGCTCATCTTTATCTGCTCGCCAAATAACCCGACTGGCAATTCCATCAACCGCGATGATATTCAAACCTTGCTCGCCAACTTTAGCGGAATTGTAGTGGTTGATGAGGCTTATATCAATTTCAGCCGTCAAAAATCATTTATACAGGAACTTACCGAGTGCGCTAACCTTGTGGTAATGCAAACTCTTTCTAAAGCATGGGGCCTGGCTGGTTTACGCGTGGGCATGGCCTTCGCCAGCGAAGAGATCATTGAGGTGATGAACAAGGTAAAACCACCTTATAACGTAAACGAATCATCGCAGCAACTGGCTTTGGCGGCTTTGGCAAATGTTGGTCAGGTTAATGAATGGATCAAAGAAACGCTTGCACAGCGCGACAGGTTGGTTTTACAACTGAAAGAATTTGATTTTGTGGTAGATATCTATCCATCTGATGCTAACTTCATCCTTGTAAAAACCACTAATGCCAATGGCATTTACGACTTCCTGGTAAAACAGGGTATTATCGTACGTAACCGGTCAAAAGTTGAACTTTGCGAAGGCTGCCTGAGGATAACAGTAGGCACTCCGGATGAAAACACCGTTTTACTCGAAACCCTTAATACTTTCAGGTAAAAAAATCACCAATTCAATAATTCACTAAATCACTAATTATACAGGATGAGCAACCTTCAAAAAATATTGTTTGTTGACCGTGACGGCACGCTGATCAAAGAGCCTGCCGATGAGCAAATTGATTCATTTGCCAAACTTGAGTTTTATCCCGGCGCGTTAACCTATCTGCCCAAAATAGCTAAAGAGCTTGATTTTGAGCTGGTAATGGTTACCAACCAGGACGGCTTGGGCACCTCTGTTTATCCTGAAGATACATTTTGGCCTGTACACAATTTCATTCTTCAAACCTTTGAAGGAGAAGGCGTAAAATTTGCCAACCAGATCATCGACCGTACTTTTGCCCGCGACAACGCTCCTACCCGCAAACCCGGCACAGCATTACTTACCCAGTACTTAGATGCGGAGAAATACGACCTGAAAAATTCGTTCACCATCGGCGATCGTAAAAACGATGTACTGCTGGCTAAAAACCTGGGCGCAAAAGCTATCTGGCTTAACAACAACAGCAATTTAGGCGGAAGCGAATTTAGTGAAGCAGATCATATTGATGATGTGATCGCTTTGGAAACTACCGACTGGCAAAAGATTTATGAGTTTCTGAAACTCGGTCAGCGGGTATTTGAGCACCGTCGTGCTACCAAGGAAACTGATATTTATATCAAAATAAACCTCGACGGTAAGGGCGATGCTAAAATATCAACCGGTCTGCATTTCTTTGACCACATGTTGGATCAGATCGCGCGCCACGGCAGCATCGATCTGGAAATTACAGCCAAGGGCGATCTCCATATCGACGAGCATCACACCATTGAAGATACCGGTATAGCTTTAGGAGAAGTATTCGCCGCTGCTTTGGGCAACAAAATGGGCATTGAGCGTTACGGTTTCTGCCTGCCTATGGACGATTGCCTGGCGCAAGCTGCTATCGATTTCGGTGGACGTAACTGGATAGTTTGGGATGCCGATTTCAAACGCGAAAAAGTGGGCGATGTTCCAACCGAAATGTTTTACCATTTCTTCAAATCATTCAGCGATGCTTCAAAAAGTAATTTGAACATAAAGGCCGAAGGACAGAACGAACACCACAAAATTGAAGCTATATTTAAAGCCTTTGCCAAGGCAATAAAAGTAGCCGTAAAACGTGATGTAGATAAGATGGTTTTACCAAGTACAAAGGGGCTTTTATAAGCCCAGAGGCAAGAAACAAGAGATCAGGAAGCAAGAGATTTTAATAAAAAGGTCTTTTTCTTGAATCTTGGTTCCTGACATCTTTAATCTAAAAAAATGATAGGTATTATACTATACGGAGCCGGAAACATATTTTCCCTTACTGCCGCTTTAGAGCGCTTAGGTATCCCCTATGGCTTTATCAACAGCGAAGAAGATTTTGATAAGTATGACCGTTACATCATCCCGGGCGTTGGCCATGCGGGTGCGGCCATGAACAAGCTTAAGGCTACCGGGCTTGTGCCGGCTATTAAGGCGCTTAAAAAACCTACGCTGGGTATTTGCGTGGGGATGCAACTGCTTACTTCCCACTCGGAAGAGGGCGACTCTAACCTGTTGGATATCATACCGGTTAAAACTTTAAGATTTAAAGATAGCGCCGATCATAAAGTTCCGCACACCGGCTGGAACAGGGTTTACCCCGAAAAAGAAAACCCGCTATTTGAAAATATACCGTCAGGTTCACATTTTTACTTTGTACATTCATACTTTATTGAGTATGATAAAGCATACACTTTATTGGCCTCCGATTACGGAAATGAATTTTCGGCATCAATTTGGCTTGATAATTTTTATGGCGTACAATTCCACCCCGAAAAGTCGGGTGTGTTTGGCGAAACATTGTTAACTAATTTCTCAAAAATATAAAGGATATGTACATTATTCCTGCCATTGACATTTTGAACAAGAAGGTAGTCCGCCTTCGTGAAGGCGACTACGGACAGGTAACCGAATACGACGTTACCCTTGAAGAAATGATTGAGCGCTACCAAAGCAACGGCACCAACTTCATTCATATTATCGACCTTAACGGCGCAAAAAACGATTTCAGCAATCAGCAATACCTGTTTGATGTGATCCGCAAAACCGACATGAAGGTGCAATACGGCGGTGGCATCCGCAGTATCGAAAAAGTAAAAGAACTGATAGATGCAGGCGTTCACCGCGTAATTGTTGGCACGCAAGCCCTTACTAACCCTGATTTTTTACCAGAGCTCAGCAAAGAGATCTGCGGAAAAGACAAATGTTCTGACCAGGTTGTTGTAGCCATCGACGTACTCGACGAGGTGATCAAATACTCCGGCTGGATGGAAAGCTCGCCCATCAAACTAATGGATTATGTTGATAAATGCCTTGCCTTAGGTTTCTTCCGTTTCCTGTGCACTGACATTAACAAGGATGGCAAATTGGGCGGCGCAGGTATTGAACTATACGAAAAACTGCTTGATCATTCACCATTCATTAAACTGATAGCATCAGGCGGCGTAAGCTCTATGGGCGATATCGAAAAACTTAACCGCTTAAAAGTTGAGTCGGTAGTAGTTGGGAAAGCGATATACGAAGGTCACATCACTATTGAAGATGTGAAGCACTGGAATCTGGATGCCCTCATCTCAATATAACAATGTATTAAAAAACGTCATTGCGAGGTACGAAGCAATCCCCTACCGGCAGGTCCGCCCTGTATAGTCGGGGATTGCTTCGTACCTCGCAATGACGGATGTATTAAATAGCCCCATGCTTGCGAAAAGAATTATTCCCTGTTTAGATGTTAAAGACGGCCGTACTGTTAAAGGCGTAAACTTTGTAGACCTTCGCGATGCCGGGGACCCCGTTGAACTGGCTTGGAATTACTCCAACCAGGGCGCCGATGAACTCGTTTTCCTGGATATTACCGCAACCGTTGAGCGCCGTAAAACCATGGTGGAGCTTGTAAAAGCTGTTGCAAGACAAATCAATATTCCCTTTACCATTGGTGGCGGCATCAATGAAATAGCCGATGCTGATGCGCTGCTTAATGCGGGCGCAGATAAAATTTCCATCAACTCGGCAGCGGTGCGTAACCCTAAGCTGATAGATGAACTGGCTGCTGCTTTCGGCGTTCAGTTTGTGGTAATAGCAGTGGATACCCGCAGTATTGGCGATAAAAATGTAGTACACTTGAATGGCGGCAGGCTGCCAACAGAGCGCCAAACGTTGGAATGGATATTGGAAGCCGAAAGCCGTGGCGCAGGCGAGATCCTGCTTACATCCATGGATCATGATGGTACCAAGGGAGGCTTTGACAATGGGCTGCTTAAAACAGTGAACGATGCAGTTCATATACCGGTAATAGCCTCTGGCGGTGCCGGTAAGGTGGAGCACTTTGTTGATGTTTTTGAAAAAACCAATGTTGATGCAGCCCTGGCGGCTTCGGTATTTCATTATGGTGAGATATTGATACCGGATTTAAAACGGATATTGCAGGATAATAAGATAGAAGTTAGAATTTGATAATGTTAAAATAAAAAGTGGTGGCCAAGCGCGATTCCCCTCTTGAGAGGGGTGCAGGGGTGTGTTTCTCGTCAAGCTTAGAACACACCCCTGCCAGCTCACAAACCTACGCTCCCCCTCTCAAGAGGGGAATTGAAAAGCAGCTATTATGAACATAGATTTTGAAAAAACCGGCGGACTTGTCCCCGTAATCATACAAGACGAGCAAACACTTGAAGTTTTGATGCTGGGTTACATGAACCAGGAAGCTTACGATAAAACCGTACGGGAAAATATCGTAACTTTTTACTCCCGCTCAAAAAATCGCCTGTGGACCAAAGGCGAAACCAGCAGCAATTTCCTGCATGTAAAAAATATCAGTATTGATTGCGATAACGATACCCTGCTGATTAAAGTTAAAGCTGACGGCCCTACCTGCCATACAGGTTCACGCAGCTGCTTCAATACCGAATTTAATCAAAACTTTATACTGGAGCTGGAAAACATCATTGCCGATAGATATACTAACCCGGTTGAAGGATCGTACGTAAACAAGCTTCGCAACAAAGGCCTCAATAAAATAGCCCAGAAAGTTGGTGAAGAAGGGGTTGAAACTGTAATAGCAGCCCTTGCCGAAACAGAAACCGACCTGATCAACGAATCATCAGACCTGGTTTTCCATTTGCTGGTGCTGCTTCGCGAAAAAGGTTTAACATTAGAAACAATAGCCAAAAACCTGGAATCAAGACATAAGTAATTTTGTTCATGGTTCATGGCTAAACAGCCCAAGCCATCTTATTCGGCTATGAACTATGAACCATCAACCATGAACTAAAAAATGATCACCGTACAAAAAACAGCCGAACTTACAGGCCACGTCAACCCTATATTCACGCTTGAACTATCGCAGAAGCCGGGGATATTATTTACCGGCGGCAACGATAAAGGCTTGGTTGAGTGGAGTTTGAATGATTTTTCGTTCATTAAGGTGATGTTTCCGGTTAATGCTTCAATTTATGCTATTCACTGCCCTCAGGGCCATCCTCTAATGTTTGCCGGCTTACGCAGCGGCGAGGTTTTGGTGTTTGATTTTATTCAGCAAAAATTACTTAAGCCATTACGTCATCACCGTAAAGCGATTTTTGACATCAAATCGTCTGTTAAAAAAGATGAGTTACTAATAGCCTCTGAAGATGGTACCGTGTCGGTATGGAGCCTTAAGACGCTTGAAATAGTGCACACGATAACGGTTGCTAAGGATACGGTGCGTTGTATAGCAGTTTCTCCCGATCAGAAACAAGTGTGTTTCGGTTGCCGTGATAATCACATTGCCGTTTACGATCTGGAAGATTATACCATTATTAAAGCCCTCCACGGCCATACCATGGCTGTGTTTGCACTTGCCTACGCCCCCGATGGAAGCTACATTGCCTCCGGCTCAAGAGATGCCCAGGTAAAAATCTGGGATACCAGCAGTTATCACGAAATAAAAAGCATTCCGGCGCACCTGTTCGCGGTAAACCATATAGTGTTCCACCCCACTCTGCCTTATTTTGCCACTGCAAGCATGGATAAAAGTATCAAGATTTGGGGGTCAGATGATTTTAAACTCTACAAAAACATCAGCAGGGAAAAAGGATTCCCCAGTCATGTACTCTCTATCAATAAAATAGCCTGGGCCGCCCCCGATCAGTTGCTTTCAGTAAGCGACGACAAAAACATCATCAACTGGCAAATTAAATTTGAATAGCAAATTATAGCCCGGATTATATAATTTATCAGTTATCATTTCCCCCTCCCTACGGTTGTGAACGTATTTTACAACTTAAATACCTGTGTTCTTTATTAAGGCATTTATACGTTTGTTAAAACTCATGTTTAAACGTTAAAAATATTATTAAATACATTATTCATACCTAAAAATTACTTATATTAATAGATAAGTCGACCGCTTTGTTCATTCCTATTTTGTTTATTCATTTTATTCATTCGTTAAAAACAATAACATTTACAGGCGTTTAATCGTAATTATACGTTGATACTGGTCATCTTTAAAAGCTGTTAGTAATCAATAAAATAGCTTTTAAGAATATAAAAAATAGTATCAAAATTGTATATTTATGAAAAATACAATCTTATTGATTTTATTTTTATTTCTTAGTTATGCGGCATCAGCGCAAAATATCTGGAACCCTCCACTCATTGGAGGAACAACAAGCTGGATCAATAACAGCAATTGGAGCTTAGGCCATTTTCCAACGGCAAGTGAAGATGTTGTAATTAACCTCGCTTTATTAAATTCATCTCAACCAATAATTGCAAGCGGAACCGCAGCCGTATGTAAGTCGGTCACCTTTAATGCAACAAGTGGACTCTCACTTACAGTTAACGGAACCCTGACGGTATCAGGTACAGGAACAGGTGCAGGGTTAATCGCCCAAAATCCACCTGTAGTAACGCTGCTTGGTCTTGGTTCTGTTGTTAATACCATTACGGGTACCGGTACTATAACTTGCTCATCGTTGCAGGTTGGCAATACCAGCTTTTTAAGCGTTGGAGCAATTACAGTTAACCAAACATCATTAATATCTACGGTTAATAATTTACAGATATCGGGCGATGTAAGTGTCTACGGAACTACAAGCGCTGTTTTAGGAATAAATCTTCTCCAAATTAATAACTCCGCTTTTTACGTGCGTGGCGGCACAACAACCGTTGGTGGGCAGCTATATACTAATACCTCGGTTTCACCAACAGGTATTTCCCTAACGCTTGGAACCGGTGCTACGGCCAATATATATGTCGATGTGCCTTCCGGCTCAGCACTTAACCCAACTCTTAAGTTAACAAATGCCACACCAATTAAACCGGGCAGCAACGATGGTTCAATTGATTTTTACCATAATACAGGAACAGGGACAGGTATTTGCACTGTAGAATATGCCTATGGGGGTACTACCCCCACCTCGCAAACGGTATACAGTAAAACCACCACGCAACTGGATACGATCCCAACAGTTTGCCAAAACATAAAATTTTCGTCGTCAGCTACAAAATCAATCAACTCCGGCGACCTGACCGTGTATGGCGACTGGACCTCGGTTTTAGGCAAAGTTGACGCTGTAACAAATAACCCTAATGTTATATTCAAAGGCACAACCCAGTCCCTTAAAGACACAGCGTCAGACAGCGGTAACGGCGTTGTTTTTAAAAATGTTTTTGTTCAGAACAGCGGTACCAAAACAATGTCGGGCACCGGTAAATTCTCCGTATCATCATTAGGTATATTAACTATGGGAGGTACAGCAACGCTGGCCACCGGAGGCATACTCACTTTAATTTCTGACGCATCGGGCTCGGCCACTGTAGCAAGCGTTCCGCCGGGTACAGCCATTACCGGCAATGTAAATGCACAGCGCTATATTAACGGGGGTGCAAGCCGCCGTGGGTACAGGTTGCTTACATCGCCGGTAAACAACGGGTCCGGTGCATTTACGCTGGCCTACCTCAAAGCTAATTCATATGTAACGGGCACTACTATGGCGGCTGGCGGCTTTGACCCTTCGCCCAATGCAAATAACCCTACTATATATTTTTTTAGGGAAAATACAGCACGGTCAAATACAAGTTTCACAACCGGCAATTACAGGGGGGTAAACAGCATTATCTCATCACCCTATTCATTTGATAACGAATCCGGAACTTTTACTTTATACGCGGGCAACGGATTCCTCTTTTTTTTCAGGGGCGACAGATCAACAACCATAGCCCAGGCAACAGTAGTAGCGCACGTGCCCGAAAATACCACCTTTACCGGTACAGGATCTTTAAACCAGGGAAATATCACATTTAAACACTGGTATAACGGGTCAAGCTCATTATTATATACCAATACAATCGGCAGCAGGGTACAAGGCTATAATCTTGTAGGTAACCCTTACGCAAGTACTATTAATTTTGAAAAACTTAATCGTAAAGGAGTATCCGGCGGAAATGCCGATCCGTCTTCGTCCATTTATATTTCGGGTCAAAAAGCGCAGATCTACACTGCTGTGGCCGCCAACGTGCCGCCTGTCTTGTCTATGTGGGTTTACAATCCAACAAACAAACAATATGAAAGTTACCAGCAAAATGCCAGTCAAATAACTTCAGCTGCGGATACCACAACAAGAATTAATCCGGGTATTCAAAGCATTAGCAACGGGGCAGCCAGTAATATGATAGCCAGTGGACAGGGCTTTTTTATCAGGGCTACGGGAACCGGTCAAAGCCTGATTTTCAGGGAATCGGCTAAAACAAATACCCAACCCCCGGTATCAACAACGCTGCTTAAGGTGCTTAGCGCCCCCCAGGGAAATTTGCCATTAGCAATGGCAAGCAGCAAACAAAGCAGTTTTGCTGCTGCAGAACCTCAAAACAATCAATTTACAGGGCCGGGGCCACTGATGCGATTGCAGCTGATTAAAGATTCATTAAACCAGGATGGTGTAGCAATAGTACTTGTTAAAGATGTTTCGCCTGCTTTTGATAAAGATAAAGATACCGAAGACCTGGGTGGCAGCGGTGCCCTTGAAAGCCTTTCAGTATTATCGAGCGATAGCGTGCAGGTTTCGATCAATCGCCGTCCCCTGCCGGGCAAAACCGACGAAACCATCCGCCTGTTTGCTGATGCAACAGCAACCGGCCCATACCAATTAAAACTAACCGACTTAAATAACCTTCCTGATTTGTACGAGGTTTGGCTAAAGGACAATTTTTCAAAAGACTCGGTGAATATCAAGGCTCATCCTGAATACGATTTTACTATAGATAAAAGCAACAGTGCTACTTTTGGCCCGGACAGACTTCAACTGGTATTGCGTCAAAATCAGGCCCTCATGGTGCATTTACTTAGTTTTGACGCTAAGAAAATAAACAGCAGCGCCCAAATTAGCTGGCTTGCAGAAAATGAAGCCAACTACACAACCTATATTGTTGAGCGGAGTACAGACAATGGTAAAACATTCAACCCAATAGGCACACTTTATTCAAGCGGGGCAAAAAACTATTCGCTCAATGACCAAACACCCGCACAGGGCTTAAACCAATACCGTTTAAAACAGGTTGACTTAAATGGCGATTTCATCTATTCAAAAATTGCTCCCGTAATGTTTACCAACAAACCAGAAAACACCATAAGCAGCGTTATGAACCTGTATCCCAACCCTGCTATCGATGTAATTCACACCGAAATGAAAATCGGTGATGGAAATACCTTTAAGTACAAAATAAATATCACCAACAGCGAAGGTAAGGTAATGGCCACAGCTACATCATCGCAACCCAACTGGCAAAACAATGTAGCCTCATTTGTACCGGGCACTTACATTATGCAGGTTGTTAGCAGTAAAGACAATACAGTTATAGGATATAAAAAATTCATCAAACAGTAGGCCCAGCGGCAAACTAAAAAAAACGCCTGATACCGCATAAGTTATGGGTATGCTTTTTTTGCTCCAGCGAGTATATCCCATCCTCATTGATGGTATCAATTTTTACTTTGCCCGATGCATGGATAATGTGTTCATTATTGAGCATAATACCCACATGCGTTACCCGGCCTTCGGTATTATCAAAAAAAGCCAGGTCGCCCAGTCTGGCATCTTTTATCGACTCAACTTTATTACCTTCTTTTACCTGCATACTGGCATCACGTTTAAGCTTAAGGCCTTTAAGTTTATACACTATCTGGGTAAAGCCAGAGCAATCAATGCCAAAATGTGTGCGGCCTCCCCACAAATAGGGCGAGTTAAGAAACGATTTTGCGGTAGCAGCAATATCCTCGGGCTCGCCAACTTTTCCAATTATTTCAAACCGCTCGTTACCAACACGGCATGAAGTACCTTCTAAAAAAGCAAGCGAGCTGCCAGCAGGTAAATAAACAACGCTGTTATCGCTTATCTTCCAGGCTTGTGTAACCGCATGATAAGTAAGCTTTGGTGGATGGTTCCTGATATTTTTATAAGCTATATGACCAAGCATTGCAAATTGCAGCCTGCCTATCCAGCCCACATATCCGTCACTTTCGGCAATTATCTTAACCCAGTTGTTTTGCCACTCGGTAATTTCAAATGCTTCGCCAAATAATAATTGCGACACCTGTTCGCTCCGTTCGTTAGGCTCGGCCCTAACAGGGATCACGGACAGGTTACAAATCCCGTACTCCATAGTTTCTGTAAATGTCAAATAAACAAAAATTCTGCGCGCATTTTAAAACAAATACACGGTTAGCATTTTAATATGATGTTACTTTTATAATTGGTATCGGTAGCCCAGGGGGTAAAAACTATACGATAATACAAATATTTTTAGAATTTTCAATCAAACCTGAGCAGCCTAACAATTCATAAAATTTAATTTACTACTAAACAAAAAAGGGACATGCATAGCATATCCCTTACAATATCATTGAAAAATAAATCTTATTCGTTCATGTGCAGCCAATCTTTTTTGGCAAGCAGTTCTTCTTCGCTTTCGCGGATATCTTCATCATCAACACAACAATCAACCGGGCAAACTGCTGCACACTGAGGCTCATCATGAAAACCAACACATTCGGTACACTTATCGGGTACTATATAATATATATCGTCAGATAAGGCAGCTTGTGTTTCTTCAGCATTCAGGGTATTGCCATCGCCAAAATCAATTACCCCTTTAAGGCCCGTCCCGTCGCTAAAACGCCAGGCCGCTCCTGCATCATAAATAGCATTATTAGGGCATTCCGGTTCGCAGGCCCCGCAGTTTATGCATTCGTCGGTGATTTTAATCGCCATATTTCTAAATATCTAATAATCTCAATTAACTTTGCCTGCAAATTGCAAGCGCACAAATATAACAAAAAAAGGCTTTAAGGGTTTAATCCCCTAACATATATATGTCAAAAATTAATCCAAAAAACTCAATAAATTCATTTTCGGAACTGGGCAGGCAACTTCTATCTCCAGATACTGCATTAAACGCCCTTATTGAAAACGAACAATATCATAACGCCTGGTTTACACCGGCAAGCGTTTCGGAAGCCGTAACGGCCATAGGTAATATGCTCAACGAAGTTGACCTAAGCACCTGGCTTTCAAAATATGACTTTGAAACAGATAAGCCCGCCAAAAACGTAGGGCTGATCCTGGCCGGCAATATCCCGCTGGTTGGTTTTCATGACGTACTCTGTGTTATAGCATCGGGTAATAAAGCGCTAATCAAGGCATCATCGCAGGATGCCCGGCTCATCAAAGCGGTACTCGAAAAACTGGTAGTTATTGATCCTGCTTTTGCAGATACTTTCAGCTTTGTTGACAGGTTGCAAGGCTTTGATGCCATTATTGCCACCGGCAGCAACAACAGCTCGCGCTATTTTGATTATTACTTTGGCAAGGTGCCCAATATCATCCGCAAAAACCGTAACAGCATTGCTGTTTTAAGTGGCAAGGAAACCGCCGACGATCTTTTTAACCTGGGCCATGATATTTTAGATTATTATGGCCTTGGCTGCCGTAATGTATCCAAAATACTGGTGCCTGAGGGTTATGATTTCACTTTCTTTTTTGAATCGATAGAAGATCATAAAGCAATCATCAACCATCATAAATACAATAACAATTACGATTATAACAAATCCATATACCTGGTTAACAGTGATAAGCATTTAGACAACGGCTTTTTAATGGTTAAAGAAGATGACAGGCTGACATCTCCGCTGTCAGCATTATTCTTTAACTACTACCATGACATGGCAGAAGCCGAAAACATGATCAGCCAGAATGCCGAAAACATCCAGTGTATAGTGAGTACCCTGCCCTTGCATGTAAAAAACCAGGTAGTAGGTTTTGGCCAAAGCCAGCAACCTAAATTATGGGATTATGCCGATGGTGTGGATACGATGGAATTTTTGTCAAGTCTTTAAATAAATAATACCTTTGGGAAGGAAGGTGAAAGGACAAAGGCAAAAGGTTAAAAGTGAAAGGTTCCTACCTTTTACCTTTCGCCTTTGTCCTTTAACCTTAAAAGCAGCTTTAACCTTAAAAACATGTATATCATAAAAGTTAAAGGCGTTGCCAAAATACCCGATTATGTACAGCTGCGCGATGATAAGTTTACGCTGCTGGCTTATTTCAGGGTTGACAGGCCGGAAAAATCGCTGGATAAGGTGGGATTAGGTGATAAGGCCGAGCACATCATGAATATTATCAAAGACCTTCCTTTTGGGCAGATCTTAAAATTAGAGCTATAAAAACGATGATTGGAAATTCTATAATAAAACTAAACAACGTTGATATTTTTCAACAGGCGCACCTGGTACTTTCAAACGTAAATTTACATGTTGACAAAGGCGATTTTGTTTGGTTGATAGGCCAGACAGGATCAGGCAAAAGCAGCCTGCTGAAAGTAATTTATGGCGATTTAGGAATTAAAGCCGGCACCGGCCATGCCTGCGGCTATGAGCTGAGCAAGCTTCCCAGCCGCGAAATTCCATATCTGCGCCGTAAACTGGGTATAGTTTTTCAGGATTTTCAGTTACTTACCGATCGTACTATTGAACAAAACCTGAATTTTGTGATGCGGGCCACCGGTTGGAACGACAAAAAGCTAATAGCCGATAAAGCTCTTGATGTGCTTGAAAAAGTTGGTTTGCGTTCAAAATTAAAGAAAATGCCGCATGAGCTTTCGGGCGGCGAACAACAGCGTGTGGTTATTGCCCGCGCCCTGCTTAATGATCCCGAAATAATCCTGGCCGATGAACCAACAGGTAACCTCGACCCTGAAACATCCGAAGAGATCGTATTACTGCTAAAACAGATCAGTCAATCGGGCACAGCCGTACTGGTAGCAACCCACGATTATCACATTATCCGCGCCTTCCCCTCACGCATTATTAAATGCGAAAATGGTAAGGTTTTGGAAGATGTAGAGATATGACCACTGATTGTTAATGATTACGTTGATTTCGCTGAGTTTTTATTTTAATGATTTATTGATTGATGTTTTGACTTTGCCAGCAGATCTAAGCCGGTTAACAAAATCGTAACACGCATCAAAAGCAATCAATGCAATCATCGTAATCAAAAAACCAGCGGTGACAAATCAGCGGTGCATTATGTCACCATTTCTTAAAATTGCTTCATGCCACTGACAGCTTGACCGCTTTGCAGCTATGGCAGGATACTTGATTGGCACTACTCGCTATGAAATTTAACGATATGTTGAAGAAAAAGAAGAAAGAAAATACGGATAATACTGAAAATATAAACGAAGTGAATAACGAGCAATTACAAAACGAAGGACAGGAACAAGCCCAGGAAACTGAAGCTACAGAAACCCAACAGGAAACTGCTGCCCCAACAGCCGAAGAAAAGCTGAAAGACGAACTGGCACAGGCTAATGACAAGTACTTGCGTTTATATGCCGAATTTGATAACTTTAGAAGGCGTACCATTAAAGAACGCGAGGAAGCCCGCAAAACCGAAGGTAAAGACGTGATTGTGGCTTTATTACCTGTACTCGACGATTTTGAACGCGCACAGCGTGCAATGGATAAGGCTACCGAAGTAGCACCTGTTAAAGAGGGCGTTACTTTGATCCAAAACAAGCTAAAAAACATATTGGGCCAGAAAGGCCTGAAAGAAATGACATCGATAGGCAACGCCTTTGATGCCGACCTGCATGAAGCTATTACCAATATTCCGGCACCTACCGATGACCTTAAAGGCAAGGTAATGGACGAAATGGAAAAAGGCTATACCCTGAATGACAAAGTGATCCGCTTTGCCAAAGTGGTAGTTGGAGCGTAAATTAATTAGTGAATTATTGAATTAGCGAATTAGTGATTGATGCTTGTTTGCCGAATTCAGTTCTTCTTTTAATGCTTTACTAAATAAATAAAATATCAGAATACGGGTTGGTAATTTTTAAATCACTAACTCACTAATTCAATAATTCGACATTAAACATGGCTAAGAGAGATTATTACGATGTGCTTGGAGTTGCTAAAGGAGCAAGTGCTGATGACATAAAAAAGGCATATCGTAAAATGGCTATTAAATATCACCCTGATAAAAACCAGGGCGATAAGGAAGCAGAAGAAAAATTCAAGGAAGCTGCCGAAGCTTACGAAGTACTGAGTACTCCCGAAAAACGTCAGCGGTATGACCAGTTTGGTCACGCGGCCAACGCATCGTCGGCAAATGGCGGCGGTTACGGTGGTGGTGGCGGCATGAATATGGACGACATATTCAGCCAGTTTGGCGATATTTTTGGCGGTGGCAGTCCGTTTGAAGGTTTCTTTGGTGGTGGCCGTCAAGGCGGCGGTGGCGGCAGGCGTGTGGCACGCGGCAGTAACCTGCGCATTAAAGTGCGTTTAACCCTTGAAGAAATTGCCAACGGTGCCGAAAAGAAAATCAAGGTTAACAAACAGATCATCTGTAAAACCTGCGATGGCAGCGGCGCAAAGGACAAATCATCGTTCCAAACCTGTAAAACCTGCGGAGGCTCCGGAGCTGTGCGCAGGGTAACCAATACTATTTTGGGCCAGATGCAAACTACCAGCACCTGCCCTACCTGTAACGGCGAAGGTTCAACCATACTGTCAAAATGTACTGTTTGTCATGGTGATGGCGTTGTTCGTGGTGAAGAATTAATTACTATCCAGGTACCTGCGGGTGTTAGTGAAGGTATGCAACTGAGCATGAGCGGCAAAGGTAACGCAGCCCCACGCGGTGGTGTTCCCGGCGATCTGATCATCCTGATTGAGGAAGTACCTCACGAAACATTAAAACGTGACGGCAACAACGTGATCTACGACTTACACGTAAACTTTGTTGATGCTACTTTAGGTACATCTGTTGAAGTACCAACCATTGACGGCAAAGCCAAGATAAAAATTGATCCCGGAACACAAGGAGGCAAGATCCTGCGCCTGAAAGGTAAAGGTCTACCGGAAGTAAATTCATACCACCGCGGCGACCAGTTGGTTCACATCAATATCTGGACACCAAAAGCATTGAGCCGTGAAGAGCGCGAGATCCTGGAGAAACTGCAAAGCTCCCCTAACTTTAAACCTAATCCAGGCAAAAACGAGAAAAGTTTCTTTGAACGAATGAAAGAATATTTTGAGTAGTCTTTGAGCTGAAAGGATAAAAGCAGAAGCTAAAAGGTATATGTAAAGCCCGGAGTTTATGACTTCGGGCTTTTTTTGCTCTCTCTAAGCAAGTTCAAGCGCCCGCGCTTGAATGACTTTTAATGTAAGCGTCCACGCTTACTACACATTAATAATCGTTTTCGTAAGCGTGGACGCTTACCTTTCGGATAGTTCAAGCGTGGACGCTTGAACTTGCATCCGCTTGCATTAACTTGTGTTATATCACCCCGGCTTTTTCCAGCTCCACCTGCATCTGCTGTTGCAAGCTAAGCGCTTCTGCACGGGCGGCATCAGCAAAATCATCACCATTACTGGCATATAATATAGAGCGGGAAGAGTTTACAATAAGGCCGCAATCTTTGGTCATACCGTATTTGCAAACTTCTTCAAGGCTCCCACCCTGTGCCCCCACTCCGGGTACCAGTAAGAAATTATCGGGTGCGTATGCACGGATATTGGTAAATTCGGTGCTTTTGGTTGCGCCTACTACATACATGATCCTATCGGCACCAGCCCAGGTATTGGCTTTTTTTATTACATTTTCATACAAATAGCCATCGCCGGTTTGCAGGTATTGAAAATCCTTACTCCCAACCGATGAGGTTAGGGCTAAAATGATAACCCATTTGCCATCATAAGCCAGGTAAGGTGTAACGCTGTCGTTACCCATATAAGGTGTAATGGTAATGGCATCAAAACTCATTCCGCCCGATTGCTCGTCGAAAAATGCCCTGGCATATTTATCAGAAGTATTGCCGATATCACCTCGTTTGGCATCAATGATACTTAGGCAATCTTTTGGCAAATATTTATAAGTATCAATTAAACTTTGCAATCCTTTTATGCCATAAGCTTCGTAAAAAGCCGCATTAGGCTTATAAGCAATGCAGAGGTCCTGCGTTGCATCAATGATACGTTTATTAAATTCAAGTATAGGATCGGGATATGATCTTAAAAATTCAGGGATCTTGTTGATATCGGGATCAAGCCCAACACATAAAAACGATTTCTTTTTTTTGATCTGTTCAATTAATTCCTGGCGGGACATCATCAGCTGCTGAATAATATTTTAATTGTCAAAAAAACTAAAAATTTGGCTTATGTGTTATGATATAAGTGATATTTATTTAATTAATTTGAATTTAAAGAATAATTGTTTACACTTGCATCGTTTTCCATTGAATTTTTCTTGCACTAAAGAAACAATTTAAATCACCACGCTTTTTATTATCACTTTTATATAATACTTGCATGGGTTTGGATGTTTACTAAAAACAAGGTTTCAAGATCAATTTCTTTCAATTATAGCCTCATATGTTTTTGCATGTGGTTAAAGCTTTAATACTTGCATAGAAATTTTTGCCGTTTGAAAACAACTTACAATTAAAAAATCCCATTGAACTATAATTCATATCATGTCTGATAAAATTGAATTGAACGACAAACTCGTTTCAGAGTTGCGCGAAATTGCCAGAAATTTAGGTATTGCTGAGGCCGACGAACTACGTAAAGCTCAGCTTGTTGCCCGCATCGTTGAACAACAGCAACTTATTGAAGCCGCCAGGGCCCAGCAAAATCTTGTTGAATCAAACTATACCCCTACTCCCGCTCCGGGCGAAGAAGCTGCCGAAACAGCAGAAAAACCGCGCAAAAGGACACGTGTTATAAAAACTAAAGAACTGGCAAAACCACGTGTTGAAGTACCTTTGGATGATACTAATCTTTTTGATTCGCAAGAGGATGAGCCCGTACAGGAAGAACCTGAAACTGAGGCTCCTGCTGTAACTGCAGAAACAGAAGCTCCGCAAGCAGGCGAAGCGGTAACCCGTACTGAAGAAGTTGTACCGGAGGCCCGCCCTCAAAAATTTGAGCGCAGGGTTAACAGTAATAACCAAAATCAGCAAAAAGCACAAGAGCCGCCAATCAATCTCGACTTTGATAATGTAATTGTAAATGAAGGGGTGTTAGAAATCATGCCTGATGGTTATGGCTTCCTTCGTTCATCTGACTATAACTACCTTACATCTCCTGATGATATTTACGTATCACAATCACAAATAAAATTATTTGGCCTTAAAACAGGCGACACTGTAAGAGGAAGTATCCGTCCGCCAAAAGAAGGTGAAAAATACTTCCCGTTAGTACGTGTGGAAGCAATAAACGGCAGGATCCCCGCCGAAGTGCGTGACCGCGTTCCCTTTGATCACTTAACACCGCTGTTCCCTTCTGAGAAACTGAGCCTGTTTACTGATCCTAACAACTATTCAACCCGCATCATGGACCTGTTTTCGCCTATTGGTAAAGGTCAGCGTGGTTTGATCGTGGCACAGCCAAAAACAGGTAAAACCATGTTATTGAAGGATGTAGCTAATGCAATAGCCAAAAATCATCCCGAAGTATACCTTATTATATTACTGATTGACGAGCGTCCGGAAGAGGTTACCGATATGGCCCGCAGCGTACGTGCCGAAGTTGTTTCATCAACCTTTGATGAGCCAGCCGAGCGTCACGTAAAAATTGCCAACATTGTGCTTGAAAAAGCAAAACGTATGGTTGAGTGCGGTCATGACGTAGTGATCCTGTTGGATTCTATCACCCGTTTAGCCCGTGCTTATAATACTGTTGCCCCGGCATCAGGTAAAATATTATCAGGTGGTGTTGATGCTAACGCGCTGCACAAACCTAAACGCTTTTTTGGTGCCGCCCGTAACATTGAGGATGGCGGTTCACTAACCATCATCGCTACTGCCCTTACTGAAACCGGCTCAAAAATGGATGAAGTTATTTTTGAAGAGTTTAAAGGTACCGGTAATATGGAGCTGCAGCTTGATCGTAAATTGTCAAACAAACGGATCTTCCCTGCTATCGATATCACCGCTTCAAGTACCCGCCGCGACGACTTATTGCTTGACCGTGAAACACTTCAGCGCATCTGGATCCTTCGTAACCACCTTGCCGACATGAATTCGCAGGAATCAATGGAGTTTTTACAGGCTCAAATAAGAGGAACAAAAACTAACGAAGAATTTCTGATTTCAATGAATTCGTAATATTTTAGCGATAATGAAGTTATAAGTAAGTAGAATATTATTTGTAACTTCATTATTACTTAATAATTTCCTGATAACTTCATGGCGAAATGAAGAGACGCGTAAAAAAACACCTTCCTAATGCTATTACCTGTGCCAACCTGTTTAGCGGTTGTATAGGGATTGTTTTCGCCTTTCAGGGTAACTTAATAGTGGCTGCTTATGCCATTTTCCTTAGCTCGATATTTGACTTTTTCGACGGACTTGCATCAAGAGTTTTAAATTCATACTCGTTTATAGGTAAAGATCTTGATTCATTGGCCGATATGGTAAGCTTTGGCGTATTGCCTTCTGTTATCATGTACGAACTGTTTTTACAGGCCCCGCAAATAAACGGAGTAAGCCAATTGTTAAACTTTGTGGCGTTCTTACTACCTGTATTTTCGGCATTAAGGCTGGCCAAGTTTAATAACGATACTAGGCAGTCTGATAGTTTTATAGGTCTGCCTACCCCGGCAAACGCTATACTGATAGCATCATTACCTTTAATAGTGCAACAGTACGATGCATTGGCACATTACATTTTAAACCCGTATTTTCTTACAGTTTTGGTGTTGATAATGTGTACGCTGCTGGTGTCAGAAATACCTTTAATGTCGCTTAAATTCAAAAACCGCGACTTTAATAAAAACATTTTCCGTTATTTACTACTCTTGTTTTCGGCAATACTTATACTATTTTTTAAATTTGTGGCCGTTCCGGTGGTTATATTTATTTATATCACCTTATCTCTCATTCAAACGAAACTTACAAATGACAAAGTTCCAGGCTGAAATAGAAGTAATGCCCAAAAAAGAAATACTTGACCCACAGGGAAAAGCTGTAACCGGTAGCATGAAAAATCTTGGCTTAGCCGAAATCCATAACGTGCGCATTGGCAAACACATTACGCTTGAAATAGAAGCCGAAAATGCTGAAACCGCCAGCGCTAAAGTTGACCAGGCCTGCAAAAGCCTGCTGGCTAACCTGATCATGGAAAGCTATACTTTTAAAATAGCTGAAGTTTAGGTTAAAGGCGAAAGGTAAAAGCTGAAAGGCTTTTTTATTTGCGTAAACAACTAAAACTTTATAAAATACAAAAGGCAAAAGGGAAACCTTTTGCCTTTATTTTTTATATCTAAACGGCGAAACCTTTCACCTTTCACCTTTCACCTTTCACCTTTCACCTTTCACCTTTCACCTTTCACCTTTCACCTTTCACCTTAAAGATTCGCTTCCTTCTCGGCCTTAATTTCCTTTAAAGTGATCAGGTTTGCCGATACCATGCTGTTTACCTGGTTAAATTTTTCAAATATCTCTGCCGGGTTTTCACCGCCTGCTTTGCAAGCCAGTTCAACCTCCTGTATGGTAGCCTGGCTTATGGGCATACCAAAAAAGCCAAGGTTAGGCTTTAATTTATGGGCAGCCTGTGCGGCTAATGCCCAATCCTGATTATTTAGTGCGTTACTAATAGTATTCAATAATTCGGGCGATTGCTCAAGGAACATCCCTATCGAATCGACAATAAAATCGTCGCTCCCATCAGCAATCTCGTATAAAAAAGAAAGATCAAGATCCTGATCCGGTGAAATATCTGCCATTATAAAAGCTTTGTGTTTATTCAAAAATATGCTTTTTTACGATTAAGTTATCCTTTAGTTCATCCTTTAACTGCAAAATATTTTTTTTAAATACCGGATGAATAAGATCGGGCGCTATCTCGGCCAAAGGGATTAACGTAAAACTGCGTTTATGCAATTCAGGATGGGGCACTACGAGGTTAAACTCATGGATCACCGCATCGCCATAAAACAAAATATCAATATCAATAATCCGCGATCCCCATTTAACATCGCGCTTACGTCCCATTTGCAGTTCGATACCTAATATTTTTTCCAAAACATTCTGCGCCGGTAAGTCAGTTTGTATCATCAGCACCTGGTTTAAATAGTCGGGCTCATCGGTTTTACCCCATGATTGGGTTTCGTAAACAGATGATACCAATTTAACAGGGGCAACTTGAACAGCAATAGATTCAATTGCCTGTTGCAGAAACAATTCGCGCGTACCGAGGTTACTCCCAAGTAATAAAAAAACATCAATCATGTTGTAACAAATATAATGGAAACCGCTCTTAGCATTATACGGCACCTTATTACTAAGTTTGCATAGTTAAAAAGATTTATAACATTAATGAAACAATTCTTCAAATTCGTTCTGGCCACTATTATAGGGGTAATTATTTCGGGTGTAATAATAGGTGTTATAGGAGCCGGTATTATTGTCGGCCTCATCTCATCCGCCGGCAGCGATAAAACAGTAGATGTTAGTCCCAACTCTATTTTATACATGTCGCTTAAAAATCAGATAGTTGAACGCACCCCCAACAATCCCCTCGCCGATCTGGACTTTTTAGGATTCAGTGAAAATAAATCAATAGGGCTAAATGATATCCTGGCCGATATTAAAAAAGCCAAAACCGACGATAACATAAAAGGCATATACCTTGATGAAAGTTATATGACCGCCGGCCAGGCCACCACCGAAGAGATCCGCAACGCGCTTATTGATTTTAAAAAATCAGGCAAATTTATAATAGCCTATGCCGAGGTTTACACCCAGGGCTTTTACTATCTGGCATCCGTTGCCGATAAAGTTTATATCAACCCCAAAGGTATTTTTGAGTTTCATGGCTTTAGCTCGCAAACCACTTTCCTGAAAGGCGCTTTAGATAAATTGGGTGTTGAAGCACAGATCATTAAGGTTGGCACCTACAAAAGTGCAGTTGAGCCTTTATTTCTTACCAAAATGAGCGACGCCAATAAACTTCAGGTAACTTCATACCTGGGCTCATTGTACGATCATTTTTTAAGCGGTATCAGTAAAAGCCGCGGCGTTAGTAAAGATTCGTTATTTACCTATGCCGATAACATGCGTATTCAATTTCCGGAAGATGCGTATAAATTAAAACTGGTTGATGGCTTAAAATATAAAGATGAGATCCTTGACGATCTGAAAAGACGTACCGGCACCGATTTGAAAGATGACCTAAAAAGCGTTGATCTTAAAGATTACGCTAAAAATAAAGGCGATGACCCGGACGATAAAAATGAAGATTCATCATCAAAAAACCGCATTGCCATTGTTTATGCATCTGGCGATATCAACGGCGGTGAAAGTGATGATAACAACATCGGTTCAGAAACCATCTCCAAAGCATTGCGTAAAGCACGTTTGGATGATAAAGTTAAAGCCGTGGTATTACGTGTAAATTCGCCGGGGGGCAGTTCATTAGCTTCAGATGTGATTTGGCGTGAAGTAAAACTCATCCACGAAAAGAAGCCGATCATTGTTTCAATGGGTGATTACGCGGCATCAGGCGGTTATTACATTTCATGTGCTGCCGATTCTATCATTGCCCAGCCCAATACCATTACAGGTTCTATCGGTATTTTTGCGGTACTACCTAACATGCAGAAATTGTTTAACGATAAATTGGGAGTAACGTTTGATGGTGTTAAAACCGGCAAATACGCCGACTTGGGCGATATTAGCCGTCCGTTGAGCCCGGAAGAACACCTGATACTACAAAACAGTGTAAACCATGGCTATGATGAATTTACCAAAGCAGTAGCCGACGGTCGTGGTAAAACTCAGGCTTACATTAATAGCATTGGTCAGGGCCGCGTGTGGACTGGAGAACAAGCCCTAAAAATAGGCCTGGTTGACCGCCTTGGAAATATAAATGATGCCATTGCTTCAGCTGCTAAAAAAGCTAAGATCAAGAACTATAACATTGTAAACTATCCCGAGCAAAAAAGTATTTTCAGTAAAATGGGCAGCGGTTTAAGCGCCGAAGTACAAACCCGCATGGTGAAAAACGAGCTTGGCGAAAACTATAGGGTTTACCAACAAATAAAAGGCATCACCCAAATGATGCGTACCCCACAAGCCCGCCTTCCTTACGACCTTGTGATCAAATAAAATTTCATTAATACACTAATTTTGATTGTGAAAAGCTGCCCGGGATTGGGTGGCTTTTTTTATTGAATAAGAGACCGTCATTGCGAGGTACGAAGCAATCCCCGATTGGCAGATCCGCCTTGTATAGTTCGCGATTGCTTCGTACATCGCAATGACGGTTACTATGTAGACACCTTTAAAATATTATGTCTCTACCCCCTCTTCAAATAAGCATTCGGCACATTCTTCGGTACATAATCAATTCCATAAGCATGTTTTATAAGCAGGCTTACCACATCCATAATCGTTTGTTCTTTACGGTGAAACTGTGGTAACAACCCCATCATAGCGTAGCTTATCGGGTTTACGGCAGGAATAAACGTTTCCCATTCGTATCCCCTGCCCCAAATTAATCCATTAACGGTTATATACAGATCGGCCCCGTTTTGTAATAGAAAATGAAGCATATCAACGGAGCTGTTTCCGTTTTGATTAACTGTATGAAAAATAGGCGTATGCCCTCCGAAACCATCCTCATCATAAGCGGCCCTGGCATTTACATCGGCACCCTGCTCCAAAAGTAATTTGGCACAGGCAAGGCTGTTATACTCGGCACAAAAATGCATCAGCGTACTGCCTGTTAAGGGAGTATAAGTATTGTTATATAGGGAATATGTTTTATTGACAACTGCAGCATCTGCGTTTATTTCTTGCTTTAACATCTTTTCATCGTGAGCTAAAACGGCCAGCAGTGCTTTATCTTCGTATTCGAGCCCCGCATCGATAAACGCCTGTACACAATCTTTAAACCGAGGACCGCGAGCATACATTTCAACCATCATGGTAAAAACAGGTATCCCGTCATGAACTTCGTTCGGGCTGCCGCCATTTTTGAAATACGCTTTGATCTCATCAACAGCATGAATTTCGGCAGCGTAAAGGATGTCAGTGTAATTTGGCATGGCTTTAAATCATTTCGATTCTATTTTTATTTCACTAAAATCAATAGCGCCTTCTATATCTATTACAATTTCCTTACTTAAATATGCAGGGCCATCGCTTAAATAGCCAACTGCATAATATTTGCTGTGTTCTTTTATTATTTTAAGTATTCCGCCTTTCTGCTTTGAAACAATTGCAGGAAGGGGATCATTCATTCTTTTACTATTACAAACAAATACAAATGACTTATCCGGTTTCGTGCCGTAAAGCAGTTGTATCTTTTGCATAGGATATATCTTTATGCCTTTATAAACAAGGGTATCATTTTTATAAACGGCGTCTTGTGCCGATGCTACGCCTATCTGCAAAAATGTAAAGCCCAATAAAATGATTACTTTTTTCATGATGTGTGAATAGATGTTTGGTTTATCGAATATACTAATACTTTAAATCTCATTAAAAGCATCTTATAAAAACAAACCAACCGCATAAGCTGTCATTACAATGGCTTTTTGTATTTTTACCGCCTCATTGTATTTATGGAAAATAAACCCATAGCCCGTACGCTTCGTTTACTGTCGCAACTCATGGAACTCCATGAGGTTAATCCGTTCAAGATCAAATCGGTAGCTAATGCAGCTTTTAAAGTTGACAAGCTCCCCTTCCCTATCGCCGGTAAAAAACTGGACGAACTGGAGAAGATTGATGGCATAGGTAAAAGCATAGCCGGCAAAGTGGCCGAACTGCTTGAAACCGGTACCATGACCGAACTACAGGAAATGCTGGATAAAACCCCCGCCGGTGTGGTTGAAATGATGGGTATTAAAGGCATCGGTCCTAAAAAGGTGGCCATTATCTGGAAAGAACTGGGCATTGAAAATACCGGTGAGCTTTTTTATGCCTGCAATGAAAACCGGCTGATCGAAGCCAAAGGTTTCGGACTTAAAACGCAGGAAGAAATCCGTAAGGCTATCGAGTTCAGGATGGCGAGCAATGGTAAATTCCTTTTTGCCCAGGTTGAAAAGGAAGCCAATGAGCTGATGGATGAGGTAAAAGCCATTTTCCCTGATGCCCTGAAACATTTTGCCGGCGAATTCAGGCGTTTGAATGAGATCATTACCGAAATTGTGATTGTGGTGGGTAGTATTAACCAGGATGTGGCCTACAATGCAATGGCTAACTCTAAAATACTCTGCAACGTAAGTAAAAATAAAAACCATATCCAGGGCGAGCTTCAAAATGGTTTGCTGGTAGATATTGTTTGCGTTGATAAAGCCGATTATTACAGAGAGTTATTTGTCAACACTGGTACAGAAGAGCATGTGCAGGCCGTTTTTGATAGAATTAATACACCTGTTGAACAACCTGAAAGTGAAGAACTCATCTACACCAAAGCCGGTTTAGCCTGGATGCAGCCCGAACTGCGCGAGGGTACTTTATTTATTGAAAAAGCCGAGAAGAATGAGTTGCCAACCCTGATCAACTGGCACGATCTGAAAGGTACATTACACAACCACAGCACCTGGAGCGATGGTGTAAACAGCATTGAGGAAATGGCACTATACTGCCGTGATACCCTGAAACTGGAATACCTGGGCATGTGTGATCACAGCAAGAGCGCGTTTTATGCTAAAGGCTTAAGCATAGAACGGGTGTTACAACAACATGAAGAAATTGACTCCCTGAATAAAAAGCTCGAAGGCTTCCATATTTTTAAAGGTATAGAATCTGATATTTTGTACGATGGCGCACTTGATTACCCTGATGAAATTCTACAGAAATTTGATTTCATTGTAGCCTCTGTGCACTCTATCCTCAAAATGGATGAAGAAAAGGCCACTTCAAGGCTCATCACTGCCATTGAAAACCCTTATACAACTATATTGGGGCACCCTACCGGCAGGCTTTTGCTAAGCCGCAGCGGTTATCCTATTAACTATAAAAAAGTAATAGATGCCTGCGCAGCCAACAATGTAGTTATTGAGATCAATGCCAACCCATTACGGCTCGACCTCGACTGGCGCTGGCACCAATATGCTTTGGATAAAGGAGTAATGCTTTCCATAAACCCCGATGCCCACCGCATTGAAGGTTTTACAGATATGCACTACGGCATCCTTGCAGCCCGTAAAGGCGGCTTATATAAAGAAATGTGCATGAATGCCATGTCGCTGGCCGAAATTACAAAGGTGTTTGCAGCTAAAAGAGACCAGTGATTAGAGATTGGAGATTAGGGTAGGCTCTGCTCCTAACCCAATGAACAAATGAACTATTGAACTAATGAACCACTTAAAAGATAAAGTACAATCCATACAGGCAGCAGCTCACAAACCGGCAATACTGGTTATCGGCGACCTGATGGTTGACCACTATATATGGGGTAGCGCTACCCGCCTTTCGCCCGAGGCACCTGTGCCTATTGTAAATGTAAAAAACGAAACCACTACATTGGGTGGTGCCGGTAACGTGGTTCAAAACCTGGTATCGTTAGGGGCAAAAGTTATTGTTGCCGGTGTTATTGGTAACGACCAGGCGGCAGGCGAACTAATTAAGATCCTGGCCGACGAGGGCGTTGAAACAGATACCATTATTAAAGATAACAACCGCCCTACCACAGTTAAAACCCGTGTTGTTGTAGGCAGTCACCAACTAGTGCGGGTTGACCGCGAAGTTACCGACGAGGTATCAGAAGCTATTGCCAACGAGCTTATCAACAAGTTAAACAGCCATATCGATGGTGCAGATATGGTACTTTTGTCTGATTATAACAAAGGCCTGTTTTCACCGTTTTTAACGCAGGGCATTATAAAAGCGGCAAATGCAAAAGGAAAAAAGGTAATTATCGACCCTAAAGGACTTAATTACGAAAAGTACAAGGGTGCTTTTATCATCAAACCCAATCGTAAGGAATTGTCGGAAGCTGCTAAAACAGAGAAGATCAATTCGATAGAAAGCCTGCAACAGGCCGGCAAAGTTATTTTTGAACAAACAGGTACACAATATATAGTAGTTACCCTGTCTGAAGAAGGCATGGTAATACTGAGCGAACAGGATTATCAAAGCTTACCCGTAAAGGCTACCGAAGTTTTTGATGTAACCGGTGCCGGCGATACTGTGCTGGCTACTATGGCCTACTTTATGGCGGGCGGTCTAAGTATTGAGGATTCATGCGAACTGGCCAACCACGCCGCTGCCATAGTGATCCGCCGCGTGGGCAGTGCAACAACTACTTTAGACGAGATAGTTGAAGATATATTAAAAGGCGAAAGGTAAGTCTGCAGGTTAAAGGCGAAAGGTAAAAGGTTAAAGGCGAAAGGTCAAAAAATGACTCAATGACTTAATGCCCCAATGATGTAAAACTAATGAACCAAAAAATATTAAACGAACTTAAAGATCACCAGGATACCCTGCAAAAGGTAATTGATACGCTTGGCGGCGATATTGAAACAGCCTGTGAAATGATCACTTCAACCATAAAAAACGGCAACAAGGTATTGCTGGCAGGAAACGGCGGTAGTGCTGCTGATGCCCAGCATATTGCAGCCGAACTTACCGGGCGCTACGTAAAAGACCGTCAGCCTTTACCGGGCATCGCCTTAACGGTTGATACTTCGGCCCTTACATCTATTGCTAATGACTATGGCTACGAGCACGTATTTTCGCGTCAGCTGGAAGCATTTGCCAGACCGGGCGATCTGTTCATCGGCATTTCGACAAGCGGCAACAGTCCGGGAATCTTGGCAGCCTTCGAGTCGGCTAAAAAGCTAAAAGTTAAAACATTAGGCCTTTCAGGCAGGGATGGTGGCAAGATGAACGGGCTTTGCGAACTGAACATCATTGTGCCATCAAACATCACCGCACGCATCCAGGAAATGCATATCCTTATCGGGCATATCCTGTGTACAGCAGTTGATGATCTTTTTGACTAACAATTACACCGTAGAGACGCATCACATGCGTCTTTTCTAATGATACAGACACGCATGTGATGCGTTTCCACAGAAAAAAATAAATGAGAACAGGCTTCGAAAAAACGCTTCTTGGTAAAATAACTGATCTGTCATCGTTGCAGGCACAGATCAAAAACTGGCAGGCCGAAGGTAAAAAGGTTGTGTTCACTAACGGTGTTTTTGACCTGTTACATATCGGGCATCTCACCTACCTGGCCAAAGCAGCCGAACTTGGCGACAAACTGGTAATTGGCCTTAACGCTGATAGCTCGGTAAGCCGGATCAAAGGGCCAACCCGCCCCGTGAATGATCAAAACAGCCGTGCCGCATTGCTGGCAGCACTGTTTTTTGTAGATGCCATTGTTGTTTTTGAAGAAGATACGCCGCTCAACCTGATCAGCTCCCTCCTTCCGGATATCCTTGTAAAAGGTGCCGATTATGCGATTGAAAACATTATAGGCGCTAAAGAGGTGATAGCCAACGGCGGTGAAGTTAAAACCATTAATTTTGTTGAAGGATATTCATCTACCTCGATAATTGAAAAAATCAGGAACCAGATTTCCTGAACTTGATAACCGCATGAAGATACTGGTGATCCGCTTTAGCTCAATGGGTGATATAATTTATACCACACCTGTTGTACGCTGCCTCAAAAAGCAGGTGCCCGATGCCGAAGTTCATTTTTTAACTAAACCGGCCTTCAAATATATTTACGATAATAACCCATACGTTGATAAACTGCTGTTGCTAAAACCTTCTTTAACAGATACCATCAGCGAGATTAAGGCCGAAAAGTACGATCAGATCATCGATCTTCATAATAACCTACGCACAAGCATTATCAAGCTGCGCACCGGCATTAAGGCATCAACCTACAAAAAGCAACCTATCCTGAAATGGTTAAGTTTAAAGCTAAAACGTAACCTGGTAAGTAAGGAGCATTTGGTTGACAGGTATTTAAAAGCAGTTAAGTTTTTAGACGTTGTTAATGACGATAACCCGATTGACTATTATATCAAAGCCGAGCACGATATAACCAAATTGCTCCCCGCCAGTCACCAAAATGGCTATGTTGCTTTTGTAATAGGCGCTACTCATTTTACCAAGCGGATGCCTAACTACAAGATTATCAGCATTTGTAAACAACTTAATTTACCTGTTTTGCTATTAGGCGGCAATGATGTAAAGGCCAATGGCGACGAAATAACTGCGGCAGTTGGCATTTCGGTTTATAATGCCTGCGGAGTAACATCGCTTGATGAGTCAGTTTTCCTGGTATCAAAAGCACAAAGTCTCATCGGTTTTGATACCGGCCTTACCCACATCGCCGAAGCATTCAATATACCGATAGCCTCGGTTTGGGGCGGCACAACGCCCGACTTGCTGGGTGTTTGGCCTTACAAAGTAAAAGAAACGCTGATTGCCGGTATTGAATTATCCTGCCGTCCCTGCTCAAAATTCGGGCTTGAAAAATGTCCGCTTGGCCACTTTAAGTGTATGAACGATATGCCAGAGGCAGATATCGTAAATTTTTCCAACCGCTAATCGCTGTCATAAAACATTGCGTAAGTAATACTTACAAGCTCACAACTGTTAATATTCTACAAAAAACACCAGATACCTTTTATAGTAAGTGTATTTGTATAACTTTGTAGCTTAACTTAAAATCCTTACACGATGAAAAAAACCTTACTAAGCCTGTGCCTTTTAATGGCATCTTTCGCAGCATTTGCTCAATTACCAACTGTTGGTTTTAAAGGAGGCGTAAACTTCGCTACTTTACATGCAACAGTCGATGGATTTAGTGGTTCCGGCAATTCCGGCAGCCTAACCTCATTCAATGTAGGCGCTTTTGTCGATTTTAAATTTGGCAACGTATCACTACAGCCGGCTTTAAATTTTACCGGTAAAGGTGGTTCGTCAAGCGTTTCTATTGATGATGAAGCCAGTGCATCCGGCAAAGTAAAACTTTACTATTTGCAGGTACCCGTAAATGTTGTTTACCATGTACCTGCAGTTGTTGGTGATTTTTACTTTGGTGCCGGCCCATACCTTGGCATGGGTGTTTCCGGTAAATCAAAAGATGACAACGGAAATTCAGAAAGCATTAAATTTGGCAGCGGCCAGGATGAGATCAAAAGAACCGACGCTGGTTTAGATGCTATTGTTGGCTTCAAATTCAAAACCGGTTTCCTTATAAATGCTAACTACGATTGGGGTTTAACCAATATCACCAACGTTGATGGTATTAAACTAACAAACCGTGTTCTCGGTATTTCAGTAGGTTACGCATTTTAATTAACCAAACAAAGAAATAAGAGGTCTTTAGATCCTCTTTAAAAAAAGGAGAAGCTGTTGCTTCTCCTTTTTTATTTAGTATTATTGAAACCTATTAAAAAAGTTTCACGTTATATTTACAACGCCTTAATATTATAAACCGATCGCTAACCCGCTTAAAATCATGAAAAAGTTATTACTAATTCGCCACGCAAAAGCTACCCATGAAAGTGGCTACATTGATTTTGACCGTCCTCTAAAACAATCGGGTATGCAGGATTCGGTTTTAATGGCGACCCTTTTAAAAGGACAATTACAAATTCCCGAAATTATAATAACCAGTCCGGCACTCAGAACTAAGACTACGGCCGAGATCTTTGCCAATCACTTTAAGCTACCGGCTCCCGGCGAGGATAAAAGAGTTTACGAAGCCAGCGAAAACACCTGGGTTAAAGTAATTAATGATCTTCCAAACGAGTATGATTTTATAGCCGTGGTGGGCCACAATCCGGGTATCAGCCAGATTTTGTATTACCTAACCAGTCAGTTAAAGGAAATGCCAACCTGTGCGGTGGCCGTTATTTCTTTTGAAAATGATACCTGGCAATCCATTAGTGAAGAAGATGGAAAACTGGTGCATTTTGATTCACCGAAAGGGTAGTTTTAAGTCAAAAGTGTTAAGTCTGTAGTTCTAAGTCGAAGATTTAAAACTGAGCTTATAATCTTGAATTATTGACTTTCAACTTAAGACTACGTGCTAAAGACTACAGACTAAGAATCAATTCACCCGATACGTTTTCCCCGGCAATGAACTGATATAACCCTGCATTTCCATATTGAGCAGGTTCATAGCCAGCTGGCTCATAGGCATATTAGCCCTCAATGTGAGATCGTCAATGGCAACCGGTGTGCTGTTTTGCCGCAAGATCTCCATGATCAGCCGCTCATCGTCCGACAGATCAAACGGCAATATAAACTGCTCAACAGGTTTACTTATATCCTTCTTTTCCCAACCTAAACTGAAAGCCAGATCGGCAGGGCAGGTAAGCAGGCTTGCTTTATTATTACGGATCAGGAAGTTACATCCTTCAGAAAATTCATCGCCCAGCCTACCCGGAAAAGCAAACACATCCCGGTTATAGGAATTGGCTATTTCGGCTGTGATGAGCGCCCCTCCCTTAATGCTGGCTTCAATCACCACCGTTGCATCGGCAATACCAGCAACTATGCGGTTGCGCTGCGGAAAATTTTCCCTGTCGGGATTGGTACCGGAAGGATACTCAGATAGCAGGCCACCATTTTGAAGCATTTTATCGGCAGTAGCACGGTTTTGAGCCGGATAAAGCCTATCAAGCCCATGACCAAGCACCCCAATAGTTGGCAGGTTTATTTTTATACACTCTTTATGAGCAGCAACATCAATACCGTGCGCCAGGCCACTTACTATTAATACATTATACTGTTGTAATTCTTCTACTAATTGATGACATAATTGCTTGCCATAATCGGTAGCATTACGCGTGCCTACTATACTAATTATGTGGGGTGGATTAAGATCCATTTTCCCCTTTGCATAAAGCAGTACGGGCGAATCATGGCAATTTTTTAGGCGTTTAGGGTAACGGGCATCTGTATAAAAAACAACATCTATCCCATTGTCTTCTATAAACTTCAATTCTTTTTCTGCCTGCCTTAAAGCATTTTCAAAATCCCATTTTACAGCGCGCTTCTCTCCTATTCCCGGTATCCTTATCATTTTTTCGGGAGATGCCTTAAATACGTCTTCTTCATTACCAAGGTATGCAATAAGGGATTTAGCCGCCACCGGGCCGAGGTTTTTAACAAAAGATAGGGCTACTTTATGAAGTAATGACATTGGGTTTAGATATGCAGATTATAGATTACAGCCCTGCAAATTATAAATATTCGGCCGATTTTCAAGCGGTATTAAGTGCTATTCGTGGTCATTTTAAACAAAGTGAACAATCGCATTTAGCTTTAAAACACAATCCAGCCGCTATAAATTAGTTGTCTGCATATCTGTAATCTGCACATCCACCTAAAAACTACAAAAATAGTTTGCAAACTATAAAAATAGTTTTACCTTTATCTAACTATAAAAATAGTTTGCCATGCATATTAAAGAACTAACCAAAGCCGAAGAGCAGGTGATGCAGATCCTGTGGCAGTTAAAGGAAGCCATTGTTAAAGATATTATTGAAGAAATGCCGGAGCCCAAACCAGCTTACAATACGGTATCAACCGTGGTGAGGGTATTAGAAGGCAAGGGTTTTATTGATCATAAGGCCTACGGTAACTCGCACGTTTACTTCCCGCTTATCAGTGATGCCGATTATAAAAAATTCACTTTTGATAAGATGATGAATAACTATTTCAGCAATTCGTATCAAAGCCTGGTATCTTTTATTGTAGACGAAAAGAAGATCAGCGTAAAGGAACTGGATGAGCTAACATCATTAATTGATAAACTTAAAAACGAAAAACAATGAACTGGCTGCATTACCTCCTGGAGGCAAATTTGTACCTCGGCATATTTTATGCGGTGTATTGCCTGTTTTTAAATAAAGAAACACACTACACGCTCAACCGTATATACTTGTTATTGAGTTGCATAATTTCGTTTGTATTGCCGATGGTACAAATTGGCTGGCTAAAAGCACTCGAATCGCCAACTACCGCTTTTATTATACCGCGCAACGGCGAGCAAGCTATTGATCACAAACTGGCTGCGCAACCAGCTTTAAACTTTCAGGAACTGCTGCTTTATGCTTATATATTGGGCGCAATTGTATTTACGGCGGTACTTTTAGTACGACTATACCAACTGGCAAAACTTACAAAAGCCACCCAAACTCTGGTTGATGATAAGTATAAACTTATAAGCATCGAAGGTTCAAATACAGCTTTCTCCTTCTTTAACTATCTTTTTATAGGTACAAAAACACAGGCAAACACTATTATTATCAGGCACGAACTGGTACATATCCGTCAAAAACACTCGGCAGATATTGTTTTCCTGGAGCTGATCAAGATCATAAACTGGTTTAATCCACTGATTTATTTACTGCAGATAAGCCTTAAAACCATCCACGAATATATAGCCGATGAGCAAACGGCAGCGCAGGAAAGCGACGCATTAAGCTATTCATCATTTTTGGTAAGCAATGCTTATGGGTTAAACGGTTCCGCTCTGGCGCATTCATTTTTCAATTATAACTTATTAAAAAAGAGGATAATTATGTTAAACCAAAAACGTTCGGGGAAGTTAGCCAGGCTAAAATACCTCGTGGCCGTACCCATAAGCGCCGGCCTGCTTTGCGCGTCGACCTTAGTATTCAGTAAAAGCTATGGATTTATTGACCTGATGCCAGGTCACAAAAACACATCTTTTGTAACTGCCGCCCCCATTAATCCTATTGTTGATACCTCACAGGTCAACAAAATGTCTACCACTGCCAAAGGGTATAAATATGAGGAAACCGGGTACCTTATCAACAACAAAACCGATTTCCGGGTGATCATTACCGAAAAAAACGGCGAGCAAAAAGAATATTTCAAAAGTAAAGCAACACCGGAAGAATTGGCTACGCTGAAAAGTAAATATGGCTACACCTTCCCTAAAATGATGATCTATCCAAAACTTCCGCCTCCGCCACCCGCACCGCCTGCCCCTGGCAAAAAGCCAAAAGTTACTGATGTAAAGCTTCCGCCTCCGCCACCACCTGCAAATCCGGAAAAAACAAAAAAGGCCCCTAAAGTGGTAAAAGTACAGGAAGCTATACCTGTGGGTAACCCTGTAGCCCCGGCGCAGCCTTCTGCTTCGGCGCAAGTGCCCCCACCGCCGCCCCCAGCAGATCCGATGGAACCGCTTTACAAATATATAGCCAAGCATGTAAGGTACCCGGCTGCAGCACGCAATAACCGTATTACAGGCCAGGTAACTGTGGGTTTTAAGCTAAGCAACGGAAAAATAAACGGCGTTAAAGTACTAAAAACTGTTGACCCGCAAATAGATAAAGAAGTAGCGAGGGTCGTAAGTG
This sequence comes from Mucilaginibacter sp. SMC90, assembly GCF_022811725.1. Taxonomy (GTDB): domain Bacteria; phylum Bacteroidota; class Bacteroidia; order Sphingobacteriales; family Sphingobacteriaceae; genus Mucilaginibacter. The sequence goes on along the minus strand of NZ_CP094527.1, from coordinate 2,516,645 downwards.
ATTTTGATGAAAAGCTCGACGGCTTAAACCAGGGCGATTATACCCTTACCGTAGCTCTTAAGCTGATAGATTCGCACGATAAATATATAGCTAACAATATTGACAATGAAAAAAGTCAGGTTGTTGTGGTTGGATATGTAGAATAAACTATTCTTCTATCTTTCTCCCCTAAATTCATTGCCGATCGGCCTAAAACCGTCCCGGCAATTTTCTGCGTTCAGCAGTCGCCTCTTCCCCAAATCTCCTCTTTTACAAATGATTAAATAATTTCCTTTAATATCCAAAAGTTTGTAACTTAGTAATATATCCAATAAAATTTTAATCAAACAAGGCAAACCTATCCAAATACGCTTTGTTTATCATATACCAGTTATACTTCCTGAGCCTTACCAGCAACCTGATTTTGTTCATTTTTAAACTTTATAATATGAAAAAGTTCGGTATCATTTTATTAATTATAGGCATTGTAGTACTCATTGCCGGTAACTTCTTTTATAAGCATACTATCAACGCTGTGGATAGCTCCGGAAGTTCAATTATTATTACAGGCTTAAAAGGCGGATGGACTTTCAAACTTCCGATTTTTGCCGGTGGCGTCACGGCTTTCCTGGGATTTGTTTTCTGGGCAGCATCGCGCACTGATAATCAGCACCACGATCATTTGATATAAAAACACATTGCGAATTAAAGAAATATTGGCTTTGACAAAAGGGTTATACCACTTTGCCAGGCGAAGATTTGCGGGCAAGGCTCTGCTTAAAAGCAGCATAAGCAGGTAAAGACTTACGAAGTTTTAAAAACTTCGTAAGTCTGGGTTTATTACAGATAATGATAGTGAAAACGGGCAGTTATCCCTTCACATATATCACCTGTTTAGTGTCAAAAAACTCCTCATTGAAATAATCTTTCAAGTGATATTGCGTAACCTTTAAGCCCGATTCTTTGATCTCCTGCTCAAGATCGCCGCCCTTCAAATACAGGATACCATTAGGCAATTTATTGTTCGATTGTTTATTGAATTTACCTTTTATCCAGGGATAAAAATCTTTTAACTGGGTAACTGCACGCGATACTACGAAGTCAAATTTATCAGCAATTTGCTCGGCCCTTGAGTGCGATGCCTTTACATTTTTAAGGCCCAAAGCTGATGCAACTTCAGTTACAACTTTGATTTTTTTCCCGATGGAATCAACCAAATGGAATTGGGTTTCGGGGAACAATATAGCCAGCGGAATGCCGGGAAAGCCTCCGCCTGTACCTACGTCAAGTACATTTTCGCCAGGTAAAAAAGCCATAACTTTAGCAATCCCAAGCGAATGAAGCACATGGCGTTCATATAAAAGATCAATATCCTTGCGCGAAATCACATTGATCTGGCTGTTCCAATGTTCATATAACGCAGGCAATTTTTCAAATTGTTCGCGTTGTTCAGCACTTAAATCAGGAAAATATTGTAGAATTATTTCAGATGTCATCCCTGTTAAAACGGTTAATAATATTGCCAAGCAGGTACCTCGCCCTAAATAGCTGAGCCTTTACAGTCCCTAACGGAAGGTCGAGCTGCTGGGCTATTTCTTCGTACGAAAGCTCATCAAAATAACGCAAAGTAATGAGGTTTCTGTAGCGTGTTGGCAAGCTTTCAATCAGCAATTTCAGCTCCTGCGTTTGTTGTTTTTTAATTGAAGTTTCTTCGGGATTGAGGATATCAGCTTTAATTTGCAGCGGCTTTTCATCACCTTCGTCGTCCATCATACCATGGATAGACATGGTGCTTAGTTTCTTTTTGCGAATAAAATCAATACAATTATTAGTCGCAACCCTGAAAAGCCATGTACTGAAAGCAAAATCAGGCTGGTATTTTTCAAGCTTCTCAAATGCCTTGGCAAACGTTTCTACCGTCAGGTCCATTGCATCTTCTTTGTTGTTTACCATCTTCAGCACCATAAAATAAATCGAATCTTTATAACGGTGCATCAGATCAGCATAAGCTTTTTGATCTCCTTGCCTGGCTTTCACTACCAGGTGAAAATCATTCTTTGCATTTTCGGTAAAGTTGGCGTTTATTTCCATTGAGTAGTTTTTAAAAAGGTACCGATCAATCCAAAAACGTTTAAATACATATAATATAATATGTCAAAAAAGGGGAGATACAACAAAAGGTCTTTACCATTAAGTTTTCTAAATATACGATTATAAATGGCCGATTGTAATATCAATCGAAAAGTGCACAAACCTAATGCCAGTAAAGGCTCATATCGCAAAATAAGGAATAATATCAACAAAATATAGAATATGAATCCACTAACTGCATCAAAACTAAGCATACGCCTGTGCTGGTTTTTATACAGTTTGCCTACCCCCATGTGTCGTTTTTTTTGCTTAAACCATGATTTAAATGTGGTTTTAGCTTCAGTAAACATAAACGATTCGGGATTTAGTTCAACCACTGTATTATCAGGAGTGGCGTGCTGATTAACAAACAGGTCGTCATCGCCCGATATTACATGCATATGCGAAGCAAAGCCTTTTGCACTAAAAAACAGCGTTTTTGTATAGGCCAGGTTACGGCCAATACCCATATAGGGATCGCCCGTTAACGCGCTCGAAAGGTAATTAGTAGCCGTTTTTATCGTCTCAAACCTGGTAAAAGTATTGATAAAGCCACCTGCTTTATAATATGGGGAATAACCTAAAACTATTTGCACACCGCTGGTAAAATTGGCAGCCATACGGCTGATCCAGTTTTCGGAAGCCGGCTTACAATCTGCATCGGTAAATAAAAGATACTCGTTTTTTGCGGCTTTGATTCCCAGCGTTAGGGCAAATTTTTTCCCGGTTTTAAAGCGGTCATGTTCTGTAATAGTAACAACCTTAAGACGCGGATACTGTTTTTGAAGGAGCTCAAGCACCTCGTCAGACGTATCGTATGAGCAATCGTTGATGACAACTACCTCAAAATCGGGGTACTTTTGTTCAAGTATAGCGGGTAAATTATCTTGCAAATTACGGGCCTCGTTACGGGCGCTTATAATTACCGAAACAGGGATCATAACCTGAGGCGGCGGCCCTTCGGCGGGTTTATATCCCGCAAGGCGGGTATGCCTGCTTACCAAATAATACAGCTGAACTATAAAACAAAGCTGAAAAAGAATAAAAAGCGCGTCGTGTAAGTACGTTTCCAAACAAAAAGAATAATGAGGCAAATTTGTTAAAAATCAATGAAATTAACCGCCAATATCCGCGTTAATTTGAAGTTTAACATACGCTTATTTAATTCCTTTAAAATAAAAGCTATTTAATTAACATGGTTTTAATATTCAGCACGTTTATAAATAGCATTTATACTACCTCAGGCTTTGAAAGAGCGGGTATGAGGCTTTTTTTTGCTAATTTTGCAACCCTAAAATGAAATTTAACTTAACAGCACAAGACCCGCTTTCAAAGGCCCGCGCCGGCGAGATCACTACCGACCACGGTACTATACAAACACCTATTTTTATGCCTGTAGGCACCGCCGGCACTGTAAAAGCAGTGCACCAGCATGAGCTTAAACAGGATATTTCGGCCCAGATCATATTGGGTAATACCTATCATCTTTATCTTCGTCCGGGCTTAAATACCCTTGAAAGTGCCGGTGGCCTGCATAAATTTAATGGCTGGGACGGGCCAATCTTAACCGATAGCGGCGGCTACCAGGTGTATTCATTAACCGAAGTACGTAAAATTAAAGAGGAAGGTGTTACTTTCCGCTCGCATATCGACGGATCAAAACACCTCTTTACGCCCGAAAACGTAATGGATATCCAGCGCATAATCGGCGCTGATATTATCATGGCATTTGACGAGTGTACCCCCTACCCATGCGATTATAACTACGCAAAAAGGTCGATAGAAATGACCCATCGCTGGTTGAAACGCTGCTGTGACAGGTTTGACAGCACCCAGCCAAAATACGGTTACAGCCAAACGCTTTTTCCAATTGTACAAGGCTCTGTATATAAAGATCTGCGTGTACGTTCGGCCGAGGTAATCGCTTCTTATGAGCGTGAAGGCAATGCGATAGGCGGTCTTTCGGTAGGCGAACCAGCCGAAGAAATGTATGCCATGACCGAGATTGTTTGCAATATATTACCACAACAAAAACCGCGCTATTTAATGGGTGTAGGCACGCCTGTAAATATCCTGGAAAATATAGCCCTCGGTATTGATATGTTTGATTGCGTTATGCCAACCCGCAACGCGCGCAATGGTATGCTTTTCACAAAAAACGGTATCATCAATATCAAAAACGAAAAGTGGAAAAATGACTTTTCGGCTATTGAAGATGACAGCGACCTGTTTGCCGACAGGGATTACAGCAAGGCCTATTTGCGTCATTTGATCCACTCGGGCGAGATGCTTGGTGCTCAGATAGCCACACTGCACAACCTGCATTTTTACCTTTGGCTGGTTAAAGAAGCGCGAAAAAAAATCATTGCAGGCGAGTTTTACGATTGGAAGAACATGATGGTAAAACGCCTTGGTCAGCGTTTATAAAAGCATCAGGAACTCAAAAAAAATTCCATGAAAAACATGAGTAATAACAATCAAATAACCTTCAGATGAAAGCTTTTTTTCATAAACATTTAAAGATCATCGACAGGTTTATTATTGGAAAATACCTGGGTACTTTTATCTTCACTATGGGTATTTTCACGGTGATATCTGTAGTATTTGATGTGTCGGAAAAGCTGGATAACTTCCTGAATAAACACGCAAGTTTCCATGATATTGTGTTTAGATATTACGCCGGTTTTATTCCATTTTATCTTAATATGCTATCGCCACTGATCAATTTTTTGGCGGTAATTTTCTTCACGGCCAAGATGGCAAACCAAACAGAAATTGTGCCGATCCTGAGCGGAAGAGTAAGCTTTAATCGCTTTTTAAGGCCGTATGTAATTGCATCGTCTATCATATTTGTGGTATCGTTTTTTGCAAATGTATATCTCATTCCGTATACAAACAGGCTCAAAATCGACTTTGAAAACGCGAATGGCATGATGGATAATGACCCTACCAAAGTGGAGGTACATATGCAGATTGACAAACACACGTTTGTTTATCTCGCCAATTACGATCCTACAACACACCTCGGTTATAATTTTATAATGGAAAAATTTAACGGAGATACCTTGCGCGAGAAACTAATTGCCAACACCATCCAGTACGATTCTGTAAAAAGAATATGGTCGCTCAAGAACTACAGCGTTAAATATATCAGGGGGATGAAGGAGCAATTTATTAAAAGTGACGCCCCTAAAGACACTGTTTTGGATATGCACCCGAGCGATTTTATTGTTTATGATAACGTGTATCAGGCTATGTCATTAAGCGATCTGAACAAGAATATCGACAAAGAAAAACTACGCAGGCCTGAGTATCTGAAAGCTATTTATTTTGAAAAATATCACCGCTTTGTGTACCCTTTATCGGCGTTTGTACTTACGCTTATCGGCGTTTCAATATCGTCAAGAAAAGTGCGCGGCGGCGTTGGCCTGCCATTGGGAATAGGCATTTTATTATGCTTCGCTTATATTATATTAGAGCGGTTTGCCCTGGTATTTTCGGTAAAAGGAGGTATGACCCCATTGATAGCGGTGTTCATTCCTAACATCATTTTCGGCATTTTAGGTTACTACCTGCTTTTAAAAGCTCCAAAATAATGGCACAAAACACCCCTTCTACCTTAAATAAGAACCTAATTATCCTCCATTTTACGGTTTTTGTGTGGGGATTTACCGGAATTTTAGGCGCTCTGATCACCATTTCTGCCGTACAATTGGTGTGGTATAGGGTATTTATTGCCTTTTTATCGCTGTTTTTGTATTTCAAATTCAACAAAACCGATTTTAAGGTCGACACCAAAACGCTGATCAAATTGGTGTGCACGGGCGCAATCGTGGGTGGCCATTGGATCCTTTTCTTCGCTGCTATTAAACTTTCAACCGTTGCAGTTACCCTGGTTTGCCTCTCTTCCATCACACTTTTCACCGCCATTTTTGAGCCGATCATCAATAAAAAAAGTATTTCAAAACTTGAAATACTGGCCGGCCTTTTAATTATCTCAGGCATCGTTTTAATTTTTAAATTTGAAGGAAGATACACTAAGGGTATCATAGCCGGGCTCGTAAGCGCCGTTTGCGCCAGTCTTTTCTCTATCATTAATTCACGCCAGGTTCAAAAAATACAGGCTCCTGTTATTGCATTTTATGAGCTTTCCGGAGCCTTCGTTTGGATCTCGATATACCTTTTTATCACCTCCGGCTATACCCGGGCTATGCTGCTGAAGCCTGCAGATATCGGCTACCTGGTGCTGCTTGGCACCGTGTGTACATCGCTTGCTTATGTTGCAGGCGTATCCGTAATGCGCGAGCTTTCGGCCTTCAGGGTTGCGCTCATCACCAACCTTGAGCCGGTATATGGCATCATTATGTCGTTTATTTTTTTTGGCGATATGAACAAAATGACGCTGGGATTTTGGGGTGGCGCGCTCCTTATTTTGTCTACGATCTTCTTATACCCTGTTGCCCAAAAGCAAATTACCAGGCGTAAAAACAGGGCCTAAATTTCGCTTTTCCGTACCCGCACTTAACATCTGTAGTTTATAAAAACCATGTCATTGTCGGCCATCCAATAGTCGCACATAAGCTTAAACTCATCCGCATTTTTCTCTTATCAGCACCACAGTAGGGGTAAAATACCATTGCCCCTGCAAGCCATTTTTAGCCCCTCTAAGCGATTCTAATTTTTTGAGGCATTCTGGGTCCACTCAGTACTTCAGAGCAAAACAGCGGCAAAATCCATTTTTAGCTTAGTGTACTAAAACCAAAATAAAAACTCCTATCCCAAAACCCTAAGAATTACATCTTAATTCATTTCAATCGCTAATAAAATTTTAATAATTAATTTATATAATAAAAATATAAAATTAAAAATCAGATATTTATATTATTTAATTGAATATTTAATTTAACAAAACCAACGCAAGTAAAATCATAAAAAGCTAAAAATAATAGCATTTTTAATTTTAGCTTTTTAAAAGTGTCATATAAAATTAATAATCAAATAATTGAATATATTTATTTAACGTAAAGCTCCTAAAAGCAACAGGGCCGGATTCATTTTTACAAAGTGTAGTGAAGTAAATATTCAGGAATCGAAAAAAATCGCAGCATCTCTCCCGCTTGTATACAAAAAACATTTTCGCGATAAATTTTCAGCACTCTCATACAATTTGGAGAAGGAAAATTTGAGAGGAGAATTTACTGTTGTGTTGAATTTAAAGGGCGCTGATAGTCCCAGTTTTTGCAGATGAAAAACACCTGGAAATTTTCATCATGTTTAAGATCGCTCCATTTTTTAACAAAGGAGTTTTCAGCGGGTCAAAAACAAAACATCAGGTTGAACGCTGAAACCTGTAACATCTGATCCTGCGATGAAGATTTGAATGCACGTACGCCAACCTCACCTCCACTCAACCTTCCCAATCTTATGACAATGATTTAACCGAGATCAATTTTTATTAAACATTTAAAAAGCGGATATTGTATTAACTCTATAATCAACATCCATCATGAGCATTAAAACAATAGTCATTGTAGTCATCGCTGTTTTGCTTACCATCGTCCTGATGCAAAATACCGATGAGGTTTACTTCAAATTTTTGTTCGCCACTTTCAGGGTATCCAAACTAATGATGATGCTGGTGGTTGCGGTAACCGGTTTTATCCTGGGCCTGATTGTGGCCTGGCCCAAAAAACAAAAATTTGATATTGAAGGCTATCATGACGCCATCCACAAAAAAGATGACACCAATACACTAAGTGACGAAGACAGAGAATACATCAGCTAACATATGAAAACAAAAATTGGATTTATAGGCCTTGGTAACATGGGTACCAGTATAGCCAGAAACCTTATCGATTCGGGGTACCACCTGCAGGTTTACAACCGCACACTTTCAAAAATAGACGAGCTTGGCACCGACAACGTAACCAAGTGCCTGAGCCCGGCTGAAGCAGCGGCCGATGTGCCATTTTTGATCACAATGGTGTCGGACGATGAAGTGCTGCGAGAATCGACTGTAGGCGACGGCGGAATTTTAAAAACGCTACAGCCAAATGCTGTGCACATATCTATGAGCACAATTTCGCCCGAAACATCTGTAGAACTTGCCAAATTACATGAACAGGCGGGCAGCCGTTACCTTGCCTCTCCCGTATTCGGACGCCCTGAAGCGGCAGCGGCACGTAAGCTGTGGATCTGCATTTCGGGCGATGAACAAACCAAAGCTGATGCCCGCCCCATCCTTGATTTACTGGGCCAGCAAGTAGTAGATTTTGGCCCTACGGCCGGAGGAGCAAACGTGGTTAAAATTGCCGGTAATTTTATGATCATGGCATCAATGGAAATGATGGCTGAGGCATTCACCCTTGCCGAAAAAAACGGACTGAGCAGAACGCTGGTTTCCGACTTTTTCAGCTCGACGCTTTTCAACGCCCCCATCTTTCAGAACTATGGTAAAGCCCTTGCCGGCAAACAATATCAACCGGTAGGCTTCAAAGCAAAATTAGGGTACAAGGATGCGCGCCTGGCATTCAAATTATCGCAGACAAGCGAGATGCCCATGCCCATTGCAAACGCCGTACACGGGCGCTTATTAACAGCCGTAGCCAGGGGCTGGGGCGAGAGCGATTGGGTAGAAGGAATAGGACGCGGCGTAAGTGAAGATGCAGGGCTCTGATTTCGGAATTCGGATGTTCGATTTCGGATTTGTTCAAAAGTAAAAAAGCGTCATTGCGAGGCACGAAGCAATCCCCTGTTAGCAGAGCAGCTATGCAAGTTTCTCTGTACAGTTTGGGATTGCTTCGTGCCTCGCAATGACGCTTTAATATTGATGCATTTGTCGAAATTTTAAAGCCACCAGCTGAGCAACTCCGAAATCGAACATCCGAAATCCGATATCATAAATAGAACACTTCGTTCTCTGCTTCCAGAAATTTCAGGTCGGGAGTATCAGCAAAAATCCCGAACACGGATGCGCCGCTTCCGCTCATGCTGGAGTAGATGGCACCGGCCTCATAAAGGGCAGCTTTTACGCCACGGATCTCCACATGATTTTTAAACACGGTTTGCTCAAAATCATTTTTAATTAACTTCTTCCAGTCGGCTATTGGCTCGTTGATCAGATCAAACAGAGAGTCTTTCACAGGAGTTGGTTTTATACCACGGAAAGCCTCGCCGGTAGACACATGAATGGGCGGCATCACCAATGCTATTTTGTAACCTGACAGGTCGAGTTTGATACTCTCAAATTCGTCGCCCCGTTCAAAAGCAAACACAGGTTTATTCTCGATAAAAAAAGCGCAGTCGGCACCAAGGCGACGCGCATAATCAGTCATCTCGTCAATGGATAATCCGAGTTTAAATTCATCATTCATTAGCCTGATAAAAAACGCCGCATCAGATGAACCGCCACCCAACCCTGCACCTATCGGGATATGCTTATGCAAGTGAATACTCACCGGCGGCAGGTCATGATCCTGCTTAAGCATATGATACCCTTTAACGCAAAGATTATCCTCTAACAGACCGGGAATGTCCAGACCTGTTGAGGTGAAGCTGAGCTTGTCGCTCTTCACTACTTCAAGAGCGTCTTTAATGTCGATAGGATAAAAAATGGTTTCGAGATTATGATAACCATCCGGCCGGCGTTCGGTAATATTAAGGCCGATGTTTATTTTTGCATTCGGAAATAAAATCATACAAAGTAATTAACACGTGATGTATTTGCTAACATCAGTAGGAAACCAAAGGTAGATTATTTTTCTTTGCCCTCTGAAAATGTTCATTAGTTCATTGGTTTGGTCGTTCACTGGTTCATTAGTTCACTGGTTCATTGGTATCGCTCGTATTAAAACTACGTCGGTCAGATTTACTCGTCTATTAACCCACAAACAAGCACCAATGAACTAATGAACAATTGAACAAATGAACTAAATAAAATAAAATGAAACAGTATCTCGACCTGATGAGACATGTGATGGAAACCGGCGCGCAGAAGCATGACAGAACCGGCACCGGTACGGTAAGTGTGTTTGGCTACCAGATGCGTTTCAACCTTAAGGATGGTTTCCCGATGGTGACCACCAAAAAGCTCCACCTCAAATCAATTATTCACGAGCTCATCTGGTTTTTGAGCGGCGACAGTAATATCCGTTACCTGAAAGAAAACGGCGTGCGGATCTGGGACGAATGGGCCGACGAAAACGGCGACCTTGGCCCGGTGTACGGCAAACAGTGGCGCTCATGGCCAACACCTGATGGCGGTCATATCGACCAGATCCAGCAGGTAGTGAACCAGCTTAAAAACAATCCTGATTCGCGCCGCATTATTGTATCGGCATGGAACGTTGCCGAGGTTAACCAGATGGCCCTGCCGCCATGCCATAGTTTGTTCCAGTTTTATGTGGCTCCACCGGATATCTCCAAAGGCGAAACAAAAGGAAAGTTATCATGCCAGCTATATCAACGAAGCGCAGATATTTTCCTTGGCGTTCCATTCAATATAGCTTCGTATGCATTGCTCACCATGATGATGGCACAGGTATGTGACCTTGACCTTGGCGACTTTGTGCACACCTTCGGCGACGCTCACCTTTACAACAATCACATGGACCAGGCCCGCCTGCAACTAAGCCGCGATCCGCGCCCACTGCCAACCATGAAGATCAACCCGGAGGTTAAAGATATCTTCTCATTTAAGTTTGAAGATTTCACTTTGGAGAACTATGATCCGTGGCCGCATATTAAGGCCGAAGTGGCTGTGTAGTCATTTGTTCACTGGTTCATTCGTTCATTGGTGTAAGGTGTAGATTGAGTTTAAGATTTTAACAGAATTTTGTTATCCTTACAGAATTAAAAAACTACCCGTCATTGCGAGGTACGAAGCAATCCCAAACTATACAGAGTGGCTCTGTTAATAGGGGATTGCTTCGTACCTCGCAATGACGTATTGAAAAATAAAGGTTCATATGCTCTGTACCAATGAACCTTGAACAAATGAACTAATGATATTATCTATAATCGTAGCCATAGCTAAAAACCACGCTATTGGTAAAGACAATAAATTACTCTGGTACCTGCCTAATGATCTGAAACATTTTAAGGATGTTACTACCGGGCATACCGTGATCATGGGGCGCAAAACTTTTGATTCGGTTGGCAAGCCGTTGCCTAAACGCCGCAACATCGTCATTACCCGGCAAGCCATCAGTATTGAAGGTTGTGAGGTGGTACCTTCTGTTGAAGCCGCTATTGAGCTTTGCAAAACTGAGGACGAAGTTTTTATTGTTGGCGGTGCCGAGATTTACCGCCAATCTATTCCGCTTACAAACCGCATCTATCTCACCATAATTGACCAGGATTTTGAAGGGGACACATTCTTCCCCGAGTTAAATTCTGATGAGTGGCAGGAAAAAGATCGTGAAGATTTTGAGCCCGACGAAAAAAACAAGTATAAATATTCATTTATCACACTTGAACGTCGCTAACATTTTTTGTCATGATTTTGTTTTAATTTAAAATTTTGTGCTTACGAAATTTTATTAGATTTGCTCCCTTATTAAAAAAAGCTTATAAACTAATTTATTACATATTACAAATTCAATGCAAGGCAAAGGGGTTATTAAATTTTTCGCCATACTACTGGCAGTGGTGTGCTTATACCAGCTATCATTTACGTGGGTGGCCCATAAAGTTGAGAGTGATGCCAAAGTATATTCAAAGGGAGACTCTACCAAAGAAAGAACTTATTTGGATTCAATTTCCAACCAACCGGTTTATCCGCTATTTAAACATGATTACGCTTACGTAAAGCAAAGGGAAATTGCATTGGGTCTCGATCTTAAAGGTGGTATGAACGTTACCATGCAGATCCAGCTTGATGAAGTAATACGTAAAATAGCAAACGACAATCCGGATGCTACTTTTAATCAGGCTTTGGCAAATGCCAATAAATTACAGGCTAACGCGCAAACCAGTCAAAAGGATTACGTTGCATTATTTGTAAGCGAATACGAAAAGCTAAACCCTAACGGTAAGCTTGCTTCTATCTTTTCAACAAAAGATAACCAGGACCACCTGAAGTTTAACGCTTCAAACAGTGAGGTTAAAACTTATCTTGAGGACCTGGCTTCAACAGCGGTAAAACAATCATTCACCGTATTGAACACCCGTATTAACCAGTTTGGTGTAACCCAGCCTAACATCCAGTTACAACAAGGTTCAAACAGGATTTTGGTTGAGCTGCCTGGCGTTAAAGAACCGGAGCGTGTTCGTAAATTACTTTCAGGTACTGCTAAATTGGAGTTTTACGAAACTTTTGATAACGCAGAGGCTTACCAATACCTGATCAACGTTGACAACCTGCTTGCCGCAAAAAGCAAAACAGCTAAAGCCGATACAGGTAAATCAGCAAAAGCCGATACTGCTGCTAACATTGCTGCTGCAAAAGCCGATACCACCAAAGGTGGTTCACTGTTAAGCAAAGTTCAAAAGAACGCTGCTAAAAACGATACTTCAGCTGCTTCATTAAGCAAAACAAAATTAGCTGCTCAGCACCCGCTGTTTGCAGTGATGTCATTAAACGTTGGCCAGGGTGCAAACGGTCAGCAGCAATTAGGCCAGGGCCCGGTTGTTGGTTACGCTCCATTACAAGATACTGCAAAAGTTAACTCATACCTGCACAGTGCCGATGTTTTAGCGGTTATTCCACGCAATATCAAATTTTTGTGGGAAGTAAAACCTATTAAAAACACTAAAACTTTTGCATTATATGCCATCAAACTTACTGGTGCCGAAAACGGCCCGGTACTGTCAGGCTCTGTAATTAACGACGCCCGTGCTGATAACGATCAGAAAGGCAGCCCGGAGGTTGTGATGATCATGAACTCGGAAGGTGCTCAAAAATGGCGTGCTGTTACTGCCGAAGCATCATCAGGCACCAACAAAAAAGCTATCGCCATTGTTTTGGACGATAACGTATACTCTGCCCCTACCGTTCAGAATGAAATCTCTGGTGGCGTATCATCAATCTCTGGTAACTTTACCATTGATGACACTCATGACTTAGCCAACGTATTAAAAGCAGGCCGTTTACCGGCTCCTGCCCACATCGTATCTGAGTCAATTGTAGGTCCGTCATTAGGTCAGGAGGCTATCTCTGCGGGTATCACTTCAAGTATCTTAGGTTTAGTAGTGGTATTGATCTTCATGATCGCTTACTACAACCGTGCGGGTACTGTAGCGGTAGTTGCGGTGATCATCAACATCTTCTTCCTGATGGGCGTTTTAACCAGCTTAGGCGCGGTATTAACTGTACCAGGTGTTGCAGGTATCGTATTAACCTTAGGTATAGCGGTAGATGCTAACGTATTGGTTTACGAACGTGTACGTGAAGAGCTTGGTTTAGGCAAATCATTAAGGGTTGCTGTTTCTGACGGTTTCAAACACGCTTTACCTTCAATCCTCGACTCACAGATCAGTACTTTCCTTACCGGTTTGATCCTGTTTGTATTCGGTTCAGGTCCTATCCAGGGTTTTGCAACTACATTGATGATCGGTATCGCAACTTCATTGTTCTGTTCATTATTGATCTCAAGGGTTATATTTGAGTGGATGCTTGATAAAGGCATGGACATCAAATTCTCAAACCCATGGAGTTCACATACCTTTAAAAATGCAAACTTCGCATTCGTAAAAAATCGTGGTAAGTTCTATATTTTCTCAGGTATATTTATCGCAGCCGGTTTGGTTTCTATCTTCACCCGTGGCTTTACTTATGGTGTTGACTTTGAGGGCGGCCGTAACTACATTGTTAGCTTCCCTAACAAAACAGTTACTACCGAGCAGATCCACGACGCTATCGACGCTACATTAGGCCGCAGTACCGAAGTTAAAACCATGGGTACCGATAAGTTCAGTATCACTACCAACTACCTGTTCAACGATAACTCAACGGCTGCTGACGTTAAAGTAAGGGCTACCCTTGTTAGCAAACTGGCCAGCAAACCCGAAACTAAAATTACCGACAGTAACATTTTAGGTGGTTCAAAAGTAAGTGCTACTATTGCCGACGAGTTAAAAACATCAGCTATCTATACCGTATTGTTTGCCATATTTGTGATCTCGGCTTATATCCTGATCCGTTTCCGCAAATGGCAGTTCAGCTTAGGTGCGATGATCGCAACTGCTCACGATGCTTTATTGGTACTATCGTTCTTCTCATTATTCAATGGTTTCCTTCCGTTCTCACTGGATATTGACCAGGCGTTTATCGCAGCGATATTAACGGTTATTGGTTATTCAATTAACGATACCGTGGTAGTATTTGACAGGATCCGCGAGTTCCTTGAGCACTCTACCAAGGACGAAAAACCTGAAGATGTTATTAACAAAGCTATCAACAGCACGTTGAGCCGTACCATTATCACAGCATTAACCGTGGTATTCGTATTGTTAGTGTTGTTCATCTTTGGTGGTGACGTTATCAAAGGCTTCTCATTCGCGTTATTAATTGGTGTACTTTTCGGTACATACTCGTCGATCTGTGTGGCAACACCTGTGATCGTTGACTTTGGAAAGAAAGACCTCAAATAATATAAAAGAATAAAATTATTAAAAGGCTCCAAAGTAATTTGGGGCCTTTTTTGTTGACAGGTGCCGCCATAATACTCGTAAAAACCTATAATATCACCGACAGATGGTGTTGCATATCGCGTACAATGAGGTATACTTGCACCGTATAATCATACAAAAAATAATCGACGGCACGGAGATTGCGCTACGCTCCCAAAACGCACACCTGGCCTTTAAAAAGTTTTTAAACAGATAACCTGCACAAATGAACACATCAAATAATTCAAAATTTCCTCTTGTAGTGATCGTAGGCGGCGGCTTCGGCGGCCTGCAGGTAGCAAAACAGCTAAAGGATAAGCCAGTAGATGTTTTGATGCTTGATAAACACAACTACCATACATTTCAACCCCTTTTATACCAGGTTGCGATGGGCAGTCTTGAATCGGAGTCAATCGCTTTTTCCCTTCGCAAGAATTTTGCAAGTCAAAAAAACTTCCGCTTCAGGATAGCCGAAGTAACCAGGGTTGATGCCGACAGCAATATACTTGAAACTACCATAGGCAATATAGCCTATGATTACCTGGTGATAGCAACAGGTTCAACCACCAACTTTTTTGGCAACAAGGATATTGAACATTATTCCATGCCAATGAAATCGATACCTGAGGCGCTGAACCTCCGGTATTCTATTTTGCAGAATATTGAGGAAGCCCTGCTTAAAGTTGGCAAGGCCGAGCGTGACCCCTACCTTACTTTTGTACTGGTGGGTGCCGGGCCAACCGGTGTTGAGCTTGCCGGCTCACTGGCCGAGCTACGTAATCATGTTTTAACCAAAGATTACCCCGAGCTTAAAAAAGAAGACATGAAGGTTTACCTGGTAGACTTTTTGCCGAAAGTACTGGGACCATTCTCTGACCAGGCATCAAACGCGGCACGCACCTTCCTCACCAACATGGGGGTTGAAGTGCTAACCGGTGTAAAGGTTGAAAGCTATGACGGAGAAGAAATTAAATTTGAAGGCGGCAAAAGCATCCGTACTAAAAATGTGATCTGGAGTGCCGGGGTAATGGGTGTGGTACCCGAAGGCTTTGATAAAGATGTAATTGAACGTGGAAACCGGATAAAAGTGGATAGCGTTGGCAGGGTGGCAGGTTTCAATAACATATTTGCCATTGGCGACGTTGCAGCCATGATTACCGATGAAACACCGAAAGGCCATCCCGGAGTAGCCCAGGTAGCCATACAAATGGGCCAGCATGTAGCCAAAAACATCATCCATATTATTAATGGAGAACAAACCTCACCATTTAAATACAATGATAAGGGCTCATTGGCAACCATTGGCCGTAATAAAGCGGTGGCCGATTTAGGCAAAGTGAAGTTTCAGGGATTTTTTGCGTGGCTGGTATGGATGTTTGTGCACCTGATATCGCTGTTAGGAGGCCGTAACAAGGTCATCGTGTTTATTAACTGGGTATCGAGCTATATAACCTATAATGGCGGCACAAGGCTTATAATCCGCAAATTTGAACGTGAAGGTTTAACCGAAGACGAGCATTTGCCTAATACGGTTGATTGAGATTGAAGTTCTACGTTAGAAACATCAGAATACAACCATATTTTTTTTACTTTAGATTCAAAACCATTTAAATCCATAGTAAAAAAGCGTCATTGCGAGGAACGAAGCAATCCCGAACTATACAGAGGCACATACATGGCTTCTTTGCCAATTGGGGATTGCTTCGTTCCTCGCAATGACGGCGTTTATTTAGCCTTTGGATCAACTATATTTAGTATTCAAAATAATGGCAATCAAAATAACCGAATGCCCCCGCGATGCCATGCAGGGCATTCATGATTTTATTCCCACCGATATTAAGGCGGCATATATCAACCTGCTTTTACAGGTTGGATTTGATACGATAGATTTCGGCAGCTTTGTATCGCCGAAAGCCATCCCCCAGTTGCAGGATACTGCTGAAGTGCTAACCAAGCTTGATCTGAGCAATACAAGATCAAAACTACTGGCTATTATTGCCAACTACAGGGGTGCCGAAGATGCGGTAAAACATCATGAGATCTCCTATTTGGGGTATCCGTTTTCCATATCTGAAACTTTTCAGCTTCGAAATACAAACTCAACCATTGAACAGGCCTTTGAAACGGTACAGCGGATAAATGAACTGTGTAATAAGAATGGCAAAAGCCTGTTGGTTTACCTTTCTATGGGTTTTGGTAATCCTTACGGCGATGAATGGAACACCGGCATCATTGAGCACTGGGCAGAAAAAATGATTAACGAAGGAGTAAAGTATATCGCGCTTGCCGATACCATTGGCATTGCAGATGCAGCTCAGATCGGCAGCATTTACCCAAATCTTTGTCGTTTATTTCCCGATACCGAGTTTGGCATCCACCTGCATTCAACCCCTGATACCTGGCAGCCCAAAATAGCTGCTGCTTACCAAAGTGGATGCAAACGTTTTGATACAGCGTTAAAAGGCTATGGCGGCTGCCCAATGGCCAAAGATGACCTTACGGGCAATATAGCTACCGAAAACCTGATAGATTACCTCAACACACAAAACGAGCCCTCGGGGCTTAATATGGATAAATTTAAGGAAGCGATGGATTATTCAGGGAGGGTATTTGGGTAAAACCCAATAAACAACATGCGATTGCTTCGTACCTTATAATGACGTGATCGTAAATGACTGATTATCAAATATGATTTTTTGCACGTCATCGCGATTTTTTTCAGGATTCCCCTGATGGTTACTCGCAATGACGCGCGTTAAATATTTTTACTCTTACGCGGCCGCGCTCTTGGCCGCTTTAACGGCTTTAGTCTTCACTACCCTGTCAAAGTTTTCCATTACCAGTACAGCCGCGCCAATTAATTCAGCGTCGAAGCCTAATTCGGATACCAGCAGTTCTGTACCGGCAGCCAAACGCGGGATACAATATTTATGTAACGCCTGCTGCATGGGCGCGGTTAATATTTTGGCAACTTTGGCACCGCGACCGCTTAAAACAATGATTGCCGGGTTCATGATATGGATAAGGATTGCAAGCGCCTTCCCTATTTTATAACCAGCGTCTGAAAGCAGTTCAATAGCAAACTGATCGCCGTTATTAGCGGCTTCGATCAGGGCATCACCCATTAATTTGGAATGATCATCCTCATTGTATTTTAAACTGGTTACGCGGCCTTTTTTTATGCCTTCAATAGCTTTGCGGGCTACTACCAGCATTGATGCTTCGGCCTCAAGGCAGCCCCGCTTGCCGCATTCGCAAAGGGAACCATCTTCTGACAGCGGGATATGGCTCAACTCGCCCGCAAAACCGTTGTGACCGCGGAAAAGCTTGCCGTTTACGATCATCCCCAGGCCAATACCCCAGCCCAGGTTTATTACCATAACTTCCTGTTGAGCTTTGGCTATACCAAACTTTTGCTCTGCAAGTGCTATAAGGCTCGAATCGTTATCGATATAAGTGGCTATACCCGTTTTTGATGTAAGATAAGCCGTTAAACTTTGTCCTCCGGCGTCAAGATAGGTGTAGTTAATACCTTCTGTAATATTTATAAATCCGGGCATACCAATACCAATGCCTGCAATTCTGTCGTTAGAGATACCACTATGTGCAATGTACCTGTTGATCTCTTCAACCAGTTTAGGTAAAGCTTCGGGGTTATTGAGCAGTTTAAGCTCAAAGGTAAGCATATCAGCTACGGCGTTGTTCATGAGGTCAAACATCTGGATCCTTGCCGTTAACTGATCAAGTGCAATGGCCAGTATGTGCATTGCATTTGCCTTAACAGAATACATCAATGGCCTGCGACCACCGCTTGAAGGGGCATAACCTTGCTCAACCACAAAGCCCTCATGCATTAGCTCATTTATAGCCTTGGCTATTGAAGGGATACTTTTATCAAACAACTCACTCAGTCCGGCACATGACATGGCCTTATTAAAATAAAGCCGTTTGATGATCATATTTTTTAACTGACTGCCCTTTACCCCTTTAGTCGTAACTTCCATTAACAAATTTTATAGTTTGGTTTATAACAGGCCAAGCCCCTTAGTGTATTGCATTTATAAATTTATAAATAAAGTAATAAAGTACAACTGTAATTATTACAGTTTAGGCCTGCCGTGCAAGAGATGGACATCATTATTGAGCCATTTGCCTACAATGCGCAAAAATATCTATAAAAATCGTGTACGATAACAAACAGCGAAAGTTTTGATTAAAAAATCAGCAGATAAAGTTCAATTACATGATTTTTCTGTTAAAAACCTATTATGGAAGTAACCAAAACCGCCAGCCGCTCCAATATTTATCATATTGCGACCTGAAGTTTTGTAACTGAAGTGATAAAGGCAAGCCATAAGAAAAGGCGAAAGCATCATACATTTGCCCTTCGCTGAAATTGACAACGCCTTTGGTTTTTAAGTTGTACACTTTATAACCCGAATCAACAGACATGCAAAGATTGTCGCCCTTCAAAACGAAAGTTTTTACATGAACCTGTTTACTTGTTCCTTTCGGTGTAAAATATGCAAATTCATCTCCCTGCTTTATTGCCTCGCCATGCCCCAAAGGAATACGGGACTCATCGCCAAGGCCGTGATCCCCATAATAAGTGAATGAAAAAACAATTAATAGTAAACCAGTTATTACATAAACCTGAAATACTTTGCGCCACTTAAAACCGGTATACTTTTTCAGCGCTTTTAAGATCATCACCCATAAAATCCAGATTATCGGCGCATAAACTAAGGCGAGCAGGTATGATTTAATTACGGTAAATAAAAAATGTAATAGTGTTGTCATAAGGTTGTTTAATCTTTCTCAATTTGCATGAACATCCAACGTTGCCCCTCCAAATCGGCAGAGCGGTAACGGGTGCCCGGGAAGCCATATTCAAGTTCACTTAATATAACTGCACCTTTACTTTTCGCAATATTGTAATGCATCGCTACATCATCTACATATACTAAAACTCCGTTAATAATATACGGCACTGCGCTCCATTTAGCAGCAATATCACAATTTTCAGCATGATGTGCGGGTCCCTGATAATGAGGCGAAGGTTCGGCCAGCATTATCAAACTCTCACCCATTTTAAGCTCCCCATGAGTAAGGCGACCGGCATCATTGGTCATACGCATATTTTCAGTAAAACCAAAAACATCGCACAACCAGTTCATAGCCGCAATGCCGTCTTCATAGGCAAGCATAGGGATTATTTGTTGGTTGTTACTCATTGGTTTACGCCCGGTTGGTTGCACTAAGGTAAACTATTGAATCCTATTTATCAAAGCTGCTTACTTTTCCTCCAATTGCTTTTTAAGCTTAGCAACTTCATACTCCAATTTAAGCACATAGTCGTTTTGCGGGGCGAAGGCTTCTTTAATTTCATCAACGGTGTATCGCGGGGTGATATGCTGCGGGCAATTCCAGTCGAATGCTTTTACGTCGAAAATAAGCATGCGTTCGGCGGTATGTTTGTATTCAGACGGATCTATCAGGTCAAACAATTCGGGGTTATCGGCAAGCTCTGCGATGCGGGCATCGGCGTAAATCTTAAGCCTTGTTTTATGAGGATAATCCATCAAAAACAACGATACCTGCGGATGCGCCAATACATTACCTACCGAAATGTATTGTTTATTACCTCTAAAATCCACTACGCCAAGCGTATGACTGTCTATCATCTTAATAAAACCCGCAGGGCCTCCCCTATGCTGGATATACGGATAACCGTTTTCACCAATACTGGCCATGTAAAAGCTATCGCGGCTTTCGATAAACATTTGTTCAAATTCGGTAATGCCATCTTTATCGGCCATAGGATTCTCCATACGGGCATAAGCGGCGCGACTTCCGTATTTCTCCTGCAGTTTTTTAACTCCGTCGCTGAAAGCGAAACGTGCAAAGTTCATGGTGCGTTAATTTAAAAGATAAATACTTATGCCCGCCTTGCAGTGCAAAGCGGGCATAAAGTGTAAACTATAATTATAAATCAGGGGTATTATTTTACCAGTTCAGGAATAGCAGGCCAGTCAACCGGCACCTGGGTTAAAGCGTATACATAGTTAGTAATGGTTTTATCGCCAACAGCCACAACTACGTCAATCAGGTTTGCCTGTGTATAACCGGCAGCGTAAAAGTTTTCGATCAGCTGATGATCGGCGTGGCCTTTATTTTCGGTAATTGACTTGGCTACTTTAACCAAAGCATCGATTTTTGCATCAAATGAGGCAGAACCACCACGAATTTCAACGATCTGGTCATCAGTGAAACCATTCATTTTAGCAATGGCTGTGTGGGCGGCAGAACAGTAAGCACAATCATTTACCTGGCTTACAATAAGATTTACGGCTTCTTTTTCTTTAGCACGTAATGATGTTTTGCCGTTTGAAAGAGTTATATAATTAGCCAATGCATGATCTGAAGTAGCAAATACTGCAAAAAGGTTTGGTACGCGACCTACTACTTTGGTTAATGTATCAAATATTGCCTGGTTTTCTGGAGTTACTTGTTCTCTTGTTGGAATTGCGAAAGTTTTCATTTTATATAATGTTAATTTTTGTTGTTTTGAATTAACAATACAAAGGTGGCAACTTTAGCAGCCCTGCGGAATGGGCAAATTTCCCGAGTACTTGTAATTATTTCCCTCCGGCTATTAAAACTTTGTTATTTCTGAAATCGGTAGGTGAAAACGAGGTATGTTTTTTGAAAAAGTTACTGAAATAAGCAGCATCATCAAAGCCAAGATCATAGGTAATTTCCTTGGCCGATTTATCGGTATAATACAACAGCCGCTTAGCCTCAATGATAAGGCGCTCCTGTATTACCTGTAAAGGCGGTTTATGATTATATAACGCAAAAAGGTTGGATAACGTTTTGGGTGATTTATTTAATTGCTCTGCATAATAAGCTACCGAATGATGCTGGCGATAATTATTCTCAACCATTAAGTTAAACTTACGGATGGTGCCAAATTTTTCATCGCCTATTGCCGAACCGGGTAACTGGTTAGCTTTAGCCAGGCGTGTCACAATAATAATGAGCCGCTTCAACAACATCCTGAGCATATCTATCTGGATGTTATCTGCAGTTTCAAATTCTTCAATAAAAATATCAAGCAGACGCTGCATTTTAAATTGCATGGCTTCATCAAGCGTAACAAATACCTGATCTGCACTGCCATAAAACAGGAAACCCACACAGCTTACTTCTTCGTCGTGATCAACAATGCAGTAAAAATCACGATTAAACTGCCAGGCCACAATATCTTCCGGCCGCTCAAAACGAAAGGATTGGTTAATCATTAATGGCAAAATGGTGTTGGGCAGGAAATCATAATCTACCTCATCAATTGTCACTGTTTGTCTTTCGCCCTTATTCCAGGCTATGGTGAGGTATTTATGCTGACGGTCCCTGGTAAAAAACATCCTGTCGAAATGTTTTTCGTTGATAAGCAGCAGCAGATCGCCGCCTGTAGATTGTTCTGTAACCGATAGTTTCATTTTGCGTAAGCGCGAAGATATTTAAAAGCAGCAATTAAACAGTAATTACTATCGGTTTATCACACCCCGATGACCAGTGGTGCTGAACGTTTGTCATGAGCAAAGCATTATCAAACTTTACAGCCCCCTCAGGAAATAAAGCTGCGTCCTCAAAAAAGCTTGATTTAACCGAACTTACCTCAAGTGCCTGCACTTTCCAGTTGTCAGTATGCAGTATCAAACCTTCATACTTGTTACCATTAGGTGAATAACCTGTTGACCCGGCTTTAAAAAAATCAGACGCTACTTCAAGCGTTCCAAATATAGAACCCGGATTGAGTTTATCAACAACTTTGGCATCAACACTGATCGCCGTTCCATCCGGGCTTGTGAAGGCTACATGATATTGTCCGTTATTTTCGTTAGTATCAAATTTAGCCAGGTAATGCTTACCGGGGAAAAACCTGCCACCTGCAACGGTATTAAATAATGATGAGGTATCCCTGCGCGGAATGTACACTCCTTCTTTTAATTCGCCATTCTCCAGCCATTCAACAGCTATACGATGGGCACCATTTTCAGACCTCATACCTAAAAATGCCGGTATGCCTTTAGGCCGCACCTCTTTAAGCCTAATCAAACAGATGCCTGCTATAGCCTTACCATTAATAAGCTTGGGGGTAAAAGGCGATGGTACAATTTTTTTTGCCACATCCGCGTCCACAACAAAATTTATTAATATACGCCTGTCAATTATACCGGTGATTTTGGGGACTTTCATAAAATAAATTTATACGTTTTTTAGGTATTTCAATAAAAGGGGCCAGAAATGTTGGGTTATCAGGCGCGTATTTATACAACACCTTATTAACAGTCATTTAACACACTTCATCAAATATTCATGCGCAAAAAAGGCCAAACCCCTATCTTGGCACAGTTATTTTTAAGTTCAATTTAAAAATAACTACCCCTATTAATTTAAGAATGACTATTACCCAATTTCTTGACAGGCATCAGGATGCTGTGCAAGTTGCTTTGTATGCTTTAATCATATGCTCATTGTGGCTAACGGAAGTTTGTTTTGCTTCTGGTATAATTTCGGTAAAAAAACGCTGGCAGCATAACAAAACCAACCTCCTGTTCATTTTTACAGCCCTCCCTATTCAACTTTTGCTTACAACCATTGTTTTAATAATACTGGAGTGGACTAACGCTCATCAATGGGGACTGATCAATTACATACCTGGTCATCATAATAAATGGGTTTACTATATAAGCCTTTTCATGCTGCTTGACCTTTGCGAATACATTTATCACGTGGTGATGCATAAGATAGACCCGCTTTGGAAATTTCACCTCGTGCATCACAGCGATCTTCATGTTGACGTTTCAACCACAGTACGCGAACATCCCGGAGAAACCTGCGTACGCACCTGTTGCTTAATGCTTTGGGTATTTATATGCGGCCCTGCAATCGGTGTTTTAGTATTGAGGCAAACTTTTCAATCATTGTTTAATATCCTTGCCCATACCGAATTCAGGCTGCCACAGCGCGTTAATAAAATTGTTGGTTTGGTTTTTATAACCCCTAACCTTCACCATGTACACCATCACTATCAATTACCACACACCGACCGCAATTATGGCGATGTACTAAGCATTTGGGACAGGCTTTTTGGCACCTTTGGAGAACTTGAACAGGAAAACACCCGTTTTGGCATTGATACCCATATGGATAAAAGCGTTAATGGCAGGTTTGTAAATATTCTGAAGATACCTTTTCAAAAGCTGGAGCGGCCAAAAAAGTAAAAGCACTTAGCATCCGGTTACAATATGCAGTCCCATAACTTTTAGCAAATTTCCGTTTGTGGCCGGTTTAGACAAATATAAAGTTGGCTGTTTTACATTATATTCGGGGGTGGTGTCAAGGATCAAATCAGGCACTTTATCACCGTCAATATCACCAACAAAAAGTATTTGCGTTTGGGCATCATCAAAACTGGGTGCAGAAGCAAGCATTTGATCAAACAGCTTTCCATTAATTACAGCTTTTATAAATAACCTGTAATTGGTTACCACATAATCTTTGGCTACAATGTCGTATTTGCGATTACCCGTGGCATACAAAGTGTAAGTAATATTATTGTTTGTGAACCGGGTAGATCGCCCTGGAAATAACTCAGTTACTTTAACATCAATCTGTTCAACCGGCCGGTTAGTTATACCCGTAATTCCGGAAAATAACAATAAGGTACTGTCCTTAACCGATTTCGTTATCTCTACACCCGTAGTCTGTCCTTCATTATCAAACAGATCGTCGTGTGCCTTCTTAATTACCAGGCTTGTACTTGCTACATAATATCCGCCGGCCGACTTAAACAAACCTTTCCAGTGATATTTACCCCAATCAAGAGCAACTTCTCCGCCATGAAACAAATCATATCCAGATAAGACCCTTGCCGGATACGAAACAGAATCAGAAGGATAATACGCCACCGAATCTTCAGTTGGTGCAGGCGGAGTCATACTATGGGGTTTCCGGGAAACAAAGCGCTCAGTCGAAGCAAGTGGTTTTTGCCTGCAACTAAAAAAAATGCATATAGCAGGCAAAAAAAAGAGGAAGTAAGGTTTGGTCGTGAAATGCATTGATATAAGTAAAAGTTTTTTTAAGATGGGCTACTCGCCTTGCCTACTCTCCATCCTCTCCAAAATCCTCGATCACGCCAAAATATTCTTCCCATTCCGGGTCGTCTATAACGGTTATGTTTATGGGGAGTTCATCAAATTCGGATAAGGCATCGTTTAACCTGTCGCCTGCTTCCTCAATATCTGTGGTATACCAGGCCCACCAGCGTTCATTTTCGCCGGTGAATACAAAGGCCAGTATGCTTTGATGATCATCTTCAAGCAGGTCCACCAATGCATCTTCTACCTGCTCCATCAACAGCATTTCATCTGCCGGGGGCAGCAGCGATGGATCAAACGTTTCATAACTCCAGGTTACGTCCATGCGCTGCAGGTATACACCGCTTTCAAAAAAGTTCAACAAATTAGGCCTGTAACGGACCAGCAACGGAATATCATCGTCGGATACGGCTTCTACCGATACCCAGGTATCGTCTAAGATCATAGGGATGTTTTTATAAGGTTTAGCAGAGATGTTTATATAAAAAAAGCAAAACAAGACAATTCGTAATTGTATCGTTTTTTCAGTGACAGGTTTTTATTTTCGATCAGCTTCTAAGTATAAAGATAGTCACACCTGACCAAATCTGGCATACTTATTCAAAAAAAATCATTTGTAAAAGTATCTCACCCTACTTAATAGACAACAGACTTACGAAGTTTTCAAAACTTCGTAAGTCATAAACACGGCCTCTTTTATTCTATCTCAAATTCCTTTTTCAATTTAATATCAACCGACGAACTTCCTATCATCACTTGAAACTTACCCGGCTCAACAGTCCAGTTCATGTTTTTATCCAGCAAGGCCAGATCATCGGGGTGCAGCGTAAATTGTACAGTCTTCTTTTCGCCGGGGTTTAAGGTAATACGGTTAAATCCGCGCAGGTCATATTCATAAGTAGTAACACTGCTTACCTCATCTTTAAGATAAAGCTGCACCACGTCGTCGCCTTTACGCTGGCCGGTATTGGCCACATCAACACTTACCTGTATAAGCCCCTGGGAGTTGCCTTTTTCGGGTGATACCTGTAGGTTACTATACTCAAATGTAGTGTAGCTTAACCCGTAACCATAAGGATATAAGGCTCCTTTTACACTGGTTTTGCCCCAGCTGTTTTGTCCGCCCTGCTCAGCTTGTGATGATGGCTTGAAAGGGAAGTTATATTCCAATTGCCCCGTTGTTTTAGGGAATGTGATAGGCAGCCTGCCACCAGGATTGTTATCGCCAAATAAAGTTTCGGCAATAACCTGTCCGCTTTGCACGCTCGGGAACCAGGCCTCCAATATGGCCGGTACATATTTGTTTTCCCAGTTGATGGTAAGCGGCTGCCCGTTGATCATTACCATTACCACCGGTTTGCCAGTTGCCTGCAAAGCCTGGATCAGTTTCAATTGCCTGCCCGGCAGGTTTAAACCCGTACGCGATAAGCTTTCGCCTACACGGTCAACATCCTCGCCTACTACAGCAATTACAATATCCGATTGTTTGGCCTGCGCCACTGCCGAATCAATGCCTGCCTGCTCCTGTGCGGTTAATGGTGTTTCGATGATCTCGCTCTCCGGCCAGGTGGCGTCAATCATATCGCAGCCTTTCACATAGCTAACTTTGGCATCGCCGCCAACATAATTTTTAACACCATCAAACACAGTAGTAACCGGGTTGTGCGACGGGCCGTACCTGCTGACAGCATAATTGGTTTCTTTAGCCAGCGGACCGGTTACCAGGATATTAGGATATTTCTTTTTATCCAGCGGCAACAGGTTATTCGCATTTTTAAGCAGCACCATAGATTCGCGGTTCATTTTCAGGCTCATTGCCTTATCTGCCTCAGTATGCACTATTTTATCAGCTGCTTTAGGATCTTTAACGTACGGACTGTCAAACAATCCCAGCCTGAATTTAACTTTCAATACTTCGCCAACGCGGGTATCAATGATCTTCATCGAAATGCGGTTTTCTTTGATCAACTCACGCAGAGGCATAATAAAAGTTTGCGGCATGGTAAAGTTGGTACGCACGTTAAGGCCAGCTTCAACGGCCTGCCTTACAGCTTCCTTATAATCGGCCGCAACATGGTGTTTGGAATACAGAAACTCAACAGCTTCGCTATCACTCACCACATAACCATCGAAGCCAAACTGCTGGCGTAAAAGCTGGGTTAAAAAGTAATAGCTGCCTGTTATCGGTACGCCATCCCAATCGTTATAGCTGCTCATTACCCCCATAGGATGAGCTTCCTGGATCACCCTTCGGAACGGATACAGGTACAACTGGTACATTTCCCGCGGCGCAACATGCGGATCGGTACGCGCGCTGCCATCACGGCCGCCTTTGGGCACGCTATACACTGCAAAGTGTTTAAGGGTTGATGCCACGCCGCCCTCCTGGATACCCAGTACCATTTGTTTGCCCATTTCGGCAATATGGAAAGGATCTTCGCCGTAACATTCAACCACACGGCCCCAGCGTTGGTCACGTGCCGGATCAAGTATCGGTGCATAAACATTGGTATAACCTAATGCCTTGGCCTCACGGCCAACCGTTTTACCGGCTTCGTAAACCAGCTCTTTATCAAAGGTACTGCCTATAGATATCGGAGCAGGCAGCGGCGTGGCCCGGTCATGGTTAAGGCCGTGGATACCTTCGTTGGTAAAATCGACAGGAATACCTAAACGGGTTTCCTCAACAAACCATTTCTGAATGGTATTAATGGCCGAAGCATGTTTGCTAAAGGGATATGAATACTGCGTAGGCGCATCATCTGTATGCGATGTAAGGTTATTCAGCTCTTCGTCGATGTTGGCGATACCATCTTTCCATACCTCGTTTTTCCAGTTTGGTACGGGCATTTCATCTTTAAGCACGCGCTTGTAGCCATAAAGAGTGGCCATCTGGCAGGTTTTCTCTTCAACAGTCATCTGGCTCACCAGGTCGGTCACACGTTTATCAATTGGCTGCGATGGATCTTCGAACACATCCATTTTGCCGTTCTTGTTAAAATCTATCCAGCCTTTGTGATAGATTTTTTTTTCCTGTGCCTGTGCAGAAAGACTAAAGCTAAGAGATAAAGCAGATGCCACAAACACCCGGGGCAGGTAGTATTTATTTCTCATGAGGGTTGTATTGGTGTTGGTTTTTTTCCAAATATATAGCTTTAGGCCTAACGTATATCGTTGTAAGAGTGTCCCAAACCGTATATTTTAACTACATCGTTTGAGTTGACAGAGTTTAACCTACCAGTTGCATTATTCAGAAACTTTCTGTTATTTTTAGGCTTTCAATGAGCTTAAAACAACCAATAACCCTAATTTCACAAGCGCTTATACAGGCAGGTACCTGTATACCTTTTTTGATAATTACACTCATTATTTACGGTATTGCCCGCGAAGGAAACGAGATAGAGGCAGCAATAATGTATGCTTTGTTTGCAATACCGGGCTATGTAATAGCTGTTTGCAGTTATCTGATATACAACCTTATCGAAACCAAAACAAAATCCAGCTGGAGCACGCTTAAATATGCAGCTCCATTATTTTTGCTGGCCATTGGCTTGTTGGTAATAGCCCGTTATAAAACAAGTGATCAGCAGGTGTTTTTTATCATTATTGTCACCATACTGCTCGTTGAGCCCGTTAAGATCATTTACCACCGGGTATTGAATACCTTATAAACCAGCTGTTACCGTGCATCTGCCCAATCAGCATCTGTAAACGAAGGATTTATTTTGTAATCGTTATAGGTAATACTACTTTTTTGCGTGCCTTCGCTTTGTAGTTCAGCAGCAGGCAATACAATGCCATCTACCGTTTTAAAACCGGTAAACGCCGATGCCTGTATTACCGAACCGGTTTTAGTGCCTTCACCAACCAGCTGGCTGTTACCGTTTAAAGCTGCAAAACTGGTTACACCATCAAAGTTATAGCTTACGATTACCATATTGTTTTTGCCCTGCTGCGCCTTAACGTTCTGAAGTTTATCAAGGTTTTCTTTCCGGAACAGCAATGGGCCGGAGCGAAACCCCTGTTTCAACTGCGCCAGGCGGGCGGCTGATAGTGGTTGCTTACTGCCGTTACGCCATTGCCAGCCATTATCCCCCTCCATTTGTTCTACCTGTAACAATTTGCCTCCCTTACGAAGCTCGGAGCGCACCCGGCGGGCTGTCAGATCAATTTTAAGGGTAATATCAATCCCCATCATTGTAGCGGATACCTGCATTGTTTTAATTGCGTCAAGCTTTGCCCCGCCATGCACTTCGGCAGCCTTGCGCAGTAGGCTTGCACCATCATTATTATTGCTTGCTCCTGTTGCGGAGCTTTCCGTAGTGGCAACAGCGGTATTGCCGCGAGCACCGGGTGCAGTTTTAGCTACAGATGAAGCACTTTTGGGCGCTTTATCTTTCATGAAATAAATGTTACCGTCTATGGCTGCCATGATCGGCTTTTCGCCGGGGCGGCAGAAAAAGCTGTGAGTTTCGGATTTACCGGTGCTGTAAGTTAAAGTAAGCGTACCGTCTTTAATGGTATAAGTACCCTCACCGCTGTCTTTATGGCTTCCGCCGCCACCAATGCCCTCACCCGATACCATTGTAGCCGAAGAACTGTTTTGACTGAAGTTACCTTTCCCATCAAAATAAAGTCCCTTTTCGCCAGCGGTACCAACAAATACCTGGCCGGTGTTCATGCCCCCTGCGCTACTTGCATGGGTAAATTCATAATACCCGGCGGGCACCCTATCAGCTGTGTTAAGTTTCAGTATATTGAAGCTGCCAGCATCAATATCGCCGTCTGCCTCAAATTTGTATTCCTGTTTAGAACCTTTAAGGTATTGCATTTTGAGTGTATTGCCCTGAACCTGGTAATGACCGGCAACGCGGGTTTTCCAGTCGGGCTTTTTAAGCAGATCATTGAACGTACCATCAGGCCTTAGCATGTACACCACGTCGTTACGTCCCATTCCCGCGCCCATGGTAACAGGCAAGGTTAATTCAATACCGGCATAAACGCCGCTTACATTTTTTGCTTGTGCCCCGGCATCAACGCCGGTTAAAATCATGATAAGAAAACAAAACAGAAAAGCTTTCATAGTATCAGCAGAAATAATTTAATACTCAGAGTTAAATTATCAACTCATACACAATAAAAATGTTTTTAGCTGGATAATAAGGTTTTGTTAAAAATGGATTAATGCTATATAATTTTCAGTGTAAATAATAAGCTACAATTAAACCCGGCACTTATTATCCGGTTTAACAATTTGTATATTCACTTAATAAAACCAAACCTCCATGAAATCAATAAAAACCTTTTGTATCCTTTTAGCTTTTACCGGGTTAAGTTATAACCCTGTATCGGCACAATCTCAGCAGGCGGTTGCACCAACAATTACTTTTCAAAATGCAGCTAACCTGCCATACCCGCTTACCTGGACCAGCAGTGTTACCGATGGTAACAACATTTACACCGTAGCAGGTTATAAAGGCGGTCGTGGCGGATATTCGTCGGATGTATTGAAATATAGCCCTGAAACTAATAGCTGGACCAAAATTGCCGATATGGGCGGCAACAAAGTTCAATCGGCAACTGCTTATGTTCCCGCTACCGGTAAAATATATGTTTTTGGAGGTATTGGCAGCGTTAGCGCCGATATACGCACCAGCCAGATATTTCAGGGTGTGCAAAGCGTTGACATTAAAACCGGCGAGGTAAAAAATCTCAACGTATTGAACCCGATGGCCAGCACCTATGGCTCTGCTGTTGAATGGGACAATAAGATCTATTTATTCGGCGGCAGCCGCGAAGGTAAACGCAGTATCAACTCGGTTTATGAGTTTGATCCTATAACGCTCAAATTTAAACAACTGGCCAGTATGCCCGAGTACCTGCAGGCTGCAGGAGCTGTAGTAAATGGTGTTATTTATACTTTTGGCGGTTATGATACTTTTCTTAAACACCAGGGTACTAGTATTTACGCCTATGACATCAAAACCAATACGTGGAAAACGGCTGGCAAACTGCCCGAATTTATGTCGGCTAATAGCGTAGCGGCAAGCGGCAATGTGATATTTGTTGCGGGCAGTTACGATGATGAAAACCTTTTAGGATACTTTGATACCGACAACTGCAAATTCATCAAACTGAAATCAAATATGGAGCCACGCCGGGCTGCGTCATCAGCAATAGTAAATAATATGCTGTTTGTTTTTGGCGGAAGTACCCGCTTTAAAGCCTTCAATACTTCGACCCTGGAAACAGTACAGACCACCAATATTACGCCTTTTCTTAAAAACTCTACAAGCAGGTAATATAATTAACCATAAACAAAGCAGCCGGTTAAAGTACTTTAACCGGCTGCTTTGTTTAAAGCGATACCCTATTTGAATTCCTTTCTGAAAAACCTCACAGCCAAACTATCCACCTGTAAATGAATAGCATGTCTGTTAACTGACGGATCATCACTAAAATATATAGGCGCTTCTTTTTTCACTGCGTCAATAGCTTCGCCAAGCATTACATAATGGCCTACCTTACCCGGCAATTCGGTATATTTTGATTTACTGATTAATTGATGATAATGCCGTGCGTTTGTCTTAACAGGGGCTATACTATCGCTTTGCGAACCTACTATGTATAAGGCACCTTTAATATCAGCTACTTGCTCCTTGCGGGTAAAACCGAAACCCAACGCGGGTGATATCGAAAAAAATGCTTTGATGCGGTTGTCATTTAACGGTGGCACATGCTTGGAACCGGCAATCAGCGTGCTATCATCCAATAATTTTACCAGGCCCGGAAACTCTGGAATGTCCAGCTCTTTGCGGCCTATAGTTTTATAATAATTGCGGGCCTGCTCAAAATCAAGTTTTGCGCCAGCAAGGGCAATCACGGTGTAGCCTCCAAATGAAAACCCCGTTGCCCCTATTTTTTGCTGATCGATAAGCGGCCCTATATCAGGATCATTCAATAATGAGGTAAGGGCGAAGCTGATATCTAACGGGCGCTCCCAAGGCTTAACAAATTCAAGCGGTATTTTATGGTCATAGGTATTGCCATAATGATCGACCGCGGCAACTATACAACCGCTGTTTGCAAGAGCCTGGGCAAGCCACTCTAAAGTTAACCGGCCCCCGCCGGTTCCGTGCGAGAGCAGGACAAGCGGCAGTTTACTTGCCGGAAGCTTACCATTGCGCACAGTTAACTGCCTTAAAAAGGGCGAGAAATGTTTATCAGCTGACTTTAAGGTATCTGCAGTTGGATACCAGATCTCGGTTATCACCGGGCGGTTAAGGCGGCTTTCGTCCTTGAAATTAAAGGTACGCTCGCCTAAATTTTGAGCCAGGGCAACACCATCGTATAGCAGTAATAGGATTGCAATAAATATTTGTTTGTGCATAACATTCAGCGTTTATATCACAAAACAAGGCATTTAGCACTTCAAAAAGATTGACAATAGTCAATAATTCACTTTTTTGATTTAAGGCGGCTCAGGGTTTCCTGCGAGATGCCAAGATAATCGGCAACTATTTTATTGGGCAGTCTTTTAATGATCTCGGGCTGGGTTTGCATCAGGATATTGTACCGGGCCTTTGAATCCATGGTGATAAGGCTTTCTATCCGCTGTATGGATGCAATATAATCAAGCTCAAGCCCTAAACGATACATGGTTTCAAACCCGGGAATTTCCTTCAGCAGCAAATCGCGATCAGCATAGCTCAACACCAATAACTCGGATGGTTCGGGGCTTTGGATAGATGCAATGGAGGGCTCTTTCAATATAAAACTCGGAAATGCTGTACCCATGCGCCCTTCAAATATCAGGAACCGGGTTGATTCGTTGCCATTGTCGTCGGTTAAGAAAACGCGAAGGCATCCTTTTACTACAAAATATAAATGCTTTGCAATACTCCCTTTTTCAACCAGGATCTCATTGCGTTTAGTTGAGCGGGACTTAAAACAGTTAGCTACCAGCTGTTCGTGTGGGGGCGATAGCACTAATTTATCTCCAATGTATTGTTTTAAGGCTGGATGCATCATTGCAATTTATACACTTAGTATGGTGTTGGCAAATCTGGCCTATTGCCGATCAAGCAAACCCTTGTATAAACTATAATTTTCGTTATCAAAACAAACAAATATCACCTTCTCAACTACTTTATCATCCGCCAAAAAAGCTCTTGCCGTTTTAACAGCAATAACAGCCGCTTTATCCTTGGGAAAATGATAAATGCCAGTACTGATATTTGGGAAGGCTACTGTATGCACATCGTTTTCGGCAGCAAGCTTCAAACTATTTAAATAAGCAGAATGCAATAGCTCCTCCTCTCCTGTTTTACCACTGTTATAAACAGGGCCAACTGTGTGAATCACGTATTTGGCAGGTAATTTGCCACCGGTAGTTATGACAGCCTGCCCGGTTTTGCAGCCACCCTGCCTGGCAACTATTTTACGGCAGTCTTCTAATATTTCCGGTCCGCCTGCGCGGTGTATAGCACCATCAACACCGCCGCCGCCCATGAGGGAGGTATTTGCAGCGTTTACAATAGCGTCGGCCTTAATTTTTGTGATGTCACCCTGTACCAGTTCAATCGTACCCATAACTTTTTAAATTATAGCTGATATAACAAACAGTAAAGTGTTTTGCTTTTAGAAATACAGCTGCACCATTTTGCGCCAGTAGCGGGCGCGGTGGGCTTCTTCATGCCAGATATACAAGCTATTTTGGATGCCTTTACCAGCCAATACGGTGCTCAGGTATTTATTATCTTCCAAAAACGCATCCTCTTCACCTACGGCCAGGATAATTTGAAGACGCTTGATCTGATCGATAATTTCGGGGCTGTGCAGGTTATTTAAAAATTGGTTAGGCATGTTAAAGTACACGTTTTCATCACGGTACCCATCTAACAGATCGCGAAAATTGCCCATAGCCTGGGTAATATCATAACGGCCGCTCATGCCTACTACTTTAACAAATACCGTGGGATGTTTAAACGCTATATTAACCGCATGATAAGCACCCATGCTGCAACCCGCCGATATAATTGAGCCATCGGCGTTAAGCGTTTTCATTAAGGGTACTACTTCCTGTAAAATATACTGCTCGTAATGCAGGTGCCTTTCCATACGGTGATAGGGATGGCTGTACTCATTATAAAAACTTTCGCGGTCGATACTGTCAACGCAATATACCTGCAGGTGGCCGGCTTCTATTTTGCTGCGTAAAGCTTCAATTACCCTCCAGTCTTCATAATCATAAAACCGGGCGGTACGAGTAGGGAAAAATAAAATAGAGGCACCGGCATGGCCAAAAACCAGCAATTCCATATTACGCTGAAGTGATGGACTAAACCACTTGTGGTACTCTCTTTTCATCTTTTAAACCGCTGAAAGATGACAAATGTGTGTAAACCCTATATTAAGCTAATTTGATACTTTGTGGCATTCGCTGTAAAACTGCATTTTTCCACAAAGTGTAACCGGCGCTGCTTAAATGCAAACCATCTTTATCATAATATTCGCGTATTGGTTTACCAGAAGCATCTATCATCTGATTAAATATATTGACAAATTGCCAGTTTTTATGGCGGTGAATTATTTCGTTTTCAATTAAGCTGTTTGTGTACCTGTATTTATCAACAATAGGCCAGCGTGCAAGGCTCGGTTTAAGCGATATATAATAGCAGGGGATATTGCCAAAAAGCCGCTCAACCTCAACGGTAAGCTGCTTAAAAAATATAAAAACCTCTTCAGGATTGCGGCCATCGCCAAGGTCGTTATCACCCGCATACACCACAATGGCTTCGGGGTTATAAGAATGAAGTATCCGCTCAAAAAACCAGACACAAGCGGCTAAAGTTGAACCTCCAAAACCAAGGTTAACAGGCTGCATATCATCAAAATCAGCATCAAGCGTATTCCATAAACGAATGGATGAGCTTCCATAAAAAATTACCCGTGGCACATAATTAAGCTTTGTTCGCTTAATTTCCAATTGCTTCACATCCTCTTCGTACCAGATCATATTCTTTTGTAGTAGGGCCGTATTAATTTAAGCGCTAAAGATAATACAATAGCCCTAACTTAATGTAACGATGGTAAAACAATGGTATTAAAATTGTAAAAATGATTATTCTTCGGCAGCTTCTTCACCTTTTGTTCCCAACTCAACAATATCGCCCTTTTTAAAAAGAATGGCCTGCAGGGTGGTACGCCATACCGGTTTTTTGCGCAGTAAAAATTCAAGGTCCATACCAAAATGCTTAAACTCCTCTTGCTGGGCATTTTGCATGATAGCTTTGGCCTGTTTATCTTTTTCAACCGAGATACGCTGCTCGTACCAGTTTATGGCTTCGGCTTCTTCAGTTAACGAAACTATCATCCGGGCAAAGGTGCGGGTTTCGTCCGACAGTTCATTTGCGGGTTCGTGATATTGATCAAATGACATAATACTCTTTTTTAAAGGAGATAAGTATTATGGGCGGCTTTTTGTTTTGCGTAAACCGGCATTTAAGCTATTTAATCAGCCCCCCATTAATCTTTAAGCCCTTTAAGCAAACCCTGCATATCATCTTGCAAACCAACACCGTGCTTTTTTAATTTTTTTATATAAAATGATCTTAAAACAGTATAATCATAATATGGTGATAATGATGGCAACCCGGTTATTTTTACTTCGTTTTCATTAAGGAGGATTTTAACCAGGTATTTCGATGATCCTTTTTTTCGATAAAAAATCCATTGGATATTTGAACTTAAGGGAATAACAGCCGATGGGCTCCATACCTTATCATATTCATTGATGTCTTTTACAACTTTATCCGCTCCTGAAATCCCCAAAAGGGCAGCAAACGGCGATATGGTTTCGGCATGCGCAAAACGAAACTGAGCATTGTACTTACCTGTTTTGATAAACTGATCGGCTGTATTGATAAAGTTGGCCAGTAAAGGCGCGGCTATAATCACCGGCAAACCATCAGGCTTTAATCCCGGGCCCTTTACCATGTAGTCTTCGGCCGCATCAACCCGTGCAAGGCTTTTAAGCTGTGCGCAGGTAAATAACGATTCAAAATCGAGGTTGATGGGTTTCAGGCCAAGTTGTTTTATCTCCTCTTGTAATGAAAAAACAATTGTGGTAAACCCAAATACGTCGTTAACTATTTTTTCAACATCAGCCTTGCCCAATGTTTTAAAAAAAGCAGGGGTAAAAAACTGGCTTAGCAAATCATTTTCAATCAGATCCAGCTTTTCGGCTTTGGCAATTTTGGCTTTATATACCTTCCAATCACCACTTTCTTCATACCGGGTATAAGCCGGCGACTCGTCATAAAAACGCAGGTTTACATCATCATTATAGGTAGTGACCATTGCAGAATCCTTAAGCTTTCCTTTCAGCCCGGATAAAAAAGCATCAGCACTTTGCGTTGTCCTGATCTCTTTGGTATAGGCAACATTAAACCTGGGTTTCGGCGTATTAAATACATTACTGTAGCTGTTATACATCCTTTCACCTATCCCCCGCAACTCGCTACGCCCTTCGGCAGATATGGATTTAGTGTTCCCCTTTTCTACCTTTTGCAAAAGCATGATCATCTGCCACAATTGCTTTCCCTTGGCCGTTAAAACGCCGGCACTATCAGCTTTTTGCAGTAAGTTGTAAGTATAAGCAGTTTTAACATCCTTGGTTAAATGCCTTGCAGCATGCCTGCCAACGTGATTAATAAAAACAGGTTTATATCCTGCCGGGGCAGGTGTATACCGCGCCAAAGGTGCTTTATAAAGCGTTTTGCTTCCTAAAAAATCATTATCACATTTCTGTGCCGATGCAGTGAAGTACAATCCGCATAAAAGCAGTAGGCATAATAATTTTTTAAGATCATTTACAGATGCACACATATTTATTAGTTGATGAATAACAGCCGGGAACTGGCTGGGTTCAAATTTAAAAATGATTATGCTTAAAACACTAATAGTTCATGATACCTGAAAAACCATGCATCATGAACTATTGGTTATAAACTAAGTGATAAATTAATGTTGGTTACCGGTACCGTCATTTTGATAAGCACCGATATCTTTACCCGGAGGGGTAATAGTAGTGCCCAAAGTACCGGTAACAGTTACTGCATTTATGGGTGTTAAATCAACCTTACCTTTATTTAATGCAGGTGAAACTGACGCCTGCAGCCTGAAATTTGATGTACCGATCGTAACCAGGTCGGCAGTTTGAAGGCTAACGTTCATCGGGCCCGGATTGGCAACAAAATCAAACTTGGTTAAATCGTAACCATAAAACTTAGGGTCGTTATCTTTTATAGTTGTTGAATGTGTATCAGCCGACTGAAATTTTGCTACACCATCGGCTACTAAAAATTGCCCTATAATTTTATCTGACGAGCCATAGTAGTACTGGTTGTTATAGGTAATATTGGCCAGGTCGGCGTCGCTGGTTAAACGCAGCCCGAAACGGCAATTGGCAATGAGATTATTATAAACCCATCCCCTTGCACCTTTTTCATAGTCAATTGAACCGCCACGACCAGATTTGGTTTGCCTGAAGCCGCAATTAACCATGGTATTGTTATACATACTCACATCACATTGCACGCCCGAACTACCCGAATCGGATGCTTTTAAGGCATTGGTAGCAGCTCCGATAAGCATATTGTACCCTATATCACCTACGGTGCCGCTTTTCATGTTGAAAAACTCGCCGCCTGCCTGACCGCAAAGCTCGAAGGTGTTGCGCATAACGCTGATTTTACCGCCCGAGATACGGATAGCATCATCCTTGCTGCCAAACACCCATGAATCTTCCAAAATGAAGTTCTTTTTGATATTACCGTAATAGATAATATATCGCGGATCGCCCTGTGCGTAAATTGCCGGATCGTTGTTTGGCCCTGAAGGACCGCCCGCAAACTCAAGATGTGTCCATTTAATGATCATATCACCACCTGTTGGCGTTGGGTTTGAAGCCGTTACCGGCCCCGGCGAGCATACAATACCACCCCACCATCCCTGAAAAATATTAGTATAGTTTTGGGCACTGGCTTCAGTATGCAACGTGGCAGCATTGGCAACAGTTATATAGTTTGGATTATCTTTAGTACCAAGGCTAATGAATGTACCGTGCATGATAATTTCAGGAGCCGTTTGATAGGTTTTGCCATCACCTATGGCTATAAGTTTTACACCGGCCTGCATGCTCAAAGTGTCACCTTCGTTAACGGTGATATCACTTTTAAAATAATAAGTTTTACCGGCAAGCATGGTACCTTTAACAGTTCCGGAAAGGGTATCAGATGTAATACCGTTACTTACCTGCACAACAGGTTGTGAAATATTTGCAAGTTCGCTTTTATGACAGGCACTCAGCATTATAGTTACTGATGCAGCCGCCAATATTGTTTTTAATATCTTCATTTTGGGGATGATTATAATTTATACCTTAAACCAATAATGTAGTACTGCCTGTATGAATCCTGGCGCACAAAAGTATTTTCGCCGGGTTTTTGATATTCAACCACCTGGCCATCTGTTGGGTAAGGGCGTTTAATTTCAAGCTTAAACGGTGTGTTAAGCAGGTTGGTAGCTTTGGCGTAACCATATATGTTTTTGAAAAGGCGTTTCTCTGTCGAGAAATCAAGTGTGGTGAACCCCTTTTGCCAAACATCATTATTAAGAAAAGGTGATACGGTATAGATGCGTGAACCGGTATATACCATTGACAACTGGGCATTAAAACCAATTTTGGGCTCAAAATACAATACCGAAACATTAGCTATGTTTTTTGACTGATTTTGCAGCGGACGGGTTTGTTTTACAGTGCGGTGCGTTAAGAAGCCGTTATCATCCCTATAGTCTTCCTGCTTATCAGTAGTGATATTTGAATTGGTATAAGTGTAGTTACCGCGGAAACCGATATGTTTGAAATACTTGGCTATATCAAGTTCAAAGCCGTAGTTATGAGCCGTACCAAAGTTTTCTGGCTTATAAACAAAATCGGTACCTGATGGCTCAATGGCATATTCAATTGGATTTTTAATATCCTTATAAAACGCGCCAACCAATAATTGGTCAAGGCCTTTGGCGTAAAACTCATAACGCAGGTCAAAGTTTTCTGAAGTAATGCGTTTCAGGTAAGGGTTACCCTCCTCTTTATAATCAGCATCAGGATCGCCGGTAGTATGCGGAACAAGCTCATAAAAATTTGGACGGCTTATAGCTGAATAATATGACAAACGCAGGTCCTGCTGATCGTTAAACTGGTACTTGAAGTTTAAGCTTGGTAACAGGTCATAATATTTAATTGAGCCATCGGTACCGGCAACGGTATTTGGCGCACCTGTTTGCCATGATTGATCGGTATGCTCATATCTTAAACCACCAATGGTTTGCAATTTACCGGCTGTAAATTTAAACTGACCGTAACCCGCTCCAATTTTTTCAGTAAAATCATAATTAAGCGCATCGCTTGAGGTACCCTGGGTGTTAAATACTTCGAAACTATTATGATCAATATCACCATCAAAGGTTTGCGCGGTATTGCTGCTGGCGGGCCTCAGGTCATATTCGTCGTAAATGCTGTGCCTTGTTTTGTCGCGGTACATACCACCGGCAGAAAACTCAACTTTGGTTGAAAATAAAGTTGGTGAGTAAATGAAGTTCAGGAAACCTGTTTTATCCTGATCGGAGTTTTTAGCAAAAGTGCGGGTTTGGGCCGATAGCGCATCAAAAGTAAAAGGGGCCTGTACAATTGAACCATCAGGCTGAATGTTACGGCCTGTGTTCAGGTTCAAATCGGCACGATCCGGTTCGTTAGCGGTAGCCTTCGAGAATAAAGCTGTCCAGTTCACGGTAAACTGATCACTTATGATGTGATCGCCATGCAGGTTAGCGTTGTAGATCTTTTGTACAGTTCTGTCGCTCCGATAATCCTGGCTTACACGGCCGGTGCCTACGCCTGCCCTGCCTAACTGTAAGCTGGTATCAGAACTAAAGCGATAAGTATTTTGAGTAAGGTTGATGAAATCCGCATCGAGGGTTAGTTTATTCCTTGAGTTAAACTTATAATCAAACTTACTGATCAAACCTGTACGTTGCTGCTGTATATTATAAGTACGGCTTTGTACACTGGTTACGTTTGGCTGATTGGTAGCCAGGTCAACCTCGGTTTCAAAGAAAGTACCGTTTGTTTGCCTGTAAGTATTTTGATAA
This sequence comes from Mucilaginibacter sp. SMC90, assembly GCF_022811725.1. GTDB lineage: Bacteria > Bacteroidota > Bacteroidia > Sphingobacteriales > Sphingobacteriaceae > Mucilaginibacter. Next base: position 2,476,548 of record NZ_CP094527.1, on the reverse strand, counting down.
CTACCGGTAACAATAGCACCGAATTTTTTATCACGGCTCCGTCCGCCTACACTTAAACCAAGAATAGAAGCCAACGGAACTTTCTTTTCGCTGTAATGAAAAGGGTTATTAGGAAAGTCGGCCATGTTAGCAGTGTAATTGCTTCCGTTTGAAACACGCGGCGAGTTATTAAGACTGGCGCTATGATCAAATTGAGTAAAACCTTTGTCAAAGAAATTGGCAGCTAAGCCGGTACCCACGTTTGCACGGATCATAAAATCGTCAGGGGCATCTTTTAAAACAAGGTTAATAGCACCACCTATCGCATCACCTTCCATATTGGCGGTCAATGATTTTGAAACCTCCAGCCTGTCAACTATATCGGCAGGGAAAATATCAAGGGGCACATACCTGTTCTTGTTATCAGGGCTCGGGATTTTTACGCCATTAACAAGTGTATAAATATAGCGCTGATCCATACCGCGGATGATAGCATACTGCGCTTCACCGTTATTGCTCCGCTCAACAGACACACCCGATACACGCTGCGTAACGTTAGCGATGGTGATATCCGGAGAGATTTCGATTGTACGGGCAGAGACCGCATTGATGAGCTGTGGCGAGCGGCGCTCGGCAGATTGAGCAGCTTTGTTTGAAGTGCGGTCGGCATGGCCGGAAACCACTACTTCGTTAAGTTCCTTTTGTTTAGCAGCAAGAGACAGACTAATTGTAGTTGTGGCACCGTCGTTGATCTGGGCTGTTGTTTCAGCGCTTTCAAAGGCAATGTATTTAGCTTCTACACTGTAAGTACCGCCAGGTATATTTTTAAACGAAAAACTACCATTAAGGCCTACACCGGCCGATAAAGTAAAGCCGGTTTTTGTGTTCTTAATTTTCACAGAGGCGCCGATTAGCGGTTCGCCGTTTTTTTTATCGGTAACAGTACCCTTTAAAATACCGCCAGCATAAGTGAAGCTGTTGAATATGAGGGTAAGAACGAGCAATGGTAAGAGTTTCTTCATTTGCTATAGGGGTTAAAATCCCTGCAAAGAAACCTTATGCATATATGCTATAAGTTAAACGTATGTTAACTTAAAATGAACGAAGCGCAGTTTTATTAATTTTAATGTAACAAATTCAGGATAATTCATTTTCCTCTATAAAAACTCACAGTAAATGGCCTTTATACCGGAAATCCGCTCCTGGCCATTACAGCAATTTCAACTAAAATGAAACGTGTTTTTTGATTTTAATGTTAACCAGTTTTGATGTTGGCGTGTTACTTTGTTCGGCAACGCTATTGATCGGAACCAATACATTGGCCTCGGGGTAATAGGTAGCCGTATTTCCTTCAGGAATGTTATAAGGTACCACTACAAACAACCTTGCTGCCCGTTCCACACCATCATCATAATTAAACAGATCAACCTTCTCCTCGGCTTTAAAGCCTGCTTTTTTCATGTCGTTTTCGTTCATCAGCACCACACGGCGCTCATTATGGATACCCCGGTAACGATCATTAAGGCCATATATAGTAGTATTAAACTGATCATGACTGCGGATGGTGGTCATATGGTATTCGCCGGCCGCCAGTTCATGCTTCGGTAAGGGAGCGATATTGAAGGGCACAACGCTACCGTTCTTTTCGGTAATAAACTTCCCGTCGCGGGCGGCGTTAGGGAGGTAAAAACCACCGGGCAAACGCACCTTTTGATTATAATCTTCAAAGCCGGGAATAACTTTAGCTATCACATCGCGCACGGCATCGTAGCTTTGGGCGTATTTATCCCAATCAATAACCGAACGCGCCCCTAACGTAGCTTTGGCAACATTACAAACAATTTGGTTTTCGTTCATCAAATGGTCAGACACCGGCGTTAGCATCCCTTTTGACATTTGGATAACCCCCATAGAGTTTTCGCAGCTTATAAACTGATCTTCACCGTTTACAATATCTTTATCACTTCGTGATAACGTGGGCAGGATCAAAGCCTCCTCACCATGCACCAAATGGCTGCGGTTTAATTTAGTTGATACATGTACCGATAGTTTAAGTTTGCGCAATGCCTGTGCAGTAAATAAAGTATCGGGCGTTGCTGAAAGAAAATTGCCTCCCATGGCAAAAAACACTTTGAGCTTGCCTTCATCCATCGCTTTTATAGATTCAACAACATCATACCCGTGACCGCGCGGTGGCTCAAAGCCGAAAACCTCCTTCAGTTTATCCAGTTGTTGGGGCTTCGGTTTATCCCATATGATCATGGTACGGTTACCCTGCACATTGCTATGGCCACGCACCGGACACAAACCAGCGCCAGGCTTGCCAATGGCGCCCTTAAGCATAGCCAGGTTTACAATTTCCTTAACCGTTGCCACTCCATTTTTATGCTGGGTGATACCCATAGCCCAGCAAATGATAATGCGGCTTTTGTTTTTGATCAGCGCTACAGCCTGTTCAATTTCGTTTACTGTTAAACCGGCTGCTTTAGCCAGGTCATTAACCTCGTATTGTTTGAGGCTTTCTAAAAAAGCAACATAGCCGGTGGTATTCTTTTTGATAAATTCATGATCGAAAACGCTGCCGGGATTTTCAAGCTCTGCTTTATAAAGCAATTTTTCCATGGCCTTAAGCAGGGCCATATCGCCGTTTATTTTTACCTGTAAGTACAAATCAGCCAGCTGTGTTTTAATCCCCAAAATACCCTTTACTTTTTGAGGGTTTTTAAAACCCATTAATCCGGCCTCATGCAGCGGATTTACGGCGATGATCTTAGATCCTTTTTCTTTTGCCTTTTCAAGGGCGCTAAGCATACGCGGATGATTGGTACCAGGGTTTTGCCCCATGATAATGATCACATCTGTATCGTAAAAATCGTTAAGCATAACCGTCCCCTTGCCTATACCAATAGCATCTGCCAGGCCAACACTGGTACTTTCATGACACATGTTGGAGCAATCGGGCATGTTATTGGTGCCAAACTCGCGCACAAATAACTGGTAGATAAATGAAGCCTCATTGCTGGTACGCCCCGATGTATAAAAAGTGGCTTCATCCGGTGATGCCAAAGCGTTTAACTCATCGCCTATTTTTTTAAAAGCGAAGTCCCAGCTAACCGGAGTATAATGTGTGGCACCTTTGGCAAGATAAACCGGCTGGGCTATACGTCCCTTTTTCCCTATTTCATAATCATTTAGTTTAGCAAGTTCAGCTACTGAGTTTTCGGCAAAAAACTCTCCGGTGAGTTTTTTTGTAGTAGCCTCTTCTGCAAGGGCTTTTGCACCGTTCTCACAATACTCTGCTATCGGGGAACGATCGTCGTCTGGATCGGGCCAGGCACAGCCAGAACAATCAAAACCACCTTTTTTGTTCATTTTGAACAAGCCTTCCATCCCCCTCACCAGGCCGGTTTCTTTGAGTATATCAACCATGGCAACTGTTACGGCAGGAATGCCCGCCGCCCAGTCTTTTGGTTCAGTTATTTTCAGGTCGAGCAGTTCTTCGGGATTCTCAGCTGCCGGTTCCTGTTCTGGCTCCTTGCTCATATCTTTTTAACGGCTAAAGGATTAGGGTAATTATCACTTTGATCTTCGGCCACTTCATCCAAACAGGTAAAGTCCTTTTCAACCAATAAATATAGATTGCCATGCTTGCCTTCATAACCTACCTTGTCTTCATCGGCAAAGCCGGCTATCATTGTCTTGGGTGCATACAACGTTATGGCATCCTCTTTATAAGTTGCAGAAAGCTGCTCATCATCCACCAGTTTCAAAGCATAAATAAGCTGCTGGCTCCCAAAATCAACCGTTTCCTGTACATAACCTTCTTCGGCAAGTTTTGCCACGTCGGTTTTAGTGAGTCTGTACCTCAACGAATTACCTTTTATCCTTATTTTCATTAGTATCAATCAATTTGTATTGATGGCGTTGTTAATATAGCCTCATCAGCAGGGACCATTACTCGATGCGCCCCTGTATAAATATTGAAGCGCTCATCGCGTAAAAAGCCTATCAACGTAATATTAAATTCGTTTGCCAGCTCTACAGCCAGGCTTGAGGGCGCACCTACCGCCGCTACGATGCTAATGCCAGCCATGGCAGCCTTTTGAATAAGCTCAAAACTGGCCCTGCCACTCAGCACTAATACCGTTTGCTGTAGCGGCAACCAGCTATACATCATAGAGGCTCCTATCAGCTTATCTAAAGCGTTATGCCTGCCTACATCTTCCCTCAATAATAACAGCTCGCCCAGGAGGGTAAACAAAGCTGAAGCATGTAAACCTCCGGTATCAGCAAATACCCGCTGGTGCCTGCGTAATAACTTCGGCAACTGATTAAGCACGATGCTATGGATCAAGCTTCCGTCGTCGGGCCCCGCGGCAAAACTGCTTACTGTACGGATGGCGCTGATAGATCCCTTGCCGCATACGCCGCAACTGCTGGTGGTATAAAAATTACGCTCTGTGTTTTGGAGGTGCGGCAATATACCCTGTTCAAGCGTTACCAGAATGGTGTTCTCTTTGTTTTCGGCACAGGCGATAAAGCTGTGTTTAGCCGACCGTATCTCACCGGCATTTTTGACAATACCTTCGGTAAAAAGGAAACCGGTTGCCAGTTCAGCATCGTGCCCGGGGGTGCGCATGGTTACCGAAATATTACGAACCTCTCTCTGATCAGCCGGACCATATTCCAGCTTAATTTCAAGGGGTTCTTCAATGGCGATACTATCCTCTTCCCTTGCGCTTTGATTGGCGTTAACTTTCACAACCGGGATATGTATAACTGGTGATGCAGACATACTCAAATATACAATTATGGCATGGGTTTGTTTATGCGAGTTCCCAAAGCCGACTATAGTTTACATTACTATCATAAACCTATGCAAATTTAAGCGTCTACGCTTGAACTTGCGGAAGAACTTGAACTTGCTAAGTTTCCGATTTGTTAAATTTAATCCTTTGCTCGTTTTGTAAGCTAATTTGAATAATTTTGAAATATGAAGATCAATATACTGGCTTTTGGAGTGGCGAAGGAAATATTTGGAAGCAGCGAAGTTAGCCTGGAAATGACCAACGATGCTACTATCTCCAATTTAAAATACTTGCTTGAGCAGCAATACCCGCGTTTAAAGCAACTTTCATCATATATGCTTGCTGTTAACAACGAATACGCCCTGCCCGGCGATACTATTCACGAACGCGATGAAATAGCGATCATTCCGCCGGTAAGCGGAGGGTAATCAGTGGTAGTAAATCAATTTGCGGTTATTAGTGGCCAGTTTGCTGTAGTTGCCAAGCGCCTAAAAATCCATGATTTTGAAAATCAAAAAGCCCTCAACCTAATAAAACAATGGCTATCAGAAGTGCTACAATTGCCGATCATACAGCGATATCAAACCTATTGGCACAATTAGGCTATCCTGGCACCGAAGATTTTTTAACGGGAAACCTCGAGAAGATGTTGGGGCAATCCTCATCGCAGGTTTTGGTTTATGAAGATGATGGCGAAGTTGCAGGGTTTATTGCCATTGATTATTTAACGCAACTGGTAGTTAAAGGTGACTTCATCCGCATCAGCTGTTTTTCTGTTGATGAAAATACGCGTGGTAAAGGTGTAGGTAAAGCCCTGGAGGATTATATTACCGAACTTGGCAAAGAGCGCAATGCAGACCGGATAGAAGTACATTGCCACACGCGCCGGGCTGATGCACATCGTTTTTATTACAGGCAGGGCTATTCCGAGTCGCCAAAATACCTTATGAAATCATTATTGGATTAACATTGCTATGAACACACAGATCCTGTTATCAGCCCAAACATTGAATATCCAATCATGTATTGAGTGGATCATGTCGCCCGAATCCGGGGGGATAGATGTATTTATCGGTACTGTGCGCAATGCCACTAAGGGCAAAAAAGTTTTAAGGCTCGATTTTGAAGCTTATGAGCCCATGGCCATCAGCGAAATGAATAAAATTGCTGCGCAAGCCTTTGAACGCTGGCCAGTACAAAAAATACTGATCCATCACCGTATAGGCTTATTGGATGTTGGTGAGGTACCTGTTGTTATCGCCGTATCTGCCGCCCACCGGGATGCGGCCTTTGATGCCTGTCGGTATATTATCGATACGCTTAAACAAACCGTTCCCATCTGGAAAAAAGAAAGCTTTGAAGATGGCGATGTTTGGGTGGCAGCACATCCTTAGGATTTTGGATTTGGGATTTTCGATTTCGGATTTTTTGATTTTACATTTATAATTTAAAAATCTCAACTTCTAATTCCGAAATCGAACATCCGAACTCCGAAATCAAATCATCTAATCAACCTTATACTCTGCTAACCCACCTTCCAATGAAAAAACATCTGCATGGGGGATCATTTTAAGGATCAGTTTTACGGCTTCGTCACTTCGCTTACCTGATGAACAGTAAAGTACTTTGGTGTTGGGGCTTGTGAAGTAAGCCAGGTACTCTTCTACTTCGTCCAACGGAATATGGGTACCGCCAATGTCATAAGCTTCACGCTCCTGCAGCGTACGCACATCAATAAGTTCGACAGTATCATCAATAAGGATGCGCTTTTTTAACTCAATGGCATTGATGGTAGGGATAGTAATAGTTGCTTTTAACCGGCGAATATGCGTTTTAGTAACCGATCCAATTTTAAAGATGCGGCTTTGCATACTTTGCGCATCAAAAATCAACACCCTGCCTGCCAGCAATTCGCCTGTTTTAGTAACATATTTAATTACTTCATTAGCCTGCATACAGCCGATGATACCCGCAAGGGTGGGGATTACCCCGCCTTCGGTACAATTAGGGATCTGCGTTGCATCTACTTCAGGAAATAGGTCGCGGTAATTAGGCGAATTAGCTCCCTTACCGTTGTTCACATTCCAAACAGCAACCTGTCCCTCAAACTGATAAATAGCACCATAAACAAGCGGCTTGCCTGCTAAAACGCAGGCGTCATTGAGCAGGTAACGGGTTTCAAAATTATCTGTACCATCCAATACAATATCGTAGCTGCCAATAACATCCATTACATTGTCAGAAGTTATCTTAGCGATATGGGGAGTAAGCTTAATGCCAGGGTTTTGAGCCTGTAAACGTGCGCAGGCCACTTCGGCTTTATTTTTTCCCTCATCGGCGGGAGTATACAATACCTGACGGTGCAAATTACTTATTGATACCTGATCAAAATCGGCAATACCTAAAATGCCTATACCCGATGAGGTAAGGTATTGTGCGGCAGGGCAGCCTAATCCGCCTGCCCCAACCACCAGTACGCGGGCTTGTTGCAGCAACTGCTGAGCTTCTTCACCAAAACCGGGCAGTGCTATCTGGCAGTTGTATCTTTGTAAATCCTCATTCATCAGCAGCAACTATTTTATGGTGGATCATTGATTTTACTTTTTCCAATTCTTCGGGCGTGTTCACATTAGTCAGGGCTTCCTGCTGAGGAGCGTTCAACAGCGTAATATCACTATTGATCAAAACTTTGCGGGGGCATGAATAACCTTGTGCCAAAAATGACAACAGTACAGGATAACTCTTAGGTTCCCATATAGCTATCAAAGGCTCCGGAAAATCAGTTACCGGGCTATGATATGCGGTAGCCACCGATGAGCTGTTACGCCATGCCACTAAATTACGAAGTGTGCTTTCATCCATCAAAGGCAAATCGCAGGCAATTACCAGCCATGCGGCATCCGGCTGCTCGCGAAAAGCGGAAAGAATAGCACCGTAAGGGCCTAAACCGGTAAAGGTATCTTCGATAACAGGGTAAGCCGGGTCAATTTCCTGCTGCTGGCCGGGCCGACCGGAGATATAAACCTCCCGGCAAAAGTCTTTGAGCAGATCGGCCATGTAATAACGCTGTTGCTTGCCATGCCAGTTGGCTGCTCCCTTGTCAAAACCCATTCGCGTGCTTTTACCGCCTGCCAACACCAATCCGTTTAAAACAGGTTTGGCTTGCTTTAAGGCAGCCTCAAAAAAAGCGACGATCTTTTCGCGTTCATCAATCTTTAAAATGGGAATTTGCTGCCAGTGAGGGATTGCTTCCTGTATAAAATCGGGAATCTCACTTGCATTATCGGCCAACAGAAAAAGCTGAACATTATTAAGCTGACCTGTCCTTTTTTGCAGGGATGCCTTTTTATTAATGTCGATGATCACCACCTGGGCTTGGGCCTGCTGGTGATTGCCGTTAACCAGTATTAGATCGGCAGATGAAAATTGTTGTTTAAGCTGGTAGGGATATACCGGATTTTGATAGTTAAACTGCTGGTAGTTTACCTGGTCGGTGTATTCAAGCGCTGCACCGCTCACCAGCCTGCCTGGCAATAAAGTGATATCGTCGTTATGCGACATATCCACATAAGCACATTTATAAACCGGCGAAAGTACCCTGATCACATCATCGGCTAATAATTTGATCACGGTACAGGGCCCGCCCAGAATAGCCAATTCATTGCGACCAAAATTGCCCGTTGAAGGCCTTGCCAGTTTAGCGTGTTTTTTATGCGTGCCTGATGGCTGCTTATGATCTTTTAAAGTCACGTTTACCTCCTGTTTTTGAGATCAGTTTGGTTTCTTTTATCACTATATCATGGCTCATGGCCTTGCACATATCATAAATGGTAAGTGCCGCTATCGAAGCTCCTACCAATGCTTCCATCTCCACACCAGTTTTTGCAGTAATGCTTGCGGTACAATCAACCTCTACCTCCTGCTGTTCATTTATGCGGATGGAAACATTGCAGTTATCCAAACCCAGCGGATGGCAAAGCGGAATCAGGTCGCCGGTTTTTTTGGCTGCCATGATTCCGGCAATAATCGCTGTTTGAAAAACCGGGCCTTTTTTACTCTGCAATTCATTCCCTGCCAAAAGTTCAAACACTTCGGCAGGCAAGGCAACCACACTACGTGCAGTAGCGGTACGATGTGTAACCTGCTTTTCAGTTACATCAACCATATTCGGGTCGCCTTGTTTGTTTATGTGGGTTAACATTTTTTTACTGTGATTACACTGATTTTTATTGTGATTTCACCGATCCCGTGATTTACGATAATTTGTTTACTTGATTATATCAACTTTCCCGCTGATTGATCCTCTTAAATCAAAAAATCGGTGTAATCAAACAAAAAAATCGGTGTAATCCCAAAAAACTAAAACTTCCAAACCTTAAACACCTCTCCTGCTTTAAAATTATTTTTTTCAAGCGGGAGTTCTAAGAAAGCTTCGGTATCTGCTAAGTTAGCAAAATCGCCCGAACCATTTCCTTCAACAGGCATAGCTATTAATTGCCCTTGCTCATTACTTTGCAGCTTTACCTGCAAATAATATTGCAATGCGGGCTGAAATGTAAAATCTTTCCCCAATACGGCGTATGTGGCCGCTTTTGCAGGTAGGCCAAGTGTGGTATTAAGCCAGGTTAAAAAATAACGGTGCAGGCACATGAATGTTGCTACCGGGTTACCCGGAAAGGCAAACACCAAAGCACCATTGCCATGCCTGCCAAACCAAAAAGGCTTGCCTGGGCGCTGAGCTACTTTATGAAACAGTTTTTCTACACGTAATTCTTCCAGCGCTTTGGGGATATAGTCAAACTTTCCCATCGAAATACCGCCGCTCAGTAAAAGCACATCATAATTTTGCAAGCAGTGGTTGATTTGCTCTCTTGTAATAACGGGCTCATCCGGAATGTGTAAAATATCAGCATCAATATGATGGAGTTTCAAAACTGCTTTTACTGTATAACTGTTTGACTTGCGGATTTGGTAGGGCAACGGCATTTCATGTACATCAACCAGTTCGTCTCCAGACGAAACTATTACCACCCGTGGCATTTTTTTTACCAGCAAATGGGTTTTACCAACCGATGCCGCCACACTGATAATAGCCGGCCCTACAAGCTGCCCGGATGTTGCTATAACTTCATTCTGCTTTTTATCAACACCCCGCAAATGCAGGTTTTGTCCTTTTTTTATTTCGGAGGTTAATAGGCTTGCCAGCCCTGCATTTATAGCAACATCTTCATAACGCACCACGGTATCAACTGAGGCTGGCAATACAGCGCCCGTCATGATCTCAATACATTCGTCTGTTTCATCTATTTCAACAGGCTCATCACCTGCTGCCTGGGTAGCTTTGATCCGAAAAGAACGAATATCATTTTCAACGGCCGCATATTTTATGGCTATACCGTCCATCGTTACCCGATTAAACGGAGGCAGGTCACGGTCGGCTTTCAGGTCTTCGGCCAACACATAGCCTAAAGCCTGTTCAAAGGGGAGACTTTGAGTACCATAGTCACGTGTTTGTGCCAGTACCAGTTTTTCTGCTTCTTCAACGGTTGTCATTTTTCCTGATGTTTAAACTATCCGCCAATAGTGGCCATTGATTCATGAATGCCGGTCCGTGCCACTCGCATGCGTTCGGCTTCCCAACCGTCTGCCGGCCGGTGATTAAAAGCAGTTAACAAGGCATGCTGTAGTACCTCATCAGAAGCGCCGCTGCGTATCAAATCTTTTAAGTTAAGCACACCATCATCATACAAACAGGTTTTCAACTCACCCTGCGGTGTTATCCTGATACGATTACAGGTACCGCAAAATGTGCGCGAGTAAGCGGCTATTATACCAATAGAGCCCTTATGCCCGGGAATTTGATAATTGTAAGAAGTAGAATATGCAGGGTCATCCAGCTTTTTTATTTGCGGATATTTACTTTTTATCTCATCTAAAATACGAAGGTAATCCCAATGCAGGCCATCGTACACATGCCCATCCCCGTTAAAGGGCATTTCTTCAATAAACCTTACGCTTACCGGTAATTCCCGCGACAGCTCAACGAGCGGGATAATATCCTGGATATTTTTGCCGTCCATCACTACGGCATTGATTTTTACCTCTATATCATGGCTCAGCATAGCATCCAGAGCAGCCATTACATTGGCAAATTCGTCACGACGGGTAATGGTGAAAAAACGGTTGGCATCCAATGTATCCAGGCTCAGATTTACTGATCTTATACCTATCCTCTTAAGTTCTGGCACATAAGGAGCTGTTAGCACTCCGTTTGTTGTAAGGCTAAGTTCTTTCAAGCCATCCAGCTTTGATATGCCTGTAAGCAATGGCATAATATCTTTGCGCACAAAGGGTTCGCCCCCGGTTATCCGAATCTTTTCGACGCCCATTTTTACCAGCAGGCGGCAAGTATGCAGCATTTCTTCATAACTCATGAGCTCGGCCCGCGAAAGCCAGTTCAGGCCATCCTCCGGCATGCAGTAAAAGCAACGCAGGTTGCACTTATCTGTCACTGCAAGGCGCATATAGCTGATCTTCCGGCCGTGATTATCTGTTAGCAAAATATAACTTTTTACCAGGTGAATTTAATTATTTATAGCCATTGCAGCTTTAAGTTAATGCACGGCAAGCGTAAAAGTAAGCATTACAACGCGTGGGGATGTTTGTGAATTGTATTTTTTGTTCAGCTTATAACGGCTAATTTTATCAAATTAAACTAATAAGAAAATTCGACGCACCTTTCCTTGTTCACAATAAAGACTTAAAATACAAAAAATCAATTTGTTACAAATGAACAGATATAACTAAAACTTTAATTTACCCAATCCCGTATTAAGGCAAGCATCCGCCATAAGGCAGTTATTAAAAAGGGAGCCCTGAGCCCAACAACATAAATACCCGATGACCGGAAGCTGCGCAAATTATAATTTATAACACGCTATAAGCGGTTACACTAATACCTAATGTTAACAGTTAAAAAATGACAGGGATCATTATTCTGGCAGCGGGCGCATCGAGCCGTTTTGGCTCGCCCAAACAAAATCTTATTTACCAGGGTAAAACCCTTTTACAGCGGGCTATTCAAACTGCACTCACCTGTTTACATTGCGAAAAGGTTACTGTAGTGTTGGGGGCAAATGAAAAACTGATCCGTTCTAACATAGACGATCAGCTTGTTCACGTTACCTATAACCCCAATTGGATGGAAGGAATGGGCTCATCAATAAAAATAGGTTTAACAGAAATGCTAAACCTTGCCCCACATATCACCTCAATTATACTGATGCTTTGCGACCAGCCATTTGTTGATTCTTTCCTTATATCGCAACTAACAGAAAAAAAAGAAACTAATGATTGCGGCATTATTGCCTGCGGCTATCGTGATGTTTTGGGTGCCCCTGCTTTATTTGATATAAAATATTTCCCCGAACTGCTTAGCCTGAAAGGGCCTGAAGGAGCAAAAAAGATAATTGAAGCACATCCCGACGATGTTTTTGTACTTCCTTTTCCGCTTGGTGCCATTGACATTGATACCACTGCAGACTTAGAACGGCTTAACCAAGTTGGATAACAGAATTTAAGCCGAAGCAACCAGTTTATTTACGCTTCGGTAAACAAATTCTGTAAAAATATGCCTGCGGGCAAACCTGCCCGGCGAGTCTGCATTGATAAATTTAGTGTAAACCGCTTTAGGTACATCAAAATATTCGTACACGTTACCATCTAAAAAAGTAACTTTCAATACCTGTTGCTTGTACTCAAAGTCGGCTATGTTTGATAACGTAGTGGTAGCCGTGTAATCAGATAAAGTTTGAGCACGGGTTTCCGGAGCTATGCTTACCAAAAAATGATAAGCCTCAATAATGGTTTTGCTCTTCTCTTCGGCCTCTATCCTGCTTTCGTCCTGAAACCTGTCGGGATGCCAGGTTTTCATCATGCTTTTATAAACAGTACGTAGTTCAGTTAGCTCAGCATTTTCAGTTACGTTCAGGAGTTTCCTGTAGTCGACAATTTTTTTCATTGTATATTTAATTCTTTTTTATTGTCGATGAAGGAATTACAGGCAAAACTATGCTTAACACCTCCATGAAAATAACGGCGCGAAGGTACGCTTTTTTAACGAGGAAAAACAGCGGGTTTTATTTATTAAATAATGATGATATTAAGTAAAACTTCTGTTAACATTATGTTCGTTCTGCTACGATAATTTGGTTGCAGTGCATAAAAAACAAAGCGAAATAAAAAGACAATTAAGTAAACCTAACTCAATATTTTATATGAACGTACAGGAACAAATCGAAGAATATATCTCCAGCCAGCCTGAACAGAAACGGCGCGATATGCAAGAGCTGCACCATGTTATACTTCGGGTGCTACCAGGGTGTAAATTATGGTTCCTGGATGGCAGGAACAGCGAAAATAAAATTGTTAGCAATCCTAATATAGGCTATGGATTATACACTATAAAATATGCCGATGGAACAACAAGGGAGTTTTATCAAATTGGCATGAGCGCAAACACCACCGGAATTTCCATCTATGTTCTTGGCATCGATGATAAAACATACTTATCCCAAACGTATGGAAAAACAATAGGTAAAGCCAGCGTAACCGGGTATTGCATTAAATTCAAAACCTTGAAAGATATAAACATTGAGATACTTGAAGATGCCATACGATACGGGGTTAAGGTTACAAGTGAAAATTAAATTTCAAACAGATACACCGCCAATAAAATACAGTGGCAGCTGTTTAAATTATAAACCGTATTTTTGCGGGCTATGAAGTTTCCAAAATTCGCCGACCTGATACTGTTTGAGAACGATGACGTGATTGTTGTGAACAAACCACCTTTTATAAGTTCGCTTGACGAGCGCGGTGAAGGTAGCAGCGAGATCAGCATGCTAAGGCTGGCTAAAGCTTATTGGGACGATGCGCAGATCTGCCATCGTCTGGACAAGGAAACATCGGGCGCACTTATTTTTGCCAAAAATCCCGAAGCTTATCGCTCGGTTTCCATGCAGTTTGAAAAGCGAAAGGTTAAAAAAGTATACCACGCCGTTATTGACGGTACACACACCTTTGATAATTTGCTTGTTGATTTACCCATCTTAAACGTTGGCAAAGGCAGTGTAACCATCAGCAGGCAGGAAGGCAAACGCGCCGAAACATGGTTTCAGTCATTAAAATACTATAAGCATTATACTTTAGTTGAATGCCGCCCGGTAACAGGCCGTATGCACCAGATCAGGATCCACCTGGCTACACAAAGGGCCTCCATAGCCGGAGATGAAATGTATAAAGGCGAACCTGTTTTTCTTTCAAAAATAAAACGCAAATACCACTTAGGCAAAGACCAGGAAGAACTGCCCATTATGAAGCGTTTTGCCCTGCATGCTTACGAAGTAACGTTTCGTATCAACCCCGAAACCGAAGTTACTATTCATGCCCCGTATCCTAAGGACTTTGAAACGCTTTTAAAGTTGCTTGATAAGTTTGACCTTTAAAATTAAATAGTAGAAAGTGTTTGATATTTACCCACGCCAACGTATTTTTATGCCTAATGGCTTCTCTCTTTAAAAAGTTCTCTCTCTGTATTTTACTGTTGGCGTTTGTTGTAAGCAGTTCAGAAGCCTCTTCATATATCTATCTTTCTGATGATAGCTTGGTTAATTTTATTAAGATAAAAGACAGAAACCTCCAGGATAAGAAAATAGTTGAGTATATTAAGCTTCGTTTTCAACAAGGGCCCGAAAATACAATTCCCGAAGGCAAAACGGAAGTTTATCAAAAACTGGATAAATACCAGGTTGATGACCGGGAAGCTTTAAAATATTTTATTGAAAGTACGGTACAAAAACGGCTGTCAAAACTCCCCGAAGCTGAAACTGCCATGGTTAAGGCCATTGATCAGGCATCAAAAAACAAAGCTGATTTTTTAATTTATTCATTTATCAGCCACCTTGCCTTTATTCAAACGGACAGGGGCAACCCAATTGGTGCCATATACAGCTATGGCCTTGCACAAAAGCAGGCGTTAAAACTTAACGAACCGCTATTGCAGGTATACCTCAATATCAATATATCCGATCTGTACTACAAACTCAACCTGTATAGCCAGTCACTGTATTACCTTAACCTGGCTTTTCATATTAAAGAGGAAAATAAAATCAAAGACGACAGGTTTTATACGATAATAAGTTATAACAAAGCCGAAAACTTTTTCAGGCGAAAAAATCTTGACTCGCTGCAACGATGCCATGATGAATTGATGGGCCCAAACAATAAAAGCTACAAACTATTCACTTACCAAAGCCGTACAGCCTACTATATATCCATATTGCAGCACAATTACAGCAACGCAATTGTACAGATTAAGGAACTTCAAGCCGATAAAAAGTATATACATAACGACCTTGAGCGGCAAAATCTGGCTGATGCTTTTTACTTAAACGGGCAGCCCGACTCGGCAAGTGCAATAGCCAACCAGCTACTTGCCCTACCTTATGCGGCCAATCACCCCGAAATAAAACATCATCTTTACGAATTACTGGGAAAAATAGCCCGCGACCGCGGCGACTATAAACTGGCTGCCGATAACTTTGACCTTGCACTGAAACAATCAGAAGCGAGCCTCAATAACACCACCCAGGTGGGTAACGTATCGGCACAAATAAAAATTGATAAAATTGAGAACACCTTTACTGATACTGCCGAAAAGTACAGGCGCGAGCGTCTTATTTTAATCCTAATCAGTATTACTACAGTCTTTATGTTTGCCGTTATAGCCCTGTTATACCGCAGTGCCAGGCAAAAACGCCACTACGAAAAATTGCTGTACGATACTAAAAAACGCGAGCTTGCCTTTATCAACTCGCACGAAGTACGCAAGCACCTTACCAATATATTAGGGCTTGTGGAACTGATGAGCGAAAGCAAAGACAAGAAACAGGAGTTTTTACAGGTTGAAAAGCATCTTTATGATTCGGCCACCCGGTTGGACGATGCGATTAAAAACATCTCAGAAAAACTGAACGACTAAATTCCGGTATCAGTTACCTGCATCATTATACCGGCCCTGGCGGGTGTATACACCTGCGTTAAACTTGCGCCAGTGCCCCATTATAATGGCATTTACATTATTGATAAAAAACGCCCCTTATTCATTTCTTAAAATACGAAATTGTTAAAAACGCAGTTTTACAGATTCTTTTTTATGGGTTTACAGCTATAATTAACATGTTATTGAAAAAAAATGTAAAATTTCTTAACATTTGTAATGATTTTTGTAAAAATAATTTAAATTCGCCTTAATAATTATTGAGATTAATACAAAAACTACAATTAGAACCCCAACTTTACAAATTAATTAAAAAATGGCAACAAAACTCGAGTACATTTGGCTTGATGGCTATAAACCAACACAAAGCCTGCGCAGCAAAACAAAAATCGTTAAAGAATTTAGCGGTAAAGTAGAAGATTTAGATAACTGGAGCTTTGATGGTTCTTCAACTGAGCAGGCACCAGGTGGTTCATCAGATTGTATCTTAAAGCCAGTTTTTGTTGTTCCTGATCCACAAAGAAAAAGCGCTTTCTTAGTAATGTGCGAAGTATTAAGCGCTGACGGCAAACCACACGAATCAAACGGTCGTGCTACTATTGCTGATGACGATAACGATTTCTGGTTTGGTTTTGAGCAGGAGTACTTCCTGTGGGATCCATCAACCAGCAAACCGCTTGGTTTCCCGGCTGCTGGCTACCCAGCTCCACAAGGCCCTTACTACTGTTCAGTAGGTGCTAAAAACGCTTTCGGCCGCGAAATTGTTGAAGAGCACTTAGATGCTTGTTTAGAAGCAGGCTTAAACGTTGAAGGTATCAATGCTGAAGTTGCTGCTGGTCAATGGGAATTCCAGATCTTCGCTAAAGGCGCTAAAGAAGCTGGTGACCAGATCTGGGTTGCACGTTATTTATTAGAAAGAATTGGTGAAAAATACGGAGTTGCTATCAACTGGCATTGCAAACCGCTTGGTCAATTAGACTGGAACGGTTCAGGTATGCACGCTAACTTCTCAAATACTACTTTACGTACTGCAAACAGCAAAGAAATTTTCACAGCTATCTGCGAATCTTTCCGTCCTGCTGTTGCTGAATGTATCGCAGTTTACGGTGCTGACAACGATCAGCGTTTAACCGGCAAACACGAAACTGCTTCTATCCATGACTTCAGCTATGGCGTATCTGACCGTGGTGCATCTATCCGTATCCCTCTTTACGCTGTAGATCACAACTGGAGTGGTTACCTGGAAGATCGTCGTCCTAACTCAGCTGCCGATCCATACAAAGTTGCTGCGGTTATCATCAAAACTGTAAAATCAGCAAAGCTTTAATGCCCTGAATAAAATAGTTCTTGTTTTATCCCCCGGTTTTGTAAACCGGGGGATTTTTTTTTGAAGATATTGTTAAATATAGACACGCATCACATGCGTCTTTTGCCGGGTAAACATTTACTTACAGGAGACGCATGTGATGCGTCTCTACATTAAAAACGTTTCAATTTTACACCATTACCACAAAGCGTTGCCCGCCCCCTACTTCCAAATCCCACAGTTCGGCAATATCCGCCAATTTCATCGCAATCGTATCCACTTTCAACTTACCGGCCGCTGCAAGCGCAAACATTTCAGGTAAAATCTCTTTAAAAAGTTCGTCAACCTGCGCTTTTGACCAGGCGCCAAGTCCCGATCCGGTTATTTGAAGATCAACGCTTCTCAAATTGGCTGCCGAAAGTTGTATCACATCCCCGGACATGCCCCCAACAGATACATATCTTATTTTATTGGTAAATGAACCATCGCCTTTTATGCAGGCCAGTATCATTTCGGCCGTATGCCCCCACAGGTAATCAACAATAATATCAATAGGTGTTTCTGAATGTATTGCAGTGATCTGTTTTTTAAAACTTTCATCATCCTGCAATACCGAAATTGTTTCATCGGCACCAAGGGATAGCAACTCATTTAATGATTGCTGGTTTCGCCCGGTTGCAATTATCCTTTTTGCACCATAATATTTGGCAATTTGAACGGCAACCCGTCCTGTAACGCCTGTAGCGCCATTAATAAGTACCACGTCACCCTGCTGGATATCGGCTTTGAATTTAAGTCCCATAGCAGCGCCAACTACGGCATTTGGCAGGGCTGCCGCTGTAATATCATCCAAGTTATCAGGCAATTTCACTATCCTACTTTTATGAATGGTAGCCTTTTCGGCAAGCATACCGCTTACACCTAAGCCATATACTCTTGTTCCATCTTCCAGCAAACAAACGCCATCCCCGCCAATCACGCGGCCATTTTCACTTGGCGCATCGCTCGAGTAGTGTTTGCCTGATGCCCTGCTTTTGTCGAGATGTTTAATGGCCACTGCTTTTACGCTAACCAACACTTCGTCAGGATTTTGAACAAGCGGTTCCGGAAAATCTGTATATTGAGGTAATCCTCCTTGTTGATACATTACTGCTGCTTTCATGTTATTTTCTTTTTTAATAACACAAAGCTACCCCGGCATACAGCACCGGGACGATAACATATGTTATCAAGTTCAAAAATGCAGCTTACCTTTTGCCAGTTTACTTTTTATACGGCTTAAATGCACTTTGCTCACCCCCAGATACGAGGCGATATAATGCTGGGGCACCCGCTGTATAATATGCGGCCTCCCGGTTAAAAGTTGCTGATAACGCTGTTCGGGTGTATCCCGGATAATAGAAACAAACTCATTGATATAATGCATTTGCCGCCGGGAAGTCATCTGCAATATCATTTGGGCAAAATCGGGCTCGTGACTTAGCTCGTCAATCAATTGGGTAACATACTGCTTAGGCAACAAATAAATAACCGACGGCTCAATAGTTTCGATAGTAAATGAACTTGGTACATTATTCATAAAGCTATCAAAAGAGCTTAACCCTTCATTTTCAAAGAAAAATTGCACCGTTTTGTCATCACCGTTATTATTGAAAAAAGTACGTACGCAACCTTTTTCAATAAAGATAGAATGCTGAGATATTTTGCCCTCTTGAAGCAGAACGGTTTTGGCCGGGGCTTCTATCCGCTTTTGAAACGGCAGGTATTTATCCCAATAAGTGTTTAATTTCGGAAACCTGTCTTTAAAATGGAAAAACATCGTTAACTAAATGGTTATTTGACAGCATTATTTAAATATTGCATATAATCGCCACCAATTATATGTAGAAAGCCATTTACGGATAAATTATAAACATAAATCCAGCATTTTATATCACCATCATCCGTAAAAACATCAACTTGCTGCCGTATATACTCCTGCGGATACTCATATAATTCGCCGATACCCTCGAAATCATCAATTACCTTTAATACCAGTTCAGGCTCATCCATTATAAAGATGCAACCATAAATGCTGCGTTCTTCGTTATCATCAATCACAGCACCAGGGTATTCGCCAATATTATAAAGTCGGCCTTTCACTTTTCCATCACTAACAAATTTACAATGTTGGGTAAGGTAATCAGCAAATTGGTTACCCGGTTGCAGCAATGTACCGTAAACAAATAAAAACTGGTTTGTTGCTTCCATATAAATAGCTCAAACAAAGGTAAAAGCAATTGCGTATTAAACGCATAAAGGCTATTTTTTTATAGTTTAAGCCATAATAGCTATCTTGCCATACCTTAACCGGCCATACTTTTATACCATGAACGCAGAAGAGATCAAAGCATATATTGAACAGAATAATATCCAGAAAATAAAATTCGCATTTGCCGATATTGATGGCATTTTGCGCGGTAAGGTTATCCACCCTAAAAAGTTTATTGATGGCCTGCAAAGTGGTTACGGTTTTTGCGATGTTGTTTTTGGCTGGGACAGTAACGATGTTTGCTATGACAATGTACAGCTAACCGGCTGGCAAAGCGGTTACCCTGATAAGCTATGCCGTATTGATCTTTCAACCCTGCGTAATGTGCCCTGGCAGGATGATATTCCGTTTTTTTTGGCCGATTTTAGCAAACCCGATGGTGACGACCTGCCGGCCTGCCCGCGAAGCCTGCTCAAACATATTAAGGCTCAATGCAATGACATGGGCTACCACGCTGAATTTGCACAGGAGTTTGAATGGTTTAATTTTAAAGAAACGCCGCAAACCCTTGCCGACAAGAAATTCACCAACATAGAGCCGCTTACACCCGGCATGTTTGGCTACTCGATACTGCGCACTTCAGAAAACAGCGATTTTTATTACGACCTGTTTAACCTGCTCACTAAATTCAATATCCCCATAGAAGGGCTGCATACCGAAACTGGTCCGGGGGTGTACGAAGCTGCCATACTGCATGATGAGGTTTTAGCCGCCGCCGATAAAGCAACGCTGTTTAAAACCGCCGTTAAAGAAATAGCTTATAAACACGGCATCATGGCGTCATTCATGGCTAAATGGACCGAGACCCTGCCCGGCTGCAGTGGCCACATCCACCAAAGCCTGTGGAGTAAAGATCAATCAAAAAACCTGTTTTACGACGCTAACGATGTAAACAAAATGAGCGAAATACATAAGCAATACCTTGCCGGTCAGCTGTATTGCATGCCTCATTTACTGCCTATGTATGCGCCAACCATCAACAGCTATAAACGCCTGGTTGAAGGCGCATGGGCCCCTACTACCATTACCTGGGGCGTTGAAAACCGCACTACGGCCATCCGTATCATCAATACTACCGAAAACTATACCCGCCTTGAAACCCGCATCCCGGGTTCGGACACCAATCCTTACCTTGCTATGGCCGCAGCGCTGGCATCTGGCTTATACGGTATTAAAAACAAGCTTGAATTAAATATCGAACCAACCATAGGCAACGGCTACCAGGATAAACGCAATGGCGTACTTTGGCCAAACCTTCATGCCGCTGCCACAGCCATGCAAAACTCCGAGCTTGCCAAAGAGCTTTTTGGCGAAGGCTTTGTTGACCACTTCACCCAAACCCGCCTGTGGGAATACCGCCAGTTTGCAAAAAGTGTAACTGACTGGGAATTGAAGAGGTATTTTGAGATAATATAATTATTTTCTTCTTCATGTCATTGCGAGCGCAGCGTGGCAATCGCTTGCAATACAGAGCGGCTATGCTTCCGTGCGATTGCTTCGTTCCTCGCAATGACATTTTATTATGTAATCCCCATCAAACAAATATTATATATTTGTGCCCTTAATTATAAACCGAATGCTGCCATTGGTGTAACTTTGCCGGCAGATATATACAAATGGACTATTCTTTTATTATCCGCAAGGCCTGGGAGGGGTATGATGCGTCAAAAACTATCCGCGATATTGAAGATATCAGCGCCATGGTTTCAACCAATCATGTGTACCGCATTACGTTCGACGATGACGATATAATCATAGCCAAGCTATCATACTTTGGCAAATTTGAGCACTTTAAAGAGGATCACCGCATTATTCAAACGCTGGCAATTAACCTGCTTTACCCGTTTGAGAATTTCCTTGCCCGTTCTTTACAAAAAAACAACCGGGTATACATTTATCATCATAAACACGGCAAAAACGATGCATGGGTGGTGTTTTATAACCCTACCCGCATATTACAGCGTCTGCCGCGCAGGTTAGAGGAAAACCATATCAAGAAACTTGGTCAGCAGGTTGGTAAATTTCATAAGGCATGCTCAAGGGTTAAAAATGTGCTGCCTAAATCGTCAAAAACTTTACGTACCGATATTTCGGCGCTATTGCAGCAAATCGAGGCCGATCCTAAGCAATTTGGCACCGGGATGCAGGCCGATTTTTTGAAATACCACTGTGAAACTTTCCTGAAAAACCGCTCTAAATACAACATGAGCTCATTTGAGATCATTCCGGTATTTATAGATTGGAACATCGGCAACTTTTCGGTAACGCCTAACCTGGAGCTATACTCGCGCTGGGATTACGATTGGTTCAGAATGAGTTACCGACTGCTTGATTTTTATTTCTTCAGCCGTGTAGTATCTGATATTGGCGACCGTACCGTGTTCAGCTATGTGATCAATACCATGATGGAAGACCGTTTCATTATGTTTTTAAAGGAATATCACAAAGTAAATCCGTTAACAGCCGACGAGATCCGTTTTTTGAAAGAAGCCTACCGCTTTTTTATCCTGAATTATGTAATTAAAGATGGCAAGCACTTTTTTAACGAGCAATACGCAAAAAAACTACAGGCAGAAGCTTTTGACATTTATTTACCATCGGTAGACAGGGATTTTGATGCCGAAAAAATCATTGAGGCTTTAAAATTGAAATAGGTTAGCTATCTTTCGGGCTCATTTTATTGCAGAACCCTTAAAACAGATAAGCATGACCAGAATAGACAACTTTAAATCCATAATTGATAAATACGAAGTTGTTTTTTTTGATGCGTTTGGGGTTTTAAAAAATTATGGGGGCTTGCTTCCCGGTATTGAGCGTACTTTTTCTTATTTAGAGGAACAAGGCAAAGAGTATTTTATTGTTACCAACGATGCTTCGCGGAGCCCTGTGCAGCTGGCTGAGTCTTATACTAAAAAGGGGCTAATGGCTATAACGCCCGATAGGATCATCTCATCGGGAATGCTCACCAAAGAGTATCTTGACCTGAAAGTGAACGACGGCATCGTGGCTTACCTTGGTACGCCAGATTCTGCTCATTATATTGATAGTTCGGGCCTGCATACATTGCCCATAAGTGAGGTGAACGAAAGCAACATCGACCGGGTTAACGCGCTGGTGTTTTTAGATGATGAAGGCTTTGACTGGGGCCGGGATCTCAACAAATCGGTTAACCTGATGCGTAAGCGCACCATTCCGGCAATTGTAGCCAACACAGATCAGGCTTATCCGTTAACCAAACATGATGTATCCATAGCCATTGGCGGTTTGGCAAGTATGATTGAAAAAATTGTAGGCAAGGCATTTATCCGCTTTGGCAAGCCCGATTCACAAATGTTTATGTTTGCCTATGATCTGCTTCGCGAACGCCGCCCTATCAGCAAAAAAGATATTGTAATGGTAGGCGATACCCTACAAACCGATATTCTGGGCGGCAATAAATTCGGGCTGGATACAGTACTGGTGCTATCTGGCAATACCCAGGCTAAAGATGCTGAAAACCGCATTACCTCCACTGGTATTGTACCAACTTACATCTGCGACTCGGCAGTGGTTGAGTTGGGTGGGTTAGGATTTTAGACTAATAAACTAAACCATGTCATTGCGAGGAGCAAAAGAGGAATGAGCGTGGGGGCGACGTGGCAATCGCATGCTATACAGAGCGGCTTTGCTTCAGTGCGATTGGTTCGTGCCTTATAATGACGGAATTGTAAATTATTGATTATTAATATATTTTTTTTGATCGTTTGATAAATTCGGGCGTTGCCTGCGGCCCGTGCTATCCGCTCATACTGTACAGGCATTATCCGTTGGCTAACGGACGGTATCCGCTACTATCACTAACGCGCCCCCCGCGCACCATCGCTGAAATATGTTTTACACGTCATCACTATTTTTTCAAGGAACGCCCCCGCAATGACATGATATCAATCCTCCCTCCTTTTCTACAAATCCTATCAATCTTTCTACTTTATCTATTTATTTCAAAAATTCTATTTTAAATGTATGGTTTACATTTATTTTTACCAACTTTGAAATCGCTAAGGTATAACTGTCTGCCTTTACATGTATTATAAGCCAATTATTACCTGATTTTAAACTAATGGACACTAACTTTGATCTTAAAGAGCATCCTCACAGCAGGCTAAACATTTTAACGGGCGACTGGATCCTGGTATCGCCACATCGTACAAAACGCCCATGGCAAGGCAAAGTCGAAGCTACACAAGCCGACGACCGACCGCAGTATGATCCGGCGTGTTATTTATGCCCTACTAACAAACGCGCCGATGGTAGCGAAAATCCCGATTATAAAGGCAGCTTTGTATTTACTAACGATTATTCATCGTTGCTGCTGAACACTCCTGAAGGTGGCTTAAATGAAGATGAATTGCTGGTAGCAAACAGTCAGAAAGGTATTTGCCGTGTGATCAGCTTTTCGCCAAAGCATGACCTTACCCTGCCACAGATGACCACCCAAGAGATCAGCAAGGTGGTTGACGTATGGCAAACCGAATTTGAAGACCTTGCCTCTTATCCATGGATAAAACATATTCAGATCTTTGAAAATAAGGGAGATATTATGGGCTGTAGTAACCCTCACCCGCATGGACAGATCTGGGCACAAAACAGCCTGCCGGTTGAGGTAGCTAAAGAAACTCAGCAGCAAAAACTTCATTTTGAGCAAAAAGGCACAAGCTTGTTAGCTGATTATCTTGCGCTTGAACTAAAAAAACAAGATCGTATTGTTTTTGAAAATGAACATTTTGCTGTGCTGGTGCCATTTTGGGCAGTTTGGCCGTACGAAACCATGATCATCAGCAAAAGGCATATAACCAGTATCCTTTATTTTACTGATGAAGAAAAACATGCCCTTGCTGATGCCATCAGAAGGCTCACTATCAGGTATGATAATATGTTCGAAACTTCGTTCCCCTATTCGGCAGGTATGCACCAGTCGCCGGTTAATTCGGGCGAGCATCCTTACTGGCACTGGCATATGCATTTTTATCCACCGCTATTGCGTTCGGCCACTGTTAAAAAATTCATGGTAGGTTATGAAATGCTGGCTAATCCACAACGTGACATTACAGCCGAATTTGCAGCCGAAAAGCTAAGAGGGTTAAGTGAGTTGCATTATAAAGAGAGGGGATAATGAAAAAACGCTATTTTTAAACCAAACTATAATTAATCTATTTTATGAGAAACTTAATTAAAGGTATTTCTTTAACGATTTTACCTGCATGTAGCCTATATTTGGCTGCCTGTAATCAAAATTCAACATCACAGAAAAACACTACTATGGCGGATAGCACCAAAACCACTGCATCAGCATTCGAAAAAACAATCGATGGAAAACAAACTCATTTATTCACCCTTAAAAACAAAAATGGTGTAACTGCTACCATTACTAACTACGGAGGCAGGGTAGTAAGCCTATTGGTGCCTGATAAAAATGGCAAGTTAACTGATGTTGTTTTAGGTTTTGATGATGTTGAGGGTTTTGAAAAATCAACCGAGCGTTATTATGGCGCTACCATTGGCCGTTATGGCAACCGTATTGCTAAAGGTCATTTTAAAATTGATGGCAAAGATTACCAGTCGTCAATAAACAATACGCCTAACACGCTGCATGGCGGTAAACACGGTTTTCAGGAAGTGGTATGGGATGGTAAAATGATCGATTCGTCGACTGTTGAGCTTACTTATCTTTCAAAAGATATGGAGGAAGGTTTCCCGGGTAACCTGAATGTTAAGGTTACTTACAGCCTTACTGATGATAACTCATTTAAATGCCAGTACGAAGCCACAACCGATAAAAAAACTGTGGTTAACCTTACCAACCACGCGTTCTTTAACCTGAACGGCGAAGGCAGCGGTACCATCCTTAATCATTTGGTGCAAATAAATGCTGATAACTATTTACCAGTTGATGCAGGTTTGATCCCTACAGGTAAACTTGAAAAAGTTGCTGGTACCCCGTTTGATTTCACCAAGCCCGAAACCATTGGTAAACGTATTAATGAAGATAACGTTCAGTTAAAGGACGGTAAAGGTTATGACCACAACTTTGTACTGAACAAACATGACCTGAACACCGCTATTGCCACAGTTATTGGTGATAAAAGCGGCATCAAAATGGAAGTATTTACCGAAGAACCAGGTTTACAGTTTTACAGCGGCAACTTTATGCAAGCTAAAAACGTGATGAAAGGTGGTGTAAAAGATGAATACCGCACTTCATTTGCCATGGAAACCCAGCATTTCCCAGATTCACCGAATCAGCCGCAATTTCCTTCAACCGAGTTGAAACCGGGCGACACTTATAAAACACAATCTGTTTATAAGTTCTCGGTAGTTAAATAATCGAATACCTTTTTTATGTAAAAGTCCTGCCCAACGGCGGGACTTTTTGCTTTATATTAGCATAATGACAGCCTCTGTTAATACTTATAAATTCGTAAAGGAAGATACCGGCCGCTGGTATATTGACCTACCCAACTGGCAGGGTGTTAAAGCCGATCTTGAAATGGTTGAGGGAGCTGATATTATGCTTGATTATGTTGGTGAGGGCAGCCGCGAGGTGGAACTCATACTGACCGAAGCGCCCTTTGAAGGCAGCACTGAGCTTCAATTAATTGAAGATTACAAGGACCATGTTGGTGGCGGCATTTATCTGCTTAATGAATATGAGGGCAAAACGCTTAACCAGCAAATGTGGCTTTGTGATGTTACAAAATTTGTGTTCGGTAAACTTCCCCCTGCCATCTACTTTAAAAGAACGGCATAACAAATACCAGCAATTATGAGCGCCTGGCGAAAAAGAGCAATTGAATGCCTCCCTGGCTCAAAAAGAGAGTTTGAAGACCCGGAGACGTCTATTTATGGCGTTTTCATGGAATTATTGCCCTCAACTGTTGCAGCACATCGTAATAACAACATTTCACAACTCAAAAAGAACTATGACTTTGCCGAATGGTGCTTCAGGCAAAAATCTGAGGACTTATGGAACGCTGCAGGAGTATCGTTTTATGAACACCTGGGTGATAAGACCGAAACGCTTCAAGCCATACACCAATGGGTGAAACGGGATATCTATATCGAAATAAGACAGCTCTTGAAACAACGGCTTGATGACGTTACTTTGAAAACCATAGATGGTTTATATGGCCTTCAAAACGGCAGGTTAAAAGAATAGTCACCCCAATTCCCGATATTTCCCTGCCATGATGTATTTGTTAAGCAGATTTAAAACAAACCTAAACTTTTTGAGGTTAAAAGGTTAATTAATAACAATCTGTTTACCTATCTATAAAAAAACATCATGAGCGATAATTCAACCCAACCAGAAGAAAAAGGATTTTTCGAGAAGGTTAAAGAAACAATTGAAAGCCTTTGGGAAGGCACAAAAGATACAGCCGAAGACGTAAAAGAAGCAGCCGAAGAAAAATTTGAAGATATAAAGGAAAAAGTAACTGCTAAAAAAGCAACTGTCACTAAAAAAGCGACAGCCACCAAAAAAACGGTTGCTAAAAAAGCCGATGAAGTAACCGCAAAAGCAAAAACTGCAGCAGCGGATGTTAAAGCTAAAGCCGAAACCAAAGCTAAAGCTATTACAGCCAAAGTGAAAGATGAAACAACTGCTGCAAAAAAGGAAGTTGCCGATGTTAAAGCCAAAGCTGCAACCAAGGCAAAAACCATTACAGCTAAAGCAAAAACAGAAGCTACAGCAACCAAAAAGGCCGTAGCCGCTAAAACAGCCAAAGCAGCAACCACAGTTAAAAAGAAAGCTGTTACTGCCTCAAAGTAATTTACCAATCTCCAGACTTACGAAGTTTTGAAACTTCGTAAGTCTTTCATATCCCGCACTCTGCCTTTTAATCCGGTCACTAAACAATCATTTTAGTGCAGATCTTGTATTAGGGTAATAAACGGGGATGACCTTTGCTTTTCTTTTAAAGTACGCCGGCGAAGCGTAATCTGAGTATTTATACAGGTAATAATTAAAATCAAAATTAGCTTGACATCAGTTTATTTAATCGTAATATTGCAATATAATTATGGGTATCACCAAAACAGAAATATTTACCGACGACCAGAACAAGCTGGCTGTGCAGCTTAAAGCTATCGCTCATCCGGCCCGCATTGCCATCCTGCAGCTTATTATCGAAGCAAAGGCTTGTATCTGCGGCGATCTATCGGCTGAATTAGGTTTGGCCCAGCCTACCGTATCCCAGCACCTTAAAGAATTAAAGAATGCGGGCCTTATACAAGGCACTATTGAAGGCGTAAGCGTTTGTTACTGTATTGAACCGGAAGCCTGGAAAAACTTAAATAATGAGTTGAATAAGCTATTCTCATCGTACAAAGATTTCAATAACTGCTGCTAAAATTTTTTATCCATATCAATCGTAATATTGCAATAAACAAATGAAAACTAACGAGGAATTAAAAGCATTGGTAAAGCTGAAATACAGCGAAATTGCCTTACAAGATAAGGATACCAATCAGTCATCATGCTGCGGCGCAGGCGGATGTTCAACCGAGGTTTACAACATCATGAGCGAGGATTATACCGAATTGCAAGGCTACAACGCCGATGCTGACCTCGGTTTAGGGTGTGGTTTACCCACCCGGTTTGCTCAAATTAAAAAAGGTGATACCGTAATTGATCTTGGCAGCGGGGCAGGCAACGATTGCTTTATAGCACGCTCCGAAACCGGCGAAACGGGTAAGGTGATAGGTATCGATTTTACGGAAGCGATGATCAGCAAAGCCCGCGAAAATGCGGATAAGCTCGGCTTTAACAATGTAGAGTTTCGTTTGGGCGATATCGAGCATATGCCGGTAACAGCTAATACGGCCGATGTAATTGTAAGCAACTGTGTTTTGAACCTGGTGCCCGATAAAAATGCCGTTATTAAAGACATTTACCGGGTATTGAAACCTGGCGGCCACTTCAGTATCTCGGATATCGTATTAACCGGTAGCCTGCCCGAAAAAATCAGGACTGCTGCCGAAATGTATGCGGGCTGCGTATCAGGCGCTATTCAAAAAGAGGAATATCTTCAGTTGATCAGTAAAAATGGCTTTGCCAATATCCTCGTTCAAAAAGAAAAACCAATTATTATCCCCGATGATATCCTAAGCAACTATCTATCGGCAAACGAGATCACTGAATTTAAAAATGGCAGCGGCGCTATTGTGAGCGTTACCGTTTATGCCGAAAAACCCGAAACAAAAGCATGCTGCGAACCAGGCTGCTGTCAATAAAAAATCATGAAAAATGTATTAGTACTGTGCACAGGCAATAGTTGCCGGAGCCAGATAGCCGAAGGATATTTAAAATATTTTGCCGGCAGTAAAGCAACTATCTATAGTGCAGGCATCGAAATCCATGGTGTAAACCCTAAAGCCATCAAAATAATGGCCGAAGATGGCATCGATATTTCCAATCATACCTCAAACCATGTAGATGAATATGCCGGTATCAACTTTGATTATGTAATAACTGTTTGCGATAATGCTAACGAAGCCTGTCCATATTTTCCGGGAGATGTGACGCGCTTTCACCATAATTTCCCCGATCCGGCAAAAGCACGCGGCACCGAAGATGAAGTAATGGATTCATTCAGGCAGGCACGGCAGCAGATCAAACTCTATATGCAGCAATTTGTGGAACAGCATTTAACCAAAACGCTTTAATATGTCTGCTAACAATTGCGCTCCGGTTGCAGAACGAAAAAGGCTTGGTTTTATCGATCGCTATCTCACTGTGTGGATCTTCCTGGCCATGGCCATAGGAGTTGCAACGGGTTATTTTATACCCTCATCATCGGCTTTCATCAATTCATTTTCGAGCGGCACTACCAATGTTCCGCTGGCTATCGGGCTAATACTAATGATGTATCCGCCGCTTGCCAAAGTAAAATATGAGCAGATGGGCAAAGTATTTAAAGATGTAAAAGTGTTAACTGCTTCACTCGTTTTAAATTGGATAGTGGGACCTATCCTTATGTTCATTTTAGCAGTCGTTTTTTTGCATAACTATCCCGAATATATGGTAGGGCTAATACTCATTGGCCTTGCCCGCTGTATTGCTATGGTTGTAGTATGGAACGAACTTGCCGATGGCAACCGGGAATATGCAGCGGGATTGATAGCCCTGAACAGTATTTTTCAGGTGCTGTTATATAGTGTGTACGCTTACATTTTTATAACGGTATTGCCTCCCCTGTTTGGCTTCAAAGGTCTTGAGGTACATATCACTATAATTCAAATTGCTAAAAGTGTGGGAATCTATCTCGGGATCCCATTTGCCGCAGGGATCATAAGTCGTTATGCTTTAATTAAGCTAAAGGGGGCCGATTGGTTTCAGCAAAAGTTTATCCCTTTTATTTCGCCGGTAACACTTATTGCACTGCTATTTACCATCGTGATCATGTTTAGCCTTAAAGGCAGGCTCATAGTACAGATCCCGATGGATGTGGTTCATATTGCCGTACCGCTGGTATTTTACTTTGTAATCATGTTCCTGCTTAGTTTTTTCATCGGCAAATACTTCGGTGCCGACTATTCAAAAAGTACTTCGATAGCCTTTACAGCAACCGGCAATAATTTTGAGCTGGCTATTGCCGTATCCATTGGTGTATTTGGCATTAACTCCGGACAAGCCTTTGCCGGGGTGATAGGCCCGCTGGTTGAGGTTCCGGCATTAATAGCACTCGTTAACGCGGCATTTTGGCTGCGTAAAAAGTATTATATTAATGAAGTTACAGCGGTCCCGAAAACTAACTAATACCTCCCCAATAAAAAAAGCGATTGGATACCCAATCGCTTTTTGTTCATCCCTTAACAGGATCAGTGGCTAAGCTTCAAACTTATACCCTACCCCTTTTACGGTAGCAACGCAATCGTCGCCCAGTTTTTCGCGTAGTTTACGGATGTGAACATCAATGGTACGGTTAGTAACTACTACCGAATCTTCCCAAATATTTTTAAGGATCACCTCACGGGTGTAAACTTTGCCCGGTTTTGAAGCCAGCAAGTATAGCAGCTCAAATTCCTTTTTCGCCAATACTACCTTAACACCGTTTTTATAAACCAGGTAAGCTTCACGGTCGATAACCAGGTCGCCAATTTCCAGTTTGTTATCAATTACATCTTCGGCTGGCGCATTACGACGTAAAATAGCGTTTATGCGGCTAACCAGTGCGCGGGGTTTTATAGGTTTTGCTATGTAATCATCGGCACCTACGTTAAAACCGGCAATTTCTGAATACTCTTCACTGCGGGCCGTTAAAAACACCATAAAGGTATTTTTAAACTCGGGCATGGTACGCATAATACGGCATGCTTCTATCCCATCCATCTTAGGCATCATGATATCCAGTACAATCAGATCGGGCAGGGCTTTCTTTGCTTCGGCAACGGCTTCCTGGCCGTTACGTGCTAAAAACACCTGGTAACCTTCCTTTTTGAGGTTATACTCAATCAGTTCTAAAATATCCGGTTCATCATCAACAATAAGTATTTTCTGTTTTGCGGTGCTGCTCATGTTGCGTTAATTTTTTTGTATAAAAGTATACGCTTTACAACAGCTAATGGTTAAGTTAATATTAACAAATTGTTAAACGTTACCTTATATTAACCGTAAGTTGAGGCTATTTAAATGTTTTATTTAAAAAAGCTTCAAGATCGGCGCCTGTAATATTCTTGGCAACAATGTTTCCCTGCGGGTCGATAATGAAATTTGAGGGGATAGCTTCAATATGGTAAAGCCTTTCTGTAGGGCCTTCAAAGCCATTTAAATCAGATCCGTGTGCCCAGGCAAGTTTATCATCACTAACAGCTTTTTGCCACGGAGCTTTGTCCTTATCAAGCGAAACACCTAAAATATTAAAACCTTTACCTTTAAAATTATTATACTGTTTAACCACATTTGGGTTTTCCTGGCGACAAGGCTGGCACCATGAAGCCCAAAAATCAATCATCACATATTTACCTTTATAGTCGGCCAAACTGATTTGTTTGCCATCAATACCGTTAACAGTAAATTCCGGCGCTTTATGACCTATTGAAATCGGCTTAGCCTTATCCATCTGCGCAATGAATTTTTGTACCGTAGGGTTATCTTTAAAATCACCACGGATATCATCGGCAAACTTGATCAACTGTGCTTCATATTTTGTAGGATCGAGCGTGGTAGCCGCATAAAAACCTGCAAGCGATTTTTTGTTATCGTTCACAAATTTCAAAACAGCCTCACCGCTTTCGTTCACATTCTTTAAAAATATAGGCATGTATACTTTCAGCAACGAATCGTTACGCTCACCGTGCGATTTTTCCTGGTACTCGGCAAATAGTTTTGCATTTTTATCGCCATAAAGATTGCTGATGCGGTTAAACTCTTTTATTTTATCCGAATCATCAGAGCCTTTAATGGTATACTCGTGCTTTTTATCGTTATTATCTGTTTCAAAATCAATATCATCACCGTTTTTAGCAATGAAATCGTACAGGTTTTCGCCCTGCATTTCGCTGCCCTGCGGACCGGTATTGCCCACGCGAAGCTTAAACAGGTTTGGGTAAAGTGCAACATGCTTAAACTCAAATTTGCCGCCTTCGCCCAGTGAGGTTGAGTCAACAATTTTTAAACCCGAGCTATCGGCCTCAATCAAATAAACAGCCTTAAGGGCACCCGGATTTTTTATAGTTCCTGAAACGCTGAACTGCGATTTGTTTTTACAAGAGTACATACCTGCGCTAAGCAACAACAATGCGCCGGCAGCAGCCATATTTTTAACTTTCATTTATTTAGCTTCTAATTCCTTTATCAATAGCTGGTTAGTTTTCTGCGGGTCGATCTTGCCTTTTGAGCTTTTCATGATCTCGCCCATAAACAGGCCTAAAACGCCCTTTTTCCCCTTTTGGTATTCCTTAACCTTGTCAGGGAATTTAGCGATAGCATCCTTAATAAAACGGGTTACGTCATCGCCATCAGCACTGATCAGCAAGTTAAGTTCCTTAGCCAGATCATCCGGTTTTTTTCCCGGTTCTTTGATCATGGCGGGGAATAATTTGTGCGAAGCTACAGAATTATTTATCACCCCGGTGTCAATTAGTTTGATGAGGGCGGCAAGGTTTTGCGGCGTAACAGCAAAGTTACCAATGGTTTGGTTATGATCATTCAGGTACGAACGCACCGCACCCATAAGCAAGTTGGCCGCGGCTTTATAATGATCGGTATGTTTTATCAGCGATTCAAAATAAAAAGCGGTATCCCTATCAGCGGTGATAACCGACGCATCATATGCCGTTAGGCCTAATTGCTCAATATACTTATGGAACAGCTGTGCCGGTAATGCAGGCAAACCTTTACGTATATTTTCTACATATTCATTGCTGAGTTTCAACGGCGGCAGGTCGGGCTCGGGGAAATAGCGGTAATCGTTAGCCATTTCTTTTGAGCGAAGCACCGAGGTTTCGCCGGTATCAGCGTTAAAATTCAGTGTATTTTGGTCGATATGGCCACCTGCTTCAATAATGTTTACCTGGCGCACAAACTCGTGCTCAATGGCACGCTGCACGTTACGGATGGAATTAAGGTTTTTAACCTCGCAACGGTTACCATAAACTGTAGCGCCTTTAAGCCTTACCGATATATTGGCATCGCAGCGCATGCTGCCTTCTTCCATATTGCCGTCGCAAATATCAAGGTAGCGGAGCAGTTTACGGGTTTCGGTCAGGAACTGGCCAGCCTCTTCGGCACTGCGCATATCTGGTTCAGACACGATCTCAACCAACGGCACACCGGCACGGTTCAGGTCGATCAGTGAATCGGCATGGTGCTGATCGTGCATACTTTTACCGGCATCCTCTTCCATATGGATATGGTGCAACGCGATGTTCTTTTCGGTACCATCAGCCAGTTTTACAGGCACAAAACCGTTAAGACAAATGGGTGCCTGATCCTGACTGATCTGGTAACCCTTAGGCAAATCGGCATAAAAATAATTTTTACGGGCAAAGCTATTGTTCAGGTTGATAGTGCAATTACAGGCCAGGCCCATTTTAACGGCATATTCAACTGCTTTTTTATTAATAAAAGGCAAGGTACCGGGATGCCCCAGCGATACCGCACTAACATGGCGGTTAGGTTCGGCACCAAAAGCAGCTGAATCTGCAGAGAATACCTTACTTGATGTAGATAGCTGCGCATGTACTTCGAGGCCTATTACCAACTCGTACTTTTCGGCTATCCCGTCTGAGAGAACTGTCATAAAAATAAAAATTCAGCTATGATTTACTGAGCTATAAAAACCAAATATATAAAGATTAATACACTATCGGCACCATTTTGCTTTTAAAAACAACGGTAAAGATGCAATAATATACTTATACGGTAGGAAACATCAGGTTTACAGTTTACTACACATAATCAATGATGTGTGCTAACCGTAGCAACTACGGTTAGCATATTAAAGTTTTTATAATAAAAGACATTAAACCTAAAAAATCCAACTTCCTGCATTTTCCCGGGGCTAAAGAGCAAAAGCTTGTACCCGGCAATAATTAACATTTAAACCTTCGGCAACTGAACCCGTCTATTTTATAAAGGCACAGAAATTGATTAAGTGCCGCATACTTAGACAGACACCATGAAAAAATTAATTTTAGGAATGCTTGCGGGATGTTTTGTACTTGCAGCTTCGGTTACAAAAGCAAATGCACAGGTAAGTTTAAATGTAAACGTTGGTTTGTGGAACCCTCCAGCCGAATATGCAGGGGTTAACTATTATTACCTGCCCGATGTTGAGAGCTATTATTATGTTCCTACGCACCAATATGTTTATTTAGATGGCGGCAGATGGGTTAGAAGGGCCGCTTTACCCCCTCGTTATGCAAGTTATAATATTGCAACAGGTTACAAAGTAGCGGTAAACCGGCCAAGACCATATACTTATTTTGCACATGACCGTGATACTTATTCGCGCTACCGTGGTACCCGCAATGTGATTGTTCGTGATAATTACCGTACCAGGGTTGTAAACCGTACACATGTAGTGAACCGTACCAGGGTTGTAAATCATAACTCAAGGCCGCATACAAAAGTAGTTAAACGCACCCGTGTAGTTGATCACCGTGTACACAATAATGGTCATCACCATTAATATTTATTAAGATTTTATATACAAAATAAAACGACCGCTTCTGTTGAGGCGGTCGTTTTTTATAACCGATATGTCTTTTATAACCCGAAATGTCATTGCGAGGAGCCTTCCGGGGCAGAGCCTTGGGGGCGACGCGGCAATCTCGTAGCCCATGCACAACGGCCTTGCATATCCGATAGAATAGCTAAGAGATTGCCGCGCTGCGCTCGCAATGGCATGGTGTTAAGGTTATTTACTTTACAAAACTCTTCGCTTTTACCAGCACATTATCCAACCCACTTACATCGCTGCCGCCGGCAGTAGCAAAAAATGGCTGACCACCGCCGCCGCCTTTAACTTCTTTAGCTAACTCTTTTACGATGTTACCGGCATGCAGGCCTTTTTCCTTCACCAGGTTTTCGGCAATCATTACGGTGATGCTTGGCTTGCCATCAAAATCAGCTGCCAATACCAGGAACAGGTTGGATACGATGTCTTTTAACTGGTAAGCCAGGTTTTTAACCGCATCTGCATTAGGCAGGGCCACTTTTTGGGCAATGAAATTGATATCGCCAATAGCCTCGGCTTTTTGAGCCAATTCAGTTTTTAAGCCTGATGATTTTTCGAGGATCGTTTTTTCGATCTCTTTTTTCAGTTTGGCATTTTCGTCAAGCAATCCTTCAATGCTTTTTGAAAGATCCTTTGGATTTTTAAGCAGCTCTTTTAATTGGTTAACCAAAGCGTTTTGGGTAACAATATATTTTTCGGCAGCAACACCGGTAATGGCCTCAATACGGCGCACACCGGCAGCCACAGCGCTCTCGGCAATAATTTTGAAGAAACCGATTTGCCCGGTAGCTTTCACGTGCGTACCACCGCAAAGCTCCTTGCTGAAGTTATCATCAAAAGTAATTACGCGCACATACTCGCCATATTTTTCACCAAACAGGGCGGTTACACCGCTGCTAATCGCTTCGGCATATAATACGCTGCGTTCTTCCTTAAGCGGGATGTTTTCGCGTACCTTTTGGTTTACGATAGACTCGATCTGTGCCAGTTCTTCGTCGGTAACTTTAGCAAAGTGTGAAAAGTCGAACCTCAGGTAATCAGCGTTAACTAACGACCCTTTCTGGTTTACGTGCGTGCCCAATACCTGTTTCATAGCGGCGTGCAGCAAGTGCGTCGCTGAGTGGTTGCTATTAGTCTGGCTACGTAAAGCCGGATCAACAATAGCAGTTAAGGCATCGTCAATATC
The DNA here is from genome assembly GCF_022811725.1 of Mucilaginibacter sp. SMC90. Taxonomy (GTDB): domain Bacteria; phylum Bacteroidota; class Bacteroidia; order Sphingobacteriales; family Sphingobacteriaceae; genus Mucilaginibacter. Next base: position 2,440,681 of record NZ_CP094527.1, on the reverse strand, counting down.
CTGCGGCAGTTTATCCGTAAAATGAACTATCAGTCCGTTTTCTTTTTTGGTATCAGTAACCAGGATGATCTCTCCATCAGGAAAAACCAGTTCGCCCTTATCCCCTACCTGGCCGCCACTTTCAGCGTAGAAAGGTGTTTTATCCAATACCAACTGGTATTGCTCTTTACCTTTAGCGGTTACTTTACGATATTTTACAATATGGGCAACCGTTTCGGTTTCGTCGTAACCGGTAAACTCAACTGACTCATCATCTTTTAATACGATCCAGTCGCCGGTATCAATGGCAGTGGCAGCGCGGGAGCGAGTTTTTTGTTCTTGGAGGGCATCCTCAAAGCCTTTCATATCTACTGTCCAACCAATTTCGCGAGCCATTAATTCGGTGAGATCGATAGGAAAACCGTAGGTATCAGACAATTCGAATGCAAGGGCACCACTTAAAACTTTATCAGTATTTCCGATCACGCTTTTGTTAAAATAGCTAATACCCTGCTGCAGTGTTCTTAAGAAAGATATTTCTTCCTCCAGAACAACCTTCTGCACAAAATCCTTTTGAGAAAATAGCTCATCAAACACACCTTTAAACTGTTCAGCCAATAACGGCACCAGTTGATTAAAGAAAGGCTCCTTAAAACCTAAAGTTTGATAGCTATAACGCACCGCCCTACGCAAAATCCTGCGGATTACATAACCAGCCTTGTTACTTGCCGGTAACTGTCCATCAGCTATAGCAAAGCTGATAGCACGGATATGATCCGCCAATACGCGCATAGCTACAGCATCGTTCCAGTCGGCATCGCCAGGTTTGGCAGCACTGTTATATTTTTTGCCCGATTTTTCGGCAATGAACTGGATCATTGGCTGAAAAACATCCGTATCATAGTTTGATGTTTTGCCTTGAAGCACACGTACTAAACGCTCAAAGCCCATCCCGGTATCCACATGTTTATTAGGCAGTGGTTGCAATACGCCACCTTTAAGGCGGTTAAATTGCATAAATACGTCATTCCAGATCTCTATCACCTGGTCATGATCTGCGTTTACCAATGTGGCTCCACTTGTTTCTGCACGCTCATTATCCGGGCGGCTGTCAAAGTGAATTTCTGAACAGGGACCGCATGGGCCGGTTTCGCCCATCTCCCAAAAGTTATCTTTTTTGTTACCGCGGAGGATATGGTCTTCAGCTACGTATTGTTTCCAGAGTTCGTAGGTTTCGGTATCAGCTTCAAGGCCCTCCTTTTCGTCGCCTTCAAAATAGGTAACATACAGGCGGTCTTTAGGCAGCTTGTACACTTCGGTAAGCAGCTCCCAGCTCCAGGCAATGGCTTCTTTTTTAAAGTAGTCGCCAAAGCTCCAGTTGCCAAGCATCTCAAACATGGTGTGGTGATAGGTATCGATACCAACCTCTTCCAAATCGTTATGCTTGCCCGATACGCGCAAACAACGCTGCGTATCCGCCACGCGGGAGGCCTTGGGTGCCGCTTCGCCTAAAAATATATCTTTAAACTGGTTCATCCCCGCGTTGGTGAACATCAGGGTTGGATCGTTTTTAATCACAATTGGTGCCGAAGGAACGATTGTGTGTCCCTTTGAAACAAAAAAATCAAGAAAAGCCTGTCGTATTTCAGTAGCAGTCATAGGAAGCAAAGATAGGATTTTGAATTATTTCGGATATCGGATTTTCAATTTCGGATTTATTTATTAATTAAAGTCGATTTTACCCTCGTTCGTCGATACAATTAATGCAATTTGTCATATTTACCTTAAATTTGTACATGGAAACTTTAAGAGTAGACATTCAAAACGAACAGGAGAAAAGAATACTCCTGGCATTTCTTGATAGTTTGGATTATAACTATCGTATAGATAACGAAAACGATGCCATTCTTGAACAGCAGGCTAAAGAACTGGCCAGCCGTAAAGCCGACTTTTTAGCGGGCAAAGCGTCGTCCCTGCCCTGGAGCGAAACAAAATAAAACACTATTTCCATTTAACATACAGCAGCCAGAGGCCATGAAATAGCCCACACCAAGCCGGAGCAGGGCAACTTCAAATATTGCGAAAGCATATAAGCTAATACAAAATTCCGAAATCGAAATTCCCAATTCCGAAATCAAATAGATACATTTGTATTATGCCTTATAAAGAACGTGAAATAAGCAAGATGTACTACACCATGGGCGAGGTATCGGCCATGTTTGATGTTAATCAGTCGCTTATACGTTTTTACGAAAAGGAATTTGAAATATTACAACCCAAGAAAAACAAAAAGGGCAACCGGTATTTCACCCCCGAAGACATCGAAAACTTCAAGATCATCTTCCACCTCATCCGCGATAAAGGGTATACCCTGAACGGAGCAAAAGATCACCTTAAAAATAATATGGGTGATACAAAAGATAACCAGCGCGTTATCGACTCCCTTGAAAACCTTAAAAAGTTCTTGCTCGAAGTTCGCGACCAATTGTAATCTTCGGTATAAAAACTATCTTTATTTTTATAATCCTGTTGGGTTAACCTATAACCATGTTGTCACCTGCAATAACAATCTTATATGATCGCTAAGCACAAGGGCGAAATCCCGGTTGTTATTTTACTCCTCCCTTTTTTATTGGGTATAAATATCGGTATCAATTTCAGTTCGGGTGTATATTTGATGCCCTTGGCCATTGGCTTTACAAGCTTGATGATCTTGTTCCTGCTGCTTAATTTTTATTATACCCGCTTTAAAGTTTATAAAAAAAGGTGGCTGGGCGGTTCAATCATTCACCTGTTATTGCTGCTCGCAGGCTGGATAGCGGCTATCAACAATAACGAACTCAATAACACCAGCCATTTCTCCAAACTCCAGGCACAAAAACTGTTTGTACGCGTTAACAATGAACCTCAATTAAAAAACGGTCTTATACGTTTTACGGCCAGCGTTATTGCAACCGTGAATCAAAAACAGCCAGCCGCATCAACCGGAACGCTGATGATCGCTATAAAAGATAGCAGCGCCTTGCAACTAACCTACGGTGATGAACTGCTCATCCCCGGTAAATACGCCCCTATCGATCCGCCATTTAACCCTGCCGAGTTTAATTATAAAAAATACCTCGCCCATCAAAACATCTATTACCAGGAGTTTTTGTATCCGGGACAATACCGGTTGCTACAGTCAAACACCGGCAATCCGTTTATAGCACATGCACTGGCCCTACGGAGGAAAATGATACAAAAATTAAAGCAGCAAATGCATGACCTAAACGCTGTTGCCGTAGCTTCAACCCTAATATTAGGCTATAAAGCCGACTTAAGCGAAGATGTCCTGCAAGCCTATTCCAAAACGGGCACCATCCATGTACTCTCAGTTTCGGGCGCGCATGTGGCCATCATTTGGGCTTTGCTGGCATTTATGCTCACTTTCCTGAACCGGTTTAAACATGGCAGGCTGATTAAAGCAATCATCATTATTCCCATTATCTGGTATTACGCTATGCTCACCGGGTTTTCGCCTGCGGTTTGCCGGGCTGCGGTAATGATCAGTACAGTTATTATCGGTAAAACGTACAACCGGTACATCAACAATCTAAATATACTTGCAGTATCCGCTTTTATGTTACTATTGTATAATCCACTGCTGATAACTGATGTCGGCTTTCAGCTTTCATACCTCGCGGTAGCCGGGCTTGTTGTTTTACAGCCGGTGGTTTATGCCTGGTTTACTTTAAATAATCAATGGCTTGATAAGCTCTGGGCTTTGTGTTCGGTATCCATAGCCGCCCAGGTCATCACTTTTCCGCTGAGTGCTTTTTATTTTCACCAGTTCCCGGTTTATTTCCTGTTTAGCAATTTGTTTATTGTGATTCCTACTGCTGTTATCATGTACAGCGGGATTTTTTACCTGCTACTGCCACAGGTTCCATATGTATCTGTTTCCCTTGCCTGGATCCTTGAAAAATCGATCCTGTTCATGAACTACGTACTGGCAAGGGTTGAGCATTTACCCTTTGCAAGCATTAATAAAATATGGCTTACCACAACCGAGTACCTGCTGTTTTATGCCATTATTATATGCGTGTTTTACTTTTTGTACGATAGAAAACCATGGCTGCTGCGCACTGGTATTGCATTGATATTTTTATTGGCCATAAGCATCATCGTAAAAAGATATCGCTCATATGATACAAACAGCATTGCCTTTTTAAACCTGCGCAAAAATGTGGGCATGGTATTTAAAAACGGCAACCAGGCCATTATATTAAGTAACCTTGCCGATACCGATAAAAATTATAATTACTCCATCAGGCCATATCTTGATAGCTGTAAAATAAGTGACGTTGTTTTATATAAGCCAGATCAGGATATCCGGACATCATTTTTACAAAAACAGGGTAACCTCATCAGGTTCAGACACCAATCTATAACAGTTATTAATAAAGAATATTCGGATACTTCATCAATAACAAAACAAAAAACCGACTACCTGTACATTACCAGCAATCCTAAAATTCCGCTTGCTATTATTGATAAAAATCACGAATATCATACCATAATTATTGATGCCACAAATACCCCTAAAGTGGTGCAGGCTATTGAGGGCCAGGCCCGGCATTTGCACGCTAATTATGTGGTTTTAAAACGTAACAAATCGTTTGTTGCAGCATCTAATTGAAAAACATATTAAACTACGTACCTAAAAATTTGTCTTTTAATTAATAAAAGTTAATTTGGTATTAAATCAAACTGAAAACATGAACATTAAAATTTTCAACATTGCTTTAGGCCTTGCCCTTACCGCAACAGCAATCAGTGCAAACGCCCAAAAAGCTTACAAAGAGGGTGTGGTAACTATTTCAACTGCAATGCAGGGACAACAGGTTGAAGCTAAAAGTTATTTCCGCGCCGATTCTGCAGCTATGCAATTTACTGCCGGCCCGGCCACCATTAAAATATTAACCGATGTAGATGGCAAATCATTAGTTGTTATGGTTGATGTTCCTGTAGCATCTATCAAAAAAGCAGCCGTTGCAACTCCCGATGAAGTTGACCAGGCTTTAGCAACTTTGCCAACACTAACATTTGCCCCTGGTACCGAAACCAAAGTAATTTCGGGCTTTAACTGTAAAAAAGTAGTTGCTACCGACAGCAAAACCCAAAAAACCTATGATGTTTGGGTAACTAACGATGTTACCGTGCCTATGACCGGCATTGCTAAATACTACCGCAGCATTGGTGGCTTCCCTGTTCAGTATACTTCATTTTCACAGGGCCAAAGCACCGAGGTTACTGTTAAAAGCATAACTGAACAAAAAAATCCGGCTGGTACATTCGGTATCCCTGCTGATTTTGAAAAGATCTCCCTGGATGACCTGAAAGCCATGAGCGGCGGCAGGTAATCGAAATATTTCATTAACAATTCATTAAAGGTTCCTTAACATTGTAGCAAAATATTATTTTTGTTACACCAATGTTAAGGAACCTTTTTAGCTTTTTCAGATTTTTTATCTTTTGGATCCTCTTCTTCGTTATCACCAGGGCAACGTTTGAGATCTACTTTCTGCATAAGCTTGATAATGCCCGTATTGGTGAGATCCTGCAAACATTTTTCTGGGGCTTAAGGCTTGATGCTTCGGCAACAGCCTATATTTGTATTATACCTATTGTTGTATTTGCAGTTAACTGGTTCATTCCTAAAGTCCGGATAAAACCTATCTGGCTAAAGATATACGTTTGGTTTTGCCTGTTTTGCATTTCGTTAAATACAGTACTCAACTTCAATATATTCCGCGAATGGGGCACCAAGGTAAGCTTCAGGGTGTTTACCTCATTTTATCATGCCCCTTCAGAAGCTATTGCCTCAAGCGGTTCATCGCCGGTTGGCAAATGCATTTTTATAGGCATCGCCTTGCTAACAACCGGCGTAGTGCTCTCTCATTTTATTATAAACTACAAGTTCAAGAAACCCGAAGCCCGGCCAAGCCTGAAGGTTTCGCTTACTATGCTACTCCTGTTTGTAAACTTTGTGCTGATGCGCGGCGGCTTGCAAGCTAAACCGATAGCACAAAATTCAGCCTACTTCTCCGAAAAACAGATCCTGAACCAAAGTGCGCTCAATACAGAGTGGAACCTTTTTAACAACGTATTTGAAAATTTACGACCGCTATACAATCCCTACCTGTATGATCATCCGGCAGAAGCAGAAAAAACTGTCGACGACCTATACAATGTCAGGGACAGTTCAACCGAACAAATACTTACTACCACGAGGCCAAATGTGGTAATTATTCAGATGGAGAGCTACACGGCCGATGTTATCGAATCTTTAGGCGGGGATAAAGGCGTGGCACCCAACTTTGAAAAGTTCATAAAAAACGGACTGTTCTTTAATAACATTTATGCCTCCGGCGATCGTACCGATAAAGGTATCGTAGCCCTCATGAGTGGCTTTCCTTCGCAGGCTATCCGTACCATTATCAGCGATACGGTTAAACATAAAAAGCTTCCGGCTATTTCCTCATCATTTAAAAAGTCGGGCTATGAAACTGCTTATTTTTATGGTGGAAAAAGCGACTACATGAATTTTGATAAGTTCATGACCTCACACAATATTGATCACATTATTGACGAGGCCAGCTTTGATAATACTCATACTAAAACGCAATGGGGTGTTTATGACGATGACCTGCTTACCAGGAACCTGCAATATACCGCCACGCAGAAGCAGCCATTCTTCAATTACTTACAAACATCAAGCAATCATGAGCCATTCACGTTACCTGTAAAACACCATTTTACTGATGATGCAGGCGGTGATCCTGCCAACAAATTCAGGAGTACAGCCTACTTTACCGACTCATGCCTTAACGCTTATTTTGAACATGCCAAAAAGCAGGCATGGTATAAAAACACACTGTTTATTTTAGTGGCCGATCATGGCCACCGCTTACCGCGCAATACAGCCGAAGCCTACGATCCCGCCAAATACCATATCCCATTGTTGTTTTTTGGTGAGGTGATCAGGCCGGAATACCGTGGCAAAAAGATCAGCAAACTTGGTGGACAAACGGACGTTGCAGCTACCCTGCTGGCGCAACTGGGTATGCCGCATAACCAGTTCAAATGGTCGAAAGATTTATTAAACCCTAATAGCAAAGAGTTTGCTTTTTTTGACTGGGATAATGGTTTTGGCTTTATGCAGCCGGGACAAGCCGTATCTTATGACAATTCCGGTCAAAGGATGATCTACAACAGTCAGCGTAATGCAGATGAAAAAAGCACCGAAGCCGCACTTGCCTATGGTAAGGCTTATTTGCAGCAAGTGTTTACGGAGTATATGGGGTATTGATTAGTAATCGGGAGATTTCAGTATATTTAAAAATATGATAACTGTAAACCATCAATATATTACAGACAATACAGGTAAAAAACTGTTTGTAGTTATCCCCATAGCCGACTATGAAAACTCATGACAGAGCTGGACGAATTGGAAGATATCCGGTTATATGATGAGGGAAAAGTCACCAATGAATCATCATCCATAACGTCAGAGGAGGTATTCAGAATGCTTGATACTAATCGAAATAACAAATAATCACAAGTCATCAGCCCACAATCAACCGCACAAGACTTGCGCTATGGGTGACATTCTATTAGTCGAGATAATCGATTTAGGTCATCGAAAAAACATCTACGATTAACAAAAAAGACGCATATAATGCGTCTCAACAAAAATCATTTCCAAAAATCAGCGAAATCAACGTAATCAAAAAAATCAACGGTCAATTTCCTTACCCAACTGCTCAACCCATTGATTAAACAGCTTAGTTTCAAATTCAACTGCTTTTTGAGCGTGTAGTTGCCACTGTGGGGAGAAATGCTGTAACTGATTGATCATCTCTTCCAGGTGACCTTCCTCCTCTAAAATGATCGATTTTACGTTCACTTTACTACCTGCCTCGTCAAGGGCATCCTGATAAATGGGATAAAGCTCATCGGCACGCACTTCAATAGCATAAGTAACCAGCAAATAAGCGGCAAAACGTAGCTCTGCGCCTTTCAGGTTCAGTTCTGTTTTTAAATAGCGGCAAACATCAACATCCAGTTGGTTCAAATAATATTTGCTTGAACCCGGGGCCAACAGGTATTCGGCTGCATACGTAGGCAACGTTACACCAGTTTTTTCCAGCTGCTTTTTAAGGTAGAAAGCGTGACGATGCTCTTCGGCGGCGTGCTTTAATATGATGTAGGTAACTGTAAGCGGGTCTTCGCTGGCCGAGATCTTGCGTGCGCCGGTGTTTTCCATTAATGATAATGTATTTAACCAGCGTGAGTGCAGTTCGTTATCGGCAATTATAGTAGGTAGTATTTTGTTCAGCATAATTTATAGTTCTTCAAGAGCTTGCTCAATTTTGCTGTAAACATAATTGAGTTGCTCATTAGTAATGCAATATGGCGGTAAAATATAAATAACGTTGCCCAGGGGGCGTAATATGATGCCCGCAGCTAAAAAATAATTGTACAGCGTGTCCCTAAGCGAGCTGAAATAAGAAGTATTATCACCTGTTTCCCACTCCATAGCCACTATGGTACCCGTTTGTCTAACCGTTTTTATTTTAGGGTGATTGCGGATCCTATCAGCAAACACCGTATGAGCGGTTTTGATCCTCGCTATATTCTCTGCCGTTTCAGGTTGTTGAAAGAGGTCAAGACTGGCCAGCGCCGAGGCGCAGGCTATAGGGTTGGCCGTAAATGAATGCCCGTGGAAAAGGGTTTTTAATTTATCGTCAGATAAAAAGGCATCGTAGATTTGCTGCGTGCAGGTAGTTAATCCCAGAGCCATGGTACCGCCTGTAAGCCCCTTGGAGAAACACATGATATCCGGTTCAACGTCTACATGATTTGTAGCGAAAGGCTTGCCAGTACGCCCGAAACCGGTAAATACCTCATCGGCAATCAGCATTACTTCTTCCTTACGGCAATGCGCCATCAATTCATTCAGATATTCGGCCTCATACATGATCATGCCGGCCGAACCTTGAACCAGTGGTTCAAAAATAAAACAGGCCGTTTGAGATTTGAGATCTGAGATCTGGGATTTGAGACTTTCTATATTTTCTGCATTGGGAATATCGACAAACTCTACCTCGAACAATAAGCTGTCAAAAGCTTTGGTGAATGCACTGCGGCCGCTTACGGCCATAGCCCCAAAGGTATCGCCATGATAAGCATTATTAAAAGCGATGATCTTAGTACGCTGATCGCCTTTGTTGAGCCAGTATTGCAGACACATTTTTATGGCTACTTCAACAGCGGTTGAACCATTGTCTGAGTAAAACGCTTTCTTTTGATTTGATGGCAGAATCGCCAACAGGCGTTCAGCCAGCTCAACAGCACCTTCGTGCGTAAAACCTGCAAATATCACGTGCTCCAGTTTATGCAGCTGCTCTGATACTTTTTTGGCAATGTAAGGATGTGCATGTCCGTGGATATTTACCCACCATGATGATACCGCATCAATGTATTGTTTACCTTGTTCGTCAAATAACAGCGCACCTTCTCCCCGTACAATGCCTACAGGCGGCTGTGCTGTTTTCATTTGAGTGTAAGGATGCCATATTACTTGTAAATCTCTTTCGGTAAGGTTCATAGTTCGTTTTGTAAAAGTTCAACCACACGTTTATCTGTCGGAAATTCAAAATCGGCTACGCTTAGTGCTGTAAGCGGCACCCACCTGAAAGCCTGCAACACCTCTCCTTCGCCATCAAAATCAAACGCAACGGTTTTGATATTTAAATTAACCGGCGTGAGGGTTCTTACCATATAATACACACTGATGATCTGCGAATTGTTAAAGGCTGATTTTACGGCAAAATCTGTAGTATAAAAATGACTGACCACTTCAACCTCCAGGTTACACTCTTCCATAAACTCACGTTTAAGGCCATCAATAAGGCCCTCACCAAGCTCAAGGCCACCGCCTGGAAACTTTGAAAAACGCATGCCATATTCCTGTTCGTCGCTTATCAGCAACTCATCATCATCATTCAGCAGCAGGCCGTAAACCCTTACATTAAAGTATTCCATTATTCAAAGTGTTTTTTATTACGTACAACTTTTTCCAATGTCCAGGCTATAGTTTCTGTTTGCGCTTCCGACCGGATTGGGCAGTTAGGCATACTGCAGTAATGGCAGCAATCAGGCAAACAAGGATCCGCATGGATAAATAGTTCCGTTTTTATACCTATATCGTTATTGATCATTTTATCAACCAATGATATTTCGGTATGTACCGTATTCAAATCAAAATAACTTGGCAAGGTCATGTGGCAGTCGATATGCAGTTCATGACCATATTTCTGCGCACGCAGGTTATGTACATCTATCCAGGCCTCACGGCGCTTCTCGCTTAAAACATGTACAATATCTGTTACCACCTGAAAATCGGCCTCATCCATTAATCCCCCAACCGATTTACGAACCAGTTTGTAGCTGCTGTATACTATATACAAACCTACAAGTATGGAAAGTGCACTATCCAGCCATAAAATGCCGGTAAATTCAATCAATAATAAACCAACCACCAGGCCGCCGCTGGTAACGGTATCTGCAAGCAAATGGCGACCATCGGCATCAAGAGTTAACGAACGAAGTTCTTTTCCCTTGCGGATCATGTAATAGCCAAGCGCACCGTTAATAGCGCCGGTAATACCGATAATGATAGCACCGGTAAACAGATCGTGGATAATATTAGGGTAGAAAAAGCTGTAAACAGATTTTACGATGATGATACACCCGGCAATGCCGATGAGTGAACCTTCGATAAAAACAGAAAAGAATTCAACCTTACCATGCCCATAAGGGTGGTTTTCGTCGCGCGGTAAGGCCGAGAGGTAGATACTGTAAAAAGCAAATGAGCTTGCTATGACGTTCACAATGCTTTCGGCAGCATCGGTAAGTACAAAATTGGAGGCTGTTAAAAAGTAGGCGCCAAATTTCGCCAGCATCAGCACAATCCCCGTTATCAGCGAAATTAATATGATCCTTTTTTGTTGATTCAAAGCAAGGTGTTATTAGGCCGCAAATTTAAAAATAACAACCGTAAGTAGCAGCAAAGTTATTTTCTATATTTGCCGCGATAACACAATTTATATGAGCGCATTAAGTACCCGGATACAAAACCTGTCCGAATCTGCAACAATTAAAATGGCCAAACTGGGCCGTGAACTTGCCGCTAAAGGTGTCGACGTGATCAGCCTTAGCTTTGGCGAACCTGATTTTCATACCCCTGAGCATATCAAGGAAGCCGCCAAGCAGGCCATGGACAAGAACTTTACCTACTACACACCAGTAGCAGGCTATCCCGAACTTCGTAAAGCAGTAGTTGCCAAGCTGAAGAACGAGAATAATCTTGATTATGATTTCAGCGAGATCGTGGTTTCAACAGGTGCCAAGCAGGCTATCGCCAACGCGGTGTTATGTTTGGTTAATCCCGGCGAAGAAGTGATCATCCCTACCCCTTACTGGGTTTCATACAGTGAAGTTGTTAAATTGGCCGAAGGTACAAGCGTTTTCATCAACACTACTGTTGATACCAACTTTAAAATTACCCCGGAGCAATTAGAGGCTGCTATTACGCCTAATACCAAGCTGTTCATGTTTTCATCGCCATGTAACCCTACAGGCAGTGTTTACAGTAAAGATGAATTGGAAGGCTTGGCTAAAGTGTTTGAAAAACACCCGCACGTTTACATCCTGAGCGATGAGATCTACGAGCATATCAACTTTGTTGACAAGCACGAATCTATTGCGCAGTTTGATTATATTAAAGATCGCGTTGTGATCATCAACGGCTGGTCTAAAGCTTTTGCCATGACAGGATGGAGGATTGGTTACACAGCCAGCACCAAAGAGCTTGCATCTGCTTTTGATAAAATGCAGGGCCAGGTAACTTCAGGTACCTGTTCAATCACCCAGCGTGCCGGTGTTGCCGCTTACGAAGGTGGTTTGGAAAGCGTACTTGAAATGCGTGCAGCTTTCAAAAAACGCCGTGACATTGTTTATAAATTATTGAGCGAAATAGAAGGCATTAAAGTGAACCTGCCTGATGGTGCGTTCTACTTTTTCCCTAATGTTACTTCTTTCTTTGGTAAAAGCTATGAAGGCCGTGTGATCAATGATTCTGACGACCTAAGCTTATACCTGCTTGAAGAAGGCCACGTAGCTACTGTAGGCGGCGACTCGTTCGGCGATCCGTCTTCTATCCGTTTATCATACGCTGCTGCTGAAGATACGCTGATAGAGGCTATGAGAAGATTGAAAGAAGCGCTGGGTAAACTGGCGTAATAGGATTTTGTCTGAACCGGGATTTTTAGGATTAGGGGACGCTCCGGATGCCTATCAGGTTACACCGGTCAAATCCTATAAATCCAGTAAATCTACCCAAATCCTGGTTCAGCAATAAAAAAGACCTTGCCAGTGGCAAGGTCTTTTTTATTGTAACTACTTTCTGAAAATCGGCCAATCCCGAAATCCTAAAATCATGGTTCAGTTTATTTTACAACCCAAACCCGTAAGCTATGCGTAAGCCAATTAAACCATAGCTGTTGCCCTGGCCAAAGAAACCTTCATAACGTAAGCCTAAATCAATCACTTTAGTGGCATAACCAATAGTTGGAGAAAGGATCAGCTTAGTGTCTTTGCTACCGTCGGGATAAAGAGAAGTTGTCTCAAAACCTGCACCGGCTTCGGCACCAAAATATAACCTGTGTGCAAGGAACGACTTAATACCCAGCTTTACAGGAATAATACCCAGATCTTTCCCATTAACCGTAGTTTCTATAACTCCATTAGGTGTTACAAAACGCTCAGAATATGATTTCCCAAATAAATTATAATAACCCGAAGTAAGCGTTAAGGCAGTTTTAATGCTTAAACCATATTGCAACCTTGCGGTACCTCCTAATTCAAAGTTGGATATGTCATGCGCGTTTCCAATTGGCCTGCCTACTTCAAGGCCTATACCTAAACGCCATTTATCAGCAGGGGTGGTTTGAGCTTTAACATTTTTGGCAGTAAATAAAGCCAGTGCAACTGATACACCAGCAATAACTTTTGTAATTGTACTTTTCATATAGCTGTAATTTAAACTCTTGTTAACTTTTTATTAACAAGGCAGCAAATGTATAAAAAAATAAAAGCCGCCTGTTATACATAACAGACGGCTTTTGTAACAGTTTTTATGGCTTGGTTTATAAACCAAAACCATAAGCCAAGCGTAAACCCACTAAACCGTAGCTATTGCCTTGCCCTGAGAAATTTTCGTAACGCACGCCCACATCCCATGATTTTGTTGCGTAACCTAAACCCGGAGAAAGGATAAGTTTAGTGTCTTTCTCCCCCCCTGCTACCGGTGGGTGAACTTCAAATCCGGCACCTGCCTCACCTGAAAAATAAAATCCATCACCAACAAACGCTTTGATACCGGCTTTTACAGGGATCATACCTAATGATCTGCCTTTAACAGTTACAGTGGTTGTTGATGTTGCATCAGAAAAACTTGAACTATAGGTCTTACCAAAAAAGTTGTAATAACCAGAAGTCAATGTAAGGGCTACATTGTTATTTACACCGTATTGCAAACGTGCAGTACCGCCTAATTCAAAATTTGAAATGTCATGTGCATTGCCAGTGGGAATACCTGCTTCTAAACCAATTCCAAAACGTAACGCATTGGCAGGTGTAGTTTGAGCTTTTACATTTGTTCCGATAAAAATAGCTGCTGCAGTAAATGCCGAAGCTATCAGTTTAGTCATTGTTTTCATAGTTGTGTTTTTTTAGTCAAAGTCTACAATGTATTATGTTAATTTTTCATTGTATTAACCCCATCTTAACAAATACTTTGCCATGTTGGCCAAATTTACCTTTGTCAACATTTAATTAACCATAACAACAACCGCAATTTATCCAACTATCGCAACTTTAATAACTGAAAATCAGCATCATTTCCGGGCTGTATAGCAGGTATTCCTGCGTCAAAAACAGCTATCTGTCAAAGTAAAAATCCGGTTGTGAACTGCCCTGCATACAAGGCAAAAGTGTATACAAACATGAAATCTGGAAACGGCAGAAGTCATTTTTACCCGATATGAAGCGCATACCAAAGCAGCTGTAAAACAAAAAAAGAGAGGCCAAAGCCTCTCTTTTTACAAAATTCAAACAATACTATTTAAGCCGCTGGCCCGTGTTTTTTAGGATCATAATTTTTTTCAAGCTCAGCCAGTTTCTCTTTACCATAAGCCATTTTAGTGATCAGGTAAAATAAAACCGGTACTATAAATATAGCTAACGATGTAGCAGTAAGCATCCCGCCAAACACTGTCCAGCCTATGGTTTTACGTGCTTCGGCACCTGCGCCTGATGCAATCATCAACGGAACAACGCCTAATATAAAGGCCATGGATGTCATAATGATCGGTCTTAAACGGAGCCGCACAGCCTCAAGCGTCGCCTTCTCCAGTTCCATACCTGCATCTACACGTTCCTTGGCAAACTCAACAATCAAGATGGCATTTTTAGCCGCCAAACCTATCAGCGTTATCAAACCAATTTGCGCATAAACGTTATTGGTAAGATCTGGCCAGAACGTAAGGAACAAAATAGCTCCAAATGCTCCTAATGGCACCGATAACAACACGGAGAAAGGTACCGACCAGCTTTCATACAACGCTGCAAGAAATAGGAACACGAACCCGATTGACAATGCAAAGATATAAACCGTTTTAGAGCCCGATAATAACTCCTCACGGCTCAAACCTGAAAACTCATAGCCATAGCCTTGCGGCAGTACCTTGGCTGCCGTTTCTTTCAGTGCGGTGATGGCATCACCGCTACTATAACCCGGCTTGGTACTACCGTTAATCTCAGCCGAACGGAAAAGATTATAATGCGATATCAACGGTGAGTTTTCAATTACCTTATATGATGTAAGCGTACTTAACGGCACCATTGCACCGGCAGAATTACGAACAAAGTACTGCCCGATGTTTTGCACATTGGTACGGTAACTGGTATCTGCCTGCGCAACTACCCTAAAGTTACGGCCGTAAATGGTAAAGTCATTAATGTAGGTACTACCCAAATAAGTTTGCAGTGCATTATTCACATCGGATATCGCTACGCCCAGCTTTTTGGATTTCTCCCTGTCTATGGTTAACTGGTAGGCAGGTGTACTGGCGGTAAAGAACGAGAATGCCCTTGCTATTTCCTTACGCTGATTGATTGCACCAAGGAAACTCTTCAAAGTTTTCTCAAATACCTTAATATCCCCACCGGCTTGTTTTTCTTCTAATATGAACGAGAAACCACCTGTACTACCCAAACCCGGAATTGCAGGCGGTTGGATCACAACCACGTTAGCCTCTTTATATTTGGCCAGTTTCTGGTTTAAACGGCCAACTAAGGCTACTATCTGTTGCGATTTTTCTTTACGCTCGTCCCACGGTTTAAGCTGAACAAATATGGTGGCACTGTTTGATTTACTTGCAAAACTGATAGCGTTCAAACCACCTAACGCTGCGTAATGCGCAATTTCGGGTACGCTGTCAAGGGTTTTCATCATCCGGCCCAGTACATCTACCGTTCTGCCGGTTGATGATGCTTCAGGCAAATCGAAAGTGATGTATACGCGACCGTCATCTTCCAACGGAATAAAGCCCGATGGTTTGCTTCTGAATAACAATATTGTTCCGATAATGATACATACCAGCACAATGATCACGTACTTTGAATTCTTAATACTTTTATCAACCGTATTGCGGTATTTACCAGTTACACGGGTAAACCAGGTATTGAATTTAAAGAAGAATTTATTTAAACCGCGCGAGTTTTCGTCAATTTTTTGCGGGCGCAATATCAGCGTACACAAAGCAGGTGTTAATGACAGCGCCACAAACGCCGAAATCAAAACCGATATAGCAATGGTGATGGCAAACTGCTGATATAAGCGGCCTACTATACCCGGCACAAAACCTACCGGCACAAATACCGCTGCCAGGATCAATGCTATAGCTATTACCGGCGCGGAGATATCGGCCATGGCGTGCTGGGTGGCTTCCTTCGGCGTCATGCCCTCTTCGTCCATATAATGCTGTACAGCCTCTACCACCACAATAGCATCATCCACCACAATACCGATAGCCAGTACGAAACCGAATAGCGTTAGCGTATTAATGGTAAAATTGAGCGGGATAAAAAAGATAAACGTACCTATAATGGATACAGGGATTGCCAGTACCGGGATGAGTGTAGTACGCCAGCTTTGTAAAAACAGGAACACCACAACAATCACCAGCCCAAGAGCAATCAACAGGGTTTCAACCACTTCGTCAACAGATACCTTTACAACGGTCACCGCCTCAAAAGGTACTACGTAATCAATATCCTTAGGAAAGCTTTTTTTAAGCTCTTCCATAGTAGCGTATACGTTATCGGCAGTTTCAAGGGAGTTACTGTTAGGGGCCTGATAAACTAACAGGTAAGAGGCCCTTTTACCATCAACAAACGAGTTACCAGAATAGTTGAATTTACCCAGATCAATCCGGGCAACATCTTTAAGGTGTACAATGCCTCCGTTATTGGGCTGCGTCCTGACCACCACATTACCAAACTCTTCCGGCTTCTCTAAACGGCCTTTCACAATTACCGAGTATTCAAACGTTTGTCCCTTTAGTTGCGGTGTAGAACCCACAGTACCGGCGGCAACCTGCGCGTTTTGCTCCTGCAGGGCATTAGTTACATCGGCAGCGGTCATACCAAAGGCTGCAAGCTTATCAGGATTAAGCCAGATACGCATACTAAAATCGTCGGCACGTGTAACAACGTCACCCACACCTTTGGTACGTAAAATTGCGTCCTTTATAAATACGTTGGTATAGTTATCGTTAAAAGTAACATCGTGTGTGCCTTTAGGGCTGTACATGGCAACCAGCATCAAAATACTTGGGTTACGCTTACGTACCACCATACCCAAACGCTGAACCTCCTGCGGTAAGGTTGGTAACGCAATACCAACACGGTTTTGCACGTCAAGGGCGGCAATATTGATATCGGTACCAACGTCAAAGTTAACGGTCATGCTCATTTGGCCGTTACTGCTGCTGTTACTTTGCAGGTAGGTCATGCCAGGCACACCGTTTACCTGCACCTCAACAGGGGTAGCAACAGTTTGCTCAACCGTGAGCGCATCGGCACCGGTATAAGTACCGGTTACAGATACAGTAGGCGGTGTAATGTCAGGGTACTGGCCTATGGGCAGGCTGGTTATTGACAGGATACCCACTATTAATATCACTAATGATATTACAATGGCGGTAACCGGTCGTTTTATAAAAGTATCTGCGATCATTCTTTCTCTATATTAAGTTTCCAGGGTAGATGTGCCCCTTGTTTAGCTTAAGTTTATTCTTCTGCTATAAAATTATTTTTTAGGTGCTGCTCCTGCCGGCGCTGCCGAACCGGTAGTTACCCTGCCCCCATCGCGTAAACGCTGGAAACCATCGGTAATCACTTTGTCGCCTTGTTTTATACCATCCATTACCACCACATCTTCATTAATACGCGGCCCTAATTTCACTTTCACCTGTTTTGCAATGGTATCGCGCCTGTCTTTAACCGTTTTATCTGCTGCGGTATCTTTCACAACAGTATCTCTTGTAGCAAACACAAAAAATTCGCCCATTTGCTCGGTCACTGCTTTATACGGAATCTGTACACGCTGCCCTGATTGGCTGTTAAGCACCTGCAAAACACAGCTCATACCGTCCTTAAGCACATCATCCTCGTTCGGGAACTGGATCCGCACCTTGATACTACCGGTCTGGTTATTTACACCACGGTCAATCGCTAATACTTTACCCGCTTTGCTGTATTTGCTGCCATCGGGCAATACCAGTTTAAAGGTGCTGTCGGTGCTTGATTTTTGCAGACCATAAAAACGGTTGATGTCCTGTTCGTTGATCACTACGTCAACACCGATCGGGTGCTCGGCAGATATAGTGTTCATCAAAGTAGTACCAGCTACTACCTGTGTTCCTAACCTCACCTGCGAAATACCTATACGCCCTGCAAATGGAGCAGTAATGGTGGCATAGGATAAATCCGTCCGGGCCGACTCAAGTGCGGCTTTCGCTACTGCAACCTGGCTTTTATTGGTTTCAAAAGCTGCCTGGGCCTGATCAACAGTTTGGCGGGCAATAGCGTCACTTTTCAGCAGCATGTTATACCTGTCAATATCTTTTTGCGCTTTAACCAGGTTAGCTTCGGCGCTTAATACATTTGCTTTAGCCTGATCGTAAGCCGCCTGATATTTACGTTTATCTATTTCGTATAGTACTTTGCCTTTCTGCACAACATCGCCCTCTTTAAAAAATATGCCGGTAACAAAACCCGGTACCTGGCTGCGCAGTTCAACTGTGTTTACCGAAACCACAATACCCTGGTATTTATCATAGTAAACTGCTTCGGCCGTTTTAGCGTCGGCAAGGTACACCGGGGTTGGAGGCATGGCGGCCGGCCCGCCTTTTTGAGGTTTACCGCATGATGCCCATGTTAAAAGTGCTGCAGGGGCTAACCAATATATATATGTATGTTTCATGTAGAATAGGTTGTTCGTTTGTTGCTGTAGTTTTTTGTTTGTATGATGGTGTGTTTATGGTTGCTGAACGGGCAGGATCCCCAGTGCCCTCTGCAAATCAATTTTACTGCTTAGCAAATTGAACAAAGCATTGTAGTAACTCAATTCGGCCGTGCGCAAATCAGCTTGTGATACAATTACATCAAGGTAGGTTTTTACCCCTTCCCGGTACTGCAGGCTTACCACCTTATATACATCTTTTGCAAGGTTTACGTTTTCGCGAATGAGCTGGTAGCTGGTGTAATTACTTTTATAAGCCGCTAATGCCTGGGTATATTCGGTATAAATACTATTTTTAGTATTGATCAGATCCAAATCGGTACGTTCAACCTGAAGCCTTGCCTTGGCAAGGTTTTGCAGGCGTTTAGTTCCCTGAAAAATCGGCACAGCAAGTGTTAAGCCAACGTAACCGGTAGGGAATGAACTATTATAAAGATCACTCAGATCATGACTGAAGTAGGCATGCTGATAACTGCCTACTGCCGATAATGAAGGCAAAAAACCAAAACGGTAGTAATTAACGTTAAGGTTATTGAGTGCTTTGGTTGTCTCAAGCAAACGATATTCGATCCGGTTATTTACACTAAGTGGCTGTAAGGTATCGATACTGGCTTCCTGCTCATACCGGGTTGAATCATAAGAAAGGTTTATCGGGGTGGCTGCACCTACGCCCATAATTTGCTTTAATAAAGCGGTTTTACTTTTAATAGCCTCTTCGGTTTGCTTACGGGTAGCCAATGAGTTATTTAAAGATATAGTAGCCTGCTTATAATCTGTAGGATCAGACACGCCTGCGGTGTACCTGCTTTTAGCATCCCTCAGGCTTCTTTGCAACCTGATGATATCCTCATTAGTGATATCAAGCTGCTTTTCCGATAGTAAAACATCAAAAAATGCCTTGCTTACATCGCTTACCACATCAATCTGGCTGCTCAGTGTGTTCTCTTTATAATACTGTCGCGAATATTTTTTTGCTCTTGACGCAAGAAACACATCGTTGTTATACAAAACCTGCGAAGCCGTTACTCCCAACGTTGAAAGGTTACGGATACCGCCGCCATTGCTTGGAATGTTGGCACCGGAGGCACCAGCCTGCGGACTGCCTTTATAATAATAATTATAAAGGCCGGAGCCATTTACCTGCGGCAACCAGGCCGATAGGCCGATCCTGATATCGCGCTCATTGATCTGCTCATCAATGGAAGCTTGTTTAACAGCAGGTTGATTGCGCAAGGCAAAGTCGATAGCCTGCTTCAGCGTAACCGGGCCGTTGATAGTATCGGCTGCAGTTTGGGCATAACTATTGCTGTGTAAACTAAATGTTAAATTAAGTACAAGAAGTGCTAAAAAGTACTTGTGTTTTTTCTTCATACGGTAGCTATAGATAACAATGTATATCAAGCAAAATCATAAAGAAAAGTTTTACAATTAGTGCAGGATTTATACGAGGGAATGCGAATATGTAATTAATATTACTAAATTAAAATCAGGAACAAGAATTTTACCTAAAATTTTACAAAAACTCGGGATAGTGTAAGCTTTTTGGGGTTTTTACAAAAAAATGAAAATAATAGGCTCGATATAAATAAAAAAATTAATTAATTTGCCTTGTAAGAATTTGTGTGCTTCTTAAGTAGTATTGATACGTTAATAGGCATTATTTAAAAAAAATTTACACACACCGTATAAGTTATATGCTTATTCATGGTATTTTTACACAAAATTTAAGCAGAGTTAATATACATGGTTAAAAAACTACATGGGAAAATCGCTCAGTTTCAAGTGGCCAATATGCTGCGTGAACGAGGGTTATATCCTTATTTCAGGCCTATTGAGTCTGCACAAGACACTGAGGTAATTATTGACAACAAGCGGGTATTAATGTTTGGCTCTAATTCATATTTAGGCCTTACCAATCATCCAAAAATCAAAGAAGCTTCAAAAAAAGCAATTGACAAATATGGCACAGGCTGCGCCGGTTCACGTTTTTTGAACGGTACACTTGATATCCACATTGAGCTTGAAAACAGGCTGGCCAGCTATGTAGGCAAAGAAGCTACTGTTTTATTCAGCACTGGTTACCAGGTAAACCTTGGTGTACTTTCTTGCGTTACCGGCAGGAATGACTATATCATACTTGATGAGTATGACCATGCTTGTATCATTGATGGCAGCCGCCTGTCATTTTCAAAAGTGATCAAGTATGCTCACAACGATATGGCTGATCTGGAGCGCAAATTAAGCATCCTTCCTGAAGATGCCGTGAAGATTATTGCCGTTGACGGAATTTTCAGCATGGAAGGCGATATTGTTAAGTTACCTAAAATTGTTGAACTTGCCGATACTTACGGTGCCAACATTATGGTTGATGATGCACACAGCCTTGGCGTAATTGGTGATAAAGGTGCAGGTACTGCCTCACACTTTAATTTAACTAACGAGGTTGACCTGATCATGGGTACCTTCAGCAAATCATTAGCCTCATTAGGTGGTTTTATTGCCAGCGATCAGGACACTATTGATTATATCAAACACCGCGCACGCTCATTAATGTTCAGCGCAAGTATGCCTCCGGGTTCTGTTGCCAGCGTTATTGCAGCGTTGGATATCATTGAATCTGAACCGGAAAGAATTGAAAAACTTTGGGATAATACTAATTATGCCATGAAGCTTTTACAGGAAGAAGGTTTTGACCTTGGCCCTACTGAAAGCCCTATTTTGCCGATCTACGTTCGTGATAACGAAAAAACATTCGCCGTTACCAAACACCTGCAAGCATCTGGTGTGTTTGTTAACCCGGTTGTATCCCCTGCCGTTCCTTCCGATTCGTCGTTGCTTCGTTTCTCATTAATGGCTACTCATACATTTGAGCAAATTGACGAAGCCGTTGAAAAACTATCAAAAGCCTTTAAAGAAGTTGGTGTAACAGCTTCTGTTAAAGAAAAAATATAATGAAGAATTTTGTTGTGCATTTAGCTGCTTTTTTATTAAAGCAAGCTAAATGCACATTATTATTTTAAAGCACGCCTATTTGCTTTATTCAATCATTTACCACACATGATTACAATTGTAACGGTTAAATCAAAAAAAGAACTGGCTTCATTTATTGATTTCCCGCACGACCTGTATAAGGACGATCCTTACTACGTTCCCGAATTGTTTATTGCCCAAAGGGACCTGCTAACCAAACATCCCTTTCATAAGCACAATACGGTACAGCCTTTTTTGGCTTATAACGGCGATAAAATAGTTGGCCGGATAGCTGCCATCCTTAACAACGGCCATAATGAGTACAGCCATGTTAACGATGGCTTTTTTGGTTTTTTTGACTGTATTAATGATACTAATGTATCCACTATACTTTTTGAAACCGTTACTAAATGGCTTAAAGAAAAAGGTGTTACCGGTAAGTTATTGGGGCCAACCAATTTTTCAACCAATGAGCCTTGCGGTTTGTTGATAGAGGGCTTTGATAGTTCGCCATTTTTGATGAACACCTATAATTTTGCTTATTACACCAACCTGGTAGAAAATTTCGGTTTTACCAAAGATGTTGATATGATAGCGTGGCATTGGGACGGACAGGCTTACGATGATAAATCGGTACGATTATTAAACTCGCTTGAGGAGCGTTTGAAACGCAGTGATATTATAATCCGCAAAATCAACCTTAAAAAGTTTAACGAAGAGGCGGCCAAGCTTCGCGAGGTATATAACTCGGCTTGGGATAAAAATACGGGCTTCGTTCCGCTTACCGATGAAGAGTTTGATTATTTAGCTAAAGATCTTAAACTGATACTTGATCCAGACTTTGCCATTGTGGCCGAACAGCATGGCAAAATAGTAGCATTTGGCCTTGCCCTGCCTAACTACAATGACATTTTCAAAACTATAAAACGCGGTCGCTTATTACCAACCGGCATTTTTAAACTGCTATTTGGCAAAAAGAACATTACCGGCATCCGCATTTATGCACTGGGGGTAATTGAAGATTATCGCAAAATGGGCATTGAGGCTTGCTTATATGGCACCATCATCCGTGAATATAAAGCCAAAGGCTATGCCCATGCCGAGGCTGGCTGGACATTGGAACACAACGATATGGTGAACCGGGCTATTGAGGCCATCAAAGGGGATCCCTATAAAAAATACAGATTATATCAAAAAGCAATATGAGGGAACGGGTTTTGATAACCGGTGCAAGCGGATTTGTTGGATATCATTTAATTGAAGAGGCCTTACAAAACAACCTCGAGGTTTTTATTGCTATCAGAAAAAGCAGCAAAATAGACCATTTGAAAAATTTGGATATTCAATATATTTACCCCGAATTTAACAATAAGGAAACATTAAGGAAACAACTGAGCGAGATTAAGCCCGATTATATTATCCATGCAGCAGGCGTAACCAGCGCCCGCTCCGAAGCCGAATATAACCGCATAAACGCTACATACACTTATAACCTTGCCTCGGCAGCTTATGAAGGTTGTCCTGACCTGAAAAAGTTTGTACTTATTGGCAGCCTGGCATCCGTTGGGCCACTTAATTCGCTAACCGGTGTTATAACTGAGGCCACCACTCCGCATCCTGTTACAGCTTACGGCCGGAGCAAATTGCTTGCAGAAGAAAAGCTAAAAACGGTAACCGGCTTAAATTACACCATACTAAGACCTACCGCGGTTTACGGACCAAGGGATACAGGCATATTTATATTTTTTAAACAGATAGTTAAAGGCATTGAACCATATATAGGCAATACGGCTCAAAAACTTAGCTTCATATATGTTAAAGACCTTGCCAAAGCAAGTATCAAGGCATTGTATGGTGGTAATAACAAGACATTTAATTTGAGCGACGGTAATTTTTACGACCGCTATGAATTAGGTAACATCACCAAAGATGTGCTAAAGCTTAAAACACTGAAGTTTCATCTGCCTGTAAATTTTGTTAAAATAATAGCCGCAGTGGCCGAAAAAATAAGTTCTTTGAGCAATAAGGCTGCGGTACTGAATATTGAAAAGCTTAATGAATTAACCGCCATTAACTGGAATTGTGATATTGAAGCAGCTAAATCCGACCTGGGATTTTACCCTTTATACAATTTGCAAAACGGAATGGCCGAAACGCTAAAATGGTATAAAGCCAACAAATGGCTTTAGCCACTTAATTTAAATAAATAACAGTTACATAAATGAAAATCAACATTACACCTGCCAAAGGTAAGCTTGGTATCCTGATTCCCGGATTAGGTGCTGTGGCAACTACCTTGATTGCCGGCGTAGAGGCCGTTAAAAAAGGCATCTCGCAACCAATCGGCTCCCTTACTCAAATGGGTCACATCCGTTTAGGTAAAAGAACCGAAAACCGTAACCCTAAAATTAAAGAATTTGTTCCTTTAGTCGACTTAAACGATATTGTATTTGGTGGTTGGGATGTTTATGAAGATAACGTATTTGAAGCTGCTTCAAATGCACAGGTACTTGAAGCTGGCTTATTGCACGCTGTTAAAGCCGAATTGGAAGCTATAAAACCAATGAAAGCTGCGTTTGATAAAAACTACGCTAAAAACCTTGACGGTACCCACGTTAAAACCGGAACCAGGCTTGAGCTTGCTGAGCAGGTAATGGCAGATATCAAAAACTTTAAAGAGGCTAATGGCCTTGACAGGGTTGTTTTGGTATGGTGCGGTTCAACCGAGATCTATTACGAAGCATCGGCTGTACATCAATCATTAGCCGCTTTTGAAGAAGGTTTGAAAAATGATGATAAGCTGATCGCTCCAAGCATGATCTATGCTTATGCTGCTTTAAAATTAGGCGTTCCTTTTGCTAACGGTGCCCCTAACTTAACAGTTGATATCCCTGCATTGATCGAACTGGCTAAATTAACCAAAACCCCTATTGCAGGTAAAGACTTCAAAACCGGTCAAACTTTAATGAAAACTGTTTTAGCCCCAGGTTTAGCAGCACGTTCATTAGGTGTACACGGCTGGTTCTCAACCAACATTTTGGGTAACCGCGATGGTTGGGTACTTGACGATCCGGACAACTTTAAAACTAAAGAAGTATCAAAACTGGGTGTGTTGGAAGATATCTTCAAACCTGAAGATAACCAGGAGCTTTATGGTAACATTTACCACAAGATCCGTATCAACTATTACCCTCCGCATGGCGATAACAAAGAGAGCTGGGATAACATCGACATTTTTGGCTGGTTAGGTTACAAAATGCAGATCAAGATCAACTTCCTTTGCCGCGACTCAATCCTTGCTGCCCCGATCGCGCTTGACCTTGCTATCTTCTGCGATTTGGCTAAACGTGCCGGCATGAGCGGTATTCAGGAATGGTTATCGTTCTACCTGAAATCGCCTCAAACAGCACCAGGTTTGCATGCAGAAAATGATATCTTCAAACAACTGATCAAATTGGAGAATACCCTTCGTTACCTGATGGGCGAAGACCTGATCACCCACCTTGGTTTGGATTATTATGACGATATGTTCGCTACTGAATAGTCGTTGATTTACTAAATACCGTCAAAACAGCCGTAAGCATTGAACCCTGCTTTACGGCTGTTTTGTTTTTATGAAGTAAAAAAAATCTAACCTGGTAACATTATTTTAAAGCCATAGTCTTATGACTGCTAAGTATCAAATGTTAAATAATGTTATTTATATGCGTTGAAAGCTCTTCCTGAAGTCTAAAAACCATTTAATAAATACTCATTATCAATGCTTTACAAAACAAACAACGTTACAGACCTGATACAGTTGCCGTACTAACTACCAGCTACTGCCGTTATTGAGGTTTATTTATGGCTGCGTAAATATGATACCAAATAGCTGTAAACAATATTTGACTTTTTGACCACATTAGTCTGTTCTGATTTTTTTTACCTTTGGCCTGTTAATTGTAAACTCCGTAGCAGCCACTTGCCGGGAGTGCACAAAGTGAGGTTGATAAGTAAAAATTGGGGTAACAGACTGACGAAAAACATACAGGGGCGGGCATAATTAATCCGTCAAAAACATTTGAATAACTAATACATACCTCTTTATCTAATAATACAGTGTTAAGCCGAAAAAAGAAGTTTGTATTTGCACATTGCACAAAGTACATGGATTGTAATAAATTTTATAAAAGCTTAATTTTCTTAATACTGTTCTTTTCCGTTTCGGCACTTTATGCGCAGCAAACGGTTATAACGGGTACTGTTACCGATGCCGGTAACAAGCAAACACTGCCATCTGTTAGTATTTCGTTTACCGGTACCACTACCGGCACCACCACCGATCTTAATGGTAAATATCGTCTTGCAACAAGCAATCAGCAATATAAACAAATCAAAATTTCGTTTTTAGGCTATAAAGATGCCTTTTTAGCTGTTGTACCGGGTAAAGAACAGGTTATAAATGTGAGGCTATTCCCTGCTTCGCAAGAACTTAACGAGGTTGTGGTAAAATCAGGTAAAAAACCTAAGTACCGCAATAAAGATAACCCCGCAGTTGAGTTGATCCGCAAGGTGATTGAAAATAAAGAAAAGAACCGTCCGGAAGCATACAACTACGTTGAATACAAGGAATACGACAAAATGATGTTTGCGCTGAGCAATGTATCAGCCCAATTTTCGGACAGGAAGTTTTTCCGTAAATACAAGTTCATTTTAGATAACCGTGATAGCTCATTGATACCGGGCAAATCATTGCTTCCTATCTACCTTGACGAAAAACTACAACAGGTTTATTATCGAAAGAACCCCGAAAAAACAAGAGAAAATATCGAAGGCCAAAAAAGTGTGAACTATGGTGCCGGTATTGATAACGAGGGCCTTACCCAATACTTCAAGCACTTATATAACAAAGTTGATATTTATACCAACAACGTATTTTTAATAACCAGTCAGTTTCTGAGCCCTATCTCTGATAACTCGCCTAATTACTACAAATACTTTATTGCAGATACTATTGTCGACGCACATAATAACAAGCTTGTAAAGCTTGATTTTACACCACGCAATACAACAGATGTACTTTTTGAGGGTAGTATTTATATCACGCTCGACGGCAATTACGCTGTGCAAAAGTGCGATCTGACAATCAACAAACACATCAACATCAACTTCATCAGGTCGATGACTGTAAACCTTGAGTTTCAGCAAAACCCTGATGGCCGCTATCATTTAAGCAAAAGCACAACTATTGCTGATTTTGGCGCGTCGAAAAAAGATGCAAAAAGCGGTTTGTTTGGTATACGGGCCATAACCTACAGCAACTATGTTGTTAATAAGCCACGACCGGATACAGCGTACCAGGGCTCTCAATATGCCGAACTAAGTGATGAGGTAAAGCATCGTCCTGAAGCGTTCTGGCAGCAAAACAGGCCGGATACATTGACACTGGCCGAATCAAAGGTTTATAAAAACATTGACAGCCTGCGCAACATGCCTTCATTTAAGCGTACGGTTGATATAGCAACCTTGTTACTGGCAGGTTATAAAGGCTTTGGTAAGTTTGAATTAGGCCCTGCCAATACATTTTACAGCTTTAACCCGGTTGAAGGTTTCCGTTTGCGTGTTGGTGGCCGTACAACGCCTGAATTAAGTAAGCGTTACTATTTTGAAACGTATGCAGCCTATGGTTTTAAAGACGAGCGCTGGAAGTACTTTTTAAGTGCAACCTACTCGCTTAATGATAAATCCATCTACCGTTTTCCGCAAAACTATATCAGGGCAAGCTTTCAGCGTGATACCAAGATTCCGGGTGCCAACCTACAGTTTGTGCAGGAGGATAACTTCCTGTTATCGTTTAAACGTGGTGTGAACGATAAATTCCTTTACAACGATTTTTACAGGTTTGATTATTTACACGAGCTGGAAAGCCACCTGTCGTTTGCCGCAGGCTTTAAAAAATGGACGCAGGAACCGGCCGGATCATTGTACTTTGACAACCTCGTTAATGATTTACCAAACTCAATCCATCATTTAACCACTACCGAGCTTACCGGCAGTATCCGTTGGGCACCGCATGAGCAGTTTTACCAGGGTAAAATTTACAGGATCCCGATCCCGAATAAATATCCCGCGTTTGAGCTTGATTACGCAGCCGGTATTAAAGGCTTATTTGCAGGCGAATACAACTATCAAAAGCTTGATTTCCGTGCAGACAAACGCTTCTATTTTTCGCAGTTAGGTTATGCGGATATCAATGTTTCGGCAGGTAAAATTTTCGGCTCGGTACCATACCCGCTGTTAACTATACACAGGGCAAACCAAACCTATGCTTATGATATCGACTCGTACAACTTAATGAACTTTTTGGAGTTTGTGAGCGATAAGTATGCAAGTTTCAGGATAGACCAGCACTTTAGCGGTTTCTTCTTTAACAAAATACCGTTGTTAAAGAAATTGAAATGGCGTGAAACTGCATCATTGAAAGTATTATACGGCGGTTTATCTGATCAAAATAATCCATCAATACATCCCTCATTATACCAATTGCCGGTTGGCACCGATGGCGTGCCAATTACTTATACATTAGGCAAAACACCTTATGTTGAGGGTAGTGTTGGTATTGAAAATATATTTAAATTTATACGCATAGATTTTGTGAGGCGATTTAACTACCTTGACCAGCCAAACGTTGCCCAATGGGGCCTGCGCACCAGGGTTAAATTCGACTTTTAATCATCGCACCTAAATAAGCAGAGAGAACACATGGAACAGCAAACAACAACACTTAGGAGATCTTTCAGAACCAACCTACAGTTAGGCATATATAAGGTTATTGATCCGTTTGTGAAGATCCTTATAAAAATAGGCTTAACCCCCAATGCAGTTACTACCATAGGCTTTGTACTTAATGTGGGCGTTGCAGGTATATTTATTTTAGGTGCCGAAGAAGGTAACCGCGGCGATCTGAGCTATGTAGGCTGGGCGGGTGGTCTTATCCTTTTTGCAGGCCTGTTTGATATGCTTGATGGCCAGGTAGCCCGTTTAGGCAACATGAAATCAACTTTTGGCGCATTGTATGACTCTGTACTTGACCGCTACAGCGAATTGATCATGTTTTTGGGTATTTGCTATTACCTGGTGGCACATCACTACTTTTTGAGTTCGATAGCTGCATTTATAGCGCTTATTGGCTCAATGATGGTTAGCTATGTACGTGCCCGTGCCGAAGGTTTAGGGGTTGAAATTAAAGGTGGCTTAATGCAAAGACCCGAGCGTGTGGTAACCATTGGCTTGTGTGCCGCACTTTCAGGTATTGTAGCCCAGTATATTGGCGGTAACTATAAATTGTTCATCCCAGGTATCAAGTTCCATGTATTTGAAACCATTTCGATATTTACCATTCCGCTGGTGATCCTGGCTGTACTAACAAATATTACTGCCTTTAACAGGTTAAGAGAAGCTAAAAAAGCTTTAATGAAACTGGAAGAAGGGGAAGATTAAATTTTAAGTCGAAAGCATTAAGTATTAAGTCGGGAGTTGAATGTTGCCTGCGCTTGGGTTGACTTTTTTACTGGAGGCTCAAGGCTTAGCACTAAAGCTCAGAACTTAAAACTTAGGGTTTAAGACTTAGCAACAAATATCATATCTTCGTAACAATAAAATAAAGGCATTTACACTTAGCAATATCTTTGCTAAAATTGCCTTTTGCTGGTTAAAGGCCAGCCATCTTTAATAAAATTAAAATACACCATAACAGGCAGAGAGATCCTAAAAACGTTTTAAACCCTGATTATAACATGAAAAAGAAATATATATCCAACTCGCAGGAATCTGTGCGAATGTTCAAAAGCGATTTTTTGGAAGGTTTATCGAAAGTGCATTACACCGTGCCTCTTTATATTTTTGTTCCCGTTATTGGATATTGCAGCTATAAATTCTTTGATTTGGGGTTAGATGTTTTAACTTATCTCGGATTGTTCATCTTCGGCCTGTTTATCTGGACCATCACCGAATATATCATGCACCGTTTTGTGTTTCATTACCAGCCAAGCGAAAAACTGGAATGGGCGCAACGTCTGCACTTTATTATGCACGGTGTACATCATGATTACCCGAGCGATGCCAAACGTTTGGTACTGCCCCCTTCGCTAAGCATTCCGCTGGCTACGGGCTTTTTCTTTTTGTTTAAATGGATGCTGCCTGTCAATTACATCTGGGGCTTTTTCCCGGGCTTTATTTTAGGGTACCTGTTTTATGACATATCCCATTATGCCATGCACCATTTCAACTTTAAAAGCGGGCTATTCAAAAGAATAAAACAGCACCACATGCTTCACCACTATCAAGACCCTGAAAAAGGCTATGGGGTAAGTTCACCTTTCTGGGATAAAATTTTCCGTTCAGATTTCTTAAAAAAATAGCAATGACCAAAGCCAACAACGGCGTAACGGTAAATATCCGGTCGATAATTATTGTTTCGCTGCTTTCCATTGCTTACCTGGCGCTTTCAACGTTTCTTATTGGGTACAAACCGGATGAGCTTACGCTGGTACTTATTTTTAATGTGCTTTTCTATGCATCGGCCATAACCCGCAAGTTTATACTGGGCTTCACTATTTTTATAGTGTACTGGATCATTTTTGATTACATGAAGGCCTTCCCCAATTATAACTACAACCCAGTACATATAGCGCAGCTTTATAATGCAGAAAAATATTTATTTGGCATCCATTTTAATGGCAAACTGCTCACTCCTAACGAATACTGGCTGGCCAATAGCAACACTTTTATCGACGTTGTGTCAGGCCTCTTCTATCTGTGCTGGATCCCCGTACCGCTGGGCTTTGCTGCTTACCTGTTTTTCAAAAACAAAAAACAGTTCCTCAATTTTTCGTTAACATTTGTTCTGGTAAACATATTAGGTTTCATAGTATACTATACCTACCCTGCAGCACCGCCATGGTTTGTTCAATACCACGGCTTCCATTTTATTCCGTTAACCATGGGCAATACGGCAGGGCTGGCCAGGTTTGATGCTTATTTTCACGCCGGCATTTTTAAAAATATTTACACCAAAGGCTCAAACGTGTTTGCAGCCATGCCATCGCTGCATTCCTCCTACCCGGTGATTGTACTTTACTACGGCCTCAAAAACAGGCTGGGGCTGGCCAACATCTTCTTTGCTATAGTAACCGTTGGAATTTGGTTTACGGCTGTTTATGCAAGTCACCATTACGTACTTGACGTGCTTGCGGGCATTACCTGTGCAGCATTAGGAATTACCTTGTATAACGTGTTGTTAAAGAAATTCGCCGGATTAAGATCGGCTTTGAATAATTACGAACGCGTGATTTCTTAGAAGCTGTTTAAAATTGATGAGTGTCTTCTACATGTAGATAGAACTTCATAGCCGTTGGTTTTAACCAATGGAACAATGAGTACCGATAAGAGGGCTTCAGCCCAAATCTGTACGCGTAATTGGGCTAAAGCCAAGACATTTCAACTTGTTTATCGTTGGTTAAAACCAACGGCGATGAACATTTTGCATTTTTAAACAGCTTCTTAGCACCCTGCCAAAGCATAAAATCTGTTTTTGTATACAATTTCATGTATCAAAGCAGATTCTGTGGAAACGTGCAAACAATTGTTGATTAATATTTTCAAGGCTATCTTCCTGAAAAACAGCCAATACAGCTCAAAAACAAACAAAAAGCTACAAAACTTTGATGAACACACATTAAAGCAGACTTAAACAGGCACGCTATTTGCCTAATTATAAGCAGATTATTGTTATTTTCGGGTAATCTGTTATATGAAGAGACTTACTACCTTACTTTTTATTCTGACAGCCACATTTAAATTATCAGCACACGCCGGTGATCTTGACAGCCTTAAGCAAAAATTACAGGTTACCAGCGACTCATTAAAGGGCCCTATCTATACCCAGATAGCTGCCTGCTATTTAAATTACGATACCGTATCAACCCGGCGGATGAAATACTATTTTCAAACCGAGGCACTCAATTATACTATGCTTGCACTTCATAGCTACTCAAGCTATAATGACACTTTAGGCTTGCGTACAAGCTTTAATGCGCTGGCTAAGGTTTACCGCTCGCAGCGTAAGTTTAGCCAGGCCAAGTGGTTCATTTTACAGTCGAACACCATCTCAAGGCAAATAAAGGATACACTTAATATCATTACTTCGCTTGTTGAACTTGCAGCCATTAAAAGCGATATAAAAGATTATAAGCTAAGCAAGAAAGACCTGAATGATGCCCTCGCTTTATCGCTCAAAACCCGCGACCCTAAAAAGGAATCGGTTGTACAGGTGGGCTATGCCGAACTGTACCGCAAAATGAACGATTTTGATAAAGCTGCCGAGGCTATTAAACGTCATGAGTTTCTGGACGATAGTCTCAACCAGGTCACTGTCGACAGTATTGCTAAAGTAGTTGCTTCGGATTCAATAAAGATCAAAAAGAAAGATTCGGTACTGGCCAAAAAAAAAGTGTATACCTCCAACTGGAAGCGCAGGCCAATGCTAAGATACGCCAGGCACATAACCTCATTATCTTTCTCATCGTCATCACTCTTATTCTCGTCGTTATAACATTAATCATCATTTACCGGCGAAGAAAAACCGGCAGATGGCGTTCGGCTATCAGGCGGCCAAAACAATAATTTAAACCACAAGCGTTTAAGATTGTCAAACTATCAAGATGAAGAAATTAGTTGTATTTTTTGCTGCGTTGATATCTTTTGGTGATACCTACGGCCAAAGCAGCAGGCAATTCAGAACGGAGTTTTTAAACAGCATTAATGCTACCCGCCAAAAGGGTTGCAATTGCGGCAATAAATATTTTCCGCCTGTCCCTCCCCTTACCTGGAATAATGACCTTGAAGATGCAGCGGCAGGCCATGCCAAAGATATGGCGCTTAAAAACTATTTCAGTCATGATAGCCAGGATGGCCGCAGTATGGAAGACCGCATTGTTTACGCCGGTTATAAATTTAAAGGTTTCAAAAGTTTTGCCATAGGCGAAAACATAGCACAGGGGCAACAAAGTATTGCAGAAGTGATGGCAGGCTGGTTTAAAAGCGAAGGCCACTGCCGTAACCTCATGAACCCCGACTTTAAAGAAGTTGGCGTAGCCGAATATAAAACCTACTGGGTACAGGATTTCGGTGGCCGTACCTCATTTTCGGCTCAGCAGCAAAAGCTGATTAAATCAGGGAGATACAGGCTAATTCAGGAAAAACCTGTAGAAGGGCATTGAACCGAGATTTTACGGATTTTTCGGATGACAGGATTAACTTGTCCGCTTGCAGATTTTTTCTGAACCATGATTTTCGGAATTTGAGGATTATTGCAAATCAAATCCAATTAATCCAAAAAATCTCCCCAAATCCCGGTTCAGATTACTCCGCCTTCGGTTTTGGTTCCCTTGGGCCGCGTTTGTAAATGATCAGGCCATTCAGGAAGTTACGAAGAATCTGGTCGCCGCAGGGTTTAAAGTTGGGGTGGTCATCAGCGCGGAATATGGCACCTATTTCGGCTTTGGTGATCCTGAAATTGACAAGCTCTAAAACTTTGATAATATCATCATCAGTAAATTTCATGGCCACCCGCAGCTTTTTCATGATATCGTTGTTGCTCATTGTATCTATCTTTTAAACAAAATTACCTCGAAATTTCCATCTTCACCTTTTTGCCTTTAATTTTTTCGGCTTTTACCTGTTTTACTACACCTTCTATCTTGTCGCGCTTTATGGCAGCATATGATGAGTAGTCAAGTACTTCTATCAGGCCGAGGTCATCCTTTGCCAAACCGCCCTTTTTAAGCAGCAGGCCTACTATATCTACTTTGTTAACCTTATCCTTTTTCCCGGCAGCTATGTACAACGTAACCCATGGCGATGCAGGCGGATGTATCAGCTTTTCGGGCAGTTGTTCAACCTCTGGCAATTGTTTTAAATAAGGCAGCTTTTCATCAGGCGTAAGCATCAGGTATGATGTCCCTTTGGCATTCATACGTGCTGTACGACCGTTGCGATGCAAAAACGCCTCCTCATTATGAGGCAGCTGGTAATGCACCACATATTCTATTTCGGGGATATCCAACCCACGTGAAGCCAGATCGGTAGTGATCAGCAAACGGTGACTTCCGTTTCTGAATTTTAACAGGGCCCGCTCACGGTCATCCTGTTCCATACCGCCATGAAAAACATCATGCTCCAGCCCTTTATACCAAAGCAGTTCGCTGATCCGGTCTACAGCCTCCCGGTGGTTGCAAAACACCAGGGTTGCTTTATTCCCTATTTTACAGATCAGGGCAAACAGTGCATCCAGTTTGTCGGCCGCTTCAGATATCACAGCTTTCTGTTTAATATCCGGGGCAGAAGTTACATTACTTAAAAAATTCACTTCAACAGGCCTGGTAATACCAGTAAATTCAGGGATCTCGTCCATTTTGGTGGCCGAGGTAAGGATCCTCTTTTTAACAGCAGGCAACTGCCTGATGATATAAGCCATATCTTCCTGGAAACCGAATTCAAGTGCTTTATCAAACTCATCGAGAATGAGCGTACGTACAGTATCGGTACTGAAATTCTCTTCGCGCAGGTGAAAGGCAATCCTCCCCGGCGTGCCAACCAAAACTGCTGGTGGATGTGATAGGTTATTACGCTCTATTTTTACAGCATGACCGCCATAACAGCAATTAATCTTAAAGCCGGTGCCCATCGATTTCCAAACCTGCTCAATTTGCAAGGCAAGCTCACGCGATGGTACCAGGATCATTACCTGGACAGTAGCAACACCAGCATCAAGCAGGTTAAGCAGCGGCAATAAAAAACCCAATGTTTTCCCTGAACCCGTAGGTGACAGAAGTATTACATCGCCCTTTTTAGCGGCACTAAGCGCGGCAAGCTGCATGGGGTTAAGGGCAGTTATGCCGAGGTTACTCAATGCCTTATCAATCATGATTTGTTTTTGTTGAGGTGCAAAGATACGGTAAATATTATTGGCACTATTTAAGCGGTATTGCCCGTGCAGGTTCAAGCGTCGACGCTTGAACCATTCGAAAAGTTAAGCGTCCACGCTTAACTTAAACCGGGAGCGTGGACGCTCCTATTCGTTAGCATTCAAGCGAAGGACGCTTGAACGTGCGTACCTAACACTCCTACTCCGCTACCTCGGCGCTAAAATTATGTTTGATAAATCTTGCTATCTTTTTTGCTTCCCGATGGCTTAAGTCGCCCATACAGGTATATTCCCACTCGTGCATATCGTCGTCAAAAACAATATCTCCAAGATCTGTTTCGCCCTCACTTAACCTAAACACACCCATCGCATACTCATGTGTGCCGGGCATCAGCTGGTGTACCGCTTCAATTCTGATCTGGCGTATACCATCTTCGGTATCCAGATCATAAATCACCGACTTTTCCATGTATCAACTACAATTTCAAACCGGTTTTGTTTAAATATTTGCTTTAAGATTAATACAATTACCAGCCCATGATTTCCATAACACGTGCAAATTCCGGTTGAAGTGCGGCCTGTATCTTTACTTCTCCTCCGGTTACAGGGTGTATAAATACTAATTGCGAGGCATGCAGCAACATGGTGGTCATTTCCCACTGTTCCAAAAACAACTTATTTTGTTTATTGCAGCCATGCGTGCGGTCGCCTATAATGGGGTGAAAAATATGACTCAAATGTTTGCGAAGCTGATGCATGCGTCCGGTAGTGGGCACAGCTTCAACCAATGAGTATCGTGAAGTGGGATGCTTGCCAAAAGCAATATCAAGTTCTGCACGTTTAAGGGTGGTGTAACTCGTAAATGCATCCTGCAGGGTGCCGTTCTCCTTGCGTAACGGATAATCAATGCTTTCCGCATCGGGTGTATGTCCCCGTACTATGGCCAGGTATTTTTTGCTTACCTGGTTTTCCATAAAGGCTTTTTGCATGGCAATCTCAACCTCTTTATTAAAGGCAAAAAGCAGAATGCCCCCTGTTTTACGATCGATACGGTGAACAGGGTTAACTTTCATACCAATCTGGTCGCGGAGCAGTTGCAGAGCAAACTCTGACGCATCGGCCGCTATGGATGAACGGTGTACCAGTAACCCGTGCGGCTTGTTGATGGCAATCAGGTGCTCATCGCGGTATATGATCTCTAACATTGGCATAATTACAAGGCTGCGAATTTACGGCAGCATTTTGGTTTTATTTTAAAATCTTTGTTTTACCTGTAGAGACGCATAATTGCGTCTCCCGCGTGCAAATTGCGGTAGGTTAAACGCTGTGCAAAACGGCATGTCCTACGGGGGACGCAATTATGCGTCTCTACATAAAATGCCTGAATCTTTTTAAATAGATTATAAAAGCCAATCGATGTAAAAAAATAATTTTAAATAGTATGGCTTTTACTATCTTTAGTTCAAAACCTAAAAATACAATTAAACTAATGGCTATCACAGCAAACCAGGCAAGCGCCAAACAGGCCGACGACATAAACGCGGCCCCTACCCGCTTATTTTCATTGGATGCCCTTCGCGGCTTCGATATGTTTTGGATCATGGGCGGCGAAGAGATTTTTCACGGTATGGCCAAAGCCACCGGCTCACCTTTTTGGGGCGCTATAGCCAACCAGTTTACCCATCCGGATTGGAATGGTTTTCACCTGTATGATCTTATTTTCCCGCTATTCCTATTTATGGCTGGTGTATCAACGCCGTTTTCTGTAGGGCGCGAACTGGAGAAAGGTAAAACTCGTCAGCAATTATTACTACGGGTTATTAAGCGGGCATTTATTTTGGTGCTGCTTGGCCTTGTTGTCAACAACGGAATAAAAATTATGCCGATTTCAGAGATCCGGTTCCCGAGTGTGCTTGGTCGTATTGGTATTGCTTATATGTTTGCCAATATCATTTACCTGTATAGTAAAGAGCGCTGGCAAATGTTTTGGTTTTGCTTTTTCATTATCGGCTATTGGCTGCTACTTAAATTCACTTCAGCCCCGGGCTTTCCTATTGGTGACCTCACCATGAAAGGCAACTTTGCCTCATACGTTGACCGCAGCATTTTACCGGGCCGATTATACTTAGGCATTCATGATCCCGAAGGACTTTTCTCAACCATCCCGGCTATCAGCACTGGCATATTAGGCATACTTACCGGTATCCTGCTTAAAAAAGGCGGCATTACGCAAATGCGCAAAGTAGCTACTATGGCTGTGGTTGGTGTGATCTTCCTGATCCTCGCCCAGATCTGGAACCTTGATTTCCCGATCAACAAAAACCTGTGGACAAGCTCATTTGTGCTGCACGTAGGGGGATTAAGCTTATTGCTGATGGCACTATTTTATTATATCATTGATGTAAAAGGCTATAAGAAATGGGCCTTTTATTTTAGGGTGATAGGCATGAACTCCATTCTCATTTATATCTCCGGTCACTTCATTAAATGGGAATATACCACCGAAGGTTTCTTTGGATGGATAGGCCAGTTAGTTGGCGATCCGTTTAATATTGTAGTAATGGCTATTTGCTATGTGATGGTGAAATGGCTGTTCCTGTATTATTTATATACCAAGAAGACGTTTTTGAGGGTCTGAACCGCTGATGAGATATGATTTCGCGGATTGCGTTGATTTTTTCTGAACCGGGATTAAAAAGATTGAAGGATTATAGGATTTTATGGCATCCGACAAATCCTTCAATTAAAAAAATTCGATGTTAAAGTAAAATCCGCTCCATCCTGAAAATCCCCCTCAAATCCAGGTTCAAACATCAGCGAAATCAACGTAATCACAAATAAATCAACGGTCGGCTTTACCCCACGCCTGTTGTTCCTCCGACGTTAAGTAAGTCCAGGCCATGATGCGGCTTGCTTTTTGGCCTTGCGACATGTTGATGGTTTGCACATCTTTAACACCCTCTTTTTGAAGGGCGTTGTATAAGATGCGGAGGTTCTCCTTCTTAGAGACAAGCGTGGTGAACCACAAAACCTGCTTTTCAAAAACCTTGCTTTGCGCAGCCATCAACTTCAGAAAAGCTGCTTCACCGCCAGGATACCAAAGCTCGGTGTTTTGGCCTCCGAAATTGAGTATAGGTTGTTTATCTTTCCTTAAACCCAGGTTATCCCATTTACGGGCCGAACCGGCAGCCGCTTCTTTAGCCGAAGCATGGAATGGTGGGTTACAGATAGTAAGATCAAATAACTCTCCAGGCTTGATGATCCCTTTAAAGATATCGGCCTTTTTACTTTGCTGCCTTAATTCAACAGCGACCTTTAAGTGGCTGTTTTGCTCAATAATACTTTGTGCCGATGCCATAGCTTCCAGTTCGAGCTCGGAACCCACAAAGTTCCAGCCGTACTCTTTGAAACCTACTATAGGGTAAACAAGATTAGCACCCGTTCCGATATCAAGCACACGTACTTTCCGGCCTTTGCGTACAACCCCATCATTAACAGATGCAAGCAGATCTGCAGCATAGTGAATATAATCTGCACGGCCCGGTATAGGCGGGCACAAAAAGCCTTCGGGGATATCCCAATGGTTTACACTGTAGTAATGTTGCAACAATGCCTTGTTAAGCGTTTTTACCGCCTCCGGGTTGGCAAAATTGATAGTAAAATTATCGTATTCATTGGTACGCACAAATTGCCTTAAGGCTGGCGTGGTTTTTATTAATGCCTTAAAATCATACCCCTCGCGGTGCTTATTACGTGGGTGCATATTGGTTTTAGCCTCGGGCTGATTGG
This sequence comes from Mucilaginibacter sp. SMC90, assembly GCF_022811725.1. Lineage (GTDB taxonomy): Bacteria > Bacteroidota > Bacteroidia > Sphingobacteriales > Sphingobacteriaceae > Mucilaginibacter. The sequence goes on along the minus strand of NZ_CP094527.1, from coordinate 2,402,285 downwards.
GTTCTTGTGCTGACAATGGAATAGTGTTTTGATATATAATTAACCTACGATACCTTTCAGATCGGCAGGCGAATAATTGATAGATTTTAATGTTTTATGATCAGATGTACGGTAAACCAGGTACAGGCCGTCTATCTCTTTATAATATGCATCTGTATTGGCCGTATTTTTATAATGTTCGATGGTTTTTTCGGCTTCTTCAACTGTTTTGCATGCCTTGCTCATATTTGAGCGATGTACCTCATCAAACAGTTCCTTAAATTTTGAACCAAGGCCAAACTCCAATACCGCTCCTGATAATACATATTGCAGATCGCAAAGGGCGTCGGCTACCTCAACCATATTATTATCATTAACGGCCTGCTGCAACTCTTTCAATTCTTCGGCAATAAGCTCGATACGCAAATCGCTGCGTCCTTTTGAGGGTATTGCAGGTTTTTCAACTATAGGGTGCTTAAAAGTGGTATGAAACTCGGCTACCTGTGTTAATGCGCTTAAATCTTTGATCATGTTGTTTTAGGGCGATAAATAAACGGCTAAGTTATGAATTAACTTAAAGGCTTTCAAAAAATTAGTGCAAGCCGTACCGGCCAGCAACTTTATAAAATAAGAAAATAAATAAGCACTACCGTACTAATATCATTGATTATCAATTAATAAAAAATTAACATTCATAACATTTGTTAACATAAACATAATATTAAAAATACATTACATTAACCTAACTTTGCAGCGCGGCAGAAAAAACTCCGCTTCAATTGATTTAATCCACTCACATGAAAAATATAAAAGATAAGGCTGCTATAAAACAGGCTCGTAAAACTCTAAAAAAACAATTAAAAGAAAAATTAGTAATTCAGATTGAAGCAATTGTAAGTGAATTTGGGCCCGACGTTCAAAAAACAAAAAAAGCGATTGACAAGGCTGCAAAAAATCTTGCAAAAACATTGTCGGCCAAATTAAGCCCTGAAGTACATGCAGTTCCGGCCGAACCCAAAGTTAAAAAAGAGAAAAAAGCTGAAGAAGCTACCCATGTAAAAGCAGCAGGCAAAAAAGCTAAAGCTACCGAAGCCGAGCCAACTGCTTAATAAAAGTCAATAATATATTTCGTTTATTTCTAAATCCGGAAAGCCAATTATTTAAGCTTCGCTTAAATAATTGGCTTTTTTTCGTTTTACAAAATTGAACCTGCACGTAACATTTACCCGGGCTAAAACTCTAACTTTGAAATTCCTATTGAAGTAAATGTCAGCACCAGTCCGAAAAATGTAAGCATGCCCATCCCCACTATATCCAAAAATACCGACGAACAGTTATTACAACTGATAGCCAGCGACAACCGCGACGCCTTCACCGAGCTGTATAACCGGTATTGGGATAAAACCTTTGCAGTTGCCTATCATCGTTTGGATGATGAGCATGAAGCCGAAGAAGTAGTTCAGGAAGTATTTTTGAGCATTTGGCAACGCCGGGCAAGCCTTAAGTTAACTCATACCATGGCTACCTATCTTTCGGTAGCGGTTAAGTACAAGGTGATCAATCATCTTGATCGCCAGTACAGGCAGCAGCAGCATTTGGATGAACTTGCATTTACCTCCATCGAAACAGAGGATACAACTATGCAATGGCTGGAGGAGAAAGAACTTCGCGAACTGCTTGACCACAGCATCGGCCAGCTTCCCGAAAAATGCCGGATCGTATTCCTGCTTAGCCGTCACGAAAATAAAACCTATGCCGAAATAGCGTCAGCATTGGGTATATCACAAAAAACTGTTGAGGCGCATATGTCAAAGGCATTAAGTTCAATACGTCAATCGCTTGGTGTTTCCTTACCGGTGCTAATTTTACTACTTAGTTAACCTTAGGCCCGGCTACTGTTGTTTAAAGTAATGAAGCGCAATACAGCCCGATTCAAGTATTTTTGATTCTATTAGCTTTAAGCCCAGGTTCTCCTTTAAGCCTTTGGCTTCCAGCAACCCTCTCCCTTCACCTACTATTACCGGATGTATAACAAAATAAAACTCATCAACCAGGCCACGTTCTATTATTTGCAGCGGCAGGTTTACACCGCCTATCGAAATATTACCTCCAGGTTGCTGTTTTAGTTTGAGGATCTCATCGCCGGGATCGGCTTGAGTAATTCTCGTATTTTTTTCGCCAGTACCAGTTAGTGTACGTGAAAAAACAACTTTATCAATGGCGTCAAATGTTTTTGCAAAGTCACTGTCTGCTTTGCTTGCGTTTGGATCTTTTGCAACATCGGGCCAGTAAGGAACCATTAATTCGTAGGTGGTACGTCCGTATACAATCAGGTCAACACCCTGCATAAGCTGCGTAAAATATTGCAGTATATCATTACCACCGCCAAACTTGGTGTGGTCGCAGCAACCATCTAAACTCAGGTTGATGCCATAGATCACTTTTCTCATGGATCGGTTTTTGTTTGGTTCAGTTAAAATTAACAATTTTTCGGTCGGTATACCTTCCCCCGGTTTCCACCGCAAAAAAATAAAATACCATCAGTAAAAATATTTTTCATTTTCCACTAAGGGTATTTCCATCCGTCCATGACTATATGTGCAAAAGGTTGAAAGATCAGTTACAATGGCAAACAATACCTATAACGTAAAAGAGCTTGCTCATAAGTTAATGCAAGGCACCATCAGTCAGGATGAAAAAATCTGGCTCGACGCATGGTATACCAATTTTAACGATGAGGAAGTTTTGTTATCTGCCTCAAAACACCAAAATCCCGAACAGCTGCGGGAAAATATTTTGAGTAAGATAACCGCGCGAATGGAAACGCCGGGGAAACCCGCGCGTAAGGTAATTACCCTATGGCGAAGCATAGCTGCTGCAGCGGCCGTGGTATTGCTGGTTACATTTGCAGCACTTTACAAAAACGAGGTATTGGAGGTAATTGATCCTGCAAAACAGGTTGAACTGGTAACCGCTCCGGGCAAACATAAACAAATCAGTTTACCCGATGGTACCCGGATCTGGCTTAGCCCCGGCAGCAAGATCAGCTACCCTGATAAGTTCAGGACCAAAGAGCGACTGGTAAAGCTGGAAGGTGAGGCATTTTTTGATGTTGTGCATGATGAAGATCATCCTTTCGTGATCCAATCGGGCCAGCTTAAAACCGTTGTGCTGGGTACCAGTTTCAACATCAAGGCCTACCCCGACCAAATCATATCCGAAGTAACCGTCATCAGCGGAAAAGTAGCTGTACAGGAACATAACCTGCCCAAAAGCAAACAGGCTATCATGGTACGTAATCAACAGGCTGTTTACAACAAAAACAACAGATCGTTGATTAAACAGGATTATCCAAATGCCTCAAAATTCCTGTTACAGCGCACCGGCTTGTTCAGTTATGACGGTACCCCCCTGAACACCATTGCCGATCACCTTTCGCTCCAATATGGCATCCGCATAAATCTCGCTCCGGGTATTGCTCAAAAAGGATTTTATGGGCATATAAACACTAATGAGCCGGTGGATAAAACATTGAACAAACTTTGCGCCGTAATGGACCTTGGCTGGCGCAAGCTTGATAATAGCTACTACCTGCAACCTTTACCACCCAACAATTAACTTTTTCATTTTTAAAACATCCCCAAAAAGGAGAACAAACACATCAACAATTTAGAGCATTTATGAAAACCAACAGACCGGCATGGGTATCCGTGCTGATTTGCGAAATAACGCGAACACCCCTCCGAACGGCACTTTGTATGTTGTTACTTTTAATGTTAACACATAACACAGTGCAAGCCCAGGGACCTTTAGATAAAACCGTTACTATAAGTATAAATAACGAACCACTGAAGCAGGCCTTAGATAAGATCACCGCCGCCAGCGGTATAAGATTCACTTATAACGAAACTGTTGCCAAAAGCACGGTAAAGATCAGCATCAACGCAAAAAATCAGCCATTGGGTGACGTATTGCGTAAAGCGCTTGCACCGCATCCTTTTAGTTTTAGCTTGCTTGATGATGAAGTACTGATTAAATACGATGCTGGCAAGGTAAAAAAGCAGTCCGCCGGCACCGATGGCAAATACACGGTGAGCGGTACCATTAAATCAAAACAAACAGGCGAAACGATCATTGGCGCAAGTATCAGGGTTACTAATGCAAACGCAGGTACATCAAGTAACGAATATGGCTTTTATTCGATAACCCTGCCAGCCGGCGATCATGAAATTACAGTTAGCGCTATGGGGCAAAAAACTATAGTAATGCCTGTATCACTCAGCGGTAACCAAAGGGTAGATATTGCCCTTGAAGATAATTCACAACTACTGCAGGAAGTAACCATTAAAGCTGCTCCGGCTGGTGCCCGCGACCTTGCCAGCCCGCAAATGGGTGTTGAGCACCTCAGTATCCAGGAAACCAAAAACATTCCCGTATTGCTTGGCGAGCGCGATGTGATCAAAACCATCCAATTGCTGCCGGGCATCAAATCGGCCGGGGAAGGCAGCGGCGGCTTTTTTGTACGCGGCGGAGCAACTGATCAAAACCTGATCCTGCTTGATGAAGCGCCGGTATACAACGCATCGCACCTGCTGGGCTTCTTTTCTACCTTTAACTCCGACGCCATCAAAAACATGAATATTTATAAAGGCGATATGCCTGCACAATATGGCGGCAGGTTATCATCAGTTTTGGATGTTAAAATGAATGATGGCAACAACCAAAAATTTGGCGTAAGCGGTGGTATTGGCCTTATAGCAGCACGGATCAATGTGGAAGGCCCTATTCAAAAAGGTAAATCATCTTTCCTGATCTCGGCCCGGAGAACTTATGCCGATGCGTTTTTAAAGCTATCTAAAGATAGTGTAGCCAAAAACAGCCAGCTTTATTTTTATGATATTAACGCCAAAGCCAATTATGTTTTAGGGGATAAAGACCGTTTATTTATTTCGGGATATTTTGGGAAAGATGTGCTCAGCGCCGCCGATATAGCCGGTATAAACTGGGGAAATACCACGGCCACCCTACGCTGGAACCATATTTTCAATAACCAACTGTTTTCAAACACCTCGCTCATTTACAGCAACTATGACTATAAGCTGAATATCAAGCAGGACGTGAACGAGTTCAATATCTATTCGCAAATACGCGACTTTAACTTTAAAGAAGATATGCAATGGTACGCAGGCCAAAAAAACACAATAAGCTTTGGCGTCAACAGCATTTACCACACCATTAAACCAGGCGAAATTTCGGCTACGGGCAACTCAGGTATCATATCGCAAAACCTTCAAAACAGGTATGCCCTTGAAAACGCAGCCTATGTAACTAACACATGGAAGGCAACAGATCGCTTTACCTTAACCTATGGTGTACGCCTGTCGGCCTTTACCATACTGGGCTCGGGCGATTATTATGATATCGATGCCGACGGCAACATCGTCGGTTCAAAACATTACACTTCCGGCCAGGAGGTTAAAACCTATGTTAACCTGGAGCCCCGTGTTGCGGCAGCTTTCCAGCTAAACGATGTAAGCTCTATCAAAGCATCATATGCCAGGAACGCGCAAAACCTGCATTTGATCTCCAACTCCAATTCGGGTTCGCCAACGGATAAATGGGTTGCCAGCACCAACCTCATTAAACCAGAACTGGCCGACCAGTTTTCCGTTGGATATTATAAAGATTTCAACGAACACAACTATGAATTTACGGTTGAAAGCTATTATAAGAAACTCCAAAACCAGATAGATTACCGCAACGGAGCCAATGTATTCACTAACCAGCCTATAGAAACGCAGTTGCTTTTTGGCAAGGGCCGCGCCTATGGTGCCGAGTTTTTGCTAAAAAAGAAAGCAGGCAGGCTTACCGGCTGGATCAGCTATACACTGTCAAAATCCGAACGGATGATTGATGGCATCAATAATAATCAATGGTACAATGCACGGCAGGACCGCACCCACGATATAGCCATTGTGGCCATGTATAAAGCCAGCGACAAATGGACATTCTCGGCCAATTTTGTTTATTATACAGGCGATGCCGTTACCTTCCCGAGCGGCAAATACCAGGTTGACGGCGTAACTTATTACTATTACACCAACCGCAATGCCGACAGGATGCCGGCATACCACCGCTTAGATCTGGGTGCTACCAAGCAGCTCAAGAAAACTGCAAAATTTCAATCTGATTTAACCTTCAGCCTTTACAATGCTTACGGTAACCCTAACGCATATCGCATATTCTTCCGCGATAACAAGACGGATGCGAGCCGCACAGAAGCTGTACGTACCACTTTATTCACCTTTGTACCTTCGGTAACCTATAACTTTAAATTTTAAGCCGATGAAAAGCACTATAAAATATATAACCATTATCTTTTTTACTGCAACCCTAAGCAGTTGCGAAAAGGCCATCGACCTTAAACTGAAAGATACTGCCCCGCAATATGTAGTTGAAGGAGTATTGACCGACGAAGCGGGTGCCTGTAAGGTATTATTAAGCCAAACCAAAAACTTTACTGATAATAATGATTTCAACGGCATCAGCGGTGCTACCGTCACTATTGCCGACGATAATAATAATGTTTACCCGCTTACGGCTACAAGTGCCGGCGTTTACCAAAACAACACAATAACGGGTATCCCCGGTCACACCTATCAGCTAAGTGTTAATATTGATGGCAAAACTTTCACTTCAAGCTGTTTAATGCATCCCGCGGTTCCTTTAGATAGTATTTACCTGGTTAAAGACGAACTTATAAATAACAAAGACGGCACCCCGCGCAAATATGTAACTGTACAATACAACGACCCTGCAGCTACCAAAAACTATTATCGCTTTACACAGTACGTAAATGGCCGCAAAGAAGAATCAATTATGCTGGAAGATGACGAATTTACAAACGGGCAGGAAGTGAACAATAACCTTAGGTTCAGCAATGACAATGATAACCCGGCAAGGGACATCCGCCCCGGCAACCAGGTAACTATCGAGATGATGAGCATTGACCAGGCCGTTTATAAATACTTTTACAGTCTCAGCAACAGTGCCAACGGCGATGGCAACAATGCTGCCCCGGCCAATCCAATAACCAATATAAAAGGCGGTGCACTGGGTTATTTTAGCGTGCATACTGTGGAGAGAAAGACTTTGACAGCGCCGTAAGCTGGTTCAAGTTTAGCGACGGCGTAACTTGGCCCCCAAACCGGTGAAGCATTCTGCTTCACCGGTTTGGGGTAAATCGCTTCCGTTATTCAATCCGCTTCCAAACAAGGATTGTTTAACTCAAGCTGAAAGCTTAAGTCATTTTAGGACGAAGTTACGCTATCGCTAAACTTCTACCAGTAACGAACACCCGCCATAGTGGGTGTTTTTCATTTAAACCATTATTTCTCCGCAGGGAATTTGTTGCCTGTTATCTGGCATTCAAATAAATTCATAAATTTAGCATGTGCAAGATTACCTTTTATTCATAGATACCGAAACCTCCGGCCTGCCCAAAAAGTGGGACCTGCCATATTGTGATAATGATAACTGGCCTTACGCGCTGCAGGTGTCATGGATAGTTTATACCAGCAATATGCAGGAGGTAAAGCGTGAAGATCATTATATTAAGGATAATGACTTTACCATAAGTAAAAAAGCACGTGCAGTTCACGGCCTCACGCAGGAATACCTGGTTGAACACGGCGAATGGCGTAAGGATGTAATGACTATGCTGGCCAATGACCTGCAGGAATACCAGCCCCTGGTAATAGGGCATTTTATTGAGCTTGACCTGAATGTTGCAGGCGTTGAGTTTTACCGTACAGGTATTACTAATCCACTCCAAAACTTAAAAACCTTTTGCACCATGCTGGCAACCACCAAATGGGTACAAAATCCGCAGGTTAAATATTTAAGGTTAAACCAGCTATACGAGGTACTGTTTAACAAAACCTTAGACAGGCAGCACAACGCCCTTGAAGATGCCGAGGCTACTGCCGAATGCTTTTTTGAAATGCTGAAACGCGGTGACATTACCGCAGATAGCGTGGAACACCAGGAAGTTTACCTGCAAAAAATCCGCTCCGAAAAAAAATACCTTTTGCCTGCAGCCATTGTTTTAATTTTGATCATCATCATAGCTTTTTGGTTATATGGTTCAACGTCTTGAATTTTTAAGTAAAGTATCCCCTTTTAACCTGCTCCCGGCCGATGTACTTGAACAAGTAGCCGACCAGCTGCAGGAGATCCGTTATAGTAAGGACACCGTTATTTACCAGCAGGAAGTAACAAAAATGCGCGGCGTAGATATTATTGCCGAAGGCGAATACGAATCCTTTTTTTACGATAGTCAGCAAAACAAGCGTTTGCTGGAACATCACCATCCGGGCTACTGTTATGGTGGTATTTCGGTGTTGCTTAACCGCAAGCAGTCTATCCGTACCGTGATTGCCAGGAAAGGCACTACCGTGTTTTTCCTGCACCGCAAGGATTTCAGGTCGCTATGTAAAGCTTATGAGGATTTTGTACAATACTTTACGGCCGACTTTGGTAAACGCATGCTCAATGATGAGTTTGCACATTTTTACAAGCGTCCCGCAACTTTTGAAGAAAGCTATATAGCTTCCGAACAAATGTATTCGCGCAAGATTGAAAGTATTGAATATCGCGAGATAGTTTCCTGTCCTCAAAGCACCCCTGTTTATGAAGCCGCGCGGCTAATGGCCAAACACAAAGTGAGCTGTATTTTTATCAGGGACGAGCAAAACAACATTGTAGGCTATGTAACTGACATAACGCTGCGCGATAACGTGGTTTCCAAACAGGCCGATACGGCACAGCCCGTTGGCAATGTGATGGATAACCCTATTGTTTGCATCAGTACCAATGCCTATGTATATGAGGCCATTTTAATGATGTTCCGTACCAAAACACGGTACCTGCTCATTAAAAACGGCGATGAGTTTGTAGGCAGCATCAGCAGGAATAAGTTACTGGCCGAGCAGGCGCAATCGCCTCTGGTATTTATTCAATCGGTAAAACAGGCCATATCCGTTCAGGAACTTAAACGTAAATGGGAATCGGTACCCCAAATGGTTACCCAGTTGCTTGGCCGCGGTGTAAATGCCGAAATTGTGAACCAGGTGATCACTACCATTGCAGATACCATTGCGATAAAAGTAATTGAAAACGTAATTGCAGTAATGGGGGAACCACCGGCCAAATTTGTTTTCATGGTGCTTGGAAGCGAGGGCCGCAAAGAACAAACCTTTAAAACCGACCAGGATAACGCCATCATCTACGAAGATAAAGCCAATGAACACCGCGAACTGGTACGCGAATATTTTCTGAGCTTTGCGCAGCAGGTATCCGAAAAGCTGGACCACATAGGCTTTAGCTTTTGTACCGGCGGCTATATGGCCCAAAACCCTAAATGGACGCACTCCCTCTCCCACTGGAAACGAAATTACGAAAGCTGGATGACCGAAGCTGTTCCCGAAACTGTGATCCAGTTCTCCACTTTTTTTGATTGCCGTTACCTGTATGGCGAAGCCAGCATTATGGATGAACTGAAAGAGTTTTTAGACGAAGAACTGCAAAAGCCATTGGGTAAGATCTTTTTCCATATGGCTAAAAACGCTTTGCAGTATGAACCGCCACTCACCTTTTTCAAAAATATTAAAACGTTCACCAAGGGCAGCCAGGAGGTTTTCGACATCAAAAAATCAATGACCCCAATTGTCGACCTGGTGCGCATGTATGCCCTGCGTCACCGTATTTTTGAGGTTAATACCGGCGAGCGATTGAAAGCGCTGAAAGAAAAAGAGGTATTTAACGAAAAAGAGGTTCAGGAACTTATGCAGTCGTATTACTTTTTAATGGGCCTGCGCCTTCGCAACCAGGCCTCCCAAATCATCCAGGATCGCACCGAACCCGACAACTACATTGACCCAGATAAACTAACTAAAATTGAAAAAGTAGCTTTAAAGGAGATTTTTAAAACGATAGATAATTTTCAAACAAGGATAAAGCTGGAGTTTACTAACAATTTGTTTGGGTAGGAATGATTGCCATTAACAACAATCAATGTTTGGGAAGTTTTATGTGAGATGCATCACACGCGTTTCACATAAAACTTCTCAAACAATTTATTAAGAAACGGACCTTACTTTATCGTTGTTATAATAAGTGCTGAGTTAAGCAGCAGCAATATAGGCTGTATCAAGGTCGAAAAATTCTGCAATTTCTCGTTGCGTAAAGATTTCTTGTTTTGTTCAATGTATATAACATCGTTGTTTTGCATCATCATGGCCGGGCTGGATAATGAGGCTACATCACTTAAATCAAGTTCGATGATTTCGGGATTAACAATGCCGCCCCGCACAACCTTAACATGCTTTTCGTTCCCTTTATCTGTAATGCCGCCTGCTTCGCCAAGCATATCTATCAAACTGGCGTTATCTTTTATTAATGGGTAATTGCCGGGCCTCCTCACCTCACCAAGTACTGTAACTTTAAGGTTAATGATCTTTACATCAATAATAGGGTCTTTGATAAGATTTTTGCCGTACAGGTCCTGAATTTTATTGGCGGCTTCCAGTCTTGATAAACCATCAACCTTTACCCGCCCAATTACCGGCAATGCCACGGAGCCGTCTTCGGCCACTTCATAACTTTGCCCCACGGCAGCAGCACCGCCACCTGATGATGAGGGGGCAGCACCGGCCCCCGTCGGGACATCATCAACAATGTATTTAATGTTTTGCAGGTTACGTACCTGCAAAACATCCTGCGGCTTTATCTTATATGTTTCGGCATTGCCTTTAAAACCTGCAATTGGCGAAGCCGCATCTTTCTTTTCAAGGAAAGCCTGATTTTGCTTGTAAGAACAAGAGCTACAAAAACACAGCAGCAAAAATGCCATTAAAGTCAATTTTAACGGCAGGGGGAAATAATGTTTGATCATTGTTTTATTGGGGGGAAAAATAAAATCGGGTTATTTAAGCGTTCTTTAGAAATAATGCAACTTCCACATTTCCAGGCACAGCAGGCTGAGTTTTCACAGTACTTAGTTTTATGCTTTCGAAATGGCTGGCATACTGGTTCACTATATTTTCGCAGGTATAAATTGTTTTGATTTTACCCGTGTTATTGGCCAAAAAATGCCCGTATGCTCCATCACTCTTACTTGCCACACGTAAGTGTTCTGCTACATCCATAGCTGTATTAAAATAAAAGGCATCATCGCCCAATACGGCGCGGTTAAACTTATTGTCATGCGAGCAAATAAGACCGTTTGAAGCCATTGCTTCAAGCAATGAAGGGTTTGTGCCCCCAACGGTGTGCCCGTGGAAATACAAATTGGAATAGTAACGCAGGTTGTTAAGCTTCTCCATATCATAAATGCCACCCACAAACCTTATTTTGCTATATGGTGCAAACTTCAATTTAAGATATTCACCAAAATCATTGGCCGTGTTACCAACTACAAGGAACGGTCTTCCCCTATCGGCCCTTACAACACCGTCAAGTATCGTTTCTACGCTATTTTCGGGCTCCATCCTTGCAATCAGCATATCATATCCATGAGCCTTGATACCATACTCCTGTAGTATTTCGGGTTCTGGATTATCGAATAACGCTGCACCGTAAGGGATAAAAGTTGCCTCTTTTTTATATTTATTTCCTAAATAGCGCTGTATCTCGGTTGAATCGGCAATCAGGTGGTCGCTGTATTTTACGGCAAGTTTTTCGGCAAAATGTAAAAAGCGCTGAACAGGCTTTGAGTATTTTGCCCGCTTCCACTCCAGCCCATCCATATTGGTAGTCACAACCGTATTACGCGGAAAAAGCCATGACCAAACCGAGCTGCTGGTATAACCTAATTGCAGTATGATATCAAAATTGCTTTTCCGCAGATCCCTGATACAATTGAGATCATAAAAAAACTGGCCAACAGTACCCAGCTTACATTCCGGATCATAACAATGCCGTATTTCCACGCCATTCCATTCTTTTTGTTGGTAGGGATGATTATGTGAGTTGTAAACTACAACTTCATACCCCTTTTTCGCTAAACCTACCGATAAATATTCGGCACATTGTTCAAAACCACCGTAATGATTGGGGATACCTCTGGTTCCAATAATAGCAATCCTCATAAGCCAAAATTTTGATATTATATAAATATTAATTTTAAATACATTAACTTTAATAACTGTTATAAAACCAGCTTTAAAACTAACGAATGACTAATATTACGCACAAAAACGCAATTTTGATGCCTTTTAAGGGTATATGAACAGAATGAACGGGATGAATAGATATGAACAAAACAAATGGCAATAAAATAATAATTCACAAATAATACTATTATACAATTATTATTTAATAAACATTTTATGTATCTTTAGCCCACTTCAAATTGAAGCCGGGAGTTTAAATTTTACTATGTGGGCGGGACAGAACTAACGGATAATTATGTAGATATTTAAATAAGTTCACAGCCGTTTAAATCTTATTTATAAATGAGCAAAACATTAAAGCTGCTTTCGCGGGTTAACCTTAAAAGCATTATTTTTAATTTCAAATACTTCCCTTTTAAAACAGCCATAAAGCTGCCGGTTTTAATTTCAAACAATATTTACCTCCACAAAACCAAGGGAAAGATCATCATAAACGGCCCCATCAAAACTGCATTGGTGCAAATTGGCTATGGTAAAGTAGGGATCTCTGACTTTAAGAGGGCCCGGGGCGTTTGGCAGGTTTTTGGCGAAGTGGTTTTTAATGGCCGAGCCTTTATAATGCACGGCTGTAAAATAAATGTTGGCGAAAACGGGCAGCTCATTTTTGGCGAAAACTTTAACATGAGTACAGAATGCGCCCTGGTGGCCGAAAAGAAAATAACTATTGGCAACAACAGCGGCATTAGCTGGGAAAGCCTGGTAATGGATACTGATTTCCATCATATTTTTGATGAAAACGGCCAGGTTTTTAACCAGCCGAAAGAAGTTGTTATTGGTGATAACGTTTGGGTGGGCTGCCGCTGCACTATTTTGAAAGGTGCCAACTTACCAAACGGAAGTATTATTGCAGCCGGATCATTAGTTACCAAAAAATTAAACGGGGAGAAAAGCATTTTTGGCGGAAACCCGATGCGGGTACTTAAAGAAAATATTACCTGGAAATATTAACAATCAGATAATTGGAATGATGGCATCACCCAGGTCATACGTTAAATGTTCGTTTCTTTTAGCAATGGGTTTAGCAGGTACGCCGCCAACTACGGTATAAGGGGCAACATCCCGGGCAACAACAGCGCCGGCAGCAACTACTGCTCCCTCACCAATGGTTACCCCGGGTAAAATTATTGCCCGCGAACAGATCCAGGCATAATTACCAATAATAACAGGCGCCCCCGTTTGCGCAAAATTCCTGTCATTATAGTCATGATGTAAAGTCCAGATCATCACTTCGTTACTCAGATTAACATTGTCACCTATCGTTAACCCGCAGCGCGCATCAAGCAATGCACCATGACCAACAACTGAGCTATTGCCAATAGTTAAAAACCGGGGCCGCCTTACTTCAAAGCCCCGGTAAATACCGGTACGCTTACCTATTTTTGCTTTCAGGATACGTAAGCCCAATATTCGCAAGGCGTGAAAAGGCAAACGACCAATAACGCCGCAGATAATATAAATAAATGAGCCTTTTAATTTATCAAACGGCATTGCCACAACTGCGGGCTCTTCATCCTGTACTATATTTATGATATTTTTTTCGGCTACGTTCATTGTTATATAAAATTCAATTATCCATCATTTTACGCCACTTTCCCAACGCTGATTATCTTACGGTTTTTTAAAACCTTGCCTGGCACACCCGCCACCACCGAATCATTATCAACCGACCGGGTCACCACGCTTCCGGCGGCAATCACGCAACCATTACCTATGGTTACCCCGGCTAAAATGATAGCCCCTGCCCCTATCCAGCAATCGTTTTTAATGATAACTCCATTGCGGGATACCCCCTGATCTTTAATATTTACGTTGATATCCGAAAAATTATGATTCTCAGAAAAAACCTGCACACCAGGACCAATGATCACATTATCACCTATTTCAATCCCCCCCTGCCCGCCAAGATAAGCGCCGGCATTTATACCTGTGTTATTACCAATACTTATACCCTTGCCTTTTTGGGATATAATCCCGGTACCCACCAGGGTGCAGTTACGTGCAATGGATACATTATCTTTTATTATTATTCCATCATACGACAGCGCATTAATAAATACATTATCCTCAATAATTAAATTTTTACCTGCCGAAAAAAGGTAGGCGTGCCTTATTTTAACGTTGTGGCCTACAAATAGTAAACCTTCAACATGTTTCAGGAACAAACGCATCCACCCGCCCCGCAATATCTGACTAAGCCTGCCTGATAGTATCACCCCCATGTCTCTGGGGTTATACTTGCTTTCCCATTTATAATCGGGGTTGCGCTTGAGCTTCCGAATAATTTTCTCTACCATGAGCTTCAGTAATTAAGGTTAATATTTCGTTAGCGGCTTTTGTCCATGAAAATTTACGCGCCAGTGCAAGGCACTGATCTACTTTTTCGTTGTACAAAACCGGGTCATTTAAAAGCAATTCTATTTCAAGGGCAATTTCACTTTCATCATCCGGGTTGGCGTACAGCGCCGCGGCTCCGCAAACCTCGGGCATAGAAGTCCTGTCTGAAACCACAACCGGTACCCCGCATTGCATGGCCTCAATCGGTGGTAAACCAAAACCTTCGGCGTACGATGGGAAACAAAATACCTTGGCACGCGCATAAAGCAAGTACAGATCGGCCTCAGGTACATGCCCGATAAAAACTATATGCCTATCAAGTTGTCTTGCAGCTATGTATTCGTCCAGCTCAGGGTAGCTGCCACGCTCTCCGGCTATAACCAGTTTAAGATCAAAATCTTTCAGCAGGTTCAATGCCTTAACTAACCCAATAAGGTTTTTGCGGATATTTACCCTCCCAACATAAAGCAGGTAAGTTTGAGGCAAATTATATTTCTCTTCAAGAGCTTTAATATCATCTTCGCTGTAAGCATGCAGGGGCTTAAAGGATTTGTTAACACCATGATAAACTACACTGATACCAAGCGGCGCTGTTACATCGTGTTTCTGCATTCGCTCTTTTTCGCAATTGGATATGGTGATGATCTGATCGGCATTGGCTGCAAAACGGATCATCTGCTTAAAATAGGCAACTTCGGCCCTGGTGTAGTACTGAGGGTAATCAAGAAATAACACATCATGAATGTATGCTATCTTCAAAGCCTTTGATGGCCATCTACTGCCAAAATTCTGAAATAGTACTGCATCTATATCATATAGCAATGCCATTAAGGGCAACAGTAACAGATTTGATAATAAGTTAGGGACAGACGGCAAAAATATCAGCTTTACGTGTGCAGGGAAAAGAGCTTTAGCCTCAATCCTATTTTTGCTTGTTAAAAAAAGGCATAATTCAAAACGGTCGTCACCTGCACAAACAATTTCATTCACCAGGTTTTTAACAACCATGTGGCCACTCGGCGGACCATCAAAATACCATTTTGCATCAATCCCCAACCGTATTTTCGATCCCTTGCTATTCATATCACCAGGCAACTAAGTTTTCATTTGATACCACGTAACTCTCGCTTTGCTCGCGCAATTCGATGGCTTTGTCATAAATGCTATTCAAAGTTTCGAGCCTTTTATCCCATTTAAAAGTTTCGGCGCAAATGATGGTGGTTTTGCCCAGATCCTTTAACAACTGTGGGTTATCCAATAGCTCGTTAAGCTTTGCTGCTATACCCTTCACCATTGCCCAATGTTCACCAACCGGTATTTTAATGCCGCACTTATGGCAAATCACGTCGCTCATACCATGATGATCAATAGTAAGCGAAGGAACGCCGCAGCTCATGGCCTCAAAAACCACGGCCGGGTTATCCTCCGCTATGCTGGTAATGATATGCAGGTGTGCCCCTGCCATCACCTTAACGGCATCAGTTCTGCTTAGCTGTCCGTGCCATATAATATTATTAGTTAACCCTAACGCTGCTGCTTTACTTTTAAGCCTGCCGGTAAGCGGCCCCGAACCCAAAATATTCAACGTCCAGCTACGGTTTTGAATGGAGGCGAATGCATCAATGCACAACTCAAGGTTTTTCCGCTCAATGTGTGAACCACTCCATACAAACTGCAGGTTCTCATTTTTGAATTTAGCTTCGTTGAGCGAGATCGTGCTCACAAAACTTGTATCAGGCAGATAATGACTATCGCGGTTAAACCTATTCATGATGGTCTGCTGCCCCGCCCTTGTAGCAGCTATCAATACATCAGCTTGTTCAAATGCCTTTTTAATGCGCAATGAATATCCAAGCTGTAGGCGGTTTATAATATTTTTAAGATTAAACTTAATTCGTGTAGCTAATGGCTTATTTTTTAATAATCGCTTATCAATAACCATCATCCCTCCTATAGGCCCCCAAACCATAGGCTTTCCGAGCTTCCATAAAAAACCGGGTTCGCGGTAACCTATTGGACCGAGTTGATGTACTACATCAATATTTACAGATTGTAAAAGCTTTTGCGCTTGCTTTAAAGCATTTTTTTGCCACAAATAATAAGCAAAATAAAAAAACCAGCCGAAGCCTGCCTTATTTAAAAGGTTAATGGCATTAGCTATAAAACCTGGTTGTACTTCAATAAAATGCACATTGGGAATGCTGTTTTCCTTTAAAAAACTTCGCATAGTTTGCGTATCGCCCATGTGGGCATCAGATATGCCGTATAAAACCCAAAGTTCATGTTGAGTAGCCAGGTTGATGACCGTATTCCAGGCCGAACCAAATTCCGAACCTTTAACAGGCGATATTGCGTATGATGATATCAGTATATTTCTTTTCATACGCTACGACTGTAAGTTTATTGGTTCCCGGAGCGGATCTTTATAAAAATACCGCCAGCGTAACCTGTTAAGATAATTAAATGCCCACGACAACAGGTAATCAACCCCACGCAAATGCCTCTTCATCACCCTTAATTCTTCACGGTGCATTTTAACGGTATCGTTACTAACGCCGCCCATACGCATATATGCCACTATTTTGTCGACATGCCTGATGTGATAACCAAAGCGTTTGATCCTTAAAAACATATCAAAATCCATAGCTATCCTTAGGCCGATATCATATTGACCTACCTGCATGTAAACCGAACGCCTTACAAAGCAACTTGGGTGCATAATGTACATGCCAAAATTGAGCCAGCTCACCTTGCTTTTTTTATCGCGCTCAATACCATTAGCGCCAATTAAACGTATATTTCCGCAGCACACAAAATCGTCATTCGATATGCCCTTCATGATGTTTTCTACGGCATCCACAGCATACCAGTCGTCGGCATTGATCATGCCTATCCATTCGCCGGTGGCCATTGATATACCCTTATTAAAACCATCCCCAATGCCATTATCAGGCTCGCTTACAAACAGGTCAATCCTGTTTTGATATTTCTCGATGATATTCAGTGTGCCATCGGTCGATCCGCCATCGATAATAATATACTGCAGATTTTTATATGTTTGGTTTATGACACTCAATATGGTGCCTTCAATTGTATTTACTGCATTATAAACAACAGTTATAATCGTTACTTTTTCATACTTGTGTCCTTGTTCCATACCCATCCCTAATAAATATTTAAACCGGCAAGCTCCGTGCTCATTTGTTGTTGCTGTTGTTGTTGTCTTGCTTTAAACTGGTGCAGCAATACATGTAAATTGAGATAACTGTAGCCAAGTGTTACCATTACAATGCTCATCTCCATATTAAAAAATGCTGTAACTATATAGTTAGTGAGCAGCAAACTCAAAACAGAGCCTATAATAAAAGCCGAAAACATACGAATTATGGGTTTGCTCTTAGCATCGGCATACAGCTTCCATTTAGTTACTATAAGACCAAAAAATATGGTCATATAAACCAAAACACCTACGGCACCCGTTTTTACCAATATGTACAGCCAACCGTTATGAAGTACCGGGATATACTGAAAATCAGTATCCTCGCCAAGCCGTACAAAGGTTTTAAGGTCGATAAGCTTGCCAAGGCCGCCAAAAATCCAATCGCGCATGCCGCCCGAGAGATACCCCCGCAAAGCCATAAACGATTCATAGCCACGATAACGGAGATTAATGTCCTGCTCGGTATTATAATTACCTATACTTACCTCGTTAAACGATCCCATTATTTTATTAATGAAAGTGCTATCAGAGTTTACACTGACGGTAATGAACGGCACTACGATAACTAACAGCCCCAGCAAAAATATAACCGGGAATATCCATACTTTTCTGATCTTGTCAACAACAAGCAGCATTACAAAACACAATGTGATAATGAGATAGGTGCGTGAAGCAAACATGTAAATGCCAAACGCATTGATACCTAAAAACAGCCTGAATAAAGCCCTGCGAAACAACCTGATGTTAAATTTCCAGCTAAATAACAAACAGGCAAAAGCCAGGGGTGGTGCAGGTGTACCAACAATGCCTATAGCGTAATGAGCCGAATAAGGATCAGTTAATGAACCTAAGCCCATATAGGATACGGAGACGCCCGTAACCAGGAATGAAATGAGTACGCCTGCTATTATGATTGTTTTTAAAAACAGTTCAACGTCAATCCGGCGCGACAATACAATTCCGGCGGTCACAAACAATACCGGGATAGAGAAATAATAAAAATCCTTTAAAATAAGATAGGTACTATTTTGATAGCCGGCTATCAGTCCCAGCATAGCCGGTACAAATAAAACAGCAAACAAGGCCGCCATTTTTATAGCAGCAAACTGGTGTTTTACCGGCGGTAAAATAATTAACAAGGCAAGGCCAAGCACCGGTGCCTGCATATGAAAAAACGATGCCAGCACCATCACCAAAAATAAAAGAGCATAAACCGTTTGACTTACCTGCTGCATGTTTCCAACTCCATTTTATAGGTATCACGTACATAAACTGCCGGGTTCCCTGCCCAGATCTGTTCATCAGGTATACTCTGAAAAACTACAGACCCTGCCCCTACTATAGCGTTTTCACCGATAGTTACCCCTTTTAATATAGTGGTATGCCCTCCTATAAAGGCACCGTCTTTAATGATAACCGGTTTAGTGCGCAATCCATCTAACCGTTCAGGAATGTCATTACGCGCTTCGGCATACAGCGAATGGAAATCAGTATCATAGATCACTGTATTGATGCCTATTTTTACATGGTTCCCGATCTTGATTTTATCGTGACAAATGAACGCTACCGAGGTGCAGCCCACATAATCGCCAATGCTTAGTTCGGCACCATCTGCCACTACAAAATAACATTGCTGCTGCCGTCCACCCATGGCGTGGTACTTACCGCTGTTAAACCAAAACTTTTTGCCTATGGTGAATTTCCCTTTAAGTTTAACATCTAAAATAGGAATTCCGTAACCGGTGAAATCCTTGTTAAATTCAACTCCGTTAAGACGAAATTTGAAAGATGTAACTATATGCGAATACATACGGGCCGATTCAAAATATACAACCCTCAAGGCCCGGTAAAACTTTCTGATAATGTATGTTATTGTCATGCCCTTACCTGTTAAATACACCTGTTGCCGTACGGTTAATGATTTTATTGGTTTGAGTTGAAAAAACTATACCCATAACCACAAAAACGATAGCATTGGCCAATGGGATACCGGCTACCCCCATCAGCCTGCCCAATAAAATTGAGAGCGGGATATTAACTATCGAGGTCGCTATCCCCAAATACAGCTGCAACTTGATTTTACCTATACCATTTAAAAACTGCACATGAATAGCCTGCCAAATAAGTGTAATGATGTAAATGCACATGGCTATTGAAAGACTAAACGGCATTGAAATGCTTTTACCAACCCATACATCATACAGCCAGGGAGATAATGCAGTGAGCACAATTGTGCATAAACTGAGGCCCAGCCAAAGCTTATTTATTTTAGCGAGGGTATTTTTTATCCATTCGTACTCATTTTTAGTATAAGCTTCCGTAAATGCACTCCAGAAAGGTGTAATCACCACTACAAAAAACATCAGCACCACCGAAAATAGTTTATAGGCGATATTAAATGTGGTAACCTCTTTGGGGCCAAACAATTGGGTAATGACAATATTATCCGACTCGTACATTACCAATGCGCAGATCTGGATAATAAAAAATGTACTCCCAACGCCAAACATTTGCCTGGCGCTTTTTAAATTTACTACGCTGATGGCGGGTGCCAGTGACCTGTAATCGCCTCTGTACATTAGTATGCTTCCCCCAAGCAGTACCAATAAAGGCACACCCGCCATCACCATCACCAGCCAGGTTAACGAACCTGGCACCAATTTCATCAATATCAATATGGCCAGTAGCGAAAGCACCTGCCCAACAAAATTCAGTTGTGCTGTTTTGGCTGGCTCCTGGTTAGCCGCCAGCACAGTATTAATGAGCTGTACTATAAACTGAAAGCAAAAAAAACCGAATATGATCAGTACAACTTTGTTCAGGTAACCACTGCCATCATCAGGCACATTTAAAATACCTGTCCACCTGATGTAGGGATTAACAAAGTAGAAAACCGCGAACATAAGCACAGCTATGACACACATAATGGCATAGGTTGAGCTCACGTAAATACGCCCTCTCTCCGGTTCGTTTAATGCTATAGCCTGAGCCAATTTGTTTTTAAGGCCATTACCCAATCCCATATCAAATAAAGCAGCCCAGGTTATCAGCGAACTCAACGTAAGCCAAATGCCATATTGTGTAGGGTTTATATACCTGATTGTAAGCGGGATCATAACCAGCGTTATAACTACGCTGCCGCCCTTCAGCACTATTGAGCGAAAAATATTTTTTCGCGCTTTTACCGAGCGCTCGTGGCCTTTGTTAAAAAACCGGTTTATACCAACTGTTAATACTTGCAACATAAAATGATTTAAGGGGGATTTAAAGCAGATTAAGAAGACAATGCTACCAAACGTTCATTTTTATTTTCCTTAGCCAGTCTGCCACCTTACTACTGCTATCATCATAAGGCGATCCGTAGCCATAACTTCCGTAACCGTGGCCGTAACCCGTAATGGTATTGGTACGCATCTCAATATCATTAACTATGAGGTACATATGTTTGGCTTTTTTGGTACGGTGCAGATCATTTACAATACCCAGCTGTGTTTTGAGCGTATAGTTTTGCCGAACTACGTAAAAGGTAACATCAACAAACTCCTCAATAATGAGCGCATCAGATACCAACCCCACCGGCGCAGTATCAATGATCACATAATCAAACTTTTTCTTAAGATCTTCGATAAGCGTTTTCAGCCTTTCATCCATCAGCAACTCAGCCGGGTTAGGCGGCACCGGCCCCGACGATATGTAGAAGAAATTTGGGTTATTTTCAAAAGGCTTAGCAAGGCAATCGGCACATCCTTCGGGCGAGATCACGTAATTGGTAAACCCGTATTCATCTTTAATGCCGCCTATATTTTTAAGCAGTTTGGGCTTACGCAGATCAAGTTCAAGCAACACCACCTTTTTGCCGGTAAGGGCTATGGAGTTACCAAGATTAAGCGAGATAAATGATTTGCCTTCGCCGCTCATACTTGAAGTAAACATGATCACGTTTGAACCTTTTTTGTTATCAGTAACGTACTTTAAACTGGTTCGGAGCGCCCTGATCTCTTCGGCCACAGCCGAGCGGGAGTCATTATAAACCAATGGTTTTGAACGCTTATCGCCGCGGCTTATCTCGCCAAATAAAGGCACACTTGTATGCTTATCGATATCAGCCTTAGTATTGATGCGTGTATTCAGCAATTCTTTTATGCTAAGTCCCGCCGCTGGGATACAAATCCCGGCAATTGCACCAATAAGGTAAAGCAGCGATTTTTTTGGCGCAAAGGGTTTCTCATCGGCATCGGCATCATCTAAAATGCGGCAGCTTGAAAGTGTAGCCGTTTGGGAAATAGCAGTTTCTTCGCGTTTTTGCAGCAGGAACAGGTACAGATCCTGTTTAAGGCTTTGCTCACGGGCATAATCCAGGTAGATCCGTTCTTTTGCAGGCGCATTGGTAATTTTATCTTCAATGGTGGCGTTTTGCTTTTTAAATGCCGATTGCGATACCTGCAGACTATTGCGATAATTGCTGAGGCTGGTTACCAATGCCTGGCGGGCCAATTCAATTTGCTGATCAAGATTTTTGATGATCATGCTGTTATCGGTAAGCGTCATCCGTAATTGTTCTTTGCGCAGCAGCATTTCATTATAACCGTTTATAGCGGTACCGAAAGCCATATCCTTGGTAATTAAAGAACTTGGTACCACCTGCGGGTTGCCTGCATCGTTTACATATTTATAAAGATCATTGGCAATAGCCAGCTGTACCTCGTTATCATTCAGTTTACTTTGATACGAGTTAGCCCCCTCAATCAAAGCCTTTGATTGCGCGTTGATATCCGAAATCTTATTTTTAACCTTGTATTGCTCCAGGTTCTTTTCAACCTTACCCAATTCGGCCCCAACAACTACCAGGCGTTTATCAATAAACTTCATTGTGCTATCGGCAATCCGGATCTTGTTGGCCAGGTTGTTTTGCAGATATACATCCATCAGTTTCTGAAGAATTATCCGACCGCGTTCCGGGTTATTATAACTCAGGTTAAGGTCAATAACGGTAGCCTGCTTATCATCCAGACCAACACCCAGGTTTTCATCCAGCTCTTTTTCAATCTGCTTAGGCGTTTGAACCTTGATCTTGTATTCGCCTTCGGGTTTAAAGTATTGCGTTTTGTGGAAAGTGAGGTTATATTGACGTAAACTTACAGGCTTATCAAATACACCGGTAATAGTTTCAGAGTCTTTATCGTTTACCAGCCTGAATGTGTTGTTATTTAATACCTCAAGGGTGTAATTGGCCAGCTTCAGCTTATCGGTTTTATAACCTATACTAACTTTAAAAGGAGTTTCATCAAACAATTCTGTTTCCCGAAAGCCATTAAAGCCATTGTTATCATAAATATGGATATTAAGATCGAGCAAGTAAACTACCCTTTTTAAGAGACTGCGCGATTTCAGCACCTTAACCTCGTTATCGGCATTGCTCTTGATATCAAACAGGGAGGCAAGATCAGCATTTACACCGTTGGTAAGCGCTTTGGTTGGCGAGTTTTTTTCATCCTCAACAATAATTTTGCTGGATACATTCCATTTACTTGGCTCGTACTGGATGTACACAAAAGTGGCGAGAATGCATACTGCTATACCAATACAGAAAAGGTACCAGTAATTGAGGCAAATGGCAACAAGGCTTCGGACATCGCCGGGAGTTTCCTCCTTCTTATATACGAAATCCAACTTGTCGGCTAAAAGGTCCAATTTATCCATATCAACATTTTATTAAAATGCCAATAATCATGATAAAGCTATCAGTTCCATAAGTAGAAATAATAAGCAGCTCAATGATCAGGGCAAAATTTATGTGCTACTAATTTGACCGAAAGTTACCTCACAAAAGCCGTTTTTTATTGATAATGAACGGTTATGAACAAAGTGAACGATGAATGAATAATGAACGAAATGAATGATTGATGTGAGAGATTAGAGGTTTTTGGTTAGAGATCAAGCTGTATATCTCATCATATAATACATATAAACATATTATCATAAATAAGATATTACCTAAACCTTAACAGTGGGTTACCTTCCCGATGTCGGGGTATAAGGAGATCAAACACCGCCATGCATAATTCTGCATTTAAATATCAAAAAATGGCATTTGATACCCTGACTTTGTATGACTGATTTATTTATAAACCCTTGCCCCGCCGTTTCCCAATCTCTACCTTTGTATTATGCCAGTCGCCCAAAATATAAAGGTTGCCGTTGATGCTGTAGTATTTGGATATACCTCGAAAGAAGGGTTGTCCGTACTGCTCATAAAACGCAATATCGAACCTTTTAAAAACAGCTGGGCATTGCCGGGCGGTTTAGTGGCTGATCATGAATCATTAGAGGAAGCTATTCAGCGCGAACTGCGGGAAGAAACCGGTGTAAACATCACCTACCTGGAACAATTATACAGCTTTGGCCAGCCGGGCCGCGATCCGCGCAACAGGGTGATCTCCATAACTTATTACGGCCTTGTGCGGCCGGATGCCTTTGTTGTTAAAGCTGCTACCGATGCCAGCGATGTAAACTGGTTCAATATCAAAAAGCTTCCCGCCCTGGCGTTTGATCATACTACTATCATCAGCGTAGCACGCGAGCGCCTTAAAAGCAAAATGCTTTATCAACCCGTGGGCTTCGAACTGCTCGAAGAAAAGTTCCCCTTTTCCGAGCTCGAAAAACTCTACCTCGCGGTACTCGACCGCCCTATCGACCGCCGTAACTTTAAAAAGAAGATCACCAAATACGGCTTCCTCGAAGAAACCACCGAAAAACAAGCCCTCGAAGGTGCTGGCCGCCCGGGTAACCTTTTCCGTTTTAATGAGGAAAAGTATTACCAGCTGCAAAAAGAGGGGATTAGTTTCGAGATATAATTCTGTATCCACCATCCCGGGTTGGAGAGATCGACCAGCCTTTATGTCATTGCGAGTAACCATCAGGTAAGAACCCGAAAAAAAATGTGATGACGTGTTAAAAAATTACCATTGATAATCAATAACTTAAATTCACGTCATTATAAGCGTAGCGCGGCAATCGCACGGAAGCAGAACCGCTCTGTATAGCATACGATTGCCACGTCACGCCGATGCTCATTCCCATTTCGCTCCTCGCAATGACATGTTTTTATTCGCTTCAAGAATCAAAAAACTTTGTATAAAGTCCCCGAGATACTCAAGCCGCTCCCTTTCTCTAAAAAAAATCAAAAAATAATTTGCGTATTAAAAACACATATTTATATTTGTGTACAATTAACGCAAAATAGAGATGAAAACAGGAGTAATTATAGCACGCTTTCAAACGCCGTACCTGCATGAGGGTCACAAGCAACTGATAGCACAGGTTAAGCAAAATCATGCCAAACTGATTATATTACTGGGTGTTAGCCCCATAAAAGGCAGTCGCAAAAACCCTTACGACTATTACACGCGTGAAAAGATGATCAAAAAAGATTATCCTGAAATTGTGGTACTGCCCATCAGCGATAATCCGAGCGATAAAATTTGGTCGGATAATCTGGACAATTTGTTAAAAAGTGTTTTCAATGCTGAGCAGTTTTGTTTGTACGGTAGCCGCGACAGCTTTATCCCCTACTACAGCGGCAAATTTGAAACCATCGAGCTTCCCGAACATGGCGACTATAACGCCACCGAACTGCGTAAACAATACGCCGATAAAGTTTTCGATTCCAATGATTTTCGTGCAGGTATCCTGTATGCTTACTATAACCAGTACCCAAAGGTATACCCTACTGTTGATGTCGCACTGTTCAGGAATAACCGCAGCGAAATCCTTCTTGGCAAAAAGGCCATCAACAATAAATGGCGTTTTGTAGGTGGCTTCTCTGATCCGGAAGATGGCTGCTACGAAGATGCCGCCGAACGCGAGCTTGCCGAAGAATGCGGGGAAATGCAAACCACCGCTATGCAGTACGAAACATCAGCCAAAATAAACGACTGGCGCTACCGCAGCGAGGCCGATAAGATCATTACCCTGCTGTTTAGCTGCGATTTTATTGGCGGTGAGCCAAAGGCCCAGGATGATATTGCCGACCTGGCCTGGTTTAAACTTACCGACCTGCCCTTAATGATAAAAGACGGCTCCATTAGCGAAGAACACATTGAATTGTTTAATTTCATCACCGGCAAATACCTTAAAAACTAAAGCCATGAAAAGGGAAAATCTGATTCTTTTAGCCGACGCATATAAATACGCCCACCATAAATTTTACTACCCCGGCACCACCAATATTTACAGTTACCTGGAAAGCCGCGGAGGAATGTTTAATGAGACCGTTTTTTTCGGTCTGCAATATATTTTGAAAGAATACCTGCAGGGCCCGGCCTTTAACCAGGTTGACCTTGACGAAGCCGATGAATTTTTGAAACAGGTTTTCGGTCGCGATGACGTGTTTGATTGCAGCAAGTTTCAGTACATACTGAATAAATACAACGGTCATCTGCCGGTACGCATCAAAGCTGTGGCCGAAGGTACCAGCGTACCCACCGGTAACGTGCTCATGACCATCGAAAATACCGATCCTGAATGCTACTGGCTCACCAACTTCCTCGAAACCCTGCTGATGCAGGTTTGGTATCCCTGCACTGTGGCCACACTAAGCCACGAGGTTAAAAAAGTGGTTACCCAATATTACGAAGAAACCGCCACGCCCGAAGCTTTCGGCGGAATTTGTTTTGTGTTGAATGATTTTGGTTTCCGCGGGGTGAGTAGTGTGGAGAGTGCCAAACTGGGCGGAGCTGCCCACCTGCTCAGCTTTGCAGGCAGCGATAACCTGGCAGGTTCTGGCATGGCTATTAAATACTATCATGCGCAAAAAGTACATGGCCTGAGCATTCCGGCTACTGAGCACAGCATTTGCACCCTGCTTGGGCAGGAAGGTGAACTGGAGGTATTTAAACATGTACTGCGCAGCTTCCCTACGGGCGTTATCGCCTGCGTGAGCGACAGCTTTAACATTTTCCGCGCCTGCAGCGAATACTGGGGCGAAGACCTGAAAGAAGAGATCCTGAAACGTGATGGAACATTGGTGATCCGCCCCGATAGTGGCGACCCGGTAATGACCCTTTTGGAGATCTTTAAGATCCTGTTTGATAAATTCGGCTTTACTACCAATGCTAAAGGTTATAAAGTACTGCCGCCGCAGGTGAGGGTGATCCAGGGTGATGGTGTTAACTATACTGAGATCGGTGTGATTTACAAAGCCCTTAAAGAAAACGGCATCAGTGCCGAAAACCTGGTACTGGGCATGGGCGGGGCATTACTGCAAAAGGTCGACCGTGATACCCAGAAATTTGCCCTGAAATGCAGCAGCGCGGTTATTGATGGAAAAGAAGTTGCTGTGGAGAAAAGCCCTACCGAAATGGATGCCCATGGAAACATTACCCCAAGCTTTAAAAAGAGCAAAGGCGGCAGGCTGAAACTGGTTAAAACCGCTGAAGGTTATAAAACCATTGGCGAGGATGAACAATCCGAACTGACTGATCAGCTCCAAACCGTTTTTGAAAACGGCCATATTGTGAAAGAATTTACCTTTGAACAGGTAATTGATACCCTACAGAACCAATCAACCACGTAAACAAAAAAAGCTTTATGCTTTATGCATTCCGCTTTAAGCTCTTATATAATGAAGAAATTACTATTTGCCATAACCGGATATGAATATCTCGCCGAGAAGGTGCTTGCCCTTGGCCATTGCGAACGCGGCGAAATTGAAGTAAGCTACTTTACCGACGGCGAACGCTACCAGCGCATCCTTTCCAATGTGGAAGGCAGGGAGGTATTGCTGATCGGCGGTACTGTGAATGATAGCGCCACGCTCGAGCTTTATGACCTTGCTTCGTCGCTGGTAAGTTACGGTGCCGATTCGCTTACACTGGTGATCCCCTACTTTGGCTATAGTACCATGGAACGCGCCGTTAAACCCGGCGAAATTGTGACCGCCAAAACACGCGCCCGCCTGCTCTCGGCCATACCAAAATCAAACCGGGGCAATAAGGTAATGCTGTTCGACCTGCACAGCGAGGGCATCCAGTACTACTTTGAGCAGGACCTGTACCCTGTACACGTTTACTGTAAGGATATTGTGATTGAAGCCGCCACCCGGTACGGCGGCGATAACTTTGTAATGGCCAGCACTGATGCCGGCCGCGCCAAATGGGTAGAGTCATTGGCTAACGACATGGGCGTAAATGCCGCCTTCATCCTCAAACGCCGCCTCAAAGGCGACCAAACCGAAGTAAGCGCCATCAACGCCGACGTAGCCGGTAAAACGGTGATCATTTATGACGACATGATCCGCTCAGGAGGCAGCATCGTAAACGCCGCACTGACTTATAAAAATGCCGGTGCAGGGGATATTTATGTAATCACTACCCACGGCTTGTTTGTAAACGATGGCATTGGGAAGTTAAAAGCATGCGGGGCTATTAAAAAGCTGATCTGTACCGATACGCATGTGAATTGTAAGGATTTGGAGGGAGATGATTTTGTGGAGGTGAGGACTGTGGCAGGGTTGATTTGTGGGTGAGGGAGAGGTAATTGATCACTTTAAATTATAGCATGATAAGAATAACATTTGCTATTTCTCCTAACTGGCGCGAGTATGCAGCGCAGGCAAAAACGTGGCATACTCGTGACTTTATATAGTTAAAATAAGATGGATCAATATCTACAACCTAATCAATCATACCTGCGATTAGTTGACGATTATAAAAAACACGGTACCTTGGTTGTTGCTTTTGATTTTGATAATACTGTTTATGATTTTCATGGTACCGGCGACAACTATGGGTGCGTGACGGAGCTATTAGGAAAATGCCATAAAGCAGGCTTTTATCTGATCTGTTTCACTGCTAATAATAACATGATCTTTATTAGTGATTATTTAAAGACCAATGACATACCCTACAATGTGATTAATGAAAATCCACCGTTCTTTAAATGCGATAGCCCTAAAGTTTATTATAATATTTTGCTTGACGACCGTGCAGGATTGATCCAGGCTTATACAGAACTTGATCTTTTACTTAAATAGATAGAATAACATTTGCTATATCCTTTGGCGTAAGATTGATAAAGTAAAAAATGGTGAGCAGCGCAAAAACCTGGTTAATATGAAAAGAACCCGAAAAAAAAGCAAAATTAACTTTAAAACTATAGTGTAATGTATTCTACCCTCTTTAAAAAAAGCTATATAACATTGATGCCGTTGATCGTAATATCACTATTTAGCGCTCTCGGATGTTCAGAACCTCAGAAGGATAAACGAAAGACTGATTCTGTTACGACTAATGGCCGAAAATCCGATACAACAAATCAGCTCCAAATAAAGCGACAAAAGATTGAGTTCATTGATTTAGGTACGGTAAAATCATCTATCATCAAAAACTACAATGCTCTTGAACACAAAACATTTTCAACTAAAGGTGAAAAAGATTCTTTAAGTATAACCCCGGATTTTAACAGTGTGTTAACAGCCAATTATCTGATTAAAGGGAAAAATGACGAGGAGGGAGATATTATATTAAGCAGGTTTAAGTTATTGAACAATAATAAAGTTTTTTTTGATCAAGATAGCGTTTTAGCTATTACAGCCTTCGAATTAGATAAGAAAAAACAACGATTGTCTTTTTCCATTATCTCGGACCAAAATGCCGATACGTTTAATACAACCTCTGATTTGTTTTTGATCGATTTAAGAACAAACGCTAAAATGTGTTTGAGAAAAAGACTGATAAATACCGTTAATTCGCCGTTTTCGGAGGATGGAAAATCTGTTTATTACTTAGATAATTCTTTTTTATTCAAATACGATCTCCAAACAAAATCTGAGATGAAAATAATGGAATTTGGCAATGCTGTTATTCTTCACATTGAAATACTGAATCCAACCCAATTGAACATAATCTACTTGAAAGATATTTCGGACGGTGTTAAATACATGACGAATGTAAAATTGCCAACTGCCTCTGGTTTTTAAATCTGGAGCCCTTCGCTATTGTAATCCTCCGCTGCCGCGAGCGCCCTCGCTTGTGACCAGTGTTCAGATCTTCAACATGACGAGCTCCTTGCATAACTTAGCATGATGTCCACAAGCGAGGACGCTTGTGGTAGCGGGGACATTTGTTACCTTCAAAATGAAATATTTATCATCAGAACAATTAAAAACTAATTTATCATCAGGTAAGCCAATTGAACAATGGCTATCTCACCAAAAGCAGGACGACTATACCATTTTAAAATGGTTGAGAATAGATAAAGAAAAAGACTCGACCTATAGTGTGAGTTATATGGAGTGCTTTGATGAAGGTGATGAAGACTTTTTAGATATTTACGAATTTGCACCATTAGACCCTGACGAACCTTTCACCATTAATTCTTTTAGCAATATCAATGAGGCCTTATTCTTTGCGATAAATAAGTACCAAGCATCAGAAAGCAGGTTTGTTGCGGCAGGGATGATACAAGAAGAGTATAAAGAATATTTAATGGCAAGGTAATTCTTTGGTCTCTTTTTCTGGCGCGGGTATGCAGCGCAGGCAAAAGCGAGGCGTACTCGTGACTTTATAAAACATTTCAAATAAAATTATTAAAGTAGATGAATTCACGAGTACTCAACCCTACGGCCCAACGCTGCATACTCGCGCCGGTTAAGAAGCCCGACTCGTCTGGGCGGTGTTTCGAATTTGTTAAATGGGAATACAGTAATTATACCTAATCAAAGTATATTTAAAAAAACATGAGGACGTACGTAATTGGTTTTTGGGCAAGTTTGGTATTATCGGTTTCATCTTGTACCATGAAAAGTACAGATGGCAATGATTGTAATCCCGTAAGTAATTATTTGATATCTGATAAGCAAATAAATTCAGCGATGTGTGGCAAGCTTGATATCGATCAAAAATCCGGCAAGTGTTTTAAGGTTGTCATATCACGAAGAAATACGTTTCTGAGAGTCACCGTTTTTCAAATCATAAACAAAGAAGAATTAAGTACATTCCCATCATCATATTTTAAATTTTACAATAGTATTTTCCTGTGTTATGACGGTTCCGAAATCTTAAGGAATAAGCAGGTAGCGGACCGCGTTATAGATTCTTTAATGCCGCGTATGAAAGTAGGCTATATTAATGACGGTCCTATATTTCAATTGGATATAAAGGAGCCCGGAAAGAAAGTGGAGATCAATGACCCCGCGGTGAATCCGTACGATTTTAAAGAAAAACCTGTTACCGATACGGTTAGTTTTAGCAAACGAAGATAATATTAAATAGCCCTTGCTGCCGCAAGCGTCCTCGCTTGTGGCCCGCGTTCAGGTTTACAACATGACGAGCCGCTTGCATAACTTAGCATGATGTCCACAAGCGAGGACGCTTGCGGTAGCGTATGAGCTTATTTCATTGTTTTTTCGCTAATCTAATACAATATTGACAAGCCCCTCGTCGCCGCAAGCATCCCCGCTTGTGGCCAGCGTTTAGGTATACAGCCTGATGAGCCGTTCGCATAGATTAACTGGCCTGCATTCAGGTCTACAACTTGACGAGCCCGCCTGCATAACTTAGCATGATGCCCACAAGCGAGGACGCTTGAGGTAGCGTATCAGCGTATTTCATTTTTTTCGCTAATCTAATACAACATTAACAAGCCCCTTAATTCCCGCGTAATCGCGGGCACTGCTGTACAGATATCCATAATCGTTTTCGACAAAACCAGAAACTACCGGATTATTATGAATATAATCTATTTTTTGCTGAATAACATGATTGCTCCAAAGCTCAATAGGCTGATTATGTTGTTGCCAAAACTGATTCTGGGTATTATTTGAGTTAGCGGCACCCGCTTTCTTAAATGAATTTAGAAGCCATTCACGCCTGCTTTCCTGCATATTATCTTCGATGAGTTTTATAATTTGCCGAGAGGTTACAGATTTAAAACCACCAATCAATTCTTCTGGTTTTACTTTCTCCGACCGAAATACCAAGTGGACATGACTTGTCATAATACACCACGCATATATTTCCATCCCCTTTTCACTCACACAAAAATTAAGATTATCTACCAGGCAGTCAAAATACAATCGTCGTACAAATACATCGATCCAGAACACGGTTGCAAAACTCACAAAATACATTCCTTCAGGGTTGTGGAATTTATAATTACGGCTCATGTTTAAAAATAAATTTTATATGCTTAGTTGCAAATTGCAGCTTAGCATATGGTCCTATTAACCACAAGCCGGGAGGCTTGCGGTAGCATCTGTAGCTTTTATCAAACCTACCACAACATTGCAATGCTTAAATAAACTACATTAACAATACTTTCCAGGCATCCATTACCCGACCGTCATCCAACAATTGCTTAGCTTTTAAATGCAGGTGCAGAGTGCGGCTGCCATTGATGGCAGCATTAACCAGTTCTTTCATTTCGTCGGTTAAACTAAAAGCCCTTACCTCCTCATCGGATGGTAGCGTTTCAACAAGCCCTAATACCCCCAGATCATTCCCGGTTAATACTGTGGAGTATTTAACCTCTTTTGGAAAAGCATCTACACCGATACCTATTCCGGCCCTGCCTGTTGGTTTGGAAATTTTAAATAAATTATCGTTGGTTATCCTGCAATACCAATCGCCACCTAAACGAGCCACCAGATCTATTTTATGCGGGTCTATTTTACCATTAGCATCCAAAATAGCTTCATTGATGTGAATCCGTTTCACCTCGGCAATAACCAAATTACCCGCGCCCCCGCTTTTTCCTAACGATATCACATCATTCACTACACATTCAAATTGAACGGTCGATTCCGCTACCCTCGGCGGCTTTACCGTATCCGAAGCCAATTCAGTAAACCCTGCTTTCGAAAATTCATTTACGTCTTTTTTGTAA
Source organism: Mucilaginibacter sp. SMC90 (assembly GCF_022811725.1). Taxonomy (GTDB): domain Bacteria; phylum Bacteroidota; class Bacteroidia; order Sphingobacteriales; family Sphingobacteriaceae; genus Mucilaginibacter. The sequence goes on along the minus strand of NZ_CP094527.1, from coordinate 2,369,636 downwards.
TCCATACTGGTTAAATAGGTCTGCTGCACCATATCGTAGTTTACAATATTGATCACACATTCGGGTACTTCCAAAACGTTTTCGAGCGTGTGTTTAGTGGTATTATCCCGCGCCCTGCTTGTCGGCGAAAAAACGCATATTGGTGGATTGACACTAAAAACATTAAAAAAGCTAAACGGACTTAAATTAACCTCGCCATTTTTGTCAATAGTTGATACAAAGCATATTGGCCGGGGAGCAATGGCATAGTGCAAATAAACTTGCATTTCGGCCGGTGTTAACGATGATGCATCAATAGTTCTTAACTTCATTCAAATTTTTATTTAAAGCTTAATCGGCCTAACAACTATTTTCATTGATCCAATATCGACCATTTGGCTTGTTCTTTAAAAACAGTATTACTTAACAAACCTAAGCTGATAACTTTCATCTCAACAATGTTGCCCAACTGATGCTTGTATGCAGCACCACTAAAGGAAAGCCTTTCAGGTGCAGATTTTAAATTGATTACATTCCTACTGTATCTTTGTGATATCTTTTAAACATTTGATCCCCAAGGTCCCAGATTTCCCATGCGCGTTTGTTGGTTGGATTCCATTTGTCAATGTTCATTAGCTCTTCATCAGTCGGATTGTAAAACTCAAGAAAAGAAGATCCTTGTGCTGTTTTTTTTACACCAAAATATTGAAGTCTGCGTGATAAACTGTTCCCATCATAATCAAATGGGTTCACTATCATTTTATCTATATTGTTAATTTTAATAGTAACAAATCTGCTTGTATCGTTAAATTTTATATTTACGACACCTGTGTCTCTCATGGTTGTATCTTTAATCAACTCAATAAAATACCATCCATTACTTTTAGGATTAAGCTTAAAATTCACTGTTCTTTCATCTGTAAATAATGTACAACAATTAAGAAAGAGCATCGATAGTAGCAGTATTTTCTTCATTTATTTTACCATTTAACATTAGCCGAAAAGAAAGATATTACCTGTGCGGAGCAGCAATCCTTCCCTTTCTGGAGAGGGTGTGCAGCGATGCAAAAAGCATAGTGCAGATCAGGTCATGAGTAGTCAGCCCTGCAGCCCAACACTGCATACTCGCGCCAGCTTGGGTTGATTTGCGGATGAAATGGATAGAATCTGTATTAAGAATACAGCAATGGTTCTTAGGGATGATTTCATTGTGACTTGGTTTATGGCTATAAAAGTAGCGCATTGTTGCCGGGTTTACAACATAGTAAACATGTATTCGGCCCCTATTCTTTAACTTGGTTTACGCGCGCATCAGCAATAAGGCTAAACTTCAACCTCCAGGCCACAACTGACTCAAAAAATAGAATACATGAGTTTTTTCAAAAAGAGCGCAGGATGTTTTTCAATTTTTTTCGGGAATCAAAAAATTAGGACGGCCTATTTGTCACAAGACGAAACTTCTTCATCTTTACTATTTACCCGCACCAGCCTCACCCGAAGCTGTTCGCTAAACCTGAAGTTTTTATAGGAATAAATAGTGCCCAAAACAATAATACACATAATTAGCACTTGCCAATAAAAATACTTAGGCGATGCATTATGCAACACCATAGGTAATATTGCCGTTGCGTATGACGGTGTTAGTTTAAAAGCCAATAAACGCAGCATAAAAAACACTGCTATGATATCAAACACTGCCGCCAGGAGCAGATTATTCAAAAAATACAGGCTTTGAATTCCGATAAAAGCGGCTAAAGCAAGGCAAATCACCTGTTTATAAAACATATTGAAGGTATATTCTTCTTTATGAATTGATTCATAACCCACAACCAAAACCGGGGGGATAGCGGCAATATACATCCATCCGTTTTGTGAACAGATCAATACCCAGGCTGATATAAAGGCTATGTATAAGATGTTGTCCTGCGGTTTTTGCCTCTTTGAAGCCATTTTAGCTGGTGGCACCTCGCGTTTGAAATTCAAGCTTGCAAACAATAAAAATGTAAATGCCAGGATAGAGAATATAAAATACAATGATGTGGCATTTGTGATAACCGGCAACAGGCCAGTTGCCAATGCGGGGGCCAATGCACTTTTAAATACCTGTAAGGTTAACAATACAAACATTACAACTAAAATAAGCTTTGTTGCCAGGTCGAGATTTGCTTTATTGATCAGGAAACCGCCAATTGCAGTTATTGAAGGCAAAAGAAATATATGAAATGGCTTAGATAACCACACCGGGTTTTGGTGGATCAGGCAGCCAATAGCAAGTGCAGCCATTTCCGGAAGTATAACTTCCTTATTGTTAGCCAAAATGGATGCACCAATCATGATTAATATTAAAGCATATCCCAATGCGCTTTTAAAAGCTACTATCTTTTTCATTATAATGGAAGCTAAACTGTTAATTTTCCGGACCTGCACCCTACTGATTTTCGGTTGCACTGTCCTATTCATTTTGCTTTTCTTTAAAAAAGCAAAATTAGCCATCATTTACCAGTAGGTTATGGTGCTTTTCGGGTAAGCTATGGTACAAATCAATGATTCGACCGTTCCATCGCTGTGGCAGATGACCTCACTTGTGGCCATTATCGGGGCAAAAATAAAAAGGGCCGTATGCATAGTTTATGAAATGGTGCCCATAAATGAACGTTTTAAGCAGGAAAGTATCGTATGACAATAAGGGTGGTTATTTTCTTATTGCATCTCTATGATGTCTTTTAGTTATTTACGCCCCTGCAATCCAAATTCCCCATGCACCTTTGTTTGTCGGTTTCCTTCTGTTAATGTTCGTTAGCTCTTTGTCTTTAGGAGTGTAAAGAAAAATAAAAGCCCCATTGCACTCGCTGCATGGGGCTTTAAAACCTAAACCTTATCACAAATCAATGAATGCTCTGGCACTCAGAAATTATTGTGTAATATTAACACATTGACAGCAAAGCTCCTAATAAACATTAAACCTAATAGGTTTAGATGCACACCCTAAAGCTTTTATCATTTCTTGAACGGAAAAAACGGCTTCCGCAGTCACTTTAATATAGCTTACAATTAGACTTCTGACCATTCAGATACTGGTGGTAAAATTAAATGAGATTATTGCCGGCATATAAGCCTTACTCCAGCAGCAGTGCATCCTCATCATCAGTAAGGTTAAGCTGAATGGTATCGTTACCCGCTATACCTTCAATACTGCCGCGAATATGGGCTGCGCTTAACAGCACTTTGTCCAATTGCTTTTCGCGGGCCTTCCAGAGCTTTTCCATCGCATCACGTTCACGCTGAATAGACTGGCGCATACTCATGTACCCCTCGCGAATAGCCTTCCACTGTTCAGAAAACTCGCTGCTGGTGAGGTAATCATACAGCAGGTGCATTTTATCACCTTTATTATCCTGCGATTTGGACAAGTTTGATAACTTCATTACCCCATCCCTTAAAATGTAGGATACTGCCTTTACCTCATCAAAACTACAGATCCAAACGCCATCGCGTTCACCAAAGCAATCCATCCCTTTGGGGTAGCATTGGGTTACAATAACCGCTACATCAACCCCCATGCTGCGCATATCCTTTTTCAGTTTCTCGATCCAATCCATCGAAAAAGCATTGGTACGCTTGCTTTCATAAATAATGCGCCCGCATTCCTGCCCAAATTGGTTGCGTACGGTTTGCACACAGTCGGCCCCCCTAACGCCTTTCCCTACCTCGCTGATAACATCAAACGGGAAATAATTGCGCAAAAGCTCTTCCAATATCAATTCCTGGGCTTCACCCTGCAGTTGCATAGAGCCTTGTTCGGCTTTACGTTTCATTTCGTCGGCCAGTTTTTTCTGATCGTCAAGCTGTTTTTCGAGTTCTTTAACTTTGAGCTGGTACTCGGTATCTTTTATGCTGTGGCGCTCGGCCTCCTGCTTGCGGATCTGATCAGTAAGTTCGTTGCGTTGCTCCTGCAGCTTACGCTGAACAGAAAGTTCCATCTCCTCTTCCTTTTGCTTCAGCGTGTTTTCGCGCTGCAAAAACTCCAGTTCTTTCAGGCGCGATTGTTTTAATTTCTCTTCAGTTTCGGCAGCCGAATTTTTGAGCAATAACAACTGGTTCTCAAAATCCTGGCTTATAGTTTTGCGCAGGTTATCTTCAAGCGTTTGCTGTAATTGCTTTTTTTCGCTATTAAGCCGTTGCTCAAAAGCAGCCTGCTGCTGGCGCTCTTTATTTAAAAACTCCTCGTCTTTTTTGCGGTATTCCTCTTCCTTTTGACGGGTGTAATCCATCATCTTAACCCTGAGTTCTTTTTTATACTCCTCGGCCATTACCTCCTCTATCGGAAAACCGAAACCACAACTTGGGCACTTAACTTCTGTAGCCATATTTATTTAATAAGGAAAGTTTTTCCTGTAAATCAAAGATAGGCATTTTACCGTTTAGCATATCACAGCAGTTACCATAGGGTGGGATTAACATTATTGTAACAAAATGAAACTATCATGATAACAATCTATTGCAAATGCCGTTTTTAATACCGAAGTTTATAACATGCAGATATTGAGAATTGGAAAGGTAATGTGGAGTCATGATTATGACCTGGCCACATTAGGGTTGGCTAATGAGGTTGGCGCTTTATTTGCATTTACCCCGCCACCGCACCATTACACCGGCGAAATTATACTTACCCCTAAAAGTATTGTACTTGACGGCGATAGCTATGAGCATATCCCGCTTGAAAGCCTTGAACAGCTATATTTGGGGTTTGATGAGTTTTACAAACGCTCAATGGTACGTAACAACGGTTTATTTTGGCAGCCGCTGAGGTTACGTTACAGGCTTAAAGAAGAATTGAAGACTTTATACCTCATTGTTGATCATACCCTTTTTGGGGCTAAAAATCAATTGTGGTTTAATACGCTTAAGCAACTTCTGGCCCGGAAGTCCTAATGCCCCGTCTCCCCTATTTATTTTAACAGTATCCTTTTAAAATAACGTAATTACATAACCATAAGATACCAATACAGGTTGTATAAATACCTCATAACGGGTATTTCATAAAAACAAACATAATGACACATTAGCAGCGATTAACTTTTGCTAAACATCATTATTCCTTTTTATGAAAAAACTCATTTACCTGAGGCTATTTTGCTGTTTACCCCTCATCGCTATTATCCTTCCGGATATAACCGAAACCTTTATTAACCCCGGTTTTAAATTACCCTTTTTTCATATCACTGCGGGCTCGGCATTTATTGCAGTAATTGGCATTTGTACTTTGATAATCCGCTATCAAAAAAAACAGGAATTAAAAGTACAATACCAGCAATCTTAAGCATAAATCATCCGCTGCCTAAACTATAAAAACAAAAAAACGGCGCGGGTTATCCGCGCCGTTCCCGTTATATAATTTTGCAATTATTTGGCTTTGCCAAACTCGCCATTAGCTTTGATAGTAACCTCGTCGCTTACTACAGCATTAGGAAATTTTGAACCGAAATTAAAATCAGCACGTTTGATAGTACCAGTTAACTGGAAACCTGCATCATCAGCTTTGCTCATTGGGTTTTGGATAGTACCGCGGTACCATAAATCAAATGAAGCTGGTTTAGTTACGCCATGTAAAGTTAAATTACCAGTTAGTTTGTAATGCTTGTCAGATGTTTTGGTGATAGCAGTACTGGTGAAGGTAATAGTTGGGTAAGTAGCAACATCAAAAAAGTCAGGGCTTGAAATGTGTTTATCACGCTGGTCGTTATCAGTTGTTACTGAAGCTGTTTGTATGCTGATTTGAAATTTAGCATCGCTGAAATCAGGTTTGGCGGCGGTAATAGTTGCATCATAGCTTTTAAAAATACCATCAACGTCAGATACCATTAAGTGAGTTACGGTAAATTTAACGTTTGAGTGAGCTTTATCTACCGTCCAGGTAGTTTGTGCCGATGCTGCCGTGTACGAGAATGCTGCTGCTAACAGGATAAGAATCTTTTTCATTTGTTTTGATCTTTAAATTTCTTTTTTGTTTTTGATTATGGCCCAAAAGTATGCAAATGCCCCGGACTTCAAACAAAAAAGATGTTTAAACATCTTTTTATTAAAATTGGATGACAATATACTACCAATTTAGTAGAACATGCAAGAATAACAGGTAATTTCTGCGAAATCCCGGTCTACGGTTTTTTAATGCAGGGCTGTAATTTATGGCACATTGGCCCTTCCTTTACAAGGTGGAGTAAGCTCTCAATTGCAATAGCCTAAAGAAATATTAATTGGGATAGCCACCTGGCTGAAAAACCATAATCACGGCCAATAAAACCACTAAAAGAAATGAGATTGCTAAAAGCGTGTCGACAAGCAACTTTTGGTTTTTTGATTCCATATTACTATTAATTAAACAGTAAAAGCTGCAGGTTAGCTTATGATTGAATTAATGTAAAAACGGAGGCCGTGCATTATTATTATAAGAAATTTAACTAAAAAACTTACGTAACTTAAATTTTATAAAACCTTAAATAATCAATGTTGTTATTTTCATTGTAATTGAGATTTCCTAAAATCAAAGTAATTATGTGAAATAGCCCGGTGTAAAAGCCAGGCTATTTTTTCAGGCCGGCAATTTGCCAATAAGTTATAACACCGTTAGTGACGGTGAAATGGCTGCTCAAAAAATTCATCCACCTTTTTATTAAATTCATCGGCATGTTCAACCAATGTACCATGGCCTGAATTGGGCAGGATCCACAAATAAGCATTCGGAATATTTTCAGCTATTTGAACGGTGTGTGTTGTTACAATAAGATCGTGATCACCGGCAATAATAAGCGAGGGGCATTTAATAGCTTTTAAAGCCGATAGTTTGATATTAGGTTCTTTATAATCAAGCATAAAGATCTTCCGGTCGTTTTTTTCCTTAGCGGTTGTAAAATGCTGATCTTTTTTTGCCTGATATTCCTTTTCCATTTCTTTCCATAGTGAAGGGATAAGGGCAGTTGAATCGGGCCACAAATTGGCTCCTGTGGAAGCAAGCTTAATCACTTTGTTTGGATGCCGCATAGCCATCACCAGGGCATTGATACCACCATCGCTCCATCCTATCACATACGCCGAATCAATGTGCATTACATCAAGCAATGCAGCAAAATCATCAGCCATCATCTCAAAAGTAAGTGAATCGCGCGCATCTGTTGATTTGCCGTGTGCACGGCTGTCGACGGCTATAACCTTATATTTTTTGGCAAAATACGGTATATTTTTTTCAAACGCATTGATACTGCCACCGTTGCCATGTATCATTAGCAAAGGCTTGCCTTTGCCATAAACCTCAGTATAGAGCTTTATCCCCCTAACATCGTAGTACTTACCTGCAGCAGCATTATCACCATAAACAATCCCTTTTTGCTGACTGCACGCCATCAATGTATGGCATACCAATACAAGTAATACTATTTTTTTTAACATCATCATCGGCCCGATTTAAGTTCATTAAATATACATACATAATGTAAAGTTTAACCGATCATTACCTTAAGTTGCATTTATTTTTAGATAGTGCTGTAAATCAAACATGTATTATATTTGCGCAATTTTAGAGAAGTGTTTTTTAAACCATACGGTCAAAACAATATCATACCTGTAACTATTATAGAATGAAATGTTTATAACCTGTATACATAAATTGTTCATGCCTGCTACCTTTCCAAAAAAATACAGTGTAATTACTACTGTTGTCTCTTTATTGTGCACGCTTTTAGCTGCAAACTGTTTCGGGCAACAAAGTACAGCATCCCCTAATCGTTTCAAATTTAAAACGGTTATTATAGATGCAGGTCACGGAGGTAAAGATCCCGGATCGCACGGTTCTTATTCAAAAGAAAAAAACATTTCATTAAGTATAGCCAAGAAATTACGGGACGCCATAAATGATGAAATGAGCGGCATCAAAGTGGTAATGACCCGCAGTACAGATGTTTTTATTGAACTGCATAAACGTACAGATATCGCAAACGACAATCATGGCAACCTGTTCATTTCCATCCATTGCAATTCATCGCCCCAACGTAAAGGATCATCAAGAGGAACATTGTTACTGGTATACGGTTTTCACCGCAGCCAGGAACAGCGTGAGGCCCTTCGCGAAAATGCTTCGATATTCATAGAAAAAGATTATAAGGAAAAGTATAACGGTTACGGCGATAATGCAGCAGTTAATACTATAGTGCTTAACACGTTTCAGCAAAAATACCGTAAGCAAAGCATCCAGTTTGGAGATTTAATTGATAACCAGTTCCGTAAAACCAATGGGAGGCACAGCCTCGGTGTAAAAGAGCAGGGCGTTTTAGTGTTAGCTCAAAGCGGTATGCCTGCCGTGCTTGTTGAAACCGGATTTATTAATAACCCGTCAGACGAAGAATACCTGAACTCGGCCAGCGGGCAAAATGAAATTGTACGGTCGATACTTACAGCACTAAAGCAATACCGCAATAATTTGGAGGGGAACTGATAAATAAATTTGCGCTAAGCAATCATCATGCTAACCAGCTTTATTTTAGATTAAGAGGCAAAGCGGGGAGACAAATGTACATTATCCCCCGTCCCCGTTTTATTTTGCCCTATGGATGATAAACCCGTTATGAACGGGTTCCATACCCACTTTAGGATAATATTCCATAGCAGTTGCAGCCGAAAGCAACAAAAGCATAGTTTCATCGCCGATGGCTTCTTTGGTTAGCTCGATCAGCTTTTTACCGATCCCGGCCTTTTGATAATCTTTAGTAATCGCCAGATCCGAAAGATAACAGCTATAGCAAAAATCGGTTAATGCGCGGGAAACTCCTACCAGCTCATCACCATCCCATGCGCTTACCACAAGATTTGAATTTTGGTACATCCTGGCAATTCTTTGGGCGTCATGAGTTGGACGTTTCAACCCGGCTGAGTCATAAAGTTCTATAATTTGCTGTGCTGACGGTATTGTGCCTGTTTTGTAAGTTATTTCCATATTGCTATATGTTGTTTATATCCAAATATAAACAGCCGTTGTACTATATGAATAAGCCAGAATTGAGAAAGCAGGTAGTCCAGCAAATATTAAAACAGTATAATACAGGCTCCATTACGCCGGCACCGGTTAGTTACCACTTTTTGAAAATAACAAATACAGCCAGTACAATAAGCCCAAAACCAACCAGGTGGTTCCAACCCAACTTTTCGTTTTTGAAAAGCAGGGTAGTAAATATCATAAATACCGTAAGGGTAATAGCTTCCTGTATGGTTTTTAATTCCACTAAGGTAAAGGGGCCTCCATTTTCCTTAAAGCCACCTTCGTTTGCCGGTACCTGGAACAGGTATTCAAAAAAAGCCAGCCCCCAGCTTATAAGTATAATGGCTATCAAGCTCAGGTTTTTACCCCATTCATACTCCTTAAACTTAAGATGCCCGTACCAGGCAAATGTCATAAAGGTGTTGGATATAAACAGGAATGTAACAGTACGTAAACCTTTCATCAATACAAATATTTAACGTGTAATATCAATAAACCGAGATTGATAACACTTGCGACTAAAAATTGTTATGATAGCGCTCGTAACTAATTAAAATTTGAAAACCAGCTGGGCACCAAGCGAAAGGGCACTCCAGTTTTGTTTTGCAGACGCCTCTCCCAGGGTTAATTTTTGTGAAAAGAAATTATATTTTGATTCGATACTTATACCCAACTTAGGCGTTACCGGAAATATTATACCCACTTTAGGTGCGTAATATAATGATTGCGACCATTTATCATAAACAAATGAATTAGCATCATCAATTTCATAAGCTACTGCAAATTCAGTAAAATATAGTCCAAGATTTACACCTCCGTATACCCTGAAATTATCAGCTACATCTATATTATAAGCTAAGCCGCCATAAGCCGAAATTACAGGCATATCTGCATAGTATGTATTTACGTTTGAATCACTGCCCTCAACCGCTTCTGAAATAAAATATTCATCGGGCTTAAAGTTGGTGTAGCCCAGGTTTAAACTGGCTGTAAAAGGACCTAAAAATCTGTAAACACTGGCATTAAAATTAATAGATGGTTTAAAAGCATAATTAAAATCGCCTTGTGGTATCTCGATGCCTGTCCCTATGGCTGCGCCCCAGCCATCGCTAAAGTTAACCGCACCGCTACCACCCCCGCCATAGGTTAAAGCCCTGGTAGAATGATGTTGAGCAAGAGCAGCGTTAGAACCACAAAATAGTATACCTATTAAAAATAATGTAAAACAAAAAGTCGTTTTTTTCATGAGGAGAAAGTACGCTTTGCAGAAAGCGTTTAGATGATGATGTTTAGGAGTCATTTACCGTAAAAATAAACAAAAAAAGATAACTGTAAGTACTAAATTAATTTGATTGAGTCGTCCTAAAATAGGTTGACAGAAATTAATGATTTAAAGATAGTCCTTGTTGGTCGATACCAGCAAGGATTTTTTGTTGATGTACAAATTGTGGTGTTTGATAATTTAAAGCCAAATGAGGCCTTCGACAGTTATAAAGTTTAATAGCTTCTGCAATCATTACCCTTGCCTGCTGTATATCTGCTGGTTTAACCACCAGGAACTCGTTTTTAATAATGCCGTTGATGCGTTCTGCCAAAGCATTCTGATAGCAATCATATCCATCCGTCATAGATGGGGTAATCTGATGTTTGGCCAACAACTGCTGATATTGTGCTGAGCAATATTGCAAACCTCTATCCGAATGATGTATCAATGGCGCTTTGATCTGCTCATGTCTGACAGCCATTTGCATGGCAGCAGCCACACCATCTGTGTGCAAGCTATGATGCAGATGATATCCTACGATCTTTCTTGAATAAGCATCAGTGATCAAGCTAAGATATGCGGTCTCTGCTTTAGTGTCGATATAAGTAATATCGCTTACCCATACTTCGTTAGGCCTCGTTGCCGCTTTCCTGTGTTTAAGTAAGTTAGGATACTTATGTAACCAGTGCTTGGAGTTCGTCGTTTTATGATAAGAGTGCTTTGGTTTGATCAGCATATGTTCCGAACGCAGAAAATCGAATAAAGCATCTCTGCCTATCTTTATTCCCTTGCTTCTGATCTGTTTACCTAAACGATGATAAAGCTTACGCGTACCCAACCTGGGCAAATGGATTCGTTCTTTAATCACATCCGCTTTTACCTGGCTAAGTTCTTTTAAACGCTTTTCTATGCGCTGCTGCTTTTGATAATAGCCCTGACGGCTGATCCCAAACAACCTGCAAGCCTTTGACAGGCTCACTATTCCTTTGGCTTTGAGCCTTTGGATTGCTTGGGCAAAGACTTTTTTGGCAATGCAACACCGTGCTCTTGCTGCAGGATATCGAACATGGTCTTGTAGATCAGGTTCTTGTCCTGTTCATCTTTTAATGCTGCTTCTAATTGTTTGATCCGCTGTTCCGGACTAAGTTCCCGATCGTTTTCCAAGGTGTACTGTTTGGGTAATGTCCAATCTAAGGTACCATGTTTCCTTAACCAAACCAATACCGTACTCCTTCCCTGGATCCCGTAATGTTTTTGAGCCTTTTTATAGGTCAGTTCGCCTTTTTCAACCTGCTGCACGACCTGCAACTTAAAGGCAAGGCTGTAATCGCGCTGACTGCGCCTACTTACATTCTTTGTTCGTTTTTCCATATAAGTCAACTTGAGTGTCAACTTATTTCAGGACGCGACAGATAACAATATAAAGCCACAAAAAAGCCCGGTTGTAATTAAACCGGGCTATGGCACAATAAAGGTTCAGGCTTTATGGTTATTTTATAATGATTAACTTATTAGGGTTAGTTTATTACCGCAATTGCGAGTCTGGCGTGTTCTCTAATTTTCGTACATAGGCCATTCTCAATGTACAAACAATTATAAAAAGCAATAAAAAGCATTCAAGGTAGATATGAATGAGGGAAATATCTTTGAAATGCCCCACTATAAAGGTAGAAATATCCGGCAGTAACAAGCCCAGCAATGGAAAGCCCGCAAACATTCTCAAAATTGCTAATTTCTCCATAATATATTAGGTATCAGTTTAATAATTCAATTTGCAATCATTAGGAACATTAAAACGTTTATTCCTAATAATTAAAGGATGCTTTTTTGATTGATTGTATCAGAGTTTGTAATAAGCCTCTATTGAGCGGCCTATTTCCTGCAAGGGAATCAAATGATCTCCAAAACGATGTTCAATAATTTCCCAATAACCTTTGGTTAACCTGGTTATGGTGTAAAAAGCAGAGTAGTTTAATACGCCGAATGTAGTCGCATTAACAACCGAGGGAATAATTTTATAAGTTCGTTTATTAACTTTTAATTCAAAAGGTTCCATAGGTGTGCGTTTACACAAAAATATTGCGTAACAAACAGATATGCAAGCGCAAAACACCCCGTATTTTAACCCATTTTACACTACGTATTTATACCTAAAAAAAGGGTTAAAAAGGCATTGCTTTTACCAATTCAAGTACATTCTGCTTTATAGCGGGGTCATTTTCGATGATCTGCACAAGCTCATTATCATCTGACACAGAAACAATTACAAAATTCTTATCCTGGTTCCAGAAATTACCGCTTATAACTACTTTACCATTACTTTTGAGATTGTCGTAATAATTAAACCGGTCGGTTAAACATTGTTCATTATCTGCAGGATTATTAACTTCTTCAAAAAAGAGCATCACATGATGCGGGTCTTTATAGGCTGATGCATGTACCATAAATTACTTATTTTTATTTAGATACTTAATTATTCAATTTGTTAAGCTAAACAGGTAACTTCTGTAAGGATATTACCCGGAGCATTAAAATAAAATCCGTAGCCCCCGCGCAAAGCGCCCGGGGGCTGTGCGGCTTCAATGTTGCCTTTTACCAGCCGGTTATAAACTTCATCCACCTGCTCATGGCTATCAACCAAAAAACCGATATGAAAGGCATCCGGATAATTGCTGTTACCTGCGCGATTAAAGGTATCAGCCATGAGTACCAGGATAAAGCCATCTTCCCCTTCCATTACAGCCACCATATTGTTACCTTTTATACCTGTACACTTAAAATTGAAATACTGCTCAAAAAATCCGGAGCTGGCTGCAACATCTGTTACCGGCAGGTTTATATGATTGAGCTTCACAGTAGATACAGGCATAACAATCAGGGTTTTAATGCTTTTAATACAAGTCCAAGCGTTTGTTCCATGAGTTTATCATTCAGCGCAAAACTGCTGTTTACATAGCTGTTACCCTGGTTATGAAATTTGATGAGCTGATAAAGAGGCGCATAGGCCACTGCCCAGTAAACTTCAAAGGGTAATGGTATAAGTTGTTTTTTATCTTCGGCATTACGCATAAATGCGCCCAAAATTTGCCCGAAATTAACGGTAAGCATCGCAGTTACTTTTTCATAAAAATGGGTATATCGCATAATTTCAATAAACTCCATATCCAGCGGGCACTGCACAAAATACTCGAGCCTGTTTTGCCATTGCATCTTTAGCCCATCGGCAAAATCCATATCCGGCGAGAAATTTTGAAGACTAAAAGTCATCATTTTTTCAGCTACACCAACGCAAATACTACTTATTAACTCCTCTTTATCTTTATAATAGATATAGATGGTAGCCGGCGATACTCCCGCCGCCCTGGCAAGCTTATTAACTCCAAAACCGTCAAGCCCTTCGGCTACTATTAATTCTATCGCCTTTTGGCGGATCTGTTGTTCCTTATACTCGTCGCGTGGCCTCATTTTTCAAAGCAAATATAAGTGAGCGTTCGTTTATTTAAAAATTTATTTTATTTCTCTCCCCAAATCGAAAGCATTTACACCAACTCAGAATATTTATACAGTATGCATGGCAGCCTTTACCTGAAATTTAAGCGATCAGCTTAAAATAGGCGACCACCAAAATTGATATAACAATGAGGGGATAGATCCACAAAGCACGTTTCCAGTTTTTTACAGAATTTTTATACCTCAACATATAAAATATGTTGTAAACAAGCAATGTTACCGCCAATACCGCGCAAACACTAACTAATATCTTATTATCAACAAGATAAACTCCTAAAATGGGGGCTGCGAGCAGAATTATGATCAGTAAACCATACTTTTCCAGATAATTGGGCTTAGCATTTACGGTAATAGGTTTAATACAAGCAAGGATCTCCTCTACCCTGCCGTAATCATCAATCTGGCTTGGTATAAGTATCCGTTCAAATGGAACATTACTTTTCCCCCGTATAGTTAATCTATTTGATGCATTCTTTTCAATTATGGAAACTTCGCTTATCGAAATTCGAACATCTTTAAAGCCTTCCTACTTACGTGTTATGCTGATATCATCGATAACTAACACAAAGCTTTCATATAGCTTTTTCCTTTTTTTGGCTATTCTGAAAACAAGATATACATAGAACAAAGCCAATCCCAACATAAACCAAACAGCCGTACTCCCGCCATTTTTATAGTCGTCTTTCAATATAGAGAACGAAACTGCTCCCCATACTATGATCATAAGAAATATGATTTGGATTATAAATTTCTTGTGTACAGCAGGATAGCTTTCTTGATTTAGCTTAAATGTCAGTGGTTCCATTAAGGTTTAAATTTCCCGAATATAATTAAAATGGCAAGTAGCCAGATTGCATAAAGGCAAATATTATCACTAACAAACCAACAAAAGCGAACCAATAAAAACAATAACCGGTTTCAAATGTTAAGGTTGTGCTTAATTATTAATTATCAAAATGTTTAGATGTTTTAACACCGAGACACCAAATATGTCTTCAATTGAATTTTTGAAAATTTTAATTAACAAATAGTAAAATTTATTTAATTTATAAAGAAATATTCATTACCTTAGCAAAATCATACTAAATCTTAACAATCATGGAAAAATTAACAATATTAAGAATGTTTTTCTGCTTTCCGCTGGTTGGTTTACTTGTGCCGGATGCAGGCATTTTGTTATCTAATTATCCTGGTACCATTCCTACAGTTCATATTTTCATAGAGATCGCTTTATTGGTTTGCATTGCACTTTGCACTGCGGCCATAGCATATGGAAAAAAACGTAATCAGGATCAAACCAACGAAACTTCTTTTTCCTAACTGATTAATCAAAAAGAAAATAATTACCAGGTTTTTATTAACCTGCTTAAAATTGGGGCATAAAAACCCCAATCTTATCTTTTCTTACAATTTTCCCGTTCATTCTTATCAGTTTACAGCGTATTTTACTACGGTACAAGTTTTGTCATAGCCAATAATATTTTTTTTATTGATATTTGATAAAACCGCTGACACCTTCATGAAAAAAATTCTGTTTCTGCTTTTTTTACCCTTATACTCACTTGCCCAAACAGCAAATACATACATTCAGCAGGGAAACTCAAAAGCCAGCGCAAGGGATTATAAAGGCGCTATACAAGATTTTACACAAGCCATAGAATTGAATGCCAATAATGCCGATGCTTTCTACTACAGGGCAAACGCTTATGGCAATCTCAAAGAATATAAAGCTGCTATTAATGATTACGCACAGGCCGTTACGCTAAAACCGGGCTTAGCCAATGCCTATCTGTATAAAGCCAATGCCGAGGCCGCTATACAAGACTATCAAACTGCTATCACTGATTTTGATAAGGCAATAACACTTGGCCCCAAAACAGCAGATATGTTCCACTACAGGGGCAACGCCAAAAGCAATATGGGTGATTATGCAGGTGCTACAGCTGATTTTACAACCGCTTTGCAATTTACACCCAACAATGCTGACCTGTATAAATACCGCGGCCTTGCCAAAAACAACAATAACGATTTTAACGGAGCCATTGCTGATTACAATACAGCCATTAAACTAAGTCCCAACAGTGCCGATGTTTATCAGTATATGGCCGGTAGTAAGGCAACCATAAATGATTATAATGGCGCAATAGCCGACTATACCAAAACTCTTTCACTTAACCCTAACAACGCCGAGGCCTATTTTTACCGGGCAAATACAAAGGCAAAATTAAACGATCTTAAAGGTGCGGTTGATGACTATAAAAAGGCCGCCGCTATAAATCCCAACCTCAAAAATCTTTTGCTTTACATGGCAAATGCACAAAGCAGCCTGGGCGATACCAACGGCGCTCTGGAGTATTTTAACAAAGGCATTGCGCAATCACCCCGAAATGCAAACCTGTACATGTACCGCGGAATTATTAAAAGCGACAAAAAAGATAATCATGGCGCTTTGGACGATTTTAACAAAGCCATTTCACTTGACCCTAAAAACGGAGACGCATACCAAAGCCGTTCATTTTCAAAACTGGCATTAGGTGATTATGAGGGGGCTAAATTTGATGCCGATTCGGCAATTAAAATAAATCCTAACAGCATAAGTGCTTATGTAAGCCTGAGCAAAGCTAAAATGGCCTTGAGGGACACCGTAGGCGTTATTGCAGATTTAACAAAAGCAATTAGCCTGAACAGCAAAAGCGATGAAGCTTACCTATCGCGAGGTGATGCTTATCGCGACCTGGGAGTTCCGTTGGCTGCTATTAACGACTATACCAAAGCTATTGCAATAAACCCTGTTTATACCTATGCCTTTTTAAACCGGGCCATTGAAAAAAACAAACTGGGCGATTACGCTGCTGCTGTAAAAGATCTCGAAAAACTGATCAGCATTGCTCCTCAACAGCAAAATGCTTATTTACGATTGGGGAAAATAAATAGCTTTTATAAATACACAAATAATGGTGTCCAACTATTTACCAGGGCAATTGCGCTAAACCCTGCTGTGGCCGACTTTTACCTATACCGCGGTGAAGCGAAAGCCGCCGCCGGCGATGCCAAAGGCGCTATGGCCGATTATAATACAGGTGCACTTAAAGCTCCTAAAAACATCACCTTGCTGTTAAAGCGTGGCTTGGCCAGAGCAGATGCTGAAGATAACAACGGTGCCATAACCGATTTCAGCAATGCACTTAAAATTGATTCATTGTCAGATTCAACCGCACTTGTATGGCAGGCAAGAGGTTTTGTAAAGGCTAAATTAAAAAACTACAAGGGTGCCCTTACAGATCTTGATCGCGCGGTATCTATTTACTCAAACGATGAAACCTTTTTAATCAGGGGAGATACTAAAATGGCAATGATGGACTACGCAGGCGCTGCCGATGATTATCATAATGCCACTTATATGAACGATGCAAATATAAAAGCTTACTCACATAGCGGGATCGCCAAAAGTTACCTCGGTGATGCGCAGGGCGTAAAAGATGATTTTGCAGCGGTGTTTAAAATAGCTCCTAATAACCCGGACGTATATATTGACAGGGCCGCTGCTAAAATAAATTTAAAGGACCCCAACGGAGCTATTTTGGATTGCAATGCCGCTATAGGCATCGATGCGAAGAACAGCAGGGCTTACTTACAAAGGGGGCTTGCAAAAATAGTACTGGATGATAAAACAGGAGGCTGCGCTGATATGAACAAGGCTTTAAGCATGGGTTCAAAAGAAGCGTCGGACCAGATAATTAAATATTGTAAATAACAATAACTTTTTATTTACAATACACGTATAATAAATAACTATTAACTGATCTATAAATATAATCAAGCCCCGAAAGGGGCTTTTATCTTTAACGGGATTTAGTTCGGCTATCCAGCCTTCTTATCCTCTATATGCAATTGTTCGCGCAGTTCCTTCAATTCCATTTCGTAGGCACGCATACGCGCCTGTAAAATATCAACCTCGGTACGCATCATCTGTATTTCAGTTATGAGTTTAGCAGATTCGGGCTTATTGATCATTTTTTCGCCCGTACCAAGAATAAGCCATTCTGGCGAGTATTTGAGTTGAAAGCAAAGCTTCCGGATAAGATAATAGCTAATATCCTGCTTCTTATTAATTACCTTACTAATAAAACCCTGGTCAACGCCAATAGCCCCGGCAAGTCCCAACTGGCCGCCGTGTTCTTTCACAACAACCTTTAACCGTTTTATAATCGCTTCGTCAGACATAAGTGACTGCAATAATAATCATTTTGTTTATCCATGCAATATATAATTGCTTATTAAACAAGCGTCCAAACAAAAAAGGTCAAATGCCCCAACAGCAAATGACCTTAAAGTAAAACTAACCAACAAAAACTATATATGACAATAAAATAAGCTTAGGTAAAAACAATAATTATTTATTTGCCAACAAGTGCAACAACTCGCCAAGTTTATTATTATAAACAGGCAAGGTGATCTTCCCTGTGTTATATTCAACCGTTATCTGTTTCAGGCTTGCCTCTAATTTCTGTTTCACGCCATCGTCAGTACGCGCATGATTTTCATAGATATTAAGTTCAGCACTAAGCTTACTTAGTTTCTGATCCATACAGCGTTGCATAAGTAACGGCTGTACATCATTCGCGTTTTTTAGCAACGAATTAACCCTGCGCCGCTGTTGCTTATCAAATTGTAAAATAACAAATATCACCCCCGCGCCTGCTATCAAAAACAAATAAAAATAATCCATACCAGCCTTGATATTAAAGGTTCATTATGCATTTTAATACGCAGCCAATAAAATAAGGTTGCATAATAATTAAAACTTTTTTGAATATTTTTCAGGTTGAAAATTACACTATATACAAATTTTAAAATACGCTTAAAAACCCGACCTTTACGTTTACAATCCCTTAACAAAAGGGACATATAAAATTTTGATTATCATGAAACCGGGCGATAAGGTAATTTGCATAAATGACAAAATAGATCCTGAAAAGATGGCTGAAATACGGCAGGATTTTGAGATATGGATCACCAAAGATAAAGAATACACCATACGCGAGATACTTGATAACAATGGAATAGTAACCGGCCTGCTGTTGGAAGAAGTACATAATTTCCCCAAATTTTTTAAGCTGATTAACCGTTTCCAGGAACCTGCGTTTGCCCTGTGGCGCTTCCGGAAACTAAATTATGCAAGCCCGCAAGCAGAAGCTGTTACAGAAGAGCTGGAGCTTGTTGAACAAAACGAAAAAGAACAACAGTTGGTTAAAAGAAAATAAAGTATTTTTTGCCATCACTCGGCCCAC
Source organism: Mucilaginibacter sp. SMC90 (assembly GCF_022811725.1). Classification (GTDB taxonomy): domain Bacteria; phylum Bacteroidota; class Bacteroidia; order Sphingobacteriales; family Sphingobacteriaceae; genus Mucilaginibacter. The sequence continues at coordinate 2,350,567 of NZ_CP094527.1, read as the reverse complement.
CAGCTTTACTTTGTTAAAATAAGTTAAACATTTTGACACAACCCACTCATAAACCGATATTTATATAGCAAAACCTATGCGTATAATTATCCGGTTATGAAAAAGTTACCAGCGTTATTTTCACTGGCAGCAGCAATTTGTTTATGGTATGCCTGCGTGCAGCACCCACAAAGCAAAAAAGCAATTGCTAAACCCGTTGCAAAAATCAGCAATCACGGTGTTAACATTTCCTACACAGACACAGGCAAAGGTGATACTGCATTGCTTTTTGTACATGGCTGGTGCATTAACAAAACCTATTTTAGCGAACAGGTTAAACACTTTGGCAATAAATACCGGGTTGTCACCATGGATTTGCCTGGCTATGGCCAATCAGGTAAAAATCGAAATTCATGGACAGTTAATGATTTTGCCGGCGACGTAACAACTGTTATAAATGCCTTAAATTTAAAAAATGTAATACTTATAGGGCACTCCATGGCAGGTGAAATCATTGTGCAAGCCAAACTTAACGCTCCGCAACAGGTAATAGGCCTTATCGGCATTGATAATTTTAAAGGTTTTGACGGCAAGCCTGAAACCGCAAAATCAAAAGCCGATTATGCAGCAGCTATAGCTATGTTAAAAAAACATTTTAAAGCGATGGCCACCGCTTATTTTAACCAGGACCTGTTTTATAAAACAACCGATACGGCTATCAGAAAACGCATACTTAACGACGTACTAAATGCCGACAGCTCCATTGCCATAGCAAGTATGGAAGACAATAGCTTCAACACCACAGCCAAGCTCAAAGCCAGCAAGATTAAGCTCCATCTTATTAACAGCGATTATACTCCTAATGATACAATAGGATTTATCAAAGCGGGTATCCCCTATCAGCTGCTACAAATACATGCTACGGGACATTTTCCAATGATTGAAAAGCCAACAGAGTTTAACCAACTTTTACAACAGGCTATTAACCAAATTTAGGCAATGAATAAAGTAATTAAAGGCCGTTTAAAAGCGTAGTAAAACAATGTATATAATGCCAAATGGCATAAACCAAACGATATCTAATATTCATAGTCGTTTAAGGCACCAGCTTCCACAAGCTGTGTAAGCAACGTTTTTAACAAAGTTTCCCGGGTCCATTGCTGCTCAACTAAGGAAGCATCATCCTTATACCATAGCAAAGGCGTATTGATTTCAATCCGGGCTTTATAAGCAAAGTTTTTAGTTGGGTGCAGCTTAGTACCCTCGTAACTGTTCAGGTTTTCAGTTTTAATAACACGGGCCACATCGCGTATTCGTATATCAACCTGCAAACATTCATCAATTGAGTTTTTAAAATCCTGCTTATCTTCAAGCCACAAAGTAAATACCTCATCTGTAAGATCGTGCTCGGCAATAGCGATCCGGCTGTAATCATAATCAACTGATATAATGAGCCACCAAAGCTGGCTTTTAAGTTTTTGAGAAATTTTTATCATGATAATTATAGTATTGGTTGTTTATTGTTTTAATTGATTATATGTTACAATACATAAACCCGGTTTATCTGTTAAAAGCAGGCATCCAGCCAGGTATGTATTTTTGAATAGCCGCTATTTCATCTCTATACTTTTCGCAAGCAGCCCGGTAACCTTCAAGGCGCTGCAAAGGCTCGTGTTCAATTAAACTATCCGGGTTGTTCTGCTTGTTGTTATCCACCGTCAATTGCCGGAGTGCCGAAAATGCTATATACATTGGTATTATATTGATTATTTACCGGGTATTATTTCTTGATTTTAAATTACAGAATGTTATAATTAAACAAAAGAATACTCTTTATAAAACAGAATGAGTATTTTGATTTGCAAATAATTTAACATACATTAGTAATTATTAACGAAACAAATATACAGAATAATCTTTATTAAATTCAAGAAAAATCTTTAATTTATTTTATCATGGAAGGCGAAGTAAAACAAAACAAAATAAAGATTGTACGCCCTGAAACATTAGAGTTTATAATACTTTACAATCAGCTTAAAGGAAAAGCCTTTAACGGAAACGCTCAATTAGCTGAGGCCTTAGGCTTTAACTCTCCGAGCTCTATTACTGAGATAATAAAGAGCAGACAGAATATAGATCCAGAAAAACTCAGATTTTTTAAAGAAAAATACAAAGAATACATAACAGGCGAAAAAAAACAAGTTTTTTCTGAACAAAAGCCTGTATCCAAACGCAGCGAGGGCATCCCAATGTATGAAATTTCGGCAACGGCTTCGGGTGTGGAAGTGTATAATGACATTAATGATTCGCAGCCGGTTGGGCATATGAATTTCCCCGGAATTGAAGATTGTGATTTTGCACTCCCGGTTTGGGGGCACAGCATGTATCCATATCTCGAAAACGGCTGCTGGGTTGCATTAAAAATAATCCATGATAAAAAAATCCTGCCCGGCGAAGTCTATTATATCGAATGGGGTGACTACCGCATGTATAAACGCCTGCTTGCCGGGGATAGCCCCGACGAGGTAATTGCACATTCAGATAATACAACCGAAATGATTGGCAACCGGCTTAAATATGCCCCATTCATTATAAAGGTAGCCGACATTAAAAAACTTTGTCTTGTCAAGGATATCCATAAGAAACACAATCATTAACCTCAATAGCGCTGTATTTTATTAAGAAAGGAACCAATTGCAGCGCTATTTTTTAATGTTAAAGCGCAAAACATCTAATACCCGGCAACATTCTTACAACTTGGTGGTTAATATACTACAGGCTCAATTTACCGGCCTATGGTTTATTATCCCGACGCTATTGCTAAGCCATTAAAAGGCGCAGCAATAAGTTTAAAAGCTATTAAGCCGGATAATTTTTAGATTATGCAAAGTGAGATGTTAAAGTTAATTATTGAAGAGTTGAGCGTTGGTACCTGGATACAAAACCTCGTATTTTATACCCTCCTGGCCCTGTTATTCAGAACAGTAAATCTGCAAATAAAATCAACGTCGAAAATTGGCTCAAAAAAGCAACGCGCGGTGAGGTGAACTAATTTTCACAAAAAGCAAAACATCGGGCGATAAAATTTCTATACTTTAGCTAAATTGCTTTTAACAGATCAAATGACAATAAGGCTGGCCACCCTCAATGATATACCGCAAATCTTAATTCTTGTTACCGAGGTGATACCTGCCATGAAAGCGGCAGGCAATTTTCAATGGGATAACGACTATCCCAATAAACCGACATTTATAAAAGATATTAATGCTAAACAACTTTGGGTAGCTGAAATTGAAAGCGCTATTGCCGGCGTAGCCGCCATAACCACCGATCAGGATGTTGAATACGCGCAGGCCGGGCTTGATATCACCGAAACCGCTATTGTTACGCATCGCCTCGCTGTAAACATTAACTACCAGGGCCGCGGCGTAGCGGCAGCACTTTTAATACAAGCCGAACAGGAAGCTATCAAACGTAAAATTGATATATTAAGAATTGATACCAATATTGCTAACATGGCCACACAAAAGCTTTTCCCGAAATTGGGCTATATTTTGGCAGGCAAAATCAGTTTAGATATAAGACCAGGCCTTACATTTTTGTGCTATGAAAAGCGGCTCAATAAAAGTTAAGGACAACTAACCACATACCCCCTGGCACAGCTATTACATTTAAAATTTCACACCTTTACACAAAACCTACAACCTTTTCTCAATACTTATTCACAACTGTGCATTTTATCCACAATTGCCTTTTAGTTTATTTTTTATTCAGGTATATTTAGTTCAACAAACCACCGGGCTCCAAGCCCAAGATCATAAACCTGTAACAAAATTTAGACGAAGATGGATCCTATAATGATGCTGGTGATTGCCGCTATAGTTGCTGCTATTGTGTTAGTAGAGTTTAACAAACAACAAAAGGCAAAAGTGAATGATAATAGCCATATTAATTTTGATATACAACAGGCTTATTTACTCAAAGCCGCAGAGTATAAAATAGAAGTTATCGAAGACCATCAAAAACATGGTAATGGCACAAACACCATTGCCCTTCAACGCCTTGAACAAGAGCTGGCGCAACTGACCAAAGCTTTTGAAAAAGGAGATATACAACTTAAAGAATTTAACCTAAGACTGGATACCTTACTCAACAACCTTGATCCAGAAAAAATTTCGCTTGCCCAGGCTTCTTAATCCTTCACCAAAAAATAAATAAGCCAGCGTCGCATTATTTTGACCACCTGCTTATTAAATTATTATTTTAAAAGAACAACATATCCTGATAACGGCTTGCTACCGTTTTTAAGATCAACTACATAATAATAAGTACCCGAAGGCAGCACATAGCCATTAAAAGATCCGTTCCAGTTCTTAGCATAGCCCACAGAGCGAAATATCCCGGCACCATACCTGTTAAACACATTCACTGTACAGTTAGGATATGCAGCAAGCCCAGCTATAATCCAGGTATCATTAACACCGTCGCCATTAGGACTAAAAGCATTAGGAATAACCATTTGCTCAAGCACGTTAACTTTAATAGTGGCCGATGCCGGGCACCCTCCTGCTGTTACCGTTAACGTGTAAGTAGTAGTTTCTGTTGGCGACGCAATTGGCGATGAAACACTGGAATTACTTAATCCAACTGAAGGCGACCAGCTATAATCTGTAACATCATTTGACAGAACCGGCGATAAGATAATACCTTCACCTTTCTTGATAGTAACATCTCCGTTAAACACTACAGTGGGCAGCACTTTGGTTTGAATAACAAACTCGTTGCTGGTACCTGGTATAGTACACTGCGCAGTACTGCTTATTGTACATGTTAACAGATCACCGTTTTTCAGCGTATTACTTGTAAACTTATCCTTGTTTTCGCCAACATTAACATGATTCAATTGCCACTGATAATTGGGGTTATTACCTGAGTTAGGTGACACTGCTGTAAAAGTTTGGTCGTTCCCTTCACAAACAGGATAAACCGGTGGGGCAGAAATAGTCACTGTTAGAGGCAGCTGGGTGTTATATGCCGGCGATACCGGTGCGGAAGTCGCACTCAAAGTACCGCAGTTACTTGAATTGATCAGCGTAACTGTTATATTATCAGCAGCAGTGATAGTGGCCGGTGCCGGAAATGTCTTATTATGATTAATCTGATCGACATTGTTAATCTGCCAGTTGTAAACGGAATTAACCGCCTCAGTACCGTGCGTGTTCGCCACAAATATTACTGCCTGGCCCGGGCAGGCTAAATCGGGCTGCTCTACCGTTACTATTGGAGGCACTTGTGAGTTATACACAGGCGATACCGGAACGGAAGTTGCGCTCAGAGGGCCACAGTTACTTGAATTGATCATTGTAACTGTCACTTTATCGGCAGCAGTGATGGTGGCCGGTGCCGGAAATGTTTTACTGTGACCATCCTGATCGATATTGTTGATCTGCCAGTTGTAAACAGAATTAACATCCTCGGTGCCATGTGTATTTGCCATAAATATTACAGGCTGTCCAGAACAAGCCAAATCCGGTTGCTCTACTGTTACTATTGGGAGTACTTGTGAATTATAAATGGGCGATACCGGGGCAGAAGTTGCGCTCAGAGGGCCGCAGTCGCTCGGATTGATCATTGTAACTGTCACTTTATCGGCAGCAGTGATGGTGCTTGGTGCCGGAAATGTTTTATTGTGACTATTCTGATCAATATTGTTGATCTGCCAGTTGTAAACTGAATTGGCACCCTCTGTATCATGTGTGTTTGCCACAAATATTACTGGCTGACCCGAACAAGCCAAATCTGGCTGTTCTACCGTTACTTCCGGAGTTGTTAATGGAATATACATAGGTGATACCGGGGCAGAAGTAACGGATGGAGAGCTTGTACAATCAACGGTGTTGGTTAGTTTTACCGTTACCAAGTCGGTACTGCTAATTTCAGAACTTATAAAATTTACACTGTTGGAGCCCTGCGGATTTCCGTTTACATACCACTGATAATTTAGGTTATTAGCCGGATTAGGCGTCAAGGCAACAAGTATCACCTGCCCGCCGGGGCAGGCTAAAATTTGCTGATTAACGCTAACTTCCAGTGTCATAATCGGGTTCACTACGCCGCTTACAGGCACATAAACATCAGCTGCCCCTGTTGATTTCAATAATACATCGCCTGCCAGGTTACCGGCGGGCGCTGTTGCTACCGAACGAACATAAACCGAGATCCCATCTCCGTCAGGCGGTAGTTCCAAATCGGCAAGGGATATGGTAACCGTGCTGCTATAGCCTCCAACCGGTGTTAACGACACTTCAAAATTGGCAGGCGCTATAACAACTCCATCATTTGTAAGATTAATGCCCGAAACCGTAAACATCTGATAATTTACAGATGCTGAACCCTCACAGGCCGTAATAGCACCGCTAACATCGCCGTTGCTAATAACAGGTTTCGGCACATCGTCAACCTCTATACTCAATACAAACTTACTGCTACCGCTTGCATTGTACGCAGTGACGGTATAATTAGTAGCCGGCCACAACACGGTAGGTGTGCCGCTTATTGTTCCGGTTCTTGGATCAAAACTAAGGCCGGCAGGCAAAGCTTTGTCTATGGTATATCCGGTGGCTGTAACCTTTTTTATAGAATTTCTATCATATTCGGCCACATATAAATTACCATCGGGGCCAATTGCTATCCCACTCGGGCTGCCAAAGTGAACCACTGTGCCAACTCCGCTTTCAACACCAACAGGGCCGCCCCCTGCTATAGTTTTAACTTCACCATCCGGCGATATTCGCCGCACAGTACCTATCCCGCCATCGGTTACATATAAATTACCCGAGAGATCGACCGTTATTCCAACGGGATATTGAAAATTAGCAGCAGCTCCATTCCCATCGCCCGTTCCGAAGATACCACTGCCCGCTATTGTTGTAACCAGTCCGTTAGGGGTTATTTTACGGATCACAAGCCCTCCCTGGTCTGCAACGTAGATATTCCCATTATTATCAACGGCAAGCCCTGCCGGTCTTTTAAACTTCGCAGCATTTCCAAGTCCGTCTGCAGTTCCTTCCGAAGGCTGCCCCGCAAGTGTGTATACATAGCCCGATGGAGAGATTTTGCGTATAGCATTATTACCATCCGACACATACAAATTATCATCCTTATCAATAGCAATACCGTTAGGATTAATAATATTCGCCACGTTACCCGGGCCATCTGCCGTGCCATTTTGGTTGATACCAGCAAAAACAGTTACGATGCCCGAAGGCGTTATTTTTAATATATTATGATTGCTGTAGTTTGCTACAAATAAATTGCCGCTTTTATCTTTAACCACACCCCGTGGGTTGTTAAGCTTGGGCACGTTAAAAGGGGGGCCCGGTAACGCGTCTGTTCCGATAGATGAAACCTGCCCTGCGGCACTTATCATACGGATCCCTCCGCCACTTTCAGCTATATATATATTTCCGCTTGCGTCGATACTTATACCAAACGGCAATTTAAATTGCGCCGTAGCTGCATCACCATTAATATTACCAAACTGTCCTGTACCAGCTATAACCTTAGTATCCCCATAAATGGTAGCAGGCACAGCCCCTCCTGCGTTAGAGGGACTTAGCGCTGGTATCTGGGTACCAATGACATAAACGTTTGGGGTAGTATAGCTAATATCCGGCACCTGGCTAAAAGCCGAAAAAGCTATGAGCCAAAGCACAAGTGCTATTATTGCCGGTTTAAAAAAGGCGTACACTATTATTAATTTAAATTACCGGCAAATTTAGCTGTCCAGCGCACGGAGGATAACAAGAGTAAATATTGATGGCCATTAAATTGCATGTAAGGTTATAGTAATTTCTTTTATTTCAGCAGCTTATCAACTACCCACCACAGACATACTAAAATAAGCTTTTTCCAACAACTCTTGATCAGCTAACTACATAATTCTGCAATGTGGCTAAAATAAAAAAGCCGGCATAACCGGCTAATATTTTGAAAAAGAAGAATAATGTTTTATTTGGTATTAATTACGCCTGAAGCCACCTTTTTGGCCACCACCGTTAAAGCCAGGACCTTTATCTTCGGCTACGTTAACCGTGATCCTGCGGCCATAATAACTTGCTCCATTCATGCAACGTATCGCTTCTTTCGCTTCATCCTCGTTAACCATCTCCACAAAACCAAAACCCTTACTCTCTTTTGTTTCGCGATCTTTAATGATCCTGAGCGACTTAACCGGCCCAAAATCACCAAAAACAGCTGTTAATTCGGCCTCATCTACTTCTAAAGGAAGACCTGCAATAAATACTTTCATCAATGTTTTTAAATTTGCACAAAGGTACTAAAAAAGAGCCGCATTGCCGCCTGTTTGCTCACTAATCGTCATTAGGTAATGGCTTTTTTACCTTATCATTACCGAATGCAGGCTTTTCAAAACCAGGTTAACAATAAGCAGAGATTTATTTGAGCTGCAATTCAAAACTACCTTCAACACGGTAAAAGGGAGAGTCGGACTTATCATCTTTAGCTAAAAAGGTAAAGAAAGTACCTTTAGCAATCATATTGTCGTGGTTGTATTGATCCATGTCAATCTTACCAAAATCCTGTTGTCCGGCGTATTGAGTAAGCGTATATTGAAGTAAAGGTTTTTTTTCATCAACCTTAAATAAAAATTGGCTTCCGGCCACATCACTACTGGTTTTCACCGAAGCCAATCCTAATGAGCTTATACCAAAACTCATGTTGTGTGCTTTATTAATAGCTGTGATACCAAAATATTTATTGTCGCCATTATGCACATTTATAAATGCTATCGAATCCTGGCTGGCGTCAAAGGTGTATGTTGAATCTTCAATAGTGATTTTCAGGGTCCCCTTTCCGGCAAGGAAATTCCCCGGGGTGTTGATAATGTTTACTGATGATACGCTGTCTTTACTGGCAGATGTTTTAACTGCGTTAATATCTTTCACTTCCTCGTCTTTTTGGCAGGAAGTTAAAGCCACCGAAATGGATAAACTTAGTAAAACAAACCATTTAGTAAAACTGGTACGCATCATAGGCTCATTGGCGAATAAACATAGCAATAAATAATTACAAATCTCATTAAATACGGCTAAACAAATTAAATTTTTAACCTTTTTTAACCTTTGTATGATATACGTCAATATTCATGCTAAAGTTGCCGTTTTATTACGCGATAATACACTTTTAATAAAAATATAAAAAAGCCACCAGGCAGTAGCTGTTTTTCAAGGATTTATAACGGCAAAAATACAAAAATCAAAATCCAAGCACCTGACAATGCACTGTCAATCAAACCAATATACACTTATCAAAACACCTCGCCCACATTAATAAACAAGCCCCTTGATCCTTCGCGGCCAAAACCGTAATCAATAGCTATATTGGTTTTAGATACCTTATTCAATTTCACTCTTAAACCTGCACCAAAACCAGGCTGCATAGTTTGCAAAGCCGTACCCGGTGCTGCCGAAAATGATTCGCCATTTAAAAAGGCTACACCGCCAAGCAATCCGTTACGTGTTAATTTAAAACGGTATTCGCTTTCAAGGTAAACCATTTGTGCCCCCCTAAACCTGCCCTGTATATATCCGCGTCCGGTAGTAAAGCTTGGGTCATGCCCTGTAGCGGGCAGGTCAAGGTATGCCGGCCGGCCGTTAATCACCAGCCAGTCATATGACCAAAAAGCCAATACATTGTCTGAATTTTCGGGAAATCTGAAATATTTACGTACATCAATAATTAATGACCGCCAGGCAGTTGTGCTGCCTAAAAATGTATAGTTATCTCTGTATTGCAACGAGCTGTAAAATCCGCGCGATGCGTTGATCGGATTACCGCGGCTGTCATACAACCCGCTAAAGGTTATCCCGGTTGATATAGCGCGACTAACAGGCCCGTATCTTTCATAATCAGATACTTTTCCATTCAGCTGTCCTTTCTCGTACATGTTCCATCGGTCATCAAAAATATACCCTAAACCGGCATAAAAATTACCGGCTATATTGCGCAAAACGGTTTCGTGAAAACGAAAAAAGCTATAAACCAACGGATTTTCATTATCCCTGTCAGAGTTACTGCCTAAACCAAAACTGCTTTGCGGGTATTTATAAAACCTGAAATCACCGATAAAATCGTACTTATTGTTTTTTGACCAGATGTTTGATTGTATGGGGATAATTACCTGCTTATTTTGAGTGTATGCAGGATTTACCGTTATGGTAGAAATCCGCGTATCGGGTGCCATTCTGAATATGACATTGCCTGATATGGTACCGGCAAGGCCTGTTTGCAAAGTATAACCTATAGCCGGAATAATTGAAATTACCGGTTTTGAGGTTACAGAATCAACTTTACCGGGTTTCTTACTTTCACCAAAAACAGATCCGATAACATCAAAAATATCTTTTTCGAAAGTAGTATCTGGATGGGTAACAAGTACGGTGTCTTTATATTTGGTATGCCCTATCGGGATGTATTTTTTATCCTGGGCACACACCCCAATGCTTATGAGCAAGCCTGCAAAAATTAAAATGCCTGTTTTATTAATACCCATTATAATTACTCGATGCAGGATGCGTAAAGGTTATCCGTGCAATTATAAAATAATTATTTAAGTTATTTGTTTGTGTAAGATTTTATTGCGCCTTAAGTCTCGGATCAAAAGTAAATTTGCTCACGCTGCTGATGGTTATTTTGTCATAATCAGGATGGGATGGGTTAAGCAGATAATTGTACTCCAGGTCGATAATTGCTGAAGGTACTTTCAAAACAGCTGTTTCCATTTTACGAAGCCAGGTATCACCAAGCAATTGGGTAACTGGGTAGTTGATAACTTTATGCCAGTTAGTATTAAGCTTTTGAAGCTTATTTACAGTGATTTCAAAAACGGGCAGGTTATCTGGTATTTGAAATATAATAACAGAAAAGTCACCCGCGTACAAAGCTGTGCCGGGTGAATGTGCCAGTTTTTCGAGACATGATAACGCAAGTGAACCGCCTGTATAAATCATGTATTGCCCCAATGAGTTCCAGCGTCCATCAATACCCGAACCCTTACGGTCGCGGGCATATTTGGTTTGGCTTATCCGGTAAACGTTCAAAAGATAGGTAGATAGATTATTAAACTATTTCAGTGATCTTAAACAATTGTTTTTATGCAAGTACGCCGTAATCAATACGGATAAGCTGGCTTATCACAATGCTTATACCTGTTATTGTATCAAGCAAATCATAAGGGATTGCATCAATACCCGGGTTAAAATGCTTTAACCAGCCTTTAAATTCATCGAGGGAACCAAAGGTATCAAGACCCTTATCAAAAAGCTCAAAAAGTTGAATAATGTGTTCACTAAGCCCCTGGTTTAGCTCGTGTGCGCTTTGCAAATGTTTACGCAAAGTAGGCTCGGTGATATGCAACCACCTGGCAATATCGCTTTGAGTAGCACCGGTTACTTTTAATAAATCAGTAATGGAATGGGAATGCAACCCTTGTTTTATAGCCCCGAGCTTGGCTAAAGGCGATTTAAAATAAGTTTCATAAGGTACCAGCAGATCATTAAAAACCTGCATAGGCGCATCGGTAAATACATAAGGGCGAGATGTGGCCTGCCCTTGCCTGGCTTCGGTAGCTGTATTACGGTTTTTGATTGCTTTACTCATATACAAATGTAAACATTTTTCTATTTAAAAAGAAAATATTTTCATCCAATTCATTTTACTTATATATCCTGCTCATATCAATTTTAAATCAAAAATTTACCAATAAAATTAGTAATTGTGAAAAATATTTCCGACATTTGAATATTCAATTATGCCATTCGGCATTTTAAACATAATGAAGCCAAATATATTTTCTTGTAATAATGCAGCTCAGGTTGAGTGCCTTATTGATAAATATTTCACCAACATAAAAGGTGAATACCACCTTGAGCAAAAACCCATAAAAAGCAGTAAAGACAATGCAGAAACTATTGAACATAAAGTTTGGGACCGTGAACCCGAACCGGCAACCATATCTGGCTTAGCCCTTGCACTCGGCTTTAATAGCCGGCAGGAATTTTATAACTATGTACAGCAGGGCCGGTTTTCCCAGGCAGTTAAACAGGGAGTTTTACGCGTAGAAGCTGGTTATGAAGTCCATTTGCATCAAAACACAACCGGGGCAATGTTCGCGTTAAAAAATATGGGATGGAACGAAAAACACGAACCACTGCAAGCCACCCCGGAAACCGGAAATACATTAAAAGTAGAAATTGTTAACTCGGGCCCTCCCCCTGCAGGCAATGAAAAAGATGTAAAACTATAACACCAATACCTGATAGATACCTTATTTACCCGATTAAAACAATTAACACCAATGACCGATGAAGAAATCATAACCGATATTACGTTTAAGGAACCTGAGGGTTTTCACTGTTCTGTTATCTTCAAACAAAATTATCTATCAACCGCACATATTGTAGTTAACCAGGGTGGTACCAGCAGTGGTAAAACATTTGCTATTGAACAGGCGCTGTTTTGCATTGCAGGCGAAAACCCCAAGCAGGTGATCACCATTGTAGGGCAGGATATTCCTAACCTTAAAGCGGGTGCCATGCGCGATGCCTTAAATATATATAGCTCTTCGCAGGTATTGCAGGCAAAAATTAAAAACTATAATAAAAGCGACCGTATTTTCGAGTTCTTAAACGGAAGTATAATTGAATTTAAGAGTTACGACAACAGCCAGGACGCAAAATCAGGTAAGCGCGATTATCTGTTTATAAATGAAGCCAATGGCCTGCCATGGGATGTATATACAGAATTGGCACTGCGCACCAAAAAACGCATTTTTATCGACTACAATCCAAACACCGGCTTTTGGGTACATGAGCACTTAATTGGTAAACCGGGTGTACAACTCATTGTATCCGACCATAGGCATAACCCTTTTTTAACACCCGAAGTACACGGCAAAATAGAAGCACTGAAAGCTGTTGACGTAGAACTTTGGAAAGTATATGCCCGTGGCTTAACCGGCAAAATAACCGGACTTATATTTGATAACTGGTACATATGCGAATCTATTCCTGCCGAAGCACGATTAATAGCCCTGGGATTGGATTTTGGCTTTACTAATGACGAAACCGGATGCATTGAACTATATCAGCAAAACGGCGAACTGTGGGTTAACGAGCTTTTTTACGAAACAGGTTTGACCAATACGGACATATCATCAAAATTAAAAGAGGTTGGAGTAAATGTCAACAACGAGATCATTGCTGACAGCGCCGAACCTAAATCAATAGAAGAATTAAAACGCATGGGATGGCGTATTATTGCATCAAAAAAGGGTGCTGATAGTATTAAAAACTCCATTGATATTCTTAAACGCTACAAAATAAATGTAACCGGCAGCAGTGTAAACCTGCGTAATGAACTAAACCGTTACAAGTGGCGTACAGATGCAACTGGTAAAACCATTAATGAGCCTGTTGATTCATGGAACCACTTAATAGATCCGTTAAGATACATTGCACTTAATAAACTGAAAATAAACAAGGCAGGAAATCTTCAATCACGCCTGCCGCACCGTCAAAACAAACAGCAAACAGGTACGCTGTACGGTCTCATCTAACCATTGCGAAAACAAAATCATAAACCTTAAACAGGCTTTACAGCTATGATAGAACGAATAATAAAAACCACTGATGGTAAACTGTGCATACAGATGCCAACCCAGCTAAATGAGCTAACACTGGGAACACTGATCGAATTACAGGGAAAACCCGATATAACAGATATTGAAGCTATAAGTATACTTTCGGGCATACCGGTTAATGAACTTCAGAATATCAAAAACCATGATGACTTGCATCAGTTTGGCGATGCCGTACTTTCTTTGTCATACCAGATCAAATACCTTTACAACAGCAACAAGATCCCTAAAGAAGTAACATTCGCCTTACCTGCGCCAGATGGTGGATCATTTCGTAAAACACGAGTACAAGTAATGCAAAACCTTTCGGTTGAACCGGCCGGCGCATTTATGGCTGCTCGTGACATCATAGCCGAAGAAATCAATACCCATATAAAAACACATGGCGAAGATGATTGGCAGGAGCATTTTAATCCTTCATTAAACGCCTGTTGCCAGGTATTGGCGCAATACTTTTATTGCCGGGCTACAGGCAATAAATACAACGAATACGAAGTGGAAAGCTTTATTAACGAAGTAAAAAAACTACGGGTAACGGAGGCACTGCCCATCTCAAAGCATTTTTTTACCTGTTATCCCAGCTTATCGATAGCGAAAACAAACTTTTGGCATCGGCTCCTACTGCGCTTGAAAAAAGAGCGGGCATCCAGGCGTTCGAAAAATTCAAGTATATCAATACTGTAAACTCCCTGGCGGGCGGCGATATCACCAAATGGCACCTGATCATGAATATGCCATATGAACGGGTTCTAACCAAGCTGCTGCTTAACAAAACCGAAGCCGAATATCAAAAGCGATATAGCGAGCTATCTCAAACTTCAATTTAAGCGCCTTATCCCTGCAAGGCAATCTCCAATATCTAATCGCCCCAAACCAGGGATAGGGGACTTTAATTATTATGCGAAACCAAATAGAAGCTGTTGTACAAACACTTAACGGCAACCCGGCATTTGCCTACGGAACCCAGGCCGAATTGAATACCCTTGCAGACGATATCACTTTTCCCTGCGTGTTTCTTTATCCATTTCAACCCATCGAAGTAAGCCCACAGGTTAATGGTTCTGTTGATAATGCTTTTACCATTTACATGGAATTTTTGTTCAAGACAGATTTTGGACAGTATACAGCCGAAAATGAAACTTACATATCGCAGGCATTGCAAATGGCCAATCAGTTTGTGGTAAAAGCCTCTAAATACCGCGAAGGCGAGGGACGGTACTTTAGGGTAAAAGCAGGGCAAAAAGCCAAATGTGTACCAGTTTATAACAAATTTGATGTTAACACTACCGGCGTAGGCTTAACTATAACTTTAACAACCATGTATTTCGACATTTTCTAAAATCCCCCGCATTTAAATCAACCCATAAACAATGAATATAATAGCCACAATTAATGAAATCATTACCTCAACAAGTTACCCCGATCAGAACGGAGGACAGATTGACCAGGGAGATGTATTCATTAACATTATCGATGCCGACACCAAACAACCTATTAATGGCAATAACTGTGAAGTTACTTACCAGCGCACAGAAAACGGAGGATCGGCTAATTTCACGGTTACTGTAGCAGGGCAATCATTACTTCTTTATTCGGGTATCATCAGAGATTATGAATACAGCCCACAGGGAGATATGATCAGGAGTGATTATATATCATTCGCTTTAGTATCGGTGAAAGCAGGAAACAATCCTTCTACTAATCCATCCATTTGCGACCTGAAAATAAACTACATAGATCTTAATAAGATCGAATCAGCACCGGGGGCTTCTGATGCTCAAATTACTGTTAATGCAAGCTCAAGTTTTGCATCCATATTATACAGTATTGATATGGGCATAACCTGGCAAAGCTCCCCTGTTTTCATAAACATAAGCGGAGGACTAAAACACATAATTGTAAAAGACAGTAACCCTTTGGGCTGTACAGATACAGCAGAGATCAGTATTGCAACCAACACCTATCTTTTAACCGGCGATCCGTCAGTAACGCTTCCCAACGGATATGTTTCGCGCTGGAATGCAGCTTTTAATCCAATCATTTTCACCTATCAAAGAAAAGATTTCACAATTAAAAGTATAACAGCCGATAGCGAAAAGGGGCATGCCAGCATCAGTGTTAATGTTGATTTTAGAGATGTAAACACAGGTTTGGTTAAAGTGAAAGAAGGTGATAAAGTTTATCTGAATACAACAGCCTACAAGGGCGTTTATATTGTTGAAAAAGTTACAGGCATTAGTAATATAGTGGTCGATACGCCTTTTGTAAGTAGTGACACAACTGGTTTTATAAATATAAACAGTATGTATCCATATTATGAATTGCATACCCGCATCACTTATACCAACCCACTGACTAATATTCCGGCCTCCATTAAATCAATAAACCGTCCTGACAATACCGGATTGGTGAAAGCAGATCTTTCAAACTTTTTGCAAAGCTTATTGCGTCCGGCTGATAATAATAATTACAACCAGGTTGACTATTGTGATACAACCCTTTGTGCAGAATTTACGGTTGAATATGCCTGGCATTATGATGACGGATCAAGCGAAGGATTTACAAGCAGTTTCAGTCAAATCCAATACCCCTATTACGCAATTTATGCAGCCAAACAGCTTGGGGATAAATATGGTGGTAACCTTGCTGCTTATGTACCCAATACCAACTTGCCCGCGCAATGGATCACAGATTTTAAAGAACCTGCATATTCTGCCGGATATCCATTTGATATTGGATTTATCTATACCGATGAAATGATAAATCTTCAGCCTTATTGCCTGCTAACTTTGCTTGATATTAACCGGAACGAGTTACCTGGTGGTTCGCAACCCGATTATTTGCAAAACGAAGATAATTCGTGGATCCTGAATGAAGATGGCAGCAAATTTAGCATCGGCAATCAATCATCTTTTAAATTTCCTTTAAGCGGGCCAATCGGTCTGCACAGGTTTGTGGTTAATGCAAATTTCCCATCCGAAGCATATTATTTCAACATTCAGATTAAGTATGATGATGAAAATAGCTCGCATCCATTAACCCAACCACAAACAGTAAGGATTGATGATGCGGTTGACGATAATTCGATATACCTGAGATGGATTGGCCTTAGCGGCGCCTGGAATTATTATCGATTTGTATTTAATCAGGAAATCAGTCTTGATGTACAAAATGCTGTTATCATAAAAAACTTTGTACAAAACTGGCAAACTCAGGAAGGTATTGAAGAAGTGATCAGCAAAAGCGCAGGGCAAAAAATGAAAGTTATGGCCGAAGACCTGTCTGTAAATGATATCAGGGGGCTACAATCCATAAAATACTCGCCTAAAGTACAAATGCTGATAAACAAAAACCCCATCAGGTGGCAAACTATAGTGATCAATACCGCCACCTACAGCGAGTATGAAACCCGCAACGGGCAAGCACCATTCAGCATCACGTTTAATATGCCGTCGATAAATATTCAAACCCAATAAACAACGGCTACTTTTTGAAAAGGATATTATCGATGCCGTGATAATGATCACCATTAAAAATGATAGCACTTTCATAAGTAACCTCGAGGGTATTTTCTGTTAGCTGTATTACCGTGTAAGTACCTGCATAAAAAGCAGGTGTATTTTGGCTTATAGTCAATACCTTTCCGTTTAAGGTATAATTATATTTTATTAGTGCAGTTTCACCTCCAGTGGTAAAATTTGATGTATATCCGGAACCATCGGTATTAAAAACTTCAAAATCGGTATCGGTGTAGTTGGCACGGCTGGTATCCTTCATCAGCTTATCATTCTTGTAACTGCGGGTCTGGTATTTTTTAAGATACCATTTGCCCACTATAGTAACGTCAGGATTAGCTGCGTTGTTATCTTTTTTACAGGATAACAGGCAAAATGCCAGTACAGCAACTATAAAGAAATATTTTATATGCATTGAATGCAGCTTTAGGTTACTTCCCGAGCCGGAAGCAGCAAATAAACTTAATAAATTATTGATAATAAAGCAATTGTTTTCAAGGAACCTCTATTAAAAACACTATGAACCAAATACAACTTTATATTAATGACCAACTGGCCGACCTAACCGATGATAGCCCTATCGCGCTTACATTTCAGATTAACAACCTGGCCGAGGTTAAAAATCAGCAGGGTAATACCAGCAACCAGTTTAAGCTGCCACTAACACAACGTAACCGCCAAATTCTGGGCTTTCCAGATGATATAGCTTTTGCCTCTGCACTTCCCTATGATAATTACCAGGCAAAAATTATACAGGATGGTCTTGAGATTATTCCTTATGGGCTGGCTGTGCTTAACAGCGTTGAGCAGGATATGGCCAACATTACTATACTAAGCGGCAATGTTGATTTTTTTGACGCATTGGAAGGTAAGATTTATGATATGGGCGATAGCAGCAGCACAACATCCAACTTAGGAAAAAGCCTGCCATGGCAGGTTTATGACCATCCGTGGAACCTCGATACTATAGTTGCATCACAGAAAAAAGAAGATGGATGGATATGGCCTGTTGTTGATTATGGGTCGATAAACGAGATCGATTTTGATAAGCCTTTGGATGTTTATACTATGCGTCCCGGCTTTTTCATTAAAACAGCTATCGAGCTGATGATCAATAATACGGGCTATAAAGCAACCGGATCATTACTTAAAAATGAGCTATACCCTAAACTAATTTGCCAGTTTGCCAATGATGAATTTGAACATGGCACCGATTTTCAAAATTCCATTGATGGGTTGAGCAAATCAGCATCGTTACTATATGTGACAAACAATGAACTTATAATTGACGGCGGGCAATTAGGTATGCATGCCAATGATAATACTGACAGGACATTACCGATAGGTTTTCAGGAATATCACGCGGCCGACCGGATTAATGGCACTGCAAGTCTCACGCTTGACTTAGATATGCATGGCGTAGCCAATACAGGCGATAACGGATACTTTGAACTCATTATCAATTATCGCGATGCAAATGGTCATGAAAGTGTATCGACAAAACAAACGATAAACTTTACTGACAAGGCCTATCCACCTAATACCAGGGAACGTACAGAAACAGTTAAAAACTTAAAGCTGACATACGATTTTGAGCTCAATAAAGGCGACTCGATATTTATAACTTACCACCTGCACCGCTACAATACCACGGTTACTATTCACAAAGGTGCCGTATTTAGATTTGATGTTGATCAAAAGCCAATTTTATATGGTCAGCAGGTTCAATGCGAACGCATTTTTCCGGATATAAGTCAAAAAGACCTGCTGAAAGATACGTTGCAGCGTTTTGGCATAGTTTGCCAAACGGACAACAGTACCCGGACCGTGTCCTTTAATTCATTTGCAGATATCGTTGCTAATATCCCCATCGCAAAAAACTGGACAGCAAAATGTATTGATCAGGGTAAAACTATAAGTTTTCAACTCGGGGGCTACGCACAAGTTAATTACATGAAATACAAGGATGATGATAATGTACTGCCCCAGAAACTTGCTGATTCGGAGGTTATAGTTAAAGATAAGACCTTGCCGGCAAGTAGCGATCTGTTTGAAAGCCAGTTTGCCCCTACCCTTAACCGGGCCTTTACTGGCGGAACGATAGCTCAGATCAAAAAGCTCGATCCAGATAGTGACAGTAATGATTTTAGCATCAGCACATCGCCAAGGATATTAATTGATCAGAAGCTAAGCCTCCTTAGTCTAAAAGACTATCCTAAAGTAAAATTTACAGATGGCGAAAAGACGGTTGAAGTAAATGATATTGTATCGGTTCCTTATTTTTACAAGCCTGATGGCGAATTCAACCTTTGTTTTTGTGATAAACCAGGGATTAACGGCAAGGTCCAACCCGGTTTAAAAACAAACTATTATCCCCAGCTCGAAAAAATACTTACTCAAACCAAAAAAGTAGTGCGTTATTTTTTACTAACTCCACGGGATATCCTTGAGCTTGATCTCCTTATTCCGGTTTATCTTGAGCAGGATAGTTGCTATTATTATATTAACAAAATTGATAGCTGGCGTAAAGGACAGCCAACAAAAATTGAATTGGTAAAACTGGGATGATCACGTTGAGGTGGTTAAATCATTTTTAAAGTAAAGTATTGAAATTTTGATAAGTGTAAAAAATATTCACCCCAATATTTGATTTATGCGAACTGCAATTTATATTTACCAAAAAAATTAGCAAAACCTACGTTATCATGTTAAAAATCGAAGTCCAACAACCAAACGATAAAAAAAGCAGAAAGAAAGCGCTGATAGTTTACGTAATTAAAAAATACTTTTATAGGCACTTATACCGGATATGAAATTCAAAGCACGGAAAATATATATAACGAAAATGTTCCTATGCTTTTCTTTTCCATCACAATAAACAAGAAAGCCTCAATAAAAGAGACCTTTAGGAGCAATCCACCAGTTGGATACGAGTTTGAAGATGGACCACTTTACATATGGGCAATTGATATTACGGGCAAAGAATCTTCTATTTTTAGGAAATAAGTGATAAATGGCAGAAGATCCAATCTTTCCTACTTAAATAAAATCAAATCTCAATGTTAAATAGAAGGAAGTATAGTAGCATTCAATTATTTAATAACAAAAAGTTTTGGAAAAATATTATCAATTATAAAGTTATTTAAATGCAATTATTTTTTCGATATTTTTACTAAAAAAATCAATCAACAGCCTTAAAACAATGAAATATTCAAAGATATTTTTACTATCGCTTTTCTTTTACAGTTGCCAACCTACAGCGGAAACCTCCTCTATTAAGGATGATCGTTCGGTACAGCAATTGTCTCTGATTAAACACCTTACTACATCAGATTCACTTTACAACTCAGAATATAATGAAATAAAGAAATCTGAACTATTTGACACCGAGAAAGAAAAACTGAACAGCTTCATCCTTGATTCTCTTAAAGGCTCATTTCACAAATGGCCCGTAACCATTTATAAAATGAATGTAAATGATTGGCCTTCAAAATATATTGATGTAACGTTTATGATTCCTTTAAGTAAGGTTCTTGACGCTAAAAATCCACAAGATTATGCCCTTATCATCCATGCGGCTGTTCCATTTGATCAAGTCTCTGTTAAAGATTCCTTAGCAAGTGTGTACCCTGGGGATAAAGTTTGGATAAGCGGTAATTTTTCAAAAAGGGATACTGATCAAATTGATATGAGTAGCTCCCCACCGGAATACCTCTTTAACAATCCAGAAATCCAAGCCGATATTACACGAGTAAGCTCAAAAGCGGACAAATAATGTGGCATTTCACGCACAGTAGCCGTTCTGCCTCCAAAGTTATGCTAACCACCCTTATGGAATCCCGAGAATAGTATTTGTACAATCAAATCTGCTATTGTCAGCCACATGCGTGTTGGCCCAATTATTTATGGTTAAAACAGGAAATCGACAATGCCAAATGGCATATTTTTCATAAAAATATCAATATAAACCGCTCCCTGAAATATCGATACACCATATCACAATCTGTTTAAAACAAATTCAATAAAAAAACTATGACAAGTCAAAACAACAATGCAGGTATAACCGATGATGATATCAAGAAGGCTGAAGCCTATAAAAACGCCTTAGATGCGCTAAAAACTTCAATAATTGGCGTAAATAGCAAACTACCAGAATTTGCTGATGGTATAAAAGATGGCCTTAAAGCACTTGGCGAAAAGCTGCCCGAGGTAGTGGATGCAATGCAAAAGCTAAACGAACAAAATAAAGAGCTTGCCGCATCAGGACAAAAGCCTAAAAACGTTTTAAAGGAGTTAGCGTCATCATTTTTATCGTGGAACTCTCTCATCTCTGTTGGCATCACTTTGCTTGCCAGCTATAGCGATGTAATTATCGATTGGGTAGCCGACATGCTCAAGGGACAAACCACGCTATCGGCCCTTGGTAAGGCTATGAAGGATAATGCTGTTATTACCGAATCGCTCATACAAACCAAGTTAAAAGGAGACCAGGCAGCACAGAGTGAAATCACTAACTTAACTGCTCTATATCGGGCCACACAAAGCCACACGCTGTTAATGGCCGAAAAAAAGAAAGCTGCAGCTGCGTTACAAGATCAATGGCCCGGAACATTTAAAAACATGAAAGATGAAGCCATTATAGCAGGAGATGCAGCAACCGCTTACGGGAATTTAAAAGATCAAATTCTTGCCGCTGCTTACGCGGAAGCTGCAAAAAGCAGGATTACAGTGAATGCAAGCAGGGCACTGGAAAATGATTTAAAAATAGCCAAAGAGCGTAAAAACAATCTTGATCTGATAACAAAAGAAGAACAAGCAAATAAAGATTATAAGGATTATAAGCCTGTTGCCGGTGACGAGGGCTGGGGTGCTGTATGGTATGCAGATGCTATTGATGAGGCATCTAAAAAGCGAGCATCCAGTGATAAAATAATTTATGATCTATCAACAGACACAAAATTACTCAATGCTCAAAATGAAAAATTATATGATGAAATCGAAGCAAGGCAAAAACTAATTTTGTCAGGCAAGAAGTTAAATGAAAGCGGATCAAATAAAACAAATAACAGCGACCCCATTATCTCTCATAAGAAGGTAGAAAAACCGACAATTGAACAAACCCGCTCCTCAGAAATTCTACAAGCAAAAGCAATTGATTTTGCCAAACAGATTGAACTTGACAAACAAAACTATGATTGCGAGTTCGCGTTACTGAATAAACAACTGGATAAAAAACTGATCAGCCAGGAAGATTACAACAAAAAAAGCGAGCAACTTCAGCAGAAGTTCCATCTTGGTATTGGCGATAAGATCCAGTTTTTCAATAAGAATGATTTCGCAGAAGCTCAAAAGCAAATGCAGGCGGTGATAGACAGCCATCAGCATGAGGATACGATAGCGAAAGACGAAAAAAAGGTTGGTAAAGCCTTGCTACCGGGTCAGAAATTAGAAGCTGAAAAACAACTTATTGATGATAAATATGGTTACGAGATAAAACTGGCTGCCGGCAACGCCGACAAGATTAAAGCATTAGAAGATCAAAAGCAAAAAGACATTACAGCTTTAACTCAACAATACGAACAACAGCGTACAGAGTTTGCATTGCAGACAGCACAACAGGTATCTGATAAAGCGTTCTCTATTATTCAAAACAATATCAAATCACAAAGCGACGCTAAAATAAAAGGCCTGGAGAAAGACAAAGCAGCCGAACTCGGCAATAAAAACCTAACGGGCACACAGAAAAAAGCAATTGAAGATAAATATCAAAAACAGGAAGCCGCCGAAAAAGTAAAAGCCTTTAAATCAGAGCAAAAAGCGTCAATATTGCAAGCTGTTATTAATGGAGCGTTAGCAGTTACCAAGGCCACTTCGCAAACGGGTGTACTGGCTCCTTTTGTAATACCCGGCATAATTGCTTCCACTGCCATACAGGTTGCCACTATCGTGGCTCAAAAACCACCACAATATGCCAAAGGCGGTCTGCATTATGAGTCTGACGGTCGCGGGGCGCTACTTCCCGGTTACAGCCGTACAGATAACACCAACGCTTACCTTCGCTCGGGAGAAGCTATTGTAGTATCTGAAGCTATGCGCAACCCATGGGCTCGTAACCTGGTTAGTGCCATTAACGTGGCTCATGGCGGTCGCGACTTTTCTATGCCTAATCTGAGCCGGGGTTATGCGGTCGGCGGTATATTTACTGATGGTGGCAATGCGAACAGGTACTACAACCAACCTGTTAATGATGTTAAAGACTTGGCCAACACGCTTGCCTACCAAATGATCAATAACTTCCCTCCTGTTTATGTTGATGTAAAAGACATTAATAACCAGCAAAACATCCTCGCTCAAACTATTAATCGCGTAAACCTTTAAATAAACTATGCCAATTATCACAGCAAACATACCTCTAACCTCTAACCTCTAACCTCTAACCTCTAACCTCTAACCTCTAACCTCTAACCTCTAACCTCTAACCTCTAAACTCTAAACTCTAAACTCTAACATCTAAACTCTAACCTCTAACATCTAACATCTAACATCTAACCTCTAACATCTAACCTCTAAACTCTAAACTCTAAACTCTAACCAAAATGGATATTCAAATCGCCAACACCCTGTTTGATGAGGGTATATTCTCGGCCATGTATAAGGCCGGGTTCATCACTACCAAAGTGTTTGTATACCGTGAAATTTATTTATGGGTAAATGCACAGCAACAAACACGTAGCATTTCTAAAAACCAAGCAGTACTTGAGGCCGAAATCAAATTCAATAAAGATGAACGTACTATCTGGCGTGCGCTCAATTGCTTTTCTGAAAAAGCGGCTTAAAAATTCATCCGCTGACAAAACACTGTCACCAGAATAAAAGAATTTTGTGCCGACATTTGTTATGTCAATCCACCGAAACTAAAAAAATCCTTGATGATGAGAACAAGCCAAGGCAACTTCAATTCATTCAAATAATTCAACAAATTCCGGTTCAGGCAGCCACTGACAAACTACTGTCACCATTAAAGCAAGCAATAACCACTACCTTTGATGTATGCCAACCGGCATTATAAGACGTCAAAAAACCGTCTGCTATTCCAGGCAAAATAATAAGCCCAGTCCCACTTTTGGACTTTCTTACTTACCGACTTTCGGACAAAACAACAATCCAATATGAGCTACAAAATTTATTTATATGACACTGAAACTGACTGCATAGGTTCAGGCAACTTATCATCGGCTTACATACAAACCCAGCTTGAGGCGGCAGCCGACAGCGACGTTGAAGTACATATCAGTTCGGTAGGCGGCAGCGCATTTGATGCCATTGCCATTTACGATCTGCTTAAAAAACATCCCGGTAAGGTTACCACTTATATTGATGCGCTGGCCGCCTCGGCAGCTTCTGTTGTGGCAATGGCCGGCCGGCAGGTAGTGATGAGCAAATATGCACTGCTCATGATCCACAAACCAATGGTAGGTACCGGCGGTAATGCCGATGAACTTTTGAAAGATGTGCAGATGTTAAATGTAGTTCAGGAGCGCCTGGCGCAGATCTACATGGACAAATCTGGCCTGGACGGAGTTAAGGTAAACAACTTGATCAACTCCGTCACTTGGATGACAGCCGATCAGGCTCTTGACCTGGGTTTTATTGACCAGGTTGAGGATTACAGCACAGAGATCACTAACAGCGCCCTTATTAAAAATTATACCAGCGCCGCTCCTGCGGTTTACCAGCGATGCATTAACAAAATCTTAAACATAAAAAATAACAACAGCATGAACATCGAAAACAAAGAACTTATCGAGAAAACTACATCGATATTAGACAAGATCATGAACTTTTTTAAGAAAGTGGTAAACAAGCAAACCATCACCGATAAAGGCACACTGCACCACAGCGGTCAAATTGAAGAAGGTGCCGAAGTTTACCAGGACGAAGACATGACTTCACCGGCCATTTCCGACACTTACACCTGCGCCGATGGCAAACAACTGGACATTAAACAAGGAAAGATTCAAAGCGTAACACCTGCCGATCCTGAAAAAGCATCTGAAGCAGAAGATGACGACGAGGATTTACCTGAGAGTAAATTTAAAGCAGCTAAAAAACCTGTAGATGTACAAAACCGCATGCAACAGCTAAAGGCCCGTTTACATGCGCAAAATGCTTTACTAACTGAGGCTCGCAATGCACTTGAGGAAGCAAACAATCGTCTGCAAAAAACACGTACCGAGGTAAAAAACGAGATCAAATCAACCTTTACGCCCGAAGGTTCAAAACGCAGCAATAAAGCCCATACCGAACCTGCTCCGTTCTTCGCGCCACAAAGCGAGATCGCCAAGAATGCGGTTAAAAAAGCTATCGCTTCCTAAACCAATCAACATATCACCTAAACCTTATCGCATCTAATTAACCCATCCTTACTATCCCTATAAGTAAAACAGTTTAAAAAGCTCTCCCTTTAGGGGGCCGGGGGGCTAAACTTTATGGCTCAATTTACATTTACAAACAACACCTACGCCGGCGAAGCGCTGGCAGGATTTATGGCAAGCACATTACTCGAAGCCGATTCGGTGAAACGAGGCCTACTCACAGTAATTAACGACGTAAAAGCCCGCAAGGTAATTCTTGATGTTGACGACGACGTTGTATTGCAAAACCCATCGGGCATCTTTACTGATCAGGGTACAACTGCCCACCAAACCGAAAGCTATCTCGACCCGGTAGTTTACGAGTTTATGAAACAGGAACAATGGGATAAGCTTGCCCAAAGCTGGGAAGCCCAGGCCTTAAAACCCGGTGCCTTTATGGATTACGAGGGCGTAATCGACCTTTCGGATTTTATGGTACAGCGCTATTTAACTAAAATCCAGATAGCTAACGAACGTTTGTACTGGCTTGGCAAGAGCGCCACCAAGGAGGCAGCTTTTACCGCTGATTTCCCTGGTTTACTTCCTTCTATTGCAGCGGCATCCGGAGTTTATAAAGTAGGTTTAAGCAAACCTGCAACATCATTGGCGGCAACAGCAATTGATGCAAACGGCATTGTAACCGTAGCTGATACTTCAACCCTTGCCGATGGCGACGTTGTTACCATTACAGGTGTTACCGGTACCAGCAAGGACACGACTAATGGTGCGCCAGGCATAGCTATTCAGGGCCAATCATATTTTATCCAGATTGCCAGCGCAACTTCATTTAAACTGGTGCGCAATTACAACGAAGTTAACAGCCGTAAACCCGCAACTTTTAGCGGTACTGCAACTGCTGCTACGGTAAACTACATTAACGTAAGCAATGTTTTACAGGTACTGGGCAGCGTTTACGCCCAACTTGACCCTGCCGACAGGATCCAGGAGGATTTTAACTTACAGATCCCTTTGCATGTAGGTTACGCTTATGCCCAGGCACAGGCCAACAAAGCACTCAACGTTATCAATGCCTTTACGGATATGAAAAAGATGGATTACCTGGGTATTCCGCTCCAGATTATGAACCACTGGCAGGCTAATACCATTTTAGGTGCACGATCATCAAACTTATTCCTTGGTGTTGACCTTTTGGGTGATGCTTCCGAGCTATCAACCGTTTACCTAAAGCCTTACACCAATGATAACGTGGTGCGTATGAAGGCGCGCATGAAAGCAGCCGTAAACTTCAAATTTGCCAACGAGCTGTTTTACCTGTCGGCGTAAGATCAATTATTGAATTAGTGAGTTATTGAATTAATGAGTTGATTCCATAGAACATCAATAATTAAAATCAACATTCAATAATTCCTGATTCAATAGCCTACCAATTCAATAACTCACTAATTCAGTCATTAACTAATTCACTAACTAACTCCATGTCAATTTACAATAAAATAAACGCCGGTTTCAGCCTGGGCACAGATGAGCCGATCACCTCAGGTATTGAGGATGTGATCTACATTTTTAATGCAGATGATATCGTACTTACTTATGATACCACCAATCCGCTTATTGTTAAAGGCCTGACTGCCGTAAGCAACGCGAAGGTTTACAAATTTGAAGGAACAAACAACAGCTTCAATACAACATCTAAACTAACCAAAACCCAGGTAGGCCCCCGTTATACCGAAGAGATCGATTTCAATATCGCCGGTTTATCCGTTGAGGTTAAGGCGCAGCTTATGGCCATGGGATATGGCAGGATACGTGCCATCACAGTTAACAACTATAACTCAAGCGATTCGGCGATAGAGCTTTTTGGTGCAGTAAACGGGTTGATCCTTACCGACGCGGAACGTAACGCCGCTGATGAGTCGCTTGATGGCGGTTACAAATTAAAGCTTACCAACCCGGATAAAATGAAAGAGCCTTATCCACCACGTGCGGTGTCTATTGCTCCTGGAACCGGTACCGCCACATATGCCAGCACCATAGCTGCTATTGAGGCATTGGTTGCAGCATAATTCATTGTGTCATGAGGTCATTAGTCATTTTATAATGGCTAATGACCATTAAGATTCTTTTTATAACCTAAAACTAATGACCAAATGACTAATGACTAATGACACACTGAAAAAAAAGTACATCCTTAAACCGGGCCGCCACCAGTTTGCACCCGGTTCGGCAGCCATTCACAGCAATGAAAATTTAAGCGACGAAGAGGCCGAATGGTATTTACAACGATATCCGCATATAGCGGCATTGTTTGCCCCCCGGCCCCCCGAAGGGGGAGTTATAGAGCAGGCCGATAATAAGCGTAAATTATCAGAATATGAAATCTTAGACAAAGGAGGTTCAATATGAAAACCTACCTCCCGCAAATTGAACGGCGAATACTGGTAAGGCCAAATCAAACCTATGGTATCCTTAATTATGACCTGGATAACGCTTATCCTCAGCGCATGCTGGAGTTGGTAGCCGGATCCCCAACAGCAAAAGACTGCTGGAATAAACGCACAAAATTCATAGCCGGCAATGGGTTTGAGCAAAAGGAATTGGGCAAACAGGTGATCAACTCCAAAGGTTTAACCATTGCTAAATTGTTAAAAGCTTTGGCCACCGATAAAGCGCTATTCACAGGTTTCGGTATTCATGTAAATTACAATGCCAGCTTCAGGATCACATCAGTAAGCTATGTAAAATTCGAGGACATCCGCATGGGCGACTCCGACAACCCGGAAACTGCTGATAAATATGCGTTATATAGCGACTGGGGCCGCAAAACCTGGAAAAATATCATGCGCAGCAAGATCACATTTTTAAACAGGTATGATCCCAACCCGGAGGCAATTAGCGAACAGGTGCACGTTGCCGGTGGATGGGAAAATTATAAAGGCCAGTTGTTTTATTCTAATCCTGAAGTTGATGATTACCCGCTGATTGAAGCCGATTCTGTATGGGAAGATTTTGAAACCGAAGCCGGGATCAAAATTTTCAACAACCGCGAAGTAACCACCGGGTTTCTGCCATCAACGATGCTTTTTATGCAATCGCGCCGCGAAGAAGCCGAAAATACCAGGACCGATGCCGATGAATACGCAGGTATTAATATACCATCACAGCTTGAAAAAGACCTCGGTGCATTCCAGGGAGCAAAAAGCGCACAAAAGATCATTGTAATTGAATATGAAGACGAAAACTCCAAGCCTGAATTCAAGGCCTACCCTATTCAAAATAACGACAAGCTCTTTGAAACTACTGAGCGGTCAGTAGAGGCCCGCATCATCAAAGGTTTTTCGGTACCCAAAGAGTTGATCAATGCCGAAAAATCATCGGGGCTTAGCAACGGCAGCGAAAAGAAACAGGCAATTCTGGAATTTAATGATAATACTGCCTCCGACAGGATTGACCTGTCCGAAACATTGGCCGAAATTTTTAGTCGTTTTTACAGGGATATAAATCCAGGCAACAACTGGAACATTGTACCGGTGACAGCGATAGCAGCCGATGACACCCCGGGTATTAAGGCAGGAAACAGCATTAATGAGCTCCTGCAATCTGCTATTCCTCAAAAAAGCAAAATAGCGGCTTTGGTATATGCCTATGGCTTTAAACAAGCCGAAGCTGAAGCCATGTGCCCTTGATTAAGCCATAAGTCTTTAGCTGTAAGCTCTAAGTCTATCAAAAAATTGATTCCTGACTTAACCTCAAGGCTTCCAACTTGAGGCTCCCCAATATCAATAAACACAATCATAAACAAACATTTTCAACTCCCCCAAAGGGGTTACGAGGCCATGCTATGATCTATTTAATCAATCAAACCATATTTCAGCAATACGAGGATATCAACGTAAATATTAAACCCGAGCGCCTCAAAGTATTCATTAAAAAAGCCCAGGAACTGGATCTGAAACCATTTTTAGGTTATGCTTTATATTATCAATTAATAACCTATTGCAACGATGACGGTACTATAAAGGACGATGCACCTCAGGCTTATAAAGATCTTTTAAACGGTAGCGAATACCTTGACGAGTATGGTCGTATTGTTTTGTACGAAGGCCTTGCCCCTGCCCTGATTTATTTCACCTTTGCCCGCTTTATTGAAAACGACGCGGTACACTATACAGCAACCGGCCCGGTAATTAAACGCCATGATAATGGGGATGCCCTTTCGTCACCCGAGATAGTAAAATTAGTGCAGCAGCAGCGCAGTATAGCAAATGCCTATGCCAATGATATAGAAAAGTTTTTAAAAGACAACCACGAAGGCTTTCCGCTTTGGCGCTATAATGAGAAAAATAAAAGCAGCCGCCAATCTGGTCCGCGGATTAGAGGTGTCGACAAAACAGATTTCAATTATCCGGGCGCAACTAACAATTACAATTTACCAATAACCGAGTTTTTAAACAGATGGCAAACGACAAAAAAATAAGCGAGCTTCCCATAGCCGAAACTATAAACGCCTCCGACAGATCGATCCTGATCAGTAATAATGCTGACTACCAGTTTGATTTTGGGACACTGCTCCAATTTATTAATTCAGGGCTTAACGCCGGGGCCAACCTAACCTTTGGCCCGGTGCTTCCGCAAAATACCAGCGGCAAAAACGGAGACGTATTTATCAACACCGCCGCAGGTTCCTTTGCTCAAAAAATAGCAGGTGCCTGGGCAATTGTTTACACAATAGCCTCAGGAAGCAGCACCGATACCACTGTATTGTACGGCACTACCATACCAAATACAGCAACCGGCAATAACGGAGACACTTTTATAAATACTGTAAGCGGAATCTTTTACAAAAAGACCGGAGGGGCATGGGGCCAGGTATTTTCCATGCAAACAGGCCCGCAGGGGCAACAAGGCACAAGCGGAACAAACGGAACCAATGGCAGTAATGGTAAAACCATATTAAACGGCACAACCAACCCGGCCAACAGTCTCGGCACCGATGGAGATTTTTATATTAATACTGCGTCATACTATTTATTTGGGCCCAAAAATGCAGGTGTTTGGGGTACCGGGATTTCGCTGATCGTTTCGGGTGTACAATTTGAAGAAACCGATAATAAAAACACCCCTAATGGCTATGCGGGCCTAGATAGCAGCGGAAAGATTGCATCAGCACAGCTCCCCAGCTATGTTGATGACGTACTGGAAGTTGCAAATTATGCATCGCTCCCTGCAACCGGCGAAACCGGAAAAATTTATATAACTACCGACACCAACAACGAATACCGATGGAGCGGATCCGCATACATTCAAATTATTGCATCGCCTGGCACAACCGATGCAGTACCCGAAGGCACTACAAATAAATATTTCACCATGTCGCGGGTGTTAAACACAATACTTACCGGTATTGGCTTTGGGAGTGCCGCAGCAATATCAGCAACCGACAGTATTTTACAAGCATTAGGAAAGCTGCAGGCACAAATTACAGGATTTTTTAAAATTCCTTCCGGAGGCACAAGTGGGCAGATATTGGCAAAAAATAGCAATACCGATGGTGATTTACATTGGATCAATGCACCTTCGGGAGGCGGTGGCGGCGGATCATCTGAGCCGTCCGGGCAAATTAAATCTTTCAGGGTTGATTATGGGGCGGTTGGAGATGGTGTAACGGATGATACTGCAGCCTTGAACGCGGCACTTGCAGCAGAGAAAGTTATTGAAGACAGCGGCGACTTCTTTGTTTCGTCTATTCCTACAAATAAATATGGCACCAGAATACAAGGTAATGTAAGGATTTTGCGAAACAGCCCGAATGGGAACTCAGTTAAACAACAATTAAACAGTTATGCCGATACTAACCAACACATATTTGGAACTGAATATTTAAGTTCATTTCATAAAAAACTTTATGCTAATCAGGCTGCTTCTTCTCCGACTCCTTTAAAGGTGCTTTTTTCTGGAGATAGCACGACAGGTGGGATTGATGACGGTGCTGATACAGCTATAGATCAAATTTTCAGCAAGCTGGCTGCAAGTGACTATATTGCCAATGTGTCGTTTGTTAATGCGGGTCATGGCGGACAATCCACCCAAAATTGGTTAAATACATTTTTAGCTGATGATTTGTCAGCTAATCCACACGTATATATTTTAAGGTGGGGTATAAATGATATGCAAGTCTCTACAGCCCAACAGCTTATCGACATAATGGATAATGGACTTAATACAATTCGTAGTAATTCAAATTTCACAAAAGATAAATTAGCTATCATATTGTGTTCAATGAATACAACTACAGATGACCAGTTAGGACATAAGGGCGAAATATTTAATGAAGAATATAACAAAGGATTGCGTGAGCTTGCAAGAAAATATGCATGTTGCTATATAGATTTATATGCACTTTGGCAAGATGCAAGGCAAGGGCAAGACTATTTTACTGTATATGACCCATTAAAGCCAAATGAATTTATACATCCTGCGAAGTCGCTAAAAATATTAATCGCTTGTAAAACCTATGAAGTCTTATTCCCTCTTTATTATCGTCGTAACGATATAGTAGATAAGGGGCAATCGGGAAGAATTTCTACAGCGCTTCCGTCTGTTTACGATGCAGGTGTAACCTATGAATTTGTTCTTACTTCAAATGGGTGGCCTATAAATGGGTTTTTAACTACTTGTAAAAATTCATCGGGAATGCTCAGGCAGGAAGTGACAAGTTTTTCCGGAGGCCCAATAACAAAAGTTTATGTAAGAGTTGGTTGGGTCGGAGGCGGAAATCTTTGGCAGGATTGGTTTACGCTTGAGCCATTACCTGCACAGCAGTTTTCCAATAAGAGTTTCGCCGGTACAACGTTTGATAAGTCTTACACATTTTGGGCTGAAGGTATGACTATGGAATATGTCGCTGCTGCGGATGGTTGGCCTGCAAATGGCATGCTTGCTACTATGAAAACTAACGGTGTATTTCAGCAAACCTTAACAGGCATGACGAATCCAGTCACGCAATATGTTAGATGTTCGTATCTTGGAACTGGCACCTTTAAACAAGTCACACTTACCTAACGTAATAAGGGCATATATTTGCTATATGAAAAAGGGATTTATATTATCCATTATTTTAAATGTAATATGCCTACCGTTGGCAACTATTTACGTTATTAGGAAAGTTCAATTCTATCAAGATATATTTTCTAAGTCCGCACCCTTACAAAATGAAAACTTGTTTTGGAAAATTCGTAACTCTGAATTTAAAACACTTGAAATAGATAGTAATTCAATAGTTTTTATTGGTGATAGCCATACTCAAAATTTTGAAGTAGCTGAATATTTCAACAATATAGATTTAAAGAATAGAGGGGTTATCTTAGACGGCGCAGCCTCGGTTTTGGAAAGACTTGATTATATAGTAAATAAACACCCAAAAAAAATTTTTATTCAGATTGGTATAAATGATTTACTTAGTGGGGTTCAACCAAAAGCCATTGCGGAGTATATTAATAGCATGGTGGGATTGATAAAGAAAGCATCACCCCAAACCTCAATCTTTATCCAGAGCGTTTTTCCTACAAATTGGAATAGATATAAAGACCATAAACCTGTATTCGATGACATAAGGGGTCTAAATAAACAATTGGAAATATTGAGCCATAAAAACAATAGCACTTATATTAACTTATTCACCTTGTTAGTAAAAGGAAATGGACTAAACCCAAAGTATGATTGTGGCGATAGCTTACACTTAAATGGCCAAGGATATCAAGTATGGAGAGACGCGATTAAGCCTTTTATCAATAACTAATTTTGTTGCTTAATATGGATTTCATTTTAGGCATCAAATGTGCACACCCAGCAAAGTGCATAAATACCGAAAGCTCATAAATATTTTTTAACGCTTGCTGTTCTGCTTCATTTATCTGTAGCGGTTCCTTCTTGGTTAGTCTCCTAACAATTTTGTAATAGAAGTTTTTTAAAGCTGATGACTTGACATCTAACAAATAAGGATAAAATGCAGATATAATGTTTATCACACAAAAATTAAACTGCGGCACAATCCATTTCACAAGGTCGTCTTTTACAAGCTCATAAGACATCGCCGGGTTCTCGAAATTCCATTCTCCGCCGTGTGTATCTTCGTAGTTGTTATAAATGTATTCAAACTTTTCGCGGTGGTGAATTGGAGAGCATACAAAAACACCTGCCTGCATTACTTTTTGCAGCTGATTGGCAGGAAGGCCCCGGTTAGAATAATAGCTTGCGGGAGTTTTGTTATCAATAAAAGGTACATTGTCCCTCGTCCATACGTCATAGAGCCGCCTAAGTGATATATCGAATATCTCTTTAGTTGGAATAGCATACTGGTCGACGCCACCAATCATTTCTAAAGGAACATCTTTCGTAATATCATATGCATTATTTGTGTTTATAATCACATCAGTATCAATCCATACAATTTGATCATATTTATTTGACCAAGGCTGGGATAAAATAAGAAGCTTTTGCCATGATGGAGATCGCTTTAATGCACGCTCAGACGTATCTAAATTATTGTCGATAACGATGAAATCAAAGTTAAACATAGTGCAATAGGCAGTCCAGTTACTCCGGCAATATTCATCAAATAAATTTTTATATTTTTCACCGACACATAGAGTGACTATTGCCTTTTTCATTCTTCAATTTTTTTCAAATATAATATAACATCATCAGGTTGTTAGTAGCATATGCCGCAGCCAAGGCCAATAAGTACAATCTTACTTAAAAGGCATATACCCCTTTATAATCTTAAATACTCCTAAAACAACACTTCCAAATCATGACAACATTCGAACACAGAGAGATCAGGGGCATCACTATCAAGAATATGATGGTGACTATAGCCAGTACCATAAGTATTGTTGTTTCTGTAATGACGGGGTATTTTCAGTTGAAAGGCGATATAAAAGATATTAGCTCATTGCAGGAAACACAAAGCAGGATCAACGAGATCAGATTGAAAGTCCTCGAGGGACAAGTCAATGTACTGCAACAGGAAGTTCAGGACTTAAAAGAAGGGAAAAAATCTTAAATACATTATTTAAGAAAGTGAGTGCCCAGAACGAGATTCGAACTCGTACATCCTTACGAATGCCACCCCCTCAAGATGGTGCGTCTACCAATTTCGCCACCTGGGCATTAAAAAAATGTGAGAATCTTTCAATTCTCACATTTTTATTCTCTCACTTAAAAAAGGCGTGCCCGAAGAGAGACTCGAACTCTCAAGAGACAATTCTCAACGGCTTCTGAGACCGCAACGTTTACCAATTTCGCCATCCGGGCTTATCGTTTTATTAACAAGCGTGCAAATATAATCGTTTCCGGCAAATTGCAACTTAATAAATGAAAAAATCAATATTATGTTGTTCAACGGTCTTTGAAAGTTTAACTTAGGTTTTATAAAACACTTTATATCAAACTAAATGAGGCCAATCCGCTTTTTCTTTTCAGGCACACTATTTTATTTTTTGCTATTCAATTCTGTTTTAAAAGCACAAACTATTACCATTTTGCAGCAGGATAAGCCAACAAGCATTCGCGGTTTATCCGTAGTCGACGACAAAACAGCCTGGATAAGCGGCAGCAAAGGTTACATAGCCAAAACAAGCGATGGCGGCAAAACATGGAACTGGCAACAAATAAAGGGTTACGAAAAATCAGATTTTCGGGATATCGAAGCTTTTGATGATAAAGAGGCCGTGATCATGAGTTCGGGCACACCGTCGTTTATCTTAAAAACTTCAGATGGAGGACAAACCTGGCAGGAAAAATATCGAAAAACAGATACAACTTATTTTTTAGATGCCATGGATTTTGCCGATAATCGTCACGGTTACATTTTGGGCGACCCTATCAATAATAAATTTTTACTACTGGAGACAAAAGACGGCGGCGAAACGTGGAATGAATCAAATAATGGACCAGAGGCTTTATCAGGTGAAGCTGCATTTGCTGCGAGCGGCACATGCTTAAGAGTATCAGATAAAGGTGCGATCTACATTGCTTCGGGAGGTAAAAGTGCCAGACTTATTTCATTGCAGCCTGGCAAAAGCGAATGGCAGTATTCAAATCTGCCCATCATACACGGGCAAAGTAGTGAGGGTGCTTTTTCATTATCTATAGAACAAAATCAAGGAATTATCATCGGAGGCGATTATGCTAATGACAAAAAAACAGATTCGGTTGCCGTTCTGCACACAGAGCGCCCGGTTCCTGCTTTTACGTTGCCACGAAAGGGACCGGCAGGTTTTCAATCTTGTATTGAGCATATAAAATCAGGCATATTCCTTTCAACCGGTACCCCCGGAAGCAATTTAACTACCGATGCAGGCAGGACTTGGAAGCAAATTGACAGCACAAGTTTCAATGTTTGCCGGAAGGCGAAGCATGGAAAACTTGTATTATTGGCGGGCAACGGCGGTAAAATAGCGATTCTGAATTTGTAGTTTACTGGTTTTTAATAGCTTAAAAAAAGCTTTACATTAATTTAAAAAATAGCTTGCAGGGAATAGTTAAGAACCCTATATTTGCACCACTTTAAACGGAAACGGTTAACCGAACCAAAGAAGTTGAAAAGTATGATTCCGTAGCTCAGCCGGTAGAGCATAACACTTTTAATGTTGGGGTCCTGGGTTCGAGTCCCAGCGGGATCACAGAGGTCTGAAAGACGACCACTGATTTTTGAAGGAAAAGCGCACTTAGGTGCGCTTTTCTTGTTTTTACGCGGTTCTCTCCAAACTAATTACAAAAAAGAAGGTCAAAATAAATCAGGGTAAATCAAACCATATGGTGCCCCATTCGGTGCCCCATCTTAAAGATTACATTTGGGGTAACGATTTTCCGAAAAGGCTTGTGTTAATGAGTTTTAGGGAATCAATTTAATTTCCGGTAGTAGCCGGGAAGGATTTTTGATAACTTAAAAAGTGTGAAAGATGAAAAGCAATCAGAAACTTGCTATTATGTTTTGGCTGAAAAGTTCCAAAGCAACCAAAGACGGCATGGCCCCCCTCTATGTCCGTATTACAATTGACGGCGAATACGAAGATATTTCCCTGTCAAGAAAAATCAATCCTCAATTTTGGGACACCCGACTAAAGCGGGACACCGAACCAGGTTCAAAGGCAAAGGCAACCAACCTAAAGATCGGGCTTGTTGAAGGCGACCTTGAAAACCACTTTACTGTTCTTAGGAGCCAGTTTGACGAGATTACACCGTTAATGGTGAAGAACTCCTATCTCGGCCTGAAAGAAAAATCTATAGTAACAAATAATGCTTTTTCTGAAGCCGACAATATAAAGACTCTACTGGAAGCCTTTGCCGATTTTATCTCCAACTTTGAGGTAATGGTAAAAGCCGGAACAAGGTCAAATGAAACACTTAAACATTGGAGGACGACTAAAACAAAAGTAGCTGAGTTTATGGCTTTCAAATACAGAGTTGGCGATATTAATCTTGCTGATATCCCGCCGTCCTTTGCAAACCATTTTTATAAATACCTGACACTGGAAGCTGATAGCATACTTGCCGAGGTAACTGCCAAGAAACATGTTAAGAAAACAAAGCAGATAGTTGAACACTGTGTAACCGAACTCAGATTGGATAGGAACCCACTCAAAGGGTTTAAGTGTGGGGGCGGTGAACTGGAAGTCCTACCACTTGAAATGGCAGAAGTCCATGCTATGCTGAACAAGAAAATCGAAATTGAAAGGCTTTCCGAAGTACGGGACGCCTATATTTTTCAGTGTTTTACGGGATTTGCCTTTCAGGATATTTATGGGCTTTCACGTGAAAACATCATAAAGGTTGGCATTAAGCAGGAACGCTGGCTTAGCAAGGAAAGAGGAAAAACTGGAGTAATCGAAATGGTTCCTATCCTGCCAATAGTAGAAGAACTAATTTCAAAATATGCTACAAATCCCTATTGCCTTAAAAACAACTGCCTGATACCCGTAAACTGCAATGCAAGGTATAATGCATACTTAAAGGAACTGGCCGTTATATGCGGGATAAAACGTGAATTAAATACACATCTTGCCCGCCATACCTTTGCGGATATTATGCTTAATAATGGAGTGCCATTAGAGGATGTAAGCAAAATGCTTGGTCATAAGAGCATCCGGACAACACTTCGATATTGCAGGGTTAAAAAATCCCGTATTAGTGCAAGTGTCGCTAAAGTAAAAAACATCTTGTTTACCAAATCGGGTGCCTTGAAAAAGGTTTCCTGATAATTAAGGATAGGGCTACTTACAGGTAGCCCTATCTTTAATTCTTTCTTTATTCTAACTTGCTTTGTGGAATCTAAGATTATAACTGCATAATCATACATGATCCTAAAAACAAAGCAAATAGGACTTCCCAACAAAGTTCGCCGTTATTCAGCTCTTAATTTTGCTTCATTAAATATTAAAAAATGGAACAAAATAATTATAACGGGGCATTACAGCATCCGCTAAATTCAGGCTTTAATGCCGCTTCGACCGCAACAGATGTTTTAAAGGGGATAGACCTTAACGGTAAAAATGTTATCGTAACAGGAGGCTATAGTGGCCTGGGGCTTGAAACGGTAAAGGCTTTGGCAGCGGCCGGCGCAAATATTGTTGTGCCTGTCAGAGATGTTGAAAAAGCGAAAGAAAACTTACATGGCTTAAGTAGTATAGAACTGCAAACAATGGATCTTCTCGACCCAAAATCTATTTCATTTTTCGCTGACAAATATATGGCTTCGGGTAAACCATTACATTTACTGATTAACAATGCAGGCATCATGTGGAATCCTTTAACACGCGATGACAGAGGTTATGAGTCACAATTTGCTACCAACCATTTGGGGCATTTCCAGCTTACGGCTGCACTTTGGCCGGCAATCCAAAAGACAGCAGGCGCAAGGATCATTAATGTATCTTCTTCAGGCCATTATTTTTCTCCTGTTCACTTTGAAGATGTCAATTACAATCAAAGGCCATACAATAAATTTGAGGCTTACGGCCAGGCCAAAACAGCCAATATTCTTTTTACCATAGAATTGGACAAAAGGGCTCGGAAGTTTGGTGTGCGATCTTATAGCCTTCATCCCGGTTTAATCCTAGATACCAATCTGGGCAGGTATCTTACATTTGATGATTATGTAGCATTAGGTGCTGTAGATGCATCCGGTGCACCTAATCCTGAAACGCAGGCAGCGATGCAACGTATTCAAAAAACACCTGAGCAAGGAGCAGCAACTACAGTTTGGTGCGCTACAAGTCCGCAATTGCGAGACCTGGGAGGCATCTATTGTGAAGATGTAAATGTAGCTTCTTACGATCCTGAATTTTATTATAGCGGTGCTTGGCAAAATAATATGTTTGGCTTAAAAGGCGCCGCTCCGTTTGCTCTGCAACAAGATGCTGCAAAGAAGTTATGGACGCTGAGCGAAGAACTTACAGGTGTAACATTCGACATTAACTAACGATATACAACGGGTTGTTCAAACGATGGGCAGCCCGTTATTTGTCTTTCCTTTATCCTTAAATTTGTACGATGGCAAAAAGGCAAATCAATAATAACGCCAGCATTGTTTTTACCTGTAGCGAAGCGTTTAGCTATCGCGGAGAAATGATCATGGAAGAACATGCTTTGGTTCAGGTAATATCAGGCGAATTAAAAGTGATACATGCTGATCAAACTTTTGTTTTTGGTGCCGGCGAAACACATTTATTCCCAAGAAACCAATTTGCAACCCTTATCAAATATGAGAAAGATGGACAGCCTTATAAAGCCATCGTAGTAAAACTAACGGGCGATGAACTTAGAAACTACTATACCACGCATGTTTTTGATGCTTACCAATCGCCTCACAAAACAATTACCCGTATCCGCAGATCTCCTTTGTTAGATAGCTTTTTCAATTCATTGATTCCTTACTTCGAGCTTGATGACCAATTGCCGGAGGAATTGTCGCGGCTAAAAATTATTGAAGCTATTACCATTTTAAGGACGCTTAATAAGAATATCGATCGGGTATTGGCCGATTTTTCCTCACCCGGAAAAGCAGAGCTGACAAGGTTCATGGAACAAAACTATATGTTCAATATGCCGATCGAAAAGTTCGCTTACCTGACGGGCAGAAGCATCACAACCTTTAAACGGGATTTTAAGAAAGCTTATCAGGTTACTCCCCAAAAGTGGTTGACTCAAAAAAGGCTTGAACTGGCGCATTATCTTTTGAAGGAAAAAAAACGAAAACCCATTGATATTTATTACGAAGCCGGCTTTGAAAATTTATCCCACTTTTCGTATATATTCAAAAAACATTTTGGCTATGCCCCAAATAGTTTAGTCGTAAAGCAACTAGGCTAAAAATTTGCTGATTTTCAACTAAATGGGCAATTATTTGGCAATGAAAGGTGTTACAAAAATGGTGATACTAGAGGTCAAGTGTGGTGGGCTGATCAGTGATGAAAGACATGGTACATAAGCCGGTTTTACAGTAACGGGTAAAATTAACCGGTCGGATTGGGGTATTAGTTTTAATCGAATCTTAGATACTGGTGACATTGGATTAGGAGAAGAAATTAAAATTTTCAGTGAATTGCAAATGATTAAACAATCCTAATTGTTGGCAAGCAAAGCAATTGTAAGACCGCCTAAAAAAGCAATTTTTACTCCCTGTTTCATTTTGCATCACAACTGGAGTTTGCAATGCCGGCAAACTCCGGTTTGATCATTCTTAAGCGCCATTTTAAAATCAATACGTCATGCTTTCTCTTTTTTTTGAAAATTGAAGGCAGCACCTAAAGCTTTCAGGATAAATCCTGCAAGTGCTATTGAAATGGCTGGAGCACTTTGCCAATTCATATGGCTTACTCTGTATAAAACATAAGCAATAACAATGTTGATGGCAGCCCATATCACATTGATTACCGGCGAAGATAATCCTCTCCCTGGTGGCTTTGAAAAGGGAGTTGGAAATTTATCACCTGAAGTACCATTTACAAAATGTGGTATTGCATTTGAGACAAATACTGCCGAGAAAAAGGCAGCAACATAATTGTACCATTCCATAGTTTTCTTGTTTGTAAAGCAAAGTTCGAACATATGCCTGGTAACAACCTGTGACCAAAGTCACAATCATTGTCCATTACGGGATCGGATTCGGCTCAGGGTTTCCCTGGCAATGCCCAGATAAGAAGAAATCTGAGAAAGAGATATTCTCTGCAATAATTCAGGATTAT
Organism: Mucilaginibacter sp. SMC90; assembly: GCF_022811725.1. GTDB lineage: Bacteria > Bacteroidota > Bacteroidia > Sphingobacteriales > Sphingobacteriaceae > Mucilaginibacter. The sequence goes on along the minus strand of NZ_CP094527.1, from coordinate 2,309,736 downwards.
TCTTTTCTATGAAATGGTATCTTTCCATAGGTGTATGAAACTTTAAGAGCTCATGATGCGATTCTGCGGTCAACAGTATACTGATTGCTACCTTTTTAATAAAACGGGCGAGTTGTGGCTTTACGGCAATATGCTCCCGGATTGAATTTAGGTTAATAATCCAAATGACTGCCTCGTCACTTGTTTCAATATTTAGATTTGATGGCAATCCGTCCCTGAAGCTCTTTATTACAGAAGTAAAATTGTTTTCAAAAGTGAAGTCTGCATTAATAGAAATACCATCTTTATTATACCATGTACGGAGATATCCGTTTTCAACGAAATAAAGTGCTTGGCATAGTTGGCCCTCATTCAATAACCTTTCTTTCTTACTTATTTCACGGCGCGATGCACAACTAACCAAGAGGTCGTAATCTTCCCCTGATAATGTTATAAATCCATCTATTGCCTCTTTTAGCGCACTGTTATTCATGGGAGCAAAGATAGGTAATATCATTTCCCACTGCTTTTCGTAGTTAAAGTCAACCATTTTTAATGGCCTTAACAGTAAGCTGCTATAAATCTTCCCAGCCTTACATTTAGTTACAAACTCCTTACATGTGGTTAAATTTTATAGCTTAACGACATAGAACTTTGTCAACTCAAACAGCTATTATGAATAACACAGAACTGGAAAAGAACAAAGCAGTAATTAACCAATTTGACGAGGCATGCATTGAGCAAAACAATTCTGCTGTATTGGATGAATTGGTATCAGACGAGGTGATCAACCATGCATCACGTCCCGGCACACCTAATGGTAAGGAAAGCTTTCTCCATTTCCTCAGTGCCTTGCACTCAGGTCTGTCAGAGATCAAGGTAAAAGCTTTACATCAGGTAGCCGAACATGATTTGGTGGTTACACAAAAGATAATCAGTGGCAAGCACACCGGTAACTTATTCGGTGTGCAAGGAAATGGAGCCTATATTAGTTTTGAAGCAATTGAAATTATACGGTTGGAAAATGGTAAATATATGGAGCATTGGGTACAAAGCAATATGGCACAAGTACTTGGGATGTCTTCGGATCACTAATCTTCGTAGCTTTACGATATGAAAAACAGCGCGCCGTTTCATATACATTCTATCAGCGAGTTTCATAGGCTGAGGAAATTTCCGCTACCCATGCACCCCTGTATAAGTGTGTTACAATTAAACGGGGTCAATGACGAGTTTCTGGAAATCTCCCGGTCTATGGTATTTGATTTTTATTGTATTGCGCTTAAACGTAACCTCAACCTGAATCTAAAATATGGGCAGCAACGTTATGATTTTGACGGAGGCGTATTATACGGAATGGCGCCAGGGCAGGTTTTTGGTATTGAACAGTCAGAGGCAGCCTTGTTTAATGAGGTCAATGGCTGGATGCTGCTTGTTCATCCCGATCTTCTTTGGCATACACCCTTAGCGAAAAGCATTAAGAATTACGGGTTCTTTGAATACTCAGTCAATGAGGCTCTGTTTTTATCTGATAAAGAAGAATCGATCATGATTGGGGTATTGGAAAATATCCGGCAGGAGTATGAAGCTAATCTGGATAAATTCAGTCAGCCTATTATTATAAATCATCTCGAAGCACTGCTAAATTATACTGACCGCTTTTATCAGCGCCAATTTCTAACACGCAATATTGCTAATAGTAAGATACTAGATCGACTTGACACGCTTCTTTCAGAAGCTTTTTCGGATATTAATCTTATTAATAATGGCATACCGACAGTGCAGCAAGTGGCTGAAAAACTTCATCTTTCGCGTAATTACCTAAGCTCACTACTTACCATAACTACAGGTAAAAATACACAGCAGCATATCCAGGATAAATTAATAGAAAAAGCTAGAGAGCGCATATCGACCACTTCCTTAACTATTAGCGAGATTGCCTATAAATTAGGTTTTGATCATCCCCAATCATTTAGCAGGATGTTTAAATCCAAAACGGGCTTGTCCCCTTTGGCATTCCGAAAGTCGTTTTGATAAGGTTCTTCTAAAAATAAAAAAAGCTAGTCATCCTTTGTGGGGAAAACTAGCTCGCTACAATGAGGTTTAAACTTGACCTTAATTACAACTTAAAAATATTAGACTTCAGTTTTTAGACTATCAAAATACATTTTTTTAATTTCCTTTACAGAAGCCTCCGCACCTATTTCCTGCCGCCTATCGTAGATAGCTTTTGAGCTTTTACCTGCAAAATAACGTAGTTGGTCTTTATCATCAGTTGCGGCCTCGAAGATTACTTCGGCAATTTCTTCGGGGCTGGAAGCCGGCTTGATCATGCCAACCATTTTTTTCTCTGTTGCTTCGTAAAAAGGCAGGTGCTTTACATCTACGTTATGACTGAACAACTCTGTATTAGTGCTGCTAGGCGCAACGGTTTTTACGCCCACGTTAAACATGGATAGCTCAATTGACAAACATTCACTCCATCCTTCCACGGCCCATTTCGTGCCATTATAAATGCTGGTAAATGGAAAACCTGTATGTCCGCCTATAGAAGTAACATTGATGAATAAACCCTTTTGTGCTTCCCTGAAATGTGGGATGAATTCCTGTGTTACGCGTACCGTACCCAGGAAATTAGTATCCACCTGGCGTATAATATTCTCATTTGTATAGGCCTCTAAGGCACCCAATAGTCCATATCCGGCGTTATTGACAACTACATCTATATCAAATAAGCCGGTAGCCTTAGTTACAGTTGACTTTATCTGTTCAATGTCCGTAACATCCAAAGCCAAAATCGTTACATTTTCCAGTTGCGTAAGCTCTGTTTCGTTTTCAGGCTTACGCATGGTTGCGATGACGTTCCAACCCTGGGATTGAAAGAGTTTTGCAGTGGCTTTTCCTATGCCCGAAGATGCACCGGTAATGAATATTGTTTTCATAATTATTGATCGCTTATTTATTCAACAAAAGTAGAAGGATAAAAGTATATATTTGATACCTGTATCCTAAAGTATACTTAGTACGTTATGAGCACTTCCGTTAAGAAAAACGAAATAAGATTTAAAGAAAAGATCAAGGCCATTCAAGATACGATGTTCGTGCTTGGTGGTAAATGGAAACTTCCGGTTATCCTGTCAATCTATAATGGCAACAAGCGTTTTAATGACATTGCGAACTCTATTCCTGACATAACTAACCGCGTATTGTCTAAAGAGTTGAAGCACCTGGAAGAGAATTTATTGATCAGCAGAACTGTAATTGATGATTACCCTGTAAGAATTGAATACGCCATTACTGACTATTGTTTAACCACCCATAAGGTTGCTGCCCCGATGGAAGAATGGGGAAAAAACCATTTAAAGAAAATTAGCGGGAAATAATGAGGAACAAATGATTAAGAAGTGGTTTATTTACAACGCTTGTGATACGACATACTGATTTTAACCAATTGCAGCTTTTAACTTTAATTAGCTCCATTTTACCAATCCAAGAAATCAAGGATCAGCAATTCAAAAGTTAAAAATAAAATTCCTCTGCGTTCTTTCTGAACAAGCCTGAGTTCTAATATAGAATCGGCATCTTAGGGTATCAGACTTTACATTCTAAAACCTTATCCGGCCTTTATGTTTATTAATTATTTATTGGCTTTATACCGGATATATTGCATATTTCGCGTCTGTATGTCGAGGAAGTGGGCAATGCCTTTTTCTTCGTACAAATTCAAGGATTGGATTGTTTTATAAGCAACTTTTAATAGCCTTCTGGCAATAGCGATGATCGCTTTCTGCGCCTTCATACGTTTACGCAGTTTATCAAAAAGCGCATGCCAATATGAGTTTTTCATCTTAACAGCGGCCCATGCGGCTGTAACGATAGCAACTCTTAGATAGGTATTACCCTTCTTAACGGTGACGTTTTTATGCCTACCGGCACTCTCGTTGTTTCCGGGAGCTACGCCACACCATGCGGTAAAGTGATCCGCACTGGGGAAACGGGTCATATCGTCACCCGCTTCACTGATTATAACCTCCGCCGACTTCATGCCAATGCCGCTGATGCTATCAAGGCATTCAACAGCTCGCGCATAACGTTCACTTATGATAGCTGAAATAGCGGCATCTAATAAATCAACTTGCTTTTGTACATGGTCATAATCTTCTAACAACATTCTCAATTGCATACAATGATGAGTGGTTAGCGTTCCTTCAAGGGCCATCATTAGTTGTTCTTTTTTGGCCTTTACTCTCCCTTTTGCACAACTGCATAACAGAGCTTTGTCCGTTACCTCAGCCGCTAAAAGACGGACAATGTTCAGTCCTGTTTTTGTATGTAACGTACTGATTACGGACATGAGTTTAATATTGTTACTCTCCAATATCTTCAATATCCTATTAGTGATTTTGGTTTGTTGACGCCCATAAAACAATCTGCTTCTGCAATAATCCCGCAAGGCGCATTGCTGGCTGTCAGGGATAAAACTTGGACGCGTCAATCCGTGTAATAACAAAGTACATAACCATCGGGCATCTTTTCGGTCAGTCTTACGTTTGGGAATCTGTTTAATATGAACTGGATTTGCAACGGTAACATTAATACCAGCTTCAGTAAGTATCGTGTATAGGCTTATCCAATAAATTCCTGTGCTCTCCATAAGACAATGGCCAACTTCGTTTTTTAATAACCACTCCTTGATTTGATGCAACTGGCAGGTAAAAGTGCCAAATTCCTGCAACTCCTGTTCTTTACCATCCTTGTTTGAAATAAAACCGACTATTTTGTCTTTATGCATGTCAAGGCCACATGCTTTGTTCAACTGAGGTAAAAGACTAACCTCTTGCCTAGGCTGATCCATAACATAACAGTTTTGCTGAGATACGAAGTTAAAGCTTAACCCACGATTCAATGCTCGGCCACGCTCCATTTTTATTAGCCTGGGCGTATATTCTATTCAGTTAACTTATGTTATTGGAACGTATTGCATTTTTATTTTGCCTTTATTTATGATCATAAGTGCGAATTATTCCGTTAGAAGACTAGGGTCAACAGAAATACCGAATGTGATGTTTTTGTCAGGAATATTGGCAAATTTCCAAATATTGCTATCAGAACAAACGGACTCCGGATATTAATTGACTAATCGTTGAACGGCTATCCCCTGTGCGTTAAGACGAGGTATTAGATTATCGTTAATATCAGGGACGCTGATAACGAGACTGGTTTTAGCTCGGCTAAAACCAACGTAGTAAACCCTGCCATCGTCGCCAGGTGCTTCTAACTTTATTTTTGCATCAAGTATGTAGCGTTCGACATCACCTTCGGATTGCATGCAAACAAGTACGTGATCGAACTCAGCGCCCTTAGCGCTGTGAATGGTTCTTACTTTTTCGGTCGATTGAGTGTCCACCTTAATAAAAGGTAGCATCGCTTCAACCGAACAATTTCTATAAAATGCTTGTGCCGCCCCCGCAGCTAATCGGGAATGTGTTTTAAATTGGAAACCGGTTTGCAATGCCGTATTTGTTTGCAAATAAAAATCATGTAAACTAAGTCTACGGGATGCTTCCTTTTTAAGTTCTTCCAGAATAAAAATGCCGGCTTTTTGAATAGAAAACTGGCTAGCCTGTGCATTCAAAGTCTTTAATTGATGACTTATTACTTTTATCCCTTGTCGATTGTTTTTTCTTTCCAGCCACCGATAGCCAGTCAACAGCACCTGGATAAATCTGGCTCTCTTAGAATTACTATCTTCCGCAAACATTTTTTTTACCTGATCTTCTCCCTCAACTGCGACTGCCGCCTTTATGCTTTCTACATCACGGTGCTCCGGCGCAATAGCGACAGTGTCAGGGCTCACATTTTGAAGCATCCAACGGTATGACTGGCTATGTGGACCAACCAACATCCTTACAACGCTACCAGGCAAAGTATCCTCGTAACCTAGCTGCTGAATATCGCTCCGTAACGTGTTCAGATAATCGATGATGGTTTGACTCGATCTGAAATTCTGCTCTAACTTGTAAGCACTCATTTGTCTTATTTGAAGATCTTCAAAATCTGTGCGAACGGCTCCAGCAAATTTGTAAATAGATTGGGCCAGGTCACCAATAATTCCTATTGTGACATCACCATCAGCAATTTGCTGAACAATACTGGTTTGTAAAGCGGTGGTATCTTGAAATTCATCAATGAAAATATAAGGGTATCGATTTCTGATAAACTCAAGTACTCTTGGCGATTTAACAATGATGTAATGAGCGAAATACAGCACATCTTCGTGGTGCATTATACCGTCAGACCAATATTTTTTCTTGTACACCCATAACTCATTATTGGTTCTTGGGATAGCAAGATCAGTGTGCCTCTTACAATACAGGTCTATATGCCCTACCTGGTCTAACCTGTAATCGAGTGCTGATAAATATTTAACAAGGTTCGATTTATTGTCGCGACTGTTGAGATATCCGTAATAGTTTACTCTTTTTTGGTTACGTTGCTCAATGGTAGCTAACCACCGGCGAATCGGATCGGCATGCGGAATATGTTCTTCATGGCCCTGGAGCTCTGCAATATTGAAAAGTTCATCACCATTCTCGTCAGTTCTAATCAGGTGAGCGAACGGTTTGATAACATTGTTGTATAAAAAGCTGTGAATAGTGCAGACTTCTATTTGCGATTTATCGCAATCCATCCGCTTCTGTAGTTCTTCGGCAGCAACATTGGTATAGGTAATACAGGCAATGCGACGGGTTATCCCCAGTTTATTCGAGCTTTTGAGCACATTTTTAACGTGGCTGATTAACCAGGTTGTTTTCCCGGCACCTGGCCCTGCAAAAGCTTTGAAACGAGCGTCCACATCCGGTAACCGATCAATAGATGGTAGTTGATTAATATCAATCATGTTATTCCGTAATAAAAGTTATTGAATCCGCGATATACGTAGGCACATTGAAGGCGACCTTTGCGTCTCCCTCGTTAAGCAAGTTTTGTCTTAACTGCTGCTCTAGTAAAAAAGCATGCTCTCCTTTACTTGCTTCAATCGCGCGATGATAGCAGGCCGCTAATAATGCTTTCTTTTTGTGTTCTCCTTCCCATGTACTCAATGCCAGCCAATCTTTAATGTCCTGGTGCTGGCACATTGCTAATAGCTCATCGAGTTCTTTTGCTTCTTTAATAGCCGTCATTAATTGCTCTAAGACGCTTTTCTTATTCTTACCTCTTGTTGGGAAACTTTTTGTTAATAATAAACTGCAATCTGGATTAAAGTTTGCCAGTTCATACTCCAGCGTTTTTCCTGTACCCTGTATAGGCGTAGCTATTTTTATATGATCAAAATCCTTTGCGAATGCAATCAGCGCCTTTGCATGCGAAGTTAAGGGCGAATAATGATATTTTTCCGGCTCGGTTTCCAATTGAAACGGGTAACACGATTTCCAATGACGGCGATGATCTTCTTCTTCCTCTTCATTTTTTCGTTCTCTATGTGAAGGATCTGCATCAGTAATGCATACCACCTTGCGACGAAGGCAATAATTTTCTGGTTTACCTTCAAATGCAAACAGCTTAAGGAAATGCTTAAAAGAAGTACCGTCAACACTTACAATAGCTGTATGCATGTTGATTAAGGAATCTTCCACATTAAGATATGCAGCAAAGCAAGGCAGTAATAATTGCTCCGCTAACCCCTCTACAAAAACCACGCGATCAGAGAAGAGCATATTTGATTTTGTGGCATCCAAAAACCTTCGTACATAGGCTTTTGATTCTTGATCTTCCGGTGATGTTGTAAATACACGACCAGGGTAGCTTACTCTTTGGTGTCCTTCAAAGTCTTCATAAAGACATACGATGGAATCCAAATCTACTGCTGCCGTTATTTGCGTGGAATGAGTTGTAATAAATGCCTGCCTTGCCTGTTTTTGCGTGTGAATATTAGTATCTAAGAATTTAAGAAACTTGTATTGCATTGATGGGTGCAAATGTGCTTCGGGTTCTTCGATCGCGAGTATGGGAAAGATCTTTGCGTTATCACCCATAAAACTACTGCGTTCCATTTGCATGCGTGCCATGATGAGCGCAATGAATAGTAGGTTATTATAACCTAATCCATTGTTCTTTATAGGCAGCTTAAATCCAGATTTCTCAACAATTAGTCGCAATGCAAACAACAATTGTTGTTCGGAGATATTGGCGTCGAAATTAGGATTACCACCTTTTTCAGCACCGGTAGCCCTAGAATAAGCCAGAATCTCCTGTTTTGATACACGGCTAATCAGGAGTTCGAGCAATTCGCGGGTTTTAGCTGCAAACTCTTGTTCTCTTGTTTGCAATGCCAATTTCTTTTCATTGGTTAACTGTTCAAAGTCTTTACCTTCCGTCAAGTCATAGTCCAAAAAATAATTAAGAACATCTCTGAGCAAAGTATTATTGCCATAAAACATCTGACGCTCGGCATCTCTTATTGCATCCAAAAATTGAAAATCAAATCGGTCCAGATTTTCACTTCCGGCTTTTTCTTCATTTTGTTCGTCTCCTCCATATACTACAGCTATATATTTTCTGAGAAACTTTTTATCAATCACTTTAAAGCACTGCTCCGCATCGTACACTCCAGCTGGATTTCTAAATCTGTTAACCTCGGTAGTAAAATCTGCATGGTGTTTAAAAGGAAGATAAAATCGGTAGGTCAATTTCGCTTCATACGGCTGTGCCTCATTTACTAACCAATTATAAACGACGTTCTTATCTTCCGGATCTTCTCCGTTGTTTGTGCCTGGTGCGTCAATTGTTTCTTTTATGGTTACGTTGATTTCAATTTGAGGGGGTATTGTAAAATCATTAATTGTTGCGTTGAAATCCTCGATTGACAGCCGCTGTTGCGTTCTGTCAAATACTATTTGCAATGCCCGTAGCAAATTTGTTTTACCGGCATTATTGTGACCGATTAAAACGTTGATTCCCGGTTGAAATAGAATGGTGTTTTTCTTGAAGCCGCGAAAGTTTTCTAAGTGGATCTGAGAAATATGCATGTTGTGGAAAGGTTAGTAAAGCGAATTTACTCTTTTTATGTATATGAATACTATTTAACGCAAGATGAACCTATGATAAACTTCACTTAACCGGATTAACAGTAATATGAAATGAATTATGTTAAATATTTATATGTTTTAGAAAGTGCTGTTATTAATCTCAAGGGCTAATTTCAATGACAGCTTAATTTATGGAGTATTTAGTATTTAAAATACTAATATTTTTAGTATAACTTAGCCTAATGGCGAACATGTTTAGAAAGGTATATGTGATATGTTGTGATAATCAAATCTTCTATTAAACGAACCAAACTAAGTTTTATAAAGATCGTGACACCGCCGAATACCATTGTAAAAGGTATATAGCAAAAGCGAAGGAAGACAGTCATAAGATCTGGAATGCAAATCAGCCTCTGCCGCAATTTGTGGTTCATGGATTTTTTTTAGTTCATGAAGATATGTTCAGAACGTAGAGAAGGTTACAAAAAATATGCAACCTTCATTATCCTACATCATTATAGATGCTTTTGTAAAACAGTCTGTTATTTTGCAAATATTTCATCTGGAAGCTAATTCGCTTGGGGTATAATTAAACTTTTTTTTGAAGGCTATCGAAAAATGCTGCAACGTTTCAAATCCGAGATCAAGATAGATTTCACTGGGTTTTTTCTTTTTCTTTTCGATCAGGAAGTGAGCTTCCTTTAATCGCTTCTTCACCAGCCATCGGTTAGGCGTATCTCCGAAAACCCTATTGAAGTCCCGCTTGAACGCCGATAAACTTCTCCCGGTCAGATAAGCGAAACGCGCTATACTCACGTTAAATTTAAAATTACGGTTCATGAACTCCTCGATGTTAATTTTTTCGGGAATACCATAATCGAAAAGCAAACCAGTCAGCTCAGGCTGATCCTGCAACAGGATTAACAATAACTCTTCCCGCTTTACATGATTAAAAGGCTCTTTGATGATCAGTCGATGGTAATAAGGTAACAGCGATTGAATAAATCCGGGAAGTAATTTATTTTTCTTGATTTCAATTAATGATTCATCTGAGGTTAATTTTGCCACCATTGGGTTGTAACGTTCCTGAAATTTGCGCAGAAAACCCTCGTCGAAAAAAACGAATACTTTTTCGATCTCGCCATTCATTTTCTCTTTATTGTACCGGGCAAGCCGGTTTTTTCGCCCCAGGCAGCAGTCGCCGGCATTTAAGGTTAACTTTTTGTTCCCATCGTACACATGCATCACACCTTTGATAACGTACAGCAAGGTGTGCTCAGCAATAAACTGCTCCGGCGAAATTTCTTTGCCTACATGGTGCATGTATTCTGTATCGTTCATTTTTAACTCATTTTTTATTTGCGGCTCCAGGGTGATGAATTTCAATGACGAGTTCGGGTATTAATATACCGTGCCCAATGATTTGCTCCTTAGGCAACTTAAAGCCTGTACGACCATCATCTTCCATTAAAGTAATGTTCTGAAGCATCTTTTTTAATGCCTGTTCATCAGCAATTGTCCACTTTCCCTTTCCAAAGCTAATGGTTACAGGGCTTTTATCAATGCGTTTACCATTGAGCGCCTTTTGAAACGCAGCCTCCATCGAGCCATTGTTTACATCGGCGTTACTGTCAACTATCAGCGTTATGGCTTTTCCGGTTTTGTTGCTCAGGTACAATCTTCTTGGAATGATATTACACGAAAATATGGACATGATTAATATCGGGATTAAGAGCTTTAAATAATACTTTGTCGAATTCATAGTTTGCCCGTAAATTTTGTCAGGAAACCTTAGTCAGTGCTTTTGCCCTCGCTTTTTCAATATTTTTATTGATCAGCTTGGTAAAGAAATCGGGAGCGATGCGGCTCATCCACTTCATCACATTCGACAGCCCGGGCCTGATCTCTAATTTGTCCTTTAAAATACCATGGATAGCAATCTTTACCATCTTGTCCACTTTCATGTCACTGGGACTGCTACTTTCCGGGATAGCGGTTTGCAAAGGCTTATTAGTTTTAGGCGGGGCGACCTCGAATACCTTAACACCGGTATCTTTAAGTTTAAGGCGTAATCCTTGCGAATAAACGTGGATACCAGCTTTTGTTCCGCAATAAATCGGAGAAATGGTGAATGGGATAAATGCCAGACCAGAAGTAACGTTTACGATGGCTGCGGATGTTTTTTGAAGTAGGTGAGGTAAAAATGCATGCACCATCCTTACCGTTCCTGAAAAATTGGTTTCTATCTCATCCGCAACATTGTCTATATTTATGCTTTCGTCCGTCAATCCGACACTGGTCATGATACCAGCATTATTGACAATGATATTCAAATCAGGAAACTGGGCAATTATCTGCCGGGAAACTTTCTCAATATCTTGCGGAATATTCAGATCACAATGGAAGGCGTGAATGCCAGGTAATTGTTTTCTTGTCTGTTCCAATTTTTCTGTATTTCTTCCGGTAACAATAACCGTTGCGCCCTCCTGCAAAAACTGCTTACCGAACTCCCAGCCGATTCCATTTGTTCCTCCGGTGATAAGGACGGTGCTATGCCTTAAATTCATTTTTGTAAAGTTTTATGGTCAGGTGATGGGATGCGCCCCAAAACCTATTCTATTGCAAAGGTCTATAAAACATACATTGACCGCTTACCTGAAAAGCCCAATTTTAATTATCTCAGAAGTCCAAATACATTTTCAAATACTGTCCGCTGAGAACATTGAAAATGCCGTAATACGCCTTGCTGAACAACCTTTTATTATCTGGCTAAAGAAGTTGCCAGTTGAGGAAGAAGTTCATTGCACCCGCCAGCCCAAGGGTGTTAGTATAATCAAAATAGTTTGCAATTTTGCCCTCAACAACGTATTGGCTCTGTTTGTCCGATTTTATGCGAAAGACTCATTGATAAGCTCCATGTTCAATGCTGCCCCGGCAACAGAACCATTATAGGCGGCATTGGCAATAGAACGCATAAATGTAGTATTGTCACCACAGGCATAAATGCCGGGAGTCGTGGTTTTCATCCATATATCTACCCTTAGGTAGCCCTGTTCCGTTAGCTCGCAACCCAGTTGCTCAGGAATGGTACAGTGTTGGGTAAATCCAAGTCTGGCATATAGTGCAGAAAGCCTTTCTTCCGATCCATCCTTAAAGATGACCTTTTGAACCTGACCATGATGGTGTATCAATTCTGATACTTCTTTCTCAACTATTTTAATGCCATGCTGCAATAATGCGCCGGTCTGCTCGACAGTTAGCGTTGATGAGCCATTAGTATATAACGTAAGATCTTTCGTCCAGTTAGAGATAAGCTTTCCGGTGTCAAAACCACTGTCACCATTAGCAAGAATACCAGTTTTTTCACCTTTAAATTCATAGCCATGGCAATATGGGCAATGGATAGCCGATATTCCCCAACATTTATCGAAACCTTTAATAGCCGGCATGATATCTTTGATACCTGTGGCGAAGATGATTTTTTTCGCCGCATATGATTTGCCGGATTTTGTATCAACTCGAAAATAGTTGCCGTCTTTTGTCGCCCGGGTGACCAAATCAGTTATAAAGCTGACGGTGGTATAAGTTTCTAATTGCGTTCTGGCAACCGTTAAGATTTTTTCCGGGGTATCTCCGTCACGTGTTAGAAAATTATGGGAATAAGGCGTTTGCCTGTTGCAGGGCAAATTGCTATCAATAATGAGAACCTTACGTAAAGCGCGGCCCAGGGCCAGTCCCGCCGATAAACCGGCATTGCTTCCGCCAACTATGATCGCATCGTAATACATTGTCGAATCCATTTGTTTAATTATTTGAAACGCTGAAGCCGGGCGGCTAAGCGCGATATGGGTTATCAATAATCCTGCTGTTTTAAAAACGTCCTCCTTTTAAATTCCTCGGACATTGCATTTATTTGATTTCGGATGTTTTAATACCTATACTTTGGCTAAAAGCATACCATGCAAATTTTTTGACGTTGCCGAGAGCAACTGTTCCTGTATTGATTGCCTGTAACGTAACTGTAATCATGCCGCTGAAGAGTTGATAAATCCATTCAACCGTGAAGAAATCGGTTACCATACCTTTTTTTTGAAGGGCGGTAATAAGATCGAACCATTTTTTTTGTATGCTGAAGTATTCCTGACGAAAATCGCTTATTAGGGGCGCCGTACTGCTTTGCTGATTCATTTTATCATAAAAAGCATATTTACTTCCGCAGTCGATACAGGCGTAAAGCGTAAGCTCCAATTGTTTTAGGGGAATATCGGAAGCGTCGAAGGCAGCCATCATGGCTGCTTTACAAGTTTGGGTCATTTCTTGGCGACAATGCTCCAGCAGGACTGCGCGATCTTTGAAGTAACGAAATAATGTGCGTGTTGTTATATTTGCTTTATCAGCTACGGCCTCTAGCCCGGCAGAAGGATCGTTATTAAAAATTACTATCGCAGCATCTATGATTTTTTTCTTTGTTGCTTCCATGTCACAAATGTAAGACATTTTTCACTTAAAAGCGACACTCATTTGGTGACTAAGGATTTCTCCCAAATCGGCATCAGGAAATTCCCAATCATGAAATGTAGTTCGGTAATTCTTGCGATAGATTTGCCGAAATTCAGAAACATAGGCAAGAAGTCTAACAGGAAGCGTTTGACGTAGGAGGTTTTATAACCCTAAGCGAAATAGGTCGAATAATTGATACTCAATAGAAACGACTCCATTAAACTCATATCCTGGTCTAACATTTTTGTTACGTCTAACGGAATTACCGGGCCGGTTGAAGAATCGTGCTTAGAGAAATTAAAACAGCCTGGTGCCATTTGTTTTAATGCGTACATATTTGCTTCCGCTGAATACCAATCTTGTTGACATCCCGCCATCCTTTGCAAACCATTTTTATAAGTACCTGACACTTGAAGCCGAAAGTATCCTGGCCGAAGTAACAGCAAAGAAGCATGTAAAGAAAACAAAGCAGATAGTTGAACACTGTGTAACCGAACTCAGACTGGACAGGAACCCACTCAAAGGCTTTAAATGTGGAGGCGGCGAACAGGAAGTCATGCCCCTTGAAATGGCGGAAGTCCATGCTATGCTGAGCAAGAAAATCGAAGTTGAAAGACTTGCCGAGGTACGGGACGCATATATTTTTCAGTGTTTTACAGGATTTGCCTTTCAGGATATCTATGGGCTTACACGCGAAAACATCATAGAGGTTGGTATTAAGCAGGAACGCGGCTTAGCAAGGAAAGAGGAAAAACAGGCGTTATCGAAATGGTACCCATCCTGCCGATAGTAGAAGACTTGATCGAAAAATATGCCACGCACCCCTACTGCCAGAAAAATAACCGCCTGATACCCGTAAACTGCAATGCAAGGTACAATGCCTATTTAAAGGAACTGACCGTTATATGCGGTATAAAACGCGAATTAAATACACATCTTGCCCGCCACACCTTTGCGGATATAATGCTCAATAACGGAGTGCCATTAGAGGATGTAAGCAAAATGCTTGGTCATAAAAGCATCCGCACAACGCTAAGGTATTGCAGGGTTAAAAAATACCGGATAAGCGCAAGTGTCGAAAAAGTAAAAAACATCCTTTTTACAAAATCAGGTATCCTGAAAAAAGTATCTTAAAAAAATAAGTGCCACCAGTCGGTGGCACTTATTTTTATCTTTTGGTTGCTGCGACTTAATTATAACCAATCCTCAAAACCATATTCCGGCGTGTAAATAAAAAACCGTTCTGCCGTTTTACCTGTATCTACTATAACTTCATCAAAATTTCCATCAACACCAAAGTCTTCCGGAAATTCTTCTATGAGCATATCAATACAGGCATGGTAAAATTCATCTTCATTTTCAAACTGCATCCGCATAGCCAGCGCCAGAATAGGTATCAGGGTGATGTCAGACAAATCAATTGCATTCTCGATGATATTTCCGGGGCCATCTTTAATGCTTTCAATTAACAAAGAAAAATCCCTCCATGACTGCTCCTTTGAAAATTGCATTGTTTTCTTGTTTATGTACTTATGCTCTTGCTGATCCCAATATAGTTTCCAGGCATTATAGATATCTATAATCAGGTTTTCGTTTGTGATTTCATCATGTTCATCAAATAATGAAACCCATAGATCAAAGGGCGTTTCCGTATAAATCAGGGTATAGTCGCTTTGAAAATAGGTTTTAAATTCCCAAAGCAGGTCATTATAATGGCAGATCCGATAGGTTGTGTCCTCATAATAAGCAAGTACGAGGCGATCTGATTTAAATTGAAATTCGCTTTCTTCGGCATCTGTAAACTGCATAAATGCTTCTTTGTATTCTTTTACCGGGCGTGAAATTTGGGCATCCATTAGGTACAGATTTGCTGCAATTTTAGCGTTTTTGAGGCAAAGAACAGTACCAATGTTCCCAAATTAACAATTGCTACAGTTTTCCCTTGCGACTATACCTTTTCCCAAAGCCACTGCCATGCCCGCATTTTCCAGTCTTTGATAACATTGCCCCTTTTATTCCGCCACTGCTTCACCTGGTAGGACCTGTAAAAAGCAAGGGCAGTAATTTCGTTACTGCCCTTTTCGATAAACCATATTACTACAATGTTCTTGTCAGGAGGGATTTGATTACCGTAGCCCTTTATCTGCTTTCCTTTCATTGCTTATCCTTTGGGCCGATTTTATTTTTCTCAAACATTTTATCGATGTCCTCCTGATCATAATAAAGGGAGCCGCCAATACGCATATAAGTCAATACACCGCTTTTGCGCATGGTCTGCAATTTACCGGGGGAAACGCCAAGGAGCTTCCGTACTTCCCTTGTTTTGAGCCACTTTTTCTCTGGCTGCCCTTTACCTGTTTTTATAAGCCTGCCGATTTCTGTAAATAATTCAGCCTTGAAATTTGTCAGGTCTTCAAGGGTTACTAATTGTTTTGGGTTCATGCTGCATCATTTCTTTTTCACTGTCCACAATTATTCATAAATTTCAATTTGACCCTGCTGCCAAAGCCCTTATAATAGGATGGCTCATAATCAATAAAGCCGTATTCGTCCAATTCCCGAATCAGGCGGTGATAAGTAGCTGTACTCGATATTTTAGCCTTTGGCATTATCGTAAGCG
This sequence comes from Mucilaginibacter sp. SMC90, assembly GCF_022811725.1. GTDB lineage: Bacteria > Bacteroidota > Bacteroidia > Sphingobacteriales > Sphingobacteriaceae > Mucilaginibacter. Next base: position 2,293,608 of record NZ_CP094527.1, on the reverse strand, counting down.
CGGAAATAAGCTTTGGGGCTGTTAGCTCATCTTCCTTCCAGTTTTGGAGCAGGGCAACATATAACCCGATATGGGCAATACTGATCCTGGCATCGGTAGATGCTTTTTGAAAAAATAGATCGAGTAACATTGAATAGCCCATTGCGATTTATTGCCTTACTGCCTTGCGGCCTTTTCTCGTTTGTTGCCTGTCTTTGCGATGTTCCAGCTTCCGGACATTGGAATTTCTGTTCACTTGGTTAGTTTGCTGCTTAGGGACAAGGTTCACCACATTGGCAGTTTTAGTTTCGTTGGCCTTAGCTTGCTGTAACATAACCTTACCACCGGATGGCTCAAATACCGATAGCTCTTTCTTTTGCGGGTTGGCCTCAATGCTATAAGGCAGGTCTTTACCGTTAACGTTCAACAGTACATTTACCCTTTCCCCATTTGCAAGCCTGTTTAGGAGTAAACCAATCCCTTTACCGGATTCACTTTCAGCAAGGGGAAGCTTTTGTAATTCTTTACTAAGGTTGATATTATGGCTTTCGGTAAAATGTTTATGCCGGTAATTACCGTTTGCATCGCGGTCATTAAAATCAAGCTGCTGCCAGCTCCCTTTTGCATCCTGTATCGCCCTTCCGGATAATAGCTGGTAAGCCTGGTTTGCGGAATATACCTTGCCGGCATCCTTTTCAAATACCTGCCATTTTTGTTCTGCATTGCCTTGCCTGGATAAGGTTGCCTTATAACTTTCAAACTGGCAATTACCGTCAGCGCCGGTTTTAAAATGCAACAGGTAATCCATACGGTCGCGCTCACTCAGGCCAAAGGAAACAGGCAGGGTAAAATCCCTGTTGCCCTGTTTTAATTGCTCTTCCATTTTCAGTACCAATTTCCCAAACCCTGCGCTGCGCATTTCTTTTGCAATAGTGTCCATGCGCTGACCGGAAACGGTTTTATGATCGCGGACAAGGCGTTGTAAGGTTACTGCGTCCAGTAGCCTTACAACAAGCCTTACAATTAAATTGGGATACAGCTTGCGTTCCATTGCGCGTTTTTCCATCTGGAGCACACGCATCGACATGCGTGCATCCAGGTTATCGCTGCCTGTATGTTTGGCACGCAGGTGGTTATAATAGTCCAGCTTTTCTTTTTGCCAGGTGCCGCTTTTGATTTTATCATCGGTCAGGAACCCTTTACTTACAAGCTGCCTTTCCCTTTCGTCCCAGGCCTGCATATCCTTAGCCAGTGCGCCTTCGCTCTGTTCCATAGCTAAAAATTTAAATGGTGATTAATGGCCTATGCCGCTACGCCTGCCTGCCCTGCGGTTTGTGGCCTGCCGCATGTTATGACGGCCACTGCTTACCTGATTATTTGTTTGAGCCTGCTTACCGGCCTGTGCATTGCTGTTAGTATTAACATTTGCCTGAGTGTTATTATTTGCCTGCCCTTGTTTCTGTTCAGTGGGTTCGTTTGAAGTGGCCTGCGATGCCTTATTTTCCGTCCCGCTCTTTTGGCTTTGGGACGTACCATCAGCCGTACTTTGCCTGGCGCTATTTTCCTCACCCTGTTTTTGGCTACCCACATTCAGGTTAAATGCGGGAACAGTTTTGAAGTTTTGAAATTGGGGGTTTACAACAATGCCCTTTACAACGTCGCCTTCACGGATATTTACTTCATTGCCCTTAGCCAGTTTGTCTATCAGGTTTTTTCGGATAATGGGGTCATCCATGTTCGCTATTTTTGAATTTTGCAACTGGGTATCCAACGGAAAGTTGTCCCTTTTTACTACCGGATAATTGCCACCGGGCGTCTTCCTTGTAAAGTCAAAGCGTATCCATGATTCAGACCTTATCTTAGATTCTTTATCTACAAAATCCTTTAGTACGGCCCGGCCATAACCCTTTGCATCCAGGTCCATCATGTTATAGGCTTCCTTTAGGGTGATCGTACTGTTTGCCCATTTACCTTCGGCATCTTTTAATGGATTTTCCGTATAAACTGTTTGCTTGATCGGTTCAATACCATCTTTTTTCAGCATCACATCATAACTGTTGAAATAATATTCATTCCTTTTTTCGTCCCATGTGATATGGGCGACAGCTTCGGTATTATGCTTAAAGTTCGGCTGGTAATGAAGGTCGAACGATGGTTCATTCTTTGCTATACGCTCCCTGATCTCATTTTCAAATGCATCACCGAATCCGGCAAATTTTACCTTGTTTACCAGGTTATCTACATACTTGGCTTCCATAATTTTAATTTTTAATTTTTAGTTTTTAATTTATTTTGTTGATTGTCTTAAATATTTCAAATGCAATCTGTGGTACTATGGCATTACCATAGCCTTTTATGCTTTCTGTGCGCCATTTTGGAACGGTAATTCCGTCCAGTTGAAAGGGAAGCCCATCATTTCCGCCAGAAACCGGGGACTGAGTGGGCCATGCATCCCAGCCAGGAATTTTAGTGTCCCAGGCAGGCTGCCTTCCTTGCCCCTGTACTGCTTCGCCTGCGGCCCCTTCCAGTCCCGCGCTACCGGGGTTGGCAGCATAGCTACCAACCTGCCGAGGGTCAAGCTGTGCATACTGCCATCCTTCACCTGCGAAGACTTCATACGCGCTGTTGCTGTTGTGCTGTCCATGGCTGTTACCGTCGGGATCAGCCCATGTTCCGCTGCTATAACGATCAGCGCGTCGATGATCGAACGCTGCTTGGTTGAACCATCCCTGCCCGTCCTTTCCGTCAGCTCCATCGTTTGGGTATCTATGGAAATCCTGCCGATCTGTACCGTTGCCGGCGTAGGCAACAAACCAGACCCTGTCCCTGCGGTGTGGGGCATTGAGGGCGCAAGCTGGAATACACAAAACGATTGGTGTGCCGTCTTCGAGTTGCGGAAGTACATATCCTGCTGATCCGATTTCTGAAATAATGCTTCCAATGATTCTTCGCTGTAACCGGATGATGGTGCTGTTTGCCTGCTGCTCACCGTCCTTACAAAAAAGCTCAACCGCTTTGATTTCCATTTGAGATAAACTCTGCTGCTCCAAAATGGTGAAGAGCCCAGCAACGTTTTCAAGAACGACCCAGCGGGGCCTTGCTTCCATAATAACCCTTCGAGCTTCAGGCCAGAGGTATCGGTCATCTGTTTTGCCCTTTCGCTTCCCGGCAGTACTGAATGGCTGGCAGGGGAATCCCCCACTGATAATGTCAACGCGTCCTCGATACTGAGTTGCGTCGAACCGGTATATGTCTTCATAGCTTACCGCATGGGGCCAGTAATAATTCAGCACCTTACGGCAGAAGGGATCTTTTTCACAATTAAAGATATTGTCCCAACCTACCCATGTTGCGGCGAGGTCAAAGCCACCAATGCCGCTAAATAAACTTCCATGCCTCACTGTTCCGGCCCCACTTTTTTAAATATTAATGAATGGATTGCTTACAATTCGCTTACAGCAGTTTTGCCTTTACCAGTAGCTTGTTTTTAATCTTTAGGTCAAGGTTGCGGCCCCCGTTGCTTTCCATCAGTTGTGCCGTTAAAAACTTTTGGTCAGGGATGGTAAATTTTTGCAGCGTTACAACGATGGTCTGTTTGGACTGGCCGCGGATGATGCGGACATTGCCTGTTAGCTGCTCCGGCTGCAATTCAGTTTCCTGCGAAGCGGTACGTTTGGAACGTTTTTTATCATGGATGTAAAAACGTAACTGGTCTATGTTGTAGGCAAGGTTGGAGTTATTGCTAAGGCTGATCTGGAAATAAAGCATCTGGTCATGGATGTAGATGCCATCCAGGGACATTTCAATATCCGCCTTGCTGTCTTTGATATTTTTTAAGATGGGCTTTTTTAGCGCCACCTGCTGGCCGTAATCCTGTATACTGGCTTCGTTATCGCTGGTAAGCGAAAAGCGGGCATCTGTGTTGTTGATACCGGGACTGGCATCTACTTTAATGTTTAATGCTTTAGGCTTATCGGTATAATCGACGACATAAGAATATAGCTTGCCGTCTGCCGTAATAACGGTCAGGTTGGTTTCTGCAAAACCCTGTACGGCGGCCTTTACCTGTATGATGTTTTCTACGCCTTTGGCAACCTGTACGAGTAAATCCTTGCTGCCCTTGTCCACGCTCTTAACCGCATAGGGGAATATAAGGTTGGTGGTTTTTGCAAAGGTTACGGCAAGGAGTTGCGGTTGTATGACCTCCGATGTTTTTGTTTTGTCCTGTGCGAAGCCTGTCGCACCCATAAAAAGGATAAATCCCATTATCCATACTGCACTGATCTTTTTCACGTCCGGGAAATTTAAATGATGAATTAATTTTTAACCTGTTTTAAATGAAAGGCTGCCTTTAGCGGTTATTCTTCTCTTTGCTTATCATCGCGGAGTAAGACCTTATAGCCTGCCTTTACCATGACCTTGATAAGTTTTACCTTCCTGCTTAAAAATGATTTGGCGGCTTCAATACCTGCACCGGCGGCCTGTGCGCCCAGGCTCTGGTCAAAGCTGGTCAGGCCAAATGACTGAATGGAACGGTCGGCAGATTCCTTGGCAACATCGCGGGCTATGGCTCCGGGGATATAAATACCGTCCTGCCCGTCTATATCAAATACGGAAAGCTGAACCGGGAATAACGACTTTTTATACCGCAGGCTACTGATCTTAACAGTCAGCCTTTCGCCATCGAGGGAAACCGTACCATAGATAAAATTATCTTTCGGTACCACTGTACCGCTAACACTGATCGCATCAGTTAGCCTTAACTTAATGATAGAGCCGTTTACAAGCGTCTGGTCTTCGTGTACCACTGCCTCAATCGTATTCTGGTCATTAGGGCCTGCAAGGCTGTCATCCACACCATAGAAACCGGGGCTGTTATCTGTTTGCCCTGATAACTTTGCCTTACTGTTATCCAATACAGAAATCCGCTGCCTGCCTTCGGCAGGCTTAACGGCGTAAACCCGTCCCTGTCGCTGGTCTTCGGATGCCTTGATCTTTTCCTTTACAAGCTCCGGGTGCTGTATGTCCAGGATCTTTTCAAGCATCCCGTTAAGCTGCTTTGTCTGCGGGTCGTCCGTATCGCTGCCGGATTGCATGGTACGCATCATCTTTTCGAGCCGGTCAACATCTGCTGTATTTAGCCCGCTTTGCTGCGGTGTATAATTGGGTTGCGTCATATAAGGAGAAGATTGCTGTTGCTGCTGCTGATTGAGCGCCTTGTTTAACGCACCGAGCTTTTCATAGACCTTTGCCTCTGGCGAATTGGGGTTACTAAAGCCGGTCGTTGTAAACGTAGTACCGACTGTGGGATTGGAGCCGGCAGCTGGATTTTGCCCTATCCCTGAATCAGCATTGGGTATTACATTACCTGCACCACCATGATAATATGGGTCGGCCTGGCCCTGTTCCTTACGCTTTGCTGAATCCATGGTGGCCTGGTCGTAATAGGCCATCTTATCCATATCCTTTTTTTCAAGGCGGGGATCGGGAAGCTGTGCGTTAAACCCTTTGTCCTTATCCGTCATGGTTACAGCAGTAGCCTGGCCGCCACCCAATGCGTAAAAGCCAAGCGTAAGGAAGGGCAGCGCTAAAATGGGCAGCGCCACCAATAGCTTTTTTCGTTGCTGCGCTTTATTTGGCAGTATCTTTTTTTCGTTCATCTTCTTTTTTTTATCTGGTTATAACTATTTGCAGTAAAGCCTTTCGACCGTTTCAAGGCTATCCATCAATCCGGGGCGGGCCTTTAATAAACTATCCCTTTGCCTTTTGCCGTCCGGGGTTTTGGCGAGGCTATCAAGATAGTTTTGAAACCGGATAATGGGTATCAGGGCTTTTTGTGAAACCGTTGCCGGAATGTTTTTTTTTGCTGTTACCTGGCTCAGTGGCCTTTGGATCGAACCCAACCGCAGCGTGGTAGTATTGCCCTTGCCAAAACTCATGGCAATAAGCGAACTGCAATAGCAAACCATTACTGCGATGCCTACTATCCAAAATACCTTTTGCCCTTTGGGGCTTAGCTTTGACATCAGCCGGTTCATGGCCGATACCCATTTTTCCCGTACCTTGATGATGCGCCTTGCAATCCATCCGGCTGCTTTGTCGGCTGCCGCATTTGGTGGGGTGGCCTTTGTTTTTCTCCATTTCATCTTATCTGTTTTTTACGTTTAAATCCTTGTTTTCAAGCACCCGCCAGTTTTCGATCAAAAAACCATGCGGATTATTATCACTTTGGTCAACCCTTCTCAGGTAACCTTCGGTAATGAGGCTGCGGGTAACGATGGTCGTTGCGCGGGTGATCTCTACCGTACCGAAATACTTGAAGTAGAATGGCTGGTGGTCGGTATTTAATGTTATGCTGTCTTTGTGTACCGTCTGGCTCACATTGCCGGAAATGATATTGCTGTAATAGTTCCCTTCCTTTAGGTCATCATATACCCGCTTGGCAGAGCCGTCCGCCAGATACAGGGCTTGCGTGATACCAACCTGTATGTGTTTATCATCCGGGGTCAGCGTAAAGAAATACTGGTGGAAGGTCTTGATATGGTCGCGGGCCTCTACCGGTATCTTTTCGCCACGGTCTGCTGCCTTTGCTACCAGCGCCTTGCCGTCATCGAGCACATAGATCACCTGTTGGGCCTTGCTTGCCAGATGGAAGAATGCAAAGCTGATCGCGCCGCTAAACAGTATTACTGCAATAAGCGCTATAATAAAAAAGCTGCGCATCTGCCTAAAGGCAGTATCAATGTTTTTTGTCTTGCTGAACATAGCTGCCTCCTTTTTATGAATCTGATTTACCGGATAACTTATCTTTCATGTAAGCTGCCGAACGCCCGATTGACCTACCGATAGCTCCGGATGCCCCGCTGCCATCACTGCCGTTGTAACCGGCATTGATATTTCCCGGAATATTACCGATTGCGCTGAGTGCGCTGCCTGTCCTGTTGATGCCTTCGTTTGCAAGGCCGGCGCCTACCCCCACGGCCCCGCCGCCAACTGTCATCGACATATTGGTCACTTTACTCAGCATCGGTCCCATGCCTGCGGCATGGATGATATTGTTGGCAACGGAGGGTACCGTAAAATAGCCGATGATGCCAATTATCATAAATACCAGGTAGCCCGTATCCGCCGCGTTAAAGGCCGTATCGCCACCACTGTGGATCTGGCTAAGGTCGATCTGGAGCATCTGTTGCTGTATGTTGCCGATAATGGCACCGAATATATTGGCTACCGGCAGCCACAGGAAGATGTTGATATACCTTGCAAGCCAGGCTGTGAGCGTATGCTGCAAGCCGTCGAAGACGGCAAAGCCAAAGACCAGCGGGCCGACGATGGCAAGGACGATCAGCTGAAAGGTGCGCAGCGTATTGATACATAGGGCTGCTGCCACAAAGAGTACCTGTAAAATCTCACTCATCCAGCGTTTTACCGAGTTTGCAAAATTGTAGGACATCTTTGCCATGGCAAACTGTACATCGGTGCCGATACTTGCAAATACGCCCTGATCTGAAGCATCCTGGCCCGGATGGGTGTACTTAAACCATTTATCCTTATCGCCATCACCGTTGGCACCCACGTACATATCATAGGCCGGGCTGTTTTTTACCGCATCGTCCTTTTGCTTCAGCAGTGCGGCAACAGCTTTATCGGAATTCTGTACCATTGCAGAGGTACCGGTAACAGTAGGCTGCAAAATGCCGTTCATCAGCGCGATCACCGAAGGGAATATCACGATACAGAAGCCAAGTACAAAAGGCCGGAACAGCGGGTAAAAGTCGATGGGTTCGGCCGCTGCAATATGCTTCCATACGCGTGAAGCGATATAAAAAATAGCGCCAAAGCCCGCTATGCCGCGGCCTACGCCGGTTAGCTGGCTACACATAGGCAGCATCTGGTTGTAGAGGTTTTCCAGTACGCTCTGCAGGCTGCCGATCTGGGAGGCAAGGCCGCTGCCATCCTGCGCATGGCCTGCAAGAGGCAGGACGATGGCCAGCAGTGATAGACATAAAATCGTTCTTATTTTTTTCATTTGCTTATCTGTTTTTTTAGTTGATGCCATACATTGTTTTTACGCCCTGGTTTTCCTGTAAAGCCTTCTGCCTTTGGGCTGCCAGCAGCGCAGTAGAGCTATTGAAAGAGCGCAGGAACTGTAGTTTGTCTGCCATATCCGCATCTATATGGTCTATGGCTTTTATGCGCTCATCATCACTCATCCTGAGCTTGTTTGCTGTTATCACATTGGTAAGTTCATCGAGGTTTGTAAGGCTCTGGCTGATCAGGTTGCCGTACACATTTTGGAGGTAAGTGATCTCCGGGGCGCTGAAACCACCGTTAGCCTTAAAACTGCTCAGGGCGGATTTATATTCAGAAATAAGGAGCAGTTGGTTACTGATAATATCCGCTATCTTATGGTATTTCTGAACCGTTGGGCTTACTGCAAGCAGCCCTGTAAGAAAAGTATTATGCAGGTTAAAGTTGCCTTCGGAAATATCCTTTATCGTACCATAGCCTTTATCGAGTACATCATAGCCAGTCTTTAGGTCAGAAAGGATCTGTTTATATTGCGTCAGCTTTTCTACGTTTAAAAGTAACTGCTCAATTTCTGCGGCCTGCGCATGGGCGGGCTTGCTTTGTAGTAGGCCTGCCAGTAGTAGCAGTATGGAAAGGATTGCTGTTTTCATATCGGTTTTAGTTTTTGATACCGTACCAGGTGATGATCGTATTTGTATTGCTTTGGTCTTTTTTCTTTTGGGCGGCCATGACTTCAATGCTGTTGCCATAATCGCGGGCAAAATCATACTGGGACTGCGTCTCCCCATACAGCTTATCAATGCGCCTTATACGCTCATCGTCCTTCATCTGTAGTTTTCCGGGCGTGGTAACATCCTGTAGCTCTTGTAAGGTGCTGAGGCAATCGGCGCTAAGCCTGTCAAAGACGCTGCCTATATAGGCAAGCTCCGAGGGGGCAAAGGCACCGGATTTTCCGGCATTGTTTTTAAGTTGTGAAACGGCTGACTGGATGCTGTGTTGGATGCTGATAATATCTGCAACCCTGGGATATTTTGCTACTTCGGGGCTTACAACACTCAGCGAATTAAAGTAAGCAGTATGCTGGCCGAGGTCACCATTTTTTATGTCCCCGATGGCGGTAAGCCCTTTCTTTGCTGCATCGTAGCCTTTTTTAAGCTCTGTCATGTAAGCTTCCAAAGCGGCGATCTGTTCGAGGAGATATTTTTTCTGTGTCTTCTTTTGCTCAAACCATTCCGCAAAGGTCTGTGCCTTACAAAGCGGCCCTATGCAGGTGAGCAGCATTAGGAGTGTTATCTTTTTCATTGCTTTCCGGATTGAAAAATTATTGGATGCCATACATTTTCTTTACGGTTGCTATTTCATTGGAATCATGGGCGCGTTGGAGGCTGAGCAGGGCGTTTTGCTGCGTGAACCTTGCAAGGTCGGTGCAGTTGCCGTCTACCTTTTTATCTACCGCGTTAATGATCTCCAGCCGCTTTTGATCGCTCATCTGTGTTTTAAAGGAGCTGATCACCATCGTGAGCTGTTCCACGTTGCTGGCTGTTTCGGTAATGATGCCACTGTAAACCGAACCCATATATTGGATTTCAGACGCCGTAAAATGATGATCGGATTGGACGGTCGCCCAGGCCGTATTATAATTTTTGATAAGCTGCTGCTCTTTGGTGGTAATATCCTTTACCCGTTCATAAAGGCTGATGATGGTTTTTACCTTTTGCAGCTCGTCAAAGTAATTTGCATAAAGGTCTTTTTGCTTTTGCGCCCACTGTGAGATGTCATTTAGCTTTAGTTTTGACATGGTATTTTCCAGTGTCTTTTGTGCATCCTGCAACCAGATCACCTTGTTTTGTTCCCTTTGTATTTCAAGGTCCACTGCAACGATTACTTTTTTAATGGCCGCTTTGATGATCTCCAAAATGAAAAGCTGGGCATGTGCCTTCTGGCTGTAAAGCAGTGTGCCGCAAAAAAATATTAGGATGGCTGCTATCTTTTTCATGATTGTCTTATTTGGGATGCTTTATAAACTTCTACTATGGCTTCGCCTGTTGCGGAAACACTTTCGAAATACACCGATCTGTTGGCAGTATCAAAAAGGATGCTGCGCGTACCGCCGATTTCCCTGAGCCGGTTACCGGTCTTTGGGTCAAACCTTGCAAGCCAACTATACTCCCTTTGTAAAGCGCCTTTAAGAAAGTATTGCTGCAAAACCCTGTAATAGCCTCCATAATCACCAATGGTGAGCGCAATCATGGTGTAGCCGCCTTTAGCGGTATCGCCTGGCCATGGCTTTTCATAAACCCGCTCGATCAGTTGGAGGCTTTCGCCCACCCGTAAAAGGAAAAGGCCGGCAGCTGCTACCCATTGTTTTATCTTTTGCGTGTATTTATTCATTACCGATTTTTTTTGGTTGCCACCGCCATAAATGAGGGATGGCGGGTTGTGAAATGAAATGATTAACGGGAAGTGTTTTTTATTTTCTGGTCATCCAACAGGGCCGCAATGCCTTTTTCAATGCTGCCAAAACGTTTGGCGTACTCGGCCACCTTTACCTTTTCGCTTTGCTCCGTGGTATAGGCGTAATATTCTTCGGGGGATACTTCGGTACGGTAAACCTTGCTGAGCATACCACCTAATGAAATGAATACTTCCTTGTACCTTCGGAAGGGATCGTTTGCCTTATTGACGGAAAGCACCATTGCCTTTTCCTTATCGGTCAGGCCAAGGAGTTCCTGGATGGAATCAAATTTGTTCTGGTATTTGCGCTGGTCAAGCAGTATCTTACAATCGCTGTTATTTACAATAGCCTGCTTAACCACCTGTGAGCTGATAATATCCTCAATTTCCTGCGTTACGACAATAGCCTCACCAAAAAACTTGCGGACCGTCTTAAACAGGTACTTGATGTATTCGGCAAACCCTTCCTTCATCAACGCTTTCCAAGCTTCTTCAATCAGGATCATTTTACGAACCCCGTTTAGCTTGCGCATCTTGTTGATGAATACGGACATGATGATAATGGTTACCACCGGAAAGAGCGTCTGATGGCCCTTAATATTATCCAGCTCAAAAACAATAAACCTTTCAGTAAGCAGGTTAAGATTTTCATGTGCGTTTAGTAAATAATCAAATTCGCCCCCTTTGTAGTATGGGCGCAGGACGTATAAAAAATTATTGATGTCAAAGTCCTTCTCCTTTACGTTATCGAGTTTCAGGACGGATACAAAATCATCTTTTAGGAACTCATAGAAGGTATCAAAGCATGGAAATATGGAATCGTCCCTTTCGAGTTTTTCAAAATACATCGTTATCACGTTCGATAAAGCCACGTATTCGCTGCGCTTAAATTCTTCGTCGTCTTTTTTCCAGAGCGCCAGCAACAATGTTTTGATGCTTTCCTTTTTTTCTGTGTCGAGGCTGTCGCCTTCACCAATGAAAAACGGGTTAAATTTTATGGGGTTATTTTCCTCATAGGTAAAATAATAACCGCCCACCATATCGCATAAGCCTTTATAGCTATGGCCTACATCGACCAGAACGATATGTGTCCCCTGTTCATAGTAGCTCCTTACCATGTGGTTTGTAAAAAAGGATTTGCCGCTACCGGATGGGCCAAGAATAAATTTGTTGCGGTTGGTACAGATGCCAAGCTGCATCGGCTCATCTGAAATATCCACATGGACGGGTTTGCCGGTCAGGCGGTCGCCCAAACGGATACCTACCGGGCTAAGGGAACTGCGGTAGCCTGTTTCCAGGTTAAAGAAGCAGGCACCCTGGCCGGAAAAGGTATCGAAAGTATCATTCATCGGAAAGTCCGCAGCATTGCCGGGGATGCCTGCCCAAAAAATTTGAGCGGCGCCCGAAGTTTCCTGTTTGGCAACAGCGTCCATCTGCGCAAGGGCTGAACTGACCTGATTCTTTAAGTCTTTGAGCTGCTCTTTTTCCGACGTCCAGACCAGGATATTAAAGTGCGCCTTTACCGGTTGGTGCTGCTCACCGATTGCTTCATTTAAAAAATCATTAGTCGCATCGCGGGCAATACTGTTTTCGCGGCTATAGGCAGAAAGTGAGTTCAGGCGCAGCCTTTTGCTTTCAAGCTTTTGCAGGGTCTTTTGTGCATCGTCGGTAAAAATATACTGGTTATAGATATGGTTGCAGGGAAGCAACTGACCAAGCGTGGAAGCAAAACCGATACTGAACTTTGCCTTATCGGTGCTGTACTTATCGTAGTTGATCCTGGAGCCGCATAAGGCCGGAAGGTCAGCAGCATCGCCCAAAGTAAAAAGCTGGCAGTGCTGCCCGCCGACTTTAATATCGCTGCCTTGAAAGGCTATATCCTTTATGATGAAATTATCGGTTTCTTCTGCAAGGAAGCAATACCTTTCAATCAGGCCCATCTTGCGCCTGTGACTGTAAAGGTCATCTTCTTTTAGTCGTTCCATCTTTATAAATCCGCTGTCTTCCATGATCTGGCGGAACTGGCCGCAGCAGTCGATGAAATCCTGTAATTGTGTGCTGCTGAGCGTTTGCTCTGGTACGATGTTTTTGCGGAGCAGGTTGGAAAACAAAGATGTGGCGGCCTTCCTGCCTGCGGGTTTTTTGGTAAGGAATATATAGCAACTATGGTCGAGGTAAGGCCTTTCATTAAAGAACCGTTCACTGCTGCGCGATAAAAAGCTATCGCCTGCTTTTTTAAAATCCGGTTGGTATTTGCTGTCGATAAACCAATCCTGCTTATGCAATACCGAATGTTTGGGCAGTACCTTGATAGCCTTTACCCATGCCTGATGGAAGGCCTCGTAGTCACTGTCGGAAAGTGAAAATAGCTCAGGTAAGGTAACTTTATAGGCAAGGGTAATATCACCCTGCTTACTTAAAATACAATCGTGTTCGATGCCGAGAATCGGTAGTGTATCGTCCATCCACTTTTCCATGCTTTACTGTTCTTTAGGGGTGAATTACTGTTGTTTTGATTGCTCCGGTTTTATAAAAACCTTTCTGCTATTGGTCTTTATCAGTTTGGGTACGCTGCGTTTTGCCAGCTCTTTCATAAGGCCATGTTCGCCGTACCTGTTGCTCATGCCATATATCTTGTACACCAGGCCGGAACCGGACAAGAGGACAATGCCCATACAGATGTACTGGCTCACTCCAAGGATGTACATCACTGCAAAGAGGATGAGCAGGCAAAGCAGCCCGCCACCCAGGTACCAGATGTACTGAGCTTTGAGACCCTTAAACTCTATGCTGCGGTTAATGCCTTTATTGATCTGATATACACTGCCTGCCATACTGCTTAATTAAAATGTTCATGGATTTTTACAATGATGGTGTGGCGCAGCAAAGGGTTATTTTCATTTTCAGCAGAAAAGGAAAAGGCTTCAAACGCATCCTTGCAAAGCGTTATGAGTTTGATCGTCTCATAGCGCATCACACCACGCCTGCAAAGGCTTTCATGCTCCGTTGGAAAGTCCTCTTTTACGACCCTTGACAAGAAATTATACCGTGATGGCTTTAGATCAGCGGTAAGTTCGTTCATGGCAAGTTCCTCGATAGCGTAGCTTGGCTTATCTTCCCCAAGCAAGCGGCAGACAGTCGGCATTACTTTGCTCACCTTATCTTCGAGGTATGTTGACCACCTACACTGAGAAGTAAGGTCATCTAAGAGTTCCGGGTTGTTTTCGTGGATATAAGCGCGTAGCTTTTCCATCAGTAGATTGTACATAGCTCTTTCCATTTTGAGTTTTATAATCTTTTCCTGCTGTTTTTACTGCGATCTGCTTTCGTTTTGGGGGCCAACGTGGTCAGGCTTTGCACTTGCTTCGCGCGTTCACTTTGCTCAGTGGCTGGTAATCCTTGCCGCCTTGCAAGCCCAATGGGGTCAAGATCCTTTAAGGGTGGCACGAGAACGATACGTACATGTTCCGGTATCGAATCTCCAGGCCCGTAATTGCCCAGATACTTATTTTTAGTTGTCGTATCATAGAGGAAATGGGAAAAGCCCATTTCTTCCTGCACATCACCCAGGCTCATGCGGTTAAAGGGATTATCTACCTGCCGGAACTCATGCTTGTCAATATCTACCAGAAATAAGGTGCCATCAATGTTAATAGTAGGCAGTTCCTTTTGAATCTGCTGCTGCCCGGCTTTTGCGCGGTAGCCCATGTACTTTTCCATGCCCATATCAGGAACCGAAAAAGCCTTTTAAAACTGCTGCCACGACTACAAGGAAAATACAGCTACCAAACCAGGCGGCGGCAACTTTACTCGTATCCGGTTCGCCCGCATTCCATTTCTGGTACACCTTTACCGCTCCGATCAAACCCACGAGTGCGCCTACGGCGTACATCAGCGTTGTGCCGGTTGAAAAATAGCTGCGTACCTGCGTTGTTGCAGCCGTAATGCCGCTATTGCCATCCTGGGCTTTGCAATAGGTTGAAATACCTATGGCAGCCGTTAACATAAGGGCATATTTTGCCCTGCGGGATAGTCTTTCAATCCCCAACTTCACTTTTCTCATCTCCACTATGTTTTATTGTTCCTAATCAGGTAAGTAAATACCGATGGGTGCCTTCCATCCACATCCGATCGCCCACTCACGGCACCCACGGTATTTAATCTGTTTATTTCCGGCCTCCCCGCCTGTCAGGACAGGGGGCGGGAAATATGGCCGGTGCTTCCTTCAATCACTGTATCATTCAAAACAACCTGCACCGGCCGGTAATTTAGTGGGCTATCGCCTGCCATGCTTCGTCGAGTTCGTGTTCACTAAAGGCAACCCCGCAGATATCCTCTGAATGCTGTATGATAAAATTATTCATAGCCATACGGAAGGCAGGCTGGCGTAACCCGCCATAGTTTGCCAGTCGTTCTTTGAGCTTCCCCAAAAGCTCTTCTTTGCCGGCCACTTTGCCTGCCTTTTCCAGTATGGATATTTTTATGTCTTCTGCTATGGATTCCAGTTCATCGAACGCCTCACCCGGATCGGTATAGGCTTCTTCCCGTTCTTCTGTTAGGGCTTCCGGTTTTTCTTTTTTCACCGGCAGTTTGAGTTTACCTTTAAAGATTGCCTTGATCTCTTTTCTGTAATAGAGTACTGCGATGATTGCGTACCATAAGAGCATAATTGCTACTGCTGCTATCAGGTACTGGCCCCAGGTAATTCCTTTCAACATTGCTTTTCGTTTTTAATTGTTTAATCTTCCGGGAAACCGTTTCCCTTTGTTTCTGAAGCAAATGTGGGGTGGATTTAACTGCTGCTTTCTATACTACCAGTAAGGTTATAAAAAATATTTTTTGTTAAGTCCGAGGTAAATTTTGAGGGCAATGGAAGCAGTCGAAAGTACCTGCTATGTTGATCCTTATTGATTATGAAGAAGTTGGGGAAAGAGAAGGGATAGAAAACGTTTAAGGAATTTTCCTGAAAAAAACTATAACGTTATGAAACGTTATAAAAATAGTTTAGCCGCTTTTTTTCTCAAAGATTTAGTTAATGGATACCCCCGATGCAAATTCGGCAAATTGAACCATGCAAAATTTCTATTTGCGGCTATACCCGTAAAACAAAAAAACGGCCCCCATATGGGAGGCCGTGTCTGTTTTAAAATGGATGGTCTGATTTAAACTACTTTTCGCAAAGGCTTTTTCTCCTTGTCGAGTAGACGTTTGATGGTAAGGGCGCTGAACCACAAAAAGTTCGTTTGTCCTAATGCAATCTTCCCAAGTAGTTGCGGGGCATTTTCGGGGCTGATGTGCATAAAGTAGCCTAAAATAGCTCCTTGTTCACTCTGATCTTCTAAAAGTGGGCCGTGTTTTAGCATCCTGAAATCGCTAATCGGGATTTTTAAAAGCTTAGCCAGTTGTTTGTCTGAAAAATGCTCCATAAAAATTCTAATTGATGATACCATAAACATAGAGCATTAAATTTCAATGAACGAATGCCCTTATGGGATTTTGACAAATGTCATGCTATCAATTATTTTAAACACAAGTAGCTCCTAAAAATTCTTATTTGCAATTATGATTTTTATTCATCTTTTTCGTCGAACTTATCTTCGAGGGATTGTTTTACACCATCCACATAGGGTGTCCTTCCTTTTTTGCGTATGCCAAAGCTATTGATAACAGGAAAGGGATTGCCAACACGGATGTTGAAAAAGACTTCGGCAGCAGAAAGGAATTTCAGGAAGGCAATCTGACCAAAATTTATAGAGCCTTTGGTATAGATGCCCAACATCAGTTCTATAAAGGCGGCATTTGAATCAGTCCATGTGATATTTGTCTGTTTTTTCCTCGGTTCGCTTATCCGGTCTGATTCCTTAAATTCTATTGCACGTAGTAAAAATTCCCGAAGCTGCTCGTATGCCTGTAATTTACTAAAGGTGATGCTGTAAGGTGTAGAAAAGTTACGGTCAAGGTCATGGGCATATACGGGTTGTTGTCCTGTATCGTTACCATTTCTTAAAAAATAACTTTCATCGGAATGGACCTTTCCCGTCCGGTAATAATTATAAAGATGATGGTTGCGGGCAAAGAAATGTTCAACGGCAACCAGGCATTCAGAGTAATAGTTCTTTAACTTTTTACGGCTCCCAAGTGGTTTATCACTTTCTAACGCGAGAAGTTCATCAAAATAGATCAGCTCCTTTTGAAACATGGGTTTGATCTCCTTAAAAAACTCAATTTCTTCTTCGGCGCTTTTAAACTGATAGTCTAATATAAATTCCTTTAGCTTCTGCATGTGCGCACCCACGGTATTATAAGATTGCTCTGCAATTTGAAGATTATCGTCTGTACCTACACTGATCTGTTGTAGTTCCAAACGCATCCGGGCCAAAAGCTCAGTTGTAAATTTTTTCATAAGTCTTTCTTCTCTTGATAAATGTTAAGCTTTAATCCAGTTCTAATTGCAATCGAACAGGACAAAAATAAAGGCACTTTTGAGATAGGGATTCATGAAAAAGGGTCATAAAAGGCTGAAGCAGGATAATTTGCAGCCGAAGTACTTCATTAGGACGCGAAGTATTTTAGGAGTGCAAGATTTAAGGATTCATTTACTACCTGTTAAATTTTGGTCGTGGTAAAGGTAAAGCGTGAATCACCATTATAAATGAAATGCAATACTATTTTAAAATAACTTTAATATTATTTTAGCTGTATGTTATAAAAGCAACACACATAAATGTAGGCGAATTCGCTGTTAATCAATCCATATGATCCGTGTTCAAACACGCCTTTTTTATAAAGCGGACATTGAAAACGAAGCTGAATAGTAATGTTGGAAGCCCTGAATTTTAAGTATACGCAATCAAATAGCGGGCTTACGCCAAAAAACAGATAGTATACGACATTTATTTTTACCATTTTTCATTATTGCCGATGTTAGGAGATCTAACAAAAGTAATGATCAAGCCAGTTTTACATCCAACCGTAATTTTCAGGGTTCCACGATTTTCCTATCAGCAATCTATGGCAGAGAATTGGGATGCTTTAAAAGAATGTATCAAAACCTCTTCCCCGGAGTTTTTCGGGATCGTCGCGACAATGAGTTTTGCAGAATTAATGAACAGTGACCCCAAAATACAACTCACGGCAAGGAAATATTACATCAGGGCTACTTACAGGAGTACGCCTTTTGCCCATTTTTCAGGTGTAGGCGTTACCTCCATGAGTTGGAATAATAGTGCAGCTATTATTTTAAAGGACAGCTTTAAAATACATTCATATGCAGACTGGTCCGTTCGACCAGCGATGCATATACCGTTGAAAAAACAGATTGAATGCAATGTTTTATTTTTTGCGAACACTACTTTTTATATTGTGGGGGCAGAAATCCGTTTTATCCAGAAGTCAGGGAGCGATTTTCATATCTCCGCTGTAAAGTTTGATAAAACCATCATCAATATTTTAGACAGCTGTACTTCTCCCCGGAGCTTCGAAGAGCTTTCCGGATTATTGAATATTAACCCGAAAATGTTAATTGAGTACCTGGAAGACTTGTTGGACATTCAACTGCTCATTACTTCCAATCATGTAAATATTATAGGTCAGGATTTCTTTTCGAGGATGGGTTTGCAAACTGCTAAAGATAATAAGCAATATCTTATTTCAGAAAGCAATTCCTTATCAGGACAATTGGATCAAAAGAACTTTCGACACCTGCCTGAGTTGGTTTTGAAAATGCAGCAAATACTTGATGTAGGTAAAAACAATGAACTATCAGAATTTAAGAACCGGTTTATAAAAAAATTTGAATTAGCGGAAATTCCCCTGATGATTGCGCTCGATCCGGAAGCGGGTGTTGGATATGGCGATATGGAATCACATATGGACGAAAATCGGATCATTGAACTTTTGCCACAAACAAATATTAAGGACAATCCAGCCGTCAATGGAAACTTCAAAGATGTGATTTATAAACTCATTGTAGAAAAAACACTGAACAAAGGACATATCGATTTAGAGGAAATAAACACTAAAGAACCAACAAGAGAAGTTTTGTTGCCGAACAGTATACAAGCAATATGTGTCCCTGTGGATGATGAAATCATGCTTCAATCATTAGGTGGGATAACGGCAAATGCACTATTAGGCCGTTTTGCAGGAAGCATCCGGCCTATTTACGAACATTGCAAAGAAGTGGCCTCACTCGAACAGGATAGTAATCCGTGCGTATTATTTTTCGATGTAGGTTATACCAAAGAAGACCGCGTTGACAATATTAACCGGCGGCCATCCTTTTACGACTATCAATTTAATATCCTCAATTATGATACATCAGACGTTCCACTCTGTGCAAATGACCTATTTATAAGTGTTCAACAGGGAGAAGTTATACTCCGGTCCAGATCGCTTGATAAGAGAGTGGTTCCGAGGTTTGCATCTGCATATAATTATAGGCGCTCTGATTTGCCATTGTTCCGCCTTTTAATGGATATACAATCACAGGGATTTCAGGGCAATCTCCTTTTCAGGCCATCCGAATATGTTTCAGGTTTATCCTTTTACCCGCGTATCCAATTTAAAAACATTATTGTTGCCCCCGCGATATGGTTGCTTAAACAAAATTTACTAATGGGAACCGAATCATGGGAGGATAAATACGAGAAATTATTACGTTATTTAGCGGCAAACGTATCCTGTCGATACATTAAGGCCGGCAAAAGTGACATGATGCTTTTTCTCGATATTCACCAGAAGCAGGACGTAAGCATACTACTTTCGTTATTGGGACAGGAACAAGAAGTTTATATTGAAGAAGCCTATCTACCGAAAAAAGCGGCTTTTTACAATTCAGGCAATCAGCCTCTTTTACCTCAGCTCATTATTACGCTGACCCACAAAAATCAGATTGCCGGGGCATTACCATCAATTATTACACAATCCTATAAACTCGAAAAAAAACAATGGGTGGCTCCTGGCAAAGATTGGCTTTATTTCGAAATCTATGGTACGCCCGTACATGCAGATGAATTATTGACCACTAAAATCAGTAAATACCTACAATTACATAAGGCTTCCTTTTTAAAGTGGTTCTTTATCCGGTACAACGAAAATGGCGACCACATCAGGTTGCGTTTACAACTTAAAGACCCCTCCAATGGATATGACATTGTAAATAGGCTTACAGCGCTATTAAGTGACGATCTTGAAACGGGTAAAGTTAACGATATCAGGCTTTGTACTTATAAAAAAGAAGTACACCGGTATTCCGGGCAGCTTATGCAAAAGGTAGAAGGCCATTTTCATAAAGACAGCATCTTTGTTTTAAACATGCTTAAAAACATGCTTCCTGATTTTGCAAAATACCGGCTTAGCATGGCTATCTTAGATCATGTCTACGAAAGTCAGGTCATTGCCACAAAGGATATCAATGTGATCATTAAAATAGTTTCCGGGAGTTTAAAATCAGAGCACCGGTTAAATAAGGAGAGCTTGAAAAAGATTAATTTAATGTACAAAGACTTTGTACGGCAACCAGTTCCTGATTTGTCGAAAAATGCTTTACGGCTACATCTGGATTTGCAAAAATCAATGGTCGGAATCCTTGACATTTGCCCCGTTCATGACAGACCTAAATTATTGGTTGACCTTATGCATATGCACATCAACAGGCTATTTAACGCAAATCAGCGTTTACACGAATTTGTTATTTACGAACTGTATCGTATGGATAGAAAAAAACGCTTTTTCCTGCAACAAAAAAGTGCTATGATTTTTTGAATACTTAAAACATGGAATAAACTATTTGCATGTAGGTTGAACCTATCTCAAGGTTATCTTTGCCGTCTTTAAATAAAAGTTTATTTCCGGATATCGCCTTTACAAAGGTCATATTGACTATGTAAGATTGATGTATCCTAAGGAAAATATCTTTTGGTAGCGTATCTTCCATATAGCCAAGTTTACGCATGATCATTACAGGTTTTTCTTTTGATACCAAATGCAGGTAAACCACCTTGTCATCAGATTCAATATATTTCAGGTCATTTAGCGCAAATTCAACAATGCTGGTCGGGCTAACTTTAATAAAAATACTTTTCTGCTCATGCCCGAATATGGCTATCCTATTTAGTGCACGAAGTTTTTGCCTCGCTTTATTAATTGCATCCATAAAGTCCCCCGCATTTAATGGCTTTACAAGATAATCCACTGCATCCAGGCGGAATGCTTTTAAAGCGTAGTCCGTAAATCCGGTAATGAAAATAACGACAGCTCGGGCGCCAATAATTCGAGCAAACTCATCACCAGGTAGTTCTTCCATGCCTATGTCCAGTAGGATAATATCAACATGTAGTTTTCCGGAACTAATTAAATTCAAAGCCTCCATTGGGCTTGTTAATTTAGCAACCAGCTTAAGGTCAGGGATCATCCTAACCATTTTTGCGGCAGCATTCACACCATGCAGTTCATCGTCAACAATTAATACTCTTAGGCTCACATCTGAATCTTTAAGGTTAACCGGAAGGTTTCTTTAGTGTCTTCAATATGTAGCTCATGTGATGCAGGAAAGTAATAGCCCAATGTACTGCCAACGCTTCTTATACCCATCCCTGTTCCCGGATGTGGGTTAAGCCTCTTATAATTAAATGTACTGAATGTGAATTGCCGCATGGCCATGTGCACGCTGATACAAGGTCGGAAGTCAGGGTCTTTGACAATACCATACCTGAATATGTTTTCAATAAACGTTAGAAGCGTTGAGGGTGGAATTGTTGCACCTTCGATAGAATCATCGAGTTCCTCTTTAAAGTCAATAAAGACGTTTCTGTTAGCCAATAAGTAATGAAGCTCGATCTGATTTTTGATTTTTTCGATTTCCTCTGAAAGCAATACCGTTTGGGTCCTAAGTATATCGGTCATGGCATGTCTTATAATACCGGAAAATAGCCCTACAGCCAGGACAATTTCGGGAATAACCCCGTCTGCTTTTTCTTTAATATAATTTAAGGTATTAAACAGAAGGTGTGGGCTGAGCCGCATTTGTGTAACGATGCTTTCAATTTTTGATTTTTCTGTTTCAGCCAGAATTTTGCCTTCCAATGCCTCGATGTAGTTCTGTTTGAGTTGTTCGTTATATCTGAAAAGCCCAAGTAAAAAATTTAATCCTATCAGAAGGGTTAAATTGGCCAGTGAATACATCGCCTGATTGAAGGACACAATGAAATACAGAAATTCGATGGCACTTCCACCATGGAAGCTATTGAGGCTCCTTATGCTGCCATACAAAAGGATCAAAATAATTAATCTTAATACACCTTTCTTTGTGGTCTTTCGGCTAAAAAATGGCGGAACAGCCCAATAGTATAAGATAAAATAAGCAATAATTTGAAGCAGAAAATGCAAGTCTCCCCTGAAAGAGGGGTGGATATGGTCGCATATCATGAGTAGGATCTGAAGTCCAATAATCCATAATAAAATCAGCAGATGCTTAGCGACTTCCGGAAATTTATAGATTTTAAATGGCTCCATTTTAATGTCGTTCATAAGTTCACGCCTGTGTAGTTATAGCTTACGCCAAAAAAATAATAGTACACGAAATAGATTTGTTTATGGTTACGGGTTGATAGTACCTTTAGGTCACCAAAGCAATTCAGCTGCGGTTAACGAGTAAAAATTAAAATGGTAAAGCAAAAAAAAACAAACAGGGTATCGGCTTCACGCAAGTTGTATGGTTTTAAAAACAGTGCTATCAGAAACAGTAAAATGGCTTCTGATTCAATCTCAATAGTGATTTCTCACGGAAGCTCTTGCTGTTAATCTTATCGGTGCGGGATTCCGCACCGGCTTTTCATTCCGAATTTTTAAAAGTATTTTATCACTCAAAATTCTAATCATATGTCAAAACGCAGATAATAAATTTACATCAGACATGAATCCAATGTGAGTTTAATTAATTGAAGCCACTATAAGTTTTCCCTATTCCTACCAAGCGATTTTTACGTTGTTTATTAGATTGGTTAATTAGCCTACACTGTTCCAAATTCGCGACGAGATCTTCCTGACAATCCTTTTCTTAACTAATGAATTGATGCGTCCCATGCACGTTCATCCACTTGGCTTGGTGTTTCATTTAAGGCTTGCCTGGAATACAAATTCTTTTTGCAATTAATAATTTCAAAAACCAACAAGATGAAAAAAATTATCTTAGCAGGTGCCTTTATGGTTGCCGCGTTTACTATTGCAAATGCCCGTACCCCAAAAACAGATGCAAAATCTGACGCAACAACAACTGAAGCAGTTGCTGCACCAGCCGAATCCAAAACACAGGCAAGTTTTATTTATTATGTCATCAGCAGGGATGACGATAACGGAACTTACCAGTTGTCCGAAACCCCGGCTCCAAACTGTGGCGTCGGTACAAATTCTCCATGTAAAATAACAACAACATCCGATCAGTCTGCTACATTGGAAATGTCTCAGGCAGACGTAGACGGCGGTGTTGGGGTTACCATTAACAGCAGGCACAATTTGTAAATTGGAAGCTTGGTCAATTACAAAAATAAGGCAGGGATTATCCTGCCTTATTTTTGTAAGGAGTTGATCAGTTGCTTAAGGGTTGCTGCATTATATAGCCTTTTAGAATCATAATCAACCAAATTGCCGTATTGATCAAAAAGCATTACTGTCGGGAATTTAACAATGCTGTAATCCTTAAAAAACGGATCATCACTATATTTTGTAGTACCACAAAGATTAATTTCTCCGTCAGAACTATACAATCCCGATTTTAAGGCCTTCTGCCAGCGGCTTTTGTCCCTGTCGCCTGTTACAGAAATAAAAGTGACGTCTTTATCTTTATAAAGCTTTTTTAATGGCACTACTACAGTTTTGTAAAAATCTTCGCAAGGGCCGCATCCGGGAATCCAAAAGTCGATTACTAATATTGACCCTTTAAAAGCATCCAGTTTCACGGTATTGAATCGTGTGTCTTGCAAAGCGTAATTGTAAATCCTTTTGCTATTAATGGATTGGATGTATTCCAATTCAGATTTACAGTCCGGATCTGTAATAAAATTCTTTGCTTCCCTGATCAGGCTGTCCCTGGAGCTGTCCATCCTGCCGACTGTAAAGCCGTAAACTATAAGCTCATCGCGCAACCTTTTATTTTCTATAAGTTTTTCCTGGTCAAATATCCATTTGTAATCTAACTTCCCGTTTGCAATAAATGAATCATTGTTGTATTTCCTGAAAAGATAGAGCAACACCTCTTTGGATTCCGCAATACCTTCACTTGTTAAGCTTGTGAGGTCATCCAGGTTAAATCCAACGGGATATCCCTGCATGGTATTGTATCTTTTCAGCGTATCGGAAAAATCGCCACCCGTGCGTGTTATTGCTTTTGAAAATATAAGATCGGCTTTCAGGACATTATAACTTAGGTTAGAAACTTTAGCCTTAAAGGATTCCAGTAAAGACAATTGTTTTAAGGCGACAAGGGTATGTGTATCCATTGTCCGGCCATCCTGCAATGTTTCTTTTTTTTCATAAAGGGCTTTAAATCTCAAAGTATATTTATCTGACCCGTTGCCGGAAAATTTGCAGTCCGAATAGATACCCGTTCCACTTTGGGATTCCTCATTTGATAATTGCAACTTTATACTATCGCCTTTTTCCCAAAAATAAGGTTGGAGTATGTCCCGGTAAGGCTCGTTGGAATGTTTTACGTTACTGGTCTGTAAAATAAAATAACCACAATTGTCGCTGACATCTATATCAAAACTGTAAAAACCTTTCTGGTTTAGCACTGCAAAATATTTCCGCGTCCTGAAAATATTCCTGTCCCTGTAGAATCTATTGATAAGGCACAGGGCCAAGGTATCCTTCTTTCCTGCCTCCTGATATTCCACATCTAAATGAAATGCCGACTGTTTAACCTTGGCAGTTTGGGCATTACAATAATTTGCTATAAAAATTGTAAACAATATGATGCTGAGATATTTTATTATTGAATCTGTCATGTTCGGTTGTACATTTAATGCCTTTGATTCTGAGTTATACCGCTAACCTGGATTTCTTCATCGGGTATCGGAAGAACATAATTTGGGTCGTTTGGCGGCAATGTATAGGTCACGCCGTTGGAAACCCTTTTTAATGTTACCTGAAACTCAGTGTCTTTATTGAGCCTCCTTAAATCTTCCCATCTTACCTGGCTTGTTAGCGGCAATTCCTTCCTCCGCTCTACAAGGACCTTTTTGAGTGCATCATCAGCATTCACAGCGGTAAGGTCAGTAAACGTCCCTGTCCGATACCTTTTTTTCAGCAGGCTGTTTAAGTCAACCATTGCGGCATCAACATGTCCAAGCCTTGCGTTTGCCTCTGCCCTTATCAGGAAAATTTCATTTGTCGCAAGGCCGCAAAAATTACTGACATCGCCGCTATAACTACCCCTGAACTTGACATTTCCAACGCCGGCACTGCTATCATAAAAAAGCGATTTCCTTAAGTCATTATCATTATAGGAATTATAAAAGTCATCGGGAATATCCTGAAATTGATAATCCGCATTAGCCCAGGTTGTAGAATATCCCCCCTGGGCATAAAACAGGATTTCGGGATTGCCGGCACCAAAGGCGGGAAATCGATATGTCAGACTTGCTGAAACAAGGTTACTGTTGAAGTCAAGGAGTTTGTTGTTGGACTTTAGCATTTCATCCGAATAGGAAAAGGCGTTTTGATAATCTTCCATATTCAAATAGATTTTTGCCAGTAAGGCAAGCGCAGCATCGTGGCAGGGACGGTAAAGCGTTACCTGCTTTTGGGATAAAAGCGAGGCTGCCTGCTTTGCGTCACTGATCATCTGATCGTAGGTAGCCTGTACAGATGACCTCTTTTCTATAACATTTACATCGGAAGTAAGCCTTAAAGGTAATCCCGCATCCTGTAATGCAGAGCCTTTATCATAAGGCTTGCAGAACAATTGGGCTAAAGTGTAAAGTGCAATCGACCGATAGAAATAAGCCTGGCCAAGTACATTGTTATAATTGGCATCGTTGTGGTCAGCTTTTCCGATTCCATCAAAAACGACATTTGAAAGTTCTATGATGGTGTAGGGATTGCTCCAGCCTTCGTATTCCCCGCCAATCCAAATGTCCTTTGACCATAAATAGGCGTTCCGTTCGATCTGGATTATGGAATTAAGGTTATCATCAGGGACCGTTATATTGTCTGTTCCCACGAGGCCGAGGGTAGAAAATGTATTATTTATCACATAAACATTGTCTAACAATGCCTGAAAATCGGCCACGGTTTCCGGGCGGACATCGGACTTGTTCCTTTTAACATCCAGCCAGTCATCCTGCTTCTTGCAGCCGGCCTGCGTGATTAGTGCCAGGCATATTATGATTGAAAAATATTTTGCAGTTAATTTCATGGGATTTAATTAAAGGGTTGCATTAATACCAAAAGAAATGGAAAAAGGGCTTGGTACGGTGTGGGCTACGCCCCGGCCATAGGCGTCCGGGTCAATGCCGTATTTATTGGCCCGCCAGATTATCCCGAGGTTATTCGCGTATGCAAAAACCTGTAGCCGGTTAAAAACCTTAGTCCTGTTTAATAACTGTTTTGGGAAATCATAAGCCAGGCGGATATCCTGTAGCCGGATGTGGTCTGCCCGGTTTACGAGTGCCTGCGAATAATTATAAAACGTATTGCGTTTTGCGTTGCTGGGGTATACCAAAGAGGGTACGTCTGTATGGGTTTCATCCCCCGGCTTTTGCCATCTTCTTGAATAGTCGGAGTTGGCATAATAGGTCAGGATATCCTGATAATTAAGGTCGAGTGCCGGCCTCCTGAAATAATAATCCAGCTTATAGACAATGTTTACAGATAAGGAAATCCCTTTATAACTAAAATCATTCCTCAGTGAACCAAAATATTTTGGCCTTGCCGAGCCATTGAATACCAGGCTATCAGGGTTGTAGTTATTGATGATCCCATTATAGTCTTTGCTTACCTTTCCATTAAGATACCCCTGTGGGTCACCGGTTGCAGGATCCAAACCTGCCCATTTATAGCTATAAATGCTGTACAAAGGCTTCCCGACAACACCTGCCATACTGCTTTGCATGGAGGTCGCTGTCTGGATGACATCGTAACTCGTCAATTTATCATTGAGGTAGCTGGCCAGTAATGTGGTAGCCCATTTAAAATTGCCTGTGAGGTTATTGCTTTGAAGGGTGAGGTCTATGCCATTTGTACTTGTACTGGCACTATTGCTCATAAAAGAGGAAAAGCCGGTTTGCAGTGCCAAAGGTGTGTTTTGCAAAAGGTCAAGTCCATCTTTCCTGTATAATTCAATGGTGCCATTGATCCTGTTGTTGCGAAGGGCGAAATCGAGCCCCAAATTTATATTCTTTACTTTTTCCCACCTAAGCTCCGGGTTCGGTGCCGTATTTACAGAAATATAACTCAGCCCTGTTTCCGTGGCAGTCCAATAAGCACCGGTGAGGTAAGCGGAGCTATTGTATACGTTGCCATTAAAGCCATAAGATGCCCTGAATTTTAGGTATGGAAGCCATGCAACATTATAAAAATCCTCCTTGTTGACCTGCCAGCCAATGCCTGTTGACCATAAGGGGGTTATTTTATCATTCGTTTTTGCGCCGAAGATATTGGCGCCATCCTTTCGCCCACTCAGGTTAAAAATATACTTATCATCATAGGAATAAGCGGCATTAGCATAATAGGAAATATATCTGTAGGTCGTGCCAAAAATGCTGTTGCCACCTGCCGGTATGAGTGCCGAACCGGATGGGTTTGTGGGAAATGAAGAAACATAGTTAAGAGCATCATTGGAAGTGCCGAACTGGTCATTATATCCATATGAAATCCCATTGTAACCTTCTGTCTTTATCTGTCTTACCTCTGCGCCTGCTATGGCAGTAATATTATTTTTTTGGATTTGCTGGTCGTAGTTAACCTGTCCTCTAAGGCTATTGGAGTGCATTTCATAATTTGAGGTGTTCAGAATAGCACCCAATGGAAAAATGTAATTGAAGGTATTAGTTGAAGCGTCATATTGCGAAAATTTATTGATCAGGTTTCGTACATAATAAGTCTGCTGGCTTTGTAAGTTGCGGGCATCGGTAACCTGGTTTTCGTTTTGGTCCTGTATTTCTATATTCAGCTGCGGCAGGATTTTATATTTTGCGCCGACCCGGAACAGGATATCTTTTACCCTCGTATTATAGTCTGCATTATTGATCTCATCCAAAGGCCTGTAATTCCAGTCCAGGAAACCTTTGGATGCCGCATCAGCAATATATCCGGGACTGAATCCCTTTACGATTGGCAGGGCGTTTCCATTGTCGTCGGCAAGCCTGGCATATGGATACAGGTTCTTGTATTTTGCATTGATACCATAATCGCTGCCGTATAAATTTGTGGTATTGTTTGTGGCAGTATTGCTTTCCGTATAATTCAGGTTGGCAGCGATTTCAAGGTTCTTGACAGGATAATAGGTATTTTGGCTGTTAACGGTGGTCCTGTTATAGCCATTGCGTACCACGTTATCCCTGTTGTCATCCCTGCCAATAGAAAGCGAATAGGCAAGTGTAGGGCTTCCTCCCCTTATCGCCAGTGAATATTGTTGGTTTATTGCTTTCTGGTAGACATATTTATAAAAATCTTCCCTGACGTCATTTTTACGCAGTACATCCAACTGGCTTTGTGCGTCTGCCCCAGATATCAGTCCTGATCTCTCCTTATCAAGTATGCTGACCACGGGGGAGACAGGAGTTTGGGCGGTAGTGTTTTTTAAGTCGGCATTAAAAAAACCTTTATTAAACAGGTAGGTTTCAACATCAATATAATCGGCGGCGTCGAGGTAATTTTTGTCGTAAAAAAGATCGGGTTTATTTTTTATTGTTAGGCTACTATTAAAATCGATACGCATTTTTTCATTTTTCTTGCCTTTTTTCGAAGTAAGCACAATAACCCCGTTTCCCGACCGGGCTCCCCAAATGGATGCCGCCGCCGCATCCTTAAGTATAGTGACCGATTCGATATCATTTGGATTAATGCTGGAAAGCTCACCATCGTAAGGGAAATTATCCAGCACTATTAAAGGGTTGGTTGAACTGTTGATCGTGCTTTGCCCACGGATATTTATACCGATGTTTTTATTGAGCGGATCCGGTCCGCCAATTGTGCCGAGGGCCTGATTATTAAAAAGGACGCCTGAACTGATTCCGTTGATACGGTCTAAAATATTTGTTGTCACGCTCCGGTTGACAAGCGCATTATTTAATTGTACAAACGAGCCTGTCGCCCTTTCTTTAGGTATTTGTTGATAGCCTGTACTTACAATACTCACCTGATTCAAGGAAGTAACATTGACTTTAAGGGTTACTTTAAGGTAAGAATCGGGGACATCAGATACAGGAATGGATGCAGTTGTATAGCCGATTAACCGGATCGTCAAAATGCTGTTTGTAGGTAAGTCCTTTATTTCAAAACTACCGTCACTCTTCGATATGGCTGATAGTTTTGTGCCTTCGGCAACTATAGCTGCCCCGGCTAAAGGATTGCCCGCCGTATCGGTAACGATGCCACGTATCGTGATACCATCCTGTGGGCTGACCTTTGGCTTTTGTTGTGGCGGCTTGGCTTTTACCACAATGGTTTTGCCGACGATCTCATAGGTGAGCGTTTGATTTTTAAAACACTCGTCAAGGGCTTTTTGAATACTTACATTTTTTAGTGTTAGCGTTACTTTTGATGTGTTTTCAAGCAGATCATCCTTGCTGATAAGGCTATAGCCACTTTGTTTTTTGATCTCATCCAACACGGACTGAATGGAGGCGTTTTTTACGCTGAGCGTAATTTGCTGTGCAAAGACATTTGCACGTACCTGCAAACAAAATGTAATAATAATAGCTATAATAAGTCGCATGATACGGAACAATTGATAAAGGCTACTGCGCTTTTTTTCGGGTAAAGGCGGGCCTTCGCATGATTTTAAATTCATACTTTTGTTTAGTTGGGTTAATAAATCAATTCAAGGGATTTGTTAAAGGAGCTACTGCCCCCAACGCCGCCGAAAGTGCTTCGAACACTTTCGGCTTTGTTTTTTGCGGGGTTCATTAACTAATTTTGATCTTAATATTGCTTCTTGGGTTTATGCCATACGCATTGGGTTTTATTGGTTAGTAATCTGTTTTTATTTTCTTCATTGGGTTATGATCAGTTTACGTCCCTGTTGAACAAAATGGACATTGTAAATTTCAAGTATGCGCAGCATCGCTGACAGGTCGGCCTCCCGCGATACATCGCCGGAAATGCTGAACTCCGGTGTCTTGCCTATATATTCTATATCGACATTATACCACCTTGAAATCTGGCGCAGTACGGTTTTTAAGTCTGTACGCATAAAAGCCAGCTTGCCGTCTTTCCATGCCGTGGCTACATAAGTATCGGTTTCGGTAACAGTCAATTTGCCTTCTGTCAAAGACGATTGTTGCCCTGGCGCAAGCAACGCATGGTTTTCGCCATAGCTCACCTTTACAGAGCCTTCCAAAAGAGTAGTGGCAATACGAGGTTCATCCTTGTAGGCATTGATGTTGAAATGGGTACCGAGAACGGTAACTTTCTGGTTGGAAGCACTAACGGTAAACGGCCTTGTTTTATCCTTTGCCACTTCAAAGTAGGCTTCACCGGTAAGTTCTACTTCACGGCTTTGTCCTGCAAAGCTCACGGGATAACGCAGTGAGGAGGCGGCATTGAGCCATACCTTCGTGCCATCCGGCAACTCAATTTCATACTTTCCGCCGCGTGGGGTTTCAATGGTGTTAAATGCAATAATCATATCAGGGTTGGTCGCTTTGGCATTTTGGGTGTAGGTCAGCTTGCCTGCCGTCGAGTTGGATGCCTGTATGCCCACCTGTATGGCAATCACCCCGGCTGCATTTTTGCCAAGCAGTACTTTTTTACCGTTAGCAAGGGTCAGGATGGCCTTATCAGAACCGGGCGGGACATACATTGGATGTGGCCTGAGCGATACCATCTGTTGTTTTGCCGGCTTCATTAAATAAAAGGTGAGCGACAGCCCGATTGCAATTACAATGGATGCCGCTGCCAGGAGCCTCACCCGAATTGAAATAGACTTAGATTTTCGCCCGGACAAAATCATCTGTTGCCTGAGGCGTTGAAGGCTTGCCGCTGAATTATAGCCTTGCATTTTTTTCAATGCTTCCTTTTGTTCATTTTCATCTAACAGCCTGCGGAACAGTGGTTCGTTGCCATTTTTGCGCCACTCGTCGAGTTCCTGTAACTCAGCAAAATCAATGGCACCGTCCATATAGCGGCTGATAAGATAAACGATGCGTTGCGAATTGGAGAAGTCGGTCGGTGCCATCTTTGCAAGTGTATTTAAGGTAAATACACCCTTGTTATAAAAAAGTACCCACAGGGGTTACGATTTATTTACAAAAAATAAATTATCACTTAACTTATTGTAGTTTGGCGCAGCACAGCAGATTACTATGATCCGCAAAACCAATAACTGATTTGTTTAAAGAATTTAATCGTATTTAACCTACAGGGTCGAACCATAAATAACCGAAATTTGTTATAAAATCTGTCTTAAATTTTGCAGCACTATGGACAAGGAAAAATGCAAACTTTGCCTCTACATTGCAGGTAAAACGGCAACTACCGAAAAGGCAATTGCCAACCTCGAAAAAATTTGCAGTGAACAACTATCCGGCGAGTACGCCATTGAAATAATAGACCTGCGGGAAAACCCACAACTTGCCCAACAAGAGCAGATCATTGCCGTTCCTACGCTTATTAAAAAAGTCCCTCCGTCACTTCACCGGCTTATAGGTGACCTTTCCAATACGGAAAAGGTTTTGGTAGGATTAAATATTGTTTCTGCCTAGAGGAGGGCCGGTGACGCAGTATATCGAAGGTTTACCGGCAGCTGGATTCACTACAATTTTTAACAATTCACTTATACAGCAAAAAAGTAGCTTTTAATAATTTCGGCATTTTAGAAGAACGTCAAATTTTATCTTTTAGGACTAAAGCAAATATCCTATGGTTATGCGAAAATATACTCCGGGACAGCGGGTTGTATTAACTACAGGCCCGGCTTTTTGTAAAAGCGAGAACTATACAATTATTTCATCTTCACCGGTTTATAAAAAAGCCCCTTTGCTCAGGCGGCTACAGGCGTTATTTGTCCCCGGCAAAACGCCCACGCAAATAATTAACTATCTGTACAGGTGCAAAGGAGCCGGAGGTATGTACGATTTCTTGCAGGAAGATATTCGACTGGATGAAGCCGGGGCAACATCCGGCACAGGGCTGTCAAAAGCAGAAAGGGTTGCTTAACCGAGGCATTATAGGATATTTATTATGGCCCTGTTTCATTTAAGCAATGCCATACTGGTAAGCAGGATAAGCAAACCGTCGGGCAACCTGTCCTTTAGGATGGTGAGGCCACGCAGTTTGTAATTTTTTACCGTCTGTAGGGATAAGTCCATTTCATCGGCTATTTCCTGGTTGCTCATGCCTTCCAGGTAGCTCATGGTAATTACCTTGCAGCATTGTGAGGGCAGCCCTTCAATGGCGCGGTATAATTCGGCCCAGACTTCTGTTTGTATAAAGGTATTTAAATAATTGTCGGAAACTTCCGGAGTTTCCGATAAGATGATCTCTTTGTTTTCATCTGCCCTTTTTTCATTGCGGATAAAATTCAGGCAGGCATTTTTTGCAGAGCGGTACAGATAAGCCTGCGCATGTTCGGTGTTTTCAAACACCACCTGCTTTTGCCAGAGTTTCAGGAAAAGATGGCTTACGATATCTTCGCTTGCATCATCTGCGCCGGTGAGCTGTTCACAGTAATAGCGCAGCGGCGCATGATAGGCCTTAAAGGTGCGTTCGAAAGCTGCCTCTTCACCCATATTCAACGGGAAAAGCCCTTCATCTCTGTACCTGCCGTCATCCAAAAGCATCGCAAAAGCTAATATAGCCATTAAAAGGCCTTTATGCAAAGCTTTAGCACATTTTACTGCTTTCAGGCACTATGGGCGCGCTGCCCATAATGCCTGAAAGCAGTATTAAATGTTGTAGCCGATAGTAAACTGTAACGTCCCGCTGACGCTGTAACCAGCCAGCGAATCATAACGTGGATTAAGGCCCCCGCCTGAAATAACAATGAATTTACTGCTATAGCCTCCCGGCGGTACCGGCACCTGTAATTGGATGGGCAGGCGCGAACCCGCAGCCGCAGCGGTGGCGGCCCCGGCATCTGATAGAAAACGGCTGTCGATGGCTTTTAGGTAAGTTGCCTGATCGGTAGTAAAAACGAAGTTGTTGCTGAGCCATGAGCGGAAATCGGCCCGCATGGAGGCCACTTCGGCCTGGAGTGCAGCATCGGAAAGTGCATAGAGTTCTGCGGTTTTGGCTTTTACGCCATCCGCTGTGAAATTTTGTTTTGCCATAATGATAGGTATGATTTTAAAATATTTAAAACCGAATATCGTTAGATACCTTAACCAATAGGTAATTCAATCACCATTTTTACATAAAGATTAAAAACAGTTTGCCATATGCAGGATGTCCGTATTCCTTATTATGATACCAAGAAACCCATTGCCTATAAAGACACCTACCTCCGCTTGATAGCCTGTATTGTCGCCACACATATTGTCATTGTTTACGGGGAAACCAGGTCCACTTTTGAGATGCTGCTGATGCCTGCCTACTATTACGCATTTATAGGAAGTTTCGGGATCGCATTTACACTCTTTTGGGCAGTGCGTAAAATCGTAATCAAGCTTGATGAAAGATGCGACTGGCTGGAAATGCCGCTTCACCGAATAGGTTTGCAGGCTTTCTTTGGTTTTATCGTACCCGGGCTGCTGGCTTTCTTACTGGCTGCTTTATATTTCAGGATAAGGGGTTACAATATCCTGCACACTACTTATCTGCGCTATGATTTTCAGTTTATCCTGTTGCAGATCCTGCTGATCAATTTTTATTATGTCAGCTATTACTTTTATGGCCGGTGGCGGCAGGCAAAAAATGTGATCGACCGTATCGGCAGTGTGGCACCTGCGCCCGTAGCGTCCGGGGCAACAACTTTTCAGGTCAGCAAAGGCGCTGCCAATGTTTTGTTGCCCATAGATGAAATAGCCTATTTTTACCGTAAGGGGGATAGCAATTTTCTGCGTACCATGCAGGGTGAAGACTTTTTTATTACCCTGTCGTTGGATGAAGTGCAACAGCGGCTACCCGAAGACCGTTTTTTCAGGGCCAACAGGCAATTGGTATTAAACCGCGCTGCCTGTAAGGGTTTTGACCTGCTCAGTTATGGGAAACTGAAAGCAACGCTTTCTCCGCATCTTGATGGAGATGTAGTTATCAGCCAGAAAAGGGCGCTGGCTTTTAAGACCTGGATACAAGAAAAGAGGTTGCTATCAATGCTTTGAATTAAGGCGTTGATCAAGGCCGCTAAATTTGGTGACCCCTGCAAAATTCAATGGCCTCTTGCTCTGATAAAAGAAAATCCCCTGTTTCGTAATAGGTATGGCGGAATTTAATACTCTTGAATTTGTCGGGCGCTACTTCAATAATGTCATCGATAATGATACCCTCCTTTTTATAATTTCTGGTAACATAAACTGTTTGAAAATCATTCCTACTGGCAGGCATAATTACGGGTGATGGTTTAGTATAAATAATAGCCCAACAAATTAAAACATATCGTATTTCCACCAACCATTGAAATAGTTAATTAAGATTTATTTATTTTTTTTGTTGTCTTACCGTTTAATAGGGCTTCGCGGTCAACAAGCCGGCATTTATAACGTTATAGACAGCGGGCGACCGTAAATCGTCTAACCCATATCCGATAAAATACCGCTTATGAAAATTGCTACCTATAACGTTAACGGGGTTAATGGCCGTTTACCAGTACTGCTCCGCTGGCTGAAAGAATACGCGCCCGATGTGGTATGCCTCCAGGAACTAAAGGCCCCGGACGAAAAATTTCCGTTAGCCGCTATTAATGAAGCCGGTTACCATGCCATCTGGCATGGTCAGAAGAGCTGGAACGGGATAGCCATACTTTCAAGATACGACGACCTTAAAGAGTTAAGCCGCGGCCTGCCCGGTGATCCCGACGATTTGCATAGCCGCTATATCGAAGCCATCACAAACGGCCTCGTAGTCGGCTGCCTTTACCTGCCTAACGGAAACCCTGCCCCCGGGCCAAAGTTTGATTATAAACTCCAGTGGTTTAAGCGACTTCAAAAACATGCAGCGCTGATGCTCAAACACGATGTACCCATGGTGCTGGCCGGGGATTATAATGTAATGCCTACCGACCTCGACGTTTATAAGCCTGAACGTTGGCTCGACGATGCCCTGTTCAGGCCGGAAGTAAAAAATGCTTTTAAAGCCCTGGTTGCCCAAGGCTGGACGGATGCGATACGCAAACTTTACCCCGAAGAAAAGATCTATACCTTTTGGGATTATTTCCGTAATGCTTATGGTAGGGATGCAGGGCTGCGCATCGATCATTTATTGTTAAGCACGCACCTGGAAGGAAGGTTGGTTAATGGTGGCGTTGATAAGGAAGTACGCGGATGGGAAAAATCCAGCGACCACGCCCCAGTGTGGATAGAGCTATCTGAAAAATGATCGTATGCTTACGCTGCTGTAATGGTCAGGTATAATTCAGCACATTCGCTAAGGGCATCAAGCGCCGCCACGATTGCGTTTTGCTGGCCGCCGCCTGCCAGCCGCTCGATTATTAAGCCATTTAGTTTTTCAAGGACATAAACCGCGTCGGTAAAACTGCGCACATAATGACCGAGGGACAAAAATGCATTTTGCAGGTCGAGGGCAACGATCAGCTTGCCGAAGGCTTCCGGTAACTTTACGGATGCCAGCACCTTTAAGTCAGCAATTTCCGGCTTATAGGAACCTCGTAAATTACCACTTGCTGCGGCCTCTTTGGAAGCGGCTGCTTTCAGCGACTGGGATAATTTATAAAAACGGCCTTTTAAATCTTCAGTACTTATAGCTGGATCTGAGGATGGCATTGGTATTGTTTAGTTTAAGGTACTTATATAAAGGTCCTGTAATAAATCGAAACCGGAAACAAAGCTGAACCCGGCTTTTGTCACTACTTTTTGGGCGGCGGTATTGCCCTGGTTGACAACCGCGCCTATACTTTTGATATCCCTGCTTTTTAATTGTTTAAGGAACTCCGGCAAAAGTTTCCCCATGATGCGCCGCCCATGATATTCACTTTTAAGGTAAAATTCGATAAAGTAAGGATAATGGTCAAGCCTGTAATGCTCCCTGGCAACTTCGGGGGAGATCAGGTCAACGAGGCCGATAACGCTGCCGGATTGCTTTTCCCTGATAAAATGAAGGAAATTTTTTCCGGCATGGTAGCTTAAAAGGTTGCCCCTGAAATAAGCTTCAGCCTGTTTCAGGGTGCGCAGTTTCTTACCGGGCAGGTAACGCGTCGTGGCCTTATCGGAGAAGATAGCCAGGATGTCACTGCTCACCAAAGATTCCTTTTGGATATCTTCCGGTCGGAACGCATGGACAAAATAATCTTTATGGTCAATATGGACAGGCTCCAGCATGTCGGGTATAATTTAAGATTGAAAAGCAAATTTAACAGGTGCCGTTAAACTATAAGGAAAAGTTTGGGTTATTATAACAATGTGTATTTAGTTTTCTAAAAATGTGCCGGGCTATTTTTAGCCCGGCTTTTGTTTTGTGACTTTCTCTTTCACATCCAATATTAGCCTTTACCCGTTGGGAACATCCGGAATGTAGCTGTTTTTGACAGGTTGAGTAGGGGAAATTTTGGAAGGCTTGCTATAAAGTCAGGATCGCTACAACCTGCATTGTAACAGACTTTGCCTTCAGAGATATAAACTCTACGTTTTCTCGGTTATTTTATCTACCGTAATAATCACCATAAAGATGTTACTGCCGGTTACCTTACATGGATAAGGTAGTACTGGATTCCGGTCGTGCCGTTGAAATGCAAAAATGCGCCAAACTGCCATTGTTTTACTGATTGGAGAAACGAAAAACTAAAAAGTGCTATTAGCTTTTTGGGTTATTTCTATTGGACATTATACATCAGTCCATATCCATATATACCTTGGCTTGTTTGCATTATCAGGACAAATAGTTAATAGGAAGCCAAGGTGATCAAGGCGATCTATCAAGTTGTTAAATGAACATTTTAAAGGTGCTGTAATATATTAGCGGGTAATTTCTCAATAGGCAGGCATTCTGAGATAGAAAAATGAAACTTATCTGTTACTCCTCGTTTTATACCATCGACAAAATCACCTTGTCCTGTCTGTCTGGTATACGACCTGACAGTTTTCTTCAATTGATAAATTGACTTTAATATATTCACTTCTTGATAGACGCAAATTCCTCCGACATCAGCACAGGGTCGATCAAATTTCCAGACCACATAGATCGGAATATTCCTTCCTTGTTCCCGGAGGTCGATTTCTTTGCAACTAAAATAGCTTAAAAGCTTCGGAGTATCCACCACCAATGTTTCTTTAGGAAATAGCGGTTCCCCTAAGATTTTTGCCGCTTTCATAAAAGCTTTTCCTTCAAGATATTTTGCTTCGACACGTGCAATCAGTTTTCCATTCGAGTCACGCACTAACAGATCCGGATTCTCATGTACAGTAGTTTTTGATACCAGCAGTCCTGTTGATTCATGTATAAATTTTTCCAACTCTTTTACCAGCCCCTCTGAGTTGGCCAAGTCTCTTTGAAAGGGATATCTTAATGCAGAATAAGGCTGGCATATATTACACCCTCCGCAACTTTTATCACCTTTGCTGAACTCATCGATATTAATTTTGCAGTTTAAAGGCATATAACGCTGATTAACTTTTAATCAAGTTTTCAATATTTTACGTGACAGCCGACACTCGATGCTTTTATCCGGTTATGGGAGCCGGGGTAGTTTTGGGGTTATAGCTCGAATCAGGAGACTGCCCCGTTGCTATTAACACTTGAGAGCCAGTTTAATGCTTCACTTGTAATTCCTTGGTACCATTCAGCTTCACTGTTTGCAGCTATTGCCAACTCATTAGAACGCTCAAAAAAACGCTGTACATGGCGTGGCTCAGGAATATAATCTACCTTATGCGAATCCTCAACCATTTTAATAAAAACATTTAATGGCAAAGGGACAATAGTTGAGGTTCCACCGTAATAGCTAATGTTCATTTTATGTAGTGCGTAAAAGTGCGCAATACATGCTTCATTGATCGTGGGTGCAATAAACAGGCAATAAGCTGTTTTATCCGTTTCTCGCTTCAACTTTGCCAGATGCCGGGAAACAGGTTCTCCTTCTGTTTCATATTGTCGCTGTCCGCTCTGCATGGTTACTTCTACAGTCAGCCTGAAACTGTCATAGTCACAAACAATATCTGCCATGTTTCCCTGAGCAGTTGACATTGGATTGCCAAAATCATCAAACTTCAAGTTTGCCTTAATATTGCCTCCATCAAGCATGGTCATGGCACGCCAAGTATTCCATTCAAGCATTAAAGGAGTGTCATATAAAGAACCGTCAAGTATCTGTTCAAATGTTGTATTGATTTCTTCAAACAGACGATAATCTTTGATAGCCAATACCTGTTCAGTAAGAATCCTTTCTTTTCTACTTTCTAATTCACTTGCGAAAATATCCTTGAGCTGTTCTAAAGAAGTGATTTCTGCCACTTCAACATCAGGAAATTCAACCCTAATCTTTTGCTCGAGCATATCCCTATTATCTGTCAGCAATGATGGTGTATGAGCATTGCCAAGATAAGCTGAATAACGCCCTTCATCATCTATAAAAACGGGATCCCTGTCGGTGTGTTCCAAGAAATAATCAACCTCTTCTAATTTTTCGGGCACAATAGAGATAGACTTGCCAATATGAGAAATGTTCACCATGCCTGTTGCCCGCAGGTAACGAAAACAAGCATCGGCGTAATCCCGCATGTTACTTGCTTTTGTTCGAAGGAACTTTGCCACAGAAGCATCATTGGTTTCTCTTGTTTTAGTTCTGCCGGCCACAATGTCATCCAGGTAAATCTCTTTTAATTCGGCTTCTAAATACTCCCCGCGAAACTGTTTATAATTCCCATCGTTTTGAGCTTTTGCGGTTCTAAAGGCATCAATCTTTGAAACGACCTCATCAAATTGTCGGTAGTCTACTAACTGCAATCCAAAAATCATTAGTTCATCAAATTTCAAAGAGCCGAAATGACGGATTAGCCGAAATAGTTCGAGGTACGGTTTACCCCAGAAGGCCGCAGAATTTGCAGATGGTTTATGATATGGTGATGGAACCTGAAATTTAATCAATTGACGCAAAAACACTTCTTCTTTTCTGGCAGCGCTAATCAGCGCCACACCCGCAGGTGTTAAACTGATGACCGGAGCGAGCTTTACAAAGCCAAGGGCCTTAGGGGCGCGGTTTATACGGTCCCTTGCACTGAAAGCGGGATCATTGGCCCCTTCACCGTTGAAAAAATTTTCTTCCTTCAATAATTCCATGAAAGCTGCCTGACTTTCCGAATTCCACACTTGTCCTGAAAAATGAATGTTTAATAGATCAATTTCAGGTATCATTTTAGCCGGGGTTCTGGGTGACGTTGTAACAAATATTACTTTGCTGTCAATTCTTGCCATGATTATACTGCTAAAACTTTTTTAATTAAGGTTTCATTTGACTGCTCCTGTGCGATGTTGCCATAGTTAGAAACAAGAAAGTGCGATGCAGATGATTTAAATCTATTTCTAATATTTACTGCATAGGACTTGCCATACTCATCAACAATCAGATCACTATATAGCGCCTCTGTTAGTGGAGTTTTTCCAATGACCATTAGAGCTTTACACTTTAGTTGCTTATACTTTTTGGACAATTCTGTATGATTGTACTCATTAAAGCCGTCTTTGTACTCCTTATTGCCATAATCGGAGAATACGCAATCATACGGTGGGTCTAAAAACATAAAGTCATCCTTAGTGGCCATTTTAAAAATATCGCTATAATCGAGGTTATAGATCTCTGCATTAGAGAGAAGCTCACTATGGGACTTTGTTACCAGTGAAGTGTTCAAATTTGGATAACGTCCAAAGGGTACATTGAATTCCCCTTTTGCATTATATCGGATCATCCCAGAATAGGCTGTCTTATTGATAAAAAAGTACAATGCTGCATCGGAATACTTTTTTTCAGCGAGATCGTTAAACATGTCCCTTAGTTGGTAATAAAACACCTCATTTTTATCTTCAACTCGTTGACTCGGTGATTGAGCTTTCAGTTGGTCGAATGCCTTCCGATTAGCAGTATAGATATCTTCAATATCAGCCAATTCCCTTTGCAGATCTTTAAAATCAGTTTTTACACCTTGATAAAAAGCAATCAGCTTCGAATTAATGTCATTAATTATTGCTCTTTCTGGCTTTAAGTAAAAAAATAAGGCGCCGCCTCCGAAAAAAGGTTCAATATACTTTCCCTTTATAGTTGGAATATGTTTTTCTATATACGGTATCTCTTTCGATTTTCCGCCTCTGTACTTTACTAATGGTTTCATAAATTGATTTTTAATGTTCGTAACCGAGAATGTTACTGGATACGACATTCAGAATTTGAGTGGCATCTTCCTCATCGGCTATAATATCAAATATCCTGTCTGCCGACCACAACTGGAGCAACTGTTTTTTATCGACTTGCAAATAATCCGCTACGAGTAAAATTTGCTCTCTTCTAATGCGTCTGCCACCTTTTTCGATTTTACAATAAGTAGCAGTATCAATGTTTAGTAGAGAAGCAAGCAATCGCTGTGGAATATGCTTTTCTTCTCGTAATGATTTTAACTTATCACCAATTATATTTGACATTGTCTTGTCTTGACATTATTTGGCAAATAAACGTATTTAGAATCATTCCGCCAAAGTTTTGCTCCGTGTATATAGACAATACGAAAAAGCATTGAATGGTTCTTAAAATCCTGTTCATTAGTAAACATCAATTAACTTTATTGAAAATGACGTTTATTAATCGTATTGCGTGGTCTTAACCGAGGGTATGAATATCATTTGATCTTTTTACTCTTTATTTTGGCTTGTTTTCCGAAATTGTTGGTTGTTAGGTACTGTAGAGCTTAAGGAAGGTAGGCCTGTATGGGATTCAGTATTCTTGAAGGCAATATCCTTGCCCTTTTATGATGTGTCATCTACTTTGCAAACAGTTGGCTTATCCGAGTATATGAAGCTTACGGTGGCATCTTAATTATTTGGCATCGACATTGGGCCGGTAAGTTAACGGCTTAAAGCCGGATTGATATGGCATAATCGGTACGTTGGTTGCATTTACGAAAACATCTGGGTGAATATCGATTCGATGGCGTCAAAAATGCTGACGTCAATACCATTGGAGGGCATGACATCTTAATTCAATAGGAATTTTGTTATATGACTGCCCGCAAATTTTGACATTAAATACAATGGCGAAAAAGCAAAGGTATCAGAAATAGCCGTTGGCTTGTACTAAGTACCATATTTTTTGAGTTTTTTTTATATTAAAAAGCGCCACAAAAAACAAGTGAACTATTGGAGACAAAGGCAGCTTATCCTTCATTTCGTGTTCATGAAAAATAGCGAATATTTTTTCATTGCTGGTGAATATACGCTCTGGACGGATAAGCTAACTAGCCTTGCTACCAAACATCAATAGCACAAAATTAAGTGTCACTTTTTTTGAATAAAGCTAAATGCTTTAACAATTGGATATTCTTTCCAGGTTTCTTTATTGTTTCATAAAGTTTTATATCCGTGGGTAAAGGTTTAAAGAACTCAACCGCGTTGTTTTTCAAGCTGTGTATAAGTTCACCTTTGACTTTTCTGGGCAAAGGTATTTTAAACAAATCAACAGACTTGACAAAATAAATCATCCAAATCAGATCGTATTGATTGCCCTCTAAATCTTTCAGCTTCTCATTCATCAATTTTTCTATTATTGCCTTGATTTTTGTTGTAGTTTTTGCCTTTTTAATATTATTGCTCAGTATTTCTTCTATCACACCAAGGATTTGCGGAAATGATTTATTTCTACGCTGTTTCAACATTAGCAACAAGCTTATAGCTTTTTGCAAATCTTTTCCCTTGAAATCAAATTTAAGCTTGTAGTCATTTGTGTAGAGCTCACTTAAAAAGCGATCGACTGCACCCGTTCCTTCGTATTTTTTATCTACGTTAAGCGTTCCTCTTAATGAATTTTCAAACCGCTTATAAGAAATTCTCTTCCGGTACTTTAGTGAATATGGTTGGTAAGCGGCAGTCCATTCTCGAAATAATCCTTCCGGCAATTCATCTACTTGTGATTTACTTTCGTTAAGTGTTAAATTAAAGAGAGCCATTTGTTTTTGCAGTGTTTTGATAATGAAGTTGGCATCCTGTTTCGAATGGCATAGAAAACGGTAATCATCTTTGAATCTAACGCCGATAAACTCAATACCTTTCTTCACAATCAGCTTTGAACATTCCGTATCAACGGCAGTTAGGATAATTTCTGATATTAAATCAGTAACCGCCGGCCCGATTGCTACACCGTTTGTACAACCATCATTTGAATATTGGAAAAGCTTGTCCAAGACAAGCCCAACAAACTTATTGTAATCACTGCGGTTACCTTTTTTTCTTATTTCTGCCTTACTATGAATAGCCCAGGCTATACTATGGGTATAAATGGAAGGGTAAAAATTTTTGATATCAGTTTTTAGAATAAATTTATAATCGTATGCCTCAGCTACCAGATCATTTTCCGCCATTTCCAGAAATTCATAGATCATCCGCCCCGCGCGTAGATCACCTAAAAATCCCACATTTTCCGAAGAAATTGGTATTGGAAAACTGTAGGAATATATATTGTTATCCTGCCTGAATAAAGACTTTTGAATAAGGTTCCACTCTTTTATCATGTACCAGACAATATCGTGGTAAATCTTGGGAGCAATTATGCCAAATGTCCGATCTGTAAGTTCAGTTTTAGGGAAAGAAACACTTAAAAGATCAAATTTTTCCGGTTCAAATTTGGGTTGAGGGCCGCTATTATCTATCGTATAAAATGGATCATTCCTTAAATCAAACTTTAGCACTTTAAAGCTTGGTGGGATTACATATTGCTCAGGGTAATAACCCTCTTCAAGCAACCATTTGGCAATGGCAGCCTTAGGTATTTTCTTTAGCAGTTTCTTTGTTTCGGCAACATGCTGTTTAGGTAATATCATCGGGTAAGGAAGGTTGTCGTATTGAAATGAATTTGCTTAGAACTGATTGTAGTTTAAGTAAATGTTGCCGGTTTCACTGGCTATCCGTCGTTTCTTTAATAGAAGGTCAGGTAACGTTACATGTCCGTCCAATACCGCAACCAAATCAACTCCATCCATGATAATGATAGACTTAAAATGTGGAGAAATGGCTTCAGTGGTTACACCTTCAATGGTAATTAAAAGTCCGACCGCAGTTTTAAATTTTGTTTCTACCTTGTAACAAAAGGACGCTAAATCACTTCTATCAACCTGTCGTTTCCACTTAGCCTCCAAAAGATAATCGGTAGCATGGAAAGTAAATGAGCCATCTATCTGCTCACCAAATATCTTAAATGAACCTTTAGGGTCAAGCTCAAATAACATAAAAATATCATGAAGAAATTTTTCCAGCGCGAATCCTCTTTTTTGCAAATCTTTGGATATTACCAGTCCGTTAAATGTTTCTTTAAGGAGCAAAAGTTCTTCACTTAAATTCTTCCGTTGCGCAATCTTCTTTTCATATTCAATCCTCCGCTTTGAAGCTTCCTCTTCCTCTTTACTTTTTTGAATGTGGCCTTTTGTCAAGGTTCTCACACGATTAACTGCTTCCTTTGCTTTCTTGGTTTTCGTCCCGTCATCATCCCAGAATTTCAAATTGCTGAAATCCTCAAAATCAGTGACTGCAAAAAAAAGCTGAATCAGATCATTTCTATAAATGTCAGGCCTGTTAATCATTCTTTCTACCAGCTCCTTAACGGCCTCCCTTTTAGTACCATTCCAATCAAGTGTCGCTATAATGGCGTTATTTGATAATACGAGTTTTAGATAATCCCGTAAATCTTCCTTCTTCCAATATATTACAGCGAGGGCTTCTTTGAGGGCTAAGATCGCATTAGGCGAAATTTTGGTGTCATTGTTCATGGAATAAAAAATTAGTCTTTTAACCATGATTGAAATCTTTAAGTAAAACAGGTTCCAACTTAAATCCAATTCGATCAGGGCGAAAGGTTTAGTAATTAAGGAATAAACATAAGCCTTTTTTTTATTCGCGTTACAATGTTAGGCATCAATCCTTAACAAAATACTTTTCCTTAAAAACCTTTAAATCCCTCAAACATTGCCGGGCCGCCATGCGGCCGCGCTTTCCGCTATATCTCCTTCGGAGGATGCCGCTGCAATCGCTCCCGGACTTGTAACCTGCTTTTTCTTTTCAGCCGCTTTTTGTTTTTAAGCTGCCTTTTACTTTAATCTCCACTCCTGTATAAGCTATGACGCAAAGAACGGGCACCGCACGCGGTGCCTTTTTCCATTCCGTGAAGCGGAGAAATATCGGCAAAAATACTTGTTCGCCGGTACCTACGAACAGTCCCGTCTCCGCTACGCTCCGCCAGAACAGTTCTCCGGTACCTCACTCGAACAAGTCTTCTTTTTCCTCATTTCTTCCCGCTCCACGAAATGGAAAAAAGCCCTCC
Source organism: Mucilaginibacter sp. SMC90 (assembly GCF_022811725.1). GTDB lineage: Bacteria > Bacteroidota > Bacteroidia > Sphingobacteriales > Sphingobacteriaceae > Mucilaginibacter. Next base: position 2,249,306 of record NZ_CP094527.1, on the reverse strand, counting down.
GGGGGCGGGTGAAAAAAAAGAAAGAAAGTTTAAAAAATCATTCACAAAAAAGACACAGTTATGAAATTCTTTGAGCAATGCAAAACACTCGACGAGGTAAAAAGCACCTACAAAAAATTAGCCATGCAGTACCATCCCGACAGGGGCGGCGATACTGCGACTATGCAGGAGATCAATAAAGAATATGCCTTTGTAACGGCCAAGATCGCAAGCGGGGCAAGCTTTACCGCCGAACAGCGCGAACAGGAAATGAACTTTTCCGAAGAATACCGCAAAGTAATTGAACAGATTATTTACCTCCCTGCCATCCTGATAGAACAAATAGGCTTTTGGATTTGGGTAACGGGCAATACCAAGCCGGTTAGGGAAGAACTCAAAAAAGCGGGGCTATTTTTTGCCTCCAAAAAACAGGCGTGGTATTTCCGTAGCGAGGCCTACAAGGTTAAGCGGGGCGGCAAAAAATCCCTCGATGAAATCCGCAGCAAATACGGCTCTGAAATCATCAGCAGCGAACAGCGCAAAGCCTTTGCGCATCATTAATCCATTTTTTCAAACCTTAAAATACATCGTTATGCTACCTACATTAAAAATTGCAACCGGGGTCATGTTACCCGATAACGACCAATGGCAATTCAGATTCAACATTGAAAGTGAATCATCCAACAGGCTTTATGTCATTGCCCAAAATAAGAAAAAAAGGTATTGGGCTTGCAGTTGCCCGGGATGGAAACGGTTCCGCAGATGCAAGCATTTACAGGCTGTGGGCTTACCTGCCAATGAAAAGCCCTTTGAAGTAAATATCATTCACAATTAAATTTTTTTAAACATGGCAAAAGGATTCTTAGACGGGTACAAAACCTATGATTCAAGTAAAGGTTTTGGCAGCCCAAAGGACTGGAAAACGGCTTTTAAAAACCGTATGGGTAAAGAGGAAGCCGAGGAAATTTTACAGAAGCAACAGCAAACGCCCTTCGACCTTTTAGGCATTAAGAGCGGCGCCACACAGGAGGAAATAAAAAAAGCATACCGCAAAATGATTATGCTTTGGCATCCCGACCGCAACCAACACCGCATTACCGAAGCCGAGGAAATGAGCAAAAAGATAATAGCGGCATACAGCATTTTAACCGATTAACGAACAGGCATAACAACCCATTAAACAACACATTTTTATGAAACACAATTTTGAAGAGCGCAAACAAAACCGCATCGGCTACGCCAAAGACCAGGCAGCAAAAAATAAAAAGGAATCCGAAAGGCTTTTTAACAACGCCAAAGAAATGGCATCACATATCCCGATGGGGCAGCCTATACTAATCGGCCATCACAGCGAAAAAGCAGACCGCAGGTACAGGGATAAAATCCACAACACCTACGGCAAATCATTTGAAAAAATGGATAAGGCCGGTTACTATGAAGATAAGGCCGAAACCATCGCCAGTAATGACGCCATCTTTAATGATGACCCTAAAGCGCTGGATAAGCTGCGCGACAAGCTGCAAGGCCTTGAATCGGTACAGGAGTTTATGAAGCTTGCCAATAAGTGCGTAAAGAAAAAGGACAAAGAAACATTTCTAAAACACGCCTTTGGCACAGAGCAATTATGGACACAAATAAATACTCCCGATTGCTTTAAAACTACGGGTTTTCCTTCTTACAAACTCCAAAATAACAATGCGGGTATCAGGCGTATCAAAGAGCGCATTAAAGGACTGGAAAGGCTTGAAACAAGGGAAGAAAAAGATTACATCATCAATGGCGTACGGGTTAAGGAAAATACGGAGGCCAACAGGGTACAATTATTTTTCCCTTCCCGCCTTTCCAAAGAAGCCTACAGGTTCGTGCGTAGTTATGGCTTTGTGTGGTGCAGGTCGGAATCTGCCTTTCAACGGCAGCTAAATAACTATGCGGTCAGGCTTGCCAAGGAATTAGCCGGTAAATACCCCTCATTCAATCAATAACCATCCAAACATTCATAAACATTTTAAACGGGGGCGCAGCCGTATAAGGGGCGCACATTTCAACAATGGAATTTTTAAATAAAAGTGCAACGATCATATTTATAAAGCTAATAGACAGCTTAAAAGACGGGGAACACCGCAAAATTGAAAATAAGCCGTTTATGCCCCTGACCATTGAGCATATAGGCAAAGGGATTAACACGCCCTGGGGAACGGCAAACCTGTACAGCCTTTGCCATTATTACGAGCAAAACGGTGACCTGATGCAAGACCCCGAAGTATGTTTTATCGTAACCGATGAACGCAACGGCTTTACGGCAGATTATGAAAAGGTAAAAGTTGCCCCTTACCTGTTCCGGCAAGCAAACCTGGGCTTTTATGAAGAGTGCGTACGCATGTTAAATGGAAGCCTCACCACGTTCCACCGTAAAAAGCAACTTGACCACACAGAATTTGCAAACGATTGGCTTATCAATATCCAGTCACAGGGATTTTTAAAACACATCCTATGAAAACGCAATATCATTTCCAGATAAGGAAAAATGGCAACCATTCCGCATGGGATTTGATAAAGGCACACAAACGGTGTTTGCCCGATTGGCAAACAGCCGTTTGCCTTGCCAAACGAGCCGCAAGGTGCTACCATGCTGAAATCAGGCTAACGGAAGGACGCGATCCATCAAGGGCGAACGGGCATTATTTCCGTTCCTCCGAAGCTTAGAAGCCTATCAACATTCATTTTTTTAACAACGTCATTCATTTTTAAACTTAATTTTTATGTCAACATTAGTTAAGTCTCCAAAAGGAGGAGCAAAAAATAAAACAGCGAGTAAAAGAGCAACCCTTAAAAGGACATTTGGTAAAAACCGTACCGTGTCACAAGGCGCAGCAACGCAGCCGATAAAAGCCCAAGCCGTTGAAAACGGGGAGCAGATATTTATTGCTGTTAAACAACTCCATTTTAGCCCGCTTAATTACCGCAAACTATATTCCCAATCTGACCTTGATAGCTTTGCGATAGAACTGGCCGTACATGGTATTATAAGCCCCCTTACAGTGCGTAAGTCCACAAAGGAAGGCTATGAGCTTGTGGTCGGCGAAAGGAGGCTTAGGGCGGCAAGGATCGCTAAGATTTCCGAAGTGCCTGTTGTTGTAAAGGAATATACCGACGAACAGGTCATTGAGATACAGCTTGCCGAAAACATGCAAAGGGAAGATCCGCACCCATTGCATGAGGCGCAACATATTGCCCTGCTGCAAAGCACCGGAAAAACCATTGATGAAATTGCGTTGCGCCTGGGCAAATCCAAGGCATTTATTTACAACCGCATCAGGTTATCCCAACTGATTGCACCTATGCAGGAAGTATTTATAAACGATAAGATCGGCATACAAGATGCTTTGGAAATTGCAACACTTGCCACAGAATCCCAACAGGAATTTTTCGACGAGTATTGCAGCGACTGGCAAAACAATAAATCAGTCATCGGTAATGTGCGTTACTTTGTTTCAAAATTTAAATATGACCTGAAAAATGCGCCCTTTAATGTGCGCAACAAAAGTTTGGTTCCTGATATGGGAGCATGTACCGGATGCCCTTTTAATTCTGCAACCATTAAAACCCTTTTTCCTGAACTGGCTAAGGAAGCCGTTTGTAATAACAAGGCTTGTTTTAAAAACAAATGCCTGGCACAGGCAGAAATTAATATCCGTAAGGTAATTAAAGAAGTCCAACCCGACGCTCTACTGAAAACGGCTAACATCCCCGCCGATTATCAGATCATCATTGATTCCTTACCTGAAACCGCAGGGCTTCCCGAATACAGCTATTATGATATAAAACGTTTTTTCAAACCTGAAATGCCACAGGAGGGAACCTATACCCTGACTACGGATAAAGGCAAAACCAAATTTGACAAGAAAGGCTATAACGCAGCATTGCAGGAATACAATGATAATTTGGCGGCCTACGAAGAAGCCTATCAAAACAGCGAAAACCTCAAAGGTTTGTACGTCAGCTTCAGGGAGACACAGATAGTACTCTTTAACCCTGCCAAGCAAAACGATTATAACCAAACTAAAGTAACCGCAAAAGAAGTACAGGAGGCCATCAAAGCAGGTACGGTTACCCCTGAATTATTGGAAGCGGAGATAGAACGTATTACCACCAAAGAAAAGAGGTCTAAAGAGATCGACCTTGATAAAATACAGTTGCAGGTACATGGCCTTTTCAAAAGCAGCTTATTTGAAATGCCGACCGAACAGGTACTTACAGCCGCCGACCTTACAGGGGCAAGGCTTTTGGTGTACCAATCATTGGACTATTTAGTAAAGCGCAACGCCGATGCCTTTTTATTGGGGGAACAGGAATATAGCAAAGAGGCCCTTTATGCCGCCCTGCAAAATATGACAGAGCAACAGTTCTGTTATCTGATCAGGCTTGCGGTAGCGGCTAAATCAGAAAGCCAATATCCGGGAAATGTAACAGGTTATTGCCTGTACCAAATGGCAAGCGAAGCCGGAACAGACGTTCAAACAGTGGAAGCCGAACAAGCAGCAAAAGCAAGCGAACGGGAGGCAAAAATCAATCCGAGGATTGAAGATTTGCAAAACCGCATAGCTGAAATGCGGGAGCAAAAGTAGTCATAAAACAAAAGCAGCCGCCCGACAAGGCGGCTGCAATCTTAAACATTTAAAAATGGAAGCAATGATAATAAAAGATTTAACCGGTAAGGAATTTACCATAAACGATATAGAAGGTTCTATAGCTATTGTTAAGGAATTTTTATCTTATCAAACAACTGCGGACACGCTAAATTTGAAAAGGCTTGATGAATCTGTTTTGAGGTACTGGAATGACTTTTACGAAAAGCTTTTAGGGCTGCAACAAAAAGCATCGGAAAAACAATAACATTTATGACAGGCTTTACAATTGAAAATACAATTATAAAGCCTGTTAGCACGTTTTTTTAATACTAAATTCTACGGCAATGGAACACAATTTTTTTAATGGTATGGTCTTAGGCATCTTTTCTATTAGTTCAGGACAGTCCGTTGAACTATTCGGTGGCTTTATAGTCCTTATAGGGCTTGCGCTTCGTTACTGGATAAACCGCAGGAGGTTTAACCGCCGTAATGGTGCGGGGGTGCAGCTTTTTAGCAGTTATGAAAAAAAGGTGGTACTTACATTGGGCGAACGGCTGTTGAAATTACTTGGCTTGGTATTTATCTTTTTTGGCATTTATGTAATGCTTGCAGGATATGCCCAGCGTGAGCACGAACCAAAGCAAACGCCGTCCACTCAGGCACCATAATATTTCTACTTTATTTTTTTTATCCTGCTACAATGCCGGTGAACAACGGGCAGCAGCGGCGGGAAGCGGAGCAGCCGATACCCCCAAAATGCAGTGTTATTTACAAGGTCATTTTGGGAATATCGGCTGCGCGTTTTTTATAGCCTTTGTAATCGCTTACAGATGCGGAAACATTTTTAAAATCTCAAAGGCGCTATCTCATGGTTTGCAAAAACGTCCTATCAATACCATCCGGTGTAATAACCACAGCATTCGCTCATCGTGTCCGCGCCATCCAAAATATTATCATAGCCAAAAATGTAATTGAAGGCAAGTACGCTGGCATCTGCTGCAATACCGACGATTACGCCCGCTACCTTCCTGAAAAAACCATCCGGCACCGGGTGTTGTGTTACCGACCCATTGGCAAATGCCCCCATCCAATAATAGCCGGAATAACGCAGTACCGATGCGGTCATTAATAATTTTGTCCTTTCACTTTCCGGGATATCGGCTTTTAAGATCATCGCCTCAGCATCCATTATCCGCCCTTTAAATACACTGTAGTGATCGAGGTCGTTTATTTGCGCCAGCGCATCGGCAAACATCCCCATAAATTTAAGGGAGGCATCCGTTAATGGTGCCGACATAAATACAGCCTTGTAATCCTTGCATACTGCCTGTAACAGGGCCGGGTTATGAAATTGTTTTACTGTAACACCCCTGTACTTTTTGAAATAATCAGATAGGTACCTTGAATTACCTGCCCAAGTAGTATCGCCGGTCCTTTTGTAATAATGCCTTAGCGAATCAAGGATAAGGTTATGAAGCCTGCCAATACTGTCCACCGGATTTGCTGCATTTGCGGCAGGATCGACAAATCGTAAATTTTGAGCCGTAACACTGCTGCTTGCTACTTTTAACGGTGAAACATTTTCTTTGCTGCATCCGGCCAGCACTACCATAGTGCAAGCCGTTAAAATCATCCATTTTCTTTTCATTTTTTTGTTGAATGTTATCCAACAAAGCAGCGGTTAATATTTATGGATTTTTCATAACCTCTTATAAGCTTATAATATTTTTCCTATGATGCCGGGCTATTTCGAAGTAGCGTTAAAAAAACAATATCCCGGAGAACGGGATACTGAAATTTTTTGATCACTTGTTTTTTGCTGCCGTAAGGGATTTGAGTTTTTGGCTTAGTTCGGTAAGCTCTGCCTTTCCCATACATTGCTGTATTACTTCCATGAGTTCTTTTGCTGAGCCTTCCGGCATGGCTGATAACAGCCCCGATGTTTCGGGGCTATTGTTTGTAAGCCCTGCTTCCATCACCTGCCCTAATAGCAATACCTGTTTGCGGCTGACCTTTAGGTCAATCTTTACCAATTCATTCATGCCGGGGCTTGCCAGCAGCGCATCATAGAGTACGCTCATCATTTGGTTGTTTTCCATCTTTCTTTCACATTTATCGTTAACACTAAACAAGGCTGTAAAAGTAATTTCAATGGACGGAAAAGCAGCCTTTAGAATTTAACGGCTTCGGCAACAGATTCCGTTAATGCATTCCTTCCTTTTTCGAAATTTCAATAGATATGGCAAGCCTGATAAGCAAAAGAAAAGGGGCTAAGAATAGCCCCTGAACCAAAATTCTCTGTGTATGAGAAAAGTGTTGCAATTTACAATTATTAGCCTAATTGCCTATTAATCTTTATGTAAACGTTACCGTTGCATCAACCTGTCATATTCAGCTGAAAAATCCGAACGGGAAATAGTCAGGTACCCGTTCATGCCTTTTGCAAATGCTTCTTTGGGAACCGACCTTAAAACTACTATGATTTTATCATCGGCGTATTTCCACGAGGTAACGTCGGTAGTTTCTTTTGCATTGAAGGCGAGTTTATATTTTTGACGCAGGTAACCTTCTACCTTTTGCTGGTCTTCAAATGTTTTCATTTTAAAAGAGAAACCGGCAAGCTGGTCTTTATAGGAAAGCAGCTCAACATGCGCAGGTAAAAAATCTTTGAAATAATAAGTGCTGTTTTTACTGACACCATAAGAAAACATATCCGTTGTAGTGAATAGGTTGCCTTTATGGATTTCCGGCACATCTTTTACGAAAGCCTCCATATCTTCATTAAAATGTACCTCATTTAAATCGACCTTTTTTTGTGCGGCACATCCCATACTCATAAGCATTGCAAGTGTCATTAGCATAAATCTCATATTCCCCTTTAGCTTTAATAATAATTGATGATTCTTTTTGAAATGCTAAGTAACGCATTGGGAATTTTGTTTGCAAAAACATCATTGCATTTTACACCGCTTTATGGATTGTACAACGCATTTAGTTTTGTTTGATTAAGGCAGCCTTTAGAATTTAAAGGCTGCCCGTTTTTGTAATTCCTTGCTCCTAATTTTGTTTCACATGCACTGCTTATAGTGGGATGATAAAACGTGAAGTATGGAAAATAACAGGCAGCGGTATTCTTTCGAGGATGCCAGGAAATTAGATCTGGTAGACTACCTGTCTACCATCGGGTTTGAACCCCAAAAAATTACCGGTAATAATTACTGGTACTATTCCCCGTTCAGGGAAGAAAAATCGCCCTCCTTTAAAGTTGACAGGAGGCTGAACCTATGGCATGATTTCGGTGAAGGCAAGGGCGGTAACCTGATCGACTTCGGTATCCGTTATCATAAATGTTCGGTAGCGGAATTTATGGCAAAGTTAAACGGGAATGTTTCTTTTTTGCAAATCCCCCAAAAGGAAAGAAATATAATACTGGAAGAAGCACCGAAGATCATTGTTACCGAAGTAAGGCAACTACGCCATTATGCTTTACTCCAATACCTGGAAAGCCGAAAGATCCCTGTGGATATTGCCGGTAAATTTTGCAGGGAGGCCACCTATACCAACGGTGGTAAGGAATACTTTGCGATAGCGTTTAAAAACGATGCGGGCGGTTATGAACTACGCAATAAGTATTTTAAAAATGGCAGCTCCCCCAAAGCTGTAACCCATATTAAAAACGGCCATAGTGCCATTGCTGTTTTTGAAGGCTTCTTTGACTTTCTTTCTTTTCAAACGCTCTTTAAAAATACCGACAAAATCAATTCTGATTTTCTTATCCTCAACAGCCTTTCATTTTTTGAAAAGTCAATGCCGCTTATGGAATCTTATAAAGAGATCAGGCTCTATTTGGATAACAATGCTGCAGGCCAAAAATTTACCGCCGCCGCTTGTAAACTAAGTGAAGCTTACCGCAGCGAAAGCGGCCTGTATAAAAGCCACGAAGACCTGAACGATTTTTTGTGTAAAAAGCCAATGGCGCAGGTTACTGTCCAGCAAAGGAAGAAAGGCATAAAGCCATCGTAATTAAATGCGGGCCCCAAACTGCATAGCGGCTACCATGCCCCTAAAAGCCACGGGGATTTCCGGCTTTGCCGAAATCCGCCAGATATACGGTTGTATCACAACCGGCTTCTGGCTGCCCTCACTCCGAAGTCGTGGGCAGGTGGCTTTCAAGTGTATAATCTATTTTTTAATTGAAAACGATACGTGATGAAGGATAAAAAAAACAACCGTAACAAATGGCTGCACCTGCGGCTGTCTGAGGACGAAAGAAAAGAAATAGAGGCCAATTTCAAAGCATCAGGCCAGGGCAACTTTAGTGATTATTCAAGGAGTATTATGCTATCCCAACCGATAATAAAAGGCTACCGCAACCAGTCCTTACAGGATGTAATTGCAGAGCTGACACTACTTCGCGGCGAGCTAAAAAGCATTGGCAACAACTTCAACCAGGCAGTGCATAAACTACATTTATTAAAGGGGACACCGGAGATAAAGGCCTGGTTCGTAAGCTATGAATTGGAAAAAAGGATGCTGCTAAAAAAGATTGAGGACATACATTTTATCATCAATAAAAGCTCCCTTTTATGGTTACAATCATAAGGCAATCCAAGTCCATCAAGGCAACATTTTATTATAACGAGAACAAAATGAAAGAGGGTGTAGCGGAGTGTTTTATGGCCGAGAACTATCCTTTGGAACTGGCTAAACTCACCGAACAGGACAGGTTAAAGATGCTTGAAAAAATGTCATCGCTCAATAAAAGCATCTACAATTGCCTGCATGTAACGCTGAACTTTGACCCCTCCGAAGACCTTTCCAGGCAACAGTTACAGGAAATTACAAGGGATTATATGGACAAGATCGGATTTGGCAACCAGCCCTATTTAGTGTATCAGCACTATGATGCAGGCCATCCGCATGTTCATGTGCTTTCTACAAACATCCAAATGAATGGTAAGGCTATCGGCTTCCATGACCTGTATAAAAAATCGGAACCCGCACGCAAGGAACTGGAACAACGCTATGGTTTAGTAAAGGCCGAAGGTAAAAATGCTTTGGCCTATGAACTTAAACCGCTTATTTTCCAGAAGGCCAGCTATGGCAAGACCGAAACCAAACGGGCGATCAATACGGTTCTTAAAGGCATCCTTTCCACCTATCATTACACCTCCCTGCCCGAATTAAATGCGGTGCTGGGCCTCTATAATGTAATGGCAGATAAAGGTACCGAAGGCTCCCGTACACTAAAAAACAATGGCCTTGTTTACCGGGTGCTTGATAGCTTCGGAAACCCCATTGGCGTTCCGATCAAAGCAAGTGTATTCTTTGGCAACCCCGGACTTAAATACCTTGAAAGCCAGTTTGCAAAGAATGAAAATCTGCGTTCGCCCCATAAGACGCGGATTAAAAACGCCATTGACCTTGCCATTATAAAAGAAGGCAGCATCGGCTTAAAACGCCTGATACAGGTACTTTCACGGGACGGCATTGATGTGGTGCTGCGGCAGAACAAGGACGGTTTACTCTATGGTATTACCTATGTTGACCATAAAAAGAAATGTGTTTTTAATGGTAATGACCTCGGTAAAGCCTACAGCGCAACTGCTATACTGCAACGGTGTAGCCCCATACCACCGCAGGCCAAAGAACAAACCACAAAGGCAATTAAACAACCATTGAAACAAGCAGGTGCCATCAGGAAAAGCATGAGCAGCGATGCTACCAATACAACACCGATGCCTTCAACCCCTGTGGCGAACCCTGCCGATAAAAGCCTGCTGGAAGAACTCATGCAGGCCGAATACAACAATAATTACCTGCCCTATGAATTGCGGAAGACACGCAAGAAAAGGAAAAAACGCAGTACCCATTTATAAACTTAAAACTAAAGCGAAATGCAGACAGGAGAAAACGAACAGGCTTTAAGAAAGATTACGGACATGACAAGGATGATGGCAATAGCCCTTTTGTCACTCCACTTTTATTATTATTTATATGCCGCTTTCCACGAGTGGAAGCTTACATCAACCTTTTCAGACCGTTTAATAAACAACATCATCCAGACAGGGCTATACAGTAATTTCCAAAAATCAAAGCTGATCGCCCTGGCTTTCCTTTTTATTTCGCTTCTGTCCGTTAAAGGCAGGAAGGACGAAAAGCAGACCTATAAAGCGGCCTTTGCTTATTTAATATCGGGACTGCTGGCTTACTTTATAAGCTGCCTTTTGTTGCTTATCAAGTGGCCGTTTACTACACTTGCCATTATTTATATAACACTAACATCTTTGGGTTTTATGCTTGTATTATCGGGTGGCACCATGCTTTCAAAGATCATAAAAGATAGCCTGGAAAACGATATTTTCAATAGCGAAAACGAAACGTTTCCACAGGAAGACCGGTTACTTGAAAACGAATACAGTGTAAATTTGCCTGCCAGGTACCGGCTTAAAAATAAGGTCAGGGATTCGTGGATCAATATTATAAACCCTTTCCGCGGCCTTTTGGTATTGGGTACGCCCGGTGCAGGCAAGAGTTACTTTGTCATACGCCATGTTATTACGCAGCACATCAAAAAGGGCTTTGCCATCTTCACATACGATTTCAAGTTTCCGGATTTATCGGTAATAGTTTATAATACCTGGTTAAAAAACAAGGACAAGTATAAAGGTAGGTCGGCCTGTTATTTTATCAACTTCGACGACCTGACCCGCAGCCACCGGTGTAACCCATTGGAGCCTTCCGGGATGCTTGATATTACCGACGCGACAGAATCGGCACGTACAATACTTATGGGGCTTAACCGCGAGTGGATCAAAAAGCAGGGTGATTTTTTCGTAGAATCACCTATTAACTTCTTATCGGCTATCATCTGGTTCCTTCGTAAATACGAGGATGGCGCCTATTGCACATTGCCCCATGTGATCGAATTTATGCAACTGGATTATGATAGTTTATTTACCGTACTTGGATTGGAAAAAGAGATCGAAGTGCTTATCAATCCCTTTGTCAATGCCTATCTCAACGACGTAATGGAACAACTCGAAGGACAGATCGCATCGGCAAAAGTAGCTATGGCAAGGCTGTCCTCACCCCAGTTATACTATGTACTTTCAGGTATGGATTTCACGCTGGATATCAATAACCCTGATGAACCCAAGTTGGTCTGCATGGGCAATAACCCACAAAAGATACAGATATACGGTGCTGTATTATCACTCTATGTAAACAGGTTGGTAAAGCTGGTTAACCAAAAAGGGAAGCTGAAAAGCAGCCTTATATTTGATGAATTCCCGACAATTTATTTAAATGGCATAGACAGCCTGATCGCAACGGCAAGGAGTAACAAAGTAGCTACAACACTGGGTATCCAGGATGTTTCGCAATTAAGAAAAGACTATGGCCGGGAGCAGGCAGATGTTATTATGGGAATCGTTGGAAACATCGTATCGGGGCAGGTTACCGGAGATACTGCCAAGCAGTTATCAGAACGTATAGGCAAGATCATGCAGGACCGCCAAAGCCTTTCTATCAACCGTCAGGATACATCTATCAGTAAGAGCAAACAATTGGAAGCAGCCGTTCCTGCCTCAAAAATAGCTGCTTTATCCAGCGGGGAATTTGTCGGTATGGTAGCAGACGACCCCAATAACAAAATAGCATTAAAAGCTTTCCATTGCGAAATCTTAAATGACCATTCGGCTTTAAAGGCGGAAGAAAATAGCTACAAACCTATCCCCGTATTAAGGCAGATTGATAATGCGATGGTACAAAGAAACTACCTTCAAATAAAACAGGAGGTGCAGGATATTGTCGATTCCGAAATAGCCCGGATGAACAATGATCCCGCATTAAGCCACCTTGTTATACAAAAATCAAAAGCAAATCCTTTACCGCCCGAATCCTGATGCGAAATGATTTTCCGCCTTCCCCTGATCCCAAACCCTTATCCGGCATGACTTAGGCACTTGATTATTTGAATTTAGCAAGGTGAATTTTGCAATTTGGAAGTCCTGCGAACAAATGCAGGACTTCTTTTTTGTAAATCATTAACTATATAAATGATGAATATTTGAAGGGCAAGCTATATTTTGAAGCCTGTTATGGCAGCAAACAGGAACACAAAAGAAAAACACCTGCAATTATTAAATGAGCGTTACCTGCTTTTATTAATAAAGCTCAAACGATGGGCAGGGAGATCCAGGCGTTAGGCGGCAACCTACCGGAAATTTCGGCAACGGGGCTGTACGATGGCCTTATAGATAACCAACAAGACCTGAAAGAAAAAGCGAAACTTTTTGATAACGAGTGGGTGGATGAGGTGATTACTACTATGGATACACTTTCACGCCCCTGTACGATCAAAGAATTAACGGAGCTTATTTATAGTAATGATAACCGTTACAGTATGTCTACTATCCACATCAATGTAACCCGTACAATCCGCCTTCTTAATAAAAACAAGCTTGTGGAGAGGTATAATAATTGCTCCCAAAAATATATCCTCCGGAAGTTTTTCTGATAAAGGTTTACCTTAAAATATAAAAAAGCGTGTCCGGTTAACAGGTATCTTATTGGCTTTTTTAATTACTTCCATCTTTTACCAAGACTTAAGCCTACAAAGAAAGATGCCTGGTAGGGATAAGCTTTTTTATCAGCCATGATCGATATTTTAGAGCTGTAAAATGCTACATTGCCCCCTATGGAAACTGCTTTTATAAATGCTTTTGGCCTGTCGGGTTCAATGATAAAATAGCATTCGGCAAATAAACCGGGTAAATATTTTATTTCGCTCAAGCCCTTGCTCCAACTGTCTTTGCCGAGAATGGTGCCGGGTTGCATAAAATGGCTGTCGTTACCGGCGCTATATTTTTCCGATTGAAGATGTGCTACCGGCTCCGGGAAATAATCAACATAAATCAATTTGAGGTAGTAGGGCTTCAGCAAAGCTAATGCAGGCCCTGCGATGTATCGAAAACTTACCGACATATTACCATCCATCAAGGCGGGGAACAGCATTTGTTCTTTACCAAAACCTAATTGTAAAGTGTAGGCGTTATTGATCTTGCCGAAAATGTAAGGCGACGTTTTACCGAGGTCATTATAACTGCTTGCCTGGCCTTGTTGCTTAATTTCCTTTTCATGTTTGATCTCTGAAAAATAGAGTTGCCAGATGGTTTTGTTATGATGTTTTTGCCCATGAACATATTGCACACCGCCACTCCAACCATTGGTGTTCAATCTGCCGGATAAAGAAAATGCATAATTGTAATTGCTGTCAAGTCCCCATTTTTCAGCGTGTTTCTTCCATTGTTTTACAGCGTTAACATTTTTATTTCCCGCTTCTTTTACTTTAAGCAACTGCTCCTTACCTCCATCCCAAACGCCTTGCTGGGCAAGGCTTTTAGATGAATGTAATAATAAACAGAGCAATGTGAAAAATATTGGTTTAGGCATCGTGGAGGGGTTTTGCCGAACAGCAATGTTAAGATTTTTAAATTTATTTAAGCACTTTTGTGGGCGTTCCTGACCTATGGATGCCCTAAATCTTATCAAGTCTTTTCTTACCTACCTGTTTCTGACAGCATATATTTTCATGGGGCTAACGTCACAAATTTCAGCGCAAACGGCTCCCCCATATAACAGGTTTCAATTCCATAACAATAAATGGAAGGCTTTGCACACGCCTTTATTTCAGTTGTATTTTCCTGTAGGCTATGATAGCCTTGCCAGTTTTGCATCGGTACAGCTTCCGGATATTATCACCGAAGCAAAGAAAGCTACCATGACTGATGTAAAGGGTACGCCAAACATTATTATCTATCCATCGCTCGATCAGTTGTATGAATCCAATATCGGTATGCATCAGCAAGAGGTGCAGACTTTCCCGACCATCAATTTAAAAGGCGACAGGGTAATGGTAGCTTTCGACGGCTCTTTTGAACATTTCAGGGAACATATAAAGAAGGCGTGGGTAAGGCTGCTGTGGGAGGAACAATTTAAAAACGACGCGGAAGAACAACTTACCAATAAACAACTGTTGATACCCAATTGGTTTAAAGAAGGCTGTATAGATTATTTTGCAAAAGGCTGGAGCATCGAAAATGAAGCAGCTTTACAACATGTACTTACAAGGCCAGTCACGCAAAACTTTGAAGCATTAACACAGCAACAGCCTTCATTAGCGGGACAAGCCTTTTGTTATTTCCTATCGGAAAAATACAGGCAGGATGCTACGATGCAAATCTTTTTTCAATTGCGCCAAGGCAAATCGTTATCGCGTGGTATAAGGCTTGTAACAAAAAGAAGGCTTGATACTTTGACTTCGCAATGCTTTACTTATTATAAAAACAGAAATTTACAGGATAACGATAACCCTAACGATACGCTGCAATCCTTTCTGGAAAAGGCATACAAGGCACAACTGTTTTCGATGAAGTTCAATGCGGATAGCAGTGCGGCCTGTTTCATCATGCAAAAAAATAACAGGCGGGAAGTATATGTCATCCCGACAAAAGATCTGTATAACGACAAATCGGACAAACGATTAAAAATAAAACCTTTCAAACACTATCTTTTGCCGCCCTGGTTGAACGAACATACAAATGACGTTTACCCGCTTCAATATTTCCCGGAAAAAGGACAAAGTATAGTATTGATAATGCCCGTAAAAGGAAAACTGAAATGGCTGGCCTTTAATGAAAATGGCGTTCCAAATACTGACCGCATCTTTTACGGCGTAGACGGCATTAATGCCTCCACACAATGGAACGCAGGCCGATGGCTGCTTTCAGCATACAGAAGGGGAAAGAGCGATATTGTTTCTTACGATATCAATACGCTTCGATATACACCGCTTACAAAAGATAATGCCGATCATACCGAACTGACTTTAGCCAAAGGCAATAAGTCTATCATCGGATATAGAAGCGGTTATCCGGCTGACAGCCTTTACCATACCGATACGCTTGCCAAACCGTATGGCATTTACCTTAAAACGATAGATGGAAACCTAAAAGATGTTGCACAGGGCAAAGAACCATTGGTCTCAAAAGATTTCGCTTATATTTCCTGGCATATGCCTGATTTTACAGGTGAAAGTTATACCGTTATCCAAACCAAAAATGGTTATCAGCTTAAGGAAACGTTTAACCCCAGTCAATTGCCATTAAGCAACACAAGCTTATCTGTAGCCGCAAGTCCTTGGTTAAAAGATTATCTGAAAGATCTAAAAACGAAAGATAGCATCAAAACTTTATTGGCAAAGGCAAACAGTGGCGGGCCATCGTTTTTGCAAAAAGTATTACATCCCGAAGATGAGAAGCATGTTGCGCAACTGCATGAGGACAGTGTTAGAAGAGCCGTAGCTTATACCTATAAAAAAGTAAGCCCTTATGTGCTACAATTATACAGCGCGTATTTCAGTGCGCAGGTAAATAACGATTATTTTATCAACCGCTATCAACCCTTTCAGGCCTACCTTGGAACCTTTAAGTTTCCGGAAGTAGGCGCTATGGTGCAAGGTGGTTTCAGCGACCTGTTGGAGAACCATCAATTCAATATCGGCTACCGTTTACCCGCCGGTACCGAAGGCAGCGACTTCTTTACACGTTATGAAAACGATACCAAAAACACGGATTGGCATTTACTTTTTTTCAGGAAAGTAGAAAGCCTCGACCCTGATCCTACCAGGGATTGGAGAGACAATAAAGGCAACCCATATCCTGCCGCTGCCAAGGTAAAAACACATTATTACGAACTGGGCTTTCATACACCATTGCATTACGATTGGTCGTTGGATTATAGCCTCGCAGCGCGCAGGGACCAAACTATTTTTCTTTCCACCGACCGGTATAGCCTCGATTATGAGGACCTGCTATCGTGGTGGGGCATTGGTAATATAGCATTGAAAGTTCATAAGCTCCAACCTACCATACCATTACTGGAAAGAGGTTGGGAAGGCAAGATTTTGTTGGATGGCATGGCATCTACGGGCAAGCAATCTACAATGCTCATGGGTGTACAAATAAATGCAAGTATCAGCCAGCCTTTGGTAAAAGACATTACCCTGGTAGTGCGTGCGCAAGGTGGCTACAGCGCAGGCCCCAGTAAAATACTCTATAATTTTGGAGGCCTTGATAATAACCTGGTAACGCGTGTAGATACATCCGTCCACTTTGCACAGGATGCGCCTTTCGCGTTTCAAACACTTGTAACACCTTTCAGGGGTTATGAGCAAAACAGTATTTACGGCAGCCGGTACGGCTTATTGAACGTGGACGTTTATTTTCCGGTTTTTAAAACCTTAATTCCGCTACAAACATCATTTACATCCCTTCAAAATTTACAGATCGGTTTATTTACCGACATTGCCAAAACTGCCGGAGCTACAGGGCTTCCGCTAAAAGATGATCAGTTAAATTCATTTGGTTATAGCATAAGAACCATGCTGGCAGGTTATCCCATCCGTTTTGATATGGCATGGCCGGGGCGCTTCAGCAAAAGTCCGGTTTGGTATTTGTCACTGACGTTGAAATAAACCTTCATTATATTTCAACTATTACTTTTAAGTAGGGATTCCAAAAGGGTATTTTTTTCCCGTTCGGCTTGAAGTAGCCTTTCATATAAAGCCTTATTTTCCTCCATAATCTTGATAAGCTTTTCCAAAGGATTAAAATTATAATGATAAAGCCGCGATTCGTCATTCATATTTTCAATATTTATTACGACATTATCCTCATCAAAATTTTCCAAAGCTTCAACGGATACCGTTAATGCTTCTGCAATTTGTTGTAGCTTTTCCCTTTCAACCTCTTCGCTTTGCTCTATTTTTGACAGTGTCTGGCGTGAAATACCCAATATTTCGGCCAAAGTTTCCTGTTTCAGCCCACGCATCCTCCTAAACTTTTCAATGTTTTTACCTACCGAAATTGGATGTCTCGAAAAATTATTCATTGGACAAAACGTTTTTAGCTGTAAAAATATATCGAATGATTTACATGATGTAAAGTTTTTTTTACCATCATGTAAACTCCGATTTTACATTGTGTAAACTATCCTTTTGGATTTGTAAAATTGTGATTGCAAACTGTTGATTATCAATAAAATGATTCTTTACATTATGTAAGTTGAAATCTTACAAAATGCAACCTTTCACTTTACAAAATGCAACCTAAATTTCTTTGCAATAATTAAGATGCATCATATTTTTGCTTTTAAACATAGAAATTGTTTCGTGCTTGTTTTTTTGCAAAGTTGTAATAATTATTAGCAGTATGGGGGATTTTAGTAGGCACATAGGGGAAATTTCCCCATCCTAAAAACGGGAAAAACCTCGTAAAAATTTGCACACCTTATGTACATTTGTTCTTATTAAGATGAAAATCAATGGTTTTCTTTTTAATTTATAATTTGAAAAAAGTTTTTTAGTCGGCCATCTTTTGGCTTTTCGCATAAATAATTTTGCCTTCTTCGAAAATAAACCAGTCAGAAGTTAAGATATTGGAATTAAACAATTTTTATGATCTTATTGATATATGGTTACTTCTCGAAAAAAAGTAAATTTTGACTCTACTGATCTACTACTGTACGCCATCTAGCTTTTTCAATCCTATTCCCTAAAATATAAACGTTGCGGTCTTCGTGCGTAAAATTTTACTCTTTTTGCTTATAAATTCTCTGTTTACTTGCTTATCGGATAGCCAGCTATTCGCTCAGGAGGCTCAGGAAAATATAGACAATGCAACTATATACATTAATCACAAAGCTTCGACCCTTGAAAAAACGGTTGATATCACAGGTAGTTTACAACGTAAGTTATTAAAACGCTTACAACGAAAAGAAGATAAAATGCTGCGCAAGCTCGCCAAGCAGGATTCCTTTTTATACAAACAATACATTCAGCAACACCTTACTTACGATTCTATAGCTGCAATTTCAAGGGATACTTCAAGGCTGCCTCCCACCGTCGGAAATAATACGATTATTGATAGCCTCAAAGGAATTCAGCGTTTTATTCAAAGTCAGGAAGGCAAATTAAGCGCCTCATCAGCATCCCTAAAAGCTGTTGGCATTTCAATACCGCAAAGTGATCAGCTTAACGCATTGCAACAGAAGCTCAATGAGCAGTCAAACATCGACCAGTTGATACAACAACATACAAACGATTTAAAACAATTAGCAGGCAGCTACAATATAAATGGCCTGCAAAGTATTCAGAAGGATGTGTATTACGCACGTGAGAAGATTAAAGCTTATAAGGAACTCGCCGATGATCCGGATGAAGCCGAACAAAAAGCTTTAGAATATCTCCAGGGAACTGAAGGTTTTGATAAATACCTGAATTCAAGTTCCGGTAATAATGCCTTTGGAGGTTTAGGCAATGATGCTTCAGCGGCAGATTTGCAGCGTTTAGGCTATCAGACAAAAAGTTCTGTAAGTGATGCCATCCAACAGAAATTGGGAGATAACCTTGGTGCGATTCAACAGCAGATGAGCCAGCAAATACAACAATACAGCGACAAATTAAACGGGCTTAAACAAAAGGCAGATGCCTTAAAAGCTAAGGCTGATGAGGTAAAACAAGGTATTACTGATGTACAAGGGGCTAAAGACAAATTAAAAGAAGTAGATGCACCTGACTTCAAGCCCAATAAAGAAAAAGGTAAACCATTCTGGCAACGAATTACCACCCAATATAACTTTCAGACTTCCCGTGCAACAGTTGATGGGCTTAAACCGGCCATGCTTAATCTGGGTGCAAATATTGGCTATAAACAAACGGAACGATTAAGTTTTGGGGTAGGACTGGCGCTCAATACAGGTCTTGGCCGGGACTGGCAACATTTAAAATTAAGTTATGAAGGTATCAGTTTAAGGGCTTTTGCTGACCAGCTTTTCATTTACGGTTTTAGCTTTCAGGTTGGATATGAAAGGGCTTTTATCCCGGCAAACAGGCCTTACCTTGTCGCAAGCACCGACCCATCTATAAATAATCCCAGCAATTCTAACTCCGACAATGCGTTACAACAAGCCTTTGGTGGACAGCAGCAGACTGCTTATATCGGCATCATGAAACGGTACCGGATAAGCAACAAGTTAAGCGGAACTTTTTTGGCAGGTTACAATATCCTTTGGCATGAAGAAGGCCAGAGAAGCCCCTGGATACTCCGATTAGGTTGGGAAAAATAAAAATCAATTCACATAAAATCAAAACCTAAACAATTATCGTCCCTATGAAGCACACTTTACTAAGGCTTTTTTGCATCGGGTTGGCTTTTCTACCGATTTCGGTAAATGCCCAAGACCCGCATCAGACCGTCAATCCAACACAACTGGATGTCAATATTCCTTCACCGAACGCGGCAACGTTTAATAAGTTCGGCAATATACCGGTAAGTTATTACACCGGCATCCCTAACATCAGTATCCCAATTTACACAGTGGAGGTTGGGAAGCATTCTTTGCCTATAAGCGTTAGTTACCATGCGGAGGGCATTAAAAATAATGACCTTTCAAGCGACGTAGGACTTGAATGGAATCTGAATGCAGCCTATACCATTACCCGAACCATCCGGGGAAAGCCGGATGAACATGGGTATGTAGGAGCTAATGATTCTTCTCGTGTCGCCTGGACAGCTACTTCAAGTAATGCCTCAAATATAGATACAATGAAGGCTTCGGCTAAAAATTTATTGGATGGGCAGCCTGATGAGTTTAATTTCAATATCGGCTCCGCATCCGGTAAATTTATATTATCGCCGCATGATCATAAATTCATTGCAGATGAAGATATTAAAGTTGAATATACCTTCAATACTGATGGCTTTTTATTTGTCCTCACGGATAATGCTGGTGTCAAATATTATTTCAACGATTATTCAACGACTTTATCCCAAGGGTGTGGTGATGATCCCGGTTCATTTAGCAATCCAAGTACTTGGTTTGTTTCCAAGATAATATATCCTGATACAAAAGATAGCCTCGTTTTTAATTATATCACGGAAAATATTACCATCAACAATCATGGTCAAAGCGTGACTTATGATGTCGGCTCAGGTCAAAGCCCATTAGCAAAAAACAGGACATGTGAGACTTACGCATTTATAACAGAAAAGAAGATTTCAAACATTACGTTCCCAAATGGTAATGTCGCTTTTACCTATAACAAACCAAAATTAGAGATAGCAAATTCAAATGCACTTACTTCCATAGAGGTGTTTGATAACCAAAACAACAGCTTTAAGAATTTTCATCTTGGACAATCCTATTATAATTCAACGTCTACAGACAATACAGCAAAAAGATTAAAACTGGATTCCGTTTGGTCTACAGGCGCGGATGGCCTTATTGCGGACAAATATCTTCTTTCATACAATGGGGAAGATATTCCGGCCTATCAATCCAAAGCCCAGGACATCTATGGTTTTTATAACGGAGCCAACAATTCAAGTCTGATTCCGGGAAATACCTATGTTCAATCAGATGCAAATGGTATGCATTTTTATGTTCCTGGTGGCAACCGTGCAATCGATACCGCTCTTTGTAAAAAAGGCATACTGAATAAAATAACTTATCCTACAGGAGGCTTCACACAATTTGACTACGAATCAAATGACTATGGGGCAATAGATTCCATCTTTACTACAGTAACAAAAACTGCGTATGCCAATTGTACGGCTAATGTCAACCCAAACACAGAAACAACGACTACAAATTTTACAATAAATTATAACCAGACCACTCAATTAACCACAACCGGCAATGCATTTAACTGTACCGGAGATATAAGGAGCTTAACTTTAAAAGATCTGACCACTAATCAGGTTATCGCAAGCACCCTGTATGGAGGGGTGACAAATATCGGGTTAGCAGCGGGACATACTTATAGCCTGATTGCAGTAGCTGATTGTTCGGGTGCAGAAGCGAACATGCTGACTTGTGCCGAAAGCTTAGGCGGCTCTTTGGATTATAAGACCTTTTCGGGCATAGTGCATAAATACAAACTTGCGGGTGGGGTGAGAATAAGAAAGATTACTGATTATGATCCTTTTTCCCAAGTGTCAAATGTGAGAAATTTCAGTTACGTTGTTCCCAGCGATCCTGCCAAGTCAAGTGGCACATTAATGTTCGAGCCAAGATATGATTATACTACCCATTGGATATTTGATGAAAACGCTGCCGCATATGCCCAATCACCCCAACAGGGGCCTTCTAATGAAGTACCATTATTCGTTCCAATTGCCTCATTTGTGTATACTTCTGACGTAAATAATGTAAGTCAAAACAATGATTATATTGTTGGTTATGGCTATGTAAAAGAAACCATTGGTATTAACGGTGAAGGTGGCAGTACGATCTATAATTATGGTATTTTTGATGCTAACCTGTCGCTTAATTATCCTTTCGTTCCGGTTACCAGCTACAAACACAGGAACGGGTTATTATTGAATTCCCAGTCTTACGATGCTGGTTCAAATCTTCAAAAAACGGTAAATAATTATTACAGCTTTATTCCTAATGGTTCTATCTCTGCATGGAAAGCATTTTACCTAACGTTTATGACCCAGACGTTTGCACCCTGGAATAGCACCCAAGAGCAATTACAGAGTATTTCATATAAGTATGTAAGCGAGAAAATAAGACTTGACAGCACTGTCAATACAATATATAGTGGCCCTCAAGCTGTTGCGGAAACGCAATATAATTTGTATCTGGATGCTACAAAATATTATCCTTACCAAACAGGAACCTATGGTTCTGGTTCCGAGGATATAAAAATTTACACTTGGCGCTCCTCAGATTTCAATGTCACGCCAACAACGGGGTTGACGGGAATGTCAAAGGCCCTCAGGTACATGCAGGATAACCATCTCAATAATTATCCTGTAGAGACCTATACGACAAATAATGGCCTCGTTACCCATGCTTCTATTACTGAATACCTATCCAATGATCTTGGTTATACCCAAAAGATTTTACCTTCTACAATTTATGGCCTGGAAAATCCAACATCGATAAATAACTATGCCTCTGTTAGTCATACTATAGCATCTAATCAGGACGTGCTTGCTAAAGATTTAAGGATGACTGCTGAGGTTAGCTATTCCAACTATGATATAAACGGCAATGCACAAATCCTTATTGGTAAGGGAAACAAGCTTTTGTTAATGTTATATGGGTATGGTAACCGGTTTCCTATTGCCAAACTAAAAAACATTGATTCTACCTCCCTTAAGAATTATCTTTTGGCAAATCCAGGTATTCAGTCCACTATTTTAAATCCCACGGATGATCAATCACTTAGGAATGCCATCCAGCAAATCAGGTCAAATTTTCCTAACGGCTTCGTAAGTGGCTTTACTTACAATCCATTGGTAGGAATAACGTCCATGACGGATCAAAACAATTTGGCCACCTATTATAACTATGATAGTCAGGGCAGGCTTATCAATATAAAAGATAAGGATGGGAATGTCTTAAAATCTACAACCTACCAATATCAAGGCGCTCAATAAAACAAACAACATGAAATCATTTATAAAGAACCTACAAATTAAAAATGCAGCATGGTTGTCCGTTTTGACGCTATGCGCTGTTCAAACTCAAGCACAGCAACTTTCTTTACCGGCCAATAATATACCTACGGGTGCTACTATCACACTCACTCCGTCGGATTCTGTCTATCCAGGCTTGACTAATATGACCAATGCCTCAGGTAAATATAATTATATAAGGACTGTAACACCCGATGTGCCTTTGCAAAGCCTTCCCGGAGGTGGTATCTATGATCGTGTAACCACCGATTATTTCGATGGGCTTGGCAGGCCTTTGCAAACCGTTGGGCAAAGATCACACGCTGATGGGAACGATATCGTTGTACCGCATGTTTACGATGCATTGGGAAGGGAAACCTACCAATACCAGCCTTTTGCAGCGCCAACAGGAATACTTGCGAATCCTGGCAAAATGAAACTCAGTGTAAGCACGCAGTTACATGGATTTTATAACCAGGACAGCGTGGATGAACAACCTTATACCCAAACTATTTATGAAAGTTCCCCCCTAAGCCGCGTGACAGAACAAAGATCACCGGGTAAAAGTTGGGTGGGGAGTGGACGTGGTGAAATAATAGGCTATGGAAGCAATAGTGCAAATGAAGTTAGGCTTTGGAATATTACAGCGGCTAACGGAGCTATCCCAACATCCAGCGGCTATTATAATGCAGGGACGCTATATACTACGCGTACCACGGATGAAGACGGAAAATATTCGACTGAATATAAAGATAAGTTTGGCCGCCTGATCCTGAAAAAATCCTATGTATTGGATGATCATGGTGGTGATGGTGGTTTCGCCATGACATACTATGTTTATGACGACCTTGGAAATCTTCGATTTGTAATGCCCCCTCTGGCAACACAACAAGTAGATATCATGGGTGGAGTATATTCGGTAAGTACCGATGTCTCTAATAACCTTTGCTATACTTATTTCTACGACGAACGCAACCGTTTAGTAGAGAAAAAGATAGCCGGTAAAGATGTCGAATACTATGTCTATGACAAAAGAGACAGGTTGGTGATGTCTCAGGATGGCCTTTTAAGAACATCATACAAGTGGAATTTTATAATCTACGATTCACAGGACAGGCCGCTGATGACCGGCTACTACGGTTTTGATGCCAATGAGCCAAGAACAACCGTCCAGGGCTATATCAACGACGCACAGACTTATGCCACCAACAATTTATTCTATTACCTTAAAAATTACAATCAATTTAACCAATACCCCACAATACCAATTCAGTACTGTTCTATTTATACCTATAACTATTATGACGATTATTCCAATCAACCCGGTTTCAGTTTTGATGCAAACCAATTTTCAGGGATAACCATCCCGACTAATGGTACTGTTGTCTCGTCTAACTATTCAACGTTTACTCGTGGATTACCCACAGGCACCAAAATCCGGGTACCTATTCCGGATAGCCCCAGTGTAGATAAATGGTTGTCTTCTGTTAACTACTATGATGATAAAGGCCGGTTGATACAAACCCAAAGCGATAACCTTTCAGGTGGTAGGGAGATCAGCAGCAATATTTATTATTTCCAGGGAGAACTTTATAAAAACATTTTAAGACATCAAAATTTAAACGCCCACACAATTCCAGGCGCCAGCGACGGCCCGCATCCCACCTTTACTTTGCAAAACACTTTTCAGCGTAATTTAGGTGTAGATGGTGGTAATGACCGGGTATGGAAACATACCCAAAAGATTGATAATGGACTGGATTATGAGCTTGCTTACTATGATTATGATCATTTAGGCAGGGCTGTAACTAAACAATTTACAGCAGGCTACCTATTGCAGGAGTATAACATGCGGGGCTTTTTAAAGCAGCTTAACTTCCGTAACCCTAATGGTACTACAACTGATACCATCTTTCAGGAACAATTGTATTACGATATCGGTTTTGGGAACAAATTCTATAATGGAAATATTGCAGGTATTACATGGAGGCTCCACAATGGAACGCGAAGATCCTACGGTTATAGTTATGATAACCTAAATAGATTGACCCATGCTGAATCAAGGCAATGGGATGGTTCGGCTTGGGGAAAGGCAACCGATTTTACAGCCTCTAATATCACCTATGATTTCAATGGTAATATCCTAACCATGAACCAGATGGCACCGGTAGCCGGAAACAATATTCCAATGGATATCCTGAGCTACAAATACAGCCCGAATAGCAATAAGTTAATCAATGTAGCGGATGCAGGTACCGTTAATGCCTCCTTACCTGATTTTAAGGATGGATCTACCAATGTAAATGCAACAGAATACCAATACGATAACAATGGTCACCTAACCGAAGATGATAATAAATACATCACATCCATCACTTACAACTTCTTAAATAAACCTGAAAAGGTAACTGTAGGTGGTACTACGCCTGGAATTATTACTTATACTTATGACGCTTTGGGCAATAGGCTTCATAAAAAAGTTTATAACTCACAAACAGCGCAAACAGAGAATTGGGACTACATTGGCAATTTTGTATATAAAGACAACACACTGCAATATGTCTTAAATGACGAAGGCCGTGCCCGTCCAATAGCCGCTGATAGCGTACCTGGTAGCTCAACCGGTACACCTACTAAGTTTGTTTATGACTATTTTGTAAAGGATCATTTGGGTAAT
The DNA here is from genome assembly GCF_022811725.1 of Mucilaginibacter sp. SMC90. GTDB lineage: Bacteria > Bacteroidota > Bacteroidia > Sphingobacteriales > Sphingobacteriaceae > Mucilaginibacter. The sequence continues at coordinate 2,223,489 of NZ_CP094527.1, read as the reverse complement.
GTCCGTTCAACAGTTACGGCCAACCCTATGTCCTATGCTTACCTCGCAAGACACGAAATTTCAACGGCCAATGTAGAACAATTGATATTCGATAATATCCCCAATGTACGCGATTTAAAGCCGGGAAGCATTGATCCCAATGATGGTATGGCAGCGAGGCTAAATGCATCAGACCCAAGTACAAGGGTTGGTACAGCAATACTCTTAAAAACTTTTCCAGGTGATAAATTCAAGATTAGTGCCGACGCTTTTTATGATGGCGAGTATGAAAACCAGGGTAATGTTAATGGCGATGAAATAGTACAATCCCTATTTAGTGCGCTTACTGGCGGTGCTACTTATGCCGGTGTACCAATGTCTGAGTTGCCGGATAACATAAAAACCATCAATACATTATTCAGCAACCCTAATCTTGCGGAAACCATTCAACAACTTTCTGAGGTAAACGATAATCCTGAAGCACCAAAGGCACATTTAAACTACCTGTGGTTTGATGAAAGATTTCAACTTGACCCTAACCTAAGCGGAACCATCCAGGTGCCGGTAAATAACAATGGTACAGGTGGGTGGGTAACATTGTCACCACATAATAACAGCAATAACGTTGTCCTTTGTACCACCTGTAATGGGAATGTGAACCCAGGGTATATATTGGTTTATATCGATAACCAAAGCATTGGTAAAGATGTGTGGTTTGATAATGTGGCTATCACTGAATATACAAGTGAGGTTACGGAAGAAGATCATTATTATCCTTATGGATTGTGCATGAATCTTATTCCTTCCAGCAATGTTCCTAATGGTGTTCAACAACCTAAAAAGTACCAAGGTATAGATTTAGAAAAGCACTTTGGCTTGGAATTGTGTGAGACACCAAATCGCGGACTTGATCCTCAGTTAGGAAGATTTAATTCAATTGATCCTAAGGCAGAAGAAACAATTTTCCTAAGTCCTTATTCAAGTATGGATGATAATCCAGCTTCTGGGGTAGACCCATTGGGACTGAAAACCGGTTGGTTTGAAACCAATCTGGCGATGGGCCTTAATCAAACCGTTGATGCAGTAGCAACTGTGGCAAGAACCGTTCCGATTCCAGGAAATTATACTTCCTACTATAGAAGTCTTGGAAGAACAAACTTCACGCCGCAAGAACAAGCAGAAGATTTTCAAAATGGCTTAAATACTATTATGATTTTGGCGGCTCCGATTCAAATGGTTGCAAGCGAAGCCTTACCTGTTGCAACTGAATTAAAAGAGGAATCATCGGTTGTTAATGAAAGTACAGCGGCATTTAATGAATTAAAATCAGGATTCGGTACCTTTGTTAAATCAGGTGAAAATGCGGCAACCAAAACTGAAGCATATCCGAATGGAAGTTTTTCTGTATCTAATTGGGAAGGATATCCATCAGGTGGACCAAAACCTAAAGGGCCATTTAGATTAATAGAAGGAACAGAATACGATAACGCGAGGAAATTAGCTAATAAAACAAATAAAGGAATTAGAGCTGCAAATCCCGATGCATTAAAAGGTCTTCAAATTCATGAAGTTAAACCGATAAAATTTGACGGTAGTCCCGTCGACATGGCGAACAAAATATTCTTAACACCAAAAGAACACGCTCAATACACCAATTTTTGGAACAAAATAATGAGACAAGCAAAATCAAATTAAAATGATAACAATAGATAAAAATCCAGCACCTAAAAAAGAAGATATAGATTTTTTCGTTAGAAATGTAAATTTTCAGATGCCTGTTGGTTTTATTGATTTTTTCAAAGAATCAAACGGTGCTGATATTAACAAAAACGGCGATTTCATTCTTCTATGGCCTATTACCGATATGTTAGAATTAAATGAAGATTATCAGGTAAATGAATATGCCCCTGAATTCTTTTTAATTGGTTCTGATGGAGGCGATACGGCATTTGCTATAGAAAAATCTACTGGGAATGTTTATGAAATGCCATTCATTGGTATGTCTAAGGATGAAGCAATTTTTATAACTAATACATTCTCTGATTTTTTAGGGATTTCTAATTGATTTGTTATAAAAAGATTTATTAAAATTCTTTTGAGAAGAATCAAAACAAAAGCCGGCTTCATAACAAGCCGGCTATTAAATGGGTGTGACACCTTTGTTTATCGAAGGCTAAGGTTGTTATAATAGGATCACGATTTCATATCCTGTAAAACCTTTTCCTTGTTTTTCATTTAGGCGCAAATTGATAATTGATTTGTGTTTTCATATTGAATTTACTATCTTTGCAATACTAACGAAGTTCTTTAAAACGAATTAAAACAGGTTATAAGATATGTTGCCCCAATCGTGGCCCCAATTTTAAAAACCTTTGAAATCACGCTAAAAAGCGCGATTTTCCGATAAAAAAGTGATCCCAGCGGGATCACAAAGCCTTTGAAAAGAGGCTTTTTTATTTAAACCAAAGCTGCCTTTAAACAGCCTCGCCTTAGTAAAGCGAAAAATTTAAAGAATGATTCCGTAGCTCAGCCGGTAGAGCATAACACTTTTAATGTTGGGGTCCTGGGTTCGAGTCCCAGCGGGATCACAAAAGCCACTCCAAAAGGGTGGCTTTTGTTGTTTTAAGCATACATCAGAACAGACAGAGGATCGCTTTCACAAACACCAACAATCAGAGCCGCTACCGGCACAGACTACAGAACACCTTTTTTCGTTATATTGCTCCTACAATTCAGCCAACCAATTAAACTTTGCTAAAAAATGACCGGCGGTAATAAAAGCGATAAGGTAAATATGAAAACGCTTGCGAAAGAGCTTAATCTTTCAACCGCAACAATATCGAAAGCACTGCGTGATAGTTACGATATCAGTCCTGAAACCAAACTGAAGGTAATGGAAGCAGCAAGACGCTTAAATTACGTACCAAACGCATATGCCAGCAGTCTTCGCAAACAAAGCAGTAATACGATAGCTATCATCATACCAGAAATTGCCGATAGTTTCTTTAGCCAGGCCATTAACGGAATTGAAAGCGTTATCGCTCCCAAAAAATATCATGCACTGATTTACCTTACCCATGACAGTTATGAACGAGAGGCATCGATGTTTAATGATCTGGCCAGTGGCCGGGTTGATGGCCTCATCATGTCGATAGCCAGCAGTACACACGATACAGGCCATATCAAAACATTACAGGAAACAGGCATCCCCATAGTTTTTTTTGACAGGGTGTGTGAGGATATTACTGCAGATAAAATTGTAACTGATGATTACGCCAGCGCTTACAACGCTACTGTTCATCTATTGCAGGCAGGATGTAAAAATATATCACTTGTTACCATCAGCGGCTACCCTTCTATTTTATCGGCCCGCGAGCAAGGGTATCGACAGGCCTTAAATGACAATGGGTTTAAAGCTCAAGATACAGGAATAGTAACCTGCTCCAATAAGTATACTGACGAAAACGTTGGTATGATTAAAGCTCATTTAACGACTGTTAAACCCGATGGCATTATTGCTACGGTTGAGCAGTTGGCAACTGCAACTTACCTGGCCTGCGATGAGCTGAAATTACAGATTCCCTGTGATGTAAAAGTTGTTTGTTTTACCAACCAGATTACAGCAGCCATACTTAACCCACCGCTTACTACTGTTTTGCAGCCTGCTTATGAAATGGGTAAACAGGCTGCCGAAATACTTTTCGGCCGCCTGTCCGGAAGGCTTAATGAGCCTGATCAGGAGCTGGTGATGCCGTCACAATTGATTGCGAGGGCATCTACAGCATCTTAACAATTAATCTTTTTGAGGGATGTTGGTCATGGTGAAAGCCAATGTGCCACCGTGACTGATTTGCTCATGAGATATCACATGATCTTTTATAGGTACACCATTAAAAGTTACTGATTTTACGTATTTGTTTTGGGTAGATAAACCAGTGGCCTTAATCACCAGCTTGTTTCCGTTTTGCAGGTTTAAGGCAATGTATGGAAACTGGGGAGCACCAATACTGTAAGTACCCGATGCCGGCGTTACAGGGTAAAAACCCATGGTACTAAAAATATACCATGCTGATGTTTGGCCGCAATCATCATTGCCGTTTATGCCAATCGGGGCATTTCTGAAATTTTGCCATGAAGTGTGCTGCCTCACCAGTTCCTGGGCTTTCCATGGCATACCGCAATAGTTGAACAAGTAAATGTAATGGTGACCAGGCTCGTTATCGGCACGGTAATGGCCGTCGTTAAAATTGTGGGTCAATTTATCAGCAAATGCTTTTTCACCGCCCATAAGGGTGATCATTCCGGGTACATCCTGCATGGCTCCAAAAGTATATGTCCATTTTGTACCTTCAGTGAAACCACTATCCGGCTGGGCCGACCAGCTGCCATCAGCATTACGAGGGGCCATAAAGCCGGTTGAAGTGTTATAGACATTTTTATAATTTTTGCTCCAGCCCATCAATTGGTTATAATCGCCTGTTTTGCCTAAAGCCTTCGCAAGCTGGGCAACGCAGTAATCATCAATACCATACTCAATAGTGCGCGATACCGATTCCCTGGTTTTATCAACCGGAACATAGCCTAGCTTATGGTAATTGGTCAACCCTCCCCTTGCCTCAAAGCTTGTCCACAGGTCACGGTCGCCCCATTTTTTCTGAACATCGCCATCGGGTGCGGTAAAAGCGTCTTTATGCAGGGCTTCGTAAGCTAAGGCAGCGTTGTAGCCTCTAAAACCTTTTATATAAGCATCGGCAATTACAGCATCGGCATGGGTACCTATCATGATATTAGTATAGGTTGGATTAGGCCACATTGGCATCCAGCCGCCCTCCTGGTACATTTGCAATAGCGATTTCACCATATCATTTACACGCTCGGGCTGTGTAAGGATGAGCAGCGGATGCAAGGCCCTGAAGGTATCCCACAATGAATAATCGTTGTAAGAAACACCATTGTGAATTTTATCATCAAAAGCACTGTAATACCTGCCATATTCTGAAAACTCCCTTGGGAAAAGCAGGGTGTGGAACATGGCTGTATAAAAAATGGTCTTTTGCCCGTCGGTGATATCAGCTACCTGTACTTTTTTCAATTGCTGCTGCCAGGTATCGCGGGTGTTTTTCACAACCTTTTCAAAGTCCCAGTCTGGAATCTCCTTTTTAAGGTTATGGCGGGCCTGGTCAACGCTGATAAATGAAGTGGCTACCGTAACTTTCACAACCGTACTGCCTGTTGTTTTAAAGGATACGTAAGCCCCCATACGGGTGCCAAATTGTTCCTTGCTTTTCTTTTTAATGGTTTGATTATCCCAGGTGCCATAACTGCGGATGGGTTTATCAAACTTAATAATAAAATAACCCTTAAAGTTTTTAAGCGGAGGCCCAAGTTGCGCCGACTGCCTGTCGGGGTTGTAGCCGGTTATCTCGTTATTTACGGTATCAATATGTACATATCCACGCAGCTCTTTCATCCTCAGTTTAAAATCGTTGGCCCAATCGGTAAGTGCCGGATTAAGATTGATACCCTGAATGATGAGATGTGCCTGATCTGCCTTTGGGAAAGTAAAGCGGAACATACCGCAGGTGTTGGCTCCGGCTATCTCGGCTTTGATGCCTGCGTTGGCACCGGCTTTTAGTTTTACCGAATAGTAATAAGGTTTGGCTACCTCATCTTTGTGATCAAACATTAGCTTACGCTCTTCGGGCAGTACGCGCAGGTTGCCGATTTGTGGCATTACAGATACGTAACCATAATCTCCCATCCAAACAGTTGGCTGGTGCGAGGCCATCAGGCCTATCACTGAGTTATCCTCATAGGTATAACTCATTTTGCTCATTTTGTTTTCGCCGGTTTGGGCAACAAAATTGGTCATGGCAAATGGTACGTTTACGCATGGCATCGTGCCACCACCATCAAGTCCTTTGGCAAAACCAGTTGAGGCTGTGCCTATAAGCGGATTAACATAATCAACCTCATCCTTTTTTACTTTGGCCGCCTTTTGCTGTGCGTTTGTTGCAGCAGTGACCATCGAAAGCAATAGCAACGGGTATATGTTCCGTTTTAATTTCGGGCAAATGTTTAAGATCATTTCAGATAGATTTTTAGGCGTGTTTAAACAGGCTTGGCAAATCTCTAATTTTTCAGATCATATCTGTAAAAAGCCTGATATTTTTTTCGCGATTATTTTACTGCTTTTGAATTTACTCACTCTCCGTAGCTACAATAGCTTTAATATCACCGGCAGATAAAGCAGCCTTAAAAACTTTCACTTTGTTAATATAACCGTGGAACACCCTCTCTGAAGGAAACTCTTCATTCCGGCCAAGGGTCCATTTGTTACTTACAGACAGATCGGCAGCGACCTCCAATATCGAAGTCCCGGCCAAAGCGCCATCAATATAAACATAAAGCGTTTTACCGCTGCACACTCCTGCTATGTGATGCCAGTGCTGCTGCCAATCAGCAGGGAGATTGACAGTACAATCGCCCCTACCCCATCCGCCAGCGAAAAAGGTAAGAATTTTGCTATCAGTCATTTGCAAAACATGATTATCACCCTTGCTGATGATATCCACCAGGCCCCTCTCTTTACCCATCGGGTACACCCATCCCGTCATACTAATGGACTCGCCCATCTTATCTAAAGCAGGCGAATTTGGAACTTCAACATACGTACTGTCACCAAAAAGCAGCTTGTCCTTACCGATTATTGCTGAAGCTGAAATGATGTTCCCGTCATTATGAAATCCCGAGCTGTCAGGCACGCTTTTACCCGGCGTAATTGATTCAAAGTTCAGCAATAATGATTCTATGCTGTTTTCATAAACTTTATAAAGGATTTTGGCGGTATCAACCCTTACATACTTAAATCCTTTTTTTAATGACTTAATATTATGACTTACTGTTTTAACTTCGCCCGCATTAAGTTTAATATTATCTGTAAAAGCAACCGAGTCATTTTGGATTACAGGAATAGTAAAGGTTTGCTTAAGGCCACCAATGTTCTTTATCTGATACTTTATTTCCTGATTTTCATTTAGCCGTATCATCGGGTTTACTTCCAGCCCGGATATTTTGAAAGAGTGCTCATGTGCCTTCTTTGGCAGCGTCACCTCAACCGCAAATGGAGGCATATTATCAAGTTTCAGTACTATTTTCCCTACCGGGTAAAGCCTGAATGCTATAGAATCCTGAACAGTTTGCCCCGGTTCAATCAAACAATTCTTATAACCGCATAGCTTCCCATTAGCTAACAATTTCACGGTTTTAACACCTATGCTACCTGCATTTTTAAGCTTAAATTTTATCACGAGCCGTTCATCCGAAGTCACGCTTTTCTTATCGATCGAATAATTCACGATGCTGAAAGTGGCGTTTTTTTGTGTGGTGGATAGCTCAATTGGATCTTTATCCGCCGGCCAGTTAGCCGGCTCTTTGCCCATGCCAAAATCCATCGTGCCACCATTTTCCAGTACATAATGCGGCAGTGTTAACCGTTGCCAGGGCCTGCCATTTATACGCAGCGACTGCACATAGTTATTTTTTGCCGACGAATTATTACTGCTGATGATAAACCTTTTTCCATTTGGCAAATGAAGTGTTACGGATTTAAACAATGGTGCACCTATAGCATAAAGCGGCCTGCCGGGGCATACCGAATAGATTCCCATTGAACTAAAAATATACCAGCTTGATGTTGAACCAAGATCATCATTGCCGGGTAAACCACCGGGGGTAGAACTGAACCTGTTAAGCATAATGTCCCTTACCCACTTTTGTGTAAGCTGTGGTTTACCTGCCTGATTAAAAAGGTAAGGCAGATTAAACACAGTTTCATTATCAAACAGAATAACATCATTGCTTAGGGCCGAATCAAGCAGGACCGTAAACTGCTCGTTACCGCCTGTCATGTTGATCAGATCTTTACCATTTTGAGGCACAAAATATGAGTATACCCACTTATCACCCTCTTTATATCCCGATGTACCGGGCTGACGCTTAAATTCATTACCATTTCGCGGCAGCATGAACAACTCATCTTTGTTTAAAAGATTACGGTAATTTAAACCTCTGCCTGATAACAATTGGGCGGCTTTTTTATCATTCATGACCTTATCTGCAAACTGCGATAACGCCCAATCATCATAAGCATATTCTACGGTGCGGGTAACGGATTCCGGCCGGGTAAAGGGGACATAACCTTTTTCATGATAGACTTCCATGTCCGGCTGAATAAAGGGGCCGTTAACCAAATCTTTTTCCATAGCCTTGTATGCGAGCTCCTTATCAAAACCAGTGATCCCTTTTAAATAGGAATCAACAATAATGGGAACAGCGTGGTTGCCCGTCATGGTTTCGGTTGGCAGGTGCCCGCTTTGTTTGTAAACATCCAACATGGATAAGATCACATCCTGTTGTTTTTGAGGATATAGCAGGGTGAGCAATGGGTGTAACGACCGGAAAGTATCCCAGGGTGAAAATGCACCATATTGATTCTGCCCCGTTTTTTGATATACCTTACCATCGTGGCCCCGATAATTACCATCAGCATCATCAATAACCCATGGCAGCAGCAACGAGTGATAAAGCGCCGTGTAAAACACTGTTTTGTTTTGTTCGCTGTTATCGGTTATATCTGCAACAGATAACAATTTGGCCCATTCGCGACTGGTTTTCGCACTAACCTCATCAAAGCTCAGTCGACCGATTTCCTGATCAATATTATGTTGCGCGCCTGAATAACCTACCGATGATTTGCTCAACTGCAAAGTGACAACTGTAGCACCTGTTGATGCTTTAGGAAGGGTAAATAACCAGCCGCCCCGAACTTCCTTTTTGTCTACGTATCCTTCACTAAAATTTATAACAGTGTTAGCATCAGAAACATGGAGTACTTTGTTGGATATGGCGTTAACCTGGCCGCCATTGCCGATGAAAATTTGGGGTTTAGCATCTCCGCTAAATGTAAAACGGAACATGCCGGTTCTTGTGGTGGCAGTGGCTTCAACAGCGGTTTGCTGGCCTTCAAAACTCACCTTATAATAACCAGGCACAGCACTTTCCTTTTTGTGCGAAAAGTGTATACTTGATTTGCCAGGCTCAAAATCTATATCGCTATTCCATGGCATTATGAACAGATGGCCGGATGAACCTTCAGGAAAACCACTCATGTGCCCCAGGCAACTGAAATAGTAAACCGAGCTGTCGGTATAATTATATCCTCTGGCCCCGGTAACCCTTGTTTCCGGACTTAGTTGCACACTCCCCGATGGCGCAACCGCACCGGGATAACAGCCGCCATTATTACCCCACTTGGTAAGCACATTACTTACAGTTGTACCAATAAACGGGTCAACATAATGCAAATGGCCTGGTTGTTGGGCGAAAAGATTTGTACCCGACAATAGCATCAGAGTCAAAACAAAACAGAATATCTTTTTCAATTACGTAATCAATGATTTAAATATTAAATATAGAGACGCATAATTGCGTCTTCCGATTGCAAGGCATTGGAAATTCACTATCCGCTCTGTATTGTTGGAGACGCAATTATGCGTCCCTACGATAAGAACTTATATCTTGATATATATTTTCTTCTTATCAAGCACATAAGCTATCAGCCAGCAAAGCATCATATAACAAAGTGCAAATACCAGTGTGCCAAATGCGCCGGGGAATATTTTCTGATAAAATACCTGGTTTATCCAGTCGTAAAAGCTGAGCTGCTGCTTTACCCATATGGTTTGAAAAACAGTGAGCAGTAACTCCGACAACAGGTATATCGCCAATGAATTACGACCGAAGATCAGGAAGAAGTTTGTGCCATTCTTTATCTTTTTAATTTCTATAGCATACACCATAAAGCCGAGCAACAAAAGGTCAATACCGATAGTTAAAAGTGTAAACGAGCTTGTCCAAAGTTTTTTGGCTACAGGAAAAAACTGTGCCCAAAATAGTGAAACGGCTATCAGCAAAACCCCGCACATAAATAAACGTGCAACCGCTTCGTAATTTTTCCCCTTACGCTGAATGAATGCACCGGCCAAAAAGCCACCTATCACATTCACTATAGCGGTCATGGTACTTAACAATCCTTCGGGATCAAAGGCTATAGGGCCGCCTTTATCATGATATAAATGATCGTTACCTAACAAAGCTATATCCAAACGGGTACCTGCATTACCAAGCATGGTATACTCTTTACCCGGCTCGCCGCATAATATCAGGAAGGCCCAATAACCAATTAAGAGTAAAACAGATATAATGACCGCCGTTTTTTGCGAACAGTAATGAACTATTAGAGCACCAAAGAAATAGCACAATGCTATGCGCTGCAATACACCCATAATGCGGGTATGACCTAAAAGATTAAACGCCCAGCCACCGGCTTCCCGGTGAAAGAACGGGAACCAATACATCAGGTAACCCAGTAAAAAAATAATGACTGTACGCTTAAAGATTTTTCCGATGAAAGCGGCATCAGTTTCAAACTTCTTTTTAGAGAAGCTAAGAGCGTTGCCAACTGCGAAGAGGAACGATGGGAAAACAAGATCCGTAGGTGTAAAACCAATCCAGGGGGCATGATCAAGCGGCGACCATACGTTCGCCCCCGAACCGGGGGCGTTAACGATGATCATGAAGCAAATGGTCATACCACGAAAAACATCAAGTGCGGTAAATCTCTCGGTTGTTGTAGCCATTTTTGCCATTATATTAATTAAGGGGTATTGAATTCACATTAATTAACCTGCCTGCAGCCTGTTCGGCTACAATACGGGTTTTATTGATACTATTGCCATCTTCATCATAAACCACTAACTGGTTTAAGCCTGGTTTAAGCCAGCATTCGGGGATATAAAGACTTTTCATATTCAGCTTTTCCGGGTACCGGCCCAGATTATGGCCATTAACCCAAACAGAACCGTGACCGAGTCCCTCAGGATCAAAACGCCAGATGAAGGTATTGCCGGTTGACGGCGGTAGGCGGAAAGTTGTACGATAAAAGGCGGGCGCATTTTTCATTTGCTTAGCCGCACTGAGCTTTACCCAACCCTGTATAGCGTTAACATTGCCGGGACCACCTTTCAGTTGCCAACCGGAAACAGCTGTAGCATCGCCAATGGCATTGATCTTTATCGGCTGATCTATGCCTCCTTCATTCGAGTAATTTTCGATAAAGACTGCAAGATCAATTGGGTGTTTTAAAGCTTCGGCATCGGTTATATTCACCTCAAATGGCTGGTTCCAGCCATCATGATGGACTACCTGTTTGCCGTTAACAAATACTGTTGCATTTTCATCGACACTTTTAAACAGTACAGTTACTTTCGAAGTACCTGCTGACTGCTGCGAAATGGTTGTGTGAAACCATGCATAGCCTTCTTTCAGGTCAAAAACATCAGCCCCTATTTTATATTTTTTATACGTGGATGTATCAAATGCCGGCGGCCCTTGTTTTACATCATCTTTTTTTACGGCTTTGGTAAAATACCAGTCACCAAGCTCGGTAATAAATGGTCCTCCCTTTTTGATAAATGCACTGCCAAAAAGCCCTTTGCTATCCACCTCGTCTATCGGCCCAAGGTATGCGGCCAGCTTATCGCGGCCATCGTGAGCGGCAAAAACAGCGAGCGTATGTTTTCCTTTGGTAAGATCAAACGTTAGTTCATTATCATTCAGCCTCCATTTGGCAGCCGGCTTTCCATCAATGAATGCCTGTCCCCTGCCACCGCCTTTTACCTGCAGGGTATATTTTCCGTTTGATGGTATGTTTAATGTTGTCCTGTACCAGGCATCAGCAGTAACATCTGCATCGGCCCCCATCGGCTGTGGATCTTTTGATTTGAGCCAGGCACTTGTATTTACATTCGCTGCTGCGTTGATGGCGGCGTTTTTATATTGCCAGTCAGATAAATTGATAGTTTGCGGTTGACTACTGTTCTGAACAACATTATTAAAAGCGATGCCTTTACTATCAGTATATAACATCACTTTTTGAGCTATACTTTGAGTTAAAGGTGTTTCTGCGGTTATTATAAATTGTCCGTTTTTAAAAGCAGTTTCTCCTGCATAATTTAAACCAGTAATGATGTAGTTTTTGCCTTCAGTTTCGGTAACCCACGTTTTATCGCTTAAAGCCCGGTTCATGGCCAATACTCTGATAGTTTGAGAACCCGCATTGAAGGTATATTCTACTGCCGTTTCATTGGCGACAGGCATTTTCTCGTCAATTAGTACGTGATTATCAGCAACTTTTACGGCAGTTGATTTCGACGAAACTTTGTCCTTTGTGTTAAAACGAAGCAACAACGGTTCACCGGCTTCAGCATCAATAACTATAGTTGTGGTGTTAGCTTGTTTAACAACGGCAAATACACGGCTGAGCGCCCAATCAAGCGTAACTTCATCATTAAGCTTATAGTTGTGCACCAAAGGATAGATCTCTTTAGGCTGAACGCTGATGTCTTTATCTGTAAGCAGATCTTCGGCACCTTTGATGTTTAATGCTGTGCTTATTTTGGCAGCACCCGGATTATCTAAAAATATCAGATCACCGCCGGGGCTTTTGCGGGCGGATATTTTAATAGCAGTATCAACAGCAATGCCTTTGTATGTTTCTGAAGCATTTGTACTGTTTTCCAATACATCCTGAAAACTACGCGAAAACCAGGTAGCACGTTTAAAGGTGTAGTAAATTGGTCGTAAATCACCTGCCTGGCCAATGGCTGTACCATAATCGTAAGAAGCGGCATCTTCGTCATTATTTGAATAACCAAAGTTTGAACCACCATGTACCATATAATAATTATAACCATTACCGCCATGGGCAATTATCTTCCAGGTACGCCTGTCATAAAGCCCAGCATCGCCCGGTTTAGCACCGTATTGCGAGTACCAAACAGCCCAGAACTCGGTAGAGAACCATGGGTTTGGACGTTTATCGTCATCGAGCTTTCCATTGCCGGCCGGGTCACTGGCGTGATGTAAACCACTAAAGAAATAGGGTACCTGCATCCCCATAGTCAAAGCTTTTTCCTGCAGATGCTTAAAATAACCATCGGGCATTACAGTTCCCCAGCCGTTGGGATGCTCATTTTCAAGCTGAACCAAGATTACCGCGCCGCCTTTATTGATCTGCCTTTGAAATACAACCGGCAAAAGATGATCAAAAAAGCGGTCGACATATTGTTCAAACGGCTTATTATCTTCACGCACCTTAAGGCCTTTTTTAAATTTAAGCCACACCGGGTAGCCTCCATTATCCCATTCGGCACAATAATACGGGCCAACGCGCACAATGGCATATAAGCCAAGCTGTTTTACAATATCCAGGAATTTGCCCAGGTCGCGATCTCCGGCGAAATTGAATTTACCTTCAGTTTCTTCGTGAAAATTCCAAATCGTGTAGATCTCAATACAATTAAAACCTGCCCGTTTGATCCGCAGCAACCTATCATACCAAAGCTCATGCGGGATGCGGGCGTATTCCAACCCGGCGGATACAAGGAACGTGCGTTTACCATTCACCATAAAACCTTTGCTGTCAAAATCGATATAGGGCTTAGCAACAGCCGTGGCCGGGAAAATATGATCGTTGGCGCTTTGGCTGTGTGCTTTAGTAAAGGCGCTTAGTAGTAAGATAAATGTTAATATAGAATAGTGTATTCTCATAAGTATTTTACGATCCTGTCATTTCTGTAAAATCCAGACTTACGAAGTTTTTAAAACTTCGTAAGTCTTTTATCTGTGTGTTCTGTCTCTTTACAGGCTATTAAATCTAAAAAAGCGTCATTGCGAGGCACGAAGCAATCCCCGATTAGCCGGGCTGCCCTGTATAGTTCGCGATTGCTTCGTTCCTCGCAATGACGTATTTACTGAGTTTTCTTAGTGAGCCCCTAAAATCACCGCATTATATTTTGCAAACAGTTGTTTTGATTTTTCAACGGCATCGCCTTTGGCAACATCGGTGTAAGCATTGTCATGTTTGTTTACCCACTGCCATTCCCAATCTTTTACCTGCTTATCAAAAGCCCCGGCATTAAAATCAGTTTTGGCCGATAATGACTTATCAAGCAAGCCGAAGTACATTGCCCAGCGTTGTTTATAATACCCCTTTATTAAACCAGCCCATTGGCGGTTTGAGTATTCGCGCAAACCGCTTTCCTTATCGCCCCAAAGGGTAACCAGGTCACGGGCGTTAAATTCGTACAGGTTTTTCTCTTTGTCGGTTACGCCGTTAGCCCTTGCTTCGTTGATCCATTTGCCTAACAGGAAATCTTTACGGGTGCTTAGCATGGCATCCATATCATCCATCAGTTCCAGGAACTGGTTGCTGTACAATTTAAACTGCTGCTGATCTTTATTTTGATAGGCCTGTGCCATTTTCTGTTGCAGCGGACTTGCATAATTGGCCAGCACCTGCCGGGTTACATCAACCAGGTCATACTGAAAGCCGTCACTTTGTTTCAGGCTGTCGGCAGCGTTTACCAGTAATGTCCATGCTTTTACCAATTGCATAGGGTCATAATCCAGTTTGGTTAATACCCTGTCAATGTATTTCTTCATTGTTGGCCTTGCTACAATGATGGACTCTGGCCCTCCTTCAGTTAAACCACCCGAATACACCGAATTTAGCAGGATATGCCATGCTTCATTAGCTTGGGTATTATCCTGCGCATAACGGCGCCGGGCATAATTTTGCACCCATTTATCAGCGTCAATTGGCGTATCGTTCCAAACATTTTCGAGCATCAGCGCAAAAAGTGCAGGATTTTGTTCAATGCCTTCGGGCGTAACACCAATACCGCGCATATTTTTTGATTCGGGATCATGCAGGGCTATGGCTGGATCAGCGGCTACATGGCGCATCCGGCCAAACAAGCTGATATTACCGCCGAAGTTTTGCAGCATACTCCAGATCCACGGTTTACCATAATAAGCTTCTGTACGGTTCCATACCGGGTGTGCGTCGCTATAAAGGTCAAGAACTATCATTTGCTCATTAGGTACTGCGTTAAGCAGGGCTTTGATCTGCTGTGGCTGCCAAAATTTGTTATTATAGTGAAACATCCAGCCCTGCATTACCCAAATAGCTTTAGGATCGGCAGCGGCCATAGAGTTAAACACTTTTTTGCTCATGCCATCCAGGTAAGTTGAATCGTTGGTTGGCGGCACGTTTTCATTAAAAGTATCGGCAGAATACAGGTGATCTGTACCAAATTCCTTTGTCTGCGCTTCTATATATTTTTTGCCGATGGTTTCAAACATCGGATCGTCGGGGTCAAGTATAAAAACATCGGGAAACCCGGCATCCCAGTTGGTTCTTTTAACCTTAGCACCGGGGAACTTATCTTTAAATGATGGCGGCACGTGGCCTGTGAATGACGACAAAACAGGCGTCATCCCGAAAGAGCGCTCACGCTCCAGGATCTTTTTTTGTAACGCTTTGTGCGAGTCCATCCAATGCTGCGGCAGCGGGCCACCCCAAGCATCAATGTTACCCATCCAAAACCATGAAAAATAAGCAGGACCGCTAAAAAACTCATCAAGTTGTTTATCGGTAAAGCCCATGTCTTTATAAACAGTTTGCCAAACGGCTTCTTCACCGGTTATGGCAAGCGGCATGTTAATGCCATTCAGGGCCATCCAGTCAATTTCTTTTTGCCAGCGGTCCCAATCCCACCAGGCCATGGTGTAGTTAAATGTGCAATAGTTTAAATAGTAGCGGTATTGATAAGGCGTAGTTTTGTGGATAAGGCCTTTTACTACAGGTAAGGCAGCAGGCAAATTAAGGTTAGTGCCATTCCAGCCGATATCGCAAAAGCAATAGGTTTTAAGATAGTAGTTTAATGCCGATGCTATTGACAGGCCATTATTGCCCCTGAGTACAATTTTGCCATTACGGCTTTCCAGCTCAAATACGTCCTTATTGTTTTGTTGCGGGATAGCCTCAACAACAAACAAATTACTTTTACCGGGAATTACCCTTTCAATAAAATCATAAGAGGCTTTCTGGTCAACCTGGGCATTGGCTTTAAAGGTCAATGCAACAATAGCAGCAACAACAAGTAAACACTTTCTCATCAACAGATATAATTAAACGCCGGCAATTGCCGGAAATAAATACCGGCAACAGGGGGTATGCCCGTTACCGGTATGAGGATATTATTATTTAAAATTAGGGTTTTGTACTAACACGCCTTTACTTTTATCAATCTCAACCTGAGGAATTGGGAAGTAATAATTTTTAGGGCGCACAAACGTCACCGTTTTATTTTGATCAAGCGGCGCTTTGGAGATAGCGAGGTTATAAATAGCAGCTATATCGACAATTTTAGCTTTATCCCAACGCATCAAATCCTGGTGACGTTGATCTTCGCCGGCCAGTTCAACACGGCGCTCATGGATCAGTTCTTTCATCCCGGCACCTGAAACTGGCTTCAATGCAGTTGATGCACGGTGCCTGATCTGGTTAATGATCGCGTCGCCTGCGCCTGCACCTTGAGTACGGATCAATGCTTCAGCTACTAACAGATAAATATCGGCAGAGCGCATTAATGGTACTGCAAAGCTATGATCGACACCACCACCGGCGGCGGCAGTATTAAATACGGCGTACTTTTTAAAAGCAAAACCGGTAGCCGAAAGATCGGCAGTGAAGGTTGTTAACCCGTTGCCATCGCCCAAATCTACCTTATCGCCAACGCTTAACAGTGTTGCAGCTTTACGCGGGTCGCCAGCTTCAAATTCATTGGCAAGCCCTTGTAATGGCTGGCTAAAGCCGTAACCACCCCATGGCCTTGGAATATAATATACAGTAAAGTCGTTTTGAACAACGTTTTGTACCGCCTGGATCGAGAACAAAATTTCGGTGCTATTTTCATTCGCCCGTGTAAAGTTATCCTGGTAATTGGCAGCAAGCGCGTAGGCAGGGTTCGAGATCACTTTTTGGCCTGTCGCGATAGCTTCAGGAAGTTTTTCCCAATACATATAAAGCTTGGTCAATAAACCCAATGCTGTTCCTTTGCTTACGCGGCCACGGTCAGCTGCGCCATAGCTTTCTGGCAACAGGTCAACCGCTTTCAATAAATCAGCTTCAATTTGTTTACGTACATCTTCAATAGGCGATTTTGGCACGTTGAAATTCAACGAGGTATAATCGGCCTCTGTAATAATAGGTACATCACCATGGATAACCATCAAGCGCCAGTAACCAAAAGCCCTTAAAAAGTAAGCTTCGCCCATACTGCGGTTTTTAATATCGGCAGATATGGCAGTAATTTTAGGGATATTGATGATACAGTTAGTAGCGCGGTTAATTTCCTCATATCTCCATTTCCAGGGATACCTGATAGCCGCGTTTGAAGCATCGTAAGTCAGGTTTTCGATACCTTCATCTTCACCATGGTCGCCTGAGCGCCAGTAATCATCAGATGGTGTATCAAATGTTGTTTCGGCATGGCCTATATAATCTTCTTCGGGTAAAATGCTGTAGATACCGGTTATCGCGTTAACGGCATCAACCTCATTACGGAAATAATTGGTTGAGCTGTAAACACCTTGTTGCTTCAGATCAAGCGCCTTTTTACAGCCGCTGCCCATCAGGGCCAATGACACAAGCGTATATATTAGTTTGTTTGATTTCATGATGATGTTATAATTTAACTGTTACACCAAATGTTATTGTCCTTACCGATGGATATTGAGCTACGTCAACACCTCTTTGCAAATTGCCGTTAGTATAACCCAACTCAGGTGTGTAGCCTTTGTAGCCGGTTATAAAGAAGAGATTTTGCCCTGAAGCATATAGCCTTACACTTTTTAAAGTTGCCTTTTTTGCCCAGCTAACCGGAAGTGTGTAACCCAGCGTCGCATTTTTAAGACTTACGTAGCTGCCATTTTCAACAAACAGATCCGATGTACGATAATTATCGTTAGCACGGTCAAGAGATAAGCGTGGAATAGTGTTGCTGGTACCCGGGCCTGTCCAACGGCCTAAAGTTTCGGCATAAAGGTTAAACGGATAAGTTGGGTCGATACCCTGCATCCTATCAGCATTATAAAGGCTCACGCCAAATACGCCGGTAAAGTTTGCAGAAAAGTCAAAGCCTTTGTATGATACACTACCTTGTAAACCTGCTGTAACATTAGGGTTAGGATTGCCCAGTATTGTACGGTCATTACCGTCAATTAAACCGTCGCCGTTTAAGTCAAGGAAACGAACATCACCCGGCCTGATACTTGATTTACGGGAGTCATTTTTAAGTGCAGGATCGTTATCAATATCAGCTTGTGTTTGATATAAGCCATTGGTTTTCCAACCATAAAAAGAAGCTATTGGCTGCCCCTGGTAAGTACGGGAAATTTCCTGACTTGAACGGCCGTAAACAGCTGAAGTTACGAATGTTCCTTCGCCGTTAAGCCTGGTCACCTTATTCTTAATAAATGAAGCATTAGCGCCAACGGAATATTTCACCTTGTCGCCGCCATGATAATTAACCTCAACTTCCACACCATGGTTGTTCATGGTACCAATGTTTTGCAAAGGAATACCTACCGAACCTGCAGCACCTACAACAGGAGGCGCTAAAAGCATATCTTTGGTATTTTTATTAAACCAGGCTAATGTAGTTGTTAACTGGTTATTCAAAAAGCCCGCGTCTAAGTTAACGTTTGTCATGGCTGTGCGCTCCCAGGCAATATCAAGATTTGCAAGGGTGGCAATTGCCGCGCCTGTGTAGCCAACACCGCCAAAGGTATAGCCATTGTTTTCATAAGTACTACCCAATTTTATTAAACTGGCGTATTGGAATGTACCGATATTTTGATTACCAAGTTCACCATAACCACCAGATAGTTTCAGATTACTTATCCAGCTTATATTTTTGATAAATTGTTCGTTAGATAACCTCCAGCCTACAGAGAATGCCGGAAAATACCCCCACCTTTTTGATGGCGCAAACCTGGATGACCCATCTGCGCGGAAAGTCATAGTGGCAAGGAACCTTCCGTCATAATCGTAAAACAACCTTCCGAATGCCGATTGCAACGACCACTGATCAGGTATTACGCTATTGTTGAACTGACTATTACCGGTGCCAAGCACGCGTTGATCAACAGATGTGTCATCATACCCAACTCGCCATGCACTAAAGCCGTAGGTTTTGTAATTTTGGTATGAATAACCACCTGTAAAAGTTACGTGGCTTTTACCAAACACCTTATCATAGGTCAGGAATGACTCAACTAATTGCGATGATGTTTCGCCTTCGTTTTGGGTTAATTGCGAGAACGGGTTTTGCCTTGCCTGGTTAATATCGGCAATGCTGAAGTTATAGGTGCGGTTCAATGTACCATCATATGCATAATTTACGCGCAACTTTAGTTCTTTCAAAAACGAGATCTCGGCAAAGGCATTAGCCAGTGCGCGATATTTTTTGTTGAACCTGTCTGCTTGTTGTATAGTAGCATACGGGCTGTTGATATCACCTAATTGGTTAGCAAATGCTTTTGATGTACCATAAGTGCCATCAGGATTAACCAATGGTATTGCCGGGTTAAAGCGTAAAGCCGAGAAAATTAAACCTGTTTGTGAGTTATTATTATCAAACCCAACATTGTTGGCATAACTTAACTGGATGTTCTCGCCCAATTTCAACCATTCGGTTACTTTATGTTCTGAATTGAACCGGGTGGTGAAGCGTTTAAAATTGGTTTTATCAATTATACCTTCGTCATTATATACTGCGGTAGACCAATAATAATTAGATACGTCATTACCGCCTTGCAGATTAACATCACCATTAACTACGTGGCCTGTTTTCATAATAGCCCGCTGCCAATCTGTTCTTTGAGTAGCATAATAGCTATCATTCCATGGAGCATCGATTGCAACGCCATCGTTGGTATAGCGCTCCCTTTTTAACGTATAAAGATCTGGGGCAGTTAACAGCTTAAGGTATTTGGTAGTGTTGGAGAAACCATTGTAAAAATTGACAGATGTGGCTAATTTCTGATTATAAGTACCTCTCTTGGTGGTAACCAATACCACACCATTGGCCGCACGTGTACCGTATATAGCGGCTGCTGATGCATCTTTCAATATATCAACCGAGGCGATATCATTAGGGTTAATATCGCTCAACGCATCCGGATCGCTGGTAGGCACACCATCTACAACAATTAGCGGGTTAGCATCATTCACTGTACCTGTACCACGAATACGGATGCTCGAAGCAGCACCAGGTGAGCCGTCGTTACGCACAATATTAACACCACTTGCACGACCATCTAAAGCCTGGGTTGCAGAAGCCACAGGAAGATTTTGAATATCGGTACCCTTCACACTGGCTACGGCACCGGTAACATCTATCTTTTTAGTGGTACCATAACCAACCACCACAACTTCGGTTAAGGCAGATGGCAAAGCAACCAGCGTTATATTTAAGGTTTGACTCCCGGTTATAGTAACCACCTTTTTTTCGTAACCGATATAGGTAATTTCCAATACTCCGTTTACTGGTGCATCAATATTGAAATTACCATTTGCATCGGTTGTAGTACCTTGATTGGTACCTTGTAACCTGATGTTCACACCAATAAGTGGTTCACCCTTGGCATCAAGCACTTTTCCTTTTATAATAGCTAAACTTTTGGCTTCATCATGATTGGCAATGATCACCACATGATCTTCGTTCATTTTATAAGCAAGCTTATCGTCAATAATGGCGTCAAGCAGCTCATCAATTGTTGCATCTTTTACATCAAGATCAACCTTGCCCAGCTTTTTGATGGAGGCATAGTTATAAAAGAAACGGTAATCGCTTTGTTTTTGAATTTTGGTAAGAATACTGCTTACCTCAGCCTGTTTTAGGCTAAGCGTAAACTTCTGCTGTGAATATACTTTTGCAGAAACTTGCACACATGTAACCAGGACCAATAAAAATACTGCTTTCATCAGCAAAATAACTTTGAGACATACGGGGGCGCCACGAAGCGAAAACACCCTTCTTGTTTTTTTCATTA
This sequence comes from Mucilaginibacter sp. SMC90, assembly GCF_022811725.1. Taxonomy (GTDB): domain Bacteria; phylum Bacteroidota; class Bacteroidia; order Sphingobacteriales; family Sphingobacteriaceae; genus Mucilaginibacter. The sequence goes on along the minus strand of NZ_CP094527.1, from coordinate 2,202,486 downwards.
CATTTGTTTTGAAAATAAATGGATGGAGTAAGCGCTGTTTCACAATAGCTTACTCCGTTAATAAATCCTATTTGTTTGCGGGGAGGAGTGACAGCTCTTCCCTTTTTGTTTGAGGATATTTTAAGAATCTGATAAGTAAGTTTTTAATATCATAAGCTGTTGGTTAAGTGGTTAGTTTATTTATTTTATTTTTCCTTTTTCGACAGATAAACCGTTTGGCCGTCCATCCTGAATTTAAATGGCGTGGTCATTTCAATAATGCCCAAAGCGTTCTGTAATGACTCTTTATCAAGCAAACCGCTAATTTGCTCGGTACGCAGTTTCTCATCTTCAAATACAACCTTCACATTATATTTGCGTTCTATTTGTATTGCTACATCCTCAAACGGCTCGTTAGTAAACAGGATCCGGCTATCAACCCAGGCAGTCTCTTTTACCTCTTCGGGCTTTACATCGGGTAATGCGGTTACCTGGTATTCTATCTTGCTCTCTTTTGTTTTTACACTTTTAGGTTCATGGTTATTAACCACAATAAGCTTTTCGTTAGGCAACAGGATGATCTTTTTTTCAGGGCTATCTTTTAACTCTACCTGCACCTTGCCCTTTAGCAGGGTAGTTTCAACTGTTTTGTCGTTATGATAGGCCTTTACGTTAAAAACCGTCCCTAACACTTTTACAACCAGTTTGGCCGTATGTACCAAAAATGGCCTTTTGGCATTTTTGGTTACTTCAAAAAAACCTTCACCTGTCAGGCTAACATCCCGGGTATCTTTTTCAAAAGCCTCGGGATATGAAAAAGTACTGCCGGCATTTAAGGTCACCTGTGTGCCGTCGGGTAATTTTAGCTTTTCAATTTTACCGTACGGCACATGAATTTCATGTAATATATTTTCGGCGGTCAAGCTATCCTGCTGTTCTGTTCTTTTGTAAAACAAAGCGCCCGCTGTAATAAATACCAATACAGCGGCGGCCACCCATTGCCACCTGAACATTGGTTTTACCTTTGCATGATTTGCCGTATTTTCGTTTGAGCTTTTGATCCGGTTCCAGATCTCTTCCAGGTTTTCGTTAACCTGCTCCGGTTTTGTTTCTGCCTGCTCGGCGCTATTTCCCTTTAAAGCATTTGTAACCTGGTGCGTTTTTTTATAGTCGGGAAATTGTTCAAGAAACATGTCGAGTTCGGCCAACTCTTCAGCATTGGCAGTTTTGCCCATACTTTTGGCCATTAACTCAATAAACCTGGATTTGCTCATAGTAATACGGTATTCTGCATTAAGGACACGGCTACTCCGGGTTTTTCCTAAAAGAAATTAAAATATTTTTTTGAGGGGGATTTTAAAACTAACTATTGCCCAGTGCCTCATCCAGTTTCTTCAGCGCAATAGCCAATTGGGCAAATACTGTTTTATTTGAAAGACCAAGGATATCAGCCACTTCATTGCAGGACAGGTCATCTTCCTTTACCATTTTAAAGATGAGCTTGCAGCGCGGGGGCAAACCATTTACCGCTTTTAACACACCAGCTTCCAGTTCTTTGCTGATAAGTAATTGTGAGGGATCAACCGAAAGATGAAAATAATAGGTTTCGGCAAGCTGGGCGTCCCGGTTTTTCTTTGAAGTATTACTGCGGATATGGTTGAGACAGGCATTTTTTATCGCTACATAAAAATACACCCTCGGGTTTGATATTTTATCAAGCTTGTGGCGGCCCGTCCAGATGTTTACAAACAGGTCATTGATAATTTCTTCGCAAGCCTCCTTATCGCCCAAGAGAGACCAGGCAAACTGATTAAGCTTATTGATCAGCAGCTTATAAAGTTCATTAAAGGCAGATTCATCATTATTATAATGGATAGAATCTATAAGTTCTTTAATCTCCAATGTTGAGCGGCTTGCTTTTTACGAGAACAGTTAACTGAAATAATGTACAATTTTAAATAAAAAATCTTGATCAAAGCTATTTTAGGTTGATTTATAAAGGTGGATCAACCTTTATAAAACTATTCTGCCGTTCGCGGCCGGAAATGTCTGGCTGGCGATGTTAAATGCCCGGTTAAACCATAAACCCCTGTTTTAACTTTCCGATAGATCATAACTTGCAGCAAAAAAGGGGAATAATTACGGTGTTTAGTCAAAACAGATTAAAGATTGATACAGCCTGCGTCAGTACAAAAGCTGTATTAGCCAACAGGCCATAATTAACTTTATATTTGCCTGGCGGCCGTCCCTATTTCCGTAAACACATTGCAATAAATGAAAGATACACCGTTTAAGATCTCTCCCGGAATTATATGGAGCAGTTCAATTTTTCTTGGTCTGCTGGCTTCTGTCCCGCAAATAGCCGAACGCCATTTTAAACCTGCCGAGGCTGCAGTAAACTCGGCGGTTACCGCTTCCTTTTCGCTGTTTGTATGGTATTACAATATATATACCCTGCCAAAACCATCTCATAATAAACAACTTAACAAAAGCATTTCCTATTCGCGGTTACTTACAACATTAGTGATAGGTATGGGCGTAATGCTGGCTTTGGCCTATGCGCAGCAATTGATATTAACACATATGAATTTTGGCCCCGTAATGCTAATGATAGAGGTTAGGGGCATACTTATTAACCTGGTGTTTTACATGCTTATAAACCTGTTATATCAAAACTACCAAAATCAGCAGGTTACCGTTGAGCTGGAACGTATTAAGGCCGATAATCTTGGTGCACAATATGAGCTGCTTAAACAGCAGATCAACCCCCACTTCCTGTTCAACAGTCTCAATACGTTGAAAGCCATGGTTGAAACCGCCGATCAGCATTCCGTTGATTTCATTCTTAAACTTTCTAACTTTTACCGTTTTACCCTGGAGAGCCGCAAGTTAGACCTCATCCATTTAGCCGAAGAACTGGAAATTGTTGATGCATACAACTTTTTGCTCAAAGCCCGGTTTGAAGACGGTTTTATCTTCACCAACACTATCAGCAAGCAATACTTCGGCACACTGATCCCTCCTTTTACCCTGCAGTTGCTGATTGAAAACTGTATTAAACACAATGTAGTATCCTTAGATCATCCGCTGCACATTAAGCTTTATACTGAGGGTGAAAACATTGTTATAGAAAATGAAATAAAGCCTAAACGCTTTGAAGAACCATCAACAGGTGTTGGGCTTAAAAACATCAACCTGCGTTACAACCATCTGCTTGATAAACAAATAGAGATCATTACCGAAGATAAAATATTCAAAGTTAAACTACCTGTTATAAATGAACATTATCATAATTGAAGACGAACTAAAAGCAGCCCGTTCGCTTGAAAGCATTATTTTAGAGTTGCGGCCGCACTCAAAAATTGTCACCAAACTGCAGAGTGTTGAAAGCTCGGTTGCCTATCTGTCTGAGAACAGGCAACCCGATCTTATTTTTATGGATATTCAGCTTTCGGACGGTTTGTGCTTTGAAATCTTTAAATCGGTAAAGGTATCATGCCCTATCATTTTTTGTACCGCATTTGATGAGTACTCGTTGGAGGCATTTAAGGCCAACAGTGTTGATTACGTACTTAAACCATTTTCTAAAACGGATATTGCCGATGCCTTTAAAAAGGTAGATGAGCTACGGAATTTTTTTCAGCAGGGTTCATCGCCCGATATCAGCAGCTTGTTAGCACAAGTTACACCACCGGCAGGTAAAAAAAGTTTCCTGGTATTCAAGAATAACAAATACATCACCATTGCTACCAATAACATAGCTTTCTTCTACATCCGCAACGAACTGTCAACCATTATGACTTTTGATCAGCAGGAATACGTTGTTAACCAATCGCTTGATCAGATCAGCGGCCAGCTATCACAGGATCAATTTTTCAGGCTCAACAGGCAATATATCGTAAACTTTAGCGCGATAAAGGAAGTTGAACACTATTTTATGCGTAAATTATTTGTTAAGCTGGTTATACCAACGCCCGAAAAACTATTGATCAATAAAGAGAAAGCACCCGTATTTTTAAACTGGCTGGAGAATAGATAGTTCTGAGTCGGAAGTCGAAAGTCCTAAGTCTTAAGACTTCCGACTTAAAAAATGCCCAACTGAGCTTGCAATATGTCCGGTTGGGCTTTTTTATGCTGTTTTGGCGGCCGTTTGCATCATAATTTTGATATAAATAAAAATCGAAAGATATGAAAACGTTAAAAATTTTAAGCTTTTGTGTTGGCGCAGCAGCGCTGGCACTTGCAACCGCAGCATACGCCACCCGTAAAATAGATTCTGTAAAAACTGTTAATACCGATACTCCCGGACAAGGTTTTGCCCTGGTTGAACTGTTCACCTCAGAAGGTTGCTCAAGCTGCCCGCCAGCCGATGATTTACTGGCCAAGATCCAAAAAGAAACACAGGATAAACCGGTTTATATATTAGCTTACCATGTTGACTACTGGAATAATCTTGGCTGGAAAGATGTATTCAGCAATGCTATGTTTTCGAAACGCCAAAAAGAATACAGCAGTTATTTAAACGCCCAGGTTTATACCCCCCAGGTTGTGGTTAACGGCAAAACCGAATTGGTAGGCTCAGATGAACCTGTACTTCGTGAAGCTATTTCCCGGGCTTTAACAACAGCCCCCAAAGCCCAGGTCTCTTTACAGGCTCAACAAAATGGCGATAAATTAAATGTAAGCTATGAGCTATCGGGCAATACCGATAACCAAAATCTGTTGATAGCTGTTGTACAAAAATCGGCCATAAGCAGGGTTGCCCGCGGCGAAAACAGCGGAAGGACTTTATCGCACGCCCAAATAGTGCGCGATTTGAAAACAATTCCCCTAAACCAGGCCCAAAAAGGCCAAACTACCATCAGCCTCCCTAAAGAATTTACCGCACAAGGCTGGGAAATTGTAGGCTTTATACAGGATAAAGCTAATGGCGAGATCGAAACTGCTGCAAAAGCCACGTTTACCGCTAATGCAACAGTTAAATTATAAATACTAAATTCAAAGATCATGAGCAAATTGAAGCAAGGCCGGTTGTTGGTAAGCTTCCTATCGCTTTTCTCCCTCTCATTTCTTACCAAGGCACCTTTTGAACAAAACCCTCAGGATTGTGAAATGATTTGCGTGTTGGAAAAGAAGAAAAAACCGGCAGAAAAAGTTAACTAAATAATATACAAGCATTATCCGGCCCGTTTTATCGGGCCGGTGGTGTTTTAAACAATATTTTACTATGAAAAAACTGTTGCTAAGCACTGTAATTACACTTTGCAGCGTTGGCGTCTACGCCCAGATAAATGAATTAAACTGTACCGAACGAGCCTTGACTTTTAAAATCAGCCTGCCGGCAAAGAGGCATAATTACCCATCTAAAATTGAGCGGTTTGAAACTGTACAGGCTCCTGCCGGGGCTGGTTCATCAAATATCTATTTCACAAAACAAAACCTAACGAAAGCTATCTTCTTGTACGGCTCTGAAGAGGAACTTTCATCCACCTCTTTTTACACCCCTGATAATATCAACCAGATTAAAAAGATGACATTTCTATATCCAAAAACAAACGCGGTTACAGGTAAATTTAACGGTACAGCTTATGACCATTTTAAGCTGCTGCCGATGCCGGTTATAAACACTTTAAGCCCGCTTTTAAACTAATCATCATTAACATAAAAAAGCAAACCAATGAAACTCAACTATTACGGTCACTCATGCTTCTCGGTAGTTGCCGGGGGTAAACACCTCCTGTTTGATCCCTTCATCTCGGGCAACGAACTGGCTAAAGACATCAACATTGATGAAATTAAAGCCGATTACATTTTTGTATCGCACGGTCATTATGATCATATTTTAGATGTGGAAACTATAGCAAACCGCACGGGGGCCATGGTTGTAGGCATTTTTGAAGTATATGATTACTTTAGCAAAAAGGGCATTAAAAATGTCCATCCTTTAAACCCCGGCGGCAAAGTAACCTTTGATTTTGGCACAGTCAAATCATTCATTGCCCAGCACTCGGCCAGCTTTCCGGATGGCAGCTATGCGGGTGTAGCCTGCGGTTATGCTTTAAAAACCGATGATGGTAACCTTTACTACAGCGGGGATACCGGCCTCACATTGGATATGAGCCTGGTGGCTAAATGGGTTGATCTTGATTTCGCAGTTTTCCCGATTGGTGACGTTTTAACCATGGGTATTGAAGATGCTATTGAAGCTGCAAAGCTGGTAAAGGCCAATAAGGTTTTGGGCGTTCATTATGACACCTTTGGCTTTATTAAAATAGATAAAGATGAGGCGGTAAAGCAATTTGAACAGGCCGGCCTAAAACTATTTTTACCGGCTGTAGGTGAGAACATAGATATTTGATTAAACGTTTTGTTATCACCAGAAAGTGAAATAACAAAGCCGGAGAAGACTTACGAAGTTTTTAAAACTTCGTAAGTCTGGATTTTAAGAAAGCAAAAAAGGCCTGCCCCAAATTAAATTGAAGCAGGCCTTTTTCTTTTCAAAGCTCCCCCTTTAGGGGGCTGAGGGGCGTGGCTTTACACCAGGTTGATTTCAACATTGATGTTGCCATAAGTTAATTTAGAATACGGACATGTTCTGTGAGCTTCTTCTACCAATGCCCTGGCTACTTCCACATCCAAGCCGGGTAAGCTAACATTTAAACGGGCTTGCAGAAAATAAGCGCCGGTAGTGATACCCAAATCCACTTCGGCATCAATGGCCAGTTCGGCAGGAAGCTCGATCCTTTTTTTAGCTGCAGCCAAACCGATAGCCCCTTCAAAACAGGCCGACCAGCCTGCGGCAAATAACTGCTCAGGATTGGTACCTGGTTTAGGAGTGCCGGGAGTTGAATGCTTAATATCCAACTGGCCATCGCTGCTCACAGACGAACCACCGTCACGGCCGCCAACGGTACGTACATTAGCGGTATATAATACTTTATCTATTTTATTGGCTGAGATATCTTCGATAACCTTGATCTTATTGATAGCTGATTTTTTAATAGTTTCCATTGTGTTGTTTATTTAAAAAGTTTTTGTTTTTTGTATGCTCAAAGGTACCCAGATATCGGCCCGGCTCCTATCACTAACTATGTGAACCGGACATTGTATGCTGCCAGGCAGACAATCTTCCGGCCGAATCAACATAGGTCCGGGCACCTGTTATTGAGTTTATTGTATATGTTTATAGAATTCATTTACGGCTTTAGCAAATGGCCGGGGGGGACGGTAGCATTTGTTCCCCCGGTCATCAATTGCATCCGTTTTATTTGCGCAATGATTTAAATGCAGCGCGCAATTCTTCGGCAAATAACCGGGGCTCTTCCCAGGCGGCAAAGTGTCCACCTTTTTTTACTTCGTTAAAGTAGATAAGGTTATGATAGCTTTTTTCGGCCCAGGTTTTTGGTGCCTGGTAAATCTCGCCGGGGAACACTGTAATAGCGGCCGGGATAGAAATATCTACAGCGTTAAAGTTATTGGCGTTATTTTCCCAGTAAAGCTGAGCGCCTGATGTTGCTGTATTGGTAAGCCAGTAAAGCGAAATATCATCAAGCATTTCATCGCGGGTTAATGATTTTTCGGGGTCACCTCCGCTGTAAGTCCAGTCGGCAAATTTATCGTAGAACCAGGCAGCCAAACCCACCGGCGAATCAGACAGGGAATAACCTATAGTTTGCGGACGGGTTACCATTATACCGGCATACCCGCCACCTTTTGTATACAGGTTGTTAAGTGATTGGTAAGCAGCTTTTTCTTTAGTAGATAATGAAGCCGGTGCAGGCGCGCCGCTGCTCAGTAATTTAGCTATATCAGCAGGTACAGTTGCAGGCATGTTTACGTGGATCCCTAAAAGGCCTTCGGGCTTCTGGCGGGCGAGCTTGTCTGAAACCACAGACCCCCAATCGCCACCCTGTGATACATAATGTTTATATCCCAGTCGTTTCATCAATACATCCCATGCGCGGGCTATGTGATCTGCATCCCAACCCGTTCCCGTAGGTTTGCCAGAGAAACCATAACCTGGCATTGATGGTATTACCACATCAAAAGCGTCTTCGGCGCTACCGCCATAAGCTTCAGGATCTGTTAACGGGCCAACAATTTTTAACAATTCAAAAACAGAACCTGGCCAGCCGTGGGTTATAATAACAGGCAAAGCATTTGGATTTTTTGAGCGGATATGCGCAAATTGAATGTCAAGACCATCAATAGTAGTTACAAATTCAGGTAAAGCATTCAATTTGGCCTCGGCTTTGCGCCAGTCATAATCACTGCCCCAATAATTAACAAGGCTTTTAATTTTTTCAAGCTGAGCCCCTTGCGAGCGATCTGTTACAGTTTCACGTTCGGCCCAGCGAGTGGCCTTTACACGTTGACGAAGATCGGCCAGTGCTTCATCCGAAACATGGATATGAAACGGGCGAATTGCATCTGAAGTATGATTAGTGTTTGTTTGGGCGAAACTTGTAGAGGAGAGCAGGATAAAAACCCCGGCGATAACTTTACCGGCAAGGTTGTGTGTGTTCGTTTTCATGATCTTATTTTTGAGTTTTTTTTATTTTGTAGCTCAAAAGTATCTTCATGCAGCCCCTTTCCTCACCGCTAACTATAGCAAGCGGACAAAGCCGGTCCCGAACCAGACATTAGCATTGCCGAACATCAAACAATGCGAATAACATACCGTAAAATCTCCTCCAATCAAATTGCAATAATTGAAATTCTGGTTTAACTGTTTTATACACAATAATTCTAAATAAATTTGGAAACTATGTTTATAAACAGCATTTTTAAATAACCTTTGTTTGTAAACTAATTGAAAAAATTTATCGCCCTGATGTTGCTTTGCATTCACCTGCTTAATATAGGCGGGCATATGGCGTTACATCAGTTCCTGGTTTACAAAAGCAACAAATATTTTACCCAGCAAACTGCCAAAGGTTTTTATAATGTAAAGGACCTTACCGAGGTAGTTATACCTGTTGATATGCCCGGCATAACCGACTGGAAACACTACGAAAACATTCATGGCCAGATCCAGTTTGGTAATAACAACTATAACTACCAAAAAATGCGCATAACGCGGCATGCCATTTATTTAATGTGCAGCCCCAATTATGAAACTACACGCCTGGCCGATAAAAACATCCTAAATGCAAAGGATGTAAAGGAGAAGCCTGTTCCTCAAAAAGAACATGTACCATTTGGTAAAATAATTATGCAGGACAATGTCAATTTCACTTTTGTGCATTTTGAATTCAATTGCCCTATCTACAATACTCAACAAGCCGTTGTTCATGTAGTTCAACAGTTAGTACCTGTTCATCAGGATATTCCCGAGCAACCGCCCAAGGCCGTTTGTTGATCAGCCCCCCTGTTTTAATTCATTTTTTGGAGTAGCGAAGTACTGCTGCTGTGTGGCCTGTTTATTTCTGTCGATAACTATTCGTAGCGGTATGCTATAAATTAAATTAGTTATACGCGGATAGCTGTAAATACCCCCTGCAAAGTACATCCCACTCAAAACCTACAAACATTCAGCTTATTTATTATGCCTTATATTACACTTGAAAGTCATTTGCCGGGCATTACCGGCCTGTTGGAGTATGCCAAAGAACCGGCACAACCTATCCGTAACCTCACGCAGTTTTTATTACGCGGCCCATCTACCCTGTCCGAAGCCGATCGGGAGTTGATTGCCACTGTGGTATCGCACAACAACCAATGTACCTTTTGCACTACCGCCCACACCGCCGCTGCCGACCTGCTGGCCGGTGAAGCAGAAACAGCGCAAAAAGTAAAGGAGAACATTGAAACGGCTCCGGTTACCGAAAAAATGAAAGCCTTGCTTACTATAGCAAAGTTAACCGCCCAAAACGGAAGAAACGTAACAACCGCGGCCATAGACCGGGCCAAAGCTGCCGGAGCTACCGACATTGAGATACATGATACGGTGCTGATAGCGGCATTATTTTGCTACTACAACCGCTACGTTGACGGGCTGGCTACCGCCTTGCCTGCCGATGCCGGTTACTACAACGTACTGGCCGAACGATTGGTTAACCATGGTTATACCCGCCTGCCCCAGGGCTATGATCATTTAAAAAAATAGTCCTGCACCCCAATTTAAACTAAAACCCAACACAATGAAAAAACTTTTATTTTTTGTATTACTGTTCACATCCATAAACCTGTTTGCCCAGGAAATTAAAATAACGGGGAACATTACCGATGCTGTTACCGGCAAACCCGTATCCGGCGCAAGTATATCTGTTAAGGGCAAGCTTACAGGAACCACAACCGATTCAAAAGGTAACTATACCCTAAATGCCAATAAATTAAAACTTCCGTTCACCATCGTTATATCGGCTGTGGGTTTTGAAGTACAGGAAAGCCAGGTAACATCTGCCAATAATGATATCAGCATCAAATTAACCCAAAAGGCAATTGTGCTTAATGAAGTAGTATCATCTGCTACGCGTATCAATCAAAGCATTTTACAATCGCCGGTGAGTATTGAAAAAATGAACCTTAAGGCTATTAAGGATAACCCTTCGTTCACTTTTTACGATGGTTTACAAAGCGTAAAAGGTATTGAATCGGTTACCAGCAGCTTAACTTACAAACAAATTAATACCCGTGGTTTTAACAGCACCGGTAACAGCCGCTTTTTACAGCTGGTTGATGGTGTTGATAACCAAACACCCGGATTAAACTTTTCGGTGGGAAACCTTTTTGGCGCTTCTGATATTGATATCGAAAGTGTGGAGGTTATCCCCGGAGCCGCTTCGGCACTTTACGGCCCGGTTGCATTTAACGGTTTGCTATCGCTTAAAACTAAAGACCCCTTCAAATACCAGGGCTTAACCCTTCAGGTTAAAAGCGGATTGAACCATTTTGGCGAATCGGTGGTAAAACCACAGGGCCTGTATGATTTTGCAGCCCGCTATGCCAAAGCTTTCAATGATAAATTTGCATTTAAACTCAACGCTTCATACCTCACCGGTCGTGACTGGTATGCTGATAATTACACTGATGTAAGCGCCGCTACCCCTGCTGCCCAGCGTGGCCCTAACAACCCAGGCCGCGACGCGCTAAATATCTACGGCGATGAGGTTTCAAAAACCTTACCCGGTATTGGCCTGGTTTCAAGAACAGGGTATGAAGAAAAAGACCTGATGAACTATAACGTTTACAGCCTTAAGCTAAACGGTGCATTACAATACCGTTTCAGCAATAACCTCGAAGCTATTTACCAGTACAATTATGGCCGCGGTACCGCAAGTTATACCGGCAGCAGCCGTTTTGATCTTAATAACTTTGTTTTGCAAACACACCGCGTTGAGTTAAAAGGAAGTAATTTCTTTATCCGTGGTTATTCAGTTGGTGAAAACTCGCACGATTCATACAACACCCGCTCGTTGGCACAATTCATAAACCGCGACTGGGTAAAAGACCTTAACGGCAATACCGTAACACCCGATAAGGCAGACGATACCTGGTTTACCCGTTATGCCGCTGCATTTAATGGTTCGGTAAGTGGTGTTACACCAAATAGCAATACTGCCGCAAGGACTTTTGCAGATCAGGGCCGCTTTTTACCGGGCACTGCCGAATTTAACGCTGCAAAAGATGCATCTATCCATAACTATGGCTTAAGTGGTGCAGGTGTTTTTAGTAACAGTAAATTTTACCATGCCGAAGGCCAGTACGATTTCACAAGCGCCATAAAAGTATTTGAACTTTTAGCAGGAGGCAGTTTCCGCGATTACAGGATGTTCACCAATGGCAGCCTGTTTGATGATAAAGATAAGCGCATAACTATTAAAGAGTACGGCTCATTTTTACAGGCAGCTAAAAAACTGTTTGATGATAACCTGAAGCTTACCGCCTCCATCCGTTACGATAAAAACGAAAACTTTAAAGGCAGTTTCACTCCCCGCTTTTCGGCAGTTTATACGGTTGATAAAACATCAAATTTCAGGGCATCATATCAAACCGGTTTCAGGAACCCAACCCCTGTTGATCAGTTCATACACCTTAACGTAGGCCCTATCACTATTTTGGGCGGTGCGCCAAATAACAGCAAAGGTTTAAACGTTTATGAAAACTCATTCACCTCATCATCGGTAAGCGCTTTTGGTGCGGCGTTTGGCAAGGCTGTACAAAGTGGTACGCCTTTCCCGCAAGCTATCGAACAAAACAAAGGCCTGCTTCAAAAAGCAAGTGTAGCCTACATTAAGCCAGAGCAGCAAAAAGCGTTTGAACTTGGCTATAAAGGCTTAATTATGGATAAGTTGCTGATCGATTTAAACTACTACTACAGCAGCTACACCAACTTTATCCTGAATACAGTTGTTATCCAGCCCAGCAATCCGATCCTTGGTTCTGACGGCAATGTAACCACCGCTTCGGCAAGCGATATTCCTGGCGGAAAAGTTCATGCGTTTCAATTATATACCAACGCGCCTGATAAAGTATCGGCCCAGGGGGCAAGTGCAGGGGCTACTTACCTGCTTAATGGCGGTTACGCTTTGGGCGGCAATGCTACCTTATCAGTATTTAACCTCCGCAATGCAAACCCTAATAATATTGCGGCCTTCAATACGCCCAAATGGAGCACCAACGCCACATTTGGCAACAGCAATGTGATCAATGATTTTGGCTTTAATGCTGCATGGCACTGGCAAACAGCTTATGACTGGTATGGAACCTTTAACGGTACCCGTCCGGGCCGTGTAGATGCCTATTCAGTTGTCGATCTGCAGTTCAGCAAAAAATTACCTAAATTCAAATCAACCATTAAACTGGGCGGCAGCAATATCTTCAATAACCGTATTTATCAATCTTATGGCTCGCCGGCAATTGGCGCCATTTATTATGTATCGATAGTATTTGATGACCTTTTAAAATAAACAACATGAGCACTTTAACAATTGACGGGCAGGTTGCACAACCTCAAACAAACCTCAGCGCCGCAAGCAGGGCTGCGCTGTTTGTGATCTGTTTTCTTAGCACAGCTTTAGGCGGTTCGGTTTCAACGCTGATGTCGGTTTACCTCCCTGTTGTGGTAAAAGACCTGCAAGGCACTGTTCCTGCCGATGAGATCAATGCCATCAGCGGGTACATCAATGCCATCTTTATTTTTGGATGGGCTTTTGGCGGTTTTACCTGGGGCGTTATCAGCGATAAAATGGGCCGCAAAAAAGCCTTGCTGCTGGCTATTGGCAGCTATGGCATATTCACCATCTTAACCGGACTGATGCCTACCTGGTGGGGCGTGCTGCTTTGCCGCTTTTTCAGCGGTTTTGGAGTTGGCGGTGTTCTGGTAACTTCAGTTACCCTATTGAGCGAAGTTTGGCCTGCCAAAAGCAGGGCGGTGATTATCGGTATCATTTCAATAGCTTTCCCTGTGGGTATTTTTTCGGCCGGGCTTATCAACTTTATTGTATCATCATGGCGGTCGGGCTTTTTAATTGGCGTAATCCCTGTTGCACTCGCATTAATTGGTGCCTGGGTTTTAAATGAATCAGATAGCTGGCTCACCTATCGCAACGATATTGCTAACCGCGAAAACCCTTTAAACAAACTCCTGTCTAAAAACCACCGCCGGGAGCTTATTGTAGGCTCCCTAACCTTTGGCACCATGCTGATAGGTTTATGGGCTATATTTTCATGGCTGCCTACCTGGGTGCAAAGCCTGATCACCGATCATGATGCAGCGAAAGAACGAGGTCTCAGTATGATGTGCATGGGTATGGGTGGCCTAACCGGTGGCTTCTTTTCAGGCTGGCTGGTTAACCTGCTATCCATCAGGCGCTCTATGGTTATCTGTTTCGCGGTTTGCGCGGGGATGTCATTCATCCTGTTTAAAACTAACACCACCTTCAGTACAGCAGTTTACGTTGAGATCATAATACTGGCCTTATTTTTTGGTGCAAGCCAGGGAGTATTATCAACCTTTATCCCGCAATTGTTCTCAACCGGTATAAGGGCTACAGCAACGGGCTTTTGCTTCAATATCGGGCGCATTTTTACGGCCACGGCAGTACTATTTGTAGGTGTACTGGTATCAACGCTGGGCGGATATGGCAATGCACTGGTTATCTTTTCACTGGTATTTGTGATAGGATTGCTTGTTGTATTATTTGTACGGGAAAAAGCAGAAGGCTAAAAGCATAAAAAACAAATCACTAATTCACTAATTCACTAATTAAAATATGGCACACATCAATGTACCCGAAGGCGTACCGGGCATCCGTTCGCTGGTAATGTTCAGGCCCGAAACCGGTCAGTATTTGTATGAACTGGCCGAAGTATTGTTACGCGGAGAATCAACCCTGAGTCCGGCTGACCGTGAACTGATAGCCACTTATGTATCATACCGTAATAACTGCACATTTTGTTACAGCAGTCACGCTGCTGCTGCCCGTTGTTTGTATGAAGACGATGCACTAATTGTTGACGAAGTACTGCGCGATATGACAGAAGCACCGATCAGCGCAAAACTAAAAGCACTGCTAAATATTGCAGGTAAGGTGCAGGTATTAGGCAAGGAAGTTAAGCAGGAAGATGTTGACGCTGCACGCGGGCAGGGGGCTACCGACCGGGAAATTCACGATGCGGTATTGATAGCCGCAGCGTTCAGCATGTTTAACCGTTATGTTGATGGCCTTGGCAGCCTTACCCCTACCGATCCGGAGGCTTATGCCGAAATGGGAAAACGCATGGCTAAAGGCTATGTATTGCCTCAACCACAACATTAATTTAAAACCAGATATTATGGCACATATTGAATTAAATAACGATTTGCCCGGCATCCGTGGGCTGATGTTTTACAGCCCGGAAACGGAAGCACCGCTAAACGCCCTTGCCGAGCAACTGCTGCGCGATGATAACAATTCCCTATCGCGCGGTGAACGCGAACTGATAGCAACTTATGTATCTTACCTTAATGATTGCTTTTTTTGTCAGAACGTGCACGGCGCATTGGCCGGCCATTACCTTGGCTGCAATATTGACGAAATTGATGCTATCAAAGCTAACTTTTTATCAGCCGATCTTTCGCCCAGGATCAAGGCCCTTTTAGCAATTGCGGGCAGTGTACAAAAAGGCGGCAAAAATGTTACAACTCAGCAAATAGAAGCTGCCCGTGAGGAAGGTGCAAGCGACAAAGAGATCCATGATACCGTACTGATAGCAGCAGCTTTTTGCATGTTTAACCGCTATGTTGACGGGCTGGGTACCTGGGCCCCGCAAGACAGGCAGATTTACGTTGACCGCGCACCTGAACGTGCCGAGCTTGGCTATATATCAAGCATTTTCAAGAAAGTTTAACACCTACTGCTTTATCACACCTGCAGCCCGGAGCATTTTGTTCCGGGCTTTTTTTACGTTTCTCTTGTCATTTCCTTAGGGAGAAATCTTATACGCCATGCTCGGCGAACTTTGCATAACCACTTAGCATGACGTACAAGATCTCTCTTTCTCCCCCGGCGCTTATTCCTACCCTTGTTCCATCGGAAATGACAACGGGTAACATAATCATTCTATTTAAATACCACCCTGCTGCCCTCACTATGCGCATTAAACTCAGGCGCGTACATGCATTGAATACTGGTAATGCCGGTTGAGAAATTACCCGGTTGGGCTACCCGCAATTCGTACTCAAACACATAGCTGCCTTTGGTTAAATTGCTGATGAAGAAATTTGTCGCCACATCTTTAGTTACCTGGTAATACGATAAGCCATCCTGGTATTTATATTCGGAAAGAGCAGATAAAGGCTCTGTACCTGCCGGGCGAAGGTCTTTAAGCTGTACATATTCATAATCGCGACCGGCTTTCAAATACACCACCACTTTGAGCAAATCGCCGGTTTTGGGCTGATGAGCGGCGTCAAGCGCCTGTAATATAGGTCCGGTATCGGTTTGTTTTTTGATAAAGTATTTACGCTCAAGGTGGATATCTGTTTGCGATGGCGTGATCTTATCCATTTGCTCCAGATACTGCCAATACATAGCCCCATAGCTGATTGATTTTCCATTGTTTTTGATCTCAACTTTGCCTAATGACGGTTTTATTTGTTCATCAACCCAACTGGTTTTAATGTAGCCTGTGCCGGCATCAGCCTTAATATCCGGCTTTAATTCGGCAAGAGGTTTGTTGTTCAGTATAATTTCAGATGCAGTGCCGCCGTTTAGCCAATCCTGCTGCTTTAACAGCAAAGCATATACGGCAGCGGCAGTTGCTTTGGTGGTTTTCCAGTTATTAGCTTGTTTGTTACGCATCAGCCAGATCTTCATTTCTTCAACGGCTTTGGCATTATTACCCGCCTCGGTGAATAACCCGATCATCAAACTTTGTGTTTCAATGGGCGATTGATACCAATAATAACCCACCATGTTTTTACCCCAGTACATCCCCATCTCATCCGATGTTTGTGCAGTTTCCTTTAACGATTTGATAATGGCATTTGCAATTAGCGGTTTTCCGTTGCGCAACATAGTAAAGGCTATCATCCCCTGCTCATAAATGCTCTGCCTTACCCATTGATCTTCGGCACGTTTCAGATAGTTACTGAAGATGGATTTGAGCGCCGGCCCCATTGGTTTATCGGTATAATAACTCCGCACATACCACGCATGAACCTCGTTCTGATTAACATCCCCCGATTGATAGTTCTTTTGCTTTTTTGCTTCTTTATCCTCGCTTATCAGTTCAGCATCCATGTAATCAAGGGCCTTATCAGCGATCTCTTTTATGGTTTTATCATCGGCAGTAACTATCTTGAGGTGATAAAGCTGCCCTATCCCTTCCAAAACATGGCGGGTGATATAATCGTCGGCATAATTACCACCAAACCACGGGAATGCCCCGTTTGACAATTGCTTTTGTTTCAGCTTATCCAGATTGGCCTTCATTTCATAACTCATTTTGTTGAGGTCAAAAAGCTGGGCTATCCTTTTCTTTTGTTCCGATTCGCTAAGGGCATCCTGCAGCCAGGGAGTTTCCTCAAGCAGGGTGGTTTTCAATTCCTGGTTCTTTTCGAGGTTAGAGAGCAATTCTTTACTATCACTGCTTTTCCACCGATCAAATACCTGTTTAATAAGTGGCATTTTACTGATCAGATCTGTCGACAGGCTATTGGCATAGTACCGGCTAAATAACTTTTCTGAGCACTCATACGGAAACTCCATCATGTACGGGATAGCCTGCACAGCATACCAGGCCGGGTTTTGGCTATATTCAAGCGTAAGGGTTTTACTTTTGAGGGTAGTGCTGCTGTTGTTGATCAGCTTATCGAAATTGAACGTTTTGCTTTGTCCAGCCCGCACCATCACTGGCATACTTTCGGTAACCAGCATGCGGTTAGGCAGCACAGGAATGGTATTTTCTTCGCCATCGCTATATTTACCCGCGTCGGCAGTTAAACGATAAGTAAGTGCGTCAAGCCCTGGCGGTATCACCAGTTTAAAAGAAACGGCCCTGGTTGCCGAAGCATCTATCTCAAACTTTTGCTGTGCCTCACTCTTGTTCATCAATAAAGAAACAGGCTGCATGTTGATGCCATTGAAGAGCTGCAACTCAACCTTGCCTTTCAATGGTTCTGTATTTAAATTAGCCAGCCGTGCTGATACGGTTACAGTATCACCCTCACGTAAGAAGCGGGGCATATTGGCAGTGATACTTAATTGTTTTTGCGTAACAACCTCCGCCTCTGTATAACCTAATTGCAATTGCTTGTTATGTGCAAAGGCCATGAACTTCCATTTGGTAAGGGCTTCAGGCATAGTGAACTCAATGATTACCTGTCCTTTTTCATTTGTGCGAAGTTGCGGATAAAAGAAAGCGGTTTCGTTAAAGTTTTTACGGGTAGTGATGGTTTTCTGATCATACCTGAGTTCATCATAGTGCATGCCAACCGATTTATATTGAACTTCACGCATTTGAACGTTATAGGAGTTTGTCAGAGGTGCTACATCATAAGCAACCTGCATCCCTGCAGCCCTACCTTGTAACATAACGGGTGCAGCAACCGCTTTTACATCACTATAGCCCACTGGCTCATCAATCCTGATTTCATTAACTACATCAGCGGCCATTAATTTCTCGCCAGGATCGGCAACACTTAAATAGTCCTTTCCATTAATTCTTATGAGATTTGGTTTCTCAAAATTCATCCTCACATATCCGTTTGCCGGCGAGCTAATATATTTCGTCAGCATGCGCTGACCGCTAAATATCAATATGGCATTTCGCGGTATTTTGATCTTGTAAAAGCCCAATGAGTTTGATGTAGTACTAATATTTGTACCCTTAATGGCAATTTTAATGCCGGCGAGCGACATATTAAATTGATTGAGTACCCTGCCACTCACTACTGTACCACTTTTTATAAGCGCGGAATTTTTAAGATACGTGGCTTCGATCTGCTTATCCTTAGCCGATTCTGTTTTATATTTTTTTACTGATTCGATATAAGTATTATAACCATAATTATTGCTGCCAAAATAGCTGTAGCCAAACCAGTTGAGCGTTTCATAATTAAAATTTGATATACCTGTTCCATAATACGGAGCCCTATTAAAAGCAGATGTGTTTGTGACCTGCACAAACTCATTAAAAGTTTGCCAGCTGAAATAGTTGGGGTCATAGCCATAGGTTGGCAATTGGTGATCCCAGGTTTGAGGCAGCGCAACGTCATCAAGTGAGGCATCGTACATACCGGCCAGCAGTTCGGCTTGCTCCTTTTCTTTACCGGGTTCAGACACCTGCACTTTCCACTGTTCCTTTTCGCCGGGCTGCAGCTTGTTTCTAAAAGTGAGGAAACGAATGTTCAATGCAGTAGTAGTATCTTTTATTTTGATCTGTTTATAATAACTGTACAGGCGGTTATCGTTTACCATTAAAAACTGCACCGTGAAGTTATTTTTTGCCGTTGCCGGTACTTTTATTTTTAAACTTTGCTGATGATCGCCTCCAATGTTAAGCCACTCCGACGACAGCATTTTAGCGCCCTCGTACTTTTCAACCAGGATTTGGCTTTCTCTGCTTATACCCAGCCAAAACTCAGCAGTATCCCCGGCCTTGTTTATTTCATCATCAATGGTAGTTAACCAGCTATCCATATCAGGCGCTTTGTCTGGATTTGCATGAAGTTTAATATAATAGAATTGGGTGGTGGTATCTCCTCTATTATTCTTCGCATTTATTACCAGTTTATAAACACCGGTTGGCTGCAGCTTTAACGCTGCCAGATCAAGCTGATTATTTGTAGTATCGCTAACTTTGATATCGGCATCAACAACTGTTTTATTTATCTGCCAGGTGTTACGGTCGTCTTCATTTTTATAGGCATAACCAGGAAATAGCTTTTTAAACTCGCTGGCACCCAACAGGTATTGATCAGGAACCTGCCAAAGCCTTTTTTTGAATACGCCATCAGGCTTAATTAATGAATAAACCTTTACATTAAGTACCCCGTTTTGAGGCTGGCCATTTATATTGCTGAGCTTAACAGGTATCAGGGCTTTATCTTTTGCCGATAACTGTTCAGGTACTGATACATCCAGATCAAGCACATTATTACTTACTTTCACATCCGTATTTGCCGACTGGGTTTCGCCACTGCCGTCGGTTACATCGGCAGTAAAGTTATAATTATACATATCGGGCAATTTCCCGTTACCAGGCGAAGCTTTAAAAGCAAGCTGAAATTCGCCATTACTGCTGGTCTTAATTGTATCTGAGGCTATTTCAGCATCACCCGAATTATTGAAGTAATCATCGCCTCTCATCTTTAAATAATAAGGCCGGTAAGCGGGGGTTCGTTTAATATGATAGGCTACGTTGGCACCCGAAATGCCATACCCCGAAAACGCGGTAACTTTCCCGGTAATACGAACCGAATCATTAAACCGGTAAGTTTCCTTAACCGGCAAAAACGTTACCTGGAATGTAGGCCGCTTATATTCCTCAACGCGGATCATTGCTGCGCCGTGATCTGTATTCACAAACATAATTCCGGCAAGTGTTTGCTGAGGTATAACAAAAGAACCTGTTACGGTACCATACTCGTTGGTTTTAAGGTTAAGGCTACCTTGCTTTTCCCTGTTATCGTCCGTTAAATTAACAACAACCTGTTCATTGGGCATAATGCTGCTTTTGTTGTTCAGCGTGCTTATCTGCAATCCCTTAAAATAAACCGTTTGCCCGGGACGATAGATCTGCCTGTCGGTAAACAGCATGGTTTCTTGAATGGGCTTGGCTACAGGCTGCGAGGTTTCTATGGCCCCGTTTACATAATTGTTTTTGCTGGCAAACTTATCGTTAGCGGTTGAAAGGTTTACATTATAATAGTCCCCACGGCATGTAAAAGTAAATACACCATTGGCATCAGAGGGACCCTTACTTATAGGGTTCTTTAATATTTTCCCTTTATCGTTATAAGTATTGTATACATCAACATTTACGCCTTTCAATGGCTTGCCACTGTCACGGTCAAGCACCCTGATCTCCTTTACACCATCAGGCCTTTGCCTGGTGACATATGCTAATCCGCTTACTTTAAACTGCGCCAGGCCTGTTAACAGCGATTTGTTTGATAAGGAGTCACCAATCATAATAATATAATTACCAGGCTGCAGCGGGGCTATCTTAAATTCGGCCCGGTGGCTTCTGTAATCATGCGGATCAGGCAGCGAAAGTTCGCCGGTTTCAACAGGCTTTAATTTACTTACAAAATCATATACCTTCGTTGTTATCATGAGCATCTGCTCGTCATCCTGCTGCCCGTCTTTTTTTAACTGATCTATTTGCCCGTCGGTAATACTGTAAATAGCAAATTTTGCCTGTTTAATATTACTATATTCTAAACTGGTCAGTAATGGTTTGCCAGGAGCATATACCTCCTCCACCCGAGCCGATAAAACCCGCCTTTCTATTTCCCGGATGTAAATAGCCGCGTTTTTACCGCTTATGCTATTAGGGAACAACTCTTGAGCTTTTTCATAGTAGCCATGCGCTGTTACAAGGCTGTCGAGCTGCTGATAATAAAGGCCGTTAAGTACCAAGGCTTCGGCACTGATCGGTTTTGTGCCATAACTGGTGGCTATTTGTTTTAACCCAAGCAGGTATAAAGAATCAGCATTGCTTAAAGTAGATTTATTATGTAAAAATTTGAGCCGCTGCAGTTCAAGGTCGGCAAGTGCATCTTCGTTATTTTCCTTCAGATGAAATGCAGTTGCTTGCTGTAGTAATTTAAGCCCATGATACCATGTTGAAGCAGTATCGGCAGTATTGATGTTTATTTTAACAAATGAACGGGCATCTGCAAAAAATGCCTGATTGTTTAATGAGAAAGCCATTTTAGGCTTGGTGATCCCAGGTTCATCAGCCAGGAAAAATTCAAACGCACGCTGTACCAAAAGGTCATAAAGTGTAGGCCGCAGGTAGCGGATGGTTTTATCGCCCTTTAAAACACCATCGAGCACACTAATTGGCGTGGCTTGCTCCTCTTTGGCACCTGCAAGTGAAAGCCGGTAAAGATTGCTTGTTTCGGCAATGATGGTTTGTAAATCCCACTGTGTATAATCGTCGCCATGTTTTTCAACGCGGCTTCGCTGGCTGTACTGGTAACGGTTTTGTTGGTAATAATTCCAATACATTTCGGCCAGCATTGATTGTAATACCGGCTTTACTGGATACTGCGCTTTATCAATATCAGTTTTTAGCCTGGCGATGATAGCCACCAGCGCTTCTTCTTCAATGTATGATTGAAATGTCATCCGGTAAACTACCGCGCGTACCTGCTGAGGGGAATTCTTCTCATCATGCGCCAGCTTGTCAAGCCTGTCAACTTCCTTTAAAGCCGACTTGGGCAAACCTACGGAAGCTAATGAATCGATCCGAAAACTGATGGCATCGTATTTATTTTGTGCTGATACTGTTTTAACAGAAAAAAGAAAGCTTAAAATAAGCAGGCACTTCAATGTTTTGGCAAGTTGTGATAACATGCTGGATAGTGGTTTTGGTTGATGCTTAAACGGTGAAACAAGATAGAAAATATCCACAGGTTAAAATTTAGTGTTTTTTAACAGTTGGGTGAATGCAGCTTGTATAATTGACTCACCCGGTCTACGCTTCGCTGGACCACCCTCTCTCCGGCTACGCCACAAAGAGGGTAAGAAATTCATTTATTAATCCCCTCTTTCCGCAAAGCGGAGAGAGGGGTGACAAGCGCAGCGATGTCGGGGTGAGTAAATCCGGCGAGCGTTCACAATAACATTAAGATGCAATATATCTCCACTTTCCATAAAACAATTTTAACTGTTGATCCCCAGTCAATTGAAACAGCAATATTACTTTGTAAATTAATTTAAAAAGTTAATTTTAATCATGCTTACCACCACTTATAAACCAGTTAAAACCCTGCTGCTCACAGCACTCATTGGCATTCAAGGCTTGCAAGGCAACGCCCAGACCAAACCCGGTACTACCGAAATAACCAAATGGCAATACGGCAAAACCGGCGCTGTTTCCCTTACTTACGATGACGGCTCCATGAACCAGTTCAGAAAAGCCCTCCCGGTAATGGAGCGCCTGAAAATGCCGGCCACATTTTTCATTATTACAGGATCTATTCCCGCATCCAAATACCACGGAAAATTTATTGGTCGCCCGGTAAAGGATATCATTAAAGAATCGGCAACGGTACCTACTAATGATCAAAACTTTTTTGAGCGATGCTCAGCTGCGGGGTACTTAGGTTATATGGGTACCATTGCCGCCCACACACAAGCCGGTAGCTTGTATGACAGCGGTAAAAAAGAAAAAGCTTTTAAAGTATTAGATGACATTTACGCCAAAGCCCGTAACGGCGAATTGAAACCAGGCTACGAACCCAACGATGAGTTTAAACAATCCATCGGCTCAACCTGGAATGATTTCAGGAAAGATGCGGCCGAGGGCTATGAGTTTGCAAGTCACTCTATCACTCACCCAAGTATGCCCGGGCTTGACGAGCCTAACCTGCTTTGGGAATTGGAAAAAAGCAAGGCGGATATCCTGGCCCAGCTTGGTCCCAAACATACATTTTCGGCAGAGTGCCCTTACGGTTTTGAAAACGACCGCGTGATGGGCTATGCACTCAAAATCTATCCGGCTTTAAGAAATCGCATGCCCGAGCCATGGTTAAAAGAGATTGACCGGGCCAGCAAGCAAACGCCGGGCTCAACCGATAAAGATTATATTCAATGGCAACGTGGCGCAACCACCAAAACACCGCTGCCAATGATGAAGCTTTGGGTTGATACTACGCTTAACCATACCAATACCTGGCTGGTACTGGTGTTCCATGGTATTGACGGGATGGGCTACGAAGCCCTGCCAAGTAACCTGCTTGACGAATATTTCCAGTACATCAAAAGCAAAAATGACAAGCTATGGGTAGCAACTTTTGGCGATGTAACCCGGTACATGCGCGAACGCGAACATGGTAAAGCTGTAGCCTCTCCGATAGGAAACACAATACAGGTTAAGGTAAGCCATAGCCTTGATGGCAAGATGTACTATCTGCCATTAACCCTCAAAACCTATGTATCATCAAACTGGACAAGCGCAACAGTTACCCAGGGCTCAAAAAGCAAAAAGATCAGTACAGCTAAAGATGATCAAGGCACTTATGTACTATATCAGGCACAACCAAATGAAGCAGTAGTGACGCTGAAAAAAGGATAATATGTTGAATAGTTATTTCGTGCTGAAACAACCAATGTAAAAAACATCTTATTTCAGCACGGATAACTACTACTTTTTAAACTTACCTAAAAACACTCATTGCCGTAGGTTTCAACCAACAGAATAAAAAGCTAAAAATTCCTGGCTTTAGCCCAATTATACAAGCGAATTTGGGCTGAAGCCCGCTTATTGCTACTCATTATCCCGTTGGTTGAAACCTACGGCAATGAAGCTTTCTGGTAGAGACGCATGTGATGCGTCTCCCATAGGACAAGCAGCTTCGTAATCATTAACTTCAAGAATTTGATGCGGGAGACGCATGTGATGCGTCTCTACATTTAAAACAGCTTCTTAATTCAACTGCAAAGTTTGCGGGCCAAACTCTTCAAAATGGATCAGTTGTTTATCGATACCTTTTTTAACCAGTTCGCGGTAATGCAGTTCGATAAAGCCAGCCGGACCGCAAATGTAGTACTCGGTATTTGGTTCAAATATTTCATCGCTTAGTTGGTTAAGGTCAACCCAGCCAGTATATAAATTATCAGCTATACCCTCTTCCACTTCGCTGTAGAAAATGTGCTTTTTAACCCCTTCGTTTTTACCTTCCCAGTGTTCAATAACTTCTTTAAAGGCGTGCACATTTTTATCGCGGCAACCGTGGATCCATGTTTTAGGTCGCTTGCTGCCGCTTTTGATCAGGCTTTCCATCATACTCATCAACGGAGTTTGACCAACGCCTCCACTAATGAAAACTATCGGGTGATCGCCATCACCGCTTAATACAAAACCTCCTGCCGGTGCCGATACCTCAATGATATCACCTTCATTAACAAAATTATGCAGGCGGTTGCTGATCATGCCATCGGCAAGCAGCTCCGTTCCGGCTTCACGTTTAACTGAGATACGATAATACTCGCCGTTAGGTGCACTTGAAATGCTATATTGACGGGGCTGCAACAAATTAAGCTCGGGCAAAAACAAACGCACACTTAAAAACTGACCGGGAGTAAAATCAGGCACAGCACCGCCATGCGTAGGGTAAAGGTAAAATGAAGTGATCTCTGCCGATTCCTTTACTTTTTGCTTTACCACAAATGGCCTCCAGCCTGTCCAGCCGCCTTTTTTTGCAACCTGTTTGCTGTATAAGTTTTGCTCATGACCAGCCATAAGAGCCGCAAGCTGATTGTAGGCCACAGTCCAGGCTTCCAGCAGTTCGGGTGTTGCTGCATCACCCAATACTTCTCCAATTGAAGCAATGAGATGCCCGCCAACAATAGCATAATGCTCGGGCCTTATATCCAAACTTGTGTGCTTTTGACCAATGCCATCAAGTACAGGCATCAACACTCCCGGATTTTCGATATGTTCGGCGTAAGCCAGTACGGCCATAGCAAGGGCCGTTTGTTGTTTGCTGTTTTGCTGGTTGCCCATGTTAAACACATTTTTAAGCTCGGGGTTGTGGGTAAACATCCGGTTGTAAAAATGAGTTGTTAACAATACTCCATGCTCCTTCAATACAGGCACCGTGGCCTTAACCAGCTCTTTTTGTTCTTTAGTAATCATCATTTTAACAGTATATATTTATAATTAATTGCTGTACCTGCTTAACCTTGTATTAAAAGGCAAATACTATCCTCAAGGGCCAGCAGGCTGTGCAGCACGTTTATTGGTATTTCAAAATCAGCATCGCGCTTCAAATCAACCGACCGTTCATGTTCTTTATACAACACGTTCCCTTCGGTTACTATCAGCGTGGCAGGTACAGCGGTTTTATGCTCTTTTAAAATCGCTCCTTTTTTGAGGCCGATAGCCATCATTTTATAGCTATTCCCCTGCTTTAATATTTTAGCTACCGGGCCAGTGGCCAATGCCATTTGTTCCCGCACTTGCTCTATGATCATATTAATTAATGTAAATGTTATCAGGCTCCAGGTATTTGATCTGCGCACCGTTGGCCAGCACAATCCACGCTTTAAAATCATTGATAATTTTAAGCATATGCTGTTCATTGGCCGGAATCAGGAAAGTTTCGCCTTTACTCAATTCATAGGTTTCGCCGGCATAAATAAGCAGCGCGTTACCGTCTTCCACAATCAGGTAAGCATCTGATGTGGCTATATGCCTTTTCATATTTGCGCCGGCGGTAAGTTCAATTTTAACTACCTGAAAGTGCTCGTTTCTTTGAAGCTGTTTCATAACATTTGATTTTTCTTGTGTTGATAGCTTTTTTTAATTCCCTCCCCTGGGAGGGGTGCGGTTGTTAAGTGCAGTGGCAGGGAGGGGTTATGCGTATTGTCGGCTGACGAATTTTCCGGTGCAACCCCTCCCTACACCCTCCCGAGGGAGGGAATCGCACATGCCCTACTCGAAAAAGCATCTATTTATCGGCATCCACTACATGATTACCCTGCCTGGCCCACCTTTCATATTTGCCAGCTTACTCATAAACATTACGGCCATCAGGTTTGCCCTGTTCTTGGCATCATCAGCCATCGGCCCAACGAAGTGATCATCAACCGTCTGGATAAACAGTTCCAGCCAGCGGCTAAAATGGTCGTCGCTGATTGGTAGCGGCGCGTGTTTAGCAAATGGATTACCCTTAAACCCCGGCACACCAAACAAGGCAGCATTCCAGAAAGCGTACATTTTATCAAGGTGCGGCTGCCAGTCGTCTTTTATTACGTCGGCAAAAACGGGTCCCAATAAACCGTCAAGCCGCACCCTGGTATAAAATTCATCAACCAGTATTTTAATTGATGTTAGATCTTGTATATCGTTCATTTTTTGTTTATTCAGTTTCATCCCACTTGCCAAGTGTACCTCATGCGCGTCACCTGCATTATGGGGCCCCGAAACAAGTTCGGATTGACGTTCTATATTTTTTATATTTCCATTTCCAAGGCACCCCGATTTCTAAGCCAATAAGGCAAAAAATCCGAAATCGAACATCCGAAATCCGAATTACCAGTGCGTTACCTGCGGCCCGGGCTATCCGCTCATACGCCTGCAGGCATTACGCTCATGGCCGGTATCCGCTACTATCCCTAACGCGGGGGGGAGTGGTTAGAGATTAGTTTACTTTTAACTATTCATTCAATTCTCCCAACCTCTAACCTCTAACCTCCAATCACTAATCTCTAAAACTACAGCTTCACCGACAGCGATGTGATAATGAAATACCCCGTCCAAGCTACAAACAGGATGATCCCTACCACCAGCCACCAGGGGATGCTTTGCGGGGTTTCGCTGCCAGCCAGCATAAAGGTTTTCTGATCACCTTTGCCATAGGCATTGATCATGAGGGGTAACACTCCTTCTACAATTTCATCTTTCTTTAAACCCTCAATAGCTATCGCCGGGCCATTACGCACCACAAAAGGGATGAGCTTAATGCCCTCCTTGCCCTGGTGATCTTTACTTACAACCTTTAGCACATGGCTACCATCAGTTAATTTGCGGGTGTCCAGATCAAAGGTTACAGGCGCAGGAAACTCTCCTATCGGCTTCGGGTCTTCATCAATAAACAGGGTTACAAAACTTTGATCTCTCATGGCTTCAGGTCGTTTAAAATCATCCGTTTAATATGTTCCTGGTTCTTTTCGCCGGGTTTTATAAAGCATTTGATGGTTGCTACCAGCACGTATAGTGTAATAACCACCATTACCAATACAATAAGGTAATCCCAGTTGCTATCGGGGCCCGCGCCATGGGTTATGTTTCCAAAACCAGCAGGTTGTTGCTTTTTACAGGCCTCGCAAGCTATAGCATCCAACTTAAGGATGAGCATGAGCAGCAGTATGATATATTTTTTCATTTTATGAGGGTCTTGATTTTTACTTTTTAGCTGTTACGGTTTCGGGTTTATCAAATGTGGCTATGATCTTTTTCACATCTTCGGCCGTTACCTTTTTGGAGTTATTACCCCAGCTGCTACGTTCATGGTTTACGATAGCCGCAACCTCTTCGGGTTTCAGGTTATTGTTGGTGCCCACGGCAGGCATTACACCGTAACCCTCGCTTGCACGGCCATTGTAGCCCTTCATAATAATGGTTACCTGTACCTCGGGATTATCGTCAAGCACAACCTTGCTGCCTTTTAGTGCAGGGAATGCACCAACCAAACCTTCTCCATTTCCCTGATGACATGACTGGCAATTGGTGGCGTAAAGTGCTTCACCATCAAATTGTGGTTTGGCGGCTGCACCTTTGCCCGAGGTTGTGGCAGCAGCGGTCTTTTCAGCATCACTTTTCCCGTACAGGAATATCGGTACCGGTTTACCATCGGGCAGGGTAACTTCTTTTAACGAACGCAGGTAAGCTACCAGCGCCACTGCTTTGTGCGATGCTACAATTTTGCCGCTTATGCCTTTTTTAAAATCATCGGGCACATTCACCACCACATCATTGGGCCAGGCGTAATCCTTGATATCAAACAGCCATTCATATGACGGCATAACTGACTCTGCCACTACCGACCGTGGGTTAAACAAATGCAGGTAATGCCAGTCGTTACTTGGCTGCCGGGTGCCAACGTTGGTTAAATCGGGCCCGGTACGTTCGGAGCCCATCAGGGTGGCCGTATTTCGCCAAACATCGGTGCGGGTAATATTGGCGTAATCGGCAGCTATGTTTGGGCGTGCACCCCAAACTTTATCCATTTCTACGTTACGTACCTGCTGGGTATGGCAGGCCACGCATCCTTCGGCAATAAATACTGCCTTGCCTTCGGTTTCAAGGTGGGTTAATGGTTTACTGCCCGGCAACGGAGCATTATTATTCTGGCTGGTAAATGCCGGCCCTATCGCCACAAAAAATGTGAGCAGCAGGAAAAAGCATAACGCGGCAGTAAAAAGTTTTTTATGGTTGTTATAGATTTCCATGGCTATCAGATTTCGGCATTAACAGGTATAGTATCTAACTTCTCAAAAACTTCCTTCCTGATATCGGGATCGCTTTTATGGCCCGAAAACATTACATACATGTTCCAGGCAAAAACCAGGTGCGATGCCCACATCAGCGAACCGCCTATGGCGCGCCATAACCAGTAGGGAGCCATAAGCACCACACTATCTATAAATGGCTTTCCATCGCGCCAGGACATGCCTTTAAGGGTGCCGCCTACCATGAGCGGGATGGTGTAAAACAACAAACCTATTAAAGCCATCCAGAAATGAGCCCCAACTAATCCTTGCTTAGGTTCGTTGCCTGTAAGCCTTGGTACTATGGTATAAATACAGGCCCAGAGAAAAAAGGCGATGATACCGTACATAGTAAGATGCGAATGTGCCGTGGTAAAATCAGTAAAGTGCCAGATGAGGTTGGTTTCCCTAAAAGCTTCGGCCGTGCCCTGTGTTGAGCCGGTGAAGTAAAACAGGATGCCGACGATATAAAACGGCAGTGTATAACTCCGGCCTATCTTATTAAAATTCCCCCTGAAGGTCATGATAAAATTGGTGGTGCCCGAAAACACCGGGATCAGCATCCCCATACTGCCTACTATAGCTACCGTTTGCAGCCACCACGGTATCGAACTGAATATAAAGTGGTGCGTACCTATCAAGGTATAAAACAATATCTGCGACCAAAACGCCAGGATCCCCAAACTGTAGGAGTAAATTGGTGTATTTAACTGCTGCGGCAGAAAGTAATAAACCAGCCCGAGGTTAAAGAACATAAACCACATGCCTACGGCCTGGTGCATGTAATAACCCTGTACAATGGTTTCGCCAAGGCCATCCTGGTAAAAAGGCAGATAACCAACGGTTACGATCACCGTTAAAAACATCATAGCCGAAACGATATACCAGTTAGAGATATAGATCTCTTTAGTTTTGCGCTGCGCTATAGTTTGGATATAATTAACCAGGCTCACAACTATACCTCCTGCAAAAAGCGCCATAACCGGCCAGATATATTCGCGGTACTCGCCGCCACCGTTATTGATATCGGCCATCAGCATGCCGCTGCCTATCACAATTGCGGCATTCATGAGTACCAGCGAGTAATACCCGCGTTTAATACTATAAACCACGGTATTGCTAACTGTGGATACCACGTAATAGCCAAGACCCAGCATGGCCATGGACGACCAGCCCCAGAAAACCATATTGGTATGTACAGGCCTTAAGCGGCCAAAACTCAGCCAGCTGATATGATCAGCATCGGGCGATACGAATTTAATGCCGATATACTCGCCTACCGAGGTACCCAGCACCAGCCAAAAGGCAGCGCTGCCCAGGTACCACATAATTAGTTTTACCAGCTTAGGATCTGTTTGATGTTTAGGGGCGGCCTTCCGTTTGGACGCAAAAAAACGCGGGCCATGAACTTCGTCAACATTGAGCAGCATACCTTTTGTGTCTTCCGCTTCAATAGTACCTGCAAGCTCATTGTTGGTTAAATGATAGTCGAGTGCTTGTTTACGTTTAATAAGATCCTCGTATATAGCATCATCATTATCAACAACATGGGCAAGGTCACTGGTTTCTTTTTTTACACGGTTATAGCGGCTTTTGGCTGCCACATTACGGATCTTTAATCCTATCAAAAATACAGTCACCACCAGTGGTATAAAAATCAGCGTAAGCATGATGATCATACCGGGGCTGGTCAATACATTTTTACTTTCGGCCGGTGCCTGGGCCCGGGCAGCTAATGATGAAAGCACCAGCAATAACACCATTACAGTGGTAAAACCGTTATTGCCGCCCCTTGCTTTGCTGATCGTTTTTTTACGACTGTTCCGACGGCTGATCAGCTGATCAAGCTGCCGGCTATCCAAACCGTTTATTTGCCTTACGATCCATTGATCGCCATTTCTCTCGCGTGCTGCTTCATCTTCTTTAAGACCGCGTGCCAGCCGGATAAGCCAGAGCAGCAGCAATAACAAAAAGAAAATGGTAACCGCAATAATGATACAGGCAACGGTATTAAAAGCGGGGTCGGGCTTTAAAACACCGGAAGCATTGGCTGCTGTGCCGGGGGCGAGCATCAGCATGCCTATGAGGCGAAGGATTAAGTAGATTTTGAGTTTCATATAAAATATATTAATACCTTTTTATCTTTTAAATTAACTGTTTCGGTGCGTTCTATAATTTGATTCATTAAAAATCAGGATGATTTTGACCGCGCCTTTAACCTTTTGGGCGGACCGCGTTATTTTTTAAGTACTACAATTCCCAGGTTCAGATCTTCGTTGAACTGGCCTATGGTGATAGATTCAAGCATGTTTTGCAAACGGTTCCTTACGTCTAAAAAATCATGATGAAGCGGACAGGGATTTTTTGATGAGCATTCTTTTAACCCTAAACCACAATCCCTGAATATGCCTCCGCCATCAACGGCTTCTATTACATCCGACAGTGGGCGGGACAGGCTTTGCGCATCCAGGTAAAAACCACCGTTAGGCCCTTTTACCGATTGAATGATACCTCTTTTGCTCAGATCCTGAAGGATCTTGGCCAGGAAATGTTCAGGCGAATCAATATTTACAGCTATCTCCTTTATGCCTACCCTACTGCCATCCGCGGTTTGCTGAGCTATAAAAAACACCGCCCTTACCGCATACTCACATGTTTTTGAAAATATTCCCATTGCTTTATAAAGCAAAAGTAGTTATTTCGATCAATAATAAAAGACATTTTTATCTTTTATTATTTCATTACTTAAATATGACTGTTTAAGCCATTAATTTAACCGCCTCCTGCCCGGTAGTATTAAATTTGCTTTGCTGACTAAGCGGCAGACTAAAAGAAAACACAGCTCCACCATTTTTCCCATTTTCGGCTTTTACCGTGCCGCCATGCTTTTGGATAATGCTTTTTACAATATATAAACCCAGGCCCTTGCTGTTTTTCTGTCTTACAGATTTTTGATTACACTGATAAAACTTCTGGAACAGTGCCTGGCTATTTTCTTCATTAATACCAACCCCTTCGTCATGCACAGATATTTCAACATCGTTTTCGTTACGATTGATATTGACGTTGATATGCGAGCATGGCGGCGAAAACTTGGCCGCATTAGTTATATAATTGATCAATACCTGTGTAATTTTGTATTTATCCCCCCTGATAAAAATGCTATCTGCGGTGGGATATTTGCAAAAACGATGACCAGGATATAAAATCCTCATTTCTACAAGTACGGTATCTATCAGGTCATTGATATCAAACAAACTAAAATTGAGTTGTGCCGGGCTCTCCTCGCTGGTTGAGGGCGACAAATATTCGTCAATTAGTTTAGTCATTCCGTTAATGTGCTGATCCACCATATTCAACAGCTTTACCGGCTGCTTATTGATACTGTGTGCAAGGTGATTGATCAAAAATTGGGTATTGAGCTTAATAATGGTTAAAGGCGCGCGTAGCTCATGGTTTACAATGGCCATGCTCAAACATTCTTCATTAACTTTTTGAGTAACATCTTCAATAGTGCCTATCATTTGTTCGGCAGTGCCCCATCTGCGTGAGTATAATACGCCCGTAAGCATAACCCACTTTTCGTTACCCGATGGAGTAACAATTTGCACCTGTTTTTCAAACCTGGTACCGTTAAAACAGGCAACCTTAAATTCATGTACCAGCCCGCTTAGCTGAGCCGGTTTAACCAGTTGAAAAAGTTCATCAATTTTTTCATCATACCCTTTTGATAGTTCAAGAATCTTGCGCATTCGGGGGCAAAAGGAAACTTTATTTGATTTGAGCTGAATTTTCCAGTTGCCGATGTATGCTGCCCCTATGGTGTGTTCAGGTATTATACCTGCCCGGCTTTCCATATTTTTAATTTCCCTGTTCATTTGGATATGTTTTTCTTAACTTATTTATTTATTACTGATAGATTTAACCTGATCACACAATTAAACTTCGACCATAAGCGCAATGACATTCCTTTAATGTACGATCTGTAATTGCTCATCAATATGCCTTTCATATCGTAGTTCATTAGCCGGATAGCATACACCAAACTGCAATCACCACTGTTACCTGTTGATTTGCAATGATATGTTTCGATGATCTCAAAATCATCGGGTGAAATCAGCTCGTTATATTGCAAACACCTGATATGTTCGTTTTCGATAACAAAATCATGATTAAAGCCCCGCTCCTGCAGATCAATAATGAGATTTACCAATTGTTCATCATCGTGGTGCATATCATTATTCATTAAATAGGTGAAGCTATCAGTTCATTTTCGATTGTATTATTAGCGGTATCGCTTTTGTAAAGCCACAGGCGGCCCTGTAAAGTCATGTAAAAAAGCAGCAGCAAAACCTGCGCTACAACAATAGATACAGAAACACTGCCCGCGGCACTGGTGTTATCATAAAACAGCAGCAATATTACATCGGCCAGGATGAAACCGGTGCTCATTTGCTTAAGTACTGTTTTGCCAGGCATGAGCATAATGATCAGCAAAGCGAATTTTAAGGCGCAAATAACATATAATACTATGATGAAATGTTTAGCAGGTATTAATGGCTCCATCATCCCTGTACTAAGCTTAACAAACAAACCCGTTACTACGAACATGAGTACACTTATAAGGAAAGCAACGGCGAAACAATTAAACTTTTTCATAGTACAGGCTTTACATGTTATTACGTCAATTAACCAATATTTAATTATTAACTGTTATTTTAACAATGTAAAGTTCGGGTTGGGGATACCCTAAATCAATGTACTAATTATGGTTTCAGTAGTATAAATTACATATGGCCAAAGTTTGCTAAACCATCAATACTACACAGGAAAGCTTTCATTTTCAATGTTTCCAAACTTCTTTTCGGCCCTGAAAACAAAGGTGATCACTACGCCCTGGTTATTTTCAATATTAAAATTCCCATCAAGCTGTTTGCTAAGGGCCTTCATCATTTCCATACCTAAAGATGAGGCGTCTTTAAGGTCAAATCCCTGCGGCAACCCAATACCATCATCAGCAATATTCAGCATGATGTTATTATCATTAAGCGCACCAAGCGAAATGTTGATATAACCTTGCTTATGCGGAAAAGCATATTTAATAGCATTGGTAATGGCTTCGTTAAGCATGAGGCCAACCGGCACGGCCTGGGCAACATCCATTTTAACCGGCTCTATTTGCTGCTCAATCCTGATGCCACGTTCGTGTGCGTCATAACAATCTACAAGATAATTAATAAGTTCGCTGATGTAAACTGCAATATCTATATAAGCTACATTTGAGTTGCTGTACAATTTTTGGTGAATAAGCGCAATAGCCTGCACACGGTTCTGGCTTTCACGAATGGCCGTAAGCGCAGCGTTATTCTTTAAAAATGCAGATTGGGTATTGAGTAAACTCATTACTATTTGCAGATTATTTTTCACGCGGTGATGCACCTCTTTCAAAAGCCAGTCCTTTTCATCAATTAACCGTTCTTTATCAGCAGTTAAATGCTGCATTATTTGGTTTTGATCGTTAATTTCTTTTTGCTTTATCTGCAGTTGCAGGCTGCACTGCCGTTTTTGGCGGTAATTAACATAAGTAATGCCCGAAAGTAAAAGCAGCAAAGCAATACCTATAGTTATTAAATCCCATTTAATAATAAGTAAACTGCTCCGTACCCATAAAATATCTGTAGCAGTATGTTCATATTCCTGTGCAAGCGCACTTGTAGATATCAACAGCAAAATGCCTGTAAGTATCAGCTTACAATCAAACCGGGGCGAGTTTATATTGATATTCACTTGATATTTTATTTTGTGATCAGTCTAAAACTAACAGGTTTGATTAGCTACTTATAGTCCTGTACCTATAAACCTGTAATTAAATTCAACTAATAAAAATAATATATTTTGCATGCCCCGGCGATGTATTAGATATGGATTTTGATGTATAAATTATGTATTGCAGATACCTATATATAACAAAAACTAATATCAGGCTATATAATTAAAGTTCAACTTATTAAATATTAACTCCCATTAACCTTAGGCTGCTGCAAATCTTTGATGTAAGGGTAGTTACTATGGTCAAAAATTCAGGTGCCACCTTTTGTATATTCAAACTTAATTTTAAATAGTATTGGTGTAATTAATACTTCAGTTAAGTTTTGGCCTTTTCAACTACCTGCCTATAGCCGGTAGTATATGGTTTGTATAATGGCGAGCAGTTTGTTAGGAAGCTGCGATATTTCGCACCTCGATCAGAAATATAATGATATTTCGTTAAACACACTCCGCTAAAACAAATCAACAAATTGATTATCAATAATTTAAACATAACGGCACGAAATTAGCCATGGCATATTTGTTTTCAAGCCTTAAACTAATCAGCCATGAAACAATTTAACGACTTTG
This sequence comes from Mucilaginibacter sp. SMC90, assembly GCF_022811725.1. Classification (GTDB taxonomy): domain Bacteria; phylum Bacteroidota; class Bacteroidia; order Sphingobacteriales; family Sphingobacteriaceae; genus Mucilaginibacter. The sequence continues at coordinate 2,167,453 of NZ_CP094527.1, read as the reverse complement.
CACCGATCCATGTTGAGAAAGCATCCTGTTGCCTTCCCTTTAAAATCCATACTATTGAATGGATCAGCGAAAACGGCATTGATCTTCCCAATGACTATTTCATGCTGATATGGATAGCAGCAGGCAGCGGTTACTACAAACTCAATTTGCAAAAGGAAGCCGTTGATACAAACCAGTTGCTGCTGATAAAACCGGGCCAGTTGCATGACCTTAAATTTAGCAACGGATTACAGGGCTATATAATATCTTTTACCGAGTCGTTTTTGGATATAGATGATTATGGCAGGGAGCCTTTATATAGTCCTATTTTTCAAATGTTTAGCCAAACTCAAATTGTTGCTATAAACAGTGAGCTGGCTGACGACATGAACGATATTACCGAAATAATGCTGAAAGAATACAGCAGGCATAATCTTTATCGTACCGAAATATTAAAGCGTTATTTCAAGATCTTCCTGATCTATCTTTCACGCCAGCTGGAGTCAATGGAACAGGCTCCAAAACAATCGCGAAATACCGCCATTCTTCACAATTTCATGGCCTTGCTCGATAAGCATTTCAGAGAGTGTAAAATGGTTTCTGATTATGCCGACAGATTATCGGTAACCCCCAATTACCTTAACGAGGTTGTAAAAAAACTTACCGGCCAATCGGCCGGGTACCATATAAGGCAACGGGTTGCAACAGAAGCTAAACGCCAGGCCATACACCCTGATAACTGCATGAAAAAGGTGGCATACGACCTGGGTTTTTACGATATGGCCCACTTCAGCAAGTTTTTCAAAAATGCTGCCGGAATTAGTTTTTCTGATTTTAAAAAAAGGGGCACAATATTACAGCCCGTTTTTTAATAAAATATTTAACCAACCCAATAGCCAATTAATTAAATTACCGCCATGTCAGAAACTGTACAACTAATTCCGGGCAACACTTTAATCACGGCCACGCCGCAAGAGGGCCGCGAGCTTGCCATTAAAATGGCAAGGCTTATTATTAAAGTAACCCAGCCTGATGCCGAAATTCGCGGAAAGCTCAGAAATGTGTATGCCGAAGATGCCGCCATGCTCATAGCTGTGGGGCAAACAGTGGCAACGGAGTTTGCCACAATAGCAGCAGCTAATAATTACTGGCGATAGCGTTTACTGCCTATGGCCGTACAAATCAATTACATATTTTAAGCCGGTAATATATCATGTATACACAGGTAATTATTATCGGTGCGGGGCCAACCGGTTTAATGGCCGCTTGTCAGCTGGCCCGCTTTAACATTGATTTTGTTATTATTGATACCAAGCCCGCCCCTACTCAAGAGTCGCGGGCTATGTTGGTTACGGCACGCAGTATGGAAATTTACCAGCAAATGGGTATTGTTGATACTGTTTTACAGCAGGGACAAGTGATAAGTAAATTTGCTGTTTATATGAATGGCAGGGAGAAAGCAGTGCTCAAAACTGCAGAAGCAGGCGGCGGTCTCACTGATTTCCCTAATTTACAGGCATTTGAACAGTTTAAAAATGAAGACCTGCTTTATCAACAGCTAAAAGCTACGGGGCATGATGTTTTATGGCGAACAAGTTTGGTAAGTTTTGAACAACATGAAGATCATGTTTTAGCCGATCTTTATGATAAAAGCGATCCCTTCAGGAAAATAAACATCAAAGCCTCATACCTGCTGGCCTGCGACGGTGCATCGAGCATTGTGAGGCAGCAATTGGGATTAAATTTTAATGGCGGTACCTACCAAAATAAGTTTTTTGTAGCCGATGTGCAGCTTAACTGGCAGCAACCGGCAAACAAGCTCATTGCCTCATTGTCGCGCATCAATTTTTGCGCTTTTTTCCCGATGTATGGCAATAACAATTACCGCATATTAGGCACATTGACCGATAGTTTTGCCAACAATGATGATGTTAATTTTGATGATCTGAAAAACGCGATCGCTACTAATGTAAAAGTACCGTTAGCCGTTGAAAAACTCAACTGGTTTTCGGTTTACAAACTGCACCACCGTTGTGTTAACCGGTTCAGGGTAAACCGTTGCTTTTTGCTGGGCGATGCTGCACATATCCATAGCCCTGCAGGCGGACAGGGCATGAATACCGGTTTGCAGGATGCCCACAACCTGGCCTGGAAACTGGCCCTGGTACTGAACGGTGTTGCCGGAGAAAAGCTGACAGACACTTACCACGCCGAACGATATCCTTTTGCCCAATGGCTCATGAAATTTACGGATAACATTTTTGCGTTTATGACGGGTCGTAACTGGTTTATTTATTTGTTAAGAACCTACCTTATGCCCCATATTTTACACCTGATATTATCAACGAAATGGATAACAAAACGTATTTTCAGGATCTTATCGCAAATTTGGTATTCGTATAAAGAGAGTCCGCTATCCGTACAATTTATTAAACAAAAACTCAGGTTTAACGCCGGTGACAGGTGCCCGTATGTTATGACAGCGGTTGACGGTAAATTGCAAAGCGTTTATCATTTGCTTACCGAAGCAAAGTTTCACCTGCTGTGCATTGGTTGCAATTGGGATAACAATAATCTCCCTGATCATTTAATACCCTATATAAAAATAATCAGTTTGCCGATTAACGAAGGCTGGCAAAAGTTAGGTGTCAAAACCGGGCTGTTTCTTTTGATAAGGCCCGACAATTATATAGGTTTACTCACCGACGAAATGAGCCCTGCTTTAATAACCGGCTATTTTGATACCTTTAAAAGTAAAGATTAAAAGCAGGGCTCAAACATTAAACATAGCTATTCGGGTTGTTTTCCGAACGATATGCCCAGCCTGTTCCATGCGTTCATAGATACTATGGCCAGTATGATCTGTGCTACGGTGACCTCGCCAAACGTGGCAACTGCCTTTTCAAACAGTTCATCGCTTACGCCGTGCTTCGATATTAAGGTTACCTGCTCGGTAAGTTCCAATATCACCTGGTCTTGCTCGCTGAACCAATTGCGGGCTTCACGCCAGGCACTCATCACAAAAATACGCTCCTGCCTCTCGCCATATTTTAATGCGTCCTTACTGTGCATATTAAGGCAGTAAGCACAACCATTTATTTGAGAGGTGCGAATCTTGATCATTTCGCGCTGAATTTTATCCAGCTGGGTATCTGCCAGCATTTTATCAAGTTCAAGAAGAGGTTTGTAGGCTTGCGGAACCGCCTGCAACAGGTTAAAGCGTGGTTTCATGCTATTTAGGGTTTTAAATTTTAATATTATGATTCGTCATATTTAAAATCAAGGCTCCATCGATAGGTAGTGATGCTGGCCAACATTAAACTGGCTGCACTATCGGCCCAAACTGAATAACTAAAAGGAGCTTTAACACCTAAAAACAGGGTCATACACACAGCAAAAGTGAATGTAAGGGCGAAACTTGCATAAGCAGCCGTTCTTATTTTAAAACCCACCATAAACATAATGGCGATACAAACCTCACAAACCGTTGCTAAAAAACCCATTACGCCCGCCAGCGGGCGGCTCAGGTAAGGCATTAACGTATTGGTATAAACCACAAAATTATCCCAGCTGCCCCAACTTACTGAATTTTGGCCCGGTGCCCCCAAAAATCCTAACCTATCGGCCACGGGCAGCAAAAAACCGATACCTAAAGCAAAGCGAAAATAAAGCTGTGCTATTTGAAGCGTATTTTTCATTTATGATAATTATACTCTAAAATACAGGTTTAAACCCTCGCTGAATAAAGCGAATTTGATGTTTACACAAATAAGATAAAAGTGTCATCTTTTTGTTGAATGGCAGGCAAGCCAACGTTTATCCAAAATTTCTACAGATTGTGAGGGTAGTATCGCATCAATCTTATGCCTGCAATAAGTATAGTAAAAAAGGCAGCTGCCTACGTAACCTCACTGATGGAAGAAAACCTTCCGGCAACCATGTACTTTCATAACAAGGCACACACACAAAGGGTGGTAAACGCGGCTCTTGAAATTGCCGGGCACTGTAAGTTAAAAAAGCAGGAATTAACTATTTTAACAATAGCCGCATGGTTTCACGATACCGGCTATCTTTATCATTACAAGGGGCATGAAGATACCAGCATGATCATTGCCGGTACTTTTTTAATGCAACATCATTACAATAGTGATTTTATACAACAGGTATGGGACTGTATTGAGGCTACCAAAATTCCGCAATCGCCCAAAAATCTCATACAGCAAATTATTTGCGACGCCGACTTGCGCCATTTTGCATCTGAAAACTACCTGGATTTAGCCCGGGATTTAAAACAGGAATGGGAAGTGCGCCTGGCAAAGCATTTCAGCGATGGCGAATGGCACAGCTTAAACTTAGCAGTACTACAACAGCATCAGTTTTTTACCGAATACGGTAAAACGGTGTTACAAGCCGCAAAACAGCAAAACATCGATTTGATGAAACGTGAAGGCTAATGTTTCTTTACGGTTTCTTTGCGCACGCGACTTAAAGTTTCAGGTGTAATGCCGAGATAAGATGCTATCATGGCCTGTGGTATCCTGACTGATAAATCCGGATATTTCTGCACAAAATCAAGGTATTTTTGCTCGGCGGTAAAAGCAATTGCCGAATGGATGCGATTTTGACTGGTAATAAAGCTCTTGTTCAGGATGGCGTTCACCATATCGTTAAAAGCCGGTATTTCACGGCAAAGCCCGTCAAAGTTTGCTTTGGTGATCAGTATCAGTTCGGTATCTTCAATGGCATCAATATTATTTTTGGATGGTTCGCCGGTAAGCAGGCTTGCGCGGTCGCCCGTCCACCAGTTTTCTTTGGCAAAACTCACTATGTTTTCGCGGCCATTTTCATCAACACTGTAAAAACGCAACAAGCCTTTGGTTATAAATGCGTTATATTTCCAAACATCGCCCTCCTGCAACAGGTATTGTCTTTTACGAAGCTTTTTATAGATACAAACCGCCTCAATTTTAGCGTATCCTGCATCGGTGAGGGTTGTTTTTTGGCTGATGTACTCTTTAAATATCTCAAACATACAAAAGCAAATATCCCTTTTATCTGTGGATATTTGCTTTTGCTCAGGTCATATTTTTACCAGCAATTTATGCGGTGTATTTGCTTAACCATTTGGTTTTGATGGCAGCGCGGGCATCAATAAACTCCTGATCGGTGCCTTGCGCCACGGCATCAAGCGGGTAACGCAGCGGGCGACTGCCTCTTTCCATTTCAACCAAGCGTAATATACCGTCGGCAATGGTTTGCGGGTCCATATTAAACTCGGCCATTTTACTGAAAAGTGCAGTACCCATAGCGTTGAATTGCTGTGCCGAAGCCTCGCCATATTCGGCAACAATTTCCGGCTTATCGGCATGGATACTGGCTTTACTGCCATTGTTCATTTCGGTTGGATATACACCCGGCTGGATGCTTACGTTTTCGATATTGTATGCAGCAAGTTCATCCTGTAAGCCTTCGGTAATACTTTCTACTCCAAATTTAGAAGCAAGGTAAGGGATCATGAACGGCAGGGTATGGCCGCTTGCACCTGAAGTAATGTTTATGATAAGCCCGTTCTTAGCTTTACGCATGCCCGGCAAAACCGCGAAGATAGTGCGCAGGGAGCCATAAAAATTCACCTCAAACATCTGTTTGATCTGATCAATTGAATAGCCTTCCAATAAGCCAAAGCCCGAAACGGCTGCATTGTTCACCAGCACATCTATGTGGCCGTATTTGTTTAGCGTATATTCAAAAGCTGCTTTAACTGAGGCATCATCGGTAATATCTACCTCAACTACTTCAACATTTGGCAAAGCCGATAATTCTTTTGCTACCGCTTGATTTTTGCCATTTATTCCGCGCATACCAGCTATTACAGTATGGCCTGCGTTTGCAAGGGTTATTGTGGTTAACTTACCAAAGCCTGTGCTTGTTCCGGTTATAAAAATTGTTTTTGACATTTTGTATCGTTTTTTGTTGATACAAATCTACCGCAGCGCTACAACCTGCACATTGATGTTTGATAAGAAGGGAATTGATATTTATCAAGAAAATTGATAGAACAATAAAGGATCGTCATTGCTTCGTTCCTCGCAATGACGATCCTTTAAATCATGTTGTTGGAAAGCCTCTTAATTAATCCTACTTCGTTCCTGAAGGTACAGCCAAGGGCTGTCCATCCTTCAGCGGTACACCAAAATTTGGCGAACCATCCTTGTTCCAGGTAAATTTTTGTGCGCGTGGCGAACGTTTATTGCCACAGCCCTCGTTGGGATTTGAATTGGCGTGATACAGGATCCAGTCTTCTCGGCCATCGGGCGATTTGAAGAAGGAGTTATGCCCGGGCGCGTAAACACTATTTTCGGGCGATTGCTTAAACACCGGCTGCTCTGTTTTTATCCATGAGGCAGGGTTTAACAAATCACTGTTTTTAGCGGCGGTAAGCATTCCCAATGCATAAAAATCAGTCCAGCAGCCGCTGGCCGAGTAAATCAGGAACAATTTATTGCCGTGTTTTAATATCTCCGGGCCTTCATTTACACTCACATGCCCGGGGTTGCCGGCATCGTGCAGGTCGCCATTGGTTTCCCATTGGTAAGCCGGACTTGAAATCTTTACCCGTTCACTGCCAATGGTTAAAGCATCCTTCATCTTGGCTATGTAGATATTCTGCTGCCCGTTATGGTCTCCTTCCCAGCCCGACCAGATCATATACCAGCTTCCGTTATTTTCAAATACCGAAGCGTCAATAGCCCATTTATCTGTACTGTCGGCTATTTTTCCCTTAAACTCCCAAGCCCCCTCGGTGGGGTCTGCCGATGGATTTTCCAGCACATAAATACGGTGATTGTTATTATCGCCATTATCTGCTGCAAAATATACGTACCATTTACCTTTTATAAAATGCAGCTCGGGGGCCCAAAGTTCTTTTGAATAAGCAGTTCCCGATGGCGGTGCCCAAACAGCTTTCTTAGGTGCAGTGCTTAGTTTGGTAATATCCTTTGTTTTCCAGATAGCGATATTGCCCCCGGTTGAATTGGTGTAGTAGTAAAACCCGTCTTTATAAATAACCCAGGGATCGGCACCTGATGATAATAGCGGGTTGGTAAAAGTTTTATCGCCAGCATTTTGCGCTACAGCAACACTGCAAAACATAAGTAGCAGCAAACAGGCATTGAGCATCTTTTTCATAGGGATGAAAGGTATTAGCGTGGTTTATAATGCGCTAAAAGTCTGCAAAAGATTTTACAAAAACAACAAATGTTAAAAATACATTTATTATCAAAATAGCTGATCTGTATTAACTCTTTAGAGTTGAGATGAACTGCGGATGAAAACCTGGGTTGGCAATACGGCAGTTTCAAATTCAGTGACAGGTCGTTTGCTTTCAATAATACTGATAAGCATTTCGGTAGCCTTCTTCCCCATTTCAAAACCAGGCTGATATACGGCACTCAGCGGCGGGTTTAATACTTCGGCTAATTGGGTGTTGGTGAAGCCAAGCAAAGCAATATCAGCAGGGATCCGGTAGCCTAATTTGTGCAGGAGCGACAAAGTGGTGGTGGTGATCCTGTCGGAAGCTGTAAAAATAGCATCGGGTTTACTATCCAAAAACAGTTCGCTTAGCGCATTCTCTATTTCTGCGAGGTCCTTACCGCCATGCGGGCAGTATTTGATCAGTTTCTCGTCAGGCTGTATGCCATGCTGTTCGAGGGCCTTTTTATATCCTATTAAGCGTTCGGCGGTAATTGATACGTTTACCGAACTGGTAATATGTGCTATTTTACGGTACCCCGCACCAATTAATTGCGTTGTGGCGTCATAAGCACCGGCAAAGTTATCGGCCACTACTTTGTGGGTATCAATCTCATCGCTTACCCGGTCGAAAAAAACTATCGGCAGGCCCTTTTCATGAAGGTTCTTAAGGTGATCGATATTATTAGTTTCGGTTGAAAGGGAGATCAGTAAACCATCAATAGAGCGGAAAGTGAGGTGCCGCACGTTCTGCATTTCCAGCTCGTACGATTCATGGGTTTGCGTGATAAATACATTGTACCCCTTGCTATGCGCTACCGATTCGATACCATTAATCACCTGCGAAAAAAACTGGTTATCGATAGTTGAAACCACGATACCGAGAGATTTGCTATTGCCCCGTTTAAGACTTTGGGCATTAAGGTTAGGCTGATAGTTAAGCCTTTGGGCACACTCTAATACAAGCGCTTTAGTTTTTTCACCTATTTCGTGACTGTCTTTAAGCGCCTTGGAAACCGCCGAGGGTGAGATCCCCAGCTCTTTAGCAATATCCTTTATAGTAACTCCGCCAAAATTCATTTCGTCCCCTGCTTATGATCCTAAAATTAACATCCGGTTGTATATCGGATAGTAAACATAAGAAAAATAAGTTCTACCCGGCATAAGTACACGCCATTGCATTGATAGCTATGCAATTAAATTCAAGAATTATTGTATAAGCTTAGCTTTTATTAATTCCCTCCCTTGGGATGGGTGCGTTGGAATGTGTAGTAGAAGGGAGCGGCTCCTGTTCCCTCAGGATCCTCTGCGAGAGACCCTGAGGGAACAAAAACTATGACCTTTTTACTTCACAACCACTATAGCCATACCGTCATGCTCTTTAGTGCCCACGGTTTGGATAATAGTTGCCGTTACCTTGGTATTATCAGCAAGGGCCTTATTAAAACGCTGTACTCCCCTAACGCGCTCATCATCACACTTATCATCAAGTACTTTACCTTCGCGAACTACATTATCTGCAACAATAAGGGTACCAGGCCGTGAAAGCTTAAGCGCCCATTCAAAATATTCGGTATAAGGAGGTTTATCGGCATCAATAAATATCATATCAAACGGCCCTTCGTCTTCGGCATCAAGCGTAGCAAGGCTGTCCATCGCTTTGCCTACTTTGATATCAACAATTGGATCCAAACCGGCTTTGATGATATTCTGGCGGGCAACATCGGCATAAGTTTGTTCCAACTCGAGGGTGATGAGCTGGCCATCGGCAGGCAACGCACGGGCCAGCCAAATAGTACTGTAACCGCCAAGCGTACCTATTTCCAGAATTTTTTTTGCGTTACATAACTTAGCCAGCACCTGTAAAAACTTACCCTGGTTAGCCGATACATTAATGCCCGGGATCCCGGCATCCTTCATAGATTTCAAAGTACCTTTCAGCACTGCGTCTTCATCGCCCAGCAGGTTACCTATATACTGATCTACCGATTCAAAAAGTGAAGTATCCATAACGTTTATTTTGGTTGTGATAAAATTAAACACTATTTACCGAAAAGCATTGTAAGCTTTTTGTTAAACAACAAGCAGCAGCCCCCCTCAATAATCAACGGTTCGAAGCCAACCACCATTGCCCTGTTTGAAAGTGAGTCAACCAGTTAACCCCAAAACAAAACATCAGCTAATAATTGCTAAATGTTGATTGTACAATTTAGATTGCTGATATTGCTGATGTGGAAAATGTTAAAATTATCACCATAAATACGTGGAAATGTGATGGTGAATACCGTGTGCGCATGGGCATACTTGCCAAACAGCTAAACGACTTAAAACCTCATGTTATAGCCTGCCAGGAATGCTTTTACAGTGAACAAGCAAATGCCGATACCCTGAAGTTTTTGGCTAAGGAATTAGATATGAACTATTGTTTTTTACCCGGCCGCTCCAAAAAACGTCTTTTTGAAGGGCACCTGGTTAATAGTACATCAGGCTTGGGCATATTATCTGTTTATCCCCTTACCGAAACCGGCAGCTTTGATTTGCCTGTGGTACCAGAGGATAACGACCGTAAGGCTCTCCAGGCTAATGTAACACTTCCATCGGGACAAACGCTTACTATTACCACCACCCATCTTACACATTTGGGACAGCATAAAGATCTAAGAAAAGCCCAGGCCGAAGCCCTTGCCGGTTTTGTAAGCGCAAGCACCGCACATCCATACCATATCATTTGCGGCGATTTTAATGCCACACCCGATTCAGAAGCGGTTATAGCGTTCAGAGAATTATCAAAAGCAGCAGATTGTTATACCGAAGGCGATGGCAGCGAACCAAGGTACAGCCTTGCAGATGCTTATTACAAAACCAACAAACAGGTATGTGTTGATCAGATCTTCACGTTGCCCTTACCTGGTACAGATAGCTACCCGCAGTTTATCGATTCGGCAGTTGTATTAAATGTACCTGATGAAGAAACCGGTTTATATCCGAGCGATCATTTTGGCATCACTACTACACTCATAATACCCTAACTGCAAATCACTTAACAATTATCAGTAATTTTACTATTTAAAGTATAGAGCCCCCCCTGTCACTTTCAACAATAAAAATTATTCCACTAACCATGAGTAAGCTATTTTATGTTATCGGCGCATCAGGAGCCGGCAAGGATACCCTGATGAACTATGCCCGCAAACAGATCAACGGATCGGAAAACGTAGTATTCGCGCACAGGTATATCACCCGTCCGCCGTTTTCAGGTAATGAAAACCATGTTAGCTTAACCAACGAGGAATTTGCGTTACGGAGCAGGGCCGGCATGTTTGCGTTAAGCTGGGGAAGCCATGATAAATATTATGGCATAGGTCAGGAAATAAACAGCTGGCTTAATAAAGGTTTTAACGTGGTAGTTAATGGCTCGCGCGAATACCTGCCTGTTGCACAGCGCCTTTACCCCGATTTGAAAGTGGTACTGATAACTGCAAATGCCGAAATCATTGCCAGCCGTTTAGCCGTGCGCGGGCGTGAAAATGCAGAGGAAATAGCCAAACGCATAGCCCGGACTGCCGAACTCAATACCAATCTTGAAAATTGTATTGAAATACAAAACAATGCCGCCGTTGAAGCTGCCGGGAACGAATTGGTAAGCCTGATATCGGTAACGGAAAAACAATTGGCTTAAACCTGCCTGACAAACCCGGAAGATTGAATAGAGCAACCCATTTTTTGATAAAAAGCGTGAACTATCTGTTAGCAGGCTGCAGGACCTGATTACAGGATATTGCCATGATAAAATATACCTAAAAAAGGGTATTTCGGGCTGTAAATATTAAACCTACTTTTAAGCAATTAAAAGGAAAGTTCTTAAAGGCATATATAGCCGGCCTCTATCACATAAATCAGCCATCGGCCCTCAACGGCAAATGGCTTTTTTATTTTATCAGTGATCTGTTTTAACTGATGCTGATTATCGTAAAGTAGCATAGTTATAAAATTGCAGCCTGCCGGTACCTTGTACAGTAATAGTTTTGGTTTCGGTAACCCCCTGCGCATTTTTGAGGGTAATGCGCACCTGGTTATCCCCTTTTTGTAATGGCACGCGTGTGTAAGAAATATAAGCAGGCAAGCTTTGCCAATTACGGGTATCGGCCTTTTCAGATAATAAACTATAGAGTTGGATACCGTAACCCAGACCTTCCAGCAAACCATTTGTTTTGCCATCGCTTTTAGCAGCAGCCCGCAATGAATATTCGGCTATTTTTTTTACTGCAAGGCGCGACAGGATCCCGCTCATTTCTTTCAAAGCACGCTGCTGTAATGTTTTAAACGCCAATTCGTTAATATCTTCGGCTTTTACAAGCGGGGCATCCTGGTCATTAACGGAAATACTTGCGCTTGAGTAGTAAGGTGTTTGGGCAACATATTTAGGGAACGCCACCCGAAGGCTTTCAACTGATTTAGTATTCACCCTGTTCCTGTCGCCATCATAATTAAACGGAACAACGATGCCGCCGGCAGCATCGGTAAAGAAAAGATCGCCGTTGCTGTTACGGATCAGACTAAAAAATAAGTCCACCTGCGTTTTTACAGGCGCAAGACCGTTTTCCCAAAAGAAGATCAGTTCCCCGCCATCTGATGGTTTTACAGGCTCGTATTTGATACCAAATGTTGTTTCAAATTGGTCGGCTTCTGTTGTAAATCCATTCAGCTTAGCTGTGCGGATCACATCTTCCTCTAACTCAACCGGCATGGTGGTACCATAATAAGTTTTATCGGGGCTTTTAAGATAAATTTCGGCCGCGTTGCGGTATGATATAAAAGCGTTGTTTACATCGTTATTACTTTCATACAACATGCCCTGCAGCGTTAACGCAAAAGCATCGTTTGAATACCGGCTGTCTTTATTGTTGTATTTATCCCCCTGCTCCTGTGCCTGTAAAGTAATACGGCGGGCTTCAACAATGGCATCCTCCGTTTTATTCAGGTACAAATAGTTAAGTGCCTTATAATAATGGATCATGAACTTCTCAAAATCCTCGCCTTTATATTTTTGCGATGCCGAGTTAAGCAAAACCCCCACAGCAGCGTCAGACGCGCTGGTTAACCCTTCGTCAAGCAACTGATCGGCCTGGTTAAAGTACTTGTTGCTGTTTTCATATTCACCTTTTAAATGGCAAATCCTCCCCTTCTCCATCAGGTACAGGAGTTTATTTCGAGGTGCCTGGATCAGGCCGTTTTTATCAAGCTCCTTCTCGGCCTGAGGGTAGTTACCGGCAGATACGTTTTTATAATAAGGCGCAACGCTTTGATTATAGGTGGAACATGCCGATAAAAAAAGCATCAGCCCGATAAAAGAAAATACCCGGAGAATATGCGTACGTAGATTGACCATTATTAAATGCAAACTGCCCCGAACACAGGCGTACCATGTTCAGGGCAATAATGTATACGAGCTTTAGTTTTTAACGTATTTGGCAATTTTCTTTTCGCCTATCCAAACCACTTCATTTGTCTGGATATTGGTAAGCTCTAAATTAACCTGGTAGTAAACAACTTTTTGACGTTTGTGTGCATCAACAATTGAGTTAATTGAGCCTTGGAGTATATAATCGGCACCGTTTTCCAAACCAAATTTTTTCATGCTCGATACAGATGCATTTGTTTGCTGATCGGCCTTTTCGGCACGTAATTCATCACGTTTTTTACCGCCCTGAACCAAACGTACTTTTTGCGACTGGATGAATGAGCTTTCAATATCAGTTAAAAACGTTTCAGCATCAATGTGCTCGTGGCTTTTGTTTTGCACAAAACCAACTATAACCACCGGGCGTTTGCCCTGATGTTCATTAAGGTGAGTATCAATCCAGTTAGCACCTAAAATTTTGCCGGTGAGCTCATCGGCAGCCATACGTGCATCACTGTTATTCCAGTTGCCGCTAACATCAATAGTTTGATCGGTGCTAACGCGTGTAACCTGCCTTGAGCATGAGGCTATGAAAATTCCTGAAACTGCTATTGCAGCAACTGTTAAAATCCTGTTAAATTTCATTTGTAGTATATATTATAAATTATGATATGTTAGATTGATTGCTGCTCCAATTGTTACCAGCCAAAACCGACACCAATGCTTGTACGGCCACCCCAGCGGCCACCATAATAACCACCCCAGCGGTTACCCCAGCCATAGTTTAAAAATGGTGAATATGAGTACCCACCGTACAAACCCCATGAAGGCGAATAATCGTAGTATCCGTTCATACGTTCCTGATGCCGCCATTCGCGGTTTTGACGACGGCGTTCTAATTTGGCTTCGTACCAATCGTAAGCTTTATAAGTATTTTGTATGGTTGTACCGTGCAAACTGTTCAGGGTATCGGCACTCCTGAGATATTTCGCCATGCTTTCCGCGTAACGGGGGTTTTGATCGGCAACTAATGTTGCAGTTTGCTGGGCTTTTACAGTACCGCTAAACAAACCGCCTAAAAGCATCAAGGCCATAATGAAGATATTCTTTTTCATCGCGCTTAATTTGTTAAGTAAAGTTACGTAAAATGGTATCCAAATATTACACCAGCGTTAAGCATAAGCCGTTAAAATATGTTAATCGGGAGCTTTTTTACTTAATTATGAATTGCGGAGATGCCTTAGTGCAGTTTTGGTTATAAAAACTATGATTAACGGTGTCACTGTAGGCCAGGTTGGCGCGTCATTATGATATATTTGAACACCTTTAATATCATGAAAAAATGACCTTATCTCGTACTTATTACGGTTATAATTACAACGCTGTTTGCCTCTGCTGCAAACGCTCAAGCAACTGCTTTTAAACCCAAAGATCAGCAACTATACAACACCATAGCACATATGGATAGTGTAATGTTCAACGCCTTTAATAGCCGCAACCTTGAAGTAATGAAAACACTGTTTACCCCTGATGTTGAATTTTATAACGATGGCAAAGGTGTAACCGGCTATGAAGCAACAATGGCAGGCTTCAAAGGCATTTTTGAAAACAAACAAGCTGCCGACCTGCGCCGCGATCTGCTTAAAGAAACGCTTGAGGTTTACCCTATGCCCGGCTTCGGTGCCATTGAAATGGGCACACACAAATTTACTCACACCGAAAATGGGAAAGAGATCGTAGGCTTAATGAAATTTGTACATGTTTGGCAGTATAAGGATGAACAGTGGAAAGTAACGAGGGTGGTGAGTGTGGGGCATTAACGGTTGTTTACCCCCCCCGCAAACTAACGAAAATTGTCATGAAGATTTGCCGATTACGGCTTGATCAGATATTAGGGAGCTCATTATATGTTGCAGAAAACATTCGGTTAATCACTTGTTCTTTGGCTTCGATGTCAGGAGCCGAACGGTTGATCAACAGATAACCGCTGACTTCTTCATACTCATAATGCGCGAAGGTTTGTTCCCCAATGGTTCCTTCCACTATACCGCAATATACCCGGAAGCGTTGGGTATTCTGATAATTTTCGACGGTTCCCGATGCCCGGTCAACAGTTCTGGAACCGATAAAACCGAATGAAGCGGTTGGGTAATCCGCCAAAATGATAGGAATAACCCGCAAACAAGTAATCAATATATTGAATACATCGCCCTTATTAGTGATCCGGGAATATTTAAAGTCATCTTGCTTGTCTTTTTGTGCATAAAATTTCAACGCAAAAACATCTTCATCGTGGTAATCAGCATGCAAAATATAAGCATATCTCGTTATGGGAGATTTGAACTTATAAATTAACGTAAATAGATGAGCGCTGGTATCGCGGCACGGCCGTCTTTGAATAAATTTAAGCGGGTAGCCTATCGAATTAAAGATCAAGGGATAATAAATTTCGCCCCTGCTGCTTCATTCTGGTGAAGTTCCTGACGCTGACAAACCGATACTTTACGGCCGTGTATGTTCACCGATTTTAAGGTGACATACTTTACTTGGTCTAAAGGTGTCCAACCGAGCCTTTCGCCTTTTGAGCGGGTAACTTTCACAAGTTTGCGTGTCATAACTACAAAATTAAACAATAATACTTTTAATCCCAAGGATAGTTTTAAAGCATTGATATCTAATAATCTCAATAAAATTTAGAACTATTTAGAATCAGCATACTTTCACAATAAGTGCAGGTTAAATTTCTAACTCCCTCCCCAAGGAAGGAAATTAGAAATCTAACTTACCGCTTCTTGCGTTCGTTTGTAACGAGCGCGTAACTTGGGTTAGCGTTTATAACGCGACTGGCGATGCAATCGCCAAACCATATTAAGCTCTCGTTACAAACGAGAGCAAGTTGCAGAAAGATAAAAACCGTGTCGTTGCACGGAAGCACAGCCGCTCTGTATAGTATGCGATTGCCGCGTCGCCCCAGTGCTCATTCCCGTTTCGCTCTTCAATGACATATTTTCAGCCCCCTCTTAATCAACCCGCTCCTGCAAAGCTGCCTCCCAGCCTATGATCGCATTTTTGCGGGTACTTCCCCAATGGTACTGTCCTATCTCGCCGGTTGATTTAATCACACGGTGACATGGGATCAGGAATGCTACCGGATTGCTGCCAACCGCTGTTCCTACCGCCCGGTAAGCGTTTTCGCTGCCTGCTTTTTTGGCGAGCGTGGCATAGGTTGTTAATCCCCCGGCAGGTACTTTTAATAATGTTTCCCATACCTTGATCTGAAAATCGGTTCCTTTTAAATGCAGTTTGATCTCATCCAGGTGGTTCCAGTCCTGTGTAAAAATAAACAAGGCATTCTGCTGGATCCTATCTACCAGTTGGTTATATACCGCATTAGGGAAACTCATTTTCAGTTGTTCCAGAGCGTGTTCTTCATTGCCATCAACAAAAGCCATGTGGCAAATGCCTTTAGCAGTTGATGCAACTATCGCCTCACCAAAGGGTGTATCGGCAAACGAATAATTGATATTTAGCAAGGCACCTCCATTTCGGTATTCGCCGGGCGTCATACCTTCCACCTTAATGAACAGGTCATGTAACCTGCCTCCTCCCGAAAGACCGGTTTCCAATGCGGTATTAAAAACATTAGCGTCCTGCTGTTTCAATATTTCTTTGGCATGCTCTATACTTAAATATTGCAAAAATTGTTTAGGCGTTACTCCTGCCCAATCCTTAAACATTCGCTGAAAATGAAACGGACTTAAATTAACATGATCTGCTACTTCTTCCAGTTTGGGCTGAGCCTTAAAATTCTCCCTGAAAAATCCTATCGCATCAGCTATGCGGGTATAATCTATTTCTTGCTGGGTTTTCATGATGTTTTATTAATTCAATAAATCAATTGTGTTTTTATTGTTTTATAACACAAAATTACCGACCCAAACAGCCCTCAACAACCCGATTCTTGCTGAGTTTTCAGTCGGTATGCTCATCAATTATATTCTTCAACACCATCGCATTATTTAGTTTAAGCTCTTTTGACGAAAACACCAGCGTCACAGTTTTATGTTCCCGGATATAATTAATCAATTCATCCAGCACCTTTGTCCCATCAATTTCGGCATGGTACTTTTGATTAAAAGCCTCAAACTTTTCAGGATCGTGATCATACCATTTCCTTAACTCGCTGGATGGCGCTATCTCTTTAAACCACTTATCAATTTGGGCATCTTCCTTTTTTATTCCGCGGGGCCAAAGGCGGTCTACCAAAATCCTTACACCATCTTCTTTGGCGTAAGTTTCATAAACCCGTTTAACTTTTATATCCATGGTATAAACTCCTTATAATTTATGGCAGACTGATCGAAAACGAACTCCGCAAGAAACGGATTGGCTGCCGGCTCTTCCTACTATAGCCTTGATAAGGCTCAAAATAACAAAAATGATACAGGAACAACACCTAAAAACCGGATTAAAAATCTTAATTGATATCGGCTATTATACCGGTGGCGAGTTTACGATCATCAAACAGATCCCACATGCAAATGTACTCACACCAGGTATTGGCCATATAGTTTTTAATTACCAATAACTTTAAATTGGCCATGGGAAGTAAAGGCTATTAATTGCACCGGGCTAAGCCATCTGTGCTCGAAGCATCGGCAGGTTTAATGACCAGCGCTCTTTCAAAAAACTGCTTCGCCTCTGCCTTTTTGCCGGCCATAAGCATTGACCAGGCCAGCATATGATTACCATCGTAATCAAAGGGATAAAGTGTTATCACTGTACGGAAAAGCTTAATGGCAGGTTCATATTGCTTACGGTTATAATAAATTACACCGCCCCAATAATTGGCCTGGGTATTTTGCGGATCTATTTTCAGGATAGCAAGGTATTGTTCCAGTACTTTATCCCAGCTTTGCAAAAACGAAAGGGGTTTCACATAGCCAAATTTTGCCTCAACGGAGTTTGGCTTTAGGACAATTGCTTTTTGATAATATGTTTGCGACGCTGTATAGTTTTTAATGAGGTAATTAAGCCATCCCAGCCTGATAGTTATTTCATAATTATTTTCCGAATAGTATGGATATATATCGGCAATGGCTGCAACGTAGTTTTTATTTAATTCGTTAGTATAACTGTTATGAAAGGCCTTTTGAAGCACCGCGTTTGTTTGTGCCTGCAGTTGTGCCGCAAATACAAGTAAAAATAGTCCTGTAAACGTCCTCTTTAAAATTTCCATGTAATACCTAACGTAACAGAGTTTTGTTTATAGTTAACAGCGCGGTAAACGTCTGTTTTGTTTTCATAAAAGTAATTTAAATTCAGTAAGACCTGTCTGCCTAACTGGTAAAAAACGTTTTCGCCGCATTTAAATTTTGTAGGGTCAATGGCATTATATACATAAAGCCCGTCGGCATCCAGGTAATCGTCCTGGTTACCAAAGGTGGCACTCGTTTCCAGCCATATTTTACTCATTACTTTAAACCCTACCAATTGATTGTAAATAAATGAATTAGTTCCGCTTAAACTGAGTACCGAAGCCTTGCTCATCGTGTACAAATTCAGGTTTCCCAGGGGATAAAAATCCAGTTTAACATCATACTGTTTTAGCGTTTTGTCAATCAGTTTTCCAAAATTAACATCTCCCTGCAAATCAATGTAACGGGTGTCATATTTTATTCCTAATAAACCCAGGTTACTTTGATGGATATTGCTTCGGTAACTGGTATGCAGATAATGATATGCTCCTAAAACACTCATATTTTTAGCCAGTGAATACTTTGCTTTGGCGTAATATTCGGTTTGTTTGTCGGTTTTGCCTACCTGGTTCTTATAATCAATAAAGCCCGACCGGAAAATATTTTGTTTAAAGAATATAAACGATTGGTCAAGTTGTAAGCGCCAGGATAATCGCAGCCCGATACCGGCACGTTCAAAAAAACCGTTATCGCGCTCATCATTGGCAGGTAGTTTTATGCCGCTTTCCAAAACTGCATCTGTTACGCCCAGGGAGGATAGTTTAATACCCTGCAGGGTTTCCCTATCTACATATGATGCATTGTAGAACGCCGCGCTGTTATTGTTGATATAAGTATTGCAGTAGTAATTGTACAAACGCGCTGTAACATTATGAGGTTCGGTACTCAACACCCGGTTAAACTGGCTAATAGCTGCTTTGTAATTACCTGTAAGCATATAAGCATACCCTACTTTAAACCTTAAGGCGGGTGATTCGGCACTATCAATAACTGATTTATTTACAAAAGTGATGAGTTGTTTCCAGTTGCCGGCATTGTATAGTTGATTGGCAGTACTATCTGGTGTAGCAACGTTGCTATCTTGCCCATAGGTTACAACAGCCGCTAATAAAAGAACAAAAACGATAGTTAATTTTCTGTACTCCATTGTGCTTTAATATGCTGGCCGTTTATATTTATGACAAAGCCCTGCAGGTTGCCATGATCAACAAAAACTGTTGCTTCGCTAAGTGGATTTTTCTTACCGGCAATTTCCTGGTATTGTGTAGAAACTATATTTAATCCTGTTTTTTTTGCCTGGATACTGCTTTGGTATTTTACACTGATAAACCTGTAAAAAGGGGCTGCAAAATCCTGCAGCCAAAGCATTATTTTACTGTTTGTGAGCGGCAATGGCAATTCATCGCAGGCTTGGATGTACCCGGCATCATTAAAAATAACTTTATAGGCCGCCAGGTAAAAATAATAGAGCAATGAAGTCCTGTCGCCATAAAAACTGGTAAAGTAAAACATCGGGCCGTTGTTAACGAAATAAGCTACGGCTCCTGTTGTTTTACTGTAAATGAACAATTGGTTTAATGTGTCTTTAAAAACCTCCCAATCTTCCGTTATCCCATTTTCTGTAATCAATTTAGCTACAAACCCCGGTTGCAGGTCGAAAGCTTTTTTAAGTGATGTGTCGATCTCAAAATTGCATACCACATCATTTTCATCAGGAATAGCATAGCTTTCAAGGCTATTTTGATTGCCTTTTTTGTTAAAGTAGTACGCAAACGGATAGCGTAGTGTTTTGGAGCCTATATAAGGCGTTGCCTGCAACTGAAAATGTAAATGCGGCTCAGGTGACCGGCCCGAATTGCCGCAAAAGCCCAGCAGGTCTCCTTGTTTTACGCTATCGCCGGGCTTAACTTTTATGGAGTTTTTTTTCAGGTGAGAGAGCTTTGAATAAAGTCTTTCGGCATGGCGGATAACAACGGTATTCCCCCAGTTCTCTTTTAGGTTTTCATCACCAATATCATTATCTTCCACATGGTTTACAATGTGTTCTACAATACCATCGGCACAGGCCAACACAGGTTTGTTAAAACAATAAAAGTGCTCAGGAAGCGTGCCCGGATACTGAAACGTTTTCTGCTCATCATCGGTGATCACAAAATCAAGCGCCTGGCCCCATTCGCCTTTGTGGGTAATATTGCCGTTGTAGCCCTGTGAAACTGTCCAATAGCCCATAAAAGGTAAACCGAGCCTCATGTATTTCAGATCATTTAACCTGTTTTGCAGGTTTAAAACATGGTAAAGGTTTTTCTCGGGCGAGTAATGCTGTGCTGTAGTTAACTGCAACCCGGGCTGATTACCTGTTAGCATTAAAAAATAAAGCAGGCCAATATTGAGTATGCAAAACGGCAGCGAAAAAACAGGTAGCGCATGGACGCTTGCAAGGGCGGTGAGCGCGTTGATAATTATAAAACCAAGAGGGATGCAAAATACAGCCAATAGGTAAGAGCGTACCGAAGGAATAGTAAAAAAACTTCCGATAGCCATTGAAGCCATCATTAAATTGGCACCCAAATGGTAATAGCTGATCCCTTCAGGGTAGGTATGCGTGATACTATTGAAGCCGCAGGCAGCTAAAAAACTAATTACCAGTAAACTAAACGCAATGCGCGAATGAATCAATATCCCTATTGTGATAAGCATCCCGGCAATAATATGGTCCTGAAATAATATAGCACTTAACGACCGAAAAAACAAGCTTAATAGCTTAGGCAGCGTGGCTGCAAAGTACCCCTCGGCCCCGGCTAGGTTACCCGGTCCGGTGTAGATTTCCTGGAGCAGAGAACTACTTTTTTGCATTAACCCGGTGTTAAAAATACTGTTTGATGCAAGTAATACTAACCAGAATGTAATTACAAATGGCAGCGAAAGCATAGGCAACCCTATTTTGCCTAACCGCTGCGATATGATGACGGTTGTAATCACAACCATGCAACAGGCAACTAAAAGCCAGCATATAAACATCAGGTTAAGTTGAAAAAACGCACCAAATGCTATCCCCAATAACAAACTGTTAAAGCTGTAGATACCAGTCCGGCAATCTTCGGCTTTGAGTTTTAATGATTTTGTTATCAGCAGCGATATCACAACACAACACAGCCCTGCAAACCCCGATACCGGATTAAAGAAGGAAACCAGCAACAAAATGCCGCCCAATATCCGGTTTTGCGAAAAAAACAGTACCGAATAGGAATTGAGGACCGGCTTTATAAATGCTGCAATTTGCTTCACCTACTGTTGTTGTTTAAATGATCGGGTATTAACTCCGGTTCGGCAGTGTACTCCATTGTTTCATTTTGGCGAATGAGGTGCGTGCGCAGCTTTTCATCGATAAGCACAACTGCTGGTCGTAAAGTAATGAACTGCATCCATTGGGTCATGTTGTAGGCACCAACTTTGTGAACCACCACATGATCACCGGGATTTAGCGGCGGCAGATTGATACTTTCCCTGATCACGTCTATGTTCATACAAAGCGGGCCATAAATCGCCATGTTTTCGTTATTGGCCATAAAATCCTGCGCCGGGCTTATCTGATGCTCGTACCAAAAAGATGTGAACAGGATATTTACGCCAAAATCAACAATGGCAGCACTTTTACCATTGGCCAACCGTTTATTTGCTATAACGGTACCCAGCAGGTATCCTGCGTCGTCTATCAGTACACGGCCACTCTCCAATATCAGCAATGGCAAATCATCATTAGCAAACCCGAAATTGAGGAGCGCCGAGGTAATCACTTCGGCAAAATCATCAACCGTTGGTACGGTATCATTCCCCGGCAAGTATGCTCCTTTTAATGTATTGGTTGATGGGAAACCTCCGCCCATGTCAAGATACTCGATTTTATGGTTTAACTGAGTTTGACAGCTTACTGCAAGTTGGGCCAATTTATTGGCGGCAATTTCATACGCATCGGTTGAAAGCATGTAGGTACCGATATGACAGTGCAGCCCTGCCAAATGCAAGCTTCCCGAAGCCGCAATCTTTGTAATTGCCAACCACGCTTCACCATTTTCATAGTTAAAGCCAAAGCGGTCCCAAAGGGGGTAAACGCCGGTGTCCATATTTACCCGGATAGCCACACGTGGTTTGTTGGCTAAATTTTTACTTAGTACAAGCAACAGGTTAAGCTCATCGAAATGATCAATATGGATCAACGAATCATGCTCAATAGCCAACTGTAGATCAGCTTTTGATTTGCCCGGACCATTAAAAATGATCTTATTGCCGGGGACACCATTGCCCAGCGCTTTACGGTATTCAAAGCCCGACACAACTTCGGCCCAGCTGCCTTCCTGGTGAAAGATCTGGCAAACAGCATTGAGGTAATTGGTTTTATAGCTCCAGGCAAATTGCACCTTTGGGTAGCGCGTACTGAATGCACGATATGCCGCCCGGTAGTTTTTTCGAATTTGTTTTTCTGACAGCACAAATACCGGTGAGCCATAACTTTCAATTAAACTTTTAACCGAAACACCATCAATGCTTTTTACGGGCTGCACACCGGTGCGGCTACCAAATTTGTTCATGGCACCTGCATGTAATTTTTTTATGTATGGTTTTTGGTATGGCAGCTTTTCCATTGCTATAAATTATAATTCGCCCAAGGCCGAGATTTTTTGAAAATCGGCTATATCGGCAATATGGTCCCATGAATACCTGACAAATAACTTGCCGGCCTGGTAATCGGTATAAGGTTCAACAACTTCGCCCATAGCCATTTTAGCCAGGGCAGCAGGCTGGTTTTGACCTGCAGCGGCAGTTAAATAAATCCATGCCGGAAAACGCGGATTAATTTCTAATATGTATAAATGCCCTTCGGCGGTGCTCATGATCTCCATTTCGTAACCGCCTTTCCAATTGGTAGCAAGTGTAAAGTTACCGGCCAGCTGGGTAAGCTTGTCATCTTTAATGGTAACACCAGCCCAGGCCTTGCCTTTATCGGTAATATAAAGCTTACGCATGGCTACTATACTGATATTATGACCTTTACCATCGCCCAGGGCTGCTATATTTATCTCGGTGCCTTTAATATATTGTTGTGCAATTACAGGCACGCCCCATGTTGCGTTAAGCTGATGAAAAGCTTTTAATGCCTGGTCCATGGTATAAACCACATAAGCTTCATAAAATTTCCCTTTAATCACCATAGGAAAATTAAACTCGGCTGCAGCTTTTTGCAGGTCTTCGGCGGTGTAAAGCTTATGGTCTGCAGGTATATAAAAGCCATGCTTTGTGCCCAAACCCGTCAGGTGTATTTTATCCCTTAAAGCAAGTTGCTGGTGTGTGGGGAGATAGGTTGCAATACCCATTTGCTGTAACTGCGGAGCTATTTTTATAAAATTAAATAGTTCAGAATCAAAGTTTGGTATGATAAGATCAAGGTTTTCATGCTGATTGATATACGCCAAACGTTCAATCAGGGCTGCCGCCCCCTCGGTTGGATAAGGTAACTGGTAGCTTTTATTTACCTGATCGCGCAGATAGATCCCCGGCTCTAATGATTCATATGATAGCCCTACTATGCGCAAGCTTTCTCCAAAATACGCTTTTAAAGAACGGATAACCGCCATGCCCGGGCCTGGGTTATCATTGGCATTAAGCCCTGTAACGGCAATACATAAGTTATTGTACTTGTTTGCCATTCTTCTTAGTTTTCGAGCAAATTTGCCTCTTTTAGCTGCTGCAACCAATCGTCCCAATCCCTGTTCAGCTGGTTTTCGCTTACTTCAAACCTGTTAAGAATGTCCTGTTTAATCTCAGTTTCGGTTTTACCGCTTTTCATGGCCGCAAGCAATTGTGCCGCCATGTCATTGCCGGAAAACGAATCGCCGGTGGCAGGGTTAAATATAAACCCGTTATCGCTGGTGGCAATATTGCTCTTGAGTTTCATTTATATTGCAAGTTTGTTTAAAGTAATAAAAGCTAAACTTAGCAGGTTTATATGAGTTTACAAAACCGGTTTCAGGAAGCCATCAGGTATTCAATTCTTGATGCAAGTACCTCCATATCCAGGGGTTTTACAAACAGGGCATCGCATTTATAAGAGTCGGCTTGTGATCTTTTTGTTTTAAAGGCAGTCACAATGATGATAGGCACATTACGCAGCAGGTCATCATCTTTAAAATCACGGCACACCAGTTCACAATCTGTATCAAGCAGCAAATAATCCAGAATGATCAGGTCGGGGTTAATCACCTTAGCCTTATCATATATAGCATTAGGATCATAGGTTAAATGCACATCAAAATCACCGTAATACATAATGTCATCAATTACTGATAACATCCTGCTGTTTTTATCGAGCACTAAAATGGTTTTCTTGTTACCTGCTTTTTTCATTGCTGTAAGGATTAGCATCAATTATTAATATAAAGTTGATGCTATTTGCGGGGCAATAAAATAATGTGTCGTTAAATACCTTTAATGTGCCGATGAATTGATTATTTGTGCCAGTCTTTGATAAAATCGGTATAATTTGTGCCCACAGGCAGTTCAATTTCAGTTAGCTTGATTTTGCGGTTATGGATTGACCTGATCTGGTTACGCGCCACCACAAAACTGCGATGGATGCGGATAAACTTTGAAGCGGGTAGCTTTTCAATTGCACTTTTTAACGGCATAAGTGTAAGTACTGGTTTGGCTACACCCAGCATATGGATTTTAATATAATCCTGCATGCTTTCAATGTACTCGATATCGTTAATGTTGATTTTGATGAGCCTGTATTCGGAATGTACATAAAGAAAATCATCCTGGCTTGAAGTATCGGCATGTTTGTACTGATGATAGCCAATGGCCTTTTGCACCGCCGCACCAAAACGAAGATTATTGATAGGCTTTAGCAGATAATCAACCGCTTCCAACTCGTAGCCTTCATATGCATAGTTTTTGTAGGCAGTAGTGAAAATTACCATTGGTTTATATGCAAGCGATTTTACCAGATCAATACCGGTAATATCGGGCATGTTAATGTCTATGAACAGCACATCTACGTTGTTCCGTTTCAGATATTCGCCGCCGGATATGGCATCCTCAAAAGTGTTTACCATAGTTAACGCAGGGTACCCGGCTACGTATCTCTCAATTATTTGAAGGGCCAGCGGCTCATCATCAATAGCTACACATTTCAATTGCATAATAAATAGTTTTAAGCGTTAATTTCCAGTTCGACAATAAAATTACCATCGACTGCGCTAATGTCCAGCCGGTGTTTATTGGGATAAATATGCTGCAGGCGCTGGCGATTATTAGCTATACCGATGCCTTTTCGCTCTGTTTCAGATCGTTTTTCGAAAATTGTGTTCCTGCAGATAAACAGCATTTGGTTACCGCTTACCCGCAGACAAATATTAATAACAGATGGCTGATGCTTGCTTACTCCGTATTTGAAAACATTTTCAATAAAAGTCATCAGCACCAGGGGAGGGATTTTTTGATAATTGATTTCGCCCGAAACCTCAAAATCAAGTTTCGTTTTTTTGCCCAGCCGCAAGCGCTGCAGGTCAATATAGTCGTTAATGCAGTCAATTTCGTTCCGTAGTAAAACAAAGTCTTCAGTTACCTCGTCGGTTACATAACGCATAATGTTGGAGAGCTTCATAATGCTTTCGGAGGTATGTTCACTATTGGTAACCGATAATGCATAAATGTTATTCAGCGTATTGAACAGGAAGTGAGGATTGATCTGTGCTTTCAGGAATGATAGCTCGGCGTGCGCCTTTTCGGCCTCGGCACGGGTAACCATCTGCTCGGCAAACTGCCATTTTTGAACAGTTGCAATAGCAATGCTTAAGCCCATTACAATGATGAAAATAAACAAGCCCACCATATCGATATTGCCCGACTGGTGAATGAAAATGACTTGATTAGCAGCTTTAAGACCTGGGTCCTGCATCCGCAGGTCTTCATGCGGCAGCGGGCCAAATGGCATATTTTGCTGGCCTGTTGCCAGGGTATCTATACCGGCGGGCGTAATCTGAGGCCCTATAGCAGCCGTTGCGGGTTTGTTTCCTTTGATATTGTGAAGCAGCAGGTTATCAAAAGGCTGTAAAAAGTAAACACAGCCCGAAAGCATTAAAACAATAAATCCATACCATGTATATCTTTTACGGAACACAAACTTAGGTACCAGGTACCAGGCGTTCAGATAAAACATAAATATGTAAGTGAGGCAAAACAGCCAATAATAAGGTGAAAACAGTATAGCAAATGAAGCCGCACCGCTTTGCTGCGTACGGTTCATGAACAAAAGCGGAAACCCTAAAAACACGAGCCAGCCGGCAGCATGAATAAAAAAAGTGGTTGCTTTTGAGCGGATCATTTAAAATAAGATTCTTTTTACTTATCAATGCCGGAGCAGCCGGGCGGCAAACATTAATAGCTGGTTTTTAGTATTTAAAAAAAGCACCTGTACATTGCGCACAGGTGCTTCATCTTTATGAAAAAAACCTATAACTCAGTGTCCCTGCTCCTGAATTATAAATCAAAAGTGATGATGAACGGGGATTTTAACAATCATGTGTCGGTGAATTGGGAAATTGTATGGATGAACCGGATGAGGGATGTTTATCTTTAGATCAGGTACGGGCAAAATAAGAAGCTTCCTTGCACTCGCTGCTTGGAAGCTCTAACCTAAACCTTATCACTGATCAAATTATTATTTGATGGTATAAAGTTAGCTTCAGGACAGGAAAATGAAATTTTGTACCGACGAATGGGGGAATTGAATGGATGGAAGCGGATGTAAAAGCCCTGGCGCTTATTTTAAAGCAGATAAATCACTGACAATTAAAGATAATTCCATCGCCTGTTGCGGGGTAACAAGCCCGGTAGCGCCAATTAGCAAAGACCTGTTTACCATCTTCTTAGTTTGATATCTTTAATAGTATCTCAAAAACCGGGAGTTATCGAATTCAATGCCTTACGTTTGTTGCTGTTGGCAATAAACTTCAAGTGCCCATTTGCGGTACATACCCGGCAAGGAACATATTAACAATTGACCGGGGCGTTAATACCTGAACAATATCCACATGAGGCATTGCAGTTTCCTTTTTATACCCGGCAGGGCTCCATAGATATAACCGATCATCTTTGAGCAAATGTGGATGCCCATTGTAAACTACAAAGACACCGTTAGGCAGGCTCCTTAGCTTTTCTTCATAAATAACTTTTGATTTATCAGCAGCTATACGTTCGGTTTGCAAGATCTCATCTATTTGGGATACCGGCGTTTTCATATCGAAACCATATTGCGGGTTCCCTTTTAGCCAAAACTCTTTAAACCGCTGATGATCTTTGAAGCGGCATTGAAAACAGGGACGGTGCCCGGCCGAAAAAGCAGTGGCTTCATCAAAGAAAAATAATTCCGTCCAGCGGTTGGGCTGCATAATTTCACGATGACGGCCCCTGAACTCCAAAACACAGGTTATCCATGCTTTAATTTTAAAGGCACGTACAATTTCCTTGTCGTCATTATGAATTACGCCGCGGTTACCAAGCCAGGTGCCGCGCTCCGGCGTTTTAATGAGCTGTCCAAATGGATCTACGCGGTTTTGAAGCATCTTTTTGGTAATGATAAGGGTTAAAGTTACATCAATCTGTTTAAGAAAGTGCAGATATCGTATCCACTAAACAGTAAAATACGGTAGTGCCAAAAAAACGTAAGCCATGTTTAATAAAAAACATGGCTTACTAATTATAACATGCGTAAAACAAAGCCCAAATATGCTGCGGCCAAGTGTTAAGAAATGTTAAGTATCGATAGACCGGTTATTATTACCGATAAATAATTCCATCTGTTAGTTTCTTGTTATCAGTTTAAAATTGCTGAATTTAACGTACGAACGATGCGGGCCATAGGTACTGTGATAAAGGCCGATCTGCAAATCACCAACGTTTAAGTCAGGTCTTGACACCGGGCTTCCGGGCAGGTCTGCCCAATGGATGCCGTCGCTACTGCTCCTGATGTAAAACACGTCGGCAGATTTTTGGATCTGTAAGTAGCGGTTATAATTCCAGCCCGTTTGAGTGTTGGTTTGCATGCGGTCGCCGGTTTTATAATTGGTGAGCATGTTACCGCAGTTCCAGGCAGGGAAAATACTGTTCTGGATCAGGTTCTCGCTGCCTTCAGTGCCGGGTTGTTTGGCTTTCCGTACCATCAGGCCCATATCACTGTTACCGGCTACCTTCTTTTCTTTAAGGCCGCTTACTTCAGCAACTTCTACTTCGGCCACAAAATCGCCCGAAACATTGCTGTACAAAAATGGGCCGTAAGGCAGAATCCCATCCCAATTTGAGCCTTTTGACTCCAGTGTGAGCATATTATCCCCACTAAGTACTTTATACGCCTGTTTATCCGGGCTGCTAATTATTCCATCCCATATAGTGCCTGCGGTACCGTCACCGGCAAAGTCTCTGTTAACCGTAAACTGATCTTTAACGACATGAAACAATGCTGATGATGTACTCACAGGCAACGCTTTAGCTTTTAAGCTTACGTTACCGTAATTATCTTTTACCTTAAATGAGTAAGTATAATTTTTATCGGCCGTAAGCCCATAACTGATATAATGCGGATTAGCCTGCCAGCCGCTCGATTTACTGCTGTCTGCCTCGTTAATAAAATCATACTGAAGATTTGACTTTACCGAAGCATAACCAGGTGCCTTCATTTCAACCATACCCGGTGTTACAGCCGTGGGAATGGTTTTGAAAACAAACGAACCTGGTACAGGTGGATGATAGTTTTGTTTCCAACCAAGGCTTAGCTGTTTAATTTCTGCCGAGGATAAACCATGTTTAAAGAACACAAGATTAGCTATTGCACCATTAAAACCATCGCCCAAAAAGAGCTTACCTGTGAGCTTATCTGTATTTGATGTTGTTGAAATTAAAGCACCATCTACATATAATTTAGCTGCATTGCCGCTAACAGTTTTTATCACGTAATGCCATTGGCCCGCACTCAAATATTTACCCGCATTGATGAAAGACTCTTTTAACAATTGAGATCGCAGGATCGCGGCGTTTTGCGCTGATGCACTTAGGTAAACACTTAATGCTACGCTGTAACCTTCTTTACCATTGACAGCAATATCATTATTAAACATAAGCGGGCTTTTGCCATCAAAGTTAACGGCTATTTTACCTGCAATATCCATTACTTCTGCGCCTTGTCCATCAGCAGGCTGAAAAGCTCCGCCTGCATCGCCGTTGTTAGTCCATTTTTGAAGCGGGCCATAGTTAAGTTTTGCCGCATCGAGGTAAACAGCGATATCAGATTTTGCGGGATGTAAAGCCCATTGTTTTATTACACTATCAGCCAATGGCCTGTCGTAAATTTTGAGGGAGGAGATAGCACCCGAAAAATATGCCGAACGGTTTGTTTTAGCGCCGACAATGAACTTATCTGCCGGTTGCAAAAACAGCATCTTATTTTCGGTATTGTTGATCTCGCCATCAACAAATAGTTTTTCAAACGAGCCGTCGAAAGTAACAACCACCTGGTGCCATTTCCCGGCAGTTGGCATTGTTTTGTATTGGAAATCGGAAACACCGAAGTGTTGTACCGCACCTGCAGTGCGGTTACTGCCGAAACCAAAAGTAGCACTGCGATGATCCGATTCGCCATTCGTCCAGCTTAATACTGGATCCTCATCTTTGATCTGATCAGCATAAACTACATATGATACCGTATAGCTGTTATTACCTGCAAGCGACCGGGGCACAGCAACTGATGATTCAAGCGCTTGTGTGCCGTTGAATACCAATGCCTTTTTGCCGGCGATGATATCAACAACCGGAGATTTACCTGTTGCTGTAAAATTGCCGCCCAATGCGCCGTTATTATTCCATTTGGTTACAGCTTCGCCAGCCTGGAAATTAGCGGCATCCAGGTTTACTAATAAGCCATCTTTACCGTCTGGGATAGTTTTCGAGGCTTTTGGTGAAATAGTTTTAGATAATTCTTCTTTGCTTGCATCAGCGGCAGTTCCTGTTACAACCTGTTCGCCATAAACTTTTACATTCCAAATTGCCTTATACAAACCGGGATATTCCGTCCCTGTTATGGTTAACCGGATGAACCGCGCTTTAGTATTCCCGGAATCTACCATCGGCGAGCCGTGCTGTTGATTTTCTCTCCTGTCAGAAAACACCTGCCAGCTTTTTCCATCTACCGATGATTCTATCAGGTATTGGTAATACCAGGTGGCATATTCAAACTGGGTTAATACTTGTTGTACTGTTTTCACAGCTCCCAAATCAATGGTAAGCCATGCGGGTTTAGCGCCATTATCGGCAGGTTTCCAAAGTGTGCCATTATTGTTATCAACCGCAAAGGATGGTTTATAGCTTTCATTGTAGAAAGAAGATGCGGTAACTTTTTTCTGATAGGCCTCATCAGGGGCATTAATACTGTTCTTCCCTAAGAAGCCAACGCCAAGGTGTGTCGGGACGATCTTTTCGATATTGCCATCGGCATCAAATATGATCTTATCCGCGCAAACCTGCCGGTGATAGCCCCCGTTGGAGTGCGGGTTGTTGTGCCGGTGATATACCATGTAAAAATCATCCCCAACCTGCACTACCGACTCATGACCCGGTCCGTGGATCGTTCCATCACTATTAGTACTCAACACCGGGTTGTTTTTACCAAACTCAAATGGCCCCATTGGCCCGGTTTTGCTGATGGCATATTGCACCCTGTAGGTGGAGTCTTCGCAAAGGCCAGATGAGTAGGTGAAATAATAGATGCCTTTCCGTTTAAACATGAAAGGTGCTTCAAAAAAATCTTTGGCGATGGTATTGGGGATCTTTGCCGTTTTGACGAATGTGTGCATATCGGGGTTTAGCAAACCTACACCACAACCATGATCGGGGTAGATGCCCCAGGTACCCCAAAACATATAGATCTTACCGTCGTCATCTTTAAACGTTTGCCCATCCAGCGTGATCACCCCGGGAATAAAATAATTGGGGATCATGGATTTGCCGTCGGGCAGCAAGGGAGTCCATGGCCCGGTAGGGCTTGTGGACGACGCTCCATAAATATCAACCGGCTGGCAATAGTACATGTAATACTTGCCGTCGTTACCGTTAATGACATCGGGAGCCCAGTAGTAATTGGAGGTTGGCCAGTTCATGTCATGCATGGTCCAGTTTACAAAATCCTTAGATGTCCAAACCTGCGAAGGGCCATGTCCGCCGCCATTACCATCGGTAGTTGCGTAAATGTAATAGGTATCCCCAAACTTGCGCACAGTTGGGTCGGCAAAGTAGCCAGGAATGATGGGGTTGCCATTTCCCGGAGCTGTGGCCGACTGTTGCTGGGAATAACCCGTTAAAGCGGTTATACATAAACTCCAGGAAATAAATACTATCAGCCGAAACCTCCCCCTCATATCTATAAAACAATTTTAATTATGCGCCAATTCATCTGTATTCCTTGCAGGCGGCTCGGCGTTAAGCAGGTGCTTTACAAAAAAGTCGCGTTTCTTTTTACGTCCGTATGGCCCGCCATCGCTATGGCCCATGCCCGGAACCACCAGCAGATCAAACATTTTATTGTTTTTGATCAGCGCATCCGCAAAACGAAAAGTTGATTCGGGCGGCACGTTGTTATCGGCCTCACCTACAATCAGCATCAGGTCGCCCTGTAATTTGCCTGCATTGGTAATGTTTGATTGCTGCTCATAATGCGGTCCAACCGGATAGCCCATCCATTGCTCATTCCACCATTGTTTATCTATCCGGTTATCATGACAACCGCAGGCAGATACCGCGGCTTTATAAAACTCAGGGTGGAACAGCAATGCCCCTGCCGAATTTTGCCCGCCGGCCGATGTTCCGTAAACGCCTATCCTGCTGATATCAACCTGCGGATACTTGGCGGCAAGTGCCTGCATCCACAAAATACGATCTGCAAAACCGGCATCGGCAAGGTTATGCCAACATACGTCATGAAAGGCCTTTGAGCGGTTGGCTGTACCCATCCCATCCATCTGCACCACAATAAAACCCAGCTGGGCTATACTTTGCATCTCGTTAACAACCGAAAAGCTTTTGGGCACAAATGAATCCTGCGGACCGGCATAAATATTTTCAATTACAGGGTAGCTCTTATTAGGATCCATATTGGCCGGGCGGTAAACCACACCCCAGATATCCGTTTTGCCATCCCTCGCTTTAGCGACAAATACCTCAGGCAGTTTTACGCCTGTAGCTAAAAGACCTGTCAAATCGGTGTGTTCCAGTTCCATTACCGTTTTCAGGTCGGCAGTGTTTTTAAGCAGCACTTTAGGAGCGATGTTTACTTCGGAATAAGTATCGATGTAGTATTTCCTGTCGGGCGAGAAGGTTACGCTGTGGTTGCCTTTTTCGGGCGTAAGATCGGTAAGGTTTTTACCATCGAAACCGATCCGGTAGTAGTGCATAAAATAAGGGTCCTCACCTTCATTTTTACCGCTTCCTTTAAACCAGATCTGTCTTTTTTTAACATCAACGCTGTCAACATCACGTACCACCCAATCGCCTTTGGTTACCAGTTTTTCTTTACCGGTTAGCTCATCAACAAGGTAAATATGACGCCATCCGTCTTTTTCGGTTACCCAAACTATCTCGTGTGTTTTAGCGCTGTAATAAGTATAAATTCTTTGCTCGTAAATGAAAGTATTTGTTTTTTCATCAATGATATTACGGGTTTTACCGTTGGTAATATCTACTTCAATAACCCTGAAACGCTGATGCCCGCGATCTGCCTTTTCATAAGTAAAGTAACGGCTGTTACCATCGCGCCAGTGCAACCGCGGAGCACCAAAAAAATCAATCTTTTCAGCATCTGTTTTTACAGCGCTTTTATCAGTAATGTTAAATATGTATTGCTGGTAAGAGGTAAATTCGTCGCCCGGCTGATCATATTCATGCGATTTAAGCACAGCGCGAGTAGTACCCGGTACCGAGCTCAGCAGGTAATAAACCTCTTTTGTTTTTTTGGGATCGATGCGGTAACCCACCAGGTGCTTACTATCCGGCGACCAGGTAAGCTCACCGTAAGGCTTATCTAAATTGCCATCCGTAGTTAATTTGATCTCGGTTGAACCTTTAAGCGATTTAACAATAATATTACCGCCTTTTACAAAAGCCGTCCATTGTTTATCAGGTGAAACAGAATCGGCAGTTATGCCTTCCCAGCGGTAATGGTGTACCTGCAAAGGTTTATCATTATCATAACTTTGGTGTACCGTATCGGTAGTTTTACTGCATTGAAGCGTGGCCAGATCACACTTAAGCCAGGTATTGTTTGTTTTAAAAGTAGCCTGCTTTTTATCGGCACTAAAAAACATATCTTCAATCCGGAAGCCGCCATCTTTTACGGGTTTACCTGTTGCTTTGCTTACCTCAGCAGTTAGCTGTCCGCTTTCAAACAACGTTTTCTTAGTCCCTTTTTCGGGTTCAACAACAATGTACGCTGTTTGATTATTGGCAATTCTTTTACTGTACCAGAATTGGTTACTGCCGGTCTGCCAGTTAGGCCGCACGTTGGTAACGTAGGCGACCTTTTTTAATGCTGAATCAAGCGCATCCGCTGCTTTATAGTTTTGCAGCACTTCCGCATGAGTGGGATAATAAGGAGTAGCTTTTTGTTGTGCATCGGCTGATTTGCCCGCGGCTGCTAAAAAAACAGTTAACAGTAAATATTGGTGATACCTTGCCATAAGTTATAGTGTTGCGTAAAAGTACCCAACATTGGCCAAATGATGTTTCCATAAATTAACACATCATAGCAGGCATTTAGCAAAATCGGCCCGCATCTTTGCAGATGCGGGCCGATTTGTTTCGTTATTAAATGATGGAAAAATCGCTTTTAATCAGGAGACTCCTATGGAGTCAAATACAAATTTTATTATTCTGCTATAAACATGATACTCCTACGGAGTTTTTAATGTTTGCTCTTAATAAAACTCCGTAGGAGTATCATGTTTATAGCCCGATTAAACTGCATAAAAAGGCTCCAGCGGAGCCTCCTATGAATTATTAAACTATCCTCTTAACGCCTCAATTTCCTGGCGGGTTTTAGGCAGGTATTTACCCAATAGCTGGCTGCCGGTATCGGTTATTAAAAAGTTATCCTCAATACGGATGCCGCCGAAATCACGGTAAGTGTTCAGCACATCGTAATTAATAAACTCAGTGAATTTCTTTTCAGCCTGCCAGCGGTCTATCAGCTCAGGGATGATATAGATACCTGGCTCTACGGTAAGCACATAACCTGCCTCCAGCTCACGGCCCAGCCTTAATGATTTTAGGCCGAAAACAGTTTCCTTCTTCAGCGTATCGGTATAACCAACGTATTGTTCGCCCAGGTCTTCCATGTCATGGGTGTCCATGCCCAGCATGTGGCCTAAGCCGCATTGAAAAAACATGGCATGAGCGCCGGCAGCAACAGCCTCGGCGGGGTCCCCTTTCATCAGGTTTACCTGTTTAAGGCCCTCGGCCAGTTTTTGACAGGCTTGGATGTGCACATCTTTATAGCGGACGCCCGGCTTAAGCATACCGATGGCATGATCCATCGAATTTAACACCACATCATACAACTCCCTTTGACGGGTGCTGAACTGCTTGCCTACGGGGAAAGTACGGGTCAGATCACCGCCATAGTGCATCGCGTTTTCTGCGCCGATATCGCTCAAAACCATATCGCCCTCTTCCAAAACATTCCCGTAATAATGCGTATGCAAAGTTTGGCCATGTTTGGTGATGATAGCTGGATAACCTAAACGTGAATCGTTGGCGATAGCTACCTCATGGGCTTTGGCAACCAGCTCATATTCCCTGATACCGGGGCGGGCATATTTCATAACTGCCAGCTCCATATCAACGCTAATGGATACAGCCTTTTCTATTTCGGCAACCTCCAGCGGGGTTTTGATCACTCTTTGAGCTATTACAGCTTTTACCAACTGTAACGAAACGCGACCGGCAACATCTTCCAGACTGGTGTTTAACCAATCGGCCAGCTTGATCTTGTTTTCGGGGCGATAAGGCGGCAGGATATGAACCGGTCGGCTACCGGTAATTGCTTTATGAATGTAATGCTTAATCTCGGCATAAGGCCTGGTTTGTGTAACGCCAACCAGTGCAGCCATTTCGCCAACCGAGGGAAGTGTACCTGTCCAAATGATATCATCAATGGTAAGATCATTCCCGAAGATCACTTCTTCGCCTGTATCCGTATCAATAATGGCAGCCAAACCGGCTACATCAAGTCCGAAGTAATATAGAAAGCTGCTATCCTGCCTGAACAGGTAGGTATTATCTTTATAGTTCATGCTGCTCTCTTCGTTCCCTAACAAAACGATGATGCCATTGCTGCCCATGCTTTGCTTTAAAACATTGCGGCGCTGTACGTAAACCTGCTGATCAAAAAGTTGAAGTTTCATAACACAAAATTAAACATGCCGGCAACTTAAGGCTGCCGGCATGTGCAAGTATAATTGAAATTTGATTATCTGTTGACGTTTAACGCCGTACTATTTCTTCCATTCGCCGTCAAACAAGCGCCAGATCTTTGTTGGGTTAGCCTGTTGTAAAGCCAGCGGCAACAATGCATCCGGGCAGTTTTGAAAGCAAACCGGGCGTACCCACCTTTTAGCTGCGTTGATACCTACAGCGGTAAAACGGCTATCGGTAGTGGCCGGGAACGGACCTCCATGCACCATACTTGCGCAAACCTCAACACCTGTTGGTACGCCATTAAACAACACCCTACCAGCTATCGAAGGCAATAATTGTAACAGGTTTGAATGCCCTGCAAAATCTTCATCGGTACCCATAACAGTAGTAGTCAATTGACCCGATACGGATTTTAATACTTTAATCAGTTCCTTTTCATCTTCACAGCTCACCATTAATGAGTATGGGCCGAACACCTCTTCGTGTAACAAATGGTTTTCAAGGAAAGTTTCGGCACTTACCAGTGCTATAGTTGGCTGCGCTTCAATATCAACAGCTTCTGTTGCTGATTTTACTACGCTCGTTACGCCGTCCTGCTCCAAAGCGGCATGGCTCTTTTTCTCGTAAGCCGAATGGATACCGGCATGCAGCATTTTAGCCGGTTTAACACCCGCAATGCCATTCCCCAACTGGGTGAAAAAGTTATGCAAGCCCTCGCCTTTAATAGCCAGCATTAAGCCGGGATTGGTACAAAACTGGCCAACGCCTAAAGTAATGGAGCCTGTATATTGTGCAGCCAGGTCGGCAGCGTTTTTGTTTAAGGTATCCGGTAAAAATATAACCGGGTTAATACTCCCCATTTCCGAAAATACAGGGATAGGCTTTTTCCGTTTCGATGAGTAATCTAACAGAGCTAAACCACCAACCGTCGAACCAGTGAAGCCGACAGCAGCTGTATGATCTGCCTGTACCAAGGCTTTGCCACTTTCAAACGAAGTACCGTGTACATGTTGAAAAACATGCTCGGGCATGTTGCAGCTAACTATCGCTTTTTTGATAGCCTGGTAAACCAATTCTGAAGTTTCGGCGTGGGCAGGGTGTGCCTTTACGACAACCGAGCAACCTGCGCCCAAAGCACTGGCCGTATCACCACCCGCTGTTGAATATGCAAACGGGAAATTACTTGCACCAAAAACAACTACCGGCCCCAGGGGAACAAGCATTTTACGGAGATCCGGACGTGGCAGTGGCGTTCTGTTTGGCAGTTCGGTATCAATGCTGGCTTCAACCCAGCTTCCTTCGCGCAGCATGCCTGCAAACATGCGCAGCTGACCGGTTGTACGGCCGCGCTCGCCTGTTAAGCGGGGTAAAGGAAGGTTAGTTTCTTCAGCTGCTTTTTGCAGCAGGGCATCGCCCAACGCTTCTATTTCATCAGCAATAGCTTCTAAAAACAGGGCTTTTTCTTCGGCACTTGTTTTTTGATAAGCCTCAAACGCACTTTGCGATTGCTGCATGATGATATTTATTTCTTCGACACTTGCTTCTTTAAAGTTAGCCATAGCAGATATTTTAATAAAAAATGAACGGCTTACGCCATTAATATGCGAGAGCAAATATATTTAACCTTTTAGGATGTGTGCTGAAGATTCCTAACCAGTTATAGCAGGATTTTATCTTATTTTTTTACCAAAATCACAAAATTGATTAAAAAATGGTCAACCACAATAACCATCAATAGTCAAACTATCAACGGCTTACATCACTTTATAAAGCCTTACCCCATGCGGCGGGATATTGCAGGATACCTTAGCAACATTTTTGGCGATATCTTTTTGCTGCCAGATATCGCGCAGCACTTTGGCCTTGCCCATTTTTATGCTTTTCAGATCAAGATCATACTTTGAATATTTTTCGCCGAGGTTAAAGATGCCTACAGCTTTGCTCCCATCGGCCAGTTGCTTAACCCAAACCTGGATCTGTTTATCGTTGATCACCCGTACAGCCTGTTTGCCTGCCACGTCCTGATCTATAGCAATTACTTCCCTGTTTTTAAGCATATTGAGCGTAAACTCGTCAAGCTTGTCCATATCGCAGCCAATTAATAATGGTGCTGATAAAAGGCTCCACAAACTCATGTGGGTATACTGCTCATAGGGTGTCAAATTGGTTTGATGAAGGTTTTCGCCCCAGCCTACCCTGCCTAATATGAGCATATCGGGGTCATTCCAGCCTCCCGGCCCGGCAAAGGCCGCGTTATTGGTTTGGCTAAAGCCGATGCCGTAAAGGCTTTCCCAGGTATCGGTAATATCCTCGGTAGTGCGCCACAGGTTGCCGTTCATTTGTGCGCCCCATTTCCAAACATCTTTTATGCCGTACTGACAAATACTGTAAACAATATCCCGCTGTTGTTTTGCCAGTTCATCGCGCATTACCATGTACGGCTTTTGCTGGGCTAACAACGTGGTATCACCTGCCGTTTGATCTGAATAACTGCACAGGTCGTACTTTAAATAATCAACACCCCAGTTAAAATAAGTACTTGCGTCCTGCCCCTCATGCCCTAATGAACCAAGGTATCCGCCGCAAGTTTTAGCTCCCGGTGACGAATAAACACCAAACTTTAGGCCCTGTTGATGCAGGTGCGCGCCAAGGGCTTTCATATCCGGAAATTTCTCATTTGCTGCTATTGCTCCATCCTGTTGCCTTGCGGGTGCCTGCCAGCCATCATCAACGTTGATGTAATTCCAGCCGTATTCGGTGAGCCCTTTATCAACCATGGCTTTGGCCGAAAGCCTTACCTTTTCGTCACTTACATTTAATCCCCAACAGTTCCAGCTGTTCCAGCCCATGGGCGGGGTAAGTGCCAACAGTTTGCCCGATTTAATGGTCAATGTTTTTTCATTTTTCCCTAAAGCATTGCTTACAGAAACTGATAACGGGTAATTTCCGGCCTTGGGTGCGTTACCGGTTATGATGCCTGTTTTAGGATCAAAGCTTAAACCTTGCGGCAGATTTTTAACTGTAAACTTTAACGGCTTTTGCCCGCTTGCCGGAATCTTGAAAAGTACCGGCGAACCGGGATGTACACCTAAAACTGCAGCACCATTGATCATTGGTTTAAGCGATGCTTTGGGAGTGAGCAGGTACGGGGCAATCTCAGCAAAAGCTTTGGTTTTGCCGGATGCGTTTTCAGTAAATTCATAAAACAGCTTGATGCCCTCACGATGCGGAAAAGCAAGCGTATAAGTTTCCTTGCCCAATGATGGCAGGTTTGCGTTTACTGTTTTTTCGGCAATCGTTTTTTGAGTAACCTCGTCAACTATCCGGTAATGAAATTTGCCTGTGATATTAGTTTTAAAACTATTACTTACAGTCAATTTACGTACGGACTGCGCATTGGGTAAAAAGCTAATTTCGGTTTGAGTGAAAACGATGCCGTCAAATTTTTCGAGCATATCGATATAGGGTGCACCCATAAAAATACCGCCCGAACCGCCACCATCGTACACTTTAATAGCGATGATATTTTCCGCGTCCCATTTAATAGCAGGATCATTTGCTGCAACGCAATAATTACGTACTGCAGGCCATTTGCTCACATAACCGCCCTTATCTTCAGGGAACGCGCCTGTTTTACCGATCAGCTTGCCATTAAAATAAGTTTCATCAACATCATTAACATGGGCAAGGAATACGCGCAGGCTATCGCCCCAAACCGATTGCTTTTTTAATGCAGATGGAATAACCACATGGATACGATACCAGGCAAAGCCGTGATAATCGGGGTAGCCCTGCTCTTGCCATACATCGCCAACTTTAATGCTTTTCCACTGTGTATCGTTAAAACCGGTTTCTTTCCAGGTTGCATCATTACCGGTTGAAAACTTAGCTGTGCTTAGCTTAACAAAGTTTCCGTTTTGAGCATGAGCTGCTATGCCCATTGTGATAAGCCATAGCAGCGATAAGATCTTTTTCATGAATGATAGTCTATAAACTTTCAACAGGGAGCTCGGCAGCTTTGCGCTGTTTACTGCCGCCTATCAGGTAATAAACCGGGATGCCGGTTAAAGTAATGATCAGGCCTGGATAAGTATAGGCCGGTTTATATTTAATGAGCAACAGGCAAAAAGCTATCCCCATAATGATATAGATAACCGGTAACACCGGATAACCGAATGCTTTGTAAGGTCGCTCGGCATTGGGCATTTTTTTGCGGAGGATAAAAATCCCGATAATGGTAAGCACGTAAAAAACCACCACCACAAACGAGATCATATCCAGCAGATCGCCATATTTACCGCTCAGGCTCCACAAGCAGGCAAAAACACACTGTAACCACAGACCAAAACCCGGCACCGAATTTTTATTCAGTGTGCCTACTTTTTTAAAGAAAAGCCTGTCTTTAGCCATCGAATAGTAAACCCTCGCGCCCGACATGATGAGCCCATTGTTACAACCAAAGGTGGATACCATGATCAGCAATGCTATGATCACTGTGCCTGAACTGCCAAAGATGTGCTGCGAAGCAACCACACCTACCCTGTCCTTATCAGCCGAGGCTATATCATGCAGTGAAAGTACGCCTGTATACATCACATTGGTTAAAATATAGATCACCGTCACGATCAGCGTACCCAGCGCCAAACTTAAACCGATATTCCTTTTCGGATTTTTGATCTCGCCTGCAATAAAAGTTACATTGTTCCATGAATCACTGCTGAATATAGAGCCAACCATAGCCGATGCAATAGCACCCAGGGCAGCAATGGTAGTGTACGAAGCAATGGAACCATTTGCGCTGAGGCTATGCATGCTCCAGGCGTTTTTCCAGTTCTCATTCCATACCGAAGCTTTTAAAGAAAACAGGCCGAACACAATTAAACCCAGCAAGCTCAGCAGCTTGGCCATAGTAAAAATAGTCTGCACAATTTTACCGCTGTTAACGCCGCGGGTATTGATATAAGTTAAGAACACGATCACGAGAATGGAAAGCAACTGTGCCGGTGATATGGTCACGAAACCGAGATCGACAGCAACAAGACTTTCACTTAATTGCGGGATGAGGTACGCGGTAAACTTGGCAAAGGCCACACCTACTGCCGCTATAGTCGCCGTTTGGATCACAGTAAAAAAGCTCCATCCGTACAAAAAGCCAACCAAAGGGCTGTAAGCTTCCTTCAGGTAAACGTACTGACCTCCAGCCCTCGGGAACATGGCACTCAGTTCGCCGTAACTCAGGGCGGCGGTAAGGGTCATGAAACCGGTTATAAGCCAAACAAATAGCAGCCAGCCTGCACTGCCCACATTGCGGGTAATATCTGCGCTCACAATAAAAATACCTGAGCCTATCATACTGCCCGCCACCAGCATGGTGGCATCCATTAACCGCAACGAAGGCTTAAAAGAAGTGCTGTTCTCCATAATTTTGTTATAGCTAAAAGCTGAAAGCATAAAGCTTTCAGCTTTCCATTAATGCTGTTTTATTAACTATTTGCTTCCGAAATCGTAAAATTTCCAGCTTGTTGTAAAATCTTTGGTTAATGCCTGGTTGGTTAAGGTAGCACGAAGCATCTCAACCGGGATCAGGTTTTCTTTAATGGCAGCATCATGGAATTGCTTATAGGTCATTTTACCACTATCAACCAATTCTTTTTTCAATTCCATCAATTGCAAACCACCTAATAAATAAGCCACCTGGTAAAGCGGACTGTAGCCTCCTTCAAACGAGCGCCTTACTTCGCCTTCGGCATTAGCTTTTTCATGGCCTACGCGGTCAACCAAAAAATCGATGCATTGCTGCGGGGTCCAGTTACCCAAATGATAGTTAAGCGAAAATATGATCCTTGCACAACGGTGCATGCGCCAAAACAGCATACCTACGCGTTCCTCGGGTGTTTTGGCAAAGCCTTTATCGTATAACAATAGCTCCCAGTATAAAGACCATCCCTCAATGGCGAACGGGGTACCAAAATCCTGGCGATAGGCTTTATAACGGCTATTCATAAAATATTGCAGATTATGGCCCGGAATCAGCTCATGCTGCACGGTGCCCCTTGAAAAGTAAGGATTGTTGCCGCGCATACTCATCAGCCTGTCGTCATACTGCATGGTATTGGTTGGGTACGAGATACTGATCTCCTTGCCGCCTGTAAAAAACGGGTTAACCAATTGTCTCCGAGGCGACATCATCACCATGCCCCAGGTTTCTTCGGCCAGCGGAGGTATGGTGATCAGGTCGCGCTCTTTAATAAAGCTGATAGCATCATTATATAATTTAACAATCAACTCGGGCTGATGGCCTACAGGCACATAACTATTTTTTACCTTTTCGAGGGCTTTTTTCCAATCGCTGCCAAAACCCATTTCCTGCGATGCCTTCAGCATTTCCTTATCGCACCACGCAAACTCTTTATTGGCCAGTTTAATAAGCTCTTCGGGCGTGTAAGGGATCATTTCGGCCTGCAGCTGGTTAATCAGCTCCTGCCTGCCAATTGGCACACCTTTGATACCGCTGCTATCGCTTTTCTGGCTGGTATTCAACTTACCTTTACTGATAGCCAGTTCGCTGTACCTGCCCAGCGCGCTATCAAGCGCCTTGTAAGGTTCGGGTACCCACCATGTAAATGAAGGATCGTATTTGTCATAAAAGCCAAAAAAATCTTTTAAACGCCCTCTTAATCCTACTAAAGCGGCTTTAGTTACTTTAGCCACGGGCATATCCAACGATGGGAGTTTGTGAAAAGCCGTAGTATCGGCCTTAAGCTCTTTCAGGATCTTGTTCAAATCGCCTGCAACCTTTTCTCCGTCTACAAATGTTCCGCGACGGCGTTTTTGTTCAAGCGCGTAGATCTCATCGGCAAATGAAATGTATTTTGCAGCCTGGCTATACAGGTCTTCTTCCTTCTTCAAATCTTTCAGATCAAAGTTGATGCGTTTTTTCAGCAGGATATAATCAACCTTGCCATAAATACTCAGGGCATTAAAGTCGGTTTGTTCCAGTTGCTTCAGGTAATCGTTATCAACCTCTACAAACCTTTTGCGTTGCTCGGGCGAGTTGATGACACGCTGCTTGTATTGCTCCTCGGCGCGGTCGTTAACGTTGTATGGCGAATAAAAATCATGTATGGCGTCCATGTCCTGCCCGTACCTGATAATGGTACCGGCAATTTCGCTGGTTTGTTCATACAAATTGCCAGCAGGGCCGGTCTGCGCGTTTACAGTAAGGGCACCAAAAGTAAGGGCATAAAGGGCTAAACCTTTTATGGTTGTTTTAGTATTAATAAGCACGATTGTTTGGTTTGAGGTAAAAAGAATAAGCCGTTATTAGCTGGCAGCCCTGTTAAGGCTGATAAGATTGTTGTTGTAGGAGTCGAGATAGCCGCGCGGCGAGTTGCCAATTACGCATTTAAATACGCGGTTAAAGTTGGTGATGCTCTTAAAGCCACATTTATAAGCTACGGTATTGATGCTTTCAAATTTATGCGCGATGAGCTTTTTGCAGGCCTCGTTAATTCGGATCTCGTTCAGGAATGAAATAAACGTATGACCGGTATGCTTTTTGAAATACCGGCAAAACGATTCGGGGGTCATATATGCAACCTTCGCAACATCTTCAAGTGTAATAGGCTCGCTGTAATGCTGCATGATATAGTTGTAGATATTACCTATCCTGATCCCCTCATTTTCTGTTATGCCCGGCAGGTTGCCGTAAGTAGATAAAGGATCAAGCTTGGTTTTGATATTGGTAAGCCCTTTAAGTAAATGAAAAAACTGGATAAGCTGATCGGGGCCGGATGCCTTTTGCAGGGCGATCATGATCTGCGATACTTTGTCAACAACAGAATGCGGCACTTTAAAACCTTGCTGATGCTGCTGCATAAATATCAGGCTTGGCTTAAGCTCGGGCAAATTGAACAAAGGGGCCAATGCATCTTCCGGATTAAAAAATATAGTGAGTGCTTCTATTTGTTTGTTAGTATTTGGCGCAAAATACTCTGGATTACTTTTAAAAACATGCGGCAGGTTAGCGCCTATTAAAAACAAATCACCGGCAGAGTAATCATGCATATTGTTTCCGGCAATCAAAGTACCTTCACCCTGCTGGATCCAGGTGAGCTGAATTTCTTTATGACGGTGCAGGTATGGGTAATGATAAGGCAAACAAACCTTTTCTGCTATCACACTTTTATCGTGCGGAACGGGGATAGTAAATTGTAAAACTTTCATCTGCTACTTTGATTATTACTTGTTGAATTTACAATTACTTAACTTAATTTGCTAACAAATGAAGTTAAAAGGGTAAAATACGGGCAATATTTGATAATTTATGGTTGATACAGACGTCAAAATGAGGCTAAAAAGTAAATTTCACCTACAAAATACAACATTCAACAAATGTTACTAAAACACTTATTATCAAA
This sequence comes from Mucilaginibacter sp. SMC90, assembly GCF_022811725.1. Taxonomy (GTDB): domain Bacteria; phylum Bacteroidota; class Bacteroidia; order Sphingobacteriales; family Sphingobacteriaceae; genus Mucilaginibacter. The sequence continues at coordinate 2,123,633 of NZ_CP094527.1, read as the reverse complement.
ACTATAGTTGATTTTACCGAAATTAAACCGAATAAAATATCTTTAATTGTACTATAGACAACTATTATGCAAATCTCGAAAATCAGCTTATTTACGCCGAAAATTGCTTTTTTAGGCTTCCTTTTATGATATAGGTAATAAAACAGTTACCCATTTAAACAAAAAACCGCCCATCATAATTGATGAACGGTCCTGTTTTTCCGGCAAGCCGGAAGGGTAATCAATTGTTTAAATTAAGATCTTTCGGGAGCAAATTCTTTGATATTGATAGTGGTTGGTTTGCCCGATATAATTTCACTTGCCAGCAAACCGGTTGCAGCGCCAAGGCTTAAGCCCATCATGCCGTGCCCGGTTGCAACAGTAAGGTTACCATACTGTTTACTTTTTCCGATATAAGGCAGGCCATCGGCAGACGATGGCCGGAAACCAAACCAAATATCCTTTTGCTCAGGCACAGCAGGTTTTAAACCCGGGAAATACTTCGGCACTGATTCAACAATGCCTTTTACGCGGTTCATGTTGATACGGTCGTTGATCTTATCAAGTTCCATAGTACCTCCGTAGCGCAGGCCACCGTTCATTGGGGTAATAGCAACACGGGCTTCGGCCAGCAATGCCGGGATATGCATGGTTTCGCTGTCGTCCTTCACATTAAACGAATAACCTTTGCCAGGCATCAGCAGGATCTTTAAACCCAATAACCTCCCAATAGCCGGCGACCATGAGCCACCCGCAATAATGTATTCATCGGCAGTAAACTCTTCATTGCCTGCCAGTACCCGGCTCACTTTACCGCCTTTGGTTTCAATTTTGGTAACCTCTTTATTGATAACCAGCTTTACACCAACAGCTTTCAAGTGTTTGATCAAAGCAGCCATTAGTTTGTTCGGCGAGAGGTGCGCATCGCAACGGTAATGTACCGCGCCTAACACATCAAGCTCAAGCTTTGGTTGTAGTTTTTTACAGTCAGCAACGCTGAGTACTGCCATATCCAAACCTAATTCCCTGCCCTTTTCGGCCATGTGTGCTTCTTCTTCGCCTGCCTTTTCGGTTTTATAAAACATCAGGATGCCTTTTTCAACCAGGTCAAAGTCAAAGCCGGGTTCTTTGCTCAGGTCCTCATAAAGTTTTTTGCTGAGCAATGAAAGCTCTGTTAACGGAACCGCCGATTTTTCAACATGTGCGGCATTGGCTTTCTTTAAAAACTTCAATCCCCATGAAATCAGTTCGGGATTTAATGAAGGCTTTACGTAAAACGGGCTTTTGCTGTTAAACATCCATTTAATACCCTGCGAAACCATACCCGGAGTTGCCAGCGGAATAAAATGGCTTGGCACAATCATACCGGCGTTTCCGTATGAGCAGCTATCGGTCATGTCGCCCTTATCAAGCACAGTAACCTCATGCCCTGCCTTTTGTAAATAATAAGCCGAACTAAGCCCTACTATCCCACCTCCTATTATCAGCACCTTTGCCATTTTTTATTTTAAGCTGAAAGCTTAAGGCTGAACGCCGAAAGCTTGTTAATAATTCTTTCTTAAATCTATTAAACCAGAACGTCATTGCGAGGAACGAAGCAATCCCAAACTATACAGGGCGGACCTGCCGATCGGGGATTGCTTCGTTCCTCGCAATGACGTTTGGGACACGTTATATCACCTGAAAACCGTGAGCATAAGGATCATCATCATCTATCTTGATGGTGTTGTATCCGTAAACTTTGGCCCAGCCTTCTACACTTGGTATAATGGCATCAAAATCATTGATCTTAACCACATCCTCAACCTTACCGATAAACTTGCTGCCGATGATACTTTCGTGAATAAAAGGCTCACCCACTTTCAGTTTACCTTTGGCAAACCATTGCGCCATACGGGCAGATGTACCTGTTCCGCAAGGCGACCTGTCAATCGCTTTATCGCCGTAAAATACCGCATTACGGGCAGTGGCATCTGCAGACAGCGTAGCACCAGCCCAAAGAATGTGGGTACAGGTATTGATAGTTGGATCCTGCGGATGCACAAACTGGTATTTTTCGTTAATGCGCTTACGCAGTACCTGGCTCCAGGCTATCAGCTGCCCTGCAGTATAATCTTCAATACCTTTGAAATTAGGCTGAGGATCAACGATGGCATAGTAGTTACCGCCGTAGGATACATCAATAGTAAGCATACCCAAATCAGGGCATTCAACCTGTAAATCAGTTGCGGCAAGGTAAGCTGCCACATTCCTGAGTTTTACAGAGGTCACTTTTTTGCCGTCCTGTTTGTACTCGATCAACACAAGACCGGCCGGTGCTTCCATGCGTACTATGCCCGGAGTTTTAGGCTGGATCAGCCCTTCCTCAATAGCAATAGTTATCGTGCCGATAGTTCCGTGACCACACATGGGCAAACAACCGCTGGTTTCGATAAACAAAACAGCAACATCGTTTTCCGGATCATGAGGCGGATACAGGATACTGCCCGACATCATATCATGCCCGCGGGGTTCAAACATTAAGCCTGTCCTGATCCAGTCGTACTCCTTTAAAAAGTGCTGGCGTTTCTGGCTCATGTTATCGCCTTTAAGCGTAGGACCACCACCGGCCACCAGCCTTACAGGGTTGCCGCAGGTATGGGCATCAACACAAAAGAAAGTTTTACTTGCCATATGTTATTATAACGCTACTTCGGTTAATTTACCCCAGCTTCCAACAGGTAATTCGGGCCTTGCAGCAAGTGCGTCATTGATGATTTTTTGAACTTTTTCGCGCTCTGCACCAATTAACGGTAAACGCGGCGCGCGCACATTTTCGGTACCTATACCGGTTGCAACCTCGGCCAGTTTAATGTACTGTACAAGTTTAGGATGAATATCCAGCTCAAGTACAGGTAAAAACCAACGGTAGATAGTCAGTGCTTCATCATACCTTTTAGCTTTTATTAACCGGTAAATAGCAACAGTTTCTTTAGGAAAAGCATCAACCAAACCGGCAACCCAGCCATCTGCACCCATTACCAGGCTTTCCATAGCCAGCGGGTCAACACCGGTAAAGATCTTGAACCTGTCGCCAAAGCGGTTGATCATACGGGTAACGTTTGATACATCGCGGGTTGATTCTTTTACTGCCTGGATATTATCATATGCAGCCAGTTGCTCAAACATATCTAAAGTAACCTCTATTTTATAATCAACAGGATTATTGTAGATCATGATTGGCAATTCGGTGCTTTTTGCAATAGTTGTAAGGTAAGCAACCGTTTCACGAGCTTCACTGTTATAACGCATAGGCGGCAATAACATCAGGCCGTCGGCACCCTTATCAAGTGCTTTTTGAGCATAAGCAACAGCCGCTTTAGTGGTTTGCTCAGCTATATTCAGTATAACGGGAACTTTTCCGTTAACAAACTCAACGGTATGGGCAAGCAGTGCAAATTTTTCATCATCGCTTAAAACGCTTGCTTCACCCAGCGAGCCGCCTAAAATAAAACCGTCAACACCAGCCTCAAGCTGGGCGTTCAGGTTTATATCAAAAGCATCAAAGTCAAGTTCATCATTATCTGTAAATTTAGTAGTTACTGCAGGGAGTACACCTTTCCAATCAAAAGTTATCATTGTATATTATTTTTCACAAAATTAAAATAGTACTAATTACGAATATTTAACAATTTAGCAGACATTGCCCGTATTTTAACCTATAATGCCACCTACGGGCATAATGCCTGCTAAATAACGCCTATTGCGCATCCCACCAAACCCTGTCGGTAAGCTTGGCGCTTTGCTGTGGCTGCGGGTTTGCAGTCATTTCTGACTGTGAATACAATACTCTGCGCGGAATATCCGACAAGGCATTTTTCACCTTGGTTAAAGCAGGGAAGCCTGTACGCCTCCAATCGGTATAATTTTCCATCGACAGGAAATTAGCCACACCCTTTTCCTCAATGATCAGCTGCATAGCATTAGCACTGGTTAAAGTACCCCTTGAAGCCAGGTATGTACTTACATCGGTATCGGCAATGCCCAGTTTTGACATATGCGATTTAACAGCCAGTAAATAAACTGGTTGCGCCGCAACAGCACCCGATATTACAAATGTAGCTTCGGCTTTTAAAAATAAGGCTTCCGAATAAGTAACAATGTAGTTATTTGAGCTTGCGCTGGCGTAAAAAGAACCACCCAATGAATATGATTCCAAACTGCCGATATCTTCCAAACCTATTTGCCTGCCGGTATATAGCCCGGTTTCGGCCGCAGGAGCCACCATTTTTGATAAGCGGGGATCTTTCCGGGTTTTAAAGCCATCAACAAATGTTGACGCAAGCACCAGTGTTGAACCTGGCAGGAAGTTTTGCTGCCATGGGTTTTCGGCCCCTGCCGCACCGGTAAAAGGCATTTTCATATCATCATCATTGCTTACCATACCATTTTCAAGCGCAGTAAGGGCCAATTGGGCCTGTGCAGCTGCCGTATGTCCGGGAGCTTTGGTAAGGTGCATAAAATAACGCGCCTTAAGCGTGTAAGCGGCCTTTTTCCATTTGCTCATATCACCGGTATAGTAATAATCATCACCAGCTGGTACTGTAGTACTGTTTTTGGCAATATCGGTAATAGCACCATCAAGCAGGGTTTGTATTTGTGTATAAACTGATTCCTGGCTATCATAAACCGGAGTAGGGTTATCTATCCCTTCAAAACCTTTTGAAAACGGAACATCACCCCAAACATCTGTAGCCGAACCAAGCGTATAAGCAAGCAATATCTTTGATATGGCGGCATAATTGGCGTTACCATCAGCCTCTGCTTTTTTGTTTAATAAAACAAGGTTGTTCATTACCTGGGTATAAAAATTATACCAGTCGCCATCCATATCCTGGTGGTACATGAGGTAAGTGCCAAAATTTGGTGGCACCTGGTTTAAGGCAATTACCTGCAGATATTGTTGTAATACAGTGGCAAGCTGGGCACCGCCGGCAGCGTTAATATTTTGTGATATTGCAGCTTCAACCGGGGCCAAAATCAGCGATTCTTTAACATCTATAGGCCTGTTAGGGTCCTGGTTTACATCAATGTATTTTTTACAGCCCGTGAAGCTTACCAACGCGCATGTTACTAACGTGATATATTTATTTTTCATGACAATTTCTTATTAATGATTTTGAATTATAGGGTAACTTTCAGGCTAAAATCAATTGATCTTGAGGTTGGGGTTGAGAATGAGTAAATACCCTGCGAACCGTTTGATGAACCAAATGAACTAACTTCCGGGTCGCCGCCGGTAAAGTGCGGCGCATGGATCCAGAGGTTACGGCCGGTTACACTAAATGTTGCCGATTTGAATGGGCTTTTGCTTAACCATGATGGTTTTAAGGTATAGCCTAAACTAACGTTACGCAGTTTAACATAGCTGCCATCCTGAATAACAGACTCCAATACGCTGTTTGCACGCTGATAATAGGCCTGACCATTAACAGCCACCGTGTTAGGTTGACCGGTAGTAGCATTTACACCATCTACAACTCGTAAGCCACGGTTTTCTGTAACCTTTGGCGTACCATAAAAGTAGCCGTACCCATCAACATTATTCTGGATATCGCCGCCGCGTTTGATATCAAAAAAGAAACTGAAATTAAATTGCTTATACCTGAAGTTGTTATTAATACCGCCAAGCCAGTTAGGATTGATATTACCTATTATACCTTGGTTATCATCAGCATACGGAAGACCGGAGTCATCTGTAAGTAATTTACCTGCAGCGTTGCGCGCATAACGGGTGCCATAGATAACACCGTACGGCTGGCCAACAATAATGTTGGTAAAGCCGTTGCCCAACTGATTCAGGTCTTTATAAATTGCCAGCACTTTATTCCTGTTACGGGTAAAGTTCAAGGTAAGGTCCCAGTTAAAATCGCGACTTTTTATCGGGGTAGCACTTAACAATACTTCGATACCCCTGTTACGCATTACTGCAGAGTTTACGCTTGTATAAGCATACCCTGTTGATGGGGCAAGTGCTACTGACGGGATGATACCATCAATTGTTTTTTTACTGTAAAATGATGCCTCAAGACTGATCCTGTTGTTAAAGAAACCGGCTTCGAAACCCGCTTCAAATTCATTGATACGCTCATTTTTAAGATTTGGGTTACCAAGCACATCGCTGATTAAAAAGCCCGCCTGCCCGCCGTAAGGGAAAGCAAGGTTTCGTATAGTAGCAATGTTATACGGTGTTAACAAACCATACGCGCCAATGCTGCCATCATTACCTACCGTACCGTATGATACCCTTACCTTACCCAGGTTCATCACCTTTGATAACTCGGGACTAAAAAACTCTGAGAATATGAAACTGCCTGCTGCAGAGCCATAAGGGTAAAAGTTATGCGCTGTTGACAGCACCGAGTTTCCGTTATACCTGCCTGTTAACGACAATAACAGGAAGCGCTTGTATTCGATATTTGATTGCAGATAGAAGCCGATCTTACGCTGCAATGATGAGCCTTCTTTGTAAGTAACCGTTGATGCAGAAGCCATATTATACAAACCAGGTACGGTTAAACCCACACCGTTTGCGTAAGTATTTTCTGAATAGCTTGAAAGCAGGTTATTACCTAATACTACGTCTATATTAAAATCACCAAATTGTTTGTTTGCACTAATCAACAGGTCATTATTATACTGGCGATAGTTAATATTCTGATCTACAAGCCTGCCATTAGGGTTTGATACCGATTCGGTTGATTCATGGTACCTGTCCATTTCGGTATAAACATCGGCACCAAACCTTTCAGTAATTGTTAACCATGATAAAGGTTTATAATCGGCAGTGAAGGTTGGTAAAAATCTGTTAACGCCCGAATGGTTTTTGATGTTATCCAAAACCCAGTACGGGTTATTCCTGGAGAAACGGAATAAACGCTGAGAGCCATCGGCATTCAGATACGGTTGCAGGTTGTATGAAACCGGTGCTGTAAAAACTGTCCAAACCGGGCTTTCAAGCGCGTAGCCTTCGGGCAGCCTGTCGTTTTGTGAATTGGAGTAATTTAACTGAAATGTTGTATTCAGGTTTTTGAGCACCTGCGCACTGTACTTTGCAAAAAATGTATTGCGTAAAAACTGGGTTGTTGGCACAGTACCCTGCTGGTTAAAATTAGAGTAGGATACCAGGTAAGTAGAATTACTGCCTCCCCCCCCTATGTTTACGGTATTGTTGTAAGTATGACCGGTTTTAAAAAACAGATCAGATTGATTGTATGTTTTAGCCGGCTGTCCGTTTATTTTGAGGGTATCCATCTCGGCCCCCCATGAGGTACTTGTTTTATTAGTTTCGCCGTCAAAATAAATTCCGTTGTTACCTAATGAATACTTGCTTTGAATTTGCGGCAATAGCGGGTTTTCAAAAGAAAAATCAGAAGAAAATGTGATCAGTGGTTTTTTGTTTAAGGCACCATTTTTTGTAGTGATGATAACAACACCATTAGCGCCTTTTGAACCATATAAGGCTGTAGCTGCTGCACCCTTTAATACGTTCATGCTGGCAATGATCGATGGATCAATGTCGGCAATCCTGTTTGTACCCGGCCCCGAATTAAGGCTACCAGTTTCTGAGTTATCTACAGGTATACCATCAATAACCATTAAAGGTTCGTTGGTTCCATAAAATGAAGAACCTCCCCTGATCACGATCCTTGCCGAACTGCCTGGCGTTCCGGATGAGCTTGTTACCTGAACACCCGCAACCTTACCCGCAATGGCATTTACCAGGTTGGGCTCCTTTGACTGTGCAAGCGACTCCCCTTTTATTTCCTGCGAACTGTAAGTAAGGATCCTTTTATCGCGTTTTATGCCCAGCGCGGTAACAACTACTTCGTTCAGTACTTTATTATCCTCGGCTAAAGCTATATTAACCTGCGCCTGGCCCGTTAACTTAATTTCCTGCGCGGTAAAACCGATAGCACTAACAACTAATGTACCCTGCCCGGTATAATTAATACTAAACATGCCGCTACCACCGGTAACGGAGCCTATGTTTGTATTTTTTATCTTAACGGAAGCGCCGGCTATAGGCTCGCCCTTCTCGTCGGTTACCTTTCCTTTTAGTGTTACTGTTTGTGCATACGTGCTGTAACAAAACACAAACACACTTAGTAAAGGCAACATAAACCTCTTTAGTAATTGTTTAAACTTCATAAATTAAAATTTGGGGTTAATGACTATGTATTACACGCTGTATTCCAGCCACGTAAAACTATCCGGACACCTCCCCTTATTTTTTTATGAAATTTGCCAATAATACCCATATCTTAACATTCCTGTTACAATAGCATTAATTTGCTGTTATATTTATATAAATAACCGACAGAACGTTAATATCCTGACAGTTAACTTTCAAGGCTGTTAAAAAACTTACTTTAAAAAGCCGTTGCGTTAAAAAAGCGGATAAAATCCTGCTATCAACTGCAAAATATTATTCAAAATAATTGTGCAAAGCACACTAATTTAGTTGAAACTTATTCTTACAGTTACACAAAATTATCATGCTAATAAAAAAGTGGTTTAAATTGAACTTATGCCTCGCGGCCTGCTTAGCCGGGGCACAAACTATACAGGCGCAATCATACGTACCCGAATGGAACGATGCCCGGATAAAAATAAAACCAGTAGTGCCGGTTAAAGCTTACTCTTTTAACTTAAAGGATGTTCAATTACTGGAGAGCCCTTTTAAAAAAGCAATGGATGCTGATGTTAAATATTTACTATCAATAGAACCAGACAGGTTACTTTCGGCTTTCCGCTCACACTCGGGCCTTAAGCCTAAGGGTAAAATGTATGAAGGCTGGGAATCATCGGGTTTGGCAGGGCATACGCTGGGCCATTACCTGTCGGCTATATCCATGCATTATGCATCAACCCGCGATCCGGAATTTTTAAAACGTGTAAACTATATAGTTAAAGAGCTTGATGAATGCCAGGTAGCCCGTAAAACCGGTTATGTAGGTGCCATCCCTAAAGAAGATACCATTTGGGCCGAGGTTGCCAAAGGCGATATCCGTTCACGTGGTTTTGATTTAAATGGTGGCTGGTCGCCGTGGTATACTGTACATAAGGTTATGGGTGGCTTGCTGGATGCCTATTTATATTGCAATAATGCAGAGGCCCTGAAAGTATGCAAAGGCATGGCCGATTGGACGGGCGAAACCATCAAGAACCTTGATGACGAAAAACTGCAAAAAATGCTCCTGTGCGAGTACGGAGGAATGGCCGAAACGCTTGCCAATTTATATGCTATTACAGGTGATAAAAAATATCTCGGGCTATCTTATAAGTTCTACGATAAAAAGATCCTTGATCCCCTTTCACAACGGCAGGATATTTTGCCGGGCAAGCACTCCAACACCCAGATCCCGAAAATTATAGCCAGTGCCCGCAGGTATGAGCTTACCGGCGATAAAAAGGACAAAGATATTGCCGATTTTTTTTGGGAAACTATTGTTAACCACCACTCCTATGCTACAGGCGGTAACAGCAATTACGAGTACCTGAGCGATGCAGATAAGCTTAATGATAAGCTTACCGAAAACACAACTGAAACCTGCAACACCTACAACATGCTGAAATTAACCCGGCATTTGTTTGCAGTTGAGCCTTCGGCTATGCTGATGGATTATTATGAAAAAGCGTTGTATAACCACATCCTTGCCTCACAAAACCATGCTGACGGCATGATGTGCTACTTTGTGCCCTTAAGGATGGGCGGCACCAAGCATTACAGTACTCCTTTTGATGATTTTACTTGCTGCGTTGGCTCGGGCATGGAAAATCACGTTAAATACAACGAAAGCATTTATTTTAAAGGGGCTGATGGTAGTTTATATGTGAACCTGTTCATCCCATCGGTGCTTAACTGGGCATCAAAAGGCCTATCGGTAAAGCAGGAAAGCAGTTTCCCTAATGATGATCACATCTCATTTAGTGTAAACACCAAAAAACCGGTTACGCTGGCTATCCGCATCCGTAAACCAAAATGGACTGCAAATGCCAGCATCAGCATCAACGGAAAAGCGCAAACGGCAACAACGGACGATCAGGGCTACATAATTTTAAACCGCAAATGGAACAACAACGACAAAATTGAATTCACTACGCCCGAAAAACTTTACACCGAAGCCATGCCTGATAATGCCAACAGGCGTGCCGTATTTTACGGCCCGGTATTGCTTGCGGGCGTATTAGGTAACACCGAGCCCGATCCGTTAAAAGGCGTTCCGGTATTTGTGACCAGCGAAACAGACCCTAACCAATGGCTGCAGATGATTGATAAAAAACAGTTAAGCTTCCGCACGGTGAATATTTCAAAACCTGAAGAAGTTACCCTGATCCCATTCAATCAAACTCAAAACCAATACTATTCTATTTACTGGGATGTGTTTACGCCGCAAACCTGGGTAGTACAACAAAAAGCCTATGAGGAGCAAAGGAAAAAGCAACAGGAACTGGAAGCCCGTACCATGGATATTGTGCGCTTAGGCGAAATGCAACCTGAACGCGACCATAACTTCACAAGCGAAAACGCCACTACCGGCGAAGACCACCAAAAGAAATGGAGATCGACAGAGAACGGTGGCTACCTGCAATACGAAATGAAGGTTGACGCCAACGCTCAAAATACCCTCATTAATACTTACTGGGGTATGGATAACCGCGGCAGAAAATTTGACATCATGATTGATGGCGTAAAACTGGCTACCGAAGACCTGAACCAGTACAAGGAAAGCCGTTTTTATGATATCAGCTACACCCTCCCTATCGAGTTAACTAAAGGCAAACTAAAAGTAACTGTAAAACTGCTGCCTCAAAAAGAAAATAGCGCGGGCCCGGTTTATGGCACACGCATGGTTAAAAACTAATTTTTAATTAAAAGAAACTGAATATCATGATCAATAAACAAAAAGTTGCCGGCATGCTTGCGTTGTCGCTGGCAACACTTACAAGTCCGTTATTGGCGCAGCAAAAGGATTACCCAATTCAGCCGGTTGCCTTTACCAGCGTACATGTAAACGACAACTTCTGGCAGCCAAAAATGGAGGTAAACGCTACGGTTACCATTCCGTATGTGCTGGCGCAATGCAAAGCCAACGGCCGCATGGACAACTTTTTACGTGCAGCAAAAAAACTTGATGGCGATAAGTTAAGTGAGTTTCCTTTTGATGATACAGATGTGTACAAGGCCATTGAGGGGGCATCTTACTCTATGCAAAATAAAAAGAACCCTCAGCTTGATAAAGCTATAGATAGCCTGATCACTATTATTGGCGCTGCTCAGGAGCCCGATGGTTACCTGTACACCTTCCGCACAGTAAACGCCAAAAAACCACATGAATGGATTGGCGCTAAACGTTGGGTAAATGAAGAAATACTGAGCCATGAGCTGTATGATTGCGGCCATTTGTATGAAGCAGCCGTTGCCCACTTCCAGGCAACCGGCAAACGCACACTGCTCAACATTGCCATAAAAAATGCCGACTTATTGGTTAAAACCTTCGGGCCAGGCAAAATTGAAGAATATCCGGGTCACCAGATAGTGGAGATCGGTCTGTCAAAAATGTACCGTGTTACCGGCAACAAGCAATACCTTGATCTGGCTAAATTCTTTTTAGATGTTCGCGGCCCTAAAGGCGATGCCTACAACCAGGCCGATAAAAAAGTAGTTGACCAGCACGAGGCCGAAGGTCACGCAGTACGCGCCGCTTATATGTATACCGGCATGGCCGATATTGCTGCCCTCACAGGTAACACCCAATACCTGGCAGCTATCGACGATATCTGGAGCGATGTGGTAACTAAAAAATTGTATATAACCGGCGGCATTGGCGCAACCGGTGCAGGCGAAGCTTTTGGCGATGCATATCAACTGCCTAACATGTCGGCCTATGCCGAAACCTGTGCCGCCATTGGTAACGTTTACTGGAACAACAGGATGTTTTTATTGCATGGCGATTCAAAATATATCGACGTACTTGAAAGAACGCTTTATAACGGCCTGCTCTCAGGCGTATCGCTAAGCGGTAACAGGTTCTTTTACCCTAATCCATTGGCGTCTATGTTCCAGCATCAGCGCAGCGCCTGGATCAGCTGTGCCTGCTGTATCAGCAACATGACCCGCTTTTTACCATCATTGCCGGGCTACGTTTATGCTAAAAACAAAAACGACCTGTACATTAACCTGTTCATGAGCAACTCAAGTAATATCAAACTTGCCGGGGGTAATGTGAATATTGTACAGCAAACAGACTATCCGTGGAAAGGCAGGGTTGATATTACCGTTAACCCTGATAAAACCGGCGAATTTACATTACGGGTACGTATCCCGGGCTGGGCAAAGCAACAACCTGTACCTGGCGATCTGTACACTTTTATGGATAAAAAATCCTTCCCGCTTACGCTGATGATCAACGGGCAGGCAAAATCATTTGAAACCGAAAAGGGCTATGCCGTATTAAAACGCACCTGGAAAAAAGGCGATAAGGTGTCGCTTTTATTGCCGATGGAAACTGAAAAAGTATTGGCTAACCAGCAAGTTAAGGACGACCGCGGCAGGTTTGCCTTTGAGCGCGGCCCCATTGTTTATTGCCTTGAAGGTCCAGATAACAAGGACAGCCTGGTGCAAAACATCCTGATCAACAAAAACGCCATTGCCGATGCTAACTACCATGCCGACCTGCTCAACGGTGTTGATGTGATCAGCACTGAAGGCAAAAGCGCTAAACGCCAGCTTAAAACCGACAGTATTTTACAAACCGATCAAATGGTAAAGGCTATCCCCTACTACGCCTGGGCTAACCGCGGGCCAAGCGAAATGACTGTTTGGATCCCATACGAAGCTTCGGCAGTACGACCAAAACCGGCACCTACCATTGCCAGCACCAGTAAAGTAAGCGCATCGTTAAAAAACGTGCGGATGTTCGCCGCCATAAAAGATCAGTACGAACCTGCCGATTCAAAGGATACCAATTACCCCTACCTGCACTGGTGGCCCGCTAAAAACACCAATGAATTTGTTCAGTATGATTTTGATGCCGAACATACAGTTAGCGAATCAAAAGTTTACTGGTATGATGACGGGCCGTGGGGCGGTTGCCGCATCCCGGTATCATACAAGATATTGTATAAAAAAGATGGCCAATGGGTACCTGTTAAAAACACTACACCATACAGCGTAAGTAAAGATAGTTTCAACGTAGTTTCATTTGAACCCGTAACTACTACAGCTTTGCGGATGGAAATTCAATTGCCGGTTGATAATTCAACAGGAATACATGAATGGGCCGTTAAATAAACCGGAAGTAATAAGTGAAAGGTCATCTGTTATATTTTAAACACTTAAAACTTATGGCTAACAACTAAACCGTCAATTTGCAGAAGAGAAGGTATTATCATTTGTCTGTAAAGTTATATTCCATACATTTGAGGCCTTAAAAAATAAAAAAATGGTAAATTTTGAAAAAGTGAAAGAAGTAATTGCAGCAGCAGAAGCTGATGCAGCAAGCTTTTATGAAAAAGGCAACAAAGCAGCCGGAACAAGATTGCGTAATGCAATGCAACAATTAAAAGTACTTGCTACGGATATCCGTAAAGAAGTTACTGAAAAGAAAAACGCTGCTAACTAACAGTCAAAAATCTTTTAGATAAAGCGGGGCCTGTTTTTCCAGGTACCCGCTTTGTTTTTTGACGCCCCGGCCATTCATTTCTGTTCCCTTCTCACTTTTCCCTATCCTCTTCTCAGTATTTATACTAATTACCAAAACCATAGGCAGTTAATAGCGTTCATGATTGGTAACCCCATGTCAAAACATTATTTTTGACTATCACAGATTGAGTTGTTAACCCATGTATCGCGGAAATATCTTTTCAAATATGTTCATCCGTTGGTATGCGCTTTTATGGTGCATTGTGTTTTTGTGTGCTTTTAAAAGTGCACATGCTCAAGACACCGCCCTGATACATTCAAGAAATTTTGGGATACAAAACGAAATATATTTCAATGATTCGCTTTGGTATTTTCATGCCGGCAAACTGTCTGCACATCAGCAAAACGCAGCAAGTACAACAGGTTGGGACACGTTGCATTACACAGCTTTCGGAAAACAAAATGCACCGCACGGCTGGCGGGGAGTCGGCTGGTTCGGCTCCTGGATCAGAGTTGACAGCGACCTTGTAAACAAAAAACTATCACTACGCATCAATCATGACGGCGCTTCGGAGATCTTTTTAGATGGCAAACCTATTGGCGGTTACGGCAAGGTTGGTAATTCGGCAAAAGAAATGCAGGCCATGAGCGCAAGAAGGGAACTCATCCCTATATGGCTCGCAGACACCCGCCCGCACCTCATCGCTATCCACTATTCCAATTTTTTTGAGGTATATGCTAACTTTTATGGCTTCCAAACATGGATAGGCAACTACGATCAGCTTGCGCCTAAAATACAAACAGCTAATCAGCGCTTCAATTTTATGCTTATGTGCGCGGCGGCGCAGCTTATTTTAGGGCTTGTACATCTTTTATTGTTCCTTTTTTATCCCAGGCAAAAACTGAATCTTTACTATGCACTTTTTGTGTTGCTGATCGGTATTAACGAAATAGGCATCTACCTGTTTTACCGCACCAATACCCCAGCAATACAATTTATTGCTCAAACAGTAATAGACGATGGCAAGGTTATCATGTTGTGGGCTGCCGTGATGCTGCTGTACAAACTTGATTATAACCGGATTCCCCGCTGGCGAATAATAGTATTAACTACAGTAAGTACGCTATATTTTGCCGCATACATTTATAAGTATTCACAACATATTGAGGCCTGGACCGATTATTTCTCGCAGTTGTTCTTCATTTTCATATTAGATGGATTTTGGTCGGTATTTCGACTTATTAAAAAAAGGCAAAAGGGTGTATGGCTCATAAGCGCCGGTGTAGTTATAGTTATACTGCTTTACTATTTTGCCTGGGATGATGTATTTCGCTTGTGGCCATATCAGCTCAACTCCCTGCGTTTATTGGTTATGGCTACCGGCGAATTAATTTTACCGCTTTGTTTATCGCTTTACCTGGCCCTTAACTTTGCCCGGACTAATGAAAGCCTCACCGCAAAACTTCTGGAGGTAAAAAAATTATCGGCCCGGGCCCTTGCACAAGAAGCCGAAAAAAGGGAATTGATAGCAGGTGAAGCCCGGCGTCTTGAAGAAATTGTAGCACTGCGTACCGCCGAACTCCGGGAACAGACCAATAAATTGCGTGAAATGGACTTAGTAAAGTCGCGCTTTTTCACCAACATTACCCACGAGTTTAAAACACCCCTAACGCTCATTATTAATCCGGCAAAGGAATTAATAGCTAAAACTGCCAATGAAGAGGTTCAACAATATAGCCGCCTCATCCTCAACAACGCATCCCGTCTGCTGCAACTCATCAATCAATTATTGGATTTAAGCAAGCTTGAAAATAGATCAATGGAAGTTAACCTTGCCCCTCTGAACCTGGTTGCGCTTGTCAGGATGCATATTCTTTCGTACGAGTCATTAGTAAAGCAAAAAGGGATCTCATTGCATTTTACCTCATCCCAAAATACGCTTTGGATATTTGGCGACAGGGACAAACTGGATGCAATTATTATCAATTTAATATCAAATGCTTTAAAATTCACCGACAAGGGCGAGGTGGAAATCACTTTAAAAAAGGGCAATGAAGCACCGGAGGATACTTTTTCTTTAACAATAAGAGATACAGGAAAAGGTATTCCGGAAAGTAAAATAAATTATGTGTTCGACAGGTTTTACCAGGCCGATCCTTCAGATACCCGCTCGGCCGAGGGAACAGGTATTGGCCTTGCCATTACCAAAGAACTGGTTGAACTGATGGGCGGGCAAATCCGGATAGAAAGTAAGGAAGGCTTGTTTACAAAGGTCAGTATCAATATGCCATACCAGCCCGCAAATGCCGTATCCGAACCTGTACCAGAACTATTGCCTGCCGGAGTTACCCCGTCTGTAGCTGATCGTGCATCGCTAACAAGTACCGACGAAAATAAACCGTTGGTATTGCTGATAGAAGATCATCAGGAACTCCGGGATTTTATTTTTCAATCGCTTAAGGATAATTACCGGGTGTTAACTGCGGCCGACGGAAGGGAAGGTATCGATTTTGCCCTGGAGCATATTCCCAGCCTTATCATCACCGACCTGATGATGCCACACGTTGATGGATATGAAGTTAGTTTAACACTAAAAAAGGACGTAAAAACCAGCCACATACCCATCATCATCCTTACTGCTAAGGCCGATGTTAACAGCCGGATACAGGGCATTGAAACCGGTGCAGATGCTTATCTGGCCAAGCCCTTTGAAAAACGCGAATTGTTTGCACTTATTGATAACCTGATCAGTGTGCGTGACCAGTTACGTGAACATTACAACAGGCAGGACCTATGGTTTACCGATGCACTTTCCATGCCATCGATAGAACGTGACTTTATTACCCGCGTGCGCAGTGCGGTAGAAAGTCATTTGAACGAGGAAGGTTACAGTGCCGATCAGCTTGCGCGGGATATGGGCCTGAGCCGTACCCAATTGCACCGTAAATTAAAGGATCTCATAAACCAATCGCCCGGCGAACTGATCCGAATAGTAAGGTTGCAATATGCCCATGGCCTGCTTCAACGTCGCATCGCTACAGTAGCCGAAGTAGCCTATATGGTTGGCTTTAGCAGCCCTGCCAGCTTTTCGGCAAGCTTTTCCCGGCATTTTGGCTTTGCACCTAAAACAGTTGGTGCTATATAATTTCTGTTACTAATTTATGCAGCCGGCCTCTTTGTGCTTTCGCCTGGAAGTTTAAAAATGCCACAAACTCGAATGTATTTGCAACAAACTCTAAAGTGATTGTATACCGCATGGCGTTTATTTGCTTTGTGTATTCCCTCCGGCACATTGGTTCAAACAACGCAACAGAAATCCATATGAAACGAAACTCATTTGTACACACCTTGATAAGTGCAACGGCACTATTGGTTATACCATTTGAAGGAATTGCCAAAACCATATCCAAAACCAGGGAAAAGACAACATGGCTTTGAACGGGTTGGCCCCCCGCTTGATTATTACAAAAAGTTTCAACTATCCTACCCTGCTAACATCCATGAAATCACTCTTATTTACGCAAAAGCTAAGCCTCGTTTACTTATGCCTTATACCATTGATAGTGGCGGCTATTGGTTTTGGTATAGGGCATATAAGCTATCAAATTTACTTGCCTGTTTGGCTTATCAATGCCTGTTTAATGATAGTAGCTGCATGGAACCTCGGCGGCTATCAACTCAAAAGCAACGACCGCAGCATACTGCAACAGGTAACCACTTCATTATTACTGTTTGCGCCCTGGCTCTTATTTTCAATATTCGCGGGCATGGGGCCGCCGCCTGCAACATTGCAAGGCTGGGTTAACAGCGCTGCTGAGCAGCAGATACGGTATACTATACTCATTGCAGGCGGTATTTTATTGGCATTTGGTTCTGCACTATTAAAAGTAAAACTGCAGGCTGCAGGCGAAAACCTGTATTCAGTAATGGCTTCAGCGGCTATAAACCTTGCAGTACCTCTTTTTGTCATCAATATGGCTTTTTGGGGATATTACCTGACAGATGCATTCCGGATTTTTATACAATTGGATGCTACAAAACGCCCCGACTGGTATGGGCCCGTGAAAAGTTTATTTTATATGATCAGCATAACAGAGGTGCTGTTAATGTACCTCGGTACGGTATTTTTTGCTGTTTCACTTAAAGTCACCGGGCTTTTTAATCCTGTTGTGTGTAGATATTATATTTTCTTTGGTTTAACAGGCATGGTGCTGGTTGTACTACCACCCTCATGGCCCGAGCCTTTCAAAACGGTGAGCTATCTCGTGGCTGTGCCTGCTATTGCCTTCATAATGCCTTATTTAATTGGAGTTCATCTGTTAAAGAAAACAAAAGCAGCTTAACGCTTATTTGCCACAGCCCAATTTTTAATTAAAACTAAAAGAGGATACCACTGCATAAGCGGCATCCTCTTTTAGTTTTATTGTGTTTACAAAGTATCACATAGCTATTTCCCTAAAACATCCAGAATAGGATGATCAATAGCATTCAATTTATTTACCGATGGTTTTATCAGTTCAAGCACGGTTATTTCATTATCGCCTTTCTTTAACCACTCAACCGGTACATACACGGTTTGTTGCGGACCGTAATACCAGTAACGGCCCAGGTTGTGCCCATTGATCCAAACGATACCTTTACCCCACTTGCTCATATCAAGGTAAGTATCGGCTAATTTATCAACTTTAAAAGTAGCTTTCTTTAATTGAGGCGAGTTATTAGCAGTCTTTTTAGCTGCGGAGTTTGCTTTTACTTTGCTGATAT
Organism: Mucilaginibacter sp. SMC90; assembly: GCF_022811725.1. GTDB lineage: Bacteria > Bacteroidota > Bacteroidia > Sphingobacteriales > Sphingobacteriaceae > Mucilaginibacter. The sequence goes on along the minus strand of NZ_CP094527.1, from coordinate 2,105,202 downwards.
CATCAAATGGCAGCGAATACATTTTCCAGTTTTTAACCTCTGTGCCGGCAAAAAGCACCTTTTCTGTAATACCTTTTTTGTTTTTAAGCAGGTACGGGCCAAAATTAATGCGGCCAAGGTTTTCAACCAGGATATCTAATGTCACCTTTCCTTTAGGCAAAGTGATCATCAGGCTGTCCTGGTATTTACGCCTGTCAACAATACCCACACGTTTGCCGTTTACATAAACCATTCCGTAATCGCGCAGGTCTTTAAGTTTAAGCAGGCCCGATTTACCGCCGTCAATTGTTGTGCGGTACAATACAAAGCCATATGCCTGGTTCAGGTCTTCAAAAGTAAGTGGCGTACTGTTGATCTTAGCAGCCGGCAATACATCAAACAAACTTGTTGATTTGGTAAAATTAATAGCCGGAAGATTCATGGCGGGCTTAGCTGCCGGAACTTCGGGCAGGGTTACACCTGCAGGCAGGTGCTTACTGATCACGGCCCTGAATTTCATGAATTTATCGGTGGCATTACCGGCCTCATCAAGCGGCGCATCATAGTCGTAACTACTGATTTGCGGCTCATAAGGATTTTGATCGTTATAGTTTGCGCCATTCATGAAACCACGGGTTGTACCACCATGAAACATGTACATATTGATAGAAATACCTGCCGCTAATACCGAATCAAGTTTCGGTACATACTTATCTGCAGGGATAGTATGGTGCGGCGTACCCCACCAGTCAAACCAGGCAGGGTACCATTCGGCAATAAAATAAGGGCCTTTGCCATTATAATTTTCATTGATCAGTTTTTTAACTTTTGCTACATCATCAACGCCGTTTATAGCAGGTAACAAACCCGGTAAATGGCCATCTTTAATGGCAGGTTCCGGATCGCAGGTATAAAGCTGGCAATCAAAACCTGCATCGACGAACATTTTGCGGTTAAGGGCAAGATAATCTTTATCGCTGCCGTATGAACCGTATTCATTCTCAATCTGCACCATTAAAATGTTACCGCCATGATTTACCAGCAACGGAGATAATTGCTTACCTACTTCAGTAAGGTATTTTTTATAAGCCTCCAGGTATTTAGGCTCCTTGCTGCGTACAACTAAACCCTGCTCCTTTTCGAGCCAGTAAGGATAGCCGCCAAACTCCCATTCGGCACAAACATAAGGGCTGGGACGTAATATTACCCAAAGTCCTTCCTCTTTGGCTATCTTCACAAATTCGGCTATGTCATGATTGCCTGCAAAATCATAATGTCCTTTTTGCGGTTCGTGTACATTCCAGAAAACATAAGTACCAATGGTATTTAAGCCCATTGCTTTGGCCATTTTCATACGTTGACGCCAGGCTTCGCGCGGAACACGGGTATAATGCATCTCGCCCGAGATGATCTGTAAAGGTTTACCATCCAGCAGAAACGTGGTATCGCCAAGGGCAAAATTGTGTTTATTGGTTTGAGCCTTTAGCGTTGAAGATGCAAACAGGATAACAAACAGGAACAATAGTTTTATAAGCTTCATAAATTAAAAAAATGCAGGAATTATATTTATCGATATATGGGGTGGTTATTTTACGGTTAATGTTATGGTTGATGATTTAAGGTTACCGGCACTAAACTGCAACTGTACATTGCCTTTGTTACCAGTGGTTTGTATATAGGCTAACAAATGTCCATGCACTACCTTACGTTGATTAGCCTGATAGTTTTCATGGCTGCTGGTACTCCCGCTTTCCAGGCCTAATAACTTAGCGGGCCCGGTTACTGATACCGTTACCTCGTCAGTAGCATTGAACACATGGTTACCATCTTTATCGGTAATGTAAATTTCAATTTGGCTTAACCCTTTTGTGCCGCTGCCAAAAGTGGTATTATCAGCTACAGCCTTTAGCTGATAAGCATCCCCTGTTGTTTTTATATTGTTGGTGCAAACTTCAATACCGTTGTTATAGCCTTTTACAACAAGTTCGCCGGGTTCATAATCAACCTGCCATGACGGAACCTGCCCTTTTGCAGTGCTGCGCGATTGTTTACCAAGCGATTTACCGTTCAGGAATAATTCGGCTTCCTGGCAGTTGGTAAAGCAATCAACTTTTATTTTGCTGCCTGGCTGCCAGTTCCAAACGGGCTCGGCGGTACGATGGCTCCAGATCCCTTTGTCTTCGGTACTGGTTATTGCACGCGCGCCCACATAAACCATTGGCTTTACCGACCATAAACTTTGCCTGAAAAAATACTCCGGCTTCTTAAAACCGGCTAAATCAATTAAACCGGCACCGTTACTGCGTTGCGGCCATTTACCGGCCTCGCCCAGGTAGTCGATACCTGTCCATAAGTATTGGGCCGAAATGTATTCATTACTATCAACAGCGTTCCAGGCTTGCTGGGCCATACCATTCTCGCTGCCGTAAATAATACGGTTAGGATATTTTTTATGATCTTCCGGATAGCGGTATTCCTGGTAATTATAACCAACAACGTCAAGCACTTCCGGATAGCCTACCTCGTTTGACATTACCACACCGGCTAAAGCAGCGGTTACCGGGCGGGTAGTATCAACGGCTTTAACGGCCTTAACCAGTTGTTTGGCTATAGGTGTCAATTCACTTGCTGGCGGATGATCCGGCAGGTAGCCTTTCCCATAGATCTGCGGGTTACGGCCAGTGTTTAATACTTCATGTGTATAAGGGTCATTAGGATAATCGATCTCATTACCGATACTCCACATGATAATTGATGGGTGGTTACGCGAGCGCTGCACCATATCCGCTACATCCCTATCTGCCCATTCTTTAAAATATTCGTGATACCCATTTTTAGATGGCGTGCCCACATTCCAGCCGGCTACCCATTTGTTTTTTCCTGCCTCCCACTCATCAAAGGCTTCATCCATCACTAAAAAGCCCATTTTATCGCACAGATCGTACAAATAATCGGCATGAGGGTTGTGGCTTAACCTGAGTGAGTTTACACCCACATCTTTCAATATTTTCAGCCTGCGTACCCAAACTTCTTCAGGAACGGCAACACCCAGCGCACCTGCGTCGTCATGGATACAAACGCCTTTAAGCTTTGTACTTTTATCGTTCAAAAAGAAACCTTTATCCTTATCAAAACGGATACTTCTGATCCCTACAGATTGCGTTACCTCGTCAAATGCTTTACCATTGCGGCTAAGCGATACCTGTAGTTTGTAGAGGTTTGATTGTTCGGTATCCCATAGCTGCGGAGATTTAACCTCCTGCTCAAACTCAACATCATGAGTGCCCGGTTTTACTTTTATTTGCTTTTGCAGGGCAACAGCCGCTTTTCCCTTTTCATCAAGCAGGTTTACTTTAACTGATACGGCTGCATCTGCTGCGTTGCTATTGGTAACGCTCACTTTAACCTTTACGGTAGCTTTTTCTGCCGAAACATCAGGTGTTGTAAATGCAACATCCCAGGGGGCAATGTGTACACGATCTTTAACAATCAGGTATACATTACGGTAAATACCCGAACCTGTATACCAGCGCGAATCGGCAAACTCGCTATGATCTACCCTTACAGCTATAGTATTTTTACTATTTAAATTTAAATACTTGCTTAGCTCATACTGAAACGAGATAAAGCCATTTGGGCGTTTTCCTAATGAATGCCCATTGATCCATACCTCACTGTTTTTATATACCCCATCAAAATAAACATACACCTGCTTCCCTTTCCAGGTGGCATTACCATTAAAAGTTTTTTTATACCAGCCTATTCCACCAGGCAAATAGCCGGTGGCGCTTGCCCACTCATTGCTGAAGGGGCCTTCAATGCTCCAGTCATGCGGAAGATCAACAGTTTTCCATTGTGTTTCGGCTGCAATCCCGCTGATACCTGCGTTGATATCGCCTTTGTGGAAACCCCAGGCCGAATTAAATAAAGCCGGCTTGCCACTCCCCTGTGCTTTGAGCACACCGGGCAGCAATACAATACCGAGTAAAATAAGAAGCAGATAATTTTTATTTTTCATTTTATGATAGTAATAAAGATGCTATTTGATGACACCTGTAATGGTAATGACAGAACGGGCCGGAATAATAGTTTTACTGCCGGTTATTTTATTGGCCTTAAGCTCATCGGCCTGTGATGTTAAGTACGATGACGTAAACTGAACTTTAGCACTATTGATGTTAAGGGCTGCAGTTACATCGCTTGTTCCCGGATTGATCACAACCACAGTTACGTTTTTCCCATTTTTAAATGCCGAAGCAAGCAAAGGCTTTCCTTCGGCAGATACTGAAACCACAGCGTCAACCCTTACTGCGCCCGGGTTAACAAACCTGCTGTAGTTGCCCAGGGCCCAAAGCATTTTACTGGCGTAAAAGTTTCCGTCAGTTTTATTTTTATCAATGTAGATGAGGCCATCCTTATAGTCATAGGCAGATATGGAAGTCCACCATTGCCAGGCCGAGGCATTGGCTGCGGTAAGATCGGTATGGATCACAGATGCCAGGTACAGCGCCGCGTCAATACCAAGATCACGCTTGTTGCCGTTTATTTCACCTGCGTTATCGCCTAAAATGCAATACTCCGATTGCCAAAAATCAAGCCCTTTTACAACTGCCACACTATCGGCCAGTGTCGTACGGGCTTTTACTGATGATGCCATTGGCGACGTAGTGAAATAGCTATGAGCCGAAATAGTTTTGGCCACCGAAGGCAGATCGCCTATGTAATTCTCTGATCCCGGTTTAAAAAAATCTGCTATTTGGCTGCCTTTACCCGGCTTATCGCCTTTGGTAAATAAATAGTTAATGCTGCCTGCTTCACCAACCAGGATTTTTGAACCCACTTTATTATTTACAAACTCTTTATTAATAGCCTTTATCACTCCGGCTATCTCTGTGTTGTTATATGGAGCACCCTCCTGTCCGCCATCACTCCAATCCCATTGCGGTTCATTTATAGGGCTTATATAATTAAACTTCACGTTACTTACCTGCTCAACGCCTTTTACCACTTTGGCCAAAAACAATGCATAAGCATCATATTTATCAGCAGCTATGTTTACTTTGCCGCCATTTGCATAAGCTTTACCATTAACAGTAAACTGCACCGGCGGACTATTATTAAAACCTAAAAATTGTTTAACCCCGCGTTGCTTAGCAGCTTTCAGAAACCACACCTGCCCGGCCTGATTTTGCCAGTTGTAACTACCATCGCTATTTAAAAACGACTCGGCACGGCGCCACTCGTCTTTAATACCACTATCATTCCCTTGCTGGCTACTGCCTGCGCCGATATTAAACCGCCACATGGATAAACCTATCCCCCTGGGTGAACCATCGGCATTGTTATCCCGGCTAAAAAGCAAATCGGCAATTTTGTTGCGCTTGTCATCTGGCCAGTTACCAACAAACTGGCATGACCATGCATCTGACGCGCCAAAATTGCTGATAGTTTGATACGTTTTGGAAAGATCAATATCAATAGTAGCCTCTTTGGTTTGGCTGCTTGCAAGAGGGATATTAAGCCCTAAAGCCGCGGCTGCAAACAGTACTTTTCTTATAGTAGTTTTTATTATCATCTCATTTAAATCAACAAATAAAACAGCACTAAACAGCGCTGTTTTATTGCAATATTATTGTTGCACAATTTGCCATTGCTGGTTTGTGCTACCGCCATAAGGCCATTGTATAATACCCGCGCCGTTGGCGGTTGAAGCCCCGTTAACATCAAGCGCAAGCCCGCTGTTGCGGTTAAGTACTTTATAGATACCATTACTGGTAGCAGTAAGCTGCCACTGTTGGTTGTTACCCCCGTTCCAGGGCCATTGTATAATGCCAGCGCCGTTAGCTGTCGAACTCATATTAACATCAAGCGACTGGCCGCTGTTGCGGTTAGTTACCTTGTAATAACCACCGCCGTTGTTTGCAATAATCCATTGCTGATTGTTACCCCCGTTTTGAGGCCATTGTATAATGCCCGCCCCGTTAACAGTTGAACCGCCGTTAACATCAAGCGCCTGGCCGCTGTTAACATTTAAAAACCGGTAGTAAGCACCAGTATAAAAAGTATCGGTGCCACCTGCACCAACGCCCCATGCATATTTGATACGGCTTAAGCCCGATGCATTTGTTGTTGATACGGTAAGGCTTGTACCCGTACCGCTTAGTTGCTGAATGGCATAACTATCGCCGGTGCGTACGCCAGGCCAGTAAACGGCCCCCATACCATAAATACGTGCCTGGTTGGTTAAACCTTGCATATAGGCTATTTCCTGGTCAGCTCCAATAGCGCCGGTATAGTTTTTACCGCCCGTCATCGGGATGCCAAACTCGGTAAGCACCGCGCGGCTGCTGTAAGCGCCGATATTAGCTTTAAAGCGGTTTTCCCATTGCAGCGCTGTTGTAAGTGTGCCGTTACTGAAAAAAGTATAATCATGTATAGATAAAAGGCAGCCTGAAAAACGGCTGTCGGCCCCTACACCGGTAATATCCTGCGAATAGGAAGTACCACTGATGAGGATCCGGCCCTGCGGAACTGACGGATAATTACTTAACCATTGGGCGCAAATAGTTGTCCAGTCGGCTAATGAATAGCCGTGCGGTTCATTAAAAATTTCAAAGTACACATGGGCATTGCTGCCGTATTTAGTAACAATAGTTTGCCACATCGACCAAAACTCGGTCGTGTTGTCAATCTTACCATCTTCAGATGATTTGGCTTCCCAGTAACCTAATATTACGTTCATTCCCTTGCTCAGGGCTTTATCAATAACACCGGTGTATGAGTTCCACCAGGTTTGTGACACGGTTGAATAATTTACAGGCAGCCGTACTGTATTGGCCCCTGTGTTGGTTTGTATACCTGATAAAACAGCATCGGCTTTGGCCGAAACCGTGGCATAACTATCGGCAGATGTCAAACCGCTTAATACCAGTATCCCATCACTAAAATTATCACCATCGGCTGCCCAGTTAACACCTTTCAGTGCACTTGCCGGGGTCGAATCCATAGTGACAGGCTTATCTCCTGTTTTTACTTCATCCGGAGCAAATGATTGCTTTACAGCTACGATATCCTTTTTACACCCGGTCACCAAACAACACATCGCTAATAATAAAAATCTTACGTTCTTCATAATTTGCTATATAGGTTATAATTGGGGGGAGAAAAAAGGGGGAAGAAAGATGCTCTTCCCCCGAAATATTGGTTGTTAGTAACCTGGGTTTTGTTGTAGCTGACCGCCTGATGCCTGGATTTCAGCCCTTGGTATCGGTAACCAGTAATGTTTGGTAGCAAACATACGACCATCTAATGCTACTTTCGGCGTATAAACAAAGCTGCCGTTGGCGTTCTTGGTGATGATCACACCGGCTGCCGGTTTATTTTCGGTAACGTCGGCAATTTTCCAGCGGCGTACGTCATAAAAACGGTGCTCTTCGAAAGCAAGTTCAACACGGCGCTCATAACGTACTGCATCACGCATTTGCGATTGTGAAAGCCCGCCCGCTAAAGCAGGCATATTAACACCCGGACGCGAACGGATCTGGTTAATAGCTGCACGTGCAGAGAACGATGAACCTGAAGGAACAACATCCGGCCCGTAAGCCTCATTAGCAGCCTCGGCAAAGTTTAACAGGATCTCAGCATAGCGGAAATAGATCCACGGCTGGAAACCGGCATTACCCCATGGGTTTTGCAGCGGATACGCATCATTCATGTATTTTTTAAGATAATAACCTGTTTTGGTAGTGTTCCAGTTATCAGGTCCGTCTTTGCTATCCTTACCACCCGGGATATAAGAATCAACTGTTTGTCCGCGGTAAAGAGCACCATTATATAAAACGGTCGCAGCAAACCTTGGGTCGCGGTGATCATAAGGGTGTGTTGGGTCATAGCCTGATGTTGGATCGGTAATGGCTTTACCATTATCCATTTCATAATCATCAACCAAATTTTGCAGCGGGGTATTACCTGCCCAGCCACCGTATCCGTTTGGCCCGTTAGCTATTTCCAGGTGGGTATGGTTAGCATTTTTGGTATATAAACGCTCAAAAATAGCCTCATTGGTTTCATTGGTTAAAAACAGGTTGCCATAGCCGCCTGTGTAAATACCATACTTGTTAAGACTGATAACGGCCTGCGCTGCTGTAACAGCATCAGCCCAGGTACCTGCAGCGTATAGCGGACTTGCTGCATAAAGGGTCAACCTCGATTTTAAAGCCAGCGCCGCGCCTTTTGTAGCACGTCCTAAAAGCCAGCTGCCATCATTATCTAACGGTAATTTTGAAGCGGCATCATCAAGCTGTGCAACCGCGTAGTCAATACTCTCTTTGATCGAAGCGCGTTTAAACAGTGATGGGTCTTGTAAATTATCGGTAAGCTCGCTAACCTTATCGCCGATCAAAACAACGCCGCCATAGTTACGGATCAAATCCTGGTAGCGGAAAGCCCTGATAAATTTAAGTTCACCTTCAAGCCGTGTTTTACGCGGCGCGCTCATGGTTATTTTCGGCAAAATGCTCAAAGCATAGTTACATTCCCTGATGCTCCGGTAGCTGCGTGCCCAAAGTACACCTGCGCCACCTAAGTTTTCGGGTGCCAGCTGCCCTCTTTGAATAAGCCAGGTAGCGTCATCATTATTATAAATAGATTCGTCGGTCAGGGAGCTCCACATGCTATACTCAAAGCCGCGGCCAAAACCAGGGTTTGAACCATCGCCTTCTTTATCCTGTAATCTTGCACCTATGTAACGGTTAGCTACGAATGCCTCAAATACGGCCGTATCCGTCTCTACAGCAACTGTAGAGATCCTGTCGGTAGCCTGCACATTCAACAGATCTTTTTTACATGATGTGATACTTAGCATAGTACCGCATATCATCATCATATATAATGGGGTTTTATATTGTAGTTTCATTGTTGTTTACTGATTAAAATTTCACGTTAACACCCAGGTTAATAATTCGCTGTTGCGGATAAAACTGGCCGCTGCCGCTGATTCCTTCCGGGTCATAATCTTTCACTTTGCTAATGGTGAACAGGTTAAACGCGCTTGCGTACACCCTTAAGCCACCAAGCTTAATTTTTGAAAGGAACGGTGAATTGAAGTTATAACCTAACTGCACATTCTTTAACCTCAGGAATGATGCATCATTAAGCCAAAAGGTGTTGTTATATAAACCACCACTAATAGCGTTTGAAGCACGGTCGGTTACCCTTGGATAGCTGCCGTTTGTGTTTGAAGCGCTAAACCGGTTATCGGCCCAGCTACTGTAAAAGTTACCTACGCTACCGGCCTCTGGTAATACATATTGGCTAACCTGGGCCTGGCCTGCAAACAGCACCGATAAATCAAATCCTTTGTAGGCAGCATTAAGGTTAAATCCGTAGGTGATTTGTGGGATGTTGCCGTATTTTGTACGGGTTTGGTCGTCGGCAGTGATTTGTCCGTCTTTATTATAATCGAGGTATTTCAGGTCGCCTACTTTTGCTCCGGTTACGTGCGGATAGGCATCAAGATCGGCCTGGGTGCGGAAAATACCGATGGCATCGTAAAGCAGTGATGTACCTAATGGCAACCCGGTTTGACGCTGATAATCTAAAGTACCGCTTGCTTCATCAATAAAGATGATCTTGCTTTTAGCATAAGTAATGTTACCGCTTACGCCCCAGCTAAATTCACGACCTGTATGGTTATAACTTAAAGTTGCTTCAAAACCCTTACTGTTTACTTTACCTATATTTTCTGAAGGTACTAAAGGAGTATATGTTGCAGAACCATCATTGAAAGGGTTCACGATACCTGAAGATCCCGGAAGCGAAGCGCTTCTGTTTGTTAGGATATCAGATCGTTTTTGCTGGAAATAAATAGCCTCAATAGTGAAGTTGTGCAGAAAAGTGGCATTGATACCAATATCCAGTTTTTTAGCAACTTCCCAGGTGATGTTAGGATTGGCAAGCTTTACAAGATTAACGTTTGGCTGTGCAGTGTTTGAACCGCTTCCTGGTGCAGTTGCCACCAAGCCATTATTAACCAAAACATAATTGTCAAAATACTGGAAACCACTCACGTTGTCGTTACCTAACGAACCATATGAAGCCCTTATCTTTAAGTCGTCAAAAAAGTTAACGCTGTTTTTAAACCAGTCTTCTTTTGAAACTCTCCAACCTACCGATGCAGAAGGGAAATAGCCCCATTGTTTTCCCGGAGGGAAAATTGAGCTGCCGTCAGCACGAAACTGGCCTTCAAATAAATACTTCTCATCGTAAGCATAAGCCAAACGGCTGATCACGCTTCGGCGGTTATAGTTTGAACTGTAACCTGAGTTAAGATAATCGGTTGCCGCACCGCCACCTTGTGAAAGTTCAGGTAATTGCGATGACAAGTAGTTGAAGCGTGTTGCATCAAAATATTCAAGATGGTTTTTGCTTTGCTCATAGCCAACAAATGCATTAATATCGTGTAAACCATACTTGCGTACAAAATTCAACTTAATGTTTGAGGTAATAAGCGATTGGTTATTCTGCGATTCAAACAGCGTTGCCTTGTTATTGTTACCACCAACAATTACAGGTGTATATACATCTGTAGTGGCGCTGTAACTATAAAGATTATATGGTTTGCTGAAGTTTTTATCAAAGGTATTAGACTTATCTACCGAAAAGAAGCCATCTAATGAAAGGCCTTCGATACCCGGAATGGAGTAACTGCCTCTCAAAATACCATTGAAAACTTGTGTTGGATTATTGTTGGTACCGCCCAAATCAGTTACCTGTACTGCAGGGTTATTGTTTTCGATACCTGTTGTTGGGTCTCCGTTAGGATAATACGCTGCAACAATAGGCTTTGCCCTGTACACAGAACGGAACAGATCACCAGCACCTGTTACCGGAAACTGTCTGTCTTCCTGACGGCCAGATAATGATAAACCAACTTTTAAACGTTTGGTAACATTAGCATCAATGTTTGAGCGGAAATTGTACTGGTGATATTTGGTAACACCACTTTTGTAAATACCGTCCTGGTATAATGTACCTAACGACACAAAGTATTTTACATCTTCGCTACCACCGTTAACTGAAAGGCTATGCTGGTTTTGCAGAGCAGAGCCTTTAAGGGTTTGTTTTTCCCAGTCAGTATTCGGATAGTTTAACGGGTCTGATCCGTCTTTAAATTTCTGGATCTGATCAGCAGTATATGCCTGGTTCGGGCCACCATTCGGGTTCGAATCAAGGTTGATCTCGTTCATGATCTGGGCGTAAGTTGCTGCATCGGCCATTTTTGGCAAACGGGTAGGAGAAGCAAAGCCCTGGTTAAAGCTGTAATTGATAGTTGGCTTACCTGTTTTACCACGTTTGGTGGTGATGAGGATAACACCGTTTGCTGCACGGTTACCGTAAATAGCAGCAGATGCATCCTTTAATACCGACATGCTTTCGATATCGTTAGGGTCAAGCCTTTCCAAACCACCTATCTGACCAGGAATACCGTCAACAACGATCAATACGTTGTTGCTGCCTGTTGTAGCCAAACCACGTACGGTGATATTTGAACCGTCATAACCAGGCTCACCGCTACGGTTGTTAACAATAACGCCCGAGAAACGGCCGGCTATTGAGTTAGATAAGTTGGGCTGAGGACTTTTCACCAGCTCTGCACCTTTTACCTGGGATATTGACCCCGTTAAAGTTGCTTTTTTCTGGGTACCGTAACCTACAACAACCACCTCGTTCAATGATTTTGAATCGGCTGTTAATTGTACGTTGATAGTAGTTTGTCCATTCAGAATAACCTCCTGGGCTGTGTAACCAATGTAGCTAAACACCAGCGTACCTGATGAGGCATTGGGAACGTTAAGGCTAAACTTACCGTTAATATCGGTAACTACACCTGTTGATGTTCCTTTTAAAGCTACACTTACACCTGGCAATGTTTCGCCTTTTTCGTCGGTAACTTTACCGGTTATTCTGGCATCAGGTAAGCGCTGCTCGTTAATGGTACCCGCAAAAGCCATTACCGGCATCTGGACTGTAGCGAAACAAGCAACGGCCATGCTGGCCGCAACGACGAAAAAGCGGGGTGACCTTTTCCGATGAGGAGAATCCTTTTCGAGTAAATTTGGTTTCATATGGTTATTAAAATTGGTTTTTAAATTGGTTTAACCTTACGGTTGCGGGCCGCACAAATCAGGAAAGCAGATTTGGTATCGATAACTACCGCCTCCTTTTCCCCGGTAACTTTTATGTGCAGTACAAAAGTTTGGTTTAAACCTTGGTTATTGGTAGGGCTAAATTGCGTTTTAAAGCAAAAAAAGAGTGAGGGGTAAATTCTGATTATGACAGGGGGTATTTGATAAAAAACCTTCAAAAACAGTGATTTTGAGGCTTTTTGGAGAGGGGGTAAATTAATACTTGCAAGGGGGACAAAAAACATATCAACACATTTACCTACTCCGCTATCAGTTTGCCCGTACTCACTATCGCCGCATTACGAAACGAGGCCGAATTATAACAAAAGCTAATAAGCTTTTACATTATGACAAAGCAAAAAAGCCGGTCATGCAGCAAAAGTGCAGACCGGGAGAGTAAGCTATCGGATAATAAACAATTAATTTTCCCTGATCACGTCGCGGTTCACGTTGTAGTTATTGTGAAAGGGCTTACGATATTTTTTGATATAGTCTGACGGATTTATCCCAAACAGTTTATTGAACTGCTCCCTGAAGTATTTCAAATCATTTAAACCCACTTTATACGCTGTTTCATAAACAGTGCTGTCTGTTGTGAGCAAGATTTCGGCAGCCTTACGCAAGCGGATAAAACGGATGAAACTGTTTGCCGATTGCCCCGAAATGGATTTGATGCGCTTATATAAATTAGAGTGGCTCATGCCTATTTCGGCAGCAAGCGTTTTAATACTGAAATCAGGATCGGTCAAATGCTGCTCAACTATCTGCAGGCATTTTTCTAAAAACTCCTTATACTCCTGCGAAATTTTCAGGTCGTTGGATTTATTAAGCGTTATTTCATTATAGAAATACTTTTGCAGATTGTTCCTGCTTTTCAGGATACCGTTTACACGGGCCACCAGAATCTCTTTTTCAAAAGGTTTACTGATATAATCGTCGGCCCCGCCCTCAATGCCTTTAAGTTTTATTTCGGGCGACGAACTGGCAGTAAGCAATATCACCGGGATGTGGTTTAAAACAGGGTCCTCCTTAATGCGGCTGCACACCTCAATACCGCTTAAACCCTGCATCATCACATCGCTTATCACAATATCGGGCACCAGGTGATAAGCAAGTTCAAGACCATCGGTACCATTATCGGCCTCAAAAATTTCAAATTCGCCACTAAATATCTGTTTTAGATAGGTGCGGATCTGCTGGTTATCATCAATCAGCAGCATAGTTTTAGTATCAGAGCTTAACCCCTCCGGACTCTTAGCTGTTACCGTATTCACTGCTTCAACTGCTACCAGTTCGCCTTTGTTTTCCATCAGCTCATCCAGGAATACCGATGTTTCGGCAACATCTTCAAAAACAAACTGCTGCCCAAAATGCTCCCTGCCTTTTAGCAGCGACACATGAAACACCGTACCCTGCCCCTGCTGACTGGTATAACTGATATTTCCCTTATGGTTTTCAATAAATGCTTTAACAAGATAAAGCCCGATACCAAAACCGCCCGCCAATGGCGCCGAGTTTTGTAACTGATAAAACTTGCCAAATAGCTGATCGCCGGTACCCTCGGCTATACCACAGCCGCTATCTTTAATTTCGATGGTAACTTTATCATTTAGATCGGTTATGGTACAACTCACCAAACCATATTCGGGAGTAAATTTCAATGCATTCGAGATCAGGTTAAATAAGGCGATTTCCATTTTTTCCCTGTCGGCATAAATTTCAATCGCATCTTTTTCGCTAATAAAATCAAACTGGATATGCTTTGTACGTGCCTGGTGGTTAAAACACAAAAACACCTCGTGGCAAAGCGATACGATATTAAGGCGTACAATTTTAAGCTTATCAGTATCACTTTCGGCTTTCCTGAAAAGCAGGAGCTGATCAACCAGGCTCAGCAAACGGCGCGCGTTCTTATAAATAATATGAAGGTTTCCGGCATCGTCGGTGGCTTCGCTTTTGCCAAACAACATATCTTTTACAGGGTTGATGATAAGCGTTAAAGGTGTACGGAACTCATGCGAGATATTGGTAAAAAAGGAAAGTTTACGTTCATTAAGCTCCTTATCTTTTTCGGCCGAAAGCTGGGCCACTTTGATTTCATATTTGAGCCGGGTTTGGCGCGCCCTGTACAGCATATAGTAGTAGATAACAAAGCCGGCCGCCGCTATGTAAATTAAATAGGCCCACCATGTTTTATACCATGGCGGCAGGATCTTAACCTGTAATGTAGCATAATTATCAAACCATAAACCATCCTGGTTAGATGCTTTTACCTTAAACGTGTAAACGCCCGGCTCAAGATACCGGTAGGTGGCCAGGCGCTGATCGCCAACATAGTTCCAGGTTTTATCCAAACCATCCAATTTATAGGCAAAGCCGCCTTTATTTGGATAGGTATAGTTCAAAGAAGCATACTGAATTGAAAATACTGATTGATCGGGCCCAAGCGTGATCTGGCTGGTTTCGTTAATGGCCTGGGTTAAAACAGTGCGGTTTTTGTCCTGCTCGCCAACCTCAACCTGCTTACCAAATATCTGCAGACCGGTTATAATAACTTTAGGTTGATAATTGCTTTTATTTACTTTTCCCGGATCGAAGAAATTAAGCCCCTCTGTTCCTCCAAAATACATGAGGCTATTATCGGCATCAAACAAAACAGAGCCCGCGTTAAACTGCCCTGCCTGCAAACCGTCGGATTGATCGTAATTTAATATTTTACCGGTTGCAGGGTTAAGATTTGACAGGCCTTTGTTAGTGCTCATCCACAATGTACCGTCGGCAACTTCCTTAAAAGCAGAAACAGTATTATTGGCAAGGCCATTGGTTTCGTTGAATTTATTAAATGATTTGTTTTTAAGGTTGTACGCTATGAGGCCCTCCCCCTCTGTAGCTATCCACAAGCGGTGCTGTTTATCGGCATAAAGTGAAAATATCACCTGTCCCGGCAGGTTATTTTTTTCATCGGCGGGCTTAAAATACCTACTGAACTTTTTTTGCCGGGCATCATAAAAATCCAAACCGCCGCCGTAAGTACCTATCCACAGGTTACCCTGATCGTCTTCGGTAATGGCCCGCACATCATAAGCAGTAATACCGCTGTTGGCAGGGGTATAATTACTGAAAGTTTTAGTAGCCGGATCAAACAAGCTTAAACCGCCGCCGTTAGTGCCAACCCAAATATTTTTGCGGCTATCCTGGTAAATTACCCTGACATCGTTGCCCCCAAGGCTTTTATTATCATTGGCGTTATGCGCATATGACGTAAATGAGTCCGTTTTTTTGCTATAAAGCAGTAATCCTTTAGCATAGGTGCCAAACCAAACATTTCCGTCTTTATCGGTATAACCGTATAAAATAGCATTGTCTGTAATACTGCCGGCCCGGCCATCAGCCTTATATTGCTTAATAAGCGTACCGTTGGGACTTGTTTTAAATAGCCCCTCGCCATCAGTTCCAAGCCATAAAAAGCCGTCGCGGTCCTGGCACATGCCATAAAACCTTATCGGACTTTCCCCGCTTACTTCGTATTTCTTTTTAGTGATCAGCGAAAACTTTTCTTTAATGCTGCTGATCATATAGATACCATCGCCATAAGTTCCGGCCCAAACATTTTTATCCTTATCAATAAAAAGTGTTTGTACAGAGCGCTGGGTAAGATAAAAACCGTCGTCGCCGGTTACAGGCTGTAAAAAGTAATTAGCTGTATTAAAGTTTGGGTTAGAGCCTATATTAAGTTTAAAAAGCCCCCCATCCTGCAAGCCAACAAGCAATTGATCATCATTATCTTCATTAAGTGAAATATCCCTTTTGCTTTTAACACCAGGCTGATCGGTTTGCAGTAATGTAAATTTATTGGCCTGGCGGTTATAATAAACAAGCCCGCTGCCGGTTGCTATCCAGATGTTATGAAAATGATCTTCAAAAATATCATTTATCCTGGTGGCTGGCAGATTGGCTATCTGTGGCGTTAAACCTTCACTTTTGTTAATTACCCCGCCCTGATGCCTGAATATGTTTATACCACCCTCCTGCGTTCCTACCCACAGCAAGCCTTTCGAGTCTTCAAACAAGCAAATTACCCGGTTACTTGCCAAATGAGGTAAATTAACCTGGGTATAATTATTAAAGCTGGCGGTTTTGATATCGAAGTAAGAGAAACCCAGGTTATAAGATGTGATCCACAGGTTACCGTCATGGCTTTGTGTGATATTGCCAATGTCGCTTTTTACTGCCCTGTTTAGCTTTAGCTTGTAGTGCACAAATTTTTCGGTGCGGGTATCAAGCTTGCTTAAGCCATTGCGCGATGATGCCCAGATATTGCCATGTATATCGCACAAAACCTTCTGTACATAATTGCTGGCCAAAGCGGTTGAGTCGCCCGCGCGTGATTTAAAAACCTTAAAGCTTGTACCATCAAAACGGTTAAGCCCATCGTTAGTTGCAAACCACATAAAGCCTTTATCATCCTGCGTTATGCTGTTTACAATGCCGAATGAAAGACCATTTTTTAAAGAATAGTTGAGAATCTTATTTTTGATGGGCGACTGGGCATAGGCCGAAGAAATAATCAAAAAAAGAACAAAACAACAGAAGGATCCCTTTTTCATTAACAAATTGCAGGCTGTGAATTACACAAATAATTGGAAGATTAAAGCTACCTAATTAATTGTAAAATAAACAACAATATTGCAAAAATGTAAAATACCCGTTACAAAATATTATCTCGCCCTGGTTATTAAGAAATTATTGTCATAGCTGTGGCGGCGTTATTGTGCATCAGCTACTGTTAATAGCTTATAATGCGCCAACACTTCTTCAAAACAAATGGCGAGCCACCGGGTAAAATTATCCGGGTTTTCTTTCAAATCTGCAGCCAATTGCGCCATAGATATGTATTTGAACGATGATACCTCGTCGGCGGCAGGCACGGGTAAATTATCGGTAACACCAAAAAAAACATGATCGTACTCATTTTCGATAATGTCATCCTGAATGGCTGTGCAGTATATGAACGAAAAAACGAAATCAAGTTCACTTGTCATTCCCATTTCCTCCTGCAACCTGCGATGCGCCGCCCCAATAGTAGTTTCGCCGGGCCTTGGGTGGCTGCAGCAGCTGTTTGTCCATTTACCACCAGAGTGATATTTGCCATTGGCTCGCTGCTGTAATAGCAGTTCGCCTTTTTTATTGAATATAAAAACGGAAAAAGCGCGGTGCAGCCTGCCCTGAAAGTGCGCCTCCATTTTTTCCATAGTACCTGTTTCCTGATCATCGCGATCAACCAAAATCACGGTTTCTTCTATCTTCACTCGCTATATTTTTTGTTACTTTCCTGATGAGAAACGCTGATCCCCGGAATTTTGTGTTATTTCTTTTTATATTGAGGTTTAACCTCTTAATCTATGATCCTTCGTTCAACCTCTTTAACGTTGGGTAAAGGCTTCCCTGCTATTTCAAGTAATGTGGTTTCTATCATGAGGCACATAGCATTTAAAGCCAAATCATTGTCTTCTGTGCCAAAAGGTTCTTCAATTTCATCAGCAATTGCTTCAAACGCCACAAATGTATAAGCTATAAAAACCACAATAAGTGGCGTAAGCCAACCCAGGCTATCAACCAAACCAAAAGGCAGCATAAAGCAATACAGGTAAACAGTGCGGTGAAGCAATACCCGGTAGCTATACGGAATTGGTGTGGACGCGATGCGTTCGCAACCGCCTACAATGTCTGATATTTTATTGAAATTTTCTTCAAATGCAACCTGCACGATAGAATCAATTTTCCCTTGCCTTTTAATATTAAATACCCAGTTACCCAGTTCACTCAGGAGCATGATGGGTTTATATTTAGCTCCGTTTATGCGTGCAGCCAATTCTGCCGGCAGCCGCTGTTCCAGATCGGCCCTGGCATCTGTACCTCGAAGCTGATGTTTAAGACTGTATGTTAAAGCTATAAGCAATTGAATAAAATCTTGTGGCTCCTGGTTACCTGTTTGATAACCAGTGGTAGAGAGAGCCTGCCGCGCAAGCGAACGCGTATCATTTAACAAGGCGCCCCATAGTTTTCGGCCTTCCCAAAACCGATCATAACTGGCGTTATTCCTAAAGCCTAAAAACAAGGCGAGCGCCAAGCCAAACAAGGTAAACGGCGCAGGGTTTAATGGCACCTTGAACGAAAACAGAGAGCCATGCAGGTATACTATAATTACCGATAATACCAGCAACAAACCCAGGCGCGGCAGTAAACGCGGCAGTACAGAGCCATGCCAGATAAACAGCATCCTGAACCAATGCTCTTTCTTCCTGATAATCATGCTGCAAATTTCAGTTTTATTTTTCATAAAAAAACGGATTTCCCGTTCAGGGAAACCCGTTTAATAACTTTATTTCAATGCGCTGATATTTTCAGAACACAAGTTTAATTTACATCAAACCAAAGTTTAGTTGTGAGCGCATCAGCCCCTTGTGCAGCAACAGCCGACTGATAATTGGTTTTGTTTAAAGTTTGCTCCGTGCCAGGGTAAATAAATCTTACCGGTATTTTACCATTCAGGGTACCAGCAACTGCCGGCTGTAACTGCGGGTAATCAAGCCTGCGCCATTCAGTCCAGCCCTCAAGCCCCTGCCCAAAAAGGGCTAACCATTTTTGCTCGCCAATTGATTTTTTGTAATTAGAAGCATCGTATTTAACAGCCGGCTGCGCTATATAAGTCGCAATATCTGTTGAAGCAACGCTATATTGAGCCAATGCTGCTGTAACACCCTGCTGGTACAGCGAAGCCGCATCCTCGGTGCTAAAACCACGTGCAGCGGCCTCGGCCCTGTCAAACAAGCTTTCGGCATAACTCAAAATTACTGCCGGGGCATGTGGTGCCCTGAAATAAGTACCCGGTTTTGAGGTTTTGGTAAAACCATAATTGCTGGCATCGCCTACTAACAAACCATTTGGCAGGCCAATATACTTTTGAGGCGTTGCATCCTGCGTTTGAGCAGCGTATACCGTTAAGCGGGGGTCATTGAGCGCAAACAGCTTATCAACTATGGTTTTGCTGATGCGATAATCATCCCGGGTATCAAACAGGTTACTTACAGGGTTTTGATTAGGTGAATCCAAGTAAGTGAACTGGGCAGTTTCGGCATTTGAGCTGATGTATGAGCCACCCTCGGCCTGAATATCTGCCAGCACTTGTTTAGCTTTGGCCGGTTCCCTATCTGCAATGCGTAGGGCTATGCGAAGCCTTAAGGAGTTGGCAAACTTTTTCCATGACGTAATGCTGCCACTATATATCAAGTCGCCGGCAATGGTTTTACCCGAAGCATCAAGTGCTGCCTGGGCCGCTTTTAAATCATCGAGTAAAGCAAAATAAACGTCTTTTTGATTGTCATAAGCTGGAGTAAGATACTGGTCAATATTGCCTGCTTGTTTGTAGGGTACATTACCATACGAATCAGCAAGTAAGCTAAACGTCCACGAGCGAAGTATCAAAGCAACACCTTTATAATTTGGATTGGCCTGGGCATCGGCAAGTTTAATAAGCTCATTGAAATTCACGATGCCTTTTGAATAACCTGTAGACCAAAGTTCTTCAAAAGAACTGCTGGTAAAAATGTAACGGTCGGGATCAGTATATTGAATTTTAGACCAGTACTGCGCAAAAAGCAAACTGGCATCCATGTTATTGGCTACCCCCCAATAAGTATCAGAGGTGGCTTTGGTAGCTGCTGTAAGAAGGTAATCGGGCTGTGCAACCTCCGATCCGTTAGGATTTATATTTGTTTTGGCAAGTTCCTTTTTGCACGATGTTATGGATAATAAAACCGCGCCGGATAATATGGTTATATATTTAAGTTTCATGATGTTTTAAAATTTAAGGTTTACGTTAAAACCAATGTTGCGTACAGTTGGCAGGGTAAGATCTTCCAATCCCTGGCCATTACCTGCGTTAAAGGCCGTTTCCGGATCAATATTCGGAGCATTTTTGTGGATGATCCAAAGGTTACGGCCAACTACAGAAAATGTAGCACCCTGGAAACCTATTTTATTTACCCATTTAGCCGGTAAGGAATACCCCAGTTTCACCTCGCGAAGTTTGATGTAGGTAGCGTCATACACAAAAGCCTCATCAATATTGGTAAAGCCTTTATAGTATGATTGTGCCGGTATAATTGTGTTATTTGCCGATCCATCGGCCTTAACGCCTTTGAATATCATACCGTCGTTATACACAGTTGCACCCGCAGGGGCTGCGCCGGTTACCTGGACAGCAGGGTTCGATGTTTTATTATCAGGATAGTAATAGCTTAAGCCTCCGTTAGCAGCACCGCGGCCCGGTAAAGTTGAGGCCAATACCCCGGTGTATGTTCCGGTGCGGTTGGTGTTTGAGTAAATAGATCCGCCAAAACGTGCGTCGACCAAAAAGCTCAGGTTTATGCCCTTGTAGCTAAAGCTATTATTGATGCTCCCCATCCAGTTTGGTGTAAATTTACCCAGGTAACGTTTAGTTGCATCAAGTACCGGTATGCCGCTGGCGTCAATAATGATCTGTCCGGTAGCATTACGCTGATAAGCAGTTCCATAAAGTGCCCCGTAAGGCTGGCCAACTGCTGCCATTACCTGTACTGTCCGGTCGGACCCGATAGGAAGGGACTGCAAACGGCCTTCGGCATCAAGCGAAACTACCTTACTGCGGTTCAACGAATAATTGGTAGTAATATCCCAGGTAAAATCTTTTGATTTAATTGGTGTTATGCCCAATTGCACCTCAATACCTTTATTGTTAATACGCCCCCCATTGATAATTTTTTGGCTAAAACCGGTTGCCGAGCTAACCTGCACCGGAATTATCTGGTTAACGCTATTGGTATTGTATGCACTTACATCAAGATGAAGCCTATCCTGGAAAAAACCAAGTTCAAAACCGGCTTCTGCCGAAGTTGTGCTTTCCGGCTTCAATTTGTTATTGGCATCAATAGCCGGCAAACTTTGCTGCGGATTGGAACCTAAAAGGACACCTAAAGCAAATATGTTTCTTAACGAATAAGGATCAGTGGCCTTACCTACTTTTGACCAGCCACCTCTTAATTTAGCATAGGTAAGCACATCGCTTTTAATACCCAACGCTTCAGATAATATTAAACTTCCGTTTACTGATGGATAAAAGTATGACATGTTTTCGATTGGCAATGATGACGACCAGTCGTTACGTGCAGTTACGTTAACGAAGGCGTAGTTCCTGAATCCAACCTGTGCCGAGCCAAATACACTGTTAGTTTTAAGTTTATAATAATTATTTGTTGAAACCAGCGGATCGCGCGAATTACTCATGTTATACAGCCCCGGAATTGCAAGCTTAGGCGCTAACTGATCATTTTGTTCGATTGTTTTTACAGAGATGTTACCACCAACAAATGCATCGAGCGAGAAATCATTGTTCAGCTTTTTATTGTATTGCAACCTGCCTTCGGTGTTATTTTCATTTACATTATACGCATCTTCCTCATACGAGCCAAACGGAGTTCCGTTGGTACCGTACGCTACTTTGATCTTACGGCGATCGTTATAAAAATCAGTACCTGAGCGGAAATTTGCAGATAAGCCATCAACGATCTTATAATTCAACTCAACGCTTCCGATGAGGTGATTTTTGTGCTGGCCAACCGTGTTTTCATAAGCCAGCCAATAAGGGTTGCTGTAATAGCTGTTGTTCCAGTTAAAGGTGTTGCCATTGGCATCTTTATAATTTTTTAACTGACTGATATCAACCTGGCGGCCAAACCACGTAAACTGAAGCATGGTACTGGTTGCACGTTTTCCGTATGCACCAGGCAGGTTGTCGGCATCATCCTTAATATAATTAACCGTGGTATTTACCGTTAATTTAGAGTTGAAACGGTAGCTTGAATTTAAAGCGAATGAGTTACGTCCCTGCGATGTATTTGGAACGATGCCTGTTTGGTGCAGGTTATTATATGATACCCTGAAATCGCTTTTTTCATTACTGCCGGCAAACGCGATACCGTTATTCAACGTAACACCTGTATTAAAAAAGTCTCTTACATTATTGGGGTGCGCTACAAATGGAACAGCCTTGCCATTAGAGTTAAACTGAGGTATTAATGCACCATCCAGCGCCGGTCCCCAGCTTTCATCAACGCCATCATTTACGCCGCCGCCTTTACCATCAACATAGCTAAACTTCCCGTTCGAACCCTGACCATACTGGTTCTGATAATCGGGCAATACCTGCACACTTGCAAAACTGGTGTTTGAGTTTATGGTTATCCCAAGCCCTTTTGCCCCCTTACCGGTTTTGGTACGGATAAGCACAACACCGGCTGCAGCGCGTGAACCGTATAGGGCTGCCGCATTTGGCCCTTTCAATACACTTACCGACTCTATATCTTCCGAATTAAGATCAGAAAGTGCATTGGCAAAATCTCTTGAGCCATTAGTCCCTAAAAATTGAGTATTGTCAACAATAACCCCGTCAACCACAAACAAGGGCTGATTATCTTTATTTATAGAAGTTTCGCCACGGATGATGATGCGTGAGGAGCCCATATCACCCTGGCTGTTTGTAACCTGTACACCGGCAACTTTACCGGCAAGCGCGTTTACAAAATTGGTTTCCTTGGCTTCAGAAATATCCTTTGATTTTAATCCCTGTACTGAATAACCCAATGATTTTTTGTCCTTTGAGATATTGAGCGCCGTTATAACTACTTCATTTAATGAATTAGCGGCTTCAACCAACACAATATTTAACGTTGATGAATTTTGAGTAACCGGCACTTCCTGGGTTGTAAAGCCAATGTAACTTATCCTAAGCACATCATTTACATTGGCACTGATGGTAAACTTACCATCAACATTGGTTTGGGCACCTGTGGTTTTACCTTTAACAGATACGCTAACGCCCGGCAGCGGCAGCCCGTCAGATTTAGCGGTTACCACTCCGCTTATTTTAACAGATTGCGCAGCAACCGTTTGGGTGAGGATAAATGGCAATACAACTGCCAGCAATAACTTGTAAAGTTTTAACATGATAATTAATGTTTGTAATTAATTTTTGATGCCGATACAGATACTGAAACATGGCGATAGCCTTAGCAGGCAAAATTTGCCCGGCTCATAAACCAATTGTAACTGTAAAGAATTGATTAGGGGATGTTAGCTGTTTAACTACGGCAAGCTGCAGCAAGTCCGCATTTAAACACATCATGCAAGCTGTAAAAGATTAACAGCAACAACGCATGCTTTGCATATCAGGATAGATGGATTTACAGGTTGACAGGCTTACCGAAGCGAAATCATTTTTGTGTAAGGGGGTAGTTTTTGTTTTCATAAAAACGATATTAAATAAGTGCAGATAGATTCTCTTTTTATTGATGGCAAGCAGGCGTACCATCAGCATTTTTTAGTTAACAGATGCTGTTTTATTGTTTACCAAAGCATCCACAGCTTTTAGCATTGAGGCAAATTCCTGCTTATCGTATAAACGGGTCAGGTAAACAATTTTGCCATCGCGGTCGATAACCACATTACGCGTGACACCGCTTTTTTTATTGGCAAAGCGACCGAATATATCAGCACCGGGATCAAGGGCCAATGGGTAACTGATATGCATAACCTGGTGGAAGCCCTTTACTTTTTCAAGCGGCTCATCGCGGTCAACTCCTATTAAAACCAGTCCTTTATCTTTATAAGCCTGCCAGATCTCTTTTTCCAGATGCGGCATTTCCTCCCGGCATACGCTGCACCAGCTTGCGGTGAATTGCAGGACAACCACTTTACCACGTAATTGCTTCAGTGATGTTTTGGTACCATCGGTTAGTACAAGCTCAAAATCGGTGGGGGCCACGTCACCCGTCTTTACAATATAACCCCGATCTGCATTAGGGTCTGCAGTAGTTTTTGTTTGTGCAGCAGCAAGCAATGTTGTTATTGAAAGCGAGCAGGTAATAAGTAAATGTTTAATTTTCATTGCTATATACGTTAAATCAACTCAGTAATATTTCGATATTTTAAACAGCAAGAATAGAAGGGAGAAAAGAAGCAGATACAGCCCTGTATATACAGGACAATAATTTATTACATTATCTTTTCCACCCTATTTGGGCAGACAGGAATTAGCACCTTTATAACAATGGGCTTACAGGTTGCTAAGACATCACAGGGCCTTTCCCTCAGTCTTTCTTGATAATAAAATATTCAAAGAACCGTTTTGACAATGCAAATATATATAATTTCTACTAAAACCATAGACATTATATAATTATTGCAATAAAATGAATTAAGGCTGGCAAGTTTTGCAGTGTTATGTTAAGGTCAGGATTTTATTAAGTTAGAAAACATAGCTTAGGCCGCAGGAAAATCAAATAAGTGTACCGGCATCGGTTTATTGTCAATGCAATTAATTATACGCTGGTTAGATTATCTCTAAACCTTTTGAAACTATTCCTGTAAAAAAATAAAAGTCCCTGACGCTCGCCGCAGGGACCTTTAACCTAAACTTATTTGTAGATTAACTACCTTAAAGTAACTTAAAACAGGGTTGTATGGTTTTCAATTTTTTACAACCTGTAGTTGAGACGCGGCGGCTTAATGAAACACACTCGCAAAACTGTTTTCGGCAACTATTTTTTCAACTGTATTTTCCAATACATTATAGATGTTAGTATTTAAAAAGTTGCCTGAACTTATTCGCTTTACCCCGGCATCCTGTAATTTTTTAAAATCAGGAAGATCAGGCATACACATTACACTCACAGGAAGGGTAGACAAGGCTGTTATCTTTTCAATATCTGCTATTTGAGTTATGCAGGGAAAAAACAAACCATGCACGCCGGATCCCTGGTAAAGTTTAGTGCGGTTCAGGGCATCTTCAAGCGCATTGGGCAAACCAAGTAAAAATGAATCTGAACGTACATTTATAAATACTTCTACTCCTGCTTTAGCCAGTAGATCGGTAAGCTGCTTAAGCTTTGCGGCAAACTCATTTGCATCAGCGATACTCCTGTTGCCTTCAATTACAATTGAATCTTCGATGTTAATACCCGCCACTCCAATGCTATGCAAACGGATGATATTGTTGCAGATTTCTTCGGGCGTATTACCGTAACCAGCCTCAAGATCAACCGATAAAATAGCGGATGCTTTTGCAGCGATGTGTTTGACAACAAAAAAGTAGTCGTCAAAACTCATCTCCTCGCCATCGGCAAAACCTAATGTTGCGGCAACAGCAGCGCTTGATGTGCCAATTGCTTCAAAATTTAACTTATCATAAACCTGTGCGCTTTGCGCGTTCCATACATTGCCAATTTGAAAAAGTTCGGTTTTATGGTGCAGGGCCAAAAATTCTTTAAATCTATTTTTCATGATCGTATTTTAATTTATACCTCAAAAGTAGCGCTACTTTTTTCTCGAAAATTGTATAAAACGGAAGAGATTGAGGTGAAAGGTGAAAGGTGAAAGGTGAAACAACAATGGCAGGGTAAACCCGGCCATTGTTGTTTCTGAATTTAAATCAGGCTACGAGATTAGCCTCTGCTCCGAAGGCGTGATCGATGATAATTTTCCAGCTGCCGTCGGGTTCCTGTTTCATCAGCTCGATGCCCTTTGCAGCTACTTGTGTTTTCCCATTATCCGTTACGCTCCACTCCGACCGGCCTACGGCCACATCGCCCGATTGCAGGCAGTAAACGGTTTTAATTTCCATTACTCCGGGAACAGCGCAGATGCTTTTTACAGCTTCTTCAAACTGGGCCCTGCCTGATACTTCTTTTCCCGGTTCAGGAAAAATGATGCCGTTGGCATCATATACATTCATAACTACATTTACATCTTTGGTGTTAAAAGCTGCCGCAAGTACTGCGTGCACTTCCTGTGGTGTTTTTGCTGATTTCATTTTGTTGTATTTTTATTAACAGCAAAACTATATGGCTTAAATAGCCCAAAATTGTATAAAACGGAAGCGATATTAACTGCCTGCCAATACCTGGTTTATAGGCGATGCATGCGCGGCAAAAGAGTTGGGTGTAAAACCTGTAAAAAGTTTAAATTCTTTTATAAAGTGGGCCTGATCAAAATAACCGGCGCTATAGGCTACGTTGGTCAGCTTTTCTTCGTTAGCGCTTACCAGGTTAAGGCTATGCTGAAAGCGGTTTATCTTATAAAACAATTTTGGCGGCAAACCGGTGTACTGAGAAAAAAGGGTATTTAAATGCCTTGAGGAGATATTATAACGACTGGAAATGGAGAGGATATTATCGTCGCTGTAGTTCTTTTTAAGATTGCTGACGATATCCCCGATGAATTTGATCTTTGAATGTTTTTTTTCAGTAACAGATAAGCGGCTCCATAAATAATCTTCAATCATGACCACCTTTGTGTTCAGGTCGGCAGTTTCTAATAATTTTAAATAAAGCGTTCTCAATTTAGGGCCGAATACGTGCGTGGCATCAACAATTTCGTCATTAAATTCTGATACATTTTCGTCAAAGAAATAAGCCGCCGAATGCGGGTAGAAACGAAATCCAAGCATCGTATTTCTCCCTACCGACTGTATAGCCAATGGCTTGGTGATCTGCCCCCAAAGTTCAACAGGCGGAGTGGTAAAAAACTCGTCGCCTTTTTTTGATTTCCAGTTCCCAGCACCGAGGTTAAAGATCACTTCCATGGTTCCGCTCGGAAACACGATATCATCGTAGCTTCTGTCCGAATCGGATTCGTACAGGTAGAAGCACTTGATATAAGGCTGTAGCCTTGGGCCCGGAAGGATTTCTTTGAAAACCATTAATACAAATATAGGATACTACACAGCCTCCTGAATTGTAAAAAACGGAACAAAAAATAAAAAGCCGGCTTGCGAACTGCTAAGTAACCGTTTAAAAACGGGATAGATTTATTGACTACACATAAAGTTCACTGCCGTTGACTTTAGTCAACGGAATAATGATAGTAAAACAAACGGCTTTAGCCAAAATACCGCTCGGATATTGGGGCTAAAGCCGTTTTGTTAATTTCTTTAACCGTTGACTAAAGTCAACGGCAATGAATAAAGATTTAATCTTCAAATAGTTTCTAAGCAGATCCGTGTGGTAGTTTAAAGAACCTTACCGGTATCCGATAATCATGGTTTACTTTTTTACATGTACCGGTTTTATACCTTCATGCGTAGGCGTAACCTGTTTGATCAGTCCTTTATCATCAAATTCCATTTTATCGATACACACTTCACGGTTATATCCCGCAGCATCGCCCATGGTAATTCCCTTAGGATAGTTAAAGCGGTGGTAAACGATATACCATTCGTCGGTACCCGGGATTTGGATCACTGAATTATGACCTGTACCATAAATACCTTTGGCAGCATCTTTGGCAATAACCGTGTTTTGTTGAGGGATTTCGATTGGCCCCAAAGGAGATTTTGAAGTGCCGTAATGCACACTGTAATTAGGGCTGCGGGTATCATTTTCCGACCACATGAAGTAGTAGGTACCATTACGGTAAAACACGTAGGTACCTTCGTTATAATGAGCATACGGCGTTAGGATTTTAGTGGTGCCCGGCTTCAACGAAACCATATCATCGTTTAATTCGGCTACGGCCATATAACCATTGCCCCAGTACAGATAGTTTTTACCTGTTTGCGGATCTGCAAAAACATCCGCATCGATCTGTTGCCCACCTTTAACACCTTCTGGTAGTTGTGCTACCAAAGGTTTACCCGAGTCGGTGAACGGCCCAGCAGGGTCATTTGCGGTTGCAACCCCTATTTTTTGCGCAGCAGCAAAATAATAGAAGTATTTATACTCGTTGCCAATCTTTTTTTCGATGATGCAAGGTGCCCAGGCATTCTTTTTCGCCCAGCTCACATCCTGCGGCAAATCAAGGATCTTACCCTCATCTTTCCAGTTTACCATATCATCCGAAAAAAACGCCTTAAAATATTTGCCCGACCAACCGTCAAAACCATCGCTGGTTGGATAGATGTAAAATTTGCCTGTTTTTTCGGCATACAAGATCTCCGGATCAGCATAATATCCTGCTATAGCCGGGTTATGGGTTTCCTGAGCGGTAACCTCAAAAACCTGCGCTCTTTTACCTGCTATGGTCACTGAATATTTAACCGCCCCTTTCGTAAAATCCTGCGGCTTTGCAGGGCTGATAGTAACGCCAGGAAACAAAGTAAAACGAGGATCAAACGATTTTAAGTCAGTACCCGGTTTTACAGGCAGGTGAACCTTACCGGCTGCGGTATCCAAAACGATATTGATGGTTTTTATCTGCTTGTTAATGGGAGAAAGTATCACATCTTCGGGTGTTTCCCATTTGGCTGTCAACGCGGCCGTTTCTTTTGAAGTTATTGGCATTACCGTGCCATGGCGCGGGTGAAAATTCATAGATACCTCGTCATCGATCAGTTTAAAATTTTCAAGATCGGTTGTCCTGGTAAACTGGTATTTACCTTGGGTATACATATCATACATCAAAATATACCCGCTGCCGTCGTTTAATTTGAAAGTACCCGCCCCTTCTACCGGGTCCTTGGTTTGTTGTACATACTTATCGCGCAATACATATCCCGAGGTTAGTTTATCCGATACAGCTATTTTTATACCCGCTCCCGATCCTTCTGTTTTAAAGAACAGGTAATATTTATTGTTTTTATAAACGATATCCCCATCGATACAGGCGCCGCCATCTGGCTTAAAGAAAAGCTGTTTAGGCTCAGTTTCCAGGCCTGTAAAATCCTTATTGGCATAAGCATAATAGATTTTATCAGCCTCTTCGCCAAAACGCATCGACCAATAGATCATATATTTTTTAGCCTGCGGATCATAAATAGTTTGCGGGGCCCATACCCTGTTTACACCCGCAAATTTTTCATAAAGTTTGGTGATATCAATTGTTTTTGAGGTCCAGTGAACCAGGTCGGTTGATTTTAGCAACACCATCGAATAATCCGGCCCCCAGCCGTATTTTTCGGTGTTCATATCAGTTGCCACCATGTAAAAAGTTTTACCGTCGGCAGTACGCATAATATGAGGATCGCGTACGCCTCCTGTAATACTGATATCAGCCGAGTTTAAAACAGGGCGGTTGTTATTCAACGCGCGGAAATGATAACCATCGTTGCTAAGGGCAAAACGAATTTCTTCTCCGCCTTTTCCACCTGTAAAATAAGTAAAGAGGTAGGCACTATATTTTTGCTGCGACTGCGCTATAGCCGCTGTATATAAGCCAACTAAAACGCCCAGTAAAACTATTTTCTTCATGTATAATTGGTTTGTCTTTTTCAAATGTTCAGGATAATTATTTGCTCTTTTTCGCATTTGCACTGCTAATTCTTACTACGGTCAACGAATGAGCAGGTACAGTGAAAACCCACCTTTTTCGCAGTTTTATTACGGAGGATTGTGGAAGAATGGCTTGCGTATTGTCGGGCGAGTTTTTCACTTCCGGCTTTCCTGTAATTACAGTAAGCGTCGCGGATTTAGGCAGTTGACCAATTTTTGACAGATCGGCTTCTCCCGAAAGCTCGGTATTGCCCGCATTAGCTATTTTCAGGATGATATCCCCGGTTGTAGAATCGCTTACAACTGATGTGCCCGCCGTAGTGTCAATTGTTGCTTTCTCGCCTTTCAGCTTTATTATACCTGGCAAATACTCATTGCCTGAATTAGCGGAAAACTGCTGCTGAACATAATAGTTTACCGTTGGGAAAACCTTAGTGCCATTAAAATATATCAGGTTCGGGTTCCATGAAGTATGACCTATCCTGGCGATAAGCGGAGCGTATGACGCCATCCTTACAACATCACCATTACGCTCTAAATTGGTCATGTATACAGCTTCTGCCAGGGCATTGAACAAGGTATTGCTCCACGAAGCATATTCGCCTATATATACTTTTGATCTTAGCCTGTTATATGAATCATAACGCGCGGTATTTTTTAAAAACCACTGCGATTTTTCATAATAATGTTCATCAACAATACCAACCGAAAGCTGATCGGCCAGTTTCCATCCCTTATCAAAATCTTCCCCGTTAGGGCTTGGCCCAACAGTACCGATGATCTTAATTTCGGGATGGGCCTTGTGCACAGCATCATAGATCATCCGGAAACGTTCTTCAAATACACCGGTGATCTTATCTTCATTACCTATACCAAGGTATTCCAAATTGAAAGGTGCAGGATGTCCTGCCGCGGCACGTTTTGCACCCCATGTAGAGGTGGCCGGTCCGTTGGCATATTCAATGAGGTCAAGCACATCCTGTACATAGGCGCTCATTTCTTCCATAGGGATGCCCTTTTGCCCGGTGCCGCCTATTTTCCAGGTGCCGCCCGAATTTTGACAGCTCACGCCTGCCGCAAGCACAGGTACCGGCTTTGCGCCTATATCCTCACAAAACTGAAAATATTCAAAATATCCCAAGCCTACCGACTGATGATAATTCCAGATATTACGTTGTTCTACACGTTGCTCAACCGGGCCGATGGTATTTTTCCAACGGTAAATATTGGCAATACCATCACCGTGAGTAAGGCAGCCGCCAGGGAAACGCATAAACTTTGGCTTTATATCGGCAATAACCTGCGCCAGATCGGCCCGTAATCCATTTTGATGATTTTTAAACGTTTCCTCAGGAAACAAAGACACCATATCAATGCCAACTTTCCCTTTTGCCTTGATCAACAATACCAGTTTGGCGCTGTCATTATCAAAATTCACGTGAATCTGTTCGGCATATTTTTTCCAGCCTTTATTGGCTGTTGTAAATGAGGAAGAGCCTAATTCTTTACCCTTCCGGTCAATAAGAGCCACTTTTACAGGCAAAGATTGCCTCGACAATACATTCAAAAAAACCGAAAAATTATAGTTTTTACCTGCCTTAACGGGGATACCATCAAACCCTGAATTTTCAAGCCCTACCCCTTTTTGCCCTTCATCCTGAATATCAAGCAAAATATAATGCGGGTTATTGGGATGAACAGGAGCAGCAGTCTCAACCGAAATGGTACCATAACCAAAACCATCGGTCTCATATTTCCAGGCAGTCATCGAATTCCAGTCGCGGTTATCTGCCGGGCTATATTCAAACGATCGGTTTTGAATAAGTTCGGCATAAAGCCCTCCATCAGCAGCATAACTTAAGTCTTCAAAAAAGATCCCGAAAAGATCAGGACTGATCTTTTTTGGTTTTGCCGCATTTGCTTTTTGCTGGGCAGAGGCTCCCAACCAGGTAAATGCCAACATTAACACCAGCGTTGTGTAGCGCATTTTTCTCATCATAACAGGTTATAAGGTTAATTGAACTTTTGTACTCCTTTGGTGCTCACCTTTTTGATATTACCATCCGCGTCAAAATTTAAACTGTCAAGGCACAGTTGCCTCAACACAAATGATTCCTTTTGCGGAAAAATGCGGTGATATAAAATATAGCGTTGTCTTTTTTCAACAAAGGTGGTGTGGTGACCGGGGCCAATCACGATGCTATCGGCAGAAGTATTTAATATAACCCTGTGCTCATCTTCCTGGAAAGGGCCAAGCGGGCCCGCACCTTTCGCGTAACCTACCTGGTAGGTGGCATCAATCGCTTTACCTTCCGAAAACATGAGGTAATAGATTTGATTGCGTTTAACCATATGTGCACCTTCAAAAAAATGCGGGGTGGTGATGTCTTTTGGTGCTCCGTCAAACGAAACCATATCATTCTTCAGCTTTACGGCCATGCAATGCCCGTTGATCCATTTATAGCCCGATCCCCAATACAGGTATACACTGCCATCAGTATCAATAAAGCAATCAGGATCGATATTATGCACGTTGGGGTAATCGGTAGATTTAACCATAGGTGTATTGTCACTCTTTAAGTTTTTCCAGGGACCAAGCGGTGTATTGCTCACGCCTCCCCAAACCTCGCCCCCTACGGCTACATACATGTAAAACTTATTATCTTTTCCTTTTACTACCGATGGCGCCCAAACCATTTCGTTAAGAGCCGTTGGACTGGTACAGGCTTGTTTGGTAGGCCAATTGATGTGGTGCCGCGTAAACTTGATAAAATCCGTAGTTTCCAGCACGGCCAGTTCCTTATCGCCCCAGGGATCAATTGTGGCATAAATGAAAAAATGGCCCTTATCTTTTACAATAGTTGGATCGGCAAAGTATCCGCCGGTTATTGGATTGGGGATCATTTGCTTCTGCGCACGCGAAACTGTGCCAGCCAAAACAAGGATAAAAAGGAGAAACAGGCGCTTGGTCATATTGGTGAAATAAAAACACTTCAATATTAAGTGTTATTTTAACAATTAACTAATTTTTCATGATTTTATCTCAATTATTTTCCCTGTTTTTCTCTCAGAGACTGTTTAAAAACAATTGCTTTTAGATGTAGAGACGCATCACATGCGTCTCCTGCGTGCAATTTCCGACGGAATTAGAAGACTTTTGAATAGGCTTGTCCAACGGGAGACGCATGTGATGCGTCTCTACAAAAAACTTTCCATTTGTTTTTAAACAGCTTCTTAGAACAAAAGCCGCCGCTGAGAAATTGAGTTCTAAATAATTGGATCTATTTGAATAAATCGCACTGAAAAATTTTCACACCAATATTTTGCAGGCTTGCCACAATTAATCGAATTACACGAATCTCTAATTAATTCCAATTAAAAAATTCGTGTAATTCGATTAATACGTAAAAGTTAGTGTAAAGATTTTCCATTTATCGACTTCCTAATTGCGCATATGATTTAAAGCGCCCATAAGTTTATATCTTCAAGAAAATCTTATTGCGGTATAAAAAGTATAACAAAGCAAGCTGCACAAAAACAATGGAAATAGCCGCCCATACCGGTTGCCAGCTTTGAGCGAGATGACCGATAATTCCCCCGAAGAAAAAATTGGCTGTATGCTGAAAATCAACCATCCCTTCAGCTGCGAGATAGATCACTATGGAGTTTACCCCGATCAGCACAAAAGGGAATGCCCACTTCCTGTACCCGGCAACATCTATCACCAGGTAAAATACCGAAAGGAAAACCAGGCTCCATCCGCCTACAAACAATACAAACGAGCTCGTCCATAAACGTTTGTTGATAGGGAAAGCAATATTCCACAGCAAGCCTAACCCGATAAGTAAAATACCTGCTGCTAATAGCCCAATGCCTTTTTTCCACATCGGCCATTTTGCAGATTCAAGCTTCAGGAACTGGCCTGTAAAAATGCCCAGCATGGCGGTACCGATAGCCGGGATAGTGGATAATATGCCTTCAGGATCATGCACTTTATCATGCAGCCTGCCCGGGAGTAATAAACGGTCGATGTATGATTCCAGGCTGCCGTTCATTGTTAAAACCCCTGCTCCGTAACCGGGCACCGGGATCAGTTCCATAGCTGCCCAGTAGCCCAACAACAAAATGCCGAACCATAAAACCTGCCTCCGGATGTTAAAATTAAGATAAATGACACCTGCGAAGAACCACGCAAGGCCGATACGTCCCAGCACGCTTGCAAACCGGGTATTCTCCAAACCGTTAAACTTAAACAAGCCATTAACAACCATCCCTAAAAAAAGCAGGGTAATGGTACGCCTGATCATGGAGCCGTAAATCTCCCGTTTTGCGGTAGACGGTAATAGGTATGGGTAAGCCACGCCGTATTTGCCAGCTTTACCTCCCATTGAATAAGGCATGGAAACACCTGCAATAAACAAGAACAAAGGAAAGATCATATCATAAAAGGTGATCCCGTTCCACTCAGTATGATGCAATTGCCCCGACATCCACACCATGAGCGGCCAGCCGGTGGCTTTAGCAAGGGCATGCACTACCCCTTCCCCGCTCATGATCCAAAACATATCAAAACCACGAAGTGCATCTAACGATAGTAACCGCGCCGGCTTAGTAACAGTATTTCCAGGTTTAACTGCTGATGTATCCATTATTTAAGATCGTTACCCATGATTGTTCTGTACTTTTCATATAACTGTTGTGCAACAACTGTACTGCTACCTGCAGGAACAACAGGATAAGTCTTGGATGAATTAACCCATTGCCATTCCCAGTTGCTTATTGATTTATCAAATAGTTTAAAGTCGGGTTCTTTACCTGTTTCTATTGATCCTTTCAGCAGCTCAAAGAATTTTTGCCAGCGTACCTTATAAAAATCATTGAGCAAACCGCTCCATTGCCGGCAGGAATATTCGTGCAGCGGACTATCGGCATTGCCCCAAAGTGTTATCAGGTTGCGGGCATTTTTTTCGTAAAGTGCTTTTTCGCTTGGATTAGTTCCCCAGCTACGGGCGTCGGCTATCCAAGGGCCCAACATAAAATCCTTTTGGGTAGCCAGTAGTTTATCCATATCGGCTATCAGGTTAATATATTCAACAGTATACTTGCCGAAAGCTTTTTCATCCTTATCATGATAGGCTTTGATCCATTTTAATTGAATTGGCCTGCCGTAGTTAGCCAGCACCTGGCGGGTAATATCAACCAGGTCATAATTAAAACCACTGCTTTGTTTACATGCGGGTATAGCGGCTACCATTTTATCCCAGGCGGGCAGCAGGTCTTTCCGGTTATAGTTTAAGCGGGTGCGGGTCCATACTGCAGCCGAATCAAGCGTTGGCCGGCCGGTGACGATTGACTCTGCTCCATCGCGGATATCCTTACCATTGAAAACAGTGGTCCTGAGCGTTTGCCAGGCATCAAGTGCATCCTTGCTTTTTACACCATAACGGTTAAATAAGTACTCCGGCAGCCATTGATCAAGATCAATTGGCTTGTTTTGCCAGGTATTTTGCGTCATTAATTCATAAAGCACAGGGGTTTGTTCAATGGCTTCCATGGTTAAGCCAATACCCACCATACGCCCCGATTTTGGATCGTTAAGGGCCTGAGCCGGCTGTGTTGCCACTGCCTCTATCCTGCCAAATAAACTATTGTTACCACCATAGTTATGCAGCATGTTCCAGATCCATGGTTTACCATAAAATGCCTCGGTTCGCTTCCAGATCGGTTCATAATCGGTATTGAGGTCAAGTACGATCATATGATCATCAGGCACCGCATTCAATAATGCCTTGATCTGTTCGTTTTGCCAAAATTTACGGTCGCTGAAAAACAACCAGCCCTGCATCACCCAAACAGCTTTTGGATCGGCCTCTTTCATGCCGTCATAGATCCTCGCGCTCAGTTCCGACAAAAATTTCGGATCATTTGAAGGGGGCTCATTCTCGTTAAAAGTATCGGCAGAATACAAATGGTCAGTTCCATAAACCTTGGTTTGCTCCTGTATAAATTTCTTGCCGATCTCTGCAAATAACGGATCTTCCGAATCAAGGATGTAAGTGTCGGCAAAGCCGTTGTTCCAGCTGGTTTGTTTCAGTTTGGCATTAGGAAAATGTGTTTTAAACGATGCCGGCACATGTCCTGTAAATGCAGGAAGCACGGGTTTTATTCCAAGCTCGCGCTCGCGCTGCAATATTTTAACCTGTAAATCCTTATGACCGCTTATCCAGCTTGCGGGTAGCGGGCCGTCCCATTTATCTATGTTACCCATATAAAACCAGCCAAAATAGGCTGGCCCGGTAAAAAAGTCCTGCATGTCTTTATTACTAAAGCCCATGCTTTTATAAACTTTATCCCATACATACTCCTGCCCGGTTATGGCCAGCGGCATGTTGATTCCATGAAGGGCCATCCAGTCAATTTCTTTTTCCCATCGTTTCCAGTCCCACCAGCTCATGCTGTAGCTATAGGTACAATAGTTAAGGTAGTACCGGTATTGGTAAGGAGTAGTTTTATGGATCTTTTTGGCGGGTACTGGCAAGCGTGATGGCAAATTAAGGTTAGTTCCGTTCCATGTGATCTGGCAATGTGCATATTCGGTGAGGTAATAATATAAGGCCGATGCCACCGCAACACCATTATTACCCCTTAATATAATTTTCCCTTTATTTCCTTCTACTTCAAAAACGTCTTTGGCTTCACTTTCAGCGAGTGGCTGTACAACAAAATTTTGCGCATAACCGGGCACCACCCGTTTAATTAAAGCATAAGAAGATGGTACATGCAACTGTGCCTGGGTACTGATTATTCCACCGAGTACACCGCACAGCAGCATGCAAATGAAAACTTTTGTTTTACCTGTCATTTACTTTGAATATTTTATAAAATCACTGAGTTTTTATGAACATCGACCGATGATTTTTGAATTTTTTACCGCGCACTCACATGATGTACAATATCAGGGCAATAAAAACAAAAAAAGGCATATTTCATTGCAAATACTTCAAATAATCACAGTTGATTTTCGCCAAATGTTATAAATACCAAGGTGTCCGTTTGGTGATGAGTTGTCGTGTCCCCTCAGGGTCTCTCGCAGGTTTAAGTTTACCCACAAAATTCAGCAACCTGAAATTTCAATAGGAGGCACCTACGGAGCCAAAAAATGCCTTCTTTTAATGCTATAAACACGTGGCCCCGCTGGGGCCGACAAGGTTTTACAACATAATCAGGTATTGATTGAGATGCTTAAGGCCAGATGCACCAGAGGTGCAAAAGGTTTGTAGCATAAAAAGTATAGAAATACCCTTTGCCCCAGAGGGGCAAAACAAAACGCCTTGCTGATTAAACGGCAAAACAATTTTGTGGGTTAACTTAAACTCGCAGAGGCCCCTGAGGTTCAACCACGTTCCAAACATCTACAGGGATAATCAGAACACCGAACCTGCGTGGCGTATACATCAGGGTCCTCTGCGAGAGACCCTGATGGTACGTTATTGCAAATATTTCAAATAATCAAAAAGGGAAAATCGCCTTAAAGCTGATGTTTCGACCAATGTTATAAATGCCAAGGTGCCCGTTTGGCGACGACTGGTAGTATTCAAAATACTTTAAACGGTTTAGGTTAGATTGGTAAGCCTTATCAAACAAATTATCTACCTGCAAAAAAAGCTCACAAATGGTTTTGTCCGCTTTATTCTTGACAGACGCACCTGCCCCGATATTAAACAAAGCATAGCCGAGTGTGGCTGTCTCTGTATTATCCAAAGCATAAAAGCGGTTTTGCGTAGTATAGGCATCCATTTCGGCCTTGAAATAAATTTTTGAAAATGCGCCATAGGCCTGCTGCAAGCTTGCCTTAAACTCCGACCGGATATGCAGCGGAGGGATAAAAGGCAAATATTTAGCTGCACCGTCAGATTCATCAATGAGCTGTTTGTTGCCGTTGATTCCGGTTACATAAGCCAGGCTGTTATTAAAAGCCAACCACTTCACATTTTGCGGATGCACATTCACGGTAAACTCGGCGCCATATAAACGGGCGCTGCTTTGTTGATACTGATAGGTGCTGTTACCCGGCACAATTACCACAGGGTTGCCACTGGCGTCGGTTAGTTTAGCCTGGTAAATGTAATTGTTGATATGGTTATTAAACAGCTCGGCAATCAGATCAACATCTTTCAGGTAAGCTATGAAACCCAGGTCCTCCTGCAAGCTAAATTCGGGGTTAAAGCTTCGGTTGCCTAAATATACGATATGCGCACCGGGATCAAGTCCGTTTGAACCGATTTCGGTAATATTAGGTGCACGGTATCCCCGAGCGATGTTGGCCTTGAACAGTAAGCGTTCACTGATATTGTAGGTTATGCCCAAACTACCCGAAACACCCTGATAAACATGCCTGAAAGAAGGAAATTGCAAATGCGCACCTGACGTATCCGGCAATTTCACATGCTGTTCAAACCCATTTTTGGAGTTTGGCCCCACATAAAAATCATTCCAACGGATGTGCCGGTTATCATACCTGATCCCGCCCGAGATATCAACTTTTCCAATAGTTTTTTTGGCGAACAGGAATGTCCCGGCATCAAACAGGTTATAATCCGGGATCGGAAAATCTGTTGCCGCCTTGCTGCGATTGGTCTGATACATACCATTTACGCCGAGGGTACTCTCTATGCCTGCTATGGTTGGCAAATTATATTTCAGATCGTAATTAAGGGTATTAAGCACCACATACAATCCCGGTTGAGTTGCCAGTGTAGGGTGGTTATATTCCCTGCGGATGCTCTGCTGCAAGCCGAGCGACGCATTGATACTACTGCCTTCGCCCAGTTTAAACTCATTGTGCGAATAGATCCGGTAATGCTGAATACGCTGATGCAGCGGGGTTATACTGTACGATCTTAACTCATCATCACTTACAATTGGCCTGTTCCTGATATTATCAGTACTGCTTTCGGCTATTTGTTTGGTAAATTGTCTTGTAAGCGAATCCCTGCTGCCATCGGGAATTTCCTGCCGGTTGTCATAAACAGTTGCTGCTATCTGCGAATAGCCCCAATTTTTATCAATCCTGGCCATGCCCGATAAGTTGTATTCGCGAAAACCGGTATTGTATACATAGCCGTCAATGCTGTTGTGGTAATCATGTGCAGCCTTCGCCGTTGCCCTGAAGGCATAACGCCAATCGTTCTTTTTGTAGGATAAGCCCAGCGAGGTGCCGATCATGCCGTTATTGGTATGATAATCGGCAATATAATCTCCATGTAAAACATTGTTTTCGCCAACCGGCAGGTATGGGATCATGTTGATCACTCCCGCCAATGCATCCGAGCCATAGGTTAAACTTGCCGGCCCTTTCACTACCTCGGCACGGCCAATACCATATTGATCTATTTCAATACCATGCTCATCGCCCCATTGCTGCCCTTCCTGGCGCACACCATCATATAGGGTTAAAACCCGGTTGTAGCCTAATCCCCTGATAAATGGCTTGGAAATATTAGGCCCTGTAGTAACCGCGTTAACACCCGGCACTCCTTTCACAATGGCATCAATAACATTGTTGTTTACATTCTGATCCATCTCCTTCTTAGTCATTACTGCAATAGGGATAGGATTACTCCGAAGCTCGGTTTTCCTTGAAACACCGGTTACCGTTACTTCATTTAATTTGGAACTGCTTTCCTGGAGATTGCCATTCAACAAAGTGGCCTCATCAGGTTTTACGCTCACCTTATATCGCCCGGTAACATAACCGATATTGGAAAAAACCACCGTATACGTACCTGCCGGAACATTTTTTAAATGGTAATAACCTTTATCATTTGTAGTACTACCAATAGATGTTCCGGTTAGGGTAACAGTGGCAAAAGAGAGCGGTTCGCTGCCGGCCGTTAATTTTCCTTTAAGAGAGCCTTGCTGTGCGCAAACCGCAACCGAGATCAATAAAAAATATATCGTACATAATTTCTTCATTCGTTTTTGCATATCATAAACAATATACAAAACAAATAAAAAAAATTAGTCTTACCTAATTTTTAAATTAAAGAATATAAAAATACCGACCATGACAGCCCAAATAGCAGCTAAATTACATATTGGGGCTATCCGTTAATTAAATAACCTGTTTGTGTTGAGTAATAGACGGCTGCTGCGGAGAAAAGGCCAGCATAAACTCTTCTGCACGTTTAACCATATTTTCCGAACCGATAAAAATGGCCGAACGCTGGTGAAGCTCATTAACATCCAGATCAAGTATGCGATCATAACCTGTAGATGCCGCTCCTCCTGCCTGTTCAATGATAAAAGCCATTGGATTGCATTCATATACTAATCTCAATTTCCCGTTTGGATATTGTGCTGTAGTTGGATATAGAAAAACCCCTCCTTTGATCAGGTTTCTGTGAATATCAGCAATCATCGAACCCGTATACCTTGATGTATACGGACGGCTGGTTGCGCTATCCTCAACTTGGCAATATTTAATGTATTTTTTTACGCCCAAAGGAAAGTGTGTATAATACCCCTCATTTATAGAATAGATGTAGCCTTCTTTGGGCATCTTAATATCGGGGAGCGACAGGCAAAATTCACCTATCGACGGATCAAGTGTAAAGCCATTAACACCTTTACCCGTGGTATAAACCAGCATGGTTGATGAACCGTAGATCACATAGCCTGCTGCAACCTGTTCGGTACCTTTTTGCAGCACATCTTCAAGAGTAGCAGCACCGTTGGTGGATTTACGGCGATAAATAGAAAATATAGTCCCCACGCTCACATTCACGTCTATATTTGATGAACCATCCAGCGGGTCAATAGCAACGATGTATTTAGCATGTTTTGAGATCTCCGATTCAATCAGAACAGGTTCGTCATTTTCTTCAGAAGCCACAACGCAGCACTCCCCCCCACTCCGTAACGCAGAAATAAATTGCTCATTGGCATAAACGTCCATCTTTTTCTGTCGTTCACCATGCGAGTTTACCGAATCCGTTTCTCCAATAATATCAATAAGCCCTGCTTTGCTTATCTCACGGTTCACAATTTTAGCGGCAATACCTATATCCCGCAAAAGCCTTGACAGCTCGCCTTTAGCAAAAGGGAAATCTGCCTGTTTCTCTATAATAAATTGTCCTAACGTTTTTACTACTTTCATGGGCATGTGCATTTATTGGTTAACAGAAATATTAAAAAAGTACCGGTATCTGGCCGGCTGGTTTATAATTATAATTTGATGGGTTGATAAATCATAAGGCAGCGCATTGGCAGCTATTTAAACAGCTAAAACTTTGCCCTATTATCTCATAATCACCTTTTTGCTAAGTTACCGGCCTTTTATTACCGAACTGTCATGCCCCGTCTCCCGGCATTTTGGTGATCATTTACCACCATTGTCATCCATAAAAGCCAATTACAGGCAGATCATATCATAATAAGGCATTGGCAGATATACCTTTTGATAATATCGTACAATAATTTGATAACGGTTGGATAAAAACGGGAGATGGCATTATCCATCTTTGTTTTATATCAAAACCAATTAATTAAGGGCCTGCTATCATTTATATATAAGTATATGCCGCAAACTGAACATTCTTACCGCGACATCACTATCCGGTTTCCGGGCCAGGTAATTGTTGGTAAAAACTCGCTTTTTAAACTCACTGATGAGATTATTGGTCAAGAGTATAAATCGGCTTTGATCATTGCCATCAGTCCGCTATCAGGAAAGCTTGAACCGCTTTTAGCTCAGCTTAAACAAGCCGGGATTGCTGTTCATATCGATACCTCAATAGTACGTGAGCCTTCATTCAAGGACTTTGAAGATCTGCTTGCATCGGTAAAAGGTACCGAAGCCGATGTGATCATAGGCATTGGCGGCGGTAGCGTACTTGATGTAGCCAAACTCATAGCCGCTCAGATTAATAATCACCAAACACTGGCGGAGATAACAGGCATCGGCTTGCTTAAAAGCCGCACTAAAAAGCTAATCTGCGTACCAACAACAGCTGGTACTGGCAGCGAGGCATCGCCCAACGCTATATTGATTGATGATGCTGATAACCAGAAAAAAGGCATTATTAGCCCCTACCTGGTGCCGGATGTAGTGATCATTGATCCAGCTTTGATGATCAGTCTCCCGGCAGAGGTTACTGCAGCTACAGGTCTTGATGCCTTAACCCATTGCCTTGAAGCTTATACCAATTTATATGCTCATCCCTTTATTGATATGTACGCACTTGAAGGCATCAGGCTCATCGCTGCTAATTTGGTTAAAGCTGTAAACGATGGTACTGATGAGGACGCTCGTACACAATTGGCCATTGGCAGTTTAATGGGTGGTTTTTGTTTGGGCCCGGTTAATACAGCCGGCGTGCATGCGCTCTCCTACCCATTGGGCAGCCTGTATCATATTGCACATGGCTTGTCAAATGCGTTGTTACTTCCTTTTGTAATGGAGTATAACATCCCTGCAGCGCCGGAACGTTATGCCGCAGTTGCCCGTGCATTGGCCTGTAATAGCAGTATCAATGATTTTGAAACAGCGTACGCCGGTGTAGAAAAGATCCGCCAGTTGATTAAAGAATGCGGCATTCCGGCAAGCTTAAAAGAAATAGATATAGATAAAAATACCATACCGCAAATGGCGGCCGACGCCATGAAAATTACACGCTTGCTTAAAAACAACCCGCGACCGATAAACATTGATGACGCTGTTACCATTTACGAGGCTGCTTATTAATACATACTAATGAAACTAAAAAAGAAATATAATGGCCTGGTAGTGCCATCAATTACACCACTTACCGATAGCTACAAACTTGACCACGAAGCGGTTGAAAAAATATTTGATAATATTTTCAACTATGGCGGTGTACCATTTATCCTGGGCACTACCGGCGAATCTGCTTCATTGCCAAACGATGTCAAGCTTGATTTTGTTAAGCTGGCAACATCAGTAAGACAACCGGGCCGGTTGCTTTATGCAGGAATTTCATCAAACTGCCTGGCCGACTCAATTGAACTGGCCAAACGCTGTGCAGATGAAGGTATTGACGTTGCTGTAGCACACCTGCCTGCCTATTTTACCTTAACCGAATATGAAATTAAAACATACTTTGAAACACTGGCCAACGAGGTACCTATCCCGCTGATAGTTTATAATATCCCGGCCACCACCAATGTATCTATAAACCTGAACCTTCTCGACGAATTAAGTTATCACGATAATATTGTGGGCACTAAAGATTCTGAACGGAACCATGACCGTTTAAAGGATTCCCTTAAACTATGGGCTGGCAGGGCCGATTTCAGCCACTTTTTGGGCTGGGGCGCACAATCTGCCCATGCCCTGTTTACCGGCAGTGACGGCCTGGTGCCAAGCACCGGCAACCTGTTCCCGGATATTTATTATAAAATGATAGTAGCTGCCGATAACAATGACGAAGCCGCTGCCCTGCAATTACAAAGGCATTCCAACTTAGTTGGCGATATTTACCAGGGCAAACGCCTGTTGGGCGAGTCATTGGCCGCATTAAAATCATTAATGCAAAGCGCAGGACTATGCCGTACTTACATGATGCCGCCTTTATTGCAGGTTAGCGAAGCCGAAGCAGCAGATCTTCAAATAAAACTGCAGCGCATGCTTAATGTTGAAAACCTTAGCTTACCAATATACCAATGATAGCCGAGCGACCGATCATAGCGATAACCATGGGCGATCCGGCCAGTATTGGCCCCGAGATAGCCGTTAAAGCCCTGCTTACCGAAAGGCTGTATGACATCTGCCGCCCGGTGATCATTGGCGATACAGGTGTATTTTTTGATATCGTAAAAAGATTGAGCTTAAACGCCACTATCAATTCTATAAAAGATATCCGTAACGCACAGTTTGTTTTCGGCAAGCCGGATGTGTTTGATCTGCAAAATGTAGATATGGAACAACTGCGCTTTGGCGAAATCTCGGCCATGGCAGGCAATGCCTCATTTGAAGCCGTTAAAAAAGCTATTGAACTGGCAATTGACGGCGAAGTTGACGCTACCGTAACCGGCCCTATCAACAAAAAATCAATTAACGAAGCCGGGCACCATTTTGCCGGGCATACTGAAATTTACGCGCATTACACCGGCACAAAAAAATATGCTATGCTGCTGGTTGAGCATAATATGAAGGTGATCCATGTATCAACCCATGTATCATTAAGGCAGGCCTGCGATCTGGTTAAAAAAGACCGGATAGTAGAAGTAGTTGAACTTTTACAGGATGGCCTCATCTCTTTAGGCGAGAAAAACCTGAAGATCGGCATCGCCGGGCTTAACCCCCATGCCGGAGATTCTGGTTTATTCGGTACCGAAGACGATTTGGAGATCCTGCCTGCTGTACAGGAAGCTTTAAAATTAGGTTATGATGTGGAAGGCCCTGTACCTGCCGATACCTTATTCTCCAAGGCATCAACCGGCTATTATGGCGGAGTGGTAGCCATGTATCACGATCAGGGGCATATCCCCTTTAAGCTTACCGGCTTTAAATGGAATGCCGAAAAACAGCAAATGGATAGTGTAAAAGGCGTTAACATTACTATGGGTTTGCCCATCATCCGCACTTCGGTTGACCACGGTACAGCTTTTGAAATTGCAGGGAAGGGCGTTGCCAGCAGTGATGCCATGATACTGGCTATTGAGTCGGCGGTGCAGTTGAGCAAAAACAGGATAAAAGTATAAATATATGATCGCTGTAATTGCAGATGATTTAACAGGGGCAGCCGAGCTTGCGGGAATTGGCCTCAACCACGGGTTAAGAACCGAGGTGAGCACCACTGTTGATGAACGCTGCGATGCGGATCTGTTGATCATAGCTACCGATACCCGCTCACTTCCTGTAACCACAGCGAAGGAGGTCATGCACGATCTCTCGGTTCAACTCTTGCAATTACAGCCACGCTTTATCTTCAAGAAAATAGATTCCGTTTTACGGGGGCACATTATTGAGGAGCTGCAAAGCCAGCTTACAGCGTCCGGATTAAAAAGGGCGCTGATCGTACCCGGCAATCCTCACCATTCAAAGAAACTTATTGGCGATACGTTTTATTACAATAGCGCGCCTATCCATCTCAGTGATTTTGCCAATGATCCAACCTTTCCGGCCTTAAGCTCGAATATTGTTGAATTATTAAGAGCTGATGAAAAAATCCGCCTTGTTAAAAAAGATGATAAACTGCCATCAACGGGAATCATTATTGGAGCTGCCGATAACGAAGACGACCTGAAATATTGGATTGAAAAAACAGGCAA
Organism: Mucilaginibacter sp. SMC90; assembly: GCF_022811725.1. Classification (GTDB taxonomy): domain Bacteria; phylum Bacteroidota; class Bacteroidia; order Sphingobacteriales; family Sphingobacteriaceae; genus Mucilaginibacter. The sequence continues at coordinate 2,060,444 of NZ_CP094527.1, read as the reverse complement.
GGACACGCTGCTGGCAGGTTCGGCAAATTTGTTTACCACCCTGCTTCAACACTTAACGTCACCGCAAAAGATTGAAACACCCGATCCTGAAACCACAGGCAGGCGCTTATTTGTATTTGGCAGCACTTTTTACCAGGGCAAGCTAAACTTAAACGATGGCAAGCATAACAATATCCCGGTGCATTATGTACCCGCGGCCACCATTTGTGCCGAAACCAGCGGCGACAATGTACATGCTCTTTTTGCCAGCCATGTGGCATCCAGTATTGTAGCAGGAAACAATGCCATCATTGCCATAAACCCCGATTTTATCAAGGACATTAAAGTAGACCCGGTGTTGCTGAGCCATAAAATGGCAGCTATTGTAAAACAGGTTATTGAGCACACCTCCCTTCACGAATTGCTGATAGAGGGTGGCGCAACCGCCTGGGCCATACTTGAGCGTTTAAACATCGAAAAATTATATCCCTCAAAACTAATAGCTCCCGGAGTTATTCATATGCGCATAGCGGGCAATAACCAATTATGTTTAACTTTAAAACCCGGCAGCTACCCCTGGCCAGCCCCCGTTTGGGAAACCAATAACTATACCTGCATATGAAACATGAAACCCTGCACCTGGCAGATTATATCATCATAGCACTGGCACTGGCCATTTCATTAACCATCGGTCTCAGGTTTTCAAAAGGACAAAACTCCACTAAAAAATATTTCGTATCTCGCGGCTCTATCCCCGCATGGGCCATAGGCATGTCGTTAATGGCTACGCTTATCAGCAGCGTAACCTTCCTGGCCTATCCCGGCGAAGGTTTTGCATCTAACTGGATCCTGCTGGTGCAAGGGTTGATGGTGCCAATCGTATTATTGTTAATGGTATGGTTTATTGTGCCGCTTTACCGCGAAGTGATAGGCGTAAGCACTTACGAATATTTTGAAAAACGGTTCGGTCTGTTTGCCCGGTTTTATAGCTCCATAAGCTTTGTGTTAACCCATTTTTCAAAAATGGGCACGGTATTTTTTTTGCTGGCACTGGCGCTCTCCAACATGACCAACACCAATACCTTCGTGATCATCTGGATAATTGGTGTGGTGATCATTGTTATTACCCTTATAGGCGGTATCGAAGCCGTGATCTGGGCCGATGTGGTACAGGGCTTTTTGCTGATAGCCGGTGGGATTGCTTCGTTCATCATTCTCATCTGCTCCATCAAAGGTGGCTTCCCCGAGCTTTGGCACATTGCCAGCGTGAACCATAAAAATAACTTCGGACCTTATTCCTGGGATTTCAAAAAACTCACCTTCATCGTAATGGCTATTAACGGTGTTTTTTACGCTATTCAAAAATACGGTACCGATCAAACCATGGTACAGCGTTATCTTACCGCCAAAACCGATAAGGCTGCCATCAGGGCGTCGATATTAGGCGTTGCGCTTACCGTACCGCTTTGGGCATTGTTTATGTTTATCGGTACTGCTTTGTTTGCTTTCTACCAGCAAAACCCATTGCCTGCAGGTATCAAAGCCGATGCAGTGTTCCCTTATTTTATAATGAGCAAACTGCCTACCGGCGTTGTAGGGCTGATACTGGCGGCGCTGATCTCAGCAGCCATCTCCAGTTTAGGGGCCGACCTCAATTGCCTGTCGGCCATTGGTGTGGAGGATTATTACAAAAAGTTCAGGCCTAACAGGTCTGATAAAGAATATTTGAAAGCCGGAAGATGGATAGTGGTGTTGGCCGGCTTAGGGGCGATGGGCATAGCCACCCTATACCTGCTGGCCGGTGATGAGGGCGCATTGGGCATAGTTTTTACCCTGTACGCCATTTTTTCGGGTGGTATAGCGGGCATCTTTTTGCTGGGCCTATTCAGCAGCCGGGCTAACCGTCAGGGCTTGAATATCGGCATCATAGCCTGTATTCTTTTTACCGGTTATGCCTTTTTAACTTCTGCCAAAATTGGCCTTGGTGCTGATAAACATATCCTGCTCGATCTGGGTAAATACAATTTCACCCAACATAAATACATGCTGGGCGTGTATAGTCATTTAGTGGTGATCATAGTTGGCTCTCTGGCCAGCCTGTTTTTCCCCAAACCCGAATTGAATAAAAACCTCCTTTTCAGCGGGTGGCTTGAGGCTAAGCGCGCCGGAAAGCTTACCAAATAATTTACAGCAATGAAAAAGTTACTGGCATCAGGCCTTGGTTTGTTCCTGTTCATATCTTCGCAAGCGCAGATGAAACCGGCTTCCATTTTTACCGATAACATGGTGCTTCAGCAGCAAAGCGAAGCCCCGATCTGGGGATGGGACAAAGCAGGCTCAACTGTTACCATCAACACCTCGTGGAATAAAAAAAGCTATAAAGCCAAAGTAAATGCCGCCGGCAAATGGCTTGTTAAAGTTGCTACCCCGGTATACGGTGGGCCATATACTATCACCATCAGCGATGGTAATACCATTAAACTAAACAACGTGCTTATTGGCGAAGTTTGGCTTTGCACCGGGCAATCAAATATGGAGATTCCGATGAAAGGCTATAAAAGTCAGCCGATAACCGGATCCGTTGATGCGATCCTGAAATCGGCCAATAGCAATATCCACATTTATACGGTACCGCATTCATCGGTAACCGAGGTTCAGGAAAACAGCAAACCGTCGGAGTGGCATGTGGCTTCGCCTGAGTTTGTTGCCAATTTTAGTGCTACAGGTTATTATTTTGGCAGGTTACTGAACGAAATGCTGCACGTGCCTATCGGCCTCATCAGTGATTGTTACGGTGGTTCAAGTGCCGAAGCCTGGATGGACCCAGAAGGGTTAAAAGGTTTCCCGGAGATCAAAATTCCGGCTAAAACCGATTCCATTAAAGCAGTATCCCGCACGCCAACTACTTTGTTCAACGGTATGCTGAACCCGGTGATCGGCTACGGCATCAAAGGCTGTATCTGGTACCAGGGCGAATCAAATTACGACCGCCCCGATCAATACGAAAAACTATTCCCGGCCATGGTGAAACGCTGGCGCGAGCTTTGGCAGCAAGGCGACTTCCCCTTTTATTACGCACAAATAGCCCCTTACGATTATACCCAATTGCCCCCATACAATGCGGGAGGCAAATACAATTCGGCTTACCTGCGCGATGCTCAGCGTAAATCACTTAAAGTGATCCCTAATAGCGGCATGGCTGTATTACTGGATATTGGCGACCAGGTTACCATTCATCCTCCACGTAAAGAACCCGTAGGTACGCGGCTGGCTTATATTGCCTTAGCTCAAACCTACGGCAATAAAGGATTTGACTATGCGAGCCCGCTGTATAAAGAAATGACTGTTGATGGCAACCGCGCTACCATCAGGTTTGAGCATGCCGATAACGGGCTAACCTCCTTCAACAAGCCCATTCAAAACTTTGAGGTTGCCGGTAAAGATAAAATGTTTTACCCGGCGCAAGCCATGATATCGGGCAGTGTAATTATTGTATCTTCACCTTTGGTAAAAGAGCCCGTGGCCGTGCGTTATGCCTTCAAAGATTTTGTTGTAGGCGATCTGTTCGGCACCAACGGGCTCCCCGTTTCCTCATTCAGAACCGACGATTGGTAATATGAAAAAACTCCTGCTGCTCTGCTTCCTGTACTGCAATATCGCATTAGCCCAAAACAAGGGCATCGAACAATACAATGAAGTGTGGACAAGCCAAAGCCAAAACTCGGGCCAATCGATGCCCTGCGGCGGCGGCGATATTGGGTTGAACGTGTGGGTTGAAAAGGGCGAGCTGCTTTTTTATATAGCCCGAAGCGGCACTTTTGATGAAAATAATGCCATGCTCAAACCCGGCCGGGTGAGGGTTAAACTATCGCCCAACCCTTTTGATGGCAACGATTTTAAACAGGAACTGAAACTCCAAAATGGTTCGGTACTCATCAGCGGAAAAAACGGTGATTTAAAAACCGAAGTAAAACTTTGGGTCGACGTTTACCGCCCAGTGATCCACGTTAACATCACCAGTAATAAAGCCGTTAAAACCGAAGCCATTTTTGAAAGCTGGCGCTACCGCGACAGAGAAGTTAAAGGCCTCGAAAAAAATGAAGGCTCATGGAAATTTGCCCCGCGCAATGATGTCAAAACGCTAAAGGACAATATCGCATTTAAAGACAACACCATTCAGTTCTGTCACCACAACCTCGACTCCACCATATTTGATGTTACTGTAAAGCAGCAAGGCATGGATGCGGTAAAGGATCAAATGTACAACCCGCTTAAAAACCTAACCTTTGGCGGGCTGATGCAGGGTAAAAATCTAAAAACAGCAGGTACTACAAAAGGGCAATATCTTAATACAGATTTTGAAGGATGGAAACTGGAAAGCATCAAACCTACTGCCAACCAGGATATCGAGATTTACCTCAATACTCTACAAACAGCATCGGTAAATGAATGGCAGCAAGGCCTGCAAAAAGTAGTTCAGGAAGCTGAAGCTAAAACTAAAACCTCATGGCAAAAAACAGCCGACTGGTGGAAACAATATTGGGACAGAAGCTTTATCTACATCAACGCCGATAAGCCAGCCAATGATACTTCAGCATGGCAAAGCGGTAAAAACTATCAGCTGTTCAGGTACATGCTGGGTTGCAATGCTTACGGACAAGCGCCCACTAAATTTAACGGCGGATTGTTCACTTACGATCCGGTTTTCGTAAACCCGCAATATGCCTTTACACCCGATTTCCGTAATTGGGGCGGAGGTTTAATGACGGCTCAAAACCAACGGTTGGTTTATTTCCCGATGCTCAAAAGCGGCGATATTGATATGATGAAACCGGAGTTCGATTTCTATCTCCGTTCCCTGAAAAACGCCGAGTTGCGCAGCAAGGTTTACTGGGGTCATAATGGTGCCTGCTTTACGGAGCAGGTGGAGAATTTCGGTCTGCCCAATAGTGCTGAATATACCTGGAAACGACCTGCCGATTTTGACAAAGGACTTGAGTACAATGCCTGGCTGGAATACACCTGGGATACCGTTTTTGAATTTTGCCTCATGATGCTGGAAACGGAGCGGTACAAAAGCGATGACATCCATCAATACATTCCCTTTATTGAAAGCTGCCTCACGTTTTTTGATGAGCATTACCAATACCTGTCACGCAAACGAAGCGCCAAAGCGCTTGACGGCAACGGGCACCTTGTTTTGTACCCCGGCTCATCTGCCGAAACTTTTAAAATGGCTAACAACTCCAACTCAACCATAGCGGCCTTGCAAACCATTACCAAACGAATGCTGGCCTTGCCGGATAACTATTTAACAAGCGACGAGCGCTTGAAATTGACCGCCTTGCTGAAACGGATTCCCCCATTAACATTTGCGGAAATCGACGGTCACAAAACCCTTACTCCGGCAAAATCATGGGAGCGGGTGAATAACGAAGAGAACACTCAATTTTACCCGGTATTTCCATGGGGCATATTTGGCTTAGGCAAACCGGGATTGGATACCGCTTTGAACACCTGGAAACTGGATACCCTTGTAGCCAAATTCAGGAGTGGCATTGGCTGGAAACAGGATAACATTTTTGCTGCCCGATTAGGTCTTACTGATGAAGCGGCCAAACTAACCACCTTCAAACTCAAAAACTCCGGCAGGCGCTTCCCGGCCTTTTGGGGCCCCGGTTTCGACTGGACACCCGATCATAACTGGGGCAGCTCGGGCATGATCGGTTTGCAGGAAATGTTGATGCAGGTTGACGATAAAAAGATCATGCTGTTCCCGGCCTGGCCAAAGGACTGGGATGTTCATTTTAAACTTCATGCGCCTTATAATACTACTATTGAAGCTACCATGAGGGATGGAAAAGTGGTTGACATGAAGGTTTTGTCGGAAGAGAGGAAGAAAGATATTACGGTGATTTTGGGGCAATAAAATTACCCGTCATTCCTACGCCACCGCTCGGCTCCAGCCGAGTGGTAACTATTACGCGGCCTCTGGCCGCCGAAATGACGCGTGCCAAACTAACGTTACATGTTAAGATTCTATCCCCGGCGGCCAGAGGCCGCCATGATAATAGCCACTCGGCTGGAGCCGAGCGGCGGCGGAGCTTTTTAATTCCGACCTTTCGCCTTTAACCTTTCCCCTCAAAAATCCAACGGCATCCACGTCTCCATATCCACATGCCCGCGATTACCCCATGCATAATAAGGAATGAGCCTGATCTCAACGGCGTTTTGTTTCGGTGCGGATACTTCTTTATAAAGCAGGTTACTCCAATTATTCTCATCCCGCAAGTCGGCTTTACCTGTGAGGCTCATGATCTCGCTGTTATCTATTTTGATCATTTCGGGTTTAAGTTTGCTGCCTGCCGACAAAGCAACATTGAAGATCTTTTGCCCCTTCGCCAGATCTGCTGATTCAAGACAATATACCACCGGACCACGTTTAACCGCTACCTGGTTACGGGTTTCCTCAACCAGCGGATTAGCTTCCATCATAGTAACCGGCATCGGCAAATCAAGGTCAATAGTCATTCTCTTTTGCCAAACGGCATTCAATTGGGTGTAGGCTCCGGGAGTAGTATCTAACTGGGGAACCGACTGACCTGCCATTTTTATACTCGCACCCTTACACCAGCCCGGAATTCTCAGAAATACAGAGAATGCTTTATTGCCCGGCACTTCATCAAACCGGATGCGGATCTTTCCATCCCATGGGTAATTGGTAGTTTGGGTCATTTTTATCGGCGTACCATCTTTTAGTTTAGCCGTTATGGTATTGCTGCCATACAGGTTAAACCACAAACCTTTATCCGATACGCTGTAAGCATAATCGCTCACCTCGGCAATGGTACGTACTACATTCGGCGGACAGCAGTTAGATAATTTAATGTACCCGACCCTATCTTTAGACCAACGCTGCTTAAACGGTAAACTATCCGAATAAGCCAGCGGATTGGTATACAAAAAATCACGACCACTTAAGCTGACGCCCGAAAGCACACTATTGTATAGCGCCAGCTCCATCACATCGGCATATTTGGCGTCGCCGGTTATTTGCAGCATGCGCCAGTTCCAGAGCACATTGCCTATATTGGCGCAAGTTTCGTTATGGGCTGTGAAACTTGGCAGTTGGTAATCGCGTCCGTAAGCCTGGTGTACTTTCTGTACATCGTTAGGGTTGTAAGACGTACCGTCGGGCGAAACGCCGTCATACAACGATCCGCAGCCACCCGTGATATACATTTTGCGGTTCACCACATCATTCCACATCTGGTTTAAGGTATGCATAAGTGTAGTGTCACCGGTTTCGGCATAAACATCAGCAGCGCCCGCGAACAGGTAGTTGGCACGTACCGCATGGCCCATAGCTTGCGTTTGCTGACGGAAGGGTACCCGGTCCTGGTTGTCATCCGTTCCATCTTTCATCAAACCCCGGATATCGATCAGGTTTTTAGCCAGTTCGAGATATTTGGGATCGCGGGTGGTACGGTACATCTCCACCACGCCCATATAATGCGATGGGCAAATGGCATTGCGCGCCAGTTCGGGCGAAGCTGTTTTATAAAACTTATAGAGATAGTCGGTAGCCTTGATAGCTACTTTCAGCAAAGTTGTTTTGCCTGTTACGCGGTAATGCACACAGGCGGTGGTCATGAGGTGACCAAGATTATAAGTTTCAAAGTTGAGGCGGTCGTTAAATGCCTTTTCCTTGCCGCTCTTTTTACGTTCCTCGATATTGGTTGGTGTATGGATATAGCCGTCGGCCCGTTGCGCTTTGGCGATAACGGCTATGGTTTTATCCATCAACCTGTCAAGCGCTGGGTCATGTGTGGCGGCGTACATGCTGGCCACAGCTTCAAACAATTTATAAAAATCACCATCATGAAAAGGTGGCCCTTCGTGCGAACCGGTATCCAGTCCGGCAGCTATTTCAAAATTGCGGTAAGCGTGACTGATCTTTGGATCGGTATAAACACGCCACAAGTTTGGGATCATGGTATCACGACAAACCTTGAACCTGTCGGCCCAAAAGCCACCTGTCCATTGTACTGCCCCCATGTCAAGGCTGCTGAGTTTGGCGTAATTACTTTTGCTGGTATTTACCAGGGCCTTGTTTTGGGCCGAAAGTTTAACAGTGCAGCTTAACAACAATGCAATTCCAATGTATTTAAAAATCCTTTTCATACTATTAAGGGATATAAGTGAGTAGCCTAACCGGGCTCAGCAACCCAGCCGGCAAAAGCGGGCGGCCTTCCAACCGGTAAGGCGCGTTTGTCCATGTAATGCGTTTATTTTCCGGGAGGGCATGATCACCCATGAGGCGGTTGGCCCAGGTATTGGTTACTTTAATTATTAGCTTGTTTTCGCCGGGTTTAACCGCCTTGCTGATGTTTACACGATAAGGATATGTCCATGCCGTACCGCAGTTAATACCGTTCAGGTATACTTCGCCCATGTTAGCAACCTTACGCAGATCAAGATATAGCTTGCCCCCTGGTTTTCCGGCAAACTGAAATGTACGACTGTAAATCGCTGTACCTGAATAGTACTTCACGCTGTCATTATTATTAAGCGACCAGTCATCTGGTCTATCAAATTTAACGGGCTTTGCAGGGCCACCATACGCAGGATCAAACTGCACCTGCCATTTTGTAAAAGTCTGTACTGTTTTAAAATGCACCGCTTTATCCAACTCAAGCTTTGCGCCCGGATGGTTGTTTCTGAAAACGATAAAAGCCGAACCATTTGCAGCAAGATCAAGACGTAGGTTTGTACGTGCCGATTTAGTGCTGCTCTGTAAACGTTTTATCTCCCCCGTTAAAGGATCCCACAACTCGGGAACACGGCGGGATACTCTTAGTGATAAATTAACAGTCCGGTTTAAAGCCTGTTGATTGGAGATGAAATAGAGATCAAGATTATCAGCACTGCGATGCGTCCATGCGAGATCTTTTGCCGGTCGATTAACCGAATCCGTAGCGATCAAATCGCGGGAGATACCCAGTTCATCAAAGGTATCTTTTTGGTAAGGGCCTATAAGCAGTTTTCTTTTACCCGTCAAAGAGGCCTTCATTCGCTGATCGCCCAATAAAACGGTAGCCCCCTCGTTCACCAATTGCTGAAGTTTTTTAATAACCTCTGCCGATAACTGCCATGGCTGAGGTGACATTTGGCTCACGCCCGGCACAACCAGCATAGCATAGCTGGCCCCTCCCGGCAAAACTATCCTACCATTTTTTACAGTGGATAAACGCAGCAGCGCGTCTTTATTAAAAGAATCATAGGCATAACCACGCAAGGGATCGATCCAGTTTTCAGGCAAAGCCATATTAGCCGAATGACTTGCATCTTCAACCGAATTAATGATCGGCACATCTTTATTGGCCCAACGTTCAGCTTCTTGCTTTACCCGTTCGGCTCCGAAGATACCCGGCAGGGTGCTAACCAATCTGTCAGGTAAAATGGCACGGCGTGGTGTTTCCTCGCCGGTAAAAACAGCGATATCGGTAACCGGATGGCCTTGTTGCAGCATCGATTGGCAGCGGCTGATATAATCAAACCAGGTTTTACCGGGCTGCCACCAGGTTTGATCGCGCTGAAAAAACAGGCCGATCCCATCGAGCGTCATTCCCGGTTTACGGTCGAGCCAGGGGTTATGTACATTTACGTGAAAAACATAACGATTGATGCCGAGGGCAAAATTCCTGTCGGCAGTGGTTTTGAGCATACCGGGGTGTTCATCCCATAAAAGCCTCAATTCGGTAAAAGCCTCGGCCTGGATAATATTTTTGCCGTAGATATGCCCGCCCGATATAGCATCGAGCATATCATTCGGCTTATCATGCGTAGGGCTCCTGAACCAAAACTCGCCCATCGGGATATCAGCGTTTTGATAATGCAGCATCCCGTCGCTCATCATGGTTGGGGCAACGCTTTCGGCAGTAAATGTGCAGCCTTTTTCGTGCGCCAGCTTAGCCATTGTACCATAGAAATTATCTACCAGTAATTCGGCTATGGTTTGACGCACGTCGGCCAAAACCTTTTCAGATCTTTCGGCGCTCTCCATCGGCACACCGGCCATCAGCGGAAGATATGGCAACAGATCATACCCGCGTCGTTTTCCAAACTCAGCAGCAAAAACCGGCGACCAGTTTTGGCTTCCGCACTCCCAGCTATCCACATGAAAAATCTTTAAAACCCGTTTAGCCAACTCAGGCCCAACCTGTTTGATAGCCTCACCAAACCAGTTCTCAAACTGGATTTTGGCAGCCTCGGGGTTAAACTTATCACACTCCAAACCAATGCCTCCGCCACCCGTAGCGTTGGTATGCCCGGTTGAAGTGCGACCAATACGAATGATGGTCCATTTACCGGCTGGAGCAACCCAGTTCAGTTTATCATCTGCCCCTAATTTATCAGTAAGGTTAATGACCTTACTTTTATCGATACAAAGATTTTTAGATAATTGAACATCTGTGGTCTGCTTGCTTAAACGCCAAACCTCACCAGTTTTACTTTCATATTGATGGACGCGGGGTTCAGCTAACAATTCAATCCCCGAAAGTTTTAAAGTAGGCTTCCATTTAGCAAAATCAAGATCTTCGGCTCCCGGCTCTGAATCTTCTTTATTATATGTAAACCTGAAATATCTTGCTGTAGTTGGTTCAATGGCATTGGTAATTTCTGCATCACCATCCTGCCAGCCATGGCGGGGCGGCTCCAACCTGCCCAGCGAGCGAAAGTTTTTACCATCATCACTTACCTCAAGCAACAATCGTTGCGACTGGTAATTGCTTGCCGAAGTATATATCATGAGCGAACGGCAGGTAAAAGGTTTAGTAAATTCCAGTTGCAGCCAGCAGGGCTCATTACTGGTAAAGCTTTTGGGATTTCCCCTTTCGGCAAGGTATTGAACATCCGTATTCGGCAGACTGGTAGTTACCTTCGGATGCTCGTCGTAACTGCTCTGCCCCTCGCCAGGGAGCGATGGATAGGCCAATATTTCGATGTCTTTATAATAGTTTTTATAGTGCTTTGGTACAGGTAAAGTATCATGATAAGTTTTGCCGCCTTCAACCTCAATTTTTGACCATACCACTTTTTGCATAGAAAGTTCGGGCGTTATCCATGGCCCGCCTGCGAGCGCGAAACCATCGCTGTCGTGCATAGCCAGTTTTACACCTATCCTATCCGCTTCCTGCATGGTAAATTTCACCATCGCCCACCATTCGGGGCTTAACTGGTTAATTGACGGGGTGATAAAAGGCGGATTAGCTGGTCCCTTGATAGGCATTAAATACGCTCCGGCAATCCCGGCCTGTTTCATCGCCTGCAGATCGGCCGTGATACCCTCCCGGCTTACCGCACCCTGCATCCAGTACCAAAATACCCATGGCTTTGCCGATTCGGGCGGGTGCAGAAAAATCTGCTCCAAATCTTTTTTTGAGGCCGAGAGTTTATGTTCCTGGGCTATTCCCGGTAAAAACAAGCAGCAAATGCAAATTATAAAAACGTACTTCCTCATGGCGTTTTGTTAAATTTTATTTGATATGCCGCGTTGCCTGCACTCTCAGGTTTACCCTCATAAGGTTTCAGGTAAAAACTGTAATGATACTTTTTGGCAGGGATGCGGTACTGCTCCAAAGGCTCGGCCACTTCCGACCAGCTATCATTGCCTCCTACGCCCATTTGTATCAGGTCTATATTCATGGTTATAAAACCCGCGTCCTGTAGTTTATTGGTGTGTTTTGCCTTTTGAATATTATCTTCGGTATAAGGCCAGGCGCTCATACTCAGCAGGCTATCGGCAGTGATCAGCAAGCCACCTGTTTTGTGGTGTAGCAGCATCCAGCGTACATCCGTGCGGTTGCCGTTTTCCTGGGGCACAACATAAGGTTCCATAAACTGGTTGATGGTTTGCGAATAGATCCCTGCCTCCGAGCCCGTACGCCTGTCGATATAGTTTTCATAAGGCCCCCGGCCATAGTAGCTGATATTGCTGTCGGCCTGTGCTATCCCCATCTGCATCCCAATTTTGGGCAGGTTTGGCAAACCGGGTTTAACATCAAGGGAATAAGAAACTTTCAACAACCCATCACCACGAATGGTGTAATCTACGCCGACCGTTGCGCTATCATGAAGCATCGAATAAACGCTTGTGATCACTATCGAACCATCCCCGGCTTTTTGGCTTGAAATCTTTTTCAAAACGGGCACTGCCTTGATCCATGCTGCCAGTTTCTTTTCCATCTTCCATCCACGATGATCATTATCCGTAACCGGGCGAGTGAAATGAGGCAATAGCGGCGCAAATACCTGCTGATTGCCCTTGTACAAGTACGAGGTTAAAGCCCCGTTATCTTTACTGATGCCGATCTCAAAATCTTTCACATTGATATGATATGCCTTATCATCTTCAGACAATTTTGCTTCGGGATAATGCTTATCATCAGCATTTGCAGCCGATGTTTCAGGCTTAGTTAGCTGAAACTGATCGCTTGCTATTTCATAACCTTTAACTGCCCATGGCTTATCTTCAGTAAGGGTAAAATGGATATCGGCCAGGTATTCATGGTTTGCTTTTAAATTGGGCAGGTATTGTTTAATGCTGATGATGGTATCATGCCCCGCAGCAAGGTTAATGTGCGGCATTTGCTTTTTTTTTAAAATAATATTACCCTCTTCCCTCAACTGCAAAGTAACATCATAATCGGCCAGTGAAGCCACACTGTGCCAGTTTTTGATGTGGATCGTTTCCTTATCAGCATCAACCAACTCGCAAACCGCGGGCTGAAAAACGTGCTTACATTCATAAATAGCGGGCTTTGGTCTCCCGTCGGATGCTACGATGCCTTTGATGGTGAAATTATCAAAATAGCGTTCGCCGTAATCACCGCCGTAGGCATAGTAAGCCTTTCCTGTTGAATCATGTTTCAATAATCCCTGGTCTTTAAATTCCCATATCGCCCCACCGATAACGCGTTTGGTCGACCGCCACTGATCCCAAAACTCTTTTAAGTTTCCGTTGGAGTTACCCATCGCATGCGAATACTCCACAAAAAATATCGGGCGATTATCGTCATTTTGCTGATTGGCTAATAAAGGCGCAGTATAAATGCCGGGATACATTCGGCTCACAATATCTACATAAGGCTGATCGATAGGATTTTGCAACCTGTGCGAATGATCATTAGTTTTAGGATAGCGGGGATCGGTTGGGTCGATATAGCCTTCGGCCTGCGGTGTGCCCTGGGCAGGCTCATAATGAACCGGTCGGGTAATATCAAAATCATGGATCCAGCCCGCCATAGCCGCATGGTTTGGCCCGCGACCGGCCTCGTTGCCCAAACTCCAGATGATCACACTTGGATGGTTTTTATCGCGCATCACCATGCGGGTTGCCCTATCGAGGTAAGCGCCGGTCCACATGGGGTCATTGCTTAGTTTTGAGCCGAGACCGTGGGTTTCCAAGTTGGCTTCGTCAATAACCAGGATGCCATACTCGTCGCACAAATCATACAGGTATGGATCCATTGGGTAATGACTGGTGCGGATGCAGTTAAAATTAAAGCGTTTGATGGTGCGTACATCATTCAGAATATCCTCACGAGATAATGCTTTTCCTTTTACCGGGTCATGATCGGGACGGTTTACGCCGTACAGGTAGGTTACTTTTCCATTGATGAGCAGCTTGCTATCTTCTTTGTTAAATTCAATGCTCCTGATGCCAACCTTACAGCTTTTCACCTCCAATGTTTGGCCGGTGCTATCAACTAATGATAAAGTAAGTGTATATAGGTTAGGCTTTTCGTCGCTCCATTTATCGGGTTTTTTCAGCGTAGTTTCCAGCAGACCGAACTTTACATTATCCAATCGTGGGTAGATCTCATTGATGATACTTTCCACGCTTCGCTCTAATGGCTTTTGCAGCACTTCTTTATTATTCCTATCGAAAAGCCTTGCTTCAATTTTATAACCGGGAACAGCTTTGCCGGTCAGGTTTTCTATCCTCGGACGGATACTGAAAACTGCGTCTTTATATTGTTTATCCAGTTTGGCCTGCCATTGAAAATCAGCTATCCGCAGTTTAGGCTCAGCCAACAGCATTACCTCCCGGTGAATGCCGCTCATTCGCCATTGATCCTGGTCTTCCAGGAAATAACCATCACTCCAGCGGATCACCTGTACCGATACCACGTTTTCGCCCGCTTGCAGGTATGGGGTAATGTTGAACTCCGACGGCAAAAAACTATCTTCACCATAACCTAAAAACTTACCATTCAACCAAACTTTAAAACCCGAGCTTACCCCGCCGAAATGCAGGGTAATGTTCATATCTTTCCAACCGGCAGGCAATGTAAACGTACGCTGATAGCTGCCAACACCGTTATAATCCTGCGGTACATGTGGCGGATTAACCGGCCTGAACGGGTAAACCGCGCTTTTGTAGATAGGCTTATCGTACCCCTGCATTTCGATGCTTGAGGGCACGACGATCTTTTTCCAGCCGCTTACCCTGCTTTTATAAAAATCCTTAGGTGCATCGGCCGGTTTGGCGGCGTAGCTAAAATTCCAGTAACCAGTCAGGGATAACATCCTGCCCGATTTTTCCCGGACACCTGCCAGCGCATCTTTAATGCTGCTATATGAATACCCGGTAGCCCGGGCAGGATCGCGGTTGATGCCATCAACCAAGGGATTTTCCCAAGGCTCAGCATCATAAACCGTGGGTACATTGGGGATAGGCGCAGGCGTTTTATCAACCAGCTGCGCGTAAAGCCCGGTTGATGAAAATGCCGTTAAAAGCAGGATAGATAATAGCTTCTTCATCATTTCTTCGCGCTGTAGTTTATAGTGTATTGCTTTTGTTTTTGAATGGTAAGTTCATAGGTTCCGTTTCCTTTAGCGGTTATTTCACCCTCCTTACAAACCGGTTTGGAGGTACTGGCAAATCGCAGGAGGCCAGTTCCTGTGTTGCTGCTTACTTTAATTTGTTTGGTGCTGCATGATACCTTGATATCGCCATTGGCAGTTGGTACGCTGCCTTCCATCCATTGCAAGCCGCCCAATTGGGGCTCGATCACATATTGCTGATAACCCGGCGCTGTTGGTTTTACGCCGAGATAATATTTACCCAACAGGTATATCGGACTCGCTCCCCAGGCATGGCACAGGCTTTTGCCAAACGGCCGCCCGTACATGGCGTAGTGATCCGCACCCGCTTTAGTTGGATTATATTCCTCCCAAAATGAGGTAGCCCCCAAATTCAGCATCCCACCCCAATAATCTTTCATTTCCTTGAGCACATAACTTTGCTCGCCCATTGCACAAAGTGCTTCCAGCTCGTAAAAGCGCATGTAGGGAGTGGTTATCTTTTGGATCTTATCGTTCAGCAGCACATATTTTTTAACCTCCTGTTGTTGGCTTGGGTTGAGGTAATTGAAAAATATCGAAAACATGTTGGTGTAACGGGTCACATTGTCGCTTTGCTTCCCATCAACTATACTGTGCACAAAGGCATGTTTATCCTTATTCCAATACAGGTCGAAGATCTTTGATTTCAAATTGGCTGATAGCTCCTCATACTGTGTTTTGCTTGTGCCATCCTGCATAATATCGGCACACAGGGCCATGGTTTCCAGGCTGCGGCATAGCAACAATTGTTCAAAGCTTACTTCGCCTTTTTTGCTGAGTTTGTCGGCCCAGTCGATGAATACCCAGTCGCCGGGGAGGCCTTCCATTAGTCCGTTTTTATCGCGGCGCTGCAGGCAGTAGCTCATCAGGCTTTGCATGCGCGGGTACATTTGTTTGATGAAACTTTTATCGCCGGTGTACTGGTAATAATCATAAATACCCATAAACCAGTAAAAGGTATAATCCATAATGGTATTGATATGGCTGGTTACCGGGTCTTTACCGCGCAGGGCATACAGCGTGCGCATTACTGTAGGCGAATCAAAATACAGGTAATAATTCATGAGGTAGCTCTGATAAGCATCGCCCGACCAGATCCACCTATCCCTCTTGATCCCATCAATAAAAAACTCGCGTGTGTTCAGGTGCAGGGTATAAGCCGAAACATCCCAGATCTTATTCACCTGCTCATCCGAACATCTGAAACTCCCCCGCTGCTCAACCGGCGAATATTCGTAAAGCACGGCTACATCGTCGGCATTTACATTGTCATCAAACAATACATTGATGTAGCGAAATGCGCGCGAACCCTCCATGGTATGATCAGCTTTTTGAGGCTGATCTATGGAGATGCTATCCAGCAGTTCGCAGGTTGCGGTTGCCAAAGCCTCTTCTTTGGATTCGCCGTAACAAAGTTTAACATTGCCCTTACCTTTTAAGCCGATGAGTTTTGCATAGCCAAAAGTTTCTTTACCAAAATCAACCAAAATAGCGTGTTCTTTTCGTTCGGTTTTTGCCGGCTTGTGTTCCTCTGTTGGCAAACGAAACGCCGAAGGCAATTTATCCGCCGAATCAAAGTTCCAGTTACCAGCATTTACGTATTTGGTGGCCGATACGTCAGAGGTTTTGCCCGATTCATCAATCCATTCCTTATCCTCATAAGTTACCAGCCAGGAGGTATCTGACACCAGTTGCTGCCCCTTTACAAATATGGCGGGAGCAGCAGCCTGGTTATAAACTTTGAGACTAAGCCTGTGCCTGCCAGCCGGCACATGAATATTTTTAGGATAACCGGCTAAAGCCTTACCATCGAGCTTTACGTTATATTGTCCTTCAACGGCCAGCTCAACATTTTCAGGGATTGCAAGCGTAAAATCCTTATGAAAATCCACCAGTACATAATGGCTGTCCAGCTTCCAGAACGGCGGAAAGAAAGCCCCTCGCTCGGTGCGGCGGTTTTGCATTTTGTTACTTAGCCATACTTCATAATCGCCTGGATACCAGATCCAGGTTGCCTTTTGCGCTTTGGCGACATCGGCAAAAAACATCAGGCTGAGCAGCAAGATCAATACGTAATGCTTGTTGAGATTTATATGGGTAGATAATCTATGCATATTTTAATGTCCGTTGAAAATGAGGTATAAAGCAATCATTACTAATGAAAGTAGCACCCAGGCTACTTTTACGCGTCGCGTAGGTTTTGAAGCAGGTTCTGTTTCGGATTTCTGAGCAACATGTACGATTGGCGTCCTATCGAGCAGCGAGATCAAAACCGCCGACACGGCCAGGAAAACAAATATGAAAAACGATAGCATCAGGTAATGCGGCCAAAAGCTGTACTTAGCAGGTGGTAACACCCACAGATAAACCACGCCCGTACCCAAACTAAAAGCCGAGCCAGCTGATAAGATGACATTTACCGCCTTGCGGGTAGTGCGTTTCCAGTAAACCGTAAGCAGGAAAACCACAGCCAGCGGCGGCGCGATGAAGCCCAGTACCGATTGAAATACATCGAACAAGTTAAGCCCTTTAATACTGTCGATAGCCAGCGCCATACCTATGGCAAACAGGCAGCCGGCAATTATGGTATAACGCCCAACCCTGATGAGGTCTTTGTTGGTAGCATTTGGGTTGATCTTTTCCGCATAAATATCCATGGTAAAAACCGTGCTTAGTGAGTTTAAAGATGAGCCGATAGTACCTACCAAAACGGCTATCAATACCACAATGACCAACCCATTCATCCCCGGTGGGAAAAGGTTGGTAACCATAGTCATATAGGCCAGCGCCGGGTCACTCAAATGCGGATAGAGGATAAAACACAGTATACCGGTGAGGATAAACAAAGGGAGCGACAGTATTTTAAGCCAGCCGATAAAGTTAACGCCGAGCTGCCCCTGCTCCAGGTTTTTAGCGCCCAGTACCGATTGTACCATGGCCTGATCTGTACAGAAAAAAGCCACGGCCGATACCGGGTAACCCAACAGAATAGCATACCACGGATATTTTATATCCCTTGCCGGGTGAATCAAATTCCAGTAATTTGAGGGTGTTTGATGAAATACAGCTGATAACCCGCCCGCTTTGTTTACGCCCAGCACAGTCAAGGTTAATGAGACGCCAATGAGTAACAGCATCTGGAAAACATTCACTTTAGCTATAGCTTTTAAGCCGCCTGTAAAGGCAAAGAGCCCGGCGAACGATACCAGTACAATAACCGATTGCCACATGGGGATCCCGAGAATCTGCCGTACTAAAAATCCACCGGCAAACAGTCCCAGTGACAACCATGAAATCAGCATTTTGATCAATGCATACCAAGCAAGGATATTGCGGGTAGAATCACCGTAGCGGTTGCCCATAAACTCGGGCATGGTTGATACCTTAGCCGCGATGTATTTTGGAGCGAAAACCAGCGCCAGCAGCATCAGGAACACAAAGGCATACCAGTCGAAATTAACAGCCACGATGCCTGTGCTATAACCGATACTGGCAAAAGCCAGCAACATGGACGGCCCCACGTTGGTGCCCCACATATTGAAACCGATGCTTGCCCAACCCAATGATTTATTGGCCAGGAAAAGCGTTTCGTCCGTTTTGTTTTTATTGCCGAAACTGGCGCGGTAACCGATCACCATTAAAACAATCAGGTACACGGCCACAACCGAGTAATCCAGCAGCGTAAGGCGCGATACGATATTGCTCATGCCCAATATCATGCGCTTAATTCGTTTACGGTTAAATTAAATTCAGTAAAAATATCATCAACCTTTACAGGTTTACCGCTTTGTAATGAACGATCCATAGCCTGAAGCAAAGCGATAGTACCGATGCCTTCTTTAATGTCGGGATAAGCTGTATAGCCTTCTGTTATGCTATCCGCAAAGTATTCGAGGTAATTTTGATACTCGCCGGCATGGTGGCTTTTGCCTTCAAACCTGAAATAGTGTTTCAATTTATGTTCCCAGGTGATGATACGTTCTTCGCCGGTATTATCGGTGATTGCATAGCGCAGGTCCATATAATCGCCCTGGCTGCAGCCCTCGGTGCCGCGTAAAATGCAGCTCATTTCACTGTCGCGGGTAACGGGCTGCACCGGACCAGTATAACAACCGCTCACACGTGCAATGCGACCATCCTTAGCTTTGAAAATAAAATGCATCGTATCTGGGTTTTTCAGGCCTCCTTTAGCACCGTTGGAGCTCAGCATACCGTAGCCCATTACCTCTTCAATATCGGGCAGATACCAGCGGATAAAATCTACCGGATGGCTTAAGCCCCCATAAAGCCATTTAAAAGCCTGCTGTAACGACCAGGGTTTCTCTAAAAACCAGCGATGGTCTGCATGATAGTAGGCTTCGACAGTGATCAAATCCCCTATCAAACCGGCCTCATAATCTTTACGCTGTTTTTTCATTGGCTCAAAAAAGCGGGAGCTTTGGCCTACAAATACTTTTTTGCCACTTTGCTCAACCAGTTCAAGCAGTTCGGCGGCTTTACTTAAATCATCAATAAATGGTTTGGTACATACCACATGTTTGCCATGCAGTAAAGCTTGCTTAACGTGCTCAGCATGCAGATGATCGGGCGTATAAATGGCAATGATATCTATTTCAGCATCATTGAGCAGATCCTCGTAATTGGTTGTATAACTATGAAAGTTGAACTCCTCCGCGCGGTGTTTGCACAATTCAATATTCCTGTCGCACACCATTTTCAGTTCAAGCTTATCGCTTTTCAATACTGCCGACATGGTGCTGCGCCCTTCGCCTAATCCTAATATTCCTATTTTCATTTTATAATGATCGTTTAGTGTCGCTGTTGTCTGTTACCTGTTTAAAAAACACCCATACTTCACCCTTTCGCGTGCCGGGCACACCTTCCTGGTATTTTTTCATCAACCTGTTCCAATCGTTTACCCGCGGATTATTTTCGATGGTTTTAGGATTGAGGTCGTCAAGTTTTTTGCCTTTCGGGATACTGATCACCAGCATCAGGCGGCGCCCGTTCCTAAACACCAGTAATTGCTGAAAACCGGCATTACAAAAACCCTTAGAAACCTCGGGCCAGTTTTTAAACTGGTTGGCGTGGTAATCGATATATTCCTGCTGCAAGCGCTCATCGGCAACCAGGTTTGCCGTTAGTATAATGTTATCCCATTGCTTAGCAAGACCATTTGCCCCGCAACGCTGTTTGCGGTTAAAATCATAAAACGGACCGTTATAAACTGTAACCTGGCATGAGGGATATGCTGCCTGAGCAGTTTTTTGGATGGACGTTGCGTCTAAATGCTTACCGTAAACAATGAGATGATTATCCCAACGGTAAACAGCCGAAGCAGGTAGCCCCTGCTTACGGGCGATATTCAACAATGCAGCATAATTGAGTTGCTTGCCTTGCGGACCGGTCACTTCAACAATGGCGAAAGGGTTTGAAGCGGCCTTTAAATGAAATGCAGGCAACAATAAAGCCACCGTGAGCCAAACTATATATGCTTTTAATATTTTCATTCTGTTTTATGATTGATGGGCCGGTTATCCGGGTTTACCTTACGATATTGAAACAGATAATTATAAGGCCGTTCGATACCTGCTGACAGCTTTATACCATCATCAACCTGCGGACCGTTATTTTCCCAAACATTACCTGGGCCATTGGCGTTTTTCAGGAATTTATCTGCCGGGCACCAGTTGTTTTTTATCGTGATGTATGACGATCCCTCATCAGTGTACAGGTAAAACCAATGCTGCGGATCATGCGCGTAAGGGGCTTTATAAATACTATCGACATAGTTATTGCTGATCACCGAACCGGGCTGTGCGGATAGCGTATAGATGCCGGCCACATCATACATATTGCGGGCGTAGTGATGAATTTTGTTGGCCGTGATGCGGTTATCGCTCATGGCGTTGGCGGTCTTTGTCCAGCCCCAGCCCATGCTGATGCCTGTGTAGTTTACATCGCAAACCTCGTTATGCGTTATGCTGATGCCTTTTACATAACCTGCGCCAATACCAACACATCCCCAATCTTCGTTGGTGGCATCGGTGATCAGATTATTGGCGATGGTATCATTGGTGCAGATCTCCCGTTTGTCGGTTGGGTTATAAGGCAGGTGAACTTCCTGTGCTTCGTCTGAATATACGCCGTCGAGAATTGCTGTGCCGCCGATATCTTTAAACAGGCTGCCTTTAATCACATTATCATGCGTGCCACGCTGAAAATCCAGCCCGGTTGAGGCCATGTGTTCAAAACCGCAACCATCAAATGCGATATGCGACGCGTAAGCTACCTCAACCGCAGCTTTCGGTCTGCCCACCCATGCCTGGTTTTCCAGTCCTTTTTTATCCGGCGTG
Source organism: Mucilaginibacter sp. SMC90 (assembly GCF_022811725.1). GTDB lineage: Bacteria > Bacteroidota > Bacteroidia > Sphingobacteriales > Sphingobacteriaceae > Mucilaginibacter. The sequence continues at coordinate 2,039,196 of NZ_CP094527.1, read as the reverse complement.
CCAGGGATTTTTAACTTGTAAGCATCCAGCATGTACATCCCGGCCTGGTGCGGGACCAAACCTTCTTTTGACGGACGAAGCCAGTTGCTGTGCTCAAAACTGATATTTTTAAAACTGATAAAATTTACCGGGCGATCAAGAGTGCCTTTCATTTTTATCAATGTTTCCAGTTGTGGAACAATAACCGTGGCTGTTTGCAGATCCTCGCCCTTGCGTGGGATATAATAGATCTTATTAGCGATGCGGTCACGAAACCACTCACCGGGATGATTTAAAAAACTGATCGCATTGCTGAGATAGAACGCTGAGTTACCTGTTTTTTTGGAAATCCAGGGCGCTGGCCATGGATGCTCGGACTGGATGCGGCTTTCGGGTTGATAAAAGGATAAGCGGGCGCTATCTCCCATCGTTTTAACAGCTTTAACCCGTAAAATGGCAATTGCCCACCATTGGTGAATAAACATCTCCATACCCTTGATCTGCGCAGTATCCTGCGAAGCCAGCCACGGAATTACACAACTTTCGGTTTTGTGATCCCAGGATAGGATGCGGTTCATGAGCGGTGCATCGGTATCCCGGGCACAAACCGCCTTTTCGTTGTTCACCCACAGCTGCCTGAATTGTAAAGGTTCATCGCCAATTATCGGCGCATCTGCTTCCCAGACTTTGCCTTTGGCCTCTGCCGGTAAACCGGGAATCACTGAAGTTGATTTACGCCATCCTGTTACAGTAACGCCGCCGCTTAAAATAGTTTTACCTATACCTTCACCCTCAATAATGGTCGGGCTATCGGCCGTACCTGAATCTTCGGGGCGGATAAATAATGGCTCTGCTAACTGGTAAACTCCCGCTAATACTTTGATATGGATGCCGCCTTTTATCGATGCATCATTTAACCGCCTCAGTTCACGGGCTTTTCTGATTGCCATACCTATGGTTGCCAGTGGTTGTTGCTGGGTTCCTGTATTTTTATCGGAGCCCTTTGGCGATACCCAAATCTCGGCCGCAAAAACGCCGCCTGTCAAAATAACATTTAACAGCATCAACAAAACAACTATGCGGCGGATGTTCATTTACGTTTTATTAGTTAGCCTGAAAAATTGATTTTACGTATGTGGTATTAGCGCTGAAATTCCACTTTACATTGCGTGGATCTTTGGCATCGCGCGAGCGTTCAATGACCAGCCAGCCTGTCCAGCCCATTTTATCCAATGTGGCCTTTACCTGTTTCATGTTTATTTTAGGATCGTTTTGCAGCCAAACACCATCATCATTGGTACAGTGAATCTGAACGATATAATTTTTGCCCAAAGTTTTAAGCTCGCCATCCAAATCGCGCCCGTTCCTGATGGCGTTTTCAAAATTGAAATAGCTTTTAATCGCAGGCGAGCCAATATCCTTCAATAACTGCAACTCTCCTTTGGCATCCAACGCCGTTTCAATACCTATCACTACACCGGCCTTTTCGGCTATTTTACCAACATCTTTTAAGCGGGAAACAATGGCCGGGCGTAATTCAGGGTATTTTACCAGGTCTCCTTTTACGCCCATGGGTAAAAAGCCAACTTTAACGCCCATTTGTTTCATGGTATTGATGCAATCAGTAACGGCCTTAACCGCTGTCGGGCGTTCGGCAAATGATTGGGCGAAAAAGCCGGTCATGCCCATGGATGGGATTTCGAGGTTCAGCTCTTTTGCCTTGTTCAGGAACACATTCCTTATCGAATCATTGGCCAGTTGGTTATCAAAAGTCTCCCGGTCCCCAAGGCCGCCCATATCTACCTCAACACCATCAGCACCGATTTCCTTAGCCAACTGAAACGCGCCCAACTTCTGCCGTTTAAGGATCATCAGATCAACCACCGCTACTTTATAGCGCTGCTTTGATGCGGTTTGAGCAACCGACGGCGCGCCAAAAGCACATGCCATTAACACTATCCAAAAACCTGAGATCAACCTGTATTTCATAAACCTATTTTTTTGTTGCCTGCGCAAATACTTTCTCTAATTGTTCAAAACCTTTTATGGCATTGGCCGGGAGCTTTTCGCCCTTGTCACCAAACACATACATAGCCGGCTCCTTTTCGATGGTTACTTTTCCATCATCGAAACCGCCCTTACTGTCTTTAATTTTATTGATATCAAGATGAAAGTTTTTAGCAATAAAGGCGTACAATGCAGCCCTTTTTGAAGTACCGAAATCATGGCCTTCGTTGGGTAGATGCACATTCTCTACCTTATCGGTGGCACCGTAATAGCCATACATTTTTTGGAGATAAGGAAAATCGTGCTCCGGCATATTGGCTGTCCAGTCCTGCCCGTCGGAGATCAGTAGCTGAGGCCGCGGTGCGGCCATGGCAGCCAGTTCTACATTATCTGTTCCGTTGCCGCATTGGTGGATGGGCATCCCGCTTTCGCAAGGGCATCCCCCATAAAAATAAGATGACACCGACACCACCGGGGCGCTGAGTTTGATCCGGTCATCCATGGCAGTCATCAAAACGGTATGGCTCCCGCCACCTGATCCTCCGCTGATGCCTACCCTTTCAGGATCGGTTTCTTTAAGCGAAAGCACATAATCCAGGATCCGGATAGCACCAAGCACCTGGATAGTTTGTGCCAGGCTACGGCGATGATCTTCATCCTTAAATTGCAGCAAGGATTCGCCCCAGGCAAAAAGGTCATAACTGTAGGCCATCGCCCCCATCCGCGCCAGCGAAGCACAACGGATCTGGCAATCGGCACGGTAACGTTGGTGTTCCCAGTGTCCATCGGGACTTAAGATCACCGGGATCTTCCCTTTTATTTTGGATGGTTTATACAACGAACCGTTGATGTACAAGCCGGGCAAAATTTCAATAGCAATATTCTCAACTGTATAACCGTCATAAGTCCGTTTGGGGGTGATGATTGGTTTAGAAGCAGGTTTAGCAGGCAAAGGCGATAATTCCAGTGCTTTGTAAAGCTCTGGCTTTAGTATGGCCTTGCGTTGTTCCCAGGTATCACGGTCGTGGTATTGGGCGGCTATCCTGTCAAGCTCCTTCCAGCCATCACTTACCGACCAGCGGAAATATTCATATTCTTTGAGTTTATACCGACCGGGAGCTTCTTTATTCACCTTCAAATCAAGCGGGGTAAGAATGTTGGCCAGCGTGGTATCTACATTGGGCCTGAACCGCCATTGTGCGTAGTTGACCCATTTACCCTCAACCTGGGCAGCGGTGTACTTGATCTTTACGTGGTATTTGTCCTGTACCTCATCAAATACCTCCTTCAGGGTTTTCCTGTACATAGCATCGGTAGTTTGCTGCGCACGGGCGGCAAAACTCATCGCTGTGAGGCAGGTTATCAGTATGTAGATCAGTTTTTTCATTGTTTTATTTCTCTTTGTAGAGACGCATAATTGCGTCTCCCGCATGCAAATTAAGCCGTTTAGAGTCTTGCAACCGGCTTGTCCTACGGGAGACGCAATTATGCGTCTCTACATAAAACAAAAAGGAAGCGTCTTTACAAATCTTTAGTCTCCCCAGTTGGCACAGGCGGCGTATACCCCTCCACCTTCGGCCAAACACCATCCTTTATTTCTTTCAACTCCAATTTTGAAGGATCAATCACCACATGTTTAATCTTTTGCCTGCGCCAGGTATACACCACATGCACCAAACCATCTGCCGATTGAATAACCGATGGATAAGAATACTGGCTAATAGGCGAATCCTCCAAAATCAAAGCCGCATACCAGGTAATACCATCTTTAGAAACAGCCACATTCAATGGTGTACGCGCGCCCTTGGCTAAATTTCCCGGAGGCAAAACATGGTTATAAACCAGCAACTGGCGACCATCTTTTAAAGTCACCGCATCGGTACCAGAGTTATTATTGGGCAATGAAGTTTTCTCCAAAGCAGACCAGGTTTGCCCACCATCCTTCGACCATGTGCTTAATATCGCCCTGTTCTGGCTGCGGCAAAGTGCCTGCAGCCTGCCATCTTTATAAGTTAAAATGCTCGGCTGTATGGCTTTCATGTCCTTACCATCGCTAATAGGGCCGATCATTGTCCAGTTTTTACCAAAATCTTTCGTGGCTTCAAAATGCACCTGCCAGGCTTTGCCTTCGGTACTTACCGGGCTTAGCAGGGTGCCATCTTTCAATAACACAGGTTTATTTTTGATCGGACCTAAAAACCCCTCAGGCAAAGCTTTTTGCTCCGACCAGCTAATGCCGCCGTCTTTAGATGTTTTTACAAAACCTTTCCATTTTGCCGGGCTCGGGCCTATTTTATAGTAAAGCTGCAATTCGCCCTTGGGCACCTTGTACAGTACCGGATTCCAGCAGGCATAGCGTAAAGTATCGTTCTGGATGCCATTAGCAACATTAACCCCTTCTGTCCATTTGCCGTTAACAAAACGGCTTACCCAGATACATACATCGGGGTTGCGCTCCTTAGTGCCGCCAAACCATGAGGCTACAAGGCCTGTTGGTGTTTCGGCGATGGTTGCAGCGTGACATTCGGGGTAAGGCGCTTTGTCATAAATAAACTCATCTTTGATAATGCCCTTGCGCCATAGATTTTGGGCAAAGACATTAGCTATGAATAAGCAAGCGGCAGCACAGGTAAACAAGATCTTTTTTAACATCGTAGTATTATTTTTGAGTAGCAGCCTTGTCCTTTGCCGCCTTATCAGCGGCCTTTTTTGCGATGATGGCTTTGGTATAATCGCCATATAGCTTATGCCAGTTGCGGCCGTTGCTGTTGAGGTATTGCTCGTTTTTGGTTTTGTAGATCTCGAAAATGGCCGATACCTGTTTGATGTTTTTAAAATCTACAGCCTGTTCGCGGGCCAGTTTCAGGTTAGCAAGGATTGCTGCTTCTTCAACTGGGGTAAGATCAGGGATAATAGATTTATAACCGGCCAGTGTAAAGGCCACCTTGCCGATGGTGTATTTATCAAGCACGGTTTCAACCTGCTCTTCACTCAGGTCATTCCGTAAACCGGTCATCAGGTTTTCGTGTACCGATTTTGGCAGCGATGAGTTGATGATGATCTGCCTGTCCATTGTACTCAAAGCTTTACCCGTTGCCGGGTCGATACCTGCCGGAACTGATTCGTATGAATGGCTGTTGTTCCAATCGCGGATGGCCTTGAGGTGGGTTGCTATCACATTTTTTACACGGGTAGCTTTTGCAGTATCGGTAAGGGATAAGGAAGCAACCCAATCCGTAGCTTTTTTATCCACTTCGGCATCAGCTTTGGCCTGCGCCTCAGGCGTTGGAACTGATTTAGTCGCCTGTTGTTCCTGGGCTTTCAACGTGCCTGACAGCGATAGTAAGGCTATCAGCATAGCACCCGCCATGTTTATTTTTTTCATATCAATGTTGCTTTAATATTTTACTTCAAAATCATAATCACCCGAACCAATGCTGAGCACCGCTCTCCCGCCGTCCATTTTCACCGGCTTGATATCTTTTATGGCTGATATTTTCTTCCCGCCCTCGGTTACTTCATCCATGTTTTTTGTCGGTACATAAACCAGTGCCGAACTGTTTGGCGGTACAGTAACATGCCAGTTAAAACTGCCCTTAGTATTAGTGTAACTGCTTTTTACAATGCCATAGGCTGTTTGGTACGAAGCGTTAACACTATCCAGCCCTTTAATAATTGCCGGCTGCATAATCAATTGCTTAAAACCTACATTAACCGTTTTTATCCCGGCTATGTCCTGGTAAAACCAGGCAATCAGATCGCCCAATAGCATGATGTGGTTGCGGGAATTCATGGCGGGGTTGGCGGTATCGCCATTCCATAATTCCCAGATAGTGGTGGCGCCCCGGTTAGCCATATAACCCCAGCTTGGGTAAGTTATATTGGAGGCTATTTTCCAGGCCAGGTCAGGCCTGCCAAATTCAGTGAGCCCCCGCATGAGCCATTGGGTACCGATTACGCCCGTACTGATATGGTCATGAGCTTCGTTGATCTTAGCGACTATGTTTTTGAATACTGCTTGTTTTTGGGCAGATGGCGTGATCCCGAAATACAATGGCAGCAGATTGGCCGTTACTGTATTGTTGCTGTATTTCGAGGTGCTTTTATCAAAATACTTATCATTAAATGCTTTACCAATATTCTGCCTTGTCGTAGCGAAAAATTGCGCATCAGCAGGTTTGTGCAACATGGCAGCGAACTTTTCCATCAGGCCCGAAAGGTGGTAATAGTAAGCAGTGGCGATTAGTTGTCCGTCGGTATTCAATGAAGAATCTTTAGCGTGGATCAGTTCCGGCGATTCGGGGGGCACACACCAGTCGCCATATTTATCTTTGGTGACGATGTTGTTTTTCATGTATTTGACACGCATGTAATCCATCCATTTTTTCATGGAAGCATAATGCTTTTCAATGGGTGCCTGATTTGCAAACTGACGGTAAAGCATATCGGCCGCCAGGATATACGTACCGGGCCAGGTCATGTTATCGCTGTAGTAATTCCAATAAGCCGGAGCAACATCCGGGATAGAACCGTCGGCTTTTTGCGATTGCGCGATATCATCCAGCCATTTGGCGTAGAAATTACCGTTGGCAAACACAAAACTTTCGCCAAGCGAGCCTACGGCGCGGTCGCCCAGCCATGGCATCCGTTCGTTACGCTGTGGGCAGTCGACCGGCATGCCTTTATAGTTGCTCAGGATGCCCCAGTATGCATTATGATAGATCTTGTTGACGATATCGTTGGATGTTTCAAAATGGCCAATGGTTGGCAAGGCATCGTAAACCACCTGTCCCTCAAAATCTGCTAATTCGGGCTTGCCGGGATAACCGCTGATCTCCACATACCGAAAACCATGATAAACAAATACCGGGTGCCAGGTCTCTTCTGTCCCGCCTTTCAGTGTATACACATCGGTTACCTTGGCATCGCGTAGGTTGGCTACATAAAGTTCATTGTTGGGCTGCAAAGTCTCGGCATAACGAAGGGTTACTTTATCACCCTTGCTTCCTTTCACCCGCATCTGCAACCAACCGGCCATATTTTGCCCCAGATCCAGGATCCATACATCCTTCTTCAATTGATTGATGCTGACAGGTTTGATGGTATCCATCACCCTGATGGGCTCGTTCATCTGCGCGTCAAGCTTACCGCCGGGCGCTTGTACTAATTCAGCCTTAAGCCATTGACTGTCGTCAAAACCAGGCTTGTTCCATCCCGGAAACTCTTTGGTAGCGTCATACTCCTCCCCGTCGTATTCGTTATTGGTACGGATAGGGCCGTCGGCTGTAAAATGCCAGTTGTTATCGCTTATGATGGTTTGCTTTGTACCATTAGTATATTCAATCTCCAGTTGCAGCAGCATTTTTGGAAAGCCAAATTCCCTGATCTTTTTAGGCTTGTATTTTGGCCGCATAGTAAAATACCGGCCGTTACCCAACACTGTTCCAATGGCATTATCGCCCTGCTTAAGGTAACCGGTAACATCAAAAGTGTTGTATTTAACTGATTGGGTATAATCGGTAGGAGGCTGCGCCAAAACCTGGTCGCCAATGGGTTGGCCGTTCACATATAGTTCATAATGACCGAGGCCAACGATGTAAACCGTAGCTTTTTTTATACCCGGCTTCAAATCAAACTGGTGGCGATAGTAACGCGCAGAAAGCCGGGAAAATTTAGAAACACTATCCCAGGCAAAACCACGATCACAACCTATCCATTTGGCTTTCCAATCTGTAGGGTTTAAAAGGCCTACGCTCCATGTTGCGGGTTTGCTCCAGGTTGTTGCACCGTTGTTAGTCCACACCCTAACTTTCCAGTAATATGCTGCACGGCTGCCCAGTGGTTTACCCATGTAGTTGATCATAATGGATTCAGTAGAATTGACTTTGTGCGAATCCCACAGATCACCCTGCCCTGCTGTTAACTTTTCGGGAGTTGAAGCCGCCATAATTTGATAGGCTACCTGGTTGGTATTCCGGATATCACTCGTGATCTGCCAGCTTAGCCGGGGCTTTGTTGTGCCGATACCTGAAGGATTATCCAGCATTTCGCATTTCAGATTTTGTAAACCGATGCGGGCATCTGCATAGCAGTTGACGGAGCAGTTTAAAATAAAGCCCGCTAACAAAATGAGATATGTGAACAGCCTCTTCATCCTTTATTTACCCGAAAAATCGAAATACAGGTTCAGCGTCAGTGCATCTTCTATATTTCTGTCGTAATTAAAATATTGGTTCTTTTGCCCGCCGGGCCCAAGCTTTTCAGGCTTTTGCGATTTGGTCCCGATCGGGGTTATGCCATGCATAAACGAGATATCGCCCGAAGGAAAGAGCGGAGCAGTATTATATACATTTTTGGGATTAGCCGGGGTAAACAGGCGCATAAACACGTCCCGGCTGTTACAAACAATGGTTACCGGCTGCCCGGTGGTTTGCAGTTTCATCCAGTACAGGTTGGAGTAATAACCCTTAAACTCCGGGTAAACAACCTTACCCTGCCCGGTTATGGTATTGTTATAAGTTTTATCCCACACACCCAGCGAAGTACCCTTCATCCGGTTTTTCCATACCCGGTAAGGGCCATCGCCCATATAAGTAACGCCTTTGATCTCTTTTTCGGGGAAAGAGAAATTGACACCCATCAAGGTCGCTTCCTCGCCAATAGGCCAGTATTTAACATCAAGCTGTACCCAGCCGGATGGATAGATCGTCCACTTTAATAAAGGCTCCGATTTTTTGGGCGGGAATACCGCTTCAACAACCAGGTTATCGCCCTCATAACGATAAGTAAGCTTTTGAAAACCTGTTTGATCCTGCCCTTCAACTAATATTGGCCCGTTGTCAAAAGGAATATTCCCTTTTGCATTTTTCACACTAACCAATATGCCGGAGTTATGGTTAAAAGCAAGCTCAATTCCGTTACCCGTTTTAACATTGTACAATGAGTCGGTTTCTGTGCCTACAGCTTTGCTTCCTCCTGTTTTGGCAATAATCCGGTTAGTGATCTGATCATGACTGCTTACCGGGAAACTCCAGGTAAACAACTCATGCTTATTTACATCAAATGCCGATATATATAGCACATCATAATTTTGCCAGTCTTTAGGCAGTTGCAACTGCAGGTTCCCATACTGTCCCGGCGCAACATCCGGCGAAGCAATAGTGCCGGTTTTAGTTTTTGAACCAGCCCCATTGAGCGTAGCCAGCTTATAGCTGAAAGTGCATTGTTTGAGATTGGTATAGGAGAACCTGTTCTCTAAACGCAGTGAGCCGTTAAATACAGGCGTAATTTCACGCGGTTCCAGGTAAACCGGGCTCCAGATCTCTTTGATGGCATAATAGCTGCCTTCTTTTTCGTGATAAGGGCCGATGATACCGTCGGGGCCATGGTCGCCATCACTGTCCAATTCTCCGTTTTTATCGGTACGAACCACGGCTTCATCTGCAAAATCCCAGATAAAACCACCCGCCGAGATCGGGGTGTGCCACATCTGTTTCCAGAAATCATCCAGTCCGGCACCGCCACCACCATCATATAAACCGTGTAAAAACTCGGTTGGGAAAAATATGTCATGCCCGTTGATGCCGGTATTGGTACCGTAATCGTAGTTAATGTAGTGCTGTGTATTTGTCCCCCGGAAGATGCCCCATGGATGGATGAGCGGGCGCTTTTGAATGTCTAATTCATCAAACCAATGATCGAGGTTAAAGTTAAAACCGCCCTCGTTGCCATTATCCCAGATCACAATGGATGGGTGATTGAGATCTTTTTCAATCAGTTCCTTAGTTAATTTTGAGCCTACCACATCATCATAAGCATGATGCCAGCCGGTGAGCTCGTCCAATACAAAAAGACCTAATGAGTCGCATACGTCCAGGAAATGATCATCGGGCGGGTAATGCGACATGCGCACCGCGTTCATGTTCATATCCTTCATCAGCTGCACATCTTCAATACTGATCTTTTTATTGAGCGCCCTGCCTGTGGTTGGCCAAAACGAATGACGGTTTACCCCTTTGAATTTGATCTTTGCATTGTTTACATAAATTCCGTCATGCTCCCTTAACTCAACCGTGCGGAAACCGATGCGTTGTTTTACCGTGTGAACAGCTTTTCCATTCTCAATCAGCGTAAACACCACATGATAAAGGTTAGGAAACTCCGGCGACCATAATTTGGGCGAAGTAATATGCGTACTGATATTAGCAACGCTATCCCCGGCATTAATCTTCACAGAAAACGCGGTGCCAAATTTTTGCCCGGCCAGCGTATAAACCTGCCCTGTTATGGTGCCGCTTTTTACAGATGCCAACTTTAGTTGGGCCTTAAAACTACCATTGGCCTTGGCATCAACCGCATAATAACTGATATGAGATTTAGGCGATGCCTCCAAAAATACCGGTCTGAAAATCCCGCCGAAGACCCAGAAATCCCCTTTGCGTTCGGCTGCGTTTACGGATGCATTGGCAGAGTGTTTGGATACTGTTACCTCCAACAGGTTCACTTTTCCGTAGTTGAGTAAAGCGCTAACATCATACTTAAAACGGTAAAATGAACCCTGGTGAATTGGCCCGGCCGATTTGCCATTTAGCTTCACCTCGGTATCGGTCATGGAGCCATCAAAAACAATATTGATAGCCTTGCCCTGCCATGATGCAGGTACATTAAACTCGTATTTATAAAGCCCTTGTTCTTTACCCTTTAAACTATCCTTTGCAAGACCGTAATTGTATTTACCAAAGCCCTGAAATTCCCAGTTTGATGGCACCGGGATGGTTGTCCATTTACCCGAATTATTACCCGCAGTACAAAAGAATTGCCAGTTCACAGTATGGTCGCTCCCTGTGCCCGACAGGAATAGCTTTTGTGTTTCCTGGGCACGGGTTATCAGCCCGCTTATCACAAACAGCAAAACAATCCATATTTTAAAGCAGGCAGATCTCATTAGTATATTCAGTTAGCAGTTAAAGTAAATTTCAGAGGGTTATCTGTACGGAAGGGGGCGGCAGGCAAACCATCTTTGTTATAAAAATTAGGCTGTGCGGTTTCCGACCAGGCAAAACGCGCGGCTACTGGTTTGGCAACCGATGCGGCAGATACTTCAATGGTATTGCCTTTGATGGTGGCATCGGCAGCAACAAAATTTCCATCGGCACCGGCAATGGTAAAATCAGTAAGCGGTTTATGATCATGGCTTACTAATCCGGCTCCTACGTGATCAAACTTAAGGATGATCTTATTGCCGCTTATTTTCATGCTTTTATACACCGGGCCCGAAAAAACTACCGGTTGTTTGTAGGTATTTGCCAGGGCCTGTAGTTCTAAACGCCGACCTATCTCCCATTTAAATGGCGGATGGATATTTTTAAGATCATCGTTCAGATCAGTAGTGATGATCATGCCCGTATAGGGGATCTGCAAGGCGCCAGCCTGGGCCTCGCGCAATTCGGGCTCGGTGAACGGTGTATATGTTACCGGGCCTTTGCCTTGCGTGTAGTAATAGGGCGCTATCTGTACATAATAAAATGGCAGCGTTTTATCGCCCCAGAGCTTACGCCAGTTGTTTATCAGCGCTTCCATTTTGTAGGTATAGCTGATGGCTTCGCCTAAAAAGCAATTGCTTTCGCCCTGGTACCATAAAAAACCTTTAAGCGCAAACGGGGCAACCGGCTCAATCATTTTGGCATAAAACTTACCAGGGTCACCGTCGATCTTAATATTGTTCGCCTTGAAATACGGAATAGCATCAAAACATTCCTGCGATACCCAGGGCTCAATCCGGCTGCCACTTACTGCCGATGAAATAATACCTACGGGTACTTTAAGATCATGCTGCAGATTTTTAGCAAAGAAATACCCCGCTGCCGAAAAAGCCCGCAAAGCCGAATCTTCAGCCACGCTCCAACCCGAATGGGTAGAATCAGGCTTGAGCAGATTTTTCTGCGTAGTAAGAAAAATCCTGATCTGTGGGTTATGCGCGCGGTCAAGTTCATCAACCGGCGAGTTTGTAGTGCTGGTATCCGGCTTTTTCACTTTACTGTTCTTGCGCATTTCGTACTGCATGTTCGATTGGCCGGAGCAGAGCCACACCTCTCCTACCAGGATATTTTGCAGTTGAATAGTGTTTTTACCCGATATGGTCAGCGTTGTGGATTTGGCGGATGCCGGCATGGCATCCAGTTTTACCATCCATTTGCCCACTGCATCCGCCGTAGTTGATTTGGTTTGTTTACCAAATTTTACCGTTACCTTTTCGCCGGGGGATGCGGTGCCCCAAACAGGTACAGTTGCATTGCGCTGCAATACCATATTGTTGCCTAACACTTTAGGCAAAACTACCTGCGCCCCGGCAATTCCGGAGCTCAGCAGGCAGATCGTCAACCAACCATATTTTATAAGGCGCAGCATTATTAATAATTACTTGTTTTAAATGATTTGATATAGAAAACAGCTTGCTTTGCGGCTTCCCCGGCATTTGGCCGGTCGAAATCCTGGTCGGTAGGTGTATCGGCATCCGGGAACCTTCTGATATCCCCGGTACGGAATACCACCCGGTTTACGCTCAGCACCGGCGCAAAAAATAGCCCGGTAAGCACGTCCTTGCCGTTTACATTTACAGTATAAAAACGGGTATCGGTATTCAGTTTGATCACCACATGATATTGGGTACCGGCTTCATATTTCATAAAGTTTTTGTTGCGATACCCGGCCTTCGTCCTGAATTGCCCTACCGAATCCAGCGTAAGCCTGATAGCGGCAGTACCTTTTTCATCCTGAAATTCAATATCCAGCATACCGGTGTTGTTTTGCCCGGTGGTGATGGTAAAATCGGTCATTAATTTTTTTGAAACAGGCACAATCCGCTCAGCTTTGGCAAAATCAAAAGGGTCGCCGTCTTTTAGCGTCAAAGCACGTTCACCATCTGGGGCTTTATCGATACCTGCGGGAGCCCATTGCGGGCTGTAGGTGTTCCATTTCTCCAATTCTTTGCCGGCAGTCAGCTGATTAAAAACCTCATTAGCATGCGCATCCGCTTTTTCGGTGACCGGTACCGGGATCGATGATACCCAGATATCCTCCTTGTTCATGCTGTAGGTTACCCAAAGTTTGCCATCCGGCGGGATACCGTTCCCTTCTTCAATGCCCCGTGTATATTGCGGGCCATATGATTTATAAGCACCGCCGTAACGCATGGTGGTGATCTCACCGTTAACCAGCAGCAGGTTGGTATAATCCAATCCATCCTTGCTTACCGATAATGCCAGCGGCCAGCGAAACTCCGAAGGGTTGTAAACCGTAGCATATTTACCGTCGGATGTACGCTGCCCCCAGATCTTGGCATTGGCAGTTACAAAACGCGGTGCACGGGAAGCATTTGTCGGCCATGTTTTGCCGTTATCGGTACTGATGGCAGTAAGCGCGTATTTCCATAAACCAACCACGCGGCCATCGGGCAGGTGATAAAAGTTAAATGCTTTATAATCCTTATGTAACGGGATTAACGGATCTTTCCGGTCGGTTTCCTCAACCCATTGCATCATCATCAGCGGGTTGGCCATCAACTCATCGCAGGCCTGCACAAAACCTTTGTCCTTACTGGTTTTGTAAAAAGGATATGAGGTATTCTTTTCGTTCCATTTTGGGTTATAGTGGATGAAGTAGACCGGCCCGAATTTGCCATTCGGTAATACTTCACGTACCACACGACCAATGCCTAAGCCATCATTCGGATCATCATGACCATCTAAACAAATACCATAAAAACCCAAAACCAACAGGCGTTTTGACTTAGAAGTGTAAAAGCCCATACGCTGATGCATCACCGAATATAGGTCTTTCGCCACGCTGGGATGTCCCTCTTTAGTAGTACCATCAGGTATTTTATATTGAGGAAAAACCACGGTAGGTTTCGACCATACTTCTCCATCTTTTGACGTCATGAGCAGGGTTTGGCCTGGTGGCACGCTTTCGCCCACTTTATCGCTCAGGTACTCAACATAAAATGTATTGTTCCAATAAGCCAGCATTGGGGCATGGTTGTAGGTAAAACCAAAGCCATCGGCCAGTTCAGGGTGCTCACGATTGGCCCTAAAAATCTGTTTGCTGTGCGCACCTATCACCGGGGTTAACTGCCCGTGATGATAATCGACATTAGCAACCGTATTGCCGCTGTAATGCACAGTATCCTGTGCATTGGCTACCCCGGCCATCGATATAAAAAACAATATGATGATGAACTTATTCATGTTTAGCTCCTTTGCTTTGCCCGACCGCCTGTAAAAGCTGCGCAAGCTGTTTTTTGGTGACTTTAAATATGGTACCGTGCTTGTGCCCTACGGGTACGCTTACGCTATCGGCCAGGTCGGTAAAAGTTTTAAAATCAGTTGTGCGCATAGCGCCATATCTTTTTAAGCGGTACGAATCATAATAGATGAGCCAGTTATCGCCTGCTTTGGTCATGCTGGGGCCTTCGCTGAAGGGTTCGGTAAACCTTGGCGTATAGTTACTGTAAGGCCCTAAAGGATTGTTGCTAAACGCCACAAGAATATTGCGGTTTGGCCGGGTGTTATCTTTCATCACCAGCGCATAATCATTTTTGGCCCGCTTTACGATCTCTGCATCAATCACACTAAAACCCGGATCAAGGAAAAGCTTTGAGGGACTGAAAGTTTTAAAATCTTTGGTTACAGTGTAGTACAGGCGATGGTTATTGTTCTCATCTTCCTGCCCTTTCGGAAAGCGGAACGGTACAGTAGAAGCCCAAACGATAATGAAATACTTATTTTCATCATCATAAAACAGCTCCGGGGCCCAGGCATTCACCGCGGTTGGCTCGTTAGCCATTACTTCAATATGCTCTTCGGCCGACCAGTGGATCAGGTCTTTTGAACTGGCATAACCAATACCTTTATCGTTTTTCCACCCGGTTGTCCATACCAAATGATATGTACCATCAGGTCCCTGGGCGATGGATAGGTCGCGCATGATCTTCGCATCGCCAACTTCGGGTTTAATGAAAATGTGGTCTATTGCATTCCAGTGATAAGCGTCATAGCTGTACAAGAAGCGCAGACCTTCATCGGCCGGCTCATGAAACGATGTAAAAAGGTATACGCTTTTACTGACCCTGCATGAAAACATCAACGCAATGGCTAATAATAGGGTGATATGTTTAATTATCCTGTTCACTTATATCGCATCAATAATGAGCACCCAGTCGTTACCGTTTGATACTTTGCCGGGTGGTTTAAATTTGATTGTTTTTGCTTTCGCGAAGGTTCCGATAGCGGTAGTTTGCCCATTGCGCGGGTTGTACCAGGATGCTTTTAGTTTTGAACCCTCCAGTTTATCGGCATTAATATTGATCTGCACACCGGTATAGGTATATACAAACGCGTAGTTTTTGCCTCGGGTGGCGATCAACCTCTTATACTTTTCGCCATTGTTACCTGCAATTAATGATTGATCAGGCACACGATCCAGATAAGGGCGCGATAGCATCAGTTTTTTCAAATAAACCATCTGCTTTGCACCGGGGTCGTTAACCGAATTATACCAGTAGCCTTTTGAGCCGTACGCGCTGCCTTTATCTGTTGGCTTGTGCATTTGCATTACGTCGTTATCCCCATAAGTATATCCGCAGGCCCCGGCAAAAACCGACCAGTAGCCATAACGCCTTACATCGGCGGCTGTCCAGCGGGGTAGTTTTATATCGTGCAGGCCGTGAGGGATTTTTTCGTAGGATGGCTCGGCATCAAGCGTTGGCTTTGCGGGCGATAGGTTGTAATCTGTTTCCACATAGCGCCAGTTGTCTTCGCCGTATTTTAAATCTTTTTTCGAGGTATCCTGCACGTAGGTACGATGGCCGGACTGGAAGCAATTAAAATCTAACCAGCTTTCATTATGAAACCATTTGGATGATTGTGTACGCCCACGTGGATGATAGGTAATGAGGTGCGTTCCATCCACATCATGCAGCGTATTACCAATAGCATTCCAGGTTTTTAATGAATCTGAACCGGCTATATCACCGCCATTCATCCAGATCACATTCAGACGGTCACGGTATCTTTTCGCTAAAAATTCGGCGTATGCTTTCGCTTTTTCAGCACCGATATGGCTTTCTTTTACAACCGATCCCCAAACGGGTACCAGTGCAACGTATAATCCTTTTTCGGCGGCTTTGGTAATGATCCAGTCGATATGATCCCAATAATCATACTCATTTCCTTTACCAAAAGTGCTGCCGGGAGTTGTTTTTGGTTGAGTGATATTTTTATTGCTCAGGGCCGAATCGCCGTAGGCATTGGTTTCTTTAATGCTGTGCACTACCATCACCTGGATCACATTAAAGCCCTGTTTGCTGCGGATATCAAGATATTGCTCGGCTTCTTCCCTTTTCAATTTGGAGAACAGCAGCCAACCGGTATCACCAAGCCAAAAAAATGGTTTATCGCCAGCCATGAAATAGCGGTGGTTGTTGGATATGCTTAAATGGGGCATGGTTGTCTCATTGCTTTTGAATGCAAAAAACAAACAGGCAATGGCAATTAGTATGGTAGATTTTTTAAGCATAAAATAGTAACAATTAAAAATCAATTGTCATTTCGACGAACAATTAGGAATGTGCAGCTGCGTGAGGAGAAATCTTTTACGTCCTGCCTTACACCATCCATTACAAATTTGCGTGGCGTATAAGATTTCTCTTTCGCCCCTGCACTCTGCCCCCTCTGCTCTATCGAAATGACATTTTCTTATACATCTCGCAAGTTAAAGCGTCCTTCGCTTGAACTATACCCAAAGTAAGCGTCCACGCTTACATTCCATATATTTTACAGGAGTGTGGACGCTCAGATTAAGCCAACACTCAAGCGTGGACGCTTGACCATGCGCGGCATCAATTCCGGCTCAGCCACAAAATAGCAGCCCCGTTCCGTTGTCCTTTAATTTCTGTATTAGCAGCACCTTTTATCGTTTCGTCACCAGGTAAAAGCTCACCGGTTTTCGGGTCGACCCATTGTGCTTTGTAGCTGATACCAGTTGATAGATCAAGATGAATCCCACCGCCGTTGCTGTAAACTATGTATCCTTTTGATGAAGCCAAAGCCCATTGATCTTTAGGCGAACCGGGCAGATCAACCGGTTTCATACTGCTTGCATCAGTCAGGAAAGCTTTATTGGTTGTGGCAGGCAGCACGGGTAATGATCCCCCGGCTATGAATACCGCCCAGCCAAAATGGTCATAATCATCGGCAGAAAACAACACCGCCTTATCCGGGTATTTGGTACGATACTCATGTACTGCACGGTAAACCTGTTCAAACGACGACGCCTTTGGTTTAAAGATGCGTGCTTGCTGGCGCGGAGCCAGACTTTGGCCACCGATTGGTTCATAAGCCGTTCCGTTGGCCTGGTAGTACCAATAACGGATATCTATTAAGTTAATAACCGAAGCCGTTGCAGGGTTAGCAAGAATAGCATCCTGTACGTCTTTAGTAGCGCTCAGGGCTATTATCTGTTTCTTTTTATGGGTGGTCTCCCACTGTTTAATGGTTTCAACCCAAAACTTCATAAAATGCAGCGGACCGGTAAATTCTGCCCCTATCTGCTGGATCACCCCGGTATTGCCGGCGAAATTGTCCATACATTTATTGATGTAGGCAATGTGAAGCTTACGCCTTGCCGGGTCGGTTTCGTCATAAAACTGCTCGGCCATAAACTGGCGTTTATCGCCGGCGTAAGGTACAGGCTCGGGGAAACCCGTGCCGTTGATATTGTTTGCCGTGCGCCATGGAAAATCGGTGTAATGCGCACCTGCTTCAATAATGTTATGCTGAAAATAGTTTTGGTGGACCAGCACCAGGCCTTTCTGATCGGCCAGGTCGGCAAACTGTTTAAGGCGGTTCCAGTACCAGGTGTTATATTTGGTCAAATCGTATTTGCTCAATCCATCGTAAGCCAGTTCCTTACCGCTACGGGCGAATGGCAGTTCATAAAATGGTGCCCAAACATCGCCATCCATCCTGCGGATGCGCTCGTGATCATCTCGACGGCGATCATACCACAAGCCGTAATTATGCTCAAATACCACGATATTATCTTTCCTCATCCAATCGGTAACTGAATTTAAATCGTCAGTTAAACCGGTACCTGTTTGACCGGGTACCCAGCGGGAGATGGCCGGTTTGGCTTCCTTTTCGGTATAATCGGGATGTACAGTGCCGCTCCACCACGGGGTTTCAAAATGCCTGCCTGTTAATACCACATTGCCACGGGTTAACCAACCGTTGGTAACGGCCATCTTTGGAGCTAATGCCACAGTTGCTGCATTTTTATATCCTATTTCATCAATGGTTTTAGCATTTGCAGATGATACGCTAATCGAATTTCTTTTAGATGCTTGATCTATCCAGTTGCTGATAGTTACTGCGGGTTTACGTGCAGCGGCCATTAGCTCGGCTGCCTGTTCAACAGTCGGGCTGCTTGAAGGTTCAGTAGCCGGATATAAGATATCGGCTTGTTTGCTTACATCTTTATTTAATCGGTTAGCCAGTTGCGCATAGTAAAAACTTCTTGGGCTTATGGTGCTGTTTGGTGTGCTCCAATAGCCATCGCCGGCAAATTGCGCCCAGGTACCGAAGGCCCAGTTTTGAGCAGTTGGCGGCTGGTAATTATCAACCCGCGCTGCGGTACAATTCCAGAACAGGCTGTTGGCAGCGCTCCATCCGGCACCCTGCCCGTCCTGTCCGCGATTCATATAGCTCAACGGTTGGCCGTCGATGTTAGCAATATCGAACAAAACACCAGATGCCCAGCTATCTATACCACCGCTAAAGCCCAACGAACCTACCGACATACATTGTACAAAGGCATTTGGCCCCGGTGCGCAATAGCCGGTTGCAAAATCATGAAAACCCTGCTCAGAATACAAACGCTGAAAAAGATTTTGTCCGCCCATAGTAAGGAATGTATTACGGCGCTGCCCCCCTATTTCCGAAACCGGCGCAAGCGATTTACAATCCTCAACCGTAACACGATTAGCCGTAGTACCAGCAAATACCGCCGAACCTGCGAAATGCTCAAATGTTACCTGGCGTACCCAGGCATCACTCACGTTTTCCATGGTGATAGCCATCCAGCGGTGGGCCTCATCTTTAGCATTAGCGGTATTATAAGCAGCATTAGCGGTATTATAAGCAGATTGGAGTTTTAAGTTTTCGATACCAACATGTGCAATCCTGCCGGGCCATTGGTAAGAGGCTATTAAGCCGCCCCCATAGGCTGTATCTAAAGCTGTGGTAAGCGGTGCATCAAGGGTCACCGAGTTACCATCCACAGCAATTACTTTCCTGTCCCAGTAAATATCACGCTCGCCTGGTTTCCAGGCTAAAGCGGTTAAATCTCCGCCAAAATGGTCGGTTTTAATGGCATTGATCCATGCCTGTGTACTTGGGCGGTGAATTAAAACCAGATCGCCGGTTTTAATATTTGCGCCGTCTGCTATATGCAGGGTATTGGCATTTACCGGTACATAAGCATCGGCAATTTTAATTTCTTTGGATGTTTGCCGGTCGTTTTTACCAGCAACATGGATAAATGTTTCCCTGTCCGTTCCGGCGGCAAATAAGATGGTACCATTAGCTCCCACCCCATTCCCGCGTAAAACCACGCCTGAACCATTTATTTTGAGGCTACCATTAACCTGGTATTTGCCTTTATTGAGCAATACTGCTCCACGAAAACCATCTTTATCGGCGGGTAAACCGGCCACATAATCTAAAGCGGCCTGGATCCTTAATGTAGCATCACCGGCTTTTACAGGCACCACAACTTTTACAGGCACAAATGGGATAGGCTTTTCAGAAGCCATATACCCGCAATATGAATAATCAGGAATGCGGTCGCCATTGGGGGCTACCGCGTATTTTAGCTTGCCGTTTTTATCGGCAGCAACAGGAGGCTGTGGCTTAGGGGCTTTTTTCTTATCCTGTGCAAATAAGGGGGAATGCATAAGCATCCCCCCAGTCATTAAACCAACCCAAATATAAATCCTTGTAAACCTCAATCCCCGCATTATTAGCAGTTGTTAAAAATGTTATTTTTTTCATTGCCGTTGGTTTTAACCAACGGTTATAGAAGCAAAAACCCGGGCTTTAGCCTAATTATTCAAGCGGCATTTGGGCTAAAGCCCCTTGGTTCCGTTTATTATTCCGTTGGTTAAAACCAACGGCAACGATTTTTATAAACGGTACTAATGACTTCGAGCTTCTAATATTTCTTTATTTTAAAGTAGCCAGTTTCTTTTCGCCTTTAGCGGCTATTGTATTTAAATATACTTCGATATTGGTATAACCACCACCATTTTTTGCAGGCAGGGCCGAGTCTTTGCCATCTTTAGGGTTAAGGCCATGAGCTGTTTCCCAATCATCAGGCAAACCATCTTTGTCCGAATCTTTGTAAGGTGTGCCTTTGTATTCAGGATAACCGCCAACCTGCCATGGGGCAGTGATGATCCCCAGTTTGTACGAGTCTTTAGGTAATTTACGCACTTTAAACTGGTAAGCAGTATCGGTTTCCATATCCTTGTAGGTGATCTTACCGGTACGTACCTGTTCGGTGATGCGCACATCAACAGCATCGCGTTTTGGCAAGGTTGCACCTGCATTTGCAACAACAAATTTAAAGGCATCTTTTGCCGATAGGATAGTCATTGAAGGCATAGGGAACGGCTCATTAGATTTCATGTAATCCTTGTACTGGCCAGCATCGGGCAATTCTTTACCACCCGGGCCTTCAACCTGGATGCCGCCGTTCCATGCATCTTTGGTAACTTCAGGATAACCTTCCATGATATTGCCTGATGCATAAACACGACCAAAGAATTTTTCTTTCAGCTTGCTCCTACCCGATTCCGGTTTCAGGATGCGGTGACCCACCGGTTCGTCTTTAGGCGTAACCGGTCCGGGTTTAAAGTAGTTATTGATCACGTTGTAATTGGTGGTATAATCGCCGCCATCCATTGAGCGGTGATGCCAGTTAAATACCACGTTATTTACAAAGTTGTATACACCGTTCCAACCTACAGATGGGTTACGGCCAGTGTTATCTGCCCAAAGGTTACGCATCAATGAGCTGTTTTCGCCACCGGTAGTTGAACCGAAAGCGTGGTTCCAGTAATCCAATGATTCGGAGTAGATACAGTTTTGAATGGTGATATTCACAGTACCCAATTTCTCTTCTTTTGAGCCATCGCCCGGATCAAACATGTGGCGGTACATCGAAAAGTTTTCGTCCAAACCCCAGCTTGCAGATACGTGATCGGCAATGATATTACCAACAGGATTACCACCTAACGCATCATCACGGCGACCGACATTGGTTTCACCACGGCGGAAACGCATGTAGCGGATCACAACGTCATGCGTGTTCACCCAAAATGACTCGCCGGCAATACAAACGCCATCGCCCGGGGCAGTTTGCCCCTCAATGGTAATATATGGAGCCCTTACAATGATCGGTGTTTTGATCCTGATGATACCCGCCACGTTAAATACTACGATCCGAGCTCCGCCTTTTTCGCAGGCTTCCCGCAGGGTACCAGGGCCGTTATCTTCCAAACTGGTAACTACGTATACCTTACCTCCACGACCGCCAAAAGTAAATTTACCACCACCTTCTGCACCAGGGAATGCGGGGATCTTAGCCTGCGGCAAATCGGTAGGACGCGCAGCCCACGGCACATATACCTTGCCGCGACGCTGATCGGCCTGGATAATAGGCAGGGCAACAGCCCATGCTGAATCTGAACGACGGGTAGCCTCTTTAATCAAAGCTTCACTCTCTGCTTTAACCTTCTCCGGTATCTCTGGGTATTGGGCAAAAGCTGGTTTAGCTAAACCCAATGCCGCTGCTACTAAAAATAAAGCTGTGTGTTTTTTCATATTCTATATTGGTAATCTTCTTTTGTAAAATTCAGGATAGCCCGTCGTCCGGTTAATTGTTATTGTAACGGATCAAACGTACCACCCCAACCTACATTTTGTTGCAGTTTTGGATTATTGGTAATTGATGATGTTGGGATTCCGAAAAAATAATATTGGTTTTGCCAGTTAATGGTGTAACCATTATCAAGGCTTTTACTGTTAAAAGTAAGGTATTGATAAGCATCGTCTACCGTTACACCATCCCTGCCTACAAAAGGCGAAGTAGTAAGACTTACGGGTGCCGTAGCCGAATTGATATTCCATTGTACCCCTGTTCTGATAGTGCCGTTTAATGTAGTAGCAAATAACTTGCGGCGGCGCAGGTCCCAGAAACGTTTACCTTCAAACGCAAATTCAATTTCGCGTTCAAACATGATAGCTTTTATTAGCTCGGCACCACTCATACCTGATTTTAAACCGTATAAATTATCCGCCCCTGCTTCAATACCAGCACGTTTACGGATCTGAACTAAATAATCATAAGCTTCGGAAGTGCGGTTTGTTGCAGCAGCACATTCGGCCTGGTTTAATATCACTTCTGAATACCTCATTTCCATCCAATCGGTACCAGAGTATTGTACATTGCTTTGCAGTACGCTTGGATCAATTGCTTTACGGCAATAAAAACCTGTATTAGAAGCCTTAGGCTCCACAGTTGTAAATGTGGTTGGCTTGCTTAGGTTAGCATTATAATAGTAGGTCCACAACCTGTAATTCTGATTGCCGATGATATTCCATGTACAGCCATTGTAACCGATGGTTTTATCAAAACGCGGATCGCGGTTTTGGTAATAGGTTTGGTCTGAATAGCTGTATTTCGAATCGGCAGGAAGCTTGCCATCCTTCATTGGATATACTTTTACAAACTCCCAGGTAGGTTGGTTACTTCCTCCGCCTGTTCCTAAATATGACGGCCTGGTTGCATTATCATACCCATTGTTCTTTTTAGTATCCGTATTAAAGTTGTTGTACCCTGTAACAATAACCGCTTCAGGATTATTTACTTCAGTAAACCACATGTTATCATATGAAGCATTCAAACCAAAGCCCCCGGCCTGCAATAAACTCATGGCCTGTGCATTGGCATTATAAGCAGCTTCCCAACGTTCGGGGATTGATGCCGGATTGTTAGGATCGCTTGCATCGGCAGTTACAAATTGAGGGCTGGCGTAGGTTAAAAGTACACGGCCTTTAAAAGCAGCTGCACCACCTGCAGTAATACGTCCCCAGTCTGCAGTGGATGCCCATTTTTTTGGCAGGTACATGATACCGCTATCTAAATCGGCCGAAATCTGCTTGATACATTCTGATGTTTTGTTGCGGGGCAGCAGGGCTGCATCTTTAGCTTCCTGGCCAACTGCCTGTAATGGTGTTAATACAAGCGGCACACCGCCATATAACCTCACCAGGTCAAAATAACGGAAAGCGCGTAAAAATAAGGCTTGAGCAACCAAACGCCTTTTTGTTCCAACGGGCAATGTACCTGCGTTTACGTCACGGATAAAGGTGTTGATAAAACGGATTTTACCATAGTTGTTTGCAATGTTAACAGATGTTGCTATATCGCCCACATCATCAACAGTAAGGGTGCCCCTGAAAAATTTGGTATCTGAATATGACTCTTCAGATAAGCTGTTAGGGCTGCTTATTGCGCCACCGGTAACACCGCCCCAATCAGGCATGTTTGAATTGTAGATATAGTTTAAGTTTAGCACCGCCAACGTCGAATCGTTAAATATCTGGTCTGCTACGGCATTACCCTGATCAACGTTATTAAGTACTTTTTTACAACTGGTGAATACCGTTGCTAAACATAACGCCGGTATTAATATTTTATAGATCTTCATTTTGCTTCAATTATTAAAAACCAACATTTAAACCAAAGGATACTGTTTTTAGCGTAGGGTAAACGTTATAAGCCGTTGCATTATCCCTGTAATCAAACGGATTATAGAAATTGAATGGATTTGTTGCCACAACAAATGCTTTCAAGCTTCCTATACCCATTTTTTTGGTAATAGTAGCCGGAAATGTATATGACAGATTTGCATTGCTCACCCTAAAAGTAAACGCACTTCTGTACCAGAATGATGATGTTAACGTATAAGAATCTGAATAATATGGCGCAGGATAAGCGGCATTTATGTTATCCGGGGTCCAATGATCGGCCCAAAATGCCGGGCGGTTATCTGTAGATTTTGCAAGCGCCCTTGCGTCGCCTTCAACCAAAGCCTGCCCGCCAAATGACATCCCCATGGTAACGGTAAGATTTAAACCTTTGTAACCGCCACCAAAATTTAAACCTAAGCTGTAGTGGTTGCCCGATTTATTAGTCAGATAATCCTGATCTTCCTCGCCAATTTTGCCATCAGGGCCGGTGTATTGGCCGTTAACCTTTGGCCCGCGAACGTCCTGGTAATAAAGCATACCCGGAGCAGGCACCAAACCGTTGATCCTCACAGCATCCGGCTGAACGCCCGCGGCGGCCGCCATAGATGCCTTGATCTGATCGGCCTGCTCTTGTGTGCGGATCATACCGAGGTAATGGTAACCAAATACACCGCGGTCGCTCGGCTGGCCATTTGCATCAAGGTAAGTACCAACATTTCCCAGCGGCTGATCTACTTTAAGATATTTATCATCAAACCATGACAGGAATGGGCTAAAACTATAAGTAAAGTCTTTGCCGATATGGTCTCTCCAGGCCAATGAAATTTCGTAACCAAAGGTGTTAACTGATGCAAAATTTTCTGTTGGCGGCGCAGTACCAATCAGTACCGAAACCGAAGATGTTAATGCAGACAGCATGTTGTAACGATGAGAAAAATATCCGTCGGCAGTTAATGACAGGCGGCTATCCAAAAACTGGGCGTCAATACCAAAGTTAGTGCTCAGGTTACTATCCCAGGTAGTGTTGGCATTGGCAATTACAATGTTTGGCGCATAGGTATTGCCCCTGTCATTATTGCCTCCAAATACAGCACCTTTGCCTGTTTCCAGTTTATAGTTTTCCTGGTACAGGTAAGGTTTTGAGCTGTCGTTACCTAATAAACCAACAGAGCCGCGGAATTTCAGAAAGTTGACAAACTTCACATTATTTTTGAAGAAACCTTCTTCAGACATTACCCAACCCAAAGAGCCCGAAGGGAAGTATCCCCATTGATGACCGGGCGCAAAGTTGTTATTAGCATCTGCACGTAAAGAAAATTCAAGCAGGTATTTATCGGCATAAGCGTAATTGATACGGCCTGCATAAGCCAACCGGCCAAATTTGTTAACCTTACCATTTGCCTGGTCGGTTGCCTGTACACCTGTAGCAAACTGCATATTGTCCAACCCGCCAATAAGCGTATTTTCACGAGAAGCAGCTAAACTTTCGGCCGAATCATGTTTTTGCTCAAACAATACGATGGCCGATATATCATGCTTACCAAATTTATTGGCATAGTTTAATGAGCCGTTTACCTGGTAAACATTGGTATAACCGGGTGTAAACCTTACTATATCGCCATTTTTTGCAGAGATAATGCTTTGCACATCACCGCCAACAATATGTTTGTTTTCGCCAAGATTGGTGAATGAATAAAGGTTGTATTTAGTACCGTATTGTTTGCTGAAATCATTATTAACATTTCGGTTATAGCTCACCACAGCTTTCAAACCTTTAATAAAAGGAACGGTATACTCGGCGTTAGCAAGTATATTTAATGTTGTAGTGTTTTGTGAAGTGTAGTTGTTAAGTTTTTGCACCTCGAAGAAATTGGCACCTTCGTAAGATCCTGTATTTGACGATTGCAGCACGGGTAAACCGTTGTAATACATAGGTTGAAATTCCGGAATAGACAGCAACGATTTAAAGTCATTATCTAAACTCTCTGAACCTTGTTTAAAATAATATCTTTTGCTGTAATAGGTAGCACCGCTAACCGACAAGCCTACTTTTAAACCGTTGGCTACACGGGCATCAGTACTTGCCCTGAATGTTAGCTTGTTGGTATTGGCCCCCTTAAAGTTTGAGTTTTGCTGAGTATAAGTACCGCCTGCAAAATAGGTAGCTTTATCATTACCACCGCTTACCGATAAAGCATGGCGGGTAATATATGATGATTTCCAGGCCTCTTTTAAGTGATCGGAGCTGTTTTTTGAAAAATAATCAAGCTCATCAGGGCTGTAATAAGCAGCGTCCTTTACAGTGCCGGTGCCTATTACGCCTGTTGGTGATAAGGTATAATTATTTTTAGTTTGCTCGTAATCGTTAAGGTATGTAGCCTGTTGTAACCCCGACATCATTTTAGGCAGTTCAACCGCATCAGAGATACCGTATGAACCACTGTAAGTAACTTTTGGAGCACCAGCCTGGCCACGTTTTGTTTTAACGATGATAACGCCGTTTGCGCCCAAAATACCGTAGATAGCGGCAGCGGCATCTTTTAAAACCGTAATGCTTTCTACTTCGCTTTGATCAAGCAGGTTAAAATCAGTTATTGTTCTTTGTATATCATCAATGATATATAAAGGATCTGTTTTACCGTCTTTAGCAAAAAACACTGGATTACGGATCTGGATAGTTGCGTTTTCACCCGGGCGTGCTGTACCTCCTGTAACACTTACGTTGGGTAACTGGCCCCTTAAAGCAGCCGCAAGATTGGTGGTTGGAATATCCTGGATAGCCTTCATATCAACGGGAGCCACCGCACCGGTTAAATGTACCTTCTTTTGGGTACCGTAACCAACTACAACAACTTCGTCGAGACTATTTTGTGCAGGAACCATTTTAAAATCGGCATTCATTTCGCCAATCCGTAAGGCCTTTTCCTGGTAATTATACCCCAGAAATTTTGCCCCAATTACTATAGTTTGCAGGTTTGTTGCTTTAATAGAATACTTACCGTCGGCATTAGTGACAGTGCCGGAGGTACCGCCCTTTACCTGGATAGAAACTCCGGGCAGGGAAATACCCTTTTCATCCGTCACCGTACCGGTTATGGTCCGGTCCTGGGCCTTTAGCGCAGCGCTTATTAAAAACAGCACCGAAAATAAGAGGAAAATTTTTCTCATAAACGTGATAAATTAAATTTCATGATCAGGTTAATTAATTGGTTATAAATTGGTTTTCCTGGTTTAACTTCTCACATTTTACCAGGAGGATATTAGGTTAGTACTATTATTGTTTAGCGGCCTGCCGCTCTTTGATCCGTTTTTGCCATTCTTCACCCTCCTTTTTCATATCATAGCCCTGTGCAGACAGATAATTATTAATGCGGCCTTTAAACTTGCCAAACCAGGCATGTTTTTTTTCGGCAGATTCGGCATCTATAGCATTTTCACGTGCTTCGAGCAGCCATCCTTTGATCTTACCTTTTTGCTCTTCGGTTAGGTTGGGTATCTCGTCCTGATAGGCGGTATAGGTGATAGGATAAATGCGGTAGGTCATCCCGTCTTTTATTTTATCAACCTGATCTGCATTTAATTCTTTGTTCAGCTTGTTGATATATGATACATGCAAAACTTTAACCTGCTTTACTACGTCACTATCTATAATGGCAATTTTTGCATTGGCACCTGCTTTATCATCCTGCAATTGCGTTTTAATATCGTTTACTTTTGTTTTACGGGCATCATAAATGGTATTCAAATCGCTGTATTGGGCAACCAAAATGTCACGAACTTTCTTAAATTTCACCGAATCGGTAATACCAGCCGCCGTAACAATTTTGCTTGAGCGGTCGGTTATCACCTTTATATAATTGTTATCGGCAGGTGCTTGTGCAAAAGCGGCATTTCCTGCAACTGATAATAATAATATCGCTATGTATTTTAGATGCTTCATGGTTAGTTCAATTGGTTAAATTATTTTCACAGCTTATAAAAAGTGCTTCTAAATTTTATAGTATCCTGCCGTTTTTTTAAGCAATTAATTGTTTACATCACAATTAATTAAATGTTAAAATCATGTCAGTTCTAAAAGCCTGATAAAAAGTGTAATTAATTTTATTGGTTTATATTTCCTGGTATCCCGCAGCCCGATTTACAAGTTGCTTTAACAAATATCAATGGTTAGCCTTTGCGTTTCCTATTTGTATTTATCTATTTATTATACAATCTTACCATAACCCATTTTTCCTGTAAAGCTAAATTTCTGTCAAAAGAAAATTACATTACCGCAAATTGGGTTTGATTAAAAATTGTTACTTTTAAAAATATAAACCAGCGCGGCGCATACTTAATTGTCCGCTCACCTGCTAACCTTTATTGATTTTTGCAAAATGAAGCCCCATTTTCTCAAGGTTGCGGTAAAACCGCAAAATTCATTCAGTATACGGCATGATATTTTGCCCACCTTCCGCGGCATCTGGCATTACCATCCTGAGCTTGAATTACACTACGTAATAAAGGGCGAAGGGGTTAGGTTTATTGGTGATAATATCAGCAATTTTTCGCCCGGCGAAATTACACTGCTTGGAGAGGCGCTTCCACACTGCTGGCGATGCAAGGATGAATATTTTTTACCCGATTCGGGATTGAATGTTGAGGTAATCGTGATCCATTTTTTGCCCGACTGCCTTGGCCGTTATTTGTTAAATTTACCCGAAGCTTTCATGTTGCCCAAGCTTTTTGAAAAGGCCAAAAGCGGAATGGTAATTAAAGGCGAAGCAAAAACCGAACTTGCCAAACTGATGCGCCAGGCGGCAGAAGCTACCAACCTCGACAGGATCATTATCCTGCTTTCAATATTGAAAGTGTTAGCCGAAAATGAAGATTTTGAACCAATTACGTTATCGCACAGCGATTTTCATCAATCCAACGAATCGGATACAATTCGCTTAAATAATGTATGTTCATACACACTGGCCAACTACAAACAGGAGATCAGTCTCGAAAAAATAGCGGCAATCGGCAACCTGAGTGTTACTTCATTTTGCCGGTATTTTAAGCTGATGACCAAGAAAACATACTTTGATTTTTTAACCGAGATCAGGATCAGTCATGCCTGCCGATTTTTGATTGAAGATAAGTTGCCTACCGAAGTTTTGTGCTTTGAATGCGGCTATAACAACATTTCAAATTTTTACCGCCACTTTAAAAGAGTGACCGGCATGACCCCTCTTGAATATAAACGTCGCTATATTAAAGGACAAAAGCAGGCAATTTCTGCTTGATTTTACTAAGTCTTAAGTTTTTAGCCTGAAGTCTAAAGTAAAAATAGAAAAGCATGACTTCTTACCTTAGACTTTCGACTTAAGACTAATTAAATACCTATCTCGCTTTGAAGCGTGGTATAATTGATGTACAGATCTTCTATTTTATTGCGGATGGCCGGCGAAAAATAGCCAACATCACGGCGGGTTGTGGTATTTATTTTCAACCCCCGTTTGGTAAGATAATATTTAGCAATAACCGGATAAACATTATGCATAACATCCATATTTTCAGTTAAAAACTCCTGTACCATTGCCACCTCATGCTGGCGCGATGCATCGGCATAATGATCACATAACCAAACAATAAGCTCCGGGAAAAAATTACCCTGAATACATGACAATCCTGCCGAACCAGCTTTTAACGATTCAACCGCATGAACCATGTAAGCATCGTACAAACCAAACGCCGGATTAATTTTGCTTGCCTCCAGTTTCTGTTTTACTACCTCCAGGTTAAGGCAAGTATCTTTATGATATATTACCCTGCCGGTTGCTGCAAAATGATGAAGCTGTTCTGGAGATAATAACCTTTTGTATGGCACGGGGCATTCGTAAAAACCTAAAGGGATATTTTCAGTTTGATCGAAAAGGTCAAATACGCGATCGTTAAGTGCAGTATTCGGCTCATTGACATCGGCCAGTAAACTTGTAATGGCTATTACCGCCGAAGTGCCTGTATCATATACCCTCTTTATAAAATCGGCTTGCTTTTCAATCGGCCCGCCAAAGGTACCGGTGGCCACAACCGGAACAGCACCGTCGACAGTTTCAACCACGTGTTTAATTATTGCCAGGCGCTCTTCGCCGCTCAGTTCAAACATTTCGCTCGACAGGCAATTGGCAAATACACCGGCGGCACCGGCATGCAGGTACATCTCAGTAAGACGGGTAAGTGCTACATAATCAACCGCACCGTTATCTTTAAAAGGCGTTAACATTACCGGGATAAAACCCTTTTTTGATTGTTCCATTTGATGATTAAATTAAACTGTTAACTGCCTTGTTTTGGTTAAAAAGATCCCTGTTAAAAATATAGCGAGTGTACCTGCAACAATGATCATATTAGTATTCAGCGTACTACGAAGAGCGGCGTATTGTTCGGGGATGATGGCCGGAAAAGTAAGCCAAAGGATCACCAAAACACCTATAATGCTGGCAATAATAGCCTCGTGGTTACGGGTTTGCCTGCTGATGATACCAAGCAAAAATAGGCCGAGCATACCGGCAGCGAAAATCCCCGAAAGCTGCCACCATAAATCGAGGATGCTTTTTACCCCTATCATAGCTATGCCTGCCGCCATGCCTGCAAACCCGAAAAGCACAGTGCCTATATGCAAGGCATTCAATGTATTTTTTTCGTTGAGCTGCGGTTTAAAATATCTTTTGTAGATATCGATAGTGAAAACGGTAGCCGATGAATTCATGCCCGAACTAATGGTGCTCATGGCTGCAGATAAAATGGCTGCAACGATAATACCAACCAGGCCTGCGGGAATTTTGGTGACTATAAAATGCGGCATGATCTTATCACCATAATCGGCAGGTGTAAGTTTACCCATGAATGCTGCAACCTCATTTGCCGAAGCCGTTGCAGGCAAACGTTCAACAGCTACCTGATGTTTAAGGCTTAATATCAGATCGGGGTGCTGGCTGTAGTAAGCATATAAGCATGAGCCTATTACAAAAAAAAGGAAAGATGCAGGCACATAAATACCAACGCAAAGCCATACCGATTTGGCAGCCTGTTTGGTAGATGTAGCCGCATGATAACGCTGAATATAGTTCTGATCCATCCCGAAGTTGTTGAGATTGATGAAAAAACCATAGAACAAGATCACCCAAAATGTTGGCTCAGTTAAATTAAGCGAGAAACTGCCCAGGCTGAATTTATGATCGGCTTTACCAATTTCTACGATCTTATCAAAGCCGCCGGGAATGCTGCTTACCACCAAATAAATGATGAGCAAGGCTCCTAAAGTTTTGATAATGGCCTGTACCACCTCTGTCCAGATCACGGCTTTGATGCCGCCGGATACGGTATACAGGATAATGGAGATGCCCATTACTATCATGATGGTCTTCATAGACAAGCCGGTAAGTGCCTGCAGGCTCAGCGCGATGCCGAAAAATACAGATCCCATGCGGGCAATCTGCGTAAGCAAAAAGCATATAACCGCATAAACCCTTGCCCAGGGACCAAAGCGTTTTTCAAAGTGCGTATAAGCGGAGATGTTGCCGGTATTGCGGTAAAATGGTATAAAATATTTAACCGCTATCCAGGCTGCAAATGGCATGGATAAGCTAAATACAAAAGCGTTCCAGTTGCCGCCGTAGGCTTTACCCGGTACGCCTAAAAAGGTGTTACTGCTTAAAAAAGTGGCATAAATGGATAATCCGATGGCCCAGCCCGGTATCAACCCAGATGCAACGGTGAACTGCTCGGCATTTTTATTTTTACGCGAAAAATAAAATCCAACCAGCACCATGGCTATAAGGTAAATACCTATAATGGTAAAATCTAACACAGGCAACACTTTCATGCGTTAATCGGGTGGTACAGTAAATTTAGTATTATGGTTTAAAATTGTATAACAAATGTAACGTACCGTGGTTAGCCTTTACTGTAATATTTTCGCTTGCTATTGTAGGATATTATCTTCAGAGCCGAGCGGCGGCGGGATTAATTAAACAAGAGATTTTAAAAATCCCCTCTTGAGAAGGGGCGCGGCGGAAAGAGCGGCAGCAGGGGTGTGTTTCTGCGATCGACAAGCAAAACGCAGAAACACACCCCTCCGCCCCTCTCAAGAGGGGAATCGCGCGAGCCCGCGCTTTTTTTTGTAAGTTAAAAACTCATCAACGTGCGCTTTCAATAATTAAATGAGCCGCCTGCAGCCCGTCGGCAGCAGCGCTAACAGTAATCTTCCCGCCAACAGCTTTAGATTGAATAATAGCCAGCCCTAAACCATTAAACAAATGGTGCTGATCAGATACAAACGGATCGAGATCTGTCTGCGAACCATTATCCACAGCTTTCAATACCCCTTGCCCGGTTACTTTAAATTTCACTAACTGGTTAGCATCTGGCACAGGCACATTGTTTTTATCCAAAACAGATACGGTGATATACGACAGGTCTTTACCATCGGCTTTAATTTTACTCCTATCGGCCTTAAGCTGTATTTTGTAAGGCTCGCCGGCTGTAACTACCTGCGTGGTCATAACCACTTTACCGTTACGGCGGGATACCGCTTTTAACACTCCCGGTTCATATTTAACACGCCACATGACATGCAGGTCATCGCCGTTCTTTTTCTTAACGCCTATCGATTTGCCGTTTAAAAAAGCTTCTACCTCGTCGGCATTGTTGTAATACGCCCAAACGTCAATCAGCTGCCCCGGTTTCCAGTTCCAATGCGGCAGCAGGTGCAAAACGGGTTTGCTTGTCCACTCGCTTTGGTACATGTAATAAACATCCTTGGGGAAACCGGCCAAATCAACAATACCAAAGTATGAGCTGCGGGCCGGCCACAGGTACGGGGTGGGTTCACCAATGTAGTCGAAGCCTGTCCAAACGAAAAGCCCTGAAAGGAAATCATATTTCTTGATGATCTTCCAGGTTTCCTCATGCGTTGAGCCCCAGTAGGCAGATACGTTATCGTATGATGATACCGTAAAATCGGCATTGCCATCCTTTAACGGCGTTTTGCCATCCTTTGGCCAGCGCCTGATACTATCCGACGGCATATCGTAATGTCCTCTTGTTGCCAGTGCCGACATATTTTCGGTGCCGATAAACTTTTGACCGGGGTAGTTTTTCTGAAAATCGGCGTATACTTCCTGGTGGTAATTTAAGCCAACCAGATCAAGTGCGCCCGACTGGTAAATGAAGTTCTTTTTAGGGTCGGCGTCGCTCAGGGCCGATGTAACTTGCCGTGTGTTGTCCAGTTGCTTTACAATTTTTACCAATTCGCGACCGATGCTTACACCCGTAGTATCAAACTGCTCCCGGATCTCGTTGCCAATGCTCCAGGCAAAAACGGACGGGTGGTTCCGGTCACGCAGAATTTGGTCTTGCAGGTCTTTCACGTGCCACTCGTCCCAGTCCTCATGGTAATCGTGCTTGCTCTTTTTCTTCTTCCACATATCAAAAGCCTCGTCCATCACCAGGAAACCCATTTTATCGCACAGGTCAAGCAGTTCGGGTGCCGGTGGATTGTGTGAGGTGCGGATAGCGTTACAGCCCATATCTTTTAAGATCTGCAATTGGCGTTCGATGGCCCGTGTATTTACAGCCGTACCTAAAGCACCCTGGTCATGGTGCAGGCACACGCCAAGAATTTTCATCGGCTCGCCATTCAGTCTGAATCCTTTATCGGCATCGAAGTTGAAATAACGGATACCTGTGGTGGTGGTATAATCATCTATAACTTTATTACCAGCAATTAACTGCAGCTTTACTTTGTACAGGTTAGGATGATTTATTGACCATAGCTTAGGGTTCATAACCCTAATGTTCTGCTGAATTGCAGTATCAATTACTGAAGATGTAATTGTACCCACAACCTTCTCCTGATCATCCAAAACCGAAGCTTTGAGTTTCAATTTTGAACTTGCCAAACCCGGTAATACTGTACGAATATTGATCGCTGCTTTTTGCTGATCAACCTGCGGTGTGGTTATAAATGACGACCATTGCGGCAGATGGATTTTATTGGCAGTGGTTAACCATACATTGCGGTAAATGCCCGACCCGGTGTACCAGCGTGAATTAGGCTGATCGCTGTTGTCAACCCTAACTGCAATCACATTTTGCTGCGCTCCAAATTTGAGGTAAGGCGTCAAATCATACCTGAAAGAGATATAACCGTTAGGTCGTTTGCCTAAATAACGTCCATTGATCCAAACTTCGCTGTTGTGAAAAACGCCGTCAAAATCAATGAGAGTAATTTTAGTTTTTGACGATGCCGGGATTATAAAACTTTTACGATACCAGCCGATACCGGCAGGCAGCCCACCCTCAGCCTGCGTGGTAGGATTTTTACTATCGAATTTCCCCTCGATACTCCAATCATGCGGAAGATCAAGTTTTCGCCAACGATTGTCATCAAATTTCACCTGGTTCGCAGCTGCATCATCGCCTAAAAAAAACTTCCAGCCGGTGTTAAAACTTTTTGTTTTGCGTACGTTTTGGGCGGATGCAAATCCAGCCACAAAAAGTGCTAAACACAGCGTATATAAGTAACGGAGCCTCATTTATTTAGATTTGCTTTTTTTAACCGGCGGGGCAACAAAGTTCAACTCGCTTTTACCCAGTTCTTTTGACACAGCAACCGCTATACCGCGCTGATCGGCTTTGTTTACGGCGCAATAAAAGTGATAAACTATGTCTTTATACTTCACCACGCATGATTTGTGAGCAAACATATTATCATAAGGCTCAGATGATTGGATGAGCTTCTCCCCTGTCCAATCCGTCCAGTGTACTAAGTCATAAGAGCAGGCAAAGCGGTTAAACACACCAGAATCGCCGGTTTTCCAAAATGCTCCGAAATAAAACATGACATACACGTTTCCTATCTGTTGGATGTACGGATCGCCGGTAATGCCATCGCCATGATTTAATACAGGGTCTTTGCCGAAACGTTTCCAATGCAGCATATCGTCAGATACGGCCATACCAATCCGTTCGGCACCGCGTTTTTTGTTTACACTATCGCCATTGGCATTGTAATACATAATAAACGGGTGACCGGTCAGCTTCTTTTTATCCCAGATAACCGTTTGCTTGTATTGCGTATGGTTATCCCACCAGCTTACATCTTTATCGATGCTCGACAGCACAGGATGATCCAATCCCTGCCATTCATGCGCAGTACCCGGATCCTGATCGGTGGAAGCCACACTTATCGACAGCAAACCTTTCTCATACCCCTTACTTTGTCCGCCGAAATATGACAGCCAATACTTGCCATCATATTGCTGTAATTTGTACGAGCCTCCCCATTTATAATCCTGCAAGCCAACATAACCAGCCTTTTGGTTATTATCCCAGCGTGTGGTATCATCAGAAAATGAGAGGATCCGGCCGCGGGTTTTCCAGTGCAGCAGATCTTTGCTATCGGCCAGCCATGTTTCATAACCACGACCGTTAAAAATAATATAGCTCATATACCAGATATCCCCCTGCCGAAAAACCATAGGACAATCGGCCTTCTGGCTATTATCATCGGGCGCTATCACCAGGCCATATTTATGAGGGGTTTTTACTTGCTCATAAATGTCTTTCATCACCTTTTCGGGCACCTCCTGTGCCTGCACCTTCAGCATTAAAAAAACACAAACTAAGAATGTTGATGATTTGAAAATGTATTTCATGGTTTGTATATATAGTCCATTAATAAGTCTACTGATTAAGCTATTATAAAACTGAAAACCAATTCATTAGATTTCAGGAAAATTGCTTTTAAAATCGGTAGTAAACAGGGGGCACCTACGGAGCCAATACATATATCTTGTTTTTCTATAAACATGTTACTCCTACGGAGTTATAATCATACACTTTTTAAACTCCGTAGGAGTAACATGTTTGTAGAAATGAAAATCAAGAGAATTGGCTCCGTAGGTGCCTCCTTTTTAAAAGCGTTTTTCCTGTTTCAGTTTTATGCATTTTGCTTTTAGCTTGTTCATATAATATTTTATTTGGCGATGAATGTATAATTACCCGATCCTGCTTTTATTTCGGCTTTCCCATCGTGATAACCGACGAATTTAAGATCATGCCTTGCTTTGATGTTTTGCCCATCCACCGTAATGGCAGCATTACTGTTAACAGGCAAATAGATACTTGCCGTAGTATTAGCGGGGATACTTACCTCGAGTTTAAACTGCCCCTTATCTTTTTTCCAGCTGCTTAGGATATTGCCATACGGCGATTTGTAGTTAGCCTTTGCCCAGGTTACATCCCCCACGGTTTCGGGCCTGATCTCTATTTTATTAAAAGCAATAGCATCATCCGCAGGGCGGATGCCAGCCAAACCGCTGTAAAACCATTCCATCAAATGACCTAACATAAAGTGATTATTGGATACGGAAGTAAGCGCCGCCCATGATTCGGTTAAGGCAGTAGCACCATGAGCAAGCTGGTAACCATAACCCGGTACATCGGCACGGCTGTTCATGTCATAGATCACATCCGAGCGGCCCTCATCATCCAGCACACGCAGCAGGTAACGGTAACCAATATCACCGGCGGTAAGGGCATTACCACGGTCGCGAATGTCTTTTACAATATTGTTCACTACGGCCGCTTTGTATTGCGGATCAACCAATCCGGCATAAACAGACATGGCATTAGCGGCCTGGCTGCCAGTACCGTATTGTTTGGTTTCGGCATTAAAAAACTTTTGATTGTAAGCCTGTTTAACTTCGGCAGCGAGCTTTTTGTATGATGCAGCATCATTATTTTTGCCGAGAAGGCTTGCTATTTTTCCTGCTATATCAAGGTCATAATAGTAAAGCGAAGTAGCCGTAATACCCTGCGGAGTTAATTGCGAAACACCGGGTGGATTTGGACCGAGGTCATACCAATCGCCCAGGCCCTGGTACAATAAATGGTTTTGAGATTTTTTATCAAGGTAGGCCAGGTACCGTTTGATCATCTCATAGTTTTGAGCAAGCACCTCTTTGTCGCCATACCATTGGTATACATACCAGGGTAAGATCACCGCGTTGCTTCCCCACTCTGGCGAATCGCGGAAAGGCTCATCAAACTTTACATATTCGGGCGAGATCTCGGGGATCAGTCCATCCTCTGTTTGGGAAATGCGCATATCATTGATGCACTTGCGCGCCAGGCCCACGATGTCATAGTTATAATGCAGGGAACTGCCAACCAGGTGCGCTTCTTCCAGCCAGCCCAATTTTTCGCGGTGAGGACAATCGGTAAACACGCTGGCCATATTGCTTTTCATGGCCCAGTCAATCAGTTTAAAGGTTTTGTTGAACAATTCATTCGAACAGGCAAAATCCCCCACTGTTTCGGCAGCGTTACGGGTGTGCAAGCCTTTGATGTCAACAATTACCGGCAGATGCTGGTTGTTGGCTTCATTTGTTGGAACCGCACCCTGTACCTGCAAATACCGGAAGCCGTAGTAAGTAAACAATGGATGCCATATTTCAACACCCTCACCCTTTAAAACGTAATCATAATAATGCGGACTGCCCGAGGCCTTCTGATTGGCGCTACCATCCTCATTTACCAATTCGGCAGGGATAATACGTATGGTATCACCCTTTTTACCACGCACAGTAATCTGCGGGATTCCCGAAAAATTTTGACCAAGATCATATACCCATGCCCGATTAGTGAGCTGTTTTTTGCTTTTTGGAGCAAGCTCCTGCATGATCTTTAAAGGCTCGGCCATTTGCGCGTTAAGCTGCGGCACACCATCTACCTTAACCACACTCCGCCATTTTGAATCATCAAAGTTGTTGGTATCCCAATCCGGTTGTTCAAGGTTGGCATTATAATCCTCGCCCCCATAAATACTACTGAAAGTAACCGGCGAAGGAGCAGTTTTCCAGGATCCGTCACTCACCACATTATCCACCTGGCCGTTATCATACTCCAATAATAAACGACAGATCATTTTAGGATAACCAAAAGCACCGGTAAGTTTGCGGTAACGCCTATCGCGCGGGATGTAGTAAAAGCCGTTGCCCAACATTATGCCAACGGTATTTTTACCGGCGATGAGTTGACTCGTCACATCAAAAGGTACATATAAGGCTTGCTTATCATATTTTGTCCAGCCGGGATCAAGGAAATGATCGCCTACTTTTTTACCATTCAAGCTCAATTCAAAATGACCTAATCCGCATAAATAAAGTGTGGCTTTTTTTAGCTTACCCTCCACATTAAATGCCTTACGCATCAAAGGCAAAACATCATTAGCAGCACCCAGCTTTTTAGGCCCCTTGCCATGATAAAACGGCACAATTGCCGACGAATCGGGCAACTTATCGTAGGCTATCCAGTCGGCACCGTGCCAGTCGGCTTTTGTGAGCAAGCCCATTTGCCAGCTGGCAACACTGCTCCATGCAGATGCGCTGCCATGGTTATCCCAAACCATTACCTTCCAATAATAGGTTTTGGCAGCTTGCATCGCCTTGCCATTGCACGCTATTTGTAATGATCTGTTGGATGGTACCTTTCCCGAATCCCAGATATCGGCATTGTTATTTGTGAGCTTGGCAGCGTCATCAGCAACCAAAATCCGGTACGCCCTTTGCGTTGTATTACGGGCATCGCTTTGCATTTGCCAGCTAAGCTTCGGCTTAGCCGATTCGATACCTAATGGGTTTGTTTTGTACTCGCATTGCAGATTAAGCACCTTCAGGTTTTGAGCAAAAGCGCCGAAGGGCAGCATTAGAAATAACAGGCAGATCTTTCTTTTCATGTTAATATTTTATTGCATTTCAATGCCCGAAATAGCCAAACCATCAGCTTTAATGCCCGTGATCACCAGTTTATAATTCCCAGCGTTGATACTCGTGCCCGAATTGGTTGCAACCGTGCCCGATTTATTTTTGGCAACCGGTTTAAAACTCAGTTCTTCCTCCTTCATCACCGTACCATCGGCAGCCAGTAACTGCATTTTAGCTGTAAAAGTTTGATTGCTTTGGTTATAATATTTGATGCGCAAGGCGTACAAATCGGCGACTCCCGGGGTTATCGCGAATGCTACACTGCCGCCCGCTTCGCTGCTAAATTTAATCACTTTTTTCCCGTTTAAGGTATCGGGCTTTAAGCCATCGCCATTTATTTCAGCAGTCTCGGCTTTACAGCTCACGGTTTTGCGAAGATCAGTTGCGGGTTGCAGTGAAGTAACAGGCAGTACTACCACGGTGTATATCAACTTACCTTTATTTTCGCCTAAAGCGACTGCATCCGCTTTTTTGAAGCGCTTTCTGTAAACAGGTAATTGATGCCCACCAGCGGTATCGGTTTTTACAAATAAGCCGGTATTTTCATAATCGGCAACCCAATCTGTCCTTTCCAATCCCGATTTATCCATGGCAACGTAAACATCAGCATCGGCATTTAAAGTAAACGAACCAGTTTGAGCCTGCGCCGAGCTGGCCGTACTTATCCAATCGGCACCATAAAATATGGGCGGCAGATCATTAAAAGTTACCTTAGCATCGGTGTATTGTTTTTGGCCGATATCCATCCAACTTTTTATCGCCCACTTATTATTGCCTTGCAATTGGCCGATTATCCCTTTGCCCGACTGATTTGGCTTGGCCGCTTTATTTAAAGTACTTATAGCAATGCCTGATATGATAGCTTCGCCGGCCGCTGCATTCGGAAAAGATATGGTTAGCATCCCGCCGGTAACATGAGCAGTGATACTTTTCTTAAGCGCCTTAGCATAGCCTGCTTCCTTCCAGATGTCCAGATTGCGGATCATGGTTCTATTATTCACGGCTACATCAAATAAACGCCAGCCCGAGCAGTCCATTCCGCCGCCCGTGCCATACCAGGGTTCGGTAAAATATAATTCAATACGGTAATCCCCATCCAATACCGGGAAATTGAATTTTAATTTATCTAAACCAT
Source organism: Mucilaginibacter sp. SMC90 (assembly GCF_022811725.1). Classification (GTDB taxonomy): domain Bacteria; phylum Bacteroidota; class Bacteroidia; order Sphingobacteriales; family Sphingobacteriaceae; genus Mucilaginibacter. The sequence goes on along the minus strand of NZ_CP094527.1, from coordinate 1,999,405 downwards.
ACCTAAAAGTCTGGAAAAGTTCTCCATCAACTGTTCCGCCAATGCTATCAAAAGTACGTTGCTGGCTGGCGAAGAAGGATGGCATACCAGGGTAATCATCCGTCCACGAGGTGGAGCCGGGTTGTTGCTTATTATCCTGATGCTTATCTGCCATCCATTTGTTTCCGTAGCTGTCGGTGAAATCCGGGCCGCCGCAATTGAGCCTGTATAAATAGTTGTAACCTACTTGTGGTTTCAGGATAGCGGGATTTTCTTTTGATAAATGAGGTGCCGGTGGCAGGTGGTTCAATATCACCTCATCCTTACTTACCGGTTTGCCGTTTACATATCCCACTGCGTATAACACATTGTATTTAATATCCGCGCCATCCCACTGAAAATGTGTGCCGATGCCCTGTCGTTTTCTTTTGCCTAATGATTCATGGTTAATATCATTAAATAGCTCAACCTCATCGCAATTAGAGTAAATAATGATACTGTCCTTTTGACCCTGGGCAAGCCAACGGTTTGGCCAGGTATGCGACACGATGTAAACCATCGGCTCCTTATCCTTTAGCGCATAGTTGGCCCTGTACATGTAAAAAGCATCGGTAGGTTGGCCCCATGGTGTAAACAGCCCTTTGTAATTGACAGGGCCTACCCTATCGAGCTCACGCTGGCCTTCACCACCTTGTGTGCGGCCGGGGTTTTCATGCGAGTAAAGCAGCCATTGAAAATGCCCGGCAACCTGGTCTTTTACAGCTTCAGCCAGGCGGACTTTAGTTTCCATAAGCTGGGTCATGCGGTCTTCACTTAGCGGACCGTTTGCATTGAAAGGGCCTTCGGTATGTAAACCAAGGCTTCGCCATGCGCCATACTCGCCTACTAATATTTGCTTTTTCAGGTCATCGCCATAAGTAAGCGGGTTGCCGCCGTAGGTGCCCGTCCAGTTTTGAGGCACATCCCAGTCGGTACCTTCGCCGCCATTACAGGTGGTTATTTTGCGTTGCGATGAAGCCGTCGGGTCAAGCTTACGAATGATCTCGCTGCATTCACGGGCAAAATCGGCAGGCAGTTTGCTTTCGTTCTGTAAGCCCCATAATATAACCGAGGGACTATTGCGGCGTTCCTTTACCCAATCAACCAGTAAAGTCTTGTAATTGGCCCTGAACTCCGGCGAATCATACCAGATATGAGCCGAATATTGCGGCCACCATAAAACACCCAACTTATCCCAATACTGCTGATAAGCCAGGTTATGTGGCTGATGTGCATCCCTGAACGCATTAAAACCGGCAGCTTTTACCTGCATCACCCGTGCTTTAATTTCCTGGGCTTCAAAAGCCTGGCTTTTGCCCATCAGGTGTTCATATTCGGCAATGCCGTTGATAAAAACAGGTTTCCCGTTGAGGTAAAAACGATTATCATTATTATTCCTGCCAATTGGCCAACTGATCCAGCGGATACCATAAGGGGTTTGCGTTCTGTCGATCAATTTTCCATCAACCCAAACCTCTGTAGTTACATTATACAAGTAAGGCTGTTCCAGCGACCATAAATGCACATTTTTAATATCGGCAAATTGTTGACTTATTACATTAGTTTCCCCCGCACTTAGTGTTTTATTTGTTTTTGCTTGGGCAATAGTTTTACCGTTAACATCAATCAGACTATTGGTGACGATTACTTTAGATGGCTTACCACCGTAGTTTTTAACTTCGGTTTCGAGATTAAGCGTAGCGGTTTTTTCTCGAACGGTAGTATCATTCCAGATGTGTACACCAAAAGGGGCAACACGAATATTATTTGTAACAATGAGATGAACCGGCCTGAAAATTCCCATCGGCTGCGAACCCTCCGAAAACCCCGGATCATCGGAGCAGGCACCACAAACCCAAGGCAGGTCTTTGATGAACGAGGGATGATCTGCTTTTACACACATCAGGTTTTTCTTGCCTGCTTTAATAGCTTCTGTTACATCTAAAGTAAAAGACGTGCGCCCACCTGCATGATAGCCCACCTGCTTACCGTTAAGCCAAACCGTAGCATAAGAGCCCACGCCTTCAAACCACAGAAAATAGCGTTTATCGTTTTGCTTGTTTTCAAGCGCGAATATCTCGCGGTACCAGGCGGTACCGTGCCTGTTGCCATGTTTCAGACGGCGATAGCCACCATAGGTATCCCAATTATGAGGGACGTTTACCGTTTGCCATTTAGCATCGTTAAAGCCAGCTTGTTCAAAACCTATATTAGCCTTGGAGTTATTATCATCAGCAATACTTTTCCAATTGGTGTTTAATGAGGTTTCATTACGCTGTGCAAAAAGATAACTGCTGGAAAAAAGGAGCAAAAGCAGCAGTGAGGTTATCAGTTTAAAAAAAGGGAAACACACCCATCCTTCCCTCTTAAAAGTAATAGCCCATGAATTTACAATTCCCTCCCCTGGGAGGGGCGCGTCAGGATTGCGTAGTAGCAGGGAGGGGTTTATACGCCTTTGTAACGACAAGGCATTTCGCTGAAACCCCTCCCTACACCCTCCCAAGGGAGGGAATCGCGCAGTCCCCCACGCCTTAAACTCCTCTATTGTCTTTTTATGGGCTATAACTTTCTCAACATGGGAATCGCACAGCCCCAAAACCCATTGTTCTTTTCCTGCGATTTCGCTGTGGTATGTTTGCGTTTCGCCCATCTTTTACAATTGTTTCAGATCAGCATCGAGGCGATAGCTTTTACCTTTTTGAGTTTCGATATCAACTGTTCTTCCGCTATAATTTAAGCGACATGTTTTACCCAGCTTTGAAAACACTTGCAAGTTTTTCAAGCGCCCATTTTGCCATTCAAAATCCAGCACAAAACCACCTCTTGCACAAATACCTTTAATATTTCCCTGCGGCAACGCGGTTGGTAAAGCGGGCAATAACTCAATCGCATCGCCCTGGCTTTGGAGTAGCATTTCGGCTAAACCTGCCGCACCGCCAAAGTTGCCATCGATCTGGAAGGGCGGATGTGCATCAAATAAATTATGGTAAACCCCACCCTTTTCCTTGCCGGAACTTACATCGGCAGGTGAAAGCAGTTTGGTTAACATGAGATAAGCATGATCTCCCTGGTGCATCCGCGCCCAGATATTTACCTTCCAGGCAATGCTCCAGCCGGTACCTTCATCGCCCCGGTATTTCATGGATTGTTCGGCCGCCTTCATCAATTCAGGAGTTTTAAAAGTGATATCCGTTCCAGGATAAACGCCCCACATATGCGAAACATGGCGGTGGGTATCCGTAGTATCGTCTTTATCTTCCAGCCACTCCTGTAACTGACCATATTTACCTATTTTATTGGGTGCTATCTGGCTGTATTTGAGTTTCAGCGTATCGGCAAAAGCCTGATCAATATTTAGCACTTTGGCGGCTTCAATGCAATTCTTAAACAGATCACGGATGATCTGGTGATCCATAGTCGGCCCGGCAACCAAACCGCCATGCTCGGGCGAGTTGGTTGGGGTACTGATGAGGTAGCCGATTTTAGGATCTTTTACTAAAAAGTGTACAAAAAATTCGGCAGCACCTTTCATTTCAGGGTATGCCCGCTTTTGCAAAAAGTCCTTATCGCCGCTATACAAATAATGTTCCCATAACTGGTGGCAAAGCCAGGCTGCCCCGCTTACCCAAATGCCGTGATTGGAAGCATTAACAGGCGCAGTGCCGCGCCATAGGTCTGTGTTATGGTGTAGCACCCAACCCGGCGCGCCGTAATGCTCAACCGCTGTTTCATGCCCGGTTTTAGTGAGGTCATCAACGATACTAAAAAACGGCCCGCTGCAAGCTGATAAGTTAAGCAACTCGGCAGGCCAGTAATTCATTTCGAGGTTGATATTGGCGGTGAACTTGCTGCCCCATGGAGGTGTTAACAAGTTATTCCATAAACCCTGCAAATTTGCCGGGCCACCGCCAGGCCTTGACGACGAAATCAGCAAATACCTGCCGTATTGCATATACAGGCTAATAAATGAAGGATCAGGAGATTTTCCAAACTTCAAAATGCGTTCATCTGTAGGCAGATCAGCATTTTCGCCCTTTCCTAAATCGATAGAAAACGTATTGAAATACTTTTGATAATCCCTTATATGAGCAGCTTTGATAGTTGCATAGCTCTTAGTAGTTATAGCTGCAATTTGTTTTTTACAGATGGCCTCTGGGTTGCCCGATACATCGTGATAGTTTTTAAAATTGGTAGCGGCTGTGAGATAAAACGTCGCTTCATTAGCTCCGGTAACCGATATACTTTTCGGGCTTACTACAACCTTGCCACCTATAGATTGCACATGCAGATAACTTACGCCACGTAAAACACCGTCTTTTACTTTTAAAGATATCGCCAGCGTGTGATCATCAATTTTACGGATGACATAGCTTTTATGCAGACTATTAAGCAAGGCTTTCACCGTAATTTTGCCCGGTTTATCAGCGGTGAGATGTACGGCCATTACCTGATCGGGGGCACTGCTGAAATATTCGCGGGTATAGTTAACGCCATCGGCTTTGTAGGTTACATGAGCCGTGGCATTGGTAAGATCGAGATCACGTTTGTAATCTGTTATTTCCTGCTTTGGAAATTGCAGGTACAGATCGGCAAAAGGCTGGTAATCTCCATTGTAACGGGGGTATACCGGAGGGTTATCATCCTGTATCCAATATTTCCACTGCCCATTCAGTTTAACGGGCTTAATGATATTACCGTCCTTATCAACCCCAATTGAGATCTCTCTGCTTGTTATGCCGCCTTTATAATTGTTGATCTCTATTCCTTCGGGATAGATCATCAATTCTTTGGCATTACTGGTAAAACCACCCTTGTCATAAAAGTTAACCACCATAACCGATAGCTGATTACTGCCGAAATGCAAGTCGGCGGCAGGGATAGTGTATTTGCGGTAGGCGGTACCATTAGTAGTGCCGATACGCTTCCCATTAATGTAAGTAAAATCTACGTCACGGATGCGACCAAGGCTCACAGTAAGATTTTTACCATTCCAATTGGTAGGCACTTCAAAACTTGTTGTGAACCAAACCGCGCCATCCAGGCCTTCTAAACCTGATGTTGTTTCCCAACCCTGCTCTGTTGGTAGTGTAATGGGTGTCCATTCCTTACTCTCAAGCGGCGGGCGACTGGCCTTCATAGCGTTAAACCACTTTGCCGAATCGGCAGCATAGCTCAACTCATTGCTTTTCATCCCCATAAAATGCTGCTGGGCCATTGCTTCCGCTTCGGCTTGTTTACCTTCGGAAAGTAGCTTACGGATAGGCTCCAAATATTTCACCGCTCCTTTACGGTTATAGTCGCGAGGGCCGCCTGTCCATAGGGTTTGTTCGTTGTATTGGAGATGGTCTTCTTCAGCGCCGCCATAGATCATCCCCCCTATACGGCCATTGCCAATGGGTAAGGCATCAGTCCATTTTTGGGCGGGTTGTTTATACCAAAGCTTCAAGGGCTGCTGGGCAAAAGCCTGTACAACCCCAAACATGAGTATTATGACAACTAAATTCTTCCTGCTTTTCATAGGTTTCAATTAAAAAGCCAGCGTAAATCTTTGATATTACCTTCATTACTTAGGCCCGCATCGTAAACCGGCACATTGGCATCTGCATCAACGATACCCAAAACCAGTGCTGCGCCTTTACCTAATGTAAGGGTATTTGACCCGGCTTTAAAAGTGTACGTATGGATATTTACGGGCGGCAAGCCATCAATTTGAATAGCATTGGCAATCTTAATATCGGCCTGGCCATAATCATTGGCACTGGCATCTGTTTCCAGTTGCGGCTCGGGCAGGTATTGTGGCAGCTTGCTATTGAAAAAACCGACCAGCACTTTTACCGGCTTATCATTTTTAAAGTTGATGGTTGTTCCGTTCTTTTGCTGATCTGCCTTAGATAGCTTGATCCCTTTTAAACCTGCCAATTCTTTGGCTATATTTTTTATAACGGCGACAGTATCCGTGTACACCTGCTCTCCGGTTTGTAATTGATAATTATATGCATTGAGACTTACTGGCGCATCCTTCAAAACCGTAACCTCTTTTTGTTTTTGCTGCGCTTGAGGCGATTTCAGCGAATCGATATTCCGTTTAAAATTGTCCAGTTCCTTTTGATAAACAGGCAAAAGCTCGACCCAGGTTTTCATTTTGGCGTCATTGCCACCAACCGGAATTTTCCGTTGCTTGGTCTGCATGCTGTTGGCATACAGGTAAGTATTTTCGGTTAACTTCACCAGTTGTTTATAATACCCCAGACTGATTTGCAACTCGGGCAAAGCCTTTTCCAGATCAGCAACATTATCCGAATATTTATAACGCAGTACCCACAAACCTGCCTTTGCCTTGTAAGCATAGCTATTAGCCATAGCGTTATAGCAATACATATCATTTTTTAAACGGTCAAACTCCGCTTTATTTTTACTTACTCGCGTAGAAGCTTTATCGATAGCCTCAACCGCCTTTTTCCCTTGTATTATCACACTGTCGATAACCTTAACCGGTGTTTCGCCGGTGTGCGGTTGATGCTTCCACTCCTTTTCGGCATACTCACTCATCATTTCACCAACGGGCCCTTCCGAATTATACAACAAAGAAAACAGACCGTATTTTTCGGGATTAACCAATTGGCTCATCAACATGCCCAAAGTCATGGTTTGGCGGTTACCATCGGTGATCCCGAAACGGCGCAATAGCTCGGGCGAAATATTGCCCGATTGCTCATAAGCTTTTAAGATTGCCTCGCCATTAGCCTGATCGCATCCATATTTATCGGCCAGTTGCTTTGCCCAGTAACGGATTTCACCAGCCCTGTCACGCTTACTATTCCACGCATAGCGCGACCAGGCTTTGTACCAGATCCAATCCCTGTCCAACTGTAACAAGCGCTTTCCGCCTATGTTATCAGCGGTGTAAGGCCAATCCCAATAAGACGCCTGCGGGTATAAATGCAACGCGTTTGCCCCATAAATGGAATGCATAGCCTGTACGCATTTCTGGATAAAATCGGCCGAGCCATAACGGAAAGGCTCCAGGTTGGCCATGATATGCACATTCTCAATCTGTACAGTGCCAATGCTGCTCAGCGTACGGTGCAGATCGGCCCAGGGGCCATGCGGCTCGTAGGTGGTTAGCGCTTCGCCGTTGTATTTTGCTTCGGTATATAGATTTGAATAAAGTTGTTTGGCGTATTTCATCACATTGGGTGCGTCGGTATCATGCGCGCGAAGCACGATCGGCGGTTCATCTGTACGGCCTAAAGCTTTCAAGCCATCCTTTACCCCCGGAATTATCGTTTGGGTAAACCAGTCGACATCATCCTGGCCAACACCCTCCATGGCCTCTCCAAGCGTAACCAATAAACCTACGTTAGGGTATTTTTGCACAAAAGCAGCGATAGATTTACGGGTATAATCGGCAATGATGGGTACGATGTGCCGGTTCCTGTCCTGCGTTTTCAGGCTTTTTTTTTCGGCGAATGGTTTGGATACGATGATGTTGTAAAATCCCTGGATAAGCCAGATGCCGCGTTTATCGGCTTCATCAGCCAAAAAACTGTAAATCTCTTCGTTTTTCTTAAAGGTGGCATCATCAACCTCCACAGCGTAAGGATATTCTTTAACCCTTACCAATGATGCAAAAGGGTGACCATTCCACAAATACAATGAGTTCATTCGGTTATGGGCCAGCGAATCCAAATAACGGATCCATAAAGCTTTATCATAAAACCAGGGGAAATTTTGCGGCGTATAAGGATATTCATAAGTACCGCGACCGGGCAGCAAGGCGGGCTTCTGTACACCGATACATGTACCCCGCAAAACCATTTCGGGCTGGTCGTGCAGGTTAATGTTTATGGGCAGGCTTTTGTTCAGACTGATCCTGTCCGCCAGTTCAAGGCAGCCGTATAATGCGCCGGAATTATCGGCACCTGCTATCAGCAGTCTATTTTTGAGGCCGTTATCACTAATGATAAAACCTTCTTTTCCCGGGCGATTATTTGCAGCGCCAGTCAGTTTCTTAACCGGGGCATCCGCAAGTAAACCAACAACTATGGCATTACCTGAAGGCATTACGCCTTTGTAAGGTTGTTCGGTAACTGAATACCCGGCGTGTTGCAGGGCCAGCGTTAACTTTTGTACACCATAACTTATCCTCGCGTGATGCTGAGGCAAGGTAACAATGGTAATTTTTTTTGATTGGTTTTGAGCGTGTAAGTTTGAATAAAAACAAAAGATCAGCGTAAATAACAGCAACAGGAAACGATTAGATATCTTCATTTTCATTCGTATTAAACAGGCTTACCAAAGCCCGTTTCTTTGATTTAAACGAAGGCTTTAGTATCTCAAACGATACCTTTGGTTGTAAACTTAATTGGTTGTATAGTATTCAAAAATATCAGTACGCTGCTGCAATTTCATCTGATATTTTCTCTATCTACTATACGATATTATCATCATTAAAGCCACCAAGCTAATAAAAGAGAGAAAATGAGTCAGGATTAAGCCGGAAGTTTTACCAGTACATGTTTTAGCTGTATGCTCCGGGAAATTACCTTACCGTCGGCATAAATGATAAAGCCGTTGCCTTTGTGGTATTTTGTGCCGGTTTTATCCCAAACCACGCTGATCGTGTGCCCGTGATAAAGCACATTATCCAGTGCAAACCATTTCCATTGGTTTTGAGGGATCAGTGGGAAGATTTCGAGTATATTATCTTCACGCGGTTTCAGGCCAACAAGATCGCTGATGACCAAATCACAAAAACCGGAATGGTTGTAGTAGCTGCTCCTCGGATTATCGCCTTTAAGCCAGTAGCCAGTTTTTTCATCCTGGTATTCACCTAAATAAGGCTGCCCGCGTTTGATATGCGAAAGGGCATATTTATGCAATTCATTATAAAAAACACCCGGCGTCATGGTGCCTTTATTTTGATAAGCAGTAAGCAGGTTGGCCAATCCCTTCAAGGTTTGGGTGGTAGCAAAAGGCCATACCGCGCCGTCCCACTCGCAGCCATGCCCGGTACCATGGGTACGGAACAGCGGGTGTCTGCGCTCGGCTGTGGTAATGCCCCATGGCGCATTGAAACCTTTAGTGTCGGTTAGCTGATCCCATTGTTTGGCGTATGCCGGTTTATCATCGGGCAGGTTGAAATACCAGGGGATAAAGCCTAACTCCTCGCGGGCACCGGCAAAATTGCCGTCGGGTTTACGCACTTCAAAAAAGGAGGCGCTATCGCTCCAAAGGCTATCCTGCACCAGTTTTTTCAGGTCGATAGCTTTTTGTGTGTATTTTGTTTTCAGCGAATCATTGCCGGTTAAGGCCGCCATTTTTGATAGCGCCACCGCATTGCTATACATGTAGCTGTTAATGGTAGGCCGGATGTTTTTGACTTTACGCCCCCCGCTGATACTTTCCTCCATGGCGTCGCGTACATCAAACTGCCAAAACAATTTGGAAGGTAGTTGCTTTTCCGTTTCCCATACACGATAGTCGGTGTTGAGCAAGGGCAGCGCCTGTTCAACAAATTTTTTATTAAGGTTTACAAGGTAGTAGTTATACACCGCGTCATCAATCCAGCTGCTGAAAGCATGCAGGTGCGGCTTCTTTTGTTTTGGATCAACGTAAAGCCAAAAATTAATATACTGGTTAATATATTGCGGATCGTGCAACCAGCGCCCTTCATATACCTGGTGTCCGAGGGCACTACTTGAACTATTGTAAACGCCGGTGAAACTAACGGGAGTAATAAATTCGGTAAAAATAAAGCCATCGGGTGTTTGTTTCAAATGTTTCCTGAACGTCCACCAGCGGTAATAATAGATCTTTTGAATGGCCGAATCCGGGCACTCAAACAAAGGGATATTTTTGGCAAGCCAGTCGTAAGCATGGTCATTCGTGATGTAGTTTTTAACCGTTTCGGTATCGGCTTTGTTAAAGCTGTTTACATATGTTTTCAGCTTTTCAAAACCCAAAACGTGCTTTTGCTGAGCAAAAGCATTGCCTGCTGCACAAAAAAATAAGCCGATCAAAAATGCCCTTTTTATCATCTCTTAGAAGCTGTTAAAAACGATTAAATAAAACTGCTATATCCCGCCCGTCATTGCGAGGTACGAAGCAATCCCCTACTCTACAGGGCGGACTTACATAGCCCCTCTGCCTATTGGGGATTGCTTCGTACCTCGCAATGACGGCTTTTATATGTTAATGACTGTAGAGACGCAATTATGCGTCTCTACAGTCATTAAACAGCTTCTTATACCTCCACAATAGCTTTAATAACTCCGTTAGCCGGGTTAAGCCAGCTCTCAAACTGATCTTTTACTTCGTCAAAAGTTACCCGGTGGGTGATATACGTTTGCGGGTTTACCAGTCCGCTTTTCATAGACCCGATCACATGCTCAAAATCCTCACGGGTAGCGTTACGGCTGCTCATCAAGGTAGATTCGCGTTTATGAAATTCGGGGTGACTTACAATGATCTCATCCCGCTGCAAGCCAACCAACACATACCTGCCGCCATGGGCCAGATACAAAAACGCACCATTGATGGCCCTTTGGTTACCGGTAGCATCGATGATCACAGTTGGCATATCACCGTTGGTGATCTCTTTCAAACGTTCAGTTACATCTTCATTTTTTACGTTGATGGTGTGATCAACCTTCAGGTTTTCCCGGCAAAAATTAAGACGCTGTTCGTTTACGTCAGCAGCAATGACCTTTGCTCCGGCAATGTGGGCAAATTCCATAATACCTAAGCCAATAGGTCCCGCGCCGATGACCAGCACAAATTCGCCCGGCTTTACGTCGGCTCGCCGCACGCCGTGGGCACCGATAGCCAAAGGCTCAACCAATGCCAGTTCGTCAAAACTTAATCCCTCACCGTGAACCAGTAAATGTGATGGCACCTGCAGGTATTCGGCCATGCCGCCATCAGTATGCACACCGCAAACCTGGATATTTACACAGCAATTTGGTTTGCCCGAACGACAGGCGATACAATGCCCGCAATTGAAATACGGGATAAAAGTAACAGCTTCTCCTTTTTGAAAACTTTCGGCATCGCCGGCTTCAACCAGTTCGGCTGCAAGCTCATGGCCTAAAATTCTTGGATAGCTAAAAAAGGGCTGCGTACCTTCAAAGGCATGCAGATCGGTACCGCAAATGCCTATGCGTTTTATTTTAAGCAGCGAATAACCCGGTTTTAATTGCGGAGTTTCGGCAGTGCCGTATTCCAGTTGACCGGGTGTGGTGCAGGTTAGTATTTTCATTAGTTTTTCGTCATGTTTTTCTCTCCCGTTTCCGTGTCCTCACGGAAACAGGGTGTCTTTTTACAATTCACTATTAATGTTCATCCTTTTCGTTCTATGCATCCCTTATACCTGTCTGCGGGTGTTCGTGAGGACACGAACACGGGGTAAAAAGAACGAACACGAGAACAATATTAAAGCGAAACCCCTCTTTTCCACGGTATAAAATCATCCTGGCCGTGGCGCACAGCGTGGACTTCGATCTCTCCGCTTGCAACTTTTACCACGTAGTCCAGGATGCGTTCGCCGGCCTGTTCAATGGTTTCATCGCCTTCAACAATAGTACCGGTATTAATATCGATAATATCGCTCATGCGGTTAAATAACGCGGTGTTGGTGGCAATTTTTACAACGGGGGCTATCGGGTTGCCGGTAGGCGTTCCTAAACCAGTGGTAAACAGAACAATATTCGCGCCCGAGCCAACTTCGGCAGTGGTCGATTCCACATCATTACCTGGCGTGCATAGCAAGTTAAGGCCTGGCTTTGTCACTCTTTCAGGGTAATCCAGCACGTCCGCCACCGGCGAGGTACCGCCTTTTTTGGCAGCACCGGCAGATTTGATAGCATCAGTGATCAATCCATCCTTAATATTCCCCGGCGATGGGTTCATGTAAAAGCCTGAACCGGCTTCCTCAGCACGTTGACTATAAGTGCGCACGAGATCGGCAAAGCGATCTGCTTTAGATTTGTCTACACAACGGTCTATCAGGTTTTGCTCTACGCCACATAGCTCCGGAAACTCGGCTAAAATAACCGAACCACCCATTGCCACCAGCAGATCGGAAGTGTAACCGATAGCCGGGTTTGCTGAAATACCAGAAAAGCCGTCAGAGCCGCCACATTCTAACCCAATAGTCAGTTTGCTTAAAGGGGCCGGTTTACGGGTGTATTGGTTAGCCTGCATTAAACCTGCCAGCGTTTGCCTGATGCCCTGTTCCATCAAATCAGCTTCTTTACCTGTTTTCTGTTGATCTAAAATATACAAAGGTTTGTTAAATTGAGGCGAGCGTTTATTGATCTCTTCCTGCAAGGTTTTCACTTCGGCATTCTGGCAGCCTAAGCTTAAAACTGTTGCCCCCGCTACGTTAGGGTGCGTAATATACCCGGCCAGCAAACCACAAAGCGCAGTTGAATCCTGGCGAGTACCGCCGCAGCCACCTGTATGGGTTAAAAACTTAATGCCATCAACATTAGGGAAAACTTTGTTACCTGCACTTTGAGCGGTATCGCTGCCTATTTCGGTATATAAAACCTCATCTATCTGCGCACCTGCCTTTATTTTGCCAATCAGTTCCTGTGCCTTGATCTCGTATGTTTTTTTGCGGCCATAGCCCAAAGGTTTAACCAATGCTTCCTGCAATACTTCAATATTGCGGTTTTCGCAAAACACCATCGGTACAACCAACCAATAGTTTGCGGTGCCCACGCTACCATCTTCACGGTGATAACCGTTGAATGTTTTACCTTCCCATTTGCTGATATCAGGCTTGTGCCAATCGGTATGGCTTTGGCCTGTTAAAAAGCTGTTAGCCGCATGTTTTACATTGGTAGTACTTAGTAAACCTCCAACCGCTATCGGGCTCTGGGCCTTACCCACCAATACGCCGTACATGATGATCTCGCCGCCTTCAGGAATATCTACGATAGCGAATTTATGTTTGGCCGGGATCAGTTCCTTTACTGTATAAGTGTCACCTTTATAAGTAACCTGCTCATTAGCCTGTAAATCAGTCAATGCTACAAGCACGTTATCGGCGGGGTGTACTTTTAATATATTCTGTTTCATTGCTCGTTCTGTTTAAATTGCGCTTATCGCTAATTCTCCCTGTTCGTTAATCAGCTTAAACTGACGTGTTACTGCCTCGGTAAAGCCGGGTAAAGTTGTCAAATCCGAATCCCAAAGGTTTTTGTTTTTGAGAATAGCAACTATCGCAGTTTCAGCATCAGCCCCGCTCCACGCTTTGCCTAAAGTCGCTGCCTGGTCATCGGTTATCGCATAGCTATCTGAATGGGCTGTTCCGACATACTTGCCTTCAGCTGTTTCCGTGATCTGCATAAAGCGAATAAAAGCTGCAAAACCAAGGGCCATCATCTGCGGTGCCTTATTGTTTTGTTTATAGTAGTTTAATAATAACGGAATAACACGCATTTTAATTTTAGTAGCGTACTGTACCGAAATACTTAACCACTCATGCCTGATGTTTGGGTTGCGGAACCTGTCGAGCACCTTATTGCCAAAATCGCGGGCTACATCTTCATCAATTTGGTAAGGAATAGATGGCATGATCTCGGTGAACATCAACTGCGTAATGAACTTTGTAAAATGTACATCATCCATGGCTTCCTTAACCGTTTTAAAGCCTGATAAGTAGGCTACAGCACAGCTCAATGTATGCGTACCATTAAGCAAGCGGAGTTTCAACTCTCTGAACAGTTCAATATCAGGGGTAATCACCACGCCCTTATCTGCCTGGGCAAAAGATAATACTTCGGCTATTTTTTCATCGCCCTGGATAGCCCAGAGACTATAAGTTTCGGACATGATACTGAGGTTATCAGTATAACCACGTTCAGTTTCCATGGCGTCGCTCATTTGCTGATCTGGTCTGCCGGGCACAATCCTGTCCACCAATGAATTGCAGAAGCTATTGCTGCTTTCCAGCCAATCCATAAAGGCTGGCTCCAGTTTATTCAGATGGGCAAGTTCCAATACAATGGATTCCAGTTTTTTACCGTTATCAATGATCAGTTCGGTTGGGATGATCACCAGTCCGGTATCTGGTCTGCCGTTAAAGGCCCTGTAACGCTCATATAAAATAGCCAGCAATTTGCCGGGGAACGACGCCGGCGGGTGTTTGCGTACATCCTCCTTTACCAATTGAATGCCGACTTCGGTTGTATTAGAGATCACGACCTGTAAATCCTTGTTCCTGGCTATCTCCAAAATATCTTCCCACTCGCTTGATGCCGAAAGTACGCGACTGATTGCTGAACAGATCACCTGCTCATTAACTTCCATGCCATCTTCAATTCCTTTTGAATAAATGGTATACAAACCATCCTGCATATCAAAATCAGTAGTTGAACCTTTGTCAGTAGATTTAACAACAGCTACCCTGCCGTTGAAGATCCCGCTGCGATTAGCTTTATCGATGAAATAATCGGGCAGGCCACGCAACAATACGCCCGTGCCAAACTGAAGCACCTTCTCAGGCAAGTCAAATACATTCACAGGAGGCAATTCAGTTGCCGGTACAGTTGTTTTGTTGAGGTTATATCTTGATAATATCATGCTCTTTCTAAATTGTAATAGGTTACTATTTTTTTGTTTGAGGAATTTGCTTAACCAGCCAGCTTACTAGATCGTTAGCTGCTTTAAAATTATCATAATCAGGAGGCAGCTTGCGACCGTCTGTATATTCGTTATAAAACCAGGGATCACCAACGGCAAACACGGTGCCTTTACCATATTTGGCAGTAGCTACAATGACATCCTTGCCGTTAACTAATTGCGCAACCGTCGGATTGGTTAGCTGCAGGGTGCTCAACTCTTTGATGTAAATTTTTCGGGCCGTTTTAAAGATGGCATTATCTTTTGGGATATTAATTGCACCTTGCTCAAAGTTACGCCCTACCACCCGGTTAACACTATTTAGGTTGAAGCTGATGCCAAATTTCGCCATCAGTTTGTTCAAGTGCACAAACTCGGCATTGCCGGTGTCATTGTTTAATACAACCAGTACACCGCCATCTTTTACCCAATTACTGATGGCATTGATATGCGGCTCCTCAATATATTTTGCATCTGGGTTTTCCTTCGGGATATCGGGGTCAACAATAACATAGGCTGCTGCCTTTTTGAGGTTCTCTGTATCCGGCGCTTCATTTAAAGTTTTGGTGTGCAGACCGTAATTGTTAAAGATCTGTCCAAAAAACGAAAAACCATTATTATCCTGCTCCTCCCATTTGTAATGGAACGGGATATTTTTACCAGTAACATCTTTATGGAACTCATTATTGAAATAGCTGTCTAAAAGTACAGTTTTGCCTTTGCCTAAATTGAGATTGGCTAAACGCTCCATCTCCACACTGGCCAGCATAAATGAACCAACACCTTTGGTTTCGTTAACGACAGTTTTTACACCGGTGTAGTACTCGTAACTGCCGTCGCGATATGGTTCGCCGCCAACACCTACCGCACCTGCGGTGCCTTTAATGTTTACCTGTCCGTCAGCATCCGTTTCGATGAAATTTTTGAGGATGGCGTCGTAAGCTTTTTGCGCTACCGGCAAATATTTTTGAGACAAATAGCCTTCCCTTACACCTTTAGCCAGCGTATAAACAAACATGCACGATGCCGATGCTTCCAGATAGTTACCATTCTTGCCGCCCTTATCAAGTACCTGGTACCACAAACCCGAACCCGAATCCTGACTGCCTTGTATCGCCACAGCCAGGCGGTTCAAAATGGCCATTAACGCCGCACGTTTAGGATGACTAACTGGAAAATATGGCAACACATCAACCAATGCCATAGCATACCAGCCATCGGCACGGGCCCATAAACTTGCCGACAGACCAGTTTGAGGATTAGCCCAGCGTTCCTTTTTCCTTTGATCCCAGGCATGGTACAGCAAACCTGTTTTGCTATCGCGTGCATGTTGCTCCATCCAGATAAACTGATCAGCTATCTGGTCAAAATCTGCATCTTCATGGTAAACGGAAGCATATTCGGCATAAAATGGCTCGGCCATGTACAGGCCATCCAGCCACATTTGATTAGCATATCTTTTTTTATGCCAGAAACCGCCTTCAGGCGTTTTGGGTTGTTCGTCTAATTGTTTGCGCAGTAAGGAAGCCGCTTTATAATATTTTCCGGCACCTAACACCTGGTTCAGAAATAACAGACTTCGCCCTGAAAGGATATTATCCAGCGTATAATCTTTGGCTTTGTAAGTGCGAATGCTTCCATCTGTGCCTACGTACCTGTCCATCGATTTTTGGATATAACCAAAATATTCGTTTTTGGCCGATTGCTGCCAAACGCTTTGCAAGCCCTGCAAAACAATCCCCTGATCGTACGACCAGTTAGTGCCCGGCAACGAATCCTTCCAGATATGAATAGCGGTATTGGCCATCCGCTGCGACCAGGGCAGCGTTTGCGCTTTAAGCCCCCAACCCGCAAACAGGAATACACTCAACAATAATATTTTCTTCATACAACTCATTTTATCTGCGTTACATCCCAGTGGTCATTCCCGGCAAAGATGTTATTCAAAGTATATTTCTTCACTTCGGCTTCAGTTAGCTGGTGCGACCATGGCACACGTTTACTCATATCTGTACCCTTGCTTTTATATTCGGCAAAAAAGGCGGTCTTTTCGTTTTCGGGATTACGCCAGTTGTCCCATCCAATGGCATAAATGTGCTTATCCATTGTGGTATTGATAAAAACTGACCTGGCATATGGTCGCCATGGCCTGCCAAGGAAAACTTTTTTAACAGAAGTATCTGCGGGTATCAGTTTACAATCCAAAAAAACAAAGCCAAACTGTTGCCGCGGTGTAGTTGCCGGGGCCGTTATAAAGGAATTTTTCAAGCTCTTAATCACACAGCTTTGGAACACTGAAGTTGCTTCGCCGAAAATAAAATCGGTAGTACCTTCAATGTAGCAGTCTTTATAAAACTGGCGGCTGTTTTCGGTGCCGGCATACAGCGTATCCTGGTTGCCCAGCAAACGGCAATTAATCACGGCGCACCTGTCGCCCTCAACATGCAAAGCTACTGCCTGCCCTACCGGCCCGGCTGTGTTTGCTATAGTTAAATTCCTCGCGGTAAAATCATTCCCCTGTACCAAAATGGTGTAGGAAGTATAGGTTGTAAACTCAGTTTTCCCAAAGGTATCTTTTCCCTGAGGGTTCGGTTTGCCCGAAAAATCGCTGTTGGTTATAATGGTTTTGTTTGAGTCCTCTCCAATCAGCTCGATATTACATTTCCAGGAAGGGATCACCAGTTTTTCCTGGTAAACACCGGCTTTTATGTAAATACTAACCATTTGCTGCGACAGATCGCGAACGGCATTTACAGCCTGCTGAATAGTTTTAAAATCGCCGCTACCATCCTGGGCCACGGTAAAGCGCTTTGGGTATACAACCGCCTGCGCCAGCAGTAGTGCCGGTACAAAAACGATCCATATCAACAACGCGACCTTCTTCATTATTTTAAACCGGTTAATGAATTTTCTGCCGCACCCGAACCAAACTCAACTTTATTTTTCGCCTTTGAGGCATCTGTATTCAGTAATTTTATTTGCTGCGATTTTTTACCGCTGATCTTAAACAACAGCTGCGTATCGCCATAGGTAATATGATCAAACGTAATGCTGCTACTGTTTTGAACGTTAATAAGCGGACTGGTTTCTTTGCTTTCGAGGTGAATGTTCTTTAAGAAAACATCCTGCGCCTCTATAACGTCTGCGCCTTTAACGGTTTTGAAAGTGCTGTTTTCGATGTGGATATCTTTGATCCCCATCTCGGGCAGTCCCCTGATCATGAGCGCCTTTTCGGCACCATTACATACCACATTATCAACATAGAATTTTCGGAATGAAGGTGTAGCTTCGGTCACGGGCACAACAGCCTGGTCGTTTACATTATCATCTTCGCCGGGCGATTTGCCGCCATAGTACATATCAAACAGGATGGCCTCATGAAGAATATCCTTCATGGCAATATCCTTGATAAAAATATTTTCAACCACCCCGCCCCTGCCGCGCGTGGTTTTAAAACGCAGACCGATATCAGTTCCAATAAACGTACAGTTAGACACGAAAATATTACGCGCTCCGCCTGACATTTCGCTGCCTATCACAAAACCACCATGGGCACGGTAAACCACGTTATTACGTACTACAACATTTTCGGTTGGCTTGCCGCGTTTACGCCCTTCTTCGTCCCTGCCCGATTTAATGCAGATGCCATCATCGCCGGCATCAAAAGTGCTGCCTTCAATCAAAACATTCCGGCACGATTCTACATCAATGCCATCACCATTCTGCGCATTCCAGGGGTTTCTAACCCTTGCATTCTGTACCGTAAGGTCTTCGCATAATAAAGTATGGATATCCCAGGCAGGCGAATTTTGCAGCGTAACACCCTGCAGCAATACTTTTTTACAGTTGGTAAGCACGAACATGTTTGGCCGGAAAAAATCTTTAAAGGGTTCATTATCCCTGAGGGTTTTGCCATTGCCTATCACACCTGCTCCCGGAGTTTTTAGTCCGCTGACATAACTTTCAGATGGGTACCAGGACTTACCGTTTTCGCTCACTACACCGCCCGATGCTACCAGTTTTGTCCATTCGGCTTCGGTAAGCCTTTCTTTGCTTATCGCCCGCCAAACCTCGCCATGGCCATCTATGATCCCTTCGCCGGTAATAGCTATATTGGTAAGATCGGTACCTGATATTGGCGATTGGTTACGCACCGCAGCATGGCCTTCATAATTGCCTTCAACCAGTTTATACTGGCTTTTATCATCGGTAAACTGAAGCAACGCTGCACGGCTCACATGCAGGTTCACATTGCTTTTCATCACCAGCGGGCCAGTTAACCACAATCCCTGTGGAATAAGCACTACCCCTCCACCTTTGGCACTGCAAGCAGCTATCGCTTTATTAATACTTGTAGTGTTTAATGTAATTCCATCGGCTTTAGCACCGTATTTTAAAATGTTAATTGTATCTTTTTTAAATGAGGGCTTGCTTACCTGCGGCAAATGCTGCCAGGAATACTGCCGAACCTGCGCCCGCGATGTAAAACAACCCGCCAAAAGCAGAACCGCTACTCCAAACCTTGTTTTTATTACCGACATGTTTTTATTTTAAAACAGCTATTTATCGCCTTATAATTGGTGAAGGACCCTTAAATCCTAAACAAGATTAAAGGCTGACAGCAATAAAAAAAAGGATTTGCCCAACTAAAACCGCGCAAACGTTCCCAGAAACGTTTGCGTAAATTTTGAGCAGACTGGAAGAAGTAACAGGTTTCCGTTTAATCGCGAGGACTACCCTTCATAAAACATCACTATTGAAGCAGGGAAATCGCTTTTGGAACACGAGGCTCCTACGGAGCCTTGAAACTCGTTTAATTTTCCCTATAAACACGCTATCCCCCCGGGGTGGCCCCCCTGAATCTCATAACTCCGTTAGGAGTATCGTGTTTATAGCAACATATTACGTTTCGCAACCGGCTCCATAGGTGCCCCGTATCGCCTGTTTGTTTTAAAAGCGATTTGCCTAATTATTGATGCCCCGATTTCATCTTGTCAAATTATTTTTATAATTACTTTGAAATACAAAGTACTTTTATTTAACTTTACTTCAGAAAATAACTCTTCACTTATCCAATAATGAATATGAAAACAATAAGCAATTCAATTGTACCGCCAATAGCTCCCATTTCCTTAGGCAAAAACATGTTGTTAGGATGGGGGATCGGGTTGATCCTGATCAGCGTGTTTCTTTTCCAGGTTAACGAGCCAAATCCGGCCTGGGGAAAACTATGGATGATCAGACCGCTCATTATAACCCCGTTAGCAGGTGCTGCAGGCGGAGGGATTTACTATTTCATGGATCAACTTCGCCGTATGAGAAGTTGGAACAAAGTATTATTTCAACTGCTGAGCCTTATTCTATTCATCATTGCACTATGGTTAGGTATTGTATTAGGGTTAGATGGAACTTTGTGGAATTGAGCCCGTTCAACAGCTAAGGTTCATCCTCAAACTTATATACTTTCTTAAACTACTACTCGCCTTTGGATTTTGGTAATTTATCAAAGTCAACTACACCGGCCCGCGTCGCCCAGGCGCTGTACATTGCTTCGAGTTCGGCTACTTTTTGAGGGTATTGGGCGCTCAGGTCATTTAATTCGGAGCGGTCGGTGCTGATATTGTAAAGCTCCCATTTACTTTCGGGGCGTTGCGATACCAGTTTCCAGTCGCCTTGCCTTACAGCACGGTTACCTTCGTGCTCAAAAAACAATCCGTTATGTCCTTTCCAGCTTTGCCCCTTAAATACCGGAACAAGGCTTATACCTTCCGTTGGCGGAATGCTATTGCCATGATAAACTTTGGGATAAGTTGCCCCGGCCAGATCAAGGCAGGTTGCCATCAGGTCAATAATATGGGCAGGCTTACTGACGATAGCACCCGGTTTGATAACATCCGGGTAATAAGCTATAAAAGGCGTGGCGGTACCTCCCTCATATTCCCAGTGCTTAAATAAACGAAAGGGAGTATCACTTACATTAGCCCCTAATGACCCGTATGATGTAAAAGATGTTGGATCGCTTGCAGGCTTCCCGTTTGCAGCCAATACTTCGGGAGTAAAGCCTGGCCCCGCAATGGTTTCATTACTGGCACCATTATCTGACAGAAACATGATCACTGTATTTTTATCCTCACCTAACTCCTGAAGCTTTTTCCTGATCCGGCCTATATTCTGATCCATCCGGTCGACCATGGCGGCGTATACGGCCATCTTGGTATCAAACTGTTCTTTTTCTTCCGGGCTGAGGCTATCCCATTCAGGCACGCTCTTATCCCTGGGCGAGAGTTTTTCATCTTTGCTGATGATCCCTAACTGTTTTTGGCGTTCCAACCGTTGCTGCCTGAGTTTATCCCATCCTGCCAGGTACTTGCCTTTGTATTTGGCAATATCTTCGGGCAGCGCCTGGATTGGCCAGTGGGGACTGGTAAATGCCATATACAAAAAGAATGGCTTGTTGGTACTTTTATTACCTTCAATAAACTTAATGGCATAATCGGCATAGGCGTTGGTTGAATACCAGTTTGGCCCTGGTGTATACTCCTTATCATCTAAAGCAATGGTAAGTTTCTGGTTAGGGCGATAAGGCATTGTTGGAGTAAAATAACTGCTTGCACCATCTATCAAACCAAAATAATGATCAAACCCGCGTTTCACCGGCCAGTGCGAGGGATCTGTGCCAACATGCCATTTGCCAGCCATCAGCGTATTATAGCCATCTTGCTTAAGCGCCTCGGCTATGGTTACGCAATTTTGGTTCAGGTAGCCCTGGTAAGCCGGCACATCCCTATGATTTACCATATCGCCAACGCCGGCCTGGTGCTGATAAAGGCCGGTGAGCAATGATGCCCGGGTTGGGCAGCAGCGTGATGCATTGTAAAACTGCGTCATGCGCAAACCGCCTTTGGCCATAGCGTCGATGTTTGGCGTTTGGGTTTCGGATCCAAAACAGCCAATATCTGAATAACCCATATCATCGGCCAGGATAATAATGATATTTGGCCGCTTAGCGGCAGCCTTATGCTGAGCAAATATTGGATTACTTACTGCAGAAAAAACAAAAATTATACTGAGTAACTTTTTCATAGGAAAGTTATAAACGTGATCTATTTAACACTAAGCGTAATATCCTCATGATTGCTATGCGATGTTTTTATCCAAAGCAAATGAGTTGTTTTATCATAATACCAGCCTGCCGTTTTAGCTAATGCATCAGCATTATCAAGCGCCTTCAATGTTGCATTGTTTTCGGTGATCAAAGATGGTTCCTGATCATGAGGCCAATGTATTTTTGCCAGATAGGTATGCCGCGCCGGAATAAAGCTACCCACAGGCTTTTTGATCTGCAATTCCCATCCACCGGCGGCTTCTGCGATTGCTATTTGAGTGATCGCCTTATCGCCCTTTTGGTATTTTAAGCTGACACCATCGTCTTCATACAGTTTGAACTCAGATGCCTGTCCCGGAAACACATCCAGCGTGATCACAGCTACCGGTTTTTCATCCATATATTTCATGGCAGGCTGCATCGGGATGATACTGCCTGCTTTTACAAAAATGGGCAAATGATCGGCCGGGGTTAGGATATGTATGTACTGCTTCCCGGCATATTTTTCACCTGTCCAGTAATCAAACCAAACTCCCTTTGGTAAATAAATAGTACGTGTTTGTGCGCCTTTTATGGTTACCGGGCAAACCATCATGTTATCGCCAAACAGGTATTGGTCGGCTATATTGTAGGTATTAGGATCATCCTGGTATTCCAGTACTAAAGTGCGCATAAGCGGCATGCCAGTTTGATATTGCGTATATGCGTTGCTATAAATGTAGGGGATCAATCTGTAACGGAGGTCGTCATATTTTTTAAAGTTGGCTAAAGCCTCGGCCCCATAGTTCCAGGGTTCTTTATAGCCTGGGTGATCCATACCAAATACCATAGCCACCGGGCTAAACATTCCAAACTGTACCCAGCGCATGTATAATTCCGGATCGGCAGCATGCTCAAAGCCCCCCATGCAATGCGCCCAATAACCAACACCCGACAAACCGATATTTAACCCGGCTTTTATAACAGGTGCAAAGTACTGCCATTCGCTTGGCCAGTCGCCGGCAAAAATGAACGGATACCGCTGAATACCGGAATAACCCTCACGGGTTTGATTTAGACCGCGAATGCCATTATATTCCTGGAACTTTAAATATGGCGCTTTAGCATAAGCAATGGGGAATACATTATGCAGCTGGGTTATTTCCTTACCTGTAGGCCCAACCTTTTCACTTTCATTGGCCAATGAACCAAATGCACTGCCCTCGTCCGTTTTCAGGAATTTGGCACCAATGGAGGCAACTTTCATAACGCCATTATCCCACCACCAGTTTGCAGCCTGCTGATCAAAGAAGTTTACAAACTCGCCCGGTTTTCCGTTTTCCGGGTACGTAAAACCTTTGGCCTGTGCCTGGTCAAGCAGGTTCAGGTTTTTGGCATTATCAAACCTTGGGCGGATATGCAGCCCCACCATTTTAAAGTTCATGGCATACAAGCTGTCAAACATGGCTTTGGGGTCCTTAAATGTTTCGCGCCATTCAAAGGTGGTAGCTCCTTTGCCCCCATTTTTACCAAACAGCCGCCAGGTAGAATCAAGGAAGAGAATATCAACAGGGATCCCCATTTCACGCATTTTACGGGCCAGTTCAATTACATATTTATCCGAGGTAAGTTCCTCATGCCCCCAGGTACCGCCGCTATAAGTACCCATATGCAAGCCAAAAGCAAACCGTGGCAGCAATGGCGATTTGCCTGTAATGGTTAAATAACTGTTTAAAATAGCCGGAAATGTCGGCCCATAAATAAAGTAGTAATCCAGTTCGCCATCATTTGCTTTAAAGCTGTATTCATCATCGGTTTTGCTGCCCATATCCCATTCGGTAGCAGATGAATTATGCAGGTAGATGCCGTATCCCTTGGTGCTCATAAAAAATGGCACCGGGCAATAATTGGCCTCGTTGATGTTATAAGCGCCAAGCAAATTATTTTTGCTTTTCCCCCTGCCTACATTGAGTTTTACCAGCTTACTGCGCTGGTCGGTAAAATCCATACGTTCGCCAAAACCAAAGAAATGCTCATTGGGTAACAAGTCTTTTGTGCACATTACCGTATCACCCATATGATGCAAGCCGCCGTTTCGCTTGCTGTTCGGTACATATTCTGATGATAACATTACACCTTTACTATCGGCCACGTTGATAATAAAGGGAGATTTAAGTACCGTAATGATCAATGCAGAAGTTTGAATAATATATGCCGACTGTGCGTCAGTTACCTTATAATCAACAGCAGGCCATTTATAATTTTCCTGCATTAAATGTTCATCAGGTGCAAATTTACGGCTCCAGCTTGCCCTTACACGGAACATGGAAGGCGAACAAAATTCAATTTTAACATCGCCATTGGCATTGTTAAAATACAATGTATTGCCTTGTTTTTTATAGCCGGACTTATTGCTGCCAATACCCGTTTGGGCGAAGGCATTCACCACAACTAATAAAACAAAGGCCAAAAACAGGGATACCTTCTTCATTACTTACTCAGTTTATAAACTTCGCTCCCGGCCAGCAGGAAACAGCCCAAACCATAATCTTCAAAATCGGGTACATTGTTATAACCAACAGGCTGACCATCTTTAGGCTCTTTGCCAGTTCCCTGTACAAAGCCGAGCATACCATCCGGGTGCAGGCACTCTGTTGACATGGCATTCCATGCTTTGATAATGATGGGTAAATAGGTTTTCTTTTTCAGGATGCCATGATTAATACCCCAGGCCATGCCGTAAGTAAATAAGGCCGTACCCGAAAGTTCCTTCCCGCCGAAATTAGTCGAATCTTTCAGGCTCACGTTCCAATAGCCATCCTCACGCTGTAAAGGCACCAGTGCCTCAATCATTTCTTTATATACCGATAAATACTCATTGCGGTGAGGCGCGTTTTTAGGCATAACTTCCAATACACGCAGCATAGCGGCCACTACCCAACCATTACCGCGCGACCAGTAACAATCTGCTCCGTTGGGCTCCTTGTAAGGAGGGACAAAATCTTTATCGCGCCACCAAAGATGATCTGCAGTATTATACAACCCTTTGCCGCCGTGAACAGTTTTAGAGTAGTTGTAAATGTCGAACATCTTTTCATAATACCTATTGTCATTGTATATTTCGCCAAGCCTTGCATAAACAGGCATGGCCATTTGCAGCGCGTCTATCCAATTCCAGTCATCCTTTTTCTCGCTGTTCACCATCAGGTCGATACTTTGCTTTATTTTTTCAATGCGCTCGGGCTTTTTATCTATGAGATAAAGATCGATATAGGTTTGTCCGCAGCATTGGTTATCCGCATTGCGGGTATCAACAGCGCCACGGGGAGCCCATTGGTGTTTCTCGCTCCAGTCAACCGCGTAGTCATAGTACTTTTTTTGAGGGTCGATCTTGTACATTGCCATCAGTCCTTCGTAATAAACAGCCCTTGTCCATAAATTACTGGTACGGGTTGTGCCCTTTACGGTAACAGAAGCGCCCGGATCAGGCCATTTCTGCATAAAATAATTGTTGGCGAGGGCCATATCGGCCAATACCTTACTTTTTACCGGTTGTTGCGCATTAACACTGCCCGCCACTGCCATGATGACACCGGCGCACAAGACCGTTTTTATCCTTATAAATAATTGATTCATATGTAGATTTTTATCAGATCGGGTTCACAAAATATATACTCATTATTATGGCATCTTTTTAAGCCCCTCCCACCTTACTTTCCATTTTCCATTTTTAGGAAAACCCGGATTAGTAATGGTCGAGCCATCCCAGCCGGCACACATCATAGCTACAGCGGCCAGTAAACCACCATTGCCCGGCAGGTACATCCGCAATCGCCCGTCCTGGTAGTTATGGCCATTGGCCAAGTAAGTGTTGGTTTTTATTGGCATAAATAAAGCATCGATGGCTTTTTCTGGCATATTTAAACGGGCTGCGGTCATGGCGGTCATCGGGAAATCCCAGCCCCAGGTATCCTTCCAATCCCATACGTCCCAAACCAGGTTAAAGGTTTTCTTCATTACCGCGGTATCCAGTTGAGCATTGTAGGGCAGCATACCATAAGCCGCTAATACCGCCGGATGATCCGTTTTTAATTTAGGATTGGTATACGCATCGGGCGAACTTTCCGCAGCGAGATAAACGCCATCTTTTTGAGGTAAGGCAGCCAGTTTTTTAAGGATGATGGCATATTTATTATCCGGCCGCAAGCCCAGGCGTTTACGCCATTGCTGAGCGGTATTTAAAGCCCAGCGCCAGTATTGCAGCTCGTAAGTTGGATTATATGTTTCTTCGGGTTTATAACGTTCCTGTGCCAGGATAATACCCTTACCTAAGTTATAGCGGTCACGCTCCTTATCATAAGTTGGGAATGAGGCCATAAAATCCGCGTCGGCCAGTACGAGGTTTTTATACTTATCCAGGGTTTGTTTATTTGGATGGGCACGATAATCCAGTTCGGCAAAATAAATAAAGTGCGGTTGCTGCCAGATCAGGAATGCCCCTACCGACGATGGACTTTCGTTACCATCCGGGTCGGTCATTTTTTGCCAGCGGACACCGTCATATCCTTGTCTTTTAGCAATAGCCCTTGCATTGGCTTTTACATGTTGGTACCAACCCAAACTGTTTTCGAGCAGTTGCTCCCGGCCCCATAACGCAAAATGGATCCCATGCCACCAGTGCATTTCCAGGTGCGGTTTACCGTACCAGCTATTATAAGTTAAACCTGTTTCCTGCGGGGGCTGGTGGCCTGAACATTGAATTTTGGTAAGGTATTGGGACAGCACCACCCTGCGTTCCAGTTCTTTTGCCCGGGGATCGGTACTGCCGCTAAAATCAACCGCGCCGCCGCTTTGCCAGAACGCTTTCCATTGCTGTATGCTGTTTGTTTGTGTTTGGACAAAACCGGGCAAAGGCGCTGTGGTTTTCTGCGGCGCAAACAAACAGATAAATGTCAGTTCACCAGTTTTACCTTGCGGGGATAACACAAACTGATGAGCAGCTGTATTCTTAACGGATGCAGCGCCGTTCCAGGCAAGGCGTACAAAATACTGATTGGTATCTAAACGATGAATAATGGTAGCCTGGCCGGTGCCGGAACTAACAACAGCCGAATAATGCTTTTGCGGATCTTTCCAGTTATCGCCATAATCGGCAAATTGATTCGTGGGAAAAGGGAAACGCAACCGTACTTTAAGCCTGCCCTGAGCTAACAACGGCGACTGTACTTTCACCCCTATCAGGTCCTTACCCTGGTGCGCATAGGTTTGGACTATTACCTGCTCACCATCAAAAGTGAACGAGCTGGTAATAGCTCCTGTCCACAAATTAAGTTCCTGCCGGATATTTTGGAGATCACTTATTTGAGCCTCGCTCCCATCTTTATGTAATAACAAAAAACCAAGATTACCTAATTGCAGGCGATGTACATTTTCCCGGAACCAGTTAGCAGCATTCCGGTTACGCCCAGGCTGGTTCCATTGCACCGAGTAGCTTACATCACGGCCATTGAGCCTATAGGTTTTTAATGTTTCATCAAACTTATAGCCTGCTGTATCTTTAAAGCTGTGCCAGCCCCATTCAGACTGTGTACCCAGCGGAATGCCTTTATCATAGTGCTCAGGAAAGGTTTGCAAGCCCGTAGCATCAACCGTAAAAGCAAAACGACCATTACCAACAGACAGGGAAGAAAGCGTATCGGTGCCGTTATTGATTACATTATGTCTTTGCACCAAAGCCTTACGGTCTATTTTATTTTGCGCCCTTAGTACAACCGGCCAAACAACAGTAAAAAATGCAAAATATACAGGCAGTATTTTTTTCATGTCGACGGCGCTATGATTCTATTTTAAATATAAATGGTGATGCCGTCATGTACTTACCACCCTGCGAGGTAGTGAACATATAGGTTGCTTTCCCATTTTGAAATAAGAGTTGGGGCCTTTCAAACCGGCCGTATTTGTTCAGGTATTTGGGAGGCGGCGGTTGATCAATATGATAATATTCGGCGTTAAAATAACCTATCTCCGGTTCGCTCCATTTTTTACCGGTTTTTGATTCCATGTACAAACCATACTGGTGATTAAATACGCCCATATCCCGCGCCAGCATTTTAAAACGGCCTTTATCCAACCAAACAAAAGCATCTTCCAGTTGAGTGTTGTTTCCCCGCCCCGAAAAATCTATCACTGGGTTGCCGTCATATTTGATATAAGGCCCCTCCAGTTTATCGGAAATGGCTAACCCGTATTTACGGTTACCCTTTACCAATGGGTCGGTTGAGGTTTCATACTCTTTGGTATTCCATGATTTATAAAACAGCCAGTATTGCCCGTTGGGATGTTTAATAAATGCGGGGTTGGTAGTGCAATGATCATCCCATGCCCCTTCGGCGCCCGGTAAAAGCAACGGGGCATCTGGGCGGGCCCAGGGGCCATCCAAAGAATCGGCCGTAGCCAAGCCTATCCGTTTGGTATTGGTTTTACCGTTGGAATTGCCCATAAAGAACAGACAGTATTTACCATCCACCTTTTTTATGGATGGATTATGGCAGGTAGTAGCATCCCAATAACCGGGACCGCGCGGAGCAAGAATAGTTCCCAGAAACTTAAACTCGCTTTCGGGCGTATCGGCCACAGCATGGCATATTTCGGATCCATTGATCCATCCGCCCATTTTTTTTGAAGCCACCCATCTTGAAAAAAATACGTGGATCCGGCCATCTGGCCCCTCTATCGGGCTGTTACACCATACGTAATAGCCCTCCATTTCCAGCGCACGACCAATAGGCTTAAGTTTTTTGGCAAAAGCAGAAACATGATCATCTGTGCTACCAAAAGCCAAACCAGGCAATAAGGCCATCGCCGAAACCATACTTAACCGTTCAATAAAATCCCTTCTTTTCATCATTTGAACATTTATTGAACTATTGCTTTAGATATTTATTGAGCCCCAGTTGATTATATGACCTGATGCCATGGATAACAAATTTGGCATTTAGCTGTGCACCCGGCTCAAGCGTATGTGTGGCATCAGTGCCGAAATAGGTTGATTTTACCTTTGCCTCGCCCTCCTGGTCGTAGTCGTCGGCAATCAGTTTGTTTAAGTCGATAAAAAAGGCTCCGGTTTGCTCGCTGATCTCGCGGGCCCATTGCCCGTAATTGTTTTCATTGTTTCGTCCTGCAGATTTGCCATCTTTCCAGGTATTACGGGGTATTGGCGAACAGATGATCGGAGTTGCGCCTTTCGCCTTAATATCAGCAACAAACTTGCGCATATACCAACCGTAGGTATGTACCACCTCTTTTATTTTCCGTATCGGGTTGTATATTTCCTGCTGCTCATCGCCGATGCCTTTGATAGTTCCCCGGGCACGGGCCGTATCATCCAGCGCACCGGCGTCGTTATGCCCAAACTGCATGATCACAAAATCGCCGGGTTTGATTTTCACCAACACCTTATCCCACAAACCCATGGTTTGGAAGGTGCGGCTGCTGGTACCACCAAGCGCGTCATTTTCAACCGCGACTTTTGTGGTATCAAAATATGGTGCTATATAATTCCCCCATCCCCATAAACCGCCGTCGCCCTTACCTTTGCCATTTTTTACAGTCGAATCGCCTATCAGGTAAAAAGTTGGTTTATCTGCCGGTTTCATCAGCATAAAAGAAGATAACAGTATAACCAGCATCAACAGTAAGCCTAAACCTGCATGTGTACGCATCATTTTTTTCATAGCAACCTAAAATTTAGTTTTTAAGATATTTATTTAGGGGATTTGCAGGATCAGCTTTAATGCCGTCAACTACCGATTCGGCGTTCACTGTAGCCCCCATTTTATTGGTATGGGTATGATCTCCGGGGAAAAACTTTTTAACCGAATCAGCCCCCCATTTATCATATTTATCGGCCGTTATACGGTTCATATCGATAAAGATAACGCCTTCCTGCAGCGCTATTTCCTGCGCCCATTTGCCGTAATCATCATTGGCACGGATAACTTTAGCATCACGAAATTCATTCCGGGGAATCATAGATAGTACGATAGGTGTTGCTCCTTTAGCTTTGGTATCCCTGATAAATTTGCGGAAATACCAGCCATAAGTATGTACCGTTTCTTTAGTGCCGTTAGGCCAGGTAAGCTCCACAGTTTCATTACTGGTACCTTTTAATACCCCACGATACCCCGCTTTGGTGGTATCAGGTTTACTGCCTTCATTATGACCAAATACCATCATCACGTAATCTCCCGGCTTTAAAAGCGAATCAACCTTGTTCCACCTGCCTTCCTTTATAAATGTGCGGGTGCTGCGACCGGCCATGGCATGGTTTTCAATATTGGTTTTTGAGAGGTCAAAATAGTAGGGGATAATGCTTCCCCAGCCCCATGTTTCCTTATCGTTATTATGCGTAGTTGAATCACCTATCAGATAAATGGTTGGCTTTTGCTGATTGATAAAAGCCTGGCCTGCAAAGGCTATTATTAATAAAGCTAAAACCGGTTTTAATCCTTTCATATTATTTTTTGATGTTTTTGGGCTTCAGTTCGTCAGGCGCGCCATTGGTATATGACACAAACACCTCCTTTGAAGCCGTTTTAAAAAGATTTTCAATAGTCTCCATCGCTATCATATCAGCAGGTTTAAACTGCGGTGAAGACATATATTTTAAAATACTGTAATATAATTGCTTCGCCGCCGGCCTGTCATCGCCGGTTGTTGGCGAAAGATCGGCGCTGCTTACCATCAGGCTCCCCTTACCTACCCTCGCTTCAAATAATAATGCTAAACGGCGGTTCATGAACCAGGTATCAATAGGCTGGATAACAGGCCTGAATGCTGCCGGGAAATCTTCCAGGTGCATTACCTGCGCATTCGACAGGATATCCCACCATTGTATCTCACTGTACGATGATGTTGGAAAATCATTAAATGCAGGATGCTTAGGATCGCAAACAAAACCCAGCGTGTGCGGAGGCCGCATCTTAAACCAGGAAGTATTCCAGAAAACCGGCGTGAAAGATTGTATAATTTCCTTACCCTTGACTACCTTACCCGAGGTATTCAGAAATACTTTGCCGCCATTATTGAGTACCTCTTTTGCCTTATCATCCAGCACTGTGGTGTAGTACACGTCGGCTTTCACCTCGGGCAAGGTTGCCGGATACACCCAAAAATCCCAGTCGTTTATGTATTGGGTATTGGGCACGGATACTTCGAGATTCAGTTTTTCGGGTGATTTTATTTTTGATAGCGGCACATTGATTATCCCCGCCTGCTGGCAGTTACCCATTACATAACTTTTTTTATCCAAAACACCCTGGCTGATCACCTTATGCTGTGCATCGGTTAATTTCCAGCTCAGCGCAGCGGTTATAGGTTTGCTGTAGTTAAACAGTTCAACCTGCGCTTTCAGCATTTCATTGTTTTGATATACAAACTTTTCGGTACGGATAAGTGGTACGGTGGCATTGCAAAACCGGGCAAACTGTTTTGCTGTAATATAGCCCTTGCTATCCCAAAAGGCATTCAGTACCCCCACCAGGGCCGTCCCCTGCCCCGGATAATCATTGAGTGAAAGCAACTGAAATCCCGAATACCCGGGCGTACGCATGGCTTTTTCAATTTCATGCTTATAACATAAAGCCTGTAATTTTCCGGACGCCATCAGGAATTTTTCGGCTTCATCGGCCATGCCGTGGTCTTTAAGGTCTTCCTGAAAAAGTTCAAAATTTTTGGCCTTGTAGATCCCGGTATACTTTTCAATCTCCTTAAAATCGGGGAAGGCGCAATACTGTCCCATTTCGTGGGCTACAAAGGGTACATTAAACTGCGCTATCTGCTTGCTATAGTCCGAATAGCTCTCGGGGCGTTGGTTCCAGGCCAGGCCTCTTGCCCCTGCGCGGGCCATATATTCATTATTGGGGATCACCGGCCAGCTGCCGCCTACCGCTGCCCCTGTGTATAGCCTGCGGGGGTCTTTGGCTTTCCAATAGTCAACAAATTTGGTAAGGTATTCTACTTGTTTGCCGCTGGGCTCATTGCCATAAGCCATCATGCAAAATGAAGGATGATTGCCATACCATTTAACCATGCGGTTGGTTTCGTCATAAATATACTGGTCAATTGGCCTCCCCAAACCTAAACCGCTGCCGTGATTTGCCCATGAAGGCCCTTCTACATGCAAGTAGAAGCCGGCTTTATCAGCTGCATCAAAAGCGGCCTCGGGCGGGCACCAGGAGTGAAACCGCATGTGGTTAAGTCCATGTTCTCTGCAAATCTTGAAGATCCTGTCCCATTCTGCTTCGGTAGTGGGCGGGTAACCGGTGAGCGGGAACTCGCAGTTGTTCACCGTACCGCGCAGAAAAACGGGTTTGCCGTTTATGGTAAATGTCTTTCCATCAGCCTTAAACTCATGCATACCGAAAATCAGTTTCCTGGTATCGGTTGCCCCGGCGGCGGTACGCAAAGTAGCGGTAAGCTGATATAAAACCGGGGTAAACTCATCCCAGGTTTGCATTTTAGTCCCCGTTGGCAAATCGATGCTAAACTCGGCCACAGTATCTTTGATATTAACAGGTTTGCTAACAGCCGGTATAAGCTGTGAAATTGTGGTATTAAATGCCTTGGCCGAAAGGGTAATAGTGCCGGCAACAGATGTCCGTTCTGTTTTTACCCGTATTTTGATATGAGCTGTTTTTTGTTTCAGATCAGGGTAAACCTGTATATCGTCAAACCAGGTTTGGTCTCCGGCTCTCAGCTCCATTTTGCCGATCACACCATTCCAGCTGCCCTGTGTATGATCGGTAATACTATGAGAATCGGGCCCTACATTGATGGCTTTAACGCGGTTATCAATACAAAGTGTGATCTGATGCTTTCCGGGTGATAGTTTGTCTCCCAGATCAAACTGATGCGGGGCCACCAGGCTGTTTTGCATACCGATTTCAGTATCATCAACCCATAGCCTGGTTTCGGTATGGGCCCGCTCCAGGAAAAGTACAAGATGTTTATCTTTCCAATCCGCGGGAATAATTACTTCCTTTTTATACCATGCCGCACCTGTATAGTGCTTGGGCGGTGTAAGCCAGAAAGGTATTTTGAGGTTGCCGGGTACCCTGTACTTTGCCAAACGCGGGTTGTAAAACCACGAACTATCGTAAATACTGCCTGTCCATTTTGTTTTAAGGGTTATATCATCCCCCTTTAAGTTTTGCGTCATGGAGCCCGGCAAATGAATAGTATCTGTCAGCGACCTTAAGAACCACTTTTCTGTTATCCCCCTATCAACCGGATCCATTTGAAACTGCCATTGCCCTGCCAGTGAAATAACGTTACCATTCTTTTGCACAGGAGGAACTGACCAGGCACAAAAAAGCATTCCCAAACCCGCAATTATGCAAAGCAGGGGCCTTTTTAAAGTCTTGTATTTATTATTGAGCAGCACCGGCGTCAGTTAAATTAAGTTTAGTATTGTCCTGGGTAACGATCTGTGAGTTTTTCCACTCCCATGCCTGCGCAAACTGCACATCGCCCGCGGTGCCCGACTCAATATTAACCCCATCAAAATGAAAATCTTGCATGGTTGATTCTTTAAGCCCTATGGCATTAATGGCTTTTTTTGCACCCGTTACTTTAATGTTTGAAATATAAACATCCTTAAAATGCGGGATCCCCTTTTCGGCAGGCTCCACTTTATGCAGGATCTTTTTCCAATGATCGGGCAGCGTAGCCTCATTATACCCGTCGGGTAATTTGGAATAGCTATAGGTTGGGTTCCAGTTCATGGTGATTTGAAAAGCTGTACCCACGCCATTCATGGTTATATTGGTAAAGTGAATATCCTCCACCGTGCCGCCCCTCGTTATGGCCGATTTAATGTTCAGGCCGTTACTGGTTCCATTACCTATGAGGTCGGTAGCAAGCACGTGCCTGATCCCTCCCGATGTTTCACTGCCGCAGGTAAGCAAGCCCGCTCCTGCCCTTGAGATGCACTTGCGGATCACAACATACTCGGTTGGCCTGTTTACCCTCAACCCGTCCCAATCGCGACCGGCTTTAAGGCAAAAATCATCATCGTTACAGTCAATATCGCAGTTTTGCACCAGGATCCAGCTGGACGAATCTATATCTATACCATCTGTCGAGGGCCCATGACCGTCAACGTTGTTGCGGATGGTAATACCATCAACAGTAACATAACCGGAGTAAAGCAGCTGCACCGTCCAGAACCCGGCCTGCTGTAGCGTAATATTTTTGATGGTAACATCCTGAGAGTTGGAAACCAGCAGCGTACGGGGACGTTTGGCATCATAATCAACTATCCAGCGCAAGCCTTTGGGATCATATTCGGATCGCATTTTGCGGTAAATATCCCAAAACGGCTTACCCTGCGCATTTACCAATCCTTTTCCGGTAATTGCCACGTTGGTTTGCCCGGCTATGTTGATCAGCGCGGCAGGCCATTTCATTTCAATACCGGCAACACGGGTATCAATTTCTGGGTAGTCCTTTATATCCTGGCTGCCCAATAGCTCCACACCTTGATCAATATTCAGGCAAACGTTTTTCTTCAAAAAAATGGAGCCTGTTAAATATTTGCCGGGCTTAAATGTAACTATACCACCACCTTTTGCCGAACATTGATCGATAGTTTTTTGTATGGCAGTTGTATTTATGGTGTTGCCATCATTAGCCGCACCATTATCATTTACATACCACACCGTTGTTTTTTGGGGAGATTGCCTGGCACCGACCTTTTTGGCCCAATCCAGGTTAGTTTGCCCGTTTACAACATTTGCGGTAATAACCATCAGGAAAACAGAATAACATAATAATTTCATAGGTAAGTTTATTCTTAAAATAAAGCTGAAAGCGGAACGCACAAACCCTAAGGCTAATAAACCGATATCAACACGTATTAACTATTGCATACAAATCACCCGATAAACTTTATAAAAATGGTTTACTCTCCGAAACACGAAGAATAAACCATTTTTATGACGATCAGGATAATTGATGAATTATCCTGATCAATACCCCGGGTTTTGTGTATATAACCCTGGTGCAGCATCAAGTTGTGTTTGCGGTACAGGGTAAATAACGTAATTAGCTATAACCGGTTTGATAGCTTTCTGAGCATCTTCCTTGGCAATCCAGCTATTCATAATGGTTAGCAGGTTACCGCTCCTTTGCAGGTCGAACCAGCGCGAGCCCTCATCGGCAAATTCCCTGCGGCGCTCATCAAACAACTGGGCAAGCGTTACGCCTGTTACTGACGGCAGCCCGGCCCTTGTACGTACCTGGTTAACAATAGCATCAACATCAGCCTGTGAGCCTCCTGTTGCGCCGTTCAAGATACACTCGGCTTTAAGCATTAAAACATCGGTATACCTGATGGCAATAAAGTTAATTCCCCAATCAAAACGGCTGGCAGTTGGAATTTTGGTTATATCAAGCCATTTTTTAAAGAACGGACGAATTTCTGTACTGCCCGCGTTGGTGTAACCTGCGGTATTTATACTAAATGCCTTCCGTACGTCGGCAGCATCATAACTGTTTGCCAGATCGTTTGATACCGGGATAATTTCCAGGCTTCCGTTTGATTTGGTATCCTTAATAGATAAAAAGTAGGTATTTGGAGCAAGCACCCACGGAAACGATGCTCCGTAAAGGTCGCTTGAGCCACTGATGCCACTTGTATACATTACATCAAAAACAGCCTCTTTATTAACAGCAGGACTTTGGTTGGTATATGAAAAAATGTTGCTATAGGTGGGTTCAAAAGCAAACTTTCCGCTGCTGATAATATCCTGTAGTAATGGCAAAGCCAAATTCCATTCGTTTGATCCTGTTCCGGGACCTTCTATACCATAATTCGGTGCCGATTTAGCCATATAAACCTGTGCCAGCAAAGCTTCTGCTGCGTATTTGGTAGCACGGCCTACATCTACCCCGGTATAGCTTACAGGCAAATCAGTTATCGCCGATTGCAGATCGGCTATGATCAGTTTGTACACATCTGCTACAGAACTACGGCCTATTGCATTGGCCTCGGGTGCAGTAACCGGATGGTCAATAACAGGAAGCTTACCATAATACCTCACCAGGTCGAAATAATAAAATGCCCGCAGAAATTTGGCTTCGGCCTGCAACCTCGTGGCTAATGATGCAGAGCCTATATAACTGCCATTTTTAGCAACCTGGTCAAGCAGGGTATTAGCCCTGAAAATACCGTTAAAATCGGTTCCCCAGGCTTCGGTAACATACGCGTTTGCAGCTAACGATGGCGAGAAATCATTCACCGGGTCCCAGTCACGCACGGTAACCGAAACGCCATAAATATTATCCGAACGGATCTCGGACATATTGGCCAATCGTACCGGGTAATTGTGCAGATCGGCATAAATAGCGTTTGTAGCCTGCAAAAAATCACTCGGCGACCTGTAAAAAGTTGCCGTTGTTGAGCTGGATATAGGCACCTGGTTTAAATCCTTATTACAGGAGGCCATTAAAAACACAGCTGATATGGTTGATAGAAAAAATATCTTTTTCATTTTGATAATGTTGAAATAATTAAAAAGTAACATTTAGCCCGAAGATCAATGATTTAGCTAATGGCAAGCCTCCGTAATCACCTGCTTCGGGGTAGTTACTGTCAGAACTGATGGCTGTATTTTGCGCCTCGGGATTGAAACCTCCATAATATTTATCATGCCCAAAGAAGTTTTCGGCGGTAACATACAGGCGTGCTGCTCCTAAAACTTTGGTTTTAAATATATTTTTAAGATCGTACCCTAACGTGATATTTCTAACCCTCACATAATCTGAAGAATACAACCAATCGGTATTGGCTACGAAACCAAATGTAGAGTAGGCTTTGCTAACCCGGCCTGCACCCTGGTTTTCAGGTGATCTCCAGCGGTTATCATAAAATGCAGGAGCGTTATCAGTAAAGCCCTGACCTGTACGGGTGATAGCCCTGCCCAGTAAGGAATAAATTGATCCGCCGTTTTGGCCCTGCACTAAAACAGTAAGGTCAAAACCTTTCCAGCGTACGGTATTGGTGATACCCCAGGTATAAGTAGGGTTTGGATGACCAACAATTTGCTTATCGGCTTCGGTTATTACACCATCACCATTCAGGTCCTGGTATTTGGGATCACCAACGGTTTCGCCTGTACCATAGGTTGCCACATGGTTATCAAGATCTGCCTGGGTAAGGAAACCTATTTGTTTTACAACATAAATACTGTTTATCGGCTGCCCTACGCGCAAAATAGCATCAGAAACATCAAATGAATTTGGGATTATAATTTGTTGCTGGTTACCATAAAGGCTAACGATCTTATTTTTATAATGGCTGATATTAATTGATGTGCTCCACTGAACCTTGCCTACTAAATTACGGCTGGTTAACTCCAGCTCCTGACCAATGTTACGCACCGAACCGGCGTTGCGCAGCTGGCTGCTAAAACCAGTGGATTGGAGGATAGGTACATTCAGCAATAAGTCGGTATTTAATTTATTATAGTAATCAAATGAACCTGTTAAACGGTTGCTGAAAAATCCGAAGTCGAGACCCACATCATAGGTTTGCGATTTTTCCCATTTGATATCAGGGTTTGGTAAGTTGCTTGGGGCCTGACCAATAGCTAATGCCTGTGGCGAGCCTAAAACATATCCGTATGAACCTATTTGTGAAATACTTCCGTAGTCGGCAATGCTATTGTTACCGTTTACACCATAGCTAAAGCGCAGTTTCAAATCGCTCATTACAGGCAGCCTTTTCATAAAATCTTCCTGGATGATGCGCCAGCCTACCGATGCTGAAGGGAAAACACCATATTTGGTATTGCCGCCAAATCTTGACGATCCGTCTTCACGCAAGCTTGCAGATAAAAGGTATTTGTTTTTATAGGCATATTGTGCACGGCTAAAGTATGATACCAAAACACTTTTGGTTCCGGTTGTGTTGCCTGTTACATTGGCAGCAGCATTTAAGGTTTGGATAACACTGCTGGTATAACCGCCAACAGATGATAGCGTGGATTGGTCTAAACGATCAGTGTTGTAAGACTGACCTAATAATATACTCAGGCTGTGGTTTGCGTGAATGGTGGTATTATAGGTAAGCGTATTTTCATTAACAAATGTTTGTCTTTTAAAAGTACTGTACGAACCCGAAGTGTTAGCGGTTAGGTTGGCATTGGTAGCCGCGTTAAACGTTCTGGATGCCAAAGTACCTGCAATAGTGTACGGCGTGTAACTGTTAGATGCGTTATCAACATTATCAAGGTTTAGTGAGCTCCTTAATGTTAAGCCTTTTATAATTTCGTATTCGGCAAATATGCTGCCCAGTGTGCGATATTTTTTGGTTTGCCCTACTTTGTTCTCCAATTTGGCTATAGGGCTGTTTGCCGAGTTGCCCCAGGTATATTGCCCGTTTTTAAACGCATTTGGATATAAACCTACCGTATCTTCCTGTATTGGGCTATAGCTTATGGCCTGGTGAAAAATATTATCTTTTCCCTCAACACCCGGATCCTGCGAAATGGAGTAGGTAGGCGCAATGTTTAAACCTAATTTTAAATTTTTAGCAGCATGCACTTCCACATTAGCCCTTGCCGAATATGCTTTATAACCCAGGCCTTTCACAAAACCATCCTGATTGGCGTAGTTTCCTGAAATAAAATAATTTACAAATTCATTGCCGCCGCTTGCACTCAGCGCCTGGTTTTGCATAGCTCCTTTTTGCTCAATCGCTTTCTCCCAATCTATATATTGTAAACCCGGATGTCCTGGCATAGCCCATCTGGGATCAAGCATATAGGCCGAGCTAAAAGCACCGCCATTAAGTGCCTGGCGTGTTGCATTATCATCACTTGCAGTTGCCCCTTGCGCTCCAAATTTGAGCACATAAGCAGCGTTGATCATTTCTGTAGCCCTGTCAATCCATTGATCGCCGTTGAGCATTGGCAAATACTTGGCTGCCGCGTTGTAACCGTAATAAGCACTGTAACTAATTTTAGCCTTGCCCGATTTTCCTTTTTTAGTGGTGATCAAAACAACGCCGTTTGACGCCCGCGAACCGTAAATTGCCGCTGCCGCCGCATCCTTTAAAACCTGGATATCTTCGATATCGTTTGGATTGATATTATCGAGCGGGTTCCCTGATCCAAAGCTGCCACCACTGCCTATAGCTGATACAGACAAAGGAAAGCCATCTATTACGTAAAGTGGTTCATTACCGGCACTTATAGAGCCGCTGCCGCGTACGTTAACACTAAATGCTTTACCCGGTACACCTGTTGT
Source organism: Mucilaginibacter sp. SMC90 (assembly GCF_022811725.1). Taxonomy (GTDB): domain Bacteria; phylum Bacteroidota; class Bacteroidia; order Sphingobacteriales; family Sphingobacteriaceae; genus Mucilaginibacter. Next base: position 1,960,362 of record NZ_CP094527.1, on the reverse strand, counting down.
TTGTTTAACGGTTACACCTGCCATTTGACCTACAAGTGCCTGGTCAACACGTGTTATAGCCCGCTCGTTTAAGTTATCTGCCTTAAATGTGGCCTGCGAGCCGGTAACATTGGCCCGCTTTTGAGCGCCGTAGCCAATAACTACTACTTCGTTCAATTGCGATTCGGCTTCGGTTAAGGTAACGTTGATGGTATTGCTTGTGCCTACGGTAACTTCTTTGGCGTCAAAACCCATCGATTTAAATATCAGCACCTGCCCTGCAGCAGCCTTGATATTATATTTTCCGTCAAGGTCGGAAGTGGTACCCGATTTTGTGCCTTTTATTTGCACAGAAGCAGCCGAAACCGGTTGGTGCTTACTATCTGTAATGGTACCCGTAATGCTAAGCTGTTGTGCAAAAACACTGTCTGCTCCTGCCATATTAAAGAGCAGTAATAGCAATAGCATTTTACAAGAATGAATAAAAATTCTTTTCATAAAATCAAGTTAAGGGGTTTACTGTTGGTACAGCCTGGGTTATAATTGTATATACGAACATAAAAGTTAATTTCAATAACACCATCCTGTAGTGTCCTGCTTAACAGCGTTAAAAACACAAAAAAAGGAGGCCCGTTCCGGCCTCCTTTTTTAAATAAACCCATTAAATAATTATTTAATAAACAGCTGTTTAACCGGCTCAAGCGTTACCGGCCCAATCAAACCGGATGACTTCGGCTCCCAATTTATAGCCGTAAAAAGGCCGTCCGGCCCTTTGGAACCCGCACTATGCGATTGAAAATTGGTGTTATAGAAGATGCGGTAAAGGACATGCTTTTTGTCCATATCAATGATCCTGTTGGCCATAAGGTTAGCTACCCGGATCTGCAGTTGGTTAACCGTCCTTAACTGTGCTGAAGGTATTGTAACTACGTACTCCGGCCCTATCAATGTAGCCAGCTTTTTACCATTGAGATAAACCTCCGCATTTTCGTTAACCTTGCCCAGGTTAAGCTTCCAGGCAAAGGTATTTTGAGCCGGCTTTTTAAAGCTGATAGTATAACTACCCGTTCCGGAAAAAGCTTTAAGGTCATCACCGCCTAATTCTGTCCATGATTTAAGCTGTTCCGTTTTTATTGGCTGCGGTAACGTTGGGCCGCCTTGGGTAAAGTTTAGCGCCCATGTACCGCTTACAGGTATTGATTTGCCCGCGGCCTGGTAATAGGTGTAGTCAGCCGTTTTAATTTTTACCGGTAAGGTTTGTAAAATACAGCTCTCTCCGGGCAGCAATTGCAGGTACACACCGGTTTTGCCGCCGGCCTGTTTCCTGATCTTTGCCGATCCGTAAACTTTAGTCATGGGATCAAATACCACTACAGATGCTGCATTGACCGATAGATCTACCCAGCCATTAACCGGGCTGCCGCCAGTATTTGATATAAAATAGCTGTTACCGTTTTTATAAGTACGGCGTACAAACTGTAAACCATTATCTGTCATTTGCTCCCTGCTGATGCCTGCTGCATCAAGTAATGAGGAAACATCATCAGCAATCAAGAAACGACCTTTACCAATTGCGGCAACTTTAACACCATTATTTTTAGTGGTAAACTTAAGTGAGGAAAGTAAATCATTAAATGCTTTTTCACGTTCCTGCAATCCGGAATATCCCGGTACATCCGACGGAAGTTTTTTGTACGCCACTATTGTTGCCCCTGCCTTTGCCAGCTCCACCATTTTATTGAAGGTTTCAAGCGGGATGTATTTATTATCGGGCAAAAGGATGGTTTTATAATCAAGACCAGCGGTTAAAATCTGGTTGCCTGAACTTTGCAGGCCCATTATCTGCTTATCTGATATAAAATCAAATGTATAGCCCTTTTTAAGCATTTCTTCGGTTGATGACTCAAACCCTGTACCCTTGAAATCCGGCTTCATGGCATCATAATGCTTGAGCAAGCCCCTATCCCCCGGTTCAGAGAAACTGTCAAATAACGGGTAGTAAACCAACACATCATTGTTGGGCTTTCCTTGCTGCAAAAACGACTGGCAATTGGTTATATACTGATTTAAGGTCGAAAAGTCATTCCAGAACGGGTTGGTTTGATTAAAATGAACCGCCGCATAAAATAACCAGCCCGGCCATTGAGCATTTTGAGGCGAATAACTGATACCATGATAAAAAATATGGTTTACACCACCTACAAAATACTTATCGATGGCCTGTTTAACATCTCCCAACGACGACAAAAAATGATCATTAAGCCATGTTGCCGACTCGGACGATGCAAGAGGCTTACCCATTACGTGCGCTGCCGAGGTAGCAAATTTAAATCGCAGCACGTCATCCCCTTCCGTTTCAGGAATATCAATAGCGGCATACAGATCCAGTATATTTGATGGCGAACCATGTGATTGATTACGGATCAATGCGCCCTTTGTTTTGGCCCAGTCATGCCATGGTTTAGTAAAATCGTCAAGTAAAAGATCGGATATGGTTTCGCGGTAATCGCATAATATGCGGTTATTTTTTTCTTTGCTATCGTTACCAAATAGAGCAGGCAAATGATCGCGTAGGTCATAGCCGCGGCGTTTAATAAATTCGTCAAAAAACAACGGGGTAAAGTTTGATTGCCCGCGCGCGTCATCCACCTCGTACGAATCATTAAAATATGCTCTGATCCCACTTAAATCCTGGCCTTTAAATGCCTCATCAAACCGGGCAAGGTAATGACCAAGGGCCGGTTTTGAAAAATGGTCGATAACATAACCTTCACCACCGGGAGCGGCACGCTCTACCATTTTACCATGCCAGCCCTGGAAAAGCGCGTATAGCTTCCATTGGCCGGCGGGAGCTGTCCAGCTAAGGTTGCCGGCTGCATCAACTTTGTTTGTAAGGTTAAGCGCCTGCCCCTTGCCGTCGTAAGCCATTAAAACAGTTAAAGGGATCCGTTTCTCAAACCGTACCTGGTCAAGGGCCATCAGTTGCAGGTTTTTATTGCTGCTAATAGGTTCTACCAGGTCTGTGATTTTTGGGGCCTGGCCATCAGCCCTCACTAAAGGCTGCTGCACAAATACAACAGGTTCATTCAGTTTTTCACCGCCGTTAACATCGTAGTTTTTCCAGAACAGCTCTTTACTGGCATCTTCATTGGTAACCCATGGGCCACCGAAAGGCCAGCCGGTAGCATTAGCCAAATCAATTCCCATATTTAAGCGTTTGGCCTCGGTCAGTGTATACTTTAACATATCAACCCATTGCGGCGACAGGTATTGTATAAACTGTTTTTCGGCCCCTTTTACGCCATAAATCGGTGTAATTTCCAACCCACCTAAACCAGCATTGTGGTAGCTTTCCATGTTCCAGGTAAGGTCTTTTTTATTTACCGCGCTGCCCTCCCACCACCAACGGGCCCAGGGCTTGGTTTGTTCGGTAGCCGCGGGCCAGCCAACCTGTGCAGATGCTGTTTGAGCACCTGTTAACAGGGCAAGTACAATAGCTATTTTAAAATTATGTTTGATCAATGACATCCTGTTTGGGGTATTAATGTTTGGCAATTTCTACAGCGTAAACTCCCTCATGACCTTCAAAATTAGCCCTGAAGATAATCCATTTTTCATCGGGCGAGAAATGCACATTGGGTTCCAGATGATAATTATGATGTTTCATATTTACCAGTTTTTCAGATTTAAAACGGTCGCCGTTTGGCTTAAACAGATAGATCCACATGCCATCGGGTGCTTTAGCCACTTGCCCGGAATTGCCTCCGTCGCCGGCGAATGTTTGCTCATCCTTAGTTACATTAAAATGGATCGACCATTCATTCCTGTCCATTTGGTAAACACGGTCTTCTTTTCCTGTTTTCATATTGATACCTGCAAGGAAAAAGGTTTGTCCCTTGGGTTTCTGCAGATCAAACCATTCGGTATTGCCCAGCGGCGAAAAAAACTCATGACCGGCTATTTCATTTACCATAGTACGCTTATGCAACAGCTTATTTTCGCCGGTTTTTATATTGATATTCCAGATCCGGTCAACCTTTTCCCAGGGACCTTCATGGCAATAGGAAAGATTATCTGGATCTGTTGGCGAAAAAAGCAGGTGATTTGTCCACTCATTTTCCTGGTGTATTTGTTTTAATGTTTTATGCTTAACATCAAGCACATACAGAGTATGCTGAATATGCGCATCATAGATCCGGTTAAAGAAATCGTGCTTTTCGGGGTATTTTGCAAGTATTTCGCGTTCCTGTTCGCCGGTAGCCTTAACACAGGCCATGTACGTTCCGTCGGCATTTACAGTACCTACCCTACCTTTAAAGTCGGGTGCAAATGCATAAATAAATCTTGTTTTATGGGTATTCACATTTACAGCGAATACGCTGTCGCCGCTTTGATAAAAAGCTTCGCGGGTTTTGGCGCAAACCATTTCGCCTGATACTTTTGCCCGGTTCGTTAACTGCGCTATTTTTTGCGTTTTTAAATTAACCGTGAATAGCTGTTCCCCCTTATCCGTTTTACCATAAAATACCATCAGATCGCCTTCGTTCTTTATTTGCGGAACAAAGGGCGTATTGTTGAAATAAAAGCTACCGTTGTCATTTTCACGGTTCACCAGGCGGATCACTTTATGACCGGTTTCGCTATCGATCCATTGTGCAGGCATCGATTTGGTGCCCCCTGTTTCCATTGCTTCCTGGGCTTTTAAAGTAGCTGTACCGGCTTGTAAAATTACGAGCGCCAATACTAACAGTCTTTTGTTCATTATCATTTTATCAAGATTTATATAACGTCTATTAAAAGTTAATTTCCATCGGGTTTTACAGTGCTATTTTTAGGGCTGGCCGGCAGGCTGAATGTTTCTGCCGGATCAGGACGAGCAGGATCAAAAGGCGGCGCATCAATAATATACCTCTCAATGGCCAGATGATTACTTTTGATCCCTTCTATAACGCATTTTGCAAGTTCATAGGCACCATAACTATTAAAATGGGTGTTGTCGGCCAGGTCCTTTGGCTGGTTTGGAAATGAATTTGCAGGATACCACACAAAAGCTTTTTTAGATCCCTCGTTACCCAGCGCCTCATAAAACCTGGCAGTCATGACATTGAGATCTATCAGGGGTACATTTAATTCTGCGGCAACTTTTCTTGCAGCGTCGGGATAGTCACCAAGGGTATTCACTACTTTACCGCTATCATCAAAAGCCCGGCGACTGGTGGAGGTTACAATTACGGGGATAGCTTTTTTCTCCCGTATTTTATTAATAAATAACTTAAAACGATCTGTATATGATTTATAAGCGCCATCCTCCGGGCCTTTTTCTTTCTGATCATTATGCCCGAACTCTATAAAAAGATAATCGCCCGGTTTAATTACACTCAGCACTTTATCCAAGCGGTGGCTATTTAAAAAACTACCGAGACTAAGACCCGATTCGGCATGATCGGCAATGGCCACACCGGGTTTGAAAAACCGGGTGATCATTTGCCCCCATGAACACCAGGGCTCATCGTCCTGGTCAACCACAGTTGAATTTCCGGCGAGGTAAACGGTTACCTGGTCATCCACTTTTTCTATTTCCAGTGCATCAACACAGGGCTTTGCGCCATTAAATTCCAAGCTGAGCTTATCATCCCAATCGTACTTTCCAAACTCCCGGGGTTTAAGTGCTACTTTGCCGCCATTGCTGATACCGGGCTTACGGATGTTCACGATAAAGCTCCGCTTTTCAATTCCGTTACTGGTCTTTACCTGTTCCAGCATCAACCTGCGCGACTCGGCGCGCACCGTGATATTGCCCTCTCCCTTGATATCACCCACCGTTAAGGTAACCTTGTAATTTCCTTCAGGCACATTTACCGAAAAATAAAAAGGCTGATCACCGGTTACATACCCTCCTGTAAGTTTCTTTCCGCCATCGCGTGTTACAGCTGTTACTTTTGAATCGAAATCAAAGCCATAACCTTTAGCATCATTAAAAACCTCGTCCGGACCAACCTTTTGATAGCCTGTCGCTGCTTTCCCGCTGCTAAAGTCAAACTTAAAACTGGGTTTCACCACCTGCGCAAAAAGAGGTGCGGGTAAAATGAGCCGCAACGAAACGCAAACAGCGCACAGCAAGATCTTGTAAGGCAGCTTGATCATTATGGATATACTTTATCTGGTTATTGGCCGGCTTATATGAGCCATGGTTTATAATAGATAAAGTTATAGCAAGCTTATACGAACGGCGTCCTGCACCATCCTGATTGAAGCGGGTGTTCTTGTAACAAATTCATCACTTTAAGGTGTTTTGGCCGCTTATTTTATTGTAATCGTTACTCGCGTAAAAGGGTAATACCCATCAAACCTATCACCACATCGTTGGCAACTGTTTTTAGTTGCAGGCTTTTTAATTGCTTTGTATTATCTAAGGGTAAATCAAGTACGGTGCCCGCACCGCCATCAACAGCATTGTTGCTATACCCTTTAATAACTGCATGTTTAGCTTGATTGGTAGTTACTTCGCCGGTTTTGAAATATACACGTAATGGCCTTGGCCCACCTGTTTTAAAAGCAAAATCATCATAATCGTCATCCTGCTCAATAGGCCACCAGTTTTCGGGGTTTTTAATGTTTAAAAGGGTTTGAGTACCATCCTGGTAATTGACAGTAATTACGGCATTGTTGATGCGTGTTTGCATGGGGTTTGTTGAGCCAGCCATCAATAAATACATATGAACCGCTTTTCCGGCTAACGGAATGCTTATTTCATGAGGATAATTATCCCAATGGGATGTGAATACGATATTTTTACCATCATCAGTTATTGTAGCAAATGGCACCTTGTCCGGCAGGCTAAAAGCCCCGCTATTTTCTCCTGCAACCTTTTTCAATCCGCTATCATCAATATTAGCTGTTACCAACGGATATGCCCAGTTGCCTATTCCCTGCCAGGGCAATTGAAGCGTAGTTGAGTTTGGCCTTGGAGAAAGGTATTTGTTCTTAAATATCTGCGTTAGCTTATCGTTAAAATGCGGTTTGAGGTCAATCATTTCTGCCTTAAAACCTGCGGGTTTATTAATATTCCAGTTTACAAGATTGGTATCTGTTATGTTTTTGCCATCTGATAAACGAATATGATTGCTGCCAGGTAGCAGGTTAGCTGCCGGAATCACTAAATCGGCAGATTTCCGGGATGGATCTAATATAACCTGCGTATTATAAGCTATTTTTAATTCAGGATTAATTGATACGGATACAGGATTATTTCTGCCCGAATTACTTTTTATTTTAAACTGCAAACCATTGCCTGTTTGCAGCGTGTCGGCCGTTACAATAAGGGGAGCTACAATTTTCAAATTCAGCGGGTGCCACCAGGTAAAGCTGCCCTGCTTCAGCTTTACGAAAAAGGTATGGTCGCCTTGCGAATGCTCTGTTGTTAGATTGATCTGCTGGCCAGAGATAATGACCTTGCTTAATACCTTTTGCGGGTCAATGACCTGCAAAATCTTAGCCTTATGGAGTGGAACATGTAGTGCACTATCAGGAATACAGGTAATTGACGGCTGGATTTCCAGGGGCCGGTCTTTACCCCATACTAACTTGAAACGATATGTCTTTTGCCTTCCTGCTATTATTTGCAAAACAGGCGTCCCGGTTGCGTTTATTACAGATGTCCACCTGATTTTGCGGCCATTTAAAGTAACCGACAATAAGGAAACAGATCTGGCAGCTACCTGAAATTTCAGTACAGAAGCTTTATTGAAAGATGGGCTGATGACATAGTTATCAATTTCCCCCTCCCGTTTATAATCGAATTTCAGATCGGGCACTGATAACAATGCGTAGTTCCATTCCTGGGGTAAACCAGGCTTTATGGTCAGTGTATCTTTTAACATATCCGGCCTGATACCGAATAAACCTTCTACCAGCGACCGTGCTGCCATGCCTATGGGATCAGCAAAATCACGATACAGCTCGCCCCGGTGCGCGTCGTAAAATGAGATTTGCTGAAAATTACCGGGGCTGGTACCTAAATACATACTTTCCAGTATTGCGCTCTTCCAAAGCGTGTAGGCATCCTGCTGCCTGTTGCCCTGCCAATAGGCTAAGGCTGTGTGCAGGTTTTCGGCCATTACTACGTTATTAAGCGACCAATCATAAGGCAGCCAATTTGTGGTTGACAGTAAATAGTTATTCCCCAACAGCCCTTTGGCCAATATAGGAATATGCGGCATTTGTGTATCCACATATCTTAACGCCTGATAAGCTTGCAAAGCGTTAGGCACGTCTGAATCAATGGCGTGATAAATAGTCCACAAACCTGCCGAAGGATGCAATTGGCGTAATCCAAGTAGATCCTTGTATTCTGCGTAGCTTCCCGTGGCCGGCATCCATAATGCTGTGTTGATAGCTGAAAGAATTTTATTGGCCTCCAGCTCATAAGGTGCTGGATCTTTACCGATCAGCCCGGCCAGGTAAGCTGCCGTTTTATTTGCCCGGTAATTATAAGCCGATGAATGCGTTACCCCGCCTCCACTATATTGCAAGGCATCGCTGGCCCATATAGCGCAATAGGCATCATACAATCCATCGCCATCAGCATCAAAATTGCGTTTTTCCCAGGCCAGGTGCCGCTCAATGACCGGCCACATCTTTCTTACTTCATTTAAATCACCTGTCCATTTAAAATGATTAAGCAACTCATCAACAAATACCAGGTTCATATCATAATGGTGCGGACGGATATCACCTCCCGGGTTACGACTGATATAACCGCTGCTGAACATGGACGTGCCCAGCTTTTCAAGTTGCCTTGCTATGTGAAGGGCGGTATCCGCTACAACAGGCCCAGTTGCAGGCTCCGTAATCTGCGATAGCGCATAACTGCTAAAATGCGACCATGCGCGGTCATGCCATCCCAACGGATCGGCCACATAAGGGCCCCGCCAGGCCGGCAGGCGCATACGCCAGGCCACTGCCCCATGCAGGTATGAAGGTTCTTCCCAAATGCCATCAGCTGCTATACTAAGCGCCCCTCCTATAGTATTGATAAAAGGATCGGGCGTATGAACAACAACCCTTGAGGATATTTTTTTTACCGAAGCTTCCGCTTGGTTAAAAAGCTTTTCAACATCAGCCTCACCAGGTTTCTGCCCGTTAATGATCATCCAGTATTTATTTCCCCCCGATGTAAATGCTGTTAAACCTGCAATAACAGGTTTTTCTTCCGATCCGGAACCTAACATCGCTGCTGGCGAACTTTGCGTATCGGCATTGACGAGATGAACATTTGCCGACTCGGGATAAACGCCGTATAGCACATTTTTAGTAGTCATTTCGGCTTTCTGAGTGGCTGATTTAACCTGGTCATTTTCATAACGTCCGGCTTCACTTATACTTTTACCGCTAAAATTGAGGGTAAAATGCCTGTCATTAAATGAAAACTCATTGCCCTTACAATAATCCGGCCGCATGTAAAAGCTTGACTCCGGGTCGGCCCCGATATCGCCATCTCTCGAAAACTTTTTCCCGGTGGCACCTCCGAAGGCCCAAAATAGTTTCACCTGTTTGTCAACACCATGAAAACCGACCTTTACCAACATACATTCAGACGCTGAACCCGCCAATACTTTTATTGTAACAACACCATGTATACCCAACAAACTGTCTTTAATAGTATAGATCATGCTCCCCGGACGATACCGAGCCTCGATATACCGGGCGTTAATCAGCCATTTGCTTTGATGGCTCTTTACAATTCCGAATTTAAGATTGCCCCCCATTCCGGGCAGGTAAAGGGCAAACTCGGGTAAATCGCCGGCTTCAACCCTGAATGCGGTATTGGTGCCATACAATCCCCTGTTAAAACGATGCTTCCCGTTCAGGATCACAAAATCCTGCCCATCAGGATGATAACGCAATTCGCGCGCTGCATTATGCCAAAGCTTTGTTTGCGTTTGCCCATGTCCCCTCATCACTGATAACAGCAGCATGAGCACCAGGAAACATATATATCCTATTATATTGCGGACAGCTTTTAAACAAGGGCTTATGTATTTGGGCACCAACAGCATCAGTTATTCATCTACGGTAAATAAAAAACCTCTTTTAATGGCGTACTCACCGGCGATCCATCCGGGTTACTTTCCATAATATCGCTCATATAAGCCCACCATTTCTGCATAACCGGGTTGGCTGGCAGCATATCCATAGCCGTTTTTTCGGCAATTTTTAAAACACCGATAAGTACATTGGTTTCTTCGTCGAGAAATATTGCATAATCGGTTATTCCCGTACTTTTTAACAAGGCCGACAACTCGGGCCATATTTCGTCATGACGTTTTTTATACTCCTGCTCAAAGCCAGCAAAGAGCTTCATCTTAAATGCAACCCGCTCCATAATAAACTCTATAAAAGATTAGTTAGATAATTGGTCATAAGTAAATTCCGGAGAAAGCGTTCATTTGCATTCATGAAATTTCTTATTCATCAAAATAAGATCGCTTTCATCAAATAACCATCCTGTAGTGTCATGAAGTTGCTAATAAAAAGACTGAATTTTAATAACTTTAAATTTTTTGCCGGTGGCCAGTTCTCATTTATAATTAATAGTTATGAAGTCTTCACGATTTTTAGAATACATCTACATTGATTATTATTCATCTACCCCCAAATACGTTCAGTTAGCTAACTCGATAATCAAAAGCGTACGTGAGGGAAAGTTGATCATCAACGAAACGCTGCCTTCAATCAATGAGTTAAACTGCAATTTTGAAATATCACGTGATACCGCTGAAAAGGCTTATAAACACCTGAAATCAATAGGCCTGCTTGGCTCAGTACCCGGCAAGGGGTACTACATCAAAAACACTGAGGCCGGGCAACAATTCAAGGTATTTTTAATATTTAATAAATTAAGTACCCATAAAAAGCTGGTTTATGATGCCATAGTTGACGGCCTTGGACATGAGGCTGCAATCGATTTCTATATATACAATAACGACTTTGAGTTTTTCAAGAAATTACTCCAAAACAATAGCAACGATTATACCCATTACGTGATCCTGCCGCACTTTATGGACGGCGGTGAAAACGTTCATGACATTATTAATACGCTGCCGAAAGAAAAACTTATAATACTCGATAAATTGGTACCTGGCATAAAAGGTGATTTTGCTGCGGTATACGAAAATTTTGAAAAAGATATTTTCCAGGCACTGGAAGAAGCTTTACCGCAACTAAGAAATTATCACACCCTAAAGATCATCTTCCCGGAATACACTTATTTTCCGGGTGAAATTTTGAAAGGCTTTTTTAGCTTCTGTATTCAATATGCATTTACTTACAAGGTTGTTCATGACATACATGGAGAACCGATAAATGAAGGCGATGTATTCATTAACCTTATGGAAAACGACCTGGTGGTTTTGATTGAAAGGATCCTGGCTACAGAGTTGAAGATAGGCAAAGACGTTGGCGTAATATCTTACAATGAAACCCCGTTAAAAAAGATCATCCTGAATGGTTTAACCACCATATCAACCGATTTTGAAGAAATGGGAAAAATGACTGCAAATATTATTAAAAACGGCTCAACAGGACGATATGAGGTGCCTTTTTACCTTACACTCAGGGCTTCTTTATAATGATTTTCTGATAATTATTTTAAACGCATTTTTTATAACAGCCGCTTTATTTTGCAGCATCAACTCTGCCGTTTTTCGGCCCATTTCTTCAAAATCGGTTGTGATAACAGTAATATCCAATAATTCTTTAAATACGGTTTCGTTAAAAGATATTACGCCAACGTCTTTACCTAATTCATAACCGCTTGCCCGTGCGCCTTTAATCAAATCGGCAAGGTCATTTTCGGTAAGCACAATGTAAACAGCACTCTTTTTGAGATCTTCTGCTTTAAATGCGTCAATTACTTCAAATTTTTTGTTGTTTTCTTCGCAAAACTGCATAATGCCATCCTTAATTTCGGGTGGATGGTGGCGGTCTAAAGGGTATATAATAATTAATTTTTCGTATTTGGCAATGAGGTCGGTCACCACCTTCAACGCGCCGTAAATATCGTTACGAAAATCCTGAAAAACAGCCGATTGCTTGGCTAACTTTGGCAAGTCTTTATCCAGCAAAATTAACTGGTCAATTGGGATCTTTTTTAAAATAGCCAAATATTCCTGTTCATTACTATAATCAAAAAAATGCGGCATAACAACATAATAGTGGTAGTTGCCCAAATTAGCATCTATACTTTCTTCAAGTAAAGCAGGATTGTAATGATGAATATGAAGGTCAACTTTAGCCTTATCCCCCAGAGTACGTACTATGGTATCATAAACTGTTTTTTTATAAGAACTCAACTTATTGAACAGCAAAAGTACTTTTATCCTCACATCGGGCTTGCCAACTACAAAATAGCCTTTGCCAGAAACCGAACGGATGTAACCATTGTTCTTAAGTATCAAATAAGCTTTTTCAATGGTATCCCTTGCTACACCGTGTTGTTTGCTGTATGTATTTATTGATAGCAGCTTTTCATTTTTCCGGTAAACCCCCTTATCTATATTTTTACTGATAGATCCGACAATTTGCTGTACCAGGGATTTTACTCCGTAATTAGCTCTTTGCTTTGTTTGCATTCTGCTTTGTTTATAATTGGTTTACAACAGCCGTTTTGGCTAATCCTCTAAATTGTTCAAAGCCGGCTATAAAGCAATGAAAATATAAAATATGTTATTAAACTAAAATATTGGGATTATGAGACGGTGCCGGTTATTTTCTTTTATCAGAAACCGGAGACCTCTTTTCGGTAAATTTATGATAATTAAGGTCATTTAAAAGTATTGTTACGGATACTTAAATTCAGACGTTTTTAAAAACATCAGATTTTACGGTTTCAGGTAAAAAATCCAACAAAAATAAGTGATGCCACTAACAGAAAAAAGATGTTCATGACCGGGCAGGGTGAACCCTTATTGTAGTGCGGCGAAGGGTATCAACTTTACATATGCTTTTCATTAACATAAAATTATTGATGTTTTTTGCTTAAACCGGCTGCTCAGGCTGCATTTGACACAACAAAGCATTTACTGCAGAGTTTTCAAAAGGCAGTTAGCACGTTATAGCGTAAAGCCCTGTGAACTAAAAAAATACGGACTCTACCGAATTAAATTAAGCCATAGTTAAGCTATCATTATCAAAATATAACAAACTTGTTGCAAAGTTTTTTCGCAAACAGGATATCAACAAGCATAAACAGCCGTTTTAATGCGAAACAATGCTTAACAATAAATGTTAATCCGTTTATATACACATTGAAAATGAACCAGTTAAAAATGTTTTGACCTTAAAATATGGAAACTCCCACGATCTCAGAGTTTATTGAAAATTGCGATTTGATGCCAAACATCAGCCTTATCAACATACAATTGAATAAATTTAAATCTATTGTCATTTTTCAGGGTTACGCCGATGGCCTGCTCTTTTTTTCTTTTATTAAAGATATTAATCAAATAAGTGTAAGTGCGAAGGATATTAAATCAATCGAATCTGTAAAAGGTGTTTGGCAACGTCAATGATGGTACTACCACAGTTCGTCCAATCACCCGGCCAGTTCATTTTCGAAAACTTTATATCAGGGCGATAAACAATCTCAACAGAACGTTCTACAAAAGCTAAAAAACGAAAACTGCGAACTTTTTGCCCGCAGTTTATCATTATTTGTAATAAAATTTAAACGATCCCCTCAACGCTGATCTGCTCGCGTGCTTGCCTGGCCGCAGATACCATGTTTATTAATGCAGCTTTAGTTTCAGGCCATTTACGGGTTTTTAAGCCACAGTCGGGGTTTACCCAAAGGTTTTGCGCAGGCAGTAGCTCCGCAGCTTTAGTCAGTAGCGATACCATTTCATCTGTGGCCGGAACACGCGGCGAGTGAATATCATAAACACCCGGGCCTATCTCATTAGGATATTCAAAATGAGCAAAAGCATGTAACAACTCCATTTGCGACCGCGAAGTTTCGATAGTGATCACATCAGCGTCCATCGCCGCAATATGTTCGATAATATTATTGAATTCGCTGTAACACATATGCGTGTGGATCTGTGTCTTGTCTTCAACGCCGCTTGCAGTAATGCGGAAAGCTTTCACGGCCCAATCAAGGTAATGAGGTTGTTTGGCTTTACGCAGCGGCAAGCCTTCACGAATGGCGGCTTCGTCAATCTGGATGATACCAATCCCGGCTTTTTCCAACGCTGCAACTTCATCACGGATAGCAAGGGCGATCTGGTTAGTAGTAACATCACGAGGTTGGTCATCACGAACAAACGACCACTGCAGAATGGTAACCGGCCCTGTCAGCATACCTTTCATCGGCTTATTTGTCTGCTGCGCAGCAAAGGTGATCCAGCGTACAGTCATATCTGCGGGGCGGCTTATGTCGCCATAAATTACAGGCGGCTTTACACAGCGGCTGCCATAACTTTGCACCCAGCCATTTTTAGTGAACAAATAGCCATCCAGTTGCTCACCGAAATATTCCACCATATCATTCCGCTCAAATTCGCCGTGTACCAATACATCAAGGCCAATTTCTTCCTGCCAGCGAATCACTTCAACCGTGGCATCCTCAATAGCCTTTTCATACTGCGCAATGGTTAACTCGCCTTTCTTAAGCCTGGCACGTAACTGACGGATATCGTCAGTTTGCGGAAACGACCCAATGGTAGTTGTAGGGAAAGCAGGCAGGTTGAAGCGTTCGTGGTGTAATTGCTGCCGCACCGGGAAAGCACTGTTGCGCGTGGCATCAGCTTCGGTAATTGCAGCTACACGATCTTTTACAGCTTGCTTGTGTACTTTCTGTGATGTGCGGCGGCTTTCGGCAGCTTCTTTGTTCAACCTTAGCAAATCATGATTTCCTTCGGCTATTTGTTTTAGCTCGCTCACTTCGATGAGTTTCTGTTTGGCAAAGGCCATCCAGTTTTTGATTTCCGGGTCAATAGCCGTTTCAAATTCAAGATCAATCGGGCTATGCAAAAGTGAGCATGATGGCGCGATAAACACACGATCTGCCCCTAATTTTTCAACGGCTTTATTGATCAGGCCCAGCGATTTTTCATAATCGTTTTTCCATACGTTACGGCCATCAACCACGCCCAGCGAAAGCTGCAGATTGGCCGGGATCAGGGCCAGTACCTCATCTAATTGTTCAGGTGCCCGTACCAGATCGATATGCAATGCTGAAACCGGTAAGTTTACCGCCAAGGCTGTATTATCAAGCAGCGCCTCAAAATAAGTAGCCACTAAAAGTTTAACACCGCTTACGCGGTTAGCGATAGCCCGATAAGCATAATCAAAGGCTTCTTTTTCTTTTTTTGACAGATCGAGTGCCAGGGTTGGTTCATCAAACTGGATCCATTCTGCACCTTGTTGTTTCAGGCGGTTTATGATCTCCACATAAACCGGAATCAGATCTTTGATATGGTCAATGCGTTCAAAACCCTGTTCTTTTTCTTTACCCAGCAGCAAATAACTCACCGGACCAATCAACACAGGCTTGGCTTTTTCCCCAAGCGCCTGCTTAGCTGCGTTATATTCGCCAAATACCTTTTCAGAAAATATCTTAAACTGCTGTTTGGCAGTAAATTCAGGCACTATATAATGATAGTTGGTATCCAGCCACTTGGTCATTTCCATTGCCGTTATATCCAATCCATCCTTTTGGTAGCCGCGGGCCATGGCGAAATAAAGATCAAGTTCCAGGTTCCCCTTTACCTGTGTTAATACCGGGCTGTAGCGTTCCGGAATTACCCCCAGCATCAGGCTCATATCAAGCATTTGATCATAAAAACTAAAATCATTGCAGGGAATGAGGTCAATGCCGGTATCCAGTTGAGTTTGCCAATTATCTTCCTTAAGCGTTCGGGCAACAAGTTTCAGTTCGTCCAGGTCGATTTTGCCGCTCCAGTACTGTTCAGAGGCTTTTTTTAGTTGTCGTTGGTTACCAATCCGCGGGTACCCCAGGTTGTGCGTTTGCATCGTGTTCAACTTTAAATGGTTAATAATCTTTGTAAAAAATCCTGAACCATTTCGGGATGCAACGCGCTGAAATTTATTGGAAAAGAAGAAATATGTACACACAAAAACAGGGCACAACACCTCAATTGGGAGATTGCCCCTTTTGTATACACCTCATCCCGACCTGAGCTTCTAATCGCGAAAGCATCGTCAATACAGAAAAGGCAGGTATCCTGACTTGTAACAATTTTTATCATCCTTCCCGCTTTAGCAGTGGATATGTTTAATAAAAACCTTTTGTGTTACTTACAGTTGCGCGACAGTCCGTGATTTGCACACGGTTCCCTATTAATCTGCAGTTAAGCAAAACCTATTCTGATCGGTGAAATATGTAAAGAACTTTATTGTTTACAACAGAAGTTTTAAATTCCTTACAAAGGTATCAACCAACAATTTAAAATCTACAGAAATAAAATAAAAGGATAAAAAAGCTAAAATATATACTTTTTATAGCTAATAATACTTTTCATACACTACTTTTACCGCGCTGAAAAAATTTTATGCTATGGAAGGATTGGATGACATTGATTTACGGTTATTAAGGATATTGGGAAATAATTCGAGTTATACCATTAAGGAGTTGGCCACACAGGTAAACCTATCGCCAACACCTGTTTTACAGCGTGTAAAAAGACTGGAAAATAATGGATATATAAAAAAATACATAGCGTTGCTAAACCCCGAGAAGTTTAGCCAGGGATTCATTGTATTTTGCAACATCAAGCTCAAACGGCATGATAAAAAAATAGGCAATCAATTTGTAAAAGATATCCTAAATATCGACGAGGTAACAGAATGCTATAATGTATCTGGCGATTATGACTTTATCCTTAAGGTTTTTGCCAGGGATATGAAGCATTACCAGGATTTTGTTTTTAATAAATTAGGTTCGGTTGAAAGCATCGGTAGTACCCATAGCACGTTTGTTATGGCCGAAATAAAAAACGTGCATAATATTAACTTTTAAGATGTTAGCTAAGGCTGCCAATAACTTACCCGGCAACTGCATCCTTTTCCCTTAAAGCCATAGCAGGAACAACCGGTGAGGTTACCCCCTCGTTTTGGTTGAAAATCTGCAACATGGCTTTAGCATTTTCCTGCACGGGAAAAGGTAATACTGCCTGGTACATTTGCTGGTTAGTTGATAACAGATGCTTCAGCAATGTTATCATATGAGCCTGATCATGTGCAATATGCCAGTTTGTTATATCTCCATCCATTGGCCTTACAAAACTCACAACCTGGTTGCCCGCATACAGCGCTTCAACACACACAGCCCCAAATCCCTCATAATCTGATGTGTGTAAAAATATTTTAGACCGTTGCATCAAAGCTAAAACCTGGGTGTGGGCTAACCTCCCGGCAAATGTTATATTCTCTTCAAGTGAAAGCATGGCAGCTTTTTCCTTCAACCGGCTGCGTTCAGGGCCGTCACCGCACAAAACGGCTTTAATTGAAGGAAACATTTTCTTCATTTCGCTGATAACCTCTAAAAAAACATCATATTGTTTTAGCGGAATCAAATTACCGGCACCTATAATATCAATGTCCCGGTCAAAAGTTTTATTACCAAACATATTAGTGTCGATGCCAACAGGTATGATATGTGCAGGCCTGATGCCATAGTTTTTATGAAACTCCCGCACCAGGAAATCAGACAGTGCAATTAGAGAATCTCCGGTTGGTTTTGCCTTAGTAAAATATTTATTCCCGATTTTAGCATCCTGGCCCAGTAACCAGGTAAAATGTTTCAGCTTTTTCTTCCGGGCAAATAAACTTCCCAGGTATGCGCATTTACCCAGCCAAAAGCTTAGTAAACCAACAATATGATAATCGTTATAAATTGCAAGCAGCGTAAACCAAACCCTTAAACCGGTAAAACGGCGAATTATACGGCTATTAAACCGGTTACCAAAGGATATTACTTTTATGCCATGCCAGTAATACTCACTTGAAAAAAAAGGATACTGAAAAGTCAACACAATAATTTGCAATGCAGGATCAACATCGTTCAGCGCTTTTACAAATACCTGCTGCGGCGGGATACAGGTACTATCAGTTTCATTTGCCGGGAAACCAGGGCTTAGTATAACTAACGCTTTTGTTTTATTTTTCATGCAGCAGGCTTGTTACCGGCGTCGGTTACACTTATTTTTCTCAGCACACCGGTTGTATTTAATAATAGTTACGAATTAGCCTTATGTAAAGTTGCCTCGCAGCACCAGGCAGATAACATAGAATTAAAGGATATTTTTACAGCCTAAAACATAATAGCGTTGAGTAACGCCATTAAAAACTATTGGGGCTTAACTTAATGAGATAGAAAAACCCTTGTTATTGCTCCATTTATTGCACTGATCAAAGTTTTTTGTAAACTCAGCTACCGTCGCCCGGCGGTTTCACTGAGTTTACGAAATACATTAACCAATTAATATAGTATAAAGAACGAAGCGAATTGTGACAGTGTATTTATGCTTTACTGATCAGCGCTAATGACAACGCGGCAATATCACCTATATTTTCGGAGAGACCGGCAGGCACAATTCTGCAGGCACTCACCGATTCTTTGTAAGCCTCCCTGTTAATCACCTCAAGCATAACCGGCTCAAGCAGTTGCCGGGCACGTTCATATATGCTGCCAAGAATGATCATTTCGGGGTTAAGCGTATCAATCAGCAGGGCAAGCCCCCTGCCAAGATATTCTGCACAGGTCCGGTACACTTCTATAGCAACAGGATCACCGTCAAAGGCTGCATCGGCAATAGATTTGGCAGTAATGGCAGGCAAGTCATCAATGCTTTTACAAAAACTTACCAGCTCACCCACCTGCAGTTTTTCCCGGGCCTTAATTTGCCCTAACTGGGCGATGCCGCCACCGCTGCAATATCCCTCAAATGACCCTGCTTTACCAAAGCCAACCGGCCCCATATCGGCAAGTCGCATATGCCCTACCTCGCCGGCCAAATCAGACGGCCCCGAATACAGGCGACCGTCAAGAATGAGCCCTGCGCCCATCCCGGTGCCAAATGTTAAAAAGATGAGGTTATCAACACCTTTACCTGCCCCATATTTCCACTCGGCAACAGCACAGGCATTGGCATCATTTTGCAGCAGGGTTTTTATCTTAAACCTGGCTTCAGCCATTTTTACAATAGGTACCTCATCCCAACCCAATAAATTTGGCGGAGAAAGGATCAAACCCTTTTTACTGCTTAAGGGGCCTCCACAACTAATACCAATCCCATCCAGTTGTTCTGTACGTACGTTATGTTGTGACAACAGTTCCTCGGCCGTGGTAAACAGCAGTTCAATCATTTCATAAACCGGCCTGTTTGTGGGCATGGCTTGTTTATCCACAATAACGATCTCTCCATCGGCAGCAGCCTTACCTAATATTACCGCGCATTTTGTGCCTCCAATGTCAAATCCTAACAGCATATATTTTTAATTTTCTTTAAGTGGGCTTACCGAAATCGATTTAAAATTCACTTTACCGTGTTTAGCGTAAAACCAGGCGAAGTTTCCGTTTTGTTCATAGGTGCGGTTAACAATGGTACGTTTATGGTTAACATCTACATCTATGATACCATCTTTCATCACAATATCCACTTTGAAAGGTTTATCCAAACCGTCAACGCCTTCTATTACAGTATTACCTAACCTAACCGTTTTATTACCTGCCGAGAAATTAAGCCTGTAACCACCGGCAGCTCCCTCGCCCGAACGCAGGTAAAGCCCGAATTCTTCATTGGCCCCTATTGGCTCAATTTCAAGCGTAATGCGGCCATTAAGCGGCACATTTTCGATATGTGCAGAACCTACACCTCCCGGTGAATTAATGGCAGCACCATTATTGCCAAGCGGTGAAGCCTGCAAGTCGGTTGAAATTTTCAGGTTTAAAGCATCTCCTGTTTCCGGAATCATTTCTTGCGGGAAGCTGGTATCTAATGTACCGTCGGCCTCCTGGAAAACTTCCCTGAACAATGAGTTACCGCCAAATATTTCATGGTTTTCATCTTTGCTTTCAAAGCGGTTTGGCACCCATGCGGCCGCTATCCGTCTGCCATTTTTAAACTCGGCTGTTTTAACCACGTTAGACCAATCTTCATTCAGGGCCTGGTAACGCGGTGCTTCCCATGGGCCATAAGGATTTTTTGATTTTACGTAAGACGTGTTACTGCCGTCACTGTAAACAAGATAATACCAGCCTTTCCAAAAAAAGTAATCAGGACATTCGGGTGTAGAGGGCTGGCCGGTTAATATGGGTTCATGAACAGTCCAGTTTTTCAGGTCTTTTGACGAAAGATGAACCAGCGCGCCACCATTGTTTTTCATTACCGGGTTTTCCTGCCAGCTGGAAACAAACAAATGAAACTCTCCTGTTTTTTCGTCTACAAAAACCTTGGGATCTCTAAAATCTCTTTTACTGTAGCCTGGTGCCGAAGTGTAGAAAGGGTTTGGTTTTTGCTTTTCAAAGTTCACGCCATCATTGCTGATAGCATAGCTCAGTTGCTCGTTCACTTTGCCATCATTGAGCAGGCGGGTAGCATAAAACGCATAGTATTTGCCTTTATGGTATACTACCGATCCTGTACAGATGGATTTTTCCCATGGCTCGTCAATTTTAAGCACCAGCGGAAATTGTTCCCAGTGCTTCAAATCGGTAGATTTGCTCAAAGCCCATTGGTGCCCGCCAAGCCCGTTCAGGCTTTTGTGATGCGCCGAATCCAGCAGCCAGTAATAATAATAGGTTCCGTCTTTTGAGAATGGGATGCAATCGCCCACAAAAAGGTTGCCTTTAGGTTTAAAGTATTGCATGCTCTTTGTCGATTGGACAGTCGGGTCGTACTTAACGCCCAATTGAGCTTTAGCCATAAATGCCATGACAGATAGTAAGCAGGCAAGTGTTAGTTTTTTCATATAATGTTAAATAAGTAAAAAGTAAACGGATCAGATATCTTTTGGCGCATCGCCGTTGCGCCAGTGGCTTTCAATAGCTTCCAGCGATTTCCCCTTGGTTTCAGGGATGTAATAGTATCCCCATACGGCACCGATAATACAGATAATGGCATAGCTCCAGAAGGTATAATCAATACCCAGGTTATTAACCAGCTTTAGGAACGTGAATGCTATGATAGCGTTAAAGCCCCAATGGGCCAGTGAGCCAATACTCATACCCACACCACGTACGCTAAGTGGAAATACCTCTGAAATAAGCAGCCAGCCCAGTGGGGCAAGACTGATGGCTATAAAAATAATATAGCATACAATGCTTAAAACCGCAAAAACCGGCAGGCTTGAGCCAAGCGCTTCTTTGAAATGAAAGCATGCACCCAATAATGCCAATGAAGGGATCATACCCCAAATGCCTACAAAGTACAACTTACGCCGGCCTACTTTATCAAGCAGGAATACCGAAAGCAGGCAGGCCAATACATTTACCCCACCAATGATAATGGCCGGGATTATACTTGCCGTATTACTTACTATCCCAGCTATTTTGAAGATGATTGGCGAATAATAAATGATAGTATTAACACCCGAAAACTGCTGAAAAAAGAAAATGCCAACGGTGATGATCAACGGGGCACGCAGCCAGGGCTTCAGGATCTCGGCCGATGAAACCTTGTGCTGTGCTGATAAAGCAATTTCTTCCTGAAGACCGGCTAAGGTACTTTCTACCATATCAGGATCTTCCAGTTTCAGGATAATTTTCTTCCCGTCTTCCCAGCGGTTTTTGCTGATAAGCCAGCGTGGCGTTTCGGGCAAAAAGAACATGCCTAAAAGCAAAATGGCTGCCGGTACAAAACCAACCAGGAACATCCAGCGCCAGCTTTCGTTGTTGGTATCGTTTGATAACCAGTAATCGGTAATGTACGAAAGCAGGATCCCTAAAGTGATCATCAGCTGATTTAATGTTACCAGCGCCCCCCTAACCCTGGCAGGCGAAATCTCTGAAATATACATTGGCACCACATATGATGTGATACCAATGGCAAAACCGATAATAACGCGCATAATCATCAATACAGTTACGTTAGGTGCATAAGCACACCCCAGGGCACCAACAGTGAAAATTACCGCATTGATAATGATCATTTTTTTGCGGCCGATGATGTCAGATAGTTTGCCGCTTGTTAAAGCGCCAACAACTGCACCAACAAGCACTGTTGTGGTGATCCATTCAATACTGGCATCGCTAAGATGCCAGTACTGTTTTAAAAATGGTAATGCCCCTGAGATAACGCCGGTATCAAAGCCAAATAAAAGGCCACCGGTTGCCGCAATAACTGCGATGAGCAGCACATTAGGTTTTAATTTCATAATTTTTTAGTTAGAATCCTGGGTTTTGTTTGTACAAGCCCTTGCTATAATTGATTTGGTTAAGCGGGATCGGCAAATACTCATCCCGCCCCTTCGTAAATTTAGCAGTTTTGAGATAAGTACGCTTGGTTGACTCACTCGTAAAATAACTATTTAGGTAAGTATCGGCAATACCCCACCTTACCAAATCAAAGAAACGGTTACCTTCCATAGCAAACTCAAGCCTGCGTTCGCGGCGCAAGGCCTGGCGCGCGTAATCCTGCGTCCAAACACAGTTTACGCCGGGCTGATATAAGCTAACCTTGTAATTGGAAGTGAAACTACCGTCGGCCTGTTTTAACCTTGCAGTACTGTTGCCGGCACGCTGCCTGATCATGTTGATGAGCGGCAGGGCTTCATTCGGCCTGTTTAGTTCAATAAGCGCCTCAGCTTTCCAAAGCAACACATCGGCAAAACGGATCAGCTCCCAGTTTTTTGAGCTCGACATAAATGGCGGGATCTTTTGAAATGATGGGTCGTTGGCGGCGGCATCATCTTTCATACTGGTGAAATAACCGTAAATAGCAGGTGCGCGTGCCCAGGAGGTTTGGTAAACAAAAGTAGGTACATATTTAAATGGGTGACCGGGAATCCCCACAGTATGATCAAGCCTTGGATCAAAAGTTTGGTTCAGAAAATCGGCTACCTTGGTGGCATCTGTATTGTTATAACCTGTAAACATGGGCAGGCCGCTGGCATCCGTTTTAAAGTTGTTTACCAGGTCCTGACTCGGGATATGCTGCCAGCAGCAACCATATTCGGGGTTCATAGGATAGGTAAGCGAGTGCCCCATATCAATGCGGCCAAACTGCGTACCATCATTTTTTGAATACTGGATGGCAAATACCGATTCAGGGCCGTTTTCGGTAGCCTCCAAAAAGTTATCTCCAAAATCGGGGGCAAGTGCATATCCGCTGAAGTTGATGACGCTATCGCAAAGACCTACCACCTGATTTAGTTTAGCCTGATCAATACCGGTCATGTTATGATTATCATCCTGTTTATACGCCTGGTAAAGCAGGGTTTTCGCCAGAAAAGCTAATGCTGTGTATTTATTAGGCCGGCCTGCGTCTGCCTGTTTTGCGGGTAAAACATTGGCAGCATATCTGAAATCTGCCGCTATCTTATCCCATAACTGATCGCTGGTCATGGCGGTATTTGAAACCTTGATATACTCTGCAGTTGGCACATTCTCGTCAATATATGGCACCCGGTTCCATAATATTTTCGCCATAAAATAATGATTGCCTCTTAAAAACCGCATTTCGCCCTGCCTGCTTGTTTTAAGCGAAAAATCAGATGGCGCTATATTGTCAAGGCGCAGCAGGGCGTTATTAGCCCTTGCAATGTTATTATAGATCTGCGCCCACATCTGGTCGGTTAGGCTATTGGTATTTTGGTTGGTTACAAATGTTTCGTAATCATTCCACTCGCTGTTATCGCCAACACCGTCGCCACCTTTGTATGCATCACCACTGCGCATACTACCCCAGGGCCATAAGCTATTGGATGTATGCAGGTTTTCGTTGCCTAATGCTGCATATGCGGCAACAACCATTTTTTCTATATTCTCCGGGGTGTTTAGCTGATCGCTGGCTATAACGCCCTGCGGCTGCTCATCAAGTGCCTTTTTACAGGAACCCAGCGTTCCTATCAGGCAAATTATCAGTAATAAATATTTTTTCATCTCATTAAAATTTTAGGGTTAAAATGACAGGTCGAGACCAATGGAGGTAATTGTTGGGATTGGGTAAGCGCCTGATGGATTTTCCGGGTCGGTGGCCGTAAATGATTTACTTTTTACCGTGAACAGGTTATTGGCCTGCACATAGATCCGGGCCCGCTGAACTTTTATTTTCCGTAAGGCATCTTTTAAATTATACCCGATCTGCGCGTTACGAAGCTTCATATATGAGCCATTCTCCAAATAATAGGTTGATGTACGTGCTTCATTGTTCCTGTCAACCAAAGTCAACGCAGGTATAGTTGAGCCGGTATTTGTTGGCGACCATGCGTTCAAAGTCCTGGTTCCCCAGTTGGTACCCGGCCATATTGAGGTGAAGTCTGTGTAGTTTTTATAAGAGTTGTAAACCTTGATGCCCTGTACACCCTGGAAGAACAACGCGAGGTCAAAGTTTTTGTAAGAAAGGTTTACATTCAAACCATAGGTAAAATTGGGGTTGCCATTGGAGATATAATCCATGTCCTTGTTATCTATCACACCATCGCCATTCAGATCTTTGTACCTGATCCTGCCGATACCTTTGCCCGGTTGCGCAGCCGAATTAGTCACCTGATCCTGCGAGGTAAACAAACCATCGGCTACGTAGCCATATATCGAATTAATGGAATGGCCAATAATAGTTTGTGTGGTTCCGTTACCAGGATAGGCAGTGATCACTTCAGAAGGGATATAAGTAACCTTGTTTCTGAAAGTGGCAATGTTGCCGCTCACTGTAAAATTCAGGTCTTTGTTAATTTGCCCATCGTAAGTAAGCAAGGCCTCAATACCTTTATTTTGCATCGATGCACCATTAAAGGTAGTTGTACCGCCCTCGCCTATAACAGCAAGGTAGCCGGGAGTGATAAGGATGTCGGAAGTTTTCTTGATAAAATAATCAACCGAGCCCGAAAGCTTTTGGTTGAACAAGCCGAAATCAATACCAAAGTTCGACTCTTTGGTCCCTTCCCATTTCAATGAATTGTTACCTTCCTGGATCTTAACAAAGCCCGAAGGAAGTGTACCGGTACCTGCACCGGTTATATCATAGGCTGTTCCCCTATCGGCGGTAAACGTAGGATCGGTACCATAAATGGCTGCATATAATGAGTTGGTAGCATAGTTACCTATGGTTTGGTTACCCGTACGACCGTAGCCATAGCGCAGTTTCAAATCAGAGATTGCCGGAATTTTTTTAATGAAATCTTCCTGACTTAACCTCCAGGCTACCGTTGCTGAAGGAAAAGTACCATAGCGGTTATTAGCACCAAAACGCGAAGAACCGTCGCGACGAACAGTAACGGATGCCAAATACTTGTTATCAAAGGTATAGTTCACCTTTCCGAAGAAAGACAATAGTGAGTAAGCCCCCCCATTGCCGCCGTTAAGAATATTTGACGAACCGGCATCAAGATAGGCGTAGTTGATATCCTCCAAAGCATAACCCTGCCTGCTGCCAAAAAAGTTTTGGTTCATATAATGGATAGACTCCTGGCCGGCCAAAACATTGATCTGGTGTTTTTTCAGGTTAAGATCATAAGTCAAGGTATTTTGCCAGATGAGGTTGCCATCAAAGTTTTGTGAGTTAGCTGCAAGGTTGGATGGATCAACCAAAAAGCCCGAAACATATGATTTACGTAAGGTACGTTCATAAAGGCCATCATAATCAACCCCATAGGTGGTTTTAAGGTGCAGGCCGGGAATAACAGTTAAATCGGCAAAAACATTGCCGGTGATACGGCCGAAATAACTTTGGTTTTGCTTGTTATCCATGATCAGCCGCACCGGGTTTTGACGATCGGTCATGCCTGCTGCCGGGCCGCCCCATCCACCGTTAACTGTATAAACCGGAACAATTGGATTTTGAACCAATGCAGTGAATAACACACTGTTTACATCAATAAGCCTGTCGTTGATAAAGGATACGTTAAGGTTTTCGCCAATTTTTAAACGCCCGTTAAAGAAGTTGTAATCGGTATTTAGCCTGATGGTTGCTTTACGGGTGTGGGTTTCCTTAACTATACCTTTATTATCATAATAACCAACAGAAAGAAAGCTGTTTCCCTTTTCGCCGCCGTTGCTAACAGAAACGTTATAATTCTGTAATAATGAAGTTTGACCAATTTCATCAAACCACCTGGTATCGGCAGGTTTCATGGTTTTGGCACCGTCAATAAACTCGGGCAGGATTATTTTATTGAGCACCGGGTTATTAAAATCCTTGTTCCAGTCAAACTGGTAGATCTGGTTATTGTTGGGGTCGGTACCGTCATTAACTGATGCTTTAAAGTATGCTTCACCATGTTGTTGGGTGTTAAGCACTTTAAGCTTTGAATTGTAGTATTGCAGCGATGATGACGCATTGACATCAATACGGCTGATCCCCTTTTTACCACGTTTTGTTGTTACGATGATAACGCCGTTCGCTGCCCTTGAACCATAGATAGTTGCCGATGATGCATCCTTCAATACCTGCAATGATTCAATATCTGCCTGGTTGATCTCCTCTAATCCGCGCGTGGTTGGTACGCCGTCGATAACATAAAGCGGATCATTATTGTTAAGCGTTCCAATACCACGAATCCTGACGGTGGCCCCGCCTTCGGGCGAACCATTGGTGGTAATGTAAACACCCGGTACCCTGCCCTGTAATGCTTTTGTGGCGTTGCCCTGGGGAATATCTTTAATGTCGGTCATTTTTACAACAGATACCGCACCGGTCAAATCTGCTTTTTTCTGGCTTTGGTACCCGGTTACCACTACCTCATTCAGGTTACCGGATTGATATTCAAGCGCAATGATCAAAGGTTCGATACCGGCCTTAACTGTGTAGTTAAAAGACTGCATCCCTACATACGAGAAAGTAATATTGGTATTTAAATTGGCCGTAACGCTAAATTTACCATTAACATCTGTTACGGTACTTGCTGTGGCCGATTTTACAGTAACACCGGCAAGGGGTGTCCCCCGTTCTTTTTCGGTTACTGTTCCTGTTACTGTTTTTTGCTGGCCGAACAAGGCCGCGTAACAGAATATGAGCATGATCGTTAAAATTTTTTTCATAATTCATTTGGTTTAAATGTTGGTTTGATAATCGCTTAAAAAGGGAATTGACTAAGGCGGCATGCACTTTAATCGATTAAAGTAAAAGATTGTAAAATGGCTCATGTGTTATAATCTGTTTTTTAAAATGTTATTTATTCAGGTTCATCTTTACTTTAATCGATTAAAGTAAAGGGTTAAAAAAAAATTCTATTGTTCACGACATGACTTTCCCGGGACAAATCCCGCCTGGAAGGTCAGCTTCTTTTTTATCTTTTGATTATTGATCAGGTTTACAAGCGTTTTTACCGCAGCCTCACCCATTTCTTCCAATGGTTGGCGTCCGTGTGTTACAGGGCAATAAAAAAGATCAAAGGCATCCGATTCATCAAAACTTAATACAGAAAGTTCTCCGGGTATCTTGACCCCTAACGCGTTTAGTCGCTTTAAAGCCTCGATAGTTAAACGATCTGTCGCTAAAAAAATGGCATCACACCTGTCGGCCGAATTAATCAACGGAGAAATGGCAGCTCCTATCCCACTTGCTAAATCATCCCCATTTATATGTACCAGCCATTCCGGGCGGCTTTCCAAATGATGGTCTTTTAGCGCATCTAAATATCCCCTATCCCGTTCCTGCAAATGGAACATGCTCGTTTCCAAATTAATAAAGCTAATTTTTTTATGGCCCGAAGCCGCCAGGTACGTCACCGCATCATACGCTGCCTTATAGTTGTCTAAAGCTACGTAGTTAGTATCTATCTCCGGAAAATAACGGTCGATAAGGACAAATGGGGTACCTGAGTTTTGCAAATGGATAATTTGCTCCTGAGACTGTTCGCCCGGCACCAGGATAAGGCCGTCAACCTGACGGTTCACCAGCACATTAGTTAGTTCGGTAAATTTTTCAGGATTTTCATTGGTGCTGCCAAAAATCACCGTAAAGTTGAGCCTCTTGGCCTCTGCTTCTATAGCCCGGGTAATACCTGTACTGAAACGATAATTAATATCTGCTACAACCAGGCCAATGGTATGCGTTTTTCGCATCCGGAGGCTTTTGGCTACCTGGTTGGGCTGATAATTCAGCTCAATAGCTGCTAATTTGATTTTTTCGGCGTTTTCCTTGCTTACCTGTTTTTCTTCGGCCTGCCCGTTAAGCACATACGAAACCAGCGCGGTGGATACACCAACGTGTTGCGCAATATCTTTAAGGACAACTTTTTTCACTGCTATAACTGGTTACAGACTTCGGTTAAATTGAGATATAGAAACAAATCTAACTCTTTAAACGATTAAAGCAAATAAATTCTTACTTTTTTATGACTGTAACCTCATAAATCTCCTCCCTGCCTTTCCGCACCCCAATTAGCACATATACTTGCTGTTAACTTGCGGACTGGGGCATCAACTTATTTAGTATGCGTGAAACAGATCTTCACGCATACCTCACTGTTTTAAACAAAAGCACTACCATGTAACCTCGCCGCCATCTTTAAAGAATTTGGCCGTTACAGTTTCATCGGCTTCGGTAGCCAATTTCACAATAGGCAATGCGCCTTGCTCAGCTGTTTTTGTACCTTCAAATTGATTGAGATCAGTTGCAGTATATCCCGGCGTAACGCTATTTACACTGATGCCCGTATCGCGCAGTTCATTGGCCAACATTACAGTAAAAGCATTTAAAGCGGTTTTAGATACGCCATATGCGTGGTACCTTGAACGGTTGGGGTTCCTTTCCGGTGCGGTATGAACGGCAAGCGAACCAATTTCGCTGGAAACGTTAATGATAGCTGCCTTTGGTGATCTTTTTAACAATGGCAAAAACTCCTGCGTGGTTTGAACAGCCCCAAAAAAGTTCACATCGAATATATCGCGGAGGTTTTGCAAACCACCTTCGGCAAGGTTTTGCGGCATAACGCCCGAAATACCTGCGTTATTGATCAATATATCCAAAGAGGCGATCTTTTTCTGCAACTCATGGCTGGCCAGCTTAACGGAATCGGGATTGGCAACATCAATGGTCAGGCTTTCTGCATTGGTAATACCCAAAGTATTCAGCTTTTGAATTGCTTCAAATCCATTGGCTGCGTTTCTGCTGCCAAGGTATACGAAATAACCCAAAGCGGCCAGTTGCCTGGCGGTTTCAAAACCGATCCCCTTATTTGCGCCGGTTATTAATACTGTTTTCATGATAAATAGTTTTAAGAAGCCACAAAAATAAGCGTACCAGCCAATAACATACAATAAACGAATAATGGAAGAGATTGGATTATTTGCGGTACAACTATATTTAACTGACTAACAAACCTGAATAAAAATGTTTGTAGAAGTGATAATAACAGGCAAAAGTTAATTGCTGAAATACGAATTAAATTACCGCCCGGTGGATCAGGTAGTGAGGTTTAAACTAATCAGGCGATAATTTTATTTGGTAAATAGTTTAAAATTGCAAGGTCTGCATCAAGGGGTTTCTGTGTCCCAACTAATATCCGCTTTCCGTTAACTAACTCTATTTCTATTCCGTCACTCCCTGCTACAGTGTAACATCTTTCACTTAAATTAAAGCGGACTCCCCAACCTAAAAATTCTTTTATAGCATCGTATTTGCGGATTGAAATGCTTTTTACTTCACTGATATTTATGACCTTTTTCCTGGCAAAAAAACCGAAGCTAACTGTAATTTCATCTTCCCTTATTTGGGTTTTCAGTTTTTGAGAACTGAAAACAATGAACCCAATGATACTCCCGAAAAAAAATACCAGCAATAACCAATCGGGGGCCGGGTTATTTCCTACGGGTTTATGTAATAAAACCTGTAAAAAACTTAAAACACCAAAAAGGATTGTTGTAATCACTGCTGGAACAACAGCAAGTATCTGTACGTTTTTTTGAGATTCTTCAAATAATACCTTTTTCATAAAAATTACTTTTACTAAAGCCCCCAACTAACATCTATCAACCTACGTTAATCTTTGGTCAGAATGCCTTCCTCAACACTTTTATCAATCAACATTTTTGAATAGCCCCATAATAAATCAGATCCTTCTTTAATGACGCTTTTTTTCTGAACAACCCTGTCGTAGGTTACATTGAATTCCTTCCAGGTGCCGCCCTTATTTGATCTGTTTTGCAGCAGCGGTTCAAAACGGTCCATCGCGCGGGCAAACTTAGCTTCAGCTGTATCTCCAGCTTCAAACTCCTCCCATATTGCTATGAGCTCTTCGGCCTGATTTTGCGGGAGCAGGCCGAAGATCCGCCTGGCTGCTATTGTTTCTGCTTCCGTATTGGAATGGCTAACAACGTTATCATATAAAAAGATATCACCTGAATCTATTTCAACCACATCATGTATCAGCAACATCTTGATCACTTTAAAAAGATCAATATCCTGGTTGCTGTGTCCGGATAAAACAATGGCCATTAATGCCAGGTGCCAGCTATGTTCGGCATCATTCTCCGCGCGATCGCTGTTAAACAGCCTGGTTTTACGCTGTATGTACTTTACTTTATCAATTTCATGAATGAAATCTACCTGTTTTTGAAGTTCTCCGAAGTCCATTCCTTTACTTTTAATCTACCGCATTGCACCGCAAATTTAAGAAACTGTAAACATAGTATTCCGGCGGGAGTAACTTTATAAACACCGTACAAATCATTTAACTCAGGGTTGAGTAAGTATTCAAATTGATTTAGTACCCCAATAAATCACATTATCAAATATCTTTCAGCAAATTAAAAAGCCGCTGGGTTGAAACCCGGCGGCTATATCAATCAACTAATTATTACTGCTAAGCTTGTTAGCGTAATACGCTTAAACGGGCATATAATTCGGCAATACAAGCTTCATCCAGCAGCCATTTTGGCTTCGTCAGTTCTCCGGGCTTCGGTAACCAGCTATGAGTGGTGAGCCCAAATTTGTCTTTTGAGTTTTCCCAGGCATAATTCAGATCATGTTCTATCGCGGCGATATACCTGTCATCCTTATCTACCCTATACAAAGCCTCATATCCCCTAAACAGCACAGTAACAAACCACGGAACATCGATATGCATCATCAATCCCTCTCCGCCCGATGTAGCTTTAAAATGCTTATAACTTGCCAACGATAAAGCTTTAGCTTGCTGCAAAAACTGCTGCTTACCGGTAAATTGGTAAAGCAAAACTGCAGCTTCGATCATCGAACCGGTGTTATACGTCCAAAAGGTGCGATTTTGCTTTCCATTCAGTTTAATGTCATTGCTGATAATACCAGTGGTACTATCACGCAATGAATTGTACATCCAGGTATAAATTCGTTCACCCTGCTCCAGGTAATATTTTTCCTGGCTTCCCTTGTAAATCTTCAAAGCGGTAAGTAAAGCCATGCCGTTGCTGCAGGCCGGCTTCTGGTCGTTATGCCCTTCCAGCCAGGTTATACCTCCGCCAACATCATTGTTCCAGCCACTTATGATAAATTTAAAAACATCTTTGGCCCGTTGCAGGTACAGTGGATTTTTTGTGTTGAAATAACTTTCCATATAATCAACGCCAACTAACCCGTTATCATCATAGTAACGATCTGCTTTTTCAAATTTAACAGGGTACGCCTGGTATCCTACCGGCTTTCTTACCGAGTCTTTATACTGCTCAATTCCGGCTATTAAGCTATCCTGGTAAATCCTGTACTTTTCTTTAAGCCCCGGAACGTGCATAAGCATATTCGCGGCCGAAAACATGCCCGAAAAAGGCCATAAAAAACTAACCTTTTTTTCTTTTACAGCGTCGCCTTGAAAATAATTAAGCGAATCGTTTTTCCCGGCAGGGTAGCTTTCAAGGAATAAACCGGTTTCTGAATGTACGCGGTATCGCATCCATATGTTGCCGAACATACTTTCGGCCCGCTCCCGATATGTATCACGAAGTTTATCCTGTGCTGTTGAAGGCCGGGGAATTACGGCAAGTATAAGCGCAGCGATAATTATTATAGTTTTTTTATACATTGCTAATGATATTTTAAATTCCGGTCTGATATCCGTTCCTCTCCCATCCAACTTGCAAATGATGGCTATTGAGCCGACGGCGGAGGTACTTTAGTACCCCATTGTTTATTAGGTTCCTTGCCCATAACCAAGGTCAGGGTGCCGCCTTTCATCAACTCATCACGGTACATCCAGCAGTTGTCAAGCCGCTTGTTGTTGAACTGTGCGGACTGGATATAAACATTTTCTGCAGAGTTATTTTGAGTTTGGATGATCAGTACCTTACCGGTACCCAGCTTTATTGTCGCTTTTGTGAACAGTGGGCTTCCCAGTTCGATAATGGGACGCAGATCTGTAAGTCCTTTAACATCAAATAATCCTAACGCGTTGATAACGTACCATGACCCCAATTGTCCCTGGTCTTCATCCTGGCCATAACCATAGCCATGAATCGGCTCGGTGCCATAAAACTCTTCGCCTATAAGTCTTGTCCATTTTTGAGTGAGCCACGGGCGGCCCGAGAAATTGAAAAGCCAGCTGATGTGCAGGTTTGGCTGATTACCATGGTTATATATCGAGTTGATCCCGGCAAAGGCATCAATGGTTTTTCCACCACCAAAACCTTGTTTTTCTGATACAGTAAAGATACTGTCAAGTCTTTTGTTAAAATTATCTTTACCAATAGCCTCAATCAAGCCGGCTGGGTTTTGAGGTACATAGAATGAATATTGCACGGAGTTACCTTCCTGGAAACCGCGCCATGGCTGATAAGGATCAAACTTTTCAATAAAGTTTCCATTAAGCCGTTTAGGCTGCATCAACTTATTTTGAGGGTTAAATATCTGCCGCCAGCCGTTTGATAGTTTAATGAGCTGATCATAATCATTGTTTTTGCCTAAAGCTTTAGCCATTTGGGCTGCGGCAAAAGCGCTGTAACTATATTCTAATGTATGTGAACCGGCAAAATTGGAACCTGTAGAATCAGTTACAAAGTCCCGCCCTGTTTGATCAAAGAATGGCACAAAGCCGTGATCAACAAACGCCTTGATGTCCAATTTACCCGGCCCTACCGGTCGGTTTTGATACTTCAGTTCATTATCCTTTACTGCCTTGTATGCCAGGTTTACATCATAGTTTCGGATGCCTGCGTTATAAGCACCGGCAATGGCGAGGCCTACAAAGTTTGTCCCCACGCCCGATACATATTCACTGTTGGCTATTCCATCACCAAACCAGCCCTTATCTTTATAAAGCTGCAGTTGCGTGTTTACAAAGCTTCCATACCATTGCGGGTATGACAGCGCCCATAATTGTGTGATATTCCAAAAGCCGCCCCAAATGGCATCGGTATTGATGAATTCGGCTTTCAGCTGCTGATTTTTTGCTACCGGCAACCGGCCAATAAGCCCCGCATGTTTTGGATAGGTGCCATCAACATCACTGGCTATTCCCCTGCCCAAAAGGGCATGAAAAAGGCCTGTATAAAATTTTGTTTTGTTGGTGATGCTGGTATCTTCTACCATTATCTTACCTAACTCCTGCCGCCATGTTTTTTGCGCCTGCTCCTTAGCCTGCGCAAACGTAAGGCCGTTAGCTTCTGCTACGAAATTTTTACGGGCGTTTTCAACTGATGTATAAGATAAACCGGTTTTTACCTCAATTATTTCATTTGCCGAGGTGTTGTAATTCAAAGCCAATCCTGCACCATGGCCTTTAATATCGCGTTTATTATCATAAACATGCCCCGTGGAAAATGCGGTTACGGTTGCCGGCTTTTTGCTGATCTCACCATAAAAATACATCGCAACTTTGCCTGCCGGGTCATAGATTTTTACATACTTGGGATAAGTATAAACATAACCTTCAAAGTGTTTATCATCAAGCATTTTAATACCTGCATCTGTCACAGTATCACTTTCGCCTTGTTTATTACCGATATCCAGGATGATATGCGATTGGCTGTTTTTAGGGAAGGTGTAACGCTGAAAACCAACTCTTTTAGTGGCTGTAAGTTCGGCAGTAATGGCATAATCATCCAGCTTAACTTTGTAGTAACCCGGTTCGGCCACCTGGTTTTTCCTGTTAAAGCCCGACCTGTAACCCGGCGTTTTACGCTCAAGGTCGCCTGGCCGGGTGATCAGTTTGCCTGTTGTAGGCATATAGCTCACCCCTCCTACCTGCCATTCATGAAAATGGACAAAACCTTCTATCGAGTTTTCACGGGTATCATACCCAACGGCTTCCCAGCCTGACGGGTTACCAAAATGCCCGTTTGTTGAGGGGGCCAGCTTTGCCATACCATAAGGCACAGCAGCCGGGGTATAAAAAAACCATCTGCTGTGTGCCGTACCAATGTTGGGGTCTACATATTTTAATATATCCTGTGCTGATACCCTGCTCCAGCACGGCAGTACCAGCAACAATAAAGCCCCTGATTTTGATAAATATCTCATTATAACTAATTAATTTATTCCTAAGTTTATGTTGGCTTGCCTACTTATATTTTGATAACAGTGTTTGAATCCGCTGCATCCAGGCCTGATCCACACCCTCTAAGTTTGAATATCTTCCGGCTCCATCCAGTGCTGCATATTGGTAATAACCGTTAAGCGCCGGATTTTTAAGGACCACGTTAATTGCGTCCACGTTGCCCTTTGCGTAAACCAACCAGTTGCTGTTGTTATCCAACTCATAAAGCCTGATCATTGCTTGTGTAGCCCAGCCACTGTAACAAGGGTTTATCCTTGGGTCGTTAGTGTTAAAAATGAATACGTTATGCCCTTTATCCCAAAGCGTTTTGATCATTGCATTACCTAAAGCCTGCGCTTTGGTTTGGTATGTGGCATCCTGCATAGCATCTGCGTAAAGCAATTGTGCTTCTACGATAATTGCATTGTCATAAGTAAATTTATAGGTGTCTTTAGTACCATTTTTTTCGATTTGCCAGATGTACAGGCCGGTAGTACTGTCATACATCTGGCCATTGAGCCAGTTATTAACCAAAGTTGCCCAGTTTTTATAATCAGCGTTCCCGGTAATTTTATAAAGGCGACAAAATAACTGCATTGCCAACCCATTAGACTGGCTGGGCTTAACCGTTTTATCGGTCGACCACCAAAAGCCGCCGCCGAGGTCGTTATCCCACTGCCCGCTGTTCATTAGCCATTTAGCGCAGCCCTGAGCTGCTGTAAGGTAGGCGTCACGATCTGTTCCGCTGGTAACGTCATAACCAGCCAGGAAAGCCATGCCGGTAAGGGCATTGTCATCTACATATTTTCCGCCACCTGCACCTGATCCGTCTAAACCGGCGGCGGCAAAAAGCCCGCCGTTAGCATCGGTTTTATCAACAAGTTTGTTCAACCATGTTAGGGTATTGTTCATAGAAGATTTGTAACTCTTATCGCCAAGGTTAACCATTGCAGCATCAGCATACAACTGGCTTGCAACGTACCATTCAAAAGCCCCGCCGGTATTTGTTGTTGTATTTACCCGGTAGCTGCCATAAGACGTTGCATAGCCAGATGCTATAAAAGCATGGGTTGCTTTTGCATTGGTTAAATAAACAGATTCGGTAGTAGTGCCACCATTATCTCCGCCATTATTACCACCCGAATTGTTGTTATTACCACCATTGCCAGGGTCAACCTTAGATTTTCCGCAGGAAGCCAGTACTAACGTAAGCGCTGCTATCCCGCAGCAAAATTGCATCTTCATAACTTTGATTCTGTTAAAATAGCCTGCAGTTTGTATTAAACTGCAGGCGGTATAAACATAAGTATAGGGGTATATTCAACACAAGCTATTGCAGTTAATTAACCGCAGTTGCCGTGTGCGTATACGGCCCGGAAGCACCGAAGTAAACATCAACCCTGGCGTTATGCGTATCTATCGAAGGATCGAATTTGTACGTATTATCCCATTGCGCATCGGTTACAGGCAACAGATAAAAATAACTTGCCGGTTGGCCCGCCGGTGCAATATTGTTGACGTTTGAACTGCCTAAATACTCGATACCGTTGGAGGTATGAAGCGCAAACTTATAACGTTCATCCCGTCCCCACGAAAACTGGTAAAAGGTAACCGGAATTTTAGGGTTTTCCCAGGTGCTGTTACCAATATAATTCAATTGCCCGATCTCGGTATTATAAGCCGACATAAATAGCCCCAACGACTGAATACCTACTACATTGCTGGTGGCTACATTGAAATTAAGGCGCAGGCGATAGGTTGCTTTTGCTCCGCTAACTGTAGTTGAGCCACTGCCTTGCTGAACAATGCCTTTATCATCTATATAATACTTGGTTCCACTACTGTTTGCTTTGTCGGTAAACTCATAACTACCGGGAGCAAGCGAAGTGTACAGTTCAAACACACCTGCCGAAATCTGTTTAAAAGGTATGGCTTTAGATATATCACCCCCACCGGCTTCTGTAGCAGTACCGGTTATATATAATGAGGTTGGCGGCACTGCAAACCCTGCAGGCCTGCTTACCTGCAATGTATTAGAAACCTTGCTTATTTGAAGGTTTGTAGCTTTTGAAGCAATCACTGTCCATTTCAATGTACCGGCGCTTGATGAAGCTATGCCGGCCAAAGATGCGATCTTATTAAGCGTATCCTGCGGGATGGTTGCCTGCGCTTGCACGCCAGAACCATCAGATAAAACCCGGTAAACAGGTTTATTAAAATCGCCGTTTGCTTTATCAAAAGCAACCTCGTACATAATTAAACCGCCATCATTGGCTGTAGCGGCGCTCCATTTAAATGTTACACCAGGCCCGCCGGGCTGCAGGCTCAGGCTGCTGGCATTAAGAGGTGCTGAGAGTGTACCAACTGCACTAACGTTGGTATCCAGCGCCCGCTTGTCTTTTTTACAGGAGCTTACAACAAAAGCTACAGATAAAGCTATTGCTGCAAATACAAATAATCTTTTCATATTATTCAGGAATAATTGGTGATTTTATAGTTAATAACCTGGATTTTGTGTCAGCTTTGAATCTAAACTCAGGTCACCGCTTGGAATAGCCCAAAGGTAATCACGGTTGGTATTGAACCTTCGCAGCTGCGCGCGGATATAGCCGTTGTCTGTAGCCGGATCGCCCGAGAATTTTGCTCCGTGAACATAGCCGTTTAATACAGTTTCGGCTGTCTTCCATCTGCGAATATCATCGATACGGGTGCCTTCCATAGCTAATTCCACCCGGCGTTCGCGACGGATAGCGTTGGTAACATCGCCGCCCGGATAGTTTAATGCAGCAGGGTCGCTAAAACCAGCCCTTGTACGAAGCGCCCCAATGGTTTTATTCCACACCGTTGCATCCATCTGCCCAAGGCTGCTTTTAGCCTCTGCATAGTCAAGCAGGATTTCGGCGTAGCGAAACAAGTGGATATTGTTACCAGATGTGAAATTGGCCAGTGCCGAAGGATCAAAATACTTTCGCCAGTAATAACCTGTTGGCGATGAACTTTGACGGCCAGAAGAATATTCATCAGGACCGGGCCGGGTTGGATCACTGCCAGGCTTGATATAAATCACCTTTGTTGTGCCATTTACACCACCGCCGCTATTCCAGTTGTAACGATCATAAACTACAGTTGCGGTAAGTCTTGGGTCGCGGTTTGTATATGGATTGTTTTCATCATAACCCGATCCGGCATCGGTGATAGCCTTGCCATTAAGCATGATATAGTCATTAACCAACTCCTGGCTTGGAGCAAGTGCATTCACGCGTCCGCCCACGCTGTTTGGCGCAAAATCCCAAAAGTCTGTCCAGGTACGGGTGGTTGCCGGAACATACTGCAGCGATAATATCGATTCAGGGTTGTTTCTGTTGGTTGATGGGTCGCTAAAAAGATTGCTATAGTTTGGATTAAGAGAATAGGTGCCATTGGTGGTGCTATTCATCAAACTTTCGCATACTGTAGCCACATCGGCCATACGGTTCCCCTGGTACAGGAGCACGCGCGCCTGTAAAGCAAGCGCCGCCCCTTTGGTGATACGGCCATTTTCTGCCGCCGGTAATTGATCTTTTGAGGGCAGCAACGGTACAATTGCATTTAATTCACTCAATATGAAGTTTATAACTTCGGCTTTAGGGGTACGCGCAATGGTTTTCGCATCGTCCTGGGAGATATCTGTGCTTACCAGCGGGATATCGCCGTACCATTTGGTGAGGTTAAAATCTTCAAAAGCCCTGATAAAGCGGGTCTCAGCCTTTAAGCGATCAAGCGTAGCCGCACCAAGCGTGGTATTTTTGTCAATATTTGCCAGGAATTGGTTACAGGATTTGATGGTAGAATAATAATATGCCCAATCGCCCGCAAATTTGGGGGTTTGTGCATTGGCGTTGCCGCTTGCTATCTGAATAAGGTCTGTATTTGTTTGCGAATAAGCGTTATCTGATAATCCTTCGGCCGCAAAATAGAGACCGCTGTTATACATCAGGCTGTAGTTATTATTCAGTGCATTATATACGTTGGCATCTGCAGTCCAAAAATTAAGAACAGAGTATGCATCCGTTGGTGCGATATCTAATTTACGGCACCCGCTCGCCAGCACCAGTGCGGTAATGGCAAAATATTTATTTAAAATTTTCATGTCCTTTCAGTAAATGGGTTAAAAGGTGATGTCCAGGCCTGCACCGTAAAAAATGGGAAGCAGGTAATTTCTCGCACTGTTTGAAGCCGAATTAGGGCTTACGTTGTTACCAAATTCGGTAGTTTCAGGATCGATGAACTTGAGTTTTGAAAGCGTTATCAGGTTTTGACCGATGAGCGATATCCTTACGCGCTCCATTCCTGCCCTGCGGGTAAGCTCCTGAGGCAAGGTATAGCCAATATTTACGTTTTTAAGGCGGGCATAAGCTGCATTAAAGCGGTACAGATCGGAGCCGGAGCGCCAGTTGTTAGTATTGGATGGCGAGCCAATGGTTGCCAGCCTCGGATAACGGGCGTTGGGATTATTAGGGGTCCAATAATCGGTCATATGTTCATACAGGGTAGCACCATAATTATAATGGAAAGGCTCTACCAGTTCGCCGCGCAAAAACTCGTCGCGCTGGCCAACCCCCTGAACAAATAACGATACATCAAAACCTGCAACTGCAATCCGGTAATTAAAGCCAAAAGTGTAATGAGGGAAAGGATTTCCGATAACTTTCTTATCGTTATCATCTATTTTGCCATCGCCATTTAAATCCTTGAACTTCACATCGCCGGGGCCAACAACTGCACCTGCCGGCTTAGGATAGTTGTTTACGTCAGCTTCGTTCTGGAAGTATCCGTTGGTAACATAGCCGTAATACTGTGTAATAGGTTCGCCAACGCGACGGATTAGCTGATAAACATCCTGATTATAGATTATTTGCTTGGTATTGCCCGTAAGCTGCATTAACTTATTTTGTGTGTTACCTATGTTGGCGCTAAAGCTTTGTGTAACCTTAGCTGTTTTCAAGGTATAAGTAAGTTCAAGTTCCCAGCCCATGTCACGAACCTTTGCCACGTTGGCTACAGGCGGCGCCGCACCGAAGATGGTAGGAACATCAAGCGGGGTTTGCTGAATATTGCTGGTTACTTTATTAAAATAATCAAAAGAGCCGGTTAGCTTGTTATGGAAAAGTCCAAAATCCAAACCTACGTTTAACGTATGTGCCCGCTCCCAGGTAAGCAGTGGGTTTGACAGGTTAGTACCTGCACCGCCCTGGATAACACCATTGTAGCCATAAGCGCCGGGATAGTTAAAGTATGTTGTTAAATAAGTATAGTTACCTGCCGATTGATTGTTGCCGACTACACCATAGCTGCCCCTTATCTTCAAATTGTTCAGCGTATTTTTTAGCGGCTCCATAAAGCTCTCCTCGGTAATTACATAACCGGCGTTTACTGAAGGGAAAAAGCCATTGCGCTGCCCTTTGGCAAATTTTGATGAGGCATCATCACGGAATACAAAATCAAGAAAATAACGGTTATTGTAATCATAGCTGATCCTGCCAAAAGCCGATTGCAGGCTGTTTGCCTGGATGGTGACACTGTTATAAGAGTTTGTGGCATCTATCAGCGTTCCGGTGGTGGCATTACCAAATACCGGATCGGTTAATGTTTTCATTAACTGAAAGCCGCGCTGACTGTTCAATTCGCTCGAAACACCTAATGTAGCACTGATATTATGCGCGCCGAAGGCTTTGTTATAACCCAGGTATACCTGCGTGTTAAATGAACTGGACTTTGAATTGTTATCAAAAGTGGTCAGGTCATTTCCGTATACGCCTGCAGGGACATAATTTACCTGCGCACGCCTGAAAAAGTTTCCGTTGTTTTGAAGGGTACCACCAAATACGCCGGTTAAACTCAATTCGTTGGTGATACTCAGGGTACCATTCAGGTTACCAAAAATCCGGTCATTGTCTGCCTGGTTAAAACCGCCTTTTTCTAATACCCCATACTCGTTGTATTGAGAAGCTATGGGATTGGTCAGGTAGTTGCCGTTGGCATCTGTCCAGCTATAGTTATGCGGTACGCGGTTGGCATCAGCAAAAATATTGTTATCGCCAACGCTGTTGGTTTTGTTACGGGATTTGGTATACTCAAGTATTCCGGATAATTTGAAACGTCCGATGATCGTAGACTGATTCATGCGAAGGTTATATTTTTGATACCCGAATTTGCTGCCCGAGCCACCGTCACCTATAAAATTACTCAGCTGGTTAAGGTATCCGGCAGAAATAAAATAGGTATTAGTTGCAGCACCGCCGCTCACACTTACGTTCTGAGAGGTTTGGGGCGCGTTATAAAGCACATGATTGATATCCCAGTTTCCATCGCCCTGGGCAGCAAGCTGCTGGATTTGTTCGGGCGTGAATGCAGGTGGAAGCCCTGAATTTGCCAGTGCTTCATTTTTGTAATAAGCATTATCGGCTCCGCTTACCTTTTTTACCAGGATATCCGGTTTTTGCCAGCCAAAGTTGCCATTGTAGGTAACGGATGCCTTTTGGTTCAGTTTACCGCTTTTAGTAGTTACCAGTAAAACGCCATTTGCACCACGTGAACCATATATAGCGGCAGAACCCGCATCTTTAAGCACAGTAACGCTTGCAATATCATTTGGATTGATCAGGTTAAGATCACCAACAGATTGTGAAACGATACCGTCGATAACCAAAAGCGGGTCATTATTACCTGTTGTTGCCACACCACGGATATTGATACTGGGGCTGGCTCCGGGATCCAGCGTACTTTGCTGGATAATAAGGTTGGGAGATTGCCCCTGCAGCGCCTGAGCGGGGTTCAGCACAGGCTTGTCATTGATATCCTTAGCACCAACTGTACCGATGGCGCTATTGATAGTCGCCCTGCGTTGTGTACCATAACCCACTACCACTACTTCATTCAGTGCCTTGGTTGTATCCGGTTTCAGGCTGATATTAAACTGCGTTTTATTATTAATAGATACCGTTTGGGTAACGAAACCGATAAAAGAAAACGTCAGCGTGCCATTTGCACTTGCCTCAGGTACAGAAAGTTTGTAGTTCCCGTTGATATCGGTAACTGTGCCCGAACCTGAATTGAGCAAACGGATGCTTACTCCCGGCAGTGGGCGGCCCTGTTCATCAGTTACCTGCCCTGTAATAACGATATTAGCGGCGTTTCTCAAATCGGCACGGGTAATCACCGGAACAGCCGCACCAGCAACCGGCGCGTTCCAGCAGAGAAACACAGCAGGCAACAGCGCCGGGATAATTGCCCGGTATGCATGCCTTTGCATTTTTCCTGTTTTGGGTAAAAGTTTAAATCTCATTTGTTTGGTTTTAATTGGTTAATTCATTGTCTATAAATTGGCATTTTTATTAAGGGCTGTATCAACGCTCCTGGTTTACGGGCGCTTTTGATGATGCACGATCAAATGATTCGGCCCAATAGGTTTCAATACTTTCTAATGATTTCCCCTTGGTTTCGGGAATTAGTTTGTGTGTGAGCAGCAGCGCCGGAGCACAGCAGCCCGCGAAGATCCAAAAGGTCCACGCCGCGCCCAAACCTTCAAGAAATGCGGGGGTGAGCTGGCCGACCAGAAAATTCCCGATCCACAAAGAGAGTGTTGCTAATGACATGGCTTTACCGCGCACGGCTCCCGGGAATATCTCTCCTACAACAACCCAGCATACCGGGCCGAAGGAGAAAGCAAAACAGGCTATAAAAATCAGGATACCAGCCAAGATCCAGGGACCTGATGTGACCCCGGCGAAGAAAAGGATACCGATCAGGATCAATGCTGCAACAGCACCGCCTACCCCTGCAAACAGCAGCGGCTTACGGCCCCAGCGATCAATGGTAAAAATGGCAACAAACGTAAACACAACATTTACAAGCCCGATAGTAACCTGACCGCCAAGCGCATTGTTGAGCGCAAAGCCGGCCTGCTCTAAAATTTTAGGCCCGTAGTAGATAACTGCGTTGATACCGCACAATTGCGAAAAAAGAGGCAGTAACAACCCGATCAGGAGCGGCCGCCGGTATACAGGCCGCAAAAGTTCCTTAAAACCTTGCTCATCCTGCCTGTCCTGGCCTGCCTGAAACGCAGCCATTTCGTTTTCTGCTGCCTTTATGCCATCAATCCTGATCAATATCGCTTTGGCTTCCGAAACCCGTTTTTTTAACAGTAACCACCTTGGTGATTCTGGCACGGCCAAAAGCGAAAGCAGGAAAATTGCTGCGGGCAAAGCACCTAAGCCAAGCATGGCCCTCCATACCTGATCTGACAGGATTAGTTTTAAACCGGCTCCTGAAAAATTGCCTCCTGCATTACTTAAAAGATAGGCATTAGCAAAGTAGGCCACAACTATACCCACCGTAAGTGCTAACTGATACAGCGATACCATCATACCCCGGTAACGCGATGGCGCAAATTCGGAGATATACAGCGGCGAAACCATGGAGGCTACACCAATGCCCAGGCCGCCGATAAGCCGGAACACGATTAACGCTGTAAACGAACCGGACCACATGCAGCCAAGCGCAGAGGCAAGAAAAAGAACAGCCGATAA
This sequence comes from Mucilaginibacter sp. SMC90, assembly GCF_022811725.1. GTDB lineage: Bacteria > Bacteroidota > Bacteroidia > Sphingobacteriales > Sphingobacteriaceae > Mucilaginibacter. Next base: position 1,917,193 of record NZ_CP094527.1, on the reverse strand, counting down.
GATGAGCACTATTTTACGCCCATACTTATCACTTAATGCCCCGGATGCCGCCACGCCTACTATACAACCCAGCAAAGCGCAGCTCACAAACCATCCCTCAGTTACAGCGTTTAAATTAAAATCATGCCGAACCAGGTTAACCGTACCGGAAATCACAGCAGTGTCAAAGCCAAAAAGAAAACCTCCCAGGGCAGCCACAAGGCATACCAGGTACAGAAAAGCACCGCTCTTCTTTGTATCAGCTTGTTGAATTTCAGATGTCATTTCCATTATTTTAAAAATGCTTTGATCACTTTTGCACGTTGCTTACCTTGATTGGTAAGTCGATAGGTACCCGCAGCAGCCGGTATCACAAATGTTTCTGCATAGGCAAAATCCATTTTTACACCATCAGCTGTTTCAACCGTGAGGGAGTTACCTTCTACCAGCATCAGCACATGGCAGCAGTTATCAGTATTAATTTCAACTGAGTTGTCAAACTCAAGCCTGTGCACATCATAAAAATGTTCTTTGTGTGTGGGCAAATGGACCAGGCGATATCCCGGGGTTTCTTCAATAACCTGGGGGTGCGAAATCAATTCCTGTTGCACACGTTCACCTTTGCGCTCAAAATCAAGGTTGTTAAAGGCATGGTCAATATTAATAGGGCGTGGTTTGCCGTCAAGGTCCAAACGTACCCAGTCATACATCTTAAAAGTAAAAATGTAAGGTGTGGCGCTTATTTCAAGTACCAGGTTACCAGCCCCTGCGCTGTGAACTGTACCGTTAGGTATAAGAAACAGATCGTGCTTTTTGGCCGAGTGTACCTGCACGTATTGTTCGATATCCACAGGTTTACCGGTTGCCTGGCTGCCTTCAAGGGCCTCTTTATATACAACCGGATCAATATCTTCCTGGAAACCGAGATAAACGGAAGCATTATCATCACAATCCAAAATATAATAGGTTTCATCCTGGGTAATCGTTTCGCCAAATTGCTCCTGGATGTATTTTAATTTTGGATGACATTGTATAGATAGGTTCCCACCTTTGTAAGTATCAAGAAAATCGAAACGGATCGGGAATTCGTCGCCAAAACGTGCAGCATGTTTACCCAGAATGTTTTGGCAATTGGCGAACATAATGGTATCGAAGGATACTTCAAGAAGATTGCCGTCGCTTTCAAATACCAGCCCGTTTTCCGGAACGATCAACTCAAATGACCAGGCCAGATTAACAACATCGTTATTCAAATTACTGATGCGCTCCTTCATCCATTGTCCGCCCCATGCACCAGGTTCAAACCACGGCCTTACCCGAAATACAGAGGCACTCAATTTGCTGAGCCCTGCTACAAGATCTGATTGCTGCATCCAATTGATGGTTTCTGGCCATTGCGCATCGGCTATGATCGAAAGCCTGTCAAGAATTGCCTTTTTGTGATTGTTCAGAATTACCCAATCAACAAAATAGAAGCGCTTGTACATTTGAAAGGGCTCATCAGGGGCTTTCGCGCCCAGGTTTGTGATGCTGCCTGCACGCATTCTGAACTGTATCTCATTTTTAGGAATATCCAGATAGATCACGGGAGCCTCCCAGTCAGCCAGTGCGGCACCCGGACCTATAATGATATTTACATCGCTATTTGCATCCGGTTTCTGCGTGTTAAGCCCCTCCGTAAACAAATCGGCTAAAGACAAAGTCGTCCTTGTACCCCAAACAGATGAATACTCCCCCAGGAATGGCCCAACAAGGCGATCAATTTCATCAGAATCTTTCAGGTAATCGGCCGTATAAATCCAGTTAACATTTAAGCCCCGATCTGCCAGGCATTGCTGCAAGCCTTCTTTAATACGTTCCCAAAACACGCCTACATAGCCATCAATCAATATTGCTTTGTGACCGGCAATAAAAGCAACAAGGGAGTCAAAACCGCTAAAAATCTTTCCGGTTTCCAGCACGGCGGTGGGATAAATATTGTACCCTTCTGCCTGCCTGAATGGTGCGGTTAATTGCGCCGGCATCAAAAATTGCTGAGTTTTCCTTAATTCGGAGCTCAGGCCTGTGTAAGAATTAAAACTTGTCTGGTCAATTTCTATCATTGTAATAATGTATGTACATATTAAATCGCAAAGAAAATCGATATTTAGGTATTAAAGTCGATTCTTTAATTTAAAAGTATCGATGATTTATAAAAGATATGTACAAACATATAAACAATTATTATTTTTACAAATAGATTTTCAATTTTTCTATAACAAAAGTTTGCTGTTACAAATCAACAAATTAAACCAATTAATATGTATGAACATTTGACACAATTGGCCAAAATTGCTATCATTGTGGCAACCTCCTGAAATGAAGTATTCAATCAACCACAGAAGCCCGGTACCGCTGCACGCCCAGGCCGAAGAACTTTTAAGAAAATTAATTGCTGAAGAAGCATATCAGAATGGCAAGCTGCTGCCCAACGAGGTGGAACTTGCGAAGTTGCTGGCTATATCCCGCAGCACACTTCGCCAGGCAATCAACAAGCTTGTTTTTGAAGGTCTGCTTATTCGTAAAAAGAGAATGGGCACCAGGGTCAACCAGTCTACAGTTAGTTCAAAATCAAATAATTGGCTAAGTTTTTCGCAGGAAATGAAATTGCGGGGAATAACTATCAAAAACTTTGAACTGCATGTTACCTGGGTGGAGCCGGATGAACAACTTGCTATTTTTTTTGAGATCAAAGCCGATAAAAAGGTATTGAAAATGGAAAGGGTACGCGGAAAGCCCGATGGCCCATTCGTATACTTCGTGTCCTATTTCCATCCGCGGATAGGTTTAACCGGAGATGAAGATTTTAAACAACCATTATATGAAATGCTTGAACACGAGCATTCAACAATCGCATCGCTTTCAAAAGAGGAGATCAGCGCCCACGCTGCAGATACATTAATAGCAGATAAACTACAGATTGCAACCGGAGACCCTGTGTTGTTCAGGAAACGGTTTGTATTTGACCAGGGAGACCGGCCGATGGAATACAACCTTGGTTACTATAAAGCAGATAGCTTTGTTTACACAGTAGAAAGCAGGCGATAACCACCTAAAGTTCACACCTGTTTTTCAAAAATAAGCTTGATATTAAAGTCAGGATAGCTTTACTGATTCATTAAAACAAAAACAGCCAAACTTTTTTAAGTTATCTGGCTGTTGTTAATGTTATTCTAAATTATAAATAAACTTAAAATATGATAAGGTTTAGGTTTTAAAATCACTAATAGGTAGCTAATTTTAAGACCGCCCCTCAGTTTCTTTAATGATGCTAAATTAGTTTTAACCTTTAACCTCTGCAATACTGAAAAAGTGGTATATCAAATTGCGCGAAATTTATTAATAGCCTCTACTTTGTTCTGTACCTGCAGCTTAACATAGGTATTGCGAATGTGTTTTTTAACGGTACCAGTAGTAATTTCAAGCCGATCTGCAATTTCTTTGTATTGCAGGCCGCGCGCCAGATGATTAAGTACTTCAATTTCCCGCTCTGTAAGGTTTTCGGCGGCATGGTTGGCGGGCTGGGCAGCAGCCGTGTTAAACGATGCTATTACCCTGCGCGAAATGTAGGCGCTCATGGGCGAGCCGCCCGCCGCAATTTCTGTGATTGCATTTCTGATCTCATCGGCCGACGATTCTTTGAGCATATAGCCTGTTGCACCACTCTTTAACGACTCAAAAATATTGGTATTATCATCGTTTATGGTACACATCAAAAATTCGGTATTGGGTAAAAAGGGTTTGGCCCGTCGTATAAATTCAATGCCCGACATTCCTTCAAGGTTTATGTCAACTATAAAAACATCCGGCTTAAATTGGTCTATCTTTTTTAATACGGATTCGGCATTAGCAAATGACCCCATCAAATTTACGCCGCTCATATCATGAATAATCTGTTCCAGCCCACGCCGGTAATGTAAATTATCCTCTAATAAAACTATCTGAAGCATGCTTACGGTAAATGTAAAATGCTAATATCTTAAATTATTCCGATTTTGTTTATACCTATTATGGGGTAGTCTAAAGGTGCAGTTTAAGACTTATGGATGTACCTTTGCCGGGAGCTGTGTTGATCTTTAGCTCAGCATTCAATCGTTTTGTACGCGCGTAAATATTACGAAGACCCATCGTTTCATGTTTGCGAAGATCCGGGTCAAAGCCCCGGCCGTCGTCACGGATACTAATAAGCAACCGGTTTTTGTAAAGGCTAATATCCAGATAAGCGTTTTGCGCATCCGAATGTTTAATGATATTGTTTAAAACTTCCCTCACAAGCAGGTATACCTGCCGTCTTCTTTCGCCATTGATCGGAATTATGGCTTCGCCAACCGAGGTACTTTCATGCAAGCGAACATTACTGAATTCAAATATCTTGACAGCCTGTTTATGAATAAAATTGACCAGGTTGCTCACTTCATCGTTTTCGGCGTCAAGGCTCCAGATAATTAATCTCATCTGGGTAGATATATCCGTAATGCCTTCATGAATGGCATCTATTTCCTTAAAATCAGGCTGATCGGCAACTTTCCGGCTTAACAATTCGGTTCGCAGCTTGATGCCAGATATACTTGCACCCAAATCGTCATGTACCTCGCTGCTGATCCGCTGGCGTTCGCGTTGCAGGGCAAGCGCATTTTCGTAGTCCTTTTTTTGCAAACCGATGATGGACTGATAATATTTCCGTACCAGTAAGAAAACTATAATTAAAGCACCCACTACAGCCATTGCCTGCAGCCAAAGCCGCTGATACCATAAAGGCATTACGGTAAATTGAAAAATAAGTGTTTGGCTCAATTGGTTAAAGCGGTCGGCAGCCACTGCTTCTAACTCATAGTTTCCGGGTGGCAACAGGTCAAACCGCTTTTCGCCCGAGGGGGCAATGCTCCAGTTTTTATCAACACCCTTAAGCCTGAACCGGTACTGTATTTTCCCCATGCTTTTGTAGGATATCGCAACGCAATCAAATACCACAGGCTGACCGTAAGTGAAACGGCTTTGAGTTCCGGATGGACCATCATTAATCAATACTGGCCTGGGGAGGTTCCTGTTACCCAAATTTTGGGTAACTGCTATGCCCTGATCTGTGGCTATATAATAATTACGGCCGTATTGTACCACATCTGCAACGTTATCTGACGGAAGTCCGTTACTGGTATTTATCAAACTCACCTCGTAATTTTGATAATTATTAGTGAAGCTGATAACGCTTACGCCATTTGCCGTGCATGCCCATAGTGTATTAGCATCTGTCCATACCAGTTTACGAATATCGCCCGAAGAGATGTCTGGCGAGTTAAGTTGAAGGATCTTTTTTCCGGCCAGTAAAAATACGCCCTGTGCCTCTGTACCTATTGCGCATATGTCGTTATTTGTTGCCAGGCATTTAACAACATTTATTCCTTTATTAGCTAACGTTCGTACGTAGGTAATATCTGTAGCAGTTGGCTTGAACTGGTATAACCCATAAAGCGAACCTATGAGCAACTTGTTTTTATACCAGGCAACAGAGGTCATGCGTATGGGCTTAAACCTATAACCTTTTAGATGTTTAAGGTGATTTGACATTACGATAACTGCATTTTGCGAAAGAAAATACACTGTATCGGCCGTTTGAGTAATGCCCTTTATAGGGCCGTCAAAATAATTTTCGGAACGCCAGGATGACGGATTGGTATTGGAAACATCCAATCCGAATATGCCGTTATCAGTACCGATAATGAGCCTGTTACCCGGAATTGTAAGCAGATTGGTTATCCGATTAAAATCAGACCGGTTTTGATTTAAAGTAATAGTACCTATAGGCGGCGCTTGACTTGTACCAAGCTTTATATAATTCAGTGTGCTTAAAACGTGCCCCGTAAAAAGGTAGCCGCCTGCAATGCTTAGTTTTAAAACATCCTCATTTGCCAGGCCGCTTTCCTGGTTAATAACCCTCACTTCGGGATTGGTGCTTAGAAAAAACCCTTTATCATAACTGCCAAACCACAAATTATTTTCCCTGTCTATAAGGGTTGAAGTGGTGATGTGATCATTAAGATAATTTCTCCGCTCATTACTGATATAGTTGATAATGTAAGTGCCTTGCTTTACAGTTGTAACGGCAAAAGTATTTTTACCGGTTAGGTAAACTGAAGTTACATTACCGGTAAAATAGATTTTATTAAGCGGCACAATTCCACTTCTTTGATATTCATAAACATGCACCCAATCTTTGGTTATCAACAACAAATTATTTTGCTGTATAGCCAACCGGTAAGGTTTGGTATTGGTGTTAGCTGTTTGATAATTTAACTGCCCTTCTGATAACTCATTTTCAAGGATATTAAGGTCATTACCGGACAGAACTACCTCTTCCCCTGCTTCACCATAAATATATCCGCTTAAGTGCTTGATGGGATGCCGCTTTGAATTCAATTCATCAAAATGATATACTTTGGTACTTAGCCTGTAATTTACGCAAAGTTCATTGTAACGGTTAAAAAAGAAATTGGCAAAAGGTAATACCACTACTTTTTGAGCCGAACTAAGCTTATGTATCAGCCCGTTTTCATAATAGCAAACCCGATAATTATTACAGTAAAAAAAAATCCGGTGGTAATTATCTTCTGCTATCCGAAAACACTCGTTGCTTTCCAAACCATCGGCCGATGTGAAATTTTTAAAGCGCTGGCCATCAAACCTGCTTACCCCCTTATCCGTAGCAATCCAGATAAAGCCCTTACTATCCTGCATTAAATAATTAACCCGTGAACTCAGCAGACCATCAGTTGCGCTGTAGTTTTTTAAGTAAACTACCTGATAGGGAGTGCCTGCATATAGCCGGCCCGCGAATAAAAACAGTGTTAATATTAAAAGTTTTAAAAAAGAGCTTTTTAGCGGCATTTTATAATTTGTATCAATTTAACATCGCTGCTTTTTAACAATATACAACAATGATAGGAAGCGTACGGTTTTGCACAATTATACCGCCTGATAAATGTAAAAAGAAATGCTATGTAATTAAAGAGCTTTATCGTGATTAGGATTATATATGTTTTTTTTTAACAAACCTAATAACCAAAAAAGCGTAAGAACAGTTTTAAACGGACCGTCCTTACACTTTTCTTAACCCGATGTGGATGAAAGAATTATTTTTTACCAGCGTTTTTGGCCGCTGTTTCAATTACACGCGCCACGGCCTCGGGCTTTGAAATAAATACAACGTGGCTCCCCTTCACTTCCGTTACTATGGCACCGGCGCGTTTATACATAGCACGTTCAAGTTCGGGGTTAATGGCTTTATCTTCGGTAGCTACAACTGCATAAGTTGGTTTGTTTTTCCATGCAGCCCGTGTTAAACGGGCAACAAAGCTTGAACCGATAATGGGCTGTTGTGAGTCGAACATGAAAGCTGCTTTTTCTACGCTCAGATCAGCAGCAAAACATTCATGAAAAAGCGCTTTATCAAAATACGCGAACCCGTTTTTATCAGCAGGCAAAATTCCGTTTTTCGCAAGTGGAGGGCCTGATTGATAAACGTCGAGCGTTGATTGACCTGCCTCAGGAGCAAATGCCGCCACATATACCAGGCTTGCTACTTTTGATGATACGCCTGCTTCGGTAATTACCGAACCACCCCATGAGTGCCCTACCAATACAGCCGGGCCATCCTGTTTCTCCAAAGCACGGTTGGTAGCCGCAACATCGTCATTTAATGAAGTTAGCGGATTTTGAACAAGCGTTACATTATAACCATCCTTTTTCAAAATTTTATATACCCCCTCCCAGCCTGATGCATCGGCAAAAGCGCCGTGCACGATAACAATATTTTTTACAACAGGCGCAGTTTGTGCTATACCGCTTATTGGACTGAAAGCAAATAAATATGCTGCTGCAACTGCTAAAAGTGGTTTGATAAAGTTAATTTGAGTTTTCATTTCGTTGTGTTTTTCTTGATTTATACTCAAAACTATGATCCGTTACAGTCAAAGAGCATCTAAATTCGGCCAACCCGGCAAAGCAGCCTTCGAACCGGACATTTTATCTATCGAAGTATCTTCGCAGTAAAAGAGCAGCCATCAACATTAGTTATAATTACTAAATCACTATGAAACACTGATAATTAATTAAATTTACAGGATAGCTTATGCGAAAATTTCATGCAATTTCAGCACAAGCTAACCATTTCAGGTTATTCAAATCTTCTACAAAAACTTTTAAATAAAGTATATGAAAATTTGCTTTTTAACTGTGTGCCTCCTCATAGCTGTTGCTCAAAGTGGATTAAGCCAGCAAAACGCGCGTACCCCAAAACACAAAAAAGGTGGAAACGATATTAATGGCTTTCTCCATTTTGACCATAGTATGCTATTAGAGGAAAAAGCCGATACAACCGCTAATGTAAGTTTAGGCGATCTGGACGGAGACGGACACCTTGATATCTTGTTAGTAAAGGGAAGACATTGGCCTATTCATGACCGGGTTTTGCTTGGTGATGGCACTGGCAAAATACGAAAAGCGTATAACCTTGGGAACATATCAGATCGTTCATACACCGGCGCTTTGGCGGATTTTAATGGCGATGGCTCCCTTGATATTGCTGTAAGTAATGATGACCCCGACCATAAAATAATTTATTTTAATGATGGGAAAGGCAATTTTAAAGTAGCATCGGAATTTGGGCGTCCGGAATGGTCAACCCGGAATATCTCTATAGCCGATATTAATCGCGACGGGTTGCCCGATATAATTTTGGCTAACAGGGGTGAATCGAAAACTTCAAACTATATCTGCTTAAATACCGGAAAAGGACAGTTCGGCAGTAATTGTATCCCGTTTGCACCCTACCCTACCACAACAATTACCCCTGCAGACTTTAACAATGATGGCTTTATTGATCTGGTTGCCCCACATCGTGACGGCGGTCAGAGTTACATATATTTCGGAAGTTCGGACATGTCTTATTCCGATGCTCATCGCGTACCCTTCGGCCCGCCTGATGCTACCATTCGAATGGCAGCGGTAGCCGATTTCAATAGCGATAAATTGCTTGATATTGTGACCATAGACGAAAACAAAGGAGTGTACCTTTACTTAGGCCAAAAAGATCAAACATTTTCGGAAGGTATTTCATTGGCAGACCGGAAAATAGTTCCTTATGCACTTACGATTGCTGATCTGAATAATGACAAAAAAATTGATATCATAGTAGGGCATATAGAAGCACCGTCGACAATATTTTATAACGAAGGTACGGGGCACTTTAAACCGGTTACTTTTGGCGATTCAAAAGGGACTGTGTATGGCTTTGCAATTGGCGACTTTAATGAAGACGGAACACCTGACATTGCTGCAGCACGCTCAGACGCTCCGAATATTTTATACTTTGGTAATACCACGCTAAAAAGCCGGAAATAAAATAACAGGTAAATTATCGACTACTGAAAACCATCTATCCGCTTCCTAAATTTTGCACCGGGTTAGTGATTGCAGCATTCAAGCATGATAACTAAACATTAATAAGGCAATAATAATTGCTAACAGCCCTCTATCCCAAACATCCACAGCAGAATAGAAATGCGGTAAGCAAAACCCTGTTATCTTTAAAACATCAGTCAACAGGCTCAATTTCCAAATATGGCTTTGCTTTTAGCTGTTACTTTGCCAATCCTTTTATCCTTGCGCAAAACAAGTTCGCAGAGTTGTATTGCTGCGTTTTCAAAATCATCATGGCTATCGCTAAGCAATAACCAGGTGGTATCAAACCCCTCTTCTAACTCAAAATCAGTAATGGCCGGAATCTCCGTTTTCAAACTGGCATGATCCTCCCGTTTGGTAGAAATCCAAATGCCATTATGCTGCGGGTTTTTATTCACTTTCCTGAAAATCAGTACGATCTTTTGATCGAAATAAATATAAAACATGCCTATAGCCGGCTTAACAACGATACCGGCGGGCAGGTAATCGAGCAGATAATCAAAAGGAATTGTTTTATCCATGTTTGCTCAAATAATATGCAATATACTTAACCGATGCGATTTTAACGCGGCCACGTCGCTAATCAGATCACTACCCGAAAGGTTAGGTTAACCCTGGCTTTCATTGGCCTGAGCGATTTGGCAATGCGATGCTCCCAATGTTCCTGCAAACCAGCTTTCATTAACAGGAATGAACCGTGCTCCAGTTTTACGGTATAATGCTCCTGATGATTAACCTTGTTACGGATATCAAAGCAGCGCACCTGTCCGAAACTGACTGAGGCTATAACAGGGTTTTTGCCCAATGCACTTTCCCGGTCACTATGCCAGGCCACAGAGTCATTGCCATCCCGGTAATAATTCAGCAACACGCTATTGAACCTGATCCCGGCCATGGCTTCCACCTTTTCCTTCAGCATCAGTAATTCCGGTGTCCAGGGATTTGGATTGGAGATTCTACCGGATACGGAATAATCTGTACCAACATCTCCATGCCAGGCAGTGAGCCTGGGCGTAAGGTACTCTTTGTCCCACATTTTTTGAGTTGTTTGCTTCCAGGGGCATTCGGCTATGAATTTTTGAAGCAATTTATTGCCTGTTTCCTGATCAATAAAATTTGCGTGGTATTCCAGTAGTTCTTTTGGTAATCCCCTGCTCTGTCCTGCTTCCGCAAAAAAACTTAATTGTTCCATCATTGATTCCGTGGTTTTTCACAACCTTTCAATGTAATTGATAATAAAATCTGCAAGCTGCTCCTGCTCAGTTACAGATAGCAGGTTACCATCATAAATCCAGAAACCATTTTCATCAAATAAAATACGGCCAAGATCATCCGGATCTTCTTCAAAAGCGGTATATAGCTGGTAACACTGGCCTGTATTGTTATACAAAAGGTCGGGCACTACTCTAATAACCTCATCCGGGCCATTCCTGCGTTTTACAAAGGCCTTAGCCTCCCTGGTCAGATAGCTATGCATGTTCATATCCTAAACGTTGTAATCTTTCTCAAAGATAATAATTTACTAACATTTTTAGTATTTTATCAGCTTGCTTAAATTATATTCTGTTATTGGCAAATACCTTATCTGATGAAAACGTAACATGCAATGGGGTCTGATCTGTTGGTTTAAGTTGCAAAAAGCAATTAACAATGTTAAATCATCAAATTTCATGTAACTATATTAACCAAAAAGCGGTCTCATAGTTATGAGACAATTGCAAACATTACTGACCTTACTCACACTCATTACTTTCAATTTTGCCCATGCACAAACCACCCGCGGCAGTATTTCGGGTACAATATCAGATGATACAAAGAAACCACTTGACGGCGCAACCCTGGTTTTACTTGCTGCAAAAGATTCTGCAGTGATTAGCACCAGCCTGGCCAAACCGGATGGCAGTTTCGCCTTTCTAAATTTAAAAAACAATACTTATATCATTAAGGCTACTTATATTGGCTACAAAAACTACTCAAGCCAGCCGGTAACAGTAAGCCAGGACAAGCCTGTTAATTTACCCGCTATTGTCCTGTTCCCCATCGGAAAAACGTTGAATGAAGTAGCCATAACTGCCAAAAAATCCTATGTACAGCAAAAGATCGATCGCACAGTTGTTAATGTAGGGGCGCTTATATCAAATACAGGAGCCAACGCACTTGAAGTGCTGTCAAAAACGCCCGGCGTACAAATAGATGCCGACGGCAATATTACTTTTAAAGGGAAAAGTGGTGTTTTGGTGATGATTGATGATAAACCTACCTACCTTTCGGCAGCAAACCTGGCAACTTATCTGCGTTCATTACCGTCTTCGGCTTTAGATCAAATAGAGTTGATGGATAACCCGCCGGCAAAATATGATGCAGCAGGAAATGCAGGTGTAATCAATATCAAAACTAAAAAAAACACCGCCAGGGGATTTAATGCAGTAGCATCGGTGAATTTAGCCCAGGGTTTTTATGGCCGTACAGATGAAAGCATCAACTTCAATTACCGGTTAGATAAAGTTAACTTTTTTGCCAACGTGGCTTACAACAAACAAAAAACCTTCAGGAGGCTTGAAATTGACAGGCATTATTTTGATGCAAATGGTGAACTGGCTTCCTCCCTGCAGGATATCTCCTATTTCAGGCCCTCAAGCAACAATACCAATATCAAGGCAGGCTTAGATTACTTTACCTCACCTAAAACAACCTGGGGCATTGTATTTACCGGCACCCTATCCCGCGATCATGACAGCAGCCCGGTGTACAGTTTATTGTATGATAAAACCGGCGGACTGGATTCAACCATTAACACCCTCAATACCTCTAAAAACAAGTTTGATAGCAAAGGCATTAACGTTAACTACACCCATAAGTTCGACAGTACCGGCAGGGCGCTTACTTTTGATTTGGATTACATCAGCGATATATCGGGCAGTAATCAATTTTTTGTTAACAATACTTTTTTGCCCGATGGCACCTTAACAAATTCACAAACAATCAGCAATAACCTGCCCGCTACCATCAATATCTACTCTGCAAAGGTTGATTATTCGCATCCGCTTAAAGGCAAAGCCAAGCTGGAAGCCGGCGTTAAGAGCAGTTATGTGAATACCGATAACGCCGCCAACTATTTTAATGTGATTGATAACGTAAGCACTATTGATTACAATAATACCAACCGCTTTTTATACAAAGAGAATATCAATGCCGGCTATGTAAATTTCAATAAAACCTTCGGCCGGTTCTCCCTGCAAACGGGGCTGCGCCTGGAAAACACCAATGGCAACGGACATCAGCTTGGCAATGCCCACAAATCCGATTCGTCATTTCTTAAACATTACACAAATCTCTTCCCAACTGCTTATTTTTCCTACAACCTTGACACTGCCGGCCATAATGTATTGGTTGTTTCCTATGGACGCAGGATTGGCAGGCCCAATTATGGCAGCTTAAACCCTTTTACTTTTTTTGTAGACAAGTTTACTTATTTTTCGGGCAACCCTTTCCTGAAACCGCAATTTACCGACGATTATAAACTGGCTTACAGTTTCAAAAGCCTGTTTACCGTAGCCCTTGCTTATAACCGTACAACCGATGTTCAAAATGAAACCATTCAAAAAGTAGGTAATACATTTATCAGTACCACTGGTAACATAGGTCAGCAAAAAACATTGGATTTTTCTGTCAGCAGCAACTTACAGCCGGCCAAGTGGTGGTCGGTTAACCTCTATGCCGAAGTTTATAATAACGCCTACCAGGGGGCATTTTACTCGGGTTACCTTAACCAGTCAAAAACTACTTTTAGTGCCAACGGTAATAACCAGTTCACCTTATCAAAAACCTGGAGTGCCGAGCTAAGCGGTTTTTATAATACAAGCGGCGCTTACGGACAGTTTGTATCTATCCCCACAGGCATGTTAAATGCTGCTATTCAAAAAAAGGTATTGAACAACAAGGGCTCAATCAAGTTAAATATGCGGGATATCTTTAAATCCTTTAGCCCGAGCGGCACCATTACCAATATAGCAGGCGCAACGGCAACCTACCACAACTTTGTTGATACGCAGGTTGCAACCCTCACATTTACATACAGCTTTGGCAAACTAACCAATGTACCGGCCAAACGCAATACAGGCGGGGCCGAGAGCGAACAAGGCAGGGCACATTAATAAACTCAGGATATCAGGTACGCATTTAATACCCCGACTATTTCGGGATTGTGATTGTCTGTTTGGAGGATGATTTAGTCCACTTCATTAATTTGCTGTTATTGAGAGGGCTGTTTTGAACTGTAGCTTTACTAAAAATTAAAACCAAAAGCTATGAAAACTAATAAAAACAAACTGGCTACTGCCATCATTATTGCCGCCCTTGGAGTTTTTACTCTTCCTTGTGCTGTTGTGGCCCAGCAAAAACCAGGCGGCCGTACAGAGTTGCAGCGGCATGACCTCAGTAGCCCCGGCCGCGAAATGATACAGGTACGTGTAGATGTTGAAAAAGGACAAGCCTATCCGCAGCATAAACACCCCGGCGAAGAAATTATTTATGTACTTGAAGGGATATTGGAATACCAGGTGGAGGGTAAAGCACCCGTAACACTCAAAGCCGGCGGGGTTTTATTTATCCCCTACGGAACCGTGCATTCGGTAAAAAACGTGGGTACAACCAAAGCGAGTGAGCTTGCTACTTATATTGTTGAAAAAGGTAAGCCGCTTGTTACGTTGATCAAGTGATTCAATCAGCAATTTTGGAAGTATTGATTACAATAATTGTAATTAATACTTCCGAAATCCCTTTAACTCAGCGTTACAGTTTTGATTTAAACTGGTAAGCACCTGCTGCCAAACGGTAAACTGCTTTATTTCCCTCAAACCTTATAAAACTGATGCCTCTTACTCCGGCAACAGGTTTACCGCCTTCGGTTACCTGCTTAACAGCAGTTGCCGGCAAAAACAGGGTAGCCGTAGTATTTGCCGGAACTGTAGCATTATAAGTCAATGTTTTTCCACTTACCGACCAGCTGCTGCTTATTTTTCCATATGGCGAATCATAAGATCCTTTAGCCCAGGTCATTTTTCCGGTTGGATCAGGTTCGGGCTGCAGAATAAATTTCTTAAAACCAGGTTCATCGCGCTGGATACCGAGAGAATAAGCCAGCATCCATTGCCCGATAGCGCCAAACGAGTAATGGTTAAATGAATTCATACTGTTATTCCCGCCAAAACCATTTTCTACAGTATAACCATTCAGCCTTTCCCAAATTGTTGTTGCCCCCTGGTCAATAGCATATAACCAGGATGGATAATGCTCATTTTGCAATAGTTTATAAGCCAGGTCTGAATGGCCGTGGTCAGAGAGTGCTTTGCTGATCCCTGCCGTCCCTACAAATCCCGTCATAAGCGAATACGCCGGACGAACGATTCCCTGGTCGTCTTTACTTTCCCGTTCAACGGCAGCCTGCAGGTTTTTCGCCATAGAGCCGATATTTTCATCACTGAATACACCAAGCGCCAAACCTGTGGCATAGGCAGTTTGCGTATCCGAAACTTTAAACTCTTTATTGCCCGGCTCACCAAACATGCCGCCGCCAATGAGGCCCAATGCCTTTTTATCGGCATTTACAAAGGTTTTGTTAAAGAAAGCTTTTCGCTCATTATATTTTTTGCTAAACTTTTCAGCATCAGCTTTTTTGCCTAAGATAGCTGCAACCTTAGCCATAATGCCCAAATCATAAACATGATAAGCCGTAACCGGGAATACAGTGCCCAACTGCATGTATTGCGGGCCAAGCCAATCGCCAAGTACGCCGTCGGTACTAAAGCCGGTTTTAGGATCGATAGTTGTGTCGATATAATCCATGTACCTGCACATAGCCTCATAATGTTCGGCAAGCAGGGCTGCATCATTATATTGCTGATAGGTTTCCCAGGCCACAGTGATGCCTGCGCTTCCCCATATTATACCGCCAAAGCCGCCGCCAACAGGGGCAATGTCGGTAAACCGGCCCTGTTCTGTCTGTAAATCACGCATAGCCAGCATATGCCTGCGCAAAAACTGATCAGCATTGGACACATAAGTGGCGGTATGTGAAAATATACTGATATCGCCCGACCAGCCCATCCGCTCATTCCTCTGCGGGCAATCGGTTGGAATGGTCAAAAAGTTATCAATGTTTGACCAGGTCAGGTTTGACCAAAGTTTGTTAACCTTGAGATTAGAAGTAGCATAATCGGCTGTAAGCTTTTTAACCGAACTAATTGCCAGCCCCTGCACATCATCAAGAGGCAACGGGCTATCAATACCGGTAATTTCAATATATTGATATCCATGCGAAGTAAAATGCGGCTGAAATACCTGCTCTCCATCCTTCATGATAAAAATATCCTGGCTTAAGGCTGCGCGATAATTTTCGGTCATGATCATACCTACATTTTTACCGGATTCTTTGAGATCAGGGTACAGGATCTCGGCATAGCGGAAAGTCAGCTTTTTACCGGCTACACCGTTTTTAATGCTGATCCTGGGCACACCCACAAAGTTTTGCCCCATATCATAAACATATACACCTTTCCTTACTTCTTTTATCGCTTTTGCAGTAAGCGTTTTATAGATCCCGGCAGATGTCCCGATCTGCCCTGTCATCAAAATATGGTCAAAATCAAGGGTAATATTCTTTCCGCCGTAATCACGCTCGTCCCCGGTATAAGTTGTTCCTTTTAAAGAGATTTCCCGCGCCTGTTGCCAGTCATGATCATTGTAAGTTACGGTGTTCCAGTTTTTAACAGCGGCATCGCGTGTAGCATCATCAACCTCGCCCATATCCAGGCTGCTATAAACCACAGCGCCATGGTTAAAGTACTTCCAGTTTTTTTCGTTTGTCCTGATCACTTCCTCTGATCCATCGGCATAAGTAATTACCAGTTTGGCCAGCAATGATTGCCTGTCGCCAAAGTGGTTCCAAACGGAGCCATAACTTAGCAAACCGCTCCACCAGCCTTCGCCAAGCATAGCGCCAATAGCATTTTTCCCTTTGCCTATCATAGCGGTTACATCATAGGTTTGGTAAAGGTGTGTTTTGTTATATTGGGTTAGGCCGGGATTATAATAATCATTCCCAACCCTTTTACCGTTAAGATAAACTTCATAGATCCCCCTTGCAGTTACATAAAGCCTTGCTTTGGAGATTGCTTTACCGGCATTAAATACCGACCGCAGCATAGGCATAGCGTTACGGCTTGGGTCGGCAAGGACAAACGCTCCTGCGCTCCCGCCGTTCACTTCATACTTGCCATTTTTTATCACTAATCCCGATGCTGAATTAACTGCAGCTTCTTTAAAGATCCCGTCGTAATTATTTCCTTCAAGATTTTCGCTGAACAAAGTATTTCGCGGCGACCTGGCATTTGATACGGTAAGATCCGAAAATTCTGCTTTCTGACCCTGATCTGCAGAGAAACCTATTTCGCCCAACATTCCATAAGAGATTACATCATGCCCCGGCCCCAGCGGGTTCAGTGTTATTACTACTCCGCGGTTTGCAGGCACCGGTTTGGCAACAGCTGTTCCGCTTTTTTCATCAGCTATAAATGTATTATCATCATCAACGGCAAAGGTAAGTGTGCCAAACTCGTTATGGATGAGAATAGCATGCGGCTTATTCTTATTGCCGCTGCCAATCAAGGTGGTTTTTACCGGGAAGCTCTTGAAAACCTTGCCTGAAGTATCCTTATCCGAATATCCGGCACGATATACATTGATCCGTGCATTACCTCCCTGTTCAAGCCCTGAAATATCCAATTCCACTTTAAAATATGACTGGTTCTTTTTATTAGCGAGCTGAAAAATATTTTTGTTGCTATCCATTAAACGCGGATCATTTGCAGCGAAAACAATACCTGCCTTTGAGCTGCCCTGAGCAATAGCAACTTTATACTTCAGATTATACAGCGGCAGGTAATGCGCATAAAGCACCAGGTCATTATCGTTCCCACCTATCCATTGCGCGCCATCCCAGGCAGACATGCCGGTGTCCATCAGCCCGGTTTCAAACCAGGAGCTTGCTGTTGAAACACCGCCGGTTTGATCCCATATATTCACTGTCCAATTATAGCGCGTTGTGGCTTTAAGTGCTGTCCCTGCGTAAACCACGGCAAGGGCAGCCCCACTTTTTATTTTGGCGCTATTCCAAACTACTTTTCCCTGCGGGTCCTTTACGGTGATCTGGTAGGCTGACTGGGTGTATCCCCTCAGCCCTTCGGGGGCAAGCATTTGCCAACTAAACCTCGGAAGCTTAACATCAATACCAATAGGGTGCTCTGTATACTCCACCTGCAGGTTAACAATCCTGGTTTCTTTTGCAGCAGCATACAGGTTTGTTTGTGTAAACGAAAAAAACAGCAATAAAATAAATGCAGCCGATGGGGCCATCAAAAGGCGATTTTTTATCATAGTTGGGTTTACAGTAAAAAATAATTGGTTAAAGCAATATGCATATTAAATAGCACTTAACTGTCCCCTACTTACCCCGCCGCTAAATATTTTAAACACCAATAAACAGGCTTGATACAATAACCAACCCGAATGCTTGCGTTTACCCGAACACATTACCACGTTCCGC
Source organism: Mucilaginibacter sp. SMC90 (assembly GCF_022811725.1). GTDB lineage: Bacteria > Bacteroidota > Bacteroidia > Sphingobacteriales > Sphingobacteriaceae > Mucilaginibacter. The sequence continues at coordinate 1,899,117 of NZ_CP094527.1, read as the reverse complement.
CCAGCAAAAGGTGGAATTTCTCCCTTGTTACCGGTTTTGAATGTTTATAAAAACAGGAAACATTCAGCATTGATCTCAATATTTTATTAAACCGGTTGTGTTTGCAAACAAGAGTTTCAGCGCAGCTATCTACAACATTAGCGCCTGATTGCCCAGGCCAAACCATCAGCCCCCCGGATGTCGATATGTCCGCTCACCTCTAATTTTTTGAGGTCCACTACCGCCACATAGTTATCGGCAGTGCAGCCGATAAATGCTCGTGACCCGTCATCATCTATCAGGATGCCTGCTGCCCCACGGCCGGTATTCAAACGTTTTATTTCCTGGTGCGATACTGCATCGTAAATAAACAGGTCGCCTGTTCGCAGGCTTGTAACCAGTACGCGCTTGCCATCCGGAGTAAATTGAAGCCTGTTAGCGCCTACTGCCTTCGCATCAATTTTATCGCTTACTTTTTGGGCTGCGATATTGATGATGGAAATAGTTCCGTCATCAGCGCCGGCGGTCCACAACTCGCGGCCATCGGGTGATACATCAAATCCTTCAGAACTTTTAGCCACCGGAATAACGGTTTGTACCCATTCATGATGTGCCGGAGCCCCAGCACCACCGGGAGGGCCTGTCGGTTTAGCCGGGCTATCCACCAAAATGCTCACCGTTGCCGACGATACATTTGTGGTGTACACCTTTTTTCCATCTGCAGCTACATAAATCATGTGCGTTCTGTCCTGACCCGTTCCCATCGCCCAATCAAACTTATTTGTAGCAGGGTCATAGCGGCCTACAGCTTTAGCCCCTTCGGCCGAAAACCACACTTTGCCAACTGCAAATGTCAAGCCGTGCGGCCCCATCAACGGCCTGGTATCAAGAGCAGGTAAAGGTTTTTGCGCAACAAGATCAATCACGCTAAGCTCGTGCAGGCTCCCGCCCCCATAGATGGAAACATATGCTGTTTTTCCATCTGCCGAAGCAATAACCTCATGCGGATCTGAACCTACAGGAACACTGGCTATAACCTTTAGTGTAACCGGGTCAATAATTGAAAGGGTGTGATCGCTTTTGGAAAGCGCAAGCAGCGAACGCAATGGCGTTGACTGCGCCTTACAGCTGGCTGCAGTAAAAACTATCAGCAAAATGCTTAAAGTAAACAATTTGCCCGGGCCGAGCATGGCGGCTTTAAAGACTTTGATGCATGCAGTTTTATTCATGGAGTTTACAGATTGGAGAACTGTTTATAATTCGGTTGAAGACATCATGAAGCCGATCATAAGAATTGACCTCTCCTTAAAACAAATATACTGAACCAATTGCTAACAGGAACACTTTTTGCAACTGATAAAGCATGGATCAAAATTATTTACTGAACTCCATAGATGGGGTCGACGTTATTTTAATTCCGGGTTCAGGCAGCAGCGTATGCGTATTTGAACCGGATGTGCAAACCAATCCGGGCTTGCCGCAACCGCTACGGGCCACTATCCTGGATAAAGAACTGGCTTTTCAGCCAACGGGAGGCAGTACAATTTCAGAAGAGGAATTGCTCAAAGTTATTCGCTGGTATAGCTACCGAAAAACGTTCTCCTGAATATTACAGCCAATTTACGCCAGCAAACAAACCTTTTTACCATTAAACAGGTAAAACAGGCGTATACAAACTTTCCCGAACCGGGGAAGAATTCACCCGTCCGCAATTGCTACCTCGCACATTCTTTTCAGCCCATTTAATTGTATCTGCTTTGTTACATATATACAATTTAAAAAATGGTCTTTAAAACAAAAAACATCGGCCTTTAAAACAAAACCGATGTAGCCAGCCTCCTATACTTTTGTTTCATTAAAACATTAAAAAAATGGAACAGATAAAAGATAATTATAATGGCGCATTACAAAAACCACTGAATTCGGGATTTGACTCCAAATCAACCACCGCTGATGTTATTAATGGAATTGACCTCTCCGGCAAAACAGCAGTAGTAACCGGTGGTTATGCCGGTATTGGCTTAGAAACCGTAAAAGCATTAGTATCAGCCGGGGCAAAGGTTATTGTCCCCGCACGTGACTACAACAAAGCGGCAAACAACCTGGAAGGGATACCTAACGTCGATATCAAAGTGATGGACCTGATGGATCCGGCATCTATTGATGCCTTTGCGGTTGATTACCTTAAAACAGCAAAACCGCTGCATCTTTTGATCAATAATGCCGGCATTATGTGGGTACCCCTTCAGCGCGACGCCCGCGGTTATGAATCGCAACTGGCTACTAATCACCTGGGGCATTTTCAGCTTACGGCACGCCTCTGGCCGGCCCTTAAAAAGGGTCAGGGCGCAAGGGTAGTTAATGTATCTTCATTCGGTCACCAGATCTCGCCTTTTAACTTTGACGATCCCAATTTTCTTCACCGCAATTACGAAACTTTATCGGCTTACGGTCAATCAAAAACAGCCAACAACCTTTTTACTGTTGAATTAGATCATCGCGGTAAAGATTTCAATGTACGTTCTTATTCATTGCATCCCGGATCTGTAAATGGCACCGATCTGGGCAGGGCTGCACCAATAGAATTATTTCAGCAAATGGGCATGTTTGATGCCGATGGCAATATTTTTCAGGAAGTGGCAGCCAGGCTTAAAACTGTAGAACAGGGTGCCGCAACTTCCGTGTGGTGCGCCACCAGTCCGCAGCTTAATAACATTGGTGGCATCTACTGTGAAAATGCCGATGTGGCAAGCCTGGACCTGGGAGATATCGAACATAAATATGATGAGCCACTTACCTTACGCGGAGTAAAGCCTTATTCGGTTGATGCCGAAAATGCTCAAAAGCTATGGGCCTTAAGCGAAGAAATGACGGGCTTAAAATTTGCGGCAAACTAATATGCATTGTAGCTTTATCGTTAATTGGCCGCTTTAATGAATTATGGAATTTAAAACGCATTATTTAAGCCCTGATATTAAACTTTCCCTGTTTGAGGATAAGCCATTTAGAACAGAAGTGTTGTTTGAGCACCACATGCTCATCTGGTTTATTTCTGGCGAAACAAAAATAGTGCAGGCCGATTCGATACATATTTTTGGCGCAGGTGATATTTTCCTGATCCCCAGGAACCAGCTAACCACGGTGATTAATTATCCTAAAGATGGTTTGCCTCATAAAACCGTAGCCATGCACCTCACCACGCCGGTATTGAAGGAGTTTTATGCCAAAAACCCTCCTAAGGTACGCCAGCAGCATTTGCCCGGAATACGGAACTTCGGCAAGCATCCACTACTGGAAAGCTGCCTGGCTTCATTGATCCCGTATTTTGATCTTAAAGATGGATTACCCGAAAAACTGGCTTCACTTAAAATTGAAGAAGCTATTAACATTTTGAGGGTAATTGATAGCAATATAGATGGCATACTGGCCAATTTCCAGGAGCCGGGCAAAATTGACCTGACCAATTTTATGGAGCGAAACTTCATGTTCAATATGCCGATGGAAAAGTTTGGCTACTTAACAGGGCGCAGCCTTACTACATTTAAGAGGGATTTTAAGAAAAGTTTTGATACTACCCCTCAAAAATGGCTTACCCAAAAACGGCTGGAACTGGCGCATTACCGCATCAGGGAACAAAACAGAAAGCCTTCGGATGTTTATGCAGAGGTAGGATTTGAAAACCTATCGCATTTTACTTATGCGTTTAAGAAACATTTCAATTATTCGCCTACCGGCATGTAATAAAAAAAGCCTTTCTCTTTTCAGAGAAAGGCTTTGAGCGAAAGACGAGATTCGAACTCGCGACCCCGACCTTGGCAAGGTCGTGCTCTACCAACTGAGCTACTTTCGCGTTGGTGGCCGCAAATATATAACTTCAGGCATATGCTGGCAAAATATTTTTTTAAATTTTATACATTAAAATTAACACACTTTTAATCAAATATTTACATCAGCAACATACCGCAACATTGCTGCCATTTTTCAATTTAAACTGCAAACAAGCATTTAAAAAGAGCCTAAAAAAAGACTTACCCTCCCATTTTTGTCCGCTTTTATAAGCTTTAACAAAATCATCATACAAAATACCATCGCCTTATTTGTTGATTCAGCCATTTTTTAAGCTGTTAACACCGGTATTTTACTCCATCATTTAATTTAGGTTTGTCCATTTTTATAACTATGATAAAAAACTACCTTGCCTTTTCATATCCGTGAAATAATGGTGAGTCCAACCCCCAAATCTATAGCCGTAAATTAAACATCAGGTCACTTGTTCAAATAGTAAAACGTTTTATCTTCGCAATAATATTCGCAATCGATTGCGAATATTATTCAATAAGCATTAATCAAAAATCAAACACGCCTAATACATAATTAACATTCAATGAAAAAAGCCTCCGTTTTAATCTCCTTACTCCTTTTAATTACCATAAAAACCTTTGGTGCTTTACATACAGCAGTGGATACACCGCTATATAAAAATAAAAAAGCCCCGGTGAATGCCCGGGTTGACGACCTGCTGGCACGGATGACCTTAAAAGAAAAAGTTGAGCAATTACAAAACAGGGCTTCGGGCCGGGCCGATGAAATTGAAAATATTTTTAAAGGCGAAAGCTATGGTTGTACACACGAGATGAACACAAAAGCTGCTGATTGTGCCGAAATGTACCAAAAGCTGCAAACCTATATGTTAACAAAAACAAGGTTGGGTATACCCATACTTACCGCGGCCGAAGGCATTGAAGGTGTACTTCAAAATGGTTGTACCTTATTTCCCCAGGAGCTTGCACAGGGCAGCACTTTTAATCCTGCATTGGTTCGTAAAATGACTGAGGCGGCAGGTGCCGAAGCTGATGTGATCGGCATTCACCAGATCCTCTCGCCGGTATTGGATATTGCCCGCGAACTAAGGTGGGGCCGCGTTGAAGAAACTTTTGGCGAAGACCCCTATCTGATAGCCCAAATGGGGATTGCCTTTATAAATGGTTATCAAAAATATAATATTACCTGCACACCAAAACATTTTATGGCCCATGGCTCACCTTCGGGAGGTTTAAATTGTGCCAACGTTAGCGGCGGCGAGCGCGAACTGCGCAGCCTGTATATGTATCCGTTTAAAAGGATTATTGCCGAAACCAATCCGCTGGCGGTTATGTCGTGCTATAGCTCGTATGACGGGATAGCGCTTAGTGGCTCACATTATTATATGACCGATATACTGCGCAATGAGCTTGGTTTTAAAGGTTATGTATATTCAGACTGGGGATCTGTTGATCGCCTGCTGACTTTTCACCATGCTGTTGCTACCCAGGAAGATGCAGCAAAAATGGCGCTCATTGCCGGTATTGACCTTGATATTGATGATGCCTATCAACACCTGCCCAAATTAGTTGAAAGCGGCAAACTTGATCTGAAATATATTGACCTGGCAGTGCGCCGGGTGCTGACTGTTAAATTTGCTTTGGGCTTGTTCGATGCCCCCTTTGGCAATCCTGCAAAGGTGGATAAAGTGGTACACAGTGCTGCAAACATCGCCATATCCAAAGAAGTGGCCGACGAAAGCGCAGTGCTTGTGAAAAACAGCAATAATATTTTGCCGTTGAATTTATCCAAATACAAATCAATAGCAGTTGTTGGACCTAACAGCAACCAAACCATTTTTGGCGATTATTCCTGGACACAGCGCAACCCCAAAGAAGGGACAACCTTATTGCAGGGTCTTAAAGAGGTTATCGGCAACAAGGCGATCATTAATAATGCCGAAGGTTGCGACTGGTGGAGCCAGGATAAAACTCACATTCAGGAAGCTGTTAAAGCAGTTGAGGCAAGCGACATCGCCATAGTTGCTATAGGCACACGCAGTACATTTTTAGGCCGCAGCCCTAAATATTCAACATCGGGCGAAGGCTTTGATCTTTCATCACTGGAGCTGCCCGGCGTACAAATGGATTTGCTGAAAGCCATAAAAGCAACCGGTAAACCAATGATAGTAGTATTTATTGCAGGTAAGCCGCTGGCTATGCCGTGGGTTAAAGACAATGCCGATGCTGTGCTTGTGCAATGGTACGGTGGTGAAAAACAGGGCCGCACACTTGCCGATATTATTACCGGAGCTGTAAATCCATCGGGCAGGTTAAATGTATCGTTCCCGCGCAGTACCGGCAACACACCTTGCTTTTACAATCATTATGTTACCGACCGCGAAGAACCATTTGATCAGCCTGGTACACCAGAAGATCCCAAAATGCACTATATTTTTGATAAGCCCGAGCCAGTTTGGAATTTTGGCTACGGCTTAAGCTATACCAGTTTTAAATACAGCAATTGTACTTTGGCCGATTCTGTTTTTTCTGCCCCGGGCGGAACTATCAAAGTATCTGTCGATGTAGAAAACACCGGGCTACGGGATGGTAAGGAAGTAGTACAGCTTTATATTCACGATAAATTTAGCTCGGTTGCCACACCTGTAAAACAGCTTAAAGCTTTCAGTAAAGTATTGATCAAAGCAGGTAAGCGTGCCACAGTAACCCTTGAAGTACCAGTTTCAGAACTGGGCTTATATAACGATAAGATGCAATACGTAGTAGAACCCGGCGAATTTGAAATTTTGGTAGGAAGCGCATCGGATAATATTAGTTTTACTAAGACGATTACTGTAAAGGAATAAGCGTTTTTATATTGAAAAACTACTTTTTAATTCATTGCCATTGGTTTAACCAACTAAATAATGCAGATAAATAGAAGGGCTTTAGCCAAAACTTTGCTTCAAGATTTTGGCTAAAGCCCTTCTTTGTTTATTTATTTTCACGGCAATGAAAGGCCTTTGTATCTACATTTCAAAAAGCATAAATCAACACTGTTGATAACCCGAATCCCCCACTCTCATACCGAATCATTAAATTTGAAAATGCTTTCTTAATTGGAAAGCGGAGATATAATAACAAGCGTATGGTGTTGGAGCCTTTTCATGAACTCGTCCTTAAATTTATTGAAAATACAAACCGGCCAATATTTTTAACAGGTAAGGCAGGTACAGGTAAAACCACTTTCCTGCGCTGGATAAGGGCAAACATCAACAAGAACCTGGCTGTGGTAGCCCCTACCGCCGTTGCCGCCATTAATGCTGGTGGCGTTACCATTCATTCATTTTTCCAGGTACCATTCGGCCCGCAGGTACCTGTAACTGATCATAATAATCAAAGCACCCTTTTAAGACAGGTAAGCCTCGAAAAATCAAACATATTAAAATGCCTCGACCTGCTTATTATAGACGAGATAAGTATGGTGCGGGCCGATACACTCGACTATATAGATACCGTGCTGCGTCAGGTAAAAGGATCGGCAAGGCCATTTGGCGGTGTTCAGTTACTGATGATAGGTGATTTGTTCCAGTTACCCCCAGTGTACGAAAAGGACTGGCCGGTACTCAGGAATTTTTATAAGGGCCCTTATTTTTTTGATAGTCTGGCATTTCAAAAATTTCCGGTTTTAACATTTGAGCTTACGCAGGTCTACCGCCAAAAAGATCCGGTATTTGTGGAGATACTCAACAGTATCAGGAACGGTTATGCCAACGGCGAAATGCTTGACAAACTAAATGCACATTACAACCCTAACCTAAACGCCAACTGGCTTAAGGATTATGTAACCCTATCAACCCATAACCAACTGATTAACGAAATTAACCAGCAACGCTTAACAGAGCTTGACGGCGAAGCGCAAACTTTTAAAGCAACAATAACCGGCGATTTCCCGAAAGATGCATACCCTGCCGAAGAAGAGCTGGTATTAAAGGTAGGCGCACAGGTAATGTTCATCAAAAATGACAGTTCGGGCAAAAAGCAGTATTATAACGGCCGCACAGGGCGCATCGTTGCTATGGGGCCGGGTAATATCCGCTTAAGTTTTCTGGATGACGGTACAGAGTTCGAGGTGATCCCCGAAAGCTGGCAAAACGTTAAATATGCATTGGCCGAAGATGAGCAAAAGGTAAATGAACAAAACAATGGCTCGTTTAGCCAATATCCCTTGAGGTTGGCCTGGGCTATCACCATACACAAAAGCCAGGGGCTAACATTTGAAAAGGCGGTTATTGATGTTGACGCCGCCTTTGCGTTTGGACAGGCCTATGTGGCGCTAAGCCGTTGCCGGTCGCTCGAGGGCATGATCCTGAAATCACCTGTACGCCCCGAAAATATCCGCACCGATCCGGAAATTATCGGTTTTATGCAAAATGCTGCCATCTCCATACCCGATATAAGCCTGCTGGAAAGCACTGTCCGGCAAATAGCGCTCGAAGAAATGAAGGATCTCTTTGATTTTTCTGTGCTTACCGGCGCATGGAAACAGCTAAAAACCATCATGCTGGCTGCTGAAATCAGAAACAGCCTCTTATCTGATAACATTAACAAAACAGATCAAAGCTGGGATACAGAGATCAAAAGTATTGGCGACCGCTTCATCCGCAAGGAACTTGCAGCTTTACCTGATGATCAGCTTATCTGGGATAACGCACCTTTTATCACCAGGTTAAAAAACGCAGCCAACTATTTCCTGCCCAAACTAAACGCTTTTATTGAGGCTGTTAATAGTTTTTATACTGCTATAAATAGCACCAACCCTCCTGCCGAGTTTTACGATAGCTTAAATCATTTACTGGTTAACCTGAAAGCGAAAACAGCGGCATTTATACGCTTGCCTATTGCTACATCGGGCCGGGATATTTTATCATCGGTGCAGGAAGCAGGAATTAGTTATAAGCCTGTTTATAAAAACTGGAACCCTAAATCGCTGCCGAAAGAAAAAGAAATTGTTAATCCTGAACTTTACAAGCAGTTGTTAAACTGGCGTAAGGCCACCAGCCTTGAACGTAAAATACCTGAACATACATTAGTATCAGAAAACATGCTGCGCGATATCACCGCAAAGCTGCCGCGTTCACTAAACCAACTATCGCAGTTAAAAAGTTTTGGTGATGCAAAAGCAACAGATCTGGGCGAACCTATCCTGAAAATGATCAGAAGCTATTTGGGCGAAAACGACCTGTTTTCCTAAACTGTTAACTCAAAACCTTGGGATTTCGGGGCCATTGTAGGGATTTTCAAGCGCATTCTTAATCCTCATTAACTGGTATTGGTGACGCCAGTTATCAGGATAATTTTTCATGTTCTTCAATAGTTGCTTAACAAAATCGGCAACATGGAGCTGAGTTGAAGCGCGGTCCAACCTTAATTCCTGGGGTAAAGTAACATTATTAAAGTATTCACTCAATTCTTCGTAGCTCATGATGCAAAAGTAAAAGATTTTAAAAAACAAACTTTGTATATTTCATTGAAAAAGCTCGTTGCCAGCAGCCATGATCAAAGCATCAAAAGGAAAATAGATCAAATGCAATTGGCTTCATATTATCCTCATTTAGGATGTGTATCTTTGTTTAACATTATTTAACTATCATTCGCTTGGAGTTTCGGGTTTGCTTTCTTTTATTTATAAGCGTAATGCTGGCATTGTTATTCCCAACTAAAATCCGCAGAGTTTTATTTATCTGCCTGTTTATCTTTATTTTACCTTCAGCCCTATCGGCTCAGAATCTTTTTTTGCAAAAGGTAGAGATGTGCAATATCACTAATTATTGCATGGACTGCGGCGACCCCAAGGCCAGCTGTGATCAACTTTCCATTGACTTTGTGTCTGCAAGGATCAATAACCGCTACCTGCTTAAAGATGCAACGGGCTCTATAACGTTTCAGGTTTTGGTTGATGAGCGGGGTTTTAGCTGTGTGCTCAGCCACAATGATGCCACCAAAAGTGCCCTCACCAACGAGTTGATAACCTATTTGAACGGTTGTATCTGGAAACCGGCCAAAGTGGACGGCAAACCAGTGGCCTCATCTGTAAACGTGATCTTTCGTTTTATAAGCGGCGGTGTTTACGGGCAGGTACAAAGGCTTGACCTTAGCGAGATGAAACCTCCCGGCGACCCCATCATTTACAATAAAACTTATACCTACGTTAACCCATCGCTGAAAAACTACGACTTTACAGTTTGGACAAAATACAACTCGCCGCTCATTGATAACATCAGCAAATCGGCAGCTATGGATCAATCAGACCTGTTGTGGTATGCTACTGAAAAAGGCATGACCCGCTTTGAAGGAACCACATTTATACCGGTTAATGAATATAATTCACCATTCCCGTCAGATGCCAATATAAAGGAAGTTACCATTGACAGGGACAACAACAAATGGGTTTATTACGATAACAAAATATTTATGTACGGCAGCGGCGGCTGGCAATTATTTGATTTTAAACAGTTTTTGGCAGGCGGTGTTAACCAGGTACTGAACAGCCGCAACGGCGAATTGCTTTTCACTACCCAAAATGGCCTTGTTGTAAAAAGGAAAGATAAGGTTGTAGTGATAAACAAAAAATCAATGCCTGAAATGCCTTCAAGCAATGTGCTTTTTGCCTACGTAGATGGTCAGAAACGGCTTTGGATCGGTACCTCGAAAGGTACAATCATGATTGATAAAAGTGTTATAACTTCGTTTAACAGCCTTAATAATACACCGTTAAAGAACGCCACTATTTCAGGCGCTGTTGAGGATGAGAAAGGAAATGTTTACTTCTCACTGGTTGATTGCAATAAGCAGCCAGGCGAAGTTAACAGCGATAAAGAAGGTGTAGCTGTATTAAAGTTCAACGGCACCTGGCTGCATTATAATGATCAAAACTCGGGTATGCCTGCTAATCATGTTAATACCATGTTGTACGACAAGTTTGAGCATGTTTTATGGCTGGGCACAGATGAATCGGGCATAGTTAGGTTTGACATGAACAATGGCTGGGAAAATTACCACAATACCAATTCGCCGCTGCCTGGTTTTACCATTTACCAGATGGTGCAGGATTCAAAAGGTATTATTTATGCCACTACAGCCAACGGTTTGTTAAGGATCAGGAAAAAATCGGGAGCTTAAGTGAATAACGCTTTAAAGGCGGCGGCTCATTAACACCGCTCTTTTGCTCGCCATATGAAACTCTCAAATCTTGATTTATCCAGTCTAAAGTCACGCGCACTCTCTCCATATCTTTAATATCTCGTGCAAAGTTTTATTCAGTAGGTTCTTAGCCATATAAAATTTACCCTGGCCCAGAGTATAAAAACAGATAAATTGACGATGACTGCAAGGCAATGAATAAAAATTTCGAGAACCCAAATGCATGCCGACCAGACAATCGGCAATAAAGAATATCATATACCTCTCACCTACAGCAAGACCTCCCGACAATAGTAACATACTTCATACGTCCGATGGTTTACGTATTCTACTTGGGTGTGGTCAGAGCCTTTTGGTTAAGGCTAAGCTATGATACATAGGTATTCACCGCTTGGTCTACACAACTAAATAAAATAATTAAACTTATTATGCAATATGGCAATATGCATTTAGATAAAATGCACAAAATTGTTATTATTTAACATATTAATATCAAAATAAAGAATAATCCATTCACGTAATCAACTACTTATATACATTTGATCATCAGAACCTTAACAAAGGAATACTATATTAAATTGATTATCTCATATTAGTTTTAACCGTCACTTTTTATGAAAAATACAGAAAATCCTGTAAACTCAATCGGAATTGACATCAATATTGATCAATTAAGAAAGGATATCAATATACTAAAACAGCAAAAAAGAAAAATTGATGATACCAGAAAATTTGTACCAATAACGGGGATCCTAATATTCGTTATAATGTTGATTGTTTATTTTTTTTTCAAAAGTATAATCGCATTAGTAATTGGCATATTTTATTTTGGCGTTGCACTTATATATCCTCTCTTTAGATTAAGTGATCCCATAACTAATGAAATCGATTCTCTGGAAAGTGAATTATCTTTAAGTCTAACAGGAGTTGAGGCAAAAGAAGAAAGAGCAGAAAGACTATTTAATCACACGATGTTGGGTTGAGAAGGTATTATGACCAAGCCTTAAGTCAAACTAAAATAATATTTATAATTGGGATTTTTTGTATGGTAGTTGGTTTCATTTTTATTGGATTAAGCTTCTACTTTATTTTTAATGAAAAAGATAATAGCCTATTCCGTGAAAAAATCTTAATTGGAATATTAGGAACATCTTCGGGAATATTAACAAATTTTGTCGCGGTAATTTACCTCAAAATGTATTCTGAAACCACGAAGTCTTTCACAAGTTTTCATTACAAACTGGTCTCTACTAATCATTTACACTTTGTAAATTTTTTACTTTCAAAAATTGATAATAAGGACGTACTAAACAAAGCGATAAAAGAAATTTCTGATAAAATAACTAATAAGATTTAACAATATGATTTTACTAAATTTAAGCCTCATCGGTATTTATCTAATGAGAATCGAAGGCCCATTATGGCTCGTAATATTGTTGGTGATCCTCTCTGGCGGTCTTGCTCTGCTCAGAAGAGATAAGTAATTACCAATTTTTGATCGATGTAGTAACACATCTAATTTATCCTCGATTAACATTGGATTTTTTACTCCTTGATATGATGACGAGGAATTAATTTTGACGTGTCTATTGAAATTATCTGATAAAAACTATCAAGTTTGGTTCAGTATGGTTGTAACTATCGATTTGCCCATCAAAACGCTGCGTATTTTATCATCAGTAAAGTCGCCAGCACTATATAACCTATCGAATTTTTCATACTTTATTATACGATAATTATTAAAAAATAGAACAATGCTCGTGGCACCTTTAAAATACAATTATTTAGCTAAGATTTGAAACAGTAGCTGAGTATATTGATAGTGACGAATTCTTTGCTTACCAATACATTATTTCGATATGGTGAAAGTTAATTTTCGGCATCCGTATCAAAATTCAACTTTTATAATTCGCCATGTTTATCCAATTTCCCAATGAGCGAAGACCCTTTTTTTGTGCCTTTTCCAAAAAACAACGCCCCGGATCTCATCCCGGGGCGTTTAATAGTATAGAAATATACTAATCAACTAAATCTCAATTTATGATTGAGAATCGGTTGTTGTTTCTTACGGCGGTTTTAGTCTACTCTTCTGAAATCAATATTAGTGATTTTGATTCCCTTTGTACCCAAAGAGGAACCGCCGGAGCGGATAAGCACATAAGCTTTACCTGCTGTTGGAAATGATACTACATTTCCTTTGCCTGCGCACGATAATGACGAAAGCAGGCCGTTAAACGGTGATTTGCCGCAACCATTCCATGTGTTCAAGGCTATACGTGTATCACCGTCCTTATAGTCATCAGCCTCAGATGGAACAGCCTGCCCTACATAAACCTCAAACCAACAATCGGAAGCTCCGGATCCGGCTACGTTCATGTCAATTTTGTAGCTTTTGTTGGCCCTAACCTCAACAGCCTGTACAATACCTTGCTGCCCCCAGTTGCCGCCGGTTGCCAATACGCTGCCATCGGCATTTACAGTGAAAGTTACCCCGTCGCCACGGTGATAAATTTGCCACTTGGTATTGTCAATCATATTGGTTTTGGGTGTAATGGCATCAATCAGGTCTTCTACGCTAAAGTAAATGATTGCTTTGCTCATATCCGCATTTACCTCGCGCTTTGAAGCGTTAGATATTTTAATGCCGAGCGCCGCTACTTTACCCGCATATTTATCCAGACTTGCAATTTTTATCTTAGGCGTTATCTTGCCTTTCATGATGTTATTGTTCAAAGCCACGGTATCTTTTGCGTCCAGGGTATAATCCGCCGGATCAAGAATTACGGTATTGGCCGGCAATGTTCCGGCAGTGATCAAACCGGCAATTGCACTGTTATCAGCACTTACATCAACCGTTAATGTTTCAAAATTTGATTCGCCGCCACGATACACCGGTATTGAAAAGTTTACGGTGCTTGCCGCGCTGTCAACTTTGAGCGAGTTCCCGGCCATCACATCAACCAGCCCATTGGGTTTTTCAGAATCGGGCAGATATACTTTTACGGCAGGATCTGACTTAACGCCGTTAAGGTGCTCCTGTTTACAACCAGCTATCCCCAGCAACAGGCATGCTGCCGAAAGCCTTACTAATGATGCATTAATTTTCATGAAAATATTTTTTACATTATTAATTTAAATCATTCAACACCCATCGCCTTATAATAAAGCGATGGGTGTGCTTGTATTACCAGCCCGGATTTTGTGTCCAGCCTGTTTTTGAAATTTCGGCCTGTGGTATAGGGTACCATTCCATTTTGGCTGTAAATACCCTGTCTTCCAATTTTTTCACGGTATAAACACCTGCACTGGTTATATCAATACGGTTAACCGGTTTGCTGAAATAACTTACACCCTTTTTCCACCTGCGCACATCCCATAAGCGGTTATTCTCAAAGCTGAGCTCAATATTACGCTCATGTTCAATAGCCTGCTGGTTTAACTGCGCGCCTGTAAGCACAGGCATTTGTACACGCTGCCTTACCCTGTTAATGGCCTGAAGGGCTGTCATGCCGTACCCTTGCGGATCAGCATCTGCACCGTAAGCGTTAAACATGGCCTCGGCATAGCCCAGCAATACATCGGCATACCTGAAATATACCCAAGCGTGATTGGTGGTTGTGTTGTTGATCAAATCGACAGACTGGTTGATCCATTTTGACAGGTAATAGCCGGTCTTTGTGGCATTTTGCTTTGGCAAGCCGCTGTTACCACCAAAATAAGTTTGGATGGCAGTACCTTTAAAATTTGCGCCATTGTAAACTATTGTTGCTGCAAAACGTGGATCGCGGTTGGCGTAAGGGGTGGCGGCGTGGGCCGGGTTATTCCAATCAAACGGAACAGAACCGGTAACGGTGCTTCCTGATTTCACAAGCACCTCGTAATCGCTAACCAGGTTTTCGGTTGGAGTAGTGCTGTTACCATTGCTGTTTTGAAACACAATAGGAAACTCATTATACTCAAGAGCGTTTATAGCTGCGTAACGGCGATAAAAGATCACCTCGCCTGAGGTAGTATTATTGGCACCGAACAGGTTAGAATAATTGGCATCAAGCGAATAGCTGCCAGAAGCAATAACGTCATGCGCCGCAGCCGCAGCCTGTGCCCAGGTAGTTGTTGAACCATTAGCTACAAACAATGGGCTTGCGCCATAAAGTAATGCTTTTGCCTTTAACGTTTTAATAGCGCCGTTGGTAATGCGGCCAGCATCATACCACGAATAGGGCGAAAGATCGGCCGGGATAATAGCAGCTGCCTTATCACACAACGAAGCAATATACTTTACGCACTCATCAACCGAGTTACGCTGTACATTTTTCCATGAATTGGGGTCATTATAATCAAGCGGCTGTTCAAAAATAGGCACGCCGCCATAACGCTTCACCAATTCAAAATAAAAGTAAGCCTTTAAAAACAGGGCTTCGCCTTCCATAAACTTAACGTTGTTGCGGGCGTTGTAATAAGTTGTTGAATCTGTTGATGTAATTTTATCCTTGATGTAGTTGATATCAACCTTATTCTTGTTTTTAAGATAAAGATTTGCCTGCCGGATGCCTTCAAAGTTACGGGCCCAAACATCATTCGGGTTATTGTACTGGTTCCAGGTACCATAGTTGAAAGCTTGCACACGCTCAACCGAGTTTGTAGCTTCCGCTTCGTCGGTAGCAGCATCAAGGTCGAGATCTCCGAAACCATCAGGCAGGATGCTGTATGTTGTCCACATCTGTTGCTGTACATAGGTATAGTTTGAGTACAGCTTATCGGTGGTAATGTCGGCCTTAATGGTTTGCACCTCAAGGTAATCATGTTTACATGATGAGTAAAGCAGCGTACCCAGGGCCAGCATTGTTATGATATATCGATTTCTTTTCATTTCCTTGTAAATCAAATTTTAATACTACAATTTCACTTTCATCCCAAATGTTACTGCTTTTACTAAAGGATAGCCCATTGAAAGGCGCTCGGCCTCAAGCCCTTCTATTTTATCCCAGGTAAACAAGTTGGTGCCATTCACAAAAACCCTTATGGCGTCAAGCTTTTTCAAAAAACCACGCTGTGGTAAAGTATAACCTAACTCAACACTGCGTAATTTCAGGAAGTTGCCATTGCGCATCCAAAAATCAGATTGCTGATCGTTATTTGGATTTGCCAGGGTTGATAGCCGCGGCGAGGTAGCTGTTGCAGCGTTTTGAGGTGTCCAGCTATTTGCCGAAAACTCAGAGATATTATTATTGAATACAAACGGGTGAGTATAAGTATAGGCAGAATTAAGCAAGCTTACGGTACGGTGCAATACGCCCTGCAGGTAAGCATCAAAATCAAAACCGGCATATTTAAAACCAAGGTTAAAACCTAAGGTAATTTCGGGTAGTATTGAATATTTCATCGGCACCTTATCATAATCATTGATGATCCCGTTGCCGTCCTGATCTTTAAATTTCAGGTCGCCGGGTTTTACGTTGGTGTATGATGAGGCAACAATACCCGATTTTAAATTTCCATTGGCATCAAAATCCGACTGTTGGTAAAAACCCGTGTACACGAGGCCCTTCATCTGGCCAATAGGATATCCCTGGGTATATAAATAGTTATATGGCTGCGGATCTTCTGAGCGCTTAACTATTTTGTTACGGGCATATGCAATTGAGCCACCTACGTAATATTTGAATTTATTATCATTTTGCTCATACTTCAATGATGCTTCCAAGCCTTTGTTATGTACTTCGCCGGTGTTGGCATATTGCAGGAGGAAGCCCGTATAATCGGGTACACTTGCTGTTGGCACCTCAAGAATACCTGTGCGTTTTTCGGTAAACACATCTAAAGTACCGGAAAGATTTTTCCATAAGGTGAAATCTAAACCAATGTTAAGGGTTGTCTTTTTCTCCCATGAAAAATCAAGATTAGCAAACGGCCCTTCAACCAAACCGGTGTGAAGCGTATTACCGGTGCCGGTGATCCAACCAGGTAACGTTTGCAAAGCAAACTGTTGATAAAGGAAACGATAAGCCTCATTGATATTACCAACAGTACCGTATGATGCACGAACTTTAAGGAAATTAATAGTGGAATTATCCTTCAGGAAATCCTCTTTCGAAGCTATCCAGCCTAAACCCAAAGCAGGGAACCAGCCGTAACGGTGACCGGGGGCAAAATCAGCAGAGCCGCTGTATGAACCGGACAGATCAACAATATATTTTTTATCGTAATCATAAGTTACGTTGCCGGCAACGCCTTGTGTGCGTACCTGGTAAACAATACCGTCATGCGTGTATCCCTGCCTGCGGGCCTGGATCATGCCGGTAAAAGTTGATTTGCCAAAAGTACGGTCATAATCAAAACCTGCCCTTACGGTTGTACGGTTCCAGTGTGCACCACCACCGTCGCTGCTCGATTGGCTGATTGGCGTTACCGGTGTTGTTCCATAAATGGCATTGCCCTGGGCATCCTGACCAGTAATTTCGTATGAGTTTACCGAAAATTGTTTCTGATAAATACCTACATACTGGTTGGCAAATGATACTTCGCCTTTAAGGTCGAGACCTTTGGTTATCATATCTAACTTTTGCACAAAGCTAAAGTTGGTTTGCAGGTTACGGGTATGCGATTGGTAAACACCATTTTGCTGTAAAAGCTGAACAGGATTAAATTTATACACCGAACTGTTACCCCATGTGCCATTAGGATTTTTAACCGGGAAAGCAGCAGCCGGAATAGCCATAATATTGTTAAACACCTGGTCTGCGGTGAAGCCGGATGGTGTATTCCTATCCTCAGTAATGCCGCTTATGTTAGCCGTTACCACCAGGTTTTTGTTAAGCTGCAACTCAATGTTTGCCCTTAAATTCAACTTGGTGTATTTAGCGTTAGTACCAAAATCCTTATCAATGATATCGGCATTTTTATACAAACCTTCAAAGTTGGTATAGTTCATCAGCACAAAAAACTTAGCGGTGTTGTTACCGCCGCGGAAACCGAAATTATAATCCTGAATAGCCGAGGTTTTCTTAAGCAGCTCATCATACCAGTTCACATTAGGATGAAAAGGATCATTGGCCGCTTTATACAATTCGGGATTTGCGTATTTGATGGGCAAACCGTCGTTAGTAAGTGCGTTGTTATAGTTTGTGGTATAACCATAAGCGTCCATTACCTTCGGCAGGTCGATAGGGCTTAGTATACCATATTTACCATTTACAAATACCTGAGTTTTATTTAACACCGCGCCTTTTTTAGTGCGGATACTCAATACACCCGAGCCACCTTCAAGGCCGTAAACTGCCAGTGCAGCGGCGTCCTTTAGTAAGGTAACCGATTCAATTTCATAGGCCGAAAGGCCGCTGATTGCACCCATATCAACCTGAAAACCATCAAGGTATATCAACACCTGGTTACCCTGAAGGTTCCAGCTGCTCACCCCCCTCATATAAAAGGTTGGGTTATCATAGCCGGGTTCGCCCGATCCGGTAATTACCGTTAAGCCAGGGATCCGGCCTTGCAGCGTATTAAGCAGGTTACCCGAAGTCATGCGGGTCAGGTCTTCGCCCGAAAGCGTAAAAACCGCGCCGGTGTTGCGCCATGATTTATCTATTCTTAAACCGCCGTCGGCAAAGTCTTTATATGAGCTTGCCTTTTTTATAGTATCGGCCGGTGCCGTACCTGCGGTTTGGGCGTTAGCCGCCGAAAAACTGCAGAACGCAAGCATCCAGGCCAAAAAGTTTTTATAATCTTTTTTCATTGTTTTTCACTAATTGTTAATGTTTAAAAGCCTGTTACCAACCTGGATTTTGTCCGTCCCAGCTACTGTTGCCTAAATACCTTAAACTGATCTCGGTACTTGGAAATGGCACATAGTAATATTTGGCAGGGAATACCCTTGTAACAAATGGGACAGTTGTCCATGTGCGTTTTAGCACTCCGCCAACATTCCTGGCGGTGGTTTGAATACCGTGCAGCACCGTATTCAATACAGTTTTGGCTTTTAACCATCGGTTCAGATCGTTATAGCGGTGTCCCTCATAAGCAAACTCAATAGTTTCCTCATTTTGAACCGCATCTCTGAACGCATCAATAGTGGCCGGATTTTTATCAGGCATCCCGGCACGCTGCCTTATCTTGTTCAGATAATTTGAGGCTTCGGCACTTGGGCCCTGGTACTCATTAAGTGCTTCGGCATAACCCAGATAAAACTCAGCAAGGCGAAACACAGGCCATGCAAAGTGGTTATCTGTCATGTTATCAACCCTTGCAACAAATTTGTAGGTTTCGGTAGCGTAACCATCCACGCCGGCATCACTGCTGGCCAGGTTGCCATCTGTACTGTAATCACCTTTTTTGTAGTAAGCGAGGATACCACGCTGGCTGCTGTAGTATTTACCATCATAAGCAATGGTTTGGTAAAAGCGGGGGTCAAGCTTCCACCCTTCAACATCAGCAGGTAAATCGGCACCGTTTGCGGGTATGGTCCATTTAGTACCGTCGCGTTTTTCATATTGCTGTATAAACTCAACAGGTACATTGTTTTTAACACCCCACTGTGCCAAACGCAATTTTGACGACAGGTACTGGCCCCATGCCGATCCATCGCCCCAGCCGCCGCCAGCTCCCGGAACCTGGTTTGAGGTATTCACCAATATCAGCTCCTGGTTGGCAAACACGTTCCATACCGATTCATAATCGCCTAAGGTTGCATAAGTTTCGCCGGTTGTTTCGGGTTTACCGGTATTTAATAAGGAAACACCGCCTGCAGCAGCGTTATCAATTACATCTTTAGCTGCCTTGGCCGCCTTGTTCCAGCGCTCCTTGTCGTAACTGGCATAAGCCAATACGGTATCACGGGTGTCATTAAACCTTGCTCCGGATACTTCGCCTTTCATTCCTGCGGGAGTATTGTAAAGCGGGCTTGCAGCATATAATAAGATCCTTGCCTTTAAAGCCATTGCTGCTAATTTGGTAATGCGGCCAAAATCTGCACTTGGACGCGTAGCCGGCAACATTGATGCAGCCTGATCGCACCATTTAACCACGCTATCAACTACTGATTGTACCGAGCTGCGCGGGATTGCAATTTTCACAGTACCATCAAGCGGCTTGGTTACAATAGGCACACCACCATAATACCTGAATAATTCATAATGCTGCATAGCGCGACAAAATAAAGCCTGGCCTTTAACATCGGTTTTCCAAGCATTATCGGCATCAAGCACTTTATCAATGTTTTTCAACACCAGGTTGGCTTGTCTTATGCCTTTGTAGTGCCAGTAAAAACCAGCACCATTATCCTGGCCAAAACCATAATCGCAGTTATTATCGGCGCTCATGTTGCCGGTTATGTATGAGCCAGTGTTAACTGTATTTGATGCCCAGTCATAAGCCGGATGGATGATATAAAGCTGATCGGTCAATGCTTCGGGGCGGCAGCCATCATATGTTTGAGGAAAATATCCCCTGATACATAACATATACATTTGGGCCACCGCATATTGAGCCTGGTTGCGCGAATCAAAAATGGTATCAACCGTTACCGCACCGCCTTTAGGCTTTTCAAGAAAAGTTTTTTTACAGCTTGTTGAAAGCATACCACCTATGAAACAAGCCACAAGCAGTAAAATAATATTCGTTCTTTTCATCATTGCTATATTTTATGATTAAAAATTAACATTAACGCCTACGTTATAGGTGCGGGTAAGCGGATAACCGATATAACCCAGGTTTTCAGGATCGCCCCAGATCTTATTTGGCGACCATGTATACAGGTTATATCCGTTGATATAAAAGCGGGCCGTGCGAACGCCTATCTTTTTCAGAAATTCTGGTTTCAGCGTATAGCCTATTTCCATGTTTTTTAACCTTACAAAAGCTGTACTCTTTAAAAAGAAGGTATTGTAAGCAGCATCCTGGTTGTAAGCAGCAATAGGGAAATCAATGCGTTCGCCGTTGTCATACCGCTCTTGGGTAAACCTGTTCAAATCCACATCAAACAATGATTGTTGTTTGTTGAAGTGAAGCTCCTGCATGGCATATTTAGCCACACCTGATTGCCCTTGT
Source organism: Mucilaginibacter sp. SMC90 (assembly GCF_022811725.1). Lineage (GTDB taxonomy): Bacteria > Bacteroidota > Bacteroidia > Sphingobacteriales > Sphingobacteriaceae > Mucilaginibacter. Next base: position 1,878,091 of record NZ_CP094527.1, on the reverse strand, counting down.
AATAAAGCCGAGAAATCAAAACCATGGGTATTGAAGCCGAAAGAAAAGCCGTAGCTTAAGGTTGGCAGGCTGGTTTTGCCCGAACGCATGTAATCTTTTTCGTTTACTACACCATCGCCATTAATGTCTTTTAACCTAACCTCGCCGGGCTGTACGGGAGCGCCCGCAAAACCCAGGTCTTTTTGGTATACCGGGTTGCCCGCAGCATTGGTATATGGTTTTCCATCCTTACCAACGGCCAACACGGGCTGTGATAATATCGGGTTACCGCTTCCATCAATTTTATAAAGCTGCGACCATGATGTGTAAAGCCCGTCGGCCTGCAGGTATGAACCCTGGCTAATAGGCCGACCGGTTGATGCCTGGTACTCTAAGCCCGGAGCAATTGCCTCGTCCTGGAAAATGATTTTATTGTGGTTTGTTGAAGCATTGCCTTTAATCCACCAGGTAAACTTACCCGGAACACTATTATAGCTCAACTCAATTTCATCTCCCCAGTTTTTAACCTCGCCCAGGTTATAAGGCGGCAAGGTTGCCTGCACTATACCGGGAACACTGCCCTTGTATGAAAGGATGTTTCTGCGATGCTCATTGTAGTGGTCATAAGTAAGCGAAAGACGGTCGTTAAGCAGGTGTGTTTCCAAACCAATGTTTGATTTGGTGGCTGTTTCCCAGGTTACATTAGGGTTACCCAAAACATTTTCGCGGGCTCCCTGTATGGTATTACGATCATTCAGGGTACCAAATGTATAACCACCACCGGCATTATAACCTTGTACGTATTGCCAGGTATCGGGCAGGTAAAGGTAACGGGCAGCTACATCTGAATTAGGAATATTGATACCATCGTTACCAACTTTACCTAACGAACCACGCACTTTTAAATAAGTGATATAATCCTGTTTAGGAAAAAAGGATTCATTGCTGGCAATCCATCCTAATGAATAAGCCGGCAGGAAACCAAACCTTTTACCTTCCGGAAAGTTTTCTGAACCGTTATAACCCATATCATACTCGGCCAGGTAACGGTCCCCGTAGTTATAAGTTACCCTGCCGGATACACCTTCATAGGCGTGCGGAAGATCATACAACAATTTGGGATCATATTTTTTCTCGGCATTGGCCAGGATCAAACCGGTAACAGTATGCTTTTTCCCGAAAACGCGGTTATAGTTGAGTGAGAACTCACCATATACTTTACGCCATTTTTCGGTGTAAAAGTCTGTCCAGCGGGCAGGGGCCACATCATTGGTTAGCTGAACCAGGATGGGATCAAGTTTATCACCATTGGGGTTTGGCCTTAAACCATAAAGCAAGGGGGTATATTTACCACCTGTACGGCTTTGGAAATAGCTGTCATACGCGCCACGTGCATTTATCGATAAACCGGGCGTAATATCATCAAGTTTATAGGTTAACTTGATGGCCGAGTTTAAAGTACTGTTAGTGGTAATATTATAGTTATTGCTGTTTGCAATTGCGTATAACGGGTTAAGCTGATCGTTCTGGTTGCTGAAAGGCACTACGAACTTGCCATTTATCAAACCCGGCGAACCAAGCGGAGATGACCATAAAATACGTTTTTCCCAGGTATAACCGTCATTATCCATACCGGTAATGGTTACATATTGGGTAGATACATCTACCGATACCCTGAAATCGCTGTTTACGTCAAAATCCAGATTCGAGCGCAGGTTATAACGCTTCTTTTTAAACTGCATCTCATCTGAAAAAGGCATGTAATCTGTATTGAACAAGCCTCCCTGTGCCAGGTAACCTAACGAAACAAAGTATTTGGTAGCCTTAGTACCGCCGGTAATGTTGGCATTTACCTGTGTTTGAGGGGCAAACTTATTGAAGATCTGTTTTTTCCAGTCCTGATCGGGGTGGCCGTAAGGGTCATAATAAGGATTTTTTTGCCCGTTAATAGTTGGTGTATGTGCGTTTTGATAATATTTCAGATCCTCGGGCGAATAATATATAGTAGCATCCTTGACCCAGTTGGCATCACGTTTGGTCACAAAGTCGCTCCAGGTATGCACGTCGGCATCTCTTGAATGCTGGATCCAGTAGGTTTCGTAGCTCTGCTCATTGAGCAACGTAGCATATTGATAAGAGTTAACAAAGTTAGGCATGCTCGAAAACTGCGAAATAGCCGTTTGGAACGTGGCACTGACTTTTGGCGCTCCCTCTTTACCACGCTTGGTGGTGATCAGGATTACACCGTTTGCACCACGCACACCATACACGGCTGTAGCCGAAGCATCCTTAAGGATACTGATAGATTCAACCTCGTTAGGGTCAATATCATTATAGCTATCGCGGGCAATACCATCAACCATGATCAACGGGGCTGTTTGGCCGGTATAAGTACCAACACCGCGTACGTACAGTGTTGCCCCGTCCGACCCCGGTTTACCGCTGGTTTGTGTTACGGTTAAGCCAGATAAACGACCGGCAAGTGCATTGCTCAGGTTAGCAACCGGCGACTGTACCAGGTCTTTAGTGCCGATAGAAGATATAGAACCGGTTACCGTTTCTTTCTTTTGCACGCCATAGGCCACAACAACAACCTCGTTAAGATCTTGCGGCGCATCTTCAAGCGTAACATTCACCTCCGAGCGGCCGTTAACAGCAACTTCTTTTGATCTGAAGCCAACAAAGGTGAAAACCAGGGTAGCATTTGCCTCCGTTACATTAATGGTATAATTACCATTTAAATCGGTTATAGCGGCAGCAGCAGCGCCCTTCTGTTTAACAGTTACACCAGGTAAAGGCAAACCTTTACTATCAATAACTTTACCGCCGATCTTTTTAGGAGCATTGCTCTCGGCCGCTGTTTTTTTACGGATGAGGATGGTTTTGTTATCAATAGTGTAAGTCAACGACTGGTTGCTTAAACACTGATCCATAACCTGGGTTATGGATGCATTGGTAAGATCAACAGTTACAGGTTTAGCTAACTTAATATCGTCAGAATTGTACAGGAAATCATAATTTGTTTGATTTCTGATCTGTTCAAAAACTTCTTTTAAAGTTGTTTGTTTAACCTTTAAAGTAACTTTCTGTGCATAAGTTGCGGCAGACACCTGTAAAAAGGTAACTGTTAGCAAGATAAGTGTCAGTTTCATAATAAGCACAGGTTTATATAGGCGCCCACGATGTTTGCCGCAAGTAAATGCAGTAAAATTTTTATACATTTGAATGTCAGTTTATTAATAAGTGGTTGTAATCGCTGCAATTAGTTTTACTATCTGGCATTGCCATAACATGGCTTAGGTCAGGGGCGGTCCGAAACGCTCCTGGCTTTTATTTTTTATGCTGATAGATAATTGGTTGGGATAATGAGGAATGTAGATCTATTGCATAACGGTGATCCTCCTTCCTGTAATTTTAAAATGCACATTACCTATTTGTTCAAGATTTTTCAGCAGGTCATTTATACTTTTTGAGCGGGTAAACATGCCGCCGAAACGCTGATCAGCAAAATTGCCCTTGTATTCAACATCGGCATCATACCAGCGCGATACCTTTTTCATGATGTCAACGATGTTATCATCATTAAACATGAAGTAACCGTTTTTCCAGGCCATAGCCTCATTGATGTGTGCTTTTGAAACCGTAATGGCATTAGCGCTATTACCAATCACAGCCTGCTGGCCCGGTTTCAATAAAGCCAGGCTACCATTTTTGCTGATTTGCACCGAGCCTTCAAGCAGTGTGGTGGTCAAATCATTATCATCGGCATAAGCCGAAATATTGAAATGCGTACCCAGTACTTTTACCTGCACGTTGTTCATCTCTACATAAAAAGGCTTGTCTTTATTTTTTGCTACTTCAAAGTAAGCCTCACCCGTAAGTTTTACTGTACGGCTGTTACCGGCAAATTCGGTTGGATAGCTTAATGACGATGATGAGTTTAACCATACCTGTGTACCATCAGGCAGCACCACCTGGTACTGGCCACCCGGCGGGATAGTGAGTGTATTGTATAAAACAGCATTAACACCTGCATGAGTGGCATTTGGCAATACATCGTAAACCAGTTTGCCATCCCCCACTTTATTTACCTGGCTTTTTCCCGAATTGGCAAGTGCGCCGTTAGCAGCACTATCTAATACTATACTTTTACCGGTAGCCAGCGTAAGTATAGCTTTATTACTCCCCGGAACAATTTTGGCAGAGACATTGGCAGCAACCTGGTTTTTAGCTGTCCCCATTTTTTGGCGGTGCACAAAGTAAAACCCTACCGACGCGAAAATTAAAACAGCAGCTGCAACCTTTACCCAACCGGCATATAATTTTATAATATTGCTTTTGCGGATAACAGGCAGCGGAACAATAGCCTCATCTTTAAATCGTGAATCAGCCTTGATATCGGCAAGTACCTTTTGTGCACGGACATTATCAAACTCAGGAGCGCCTTCAAGGTTCAGCATTTCTTCATCAACACTGCTAAATACTTCGCCGGGATTGTCGTTCAGATAACTGAGCAGCTCCGTACGATCTGTATCGCTTATAGCATCGTTAAAATACTGTTCAAGTAAACTCCTGAGCCTTTTGTTATTCATGTTTTTGGTTTATATACAAATCTCCCAGATAGGGGCATTTGTGTATAGAACACACAACTCAAAGCATAGGACTACCCGAATGTGAAATATTTTAAAAAAAATGTATTTTTCTTCTTCTGGTGGCGCACTATTTCTATCATAATGGTGTAATCAGCGGTTGGATGATCGTCGTTGGTCATTCAACGCTCGTTAATGCAACTCAAACCCGGCAGGCTATATCGAAACCAAATAGTGTTGCACCTTTCAATAGTGTTTTGGCGAATGACGGGAATGACTAAAACCGTACATACAGGCGTTCGCTTCTGTTACAGTTTGTAATTCTTATTAAAGTAATTCACTATCGGTCAATTATTTATAGGTTTGGAATAAAAATTGACTTATAAACGCACTTGCATTCCTTCATATTTCATATCGGCGTTTATGACCTGCTTGGCCTGGCGGCTATAGTCAGCGCACTTACGCTGGCCTTATTGTTAGTATTTGCCAGAAAGCAAGTGCCGGCTGCCGGCCTGTGGTTAAGCGCCGCCCTTGTGGTCGTTGCCCTGCATTTGGCGCAGTTATCAGTAAACCTTTCACTGACATTGGGTCCCTTGCTCTATTTTTTTACACGCAAAACAGTGCGGCCCGAGCAGCTTTTCCGCAGCAAAGACTGGGCTCATTTCGGTGTCGTGTTCATCAGCCCGCTGGTGCCCGCCTGGTTGGTATCCGTTTCTATCCTCGTTTACCTATATCTTTCTCACCGGGCAGTACAGCAATTTTACAATCGCATGCAGCCCATATTAATGGACAGGCCACGTTTTGCGTTCCGGCGGCTGGAAACGTTTTTGTATTTGTTTGCTTTTAGCGTTTTGTTATGGTTGTTTAGCGAGGCTTTCGTGGTAACTTCCGCCGCTGTACTTGTTGTTATGGCAGCGCAGGTGATTGTAAAGCCGGGCGCTGTTATTGCTACACCGCAGCCAAATCGGAATCGGGACGACCTGCGTGAAAAAGGCCGATGGCTGAAGCAAACCGTAAAGGAACGACGACTTTATGAAGACCCCGAACTGAACCTGCCAGCGCTGGCCGCCGAACTGACCGTTCCGGTACATGAGTTATCACGCATCATCAATCTGGGACTCAAAAAGAACTTCAACGATTTTATCAATGAATTGAGGGTACAGGAAGTATCCCGGAAAATGCGTCAGCCCGCTTATGACCAGCTCACCCTGCTGGGGATAGCCTACGAATCGGGGTTCAATTCTAAGACAACTTTTAACCGGGTTTTTAGAGCTGTGACCAGGAAAAGCGCCGCCGAATACAAAAATGAGTTGGAAAAACAGCGCCCAGGTTATAATCCGGGCCTTCCGCAGCGGCTTAAGCAGGTATCATTGCGTTCAGAAATCAAACGCTATTTTATGATCAGGAATTATATCAAAACCGCCTGGCGCGGTTTACTAAGGAATAAATCGCAAAGTGTCATTAATATTTCAGGGCTCGCTGTCGGGCTGGCCTGTAGCCTTTTGATCCTGTTATGGGTACAGAACGAGTACAGCACGGATGCTTTCTTTGCAGGTAGCGAACGTTTGTTTAAAGTGTACAAAAGTGATTTTTATAACAAGGCGGAAACCGGCAGTTATGAAATGCCAGGCATCCTGGCCGATGAATTAAAAAGGAGTTATCCGGACATCCAATATGCCACCAATATGGGTTTTGTTGAAACGAGCACTTTCCAGACCGGTGATAAAGTCGTTAAAATGATCGGCAATTCAGCAGGTGCAGATTTCTTTAACATGTTCAGTTACCGCTTGCTGGCCGGTACCGCACAAACCGCTCTGAATTCACCATCATCTATTGCGATATCCAGAAAAATGGCCGGGATATTTTACGGTAGCCCTGAACAGGCCATAGGCCAAATGATTCGCTACCAGAACCGGAAGAATTTCAAAGTCAGCGCTGTGTTCGACGACCTGCCACCGAACGTATCGCAAAGCTTTGATTTTTTGCTCAACTGGGACACCTTCCTGGAGAATAATCCCTGGGCCAAAGAAATGGGCAATAACGGGCCTAACGCTTATGTGATGTTGCGACAGCAGGCGAATGCAGAAGCCGTAAACGCCAAGATCGCCCGCTTCTTTGACCTGTACTGGCATATCAACCGGAAAACGGCTATCGCTTACACCGACCTGGCGCTGCAACCCTATGCCGATGCCTATTTAAACAACAACATTCAAAACGGCAAGCCCGATGGTGGTCGTATCCGATATGTGCGCCTTTTCAGCCTCATCGCCGTTTTTATTCTGCTGATCGCCTGTATCAATTTCATGAACCTGATGACGGCAAGGTCGATAAAAAGAGCGAAGGAAGTCGGCGTACGCAAGGCGATAGGTGCCTTGCGACCTGCACTTGTCAGCCAGTTTATTTGGGAAGCCCTGATCGTGACCGCGTTGGCGGTGGCCTTGGCTTTGCCCTTGTTAATGCTGGCGCGGCCCTGGTTTAATGGATTGGTACAGAAACAGATCGGGCTACCTTTCGGCCAGCCCCTCTTTTGGTTGCAGCTATTGGGTATCACGGTGGTCACCGGCCTGCTATCAGGCTTATACCCTGCTTTGTTCCTGTCCGCTTTTAAACCGGTCAAGGTATTAAAAAGTACCATCAAACTGGATACCGGCACCTTACTGCTGCGTAAAGGACTGGTCGTATTCCAGTTTATACTTGCTGTCCTCCTGATTACCAGCACGGTCATCGTTTCCCGTCAAATGCGCTATATGGAGTCGAAAGACCTGGGCTATAGCCGCGAGAACGTGGTCTATCTGCCAGTCGAGGGTGAACTTGACGCCAAATACGCGGTCTTTAAAAATGAACTGTTAAACCAGCCCGGCATACAGGCAGTCAGCCGCATCAACATGGCACCGGTCGATATTTATGGCAGCAGTGCGGCGGTAGACTGGATCGGTCATGATCAAACGATGAACACGCTGTTTACCCATGCGGCTATCGGTTATGATTACTTCAAAACGATGAAATTGACGCTGCTGTCCGGCCATGAGTTTGCTGCTGATGATCCGGCAGATACCTCGGGCTATATCCTGAACGAAACGGCTGTTAAGCTTACAGGATATAAGCATCCGGTAGGTCAGCCATTTACCTGGCTGGGCAAAAAGCGCATGATTGTGGGCGTTGTCAAGGATTTTCATTTTCACTCCCTCCATGAAACCGTAAGCCCAATGGTGCTGGCCTCTGGCGAAAACCAAAAGGGTGGTGTAATATTGATCAGGATACAACCCGGTAAAACACCAATCGTGCTGGCAGAAATTCAGCAGTTGAGCAAACGGCTGAACCCGGCTTTCCCGCCGGTCATTTACTTTACAGACCAGCTATATGCACATTTATACCAAAATGACCAGATCATTAACCGGCTGGCTGATACCTTCGCGATACTTGCCATCTTCATTTCCTGCCTCGGGCTACTCGGCCTCGTTATGTTCTCCGCCGAACAAAGGTTTAAGGAGATCGGTATCCGCAAGGTGCTTGGCGCAGGTGTAAACACCTTATTTATCCTTTTATCACGCGAGTTTATTGTGCTGATCGTTATAGCCATCGCCATTGCCATGCCGCTGGCCTGGTATGCCACTAACGGCTTTCTGCAAAGTTTTGCTTACCGTGTACCGCTGCAATGGTGGCTGTTTGCACTTTCGGCTGGTGTGATCATTTTTATCGCGCTGATCACCATCAGCTTTCAGATCATTAAAGTTGCTCTGGCCAATCCGGTAAAAAGCTTACGAAGCGAGTAGTCATGATCTCCGGGTTGCGCGGCATATACTGGTTTTAGCCGGTTGGTTCCATACCCTCCAGATCATTCCTTCTCTGCTTGTCACCTTTAAGCTGTGAACTAAAGTAATATTTACCAGTATGTTTGCTATGTAATCTGGCATTTGAGATATTATCTTTAGTCAAAAAAGCATATGATTTTGCAAAACAAAAATGCGGTAATATACGGAGCAGGAGGCTCATTGGGCGGCGCGGTAGCAAAGGCAATGTCTGCTGCCGGTGCAACGGTATTTTTAACCGGCCCTAATCAGGAAACAATAAAAAAAGTAGCTGATGAAATTATTGTTGCAGGCGGCCGGGCCGAAATAGCTATTGTGGATGCATTTAACGAAACAGCAATCGACGGGCATTTGCAGCAAATTACAGATCATGCAGGAACCGTTGATATTTCCTTTAATGCCGTTGGTGTTGATGTAGTGCAAAACATTCCCCTTGCCGAAATATCAGCCGAAGATTTTGTAAAACCCATTACCCTAACCATGCAAACCCGCTTCATGACGGCTATTGCTGCCGCAAGGGTAATGATGAAACAAAAATCGGGTGTAATTTTGTCACTCACTGCTACGCCAGGCGGTATCGGTTACCCGCATACAGGCGGCTTTGGCCCAGCATGCAGTGCGGTTGAAAGTTTTTCACGTACACTTGCGTCTGAATTGGGCGCTTACGGCATCCGTGTTGTAAATATCCGTTCGGGAGGCTCGCCCGATTCACGGATATTTAAAAATGCCATTGATACCATGCCTGATATTATGGATCCCATCTTAAAAAAAATGGAAGCTGATACTATGCTTAAAAAGCTTCCACTAATGGCCGATATCGCTAACACAGCGGTTTTCCTGGCATCAGACCTTGCAGGTCAAATAACAGGCGTAACCATCGATGTAACCGGCGGCACAACGGCGGCATTAAATTACAGGGTAAGCAGACTTGATTGAAAAGGTTTAGGAAAGAGGATCGCCTTTAATTGATCCAGAAGAATAAGGCAAGCATAAAAATAAGGTCGGAATACTGCAGTTGCGATTTGAGGGTTTTCAGCGCCTCAACCATATGATTTTTTACCGTATTGGGCGAAATCTGCAACTGATCAGCAATTTCTTTGTGAGTAAGGTGTTCAACCCTGCTCAACCTAAAAATAAGCTGCTGCTGGCGTGGAAGCTTATTAATTATCCGTTCTGTAAATTGTTCCAGGTCGCTAACCAGCAAATCCTCTTCGGTATCATTATGAGCGGTGGCGATGTGGTTAGCCAGTTTATCTGAAAGCTCCCGCGATTGGAACACCTGCCTTAATGAATTCAACGATAAGCGTTTTGCGATAACGTAAAGGTACAGCCAGATATCGCCTGAGGCATTCAATTTTTCGCGGCTTGTCCAAAGGTTTATAAAACACTCCTGCACAATCTCCTCGCTCTGCTGTGCATCCTTCAGAAACCGGAATGCCAGCCGGTAAACTTTGCTGCTGTACACTTCATAAATCAAATCGAAAGCGGCTTCATCGCCCGCTATCAATTGTTGGATATGACTGCTGTTAATACTCTTACCCACTGTAGTTTAATATAATTGGTGAGATAAAAGTAAAAAGTAAATTCTAATTTAACACAGCTAAAACACGACAATAAATTGAAGTAGTGTTGTTGTAGTGGTACTTTCTTAACAACACATTATACTTTAACAACTGATTATCAACGCAAAAGACATTAATTTAGCGTATCGAAAAACGGCACATCTTGGTGCATGATACTGCGCTTTGTGGAAAACTATTAACGTAACCAATTAGTTTTTATTGCCCAATCAGTAAAAAAACCATCATAATTTATCCAAAAATCAACATGCAACAGTAATTTTACATAAACATCCGGCAGCCCAGAGTGGCGTAGCAGCCTAAGCTTTAACTTTACTAATCCCCCGCCCTTTCCGCATTTTATTTTTCAGATAGTTACGGATTGGAAGATCGAGATAAATCATAATTACATAAGCTAAAGCGGTTAGTAACAACACGCCAACAGGGATCATGATTATCATTTCAGCCATCGAAGGCTTTTTAGCTTCAAGGTAGCTCAAAAACAGCCACAAAAAAACGGATAATGAATAACGTAAAGCGGATATGAAATATCGCCCAAAAACTTACAAAGTTTAGCAAACCGGGTATGCAACCCCGCCCCCGCCCCTAACGCTACCAAAAACGGGAAATAAAAGATCACTATAAGCGGGTCGGTTATATGATTTGCCTTATCAGAGAAAGGTACAAGAAACGCAATTAACAGTAACAGACCAATAACTAAAAAACCCAGGCGCGACTTAATTATCCAATTTGAACGGAACACTAAGATTCCGGCTAAAAACGAAAAGGAAACACGGATTGCACCGCCGCCAAAACTGTCTCCTCCCCAGCCCACCCCAAGGTAACCCGCCTTTAAAGCTTCGTAACCAAGTAACCCGGCAGCAATTGCGGTTAGCAGCCACAACATTTTATTACGAAGTTTAACCAGCACCAGCGCATAAACAATATTGGCAACGTATTCCCAAAACAACGACCATGTTGGCGGATTGAGATGGAACAGGTTAAAATAGCGCTCATGTACGATAGGATACGGGATAAGCAGGCATGAGCTCAAAAACATAAGCAAAGTTTGCCCTGCGCCATAGGTAGCGTAAAGGTTACTGAACGGATCAAATACAAACGCAAGCAAGCCGATAACCGAACCGATAACGACCAACGGATGCAGGCGAATGAGCCGCAATTTAAAAAACGATTTATTACCCAAGCCCTTCAGTTTGTTATCATAAGCATAAGCTATTACAAACCCCGACAAACAGAAAAAGAAGTCGACGGCGAGATACGCATGAGCAATAAAACTTTTGCTGTAATCAGGCACAACAAACTCCATAAAATGAAATATTACAACGGCAATGGCTGCAATACCACGAAGGCCATCTAAAATTTCGAAATGTTGTTTAGTTTTTAATATTGGTGTTGATACTACAGGTTCTGCTAATTCCATTGGTTATTTATTCAAACTCCGCAGCTTGACAGAAGCTGCGGGTTGGTGCAATGGCAAACATCATAAAATTTTTATGCAGCATTTTACCCGGCTACCACTTTGAGATGAATTGAAGAAAAAATGATACGATTTACGGCTATTACGATAAAAACAGCGTTCTTTCGGCGAGAGCTTAAAGACCTGGCCGATAGATTTTGCAAATAACCGACGGCACCTTGCTTTATTCAAATATAAAATTGTACAAAAATGAGAAATCCCCCCAAAACAGGAATATAAAAAATTAAAAATCAGATAATTAAGAATACCACACCTTTCTCAACTCTACACAAATACGTTGATGTATGCCCGCTCCCAAGCTATCAATATAGCTTTTAGCTATATATTAGTATAATCTAAATCTAACCTAAATGGCCAAAACGCTTTTATACATTGATGACAATCAAATAGATATTGCCATTATGAAAGGGATGCAGGACAAATACCTGGCTTTTGATGCTGTTACTTACAGTACCGATGCCGAGTATTCTATCCGCTATATTAGGGAACATCTGCAAAATGAGGATGAACTTCCTGATGTCATTTTTCTTGATATTTATATGAACCCTTTTAGCGGATGGGAATTCCTGGATGAGTTTATGAAAATACAACACCTGATTGGGAAAACCATTGAGATCTATATTGTTAGCTTTTCGATACTTCCAAAAGATCTGATACGTTCAAAGCAGTATCAGCAGGTAAAATCATACTATACAAAACCTGTTACCAGGGAAACGTTTACGAGTTTTAAGATTAATTAACAGGCAGCATAATTTATAAAGTTTGCGGCCTATTTCCCGCTCATAAACCCTATCGATTTGGCAGCTTCCTGTTTAGTAACCACTCCTTCAATATAAAGTTGTCCGTCTTTAATTTTATAGTCGAGGGTACGCTCGTCTACTTTGTACTCTTCGTCTTTAAAAAGATCTTTCAATTTACTCAGCAGCTCTTTACGATCAAACACCGGGCTAATATTTAGCTGGTCGCTAACAGGTTTAAGCGCGATGCCGTCTACCTTGTACGAAAATATTTTTGATTCCATTTTATAAAGATAGGCCATTATACCAACCCAGGGCAAAATACCATTTTAATGTTTCTTTTTATAAGCCCTATGTTTTGCAAAACCACTGCCGCCCTGATAAATCCCGTTTACAGGCTGCACCTGTTTCGGTTTGCCAACTGGTGTATCACTACCATCTTTGCCTATTGCACTATAAGCAGCAGGAATCCATTCCAGCTTCAGTTTGCATGAGTTATCCATATCTGTTTTTTAATAAATATAAATTTACAAAACACAACCCGCAAATAACAGCATACTGAATTACTGCCCGGGGAAATCGTTTTCAACCAAATGCAAATAGAAAACGGTAATTGAAAAATCCCCACACTAATTTTTACGTATCGAGAGTTCGCAAAGCATCAGTGTAGAAATTTTTCAGTATGTGATTTAATAAAACAGATCGAATTATTTAAACACCATTCCTCCGGATTATTGCCCTAATCTACGCCAGCGCATCCGCAGCAAACTGGCGGCAAACTTTTACTTCTTTCACCGCGTCTGATCCATCCGGAATTTTGTACTCCAACTCTATAGTAGCCGGGAATTTATAGTGATTGTTTTTTAAAAGCTGCAGCACTTCTTTTATTGGGGTATCGCCCTGCCCCCAGGGCTGGTTAGGCCCGTCATGAAACTTACGGTCCTTGATATGCATGCTTGTTATGCGATCATGATATTTTTCAATAAACGGTATCGGACTGCTGCTGGTACCTGCCACATAATGACCAACATCAAGGTTAATACCATTATATTTTGACTGACTTAAGGCTGTATCCCAAAGGGTTGGTGTGGCCTGGGTATGGGCATGATAACCAACCATCATTTTATGCCTGGCAGCAATATCACCCAGGCGTTTTGTTTGTGCCTCGTCGGGTAGCTCAACCGTTACGTGGTTTACACCAAGGGCCTTACCTGCGTTAAAGGCATAATCAATTTCGGCATCACTGTTTTTAGAGCCGAGTGCATTAGGTTTCCAGGCATAAATACTTACTCCCGCATCATTATATTTTTTGCGGATCTCCTTAAACTTATCTATCGGGGCAGTGGCACGCCATTCGGCTATTTTTTTACCAAATACTGCCCAGTCTTCGCCGGCTTCACGTTTAGGAGCGCCCGCATAAATTTCGGCAGCATCGCCCATGAGTTCAATTGCATTGATGTTACAGTCGATACAATACTTCAGCAAGTCATCAATAGTATCGGGCATGCTTCTGAACGAATAAGTAATAACCCCTATTTGTACACCGTTAATAAGCGAATTAGGTTTATTAGCCTTGGTTAAAATTGCGCCTGCAAATGATGATTTTGAAAATGCCAAAAATCCGGCCGAGGCGAGTGCTGCGCTGCTGATAAACCTGCGCCTTGATAAGTTATGCTGTTTCGTGATTTATAGGAGAATAGATTGGTTTACACCAAAGTAGTCAATTAATTGATGCCCGCAAATTGTGTATTGAAACTGTTACCAATAACGGTTTACTTGTAGCGTTTAGCCTTGCAGCACCGTAAAGTATAATAAACCTTAAGGTATGAAAAAGCTATTTTTATTCGGCGTACTCGCCGTTTTATTAAGCTGTAAAAAGGATAAAACCCCTAATAATGACCAATTGATTGGCAAATGGGAATACCGTGGCACCAGCTGCTACTGCACACCTCCTAATCCCAATCTGGTAAAACCTGGCAATGGCAATATTATAACCTTCACTACCAATACCTACAAACGGACGCATAAGGATACCCTGATAAAAAGCGGCACTTATCGCACCCGCAGGTTCGATAATACACATGAACAGATCATGTTTGATAATGATACTTCAACCGGTAATACCACATTTTTTAGGATAGAAGGCCAAATACTTACATTTTATGGCACGGTACCCGTGGCGGCCGACGGGCCTGAAGACCATTACGAAAAGTTATAACACTATTTCATGGGCCAGTGAAAACATAACAGGTAACCGTCAGGATCAAGCAAATAAATAGCCTTCCAGCCGTAGCCTGTAATTTGGGGCTCTTTAAGGTGCATTCCCTTACCCAATAAATAGCTATATAATTGATCAATATCCGGATGGCCAAAATATAGAGAAGTATCAGTATGGGCTGCTGTGCGTTGCTCATCAGGTTCGGGAGGTCGGTCCGGCTTTTCATAGGCCGTGTTGAGCATCAGTTCTATATTGTTGAGTTTGATTAAAACCCAGTCAACATCATCCCCTTTACCCGATGCTTGTACTACTTCAAAGCCCAGCACGTCGCGGTAAAAGCCTATAGCGACAGGCATATCAAAAACTTGGAGTAAGGGAGCTAAGCCCTGGATCTGTTTTGTGAGATTATCCATTCATTTATCAGCCTGATTTATTATAAAGTTACACATTCCCACTGCACGAAAACGAACGATCCGTGTGTCAAAATGATGCAAATTCAAAAATCAAAAACAAAATCAAAATACTGTAAATCAACACAATAAATACATGGCACTTAATTTGAGTTTATAAAAAAGATACTATAAATGTTATGAAACACGGCAAGCAACTGGAAAGGCGTACTTTCAATCAGGACCGTTTTGAAATACTTATAAAGCGGCAAAAAAATGGCACTGCTACCTTCAACGAGCTTAGCGAACTGGATGAGATCGTGAACCGTGACCCCGACATTCGTGAGATTGTTTTGGAAGAAATGCAGGATGCAGATAACCCAAAGCCTCCGGATGATGATCAAATTCAAGCTATTCAAAAATCAACCAGAAAGAGCTTTATCGAAAAAATAAAAGCATTCATCAACAGGTTGTTCACTACTCCCGGCACACAACTAAACCCCGCTATTATTGGATAAAACTTTACAAAAGCGTTAAACAACTTTAAATATTGTAAGCCCTGCAAAAACAAAAACCAAACAATCTTTATAGATATGTTTGCAGTAATGCTATAACGCAAACTATTTATGAAAATATTTCAGCAAACGCTTCAGCTCAGGGAACGAAAAAGAGGGTTTCACCTTATCACAGCCGAAGTAACTAACGCACTGCCTCAAATACAGGAGTTAAAAGCAGGTATTTGCCAGGTATTTATCCAGCATACATCGGCATCGTTAACTATCAATGAAAATGCCGACCCAACCGTAAGGCTGGATTTTGAGATGTATTTCAACAAAGCTGTGCCCGAAAATGATCCTGATTATTTACATGATGACGAGGGCTCTGATGATATGCCGGCCCATTTAAAAGCTGCAATGCTTGGCAGTTCGGTAACCATCCCAATCCGCAACGGGCGACTGGCTTTAGGCATGTGGCAGGGAATTTATTTGTGCGAGCACCGCAACTATGGTGGAAACCGTATGCTTGTAATATCAGCCTGGGGAGAATAAATAATGAATAATCGGCAACTATTATTGTAAAAAGCACAATTAATTTACACATTTGACTAACTATTGTAAATTAATACTTTTTTAACCGGGATAACATAGCAAATTTGTCTGCTTATATCAATTGTTATTCTATATTTGTTTCTACCATAAAATTATTACTGTTTATAAATGCTCAAGTACTCTAAGCAAACAAGGTTATTATTAGCTGTTGATTGTATCATTTTTGGCTTTGATGGCGAGGTTTTAAAAATTTTACTTATAAAAAGAGGTTTCCAGCCCGAAAAGGGAAACTGGAGTTTGATGGGTGGATTTGTTCAGCCCGATGAAAGCCTTGACCAGAGCGCCAACCGTATCCTGAAGCAACTAACCGGACTGGAGGGCGTGTACCTTGAACAGTTATATACTTTTGGGCAACCCCAGCGCGACCCTATTGAGCGTACCGTATCCGTGGCATACTTTGCACTGGTTGACATCCATAAGTATGAAGCCCAGATCAGTGATGATTACCAGGCCGAGTGGTTTCAGCTTAAGCGCGCACCTAAATTGATATTTGATCAGCAGGAAATGGTTGAACAGGCCCGCAAGCGCATCCGCTACAAAGCGGCCATGCACCCTATTTTATTTGAGCTTTTGCCTACCAAGTTTACCATACCACAATTGCAAACGCTTTACGAATCTGTATTTAATACTACTATTGATAAGCGTAATTTCAGTAAAAGGGTACTGGCAACCGGTTTGCTTATTAAACTGGCCGATAAAGATAAAGCAGGTTCAAAACGTGGTGCCTATTATTATCAGCTAAACATGCAAAACTATTATGCCAAGTTCCAGGCGTTTATGAATTTTATACCCAACCCCGATTCATTATAATGAATACGAGGTAAAACGTTCAACTGAAAATAACCAAACCTTTATCAAATAACAGGTATTATTATAAATAAGCTTAATATCGTACTAAACACAGTGTGAGCCATCGGTAGCCGGCATATTTTTATTTAATATTTTCCAACAATACTGTTTTTTCATACGTATAACGGCTTTAGGCTAAATTTTCAACTACAAAACCTGTTTGCTGACATCAGTTAATGAAAAAAACCGTAAGCTTCTTAATACTGCTTTTGCTTGCTGTATCCGTATGTTTCGGTCAGTCAAAAGAGCTTAGTAACTTAAAAAAAGTTCTGCCATCCCTTCGCGATAGTATACAATATGTAAATACACTAAACCGGCTGGGCATGCTCATGTATGAGCAAAACATCGACAGTGCTTTTTACTATGCAAAAAAAGCCAGAACTATAGCCGAGCGGCTTAACTACAAGGCAGGTAAAGCTGATGCACTTAACGCAATAGGAATTGTTTACGATCTGAAAGGTAATTTGCAGCTTTCATTACGTTATTACAACGAGGCTTATAACCTGTACCAGGAATTGAAAGACACCTCAAATGTTGTGCAGGGACTAATGAACATAGGCCTGGTGTTTAATGAAAACAATGAGGATAAAAAAGCGATAGATTTTTTTAAACGTGCTATAAACATTGGTAAAACCTTGCATCGCGACTCCATCATGTCGCTGGCATTATGTAATTACCTCCTCCTGTACCCCGATCAGGTGCCAAAAGACTCCGTTGAAATTTATCTAAATAAAGCCCGCGAAATAGGTACCCGATTTAAAGATAAGCGCACGCTGATTGAAGCTGATCAGGTTCAGGGATTATTGTACCTTCAAAATAACGAACGCGAAAAAGGCGCTGCGTTATTACAACAGGCTGCCAGCAACGGCTTAGCCATGGAGCTTTATTATTTGAGCCTCGACATTGTTATGAACCTTGGCGATCTGTATATGGGTAACGATACGGCAAAATCCACTGCTTATTATAAACAAGGCCTTTCCATTGCCGAAAAAAGCGGTTACCATTATTATCAAAAGATCTTTGGAAAAAAATTGTATGATATCTACATCGCTCAGAACAATCTTAGTGAGGTGCAGCGTTACAGCGAAAAGCTGCTGAAACTGTATGACGACGAAGAAAAATACACCAATACATCGGGCTTTGACTACATAGACTATGCCCTGAAAGATCAACAACTTGAGGCCATCACCATCCGAAGCCAAAACAGGCAGATACTGGCCATTGTACTGGGTATTTTATTTATCATAACAGCCATAACCGTAATATTTACTTACCGGCTTTATAATCTCAAGAAAAAGCATGGTCTTACACTTGAAGAACTAAACCGTACTGTACAGTTACGAAATGATAAACTGGAAATAGATCACGAATTTAACAACCGGCTGGTATCCATCCTTGCGCATGATTTCAGGCAGCCGATAGGCGCACTTAAAACACTGGCAACTGTGCTTAAAGATGCTGATTCTTTTACGCGCGAAGAGTTAATGGACCTGGTAGATACCATGGAGCATTCTTCAAATATCTCGCTGGAAATTTTTGAAAACATATTGCAGTGGATCAAACAACAACTTTCGGGCTTTGATTATAAAGCTGTTCCGTTGCCTTTAAATGAACTTATTGAGGAGGCTTTGCAACCATTCACCTTATTAGGTAAAGATCGTGGCCTTAAGTTTATCAATACGATTGATCCGGCTATTATAATTTATGCCGATAAAGAACTGGTTCAGTTCATACACCGAAATTTCATACATAATGCCATCAAGTTCTCGCCCGATAATTCAACCGTTACCATAAGCGCATCAAGTGGTAAAGATGTAACTGTTTGCGTACAGGACGAAGGCAAAGGCATCTCACCCGATAAACTTCAGCTGCTATTTAACTTCAAAGCTAATATGCAGTACAGTAATGAAAAAGAAAAAGGGGCAGGCGTTGCACTTATGATTTGCAAAGATTTCACCGAAAAGATGAATGGCCGCATCTGGGTTGAAAACAACCGGGTAAAGGGAGCGGCTTTCTGCTACTCACTACCCAACATGCGCTGATAATTTATTGTAACTTTTAAATTATCAGTTGAAAAACAACAGCTTAAGTTCGTAAATTTCAAGGCAAATACAGCTTGCTATAAACCTGTTACCAAACCTTTAATTTATGAAAACTTACCTGTTACTGCTTGCAGCGCTGCTGCTTTCTGCTTATTCTTTTGCCCAGCAAATACCTGCCCGCTGGGATGAGCTTGTTGCATCGGATTTTCCGGCGGCGCTCGAAAAATCATCAAAAACCTGTATCCTCCCCATTGGTATCCTCGAGAAGCATGGCCCGCACTCGCCTCTTGGCACCGACCTGATCCATGTACGTGAGTGGGCTGCCCATGCTGTTAAGTCGGAATATGCTGTTGTATTTCCTGATTATTTTTACGGGCAGATCAATGAAGCCCGTCACCAACCCGGCACCTTCGCCTTGCCAAGTAAGGTAATATGGGATTTGCTGGAAGCCACCTGCGATGAAATTGCCCGCAACGGGTTTGATAAAATTGTGATCCTGAACGGGCATGGCGGAAACCCCGAGTTTATCCAATTCTTTATGCAATCGCTGCTTAACAAACGGCACAATTATGCAGTGTACTTTTACAATCCTGAAGATCGTGATAAGGAATACAATACCCAATACCGCAAAATGCATAAATCAGCCATGGAAAATGACCAGCATGCAGGCGAAAGTGAAACCGCGTCAATGCTCTACTATCGCCCGGATCTAATGAAGATGGACAGGGCGGCATCGCAATCTGGCGATAACCAGCACCGTTTAAACCTAACCAATGTTTATACCCCTATATGGTGGTACGCTGCTTATTCTAACCACTACGCCGGCGAAGGAGCTAAAGCCACACCCGAATTTGGCAAATTTATAGCAGAGCACGAAATAGCCTCTTTTATACAGGCGCTCAAAGCTATCAAGGCCGATACCAGCACGATCAAATTACAAAACGAGTTTTTTGACAAGGTGGATGCGTTGAATAAGTAAATAAATAAAAAAATGTCATTGCGAGCGATAGCGTGGCAATCGCACGGAAGCATATCCGCCCTGTATAACATGCGATTGCTTCGTCGTCCCTCCTCGCAATGACATTTTTTTTTTAATCCTCCTTACTTCCCAAAACCTCATCAATCATACCGAAAGCTTTGGCTTCTTTGGCTATCATCCAATAGTCACGATCGGATACTTCATGAATTCGTTCATAGCTTTGACCTGTATGCTTAGCTGCTATATCATAAAGTTCTTTTTTCATTTTGGCTATCTGTATGGCGGCTATTTCAATATCCGAAGCCTGCCCCTGCGCCCCTCCCAATGGTTGGTGCATCATCACCCGCGAGTGCGATAACGCCGCCCTTTTGCCTTTAGCCCCGGCACAAAGCAATGTAGCAGCCATAGAGGCCGCCAGCCCGGTACATATGGTAGCCACATCGGGCGAAATGAACTGCATGGTGTCATAGATACCCAGGCCCGCATATACTGAACCTCCCGGCGAATTGATGTAGATCTGGATATCCTTTTTGGCATCGGCCGATTGCAGGAACAGCAATTGTGCCTGTATGATATTGGCTATATTGTCATCAACAGCCGTCCCCAGAAAAATAATCCTGTCCATCATCAGCCTCGAAAAAACATCCATTTGTGAAATGTTCATTTGGCGCTCTTCCATAATATAGGGCGTCATACCCATATTTATTTTGCTGTTATTTACCTGCCCGATAAACCTGTCGACATATAAACTTTGCACACGGCGATGCCCCACCGCGTATTTGCGGAACTCATTTTGATTGATATTCATAAAATTTTGCTTTTAGCGTTTGCGAAATAAACGCATGATCTTTTGCCTGAAACCCTCATGTTCGGGCTGGCTGAATAGTTTTTGATGCACGGCCTCGATCTCGGCCCTGAAATTATTACGCCCGTACTGCCGCACCAGGCTAAGGGTTTGCTCATGCCAGGCCACCTGTTGTTTAAGCCCGGGATTAATGATCAGTTTAGCCTCAAATAGTAACGCCTCGTCAGGTGCTGCCTGTTTCAAAACATGATCATCAATTGCCTTTATCTCATTCAATGAAGTCCTCATAAGCCAATGATTGTTCTTTAACAGTTTCCCTTACTTTTTCAATGCATTTATACTTTTGCACAGTGGCCGAGCGCTCGCCAGCATAGCCAAACAAGCTTGCAGCCTCCTTCATCGTCAGTTTATGATAGTAAAAGGCACTCAGCAGCTCCATGCATTTTTTACCAGCCGTTTCCAGGTAGTGCATCAGTTTATTGGCAGATGGCTGTTCGTCGGCTTCATCCGCAATATCAAATTCGCAACTATCAAATGGCAGGTTATTACTACCATCCCTGAATTTTTTAAACCAAAGGTGCTTGGCAATACCTAACAAGTAAGCTTTTTCGCCGGTGTTTAAAAAGAGCCCGCCGTTAACAGCCTTCTCGTAATAAATAACAAGCGCATCCTGAAAAACATCCTTTGCGTCATCAAAAGAGCCACCCATTTTACTTACATATTTCGCTACCGCGGGGAAAGCGCTTTTGTAGAGCGATGCAATAAGCTTTTCCCTTTGTGCTGCAGGACCATCAAAAACTATTTCATGTACCATGATCAATGCGTTTAATAGTAAGTGCGAAAAACGGATGATATATCACCGTGAAGTTAGAAAAAAATTATTTGATGATGGATATATGTAAAAAGGTTGCCATCCTTCGCTATCGCTCAGGATGACAAATGACAAATATCATAACTCGGTTTGCAAATTTTAATTCAGTTCATATTACAGATAAGCATTATAAAACACTATTTTTAGCGCCTCAAATATTGATGCTTGAAAATCAGCAAAATGATAGCTCAACATCAGTTCAAACAAGGTTAACAGCAACATAAAAATGAAAGTTTTAAAATTTGGTGGGACATCAGTAGGTAGCCCCGCCCGGATGAAAGCGCTGCTTGACATCATTAACCCGGCCGAGCGCCAGGTGGTGGTGCTGTCGGCAGTGTCAGGCACAACAAACAGCCTCGTAGAAATTGGACAAGCATACCTCGCCGGAGATAAAAAGAAGGCGGCTCAGCTTATTACTATCCTGAAGGATAAGTACGAAATTTTTATTAAGGAATTGTTTGTCAAGCCCGAGTTTTTAGCCCAGGGCAAAGAAGTTATCGACTATCATTTTTCGCTGCTGAGCAACCTGGCCAATGATCTGTTTACCAATATTGAAGATAAGATCATTGTGGCACAGGGTGAGTTGCTTTCAACTACCCTTTATCATGTTTATTTAAAGGAGATTGGCGTACCATCGGTACTGCTGCCCGCTTTGGATTTCATGAAGACTGATGAGGACAACGAACCTATTGTTGACCACATTACCGAAAACCTGCTTCCACTGCTTGACAAACATCCCGAAGTAAACCTGTTTATTACCCAGGGCTATATTTGCCGCAATGCTTATGGCGAAATAGATAACCTGCGCCGTGGCGGCAGCGATTATACCGCATCATTAATTGGTGCCGGCATCCGTAGCGAGGAAGTACAGATATGGACGGACATTGACGGGATGCACAATAACGATCCGCGTATAGTTAAAGGCACACAGCCAATTGCCCAGTTATCATTTGACGAGGCTGCCGAGCTTGCCTATTTTGGTGCTAAGATCCTGCACCCGCAAAGTGTGTTCCCTGCGCAAAAATATAAGATCCCGGTTCGCTTATTGAACACCATGGATCCAAAAGCACAAGGCACGCTGATCACCAATACCAGCGAAAAGGATAAGATCAAATCAATCGCCGCCAAAGATGCCATTACTGCTATCAAGATCCAATCGAGCAGGATGCTTTTGGCACACGGCTTTTTACGCAAAGTGTTTGAAGTGTTTGAGCGCTATAAAACATCTATCGATATGATCACTACATCCGAAGTGGGCGTATCTGTAACCATCGATGATACTACTTATCTCGGTGATATCACCAAAGAGCTGAATACTTACGGTTCGGTAGAGATTGATGTGAATCAAACCATCATTTGTGTAGTAGGTGATTTTGGTGCCGAAAAACATGGCTATGCTGCCCGTGTGCTGGAAGCTGTTAAACATATCCCGTTAAGGATGATATCATACGGCGGCAGCGATCACAACCTGTCATTACTGGTGAAAACCGAAGATAAGGTTGAAACTTTAAGGAGCTTACATAACAGGTTATTTTAATTTCGGATCTGGGACTTTCGATTTTGGAATTAATTTATTTGAGATTTTAAATTTAAACATCATTGCGCGAACGAAGCAATTCACAAGATACATAGTTCAGCATGATTTGATGATATACTACAATGTTCACAAGTAAAACTATAGATAAATTTAACGGCTTAGATACCCCGTTTTATTACTACGATCTTGAGGTATTGAAAAATACTTTGAGCGCCTGCCGCGATGCTTCTGCAAAGCATGGCTTTCATGTGCATTATGCTATGAAGGCCAACTTTAACTCAAAGGTTATTGATACTATCCAAACCTACGGCTTTGGTGCCGATTGCGTGAGTGGCGGCGAGGTTAAAGCGGCTATTGAGCATGGCTTTGATAAAGGCAAAGTGGTGTTTGCCGGTGTAGGTAAATCTGACCGGGAAATAAACCTGGCGCTTGATGCCGATATTTTCTGCTTCAATGTGGAATCAATTCAGGAGCTGTTTATTATTGATGGTCTTGCCAAAGCAAAAAATAAAAAAGCGGGTGTAGCTATCCGCATTAACCCTAATGTTGATGCCCATACCCATCACTTTATCACCACCGGTCTTGATGAAAATAAGTTCGGGATCAATACCTGGCAATTACCCGATGTGGCTGCGGCTTTGCGTAAATGTGATAACCTGCAGTTTTTAGGCATCCATTTCCATATCGGTTCACAAATTACCGACCTGGAAGTTTACAAAAATCTTTGTACCCGCATAAACGAAATGCAGGACTGGTTTGAGGATCGTGGTTTCCCGGTAAAAGTACTGAACACAGGCGGCGGTTTAGGCGTTGATTATTATAATCCCGACACCAATATTGCCGATTTTGAAGCTTACTTCCAGGTATTTAAAAGCTTCCTGAACGTTAAGCCCGGCCAGGAAGTACACTTTGAACTTGGCCGCGCATTGGTAGCGCAAAGCGCCTCATTGATATCGCGGGTACTGTACGTTAAGAACGGGCAGAAAAAGAATTTCCTGATACTTGATGCCGGCATGACCGAACTGATTCGTCCGATGCTTTACCAGGCTTACCATCAGATAGAAAACCTAAGCCGGAAGTCTGAAGTGAGCAAGTCTGAAAGTTTGAAATACGATGTTGTAGGCCCGATATGCGAAAGCACTGATTGTTTTCAGAAAGATGTAGCATTACCAGAATCATTCCGTGGCGACCTGATAGCTGTACGTACAGCGGGCGCTTATGGCGAAGTAATGGCATCTGGCTATAACCTGCGGGACAGGGTTGGCAGCGTTTATTCTGAATAAGCTATTTAAGCCTGTAGCCAAGTCTTAACTGCACATAGTTACCGGCTTCAACAATGCCTATAAAGTTTTTGATCTGCATAAAATACGCAGCGGTTACAATACCAGGATTATAAACCCTGTAATTGTAATCGCTGTTTTTATTTCGGTATATATTATCATTGCCAAACGTACCGCCCCAAAAAAGCCGGAACCCAAACTGGTTGGCAACCCTGTTGGTGTGAAATATGATCTCGCTTGTGCCTCCTAAAGTAAACAGATCAGCACGAGGATCGGTATAAAAACCAGGTTTATCGGTAACAGCCCTCCTGAAGTTAAGATAATCGCCAAATTCATGGCTGTAAGCCGCTTCGAAGCCGATAAAACGAAAATCAATATGCTTGCCGCTCACAAAAAAGTTGCCAGATAGCCTCCCTCCCGCTGCTCCAAAAAACTTATTTTTAAAATAGTTGGGGTCTTGCGGCTGTAATTCGCTATTATGATAATTTCCTAATGCGCCGAAAGCGCCGTAAGCAAGGTTAAAATGATCGAATACATGTCCGCGGCTAAAATTCAGTTGTGCACTTACCAGCTCGTCCTGGTAATTAGGGCTTTCATCAACTACCAATGCCCCCGAAATATAGTTTGCAGCTTTAACAGCATCAGCAGATACAGGTTTAGGGAGATAGGCAATATCGCTGTGGTGCATGGCCGGCGCGTAAATATGATCACTGCATGAGCCGATGATCATGCCGCCCAATAGTAAAAGCAAGCTAAATTTAAGTTTCATCGCAAAAAGGTTCAGAATTGGTTTATAAACAGGATACTGAACAATAATACGTTAAAACAAACAATAAAATAACAAAGCCAACTGATTTATTGCACCAAACTACCAATAAAATCATCGGTGAAATCACCGGCAAAATGAATAATGTTTTGCAGCGCTTCGAATTCATCCTGCTGATGGGTGGTGGTGAGTACCACAGCCTTCATACCGGCATTAGCAGCAGCTTCGGCACCTTTGGGTACATCTTCAAATACCAGGCAATCAACAGGTAAAGTATTCAGCAATTCGGCAGCCTTTAAAAAAGTTTCGGGATGCGGCTTACTTAATACTACGTCATCGGCGCTTACTATTGCCTTAAAATAATGCCTGATGTTAAGATTATCCAGCACAAAATCAATATTAAAAGGAATCGCCGCCGAGCCTATGGCCATCGGGATCCCGGCTTGATAAGCTTTCTCCAAAAACTCCTGCAATCCGGGTAAAAGCGCCAGGTGGGGCAAAAACTCGTCCTGGTAACGCTGTTCTTTAAGAAGGGAGAGCCTATCCATTTCTTCGGTGGTAAAACGGCTGGGACCAAACATACGTACCAGTACTTCCTGGTTTTTACCGTACATCTGTGGTTTTACTTCATCCCAGGTAAAATTAGCACCCAGGTCGGTATTTAAAAGGTATTGCCAGGCTTTGGTATGGAACGGCATATCATTGATCATGGTGCCGTTAAGGTCAAATATAAAGGCCTTCATCTGTATTATTCTATTTTTATAAGGGTACCAACCACAATCGCGGTTACTGTTGCAAACTTAAACTTTTTAAAAACTAAAAATCCTGTGCAGCCAGATATTATTCATTTAACACATCGGCAGATAACTTTTGATAGAAAACAAGTGGCTAAAAAATCAGACATGCATTTGAGGCTATTTATTGAGATCACCTTTTTAGTAAGTATATCGATGTAAGGAGCTTGTGTAGATCCCCCCATGCTTTGTTATTTAAAAAACATTTACATGAGTTGCATTTAGCTATAGCGTCTTGAAGCCTAACCATTTGTTGGTTCGGCCAGCGGTAAACCTGTTCATCCCCCAGCTAAATTACACCCATGGTATTGCTTTATTATGGTAAATTATAGCTAACTTGGCCGCATTAATAAATAAAATAATGCAAAATCAAGGAACAGTAAAATTTTTTAATGAAACAAAAGGTTTCGGATTTATAGTACCAAGCAATGGTGGTCCGGATATTTTTGTTCATTCAACAGGCCTTATTGACGAAGTTCGTGAAAACGATACCGTTGAATACGAAGTTGAAAACGGCCGTAAAGGTCTTAACGCGGTAAATGTAAAAGTTATATAATTATAATATAATCATTAAGCCTACAAGGCACTCAATTTTTTGAGTGCCTTTTTTGTTGCCTTATTTTTTTGTTAATCTGCCTCATACTTCAACTTAATATTTGAATGCTACTTTCAAATAAAACTGGCATTGTTGTTGTTTAAACTATAATATCATAAATCGACTACACATAAAACAAAGAAAGAACATGAAAGATCAAGCAAAAATTATAGCAGCACTATTGGTAGGTGCAGCAGCGGGCGCGGCTTTGGGTTTATTGTTAGCTCCTGAAAAAGGCACTGAGTTAAGAGGCGATATTGCTGACTATATAAATGACCTGGTTGATACAGCCAAAACCAAAGCACAAAACACAGCCGGAGAAATCAAAGATTACAGCAATAATGTAATTGATAAAGCAAAAACCAAATTTAGTGGTACTGTTAGTGATCTTTGGGATGCTAAAGATAAAGTTGTTGATGCCGCTAAATCAAAAGCAGATGATATTGCACATAAAGCCGGCGACGCTGCCAGCGATGCTAAAGCTAAAGTTAAGGCAACCGCCGATGATTGGAACAATTCTGTACAAAATGCATAATATTTAGTACTATCATAAAATAATAAAACCCGACCAATGGCCGGGTTTTATTATTTATAAACATTTTTTAATTATTTGTTCCAGGTATTATTGCTTTCGTCGGCATCCATAAATATACCGCCGTCTAAAGTAACCGATTTAATGGCTTTAGTCGTTTTAATATCTACCGTAATTTGCTTTTGATTTTTTTCCCAAACTGCCGGGGTTTGATGCATACTTTCTTTTGAGTCATCTGCATAAGTAACCTTTACATCAAATGGTACAACAAAGCCCCCTACGTTTTTTATAGTTGCTGTGTAGCCTCCTGCTGTTTTGGTTACGCTTTTTAACGACAGATCAATATAGTAATTGGTGAAAAACCAGTTATTGAAAAACCAATCGAGGTTTTTACCGGTGATATTACTCATGGAGTTAAAATAATCCCATGGTATTGGGTGCTTACCATGCCAGCGGTCCATATAACCGTGTAAAGCTTTTTTGAACAATACGTCGCCCAACATATCTTTCAGGGCGAAATAACTTAATGAAGGTTTACCATATGAGTTATTGCCATAACCGCCCCTTAACTCGCTCGATGGCGTAATAACCGGCTGATCCTCGGCTGTTGAGGCATCGTGGATCCATCTGTCAACACGAAAGTCTTTATACAACGCTTCGGCTTTTTCTTTGCCAACTTCAGATGCTCCTATCAATAATTCAAAAGTGGTAGCCCAACCTTCGTCCATAAAGGCATAGCGGCTTTCGTTAATACCCATATAAAATGGGAAATAGGTATGCGCTATTTCATGATCCTGCACAAATTGCGAAAAGTGAATATCATTAGTATGGCTATCATTAACCATCATTGGGTATTCCATATCCGCAAAACCCTGAAACGATGTCATTTTTGGGAACGGATAAGGAACACCCGGCCAGTTATGCGAAAGCCAGCCCAATGAGTTACGGCCAGCCTGTACAGCATGATGAAAATCTTCC
The DNA here is from genome assembly GCF_022811725.1 of Mucilaginibacter sp. SMC90. Taxonomy (GTDB): domain Bacteria; phylum Bacteroidota; class Bacteroidia; order Sphingobacteriales; family Sphingobacteriaceae; genus Mucilaginibacter. The sequence goes on along the minus strand of NZ_CP094527.1, from coordinate 1,850,176 downwards.
GAACTATCTAAAAAAGCAGCTTGCATGCTGGCCCTCCTGTTTGTAGCATCGTCAACAACAACACTGGCAGCATCCCATACATAATGATCGCTAATACCTACAGCCATGTCGCTGATATCGTTAGCAGTCCAGGTCCAGGTGTTCATGTCCTTTTGAGCGGTTACCTTCTGCGCGGCCATTTCGGCCGCCGAAGCAACGTGAATGGTAGAATCGCTGGTGAATGACGCTTTCAATCGTTTTGCATACTCGGGTTGCAAAACTTCGTTAGGGTTTTGCAAAGTGCCTGTAGCCCAAACTACGTAGTTTTTAGGCGCCGTTACGTGCAGGGTATAATCGTTAAAGTCGTTATAAAACTCTTGTGCGTCTAAGAAAGGCAACCTGTCCCAGCCGTTATAATCATCATATACAGATACACGCGGGTAAAAATAAGCCAGGTAACAGGTAGTGGAATCTATCATTCCCTCGCGGCCGCTTTGTTTGGAAATTTCAAAATGCCAGCCAATATCAAGTTTAACCGAATCATGCGGCATTAAGGGTTTGCTCAGGCTCACCAATTGATTTGTTGATGCCGACTGAACTTTTTTTGCTTCGCCATTGATCAAAAAGCTATCGAACTGTATCCCGGGCGTAAGATAATCTGCCGCGGCATCGCCAAAACGGGCAGCACCGGGCTTATGAATATTCAGAATAAGCTTCATGTTGAGCCTTTTCAAAGTATCCGGGCTATTGTTCACATAAGTGATCTGCTCTGAGCCTTTCACAGTACGGTTTTGGGGCACGGCTGTGATACTGATAACGTAGCGTCCGTGATTTTGCCAATAGTTTTTCCCGGGACGGCCATCTGGCGAGCGGGTTTCGTTTTTAAATGCCTTTTGTATATCGCGCGGCATATACAAAGTTTGAGCCTTAACCTGTGCAAATACCATGCAGGATAAGGCAGATAAAATAATGGGTCTGATCATTCGTCTTAAATTTCAGCAGCCAATTTAAATCAATTGGACTAAATAACGATATGCGGGAAACATTTATCGATACATCTGATTAAAAAACTTCAATGATAAATCGTTATAGCATCACGCCATATGTAACAAAGCTGTCACAAAGATTATTTATGAATAAATATTTTGTGCTATCGGATATATTTTTTTTACTTTGTTATCAGTTATTTTAATAGGGGTATTAAATAACTAACATTTAAGCCATCTGCGCTATGCGGATGGCTTTCTTTTTTGATAAAAACCTAATCGGCAACAACATACTCTTTGGTAATGAGCCTAAAAAGCTCGTCATTATCAATTGATTCGTCTTTACATTCGGTAAGCAATTGCTCGGCTTCGGTATAATCCAACTCCTTAGCGGCCATGATAAGCATATGGCACGAGGTTATATTAATATGCTCAAGCAGTTGCAGATACATCATAATATCCATATCCAGTAATACCGGTATAGCCTGCTCTTCATCAAGGCAAAACTCATCCTTAATAATGGATTTTATTGGGTTACAGTTTTTATCTGACGGAATTTCATTGATCAAAGTGTAAACCTTGTCCATCCGTGCTATTTGTTTTTTGATATCGTCCCAAAACTCCTGTATTGCCTGCTGCAATGCTGTAAACGAAGCAAGGCCTTTTAAATGTTGAAGGTGTTTATCGAGATAGCACTTTCCAAAATAAATACGGTTCAGATTGTGGACAAATACCTGTTTTAACAAATCGCTGTCCAATTTTTTAGGGGTACTGTTGCTCATGGTATGATTTAAATGTTTATAGTTAAAATTGATATTTCTTAAAAGCTATTAATCATATAATTACCTATTAAACTTACGTTAAAAATAAGTAAGTTTTATTATCAGGGCAGATGTGCACGGATAAATTAACTTTGCACGGTAATAACATAATGCTATGAAATATAAATTAGGCGATTTTGTTCGGTTTGTTGATGAAAAAATGGAAGGTTTTGTAACCCGCATCATCGATGAGCAAATGATAGGCGTTACCGGAGATGATGATTTTGAGATTCCGGTATTGGCCAGTAAAGTAACTTATGTTCATGGCTACCAGCCGGCCGGAACAACAAAAAGCAACAATACTACCAGCGAGAAACCTTTAACAGCAGGCGAGTTTGTGCAAAAAGGTGTTTATATAGGCGTAATTACCGATACACGAGCCAGCTCCGTTGTTCATTTTCACCTCATTAACGAAACATCGTTTCAGTTATTAGTTACTTTAACAACCGATAAGCAGCAGGTATTTAAAGGCGAGTTCGCCGGGATAATAGCGCCAAAATCAACAGAAAACATGTATTCGGCACAACTGGCCGATTTGCAGGTTTGGCCTAAGTTTATTTTCAGCGTTTTATATAGCACCAAACAAAATATTGAACCGCCTGCACCTTTAGCCATACACGAAAAGTTTAAGGCGAAGGATTTTTCGACCACTAAAAAGAACATACCATTACTTAATCAACCGGGCTGGCTTATCAGACTTGATGAACCTGAACTGGTTATAGATGCTCAAAAATTAAAAGAGAGCTTTTTTGAAAGCCCCACCGAAAAAATAGTGATTGAAAAACCCGTTAGCGAGGTTGACCTGCACATAGAAAAACTACGGGATGATTACCAGTTTTTAAGCAGTTCGGAGATCATGGAGATTCAGCTGGCACATTTCCACAAGGCATTGGACGCGGCTATTGTGCATCAACTGCCCGATATTACTTTTATACATGGCGCAGGCAACGGCACGCTACGCAATGAGTTGCATAAGCAACTGGGCCGGCATAAAAAAGTACAAACGTTTATGGATGCGCGTAAAGAGAAATTTGGCTATGGCGCTACTAAGGTACTGCTGAAATAACTTCTTATAGCTATAAGCCTTACGAAGTTTTGAAAACCTCGTAAGGCTTATAATCAGGAATGCAAGCCCTCTACCCTATTGCCCCTTCAATTTTATAAACTACAGCAATTTCATCCGGCTTCGTAGCCGGAGTTTTGATCTTTAGCCCCTCGCCAGTTTGTTCCCAGGTTAATTTACCTGGATAGCCTACCATACTTACGTCACTGATCTTTTTGCCAGATAATTGTGGTGATGCACTCGCGAGCGCTTTAATTACGCTGCCTTTTTCGCCTGGCCAGCCTAAGGCTAAAGCATAAAGTGTGTTACCCTTTTTAGTAAACCGAATATCGTCGGCTGTAAAAGGCTTGCCTTTACCTTCATTAAAGCCCTGTGCACTCAAGGGGGCCGCCGATTCAATTGCCGGGCCTTCACCGAATACCGTCCAGGGGCGGGTACCATAAATAGACTGACTGTTAACCTGCATCCAGGCGGCTATACCTTCTACAATTTTACGTTCCTCGCTGTCAATAGTACCATCACCTTTTACCGGGATGTTAAGCAACAGGTTACCATTCTTGCTTACCACATCCGCAAGGGTGTGAATAACTGTTTTCGCACTTTTATAACCCTTGTTATCAAAAATGCGGCGGTCATAATGCCAGCCCCCAATACAAGTATCCGTTTGCCATGGTTCGGGCTCAATCTGGTTGCTTTGCCCACGTTCAATATCCCAGATCATACATTTACGCTGTTGCTCGTCCAATATCTTTCCAAACAGGGCAGCATTTAATTTACCGTGTTTTTTAATGCTGGTGTTATACATGTGGGCAGCTATTTTCAACCCGGCATCATTAACGGGCCAAAGCGGCAGCGCAGTGTCATCAAAATATATCAGATCGGGGCCGTATTTATCAATGAGCTCAATAGTACGGTTTAAAAATTTATCGCAATAGGCTTTGCTCGGAACAGAAGCTCCATTCCCCCAGTTCCATTCGCGGTGTATGGCATGGTCATCCAAACTATCTTTGCTCAGTTCATGGTTTTGAGCATACAGTTCCTGCGGATCATAGCCGCTCCACCATTTACCGGCCCCATCGGCTTTGGTAAGTTTACCATCATACGGAACTCCTTTCATTGGCCCTGCTTTGTCGGCGCGTTGGGCAACTTCCAGCCAGGTCCAGGTGTGGGCGGCATGTACGGTTACACCAAAAGGTAAGCCGCGTTCTTTTGCCGCTTTTGCCCATCCACCTATCAGATCCTTTTTAGGCCCCATTTTGGTAGAGTTCCATGACTGATAGGTACTATTGTACAAATCAAAACCATCGTGATGGTTGGCCAATGCCATGAAATATTTAGCTCCGGCGCGCTTATATAAATCAAGCAACTCGCCCGGCTGCCAGTTTTCGGCCTTCCATTCATTTATAACATCCTTAAAGCCAAACTTTGAAGGATGCCCGTATTTTTCAATGTGATAGCTATATTGATCGCTGCCCTCCTGGTACATGCCGCGGGCGTACCAATCGCCCCGCTCGGGCTGACATTGCGGGCCCCAGTGCGCCCACAAACCAAATTTGGCATCCCTGAACCAATCGGGCACAGCATACTGCTTAAGCGACTCCCAATCAGGCTTAAACGGGCCATCAGCAATGCGGGGAGCGCGATTGTCCGCAAGTGCACTAAAAGCTTTTGACAAGTAAAAAGCAGGTACAGCTGCCGCCATACCCTTTAACAGATCTCTTCTCCTCATAGGTTTATAATTAATTGTTATTTAAACACTTAATAAGATGCAATTTAAGAGATAATCTTTTTACTTTTTTATTTTTTTGCAAACCAAACTTCAAGGTTGGGCAGCTTTAAAGTTTGATGCGGCGATGCCGGGCTATGCAGCTTTAAACTCACAGGGTATAGTTTATTTGCCTCAAAAATTTTCACATCAAGATCTTTTATATAGATACTTTGCGGAATGCTATGGCTGATAGCAAAAGGGATACTTTTTTTGAAGTTGTTGAACACCTTTATCAATAACTGATTATTGCCCGGCATCAAATTTAAACCAATAACATGATCTACAGATTCGGCCTTAGCCGGATTGTTGTTGATAAGCATTTGCCTCCCGTTAAAAATGATAATTATTCCATCACCACTTGTAATTTTAACCTGCGCGTAAATTAAACCTTGCTTCACATTGATGTTTTGCAAAATATAATAAGCATTATCCATACTGGCAGGCAAGTTAATAAGCTGGCCATTTTTATAGCCATCTATGGGCTGCCAGTGTTTATCTGGATCGGCAGTGTAGGGTTTGGTTATATCAATTTTATCGGTATTTCCATTTAAACCACCCAAACCTGCTGAATACGGCCCGGTAATGTAAAGCGGCCCCCACTTTAATTTAGCAGTATCGGATTTATACTTCATCAACCTATCGCCATCAAGTGTGAGCGTAGTAGTTACATTGTTAACGGTAAGATCAATTACACTACCTTTTTCTTCGTTGGTGTAATTGATAGAGCTGCGGTATTTACCCGTTGCAGTTGGTTTAATTGTCCAGGCCTGCTTTACCGTACTTTGGTAGTTACTGTTGTAATCGATGCCCGAAGAGCTGTAATAATTATAAGCGTTATGCTCATCCAGTTCCATGTGGCCGTAACTACTTTTAATAATATAAACAGGCTGTACTTTATAACCCTCAGCAATATCTACAGCCACTACTTTAATCTGTTTTTCATTATCAAAACCTGCAGGCAAGGTTATTACAGCGGCATCGGCAACTTGCTTAAAGTTAAGAGATTGCTGCTCGCCCAAAACAGATACCTTACTTATTTTACCTTCGAGGCCTGGTAAAGTGATCAGGCCATCAGCCGGAACCGAGGTTACAAAAAGATAAAGTTTGTTGGGTTTACTGGTTATGTTACCCCATTTAAAGGCGGTAAAAAACGGATCGGCAGTGGTACCATAAACTGCTTCTGCATTTTTGTTGAGCCAGGTGCCTATTTTTAACAATATATCTTTTTCAAAACTAACTACAGAGCCATCACCTTTGGGGCCGATATTGAGCAGATAATTACCTCCCCTGCTAATTACGCGGATCAGGCTTTCCAGTTTCTCTTTGTATTTTTCGTCCTCACTGCCGCGCTTTTGCCATGATCTGTAGCCCCATGTTTCATCAAAAAAAGAAGCCGGCGACTGCCATGGCACACCAATAGAATAATCAGGATACTGATTATCGCCCATAACAGCAAAATCACCCTGATCATTACCCAAACGGCTGCTCACCATACAATCAGGCTGCAGGCGATGTACCAGCTGGTAGAGTTCCCGGCTTTGCGTAGGACTTTGCGACCCCATATCAAACCAAAGTTCGGATATGGTACCATAGTTTGACAGCAGTTCTGTTACCTGTTTTTTATTGTACTCGTGATGCTCAGACGTTACATAATCTGAGTTATGGCTTGATATGGGCGATGCCTGCGGATAATGCCAGTCTATAAGCGAAAAATATAAACCAAACCTTAAGCCATGCCTTTTACAGGCTTCGGCCATTTCCTTTACCACATCGCGCTTAAATGGCGTTGCATCTACCACGTTAAAATCTGTTGTTGCTGTTTTAAACATGCAAAATCCATCATGGTGCTTTGAGGTAAGCACAACTGAGCGCATCCCTGCAGCCTTAGCCAGCAGGGCAATACTATCGGCATTCCAGTTTGCAGGGTTAAAATTTTTAGCCAGGTTGGCGTATGTATCACTGTAAATACCGGCGTGGGCCTGAATCTGTTCGCTTAAACCACGGGTAACGGGTTTACCATCCCAAACACCTCCCAATACCGAGTAAATACCTCCGAAATGAATAAACATCGAAAATTTTTGATCCTGCCATTGTTTTACAGAAGATGTGGATGGTTGAGCAAACGCAGGATGGGCAAAAATCACTAACGACAGGAAGTATATAATTTTTTTCATGGTAAAGATTTCGATGGTTTAAAGTGTAAAAAAGTTGTTAATAAACAAAAAAATCAAAATTTAAAGCAGCCTGTTGTAAACTGACAATTGCACACATTTTCACACATTCACTTATAAACTTTACACTTTTATCAATAAATGTGTAATATAATTGTGAAATCCTCCTATCAGGTCGTATTTTTTTAATAAAAATATTATTTGCACCTTTGTAACAACGCGACCAAAGCCCTAATTCATAATGAAAAAAATCTTGTCGGGCGACAGGAGTTTACTTAACCTTTAAAAAAAGAAATGGCAGAACCTATACAAATCCAGTCGAATATCCATTGTGAGCCTTGCAAAGAATGCGGTGCCCGTCCGGTAATTGAACAAAGCCGTAAAGGCTTTATAGTTGCTTGTCCTACGAGTAAAAAGCATTATGCAACTGCTCCTGGCCTGGTAAATATTGACGAATGGAATAGGTTTAATAAAAAATCGCCTGTACTTACAAGTACTCCATATAACAGCAAAGCCTCATAAAAGCTTTCCCAAGAAAGGAATACATTTTTTATTTGGGTGTTAATCAATAAAACCGGCTATGAGGATACAATGGATCTAATTGTATTCATATTATGCACATTGTAGATACTGAAAATGAACTTTCAAAAAAAAGGCATAGACGCACGCTTTGTCCAACATGCCAAACCAACACAGGTCAAAGGATCCATAGGCCGCGCCTGTTAAAGTTATTGACCTTTTGGCTACCGGTTAAAAGGTATTTTTGCTACAACTGCAACAAAAAGTACCTGGTATTGGAAAGGTAAAAAAATCAATAATCAGGCAGGCACATTACTATTTTCCGAAAAGTGGTGTTGTTTGTTTACTTCCTGATTTTACATATTCGGCATAGCTTTTTTTAATGTAGCTAACCATATCATAATCACTCATCTTTTTCACTTTCTTAATATCGGGATGATATTGGTTCATAAAGTTTTGGAGTGAATCACCTTTAAGATTGGTTATTGAGCTTACCCTTTCCGGCGAAAAAAATCTATCCACATATTCCTCATCTTCATCCTTGAGCAATATTTTTTGCAGCTTTGATTGAGGAGCTTTGTTTTTACCCAGCATGTCAATTACCGAAAGCAGGTTGATGCTTAAAATACTTGCGGTACTTTTATCTGCATGTATATGATCGCTGGGTTTACCAAAATCAAGGTCGGGCGAACGTGTTATAAACATATCCTTTATGGTTGCCCCGTGATAGGCAAAAACAGAGGCAAATTCTCTCCTGTTGCGTAATGAATCGGCCTTGGCATTACGTTTGGCCCTGATTTTTACCTCGCTTAAAACAGTTGCATCAGGTGAAATGTAACATCTTAAAGTGTCAAGCTTTAAAAAACTAACAACAAGTTTAAATGGCTTGTAACCTATACTGCTGATTCTTAAAGTGTCACCGGGCTTCACATTGGTTAAGGTAAATTTTCCTTCGGCATTACTTATACTTTTTGATGCCGGAGTGCCAATAAAAGCATTTGCCACCGGCAGGTAAGTAGTTTTATCAATCACAATCCCTTTAACACGCTGAGCAAACAAGTTTATTGACAGGAGCATCAATATCACTGTAAAGGTAAGTTTCAATGTTTTCATGACGGGTTCAGTTAACAGGTAAGTAGGTTAACTAAATATACATATAAAATATTAAGCTATATGTTTTTAACAAACATTAACACTTGCTGCCAATCGCGCCTTTTTTTTTAACTTACCGAAGTTGAATATTTATAAAATTGCGGAGAAACTGTTTAAAAACGAATGAAAGTTTATTGTAGAGACGCATGTGATGCGTCTCTACATTTATTAAAACAGCTTCTGACAAATTTCTTAAACCTTCAACATCACCTTTCAATACATCCAAACTTATTATTTTGCCACGCTGCTTAATAATGCGCATCTTGATTTCAGTCTTGCCAAAGACTTTGGTGTATCATCTAGGGAAATAAGTATGCCTCCATCTACCAGGTTAAAATAGTTTAAATAGCGGCAGCCATACTTGTTTGATTTTGCCCAGTCAAATATCGCGTCAATATATTCAGGAAAATCACGTGCTCCGCGTGTATCATCATTTCCGGCGGGCTTAGAAGCAACATTAGCCCATTCGCCGATACAAACCGGCTTTTTATGTTTAAGGGCGAAGGCAGACTGCCATTCCAACATATACGGATCTTTAAATATTCGCCGTAAAATTTGCGCTTTGGTGGGGTTACTTTTACCCCAAACCATTCCGTAGGTGTCAGAACCGATAATATCGACAACATCATCGCCGGGGTAAAAAGGTACAGGGTTTGGTACCCCGGAATTTGTGCACCAAACAACTTCCATTGTTTGCCCTTTTACGGCCTTTGTAGAAAACCCTTGCCGAATTAATGGCACAGCGTGCTTCCAGGCTGCTGTAAACAGTTTTGGATCTTGCTTTACGGGATACATATTAAACTCCCACCATAACCTGGCAAATACAGTTTTTGTGCCATGTACTGCAAGCATACGCCCAAGTTGGAAATAAACACTATCCTGGCTCCCGTTAATAACTTCCTTCAGCAATGAATCCAGATTGCGCCCGCCGTCTGTAGGTATAAGCGGCACACCAACATCCGTAGCACGATCAAAATGTTCCTTTTTCCATTGAGGTAAACCACTTACCTCTGCCCACAGCCAGTTCCCCTTTTTTAAATCATCCCATGATGATCTTGCCATCCAGGTGCCATAAACCTCTCTTTTGATACCATACTCCTCAATAGACTTTCCGCTGCAGCCAACCAGCATACGCGGTTGCGCATATACAGAAAGCCATGAAAACGATACAATTATCGATAAAATGAGCGTACCAATTATTTTATGCGAAAGCTTATTCATACCCTTTTATGTTAATAGCTATATATTTTATGATTTTAAATGACCTGGCTGATTGCTGGCCCTTATAAAAGCGCTCCGGATCTCACTCCGGAACGCGATTCGGAAATCAACTAATCAATCAATGCTGTAATGGTTGCTGTGCCTTTAATTCTTACCGGCCCATATAGCCGGGTTTGAAAACACTTTTTTGTAAGCCGAATGCGCAAGCTCGCTGTTCACTTTTGTAATGACAACAGCTTTCCCCTTCGGGTCATCTTTAAAAGTTGGCATCTGATGACCGTTATAGGTTTCCCACCCTGCAAAGGATACATGTTTTGCTTGCTCAACATAGCCCGGTGTTGTTACGGATATGGCCGGCATTCCATCGCCGTCAAGATCATCACCATTGATCACATCAAGCTTTAGGGGTACCAGAAATGCCTTTGCCGGATTATCGGGAAAATTATCTTTTATCCATTTTTTTGACACCCCGGGAAACAAGGGAGGATCTACAGGAAACTGTATTAACCGCAAACGCGACAAAGCAATATAGGCAGCCCATGGGTCAACCCAGCCGTTGTAATCTTTCATACTATCGTATCGGCCGCCTGTCCAGGCAATAACCATTTTATCTGCAATGGAATGATCTTTAAGATAAGCATCAACAGCAATGGTCAGGGGGCCTCCCATACAGATCACCAGTGGCTTCTTTGCTGTGGCCCTTCGGGCAGCTTCAAGAATTAGCTGCGTGCCCGATGAATTAATGGGTGCAGTATCATCTATTTTGCCCGATGCGGGTGGTACCAGGTTACCAATAACGCCCTGTACCGGATCAGGAACATTCCTAAATCCTGATGCCCTACCAATTTTCACTATCCTGCTGCGGCCGCTTATACACCTTTTAAATGTATCCAAAGCCAGCCCCGGCACAAAAGGAGCAACCGCAGATGAAGTAGTAATACCTTCATATTTAAGCTGGCCTAAACTGGCAACCGCCATCAAATACCAGTCTACCTCATCATTAGCGTAATCATTGTCATAAATAACCGGGTTGGTATGATCATAGGGCAACTTAAACTTACTTTTCACCGGCCTTTTTTCCTGCGAAAAACTACTGATCAGCAAACCTGTGCATACTATGAACATCAGTAGTGGCAATGGTTTCGGCATATGTTTCTGCATTTGAGGGTTATATCTTGTAGTTTCTGGCGGCATCATCCAACACCAGCACCCAGTCTTTACCGTAACCTTGCGAAGGCGGCGTAAAACGCTTTGCTTTATTGGGGATGATACCGACGTCTTTTACATCGCCATTGCGCGGGTCGTACCAACTGGCCTTCAACTTACTGGCTTTTAATTTTGCAGGGTTTACGGTAAACGACTTACCCGCAGTGGTATAAACAAAAATGTAATCCTTCCCGCGCGTGGCCTGAACGCGCTCGGCAGCGCAATTATTACGTTCTGCAATCAGGGATTGATCAGGCACTCTATCCAATATAGGGTGCGACTCCATTAAACGGCGAACAAATTTCATTTGCCTGGCACCGGGCAATTCAAGTGCATCGTACCAGTAAAAGTGTGCACCGTTAATGGCCGGGCGTTTGGGCGAATACATTTGCCATACGTCATGGCAGCCGTAGGTATGCCCAAAAGCACCTGCAAACAACTCGATATAAGCATATTGACGAACATCATAAGCATTGGATGTGCCTTCGTTTTCTGCATCAAAACAAACCGGGTGATCCTCGTAAATGGGTTCTGTATCTATCTGCGGTTTAACGGGCAAGGCATTGTATGATGTGCTCATTTTGTCATAAAGCGGCTGGTCGCGGCAATGGCCATTTTGAAAGGAATTGAAGCTAAACCAAGGCTCGTTCCTGAACCACTCTGCCGAGCCTTTGTCGTTTGGCTTACAGTGATAGCTTATAACAGCTTTGCCACCTGTCTCTTTCATGATGGCATTTCCCATTGCGTTCCAAAATGGCAAGTCTTCTTTAGGAGGTGTGTTATCGCCGCCCAGCATCCATATCAGATTTGTTTTATTCCTATAACGCTTTGCTACCCAGGTTGCATAAGCGGCCGCATTTTCAACCGTATAGGTCTGCGGGCCAGAGGCCCATGTAATAAATAATGCAATGTTTAAATGATAAAATGCAGCCCGGTCAATCACATCATCCACCATCTTAAAATACTTATCGTTAGGCTTAGCGGGATCATTATCGATCAATAAAGAATCGCCATAAGCATTTACACTACCACCACTGTGCATACTGGCTGCTACGGCCTGTATAACAGTAAAGCCTTGTTCGCTTCGTATATGCAAATATTTATCGGCCTCTTCCCGGGTAAGGGTGTTAAACAACTGCCAGGCAGTATCCCCCATCCAAAAAAAGGGCTTATTATCTTTTAAAAGGTAGCGTTTATCGGTGCTCACACTAAATTGAGCACCCGCACTGCTAACCATCATTACCAAAACGGCGAAAAAAATGATTTTTCTCATATTGCGTTTATAAGTTATATTGTTTGGTAGCGTCATCCAGTATCAATACCCAATCTCTGCCGTAGCCCCTGGTAGGCGGGTTAAACTTTTTAGGTGCGTTTGATATGATACCTATCGGACTTACCTTACCATCGCGCGGGTTGTACCAGCGGGCCTTAAGTTGCGCCGCTTTAATTTTTGCCGGTAAAACCGTGAACGGCAACCCCGCCGACGAGTAAACAAAAATGTAGTCAGTACCTCTCGTGGCCTGTATTCGCTCTGCCGCGGCCAGGCTATTCTCTTTAATGACAGATTGATCGGGAATGCGGTCTGTAAGCGGATGCGATTCCATTAAATTACGCACATATTGCATCTGGCTTGCTCCCGGCAGCTTTAAGGCGTCATACCAATAAAAATGCGGGCCGTTAACCCCTTCATGTTTAGCAGAGTACATCTGCCATACATCATGGCAGCCATAAGTATGACCAAAGGCCCCGGAAAACAGATCGAGATAAGCATATTTACGGACATCATATGAGCTTGAAGTACCCAGGTCCTGAGCATTAAAACATACCGGATGGTCCTCGTAAATAGGTTCAGCATCAATAGAGGGCTTTAACGGCAAAGCCTTGTAAGATGCTGTCATTTTATCATAAATGGGTTCATTACGGCAATGTCCGTTCTGAAAGCAATTGAAACTGAACCAGTCTTCATTCCTGAACCATTGTGCCGAACCTAACTCATTAGGCTGGCAATGATAACTGATAAGCGCTTTATTGTCGGTTGCTTTCATGATGGCTTTGCCCATAGCACGCCATACGGCAATATCCTTCTCATCCCGCGGATTACGGTCGCCGCCGAGGATCCAGATAATATTGGTCTTATTCTTATAACGCTTTGCCAGCCATGTAGCATAGATAGCTGCATTTTGTGCATTGAAAATCTCAGGACCGGTACCCCAGCTATTTTTGAACAGCTTATCACCCCAGGTTGGCAGCAGGGCTATATTGAGATGATAGCTTTCGGCCCTGTCAATAATATAATCTACATGCTGAAAATACTTATCATTCGGTTTTGCCGGGTCATCATCTATCAGGGGCTTATCGCCATAAGGGTTAGGGTCATGCAAGCCATCAAGCTCTGCAAGTGCAACAGCCTGTATCACGGTAAAGCCCTGCTCGCTCCGCATTTTAAGGTATTTATCCGCATCTTCCCGGTTAAGGCGTGCAAATAACTCCCAGGCGGTATCCCCCATCCAAAAGAACGGCTTGTTATTTTTAAGGATGTAATGTTGGTTCTCGCTTACCCTAAACTGTGCTTTTACCTGCTGTGTGCAGAAAAGGACCAGCAGGAAAATAGCGAACCTGTGCATACTTATCATTGGCATATAGTATCATATAAGAAAATGCAATTTACCACCTCTTCTGCAGCGGTAAATTGCATTTTTCTAAAATCAGAGATTTGGGTTAACTGAAGTTTCGCTGTAAGGCAACGGAAAAACGTATTTTGCCTTTGTAATTGTACCTATCGGTTGCAGGTCATTGGGATCTTTATTCGCGTTAGCTGATTCTACCATTTCCAAACGAACAAGGTCAAACCAGCGCGTACGCTCGGCCGCAAATTCCCAGGCACGTTCCTGTACTACGGCATTTGCAAACGCCGCACCCGACAAGCCGTTTAAAACCGGTAACCCTGCCCTTTTGCGGATAGCATTGATACAATCATAAGCAAGCTGATCGGGCGTGCCTGTTGCCCTGGCCTCAGCTTCTGCATATACTGTAAGCACATAGGCATAACGCATCATTGACTCAGGCACCGACGACTGATAATTACCCTCGTTTCCTTTGATGTAGTATTTACGGTAATAAGGATGTTGGGTTTGGCTTTGCGCGTAAAAAACCTTGGTGCCGTTGCTTTGGGTAAACAGGGTATCAAATGTTGCATCTTTACGCGGGCCCGGAGGGAATGTTTTGTAAAACTTCAGCTCTGAGAAGAAATCGTCCCAACCACCTTCTTCTCCCGGCATGGCCGACCAGCCATAGTTGGCGCTGGTTGTAGGGCCCGAGCTTTTTGAAGTGGATATCTGGAAAACGGTTTCTGCTGTACCATTGGCAGTAGGGTCATTGGCCCAAACCTGCGCATAGGTGTCCAGTAGCTGAAATCCCCAGGTTGCTTTGCCGTCAATAACCTCTTTTGCTTTTGCAGCGGCCTGGGCATACTTGGCGGTTTGCTTAAGCGGCCACCCGGCTTCTGTAAGATAAACATCGGCCAGGTAAGCCTTAACGCTACCCTTGTTGGGCCTGCCGGGGTCACGTTTTGTATCGGGCACCATACCTTCCGCTGCAGCCAGGTCGGCTTCTATCAGTTTGTAAATATCAGCAGCCTCCGATGATTTCATGGTCAGCTGCGATTCATTAAAGTTAGGATCTGTTATGAGCGGGATCTTACCGTATAAACGGACAAGCCAATAGTACGAAACCGCGCGCACAAAATAAGCTTCGCCGGCTATTGCTGTAATTGTAGCGGCATCACCCGTGGTATTTTTGTAATTGGCAATAATGTTATTGGCCCCTTGTATTGCTTTATAGCATCCTGCATATAATGCTTGCGTACGCTGGTTAGTAGCAGAAACGTTGAATTGATCAAATTCGCGAAAATCTGCCTTGTTACTGGCCTTATGTGTAGTCACATCATCGCCGCCCATGGTGGCACCAATAGCGGTTGCATGTATGAAACCGGTATTAAAGGAACTTTGCCAACCGGCATAAGCACCGGTAAGTGCGGCTTCAAGTCCGGCCTGGCTTTTTAACGCATCGGCCCCGAGCAGTGCGCCTTTCACATCCTCATTCAGGAATTTCTTACAGCCTGCCCCAAAAAGTGCAGTCAGCGTTAATGTATATATGAATAGTTTTTTCATGTCCTTCTTGATTACTAAAATTAATATGATAAAGAGATACCGGCTGTATAAATCCTTGCGTTGGGATAAGCACCATAATCAATACCCTGTGCAGTATCTGTTCCGGAGCCGATATTATTTGCTTCCGGATCGAGCCCTTTATACTTAGTGAAGGTGAACAGGTTGGTACCGCTTACAAATAACCTGATGTTGCCTTTATTATTTACAACATGCGGAAAGTTGTAAGACAAGCTAACATTTTTTACACGGAC
Source organism: Mucilaginibacter sp. SMC90 (assembly GCF_022811725.1). Lineage (GTDB taxonomy): Bacteria > Bacteroidota > Bacteroidia > Sphingobacteriales > Sphingobacteriaceae > Mucilaginibacter. The sequence continues at coordinate 1,834,870 of NZ_CP094527.1, read as the reverse complement.
AAAACTGCCGTTTTCCAGAAACCTGCTCGATTGCGTAAACGTTTGGTTAGTACTGCTGAATGCGGGAATATCTGAACTTTCGTTTGTTCCGGGAATATAGCGGTCCTTAATTTCCGACAGGATATACTGCCGGGCATCCCCACTGCCCGACATTGCCACTGCACGTGTATAATCCAGTTTATCAACACCAAAAACTGCTTGCAAAAATATGTTCAGCGTGAAACGATTATAGGTAAATGTGTTGTTCCAACCGGCTGTAGTAGTAGGGATCCCAGTACCAATGATCTGAAAGTCATCGCCATTGATCTGGCCGTCGCCATTCAGGTCCTGGTAACGTGAATCACCTGGTTTGGCATTGTATTTTGCAGCTTCAGCAGCCTCGCCCGGCTTCCAGGTACCTAAATATTTAAGCCCCCAGTATGAACCCAGTGAGTAGCCTGGCTGCACCTCAAATTCGTTAGTGGTTGACATCCCACCACCAACACCTGTACCGTAAGCAAGTCTTGGTGCAATGCCGCCCAGGCTTGTCACCCTGTTTTTTACATAAGAAAAATTGATACCGCTTGTCCAGTTAAAACCACTGCTTTTCATCAGGTTGGCAGTTAAATTCAGGTCGAAGCCATTATTGCGTACAGCGCCAACGTTTTTGGTTTGTACACCACCGCCTACGTACTCGGGCAGTGCCTGGTTAAGCAAAAGATCGCTGGTATTTTTTACGAAATAATCACCTTCAAAAGACAGGCGTCCGTCAAGCACCGAAAATTCAAGCCCAATATCTGTTTGCTTGGTTGTTTCCCACCGCAGGTTAGGGTTACCCGGGTTTCCGAGCTGAATACCATATATAACCCCCGAATAATTGAACGCTCCGGGAACCCCTGTTGTATAAGTAGACAGCGTAGCATAAGGACCTATAGCCTGACTACCTGTTTTACCCCAGCTTCCTCTTATTTTCAAGGTATTAAAGAAATTCATATCCTTAACAAAGCTCTCCTGCGCCAGGTTATAACCCAGGCTCACAGATGGAAAGGTGCTGTACTTGTTGCCCGGCGCAAATTTCGAAGAACCATCTCTCCTTACCGCCAAGGATAACAGGTATTTATCCTTATAGGAATAGTTAACACGACCTAAATAAGATGTTAATGAATATTTGCTGTAACCTGCACCCACTGCAAAGGAATTAGCAAGCGACAGGTTATAATAACCAAGATTAGGAAAAAACAACGTGTTGCCTGTAGCCGAAAAACTGTTATCTACTGTTTTTTGCGTCTCAAACACCAGTACGGCACTAAGATGATGATCTTTGTTGAATATACGGTCGTAACTTAATTGACTGGTGCTTTGCTGGGTAATCTCTTCGAGGGTGCTCCTGTTAGCAAAAGGATTCCCTAAAGTAACATAGCTGCCTCCCCATGAACCATCCTGTAAGCCCAGGTAATTAATACCGTACTGCAGGTCAAGGGCCAAACCTTCAACCGGGAGTTTATAGTTTACTCCGCCTATTGTATTCAGTAAATTACGGTTATCATCATTTACGGCATCATATAATTGCACCAGCGGGCTTATACCTACAGAACCTGTTGGATCCTGGGTGATATAATCGCCATTTCCGTCGCGGGCAGGGGTTGTTGGCGCCCATGAAAGCGCCTGTACAATAGGGTTACCGCTTCCTGATTTTAAATTATTGTTATGGTTCTCAATTCTTGAGCCTGTAACGTTAAAACGAAGAGTAAATTTATCCGATGGACGGGCATTAAGGTTGGTTTTAAAATTGTAGCGTTTAAAACCGGTGTTTTCAACTATACCATTTTGATTTAAATAGTTGGCAGACACCAGATAGGTTGTTTTATCGCTGCCACCCGAAAAAGTAAGCTGGTGCTGCTGCCCGTAAGCTTGCCGGAACACAAGGCTTTGCCAATCCGTTCCGGGGTTATTCTTAAATGAATTCAACTGATCTTCAGTAAACAATGCACCGCTATTAAGCGCCGCAGCACGTTCATTGGCAATAGTTGCATAATCATAGGCATTAAGCACATTCCATTTTTTGGGAACAGAAGAGGTTGAGCCCTGAGCCTCGTAAGTGACTTTGAAACCGTTGATCCCTTTTTTTGTGGTCACAATTACCACGCCGTTGGCACCCCGGCTGCCATATATAGCGGTAGAAGCCGCGTCTTTTAGTATTTGTATATTTTCAATATCATTAGGATTAATAATGCTAAAATCACCGCCCACAAAACCGTCTATAACATAAAGCGGGCTGTTATCACCCAAAACAGAATTTGATCCGCGTACCCGGATCCTGACGTCGGCACCGGGGGCACCACTGGCATTGGTAACCTGTACGCCCGAAGCACGCCCGCTAAGTACCTGGTCAATACGACTAACAGGCTGCTGCGCGAAGTCTTTAGATGAAACAGACGCTATTGAACCTGTAAGATCGGTTTTCCGTTGTGTTCCGTAACCTATCACAACCACTTCATCGAGCGAATTATTGGTTTCGGTGAGTTGAACATTAATTGCAGTTTGCGTGCCAACTGTCACTTCCTGCGATTTAAAACCTACAAAACTGAACACCAGCACAGCAGACTGATTAGGCACATCGATATTAAAGCTGCCATTTACATCGGTAACCGTACCACCGGCAACACCTTTTACAATAACATTAACACCCGGTAAGGGTGCTCCCTTGCTATCTGTTACCTTGCCGGTAATTTTTATTATTGCCGTGGCAGAAAGTGGATAGTTAGCTTCGGGCCTGTTAGTCCAGCCGGTTGTTATTCCCGGCGCAGACGCCCGTCCATCACTCGCGTGTGCAATAAAATTGCACAAAAGAATGCATGAACATGTCGTGATCTTTAATCTTCTCATGATCTTTAAATTGATTTAATTGGTATGTTGGGTTTATATAATTAGCCCGTAAGGTCACCTGGTATTTGAAGGTCAGGCCGGGCGTTTCATTATTTAATATCCGGCAGCAATTCTACCGGTACGGATAATCACTTATGCCGGAGTTTTTATTGAAGTATAATGTTGTTTTATGACCGATAATTGTTTTATAGAATTTTCCCATAACTTTTGATTTAAGCAAATATTTAAAAACCAGGTCGCTTACAACAACCATCTGTAGCAGAACCTCATCGGGCAGTACAATTATTCCTTTAGCCCTAAAGCGGCCTGTGTTATCTGATATTGGCTACCGTACACTTGTTCAATTGGTTATAAAAAGCGGCCTACCCGCGATTAGATAAAATTAAGCCGGGGCACAGAAATGCACATCCGTTATATTGGTCATTGTAGATGCTATTTTAGCCAATTGCAAGCCCCTTTTTGCCCCTATAAACCCAACCGGGGTTATAGGCCCGCATTCTGCAACTTTACATCATCATGTGTTCAATTGAAGGTTTTTGTTTTTGATTTAACTTTCCTTACTTTAGGATATCGGCTCCAATTAATAACCTGAATTTGTACATAAGATGGCTTTAGCACAATCGCGCATTGCGCAAAAACCTCATTTATTAAAAATCATACCCTCGCCGGGCAATTCGATCATCATAAAAGGCGATGAGATCGTGTGGAACAATCCATGGCATTTTCATCCGGAAATTGAACTGCTTTATTGCATCACCGCAAAAGGGACAAATTTTATTGGTAACTATATTAACCCTATTGAAGAAGGAGAAATATTATTGCTGGGCAAAAACCTGCCGCACACACGGCAAAGAGATAAGGACTATTACCGCGCCCATCCTGATGAAAATATAAGGACGATAGTTATCCAGTTTAAAGAGAATTTTTTAGGTGACGATTTTTTTTCAGTAAGAGAATTTGCGCATATAAGGCAATTGCTTGACAGGGCGCAACAAGGTATAAAATTAAAGGGCAGCCTGCTTGATGAAATAAAACGAAAATTAACAGAGATGGCTAACCTTAACGAAACAACAGCCATTATCGAGCTATTATCGGTATTAGATACGATTGCCCGATCTGATGATTTTATCCTGCTCAATCCGGTGGTGAACATGAAACAGGTGAGCGATCTGCATTCATGGAAGGTAAATACTGTATACGTTTACACCGCACAACATTTTAAAGAACCGGTGTCACTTGCATCCGTAGCCGACCTTATTAACCTTACACCATCTGCCTTTTGCCGGTATTTTAAAATGCACACCCGCAAAAGCTATTTCGATTATCTATCAGAAGTAAGAATTTCATATGCCTGCGAGTTGTTGATGGAGAACCATTTAGATATTAGCGAAATATGTTTCTCCAGTGGGTTTAACAGTTTGTCCAATTTTCATAAATTGTTTAAAAGAATAGTAAAACTGACGCCAAGTGCGTACCGCGAAAAAGGGAAGAAAAAGATATCAGAGGTATTGCGCAAAGCCTGATGGCAACGACAGAATCTGCTGCGGCTGCAGGCTGATAAGGCGGTGGCCAGGAAACTGCACCCGTTGTTCCTCGTTGGTATAATTCCATACCAGCATATTGCCATTATCAAATAACATGCAATCAACCATTAAGGGATGGCTTGAGCGTGTATCAACTATTTGTTTTGAGCCAATTTGCACAAGAGCACGCAAAGCATCATAAACTGGGAAAGCTTTTAAATCTGCAGTTATCAGCCCTTCATCTCCTATTGTTTGGAAACAGGTAACGCTTTTAGCACCGGATATTGACAAGCCCTTTAAACTACCCAGCAGGAATAGTGCACCAAGCGCGTTTTTTTGTCTGGGATCTGCACGTTGCTCAGATGACCATAGTTTAGCAGCCGGATCATTAGCATAAGGGTTAAACCTGCGGCGTAAGGTAAGTGGGGTAATGTGAACCGGCACACTTTCACCAAAAGCATGTTTGACGGTTTTCACCGTTGCTGCCTGGCCCGCAATATTCTCTACCATTGTCAGGTCATCGAATGCATGCTCCTGGGGATGTATAGCATAGCTGATAAACTGTCCATCAACCGGCGTTAAGCAATGCCGGTTGATCTCCGTAAAATTATAATGAGAACCAATACCGGTATCCACATCCATTAATTGTTTCGAAAACGCTGCTGCGGAAGCAGCTACTCCGCTACTGGTTACCAGCTTACCGGCGGATAGTAATAATACAGCGTGAAGATTGACCTGATATTTGGTACAAAAACGGATAAAATCATCGTAATCCTTTTCAAAATCATCGCTAAGGACCAGGCTTACCGTTAGCGGTAAGTGTAAATACCGGGCGTTTGCAACATCAACCTCAAAAACATTGGCCCAATGTGGTATAGTCATATCCACATCGGTTTGATAGTGTTGTAACTGAAGCTTTTTTAACAGGTCAACAGATTCGACAGAAAGTATATGATCAATTGTTGTTGATTTGCCGACACCAATCTCAGGCATTGCCCTCAAATAATCTGAAAAAGTTATGATCAGAGTATCAGATGCATCTTTATTTAACCCCGGCAAAACAGTTTCGGGAACGAAGGTTACTTTTTGATGTACCTTGTCTCCCGCTTTAACAGAAACCGGGAAAGGCAGATCAAGCGGTGTACAGAAAGTTTTGAAAGACGCATCAGTCCAGTTTCGCTGGTCTTCCGTTTCAAATATATCGCCTTCAAAATCTACCCTGTACCAATGTTCGTCTTTTTTTACCCTCAACGATCTTATCTGTTTAAAAAGATCCTGAGGAGCTATAAATTGAGGCAGAAAAGTGTGTTCATAAGAGCCATCGGTATGGATAATTATGATCTCCTGCGCTTGTTCTCCATCTGCAGGGTGAAGAACACAAAGGCCTGTCCTGTTCTTTTTAAAATCAACAAGGTATTGCCCTGAGATTCCGTATGCTATTTCGCCATTTTCTTTGCCTGTAATACTCACCTTCCATTCGCAGATATCCGTGTTTTGATAGCGATGCTTGCAATCATAATGAATGGTAAATGATCTATCTCCCGATACGATATGTTCATTGCTGATCACAGCATCCAGTGTCCCCCAGTTACCGTCGCGCAGAGCAAAGTAGATCATACGAAGCACCTCTGCATTACCATAATTAATGTAACGCAAAAAGCCATTTTCATAACGTACTGATATCTCTCCTGCTTTTAGCTGCATCTCCATTAATGAACGTTAATGAACTGATCTATATTTTCACTCGTTATCTTTAATAAGCCGGTATTTACAGTATAAGGAACATCTGTTATGCCAGCCTTCCTGTCATTACCCGAAAGCTTGTTGGTATGATGTGCCATATCATACAAAAACTGAGCGCCGTACCAGGTAAAAAGTTCTCTTTTTTGCCCGGCAAGCATTTGTATCACCCCCTGTTTCACAAGGGCAAGATGCTCAGGCTCCCTGTCTACCGTGGTAATTTTGATTTTCCCTGCCTTACCAGCCTCTTTCACGGCCAAAGCTATACCAGGCCCCGAATTGGAATCAAAGCCGGCAAACGCGGCTATATCAGGGTGTGCGGCCAATAAGTCGGAAGTGATCTTAGCGGCTTCCTCAACATTGGCCTTATCATCAAACTTGCCGACAACTTGTATCCCCGGGTATTTTTTGAACACATCCAACAACCCGCTGAAGCCGGCTTCCATATTGTTTAATCCAAGTATCCCCATATAGGCTACCTTGCCTTTGCCGTGCAGTAATTTTACGATCTCTTCGCCCTGCATTTTACCAATTTCATACCAATCGGTACCCAAAAAGGCATTCCGTTTTGAGTTGGGAATATCTGAATCATAAACTACTGTAGGTATGCCTGCCTCAACAGCTTTATTTATGGCATGAGCCAACGAAGGATCGGTTCCATTTATCAACAGCCCCGTGGGCCTGGAGTTGATCACTTCTTCAATAGTATTGATCTGTCCGGCTACATCCCACTCGGCCGGGCCGAGGATGGATACTTTTACGCCCTTCTCCTTTCCCCATTTTAAAAATGCGGCCTGATCATGATTAACGTACATGGGCATCGTAACTGAGGTTGTTACCATCACATACTCCTCGTTGCTGAGCTTTGTATCTGTAGGCCCGTCATCGTAAGTTAACCGGGCCGACTGCGCCTCATTGCGGGCGGGTAACTGGCACGATGAAACCATTGCCAATAAACAGACAATAAAAATATTGTGGCGGGGTTTGAAATTATAACGCATATTTCTTTTGCAATGATTTATCGAGCCATAAAATAGCTATCAATATTAAACCTAATATAATATCCTGCCAGTAACCCGAAACCCTTGAGATCACCATGATGTTACCAATAACACCCATAAACAAGGCACCAAGCAAAGCGCCGGGCATTTTGCCTGTGCCGCCGCTTAAACTGGCACCGCCAAGTATTACAGCTGTAATTACCTTTAGCTCCAGCCCCCGCCCCATGGTGGGCAAGGCGGCCCCCATGCGCGATGTTAGGAGTATCCCTGCAACGCCCGCTAAAAAAGACGATAAAACAAAGCTCAGCATCTTCATGCGTTTTACACGGATTCCGGAAAGCTCTGCCGCCTTTTCGTTTCCGCCGATGTAATAATATCGTCTGAAAATCACCGTGCGACTAAAAAGAACTGTAAACAATGCCACGGTTATCAGCATATACCAAACCGGCATTTGCAAGCCCAACAGCCGCGACTGGCCAATGGCATTGAACCAGTATGGCAGCCCCTGAATGCCCGAACCGCTTACCATAAGCGCAGCACCCCGTACAATGCCCATCATAGCCAGGGTTTGTATCATGGCATTGATTTTTTGATAAGCGATAAGATAACCATTTATAAACCCGATAAGTAATGCGCACGCAAGCCCTGCGGCTATGGCAATAGGTACCGGAACATGGCCGAAGAACATGAGGTATGACGTAAAACAACCCGTAAAAGCTACGGTTGAACCTACAGACAGGTCAAACGTACCCGAAATGAGCAACATCATCATACCAACGGCCACGATGGTATCAGTGGAGAGGTTTAATAATATTTGCGAAAAATTATCAAACGTGGGGAATATTGCAGGATAAACCATACTTGCCATGGCAACAATGATCACTAATATCACTGCAAATGAATATAGCCGGTTTTCAAATAGTTTTTTTAACATAACAATCAGGTAGCTAAGGCAAGTATTTTTTCTTCGGATGCATCGCCGGCTAATAGCTCTCCGGCTATTACACCTTCGCGAAGTACTATGATGCGGTCACAAACGCCAAGTAGTTCGGGAATGTCGCTTGATATGATCATGACGCCCTTACCCTCTTGGGCCAGGGAAGCAAGGATGCTATATATCTCGAATTTTGCGCCGACATCGATACCATGCGTTGGCTCATCCACAATAAATATCTCCGGATTGGTATTGAGCCATTTGGAAAGCACCACTTTTTGCTGGTTACCGCCACTTAGGTTTAGCACTTTTCTTTTTTCATTAGCGGGGACAATGTGAAGCTTTTCAATAAACTTTTTGGCCGTTTTGGTGGCTTCGTCACGGTTAAATGTCCAGGCATTATTTGCGCAGGATAACAAACATCCAATATTATCTGTAACAGACATATCAAGGAACAGGCCCAGTTGCTTCCTGTCTTCAGGTACATAAGCTATCCCGTGTTTTATGGCCCCGAGGGGATGACTGATATTTACTTCTGTCCCTTTTAGCCTTACAACGCCCTTCTTTTCATCAGCACCGAATATCGCCCTTGCCAGTTCTGTTCTGCCTGCACCGGCCAACCCGGCAAAACCAAGTATTTCTCCGCCGTGCAGCTTAAAGCCGATATCAGTAAAACCTTTACCGGTTAAATGCACCGTTTCTAAAAGCACATCCTTGCTGATAAACGACTGCCTTTCAATTTGCCTAATTTCACGGCCAACCATCAGTTTGATCAGCTGGTTGCGGGAAAGTTCACTTCGGGTAAAAGCGCCCTGCATTTTGCCATCTTTAAGAACGGCTACCCTATCGGCGATAGAAAAGATCTCGTCAAGGCGGTGCGATATGTAAATCACTGAAACTCCTTTTGCTTTAAGCCCCGCAATAATATCAAACAGGATAGCAGTTTCCCTTTCGGTTAAAGATGCGGTGGGCTCGTCAAGTATCATTATCTGGGGTTCCTTAACCAATGCCTTGGCTATTTCAACCATTTGTTTTTGCGCTGCAGAAAGCCTGCCTACAGGTACTTTCGGGTCAAGATCGATGCGTAGGCGTTTTAGAAGACCGGCCGTATTACTGATCAACTTTTTAAAATCTATAAATCCGGCTTTATTACAAGGCTGCTGATTGGCATATATATTTTCGGCAATGCTTAGGCTTTCTATTAAACTGAGATGCTGGTAAACAATAGCGATACCATGCTCAAAAGCCTGCTGAGGATGAGTTATGTTGATTTGCCGGCCATTAAGCAAAATATGCCCTTTATCTGGTTGCAGGTTACCCGAAAGGACATTCATGAGCGTACTTTTGCCGGCACCATTTTCGCCGCAAAGGGCAAGCACTTCTCCACGGTACAAGTCAAGGCTTACTGCATCAAGCGCCTTTACGCCCGGAAATTCCCTGGTAATATCCTGTAAACTTAACCGCAGATCTGTATTCATATCAACCAGCGTAAAATGATGGCATATCAATCAGTTTATTTTCTTTAGCAGAAGCATAAGATGCGTGTACCAGTTTTACTGTTTCAAAGTTTGATGCACCGGCATTTTCAGATACCGTACCATCTGTTAATGATGCCAATATCTCACGGTTACAATCAACTATACTGGAGTGAATTAGCAGATAATCAGGATCGGCCCATGAATATACAGGTGGATCTGCAGTTATCGAACTTGTACCGTTACGTGTGGTGATCCGGATCTCATAATTGCTGGTTAGCTGAATGCTCCCTGCTGCCCCCTCAACCAGTACATAGGTTTGCGGAAATGATTCATGCTCTAAAACGGACGCGTATGACATTTCCGCATAGCAGGTAATACCGTTCTGCATACTCATCATCACGTTAGCCACATCCTCTCCCTTAATAAGCGGGTTAATTGATGCTGTTTGACAATAAAGCGTACTCACCTCTCCAAAAAGGAAACGGCAGGTATCTAAAATATGCGAACCTATGTCTGTAAGGATAAATTGCTCCAGGTCTGCAAGAAAGGGCTGGTTATCAAAAACTGGGAACGCTGAGCAAAAAGTAACGCGGGCCTTAAATACTTTGCCAATAATCCCTTCGTTCAATAACGATTTTAATTTGCGTAAAGGAGTTTGCCAGCGCCAGTTTTCATGAATAAATAATGGTACCCCGGCAGCTTCACATACCTTGACCATTTTACCGGCGGTATCCAATGCAGGTGCCATGGGTTTCTGGCAAATCACCGCTACCCCTTTACTGGCTGCCAGGGTAGTAAAAATAGCATGTGTATCTACATCGGTGATGATATCTACAAAATCAAGCTCTTCCTGCTCAAGCAATTGCTCTACACTATCATATACAGATGGGATGCCATACTTTTGTGCCAGTGCTTCTGCTTTAGCCTGCGTACGGTTATAAACCGCCACAAGCTCAACATTGTCAAGTTCCAGCCATGCGGGTATCTGATAATTGGCCCAAAAACCCGTGCCGATAACAGCAAATTTAAATTTCTTCATGAGGGATAAACAAGGCTTTTTTGCAAGTTAGAACTTATGATGTAAATTGAAATATATTTGTTTAACCAATTAATTTGTGATGTCCCGCACTTGCTGTTTTATATCATCCATGTCAAATATCCGTTCCCAACCTTCCTTAAAAAGGATAGGTCTGGCACGTTTGCTTATTTTGTAAGCAGCATCAGAAAAAGTGCCGTTTACTTCCTTAAATAATACAGCTATTTGTATACGCAGGTGCCCTAATACAAAGTCGCGAGCAGCTGCTTCGGGCACGCCAAGCTCAATAATTTTGTCATAGCCTTCTTTCACAACTTCCATGCAGGTTTGGGCAAGGGTTTCTACCATGGCAGGCTCCAGAATAGCCATCTGCTCCAGCGTAATGCGGTGCGCATCTTTAACAGGCTGGTACATATCTTTGGCTATCTGCTCTCCCAAATTGTAGTAATGCTCGGCGCCTGCCATCAATGTTACTACAATAGATTGCTTTGCACTTATACCCCCATAAAAATCTTTAAAAGCTGCCTCGGCAGGTTCCCAGTTAAACACTGAAGGATGGCATGGGTGTGCAATAACATAACCCAGATCATCGCGATGATGGATAACACCATCAAGAGGGGCAGCAGGGTCAAGTGTGAGCACTAACGCACCCGGCTTCATGAGCGGAATCATCTCCTCCGACAGCTTCCCGATGGCAATATCAGGGAGTGCGAGGATCACCGCATCAGCCTCTGGTATTGCTTCTGTTTGCTGTGCAATGCTGATACCTTTTTGCGCCAACGCATCCTTACCTTGCTGGCTTACTTCCAGGTACATAACCTCGTAATGCGGGCTTTTTAAAAAGTTATCTGTAATACGAAGCCCCATTTTACCTCCGGCCCCAACCAATACAATTTTTAATGCCATAATTTATTTAGCTTTTATTTATATAGAAAAATATTTTGTGCTTTTTAAGAAGTCAATACCTGCTTCTGCCCATTGCTGCTCTTTTAACATGGTGGCCTTAACTGTGTCTTCGGGTACTACCCACTGTTCCAGTATCGCGCTTTGGCACAGGCTGTAGCGACTCAACGTATCTACCAGAGTGTCAACATCCAGCATACCTTTTCCGGCTGGGCTGCCGGTAACAGTAAAGCCCATCTGATGCGGCAGTCTCTTTATCAAAAAGTCTTTAATGTGAAGGTTGACTGTGTAAGGTGCAAGTACCTGCAAAACGTGCTCCAACCCTTCGCCCGCACCTATTGAATTGACACAATCGAGGCATATACCTACACTGGTGTCCCCAACTGCGTCAATAATACCGGCAAGTTCGCGTGCTTTAAACCTATCGTGGTTTTCTATACCGAGGGCTATACCTTTACTTTTTAGCGTTGAAACCACGTTTTTAACGGTCGCAATGACAGTGCCGCTATCCGGCTCAAACCCAGGCGCGTCAATTACAAACCGCAACAACGGTGCATTCAATTTTTCGGCAAGTGAGATATACCGATCAAGATGCCCTTCGGTAAGTCCGCGGGCCCCCAGCTCCGTACGTATATCATTTTTCCGAAGCCTTTGACAGAACCGTCCAATCCGTTCTTTATCAAACAGATGTAACGGCAAATTATCCCCTATCTGCAGGCAGCGCAATGCAAATTGCAAAACCCGGTCAATCAGGATATTTTCATCTACAATAGCGGCACCGTCTTCCGAACGGCCGCCTACAGACCACCCATAAGTAAAGCTGCTAATCCCAAGAATCATGATGAAGCAATTAATAATCGGTTTAAGCAATATTAATTGTTAATGGCTCCATATCATTCCTGTATATTGCTAAATATCTCCGTTATTTTGCTGAGAGAATATTGCCATTTTGGTGAGCATCGGCCTGAAAAATCGCGCTCACCAAGCGACAGTACGATGTATATCGGCAGATCCGGCTTGCTGTGGCATTTAAAATTTCAATAATACAGCTTTATCTGGATGTAAGCCATTATGATCAACCAGTAATTTGCTTGCTATGTGCAACCTTCCCCGTCATTATTAAAACGAAAAGCCGGCAATAAGCCGGCTCGTCGGGTTAACTTAACTAAACTGATAAAAACGCCCGAAAGCTTCTTTGAGGTTCGCTAAATGCTATCCTCCTAATATCTTTTATTTATTAAACACCTTTTTCAGATGCCTGTCTACATCGGCACTTGCCGGGTTGATCAGTGCAACTTTACCATCGGCATTAAGTACGATGGCAAATGGCACAGACTGGATAGACAAAGCCTCCATTATTACTGAAGCGTCTTTACCTTCATCGTACTTATCAATTGCCTGCTGCCAGGGCATCCCTTCTTTAAGCATGGCGTTTTTCCAGGCCTTACTATTCTGATCTATCGAAATACTTAAAATCTCAAAACCTTCGGCATGATACTTTTTGTACAACTCTTTAAGATGGGGAATAGCCGCCCGGCAGGGCATACACCATGACGCCCAGAAATCAATGAGTAACACGCGCCCTTTTAATGACGATAGTTTTAATGCGTTGCCAGCATCGGTTTGCACCGTAAATTGGGGTAACGTTTTGCCGGTTACCAAATTGGGATTAACTGCTACCGTATCTGCAAGTTGTGAAACAAAGGCGTACGCTTGTTTTGTTGCTGCTATATTCAACATTGCTGCTGCACATATAATTAATATCTTTTTTTTCATAACAACCATACGCTATAGAACCTGCAGTTCAACCAGTTTCCTTTTTGGCGGAAAGCATTTGTTATTGTCACAAACCTGGTAATAAAGGCCGCATTTAATCACCATGCCCGGTTTTAGCGAGGCCGCATCTATCTCGGTTTTGAAAGTGGCTTTGTTTTCCCATACAAACATGCCTTCGCCCCCGGTAAACGGTATACCTGCCGAACTTTGCCAGTCGCTGTTTGTTAAACCGGTTGGTAACTCAATAACTGCCTGGGTTGGTATAAACGGGCTATCTTTAGGTACATAAGCGTATATATGCCATCCGTTTAAAATAGCAGCATCAATCACCACTTCCTTTTTCCCGGCCGCGCCATCAATCAGCTTAGCGCTGATCGCTACAGGATCGGAAAGAGTTGGTATAGCCGTATTTGCTGTTTTGATCCCGCCGGATGCTGCCGGGGCTATCGCCGCTGTTTCGGTTTTATAAGTATTCACCATAAATTTGAAACCGCCCGATTCAGTATAATAAAGATTAGCCTTGTTTTTGATGAACCAATCGCGCCATTCCTTAGCCGATAAAAATTTCTCGCTGGTATATCTTTCCAGTACTCTTTGGGCCAATACTGTCTCCTCCCCCTTTTCGAGCATTTTGATACATTTTTCAAGTAACTCAACTTTACGGTTAGAGATCCCCAGCTTTTTGGCATCTTCATCAACCTGTAACGAGTATGCATCCAGCGGATAGAAGTATTCAAGGTTGGCAAGGTAATATTTATGGTAAGCTGCCGTATTGGTTCCAAACATATCATACATACCACTACCGGCCCAGCCTTTCAGATAATCGTCAAAGCTTTGCGTATCGTTGGTAACCGGCATTTTCAAAAACATTTCGTTTCCACGGCCAATATCCTCTCCTTTAGCCTTGCGGTCTTTAAGCTCCTGCTGCATTTTTTGCAGGCGAATATTTCCTTCCCTGCGCGATATGAGCGCCTGTTCATACAAAGTTTTATCGGTGCGGTAGATCATCTCATTTACCCATTCACGGTTCTCGATCTGCACCTTTTTCATGATAGGTTTCTGATGATCAAATTTTTTGATGTAGCAAACAGTGTTCACCAAAACATCCTTAGCCTCATCAGTCATGTGGTTAGGTGAGCCTGAAAACCCCCACATAAAATAATTACCCTGGCGACCCAAAGCCACCGCTTCGGCGTTTTTTAAACAAACACCACCGCTTATAGCCTCGGCATCCGGCGAATCATTAAAACCCTCGCCGTGGGCTACCATGCCTATAATATACTTATCTTTTGCAGCGGGATCCTCTTTAATCACCTTCCACATAGGCAGCTCCTTTGGCGTGGTTGCTCCCTGATAACCATTAAAAAACGATCCGGGTGTAGGCCTGTTAACCAACGTTAGCTTAACTTTTACTGGCGTATTAAATATGGCATGACTTGTTTTAATGTTCAGCGCGTCATCCTCCAAACACTGGCAATACCAATCAAACTTAAGGCCTATAGGCAAACCTACATTAGGGGCCATCTCGTGCATCAGGATCATTGGGCGGTCAAAGCCGGCAGGCAATTTTACAGGCCCAGCATCGAGAATGGTAACATCTACCTTTTCAGACATAACAGCATCGTAATCCCTTACATCCACAACATCCGCCTTTTCAAATCTTTGCTCTAAAAATGCCTTAAAATCGGCCATGCGGGTTTTCCAGGCATCGTCAATGGCAGCGGCTGCCGTACTGTAATAGTTTACGTGTTCCGGCTTAGGTTTTGCCGGATCATAGCCTACGTATAAAACGTGGAGCGCTATTTTACCAGCTCCGTTTGTTACTACACCGCCAAATGTTACTGCGCTAAACGCACAAAAAAGCAGCAAGGTCAAAGTAATCTTCTTCATATCCACTTAATTAAAAATTTCAGCAAGTTTGATGTTCAGGGATTCATAACACAGGGTATTGCCAATGATGTTCACCACACATGAGTATTCATGGCTTGTGCCATTATCCGTGTAATCAATACATACTTTGCCGGGTTTGTACAGCTTACCTATATGGCCGGCAACGCAAAAGCTGATTTTCTGAGCTGATGCTGCGAACGGCAACAGCAAAGTCAGCATTGATAATTTTAGTTTCATTTTCTATTTTTTGAGCTTTAAAGCACTTAACCGAATTATACCCGGAGCCAGGACCGCTCCGGGCGCTGATATTAAAGGGCCGGATTATTACTATAAGCAGCCCAAAGGTCATCAACCGTTTTGCCGGTCAATGTTTTCCAGGTTTGTTCTGAATAGGTATTATCGCGGCAGGCAGCATCCAGTTGCTTTACTATCCCGGCCTTAACATGCTTATCAAGCCAAGCTAAAAAGCGGGCTGTTACTTTATAACTACCGGTATAGTTTTGATCTGCACTATATTCGGGCAAGTACCAGCCGGCAGCAGCGTTATCAACCCCAAGCGTATAGCGGGCATAGTCGGCTATTCCCTCAACCAGCCAGGCAGGATTATTGCCGTTATAGGATTGTACAATGTGCATTACTTCATGGGTAACCACATCCACATCAGTAGGAATAGCAAGCATCAATTTTGGGTTAAAACGGGTGATGGCATTTGCTGTTTCGGCTGCACCGGTATAGGACGGATCAATGTTGAAATGAACCTTTTTAGCTGTTTGGGGATTATAAATTGATGCTTCTTCAGGATAAACCTTAAAAAATGCATCCATCATCCTTTCTTTAACTTTATTTCCCGCATCGGTAGCAAAATCAGGCGAGTAGTTAGTAAATATCAGGGTATACGGCCCTTTGGTTACCGAATCCTGCGACAGGTAATCATGAAAAACCGGCTTAACCTGCGGTTGGCCCTGATCTTCAGCCAGTTTATTTTTATAGCAGGCGCTGGTTAAAACCATGGTTGTGGCCATCAGCATAAAAACTTTCATGCAGTTATTCACTTTTTTCATACAGTTTTGATAGGTTAATTTTTTATCTGCTCACAATGTCAATTGGTTCGCCGGGTATTCCACTTATTGTTTTGGTGATATTGCCCGTTTTGGAAACGCTCACATCAAGGGTATAAACGGCTCCGCTTGCACCAACGGTAAGCGTATTATCATCCAAACTGATCTTGATCATCGATATTTTTTTGCCGCCAAAATCTGCATCAAGCTGTCTTATATCTTCGTTTATAGGATTATAGCGGTATATTTTTCCTTTTGATGAAAAATAGAACACGTTCAAGCTATTAACCACCCATTTGGTATCGTCATCAACTAAGGCGCTGCCTTTAAATGTGCGTTTACCCAAACCCCTAAAGGTTCTGTCGCCCCCCATAGGATAGCTGAAACTCAGTTCGGTTATGGTGCCTGTTGCCGTTTTAAAGAAAGCATAAGATGCGCCGCCCTCTACAGGTTTCATGAACAAAAGATTATCGTACCCTACATTTTTGGGATCAAAACCGGTGCTTGCAGTATCAGTTTTGTAGTTAGTACCCGAGTAAGTACCATCGGCACCAAATGTGATAAATACTTTTCCCTTAAGATCGTAACCAATAAAAAACGAGCTGCCATGCGTAAAATATTTCGACATCGTATAGTCGCCGGCTTGCGCATTTGCAAACTTACCGTAGTCATCAGCAAACGGGGCCGTTGATGAAACACCAACGTATAGCTTACCGTTAATTACGCCTGTTGGTATTGTCCCCATTTGTACCGGGCCCAAAAACGGTTCAAGATATCCTGCGCTGACCACTGCAGGTGGCGAGAAGAATTGTGCTGAAAAATCTGTCCGCTTCAATAATGTACTGGCATCAAGCACTACCCCGCTTTTATTAGGATCATTACTTAATACCCAGTATTCCTCTTTGGTATTGGGTTGGTAAGTCAGTGGTTTTGAGTAATACAGTTCAACCGGATTGATAGGCAGGTCATCCTTGTTAAGCGCTTTATAGATATCACCCAATATCGTTTTATCGGGTTTTACAAATGACAGTTTAGTAACCCCGTTATCATTACTCAACACTATACTACCCGCCGAAAACTGGGTTGTACCCTCTATTTTGAAAGGAAAATTGTAAAACAACCCATTCCGCTTATCAGTAATTATAAGCTTGCAGGCACGATCGCCAGGGCCTAAATTGTAAACCATTTTAAGCGGGTAACCTTTGTAAACCGCTTCCCGGAGCTCCTCCTGAACTGTGATATGCCATTCAAAATCAAGATCCTTAAGCGGATCGGCACCGGCAAGAGTAACTTTGGGGTTTATAATAAGGGTATCACCCAACAGGGCTGCAATTGTGGCGTTATTAATACCGGCAACTACCGGTTCAGAAGGTGGCGAGTATACATAATTGCCCAGGTCTTTTTTACATGAAGTATAAAGTACCGTTATGAGCGCCAATATAGCTATCGATTTAAATTTCATGACCTAAGTGTTTAATTGATAATAACCTGTTGACCATTTTCATCAACAAAAAAATACCTGTCTGCCTGATCGTAATACTTGAGGTAAAACTTCTTATCGGGCGAGGAAGAATTATAAAAATCATAATCCTTACTTCCACCGGCCCTTTGGGTAAGCACATAACCTTTTTCCGGGTATCGCGCTACCCAGGCAAATGGGTCGTTAATAAATGTCCTTACGTTGTCAATGTAATACAACGTACGCGGGATCTGGAGGTAAGCATTTGGCTTTGACATGTCAACCAGATCGGTAGTACCTGAAGAGATCAGGAACAACTCGTGCTTTACCCTGCTGTAAGGGCCAAGGTTACCCATCCAGTAGATCCACCATGCCGGCTGCTCCAAACGTGCAGAGTAAAGGATAGATTTTGTCCTTAAATTTGCCGGTAACGATGAGTTGAAATCCTGTCCCCCCGAAACCTGGATAGTGAGCATCACAGATTTATTTGCCAGTTCAGGGTCGCTGTTTTTAATGATGACCGGTATTTTTACTGTGCCCGAATCTGCAGGCATTATGTAAGATGGCTTAAGTGCTTCATAATGCAAACCGGCTTTGGCTGTGGTAGCCGTGTCAACTACGTTTATTGCAAACTTCCGTTCAGTTTTTGACCTTTGCCCTGAAATTATTACCGGTAACCAGATGGTATCCTGGGCCAGGGTAGGATTATAAGCAAAAGAATAAGTTAATACCGAGGTATCCTGATTTTTGTCTTTATCCTTATAATTCAGATAGATATTATCCCTGGAGCCATATGTGAGTAACTGGTCTTTTTTGCAGCCAAAAAGAACTGCAACGACCACTAAAACATAAAATAAATTTCTTTTCATTGTTATAAATGGTATTGAGATCAATTATTGTAAGCTATTTCGTCGTCAGGAACCGGGAACACGTAAATACTATTTGATGCCGGATAGATCTGGCCACTGGGGGCCACTATATCAAGATTTAACCGCTTATACATGTAAAATATCTGGCTCTCACCGTAAAACTCTTTACGGGCTTCTTTAACCAGCTCATTCAAAAAAGCTGTTTTGCCTAAAGTGGTCGGCAACGGGTCAATAATACCGCGGTGCGTACGTACGGTATTTAAATATTCAATGGCTTTGGTTGGGTTGCTGTCGTAACTTGCCTCTGCCGCTATGTAATATGCTTCGGCTAAACGAAACGCGGGTGCCATTATCGGGTGCAAGTTTACCTGCGGCGAGCTGTTAACTAAATATTTAACCAAATAGCTGCGATTAGGCGTTACATCTGTAGCTGTAAAAAACCATTGCCTGTAGCGCCAGTCCTCGGCACCTACAGTGCTTTTTTCATAAATATTATCTAACTGTAAGGGTGTGGGCTGATACTGCGCGGTATTGACCGCACTAAACAAGGTAACAAGTGCATTGTCATCATTAGCAAGCGGCGCATACCAGCCAAATACCAACTCGTTATAAAATACCCTGTCTTTCTGCTCTACGTTGTTATTAAAGGCATCATCTTTTTGAGTCCAGGGAAATTTATTGGCGTTTATTACATCATTAGCGTTGGAAAGGGCATTCTGGTAATCATTTTTGTACAGGTAGATCCTTGCAAGCTCGCCGCATACTGCATAATAATTAAGCCGGTGCCTGCGGTTTTGCAGAAACAATGTATTGCTTGTAGTTTCTGTTTGCTTTGGTCCGGTATAACCATCAGGGTATCTTTTATTAGGGTATCCTACAATATAACCGGCTGAAATAATAGGATCTGTATTACTTAGCAGCGTACGTGCATTGCGCAGATCAATTATGGCATAGTTAATTACATCAGCTACTGATGAAAAAGGTGTGCTTTTAATGCTAACATTAGTTACGTACGGAATGCCTTTGGCATTTGGGTTGTATTTGTACGAAGCACCAAACATGCGCAAAAGATCAAAATGCAGGTACGCACGCAGGGCAAGCGCTTCTCCTTTAATGATAGCATAGTTGTTGCCCGAAAACACCGCCTTTTGCTTATCTATTACCTGCAATATCTCATTACAATTGCCGATAGCATTATAAACTGCCGACCAGATCTGGCTGTTCTTATCTTTTAAAATACTTTCCTTGTATTGAAATGACGCTATCTTCTGAAAATCTGTATTGGAGAATGAATAGTTCTGCGCCATGATATCAAGGTTGCTGAACGTAAGGTTTCCGGCATACAAATCCGCCTTTGTGCACCTGGTGTAAACACCATTTAACGCCTCCTCAAAACCATCCTCGGTGGTAAACAGCTGTTCTTTAGCCACATCAGATTCTGGCTGTACATCCAAAAACTTTTTGCATGAGGTAAACACCAGCAACGGGATTATAAAAATTAAATATCTCTTCATGGTTATGTATTAAAATGAACCCAGTAATGAAAATGTTATGCTGCGGGCGAAGGGATAACTGATACCCCGCTCTGCCTGAATTGTTGAAGCCCTGAAAACATCGTTTGCTGTGGTTGCCAGGCGCAGGTTTTGAAGCCCCAAACGGCGGATAGCTTTCGGATTAAAATCATATGAAAAGTATAGTGACTGTAGTTCGATCAGGTTATCTTTTTGTATGAACCGTGATGACACGTAAGTATCAGTGAGGTCGGTAATGTTTTTGAAAAACGTGTGATCACCTGGTTGTTTCCACCTTTGTTCCAATACCCGGCTGTCAACGTTAAAGCGCGGGTCGGCGTTTTCAACCCTGTCGATAAGGGTTTGATTATACGCCTGCCCACCAAAACGGTAGTGGAAACTAAAGCTCATCATAAACCGTTTGTATGATACTGTGCTGCCAAAAAAGCCTTCGGCCTTTGGTGTGGTATTGCCTACATCCTGTACATCCTTAACATCCCATATATAAGTCAGGCTGCCATCTTTTTTCACAAGTATCTCTTTACCGTTTTCGGGGTCGATACCTAATGATTTTACGGCATAAATTGTATTCAACGATTTACCTTCAACATACCGGGTTAACGGTGTTGAAAAAGCATTTTTAGTTTTATCGGTTTGGAAATTATCGATGTTGTTATTGAAGGCCTTCAATGCATCAGATATACTAACTATTTTGTTAACGTTATGAGCAAGATTACCGGTCAGGTTTATGTTCCAGTCGGTTGTGCGGAAAACCTGCGCTACGAGATAAAGTTCATATCCTTTATTTGACATATCGCCAAGGTTATCTTTATAGGTATTAAAACCTGTTGATGGCGCAAGGTTAATATCGGTGATAAGCCCTTTGGTAAGCTTGTAATAGTATCTTGGCGATATTACTATCCTGTCTTTAAACAAACCAATATCCATTCCCACATCAGTTGTGCGGGTTTTTTGCCACTCAAGGTTGCTGTTTCCATAACCCAGTATGGTAGCACCAATACCTGTTGAATACCAGTGTTGTGTATCATACAAATAAATTGAACGAGACTGGTATGCCGGGAAACTGATAGAGCCCAGTGTAGCGATACTTCCTTTAAGGCGCAGCTGGCTTATTACGTTTGAACCCTGAAAAAAGCTTTCCTTATGAATGTTCCAGCCAATACCCAACGAGCCAAAGGGCGCATAACGCCTGTCGGCCCCGAAAGCGGATGACCCGTCTACCCTTACCGAAGCATCTAAAAGATATTTGTTTTGGAATGCATAGTTACCAGAAAAGAAAGTACCTGCCGTTCTTGACTTGGTTACATCGCCATACGGGGCCGAGTTTTCTTTATAGGTACGGGCAAAGCCTATGTTGGTAAACCTATCATTTGAAAAGCCCTGGGCCGAAAAAGATTTAATATCAGCTTTTGAAGCCAAAATATTGGCACCCAAAACAAGGTTGAAATAGTGCCCACCCAGCTGTTTATTGTAGCTGATGGTTACGTTTCCGTCGAGATTAAGGCTGGCGTTGGTACCATAGTCATAAGTACCCCGGTTATTTAACTGATCAGATGCAGTGTTGTAGAAGACACTGCTCAACGGTGATACATACTTATCAGATGTTGAATTGTTTTTATTTACGCTCATCAAAGCCCTTAACCGCAGGCTTTTTGATATTTTATAATCGGCCGAGAATGACTCCAGTATTTCTGTATATGCATCTTTATCAAAGCTGCTCAGGCTGGCTTCATACAACGGGTTAAATACATTTTCGGTAACGTACTGATCGGTTCCCAGGCGACCAGTGTTTACACGCCAGTTAGCAAGTTCCTGCACCAGCCTGCCTGTACTATCCCGTATCGGAAAATATGGATTGGCATTTACATAAGTAGAAAAATCACCATACGGGGAGTTTGCCTGGTTAACCTGCGTAATGGTAAGATCATTCCTGATGATAAGCCTTGAGCTTGGGTTATATGTAAAATTTACGCCACCACTATAACGCGTATTGTCAGACCCCTTCATAACACCGGGTTGAGTTTGATAACGCAAATCGATGCCATACCTGAATGACTGATCGCCGCCCTGGGCATATACTGAATGTTTTTGCTGATAGGCATTTCTTAGCGGTTGCGATAACCAGTAGGTATTAACACCACTTGCCACATTTTTCAACCGGGTAAACAGCTGGGCATTAAGATCGTCCTGCTTGGTATCACCGCTGGTGGATGTTTTGGTATCATAAAGGCCAACCAACTGCTCATAGGCAACTTTTTGTTTGGCATTAAGCACATGATAATCTGACAAATCGGGCCCGTTAAAAGTAAGCTCATAATTGTATGACAGCTGCAGCTTTCCGGCAACCGGCGCTTTGGTGGTGATAACCATTACTCCGTTGGCAGCCCTTGAACCATAAACCGCTGTAGCGGCACCATCTTTCAACAACGTAACCGATTCGATACGATTGATATCAAGGTCAACCACTTTTTGAAGCGATACCTCAAAACCATCAAGAATAAAAGCCGGCAGGTTATAATTGCTTGAAAGGTTATTACGGTCAAGTATATTATCATTGATGGAAGGAATGGCTGTAGCGCCCCTTACATTTATCTTTGGCAGCCTATTTGGATCAGAACCTGCAAAGTTATTATCAAGCACTTTAAACGACGGATCAAATGAGGCGATACTCTTGATCACATTTTGCGGATTATTACGCTTCAGATCGGCACCGCTCACCGTAATGGCGTTGCCCGTATAGTTATCTTTTTTGATAACCTGGTACCCGGTTACAACAACATCTTTAATGTTATTAATATCAGGCAAAAGCTTTACTACAATCGATTGGCCTGCTACCACCTTAGCTTCTACCGATTTGTAGCCCATAAATGAGAATACTAATGTTTGCCCTGCATCGGCCTGTACATTAAATTCGCCTTTATCATTAGTTTGGCCAATTACACCCCTACCGCCTTTAACGGCAATATTTACGCCCGGTAAAGTGGTTTTACTTACCGAATCCAGCACGCGGCCACTTACCGGAATTTTGCTCATCGAAACAACCGGCGAAGGTCTCGGTTCGGGTATTTTATTCTGAATTACAATGGTTTTAGACACGATGGTAAAACTCAGATCAAAGTCTTTAAGGCACGCGTTAAGCGCATCAACAAGCTGTGTATCATGAAAATCGGCATCAATTGTTTTGCCTTTTAAATTCACTTTCCCGCTATAAAAAAACAAATAGCCGGTTTGACGCTTTATATCCTTAAAAACCGACTCGAGGCTTTTGTTTTTACCGGATATAGTTACCGTTTGAGAATAACTTGCTGCGGATAAATGTAACGCGCCGACAAGCAACAGTATAGTGGTGAGTTTCAATACTAATAAGAATTTGAACTTTACCCCCCGTATAGCGCATACGGCGTTGTAAAGAAAAGTTAATTTCATATTTTTGAATAAGATTGGGTTAATAAAATGCAGCCCAGGGCTTCGACATCTTGTGCTGCCTGACCTATTTAAGACCGGAAGCGGTGAGAGGCTTCCGGTTAATTTTGGTCTGTTAATATGAGATCTGTCTGAGGTTTATCGTAGTAGTTTATCCATCAAGCATTTTTTTAGTGATTAGCATTTAGTTTTGTTTAGTTGTTAGTATAAAGTTTAAGGTTAAATATTATTTGCTGTAAGATACCTTTACCGTTTTGCCTTCTGCCGTAAATTTCATGTTGTTAAGTTCCAGGATCTTGAAAACATCAGCCAGGTTGCTGCTTCTTGAAATTTCGCCGAAGAACTTTTCGTTGGGCATATCACCTTCGTAAATCACATCAATATCATACCAGCGGCTTATTTGGCGCATTACTTCACGAATATCCTCATCTGCAAATGAGAATACACCGTTTTTCCAGGCCACTTCTTTATCAATGTTTACTTGTTGCCTGCTGATAGCACCATTGCCCCCGCGGTTTATTACGGCCTGCTCGCCCGGAACAATAAGCGTTGAGTTTGCTGCCGATATCACCTTTACCGAGCCTTCCAGCAACGTGGTTTTAACCAGCGCTTCGTCTGCATAAGCGTTTATATTGAAATGAGTACCCAGCACCTCAACAGTTTGCAGGGTCGATTTTACCCTGAAAGGCATTGCCTTATTCTTAGCCACTTCAAAGTAGCCTTCGCCATTAAGTGTTACTTCGCGCTGTGCTCCTTTAAAAACCGTTGGATAGGTTATTGATGAAGCTGCGTTGAGCCAAACATTAGTGCCATCGGGCAGGATGATCTTATACTGGCCGCCTTTAGGTGTTGTAACCGTATTTTGTACAGCCTGCTGCTGTGCGTCAGTATCGGCCTGGTAAACAATCTGTCCGTCGGCAGTTTTAGTGATCTTCACGCCCGCCTGCTTAGCTATCTGCCCGTTATTAGCATCGTCAAGCAATATGGTTGCGCCGTTAGCTAAAGTAAGGGTAGCCTTATTAGTACCGGGCACTATCCCTTTATAAGTATTTACCGTTAAATTATCGGCCTTATGATTGCTCCGGATAAGAAAGTAAGCACCAACCGAAATAAACAACAAAATTGAGGCTGCCACGGCATACCTGATCCAGCCAGACCTTGAAGGCAACGTAACGGGCTTTTTTTCGTACTGCGCTATTCTTTGATCAACCGTAGCTTTAATAGCATCTTTCAGGTGCGCATAGTCGGCCTCGTTTTCATCGGTGATGAGGGCATCATTTAAATCAAACAGGTTATAGTACGACTCAAGGAACTTAATTTCTTCCTGAGTTGCCTCACCAAGCCTGTATCTTTTTAATATTTGTACAAAATATTGTTTGTTCGCCTCGTCCATTTACATCCTTTATACCTATGAGTCGGCAAAATGTAAATAGCCCATGTTAATTGAAAATATTTTTAATGTTTTATTTAAAAATAACACACGTTTAAAGTTGGGCGATAAAATAGCTGCAATAAGTTAGCATAGCTGATAAAAATAACGCGGTAACATCAAATAAAAAATGCTACATCAACCCTTTTGATAAAAATAAAGCACTATATGGAGCAGGAAAAGTGACTTACGAAGTGTAGCAAGAGTTTTGCCCATTTGGTTTCGTACAGTTTTAGGAGAGATTTGCAGCTGATCGGCAATTTGCTGACTTGAGAGGCCTTCATCAAAGCGCAAATGGAATATAATGCGCTGCTGTGGAGGTAAAGTATCTATCAGTTCATGAAAAGCTTTCAAAAATTCGTCATGAAGCACATTGGCATCGGCGCGGCCTAAAGTACTTTCAATTTCCTGGGCCGCATCAGGCAGGGCCGCATAGCGCGATTCCTTTTCCATAAACTTGAAAACACCGTTACGGGCAGCAACAAGCAAATAAGCAGGCAGGTTTTCAATTGGCGCTTTTGATCCACGTATCCACAACTGCACAAATACATCCTGCGCTATATCCTGCGCGCGTTCGGTATCATTGAGCCGTTGATATGCTGTATTATAAACATGTTTCCAATACCTGTTATATATAGCGTCGAAAGCGGGTTTGCAACCTTCACTAATAAGACTCAGTAGTTCAGCATCATCTGCCAACAAGTTTAAGGGGGCCATGTGTTATTTCAAATCCTATATCAATCAGGTTAACTACACAAACATCATGGTGGTTGTATGCTTTTAGCTTATGTATCAATCCAAAGATAAAAATTTCTTGCAAAAAGCTTAGCAGCTGTTTAAAATTGATAGATATCGTTTACAGGTACATAAAACTTCATTGCCGTTGGTTGAAACCAATGGAATAATGAGAAGCGATAAGCAGGCTTCAGCCCAAATCCGCCTGCACAATTGGGCTCAATAGCATTTTTGAACATTTTATTTAACAGCTGTTTAAAAACATATAAAAGCAGCTATTGTGAGTATTTGAATCTGGGGGTGAAATGACAAAAGAGGGCCGGTCGGTCTGGGTCTGTCTAAGACTCATGCGTAAAGGCTTGCCCATTATGCTTCGACAAGCTCAGCTTACCCCTATCTTAATTATGTTATTGATTATTAAACACATCCTGTTTAGTCGATTTTCAGCACGGCATCTGCTGTTAATTTGCTTTTGTGCTGATTACGGCTACGCCGTTTCAAGGGGGCTTCTTATCTTTACCCCAAATAACGACTGACTTATGACCGGAAAATCGCCGCAGGAATCATACACCATCATGAACGAACTGGTATTACCCAATGATACCAATACATTAAATAACCTCATGGGGGGCCGCCTGCTGCATTGGATGGATATTGCAGCGGCTATTTCGGCACAGAAACATTGCAACCGCATTGTGGTAACCGCTTCGGTAGATAATGTATCATTTAAAGCACCAATAAAACTGGGCGATGTGATAAGCATTGAGGCTAAGGTTACACGGGCCTTCACTACTTCGGTAGAGGTGAGAATGGATGTTTGGGCCCAAAACATACCTTCCGGAACCAAAGTAAAAAGTAACGAGGCTTATTACACCTTTGTTGCTTTGGATAACGACGGGCAAAAAACGGCAGTTGCCGAATTGATACCCGAAACCGAAAAGGAAATATCCCTGTTTGAAGGTGCGCTTCGCCGCCGTCAACTGCGATTGATATTGGGTGGAAAGATGAACCCCAACGATGCTACCGAACTTAAAGCCCTGTTTTATGGCGACCAGCTGCCGCCAAACTTGGGTGAAGAAATAAAACAGTAACAAATTTACCCGCCTATAGTCTAAATAATAGTTAAACATTAAGACTACAGCCATGAGATATTTTTTGTGCTTTTTACTGCCGCCGCTTGCCATACTAACCACAGGCAGGATAGGCGCATTTATATTGAATATATTTTTAACACTTTTTTTCTGGATTCCAGGCGTGATCCACTCCATACTTGTAACCAGCGATTATTATGATGCCAAACGCCATCGCCAGCTGATGCGGGCAACAAGGCGCGCAAGGTGGTAACCTATAACTTTTTTGCCATCACATTTTTTTAAAAGGTGGTTAAAAATCAAGGATATTATTTATAAAACAAAATGCCCTCCGGATATCCGAAGGGCATTTTCTATAATTAAAACAATTAAAATTTAGTTTTCGGGGTTCGGTTAAAAACCGTTAATAACAGCTTTATTTACACGCTTGCTTCACTATTTCACAGCCTGCCCTACAATGATATACCTATTTTTAAAGGGGATAAAGTATTCAAAAGCCTTATCAATTTTACCCAGAACATTGCGCTGCCATTCGTTACGGCCAAAGCAACCGAAAAAGCCGGTAGTGGTATAGTTAAAGCTTTTAAAGGATGAAAAAATCCCATCTACTTCGTCTATCGTTAAGTAATTCCAGCCACGTGTGCCAAATTTCTTTCTAAAAAACCTGTGCATAAAAGTCGATTCCAGGTTTTCAGCAAAAAGCAATCGGCCGTTCGGTTTTAATGCCTTATAAATCTGATCAATAATGCGCTGTTTGTTTTCGGGGTCGGTGAAGCTGATACCGCCCATGATCGATTTAAAAACGATGATGTCAAAGCTGTTTTCGAACGGGATATTAGTAGCATCAACATTACCATAGGTAATCCTCGATCCGCAATCATATGCATTATGAATGTCATGTGCGGCTTGTTCGGGGCCGTTAAGATCTGTGCAATAAACATTGTTGCCTTTTAATGCAAGCCATAGTGATAAGCCCCCTTTGCTCGAACCCAGTTCAAGGCAGTTAAATTCTTTGTTGGTAACAGGACAATGCTCTTCCCAAAAAGTGAGTGCTCTTGACCAGTTTTCTACGTCCCAGGCAATTATTGTTTTATTGTTAACCTTTTTCATACAGTCATTTTATTACATCGAATGTACTGCAATTACTTAATTTACAGTTTAAAATGAGGTACAATATGATTTACAAAAAAATTCACAAAAAGTGTAAAAATTGTGCAGGCAGGTTAATAAACCGCTTATTTCCGCTATGATAACCGTTCTTAATTGTGAAATCCGGGTATTAATAAGTGGTTAAAATTTAACTAACTATCTCATCCGCTTATTTCACAATTTAAGGGCACTCCCCTTTTTGGAGATGAATAAACAACAAAATCAGTTCATAGATAATTAACGCATGGTTTTAGTATCTGGCAGGTTAAAAAGTCACGAATACGCTATGCTTTTTCCCTACGTTACATATTCGAGCCAGTTGGGGAATCCTGTAAATTCCGGTTTCTCATCTGCCGCGGGTTTAGCGCAGCGTAACCCGTGGTTGAGTATGATCGAAGCTTTTAGCTTCCATCGCTACCGCAAGCGTCCTCGCTTGTGGGCATCATGCCAAGCTATGCGAGCGGCTCATCAGGTTGTATACCTAAACGCAGGCCACAAGCGAGGACGCTTGCGGCAGCGGGGGGCCGGTCACCACCTCGTCATTATAAGGTACGAAGCAATCAGGAACTATACAGGGCGGTCTCGCAAACCCCTCACCACCTTAAATGAGTTGTTGTTCTGCTCGTTGTTAATCCACCGGAGGCATGCCCTTGTCTTCCCAACGTAGGCTCGTTTTGACTTGAGCCGCATCCAAGTTATTCATTTCATAGAAACTTACCGAAATGGTGAGTCCGAGGTTTTCAAGTTTTCGTTTTAGATCGATATTTTCTCTTACAATTTTTTCCAGTTCATCTTCATCACCACCATGATTTGCGACCCAATATTCACCGTCTTTTGTGATCTTTTCTTCCAAAAGAATCGTAAAGCGTTCGCTCCAGTCATGGACTGCGTCATTTGCAAATATAAATGCCGGCTTAATGCCGAATTTCTGCTCCAAAAATTCCAGACATAAAAAAGCATCACCAAATTCATCCTTTGTTTGTAAGATTGCCGCAAACGGCCCGTAGCCAAGCTGGGAAAAATGTTCGACTGATTTAATATCCCGTATTTCTTCAGCGTAAGCGTTAAGCTGAAAAGCAAGATCGTCGGAGACACCCCAATCATTCACAGCATTCAAATGTTCAAAACAAAGACCTGTCTTTGCAGGCGCATACTTGTGAAGCATTATAGCCAGCGTTATGTGATCGGCATTCTCTGTTGTTAATTTAATGAAATGACCGGGTAAATTAATAAGCTTGTCCAACAGTTCAGCCGACATACTTATTTTATCCGGGGTCTCCAGTAAACGGTAAAGTCGTTTGGTTAGTTGAATCAGATAAGTTGCCGACAATGCGATACGTTTAACCTCGTCCTGATCTTCCCTTAGCAAACCGATTAGGAAGTCCATTAATGATGGGTTGATGAAAGTGAAAAACCGTTGACTTTCCAGCTCGTTATATTCATAGTCCTCAATAATAAATCCTCCTTCTAGCCGGGTAAACGCATTTTTGAATGCGTGCATTGGCCTGGGGTAATTATTGGTTTTAATTTCGTAATCCAGCCTCGCATTGAAGGCCGTTTCCAGTTCCTTTAATTCTGCGTGATCGCCGAAGCTAAGCAGCGTATTTACTAAAAAGCGGTCGTAATCATTGATCTGCCGTTCATAGGCATGCCGCCAGATTTCGGAAGGACTCTCAAAGTTTCCGATGATAAAGTTTTCAAACTCGTTAGGGCCAAACAACTCGACCTTATCCGGAGTCGTAATGAACTGTACCGACCTTGGAGAAAAGTTTTGATGCCTAGTGATGAATTTTTGAATCGATGGCTTTTCTAACACCTGTTTCAACTCATCACGGATAGTCGATTCTTCAATATGGTTACGCAACAATTGCTGGCGTACCGGTAAGGAATATTCACTCAGTTTAAGGATGCTTTCTTTCGCCTTCAAGTTGAAGAGGCGGAGGCGCTCCGACTCCAATATCGCGGCGCTCAGAATGAAAGTCCTCGTTGTGAGAATGAAGAACTTATTACGCCCACGACTGATCCGCTGCAAAACCTTTGTTAAAGACGTTTCCAACCCTTTGGCACGAATAATCTCTATTTCGTTATGCCCAAGAAAGTCGTCGAAATAAAAAACCTGCTTGCTATCATCATCTTTGAGTACTTCTTCCGCTTCCTTAATATTGTCGTAGATGTAGGTTAGTTGGTAATCATCCTTTATGAAATTATATAAAAGCAATTCAGCCAAGGTCGTTTTACCCGCGCCAGGTTCCCCCGTAATGATGATGAACTTATTCTTCAGCAGCGTAAACCGGCAACTGTCAAAAATGGGGGTCTTCACATACAGCCGCAACCGTCTTTTCAATTCCTCTTCTACAAATTCTTCAGATCGACCGTGCAGGTGATACCGGATCAATTTTTCGAGGACTGCCGTACCTGAAAACCATAACTTATAACTCGCCTTCAGAACTTCCGGATATTCATCTAATAAACGGTTAAGATCTTTCTTGCCGTAAATATTGTTCAGCGATTTGATGTAAGGGTTAAAAAGGTCGAAAATCTCTTTACATTGTTTTACAGTAAGGTTAACTGACGTAGCTACAATATAACTTGTTGGCTTTAATTTATCGACTTTAAATTTCTCTTCTTTCAGTTTATTCAGCAACGCCTTGTAACCACTTTGAAAAAAGTGTTTGACCTGACCGATGACCAAAATGCCGGTAGCCATCCCTGCGTCGTACATAAAATCGATGCCCTGATCTTTGCCTTCTTTAAATGTTTTATAACGAATACGAGTCTGTAGTGCATGCTGTTCAGCGTTTAGCAAATCGCAAACGAGATCTTCCAGGTCGGAACTATTAAGCGTTGAAAAATCGAAATTATTCATAAACCTTAAAGATAGGATTAATGAACTTATTACAACACTGCCTTACCTTCTTGCCGTAAACACAGTAACCCAACTCTACGGACGGACGTACACCAAGCCTTGCGCACAGACCGCGTTAGGGATTGCAGTGTAAAACCCACAGCGTGTGCAGGCATTGCGGGCAGGCAAGGCGAGGACCTGCAACGTAAAGCCCGGCCCGTTGGCTAACGGGAACGCCCGTATTGAGAGGTTAGGTGAACGGTGGCGAAGCAACGGCGGCTCTGTATAGCATGCGGTTGCCACGCTGCGCTCGCAATGACATGGGGGACGATGGCCTAATGCCCTTCAAACAAAAAAACGCCCTCCGGCTAACCGAAGGGCGCTTTTATATCTGATAAAATCAGCAATTATAATTTGCCAAGTTCCTGAACAAGGTCGATCAGTTTGTTTGAGTAACCCCACTCGTTATCGTACCAAGAAACAACTTTAACAAAGTTATCATTTAAACCGATACCTGCTTTAGCATCAAAAATTGATGTACGTGCATCGCCTTTAAAGTCTTCCGATACAACTTCGTCTTCAGTGTAACCAAGGATGCCTTTTAATTCGCCTTCTGATGCTGCTTTCATAGCTGCTTTGATGGCTTCGTAAGATGCACCTTTTTTCAAACGTACAGTTAAGTCAACTACAGATACGTCGGCAACCGGTACACGTAATGACATACCTGTTAATTTACCTTTTAACTGAGGTAAAACTAAACCAACTGCTTTAGCGGCACCTGTTGATGAAGGGATGATGTTTTGGTAAGCACCACGACCACCTCTCCAATCTTTTGCAGATGGGCCGTCAACTGTTTTTTGAGTTGCAGTAACAGCGTGTACAGTAGTCATCAAACCTTCTTCGATACCAAAGTTATCATCCAATACTTTAGCGATAGGTGCTAAACAGTTGGTGGTACATGAAGCGTTTGAAACGATGCTTTGATCGGCTTTCAGTTCTTTATGGTTAACACCCATTACAAATGTAGGGGTATCATCTTTTGCAGGGGCGCTCATTACTACTTTTTTAGCACCGGCGTCGATGTGTTTTTGAGCAGTTTCCTGAGTTAAGAACAAACCGGTTGATTCGATAACTACCTCAGCACCTACTTCATTCCATTTAAGGTTAGCAGGATCTTTTTCGGCAGTAACGCGGATGGTTTTACCGTTAACAACCAAATGACCGCCTTCAACAGCAATAGTACCTTTGAACTGACCATGGGTTGAATCGTATTTTAACATGTAAGCCATGTAATCTGGCTCAACAAGGTCATTAATACCAACAACTTCAATGTCTGGTCTTTCAATTGCAGCCCTGAATGCCAGGCGGCCAATACGGCCGAAACCGTTAATTCCTATTTTCATGATTTTTTAATTTTTACTTGAATAGTAGGTTAATAAATTATTTATGGGTTCTTTAATTATGTTAGTGATTTGCAGATCAGCTTCGGCGGCGGCTTCATACAAGTGTTCCTGAAAATTAAAAGCAACAGATCCTGCAAAGTGCACAGACGTACCCGGGTGTTGCTGATATAAAGGTAACAAATATGTGGAAATTAGCTTGCTAAATCCTTTTTTTATGACGTTTTGCAGATGATGATCGTTTTTGTTATCGAGATAAAAATCGGTAAATGAGCTTAAAAATAAAGCTGGCTGCTTTTGCCGGTAAACCTTTTCGAGCAGGTTTTTACGGTCGGCATCATACTTATGGATAAACTTTTTACGGATAGATGGAGGCAGGGTATCGTTCATGAATTCCTTAATGAGCTGGCGCCCCAGCCAGTTGCCTGAGCCTTCATCGGCCAGGATATACCCTAAACCATAATTGTTAGGCCAAACGCGTTTGCCATCATACCAGGCAGCGTTGGTACCACTGCCGCAAATACTGATAATGCCCGGCTCATTTTTACAACAGGCTATAGCAGCCCCTGCAATATCATGCTCAACAGAAACTTTGCCGAATTTAAAAAACGTTGAAAATGCCTTGTGTACAATATTCTTCCGCTCGTCTGACGAAGCACCGGCACCGAAAAAATAAATGCGTTTTATTTCTTCGGCATGATGAATAAGATTGATGTTTTTATTGAGGAGCTGAAGGATATGCTTCTCGTCGTTAAAATAGGGATTTATGCCATTGGTTTTAAAGGAAGCAACAGTTCTTCCTTTATCAGTAAGCCTCCAATGTGCAAAGTACGATCCGCTATAAACAACTGCAATCATTAATAATCTATATCGATAATATATTCATCATTTGTAAAAGGTCGTCCTCAAGCTTAAACTCATGCTGGTTAAGTGCTGCTTCAAGGTCTGTTAGCAAAATATGATTGGCTTGCAAACCTACCATTTTTTGCGACTCGCCGGCAACTAAAGCGTTAACTGCTGCAAAGCCAAGCCTGCTGCCCAAAATACGGTCAAAGCTTGATGGCGCACCGCCCCTTTGCAAGTGGCCTAAGATAGTAACTTTTATATCGTAATTTTTAACTTCCTGTTGTACAGCTTTTGCCACGTCATAAACACCGCCATTTTTATCACCTTCGGCAACAATTACAATGCTCGATGACTTTTTATTCATGTGCCCTTCTTTCAGGTTGGCGATAAGATCGGTAATTGCTGTAGCACGCTCGGGCAGTAAAATAGCTTCGGCCCCGCAT
The DNA here is from genome assembly GCF_022811725.1 of Mucilaginibacter sp. SMC90. Taxonomy (GTDB): domain Bacteria; phylum Bacteroidota; class Bacteroidia; order Sphingobacteriales; family Sphingobacteriaceae; genus Mucilaginibacter. The sequence goes on along the minus strand of NZ_CP094527.1, from coordinate 1,801,445 downwards.
GAAATACCGGCACGCAAAGCAATAGCTCCCGAATCGCGGCCCATTACTTCAATAAAGAAAAGGCGGTCGTGCGCATCGGCAGTATCGCGGATTTTATCGATAGCCTGAATAACAGTATTGGTGGCCGTATCAAAGCCAAGGGTATAGGTTGAGCCGCAAAGGTCATTATCAATTGTACCTGGTACGCCCATTACGGCAATATCCGGGTATTTGCGCGAAAAACGCAGAGCACCGGTAAAGGTACCGTCGCCGCCGATAACTACCAGGGCGTCAATACCGCGGGCTTTAGCGTTTTTATAAGCCAGCTCCATACCTTCATCTGTTTTGAAGGGCAGGCAGCGGGCGGTTTTTAAAATGGTACCACCAAGGTTAAGGATGTTACTTACCGAGCGCCTGTCCATCTCGTACATGTCGTTGTCAATAAGACCTTTATAACCCTGCCTTACACCCACAACTTCCAGTCCGTTATATAGTGCAGTCCTAACTACGGCACGTATACAAGGGTTCATTCCGGGGGCATCACCACCTGAAGTTAAAACCCCTATTTTTGATATTTTACGCATCTTTCACTCCTTAATTTTACGCTACGAAGATACTGTGTGTAAATTACACCATTAAATTTTATTTATTTTTTTTTGGATTAGAGATTAAGGCTATATATTTAAACTTATTAACTAAATCTCACTAATAGTTTGGAACTAATGTTACCCAAGTTTGATTCCGTATTCTCAATTGACTGCGTGATATTCGGCTTTGAAGCCGGCGAGCTTAAAATTTTGCTTATTGAGAGGAATGAGGAGCCCTACAAAGACTGGCTGGCACTGCCCGGCTACATTGTTGAGCAGGACGAAAGCATTGATGATGCCGCCGAGCGTATTTTGTATGAACTTACAGGTTTACGCGATTTGCACATGCAGCAGTTCCATACCTTTGGCGAGGTAAACCGTCACCCGCAGGGCCGTGTAATTACAGTTGCCTACTACGCGCTGATCCGTATAAACGGACAAAAGGAATTACGCCCGGTAACGCAATATGCAAAAAAAGCGTTCTGGCATCCCGTTAGCGAATTACCCAAACTGGCCTTTGACCATAGTGAGATCTTCAAAACTGGCTTTAATAAAATAAAACGCAGGCTGCACTACCAGCCAATTGCGTTTGAACTGCTACCGGAAAAATTCACGTTAACACAACTGCAGTCGCTGTACGAGGCGGTGTTGGATAAAAAACTTGATAAACGAAATTTCCGAAAAAAGATGCTCAGCTACGGCTTTTTGAAAGAGCTGGACGAGAAGCAAAAAGGTGTTTCATACCGCGCTGCCAAGCTTTACAAATTTGATAAACGCAAGTACGGCAAGATTTTTCAGGGAGAGATGAATTTGGTGTAGCTTTTAGAGAGGCAAGAAGTCAAGATTCAAGAGTCAGGAAGTTCTTTTGAGATAAAAGAAAGGGTTGGGAGATTTTCCAACCCTTTTCTTTTTTACATCTTCTTCACCCCGTCATTGCGAGGTACGAAGCAATCCCCTACTTACAGAGCGGCTATGCATAGTTCGCGATTGCTTCGTACCTTATAATGACGGGGAGGAGAGCCGCGTCCGTACATTGTCCGTAAGTACGGTGGCAGGTATACGGACGGACGACAATGTTATGTGATGATTTGTTAGAGAATACTAAAAAGAAAAGGGCCGGAAAATCTTCCAGCCCTTCATTTATCTTAAAATCTTAAGGTCTTAGGTCTTGATTCTTGACGTCTTGACTCTCTCTCGCTCTTATAAAGAAGAAGGTGCTAATTCCAAATGGTATTTCACCAGGTTATCTATAGGTGAGCGGATGATGTTGCCAACAACCATACCATTTTCGGTAACTACTTCTTCAAGCACGTTGCGGAAGTTATAACCTACCGAACCAATGCAATTGAAAGTATATTTTTGATAATCAGGATAGTGGGTTACCAGGTTACGGAAAAAATCTTCGAACGAAGTGCGTACCAGGTTACGTGAATATTCAAGGTGTACGTTGTTATCGTAAACAAATTTGCTAAAGCTTGCGCAAAAGCGGTTTGCACGGGGCTGGGTATAAACCTGCTCATTGATATCATCTGGTGTAAGCTTATATGTTTCCCAGAAAAGGTTACGCACAGGCTCCGGCATGTATCCGCGCAGGTAATCAGTTAACAGCTTTTTGCCGATGTAGCAACCGCTGCCTTCATCACCAAGGATATAAGCACCTGAATCAATATTTTGAACTACTTCTTTACCATCATAAATGCAGGTATTGGTTCCGGTACCTAATATCGCAGCAAAACCTTCGGTGTTGCCAAGCAGGGCGCGGGCGGCAGCAAGCAGGTCATGGCCAATATTAACTTTAGCGCCGGTGAAAACCACTTTCATAGCTTCCTCAACAATTTTGCGCATTTCGGGGGTTGAACAACCTGCACCGTAATAATTTACCTCTGTGATCTGATTTTTTTCAAGATCGGTTGGCAGGCTCTCGTTCAGTGACTGTATAATATACTCTGTACTTGAAAAGTATGGGTTGTACCCCTCGGTATTAAAGTAAACTTTTTTTCCCTCTTCGGTAACCAGGCACCAATTTGTTTTGGTTGAGCCACCGTCAGCAATTATGATCATAAATTTTTGTTTTTTTTAAAAATCGGTTAAAAGTAGGATTTACTTATTGTAAAAAAAACACTTAGTAATTCAAAAAATGAAAATTGCGATTTTTACTTACTTTAAGCCTACTTTTTAATATAAATTAAACTTTTAATGACACTTTCGTTCCAACACTATCAATAATTAATCAGGCAAATTATACCATTTTTTAAATGTAAAGTTTACAGATAAGCCCTGTACTCTACAACTTAAAAACAGAGTAATTTACAATTGTACGTAATGTTACCATATTTAGCAAAATATTGACTTTAATTAATGCTAAAACGTGGATTTTGTATCACAATATATCACATAAACGATAAGGAATTGCCCGGATGGATGTGCGTGGCTTTAATGCCGGGTATATTTTGCTGCAACCAGCCAATCATAAACTCAGAGCCCGGTTCCTCACTGGCAATATGGCCTAATACAATGAGCGAAAGCTTATCGCCTTTAGCCTGGGCATCCCTAACGTATTCGGCAGTTTCCCATTCCGAAATTTCACCGCAGATCAGCACATCGGGCTTTTTGGTGCTCATTTCGGTGATCTGCCTTTTGCCGCCTGCAGCCCCGGGTAACAGCAATACCTTCTGGCAGCTTTGCGATGGATTGCCGATGTAGCGTACCTTTTCAATCTTCAGTTTCTTTTTAAGGGTTTCAATAAGTGAACTTAATGATGTTGATGGGATGTTTAGCAGGTTACCGGTTTCGGGTTTGTAATAGCTCACCCAATCAAGCTGTTTTAACAAACCTATGCCAACGCCATCGGGTTTAAGGCTATGTATGGTATCATGATTACGCCAAACGGCTATATTATGCTTATCCAGCAGTTGCTTTTTATATTGATATACATCGTCACCTGCAAGCCAAGTTGTTTCATCGGCATGGTTATAAAAAGTTGGCTCATGTGCTATTATAAAATTGGCACCTAAACTTATAGCCTTTTCAATAACATTGATGGTAGCAAACATGGTGGTAACAATGCCGGTTACAACAATGTCGCGGTTGCCCGATTTTAAGGTATCAACAGTATTTGGAAACGGAGCACCGGGTACCTGTTTCATAAACAAGTCGATGATTTGGCCCACGGTAACGTTTTCAGCGGGCTTTGTAAGCGCTATGGCATCGGCAGCAAAGGGAGTTGATAATAATGCCGCAGTACCTGCCAGAGCACTTATTTGGCCAATAAATTTACGGCGATTGGTATTATGATTAACGGAGAAGGGGTTTGTATTCATGGTCATGATTGGGTTTTGTCAAAGATACCATAGCTCAAGTTAATTTTAATGGTTTGTAATAATTGTGTGACGTATTTATATCTTCGCGTAAATTTATAAATCCCCTAAACGTTGCAAAAACTTGCTAAGCTTATCACTAACAAACCTTTTGTTTATTCTTTATGGTTTGGTTTAAGTCTATTTTTGGTAATTAAAGGCGTATTGGCCCATCAGGGGTTTAACAACTACACCATATTTAAATATAACTTTTTAAATACCATCCATCAGCATAACCTGTATGCTTTTCAGCCCGGGCATTATTACGACCTGAACCACTACGGGCCAATATTTTCAATAATCATGGCACCATTCTCTATCCTGCCCGATAGTATAGGCGTTATTTTGTGGGTGCTGTTTAACGCGTTTATCCTGTTTAAGGCCATTGAGCTACTGCCGCTTAAAAAAGATCAGTACGTTATAGTATTACTGCTTTGCGCCCACGAATTAATGACAGCATCGGCCAACGTACAAAGCAACCCAATGATAGCGGCGCTGATTATTTTAAGCTTTAATTTTATAAAGCGGGAGCAGGATTTTTGGGCCGCGCTCATGATAGCCCTTGGCGCGTTTATAAAATTGTATGGAATAGTTGGCTTGGCGTTCTTTGTGTTTTCAACAAACAAACCAAAGTTTGTGCTGAGCTTTATATTTTGGTCGGCAGTGTTATTTGTATTGCCAATGGCCATTTCATCTCCTTCATTTATTATACAAACCTATCATGATTGGTATGCCGACCTGGTGATGAAAAATTCGGGGAATCAACATTCGGTAATGCAGGAAATTTGTGTTACAGGTTTTATCCGCAAGGCTTTTCATATTGATGACCTTAAAAACATGTATGTAATAGGGCCGGCATTGGTGCTTTTCGGTTTGTCATACCTCCGCATCAGCGCTTATAAGGTTTTGGAATATCAGCTGCTAATCCTTTCATCGGTACTGATCTTCGCAGTTATATTCAGCAGCTCGGCCGAATCGTCAACCTATATCATTGCTTTTGTTGGCGTAGCCGTTTGGTTCATGAATTTGAACCGCCCTGTTACCGGCTTCGATATTTCAATGCTTGTTTTGGCACTATTGATAACAAGCCTTTCGCCTTCAGATCTTTTTCCGTCTTACATCCGCACCCAATATATAGTTCCTTATAAATTAAAATCGATACCCTGCTTTTTGATCTGGCTCAAAATAGTTTACGAAACACTAACCAGAAATTTTGTTAAGCAAGATGAAGTTATATTGAAACCGAAGATGGTATAAATTCAAAGAATTATTTCTTCAATAAACAGAAAGATTTGGAGCTAGATAAATAATTATTATTTATGTTTGTAACAAGAAAGTTACATTTGAAATATTCTGCTTTTTTTAACTAAAACTGGTTGTTAAAGTTACGTTTTGTAAAGAGTTAACGTAAGGTTTTTTAAGTAAAGAAAGTAAGAGCTGAAAAGCATTCAAATATAAACTTTAATTACTAAACACCACCTGTTACAATTAAAATTTCCATAGTATAACTATGACATACTTTGCCGGTAAAAAAATATCTATTGTTATACCTTCCCATAACGAGGAAAAAAACATTAGTTATTTAATTGAGCAACTTCGCGAAACACTTTCACCCACAGGATACGCCTATGAGCTGATTTTTGTTGACGATGGCAGCCGTGATAATACACTGAATGAGCTCAAGATCAATGCCGAGCTGCACCCTAACGTTTTTTATGTTGAGCTATCGCGCAATTTTGGCAAAGATTATGCCCTTAAAGCGGGGATTGCCATGGCTCATGGTAACGCAGTTATAACCATGGATGCTGATTTGCAGCACCCGCCGCAGCTGATCCTGAAGATGTTAAAACTGTGGGAAAACGGCAACGATATTATTTATACCTATCGCGAAGGCGAAAACCCACATGGCAAAGGTTATCAAAAGGTTACTTCAAGGCTGTTTTATAAAGGTCTTAACATGCTTTCGGATATCAAGATGGAAAACGGTACTGCCGATTTCAGGCTTATTGATGAGAAGGTAGTGAAGCAACTTAAGCTTATTGACGAATACGAGATATTTTTCAGGGGGATAATTAAGTGGGCCGGTTATAAGCAAATAGGCATCCCTTACGTACCATCCAAACGGCATACCGGCGAGGCAAGCTATTCTTTTCCCAAACTGGTTAAACTTGCCGTGGGCAGCATTGTAGCATTTAGTGCGAGGCCGCTTTATATCGTATCATTAATCGGCTTGTTTTTTTCCTCACTGGCTATTTTGTACATCCCGTACGTGCTGGTAAGTTATTTTTTAGGTTATGCGGTTTCGGGCTGGGCGTCAATTGTTGCTACCATAGCCTTTTTTGGCGGTTTGCAGTTGCTTGTAATGAGTGTTATAGGCGTGTACGTGGGCAAAATATTTATGCAGTCTAAACATCGCCCGCATTACATTATCCGTTCATCAAACGTTGTTATTGTAGATAATGATTTTATTAGGGTTTGATGTTGAGGAGTTTGATATGCCGTTTGAGTACGGTAAATCGATATCGTTTAATGAGCAGCTTGAGATTTCAACAAGGGGTACTAATATTATCCTCAATTTACTGAAAGCAAAAGGTGTAAAAGTTACTTTTTTTTGCACTGCTAACTATGCTAACAACAAGCCAGACATCATCAAAAGGATGGTATCCGAAGGGCATGAGATAGCATCTCACGGATATTATCATTCTGATTTCAAAACCGAGCATTTAAGGCAGTCAAAGCTGGCACTGGAGGCGATATCAGGAACCAGGGTAACAGGCTTCCGTATGGCCCGGATGATGCCGGTAGATGAGGCTGAGATAGCAAAGGCTGGTTATGACTATAACTCATCCATAAACCCAACGTGGCTGCCGGGGAGATACAACAATTTTAATAAACCACGCAGTTGGTTTTACGATCACGATGTGCTCCAGATCCCTGCTTCTGTTTCGCCATTGATCCGTTTTCCGCTGTTTTGGTTAAGTTTTCATAATCTACCACTATCGCTGTTAAAAAGAATAGCTTCGGCAGCACACAAAAAAGATGGCTACCTGAATTTGTATTTCCACCCCTGGGAGTTCACAGATCTGCATGATAAAGAGAAATTTGGTTTCCCGGCCTATGTTTCAAAAAACTCAGGCGAAGCTTTTGCCGCCCGGATAGCTGATTTTATCGACTGGGCTACGGACAAGCATTACACATTTGAACGAACGGACGCCTTTTGTGAAAGGATCAAAAACAGGAATAAGCAGGAACTTATTTCGCATTAACATACTGTTAAACAGTTGATAGCAATTCAATTATCAAATTGATTGTTATTTTCAGCATAATTTTGCATATTTGCACCGCAAAAAATTATGTGGTATGCCATGGGTTCGAAACCATGTGTATATTTGTAATGAGAATGCGATGGTCCTATAGCTCAGCTGGATAGAGCAACAGATTTCTAATCTGTAGGTCTTTGGTTCGAATCCAAATGGGATCACTAAGAAAAAAAGCCGTTTCATACACCAAGAAACGGCTTTTCCTTTGCATGAGGGCACTTTTGAGGGCTCGCCAGATCTTGAATCGACAACCGTCGTATCGTCAAGTTTTACACGTTTTTTTGTTGAATTTCACTAAAAGGTGGTACAAATATGGTACAAACTTTTTGGTGCTAAAAAATTAGTATGGCAACTATTTGTGCAATGGTTTTAAAACACCATTTAAAAAATGATGGAACTTACAACGTAAAAATTAGGATTACTCATAAAAAGGAAAAGAGGTACATTGACACGGAGCATTTTGTCACGTCAAAACAGCTTTCGAAAAGCTTTGCCGTAAAAGACGCCTTCATCAACCGAGTTGTCAATTTAAAAATAGACGAGTATCGGCTTGCCATAAGCAGTATAAGCGAAAAGCTAGACTTTTTCGATGCAGACGGGATCAGAGATTTTCTTTTAACAAATAAAAAGGAAATTGATTTTATTGAATTTTGTGATAGTCACATCCTGCAATTGAAAGAGTCTAACCGAAAAGGTACTGCAGGAAATCACACAACGGTTCGAAATAGTTTGGTTGATTATTTTGGGAGGGAAAAAGTAATGGTGACTGAAATCACAGCGTCAATGCTTAAATCTTTTGAGAAGTTTTTACGTAGCGCCCGAATAATCTCAAGAGCGAATCAATTAAGAAGGGTAGTTGTAACAAAATGCGACGGAGTTACTGATGCCGGTTTGTATAACTACATGAGGGATTTAAGAACCTTATTTAACGCTGCGAGGGAAAAATACAATGACGAAGATCTGGGAATAATAAGAATTACCCATTATCCATTTACTAAATATAAAGTAGGCACACCTCCAGATACAAGGAAAAGGAATATTTCAATGATGCTTCTCGTTAAAATTCTTGAATGCAAAGTTCCTAAAAACAGTAGAGCAGAATTGGCAAAGGAGTTGTTTTTATTATCATTCTATCTTTGTGGAATCAATGCAGTTGACCTATACCATATTACTAAAGCTAATGTAAAAAAGGGACGGCTTGAATATAATCGGTCAAAAACAAAAGGGAAACGTAAGGACAATGCTTTTATAAGTATTAAGATTATCAATGACGCTGCTCCTTTACTAGAAAAGTACATCGAAAAATTACGGAATCGCTATTCATCAAGCAAAGGTTTTGACGGGGCTTTAAGCAAAGGCATGAAAAAATTGCGTGAGATTACAGGAATTCCTGAAATTACGTATTACTGGGCCAGGCATTCGTTCGCAAATTGCGCCCGCAACGATTGCCGAATCAGCAAGGATGATATCGCACTTGCACTTAACCATGTTGACAATGGACATAGAACTACAGATATTTATATTGCCAAAGATTGGAAAATAGTGGATGAGGTGCAATTGAATGTTATGAAGCTTTTAAATCGAAATTTATCAAAAAGCAAGAAAGTTGTTTTGAATGGCGGTTAATCATTTTTAAAGATTGATGCCAATTCTTTTAGATTCGCATATGTAAAGATTTCAGTACTTATATTCCAATGTTGTAGTTAATTTCCGACCCATTTTTGGTGTTGTTAGATATATCCTGATTTATTAAAAACTTGCATTTGCTTTGAATACTGAATCGAATTCCTTCAAATAAGGGCTCCTGAAAAATTTCCGCACAGAGAATGCGAAATTGGCGGCCTGTTATTCAAATTCTGCTTTGATTACGGCTACCATGTTACATCCCAGGGCAGGGTGTATATTGAGGAACGCAGCAGCGAAACCTTCTGCTAAAACCTCAAAATCAACTCAAAAAAACAGAACAGCAACTGCCGTTGTTTTGGTCGGCGCAGGCAGCGCTTCAGCCGCCTGCACCGGCGAAGCGTAACCAAAACCGCGGCTGTTGCAGCAGCCGGAAAAACGGGCGAACCGTAGCAGAGCGCGCAAAGCACAGGTGAACCGGTTTTTCCGGCGCAGAGACATGATCACCCTAAAGCTTTAAAATTTAAAAAAATGCTATCCACCTCAGTAGCATTCTGCCTTCGCCCGCCTGAATATCATTTACGAACTAAAAATGGCAGAATTTCCGGGTCCCGGCCCCACGGAGTTGCCACCGGCCGTAAACGACGCGAGACCAACGACCGGTCAGCCAACCGGGTAGGCCGTCTCCTGCTTCGCTGCCGACAGCACAAAAAAGCTTTGCATGTTGCCCACATCCGGCAGCCTGGATAGTTTCGTCATCAGCAATTCGTTATACGCATTCATGTCACTTATCGCGATCCGGAGCAGGAAATCGAATATTCCGGACATGTGACAGCATTCCAGTACTTCCGGTAACTTCACCACCTCCTGCTGAAATGACGCCAGCGCCGCCTGGGAGTGTTCTTTAAGCTGCACCTGTGTATAGGCGATCAATCCGCGTCCAACCTTGACCGGATCAACGATGGCCACATATTTTTTAATATACCCCTCCTCCTCCAGCCGCTTCACCCTTACGTGGATCGGCGTCACGCTTTTATGCAGCCTGTTCCCGATTTCCTTGTGTGTAACCCGGGCATCCTCCTGCAGCATTTCCAGGATCACCAGGTCTTCCTTGTCCAGTTTGTTGTTCAGCATTTTACGAATTTGTTAAAAAAGGTTCTGCGTCCTGAAATGACAGTTCCCCTGCCTCCTGCATGAAGTATTCCGCCTTAAGTACCATCTGTTCCGAGCCGATAAATATAGGTGAGCGCTGGTGCAGGCCATTCACGGCCAACTCCAGAACACGCGCACAACCATCGGTCGCCCTTCCCCCTGCCTGTTCCACGATAAAAGCCATCGGGTTACATTCGTATACCAGCCGGAGCTTGCCCTTCGGCGCGGAGGCCGTAACCGGGTAAATAAAAATACCTCCTTTGATCAGGTTACGGTGCAGGTCGGCCACCATCGAACCGATATAACGGGACGTGTACGGCCGCCCGGTTTGCCCGTCTTCTGCCTGGCAGTACTTAATATACTGTTTGACCCCCTTCGGAAAATGGACATAATTCCCCTCATTCACGGAATAGATGCTCCCCACAGCAGGGATCTTCATCTCCGGGTGGGACAAACAAAACTCGCCGATGGAAGGATCGAGCGTAAACCCGTTCACCCCCCGGCCGGTCGTATAAACCAGCATGGTCGATGAACCGTAGACGATATAACCCGCCGCGACCTGTTCCGTACCTTTTTGCAGGACATCTGAAAGGCCCGCAGGACCTTCGCCCGGTAACCTGCGGTAAATGGAAAAGATCGTTCCGACCGGAACATTGACATCGATATTGGAAGAACCGTCCAGCGGATCGATCGCTACGATATACTTCGCGTTTTTTGACACACCGGAACTGACCCGGATAATATCCTCGTTTTCCTCTGAGGCGATAATACAGCACTCACCTCCCGCTTTCAATGCGGATATGAACTGATCGTTGGCGAAGATGTCCAGCTTCTGCTGGCCCTCCCCCTGGATATTCGTACTCCCGGCCTGCCCGAGGATATCCGCCAGTCCTGCTTTATTGACCTCCCGGTTTACGATCTTCGCGGCGATCCCGATATCCCGGAGCAACCTGGAAAGTTCCCCCTTCGCATAAGGAAAGTCAGCCTGTTTTTCAATGATAAATTGTCCTAAAGTCTTTACTTTCGGCATAGGCTTAGTGTATAGTTTACAGCAAAATAAACAATAATTGGTGCGGCCAAGTTAAACAGATTTATAGCTAAATAACAAATATTCAGCTATAAATATAAAAAACAGCACCAAACACCCCTTATCTGAAAAAATAGACTAAGTGTAAAATAACACCTACCAAACCCCTTCTTCCGGAACAAAAAAAAGCCGTAAAAAAGAAGTTTTTTCTAAAAAAGCAGCGCAAAACACCGACCAACAGTCCAACGCACCATAAATAAGGCATTTGCCGGTTCTGTTTCCCAAATAACAGCTACCCTATAGCTTCCAAAACCAAATAAAGCAACCTTTGCAGCAACCAATAACAACCAATGACTAGGGTGCCCGTCACCCGCAACCCCTTTAAACCAATGAGCCCAAAACCCAAAATTCTGGTGACCGGTGCCTGTGGAGGTATAGGCCCCGGATTAACCATAGCCCTGCGTTCCCTGTACGGACAGGACAGCGTCATCGCAGCCGATGAACGCTCCCTGGCCAGCGGGCAAGGCCCATGCCGGCAGCTGGACCTGCTCCATAAGACCATGCTGAGCGACCTTATCCGGCAGGAACAGATCACACAGATCTGCCTGCTCCCGGGTAACTGCGCAGGCGGCCCGGGACAAGGCGGCCCTTCGGATTGGGAACAGCATGTGACCAGCCTCGTTCATGTGCTTCAGGCAGCATCGGAACATGCACTGGACAAAGTCTTCTGGCCGAGCAGTAATGAAGTATTCGGACCAGGCCAGCCCAGGCACTCCTGCCCGCAAGACACCGCGAACAGGCCTGTCTCCGTCTGCGGTATCAGTAAGCTTACCGGCGAATACTGGTGCAACCATTATTTTGAAAAACACGGCCTGGATGTCCGCAGCATCCGTCTTCCCGGCCTGATTTTTCCATCCGTAACATCCCCCGGAGACCTCAGCAGCTATGCAGCTGAGATGATCCGGCATGCACTCGATGACAAACCTTATACCTGCTACCTCCGGGAGGACACCTGCCTTCCCGCGATCTACCTGCCTGATACCGTCCGCGCAGTGCTCATGCTGATGGATGCACCGGCATCCAAACTCCGTGTCAGAACAGCTTATAACCTTGCCGGCATGAGCTTTTCACCCTGCGACCTGGCTGCGGAGATCAGGAAATATCTCCCGGGCTTCAGGCCGGGCTATGAACCGGACAGCCGGCAGGCCCTGGCCAACAACCTGCCGGTCAGCGTCGACGACCAGGCTGCAAGACGTGACTGGCTATGGAGGCCCGCTTTCAGCCTAAGCACAATGGTTGCCGATATGCTGAAACAAGGCCATCCCCTGCAAAAGGTACCGGAGCCGGTACCTGCATTTTCATTTGATGATCAATATTGTTTTACCAGGATCGATGAGGCATGATGAGAGACCTGAACATCACCCAGAACATTACCAATAAAGAAAGCAGGGCCGTAGAGGCCTACCTGGGGGAACTGGGCAGGCTGCGCCTGATCAGCGCAGACGAAGAGATCGACCTGGCGAAACGCATCCGGCAGGGCGACCATGCCGCCCTGGACCGCCTCGTGCAGGCCAACCTGCGCTTTGTCGTATCAGTCGCCAAGAAATACCAGCACCAGGGGATCCCCCTCAGCGACCTGATCAGCGAAGGCAACCTCGGCCTGATCCAGGCCGCCCGCAAATTCGATGAAACACGCGGGTTCAAGTTCATCTCCTACGCGGTCTGGTGGATCAGGCAGAGCATCCTTGCCGCATTAACGGAACATTCCCGGATGATCCGCCTGCCAATGAATAAGATCAATGATATTTCAAAGCTGAACAAGGCCGTTGCCGAAATGGAACAGGAACTCTGCCACCGGCCGTCGGCAGCGCAGCTGGCCGGCTTCCTCCGGATGACCACAGAAAAAGTGGACGGAATTTTAGCAGCGGCACCCAGGGTCAGTTCGCTTGACAACCCATTTGGTGAAGACGATGATTATTCCCCTTATGACCGCCTCTGCCTCCATGGAGAGCCAACGGACGGGGCATTGATGGCCGAAGATGCACAGCTGGAGATCCGGCTGATCCTCCAAAAGCTGAACGAACGGGAACGCTCCGTGATCGATATGTCCTTCGGCCTGACAGGTGGCAGCGAAATCCCCCCGGAAGATATCGCCGTCAGGCTCGGACTGACCCGGGAAAGGGTCAGGCAAATCAGGAAAGCAGCCATCCGGAAACTGCGCAACAGCAAACAAATTGACTGAACACATGTACATCCACGAAGACCTATTTTTGAAAGCCGGTGCCAATTACCAGCTTTCCGCCGAACAACTAAGAAAACAAATACTTTCGCGAAAAGAAGGCGAACTCAGCGATACCGGTGCCCTTGTGATCCAAACCGGTAAGTTCACCGGCCGAAGTCCCGCTGATAAATTCATCGTCAGGGACAGCCTTACGGATGAAACCGTCGACTGGAACCGTTTCAATAACCCCATTGCTGAAAACCAGTTTGACAGGCTTTTGCAGGACATGACCAAATACCTCGGCCACCTGCCGGAACTATGGGCACGGGATGCTTATGCCTGTGATGACCCGGCCCTCCGCATCCGGCTAAGAACGATCGCCGAAACACCGGCCGCCAGTCATTTCGCAGCCAATATGTTCATCCCGCCCGAAGCCGGGGAACTGAAAGGGTTTGCGCCGGACTGGCACCTGCTGCATGCCCCAGGCTTCCATGCCGATCCAGGTACGCATGGCACCCGGCAGGGAAATTTCACAGTCGTCTCTTTCAGCCATAATACCATCCTGATCGGCGGCACCGGTTATACCGGAGAACTTAAAAAAGCCGTATTTACCATACTCAACTACCTGCTGCCCCTGGAGCACAACGTCCTGAGCATGCATTGCAGTGCGAACGAAGGCACTGACGGCGACTGCGCCCTCTTCTTCGGCTTAAGCGGCACAGGGAAGACCACGCTTAGTTCCGATCCCGTACGCAGGCTCATCGGTGATGACGAACACGGCTGGCACGATACCGGCATTTTTAACTTTGAAGGCGGCTGTTATGCCAAAGTGATCAACCTTTCCGAGGCGCAGGAGCCGGCCATTTTCCGCGCCATACGCCCCGGTGCGCTCATAGAGAACACCCGCTTTATCCAGGGGACAAACCGGATAGATTTCAGCGACGGCACCATCACCGAAAACACCAGGGTAAGTTACCCGCTTGATTTCATTCCCCAGGCCAAAAAGCCTGCTGTTTCCGGCATACCCCGGCATATCTTTTTCCTGACCTGCGACGCGTACGGTGTTCTGCCGCCCCTCAGTAAACTCAGCCCCGAACAGGCCACCTATTACTTTCTGAACGGCTACATCGCCAAGGTTGCAGGCACCGAAGCCGGCGTCCTCGAACCGCAGGCCACCTTCAGCACCTGTTTCGGCGCGCCTTTCCTGCCACTTGCACCAAAAGTCTACGCCAGGCTGCTCCTGGAAAAAATCACCAGATACGGGACCAGCGTATGGATGATCAATACCGGCTGGACCGGCGGGCCGTACGGAACCGGCACCCGGATCAAGTTAAGCCATACCAGGGCCATGATCACCGCGGTACTCAGCGACAAACTGGATGCCGTCCCTTACCATACCCATGAACCTTTCGGCCTGCTCATACCGCAACGCTGCCCGGAAGTCGCCGCCGAATTACTCGACCCTAAAAAAACATGGACCAACCCCGGCGATTACGACCTCGCAGCCAGTAAACTGCAGGAAAAATTCAGCAGCAACTTCCTGCAGTTTAAAGAAAAGCATAGTCCGGGAGTAACCGTGTAAGAATTACCAACAACTGCTTTTCAGGAAAATACAACCCCTGAAGAACCGTAGCAACTATCGTTGAAGTTTGTTTATAAAACCAGTGGAGCAACAAGTACAAGGCAGCGACGGATTAAAAACCTATGTTTAAACGTGTTATAAACACATTTCAGTTCATAAGACACCGGGGTATCTCCCTGGTTACAGGAAGAACTCCGGTTTACAGCAAACGTATAAAAAAGTTGGCGAAGCGTCGGCTTTGGCGCCTTTCAGCCAGTGGTCACTGACAATGAGCATTCCCCGGCATTATTGCATGAAAGCTGCGGGGACACATCCATCGTTGAGCATACCGCCTTTGCGGGCCAGACTTCCGGGCCAAACTTATTATAACATTAAAAATCAATAACTTAAATCAAAGCTACCTCTAACTATAAAACCTTTATAAAAGAGTTCAGGTAATATGGTAACAACATTGCGGCAGTCATCGGATCACAACACACGCAATAACGAAATACCGCTATTTCAGAAGTAACTTTTCTTTTTTAAGAAACATTCTCTATTATTAGCTGCACAAATATTAAACATAACATGCTGTCTGCTACCCAACCCTTATTAAAGTTTTTATTCCTATTCATATTGCTCATACCTGTTACAAGCAATGCCCAATCATTCATACCTTTTGAACTCACACCGCAAGGCCATATAATGATAAAGGCAAAAATTAACGGAGTTGAGGGTAACTTTATATTTGATACCGGCGCAGGGTTAACCCTTATTACAAAAACCTTTTCGGAAAAATTGGGCATGCTGCATAAACAGGACGGCAGCTACACCGCTTTTCGCGCCACAGGAGAGCAATTGACAGCCGAATTATATAATGCAGACGCATTAACCATAGGAAGCTTTACCGCGTCTAACCCCGAATTAACAATTTTTGATGCTAACCTTGGCGTTTATGATGGGCTGGTCTCCCTCATGACTTTTAAAGAACATCCTTTTACGATTGATTACACCCGTAAAAAAATAATTTTTGAAACAGCTAAAAGCATGTCTGCTATCCGGAAGACAGGGCACCAGATCCCATTGCAGTTAGAACAATCAAGAGACAAGTCACTAACCATATTTACTTATTTTACAGTAAACAATAAACTAACATTACAATTTTGTATTGACAGCGGCGCGGGCAGTGACGTCTACCGCATTAATGCAAAATACATTCCGGCATTGGGAATTGATACGTCAAAGGCCAATAAAATTGTCATCCCAAGTGAATTCAATCCCCGGCTTAAATCTGTCATCTACCAAACCAATGTCAAATCCATAACAGCAACAGCTTGTCCGGCTATACAGATACAGAACATAAAAACCTCGTTTATCGGCGGCCTGATCTATGACGGAATATTATCATTAAACTGGATAGGAAAACAAATTACTTTTGACCTGAAGAAACAGGAGATGATTGTTATGTAAATGCCCCCCCAAATAACTTAGTCACTTGTATCCCTGCCTTTACAGTTAATTAGCCTGGAAATGATTTGACCATTCCGATAGTGTATTTAGTGATCCGGCATCAGAGCACATTTCTGGCGTTTTTTTTCTACGCAACGACTTCAGGGGGCTTACATCAGCCCATTATACAACGATGTTAGATGCTCAAATGAATGAAGTGCTTAACTGGATATTCCGGTATGCTTCACCATGCTCTTCCGTGCCCATTTGAGCATCGAGTTGTGTTGATGAATATTAAATTAAAATATCTACTTCAAGTAGATAGCATGGTCAAAGTGTTGCAGAACGCTCCGAACTCTTTTCCGGAACGCATTGGTCAACGAGTCCGGAATTTCCACTAAACCGCTAAATGTTTATTTATTAACCTCTAATTGTTAAAGCGATGATCAGAACTGTTTGCATAAACTTTTCTTTGAAAAAAAGCAAAACCTAAACGACGGAACCGCTCCTATTTATCTCAGGTTAACTGTTGCCGGGGACCGTGTTGAGTTCACCACCCGCAGGTATATCAAACCTGAACGCAGGAACGGTGATGACCAGAAAATGAACGGCGCCCGCGTATTTCAACAACAATCGCAAACCGCTGGAACAAAATACCACTGAAGAGTATCCCATTATCTTCTGCACCATATAAACATCCTTAGTCCGCCGGAATACATCTATTGCTGCGCTTTTAATTGCCGTTCAATGAGCGACGAGAAATATTTAAAGAAGATTTCCTCTGTACCATCGGTACGTCGGGATAAATAATAGGCCAGTGGCGCTGATAAAATTCTTCTATGCGGTCTTCTGGAATGGCAAACACTCTTTTAAAAAAGTGTTTTAAAAAATGCGATCTGTCCCATTGTAAGGGATTGCCGATATCCAAAAAGTATCCTTTGTAAAATCGAAGCGATCACAGGGTTTAAAATATGCTACGCTCATAGATAGGTGATTGACTCAAAACACAAGTGTTTCTTAAGTTAAAATAAATATTCGAATGCGTTTACAACGCCAAATCTATTACACATCAAAAATATTTAAATGTTTATTGTTTTATTTTGATGATGCCCAGAGTTCCATTTTTTAATGCTGTTCATCTGAATAAATTCTTAAAAAACAGGCTCGGTTGTCCGGCGCGTTTCATGGCCGTTTCAGTGCCGAACGATTTGATCTTTTCCTCATCGAAAGTCGCTACGATCAGCGGCGTCCAGACCGGCCCAGGTGCGATGGCGTTCACCCTGATCTTTTTATCCGTCAGGTTCGTGGCCAGCGACCTGGTAAAACTGGTGATTGCACCTTTTGTAGACGAGTAATCGATTAGGTTGGGCGAAGAACGGTAAGCCGTTACCGAAGTGGTATTGATGATACAATCCCCCTCTTTTAAATAATCCAGCGCTTCGTTCGCGAAATGAAAATAGGCGAAGATATTGGTGCGAAATGTATCTTCAAGCTGCTTTTCGTCAATTGCCTTCGGATCCTTCTGGGGGAACTGCATTCCGGCATTATTGACCAAGATGTTCAGTTTACCGAGCTTATCTACCGTATTTTTGATCGCCTCTTAACAGAATCCGGCTATTTTGACGTCACCTTTGATCAGCATACATTTTCTGCCCTCGGCTTCCACCAGTGCCTTCGTCGCTTTGGCATCTATGTCCTCATTCAAATAAACGATAGCCACATCGGCGCCCTCCCGTGCGAAATGAATACTTACCGCGCGGCCGATACCCGAATCACCGCCAGTGATCAGTGCTACTTTATCTTTCAGTTTACCGGAGCCGGCATAGCTCCGCTTGATATACTCTGGTGCCGGGTCCATTTTAGCCTCGATACCTGGTTGCCTCTTTTGTTTTGCGGGTTTTTTTGCCATGATTCTTAAGTTATTAGGAATTTTAGGATAGCGCCGTTATCATTTAATTATAATATCTATTTAACTGAGGGGATCAAGGATGACCTTCACAAAGTCTTCTTCTTTTTCATTGAATATTTTATAGGCATGTTCTACCTGAGTCAGCAGCAGGCAGTAGGTTATAATATCGTATAGTTTAACTTTCTCAGTTTTTACTATCTCGATCAGGTGATCGATATAATTTAATACCGGTGCCTGCCCCATCTTTAAAGTACTGCCTTTATCAAACAATCGTTCCAAGTCGCCTCTTTTGGTATTCCTCGCCTTCTTGCCGGCTTCTTCAACTATGCCAGTAACCTTGTGCCTTATGGTCATCGGTTCTTTTTGCGGTACTGCGCTGCTTAGGTTATGCAGCCCGGATCCGCAGCTTGCAGACGCTGTAACTTTTAAAATAACCTCCATTGCAAATTCGATGCACGGCTCTTCGATCGTATCATAAGCATTCTGGCCGGGATTCTGGAATACCGCTGCTTTCATAAGTAGATGGTATGATGTATTAGATCAACAGCGGACTACTTTTAAGGTTTGAATTTTTAAATTATAGTTAATATCTTTTAATTAATTTTAAAACTCACTAATGTAAAATTCGCTTTCCTGCAAAGCTCGATTGCCTGTAAAGGGACTATTTTTTACAGAAAAAACTGTTATTATATTAATGCAGATTGAATGGCGCAGGAATGCCTGCTGCCCTCGATTTTGCCGGGCAAGGATCAAATCCATCCTTGCATCCATACATTTCGGCTGAAAGTGTTAAGCGATGGACAATGGCTTAAAACATATAAAATCTGTCTGGGCTTCCCGGAGTTCTACGTCTGCGGGTGATCGTTGGGCCGACGCCATTATTTTTATCCCCGGCTGGACGCTTACTGATGAATTAGCAAAGATTACATTAAGTAATTGCACTACTTATTTTTCATATAGATAAATATCCATCTGTAATAAAGTTACGGTAGTGAACGTCAAAATGCTTCAACAAAAACCAACCCTACAAAACTTTGTACATCCGTATTACGTCAACAACATGACTAAATTATTTTCCAGCAATAATGTATAATCAACATCGAGTATGTACGCGATCATGAACAGTTCCTCCAGAGTCAGTTTTCGTTCACCCTGCTCAATAAGGTCATAGGCAAATTCACTCAAACCTAATTTTTCGCTTAAGGCAAGCTTTGAAACATTTCTATGCTCCCGAATAACCCGAATATTATTGATAACTCGAAAAACAGAGGTAGCGATCATATCATATACATACGATTTTCGATAGCCAAAGTTTTATTATGTCTTGGATCGTAGCGATTGAATCGCAAAACATGTGAAAATTTCATATCCATTATACATAGATTAAACACCTTCATCTAATTAGTGACTTTTGGAATCTGCTGACATACATTTTTCGTTAATATAGAACACCTTAATTAAAATCATGCTTAACGAAAAAGTTGTTGCCGGCCGTATCAGGACCATAAGAGAAGCCAAAAACTACAGCCAGTTTTACATAGCCTATAAATTAAATATTTCACAGAATACTTTTAGTAAAATCGAATTAGGCTATGTAAAATTGACACTTGGCAGATTCCTCGAAATTGCTAAAGTCCTGGAAATCCCTCCTTCCGAACTGCTCGACGATAAAGCATTGCATGACCTCGCTGCAGTAAATTAACAAAGTTACGATTTTTTGCATGTTAACCGGGCCTTAGTTTCGGCAGGCTTTTCATATTTATCTCGTCATTTGCCAAGTTTGAAATACGGCGGTGAGGCAATAAAAAACGACAACACATATTGTTCGCTTAAGCTCATAGCATAAAGAATTGTAGAAATCCATTAAAGTCAACCTACTCCAGTCATATCGCGATTGCTTTTCGCGTCAGCATAATTCATTTATATAGTCACTTTATCTGTTTTTCGGAACAATTTATCATTAGAGTAATAGAATCCTAAGCGGAAAACATTTTGGTATGTTAATTGAAATGGTGTTGTATTATTTACCTTAAAAAGATAAACATGAGATCATTATTGTATATCGTAGCCGTGATTCTGGTAATCAGTTGGGCAATAGGAGAATTTGCATACAATGCAGGCGGTTTGATCCATATTCTGCTGGTCATTGCTATCATATCGGTTGTATTAGGATTTTTGCGTCGTGACACAGTGGTGTAAAAAACAGCCAAATAAAGTTAAATAAGGTTTATTACCGGCGAAATGGCCAGGTCAACAGCCCCCTGCAACCATGCAGCATTGGCATTCGGGGCTACTGTATAATCGACGGCCTGATCACTTTTGGCAAATCGGAAGAATGGCAACCATTATTGGTGCATATGCCGAAAAATATGATCTTGAAGTAAAAGCCGGTTAGCGGTAGTTTATTAAGGGATATGAACAGGTTTTAAGCAAAACCCAAACTTTAATCAATTAGATAATGACGCAACTGAACCAGGTGCTGACCGTAGCTGCCCGCCAGGGCAATATCGAAGTTTTACAGGAAGCCATTAAACAAGGCGCAGACGTGAACAGCAAAGACGTGAAAGGATATACACCCTTAGTTATTGCCTGTTACAACCACCAGCCCGAAGCAGCCAAACTTTTATTGGATCTTGGTGCCGACGTGAATGCCGCTGATTTTGGGGGTAATACGGCGCTGATGGGCGCGGCTTTTAAAGGACACACTGATATTGCGGAACTGTTATTGAATCATGGTGCCGATATAGACCTTCAGCACGGGAACGGTGGCTCCGCGTTGATGTTTGCAACCATGTTTGGTCGCAATGCAATGGTCAAATTACTTTTAGATAAAGGGGCGGATAAAAGCATCCTGGATTCGAGAGGTTTAACGGTACTTGATCTCGCCATACAACAGGGGAATGAAGAAGCTATCGGCTTGCTTGCCGATTAATTTTCAAAGACTGCTGTATTTAAAGAAAACAATTATGCATAAAAGCACGATCTGTACCCAACCTTATTTCGAACAACAATTCCAAAAGATCAGCTGGTTAAGCTTTGCGATAAAATCCCAATACTATTAACAGCACAATTATGGCAACAGCTATTATTACCTGCCATAATATCGCCGTGCTCTGTTTAGTCATATGCTTAGTTACTTACGCTGTTTTACGAAGCTCTCGATTTTTATGTTGCAAGCCGCGGATATAATCATCTTCTAAAAATGAAATTTCAAAATGGCTATTTTTATCCGTTTTTTCTCGTATATTAACGTTCATGGGCAAACCAATAGAAACATTCAGTAAAAAGGAACGAGAAAAGAAAAAATTCAAGAAACAACTCGATAAAAAAGACAAAGCAGAAGACAGAAAGGCAAATTCAAACAAAGGAAAAAGCCTTGAAGACATGATGGCTTATATTGATGAGAACGGCGACATTTCTTCGAGCCCTCCTGATCCGAATAAAAGGAAAATAATGAATGCCGAAAATATCCAGATTGGCATTCCTAAGAAGGAAAGCCCGGCATTTGCTGATTCTCTGCGAAACGGCATCGTTACTTTTTACAACGAATCGAAAGGTTATGGATTTATCAAAGATTTTGCCAGCCAGGAAAGTATTTTCGTACATGCCAATGGTCTGACACAAGCCATTCAGGAGAACGATAAAGTGACTTTCGAAACCGAGCAGGGAGCTAAAGGACTAAATGCGATTAATGTTAAAAAGCTATAAATAGATTACCCACCCTATTAATCGCTTGTAGCTTATATCGACGAGACCTGCTTGAGTTATTTCAAAGTTCCAAACTGCGGGTACCGGATTCACGAATAGTTTGATTGGAAAAGTATTATAACGATTTGCCGTATGGACTTTCCTGTATTAGCGAATCTTCATGCGCGCGGATCAAACGGTAAGTAATCGTAGCAAAAACAGCAAATACGATATGTGCTGGGATGCGCTGCAGGTAATATTTTCCGAAGTCGACCCGGGGCGGCAGGGGATGAACTTTAAACGTCATCTTCCAGATCAGGAAGCCGAAAAAGCCGCTGACGGCACCCAGCATTATCCCGTTCCCGATGGTATGTTTGATCTTGCCGCTTTCCCAAAGCTCCACATATACAGCAGCGAAAATTATGCCCATACCATAATGGGCCGCCCAACCAGCGATAACCTTAGCATGTTTTGACAAACCGGGTGCAAGCCTTCCAATCATGGTTGCCAGGTGCTCGGGTTCCCGGAAGTTTTCAGCAGCAAGCACCGACATCAGGTAGCTGGAAGCGGTCATGAAGTTCGTACCCATAAACCCACTCAACAGTATTTTTTCAGGTTTGCACATTATTTTGCTTTCAGTTTAAGGCTTTTATCAAAGATGGCCATTGGGAAAACTCGTACAAGCGTACTTTGTTTCAGCATGAAGATTAAATCCGATACTCGCAATCCGTCAAACATCCGGCAGAGCTGCCAAATATCCATAATTTAATGATCAACGTTCTATTTTCCTGATGTTACCTTAAGGCCATCTATTCCTGTTCACAGCAAATATTATTACATTAACGCTTCACGTAACAAAGCGCGTCACCGACCGTCTGGACAGCCTGCTGATGCAGATCCTGCTGGCCGTTTTTCATGGATGCTAATAGCAATTGTTTTTTTCGCAGGTATTTTCTGGCGTGTTTGAGATCGTATTTTAAAACCCAACCGACATTATAGATCACATCGCCATATTTTACAGTTTGCGAAACAGGACTGATCGTGGCCAATCGCTCCGCTTCTTTCTTTTTCCGTTTTTTTTTCTTTAAATCAGGATAGTTTTTCTTGGTGAATACATCGGTCAGTTCGATGCAGCAATCAACGATCAGGTTCGCTTCCTGATCTTTATAACCAAATCCGGTCAGTGCTGAATGTAGTTCGTTTTTCGTTGTTTCGGTCTCCTCAAAAAGATCATGGCATAAGCCGGTCTCGTAACCCAAAGGACTGACCGATGCCAATTCGGCAACCGCAACCAGATGGTTGATGTAGGGCTCGGCCGTACGCCTGATCAGTTGATCTTCGTGCCGCTGCCCTATCCAGTGAAGTAGTTTGCCGGCGCGGTTCATTTAAGCTTATCCAGTTTAAAATAACCTAAGTGGATCTCGTCCTCCGGCATATCCTTTCCGCTACTGAACACAATACGGTATTGCGCCTTCAGGGCCGGGGAAAGCAGATCTTCAATGTGGTGCACACTATCTACGTCAACGCCGTATTTCTCATCGATGTGCGCAGTAGCGATCCCCTTTAGCGAATTGGTTTTAAAGAAAAGGCTTTTCTTTGCGGATTGGATAGCGGCTTGACGACTGTTTTGCACCGTAAGCACCGTATAGTGCTGTTCTTCCAGTTTCCCGCCGGTGTAGCCGCCCAGGTTTAAAAAGAAGAGTTTATTGTCTGAGACAGGACTTTCATCATACAGGGGTACAACCCGCACCGCAAAATCACCTGCTTTAGTCACCTCCCGCCAGCCGTCAATGTGCAGGCTGCCACCCGCTTCCGGCCAGAATGACTTTACTTCGGGAACTAAGTCGGACAAGTTTTCAGCGATGCCAAAGAAATAATCATGTTGTTCAACTACCCTGCCGGGGGCTTCGGCACCTAATAATAACAGGTATAACTTCATGCCATTAATCTTTCAATAATGATACCAGATGCCTCCTCACTAAAATCGAGGCCGGAATAATCGGGGTTATAACCACCGATATACGGAACTGCCATCATATAGATACGTTCATTATAAGCACCGTAGGCATCCACCACCTGAAAATGGTCATTAATGGTGATGCCGGAAACCTTCAGGTAATAATCGCCATGTTCGTCCCTTGATACCGGCTTACCGCCATTCATAGCCTTGAGCCCTTCGTCTGCAGAGCTGAATTTGAGTTTGGCCGGTGTGACAGTACGCCCATCGATCAGGCTTTGGAAAGGAAGTTCTTCAAAGGCTAAATGAGGTTGACCAACACAATCAACATAGGTTTGGTAATGTACGCTTTGCGCGTTCTCGGTTTCATCTGTATAATGATATACAGCGCCGCCATCTTCATGTGGTTCCACCCTGCTTTCGTCGCCAACAGGGACCAGTTCCAGTACACCCGCCTGGTGCAAGGCCAATAATTCTTCGCTGGAACTCTGCGGAATATAAGCAATTACGATAGAGATCAGCGGCGTAAGGGATTGCTGCAAACGCTGCATGTCTTCAGCAGATAAATGTTTGGCAGGATAGTTTAAAGCAAAACTTAATACACCGAGCATTTCCTTCCAGTAAACAGATTTTTTCCGTTTAATGGACTGTTCTGCTTCGGCATATTCTGCCTTTAACAATTGAAAAGGATCAAGTTCTTCGCGCAAAGCCATCATCGCATCCACAAATTCTTCCAGCCGCATGTCTTTGATCTTTTCGTAAAATTCCGGTTCTTTAGCCTGTATTGGCAATTTAAAATCCCGTTCAAAAATATAATCCAGCGACAAAAAACCATTGTTGGCTTTGATGTGGGCTTTGATCTGCTCTTTACTCAACAGGCTATCGTTTGATAAATGGGAATCTTCCAGGTGGAACCGAACCGCGGGCAGCATGCCATTCCGGGTATGCATCACCATTTTAAAGTCAGGACGTCCGGAGTAAGGTGTATAGAACAACCTGCCGGCCTCATCCTTATCAAAGGTTCCGTTATGCCGGGCCAGCGTCCGGATAGCGTCAACCGCGGTGAGTGATGAACCTTTAATGGCAACCGGGTGGTTTAGTTCCAGGGCCAGCTTGACAGGAGGATATGGAGATTCGAAGTAGTTAGCTACCCTACCCTCATGCTTTCGCGGCCAGTTATGTCCGGTACAAATGATCACATGATCAAATTCGGTTTGTTCACCGTCGCTGGTTTCTACAATCACCAGGCCTTTTTCAGGCTGATCAATAATGTCGGTTACGGTTGTGTTATAACAGACCGTATAAGCAATACCCATTTCCCGGGCTTGTTTTTGCAGCAGGTCAAATTGCGCGGTAAGGTATTGGCCGAACAATAAGCGTGGCAGCACCTTGTACTCGTTAAAGCGCGAGGCATCTATGTGGTATTTATCGAGCGTGTCTTTGGAGACGGTTTTAACCCAATCATTCAAAGAAGTAACTAAAACCGGGATCTCGTTACCTGATACATTGGTAATGTGCTCATCATTAGCCCCTTCAGAACTATATGGCATTCCGGCCCCTAATTTATTTTTCCGCTCGAAGATGGTGATACTGAGATCCGTATTCCCGGTATTTACCAGGCGTTTGAACATGAACAAGCCGCTCGGGCCTCCGCCCAGTATGGCGATGTGTTTTTTATTTTCCAATTTACTCAGGTTTATGGAAATAGATAAGGTTAGTTAAACTCGCGGCTAATTATCTTTCATTTGGTTCCAAAGTGCAGGATTATCGCGGATATTACTCAGGTGTTCAATAAGCTCATGAACTTCATCATTATTTAATTCCCGCTGGCCATCTGCTGTATATGTAAAAAGCTTGCCGGGCAATTCAAAGGTGATATAACCGAAATACTCGGGATCCTTAATTCGTTCCAGGTGCAGGGTGCTTTCCTTGCTTCTGCTTAACAGCGGATTGCCTGCACCTATATCCAGAAAAATACTGTAGGTATGGGTAATGATGGTGTGGCCATCCAAATGGGCAGCGGTATCCGGGATAACCATCAAGGGATAACCTTGTTCGAGTTGAAAAAATAAGGGTTTCATGCCTATAATATTATAGATTTTCTACAAATGCTTTTCTTTAGTTTGCCTGTTAAACAAAACTTCGTGCGTGCAAAAATTTGCCAAAAAAGCCTCCTGCAATCGCAGGAGGCATAATCTTAAATTTCATTACCTGGTTATGCAGGAATCTTTCTCGGCTTTTCCCTCTCCCAAAAACGATGTTGTTTGATCGCTGCTATAAATTGGGCAGATAAATCTCTGATATTCTTGCGTACAATCACCCCCTCATCGTTTTCTATTTTTTTACTGAAATACGTTGCTTCCAAAACCTGAATGGCATCCCCATCTGCTGCGATTGCTTTACAATGCTTAAAGGCTTCATTCAAAAAATGCACGGCGTCAGCATCCGCAGCTAAAGTGGCTACGCTATTGGTACCACCCGGAACATACACCGCATCAAACAGTACAGAAGCCGCACCCAGTAAACTTTCGTCCACATGGATCTTTTCATCGTTCACCGAAGTGAGGAAACCTAATCTTGGGGCAATCACTTCCACTATTCCACCTTCAGCCTCAATAGCAGATTTCAGGGTATTCAAGGTCTTGCCGTCAACACCGTCGGCGGCCAATATGGCCACTTTACGGGTTTTGATACTGTTTTTAATGGTGTTGGCCATACTTAAGGCGTCGGATTTGGATAACGAACCTTCTACCTGTAACGAAGCGTAATCGGCAGGATCACCATCGGCCGGGATGT
This sequence comes from Mucilaginibacter sp. SMC90, assembly GCF_022811725.1. Lineage (GTDB taxonomy): Bacteria > Bacteroidota > Bacteroidia > Sphingobacteriales > Sphingobacteriaceae > Mucilaginibacter. The sequence goes on along the minus strand of NZ_CP094527.1, from coordinate 1,774,821 downwards.
TTTGGTTAAGTTGTTCGCCGATATTTTCAGGGATATGGAGGCCGAGCGAATACGCTACTTCTGCCGCCAGCCCCTTATCAATCTGAGCCAAAACAGCAAGCATCCTTTCGCGGATGGCAACTGTTTTCACTTTCCCCAATTCAAAACTTAATGCATCGGTAATGTGATTTTTTTCCGGATCAGACTGGCTGTTAAAGAACAATCTGGCCTGGCTAAAATGGTCAAAAAAACTTTTGCTCCTGGCCCTTACTTTACTGGCCGAGATCCTTTCCGGGTAAGTAACAAACCCGCCTTCTGCTTCTTTGGCCTGCCGCGGATCATTGCCGCCAATGAAATTAGGCGAATAACTCGTTTTCCCTTTGTTGATCGTTTGGCGCATGTGGCCATCGCGCTGGTTATTGTGCACAGGTACAAGCGGCCGGTTGATTGGGATTTCCTGGAAATTGGGACCGCCCAGGCGCAGTAGCTGTGTGTCGGTGTAAGAGAATAACCTGCCCTGGAGCAGCGGGTCGTTGCTAAAGTCGATGCCCGGTACCACATGGCCTAAGTGAAAAGCTATCTGCTCGGTTTCCGCAAAGAAGTTATCCGGGTTGCGGTTCAGGGTCATTTTACCTATTCGTTGTACAGGCACCAGTTCCTCTGGAATGAGTTTGGTCGGGTCCAGCAGGTCAAATTCAAATTTAAACTCATCTTTTTCCGGAACGATCTGAACGCCCAATTCCCATTCAGGGAAAGCACCGCTGTCGATGGCATCCCAAAGATCGCGGCGGTGAAAGTCGGGATCTTTACCGGAGATATTCTGCGCCTCATCCCAGGCCACGGAATGTACGCCTAATAAGGGCTTCCAGTGAAATTTAACAAAACTGGCCACACCTTCAGCGTTGACGAAGCGGAAAGTATGGACGCCGAAGCCTTCCATCATGCGCAAGCTGCGCGGAATGGCCCTGTCGCTCATGGCCCACATGATCATGTGTGAAGATTCCGGTGTCAGCGAGATAAAATCCCAGAAAGTATCATGGGCTGAAGCAGCCTGCGGGATCTCGTTATCCGGCTCGGGCTTGACAGCATGGATCAAATCAGGGAACTTAATAGCATCCTGTATAAAAAATACCGGCATATTGTTGCCAACCAAGTCGAAATTCCCTTCCTGCGTGTAAAAGCGCACAGCGAAACCTCGCACATCACGGGCCAGGTCTGTCGATCCTTTTGATCCGGCGACTGTCGAGAAACGCACGAAAACCGGCGTTTCCGTTTTAGTATCATTCAGGAATAGCGCTTTGGTAACGGGCGCTAAAGAATCATATAACTTGAATACGCCATGAGCACCGGATCCGCGGGCATGCACTACCCGCTCGGGAATCCGCTCGTGGTCAAAATGCGTGATCTTTTCACGGAGAATAAAATCTTCCAACAGGGTAGCTCCCCGATCACCTGCTTTCAGGGAATTCTGATCGTCGTTGATCTTCAGCCCGGTATTGGTGGTCAAGAACTCACCGGTCGAATCAGCGGTATGCGGCGCCAGGTTCTCTGTTTTGGCATTATCGCCCTGAACACCCTTATCTAAATTCTTGGTATCGCCTGTAGCGTCTTTTCCTTTTTCAGTAATTTTTTTGCTTGCCATGGTTACGCTTCTTCAGATGCTTTGTAATTAATATTATTTTCCGCCACAACAGTTAACAACTGATCGGCTGCTTTTTCTTCTGCAAGTGTTTGATACAGCAGTTGCGCTACATCATCCAGTCCGAGCGTTTGGGCCAGTTGTGTTAATCCGCCGTAGGTGGCAATCTCGTAATGTTCGACTTTTTGTGAGGCCAGGATAATACCTACATCACGGGTAGAGGTCCCAGACTCCGTGCTTTCTATAATACCTTCACCTTCTTTGGTCAGACCTTCCATCGCATCGCATTTTTTTGCCAGTGGTTTTTCATCCAGTAATCCAAATACCTGTTCCAGGCGGCTTACATGACCTTTGGTTTGTTCGAGATGATCCTCAATGGTTTTGACAAGTTCGGCCGAAGTAGCGGCCCGAATCATTTTCGGCAGGTTTTTGACCAGGTGGTTTTCGGCCCAGTAAATGTCCATAATGCCATCTTTAAAAAGTTCCAGTAAAGCTGGTTCCTCCTTGGCAGAAGTTTTTGTACTAAACCCGGGTTCAGTATTGGTTTCGTTCTTCATAACAGGTAAATGATTGTGTATTGATGATAGAATCAATCAAATTAATAAGTTATAAAACCTCGACTTGTTTTAATTTTTAGTTTAATTTTTAAATTACTTCACAATATTGAATAAAGAGAAAAAGAGAGCGACCTAAACAAGCGTGTTACGCATGTGCACGAATCGACTATCCTTTTAAGATCCATCAAACACAATTAGAATGAAAGTTGAATGTGAACGAGAAGTATACGATATCGGCTGATCATTATTGGCAAAATAAACGTGCCTTGCGATTTGCATTCCCCTGACGTGTTTTAGCTTTTTATTCGAAGAAGCCATTGTAAGAGGCGAATTCAAAAATTTAACTTAGTTGTTCAATGACATTTGACGAGGCGGTAATAAAAAAAGCGAAACTTCCGGCAATCATTACCTATCGGGAGCTAAAATGAAAATTTATGTCGTTCCCCTTCTACAGAAAGAATTTGAAAATTTTGTTAATTATTTAGAAGGGCACCGCGTCACTAATAAGACCGCACAGCTATTTGCGACTCAGGCTCAATTTACCATTAAAGGGATATCCAATAGCAATAGTAATTTTGTGGTTTTGACTTACAACGAAATATTAGACCAGTTGTCATAAAACTTCAACGTCACAATTACTTGTTAACGAAATCCTTAAGTATGCTTCGATGGCAATGGCAAACGCAACCGTGTTATAAATTGATCAGTGGCGCGACAGCTGTTCAGGAAATTGAACATAGCAGTTTGGAACTGGGGCCTCTGGATATCCAGTAGGTAGAGTTGTATGAATGGGATATCTAGGGAACTAACTTATGCATCCAAAAAGTGATGTATAGCTGATTTCAGTTAAGTTATGAGATATTAATACCAAATTAGAAACAAAATTTTTAACCGAAATTCAGGCGACGGCTGGACGCTGGACATCTCAAACGGCTGGCACCTGATCAAAAGTGACAACTTTTATTATTCCCTTCGATCAGACCAATTCAAGCCGCGGACAGTTTAGCTGACCGATCACAGATAAACCTATAGCCGCTTCATTTTTTAAAGGAAAATAACCAAGGCAGCAAACCCGGTTCCTCAAAAGCATTATTCCAGCTGTTATGCATGACTCCCGGATATTCAGTGTATCTGACATTTTTTGCACCTGTGGCTTTTAGGGCTTTGACCAACTGACGGTTCGGGCCCGGATCGATCACATTATCATCTCCACCATGAAAGATCCACAATGGTACACCAGCAGCTTTTTCGGGGTATAATTGGACATTGGTTTGCCCGCAAATTGAAATTGCAGCAGCAAAGTATGTTGGGTAATGGACAATAAGATCATAGGTTCCGAAGCCTCCCATAGACAAGCCACCGATATAAATCCTTCTTTTATCAGCGATTTTAGCTTTGACCAGGCTATCCATTAGCAGTTTTACCAAACGTTCGGGCGTAGAAAGCCCCAGTTTATTCATACCCCGGTTATAAGCGGTCGTTGTGTCAGGCCTTGGAGCGGGAAACCTATTCCACAAACTATCCGGAGGACATTGCGGAAAAACCACAATGGCCGGATATTTTTTTTGTGTCGAATCCTTCAAAAACAAAGCACTGAGGTTATTCAGTTGCTGCCCGTTATCCCGCCCCCTTTCCCCTGCGCCATGCAGGAACATCACCAAAGGATATGATCTTGCAGGATCATAATTTTCAGGATACAGGATTCGGTAACGTAAGGTATCAGCACCTTTGATAAAGGTGGCTTTTTTATATCGATCGAAATCTTGCGCCTGAGTAAAATGACAGCTTAGGGAGAGCAAAAAAAGAAATGTCGTCGTTTTCATAGCTGTGGCAAATCAGGCTGCGATAAGTTAGCGTGTTTTATAAAGTTATGCAAATTAATAGAAAAAGCGAACTGTAAATTAGAGCTAAAAGCCTGAACATCCGCAGAAGAACAATTTAACGATGAGACGCCCTTTCTATGCCCTGCGGTGAAAAACGGCATTATTCTCCGCATTTTTGCGGAGAATGATTTTCAATTTATATGACCGATACAAAATATCGAATGTGAGTAAAATAACTTGCTCAGTATATTTGCCCTGTTTATTTTGCACCCATGCTTCAACCTGTTTGCCTTGAAAACAAAAATTGCCTTATCCATCCGTTCGGATCGGAAGACATGAAACGTATGATAAGCTGGTTAAGGAAATTTATCAGCTGCTATCAGATGATGATACCCTGTATTATATCCCGGAAAAAAGGATAAACGCGCTGGCTGATGCTGAAACGTGGCTTAAGGCAGCTATTCTAAATTTTCACTGCGGCCGTAACTTTATCCATTTTATAACTGATAGAATATCCGGTAAGCTACTTGGAATAATAGATATTTTATCGCCGGAAGTGGCTATGGATAATTATCGGCTGGACAATTATCCATATTTCATTGAGTTTTATCTTTCAGGAACAGAAAGAGGTAAAAAGATCATGTCCAGCATATTGCCTGATCTGATCGGAAAGCTTGGGAACCGTGAGATCATTGAGTTAGGTGCTGTGGTCAACCGTCGAAATATTGCTGCGATAAAGGTGCTTACCCGAACCGGTTTTCAATAGCTTGCTTTCCTGACGGCCATCGCCTTCATAGTCAATAATAATTACTGATGCTTGTATAGGCTGGTTACAATTGCGGTTCATGACCACTACTAAAACAGTTTTCATCAATTGCTAACTCAATTTTTTATTTACCGATGTACTGTGTAGTCAAATGTGGGCGACCTGACCACTAATGATACCATAAATCTTTTATTAATAACTTCTTACACGTAAGCCGGAGGCTATGGCACATTATTAGTATCCTTTTAATGCACCATATTAATACACCATAATTATTATCATCATGTTATTACAAACCGTTTATAAAAATAAAAGGCATGAGTTCGAGATAACCGCACTTGCCGACAAAGAAGAGTTATACTTTCTGATCAGAGAAGGTTCCGAAGTCGTATTGGCCCGAAGGGAGAACAGTCATAGCTGGACGTATGCCGGGTCAGGCGATATCATCGACCCTGTTATCCGCGACGTTTTGAAAAGGATTGAGCATACCAGTGCCTACATGCTTTTGGATCAGGTTACTGCTATTCATCGGCTAAAACCTGCCGCTTAATATCAGAGAAGGACAATGGAAAATTATTTGATAACTATCCGTAAAAACAAAGAAGTAAGGCAGTTCGAGGTTGGTGAATACCTCCATCATGACGGCGAAAACTGCAAGTTTAAAGTTTTTGAGGAAGGGAAATTTGTAGCCAGTTTCGAACCTGACGATCACCAGTTCCTGCACATCTGTCAAAACCCCAGCCGCATAGAGGAAGCTTTTCTCCACTTGTTGGCGGAGCAGATAGAATCTCACCATCCTTACGGCGTTAACGATAACATTAAAAAAATAAAGTTATGAGATCAATCTGGACAGGCTCGATTGGCTTCGGGCTGGTGAGCATTCCCATTAAACTATTTTCGGCCGTGCAAACTTCTTCTTTAGACCTGGATATGCTGGACAGCCGGGACCATGCGAACATCAAATTTATGCGGGTAAACGAACATACCAAAAAAGAAGTCCCCTATGATAAGATTGTGAAAGGTTATAAATATGATGATGATTATGTGATCGTTGAAGATGCCGACTTCCAGGCGGCAGCCCCAGAGAAAAGCAAAGTGATCGAGATCGAAAGTTTCGTTGATATTGATTCGGTTAACCCGATGTATTACGAATCCTCCTATTATACAGAGCCTGCCACAAAAAAAAACAAGGCATACGCGTTGCTGCTGGAAGCGCTTAAAAAATCTAAAAAGGCGGGTTTAGCGCGATTCGTGCTGCGAAGCACCGAAAGCCTTTGCATCGTTCACCCTGTTGAAAAAGATATTGTCGTTACCCGAATCCGTTTCCAGCAGCAGATCCGAGACCAAAGCGAACTGAATCTTGATGATAAGATCGAAGTGACAAAAAAAGAACTAGACATGGGACTGGCGCTGATCAACCAATATGCCGAAAAGCTGGACCTTTCCAAATATAAAGATGAGTATCATACGGAATTATTAAAGATCATTGAAGCCAAAGCAAAAGGCAAACGACCAACCATCAAAAAGTTGAAACCGAAAGCTTCTAAAAATGATGACCTTTACGAACAACTGATGAACAGTCTGCAAAGTAAAAAACAAGCTTAATATGATCAACCCAGTCCAAACTCATATTCCCCTCGCTGACGGCAGTGACCGTTATGTGATCATCGAACCGGCATTGCACAAAGACGCTAAGGGAAAGCTTCATCCTACCGGGCTTTTCAAAATTTATAAAGACGCTTTTGCTGATGAAACGCATCTGTTTACGGAACCGGCAGAAAACGAGGGTCAGGCTGATGATCTTCCGGATGACCGGAATCCTGATTATTTAGGAAAGATCCAGCTATCAGCCACTGCATGGAAATATGAAGGCAGCCTGCTTTCGCATCATGAGCAGGTTGCATTAGTGGAATTTATTACGAATTACCGGTCTCCGGACCAGGAGCAGAAAAATCATATTCTCCATGATGAATTTCCCGAAAGCGCTAATCCGCCTGAAGATCTGCCTTTAAATCCCGGAAGTTTAAGTTAAGGTCTTTGAAGATCGCAACTTATAATATCAACGGTATCAATGGGCGACTACCGAACCTGTTGTATTGGCTTGCGGAAGCAAGACCTGACGTAGTCTGCCTGCAGGAGCTGAAAACTCCGGGCGACCGGTTTCCAAGGCAAGCCCTGCTTGAGGCTGGCTACCATGCGATCTGGCTGGGTCAGCAAAACTGGAACGGGGTGGCTATCCTTTCGAAATACGGCGAAATCAAAGAAACAAGGCGGGGGCTGGACAACGACACTGAAGATACACATAGCAGGTACATCGAAGCTTTTATCAACGGCGTTGTTATTGGTTGCCTGTACCTTCCTAACGGCAACCCCTATCCAGGGCCCAAATTTGATTATAAACTAAAGTGGATCAATCGACTGATAGTTCATACTAAAAAACTGCTAAGTTTTGGATTGCCTGTTGCCCTGATTGGGGATTTTAATATCATACCAACAGACTTGGATACTTATAAGCCGGAAAAGTACAGGAACAATGCCTTGTTCAGGCCTGAAGTACGTAAGCTATTCGAGACGCTGTTAAAACAAGGCTGGACGGACGTTATCCGCAAACTATATCCGGATGATCGGGTTTACACTTTTTGGGATTATCTTCGTAACGCCTATAATCGGGATGCAGGGCTTCGCCTGGATCATTTTCTAATGAATGAGCAAGTGCTTGCCAGGGTATCATCAGCGGGAATCGATCGGCATATACGCGGATTGGAGCACAGCAGTGATCACGCACCTGTGTGGGTAACACTTGAGGACTGATCAATTCTCTTTGGCTAACTACTATTTTACCAATTCTAAAGTCGCCTTATCCTTTTCGCCATGAAAGTATTTTTGGAGCACTGCTTCAAATACCTGGTTTGTGCCGGGAACAAGGGCAAACAAGGTCATGGAAGATCTAAGTTTCACGTCATCAGGGCTTCCCATGACCTCAGTCGCGTTATAACCGGGTAAATCCAATAGTGCATTGCTGATGTCGATCAACCTGCGTCCAAGTACAGGGTGTGCCAGGTAAGCCGTAGCTTCATTCAAATCCCCAATCGCGAAACGCCGGGACATACTACTACCCCCGAGCCGTTCGATCTGCGGAAAGATATACCACATCCAATGGCTGCGTTTACGCCCTGTTTTAATTTCGGCAAAAGCATATGGTAATCCCGTTCCTGCGCTTCCAGAAACTTTTCAAGACCGGTCACCTTAATCATCGGATTTTGCTTTCTTTTCGTTTGCAAAATGTTTCCGGGCCTGCTTAAGCCCCGTGGCGATGGCTTCGCCTTCGTTTCCCGTTGTTTTCAACACCTCATTGGCAATTTCTGTAGCCTTTTCCCTGATCTTCTTAGGCTGGTTCTTATAAGATGGCGGATAATCCCCGTTATACCATGGCATAATACTCCTTTTCACCATCAACAAGTGATTGACTAAATTTGTGTTAGCTGAGATCGCTTAAAACACGTCATTTTGCATATTACTAGTCAAAAACAATTTGCCATTGGTTGTCGTCATTGATCATATAGCCCAAACCATCGCTCATTTCGTGTACTTCCTTCCGGAATTTTTCATGAACATGGGCACGTAACTCATGCATTGGCCCGCCGTATTCGCGCTTTAAAAATATCAACAATGAGGCCATGTTCGGCGCGATGTCCTTTAACTGTTCGGAGTCACCCTCTTTCACAAATGCACTACTCATTTTTTTGTATAGGCGGCAAAGCCGCTTAGAACGGGGCTTTGCGTTAGTTTAAAACGTAAGTTATATAATTTTCTTTTCGATAGCACCCCGCTGATTACCAGCAGATTTTTTAGCATCCTTTATTGTCTGCCGGCTTGTCCCTTCTTTATTTGCTTCATACTTGATTTCGTGTGGCTGATCCGATACCGAATTTCTTTCCACTTTACTTCCTCGTGTGCTCATAGGTAATGCTTTTATGTTTTCTTAAAACTTAACAAATTTTATTCCAACAAGTTTGCTAAACCGAAACAGGGCCTTGATTTAGCTGTTGATTTTGATGGTACAAATAATCCATGGAAGGCCGGCGTTGATGACCAGAAGCATCCTGAACCATATCAGGTGGGCAAAGGAGAACAGGGTGTTTTGATCTGTGAACCATACAAAGTGATGTCGGACACCATTGGCGGGTTCCGCACAAAGACTATAGCCGAAAAAAGCAGTCAACTTATTTTTGATCTATTTGAGCAATATCTTGACAATGGTAATTTTGTAGGCGCGGATATGGCACGGAAATACTTGCAGATATGCTATACCCGGGCCCGGCGTTACGCAAATTATAGAGGTTGTGAGAAATATGATGCGACGCATGATTATGCTGTACTAGAGCGGGGTACGGGTGAACACGAAAAGCGGAAGCAGACAGTGTATTTTTTCGACTTTGGAAAACCGCAGAAGCAAACGGAAAATACGCCTCCTTGAAGAATACTATACACCCCGGAAGATATAGCCGCGGAAGTACATACTCATGAACTTTAAAATGCGCTGACCTGTGTACAACTGACGTATCGGCTGATGAGCATTGGGAACGACGCCGTTGATATCTTTATTCAAACAGTTCCTGGCCTGCCGTGTAATATGTTTTCCGTTTGGCAATCTCCGTCACCAGGATATCTTCGCCTTTCGGTGTGACCTTATGTCTGGGCAGGTGTACCTTTAAAAAGTCGCGTTCTTTTTCGGTAATGGTTTCCGGAAAGTTCTTGCGAATATGCGTTTCAGCATCGGTAAGCACTTTTCCGATGGCTTTCGTCAGGATATGAATATTCTTTTCAGGGATCTTGCCGGCTATGGAAAATGGAGAGATGTTGGCTTCGTAAAGGATTTCGTCGACATAGGCATTGCCTATTCCCTGGACCAACTTCCCCTCCTGTAGTACAGTTTTGATTGGTTTGTTGATCTCCTTTAACGCCTTGGTAAGATGATCACCAGGTAAATGCATTGCGTCCGGCACCTCCGATATCTCCGGATCAAGTGTTAGGATCACTGCTTTCTGCCAGTCCGTAATGGCCAGTCCGATTTCATCGGAGAACACAAACTCAGCGAGGGTAAACTTATTTTCGTTCTTACCCTCATACCAATGCATCGAGCCGTACAGCATCAATTGAACACTTAACGTATGCGCTTTTCCAAAGACGAAGTACAACTGCTTGCCTATGCGGTTGATCGCAGTTAGCTCCCTTCCTTCCAGCGCCTCTATAAACGCAGTTCCCGGCAGTTTAAGCCTGCGGTCTACTAGGATGCGGATGCTTGTGAGCTTTTTGCCCACCAGGCGTTTGCCTAAATTATCACAGAATATATTCAGGTCAGGTATTTCGGGCATAATGACTTGTTTTTAAATTATACTTCCTGTTTCTTCTTCCTTTTTGTTGCAATAGCCTGCAGCATTTTTTGATACGGCTCCTTAAATTTTTGTATGCCTTCGGACTCTAATTGCTGACTTATGACCTCCAGGTCAATCCCTGCATTTTTTACTTGGCGCAACGTGTTGCCTGCAGTTTCTAATCCGCTTTCCAGAGTGGGATTTACGATGCCATGATCGCGGAAAGCATTGATGGTATCCAATGGCGCAGTGTCAACGGTGTCCGGACCTATCAGTGCCTCAATATATTTGGTGTCTTTAACCGCAGGATCCTTCACGCCGGTGCTAGCCCAAAGCAAGCGCTGTGGTTTAGCTCCCTGTTCAGCCAATCTCTGCCAGCGTTCCCCGCTAAACACGCGCTTATAAATAGCGTAAGCTGCTTTTGCCAAGGCAATGGCTGTCTCTCCCTTCAAATCTTTAAATCCCTTTTCTTCCAGCATCGGATCTACCAGAATATCGATACGGCTTAAAAAGAAACTCGCGACCGAGGCAATCCCGTTAATGGTTTCTCCTTTTGTCAGCCTGTCTTCCAGTCCGCTAATATAGGCATCAGTCACGGCTTTGTAGCGCTCTAATCCGAATAACAATGTTACGTTGACGTTCAGACCCGAAGCAATAGCTTTGCGGATCGCAGGCAAACAGGGTTTGGTGCCCGGGATTTTGATCATAACATTTTTCCGGTCAACTCTTTTCCAAAGGTCCAGTGCCTGGCGGATCGTGTTCTCTGTCTCCAGCGCCAGTTCAGGTGATACTTCCAAGCTCACAAATCCATCGGCACCCACCACTTTGTCATTGTAAACGCCGTCAAACAGATCAGCCGCCTTTTGAATATCGCTGATGGCCAATTCGTAAAATACTTGCTCATCACTCAGTTCGCTGTCCGCACGGGCAGCTATATCCTCATCGTAATCGGCACTGGAAGCGAATGCCTTTTCAAATATTGCCGGGTTGGAGGTTACACCCCGTAAGCCGTCCTGATCGATCATCTGCTGCAGCTTACCCGTGCGCATAATGGCGCGGTCTATAAAATCCAGCCAGATGCTTTGTCTAAATTCATATATTTCTTTTACTTTATTGTCAGCCATGTCATTTCTTTTTCTATGGTAACAAGTGACGGCATGGCTTGTTCCATTTAACCTATAATTTATATATTTTAACAATTAGTAAAATCTATCAAGTATTAATCGTACCTTGCAGACATATTAAAAACATATAATGCAAAAAGAAGGAACCGTAAAATTTTTTAATGCCGAGAAAGGCTTTTGGATTTATGTCACAATCTAATGACAGGAGTGACATTTTTTTGTACACTCAACCGGTTTAATTGACGAGATCCATGAGAACGATCAGGTTCAATTTGATACCGAAGAAGGCCGTAAAGGTCTTAACGCGATCAATGTTAAAGTAATCTAATTAGCCTGCTATAAAATTATCGTAAAAGCATCCGTTCGAGGACGGGTGCTTTTCTTTTACCGGCTACCGCCAACGCCGGCAACTGCCCTCACCCATTCCCTTCCCAATTTTACTTCAACAGACTGGAAAAGCCATGCCTGTTATTTTACCATTAATGCAAATTTTATGTTCATCATATTCATCTTCTTTATAGCTCACTGGTTCGGCTCTTTGTTTTTCCAGACCTTTTTCCAGCACCGCTATGCCTCGCACCGCATGTTCACCACCAGCAAGGCCTGGGAGCGCGTGTTTTATTTATTGGCCTACCTGTTCGAAGGCGCCTCGTTTTTAAATCCGCGCGCTTACGCGCTCATGCACCGCGCGCATCATGCGTATAGTGATACCGAGCATGATCCGCATTCGCCGCATTTTTTCGTGGATGTTTTTCAGATGATGAAACATACCATCAGCACATTTAGCGATTATGTCAAACGGGTAAAGGATCCGGAGGCACAGTTTCCCGGGCATTACCCGGAATGGCCGCTGATAGACCGAATGGGTTCTTCTATTTTATCCAGGGTTCTTTTTGGTGCAGCTTATACTACATTCTATATCTTTTTTGCCACGCACTGGTGGCTGTTCCTGTTATTACCTGTCCATTTTATGATGGGTCCGATCCATGGGGCGATCGTTAACTGGTGCGGACACAAGTACGGCTATCAGAATTTTGATAATAACGATAAATCTAAAAACACCACACCCTTCGACTTCCTGATGCTGGGCGAACTTTTTCAGAACAACCACCATAAGCATCCCAATAGCGCCAACTTTGGCAAACGCTGGTTTGAGATCGACCCCGTATACCCGGTAATGAAAATGATGCATTGGCTGCGCATTATTAAAATTCGAAAGGCTTACTAAAAATTATGGCAGAACAAACGATAGAATTCCAGGCCCGCATTTACGTTTACGACCTACAGAATTGCGCACGCGAATTCGGTTTCAAAACTGATGAAAACTGGGAAGTTACACTGGCTTCGGCGCGTGAAAAAACATTACTGGAAAAACAATACTTCCCGGCGGTGTCATTAAAAACGATGCCCGATAGTCTCGTGGAATTGCTTGGCCTGATTAGGCTGAAACTACATCAAAAAATTAATAAAGAAACCGCACCAAATGCAAAAATGATCCGTCAGCAAGAGCTGCAATACGTCGTCGCTTTCAGTGCCGGCCGTCGGCGCAATTAATTTGGCACTAAGAATTTGGACATCGCTTTACATTACTTGTCACAATAACTTACCTGCATATCGGGCCAACACAATGATGGACAATCTTCGGCTTCCTTCGGCGCGAGGTTAGTTTAGGCCGCTTGAAACAATGATTCTGTCACCCTGTTCCTTTTACATGCGTGAAAAAGATCAGTTTAACGGATTTGTCCGGGTCCATGGTGCCAGGGAGCATAATTTAAAAAATGTCAGCCTGGAAATTCCCCGTGATGCGCTGGTGGTATTCACCGGCATCTCCGGTTCCGGCAAATCATCGCTGGCCTTTGGCACCTTATATGCCGAGGCGCAGCGCCGTTACCTTGAATCGGTGTCCCCATATGCCCGCCGCCTGTTCAACCAGATGGCTATCCCCGAAGTGGATGAGATCGAGGGATTGCCGCCGGCAGTGGCTCTGCAGCAGCAACGGGGTTCGGCGAGTACTCGCTCCTCGGTCGGCAGCGTAACTACCTTATCCAATCTTTTGCGTATGCTCTATTCCCGTGCAGGTGATTATCCCGAGGGACAGGGCATTATTTATGCCGAATCCTTTTCACCCAATACACCCGAAGGCGCGTGTCCGGAATGCCACGGGCTCGGCAGGGTTTACGAGATCACTGAGCAAACCATGGTGCCGGATGACACGCTGACCATCCGGGAAAAGGCGATCGCCGCCTGGCCCTCCGCCTGGCAAGGACAAAACCAGCGCGACATCCTTACTACACTGGGTTACGATATCGATATCCCCTGGAAGGACATCCCCCAAAAAGACCGGGACTGGATCCTGTTCACCGAGGAGCAACCGGTGGTGCCGGTCTATTCGGGCTACAGCTATGAAGAGATCCAGCGTTTCATCAAAAACAAGCACCAGCCGGATTACATGGGCACTTTTACCGGGGCCCGCCGTTATGTGCGCCATACTTTTGCCAACAGCCAAAGCGCGCTGATGAAAAAGCGCGTCAGTCAATATATGCTTAGCAGCGAGTGCCCGCTTTGCCAGGGCAAAAGACTGAAGCAGGAATCACTGAACATCAAATTTGCCGGTTATGATATCGCCGAACTTTCCGGCCTGGCTCTCAATAAACTGTCGACCATCTTCCGGCCATATGCCAAGGGCGATGCACTGGCACTGAAAAAACTGGAGGCGAAAAACCCGGAAAAAGTGATCGTCGCCAAACGTATCGCCGAAGATTTTCTGGCACGGCTGCAGGTTATGCTGGATCTTGGCTTGGGCTACCTGACGATCGAACGGAGTACGCCGACCTTATCTCCGGGTGAGCTGCAGCGGTTGAGACTGGCCACACAGGTGCGCTCCAATCTGTTTGGTGTGGTCTATGTGCTGGACGAGCCTTCAGCAGGTCTGCATCCCGCCGATACGGAAGCTTTGCTCCGCGCGCTGGATAAGTTAAAGGCTTCCGGTAATTCGCTCTTTGTCGTCGAACATGAGATCGATGTGATCCGCCATGCCGACTGGATCATCGATGTCGGCCCCGCTGCGGGCGAAAAAGGCGGGCACATTTTATACAGCGGTTTACCGGAAGGATTAAAAAAGGTTGAAGCGTCGGTGACCCGGCACTATATTTACGGGGAAACAGCCAAAGCGGCTAGTGATCCCCGGGAACCCAAAGGCTGGTTAAAACTGGAAGGCGTCACCCGGAACAACCTCAACCAATTAAATGCAGAATTTCCGCTGGGGGTACTGACCAGCGTGACTGGCGTATCCGGTTCTGGTAAAAGCAGCCTGGTCAGCCAGGTACTGGTGGAACTGGTCGCCGCGCATTTAGGCGTACAGGTGAATATCACCGGTGAAACCGATGCTGACCCGCTCGAACAAACCGAAGTCCAAACGCTTGGGGGAAAGATCAGCTCCGGCATGGATGACCTCAAATGGCTGGTCGTGGTCGACCAAAAACCCATCGGCCGCACGCCGCGATCCAACCTTGCCACTTACACCGGCCTATTCGACCATGTCAGGAAACTGTTCGCCGCTACCCCGATGGCGAAAGCTAAGAAATACGATGCCGGTCGCTTCTCCTTTAACGTGGCTAAAGGCCGCTGCCCGCACTGCGAAGGCGAAGGCTTTGTAATGGTCGAACTGCTGTTCCTGCCCAGCGTTTACACGCCCTGCCCGACCTGCGGTGGTACACGCTATGATCCCAAAACACTTGAAGTTAAATATAAGGACAAACACATTGCCGAAGTGCTGGCCCTGACCGTTGACGAGGCAGCCAATTTCTTTGATGAAGAATCCGCCATTAGCCGGGCGCTGGAAGTCGTGCGCGAAGTAGGACTCGGCTACCTGCGCTTAGGGCAGCCGGCAACCGAACTGTCCGGCGGCGAGGCGCAGCGCATCAAGCTGGCCACCGAATTGCAGCGCGCGCAGCACGGGCAAACGCTATATATCCTAGACGAACCAACCACCGGGCTGCACCCTTCGGATGTCGAACGGCTGATGCTGCAACTGAACCGATTGGTTGATGCCGGCAACACGGTTATTCTGGTAGAGCATGATATGCAGGTGATCGCGGCCAGTGACTGGGTGATCGATATCGGCCCTGAAGCCGGTGAAGACGGGGGAAAGATCGTCGCCACCGGGATACCCCCGGCAATTGCCCGGCATACCGCCAGCCGCACCGCACCTTATCTGGCTAAACATCTGAAATAACAATCAGGGCCTGACATTGTATTTACAATATGGGAAGTAAAATAAAGCATGGTTTAATGATCGATATGGACGGCGTGATCTACGCCGGCGAGGATCTGATCAAGGGGGCCGACGTTTTTATAAAGCGTCTGCTGAAAGACAAGATACCCTTTACCTTTCTGTCTAATAACAGTTCCAAGAGCCGCGCCGATGCCGTAGAAAAACTCGCGAAGCTGGGGATAAAGGTTACGGAAAAACATATCTATACCAGTGCCATGGCGACGGCTACTTTTCTGACCGAGCATTATCCCGATAGCAGCGTTCATGTGCTGGGCGAAGGCGGCTTATTGAAAAGCCTGAAAAATGCCGGCATCCGTATGGTCGACAAAAAACCGGACCTGGTCATTCTCGGTGAGGGCCACGAGTTCAGTCTGAATAAGGTACACCAGGCGGTCGATATGATCCTGGCCGGTGCGCGTTTTATTGCTACAAACCGCGATCCTTCGCCACGGCGCGAGGGCTGGAATAACCTGGGCATTGCCGCTACGGCAGCTATGATCGAAGAAGCTACCGGGCGGGAACCATTCGTAATTGGTAAACCCAGCCCCGTGATGATGCGCTCGGCAGCAGCTTATATGGACTTGCAGCCGGAACAGGTCACCATCATCGGCGATACCATGGAAACGGATATCATTGGCGGCATCTATATGGGCTTCCGGACTATTTTGGCGCTATCAGGGATAGCGGATGAAGATGGTTTGATCCGTTATGGCTATAAGCCGGACCTGGTTGTTCGTTCGGTAGGAGAAATTGAGTTTCCTTTGAAATGGTGGAAGTAATCGTAGCTTAGCGTCTACAATGGATACTATCGGAGGCATTAACATTATTCCTGAGAACGACCCTGAGCGCATCGCCGCACTGGAACGCTACCAGATCGCCGGGTCGCAGAAGGAAACTGCGTTCGACAGCATATGCAGGTTAGCCTGCGAACTATTTTCCGTTCCCATCAGTCATATCTCATTTCTCGATGCTGATACGGAATATGTCAAAGCCGAAGTGGGAATGGATGGTTTAGAGCGAATTGGCAGAGCCGAAGGATTTTGCGCCCTGGCGATTCTTCAGCCTGAAGTGATGCTCATCGAAGAT
This sequence comes from Mucilaginibacter sp. SMC90, assembly GCF_022811725.1. Lineage (GTDB taxonomy): Bacteria > Bacteroidota > Bacteroidia > Sphingobacteriales > Sphingobacteriaceae > Mucilaginibacter. The sequence continues at coordinate 1,758,199 of NZ_CP094527.1, read as the reverse complement.
GCCAGTGAGAACCCGGTATTTGCCAATCACCCGTATGTAAGCGGCGAGACCATGATCCGTTTTTATGCCGCTGCACCGGTCATTACACCTGACGGTTTTATCATTGGTACCCTATGCCTGATCGACCGCACACCACGCAAACTAAATGACAAGGAGCGCGAGTTGCTGCAACACTTGGCCAGGGTTGTCATGGAACAGACAGAACTTCGCAATGACAATATTAACCTGGTAGAACAGCGCGACCGGTTTATTGAGATCGCCAGCCACGAAATGCGTACACCGCTCACTGCCTTAAAAGCATCCGCCCAGATCTTGGGAAAGAAATACCCGGAAGGTACAGGCATGGTTGCGCAGATCGATAAAAGTGTCCAAAAACTATCCGGTATGGTCAACGACATGTTCGATACCATGCGTCTGACCAAAACCAGCTTTGACCTCAATCGCACTTCGTTCATACTTGAATCACTCATTAAAGATTGCCGGGACCACATCCGGCTCGTTGGCAAAAAAGAACTGATCATTGAAGGCGACAATCAGATCAAATTAAGCGCTGATCGTGAAAAGGTAGAACGGGTTCTGATCAACCTGATTCAGAACGCTCTGAAATATGCCCCAAGCTCACCAATCATTTTACAAACAGAGACTTTGCCAGGTTATGTAAAATTGAGTACTATTGACGAGGGGCCGGGTATCCCTGCCGACAAACTTCCCCTCATCTTTAGACGCTATTACCGCCTGGATCCTAAGGGAATTCAAACGGGTCTTGGCCTGGGCCTGTATATCGCCGCTGAGATTGTTAAGCAACATGGTGGCGAAATCGGTGTGATATCCGAATTTAGGCAAGGCTGTATTTTTTGGTTGACCTTGCCAGTAGCCGTTTAAAATAAGACCTTACCTAAACACTGCCTTTGCTATTGTGGTAAATTATTGTATCCAAGCCTAGCATTTAAACGGATTCGGAGAATCGTGGTACGATTATAGCACCATCAGTCATATGAAAATGATTTCAAGCCTGATAGGTGGCCTGGCCGGTGCGGCCGCCCTGAATATATTACACCAGGCGGTGAAGCAATTTGCGCATGATGCGCCCCGTGTAGACTTCGTCGGTGAAGAAGCACTTTCCAAAGGATTGGAAAAGATCGGCGTTGAGCCGCCTACCGGCAATGCCTTGTTCTCCACAACGATGGCCGCTGACCTCATTAGCAACGCCGCTTATTACGGCCTGATAGGTTTTGGCAAAAAGAAAAACCTTTTACTGGCAGGGGCTGCCAGCGGACTGGCCGCAGGTATCGGCGCAGTAAAACTGACTAAACCCCTGGGCTTAAGCGATGCCCCAGTAACACGCACCATCCCAACAAAATTGATGACAGTTGCCTGGTACACCATTGGCGGTTTGGTAGCCGGATCAGTTATGTACGCCTTAAGAAAAAAATCATGAGTTACAACCTGAAACGCTTTACTGACGCTCAGACACGCGATTACGATATCGCCCTAACCGAAATCCAGGCAGGACAAAAATGCGGACATTGGATGTGGTATATTTTTCCGCAGGTTGCAGGTTTGGGAAAGACCGACACATCCCGTCATTATGCCATAGAGGGCATTAGCGAAGCTGAGGCGTTCCTGTTGGATAAAGAACTCGGAATGAAATTGGTAAACATCTGCAAAGCCTTGTTACAGCTGGATACTAATGATGCTCATACCATATTCGGCAGTCCTGACGATCTTAAACTTCATTCTTCTATGACCCTCTTTGATGCAGTACCGGCAACCTTTCCTGTTTTCAGCCAGGTGTTGGATAAGTTTTTTGACGGCAAAACGGATCAGCTCGCACTTGAATTGTTAAAACAAAGCCGCTAACGAACCGGGCAGTTTACCGGCCTCGTATGACCATCATGAACAAAACCACGGTCGAACAGTCGATTGTTTTGTTGGCGGAATTGCATACTGCTTCAGGCCTTTTTTTGTAACGGAGCTTGGACTGCAACTTTGAATCTATCTGTACAGTTCTTGGCAGTCTAAAACACCTTTCTTTCCGCTTATGATTTTTTGGAGGTCGATGTACTGGCCAAAGCCCAGGCAATCAGCACGGGCTGGAAAAATAAACGCGCAAGTCTTTTTTTATCCGTATCCAGTCCAAAGGCGCTGCGGTGATGAGCGTATTGAGAAATGTTGCCGGGGAATACCGCGGCAAAAAAACCAGCCGCCATTTTACCGGCTTTTGGTGAGATGATCAGGGCACTCCCCAGAGCGATCTCGGCTAGCCCGGAATAAATGACCGTATCATCTTTGGACAATGGTACCCAATCGGGCACCTGCGCACGAAACGTCTTACGGGCAAAGGTCAAATGACTGATTCCGGCGATGACCAGGTTTGCACCTAAAGCGATACGGGCAACTTTTTTGATCGTGGAGGTCTTGCAGGTTTCGCTTACCCAAGTCTTGGCTTGCGCTAATTGATCTGGTAAAAAACCTTTGGATTTTCCCGGTACGCCGAGTTCAAAGAGATCCGTAAAAATTTCTACCGCTTTTTGATCGGTCACCACCGCAATGCGGTTCCAGTCGGTAAAATGTTTCAGGCCGGCGATCATGTCCTGCCACCAGGCCGCCGCCGTAAAGTTTTGGACATCCGTGTCCAGTACCAGTAAATAATTCAACTGGCCGGTGCGGCCGGCCACTTCATCCAGTGCCGGCAGCAATACCGTTTTCATATCGTTTTTGGTTACTTCGCCGCTGGCGCGCACGCCCAGCACATGAGCAGGTAAGTCGTTAATGAGGGAGATCATAAGTTTAACAGTTTTTCCGCGTTACCATGCGCGATAAGGTGACGGTCAGCCTCGCTAACCGGTAATTGATCCAGGAATTTCCTGGCGGCATCCATTGGTGCATAAGGATAATCGGCGGAGAACATAATTCTTGTTGCGCCAACTTCCGCCAGCATGGTTTGAAATGGTGACTGGAAGTTAAAGCCGCTGATCGTGTAGTAAATATTCTTTTTCAGATAATAACTGATTTCATGTTGTAGCCCTGTCGCTCTAGGAACTAATACCTTATCCAGGCGTTCCTGCATATATGGCAATGATTCGCCCAAATGACCAATGATGATTTGCAGTTCCGGGAAGCGGTCGAATACCCCACCGAGGATAAGACGCAGCACATGCACGCCCGTTTCGATATGCCAGCCATAGCCCGCGCGGGCGAACAAATCATCTACCTGCGGCGAGAACCCACTGTAGTAAATTTTGCTGACCGCTTCGGGCGGTTTGGTCGGGTGCAGGTAAATGGGCACCTTCAGTTTTTGCGCCGCTTCAAAAATGGGCTGAAAATAAGAGTCATCTAAGTAGCGGCCGTGAACATGACCATTGATGACCGCGCCTTTAAAACCCAATTGAATTGTTCGCTCCATTTCTTCTACTGCGGTTTTAGGATTAGCTGTAGGAATGGCCGCCAATCCGGCGAAACGTTCCGGGTATGTTTGGATGGCAAGCGCCAGCCGGTCATTGCTTTCCTTGGCTAAAGTTACCGCTTCGGCGGCGGGGCTTTGTTCCGCGCCCGGCGCATTGATGGACAGCACTTGCAGGTCAATACCTGCGTTGTCCATTTCTGCGATACGCTTTTCGCCCAGTTCTAACAGCTGCGCTGCGATCTCAGGTTGTTTATTAATAGCCTGGCCGGGACCCGCGATAAAGAGTAGCGTGGCAAAATGTTCTTCTAACGTGATGGTGCGCATAATTTTTATTTGAGTTTTTCGTCAATGGCTTTGATCTCCATAAGGTGATGTTTTAGTGTAGGTAGCATTTGCTGGGCAAATGCTTTTACCGCCGGGTCTTTACCTACTGTCGCATAATTTTCGAACACCTGCACCGTATTTTCATGGCCGCTAACCATACCGTGTACATACAGCTTGTCAAAATTAGCGCCTGCGTTGACCAATGCCAGATCAGGTTTGATCCCGCCGGTTGCAGCGGGCGGCAAGGCAATACCGTGGCTTTTAGCTAAAGCCAGCAGCTTTTGTTCCGCATCGCCATGATCTTTCACCATCATCTGGCCGAACATTTTTACATCGGCGCGGGTGGCCTTCTGCGCAGCTAACTGCCCCGAACTAACCTCCTGCAAATTCTTGATGCTGGCCACGATCAGAAAATGTTTGGCCGTGGTATCCGGATCGGGCTGGGGGATCTGGGCTTTGGCAACCGTCCCAAAACCCAGCAAAGCGAATAGCAATAGCTTTCTCATGGCTGACCCACACCTCCCGATGAACCGTAAACCTGACCGCTGGCAAAACTGGCATCGGCCGCAGCCAACTGCACATAAATCGAAGCCAGTTCGGCTGGCTGTCCCGGCCGGCCCAGCACGGTCCAGCTACCAAACATCTGCTGTTTTTCCGGCTGCGCTCCGCCGCTGATCTGTAAGGCCGTCCAGATCGGGCCCGGCGCTACGCCATTAACACGGATGCCTTTCGGCCCCAACTGTTTCGCCAGTGATTTCACATAGTTCATGGTCGCTGCCTTGGTCTGCGCATAAGCATACAGATCCGGTGAAGGATCATAAGCTTGCTCTGACGTTGTGCCGATAATGGCCGAACCCGGCTGCAAATGCGGCAACGCTTCCCGGATGATCCAGAAAGGCGCATAAATATTGGTTTTCATGGTCGAATCAAATTCTTCCGTAGTCACATCGACAATTGAATTGATCGATTGCTGACGGCCTGCATTACTGACGATAATATCCAGCCCGCCCAAACCGGCAATAGCCTTTTGCACCAGAGACTTGCAGAAGTCTTCGCTGCGCAGGTCGCCGGGAATGGCAATAGCTTTTCGTCCTTCCTTTTTGATCAGCGCAATAACTTCCTGCGCGTCCTGTTCTTCAGTCGGATAATAGTTGATCGCTACATCCGCACCTTCGCGGGCGTAAGCAATGGCTGCTGCCCGTCCCATACCCGAATCCCCGCCGGTGATCAGCGCCTTGCGGCCCATCAAACGGCCGGAGCCCTTATAGCTTGTTTCCCCGCAATCAGGAACCGGATCCATTTTGCTTTGCAGGCCCGGCCAGGGTTGCGGCTGGCTTTTGAATGGCGGTTTTGGGTAAAGTTTGGTCGGATCACTGATTTTTGCAGCGCCGTCGGCGACGGACGGCTTATTGGAAGCACCCAATACTGGCGATACCGCAACAGCTGCCAGTGTAGTGCCTAAACCGGCGACAGCCTGCCGCCGGGTCATTTTATGTTCGTTTTCCATAGATAGTGTAGATAGATTGAATTATGATTTTTTCTTCGGCACTTTCGCGCCTTCTTTGCGGGCTTCCGATAAACCGATCGCCACCGCCTGTTTTTTACTGGTTACTTTTTTACCGCTGCCGCTTTTCAGCGTGCCTTCTTTTTCTTCGTGTAAAGCCTTGTGAACCTTGTCTTGTGCTTTTTCTGAGTATTTTGACATGGTATATGATAATTTGATTTCACTATTGGATTAACCGTTAACGACCTCCCCGCCGTTAACGTGGATCACCTGCCCGGTAATAAATGAAGCATCATCCGAAGCCAGGAACACGTAAGCCGGACCCAGTTCCGAGGGCTGGCCAGCGCGTTTCATCGCGGTTTCACTACCGAAAGTTTTGATCTTTTCTTCATCGAAAGTGGCCACGATCAGCGGCGTCCAAACAGGGCCCGGCGCTACGGCATTTACCCGGATCTTTTTATCGGTCAGGTTGGTTGCCAGTGAACGCGTGAAACTCGTAATTGCACCTTTAGTCGATGAATAGTCTATCAGATTGGGTGAGGAACGGTAAGCGGTTACCGAGGTCGTGTTGATGATGCAATCGCCTTCACCCAGGTGCTCCAGCGCTTCATTGGCAAAATGGAAATAAGCGAAGATGTTTGTGCGGAAAGTATTTTCCAGTTGTTTTTCGTCGATCTCTTTGGGATCTTTTTGCGGGAACTGCATACCGGCGTTATTTACCAGGATATTCAGTTTTCCCAGTTTCTTTACAGTATCGGCCACTGCCTTTTTACAAAAAGCGGCCCGTTTGACATCACCTTTAATCAACAGGCATTTACGGCCTTCCGCTTCCACTAAACGTTTGGTCTCTTTTGCGTCGATATCTTCGTCTAAATAAACAATGGCTATATCCGCGCCTTCGCGGGCAAAATGAATACTGACCGCGCGGCCAATGCCGGAATCACCACCAGTGATCAATGCTACTTCATCAAGCAGCTTACCGGAACCGATATAGCTGCTTTTGATATATTCCGGCGCAGGGTCCATTTTAGCCTCAATGCCGGGCTGCCGGTTTTGTTTTGCGGGTGTCTTTGCCATTAGCTGCCGGATTGTTTTTGCTGTTCCTGTTCAACTGGTTGCTGCTGTTCGTACATCGTGTGCGCTACAGCGCTGTCCGGCATCAGGTTAGCGGCGTGCACCTCCAGGCTGTTCTTCCAGCCGGCGATCACCCGGTCCTTACCCGCCATTAAAGCTTCGTAGCCTTCTTTCGCTACGTCAGCAGCATCCGCCAGCGCTTTTTTATCCTGCGCGATCTTGCTGTCAAGCATACCAGCTTTGTTAAAGAAATCCGTATCGGTAGCGCCCGGCATCAATGCCGTAAAAGTGACGCCCGAATCTTTCAGTTCTTCGCGGATGGCAGTGGTGAATGATAGAACAAATGCCTTGGTCGCATGATAAACTGCCTGCCACGGCCCGGGTAGTTTGCCTGCAACAGAACCCAGGTTCAATATTTTGCCCTCGCCGCGTTCGGCCATCTGTTTAACAAAGTGTTTCGTTAGTATCACCGTGGCGCAGATATTCAGGTGAATGATGCCCAGTTCACGTTCCAGCTCATTGTCTTTAAACAAACCGTAAACGCCCTGTCCCGCATCGTTGACCAACACGTCTACCGGGGTAGTGATCTCATTGCAGAGCGCTTTAGCCTGCTCCATGTCCGACAGGTCTTTGACAATGGTTTGAACCTGGATGCCGGAGGCTTCCAGTTCCGATTTGGTACTGTCAAGTTCGTCCTGTTCACGCGCCACGATGATCAAATTATAATTGTCCTTGGCGAATAGTTTCGCCAGTTCTTTGCCGATCCCGCTCGTTCCGCCGGTGATCAAAGCTGTTTTCCGTTGATTTTCCATTAGTTCTCGATTTTTACAGGTTCCTTATTTTCAGTTTCCTTGCGTTGTTCCCAGGGTTTGAGTACCACTTTCACGCAGTCTTCCTCTTTCTTGTTGAATATCTCATAGCCATGGGTTACTTCGCTTAATGGTAAAGTATGGGTAATGATGTCATCCAGCACTACCTTTTCGGTTTTCACCAGTTCGATCAGGTGATCGATATAGTTCAACACCGGCGCCTGGCCCATTTTAAGGGTAATGCCTTTATCAAATACCCGGTGCAGCGGGAAATTATCATAGGTCGAGCCATAGACGCCCATGATGGAAACCGTGCCCATGCGGCGTACAGCTTTAAAGGCCATATCCAAAACCTTCATACTACCAACCTCAAAATTGAACATCGCTTTCGCTTTGTCTAATAAATCTCGTTCCGGCTCGAAACCCACCGCATCCACGCAAACATCCGCGCCGCGGCCGCCGGTCATTTCGCGGATGGCTTCCACCACATCTACTTCATGCGGGTTCAGCGTATCGACCTTATTTACTGCTTTGGCTTTTTCCAGGCGGTAGTTGAGCGGATCGATCGCGACCACGCGGCTGGCACCGTTCAGCCAGGCCGCTTTCTGGGCCATCAGGCCGACAGGGCCTGATCCAAAAATGGCAACTACTTCGCCGCCCTTTAACTGCGCCCAGTCGATGGCCGACCAGCCGGTAGGGAAAATATCGGTCAGGAATAAGACCTGTTCATCAGTCATGTTATCAGGCACCACACGAGGGCTGATGTCGGCATAGGGTACACGCACATACTCGGCTTGGCCGCCTGAATAACCGCCATAGAGGTCGGTATAACCGAAAAGGGCTGCGCCTTTTTGGTCGGCCATATCGCCATTCGGTCCGTAATGTTTGTAATTGGAATTTTCGCAGGCGGGCGACGCATCATGCTGGCAGAAAAAACAATGCCCGCAGGAAATTGGGAAGGGCACCACCACGCGGTCGCCTTTCTTCAGATTTTTGACGCCCTTGCCAACCTCTTCGACAATGCCCATGAACTCATGGCCCATCACCATAGGTTTGGGTTGGGGCACGCCGCCGCTCAAAATGTGGAGATCGGAACCGCAGATCGCGGTGGAGGTAACTTTTAAAATAACGTCCGAATCTTCGAGGAGACGCGGGTCTTCGACCGTATCATAGCGGATGTCGCCGGGTTTGTGAAATACTGCTGCTTTCATAAGTAGATTTATTAAGTTTTGATATATCTATTTAACTTGAAGTAAATTTTTTTGTTTAATAATAAGTGAGATAGTTTCAAACACAGATGCCCGGGCATTTGTAGTAATACCATGGCAAAACATTCTACTCCAATCAGTTCCCGTGACGGTGCTCTTAAAAGCCCCTGGCAGGCCGGTATCAATCCAGCACATCACACGGAAAAACACGCACCCGGAAAGGTCTATGATGTCGTAATCATCGGCGCCGGCATTACCGGGCTGACGGCCGCCCTGCTTTTACAAAAAGCCGGCAAAGAATGTCTCGTGGTAGAAGCTGAAACACCCGGCTTCGGCACCACCGGCGGCACAAGCGCCCATATCAATACTTTTGCCGATACTACCTACGCGGAGGCGCAAAGCGCGTTTGGAAGGGAGGGCGCGAAATTATTCGCCGATGCCGTCAATGAAGGTTTTGCACTCATTAAAGAAAATATAAATACCTATAAGATCGCTTGCGATTTCGAATTCAAAAAGGGATATGTTTATGCGGAAGACCCGGAACAGGTCAAACAACTGGATGAGCTGTGTAAAGGAATGCTGGATGTCGGGCTGGATTGTAACTATAATGAAGATATCCCGGTTCCCGTACCGCACCAGGCCGCGGTTGTGATGGAGAAGCAGGCGCAGTTCCAGCCCCTGAAATACTTACAGGGCCTGGAAAAAGCGTACCTCCAAGCCGGTGGCGCATTGCTCACCCATACACGCATCGAATCTGTTAAAATCGAAAACAAGATCCACCTGGCCAAAGCCGGTGAACAGACCTTTAAGGCGGTCAAAGTCATCTATGCTACCCACGTGCCGCCGGGCATCACCATTTTTAGTTTCCGCTGCGCGCCATACCGCAGTTATGTGCTGGGCGTAAAACTCAAAGATGACAATTACCCCGATGCGCTAATTTACGACCTGCAGGAACCTTACCATTACTTCCGGACGCATACCATTGACAATCAAAAATACCTGATCGTTGGCGGAAACGACCACAAGACCGGTCATGACGATCCTGAAAAACAATTTGCCGATTTGGAAAAATACGTGCGCAAATATTACAAGGTCGCCGAAGTAGGCTATAAATGGTCATCTCAATATTACATCCCCGTCGACGGCTTTCCTTACATCGGCCATATCGACGGCATTTACTGCGCTACCGGGTTCAACGGCAACGGTATGATGCTGGGCAGCATCTCCGCCAAAATATTGGCCGACCTGATCTTGGGAAAGAAATCGAAATATGAAAAAGTCTTCAGTCCCGGACGCATTAAACCTGTGGACGGCTTTTCCGAATTTATCAAAGAAAACGCCGATGTGGCTTACCATTTTGTCGCCGACCGCTTCGGTATCCACAAAAGCGATTCGCTGAAAAGGTTACAGCCCGGTACCGGGAAGGTAGTGGAGATAGACGGCGAGAAAATCGCCGCCTATAAGGACGAGACCGGCGAGATCCATGCGCTGAACCCTGTGTGTACCCATGCCGGCTGTATCATTAACTGGAACGGCCAGGAAAAAAGCTGGGACTGTCCCTGCCACGGCGCACGCTTCGATATTGACGGCAAAGTCTTGACCGGCCCCGCTACCAAAGATCTATTAAAGATTAATGCCGATGAAAACTAAGGAACTACTCTTAGCCGGCGTGACCGGCACCACATTCATGACATTGTTCAGCTATTTGGTTTCTGTAGCGGACGGAGAGAATTTCAGCGAATCCGAACGTTTAGGCCAGCTGGCGCACCGCCTCATCCCCAAGCTGGACAAGACTCAAAGCCAGGCATTAGGCTGGCTGGGTCATTACGGCATCGGTCTGCTCTTCGCATTGGTGTATGTTGAACTGTGGCGCAAAGGAAAACTGAAACCCGACTGGAGAACCAACCTTTGGTTGGGCGGCATCAGCGGCCTGGTCGCCGTAGCCATCTGGAAAGCCACCTTCAAAATGCATCCGCTACCGCCCAAACTCAGTTTTGACAAATACTACATACAACTGGTGCCTGCGCATATCGTATTCGCGGTATTCTCAGGTATCGGTTACCAGTTGACCCGCAGCAAATGAAAGACATCGCCCAGCGTTTCCCCGAAAATCCCTTACTATTGCCCAAAGATTTGCCGCCCAGCCGCGACGGCCTGCAGATCATCAGCCTGCTCAATCCTGGCGTTTTCCGCTTTCATGATAAAACCTGGCTGATCGTACGGGTTGCTGAAGGCGTGGCTCAAAAGGAAGGCGTTCTGTTCTTCCCCGCATTGAATTCCACTGGCAATACCGAGATCATCGAAGTACCGCTGAACGACCCTGACCTGATCGCTACCGATGCAAGAGTAATCAATTATAACGGGCTGGACTACCTGACCACCGTATCCCACCTGCGTTTGCTTTCCAGTAGCGACGGCATCCATTTCAGCGATGACCCGGATTATCCTGCTTTATTCGGCAAAGGTTACCTGGAACGCTTCGGCATCGAAGACTGCCGGGTGACCCAGATCGACAATACCTATCACCTGACCTATACCGCAGTTTCCGACAGCGGTGTCGGCGTGAGTCTACTGACGACCACCGACTGGCAGCATTTTGAAAGTTTCGGGATGATCCTGCCGCCGCACAATAAAGACTGCGCCATCTTTGAGAAAAAGGTGAATGATAAATATTACTGCCTGCACCGCCCCAGCAGCAAGGAGATCGGCGGCAACTATATCTGGCTGGCCGAGTCCTCCGATACCCGGCAATGGGGCAATCACCAGTGCCTCATCAAGACCCGTCCGGGAATGTGGGATAGCACCAGAGTCGGTGCCGGTGCCGCGCCCATCCGTACCGAACGCGGCTGGCTGGAAATTTATCACGGTGCGAACGCCGAAGATCAATATTGCTTGGGCGCTTTTTTGATGGACCTCAACGACCCGTCCAAGATTATCGGACGCACTAAAAACCCAATCATGGTACCCACCGAAGCGTACGAACTCAGCGGTTTCTTTGGCTACGTGGTTTTCACCAACGGCCATATCGTCAATGGCGATCAGTTAACGATTTATTATGGCGCAGCCGATGAATTCGTCTGCGGCGCGCATTTTTCCCTTCAGGAGATCCTTAACCTTTTAAGTTAAACAACATGACCAAAGCAGAAAAAATACAAGGTAAAACCATCGTTATTACCGGGGCGTCCAGCGGTGCGGGCCGGGCAGCGGCACTGGAGTTTGCCAAATATCAAACGAAACTGGTGCTGGCTGCGCGTAATGAGGCCGTGCTCCAGGAAGTTAAAGCCGAATGCGAAGCATTGGGCGCGCAGGCGCTGGTGGTACCCACCGATACCAGCGATGCCAAAGCCATGATCGCGCTGGCCAATGCCGCCAACGACTGGCAGGGCTTGATCGATGTCTGGGTCAACAATGCCGGCGTACTCGCAGCGGGTGATTTTGATAAAACGCCAATGGCCGTGCACGAGCAGGTCATCAAAACCAACCTGTTGGGCTATATGAATGGCGCACATGCCGTGATGCCGATCTTCAAAGCGCAGGGCTACGGCACTCTTATCAATAATATATCCATGGGCGGTTTCCTGCCGGTGCCTTATGGCGCGGGTTATACCGCCGCCAAATTCGGTTTGCGCGGGTGGTCGGAAGCATTAAAAGGTGAACTAAGTACCTGGAAAAACATCTACGTATGCGACGTCTTCCCCGCCTTTCTGGATACGCCGGGCATCCAGCATGCCGGCAATTATACAGGTAAAGTATTGAAGCCTGCGCCGCCTGTTTATGATCCGGTAAGAGTGGCGCAGGCCATGGTTAAAGTGGCGGCTTATCCCAGCGCAAATACCTATGTTGGCAGTGTTTCGATGTTACTCAAATTAGGGCATGCTGTCTTCCCGGAACTCATGACCAAAATGACCGGCCTGGTCATGCGCGAATATTTTAAAACCGCCGACCCCATCGCCCTGAGCGACGGCAATGTGTTCAGCACCGTTGATTATGGCATGAGCACCCATGGCGGTTTCGGCCTGCCCGGGGAGCCCAAAGCACACCGCAAATATATTGCGGGTGCATTGTTGACCGGGTTGGCGTTAGGCTGCCTGTTTATCAGTCAACAAAAAAGCCGCTCCTGAGAACGGCTTGAAAATGTCGTTAGTTTAAAAATTATTTTAGACCAGCCTGAATTTTGGTAATTTCATCCAACTGATGCTGTACCACAGGCGCGGTTTTAGCTGCGAGAGCTTTCAATTTCGCATCTTTACCATTAGCGGCTTCCGACTGCATCATATTACTGAAATCTTTGACTTCTTTACTGCTGTCTTTGGCAGTGGCCATTTTGCCTAAAACTACTTCGGCCGTATTGCAAGCATATCGTATTTGTCCGGTTGCGGCACTTTAGCGCCGAAAGCCTGGGTGAAGTACTACATGGCCGCAGCCAGCTCGCCGTTCTCGCCACCAAACTGTTTTAAATAATAAGTTGGCAAAGCGTGGGTCAGGGCGGGTTACACGCACGTTGAATTGTAAAATATAGGTAAGCAATTAAATGGTAGATAATATTGTGGATTGAAACAGAGTGCGGAAAGGGCTGAATCAAGAAGGATCGTGTTTGTTCAACCGAACCGGGCCGCTATGTTTTGAATTGAGATTTTTAAGTGACAGTAAAATTCAAAACAAAAAAATAAGGGAGGAGTTATCCTACGCAATGATCAACCTTAACGCCTAAGCATACAATGAGCGGAATTTCACCCTGGGCTGCGGCCGTCAAACAGTTTTTTCACGGGCAGGACCTGCCGGCGCTTTATACCCGGGAGATGGCCGGCTACACTTTCCGGGTGCACCGTTTAGGCAATTCGCTTTGGATCGCGGTGACTTGCCCGAAAGGCATGCAGGTCATTTTAAACCAACAGTGATGGAACGCAGAGAATTTATCAATAAGGCCGGTACGGGCCTGGCGGGTGCGGCTTTGGTGAGCGGCCTGCCCTTAAGCGGTAAAAGCATGAGTACAGGTGATTTAACAGACAAAAATATGGGCGACCTGATTACGATCAAGCTGCCGCCGCTGGAGCAGCCGACTGAAAAAGAGCAGGCAGTTTCATCTATAGCCATGCCGAAGGATAAACGTATAGGTTACGCCATCGTAGGCCTGGGGAATTTGACCTTAGGGCAAATCCTGCCGGGCTTCGGTGCCAGCAAATATGCCAAGCCGGTGGCGCTGGTCAGCGGCAATGCCGATAAAGCCAGAAAAGTGGCTGCGCAATATGGTATAGATCCTAAAAATATTTATAATTACCAGAATTTCGATAACATCCGAAGCAATCCCGAGATTGATGCGGTCTACATTGTGCTACCCAATAGCATGCATGAAGAGTTTGTGGTAAGGGCGGCCAAAGCGGGCAAGCATGTATTATGCGAAAAACCAATGGCGCCCAGCGTTAAGGCTTGCCAGAACATGATCGATGCCTGCAAACAAGCCGGTAAAAAACTGATGGTCGCTTACCGTATTCAATATGAACCCCATAACCGTTTAGCGATGCAATGGGCGCGCGAGCAGAAGTTCGGTAAGGTAAAGTTCATGGAGCTGCATAACTCGCAGAATATCGGCGACCCTTCACAATGGCGATTAAAAAAAGCATTGTCGGGCGGCGGTTCTTTACCCGATATTGGTTTGTACTGTTTAAATACGGCCCGCTTTGTTCTGGGCGAAGAACCGCATACGGTAACGGCCAGCATTTACAGCACACCGAATGACGAGCGTTTCAACGAAGTGGAAGAAACGGTGCTCTGGCAGCTGCAGTTCCCAAGCGGCGTTATGGTAAATGCCTCCAGTAGCTACGGGGTTCATCAATCCCGGCGCTATCGTTGTTATGCCGATAAGGGCGGTTGGTTCGGCCTGGACCCGGCTTTTGAATACCAGCGATTACAGATGGAAGGTTCGCATGCGGACGGCAAACAGGAAGTGAAAGTGTCACCTTCGATCAAAGAAGCGCAGCAGTTCGCACTGGAACTGGACCATTTTGCACAGTGTATCCTGGAAAACAAGCAACCCTATACACCCGGAGAAGAAGGTTTACAGGACCAAAAAATCATGGAAGCAATTTACGAATCTGCTAAAGCCGGCAGGCCGGTAAAATTACAGGCTATCACTTCGCTGGATACTTTTCGCGGCACGCCGCCCAAAGAAGATGCTTAGACTGAAACCATATTAGGATATGCTGCACGAAAAGACGATTGACCATTTATTAACGATCCACGAGATCTACCATGAACCCAATGTACGCGAATATGCGCGTGGTCATGAAATTTTGGAGCGATACCAGGATGCTAAACTGATCGAGGTTGTTTCGCACAACCAGATACCCGAATTGTTTGGCTTCGAGGGTTCGGTGGAGGACTGGCTGTGGAACAAGAAAAATGTGCTGATATTAGGAACCAAAAAAGCCTTAAGCGCCCGGCCAAATACACGTAGTTCACATTGGGTAGCGCCTTCGCAGTCCAATGGATGCACGATGTCCTGCTCGTACTGTTACGTGCCGCGGAGAAAAGGCTATGCCAACCCGATTACAACTTTCGTCAACATCGAGCAGATTATGGGCTACCTGTCGCGCCATGCAGGCAGGCAGGGCAAAAAGTTATTGCCGGACGCAATTGATCCGGAATACTGGGTCTACGAGATCGGAGAAAACGGGGATTGCTCGGCCGATGCAGCGATTTGCAATAATGTGAAAGACCTGATAGGCTTGTTTAGGGACTTGCCTAACGCCAAACTGACTTTCGCTACGAAATTCGTTAACCGGGATATGCTGAGTTATGAACCGCAGCGCAAAACGCGAATACGGTTCAGCCTGATGCCGCACGCGATGTCCAAACTCGTGGATGTGCGGACGACCCCAATCAGCGACCGTATAGCGGTCATAAATGAATTTTACGAGGCGGGTTATGAGGTTAATGTAAGTTTTGCCCCGGTGATTTATTATGAGGGTTGGCTGGATGACTGGCGCAAGTTATTTTCAGAAATGAACGAGGTGCTGAACGATGAGGTGAAACAACAACTGGCGACGGAGATTATCTTTTTGACACATAATGAACCGCTACATAACGTAAATATGCTTTGGCACCCGAAAGCTGAAGAAGTACTTTGGCGGCCGGATATCCAGCAGGTAAAATACAGCCAGACGGGTCAGCGTAATGTGCGTTACAAAAACAATTTAAAACGGGAACTGGTTGATGAATTAATCAACCTGTGTACTCAAATGATACCGCATTGCCAGATTCGTTATGCGTTTTAGAGTGCGCATCAATTAGTTTAAAACGAAAAGAAACAAATAACGTGAAGCTTAAGATTTTAATACTAGAAGATAACGCCGACATCACCGAAGTGCTGACGGATTGGCTAAGCGCCATAAGTTACGAGGTTATCACTTGTCAACAGGTAGATGATATTGTTAAGCTGGCGGAGGAAGTGCGACCTAATCTGGTTTTACTGGATTATTTACTGGGCGGCATCAATGGCGGCGAATATTGCGCCCAGCTCAAAAAGAACGGGGGAACGCAGCATATCCCGGTGATCATGCTCTCTGCGCATCAAAGAGTAATCGAATCTCTGGGCCATTACGGCTGGGATGCTTTTATTGCCAAGCCTTTTGACCTGGCAGAACTGGCCTCAAAAATCAGTGAATTGACTGGGCAAACACACATAACTTAATTGACGTAATGATGAGTGCCATCTGATCTTTTAATTGGTCATAAATAGCTGCTATCAAGCGATCAGACCGTTACGAGTCTCGTAATAATAATCGGGATTATTCTGCAGAAAACGCAGATTGGTCGTTTTAAAGGCATCCAGGTCTTTCTTCAACAGCTCAGTCAACAGATTTCTGATACTTATTGAATTTTTAATTGGGGCGGCAGTTTTTAAGGCGACTATTTTCATAATTGACAGAGTTCAATTACTATGCCAGTGGGTTCAGGCCTTTACCCGCCAGGCGGCCTGACCTGATTAAAGGACTGTCAATCCTATATTTACTCCTAATGGCCAAACTATTTATTGTCGGGTTTCCCAAACATTTCCAGCAGATCGCGCTGGTGGAAATGTTTAGCCTGTACGGCACGGTGAACACCCTGACCCTGATCACCAATTAGGTAACCGGCCAGCCCAAAGGCTATGACGTGTGACGATGCCCGATCAGGCCGGAGCTTAACGCGCGATCAAAGCGTTGGACGACAGTATCATACAGGGCCAGAATAACGGTCTGTTTTGCCGATGCCAAATCGGTGCAGCGTGTGCGGGAAAACCGCGGTTAACGTCCTCAGCGTTAATTACAGCGCATTGGTCCGGCTGGAATGATACTTGCGCTACAGTTCATCTAAAACAGATTTTTATGGCAATCAAAAAGAAAAAAGACCCCTGCTGGTCGGGTTATAAAAAAGAAGGGATGAAAAAGAAGGACGGGAAGACCGTGCCGAACTGCGTTAAAAGTGCTGAAAAAAAGGACTGAACGTTTCTTTTGAATTAAAAGGGACGCCTTGCAGCGTCCCTTTCATCACAATTTGTTTATTTTAATTATTCTACTTCTGCCGCGGCAGCTTCGTTCACGTAATTCTCGGCGACCTGGGTCAACAGGGAATCCGCATTTTTCTCTTCGCCCAAGGTTTCGTCCAATAATTTTTGCGCTTCCGTAAAACCCAATGTTCCGGCTAAGGTACGCAGCGTACCATATGAAGCGATCTCGTAATGCTCCACTTTCTGGGCTGCTGAGATAATCGCTACGTCACGTACTTCGGTGCCTTTATCGGTATCTTCCAGTAATTCGGTGGCTTCTTTCAGCAGGCCTTCCATGGCTAAACATTTCTTGGCAGCGGCTTTTTCACCGATGGATTCAAATACGCTTTCCAGGCGGGTAATCTGACCTTTGGTTTCTTCCAGGTGAGTTGAAATGGTATTTTTCAAATCTTCTGAAGTCGCGCCTTTAATCATTTTAGGCAAAGCAGTTGCTAAATGTTTTTCCGCCCAATAGATGTCTTTTAATTCATCTACAAACAGTTCTTTTAAAGCGCTTTCCTCTTTGGGTGTGCGGTTGGTGTTTTTGCTTGTTTTAGTTTTCATAGTCTTTAGATTTTAATGATGTACTCAAGCCTTGCAATTACCATTCCGAAAAGTTGTTTATTTTTTGACCACGCTGATTTCTCCGTTGCGTTCGATATAAACCTTTTGGATCTGGTTCATATCTTCTGTCAAAGCCGTTTCGCGGCCCCCCTGCATCACATCCTCCTCGCAGACCAGCGCTCTTTTCATGTGCGCTTTAATAAACACACCGTCCTCGAACAGCAAAATCTCTTGTCCCTCGATTACCCGGCTGAACTTCTTGTTGCCGGCGATCAGCCGGCCGGTGCCGCGGTGCAGCAGGACGATCACGAAACAGCGGCAAACCACAGGTACAAAGGGTGAGGCACCGACGACGGCGCGGCTCATGATGGCGCCGAGTGACACGGCGATTATGTTATCCAGCGCAGTACGAACGCCGAAAGAGCGCCGTCCTGAAATGCGGATCAGTACCAACATGATGAGAAACATCGCCGCGCCGCGGCAGCTCATCTGTAAGTTATCCAGGTGTTCGCCTTCGCCAAAAAGTTTAAGGAAGAGTTCCATTGCAATCAGTTTTAGGGGCGGTGCCGCTTTCAGTCTTGCAGTGACTTCGAAAACTTTATCGGCCTGTTCATTATAATTCTTAAAAAAATGCTCCAGCTGATTAAGGATACTTTCTGGCAGATCGCTCAATTCTTTGACATCCGGAAACAATTGCGAAACATCCGGGAAACCGACCAACCGGTCATTACAGATTTTTTGGCCATCGCGTTCGGTTTGCTCGCACTGAAAAGCGCCGATAATGCGGCAATCGATCAGGCAGCCCGGAAAGGTGCCGTGTTCGGCTAACACGATGATATCCAGCGGATCGCCATCCTCGCCTTTTGTGCCGGGGATCATGCCAAAGTCAAAGGGAAATATCAGGCCGGCGGGTAGGATCTTGTTGAGACGAAAACGGTTTTCTTTTCGTCATAGTCAAATTTTTGACCATAGCCTTTGGGGCTTTCAATCAGGACGGTAATTGTTTTTGCTGCTTTCATCGTTGCCAGTTGATTTTGATTTCCTGATTGCCGCTGACCTCGAATTCCAGATTGCCGTCTTTGACCTTTTTGCCGGTGATCTCGATGGTTGGCGTTTTAACCTTAAAGTCGGGTAAGGCCTTGCTGCCGTTTTTCAGGATCAGCATCCGACAGTTTAGCCGATCGTCGCCTTTAACATTTAAACTAACCTGTCCCTTACGATGCCGGTAATCGGCCGTCGGGTAATCCAGAAAGATCCAGAAATCTTCGTTCGGTACCCGGTAAAAATGCCTCGGGATAATACCAAAGGCGACGCCGGCGCCGTAAACTTCCTGGCCGACGGTACCCGATTGTTCCCAGCCATCATGGATGTCTTCAATGGCGATCCAGAGCTGGTGATCGACCTGCCCGGTCTTGACCTCGTCGGACAGCATTTCCCTCGGCAAGTTTGGCGGGTAATAAAAAGGTGCGCGGTTGACGATGTATTTCAGGAACTCGGGAATCAGTAAACTGACCGATGGTAAAATATTTTCGTCCTCAGCGTACAATAAAAAATTATGTAAAGCGGCAAATACTTCCTGTTCCTCGTAAGCCGCCGTATAGGGCGCATCATTTAAAGGGAACATCGCAAAAAAGGTCGGGTAATTTTTGGCATAGCCATACTCGCATTCCCAAAGCTGGGTGTTCTTAAATATGCCAGCCAGGCATAAGTAAGCCAGATCGAGGTATTGACGGTCTTTGGTTTCTTTATAGAGCCAAAGCATAGCATTGGCACCAAAAGCCGTATTATTAGCCTGGTAGAACAGGTCAAAGCCTTTCCCGTGTAGGGTTTTGGCGGCTTTTTTTGCCTCCAATAAATATTTATTTTCTCTGGTCAGTTCCCAGGCATGCAGTATGACAGAAGCATAAAGCCCTGCCACGTCTTTTTCGCCGCCTTTACCAGGCTGTGTTTCTGCTTTCACCGGTTCCAGCGTTTCCATGTTGTAGAGCACCGGCCATTCGTAATTAAAACGACGAGCTACCCGAATAGTAAAGTCCAGCGAATCGAGGAACAGTTTTTTTCCCTGTTTATCACCGCGGATAGCCAGCCGACCGAGGTTTAATAAGGGGTGGTGGAGGTACCAGGAATCCATCACATTGGGCTGTAGCTGTTCTTCATCGCCGCTTAGGTCTTTGGCCAGGGCGGGCAGGAAACGCACAACGGTTTGCAGGTCCTGATTATAAAAGGAATCGAGGCCGTTTTGTATCTTTTGAATGGCGGGCAGTTCGGTTTTGCACCAGTCGTAGTAATCGGTCAGGGGCATTAGTACGGCCAGCTGCACCATGAGTTCGGGCGGAGTCTGGTAATCGGCCACATAGGCGTTCAGGTAATCCTGTTCCGCGCCATGCGACCAGCAGCCGTGGCTAAACTCCAGGTCATGTAACCCTTTATCGACCATTTCCGGCCAGGCATAATAGTTGGTTCCGGGTTTTGGCAAAACCAGGTAAACTTCCGCCAGTAAATTCAAAAATTGTTTGGCCTGCGCCGCTTCGTTTTTAGGATGTTCCGGGCTAAAAGCGATAAAGGCATCGGAAATAGTGATCTCCTGGTGTGCCGGCATAGGTTTGTCTTTAAGCGTTGGCGGCAGGGCAAAACCCAGTTCCGGCCAGTTGCCGCCGACGGAATTGCCTAAAGAAGTTTCGGTCGCCTGGGCATAAGCGTTCAATGCCGTCAGGTTCTGGAAGTACAATAATGCTCCTGCTTTTGGTTCATCCAGCGTGAGGTATTGCAGACCGGAACGGGTACCAACCTGGCTTACCAGGATAGTGCCTTTTGTATCGCGGTTGCTGCTATCCGGTCCGGTGATCACCATATCCCGCGGCCAGAAAGGTATCAGTATAGGTTCGCTGGCCGTCAGCGTCGTGGTATAGCGGAGCAACGGTTTATCCTTTGCCGGAAATTCCAGGCGGACTTGATAAAGACCGATGCCGGCCTGGAGATTGATCGTGATCCCTTTATCGTCTGGTTTGAGTTTACCCAGCTCCAAATGGTCGTTGGGCGAATAAGCTGGGCGTAAAAGAAAAAAAGCTGCCCAACCGGACAGCTTTTTTTAGTGAAGCTTAAATTATTTTGAAATGTCGCGCAGTGCTTTGATACGGTCGTGGGCAGCATTGATCTCCTGCGCTTGATTTTGTACCACGGCGATGGCATCAGCGCCAAGGTCCTCGTTCGACAATGCATCCTGGTACGCTTTTTTAATGGCATCTTCGCCGCGTTCCGCCTCAGACAAAATACTTTCCCGGTCGCTGCCGCCGAATAATGATTTCACGTCGATCCACGCGCGGTGCAGGGTACCGCTCACGCTATTTCCGGTTTCCACTTCGCCCGCATCGCCAACCAAAGCAGCCAGTTCCTGGCCGTTTTTGCGGCTTTGTTCGGCGTAACCCTGAAAAATCTCTTTCAGGTCAATATTCTCATCTTTGATATCAGCGATAGCTTTTTCAAAACCCGCTACGCGATCATTGTTGATTTCGATCAGGTCGTTCAATACGCCTGTTGCTTGTGTAGTTTCCATAATGTTTCTCTTTATTTAGATAGGCTAAACTGTAAACCAATTCTATGCCAGTAACGAATTAAACTTATAAAAACGAGGCAGACCACTTACACATAGTTAATAATGAGTAAATTACCATCCCGATAACATAGAGTGCTCAGAAGTATTCTTGGAAACATCTAAAAATGATCGTTACGGCTGGATGCTCGAGCGAACACGCGTATATGAAACTGTACAAGCTCGGCCATTAATTGATCATTCTTTTAAAACCCAATGGTAATTTTAATTGTTGCTAAATAAATTAGTAAATGTATGATACCAAGCAACGATAATGAGGAAAAACTTTTTCGGGGAGACGAAAACCTCAGCAGTGAGACGGAAAATAAAGGTTCAAATACCGTCAAAGATCCGGATAACTGGACAACCGGTGATGAAAAGATGACCGGTGCCCAACATTCCTATTTAACGACTTTAAGCACTGAAGCCGGTGAAGCGTTCGATGAGAACCTGACCAAGGCTGAAGCCTCCAAACGTATAGAGGAACTGCAGCACAAAACCGGCCGTGGTCTGGAAAATGATTAAAAAAAAGCAGCCATTATTGGCTGCTTTTTTTTGATACTGACCTGCCCAGTCATCATCGTCCTGCGGCGTGCGGGATAAGATATAAACCAGCCAACAGAGAAACACCGCACCCATCAATTGTTTGGGCATCTCAGCAAAGCGATGTTCCGTGATATATCGCGTCACCTCCCAGACAATGGCTATGATGACGAGAACAATCAATAATGCTTGTAGCACGATCGTTTTATTATTCATAGCTCTTCAGGTTTCTTCGGCGGAATACTTCCCGCGTGATCAGTTTGCAGTTGGCGGCCAATTCATCCAGGCGGCAGCATTTAGTACGCACTTTGGCCGGCAATAAGCCATCTGTTTCCATCAGGTCAACGTGTAGCACAGCCGTTTCCGCCAGTCGCTCACTACCCTTTAGACTGTCAAATAATGCGGCCGCGGCCACCCGGTCATCGCCGATGCCAAACTCGCCGAACACTTCAAAGCCGGTCGGCGTTTTCAAGCTGAGCAATAAGGAAAAGCGGTCTTCCATACCATCAAATCTCGCTAAGCCTAAAAGGCCCCGCACAGCAGGGCCTCTTTTCAAAACTAATACACTTAAATTTATTTGACCTCGATTTGACGACGCACCATTTTCGCTTCTTCGCGCTTAGCGATATCAATCTTCAGCACACCATCGGTATAGGTCGCTTCGATACTTTCCGCATTGGCACTTTCAGGCAGCGTGAACGAACGCACAAATGAATTATAGGCATACTCCCGTTTGCTGTAATTTTTTTCTTCCTTCGTATTTTCGGTTTGTTGTTCAACCGAAACATGAAGCACGTTGCGGTCGAGGCTGATCTTAAAATCTTCCTTTTTCAAACCTGGGGCCGCTAACTCAACGTGATAGTTGTTCTCAGATTCGCTGATGTTTACAGCGGGAACCCGGGCAACCATCCGGTCGTTAAAAAAGGTGTCATTAAAAATGGAATCAAATACATCATTAAAGCCTGGCAATAATGTGTTGTTTTTTTGAGCGGGATCGAATTTAACCAGTGTCATAGGTCTGTCCTCCTTAATTTAATAATGATTAAAACTTATAATTAATTAAACTGGTCAGCTTATTTCAAAACCTGGGCCACAGCCAAAACAGACCGAAATAACTGAAAAAATTTCACCGCAACTGAAAAAATTACAGCCTCAAAATGACATTTAAACAGGAAGCGTAAACCAAGACATCCTGCATTCACCCAGAGTGGAATCGATGATCGTTATGATGACCGATCTCAGGAGGCCTGTTTCATTTTCGCTTCCATGCTCATGGTGGTATGAGGTACGGCGCGCAGGCGTTCTGCCGGGATCAATGTTCCTGTCACCTTGCAAATACCATAGGTTTTGTTTTGGATGCGGACCAGCGCGGCTTCCAGCTGTTCAATAAACTTTTTCTGCCTGGCCGCCAGTTGATTCGTTTGTTCCTTTTCGTAGGTCGCCGAACCGTCTTCCAGTGTTTTCCCGGCAATAGCCGCATCATCGCCATTGCTGTTAGATGAACTTAAAGCGGCAGTCAATTCGGCCAGTTCTTCCCGGGCCATCCTAATCTTATTTTCTATAAGCTGCTGAAATTCCTGCAGCTCGCTATCACTGTAACGGGTCTTGTTGTATTCGTTTTGCATGTGCTTTCAACAACAGAAAAGCCAGATAGTTTGCTGATAGTGATGGTCAACTGATAATCTTTTAATTAACATGTTCATGCTTCGTCCACACCAACTTGGAGACATCGTAGCCTAAGGCTTGGGCCTGTTTAAGATAGGCAGTTTGGATGGCGGTCGGAATACTTTTTTCACGGGACAATAGCCATAAATAGTTCAGGTTATTTCCGGCCACCAGCGCGTAGCGATAATCCAGATCGACCGCGATCACGTTATAACCGGCATAGAACGGACCGAAAAAAGATACTTTTAAACGGCCTGTCCCGGCGTCTTTCACAGGCTTGGCTTTGCCGATACTTTCCTTCCATTTTTGCTGGACGTAATTATAGCCTTTATTATCCACCCGGATCGAGCCGTCAGCGTTCAGCGAATAGGTTGCGCTCACATCCGACAGGTTCTTCTCGAATTTAAAGTCCATACGCGCGACCTCGTACCAGGTTCCGAGATAACGCTGCTGGTTAAAGGGCCGTACGGCTTTAGCGTCCTTTGGAATAGTAACGCAGGAATTTAATAATACCGCAACGGTAGCTGCGGCTAGGCCGGCAGCGAGGCCGACCTCCCAATTTTTTAGTTTCATATATAAATAACGGTTGAAGCGTTGGGATGTTTCCCTTTCTGGTGGTGAAATAGTTGTTCCTCGTTCGGTTCACAACCTACGAAGCACCAAAACCAAGAGTCCGATGAATAATTTTTCGTGGTTTAATTGCCGCCTGTGGCGCCAAAAAACTGGGCGGGGGCTGTTTGTCTACTATTGTGATCTTTGTGGTAATCTATATGCTGCTGGGAAAGTGGAATAACGATACGCTTGCCGAAATGGTCAACCCAAAACCGGTAGAAGTCTGTGAAAGATGTCCTATCCATGATAGATGTAGTCTTTGTAAAGCTTTGTGGCACTGTATTCGTCAGAACTGTTAGGAATTGATAAGAAAACTATGGGCAAGCGGATATTGGTGCTGGATGATGATCAGGATATTTTAGATATCGTAACTTACATTTTAACGGAAGATGGTTACGAAGTGAAGGTGCTTGCTGACGGTCACCAGGTCGCAGCGGCCATTCAGCAGTTTGATCCTGCGCTGGTTTTGATGGATGTGATGCTGGCCGACCTGGATGGACGGGTGATTTGCAGGCACTTAAAGGATACGCTGGAAACCAGTCATATACCGGTGATCCTGATCTCGGGTACGCATGACCTGGCTGCTACCCTGCACCAGCAGGGGGCACCGAATGATTTTATGGCCAAGCCTTTTGACTTAGATATTTTATTGGCTAAAATAAAAGCGCAGCTGGTGTAGCCCTGTTTTTAAGGCAATGATTCGTTACCGGACGAAAACAGGTCAAATAAATAACGCAGGCATTCTACTTTTAATAGATTTTTTTAACTTTGAGGGTACCCCAAGCAAAGTTCTGAATGCACCCAACCGAATTCCAAAACCTTCAAAATATGGTGCTGCAGGCACCCATCGGCATTTGCCTGCTGGATGCCAAGACGATGGTTACCGAGCTGCTGAATGATAAATTCCTGGAAGTAGCGGGAAAGCCCAGGGAAGCGATCATCGGTAAGTTCTACTGGGAACCCTTTGCCGAGGTTCGGGAACTGTATGAGGATGCCTTGAAAAACGTAGCGCTGACAGGTGAGGCCTATCATGCCAACGAGGTAGAAATGGTCTTGATCCGTCATGGCAGCGAAGAGCAGGTGGTCGTAACCTTTGTTTATAATCCTATCAAAGATGATTCGGGTAAGGTCGTGAAGATCGCGGTCTGGGTGGTCGAAAATACCCTGCAGGCCAGGGCTCGGAACGAGATCGGTGCATTAAATGACCGGTTGACTGGCGCTAATCGCGAAATGCAAACTGCGAACACAGACTTATCGCTATTAAACAGCGAACTACTTCTTTCCAATAAAAATATTCATTTACTGAACCTGCGATTGCAGGAATCCGAAACGGATTTCAAGCGGCTGGTGGAACAGGCGCCCGTAGCGATATTGGTATTCCGCGGGCCGGATATGGTGATCGACCTGGTCAACCTGGCCATGCTGGAGATCCTGGGTCATGATGCTTCCATTATAGGCAAACCCCTGCTCGAAG
This sequence comes from Mucilaginibacter sp. SMC90, assembly GCF_022811725.1. Classification (GTDB taxonomy): domain Bacteria; phylum Bacteroidota; class Bacteroidia; order Sphingobacteriales; family Sphingobacteriaceae; genus Mucilaginibacter. The sequence continues at coordinate 1,732,900 of NZ_CP094527.1, read as the reverse complement.
GTTTACCGGAGATCAAAGGCGCGCCGGCGGTCGATCAGTTGTTCCACGTCTTCCAAACTGGTGAAGCATCCGACGGTAACGAAGAGCCGGTCCCGATCATGACCAACGGCGTTATCGAAACCCGTTATTTCAATTTCAGCTATCGTCCGTTGCTGGAGAAGGGAAAGATAATTGGGGTGATGGATGTAGCCGTTGAAGTGACCGCACAAGTTTTAGCAAGGAAAAATCTGGAAGCCAACGAACAACGTTTGCAAAGCATTCTAGATACGATGGCGGAAGGCGTAGTGATTGTCAACGCTTCCGGCCAGCCTACCTATGCCAACACAATGGCGCAGCAGATCATGGGTATTTCCGAAGAACAATTTCATGACCGCACTTATAACGACACCAAATGGCATAACGAACGCATCGACGGTACGCCGCTGCCCCGTGAAGAGCACCCGATGTACGTAGTCATGCGAACCGGTCTGGCGGTATTCGACCAGGAGATCGGTATTGTTTGGCCGGACGGGGAAAAGATCTTCATTTCCGTCAATGCCGCACCGCTGACTGGCCTGGAGGGGCAGATCAACGGGGGAATCATCAGCTTTACAGATGTAACCGCCCGGCGTAAACTATTACAGCAAAAGGAAGATTTTATCAGCGTGGCCAGTCATGAACTACGTACGCCGGTCACGTCCCTGAAAGCCGCCTTGCAATTGCTGGACCGCATGCAGGGCAATATCACACCGGAGGTACTGGCCAAATTATTGGCACAGGCCAACCGGAGTTTAAATAAACTCAGCGACCTGATCACTAGTTTACTTAATAGCAACCGTATTAGCCAGGGACGTTTTCTGGTCAATAAAACCACTTTTCCTATTAGTGCGTTGCTCCAGGATTGTTGCCAACATATTTTATCAGCGGGCAGCCATGAAATTATCCGGCAAGGTGACCTGGAAATGCAAATTACCGCAGATGAACAGCAAATCGACCAGGTATTGGTTAACCTGCTAAATAACGCGGTCAAATACGCCCCGCAATCCCGCCGGATCATCATCAATGTCGAACGGCAAATTAAAGCGGTTAAAATAACCGTGACCGACCAGGGACCGGGCATCCCCGCTGACCAGACCAGCCATATTTTTGAACGCTATTACCAGGCCGACCGCAGCGGTGGTGAGCTTTCCGGCCTGGGTCTCGGTTTATACATTTGCGCCGAGATCATTGAAAAGCATGGCGGGGAGATCGGCGTAGAAAGTACCGTGGGTCAAGGTAGCAGCTTTTGGTTCACGTTGCCGCTATAAGCAACAATTGCGGCATGGTATTTATTTGCTTTAGCGTATCAAATCGACGACCATGAAAAAATCTACAATCTCACCCCAGGACCGGCTAAGTGCGCACATCACCGACCTGTTGGGCAGCCTGCGTTTTTTAGGCGCTTGCTTTGCTTTTATTCTGCTGTATTTTCTTTGGAATGCGGGCCTGCTCGGACTGCAGCCGATCGAACATTATCCTTTTGGCGGCCTGGAGCTGGGGGTCTCCATCTTTGCGATCTTTCTTTCCGTTACCGTACTGATCAGCCAGCACCGACAGCGGCAAATAGAAAAAGTGCGAGAGGCAGTGGAATTTGAGATCAATGTCCGCGCGGAAAGCGAGATCACCAAAATCCTTCATATGCTGGAGGTCATTCAAAAAAAACTGGGTGTTGACGAGCCGGATGTCGAACTGGAACAAATGAAAAAAAACACCGACCTGGAAAACTTGCACCGCGAAGCCAAAAAAGATTAAATCAGGCAGGCAGGGTAAACCAAAAGGTGCTGCTTCACCCAATACGTTTTTAGCACCTATCTCGCCGCCATGCTTTTCAATGATCAGTTTTTGCAAGCTCGACAAGGATTTTCAACTTTACAGGTAGCAAAGTTTTGTTTATTGATGGCGTAGAAGGATTAAAGTTGGTTGTACTCATAAGAGTTCCAGCAGCCAGGAATAGAATAACGAGAGGTTTTTTCATGATTGTTCAGGTTGGTTATAACCTGATCAATTGATTTGACAATTCAAAGCCAATCAACCTGTTTACGAGATAGTTGTGCAGCTTTCTTAGGAGCGTATAGCTATTAAACTCGATGATCTTTGTATACGCTGATCTTTAGGTTTTCCGCAGGACAACGGTTGATACGCAAATAATTCACCCGCTCCGCGCCGGTCAGGTTGCGATTAATCCATAGCTTCACATCTTTGCGCTCTAAAATGGCAGGCATACGATCGTGTATATTCGACATTGCAGAATTTGGTGGTACGGTGATCATTGCAAAATTGGGAATTAGAATGTTTGTTTTAATATCCATCCAAATATCCCATAGCCCGGCAATATAAAACGGCTGACCGTCCACGCGTTCAATCTTATAAGTTTTCTGATGTTCCGGGTTATACTCAAAGAATGCCTGAATACGTACAGCACAATGATGCCGACCGATTAATTCTTTCCAAAGCGGTACTAAAAACAGAGATTCAATGCGGGCGTGTTTATTCTTGCTGTGCATTCGATTATCATCTAACGACAATAATCCCCATCTATACTGCTGTACCTTGTTAGGTATTGCATCGGTAACCACAGGAAGCATGCTGCCCGGGTTACCTGAAGTATTTGATTTTACATTGTAAGCGCTACCATCACGCTTAATGATCTTCAAATCTTTTTGTTCGCCTATTTCTACGTGTCCACACATAATCAATAAATAACGATCAAAAATACTAAATATTTTAGCAATTAACTTAATAATTTAACTCAAACGATCATATCCGTTACCTGTGGCATCGTCGCCATGCGAAAGCACGCCAGTAACTAAGGAGCGCAGTACCTATTTACTAAGCTTATAATGCCAATCCGTTTCTTTCTTAGCAAGCGGTATAACCTTATCCGTATTAAAGGTTTCACTTATAAAGAACGTATGCCAATGGCTAACCTCCGAGATCATGTGCCTAACCGTGATGGTAATGGTGAGATCATTCCGCCCCGAACTAGTCATGTTTTGGTGGATCACCTTACAAACCTTGCGTACAAATTCATCAATATGCTGCTTCTTCTCATCGGGTGGGTAAAAAGTGGCCTTATAAAAATCCTGTTCAAAACGCCGCAGGTCAATGGAGAGCCCTCGCTGCGGGTCAAACTCGAACAGAAACTCCAGCTCCCGTTTTTTGATTTTGTGTAGTAATTTCGGATTGTTCCATACCCAATCCATCAGCTTTTGCTTTAGCAAGCCATAAAATTTTTCGGTGCCGTAATTCATTTGGCAACAACTATGTCTTTCCAGTTCGTCGTGTACTGCTTACTTAGATACTCCTGCTTCATTTTCCAGGTTTTGTCATACCCTTCTGCTGCCACCCGCAAAGCACCACGACCATAACGGGCATTAACATCGTCGATAAGATTACTCAATGCCTGTTGTTTGGTGTTATCGTAATTATTAAACATGTTGCACTGCACTTCACCTGCCGGTATGATCCCTGTTGCCCTTACACCTGTCTTCAGGTAATTATATCCCGGTTGCCAAATAGCCCTTAGTGCCTGTACACAAATCCCAGTAAGCTCCTGGGTACTGTTTGTCGCAAAAGGTACTTTCACCGTGATACTTGGATAATGCTGGTCATGCATAATATTATGCTTATTCGTTCGCAGGTAAATGGTCAATGTGAGCGCCATGCTTTTTTGCTGACGCAATTTGACCGCCACGGTTGCTGCATGCATGGCGGCTGCTTCTTCAATCTTTTCCAGCTCGGTTTGATAAGTATTAAAGCTTTGACTTGATTCGATACCCTTGGAGCGTTCAGCCACATCTTTAATGACATTGCAGGGCTTTCCCCATAATTCCTGGTGGAGCCGCCAGCCCTGTACCGTCATGTGCTGACGCACGAAATCCGGCTTAAGCAAACGGAAGTCCTCTGCCGTCCTGATATTAAACTCCTGTAATTTATCGTAATAAGCACGTCCTATACCCCAAACATCTTCGATAGGAAAGTCTTTAACAACCTTGTCAACCTTAGAATCAGTATCGAGTATCAGGTAGTTCCTTTTTAGCTTTTTGGCTGCCTTATTAGCCAGTTTAGCCAGCGCCATAGTCGGCCCTACACCTACGGTGATTGATAAGCCGGTATCCCGCATTACCTGACGGCTTATCTTTGCAACATGCTGATCTAAATCGATACCACTTATATTCCCTAAGGCCAGGAAAGCTTCATCAATACTATATACCATCAGCATATAGGTATATCGCGCAAGGTTATTCATCATTCTGGCGCTCATATCTGCGTAGAGTGCATAATTACTGCTGAAGATTACAGCATTGTGTTCCTGTAGTGTTTTGCGCACAAGAAACTCAGCATCTGCCATTTTTATACCCACGGCTTTAGCTTCATTGCTCCGGGCAATCACACAGCCATCATTGTTTGACAATACCACTACCACACGGCCTTTTAGAACCGGGTTAAAAAGCGTTTCACAGCTTACATAGCAATTATTGATATCAACATGCGCAAACACGGCTGTACCTCCCTGTTCGTTGTTGCGGCTGAAGTAAAGGGTTAAGTGTCAGCATAACTACTCCCCAGCATTCCCATTTATCCACGTCCCTGATAATTATCGTATCTCTAGCTGTATTTGCTTTTAAAAGCAGTTGATTTGGTTCCGGCGCATATTCCCGAACATAAAAGTCTCCTTCATGATTAAATACAACTATGCAACCAGGCACCGGTGCCAGTGACCTATCAATTACCAAGATATGATCTTCCAGAATATGGTAACCTGTCATCGCTTCGCTACCCATACGCATATAATACGTGTTGTCCGGATCGATGACAGTAATATCGGTAATGTCCAGTGCCGGTTCTTCATGGGTCAGCATCGGCAAACGAAAGCCTAACACATCTCTTTTAGTTGCTTGTTTCTTTATCCGCAGCATACTCTTCCTTATCCTCTCTTATGGTACAATAATGTTTAAAGCCTTCCGAAGGTCTTTGTTAATAGCTTTGTTTTGATCAAAGTGCTGCTTCAAGTGCCAAAATCTTGCACGATCAAACGAGCTCATGTTCAACCGCATATCGGGGAATGCTGCTTTGAGCGGACCGAGGCGGATATGATTGACCTCGCCGGTTGTTGCTGGCCTGAAGCCTTCCAAGGTCAGGATATCCTGCCTGAGCTTGTCGATGATTTCCTGTTTCTCGCCTGCCATAACATTTCAATTTGGGGATTACAAAACTATGCTAATATTTTTAGCAAAACACTACACTCTTTTACAATTTTTTTTTCACCTTTGTTTTAAATGAGAAGCAAGTTATCGGATAATAAGGTAGTAAGCGTGAAAACAGGGTCGGGACGCTGGATCCAGCTTGTTCCGGATACTACCGGCAGCTACTGCCTCTATGAGCCTCTGCCGGAGTTGCCATTGGGAAGATTATTGTTTGATCAGGAGGATAATTGGATTTACGACGGGGATTTATTAGACGTAAACGAGCAGGAAGATGTCGCTTCAGTGATCAGCGGGTGCCAGCGTGAGATGGACGAGTTGCTGAAAACTATTAAGCGGGGGTAATCACCAAAGAGACCATGGAAAAGAAATTTGAAATCATAAGGCAGGACGGCGATGACCTGATTTTTCTGACAACAACCGGGACCATTTTAAGCGTGATTACGCCTGCACAAAAGGCGGCACGGGCAAGCTGCGCAAGCGATGCATTTGAGTTTAGCGGAAACTGCATCAGCGTGCTCATTAATGACCTTGACCTGCCTGACACTTTGTTTCCGGTTACCCAGGTATACGACTTCCTGATCGTAAACAGTGAAACCATAAAAGCAAAATCGGCCATCGCGGACATCCGGGCGTCAATAGCATACTATTGCACCTCAATGCTGAAAGCCGGTATCCGACAAATCCAGATCATGGACCTGAACGGCCTGGACGAAGTTATCGCAGGTAACATCAACGAATTTGCTGAAAAGGTTATATATGATTTTAAGTATTTTGAAGGGGGAGATAAGAAGCTGATCTACCTGCCGGACGGCAGTTTTAAGATGGGGATCGAAGAACGTGAACTGAGAGATGCGGAAGACGGGCCTATCCTTTCGGCCGCGCTTTTACAGCCCTTTGTTGATGCGCAGCCTTTGCGTTTTAAATATGACGATTGGGAGATCAAGTCACGGTATGTGTTTACGATATTGGTCTGCGAACAGGAAATCGATGGCTTTATGAAGCCAAAAGCTATTTATTTTGATGCGCTTGATTTCTATTTCAGGCAGGTGTTGAGAACAAATAATTACCTGCCTGCTTTACCTTATCATTCCTATTTATTTAAAGACGGGTAATAAATTATTATGAAGAACGAGATGGATTATTTAGATTCCTTATCGGATCAGGACAAGGCTTACCGCGAAAATCTCGCGCCGGGCGACAGGGCATTGTATGACTATTTCGGCAACATGCCGGCAAAACTAAAGGACCAGGCCGGGACTTTTAAACTGGATTCGGCTATCGGCCCGGAACTGACTGTTGGTGACTGCACCCCTGAACTCTGGGCGAAGATAGGGCATACCGGCTGAACGCCGGTGATACTACGGGTTTCAGCGACCAATTTTATGATTTCCGATCTTCCTTTTGACTACGGTGTCCCGGATCATTCTTATCCTCTATAGATGCCGGAAATGTATCGTCCGCTGTCTAAAAAAACATTTCTTCGGGAATTTCCTTTCAGGATGGGAAGCCGAAAAAAATAACGGCGTCCACGCTATTATCGGGCTATCCCACGCTCGGACTGTTGTTCTTTTTTCAAAAGGTTTTCTGAGATGACCTGCGGAAGCAAGGTTTCATTAAGGGGAATGAGTTTAGCCTTTAGTACATCCTGCACAGGATATGTTTTTAGTAAAGTCAGGGTAACCAGCCCCTGTTCCTGTATAACAGCAATTGGATCCAATACCAGTTCATGAGGAATTTCGAGTAACATGACGTTTTGCGGCAATTCGGTCAACGTCTCTTCGGGTACATAGCGTTTATGGTCCGGTAAGTGATAATAGGACAGGTAGCCATCCTCCGATGGGGATAAGTCCATCGCGTTGATATCCAGTTTATTTCCGGGATTGGCGCTTTCCCGTAGCTCCCGGTTTTTCCAGTCGACTATAAAATCTGTTCCGGCTATATCTATGTGTGGAAGTACACCTGAGAGGCGTCTCAAGGTTAAATCATCCTGCGACATTGCAATTTCAGGTTCAGGCGGGGACCAGTTGTTATATTCCCTTATAAGCTTCATCGCAAAGGCCCGTGCGATAAAACACTCAATAGGGTCATCCAACCATTCTTCGAACGGGTAGGCTATGTACAGAAAATATTGCATGTCGAAAACGTCACCGTCCTCCCAGGTATCAAACTCGGCTTTGGCGGCCTCGAAATTCTTATGTTCGGCCATTTTAAAAAAAATATCACCGGGTGATAATTTACCGTATTTTTCTTCCAGTTCAGGAACACTGATCGTGCCGGAGCTTTGAAAAAGGACGTCTTCTTTATAATCCATGGAGTACGATTTAAGAGTGGCGCAGGAGATCAAATAAAAATCCCCGAACGCTCGCCGCCGGGGATTTCAACTTAAACCTTATCACAAGTGCAGCGAGTGTCTGCACGAATAATCCTGCAAATTAAAGAAATTCAGCTGTAACTTATTATCAATTCAGTAACGACGGGGGCCACGGGCTTTTGAGCGCATGTATTCCGCAAACATCCGTTCATTGAACCTCCTCGCGGCATCTTTTTTCATCCTGTTGTTGAGCCCCCAAAAAAAGAGTGCCCAAATACCCAGCATCACTCCATATAAGGGAAAAGGGTTTTTAGCACCGAGAGATCCCCAAAATGCGAAAGTGGAGATGCAAGCTGTAATAATAAAATAAAAGATATTCTTAATCATATTCAATATTTAAAAATACCGCTTTAAGAAACGGGAAACAAGCATAACACTTTAATTATGACTTAAAAAAATCCACATTTACGGAGATCAATTGTGGATAACATTAAAGAAAATCCTTCAACTGGCTGTACCGAGCAACTGGAGCAGAAAGGTATTGTTCCCTCGGGCTTTATCGGTCCGGCAAAGTGTTCTGATGCCAAACATTTGCTGAAAAGCGTGAAGTGATAACTTTTCGTGCAGCAAAACCATGCTCCGGCCGTTACAGGTTATCAGGATGTGTTCAGGTTTCAACTTGAGCCCGACGGCAAGTCCGATGATTGCGCAGGCGACAAAGATATCCATCGCTTTCCCTGTCAGGTCATCGCCGAACAGCAATATAAATTTACATTTCCCATATTTCGATCTAACCTCATCGATCTGAAGCACAGAAGGCAGGCTGCCAACGGCAACACAAGCCACCGCACCCAGATCGGGATAGCGGTGGCGTTTCAAGGTTAAGTAGGCTATGGCTTCCATAACCGAGCAGCATAATATAACTAACCTTGCTGTGGGGAGGCCAAACCGGCAAATGCCGGAAGTAGCCGGGACATAATGAAAGCCTTCGTCAAACAACTCGGCGTCACTACCAAAGTCGAACCTGACACGGCAGCCGAAAAACTGCTGGACCTCAAGGGGTACTCCCAGTTTATTCAGAAGCGGTACCATTACCTGAAACTTCTTCGTTTAGCATCAACCTGGATATGCCGGTTGTCTTTAACCGGATTGTCAGCCTGGAAATATTCGAAGGCCTGGTGATAGCCCGGGCTTAATTTTGCGGAGTCTTCCGGGTCCCTTTTCCTGTTGAAAAGCGCATTCAATCCTTTGTAAAGCACATAAGACATGCCGGCATCCATGAGTATAGAGGCGATCAGCGCCATTTTATTGGCTCGCATGCCATGCTTATCGACCGCGGAATAACTAAATTTGGTATGGTCTTCAATTTCAACCTCTTTCCCTTTCCGGTACCGTTCTTTTTGAGCGGGTGTTAAGCGTTCGTTGTTGACCATGTCCGGAGCCTGGACCAGATCGGTATCAGAAACAATAAACTCTCTTGTTTCCGGATCGTACTCCACCAGTAGCTCTTTTTTTCCGCCCATGCCGTCGCTGACTACTTTCTGCAGATTGGCTACTTCGCCTTTCTCCAATAATTCAGCTTCATCGTCTTCCAGGAAATCGGGTGTTGACGGTTTATGATAGACCGGATGGATCAGCAGGCCGGGTTTCCCCTGCTCATTAACCCGCAACGATACTTTAGCTTCCATGGCGGCAATGCGGATCCTGTCGTCTTTAAGGTTCTCAAGCCGGAGCAGGGAGGAGCGGCGACCCGAAAGGAGTGCGTTCAGATCATCGTCTTTGATCAACAGGCGGCCTTCGGCCGCCAGGCCGATGGTCTCGAGATCATCCATGGGCAATTCCGATTGTTTAAATTTGACCAGGTGCATTTTACCTCCCTATTTTGGTAGTTTGTTCTTGTTCCTGTTGTTCCGTTATCGCTGTTTCAATTTTGGGTGCGTTGTATTTCGCCTCCAGCAATGAATTATAGATCCCGTCCGTCGGTTTAAATACATTCTTTGCACCAAGCTCATTTTCTACTTTGATGCTTTTGTTGTTTCTTAATTCGAGCACCTTATAGGTCGTATCATTATAAACGATCTCCTCTCCTTTTTCAAACCCGCGCTGCTCCTCGGGTGCGAGGTCCTGCTCCTGTTTGCGGCTGACCCCGAGCAAGAGGTTTGCAGCTCTTTGCGCATCATTAGAGGCCCTTGACATCTGGAAAGGGTCATCCTTAAGCATCTTTGCCCATGTTCCTGCGTACGCCGCATGGTGCGGGAAATGATGACCGAGTTTCAGTTCGCCGCCGATGATCATGGCACCCAGCGCCGCGCGGAATTCTTCCCTGCCATATTCCAGGGAACCGAACATCCCATCCATCGGGCGGTTAAGACGGCTTTCATGACCACTCCAGTGGACCAACTGATGTACAGCGGATTGATAGTAAGCGGTTTCGTTTTCAAACCGGTCCTTTTCAGGCATATGGATCTCATCCTTTACCTTATCGTAAAACGCTTCCTTTCCGCCGTGTACGATGACCGCATTACTATTGGCGATCAGCTTTGCGGCTTTCTCAATTGGCGAAAGGTCGTTCGCCGGTGTTGTTTCTTTCAGATATTCTTCCAGCGACGTGATCCTGTTGATCTGGGAAGCGTTGAACAGGAAGGCCGTGGCGTTCTGCGGCTTGTCATAATCCACCACCCTGACCTGTGTTTTACCCTCTTCATCGAGGATCTTGCCGCCGTTATGGTCACGCATTGCCTGGATATCGCTCGTTTTCGGAAAGCTGATCAGCGTACCTTTAGCGCCTTCTTTTACGAAATAACCGCTGAAGCTTGCCTCTTTAGCGGATAGCCAGCGCGGATCATCGTACCCCCGGTTAGCGAGGTTAATGGCGTTCAGGGCGCTGTAGCCTTTTCCGGTGTTGGCGTTGACAGGCGTTACAAAAGCAGGCGAACCATTATCTTTTACCGGCTTTTGTAATAAAGATGTGCCATTTTTTAATTCTGAGATCAGTTTGTTCGCCACAATTTCATGCAGCGGCTTAAAGTTGTTAGCCATAGTTTTACAGATTAAGATTTGATAAAGAAATTGAAGCGGATCGGTACTGCGTCCCTGGTACCGAATAGAAAAATGCAGGTGTTCTGCTGTTACGCAGCCGGTTGCCCCGGTGATCCCGATCGGTTGCCCTGCAAATACGTGTTCGTTGCGCGCAACCAGGAATTTGCTCAAATGCGCATAACCAGACCTGAAGCCACCATGCTCGATTGAAATGTAATTGCCGGAGGCCTTATTGGTACAGGCCTGCTTGACCCGACCATCCGCGATGGCGAATACCGTATCATGATGCGCGCGAAGGTCGGTTCCGGCATGCAGCCAGAATTTACCGGTCAGCGGATGGATGCGATACCCAAATCCCGAGGTGACTTTCAGGCTTTTAAGAGGAAGACAAATTAATGCAAGGAACCATAAACCTTTCACCTGCCGATCATGCTGGCTTTGATATAGGAAATACTTTCGCTCAATGATTCCAGGCTGCCTTCCCAAACACCAGGATTATCTCGTGCGATTTCCAAAGCCTGCCATTGATCCTGTCCGCGGCCCATATCCTGAAGGTTACTGATCTTAAAGAGCGCTTTAAAATCGTTCAGGTCAAGATTCGACGCGTTTTTCATCAGGTCCGGAAAAAACCTGTCCCTGTCTTTCAGCCGCATGAGCTCAGCAGCCGGGTAACGGCCCTCACCCCCAGCCTCGAAGCTCAGGTAAACCTGATTCTCCAGGCTGTCTACATAGGTTATAATACCGATATTTCCTTTCCTCCCGCCGGGGTCGTGTTCCAGCTCCGGGTTTACTAGGGCCAGTGTGCCCAATAGTTCATTATTTTTCATGTTATTGTTATTACTGTCTGAGCGTGATTGGATCCGGAAGCGGATCATCAGCGGCCTAACTGTCGCGCTTGCGCGTTTTTCAGTTTATCTTCGATCGAAATCATGCTGACCTGTAAAGATTCGGGGTGTTCCCGTACCATTTTCATGGCTGTTAATGACTGAGGCTCTTTACCATAATCTAAGAGAAGCGCAATACTAGTGAGGTCTTTAAATTCCCAAGAGTAAAGATTATCGACATTTTGCTTGAGGTGATCATAGATTTCATCTGGTGTACGGAATACCAGCAATGCATTGCTTCCATAAAAACCATATTTTCCATCATCGAATTTTACGCGAATCAAGTCATCCTCTATGTTGGCCTCTGTAATTTCCCCTATCTCGCCATTCTTTTCTGCTGGATCACCCCAAAGCACGGGATGTACCAGAACGTTTTGGCCTATCAATTCTTCATTGTTCATGATGCTTGAGATTTAAATGTCCCTTTGGCGATGTTGGCCGGTGATACCGTAGAAAAGGTCTTGAACTTCAGGACGACATCATGTATTTCCTGGGTTATCCTGAAGAAGTTTTGAGTGAGTGTAGCCTCTTTACTATCCCCGAAGTCATAATACACCGGCAAAGGTTTATAGCCTTTTTCCTCACGGGCAATTTGCTTCATATCCAGGTTTACCCTGCAGTGGACTGCTGAGGTATTAAATTGTCCGGTGAATTTCTCCTGTGCATCGGCAGCTATGAGGCCGACCAGTTCACCCGCATTGAGCGAAGCAATTTTCCCCGCGGGGATCAGGTCCTCCAGCTTTTCGTTCAGGGAGGTTGAAGTTTTGTTGCGGTCAATAGAAAGGCCCTCCCCGATCTGTTTGGATTTACCAAACAGCCGTTCAAGCCATTCCAGGGTTTCCTTGTTCCTGACCGAGCCTGACAGCACATTGCCGACTACGGAAGTGATTGTCGCAGCAGTATCTTTCCCGTACTGTTGATTGAACTGCGGCAGCTCCTGCAGGCCGAGCAGCACCGCTACCTTATTACTTCTCGCAGTTGCGATCAGGTTTTCGATCTTATGAACGAATAGCGTAGGCACTTCATCCACGACCAAAGCGGATGGCAGGTTGCCCTTGGTGTTGATCAGCTTAGTGAGCCGGTTGATAATAATGGAGTAACAGGCCGAATTGATATTCTGCGTATTGGGATCGTTGGCCAACACCAGGATGCCCGGATGCTCTTTGGACGAGATCTTCAGATCAAAGTCGTCACCGGAGAATACCCAAAAAACTTCCTTCGTTGCCAATCGGCTTATAAATACTTTAAGTGTTCCGATCTGCCCTTCCAGTTGATCAAACGCCTTGGCGTTGTATGCCGTCATGAAGGGCGACATCAGGGATTTAAGTTCCGGCTCGGAAACCAGTGCGTTAAAGATCTCCTCGTAAGAGCGGTTCAGGAAGGCCAGGACATGCGGAGGGCTGGAATATTTACCGCCTTCATATTTACTCAAAAAATACACGCATGATGCAAGAAAATTGATAGCGGATTGCGTAAAGAACTGGTCGCTGCCTCCCGAGCTGTCCCCTTTTTTCAGCGCCTCTACTAATCCTTCCGCTGTTTCTGCGGCATCTGCAAGCGTCCTGATATACCCGGAACGCCAGGGATTGATACGGCGGCTTTTTTCCACATCATCGAGATTGATCACATGAAATTGAAAGCCTTTCATTTTGCCGCCCTGCCTGGCAAGCAGGTAATGGTAATAGGCGATGCGGCCAAGGTCCGGAAACTTGAAATCGTAGACACAAACGGCAAAGCCTTTGGCAATCAATTGCCTGATAAAGGGGTTAACAATACTAAAGGACTTTCCGCTCCCAGGCGTACCAATAAGGATCGTCCCCCTGAAGATGTTGCACAGGTTCATCCATCCTTTCCTTACCCGCTTGTTGTAATAAAACAACATGGGAATATTGACCGAGTAAGGAGTTTCCACCAATTTAACCGGCTGCATAAAGCTTTCAGCCTCCACGTTCCACTTATCCTTACCGAGGCCTGTGCTGATCAGTTTGGAAATATTATCCATGGAGAGGCTGACCATCAGCGCCCCGGCGAGGGAACAAAACTGTATAATACGGAGAAGTTGACCAGGTGATTCCGTGGCAAATTGACCACCTAAAGTGCTGGCGAACGAGCGCAGCGAACGCTGTAGAAGCGTTGTCAAAAGTAGTTATTTAAAGTGTGTTTTGCAGATAGCTTTTTTCGGGCTCTGCCGGCCTTCTTTTTCTCATCGACTCTCCTTTCAGTTCCATCCGGTGCGCATCATGCACGATACGGTCAAGGATAGCATCAGCGATCGTCTTTTCACCAATGACCTCATACCATTTACTGACCGGCAGCTGAGAGGTGATGATCAGCGATGTCTTACCGTGCCTGTCCTCAATGATCTCCATCAGTGCAGCCCTGCTCTGCGCATCAAAAGGCTGTATACCGAAGTCATCCAGGATCAGTAGTTGCTGGCGTTCCAGTTTGGCGACATCCTTCATGTAGGAACCATCTGCCTTGGCCATCTTCAGCTTAGCGAAGAGCTTGGGTGTACTGGCATAGAACACGCGGTAACCCAGTATGCAGGCCTGGTGTCCGATAGCAGAAGCAATGTAGCTTTTGCCGATACCGGTGCTGCCTGTGATCAGCAGGTTCTCATTACGGTCAATAAAGTGACAGTCTGCCAAACGCATCACCTGGTTGCGGTCGATGCTGCGATCTGCATGATAATGAATGTTCTCTACCGATGCTTTATAGCGGAACTTGGCGTACATGATGGTACGCTCTATGCGCCTGTTCTGCCGGTCGTCCCATTCGGCCTCTACCAGGTGAGCCAGCAGTTCATCAGTAGTGTATTCAGCGGTCTGGCCCGTTTCCAGGCAGCTTTTAAAGGCATGGTACATGCCAAAGAACTTCAGCTTGCGAAGTTTGTCCAAGGTGTTCGTGTTCATATCGATCTATTTATTAATGGTTATTTATAGTAGTTCTCTCCACGGATATTGTCATGGCTGGGCATAGGCAGTTCGTCAGCAAATAAGCTATCCTCGTAGCTGTCCATCTTGTTCTCCAGTATCTGCTGTATAGTCTTGTAGTTATAAACGCCATAACCGAGTGCACGCCTGCAGGCACTGGCCAGCCTTTCGTTACCTGCCTTACGCGCCAGGCTGAGGATACCGATACAGGAGCGGTAAGCTTGTTCCGGGTGTTGCTTCCGGTCCAGTATCTTCAGGATGTAAAGCCTCACATCCTCATGAATGGATGCCGCCCATTCCAGGAACTTATCGGGTGTCCATTCGGTCATAAAGCGGTGTGTCGAAGCCAGGTGGTCTTTATCCGTAGTATAGCTGTAAGGGCTTTTGATACGCCTGTGCATGGCAATGCGTTCGTAGTGGTAATAGACCTCTACGTTGGTGCGGGAATACAGCAGTTTGACCTTCCTGCCGATGAAGCGGTACGGTACGCTGTAGTAGTGTTTGTCGATACCAAGACAAACATGCCCGTTCTTCATTACGGTGGCCTGGTGCTGCCGTTTGAACTCATAACGTAATGCCGGTAATGGCGAGAGAGCCTGGCGTTCTATCTCCTCGAACTGGAGCTTTCTGCTGTAATTGCGGCCTTTCAGCGGCTGGCTGTTATGTGCTTCTAAAGCGACCTTGACCGCTGTGTTCAGTTCTGCAAGGGTATGATAGGCCTCTTTGCGAATAGGTGCGTAGATACGGCTGTAAACGATCTTAACAGCTCCTTCTACCAGTGCTTTGTCGCGAGGGCGGTACGCCCTCGCTGGTAAGATGGTCGTTCCGTAATGGTCGGCAAAGTCGGCAAAGGTCTCGTTCAGTGTTGGCTCATAGCGGTTGCTTTTGGTAACGGCAGCCTTCAGGTTGTCGGGAACGATGGCGGCAGGTACGCCGCCATAAAAGTGCAGGGCATTCTCGCAGGCTGCTATAAAGTCTTCTTTCTGCTGGCTCAGCACAGCTTCAACATAGGTCAATTGACTGGCGCCAAGGATAGCAACGAACACCTCGGCCTCAATGACCTCACCGGTATCCTTGTCCGTTATGCTTAGCTTTTCACCGGCAAAGTCCACATACAGCTTATCACCGGCTTTATGATCCAGGTGCATTGTGGGGTTCACGCGGGCTTTCCACTGGTTGTAATAAAAGCAGAATTGGGTGTATTTGAACCCGTCAGGGAACTCTTTGATATAAGCTTCCCACAGGATGCGGCGGTTCATACCGACCCGCTTTAGCTCTTTATCTATTTGCGGGAAACATCGTTGCAGGGCTACCATCCGCTTGTCCGGAGGGCGTTCACTGCTTTTGCCAAAGAAGTCCTCCAGCTCTTTATCATTAAGGGTATTGATCTCTTCGAACGTAAAGCCGCTGGCATCGAACGCAATAAGGTACTTCTTTGCGGTATTGCGTGACACGCCGGTCTGGGCCGCTATCGATAGCTTGCTGCGGCCCTGGCTGTACATCCTTAGGATCTGTCTTATCTTACTCATGCTTATCGTAGTGTTGGCCATTAGTGAAGTTGTTAAACCTCAAAAATAGGCCTGCTTCTACAGCATAAGCGGCTCGTTCGGGGTGGTCAGTTTCCTCCGAAATCAGGTGGTCACTTTCCCGCGGAATCGGTGGTCAGTTTGCGCCGAAATCAGGTGGTCAATATCAGCGAATTCTCCAGCTGTGCAGCTGGCAGCTGCCGAAGCCGCCTTCAATGCGGAGAATTCAGGTCAGTCAGCGGAATCCGTTCAGACTGCCGCCGCGAACGCGACAACCAGTACCCTGGAAAATATGGGATATTCGAATAATGACCAGGACGAGTTTTATGATTTCGACGATTATGATGATTCCAGCAGTTCATCGACAGGCAGCGATGATGATTTTTATGATGCCCCCGGATATGATGACAGCAGCAGCAATGACTACGACGATTATGACAGCGGTTATGACGACAGCGGATCAGGAATGACACCGGATGAATGGGAAGAGTACGAGGAATATGGTGTGACTTCATTCTAATTACCTGACAGTTGCTTAGAAGTTTTCCTACGGACAGACAATTGGACATGATGGACTGCGGTCCGTCATGTCTTAAAATTATTGCCAAATACTACGGCAAGTACTATTCCTTACAGCACCTTCGCGATAAATGTGGCGTCAGTCGGGAGGGTGTCTCTTTTCTTGACCTAAGCTATGCCGGGGACAGTATCGGCCTTCGCTCCCTGGCAACGAGTTCCTCGATAGATGACCTTATATACAAAGTTCCCCTGCCGGCCATTATCCATTGGGACAACAGCCACTTCGTAGTTGTATATAAAATTTCGGCGAAAAAAGTATACCTGTCCGACCCGGCGAAAGGGTTGGTCTCCTACCCGGTCAGAGACCTGGAGCGCTATTGGTACGATGAAAGCGGAGCGCGGGGCTCCGTGCTGATCCTGGAGCCGCAGGCGGATTTCAAGCAGCGCGAGGCCGGCGACCGCATCGAACGGAAAAAAACCATTGAAAACATCATTGCCTACTTTATTCCTTATAAGCGCAGTTTTCTTAACGTTTTCGTGGTCATGCTGGTGGCAACGCTTTTACAAGCTTTCCTGCCTTTTATTTCCAAAGCAGTTATTGATATCGGTATCCACACCAATGACCTTCATTTTATCAATATCGTACTGATCGCCAATATAACGATCATTCTCTGCATGACACTTTCTAACGCAGTCCGGGACTGGATCCTCCTGCATGTTACCTCCAGGATCAACATCGCGCTGATCTCCGATTACCTGATCAAGATCATGCGGCTTCCGGTAACCTTCTTTGAAAACAAAATGGTGGGCGATATCCTGCAGCGGGCCAACGATAATGAAAGGATCCGGAGCTTCATCACCAACAATTCCCTGAACCTCCTTTTTTCCGGCCTGACATTCCTGATTTTCAGTATCATCCTGCTGATCTATAACGGGATAATGTTTTCGATCTTTTTTGCCGGCAGTGTACTGTATATTTTCTGGGTGCTTGCCTTCATGAAGATCCGGAAAAAGATCGACTGGGAGTATTTCAGCCTTGTTTCAAAAAATCAAAGTTTTTGGGTAGAGACAGTCAGTGCGATAACCGATATCAAACTCAATAACTATGAGACCAAAAAAAGGTGGAGGTGGGAAAAAATCCAGGCCCAGATCTTTAAGCTTAACCAGAAGACCCAGGCGATATCGAACTGGCAAAGCTCTGGTGCCCAGTGCATAGATAGCCTGAAAAACCTATTGATCACCTTCTTTGCGGCGAGGGCGGTAATTGCCGGGGATATTACGTTCGGCGTAATGATCTCGACACAGTTTATCATCGGAATGCTGAGCGGACCTATAAACCAGTTTGTGTCATTCATTATTTCAGCGCAGTACGCGCAAATCAGTTTCCTGCGTTTAAATGAAGTCCACCAGATCCCGGATGAGGAAGAAGACGAAAAACTGAACGATATCCAGTTGCCGTTAAACAAGAGCCTGGTGCTGAAAAACCTGTCCTTTCAGTATCACCATCATGGCACGCTTATCCTAAAGAATATCAACCTGATCATTCCCGAAGGAAAAGTGACCGCTATCGTTGGGGATAGTGGCAGCGGAAAATCCACCCTGCTGAAAATCCTGCTGCGTCTTTATAAGCCTTCCTATGGCGAATTATGTATCGGCGACATGAACCTCAATACTTTAAGCTTACGGAACTGGCGAAATGTGTGCGGCGCAGTGATGCAGGACGGAAAAATCTTCAGCGATACCATCCTGAACAATATTGTGCTGGAAGATGAAAAAATTGATTTCGAACGTCTCAAACAGGCCGTTTCAGCGGCCAATATCGCGACGGAGATCGAGCAGCTCCCCTTAGGATATAACACGGTTATGGGTGAAATGGGCAGAGGGCTGAGCGGGGGCCAAAAACAACGCATACTCATTGCGAGGGCTTTATATAAAAACCCGGACTTCCTGTTTTTTGATGAAGCGACCAACGCACTGGACGCGATCAACGAGCAAAAGATCGTCCAAGCCTTGGATAATGTTTTTAAAGGTAAAACCGTGATTGTGGTGGCGCACAGGCTGAGCACGATCAGGAAGGCTGACCAGATCGTCGTGTTGAAGGACGGCTCAGTTATGGAAACCGGCAACCATGAAACCCTGATGCGGCATAGGGGGCATTATTTCAATCTAATCCAAAGCCAGTTCGACAACGGAATGGAGAACCAGCCTGTTACTAATCCGGCCGTTAAAACGGCCTCCCTGGAACGTTTATCAGACCTGCTATGAAAAACAACGACCTTAACGCTGAGGTTTACCGGAAGCGAAGCGAAGAAATACAGGATATCGTGGAACGTATGCCCACAAAATTCGGGCTGATCGTTGCTTCGGTTGTACTTGGCTTGTTCCTGCTGCTGCTTTGCGCAGGGTATTGCATCAGTTACCCGGATACCGTGCAGGGACAGATCGTCATCAATACACGGTTCTCGCCGGTGAAACTGGTCGCGAACACTTCCGGTAAACTAACACTTACAAAGTATCGGGCCAACGGAAGGGTCAAAACCGGGGACTATATTGCCTATATCCAGAATTCCGCGAATGTCGATGATATCAGGCAGATCGACCGTTTGCTCAGCAAGTTTGACGTCCATTCTCCAAAACTGGCTGCCTGCTACCCTTTGTTTCCATCGCGGAGTTCGCTGGGTGAGATCAACACCAAATATGCCGCATTTCTGAATGCACTCCAGCAATACTACAATTACGAGCGCAAAAACGTCTATCAACAGCAGCAGCAAAGCCTGAACAATGAGATCAGGCAGCTCAGGGAACTCCTCGTCAACAATACGGGCCTTATGCAGACCAAGCAACACAATATGATGCTGTCCAAAAAGATGGCTGACCGGGACTCTATCCTGCTGTCGGAAAAAGCAGTTGACGAGGATGACGCCGATCACAGCAAGGTTACATATCTCAACAGTAAAGAGAGCTTTCAGGCCGTTAAGAACGAGCTGATAACGGCGAAAGAACAAATCAGTAATGACGAAGGCAAGCTTGAAGAACTCGACGTTCAACAAAGCGACAAAGAGAAGGAAATGCGTCTCGATATCTTGTCTTCATTCAACGACCTGAAAGATAACATCAAGGCCTGGGAGGAAAAGTATGTATTCAAAGCGACTGTCGATGGCAGACTGGATTTTTCAAAATTCTGGTCTAATGACCAGTTCGTGCAGGCGGGAGAAGAAGTGTTCTCCGTTATCCCGGTCGATAACCGAATCATCGGGCAGATGGAACTGCCGGCTCATGGGGCGGGAAAGGTCAAACCCGGACAAACGGTCATTATCAAACTGGACAATTATCCCTTTGAGGAATATGGGTCGGTAAAGGGTAAAGTTAGATCCATTTCGCTGATGACCAACACCGTTAAAACTAGCAATCAAACCCCGGTCGACATGTACCTGCTCGAGGTTGATCTTCCCGATGGCCTGGTCAGTCATTTCGGTTCGAAACTAGGATTTAAAACACAACTTAAGGGATCAGCCGACGTGATCAGTAGTGAAAAGCGGCTGATTGAACGTTTTTTTGACAATCTCACTTATATTTCTGACAAGGATAAATCATGAAATGGTTCTGGCTTACCGTTTTACTGTGCTGTTCCATGTTCTGCAGCGGGCAGGAAAAAAAAAGGCTAACCATAGCCCAGATGACCTCAGACTTTGATTTCCTGACCGCCGTGCTGCAAATCGCACACCCCAGCCTTTACCGGTATACGCCCAGGGATACGCTGGATAAATACGCCCGCGTTACCCGTGCCAGGTTTAATCGTCCGATGACTGAAATCCAGTTTTGGTTCATTGTCCAGCATTTTGTCGCAGCTGTCAGGTCCGGGCATACCCGGCTGGAACCGGATGATGAGTTCATGAACCGATATAGGCTGGCCCCGCATGAGATACTTCCTTTTCACATCTATATCAGCGGGAACCGGATTTTTGTTAAAGGTTTTATCAGGTCAGGAAATACGACAATCCTGCCTAATTCGGAGATCACGGCCATTGACGGGGAAAGCGCCCGTGAATTATTGAATCATTACCGAACGCTCGTTTCTGGGGACGGGTATAACATGAGCCTGAAAAATTACCTGCTGGAAAACGGGCGATTCAATTTTTTGTATGAGCTGGCCCATCCCGGAAAAACTCAATTCAAGCTCGCGCTGCGGACCACGGTCGGCAAAGATACTACCGTGATGGTCCTGGCCGCAGATCGCTATGTTCCGGCGGGACCACCTTCAATCGCGACAGGTGGTGTACCGGGCGAGTTCAGGCTTAAAGGTATGTTTCCGGCGGACACTACTGAAAAAAGGCTTCTTTTTGACCAGAACTCGGGCGCCGTGATCGTAAAACTTCCTGATTTTTCCTATGCCAATTACCTCGATTTCCATAAATCCCTTTTTGCGCAGATCAAAGCTCATGCTGCAACGAAACTTTTTATCGACCTGAGGGGTAACCTGGGCGGCCGGGATTTTATCTGCGCAGACCTTCTCAGATATATGATCGGTAAACCCTTTATATTCACTCGGCTGGAAGAGAGCAGGGTCGAGGTAAGTGATTTTGAAGAGAAAAACCAGAACCACGACCTCTTACATGTCCAAAACGGTTTTCATTCGCTGAGATATCCTATCAATGAAACCTTACATCCTTATGCTGAGCGGTTCAAAGGCAGGATCTATGTGATTATCGACGGCGGAACATATTCTTCCGCAGCCTTATTTGCCGCAGCTCTGAAATTACAAACAAATTGTACGCTCATAGGACAGGAAAGCGGCGGCAACCTGGCCGGCTGTGATGGCGGGCACATCGCCGAGGTGATACTCCCGGGAAGCAAACTCAGGCTCTTCCTGCCCCTTCTGTGGACATATTCCGCCAGTACCGCGCCGGATGACGGGCACGGCATCATGCCGGAAATCTTTCTTCCGGTTTCCGCGGCCGCGTTACCGTATAAAGCACTGGTCGACGCTGTTCCCTGATCATTGCCAGTTCAGGGATGCCCTCGTTTTTAGTCTGAAGTAGCTACGTGGAAGCCGATGAATTGCTTAGTCCGAAAGTTGCGAAGGCACTGAACGGAGGCTTAGTATTCATAGGCATTTTCAATGCGTTTTCCCCAACAGAAAGAAAGTTAAAAGAAGAACTACAAGATTTCGGATAAGGCACTGGTCGTTAATGCCGCTTTCACCGTATCGTCTACTTGCTGGTTATCCGTAATATCCAGTGGCAGTAATGTAATATTCTCTAAATGATGAAGTTATGTTTCCTTTTCGGGTGATCGCATGGTAGCGATTACATTCCAGCCTTTAGCCTGAAATAATTTAGCGGTTGCTTTGCCTAACCCAGTCGACGCGCCGGTGATCAGAATAGTTTTCATGTTGCTTTCCTTTTGTGTGATACAAAGGAGAGCCTTCACAAAAGCGGGATTGTAACCAAAACGGAGAGTGTTATAACCGAAATGAAGAAATGTTTTTATGAGTAAAATTCATTATTAGTAATAAGCCATTTGAGTATGATTTGATCACCGAACCGAAACTTGAGGTACCAGAGACGAAGATCATTTTGCTGGATGAAGTGAGTCGCATTAAGACTGCAATTAATGATATCTACCTGGAAAATGAAGCTATTTACCGACTACAATCGCGCGATTTTGAGGAAATGATCGCTGAAATAATGCGACATAAAAATTTCAATGTGGCACTCACCAAACGTACCCGAGATGGTGGATAAACCCCTTCACTTTGACCATACTATCTACCTGACCCAGGGATATAAATATTGATTTCATCAGCACAAATTATTGGTCAAATGTTCATGGTCAAGCATGCGCGATTATCCAGGGAACACTTCGAAATTTAAAAAAAGCCCCCATTACCTAAATTTCTATAAAGAGATCTGGCCTTTGTTATCGCAAGCTTTTAAGGAATGGCAAAAATGAAAGTGAAAAGCTAACATAGGGTATTGATCCGTTAGATGTCCTGAAAAAATAGTCATTCGGTTTGGCATTGTGATCGAACATGCGCGCCTGGGCGGTTGTGAAAATGCCCCCGCTAACACCGAATACAAGTTTTTTGGTCAGCATGTATTCAAAGGTCGCGCCGGTTTTGATATCTAAGGATGTGTAAATATTATTCTGCGGCAACGAAGGCTGTTTCAGATCGAAGAAGAAAAGACTACCACCCAGTTCGCTGCCTGCAAATACCCAGCTTTTTTTAGATAGCTGTTTTCTTACAGCCAACCGATAAGGGATATCAACAAACAGATCAAGATCGGCATCCTTAAATTTATGCCAGTAGCTTACAAAAGGTACAACCGGTGCTACTGACGACGGATCGATAATAACCGCGACACCAACCGACCATGATGAATTGGCTGTGCGACTAAGCGGAACATTCAAGGTACCGCTGTAATTCACCCTTTTTATCGAGCTAAGCTCATCCGTAAGTCCGGAAACACTTGCCGAATAAGTCACCGGGTGATTAAAAATACTATCAGACCGGCTGAATGTAGCCGTAAAACCAACGGTTGATTTGGTCAGGCTTTGGTTTGCATTAGAAAACGCCGGATTGTAACTGGTGATATCTTTGGTATCAAAATGGATTTGCTGGTAGCTTACTACACCTGTTATGGTGTTTTTCCCCCACTCTGCCAACGGTATTTTAAAGGCCGCTCTGATGCGACTGATGTTTGTTTTGCCTTCGTAAAGATCATGACCATTAAGCTCGCCTTTTATGGTGCGCGCGCCCAAAATATCGGTAGCTATAGATCCTTGCCTTAAAATAGGATAGCGGGTTGCATAATCAGACAGGGCCGACATTTTCAGCGAGTCGATCATACGTTGCCGGGTTAGCGGATTAGTATTTTGCGCGTGCGAAGCAGTGAACAAAGTGCTCAGCACAATAGTGCCAAGATAAAATTTGATTTTCATAGGGGTTCGGAATTTAAAAAATGGGACAAAGCAAAGCCATTATTCCGGAGCAGGCAGCACTTTTACGCCACTTGCCCCGGCAACAATGAGCCATATGTAGATGTTAATTATTGGGCTTCTAAAAGCGGTGTTTCCTTACTTGTTTTCTTGCTCTTGAATTTCAGGAGCAGGTTTTCGATGATGAGGTACATGGACGGCACAACAAAAAGGGTAAGGATCATGGAGCTTGTTAAACCGCCTATGATTACCCAGGCCATACCATTTTTGATCTCGGCACCGGCACCGCTGGCTATTGCAATAGGCAACATACCTAATATCATGGCAAGGGTGGTCATAAGGATAGGCCTTAACCTTTCTTTTCCGGCTTCAACCAAAGCATCTTTAACAGCGTGCCCCTGTGCCTTGAGATGATTAGTAAAGTCAACTATCAGGATAGCGTTTTTTGCTACTAACCCAAGCAGCATGATCACGCCAATAAGGGAAAATATGTTTAACGTTTGCATGGTTAAAGCCAGGGCCAGCAAAGCACCAACCAGGGCAACCGGGATGGAAAAAAGTACCACAAATGGATAGATTGCGTTTTCATAAAGTGCAACCATGATCAGGTAAACCAAAACAATGGCCACGCCGAGGGCGAAGAATAAACTTCCAAACGCATCGGCCTGGTTTTTAGCATCGCCTAAAAACTCAACCGAAACACCCTCCGGCAGCTTTACTCCTGGTAACTTCTTTTTAATATCGGCGGTAACCGAACCCGACGGGCGACCAACAACGTATGAATTCACCGTGATAGATCCCAGCCTGTCAATTCGTTGTAAAACGCTTTCGCCAAGTCCTTCTTTTACTTCGGCAAACTGGCTTAGCACAAATGTCTGCCCGTCGGTATTGGTGAATGAAAGGTTCCTCACGTTGTCAATATCCGAGCGGTCATAGCTATCCAGGCTTATCAGGATATCGTATTCATTACCGTCCTGCTTAAACTTGCTGTCATCATTGCCGCTGAAGGCATTTTGAAGCGCCGCGCCAACCTGGCTGGCATCAATACCTAACAAGGTCATTTTTTCGCGGTTAAGATTTACTTCAACCTGTGGTTTCTGATCTTTTACAGAAAGTTCAACAAAGCGGGTTCCCGGTACTTTGGCCACTATCTTTTTATAGGCTTCGGCCACATTACGTACCGCTTTCAGATCAACTCCTTTAACCGCTATCTGGATAGGAGCCTGGTTAGGGCCGCCGGTAATTGAGGTAGGTGCAGCTGTAACTTTCACGCCCGGTATTTTCGCACTCAGCATTTTCTGCAGTTTACCGCCAAACTCTTCCGCAGTGATATCGCGGTCTTTTTTGTCAACCATGCTTA
The DNA here is from genome assembly GCF_022811725.1 of Mucilaginibacter sp. SMC90. Classification (GTDB taxonomy): domain Bacteria; phylum Bacteroidota; class Bacteroidia; order Sphingobacteriales; family Sphingobacteriaceae; genus Mucilaginibacter. The sequence goes on along the minus strand of NZ_CP094527.1, from coordinate 1,708,164 downwards.
TAGTAATCTCTGCAAGATTACTGTTATTGGTTGTCCCGGCAACACTGCCGGATACAAATCCAACACTCGAAAACACCCTGACAACTTCGGGCTGTTTCATTATCAATTTTTCAACCTGTTGCGTTACCATATTGGTTTGATAAATAGATGCCGATGGCGCAAGCTCCAGGTTTATGAGCAACTCGCCCTGATCTGCGCTCGGAATAAACGCTGCGCCTACAAAACCAGCCGGTACTAACGCTATAGCGCCGATAATGAGCACAATAACGCCCGAGAGCAGCCAGCGTTTTTTGTGAAGCACTATGGCCAGCAATTTTCCATAATCTTCTTTTAAAACATCAATAAAGTGCTCAAAGCCAAGATTCAGTTTACCCCATAAAGTACTTTTACTCAAGGTTTCTATTTTGCCGAATTTGGCAGCAAGCATTGGCGTTACCGTGAAGGATACAAATAAACTCATCAGTGTAGAAAACACTACCACTAACGAAAACTCTTGCAACAGCGAGCCAATGATACCCCCGGCAAACGAGATAGGCAGGAACACAACCACATCAACCAGCGTGATAGCCAATGCAGTAAAGCCAATTTCGCTCCGGCCTTCCAGCGCGGCGGTTTCTTTATCGCGGCCCATTTCCAGGTGCCGGTAAATATTTTCGAGCACTACGATAGAGTCATCCACCAAAATACCTACCACCAGCGACATCGCCATCAACGTCATGAGGTTGAGCGAAAATCCCAGGAAATACATAGCGATAAACGTAGGGATGATGGAAGAAGGCAAAGCCACCAGCACGAACATGGAGCTGCGGAAACTATGCAGAAAAGCCAGCATCACTACACCTACGATCAGTACGGCCAGGCCAAGATCTTCCATAACCCCATCGGCCGATTTCAGGGTGTACACACTCTGGTCAGACGATACGGTAAACTTCAACCCGGATGCTTTGTATTGGGCTTCTATCTCTGTAAATTTTTCTTTAACATGCTTACTCACGTCAACCGCATTGGCATCGGTTTGCTTAACGATTTGCACACCGATGGATGGGATACCGTTGATGTGGTTGATGGCCGTGGTTTTAGCTGTGGCATCTACTACCTCACCAATATCTTTTAAATAAATACTCCCAGCTTTAGGCCGTTGCTGAATGATGAGGTTACTGATCTGCTCTGTAGATGTAACGTTGGCATCAAAGCGGATGGATTGCTGCTCATTTCGCGTTTCTATACTTCCCGCAGGGAACGACTGATTAGCTTTGGCTATCGCATTGGTTACCGAGGCGATACTAAGACCATAAGCTTTCATTTTATCCTGATCGATATTTACCTGGATCTGGCGTTCATCGCCGCCAATAATATTCACCTGGCCTACGCCCGCAACGTTTTGCAGCAGGGGCAGTAATTGCTTGTCAACAAAATCATAAAGTTCTTTTGGCGATTGCTTGGACGTCACACCGGCTTTTACAACCGGGGCGTCCTCCAGGTTGATCTTGTTAACGATTGGTTTATTGATATTATCCGGCAAATCATTCTGGATCTGATCTGCCTTGCGCTGAATATCACGTTCTGCCTGGTCAACATCCGTACCGGTTTTTAACTGTACAACAACACTTGAAATACCTTCCTGCGATGTTGAATTGATCTTATCCAAACCTTCTACCGACGAAAAGGCGTCTTCCAACTTTTTGGTAACCGAAGTTTCGACCTCAGCGGCGGCCGCACCGGGGTACACTGTACTTACCGATACCGTAGGCACTTCTATTTTGGGCAACAAGTTATAATTTAAACTGGAGTATGACCGGGCACCGAAAATAAAGAGCACCGTAAAGATCACTATGATGAGTAAGGGCCGCTTAACGGCAATCTCTGTAATTGACATCTGTCTGCGTTTTAGTTAGTTGAACTGATTGCGTAATCTTCAATTTAAGGCAGGTTTGCACGATAACCAGCAACAGTACAACGAGGCAAATCAAAGCCCGCCATAAAACCTGTAGGTTGATTTTTTGCATTATTATTGTTTTTTATTTGGAGATAGACACTTGTGCCCCATCTTTTAAATTGATCTGCCCCGACGTAACAACAACTTCTCCGGTTTTAAGCCCGCTCATGATCTGGATCATGCCGTTAAGTTCGATCCCGGTTTTTACCTGTTTTTGATGGACTACATTGTTTTCCACCACATAAACCGAGGCATCCTTAATGCCCTGGGTAAGTGCATCGCGGGGGATAAGCAGGATATTTTGAGTTGTTTTACGGGAAAAATCAGCGTAAACAAAAGTTCCGGATCGTAGCGGATTGCCTTCTTTGTTACCGGCCATTACCTCTACTTTATAATTATGGGTTTCATCGGCTTGGGGACTGATAAAGCTGATCTTGCCATTAAACACATCATCGGGATTTATATCAGTTGTGATCTTTACCGACTGGCCTTGTTTTACCTGGTAAACCTCGGCCTCGGTCAGGTTGATCTGCACTTTGGCCTGCGACAGGTTTACTATGGTTGCTATCTGCGTACCCGCGCTTGCATAAACACCCTGTTCAACCAGTTTTTCAGCAACGGTGCCGCTGGTAGGGGCCTTGATAGCCGCATCGCTAATTTGTTTTTTAACCTGGTTTACCTGGTTAACAGCATCAAGATAGTTTTGCTCAATCTCGTTAACCTTTTCTTGTGTTGCGGCTTGTCCTTGCAGCAGCTCTGTATAGGTATCTAAATCGCGGTGAAGTTTCGCGGCGTTAGTTTGTGCTTTTTGCAGGTCGAGTTGGGCCAAACGCGTATCCATTAGCGCAAGTATCTGGCCTTCATTTACATGATCGCCCAATTCAAACCGCAACTGCTGTACGGTGCCGCCAGTTGTTGAAAGCACTTTTGCTTCTTTAAAAGGTGCCAGCGTTCCGGTTTTGATGAGGTTGAGCGCCTGAAGCTGTTCTTTAGCTACAGCAACTTTTACCGGGATCTGCACTACCGGATCCGGCGAAGGCTGGTTCTTTTTGTCGAGTGTTTTTTTATTGGATGCGAGCTTAAAAACTATCAGTGCCAATAAAACCACAATGATGAGGCCGATGATATATTTACGTTTCATATGTTTTAAAGTGTGCTGTAAAAAGTTTTGAGGGTACCTGCTGCTTTTTCCAGATCAAGCCTGGCCTGGTAAAAGCTGTATAAAGAGTTGAGGTAATTATTTTGCGAATCTTTGATAGAGTACTGCGCATTTAGCCAGTCTGTAAGGTCGGTTACACCTTTTTTAAATTGCAGGTCGGTAGTTCTGAAAACCGATTGCGCCAGTTCGATATTGCGCTTATCGTTATCAAGGTTAGCCTGCGCTTTTATCAGTTTGGTATTGGCATTTTCGTACTCCATCTGGTATTTGCCTTCATCAAGCTTTAAATTCTCCACAGCGTTTAACCGTTTATATTTAGCCTGGCTGTACTGCGCGTTTCGCTTAAAAAAATCAAATAATGGTATGGTTAACTTTAACCCAATGGCCGAGTAATCGTTCTGATCGCTGAATGCAGGGCCTAAAGTATTACCAAAACCTACCGAACCATACTTTGCATACCCGGTTAAACGCGGAAGCGCGCCGGCTTTGATCCGTTTTTCATCTATCTCCAACAAGTGCGTGTTCACCTGCGAAAGTTGATAATCTGTACGGTTACCTACAGCAAAGCCATCGTTAACGGGCACGACCGGTGCACTGATCTTTTCGTTCGATGTGCTGTCAACCGGCAAGTTTGTATTGATGGGATAGCCCATATTATATTTCAGCTGATTTTGCGAAAGGGCGAGGTTGCTTTCGGCAACGCGGATTTGCGATATGGTGTTATTATAATTAACGGTTACCTTATCGAGGTCTTTTTGAAGGGTGACGCCTTTTTTAACCTGGAGCTGCGAGATTTCCATTTGTTTACGATAGGTTTCGAGGTTTTCTTTCATCAACCTCAATTGTTCGCGGTAAACATAAATCTGGTAATAAGCGTTGCTGATATCGTAAATGATGGTTTCTTCGTTTTTCTTTACGTTGAGGTCGGCTTGTTGCTTATTGTATTTATTAGCCTGAAGACCGGTTAGTAAAGCCTGATCATAAATGGTTTGATCTAGCTGTGCGACACCGTTGGTGTTGTACTTCTGCGTAAAAGCCACCTTAACAGGGTCCGGCCCGAAAATCCCAGCAGGAATGATGGATTGCTGCACTTTTAAGTTATCATCAAAAGTTCCGGTTAAACTTACCTTGGGGAGGTAATCGGCCAGCGCTTCTTTGGCCTTTGCGTCGGCCGCGCGTTTTTCGTTTTCGTAAACCGCGTTGCTGCGGTTATTTTTCAGACCGTAATCAATGCAATCCTTCAAACTCCATTGTTGTTGGGCCAGCAACCGGAGCGGCAGGAGGCAGATCAAAGCCAATAATGTATTTTTTTTCATAATCTGCATCAAACTGTAGTTTCAATACCCCTGGGTATTGATTACTAAATAATTAATGATGCAAAACTATAGGCCTTAATAACGCAATAGCCTTAACCGCGAATGAAATGGACAAATCTGTCAATGAAGTGGACAGCGTTTGAAGATTTATATATGACTATGAAAAGCCAGAGTGCAGTTTTATAACAATATTGCAATAAACCTGCTGTTTTATTGCTCAATCCATTTCAAAAACGGTTGCGCCTTAAGTTTTCCTATTACAATTTTTTCAGGAGTAGAACAGGTAGTTGCAACGTACAGCTTGCGGTTAAAATAATGCTCAATATTACTGATCGCATCCCTATTGATAATGAATTGCCTGTTTGCCCTGTAAAACTGCTGCGGGTTCAGCATCGTTTCCAGTTGTTCGATGGTGTACTGTACCGGATAATTTTTATCATTGGGGAAATAGATGTAAACCGCGCCGCCAGATGCGTATATAAATTGGATATCGATCACTTTTACGGGAATGATCTTATCGCGATAGTGTACCAATATGCTTTGTTTATAATTGGGGTCCATCTGGGTGAGCACATTGTTCAGGTTACGCGGATAGGCGGTGCTGGCAACCAGATGTTCTTTTAAGCGCGAGTATTTTTCAAGGCTTTTGGTGAGGGCATCTTCTTCTATCGGTTTTAAAAGATAATCGATACTGTTTGATTCGAAGGATTTGATGGCGTATTGATCAAAAGCCGTGCAGAAAATAACCGGGGTTTCTGTTTTTATCTCACGGAAAATTTCAAAACTCAAACCATCACCTAACTGGATATCCGAAAAAATAAGCTCTGGAGCAGGGTTTGAACGCAACCATTTGATACCCGCCGAAACCGATGTAAGGATTGCTTCAATCTGTATGGAATTATCCAGGTGCTCCAGCATACGCTGTAGTTCCTTGGCTGTTTTGCTCTCGTCTTCAATAATTACTACTCTCATGTATTTAAAAGCGGCAAAATTACTTTAAAGTTTGTTCCGTCGTTTATAATATGAATTGGCTTATGAACAAGCAGTTTGTAACGCTCAGTAATATTATTCAGCCCTGTTTTGGTGCTTTCTTCTGCTATTTTTTTAAGTTGCAGGTTGTTGGATACGATAAGTGCCGGCGTATTATCAGTTTTGATGCTGATATGCAAAGGATGCTCGGCCGAGATCATGTTGTGCTTAATGGCATTTTCTATCAGCAGCTGTACAGAAAGCGGCGGGATCATATAGCCAAGATGCTCTTCCGGCACATTAATGCTTACCTGAAGTGATTCTTCAAAACGGGTTGTCATGATGAACAGGTACGACCGGATAAAAGTAAGCTCATCTTTTAAAGGCGTAAGATAATGCTGGTTGAAGTTCAACACATAACGATACACCGAGGCTAACTGTACAATATAATTTTTTGTAGGTTGTTCACTTGTTAGTGTTTTAAGGGTACTTAACGAGTTGAACAAAAAATGCGGGCTGATTTGCTGTTGCAGTGATATCAGCTGAGCGCGTAAATGCTCCTGCTCTAAAATCTCATTTTCAAGTTTCGAGTTCTGCAAAGCCAAGTTGGTATGTACACTGTAAAACACAACGTAGGATACCAGACTTGCCAAAAAGGCGCCAAGGAAATGGACTACAAAGTCGGACAAGGTATCGAAAGGCACAGCGCTGTCCCTTAATGTGCTTTTGGGTAACACGTGGTAAAGTATAAAACTCATTGAAAATGTAAATACTGTTGCGGTAGCATTACTGACAATATGTTTTGAGTAGCTGTTTAACCCCCTGATCTTGTGAAGCAAAAAGAAACCATGCACCGACCAGCATACAAACAATATTACGGCCAGCTGAAACGCATATTCGGGATACTCCCACCATCTTACGCCCTTAAAACTATCATGGCGTAACAGCAGACTAAGCGTTGTTGCACTACTGAGCACACCGGTAACAATCAGGTACCATTTGAGATAGTAATTTTTGAACATATACACAAATGTATCCTAAAATTGCGCTTGATAAGCAATTAGCCAAATGAGCGGGACAATTATGTGGATGAAATGGACAATTTTTTAAATGCAGTTTGACTGGCTTATCTAATATTTACTGTGTCAGGAAAGATAGTTGTTAATGATTTGGGAATATTTTACTTATCTCGAGACAAATAATGCTGAAGATATAAAGGGAGTTGAGGTAATTTATTCGCCTAAATATACCACACGAAGTATCTGATAATACATCATTCCTGGTTTATGTATTATCATTGGCTATGTTAGTCAATTTTCAGGCTTTGGATGGTTAAAATCAGCTTGAAACCCCGACATTATTATTGCCTCACGAGTATACTGAGGTAGATTTTGTGATAAAAACTCTTTTGCCGCTCGATATTAAGGGCATCTATATAATTCCGCCAAACAAAAGTATAATGGTAAACCATTTATGCCTGCCTCAAATAAGTAATTCAATCTTATCCCCCATGCTTAGTTACTATTGATTAATCAAGTATACTTAATAGTAGTTGACAGTAAAAAGCAAGCCTAAAAATAAAAGGCCAATGTCGCTGGCTATCGGGATTCGCAAATTGAGCCATCAATAAGGATATTTGAAATATACCTATTCAACCTGGTAATAATTTAAAACCATATAGTTTTCAAAAGCTCAAGATTCTTTTTTTTAAACCTGTAAATTTTCGAACTCATTTTATGGGTGGTTGGTGATTGGGGGTTTTTCCGACATAATTAATATATCGCCTGTCGAAAAGTTCGTCGACTCTTTAAAAGTCAATTATTTTATAAGAATATCCACCATTATGCGCGCTTAGCACTCCCACCCTTTTCCCACTGTTTTTGCATTATTAAACCCTGTTCCTTTGCTTATAAAGAAATCAGTCTTTAACGATAGCGAAAATGAAACAAACTCAGATAAGCCAACAAAATTGCACAATCCGGCAATCGAACGTTGAAGGTAACCACCGTACTTCAAACGCGAATTTCTATTATTCATATTATCTGAGAGAACAGGATTTTAGCGTCGCCTATGCTGATCCCTATTTGATTGCTGGGGCATTCAACGAAATTGAGACCTGGCTGATCCATATTACGGTTGTGCGCCAGCAATTCGACCAGCTGATCCGACCATTGCTTGCATTTTTAAAACCCATTGCAGTTTCGTTCGCAATACCTGCTAACGCGGACCATCACAGCACTATCCTCGACGGGCGAAGCGGTTTCTCACTTACCGGCAAAGTCATCACCATCTATGCAACAACGTTAGAGCAAACGATATTAATAGTTCGGCATTTATGCACCATGACCAAATCAATCATAGGACCATCGATGCCCTGTGCCTATCACCTGACTGACACTATCGGGATAAGCTACGGCGCTTTATTTACGCAAAACGATGACAGAACTACTATAGGCTCGACATTTTATGGATCCGCGATCGCCGATGAGTTAAAGCAGATAATCGACACAAATAATATAGCATGGCCATTCCAGGGCATAAGGCCGTTAGTATCATTTAAACAACCACGTTTACTGAACAAGCAATATATACCCGTAGAAACTTTTAAAAAAGATCCGAAGGGTAATGTTTTCAAAGCCCTGAAAATAAACAGGATTTTTGATATGCAATGGTGTGTGGTCAAACAGGGCAGAAAGTACCAGAGTTTTGATAATTCCGGGAGGGACGCAAAAGACCGCCTGTCCTGGCAGTTTGGGATCCACAAACAATTTGAGTCCAAAAATATCCTTCCAAAGGCCATAGCCTATTTCGAATTATATGGCGATGCGTTCTTCGTCATGGATTACAAAGAATCCATTTCCCTGACCGAAAAAGCAGTTCAATTAAGCGAGGGCAACACCTGGCGCGCTATGCCTGCTGAAAGAAAAAGAGAAATGCTCAGTTACTTATTACAAGTAATCAATATCCTTGGTCAATTTCATGACGAAGGCTTTGCGCACCGGGATGTAACACCTGCCAACTTCATTGTCTCCGAGACGGGACAGGTCTTTGCTATAGATATCGAATTGTGTTATAATCTCCGGACACAAAGCCCGAACCCGCCGTTCACTTTAGGTACGCCTGGCTTCATGTCACCGGCGCAGGAAAACGGGCATGCCCCCAGTTTAAAAGACGATATTTTCAGCGTTGGCGCATTGCTGATTTCCGTACTGACAAGCGTCCTTCCAAACAAACTGAACGCAAAAGATCTAACACAACTTAAAACTACGCTTTACTATTTCATTGACTCCCCGGCATTGGTACACGTTATCATTGGCTGCCTGGTAGAAGATCCAACACATCGGCCAACTTTAGCCGAAATCAGGGACGTCCTGGACCTTTGCGATACCGTGTTACTGACAACAACAGATCCAATACCCGTTTCAACGCCACCTTTAGCACATAAAAGTTCAGTAATCATTGTTAACGATGCCTTCCAATCGCTTTCCAATGTTATTTTTGGCAACAGAACCAAGATTTCGGAAAAGGCGCTGGTCGTTAATACCGATCTAAACGGCAAGCCTGACCATAATGGTTTTACCCTGATAAAAACGCCTGGGTTTGCAGAGTTGGCGGTGCTCGCAATATACCATCATCGCGCATCAGCCACTTTCAACGCTAAGTTTATCTCGCATATCCAATCATGGCTGGCTCAAATCATCACTATTGAGCTACCGGACCTTGAACTGCAAATCCTCGCGACAGCACTCTCGCAAATAAAACCCGGCACAGAACTGCTCCTCGATCTTATGGGCAAGGTAATTCCAGCCCCTGAAAATAATGACACCGTAACGCTACCCGGCATATCCGGAGGGATCGCCGGTCGCGGTCTGAAGTTGTTATACCTTACCGATCAGCAATGTCCAGGGCCCGACCTGCAACAATTAACCGATTTGGTCAGGCACCTAACGGAAATACAAAATATAGACGGATCCTGGACAATTACTTCTGAGTCCTCCGGCAAAAAAACATTTAAAGTGATTGGGTTCTCCCATGGCGTAGCAGGCATTATCTATTTCCTGTTGAATTACTACGCGAGGTTTAAATCTGACAATTTACGTGTGAGAACAGAAGCATCGTTAAAGTGGCTCATCAAGCAGCGCCGGTCTGACAAAGGCAAAATGACCTGGCCGGTTAGTGCCGAGAATCAAACCGTCGATCCCTGGCTGGAGCATGGATTCTCCGGCGTAGCTTTAACATTTATTAAGGCTTATGAAGTATTGGGCCATTCCATTTACAGGGAAATCGCGGAAGAAGTATTAGCCTATCACCCCTTGCATATTACGAGTAATTATTGCGCTTTCGGCAATGGATTGAGCGGATTAGGAGAAATATACCTGGAGGCTAAACGGGTATTCGGGAACGAGGAATGGCAGTTTCGCGCATCTATAATTCGCGACACTTTGCTCAATAGTTGTTTCCGGGACGACAATGTTTGTTACTGGCTTGATGGAACTCAGTTAAATCCTACTCCTGATTTTTGGACGGGCAATGCCGGCATATTACACTTCTTGCACCGTTTTGAATACCCTGATCAAATTCATTTCCCTGCACACCTTATCCCATAACCCATGAAAAAAGAACTGATTTACGAATTGATCACCGGTTTACTGGTCCTGCTGTTCCTTTATACCGGCCTTAGTAAGCTGCTGGATTTTAAGAATTTCGAGATTTCCATGTTGTTTCAGCATTTACCGGCATGGCTAACAATACCAATGACTTATGCATTACCATTATTGGAGATCGCAGTAGCAGCCTTGATGATCCCGGATAAAAGTAGACTGACGGGCATTTACGCTTTCCTTATCATGATGACTGCCTTCACGCTATATGTCGGTGCGGCTTTGCTGCACCTTTTCCCAAGAGCGCCCTGCGCTTGCGGCGGAATGCTCAAATCATTAGGCTGGGGACAGCATTTCATTCTTAACCTGCTGTTTATCGTCTTTGCGGTTATCTCAATCCGATATTACCGCACTAAAAGAAAATTAACAATAAAACAAAAACCTTACGGGGCCTAAGATATTTCTCGCGCGCGAAATCAGGTTAATGCGGGTCCTGTGGTAAAACCCGCGAACATTTCTAAAAATAACAAACCATGAAAAAGATCAGAATGGGCCTTATGGCCATCGCAGCCCTTTCGGGCGTAGGCAGTGCATTTGCTTTCAGCCCTAAACCACTGGCTACAACTTATTATGCCAGGCAAACTGCGGGCAACGGTTTCCACTGGACCAAGACAGTACCCAACCCGAGCACTGCTCAATGTTTAACCGCGACAGATCGTGTTTGTGTGATCTCCACCAATGTGGCACCGACCGACAACCAGATCCCTGCGGGTCACACGCCTACAAACCAAGTGTATATTACACTTTAACAAACAAGGCCACCTGCCGGCACCCGGCAGATGGCCTTTTATCTTAAAGATACCGTTCTATTATACCTGACAAGGCGCGTTCATCCAATTCAGGCCTCGGACAAAGCCTCCCCTCCTTATCGATCATGATGATGGTCGGACAACCATGAACATCATATTCTTTGATGACCTGGTGCTGATCGCCCCTGCCCTCCGTATAGAGTTTTACAGCCAGCGGCGAAGTATATTTGTTAGTTTTTAATGTTGCCAGCCATTTCTCCCGTAAACGGTCAAGCGAAATCGATATAAACACGACGGGCTGGTTCTCATATTTTTTCTCAAGCGCGTAAAGTCTGGGTGCCAGCCCCTCACAGGCACCGCATCCCGTAAACCAGAAATCCAGGATGACCAGTTTACCCCGGAAGTCGCTTAATTTTACCGGCTTATTATTTTCGTCCATCAACACAAAATCCGGCGCTTTTGCGCCAATTGTATTCATAGCCCTTATTTTCCCGAGCACCGCCCGGAACTCCGGGTCGTTTATATATAAAAGTGAATCATCAATATCTGTCACGGAAATACGCCGGCTGTTCCTATTCATGATAAAAAGCTCAGTAACCAGTTGTTCCCTTATTTTGCCTTTGAAATTCCGGGATTCATACAAATAACAGTCATGCAGGTTGAACTTTTTGCGGGCGAGTATGCAGGAATCGACCAGGTATCGTTGATAGATAAGTTCTGCTGAAAAACTGGTGGTAGGTTCACCCAGTTCATCCATAGGAACAAGCGAGGGGTAATTATTGAAAGGCCTGCCATAATTCTTTAATGCGGATATATAGTGCTCCTGAATGTCTGAAGATTTATTCAGGCGTGCGAAAGTCATATAACCTAATTTAGACAAAGTGGACTTCGCTTCGATATTATTTTTTAGCAGGGCATAAGCAGCATTGCCGACCTTCTCTTTCCTGCTTTCCAGGTAATCAAGGCAGATGGCCGCACAGGAATCGATCCGGTTGAAAGAAGCAGGTAGTGCGTCCGGTGAATAAACTACCGGGAATTGCTGCAGGTATGCCGTCGACAAGTTTTGCATATGGAGCTGTACTTCAAACCTTGCTGATGACAAGCCGCTGAATACAGTTTTACCCTTAAGAATCAGGAAGTTCAGGTCATCCCCCGGAAAAACCAGGAGCGAATTTAAATTAAATTGCCAGGCCTTGTAAAACCGAACCTCTATGAACCGGGGTTTATCTGAGTCGGGAATTTCCAGACTAAATGCCTGATTTCGGGCAAGGACGGTAAAGGTAGTTTTGATTTCATTTAACCTTTCGGCATAAGGATAAATAGTAACACTAACCGAGTCGCCACTATTCAAAAATTCCGCTTTGCCACGGATCTTAACGAGGCGTTCTGCTGCATGTAGTTGAACGCAGGTAAGTGCGCACAACATTAAACAAAATATTTTTTTCATCATATTCTTAATTAGCTATTCATCTTGGGTTTTGGGTCAGGCCGCCCAATTGGATTTCGATATCCGGAATTGGAAACGCATATTTCGGATCATTTGGTGGCAGCGAATAATTTGCGCCACTGACCGTCCGCTGCAGCGTGACGGCGAACCGGCTTTCCTGGTTCAGACGGCGCAGGTCAGTCCAGCGAAGCCCGCGCAGCAATAATTCCTTTTGCCGCTCCTTCAGCACTTGTTTCAGCGCGTCATCAGCCCCGGACGCAGTATATGGAACAAAAGTCCCTGTTTTCCACCTCGTTGTAAGGAGCGTATTTAACGAAGCCATTGCCCCTGCTCCATCCCCGGCCCTCGCCTGGCATTCGGCTTTAATAAGGTATATTTCATCCACAGCAAGCCCATCATATTTCAGGCCTTTAAAATCATAAGAACCTACAAAGCGCGGGTATTGTGGTAGTCCATCGAGTATGGTAAAAAATTTGGTTTTGCGAAGATCATTTACAGCATAACTGTTATACAGGTCCGGGCCGATATAGCTGTCCCTGCGAACACTGTAAACAATGTGCCCTACCATATTGGAATGGTAAATATCCTCGGTAAGGTAGTTATTATCAATGGCCGTTGTCGTCGGTTTATTCAGCGTGTTATAATCGGTCAGCGTAGAAAACTGCGACAGGCAGGCGTTCGCGTAAGTCAGCGCGGCATTATAATCGCCCATGCCAAGATAGATCCGGGCGAGCAGGGCGTTTACGGCCGGCTGTGAGGGAGCCGTCTTATAAACCGGGGTAATGGGTAAAGCAGGAAGGGACTCTTTCAGGTCAGCTATCACTTTTGTGTAACAGTCCGCGATACTCGATCTTCCCGGATGGGTATTGAGATCGGAGCTCAGCCGCAGTGGTATGCCCGTTTGACTGCCAGCCTGAGCTTTGTCATAAGGTGGCGCGAAAGTTTGCAAAAGGCCGTAAAAAGCCCATGCCCGGTAAAATAAAGCGCTGGCCCTGACCTGATCGTAGGATGCTTTTTCACTCACCGATGTCGTGATACCCGGCAGGGCATCGAGCACCACATTTGCGTAATACACCATCTGATAGGGTGAATTCCAGTCTGAGGACTGGGTGGTTGTGGCATCAAACACGTCTTTTGCCCAGATAAAGGAATTACGGTCAGTTGCCGACAAAGTTGGGAATATAGCGTCCTGGATCAGGAAATCGTCCGAAGCGATCTCACCGAGCCCGGGGTCGGGCTGGCTGTTAAAAATATCCTCGTTCTGTAACAGACCTTTGAGGTCCGCCAGGGTAGCCGGCGTTTTGAGTGCCTGATTGGGTTTGGTGTTTAAGAAATCGTCCTGTTTCTTACAACTGTTGAGTGTCAGGCCCATGATGCATACGATGCACCCGAACAAGGGGCCGGTGATTTTTTTTCTCATGGTTAAAATCTGGAGTTAATGCCAATGGATAAAGTTCGCGGAAGCGGATAGGTGCCGGAAGCCAGGTCAGGATCAAGGTGGTCCTTATTGGCGCGCCAAAGAATACCCACATTGTTCAGGTAGCTAAACACCTCCAGCCTTTTGAAAACGGGATTATTGCCGCTGAACGGTTTGAAGGCATAAGTAAGGCGGATGTCCTGCAGCCGGATATGGTCGCCCTTGTCAACGAGGGCCTGCGAATATTGGTAAAAGGTCGAGCGGTCCGTATTCGCCGGTGGCATTAATATGGACGGAACGGTAGTATGCGCTTCATCTCCCGGGTTCTGCCAGCGATTTTCATAATCCTTGTTTACAATACCGTAGGTGATCTGGTCATAAGATAAGCCAGTGGACGACCTGCGGAAATAATAGTTAAGCTTAAAAATTATATTGGCGGAAAAAGTCCAGTTTCTATAAGTAAAAGTGTTCCGGAAGGAGCCGAAGGTGGTCGGCCTCGATGGCCCGTTATAATAAAGGTCCGCTATACCGGTCCTGGAAAGTATGCTTTTGTAATCCGTACTCAACTGCCCGTCAAGATACCCCTGCGGGTCACCGGTATCATGGGTCAGCGGGCCTGATTTGAAACTGTAGATGCCATAAATCGGCTGACCGACAAAAGGTGTGATCGTTCCCCCATTCCCGCTGCCTGAAGCAAGGTAGGTCAGCGTCGATGCGGGATCGTCATAAACCGTCACTTTATCGATCACATAGCTGATCAGGAGGTTACTTATCCACTTAAAATCCTCATGGTAAATATTTCGCGAGTTGACCACAAGATCAAAACCGTGCCCGGACGTATTGGCGGTATTTCCAAAAAATGTGGTAAAACCTGCCGATGGCGACAGCGGCGAACTACCGAAAAGGTCGATGCCGTGCTTGGTATAGTACTCAAAACTACCCGAAAGCACGTTATTTTTCAGGCTGTAGTCGATCCCGAAATTGGCGATCCGTACTTTTTCCCAGCGAAGCTCCGGGTTACCGGGGCTGTTGATGATATTATAGGGAACACCCGAATAATAAGCGTTGCTTTGCTGTTCCAGGGTCGTGATCGCGGAAGCGCTTTTATTGACGTTGGCATTATACCCATAAGTCGCCCGTATTTTCAGGTAGGGTAACCAGGGAAGGTGATAAAAATCCTCCTTGCTGATATCCCATGCAAGGCCGGTTGAATATAATGGTACTGATTTGTGGTTCGTCGCTACGCCAAACAGGTTCGAGCGGTCGATCCTCCCGCTGATAGAAAAAGTATAACGATCAAGGTAGGTATAAGCGGCATTGCCGAAATAGGATACATAATGATCGGTAAACTTTTCAAAGCCGAGGGTCGTCGGGATCTGCAAAGCACCGCTTTCCGGGTTCCTGTTGAAGTAGCTGGCGTAATCGATCTGCGCAAAGCTCGTCCGTGTATCTTTGTCATAACCGTATACTGTCCCGCTGCTACTTTCCGTGATCGCAGAGCTTACCTCGCTGCCGACAATGGCGCTCACACGGTGCCCGCTGGCTACCTCACGATCAAAACTGATCTGCCCCCGCACGCGATGAGAAGTCAAAATGCCATCCGATTGCTGGAGAATGCCTCCTTTGGGTACGGGATACGTAAACGTACCATCCCCGTTCGGTTGCGCATACCCGTTGATCAGGTCGCGCGTATAAAAAGTTGCCGGACTATAATAATTATCCGCATTGCTGGTCTGTTTTTCGAACTGGTATTTGACAGAAATATCCAGGCCGGGGATCAAGCGGTATTGCGCGCCCACGTTAATGCGGTTCTCTGTGGATGAACCAGTATTATCCGCGTTCCTGAGCTCGTCCAGCGGACGGTAAAGCCAGTCGAGGTAGCCTTGCTGCTGCGCATCTTTGGCAAACTCATAGTTTAAACCGCGAACAATAGGTAAGGGATTGTCGTTTCCGTCGGCAAAAGATTCATAAGGAAAGGTAAAATTAACATACCGGCCCCCCGCGGTAGTATTGGAGGCAGTACTGTTGCTGGCTGAATTCGTCTGGATATAATTGACTGTTGCAGAAAGCTGCAGGTTCTTTACCGGGTAGAAATTATAGTTCGCGTTCAGCGTAATCCGGTTGTTATTATTGCCCGTAAGCGTTGCGGTGTTATGATCCTCGCCTGCAGAAAAATAATAATCGCTTTTATCGCTGCCCCCGCGAAAGTTCAGGCTGTATTGCTGTAAAAAACCGCGCCTGTAGAAATATTTTTCCAGCTGACTGCGGGTATCCTGTTTCCTCAGGGCATCGATCTGCGCTTCAGCCTCTGAAGCCGATAAACTTCCGTCCCTTTGAGAAGCCAGGATATTAACGACAGGTGAAGTGACCTGGAGCGGGTCGCCGATCTGACCGTCATAAAATCCGGTTTTAAATAAGCGCTGCTCGATATCGATGTAGTCGGATGAGTTCAGGAAGGAAGGACTGTAATAGAGGTCAGGTTTCGCAGTGGCTGTAACGTTAGCATTAAACTCGACCGCGAGTTTTTCATTGCGCTTTCCTTTTTTGGTGGTCAGCACGATCACGCCGTTCCCGGATTTTACGCCCCAGATACTTGCGGCTGCCGCATCTTTCAGTATCGTGATGTTTTCGATATCGTTTGGATTGATATTACTCATATCGCCGTCAAAAGGGAACCCGTCCAGTACGATCAAAGGCTGGCTGTTGGAAAAAAGGGTATTGGTCCCCCTGATGCTGATATCACTGATGCCCCTTGACGATGCGGTCGTGTTCCGGTTAAACAATAAACCCGGGACAACGCCTTCCAGCCTGCTGAC
Organism: Mucilaginibacter sp. SMC90; assembly: GCF_022811725.1. Lineage (GTDB taxonomy): Bacteria > Bacteroidota > Bacteroidia > Sphingobacteriales > Sphingobacteriaceae > Mucilaginibacter. The sequence continues at coordinate 1,691,694 of NZ_CP094527.1, read as the reverse complement.
GATATCGCTGCCGGTACGGCGGTTGAGCAGCTCATTATTCAGCTGTGCGAACGAGCCTGTCGCCCGCTCTTTTGGAATATTCTGGTAGCCTGTCGATACTACACTGACCTCTGTAATCGCTGCTGTCGCGGGGTGGAGTATGATTTTTTGATATGGAATTCCGGTGACAACGGTGAAGGAATAGGGATTGAACCCGATGAAGGAGATGGTCACCTGGTCCCCGGCCTCTGCGGTAACCGAGAACCTTCCGGCTTCATCGGTGTAATAATAATCCTCCCGACCAGCGATGCGGATCGTTGCCGAGTTGAGCGGTTTGCCGGAGGTATCAGCAACCTCCCCGGTAACATTGACCGGCGCCTTCGGTGCTGTGACAGGCTTCACAGGGGGAGCAGGGTTCTTCCTGCTGACGATAACCATTTTTTCCTGCAGTTCATAAGCAAGCGGCTGTTCATCAAATATTTTTTTGAGGACCAGGCTCAGTTCTTCCTGCTGAACAGTGATGGTAACCGGCCTGGCATAGCTGATCACACCTTCCGGCAGCACGAAGTCATAGCCGGTCTGTTTGCTTATCTTTTCGATTACAGAAAGCAGCGTACTGTTCTTTTCTGACAGAGTGACTCTCTGCAACAGCGGCCTTGCACTGACCTGCATGTTCAGGATCACCATTAAAATGGCCGCAAGCCGGAAGGCTTTCAGGACCAGGGAGGTACGGCGGTTTGACCGTACCAGTTTTTCTTTATAAAAACTGTACATTCGTTGTTGGAGTTGGAGAGCGTTGCGGCCGTTCATTTTCGAGATGGCCCGGCAGCACCGCTGTTCGTTAATAGTTAAAACTTTTTAAGGAGCCCAGCTTAAGCCAGGTTACCGGGTGGGACCGGTTCCCTGGCTTTTAACTAACTGATTCTTATTTATTAGGAATTACTTCATTACGGTCACCCTCCTTCCTTCTACTTTGAAATGCACGGTTTTCGTAGCCTCGAGGGCATTCAGCACTTTGCTGATATTTTTGGAGCGGGAGATCCTACCGTTTAATTTCTCGGTGGGTATGGAGCCATCGAAACGAACGTCGATGTCATACCAGCGCGCGAGCTCCCGCATCACCTGTTCAATAGGGGTATTGTCAAACCTGAAATATCCGTTCTTCCATGCCACGACCTGTTCAATGTTGACGCTGGTAAGTTTAAGGCCTCCACCACGCAATATTGATTGATTACCCGGAAAGAGTTTTTGTGTTAGCCTTTTATCCGCGGCACTTACGGTGACCAGGCCTTCCAGCAACGTCGTCCTGACAACGTCCTCATCAGGAAAGGCGTTGATATCAAAATGAGTCCCCAATACTTTTACTTCCTGTCCCCCGCTCTTAACAATAAAAGGGTGGCGCTTATCCTTGGCCACTTCGAAATAAGCCTCACCGGCCAGGGTAACTATCCTGTCGGATTGTCCCCGAAAATGCGATGGGTAGGTCAGTGAAGACGAATTATTCAGCCAGACCCGGGTTCCATCCGGCAGGCTAAGTTGCCATATACCGCCTACAGGGGTAGTAATGGTGTTCTCACCCGCCGGCCCTTTCGCTTCCGGCACGGCACCATCATCATAAACGAGCTGCCCGGCCCGGCTTTTCAGCACACGCGTCCCCTGCTGGACGGCTACGCGGCCGTTTGCGGTATGGGTAAGATCGATCTTCTGTCCGTTCGAGAGGGTCAGCACGGCCCGGTTTCCTCCCGGCGGGATATCATGCGTTACATGCTGAACCACCAGGTCAGGTTTATGAAAAACCACCTCGAGGATCAGCGAAACCATAATGATGGCGATTTCCGCGGCAGCAAGCAGGATGCCCGTCGGAAATTTGTTGCCGCCATTTCCCGGTAACTTTCGGAATATTTCCTCCTGGATCGCGCGGATCCTTTCCTCCGGTATTTTGCCCCCGCCTTCCCCCAGCTCCAGGTACCAGGCTTCCAGCATCGCCTTCTCTTTTTCAGTGGCCTTACCTTTCAGGTATTGCTCAGAGCGCCTTTTGATTTCTTCTTTTTCCATGTCCTTACCCGGAATTATCCGGTTTTAAAGACAAGACAGTTGAGAAGCCCTGAACAGGAAGATTTATTTTCATTTTTTAGGGGTTCATAATTTACCCGTTGACTTACAGCATTAATTACCATTAAAACACGTGCATGCTTTAAAAATCACACATACAACAATACAGCCCAAACAACTATAAACCCAATAATTACATGTATTACAAGAAACAATAAAGTTATATTTGATCAAAATTTGCGGCAAACAAACAATCATTTTTGTCATTTTTATTAGAAATTATGTGACAAATGAATATTGGTCAACTTTGAATATGCGAAAAATCATGGGGGCTAAGCATAGAAGGATTGAAGGCTTCACGAAACTTTATAAATGAGGTGATCTTATCGTGCTTTAGGATTTTTGCGGAAAAGGCGGTGAAGTTGCCATCAGCAAAGCTCGCCCCGCCTGGCGGCCGAGGCAACTTTTCGCATAGTTGGATATGGATTATATATCCTGCCCATCCTAGATCCGTTATTCGGCGTTGCTGACATTAGCGGATGAATTTGTAACCGATGACAAATATAACATTTAAATAAAACCAGCAGGCGCGCGGCATTGCACAGAACCGGGCAAACTACCCAGGTTCCCGCCAAAGGGTTTATTAAAAGATGCGAGTTAAACCAGATTGGCTTATGACGCTGGCAAATAGTATTGGAGAAATAGATGAGATTGCTATTTTTTTGTTATGATCTCCTCCATAGCGCCGATTATAAAATATTGCCGCTCCTGTTCTGCATAGTCTAAATGGGCACTGACCCATTCGTCGATGTATTTGTTATCCAATAGTTCCTTAAAAGTTTGAACGATATAATCTTTTATCGGACCGGTTAACTGTCGCAGTTCATCCCAAATAGCAGATCGGTTGTTTAATAAATAAACAATGTCTTCAAAATCGGTACTCATGCGGCCGTCATCGTTACCACGGTCTTTAAAGGCTTCCAATTTAGTAGCCAGAAAATAAGCCGCGCTAAATATTCTGATGGCATATCCGTCAAATTCATAAATAGTCGCGTTAGCAAAGCCGTCCGGATACCATCGGTTCGCGAAACCAAGGACATTATCCGAAGTGGGCATTACATCGACCACGATACCTTTTACTTTATAGCGGCAGATTACACCGGATTCCCAATCATTAACAAATCCTTTTCCTCTCAACTTTTCTTCCACCCCGGAATAGCCGTTATAACTCGCCAGTTCGATAAGAATGTCAATATCGTCAGTAGGGCGCACTTCTTGCGTTGCGCGGTCAGCGTATAGTGAAACAGTTGCACCACCAACAAATGCTACTTGGGTTGCGATTTCCTCCAAGGCGTCATAAACTACTTTAATCCGTACCAGGTTATCGTGATGGCTCATAATATAGCTTTTTTAAGTTCTTCCAATGCCAATCTGATTTCTCTTACTTTTCCAACCCGTAGTATATCTATGCTTGCTAATAGTTTATATAATTGTTCATCATGCTGTATGGCCTTTACTACACCTTTATGCAATGGTTCAATGGCTTGCCCGCGAACATTACCGTCTGGTGAAGGCCAAACATATGGTAATTCACTCGAAAAATGTTGCTTATAAAAGGGATGAGCATGCGCGGTTGCAATACCGTTTACAATGGCACCGGGAACCTGCGGAAAAACATAATGCATCCCATATTGGATAAACTCCATTAACGCCAACCGCTTTACTTTGCGTTTCCCGGCATCAATCAATCCTGCGACAACGCTACGGTTAAGCGATTCAGAGATTTCCGAGATGCTGATATAGAGCAGATTTGAAAGGTCGCGGTATTGCCAGGGCAGGTCACCCATGGCGATGACTTTCAGCAACACCTCAATATCCAGCGGGCGCATACCATTATGAGTTCTCATATGGCAAATATAATGAAACTGTTCTTTGTTTGCAAATCGCGAACAAAGAACAGGAGTCAGTTAGTCAGCCTGCAGGCGAACTCTAAACGTGGCAATCCAATCAATATTTTATAATTTCGCATCATGTCAGAACGATTAGCAGCACATTTCGAAAACCGCACCTATTATTTCATGCTAGAATCACAAAAGGAAAATGAAGTTAAGATCAGTATGTACGGAACGCTTTATACCTTCCTGAAATCGGCCGACAGGTGGATGAACAACAGTCAATGCTATGGAAATGAGAGCAAGCCTGGTTGGGGCGGTCATGCTGGCCCTCGGAATCGTTTGATCTGCAAAGAGGCTTTAAAAGAGCAAATATTCTAATCTATATCACAGGAATTCCAGGAATAAATATTTGAGTTGACATTCCCTGCTCAGATTTCGTGATTTTTAGGAAATAATTAAAAACCAAATAGATATTTTACAATTAATTCATTAATTTTATCCATTCGATAACGGTTTAATAATCTATATTTGTATATACTCCACAAGCATATTTAATACCCCTATAGGCCCTATGTCTACCTTAGCCCGTCCCCCGATGGGCTTTTGTATTTTTTCAATTATAATTGAAACATTATCGATAAAAAATATATATTTACCTCAAAGTTATTTTAATAGGGGTATTAAATAACTAACATTAAGGCCACGCTTTGAATAGGGCGTGGCTATTTTTTTGCTTTAAGCCTCCTTTTCACTTTGACGAATCCGAAAATTGGTCACAGAAACTAACCAAAGCAATAACAAAATACATTACAAACAGCGTAACCGCTTAAAAACAAAGAAACAATTTCAGCAAAAAACGAAGTAAACAACGGCCGCCTGTGTTGCAAAGCGAACGGAGAGCAACGTAGGGAGCGGCAGCAAATCAGGCATCCGCTCTTGCCGGGGCAGCCTTGTTGGAGGAAGGACAACGGGGCTGCCCCGGCGCGATTTTTTTAAACCGGCTCATATACCGACATAGCAACCGGTAAATCTTTTAGATGATGTTCAATCATTCCTTTTACCCGCCCCCAATCCAAACCACCGTTCCCGCAGCCAAGTGCAGGCAAAGCAAGTGTAGCAACCGGGTTTGCATTCAGGTGACCGACAAGTGTTTCCAGCCCGGATTCCACATAATCATACCGGGATGGCTTACGCCAATCCGTCTTCGTCGGAAAGTTAATAATGAGTTTCGGGCCATAAAAGAGATTGAAATCGCTGACGATAAAAAGTTTTCCCGGTCGTACCTCTCCCGCAGCGCAGGCAGCCCGGTACAATTTGTAATTGACCGGGAAGGCCTGTCGGAAGGCAAGGGCGAGCCCCTTGCCCATAACGCCGACGCAATTCACTGTGTTGACCAAAACTTCGGCATTGTCGGCCAAAAGGTCTCCCCTTGTATAATTGATCATATTTTGCTTTGTTCATCTGCTCCCCGTTCAGATTGCTCCGCTATTATTATTAATTTCAGGTAAATATCTTCCCAATACACCTGTTGCGGATGGTTATAATCCGTGTTCGCTGACCCGCTCAACTGATAATGTCGGTAATCATCAGCCTGCATAATGGCGAGGCTAAGGTCGGTGACCTCGATCTCTATCCCGTTTAAGTCTGTAATTTTCATGACAAAAATTTTAGTTTATCCGGAGTGGCTGTGTCCGGTAGTCTTTGAGGTTATGAAAGAACCCTCTGTTGAAGAGGATGCCGTCACGGAACATTTTTTTCAGGATTTCGGTTCCCTGATAGGCGAGTGAGGCGTTGATGTACAAATCCTGTTCCTCCAGTGCCGATGCGGTTGAACAATTATGTCCCCTGTCTTTGGCCTCCCCTGCTTTCAGCAGGTCGGGAAACTCATCTGTTATCATCCTGAGCGTAGCGCGGGTATCAAACTTTTTTGATTTAGGCTGTTTGATTTCTCCTACAGTTGAAAGAATGACCTGTCCCGAATCCCGGCTGTTCCCGAAATCAAGCCAGTATTTCGGGCAATCCCTTTGATAGGCCGAAGATTTCCGGGTTAGGGTAAGTATCCCTGCAACGTCAAATCTGGCATCTACAGCATCAACCGTGGTCACGGTGATGGTCGCCATGGACATTGCTGGCATTGCTTTCAGGGTTTCAAAGTTATATTTTTCCGGGATTGCTTTCCAGTTCAGGCCGAATGCACGATTAATGCGGTTGATCAGCACGACCGCTTTGTGAAGCCCCACCTCCGCATCGGTGAACAGCATTCGCAGCCTGTTTTTCTGCTCGATGATATCATCATCAAACAACCGGACGTTGAGGCCGGGATGGCCTAATTGGTTCAGCATAAAGTTCAGCCTCATCAAGGCACTCAATACGTGGCTCCCGGTTCCCCCTGCCCCGATCAGGTTGACTGAAACCGGGTTGGCAGGTTGCAGCAATTCATTATCGACAAAGTGAGCTACTGTTTTCAAGGTATTGACCTTCTTTTTCATGCGATGATGTCTGCTAAAATTTTACCGGATTTGATTAATTGCGCTTCGGGGAAAGGGCTTTTGTTGCTGACCTGTTCCTGCCAAAGCTGAACGATGTTCTTCCCGCAGTTGCTGCCCCCTTCGATCGTATGGCTGAAGTAGCTGTTAAAGAAATAGCTTTCCCAAAGGGCGATGAAATCGTCCAGGCAGGTATCAGCGTCGATTGCAAGTTTAACGGTCCCCATACAAACTTTGCCATCCGCATACATGTTGAAGTAAGGCGCATGGAACAGCGGGCTATTCAGCGAGGGCTTTCTGTTGCCCTTCAACGCAAAAACGCTGAGCGTGTCCCGGCTGCCTTTCCAGAGCATTGCGGGTACTTTGGCAGCACCAGAGGGTATTCCGAGGTCATCCTTAAAAAACAGCTGCCTTTCCACGGGCGGTGTATGCCATACTGCAAAGCCGTGTTTTGCCGTGTTGAGGTAAAGCAGGTTTACCGGCAAGATCCCCCTGCATTTCAAAAAACTGTTCTGTCCCGCTTCCTGGGAGCGCAGGATTTCGCCAAATTTCCCACTTTCCTTTGCGGACAAAGGATGCGCATTGATAGGTTTCCCGTTCCTGCCGATGTCGTAGCTTTCGACGTAAATCTCTTCGTTGCCGTTGGTGTACGTTTCGCCTGATTTACTGCGAAGGTAGATAAGCAATGCTTTAACCGGCACAAAGGTATCGCTGATATTATTGGTGATGTTCGTTAACATAATCGTATTGGTATAAAAAGTTATTGAATTCAATGAGTAGGGGGAACAGGCGGCCTTCATAATCAAAGTCGAATTGCTGCTCCTTTTGAGGGCTGTCAAACCATTGGAGTGCTATGGGTTCAACCTGTTCGCTGCACTCCTGCAATTCGTTGTTGACGTAGTCAAAAAACTGATCGTTCAGGCTTTCCGATCCGCTCCAGTAAAAGCCGAGATAATGCCCTATTTCAATCGCTCCCTCTTCCTGCCATTCGTAAAATTCTTTGGGTATACTGCTGTAAATGGAACGTTTGGGATAATCAGCCATTAATTTTTCAAATTCCATGGCCAGTTCATACGCAGGTGCAGCATAACATTCACTTTCCCGGAACCGATCAGCAGACTCATCAAATGCCCTTTTGCTGAACGGCAGTTTCAGCTTCTGCAGTAAACTGTCCCCGAATGTTTTCATCCCGGCGATTTCAGCAATAAGTTCATCATAACATTCCCCGTCATTATCGTTCAGCATCCAATCTTCCAGGGTGTCATATACGGAGCCTATGTAAGAATACTTATCCCGGTAAAATTCCGCGCCGGATACCCGGTACAGGTAATGACAGATAAACACCAATAATTCATAAAGCGGTTTAAGGCCGGGGCAATCCCCTATCCTTGCTAAAGCATGGACAGGGATATAATAAAGGGCATGGCCGGTGTCATAACGTTTTGCGGTTGCCAAAGTTGCTACGTGCCGGTCGTCCTGCATGATGTAGCAGGGGGGAGCATTTAATAACTCCAAAGCCTTAGAAATTACGGCATGGGCTTTATGCAAGTTTTCGGGGAAAGGTAATCCGGTAACATCAGGATTAGGGATACCGTACATTTCGCAGATATTATGAACCGACCTGAAAAATTCCGCCTCAGCTTCCCGAAAGTTCTTCAAATTATAACCGGTAAATGGTGCAAAGATATGTTTCAAAAAGCCATGTCCGACAGCGCCTGCGGTGCACATCCCGGCGTGTTGGCCTGAACCGCTGCGGCATCTGGAACCCTGTCGAGTTTGCTGATAAAATTTTCGAATGACTGGTAAAGTTTCCATTGTTTGCCCTTTTTGTTAATACTGATTTTGCGTTTGATCCTGTTTTCTTCCATGGTTAGCCTTTTGTTCCTAATGTGCTTTCAAAGCGGTACTGAATTTTGTCCTGTTTGATTTCCGGTCCTGTCAACCTCGCGTTAGTCAGGATGGGGTAAGTTCCGGCATAAAAGTCCATTACTCCTTCGGGGCTGAACGCCGGGTTCGGATCGGTCAGGGGTATTTCCTGACCATTTTCCTTGTGAATGAATATCCTTGGTAAAATATTTGTCGTTAACATGATTCGTATTTTTTATGGAAATAATAGATTGGCTTTTTGCTGCTGTTTGCGTTCAAGTTCAGCCTTGCGCTTATTGATCTCCGTTTCTTTGTCCGGGTATTCATCAACGGCAGGCAATTCGGCCAATGCTTCTTCATATTTACAAAGGCTGTCGAGTTCGATGACCCTGCGCAAAGCCGCTGTATAAGCTTTGCGTTTTTCTTCGGTTGCTGCGGGATTGGGAAGTTCTACGCCATCTTTCGCTCCGTCCGGCTTAACCTTGTTTTTTGATTTGGCATCTTGCACCATCCGGCTTTGCTCTTTGGTTTTTGACAGGGCTTTCAGGTATTCCTTCATGTTGCTGAGCAGGCCGTAAGTTTCCCGAACCGGTTTTTCGATCTCCGCAAAGTATCCCTCGTCGAAGTCGGCAGCAGTTCCGGTCGAAACAAAGGGAATGATATGTTTCCCGGCATTGTCACCGGATGCGCCGACCGTGAAGTGCGTGGATACCGTAAATTGCCCCTTGTCATCGTTTTGGATAACGATTTGCCATCTGCCGGGGCAGGATATGGCGTCGATATGGCTAAAAAAATCAGTTTTCATTTTTCGTTGATTTGATGTTTCAATAATCCGCTCCCGGCTCATAGCCTATCAGGATGCGGTCGATGAGTTTCTGCCAAAAGTCTTTGCTGTCCTCGTTTTCAGCGGTTAAAAGGTAACGTTGCCTGATCTGACTGGCAATGTGTTCTGCGGTTTCCTTGTCCTCTATGCGCCATCGTTCGTCACTATAGGGGCAACGGTAGATCAACAGGAGATAGAAATTGCCATCCATCAACACCGGTTTTTGCTGAACGATCTCAATATCAACCAGTTTCAAGACATTATTAGGGTTAAGCATCCTAAGTTGCCTCATTAATCCCGGCTGCGTATGGGATTCGACTATGTATTTACCCAAAACCGGTGGAAAGTCTTCTGTCGCGAAGTTGAGGCCCCGTTCGATGGTTATTAATAGCCCTCGTTCATAATCGTTCTTACCTAACTTGCCCAGCGTTTTGATATCCTCATCAGGGAACGGAAATCGAAAGCGCAGGCCTGTCCCCGGCATTGCGTAAACCTGCGGATCGGCATTACCTTCTATCAGCATCAACTGGCCCTCCCGGAGGGCTTCTATATACCTGCCGTAATCGGTATAATACATATCTTCGCATGTTCCGATTTTGATCGTATGTCCATTGTATTTTACATATTCTCCCATGGTTCTTAATTTTAAAATGGTAAATTCTTATCAACGCTCCCTTCATTTCCTGTCCCGGCAGCTTTTGTTTTTGCCTTTGTGAATTTTTCTGTTTAAGCTTTTCCCTCCTTCTTCGCTTCTGCTTTTTGCGAAGTGCCGAAAAGGTGCACATCTTTCACCGTGCAGGTGAAGTAGGGTTTGGGTTTGTTTTCACTGTCAAGCCGGCCTTGGCCTCTACCCGCCCGAATATTCCGACGACCGAGCCTTTAGCAAGACAGGCAGTGAGATCTTGGCCCACCCAATAAGAGCACCCCGCGAAAGTGGTAATGATCTTTTAAGCGCCTTCACTGTCCTTAAAACGTTCATTGATGGTAACAAGCCGGTAACTTTTCGTTTTCCTCCTACCTCCCTGACTGCCGCATCTGCGGTTATACATCCTGTAAATAGCATATCGATTCGGTTTATTTAATAATTCATCGGGTTTAATGAGACTGATTACCCACCTGCAAAGCGGATGACGGATGGGCGACATACCTTTGAAGTTGTCGCAGCCGTTTGATTTGCCTTTGAGGCAGGTCCGGAGTTTCCAGGTTATCGTCGATTTCTTTGATCGTACGACCGACAGCCTCTGGCAAAAGGATACCACTGGAACCGAAGGTGTACAACCAGCTCCAAACTCCGGAATGCCAGTCAAGGGCAATGTTTCTTGCTTTTTCCAATGAAATAACCCTTTGGTTTTCGCCCTTCGGTTTGGATGCATCGACGACCACCCGGAGTTTTGCTGTCGAATGTTGCGGAGCGTGTTTTTTGTTAGATGACATACGCATTTGATTTATGGAATACCCTGTTTTGAAAGGTCATTCGGCGGAACCTCATTTGGCCTTTGATAGAGGCAATACACTTGCGGGTAGGGCTGGCGGGCCAAGGCTGCCGCAAAAAAATACGACCCGGAGCGCAGCGGAGGTGTGGAGATTTTTTTAGCGGCACAGAGCCTGGCCTTGACCGCCGAAGAGGTGTAGATTTGCCTCAGCAAAGGCTAAATGAAGCTCATTAAACAAAAAATGCCATTGAATAGAGGAAGAGGGCGGGGAATTTCCAAAAAAAACAAATCGCGAAGAACCTTAAGGCAACTCAGGAAGGTTTAAATCAGGACTGCCTGCCGGTTTTAGTACCGGCCGCAGCACCCGGAGGGCCTGGTCATGATTTAAACCTTCAACCCACTACCAAAAATTACAGGGAGAGGCGAAGTGCCTGAAAGCAATCCATAAACAAAAAGCAGGCTATTCACATCCAAAAATCATTTCATCATTGATTATCAACAATCTATGCGTTTAAGTGCCGATAAAATTACATTATCAACTTCGTTACCCCATGTTGTCCAATACTTATTTTAACAGTGTGGCTACACCCATAGCATCGACTTTACAGCATGTGCAAGTTATGATCTTCCCAGCTAGTATAGAATGCATGATTTGGATCACAGCACTGATCAGTTACCCGCAGTTATGGCGACAGCTATAATGAATTTACTTTATAAGAACCTGATAACCGGTAATAACTTTTAAACCTGGTAAGCTATTATTATTTTGCCAAATCGACTACACATCCGGCACTTTCGGCTACAAAACTACCAGCCCGTTCGTTGAACTTTGCTTCAAATGAAAAACTATGAAAAGTGGAATTAAAGATAAAGTGATCGTAATAACCGGTGCCAGCAGCGGTATTGGTAAAGCGGCAGCAGAATTGTTAGCCGCTCAAGGCGCGAAGGTGGTTCTGGGTGCTCGGAGAGCGGAACGTCTGAGAACGGTCGTTAAAACTATTGAGCAGAATGGCGGCGAGGCTGCATATTTGGAAATCGATGTGACCCGCCGGGAAGATGTCGCTAAATTGACAGCATTAGCCGTCGAGCGATTTGGCAAGCTTGATGTCTTGATCAATAATGCCGGTATCAGCCAGTTATACAAGATGGAAGAACTGGATGTGGAAGGCTGGGAACAAATGATCGATGTCAATCTGAAAGGCACCTTGTATGGGATCGCCGCAGCGCTGCCTGTTTTCAAGGAGCAAGGTTCCGGACACTTCATCAATGTGATCTCTACAGCAGGTATTTCAATCGTTCCAACTATGGGCGTTTATGCTGGCACTAAGAACGCAGTGCGTACCATCGGCGAAGCATTACGCCAGGAATCGCAGGGCCGCTGGCGGGTGACTGGTATCTCACCGGGCTATGTGGCGACAGAATTTGCAAGCAACATCAGGAACGAGGCAATAAGGAACACCATTCAGCAGAATGCCGATCAAATGGCCATCCCAGCTGATGCTATTGCCAGAGCCATTGCTTACGCGATCGAGCAACCGGATAATGTAGATGTCGGTGATATGGTGATCCGCCCGTCCGTTCAGGCTTAAACACTATATTTATACCAATCAAAGAAATACGCATAGTTAAAATTGCAATGGACAAGCCGTTAAAGTTCCATAATATCACTGATCTGATGCGCAGGCTGAAATTGGATCCACCTGCGCATCCGATGATGACGCTCGTCAATTACGACGAGGTAAAGATAGACCTGCGTGATGCCGGCAGTTGGTTCATGCTGGACTTTTACAAGATTTCCTTTAAAAAGAATTTTAACGGCAGCGTTAAATACGGGCCGGGTACCTATGACTTTAAAGAAGGAGGTCTGGCTTTTTTAACGCCGGGGCAAGTGGTTCAAATGAGTCCTGATCCCGCGGACTATCAGGGCTATGTCCTCTATTTCCATCCCGCGTTATTGGCCGGTCATCCGCTGGCACAACACGTTCATCAATATGGCTTCTTTGATTACGCCGTATCCGAGGCGTTGTTCCTGTCCGAGAAAGAAAAACAGACCATACAGATACTTTTCCAGGCCATAGCGATAGAACTGGATAATCATATCGACCAGTTCAGCGAGAATGTGCTGGTATCGCAATTGGAGCTATTACTCAACCATAGTAACCGTTTTTATAACCGGCAGTTCCTGACCCGTAAGCACATGCACCATGACCTGATCAGCCGGATGAACATTTGGCTGAATGAGCGTTTTGAGGGTGCTGATATGGTTATAAACGGTTTGCCTTCGCCGCAGGACATCGCAACCCATTTGAATGTATCACAGCGCTACCTTTCAGATATGCTTAAAACACTCACCGGTAAAACCACACAGCAGCATATTCATCTGGCACTGATCGAGAAAGCGAAAGTACTACTGAACCAGACGACCCTGACCACGGCAGAGATCGCTTACCATTTAGGTTTTGAGCATCCGCAATCGTTCAATAAATTGTTCAAGCAGCGCACCAGTGTTTCACCTGTACAGTTTCGGCGTGATCAGTTGAACCTGAATTGATCATATTTCTTTGCCGGGTGTAGATCAAAGATCTTTTTCCTTGCGCATCATGCTCAGAAAAGCGGGAGTTATACCCAGGTAGCTGGCAATATGCTTTTGGGATATCCGCTGTTCCAGACCGGGGTAATGTCTGCGGAATTCACGATACCGCAGCTCTGCCGTTTTTGACAGGTTGGAAGTTACACGTCTTTGGAACATATCAAATCCGTTCTGGGTAAGTATCCGGAAGAAACGCTCAAATTTTGGTACCCGGTCAAACAGCCGTTCCAGATCAGGTAAGGTGAAATAATATAGCTGAGAATCTTCCAGCGCCTGGATGGTATTGGTGGCAGCCTTCGCCTTGAAAAAACTTACGATATCGCAGGCCCACCAATTCTCCGGGTAAAAACAAAGATTATGTTCCTGACCATCCTTATCCGTGTGGAACATGCGCAGACAGCCTTCATTGACAAAATAGATATGCCGGTCGATATCGCCTGCCTGCACCAGTACACTGCGTTTAGCAACGGTCTTTTCCTGTAACAAGGCAAGCACCTGCGCCTGTTCTTCAGGTGCAAGTGCGATATGCAAAGCAAAGTTGGACAAGATCAGTTCTGACATTATACAATGATAACTGTTAAAAGTCAATTTTGCGGGTCATGATCAGTTTCAGTTCGGCAGTTCCGGCTTCGCGAAGTGGGTTTGCGATCTGGTGATAAATATCGCTTTGCGCGATGGTGATGAACGCTTCGGCAGTGGGATATTCCACCACTACGATCTCGTCCCATTGCTCGTTCTCTTCAGCAACAATATTTGCAACCACCTCGCTCACGAGTTTTACGCTTACACCCTCAATACCCAGCTGCTGCACTACCTGGTTAAAGGCCGGTATGTACTGTTCAAAGTAGATCTTTTTGTCCCTGAACCTGATCATGTTCAGCATAAGCACGGGCCCTAGGCCCGGCTCAATATCCGGTATCGCTATTTTAGTTTCCTGTTCCATTCCACAAAGATCGCTGGCCTATGCTGGAAAAAAGTTCAGGTAGTTGAAGAGTTTAAACAAATACCACCCGATTGTTTTTTTGTCAAATCGTTTAATCGCGTATGTTTTCAATGTTATTTAATGTTCACCCAAAGTTCTTCTACGTTAAAACTGATGTGCGACACTTCAGTTTTGCCGGGCAGGCTAATAGCTGTTTTGCTGCCGTCTTTAATGATCCTGGTATGCCTTAGCACTTCCTCAAGGTTAGTTTTATCATTCTTCGTCCACTTGCCAAAGCCATAATCAAATACTTTTTTCTTTTCTATCCTTAAACCATTCAAAGAGTCAGCAAATGCAATTTGATATGTGCTGCTGTAGGAGCTATCCATCAGGAGAGTGATTGTGTGGCCTGTCTTGTTAGTGATACACACCGTTTTCCTGGCGCTGCAGGATGCAAGCATAGCCATAACGATCAATAAAGCGCTACTTAATTTCATTTTGCATTGTTTTTTAATTCTGATATCAAAAATTGAGGATCTGAAAAAGCACTATACTTCAGAGAGCAGCTTAAATTTTAAATATTAAAATTCTACATTAGCCAGCTCTTCCGATAATTTCCATAGTTTTAAAGAAGCATTTACATCTTCTGCTTGTGCAGGTATTTTCGCGATTGCTGGAAATCCCCTGGTCTCCATCATTTTGTTTGGTCCGTAATACATTCCTCCTTTAGCCTCCGGCGAAGTGGCAGCATATAATGTCGGCAAGGCTCCCTGTGCAGGTGGCTGAAATAAAAACGGAAGCAGCGTCCTCGAAATTCCTGCGACGCTCCATCGTCCCGCACCCGTGATCAGTAAATTGGTCCGGGATACACCCGGATGAGAAGCGATACTCGTTATTCCCCAACCGTGTTTTTCACTTTGCCGCTGGAGCTCTAACGCGAACATCAGGTTCGCAAGTTTTGACTGACCGTATGCTTTCATCGGAATATAAGCAGAGCTTGATTGAAGGTCGTCAAAATTGATCCTTCCTTCACGGTTGGCCACACTCGAAGCGGTCACCACACGTGCACCTGGTGATTTGCGTAGTAATGGCAGCAATTGTGCGGTTAATGCAAAGTGACCGATATGGTTAGTGCCGAACTGCAACTCAAAGCCATCGGCAGTTTCCATTCGTTTTGGTGGTGTCATTACACCGGCATTATTGATCAGAAGATCGATAGCTTGCCCCTTTGAAATCATTCTTGAAGCAAAGGCTTTGATCGAGGACAGGTCTGCAAGATCTATTTTTTCAAAACTCAATTTTGCCTTCGGGTTGATGCGGTGGATCTTAGCAATTGACTCTGCTCCTTTTTGAGCGTTACGCCCCATCATGATCACATTCCACCCCGATGATGATAAAGCCAGTGCATCTTCATATCCTACACCTTCTGTGCTACCGGTAATAACTGCTAAGCCACTATTGCTTTTTGGAATCTGAGATATTGTCCAATTTTTGTTTCTGTTTTGCATTTTACTTGTTTTTATACTTGCAAAGTTCAGGCGCCGCTGGTAAGCAGATGTATCCAAAAGTCACAATGTTGTAGTAGAAAGGCTGTTATAGTTTTTCCGGATCTGCCTGTAACTGATATCAATAAATTTAAATGGCTTTAAAGTCAAAACAAGCAAAACACCTAATATCTGCCGAAGCACAGGATTTCGGATTAGCAGCTTTCTGATAAAGCACGAAGGTTTCTAATTAAAGGAAGCCCTGAACTCCAATGGCGACAGTTTGGTCTTACTTTTGAATAATTTACTGAATGACTGGGAATGTTCAAAGCCTAAACTGTATGCTATCTCGCTTACTGATAGGTCAGTAGTGGAAAGCTTCTCTTTAGCTTTCTCGATCAGCTTTTCGTGAATGATCTGTTGTGTGGTCTGACCAGTAAGTTGTTTCAGCAGACTGCTCAGGTATTTGGATGAGATATTTAATGCATCAGCAAGGTATTGTACCGAAGGCAATCCCTTTGAAAGCAAAGCTTCATCATTGATGTAAACGGTCAATAATTCCTCCAACCGGTCCAGTATCTTACTGTTCGTGATCTTCCGGGTAATGAACTGGCGCTGATAAAAACGCTCAGCATAGTTCAGCAATGTTTCCAAATTCGAAATAATAATATCCTGACTGAATTTATCGATGTTGGAATGATACTCATTTCTGATGTTCTTGATGATGTCGTTAATGACCGTTTCTTCTTTGTCAGAAAGGAACAACGCTTCATTGGTCGCGTAACCGAAGTATTCGTATTTTTTGATCTTGGCTGCAAGCGACGTGTTCCAGAGAAAGTCTGGGTGAATGAACAGCATCCAGCCTTCCAGAGCCGGCGGTACACCATTATCCTCACCGCGCAATACTTGGCCCGGGGACATGAACCCCATCAAGCCTTCATCAAAGTCATATTTCTGCTGCCCGTAAAAAAGATTGTCGCAGCCCCGTTTCATGGATATTACATACAAGTCGAATATAACGGCATCGATGTCATGGTCATTTTTAAACCCTTTCAGGTCAACAATGCTGATCAGCGGATGGTGAGGCTTGGGCAGCCCCATTAAACGGTGGATCTCTGTTATCGAACTTATTCTATAAGGTGCAGCCTTGGACATGTTGCAATTTAGTTAATTTTTAAAGGGATATTTTAGCCAGATCATGATCAGCGGCATCGCTAAGAACGGGATCTCGATCAGGGCGATCCGGTAATTCCCCGCACGTAACGCCAATCCCATGATCATGACGATAGACATGGCATTCAGCATGTTCCCCAGAAAGAATGTTTTGGGGATCAGCAAAAGTATACCGATCACCACCGTTAGAAATACTAAGACCGGAACGGCCGACTTATTTATACCCAGGCTGGTCATCATGGTCAGCGATGCCGGGTTGGTCCGATAATGCGCCGTATCCCACGCGTGTTTAAAGCTGATGGATACAGATACGATCAGCAAGAGTAATGAAATGCTATTTTTTATCATGATCATTTCAGGATATATGTATTGATGATGTAACCCATTATTGATGCCAGCGGTATACCGATCATGGCACTTGTCAGGGCCCTTTTTGCCTTGTTAGGACTTTGCTTCCTGTGTTTAAAGTACAGGAAAAAGCCTACAGGCGGCATAGTATTAGAAACCACAAACCAAAACATCGACAAGCTGTCATTATGTGTATCTTTCATATACGTAGTTTTAAAGCACTTTTATTGAATGCGTTTCCATTTGAATGTTTTACCCAACATCGGAACTCCTTTGTAGCCGCGTGTTTCCAGATCGTTAACGCTATTAAGTTTGCCTTTCAGGCTATACGAATTACCATCCTGTACACTGTATAATTTACCGTCACGGTATTCGCCATCCTTATAAATAAGTTCGGTAATGTGCGTGATACCTTGTACTGGCCTGCTTCGTAATTTCTCATCGGGGTTTTTGATATCTTTTTTGGATGTCCTGCCGTCTGCCTCGAACATCTCTTTTGACCATAATAGTTTGGCCGAGTAGCTGCTGCCGGTCCTAAAGATCTCTATCTTATAATCTTCACATTGCCAGGTGCCGATGATCTGGTCCGGAGATAATTTCTGAGCAAATGCCACTACGGAAATGAGCAGCATAGCCGCAGCTAAAATTGTTTTTTTCATGTCTGATCGTTATTTGTTATGATTGAGTATGGTGCTGTTCTTTAGATCCATTTTCCTTTGTCTTTGTTGAAGCAAAGTTCGGCTGCTGCCGGTTCCAGAATGTATCCAAAAGTCGCCAGGGTGTAGTGAAAAGGCATATTTAGCAGGCTGTTACGGGTGTCACTGAGAGATAGCACATCGATCATTCCTTCTTTGCCGATGATGGTTTCGACCGCCTTTTTTACACTGATCTCATCTGTGAGGAAAACATCCGGAATGGTTACATTTTCTACCTCTGATAAAGCTTAGATACCTTTGAATATTTAGGTTTATAGGATCCCGACAACAAAAAATCAATAAAAAAGGGACGACCCGTTTGTGGTTATCCCTTTTTAATAAAACAATGTTGACTTCTTTATACGAATCTTTAATTACATAAAATCAACTGGTTATTTTCAGCGAAGTTATTTGTTGTTCTTCTATGATAAAATGAAACTTTAGTAGCGCCGGGCTGCCTGGAAAGGTTCCGTTTACTTCTGCGGTCAGCAAACTTTCGGCTCCGTTTTCTTCATAGTTCAATGGTTTCATCACTGAATTATAAGCTTCGTTCGCGTCTTTGATCCACTGCTGTATTTCCACCTTACCACGATGGACCTTTCCTTCGTCATGAACGATGGCGGTCCCAGCAAAACATTCAGCGTAGGCCACGGCATTCTGCTCATTCTGAGCTGTTATTAAGTTTGCGATTACTTGAGGTATATTCATAATGTTATTGTTTACAATTAAATGGTTCGGATAGTGCCGCCGTCAATGATAAATTCTGTTCCGGTGAGGTAGGCTGCCCTCGGGGAAACCAGGAAGCCTACCAGTTCGCCTACTTCTTCGGGTTCGGCTGGTCGGCCCATAGGGATGCCGCCTAAGGCATCGATAACGCTTTGCTGAGCCTCCTCTATAGAGCTGTTTGAACTCTTTGCGATCCTTTCCAGAAAATATTTGACATTTTCGGTTTTGATCCAACCGGGTGATACAGTCAATACACGAACGCCTTGGGCTGCAACTTCATTCGATAGACCTTTGCTGTAGTTGATCAGGCCGGCTTTCGCCGCCGCATAGGGTAAGGTAGCGTCATGCAATGGGAGTTTTCCCTGAATGGATGCAATGTGAATGATTACACCGCTGCCGCGTTCCAGCATTTGAGGTAAAATACCTCTGTCCAGACTGACCGGAGCTAACAGGTTTGTGCGGATGGTTTTTTCCCAGTCTTCGTTAGTCAGTGCGGCAAAACCGCCGCCGGGCGTTTCTGAAGCGCCAAGGTTATTAACGAGGATGTCCAAGCCGCCGAAGTCTAGCTGAATCGTACTGATTAGGTTAGCTATTCCGTCTTGCTGGCTCAGGTCGGCGGCGACAAAGTGCAGGCCGGGATCGGCTTGTTCCGGTTGGTTCCTGGCGGTGATGATAACGGTCGCCCCCGCGTTTTTTAACCGTTCGGCAATAGCCTTGCCGGCACCTTTGGTACCGCCGGTCACCAGCGCGGTCTTACCGGTAAGTTCATTACAGTAATTGAATTGTTGTTCCATATCGTATTTGTTTTGGGCAAATCTCGGCGGTACCTAAGCTATTGGCAAGTACGGGCTTACGATTCAGATAGGGAGAAATTTATCCCTATTGTCCACTGCCGGTCATCCGCTTATATTTGTGGTATGTATGAAAGAAAGATCTTACCGCACCTGAATTGTGGGCTTGATCTGGTAGGCGAAGTACTGTATGGCAAATGGAAGATCCGAATACTCTGGTTCATCCATCAGGGGCATAAACGCCCGAGTGAATTGCAGCGTAAAATACCGGATGTATCCAGGCGGGTACTCAATATCCAATTAAAAGAACTGGAAACACATGAATTGGTCAGCCGTAAGATCTACCCGGTTATGCCGCCAAAAGTGGAGTATGATTTGACCGACTTTGGAAAAACGCTGATTCCAGTGATCCAGGCTATAGGGGTTTGGGGTGACGAGCATGAGAGTCAGCTCAGGGATGTTATCATGAAACAATTCCCGGACAATGTTCCGGTTTGTTTGCGGTCTTAATTATAGCAAAGTTGCAGGATGCCAGGCAGCATTATGTATCCAAATATCCCAATTTTGTATCCAAAGGATCAATTTTTCTTGTCAAACAACGTTATCTGACTTAAATGATTTATCATAATGCGGTGATATATGTCCATCTTTTTAAATTAAGATCAGTCACATAGCCTAAAATCTAACACGTTTGAAAATCTATATTTGTGACTGGTAAAATTTTATATGGCTAAAAGATCTGGTACCATTCCTGTAAATACCTTTGGCAATGAGTCCGATGAAGGGATTACAATCGACCGGGTTTCATTTGATACGTTACCTCCATTAGGAGACTGGCAACAACCGGAGCGTCATGACCGCCACTCTTTTTTTCTGCTGGAAAGCGGATCCGTAACTATGGAGATCGATTTTCATCAGTACGATATTGAATCGCCTTCCTTTATATACCTGCATCCTGATCAGGTCCATCGGATTATTGGATTTGATCATGTTACCGTTTATGCCTGGGCTTTGGACAATGCCCACCTCAATACTGATTTTGTCAAGCTGCTGGAAGAGATCAGTCCGGCTTCACCATTGAAACTGAACATTGAGCAATTTAATATCCTATCTGAGACCGCTGATCTACTGATGAAATTCTGGCAAAGAAAAAATGTCCCTTTATTTTACTCGCTGCTTAAAGAGCAGGGCAACGCATTGGTCGGCCTTTCTATCTCCCTTTACCAGGAAAATATTGGAGAACCTGATGCCCTGACCCGGCAGGAACAGATCACCAGATCATTCAGGCAGCAGCTGGGAATAAATTACACAACCAAAAAACGACCCTCGGATTACGCAGAATTATTAAACATCTCTGTTCCTTACCTGAACGAATGCGTTAAGCATGCTACAGGACAGCCGGTATCCTGGCACATACAGCAGCGGCTCATCCTGGAAGCCAAAAGACAATTATATCATTCTGATCTGTCATTGAAAGAAATAGCCGCAATGCTGGGTTATGATGAATACCCTTATTTTTCACGGCTATTTACCAAGATCGTGGGAACATCACCGGCATCATTCAGGCCTAAAAACCTCGGTTAGTCCAAGTCTTTCACGGGTTTGACCTATTTCCGGATCAGTATTCACTCTTTCTTTGCATCATAAAATGTAAAAGAAATGACTACTAAAAATCAAAGATCAGTATTGATCTCCGGCGCAAGTTTCGCCGGTTTATCAACTGCATACTGGATGAACCGATTCGGATACAAGGTTACCGTCGTGGAAATTGCGCCCGGTCTCAAAAAAGGCGGCACGCCCGTAAACATACTGGGAAGAACGATCGATATCGTACAGCGGATGGGCATATTCGACGAGATCTTTCATAACCGGCTGACGATGGAAAATATGGAATTCAAAGATGGCGACGATATAACACTTCGTCAGGATCATCACCAGCATCGGGAACAGGAAGAATATGAGATCGAACGGGACTTGTTACTGCATATGCTATATGACCTGGTCAGCGATAAGGTGGAATTTGTTTTCGGCGAGACCATTACCAGATTGACCGAAGAAAACGATCAGATGCAGGTAACTTTCAGGAACATGGAGTCACGGCCATTCGATCTGGTATTCGGATGTGACGGCGTCCATTCCGCCGTACGGAGGCTTTGGTTTGGCGAAGAAAAAGAGTTTACCCAATTTCTCAATGCCTACTTTTCCATCACTATAGTTGACCACCTGCTGATCCCTGAAAATACTACGCAGATGTACAGCGAAGTCGGTAAAACGATCATGCTTAATGCCTATAACGGTAAAACGGATATTTGCTTTGCCTATTTTTCTGAAAACGATATTCCCTATGACTATCGAAATGAAGCACAAATGCGCAAAATGATCTTTGAACAATTCAAAGATGCGGGCTGGCGTGCAAAGGAACTACTGGCCGAAACTGCCGGGTCAGCATCATTTTATTTTGATAAACTTTGCCAGGTGAAAATGCCCTCCTGGACCCAGGGCCGTGTAGCACTTGTTGGGGATGCCGGTTATTGTCCCTCTCCGGCTGCTGGTCGCGGCGGCTCTATTGCCATTGACGGTGCAGCTGCGCTGGCTGATGCCTTCGGCAAATGTAACGGCAATTTTGAAAAAGCCTTTATTGAATATGATCGCAGTTTTCGACCCTTTGTAGAACAGGTTCAATCAGAGGTGGTTGATTTCGGCCTGGACATGCTTATTCCAAAAACCGAGGAAGCTGTCGCCAAAAGAAACACACAAGGCTTTAATTTCTGATCGGTGAAATGCAGGTATCCCGGGATGATTCGGTTTAATCCCCGGTATACCTACATTACATTAACAAAAATAATTTGTGACGGGTATACCGATACAACCTGCACTAAAAACCGGTATGCAGGCATCAACTACTTCCAGCTGCAATTTCGCCCTGTTGCTGATGCTTTCGCCATATCTATCAGTCCGCATGTTACTGCCCTCACTGAAAAATTGATCGAGCTGGTAACCGACACGCGGATATGGCTTTCTTTTTTGCTGCCTGAATTTACGGGGTTCTCCGAATGATGAATTGCTGAATAGAATTTGATGTCCAATTCCTTCTTCATCAGCCTGATCATAAGAAACCCTACGAGTCGCGTAGAAACAATATAGTTCGGAGTGACGCCCACTAGCCACCAGATGCCGTTGCCCATGTTAATGAAGTAATAACAGCTCTGGGTTTAAGCTTTTTTAAGGCTGGCATGATTACCGAAAGCTGAATCATCACATTGCACCGGCAAGGCCACAACTCTGGTGTAATCATGAAATAATTTGGAAAGTTTGACCATTCTATTGTACTTACATCAACAACAGTTGTTACCGATCAGTTATGAAGAACATACGCCGACCAACAGGAAGCCACTGAACACGCTGCCGAACACCGGGCTATTTAATGAGTTTTAAATTAATGGGATTTTCGACCATCGAGCGATCTGTTAAAAAGACATGGATTTATTACATTTTTTTGTTGCGTCGCGCAATTGTATAACTTATTCTGCCAGAACAAATACAGCTTATAACTTATTAGCAAGATAAACTTATTATTAAGGTAGGATAAAAAAGCTATCCATAATAAATAACACTCCAGATTTTATCAAACTGCGTAAAAGCAGATTTAAGAACAAGATCAAGCTGGTGAGGAAAGTGAGCGCGAGGTAAAATATCAACTTAGGAATTTCGATGACTATTCACTTCCGTTCATGCCTGGCTTAAAAAAAATTCTAAAAATTGTGCCGATGTCGGGTTTACTCTCTACCACAATGTAACCGCCCTGTGATTCAACCTGCGTTTTTACAAGAAATAAACCTACCCCGTTCGAACCTGGCCTACTTGTGAATGTTTTAAAGAGCCCGAATATTTTGTCGCCGTGCCGCTCCAGGTCGATGCCAATCCCATTGTCCTGGTATTCCAAAATCAGGCAGCTTTTATCATCATCAAAATAGGTACTGATCAGTATCTCGGGGCGTTCGTTTTCTTTTCTGTACTTTATAGAGTTACTGATCAGGTTCATGAGGATACTTTTGAGATAGAGCTTTGGGAAAAGGATGTCCGGCACAACAAAATCTGTTTCTATCGAGGCATTGTGCAATTCAATCTCCGCAACGAGCGCGTCAAGCACGCGTTGGGTCTCCTCATCAAAGTTCAACATCTCTGACTCTATTACATCCTCCTTCGCTTTGATAATTTCGGACATCTGTTCGATCGTTTCCGTCAAACTACCGGAAACCGAAACTATTTTATCCAATATACTGGAATTATAAGCGTCAAGCTGATCCCTTTCAACTAATTCCGTAAGCATGGAGATATTGTAAGCATAATTTCTTAAATTGTGCGTAAGGATATGGGTGAAGCTGCTCAGTTGTTTATGCTGTTGTTTTAGCAACGTATGCGACGCTGAATCACTTCTGTAAGCGTCGATATCCATTAAGTATCCCTTCACTTTAACAAGCACATTGTTTTCAATAACTGCGCTGCCGTAAGAACGCACCCAAATAGCATGCCTGTTTACAGTAAGCAGTTCCAGCTCCAGGTCCCACGGAGTTCCCGATTCGTAAGCCTTCGCTACAGCTGCTTTCATCATCCCCAGGTACGGTTCCCGGTGAGCATTAAAGATAATGTTATGGTCCGGTTCGGTATCGACCGGAAGTTCCAGGATATCAAATATTGCATCAGACCATTTATCACCATTGCTAATAACATCATGCTCCCAATGTGCCAGCCGGGGCTGATTGATGTTATCCGCAGAAAGCATACCGGCATTTATTAATCCGTTATGGAAATTTAAATTCATAAGATGAAATTATAAAGCATTAACGAAATCCGTAGCTTTTTGGATGGTTAACACACGAAAAACAATATTGTGTTTCCGGGCTCTTACTACCCCAAGCATTTCGGCTTAGATATTTGCAAATACAGTTTTTCAGCTTAGGCTGTACCTGGCAATAAATAATAAATAGTTGAAAAATAAACGCATAAAAAAAAACAAAACTTGAATTACCAAGCAAAACTTGCAAATTAGGTTTAGTTATCTGTTGCTGTAAACTTCTTAAAAAGATAACACAGCGCATATTGTTAGCATTAAATATCGCCATCAAACCTCATTTATACTTGTTTAAACAACTAATAAAATATAAACATGAATATAAAAAAATTAAATAATAATAAAATTAATGATAAGCATCGGAGTAGCGCTGAATTATTGGACTGATTCTCCTTTTTAAGGCCAGATTGGTATAAAATTTGCAAGGGTAAGCATATGGAGAAAACCTACTATTTGATTTCGAGTTACGGTATTGACGTGATCATTATCCCTGAACTTGATTCGAGGGTATACGTTTTAGATCCCCTGGAAGATGAGATTAACCTCGGGGAGAACGAAGTCCTGGTAACAGCTACCATAAGTGGGAGAAAATTAGTGTTTAAAATGGTTAGCAAGGAACAGGTGCAGGAAAACGAAATCACCCAAGCGATTCATTGGTACAGGGATCAGAATCCTTTTCCATTGCCACGCGCTGCGAGTTAGGGCAGAAAGTGACAATGCCAATTTTCTTTAGATAAGCATATGCACCTACAAGAAACGGCTCATGCCCATCACTTCTCCAATGCAGGCCAGATGTCGGTTACTTTATATGCTTTGCATCCACATTTAGTTTTATTTATGGATACTGGGGGTTGCAGCAGTATCAGGTTCTTCTTTTCAGTGCCTCCGGATGTTATACTATCTATGATCGATACATCTGCCGGTATTACTTGTAAGTTTTGATGTGGCCATATTTGAGGTTGCGTTGCTTTTAGTTTGGGCAATATCCACCACTCTTTGCCGCATGATCGCACCGTCAGCCATTGCAACCAGCAGGAAAACTGTCACGCTTTCGTTTTTCATGTCGTCAATGCTGCATTGTTGTTAACTTCAATGTTTTGTTTACTTCTGCTGCCCATTCCCGAAAATGCCGGGTAGTCTTTCCCAATACCTTCCTAATAACATTAACCATAAAAGGCCTGATCAGCGGCAACAGTATTTCGGGGCTGAATAATCATCCAGGATAGACGACTCATTGCCCCGTTCGGCTCATTTCGACTTTTTGATCAATCCGATTTTGTTCATCGTTATTAAGCCGAAACACTTATCCGCCACCATATTTATTCAGCTTTTAATGCCTTAACCGGATTTGTTCTTGCTGTCTTCAACGTTTGATAGCATATGGTCAGTAAAGCCAGCAATAACGACAATACCACAGCAAACAGAAACCACCAAAACGAAAAACCGATGCTATAAGTAAATTTTTGTAATATGATGTGTTTAATATACAACGCAAACGGTATAGCGAATATAAAGGAGACCAGGATCAACTTAAAGAGATCAAAGGTCAGCAGGTAAAAGACTTTAACAGTGGTGGCACCCAATACTTTGTGGATACTTATTTCCTTGAGTCTGACCTCACCAACAAAAGTAATGAGCCCGAGCAATCCGAGACAAGAGATAAATATGGAAAGGCCCGCGAAAACAAATGCCAATTTTTCCATTCCCTGCATACCCCGGAATTTCAGGTTGAAAGACTCATCTGCAAACTGATATTCAAAGGGAAAATCCGGATTCAGCTTTTTGAATACGCTGCCAATCTTATCCAGGTTTTCGGCAACCGACCTGACAGGGTTTAATCGATAATGAATAGCATTAAACGATGAAAAGGGCCCCTCGATGATCATCGGGGCAATCTTTTCATAGGGAGAACCAATGACAAAATCACTGATTACACCCACGACATGCCAATCCCTGCCGCCTTCATTTACTTTGAGGCCTATGACATTCTTAATTCCGATAGCCTTTTTAGCACTTTCATTCAATAAAATAGCGGAGCTATCGAGCGGAAAAGAATAGCTGTCGATATCCCGGCCTTCCAGTAAGCGAACTTTCATCGTTTTTACAAAATCGGCATCAGTGCTATAACGCGCAAAAATTGTCTTCAAATCGATCCTGCTGCTTCCCGGCCAGGAGACGCCCCAGATATTACCGGAACTTTCAGTAACCGGGGATAAGCTTTTTGTAACCGACAACACTGCACCCGTGTTTAAGAGCTGATCTTTTATCAACTGGTAGTTTTTTTCCGTTTTCCCGGTGAAATGTGTAAAAACCAAACTGTTCTGATCATAGCCTGCACTTCTTCCCTGCGCGTAATTTATTTCCCTTTCAACGATGATAGTGGATATGATCAGGACGGTTGTAAACGTGAATTGAAGCACCACAAGCACCGAGCGAAGGCTAAGCCTGGATCGCGGCGGCTTAAAAGATCCGCTGAGCACTGCGATGGGTTTGAATGACGAAAGATAAAAGGCTGGATAACTTCCTGCCAGTAAGCCGGTGAGTAAAATAAAAACGACAACAGCGATCCAAAAATAACTGCTGTTAAAAGGTATAGACAGCTGGACATGTACCAGGTCCGAATAAAATGGCAAGACGACTAAAGTGATCGATATAGCCACAAAAAAAGCTATAAAGGACATCAGGAGGCTTTCGACCAGGAATTGAATGATCAAAATATACCGACTGGTCCCAATGGCTTTTTTTAAACCTACTTCACGCGCCCTCTTCTCGCTTCTTGCTGTGCTTAGGTTCATGAAATTGATCGCAGCAATAACCAGTATAAAGATCGCAACAATGGCAAACAGCTGCACCAGCACAATTCGTCCCGTGGTAAACTGCCCGTTCTGGCTATCGCTATAAAGATAAAAGCGCTTCAGTGGCTGTGTGAATAAACGAACCGTTAAAGGGTTAGCGCTGTCCTTTGTATGATCTGCCGAAATATTTTCGATTTCCCTGTCAAAATCGATATTGCTGTAGCCATTCCTGAGTTGCACGAAAGTGTACACAGAACTGTTGGACCAGTTTTCGTCTGCAAGGCGGTCTTTCTTTAAATATTCCCAGGAAAGCAAATAGTTAAAATCGAACATGGTGTTTGCAGGCAGGTCTTTCATAACCCCGCTGACGGTGACGTAGGTTGACGTGTCAACTTTGATAACCTTCCCCATTGCATCTTCATCACCGAATAACGACTTTGCAAATTTTTCCGTAATAACGATGCGGTCTTTTTGACTTAAAGCCTGTTTGGGATCCCCTTTCAGCAATGGAAAATCGAACATTTGTAAAAACCCCGGATCTACGAAGCTGCCATTAGCCGTCAATTTTTTATCCCCAAACGTCAGCAGATATTGATTATTAGCAAACCGTGTCATCTCCTCCACCTGACGATAGTCATGTTTTAAAGTGCCGCCCAGAATTTTAGGTGTCTTTCTCCACGCGTACACACCGTCAATATATTTATCGCGGCTGCAAATGACCATGATCTGATCAGCGTTCTTATGGAAACGATCGAATGTCAGCATATTGAGTAGCCAGAGAAAGATCAATATAAAGGCAGCCATACCGATTGCAAGTCCCAAAATATTGATGGCTGAAAATTTCTTATTCCGCCAGATATCGCGGAATGTCATTTTGAGATAGTGTTTTAGCATAATTCGCTATAGTTTTATTTCTGGGACAATTCAATTAACGCTTCCAGATGTTGATTACTTCCGAAAAAGAGCTCATCATGGGATGATATATACAGTGTTGATTTTTGCTTAAAATCCGAGGCCCCCTTCGTGAAAGATAACAACACTGACAAATATGTGAACATATTAAGGTCAGCCTCATTATTACAAACAAATGATTTCAGTTCTTTTCTAATTACACGAAATAACATGCTGATTTGTGCTGTTATATCGTATTTCAGCGATACTTTTTGTATTTCCGACAATAACCAGGTGAGGACTTGGATAGTCATCAGGTTTCTTAGCTGTTGGTACCCGTCAACAGATGTGTCAATATCGGGCATAAATCCCAACTTGAAATCACAGCCTTTGCAAGTCATCAAAAAAATCAACAAATTTTGTGCGATCAAAAAAGCCATATCATGGTCTTCATAAGCAATATGTATCCTTCCTAAATTATGATATTGTTGAATATCGTTAAAAAGCAGGAAACTAAAACCCAGACTTTGCAGTAGGCCGCTTTTTTTTAACACTTCGTCCACCATAGCCATTGCCTCGTCTTTTTTCCGCAACTTAAAAAGCTGGTAGGACTTGGCGGATAGATATACCTTTTCAGTTAATAAATTAAGCATGTCGCTAAAACCGTAAAGGAGATTCAATGAGCCGTTCTCGCGAAAATAAAAGCTTGATTCAATGAGCCTGTTTGCCCGGGCGGCGGTAATGCCTTTCGTATAACGCTCTGATAAGTAAAAAAACATCTGTTTTTCTGAGGCTGATAAACACCTGTTCAACGTCTGCATCATAAGCTGATCGTAAACTTTTAACTCCGGAAGAACACTCCTAAATATTGCTTCCATATCAAGGCATAAATGAAACGGTATCGGTTATTAAGGCCCTTATTTCCTCGATTCTAATAGGACAGTCGTCAACAGTTCCTGGCAGTTTGGGAATTTTAGCTCCGCAGACCGGAAAGCAGATACAATCACAGCATATAGGCGCTTGTGCCATAAGCAAATCTGCCATCCCGGCAGGAAAATATTTCTTTTCACCTGCTGCATCAAATTGATACCGGAGCTCAAGGGGCCATTTCCGGTCTTTGATAGAATGCGCTTTCGAATTCGCTTCAGAATGTTTGCTTTTTACAGGGGGGGCGGGAAAGAAAGAGCGCTTTAAAGCCTGCTGAAGATCCGCCGCAATAGCGATATGTTTTTGAATAATAGATTCAAATTCAAATTCCTTCGCGGAAATGAGAATCTCGTTCTCAACTAATTTCATAAACAAGGTGTCGGGCAGCCCATCAAAACGATCACTTTTCAGCAACCTGTAAGCAAATACCGACATTTTGATAAGCTTAGCGGTACGCAAAGAAAACAAAAGTAATTTATCACCCGGACACGATAAGGCGGTTTCCTCTGGAACAATGATCAGATATTTAGACAACTTTATGCTCATTTCTTTAACTTAAGCATCAAGGTAATCTGCGACCCACTTTTTGTCCTGATGAAAAATTGCCAATCCCTCTTTTTCAACACCAGTTAACTCCTGCCTTTTGTTTTCCAGATAGTACATGAGAAGTTTCTCGGGATTATTGAATTTAAAAGTTGGACAGGCACGCATGTCCTCATGCCATGACTTCGGGCAGCTCCCCCCGCAAACAGGTAAAACGGGGCAACCGGAACATTGAAAGGTACCTTTTCGTAAAGTATTATGCCAATCCGAAAGCACGTTTCTGCTGCCTTGTGATTCCCCGGAGAACATCAGATGACCGAATTGATGGTCTGTCCCCTTATAAACATTAACATACGGCGTCTCTGTGCAATTGAATATATTCCCGTATGCATCGTAAACATCAGCGTTCTTGTCTACCGTCATACAAACGACCTTTTTTCTGGCGGGCTTAACAAATATCTTAAATCCAAGCTTTCGCAACTGCGTATTCCAAACTAATTCCCGCCCGGCGAATTCTTCTTTCGTCAATGATTGTTCATGTGCATCGTTCCCCCAGGAATAAATGCCAACAGCATAGAAATAAGCGATTTTTTTTTGAAACTCATGCTTATGAAATAATTCAATTAATGCCGCAACGGAATCCGCATTTTGTTGGTTAACGTTACAACGAATAGTGACTTCACATTTTTTGACATCATATTGGGGCAATTGGAACAACGTCATCAAGTTGTTAAATATAATATCAAAAGAAGGCGTTCCCTCTTTGGTAAATCTGTTTTGATCGTGAAATTCCCGGGTGCCGTCCAGGGTAACCTCAATGCTCCTGATATGAAGATCTGTCGTAAGTTCTCGGAAAACTGTTTCTTTCAGGCTCATACCATTTGTAACGATCCTGGCGGAATATGCAATTTCAAATTCTTCACATAGCTCCAGCAACAGTTTCGTCAGAGACCGTATCGTATTCAGAGCGAGTAAGGGCTCTCCGCCAAACCAGGCAATAGTCAAGCTTTTGTAACGCTTACTTTCCAGTTTTTTCCTGATCCTGTCTATCAGCGCTGTAAACAGCGCAGGTGCCAGGCTGTTTTTTGCATGTTGTTGCCCACAATAGTGACAGCCAAGCTGGCAAAACGCGGAAGGCATGATCACCTGGTAGAGATTTTGACCGGTGGTGCCCCCTTCATCATTTTCGTCAATGACGGTTTTTAACTCATCTTTCTCTGCCTCGACAACGGCGCCAACATCGATCAGTTTTCGGGTAATGAGTTCGGGAATTTCAGATAATCGGCCATCCAGCAGAAACTCATGGCAATATTTACTGACCACCAGTGTCTGACCCGAATAGGTATTCATTAGCACCCTCTTCCCGGATTCATTGATGGCACAACTAAAAATGTTGAAGTTTGATACTTTATATTTCATCTTGTTTCAGGTTTGAGGTGTTTATAGAAATCCCTTATGGTCTTGTATATCATGAAATAGAAAAACCCCGGCAGCATACAGCTCATTATTATATCGGTTAAATAACCAAAATCTCTTATATGTTCAAATGCATTAATGATCTTTTGGGGAAGGTAAATCGGGAACGTCAGTATATGGCGTCCATACCAGGCTACGCTAAATATAAACCCGATGCGAAATGTCCAGCTGGCGCATGAATACAAAAAGAGCCAGACATTTTCCCTGCTGGTGAGCGGCCACGCTGTCCGCCCGGTAAGCCATCGCAGAAATTTAAAGAATAATTTATCTGAGTGATACCGCAAGTTAAAAGTTCCTGTAACATCTGTCAGGAACCAGTAACCATCGAACCTGAGGAACGGGTTTAGGTTTACCAGGCTGGTCAGGAATACAAAAAGCGCAAAGTATTTGATAATCTCGATCTCAAAAAAGAAATACAGGACAACTCCCGTACAGCTAACCAGGAATTGCATAAAAACTCCTGCCAGATCAATAATCAGCCTTTGCGGCTTCTTCAGCCGCCAGACATCGGTTACATTGGCGTAAAGAACAGGAGTGATTAAATAAAATCCAAATCCTATTTCACTGTGATCCGCACCAAATTTAATACTTGCTGCCGAATGTCCAAGTTCATGCAAAAGCAGACTTACCAGATAGATCACTAAAAAGCCAAAGGAATAATGGCTGCTCAGGTAGAAACGGATCTGATCAAAGCCCAGGTTGCTGGTTAAGAAGAAAAAGCTTAAAAAAACCAGCATTCCTAACATAAGCTGATAAAATGATGCTTTTTGAAAAAGGAATTTAAACGGCTGGCTGAGCCGGTGTACCCAATCTTTATTGAGAAGTTTAATCTTTAATATTAAATACTTATCCTTCCTCTTAAAGGGAGAAATATTGACAGCCGATGCGGGTTCATCGCTGAACTGTTCAGGGCTTACAATGTTCAGCCTTGCCAGCTCACCGTCGAAAAGGAGATTATAAAAACTGTCACAGGGTATATCGCTGTTATATTTTTGATTAAAACAGCCGGCGATCTGTTCTACGGTAGTTTTTCCGTCAATCAGCCTGAGCACCTCAGCCGTCATTATGTTGATGTTCAGGTATTGTTTGTTATCAAGATCTTCCCTGATTAGTAAAAAGCTGCTACTTGACGCAAATGGCTCAATCTGGATTCCTGCTGCTTTGTGTGGTATCAATTGAAAATTAGTCGTAGTCATAGATCGATCATCGCATTAATACATGAAGCAGTAGTGAAAACCCGGTGAAAGTCGTCGCGTACGGCGTTCGCGTTTGTTTTATTTGCTGCCTTCCAATCTTTTGAATTGACATACCCAATCACATTTGGCGCCGGGGTCTTGAGACAATAGCTGGAAGGGAAAGAGCCATCCGACAACTGCTGGTGTAAAAGCCAGCTACTGATCTGCTTTATCTCATTCCCGTAAACAGGAACAACCTTATTATATTCAATTAAAACTTTCATCACCAGTGCGGTGTAAAAACAGCTAACTTCTCCCCGTTCGTCAGCATAACTGAAATCGCGGTTGCGCATAGCAAGCAAAGCGGCAATTGAGCTTTCAATAATGTCTCGGTATTTCTTAAAGTTATAACGGATCATTGTCTGAAGCACATAACTTGTAGAATAGACAGGCGAGGTCCACCAGTAGGCATCCCACAATTGCCGGTCGTTTCGGTTTTTAAGTATATAATCATTCAGCTTTTTGAAAGCTTTCGTATTGCTCAATCCTTTATGATATAAAAAATAATAGGCAAGGGCACTCACACAAAGATGACTCCCGGTCCATCCCGCCGTGATGTCCCTGGTGCGCTGCCTTAAGTTTAACGCGGCAACTAAGCTCTCATGACTGTCGTATGTCTTGAAGCCCCCATCTGTTGCCTGAAAGGTAAGCCAGCCGGATAATTCGTTTTCAACACTTTCGTTATTCAGGTGAAACGCCAAAAGTGAGCAGGTAGTAGAATCAGCATCCGATAACCATAGCTTGTTATAACCCCATAGTGAGCCTGATTTGTTGTCTTTTAGAAAGTTTATTGCTCGTTCTACCTGACCCGCGCTTTTCAGCGCTGTATTCGTTTGGGTCAAGACATAGGAGGTTATCCAGACGTTACTCGTGCCGGCAAAGGGCAGTTCATAATCGTGCCAACTTCCATTTTCATTTTGCCTGCTGGAAATATAATTGACAGCCCGTTCTTTACCGTATTGTAAAGACTGTTTGTTAAGGTATTGTTGTAACTTTTTATTGCCGTGATTGGTAAAGGTAGCATTAAACTTATCCAGATAGCCCAAAATTGCGAGCTGTTTTAGCTTGTATTCTCTTTTCTTTAACTGGATAATACCTGATAAAAAATGGGCATTAGGAATGTCTTTGAGGGATGTCAAAATCCCTTCCAGAACATGAACAGCATCTTCATAGCAGGTATAACCCACACCAGAAAGAAAAAGATATTTAACATGTTCCGTCGTTGTAAAAAACTGATAATCAATCAAATTATCGTGATAATAATTTGACAACTTCCAAATGCAGTAATTAATCTGCGGGTTTTCAATATCCTTTCGAAAATCCTCCAGATCATCGATGATCGACCAGGCAACCATAAAATTATCATGTATTTGCATGATTGTCCCGCTGACCTGGTGGTTAGTTTGATATAAAATGGAAATGCCGTCGACAGCCGATTTTCCAAAAGCGCATTTTCCTCTTGCCAGTTTGGTGTAAAGCTCCATGGTCACTTCTTTTCTGTGTACGTGAAAAGGATTTGTGTCTTTCATATATTGCTTAAACGCAAAATCGATCTGCATACCCTCAATAAATTCTCCCCGTCGCGTTCCCCAACGTGCCCAAAACGGAGAAGCGGGTTTGAATAAGAGGGATAGTATCCTGACACTTGATTCAACCGTAGTTATGAACTCCAGGTCAGTTTCAGGATTGAACGCACTTTGATTTGTATCTATCTTACGGTCAAGTTTCAATAAAAAACGATAGTATAGAACGCCTGCGAGACATAACAAAGCAAGCTTGCGATTGCTGAAATGGTCTTTCCGACCTGTCAGCGGCTCGTAAAAAAGATCAGGGTAATTAAGATAAAGATCTCCGCCAGAAACGAAATGCACGAGTTCATCCATGCCAAGCTCAGGAAGGAGCCTAAGGATCGACTTTTTTCGTTTTGTTAAAATATCCATTGGTTTATCTGTCTTTTCTTGCGATTTGGCTGTAAACAATCTTTGGGAATGTTCCCAAAGATTGTACCTTCAAAATAAATCCTTCGAGATTAATCGGTCCAGGAGCAGGAACTGTCTGCAGGAGGGGGAGTTGATCCGCCACCGCCACCACCACTCGGCTCGCATCCCTGGTTGCCTGACGGCGCTGTCGCCATGCTCACCACTGTCATTTCCAGTCTGGACTCCAATTCTTCTACCTGAAATAAATCAAGTTTTTCAGCCTCAGTCAGCTTGCTGAGATCCTGAAGCGGGTTGTTTAGGTTTTTGTTCATACAAAAAAACTTAAGTGCCTACTCTATACGATTTTCGGCATACTCGTTGCCTACTCGTTCAAAGGTTTTCGGCTTACCCCTTTTTATTTTTAGCAAACAGAATCGACATAGGCAACAAGGCTCGACCGAGTTGTGCATAATTAAATCTTTACTGCCCGATAAACAGCCCCGTTTTCACCATGTTATTTCGGAAAGGCGTTTATACCGGCAACATGTATAAATCATATTAAGGTTTCCACTGATAATGGTTAAATACATATTATCGTCTTTTATTTAATATCATTTCTGAACGCTGCCAGCCGGTGTTCAGATAGGCAGCTTAAAAGCTTTCATACATCTTTGATGACAGTAGATTTTTGCTTCCCGATGAAAACTTATATATTGATCTTGGATGAATACCAGAAAATTTATTGTGTATTAGTGACATTGTTTTTCAGGAAATCCATGTTGAGATTCGAATTTGAGGTCCGTCAAATGCTTATTTGAGCATCTAATGGAAGAACTTGATGTATCCGACAGATCGTCGAAGGCATTAAATAAAATATTCTGATGTATTTTGAACAGATCCGGCATTACCGTTCGTGGCGAATAGGGAATGAAAGATTCAGGTAAATTCAGGGTGTTTGGATGCTGTGCATTCATAGGCATAAGGTTTCAGGTCTTGTGCCCTAAGTTATATAAATATTTTATTATCAAAGTATTTTTTATAAAAAAACTTTGAATTTTCAATATTCACTTTTAATGATATCTGCGACTAACTCATTAATAAATAATAATTACAATAAGTTTGTCTGCCTGGGTGATCTCAGTTCAGGTGCAAAAGGTCAGCATTGAAAATTTACCTTTATCTCCTGGTGTAAACGAACGAGGCTAAGGCTGTCGCGTAGCGATTCGGCGCGACGCGTTCGCCCGACCATCGTATAATTTATAAAAATATAGTACAGCAAGCTCACCATGAGCAGGCTTGCAGCGATATTAAATGGCCACTTGTAGGCCTCATCGGATATCATATCTTTTTCAAAGACAATCGATGTACCAACCGCTAATACAGCGGCAAAACCGAGGCTTAATTTGTACCATCGGTTCGATTGAAACTTCTCGTACCGATCAAGCGCCATTTGATTTTCAGACAGGATTTCGGTTTTAAGCCTTTCAAGCAACTGCCTGTCCTTGTTGCAAAGCAATAACCCCTCGCTACCCGTATAGGATAACAAAAGGTTATCACAAATCAATGATGGTATGATCATCCGATATTTCCCGCTTTGTCCATCAAAAGAGACAGGCAGGATCTGCATTAAATTTTTCATACTGCCGGTAAAAATACTTCATTCGTTTTTTCCCTGCAATGAAAACTGGTGATCAGGAAGTTGGGATAGTCTATAACCTTTCGAGCCCTACATCTACCGCTGCTTTCCCGCTACTGATCTGACCGGTTAGCGTTCCTTCGAGGTGAAGGGGTGCCCCTCCTGCCGGATGCTGAAAATCAGCTGTTATGGTATAATTTCCCGGAGTAACATTTTGAAATGTGAAATTGCCTGCTGGGTCGATTGCCATCCGGCTCCCGGTCAATACAAGTCCCTGTCACTTTAGATTTCAAGGTAACAACCACATTGTTGAGCCATTATGTGCTTACTGCAGCAATTTCCGCCGGAGTAAGTAAAGTGGCATCCGCCACGACCTTTACGTTTAGCGCAGCGATCAATATATTAGCACCGGTTGACGGCGAAGTCCCGGGTAATGAACTTGTACCGCAGTTTGGTAACAAAACCTCCTTGAGGCGGTCCATGAGGGCGATCACCCTACTGCCGTAAAACCCACAGACAAAGGCAAAAACGATCACGCCCTTACTATAGCTGATATCGACAATGTTCTGGTTGCAGAAATAATTGTAGTCGAGGATCACGACCAATGTACAAATTGAGGCGTACAATACTTTGGCTACCTTTATTAGTAATTAAACAAATCGCCATGGAATTGCAAAAAAGAATTCCAATTAAAACTCGCTAATGGCTAATCAAGAGTGGCTTGTGACGGCTAACAAGTGAGAACAAAATTTCCGTATTGCTTTATTTATCATTTTATTAGTCATTGCGTTTAATCCGGTCTGAGCGGGTTTTTATGCGGTGACATCCAAGATTTAACTTTATTCATAAAAAAGTCGAGATCAAACGGTTTGGCAATGTAATCATCTGCATGGCTTTTTGCAGCAATGGATTCGATGTCATTTTTTGCAGAGATCAGTAGCACCGGAATTGTTTTGGTCTGACGGTTCTGCTTTAGTGCTCTGCAAAGTAGATGGCCATATCCATCGCTAAGCCAGTCATCAAGCAGGATCAGGTCAGGTTTAACGTTACCCAACTTATTAAATGAAAGTATATCGTTGACTGCTTCAACCAAATAGCCTTGTTCCTCAAGTATAAAGCGGATGATTTGCAAGATATCATCATCGTTGTCGACTACAATAACTCTCTTTTTCATGTGCTTTCGAATTAAGACGTTTAAATTGGTTTTAGATTCAAATTGGTTACTTCTTATAAGAATATAATTAGCAATTATTGCTTAAAGATAAAATATATAAATTAAAATTCAAATTAGAATATAGATTTAAAGCGCGTAAATATTACCATAGTAATGGGAGAATCCACTGATCAATTCCTATACGAATTTGCCGGGCTCGCCGGCGAAGATACAGAGAAATCACCGGGGATTGTTTTACAAAACGGGGAAGTGCTGGTTTGGGAAAAGAAAACAGGTAAAACAACTTAAGTCAGGACAGAAATGGCTGCAACACCTTTGCACAGACACAAGCACAAATACGCAACGGGCGATATGGGACCAGATAGTTTCTATTTCAGAGGCCTTGAAAACAAGCTGAATCTAAGGGCCAATAATATGATGAGCTTCATTCAGATGGCCGAAGGCCGAAAACTAAAGTGGTTCCGCCAATCCCACCAGCAAACCACCTAATCCCCGGATATAGCATAGTTTATACGCATTTTCATACTGCACAATCTCACCGACCAAAGTCGAGCCCCGCTTCAACAATCTGTCCACCAACTCATCTATATTCGATACGGTAAACATCACCCGTAAATACCCCAGCGCATTTACCGGTGCCGCACGGTGATCCGCGATTAGCGCAGGACGAATAAACCGCGACAATTCCAATCGGCTATTCCCGTCCGGCGTTACCAACATTGCCATCTCCACCTTCTGATCTCCAAGGCCTGTTACCCGGCCGGACCAGTCGCCACCGATCATCGCCCGGCCTTCCAATCTCAGACCGATTTCGGTAAAAAAAGCAATCGCCTCATCCAGCGATTCGACGACAATGCCCATATTGTCCATCCTAATCAACTTGCTGTCTTCCATCGTTTTATTGATTTACTACAAACTTAGCACATTCCGAGAAATGCGTCTTTCAAAAAATTTCAGTTTATAAACTTTGTTATTAAATCAAAAAGAATAATCGGTTTATCAGCACAGCCCTGGATAAAATACCTTCACCACTTAAACCCATGGCGAAAGAGTTTGCCGTTTTTGAAGCGTGAAAAATGATGCATCCAAATTTCAGAATAAATCCCATTTAATCCCTCATCTGTTAGGCAATCATCGTTTGACTTCGGATTTTTAGTGCGATGAATGCAACCTCTTTTTCGGAAAATTTGAAAATCACATTGCTTATTCACTCGGGATGAGCCGAACTATTTACAAAACAAAAGGCAAGAACAAGGTCCCGGATTTTGAATCATCAAACGACTTGATCATCGCAAAAATCAATAAAGATTTCTATGGTTTTGAAAGCACAGAAATCAAACGTAAGGATACAAGCGTTCCAAATTTCCTGGGCAATAAAGAATCTGGGCAAAATTCAATCATTTATACCAAGAACTTCTATAAGACATTGCATATTTATAAAGTTCTTTTAAAAATCGAGATCTCGCTGCTGGGCGGTGACGATGTCAAAAATTATAATGTATCAATAGACCATTTACGGCGGGCAATTTCGAAAAGGAGTTTTCGGATCTTGCGAAAATTTACCAATACCAAATGTTTCCCGATCGCAGATTTCTTACTCCTTAGCATCTCTGTTCGAGAAACGCTTAACCGGTGCTCCCGTACCGAAGCACAGTTTTGCTTTATATCCGAGAACTTTATTTATACCTTCCGCATACCCTTTTATAAACCTGATATCAGGCAGGATATTTATAACGGCGAGGAAGTGAGCATCCCGCTATTACCATACCATTTGAAAAATGGGATAACGATATAAGTACCCCAAAGACTATTAGCGTTTTTTAAATCAGGTGATATTTTATCTGGTGTGATTGGAAGATACCGGCTGGGTTCCGGTTTACTTTTAAATTGTGGAAGGAGATTACCCATCCAAAAAGCCTTTAGTTCAATGCAGAAAATCTCCAACAATTTATGCGGGAGATTGAATATCCGGAGATCAATAAAGGCTGCCTTCTAAAACAGTTTCCATCAAGTTTACAGGTGAATGTATTGCGTCAATTAGCTAAATTAATCCATTTGTTGTTAGATTACGACTGGCGGATTGCGGTCGAGTTTCAGTATATGTCCTGGTATAATAATACAGTCTATAATTTGCTTAACACAAATAGATCGCAATGGTTATTCAGGATATGCCAAAATCATTAACACCAATGGAACTTACTGCTGACGATTTGGTCTACTTCGCTTTCGTGGCCCAAGCGGAAATTATAAAGAAAGTTACGCGGATATATCCCTTTCGGAATACGCATCTTATATCCGTGAACGACAGGAATAAAAGAAAACGGTTTTTTGTTATTTTAACAACATTGCAGGTGGCGCACTACAAAATCTCAGCTTTTTAAAGCGTTGCCTTGAGGAAAAATAACCTTTCGGGAATTTCATCAGGCTAGCGGAAGTGTAAAATAAAATGTTGAACCAACACCCTTTTTACTCTCAGCCCATATACGGCCATCGTGACGCTCAATAATTTCTGCACAAAGATATAGTCCAACCCCGAATCCTGCAATATGCTTGGTATGTTCAGTACCTACCCGATAATACCTATTAAAAATTTTAGGCAGGTCCTCTTTATCGATCCCCATCCCTTCATCTTTTACGCTTAAAACGGCAACATTATCTTCGACTGTACAACAAATGCTTACAATTTTCCCTTTGGGCGAATATTTGACTGCATTGGACAGCAAATTTGAAACTACAGAATCAATTTTACCGCGATCTCCATACACCAAAATTCCTTCAACGGCATCTAATTCAAATTCATGAATACTTGATGTTAAACGAGTTTCATCAAGCAGTTCCTCCACCAATTTGACCAGGTCAAAAGGCTGCTTATCCATTTCCAACTTGCCGGATTCTAACCTTGACACATTCAGGAATCCATTGATCAGGCTGGTCATCTTTTTGGTTTGTTGGTTTGCTTTATTTAGCGCATTGGGCACAAATGGATCAGCACTGTTTTTTAGTTTCATTTGCAAAGCCTGAACAAGCGCATTAAGTGAGGTAAGTGGAGTTTTCAATTCATGGCTTGCCATTCCTATAAAATCATTTTTTCGCTGCTCATCCCTTTTTTGCTCAGTAATATCACGTGCTATTTTTGATACCCCTATAACCTTACCTTCTTTATTAAAAATCGGAGAAATCGTTAACGAGACATCAATCAGGGTGCCACCGCTCGTACGGCGTACTGTTTCGTAATGATCGATTTTTTCACCATTACGCATCCTGCTCAATATGTTGGGTTCCTCATGTTGACGATCTTCAGGTACCAATTTTAATATGGATTGACCAACGATTTCTTCTTCCTGATACCCAAAGATTTGCTGAGCGCCGCGATTCCAGGCTGTAACAGTTCCTTCCAGGTCCTTTCCGATTATCGCGTCATCTGACGATTCTACGATAGCCACCAACTTAGCACTACGCTCATCCGCCTGGCGCAGTTCATCAATCACCAGTTGTAGTTGGTGCTGACTTTCGGAAAGTTCTTCATTGGTGGCCATTAATTCCTCATTGGTGGCCATCATCTCTTCGTTAATGGCTGTTAACTCTTCGTTCAGTGCCTGAGTTTCCTCCTCACTCAACTTTAATGCTTGCGTACGTTCGGTTACCCTCTGTTCTAATGAATCATTGGCTTCTGTAAGCTTATCCCGCGCATCCAGCACTTCTTCGTTAATAGCTGTTAGTTCTTCGTTGGCAGCAGTGATTTCCTCATTAGCAGCGCTAAGTTCTTCATTTAAAACCTGCGTTTCTTCTTCACTGACTTCAAGTTCGCGGCGTAATCGATCCTTTTCACGAACATCCTGTGTAACTTTCTGATAGGAATAAATCGTGGTACCAACCGCCAGAATAATGGCTATCAGGATAAATGTAGGAACCAAGCCCGTATATCTGTTCCATTTGGCAGTCCTTTCGCGTAGCAATATTTGTTCATCCTTTTCAGCTTTAGCAATAGCAGTCCTGAAGCTATCCATTGCGGATTTTCCGGCATCCAAATCATAACTACTGATGGGAATACCTTGTTGTTTTTTATGAATCAGCTCTTGCAAAATATCCAATCTTTGATGAAGAATATTTTGAATCCGAAGAATATTGATTTGCTGCCTACGGTTGTCGATGGTAAGTTTTTGTAATTCTGCCCCCAAATCATAAGCTTCCGTATACGCGCCGTTATAGGGTTCAAGAAATTTGGTTTGTCCCGAGAGTAGGTAACCGCGTTGACCGGTTTCAGCGTCTTTCATAACAGAAAGCAGCTTTTCCAGCTTTTGCATAACTACACCGCTATGTGAGACAGCCTAGTTACTATTCAAGAGCGTATTATAAGTTAGCCAACTTACCAACCCAACAACCAATAGGATGAATATAGAAAATCCATAACCCAGTTTAAGGTTATGGTCAAATTTATTTTTCATTATAGATAGTGAAAATGAAGCACTAAAGATAAGGTTTTTAGACAGTTTCAGCTGAAGGTTCAACTACCTATTAAAGTATTTACATAGAGCTGTCAAAAAAATAAAAATATCCTAAATTTCTTTAACAGCGAAAATTTGGAGTTAATCAAAAGATCAATGATGATTACCTAAATAGTGATAAAACTATCTTTCCTCCCTTGACCAGTGCTACGGTTATTAAACCGAATACCAAACCCAATATGAACTCTTTTATGATACCTATTAACCCGGGGAATAATTCATGAAACCAACTGATGTGATGCGAAAATATCCCACCTGAGACTAATATTAAAGCTATAGTACCTACTATGGAGAGCAGCTTTACAACCACTGGCAGTGACTTCACTAAGAAGGTTCCGAGATATGACAATAAAATTTTGGGACCGGGATACTTAATTAGCCTAAAGCCAGCATCATCCATACGGACAATCAGCGCAACGATTCCGTAAACACCGATAGTAGCCAGCACTGCTACCAGTGAAACCGACACGATCCTTATAGGAAGACTTTGATCTTC
This sequence comes from Mucilaginibacter sp. SMC90, assembly GCF_022811725.1. Taxonomy (GTDB): domain Bacteria; phylum Bacteroidota; class Bacteroidia; order Sphingobacteriales; family Sphingobacteriaceae; genus Mucilaginibacter. Next base: position 1,649,982 of record NZ_CP094527.1, on the reverse strand, counting down.
CACAGCGCCCAAGGCGATAATTACAATTTCTATGGATAAGATAAAATCGGTCATTATCGCGCCTTTTATTTTCGCCTTTTCGTTGGCAGCTGCGTCTATCTCTACATTCTCTACCTGTTGATGAGCATCTTTATCACGATGAAAAAAATATTCTATGATTTTCTCGACACCTTCATAGGCCAGATAGATACCCCCTAAAATCAGTAAAAATGTAATCGCAACAGGCAAAAATGCACTAAGTAATAAAGCTACCGGAACTATAACTAACTTGTTCAGTAATGAACCTTTGGTAATACTCCATAATACCGGCAACTCGCGGGAGGATAAAAACCCAGTCGCTTTTTCGGCATTCACAGCCAGGTCATCCCCGAGAATGCCCGCAGTTTTACCTGCGGCTACTTTCGTTGTGACAGCAACATCATCCATAAGCGCTGCTATATCATCCAGAATCGCAAAAATACCTGAAGCCATAGATTATAATTTATTGTAAATATAGCTCTAAGATATTTATAGGAGGTCTCCGGCGCATGATGATGTTCCTTCAGTCGGCCAAGTAGGGATAGTCAAGATATCCTTCTGCACCATTTCCATAAAATGTTCTTGGATCAGGCTGATTTAATGGAAGGGCATGTTTAAATCTGTACGGAAGATCCGGATTGGCAAGGAACAGTCTCGCAAATGCGATAGCATCTACCAGGTGATCTTCTATAGCGATATTTCCGGATGATAGATGATAACCGCCATTGGCAATCAAAACACCGTTAAAATGCGCACGGATATTCGCTAATGTCTCGGGATCATCCTTCGGATATGGAATGTAATCATCGAACTTATTATAGGGTTCTAATACATTGATATAGGCTATCCCCCGATTATCCATTTCCCTGGCAATGAAAGTGGTGGTATATATAGGATCAGCATCATACTGATCTGATAACCGATCGTGTGGTGATAACCTTAAACCGACCCTTGATTTTCCAAAAACTGCAATCAGTTCGTCAATTACGTCGAGCAGGAATTTTGCTCGTCTTTCGAGTGAACCTCCATACTCGTCAGTTCGGATATTCGACACCGCGTGCAAAAATTGTTCAACCAGCCCCGCATTTCCCGCGTGCAATTCAACGCCGTCAAATCCTGCTGCTTTGGCGTTTTCCGCCGCCTGCCGGTAAGCGTTGATCAAGCCTCTAATTTCCGGTACAGATAAAGCCGTTGGAATGACTGGTGCACCTGATTTTTCGGATATCGAACCGTGCGAGCCGCTATTAAAGGCGATGGAGGACGGTGCTACAGGATGCAGACCACCATTGTATTCAGGAATTGCACTTCTTCCGCTATGACTTAGCTGGGCGAACATAACGCCTCCTTTTTCATGCACAGCATCGGTCACATTTTTCCAGGCTTTTATTTGTTCGTTATTGAAAATACCGGGTTGCGAAGTACGCACTTTGCCACCCGGCGTCACGTAGGTAGCCTCAGATATAATCAAACCGGCATCCGCCCTTTGGCTATAGTAAGTAGCTGCGATGTTCATTATGACATCGTTTTGATCGACACGATTACGTGTCATGGGCGACATAAAAATTCTGTTCTTCAATTCTATATCGCCAAGTAAGATTGGCGAAAACAAGTTTTTACTATTCATTGCTGATTCAATTTTATTCACTGCAAAGTTGAATCAGGAAAGAGGTTTACAAGGTTGACATTTGCTAAGAAAAAAAATGACAAAAGTCAATCCAAAGAAAATTAGCGTTTGCTTCGCAGCCTGCTTAGTGTTTCAGGCTTAATGCCAAGATAGGAAGCGATCATAGCTTGCGGTACACGCAATGCGAATGCAGGGTAACGCTCGACGAATTTTGTATATTTTTCTTCCGCATTATAGCTGATAGACTCGTGTACCCGGTTTTGAAAAGTTACGAAACTTTTATTAAGCATATCGGTGATCAATTTTCCAAAAGATGGGATTTGATGCATTAGCAGATCTATGGATGCTTTATCAAACAGCAGTACCTCGGTATCCTCTATCGCATCAATGTTAAACCTGCTCGGCAGGCCCGATATAATACTTTCACGATCACTGATCCACCAGTTTTCCGAGGCAAAACGGATAACATGCTCTTCGCCTTTTTGGTCTACAGCATACATACGCATTAATCCATGAGTTATAAAACAGTTATAACGGCACACATCCCCTTCTTGTAATAAGTATTGCCGTTTCCGAAGTTTCTTAGGATGCGCATAGGTCTCCAGCAGCGCAAAGTCATGCTCGTTCAGCTCGATGTGCTGCAATAAATATTCTTTAAAAACTTCAAACATAAGCTTGGACGTTGCGCTAAATTAGTAATTAAAGATTTATTCATCGGCTTTAAAACACTGTAGTCACAGCTTGAGCGCCGGGATTACTGAACAATCATTTACCACCCACTTCGTTGGTAGATGAAATCACAAACTTTTCACACTTTTTTTATGCGACTTATCCTTTGTTAATTTCTTGAGGGTAGCCACTATTGTATTATTGCCGCAGATAATAATGCGATGAAATAGGCGTCAAAATAAAAATTAGATTATTCAGTAATGAAAACGAATTTTAATGTGATTTACCTTGGAGGCCCAACCATGATAATTGAAATTGGTGGGCTTCGTATAATTACCGATCCCACTTTAGACCCTAAAGGGGAGATATTCACGGTAGGGGATAAACCAGGTTATTGGAAAACGGCTGGGCCTGCTTCTTTAAATGTCGGTGGTATCGATGTTGTTTTACTCAGTCATGATCAGCATAAAGATAACCTGGACAAAGCGGGCCGAAAATTGCTGGAAGAAGTAAACAATACCTTTACAACCATCGATGGTGCAAACCGCCTGGGAAGAAACACAAAAGGTCTAAAACCTTATGAACAAGTTATTTTGAACGAACATGTTTCTATCACCGCGACGCCTGCCCGTCACGGACCGGCCGGAACCTTACATATCACAGGTGAGGTTATCGGCTTTATTGTAGAAACAAAAGATGTTCAAATTTATCTCACTGGCGACACAGTTTATTATGATGGTATTAGAGATGTTGCTGAAAAATTTAATCCCCAATATGTGTTCGTTTTTGCGGGTGCGGCAAAACCGAGGGGCCCTTTTAATCTGACGATGAATGCGAATGATGTTCTGGATACAGCCAACGTATTTCCTGACGCTACAATTATTCCCTTACACTATGAAGGATGGTCACATTATACGGAATCTGACGATGATTTGAGGAAATCTTTCGACGCCGTAGGAATCTCTGAAAGACTCGTCGTCTTGAAACCGGGAATAGTCAATTCTCTTTGAGCCTTTAATATTATGGGCAGCGTAATTCTTTACTGACTTTCAATCATGAACAAAAGAATATTATTTATTATATATCTGATTCAATGCATAATCGGAGTAAGCATCGGATTTTATTGTTTCCAAAAAAATGCGGAGGCGGGTGCCTGGGTCTTGGTTTCAACTATAATGGTTCTTGCCCCTGACAAAGACGAAGCAATCAAATTTGCTTTTAACAGGATAAAAGCAAATCTGATTGGCGCAGTTGTGGGACTACTACTCGCGCTAATACATCCATTCAATGTATTCATGATGGCATTCGGAGTCGTTTTAGCTGCAACGTTTTGCGAATTGCTAAGTATAAAATCAGCCATAAGGTCTGCTACAGTAGGCGTCATTTTGATTTCGCTTGCACCTGTTGGAAAAACTTTTTACGAAGTTGCGGCGGCACGTGCCATCGGTGTTGGACTAGGTTGTATGATTGCATTAATACTTACTGTGACGATGCATGCCTTGGTAAAGGCAATATACCGTGGAAGTTCAGATATTAACGGTAAGAATCAGGAAATTAATTTGATGGAGGAGGGTTAAAAACTTTGCATGCTGCATTTCACAGATCCATTTTCTTTTTGAATGGCATATTTTTGTTCGTGTGTTGATAAATGTCTCGATGATGATCAAACAAATTAATTAATCTAATTGGAAAATTCTAAATGATAGAAGTAGATGACATTAGCCCATTTTTAGACCTTTCAAAAAAGCTTACTGAGCACGATTATACTAAACTCAAGAAATTTACGAAAGTAAGAAGACTGAGGCCGGGTGAGGTATATATCGCGGCCGGATCATCCCAACAAAGAATAGCCCTGATTTCTAACGGGATTTTACGGGCCTATTTATTGGAACCAAGTGGGGATGAAATAACCATCATGTTACGCTGTGAAAATCAGATCGTCGCCTCCATCGATTCTATTTTGCTCAATAAACCTTCTCGTTTTTACTATGAGGCTATTGAACATGTGATCCTGATCGAGCTCGATTATCAACGGGCAATGTCATTTATTGAAAGTAACAACCGGTTGTTCGCCTTGCGACATCAGGTTTTATTAGGGTTATTATTGCAAACCACAGACCGCTTGGAAGATTTTATGCTGCTAAAGCCTCAGGAAAGGTATATCCGATTGATCACGCAGCGGCCTTACATTGCCAATCGGGTACCTGACAAATATCTTTCGACCATGCTGGGTATCACGCCGGTCTCCCTAAGTAGAATTAAAAAGAGGCTTAAAAATAAATTAACCGACTGAATTATTATATCCGCATAAATTCAGTCTATCTTATTGTAGGTATCAGTTAGCCCATCATGAACACATCTGGAACGAAATTTTCACTGATGGCCTATAATTTCCTACTTGAGCTTTATTCTCTGGCCAGTGTCCAGCATTTTTCATGGCAGCATAAAGTTCATAGGCTTCCACTTCTTTCCACTTAACAAACGCATTTTATAGTCCAGATGCCGTTGGCTATACAGATTACCCTCTATATCAGGCCTAACATAATAAAAGAGGCTAATGCTACTGCATTGGCCTCTTTTTAAGTGATTTCAGGACGAGTCATTACAATGTCAGCGTTTTTGCTTTTCAAGATCTTCTTGTAAGAAAATTTCAAGTTCTGCGACAAAGGAGGAAAAATCATACAAAATGAATCTACTTAGAAATTTAAAATCAATTTCATTGGTGGCATTGGCACCAATTGCCTTAACTGCTTGCAAAAAGGACAAAAATAATGGCGTCGGCACGCCTCAGCAACACACCATAACCGTGGAAAATGTGCTCCAATCACAACCATTGGTAGAGTCCGGAACATTTCAGGGAACAGGAACTCCTGCACTTATTCTACCGGGACAATCAACGAGCATTTCCTTTTCTGCGGCAAAAGGCGAAGCTCTTTCTTTTGCTACTATGTATGGTGCCTCAAATGATCTTTTCTTTGCGCCGTCAAACCCTGGCATCCAGGTTTATGACGCCAATGGAAATCCTATTGAAGGTGACGTTTCAGCACAGGTAAAACTTTGGGACAATGGTACCCGTGTAAACCAGAAACCGGGGGCAGGCGTTGTGCATCCGGGTGTCGCAGAAACTAAAAACATTACTGAGGTTAGTGGCACAGATGCACAGGGTAATACTTACCTGACTGCCTCTAAACTGGTTAAAGCCACGTTAAAATATAATGGTAATTCTACCTTTACCCTGACATTGCAAAACACTTCAGGAGGAACTGCAAACGAAACCCCGCTTAGCCCTGGTGTATGGAGTGTTTCTTACATTGTTGGCGGCACACTTCAGGCTCCAAACCCACTTTACACAGCCGGTCAGCCGACTTTGAACGGCCTGACCAACATTGCTGAAGCAGGTGATAACAGCGCGTTAAGCACTTACATTAAATCAATCACAGGCATTTTCACTCCATTGTCACCGATTTTGGTCGTGGTTTACAATGGTATAAATAATCCAATTTATAACACTGGTCAAGTAGATGCGGGTAATGGTCTTACTCCTCTGGCACAACAGGGGAACGCTGACATACTTGCAGCTTATTTGAAAACTTTAAAAGGGGTAAAAGCGGTGTATGTTTTACCTGCACCAACTACAAAAGTTTTATTGCCTCAAATTGCGGGTAAACAAGGCGGTGTAGTATCGCAGCAACTGAACGTAAATTCCGGTGACCGTTTAGCCATCGCCACGATGTATGGCTTTTCCAACGATTGGTTTTTTGCTTCGGCAGACAATGGTGTAGATCCTACGCAAACAGGCGATATATCAAGCACTATCAAACTTTACGACGATGGTACCGCGGTAAATCAATTTCCTGGAGCCGGCTTAACCCAGTTCAATCTTGCAGGTACACCTTTAAAGGAAAGCCAGCCGATTACTGCCGTTCCTAATCCAAATTCCTTTACAACTTTGCCAGGCATTACCAGCATTATTAAAGTAACGCTTAAATAATTAAAATACAGGCTGCCCAATTGGGCGGCCTTGACTTTTACTGCTTTTTAAATCATTTTTAACTGATCCCAATGAAACTTTCTATTGCTAAGATATATACTCTTTTTGCTATTTTAAGCTTGATCACCAGCTCTGTTGGATTCGCTGAAAGCCAAATAACTCAATTTTCAGGAATTGACACCATTGGCCAGAATTATCCTGCAAAACCAACAGATATCAGCCCATTACTGATCGGTGAAAAGATACCTGCTGTAAACATTCCGGCTGCAAACGGCAAACCATACGATTTAAATACCCATATCGCTGAAAAGTCTACCATATTAATTTTTTACCGTGGTGGATGGTGTCCGTTTTGTAACAAGGAATTGGCCGGTATTCAAAACATACAAGCTGATTTGCTTAAACTTGGATATCAGATCATCGCCATCAGTACAGACAGCCCAGAGAATTTAAGCAAGAGTATCGATAAACATCAGTTAAGCTACACTTTACTATCAGATGCAGATCTGGCCGTTTCCAAACAATTTGGTATCGCATTTAAAGCTCCTCCAGCTTATGGCAAAACATTGGAGGAAGGTTCAGCGGGTAAAAACGTCGATAAGTTACTACCCGTACCATCTGTCTTTATACTGGATAAAACAGGTCTAATTCAATTTGAATACATCAATCCGGACTTCAGACAACGCATCAGTCCCTCATTGCTGCAAGGAGTAGCAGTGGCATTGAAAAACGAGAATAGCAAATAATATCTTGACCTTAAATAATTAGGATAATCCCCAATTGATCATTTAAATCTAATTAATATAATCAACATCAGATGGGAAAAATCTTCAAGAATCTCTTAGACCTGCGAACTTCAATACTCCAGGTTACAGAAGGACTAACCGACAAACAATTGAACGAAATACCCGACGGTTTCAACAATAACATCGCTTGGAATCTTGGACATGTGATTGCAACGACGCAAACAGTTTGCTATTTACGATCTAATCAAGCCATTGTGTTGGATAATCTATTTGTCGATCAATTCAAATCCGGTACACGACCGGAAACTATTGTTAGCCGAGACGAAATCGAACAAATTAAAACTTTGCTGATCTCAAATATTGAGAAGCTTCAGGATGACTATGAAAAAAGTGTTTTCGTTGAATATAATTCGGTAGTTACACGGTATGGCGTTCAACTGAACACCATTGAGGAGGCAATTGATTTTCTGCAGTTCCACGAGGGGTTTCATTTGGGCTATATACTGGCTATTAAAAGGTTGGTCGCATAATCACCAGCGAGTAAATGTGACTCAAAAATCGAAGGTTTTATGGGCGCTTAATTAAAAAGAAAATGAAATTCAATTGTCATACTGTTGGACTAACTTATGGATTATTTCTGCTGTTGTGCGTCACCACCTCCGCTCAGCAGACTCATAGAAAAAACGAAATAAATTTTCTTGACAGGAGTTTTTCTCAAGCGTTGACATCTGCAAAAGGGCAGCACAAAGTTGTCTTCGTGGATGCCTACGCGGTATGGTGCGTACCATGTAAAGACCTTAAACTTAAAACCTTTAAGAATAGTCAGGTAGCATCATATTTTAATAACAACTTTATAAACATTTCCATTGACGTTGAAAAGGGCGAAGGAGAAAAATTTGCTGAGTTATTTGACGTCAGTAGTTATCCCACACTGCTTTTTATAGATGAAAATGGAAATTTAATCAAGAAAGCCGAAGGATTTATAGACGTAACCTCGATTCTGACCTTGGCGAAGAATATTAAATAGACATCTGATCATAAGTGTTTTTTAACCTTACAAAAAAGATGAACTTTTTTGTAAGGTTTTATGCCTCGTTCCGACTAACAGGAATTACACTTTTAATAAAACGATACAAATGCGTAGCGAACCAAACATCGACTCGATTGCTGAGCCGGTTGCAAAACATCATATTGCCCCTGAGAACTGGGTTGACTTACATGCCGATTACTTGTTTAGCTTCGCATTTAGCAGGGTGGATAACGAAGAACTTGCACGCGATCTGGTACAGGATACCTTTTTATCGGCATTAGAAAAAAAGACCAACTTCAGAGGAGACAGCACGGAGCGAACCTGGCTTACAGCCATTCTGAAATATAAGATCATTGATACCTACCGAAGGAAAGCAAACGGATTCAAGGCGAAGGATAAATTCGGAACGCCGGTTAATGAGCCTGATTTTTTTGATCCAGACCTGAATAATTGGAAAAAAGAACATTGGCCTGCACTTTTTGGAGTGGAAGAAAATGATCCACTTCACAATAAAGAGTTTATGAGTATTCTGCAGCGATGTATGAGTAAACTGCCACCGCTCTGGATGTCTGTTTTCAAGCTCAAACATCTGGATGATGAGCATACCGACAGCATATGCAAAGACTTAAGGATCACCACATCTAACTTTTGGGTTATTGTACACCGGGCAAAGGTAAACCTGCGCTCTTGTCTACAAAAAAACTGGATCTGATATGAAAAAAGCGCTAAAAACAGAAAAGGAACAGATAGCCTATAATTGCAGGAAGGCTACACTGCTCATTGAAAAAAAGCAAACTATTGAGCTCACAGCGAGGGAAAAAATGGAATTGCAGCTACATCTGGCAGGTTGCTATATCTGTCAGGTTTATGAGAAACAGAGCATTATGATCAATAGCATGATGAAAAAGGCATTTACCATGCATGGTGATGAAATAAAACTCGATACCTCCTTTAAAGAGCAGTTGAAGCAGAAAATTCACGATAAAATGAGGAATAATTAAAAGGAATTTGAATTTGAGTAAATTGTACTTTGTTAAAACGTTTGATTAGAGAAAGGTTACCCGGTTGGGTTAGATATATGGCGCAATACGTCCAAACTGTGTTCTTGCCTATGGGCTATTTTGTGTAACAATGGTAATTCAGTATGATAAGCCTTTGCGCTTGCCTTTACTGGTTAAAATGTTATTGAAAAATCAAAAAAAGGCAGGGATCATAAGCTTTAGCAACGCTCCCTCAGGCTAATATGCCTGACTGGCATAGGATGATTTCCCGGTGCTATTGCAAGTCGGATTCTAGAAAAGCTTGCACTCCAGCAGAGATAATATTTAAACGGATATAATCCGTAATGTTAAGTTAGTTTTTCAATGTGTAAGGGATGGACGCCATTAATATCGCTCCATCCCTTGATACATTATTGTACTTTTTCCGTAAAACTTAATTTTTGCGTGGCGGGTTATTAACTCAAATGCTAAACTTCTTTAATATAATGACAATTTCAAAAGATAATTAGCGGGATTCAATAGGTATTTTTATCGACCAATTTTAAAGACCTGTTTTAACCATTTCGTAAGATGATGAAACGATTTCTCGTTATTGCAATTTTATGTTTTTCAGTATGTGTTGTTCGTGCTCAATCGGTTTCAAACGCGCCGGAAAAAGTTAAATGGTTTACTGATGCCCGGTTCGGTATGTTCATTCATTGGGGACTGTATAGCGGTGCCGAGGGTATATGGGAAGGCGAACGCCTTAGAAATGGTAATAATTACGCTGAATGGATCCGTTATCGAAATCGGATTTCCCAGGACGATTATATTAAGTTAGCGAAACGGTTCGATTGGAACAGAATCGATCCTGAACAATGGGTATTATTGGCAAAAAGAGCAGGAATGAAATACATCCTGATAACGGCAAAACATCATGATGGCATCGCCATTTGGAACTCCAGAGCAAGCAGCAACAATTTGACAGCGCTTAGCGGTTCTGATAGAGATGTATTGAAAGAATTGGCAGCTGCATGCAAAAAGCACGGAATGAAATTGGGGTTCTATTATTCTCACTGGCTGGATTGGGAGCATCCGGATGGTTGGGATCATAACCAGGAGATCACTGGTCGGATATCTGATGAACAATACGATAGGTATTGGCAAACAAAAGTTCTTCCGCAGCTTAGGGAATTGCTAACGAACTACGGTGATATCGCTATGATCTGGTTTGATATGTGGGTAGACTATAAAACTACTGTTGTCAAAAAAGCACAGTTGGATCAAGTCATAAAATTAATTCATACTTTACAACCAGCTTGTTTAATCAACTCTCGACTGGGATTTCCATCAACGTATCCGGGAATTGACTTTGAAACTTTAGGTGACAATCAACTTGGCGCTGTTTACACAGACCATCCTTGGGAAACATCCGGAACAATTGCCAATTCATGGGGATACAATGCGCTTGAAAACGAATATAAGTCTACGAGCCAGCTCCTTCAATCACTCATTGGAAATGTAAGCTTAAATGGTGGGGTTACTTTAAACATAGGACCGCGGGCAGATGGATCCGTTCCATATGAAGATGTGATCAGGTTAAATGAAATAGGTAGCTGGCTTAGCAAAAATGGGGAGTCGATTTATGGGTGTACGGGTTTAAAACTTCGTCCTGATCAGCATGACTGGGGACGCATTACAACCAAAAAAGCCGGGGATAAGCAGCTTGTCTATTTGCAGGTTTATAATTGGCCATTGGACAAAATATTGCGCTTAACTGGTATCGTTTCTAAGCCAGAGAAAGCAGAACTGATTACAGATAATGGCAGGACAAGATTAAATTACACTCAAGCAGGACCCTATACACACATTGAATTGCCCAATGTATCGGGTGATCATTTTGTGTCTGTAATTGCATTAACCTATTCAAAGCCAGTAGAACTGAATGAAAAAGCTGTTGCTGAATCAACTTTTGGAGGATTGGCATTAACCGGATCAAATTCTGCGGCACAATCACATGCCTATAAAATTATTCAGTTCGATGGCGTCCGACCAAAACATACAGTTCTGGACACCGCTGGTAATCTTACCTGGCGAATTTATGTATCCAATCCTGGTAATTATAACGCAAATGTATCGTATCATAATAATTCCAAAAATGATCTATCAATTCAGCTGAACGCTGATAACCAAAATCTGACAGGGGTTTTAAAGCCTACAGGAAGAGTTGTTGTGGAACCCCATGATAGTTATACCGAAGAGTTTGTAGATAATAAAATTGGCACATTTAAATTTCCGAAGGCAGGATATTACGATTTGACCCTAACCGTAAATCCAAGTCTTGGCCAGTCATTATCGTTGAACAGGATCTGGTTGAGTAAAGAATAAGAGTATGCGAATTATAGCCGAAATGTGAGTTTGATAATAAATCCTTCTTTCAAATAAAACAATTTGTTAATCATCATTTAATAAGAAGTCCCATAGCAGTAACTTTGTAACAGTAATAGTGTCAATGCGTAAGTATCAACTGCCTATTTTTACCGATAAAAAGCTTTTGTCACTCCTGGCGATAAGGGATGATTATGAGGCGTTCACAGAACTTTATTTTAGATATTGGAAAATCTTACTGGATACTGCTTACCAGCGAATCAAATCGCGTGAAGCTTCTGAAGAAATAGTACAGGAAGTTTTTTTAAACCTTTTCTTAAACAGAAAAAAAATTGAAATAACTTCCAGTTTGGAGGCATGGTTGAAGACAGCATTGAAATACAAAGTTTTTAACAGCTACCGGTCGCAGCAAATTCATTTGCTGCATCTCAACAAGATCATTCTTCAAAATGAAATAGCACCCATTAGGCCTGATGAGGTGGTCACTCTTAAAGAAATTAAACATAGGATTGAAGTCGCTGCCGCTAAGCTTCCCAATAAATGCCAACAGGTATTTATGATGAGCAGGTTCGAACATCTTAACCAGCAGGAAATTGCTGATCGGCTTGGTATATCCCTAAGTACGGTTAAAAAGCATCTAACTAAAGCCATAACAGCCATGCGCACAGAATTTCGTGATGATGATTTGGGTGCATTTTTGATACCATTCGTTGTGCTGCTAACATTTTTTAAATAATTTTTTCTTTTCGAATAGCACCTTTCCCGTTTTGAAGTGACTTCAATAAAAAGGGTCATATGAATTACGGCGAAAGCAGAATACTTCTTCTTCTCGAAAAATTTAATAATGGTACAGCAACGCGGGAGGAATTGGCTGAACTGGATGTGTGGTATGACTCTTTTGATCAGGAAAGCAAACTAACAGAAGAACTAAGCGCCGATCAGAGTAATGCTGTTCGAGATCGAATGTTGGGTAAAATCAATCGTGGCCTACCCAAAGAGTCTCCTAAGAAAAAAGGGGTTCGGAAACGAAGAATTTTAGGGCTTATTGGTATCGGTCTTGCGACACTTCTTCTGTTGATATTATTTCTATTCAAGGCTCCGGAAGTGCTAAATATTTATTCCAAACGAATTGACGCTAATCCAGGGAAAAATACCGCCCATTTAATTTTATCGGATGGTTCTGTTATTGACCTTGAAAAAGCGAAAATAGGACCATTATACAGACAAGCCAATCTGCTCATTGTTAAAGATTCTACCGGCCAAATTTCCTATCATTTGGGAAAATCAAGCCTGGGAAACATAAGTCTTGGTGATAACAGTTTGGAAGTTCCCTCTGGAGGTCAGTATCGTGTAGTACTGTCTGATGGAACAAAAGTATGGATGAATGCTAAGTCTAAGTTCAGCTATCCTACAGCATTCTTGGGTAATAATCGGCTGGTTACCCTCTTAGGAGAAGCCTATTTTGAAGTCGCTAAGAATAAGAAAAGGCCATTTATTGTGCATACTCCTCAGCAAGAAATTAAAGTCCTCGGAACACACTTTAATGTGAACGCCTATGACGATGAAAAAATTCAAAGAACGACACTGCTGGAGGGATCGGTTCAAATAACCACGAATGATAAGTTACCCAAAATGGTGATTATTAAACCAGGACAGCAAGCCCAACAAGACGAGCAGATGATTCAAATTCGCTCCGTGAATACAGATGCTGCTGCGGGTTGGAAGGATGGCGTTTTCGTTTTTGACCATACAGATATACATGACCTTATGCGTCAGTTAGCCAGATGGTATAATGTACAAATCATCTATAAAGAACGTCTAAAGCCGAGAAATTTTTCGGGAGAGATTCAAAGAGATTACACTTTGCTGGAAGTTTTAAGGATACTGGAACTTGGTAATATTCATTTCAAAATAGAAAATGCAACTAACGCAGGTAATCAAAAACGCCTCATAATCGAATAGTAAATCCAATAAATAACCAAATGAATTAGTGCCTATGATGAGATAAAAAACAAACCTTTCAAAAGGACAAAGGAACGCTGAGGAGTGCTTCGAACCCATCCCCAGCGCCGTCCGGGTAGTCCTTTTACTGGCTGGAAATCCAGTCAACAATCGAGCAATAAATTAACTACACTAACCCAAACGTACAAAAGTATGAATTTAAACTGGTGTATGGCGCGCTCCTATGAGCAACGGCGTGCTGTGCTAAAATTTTTGATGATAATGAAACTAATTTTCATCATGGTGATTGTTGCGTGTTTACATGTTTCTGCAAAAACTTATGGGCAGCTTGTGTCCGTAAATGCCACCAATAAACCATTAACTGAAATGTTTAAGCAAATCCAAAAGGAAACTGGTTATCGTTTCTTTTGGGAGGGTGATGACGTTTCCCGGATCAGGTTGTCGGTAGATATTAGAAATGCAAGCCTGGACGATGCGCTACAGCAAATATTCAACGGCCTGCCGTTAACCTATAGTATCTCCAAGAATACTGTTGTAGTACAAAAAAAGGAGATATCATTAATAGACAGGATTAAAGCTATATTGCTTTCGGTAGATTTCCATGTAACAGTAAATGACGATAAAGGACAGCCTTTGCCTGGGGCTACGATTAGTATCAAGGGTAACAATTTTGAAAAAGGTGCCATAACGGATCAGAATGGCGAATCAAAAATCGAAAAGGTTCCTCAAGGCGATTACCATATTGTTATAACCAGTATTGGATTTGCGAGATACGAAAAAAACATGACTGTCAATAGCGATAACAAGGATCTTGTAGTTACTCTGGCCACGCTGTCTGCCAGCCTCAACGAGGTGGTGGTTGTTGGCTACGGTACGCAGCAAAAAGCAACGCTAACCAGTTCTGTTGAGACCGTGTCCAGCAAAGAAATAGTAAACCGTCCAGTTCCCTCTGTATTGAACATTTTGCAGGGTGAAGCTGCTGGTCTGAACATTCAGCAAACTGATGGAAATCCTGGATACGGATCGACATCAGTAGATATACGTGGAAACAGTACAATTTCGAATAATCCCGTTCTATATATAGTTGATGGGATGGCAGTTAATGGCATCGACTACCTTAATCCTAATGATATCGAATCCGTAAGTATTTTAAAAGATGCATCGGCAACTGCAATCTATGGTGCCAGGGCTTCCGGAGGAGTATTACTGGTTACGACAAAGAAAGGTAAGCTGAATTCTAAACCTATAGTTCAATATAGTTCTATTTTTGGTTACCAACGACCTGCGAGACTTCCCAAATTTGTAGATGCACCTCAATTTGTAGATTTATACAATCAGGCCCAACTTAATGATAATCCGGGTGTGCAGGTAAAATTCACCCCTGATGTAGTTCAAAAATACAAATTAGGTGAATTGCCAAGTACCAATTGGCTACCGTACATATTACATAACCAAGCCTTGCAAAACCAGCAGAATCTAAGTGTAGCAGGTGGATCAGGAACAGCCGATTATTTTGTTTCCGGCGGTTACCTCAACCAGGGTGGCTTGATTAAAAATGTTGACTACAAGCGTTACAGCACCAGAGCTAACGTTAACGTTCAGGTTTCCAAAAGGTTAAAGCTGGGTATCAACACCGTTCTGACCAAGGAAGATAAATTACAACCATCTTATGGATTGGGAAATGCATTGCAGTGGTCCTACATTGTACCAGTGACAGAATACCCCTATACCAAAGGCGGGCATGACCGCAGTTACCGGGGTGGTGATCAGCCTAATGATATCATGACTAAGGCGGGCGTTCAAAACGAAACCCTTAACACCATCAATACTAACTTTCTGGCTGAATTTAAAATACTGGACAATCTGTTGCTAAACGCGACCTATGGATATAACTATACAAGCAGTTTTTTATCAGGTTTTAATAATAAATACCCGCTATATAATGACGATGAACAGATTGTGGTTTATAACAATGATCCGAACAGCGCATATAAAGCAAACTATTCCCGAATCCATCCAACTACCCTAATTACTTTAAACTATAACAAATCAATAGGTAAGCATAACATTAAAGCATTGGCGGGATATTCACAGGAACAGGATCGCTATGATTACAATAGCATTACACGTTATGGTTTCCTCAATAATTCTCTTGACCAAATAGATGCAGGGTCATCAGACCCTACCTTGACCAATGTTTCAGGTAATGCCACTGAATATGCGATCAGGTCATGGTTCGGACGTGTCAACTACAATTATGATGGCAAATATTTGTTGGAAGCCAACGCTCGTTATGATGGGACTTCTGTGTTTGAAAATAAAAAATATGGGTTTTTCCCATCTGTTTCCGCAGGTTGGGTAGCGTCTGAAGAAGACTTTTTTAAGCCTCTTGCTAATACTGTAAACTTCTTGAAAGTTCGTGCTTCATTAGGCCAGGTTGGTAACCAAAATGCCAGTGGTTTATATCCTTGGGCCAATACTATCGGACAAGACAAATATGTACTTAATAAGGCAGCTTCGACGACCACTTTTTATAATAATTCTCCAAACCCTAATTTAACCTGGGAAGTAAAAACAACGATCAACCTTGGTCTGGACTTAACCATACTGAGACATCTGGATGTTAATATAGATCTGTTCCGCGATAGAACAACTGGTATATTGCAATACTTGACAGTTCCAACTACTTATGGTATTTCTGGGCCTCAGCAAAATGTTGGTATTTTAAGGAACCAGGGGTTTGAAATCAACGTAGCTTACAAGAACAATATCGGCAAGCTGAATTATCGCGCAGCAGTTAATTTCTCTGACGCCAGGAATAAAATTTTAAGTTTGGGCGGTGCTCCGGAACAACTTGGTGACAACCCTTTATTAGTTGGACAATCTCGCTGGGTTTGGTATGGATTACAAGCTGAAGGGCTATTCCAGTCAAAAGACGATATAGCTAACCATGCCACGCAAGACCCTCGTGATATTCCAGGGGACATTAAAATCAAAGATGTTAACGGTGATGGCAAAATCACTCCAGACGATCGTGTGGTTCTTGGACAGGCGACACCGCATTATCGTTATGGAATCAGCCTTGGAGCAAGTTATGGCGGATTTGATGCTTCGATATTGCTTCAGGGGGTAATGAGCAATTTACTTAGGGTTCAGGGAGGGGCACAAGTACCGTTCTACTTCAACGGAGATGGCAATATCCTGCAATCACAACTTGATTATTGGTCACCTTCTAATCCGAATGCCCGTTATCCGATATTGCGAACCGACCAATCTGTTAATAACGGACAGTTTAACAGTTGGTGGCTTTTCAAAGCTGCTTACATGCGTTTCAAAAATGCACAGATTGGGTATACATTTTCAGACCGGCTGACCAAACGCTTAGGAGTAAGTTCGGTAAGATTCTTCGTCACTGGAGACAATTTATTGCTGATTACCAGTAAGAATTTTCCAAAAAGTCTTGACCCGGAAATTGCGAATTATGGAGATGGCTCAAATTACCCGCAGGTGCGCAATATCAGTTTAGGGCTGAATGTGACTTTCTGATCATAGGTTTAATTTTTGAAGATAAGATCATGAAAAATTTAAGATATAAGATATCAACAATAGTAATAGCCATCGCTGCTGTTTTAGCTATAGCAGGGTGTAAAAAGGGGCTGCTTGATCAGCATCCTCTTAATCAGATAACCGACGAAACATATTGGCAGTCGGCAACCGACGCAACTATGTTTGCAACAAGGATGTATACCTACATGCCACAGGATAATTTTGTGTATTATGAAGGAATGAGCGACAATGGAATTAGTAATGACCCTACAACTCGTCGCTTTGGTAACAGCACACAAGATCCCACTATTAGTAGTAAAGAATGGAGTTATGAACCCATGCGTCAGGCTTATAGTTTTTTTACAAACGTGGATAAAGTCCCTGATATGGACCCTGGATTAAAAAAACGTCTGACAGCAGAAGTTAAGTTTGTACTGGCCTATCGGTATTTTATAATGACTACGCTATATGGCGACATTCCATTGGTCACTAATCTAATAACAGATCCGACCAAGGCTGACATTCCCAAAAGTCCCAAAGCAGACATCATGAAGGCCGAATTGCAGTGGTTAGATGAAGCTGCGACCGATTTACCGTTAAGCTATACTGGAGCAGATCAGGGACGTGCAACAAAGGGAGCAGCACTTGCCTTGAAATCCCGTATCTACTTATATGCGGGAGATTACGCTAATGCAGCGGCTGCGGCAAAATCGGTTATGGATCTGGGGATTTATAAACTCTATCCCAGCTATTTCGATTTCTTTCAGAAAGATGGTGACTATTCATCAGAGGATATCTGGTCATTTGGTTATACCCTTTCTGTACATCAAAACAGTTTGCGGGATATATTAGGATCACAGGCATTAATGAACGGCCGGAATATTCTTGACCCTACATCAGAACTAGTTAATGACTACGAAAGCAAGAATGGCTTTTATCCCTATACTAAAGATCCAGGATATGTTGCCACTGATCCCTACAATAATCGCGATCCTCGTTTAAGACAAACTATCTTATGTCCTGGGGATATTTATAAGTATCCATATTTTCCTAATATCAACCAATACGACCCATTCAATAATCAGGGCGACCGTATTGGCGGTGACCTTGGCTCTCGTTCTGGTTATTCCTGGTGCAAAAATGTTGACCGTTATGACTATGTACGCTCAGGCGTCAATAATTGGAAAGCGTTCCATTACGCAGAGATCCTACTGAATTATGCAGAAGCACAAAATGAGGTAGGTGGCCCTACAGCCGACGTTATCGCTGCACTTGACCAAATTCGTTCAAGAGCTGGAATGCCAACAATCGCACAGACATTTACTACGAACGCATTAGCAATTAACCAGACTAATATGCGGACATTTATCCGTCACGAACGCAGAATTGAGCTTGCGGGAGAAGGTTTACGTTACTTCGATGTTTTACGATGGAAAATTGGAGAACAGGTAATGCAAGGAGCAATTTACACAGTTGATGCCACCGACGGTATCACTAACATTAGCACTGCAAATGGCCATATCAATAAATATCCGAAAACGGTTATTGAGCAACGCTTCTTTAATAATGCCAAGTTTTATGTATGGCCGATTCCTCAATTAGCCATAGACGCATCTAAGGGTATACTGACCCAAAATCCTTTATGGAAATAATCTATCAGAGGGGCAGCAAACTTTGCTGCCCTTTTATTTACTATCTCTTTGTCCTATAAATTACCCTCAACATGAAATTTAAATCTGCTTTAAAAGCGAGTCTGTTTTTACTTCTTCACTTATTAGTGATAAAAGCTTTTGCCCAGGAAACATCCAAATTGCCACTTGGCGAATTGCAGCAAAAGTTTGTCGACCTCAAATTCGGCATGTTCATCCATTTCAACATACCCACTTACTTTAACCAGGACTGGCCTGATCCTGAGGCTTCACCGGCAGCGTTTAACCCTACAAAATTAGATGCTGACCAATGGGCGAAAGCGGCAAAATCGGCAAATATGACCTATGGCTGTCTTACTACGAAACATCATAGCGGTTTCTGTATCTGGGATACCAAAACCACGGACTATAATGTAATGCACAGCCCTTATAAAAAAGATGTGGTGCGTCAGTTTGTCAACGCATTCCGGGCAAATGGACTAAAAGTTATGCTGTACT
This sequence comes from Mucilaginibacter sp. SMC90, assembly GCF_022811725.1. Taxonomy (GTDB): domain Bacteria; phylum Bacteroidota; class Bacteroidia; order Sphingobacteriales; family Sphingobacteriaceae; genus Mucilaginibacter. Next base: position 1,630,881 of record NZ_CP094527.1, on the reverse strand, counting down.
ACTCGATCCTTGACACGCATCATAAGTTACGCCCTAACGAAATTCAGCCAAAACATATTGAGATGGTAAAAAAACAATTGACTGAACTATTGACTAATTATGGCCCGATTGAAGCGCTGATTATTGACGGTTGGGATGCCCCTTGGTCACGCATATCTTATGATGATGTACCGTTTGAACAGATTTACAAATTGATCAAGACCCTTCAGCCTAACTGTATCTTAATGGACCTTAATGGCGCTAAATATCCTAAGGATGGTCTTTATTATACAGACATCAAAACCTATGAAATGGGCGCTGGTCAGCGAATGTCAAAGGACATTAACCAAATGCCGTCGCTGGCATGTCTGCCGTTACAATCTTCATGGTTTTGGAAGACAAATTTCCCGTCGACTGATGTGAAAAACCCGGCAAAATTGGTTGAGGAAACAATTGAACCTCTTAATAAAGCTAATTGTAATTTCATTCTTAATGTTGCGCCAAACCGCGACGGCTTGTTTGACGACAATGCGGTGGCTGCATTAAAAGAAATTGGAAAACTTTGGCACAGTGACGGAACCAAGGCGAACTTTAAAGCCGCTGGCGCACCGATTATTGCTACTAATTTGGCAAAACATCAGCCCGCTAATTCAAGCTGGAGCGATGATATGAATATTATGGATTTCGCAAACGACGACGATTTTGGTTCTTCATGGCAATCAAATCCAGAAGTGAAAAATCCCTGGTATGAAATTGATTTTAGATCGCCCCAAACTTTCAACGAGATCGCCATTTTTGAGCACAAATCAAACATAAAGAAATATAAGCTTGAATATTTTGCCAATAATAAATGGAATACCCTATTTGACGGTGAAAAACCAGAACGTGTAAAACTACATCGCTTTGATGCAATAAAAGGAGATAAAGTGCGAATGCAAATTGAAACCTACGATACACCTCCATCGATAGCCGAATTTGGTATATATAACGAACCCCGTTAATGTTTAACAAGCAAATAAGAATTTATATCAAAGTTTTAGTCTTTTTTTCGCAGCGCTAAATGATTCTGCTCAACTAAATGCAGGTAACATATTCCATCTATAAAGACATTGAAGGGAATTGTGATAAATTGACTTTAAAAATCTAATGATATTATAAGTTTTCCCAGAGTGGTACAAATATGGCACAGAAAATTTTGACAATGTTTTTTTTCTTTGTAAATTGCTCACTGTAAAATTGATACGACGATTTTTTCAACATAACCTAAAGATTTCTAATCTGTAGGTCTTTGGTTCGAATCCAAATGGGATCACGTTTTGTAAAGCCTCTTAGATTTATCTAAGGGGCTTTTTTGTGGGCTGTGTCGCGTCCTGAAATAAGTTGACACTCAAGTTGACTTATATGGAAAAACGAACAAAGAATGTAAGTAGGCGCAGTCAGCGCGATTACAGCCTTGCCTTTAAGTTGCAGGTCGTGCAGCAGGTTGAAAAAGGCGAACTGACCTATAAAAAGGCTCAAAAACATTACGGGATCCAGGGAAGGAGTACGGTATTGGTTTGGTTAAGGAAACATGGTACCTTAGATTGGACATTACCCAAACAGTACACCTTGGAAAACGATCGGGAACTTAGTCCGGAACAGCGGATCAAACAATTAGAAGCAGCATTAAAAGATGAACAGGACAAGAACCTGATCTACAAGACCATGTTCGATATCCTGCAGCAAGAGCACGGTGTTGCATTGCCAAAAAAGTCTTTGCCCAAGCAATCCAAAGGCTCAAAGCCAAAGGAATAGTGAGCCTGTCAAAGGCTTGCAGGTTGTTTGGGATCAGCCGTCAGGGCTATTATCAAAAGCAGCAGCGCATAGAAAAGCGTTTAAAAGAACTTAGCCAGGTAAAAGCGGATGTGATTAAAGAACGAATCCATTTGCCCAGGTTGGGTACGCGTAAGCTTTATCATCGTTTAGGTAAACAGATCAGAAGCAAGGGAATAAAGATAGGCAGAGATGCTTTATTCGATTTTCTGCGTTCGGAACATATGCTGATCAAACCAAAGCACTCTTATCATAAAACGACGAACTCCAAGCACTGGTTACATAAGTATCCTAACTTACTTAAACACAGGAAAGCGGCAACGAGGCCTAACGAAGTATGGGTAAGCGATATTACTTATATCGACACTAAAGCAGAGACCGCATATCTTAGCTTGATCACTGATGCTTATTCAAGAAAGATCGTAGGATATCATCTGCATCATAGCTTGCACACAGATGGTGTGGCTGCTGCCATGCAAATGGCTGTCAGACATGAGCAGATCAAAGCGCCATTGATACATCATTCGGATAGAGGTTTGCAATATTGCTCAGCACAATATCAGCAGTTGTTGGCCAAACATCAGATTACCCCATCTATGACGGATGGATATGATTGCTATCAGAATGCTTTGGCAGAACGCATCAACGGCATTATTAAAAACGAGTTCCTGGTGGTTAAACCAGCAGATATACAGCAGGCAAGGGTAATGATTGCAGAAGCTATTAAACTTTATAACTGTCGAAGGCCTCATTTGGCTTTAAATTATCAAACACCACAATTTGTACATCAACAAAAAATCCTTGCTGGTATCGACCAACAAGGACTATCTTTAAATCATTAATTTCTGTCAACCTATTTTAGGACGACTCACTAAATTGTTGTCTTTGTCATAGGCTTCAATTTGCTTTTTTTTTCTTGTTTGCTTATTTACAATTGGTAAATGGTATACTTCCGGCACACTTTATTAACAGATCAAGGTATATTGATATCCGGTATAGCTTTATAATTATAAAGCTCGCCCAGGCTTGGTGCGGCACAGGTACCATAACTAATAAATCGTAACGTAATCAACACCTTAATTTGAACTCGGCGGATAGATAATTATGTGAAATTCCGTGATGTCTTACACACTTATTGAACAATCCTTATCCGGAATTAATTATTTATCCTTTTATGAAATCTTTTTAAATACTTTTGCCGCCCCGGAAAGCAAATTGCTTTCTGTATAAAAATGTCATACATCAAATGAAGAAAAACATCAACAAATTACTGATTGCGCTGATTTTAACGGCGTCGGCCTGTGGGAAAAAAGAAAAAGTGAATCCGGTTACCAGCCACGCGCTAACTTTTACTACAAACGCAAATGGCTATAAAACAGTTATCAGCCTGCAAAAAAGCGGCACAAGTGCAGAGGATGCTCAGGTGCTGGAATCGGTTACCAATTCAGGTACAAGCTATTCATACAAAACCACAATTGCTACGGGCGACCACCTGCTTATTACAATCAGTCCGAACGGAGCTAAAGAGGTTTATCATTACCAGATCGATGATAACAATGCGAAAGCGGATGCCGGAGATCTAACAATAGCGAACGGAACCTCGCTGATACTCCATTATCCTAAAAACTAAGTTTAGCACAACAGCTACAATTTAGCAATAGGTGATGTATCGTTCTATTTCTTTTTCGCGTATCAGTATGATAACCTTTAAACCAAAATCGGGTATCATGAAAAAATTCTTTATCATCTCATTGCTGTTGTTTATAGTAAGTGTTTGCTGCAAAAAAGAAAATGTTGGTGGAGGCGGCCTTTGTGCATGTTCTCCGGTAAGAGTGCCAGAACTGAATTTAGTTATAAAAAACACTACAGGCGACGACCTTTTAAACGATAAGACGGCAGGAGCATACGCAAAAGACAAAATTACCGTATACCGGAAAGACGAGAAAAGCAACGTGATCCCAATTGACTTTGCAATACGACCAGGGTTTTCTTATGGCAATGAAAAATTTAATTTCAATTTTTTAAACCTGGGTAATCTGGGCTTTTTGCAAAAAACACCTGCTGATATTATTTACTTAAAGCTTGGCGATAAGGAAGCGCAGGAACTGCACCTGCAGCTCAACCAGGGGAAGTACGCGGTAGACAAGCTAATAATCGGCAACGAAGAAGCTGTAAAGGATTCTGGTACCGTAGCTAAGTATGCGGATATTTTTTATCTTATACAGTAGCTTATTTAAAGGATCTATTTAAAAAGCCGGTGCGATGTTTGGCGACAGATCACCGGCTTTTATTTTTTTAAAAGGGAAAAGCCTGCTCAGCTATGTGAAGCGGTTTTATGCTTTAAGAACGCATAACGTTTATTAAATGACTGCATTGCTACTTAGCGGTCAGAAACTTTTGATAGGCTTTGATATCACAGCCGCCAAAGTCAATATTCCCGGTAGAGGAATCCCAAAAGCAGTTCTTATATAAATGCGTATTGTTAGCAACTATTAGCCAGTGATAATCTGGCGCGTAAAAAACAAACAAGTGCCTGGCTTTTACATTCCAGTAAAGTCCGTTATCTGTATTGGGATTTTTGGTACCGGGGCCGTATAACTTAATCAGTTCTTTAAGTACTGCCGACTGCAGCGTTTTAGTTTTGAGGCCTAAACGGTAAGCATAAATTACGCTGTCGGATTGAAATTTAACATACAATTTCCTGAGTTCCGGTGCATTCGCTACATGTTCCTGGTTCACAGTAGCTGTTCCCTGGTACAGGGAAGTATCTGTCCTGATCTTGTCGGAGCGCAACTGAAAAATAATTTCTGCACTATCAATCTTTAAGCCGTTAAATGAAAATGAACTGGAGTGTGATGCCTGCAAAGCAAATGAATATGGTGCATCTACATTGTTGACGCCGCCGGCATACCTGTCATCGTAATTGATAACATCGGAGGCTTTTTCCGTAAAAGTTAGTTGAGCCAGATCAACCCTTTGTTTTTCGTTACACGCCAGTAGCAGCGTGCAAATGAGTAGTAGTGATAGGTTTTTAATCATATTTATTGATCAATTTAAACAGCTTTGTAAGCGGTAGTGTACTTTTTGTTATAGTAACATTGCTTATTGTCTCCCGGTTCTTCCCAATTTCCAATACGTTTTCATGCATTTTGATCACAAAGGGGTATTTAAAAACTATTGTTCTGTGGTTAACCTGCCTGCTTTCAATATTCAGATAAGTTTTCTCTGATTGAATGGCAGCACCTTTATAGTGGATCTTTTTATAATAGCGTACTTCTTCCCTATCAGCGGCACTCACAGAATCGAGTTGATTAGTCTTGTTATAGAAATACTTGCAGATCCAGGTATCTTGCAGATCTGCCTGGCTGCGCTGCGTAACGACGGTCGCTTTTTGAATATGCCGGCCCGTTTGCGGCGAAAAAGCCTGGAAAAGCAGCGCGCCATTAATTGGATATTCTTTGACCCCGTCCGACAACAAATCCAAAATATCCAAAATAGAAGGATGCTTAAATCTTTTATAAAATGCCGGAAACAGGACATAGCGGTCGGTACTATTAACTATCACCGCATGTGCTTGATCCTGAAAAGCAAGTTTCAGGGTATCTGATGACTGGTCACTTTTGCAATAAAGGGCAAAGTCATTGCTGCTTTTGCTAAGCCGGTAACTGGCAGCTTCGGTGGCTTTATTATTTTCGACAGTGTAAGCAGAAAGCTGGTTTACGCCTTTGCTAACATATAAAGTGCGGCTGGTATCCTGGTAACCTGTACTGGTGATAAGAAAACCGCGAACAGTCTCCTTTTGCGCGAAGGACACAACAGCACTAAAAAGCAGGCAAAGTAATAGATTTATTCTGATCATGGCTTCGTTTCTATTTGAGCATCTGCGCCGATGTAAATTTCTTTCGGATCAATAATAGCGGCTTTACCTTTGTAAATCGTGGTTTTAGCGGTAACCGTGAGGCTGCTGTCCAGTGGCGTTGCTACCTGCCTGTTTAACTTCCTCAGGTCGCTGAGATCAGTTATTAGTTTGTCGTATTTTTTTCCTGTTAAAATGAGTGTTAACGGTTTTTCGTTTATCCTGGTGAATATGTAAACACTGTCCTTACGTTTCGTCAGATCATAAGTATTAAAATTAATCCTGTTTTTAATGAGGTATAGATCATTATTATTGTTTGTGAACAAGGCGAAATGAAGCTGCGGATTAGTGAAATAATAAAATGGCATATACGTATGCAGTTTACCGTTAAACTCAGTCATCTCCTGTTTAAAATGCAGGCTATCTTTTTGAAAAACGAGCTTAAAATATCCTGTGCCGGTCCATTTATCCGGGCTGGAAAGCCCGGTGGGACTACCGGGTGACGGGCCGCTCCCCTTTTCAAAATGCTCTTTATGAAAATAAGTTACCTGGACTGATTTACCCGCCTGGTTTTTTAATTCGGTCAGTACCCCGTTCCCTTTAATGGGATAGGCTGTTTGGTTATCGCTGAGGTTTTTACCAAACAGGGCAATCCAACGGCCCTGTTGCAGGAAGATGACTTTATCAATTAAAAGACTATCCAAGCGGCGGTCGTCAAGTTTATCGTAGTGAAAATAGAAAACCGCTGCCGAGCTTTGATACAGTTGTTTGAAATGCCGGTTGAGCGCAGTACTGTCTTCTTTAAGATCCTTGTTCCGATCCTCAAATTTGCTGAGTTGTTTATCGCCATTTATTATCCAACTGCAATAACTTTTAGGCGATACCAGGTAACCAGCCCAATCTGTCGGATAATCATCTGTATAAGTTAGCGAATCGGTCAGGTTTCCGTCTGCATCCAGCTTTAAATAGGTTTTCGACTGATCCTTATTTTGTTTACTGAGGATAACAGTACTGTTCTTCGCATTAAACAAGGGTGGAAAATCATCCAGACTGGTCTCATTGGCAGAACTATATAATAAAATCGCAGCTTGGTCTATTTCAGGGTAATTTTTAAACTGATCAGGCAGCGCTGTTTTAGGTAATACATTTTGAATTGAAAAATCAGATAGTGTACAAACCAGTACCGAAATGAGAATAATGATCCCTCCCAAAATGTAAATGGTGCGTTTCCTCATATATCAATCTTTAACGCTCGGGGATTAGTTTAGTTTGAACAATCAGCCGTTCCAACCGTTTCATAGCTATGAAACCTTTGCTTTTGTTAATACTGTTTTCCGGAGCTTTAAGCATATCGGCACAACCCGGGAAAAATATTTACCGGAATAACCGCTGGCATTTTTCTTTTGAGATCGCGCCCGAATGGAAGGTCAACGCGGCGGGCGACGGATTCAATTATACCTGTGTGCCGGTCACCAAGCCTGCTAAAGCTGCTTATGAGGGGTATGATTATGTATTCCTGTTAGAGGTTAAGGAAATGGGACTGGATTCGGCGGCGAGTATTTTTCATAAGGACGGCGCGGAATATTTCTATAGTCCGCCAATGGGCGAAGATAAAAAGGTTGATCGGGTTAAAGGTGCCGGGTTCGTGGCTTTGCATGAAGTACACTCCTGCCGAGTAAGCCTGGATAAGAAGGTTCCACAGGAGACAACGGTGGTTGATGGCTGCGAGCAATTGTATCTGTCCAATGGAAAGATCACCCTGGTGCTCACGACCGGCGGTATAGCATTGGATGAAGCGGACTATAAGCGGATATTAAGTACACTCCATTTTTTCTGAGAAGCTGTTTAAACGATTGTTTTTAAATGTAGAGACGCATCACATGCGTCTCCCGTGTGCAATTTCCGACGGGATTAGAAGTCTTTTGAATCGGCTTGTCCACCGGGAGACGCATGTAATGCGTCTCTACAAAAAACTTTCTAATAGAATTTAAACAACTTCTGAGAAGCTGTAAAAACGATTGTTTTTAAATGTAGAGACGCATAATTGCGTCTCCCGCATGCAATTTACAGTGGCGAAATAGCCTGCAAGGAGGCTTGTCCTAAGGGAGACACAATTATGCGTCTCTACATAAAAGAAATCTTCATTGCTGTTGATGTAGCGATAAGAGGGATTTAGCCCGATATTGGTTGAAACCACCGACAATGAATATTTTGCATTTTTAAACAGTTTCCGAGCATTTAATTTTATCGTGACCGCTTTGTTATTAATGTAATATTTACCGGTAATTGTGCCGGGCCTGTTACCATAGGCTTCCTGCATATTGTTCAAAATGAAATAGCTATTGTTTTTATTGGTGATAAATTTCAGGTGATGCTGTTCGTCGGGTGAATTGCTTTCCGGTTGAAATTTGATATTTTTCGATATAATATAACTGGCACCTATGTAGCCATCAGCTAAACTGAGTTGTACGGAATGCCCATTTAAGATACCCTTGTAAGAGAATGCTTCATAAGCTTTTGGCACACCTTGCGCGAAGCCAAGCGCTGGTAACAGGATTAGTATAACTGCCTTGGCAAACCAGGTTGAGCCGATCTTACCGAACTTGCGGGTTTTGTTGATACTGATAGCCGAAAAGCCGAGTTCACGTTCGGCCATGGTTAAAAATTGCTTTAACTGCTCATTTTTTTCCCGGATAAACTTACCGGTTGCCAGGTAATCCGAAAGGTCGATCTTTTTACCATCGTTAAACTCAAAACACATGGATACCGTACTTGTCGCATCCCGGAAGTGGTTGAAACTATAAAAGCCTCTTAATTCGCTTTTTAGGTAGCTGATGGTTTTGTTATCGTAATTAAAATTGATGTGATCATCGTCAAAAATAATGGTGACTGTTTAAATTCAAAGGAGCGTAGTTGTTGCATATAATTGTTATACAACAGCTATACCCCATTGTTGTTTATGGCACCAATACTTCATTCCCAATAATTTTCCACGCACGGGCATTGGTTGGTAAACCATCAAATAACCTAATTTTTCTTAAGCAGTTTTTAAGTTAATTCCCTCAAAGGTTAGTATCCCGTCCTGTATTGTTTTACCTATAGCTTCTGAAAGTTGCTGCCTTATTTCATCTGTTACCCTTAAAAATCCTAATAATTTAGCAATTAAAGGGATGGCTTCCTGTTCGGTAATCATGATGGCATCTTCAACCACTTGCCTGATAGCTTCGTAAATTTCTTCGGGCGAAACTAAAGTTAGTTTCCGGTACGCCGCCGGCAATTTACTTCGGTCGCGCACGATAGCTGACTGCATTTCCGGCGTCCATAAAAATTCTCCCCGGGCAATCACTTTATGTTCATTTTTAGCCCGCTCCAAAGCTTGTGTCAATGTATAGCGGATGCGAGAACCTACTTTAGCTATTCCTGCTGCATCAGCAATTCGTTTAGCTACCTCATCAAAATGTACCGGACTTTCTGTTTGCACAACTTCAGCTATCCAATTTCCGAGCTCTTCGAAAGTATATAGTTGGAATTCTGCACGAATATGTTCGATATGAATATCAGCCAATCTATATTCAGGAGTAGGCACAGTATCCGTAACCTGCTCCCTGCTTACCTCTTGCTGCCAGGCTTCATTTTCTCTATCTATGGTCACGGCCACTTGCTTTGCCTGCTCAATCGCAGTTAACAGCCGCGCCAATTCGCGGGCCGGATTTCGGTACCAATCAACACTCCAAACGTGATATAGTTTCCAGCCAAAAAGCTCCAGTACCTGCGAACGCAGACGATCTCGGTCAGTAGCAGATGCAGCACTGTCATAGGATTTACCATCGAATATCAGCCCAATTATATAACGGCCGGGGTTTTCAGGGTCGACAATAGCCAGATCCAGGTAGAAGCCAGGCGAACCTACCTTACTGCGAACAATATGCCCGGCTTTGGTGAGCTGCATTGCAACCTCTTCCTCAAATGGCCTTATCTCCGGGGACACTATTGTATCTGGTTTTTCAAATTTGGCGTACTGTGCAAAATACAAGAAGCTTTTTAGCGCCCTTATACCGAAACGCGACGAATCGTTTACTTTGATATCTTCCGAGGTAATATTGGTGAATACTTCGCATCGCATTTTAGCACGGGTGATCAGTACATTCAACCTGCGCTCTCCGCCTTCATTGTTTAGCGGACCAAAATTCATGGGTACCTTACCGTCTTCTGTACGACCATAACCAATGCTGATCATTACCACATCCCGTTCGTCACCCTGAACATTCTCCAGGTTTTTGATAAAAAAAGGCTCTTCGGGCTTGCCGTTAAAAAAGCTTTCTGTAGCAGGACTGGCCTTACGCTCAATTTCCAGCGCTGCTTGTATTGCCTGAGCCTGAGCTGTGCTAAAAGCCACAACGCCAAGACTCTGTACCGGATATTTTGCAGCATGTTCAATAACAGCCTTAGCTACCGTCTGCGCCTCCAGCAAATTCATTCTTGTTTTGCCCCTGTCATAAACAGCATCGGGCAAATGATGAAAGCGCAAACCCAAGTTTTGTCTTGAGCCCGGGCTGGGGAAAATCACCAGCTTATCTTCATAAAATTCACGATTAGATAGTGTAATAAGCGATTCATGCTGACTACGGTAATGCCATTTCAGCATCCGCGTGGGCGCACCCTGCCCATCACACATACCTAAAATACTTTGCATATCTGCTGTTACATTCTCTTCTTCTTCAATATCGGTGTTCAGCTTATCAAAAAAGCTGGTTGGCGGCAACTGGCGGGTATCCCCTACTACCACCAGCTGTTTCCCGCGGGCAATGGCACCAATGGCATCCACCGGACGTACCTGGCTGGCCTCATCAAATATCACCAGGTCAAAATCAATAGCCCCCGGTGGCAGGAAATTAGCTATCGACATGGGGCTCATCATCCATACCGGTTTAATGGCCTGCATGGCCTTACCAGCCTCTTCTACCAGCTTACGGATAGGCATATGCCTGGCTTTTTTATTAAATTCGGTTTTCAGGATATTCACCTGCCCACCGGCGCTTCCTTTAGGTAACTCTTCCCAATGTTTAAGGGCTACCCTTGCGCGGTTGTAATATAAATTTACCTGGTCCAGCTTTTTAAATTTGGCGATAACCTCCTCATGGCTTGCCCGCTCAAACCTTGATATTTCCGGGCTTTTTCTAAAAGCCTCCCCAACCAGGTATTCATACCATGTTTTTTGCAAACTTATCTTTAACAGATCCTTAGCTTCCTGCCAGGAAACGGCCGCCTGCGCCAGGAATGCAAATCCCTCTTTATCGGCCTGTGCGCACAGTTGGTTCCAGTCAATAGCCAGTTGCAATTCTGCAAAATGCCCGATCCAATGTTTCCATATATTTTCCTGCTCTGTATATGCAGTTGGAAAAGCATCGATCTCCAAAGCTTTTAATGCCTGGCTGTTCAGCTCATTTACCATCCTCGCCTCGTTTTGCACTGCAGACAGGTAGCCGGCCGCTACGGATGTGGCTTCATGTTTTAATAGATAACTTAATAAAACGGGATCTTTTATTTCGGCAAGATAAATTGCTGCAGCCTGTAACGACCGCCAGTCGGACCGCTGTTTTAGCCACCGGCCGCCAAATAAATTCAGTGCAAAGGTATCGTACTGCTTAAGCGTGTTTTCCAACCTCCGTGCCTCGGAGATGGCATCTACCAGTTTCAGCTTTTCACTGGCTTCAGCAGGTAGGGTTATCTTAAGCAAGGCTGCTAATTGTTGCTTACTATTGCGGTACCCTCCATTTAAGTTACGGTACCATTTATCTCCGTAGGTAACAATATTGCGCCTGATCTCCAGGATATCCTGCGACCACGCTTCCGCTACGAATGTATCTTTATAATTTCGGTATAAGCTTTCCAGTTCTTCGCCGGTTGCAATCAGTTCTCTGATATCTTCGGCTTTTGTTTGCCAGGTTGGGTCATCTATATTTAACGCGCTCAGATCAGGTGCCCGCATAGCCACGTTTAACAAACGTTCCAGTTCTGGTAACGCTGTTGCATTTGCAGGCAAAGGAAAACCTGTTTTTTCGTGAATATCTTTTAACAACACCAAATATTCAGATACGGCACGAAGTGCGGCTTCCATCCGCTGTAAAATTGTTCCTTTGTCGTGTGGTAATACCAGCATTAGTTTGCTATGGTAAAAAACCAGATCGCTTGGTGCACCAATGTCCTTTATCCTTGCCTGGATACGGTCGGCCCACTCTTCCGCAAGCCTCATCTTTTCCTCATTCCAGCTGCTGATATTTTCAATCGGCAGGTTAACGAGGTTCCCTTTTTTGGCTTTTTCGTCAATCTGTATCAAAAAGCCCATCACCTGCTGTGCGCTTAAACCGCTTCCTGCAATCTGGTGATTAATCACCCGGCAATAATCATTTAACTCTGCCCGGTAAATCTCGAGCATCTGTATCTCCAGTTCAAGTTTTGCAGTTTGGGGTTTCCCCAGTTCCATTACCCGTCTTATCTCCTGCAATACGTCGCGCTTATTGGTTTTATGGCTGTGAAGTTCCAGGCAGGCCATTCCAAGGTCGATATGATCTAAACGACGTTTAACCACATCAAGCGCTGCCATCTTTTCGGCAACAAACAAAACTTTTTTGCCCTGCCCAACGGCATTGGCAATGATATTAGTTATCGTTTGCGATTTGCCCGTTCCCGGCGGGCCCTGTATAACCAGGTTTCCGCCATCCTGTACCGCCAGCATCGCCATAAGCTGCGAACTGTCGGCATCTACAACACGAAACAGATCGTTGGCTTTCGTGTCTGCATCTAAATCGTGTTCTTCTTCCAGAACATCTTCATGAAAACCATTTTCCAGAAGGGCAGATACATTTGGATGAACTTCCGGTTTTATTGCGGCCGGCCAATTGTCGGTATCCAAATCATTATATATCAAAAATTTCCCAAAAGAGAAGAACCCCAGTTCCACCGCATCGGTATCAATTGACCAGTTGATTTGTTTGGCAATGTGAGACTTTACATCTTTGATATAATCACCAAAAACAAATTCTTCCGTTTCCGGCATATCCGGGATGGTAAGGTTAAAGTCGCTCTTCATTTTTGCCTGCAGGGACAGGTTAGCACCTATCTCACTCCCCGTATACCTCAGCCTGAACCTTTCCTGCGCACTGGAACGTTCTAAACTTACAGGTACCAGTACCAATGGTGCAGAACGCAGTGTCTCGGTATCTGCAGCATCGTACCAGCGCAGCATCCCCAATGCAATATACAGGAGGTTAACCCCCTGTTCCTCGATACTGGTACGGGCAAAATAATAGGTATTCAACAAACGGCTTTGCAGTTTTTGCTCGTCCTCGTCTGTTTGCAATTTAGTATCCTGGTATTTTGCTTCCCCTACGGGGAAACTGTCACCCTCTTTTAGCGCCAAAAAGGTCATAGCCTTTTGTTGCCTTACCAGGATATCATAAATGAATTCCGCTTTTTCGTCAACAATATGTACACCTTTACCTTTTGTTATCTTGTAATTAAGTAATGGGTTTCTAAGCCCCAGGTCCAGCAGTTCTTTTCTTGAAGACTCTAACCGGGACTGTATAGTTTCCTGCATAATCCAAAGCTAACAAAAACCCTGCTGATTTCTGAACCGGAACAAATGGAGAAACGGTCCATTTAACACGGAGACCTATTAGCAACCTTTATGATCAGTGTTTATTCAAAACTACAACTACATTAATTACCCCGGATAGGTTTGTGCAATAGTCCGCTTTCACGCAACATTGGTAGTAATAAAGGCATCGTTATACTATTCCAAAGAGTTCGACCGGCCTGAAAACCGGAGGAATATATTACTTTTTCATTTTCGGATAACATCTATGGCTAAAGAAGCTTATATTTGATAAAACGATTTACTAAATGAATAAATTTTATACTTCCTTATTAGGTAGCTTGTTGACGGTAGCCGGTTTCAGTGGTATTGCAAACGCGCAGCTCAATCACCACCCTGCCAATCAGCCTTATTATCACGCATCTGCCCCCAAAATCAATGATTTGATAGATACCCGGCTTGATGTGAAATTTGATTATCAACATTCACAATTAAATGGAAAGGAATGGGTTCTCCTGAAACCTCATTTTTATCCTACCGACTCCGTTCGCCTTGATGCCAAGGGAATGGATATTAAAACTGTTGGCATTGTGGAGCAGGGAAAAGTGATGCCTCTAAAATACAACTATGAAGACAGCCTTCAATTAGTTATCCACCTCAATAAAACTTACACCGAAAAGGAACGTTACACGCTGTTTATTGAATACACCGCAAAACCAAATGAATTACATGATAAGCCGGGATTTAAACTTGACGGTAAAGGCTTATACTTTGTAAATCCGCAGGGTAAAGAAAACGGCAAGCCTACCCAAATCTGGACGCAGGGAGAAGCAGAAAGCTCATCATGCTGGTTCCCGACCATTGATAAGCCGGATCAAAAAACCACCGAGCAAATAAGCATGACGGTACCTGCCAAATACACCACACTATCAAACGGTTTACTTGTAAGCCAAAAAAACAACGCCGATGGCACCCGTACCGATACCTGGAAACAGTCGCTGCCGCATTGCCCTTATTTATTTATGATGGCAATAGGCGATTTTAAAGTTTACAAAGATAAGTGGCGGAATAAAGAAGTTTCGTATTACCTGGAGCCTACCTATGCGCCGTATGCCAAACAGATCTTCGGACAAACGCCCGAGATGATGGAGCTTTATTCAAAAACACTCGGCGTAGATTTTCCGTGGGAAAAATACGCACAGGTGGTTGTCCGGGATTACCCGCTTGGTGCCATGGAAAACAGTTCAGCCACCCTGCATGGCGAGTACGTACAAAAAACTCCATGGGACCTGGTTGACGACCCCAACGGTTCAGGTGGTACAACCATTGCACATGAACTTTTCCACCAGTGGTTTGGTGACCTTGTGACCTGCGAAAGCTGGAGCAACGAAACATTAAATGAATCATTTGCCGTTTTTGGCGAGAAATACTGGAACGAAAAAAAATATGGCAAAGACGATGGGGATGCCAAAAGATACGACGAATTGCAAGCCTATCTTAATAATGGTACCGCTTACAAACAGCCCCTTGTCGCCTTTGTTTATGCAGATGAGGACGGCATTAACGGAGCCAATATTTACGACAAAGGCGGCTTAGTGCTAAATATGCTGCGCAATTACCTTGGCGACGATGCTTTTTTTAAAGGATTAGGAAATTACCTAAAAAACCATGCTTTTAAAAACGGCGAAGTGCATGATTTGAGACTGGCCATGGAAGAGGTATCCGGAAAGGACCTGAACTGGTTTTTTAATCAATGGTACTATGGTGCAGGGCACCCTGTGCTTGATATCTCCTACCGTTGGGATGAAACCAGCCATCAGCAAAAGGTTATGATCAGCCAGAAGCAGGATGGGCAGATCTTCAAGGTCCCGGTTGCAGTAGATCTGTACGTTCAGGGAAAAGCTATAAGGAAACAGGTTTGGCTAACGCAAAAAACTGACACACTAAGTTTTGACTGTGCTGCCAAACCGGAGCTGGTTAATATTGATGCCGATAAAGTTTTGCTTAGCAAAAAAGCTGACCATAAAAACCTCAGCGAATTTAATTACCAATACCACCATGCCCCTCTTTACCTTGACAGGCTGGAAGCTTTGACTGCCGCCATTGATCAGCAAACGTCAAAACAAGGTATGGATATCGTCATTTCTGCATTGAAAGACAAATATCACGGCCTTCGTTTGAAAGCCATCAAGTCGCTTAAAATGGACAGTGCGGAAATAACGAAAGTGGCCCTGCCAATTTTAACCGGTCTGGCCCTTAATGATCCAAACTACCCTGTGCGCGCTGCTGCTATCAGCGTTTTGGGGAAAACAAAATCGAAAGATTACCTTAGTATCTACCAAGCGTCGCTTGGCAGCCCATCATACACAGTTAAAGGAGCAGCACTTATTGCACTCAACGCGGTAACCCCAGCGGATGCCTATCAAGCCGCCAGGCGTTTAGAAGCTGATGCCAAAGGGCAGCTGGGTTATGCTGTCATCACGGCATATGCTACCAGTGGTTCGGACGAAGAATGGCCTTATGTGATCAGTGCATTCAAAAAAAGTTCGGTACAGGCAAAATTTGATTTAGTGCGCGGACCGCTTACAAAAATGATAAGCAGGCTTGAAAATAAGCAACATGTTCAGGAAGGTATCAATGCCATCAAAGAACTTGCCATCAGCTTTAAAAAATATGGTATCGCCCCGAAGCTGATCACTGCTTTACAACAAATTGAGGAAGACCGGAAAAAGCTTAACGATACATTATCCGTAACCGCTGTTGAAGATGCTATAAAAGAAATTAACGAAGCCAAGGCTTAGAAGATAAAGTTTTTCTTTATAACATATGCCGGGGCAGCCCGGCATATGTTATAAAGAGGACTAAAGAAACGCAATCATTGAAAGGGCACTGCGGGAAAGCGGCCCGTTTATGCATAGACTCTTTATAGTCAGTTATGGAATACTACAGAATATTCTGAAAACCTGTTTATTTAAAATCGCCAATCATTACTGTCGATTGGCTTTCATTTAACAATCGTAAATTACTATATGTAAACTAAATAAGATATGTTGCTGAAGATAGCCTAAGCATATACCAAAAGCAGGCTTGAAAAAGCTAAAATACGGTAAGCAACGTCTACCTCTTTGTCACCAATTCCCTGAAACCCACCAGCTCATCCCACCTTGCTCCCGGTGCGCGATAATAGGTGAGCATCTGGTATTCATTCTCTGTTTCAAAATGGCTGCCTTCAAATGGCACATCATCGGCCTTGTTGGTTTTGGCATCTAACCATACGTATTCGTAGTCGTACACGCCTTGCTTTAGCAGCATGTTTACAGTGTACCTGCCATTATCAAGCGGGTGCAGCTTGTTACTTTCTTCAAGGCGGTAATTATTAAATTGCCCTACTACGTACGGAGCTCCATCTTTAGGATCTTTGCTGGTTGACAAGGTGAAGTAAACATGAGCGTAATCGGCATCGGTAGCCGGGGTGGTGCCATCCTGGTTCAGGATGTAAAATTTGCCGTCGTTATCATATTGAAAAACGTAATTAGACTGGTCGCGTACAGGATCACCAAGCAGTACCACTACGTTTGTAGAGTCTTTATAAATTTTAGCTACCCTTTGCGAGTTAAGTTTCAATGTACGCGTATCAAACAGCCTGAACTCGTTACGCCCCGGAAAATCGTTAATCGCAACATCATTATAAATCAACTGTGAGCCGCGAATGTAAGTCGGCTGCCCGTTAAGTAGCGCCGTTTCTGTTCGGGCATTTTGTAAAATAAAAGTACGCAGGGCGTAGGCAGGGTTTTGCACCACAAGTCCAGAATAATCAACCGTAAAATTGACTTTTTGGTTGGTTTGCCGTGTAGCGTTGTTTGCCGAAGGTACCAAATCGGCAGCTATAGACACGCGTTTGCCCAGCACATATAGCCGGCGGGTAAGCACCATTTTATTTTGATCGCCATCTTCATAAACCTTTAGCACATAATTGCCCGATATTTTAGGGGCGATGTTGTTGTTAGGTAACGAAATTTCGTAATGGGTATACTTTTGCATTGTACCTGTAGAGTAACTGTAATTGTACAGTCTATCATCGGCAAAGCTTTGCAAATATTCGGCAGATGACAAGTTTGATGAGTTCCAGTTGGCATCGCAATGCTCAATGGTATAATAATAGTTACGACTACCTCCCCGCAGGTCATCAAAGGCCAGCAGCACTTTTTCGTCCGCTCCCAAATTGATCACCGGAAAAGAACCTTGTTTGGCTGTGTTATAAAACTCAACGCTTTTTATAGCTGGTGAGTAAACGTTGTTGTTATAGGGAGACTGGGCGAAGGTTTTTAACGACAGGAGGGTGAAAAGGATGATGTAAAGCTTTTTCATTTATATAAACCTGCTAATTCAGTTAAACTACAAAATAACCGACATTGCCTGGTACCTCGCAATGTCGAGTTAATTTATAATATTGTTTAAACCACCATGTCATTGCGAGCGATAGCGTGGCAATCGCATGCTATACAGAGCGGCCCTGTGTAGTTCGCGATTGCTTCCGTCCTCGCAATGACATGGTGGTGCATAGTATCCTATCTTAAGATTCCAGCTCCAAAATTTGCTCGGCCAATGCCTCCCATTTATCCTGAATTTGTTTCAGTTCGGTTTGCTTAGCACTGTAGGCGGCATTGGTTTGCTTTAGTTTGGCACCGTCGCTATATATTTTTTCGTCGGCCAGCTGGGTTTCCAATTGCTTTACTTCTTTTTCAAGGTCGGCAATCTGTTGCTCCATTTTGGTCAGGTCCTGGTTTAGTTTTTTAAGCTGCTGATGCTTGTTTTCGCCTTGCGGCTGTTTAACAGGCTCCGGCTTTTTCTCTTCCTTTTTAGGCTGAGGTGCTGGCGCAGCAGCTTTTGGCTCCAATTTACGGTTGGCATACCACACATCGAACTCGGCATAGGTACCCGGATAAATTTTTATTTTCTGATCTTCAATAAACCAGATCTTGTTAGCTACATTATCAAGGAAATACCTGTCGTGCGATACCACAATGAAAGTGCCTTCGTATTGATCTAATGCCTGGATCAGGATATTTACCGATTGCATGTCTAAGTGGTTGGTGGGCTCATCCAGTACCAGGAAGTTAGCATCGGCAGTAAGCGCCTTTGCCAAAGCCACGCGCGATTTTTCACCACCCGATAATACCTTGATCTTCTTGAACACATCATCGCCGGTAAACAAAAACGAACCTAAAATGGTACGTAATTCTGTATCAGTATGTTTTGGAGCAAATGATTGCAGCTCCTGTAATATCTGATTTTCGAGATGTAAAGATTCCAACTGGTGCTGGGCGAAAAACGTAGTGGTTACGTTATGGCCGACAGTCACCTTACCAGTATAATCATTATCGGCCGAAGCAATGATTCGCAGCAAGGTTGATTTACCTTTACCGTTGGCACCGATGAGGGCAATTTTATCGCCTTTTTCAATTACAGCCTCGCCACCATTTAAAATATCAATTGCAGGATATTTTTTTACGATATCTTCTAACGTTATAACGTGCCTGCCCGATTGTTTGGAGAAACGGAAAGCGAAGTTAACTGACGGATTATCATCGTCCACATCGTCAATACGCTCCATTTTATCCAACATTTTGATACGCGACTGCGCCATTTTTGCCTTAGAGGCTTTGGCACGGAAACGCTCGATCAAACGCTCTTCCTGTTTAATTTTTGATTGCTGGTTTTTAAACTCACCGCGCTGAATTTCTTCGCGCAGGGCTTTTTCTTCCAGATAGAAAGAGTAGTTACCCGCGTAAACAGTAAGTTTACCTTTACGCGATTCAACCGTACGGTTGATCACCTTATCCAGGAACCACCTATCGTGTGATACGATAATGATAGCACCGGTAAATGCCTTCAAATAATCTTCCAGCCATTGGATGGATGGTAAGTCCAGGTGGTTGGTAGGCTCATCCAGCAACAGGATATCGGGTGCCTGTAAAAGGATTTTGGCCAGCATTACACGCATACGCCAACCGCCCGAAAACGTGCTCAGCTTACGTTTGCAATCGTCATCACTAAAGCCCAAACCGGCTAAAATTTCGTGCGCCTTGTATTCAATATTATAACCGTCAAGCAGTTCAAATTCATGCTGCTTGTCACTTAGTTTATTTAATAATTCTTCGCTATAATCCGTTTCCAGCTTTTTGAGCAGGTTCTCGATCTCGTCGTGCAGTTGGTTCTGGCGCTCAAAGGCTTCCATGGCTACGTGCACTATATTTTTATCAGATGAGTATGAAAGCAGATCCTGGTTAAGGTACCCCATGGTAAGGTCCTTAGCCATTGATATGGTTCCGGAAGTAGGCTTATAGTCGCCTACTATAATTTTTAAAAGAGTGGTTTTACCAGTACCGTTGGCACCAATTAAACCAATTTTTTCACCGGGTTTAATATGCCAGTTAGCTTCATCATATAGGGCCCGCGCACCAATCTCGAACGTAAGGTTATTTATAGCAATCATTTACGCGCAAAGATACGCTTTTTGAGGCGAAAGGTTAAAGGCGAAAGGTTAAAGGTTTTTCAGGGGGAGGTGAAAGCAGAAAGGCAAAAGGTCTTTTGGGGAAGGTGAAAGGATAAAGGTAAAAGGCGAAAGGTTAAAAAAATGCAGGTGAGCCACTTGCAAAGCTGTAGCTACCTTTTGCCTTTCACCTTTAGCCTTTTACCTTAAAACTACGCTCCTACCGCTTTTAACCAGGTTTGCGCCATCAGTGCTTCACCGGCTACACTTGGGTGTACGCCATCAAGGTTCCAGTAGGTAGCGGGGGCGGTTTGCTCCGCTTTATCAAACGCTGATTGATAAGGCACAAATACGGCGTCAAACTCGGTAGCTATGTCTTTAGCTGCTTTACGGAAAGAATCAAATGTTGGATACCATTTATCATCAACCGCCTTCACATTTTTCTCGGCAAAGGGCTCGCAGATCACCAGTTTAATATCGGGCAAGGCTTGTTTCGTACGGGTTAGCAGTGCCCGATAGTCGGCAATATAAGTATCTATCGTGCCCTTGTAACCACCGGTAAGCGTATGCCAAAAGTCATTTACACCTATGTGGATACTCAGTACGTTAGGTTTAAGCGCTAAACAATCAGTATCCCAGCGTTCGGCCAGTTGATATACTTTATTACCGCTAACGCCTTTATTATAAATCTTTAATCCTTTATCGGCATGTTTAAGTAACAGTTGAGAAGCTGTAAGCAATGCATATCCCGAGCCTAAGGCGCTGGTGGTATTAGGTTCGGTTTTACTATGGTCACGGCCCCAGTCGGTAATTGAATCACCTTGAAAAAGGACTATATCGCCCTGGTTAAAAATTACCTTTTTAGCCGGCATTTCACCAGCTAATGCCGATGATACAATTGACGGGATGCCCATAGTGGCAATAGTACCAAGTGCAGCAGTTTTTAAAAAATGGCGGCGATAGTTTTGTTCGGTATCTTTCATTTGTGGATTATGACTGGTATTTGTCGAAAATACTGATTTGCCTCAACTATTTAAACTTTGTTAGCTTTTGTATCAGGATTTGTAAAAGGAATATTACCTGCGTCGTTATCTGCCGCAAAGTTTATAGGCTTAGCCGGATCATAAGTAACATAAACACGTTTCCAGGGTTGGTCGTCAATCAGCCTCCATTTATGGGCCGTGCCGGTTGTGTCCTGGGCTACCAGGATCTCGCCGGGGTGCAATATAAATTTTTCGCCGGGATAAGTCTCAAATTCAAGGGTACCGGTAATGGTGATCACATACTGATAAGTTGGGGCATTATGGTAATCATAAAAAGCATGTGGTTCCGATTCCTGGAACCTGATAGCTAACGCTTCGTTAAGCGGGCCCAATTCAATTGTACCTTTCTCTATATGTGAATGACCGTCTTCGCCGGTGTATAACCTGTATGCTTTTATCATGCTTGCTAAACTAACATTTAACTGTTAACACTGCTGCATGCAGTACAATTATTGCAAAACAGTTGCTTTACCACAGCGAATGTTCATTTTATTTAGTTTTACAGATTATTCATCTGCGGTAAAACTTACGCCTCGTTTAACGGTTCAAATACATTATGCCAGCAACTGTATCCACCAAACGCTTCCAATTTTTTCCTTACCTCATAAGTTTGCTAATTGTTCTGTTTATCGGGTTTGTTGCGTCAATGGTTACCAGACCTGAAATTGCCGGCTGGTATAGTACGCTTAAAAAGGCATCTTTCAATCCCCCACCCTGGTTATTTGCGCCGGTATGGACAGCAATTTACATCATGATAGCAACTGCGGCTTACCTGGTTTGGAAACACCGCAGCCGCAAACCGGCTTACATCATTGCGCGTTCGGTATATTTCATTCAGCTTATTTTAAACTTTTCGTGGTCGATAGTATTTTTTGGAATGCACCAGGTAGCGATAGCTATGGTTGTGATCATCTTGCTGTGGCTCAGCATTATGGTAAATATTAATTGGTTTAATAAATTTAACCGAACTGCTGCCTGGTTATTAGTGCCCTATTTATTATGGGTAAGCTTTGCCAGCGTACTTAACGTGAGTATTTATTTCCTTAACCGATAGCTCATAAAAAACACTATTTTTATTGCAGATAATCATAGCATCGATAAAGAAGCTTTCTATCAAACCATGAAAAAAATCCTACTTATTTTTTGCCTTATTACGGCCGCGCACAGTTTTGTTTTTGCCGATAAAATTGCCATCAACAACTTTGTAGTTAAAGAAAATCCTTTTGCTGTTGACGAGGTTGCCGTAGTTGCTACCGACACCGCCGGTGTGATACAGGAAAATGTGAACGGTGTTTTCACCTTTGTAATGAACGGCTTTACCGAAGAATTGAAGTTTGACAAAGGCACAGCCTTTTACCGCCACAAGCTTGACCGGTCAAGCTTTTTATATGCCAAACACATGAATGATAGCGGCACACACGCTATACTATACTACATTTACAAGCACGATAGTAAACTAAGTCCGTTCCATATAAGCTGGGTGTTACTTGTAGCCGTGCCGCTTTTACTGGTTCTGCTTGCTTACATGTTTAAGCGTTTTATCATTATCGCGGTGGTTATCTTCTGTATATTCCTATATTTTAACTACCACAACGGCCTAAGCATTCCAACCTTTTTTGAAAGTATTATTGACGGGCTGAAGAATATCTTTTAGGAGGAAGGGCCCTTTTTGGTAAAAGGCTAAAGGTGAAAGACGAAAGGTGAGAGGTTAAAGGCGAAAGGTTAAAGGCTTTTAATGAGGTAAAGACAAAAGGCTTTATAAGAAAAAGTTAAATATGTAAGTTATCTGCAAAAGCTGCAGCTACCTTTTGCCTTTCACCTTTAGCCTTTTACCTAAAAAGGTAATCCTATACCAAAGTTAAGCTGCATGAAGTTGTAGCTTTCACCATTGGCCGCTTCATATGCTTTTTTAAACGAGCCTTTGCTAAACAATTCGCCGGCGTGGTTGATTAGCACCCATTGGTCAGACCCGCTAAACTGCGGGTCTTTCAGTTTAAAGGCCGCATCAAGCCTGAAAACGAAAAAACTTAAATCAAACCTTAAACCCGTACCGATACCCACCGCTGTTGAGCTTAAAAAGTTATTTAGTTTAAACTGACCGTTTGGATTATCCGGCTCGTCATGTAAACGCCATACGTTACCGGCATCAACAAAAAACGCACCTTTAAGCTTTGCTCCAAAAAAGTTATTTGCCAGCAGGTACCGGTATTCGGCATTGGTTATAAATTTGATTTCGCCAAACTGGTCAAGATACTTTAAACGGGCACGGTTAGTAAGATCATTGGCATAATATGTACCCCTGTTAAATTGCCCGGGACCTAATGTACGCGGCAGCCAGGCTCTGAGATCATTGGCGCCCCCTGCGTAAAAGTTCTTTTCAAAAATGAGTTGATCGCTATTGCCGTAAGGGATACCAATACCTGGATTGATACGGAATACAAATTGCTTTTCGCCGCCAAAGTTTCGGTAGATCCTTGTATCAAGTTCAACTTTGGTATACTGCGCAAAAGTATATCCAAAAAGCTTATGCTGCCCCTCGGCATCTTTGGGGGCATTTGTGAGATTACTTACCAGATTTAAGAAGTTGCCACCAATATCCAAACTGCCGCGGAAATAGGTAAAGTTTTCATAACCGTTAAGCTTAATGGCATTAACCTGATACGTGTATTGACTGCCGGATGTAAAAACAGTACGCCCGATCAGATAAACATATGAACCCCTGTTTTGATCAAGCAAAGCCCGCCTCGCAGCCGTATCAATTACACCCCTTGAAAATTCGATACTGATAGGCGTAATGGTATGTGATTTATATGGCGTATCAAAAAAATCGTAAGTAATGGAGTTGATAAAGCTTTCACGCTTAACCAGGTCCTTCTGAAAAAACAAAGAATAGTTTGACGAAAACGTTGTGTGCGGAACGCCGAATTTACCGAGAAAAGGGAATTTAAACGGCAGTAAAAGACGCGGATAGGTAAGCTGGCCCCCTACCCTAAACTCCTGGTTTTGGATAATGCTACGGTCGTTACCTACATTATTACCATTATCAAAAAGGATACTCCAGTTAACCTTCAGCTGCAGGATAGCTGCCTGTTTAAATAAATTCCTGTCGGTAAAAGTATTACCAATGTTATAACCAAAACGGCCGCCGCTAAAAAGCACCTCGCCCTCCACACGGTCGCTCATGCGTTTAAGCGGTACGATATCTATCCTTGTGTCCAGCCTGTTGGAGCTATCCTTTAGTTTTTCATAAACCGGGTTGGGTACATTCCTGAAAACGTTAAGTTCTGATAAACGCGTGGTGGTACGAGTTTGCTTATCGATATCGTATATTTCGCCTTTTTTTTGAAAAACATAATCAGTCACTACCCTGGGCTGAAACCTTTTGGAGTAATCAACAAACCTGAACTGCGAGTCGACCTGAATGGTATCAGCCTTCCCGGTAGTGCGTCCCTGGCTATTTGATATCGTGATTAAGGTGTTATTGATGGTATAAACCGGATGCTGTGTTTTTCCTGCCGGGTTATCTATGATCATTTTCACATCAACCACGCTGCTGTTAAAAGTAGAATCATAGGTAAAATTGATGTACTGCCTGTAAAAATCATAATAACCATTATGCTTCATCAGCAAGTAAAGCTGATCCCGGTCATAAGCTAAGCTATCTGTATCAAACCTGCCGCCTGGCTGTATGTGCGTTATCCTGTTGCGGTTGCCATTATACAACCCCTTGATATTATTATCGGCAATACTATCGGTAAACTTGCGGATGCGGAACATAGGCCCCTCGGTAGCCGTAAAAATCAGTTCGGCCTTTTGTTTTTTTATGACCACACTATCGGCAACCTTCGCCTTCAGATAACCGCGGCTCCGAATGTACTTTTCCATTTGCAGGCGCGAGTACTCAATCAGGTTGCTATCTACAACCACAGGGGCTTCCCCTATGTTTTTTTTCCCTTTGTTACTAAAAGTGTAGTATAGCTGCAAATTGAGCCAGTTGTTAGGCTGCTGTTCTTTATCTACATAATTCACAGCTGTTTCAGCAAATTGATCATCGATACCTTTTATAGTGATTTTGCGTACCAATGCCTGATCTTTACGGATACCCCGGGTAATACTACACCCCGAACCGATTATAACCAGCAAAATACTTAATATTGTAAGGCGGTAAACAACAGGTTTAGTATATGCTTTCAAAATCACAGATCAGTTTATTAAAATCCCTACAACAAAAAAAATTCCGTAAAGAGCATGGCTTATTTTTGGTTGAAGGTCACAAATCAGTTATTGAATTCGTAAATACTGCATACCAGGTTGATACTATATACCACACCGCCGAAATTGCTCCAAAAATGATGAATTTATCCCGAAAAATAAACTTTCAGGAAATTTCATCGTCCGACCTTGAAAAGATCAGCAGTTTGAAAACCCCGCAGGAGGTAATTGGTTTGGTTAAAATACCAAAATGGCCCATTTTAAATTACAACTCGTTGAAAAACAAGTTTTCGCTGGTACTTGACGGGGTGCAGGACCCCGGCAATATGGGCACCATTATCCGTACTGCCGACTGGTTTGGCATCACCGATATTATCTGTTCAGACGACACCGTCGACGTTTATAACCCTAAAGTAGTGCAGGCAACCATGGGATCATTAGCAAGGGTAAATGTACATTACGGGGAGCTTACGGCCATTCTCCCCCAAATAAAGCTCCCTTTATTTGGTGCAATGCTCGACGGCGAAAATATTTACAGCACCAATTTTCAAAATGAAGGGTTATTGGCTATGGGCAACGAAGGCAATGGTTTGCGCCCTGAAATACAGGCTTTAATAAACAAAAAAGTAACTATTCCCCGAATTGGCCACGCCGAATCATTAAATGTAGCCATAGCAACTGCTATATTATGTTCAGAAATTAAAAGAAATTCGTTCAAATAAATTTGCTCGCTGAAAATATTTACTATCTTTGCAGTCCTTAAAAAAGGGTCGGATGGCCGAGTGGCTAGGCAGAGGTCTGCAAAACCTTTTACAGCGGTTCGAATCCGCTTCCGACCTCAGGGTTAAAAAATTTTAAAATAAAAGACAATGGGCGTTACTCGTTTAAAAAGAAAAGACAGGAGAAATAAAACTTTTTCACGTTTAGAAGTTCAGTTCTTGAAACTGGCTACTAACCTTGAATACGGAAGCCGTTCTGCTGAGTCAAAACACAGCCAGATAGCTAAAAACAATGCAGCTTTAGATATCGCATTAGGCAAATAATTCTGTCCTTCTTCGGAAGAAAAAACTTAAAGTCCTGCTGGTTTCCGGCGGGACTTTTTTTGTTGCTGAACCATGATTGTCAGGATTTGAGGATGATCATGATGTTCCTCCCCCGTGTCCGTGTCCTCACCATAGCTGTTAACTTAAAGTAAAAAGCTCCTCAAAAGCAGAGAAATGTGCGATTCCCCTATCGAGAGGGGATTTAAAACTTTACGCCAAAGTACTCCCTTAAGTTAACGGCTGTTGTGTCCTCACAGACACACGGTGATCAGTATCCCGGATACATAAACGCTAAGGAAATGGAACAAACATCGGCGTTTCCGTTAGTACACTGAAACGGAAAAATACATGCTGCAAGAAAAATCCCGACAATCCTTAAATCTTAAAAATCAGGGTTCAGAATCCTTTTATTGATCCTGCCAATCAAACCCGGCCCTTCATAAATAAAACCTGTATACAGCTGCACCAATGATGCACCTGCCTTTAGTTTCTCCATAGCGTCTTCTGCAGAGTGAATCCCGCCTACCCCAATTATAGGGAATGAACCGTTCGATTTTTTATGCAGATAAGCTATTACTTCTGTTGAGCGCTGGGTAAGTGGCTTACCACTCAGCCCTCCCATTTCATCTTTTAACTTAGCCGGAGATATCAGGTTTTCCCTGCTTATGGTAGTGTTGGTGGCAATTAACCCTGCTATGCCTGTTTGCTGTACTATATCAACAATATCATCCAATTGTGAATCAGTTAAATCGGGGGCAATTTTTAACAGGATAGGCCTGCTTATGCCATTTTTATTATTGCGTTGCTGCAGCGTGTTCAGAATTTCCATTAAAGGGCCCTTTTCCTGCAACGCACGCAATCCCGGGGTATTGGGTGAGCTTACGTTCACTACAAAATAATCAACCACATCAAACAGGCGGTCAAAACATTTGATATAATCACTTACAGCATCTTCATTAGGGGTAACCTTGTTTTTACCGATGTTCCCTCCGATGATCAGGCCTTTATTGGCATTCTTTGGATCACGCCTGAAAGCGGCAATGCGCTCGGCGGCTACGTCCACACCAAAATTATTAAAGCCCATACGGTTAACAAGCGCACTATCTGCCGGAAGGCGAAACATGCGGGGCTTGTCATTACCGGGCTGTGGTAGTGGTGTAACTGTTCCTATCTCAACAAAACCAAAACCAAGGTTAGCCATCTCACCCATCATCTCGGCATTTTTATCAAAACCAGCGGCCAGGCCAACAGGGTTCCTGAATTTAAGACCAAAAACTTCACGCTCAAGTTTTGGATCCTTTACATCCCAAATAGCTTTGCTCAGTGACGTACCGCCCGGAAAACGGTTAAAACGCTTCAGGTTGCGGGTAACAAAGTAATGCACATTTTCGGGATCGAACCTAAACAGGATGGGTTTTATGAGCTGATACATGCCGCGAAGTTAGCACATTCCGGCACGTAGAGCAAACGGGATCTGTGAAGGTAATTGGCATTACACATGGAAGGACTGTCATCTTGAGCTCGTAGAAAGATGTGTAGAAGCCCACGTCACCACGCTTCGATAAGTTCAGTATGATCCCTATTTTTAATGACACCATTACATCTTTCAGCCCCCTGCCAATCCCTGCCTTATGAAGTCTTTTAAACTTCGTAAGGCTCCAAAATTTAAAAGGTGCAGTATCACCCTTAAACTGTGCTACGCCGTTAACAACTGTGTACAAAATACACTACAATTTTTAACGGATTTTAGCGCATCAAAATTAAATAGCGACGCCCATTTTAATTTAATATAAAAAACTAATAATCAACTAATTAAAAACAAAAAATCTTTGGTATAGAGGCGTATCATTTTTACTGAAACCGTTGTAAACAGCAATAATTTATATTTCGCTTTTTGCTTTTTTCTGATTAAGTTTAATAAATTTGATGCCTCCGGTTAGCCACAGTCCGGGCTCGTAACCAAACCGGCAAGCCTATTTAATTAAATTATGCAAAAAAAGTATTTAATTGCCTGTTTTATAGCGGGCGGATTATTAAAGGCTGGCTTTGTCAGCGCCCAAAGTAAAACACCGTATTCGGCGGCAGGTAAGTCTGTAAAAGTAATTGTATCCGAACAAAATGCCGGGTACAAATTTAAAGAAACCGAAACGCTAAAATTTTCTGATAAACCGCAACCTGCCGAAACAGAGGTAGCAGTATTTGTCGATCCGGCAAAAAAATTCCAAACCATGATAGGTATTGGTGGTGCACTTACAGATGCCTCGGCCGAAACTTTTGCCAAACTGCCAAAAGATAAGCAGAAAGAGCTTTTAACCGCCTACTACGATAAAGCCAAGGGCATTGGTTACTCTTTTGGCCGCACCAACATTCAAAGCTGCGATTTTTCAAGTGATAGCTACAGTTATGTAAAAGAAGGTGATAAGGAATTAAAAACTTTTGATATCAGCCATGATAAAACTTACCGCATCCCTTTTATTAAAGCGGCTACTGCAGCGGCAGGCGGCAAGTTGACCATGTTTGTTTCGCCATGGAGCCCTCCCGCTTTTATGAAGGATAATAACGATGTACTGCACGGCGGCAAGCTTAAAAAAGAATTTGATCAAAGCTGGGCCAACTTTTATGTAAAGTTTATTAAGGCTTATGAAAAAGAGGGCATACCTATCTGGGGCCTTTCGGTACAGAACGAACCAATGGCTAAACAAACCTGGGAATCATGCATGTACACTGCCGAAGAAGAGCGTGATTTTGTAAAGAACTTTTTAGGCCCAACTTTACAAAAACAAGGCATGGCAAGTAAAAAACTAATTGTTTGGGACCATAACCGCGATTTGCTTTACCAACGTGCCAGCACCATTCTGGAAGATCCTGCTGCAGCCAAATACATCTGGGGTATAGGTTTCCACTGGTATGAAACCTGGACAGGTGCTGGTCAAAACTTTGAGGCAACCCGTAAAACCCACGAGTCGTTCCCTGATAAAAACCTGGTGTTTACCGAAGGCTGTATCGAAAAGTTTGATTTCAACAAGATCAACGATTGGGCATTAGGCGAACGTTACGGTTTATCCATGATCAATGACTTTAACGCAGGTACCGTAGCCTGGACAGACTGGAACGTATTACTTGATGAAAAAGGCGGGCCAAACCATGTAGGCAATTTCTGCTTCGCTCCGGTACATGCCGATTTACGTAACGGAAGCCTGATCTATACCAGTTCATACTACTACATCGGCCACTTCTCAAAATACATTCATCCGGGTGCAAAACGCATCAGCGCGGTAGCCAGCAGGGATAAGCTGTTAACAACAGCCTATCAAAACCCTGACGGCTCAATTGCTGTGGTGGTAATGAATAAAACCGACGAAAAAATAGATTACAGCCTTTGGATAAAAGGAAAAGCGGCCGGCACTACTGCCCTGCCGCATTCAATTGCTACACTAATTGTGAAGTAGTTTTTTATAAAAATCTTTAGTTAATCAATCAACTAAATCTCTGGTATGGTGGGTCATTTATGATCCACCATTATCATTACCGGAAAATGGTCGCTTGGTTCTTTAGCCTCATATTTATCTGAACCTTTAGCTCTTGCCCTGTAACTATCTGTTAATATACCATACCGCTTCACTTTAAAATCTTTAGTTACAAAAATATGATCAATGCGTCCGGTGGTTTTATCGTTAGCATCAAAATCGTTAAATGTTCCGTTAGTAGCATACTTTACAGGAGATAGTTCGTAGCTATCTTTCAATACCCCCGAGTTATTAATCACAGCATAGCTATCAGATGTTTGATCAACATTAAAATCGCCCGATAATATGGTTGGAGAATTACCGCCAAATTCTTTTACTTTTTTCAATACCAGCTTAGCGCTTTCGCGGCGGGCTACAACGCCTATGTGATCCATGTGCAGGTTAAAGTAGTAAAACTTATAACCGGTTTTTATCTCCTGAAAATAGCCCCATGAGCAAATCCTTGGCAGCGCTGCGTCCCAGCCTTTATTGGGTTTATCCGTAATAGGAGCCATCCAAAAATCACCATGCTTAAGCAGTTTAAATCTGTCCTTTTTATAAAAAATGGCCGAAAACTCTCCTGCTGTTTTGCCATCATCGCGGCCAATACCTGTATAATTGTACTGCGGCATAGCCTGTTTTAAACCGTTAAGCTGGTGCACCAAACCTTCCTGGGTACCAAAAATATCCCAATCATGAAACCGGATGAGTTGTGTTATAACAGGCAGGCGCTGCTTCCAGCCATTGCCCCGCACCGAATCATCATTTGTGCTGTTGTCGTTACGTAAATTATAGGTTGCAATAGTAAGCTGATGCTGGGCATAGCCAGCCGATACGGATAGCATAGCCATCAACAATAAAGAAAATACTTTTTTCATAAATAGAAATTTAGGCAAAGTTGTTCCCTGCGGGCGAACAAAAGTAAAGGTAAATGTTAAATAATATGTCTTTAACCAGGATTCTGATCTTACCCAAACACCACCGTTTTGTTTTTATACACAAATACCCTGTCTTCAAATACAAGTTTCAGGGCCTTGGCCAGTACTGCGGTTTCAACTTCTTGACCGGCTTTTACCATATCTGTCCAGCTATAGGAGTGATTTACCGGGATGATCTGCTGAGCAATGATGGGCCCCTCGTCTAATTCATTTGATACGTAATGTGCTGTAGCACCGATAAGCTTAACTCCGCGCTCAAACGCCTGCTTATAAGGGTTAGCGCCTATAAATGCAGGTAAAAACGAATGGTGAATATTGATGATCTTCATCGGAAATTCGGCAACAAATCCAGGCGAAAGGATCCGCATAAATTTAGCCAATATCACATAATCAGGGGTATACTGTTTGATAGCCGCTACTACCTGCCGCTCAAATTCGGCTTTACTTGCCTGCTCATGGCTGATATGATAAAAAGGAATATCAAAGCGCTGGCATATATCCTGCAGTTTAGCATGGTTGCCTATTACACATTGTACACTTGCACCCAGGGTATTAAAATGATTGCGCACCAGGATATCGCTCAGGCAATGATACTCTTTGGTGGCCAGTACAACTATTTTTTTTACAGGTTCGGGATTTACTGAAATATAGGCCCCTTCGGGCAATATTTTGCGTAACGACTCTTCAAGCCCGGCATCATCCCCATCTTCAACCTCCAGGCGTGTAAAAAAAACGTTTTCATTATGATCAACATGCTCACGCATGGAAACTATATTAAGCAGGTGCTTGGCTAATGTTGCAGAAATCGCCGCTACAAGGCCCACCTTGTCTTTACACTGTATTACAATAATCATGCTTTAATGATACAAAGTTTTTTGCTGAATATACAACAGGCGGCTCACTAAATTATTTTCAACCTATTGTAGCAAAGCCAGGTGCAGTACCGTAAAGTATCTCATAACCAAACCATAATTATGAAAAATATCCTGTTAACAGCATCAGCAATTTTATTATGCAGTATAACCGCCTGCAATAAAGGCAACCTTCCCGGTCCGGGCAGCGATAGCATAATTGGCAAATGGCGCTGGGTAAAGTCAGTTGGCGGCATTGGCGGCTTTACTATTACGCCGCAAAGTAGTGGTTACTCCATTCGTAACGAGTTTTCGGCCGATAGCAGTTTCAAAAGGTTCAAAAATGATACGCTGCAGATCACCGGCAATTTCCGTACTACTAAGGATTATAAATACAGCCCGACTCAAACAGTTAATATATTATCAATATCTGGCCCTGCACTTGATACACACCCGGTATCGTACCTTATCAGCAACGATACCCTATACCTGAACGACATTTATATAGCCGATGGGTATAATGATGTGTATGTGCGGATGAAGTAAGGCATTGCTGATCACGACATCGTTGGTGCCTGTATCAACACAGAGTTCCACTTTCATGATCATTGGACGTTATATATTGCAAAACCCATACTTTCGGAGTTTCAAAAACTCCGAAAGTATGGGTTTTACTTTTCCATGCGTTTACACAATTCAATATATTACTTGAATAGGTAACCTACATTACTTACTATTTATCATGCCCTGCCTTCATCATATCGCGTACAGCTCTTGCTAACGAGATCTTTTCATTATTGTCAAGCTCCTTTTTCTTTTCCCCGTCGTTAAATTGATAACTAATATGCCCGTTATAATCGCTTTCAGCAATTACTTCAAAGTCGCTGTTTTTATATTTCACCTTTCCATTGGGCGAAATGCGACTGATTCCCGTACTATCGCCAGTAAAATACACGTGGCCCCAGTATTCAATCCTCCGCTCGTTGCCATTAGCGTTTTCAACAATAACCGTATGTCTTCCACCTATATGGCAAGCATCTAACAGGGCTATCACACCTATGACAACCAATACGTAACCTAATTTTTTCATGCTATTAATTTTAATGATGATTATTTTAATTGTTTTTGTTTATTGTTAAGCAGTTTTACGAAACAGATACTTAGTGATGTAAACCAAACAGACCAGCCCAAATGGGCTAACCTTTGAATAAGGCCTGTATAGTTGTTTTGAATGGTTGCCGACGGAATAAACCGGATAAAGATGAGCAGCATAATACCAAGGCTCAATAATGACAATTTTCTGATCTGCCTGAAATCCTCACCCCGCCACAAAATACCAGCCAGCAAGGCGCCAACATATATTAATAAAAATACCGGCCCCGATGCCGAATGCAACGGATTACCCGAATGAAATATAGCTGCCCATCCAAACATAACAGGGAAACCTATCACCCCAAATATGGGCAGGATATTGAGTTTTAACTGGCTGCATGCTATAAACAACCCAGCCATAAAAAATACGCTGAGCACTGTAGTAAGCATGGTGAATGTTTCCATTAATGTTTCGGATTTTGTACCAATGGCACCCAGCTCACTAATAGTATTACTGATATGATTGTAATTGCCATGTACAAAACCACCAATAAGTGTTGAGAGCCAAAATACAATAGGAATGATGGTACCTGTATACAGTAATGGTTTAGTATCCATTTTTCAATAATGTTTAAGTTTTTCCTTTGATAAAACAAAGTTAATATTAAACATGGTACTATACAATACATAGTACTATATTTTTTTAGAATTAAATTTTCACCTAACTCCACCGGAGAAAACTCTTTTAAAAGTGACATGTACCTACATACATACAATGAAAATCCTTAAATTTGGGTAACCATTTTACCAATTACCTATTTTTCGACATGGATTTCTTAAAAGCGATTTACGATCACATTACAGGTTTTTTCGGTCTTGGCGGGCTATATGACATCGTCAAATCAGGCGATTACAGCAAACTGCTTACTTACGAAGGCATCACTGCTGTGTTAGGCCCCATGCTGCCTGTACTGCTGGTATTTGAAATTATCAGGGGAGCCTTTTATAAAAAGTTCAAGGTTATCCACTATAAAATTTCTTTTTGGACCTATGTATTAAATGCCTTTATAGGCAGCGTGCTTTCTATAGCCATGGTAACATTTTGCATCGGCTTCTTTTCACGGTTCGCTGTTTTTAAAACAAATTTTACCTGGTACTGGTTTATTTATGGCTACATTGTATGGGAATTTGCACATTTCTGGTACCATTACCTCGCACACAAGGTGAGGGTGTTATGGTGCCTGCATTCAACCCATCACGCCCCCGAAAGCATGAACCTCTCGGTAACATTCGCGCATTTTTTTCTTGAAGCACCTTATGCAGATCTGATCCGTACCAGCATTTGTATTTTGTTAGGGGTAAACCCGCCAATGTTGTTTGTAATCATGTTTATAGATGGCTTTTGGGGGTCGATGATCCATATAGGCGAAAACTTAATAGAAGATGGGCGTCTGGGTTTTCTCAATCAAATTGTACTTACGCCGTCACATCACAGGGTGCACCATGCACGTAATCCGCTATATATGGATACCAATTTTTGTAACCTGCTGCCTATATGGGATAAAGTTTTCGGCACCTTTCAAAATGAGGATCATAAAATCCCTATTGAGTACGGCATCAGCCGCCCTATGGTTAAAAACAGCTTTTTGGATGCTTATTTTGGAGAGATTATAGCACTGGCTAAAGATGTTCGTAAAGCGCCTGGTATTAAAAACAAATTTCTGTACATTATTATGCCTCCCGGTTGGAGCCATACCGGCGATCATAAAATGACAACCGTAGTTAAAAAAGCCTATTTTGAATCACTTGAGGAAAAGACAGATGAGCAGGAGAAGAAGGTTGCGAAGCAGGGAGAAAAGGAAGAAGTAGTTTAACTCCGCTTATAACCCCATGTCATTGCGAGCGCAGCGTGGCAATCGCACGGAAGCATATCCGCCCTGTATAGTTCGCGATTGCTTCGTAAAGGCAATGACATGGTGTAGAGTTTAATTCTCCAGCACTGCTCTCCTGCAATATTTGCTCCGATAATCCTGCGGGGTTAACCCTGTTATACGCTTAAAGATTTTTCTGAAGGTTTTCAGATCATTATAACCAACCTTGTACATCAATTCACTGATATTAAAATTGGTTTTCTCCAGCCCTTTTTTTACCGATTCGATCTTAACCTTTTGCAGATACTCCATCGGAGTATTTTGTGTGGCATTTTTAAAGCGGCGAATGAAATTACGCTTACTCATATTGGTTTGGCCGGCAATCTCTTCTACCGAAATGGGCAGGTGATAATTGTTTTCGATAAACAATTGCGAGCGCATAATTTCCTGGTCTTCATGCTGATGCTGACCTTCAAATACTTTAAAGTGCGCCTGGCTCGTACGGTCAATATCCAGCGAAAACATTTTGCTGGCCCAAATGCCGGTATCCCTTCCGCAATACTTTTCAATCAGGTAAAGGATCAGGTTCATGCTTGAAAAAGCACCGCCGCTGGTATAGGTTCCGTCTTTATCGGTTGTAACCATATCGGGCAGGATGTTCACATGTGGATAGCGGCGTTTCATATCATCAACCGCAACCCAATGTGTGGTGCATGGTTTGCCGTCAAGCACTCCCGCTTCGGCCAAAAAATAGCTACCAAAGCACAAGCTGGCTACTTCGGCACCTTTATTATACATCCTCTTTATAAAATCTATCAGATTTTTGTTTTTACGCATCACCAAATCAGGCGGACCATAAAAAGCGGGGGCTATCACCAGGTCGATATCCTTGATCTCGTCGATAGTTTTAAACCCGGTAAACTGGGCCGGAAAGTAAAGCAGGTTGTTGTTTATTTTTTCGCCTACAAGCATTACGCTAAAAGCTTCGGTTTTGCCGCTTTCTACCAAAAAACGGTTAGTATGCCTTACCATATCCAATACACCGGATATGGTTGAAAGATTAATGTCTTCGTGGATAAGCAGCGCTATTTCTCTCATTTGTTATAATTCAGGTTATTACAAATATATAAAAGCACCCGGCACAAAAACATGCGATAAGCTTTAAAAAAAGCCTGTTATCGATAAAAAGCTATCACTTAACCAGTTTAAAATTAAGCGTTTAAACATCAACTCAAAATCTCAGCTATTTCTTCAAAGCCTTTCTCGCGGGCCAGGTCGGCTGGGAGTTTGCCGCCTTCCATTCGTATAAAAAGTTCGGCTCCGTTTTCCAGTAACAAGATGATGAGCTCCAGGTTACCGTTTTGTGCGGCCGAATGCAGCGGTGTAGCGCCGGCCTGCTGCACCACATTTACTTTAGCGCCGTTTTCAACCAGCATACGGGCAATATCTGTAAAATTACCTGCCGCTGCCGAATGAATAGGAAATACATTGAAACCATTATTTGATTGCAGGTTAACATTGGCCCCTTTCAACACCAGGTATCGCGCAACATCAAATTGCCCAAAATAACAGGCCAAACCAAGGGCAGTGAAACCATCATCGGCATAATCGTCGAGCGTGTTGGGATAGGTAGCAACCATATGGGCAACCGTATCAAATTTGCCGGCAGCAGCGGCTTCAAATAAAGTTATATCGCTTACATAATTTAACAGCAAACCAGTAACTGCGGGCTTTTTATAATAACACGAAAGCATGAGTGGCGATACGTTGAGGCTTGTTTTTCGGGTAGCCAGTGCCGGGTCGCGGCCAAGCAGGGTATTGATACTATCTAAATCGGCTGATGCAATGTATTCTTCAAGTCTTTCTATGCTCATTACTTAGTTAAGTAAAGCGTTACTATTAAGTACGCTATATATTTACTTTATTAAAAGTACGTTTTATGTTACAGATAAATGTTGTTTTTCAATTATACTAAAAAATTAAAAATGTTACCAATAAGTTATATAATCTGCTAACTTTATATTCATTTGGCCTGTAATTTTTTGCGGGTTAATGAATCTTATATAAAATATTTACCGGGTATAACAGCAAAGTTTACATAGGTGAAATTTTACGTAAGTTTGCAAATAAACGATTGTTACATCAGGATGCCGGCAAAAGGAAACCAGTTTAGATCAAATAATTTCAAGGGAGAAAATCAGCCACGCCAAACCGGCAAGGCCGAACAGGAACGGGCGAAAGGCAGGAAATTACCTAAACTGCCCAGTTTTGACTTTGACTATGAAAATGGCAAAGCTGTTAAAATAGCAGGTTTGTTTTCACTGCTTTTGTCCATTTTTTTCCTTATCGCATTTACATCATACCTGTTTACCTGGCAGGAAGATCAGAGCTATATTTCTAA
Source organism: Mucilaginibacter sp. SMC90 (assembly GCF_022811725.1). Lineage (GTDB taxonomy): Bacteria > Bacteroidota > Bacteroidia > Sphingobacteriales > Sphingobacteriaceae > Mucilaginibacter. The sequence continues at coordinate 1,594,190 of NZ_CP094527.1, read as the reverse complement.
AACAAACGGGGGCTGGCACAACCTTTCAACCGGCACTACCGTTCATGAAATTGCCGACCTGACCGATCCTACCTTCAGGGCGCAAAACTGGTTGGGTAAATTTGGCGCACTACTATCAAACCAGTTTATTTATGAGTGGTTTGGCATTGCTTCTTTCATATTTGTTTTTGTTTTTTTTGTTGCCGGATACCGCCTGCTTTTTAAGGCAAGGTTGTTTTCTATCCGTAAAACACTGGCATATTCGTTGTTTAGTATTGTATTTATTTCTGTAACTATAGCTTATTTTCATTCATTTATAATTGATTATCCACATTATTTTGAAGGTGGCTTTGGTTTTTGGAGCAACCGTTTGCTGGCAGCCCAAATAGGCGAGGCAGGCACCGGAGGCTTGCTGGTATTTTTAGCACTCACCGTACTTGTAATAGCTTACAATATTGATTTTAAAATACCGCAGCGCAAAAAACGCACAGTTGCGGCAATGGAAGTTGAAGAAGTAGCTCCCGAACCTGTTGAACTAATTGATGAAGAACCATCAACGCCACTTGAATGGCCGCGGGGCAATAACAAGATCCGTGAAACCCATGTAAGCAGTATCATGCCCGAACCTATGGTACAGGAGCCGCTTGCACAACCATCTTCTTTCAGGCAGCCCCCTATGGAGCAGGTACCAGAATATCATGAACCTGTGGTATTACGCCCTGAAAACACAATCAAGCACGAGCCTGAAGAAGAGGAAGAAATTCCGCTTACTATTGATACCAACAGGCCTTTGCCCGAACTAAGTGTTGAGCAAGCAGATGAAGCAAAACAGGATGACTTATTAAGTAAATTCGGCATTTATGACCATAAGCTTGATCTTGCCTCATACAAGCTGCCTCACCTGGAGTTATTAGAAAATCATGGTTCAAACAAGATATCGGTTAATGCCGAAGAATTGGAGGCCAACAAGAATAAAATTGTTGAAACGCTGAACCACTATAACATTGAGATAGATAAGATCAAAGCCACCATCGGCCCAACAGTAACACTGTATGAGATCATACCCGCTCCCGGAGTAAGGATCAGCAAGATCAAAAACCTGGAGGATGATATTGCTTTAAGTTTAGCCGCTTTGGGTATCCGTATCATTGCCCCTATGCCGGGCAAGGGAACTATCGGTATTGAGGTGCCAAATCAAAATCCCGAGATGGTTTCGATGCGCTCTATCCTATCGACAGAAAAATACCAGAACACTACGATGGACCTGCCTATCGCTTTAGGTAAAACCATATCAAACGAGGTATTTATTGCCGACCTGGCTAAAATGCCCCACTTACTGGTTGCAGGTGCTACAGGTCAGGGTAAATCGGTTGGTATTAACGCCATCCTGGTATCACTGCTGTATAAAAAACATCCGGCAGAACTGAAATTTGTACTCGTTGACCCTAAAAAGGTGGAGCTTACGCTTTTCCGCAAGATAGAAAGGCACTTTTTGGCTAAACTGCCTGATGATGGCGATGCAATCATCACCGATACCAAGAAAGTAGTAAACACACTAAATTCGCTCTGTATTGAAATGGATCAGCGTTATGACCTGTTGAAAGATGCACAGGTACGTAACCTGAAGGAGTACAACGCTAAATTTGTAAACCGCAAAATAAGCGATCCGGAAAAACACCGTTACCTGCCATTTATAGTACTGGTAATTGATGAGTTTGCCGATTTAATGATGACTGCCGGTAAGGAAGTAGAGATGCCAATTGCCCGTATTGCGCAGCTGGCCCGTGCGGTAGGCATCCATTTGGTTATTGCCACACAGCGCCCTTCGGTTAATATCATCACCGGTACTATTAAAGCCAACTTCCCCTCAAGGCTGGCATTCAGGGTGCTTTCAAAAATCGACTCGCGTACCATTCTTGACGCAGGTGGTGCCGATCAACTGATAGGTCGCGGGGATATGCTGTTCTCAACCGGCAGCGACCTGATCCGTTTACAGTGCGCATTTGTGGATACACCAGAGGTTGAAGCTATATCTGATTTTATCGGTAACCAAAAAGGCTATCCATCGGCTATGTACCTGCCCGAATATGTTGGCGAAGGTGAAGCCAGTAGCGGTGCCAAGGAATATGATCCTGATGATCGCGACCCGATGTTTGAAGATGCAGCCCGCCTTATTGTATTGCATCAGCAGGGCTCAACATCGCTTATACAGCGTAAAATGAAGCTGGGCTATAACCGCGCCGGCCGCATTATTGACCAGTTGGAAGCCGCAGGCATTGTAGGGCCATTTGAAGGCAGTAAAGCCCGCGATGTGCTTTATCCCGACGAATACAGCCTGGAGCGTTACCTGGAAACGCTGCAAAAACCCATCAAAGATTAAACCAAGCAAAATTTAATTACTCTAATCCGATAACTATTAATGATTATAGTTGTTGTTGAATAAAACTGAATGAAAAAGATCATAGCATATACCATTTTAGCCATTAGTACATACAGCACGGCTTTTGCGCAAAAAGACAGCCAGGCAAAAACTATTTTAGGTGAAGTAAGCCAGAAATACCGTTCATATGATGTTATTAAAACTGACTTTACCTTTAGCCTTAATAACCAACAGGCCAACATCAAAGAAACACAAACCGGTACGCTGATATCAAAGGCAAAAACCGGTAAATACAGGGTAACCCTATACAATTCGGCAGCAAAACCCGAAGTTGATAAAGAGATCCTGAGCGATGGCAAAAGCCAATGGACGTATCTTAAAAAAGATAAGGAAGTGCAGGTAAGCGATGCCGATAAAAGCGGCGATGGGCTAAGCAACCCGGCGCAGATTTTTACCATGTATGAAAAGGGATTTAAATACCTGTACACGGGCGAACAGAAGATAGCAGGTAAAAGTTACCAAAACATTGAGCTTACACCCGAAGACGACAAAAAAACTATTTACAAAGTGAAGCTTACCATTGATAAAGCAAAAAAACAGATCTACAGCGCTTTAATCTTTGACAAAAACGGCAACAGGTATACTTACACTGTACGTACCTTTACCCCTAATGTCCCTGCACCTGATGCAACCTTTGCCTGGGATGCCAAAGGCCACCCCGGTGTTGAGGTTGTGGATTTAAGGTAGTTAGATGTGCGATTTGAGACGTGAGATTCGAGATATTTTGAAGCGGGAGTAAACCTTCCGCTTTTTTAATTAAAGCCGCGCCCGGCCTATTTGCTACAAGTAAAAAGATAAAAACATTATAATTGGATAAAGCTTTAACACCTAATAAAATCATGTCATTGCCTGTACGGGGCTGCGCATGGCGCGACGTGGCAATCGCATACTATACAGGGCTGATTTGCTTCCGTGCGATTGCTTCGTACCTCGCAATGACATGTTTTTTTGCCTTTACTGTTCGAAGTTTTTATTGGAGTTTCAATCCATTAATCTTCCCCAAAACAGCCTCTACCCTTTCTTCAACAGTTGTATCTCCTTCAATAACCAGTAAAGGCGTGTTAAGATTGTTCATCCAATTTTTGTGCGAATGTAAACTGCGGCTATTGGTAATAAGTTCATCGTATCCTCGCGCCCAATCAATAAACTCATTGTAAAGCCGGTTTCGTTCTTTGTCTGTATAGATAATATCGCCATAACGTTCATATTCCCTGTCCTTTAAGCGTTGAAGCCTCAGCTCCTGTGGGATATACAAAAATACCGACAGGTCAAACTGCCAGTTATTATTCCAGTTGATCACAGAACCGCCAAGGATCCAACTCTCATTGCCGGCCATTTCTTTGTTGATCAAAGTATTTCTTTCTTCAGGAGGTCTCCGCTCAGTAAAAGGAGGATCAGAGGGGAGCCAGAAATAATGATCACTGTCGAAATAGGGATAGGCCAACTTTTCACTCAAAGCCTGACCCAGTGTAGTTACGCCTGAACCCGAGGCACCGAAGATGTTGATGTGCATAAAATAGATGAATTATTAGGCAAATAACTAAATATTCGCTAAAAATCACTTGTCATAAGTCAGCATAAGTAAACTGTTAATCAGAAGCTTATAACAAAACAATCATTTTACTCAATACATTGAGTAAAATCATGTTGGCTAATATTGATGCGGTACTGATAAAGCAGATTCTGCATAATCTACAATATCCTGCCCTTTCAATTCTTCTAACCGGGCTTTAACTAAGCGGTAATTAACCAAACCCGGTACATCCATAGCAAAATATTTATCATTCATACCCTCCCAGTTACAACCCAATTCTTCAAATGATTTACCAATGCTCTTGATGTCGGCAGCATCGCTCATTAAAATTACGTGAATGGTTGAATTACCCGAATATTCCCTTGTTTCGCGGTAAGTGAGTATTTGTTCATCTGCATCATATTCGGCAAATACAATATCACCTGATGCAATAACCGGCAGGTAAAAAGGGATATTATCCAACGAATAAAGACCTAGCTCTTCATTGACAACCTTAGCCCACATGGTTTCCACAGTCGTTTCTTCTAAAATAGTGCTATATAACCTGAATAGTATTTTTACATGTTTATCATCAGCCATAAAACAAACTTACTCTTTTCCCGCTTTAACCCGACGTTCCATCACCTCTTTCCAGGTGGTTAAAATGAACCCTTTTTGTTTCAAATAAGCTTTCAGCCGCGGATCGGTCATGGCCAGCAAATCACCTTTTCGTTTCTGGCCTTCGTTGCAGATATTTTTAAACTGTGGAGATGGCTGTGTGCAGTGCATCAGGACCATCGTTAACCCCGGCGAAAAACGGTCAAAATTTTCGATATAATGATCAGTGTACCACCTTTGCAATTCTTTATCAGTAGCTTTTTCAATATCGGGCATTACCCAGTCATAGCTTGAGTTATCAAGGTCATCCAATACAGGCAAGCCACCTTTCCACACCAGTTCGCCAAGCTCCCTGGCCTTGTTTAGTTCTGCCGGCTCGGGGATGGTCATGCCTTCGGTGTATTTACCGTCTTTTTTAAGCTGGGCTATTGTAGCATTTTTTGCTTCGGCCCGATAAAAAAGGTCTTCGCCGCCGGGCAACATTACCGGAATCTTTTTTTCGATACCGAGATTAATATATTTTTCAAGAAAGGCTGGTTTAGCAAATAAAGTCCCCATGTGCGAATCGAGGTGCGTGGGCGTAAAGCCCATAGCCAGTGCACGGTCAAGCTGGGCCCTTATTTCCTTGTCGATCTCATCGGGCGTGGCCCGAAAATAAACAGCAGGCACAGCAGGCCAAAAAGCACCTTCCTTATCCACCAACCCCGGCACCGCGGCTTTGCCAGCAAGCGGCCCCCAGCGGTAACTTGGCCATTCGGAAGTGAGGGTTAAATGTAAGCCGGCATCAATGCCCGGATGCTGATCCATATAATGTTTAAAATCGGGGACCCAGGGGCAGGGCATCATCACACTGGTTGATGTGGCAACACCCTCACCGATGGCTTTTTCCACGCCCTCGTTTGACTCGTGCGACATCCCTGCATCATCAACATGCAGAATAATTACCCGGGCACCTTTAGGCCAGCCAAGTTTTTCGGCATAGGTTTTTGTTTGCTGGGCGCAAACGGCAATGCAAAAAACAACACCGGTAACGGTAAGCAGTAAGTTCTTCATGCGGATAGTTTTGGAATATAAAAGGTTAATAAAAATAGAAATTAAATCAGCAAATGTGACATGTAAATGCCAATTTAAGCGCTTTAAATACACCCGTTTTTACTACTTTTGAAATTAATGCTTCCCGCAACTAACCATACACTTGAGAAACTGGAAATGCTGTTAAAAACGGCAGGTTATAAGGTGCGCTATGAAAAAGGCAACTTTAAAACCGGTGCGTGTTTGCTGCTTAGCAGCAAAATGATTGTAGTGAACCGTTTCTCAAACCTGGAAAGCAAGATCCTTGCCTTGGTTGAGCTGTTGCGCGAACTTGAGGTTGATTACAAGCTGCTTGATGATAAACAGATTGCATTTTTGCAGGAAATTAAACAAACAAAACTGCAACTGTGACCATAACATTTTTAGGAACCGGAACGTCGCAGGGAGTGCCTGTTATTGCTTGTAACTGCGAAGTATGCCTCTCAACAGACAAGCATGATAAGCGCCTGCGCAGCTCCATTTTGATTGAAGCTGAGGATAAAGTAATTGCTATTGATTCGGGGCCCGATTTCAGGTACCAGATGCTGCGTGCCAACGTACAACATCTTGATGCCATAGTTTTTACCCATGAGCATAAAGACCATATTGCCGGTATGGATGATATCCGCGCGTTTAACTACAAACAAAACACGCCGATGGATATTTATGCGGATGAACGGGTACAAAAAGCCCTGGCGCGTGAATTTCCATATATTTTTAATGGCACAGGCTATCCGGGCATTCCGCAGGTAAATATGCACACCATTGCACTTGAGCCATTTAAGATTGGCCAGGTTGAGCTTATTCCTATCGAGGTGTTTCATTACAAACTACCTATAAAAGGGTTCAGGATAAAAGACTTCACCTATCTCACTGATGCCAAAACAATCCCTGACGCTGAAAAGGAAAAAATAAAAGGCACAAAAATACTGGTGATAAATGCCTTGCAAAAGGAAACCCACATCTCCCATTTCACACTTAGCGAAGCCGTTGCTTTTGCGAATGATATTGGTGCAGAAACCACTTATTTTACTCATATAAGCCATAGGCTTGGTAAACATGCCGATGTTTCCAAAGAACTCCCTGCCGGTATTGAACTGGCTTACGACGGATTAAAACTGACTATTTAATATCGCTGTAAATCCGTAGCCCTGATTTCCCCGTAAATTACCATAATAAAATAGCCCCTAATTTTATTTTTATGGAGTATCTTGTATTTATCAGCACCGCCAGAAAATTAATGAGCGATGATGAACTATTGGACCTGCTGCAATCAGCAAGGTTAAAAAACACCGAAAATAATATCACCGGAATGCTTCTTTATAGCGAAGGCACCTTTATGCAGGTTCTTGAAGGTAAAAAAGAAGACATCCATCGCGTTTACAATGCTATTCAGGCCGACAAAAGATATCGAAATATCATTGTGATGATAACCGGAATGCTTAATAAGCGGATCTTTTCTAAATGGTCAATGTCGTTTGCGTCTGTAAACGCAAATGTACTTGAACTGATTGAAGGTTACGTAAATCCCGCATATATGAATTTTCACATAGAAGCTACTAATCATCCAACAGCTAATATGCTGAAAACCTTTGCCGAAAGTAACAGGCTTTCAACACCAACCCTTACGCTGTTTAATTAATTATTCAATCCACGACCGGTTTTATGCTGCAGCTCATCTATTCGTTTAGAAGCCTCGGCTTTAGTTAATGATCCGTCAAACTCTTCACCTGCTTCGTCAGATAGCGTTTTGAGGTAAGAGTGCTGTGCGCCGGTCATAGGTTCATCGCCGGTAGTCCATTCGTCAGGGTCTTTCACTGTGTTTGAGCCCTTTATTTTATTCTGATCGATGATCTCCTGATCGTCCGATTCATCAAAAAAGCCATTGTCGGGTGTATCATTTGGATTGACAGCCATAACTATTGTTTTTATAATTACAACCGTTAGGGCGGCACATTGTTTTCATTTAGAGCCGCAAGCCCACCTTACAGCTCAATAAAACTCACCCTGTCAATAGTGCCCTTATATTGGTTCAGATGTCCCTTGTCGCCGGCATCAACTACTCCCCTGATAGTTACCTTGCGTTTATTCATTTGGGTAAACTGGCCATCGTTATAAGTAAACAAACCAATATGTGTACCTGGCAGGTAAAGCGGACAGTCCTGGCTAAAATCAACCCATAACGCATTATGCAAATCATGGCTCGAAAACAAGCTATCATTAAACAATGCCGATTGCTCATTACCCTCTTTATATTTTCCGCTCACTTCAACATATTGCTTATCATATTTTTCAATATGACTGATGAGTTCGGTAAATGAAACCTTCTTATAATCTTTGGAGATATTACAATCGCTTTGAAAGATCTTTTTTTGTTTGGCGCACGCCCCAAGCAAAACAAACAGCGGCAAAATCCGGAGTATATTCTTGATATGGATAAATACCACAGTCATATAAATTAGGAATGATTAAGATAGCGAAAATATCTGTCATTAAACCTTATAACAGATATTTTACAGCAAGGTTACAGATGCTGCAATTGATGCGAAACATATCTTTGCTAAAACGTTTAGGCATCTTGCTTCTTTGCTTTATGCTGTTATTTTTGTATATCAACATTAACCTGAATTAAACTCCCATGAAATTAAAACTGATAGGCACCTTACTCCTATTATCGGCACTTGGCACGCAGGCCCAGCAAAAAGTTATCCCGCTGTATCCGGGCGCGGCCCCGGGTTCCGAAAACTGGACCTGGAACGAAGGCGAGAGCGATGATAATGCTTTTAACACCAAAATCATTTATAACGTTACGCATCCCTCACTAAGTGTTTTCCTGCCCGATTCGGCAATTAACACCGGTACAGCTGTAGTTATTTGCCCGGGAGGCGGCTTTCATACGCTTTCTATCAACAGCGAGGGTTATGACGTGGCCAAATGGCTTACCAAACAGGGCGTAACATGCTTTGTGTTAAAATATAGGCTGGCACATAGTTTAACCAACGACCCGGTAAAAGAACTGATGGCTAAAATGAGCCAGAAAGACTTTCCAAAACAGGTAGCCCCAATCATTCCATTGGCAGTGGCCGACGCACGCGCGGCAATTGCTTATGTACGTGAGCATGCTGCAGAATACCATCTCTCCCCGCAACGTATCGGGGTCATGGGCTTTTCGGCAGGCGGCACCCTGGCAGGCGCAGCCGCGTTTAATTATACGGCTGCCAACAAACCTGATTTTGACGCGCCTATTTATGCTTATGTGCCGCCCGAATTATTGTCGAAAATTGCTGATGATGCGCCGCCAATGTTTATTGCTGCCGCCACGGATGATCAGCTTGGCCTTGCACCGCATAGCGTGGAGCTTTATAACAAATGGCTGGCATCAAAACACAGCGCCGAACTGCATATGTACGCAAAAGGTGGTCATGGTTTTGGGATGCGCAAACAAAACCTGCCAACCGATAGCTGGATAGATCGTTTTAACGATTGGCTGGAGCTAAAAGGCTTATTGAAGCCCATCAACCCGCAATTAAAATCAGCTAAAGAAAGGACAGACCAGTGGGAGGCTTATCATAAGCAATGGGAAGATTCGTTCCATAAGGATTGGGCCAATATGGGCCGTTTCAAGGCTGACAATGATAAAATAAAAGCATCAGCCCCGAACCCTAAAAGCGTAGTTTACATGGGCGATTCAATTACCGATTTCTGGCTCAACAGAGACTCGACTTTCTGGAGCGGCAAGCCGTACTATGACCGCGGTATCAGCGGCCAAACCACCACCCAAATGTTAGTACGTTTCCGCGAAGATGTGATCGATCTGAAACCGGGCGCGGTAGTGATCCTGGCAGGGATTAATGATATTGCTCAAAATAATGGCCCTATAGCTATTGAAGATATTTTCGGTAATATTCAATCCATGGCCTTGCTGGCTAAAGCTGCCAATATTAAAGTGGTGATATGCTCCGTATTACCAGCCTATGCATTTCCGTGGCGCCCAGGTATGGAGCCTGCCCAAAAAGTGATCCAGCTTAACACTATGCTCAAAACTTTTGCTGATGCACAAAAAATGGTTTATGTAGATTATCACAGCGCTATGGCCGACGACCGCAAGGGCCTGCCGAAAAACCTTGCCGCTGATGGTGTACACCCAACTGTTGAAGGATACAGGATAATGGGGCCATTGGTTGAAAAAGGGATTGCAGAAGTATTGAAAAAGAAGTAAGCCACCTGCATTGGTTCAAAATCATGTCATTGCGAAGAGGAACGACGAAGCAACAGCACGGAAGCATGGCCGCCCGATATGGTATGTGATTGCCACGTCGCACCCTGGCTCATTCCCATTTTCGCCCTTCGCAGTGACATATTTTATAACTTACTCAAGCCCTCCCTGGCGATTATTGGTGTTGTCATCAACAACTCTACACCATCCAATTGGTGCCTATCCGGTGCTTGTTGGTGATAACAACAACGGCCTAAGACCTATCTGCTTTGATGACGCATAAACCCCTCCCAGCCAACGCTCATTTCAGCCGCACCCCTCCCGAGGGAGGGAATTAAAAAAATCTTCCTAACACCAATGGCGTTGTCACAGACAACGGCCAGAATAACCCTCTTATTTATTCAATTCCCGTAACACATTCCTGATAAAAATCCCTGCCGGGGTTAGGTTTGCTTCTGTCCAGCCTCCGTTTGTGGGGGCGTTGTTTTGCAACAAGGCGGTAGTTTCGTGTTTATCAGTTACGTTCCAGTTAGTCCAGCTTAGTTTGTTGTCCCCGGCCCATTTGAGCCAGGTTTGTGTTTTTTGAACATTGAACTCTCCATCGCCACTGGCCTCGCCTACGCCCCATTCGGTAATGATCAACGGCAATTTCATCGCGATAGCCTTATCGGCTTTTGCTCTCAAACCCTCCTGATGATTTGGGTCGCTGGCGTAAAAGTGGAAAGAATAAGCTATGTTATCGTAACCTTTGATGGGATCGGCAGCAGCTTTATCAACATCCTGGTCCCAGTGGGGGCTGCCAACTACAATGATATTACTCTTGTCATATTTGCGAATGATAGGGATGATCTGCAAAGCATAATCTTTCACGGTTTTCCAATCTGTTTTTTCGGGCTCATTCCAAATTTCATAGATCACGTTGGGTACATCTGCATACTTTTTAGCCATCTGGCTGAAAAAATCTTTCGACTGGCTAACATGCAGGTTTGAATTATGGTCGTGCCAGTCTATCAATACATAAATGCCGTTATTTATTGCCTGATCAACCACGTTAACAATTAAGCCTTTCTGCTCCTCAGGTTGCTGCAGGTAACCTCCGTCAGGCTGTACCCCCATTGAGGCCCTAATGATCGATGATTTAAAATCATCTGCCAGCCAGCTTACAACTCCCGGGGTATAGTATTTCCGCCCCTGCCAAAGCGACCACGAAAGACTGATCCCCCTTAACTGCGGTGCAACGCCATGCTCATTTACAAGTGTGCCGTCTATTATCTTAAGCTTACCGTTTCGGGCAACAGGGGTTTGGGCTAAAATAGGGCAACCAAAAACAACGGCTAATAAAAGCGTTAAAAAGACCTTCATCTGTAATTAAATTAAAAGAAAAGTAATTTATAGCTCCATTATTGGTTTTATAGCAACATGTAAAAATTTGATTAGATAATGGTAAAAACAGCCAAAGTTTACCCGCTATTATCATTCAGGTAATGCGGTTTATCTACTTTAGCTCATCATTTTTTAGCATGAAAAAGTACAACCTTTTTTTATTTTGCCTATTATTGGCAGCCTCAGTCTTTGCGCAGGACACCACACAAAAAGTAATTCCCAATCGTAAAAACAGCATAGCCCAGCAAAAAAAGCCCTATGTAATATTAATTTCTGCTGATGGTTTCAGATATGATTATGCTAAAAAGTATAATGCACAGCATTTACTTGATTTAAGCAGCCGCGGTGTGCAGGCCGAATCCATGATCCCGTCCTACCCTTCGGTTACTTTCCCAAATCATTATGCCCTGGTAAGCGGGTTGTACCCATCACATTCGGGCCTGGTTAACAACACTTTTTACGACCGCAAACGTAATGATAACTACTCCATGAGCGACAAGCAAAAAGTGAGCGACAGCAGCTGGTACTTTGGCTCGCCGCTTTGGGTATTGGCCGAGCAGCAGAAAATGCTTTCGGCAAGTTTTTACTGGGTGGCATCGGAGGCAGCTATACAGGGAGTTAATCCAACCTACTACTATGTTTATAATGATAAGATAGATATCCATAACCGCATCAGCACAGTGGTAAACTGGCTAAAACTCCCGGAAGATAAGCGCCCTCACTTTATCACTTTTTACTTTCCGCAGGTTGACCATGCCGGGCATACTTTTGGCCCCGATGCACCTGAAACCGGGCGGGAAGTACACTTTGTTGATTCGGCGGTCAATGAGTTGAATAAGGCAGTAAAAACCACCGGGCTCGATGTCAACTTTATTTTTGTATCAGACCATGGCATGACCAAAATTGATCGTGAACACCCAATGGGCATCCCCCCAGCTATTGACACTGCTAAATTCAAAATCTCCGGTGATGGCATATTGGTTGAACTTTACGCCAGGGATAAAACGGCTATCCAACCAACATATGATAAACTCAAGGCCGAAGCAAAAGGCTACGAGGTATACCTTAAAAACAATGTACCGGCCAATCTTCATTATGGCCAAACTGATGATTGGCATAACCGGATAGGCGATATTTTGCTGATCCCCCATTATCCCCTGATCTTTAATTTATGGAACAGCAGGAAGATCAATATAGGCTGGCACGGCTATGATCCGTACTCGGTAAAAGATATGCATGCTACTTTCCTGGCCTGGGGACCTGCATTTAAAGAAGGCAAACAAATACCTTCTTTTAAAAATGTTGATGTTTTTAATTTAGTAAATCGCATATTGGGGCTTAAATACAATGGCAAGACCGATGGAACAGATCAACTTGCCAATAATGTTCTCAAAGAAAAATAAAATACTGCTATGAAAAAAGTATTAAGGCTCCTGATCATTATAGTATCGCCGCTGGCGTTACACGCACAAAATCCGGCTGTGGTAAAACAACAGGCAACGTTAATGGCCCAAAGCATGACTAAAGGCGATTATAAGAATATTGTTAATTATACATATCCCAAAGCTGTGCAAATGGCCGGAGGCAAAGAAAAAATGACAGCCATGATAAGCACAGCCATGCAGCAAATGAAAGCAGCAGGCATCAGCTTTGAAAGCGTTACGGTAGGCAACCCAGGCAAATTTTACAAAGCAGGAAAAGAAACACATTGCCTGCTGCCCGAAACCATTATTATGACAAGCTCAAAAGGGCGTATGGCTATGCACAGCAATTTATTAGCCGTTAGCGGCGATGGCGGCAAAAGCTGGTCGTTTTTGGATATGAATAATTCAACTGCCGATAAAGTTCAGCAATTGATCCCTAACTTTAACCCGGATTTAAAGATTCCGCCTGCAACAACAGAACCATTACAATAGTAACGAAGTTTGGGCTGCCGGCTTATTATCATTTCTTTGGATAAACTTTGGGCGCATTAGTTGTGTGCCCAATGCTTTGTTTAATTCTTCAACTACATAATCAGCCAGCTCGGGCGAGTAACGCTCATCATGCTGGTGCATAAAAAACCATACCGATTTAAGGCCCTGCTCCTTCCAGTTTTTGATCCGCTGTACCCATTCAGCCACACGGGCATAATCTGTAGGGTGCAGGCTGTTGCCAACAAAGCGGATAAAAGCATGCGGTGTAGGTAAGGCCATATGCACCACATCCCGGCGGCCACTGGCATCAGTTATGACAGAGCCTATATTTAAATCGCGGAAAAGGTTAAATACCCTATCGCGGTTTTCGGCAACAGCAAACCAATCTTTATGGCGCAGTTCAACAAATACCGGGATATCTTTCGGTAATTGTTCAAGATAAGCTTTAAGCTCGGGGAAACTTTTTGGAGTATAATTATCACTTAACTGCAAAAACAGCGGACCAAGCTTTTCGCCGAAAGCTAATATCCCCTCATAATAAGTAGTAGTAATATCCTCCGCATTTTTTAACCGGCGAATATGGCTGATGCTTTGCGAAAATTTAGGGCAAAATTTAAAGTCAGGATTGCTATCCGCTTTGGCTTTCCATTTAGCAATGGTATCGGCCCCGTAAACCTGGTAAAAGGTGGCGTTAAGTTCAATGCAATCAAAGTGCTTAACGTACTCATCTAAAAAATTAGCATCCTTGGTTTTTGGCGGATATATCTTGCCAACCCATTCCTTACGCCCCCACTTAGCACAACCAACATGTACCAGTAAAGGCACATCGTTTTTTGCAGCAGTAAGCGTATCAACAGTTATCTGTGGGTTGGCGGGCAGGGTAAAACCAACCCTTGATAATTCTTCGTCCGTTACTCTACCAAATTCCATAATGCTTTTTTGTGCGAAAGATAGTGATTTGGTTGATTAGGTGAATGGTTGATTGGGAGAGTAGTTGGATAGTGGTTAGATTAAGTGAGTGGTTGATTGGTTGATTGGGTGAATGGTTGATTGGATGAGTGATTGATGAGGCTATTGGACACTCATCACCGAAGAAGCAACCACTCACTTAATCAACCTAATCAACTACTCACCAAAGAAACAACCACTCACCTAATCAACCCAATCAACCATTCACCATTTATAGAAACATCCCGCCTGATGCTTCAATGCGCTGAGCGTTGATCCAACGGGCATCTTCTGTACATAGAAAAGCAACTAAGCCGCCTATATCATCGGGCTGGCCTACCCTGCCTAATGCCGTCGATTTCGACATCATTTCTTCCAGCCCCGGATGTGAATCAAACGCCGCTTTAGTAAAATCGGTTTGAATAATGCCGGGAGCCACAACGTTTGCAGCTATGCCACGGCTGCCCAATTCTTTTGCCAAATATTTGGTAAAAACTTCAATTGCACCCTTCATTGAGGCATAGGCTGCGTAGCCCGGAGTTGAAAAACGTGCCAACCCTGTTGAAAAGTTAATGATGCGGCCACCATTGGCAATTACAGGCAAACTCTTTTGAGTTAAAAAGTAAACTCCCTTAAAGTGAACGTTGAACAGGTTATCAAAATCCTCTTCGGTGGTTTGGGCAAATGGTGAAGCTGCGTCGATACCGGCATTATTGATCAGAAAATCAAAGGTATCACGACCCCATTTTTCGCTCAGGATTGTTTTTAGCTTTGTGATGAAAGTGTCAAATGTTGATACTATACCCGTATCTAACTGCAAAGCAGCGGCTTTTTGCCCAGCCGACTCAATTTCGGCAACCACAGCTTCGGCTTCTTCTTTTTTACTGCGATAAGTAACGATAACGTCAATCCCTTTTTGGGCGATGTGCAGGGCTGCATTTTTACCTAACCCACGGCTGCCGCCTGTTATCAGTGCTATTTTATTTGTTCCCATTGTGTTGTTTTAAATGTTTTAACAATACAAAGGTGCAATAGTTCAGTGCTAAAATCATGGTGACTACTTCAGATTAAATGGTGATCATTTCAGTTTTTAAAAAGATAATCCTACCAAAAAAGCATTACTAAAAACAACTACAATAAAATTTATCACCCTAAAAATCAGCATCAAATAAATAAAAATTAAATTAAACTACTAAAACCATAGGAATTATATAATTAATTATTACATTTGCACTGTCAACAACGACAAAACGTTCTTTATATAACTTATCAAGAAAGACTGAGGGAAAGGCCCAAAGACGTCTTAGCAACCTGTACATCCGCATAATGTAAAAGGTGCTAATTCCTGCTCCTGTGCAAAACGGGAGAGAGATAATTATATCTACACCCCACAACCGATCTGATTAAGTGATTTTTTTCTATAGTTTTCAAGTCGCGTGACCGAGAGGATAGGTGGGGGTCCGCAATACCCTAAACGGCAGTTCGAATCTGCCCGCGACATCAAATTTTCCGATTTTTTTTCTGTCACACATTTCCTGAGCCTGTTTTTTGCTGCGATCAAGCCGTGCAAAAACTATTTTTCGCGCTTTAAAAAGTGTAAACTAAATCCCTATATTTAGCATTGCTTAGCCTGTATATTAAGCACCAAAACCAGTGTAAATTATTGCAATTGCTTTTAAGTTATGAAGATCTTCAACATTGTATGGGTTATACTTTTTATCATTTTTGCGGGGTTACAATATAATGATCCGGACCCGTACCTCTGGATGCCTATTTACCTGTATTGTGCTTGGTTTTGCTACCTGGCGGTTAAAAAGGAATTTTACACGGTTGGTTATGCAGCGGGCATTGTCATTTTTACTGGTTATGCCATCTATAAAGTATTTGACAATAATGGTTTAATAGATTGGTTTGAATACCACCATGCCGAAAGCCTTGTTGAAACAATGAAAGCCGAGAAGCCCTGGGTTGAAGAAGTACGTGAATTTTTCGGGCTGTTAATTTGTGTAGCTGTATTGGCGGCAAACTGGGTTTATGGGGTAAAGCAGGGTAAAAAGATACCGGTTAAAAAGGGAAAAAAGTAAACAAGCCTCTCTAATCTCCCGTTAGGAGAGATTTTTTAAAGCCTTTCTCGAAGCGGAGGTTTAGGGTTAAGATTGCCTATAAATAGGATAGTCCCTTAAATTCACCATCACCATAATAAAATGGCTCAAAGCTATCTTCGGCAAGTTCGCAGCTTACCAGCATGGTTGTGAAGGTAACATCACCAAAAATATTAGCTATGGCCGAGTCGGCAGCATCATGACCCGTAGCAATTTTGATAAGGCCATTTAACGGCACTAACCGGGTGGCGTCAAACAAAACCCATTTGCCGCCAAGGCAGGCCTCAAAGCATGCATGAAAATCGGCAGGTTTAAGATGATAGGCATAGCCTGTAAAATAACGGGCCGGGATAGTCAAAGCCCTGCAAAGGGCAATGCCTAAGTGCGCAAAATCCCGGCAAACACCTGCCTGCTCTGTCACCGTATCAAAAGCTGATGTTTGCGAATTAGTTGAGCCGCTTAAATATTGAACATTTTTATGGATCCAATTGGTTAATTCAACCACCTGTTCAAAAGGGTTGGTAATATGCCCAAACATGTTATGTGCAAGCCGGTATAATTTGTCCGACTGACAATAGCGGCTTGGGTTCAGATATGGTAGCACCGCCGACGGCAGTTCAGAAACGTGCGTTTCCTGCAACTCGCTGAAATCGGCTATTTCATAACAATTGTCGATTGTTGCTTTGTAAGTAACCTTAACGTTGGGCGTATCGGCATTTACATCAAAGCGTATCAAACGGTTTTCGCCCTGCAGGGTTTGCAGTTCTTCAAACTTAATGTAGGGTTCTAAACTAAATTCCTCGCTTATTACCGTTTGATTAGGGCTACGTAAAGCATGTATATTTAAAATCAATGTGCCGGGCGACCGCACCACATATTCCATCTGCGAAAACACATCAAATTTCATGTTATCAGCTTCCTGTTTTTATTTCTTCTAATTTGTTAAACGTGGTATCCATCCAGTCTTCCGAAATATGGTGGAGTGCAAGTTTCAATTCTTCGGCCCACTGGGTTGAGATATGCTCCAGGTCCTGCTTGTTATAACGTTGCTCAACAATATTAAAACTGTCTCTTTTATAAACCGCAACATCTATCGGAAAATCTACATTATTTGAGCTCACCCTTGTTGAATCAAAGGAAAGAAAACCCGTTTTTAAAGCTAATTTCAAACTTGAATCCTCATCCAGGATACGGTTCAAGATAGCCTTACCGTGCCCCGAATTACCTATAACCACGTAAGGCGCCCCCTGCCCCAATTCTACCCAGTTTCCTTCGGGATAAAGCAGAAAAAGCTTATGTTCATCATCATCCCGCAACTGGCCGCCTATAATGGTATTGAGGTCGAACCTTAAACCGGCAGCATCAAGTGATTCCTTATCTTCCTGGGCAGCACGCTTAACCTGTTCGCCGAAAGCATTTACGGCTTTGTACATTTTATTGAATTCGGCAGTTTCCAGTAACTCGTTAAAGTAGATCACTGCCTTATCACGTACCGAACGCAGCCCGCTGGTCATGATAAATAGTGAAAATTGATCTTTTTGCTCTATCGTGATCTTCTTTTTTACAGTGGTATCAGTTCCCGAAGTTATGCGGGTATCGGCAATGGCCAATAAGCCTTCTTTAACTTTAATTCCCAGGCAATAAGTCATTTGATTAGCGTAACTCGTTATAAATTAATACTTGCCAAAGTAATTAAATAATGCGAGATTTATTAGCAGCTCATTAATAAACAGATATTTATTAATCGCATTCTTTTTTGCCTTCTACCAATTACTTATTGAACAATATGAACCTTAAATCAGCATCACTTATTCTGCTATTGCTTTTTGCAATAAGCTTTTGCAAAGCTCAAAAGCGCAACCCTGTGCCCGTTATTTTTGATACGGATATCGCCGGCGATTATGATGACGTTGGTGCCATGGCGCTATTACATACATTTGCAGATAAGGGCGAAGCTAAAATACTGGCAACCATATCATGCAATGCCTTTGAAACTACTGCACCAACTATCAGTGTAATCAATACATATTTTGGCAGGCCCGAAATTCCGATAGGAATTTTAAAAAAGAGCAAACCTAATAAAGACTGCCCGCAGCAATGGGCACAAGCTATTATTGCCGGATATCCGCACAACATAAAATCAAACAGCCAGGCAGTTGAAGCGGTGTCACTTTACCGCAAAGTCCTGGCAACCCAAACTGATGGTAGTGTAACCATTATTTCTGTTGGTTTTTTTACCAACCTTGCCGATTTGCTGCGGTCCGGAGCTGATAAATACAGCTCATTGACGGGAGAGCAATTGGTGAAACAGAAAGTTAAAAAACTGGTATCTATGGCTACGGGCATAGGCACCGATGGTAAAACATTTAGCGAATATAATGTAAATGTAGACGCAGCTTCGGCACAGGAAGTATTTAAAAATTGGCCTACACCTATTACCTTAAGCGGCTTTGAAATAGGTGAAAAGATATTGACCGGCATCCGGCTGGTCAATAATTACCCGATACAAAACAGCCCGATAAAAGATGCGTTTCAAGTTGCGCTGGAAAAAGACAAAAATACTGTTGGCCGCAATAGCTGGGACGAAACAGCCGTGTTAACAGCCATAAGGGGGGCTAAACCCTATTTTACCTATCGCAAACTTGATATGGAAATAAAGGATGACGGCACCAATGTGATAATACCGGGCGAACGATTTTTATATCTGCAGCTGGCTATGGAACCGGCAGCTATTGCAAAAGATATTGAACAACTTATGATGCATCAGCCGATCAAAAAACCGAAGCGGTAATTATCTCAAAAATACCAAGTACTTGGTATTGAAATTTTAACCGATTGATAGCACCTTAGTTTTTATTATGAGCAAACCAATTAAAATCCAGGTGGCTATTTTTTGCGAGCCTTGCGTTATTTGCGGCAGCAAGCCAGTTATTGCGCAGGCCAAAGGTAAATTTATAGTAAGATGCGGTGCCAGCACCGACCATTATCAAACCCCACCCGGACTGGTTGACATCGCTAACTGGAACGAGCATAACCAACGGGACCCTGATATCACTCCTAATACGAAACGCCTGAAACAGGGCTGATCATTTAAACCAGACGGTTACTACATACCCTATTGCCTCTTTTATATAGGTCCCCCAGCCCGCCAGGGCACCCGCATCGGGAAGTAAATCGCCGGCAGCAACTGAAAATCTGCGGCTATAAAAATTACAGGGATATGCCACCACATCAATCCCCTGCCTTTTAAATATCATTAGAGAACGACGCATGTGAAATGCCGAGGTAACCAACAGATAAGGCCCTTTAAGTTTGTGCTGCGATAACAACTGTTTTGAAAAAGCAGCATTTTCAATAGTGTTGCGCGATTTAGGTTCAGTTATTACACAACTATCCGGAACCTGCATTTCCCGGAGCTGCCCCTTTACCCAATCAGCCTCCCTGAATGATGTAGGTGTTAAATGGCCATTTCCTCCTGTCATCAGCAGGTATTTAACCTGCCCGGTTTTTTGTAAGCGTACACCCTGTATAAACCTGTCGGCAGCAGCATCAAAAAAGCCCCCTCCTTTACCGTCTTCCGAACTAAAACCGCCCAGTACTATAGCACAAGTATATTTTTTGCCGGCCGGCATGTTGCTTTCCCTGATATCCCAGCACCAGCTAACAAAATTGAGCAATAACGAATTGGAGAAAACATAAAGAATAATAATACTGATGAGCAAAAATTTCCGTTTACGTTTTACGTTCTTTGAAAAAAGGGCAATCATTAAAAATGCAAATACCCATAAAAGCAGGTTCATTAAAAACGAAAGCACTTTTGAAAATATAAAAAACATATTGTGGTTATAGTGTTTAAGTACTTCAAATATAGAAGCTTTTAGTAAACGGGGTAACAAACTGGCATTATCATTGTCTTATATTTTAAAAGAAACTAAATTATGGGCTTTATCAAAACTCTTGCTATAGGTGCTGCAGTTGCTTACGGAATAAATTACGTAACCAAAAAAGGACCCGACGGTAAATCAATTATAGATAACCTGGTTGACAATGCCCCTGAATGGGCAGATCGTGCAAAAAAATACGGCGAACTTACTTTAGAACAAATTGCCGTGCGTACCCAAAATTTCAGGGATAACAGCAGGCGTTAATAAACCCTGCCTTTCATTTTATGCAAAACATATTATTTTTTGGCGACAGCCTTACAGCTGGTTATGGCCTTGCAGATGCTAAAACAGAATCATTACCGGCATTAATACAACAAAAGGTAAATACTGCAAACTTAGCCTACCATGTTATTAACGGCGGCCTTAGCGGCGATACCACTTCTGGCGGCATTTACCGGTTAGATTATTGGATCAATAGGCCAATAGCTATATTTATACTGGAGCTGGGCATCAATGACATCATCAGAGGCATTTCTCCGCAAACCACTTCCAATAACTTACAAACTATAATTGACAGGGTTAAACAAAGGCATCCCGATGTTAAAATTGCTTTAATGGGAATGGAGATCCCTGCTTTTATCCCCGGCGTATTTGCAGCACAGTTTAAAGCTATCTTCCGCAAGCTTGCCGAAACCAATAATACCGCGTTTGTGCCTTTTTATTTACAGGATGTTGCCGGTGTAGCCCATCTTAACCTGCCCGACAGGCTCCACCCCAATGCCAATGGTTATAAGATCATGGCCGATAATGTTTGGCCGGTGATAAAGGGGTTATTGTAGAGATTACCATGTCATTTCAAGGCGCTTACTAATGCTGATCTTCGCATGACATAACTTTCCGATTGCCTATTTCCAAAACCTACAAATCATGTTTCCTGATTAGCCATTGCTCGCGATATTGCTTTGGTGTTTGCCCTTCAAAACGTTTAAAAAACTTGGTAAAATTTGATGGATCAAATGTAAGCCTGCCAGCTATTTCGGCTACGCTTGCCTTGTTTTGCTCCAACATCGTTTTTGCAATTTCCATTATTTTTTCTTCAAAAAAGAAACATGGATGTTTGCCGGTAGTAAGTTTAATGGTGTTACTTAAATGTGTAGGATGGATATGCATTTCGTCGGCAAAGTCACGGATCTCATACATATCCAATACCCTGTTGTTCAGCACATCGTCAAGATGCTTATCAATGGCCTTTAAATAGTCGGCAGTAATTTCATGCTGCCGGGCCAGTATTTTCTTCGGAACAGTGAGGGTTGTATCCATTATACAAAATTAAGCAAACAAATCGGGCTTAAACATTGGCGCTACCCGCTTTTTAGATGCCTGCTCGTAGGCATATCCTAATTTTATGATCTCACCTTCTTTGTAAGCTGTACTAAAAAAAGATAACCCAATCGGTAAACCATGTGCCAACCCCATAGGCACTGTGATATGCGGATACCCGGCCATAGCAGCCGGTCCCGAAAAGCTGAAACCGTTATCATAATCACCATTTACCAGATCAATACATACTGCAGGGCCATTGGTGGTACCTATAATGGCGTCAAGTTTATTTTTGGTCAGTATATCATCAATAACTTTACGGGTTCCATCATTTGTTTGTTTAACCGCGTCAAGATATTCCTTACTCTTTAAGTCACCTTTGCCCTGTGCCTGCTCCAGGATCTCCTGTTTAAAAAAAGGCATAGCTTTAGCTTCGTTCTGCTTGTTGTACACTATTACATCGGCCAGTGTTTTAATTTTGCTGTTGGCGTTACTAAAATATTGGTTAAGGCCGTCCTTAAATTCATAAAGCAATACCGTAAATTCACTGTTATTAATTGTCTTTAACTGCTTGTTCAGTTCTATCTCCACCACTTCGGCCCCTTTACTTTTCAAGGTTTTAATAGCCTCCTGCAACAATGTCACAACAGCGGGGTTATCGTTAAACGCCGATTTTTCAACCCCAAGGCGCTTGCCTTGCAAGCCGTTAATATCTAAAAACTTGGTATAGTCGGTCTCTGCGTTACCTTTACTGCCAAGCGTTGCCAAATCAAGCGTATCAATACCAGTAAGTGCACCAAGCAGTATGGCAGCATCCTTAACCGAGCGCGACATTGGCCCGGCTGTATCCTGTGTTTTAGAAATAGGTATTATGCCCGCCCGGCTCCATAAACCCACTGTGGGCTTGATACCCACCAATCCGTTAACCGACGCCGGTGAAACAATAGAGCCATTGGTTTCTGTACCGATGCCTATAACGCAAAGATTAGCAGCTACAGCCGTCCCGGTGCCTGCGCTTGAACCGCTGGGGTTCCTGTCTAAAACATAAGGGCATTTAGTTTGACCTCCCCTGCTGCTCCATGCGCTTGTTGAATGTGAAGAACGAAAGTTTGCCCACTCGCTCAAATTGGTTTTACCTAATATCACTGCGCCTGCCTCCCTGAGCTTATGAACAATAAAGGCATCCTGTTTAGCAAAATTATCAGCCAACGCCAATGAACCGGCAGTTGTGTGCATATTATCGCCGGTGTTAATGTTATCCTTAATCAGCACAGGTATACCGTGCAGCACACCCCGTACTTTACCTTTTTCGCGTTCCCTGTCCATGGCGTCGGCCATGTTCAAGGCATCTTTATTAAGCTCAATAACCGAGTTGAGTGTAATACCTTTTTTATCTATCTGGTCTATCCGTTTTAAATATAATTCGGTAATAAGCCTTGAGGTAAACTGCTTGCTCTGCATTTTTTGCTGCAGATCGGTAATCGTTATTTCGCCCAATTCAAATATATCGTCCTTACTATTTTCTGCGGCTGCAATGTCATCTGCTTTATTTTCGGCAGATGGCTGGTTGCAGGAAGCTGCTACCAAAGTGGATATCGTTAAACCGGCCAATGAACCGGTTTTGAGAAAATTTCTTCTGTGCATAAATGTTTAAAATAAAAGGCATTACAAGTAACAAAATATTTAACTACTTTAAAACTACCATGGGCTGGAATAGCTAAATGTTACAATAAACACAGTCAAATTTTTAAACGCCTTGCTGAGATAGCATGCTATCCTATGCAAAACAGGTACTGTCTTCTATAACAAAGGCTTGTCTGTTAACTGTTTTATTTATAATCCAGCAACATTTCGGCAGCCCTTAAACCACTGGTGAGTGCCGCCTCTACGGTTCCCATGGCTGTGCCTTCGTACAAATATTCGCCGGCAAAAAATATGGTATCGCCAATGGGATGACTTATGATTTTTCTTGCTTCGGCAGTTTCCGTGGTATCATAACTGTATGATCCGCGGGAGAAAGGATCGACTGTCCAGTTTATGACGTTCCAGGTGAGAAGTTTCTCCTTAAGCTTAGCAACGTCTATCTTAAAAATATTCGAGATAGAGTTAAGGGATTGCATCAACATCTCTTCATCGCTGGTATTTAAACGGGCAGCAGCAGGCGGCCCACCTAACCAACCGGTAAGCAAAGGACGGTGTACAGGCATTTGGGTCCACCAAACCGGTACGGCTTCCGCCGAAAACAGAAAGCCCATATCTTCCAAATCGGTACCGGTCATTTGCCGCGTTTCATCGCTGTACCAAAATGCTTCATCAAACTCCAGCAAAACTTTTATAACCGCGCCAAAGCCAAGTGATTTTAAAGCGTTGATATAATAATCAACCGGCGGATCAAAGCTTATAGTAGCTTTCAATCCAGCTTCTGCCTGCAAAATGCCAAGCGGCACGGCAACCAGCAATTGCCGCGCGTGGTAGGTTATACCAATATCGGTACTAACGGTAACATGATGTTGCCCCCAGTCAATATCTTTTGCAATTGCATTTAGATAAATATGCCCGCCTGCCTGTTTAAACTCATTTGCCAGGTAGCTGATGAGCTCGCAATAGCCACCTTCTACACGGTATTGTGCATCCTCATGCTCATTTTGCCATTCTTTACGGATAGAAAATGCGCTCGCTTTTTTAGGGTCGGCATTATCGTAGCCCGATACATACCCCCGTACCGACTCGCGGAGCCCGGCATATTGTTCGCCCGAAAATTCCTGCTGCATGAACTCCTCAATGCTCATGTCATGCTTCAGTTGCATGATACTTTCAAGAAACTCGTCCCAATGTTCAATAACATGACCTTCGGCTATAAACCTACCGTCCTCATATTTCCACATTGAAGCAGAGGCTGGAATATATTTAATACCTGCTTCATTAAGCAAACTTTGAGTTATGGGCAAATCGCCATGAATAAACTCGGCACCAAGCTCTGCCGGCTGCTGGGAGGTGCCATGCTCCAGCGTATGGATCCGGCCGCCAAGGCGGTTACGCCCCTCAAGCAAAACAACACTTTTACCCGATTTAGCAAGCGTACGTGCCGCCATTAAGCCTGCCGCTCCCGCTCCTATGATAATTACATCTGTATTTTCCATATGCAATATGTGTTGAGCAAGATAAGCAGATTTTTAAGTTTTATAAAAGCACGCAAAGGCACGAAAACGAAAGAAAAAAATCTTTACGTCTCCGCGCCTTTGCGAAAATAAACGCATTAAAAGCTTACTGCAAGGCTATCACCTGCTTATCCAAATTCCAGCCCTCAAGCAGCACCGCTGGTTTTACTGTGCCCAGCTTAGCAACAGGAGCGCTAACCGATACCGTAATACTTTCATGCGGCGCAAGGCTGAAATAATTTCCTGTCCAATAGCTTGGCATCACTTCTTCGCCATTTTTCATTAATTGCGGGCGAACAAAAAACGCCAGTTGGTTTGAGTTATTGGTGAACTGTAAAGTCCATTTATTTTCGCTCGCACCTTTTTCGGCTTTAAGCACCTTGCTTTGTACCTGCGCATGCTTCATATCATTCAACGTTGTAAAATTGTCAGTAGCCGATAACCAGTACACGTTGTGTGATACCGTTTTACCTGCCGCATTGGTCAGGTTCAGCACCACAAAACTTACACCTTTGGTGACGGCAAGTGCATCTTTAAGTTGAATTACTTCTTTAACACCGGTTTGTGCCAGGCCAACATTGCCAACTTTCTCTGATTTGATAAGTTTGCTGTTGATATCATAAATATCGGCCGTTGCGGTTAAAACGCCTGTAGCATGGTGTGTACGGTTTATGATAGCCACCGATGAATTATCGTAGTTATACTGAATGTGGATAGGTTCGCAGGCATTTTGCATGGTGTAGTAACCGGCGTTGGGCTCCAAATACCAATCGTAAATTTGCCATATTACGCTTGGCAGGGCGGCATTCAATTTCCAGAGCATTACGCCACCGGTTTCGTTTAGTTTATGACCATCAGCTTCAAAAATCCCCTGGTAGCCTACAGCATTCATGAGCTGCATTTTATCAGAGAAATTAACGATACTGCTGGGCTTGCCATACCTTTTGGCCATTTCTTCATAATATTTATCATACTTACCTGCACCGGTGGCAGCGTCATGGTAGCCCCATGAGTTATTAAGCGGGAAAGGTAAATTGGTATCCCAAACCAAATTAGGGATGATCTTTGGCAACGTGGTATAAGGTGGTTGTGAGGGTAATCCGGTTTCGTCTTTAAACACCCAATCTTTAGCATCATTAGCCAGTTTATAGTAGTCTTTAGGGTCTTTCCATTCATAAGGGCCTCCGCTATAAACGCCTGATGGCATATCATCAGGCCATGAGCCCTTCCAGCCGGCAGGGAGTTTGGCAAAACCCGATGAACTTGGAATGAAAGGACGTGTGCCGTCTAACGTGATTATGTCATTACGCATAACATCATATAATTCTTTACGGGCATGGCCTTCATTACCACCTGTCCAAACCAATAAGCTCGGGTGGTTACGAATACGGTATATGGTACTTTCTACGTTTTTTATAAACACATTACCTTCTAACGGCCAATCGGGCGAGCCTTTAAATTCGCCCTGGGTATCGCCGGTAATCCAAAAGTCTGACCATACCATCTGCCCGTATTTATCAGCAGCGTTCCAAAACGCATCGGGCTCGGTAACGCCGCCTCCCCAAATACGTACCAGGTTTACGTTGGCATTCCGGCACAGGTGCATCTCGTAATCATATCGGGCCGAATCGCGGTTTACCATCATATCCGGTACCCACGCGCCACCTACTAAATGTACTTCCTTTCCGTTTACATAAAACTTACGGCGAACAAAACCATTAGCTGTGGTTTCGGCTTTTGAAGCTACCTTCCGTACCCCAAATACAAATGTGGTATCATCACTTATAGTTGCCCCTTCGGCATATTGCAAACGGATACGATACAGGTTTGCCTTACCATAACCATTGGGCCACCATAATTTAGGCTGATGAATTATCAGCTGGCTAATAGTCCCGGCATTTAACTCTACTGCTTTTTCGGCACTGGCGGGTACCACAACAGGCTGGCTAAACTGAACCGGCGCACCTGCAAAGTTTTCGGGTTTTATACTAACCGTTAGTTTACCGCCATGGGTTACAGCTGTATTATTGGTTAATGTTAGGTTTAATGAAAGTTTAGCTGTTCCTGTATCCGGCAGGTTAGGTAAATCACTAACCAGTTTTGGCCTGCCGATAGTTACAGCACCTGTAGTACGCAGGAAAACCGGCTGCCAGATCCCCATATTACGGTCGCGCACCGGCGGGATCCAGTCCCAGCCCGATGAACAGAGCATAGTCACATTTTTGCCGATATCGCCGGTGGGGCCGCCATTTTCATAAAATGGGCCAAGCGCCTTTAACTGTTCTTTTGCGGGATATCCCGGGTAATCGAGCGGATAAATTTTTACGGCAAGGGCATTCTCAGCACCTGCTTTAACAGCACCGCTCACATCCAGGTTATGTTCGGCAAACATGCCTGCCATTTGTGTGCTGTCGGCAATTTGCTTACCGTTAAGCCATACAGCTGCGCGGTAATTGATTCCTTTAAATATCAATTGGAAACGATGGCCTTTATCACCCGCCGGTATTTTAAAAGTGGTACGGTACCAATAAGGCTTTTTCCAGGGGTTAGGATCATTAGGTAAATGACTGTATTGCTCCAGGTTATATTCCTTATTAAACTGATCGGATGCATCTGGGATGAGCATATTGTTTAGTCCCTGGTACGGATCCGGATAAATGTGGTTGGCCACAAGGCCGGTGAGTACTGTTGACGGCACTTTTACCGGGAACCAGTATACCGGCGAATGGTATTGAGTGCTTGACAATTCGGTGCCGGAAGCATTAACCAGCGCCGAAGATTGCAGATCAAAATTGCTTAATTTAACTTGTTTTACAACTCCTGATTGCGCCGACACCAAAGCCGGTAAAAAGCAGGCAGCCACAACGCTTAAAGCAGAGTAGATACTTTTCTTCATTTAGTATATCAATAAGTAAGTGTGGTAAAACTACTTAACATACAACCAGATACAGCTGTACTTATTTATCAATTTGTTGTACAAATGATACGTTTTAGGGGTTAAGTAAAACATTTTATCAGTTTAACAACACTTTTTTAAAAACTATGTCATTACCGTAGGTAATTGTATGCCGCACAGCATAGCCATTCCTGCTTTCGGCTGCCGCAATTACCTTTTTTTATTCAATGGACGGATAATAACGATAAGTAAAATGAAATTACTTGTGAATGGTTTTATTTTGCAATACAATGATTGGTTCATACATATTCCAATCAGGCTTATAATCTTTTTGATTCAGGAGCCCCTGTGCCCCTACCGAAAAATTACCCAAGACAATATCTGTATCACCGTCCCCATCAATATCTCCCACATCCATCGAAATCCACCTGCCTAATAAATTAACTGGCACTTCATGAACTTTAAACTTACCGGGTGCAAACTGCTCATGGTATGTAAAACTTTCTGTAGGGTGGTACTTATAATCAGGAAAGAAAGCTATCACTGCCAGATCAAGGTCGCCATCATTATCAAAATCGGCAGCTATGGCTTTTGAACATCCATTGATTTGATAAAAATAGCTTTGCTTAAATTTCCAGTTGCCCTGGTTGATAAAAATATAAACCCCATGATAGGGTTTAAATATGGGCGAATAATCATTATTATCACCGCAGGTGTAAACGATATCAAGTTTGCCGTCATGGTTAAAATCAATTAACTGAAAACTGCTTGAACCGTAAACCGATGGAAAACGCATGACATTTTGAATATTGAAACCACCCTTTTTATCATTAAAAAACATCCAGATACCTTCATCGGCCTGGGCAAAAAGACATGCTATATCCGGCCAGCCATCACCGTTAAAGTCGCCGGTATAAACTACTTCCGGGCCGGGGATCGCACGAATGACCTTGCTTTTAAAAGTATGATTTGGCTGTTGCTGTAATAAAAACAAGCCGCCGCGGTCACGGCCAAACCCGCAACTTACATAATCTGTAAGGCCATCTTTGTTAAAATCGGCGGCAGCACTTTTAACCGGGCGAGGCAGGCTGTCAACCACTAAGGAGGTGTCTTTTGATTTTTTATCAAGATCAATGTTTGTTAATGTTCCCTTAAGCTGATCATTAGGCGGGAGGATACCTATACAGGTAATTACAGCGCCGTTAGGCTCTGTAGCCGATTTATAAAAAGTAGCATCGGTTATAGGCGAATAAAACTTTTTGATAAGCGTAGCCGTAAGGTCACTGTTCCAGCGGTAAAGTTTATTACCGGCATCGCCCGTATAAAAATGTTTATCGTTAGGGTTAAACTTAACCATTGTAGTTATCGCTTCTCCCGATTTTTTATCGGTGTAAACAGGCCGCCTTACCGAAAATATAGCCGAATCAAGCACCGCACGGGATTTGGGGATCTTTAGTTTTTTTGGAGAAGCGTACCGGTAATAAACTACAATCTTTGTCCAGTCGGCAAGAGAAAGCGTGGCCCTTGGCCCGGCAATATACTGATCCATAAAAGGTTGCATGCCAAGTTTTGCACCCATTGCCGGCAAAATATATTTATCCCAGGTAACACTATCCAGCAATGAAGCATCGGGTGGTTCATGGCAGCTTCCGCAATGTTTAAAAGCCGTTTTTTTGGCATCAGCCAAAAGCTCCTCATCGCTCATCTCATTATTGCCGCAACTATTTAAAACCACAATAACGGCAGTAACCAAAACCGTTGCCAGCAACAATACATTACGCCGGCTTATCCTCACCCCTCCCGCTTTCCTCATTGAAAATTTGGTGTAAGCTTTACTTTTTAATGTGATTTTCGAGTACTATTAACGGCAGGTGCTGATCCCAATTAGGTTTAAAGCCATCCTGAAACATAAAGCCATCAGCATAATTACCTAACACAAGGTCTGGCTTGCCATCATTGTTCAAATCTGTCATTTCCATACACATCCAATGTCCGAGCTGGCTAATTGGTAAGGCATGGGGCTTAAAATCAAAAGGTTTGTTTTGCTCAAAATAAATAAACTCTTCGGCAGGCGTATTTTTCATATCAGCGAAGAATGCTATTGTTGCTATATCAAGGTCGCCGTCGCCGTCAAAATCGGCTGCGATAGCTTTTGTGCAACCATTTATAGGGTAAAACCAGCGTTGTTTAAAGTTCCAGTTGCCTGTATTGGTAAAAATGTATAAACCGTGGTAAGGTTTAAGGATCCTCGAATCGCGGTAATTATAGCCACAGGTTAATATAAGATCGGGTTTACCATCATGATCTATATCGGTCAGTTGAAAACTGCTTGAGCCATACACGGGAGGAAAATGCAGCAGGTTCCTGGTAGTAAAACCTCCCTTTTTATCGTTTAATAATAACCACAAACCTTCATCGCCGCTGCCGGTCAGTAACATCACATCAGTCCAGCCATCATTATTAAAATCGCCGGCTAAAGCCTGTGCCGCCCCTGGCTTATCATAAATGGTTTGCTGTTCATAGGTGTGATCTTTATTTTGTTTAAGCAGGTAAACGCCGCCCTTAAACTTACCCTGTCCGCAAACTACAACGTCTTGTAAGCCATCTTTATTAAAATCGCCGGTTACAGTGCCTACAGGTCGGGGCAAATCAGATGCTATGTATGTTTGATCGCTGTTAACATGCTGCGCATCAAGGTTAACTTTTACAACTTTACCATTCGGAAAATCAATTGGTGCCATGCGGCCAATGCAGGAGAGAAAACCAACATTATTTCCGGCACTATCTTTACCAAAACTTACCCCAACCGCCGCCGATGGCAGTTTCGCAAGCGAATCCATTTTTAAATTACGATCCCAGGTGTTCAATTTTTCATCCACCGCATCGGCGCTGTACATACGCCCTGTGGCGGCATTTGTTGCGAGCATGGTTGTAAAAGCAACATAACTTACCGGTGCAGGCTTTTTTAGTGTAAAACCAGCCCAATCATTTGCTAACGGTACAGGCTTTTTAGCAGGCAACAAAGTGTCAGGTGCCGCTTTTTTATAATACTCTAAAATAGCTGTCCATTCGGGAATAGTAGCGCCGGTAGTATCAAGCGGATTATTTTTATAGTACGATGAGCCGCCATATGTTGAAATATGTAACAGCGGAGCCATATTAACCAATGTATGGTTAATCCATACATCTTTAGGCAACGCATCAACAGGTACTAACGAATGGCAGCGGGTACATTTTAATTGTACCAAGTTTTTACCGTCAACAATAACATCGCCGGTAAATTTATAAGGCTGATATGCCGGTTTACGCTTACAGCCATTAAAAAGTGTTAAACCGGCCAGTAATACAGAAATTGATAAAAGGTATGATATGGTTAACGTGCTTTTTTTGATATTCATAAATATAGTTAAGCCGTTATTTTTTTAGTTTTAGTTTTTTCCAGATGTATTCGCCCACTTGTTTGCCCTGTACAGCACCCTGATCAACACTATTGCGGAAGTGGATCCCTCCATAAAACCTGCTTATTGAGGTTTCGTCAGAAGCTTTCAAAAACGAATCGAAGTGGCGCTGCATACCAATATAGCGTAAATCGCTGGTATCCTGATAGGCAAAATTATCGCCGAATAAATGCGTAAGTACCACGGCCGAAGCACCACTAATGTCGCTATGACCGCTTGGATATTCGGGGAACGGCGGTGTTTGCAGCATTGGTAACCAGTTTTGGTCAATTTTATCGTTAATAATAGTTACCGGTCTTATATAATTAGTTTCATATTTAACCTGCCAGCCGCAAATAAAAGCGTCATACAAAGCTATAGAAGTAAGGGCATAAGCCTGCGCAGTTTTTACTGCATCTGCATGGGTTTGCCTGCAGGCAATTGCAGCTATGCCAATCCAGTGGCCACCAGGGGTTATTTTTTTATTAGCAAACATCATATGGCCATTATGCTCGATAACAAAAGGGTTATCATCCCAAAATTTAGCTATGGTTTTTTGCTCGGGTGTTATGTTCTTACTTTGATTGTACACCTCCATTGTTTGCTTAAAATACTCGCTATCCTTGCTTTCACTGAATGCAGGAGGCGGCGGAAGCGGGAACATGGTTGAGGTATCAACGGCAAAGGTATGCATGGTGCCCCAGCAAAACTCAACGCCATCCAGGTAATCAGGAGGTGTCGGGTGCCAGTTACCGGGATTATCATTGCCCAAAAACCTTGGTTTGCCGCGGGTTTGAGGGTAATTATCAACTGCGGCCCTCTTTAAAACGTACTTGCCTATCTTTTCGCCAAAGGCCATTGAGCGGGCATAGGTTGAATCATCGAGATTTTCTTTATACATGGCATAAACTTTAGCCTCGTATTTTTTGAGCGAATCGATAGAAAAAGTGACTTTATGAGCCACTGTGAAAAAAGCAGATGTAGCAGCAAGGGTATAATTATACTTTACATCTTTTTGAGGCTGCGGCGGCTGACCAAAAGCTTTAAGCTGCGCAGTGATTGAATTATATTCGGGGTTTTCATAGCGAAGCGCTTCATAAGCAGCCAACGTAGTATATCCGTAGATACGGCTTGCCACCGGCGGGCTGAATACATCATAAATAATAACCTGAGTAAGCTGGTCAACATTATTATGAATAACATCGGCATCTTTAATCAATGCCACCTTTTTAGATTTACTTCCGCAACCTAAAACAAGGGCGCAACCCGCAACGGCTATAAATATCTTAAAGCATCTCATTTATAATAGTTTAGTTAATTGGTATATTACGCTGACGGCCATAGCTGTCAGTTACAGTTATTGAGGCCATGTCATTATCAATATTAATGAATCTGCCCGATTGTGACAAGAAAGAATTACCATTATAAAACTCCTGTTTAGCAGTTTTACCGTTTTTGTATTTTATGGTTGCAAACGCATCAAGTGGCTGCAGGCTATACGTTTTAACGGGCCTTTTCAATTCAAATAATTTCATGACATCGCGGTTTTGCGTAGCGGCCAAGAGGTAATTGCCACCGGCCCCTTTAAGCTTAACCAAGGCCTTACCATTGCCCGGTATATAAATACCGCTTTGTACGATGCTGAGCGGCTTAAAGCCCCCCTTGCCATCTCCTTTAAGCAATAAACCGTTAAAAGCATCGTAACGACCGGTTGATACTTCGGTGCCATAGTCATTGCCGTTTAATGCAACATCCAGATTGCCATCGCCATCAAAATCATCAACCGTGATGCCACATAGTTCAGACATCTGCGCTTCAAGCGGTAGCGGAACAGTTGTAAATTTGCCGCCGCCATCGTTACGTAAATAAACAGATTGCAGGTAGTTTACCTTTAAGCGTAGTGCTCCTTCACGCATTTTGGGTGTTATTACCGAATCCATTGTTGCCGTAGCAAACGAACGGTAATTTTGGAATTTGATGCGCATACTGATCACTTGTTTAACAATGTCATCGCGACCAAAAGCCGGAAATTCCTGAAGCTGTCCCTGCTGATCTTTCAGGAACACTGAAGGAAAAGCGTCATAGCTGCCATTGTTGTCAAAATCTTTGGCAGTAATATAAATCGGGTATTGATCGCTTGCCTTGTAAAAAGTATTAAGACCAGTATTACCAACAATATAATCCGTATCACCGTCGTGATCAAAATCGCCGGAGGCAATAGTATTCCACCAGCCAAGTTTATTTTCAACGCCTGTGCTTTGTGTTACATTTTTATAAATGCCATGATCATTTTTGAGGAAAGTGATCGGCATCCACTCACCTGTAAGGATAAGATCAGGCCAGCCATCGTTATTAAAATCGGTAAAGGTAGCATCACAAACTAACCCTACATTGTTCAAGTCTTTTGCGGCTGATGCAGATACGTCTGTAAATTTAATAACACCATTTTTGCTATCGTTACGCAAAATGAAACTTGATACCGGTTTAGGATAATTTTTAGGATCAACACGGCCCGATATAAACAAGTCCATTTTACCATCGCGGTTTATATCTGCAGCTTTTACGCAAAGCTTGCTGGTGAAATTTTTAGGCAAGGCATCAGGCTGAAGGCTGAAGTTGCCTTTACCATCGTTAACATAAAGCCTGTCCTGGTAATTTGATGAACCGGATTCGCTTTCATAACCGCCGCTGGCAACATAAAGATCAAGGTCGCCGTCGCCGTCGGCATCAAAAAGCAACATGCCTTCGTCTTTAACCCTCACAGGCGATATCATATGTGCCATATCATTAGGATTGCTAACAGGGGCTACAACTTTAGGCCGGGGCACCAGATCGCGCTGAACAAATTTGCCGCTGGCCTGCTGTAATAATAGCTGGGCCGGATATTTGGTAGTGCCGCCAACCACCATGTCGTCAAAACCGTTGCCGTCTACATCGCCAACCGCAACCGCAGGCGTATACTCCGACAACTTATGCGGAAGTAACTTTTGATCATTAAAATCTATATAGTCCTGATCATTATGCTTGTAAGTTATACCTGCCGATTTGGTTACATCTTTAAATAATGCAATGTTATCAGCCGGTTGCTGCTTATTGGTATAATCAAGCTTTGCATCATCAATTTTAACCCGGAGCGTTTGGTTTGCCTTTACATTGGTAAGCACCTGCTTTTTGCCATTATTCCAGCGGATCACCACCGAATCAAGTTTAGATACACTGCCCAAACCAAAATGGGCAATATCCTGTATAGTTGATAAATAACCACGGTATGGCGTGTTTTCATAGTACTGGTGTTTACCTTGATCATAATAAATATCGGCAAAAGCTCCCAGCCCATTCAAATTTTTAGGACCGCCATGAAATTGTATATGTAAGTAGTTACTGTTGTTTATTGCATTTTTACGGGATGTGTTTTTATAGATGAATGCCTCGTCATCGATATTATTAACAATCATATCCATGGTGCCGTCGTTGTCCAGGTCGGCATAGGCGCATCCGTTCGAAAATGAAGGGGTGCCAAGTCCCCAGCTTTTTGTTACATCTTCAAACTGCAAACCGTTGGTATTACGGAAAGCATAATTAGGTATTTTTACAATCGGGATCTGGTCAAGCACTTGCTGGGTTGAGGCCACAGAGTAAGCCATTTGCCTGAAAGTTATAAAATCATGATCGGTTACATCCCTCGGATAGCCATTGGTTATTACAATATCTCGGTAACCGTCATTATCAAAATCAGTTATCATAGGGCCCCAGCTCCAGTCTGTTTGGCCAACACCGCTTAAAAAAGCTACATCGCTAAATGAAGGGTCGCCGATGGAGTCATTGCCGCCAAGCCTTGGGCCGTTGTTTAGCTGCAGGGTATTGCGGGTATATTGGTACTGGTATTTATACCTGTCAAAGTTTTGAAATACCTGGTAGTTATTAGGTGGCATG
Organism: Mucilaginibacter sp. SMC90; assembly: GCF_022811725.1. Taxonomy (GTDB): domain Bacteria; phylum Bacteroidota; class Bacteroidia; order Sphingobacteriales; family Sphingobacteriaceae; genus Mucilaginibacter. The sequence goes on along the minus strand of NZ_CP094527.1, from coordinate 1,559,376 downwards.
AACATCTTTTTGCGGTAATTATCCTCGGGGTTCATGTCAACCTCAAAAACATCGGCAAGGCCATCGTTGTTCACATCCTCAATATCCTGCCCCATGGAACTGAAGGCCGTGTGTTTAAAATACTCCTGCACCTTATCAGTAAAAGTGCCATTGCCGTTATTGATGTATAGAATGTTATCTGTTAAAAAGTCGTTGGTTACATAAATATCTTTCCAGCCATCGCGGTTAATATCTACGATGGTAGCAGCATGACCATATCCTTCGGTTCCTATCCCGGCTTGTTTGGATACATTGGTATAAACCGGATGTTTTAATGTGCTATCCCAATCGCAGCGATAAAGTTGCCCGGTACTACGATGACTTCCATTTGTAATTATAGGCCTGAAAGTACTTTGGTTATCTCCTGCCACGGCCTCATTAACGGTGAGGTACATATCCAGGTCGCCATCGTTATCATAATCAAAAAACGATGCCATTGTTGAGTGGAGCTTTATATTAAGGCCATACTCCTTAGCCATTTCTTTAAAACGCGGTACACCGTCTTTCCCTATCCCCTGGTTTACATAAAGTAAATTAGTGCGCTTAACCGAGTCATCAAGCAAAGTATAACACACATAAATATCCATAAGGCCATCGTTGTTTATATCAACCACAGCCACACCCCTGCCCCATCCTCCGCTGCCGCCAACCCCGGCAGTTGATGTAACATCATCAAACTTCATATCGCCTTTATTGAGGTAAAGTTTATTTGGTGAGGCATTGGCAACAAAATAAATATCCTGGAGCCCGTCATTATTAAAATCGCCGATACCTACACCACCACCATTGTAAATATTAAGTTTGGTAAGCGGGTTTATGGCGTCATTTTCAATGATCTTATTATTAAAAGTAATACCCGAATGCGAAGAAGGGATCTGTTCAAAAAGGGTAGCTTTTTTACAGGCGCCAAATAAAACGGCAACCAGGCATGCAAAGGGAAAGGTGTACTTCATTATTGGTTAGTAAACTATAAAAAAAGGTGGAGATAACCATCTCCACCTAAAGTTAAATATTTAAAATCAACGGTTAATTAATAACCAGGATTTTGTTTCAATTTTCCAGACCCTAATGAAGCTGAAAGATCAATTTCATTTTGAGGTATTGCATAATACTCATTTCTGCCTTTAGTGAATTTTGCACCGGTTAACTGTGAGTTTACGTTAACATCATAAGCAAAGAATGCATTGATCTCGGTAGCCATGCTGCCCGTGCCCTGATCCCAGCGCTGTAAATCAAAGAAGCGCTGACCTTCCATAGCCAATTCAATTTTACGCTCGAAGTGAATAGCTGTACGTGCGTAATTTTTGTCGGCAAACGCACCTGCAGGATAAGGCTTAACCAAATAATTATCAGCAGGAGTTGTTTTTGTTGTATACTCAGATTTTGACGGATCGTAAGTTGAGTTTTTGTAAACCCACCAAATAGGGTTTGCAGCACGGTTACGAACCAGGTTTACATATTCTAAAGCTTTATCAGTACTTCCAACTTCAACTTCAGCTTCGGCCGCCATTAAAAGAACATCGCTCCAACGCATTAAGTTAACATTGTTTGAGGTTACCTCATTAGCTGCCCAATAATTTTCAGTACTTGAATTGGTACCTTTTTCGGCAGATGAATAAACGTTTTTACGTGGGTTGAAAACACCGTTTGTAGGGTCACGGATCCAGCTGGCCGGAGGATTGCCCCAGTCAAGATAAGGGATATTAGGACGTCCCATAGTAACATCAATACGAGGGTCAACAGTACCTGTGTAAGGATCAGTTTTACCACTTACTCTTTTACCATCGTTAAATGTTGTAAACAACGGCAAGCCATTGGCATCGGTTTTATAAGAGTTACCTAATGATTGTGAAGGGTTAAACCAACCGCAGCATGCACCAGGACCGCTGTTATAAGGGAAATTCAACTCATCGCCTGTATTACCGTTATTACCGCCCGAGTTATCATTAACTGATGCCTGTGCAGCAAATACCGATTCAACACTATTTTTTTGACCAGCTTGCGGGCTGAAGTTCTTTTGCATGTTATCGTTCAATGCAAAATGATCCCCGCTTGGTTTTGTACCATTAGCTATCAGGTTGTCAAATAATGTTTTTGCTTCGGCAAACTTGTGCTGGAACATTTTGGCTTTTGCCAGGTAAGCTGTAGCTATCCATTTATTAGCGCGGCCTTTTTGTGACTGCAGCGCAGGGATGTTGTCAATACCAGCCTGCAGATCGGCCTCAATGTTAGGCCAGATATCCTTATCATTAGGCTGATTGGCATCAGTAACAGTTTCGTCAACATAAGGGATCATGTTATACATTTTCTTAAGCTCCATATAGTAATAGCCTCTTAAGAAACGGGCTTCACCAGTGATCCTTTTTATATCATCGGCACTGAGGTCTTTAGCTAACGGGATTGTACGCAACACGTCATTAGCGCGGCTTACACCGTTAAAGCACAATGTATATTTTGATGAGATATAAGGATTTGACGTTGTATAGTTAAAGTTACCTACAGGTAAGGCATCGTTACCACCATCTGATGGTTCTGAACCTTTGTAAGCATCACCGGCAGCAACACTACCAAATAACCAGTTTGAACCGGCCGCGTTGATACCACCACCAATACCACCTACACCATCCAAAAGTGAGTAAGTACCTATCAACAAACTCTCAACCCCGGTTTTATTAGCTATAATATTGGGGCTCAAACTCTGGAGGATAGGCCTGTCCAATATATTTTTGCGACAAGCGTACACCAGGCATACCAGCAGTAATGCTATTGGTATGTATAGTTTCATTTGTAATTTTTTCATAACTCTGTTTATAAAATTTTTACGTATTAAAAAGTGGCATTAACACCAATATTGTATATCTTTTGATTTGCCGGATAGTTACCAAAGTCGATACCGGTACTTGTATTGTCGTTTATATTAGATGGCTGCAGCTCAGGATCTAAACCGCTGTATTTAGTAATGGTAAACAAGTTGTTAGCCAGGAAGTAAACACGCAGTTTTTTGATACCTAAGCTTTTAATTGTTGCATTAGGGATAGTATAGCCTAAAGTTAATGATTTAAGTCTTAAATAATTACCATTTTCAAGATACCATGAATTTGGCTCGCCTGTGTTATCAGCGTTAGCTATCCTGGTTAATACAGGGATAGTTGCTTTGCTGTTATCAGCACCCGGGCGCCATACTTTAGGGCCTAATATATCAGCACTTACGTTACCGGTAAATACCTGAGGGAAGTAAGTCCAGTATTTAACGTAGTTGAATAATTTAGCACCAAATGAACCATAAAGGAAAGCATTGAAATCAAAGTTTTTATAGCTCATATTAAGCGTAAAGCCAGTGGTAACTTTCGGGTTAGGGTCACCGATAAATGTTTTATCATCAACAGTGATTTTACCGTCGCCGTTAACATCGGCGTATTTGAACAAACCTGGTCTTGCATTACCATCAGTTGGCGATGCTGCAATATCGGCCGCGTCACGATACAGGCCGATAACTTTATAGCCATAAAACGCACTCACAGCCTGGCCTGGTTGTAACCTCACAAAGTTTTGGATACGGGTTGAACCAGCACTGTTATAGTTGATATATTTAGCACCGTTCAAATCTTTTACAAGGTTTTTGTAATGGCTTAAGTTTAAACCAAGATCAAATTTGAAATCGTTGCCTATATTACCATGATAGTTAGCTGTAACATCAAAACCAGTATTCAGGATATTACCACCATTAACAAACGGCGCGTTCTCTACGTTAAGCGGTGCCAGGGTTGTTGCGGGGTTTTTACTTTGAAATAACAAACCGGTTACCGATTTACGGAAATACTCGGCAGATATATCTAACCTGTTGTTTAACAAGGTCATATCAAAACCAATGTTTTTGATAATATCATTTTCCCATGATGTTTGGGTGTTACCAGCCTGGAAGCGGTATAAACCTGTAACGGTTGAATTACCTGTACCATTGATATCATAGTTGGCATTACCATTTGATTGTTTGTATAAATCATAAGCGTTGCTCAACCTGGTTTCAACACCAGCCAATGAACCTAATTTACCATAACTAACACGCAGCTTTAAATCGTTAAGCCAGCTGATATCTTTCATGAACGATTCTTTAGAAATCCTCCAACCAAGACTGGCTGCCGGGAAAGTACCCCAACGATAACCTGTATAGAAGTAAGAAGCACCGTCACGGCGTACAGTACCGCTAACAATATACTTGTCATCAAATGTATAATCAAGTTTTGCAAAGTAAGATAGCAAGCCTGCGTCAAACAACTGGTCAACACCATTGCTTGGAGGGTTGGCACCATTTGCAACCGTAACATAATTAGGGTCAAAAGAAATATTGTAGTTACCACCGCCTGCACGGATACCGCGCTGATAAGTAGTAACCGCTTCAGAACCCAGCAATAAGTTAACATTGTGCTTACCAAACTGTTGCTTATAGTTTAACGTGTTGGTCCAGGTGTATTTGCTGTTGTAACCTGCAACTTCGGTGAAACCATTGGTTGAAGTGTTACCTTCTGAGTTTTCATAAGCAGGTACAGTGTAATAATAATAGTAGTAATTATCAACACTACCACCAAACTGGCTGCGGATTGTGAAGTGTTTAAGGAAGTCAACTTCGGCATACAGGTTACCAACTATATCCCAGTTATTGTTCCTGTCGTTCTTTTTACGTTCCTGAACAGCAACAGGGTTACTTGAGTTACCCAGGCTTCCTGACCTTGTACCGGCAAAATTGCCCATAATGTCATAAACCGGAATTATAGGTGGTTCACGATAAATGTAGGAAATGGCGTTGCCTTCGTTTTGGTTATTGCTCAGGTTTGGAGACCTTTTGTAGAAAATGTAAGCATTTTCACCAACACGGATGTGATTACCAATTGCAAACTGGGTATTAGCCCTTACCGAATAACGTTTAAAGTAGGTATCGATAAGCGTACCTTGTTGGTTAAAGTAGTTAACAGACATCAAATAGGTTGATTTTTCGCTGCCACCGCTTGCAGTAATGTTATGGCTTTGAATCGGAGCTGGTTTAAATACCTCGTGAAACCAGTCGGTACCTTGTTTATTTGCCCTGGTAATTTGATTATCAGCAGTGAACGGGTTCAGCAAATAAGATGAAGGGTCTGTTTTAGGATCACCATTTTTAGCACCGGCAGGCGTAATAAAATCCGGAATGGTCCAGGTACCTGTTCCCTGCGGATCATATTGAGAGTTAACACCTAAAGAATTACCAGTACCATCATTTTTAGGCGTATTTAAGAATGATTCATAAATAGCTTGAACATAAGTTTTGGTATCTGCCAGTTTAAAGCCATCAGCTAAAGGGCGCTGAGTACCATAAAATGCATCGTAAGTGATTGTAGCGGCTCCTGATTTACCTCTTTTAGTGGTTACCACAACTACACCGTTTGAACCACGCACACCGTAAATTGAAGCCGAACCGTCTTTCAGTACCTGGATAGATTCGATATCATTGGGGTTGATATCATTTAATGATCCCTGAACACCGTCGATCATCACAAGAGGTGCAGTACTGAAGATAGAGCCTACACCACGTACGTTAACAGTAGCACCACCACCCGGGTTACCCGAGTTAACTACAGTTACACCAGCTGCCTGGCCCTGTAACAGGGAAGCAGTGTTGGCCGCAGGTACAGTTTTTAAACTTGCTACGTTAACTACCGCTACCGAGCCCGTGATGTCCTTTTTACGCTGAGCGGTATAACCTGTTACCACCACCTCATTAAGTGAGCTGCTGCCCGATTGCAGCGTGATGCGCAGGTTTACATCAGTTCCTACTTTAATTTCGGTACTTTGATAACCGATATAAGTAACCACCAGGGTATTGCCCGGGCTCAGGGTTAAGGTGAATTCACCGTTAACATCAGTTACAGTACCGGTACTTGTACCTTTGAGGCGTATAGATGCGCCAACAATAGGCAATTTATCGTCGGAGCCGATAACCTTACCTTTGTACTTTGTTTGTGCTGTAACTACCAATGAAGATACCAGGCAGCATAGCAGCAAACCCAAGTATCTTCCTTTCAGGAGTAAACTTTTAAACATGAGATTGAGATTTAGTTGATTAATATATTTGATTTAAGCTTTTAAGTCGATAACTGGGGTGCTATGTTTTAAAATGAAAAATTGCACACTTGCGGGTAACCAATTTTAGCGGGGCAATTGTGAGATGAGCCCTGTTAAACAGATTGGTTAAAGATGAAGTGGGGGAAAGTAAAAAATGTAAAAGTTTTATCATATGATCTTCTCTCGTATAAATTTTAAACTTTTTATCCGTTTTTTCACCTTTTTTATGCTTCCGCAACTGAAGCAGTTTTAAAGTTGAAATGTTATAATAATATTAGATTTTGGGCGATTTCTGTTTTAACAGAAATTTATATTGGCTATGGAACTAATGTAATTAGTGTGTACTGGATACACAAGTAAGAAAAGCAGATTTATAAATTAATTATTTATTGGTCGATTTATCCACTAAAATTACAAATCGAACACTTTTCATTAACACATTATTAACACATGACTTATTTTTTTAAAAATATCGCATTGTAAAAATGTTGCTATTGTTCAATAACCGTTCTGCAAAATTTATTAAAACAATAAATATAAGGGTAACGGATATGTTACCTTCAATATTTTGATTCAATTTTAATGCACAAAGACAAATTGCTGCAATTTACAAAAGTGTTAAAATATCATCATACATTGCAATACTGTCAGGGCAACATTTATTATTAATTATACATTAATAAATGTTGAATTTACATTTACACAAGCGGTGCTTTTCGAACAATAAATGTTCAATTAACATTTATTGCAATCGATTTCACATCAATTACACAACATTTTACACACTTTTTCTAAAATAAAACAGCACCGGTAAAATTTGCTTACCGGTGCTGTCCAGATATTTTTGTGTATCAAAAAATAACTTTGCTATTTTTAACAAAGTGCCAAAAATGTATTATACTTTAAATGGCATTATTTAGCCCACCAAACCGATGCACTATGCGTATCTGCCGAATTTGTGCCTACCTGCACAACAAATTCACCAGGCTCCCAATCGTACTTAAGCTGGCTGTTATAAAACTTTAATTGCTCAGGGGTAATGTTGAAGCTTACCTGTTTTGAAGCCCCTGGCTGCAGGCTTATTTTCTGATAGCCTTTAAGTTCTTTTACCGAACGGCTGATGCTTGCAACAGGATCGCTGATGTACAATTGTACCACTTCTTCGCCGGCATATTTGCCGGTATTCGTAACAGTAACAGTAGCCGTTAAGGTTTCATTTCCCTTCAATTTATTTTTACTTACGCTAACCGCACTGTAGTTAAAGGTTGTATAACTTAAACCGTAACCAAACGGATAAAGCGGATCATTTGAAATATCAAGATAATTTGACCTGAACTTTGAAGGACCACCTTTGTACGGCCTGCCTGTATTTTTGTGGTTATAATAGATAGGTATCTGGCCTACGCTACGCGGGAAGGTAGCTGTTAATTTACCTGCAGGGTTATAGTCACCAAATAATACATCTGCTATAGCATTACCGGCCTCGGTACCCGGTGCCCAAACGTCAAGTATAGCATTAGCGTGTTTATCCTCCCAGGTTAAAGTAAGCGGGCGGCCGTTAAACAAAACGATCACCATTGGCTTGCCCAATTTTGAAAGTTCCTTTAGCATGTTTTTCTGGCTTTCAGGAATATCAATATCCGAACGGCTTGACGACTCGCCCGACATGCTTTGCGATTCGCCGACCACGGCCACAATCACATCAGATTTTTTGGCAGCGTCAACTGCTTCTTTCAGCAGTTCATCGGCAGGCTTAGCATCTAAAGAAACCATCCCAGGGCCAAAGTTCAGCCTTTTAATAAACAGGCTGTCTTCAGTTACGTTAGCACCTTTGGCGTAATTAATAGTAACATTGTTGCCCACCACATTTTTAATACCCTCCATTACGCTTACTGATTTCTCCCATTCGCCGGCAATAACCCATGTACCCAGCATATCGCGGTGATTATCGGCCAACGGGCCTACCAATGCAATACTGCCACCTTTTTTTAACGGAAGTGTTTGGTTATCATTTTTTAATAATACAAAGGAGTGTTTAGTGATCTCCCTTGCGGCAGCACGGTTTGCAGTCGATAGCTCTTCTTTAGCTTCCTTATTGGCATCCATCGATTTATAAGGATTATCAAACAAGCCCAATTTATACTTGGCTTCCAATACGCGCTGGCAGGCCAGGTCAATTTCCTGCTGGGTTATTTTCTTTTGAGTAAGCGAGTTTTTTAAAGTTTTCAAAAAGCCCTCTCCTACCATGTCCATATCCAAACCGGCTTTAAGGGCAAGGGCAGATACCGTTTGCAAATCGCCAAGGCCATGATCAATCACTTCGTTTACTGCTGTATAATCAGATACCACGAAACCTTTAAAGCCCCATTGTTTTCTCAACAAATCTGTTAACAACCATTGGTTAACCGTTGCAGGTACACCATCAACCGTGTTGAACGAGCTCATGAAACTGCCTGCGCCTGCATCAACTGCTGCTTTATATGGCGGCAGATAATCCTGGTACATTTTAATGCGGCTCATATCAACGGTGTTATACTCACGACCGGCTTCTGCGCCACCATATAGCGCAAAGTGCTTAACACAGGCCATTACCGCATCAGCATCTTTCATATTGGCTCCCTGGTAACCCTGAACCATAGCTTTGGCTACCTGCGAACCATACCATGGGTCCTCGCCCGAGCCTTCTGAGATACGGCCCCAGCGCGGATCTCTCGCTATATCAACCATTGGCGAAAACACCCAGTTCAAACCTTCGCCGGTTGCTTCTTTTGCTGCAATTTGTGCCGATTGCTTGATCAGGCCCATATCCCACGTAGCCGACATACCCAACGGAATAGGAAAAATAGTACGATGCCCGTGGATAACATCCAAACCAAAAATAAGCGGAATATGCAGTCTTGAATTTTTTACGGCTATATCCTGGATCTGGCGGGTTTGTGCCGTGCCCCAAACACCAAACACACCACCTATTGATCCTTTTTTAATATTTTCTTCAACCCCTTTATTTACTACCGATCCTGTTGTTGCCGCCCCGATGGTTACCAGGTTAAGCTGCCCTATTTTTTCATCAAGGGTCATTTTACTCATCAGGCCTTTAACATAGGCGTTCATTTTTGCATCTTCGGTTTTGCTTTGTGCCAACACCTTATTATAAGGCATTAACGCCACGCAAAACGGCATCACGGCTATAACGAGCCTGCTTGAAAAATACTTTTTCATTTTTTAATTTATGTGGGTAGTAAATAATTGGTTAACAAATATGACTAATAATCAGGGCATTTCATTGCGCCCTTAAATATTTTTGATGATTTTTAAAACGGTATTGCCAAGGCATTTTCCATAGTGTATTAAGTACACAATTGTAAATATTATAATTAAAAAATCAAACTTTATTTGTACAATAGCGCAAATGTTAAGTAAACAGCAACTTATTGAGTACAGCGAAGACGCCCGCAAAAACTACGTGAACCACATTTCTATTGATTGTGTTGTATTTGGTTTTCATGCAGGGCAAATGAAAGTGCTGCTATTAAAAACCAATGACGAAGAAAAATGGTACCTGCCCGGAGGCTTCGTACTTAAGGAAGAACCGATAGATAATGCCGCTGTAAGGATATTACAGGAGCGCACCGGTTTAGACAAAATATTTTTACAACAGTTTCGTGTATTTGGCGACCCCGACCGCTCAAAGGTTCATAATGACATGTACGCCGGTATGTTGCCAAAGGAAGAAAATTGGTTTTCGGGCCGGTTTATATCTATAGGCTACTATGCACTGGTTGATTTTTTTGGCGTTATACCGCATCCTGACCCGTTTTCGGAACTTTGCGCCTGGCGCGATCTGGATGATATGCCCGAAATGCAGCTGGATCATGAAAAGATTTATAAAAGCGCTTTAGACGCCCTGCGTTTACAACTTAACTACCAGCCTATAGGCTATAACCTGATGCCCGGGGAATTTACAATGCCCGAACTGCAAAAATTATATGAGGCCATTTTAGGTAAAAAGCTCGACAGGCGTAATTTTCAGCGCCGGATATTAGCTTTCGGCATCCTGAACCGGTCTGAAGAGCCCCGAAAAGGAGGCGCACATAAGGCACCATACCTGTATTCATTTGATATAGAAAATTATCAGCATGCTTTAACCGAAGGGTTTAAAGGAGGGTGGTAATTTACAGCAGGGGTGCGTTTTACAGCGTTTATTGATCGCTTTGTTAAACACACCCCTCCGCCCCTCTCAAGAGGGGAATCGCGCAATCCCTTCCTTTTTTTTAAGAAAAAAATACATTGCCGCTAATAAGAGTCAACCTACGCTGCTGCTATCGCCCTTTTCAGCGTAAAGTAAAATGTGCTCCCCGAACCTAATTCACTCTCAACATTGATCTTGCCTGCCTGCGCTTCAATAAAATCCTTGGCAATAGCAAGACCGAGACCGGTGCCGCTTTGCTCGGATGTGGCGTTAGGTACTTTAAAATAGCGCTCAAACAAGCGTGGCAGATACTGATCTTCGATACCTTTGCCATGATCTGTAACCGAAAACTCTATTTCATCATTTTTATGCTTTTTAACTACCAGCTCAACAGTTGATTTTTCATGACTGTATTTTATAGCGTTCGAAAGCAGGTTAATCAGCACCCAGGTTGTTTTGTCAAGGTCGGCATGTACTTTAGGCAGGCTTTCATCGCATTTCACTTTAATGTCTACATGCTTCTGATCGGCAATAAACTTGATAGCTTTCACAGCGTAATCCACAATATTTTGAGGATGTGTGCTGCCAAAGTTAAGCTGAAGCTTGCCGGTTTCAACCTGGGCCATATCCAGCAGTTCGCCGGTGATGAGCAACAACCTGCGGGTGTCATCGTCAATATTACTGATCAACTGACGTTGCTCGGGGTTTACGTTACCAATACGCTCATCTTCCAACAGTTTCAGGCTCATTTTTATGGAGGATATCGGGGTTTTTAACTCATGTGATATAGTAGCGATGAAGTTAGTTTTTGCTTCATCCAGTTGCTGGTATTCGGTAATATTTTTGAGGATGATAACCTTACCTATCACTTTATCCTTACTGCTTACAGATAACGACTCGCGCGAGTAGAAACCTTCATGGTTATCGGCAAAAATGCGCAGCTTGGCCTGGTCATTCACTAACAGCTTACGCATAAGGTCGTTCTCTAAGGCAATGTCAGGAGCATACTCACCATTGAGCTGACTGGCCTTCATACCTATCAGGTTGCAGGCCACCTGGTTGGCAAAAATGATCACTTGCTTTTCATCCAGGCCGATAATGGCATCCTGCATAGAGTTAATAATGGTTTCAATCCGTCTTTTCTCAAACAAAATGCTGGCGAGATTGCTGTTCTCAAACTCATCAAGCTTGCGGGTCATGTTATTAAAAGCTTGCCCTAATTCGCCAAACTCGTCGTTAGATTCAAAATGGATCTGCTGGTGATAATTCTTGTTTGATACCTCTTTAATGCGGGCTGTTAGCTCCTTAATAGGATTGGCGATATAGCCGGGAAAATTTACTGCGAAACTGAATGCCACCAAAAATAAAAATGCGCCTAAAAATGCTACTAATAACGATCCTCGTTTTGAAGTAGCATTAGCTATGTCATTTTTGCGTGATATGGCATCCATATTTACGCGCATTACACTATAAAGATGCTGACGAAGTCTCAGGCTTAACTGACCTTGCTGAAGCCCACTGTTGTTTGCTTCCTTCAGTTTTTCAAAAGTGAACCTTGCCGAATCGGTGAACTGCCGCTCGCCAACCTCAGTAACGTTATGGTCCTGCATTGCCATGTTTTTATCAATGGCCTTTATTTCTTCCGGCGTTAGCTTTCCCTGATGCGCATCTAACATCGTAAGTACATTCTGAACATACTGTACGCTTTTATAGTTATCCTTCAATATCGCGCCTGCATCTGATGAGAGCTGATTAAGAAAATATATCGACATTCCGCAGCATATTAATGCCAGAGTAAACAGGAAACCGATCCCTGCCCGGAGTTTATTTTTTATGGTCATGGCTATGATAGTATTACAAGGTCAATATCAGTTTTCGACATTTTATTAAGTAGCTGTGTAAACACGGCTGTTTTCATGATAAGCTGGTAAAATTTAAACCGTGGCTTGCCAATACAAATTGTGGTGATATCATATTTTTCGGCTGTTTCCCAAATGGTACGGGCCACGTTGTTGTCTTTTACCTTTAACACTTCGCCACCCAGCTGTGTGGCCAGCTTCATGTTATTGATCAGGTGCCTTTGCGCGGCTAAGTTAATCTTATCGCTGCTTTCGCGTGAGGTTTGTACATACAGCAAATACCATTTTGAGCGATAATATGACGACAACCGTGCCGTTTTACGGATAATAACCTTAGCCGATTCATCATTAGTGCTGATACAGGCCAAAAACAACTCGGGCCGCAGCTTAATGGTTTTTGGCACCTCAATGTCTATTTTCCGCTCTACCTGGTGGGCCACCTCGCGCAGGGCCAATTCACGCAGCTGTAAAATTCGCTCTACCTGAAAAAAGTTGTTTAGCGCTGTCGGCACCTTCTTTTCATCATAGATCTTGCCTTCCTTCAAACGCTCTATCAGTTCATCGGCAGTAAGGTCAATATTAACTACCTCATCGGCCAGTTGCAACACCTTGTCCGGTACACGTTCATGAATGGTAGCGCCGGTTATACGTTCCACCTCCTCATTAAGGCTTTCCATGTGCTGTATGTTCACCGCGCTGATCACATTGATACCTGCATTTAATATCTCCATCACATCCTGCCAGCGCTTTTCGTTACTGCTGCCTTCAATATTGGTATGGGCAAGCTCATCAACTATAACCACCTCCGGGCGCAGGCTGATCACTGCCTTCAGGTCCATCTCCTCCAGTTCCTTTCCCCGGTAAAATAACTTGCGGCGGGGTATTACCGGCAAGCCTTCCAGCAGGGCGTGGGTCTCTTTCCGGTTATGGGTTTCAATGTAACCAATTTTCACGTCGATACCATTGCGCATCAAGGCTTGGGCCTCCTGCAGCATGCGGTAGGTTTTACCCACACCCGCACTCATGCCAATATATACCTTGAACTTTCCCCGGCGCGATTTTTTGATCAGCTCCAGGAAATGCTCAACCGATTGCTCTTTGGTGTCTTCGTTCATAAGGCAATCCCTCTTACAAGGGAGACTTCTAAATTTATCAATTTTATTTTTTAATTCCCCCTTTGAGAGGAGTGATGGGATAGCGCGGCTGTTGGGTGTGTTTCATCGCGTGACGAGCAACACACCCCTCCGCCCCTCTCAAGAGGGGAATCGCACGTCCCGGTGCTTTTGCTTTTATATTCGTTATCAATATTATCTAAACCATGTCATTGCGAGGAACGAAGCAATCGCATGCTATACAGAGCGGCCTTGCTTCCGTGCGATTGCTTCGTCGTTCCTCCTCGCAATGACATAAATTAGAAGCTTCTATTTCTTCAACTCATCTAAAGCCACATTCAACTTCAATACATTCACCTTAGCCGGGCCAAACATGCCTAATAAAGGCTGTTCAGTATGCTCATCAACCAGTTTGCTTACAGCATCGGCCGATAACCCACGGACTTTGGCTACACGGGCTACCTGTACTTTAGCACCAGCCGGCGAAAGGTCGGGGTCCAAACCACTGCCTGATGCTGTAACCAATTCGGCAGGGATCTGTGAGCGGGTTATGCCAGGGTTATGTTTCAGAAAATCTTCAATACGGCCTTCAACCTGTTTCAGGTAATCAGGGTTTGAAGGGCCTTTATTTGACCCTCCCGAACCGGCAGCATTATAATCAACTGCTGATGGACGGCCCCAGAAATATTCGTCTTTAGTAAATTTTTGACCGATGTTGGCGTAACCAACTATGCGGCCTTTGTAAGTGATGGTTTCACCATCGCCTTTGCCCGGGGTAAATTTACCAATACCTGCTATGGCTAAAGGATATATGCCCGCTGTTAATACAATTAGTATTAAGGTTAGCTTGATGGATGGCAACAAATATGTTTTCATTTTGAATTGGATTTGAGATATGAGATTTGAGACATGAGACCTTGTATGGTTAGATATGAAATATGATTGATAACTTTTGATTAAGTACTATTAGCTTCCGACTTAAAAAAGTCTCACATCTCATATCTAACATCTCACATCTATATAAAAAGTGAAACAGCTAAATCAATCAGTTTAATACCTATAAATGGTATGATTATACCACCTAAACCATAAATAAGCAGGTTACGGCGTAACAGGGCACTTGCACCTATCGGTTTGTATTCAACACCACGCAAAGCCAGCGGGATCAGCAGTGGAATAATAATAGCATTAAAAATCACTGCCGAAAGGATAGCCGATTGCGGGCTGTGCAGGTCCATAATATTCAATGCCTTTAAAGCAGGTATGGATACCATGAACAATGCCGGAACAATGGCAAAGTATTTAGCCACGTCATTAGCTATACTAAAGGTTGTTAATGTACCGCGGGTCATCAATAACTGTTTGCCTATTTCTACAATTTCAATCAGCTTGGTTGGGTCGTTATCTAAATCCACCATGTTACCGGCCTCTTTAGCAGCTTGTGTACCGCTGTTCATAGCCACGCCAACATCGGCCTGGGCAAGTGCAGGAGCGTCGTTTGTACCGTCGCCCATCATGGCAACAAGTTTACCGCCTTGCTGTTCCTTTTTAATGTAGTTCATTTTATCCTCGGGCTTGGCCTCGGCAATAAAATCGTCCACACCGGCTTTTTCAGCTATAAATTTAGCAGTAAGCGGATTATCGCCTGTTACCATTACGGTTTTAACACCCATTTTACGGAGACGTTCAAAACGTTCGGCAATACCGGTTTTAATGATATCCTGCAGTTCGATAACGCCCATGATCTTCTCGTTTTTAGCTACTACCAATGGAGTTCCACCGTTTGACGAGATCTTTTTTACTTGCTCTTCCACGTCTGCAGGGAAAGGATTACCGGCTTTTAAAGCTATATTACGTATAGAATCGAAAGCTCCCTTACGGATCCGCATACCATCGGGAGTATCTAAACCGCTTGAACGGGTTTCGGCAGTAAACTTGATGAATACAGAATCGGCAGGTGCATGGATTTTAAGTTTATGGGCACCCTGTTCGGCAAGTTCTAAAATAGACTTACCTTCCGGGGTTTCATCGGCCAGGGAGCTTAATACACAAGCCATTACAAAATCTTGTTCGCTCACACCTGCTGTTGGGTAAAAGTTGGTTGCTTTACGGTTACCAATGGTAATGGTACCAGTTTTATCAAGCAATAAGGTGTCCAAATCGCCTGCAGTTTCAACAGCTTTACCTGATTTGGTGATCACGTTGGCACGTAAGGCCCTGTCCATCCCGGCAATACCGATGGCCGATAGAAGGCCACCGATAGTGGTAGGGATCAAACAAACAAACAACGATATAAAAGCAGCTATAGTGATGGGCGTGTTAGAGTAATCGCCAAAGGGTTTCAGCGTAACGCATACAATAACGAAGATGAGCGTAAAACCTGCCAGTAAAATGGTCAATGCTATCTCGTTAGGGGTTTTCTGGCGTGATGCACCTTCAACCAGGGCAATCATCTTATCCAAAAAGCTTTCGCCTGGCTGGGTGGTAACTAATACTTTGATCTTATCAGATAATACCTTGGTACCGCCGGTTACCGATGATTTATCACCGCCGGCTTCACGGATCACCGGGGCCGATTCGCCTGTAATGGCCGACTCATCAATAGTAGCAATACCTTCAATGATCTCGCCATCGGTAGGGATGTTATCACCGGTTTCGCAAATGAAAACATCACCTTTTTTAAGCTGTGATGACATCACCCTTTCTTCCTTACCATTAACCAGGAGGCGGGCAGGTGTTTCTTCGCGGGTTTTACGAAGGCTTTCGGCCTGGGCTTTACCCCGGGCTTCGGCTATTGCCTCGGCAAAATTGGCAAACAGCACGGTTAACAGTAATATGATGAAAACTGTAAAATTGTAGGCGAAACTACCCTGACCTTTATTTGTCAGCGAAAATATACTCACAATGAGCATTATCACCGTGCCAATCTCCACGGTGAACATCACCGGGTTGCGGAACAGGATGCGTGGATTTAGTTTGATAAAGGACTGCTTTAAAGCATCCCTCATCTGATCGCCCTGAAACAATGTATTTTGATTTGAGTTCATGATTTTTCTATTTTTTTAGTTCCCCTCTCTCGAGAGGGGGTGCGTGGGGTTTTGCGGTGGTAGGGGTGTGTTCTTAGCGTGCTGAGAAACACACCCCTCGGCCCCTCTCAAGAGGGGAATCGCACAATCCAAAGCTTTTTCCTTTTCTGCTTTTTAATTCAATGAAAAATGTTCAGCAATAGGACCTAAAGCCAGTGATGGGAAGAATGACAGCGCAGCGATAATGACGATCACCGCAAAGATCATCAGCCCAAAAGTTGAGGTATCGCTTTTCAACGTACCGGCCGACTCAGGTATATATTTCTTATTGGCCAATAAACCCGCAATAGCCAGCGGACCAATTATTGGCAGGAACCTGCCCAATATCATTACGATACCTGTGGTGTAATTCCAGAAAATATTACCATCGCCCAAGCCTTCAAAACCCGAACCGTTGTTGGCCGCTGATGAAGTATACTCGTACAGCATTTCAGAAAAGCCATGATTACCCGGATTATTTAACCATGCCGAAGGTTTAACCGCCCAATCGGCACCGGCTACGTGAACGATAAAGTACGATGAAATTGCAAGGCCAACCAGGATAATAAAAGGATGCAGCAAAGCAATCAATGAGGCTATTTTCATTTCCCGCGCCTCTATCTTTCGGCCTAAAAACTCGGGCGTACGACCAACCATCAGGCCTGAAATAAATACCGCCACGATAATGAATATGTAGAAGTTGAGAATCCCAACCCCGCAACCACCATAAAAACAGTTGATCATCATACCAAGCATCATCATGGTGCCCGAAACAGGCATAGCGCTGTCATGCATGGAGTTTACAGATCCGGTAGAAATAATAGTGGTCATGATGCTCCAGTAAGCGGAATTTGCCGGACCGAACCTTACCTCCTTACCTTCCATAGCGCCCGTTGGCTGACTGATGCCCATTTTTGCAATGGCAGGGTTACCGTGTAGTTCGGCATTCATGGTAGGGATCAGCAGCATGAGCATACCCAGCGTCATCACACCGAATATTACATAAGCAAATTTCTTTTTATTAAGATAGAAGCCCAGTGTAAATACCAAAGCGATTGGAATAACGGTTTGAGCAAACAACTCAACAGTATTGGTTAAATAATTAGGGTTTTCGATTGGATGGGCCGAGTTAGCGCCAAACCAGCCGCCGCCGTTAGTGCCCAGATGTTTAATAGCAACTAATGGCGCAACCGGCCCGCGTGAAACGTGAACGGTATCGCCCTGCATACTGATGAAAGTATCTTTACCGGCGTAACTTGTAGTCATGCCGTTAAAGGCGAAGATTATGGCTATTACAAATGAAATAGGCAGCAACACGCGGGTGATGGATTTCACAAAGTACTCCCAAAAGTTGCCCAGCTTATCTGTGACCTTATCTTTCATAGCCCTGAACACTACTACCAGCGCCGCGATACCTGTAGCAGCTGATACAAAGTGCAGGAACATGAATACAAAATGTTGGGTAAAATAAGTAGCGCCGCTTTCGCCCGAATAGTGCTGCAGGTTGCAGTTCACTAAAAAGCTAATAGCGGTATTGAAGGCTGTATCTGCCGACTGGCCGGGGTTTCCGTCAGGGTTAAGTGGCAAATGACCTTGAGCCATCAAACAAACAAAAGCATATATTAACCAAACACTGTTAATAGTAAGCAGGGCCAGCAGGTGCTGTTTCCAGTTCATTTCGCGTTTGGTGTCAATACCGCTGAAGCGGAAAATAAAGCGATCAAGCGGGGCAAGAAAATCGAGCCAGGTCTTTTCGCCCTTAAATACCTTTGCCATGTAACGGCCAAGGGGAATGGCGATAGCTAAGGTGAGCAGATAGGTGAAAATTACACCCGTTAGTTCAGTGTTCATAGTTTAATTTTAAAATTTTTCGGGTTTGAGGAGTACGTATACCATGTAAATGAACACGGCTATTGCTACGATGAATAATGCTGCCATGACTTTAGATTTTTTCGAAGTATGTTACAGATTTAAAAAAGATCCAGAATACCACTACAAATGTGGCCAGATAAGCGATTGTGAGTAAAGCATCCATTTTTATGTGTTTTGCAAAGGGCTTTGCCAAGCGGATGCCAAAAAAATTAAAACCAATTCAAATAATTGATAATCAATTACTTAAATAAATACAGGAATGTTAGTTTATTTATTCAGGAAGAATTGAACTATCATTTTGATAGGTGATTATCAAAGTGGGATTGCGTTTTGCTTAGATATGTTAGCTACCTCGGGTTTAGTGATAGCGTAATCCGTGGTTAAGCACAACTGAAGCTTTCAGCTTCAAATTTAAGCACCGCCGCCGCTCGCGTCCTCGCCATAGCCGTTAACTTAGGGGAGTAATTTGGCGTAAGCGTTTTAAAATCCCCTCTCGAGAGGGGGCGCGTGGGAACGTGTTGTAGCAGGGGTGTGTTATATAAGCGATAAGCCGCACGTAGAATAACACACCCCTCCACCCCTCTCGAGAGGGGAATCGCACATTCCCCTGCTTTTGAGAGGTTTTTTACCTTAAGTTAACGGCTATGGGCTGGAGCCGGGCGTCAGCATGGTATGTTAAAACTTTAGAAAATCCGAAATCGAAATTCCGAAATCCGAAATCACTCTAAATTATATTCCTTCAGCTTCCTGTACAGCGTGGCTACGCCAATATTTAGCAGGTGTGCTGCTTCGGCACGGTTGCCATGCGTGTGGTTAAGCACCCGTTGAATATGCAGTTTCTCAACAGATGAAAGGTCGAACGCCGAAATCGGCGCACCGCTTTTTACCTGTTGCTGCTGAACTTCATACGGCAGCAGGCTTTCATCAAGTACTTTACTATCAGTAAGGATCACGGCTCGTTCAACTATATTTTTGAGCTCGCGGATATTGCCGGGCCATGCGTAGGCTTCCAGTTTTTCAATAAACTCATCACCCAAAACGTTCACCTGCTTTTTTACTTTAAGTGCAAAATGCTGCATAAAATATTCGGCCAGCAGTTTAATATCCTTCTTACGCTCGCGCAGGGCCGGCAATGTTATCTGAAAAACAGATAAGCGGTAATATAAATCCGAGCGAAAATGCCCGTCATTAATCTCGTTCAGTAAGTTACGGTTTGTAGCTGCCAGGATACGCACATTAACTTGGGTGGGCTTGGTATCCCCTATTTTGATGAACTGCTGCGATTCCAGCACACGAAGCAACTTGGCCTGCAGATCATGATCAAGTTCACCTATTTCATCTAAAAAAATGGTGCCGCCATTGGCCTCTTCAAAAAGGCCTTTTTTATCTTTAACAGCACCGGTAAATGAACCTGCTTTATGACCAAACAATTCGCTTTCCAACAGCTCTTTGGTAAATGCACTGCAGTTTACAGCCACAAATGATTTTGCGCTGCGGTTACTGGCCTGGTGAATGGCTTCGGCAAAAATTTCTTTACCTGTACCGGTTTCACCTAAAAGTAAAACGGTAGTATCGGTAAGGGCTACTTTCTGGGCCAGCCTGATCACATCGCTAATGGCAGTTGATTTACCAATAAGCCTGTCAAAACCAAACTTATCATTGAGTTTGCTTTCCAGTTCGGCTACTTTTTGTTGCAGCAGTGCCTTATCCATGGCCTTGCTCACAAGCGGGATGATCTTTTCATTATCATCGCCCTTGGTGATATAGTCAAACGCGCCGGCTTTTATGGCTTTTACGCCGTCGTTAATGGTACCGTAAGCAGTTAAAACGATGATCTCGGTATTAGGATAATTTTTCTTGATGGTTTCTGAAAGGGTGATGCCATCAATATCAGGTAGTTTAACATCGCTAAGCACCACTTGTATGCTATCCTGCTGAAGTTTTTTTAGCCCCTCTTTACCCGTACCTGCGGTAATTACCTCATGGCCTTCCAGCTGTAAAATACGCGCAAGCAGGTTGCGGAGACGTTCCTCGTCATCAATAATTAATAGCTTACCTTTTTGCATTGTGGCAAATATGGCAAATTATTTTGAACCTTGATTTTTAGGATTTAAGGATTTTCTGATGCGCTGATTAATAACGTTAATAAGCTACCCAAAATGTTTTATCTGAATATAATGTCGCTGGCTTCACTTCCTTAACAAACCGGCTATAGCTTTCATGTGTTTAATCAGATCTTCTAACTGATTAACCGGCATTGCCGAAACTAAATCCGCTATTTGTTGGTCTGACGCCTCATTGAGTTCATGAAAAGTTTTAAAACCTGTACCGGTAAGCGAAAGCAGTGACACACGGGCATCCTCTTTTGAGGGCACCCTGGCAATTAATTCCTGTTTCTCGAATTTCTTTAAAATCCGGCTCAAATAGCCTTTATCAATGCTTAATTTGTAAATAATGTCGGATGCGCTTACTTGCTTTGCGGTGTATATTTCATAAAGGATCCGGGCTTCGGCGAGCGAATACTCACTATTAAGCAAATGCTTGTCGAGCAAGCCGATAAGATCAGTATAAAATCTGTTAAATGTTCTTATTTCCTGAATGTGTTGTTGAATGCTCATGCGCGATTATTGATCTAATACCAAATCGTAGCGTTGTTCTATCAATTCTTTCCCGAAGGCATTTGACGGTTTTTTATCACTGAGCTTAAACCCATACCGGGTATACAAAGCAATTGCCGAATACTGTTCTTCGGTTGTCCAGAGATAGGCACTGCGGTATGGCCCCGACTTTATAAATTCCAGGAACTCCGTCATCAATTTTTTCCCTAAACCAATGCCCCGGTACTCGGGCAAAAAGATAAAATAACGCAATTGTAAGGCATCACTTCTGTGCTGGGCCACCAGGCAACCGACAATCCTGTTCCCATGTTCGCAAATCCACACTTTATCTTTGGCTTCATCATATTCAAGCGCAAAATCCTTTAAACCCTGAAGCACATAGGCTTCAAAATTCAACCCATACCCGCATTCTCTGGCGTAAAGATCGCCGTGAATATATGCGATGTAGCCCAAATCGCCGGGAAGTAATTTATTTCTGATCTTGATGGCAGCGAGATCAGGTTTTATTAGTGTATTCATCTGTGTTTATGCTTTCTGTTACCAACTATGTTTTTCATTAGCAAAATAAATAAATTTAGTTGACAAAGTCAACTAAATTGAAATGCATAAAAAAACGGCCCCAGATTTTTTGGGAGCCGCTTTTAAATTCAATCACTGCTATAGGGCAGCGGTACCATTGAAAGCATAGGTTAGGTCTTCAGCTTAACCGTTGAAGTTGAAAACTTCAATTATGTAAAACCACGGGTTACGCTGTGCTAAACCCGCGGCAGAAATTGTTCTTTCTTGCTTCTTGATTCTAAACTCTTGCTTCTTAAGCAATTTACCATGGACTTTCGCCATAATCGCTAAAGTATTTACCAGTAGGGCCATCAGTGCCTATCATGGCGTATTTCACTATAGGCGCTGCACCCTCTTCTACCGGTTTAGGACCGCGGTTGCCGTTAAATTCGGTATTGGTGTAACCGGGGTTTACCATGTTCACTTTAACCTGATCTTTAAGATCATAGGCCAGGGCAACGGTATAAGCGTTCAACGCTGTTTTTGATGGGCCATAAGCCGCCGACTTAACCTCATAATGCTCCCAATCAGGATCGTTGTGATAAGTTAACGAGCCCAAATCAGATGTAACATTAACAATGCGCGGGTTAGGAGACTTTTTAACCAGGTTGATAAAGATCCGAACCGTACGGATCACGCCGAAGAAGTTAACTTCAAAAACTTCCTTCATGGTATCATCGCTCACGGTATCGGCCTTTTGCGGGAATGCGCCGGGAATACCGGCGTTGTTGATGAGTACATCAAGGTGGTCTATTTTATTCGCCAGCTCATCATGAGCTTTCTGTACCGAGGCTTCATTGGTAACATCTATCAGCAAGAGCTCAACATCATTTAAACCTTCGGCTTTGAGCTGTTCAACCGCCTTTTCGCCCCTGTTCTGATCACGGCTGCCCAGGTAAATGTAGTAACCGGCTTTGGCCAGTTGCCGGGCACTTTCCAGGCCAATTCCTTTATTGGCACCGGTTATTAATACTGTTTGTTTTTCCATAACACAAAGCTATAATGCGATGATATTTTTACCGCTGCACATAGCAGGGCATTAACTGTACATTTCCCGGATTTGCGTTCTGAACCCCATTGGCGTGGTATCCGTAATGCGTTTAAAAAAGCGGTTAAAGTATGCAGCATCCTCAAAACCAAGGTCGTCGGCAATTTGCTTAACGGATAGTTCGGTATGCAATAAGCGGCGTTTGGCTTCAACTATAAGTCGCTCATGAATATGGGTTATAGCTGTTTTACCACTTTGCTGCTTAATAACATCAGTGAGGTGACCGGGCGTCAGGTTCAACTTTTCGGCATATGCAGCAACATCATGCTGGGTGGCATAATGCTCGGCTATAAGCGCTTGAAAACTTTTAAGCAGGCAATAGTTTAAAGTAACACAGGTTTCATTATACTGTTCGCCGTATAACCTGCTCAGGTATATCACCAATACCCTTAACCATGAAGTAAGCATTTGGTTGCGCCAGGTTCCATCGGTATTAAATTCAACCAGCATTTTGCGCATGGTATCTTCTACAAAAGCCACATCTGCCTGGCTAAGTGCTATCTCATGCGCGGCAGCAGGGTTTTGGATAATGGGGAGCTGTTTAAGTATGCGGTTATCTTCCAGTTGCAGAAATTCGTCGGTAAAACTGGCCATAATACCTTCGGTAGGGCCGGAATGCTCTTTCAGATGCACTTGTTGCGGCACGGTAAAGTAAAAGGTATCAGGCTTTACGGTGTATGGCACAAAATCTATCCAATGCCGGTTAGCACCGTTTTTTACCAATACAAACAAATAATAATCTTTACGGTGCGGCTGCAGAAATGCAGGATCGAGCTTAAACTCACCGCATTGCCCAATGGCTTCACGCACATCAATCATGGTGTTACCCCGCTCGCTGTTTTGTTGCAGGGAGAAAGTAGGGATAACGTTTTTTTCGGGTGCAGTTAAAACAGGCATGAGGCAAATTACGCAATTAGTTGGTATTGTATAAACAGCCAACCAACAGCGCATTGTAAATGTTTTTACGCTACAATGAAGTATTTGCGGCTTTATGTATAGCGTTAACGCCGCTGATGGAATTTAGCTTTTTCCTCATTTGCTTGCTAACAGGTATCTCAACATAACGATTAATAAGGTATGCTAAAATAAGTACCACAGGTAATGCAACAAGAAAAGATGCAGCCCAATAATTCAAATTCATTTTATTTGTTAAGGCAGGAATAACGAAACGAATGGCTACAAACTGATGGATGAGGTATAAAGGAAATGAAAGCTTGCCAAGAAAAAGTGTTATTTTATTCACTACAAATTTTAATTTTCCACTTACAAAAAGTACAAACAAAAGAAAATAGATTGTAAGCATAACAGCATATTCTGCCTGGCTTAAATACCACCATGATGTGCCGCCATAATGATACAAGGATATCTGACAAACAAGGCACATCAACAGCATTGCATATCTTGCTATCAGTTTATCTTTATATTCATAGATGTTATAAAAAATTATTCCGGCGAAAAACAGCGGGACAAATGATAAAAGCGGAATTGCTTTAAATATTTGATGAGCAAAAGCATGATCGTGAAAGAAAACGGTGAGCCCGGCAACGCCAAGAGAAATTGTTATACCCAGTATGTTGATGTATTTGAGTAAATGAAATTTAAAAAGGATCAAAACTCCTATATAAAAAATCATTTCAATAATCATGGTCCAATATGGTCCGTCGAGGTCATTAGCCCCCAAATAATATTGAAACATTGTCATGTTAGCCAAATAATCCCAAAGAGAAGGCGGGTGTAAAACAAGGCTTTTAAATAAATATACTTTAATGCATATTAAAATAAATGTAACTGTTACACACACCCAATAGGTAGGATATAATCTGCTTATCCTGTTTATAGCAAACTCCAGGCTACTTTTTACTTTAGTTAAACTCATATATATTACGAATCCACTAATAATAAAAAACAGATCAACACCGGTCACGCCAAATTTGAAGCCTAAATTTCGTTCAGGCCTATCCATAGTAAAATGAAATAAAACAACCATTATGGCTGCTATTCCACGCAGTGCATCTAACTCCTTAAATCTGTTATGTTTTTTAAGTCCTTTTAAACTCTTTTGCGCTGTGTCCAAAATCAGGTGAGGCTATCGATAATCGGCAAAATCTTTTTTTAGCAAATAAATAAAACGAGATCTTATCTGTTTTTTCAACTAAAATATGGAATATTTACTAATATAAATACCGCCCACTGTGCGTGCTAAGTATTTAAACTCTTTATAATCCACAAAACAAAACCGGGAGTACAACACCCCCGGTTTTGTTTTGCTCAAACTTAAACGCTTAACTATGTGTATTTCAATTGCTACTCCGTTTTCAAACTCTTTACAGGGTTCATCAAGGCTGCTTTTACACTCAAAAATGAAACCGTTGCAAACGCAACCAGCAATACCAGGAAAAAAGGAATAACAAACAGGAACAAATTAACATCCATCCGGAAAGCATAGGTTTGCAGCCATCTATGAATTGCATACCAGCCTATAGGTGCCGAAATAATAAACGAAACCACCACCAGCAATGCAAAATCTTTGTACAGCAGCCTCAGGATATTATTTACAGAAGCGCCCAGTACTTTGCGGATCCCTATCTCCTTGGTGCGTTGAACAATAGTATATGATACCAGGCCAAATAAACCCAAACAAGCCACAAAAATGGCAATGCCGGTAAACACACCAAAAACTTGCCCAAAGCGCTGATCGGTTTTGTACTGCTTGTTAAAAAACTGGTCTAAAAAGAAATAATCAAATTGATCGCCAGGGAAAAAGCTGGCCCAGGTTTTCTTTAAATCGGCAATGGTTTGCGGCATATTAGTGGTGCTTACCTTTACCGATACCGGTCCCCGTACATCGGGAATACAACGGAAGATGATGGCATCATAAGCATCATGCAGAGACTGCTGATGGAAGTTATCGGCAACGCCTACAATGGTGTAAACCTGTCCCCAAAAATCAATGCGTTTGCCAAGGGCATCGGCAGGTTTGTTAAAGCCCAACTGCTCAACCGCTTTTTTATTAAATACTACGCTGTGCGGCTCATCGCCAAACTCCTTCGAAAATTTGCGCCCGGCTATCAGTTTAATATCATAAGCATTAAGGTAGTCATAATCGGCACCTATGATACGGTATTGCTTGCTTGTACTTTGATCGGAGCCTACCAGTTTAATACCTCCCGCATTCCAGCCCACCGGCTCGCCGGGGATAGAGGTGGATACCGTAACGCTTTTTACAGCACTTTGAGCCAGGCATTCATGCTTAAACGAGCTCATACTACGGTAAAATGAATCAACCTTAATCAATGGGGCCTTGATCACCAGTGTCTGGTCTATTTTTACCCCTAACTTTTGGCCTTGCATGTATTTAAGCTGTTTAAATACTGTAAGCGAGCCTATGAGCAAAAATATAGATGCAGCAAACTGAAATACCACCATTCCTTTACGCAACACTACACCCCTTGGCGATGCCAGGATCTTACCCTTCATTACCTCAACCGGTTTAAAAGCCGATAGTACAAGGGCCGGGTAAAATCCACTGAAGAACGAGCCTAACACAAAGATCCCCAAAACGGCCAGCCAGAAAGTTACTTTAGCAAACAGGGTAAAGCCCATTTGCATACCCGAGATATTGGCAAATGCAGGTAAGCAGGCCACAATGATCAGTAATGCCAACCCTATTGCCATGGCGTTAAGCATCATGGCTTCCAGCATAAACTGGGCAATAAGCTGTGCCTTTGCCGAACCAAGGGTTTTACGCACGCCAACTTCTTTAGCCCTGCCAATGCCACGGGCAGTAGCCAGATTGATATAATTGATCCAGGCAATGATGATTACAAAAATGGCTATGCCCAGAAGCAGGTACACCGATTTGCCATCGCCATTGGGCTGAAACTCCAGCATCCGGTTTGAGTACAAGTGGATATCCTTTACCGGCTGCAGTGTATAAATACCGCCTTCGCCCGAGCCTGGATATTTATCATATGCTTTTTTTACCACCGGGATAAACTTAGCCTCTAATGCCCGCGGATCAACCCCGGGTTTCAAAAGCAGATAGGTTGTACAACCATCATTTAGCCAGGCATCGTCAAGGTTATAATCTTTATTAGGTGGATTTTCCTTAAGCAGCGTAGCATATGATTGCATGATATCAAAATTCATATGCGTATTGGCAGGCATGTTATTTATTACGCCGGTTATTTTAAGCGGCTTATCTGTATTGATATATAGTGTTTGGCCAACCGGATTTACTCCATGAAAAAGCTTGTCGGCAATTTGCCGGGTAATTACCGCTGTATTAGGTTCTTTAAGCGCTGTGATTGGGTCGCCATTTATCAATGGGAAAGTGAAAGTTTTGAAAAAGGCATCGCTCACATAGTAAACGTTTTGGATAACCATTTTCTGATCCTTGTAGTTAGCAATTGTTTGGCCCGCACCTACAATTTTTACATGCTCCTCAATTTCGGGAAGCTCGGTTTTAAATGCCGTACCGGGAGCGAAGGCCCCGCCGGCCCATTGGGTACTTAACTTACCGTTGTTATACCTGTCCTGATTGATGCGAAAAACACGATCCTTTTTGACATGAAAATCATCAAAACTAAGCTCAAAGCTAACGTATTGCAAAATAAGCAGGCACGCTGCCATGCCAATAGCCAGTCCTACTATGTTAATAGCAGAGAACGCTTTGTTTTTAGAGAGGTTTCTAAAAGCAACCAGCAAATAATTTTTAAGCATAACTACAAAGGTTTATACCTGAAATTCAGCTAATTACATGCCTTATTTATAAATATCTAATTATCAATAATTTAAGCCAATATTCAATCTACGAAACTGTTCGTTTTCGAACAGTGATTGTGCGGTTGTGAGATGGCCTGCCGGGTTGCGGTATTGCTGATTTTATAAACAGATTTCTTGATCACGAATACCTTTTTTAGAGTAAATATAGTGCGGTTGCCTTTGTAACAATCACTTGTGCTTTTACCACTGCGGATACATGCGCAATCTCCCTATGGTCACGGTACAAATCGTGTTTACCCTAAAACGGCATTTTGCGCATACTTGAGTTCCCCGTTTTTCAACTGATCTCAAATTTCCAACCTCTGCTCCCTATTCCCCCGATCGTAAACTCTTCACCGGGTTGGCAAGCGCCGCTTTGATACTTTGATAGCTAACTGTTAATAAAGTGAGTGTAAATGCCCCGGCGGCGGTTTGTGCAAACAGCCAAACCGAAAGGTCAATATGATAGCTGTAATGCTGTAACCAACCATTCATTATAAAGGCCCCTACCGGGGCAGCTATAAGCAATGCTACAATAATAAGCACCACAAAATCGCGGCATAGGAGTAGCCAAAGGTTCAGGACAGAAGCGCCCAATACCTTATGCACACCTATCTCTTTGGTACGCTGTTCGGCCATAAAAACTGCCATACCAAACAAGCCAAGACAACTGATCAGGATAGCCAAGCCAGTAAACAGGCTTGACAGGATACCCACTTTTTGTTCGGCATCAAACTTTTTCTGATATTCCAGATCGGTAAATTTGAAATCAAACGGTTGTTCAGGAACATACTTTTTCCATACGCCTTCAATGCTGCCAAGTGCCGTTTGCGGGCCAACTTTTGGATTGAGGCGGATATTGAGCACGTTCCCCACATCTTTATTGATAAAAAAGATACTTTGCTTAACCGGTTCATAAGGCGATTGCATCACCATATTTTTTACTACGCCAACCACATGATATTTCTTACCCCACCAGTCGATGGTTTCACCTACAGGCTTTTTCAGGTTCATATAATGAACTGCAGCCTCGTTAAGGACCAAAGCTGATGAGTCTGAAGGAAATGCAGAGGAAAAATCCCGGCCGTCTACCAGCTTCCAGTCTACCGTTTTCCCGTATGGCATACTGGCACCAACCATAGCAAACTCATCATTTAAGCCTGGGTTTTTGCCCGTCCATTTCAGGCCGCCCACCGTGTTGTATATACCAGTTGTTGGGCTGCTCGATTCGGCAACATCTACAATTGCACCGGTATTAAGCAAATCGTTTCGGAAGGATTGAAAATGATCATGGATGGTAGCCGAGTACATTTCCATCGAGAGCAGACCGGCACGGTTATACCCCACCTCGCGGCTTTGCGAATAACGAACCTGGCGGTATATGACCAGCGTACCGATGATCAATATAATAGATACACAAAACTGCACCACAACCAATACCTGGCGCGGCAATGCAGCCATTTTGCCGGTGCGAAATGTACCTTTCAAAACCTTAACAGGTTGAAAATTGGAAAGATATAATGCGGGATAGCTTCCCGCTAAAACACCAGTAAGTAACGTAAAAATAAGCCCGGCCCCCCAAAAAGCAGGATTATGCCATAACATGCTCAGTGATTTATCGGTAATGTGATTGAAGTAAGGCAAAGCAAATTCAACTACCACAAGCGAGAGCACGAAAGACAGCAAAGCCAGCAATACCGACTCTGTATAAAATTGCAGGATCAGCTGGCCCCGCAACGAACCTACGGCTTTTCTTACACCAACCTCGCGTGCACGTTTTTCACTGCGTGCGGTGCTCAAGTTCATAAAATTGATGCAGGCTAAAAGCAGTACAAATACACCAATCACCCCGAAAAGCCATACGTAGGTAACAGCTCCACCAGTATTTACACCATTCTTAAATTCGGCATATAGATGCCATTTACTCATGGGGTGCAGCAGGATAGCCGGTTTAAGTTTTGCACTCTCTGCATCTACGTTTAGTAATTTTGCGTCCCTGATCTGCGCCGATACCTGTTTCATATCTGCACCATCTTTCAGCTGCACAAAAAGATCGTAGGAGTTATTACCCCAATCTCCGGTAGATTTTACAAGGTTTGGATCGGCTATTTTGTATAAGTCCCAGGCTGCCATAAATGCAAGGCTGCCAAATGTGGTATTGCCCGGCAGGTCACGGTAAACACCGCCTACCTTAACGGTCATTTTATTGTCCAGCTTCAGGATCTTACCGGCCGCATCAGCATTGCCAAACAGTGCCTTTGCAGTTGTTTCTGTCAGTAATACCGAAGCTGGATCGTTCAAAGCAGCCCGCGTCCCGCTTACCATTTGCAGTGTAAGCATATCGGGTATCTGTGCCTGGATATAACGCCCGTTCATGATCAGGTGCTTATCACCCGTACTAAGGATGTGTTGCCAAACACCGGAGGCCTGTACCACGTATTTGAAATTATTGCCATAAGTTGTACGTAAAGTGTTAGCCAAGGGAAGGGGCACCATATCTGATGTACTGGTTTCACCATTATTTGCGCGGCTTTGCATTACCTGCGCAATACTGTCATAATTGTGATGATACCGGTCAAACGATAACTCATCGTTGATCCACAAGCCAATAATGAGCGCAACGGCCATGCCGAGGCTTAACCCGCCGATATTGATAAAGGCGGTTGATTGGTTGCGCAGCAAATTGCGCCAGGCAGTTTTCAGGTAATTACGGAACATGGTATATTTTTACTGTAATTTGTTTTACGGCAAAATAATGCCAAATATAAAAATCACTGATAATCAAACAATTAAAAACAACACGCCGTACCGTATCGTACGTTTTCATTACAACGACTGTGCAGTTTTGATCAATTTTTGTAAAACACAGTCTCTTTTTCCGGCAATTGCAAAAAAGTATTGAATAGCTATAGGTTTATCGTTACCTTACACATATTATAAACCTGATTGTCAGCACATAACAACCAACCTTATTTTAATTATTATGGATCAACCCAAAGTATTTATAAGTGTAGGCGGCACTACAACACCTGATCAAGAAGCTTTTGTAAAATATATTGAGGACAGGCTCAGAAGCGAAAATTTAGTCCCAAATACTATCGGGCGAAATACCTTCAGTTCTGATTCGCCTTTAAAATCAATAAAAGATTTGATGGATGAATGTTCGGGCATTTTGGTTATTGCACTTGAGCGTACCTATTTTGAACGCGGAATCGAAAAACGGGGTAGCGCCAATGAAACAACACTCCCGGCAACTAAATTTGCCACTCCCTAGAATCAAATTGAATCAGCGATAGCGTACGCTAAAAGCCTTCCGATTTTAGTAATAGTAGAAGAAGGAATACGAGCCGAAGGGTTGTTAGAAAAAGGCTATGACTGGTATGTGATGACTGTAAAACCCAGCCAAAGTTCACTATCAACCGTGGAGTTTAACGGGGTTTTGGCAAGTTGGAAAAGCAAAGTAGAAAAACTTAGTCTCAGTAAAAATGATATCGCCGTCCAAAAAAAGAAAGTTGTTCCTGATGAATTAACTATCGGGGACTTAGTTTCGAACATGAAACCCGCTCAGTTATGGGGAGTACTGGGTGCTATTATTGCATTAATGGCTGCAATTTTTGTTATTGGCCAACATTTCCCTGCTAAGTAAGATCTAAGCCTGACGGTACTATTATTATTTTATAGATAGGCATCAATCACATCAACTCATTATCCTTTTTAACATGATAAGCCTTGTACGATAAGTAAAACAAGGCCAAAGCTGGCAAAGCGCCAAGGATCACTCCAACTGTATTAGGTTTGGGATAAGTAGCCACTACTTGTACAATAAGCAATATGGTGGCAACTATACCGCCTATAAGATAAAGATATTTGAATTTGGGATTCATTATTATTTATACTCTTAACAACATCGTCCTGAACTTGTTTCAACACCAGCTTTTATCATTCTGAGCTATAGCTAAGAATCCTCTTCAATATTCAGAACGGCTACACAGGGCGAAGAAAATCCTTCGTTTATCAGGATGACAATAAGTATATCGTAACAAAGACTTCCGAAGTTTTAAAAACTTCGGAAGTCTTGTTCAACTAAATTTATTTCTTCAACTCATATTTAGCAGGCACATCGGGCGTCAGTTTAAATACGGTTGCGGCTAATGGTGGTATCGTAATTTTGATAGATTGCGCTTTGCCGTGCCATTTAACGGGTTCAGAATTTACGGCATCATAATTAATAATGCCACTGCCCCAATATTTCTCCTGGTCGGAGTTAAATATCTCTTTCCATTTACCGGCCGCAGGTACACCAATGCGGTAATCCTTGCGGATAACCGGGGTCATGTTCAGGACAATCATCAAATCGTTTTTACTATCGTGTCCCATACGGCGATATACCAGTATGGAATCATTGGCATTGCCGCCATCAACCCATTCAAAGCCTTCAAACGAAAAAGCTTTTTCGTACAGCGCCGGTTCATCGCGATACAGATGATTGAGCGCTTTAACTGTTTCGCTTATGCCTCGATGATTAGGATACTGAAGCACATGCCACTGTAACGACTGGCCAAAATTCCATTCATCACCCTGGCCAAATTCAGCACCCATAAACAACAGTTTAGCGCCGGGATGGGTGAACATATAGCCGTACATCAGGCGTAAATTTGCGAATTGTCTCCATTCGTCGCCCGGCATTTTGCGCAACATGCTGCCTTTACCATATACTACCTCATCGTGCGAGAAAGGCAGCATAAAGTTTTCGGTAAAAGCGTATATGGTACTAAAAGTGATTTCGTTATGGTGATACTTGCGGTGTATCGGGTCTTCTTTAAAATACCCTATGGTATCGTGCATCCAACCCATCATCCACTTCATACCAAAGCCTAAACCACCCAAGTAAACCGGGCGGCTAACGCCTGTAAACGAAGTAGACTCCTCGGCAATGGTTTGTACCGATGGGAAATGGCTGTAAACGGCCTCATTAAATTCCTTCAAAAATGATATGGCTTCAAGATTTTCGTTGCCGCCATACATATTGGCTTCCCATTCGCCATGCTTACGCGAGTAATCAAGGTACAGCATTGAAGCTACTGCATCTACACGCAAACCATCGGCATGGTACCTGTCAAGCCAGAACAAAGCGTTACTGATCAGAAATGCCCTAACTTCGTTACGGCCGTAATTAAATATATACGATTTCCAGTCGGGATGAAAACCTTTGCGCGCATCAGCATGCTCATAAAGATGTGTGCCATCAAACCTGTAAAGCGCATGAATATCTCCCGGAAAATGTGAAGGAACCCAATCCAATATCACGCCAATACCGGCTTTGTGAAACTCCTCTATCAGGTACATCAGCTCCTGTGGTGTGCCATAACGCGATGCCGCAGCAAAATAACCGCTCACCTGGTAACCCCAGCTTGGATAGTATGGGTGCTCCATTATCGGCATAAACTCCACATGTGTAAAGCCCATATCCTTAACGTAAGGCACCAGCTTTTCGGCCAGTTGTGTATAGGTCAAAAACTCATCCGGACTTTCCAAGTTACGTGCCCATGAGCCTAAATGTACCTCATAAACCGAATATGGCTTATCAAGGGCGTTATGTTCCTGACGGTTTTTCATCCAGTCCTGATCTTTCCACTCATAGTAGGTATCAGCAACTATCGAAGCCGTACGCGGCGGTAGTTCCCAACGCAAAGCAAAGGGATCGCTTTTTTCAAGATCTTCGCCGCTTGATGAATTAATAAAATATTTATAAGTTTCGCCTACGCCAATATTAGGTATAAACCCTTCCCAAATCCCTGATGAATCCCAGCGGGCGTTCAAACTATGCGAACCGCGGTTCCAGCCATTGAAATTACCTATTACCGCTACATATTGTGCGTTTGGCGCCCAAACAGCAAAATAGGTACCCACAACACCTTGATATTCTACCACATGCGAACCCAGCTTTTCGTATAGCTTATAATGCTTGCCCGATTTAAATAAACTAATATCAAAATCAGTAAAACGGCTGTATGATTCAACGGCTTTAAGCTTTGCAGGCTGCACAGCAATAGTTTCAGCTGGCTTCTCCGCTTTAGCGGTCTTTGATTTAGCAGGGGCAGCTTTTTTACCGGCAGCAGGCTTTTCGGCTACAACCGCTTTAGCTTTAACAGGGGCAACTTTTGTTTCGGTGGCTGGCTTTTCGGCGGCAACTACTTTAGTTTTAGCTGCCTTTTTAGGCTCAGGGCTTCCTGCTTCAGGCGTTACTTTATCGGCTTTGACCTTAGTGACGGCTTTTTTTTCCTTTACTGGCTTTACATCCGGTAAAGGATTTTCGGTTTTAGTTGTTTTTTTGGCCATGATATAGATAACCTGTTAGGGTGTTATAAGATAACCCAAATCACAGGAATGAGTTTGGTTTATATGCAATCAAATATAACAGGATTAATATATTATGCAGGGTTTTGCAGATTTATTTTTGGGGTGTTCAACTACCTCTCTCCACCACGTCATTGCGAGGCACGAAGCAATCCCCTACTTACAGGGCCGGTTAGCTGGTTAAGCCGCCAAACAAACTCTCCACCACGTCATTGCGAGGTACGAAGCAATCCTCTACTTACAGAGCCGGTTAGCTGGTCGGTTATTCGTTTAACAAATCATCATATAAATCATTCCACCCGGGATTCATTTGGTTAACAAGCTCAGCTTTCATTTGTCGGCTTCCACCCTTTATCGCTTTTTCGGCTGCAATTGCTTCTTCGATATGAGGATAAAAAATATAATACACCTGTTTACTACAATTGTATTTAGCAGTGAAACTTTGCGGATAAGTTTTATTTATATGATCCCAGATCCTACCAACAATATCTGATGTTACCCCGGTATATAATACTGAATGTGTTTTGTTTGTGACGATATAAACACATCCGCCGCGTTGCATAACCATAATGCAATAATATGAATATTGGAGATTTTTTACGACGGATCACAATTACCTTGGCAAGAGAACTTTTATAGCTACTCTGTAAGTAGGGGATTGCTTCGTACCTCGCAATGACGCTTGGAGAGGGATGCAGCATATGTTCTGACTGTCCGCCCCATGTCCAAAAGTATTTGACACAGGTATGCGGACGGACGGAAACATTCCACCAACTCTACCAGGTAAAGACAAATAAAAACGCCATTGCTACGTATTCCTACGGCAATGGCGTTACTAAAAAATGGCCTTAGTTAAATACTATTTGCTTATTTCGATATGCTTAAAGTTTTTGGTGTATTTAAACTCTACTGTTTTATCTTCATTGATCTGGAATTCCTTTACATCCTTGCCATCTACCGTAATTTTGGTGGGCGCAAATGGCAGGCCTATCAGGTTAAAATGATAACCATCATAACGTGGGGTATATAAACCTTCCATGCTTTGATCAATAGTCACTGACCTCGAACTGCCATTTACCACAAATTTCTTTTCGAGATAAATGTCCTGTTCGTAGGCGAAGGTTTCACCGTAATCTTCAAACAGGAATGAATTTACTTCATAATCTGTATAATAGATATTCAGTTTCACTTCTTCAATTTCCTCTTGGCCAACATATTGCATTACCGGGTATTCTGGGATAACAGAACCGGCTTTAATGAATACAGGCATGGTTTCAAGAGGGGTATCAACCGATACTTCTTTTCCACCGTCAACAACCTCATAAGTCCAGAAGTTGTACCATTTACCTTTTGGCAGGTATACGTTGCGCTTAATCTGCCCTGGTTCCATTACCGGGCAAACCAGTATCTTATCACCATAAGTAAACTCATCCTGGC
Source organism: Mucilaginibacter sp. SMC90 (assembly GCF_022811725.1). Classification (GTDB taxonomy): domain Bacteria; phylum Bacteroidota; class Bacteroidia; order Sphingobacteriales; family Sphingobacteriaceae; genus Mucilaginibacter. The sequence continues at coordinate 1,524,362 of NZ_CP094527.1, read as the reverse complement.
GGAAATGGTTCGTCACCGTATCCTGCTCGTGCATTACTATCGGCCTCAAAATAGGGAAACCGTAGCGGTGATGCTCCCAAAAAGTAGAGTATAAATAAGGGATCAAACGGTAACGCAGTTCAATGAATTTACGGTTTATGGCGGTAAATGGTTCGCCAAAGCTCCATGGTTCACGCTCTTTGGTATCACCGGCCGAGTGTGCACGCATAAAGGGCGAGAAAGTTCCCATCTGGATCCAGCGGGTAAACAGTTCGCCATCCGGCTCGCCGCTAAAACCACCGATATCTGTACCGCAGAACGGAATACCCGATATTGACAACCGCTGGCACTGGATATTACCCAGTTTCAGGTGTTCCCACGATGCTACGTTGTCACCGGTCCACACCGATGAAAAGCGTTGCACACCTGAGTAGCCTGCCCTTGTAATGGTAAAAGGGCGCTTATTTTTCATGATCTTGCGTAATCCCTCGTAGGTTGAACGCACCATCTGCATACCATAAATATTATGTGCCTTACGGTGCGACCCACGGTAACCATCGTACTGGTGGCGTACATCATCAGGGAAAGTACCTGCACCAAATACGGCGGGCTCATTCATATCGTTCCACACACCGGCTACTCCCATTTGTACCAGCTCGTCAAACAAACCTCCCCACCACTCGCGTACCTCGGGGTTGGTAAAGTCAGGAAACTGGCAACGACCCGGCCATACGTGGCCTTCCATGAAATAGTCATCACTGCGACGGCAGAAATATTTTTTCTCCTTACCTTCTTTAAACACCGAGTAGTTGTCATCTACACGGATCCCCGGATCAATAATTACAACTGTTTTAAAACCATCGGCAGCAAGCTCACTGATCATCTTTTTAGGATCGGGGAAATACTTGCGGTTCCAGGTAAAACAACGGTAACCATCCATATAATCGATATCCAGGTAAATACCATCACAAGGGATCTGATTTTCGCGGAAACCTCTGGCAATTTTTTTAACCTTCGACTCCGGATAATAGCTCCAGCGACATTGATGATAACCCAGCGCCCAAAGTGGCGGCATTGGGTGGGTACCGGTTAGGGTATGGTAGCTTTTTACCACGTCCATCATGTGCGGGCCGTGGATATAATAATATTGCAGTTCGCCGCCATCAGCCCAGAAACTTGTTTTAGTCCTGTCTTCGGCACCAAAGTCAAACTGTGCTTTAAAAGTATTATCAAAGAAAATGCCGTGTGCTATACCCTCATTTACGCTAATGTAAAAAGGGATGCTCCGGTAAAGAGGGTCCTGGTTCCACTGAAATGAATAAGCATCGGTATTCCAGTTTTTGAGCCTTTTGCCACGCAGGTTAAATTCGGTTGGTTTATCGCCAAGGCCAAAAAAACTTTCGTCAGGTGCGCAGGTTTTAGTGCAAAAAACGTAGTAACCACCGGCCTGTACGTTCTCTTCCCAATGCATCGGCACTGCATCCATGCTGGTTACGTGGTTATTGCTATCTGAAAAAGAGATAAAGAAATCCTTTTTGCGGATATGACAATTAACCTTGTAAGTAGAAACCCTGAATTCGTTATCATCTTCATGCAAGGTAAAACCGGCTGCTTTTGTTGGCAATTTGGGCACACCGTATGAAAAATCTTCCAGGAAAACACTGTGCGGGGCAAGCCTTACACGAATGATCTCGTCGGTAACAACTATTACTTCAACTTTGGCATCGCCATCGGTAAAGTAGAATTTATTCCCCATCTGATCGGCATGATTGGGTACACCGAGATATTTTTTAACTACAGGCTTAATACCATCGGCAGGGTTATTAAGATGGTGAAACTCCTCTTCTTCCTCTATCAGGTTTTCAACTTCAACCAACTTACTGGTAATCAGCTCCGGATTTGGTGGGGTATTACTTTCCATTTAAATGTATTAGTGATTCTGCAAATATGTATATAGTGTACTTAGTACGCAAGATACAAACAATTGGTTAACCAAAAATCATTAACCGTGCCAATCACTCAACTTTTATTCAATTTGCAGCCTCAATAATCTGGATTTTCTTACCATCTCCAACAAACAGTACAGCTATAGCCGCCAGGAACATAAATACCCCGGCCATCACCAATGCGTAGATAGCATGGCCGCTGTATGCGTATTTTACTATGGGGCCACCAATAATGCCATTAACAATTTGTGGAAAAGTGATGAAGAAATTAAAGATACCCATATAAACGCCTATCTTGGAAGCAGGTATCGAGCTTGATAAAATGGCATAAGGCATAGCTAAAATGCTGCCCCAGGCCAAACCTATCCCTATCATTGAAAATACAAGCAGCTTTGGGTCGGTTATAAAGAATATGGATATCAAGCCCAAACCACCCATGGTTAATGAAAAGGCATGGGCTTTTTTACGGCTCAGCTTTTTCACAATTTGGGGTAATAACAGCGCGTATATTGCCGATACTAAATTATATACGCCAAACAATACGTTTACCCAGTTAGCAGCATCATTGTAAGCCGCCGACGAGGTGTCACCAGCGGGTATATGGTAAACATGATCGGCCACGGCAGGGGTAGTAAATACCCACATAGAGAAAAGCGCAAACCAGGAAAAAAACTGCACCAGCCCCAATTGCTTCATGGTTTTAGGCATATTAGCCAGATCACTGAAAATTTCGGCTAAGCCACCCTTATGGCCTGATTCAGATTCGTCTTTTTCATGAAATGTAGCATAAACTTCGGGAGGATACTCTTTAGTGCGGATAACCGTCCATAAAATAGCGCCTATCAATACGGCAGCACCTATATAAAAAGAATATAGCACGTTGTCAGGTACGATACCTTGCCCCGCAGTTTTTCCTATCCCGAACCATTCGGCAAAAACATAAGGCAGCCACGAACCTATAACTGCGCCCACCCCTATTAAACAAGTTTGCATAGAGAAACCAGTAGTATGCTGGCTATCGGGCAGGTTATCGGCTACCAAAGCCCTGAAAGGCTCCATAGCTACGTTAAACGAGGCATCCATGATCATGAGCATCCCTGCTCCCACTACTATAGGCGGGATCAGCGCAGCCAGCATGGATGAGTTGGGCATAAAGAACAAAGCCACTCCAGATAGGATTGCCCCAGTCAAAAAGTAAGGCCGACGACGACCAAGGCGGTTCCAGGTCCTGTCGCTGTAATGCCCAATGATTGGCTGAACAATCATGCCCGTTATAGGCGCGGCCAACCAAAACCACGACAGATGCTCCACATCGGCACCAAAGGTTTGCAGAATCCGGCTGGCGTTACCTGTTTGCAGGGCAAAGCCAAACTGGATACCCAAAAAGCCGAAGCTCATGTTAAAGATCTGCCAAAAACTTAGTCGTGGCTTCTGTGCGATGGTTGGTTTATTTTTGTTCATTGGTTCATTGGTTCAATAATTCATTGGTGGCAGCTCGTATATTATCCACCATGTCATTGCGAGCGCAGCGTGGCAATCGCATGCTATACAGAGCGGCGAAGCCTCTGTGCGATTGCTTCGTCGTTCCTTCTCGCAATGACATATTGTAAGCGGCTAAAACTCCAGCAACAATCCGCTCATAGCCGGCAGGCTTACTTCAACACCGTTTTTAATATCATCGGTATTGAATTTAGCGCCGCTTAGCAGGTCGGTGAATTGTTTATGGCCGCTTTGGTTTAATTTTGTCAACAGGTCTTCCGGCAGCTTTACGGTTAATTTACGCTCGCCCCGGTTAAAATTGGTTATCACTAATATACGCTGGTTATTGGTATAACGCGCGTACATATACAAACGGGTGTCAAAACCCGGCTGATGTTCGTTGGCTATCATCAGCTCATAAAAGCTGCCTGTTTTTAAAGCTTCACTATTATGAACCGCTGTGAGCAGGTTATGATAAAAGCCGCGTAACTTCTGCTGATCGGCAGATAATTTCGCACCGTCATATTCATGGTTGTTTACCCATTTTTGATGCTCGGGCACGCCCCAATAATCAAATATAGAGGTGCGACCATCATTCCCGCTAAACCCCTCGGTACCATGAGCCGGCTCTCCTACCTCCTGGCCAAAGTAAACCATTACCGGACCGGTGTTCAACGTAGCGGTGACTATCATACCCGGAACAGCCAGCCATGGGTTGCCTGCAAAATCATTACAGGCAATGCGCTGCTCGTCATGGTTTTCCATAAAACGGAGCATATGCTCATCGATACCTTTACTATCGTGGTTCCAAACAGCGTTAATTTCCCAGGTTGATGAGTTGTGCTCATCACGGGTTAGGCGCTTGATGGCATCGTATAGGCCTACTTTATCATACAGATAATCAAACTTTCCTTTATAAATATAATCGGCGTATTTGCCTTTGTCATAAGCCTCGCCAATGAATACCAAACCGGGGTGCTCGGCTTTTAGTTTAGGGATCACCCATCCCCAAAACTCAATCGGAACCATCTCCACCATATCGCAGCGGAAACCATCCACGCCTTTTTCGCTCCAGTAATGCAGGATATCATAAACCTTATTCCAAAGCGGTGGGATAGGATCAAAATGACCGCGACGGTGATCCATATAGTCAACTCCGTAATTCAGCTTCATGGTCTCGAACCAATCGTTAATTGATGGGGCTGCACTGAACACATCGTTACCGGTAGCCTTAGCAGGGTTTTCATCAAATTTCCCATCCTTCAGCGGGCTTTTAAATTCATCGCCACCCGGATTATATCCCTGTGGCACCACAAATGGCTGACCGGGCATATAGTAAAAGTCATTGGTAGCACTGAAAGCTTTGCCTTTATCATCATCCTCGCCAAAATCACGCACACCGGCAGGTTTAACATCCGATCCATAAGTGCGGGCTACGTGGTTGGGTACCAGATCCATCAGTACTTTTAAACCATTGTTATGGGTACGTTTGATGAGCGCTTCATACTCGCCGATGCGGTTTTTAACATCAACCGCCAGATCGGGATCGATATCGTAATAATCCTTAATAGCATAAGGAGATCCTGCCCTACCCTTCACAATATCCGGGTCATCGGCTTTGATACCGAATTGCGAATAATCGGTCATGGTGGCGTGCTCAATCACCCCGGTATACCAAACGTAGGTAAAACCCATTTTTTTGATCTCCTGCAGGGCTTTATCGTTGATATCGTTGAGCTTACCTACGCCGTTTTCTTCAATGGATCCATTGGTTTTATTAAGCGTTTGGGTATTGCCGAACAAGCGGGGCAGTAACTGGTATATAATAAGTTTATGATCGGTGGTTGATTCCATGCGTTTTTTTGTATGATGTGTTTTTACCTGTGCCAACGTAATAACGGGCAACATTGTTGCAGCAATAAAACAAGTAAATAGTTTATTGCTTTTCATTACGCTTCAACCAGTAATTCATCATTGGCTTTTACCAATTGTTCTTTACCATAAACCAGCACAGTAGTTTCAACATCCGATGCATTTTTGATCTGCACGCCTTCTTTGCTCACTTTAATATTCAGCAGTGCACCACGGAAACCTACATGGAATGAAAACGACGACCATTTTTCGGGAATGAACGGCTGGAATACCAGTTTACCATCCCTTACACGCATGCCACCAAAGCCTTCCACAACAGCCATCCAGGTACCTGCCATCGAAGTGATGTGACAACCATCTTCAGTATCGTTGTTATAATCGTCCAGATCTAAACGGGCAGTACGCAGGTAAAACTCGTAGGCACGGGCTTCGTCACCAAGCTTGGCGGCCAAAATAGCGTGCACGCATGGCGATAATGACGATTCATGCACCGTACGCGGCTCATAGAAATCAAAGTTGCGGCGAATAGTATCTATATCGTACTGATCCTCAAAAAAGTAAATTCCCTGCAATACATCGGCCTGTTTAATATAGCATGAACGAAGAATCCTATCCCAGCTCCATTTTTGGTTGATGGGACGCTCTGAAGCAGGCAAATCTTTAACCAGAATCTGTTCTTTATCCAGGTAACCATCCTGTTGTAAAAACACCTGGCGTTTTTCATCGTACGGATAATACATCGTTTGGATGATATCTCTGAAACGCCCAAACTCGGTTGATTCATCAAGGTTGGTTTTGCTTACCAACGCGGCATATTTTTCAGAATCGGCAGCTTTTACTTTTTCAGCAACTTCAAGTGTATATTGCATACACCAGGTAGCTATAGTACTGGTGTACCAGTTGTTATTAACGTTGTTCTCGTACTCGTTTGGCCCGGTTACACCCAGCATTACGTACTGTTCCTTATCCTCAGACCAGGTAACCCTTTGCGACCAAAACCTCGCGATACCTAACAACACTTCCAAACCATAATCGCCTAAATAAGCTTCATCGCCGGTATAGCGTACGTAATTATAAATGGCAAAAGCAATAGCCCCGTTACGGTGGATCTCCTCGAAGGTGATCTCCCACTCATTATGGCATTCGGTACCATCCATAGTAACCATGGGGTATAAAGCGGCACCATTTTTAAAGCCAAGCAGTTGCGCGTTTTCAATGGCTTTACCCAATTGTTTATAGCGGTATAGCAGCAAATTGCGGGTAACTTTTTGCGGTGCTGTCGACAGGTAAAAAGGCACGCAGTAAGCTTCGGTATCCCAATAGGTAGAGCCTCCGTATTTCTCTCCGGTAAAACCTTTAGGGCCTATATTCAAGCGATCATCCTCACCGGTGTAGGTTTGGTTAAGCTGGTAAATATTAAAGCGGATAGCCTGTTGTGCCGATACATCGCCATCAATAATGATATCGTTATGTTTCCATTTTTCGGCCCATGCAGCAGCCTGTTCGGCAAGCATGGTATCAAAACCCTTGGCGCTGATACGGGTTAAAGTAGCGTTTAGCTGGTCAATCAGGTCTTCCTGTTTATAATTTTGTGATGACAGGTTAGCCGCGTACTTAATTACTGTAATGCTTTCGCCTTGTTTTGCCTCTAAGCTAACCTTAGCGGCCACGTATTTCTCTTTTTCGATAGCCTCGGCAGTTGGTTCAATAACAACACCATTTTGCAGGATGTTAAACTTCATGCCTGTAGCAACTACAAAACCAGTCTTTTTGGTACGCATCACAATGTAACCACTATCGGTATGCGTGGCTTTGCTTACCTCATCCCAAAACTTTTCGTCGTAGTTTGAGTCTTTGTTTACCACATCACCATCAATTGACAGGGTTAAAGCAATTGCAACACTGAAATTTAACGGTGTAAGGGTATATTTGATAGCGCCGGTTTCATCATCAGCCATGCTGCAAAAGCGTACTGCTTCAACCTTAACCTCTTTCCCTGATGCTGTTTTAGCATGAAAATCGCGTTTCAGGTAACCCTCCTTCATATTCAGCTCGCGGCGAAAGCTCAACACTTCGCATTTAGCAAGGTCAAGTTGTTCGCCGTCAATTACAACGTCGATACCAACCCAGTTGGCGGCGTTAAGCACTTTAGCAAAATATTCGGGGTAGCCGTTTTTCCACCAGCCTACGCGGGTTTTATCAGGGTAATAAACCCCAGCCACATAGTTACCCTGCAGGGTATCGCCGCTATAAGCCTCCTCAAAGTTGGCGCGCTGCCCCATACGGCCATTACCCAAACTGAAGATACTTTCAGAAATCTTGTTATAATGAGCGTCGAAACCTTCTTCAATTATCTTCCACTCATCAGCTTTTATGTAGTTTTTCATCAAATCGTTTTATTTAATACCAACATGTCATTGCGAGCGCAGCGTGGCAACCGCATGCTATACAGGGCGGCCCTGTACAATATGCGATTGCTTCGTCGTTCCTCCTCGCAATGACATATTTTTTTATTACAACTTATACAATTTATCCAGTGTCATTTCATCCAACCCCTTAATTACCAGGTTGGCCCCCGTAAGTACATCCGGCGAACCGATGCCTACTACCTTCATATCACCGGCAATGGCAGCTTCGACACCCGCAATGGCATCTTCAAAAACCACGCACTCCTCGGGTTGAACACCCAGAGCTTGTGCTCCTGCCAAAAAAACTTCCGGATCGGGTTTGGCTTTGCTTACTTTGTTACCATCAATTACCGCATCAAACATATCGGTGATACCAATTTTCTCCAATATGGTCATGGAATTTTTACTGGCCGAACCAAGCGCGGTTTTAAGGCCAACTGCACGGCAGGTTATTAAAAACTCCTTAGCTCCAGGCAAAATCTCTTCGGGTTTCATCTGGTTTACCATTTCCATATACCAGTTGTTTTTTTGGGTAGCCAGTTGTTCCTGCTCGGCCTCGGTCTTGGTAACACCGCCCCAACCCAGGATCAGTTGCAGCGAACGCACACGGCTTACGCCCTTTAGCTGCTCATTTTGATGTTCAGTAAAATCAAAGCCAAGCGAGTTGGCCAGCCTTTTCCAGGCTTTATAGTGATAAACGGCGGTATCAACAATTACACCGTCGAGGTCGAAAATACAGGCTTTTATAGTATTCATTTTTTCGGGGTAAAACACAGGGAATTAGTCTCCTAAGATATTATTTTAATGAGTAACACCGGGTATTAATTCTAACACTAAAGTTGTCTTGGCGGGTATCGTTACTTTATCCAGACCAATCATCTCATCAGTTAGTACATTCCTTGCTTTTTTAGCATCGCCAATACGCTCAAAATACCTTGAAGTTGTGGTTTCCTGGTCTTTTTCGCCGCTATTGAACATGATCATCACTGTTTTTTGAGCATCGTATCTGAAATAAACATAGATGCCATTTTCCGGAACAAACTGCATCATTTTACCTGTTTGCAAGGCTGTAGTACCTTTGCGGTAATTGGCCAATTTGCTAACATAGCTAAAGGCATCATTCTCCTTTTTATCGCGGCCTTCGGCTGTAAACTTATTTTGCTTATCGCCGGCCCAGCCACCCGGAAAATCCTCGCGCACCAAGCCATCCGGATTAGAGTAGTTTTTCATCAGGATCTCATCGCCATAATACATTTGCGGTACGCCGCGCATGGTAAGCAGCATAGCCATGGCAGATTTGTACTTTGGAATATCTTCGCCCACCATAGATAGTAAACGACTCATATCGTGGTTATCCATGAAGATGGTGTTGCGGGTAGCATCCTGGTACAAAAAGTCTTGTGCTACTACAGAGTATAAACGGCCAACACCGTCTGTCCATCCATCTTTACCGTTGATGGCTTCGTAAATAGCGTCTTTCAACACGCCGTCGGTAACGCCGGGCAGTTGGGTATCAAAGCCGCGGTTAACGGTATTACCCTGTGTAAAAAATGCCTGATTAGCTGCCGACCATACCAGCGTTTCGCCAAATATGGAAAGTTTAGGAAACTCGGCTTTAACATCTTTGGCCCATTTGGCCATATACACAGGCTCATTATAAGGATAGGTATCCAACCTGAAACCATCAATACCGGCATACTCCACCCACCAGATATGGTTTTGGGTAAGATAGTTTTGCACGTAAACATTATTCTGGTTAAGATCGGCCATGCGATGGTCAAACCAGCCATCCTGCATCAGCTTGCGGTCCATTGGTGAAGCATGGGGATCCATCACCGCCGCATCGCGGAAGTTTGATTTGGTGTATTTTGGCCATTGGTGTACCCAGCTTTTCATTGGCATGTCCTGTATCAGGTAGCCTTCGGTGCCGGCGTGGTTATGCACAAGGTCTTTTATAACCTTTAAGCCCATGCTGTGGCATTTTTCAACAAACTTTTTATAAAGATCATTGGTGCCGTAACGGGAGTCTATCTTATAGTAATCGGTAACCGCGTAACCGTGGTATGAAGCGTGCGGCTCATCGTTTTCAATTTCGGGAGTAAGCCAGATAGCGGTAACACCTAAGTTTTTCAGATAATCGAGGTGGTTCATGATCCCCTGCAAATCTCCCCCATGACGGCTGAACATCGAATCGCGGTGAATACCCTGCTCACGAAGGTTATTGAATGAGTCGTTAGCAGCGTCACCGTTGCTAAACCTGTCGGGCATAATCAAATAGATCAGGTCTTTGCTTGTAACCCCCTGCGTCCTGCCTGCAGCCTTGTCGCGTTTATTAAGCGTATAGCTATAGGTAATATCTTTCTCGCCCGCTTTTTTAAATTTTATCGGGAACGTTCCCGGAATAGCCGATGAAAAAATTTGCAGGTCGACAAATAAATAATTTGAATTTTCAACTTTATGCACTGCTTTAAGCTTAACACCTGGATAGCTTAAGGATACGCTGCGCGATGCGATGTTGCTGCCATGAACCACCAACTGCAGGTTTGGATTGCTCATGCCAACCCACCACGACATAGGCTCAACTCGCTCAAGTGCAGGCGTTTGTGCCTTTACACCCAAAGCAGCCAACAAGCAGCATAAGGTGGATAGTAAGGTTTTTCTCATATAAAAAATGATAAAAGGATAATTGGTTGATTAGGGACAAGCCCTTAACCGCGTTTCAAATTTATAATAAAATTAATTGCTTGTATGAAAAAGTTACAGATAAGTTAATTGGTATTGTATTCCAACAAACCTCGTGGTTTTATAACCTACATCGTCGCCCTCTTGGCCGGGCGGGGCCAGTTACTTTTTCCTTGATGAAAAAGTAACCAAAAAATCAAGACAAAAAAATGCTTCCACCCGCAGGCCATACTCCCAGGCCCGCTTTTTTGTCGGGCCGACGCGCTTTTGTTTTGGAGGTTATAACAGCTTTTGTACTTTATTAAACTTTATTGTCTTGTTTCTTGACTCTAACTGTCTTGCTTCTTTCCTTTCCCGTCGGCAGGTAAGCTTCGGGCGAAAACGGGCAGAACAATGGTGGCCTGTGCAATTGGAGGGGCATAGCAAGTTTTTGCAGAAGCGAGGGCAATGAGTGCGCGAAGCGGGGCAAAATAATTGCAGCCCGTGGTTCTGCCCGCTTTGCAGGGCAAAGGCCGGCGCAGGATGAGTGGGCTGGACAGTGCGGCAAAGAAGCCTCCCTGCCGACTTGACTTTTTGGTTACTTTTGTGTCAAGACAAAAGTAACAGCCACCCGCGGCAATTGAGCGGGCCAATGTCAGTTAAATACAACTAAAGCTCTCACTCCCCAAAAGTTGTAATATTTTTTTTCTATCTTTATTTGGATTGATTACAAATAATACCAATATTTGTATCCGTTATATGATTGCGACCACAGAACTAACTTTATGGACCGATGTTTTCAGCACCAAAACAGGTGCAGTTTACCAGTGCGATGCGGAGCGTTGCTGGTATGTAGACTTCGCCGGTAAAGTTGCACGGTTTGATCACCGTAATTTTCTGAAATTACGCAAGGCAGTTTACGCCATTGATATTGAGCAAAAACTACTTAACACAACTACCGATCCCGATGTGGAGATCATTTTTATCTGCGCCTGCGATCATTGTTATGTACTTTCACTGGCCCAGATCATCAACCTGAAAGACTTGTTAGAAGGCACTTTTGTAATGCTGGAACTCAACCATATTATTCACGACCGCCTTTTCAGTAACTCACTGTAATTTAGACCAATTCTCAATATAATTTAGATTAATTTCATATTGATTTTAAATTAAACTAATATGCTTTAACTGCATTATTATTGCATTATAATTTCCGCAATAACGCATATAACGCTTAATTTAATAAAGTCATGAAAGACCTACTCCGCATAAAAAGCCTCATATCATCTGATATCGAATCGCTTTTGAACCAGCAAGTTAAGAAAGAAGCATTTTCTTCATCAGTATATTTAGCCATGGCGTCATGGTGCAACCGTAATGGTTATGATTTTTCATCAGAATATTTTTTCAAACAAGCAGATGAAGAACGCCATCACCAGCTAAAATTTTATAAATATATCCTTGATATGGGCGGCAACGCTGTATCACCAGAGGTAACCGGCATTAAACAGGAGTTTAACTCGTTCCGCGAAGTGTTTGAAGAGGCCCTTGACCAGGAGATCAGCGTAACTAACTCAATCAAAAACATTTATGCCCGTTGCATGAAAGAGCAGGATTTTGTTACTATGGAGTTCCTAAACTGGTTCCTGAAAGAACAACGCGAGGAAGAATACAAAGCCCGTCGTGCCCTCGAACTATTCGAAGTGATTGGCGAAGAAGGCACCGGCAGGTGGCAGATCGACAAGCATGTTGGTCAGATAAAATATGATAGCGAAGCTTAAAACCTCACCCTGCCCTCTCCAAAGACAGGGATAATAAAAAAGGTCCTTTTGCAATGCAAAAGGACCTTTTTTATTATTGCCTATTTTCATTTAGATACGAGGAACGAGTGAGAAATCTTATATCTTATAGGCCTTGCATATTTATTGCAATGCGTATGATTTCTCCTCCCCCTTTGCTCACAACTCTCGCTGTTCGTCGAAATGACAATGCTTTATCTGAGATCTCTTAATCTATCAGATCCATCAGCTTCAAAACCTCTTTTGGATGATACTCTTTTAGCCACGTATTTCCGGGCTGAATACTGCACACCGGGGCGTATTTACACCTGTCTGTACATTCAGTTTCAATAACCTCCAGTTCTTCACGGCCATGGTGATGTTTGATATATGATTTGGCAAGCTTGTACATGTCTTTACCGCCACGCTTTCCACATTTACTGCCTACACAAACGTACAGCACTTTATCAGGTATGGTAAATTTGCTCATGATGCTATTTATTAAAATTGCGTTAACAAATAGCAAAGTTAATGCTAAAACAATCAAATAGTTGCCTTAACCGGGATTTATTAGATTTATGAGATTAAGAGGATTTTTCTTTTATAATCAGCTACGATCTGCACATTGTACAAATTCTGATGCCCGGCCGGTTATTGCAATAAGCGGCTATAATTATTCCCTTTCAATTAAGCACACTGCATAAGCTACAACACCTTCTTCACGACCTATAAATCCCATTTGCTCGTTGGTAGTAGCTTTAATGGAAATATCTTCCTCACTGATGCCTGCTGCTTCAGCAATATAGGTTTTCATTGCGGGGATATGAGGATTGATCTTTGGAGCCTCAAGGCAAACCATAGCATCAATATTACCGATAACAAAACCTTTTTCTTTTATCAGGCCCACAACATGCTGCAACAGGATCAAACTGCTAATCCCCTTCCAGCGATCATCTTTATTTGAAAAATGAAAACCTATGTCGCGCAGGTTTGCAGCACCAAGCAAGGCATCACAAATAGCGTGTAACAACACATCGGCATCTGAATGGCCAAAAGCACCTGCGTGGTGTTCAAGCCTAACTCCGCCCAAAACAAACGGGTGATTTTCTTTTAACTGGTGTACATCAAACCCAAAACCTACCTTAATTTTACCCATTATCTTTTTGAAGCATTTGTTGTACCGCCAAAATTTGCCGACAATGTGAAGCGCAAAGTATTGGCCAGGGCACTATTTTGCTGGCTGGCTGCCAGGTATGAAAAATCAAAATCAAAAATATTGTATTTAAACCCTATCCCCATGGTAAGGTAATGCCTGTCGCCTTTGTTAGGATTTTCGTAAAAATAGCCTGCCCTTACCGCAAACTGTTTATTATACCAGTATTCTACACCCGGCGAAAAACTGATCTCTTTCAACTCCTCACTAAAACCACCCGGTGCATCACCAAACGACTGAAAAAGGCCTGCAGGAACCGATACATTATCGTCTTTCCCTTTTATGATCTTACCATCCTCATCGCGCGGGGGAGGCGTGGGTACAAGCAATTTATTAATGTCAAAAGTTGCTGTAAACTCGTTAGTTTCGTCCAGCTGCCAGGTATTAGCCACCCCTATTTTTAAGTTGGCAGGTAAAAAATACTTATTACCAACATCACTGTAACTGATTTTTGTACCAATATTTGATATGTGCGTACCAAAGGCAAAAAGATTGCCATCTCCATACGGTGCTGTATAATACAGTGAAACGTCGGCAGCAACGGCATTACCCGCTTTAGCAGCCTGGCTTGAACCGGTAGCAAACGAAATACTTGATATATTGGAGTGAATGTACCGTGCAGTTAAGCCTAATGAAAAATTATCACCAAACTTACGGGCAAATGAAACGTCAAGTGAGTATTCGTTAGGTGTATATGTTCCCTGATCGTTCGTATTATCGTCGGTAAGCTGAATAGAGCCATAATTAAAATACCTTAGCGAAGCGCCTATCGTATTTCTCTCGTCAATTTTGTGGGCATAACTAAGATATGATAAGCTGATGTCCGGCACAAGGTGCCTTAACCACGGGCTATATGATACCGATAATGCGTCATTGCTTTCCAGGAATGCAAGTTTTGACGGGTTCCAGAAATTTGCATTTACATCCGGCGACAACGCTACGCCAGCATCCCCCATAGCCCCCGAGCGTGAATCTGGTGAAATATTTAAAAAAGGGACTTCGGTAGGAATTGCATTGACACTACTCCCGTTAGGATTTGTTTGCGCGGCAGCAACAATTGGTAATAATAATGGGGTAATAATAGCAAGGCCTCGAAATGTAAAAAACTTCATTTGTAGGAGTTAGGTTATAGCATTTTGTATTTTATAAGATGGAACTACGACTTATTTGCATTTTCAAGCCCACACCTTTTGTTGAAAGTTAAATCAAAAATTTAAATCGACGCAACTAATTTCATCAATTTTTCGTTAAAACACCCGATAACTGTACTATTTATTTCTAAATAATGGTTCATTGGCATAAGCACTGTATCCATTTTTTTATAAATTTACCACTTAATATAACTGTAAAAATATGAAAATACTTTTTACTAAAACTGCTCTGGGATTGTTGGCTATAGGGGCCGTGCTGAGCAGCTGCAGTAAACGTGAGCAATCGCAAAAAACGGGTATAACTTATAATGATAAAAATAACGGCGGTTACGAACGTTTCAGGCAAAGTCACCCCTCTCCGGGGCCTGGATTAGTACCTATTGAAGGTGGTACCTTTGTTATGGGCGGCAGTGCAGATCAGGACATCACTTACGATTATAACAATGTGCGCCGCAGGGTTACCGTACCTTCTTTTTACATGGACGAAACCGAAGTATCAAATCAGGACTGGCTTGACTACCTGCACTGGATAAATATTACTTTCCCACAGGACCGCGAATTATATTACAACGCAGTACCAGATACCTTAGTTTGGCGCCATCCATTATCATATAATGAGCCTTATGTAGATAACTATTTGCGCCACCCGGCTTTTCAGGATTACCCGGTTGTTGGTGTAACCTGGGATCAGGCACAGGCTTATTGCGCATGGCGTACCGACCGTACCAACGAAAATATTTTACGTGAAACCGGGAAATTGGTAGCCTGGAAAGATCAGGGTAAAAAAGGCGGCGGCGGCGATGCAGGTGTTGCAGCCAACGGACAGCCATTTAACACAGATATTTATTTAAACGGTCAAATGACCGGAGCCGGGATAGACGGTAAAAAGATGATGCCTAACCTGAGCCCCAACGCACAGGCAGGCACCGGTAAAGGCGGTAAAGCTGTTAGGCCGGTACGTATGGAAGATGGTATCCTGAAACAAGCTTACCGTTTGCCATCAGAAGCCGAATGGGAATATGCAGCCCTGGCCCTTGCAGGAAATACCCAGTTTGAAAACATCGACGATGGTAAAATATATACCTGGAATGGATTAGGCGTGCGTTCGGCAAAAAGCAAAACACGCGGTTTGATCATGGCCAATTTTAAACGTGGCAGCGGTGACAACGCCGGTGTAGGCGGCTACCTGAACGATAAGGCAGATATTACTGCTCCGGTACGTTCATATGCACCTAATGATTTTGGCTTATACAACATGGCTGGTAACGTAAACGAATGGGTTGCCGATACGTATCGTCAAACATCATTTGAAGAGTTTGAAGACTTTAACCCTTTCCGTGGTAACGAGTTCTCAAATAAACGTATGGCAGATCCAACCAAAGGCCTTTACGCCAAAGATAAATATGGCAAACCAATCAAAGATCCTGCGCATTCCAATAAAAAATTAAAATACAGCGAACTTTTGGCCTTACAACAGCAAACTACAGCTGCACAAAGCGCCAATCCAAATGCACCTCTTGCAACTACACAAACTGGCTCGCTTCCGGTTGATTCATTATTACCTAAAAACTCGGGCAAGGCTTACACTCCTGATGCAAGGGGCGAAAAGGATGAAGTTAATAAGGCCCTTTACGGCACTACGACGCTGGTTAATGACCATTCAAAAGTGTACAAAGGCGGGTCATGGAATGATATGGCTTTTTGGTTAAACCCTGCAACACGCCGATTCATGGACCAGGACGAGGCAAGTGCAGAAATTGGTTTCCGTTGCGCCATGACCCTGGTAGGTGCGCCTGAAATTAACCCTAATGGCAAACCTCATTATCCGGTTAAAAAGGCTAAACCTTTTAAAGCAAGATAATTTTCACAACAAGATGAGTCGTCCTAAAATAGGTTGACAGAAATTAATGATTTAAAGATAGTCCTTGTTGGTCGATACCAGCAAGGATTTTTTGTTGATGTACAAATTGTGGTGTTTGATAATTTAAAGCCAAATGAGGCCTTCGACAGTTATAAAGTTTAATAGCTTCTGCAATCATTACCCTTGCCTGCTGTATATCTGCTGGTTTAACCACCAGGAACTCGTTTTTAATAATGCCGTTGATGCGTTCTGCCAAAGCATTCTGATAGCAATCATATCCATCCGTCATAGATGGGGTAATCTGATGTTTGGCCAACAACTGCTGATATTGTGCTGAGCAATATTGCAAACCTCTATCCGAATGATGTATCAATGGCGCTTTGATCTGCTCATGTCTGACAGCCATTTGCATGGCAGCAGCCACACCATCTGTGTGCAAGCTATGATGCAGATGATATCCTACGATCTTTCTTGAATAAGCATCAGTGATCAAGCTAAGATATGCGGTCTCTGCTTTAGTGTCGATATAAGTAATATCGCTTACCCATACTTCGTTAGGCCTCGTTGCCGCTTTCCTGTGTTTAAGTAAGTTAGGATACTTATGTAACCAGTGCTTGGAGTTCGTCGTTTTATGATAAGAGTGCTTTGGTTTGATCAGCATATGTTCCGAACGCAGAAAATCGAATAAAGCATCTCTGCCTATCTTTATTCCCTTGCTTCTGATCTGTTTACCTAAACGATGATAAAGCTTACGCGTACCCAACCTGGGCAAATGGATTCGTTCTTTAATCACATCCGCTTTTACCTGGCTAAGTTCTTTTAAACGCTTTTCTATGCGCTGCTGCTTTTGATAATAGCCCTGACGGCTGATCCCAAACAACCTGCAAGCCTTTGACAGGCTCACTATTCCTTTGGCTTTGAGCCTTTGGATTGCTTGGGCAAAGACTTTTTTGGCAATGCAACACCGTGCTCTTGCTGCAGGATATCGAACATGGTCTTGTAGATCAGGTTCTTGTCCTGTTCATCTTTTAATGCTGCTTCTAATTGTTTGATCCGCTGTTCCGGACTAAGTTCCCGATCGTTTTCCAAGGTGTACTGTTTGGGTAATGTCCAATCTAAGGTACCATGTTTCCTTAACCAAACCAATACCGTACTCCTTCCCTGGATCCCGTAATGTTTTTGAGCCTTTTTATAGGTCAGTTCGCCTTTTTCAACCTGCTGCACGACCTGCAACTTAAAGGCAAGGCTGTAATCGCGCTGACTGCGCCTACTTACATTCTTTGTTCGTTTTTCCATATAAGTCAACTTGAGTGTCAACTTATTTCAGGACGCGACAAGATATTAAATAAGGCCTTTCATTATTGAAGGGCCTTATTTGTTTTAAGCGGTTTCAAATCCTGTCAGTCAATCAGCTCAACCCATTGACTTCGCCATGCAGGGGCTTTGAAAGGATCTGCGAAATACTGCGTTTCATGTATTACCTTGTCATTACGAAACTCCATAATACTTACCGTGAATGCCTTTTGTCCTTCGTAGTCGATAGTATATTCCGAAACCCAGATATTACCTTTTCCAAGTATCCTCCTAACCCTGAAGCCGGATGGCTTACCCGGGTGATGCCCCCGTAATGCCTGTAAATTACTTCGTCCAAAAATCCGCTCGCCCGATTGAGGATAGTCACAAATTACATCATCATCATAGATCTCATGTTCGGCGTTTATATCGCCAGCTGCCGATGCCACCCAATGGGCATTTAGGGCCGCAAGTATTTGTTCTTCTTCCATGGCTCATTTAATTTAGGTTTGATTGTGTGTTTATCTCTTGCTTAGTGCATCCATAACAATCTAATCACATTTTAGTAATGAATGTTATCACTTAAATAAAATTCTATACTCAAAAAAAATCCCGGAAAGCCAAATAGGTCTCCGGGATCATATTTAACAAAATATCATTCAATAATTAATAGCCTTCGTTTTGAACCAACTTTGGATTAGCCAATATTTCGCGCTGAGGGATAGGGAACACCAATTTTGGTGAGTTGTATGGGAGTCCGTTCACGCTTTGCTTAAGCCTTTTTGCATCGTGCAGAAAAAATCCGCCTTCAAAACATAACTCATGCCTACGCTCTGCCAATACAGTGGCAATAGTTACAGCTCCTAAAGGGCCGAGGCCTGCTCTTTCCCTTATTTTATTAATATCACTTGCAGGTGTTGCGCCTGTAGTTGTACCACCACGGAGGTTAGCCTCCGCGCGGATCAGGTACATTTCTGCAAGGCGTACAACATGTACGTTTCCATACTGATTATCGAACTTTTTAGTTCTGTTAACTGAGGTGATCGTATAAAATTGCCCCCTCACATCATCGGCCTCAAATTCCGCTAAAAAATCATCAGTTATTTTGATATCTCCGCGGCCACCATTTGCCGATGAGGCATAAAATTCATTCAAGCTATTTGTACCCTGTTGCTGGGTTACCTGTATAGCAAAAATATCTTCAGTAGTATTTTCCTGGTGAGATGGCTTACTTGACAATAAAAACTCTTTAGTATAATCAGATACAAGTGAAAATGCTCCGGATCCAATAACTGTGTTAGCCTCTTTTAAAGCACCGGCATAATTACCTTGCTGCAGATATAGTCTTGCCAATATTGCCGATGCACCGTATTTATTGGCATAAAAATCATTGTCTGCAGGCAATTTACTTTCTGCGGTTGTTAGATCACTAATAGCCTGATCATAAACTTGCTTAACCGTCGACCGGCCAACTGTAGCTCCTTCACTATTGGCAGAGGTAGTAGGACTTGATACTATAGCTGCTGCTAAATTAGCCGAAGGGTCACCGTCATTCCATGACTTTCCGTACAAGCGGGCCAAATCGAAATACATTAAACCTCTAATAAATTTAGCTTCCCCTTCCCATCTTGTTTTATCATCCGCATTATCAGCTTTATCTAAATTAGCAAGTACGGTATTAGCCTGGTTTATTACCTGATAAGCATCCAACCAGGTAGCTTCAACATATAAATTATCTCTTGTCAACAACTGCACAGTCATTTTTGTTAAATCTATATAACTACCCGTCCAGTTAATTTCGTTTTGTGACGCTAACAAATCCGGTTCCATAAATATTCGGCCGCCGTAAAGATCAACCTGCCCTAAGCGATTATAAGTACCTGCCAAAACGCCCTGTACATCTTTAGCCGTCTTAATAGCCAGAGTTTGATCGACAGATTCAACCGGCTTTATGTTAAGTTGTTTATTACATGCGCTTAAGCATACAATTAATACTGTTGCTGATATATATATAAACTTCGTCGTTTTCATTTCTGTTATTTTTTATATTATAAGCCTATATTAATACCAAATACAATAGTACGCGGCTGTGGGGCCGAATAAAAGTCATTACTTAAATCCACATTGCTTGGAAGCGCATCCGAGTTTACTTCAGGATCCCATCCATTGTACTTGGTAATCAAAAACAGATTATAAGCGCTTGCATACACCCTTATTTTTTGCAGCCTCAATTTGCTCACAACCGCTTTTGGCAGAGTGTACCCTAATGTTACCGTTTTGCAACGAACATAACTTGCTCCGGAAAGATACCTGCTTGAAATACTTGCACCATTTGCGTAGCCAAAACGGGGTTCGGGTATATCAGTTATATCGCCCGGTTTGTTCCAGTACTTTAACTGATCAACCGTTTGGTTATCAAACCCGTTACCGGCACTTGTACTCATGTACTGACCTGCAGTATTAAATACCTTATAATCAAAAGCGCCCTGAAAAGTTACCGCTAATTCGATACCGTTATATCCGAACGTATTTGTAATACCTCCATAGTATTTAGGTGTAGGAGAACCTACCACAGCATTTTGTGCCTGAGTGGGGTCATTTGTTTTAGTACGATCAAGCTTCCCATCGGTCCCTTTTGTGTTGTTGTAATATAGTGCATCGCCATTGGCAGGATCTACCCCTGCATATTCAGGCATGTAAAACACGCCTATCGGCTGACCAGCCATTACATAGTTGATATTATTATCAGTTATAACCTGACCCTTGATATCTTTAATTAAATTCTTTTGATATGATGCGTTTAAACTGGTTGACCATTTAAACTTACCAACAAAGTTATCAGATGATAATTCAAGCTCAAATCCTTTATTTGATAGTTTACCAAGATTTTGCAATTGTGTGGATATACCCAGCGTTCCCGGAAGGTTTACATTTAACAGCAGGTCGCGGGTTTGTTTATTATAATAATCAAAACTACCTGATAACCTATTGTTAAAGAAACCAAAATCAAGAGCTAAGTCGAGCGTAGCCGTTGTTTCCCACTTTAAATTGGGATTAACTATCTGAGAAAACCGCTGACCGCCTACACCATTGTAATTTGCAGCCGAAAACAAACCTAATGAGCCAAAATTGCTGATGTTAGCGTTACCTGTTAAACCATAACTTGCCCTCACTTTTAAGTTGCTGATCGTGTTATTATTCTTCAAAAAGTCCTCTTCAGTCATTATCCAACCTACCGAGCCTGATGGATAAAATCCATAACGGTTGTTTGAGCCAAACCTTGATGATCCGTCAGTACGCGCGCTTCCCGAAAACAGGTATTTGCCTTTATAGGCATAATTTGCCCTAAAGAAATAA
Organism: Mucilaginibacter sp. SMC90; assembly: GCF_022811725.1. Lineage (GTDB taxonomy): Bacteria > Bacteroidota > Bacteroidia > Sphingobacteriales > Sphingobacteriaceae > Mucilaginibacter. Next base: position 1,503,364 of record NZ_CP094527.1, on the reverse strand, counting down.
GCCAAAAAGCTATATGGGCTATCATATGATGCACCTGAAACAATTACAGCTGCCGCCGTTAGCTTTTTAAAAGCGTCAGAAGCAAATTCCTGTCCTTGTACATCGTTACCAACATTGCGCGATTTCTGATAACTTGTTCCTAATAACAACTCTAATGAATGGTCATTCCCAAACAGATTTTTATAACTAAAATAGTTATTAGTGTTATAGTTTAGTATCTGGGTGGTGGTATTTTCACCAAAACCATTATTAGTACCTGTATTGCGAAAAGTCGCGCTTCCGTAATAACTATTTTCAGCCTGGTTTAATTGGTCTATACCAAATTCCGAACGGAATGTTAAACCTTTTACTATTTCCCAATTGGCATACACATTGCCTATAGTACGGAAAACTGTTGCCTGGTAAGCCGCATTTGCTTTGGCGATAAGCGGATTATAGTACAGCGGGAAATCCTCAGATTCACCCGGAGGGGTACCGCTAATTAAACCACTGCGGGGGTCAATTAGTGGTGTTATAGGTGATAATGCTACTGCTTGTAAAGGAGTGCTGAAAGCGTTATCGTTCGAGACCCTGTTATTAATAGTATTGGCAAAACTTAAGTTCATGCCGATACTTAAATTTTTATCAACCTTACTGTCCAAATTTAAACGGCCCGAATATCTTTTAAAGCTATTAGCTATCAGGATACCGGTTTGATCAAGATACTGACCGCCCATGTAGAAAGTTGTTTTGTCGTTACCTCCGGATATGTTTAAATCATATTGCTGTTGGGGCGCACTTTGATAAGCTGCCCGTTCCCAGTTTGTATTGATCTTGCCGGTTTTCCAATCATCAGTACCGCCCGAGAGGAAAGTAAGCTCATCATCAATATATGATTTATAGTCGGCCAATGCATCATCAAGCGAATCATAACCTCCGGCTGCAAAATCTTGCTTAGCAGCCCCTTCGCCGGCGCGTTGCATTATCTGTACAAATTGCGTTGAATTTAAAAACTCGCGGTGCCTTGACGGCGTGCTTTTACCGTACGATGCCGAAAAATTAACTTTAGCAGCTCCAGATTTACCTTTTTTAGTTGTTATCACCACTACGCCATTAGATGCGCGTGCACCATAAATAGCTGCTGCCGATGCATCTTTTAATATCTGTACAGATTCGATATCATTAAAGTTAATATCAGCCAGCGGGTTGGTTGGTGCATCGGTGCTTGATAAGTTATCCGTTGTAATTGGCATACCATCCAAAACATATAGTGGCTCCGACCCGGCAGATATTGAAGATGAACCGCGGATCCTAACCTGGATGCCCTGGCCAAGTTTACCATTTCCTGATTGGACATAAACACCCGCTGTTTTACCCTGTATAGCTTGCTCAACAGAGGTTGTAGGTGTCCCTTCAATTTCTTTTGCAGATACTGAAGATATGGAGCCAGTAATATTAGCCTTTTTTTGCGTACCATAACCAACTACAACAACTTCTGTAAGCTGCTTTGAATCTGATACTAATTGAACATCAACAACACTACCGCTAATTTGCTGTTCGGCAAGTTTATAACCCAAAAAATTAAAAGCTATAACTTTAGCATTAGCGGGCACACTAAGCTTATAACCACCATTAAGATCGGTTTGGGTGCCCAGCCCTGTAACACCTTTCACGGTTACGCTTACCCCTGGTAAGGGCGAGCCGTCCTTCTGATCTGTTACTTTACCTGTGATGACCCGGTTTTGAGCAAAACCTAAGCCAATACAAGTACATAACAACAGGATTGTTAGTAAATGTTTCTTCATAAAAGTTAATATTGTTAATTAAGAAAGTAAGTTCGTAAAAAAAATGTGCAAAAACAACAAAACGCCCGAAATCACGTTGTGCCGACTACAAAAATGTTATTATCGCATATTAAAGGGGTAATAATCAGCTAAAAGAGCATTAATATCTGTGCTTTTTCAACTTTGTCGCCAGGCTTTATCAAAATCTTTTCTACGGTTACATCGGCCGGCGATTTAATAATATTTTCCATTTTCATAGCCTCGAGGACAAAAAGATTATCACCTTTCCTTACGCTATCTCCCTTATTTACAAATACTTTAAGAACCATACCCGGCATTGGAGCTTTAATTTCGCTGATTTTGGCACTGTTTAAATCACTAAAACCAAGCTTATCAAGCAGTATATCAAACTGGTCTTTAGCAGTAACATGGTTTATATTATTATTAACCTTTATTTCAGCAACCTTTTCGTTTCCGTTAAAATTAACTATCTCGACATTGTATGACCGGTTGTTTTCGATAATATGGTATACCCCAGGCTTTATCTGCCTGATATCTGCCTCCCTTTTTACCCCGTTAATAAGCAAACCCGCTGCAGTTTTTTCTGCTTCAATACTATACTTGTCGTTAATATTTAATTTATACATAGAGGATCTGATTTTTTGCAGGCAGTTTATAAGTTGTTGGTTTAAGGCGATAAGTATAAAGCTAAACATATTAACTTTAACCACAAGGATTTAATGGGCAAAGTAAACCTGCAATTGACAATATGCAGAAAAAAATTGCAAGAAACGGCTGCTGCAACGGCAGCGGCTACTGGGTAAAGATATACTGAATTAAATTTGCACCCATTTTAAGGGCCTTTTGGCGGGCTTCCTGGGTATCGCCTGCATAAGTACCATAATCTTCCCACCCGTTGCCTAAATCACACTCATAGGTGTAAAAACAAACTAACCTGCCTTTGTATATCAACCCAAAACCCTGGGCGCGTTTACCATCGTGTTCATGAATTTTAGGCAAGCCGTTCGGGAAGTCATATTTTTGGTGATAGATGGGGTGATTAACCGGTAACTCAACAAAATCAAGTTCGGGAAATACTTTTTTCATTTGCGGGCGAATATATTGATCAAGCCCATAATTATCGTCGATATGCAAAAAGCCGCCGCCGGTAAGGTACTTTCGCAGGTTCCGGGCCTCCTGATCCGAGAAGATCACATTGCCATGCCCTGTCATAAAAGTAAAGGGATAATTAAATAGCGAGGTACTACCTACCTCAACCACCTCGTCATCATCGTCAAAATTTGTTTTGAGGTTCTCGTTACAAAACTTGATCAGGTTAGGCAGCGCTGTGCGGTCGCCATACCAATCCCCCCCGCCACTGTATTTAAGACGGGCAATTTTATAGGCAGGGGCATTAAAGCTGCTCATCACCATAGCGGCAAACAAAACAACCAATGCCAGCCTCATCCTTTTCATACTCTGTTTAAAAAATTTACTTCAAAGCAAGCTTCCAGCGCAGCGGTTTCCGTGCGCAAACGGCTTGTGCCTAATGACATTGGTTTAAACCCATTTTGAAGGGCCTTGTCAATCTCTGCTGGGGCAAAATCACCTTCAGGACCTATCAATATTAAATAACGCCCCTGAGGGCTTATTTCGTCTTTCAAATTAAATTTCTCGCCGGGTTCGCAATGGGCAATGAATTTTTGTCCCTCAAAAGGTTTATCTAATAGCTGATTTAACGTTAGCGGCTCATTTAATACCGGATGGTATGCTTTAAGAGACTGTTTAATAGCTGCCGTAATAATTTTATTTAAACGTTCAACCTTTGCTTCCTTCCGTTCCGACCGCTGGGTGATGATCAATGAGATCTCGTCGATACCAATCTCCGTGGCTTTTTCTAAAAACCACTCCAAACGTTCAATATTTTTGGTTGGCGCAACCGCAATGTGGAGGTAATGGTTCCGCTTTTCAAATCCGGTGCTTACCGATGTTATTTTAAGGATGGTACGCTTCGGATGTGCATCATGGATCAGGGCAGTATAAAGGCCCCCATTGCCGTCAATCAGCTGCACTTCGTCACCTGCCTCAAGACGCAGCACACGTATGGCATGCTTACTTTCCTCTTCGCTCAGAAAGTACTGTGGATGGGAGGGATCAATATCAGGTGTATAAAAAAGTTGCATTACGGAAAAGCAGATTAGTGTAAATCTACTGCATCTTCTTCATTTATCAGTAATTCGAGTTTAACTGATTCAATATTTTGGTCGGATTTTTTTAGTACGGTGATATTATAGCCGTTAGATTCCTTCTGTTCGCCTACATCAGGGATCTTTCCAAAAATATCGCCGAGCCAGCCAGATACAGTGTCAAAGTCGCCGTCTTCAGGTAAGTCATGCGGCAAATGCTCATTTACATCGTAAATAGACGCAAGGGCATTTACTATAAACTCGCGCTCGTTCACCTTTTCAACAATTGGTTTTTCTTCGTCGTATTCATCCTGTATCTCACCAACAAGCTCCTCTACAATATCTTCCAGTGTTACCATACCCGCAGTACCGCCAAATTCATCAAGCACTATGGCTATCTGGATGCGCTTCTGCTGCAGTTCGGCCATCAGATCGTTGATCTTTTTGGTTTCCGGGATAAAATATGGCTTACGGATAATATCTTTCAACACTATTTCCTCATTACGGGCCAATAATGGTAAAATATCCTTAGCGTGTACAATACCGATGATCTTGTCGATCACATCATCATAAACCGGCATCCGCGAATATCCCTCATCGATGATCATATCCAGCAACTCTTGTTTGGTTGAAGCAATATCTACCCCCGAGATCTTGGTACGCGGAACCATGATATTTTTAACCACACGCTCATTAAAATCAAACACGTTCTGGATCAGTTCGTGCTCGTTTGAATCAAGCGCACCCGTCTCTTTGCCCTGCTCCAGCAGATACTGTAATTCTTCAGAGCTGTGATGGGTTTCGCCTCCTTCAACAGCATTTATACCTAACAACTTCAAAATGAAATTTGCAAAGTTGTTAAGCACCCAGATAAAAGGCCTGAAAACCACAAAGAAAAAACGTAGCGGTAATGAAACAGCCATTACGGTACGCACTGATTTTTGGATAGCTAACGATTTGGGCGCAAGCTCACCAAAAACAATATGCATAATAGTAATAAAGCTAAAAGCCAGGATATGGCTGGCTGTAATGTAACCCGGAGAAAGTGTTATCCCTACGCTAAGAAAAGCGCGGATCACAATGCTTGTGGCTACCTCTTCGCCTACTACACCAAGAGCCAGTGAAGCAATGGTAATACCCAGCTGTGTAGCAGCCAGGTAACCATCTAAATTATGCAGTATGCCACGGGCAACTTTAGCAACGCCGCTGCCGCTTTTGGCTTTAATTTCAATTTGCGAACCCCGAACCCTCACCATGGCAAACTCGGCGGCCACAAAAAAGCCATTGAGTAACACCAAAAATATGGTAGCGAAAATGTAAAATAAACTAATCTCGTAATGTGCGGGGTCCATTTATTTATGATTGATACACAGGGAACGTAGACTTATACAGCTCCAAACTCTCGGCTATCACTTTATGAGCATAACGTACACCTAATAAATGTTCGATGGTTACGTTTTTGCCTTCCAATTTCTTGTAGTCCTTAAAAAAGCGAACGATCTCGGTCATGGCATGCGGAGGCAATTCATTTAAATCATTAATGTAATTCACCGACATATCATTTTTTGCTACAGCGATGATCTTATCATCCTGCTCACCGTTATCAACCATGTGCATCACACCTACAACTTTAGCTTCAATGATAGACATCGGGAAAACGTCAATTGAGCAAAGTACAAGGATATCTAAAGGGTCCTTATCATCGCAATAGGTTTGAGGAATAAAGCCATAGTTAGCCGGGTACATTACAGATGAAAATAATACACGATCAAGCTTTAACAAGCCCGACTCCTTGTCGATTTCATATTTCGCTTTTGATCCTTTTGGAATTTCAATAATAGCGTTTACTACTTCAGGAATGTTATCTCCCGGTGAAACCTGGTGCCATGGATGTAGAGTACTCATTTATCTTTATTATATAGTATATAAAATTATTAGCTAATCTGTATGTTCGTTTTTATCACGAAATTGTTTCTTAATGTAAGCAATAACCAGGGGAATTGTTGTAATAACAATCAGTCCAAGTACGATATATTGCAGATAGTCTTTTAATTGAGGGAACCTTCGCCCTAAAAAAAAGCCACTTAAAGTAAACACGCAAACCCAGGTTACGCTGCCTATAAGGTTATAGACCGAAAACTTCCTGATATCAACTTTAACAACTCCTGCAAATATAGGGGCAAATGTTCTAACAATAGGGAAAAATCTGCCTAAAATAAGCGCCATTCCTCCGTGCTTATTGTAAAACTCACTGGCCAGTACTACGTACCGCCGCTTAAAAAAGATCGAATCGTTTTTATTGAACAGCACGGGCCCCGTTCGGTAACCAAACCAATAACCCGTAAAGTTGCCTAATACGCCGGCACCTATTAATGATAATACCAGCGTAGATATTGATACATCAACCTTACCCGCCGCGCATAACAAACCGGCCATAAACAACAGGTAATCGCCAGGCAAAAAGAAACCAAAGAATAAACCGGTTTCAGCAAAAACAACAATAAGCAAGAGATAAAAACCACCCCTGCTTATTATGGATTGAGCGTCAGTTAAATTTTGAAGGTATTCCCAAAAACTTTCCATTCACTATATCTGTAAAACTACAAATATTATATCAATTTGCAGTTATCATTACCGATTATATGAAACGGGCTATAAGATCGGGATAAACACCTATAAGAATTGTAGCCAGGGCCGAAAGTGCAAATACAACTTTGTAGTAAACTGGCACTGTTAGTTCAGCACGTTCGTCGACACGGAAATACATGGCTATGATAACTCTGAAATAGTAGAAGATACTAATGATAGCATTAACTACAGCTATAATAACCAAGCCGATATGGTAACGGCTTACTGCTCCCGAAAACATGAAGAATTTACCGATGAAACCAGCAGTGAGTGGTATACCAGCTAATGACAGCATGGCCACGGTTAATACAAATGCAAGGAAGGGGTTCTTTTTACCCAAACCGTTAAAGCTTTCAAAGTTATCGCTTCCGCCTTGTTGCTGAACCAATATCAAACCACCAAAGGCAATGATCGAAGCGATTGAATAGGCAGTAGCATACACAAATACCGAATTACCAGATGCTGCACCTAACGATACAATAGCAAATAACAAATAACCCGCATGCGAGATGCTTGAAAACGCAAGCATCCGTTTAAAGCTTTGCTGATATAATGCGGTGATATTGCCGATAAATAATGTGATGATAGTTATAACCAGTAATATCGGAGTCCAAAAATCAGATAATGGCTGGAAACAAGCAGAGAACAAACGGAGGAACGCTGCGAAGCCTGCAGTTTTAACCACTGTAGACATAAAAGCAGTAATCAACGTAGGTGCACCTTCGTATACATCCGGCGTCCAGAAATGGAAAGGAGCAGCACCTACTTTAAAGCATAAACCTACAATAAGAAGGGCTATACCTGTATAAAACATAGGGTCGATATGGGGATGGTTGATTACATATTCCCTTATGGCGTCCATATTAAATGAACCCGACGATCCGTATAACAGCGCCATACCAAACAGCAGGAAGCCGGTTGAAAAAGCCCCCATCAGGAAGTATTTCAGAGCAGCTTCATTTGATGCAAAGTCACTCTTTTTAATACCTGCCAAAATGTATAAACTAACAGACATGATCTCGATACCGATAAACAGCATTACCAGGTTGTTAAACGACACCATAACGATGATGCCAGCCAACGAAAACAGGATAATAGCATAATACTCGGCAGTGTGCCTGCTGATGCGTTCAAAGTATCCCTTTGAAAGCAGCAGGATCAGTATGGTAGATATGATGGTAACACTTGAAAATACAACAGAAAAATTATTGAACAAGAGCATGCCGGTGTAAAGCGGTTCGGCTGTATCTTTTGCAGTCCATTGGCAAATTGCACAACCTAATGCAGCCAGTAAACCTATAACAGTAACAGGTAACAAAGCCTTTTGCGCTTTATATAACCCTAAATACAGTAGCACTATAGGTAAAACAGATATGATGATTATAGTATTCATTCTTTTCTTTAAAATCTTAAACCTACATTGTTAACTTTGAACTTATCTGACTCACCAGCTGTGTTACCGCAGCTTCAGAGATATGCAGAATAGGCTGAGGGTAAACACCTAATACAATTACAAGGGCGCAAATGATCCCTAACGTTAATTGCTCAGAACCACTTATATCAGCAAAAGTTGCAGTAAGCGCATTAGTTTCGCCCTGCATTACATTTTTGTAAAGGCGCAACATGTAAACTGCACCAAAGATGATAGTAAGTCCAGCAGCAGACGCCAACACCAGATTCATATAATGGTGCACGCTAAAATCAAATACACCTTTCAACAGTAAAAACTCACCGATAAAACCATTGGTAAGCGGTAAACCTACTGTACCTAATAAGATAATAAGGAAAGCAATTGCAAATTTAGGAGCAACTTTAGCAATGCCGCCAAGCTGATCTATCTCACGGGTATTTAACCTGCGGCTGATGATATCCCAGATAAAGAACATACCAACAACGTTAATCCCGTGGTTAAGCATCTGGATCATGGCACCCTGAACGCCGCCAATGTTCCACGCAAAAATACCTGCGGCTATTAAACCAACGTGAGCTATTGATGAATAGGCTACCAGTCGTTTACCATCCTTTTGTTTAAAAGCGATAATTGATGCATATACCACACCGATAACGCCAAGGATCATGGCCAAAGTCTGGAAGTGGAAAAAACCAAGCGGGGCGTTAGGGATCATCCAGCGAATTGCACCGTAAATACCCATTTTCAACATGATACCCGATAACATCATGGTACCGCCTGATGGCGCTTCGGTATAAGTGTCGGGCTGCCAGGTATGGAACGGGAACAACGGCATTTTGATAGCGAACGCCAGGAAAAACGCCCAGAAGATCCAGCTCTGATGTTTAACATCCAAAGTCATTTTATAGAAATTGTGGATGTCGAATGTTTTATCAGGCGATTGCAGGTACAGGTAGATAATACCTACCAGCATAAACAGCGAACCGGCAAACGTATAAATGAAAAACTTAATGGTGACGCGGATCCGGTTTTCACCTCCCCAAAGGGCGCATATAAAGTAAATAGGGATCAATGCGGCTTCCCATCCAACGTAGAATAAGAATCCGTCGAGGGCGGTAAATACAACCAGCATACCTGCCTGCATAAATAAAATGAGGCCATAAAAAGCTCCTTCGCTTTTATACTGGTGCTGATAGGTTGTTAAAATAATTAACGGTACAAGCACCGATGTTAATAAAACCAACACCATGCTGATCCCATCAATACCCGCACTAAAGTAAATTCCAAAACTGCTGATCCACGGCACATCAATAACAAACTGAGTTGATGCATCCGGAACAAACTTGCTTAAAAATATAAGCGCTATTACCAGTTGGGCAACAGAGAAAAATAATGCTGCATGCTTAGCTATCCCATTTTTAAGCAGGGCAACTATAACGGCGGCAACTATTGGCAAAAAAAGTAATATACTAACGGTCATTTTTATGTTGCTAAACGCTTATCGTTTATATTTTAGTTAATCCAAATACGCTATACAGTAGTACCGCTATAATTCCCAGTACCATTATGAATATGTAGAAACCTACGTTACCTGTTTGCAGCAGGCGCAGGCCTTTACTGGTTTCAATTGTTCCCCTGCCAATCCCGTTCACCAAACCGTCAATACCTAAACGATCTATAACATTATAGAAGAAGGTTGAAAGCCAGTCGAGTGGTTTACGAACTATCAGATCGTAAAGCTCATCCAGGTAAAATTTGTGGTATGATAAACTGGTAAGTGCCGGACGCTCTTCGGTATCTGCAACTGGTACACTACCGTTTTTAGCATATTTCATATAGGCATAAGCCATAGCAGCTAAAGCAAGCACTACCGAAGTACCCATTAATGCATACTCAAGCGATTCAGATAAATGATGCTCGCCCAAAATTTCGTTTGATTTGTGGAAAACAGGCTCAAGGAAATGTGCCAGTTCATGATGTCCGTGTAATACTTCCGGTACACCTATAAAACCACCTAAAATTGAAAGGATAGCTAACACAATAAGCGGTATTGTCATTGTTGGAGGCGATTCATGCAAATGATGCTCCTGCTCATGTGTACCACGGAATTTTCCGTAAAATGTAAGGTACATCATCCTGAACATATAGAATGAAGTTAACATTGCAGTTAATACACCTACAGCCCAAAATACAGGGCTATGCGCGTAAGCTTGTGCTAATATTTCGTCTTTTGAAAAGAAGCCTGCAAGCGGAGGAATACCGGCAATAGCTACTGTACCAATCATCATGGTGGTGAAAGTAGTTTTGATCTTTCCTTTTAACCCACCCATCTTACGCATATCCTGTTCACCGCTCATGGCGTGGATCACAGAACCAGCACCAAGGAATAATAAAGCTTTAAAGAAAGCGTGTGTTAACACGTGGAAGAAAGCACCGGTATAAGCACCAACACCCAGGCCTAAAAACATGTACCCCAATTGTGATACTGTTGAATAAGCCAACACCTTTTTAATATCTGTTTGTGTTAATGCTATAAGTGCTGCAATAAGTGCCGTTGCCAAACCTATATAAGCTATGATATCCATAGTAAAAGGTGACAACGTGTAGAATATGTTTGAACGGGCAATCATATAGATACCTGCCGTAACCATGGTAGCAGCGTGGATCAAAGCCGAAACCGGAGTTGGGCCGGCCATTGCGTCAGGCAACCAGGTAAATAATGGTAATTGTGCTGATTTACCGCAGGCACCGATAAACAATAATATGGTAATGATATAAAGCGGGCCGGTACCTGATTTCATGACAGCTGCTTTCGGAAACACTTCTGCAAACTGAATACTGCCAAAAACGTAAATGATAGTGAATATGCCTAACAAAAAGCCAAGGTCACCGATACGGTTCATCACGAAGGCCTTCTTGGCGGCATCGGCATAATCAGGGTTGGTAAACCAGAAACCGATAAGCAGGTATGAGCATAAACCTACACCTTCCCATCCAATAAACATGATGAGGTAGTTTGAGCCTAAAACCAGCAGCAGCATGAAGAAAACGAACAGGTTCAGGTAAGCAAAAAACTTTCCGAAACCTTCGTCATCATGCATATAGCCGATTGAATACAGGTGGATTAGGAAACCAACGCCTGTTATGATCAGCAGCATGATAGCACTTAACTGATCGATCATAAATGCGAAAGGAAATTTCAATGCACCAACTGCAAACCATGTAAAGTAGTTAACGTTGATGGCTACACCAGTTGATTTTACCTGGAAGAAAACCGCAAGACTTAAACCAAATGATACCAGTACCAGTAAACTGCCAATAAAGCCAATTACACTTTTTGATAATGAATTACGGCCAAGTCCGTTTATAACAAAACCGGCTAACGGTAATATAGGAATAAGCCAGATATATTTATCCATGTTCGATGTTGTACGTTTTACGTGTTACGTTATACGTTTTTAATTATCAGATCCTTCATTACCAAGATTAAAGTAGCCCCTTTCAAACATATCTGTATAGTTGGGGATTGCTTCGTACCTCGCAATGACGTTTAATATTTTTTATTCAGTCAATCATTCAATTCCGAAATCGAAATTCCGAAATCCGAAATCAAAACCTACCACTTCAACCTGTTCAGTACGTTGATATCAATTGAGTTAGTGTTACGATAGATCATCACGATGATAGCCAAACCTACTGCAACTTCGGCAGCGGCCAGCGCCATGATAAAAAATACGAACACCTGCCCGGTAGCATCGCCCCTGTATACCGAAAATGCGGTAAGCAAAAGGTTAACCGAGTTAAGCATCAACTCAACCGACATGAAGATCACGATAGCATTACGGCGGATTAATACGCCCATTACGCCTATTGCAAAAATAATTGTGCTTAACAGTATGTAATGATTAAGCGGCACGGCGTGCATAGTATTTGTTAAACTTTCCATTATGCTGCTTTAGGTTCTTTTTCTTTAGTAGCCAATAATACCGCGCCTACCATTGCTGATAACAACAATACCGACGATACTTCAAAAGGCAATAAAAATTCGTTGAACAATACCTTACCCAGGTTTTTTACAAGACCTAACTCAGGGTTTTGTAATAACACCGGGTTTGATGTACCAATCAGTTTAAGTGATGACGCAACAGCAACAGCTAATATACCACCACCAAAAACGCCCGCTATTTTAACCATAAATGGCTTTACAGGCTCCGATTCCTTATTAAGGTTGATAAGCATCAGCGTATACAGGAACAATACGAGTATAGCGCCCATGTATACAATGAAATTTACAATCGCCAAAAATTGCGCGTTAAGCAAAATATAGTGGATGGTGAAAGTAAAGAAAGTGAGGATCAGATATAGGATACTATGTACCGGGTTTTTGGCCGAGATTACCAATATCGAAAAGAATATGGACAAAAATGCGATGAAGTAAAATGTACTCATGTTTTTATTTACAAAATACCTTTACCCTTTTAGGCAGGGCAAAGGTATAAAACTTCTTTATTGATTTAAGGGCGCTTCTACTAATTTGTCTTTACCGTAAATAAAATCCTTCCTTAAGTAGTCGGCAGGAACAATATCACCGTCAAGATAAATAGCTTCCTTAGGGCAGGCCTCTTCACATAAACCGCAGAAAATGCAACGCAGCATGTTAATTTCATAAACAGCAGCGTATTTCTCTTCGCGATATAAATGCTCTTCACCTTTCTGGCGTTCCGCAGCTGTCATGGTAATAGCTTCTGCAGGGCATGACAATGCACAAAGGCCACAGGCTGTGCAACGCTCTTTACCGTTTTCATCACGTTTTAAAGAGTGCATACCACGGAAATTCTCCGAAAACTCACGTTTTTCTTCAGGATAACTGATGGTTACCGGCTTTTTGAAGAAGTGTTTCATTGTTGTGGCCAGGCCGCCAACAATAACAGGCAGATAAGCGCGCTCCAATAAGGTGAGTGGCTTAACTTCCAGTACTTTTCGCTTATTGCTTAATGATTCCATTTGATTAATATCCAAAGTGTGTAAGTAATGTGCTGCCCACGCCGGTAAGCACTATATTGGCAATAGCCAGCGGTATTAATATCTTCCAGCCCAGGTCCATCAACTGGTCATAACGGAAACGCGGGATTGTCCAGCGTACCCACATGAAGAAGAAGATAGAAAAGAAGATTTTACCGAATAATATAACAACACCAACTATAGCCGCTGTATTTGGACTAAACCATACAGCCATATCATCCATAAAAGGGTAGTTATAACCACCCCAATACAGGGTAGCCATTACTGCCGATGAGATAAACATGTTGATATACTCGGCAAAAAGGTAAAAACCTAATTTCATTGATGAATACTCGGTATGGTAACCGCCTACAAGCTCGGTTTCGCACTCAGGTAAATCGAATGGTGAACGGTTGGTTTCGGCAAAGGCACAAATCAGGAACAGGATAAAACCAAGTGGTTGCCTCCAAACATTCCAGTGAAAGCCATGCTGTTGTTCGGCAATTTCTTTAAGGCTTAATGTACCGGTAAGCATCAGTAAAGCGATGATGGATAAACCCATCGAAATTTCGTAGCTGATATTTTGCGATGCAGCGCGGATAGCGCCTAATAATGAATATTTATTGTTTGATGCCCAACCACCTATCATGATGCCATAAACACCTAATGATACTACACCAAAAATATAAAGTACACCTACGTTGATATCGGTAACCTGAAGATCAAAAGTACGACCACCGATTTGGATAGCCGATCCCCATGGAATAACAGCCGAACCGATACAAGCAGTTAAAATAGCCAGCGAAGGGCCAACAATAAATAGGAAGCCTGTAGCATTTGTAGGAATGATCTCTTCTTTCAAAAACATCTTACCACCATCGGCAAGGGGCTGTAAAATACCCCATGGGCCTGCGCGGTTAGGGCCTATCCTATCCTGGAAAAATGCAGCAACTTTACGCTCGGCATAAGTTGAGTACATAGCTACAACCAGGCTGATAGCGAAAATCACAACGATCAGTACTATTCTGAATATTAAATCTGCGGTTTCCATTATAAGCGGGTCTCCCTTTCAAATTGTTCTTTATTGGCTTCCATCAGTGCCGGGTTGGTTTTAACAACCGGCAGCGGCGTAAACTCGTAATGGTTAGCACTGATCACCGATTGATGTGATACCTTACGTGGGCCTTCAATTACCCAATCGGCAGTTTTCTTTTTGTCGAAGCGGCAGGTGTTACAGATAAATTCTTCAACCTCGCCATAAACATCTTTACGGCCGGTTACCCTGATCACATCCTCACCTTTGTACCATAAAGTAACTTTACCACAGCATTTATCGCAATCGCGGTGTGCTTCAACCGGTTTGGTGAACCATACACGGTTTTTAAAGCGGAAAGTTTTATCAGTTAATGCACCTACCGGGCAAACATCAATTACGTTACCTGAAAAATCATTATCGACAGCTTTGCTGATATAAGTAGAAATTTCAGAATGATCGCCCCTGTTCAGGATACCGTGTAAACGGGTATTGGTGATCTGATCGGCAGTGAACACGCAACGGTAGCAAAGGATGCAACGGGTCATGTGCAGCTGGATCTTATCGCCGATATCAATTTTTTCAAATGTGCGGCGGTCAAACTCGTAGCGGGTTTTAGCCGCACCGTGTTCAAAACCAAGATCTTGCAAATGACATTCGCCAGCCTGATCGCACACAGGGCAATCAAGGGGGTGGTTGATCAGCAACATCTCCACTACACCTTTACGGGCTTCAACAACCTCAGGCGAAGTAATATTTTGTACCTCCATCCCATCCATCACACCGGTACGACATGAAGCCACCAGTTTAGGCATAGGGCGCGGATCTTTTTCAGATCCTTTGGTAACCTTAACCAAACAGGTACGGCATTTACCGCCACTACCTGCCAGCTTAGAGTAATAGCACATAGCAGGCGGAACAATATCGCCCCCGATTTGCCTTGCGGCATTCAGGATGCTTGTTCCGGGTTCTACATCAACGGTTATTCCGTCTATTGTTACTTTCATTGACATTTAATAATAACGTCGTTTGTTAATTTCTAAATTTCCTGGCTTTCAAATTAAAGCTTAACCATTATGTCATTTCGAGGCACAAAGCAATCTCGTAGCTCTGCTCTTCATGCAACGAGATTGCCACGCTCCGCTCGCAATGACATACGGTTATATATTTACGCAGTCTCTACAACTTTCAACGGATCAGCATAATGTGCCAAACCATAGTTTCTTGAAGTTGCTTCGCTTGCGTTAGTTACATGCCACTCAAACTCATCCCTGAAATGGCGGATAGCACTGGCCACCGGCCATGCTGCCGCATCACCCAGCGGACAAATGGTATTTCCTTCTATTTTCTTAGACACATCAACCAGCAGGTCCATGTCGCTCATTTTGCCATGACCATACTCCAGGCGATGTAATACTTTTTCCATCCAGCCGGTACCTTCACGACAAGGCGAACACTGTCCGCAGCTTTCGTGGTGATAAAAACGGGCGAAGTTCCAGGTATTACGTACGATACAGGCATCTTCATCGTAAGCGATGAAACCACCCGAACCCAACATAGTACCACTCACAAAGCCACCGTCAGATAATGACTCATAGCTCATCAAACGGGCTTCGTTATTGATAGTTTTCAGGATCAGGTTGGCCGGTAAAATCGGCACCGATGAACCACCGGCAACAACAGCTTTCAGGCGTTTGCCGTTGGCGATACCACCGCAATACTCATCCGAATAAATAAATTCTTCAACAGGTACACCGAGTTCAATTTCATAAACTCCCGGTTTTTTCAGGTTACCACCTGCAGAGATCAATTTAGTACCTGTACTACGACCGATACCTATTTTAGCATACTCGTCGCCGCCTTCATTAATGATAGGCACAACAGCAGCAATTGATTCAACGTTGTTAACAACTGTAGGGCAGCCATATAAACCGGCAATAGCTGGGAATGGCGGTTTGATACGCGGGTTACCACGTTTACCTTCCAATGACTCTAACAACGCAGTTTCTTCACCGCAGATGTAAGCGCCACCACCCGGTTGAACATAAAGTTCAAGATCGTAACCGGTACCTAATATGTTTTTTCCTAAAAAGCCTTTTGCCTTAGCTTCGGCAATGGCCCTTTCCAGGATCCTTACCTGTGGCATCATTTCACCGCGCAGGTAGATATATGATGTATTAGCACCAAGCGCAAAGCTCGATACGATCATTCCCTCAATTAACAAGTGAGGGATATAGGTCATCAGATAACGGTCTTTAAAAGTTCCCGGCTCCGATTCGTCGCCATTACAAACCAGGTAACGTGCTACGCCTTCGGGTTTAGCCAAAAAGCTCCACTTCATACCTGTAGGGAAACCTGCACCGCCACGGCCGCGCAGACCTGATTTTTTAACCTCCTCAACAATCGCTTCGGGCGACATGGTTTTTAATGCCTTCTCGACAGAAGCATAGCCACCTTTTGAGCGGTAAACATCAAATGTATTGATGCCGGGTACGTTTATATGTTCTAAAAGTAGTTTCCGTCCCATAATTTAATTCTTAGCTTTCGCTTTTAAATCGCTGATCAACTTATCTACCGATTCATTGGTCAGGTTTTCATAAAAAGTATATTCAGGGCCAATCTGTAATACCGGGCCAAAACCACAGGCAGCAAGGCACTCCACCCCTCTCCAGCTAAATAAGCCGTCGGGAGTAACTTCACCTTCTTTTACGCCAAGGGTTTCCTCAATATGATCCATGATCTTTTCGGCACCTACCAGGCAGCAACCACTTGTGCGGCAAACTTCCAGTACGTACTTGCCCTGCGGGCGTAAAAAGTACATGGTATAAAATGTAGCAACCTCATACACCTCGATAGGTAATATGCTCAAATATTCGGCAACCTTATCCATTGCAGGCGCGCTTACCCAACCAAATTCGGCCTGTACCAGGTGAAGGATTGGCAATAAGCCCGATTTTTGTTTTCCCTGCGGATAACGGCTAACTATTTCATCAAATTTGCTGATCAGTACCGGCGAAAATTCAACCGGTTCCTGAGCTTCGTCAACTCTAAGCATCTAACTCTCCGGCTATAACGTTTAAACTACTCATGTTAATAATAGCATCTGATAATAACATACCACGGCTCATTGGCGCATACATCTGGTAGTTGATGAAGCTTGGCCTGCGGAAATGCAAACGGTATGGCGAACGGCCACCGTCGTTAACCAGGTAAAAACCAAGTTCACCGTTAGCACCTTCAACCGAATGATAAACCTCGGTAGTTGGGGTTGGAATTTCGCCCATCACAATTTTAAAGTGATAGATCAAAGCTTCCATGTTATTATATACTTCCTCTTTTGGAGGCAGGTAAAATTCAGGAACATCGGCATGGAAAATGTCGCTTGGCTCTTTATCAAGCTTGGCCAATGCCTGCTCAATAATCCTTAAGCTTTGCCACATTTCTTCGTTGCGAACCAAAAAGCGGCTGTAAACATCGCCATTGTCGCCAACTGGCACTTCAAATTCAAAATCCTCGTATGATGAATATGGGTTCATAGCCCTTACATCATAATCCACACCTGCAGCACGCAAAAGCGGGCCTGTCCAGCTGTAGCTCAAAGCAGTCTCAGCAGTCACGGCAGCTACATCACGGGTACGGTCAACGAAGATCCTGTTACGGTTAAACAAGCCTTCAAACTCTTTAAGAGTTTTAGGGTAGTTCTTTAAAAACGCGCGCAATTTATCAAAGGCACGGCTATTGAAATTACGCTCAAAACCACCTATACGGCCAATGTTAGTTGTAAGACGCGAGCCGCAAACCTCTTCATATATTTCATAAATAGCCTCACGCTGCTCCATCATATAAAGGAAGCCTGTAAAAGCGCCTGTATCAACACCTAATACACCGTTACAAACAATGTGATCAGCAATACGGGCAAGTTCCATTACAATTACACGCAGATAATCTACACGTTTCGGCGTTTGGATATTTAAAAGTTTTTCAACCGTCATGTGCCATCCCATATTGTTAATAGGCGACGAGCAATAGTTTAAACGGTCGGTAAGTGGGGTGATCTGGTAAAATGGCCTGTGTTCGGCAATTTTTTCAAATGCGCGGTGGATATAACCAATGGTTGATACACCGCTAACAATACGCTCGCCATCAAGCTGAAGCACGTTTTGGAACACACCGTGGGTTGCAGGGTGTGTTGGGCCCAGGTTTAGGGTTGAAAGCTCGCTTTGCGGATCGTTATCTGTATATACAGGATGATTTTGCATCAGTATCGTTAATTAGAGTCAGGAATCAGGAAGTCAGGAATCAAGATAAGACTTGTACCTGCTTCTAACTCCCAAATTCTTGTTTCTTTATTCCAATTTCTTGATTCTATAATATACTATCTTCCGAAATAGAAATCTTTCTTGTCAACACGATTAGGATCTTCCAACGGAAACTCCTTGCGCATTGGGAAAGCAGTCATGTCGTCAACATTTAAAATACGGCGAAGATCAGGATGACCATCAAATATTACTCCGAAAAAGTCATAAGTTTCGCGTTCCATCCAGTTAGCGCCATCCCAAAGCACAGTAGCAGTTGGTATATGTACATCACCATCGGTCAGGAATACTTTGATCCTGATCCGTGTGTTTGTAGTCAAGCTATGCAGGTGATAAATAACACCTGTTTGCTTTTCCTGCTCAGGATAATGAATGCCGGTAATATCTGTTAAAAAAGTAAATTTAAACGCCGGATCTGTTTTCAAAAAGGTAAGCAGATCGATGATCTGTTCGCGACCGGTTTCAACTGTTAACAAACCATAAGGTTCGCCAATAACGGTCACTAAATCGGCAAACTTATCGCCTATTGCCTTTATTATGTCTTCGTTGGGTATAACAGCCATTATTGAATCCCGTATTTAGCTAATAACTCCTGGTATTTAGGCTCGTTTCTGCGGCGCAGCGATTCTGTTTTTACCAGTTCCTGAATATTCATAAAACCATCAATAATGGCTTCAGGCCTTGGCGGGCAGCCCGGTACATAAACATCTACAGGGATAACCTCGTCAATACCTTGCAAAACGGAGTAGGTATCAAATATACCACCGCTTGATGCACATGCGCCAACAGCCATTACCCAACGGGGCTCGGCCATTTGCAGATATACCTGGCGAAGCACAGGAGCCATTTTTTTGGCTATTGTGCCCATAACCATTAATAAATCGGCCTGACGTGGTGAAAAGCTCAAACGCTCAGCACCAAAACGCGAAAGATCATAGTGAGATGCCATGGTTGCCATAAACTCGATACCGCAGCATGAAGTGGCAAAAGGTAAAGGCCATAATGAATTTGAGCGTGCTATACCTATTACTTTATCAAGCGAGGTAGCAAAAAACCCAGCGCCTTCAACTCCGGCAGGGGCATCAACTAATTGAATATCACTCATTGAACTAAATTGATAGAGAAACCACTATCCACTAAATGTGGATAATGGGAGCAAATTTACAATAATAACGATGTAAAATGTACACTATAGGCGTACAGGGGGTATATTTAGAATCAATCTAAATTTAATCCCAATCTAAAGCGCCTTTTTTTATTACGTAGATAAAACCCAGCAAAAGTGTAGCCATGAAAATGAACATTTCAATAAGACCGGTAGTACCTAAAGCCTTAAAATTTACAGCCCATGGATACATGAAGATCACTTCCACATCAAACAGCACAAACAAGATGGCGACAAGAAAGTATTTAATGGAGATAGGTGTACGCGCATTACCCACCACCTCAATACCCGACTCAAATGGGGTCAGCTTGTCTTTTGTTTTTCTTTTGGGCCCAATCTTATGTGTTACAAACATTGTTGTTACCACAAACCCTAAAGCCACCAACATTTGAAATATGATGGGTAAATAATTAACCGGTAAACTTTGTGCTTCCATGCTGCAAATATACTAATGCCTTAATAATAAAAAAGTGCGATTTATAAGGTTATTAATCATTTCTGCAATTCATTACCAATCTTGATAACAAATTGCCTTAATAAATCAATTACTTAAATAGGGCAAACAAAAAAAGGCCCCTTTTTCAAGGGGCCTTTCATATCTGTTAAGATATAATGTTATTTGCTTTTACCGGCTCCGCCCTTGCGTTGGAAAAAGGCTACAGCTTGTTTATTGGTAGGGTCATTTTCCCTTGCTTTGGTGAAGTTTTCAGTTGCTTTAGCATCATCCTTTTCTTTAAACTCATAGTAAGTACCTAAGTAAACATAAGCGTTTGCAAGGCTCTTCTTAGTTTTATCGTCTGGTGCACCTTTAGCATTTACAAGCTCAATATATTTTTCATAAAATGGCTTGGCATAACCGTTAATGTTGTTACGATCTTTTTCTTTCATATCGTTAACATAAGCACGGTAAAGGTAACCATCAGCTGTGGTTGGGCTTTTTTGGTTTACATAGCTAAACGCTGAATCGGCCCTTACAAGCAATGAATCAGCATTTGGTTTCTTTTCGTCATAACCAAAATAATAGCTGATACCTTCGTAAAAATAGTCGGTAAGTTTTACGTTATGACCGGCTTTTAAAGTAACCTGGCGGTAAGCATCACCTGCCTGCTCGTATTTTTTCTGGTGATATAAAGCTTTAGCAATTTCACCGTAAACGTCAGTTTGGGTACTGTCAAGCTCTAAAGCTTTTTTCAGGGTATTAATACCTACCGAATCCTGACCCGAAGCCATCTGCAAGCGGCCTTGGTATAAATAATCGCGAGGGATGATACGTTTTGGATCGGCTTTCTGGAACCAGGTATTAATTGCAGTTAAACCTGCAGGATAATCTTTGTTTTCGTAAGCGGCATAAGCCAGATAACGATAAACCCTTGCATTGGTGCTTGCTGATTTTGAAAGATCAGTTGCAACCTGCTGTAAGGTTTTGTAATCGCCTGCAAGGATCAGGAAGTCGGCATAACGCATTTGAGACTCTACCGACTGATCAGTTAAGCTCAGGTATTGTTTGTAATGATCAACAGCCTCTTTAATTTTAGCTGAAGCCATTTTAGGATCAGTTAATGACCAGCGTAAATCCGTTTCAGCCCATTCGCGGTAAGCAGGGCCATAGTTTGCGTTGATAGCCAAAGCGTCTTTATATTGCTGCTCAGAACCTTCAAAGTTGTTTGCAAACTTATACAATACGCCTGTTGCAACTTTAGCAGCAGGGTTTTTAGGATCAATCGTAGAAGCGTCAGAATAGTTTGAATAAGCTTCATTGCTTTTTAATACAGAACGGTAAGCATCACCTAATGCAATAAGCAAATCAACGTCTTTTGCATTAATAGCTTTTCCTTTAGTAAGTACTGCAATTGCAGCATCTGCATCAGCAGGCGCTACTTTCTTATCAGAAGTTGTAGGCAGTAAATAAGATAAACCCACATAAGTGTAAGGTTTTACATCCTTACCGGCTAAAGAAACAGCCTGGTTAAAATTAGTTGTAACACCGGCATTATCCTTATCTAAACGGGCAACAGCACCTAAACCTGCATAGTTTAATGCTGATTTTGGATTTGCAGCAATCCCCTTATTGAAAACGACTTTCGCCGAGTCAGAATAGTCCTGTTTAATGTACACCCAACCCAGATAAAAGAAATTTTCGTCTTTAGTTGGCTGAGTTGTAGTAAGCGTTTTGAGCATCGACTCTGCTTTCTGATATTGTTCGGCGTCAATAGCTTTTTTGGCGTCGGCAAGACTTTGCGCAAAAACTGATGATGAACCTAAAAATACCAGTCCTAATGAAGCCTTAGCTATTTTACTGATCATTTTCATCTTTATTTAGTTATAGTTTACTTTTTAAATTTATCTCTCTTGGCGGGATAGAATCAGGTAACAAACCCGATTTTAATATTATCCGCTGCCCTACATCACTGGCTAAAAAGGTGACAAATCCGGCTGCTAAGCCAGTTTTGCTCGAGCAATTAACCATATACAATCCCCTGCTTAACGGGTACTGTTTTAAGACAAGTGATTCTTGAGAAGGTTTAAAATATTCGTTGGCATACTGTTTATTGCCTTCGTCTTTAACACCTACAATCTTCACCTTATCAACGTAACCGGCATAGCTCTTTTCGGGGTTATTTAACCAGCTAAAGCCGATAATCCCAAGTGCATCCGGATGTTCGCTAACGTATTTAATAACTTCAATATTCGATTTAAGAGCGTAAATGTTTTTCTGTTTAAACTCTTTATTACCAGAGAAATCCTTCAAATACCTTACCAAACTTGAATTGGGGTTATCAAAAACGATAGTTTTATTTCCACTACCCTGCCCATTAAGTTCCTTTTTTAATTGAGCTACGGTAATGGTAGTATCATTTGATGCGTTATTAACAATTAAAGTAATGGCATCTACCGCAAAAGGAACAACCTCAACACTTAACGAGCGACGGGTAATTATATTACGCTCTGCAGTATCCAGATCACGTGATAATACGGCAACCCTTACACTGTCATTTAACAACATATTTACAGCCTGGTTTTCTGTTTTGTAAACAAATACAGGATCGGCGTTGGGGTACCGGCTTCTGTAAACATACTCTTCCTGTGCTACTATAGGCGAAAACGATTCATCGGCTACAAAAGTTGCCCTTCCGGCATTGAAGCTATCGGTTGGTACGGATTTTACTTGCTTTTGCTTGCATGCCTGTAAACCGGCTATGGAAACAACTAAAATCGATACATAAGCAACCTTAAAATTAATCTTCATATTGATCCTTTTTAAACAATCTTGAAAACCTTAAAACCGCGTAAACTATAATAAAACCGCCGA
Organism: Mucilaginibacter sp. SMC90; assembly: GCF_022811725.1. Classification (GTDB taxonomy): domain Bacteria; phylum Bacteroidota; class Bacteroidia; order Sphingobacteriales; family Sphingobacteriaceae; genus Mucilaginibacter. Next base: position 1,480,551 of record NZ_CP094527.1, on the reverse strand, counting down.
AAAGTAAACGTTGATAATGTTGCATCTGTAAGGGAAGTGCTTCCCAGAACATGATCATCAGACCTAAAACCACAAAGCAAATGAATGCAGCGGTTCCTAAAATAAGCAAAAACCGCCTTTTGGGCGATTTTTGCTTTTTATCGTAATTAAATGGCATTACTTATTCTTCAGATGCTAAAGTAAAGCTGATTGGAACGCTGTACTGTACACGAACCGGACGACCGTTTTGTATACCAGGTTTCCATTTTGGTGAGTTTTTCAATACACGTACGGCTTCTTCGTCGCAACCGCTGCCGATACCCCTAACAACTTTGATGTCGGTTAAGGAACCATCTTTTTCCACAACGAATGTACAAATTACGCGGCCCTGAGTATTGTTTTCACGTGCTACAGCCGGATACCTGATGTTTTTGCTCAGGTACGCTCCAAATTTCTCTAAACCACCGGCAAATTCTGGAACTTGCTCAACTGAAGTAAAGATCTGGTTAGGATCGGCTTCCACAACTTGTTTAACGTCAGAGTTACCTACCGGCTCATCAATTCTGATGTCGGCGTTAGGGTCACCCTTTTGATCTTTCTGACCTGGATCGGCCACAGCAAGTTCTTTTACTGTTGGCGGATCTTTCTCCTTAACCTCGTTATCTGGTTTTACAACCGGAGGAGGGAAACGCACCTGGTCAACCTTTGGTTTTGGTGGTTCAGGTGGCGGCGGAGGTGGTTTCTTTGTTTGGTCAACCGGTGGCGGAGGTAACAGAACCACGTCTGTTATCTTCACCTTTTGGTCTTTCTCTGGGATAAGACCTTTGATCTTGTTGATGATAGTAGGCAAAGAAACGATAAACACAAACAATACAATTGCAATAATTAAAGCCTTGCTTGTATTTTTTGAATTATCTTTTCTTAGTTCGTAAGCGCCATAGGCCTTGTTACGATTACTAAAAACAACGTCGATCCATTCCTGCTTTAGTATGTCTAATTTTGATCCTAACATCTGTTAAGGCTTTAATGGAAATTAATAACGTTATTTAATACTATTTATTATCGTTGTACAAGCCGTCTTTTTTAAGCAACTCTACTTCTGCTGGTGTGATACCAACAATACCATAACTTTGAATATTGGCAATGTTGATTTCGTCAAGCGTGCTAACCATGTTTTTGTACTTTGATTTATCGCTTGGCTTTATCACAACAAACATATATTTGCCTGTTTTTTGTTGTACTTCTTTACTTTTTTCAATTAACGTTTTACGTAACCCATCCGGGCTGAAATTATCAATTGTTGGCGCAGATTTTCCTGGTTCGCCGATATACCACTCCAATTTGTCGTCGCTGCCCAATAAAATGGTCATTGAACGTGAAGCGGCAATATCCATCTGGTCTTTTGTTTTCTCATCCTTATCAGGCATGGCCAAATCCATCGCTTTTGCTTTCGCAAGCGTAGTGGTCATGATGAAGAAGGTGATCAACAAGAAAGCCAGATCCACCATCGCGGTTAAATCTACACGGGTTGACTGCTTTTTACTGCGAACCTTCCCGCCTTTGTGTTTGCCTCCCCCGGAGGTATCTAATTCTGCCATGATCTTTTATTTTTTAGCAGCACCACCGGCACTACCTAAATCCGTAATTAAACTAAACTTGTTAACTTTTTGCTTTTGCAAAATATCGATAACATCCCTGATAACAGGATACTCTTCTTTGCTATCACCTTTGATAGCTAAGCGAAGCTCCTTGTTATGTAAAGCTTTGGTAGCTATACGGGCCTGACGTATCCAGTTAGTTAATTCACCTGATACAGAATCACGAGGTATACCCGGCTGAGCAAATTTCTTTTGCTGATCAGCGGTTAAAGCAATAAATTGCTTTAATGAACCCATTGGCACACCAAATGAAGTAATGGTAGAGAACCTGGTTTGCTCTTCAGGAGTAAAGGTCATGTGATAAATTGTACCCATTTGGTTCAACGTTTCCTTGCGGATATCAACACCTTCAACACCGAAGAATGCTTTTTGAGCACCTACAGATATTGTAGCAAAATCAGATTCAGGTACCGGCTGCTGGATTGAAGACTTTGGTATATCAATAGGTACCGGGTCTTCGGTTTTTACTTTTGCAGTTAATATAAAGAAAGTAAGCAGCAGGAACGCCACGTCGCACATAGCGGTCATGTCAATTGCGGTGCTCTTTCTTGGGACTTTTATCCTTGCCATGTTAAATTTCTTAAAAATATATAGTGTTTCAGTATTAACTATTTTGCCTCTAACTTATTGTGCATGAGGCATCAAGCACTACTATATTTTTATCTGTTGTTTTTGTGCGAAGCTGCAAATGTTTGAACAATGCTGAAACCAGTTTCGTCGATAGCGTAAGTCAATTTATCAATTTTAGACGTAAATACGTTGTACATGATAATTGAGATAGCTGAAGTACTGATACCGAATGCAGTGTTGATCAAAGCTTCAGAGATGTGTGCAGAAAGTTCAACCTGGTTAGGTACACCTGCTGTCGCTAATGAAGAGAACGCACCGATCATACCCACAACCGTACCTAACAGACCGGTTAATGTACCGATAGATACTAATGTAGCGATGATAGTTAAGTTTTGCTCAAGCATTGGCATTTCCAAAGCTGTAGCTTCTTCGATATCTTTTTGGATAGCTAAAGTTTTTTGATCAACGTCAAGGTTTGGTTCAGCTTCCATTTCACCATATTTTTTCAATGCTGATTTGATAACGTTAGCAACAGAACCTTTTTGTTTGTCGCACTCTGCAGAAGCACCTGCAATGTTACCTGCATTTAAAAGAGCTTGGATTTTCCTTACAAAGCCGTCAACACTACCAGCGCCAGAAGCTTTGCTGATAACTACGAAACGCTCGATTGAGAAAACGATCACCATTAATAAAAATGACATGATCAAAGGTACAATTACCCCACCTTTGTGAATTGTTCCGAAAATATCAGAAGGGTATCCGTGCTCTACGTCGCCGCCTTTGAAGTGGCTTGGATCACCAAGGATGAAAACGAATATTAAAATAGCTACTGCCAGACAGATTGGAATAGTTAAAGAAGCAAACATGCCCGATGCACTTGAGCTTTCTTTCTTAACAGGAGTAGTTGGTTTTGTTGGTGCGTTTGCCATTACTTTTGAATTTTTAGTTTTTGTTTTTGTTTATTTTATAAGTTAGTTAAAATGCGCTGTTTGTTGGGAATAACAAAAATAGAATTTTATTGAATTAAAAAAACCATTTATGTTATTCTTTACAATTTTTTAATACAGAATATCATTCTGCGTATTGTTGGTGTTTATAAACGCAACATTACAATTTTATTGTGTGTTGCCAACACAATTATTTGCAATGAAAACCATTTTTTTTAAAAATAGCAAGTGATAACATATAAAATTTGTGTTACCAAGCTAAAATCGACTGTTTTTTTTAAAAGATTATAAAAAACGTCGGCAACATTCACCTTCGGTGCATGCTTGTAACGCATAGTTACACATTTTGTTTAAAAGGCAGCTGCTAAATAATTTTGTTAAACTACGGTTTATAATTGTTTATTTAATGTTATCCGCCGGCTTTTTTGGCTTTATAGCCATCTGTTTGCAGTAAAGTTAACACTTTGTCCCTGAAATCGCCCTGGATCAGGATCTCGCCATCCTTAACTGAACCACCAACCCCGCATTTTGATTTTAACTTTTTTCCTACCGCTTCAAGGTCGGTATCGGCACCAATAAACCCTGTAATACGGGTAACCAGCTTACTACCGCCCTTACGATCAAGATATATTTTAAGGTTTTGCTGCTGTGGTGGCAAGGTTTCCTGCTGCCCCCCTCCATTTTCCTGGTATTGAAAATCCGGATCGGTTGAGTAAACTACGCCGGTAAAATTTTTCTTAGCCATATTGATCAGTTTTTAAATGACGGGCCAACTATAACTTTTAACGAATTTGGCAATATATTAATATCTATGCCCGTGCCTGCCATTTGTGGTTCGCCATCTAAATGAATAGGACCGGTATGCTCCCTTTTTATCAGGATCTGCTTACCGCGGATAATTTCTACATATTTTGAACTTTCGGTTGCTTTAACCAGCATGCGCATGCTCATTTCCGGAAACCTCCAAAGCGGGAAGGGCTTTATCACACAAACATCCAGCAAACCATCCTGAAGGCTTGCTTTTGGCGATATATGCACATTGTTACCATACTGTGATGAGTTGGCTATGCTGAGCATAAACGCCTTATAATCATACTTTTTCCCATCGATATCAAGATGATAATTTTGCGACTGATAACCAACCACCTCCTTTATTGAAGATTTGATGTAGCTGATAAAACCTCGCTTTTTACCGTGCGAAAAGATCTCGCTGATATGGGCATCAAACCCCATACCCGCCATATTAAAAAAAGGCTGCCCGTTAACCCTGGCCGAATCAATGATTTCGGTACGACCGGAAGTAAGGTTTTTAATAGCGCTTTTTGTATCCATAGGGATCCCCAAAAACCTTGAAAGCCCGTTTCCTGATCCAAACGGCACTATACCAAGTGACATTTCAGTATCTACAATGGCCGATGCCACTTCATTCACGGTGCCATCGCCACCAACCGCTACCACTGTATCAAATTGGCCAATTGCTTCGGATGCGATAACCCTTGCATGGGCTACTCCATCACTAAATGCTATAACCGGCTCCATTACACCGCTATCAACCGTATCCTTAATCAATTCAGGCACCCCGTCCTTCTTCTTCCCGCCCGAAATTGGGTTTATTATAAATAACGCTTTCCGTTTCAACTATATATATTATTTCAATCGTCAAAAGTAAATGTATTTTCGGCTTTGTGAAATTTGTTTTACTTTTACCGGCCGAATGTGGACTGATTTAATGCTCCTTATTACGATGGAGCCGGATTGCAACCACGTAAAAAAGTGCTAAAACCATGCTTCTTTTTACTACTCAATCCGTCTTAAAGCCTTCCCATCAAGTTTTAACCGTGCTAAATCTTAATTTATGTCATATTTATTTACTTCAGAGTCCGTATCAGAAGGACACCCGGATAAAGTAGCTGATCAAATCTCAGATGCACTGATTGATCATTTTTTGGCATTTGATGCCGAATCGAAAGTTGCCTGCGAAACGCTGGTGACCACAGGCCAGGTTATTTTAGCCGGCGAAGTAAAATCAAAAGCCTATTTGGACGTACAGAAGATTGCCCGCGAGGTGATCAACAAAATCGGGTATACCAAAGGCGAATATATGTTTGACGGCAGTTCATGCGGTGTGCTTTCGGCCATCCACGAACAATCGCCAGATATTAACCAAGGTGTCGACCGCACCGCCAAAGAAGAGCAGGGTGCCGGCGACCAGGGTATGATGTTTGGCTACGCTACTGTTGAAACCGACAACTACATGCCGCTTGCCCTTGATATAGCTCACGCCTTATTATTAGAGCTTGCAGCCATCCGCCGCGAAAACAATGAGATCAAATATCTTCGTCCGGATGCAAAATCGCAGGTTACTTTAGAGTACAGCGATGATAACAAACCACAGCGTATCGATGCCATCGTAATATCAACCCAGCACGATGACTTTGATGAAGAACAATCTATGCTTGCTAAGATCAAAGCTGATATCATCAGTATCCTGATCCCGCGCGTTAAAGCTAAATATCCAAAATACGCCCACTTCTTTAACGACAATATTAAGTACCACATTAACCCAACCGGTAAATTTGTTATCGGCGGGCCGCATGGCGATACCGGTTTAACAGGCCGTAAAATTATTGTGGATACCTACGGTGGCAAAGGTGCTCACGGCGGCGGTGCATTCTCAGGCAAAGACCCTTCAAAGGTTGACCGCTCTGCTGCTTATGCTACCCGTCACATTGCTAAAAACCTGGTTGCTGCCGGTTTATGCGATGAGGTACTTGTTCAGGTATCATACGCTATAGGCGTGGCACAGCCAATGGGCATCTACGTAAATACTTACGGAACTGCTAAAGTTGAGCTACACGATGGCGAAATTGCAAAAAAGGTAGAAGGCATTTTTAACATGACCCCATACGCCATTGAAACCCGCTTTAAACTGCGCAACCCTATTTACAGCGAAACCGCGGCTTATGGACACTTCGGCAGGCCGAACGAAACCGTTACCAAAGTTTTTGTTGGACATGATGGCAGCAAACTTGAGCGCGAGGTAGAATTATTTACCTGGGAGAAGCTTGATTATGTTGATAAAGTTAAAACAGCTTTCGGGTTGTAATTAGCTACACCTATATAATATACAGCAATAGCGACGGGACCACCTGTCGCTATTGCTGTTTCAGGGGTATCGGAGATTTAAGGCGGGACTTTCATAATTAAATTATAAATACATACATTTAAAGTCCAAACCCCCGTACTTAATTAGATGCCAAACGATACCCGGAATGCCGTAGCCGCTATCCTTTATTTTGCTGTATCAATAATAATAACCGCCTGGTTCATTGAACAGAAGTTTGGCTACGTAGCTACGCCCACCGCAATATTACTATCCGACATTGTAGCGGCAAGTAAATGGGTGATTATCACCATTGCAGCCCTGGTAATGCTTGATGATAATAAATGGATCTTTATCAGGCGCACGGCATTTGCTGCCCTGGCAGGCAGTTGCGCCATGTACTCTACCTACGCGTTCAGGTTTTTACCTGTTAGCAGCTGGCAGCAATTTACTTATGCCATGGTTTTGGCCATGCTGGCGATGATCATCTTCTTTTTTAAAGCAGTTGCCGATACCAGGCTGCCGCTTAAGTGGTTTGCAATATGGATGGCCTTTTTGGTTTTAAGCATTATAGTGCAAATCAAAGTGGTGTTCAGTTTACATCCCGGGCTTGTAACAAATGGAGTGTCCCAATTTTTTGATTCCGTAAAAAAAAGCGGAATTTCCTGAGCTTGCTTCATCTTTACAAGCACAGATGTCCCTTTTTCATGAAAAAGATATCTTTTTTCTCGGCTTATCAATTTTCATTTCTTGTCAAAAAAAGGAAAGAAATAAAAGTGATTTGGATTTCTTGAGAGGAAAATTAATAAATGACACTTCTTTTTTTGCAAGTATTTAGCGGATAAATTGCCCAAGGTAGCACCCCAACTGCTAATTAATACCTTATGTGAATAGGTACTGGCTTATTATTTAAAGCACACGCCTACACCAGCCAAAGCAATTTATTACACTTCGTTTATGTCAAATTGCTTTTTCAGATAGTCCAATAGCTTAATTGCGTCATTCTTCACCCTCAGATTGTCGGCCAGCAACTCCCGGGTATTGATCCGGATCAATATCATATCGGCACTTAGCTGGTCGATATCTTCTTGCGTTAAATTTCGGGTCTCAGGGTTTAACTGCGGATGTTTTTTAAAAGCAGCATCCAGCGAAGCGCCGGTAAAATGTTTAAGTAAAAACGGATCGATAAAACTTCGTTGATATTGCAGGGTAATATCCTGAACTGTATGTCTCAATTCAACATGCTTTTCATATTCTGAAATATAGCTTATAATTTTTGAGTTAGAAAACTGCTTTAAATGGAGTTCATATTTGATTGCATTAATTGCCCCTGCCGATTGATGAAAAGGCCACATACTATGTGATGCAATCACAAGCTTTTGAATATGCCCGATCTCATCCTTTTTTAAAGGCTGTTGCAGCAAGTTAACTAATGTATCGTTGGCTTTACTTATTTTCAGTTCCTCCCGGTAAATTTCATTTAACTGGGTTGTATCGGCCTTAATATCCTGCGCAAGCTGCGCGGTAAGTTCCTTTACATGCTCACTGTTAGTTATGCTTTCTCTTATGTTTTCGGCAATAAATCCCATCATTACGGCTACAAAAATCATGAAGCCTTCAAGCAGGTACTCTTTCCATGGTTTGTGTTTGTGCTCTAACTGCGGATGGTGGTGTACTTCCATTTCGTTTTGTTGTAATGAGTGTTCCTGGTTTTCGGGCAGGGACAAAACTGCTGTTTCGGGGTTTTGAGGATTGGCGGCATGTACTTTGGTATTACCGGGCTTTTTAGTGGTTACAGCCTTAGTACTTTTAGGCCGGGTTTTATCAGTTGCCTCACCGGCACTTTGACGATTATTTTTAGCCATATATTCAAAACTAATATTTTACTATAGTATTTTGCAAATTCAGGGCAAAGGATATTCAATCCCCTGCTACTGCAGGCAAATTTAACGCTAAGCAAATTGGCTGCAAAAAGCTATAGATTAGGCCTAACAGATATTGAGTCTACCCCAAAATCTCAATACAAGTAACTTATTGAAAAGGATACTCAAAAACCTTTAATTTTTCATTAGTACTTACGGTATCAAAATGCGATCCGACGCCAAATCTGTCGGTATAAATAAAACCTACCGTTAGCACGGAACCATTGTCGGGCACTGTTTTTTCGAAAATCAGTTTATTTGATATGCCTGGGATATCTTTAAACCGCCTTGTGGCCAATGTTGAATCAAAAATTGTATGGGAGTTAATGGTACCCGAATTATTACGTATGGTTGCCACAAAGCTGATTGTATCCTCATCCTTTGAAAAATCTTCATTTGTATATAAAACAAATCTAACCGTTTTTGTGGGCGGATTAACTGAGGGTTGGTGTTTCTCTTTTTTACATGAAACTACGGTACAAACTGCTGTAAAAATTGATAAAATAATCAACGCTCTTCTCATTTTTTAATTTTTACAGAAATTACGGAGCTTATTTTCAATTGGTTGCCTAATGGCTGTCACTAAAACTCACAGTATTAGGTAAAAGGTAAATAACCAGCAAAAAGGCTAATCATCACTGATCAGCCTTTCACATAATTACTACGTTTAACCTATTACTTAACATTCGTTTTCATTTGTACTGTGCGCAACAAAAAAACCGCATAATGCACTTGCGCTGAGTGCTATTAATAACGTAATCATAGTGTTTAATTTTTAGGTGAATAATTAATTAATACTATAATTATAACGAAAACCATCTTTTATAGTTTCAATAATAGCTTTATTTTTTAGGCTGCAAATGCACTTTTACAACTATTATTACTTAAAGGTTAAAAAATTAGGATTTTACTATTAATACCCTTAAACATATGATAAAGTTAAAATCTCACATATTCAATTACTTAAAATTGGGACTCGATATCCCAATTAATGGTAGTTGTAATAAATAAATTAGCGTTGAAAAAAGAGATCAGAAGACGAAAACTCTCATCGGCTACAGCGTACTCAGTGCTTTACTTAAGTCTTTGGCGTTCGCTACCGTATTATGCATGTTATCCAGCTTCATTACTTTTTGTAAAAAATCCTGAATTATAGCTTTGTTGGCTTTCAAAACATTGCCATGCATATTTTGCAGCACAACCACCGTGTTAAAAATACCATTGGCATTGCTCATGTTTTGTGATGCGTAGTCAATTAATTGCGGTACAATGCTTGCAGTTTTATACCAGTTCACCATAATATCATTGGCGCTGTTTGTTCGGGTTGAGCTATTGTCTGAAAACAAACCCGCAGCCAATTTAACCTGTGTACTGTCAAAGGCGGTTTGGTATTTTTTGGTATTTGCCGGGTCGGAAGCAATGGCGGTTTTTAAAAGCTCTGGTGCCTCGTTCGGCAAAACCTCGGTGATAACTTTAGCGGCATATACACGCTTTTGCGGATCAGGGTTATTTACCATAATATCCAGCAGCGGGGTCACAAACTTGTATGTTTCGAGGCGTTGGTTTTGTATGGATAGCTGCATTTGCTGCTGATATTGCTGATTGGCAACGGCATCATGATCACGCGACTGCTCCATATCCTGCTTTTTAATGGCCTGCGAAAACCAGTAGCCAGATGCTGTGATGGCCAGCGGCAAAAAGATGGACGAAAAAAACTTGAGCCAAAAATCTTTCTTCTTATCCTCGTCAGAAGTCTCTTTGAGCTTGGCCAGCTCTTTTTTAAGATCGTCTATTTCTGTTGTTAACTGTTCTGAGGTCATAGGTGCAGGTTTATTTAGAACATTAAAAAATCAAGTATAAATATAACTCATTAATTTATAACGTCGTACATTTCACCAATTCAATAGCCTTCTCCTGCCCTATTGCTTTCAATTTATTCCCCGGTTATTCATCATCTTGTTACAAACCCCTTCTTCCAAACATGTTATCTTTGCAGGTGAACCACTAACTGGCGGACAAAAACATTGCATTTAAAAGCATTATTATGACACAAGGAAAAAACAGCAAATCCATACAATCATCACTCAGCCTGATGATCATGGTGGCTTTTCTTGTGCTTGGCTATTGCCCGCTCAGAAATGTTTTGTGCTCACTGGCCAATCATTCGCCTCAAAATAAGGAGCAAAAAGCTCCCCGTGATGTAAAAGCAATTATTGAGGAATGTAACGCATACAACAGCGGCGATAAAGTTATCCCTTACCAGGAAGTTGTGTCAAAAACAACAGTTCCGTTACTGATGGCTATTGTTGTTGAGGCGGTACCTTTTGCAGGTATTGGCCTGTCAAAAAAAGTTGTTGCCTTATCTCCTTATATCGCTGTACGCGGTTTAAGCGCTGTCCCCATTTATCTCGCAAACAAGGCATTGCTTATTTGAATATCTTCTTCCTCCTAAAATGCTTAGTGCATTCTTTAAATGCATTTGCCTTCCGGCTTAAGTTAAGCATTACTGATTAGCTCTTTCAGGCTATTGTATCCACATTTTTTAGCAATTATAGGGCTTGCACTGTCATTGTACCGCTGCTTGCAGCAATGTGCATGTTCGGCAAACCCGAATGGATTACCACGTAACAATTATTTTCAATCATGATAAACAACCTATTTTCTATAGCCGGAAAAAACTATCAGCAACCGGCACCTTTGTTTTTGCGCGCGGCTATCGGCTTTGGCTTCATGGCCCACGGCTGGGCAAAATTGAGCAAAGGACCGGAAGCCTTCGGAAACCTGTTAGCTCAGATCCACGTGCCTTTTCCGCATGTGATGGCCTGGATTTCAACTTTTACAGAACTGCTTGGCGGCCTGGCCATCTTTATCGGATTAATGGTGAGCATCACCGCAATTCCCCTTATAGGTATGATGCTTGTTGCCATGTTTGGTATTCAAATCCACTATGGCTTCAGTTCGGTAAAAACCATTGGCTTAACACCCGGCGGGCCAGTTTTCGGTCCACCGGGCTATGAGATCAATTTGCTGTATATAGCCGGGCTCATCGCGCTGCTCATTTCGGGAGCCGGGATATTCTCTGCCGATTCCCTGCTGGCTGCAAAACGCAGGGCTGCTAAACCGTAATATTAATAAGTATAACAACCTATTGATCAATACAGCGCCCTTGCGCAAATGATCAATAGGTTTAATAAACACAAAGATGGATCTTGTTTTTCTTTACATTTTTATCATAAGTTTTATTGCCACACTGGTAAGGTCAACCTTTGGTTTTGGCGAATCGTTAGTGGCCGTACCATTATTAAGTATATTTATCCCTATCGGAGCGGCAGTCCCACTTTCGGTACTTATTTCCGTTTTGGTTGCATTGGTAGTTGTGATACAGGATCACAGTAAGATTCAGTTAAACAGTGCAAAGTGGCTCATCCTTTTCGCTATACCGGGTATCCCCATTGGTTTACTGATATTGATATATGGTAACGAGTTATGGGTAAAAACCGGTCTGGGTGCCTTAATAATACTGTATTCGTTATATGCCATGTTCGGCAAAAACACCTTCAGGCTCGATACCGACAGCAAGCTATGGCTCTTTATCTGCGGCTTTCTTTCGGGCGTTTTGGGAGGTGCATATGGCGTTAACGGGCCACCGCTGGTTATTTACGGCAACATGCGGAAGTGGACCGCCAAAGATTTCAGGGCAACCCTTCAGGGTTATTTTTTGCCGGCAAGTTTAATTGGGGTAACAGGCTATATTTTTAAAGGGTTGATTACGGCCGAAGTACTAAAATACTTCATGGTATCGCTCCCTGCGGTATTTCCGGCAATTTTTTTAGGCCGGTACCTCAACCACAAACTTAACAACGCATCTTTTTTTAAGTATGTATATGGGGGATTGCTGCTTATAGGGATCTTTTTAATAGTGTTTTGCATCTTTAACATAAAAACCTGATGTACAAGCTATCAACAAAAAACCTATCTTTAAAATAATTAAATGTACCTGGACTTATCTGCCTGTTATGGAACCTATTGCACAAGCTCAAACCATTGATCAAATTATTGAACAATTAGAGGCCATTATTGCCGACGCTATAAAAACCGACAGCCGGGCCGGTTTTTTTGCAGCGCTGTATCATAAGGTTACCTGTAAGGTAAGAGACGGTATTCAAAATGGCGAGTTTGAAAATTCAGCCCGGATGGAGCAACTGGACGTAGTATTTGCCAACAGGTATATTACAGCCTACCGCTGCTGGCAGCAAAAACAGCCCTGTTCAAATTGCTGGCAACTGGCTTTTGGTATTTTCAGCAAATCGTCAAAATTGGTATTGCAGCACCTGCTTATTGGTATGAATGCCCATATCAACCTTGATTTGGGTGTTGCAGTTGTAGAAGTTGCCCGCAACCTTAACCAACCCCTAACCGAAGTGCACAAGGATTTCAATTCCATCAACACCATACTTTCAGCACTTACCTACGAGGTGATCAGCGAGTTAAACCAAATCTCTCCGCTATTGTCGCTGGCAGGTTTGCACGCGCAAAATAATTCAATCCTGATCCAGTTTGCCCTTAGCAACGCCCGCGACGGTGCCTGGTGCTTTGCCGAGGACTTGTTCACCCGCACCGGGGATGACTATCCAAAACAGATAGCCAGCCGGGATAATGACATTAATAAGCTGGGCCTTGGTATTGTTAACCCTGTTGGTATGCTGCGTATTACGGTGTGGATCATTCACCTGTTTGAAAAACGGGACCCATCCAAAATAACCGAGATCCTGACTACTTACAAAAAGACATATTTGAAGGTGAATTAATTACAGCCTACCTGTAATCAAAACGTTCGCTTAAGATTATAAGCCACCAGGTATTGCTGCGTGTCTTTAATTACTACGGATTTACCGGCAGGCAGCTCCATGCCATTAGATTTGATAAGCTTACCCTGCACAAGGGAAAGGATGGTAGGGATAGTTTCTGCAGCCATTGGCACCGACATAAGCGGATAGTAGGTTTTTGCAAGCTTTGCCTTGTCTTTTTCGGTAACAAGGTGTACCTGCCAAACGTCTTCCTTGCCAAAGCCATATTCGCTGGCACAATTGTCAAGATCGTATACAAACTCACGGGCTTGCATTTCTGATGATTTAGCAGCCATCTATTTATTATTTAAATTAGGGTGAGTAATCTGAGAGGTGGTAGGATTGAATTTCCTGGTTGCGGGGGTACCCCCTGGCTTTTTAAGGCTCATATGTTTTTTAATTAAAGAACGTGTTTTGTCAAAGCTAATCATTTATAAACGGGTAAACGATTATATTAATTGAAGGCGATGCAGATAGTGGCAACTTTCGTTTCTTTTAAATTGCCATAATCGCAAAAAACAACACCAGCATTCCTAATCCAATAAACTTCACATAGTTATTAAGCCATTGGGGTATATAAAACAGATAACGATAGCTGGGAATGTGTTGCCCAATGTAAATAGCACGCAATACTTTATAAACATATAAAGGAATATTGCATACGTATACACCAAGTAAGCCAATTATGTCAAGCGTGGAGCTTATATATAACACGTTTTGGGGGTTAAATCATTTATCAAACAATGATAATGCATATCAGAGGACTATTCAATACATAGCCGGATATACTCCGTACAGGCAATATGGGGCTTTCTCCTCATCAAAATTCACTATCTTTGCCTCTTGATTGATTAGATCAAAATCAGTCGGCAAAATTAACGAAAGAAAAGTGGAGCAGCAAGCAATAACAACCTGGGAAAAAGGCTATAACAATTACGGGCCCTGGCTTAAGGAAAAATACAAAGGCCATCGCGTATTTAAAGTAATTGTTGATGGTGGTTTTACCTGCCCCAACCGTGATGGTTCAAAAGGCTACGGTGGTTGTACTTATTGTAATGTTGATTCCTTTACCCCATCCGTTAGCCGCAACGCCCCTACCGTACGCCAACAGGTTGAGGAAGGCATGGAACGTGCCCGTAAAGGTAATAAGGCCGATAAGTTTATCATTTACTTTCAGCCCAATACCAATACCTACGCACCGGCGCATTACCTTAAAATGATGTATGACGAGGCGCTGAGCTATGGCACTGAAGATATTGTAGGTCTTTCGGTAGGTACCCGTCCCGATTGTATCGATGCCGAAAAAATCGCCCTGCTGGAAAGCTATACCGACCGTTTTGATGTCGACCTGGAAATGGGTATGGAAAGTATCTATAACGATACCCTGAACCAGATCAATCGTGGCTGCAGTCATGAAGAACTGATAAAAGCCCTAAGCCTGGTCGAAAATTCAAAGCTGGATATTTGTGTGCATACCATTTTCGGTTTCCCCTGGGAAACTAAGGAGATGATGCTGAAATATGCCGACGAGATCAACCGCTTTAAACAGATCAAGTTTGTAAAATTCCACCACCTGCATATTGTTGAGGGTTCGGTAATGGGCGTAAAATATAAACGCGAACCGTTCCACCTGTTCGGAATTGAAGAATATGCAGACTTTTTGTGCGAACTGTTACCGCTTGTTCGGCCGGATATTGTGATCCAGCGCCTCTTTGGCCTTAGTGACCGCGAACTGCTTATTGCCCCCAACTGGGGATTGAAAAAATCTGAGATCCAGTATTATATTGATCAAAGGATCTTGAGCAAGGGTGTGGTGCAGGGAAGCGGCCTGAACCTTGATTTATAGGATTTTGGGATTGACAAGATTTTTTATCCTATACCAACAACGGCACTAAAATAGCCACGCGTCATTGCGAGGTACGAAGCAATCCCCAATAGGCAGAGCGGCTATGCAAGTTCATCTGTACAGTTCGCGATTGCTTCGTACCTCGCAATGACGATGCTATAAAAACGCTTTGAAAACTTAGCCAAACAAAATCCATCAATCCGGCAAATCCCCCCAAATCCCGGTTCAGGTTTAACGAATAAGCAAATCCATTTTGTTTTATGCCACGACCTAAATTGCTGCTGCCACTCAATAACTGCAACTTCTCAAACATTGGTATCCATTTTGCAAACATTTACGTATAATTAAATTGATCTAAAAGTTAAAATACGTCTGTTTTGTCACAAAGAGCGCAATCCAATTATATTCCGGCATTAACCGGTGTGAGAGCTATGGCAGCTTACCTGGTTTTCATATCGCATTTTTCGTATGTTTTTGATGAGAAATTTCCCCACTCTGTGCAACGGTTCTTTAATGAGTTCCATATCGGGGTTACCATTTTCTTTGTGCTTTCGGGCTTTTTGATAGCCTTCAGGTATTTTGATAGCTTCAAATTAACCAAAGCCTGGTTTCTGCAATACCTTAAAAACCGGGTAGCACGGATCTACCCGATGTATGCATTGCTTACCGTTGGCGCATTCATAGCTTATCATTTTACGCAAAACCAAACAGTAACGGCAGGGCAAAACCCGGTGGTTATGTTTTTCATGAACATCGTTTTTGTACGCGGCTTTTTCGATCAGTTTAAATTTACCGGCATTGCCCAGGGCTGGTCGCTCACGGTTGAAGAGTGTTTTTACTTTTCGGCACCATTCATTTTCCTTATCGCCACCAAATACAGAAAGTTTTATGTTCAGCCTATCGCGGTAACAGGATTGGGCATTATACTCGTGTTGATATTTAGTCAAATAAACTGGTTCGGCTTCTTCGGCAACTTTACGTTTATGATGCTGTACACGTTTTTAGGCCGATGCTTTGAGTTTTTCGCGGGTATTCAGCTTGCACTCATCGTAAGGAAGCAAAAACTGGATGGCACAAGCAAAAAGAAATTTACTTACCTGGGCTTTTTCATGATCCTCTTTTGCGTGTGGATCATGTCGACCTTAACTATTCCGAAAGGATATGAGGCTGGCTTACACAATCCATGGGGCATTGTCACCAATAACTATTTGCTGGCTACCGCAATTGCTATTTTCTTTTATGGCTTGCTTACCGAAACCACCCTGCTTAAAAAGTTTTTAGCGCACCCTTTTATTGAACTGCTGGGCAAAAGCTCGTATATATTTTACCTTATCCACTTAGGTTACATGTACAATTTCATACACGAGGGAATGAACAGCCTTAATGACCACGTTTTTGAACTTTATGACAAATGGGGGGTGGACTGGCATTCGCCGTTTGAGTATGATAGCTTAAACCTTTTATACGCTTTTATCGTTTTAAATGTCATTTCAATAACGCTGTTTAAATTGATAGAAGAGCCGCTTAATCATTATATCCGCAAGTCTGATTTCCTGATCAAAAACAAAGAACGTAATCCCGAAAATGAATCAGCCAAGATCAAAGCCTAAATATAACATGCTAAAAAACGCTAATAAACTACTGATCATAGCTTTCGCTTTATTCACCATATGTGCCGTGAAGCCGGCTATGGCTCAGGAAACCGAAAAGGAACCGGCCGAAACCAATGATAAAAGCGGCGGTGACGATGAAGTATCAACAGTATTAACCATCAATAATAAAGATGGCGAATTTAGCTCTGCCGCCTCGTTTAGTTTTGAAGTTAAAAACACCTACAATACCAACCAGGAAGGCACCATATCATACAATATCACTACCGATAAAGGACAAATTGTTAAAACCCTGTCCAAACCGGTAAACGTTGCCAGGAAAAGTACCTCCAAATATGATTTTGATGTACCTAACCTAAAAACTGGCTTTTATAAGGTTAACATGATGATCAACGTAAGTGATTATGACGATACTACCCGTCGCGCTTTTGGCATCAGGCCTGATGAGATCAAATCACAGTACGCCAAACCAGCCGACTTTGATCAGTTTTGGCAAACCGCCAAAGATGAACTGGCCAAGGTGAAACCCAACTACAAAATTACCGAGGTGCCATCCATGAACACCGAAAACCGCAAGGTTTACGAAATAGAAATGAAATCGCTGGATAACCTTACTATCCGCGGCTACATGACAGTGCCCATCAGCAAAAATAAAAGCAAGAAATTTTCTGTACTGCTCGGCTTACCCGGCTACCAGGTAAAGCTATACCCTATTGTGGGCCTCGACCCCGACCTGGTGATCATCACCCTGAATACCCGCGGACAAGGCACAAGCCGCGATGTGATCCATACCGAGCGCGATGCTTTTATCTCCTACCATATTGAGGATAAAAACAAATACGTAATGCGCGGCGTAATTATGGATTGTGTACGCGCAGTCGACTTCATTTACGCGCAGCCTAATTTAAGGCATGACCAGATCCTGGCTACCGGCGGCAGTATGGGAGGTTATTTATCTATTGCACTTGCAGGGCTCGATCATCGTATAACCCTCTGCTCGGCACAAAATCCTATCATGAGCGATATCCGCAATTTGGTTGGCGCTGTTGAGTGGCCCATTAACGATATTAAAAAATATACGTTAAGCAAACCCGGCGTAACTTTTGACCAGGTGTTGAACAACCTTGATTATTACGATACCAAAAACTTTGCAACAACTATAAAATGCCCCACAATTTTGGGTTTAGGCCTTTTAGATCCTTACGTACCGCCAAATAATGGTTACGCGGTTTTTAATTCGATGCATAATGATAAACACGTATTGGTATTTAAAAACCTTGCGCACGAGGTGAGCCAGGTGTACAAGGATTATGAGGGTCGTTGGATGCGCGACACCTTCGGTTTATTTTAAACTCTTAAAATCTACACACATGACCTTGAAAAATACTTTATCAAAATACTTGCTTGCAGGGATATTGGTGTTAGCCTTAGCCACCGGCAAAAGTTATGCGGGAGGTTTCCCGGTAAGGCCGGGCAGGATCTCGCTGTCACCATCGGCTACCTACTTTTTTGCCAATAAAGCCTGGGATGCCGACAGTCATAAAGGTGCCTTTGCTAACAACGGCAAATTCAGTTCATGGAGCTACTCTTTATATTCAGAAGTTGGCTTAAGCCGAAAGTTTACCTTATCGGTACTGGCACCTTATGTTATGAACACCTTTAGTACAGATCTCGGTACCAGCAAAAGCTCGGGTTTCCAGGATTTAGAAGTGGGTATCAGGTATTACCTGGCCAATATCAATTATAAATATTACTTCAGCTTACAGGGTACGGCCATTTTACCCATGTACACCAACACGGCATTGGGTTATAACCAAAAAGGGGCTGAGCTTAAACTGGCTTTTGCGGGCAGCGGGCATTTATTCGGTAAAAACTCTTTCTTTATCCTCGAAAACGGCGTACGCGAGTACTTCGGTTACGAAAGTGTTTTCCAGGACAGGTACAATGCCACATACGGCTTAACGCTCGATAAAAAATTCCGCGAGCAGATTTCCTTAAGTGTAGGCGGCTTTTATGCCACCAGTATCAACAAAGATTTTAATGTGAACCCAAGCGCCAGTAAAAATTTTGCATTTAACCAGGTATCCTTAAGCTACGGCCATGCATTCGCCAAAAGCCTGTCGTTATTTTTAACAGGCGGCACCTTTGTTACAGGCCGCAATACGGGCGCAGGCACCAATTTTTCGGCATCACTTAATTACCGGATAGATACGAAATAGCTTTTAGCTAAAAGCAGAATGCTTAAGGCCGAAAGCAATAGTCCGTAGTTATCAAAAAGCTTCCGTAGGTTATACTATGCCAAATCTGCAGAAGCTTTTTCCATTTCAAACAGGTTCAATATTTCATCCCAATTGTGGACCCGTATGTGCTGATGTTCATTTTTGTTGTGATGGGCATTGAACATAATTGCCTTACCGCTGCAATAGTCGAGATTTTTACAATGGTCATCTATCATGTAATCGGTGTGGATGATGCTTTTATCGCCACATAGCACAATATTACGCCAGCTGATAAACGGAAAATACTCCTGAAGCCATTCCAATTTTTCAAACAACGATAATGGGAATTCCGTAGCTGCCGAAACAATGTACACCTCGTAATCTTCCATCAGCTTTTTGACAGCCTCAATAGCTCCGAGCATAACCGGCAGCGTACGGAAGAAACCGGGGAGGTTCAGAGAGGCTTTCGTTACAGCATCTAACGGAAATGCTTCCGCATGGGATAAGCCGTCGATAGCTTCAATGGTTGTTGTAATGCCATACAACTGCTCGTAATACCTGATCAGTTGCGGCTCGACATCGGCCATAACGCCGTCCATGTCGATAGCAATGGTTTTCTTTGCTTGCGTTTTCATGCAACAAAGCAAAACATAATTGCAATATTTTGCAAATTAATTATAACTTTGCATCATATTGCAAACATGGTAAGAGAAGAAAGACTCCAGATCATATTAGATCACGTATCAAAAGACAATAAAGTTATGCTTACCGAACTGAGCGAAAAACTCAATGTTTCGGAAGATACCATACGCCGCGACATCAAAGTACTGGCCGATCAAAAATTGCTAACAGCAGTTAGAGGCGGCGCAGTTGCTCACTCCCCTATCCCGCATCATTACCGGGCGAGGGAAAAGCATGATGTCGCCTCAAAAAAGGTGATAGCGTCAAAAGTACTAAGCTTTTTGAAAGATGGCCAGGTTGTGCTCTTTGACGGCGGCACGTCAACGCTTGCCGTAGCTGAAAGTCTCCCCGACGATTTAAGGATTACGGTAGTCACCAATAGTTTCCCGGTAGCAAATGCGCTTGAAGATCATCCAACCGTTGAAGTAATATTTGCAGGAGGTCGCCTGTACAAGTCATCCTTCACCACTATCGGCCACGAAACTATAAACGCATTCAGGAATATCCGGGCCGACCTTTGTATTTTCGGAATTTGCAGTGTACACCCTACCATCGGCATTACTACAAGAGATTATGAGGAAGCAGAGATCAAGAAAACCATGATCGAAATTTCAAAAGAAACCATCGCCCTATCCACCTTGGAAAAAATAAACAAGGCCGATCCTTATTACATAGGCCCGGTAACAGAACTGAATACTATCATTACCGATGTATCTCCTGATGATGATGAACTTGCAGTATACAGGGAAGCCGGCATTAATATAATTTAATATAACAACAACGTGAAAAAGAGTTTACTACCGTTAACCTTAGGCGGTCTCGGCATTGGTACTACCGAATTTGTGATGATGGGCATGCTGCCCGATATTGCCAATGATTTCCATACAAGCATTCCTGTTGCCGGTCATCTTATTTCGGCATACGCATTAGGTGTGGTTATTGGCGCACCATTATTGGTTGCTTTTACCGGCAGCTATCCACCTAAAAAGATCTTAACCCTGCTAATGATCATTTTTACGGTTTTCAATGCATGTTCGGCCTTTGCCCCCAATCATTATGTCTTGTTATTTTCGAGGTTGCTGGCCGGATTGCCGCACGGTGCATTTTTTGGTGTAGGCTCAGTAGTGGCCACCCGACTTGCCGAGAAGGGTAAACAGGCCCAGGCCATATCCATCATGTTTGCCGGACTTACCGTTGCCAACCTGATCACCGTTCCGTTAGGTACTTATATCGGCCACCATTATTCATGGCGATATACTTTTGGGATGATAGCTGTAATTGGTTTGCTTACATTAACATTTATCCAGTTATGGTTACCGCAGTTAGCCCCTAATAACGCAGGGAACATCCGCTCGGAGCTTTCATTTTTCAGAAAAAAACAGGCATGGCTCATCATCGGTTTAACTGCAATTGGTACAGGCGGACTTTTTGCCTGGATCAGCTATATCGCCCCGCTCATGACCGAGGTTTCAAAATTTCCGGCAAGCAATGTGCCTTATGTGTTGATATTAGCAGGTTTGGGCATGGTGGTAGGCAATTTCTTCGGCGGCAAACTGGCAGATATGGTTTCCCCGGTAAAAGCCTGCTTAATATTGATGATCACCATGGCCATATCATTGGTTATCATCTTCTTTGTGTCGCAAAACCAGATCCTGTCGCTTGTCATGACTTTCATAACCGGAGGACTTTCAATGGCCATTGGTTCGCCTATACAAACATTAATGATCAACACCGCCAAAGGTGCCGAAATGCTCGGTGCAGCAGCTACACAGGCCGCTTTTAACATCGGCAACGCCTTGGGTGCGTTTTTGGGTGGCCTACCCATTGCCTGGGGATTAGGCTTTACCTCTCCCGAAATTGTCGGCGTGATCATGGCCTCAACAGGCGCAGTGTTTGCATTCACGCTGAGCAGGCAAAAAATTAAGGTAGTTGAAGAAGAGGCTGTGTTGGTAGGGGAATAATGTTGTCTGCCACGGGCTTTCAGCCCGCGGGGCTGTTCCCAAAATGTCATTGCGAGCGCAGCGTGGCAACCGCATGCTGAGCAAAGCAATCACGCAAAGGTTATTACGCATTTTTATATTGCTCGACATCAATCATACCAACCGTCGCTCAAATCGTTCCACATTGGATTATCTGCAATAATCAGATCAATCTTTTTTTGACGTGAACCTGCTTTTAATTGCTTTTCCCTTGCAATAGCATCCTGAATCCATTGAAAATCTTCAAAGTAAACCAGCTTATTGCAATTATACATTGCTGTGAATCCCTTAAATATTTTCAACTTATGCTCGGATATACGGTTCTTAATATCATTGGTTACGCCAACATATAATACCGTGTTTGCCTGGTTGGTAATGATGTAAACATAGTATTGGTGTAGTTTCATGTGGTTAATTTACAAAATGCTGCAATATCACAGCGGCTCTGTAAAGCATGCGGTTGCCGCGCTGCGCTCGCAATGACATGGAGAAAATTTCGCGGCAGTTACTTGTATTCCCCAAACAGCTCCTCTATTGCCTTAACCCTGTAATCAAATATCTGCTCCACCTTACCTTTAACAAAAACGGTATTCGCTAACCGGCCAAACACGCCATAAGGAATGGCATAATGCAACAGATCGGTCATGTGAACGCCGCCTTCAATAATTTTGAAATGGTGCTGATGGTGCCATAAAGCGTAAGGGCCGAACCGCTGTTCATCAACAAAATATTTTTTATCATCAACATGGGTGATCTCCGTCATCCAGTTCATTTTGATACCCAATAATGGTGATATTTTATAAGTAATGATCATGCCGGCATACATTTTAGTAGTTTCGGTATAATCAGAAGTTACCACGAAACGCATATCATTCGGGGTGATCTTAGCCAGGTTTAATGGCGACGAGAAAAAATCCCAGGCCTGATCAATGCTTATGGGAATAGATTGTTCTCTTTTTAAAACGTATGTTTTCACAATGTGGTAACAGAGGGGAATGATAAGTGTTTTGATATTGAATTATACCGCAAGCTTTTAAAAATCCCCTCTTGAGAGGGGGCGTGGAGGAACGAGCGGTAGCAGGGGTGTGTTTCTGCTACAAGCTTATCAAAGCAGAAACACACCCCTCCGCCCCTCTCAAGAGGGGAATCGCACAAGCCCGCGCTTTTTAACGGCTACAGGACTACAAGTCGAGCAGCGGAGGAATAAAAGTCATGTCATTATAAGCGCGGCAATCGCATGCTATACAGGGCGGCCCTGCTTCTGTGCGATTGCTTCGTCCCTTATAATGACATTTTTTTAACCTACCTTTCTTCCTTCCCTATCGGCAAATCCCTTCTTGACCATTCGCTCCATGAGCCAACATAGAGCTTAGGGCCACTGATACCGGCATAGTCCATACCTAACAGCGTATGGCAGGCTGTAACACCCGATCCGCAGTGAACAATCACCTGGTCATGTGCTACATCACCTATAGCAGCATCATAAGTTTTACGCAGCTCATCTGCGGATAAATACTTACCATCAGCCCCAAGGTTGTTGATATAAGGCAGGTTTAAAGCGCCGGGGATATGCCCCGCTATCAAATCCAACGGTTCAGTTTGTCCTAAATATCTTGGCGTTTCACGCACATCAATTACCAGTCGTGAAGAATCCTGTGCAGCTTCACCGGCTTCAGCTATCTCAACAGTGTTGGCATACTCGTGCGTTACCGGATACGGATCAACCGGGGTTGGCTTATAA
Organism: Mucilaginibacter sp. SMC90; assembly: GCF_022811725.1. Classification (GTDB taxonomy): domain Bacteria; phylum Bacteroidota; class Bacteroidia; order Sphingobacteriales; family Sphingobacteriaceae; genus Mucilaginibacter. The sequence continues at coordinate 1,457,449 of NZ_CP094527.1, read as the reverse complement.
GCTTCTGTACTTAAGGCAACACCGGCATCCTTAGCTGCTTGTAAACCGCCATTTAGTACCTGTACATTTTCATGGCCAATTGCGCGCAACATCCACCATAAACGAGATGCACTGAACGCGCCTGATTTGTCGTCATAAACCACAACGTGACTACCGGGCGTAATACCCCAGTTACCTAACAATACAGCAAACTCCTGTATATTGGGCAAAGGATGCCTGCCGCCAAAGGCGGGGTCATTGGGTTTAGTGGTAAGGTGCTGATCAAGGTCGGCGTAGATGGCGTGGTTTAAATGGCCTGCCAGGTAACGCTGGTAAGAGTCTTGCCCTCCGCGGGCATCAATAAGAATAGTATCCTGTGCGACTAAAGCCGGGTCGTTGATTTCAATAAGTGGCGACATAGGTATATCTGATATGTTTCAATATCAAATATAGATACACCGCTTTTAGTTTCGGCAAATTTACTGCACTATTTTGTTTGCACAGTATGAACTTGCGAAAGCTTCGGGCTTAGCTTTAAACACAAAGCCCATGCTCAGAATGTAACCCATAGCCTCATGCAAGGCAGCGTTACTCTTAAACATCGGGTTGGTGTTAATGTCGGCATGTACCTCAAGCTCCACATCATACAGGTCGAGCAAATCGCAAAGCTTGTAGGCAATATCGATAGACTTTTGAACTTCGCTCAGCATCCTTTCTTTAATACTCATTTTTTGCGAAGTACGCTCCTGGTGTATGAACATGAAAGCACCGCGCTTTTCGCGCAGAAACACGATCACTGTTGCAAAATCTGTTACAGATCCTTTAACTTGTGAGTCGGTGCCGATACATACTTTGAGCTTGTTACCGAGGAGGGCTTCGCGTTCAATTGCCTTTTCAACCTCTTCCATAATGGGCGATTGGATTACTTCGCCGCTGAATTTTCTCCAGGTCATAAAAATTATTTTAGGTAAATTTTAGGCGACCTTTTTTATGGGTCTATAAAAATAAGCGATAACGTTTCATATTAACGTAAATATGATATGATTTATTTGTTAACATTTAACTGATTATTAACAGATTAATTGTATTTCGGATATCAAATTTGGGATTTCGGAAGTGGGGAGTCGATGTCTTTAACTGGTCGAAGTTTAGCGATTGCGTAACTTCGACCTAAAACAGGGCAAGCATTCTGCTTGCGGGATAGAAAAGTAAGTCGAAGTACAATTAAGCTGAAAGCTTAACGCATTTCAGCACGAAGTTACGCTATCGCTGAACTTCGACCAGGGGAGAGGCGAAATAAAAACAATGTCATTGCGAGCGCAGCGCGGCAATCTCGTAGCCAATGCATATCCGATCTGCACAGCTACGAGATTGCTTCGTCGTTCCTCCTCGCAATGACATGTTTTTTTAAAACAACGTATTCAACTGACCTACGCCTTCCGAACACTTAAGACGACAATGACAACATTAGTCAGTTAATAAAAAATCCGAAATCGAGCCAAAGCAGCCTTGATCCTGTTCTCAGCTTCCAGCACCAGTTCGGCAACCGGGGTTTTGCCGGGTTCAATAGGTTCCAGTACTGTCCAGGTTACCGGTGTAAAAGTATTGAGAGGGAAATAGCCATACTTCATAACTTTCCAGGCATCGGCTATTGCTATGGGAACAAGCAGTGCGTCGGGGCATTTTTTCAAAAGCATGGATATCCCGGCCGAGTGAAATGTTTTAACCGTACCATCCTTTGAACGGGTGCCTTCCGGAAAAATCACTGCCGACCAGTTATTGGCTTTCATACGCTCACCCAGCTTCATCATCTCGGTCATGGCCTGGCGCGAATCTTTCCTGTCGATGTTAGCACCTCCGCCATGTTTAAGATTATAGCTAATAGATGGAATATTTTTGGTGAGTTCTATTTTAGAAACAAACTTGGCGTGGTATTTACGCAGATAATAGATAAGCGGCGGAATATCGAGCAGGCTTTGGTGATTGGCCACAAATATAATAGGCCTGCCAACAGGTAAATTTTGCTCATTGATAAAAGTTACGGTATCGCCCAGGATATAAAAAGTACGTAACAGGAATAAGTTTAATATATCAACAGCCCTTTTATGCGCCGAATAGCCAAACACACGAAAACAAACCCACTGTATAGGATGAAATATAACTAAACATAAGGAAAATGCGATGGCGGTAAACGGTGTTAAAATATATCCTAATAACTTTTTCATCAACGGGCAAAGTTATATTTTTTTCAATAAAGCGGTAATTTACAAACGGTTTTCTGTAAGGAGTAACTGAACCTTAAGTACTGCGGCTACAGTCATGGAATCTGTAATTTCGCCGTCACAAACCATGCGGTAAATTTCAGCAAAAGGCACTTTCTTGATGATCAGCTGTTCGGTTTCTTCTGGCTCGGCTTCAAACTGCTTAAGGCCGCGGGCCAGGTACAAGATACTCAACTCATCGCTTACCGAATTGCTGAGGTGCAGGCGCTGAATTTCTGTCCATTGTGAAGCTTTTAAACCAGTCTCTTCCAGTAGTTCACGTTTGGCCGATTCGAGCGGATCTGTGCCCTCTGGGCCACCACCTTCGGGCATTTCCCAGCTGTACTGATTTAATGGAAAACGGTACTGCCCAACGAGGTAAGTATTCAACTCATCATCTAAAGGCAAAACACCTATAGCCAGGTTTTTATAATGTACTTTGCCATAAATACCAGGATTACCGGCCGGGTTAATGACCTTGTATTCGGTAACGTTGATCCAGGGGTTATCGTAGATGTTTTTTTGTGACGTTATTTTCCAGGGATTATCTTCAGGATGATGCATGGCCTAAAAATAAGCGATTACGATTATATTGGGGAACAATTACCTTGGAAAATTATCTATTCTGCCAGGTACTCCAGCTTAACCTGTACGTTCAGGTCCTCGTGCATACGGGCAAACTGCCGTGGGTTACGGGTAAAATCGGGATCGGTATCCATGTAAATGTTTGTCACCTTAACTATTTCGGGATGTTTATCGGTGCCTATATTATAGGTAAGCCCCTCAACGCTTTCTAAGCTTTGTTTTAGCTCAAGGTATTGCTTACCGGTTACAATGATCATTTTTTCGGCAGTCATGGATGCTGTTTATAGATGGTAAAGTACTCAAAAACCGTTTTGGTTTACACCGTAATATATCTGCAATACAAAATTATCGCTTATCCGGGTTCTGCCAGCGGTTTATTATATTTACCTCAAATATAACTCATATATATCCGCATAGATGATCAGTATAAAAAAATTATTGCCTTTTATTTTATTATTGGGCAGTACTACAGCATTTGCACAGCAAACTTTGCCTATAGCCGTAAACCTGCAAAATACATATACCAAAGGCACCCGAACTACAGCCGGAGCTCCCGGTAAAAATTACTGGCAAAACACTGCCGACTATACGATCAAAGTAAATTTCGACCCCAAAACACGCCTGGTGAGCGGCACCGTTGGCATCGACTATATTAACAACAGCCCTGATACTTTAAAGCGGATACTATTTAAGCTTTATCCTAACCTGTATAAAAAAGGAGTGGTGCGCCAAATGCCGGTTTCGGCTGATGACCTTACTGATGGTGTACAAATTAAAAGCCTTAGCATCGATAATAAAACGCCCGATAGTGCTAAAACCCGCCGCATCAATGGCACAAACATGACGCAAAAAGTTCCGCCCGTTGCTCCAAAACAAAAGGTTCATTTTGATATCAGCTATGCTTACACTTTAAATAAGGGTTCGCATATTCGTACGGGCCAAATTGATACTGGCGCATTCTTTATTGCCTATTTTTTCCCTCGGGTAGCGGTTTACGATGATATTGATGGATGGAATGACTACCCTTACGTTGGTGCGCAGGAGTTTTATAATGATTTTTGCCATTTCAGTGCCGAGATCACCGTGCCCGGCGATTATAAGGTTTGGGCAACAGGCGATTTGAAAAACGCCAATGACGTTTACGATAGCCGTATCGTTAAACGCATTACCGATGCCGGCGCAAGTGATAAAGTAACCGACATTATTGCCGAAGATGATATCAAAGCAGGCAATATCACCAAAAACAATCCAACCAACACCTGGAAGTTTGAAGCCGATAGTGTTACCGACTTTGTTTTTGCTACCAGCAACCATTATTTATGGAAAGCATCGAGCCTGGTGGTTGATCCTAAAACCGGCAGGCGTACCCGCGTAGATGCTGTGTTTAACGAAAAACACAAAGATTATTATGCAGTGGTTGACTACGCCCGCAAAACGGTAGAAGTAATGAGTTACAAGTTCCCGAAATGGCCATATCCGTATCAGCATGAAACCGTATTTGATGGACTCGACCAGATGGAGTACCCCATGATGGTGAACGATAACCCGCTTGAAGATAAAGCAGATGCCATTGAGCTTACCGATCATGAGATCTTCCATACCATGTTCCCGTTTTACATGGGTATTAACGAAACCAAATATGGATGGATGGACGAGGGTTGGGCAACTATAGGTGAATGGCTGGTAAGCCCTGAGATAGATCCTTCAATTGTTGATCCGTACGGTGTTGCCGCCGTAGAACAAAGTGCGGGCCATGAGGTTGATGTTCCGGTGATGACGCTTACGCCCATGCTTACAGGCACAGCGGGCTTTACCGATAGCTATCCAAAACCTGGCCTGGGCTATTTATATGTAAAAGATATGCTTGGCGATGAGTTATTTACCAAAGCCCTGCATTATTATATTGCACAATGGCATGGCAAACACCCTATGCCTTATGATTTTTTTAATTGTATGAACACCGGCTCGGGCACAAACCTTAACTGGTTTTGGAAGGCCTGGTTCTTTGATAATGGCGTAACCGATTTGGCCATTGATAAAGTAACTAACACCGGATTGAAATACAGCATTAACATTACCAAAATTGGTAGTAAACCCATCCCCGTTAATATAACCGTTAACTATGCAGACGGCACTACCGAACTGGTACATAAAAGTATAGCTGTTTGGGCCACCGGTAACAAAACAACCACAGTTAACTTCACTGCAAAAAAAGCAGTTAAAAAGCTGGTGTTAGGTACTACCTATGATCCCGACAGTAATAAAAAGGATAATGTGTGGGCAAGTAAGTAAAAGCGAAAAGCTAAATGCAGAAAGCCAAAAGCTATTTAATGTGATAACGTTAAAAAGACCGTCATTGCGAGGTACCTCGCAATGACGGTCTTTTTATTAGATTTTAAACGGCTTCTTGGAGTTCCTCTCTATTTCTGTTGGTATGCCTTTAGCAGATCAGCCACGTCGATGCCATTAATTTTCATACCGCTCAGGTTGCAGTCTGTGATATTAACATCGCTCAGGTTGCAATCGGTTATGGTGCTACCCTGTAAATCACAGTTTTCAAATTTAAGCGGATGTTGTTTGGCGGAGGCATCATAAGCTGGATGCCCTTCGGGCGGCATACCTATATCATGGATATAAGCACCGCCGAGCTGCGCGTATTTTATTTCCAGGTCGCTCAGGTTAGCATCTTCAATTTTAAGTTTGGTAATGCACACATCCTTAAAACTTGCATTGTTCATCATCATTTGCTCAAAGGTTGATCCATTGAGCATAGCACATTTAACATCAAGTATTTTTGAGCCTCTTTTATGGCAATCACCTGGGTGCCGTTAGTTGCTGAATTTTCCATGATTAGCTATTGAGTTCATCAAATATCTCAAAAATCAACATCATCGCAGCGTTGCGTACGCGACAAATAAAGGGGGTATTTGTGACAGGGGTATCCTTACCCTAAGCCTCAAAGGTGCTAAGCTGAAATCTTTGCGTTGTTACGTGAAGCTTTTGTACCACTTATGTTTTATTGCAGAAACTCCACTACATCGCGGCCATAAAACTCTTTAAATAGTTTTCGGAAATAGGCCGGGGTTTCAAAGCCTGCTATATAAGATATTTCGGCTACGGTACGATATTTACCACTGTTTATTGCTTCCATAGACATAAGCAGACGGATCCTCCGGATATAGTTATTGGGCGTAACGCCTGTGGTACTTTTTATACGACGGTGCAATTGCCTTTCACTTAAACCCATTTCGTTGCTTAACAATACAATAATTAAATCAACCTTGCCGATATATTTTCTTACCAGCGTTTCAAGCTCATAAAGCCAAAGCTGATCGGCAATGGAAAGCTCGCTTATTGGCTTCAGATTATGTGTACTAAGATCTGTTCCCTTTTGCATTTCATTGTTTTGTGCCGATACAATTGATGCCTTGCTAAATTCCTCCAGTTTCTTTTTGTCGGTAATGTCCCTGGCAATAGCAAAAACCAGTTGCTGTTTTTTTACCGGCATTGATGTCCATGAAAGCCAAACTATTTCTCCGCTTTTGGTTACATACCTGTTTTCAAAATTATACAGCGGGTTATTCTTCTTTATACTTTCACGTTTACTGGCAGTAATGCTTCTGTCTTCGGGGTAAACAAACGAGTCGATAGGCTTTGCAAACAGTTCGCTTTCGGTATATCCTAAAGTTTTTGAAACAGCGGGATTGATTTTTTTGAAGTAACCGTCGAACCCGGCCACACATAACCAGTCAAGAGATAAATGAAAGAAACATTCCAGATCAAAAATTCCATTTAAGTTTTCCATATAAATTTCCGTTCCCATTTGTTACAGCAATGCAACAAACCTGGCAATTAAAAACATTATAGCCGCAGGTTGTGAAAGGACAGGTTCAAAAGAAATCATTTTTTATTACACAAACAGATATTTAACATTTTCTGGCAGGATTCTTAAGTAAAATGTCAGTCCTGTCAACTTTTGTAAACCCTTATCAGCTTAAGCAAAACCGGCAATTGTGAATATATTGTTTTGTCAAATCCTCCCAAACAGCTTCAGGTGGCACAGTTCAGCGTTTTTTCATATCATTACAGTTAATATGAAAACCCTATACCAAAACACGATTAAACTTATTCCGTTTATCTTACTCACTGTATCATTACAAAGCTGTATCAAGCAGCCCGGATCATGGCGAAACGACCAGATCCCCGACGGCAAACGCAATGATTTTCATAAACTAAACGAACAATTGCTTCGTGATCTGCACACCGGCAACGCTGATGATATCAGCAATATGGAATCGCAGGAGATGCTTGATGATAAATCAAACCTGAGGCTGATAGAATTAGTTGGCAATGCTGCTAAAACCACCGATTATGAAATATACGATGAGTATTATATAGTGAACAAACATCGCAGCACCGATACCATAAGTAATCTGTCGGCAGGTATTAATAGCTATAAGATGACCTATAACGGCATCACTCATGAAATGTACTTTGCTTTGTTTTTGCCAAAAGATAAAAAGTTTCCGAACCAGGAAATGATCACGGCCATGTATGCCAAATACAACTACGGATGGAAACTGGCTTCGCTAAACGTTAACACTTATAAAATTAACGGTAAAACCGCACCCGAGCTTTACCAGTCAGGCAAGGCGAAATATGATAAACAGCTTTTTGCCGACGCACGTTTAACACTTGAGCTATCTTTACAATGTAATGCACCCAATGACTACTGGCAATATCAATACCATGCCGAGGCAGGCAAACTATTCCAGAGTGCAGCAGAAGCAACGGCAAAACAATACCGTTTCCCGGTAGTAATTGATGGGGTTGCAGGGAAACCAAGAGTATTTAGGCTCGGCAACCAAAAAAACAATCATGGCTGGTTCCCGATGATTTACTATGTTACGAAGGTAAATATTGCCGATACCAATGCGGTAAAAAGTGAGAACCTGCAGATCAGGAAGGTTATTAACAAACTGTTTCCGGGTATTAATGAGGATAAGGATTATGTTTTTTATTCTGCCTGTAGTAAACAGCCATCGAGTTCGGCAAGGATTGAGCATTTTGATATGGAAGATAAGTTGAGGTAACTATTTTTTATGTCAATTGCGAGGAGACACTACGAAGCAATCGCACGTAAGCACAGCCGCCCTGTATAGTATGCGATTGCCACGCTGCGCTCGCAATGACATTCCTTTAACAGCTGTTACTGGTCGAGGTAAGTTGCACACAATCCAACAGAAATAACATCAATAAAAACGTCATTCGCAATGGCGTTTTTATTTTACTCTGTTACTGACCGACGTTTAGCGATAGCGTAACTTCGGTCAGTTCATAAAACAAGAAAGGGAGCGGCAAGCCGCTCCCTTTCTTGTTTTAAATCGCCGTTATCAGATCGCTTCCAGCTGCAGTACCACGCTGGTATGGTAAGTACTGGCTTCGGGATTGATCCCAACGTTCATCAGGAAATCGCCGGTAAAGGTTAAATCTTCGTTTCCTAATACCGAACCTGTGCCCGGATAAAGGTTGATCTCTTTTACGCGGTATTTCTTGTTAGGGTCGAGACCTTTCAGGCGTACAGGTACTTTGCTACCTGAGCCGTAACGGTTATTCACCAAATAGTTGAACATCACCGCTTTTGATTTATCAGTATTCACATACATGATAGAAGCAGCGTCGTTGTCCCATGGTGATGCTAAACGGTACTGATCGCCATGCCAGATCACATCTTTCAAACCATCATAGTTTTTCAAGGCCGACTGGCAGAAACTCAAATCATTTTCGCTTAGCTTGCCTATCACAATATCAAAGCCCATTTTACCCATCATCGCTACATCCACACGGTATTTAATTGGTTGTTTGCCCCAATCAGTAACGTGGTTTGAACTGGTGATAGCCGGGTAGAAGAATGAATATTCCCATTGTATAAACACACGCTCCAGCGGGTCGGTATTATCACTTGGCCAGTACTCGGTAAAGTATTGCAGTGCACCATAATCAACACGGCCACCGCCGCCTGAGCAAAGCATCAATGGTACTTTAGGGTATTTGGCGCGAACACGTTTCAATACATTGTACAAACCGTTCACATAATCAACATAAATGTGCGACTGGTCTTTTTTCAAATAAGCCGAGTAAGCATTGTAGATAACCGCATTACAATCCCATTTAATATAAGCCAAATCAGGATTTTTAGTGAACAGGTTATCAACTACGCCAAATACAAAATCCTGTACTTTAGGGTTGGCTAAATCAAGCACCAGTTGGTTCCTGAAGTATTTTTCAGGACGGTTTGGTTGTTTGATCACCCAATCAGGATGCGCTTTGTACAGATCGCTGGCAGGGTTAACCATCTCCGGCTCAATCCAGATACCAAATTTTACGCCATTGGCCTGCGCTTCTTTCACTAATGAGCTGATGCCGTTAGGGAGCTTTTGTTTGTTCTCCTGCCAATCGCCCAAACCTGCATTATCGCCGTTGCGCGGGTGGCTGTTGCCAAACCAACCGTCATCCAGTAAAAACAGGTCGACACCCAGTTTTTTTGTATCTTTTAACAAGCCCGCAAGCTTGCTCTCATTAAAATCAAAATAGGTTGATTCCCAGTTGTTCAACAATGTAAGCCTTGAGCCTTCGCCATCAACAATTTTGTATTTGCGGGCCCAGCTTTGCAGCTTGCGGCTGGCATCGCCCTTGCCATGGTCTGAATAAGTATACAGAAAAGCAGGCGTAGTAAATTCAGTATTTGGTTTTAAATGATACTCGGAAGCAGCATTATTAATACCTGCAATAATTTTCAGGTTATTGGCTACATCCAGCTCAAAATCAACCCTGAAATTGCCTGACCATTCCATAGCACCGTAAAACACCTTTCCTTCATCTTCGGTAGCCGGTTTATCCAGCGATATGGCAAACATGGAATGCTCATAAAGATTGGCACGGGTACCCAGCTTGCTGTCGATAGTTTTGATGCCGTGCGTTAAACGGGCTTCTTCCGGCTGCACTTCCATCGCCCAGTTGCCGTGGTATTGTTTCAGCCAGAAACCACCTGTAGTGTTACCCTTCAGGTTTAAATTGGCCGAAGCATATTTGTTAAGTGTAACAACACCTTTTTCGTTATGCTTGATTACCGACCATTGTTCGGTAACATCTTCTTTAAAATAGGTTTTATAGTGCAGCTTTACCTCAAAATCATAAACAGGATCTTTGAGGGTAACCACTAATAATGAAATATCATCATCAACCTTACTAACTGTATGGCTTACATAGGCCAGGTTTAATGATTTATTACCATCGGCATGGGTAACGGTAATGGCTGGTTCGCCAAGACTGGCCGATCCTGATGGTGTATAAACATCATTCTGTACACCCGAATCGTCGGCCTGCTTGTACATTTTCTGGATGCGGGCATACTCTGCCGTGTTGGCCAGTTTCGCGCCCAGGTACACCATGTTCAGGTGTTTTTCGGCATCAGTTTGCAGCACGATAGCGTTGTGCTGGGTTTCAACAGGGATAGTTACATCCTGTGCTGCTGCCCTGCCGGCCAACAGCATTGAGCCTGCAAAAAGCAGGCCCAGTGGTAAAGTTTTCTTTTGAGTAGTTCTCACGTGTGATTTTTGGTTTAACCGGCTACTTCGGTATTTTGGTTTATCATATTTTGATGTATCCTCGCACCAAAGTGCCCGGCATCAAGTTTCAGAACTTCAGTAAAGGCCTTTTGTGCCTGCTCAAAATCACGTAAACCGAGGTGTCCCAGTCCTTGTAAAAAGTAGCAATGCACGCGGTTCCTTACCTGCAAATCATCTTCAAAAATGAGCAAATTTGGCAGCGAGACGGCAAAGTAATCAATTTTTACGTTATCATCCATGTGCCCGATACCATAATTAAGCAGTTTTTTGAAGATACGCTCTGCCGATGTACTGTCACCCAGACATTTTTTAGCTAAACCCTGATAAAAGATCTTATCAGGCTGCTGATCGTTGTAAAAAACCGCCGCTGTGGGGTCTTCCAAACCGATGGCTGCCTTTTCAAAATAAGCCTTGGCTTCTTCTGTTTGCTGCAGGTTTTCATAAGCCTTACCTAACCAGTAAAAGATATCATTTTCCTGGGTGCCGAACAGTTTGCCTTCGCCTAAATTATGAGGATAGGTTTGCGCTTGCGTTAACTGTTCAATGGCTTCATGATTTTTGCCATCACGGATGTGTTGCTTGGCCATTTCAACCAATGATGCAACATACTGGCCCGAAGCCTTGCCTTCGCCTCCCTCCCATGGGTGGAAAGTTCTTTGCGTTACTTGTTCAAATGCTGTTTGGTGCTCGCCTAAAAAGTTATACAATGTTGCGCGCTCCAAGTAAACATCATCACGGAGTTTAGCAGTTTCCAGGTTGGCTTCAACAAATTTCAGGCGTTCATCAGCAGGGCGGTTCAGCTTTTTGTATAGTTGATCAAGCTCCATCAGGATGCGTGCATCCGTTGTATCCAGCGCGAAAGCTTTTTCAAAGCATGTTAACGCTTTTGACGGATCGTTACGCTTGTTATAGTAAGCAATACCCAAATTCCTGAACACGGTTGGAAAGGTATCATCTAACTGTGCCGATGTTTCCCAGGCCGCAATGGCATCATCATATTGCAGTTTATCGTAAAACAGGTTGCCTAAGTAATATGGAGCCTTAGCATCAGCAGGTAAAAGCTCAGCGGCCAGTTTCAATACGCTGATATCTTCCAGCCTATCTGGGAAACATAAATACGAATCAGCTGCCGAAGCCAGTTTAAAATATGCTGATGCTTGTTCATTATTATTTAACTGGCAGGCAAAATAACCCAGGTAATAGTATACCATCGGACTGGTAGCATCACCGTTAACTGCATAACTCAACAGATCGGTAGCTTCCTGGTAAAGGCCGGCATTGGCGTAATCAAGTGCGTATTCAATGTAGTTTTGGTAATACCCCCGTGATAGTTTGGTAAGTTCATTAAGGCTGTTCATGGCTTTTTCTTCATTACCTAAAGCTTTGTAAGCACAAACTAATTCAAACAAAGCACCTAAGTTAAAGGCATCTCTTTTGATAGCTGCAACGCTTACTTCAACAGCCTCTTCAAAACGTTCCAGTTTGCGGAAAGCCGCCGAACGTAAAACATAAGCTTTACTGTTGTTAGCGTTCCTGTCTAAAGATGACAGTGAATGATCAAGCGCCAGTTCATAATCGCCGTTTTGCAGGTCGATCTGTGCTACCGAGAAATAGCCGCTGTCTTTCCAGGCATTGCTCCAGGTGGCCTTGTAAAATGTTTTATAAGCCTCATCCTTTTTACCGAGGAATTTAAGCGCCAAGCCTAAGTTGTAATAGCACTCGCTATCATAAGGGTTAGGGTTACGCTGGGTAATGGTTTCAACCGCTTTCCGGAAGTATGGTTCACTTTTAGCAAACTGACCGCGGCGCAGGTACCATAAACCCAAGGCATTGTTGTTACGGAGATCTTTCGGATCGCGGCGCAAAGCCTCTTCGTAATAAGGTACCGGGCTGTAGGTAGCATGGCGGTACTGCTCTAAATGTTGTGCGGTTAAAAATAGTTGCTCATTATTTTCAACATCGGCAGGTAACAACGCTGGTTTAGCTGCTTCCGGGATATTGTTCAACTTATTGCTGGCCGCATCGTATTTAATAAGTTCTTTACCTGCTTCCGAATGTACGGTTAACAATAAAAGATTCTCGTCGATATTTTTAACAGCTATCTCCCTTATCAAAACCTGCTCTGGTACGATAGAGGCTTTTTCGCTTAGCAATACCTTGCCATCGTGCTGTAGTTTGATGTTAAGATTATTTTGCTCACCGGTTACGTATACTTTTAACAGCAGCTTGCCATCTTCATAATTCAGCGCCAGCAAGATATCTTTGGTAGCATTTTTAATTACACCAAGCTCGCGGTATGGCATAAAGTATTGGGTAAAATGCTTTTCTTCGTGCGGCATCAGCCATGTAAAATCGGGCTGATTATCGGTAAACATGCCGGTCATCAACTCTATGTAAGGGCCGTCCTCATCGGTCAGGTTCCTATCCCACGCTACACCGAAATCGCTATGGCCCCAGGTCCACTGTTTTTTTCCGGGCGATACATGGTGATTAGCTACGTGCAGCAAACCTGCTTGTGAATCATGCTCATATCCCCCAACAAAATCATAGTTGGAGTTGATGGCCATGTACGACGTTGGTACCGGGATATTTTTATACCTTGAGATATCCGTACCCGGCGAATAGTCAACTTTGTAATAAGTACCGGTAGCTATCGGGAAAGTAGATACATCACGCTTTCCGTGGTCAAATACCGCGTTCACATCAGGTGGAAAAACCGACTGGTAATCGTCATTAACCTTTACAGCCGGATTAGCCCACCATAAAAAGGTTTGCGGCAGGGCCGAGCGGTTATATAGTTTCGCTTTTATTTCGATGTAGGCCTTATCAGCGTGAAGTGTAAAGCCGGCCATCCCTTTGGTATGGAACATGCGCTCTACCTCGTTAACCCAAACGGTTTTGCTGCCGTCGGCGTTTTCTTCAATTTTATAATCAACCGGCTCAAAAGTGCTTGGGCGGTGGTGCTGCGGCCAGTTAAACTCAATACCGCCCGAAATCCAGGGACCGGTTAAGCCTACCAGTGCGGGCTTAATTACCTGGTTGTGGTAAATAAAATGACGGTCTTTGATCTTGTCATAAGCTGTCTGAATCCGGCCGCCAAGCTCAGGCAGGATCAACACTTTAAGGTATTTATTCTCCAGGTACAGGCCCGTGTATTCTTTGTCTTCTTTTTCGTCGTAAATTTTTTCGATAACGGGGTTAGGGTATACCTTACCGCTGCTGCCTTGGTAAACCCGCTTTTCAAAAAACATGGGGTTTTTATCGGGCTTGCCTATACCGTAGGTTGGGATAATTACCTTTTCTTCCCAAACATTTACATCCAAATTATTCATGTAGCTTATAATTATTAATGTCTTATTAAATTTTCTTCTAACTCTTCAAGGGTTTGGCCTTTGGTTTCTTTCACTTTCCGTAGTACAAACAAAAAGCCCAAAAAGCAGATCACCGCGTACATATAAAACGGCCCGTAAGTACCCAACACCTTAGCCAGTATCGGGAAGGTGAACACCAGTATAAAATAGGCTCCCCATAACGATACAATGGCCACTGTTGACGCAGCACCGCGAATTTTATTAGGGAAGATCTCCGAAATAAGCACCCAGGTGATAGGCGCAAGCGAAAGCGCATAAGTGCTAATCGCCAGCAATACGAAAACCGATACCAGTTTAGCCGACAAATGATTTTGCAGCAGGTAAGCCAATACAATATAAAATATGGATAAGCCTAAGGAGCCGATGAGCATCAACGGCTTACGGCCAAGCTTATCAACCTGCCACATAGCCAGCAGCGTAAATACCAGGTTAACTATGCCGATAGAAACAGTTTCAAAAAGTTGCTGGTTCAAACTTGAACCTACCGAAGCAAAAATGGTTGAGGTATAGTTAAATACCACATTGATACCGCAAAACTGCTGAAACACGGCCAGCGTGATACCTATCAGCACAGCAGGACGTACAGCTTTTTCAAATACCGCGCGGTATGATTGCTTGCCTGTCCCTCCTTTCAATGACTTTTCAATGGCCTCTTTGGTAGAGACAACAAATTCTTCGGAGCCTATTTTGTAAAGTACCTTTTCGGCATCTTCATTCCTGCCTACTTTCATTAGCCACCTCGGGCTTTCGGGCAAGAACAATACACCCAGCATAAAAACTACTGCAGGCACGGTACCTAAACCAAACATCCATCGCCAGGCGTTATCGCCGGTATCGGCCAAAAAGTAATTACACAGGTTGGTGATCAGGATGCCCAGCACTACCGTAAGTTGGTTAATAGCCACATTACGTCCGCGTACTTTAGCCGGCGAAATCTCGGCAATGTACATGGGGCAAAGCATGGATGCCATACCTACGCCAACACCGGCTGCAAAGCGCATGGTAATAAAATAGGCCAGCCATGTTGATACCGAAATAGCCAATGACGATACCGCGAAGATGAACGCGGCAATCATCAGGCCCGGTTTACGGCCAAATTTTTCGGCAATGCTGCCGGCAATGATACAGCCCACAATACAGCCCAGGGCCAGTGAGCCGGTCAGGAATCCTTCCCAAATAGGATCGAGCCCAAACTCTTTGCGGAGGAATGGTAATGCACCCGATATTACGGCAAAATCAAAGCCGAACAGGTAGCCGCCCAGCGCCGAAATAAAGGAGATCCCTATAATGTAGCTGCTGTTAAACTTAACTTCTTTTTTTAAATCAGTGATCATTTGATAATTGGTTGTCTTCTTCTCTTTATAAATCTACTTTAATTAAGTTTTAATGTAGAGACGCATAATTGCGTCTCTCGCATGCAATTTAAGTTTGCCTATCCACCTTAAAATCTGCTTGTCCTACGGGAGACGCAATTATGCGTCTCTACAAAAACATTTTTTCAATCGCTTTTAAATAACTTCTAACAATCTATTATTCATATAAAACTACGTTATCCATTCATCTCTATTTCCCGTGCAAGTGTACAACCGCGCCGCCACCCGGTGCCAGTTTCAGGTTTAATTTGGTTGATCGGTTTACGGTGATAGTTTTATGCTCATATTTTTCTGCATTCTTATCTGCGTCGGCAGCATCACTGTATAGGTCTGCTGTATAACTAACGCCTGCAGGCAGGAAAGAGAAATCAACATTGACGTCCCTTGCATCCCAGTTGGTCATGGCACCAACGTACCAGTCGCTGCCTTTCTTTTTTGCTATCGCGATGTATTCGCCTACTTTGGCATCCAGCGGTTTAGTTTCATCGAAAACGGTTGGCACGGCCGATAAATAGGCTTCGATATCCGGGTACTTTTCATACTCGGTCGGCGAATCACAGAATACAGCCAACGGCTGATCAAACACCACAAACATGGCCAGCTCATGACAGCGGGTACCCTGTGTTGATGGCAGTCCTTCGGCTATTGGCTTAAAAGTATCTTTTGATTTATTGCGCATAGATCCCGGCGTATAATCCAGCGGACCACCCAGCATCCTGATAAAAGGAAAGGTAGTATGGTGCACTGGATTGGTGGTAAAATCCCACTTTGAACATTCCTGTCCGCGCACAGCCTCATAGTTTATAATATTGGGATAAGTGCGCTGCAAACCGGTTGGCTTTGAGCAACCATGAAAATCAACCATTAAATGTCTTTTGGCAGTACCTTCGGCAATTACCTGCAGCCATTTGATAGCCTGCTGATCATCGCGGTCAAAAAAATCGACCTTGATACCAACCGCGCCAATCTCTTTCAGGTAATCCAAATTGGCATCCAGGTCTTTCAACAGCGGCGAAGCTACACACCACACAAAAATGCCTACATGTTTTTCATTAGCATGCTGAATTACCGCCCGGATATCGGTTTTTTGAAGACGTTTTTTAACATCGTAGTTATCGCTCCAACCGGCATCTATCATCATGTATTCCAAATGATTTTTAGCTGCGAAATCGGTATAAAAATTATACAGCTGCGTGCTACGGTTTTCCATGCCCGATGGAATTGGCGCGCCGGGCAGGATAGCATCATGCCACCACTCCCAGGCCGCTTTACCGGGCTTTATCCATGCGGTATTTTCCAATACCGATGGCTTCGAGAGCTTGTAAATGAGCTGATTGTTCAGTAAAGTTTTGTCATCATCGGTAGCGATGAGCACACGCCATGGGTATTCTTTTTTACCGGGTTCTTTGGCGATATAATTTTCGCGCGAGGTTACTACCGATACAAAATCGCCCCAGCTGCCCATTTTGCTTGTAGCCGGGTAGCCCGCCCATTCGCCTGTGATATTGCCGTTTTTCTTTTTAACGTACATTCCGGGGTAATCAAACAAGTCGGCCTCGGCAATAATCAGTTTTACGCCATTGTTGTAACTGTACAACGCAGGGGTGATGGCATGTTTATCTTCCTTTACCTCGCTGATGGATTTGTATTGATTATAAGTCAGCTCCCAGGCAGTGTAATTGTCGGTTTCGGCAATGGTTGTACCGGGTGCACCTTTCAGGTTAAAGCCGGCCTGTTCGCTCATTACTTTAACCGAATCTTTCAGATCGGTAACAAAACGGTAAGCTACGCCTTCGTTGTAAGCGCGAATAAGCAGCTTATAGTTCCCTGCAAAGCTGATAGCTAATTCGTTATAATTATCGGTAAGTACAGCGGCTTTGCCGTACAGCGGGCGGATAGTTTTATTTACCGTTGATGGTTTGGCGCTTATTACTTTGGCATTTGTACCAAGGATAGTTTTATCCAGTTTAAGACCTATAGCCGATGGCAAGATCAGCTGGTTGTTTTTATAAGTCAATGAATAACTAACACTGTCATTCGCCTTGAGTTCCAGTTTCAGGTTATTATCCGGCGATTTAACCGTGTAGGTTTGCGCCGAAACATTAAAGGCAAAAGCAGATAGAATAAAAAATATCAGGGTGTTTTTTTTCATATAGTGCCAAACTTGTATAAAATGCTTTGATCGTAAACATCGCCTGCCTGTAATATGACTTGCGGAAAATTGGGATGATTAATACTATCCGGATAATGCTGGCATTCAAGACAAAGGGCATCAAATGATTTTGCCGGTTTACCGGTATGAGTTGGCGAGGTACTGCTTAAATAGTCGCCAGTGTACAGGAAAACGCCCGGGTAATCTGTATAGACTTTAAGCGTACGACCCGATTCTTCGTCGGCTAAAAGGGCGGCATAGGCCAGTTTGTTCTCTTCCGTTTCTGCATCGATGATATAAAACAGATTGAGCCCTTCAACACGGCTTTCATCTATTTTAAATTTATCGCTTAGCTTGTTATTGCTATACGCCTTTTGCCTGGCAGGTATGATAGCCCCACTCGGCGTGTAATCTTCGTACGAATCCACAATATATTCTGATGATACGGTAAGCTTATGGTTATAGATCTTGCTACTAAATGCCGATAGGTTGAAATAAGCGTGGTTGGTAAAATTGGCTATGGTAGTTTTATCAACAGTTGCTTTATAATTGATCAGCAACTCATTATCATCACTCCAGGTATAAATAACCATAAGCTCCAGTTTACCGGGATAACCACCGTCGCCATCAGGACTGGTCAATGTCATGACCACACCGTTCTCAATAGTTTCGGCAGCGAACACCCTGTAGTTAAAACCGCTCTTACCTGCATGGTTAGAGTTTTTGCCGTCATTGGTATCCAAATAATATATTTTACCATCCAGCTTAAACCGGGCATTGCTAATGCGGTTGGCGTACCGGCCAATAGTTGAGCCTATATAACAGGTATCATTCAAATATCCTTGCAGATCGGGGAAGCCTACAACCACGTTTTCGAGCTGCTGCTTCCTGTCGGGTACTACAACCGATACAATAGCTGCACCGTAATTGGTAAGCTCAACATAGGCCCCGTTTTCGTTTTCGATCCTGAAAAGGAACACATCGGCACCGTTAAGCTGCCCCCATAAACTGGATGAAGTTTTAACAGCCATGCGCGTATTGATATTTAAATTGGTACCTCATGTATTTATCTATCGTTAAACAGGCGGCTCCCTGTTTTAATCCCTAATTGGTTTTGGTAAACCTACTATGAAACGGCGGTTAAAAAAATGGATATTTCTTAAAAAGTGATGGATAATACTACCATTAAGCTACAGCAATTGAAAACTTGCTTTGATCAAAAAAATAAATACCTTTAAGCACCAATTATGCTGTAATGTTATGAATGCGATAGCCGAGCCCAAAAAGCGGATCAAAGAAGGCTTTATAGGTCAAAAAATGATCGTATTGCCGCCAAACATTAAAAAATCGATCACCAACAATGCTTTGATCAAAGGCTTTTACCTCACCGCAATAGGCTATTACCCTAAGGCGGCTTACCATGACCGTGAACGCCGCACAGGCAGCAGCGAATATATTTTACTTTACTGCATAGATGGAGAAGGCTATGTTTATTTAGGCGGCCAGGACCACATACTTAAACCCAATACTTTTTTCATCATTCCGCGCAACATAGCCCATCGTTACAAAAGCTCCGAAACTAATCCATGGAGTATTTACTGGGTTCATTTCAGTGGCTTGAATTCGCAATTGATCTACGAGCGCTCACTCGAAAACGGACAGCCTGCAGTACAATCCGTTCCGTATGATAGCAGCCGGATCAAGCTTTATGAACAGGTTTACGCAGTACTTGAACATAGCTATCACGAAAAAGAAATGGAGATCGTAAACATCAACCTGCTTAGTTTCATCTCGTCGCTGGTATATTACAAACAAACAAACCCCGTTGATTACGATAACGATTTTGTGAGCAATTCTATCGCTTACATGAAAAAGCACATCAGCAAAAAATTTGAGGTCATGCACCTGGCTAAGCAGCAGGGCATTTCGGCATCACATTATTTGCGGTTGTTTAAACAAAAAACAGGCTCATCGCCCATCAACTATTTTAACCTGCTCAAGATCCAGGCTTCCTGCCAATATTTGTACTTTACCGACAGGAGTATCAAGGAGATCTGCTCAGATCTGGGCTTTGATGATCCTTATTATTTTTCGAGGTTGTTTACCAAGCTGATCGGTATGTCGCCATCGAAATACAGGAAAACACATAAGCGGTAATTGGGCGGAGATTTCGGCTAAAGCCAAACGGGTTGGTTGGTCTTCATTGCCGTCGGTTAAAAACCGACGGCAATGAAGACCTATTTTGTAGACCATTTTTCAAAAAAAGGGATTTAAGAATGACTTCCAAGCTGATATTGCTAAAAAACTTCATTGTCGTCGGTTTTAACCGACGGTCATAAACAGATAAGAAACGGCTTTAGCCAAAACCCGCGTTGATTACAACAGGACGGTTAAACTTTCCAAAGTCTTCTGCCGCCGCTCGGCTCCAGCCCATAGCCGTTAACTTAAGGAAAAAACCTCTGAAAAGCACGGAAATGTGCGATTCCCCTCTCGAGAGGGGTGGAGGGGTGTGTTATTCTACGTGCGGCTTATCGCTTGTATAACACATCCCTGCTACCTCTCGTTCCATCGCGCCCCCTCTCGAGAGGGGATTTTAAAACACTTACGCCAAATTACTCACTTAAGTTAACGGCTATGGGCTGGAGCCGAGCGGCGGCAGAAAATCATAATTCTTTGCTCTCCCCTTAAAATTACAAATCCCGCTGCTTCAATTGAAACAACGGGAATTTGTCATTATTAAACCAAACCAAGTTTTTACTTATCCACTTTGTACATAGTCAGTTCTATGAGGTGAAAGTAATTTGTTCCGCCCCAGGTTTCCAGTACTTTGAACCTGATGTAACGGTATGCAGGCAGATCGGCAGGGAAGTTGAACGGCTCACCTGCTGCGGCAAAGTCGGCATCGGCCTGGTTAGTTTGTCCTGTCGGCAAACCTGATGGCTTAGCCGAGGTGAAACTTGCCAGTTTTGTCCAGCTGTCGTAGCTACCGTCGGCATTAGGGCTGTTGCTGCCATAAATCTCAAACCGCTTCGGATTACCATAATTATACAGTGCCGAAGTACGCTGCCAGATCTTCATTTTAGCAAGCGAGGCCTGCTGCCCCATATCAAACGTAAACCATTGCGGCATGCTTGTTCCCGGTGTATGAAAGCCCGGTTCATTGGTGCTCTTATCCCACAGGTAATAAGTTTCCCAGCCGTAGGCCGATGGAATATCGGTAGGCAAATTATAGGCTTTAAACAATGATTTGTCGCACTCCACTATTCCGTAGATCTTTGGAAAATCATCGAACGATGTGGTATTGAACACATCAACTGCATCGGCCGTTGGTTTGTACGATGAGCGGTACTGGATATTTGTTCCCAGTTTAAGATCGGTAAGCGTTATGCCGACACTGTCTGCACTAAGCTCTTTCGTTGCCTCGGCACCGGCGGTGTTAGTGTATTTAATAGTGGTTGAAACGTTTCCGGTATCCGCCTTATTAAAAAACAACCTTACCGAGCCATTATCATTTACCTGGAAAGGATTGGCAGTATTGTACGGACGGTTTAACAATGCCGACTGATAAGCCGCACCATAAACACGCACGTTATTAATATCCTGCCCAACCGATGAATTACCTGCATCATCCCGCGCTACCAATCTGAAGCTGTACACATACTCCTTTAAATTAGGGATGGATACACTAATAGAATCGGCCGGGCTGTGACTTGAGGCATCAACAATCAACGAATCAGTGGCGTTGTTCCAGGTGATCTTATAGTTTTTAATACTCGGATCGGGGCTTGGGTGCCAAACCAGCACCGCCCTTAAATTACCGGGATGAAAGTTTACTTTGCTGGCTAAACCAGGATAAGTTATTTCATGGTTATCTAAAAACGCCTTATAATCCCTATCATACTTTTTACAGGCAAATATTGCAATACTCGCCAAAAAGAAAGCAGCTATACTGTATCTGATCTTCATGTCTTTAATTTTTAATTGTATTACAATGGGTTGCCATATAATGAAATCTCGAGCGCGTTAACATAATCCAAACCACCCCAGGTTTGCGTACATTCCAGCCTGATAAATTTGGTAGCAGGTGCGTTGATATTGATCTTGAAATTAACACCTGCGGCTACAAAAGCTATATCAGAAGCGTTTGCCTGGTTTGGAGGTAAGCCCGATGGCGGGTTAGGATAAGTAAAGTTGCCCAAATTCACCCAATCGCCCGATACGGTACCGGGGGCCGAGTTTTTAGGCAGCACCGAATCTTTTGGCGAATCGCTACTGGTACCCCATAAGGTAAGCTGCCTGATATTTTGGTAACCGAACACACCGCTCAACCTTTCCCACAAAACAAAACGGCTTAACTTTGCATTTACGCCCAAAGCAAAGGTGCCTTGTTTGGTAGGTGCACTGAGGGTATGCCAGCCTGGTTCGCCAGTGTTACCGTCAAACAGGTACTTGAACTCCCAGCCGTAGCCGATAGGACTGTCGCTATCCAGGTGATAGGTATAAAATTTACTTTTGTCCAGCAGGGTTTCAAACAGCGGCGTAAGGGTTTTATATACCGTATCCGAAACATTGCCAAACCTATCGGTAGTATAAACACCAAACTTTTTAGGAGTAGCGTCATACCCACGCACCGAAAAATTCACTGAATCGGTATTGATGTATTGCGGGTCCTGCTCGTCATATTTATTGGTTTTATCATTTAACGATAGCACATGCACTGCAATAGGTACTTTATTTGGATTTAAGCCGAAGAAATTGGCTCCGCCAAAATCAGGGGTAATATCCAGGTTATCATTGATCAACAAATAGTTGGGTGTTTTAGGACTAACCTTTACCACAACAGGATCCGATTTGATATTGGCGCGGCTTACTGCGTACAGGGTAACTTCATAATCTTTTGCCCTTGCAAAACCATCAACAGTAATAGTATCTGTGTAGTAACTGGCCTTGGTTTCCCTGGTTGTTTTATCATTAATGTTATAACTGGCCAAAACGTACAGCAGATTTTTAGAATTAGGCAGCGTATAGGTAAGCCTTGCTGCTCCATTCAAATTCTCGACCTTTACATTGGTCACCACATCGGGTTTGGTTTTATCATTAGATACCACCTCGATGTTTGATTCGCCCTTTTTACAGGAAACGATAAGCATGATCAGCAAAACCGGCGCAAGCATTAAACCGGTAAGCCATCTGCGATTATTAATCTTTTTCATAATTTATATCTATATATTAAATTATCTAATCTTTCAAAAAACAGGATAATCCTACCAGTAAGGGTTTTGCGTAAGGTTATTGTTCACTATCAAATCGCTTGTGGCGATAGGCCATAAATAATCTTTAATGCCAAACACCGGTTGTATAATGGTTTGCGGGCGGTAATAATTAGCGGCTGTACCTTCATAAATATTCCATCCCTGGATAGGCTTACTTAATACATCCTGCAGTTCTTTCCAGCGACGAAGGTCCCAGCCGCTTTGTGCTTCAAAACAAAGCTCGATCCGGCGTTCCTGGTGAATGATGGCCCTTAAACCATCTTTTGAACCTGGTTTGGATGGATTTTTTGAGTAATTGCTCCATGATGCCTGCACACCATCTAAACCCGCCCTTGCACGTACCCTGTCAATGTATGAGTAAACCTCGGCTGTTGGGCCCTGGGCCTCGTTCAGCGCCTCGGCATAAAGCAGATATAAACCAGATAAGCGCATTAGCGGTAAATGATAATTTTCGGTAGTGAAGATATTATCATAAACAGACAGGTAATTGGCCAGCTTTTTAGGCCAGTAACCGGTGATATTGGTGGCGCTGATACTTTTAGGGCCAGCCAACGCATACGGGCCCCGGGCCTGCACATAGTAAGCTGTGCTTTCGTCACGTTTGCCGTTGCCAAACCAAATGCCGCCATCAAAACCGATATCGGCATAAAACCTCAGCTCGCGGTTAAAGTGGGCTTTGGCTGTTTCATAGCCGCTCATGATGAGCGGAGCGCTTGAATCATCACCAATTTGGGTTGAATTACGGTTGGTATAATCCCAGGTTTTGTCTTCATTGATCGGCACACCTTTATCGGTATAAAACAGATCGGCAGTTTGAATAGGTACTGCAAAAGTACCCGGATTGGTTGAAGCCAGGCCTACCGCTGCCGAGGTCATCCTTGGGATGGTGAAGTTTTGGTAAGTAAAACCATAGTTCAGCGCCCAGATCAGCTCGGGGTTTTGTTCCCATTTTTCGGTAATATCATTTTGCAGGGTTAAAACTTTCTTCAGCTTGTCTGATACATTGCCTACACCTACGGTTGGCGGTGTTGTATATAGTTTAAGCCCTTGAGCCTCACATTCGGTTATGGCAGCTTTGCAGGCATCAGCAGCTTTTTGCCATTTACTTGCGTCATAAGCTGACGAGAAAAGACTTTTGCCATCGTGATCTTTAAAACCTGCATAATCAGGGTTACCATTAAACAGCGGACTTGCAGCCGTGGTCAATATCTCGGCCTTAACCGACATGGCAATAAATTTGGTGATCCTGCCAAACTCGGTAGCCTGGTTATCAATAGCCGGGGGCAAATCAGGAATGGCTTCATCAAGCAGGGATACCACATATTCAAATCCTTCATCAACCGACGACCGTTTGCGTTTCACCTCTTCTGCCGATGCATTAATAGGAAAATTCTCCTTGATCAGCAGCATAGGGCCATACATACGGATGAGGTAATAGTGGTAGTATGCTTTCAGGAATTTGGTTTCGGCAATCCATCTCTTCTTTTCAGATGCGCTCAGGTCAATGGGTTTATCAATGTTTTCCAACATGATATTACATCTTCTTAAAGCCTGGAAAATTGCCAGGCCACCATTGGCACCATCCCAATAATTAAGGCTCACGTTCGAGTTGCTTTGCAAGCCGCGGATCAGGTTAAAACCGGCCTCGTTAAAGTAATGATCGTTCAGTGTATTGGGGTACACGATCTCTGACGAATACACAAAACCCGGGTTGTTCACCACATCATTTAAATGCTGCATGGTTGAGTAGCAGGTAAACAGGTAATCTTCCGCTTCGTTACGATTACGGAAGGTATAGTCTATCGTGGCCACATTATCAGGAGTGATATCCAGGTATTTTTTGCACGACTGGCCCATGGTAACCAAGGCGGCCAGCATAACAATTTTATAATATGATCTTATATTTTTCATCTCTCTAAAATCCGTTTACGGTTATAAATTCACGTTTAGACCCAGGTTAAACACTTTTTGTATCGGATAAGCAAAGCCGTTACCACCTTGCTCAGGGTCCCACATTTTGAAGGGGCTCCAGGTAAGCAGGTTTAAGCCATTAAAGTAAATGCGGCAGCTGGTAAGGTGCATTGCTTTCGATATGCTTTTTGGCAGTGTATAACCTAATTCAACCGATTTAAGCCTCATGAAGCTACCATCGCGAAGCCACCAGGTGCTCGGCTGCAGGTTGTTAAGCACTGTGGTTGAAGTAGTACCAAGGCGCGGATACAAGGCATATAAGTCCTGGTGTTCTTCGCTCCAGTGACTATCGGCAAAAGCCTGCAATACCTGGGTATTTCCGTAAATGTATTGGTCGTTACTTGGAATGAATGGGCTAACCTTGTTCGGGTCGATAAAGAACGATACCCTTGCCTGGCCCTGGAAAAAGGCCGAAAGATCAAACCCTTTAAACCCTGCTGAGAATCCGAAACCATAAACAATTTCGGGCGTTTGCGGGTAGCCTAAAAATGCCTGGTCAAGGTAGTCTATTTTACCATCGCCGTTCAAATCGCGGTACTTGATATCACCACCTTGCGGCAAAATACCATTGGTACCGTTAGCGCTGAAGATCTGCGTTGGCGAGTTACGGGCTTCCTGGTCGTCAACAAATAAGCGCTCGGCAACGTAACCATATCCACGGCTTATAGGCTGTCCTATAAAATGCCTCCATGGCTCTTTATAATCGGGCTCTTCAATATATTTATACCTGTTGGTTGAATAGGTGAAGTTACCCCGGATAGATGCCCATGCACCATTGCTGAAACTTTGTTTATAATCAAGTGACAGATCAACACCTTTTGAATCTACTTTACCCAGGTTGGCGCTGGTTGATGATTCCAAACCTTCGCTGCTTGGGGTGTTGGTACGTTCCTGCAAAATATTATAGCGGTTGTTGCGGTAAAACTCGGCCACTACATTGAAGTTTTTCAGGAAGGTAGCTTCAACCGCAATATTGGTTTGTTTGGATGTTTCCCAGGTAACATCAGGATTAGCGTAGTTATTAATGAACACACCTTTACGCTCGTACTGGTTATTGATACCAAACTGGGCATAGTTAGGCCCGGCATTAAGGGTAACATCCGATTGGTAGAAGAACCTTTGATTGCCAATAGCATCATTACCCACTAAACCATAGCTGGCACGGATCTTTAAACGATCAAGGATATCAGGGTTCCAGAATTTTTCGTTTGATACCACCCATGAGCCGCCGATGGTAGGGAAAAATCCATAACGGTGATTTGCAGAAAAACGTTCCGAACCGTTATAGCCAAAGTTGGTTTCGATAAAGTACCTGCTCAGGTATGAGTAAGTTAACCTGCCTGCCAAGCCTAAGTTGCGGAAAGGCAATGAGTAAGGCAAAGTGGTGGTATTGGTTTTAGGATCTTTAGCGCTTGAATAAATTGTTTGCTGGGCCGTACCAATTAAGGTTGAGCTAATGTTGTGCCCTTTTCCAAATGGCTTGTTATACTCCAATGCTGTTTGCAGGTAAACAAAGGTATTTGCATTAGGCTCGGTACGGCTGTAATTCAGGTACTCGGTTGCTACGTTATTACCTGTTGGCTGTGGATTAAGCCAGGTTAAGGTATATTTATTGCTATCCTTATCATAGCTACCAACATTGTAATAAAAAGGCGAATAAGCCAGCTGCGAATCAAAATATGAATACCTGTTGGTGTTGAAGATACTCTTGAATTTTAATCCGTCGGTAATGAATTTCAGGTCCTGGTTTAACTCAAACTGTGCCGACATTCTTGACTCCGACGAATTTTTATGCCCCCTTAACAAAGCCGCATACGGGTTATTGTATTGGATGCTGTTACTGGTAGTACCGGATGCCAAACCTACGTTACCGAACAGGATGTGCTGGGCATTTGCATTGGCTGCATCTGGCTCATAGTACGCCGGGAATAAAACCGGACTGGTATGGATAGCCACATTATAAAGGTCAGAAGCGAAGGAGCCATCGGAAGTGATGGGACCGTTATACTCGCTGAAAGTGCCGGATAACCTTACTATGATCTCGGTTGTTTTGGTAAGGTTAACGTTTACGTTTGAGCGCAACTGGTAGTTTTTAAACTTAACGTTATTATCGTTGTTATTGCGGATATCCTCGCGCAAAACACCATTATCAACATTATATGAACCGGCTATGTAATAGCGTGTAGTTGGCCCGCCGCCGCTAACACTTAAATTATTACGCTGCGTAGTAGCTTGCTTTTTAAATAACAAGTTCAGCCAGTCCACAGCAGGGTAAACATATGGGTTACTGCCCGGCGCATGGTTAATGGTGTTAATGGTATTGTTTATTTTAGTTTGAGGAAAAGGAAGAGGCAGTGAAGGATCACGTGTTAACGATGCCTCGTTGTACAGGTTCATGTACTGGATAGGATCAACCAGTTGCGGCGTTTGTGTTGATTGCGATGAGGAAAACTCCGAACGAAAGTTTACTTTGGCCGGGCCTTGTTTACCCTCTTTAGTGGCAACCAAAATTACACCGTTTGCACCACGTGCACCGTATAAGGCTGTGGCACTCGCATCCTTCAATATCGAAAAGCTGGCAATGTCGTCAACGTTTAAACGCGCAAGGTCATTGGTTGAAAGCTCAACGTTGTCTATCAAAATCAGCGGATCGCGTTTGTAGCCAAAGGTAGTTACCCCCCTGATAAAGAACGAGGCGTTATCCTGCCCCGGCTGGCCGCTGCGCTGATAGGCAATGATACCTGCCGCCTGGCCTGCAAGCGCGTTGGTAAGGTTACTTGCCGGTATCTTCAATTCGCCGGGCTTAATACTTGTAACCGAACCTACAAGGGCTTCCTTGCGTTCCTTTTTACCAAAGGCTGTTACTACAACTTCTTCGGCAAGGAGCTTTTGTTCTTTAAGCCTCACGGTAACATGCTGATTATCGGCTGTAACTACAACGTGCTGGTCAATGAAGCCAACAAATGAGATTTTAAGGCTGGTACCAGCGGCTACTTCAAGTACAAACCGGCCGTTGATATCAGACGTTGTACCTACATTCTTAACATTTTCGGCAATGATGTTGGCGCCGGGAATTTTTACGCCAAGGGTATCGGTTACCTGCCCTACAACTGTGATCCTGTTTTGTGCATGTACATTAACAACAAAACAAGATAGTATTAAAAGCATTAGTAACCGACCAATGAAAAGATGACTTTGCCGCCTGTCCGTCTTCACAAAAAATTGATCGTAATTGTAAAATGGTTTCATAAATTTTGGTTCATATAAATTATTTAGGGTTAACCGGATTTTTTTAAAAATCACTTTTACTGTTCGCTTAGGGTCATAGCATTTGCATGCCGGTTAGTTTAACCAGCAATTAAATGGTTTAGCAACCAGCACTAAAGGGAAAATTGAATAATAGCTAATAATATCATTTGGCCGAAATGACTCAATGAGCTATAGGGTTTACTCGGGTTTGGTGATTTTTAATTGTAGCAACGACAGTTTCGCTGTATTAAGAGAGTAGAGCTTCTTTTCATAATTTTTTACGTTTGATTTCACTAATTGGTTTTGTAAATTTATAGGTGTGCCGCAAATTTTAAAATGGATAAAACACATAAAAAGATGGATAATATTATCTTATTACCTACTCTGTTTTAAAGTGAACCACAGGCACTTACCCCAACTTTTTAAACCGGGTTAATCAAATAAACCTTCGGCGTTTAATGCATCACAGGCACCAAATGAACAAAAAAAGGCCGTATCCCGGCCTTATCAAAAAATGAACAATACTGCTTTTTAGCGCTGCAAAAACCTTTTAGTTATTTCTAAGCCGCTCACGTTCTTCTTTTGATCCGTTATCTTGCTTATTGCGGTTAACCAATCCTGTACCTCCAAATGATTTTGTGTAGGTGAGCTTAATTACCGGGAAATGCCTGGTTTCGGTATTAACAATCACATGGCTCTTTATATCAAAAGCCTCCCGCGTAAGTGTACCATATCGTACCTGGATCTGCGACGCACTAAACACATCGGCCACCGCTAATTGCAGGCTGCCCGCGTTGCTTTTTAATTGCTTTTTGATGCCTGCATTAATTACCCCAAAACCATCAATGCGGGTTGTGCCATTATAAAACATGGAGTTGTACTGCCCCGATACCTCAGCCGAAAAGCTGCTGGACAACTTAAACAGCTGGTTAAAATTAAACGAATAGCCAAAGTATGATTTCGTTAAGGGGTTCAGGGTATAATCTTCCTTAAATTGCCTCAACCCGCCAACAAAGCTGTAAGTCATCTCCCACCAGTTGCTTACCTTAAATGGCGCATTAACCTGAAAGGTGAGATAGTTTTGGTATGGTAAATTTTGAGGCGAGATAAACAGGATATCATGCGCAGGGCTTTCGCTGAGCTGGTAGCGGGCAATGGCATTATCATCCCGGCTGTAAAGCAGCGAAAAACTATAATCACCATAGTTGTAACCCAGCTTTATATTATTGGTGATGGTTGGCTTAAGAAAAGGATTGCCGGTATAAACCGCAGTAGGATCACTATAAGCAAAGTACGAAGCCAGGTCATCATATGATGGGCGGGCTATCCTCTTGGTGTATGACAGCTGCAGCTCGGATCGGCCGGCCAGCTTAGTGGTAAAAAGTATAGTTGGAAACAGCTTGCCCAGCTTACGGTTCACGATATTGCCGCCGGTTTGCGGATTATCCATATTGGTGTACGAATATTCATAACGCGCCCCGGTATTCAGGCTTGTGCCTTTAGCCAGTTGCCAGTTGAGGGAAATATAAGCCGCGCCGATATCTTCTTTCATATAAATATTGGCTGCGGTTTGCATATTGCGTTCCCAAGCCCCATTGTTAAAACTTTCGATACCCGATGAACTTGAGCTGCCGGTATGTGTGCCCTTAATACCCGTTTCCAGTTTCAACAATGGCGATAACTGATTGGTATAATCGGCCTTAAACACCACTACGTTGATAGTGGTATTGGCAAATCCCCGTTGCTGTTGAGCACTTACACTGTTGCTGGCATAAACCTGCTCACCATGTTTATTTACGAACGATGTATTAACCTGAGTTGGGGCATTGCTATTGTAATGAATATAGTCGGCTTCCAGGCCAATCTTTTCTCCTCCCTTAAGTACCCGTTCAATGCTAAGCGAATTTGTAATGTTATTTAAACGGTTGTTACCATTAATATTCCCAATATACCTCAATAATGAATCGGGCAGGATATTGTACCCTGCATTACTGTAAGTGTAATTGGGCGAGTGGATGTTATTGTAACTTACACTGGCGCTCAATGTAGTTTGAGTATCCAGTTTGATATCGGTACCTAATGTAGCATTATGGTTATTACTAACCCGTTTGGTTTTGGTGTAAAACTCCACTTCGGCATTACCGCCAATGAAAGGCATATACTGGCTGCCTGTTATAAAAAGATCGGTATAGGTTCTGTCGTGCTGAAAAGTGTATGAGCCATACAGGTTAACATTTTTAGTATTATGATTGAGGTTGATGCCGGCGGTACCTTTTTCGCCCATGCCGTACCCACCGGTTAAAGAGTATGAACCGTTGGTACCCGGCTTTTTGCTTTTTTTCATTACAATATTAATGATTCCGGCACTTCCTTCGGCGTCGTACCCGGCGGGCGGGGTGCTTAGCAATTCTATCTTTTCAATGTTATCTGCATTTGTGCCATTTAGCAGGTTCATAACCTGTGCAAGCGGCATCCGTATTAGCTTTCCGTTAATCATAACCGTAGCACCGCCTTTGCCATTCAGGGAAATCCCGTTGTCACGGTGATCGATAGCTACCCCCGGCGAGCGCTCTAATACCTCCAAAGCGGTGCTGCCTTTGGTAAGTATACTGTTCTCCACATTTACCACTAAGCCGTCGCTTCGCTGCTGATATAACGGCTTGCTGCCGCGTACTACAACCTCCCCTAACTGCCGGGTATCCTCTTTCATCACAATAACGGCGAGGTACTTTGCATCCTTGCTGCCGCTAATATCAAAAGACGCTGAAAACCATGTTTGATAGCCAATGCTACTTAATTTTAGGCGATACTTTCCGGCAGATACATCTGCAATACTATATCCACCCTGCTCTGTGGTAAGCATACTTTTAACTGATGATGAATCTGCCGCTTTAATAAGCGATACGGTTACATATGCTAAAGGCTGACCATTGGAGGTAGTTACCCGGCCTGATACCTGCGCTTTTACACCTTGTAGAAGGCAGATAAACAACATGCTGATGCTTAAAGTTTTCATATGTTTTCACAACCTTTTTAGCGGTTATGCCGGCAAATAAAAACCGGTTGTTAAACTTTAAAAAACTTCAATGATGAGCAGCTGCGGATAATTGACGAGCTACATAAAAGAAGCCTAATCCACTTAAAATCAAAATCATATTAGCTTTTTTACCATTTATAAGTTAAGCGTTGCATTTGGTCAATTATTTATACCGGTTGATATAATGACGGTGCATAAATCGATGCAATTGCTGTATCTTTAGGTATGATGTTGGAAATCATTATATAAAAAACGTCCTCGCAATGACGATTTTTTGAACCCACCCTCGGGGTATCATGGCGTACAGTCGACTCACCCGGTCTACGCTTCACTGGACCACCCTCTCTACGCAAGCGTAAAGAGGGTAAGAAAAATAAAAGCATCCCCTCTTTACGCTTGCGTAGAGAGGGGTGACGAGCGCAGCGATGTCGGGGTGAGTCAATACCGTGGGTGAGATGTAGAATCAACAATTAAAGAAAAAATGAACGGGTTATCAGTAGATACATTAAACCAAAACTGGCTGTTTAAATACAAGCTGTACCATATCCCTTTTTGGTGTGTATACCATTATTTTTGGTTCACTATTGCAGTGGCTAACCCCGTAGCTGCGGCTAAATCCATGTTCTTTTCAGCTTATAGTGTTAAGATGCTGGCTTATGTGGTATTGCAGGCACTGGCAGTTTATTTTAACCTGTACTATCTGATGCCGAGATACATGAAAAAGGGCAGCCTCACGCAATACGTAACCTACCTCTCACTAACAGTGATCTGCGCTTCGTCTCTTATTAATGGCGGCTATTATTTGAGCGCCTTTTTTGCCGGCTGCTCGGTGAAAAAAATGTTCGGGGTTGATCCGGATAATTTTATGTATTTCTATAATACCTCGTTTCCCTCAACCATTGCCAGCATGACATTGGGCATGAGTATCAAGCTTACTAAAAACTGGCTGCAAACCCAGCACCGTCAGCAATTGCTCGAAAAAGAAAAGCTGGAAACCGAACTTAAATTCCTGAAGTACCAGTTTAATCCGCATTTCCTGTTCAATAGTATCAACTCTATATTTTTCCTGATCCATAAAAACCCGGGCATGGCGTCGGCATCATTGGCCAAATTTTCCGAATTGCTGCGCTATCAGCTGTATGAGTGTAACGACCAGCAAATCCCTTTAGGAAAAGAGTTAACTTATCTCGAAAACTTTATCGAACTGGAAAAACTCCGGCAAAACAATAATGTCCAGGTCGCTTTTGAAACTGACGAACCTATGCCCGGGCATTTAGGCATTGCTCCCTTCATACTT
Organism: Mucilaginibacter sp. SMC90; assembly: GCF_022811725.1. GTDB lineage: Bacteria > Bacteroidota > Bacteroidia > Sphingobacteriales > Sphingobacteriaceae > Mucilaginibacter. The sequence goes on along the minus strand of NZ_CP094527.1, from coordinate 1,425,273 downwards.
ATGACTTTTGTAGAAAACGCCTTTAAACATGTATCAAAAGATACCGGCCAGCTTAACTGGATCCGTATTAAACTCGGGCTTACAAACAACCAGCTTAACTTTTCGGTTACCAACAGCACATCTAACGAACCGGGGACCGAAGCATTAAACTATGGGGGCATCGGCCTGCAAAATGTGAAGCGCAGGCTTGATCTTATCTACCCCGATGTTCACAAACTGGAGATTCAAAATGCAGGCAACCGTTTTGAGGTACACCTGCAATTAACATTGGCCGAACTGGAACATTTGCCCCAAACCCTTCAAATGGCTTCATTATGATGAACTGCGCAATAATTGACGATGAGCCATTAGCCCGCGAGGGATTAGCCAGCTACGTACGTGAGGTTGATTTTTTGAATTTAACCGGTACCTGCGAAAACCCGCTCGAACTGATCAAACTACTGGACCGGCAAAATATTGAACTGATATTTTTGGACATACAGATGCCTAAAATGAATGGCATCGATTTTTTAAAGATCATGCAGAAGCCGCCCATGGTCATTATCACCACTGCTTACCCCAGTTACGCGCTTGAAGGCTTCCAGCTTAATGTGCTCGATTACTTATTAAAACCCATCACGTTCGATCGTTTTTTTAAATCGGCCAATAAAGCTAAAGATTATCATCGCCTGCTTAATAATTCGGCCCGGCCCGATGCTCCAAAGCCTGAAGCCAACGAGAACTACTTTTTTATTAAATGTGGCAATAAGTACGAAAAAATTTATTTTGATGAGATCCTGTACGTTGAGGGCATGCAAAACTATGTTACCATTTTCACAACAAAAGGCAAATATATTACCCTGCTCAATCTCAAAAGCCTGGAGCAAAATTTAGACGGCAAATTATTCATCCGTGTGCATAAGTCATACATCGTATCAACCGGTAAAATTGATGGCATTGAGGGGAATGATATTTTTATCGGGCAGCACCGCATCCCAATTAGCCGTAATTACCGGGAGCAGGTTATTCAGCAGGTTGTGACCAATAAACTGTGGGATAAAATAAAATTTTCCTGATATATTTATATCCGTTTTAAATCTTTATCTGCGTAAAATCATGGCCAAAAACACCAACAAAACCATCGAAACAGAAGCGAGCGTAAGTGATTTTATTAACACTGTTGCAGATGAAACCAAACGCGCCGACTGCTTTAAACTTGCCCAATTAATGGAAAAAGCCAGCGGTTATAAAGCCAAAATGTGGGGGCCTGCAATTGTAGGTTTTGGCAGTTACCATTACAAATATGATAGCGGCCGCGAAGGCGATGCACCGCTCATAGCATTTTCACCGCGCAAAAGTTCGCTTACACTCTATCTTCCAGGTTTCGGGGACAAAGAACAATTATTGCAAAAATTAGGGAAACACAAGCAAAGCGGTGGTTGTACACACATTGCAAAATTAACAGATGTGGATGCAACGGTGTTAACGCAGCTGCTTGACCAATCATTTATACACGCCGAAACAACGCATTGTAAATAATGGCAGTTTAGTCCTGTTTAAACTAAACTGCCATATGCTTTGAATTAATCTTTAATACACCTTACCGAATAGCCATAGTATTTAGGGCTGTCATGCCGCTCAAAATATCCTTTTACATACAGATCCATGTACCAGGCATTCAATGTTCCGTTTGCCGTGGTACTCCAAAAATAAGCATCGGAGGTTAATTGGGTAAATACCCCGGAATATTTATCAAACGTGCGCCCACCTCCTGGCAATGCAGTAAACAACGTGCTATTAGTTTCATAAACACTTGCAGACCAGTGTGCAGTACCAACTTCCCGAAGCTTATCGCCAACACTCCGTTCACCGCCTAAATAATTATATAAGATTGTCCATTCGGCATCTGTTGGGATATGAAAACCTTTCGGTGCAAGTTTTTTTGAATTGGTAACCGCATACCAGTTATACAATTTACCATAGGTAGCTGCTATAGAGGCATCATTTTTATAGTTGCAATAAGCACCGGTAACAAGCCCTTTCCAGGTATCATCGTCGGTTACATTAGGTATAGCCGTACCATCATTATAGTGGGTAACTTTCAAATTTTCAATCATCCAGGTCTGCGTACCTATGGTAATAGTTTTATAAACGTTACCATCCACATCGGTAACCGTACCGGTCACAGCGCGGTCTTCAACAGTTAACACAGCAGTTATTTTTCCCGATGTATAACTGCCAATAGCCGCCTGAGTTGCGGTTATAGTTGTTTGCCCCTTTGCTTTTATGGTGATACTATTGCCGCTTATAGTAGCCACGTTGGTACTGCTGCTGGTGTAGGTAAAAGCCCCGGCACTGGTGCTGCCCGGTGCAGTTATAGTAAAGGGCGCGTCGCCAACGCGTTTTTCTGGGAATACAAAATTATAGAGCGTTGGAGCAATTGGTCCGGTTGTAACAGTTAACGTAGCCTTTGTTGAGTCGGAGCTATAGGTGGCGGTGGCCGCTTGTATGGCAGTGATTTCTGTAGTACCGGCAGTTTTAATAGTTACCATATTACCGGTTACATAGGCAACTGCTGTGTTGCTGCTTTTATATGTAAACAGCCCGGTGCTGTTACTGGTTGGATTGGTTATGATAAAAGCAGGCTCGCCAACCTTTTTTGCCGGAAGAGTAAGCGGCCCTAACGTTGGCTTTAAACCTGTTACAGTAAAGTTTGCCGTTATGGAATCTGCTTTGAAGTTGGCCGTGGCAGCCTGTACAGCTACTATCGAACCACGCCCGGCCCCTACAATGGTCACTTTATTGCCCGATACCTTTGCTACAGCCTGATTATAACTTTTAAACGTGAATGCCCCTGTACTTTTACTTTTAGGGTTTATGAGCGTGAACACGGCATCACCTACCTTTTTATCAGCAATGGTAAAATCAGTAAGCGATGGCGATGACAGGCCTACAGTAAAAGTAGTTTTGACAGAATCGGCAAGGAAAGCTTTGGTGGCGGCCTGATGTGCGGTAATTACCGAAGTTCCTGAGCCTTTAACGGTTATAGTTTCGTCGCTTATAACTGCTACTTTAGGGTTACTGCTTGTATAAGTTATAGCACCATCGCTGGTACTTTTGGGTGCGGTTATTTTAAAAGCAGCATCACCAAATTCTTTTGAAGGGATAGTAAAATCGCCGAAAGTGGGTGCCACTGGTGGTGGTGGGGTAACATTTTCAGTTTTACTGCAACTAACGGCAAATGCTATTAAAATGACAAGGCAGGTTTTTAAGGTTTTCATTAACAATATTTTACCGCGAAGGTAAATATTACCAGCCAGTTATTTTTATTAATTCAATATTAAATATCTATCACACTATTGTGTTAAACTGCACACCAATTTCCCTAATACCCTAAAACTCTCCTCCACTACCTCATCAAAAGCCAGCCCAAAACTAATGCGGATAAAGTTATTAAAACGACCATCTACACTAAAGATCTGGCCGGGGGCTATGCTTATGTTTTGCTCTATTGCCAATTGGTATAGCTCAAATGCATTCACTTTTTTATCCAATTCAACCCAGAGCGCATAACCGCCCTGCGGCCTGCTGATTTTTGTACCTGGCGGAAAATACGTTGCTATGGCCTGCGTATAGCGCAGGCATTGGGTATACAATGCTTTACGCAAATGCCTCATATGTAAATCATATCTTCCGGTTTCAAAAAAATGACCGATAGCTGCTTGCGTGGGCGTTGCTGATGCAATAGAATGCATCATTTTGATATTCAGAACCTGCTCCTTAAACCTGCCGGGGATACACCAACCCACCCTGTAACCCGGTGCTATAGATTTAGAAACCGATGAACAGAGGATAACCAACCCCTCCTTATCATAGCTTTTACAGGTACGCGGGCGGCTTTTACCAAAATAGATCTCGCCGTAAATATCATCCTCAATCAGCGGTACCTGCTTTTTTGCAAGCAAGTGCACCAATTGCTGTTTACGTTCGTCGGGCATGCAAACACCTATCGGGTTGCTAAAATTGGTAACAAACAAACATACTTTTACTGGTACTTCATCCATTGCCCGTTCCAGATATTCCAGGTCAAGGCCCGTATCAGGTTTAACGGGAATCTCCAGTACTTTCAAATCAAGGCTTAGCATTACATTAAAAATACCAAAGTAGGTAGGGCTTTCAATAGCGATGGTGTCGCCGGGCCTGGTAAGGGCCCGCAGGCAAAATATCAAAGCCTCGAGACAGCCCTGCGTAGTTACCACGTCATCTTCGGTGATATTGCCGCCCCAGTTAAAGGCATTTTTAGCCACCTGTTTGCGCAATGCGATGTTACCCTGCAGGTTCTCGTATGTAATATTGCCCGACGGGCTGTTACGGATCGACTCCAACATGGATTTACTAAGCTTGGCCAGCGGGATCAAACTCAATGGCGGCGATGACCGTGACAACTGGATCACACTATCTTCAGACATGTTGCGATAAACCATCGCTATCATTTCGGCAACACTGGCCTGCTCTACTTTTTTGAGCGGAGGTTTTGTTGCAGGCACACTGGTAAAACGGGCAGGCAGGTATTTTACATAATAGCCAGATTTGGTACGTGCTTCAATCAACCCCATATTTTCAAGCTCAACATAAGCTTTATAAGCAGTGTTCAGGCTGATGCCCTGCTCCTGGCTCAGCATCCTCACCGATGGCAGCTTATCCCCGGGGTTCAGCAGGTTTTGTTTGATCTGCTTTTCAATTCTTGCAGCAATCTTTGCATATAAAAATTCATCATCTGTTTTGAATGCCTGGCTTTCCATACAAAATCTGTTATGCTCAAAATTAATAAAACTGCATCTGTTTTGCTATTTAAGGATGCTTTTATTTTGTATTGATCAAATTCATTAATCATATGGAACTACAGGTTATCGATTATCAGCCGCAACACGCCCCCTACTTTGAAAAATTTAACAAAGCATGGCTCGAAGAACATTTTACCGTTGAGCCTTTTGACAAATGGGTACTGGAAAATCCCGACGAGGCCATTATTAAAACAGGCGGCAATATTTATTTCATTACTTCAAACCAAAAAATTATCGGTACTGTAGCGCTGCGGCACATCGAGGCCGGCGTTTATGAGCTTACCAAAATGGCTGTAGACCGTGATCATCGCGGGGCGGGTGCAGGTCAGTTTTTATGCCAAACGGGGATTGATAAAGCCAGGGAACTGGGTGTAAAAAAGCTGGTATTATTTTCAAACAGGATTTTGGAAAATGCCATCCACATTTACCGTAAACTGGGTTTTACCGAAATTCCGGTTGAGCCGGGTACCTACAAACGTGCCGATATCATGATGGAAATAAATTTTATAAACAATTAAGTGTTTCTTATTTTTTGTAGAGACGCATAATTGCGTCTCTTGCAGCACAAGCCGCTTTGCCAAACGTTAACCGTTTTAAATTGCAAGCGGGAAACGCAATTATGCGTCTCTACATTAAAAAACCAGCTTTTCAACTTTATGAAAAATATATTAACCGAACAGGAAGTACAGCAGCTAAGGGCCGAAACCCGGGGCACAACAAAAACTATCCATTTTAACAATGCCGGCTCATCCCTACCGCCGGATGTAGTAGTTGATACCGTTATCAATTACCTGCATGAAGAGGCGCAAAACGGTGGTTACGAAACCGAATATACTTATCGTGATGAGTTGGAAAACACCTACAGTTTTATAGCCCAACTCATTAATGCGCATAAAGATGAGATTGCCGTAGTTGAAAACGCCAGTACCGGCTGGTGGCTGGCCTTTAACGGTATTGATTTTAAACCCGGCGACGAGATCATTACCTGCGAAATGGAATATGTAACCAATTTGATAGGCTTACTGCATGCCCAAAAAACTTATGGTGTTGTGTTTAAAGTGATCCCTAATGATGATCGGGGTAATTTTCAGCCACAGGCATTAGAAGATGCTATCACCAACCGTACAAAGCTTATAGCGGCAACCCATATCCCATCAACAGCGGGTTACATGATGCCGGTTGTGGAGATTGGCAAAATAGCACGCAGGCATAATATACTGTACTTGCTTGATGCCTGCCAAAGCGCAGGCCATGTGCCACTGGATGTGCAGGAAATAGGTTGCGATATGCTGGCAGTAACCGGCAGGAAGTATTTGCGCGCACCACGGGGTACCGGGTTTTTGTATGTACGTAAAGCGGTTCAGGACAAACTAAAACTGTTTTTCATGGATGGCTTCACCACGCAATGGGTAACCGAAACAGATTTTAAACCGCGCAGTGATGCCCGCCGTTTTGAGGTGTACGAGAAAAGCCGCGCCTTAACGCTTGGCCTTGGTAAAGCGGTGGAATATGCTCTTGATATTGGAATTGAGCGTGCCTGGCAGCGTGTGCAGTATTTGGCCAACCTGTTACGCGAAAAACTGAAGGAAGTGACTGGGATAACAGTACACGATTTCGGTGATCAGTTGTGTGGTATCGTTACCTTTTCTGTTGAAAAACGGGATGGCACAGCGGTAAAAAACAAACTGGCCGAAAAGCATATCAATGTATCAGTGGGTAAAGCAGCGTCAACACTCATCTATATGAATAAAAACCACCTGAACAACATTGTAAGGGCTTCTGTACATTATTATAACACCGAACAAGAAATTGAGCTTTTATGCGTGGCTTTGAGGGAGATAGTATAACAAACAACCTTCACCGGTGATCTTAATATTACCTGGCTAATGTTTATCAGCTGCAATGTTTAAAAGGCCTCCCCCATCCGGAAGCCCTTTTGTGTGCAAAAAGGTTGGGCATTTTGAGACTTTTGGGCGGGCGGGCCCTTGTATTGAGTAAAATTTAGATGACTTGCCTGCATATTTCCCGGAAATATGTAAATTGTCATCAACCAAAAAACATACCTATGAACTCTCGTCGTGATTTTTTACAGAAGTTGGGCTTATCTGCCCTGGCCCTGCAACTTGCACCGTACTCAGGATGGGCTGAAGGAATAAATAAAGCTGAAAAGCCTTATGATGGCCCAATATTGCGTGTAGCTATTATGGGGCTTGGCGGATATGGAACAAGAGTTGCAGACGCTATGCAAAGCTGTACCAAAGCTAAACTTGTAGGTGTAATCAGCGGCACACCATCAAAAGTTAAAAACTGGCAAAGCAAATATGGCATCCCCGAAAAAAATTGCTACAACTACGAGAACTTTGACAATATTAAAAACAACCCCGATATCGACGCCGTTTATGTTATCACACCAAACGGCTTGCACCGTGATTTTGTGATCCGTGTGGCAAAAGCAGGAAAGCATGCCATATGCGAAAAACCGATGGCTGTTAATGCGAAAGAAGGGCAGGAAATGGTTGACGCCTGTAAAAAAGCCAATGTAAAGCTGCTGGTTGGCTACCGGATGCATTTTGAACCCAAAACGCTGGAAGTGATCAGGATGAGGCAAAATGGCGAATTTGGGAAGATCAGGTTTTTTCAGGGCCAATGCGGGTTTACAATCGGCGATCCTACACAGTGGCGTTTGAACAAGCAACTGGCTGGCGGCGGGTCAATGATGGATATAGGTATTTATGCCATCAATGGATCGCGCTACATGACGGGCGAAGAACCTGTATGGGTTACTGCCCAGGAAACTAAAACCGATACGGTGAAATTTAAAGAAGGGGTTGATGAAACCATCCAGTTCCAGTTTGGATTTCCGAGCGGAGCGGTAGCTTCCTGCCTGTCTACCTATAACATGAACAATCTCGACCGCTTTTTCCTTGACGGAGAAAAGGGATTTGCCGAAATGCAGCCTTCTACCGGCTATGGGCCAATTAAAGGCCGTACCCATTTGGGCGAGCTTAACCAGCCTGTTACCACACATCAAACCGTACAAATGGACGAAATGTCTGAGATTATATTTAACAATAAAAAGCCGGTAGTACCAATAAACGGCGAGGAAGCAGTAAAAGACCTTAAAATAATTGATGCCATTTACCTCGCGGTCAAAACCGGAAAAAAGGTGGAAATTAGTTTGTAAAGTTGAAAGCATGCATCATGCCTAACCGTAAAAACGGTTTGTATTGTCATATTTAACAGATATTGTAACAAGGCAAGTATATGCTCATCTAAAATATAAAACTTATAAAAACATGAGCACCAAAGAAACATTTTCAATTAACGGTGAAGCGTTATTGGGAAAGATAAAAGAGATAATTAACGAAGGCAAAGCCAGCAGGATCACCATTTCTGACAAGCACGGTAAGGAGTTAATGACCTTTCCGTTAAGTGTAGGGCTGTTTGGGATGATACTTGCACCTGTATTTGCCGCTGTAGGCACCCTTGCCGCCCTGGTTACAGAATGTACGATAACTGTAGAACGGGAAGACGAAGAAGAAAAAGACACCCCGAAAGAATAAGGCGTCTTTCCTCATTCACAATATTAATGAATAAACTAAAAGGCGGGTACCTGGCTTTTAGTTTAAATACTCTTTAAAAAAGTCATTTGTCCTTTTCCAGGCTAACTCTGCCGCGGCTTTGTCATAGCGGGGAGTAGTGTTATTATGGAAGCCATGATTTGCATTTTCATAGATAAAAGCCTGGTATTTTTTACCGTTTTCTTTTAAAGCCTTTTCATAGGCAGGCCAGCCTTCTGTAATCCGGGTATCAAGCGCAGCATAATGCAGCATCAGCGGTGCCTTAATTTTAGGAACGTCTTCAATAGCCGGCTGGCTTCCGTAAAAGGGAACAGCGGCAGCCAGATCCGGAACCCGTACAGCCATCATATTGGCAATTCCTCCGCCATAGCAAAATCCAACAACGCCTACTTTACCATTGCAGTCTTTATGGTTTTTAAGGTATTCATAGGCTGCTATAAAATCTTCCTCCATTTGTCCTTTATCTCTTTTTGCCTGCATAGCGCGCCCTTCATCGTCATTACCTGGATAACCGCCCAACGGACTCAGTGCATCAGGCGCAAGCGTAATAAAACCCGCAAGGGCGGCCCTTCTGGCCACATCTTCAATATAGGGGTTTAAGCCCCTGTTTTCGTGAACTACTACAATGCCCCCTAACTTCTTTTTTGCGTCGGCAGGTTCCGACAACAGCCCTTTGATTGTTCCGCCACCTTTGGGCGAAGGGTAATTTATATAGCCTGATTTTAAGCCCGGGTCATCCGTCTTAACCTCGGCTGTCGAGTGGTAATCGGGCATCATGAAACTCATTAAAGCGGTTACAGTTAAACCGCCCACTGCATACATTGATAACTTTTGCATAAAAGTACGCCTGTCGAGGCGGTTATGTGCATAATCATCATACAGGTCAAACACTTCCTGTTTAATATCTTCTTTTTTAATTTGGTTCATATTGCTGGAGGCTTTATTCAAAAATACCGGTTAGGTTTTGCTTAGGGTGTAACAGTCTCGTTACCAGTAATGTTTTATGCTTTGTTTGGGTATATGGAATTGCCTGATAGATAATCTAAACCTTTAAAGATTTATTGTAACTGACTGGCCGCTTGCCGGGCAGTGCCCAGGTAGCATATAACCAATAACAAACCGGGAACAATGAGTGCCGGTAAACCAAAGTTTTTCGCCATTAAAGCGCCTGCGAGGCAGCCACCTAAAAAGCCTGCTATGGTTATGCTTTGCTTTTTTAAAGCATCCAGACTAACTGTATTCTTAAATACAGAAAAAATAAAGCTGCCAAGATCAAGCGAAGCCTGGGTTACGTTGCCGGTCATCATGGTTGTTGGGCCATAGGTTTCTTTGGCATAAAGTTTACCAAAAGCGTTTTGAAGGCCCATGGCAAATACCACCATCATTGCAGTGAAGTGTATCCCCCAGCCGGCGATGAAATAAAGCCTCACAAAAACTGCAAAAATCCCGCTAATAAGAAGCAAAAGACCTTCAATAAATAATAGCCTGTACCTTTTGCCCGTCTCCGATCCTATCCGTCCGCCGGTTATTACCGCCATAACAAAAACAGGGAAGGAAATCAATTTGATCCATGCCTGCGGATCAGCCCCTTTAATGATCTGGTAGGCGAATACAATAAAGTTACCGGTAACATGCGCCGAAAACATGGAAGCCGCCGCTACAAAAGTTACGGTGTCACAATAGCCGGCAATAGCACTTAACAGGATTGTTACATACCAGATATTGTTTGAATTTGCCATGACATTGTTTTTAAATGAGTGCGCAACCACACCCGCCAAAAGGGATTTTAGCCTGCAGGCAAAATACCTAATATTTCTTTTTAAACATATAAATAGATTATCATACTGATGATCAGGCTATTTTCAATAAGTCCGCAATGCTATTGCCTGCTCCCGATCTGAAAACAAATATCATCGGACAGCAAAACTGAAGAGATTGAGAAAGGCGTTGAAATTAATGTTGACAATTATGTCAAATAAAATAATGATAAAACGTTTTATTAATATTAATATTTTCATTAAATTCGTTTTCAATGAAAGATTATTGCAAATAATCAGTTTTATTCATTTGGTAAAACGTTTTATTTGTATTTCTACTTCACTTAAATCGCTTTTAATGAATGATTTTTTTGAGGCAGCAATTTTATCTGTTTGATAAAACGTTTTATTAAACAGGTTTTAATACATCTTTCTTTTTATAACTAAACTTAGCCGTCTTCACCAAATGAAAACAATTTTGAATTACAGGTACCTGTTTTAATTTTCAAAGAAATCCACTATTGTAATATTATGCCCTCCAATCATCAGTAAAAAACACTGATCAGGCATTGCTTTGGCATATTTTAACGATAGTACAGGCTATTGCAGGGCCGCTATTTTTTCTTCTGAAGTAATTATTCTTTAACAGTAAAGAATGAACGAAAACATTCCGGAAATATCCGGACAGGATTTTTATTGCCTTGTTTTTATAGCGTAATTATTCATAACTGCTTATTAATTAACAATATATATGTTTCAATTTCCTAACTACAATCAAATTAATTTATGAATGTTTTAACACTAACCAGGCGGGCATTGGTAATGCTTTGCTTAGTCCTTGCATTTTGCTCGGGTTGCAAAAAAGACAAACAGAGGACTTATGCCCTGTTGCCCCCAGATCCAGAGGACGTAACCGCCCAGGGCGCTTTATCTGTAAGCATTGAAAATACGGGTGGGAAAAATGCTGCAGAAGGTTCGGTAAAGGTGACAGATGGCGACACAGGAACCAAGTTTCTCATTTTTACCTACGATCCGAGTTTTTGGATCCAGCTAAAATTTAATAAGGCGCAGCATATTACAAGCTATACGCTCACTTCGGCTAATGACGCGCCTGAAAGGGACCCTAAAAACTGGAACCTTGCCGGGTCAAATGATGGTAATGCATGGACGGTATTAGATACCCGTACCAATGAAACCTTTGCAGACCGTGGCCAAACTAATAATTACGAGTTCGCTAACGACAAAACCTACACCTATTACAGGCTTAATATAACGGCTAACGGTGGGGATGATTTATTTCAGATGGCTGAGTGGCGCGTAACCAATGTGCCGCAATAAAACACTCAATTAATCAATCAAAATACTTTCAATCAACAAATAAAAAAACTATGTCAAAAATTCGACTTTTAAAAGTTTTTCTTGCGAGCTTGAGGAATAACAAACTTATGTATATCGCCCTGGTGTGTATGGCGTTTGTTATGAATGTTAGCGCGCAGGAAAGCCATCAGGCAATACAAATAACCGGTACCGTTAAGGACGAACTTAACTTGCCATTACCGGGCGTTACTGTCCGCAATCTTAAAACTAAAGGGGCTACAGTAACTAACGAAAAAGGCCGGTTCAACATCCAGGCCAGCCGTGGCGATTCAATTTCTGTGAGCTTTATCGGCTTCAGAACTTTTACCGCAGCTGTTAAAGATGAAATTAACTTTACCATCACCCTGCAGGCAGCTGCCAATAGTTTAAATGAGGTTGCTGTTGTAGGCTATGGCCAGCAAAAGAAAATCAGTGTAGTAGGTGCACAATCAACAGTAAACCTTGAGGATATCAAGCAGCCGGTTGCTAACCTGAGTGCTACACTGGCAGGCCGCATCAGCGGTTTGGTTGGGGTACAACGTTCGGGTTTACCGGGCCAAAACGGTGCCGATCTTTGGATCCGTGGTATCTCTACATTTAACGGCAGTAATAATGCATCTCCGCTAATTATCATTGATGGTGTGCAGGGCAGGGATATCAATGGTCTTGATGCCGAAGATATTTCTTCATTCACTATTTTGAAGGATGCATCAGCCACCGCGGTTTACGGTGTGGCGGGTGCCAACGGTGTAATATTGATCAACACTAAAAAAGGTACCAATAGCAAACCGGTTTTAATGTTCAATTATAACCAGGGTATCACTTCATTTACCAAAACTCCCGAATTAACTGATGGTATTGAATACATGATGTTAAGAAATGAGGCTCGTTTAGCCAGCGGTCAAAGTAAAGAGTATAGTAACAACTATATCAACTCAACCATCAAAAACGAAGACCCTAACCTTTATCCAAATGTAAACTGGATGAAGGCGTTGTTTAATAACACAGCGCAAAACAGGAGGGCCAATTTTAGTGCCCGTGGCGGTTCTGAAACTGCAACGTATTATATTTCAGGAGCTTATTATGACGAGGAAAGTTTATTGAAAACAGATGGCTTACAAAGTTATGATGCTACAACTAAGTTTAAGCGTTACAATTTTACCTCAAACGTTTCCATGAACTGGACAAGCACTACCAAATTTGATTTGGGTGTGCAGGGTTACATTGCCAATACTAACTACCCGGGTGTAAGCCCTAATAATGCCTTTGCCGATGTTATGCAAACCAATCCAGTGCTTTATCCTGTTATGTACCCGGGTAACCTGGTGCCGGGTGTAAGCTCGGCCGGCGCACAGCCTAACCCCTATGCAGAGATAACGCAAACAGGTTATCAAAACATATTCGCCAATCAGGTTTTGTCAAACGCAAGGCTAACACAGGATTTGAAATTCTTCCTTCCGGGCTTGTCATTTAGTGCATTGTACTCATTTGACGTTTATAATACTCACACTATCTCACGTACCCGTACAAGAAGCTGGTATCAAATAAACAGGGCTAATCCTTATAATGCAGACGGTTCAATTAATTTGAATTTAATACAACAGGGGTCAGATCAGCTTGGTTTTGCGCCGCAGGGTGATGCTAACGGTACCCGCCAGTATTATACCGAAGCTTCTTTAAATTACGACCATAGCTTTGGTAAAAAGAGCCACATAACCGGATTGGCTTTATTTAATCAGCGCGAGCAGCTATTAAATTCAGCAACAGATTTAACCGGATCGCTCCCTTACCGCAGCCAGGGTTTGGCCGGCAGGGTTACATACTCGTACGATAATAAATACTTTGCCGAAGGTAACTTTGGTTATAACGGTTCTGAAAACTTCGCACCAGCTAAAAAATTCGGATTTTTTCCATCTTTTGGTGTAGGATGGGTAATATCTAATGAGAAATTTTATGAGCCTATTAAAGACATTGTCGACTTTGCTAAAATCAGGTATTCTGACGGCATCGTAGGCGATGGTGGTGTACAGGCAGGTGGTAATGGCAGGCGGTTTGGTTACCTCACATTGGTAAGCACAGGTGCAAGCGGTTATACATTTGGTAATGGTTCGGCCAGTGGCAATACAACTTACGGCGGTACCGCAATTACCAGCTATGGCAGCGACGTACAATGGGCTCGATCACACAAACAGGACCTGGGCTTAGATATCCAGGCATTTAAATCGCTATTTTCATTAACGGTTGATGTGTTTCATGAAAGAAGGAGCGGTGTGTTTTTAGACAGGGCCTCAATCCCAGCTATCGTGGGTTTGGTGAGCGCGCCTCAGGGTAACCTTGGTATCATAACCAATAAAGGTATTGATGCTACTATTGCGCTTAACCCTACAAAAATAGGTGCGTTTACGCTTGATGTACGCGGTACATTTACTTATAACCGCGATAAGGTTATTGAAAATGACCAGGCCCCTCAGCCTTATCCATATATGGAAAGAAGAGGTACTAATTACCTGGCAACCTTTGGTTATGTGGCTACCGGCCTTTTCAAAGACCAGGCAGAAATTGATGCGGCCCCTACGCAATCGGCCCTTGGTACTGTACGCCCCGGCGATATCAGGTATAAGGATTTAAATGGTGATGGTAAAATTGATGCCAATGACGTTACTCGTATCGGTAATGGAGATGTGCCTACAACTGTTTATGGCTTGGGCTTCAATTTGCAATACAAAAACTTTTATATCGGCGTGTTCTTCCAGGGTGTAGCCGGAGCCGACAGGTTGTTGAGCGGCGACGGTATAATTCCGTTTAACAACAGTACCGGTGCCGAGCGTAGTAACCTTTTTGCTATAGCGGAAGACAGGTGGACGCCTGAAAATCCAAACCCTAACGCTTTTTATCCTCGTTTGGCTTACGGCAACAGCGCCAATAAAAACAATGCGGTAACATCATCGTGGTGGGTTAAAAACATTGATTTTGTTCGCTTAAAAACTGCCGATGTAGGTTATAACCTGCCTAAGCCCTTACTTAAAAGCATTGGTTTCAAAGCTGCCCGTGTGTATATGCAAGGTTTGAACCTTTTATACTGGAGCCCTTTCAAATTATGGGATCCTGAGCTTAATACCTCTAACGGTACTGCTTATCCAAACGTAAGAACATTAACTTTTGGTGTTCAGGCTAATTTTTAAAATATAAACAGATAAGTAAAAGAAAATGAAAAAATATACATATATAGGTTTGTGTGTGCTTGCGTTAAGCCTGGGTTCATGCAAAAAATATTTGAGCCAGGTTCCTGATGATATCATCACAACTGATAAGATATTTACTTCCAGAACCAATACCGATAACTTTTTAGCTAATATTTACAGTGCTATTCCCAATGAATTAACGCAGCGCTATAATGGTACAGGTAATTCAGGGCCATGGACAGCATCATCTGATGAGGCTAAATATAACTGGGATTTTAATTATAGTAATAATATGAATGCGAGCACCTGGAGCAATACCGATGGTGACGTGGGCTTTTATTGGAATGCCTATTATATAGCTATACGTAATGCAACGTATTTTATGCAAAACATTGACAGTGCTAACCCGGTCGAAGTTGATGCTAACGTAAAAAAGACCTATAAAGCAGAGGCGCGAGGTTTGCGTGCCCTTTTCTACTTCTGGTTGTTGCGTACTTATGGGCCGGTACCAATTATAGGTGACAAGATATTGGATGTTAATGCTCCTATTACCGATTTAAGATTACCCCGCAATTCATTTGATGAAGGTATTGATTTCGTGGTTTCTGAACTTGACGGCGCAGCTGCAGATTTAGAAGCTACGCCAAATTCGGCACAATACGGCAGGATCACAAGTGGTATTTGTAAAGCCTACAAGGTTGAAGCTTTAATGCTGAAAGCCAGTCCGCTTTACAACGGAAATACTGATTATGCTGCTTTAAAAAACAAGGATGGCAAGCAACTTATAAGCCAAACGGTTGATGTAACCAAATGGACAGCCGCAGCTACTGCCGCCAAATCGTTCATTACCACTTTTGTACCTACCACGTACCAGCTTTTCCAGGAAACGGACAGCGATCCTTTTATGGCTGCCTATAAATCATGCCGGGATGTTGTAACTACCGATTGGAATAGTGAGTGGATCTTTGCGCGGTCAAATAGTGGCAGCTATACACAGTATGACCGTACCCCCAAACACGTTGGGGCCGCTACGCCAAGTTCTGCTAACCAGGGTGGTGGTGCATTGGGTGTAACACAAACCATGGTTGACGCTTATTTTATGGCCAACGGTTTGCCTATCACAGATCAGTCATCCGGCTATGTTTCAACTGGTTTTTCAAGCTTTAAAGCACCTTTTGATGTGGCAGCCAGAAACACCTTTAACCCATGGGTAGGCCGCGAAGCTCGTTTTTATGTAGGCGTAACGTATACCAACAGCTACTGGTTAAACCAGGTATCAGGTTCAACGCTTATTACCGATTTTACTTTAAACGGAAACTCCGGGCGCTCACAAAGTACATCAGATGTTACACCAACTGGTTATACCGTGCGTAAAGATGTTACTAAAAGTGACGGTGCCAGAGGAGCCATCATGTTAAGGCTTGCAAATATCTATCTGGATTATGCTGAAGCACTTAATGAGTCGACCCCGGGAGATGCAGATATTTTGAAATATCTTAACCTAATCCGTCAGCGTGCAGATGTGCCTGCATATGGAAGCGCCGGTTTGCCTGCACCTGCAAATCAAAACGATATGCGCCTGGCTATCCGTGCCGAGCGGCGGGTTGAACTTGCCTTTGAAAACGCGCGATATTTTGATACACGCCGCTGGAAAATAGCCGAAAGCACTGATGCCGGCCAATTTTTTGGCATGGACATGAGCAAAAGCGATAATAGCTTTTATAACAAAACGCTACTTGAAACACGGGTTTTCAAAAAACGCGATTACCTGTTCCCGATCCCCAACGACGAAGTGTTGAAAAATAACAACATGGTTCAAAATACCGGTTGGTAATTAAAATTGACGCAATACCATTAAATTTAGCCCCGCTTAATGCGGGGCTTTTTTGAAAATCTGCCAAAATGAAAAGAACATTTTATTGTATGTGCTTGCTGGGTATTGCCGTTGGGGGCTGCAGCAAAAAAATAACTGCTCCACCCAAACAACCCGGCGTAGGTACAGACCCATCGGCTCCGGCCGCTACCTGGAAAGAACACTGGTTTGAACATGCGCAAACACTTAACAGGGTTTACTATGACACCAGCGTAGTGCTTTATTATGACGCCGATGTGAAACCGGCTGTTACATGGCCTAAAACCTATATGGCGCAAGCCTGGAACTATACCAAAAAAACTTACGGAAGCTTTGGCAATGATCCGCGGTTGTACGCGGTGTTTCATGCCGGCAAATATTCCGGCGGACATCCCTCAACTTATATGGATGCCAGTCATGATTATCATAATGTAACAGACTGCGGCTCGTCAGACCCTAACGCATGGACATCCGGCATCGGCAATGACATCGACCTGTCAACCCACGAAATAGGTCACATTGTTGAAGGCGCTGCAAAAGGAGTACATGGCTCACCGGCTTTCCCTATCTGGCATGATAGCAAGTGGATGGAAATTTACCAGTATGACCTTTATCTTGGTCTTGGCCGTGATGACGATGCAGCCCGCTGGAAAAATATGAAATTAACTACTGCCGATGGCTTTCCGCGTGCAGGCACACATTGGTTCAGGGATTGGTTTTACCCTGTTTATACCCAGTACGGAAAAACAAAGGTATTAAACAACTTCTTTGTACTACTGGCAAAATACTTCCCTAAGCAAACCTTTAATAACGGCAAAGAAACCTTCCCCGAATATTCAAGGGATTTAAATATGGGCGAGTTTATCCATTTCTGGAGCGGCGCAGCAGGCACAGATTTGAAACAGCTTGCATTAACCGCTTTTGGCGATAAAGACGAACATGGAAACAGCTGGATACCACAACTCGAAAAAGCCCGTACAGACTTTCCGGGAATTACTTATTAATAAAAAATAAAAATGATCAGTAAAAAACTATTATTCCTTGCCCTTTTATGCAGCGTAGGAACCTGCTTTGCGCAAGAGAAGGAAAATGATTTGAAAGAATACCATTTAAACCTCTCTGCAGATAGCAGCGCTTTAGATGCAAAATCAAGAGAGAAGCTTACAAAAGCTTTCTACAGCATTTATCCCGACTTTGCCCGGGCCAATAGCTATCACACCAAAAAACATTTATCAGTTGCTCTTTCTGATAGCCCTGCAATTACCGCCGAAGATGGTAAAATGGAGATCAGCGCTGCCCTGGTTAAAGACCTGTCTGAAAAGAAACTGGAAAAAGCTATGGAAGCAGCACTGGCAAAAAACTGGGTTTCGGCAGATACTATTAAAAAGAAAGGCTTTCAGCTGGTGTTTATAAACAAAAACCAACACATTGACCCGGCTGTGCAGCAAAGTTTAATTGATACCTACTTTGAAATTTTCCCGGTATTGATCAAAACCTTCAATAAAAAAACAACCAAAAGTGTTGTATTTGTAACGGATACAGCTTACGGCGGTGTTGCAGAAGCGAGCGGTAACCGCATCCTGTTCAGCACTAAATATTTCAAAGCGCACCCAACCGATATCGATGTGGTAACCCACGAAACCATGCACCTGGTTCAGGGTTATGGCTACAGTGCCGGGCCGGTTTGGTTAACAGAAGGCATAGCCGATTACGTAAGGTATAAATACGGCGTTGATAACGTAGGTTCAAAATGGTATTTGCCAGCTTTTAGCAGCAAACAACATTATACCAACAGCTACCGCGTAACAGCCCGCTTTTTTGCATGGCTCGAAAAAAACGTTAAGCCGGGTTTAATTGCCGATCTGGATGTGCAATTACGCGCTCATCAGTATTCCGACCAATCATGGGTAGCCCTAACCGGTAAAAGCCTTGATGCCCTTTGGGAAGCATACAGCCAAAACCCTGCTGTTGAACTAACTTACAGCGATAAAGCAAAGGGTAAAAAGGGATAATAATATATTCTTTTAAAGTTTAAGGATCTAAAGCATCTATTTTTTGAGATGTTTTAGATCCTTTTTTATTTATGCCCATAGCTCAAAGATTGGATGAATTGCACCAGAGGTGCAAAAGGTTTGTAGAAAATGAAATAAATAAATTTTTGTTGTGCCGGAGGTACACAACTTCTCAAAGCAGTAATTTTTTTAAATCATTTTATGGAAACGCTTAAATCCCTGCATCCTATGGGAAATAAGTATCCATGAAAAAGATTATTTCCTTTCCACTATTTGCAATTATACTGTTTGTACTACCTGTAGTAACAGTTTATGCGCAAAGCCCGCAGCTTACGGTTGATGGTAAAAGCAATAATGGCGTTAAGCTGCAACAGTTAAAAGTTGACGTCGCTATTTATGGCAACATCAGCCGCACCACCTGGCAAATGACTTTCTTTAACTCAACTTCGCGCATTTTAGAAGGTACGCTGATATTTCCGTTAAAGGATGGCGTGAGCGTGAGCCGTTACGCGCTGGACATTAATGGCAAAATGCGCGAGGCTGTACCTGTTGACAGGGGTAAGGGAACTGTAACATTTGAGGCCATTGAACGCCGTCGGGTTGATCCGGGCTTGCTCGAAAAGGTTGAAGGAAACGCATTCCGTACGCGTATTTATCCTATTAATCCCAACAGCACCCGTACGGTGATCATTGGGTATGAAGAAGAGGTTCCCATGGCCGATAAAGGCAACCTGAAATTTACGCTACCGCTAAATGTTAAGGATACTGTCGAAAAATTTTCGCTCAATGCATCGGTAATTCAAAATGCCGAAGCCCCGCTTGCTGAAGGAGAAGGCGACATACTGCATTTTGATAACCACCATAACACTTATTCGGCATCTATTGAAAAAAGCAATTACGTGCCCGACCATCCCCTATCGTTTTTAATCCCTAAGCCTGCCGAAGCAAATGAGGTAATGCTGCAGGCACAGGGAAATAAGTACTATTACTTTATTAATACTTCATTAAACTCGCAGCCTTTGGATAAACCGCTTCCCCGCCGAATCGGCCTGCTATGGGATGCATCGTTAAGTGGTAGCAATCGCGATAGCAAAAAAGAGCTGGCCTTGCTGGATACTTATTTCAAAAAAGTAAATAATGCAGATGTTAATCTTACAACATTCAGCAATAAAGTGACCGGCAGCAAAAGTTATACTATACATAACGGCGACTGGACTGAGCTTAAAACAGCGCTTGAGCACATTACTTATGACGGTGCCACCAATTTGGGAAATATCAACCTGGCCCAATACCCGGCAGATGAGTACCTGCTGATGAGCGATGGTCACCAAACCTTTGGCGAAAAAACTTTGAAGCTTACCGGTAAGCCGGTTTACTGCATCAATTCATCACCAACAGCCGATTATAGCAACCTTAAACTCATTGCCCTGAAAACACATGGCGAACTGATAGACCTTAACGGAACTAATGCCGATAAAGCCTTGAATAAGCTAACCACCCGTTCGCTTCATTTTCTGGGTATCAAGGCAGGGGCCCTGGTTGAAGAAACTTATCCCTCTTTACCTGTGGCAGTTGGTAACTCATTTTCAATAGCAGGAATCACCCGCAACCCCAACCAAACCATCACCCTGCAATATGGTTATGGCGATAAGGTTAGTTTTGAAAAAACAGTTACACTTGATTTGGCAACCAACGCCGTTGAAGGAGTGGACGTGGCCAAACTATGGGCACAGAAAAAGATCAGCGAGCTGGATATTAACTACGATGCCAACCGGCAGGAAATTGAATCGCTTGGCAAACGGTTCGGCATTATTACCCGCAATACGTCGCTTATAGTATTGGAAAATGTAAGTGATTACATCCAATACGGTATTGAACCACCTGCCGAACTGCAGGCCCAATACGATGCCATCATGAAGCAACGAGGTCCGGTTAACGAGCCCATACGTGAAAACCTGACCACGGCTTACACTACAAAAGCAGAATTGGCACAATGGTGGGATACCAAGATCGAAGCTGAGGAAAAACCTAAAGCAACAAATAAAAATACCACTGCAGTTGCACCAAATCCCGTTACACCGGTAGTGTCACCGCGCAGAGCTGCCAAAGCTAATACTCCGGTTGTTTTTGGTAATTCCCGGGCAGTAAGCCAGGCGCAATATTCAGCAAATGCAGCCCCGGAAAATGCAAACCAGCTTAACGAGGTTGTTGTAGTAGGCTATACCGCACAAAGAAAACAAACCCTTACCAGTTCGGTAAGCCAGGTTCAGGACAGGGCTGTAACTCCCGGTTATGTTAATACTGCATTATCTGGCAGGATAGCCGGAGTACAGGTAACCGATGCGGGGGCTCCGGGTTCAAACGCCGAGGTACGCATCCGCGGTAATGCCAGTACCGGAAGTAGCCAGCCCTTGTATGTTGTTGATGGAGTGGCTACAACTACTAATCCCAATATTAACCCTAATGACATTGTATCGGTTAATGTTTTGAAAAGTGGCAATGCTACCGCGATGTATGGAGCAAGGGCCGCCGAAGGTGTTGTGATAATCCATACCCGGAACGCCGCTGTTCAGTCTGATTCTGTGGCCAATTCTGTTGATAAAAACGGGGCCATCAACGTAGCATACAACCCGGCCGCTGCCGATTATTTAAAGATCATCCAGAAAACAGACAAGGCCACACAGTATCAAAAATACCTGGATTTAAGAACGTCGTTGAGCGGTAACCCTGTTTATTATTTTGATGTGGCCGATTATTTTATAAAAACAGGCAACACAGAACTGGGTAAACGGATTTTGAGTAACCTTGCCGAGCTTGACCTGGGCAGCTATGAACTATATAAAATGCTGGGCTATAAATTGAAACAGCTTGGCGATTTTGAAGGCGAAGTATTTGCCTTTAAAAAAGTAACCGAATTACGCCCGCTTGATCCGCAAAGCTATCGTGATTATGGTTTGGCCCTTGATGATGCCGGCGAACATCAAAAGGCGCTTGACGTGCTTTATACCGCCATGACCAAAAGCTACACTGCCGATGCCGATGGCCTGTACCGTGGTATCCAGGAGATTTTCCTTCCGGAAATAAACCGGATAATTGCGCTAAATAAGGGAAGGCTCAACATTGCTGCTATTGATAAAAAGCTCATTAAACCACTGCCGGTTGATGTTCGCATTGTGATGGACTGGAACATGAATAATACCGACATTGACCTTTGGGTAACCGACCCTAATAATGAAAAATGCTTTTATAGCCATAATCGTACAGCCATAGGCGGCAGAATTTCGCATGATATGACACAGGGCTTTGGCCCGGAACAGTTTTTATTAAAAAAAGCTATCAAGGGAACTTATAAAATAGAGATCAATTATTACGGTGACAGGCAGGCTACCATTGCCGGGCCAACCACGGTTATGGCCGAAATGTTTACGCATTACGGAACACACGACGAAAAGAAGGAGATCATAGTGCTACAGATGAAAAAAGGCACAAACGGCACTGTTTACATTGGCGATCTGGATTTTAAATAGATGATCGGGGCGTTATCCAGGCCTTTGCAACGGCAGAGCTCCGCTAACAGCGGGGCTCTTTTTGTTTAAGATCTGGAAATTACAACAGATCCTGTTTAGTGCCTGGCTAAACATACGGGGTTAACTAATTCCGGTAAAATGATTGAAAGTTTTAATAATCATATTGTTAGCTTTTCAGCTTCAGGCGTTCTGCTTTCGGCGTTTATATAATTTCATGGAAACCGTTTTTAATACCGTTACTTTTTTAAATTAGCGCTAAATCCTAACCCGATAAGCAAAGTATGAAAAACATAAAAAGTACTATTCTACTGGCCAGTGTTGGCCTTGCGCTCAGCTGGTCGTTTTCAGCTGTACCAACCTGGGCACAGGTTAATCACCCAAAAGCAGTAAAGACTGCAGCCGAAAAAAACCTGCCGCTTGATCCTGCCGTACGTACCGGTAAGTTGGCCAATGGTTTTACCTATTACATAAGGCACAACGAAGAACCCAAAAAACGGGTAACATTTTACCTGGCCAATAAAGTTGGATCGGTATTAGAGGACGACAGCCAGCGCGGCCTTGCCCATTTTATGGAGCACATGAGTTTTAACGGCACTAAAAATTTCCCAAAAAATGAACTGGTAAGTTACCTGCAAAAATCAGGTGTACGTTTTGGGGCCGATTTAAATGCCTATACTTCATTTGATGAAACTGTGTATCAATTGCCAATCCCGTCTGATAATCCGGAGATCCTGAAAAATGGGATCCAGATCATGCGTGACTGGGCCCAGGATGCTACATTAGACCCAACCGAGATCAATAAGGAACGCGGTGTGGTATTGGAAGAGAAACGTTTAGGTAAAGGTGCACAGGAGCGTATGCAACGGGCTTACCTGCCGGTAATTCTTAATCACTCGCGCTATTCATTACGCCTCCCTATCGGTACCGACGAGGTGTTAAACAATTTTAAGCCCGAAACCATTAAACGCTTTTACCATGATTGGTACCGCCCGGATCTGCAGGCGTTGATCGTGGTTGGTGATATCGATGTGAACGAGATGGAGAAAACCATCAAGGCAAAGTTCAGCGATTTGAAAAAGCCGGCTGCCGAAAAGCCCCGCACCAAATACACGGTGCCATTAACCGGCCAAAATCAGTTCATCGCTATTACTGATAAGGAGATGACCGTAACGGTAGCCCAGGTTTTCATGAAACAACCCGCGCTTGACCTGCATACAGCGTCTGAATATCGCCAAAGTACTATCCGTGGCTTGTATAACAGAATGGTAGGTGCGCGTTATGCCGAGATTATGCGCCAGGCAAACCCGCCATATTTGCAGGGTGGTTCTGACCTCAGCGGCTTTTTAGGCGGGCTGGATACTTATAGCGTTTATGCTGTGGCCAAACCCGGCGAACTGGAAAAAGGTTTCAAGACCGCCTGGCGCGAAACAGAAAGGATCAAACGCTTTGGCTTTACCCAAACCGAACTTGACCGCGCCAAACAAAGCTTCCTGAGCGATATGGAAGCAGCGTTAAAAGAAAAAAACAAAACCAACTCGGATAGTTATGTGAGCGAATACCTGCAATACTTTTTAAAAGGTACCGCCGCGCCGGGTATAAGCTACGAATATGATCTGGTAAAAAATGAATTGCCGGGTATATCACTTAGCGAGGTGAACGCAATTACCAAGACTTCTATTAAAAGCACTAACCGTGACGTAATGCTGCTTGCACCCGAAAAGGATAAAGCAACCCTACCGGCAGAGGCTGTAGTTAACACATGGATAAAAGACGTTGAAGCCGAAGACCTGAAGCCATACAATGACGAAGTGAGCAAACAACCACTGTTGGCTAACGAACCGGCGGCAGGCAAAATCACCGGCGAAACCAAAGATGCCGCTTTAGGTACCACCACCTTAACCTTAAGCAACGGCATTAAGGTTGTACTTAAGCCAACCGATTTTAAAGATAACGAGATCTTGTTCAGCGCTACCTCTGCGGGTGGTACTTCGCTTTACAGCGATGCTGATTTCGAATCGGCCAAAAATGCATCGGGCATGGTGGAGTCATTTGGTGTAGGTAACTATAACCCTACGCAACTGGAAAAATATCTTTCGGGTAAACAACTAAGCGTTAGTCCGTATATCAGCGAGCGTACGCAGGGTATTGGTGGTAATTCAACCCCTAAAGACCTGGAAACCGCTTTTGAGCTCATTTACGGTTATTTGACCGAACCACGCAAGGATGCCGACCTGTTCCAGGGAATCATTACCAGCTCAAAAGCCGGACTTGCCAACAGGCTTAATGACCCTAATGCTGTTTTCCAGGATACTTTAAGCGCGGTTTTGGGTAATCACAGTATTCGCCGTACCGGCCCAAGCATTGCCAAGATCGATCAGATCAGCCTTGACCGTGAATATGTCATTTATAAGGAGCGTTTTGCAGATGCATCGGGCATGACCTTTACTTTTGTGGGTAATATTGATATCGATAAAATAAAACCGCTGCTTGAAAAGTACATAGCCTCGTTACCGGCTAAAAACCTGGGCGAACAGGCTAAAGACCTCGGCATCCATATCCCCGAAGGTCAAATAGCGAAAAACGTATACAAAGGTTCGGAACCAAAGGCATCGGTTGATTTGATCTGGTCGGGCACGTTTGATTACAGCGCAGCCGAAAGGATCCAGCTGGATGCGTTGAAGGAGTGTTTACAAATAAGGCTGATTGAGCGTTTAAGGGAAGATGAAAGCGGTGTTTACTCGCCGGGGGCCTTTGCTAACAACAGCAAGTTCCCAACGCAACGCTATTCGGTAATTGTTTACTTTGGCTGTGACCCTAAAAATGCCGACAAGCTGGTAGCCTCAACTCTTGATGAGATCAGCAAGATCAAAGCAAACGGACCTGCACAGGTAAACATTGATAAATGGCGTGCAGAAAGCATCCGCAGCCGTGAAACAGCTGTACGCACCAACGGTTTTTGGCTGGGCTATATCAGCGGGCAAATCAACGATAAGGAAGATTTGCACCAATTGGATAACTACACTAAAGATTTGAACAGTGTAACCATTGAAAGCGTAAAAGCTACTGCTCAAAAATACCTGAGCGGCAAAAACTATATCCGTATGCAATTGCTTCCCGAAGCAAGCAAATAATAAAGTACCAACCGGTAAAAACATAAACGGCCGCCCTGCAAAAGGCGGCCGTTTATGTTTTATAATTTATGCGTGGTTGAAATCAATGTCCTTTCCCAAAGTTTTTTTCACCTGCTTCAACAGCCATATCAACGCGGTTTTCGTCGGGAGGTTTAGGGCATGAGTAGCCGCTTGCAAAAGCACAGTACGGATTGTAGGCTTTATTGAAATCTATAATGATAGAGCCACTTTTAATGTCTTTGGTAGTAAGGTCGATATAGCGGCCGCCACCGTATGTTTCTGAACCATTTGTAGCGTCTGTAAACGGCAGGAACAGGTAATTGCTAAATGCCGGGTTTTGCGCCAGGGCGATACTTTTATAAATGGTTAACTGCACAGGTTTGCCTTTTAACGTAAAGGAAAGCTGGGCGTACCGCACATACTGACTGCCTGTACCGCTAAAGGTGGGGATAATAAAAGCCGCCTGATTAGTTAACAGCTGCGCCCGGGCAGTAACGCGGTAGGTGCTATCGGCATCATAAAAACGAAGAAATTCGAGATCTTCCTTTTTTAGTGGCGAACGCGGATCTTTCAAAAAATCATCTTTATAATTTTGCCTGAAAGAGGCAATCTGTTCTTTATGGCTTTGGGCAAAGCTATATTGGCAAATAAAGAAGAGGAATAGAACGGCGCTGAAATATTTCATGTATAATGCAGGGATTAGGCTCAAAGTTAACTTAGAAACCAATAATAAAAAAGAGGTCATTGTACAACGATCTCTTTTTTTAACATGTGCCTTCTGCACCCCACACAGACTTTAAGTTAACTCACCGGCATCAACACATCGCGGCTATCTGATTTAAGTTTTGCCCTCCCGGTTTTAGATCCGGAAGGACGAAACTCACTTTACCGATAGTTATAAAATACCCTGTAGGTGCAAAAGGTTAGCAACCTATAGTTTGGGGTGTTTTAAATTATTTGCCTGTGGCTTTACGTTTAAGATAAAGCTGTGCGGTTTCGCTCATGGTGATAATGGCACCGCCAAGGATCACAATATCCTTGATCACCAGACGGCCGCGGCCTGACAGGTACGGGAAGCCCCAATCACTGTCGGTTAAGTGAGGCACCCAGCTTTCGGGTGTTGTGATCAGGAAAGATAGTGTACCCAATGTCATGATAAATACCAGGACACTGGCAATCATACTTGGTATTGGCACAACTTTATACAGCGCTACCAAAACGCCCAATGTTACCAGGAAAATGCCCAGGCCTACAGAAAAGCCATAGGTGTTGTTTTCGATATGCCATTGGTGGTTGCCGGCAATCAGTTCACCTTCTTTGTTCATGTGTTTTTTGTACTCGGCAGGGTGATTGTAAAAGAATGACATCACCGGACTGTTAGCCACAAAAGGCACAACGCCATCTGCTTCATAAGTGAAAAATTTAAGACCGCCTATCCAAAGAAATACGACCACGATGCCGAAACGAACTGCTTTTTTACCAAGCTGATCAAGGCCTGCTATGGTATTTATGATTGAAGTTTTCATATTGTTGTTTTTTGATAAGGCAAAACTACAACGCTACAGGCTCCTCCAACATGGACAAAAAAGGGTTTTATTTGTACAAATCCGCTACGACGGAAATGCCGATTTTATCGCGAAAAGTTTGGGGCGATACTTTGGTGAACTTTTTAAACACCCGGCTAAAATAAAACTCATCCTGAAACTTGAGCTTATAAGCAATTTCCTTAATGCTTTGCCGGGTTAAGTGAAGCTGTTTTTTTGCCTCAAGGATCAGCCGCTCCTGGATAAGTTGGGATGGTGATTTACGGAAGTATTTTGTGCAGCGCCGGGTTAAGTTATCGGGTGAGATAGCCAGCAACGATGCGTAGTCTGATGGTTTGTGCAGATCGAGGTAGTGCTGGTTAAGCAGCGTCCGGAACTTTTCCATCAGTTCGTCTTTTTGCGGTTTATCCTGATCGGCACTGATAGCATTTATTTTTATACTGCTGGCTTTGGCCAAAAAAAGCTGCAGATAGGCGCGCAATACAATTTCGGATGGCTGGGCTTGCATAAATTCATCGTCTACCTGCATCAATAACAGCTCAAACACTTTTACATCCTGCGGGGTAAGCGAAACAATGGGATCAACGTAGATATTGTTAAATAATAATCCGTTGCAGGCCACTTCCTCGCGGTGATATTCAATACAATAAAAATCGCTGTGGAATTGCAGCACGTTACTTTTTATAGCATGGCATTCATCTATATAAATGATCTGCAACGGGGTGGCAAACAGCAGCACAGGGCCTGTAAAAGGAAATACGCCAAAATCTGCATGGAAGATACCCGACCCTTCGGGCACAAGGTAAACGGTATATTCTGAAAACTGGGCAGGTGTACACAAAATGTCTTCCTGTACGTCCCGTAGTCCCAGTAAAAATTCGCCTGTTTTATCGCGGATCTCTTTCAAAATGCTCATGGTTCAGGCCGCTAATATAGCTAACCGGCGGGCTGTTTGTCAATGCTAATTATACTGTTGCTTTAGCGACTTTACTTTTAAACCTTAACATGACTGTTCTCCCTTTTTTTTGCCTGTGACATAAGTATCGTTGCCATGAGTGTCCGGAAGAAAAATGCAGTGTTTACCTATTTGCTGCTGCTATTGGATGCCCAACGCTGGGAATGGGTACAAGCGGATGACGCCATATGGCGTTATCCTTTTAATATCCCCTCTCGAGAGCAGGCATGTTGCATTCTAATTCAATGTGCTTTTAAAATCGCACGGCCGAGCGTCCACGCTCGAGTGTTGGCTTTTTTGAGCGTCCACGCTCGCGTAACAACATCAAAAGGTAAGCGTGGACGCCACAGCCGTTAACTTAAAGAAAAAACTCCTCAAAAGCGTGGGATTGTGCGATTCCCCTCTTGAGAGGGGTGGAGGGGTGTGTTATTCTACGTGCGGCTTATCGCTTGTATAACACACCCCTGCTACAACACGTTCCCACGCCCCCCCTCTCGAGAGGGGATTTTAAAAGGGTTGCGCCAAATTACTCCCTTAAGTTAACGGCTATGGCGTGGGCGCTTGCCTGAGTAATAATTCAAGCGAAAGACACTTGAACTTGCGGCTAAATATTAGAATGCAACAGCCATCTAAATCACATCCCTTTAGGTTGATTTTCTGGTTTGGTTGCCCAGCTATTTCCTGGCTTATCGTTCATATATATTTCAAGTTTACCGCCATTCCTGATATCATTATAACGGATAAAATTATCAGGCTTTATTTTTCCGTTCAACTTCACCGCCTGGATATACATTGATCCGGGACTCGATTTATGACAGATAATTTCAAATTTCCTGTCATTTTGAAGCGTAATAGTAATTTTGTCAAACAAAGGCGAACATAGCAGGTACTCACCCGAAACCGGATTTACAGGATAAAACCCCATCGAAGCAAACAGATACCAGGCCGACATTTGCCCTGCGTCATCATTTCCTCCCAGGCCACCCGGCCCATCGCTGTATTCGGTAGCTAATATTTTGCGCACCGCTGCCTGCGTTTTCCATGGCGCGGGGGAATAATTGTACATGAAAGGGACCTGGTGCCCCGGTTCGTTCCCATGCCAATACTCCCCTTTTTCAAACAAACTATCTAAGGCTTGTTCAAGGTTCTTTGCCCCTCCCATCAATTTTGCCAAACCCGGTACATCCTGCGGAACATAAAAGGTGTATTGCCGCGCTGTACCTTCTGTGATATAGGTTTCCTTTTTATCGGGATTAAAGGGGGATACCCAACTACCATCAGCATGTTTACCACGTACAAACCCGCTTGAAGCATCAAACACATTGGCATAATACTTTGCCCGGTTGGTAAGTGTATTATAATCGGCAGATTTTTTTAAAGCTTTCGCAAATTGAGCCAGCGCATAGTCGTCATAGGCATATTCAAGCGTACGGCTTACCTGTTCCATTTTATGAAAAGCATCGCGAACGCTGTCTTCAAGGGGGATGTATTTGTATTTAAGATAGCTATCAAGCGCCCTGCGGCCCTTGCCTTCCACATAATCGGCACGGTTGGCGGGCAGCTCAAAAGCATTATGCCTTAAAATCCCGTAAGCATCGTTAGCATCAAAATCAGTGATACCCTTTAAATATGCCGAGCTGATTACTGAGGCGGTATGATCACCGATCATCTCAGATGTATAACTGTTCCAGCAAGGAAAAACAGGCATCCAACCGCCCTGCCTGCCTTTCAGGATCAGCGATTTTGCCAGGTTGTTGATCAAAGACGGATCCAGGATCTCAAACAATGGCAACTGGGCCCTGTAAATATCCCACATCGAAAAATCATCATAATAGTTACCGCCCGATAACTGTTCTGTTTGGTAATTACCGGCAAAGCGCGGATACCTGCCATCAACATCATTAAAAAGGCGCGGTTGCTGCATGGCATGGTAAAATGATGTGTAAAAAATGCGCTTATCCTGTTCGCTGTTGGTTGAAATGCTGATCTTTCCTAAGGTTTTTTCCCATTTCACTTCGCTGTTTGCTGCAACCTTGTCAAAATCAAACGCGGGTATTTCGGCCTGCAGGTTTTTACGTGCCCCGGCCAGGCTGGTAAATGAGGTACCCACCCTGATAGTTAGCTTTTCGCCTTTGTTGAGTTTAAACCCTGCATAAACACCCGCCCCTGCATCGTTTTTTATACTATCGGCCGTAAATACATTATCTCCCGAAAAAACGCCGGTTTTGCCTAAACCCCGTTCAAACCTGATCACGAAGAACCCACTGAAACCGGCACTTTTCCCCCAACCCTGGTAAATGCGGTGTACAGGGTTATAGCCCGATATTTCGCCTTTTTGCTTATCCACTTTTACAAAGCCTTCATGATAATCACTATTAGCTTTAATCAATAAATAAAGACTATCGGCCTGCTGCATGGTAAACTGCATTATCCCGCAACGCTCTGTAGCAGTTACCGATGCTTTCACTTTATATTGATTAAGGTTAATGCTATAAAGGTGTGGTAACGACAATTCGTCGGCATGTTTAAATAACGCACCATTGTTGATTGTTTTCAGTTTGCCTGTGATGGGCATAATAGTGAAGCTGCCATAATCCTGCGTGCATGAACCACTTAACCAGTGCGAACCGCGAAGGCCATTAAACACACTGTCCTTATAATAATAAGGCGGTACACACTTGGTTTCCCCACTTTCGGTTTCGGGCGTCCATTGTGTCATTGCAAAGGGAGCAGTAACGGCAGGGATAGTATTGGCAAACCGCGTATCAGCTGCCTGCCCATGTTTTAATGCCGAAGCGGTTGTGGCAATAGCTGTACCGGCCATCGGTTGAACATAGTTAACCAGTTTCTGGGCAAAAACAGGGCACGAAAACACCAACAGGGCAATACAAGCAAACCAGTTTGTTATTTTGGAGGGGAAGTTCATTTTCAGACAGAGGTATTAACAAATTTTCGTGGTAAAATACAGTAATCATTGCTAATTGTTGCCTGCAATTATTAAAATAATGACATTAAAGGCCTGCCATAATTGAAGTAAAAAGTAAAATCTCCCAGGTTTCTTTTCTTTATCCATACAAACTGCACTGCTGCCTTCAACGGTTTTAGGGTAACGGCATATCTAACGGGGTATATGTCTAACTGGGGTCACTATTTGTCCTGTTCACACATCATCAACTTTCATAATCCTGATGCCGGCGTACTTTTGTTATGCCAACGATGAGAAAAGCATCTGACGGCAAATATTAATCACACTAATCCCGAAAAACATGAATAACGAAACAACATTCAGCCGCCGCCGCTTTCTTGGCATTTCTGCATTAACAGTTGCTGCAGCAGAATTAGGCGGTCTCGGTTTACTTAAAGCCGAAACCAGGCACGCAGATTCACCAGCCCGGCAAAATACTTTTTTTTCTACCGCATCTTTTGATACCATTAAACAGGTAAAAACAAGCCTGCTTGATATTGGCTACGCAGAAAGCGGCCCAGCCAACGGACAGCCGGTTATTTTGCTTCATGGATGGCCATATGACATACATAGCTATACTGAGGTTTCGGCCGTACTTGCCAAAGCCGGATACAGGGTCATTGTACCCCATTTACGTGGTCATGGTACAACACAATTCCTTTCGGCACAAACATTCAGAAACGGGCAGCAAGCAGCCCTGGCCACCGATATTATTGCGCTGATGGATGCACTGAAAATAAATAGTGCCATCATAGGCGGGTTTGACTGGGGCGCCCGCACTGCCAACATCATGGCTGCATTATGGCCCGAGCGCTGTAAAGCAATGGTTTCGGTAAGTGGTTACCTGATAGGCAGCCAGGAAGCAAATAAAAAACCGCTGCCACCAAAGGCAGAATTATCATGGTGGTACCAGTTTTATTTCAGTACCGAACGCGGCCGCATGGGTTATGAAGCTAACAGGCGCGATTTTAACAGGCTTATTTGGGAAACAGCATCGCCTAACTGGAAATTTGACGATGCAACATTTGCACAAACAGCCCCGTCTTTTGACAACCCCGACCATGTTGCCATCGTGATCCACAATTATCGCTGGCGACTGGGCCTTGCCGAAGGCGAAGCAAAATATGATGACCTGGAGAGAAAATTAGCAACTGCGCCTCCTATTATCGTACCTTCTGTAACCCTTGAGGGCGATGCCAACGGTGCACCTCATCCAATGCCGGCCGATTATGCGGCCCGTTTTAAAGGTAAATATGCACATCATACAATTACCGGCGGTATAGGTCACAATTTACCGCAGGAAGCCCCAAAAGCTTTTGCTGATGCCATAATGGAAGCAGAAAGCTTTGCGAAATAAATATCACAGCTATCTGCAAAGAGCCACGGGATATGCTGGGGAGACAATTATTATACGCAATTTCAAAAGCACCCTGTTAACTAAATTTAACGGGGTTTATTTTTGGCCCCGTACGCACACATTTCAGGAATAAATAAATAACTTTATAACAATCAATAAGCTACATACCTTCCTTAACATTACTAAGCTATGAGAAAGCTTCTGTTCCTGATACTCGCTGCATTTCCTGCATTTAGTTACGCACAAAGAGATTCGGTATTGATACTGTCAGATGTACATGTGCGCCTGGACACAACATGGAGCACCTTTTATCATACCGACACCGATTCGTCCCTTTTCCTGTCCGCAATCAACAATATTAAGCCCGGTAAATATCCATTTATCATTATGCCCGGCGATATGCTCAAACACAAAGGTCATAGTAAGCAAGTAATGCAAAACACGTATGCTTACATTATCAAACATGTTCGCAACATAGATAAACGCGCAATCATCCTGCCTGCATTAGGAAATAATGATTGTACAAAACATGATTTACCTGATGCTGAAACATATGATATTTTCTATAAATCCCTCCTCAAACCAATCGACAAGAACGGGGAAATAGAAAAAACATTTCGTAAAGGAGGGTATTATGCCTACGAAAAGGGCGACCTATCCATTATCGTATTAAACACGATACTTTTTATGAGCGAAAATAAAAACCTGGCACCGGCAGCCCGGGCCGAATTAAAATGGCTGGAATACAAACTAAGTATACTTAAACCCAATCAATCGGTTTGGCTCGTTTACCATGTTCCTCCGGGTATAGATCGTTATTTAAAATCACCAGCATGGCAGGATAGTATCCAGCTGGCATATACTCAAATCATAAAAAAATACGCCTCGCTTATTAAATTTCAACTGGCAGGACACACCCATACAACAGATGCTAAATTAATGATCAGTAAAGGGAAAGTTTTTTCTTCTGTTGTGATAGCTCCGGGCCTCGATTCACGGAACGGAAATAATCCTGCCTACCAGGTTATGTATTACAATAAACAGGATAAAAAGCTAAACAAGATAACTACATACTATACCGATTCCTTAAGTAATGGTCAATGGCATTCTTATATTTTCAAAGATCTTGACTTTAAATTTCTGTTGGATTATCACCGCGATAGCAGCATTGGAACCAGGTTTATTAAGCACTACACCACGTGCCGGGGGGCTATCAGGGCAAAAGACGGCTCAGACATAGCCTGGAATGAAGATTTTTGCCTGGCATCCCAAATAAAAACTGATTATTAAGGTTTTCAAGTAAATATTTAAGCCAATCTAAGTTCTTGTTCCAACGGGATATCCAGTTAGAACAAGAACTTAGCATCACGAATAGTTTCTATTTAAACATCAATGATGGCCTGAAGTTGCAGCTTCAAACACCCGGCAGAAATTCCCCCCTCCTATTTTGCCAATTTCATCGGCAGTAAAGCCGGTTTTTAACATGGCATCAACGACAGCATAATAAAAACCCACTTTTTGATCCTCCCATGCTTCATTTGTGCGTTCGCCAACCCTGCCTTTATTAGAGCCGCCGCCCGGGCCATTGCGGCCATTATCACCAGGGCCCTTATCATGATGATCATCGGGGCCACCGCCCGGCGGCGGACCAGGATTACCTGGTTTAGGCCCGAAGCCGCCGGCTCTGAAAGCGGGGGTTAGCTTGGTATCCGTACCAATGCAAACGTGGTCTACACCAATAACATCAACCAAAGCCCTTATATTTTGTGCATATTCTAACGGCGTATCTGCCAAATGTGTCCATACACCTATCACGCCGCCTGTACCGGCAACAATTTTTGCCTGCTCCTTGCTGATTAGCCGCGGCCGCATCATGCCAGCCATATTGGGGTTATTACCCAACCGGGTATCAAGCCCGGTATGAGAAATGATCACGGGGCTGGCTGCCAGTTTAAGTGCTGCGGCTATAGTTTCTCCATTAGCATGTGCCAAATCGATAAGAATCCCTAACCGGTTACATTCTTTAATGATCTCCGCTCCAAATGCAGTTAAACCGCCCCAGCGTGCAGGGTTGGTATACACATCACCCAACGACACCGAGGCATCATTGTCATGAAGCAAGCCGAGGTGCCTTAGTCCACGGTCATAAGCTACAGCAAGCCGCTCCAATTTTCCCTCCAAAAAATGGCCGCCCTCTACAGACTGTATCACTGTGGGTTGGTGCTTGTCATGGGCGGCCCTCAGATCTGCCATGTTCAAAGAACGTTTCATGCCATTGTTTTTTAACTGCCGGTCCATTACAGAAAGGCCATTCAGGAAACGGTCATATGCTTCTCCCGGGTTATTGAGCTTTTGGTAATCAAGCGCAAATGTCATGCAAATGGCCGATAAGCCAGAACGTTTCATTTCGCCGGCAAGGTCAATGTCGGGCCCAGGGCCAGCATCAGCAGTAAGTGGAACATCTATATGATTATGTGTATCGATACCAATTGTTGCGGCTACGATCGCGGCTACCCGTGGGTCAACCTCGTCAATTGCCCATGTTACCAGCGGGTTCAGCATTACAGCCGCGCCAGTACCGGCAAGCGCGGTGATGAACCCGCGGCGTGACCACGTGGGTTGAGATTTTATCGTCATTGTAATTATGAACTATAAGTGAAACTATTCAAATATAACCGGTAACAAGGCCAACGGCCAATGCAATCGGCGTTCACTTACTTTTTACCGACCAAGCCTTAAAATAACCTGATATAAACCCAGCCCTGTGTCATTGTAATATTAAAGTCTACATTGCTCACTCTTGTTATTTTTATAAATGAAAAGGTTCAATAGCTTTGCAACCCAACTAAAAGAATTAATTATTATGGAATATTCAAAAACCTATGTTGCAAAAGATGAGCATATAGATGTGCAGGAGATCATGGATGGTTTATATTATCCGTTTTACATGGAATACTGCAGGCATGATTATATCAGGGAAATACTTGGGTTTGACTTTGAAACCGAAGCAAAAAACGGCATTTATATGGTACTGTCAAACTACAGCATCAGCTTTCTCAGGTCATTAAAAAAAGGCGACGAATTTAAGGTTACCTGTACCTTGTATGCCGATAAAGGAGGCGCACCAAAACTGCATTTTAAACAATCTATAATATTCAATAATAAAATAATGACCAAAGCTGTTTTTACCGGCACCTGCGTACCGGCAACCGGCGGGCGGCCATATCTGCCGGCATCCGTACTTGAAAAAATAAAGGGTGCCCCGGTTCTTGAAGATTAAACAGCCGGCTTTGGCCAGAAACAGCATTGCCCCTGCCCGGTATTAAACTTCCGGTGCAGTTATAAACAGAAAGAGGCTATCCTGCGGATAGCCTCTTTCTGTATGGCACAAGCCTGAAATATTTGATAGCAGGTTATAACCTGTAACTTTTATAAAGCAACGGTGCCTGCGTATGTTGCCGGATAAAGCTTGCGGAACATGAAGTAAGTTACACTTACCATGATAAACGCAACGATAGCATCTATGGTAGCAGGAAAGCCAAGTACCGCTATTTTTGAAAAGAAGGCAAAAAGGATATCAAAGAATATGCCTGCAAATACCCACTCTTTTAATCTAAGCAACCTGTTAGGTGTTAAAAGCACCGCAATACCCAAAAGTTTAGCAACACCAAGGATATAAATAAAGTGTGGAGGATAGCCTAATTTTACTGTTATTGCCCATACAAGAGGGTTGGTAGTAAGCTCGCAAAAGCCACTTGCTCCAAACCATAATGAAGTTAATGCTGCTCCTATCCAATAGATTGTTTTTACTGTTTTTGTTGTCATGATGTGTTAGTTTTGATTTGTTTGATGGCTCGAAATTGCGGCAAAAACACGCTAATCCTAAGCCCTTTTGCGTTGAAGCAGACAAATGAAACTAACAACCGGACAATTTCATGGCCGACCAAGCTAAATCACCGGCGCATTAATTTTCAAATGGTCATAAATTCCTGTGCGCGGCTAACGCCCAAGTAACATATCAGACAGTAAAAAGGTCCTGTCTAAAACAACAACAGTGATACCTACTATGATAACCGCCATGATCTCTATAGTAAGCCGCCTTACAACCTGTTTGTCTTTAATGGTTTTCCATACAATGGGCAAATTGACAACAGCGCTGGCCAGCGACGACACAATGGTAACACTACCGGCTAAGGAAGCCGTAATTTTACCATGCATGGCCATAGTGGCAGCGGCAGCAGTTGTGCTTGCGCTGGATGCAAGTCCGCCAAACAACCCGGTTGCCAACAGGCCGTAACTACCAAAAAAGCGCGTTAACAGGGTGCCG
The DNA here is from genome assembly GCF_022811725.1 of Mucilaginibacter sp. SMC90. Classification (GTDB taxonomy): domain Bacteria; phylum Bacteroidota; class Bacteroidia; order Sphingobacteriales; family Sphingobacteriaceae; genus Mucilaginibacter. Next base: position 1,388,904 of record NZ_CP094527.1, on the reverse strand, counting down.
CCAACCTGGATAAGGATAAACAATAATCCGAAATTTAATACTTTTCCTACGGCAATGGGCGAATCGAGTTTCAATGTTCCGGTTGGCTCCGCTGCCTTACCTTCAGTTACTTTATCCCTGAAAATAAAAAATGCGGCAACCAGCGTCATTGCCAGCAAAGGCATAAGTGTGCCTGTTATAGAAGCGGGAGAAAATAAGGTAGCGATGAGCAGGTTTCTGCCAAACATGGCAATTGTGGTAAGCAGGGTAAGCGTGGTCATTTTTGAAGTTAAGCCTGACGATTCTGCCCGGCTGCTTACCTCGGCTACGGTAGCGCTGCTGTTAACAAGGCCGCCAAAAATAGCACCGAGGTAAAGTCCCCCGGTGCTGAATATCCGTAAAAACACATAGTTAACAAAACCGATACCCGCAATGGCAATGATACTTACCCAGGCGTCGCTGGGATTGAACAGGTCCCACCGGTCAACGTACCTGTCGGGCATGATAGGATAGATCACAAAACCGATTAGCCCCAGCAAAATAGCGCTCCTGATCTCCGACAACTGTAAGCCGCCGGCAAACCGGTTCAATTCGCTTTTGAGCGCAAGCAGCATAGTCATAACAATAGCGCCCGCTACGGGCGTAAAAATGTGTCCCAGGCCAACCATTACACCAAGTACATAATTGACAATAAGCGCCGCCGAAGTAGTAATTTCCAACGTTTTGCTGGTCATTAAGCCGCGGGTATTAGTTGCGATGATCAGCAAAAAAACGCCTATCATTGATCCGATGATCATATTTTGACCAATTACCGCTGACAGCATTCCCAACAGGCATATAATGGAAAAAGTACGTATACCCGCCTCCTTGTGCGACCATTTACGCTCCATGCCGATAAGCATGCCAATACATATGGCTACCGCCATTTTAAGGGCTATGGGCCCGGCCGGGGTGTGTAAAAATTCGTGGTCCATCGTTTGTTTTGCTTTTAAGAGGATAACGGTTACTTAACCGCTATCCCTTCGTCTATCTCATCTGTTGCAGCGGCAATTATTTCATCACCACTGTTTAAATCTCCAACTACTTCTATTTTGTTTTTGTTTTCTATCCCCGTAGATACATCAACCCTTACCGTTTTTCCACCGCGCACAGCAATTACAAATTTCCTTTCGGTAGAGGTTACAACTGCAGATTTGGGCACGATCAGCGCCTTTGCGTTCCCTTTCGCTTTAAGTATAACGTCTGCATACATCCCCGGCGATAAAGTACCGTTATTGTTAGGCACATCCAGCTCTATCCGCTCGGAGCGGTACTGGATATTTACGTTGCCTGCCTTTCTGCTTACGCTGGCCGTCATCTTTTTTCCAGGCAAAGCGGAAATGAAAAAACTAACTGAATCGTGTTTTTGCAATGTAGCAGAAATACCTTCAGGTACATCAACCTGTAAACGTAAATGATCAACCTCTTTTAGTTCAAGCATGGGTTTATCTTTTGCCTCCGCACTTACCAACGCGCCAGGGTGAGTATTGCGCTCTGTAATAACACCGTTAAACGGCGCTGTTACGTGCAAGTAATCACTCATAGCCTGCTGCATCTGCCAGTTAGCCTTTTCGGCATTGCTCAGGGCGCTATCTGATGCCATTTTTGCTTTTGCGGTAGCAAGGTCCATTGGCGAAATAGCCCCCGCGGTTTGGGATGCCGTTTTTAAACGCAAATAATTTTCCTTATTCAGTTCAAAATCTGATTTTGCACGGGCGTATTTTTCCTTTGCCTGTAGCAACGCCTGTTGTATCTCAGGTGCATCAAGTGTCATCAATAGTTGCCCTTTGCCAACTTTACTGCCTATATCAACCAATACATTTTTCACGTAGCCATTTACTTTGGGAAATATACTCACCTCCTGATAAGCGGAGAGCTGAGCCGGTAACTTTACTGTTTGTTCCATACCTGCCTGCGTAACTTTTACCAGTGCATAATGTACAATGTTGGTTTCAGTCTTCTTTTCTGAAGCCTTATTTTCTGTGCAACCATAAAACATAGTGGTAGCAGCGCTTAACAATATTATATATTTTAAATTCATTATTTTAATTATAAGGGTTTTAGGATACTAATTCCATCTGCTTTTCGGGTTCAGCTTCTGTTTCGGCCAACAGGGACACATCTTTATACGATGCTTTTTGTTGCACCCAGCCGTAAACCAGGGGCACAATATAAAGCGCCGCTATTGTTGAAGCTATCAATCCGCCAATTACTGCGCGGCCAAGCGGGGCCGACTGATCTCCTGATTCGCCAAGGCCGCTTGCCATAGGGATCATCCCGGCAATCATGGCCAGGCTCGTCATCAAAATCGGTCTTAATCGGATACTGGCTGCAACGGATGCAGCCTTGAATGGATCGCGGTATTCCAGCCTCAAAGTTTCTGCATTGGTAACTATCAGGATAGCATTAGCCACCGATACGCCAACCGACATGATAATACCCATGTAAGATTGCAGGTTCAATGTAGAACCTGTAAGCAACAGCATGGCTATTGATCCTAACAATACAGCCGGTGCCGTAGACAGGATGGTAACTGCCAAACCAAAGGATTGATAATTTGCAGTGAGCAGTAACAGGATAACTACAATAGCCGCTAAAAGCCCGTTTTGCAAAGACCCTAATGTTTCGGTCAGTAATGATGACATCCCCCTTACCTCGGCTACTAATCCCTGCGGAGGTGTACCCATTTCATCAATTGCTTTTTGCACCGCGGTAGTAGCCGTACCAAGATCTTTTTTATAGATGTTGGCATTAATAGTCAAAAACCTGCGGGGCCCGGAGCGGTCATATTCGCCGGGAAGCGAATCAATACTAATACTGGCAATATCAGAAAGTAAGGGCCTCGGTTTGCCGGGTACAACCGGGATGGCCTGAAGCTGCTCCATACTGTTCATCATGTATTCCGGCACCTGCACTTCGGTGTTGTAAGTGTATTGCTTGTTGTTATCCAGCCACAGGTTTTTCAGGGTGTACCTGCTGGATGCCGTAGCATCAGAGATACTTTTGGAAACATTTTCAATACTTAAGCCTAATTGTGCGAGTCGTTGACGGTCAAGGCGGATATTGATTGTCGGGAATTTCAACGGCTGGGCAACCTGTACATCACGCAAATAAGGTATAGCTTTCAGTTTTTCGACAAGTTTAGAAGAGTAGCCGGCCATATCGTTAATGTTTTTTGCCGCAACCCTCACTTCTATCGGTGTTGCCGAACCCTGCGACATTAATTTTTCCGTCAATTCTATCGGTTCAAAAGATAACCTGATCCGTGGAAACTTTTTACCAATGGCTAACCGAAGCTGGTCCTTAAGATCATCCATCTTTACTTTATAGTTTTCATCCAGCTGTACCTGCATCACTGCCTCATGCGAACCACTGTTGAACACATAAAGGTTGCTATGCCCGTAGTTGGCCGATACCGGGCCAACAAATGCAGATGAGATCGCTATATTTCCATGTACAGCAGAATCAATAATTTTCAGGATGCTTTTAACATTGCGCTCTGTGATCTCTAACCGGGTTCCATCGGGCTCCCTTATCCTTAGCTGCAATTGTCCCGCGTTTGATTTAGGGAGCATATCCTTACCGATAATGACAAAACCAATTGCGGTAAGTACAAGTACAATAACCAGGTAAAGTATTACAATAGGTTTGCGTTTGGGCATCCATTTATTGAGCTTATTAAGCAGCCCTACTTTAATACGTTGAAAGAAATCATTTTCTTCGGGATGTTTGATGTCCTGCTCGGTATGGAGTTTTACTTCGGCCGTTTCATTATCATCAAGGTCTAAACCTGCATGAGCGTGAAAGCCAGCATGATGGTACTGGAACATTTCGGCTTTTAAAAGCCAGTTTGATATAATTGGCACCAGCGTTTGCGCAGCTACATAAGACACGATCATAGCGAACGCAATAGATAGGGACAGCGGCAGGAACATTGCCTTCGGCACGCCACTCATTACAAATGAAGGCGCAAAAACTGCAAGGATACTTAGCAGGATAAGTAACAACGGGAATGAAATTTCGGTACAGGCATCCTGGATAGCTTTCTTTTTGCTTTTGCCCATCTCAAAATGCTGATGGATGTTTTCGATGGTTACGGTTGCCTGGTCAACCAGGATACCAATGGCAAGCGCAAGGCCGCTCAATGTCATAATGTTGATGGTTTGCCCTGCCATTTTCAAAAAGAACACGGCGCTTAATATGGCTACTGGTATGGTAATAATAACCACCAGGCTGCTTCGCCAGTCACGCAGGAAGAGCAGTACCATCAGGCCCGTGAGTATAGCACCGAGGATACCTTCGGTCATTAAGCTTTTAGCCGAGTTGATCACGAACACACTTTGATCAAATTCATAACTTACGTGTACATCTGGCGGTAAAAGGCTTTGCATCTCCGGTATTTCTTTCCGCAGGTTTTGCACCACATCCCAGGTTGATGCGCTGGCTGTTTTTACAACCGGAAAGTAAACCGAACGTTTACCATTAACAAGTGCGTAATCCACTACAAGGTCTGAGGCATCTTCTACCTTGGCTACGTCATGTACGTAAATGGTATTTACGCCATTGCTGATGATGGGGATATCGGCAAAATCCTTTACTTTTTCTTCCTGCGAGTTCACGGATGAAATAAACATGGTACTGTCGATACGTACATTACCTGACGGCGTCATGGCGTTATTACGTCCAAGCGCTTCAACCACTTGTTCGGGTGAGATATTTAGCTCCCTTAATTTTTGCGGGTCTGCCTTTAAGATGATGGAACGGGCATTAGAGCCAAATGCCGGAGGTGCCGAAAGGCCGGGCACTTTACCAAACAGCGGACGGATAAGCGTACCTGCCATATCAAAAATATCGTTCAGTGATTTAGTATCACTGCTAAATACAAGTTCGCCTATTGGTAAGGAAGATGCGTCAAAACGCACAACCTCGGGCGGCAATGCTCCCGGAGGAAAAAAGGACAGGCACCGGTTTACCTGTATTGCTATCTCAGCCGAAGCTTCGGCCATATCGGTCCCTTCGTAAAAAGATAATTTGATGAGCGTTAAACCTTGTATGTTTTTACACTCAATGCTTTTGAGCCCATCTACATAAAGAAAGTGGTCCTGCATTTTGGTTGAGAAAAACCCTTCCATCTGCCTTGCGCTCATGCCCCCGTATTGCTGAATAACATATACCGTAGGGGAGTTAAGACTTGGAAAGATATCAATTGGTACCGAACGCAGGGAAATTACCGAAAACAATAAAAGGCCTATGAACAACACCAATATGGTGATGGGCCTTTTGAGCGCTGCTTTTACCATTGTTTTATTTGTTAATGTTTTGAATAAATAGATCAAGGTTACCGCCCGAGGCGGCTTTATCAAGGTTGGCGGTGTACCAGTCGTTAAGCGTTTCTATGTAATTTACCTGTGCTGTATACAGCAGGAATGACGCGTTGGTAAGGTCAATCAGGTTTATTACGCCGGCTTTATATTGTGCTACTTTCTGGTTGTAAGTATCCGTGGCTGATTGCAACTGGATGGGTAATTCTTTGAGATTAAGTTCGGCAGTTTTAATTGCTTCGTTTGCTTGCTGCTGTGCGTTATGCAATACCTGTACCTGCTGTTTCAGCTCGAAACCTGCTGCCTGTGTCTGATAACGGTTAACGGCAAGCCTGTTTTTGCGGTGAACTACGTTGAACAGGTCATACGTAATGGCAACACCCGCCGCATAGTTATAGCGCTGGTAACCAAGGCCGGTGTTAAGCGAGCGATAATCATCGCCATAAGCGATACTTGACCCGCGGGCCCAGCCACCGCCGGCGAGCACAATTTTAGGCAAGTAGCTTTTTTTAACCAGCTTTTCGGCACTTTGATATAATGCTTTTTGCTTAACATAGTAGGCAAGCAATGGATTATTTACAGTATCCGGCATGGTGGCAAATACCTTTTCAGCAGCCATCTGATCATCTTTGCGAACGGTATCGATATTGATATCGGCAGCATTGATCCCGGTTAAAAAACTTAACTGCTGCTGCATCTGCCTGATCTGACCCTGGCGCTGGTTATAGCTTACCCGGGTTTTCGATAATTCAGACCTGGCCTGCGATGAGTCGGCGCCGGGTTTGATCCCGCTACCTGTAAGCGCGCCGATGATTGTATAAACAGATTGGTAGCGATTGATATTTTGCTGATCTACCTGTAGCAGGTAAATGTTTTTAAGCATATTAAAATAAAGCTTGCCAACCTGAAGCTTGATCACGTAAGTTTCCTTATCAAAATCGGCCTGCTGCACATCGGCATAAGCAATTGCGTTGCTTACTTTGGCACCTCTCAATCCAAAGTTAACCAGGTCATACTCGGCATAAACGGAAGCGATATTGCCGGTTTGAGCTGCATAGTTATTTTCAGATCGGATGCTGCCTGATGTAGCATGAATTATCCCGCCAAATGGCAGATAGGTACCTGTAACATCATTAGCCGATGCAATGCTTACTTCATCGCCTACGTTCAGTTTAGGTAAAAAACTGTTTCGGGCATCGGTAATATTAGCTTTGGCACTGTTGGCTAAAGCTTGTTTTTGCAGCAGTACAGGTAAGTGCCCTTTAGCCGAATCAACAAGCGATGATAGCGTATAGGTATGGCGCTGCTGGGCCAACAGGGCCGAATAGGTAAAAACCATCAGGCATATCATTGCGCATAGGCGGATTGCCTTAGGAAAAAAAGATTTCATAAATTACTGTTAAATGAACAGAAGAATAAAATGATGGATGACGCCTGGAGGGATCTTATATCCTACAAGCCCCCAATTGTTAATGTTAAAAACAAGGAGGTTAAAATAACCTGGAGCCAGGTATTTCTCAGATCTGAAAACGTGAGATCCAACAATAGTAGTCGTTACAGGGTGCTACCTGGAATACTGTAGCAAAACGGCTGCTTAATTTATTGCCGGTTAACAGGGACAATAACCGGGACAAATTGCACCTGATTATTAACGCGAAAATAAGAGGAAGAATAACAACGCTGCTATCTGCCGTTATCTCTGCTGCGTCTTCAGCAGCTTCGGCATGCGTTTCTTTTTTCTTAATAACACGTTGTAACGAAGCGAGCATCCGGTTAGGATCTTTAACAAGCAGCGTATTCATCGATATTCTGTATGCACAAAAAGGGCGCAAAAGGATCATCAGCACCGCAAAGGCATAAATGATCAGTTTTAATGTCCGCTTCATTATCATACAGCTTGTCGATTTGTTAATATTAAATTAACATTTATTTAACAATTATAATCATTTCCTAATAGAAGACATTTAGAAAAGCACTTGCAACATAAATGTTACGAATTTTACCATATTGAAGCCTTAAACTGATTTTATATGGTAAAATGACAACACCCCTTCAAAAGAGAATATAAAATTCGCAATGATTTTTACAGGATCTAAAACACGATCAACAAGTTAAGGTTTGTACAGCATATAAACGGGCCACCAGAACAATATAAATTTACTCGTTCCGCAAACTTTTTACCGGGTTCGCCATACCAGCCCTAATGGTCCGGAAACTTAAGGTAAATAATCCTGTTAGCAGCATCCCTGCACCGCTGATAACGAATACCCACCAGCTAATAGCTACGTGGTCGGCAAAGCCTTCCATCCATTTATTTACAGCGTACCATACAATCGGCGTTACGATGACAAACGCGAGTAAAACAAGCGATATCAGTTCGGTTGATAGAAGGGTTACTATTTGAATAACACTGGCACCAAATACTTTGCGTATGCCGATTTCCTTTGTACGTTGGTTGGTAGTGTAAACGGCAAGGCCTAACAGCCCGAGGCAACTGATCAATATCGAAACACTTGTTGCCCAGGTGAGCAAGGTTGAGGTATGTTGTTCTTCGTAATAAAACCAGGCTATGGTTTCGTCGTAAAAATGGCAATCAAAATCATCGTCGGGATAAACCTTTTTCCAGGCCTTTCCCATATTTGCAATAGCGGTTTTCCACTCGTTACCGCCTGGGGTTTCTGGTTTCAAACTAACATGTAACGTCATCATTGGTCGGCGGTCCGGAGTTCCCGAAAATAAAACTAATGGATGAATTGGGTAATGCAGCGACCATTGATAAAAATCGGTAACTACCCCAATAACACTTACATTTCGGCCTTTGCCGCCGCCGTATTTCAACTGTTTCCCAATAACATCCTGGGGATTAGTAAACCCTAATAATTTAGTGTAAGTATTGTTGATGATGATTCCTTTCCCCGTGTCGGCTTCGCTTATGTTTCTGCCGGCAAGCAATTTTAGCTGGTATATTTTGATGTAGTTTTCATCACCAGACTTAAATGTCACTTCATCTGTTGTTATCTGTTTTTTTCCATCGTTGTACGTACCACGCAGCCAATTATATACATTAGCCGAAGGCGGGTCATTACCCAAACCCACAAGGGCAACCTGGGGCATCAACTTAAACTCGTTCAGCAATACCTGGTTGCTGCTGGCCTTGGTGTTTTCCCAGGGTGTATTAATAACCAGTATGGCATCCTTTTTAAATCCGAGGTTTTTATGTAAGGCGTAATAAATCTGCCTGCTTACAAAAATAGTAGCCATTAATAAAAATTGAGCTATAACAAACTGCGAAACTGTAAGCGACTTACGGAGCCACGCGTTTCGGGTTTTATTGCTATTGCCCTGCACCTGATTTTTTAGCACCGATGCGGGCTTGTAGCCCGATAACACCATTGCGGGATAAAAACCCGACAAAATACTTATCACCAACGTTAAAATGACCAGGAAAAGCACCACATCCGGCCTTAGCATATTTGCGTGAATATCAGGGGATATAACATCGGCAAACATTTTTAAAATAACCGGCGCAAGGAACACCGAAATACAAACCGCAAAGAAAGTTATAAGTAATGTTTCGCTTAAAAACTGGAATACTAATTGTATGCGGCTGCTCCCCAAAGTTTTACGGATGCCAATTTCCTTTGCCCTTTGTGCGGACTGGGCGGTGGTTAAATTCACATAATTGATGCATGCCAGCAACAGCAAAAAGATACCGATAGCCAATAATTGGTAAAGCGTTGTTTTGCTGGCTGGCGATGAGAAATTAAAAATATTATAGTCGGGATTGAAGTGAATATCGTCCAATGGCTGCAAGGCCAGATCGACCTTGTCTGCAACCCCTTTTACTCCGACACCCGGCGGATTACTTTTATTGAAAATGGTATTGATCTGTTTTATAACCCCTGGTGCCGGGGTACCCGGTGCCAGCTTTACCAAAACCTGCGATGCCGAAGGCCTGTACTCCCAGGTGTTTAGATGCAGATCAGCAGAAAAACGTTTGTTAATTGTGGCAGTACTAAAGGAGATAAAGTCATGAAAGCTAAAGTCGGTATTTTGGGTAAGCGTTTCAACTACCCCGCTAACGGTTGTTTGAAGGGTATCATAAGTAACTATTTTACCAATCATGTCATGATATGATAACGACGGGAAGTAGAGCCTGGCTTGTTGGGATGTTAACACCACCTGGTTTGCCTCATCAAGCGCGTGTTGTGATGAACCGGCAAGCCATACGTAATTAAAAATTTTAAAATATTGCTGATTAGCAAGTGTTATTCTGTCCAGATCTCTGAACCGCTTTTGTTCGTTTTTATCTTTGTCGATATAGACAAAATGAGGGGATAGTGTATATACCGGTGTGATTTCCCCTATTCCGGTGGACTGGCTTTTAATAGCTTCAGCCAGAGGGGCAGGTACACCGCTCGAATAGTTTTTATGTCCCTGAGTTGATGTGTTCATTACAACCCGATAAATCCGGTCACTGTCCTTATGAAATTTATCAAACGTAAAATCGTATTGTACAATAAAGTAAATGGCCAGGAAAGCGCTTATGCCGATGGATAAACCGATAATATTTATCAGTGTAAATAGCTTATGCCTCCAAAATCCGCGGAACGCAATTTTAAAATAGTTTTTAAACATATTATTGCCGGTTAATTTTTCATGTGCCCACCCCACAGGGCTTGCATGGTTCAATATTAGCGGCATAGGTTGGGTAAAACCTCTCAACTTATAAGTTGGGAGAACTTTTTGCAGGTAGTTTTTATATTCAAGAGGGGTTTTACCTGTAAACTGCTTAAAAATGCGATGAAAACTACTTTGTGAATTAAAGCCCGATTCATACGCCAGGCCAAGCAAGGTGATATGATCATAAGAGGGGTCCTGCATTTTGAGTGCAATTTCACGCACACGGTATTCATTAATAAAATCGTTAAAGCTTTTTTTGAAAACGGTATTAATGATCCGGGATACTTCATGAGTATGTAGGTCGAGTTTTTCGGCAAGCGAGGCCAGGCTTAGTTCTGCATCCCGATAATACCCTTTTTCCTTTACTTCCATTTTTAACCAGGAGCCTTTTTGTTTCAGATCTGCCGGTAACAATGGCTTTATGGTAATATCAGTCTTCTCAATAACTTCTGTTTTTAAATGGCTTTTTGCAGCTATCCAAATGATTGCGGTTATAAAAAGAAGGTACAGCGGATAATAATACGTTCCTGATTTATCATTGTAATAAAAATAGTTAACAGCTGTCAACGGGATCCATAGCAACCATAGCATGCCGAGTCCGACAAGTAAGCGATCCAGCCATCGTAGCTCGTTGCGGTAACGGTCGCCCGCCAGGAATTGCTTTTCCTGGTAAAAACGGTCAATTTGTGTATGGCACAAATACAAATAAATGGCAACCGACAGAAATGCGGATAACTGCAATACAGCGTTGAATTTATGATAAATAGCATTACCTGTATTTACGTTTTGTATTGCAGTAAATACCTGGACGCTTAATTCAGGCAGCAGGGGAATGAAGTGCAGAAGATGCTTACGATGGAAGACGAACCTTGGCTCCGTTATCTGACACACGTAAAAGTAAATCAAAGGGCCAAACGCCATTGAGAACTGCAACGGGAAATAGTTCCAGAAAGGAATATATTTTGCCAAATCAATATCAGCCGTCAAAACTTTGGTTATCCACAAAGCAATAACAGCCATAAGAAGCGCCAACCAACGGTTCGCAAACTGGTTCTCCTTTGGGGCGATCCATAAAAATACCGATAGCGTTAAGCTGATAAATACAGCACCAAAAAACGCAATGTCATAAAAGGTAATATGGAGTGTAAAAGGCATCAACTGAGTTTAGGTACTTTGTCGCTTTCCCAAACCTAAGAAAATATTAATAGTAATTCAATGGTTTATTAATTGAGACCGGGTTTGCGGAAATGATTAACCAAATTCAAAAAATCAATCATTTACAGCAAACGCATATTGGTTCGACCTGCCTTGAAAAATTTACTTTTGAAGCATAGGAACATCTAACCACTAAAACAAGTTAACTGCCCAACTTTACATAAATGATCAACCGCAAATTGCGTGGTAAAAAGAAGGGCAAGCGACCGATTGTTGGTGCTTGCCCTTTATAGCTCCTGAGGCTGGACATTTTTCGAACTATTTCGTTGAAAATTTACGTTCAATCGCCAATTTCGGACTCCCAATAACGGCTAATAACAATATTTGAACAAGGAAAATCCGAACCCTGATCAGGCATTTATAAGACTTATCAAAACATCATATAAGCCGCATAAATAATACCTGCGTGATAACAGGACGCCTGCCTTCACTCCGGCATGTGTTACAACTCGCTTTTCAACGTCTTTTTCAACTGACTTAAAAACCCGGCTACACTTTTCGCACTTCCCGAGGTTGGTTCCTTAACAGTACATCCCATCTTTACGAAATTTTTCAGATCCTCCATCTGCCATATCGCTGCACCACTTATTTCCGGATAGTCGTTTTTAAAGCCTTTCAACTGGGTCTTGATCTCCGTTACTGATTTACTTCCTTTATAAGTATCGCACGTACTGAATGAACCACGTACCATAAATACCGGATAAATCGGCTGCTTAGGCTTGAGCGCCCCTACCCAGTCTTTTATTTCGTTTTCTGCACCGCCATCATAACATTGTAAATACAAGGCATCAACCACGTTTGCATCTGATGCTTTAAGAATGCTGCCCCAATAAGCATATCCTTTATAAGGGCATAATGTCATGTGCATGTTTAGTTTTGCCGCAATCTTGCCCATCGCAACAATAGAAGCACTGTCATACACAGATTCGTCATCAATACAAAATGCATCGGCACCAAGTACCTCCTTTAACACCTTACAGATATTATATAACGTGCTCTGTTCGCCGATACCGGTCACGATACCCGGCACCGTCTTAGATGGGTCATACCAGTCACGGATAAAATCAAAGGTGTTTGGCGGCTGCCCATACCAACGCCCTTCCAGTAAAATTTCAATCCGGGATATGGAAGATTTTCTTTTAAGATCAGTAACCCTTCGCACATAGGAAGAATCGCCTACCCATTTACCGTTATGAATAATAGGTTGATGAGAATCACCAGAATACAGGTCTCCGTTAGCATGAATGTAAAAACTTGATAACAACAGCGTGTTGAACCCGCTATGTTTCAACAGCCGGTAAGTGGTATCGTTGCCAGGATATAACCCCCTGCCATATATTCCCAGGTTTTTAGCAGGTAAAGGTGCGGCGGGTGCATAGGTTTGTTGTGAGAAACATAAATGAGAAAAAGTAATCAACAAGATAGCTGCAAACAATGCCTTCATAATAAATAATAGATAATAATGACCAATCTAAGCAGAAAATAGCTAACTACTATGCTTGTAGTGGATCTGTTACAGGTAAATCATGATAGTTAAATACAGATAAATCAAAAATTCAAGGCATAAAAAAGCCCTTCGGACATATGCGGGCTTTTGCTCCATGACTGGGCTAAATTCGAACCAACTTTTAGATCAAATGTGCGTTTTGAGCGAATTAGCGCAATTTCATGAACCCTTAGTGTGCGATTTTCGAACCATATTTTGAAATTGATCTTTATCCGTGGTTGTGACCGCACATGCAATAAGAACTGGCTGAAAAAACGGTCTTGCCAGCCGTTTGCTATCTGAACGAAGCATTTTAATTTTTTTAGCAGCGCTTCCGATCTCCTTACGTTTTTCGTGCCTAAGCGTTGAACATGGAATAGAATGTGAAATTATCTCTATTTGTATAAAGTGCAACTAATTGTACATAGTGTATGTCTTTTATAATAGCACTTTAGTTTTAACAAGCAATGGCAACATATTTAGTCTTAGCTGATCTGCAACTGATAGATCTTTTAAAAAAAGATGATGAAAACGCATTTTCCGAAATTTACAATCGGTATGCAGATTCATTGGCAGGTTTTGCAAGTTCTAAATTTTTTGACATGGAGGACGGCAGGGATATTATCCATGATGTTTTTGTAAAGCTTTGGCAGGAAAGAACACAATTGAAAGTTGACCGCGATTTAAAAGCCTACCTCTTTAAGCTAACCCGTGACCGGATAGTGGATAAAATTAGAAAGAATATTACACGCCGGGAGTATGCGGCTATGGTAGACTTGCTGACTGTTAGCTACGAAGAGACTATTGAGCAAAAAATAGCTGCAAAAGAAATAGCCCAAAGTATTGAAACGTCGCTGGATGAATTATCACCCCGGGTGAAAGAAATTTATTTATTGAGCCGGGAAGAAAATTTAAGTATCGCAGAAATCGCTGACAAATTGCAGCTTTCTGAACAAACTGTAAAAAACCAGCTTTCTACTGCCTTAAAACATTTAAGAGCTTCACTGGCAATGATTTCTACCGCTGCATTATTGCTATGGCTATCCTAAACCCAGTATCCATGGCATTTATACTCCCCTTTTTTCAGGGTATCTTCCTTATCGTCAAGCTAAATTCACACCTGTAAAAAAATATTTCATTTCCTTATAGTACCAAACGGCATATCATACGGCTACTGAGAAATGGATAACAAATGAGCCGTCATCAAATAGCTGCCTTATTGGATCGTTACCTCAAGAGCGAAACCACAAATGAAGAAAATGAGCTGGTGGAACGCTGGCTGGAAGAAAATAGTAATGCTAACGCTCAATGGCATGATTTAGATCGTTCAGCAAAAGATCAATGGCTTTCCAGTGTTTTTAGCGAAATTAAAAACACAATCCACGAAACAGAGGCTAAAGTAGTATTGCTGCCACAAAGAAAGCTCGGGTTTTGGCGAAGTATTGCGGCTGTTGCAGCAGTGTTGCTGATCTCTTTTGCTTTGTACCTCGAATGGCCGTCATTACAAAGCCGTTTACATCCTGTTGAGCTTACAACTCTCCAGGTACCCATTGACCAGAAAAGCGAGATAACGCTTACCGATGGCAGCCGGGTGTGGTTAAATGCCGGCTCAGCGTTAAAATACCCTAAGACATTCAATGGTAAAACAAGGGAAGTTTACCTTTCCGGTGAAGCTTATTTTGATGTCCGTCATGACGCGAGCAAACCTTTTATTATTCATACAGGAACCTTGCTGACCACAGTGCTGGGTACAGCATTTAATATCAAGGAGGATAAAAATAAACGCACCATTCAGGTCACGGTAACCCGTGGTAAAGTAAGCGTTGCCAATGGCAATAAATTATTAGGTGTAATTACCCCAAACCAGCAGATCAGCTTTAATACTTCAAAAGCAGAAGTGGTGCAGGCAACTGTTAATGCCAATGCGGTAATCGCCTGGCAGCAAAGTGATCTGCATTTTGACGATGTGAGCTTTGGTGATGCTATTGCGCAATTGCAACAACACTTCAATGTTAAGATCAGTTTCGGCAATATAAAATTGAAGGACTGCCGTTTTACAGGAACTTCTTTAAGAGGTGAAGAATTGGAAAAAATACTAAAAGTAATGTGCGCTTTCAACAATGCCAATTATGAGATCAGGCCGGACGGCAGCATCGTGATAGATGGGCCAGGGTGTAACAACTAAAAAATAAAGAAAATAAAAAATGGACAACAGCTAAGCCTTATAAAGGCCTTTATCCTCCAGGCAGGATAATAAGTCAAAATAACCTGTAAACCGACGGTCATCGGCTTACAGGCATCCCGTAAAACCGGGGTTTTAAATAATTGAGTCACTTAAAACATTTAAAAGTATGAATATTTCTGCAAAAATGCGGAAGCCGGGAGGCGTATGTGCTGGCCTCAGCGGGGTAATAAAATTAAACAAGCCATTTATTTTTCGTCTAATGCGCCTAAGCCTTATTAGTACATTAATCATATTAACCGCTTTCCAGTTATTACTGGCTACTACCACCAAGGGCCAGAATATGCAATCGGACAGGGTTACTATCGGCCTGCGGGATGAAAGTCTTGCCAGTGGTCTCAAAAAGATCGAGCAGCAAACCTCGCTTCGCTTTTACTACCGTAAGACGGAAATTAAAGCACTTACCGGCCTGAACCTGGCTTTGGAGAACAGAACAATAGAACAAACCTTGCAGGAATTATTACAAAATACTTTTCTTTCGTTCCGACAGGTTGAAGGTAACATATTGATCGAACGTGATGCTGTGCAAGCCAGCTATGAAATCAAAGGCCGTATAGTAGATATAGATCATAAATCAATTGCTTTTGCAAACGTCATTATAAAGCAGGTTGCTACCGATAAAATAATACAATCTGCACAAACTGATACCGGGGGACGTTTCAAGCTCACAGCAACAGAAAAAGGGGATTATCTGATCGGATTTTCGGAAGTAAGTAAAGATAGTTTGTCTCTTACCCTAACGTTAGGAGACATGAAGATGGTTCAATTACCGGATATCGTACTAAATGCATCAATCAAACAACTCAAACAAGTTACCATAACCAGCAAATCCCCTGTTCTTGAACGAAAGGTTGATCGATGGATATTTAACCCGAACAACACTATAATGGCAAATGGGTCCTCCCTTTTTGAGGCTTTGCAGGTGGCACCTTTTTTAAAAGTATCCGACAATGGCGTTTCTATGGTGGGCAAAGGCAGTATGGCGGTTATGATAAATGAGAAAATAATTTATTTAAGCGGAGCCGATCTGACTAATTATCTGAAAACACTGAGATCTGAAAGTGTGGAAAAAATAGAGATCATTACCAACCCGCCCGCAAAATATGAGGCCCAGGGCAATGCCGGGCTAATTAACATTGTTTTAAAGAAAAACGAATTTTTGGGTTGGCGCGGATCATTAAGTTCGGCATATCGGAAGGATGTTTACGCCTCTTATAACAACAATGCGGCTCTTTTTTTCCGCTCAAAAAAAGTTAACAGCTCTTTTACATTTAATCAATCGCGTTATCACAATATGCTGAACGATTGGCTCAATATAATTGGGAACCCCAGCCAAATTCTTAGTAACGAGCAACGTGTATCAACTACACCCGGTTTGCAGGCCGGTTTAAGTATAGATTATGAAGTGAACAACCGCAATAACGTCGGAATTATTTATAATATTTCACACAGTAAAGAGAAGGATACCTATGTTAATAATTATAGCTATGGTACCGGGAATACTGTCGACTCGGTTTTGAACACTAAAGGCGATATGTCAAGGCCGTTATTGGCACAAACCTTAAATATATACCATGATTTAAAGATTGATTCGGCCGGAAAGAAATTAAGCAGTTCTGTTAATTTTTTTACGAACAGGCCTGAAGTAAGCAATAGTTTTGTTTCCAAATCTGCAAACACCTATGCTTCAGTTCAAAATAACAACTTGTCAAAATACAATATCTGGTCTATCCAGTCAGATTTAACATTGCCTTATAAATGGGCTAAAATAGAAACAGGTGCCAAGTTTGCTAATTATAATAACAATGCCAGCGTAGCATATTATAACAAGATCCCCGATAATCTCCAGCTGGACCAAACGCGCAGTAATGATTTCGACTATACCGAAAAAAACCTGGCCGCGTATTATAGTATGGAAGCCGACCTATCGAAAAAATGGACGGCCAAAGCAGGATTGCGTTATGAGTATACGATGACGGATGGTTATTCGCCTACTTTAAACCAGCGTAATAAGCGTAATTATGGTGCCCTATTCCCTACAACCTATATCGTTTACAAAGCTGACGGAAACAATGTTTTTTCTTTAAATTATTCGAGGCGGATCAACCGTCCGGGCCTCAGTTCTTTAAATCCATTTGATTATTATACAAATATTTATACTTATTCTACCGGAAATCCACTGCTCTTACCTTCATACAGTAATAATTTCGAACTTAATTACCTATATAAAAGCATGCTGTCTTTTACTGTATTTACACAACATGCCAGCGATGTAAATTCATTGCTTACAACGATTGAGGGGCCATTAGTGGTTTCAAGCAGAGGAAACTTTTTAACGCGGGATAACGTGGGGGCCTATGTTTCCTTTAACCGGGCATTTTTTAATTGGTGGGAAAATAGCAGCTCTGCCTCTTTTTTTTATTCATCCTCAAAGTCCAAAATTGAAGCTATTCCTATCCAAAATGGAACCTCTGCATCCTTTAGTCTCAATAATAATTTCAAGGCAACTAAATTGTTAAACTTCTATCTGAACTATAGCCAAAGCCTTCCCTCAACCAGTGGAAACACTTACACATACAATCAACGTGATTTCAGGGTGGGGGCCAGATTAAAGTTGCTTAACAATAATTTGATCATCAACCCGGCTTACTTTCTGGGTACGGCAAGCAAATATGATGCACGTTTTAGCGAATTTGTACAGACAGAAAGAACGGACTATCATTATAGGACCTTCAGCCTTGGTCTTACCTACTTATTCGGAAGATCAAAGGTTTCCGGAAACAACAAGAACATATCATTTGATGAGAAAAGAAGAGCGCAATAGTACGATAACTTAAATATGGAAACGAAGGTGCTTCTAATTCTACATGTGTGTTCTCAACTTCCTGCCCTCGTTAAGCCCTGTTATTTAAACACCTATTCAATAAATTAAATTATTGGAAAAAGCCTTTGTTAACCTTAATGACACAAACGATCATATGTCCGGTGGCGGCTATATGATCGTTGTTTTGAAAACTATGGTCTATATGTGGAAAATGATTTCGTTAACTATAATGCCCAAAACAGACCATTTTGGTTAATTTGACTATAATGCAAGGTTGTCCCACTCAAATAACCTTTTTTCAAAAGGCTTTCTCGGTAAAAGATCGGGCCGGTTACCGGCCTGATAAACGAAGGAAGCTACGATGATGGCTGCTTGTTTAAGATCTTCGATCTGCAGATGGTCGTAATTATCCTGATTACTGTGGTGAGTTATATTGTCATAATCAATAGGGTCTTGGATAAACTCAAAGCCTGGTATACCTGCCCAGTCAAAAGAAGTATGATCGGTACAGCCAGTATATTTATTTGCAACCGTGGTAGCCCCCAAATCATGGAAAGGCTGAAACCATTGGTCAAATAAAGGTTTCACTGCAGTGTTACCCTGGGTATAAATACCCCTGATTTTACCAGTTCCGTTATCCAAGTTAAAATAAGCGCTTACTTTTTCCTGTTCGCTGTTGGGTTTTCCTGTTGATGGGTTGATATAATGGTTTTTTACATAATTGTATGATCCGTAAATTCCTTGTTCCTCACCGCTCCACAATACTATGCGGATGGTACGTTTAGGTTGCAGGTGTAATGAATCCAGTAATCGCACTGCTTCCATCATAACAGCACAACCAGAAGCATTATCGGTAGCCCCTGTAGATGCAGACCAGGAATCCAGGTGTGCCCCGAGGATAACTACCTGGTCCTTCAATTGGGGATCTGAGCCCGGGATTTCTCCAATAACATTGTAAGCCTTTGTATCGTTACCGAAATAACTTCCTTTGATGTTCAAAGCGAGCTCAACAGGGTGCCCCGAGGTGATCAATCTTTGAATGCGCTGGCAGTCTTCGTACGCCATTTTAACCTGAGGTACTTTAGATTTAGATTGATAGCTATGGAACGATTCGTCGAAAACGGTGCCGTATGTGTTCCCAGCCTCAGAGTGTATAACAGCTACCGCGCCGGCTTTTTCATAAAGCAGATTCAGTTTTTCCTCCAAACGAAGTTGGTCGTTCAGTGCATGTATCTGATCGTAGGTATAGTTATAGTAATCATCGGTTTTTGACAGTTCATCTTCTGTGAAACGGGTGGCACGCGGTGCGAAAATATCACTGGCTTTCTCCGGTCCGCTTGTAAACAATGGTTGACCAAGAATTAAAATGATCATTCCCCTCAGATCATTATAATGATTTTTGATGTAGGCAGAATCGATGGCTTGGGCTTGAGTAAGTAAAGTTACCTGAGCCTGTATGGGGCCATTAGTATTGCCACTCCAGGGAGCTGGTAAAGCTACAATAGGTTGAAAATACGGCGCTTTCATAGCTATGCTGAAATCCTGGAGTTCCCAGCTTTTTCCAAAATTACCCCAGGGTTCCAGTTTGGTATTGGTTAATCCGTATGATTTGAAGCTTTTGATGGCCCAGGCAGCAGCTCTGGCGAAACCAGGAGAGTTAGTTAAACGCGGGCCTGACACGTCTGTCAGATAATGGGCAATATGAGGTATTTGCGATGTTTGCATTTCCGCCTGTCTGATTTTGTAGAATACATCAGTTGCTAAATGCTTATCCTGCGCAAAGCCTACAAAAATATTAGATAATAAAAGCATTATAGCAATTGCGAATTTCAACGTGCTTTCTTTCATTTTTTATTGATGGTTTGTTAAAATTAAATGTGAAGTAATTACAGTTGTTTGCTTTATCCTATTTACAATTTAGCGGATAGCTGCGTTTCTGGAAATGTTCCAATTTATGTTTGCATCGATATCCAAAAGCTGCTCTTTTTGTAATTGTTTTGTCCATTTAACTGAACCTGGATTTACAATTGAGTTGTTTTAAATTGTCCTTTTAGTTATTAAAGCCCCTCCCCAAAGTGAGCCAGGGTTAGCGTGTTCCGGGTAAAGAGCAATCATCGCGTTGTATAGTTCAATGGTGGTCGATGTTTCTGCGTTCAGACGTTCAAAATTCTCCAGATATCTCTTGGTTTCCATTAAAATAACGGGGTCATCAGAAAACGATGGCTGTTTATGACCCGCAACAACCCGTTTAGGCTGCAATTTTATCAGGTTATCTAAAGCGTTTTTCCATTCTAAACGGGTTGCTGCCGTAGTTTCCCCAAGGTATAAATGAATACCATTATAAACCACATCCCCGCCAACGATAAGTCCGATAGATGGCACATACAAAACACTTGAATCGAAAGTATCAGTGAATCCTGTTTCCATGGCTACCATTTTTTTTCCTTCAAGCTCAAACTCATTGCTTTGCAATACTTCAGGAATAGCTAATTTTTCAGGTATCTGACCTGGGAAGCGAGGTTTCCAAAAGTCGTTAACTACTTCCGGCTGTGTATGTTCGCCACAATTTTTTGCAACTGCCTGGGTAGCGATCGGTATTGCATTGGGGAAACGATCAAGCAGTAATTGAAGCCCGAAAAAGTGGTCGCCGTGTGCATGCGTTATATATATGTATTTGAGATTCTTGCCGGTATCCGCGATTGAATCCGCCAGGGCATTCGTATGTTCGATAGTGAGAAATGTGTCCACAAGCACTGCATCATTTCTTCCATAGATAAGCGTTGCGCTATTTGATACCCATTTTAAATTGTCCAGCCCAGGAGGGGTGTTTGGGTCCCTGTTCAGGCCAGGCCGTGTAGAAGTATACACACTGTAGCTGAGTGCTTCGTTTATGTTGCTGTCTTGTTGTATCATTTGATTTATCCTGATTTGATTTATCATAATTGTTGATTATAAAACAGTGCTGGTTTTAGGCCGGGGTTGGGGTGAATTATATGTTTAAAATTTCTCCTTCAATTAGTTGAAAAGCGTTGTTTTTCAAAACCCTATCGAGCAATAAAGATGAAATTAGTGATGATTGTACCATACAAGCTTTTACTTCAGGAGATTCGAGAAAATTAAATTCTCCAGCTGCTTTCCCAAGTTTTAAGACCTCTGTAAGCTTATTCAAAAAGATGTTTGCGATCAATTGCAGTCGTTCCTGCATTTCTGTTGTTAGCGTATGGAAAACAGCAGATAAGGCCCCCATTAAGCAGATACACTCAGCCTCTTTTTTTGTAGAATAAATCTTAACAATATTAGCCAGCTGGGTTTTATAGCTTAACCCTTTCCAAGTTTTAGATTCAATTTCAAAATGGTCGATTGCGCGATTAATTACAGCAATACCTAAATCAGCTTTTGAAGGAAAATAGTAATGTATTGAAGCGTTTTTTATATCAAGTTCTTTAGAGATATCAGCATAACTAAAAGCGTTATAGCCCCTTTCCCTAATTAAACTATCTGCAACCATGATAATTTCGTCTCTCGTTATTTTCATAAAACAAACCTATATATTTTTTACCTACTAATAGGTAGAATTAAGTCACGATGATGTAAATAAATGTTTATAGTCAGGAGCACAAAAACAAGAATGATCATTTAAACCTGTTGAAAGAGATCGAAAACTTAAACAAGAAGATGAGAAAAGCACAGGAACGGTTGTCAAATGGATTTATCGACGGATCTGACTTAAAGATCATTAAACTGGAAAGCGAAACTGGGATTAAAAAACTGGAGGATAAATTGGCGGATGCTCTTATTGCTAAAAAAAGTAATGTCAACATAGAGCCTATCGCACGGCAAGCTATTGAGCGCCTAAGCAGGACCGACAATAAACACTACCAATCAAGCACTTACCAAAAAAAATCTTGATTGACTCGATGCCACCCGAAAAGTTCACATTTGAAGAACCGCAACATCGAACCGCTAAGACGGGTGATTTATTCAATCTTATCTACAAATTGAAAGGCAAAAAAGAAGGGCAAGCAACCGTTTTATCGTGCTTGCCCATTGGCTCCCTCAGTTGAGCGTTTTGACAAAAATTTCATTGGTCAATTACGCGTTTTAAACAAACTGGGGCAAATTTGAATTTACTCATACTGAAATTCTCGAACCTCGATTAATTATCAATTCGAATATTCTTATGCCTAAGTGTTAAGCTTTGTTTCACGCGAGGGCCCCAGAACTCATCCGAATAAAAACTAATAATAGAATCCTCATTCGTTAGTAGGTTTAGTTTCGGAATAATGAGTACATCAAAATCTTTTAAAACCTGTTTAGTAAACTTGTCCAAATCCGTACTATCATCAATCTGATAACCATTTGTCCCCTTCCAATATTCATTTTTTGAGACTTCAAAATAGCTTTCACGCACGTACGGAATACCGTCGTGAATAGTAGGTTTTGTAGAATTCTTGATGTCACTTGTAAAACCAGTCGTAAAGTTGAAGCAAAAATCAATCGAATTACGTGAGTTCCAGGAAAAGTTCTGAAGTTCGACTAAATTGAAAAATGGTCCGTTTATTTTCCACCATATATTACCAATGGTTTTGTAGCCTTCAGCTTTTAATAAAGGTTTAAGTGAGTCTTTAATAAAGGCCAATTGCTTTTCTTTGGCTGTCATATTTGTTGACGGTGGTGAAATGAGTTCTTGTTCTAAAACAGTTTCTGTTGAAGTCTTGCGTCGGAATAGCTTAGAAATGATGAAGGTCATCTAAAGATTCTTATGTTAAAGATAAGGATAGACGAGATAGAATGTAGCTATAAAACAAAATAGCCAGATACATATGTACCTGGCTATATCCGCTCCTGAGGCTGGGCTCGAACCAGCGACCCTCTGATTAACAGTCAGATGCTCTAACCGGCTGAGCTACTCAGGAATCTAATCCGGTTGGGGTTTGCAAAAGTATAACTTTCAATGATATTTCACAATTTTATTCAACTTGTTATTAACATAATATCAAAATGTAAACCTTAGTGTGAAAAAGCCTTGCTTTAGTATCCTTTTTATCACTTTACCCAGGTATTTTAGACACCTTTAAAACAGTTGATTATAGTCATTTCATTAATAAATGTATCATAAACCGGCATGTGCTAATCAACAAAAGGATTGTTTCTGTTGTATATACCAATTGTACTTTCGCAAAAATATAGTCAAATGTTATCTTTTATTTTTCGCTTCATTATAAGCTAACAATTACTTAAAAGCCTTGAGATAAGTTTGCGATATGTCAAACAGCAGGCTTATCCCGGATGCCGAACTACTGCGCCGCATGCAGGGCAACAACCAACAGGCGTTGCTGCTGTTGATGAAACGTTACGATAAAAAAATCCTCAGGTACATATACGGCAAAACCCGCTCCACCGAAGCATCAGAAGAATTTGTGCAGGATATATTCCTGTCATTATGGAACAACCGTGCAGGCATTGTTATCGCCGACAGCTTTGAACCATACTTATTTAAAGCCGCAAAATTCAAGGTGATCGACCATTATTCGGCCAATACCAGGGCTATTGTTAACGCCCGGGAGTTGATTGATGAGGAAGAAACCATGGTAACTGTATCGCCCGAAGATGCTGTTATCGAATCAGAACTTAACGACTGGCTGATGAGCGAAATTGAAAAAATGCCCGGGAACATGCGCGATGCCTTCTCGTTAAGCCGCGTGGACCAGCTTTCGGTAAAAGAAATAGCCAACCGGCTTTCGCTATCTGAGCAAACAGTAAAGAATAATATCTCCATTGCCATAAAAAGGCTTTACTTCCGCTTCCAACGAATTGAAAATCCCTTGCTTCTCCTTATTGCTATTATGACACTGATATCATAGGCTTTGGGCAAGTTGATGTTTTATTAACAAACAATTGATAATTGTTTAACGGTACCATCCTCCATAATCGCCGATTATAACAGCAGATGAACAACGAACAGTCTGCCCGGATCAAGGCACTACTTGAAAAATATAAACAAGGTACATGCACGCCCCAGGAGGAGCAACGGGTTGAGCAATGGCTTAAAAATTTAAATAATGATTTGGCAGACAGTCCGGTTAATGAACATGCTGTATTAAAAAATATCAGACGCCGTGTTCTGGTACAGATCAGGGCCGGGCGGGATACGAAAGTTATCAGTCTGATCCCGTTACTCAGAATTGCCGCCGTATTGCTGCTGATACCGGCTGCATTTTATTTATATGCCGCGCTTAACAAACAGCCTTTACAAAAACTGAGCTATGCCGCCGCCCGTGGCGAACGCAAAACGCTGATCTTGCCAGATAGTACAGAGGTTGTCCTCAATTCATCATCGGTATTAACCTTAAGTGCCGATTTTAATGAAACGGGGCGCCGTGTATCGCTTACCGGCGAAGCTTATTTTCATGTAAAGCATAATGCGGCAAAGCCTTTTATTATAACTACCGGACATATGCAAACGCGCGTGTTAGGCACGCAGTTTAACGTGCATGCTTACAAAAACGATAATGATTACAGGGTAGCTGTTGTTGGTGGCAGGGTGCAGGTAAGTGAGGCCGTTGCCGGTAAGGTTAAACCACTTGCCGGGGTGCTTACCCGTAACCTGATGATCACCTACAATGTATTGAACCATACTGCCAGTGTAAGGCATACCGATGCCGACCAGGTAAGCGCCTGGCAAAATGGCAAGCTTTACTTTGATGAGGCATCTGTGAGCGAAATGGCCGAAGCGCTATCGCGTAAATACAATATCGATATAAAGGTTCACGATAAGCCCGGCCAGGTTTGCCGCTATACGGTTGGTTTTAACAATCAGCCGCTAAACAGTGTGCTCAAAGTGCTTAGCCGCCTTGCCGGATTCACTTACCAATACAACAAAAACAAAATAATTATTGATTCACCTAACTGCCATTGATAAACATGATCAAATAAGAACCAATAAAAACAGGCAGATGCGCCAACACCTGCCTGCATATGGCTGCTGAAGCAGCAGGCCATGTAATTTTTTACGACTCTTCATCTCATAAAAAACATTATAAAAATGGTAAAACTCTATCACATATCAGCAACAAAAAGTTTGCTAAAAGGATTGGCGCTGCTTATCGCCTTTATGATTTGCAGTACAGCTCCTTCTTTTTCTGCCGAAGGCCAGGACATGAAAACCGTGCGCGTTAGCATAGCGGCTAAAAATCAGACTATTAAAAACATCTTTAAAATTATTGAGCAGAAAACCTCATTCATTATCGGCTATAATGCAACCACTTTCAATGCCGATAAAATCGTAACTATTTCGGCCGATAACCAACCCGTTGTTAACGTACTTAAAGAATTAATTAAAGGATATAAAGGCACAATAACCCAGGTTGATGAGCAGCATGTATTACTGCAAATTGAAAAACAGCCCGAAATTAAAGCCGCTGCAACTACAGAAAATAAAGCTAACATTCGTATCACCGGTACCGTGACTGACGAAAAAGGCGAATCTCTGGTTGGGGTTAGTGTAGGCGTTAAAGGAACATCGGCGGGTGTAGCCACCGATACCGATGGTAAATTTGCCATCAGCGCAGACCCAAACGCCGTATTGGTTTTTAATTACATTGGCTTTGAAAGCCAGGAAGTGCCGGTAAAAGGCCAGCAAACCCTTACCGTTGTTTTAAAAGCCAACAGCCAGTCGCTTAAAGAAGTGGTTGTAGTGGGTTACGGTACACAAAGCCGCGCTACAATTACAGGAGCGGTAACATCAGTTAACCTGGATAAATCAACTTCACGCTCTTTCAGAAGTACTGAAGAAATGTTGCAAGGTAAAGCAGCCGGTGTTGTGGTAAACAACAATGGCGGCGATCCATCAACCGGTCCGCAGATCAATATCCGTGGTTTAGGCGGTATTAATGGCGAGCAGCCCCTGTATGTAGTAGATGGGGCGGTGTTTTACCCGGGCACACCCGTACTTAACCCTAATGATATCGAATCGATATCTGTACTGAAAGACGCCTCGGCTGCCATTTACGGCTCGCGAGCTTCGGGTGGTGTTATCTTAATAACCACTAAAAAAGGTACAAAAGGTAAAATGCAGATCAGTGCTGATGTTAAACAAGGCTTTGAAAATGCCTGGAAAAAGCTGGAAGCACTTAATGCTAAAGAATATGCCGATGTTTACAACACCGCAACTGATGCGGCTGGAAAGAACCGCTTACCAGCTTTTGATGCTACCGCTTACCCGGATGGGCAGATCACCCGCACCAACTGGATTGATGAGGTTTTCAGAACGGGGCACACACAGGAGTACAATGTAAGCCTGAACGGCGGCAATGACCGTTCAACTTATTTTATGAGCTTCAATTACCGTAGGGGCGAAGGTATATTACTAAACACCTTTGGTGAGCGTTATGCCTATCGTCTTAATTCGGAGCACCAGGTAAACAAATGGCTTAAAGTAGGCGAAAACCTGTCATACAGCTATTCAAACAGCCGCGGAACCAATACCTTTAGCGGTTATACCGGTGCTATACAGGCTGCTATATTTTATCCGCCAAGTATTACCGTGCGTACACCTACCGGAGCTTATTCAGGTTTACCTATCGACTACGCAGGTTCTTACGGTGATGTTGTTAACCCGGTTGCTAACCTGGAACGTATTGACAGCAGCAATCCTGTTAATACCATTATCGCTAACCCTTATTTTGAGGTTAATTTTCTTAAAGGGTTAAAATTCAGGTCGAACTATTCAATAGCCAAGTCTTTTTACTATTCAAAAACATTTTCGCCGATGGTGCCTGAAGTAGGTAAGCCCAACCTTACCAACAGTCTTTCAGAAGCATCATCTAACAGCACCAGTTTCCTGACAGAGCAAACGCTGAATTATACTACATCTATTCAAAAGCATAACATCAACGTAATAGCAGGCTATACTTATCAAAAAAATACAAACCAGGGCCTGTCTGGTTATATCTCAAGCTTTGATAATGAAGACCCCTTGTTCCGTTATTTTGCCAATGGTTTGGATTTAACAAGCAAGGCACTTGGCGATTACAAGAATGACCAGGCCCTGATCTCCTATCTGGCCCGTGCAAATTATGACTATGATGGCAAATACCTGTTATCGGTTACTGGCCGTCGTGATGGCACTTCACTTGTTGCGCAGCAAAACAGGTTTCAAAACTTCGGCGCTGTTTCGGCGGGCTGGGTATTGAGCCGTGAAAACTTTATGCAGTCATTGAGCTGGTTAAGCAACCTGAAACTGCGCGGCAGCTACGGTGTACTGGGCAATTTATCTTCGGTATCAGGCGACGCCGTTAGCCCAACGCTTAATGCAGGCAGCACCTACCTTGGGCAGGACCCGGCACTTACTACTGCTTATTATGCCTATAACAGGCCAAATGATAAACTCACCTGGGCCCGTTCAAAACAAACCGACATTGGTTTAGATCTTGGTTTCCTGAACGAACGCATTACCTTATCGGCCGATTACTTTGTTAAAAACACTACCGATATGCTGATGCAAATACCCGCAGGTATCGGTTTAGGCAGCGTTTGGGTTAACGGCGGTAAAGTAAGGGATAATGGCATTGAGGCGGTTATTACCTATAACAGCGACCCTAAAAAGGAGTTCCGTTACAACATCAGTGGTAACTTCAGCAAATTAAATAATAAGCTGTTATCGTTGCCTAACGGCAACACCGTATTTGGCAGCAGCCCAAGCGTGCGCGGCCTGTTATCACCAATCTGGACACAGGTTGGCCATCCGCTATATTCGTTCTATTCTATTAAAACAGATGGCTTATTCCAAAGCCAGGACCAGGTAAACAATTACAAAAATGCCAGCGGAGGCCTTATACAGCCAAACGCTAAACCAGGCGATATCAAGTTTGTTGATTTTAACAACGATGGAAAAATTGATAACAATGACCGCCAGTTTGTAGGCAGCGCTTATCCTGATTTTTCGTACGGCTTAACGTTAAACTTTGCTTACAAAAATTTCGACCTGAATATTTTCCTGCAAGGTGTACAGGGTAATAAGCTATACAATGCATTAAAGTACACCAGCTTAAATGCAGGCGGTTTAGGGCAAAATTACAACCTGCTTAAAGATGTACTTAACGCATGGACGCCAACCAACACCAACACTACTATACCACGCATTACCGCCAGCGATGACAATGGTAACTTTGGTACCAACTCAGACTGGTATATTGAAAACGGTTCATATCTGCGCTTTAAAAACGTAACGCTGGGTTATACCATTGCACCTAAAGCTTTGGCTAAAATCGGTATCAGCAGCCTGCGTATTTATACCACATCAAACAATTTGTTCACTATTACCAAGTACAAAGGCTTTGATCCGGAGGTTGGGTTTGATAACTACGGCATAGACGTTGGCAGGTACCCGCAATCAAGATCTTTCATTTTTGGTGTTAACATCAATTTGTAAACATTAATTAAAGCACACATGAAAAAAATTAAATATATAGCATCAGTTTTGTCAATAAGCGTGCTGTTTGCAGCCTGTTCCAAAAATCTGGATATCACACCTTCAGGTGTTGTATCTGAAGGTAACTTTTGGAAAACAGAAAGCGATGCCCAATTAGGAGCTAACGCAATGTATGAACCTTTTGACGGGGAAGAATTTTATGGCCGCGGTTATATGTGGTTCATCAACGCCAGCGACGATATGGTTACCGGCCGTATCAACACCAATGCCGATGCCATCAAAAACTTTAACCGCACCTATTATTCAAGCGGCTACACAACCGGGCAATGGGATATGCGTTACTCCGTGATCAGGAGAGCGAATGACGTGATCAACAAGATACCGGCCATCAGCATGGACGGTACACTGAAAAACCGTTTGCTGGGTGAAGCATACTTTTTAAGCGGCCTGATGTATTTTCAGCTGGCTTATCAATATGCTGATGACCGCGCAGGCGTACCCATCATTACCCGCGAAAACAATAACGACCCTAACCCTACTCCCCGTGCGGCAAATATTGCCGCAAACTATACTTATATAGAAAGCGAATTTAAAAAAGCGGCTAACCTGCTGCCTTATTTTGATCAGCTGGCACCTGCAGATTATGGTCGTGCGCACAAGGTAGCGGCATGGGCTTACCTGTCAAAAATGTACCTGTACAAAAAAGAGTGGGCAAATGCCGAAAAATACGCCGACTCGGTGGTGAACCAGGGCAAACGCGCTTTATTATCTAACTACGCCGATGTGTTTAAAGCTGCTAACAATTACAGCACAGAATATATTTGGTCGGCTACCAGTACTGCCAAAGGCACTTCGGGCTGGGGAAGTATTTTGCCTGGGGTAATGCTTGAAAACAAAGGCTGGGGCTTTTATAACGGCTGGGGCTATTATCAGCCTACCAAAGAGCTTTATGATGCTTTTGAAAGTGGCGATAAACGCCGTGAGGCAACTATTTTAAAACCTGGCGATAAATTCATGTATTTTGGAACCGAAAGGGTTTACAGTTCGGTAAACAGTCTTTCCGGTTATCAGTTTAACAAATACATGGAACCGTTCTCGTACGCTAACCCGGTAAGTGCTGAGATCAGCGCCAATGGTGACCACCCAACAACTAACCTGAACGTGCCATTGATACGTTATGCCGAGGTAATACTTATTAAAGCCGAAGCTGAGCTCATGCAGAATAAAAATGCAGATAAAGAGATCAACATGATACGTAACCGCGCAGGTTTAGCCAGCATACAAAACGCAACACTCGCCGAGCTTAAAAATCAGCGCCGCTGCGAACTGGCTGGTGAATGGGCCGACCGTCACCGCGACCTGATCCGCTGGGGCGATGCGCAGGCTGCTTATGCCAAACCGCTGCACGCCTATAATGGCACGGTGGCCTGGCCTGCACGTACATTTGACCCGGTTATAAATGCTGTTTGGGCAGTGCCGCAAACAGAAATTGACCGAAGCAACGGTGTTATTAAACAAAACGCCGGCTGGTAAAAAAACTCAGGCCACGGGATAAAACCTGTGGCCTTTTTTTACATCCGTTAAATTATCCCTTCTCTTTTTGTTCGCCCGAATAACGAGTTTGCAAGCTCGCCATATTTATTTAATTATAAACTAAATACAATATCAGGCACCGCTTTCTATATTTGTTAAATACGCTGTAATAAAGCGTTGTACCAACTGCTTTTTATAAACCAAACCTGACAAACAAGACAGCTATGAACAGGAGCCTTTACACCTTTGGAATATTTTTTTTAGGATTATCAGCAGCCTGTTCGCTTTTGCAAAGCCTCATAATCTTTCAAATTGGCGGAGGAATCTATACGCTTAATTCAATTGTGATATGGCTTATCGGGATAAATGTTATTTCGGGTGTTGGTTCGGTACTTTTATTAAAGTATTTCCATTTCCGCAGGTTCTGGCTTGCCTTTTACACAGGGTGCATTGCATTAATAAGCAATATCTTTTACCTGGCTATTGTTTGTACCGTTGTAGCATCACGGCAACTGGTAAATTACTACAAACCAGTCGCAATTGTTTTCTTGTGCGCAGGTAGTTTACATAGTATAGCACTTATATTTTCGGGAGGCAGAAAACACTTTTGGTTAAAGATAGCAGGTGCATATATGTTGGTGATTGGTTTTATTTTACTATCAACAACCTTATGGGGTACATTGGTACCACCGGTTGTATTAGAAAAAATCACACAATTTGCCTCTCTGGCTGCTTGCCTGATCCCGGTGCTTTTTATTATGAATTTACGCGCTGAAGTCGGACTATTGAAAGCGGAGAACGTGCACAGCCCTGTACCGGAACCAGCAAGTGATACCTTAGGCACCATTAAAGTTGCAGCTTGTATTATTACACTGGGATTAGGGGTAATGTTATCCATTCAATGTTACTCGCAGATTTACTGGGGCAAGAAAAACTTTGAAAACACAAAAGCCTTGGCCCAGCTATTTGAGGCACGGATTTTTGTAAACAGCAAAGGAGATACATTAAGATACCGGTTATTAAAACCATTAAATTATGATCCTAAAAAACTATACCCCCTTGTGGTATCCCTGCCTTATGGCGGCCAACCGGGTACCGACACCATAAGACAAATAGAAGGGGCCGCAGCTGCTGAAATACTATCGGCCGAACCCAACAGAACGCGATACCCTGCATTTATTTTTGTGCCTAATTGCCCGGCAGGTTCAGGCTGGGGAGGGATTCCCAACTATCCTTCGGTGGATACATTAGTTTATAAAGCTATAAGCGCACTCGATACCGCATTTTCAATAGATGCCAAAAGACGCTACGTTACCGGTATTTCGAGGGGTGGTTATGGCTCGTGGCATTTCATCTGCACCCGCCCGGATATGTTTGCTGCTGCAATACCGGTTTGCGGCGGAGAAGACCCTAAACTTGCCTCTAAACTGGTTAACGTATCTGTTTGGGCGTTTCACGGAGCCAAAGACCAAAACGTACCGGTTAGCGGCTCGCGCGGTATGATTGAGGGGATGAAAAAAGCCGGCTTACACCCCAAATACACAGAATATCCAAATGATGGGCACAACATATGGTACCAGGTTAGTATTACACCCGGACTATGGGATTGGCTTTTTGCCCAGAAAAAAAACTAATAATATTGGGAGGCTATCGGCTGATTTAACCTCATTTCAGCTTTCTCTCACGCCTGCAAATAATTGGATCAACAATATCTTCGTTTGACATAACAAAAAGAGCCTTCACTACATCGTAAAGGCTTTTTTTACATCTCTTAACCGGATAAAATCCGGATCAGTTAATTGGTCAGATGCGTTATTAGTTAAAATACTTTTAACAATCCCTAATAATTGCTTTTTGAACCGTTCAATGTGCAACAAACTCTCATCGCGGTTTGGCCGGTTGTGATAATCCTGTCATTGATTATTAAAAAATCTGGCGAGCTTTTCTTTTTCAACCAAGCTTTTTTCGCAGCCATTTTCGAACCGGCTCATCGTACCATTTTAAAGTGATATACGCCAGGATAATTGCACCAATCAAAATAGCTAATGCATAAGGCCAGGCCTGCACAATGGTTACGCCTTTATGATTGCTGATCCATGCAACATAAAAATAAACCAGCGGATAATGCACCAGGTAAAGCGGATAGGAAATATCGCCTAAAAATTTGCAGATCCTGCTTTCCGTTTGAGTTTGTATCACACCGCTGGCACCAAGGTAAACAATAAGCGGGAAAACGATAATGATACAAACGGATTCATAGATCCCGTTCATCCAAAGATGGTTGGCACCACCGATACGCGGCATATATAGAACGATAGCTACCAGGATACTGCACCATAAAAAGGCATTTTTAATTTGGGCTGGTTTTGCTATCCGTGAAAGTAACAGCCCGGCAAAGAAAGGATATATGGTGCGGGTAATGCCCACGCGCAC
Source organism: Mucilaginibacter sp. SMC90 (assembly GCF_022811725.1). Lineage (GTDB taxonomy): Bacteria > Bacteroidota > Bacteroidia > Sphingobacteriales > Sphingobacteriaceae > Mucilaginibacter. The sequence continues at coordinate 1,356,717 of NZ_CP094527.1, read as the reverse complement.
TTGCTCTACATTCAGTGTCCAGCCTCCGCTAACGTCTCCATTAGTTATAGCCAGATGTGCAAGCGCCACAGCGGCAATACAAACCAATACTGTCAAAGTAGTTTTTGAAAATTTCCTTATCCAAACTGCGTAAAGAATGTTGGCTATGTATTCAAAGAATAAAGACCATCCTACACTGTTCATAGGGTGCATCTCTTCCCAGCCACGTATATCAAGCGATAAGGGTACTGGCAGGATGGTATAACCAATCAGCATCACCAGCAGCATCTTCCAAAGGGGGACGGTATGGATGAGCGGCCATATCGTAGAATCCGTAAAATAGAACCCGATAGCACCGAGTGTCATCCCTAAAATCACCATTGGCTGCAGGCGCTCGATACGGCGTTTAAAGAACGTGCCGATTGTCATCTTATGCCAGCGGTCGTCATAAGCATAGCCGATAACAAAACCCGATAACAGGAAAAAAAAATCGACCGCCAGATATCCATGATTAACGATGATATCCAAATGTCCCGTCCCCAGCGGTTCTGTGAGGTGAAAGGTAACTACGATTATAGCTGCCACGCCGCGCAAACCATCCAGTATCGGGTAATGCGGCTTGGTGATCAGTTGATTATTGTCCATTATATAAGGTTAAGAGAATCGGGCACTGATATAATACGAGCCGTACGGTCTCCATCTTCAAAAGGGAAACTGTACGGCTCATAATTATATGTTCAGAAATTATTTTGCGTTCAATTTATCAGCCAGCACTTTCATGTAAAAACCGCCTACTACACTCCGCGCTTTGAAGTTTTCCCTGATGCCTGTTTTTGAATCATAAAAGTCATTCAATGGCACGCGTGATGGGGTTTCCAGGGCGTGTACATAAAGTGGCTTGATCAGCGCCTCGAACTGATCTTTTTGAGGAGCAAAAGTTGCTGTCCAGACTATCCAGTCGTTCTTGGTATATGTTTTACGGCTGTCCAACGGAATCCCGAACTTATTTATTTTGGTAAGATAGTACCGGGTTTCGGTATCATACACTTTTTGAGGGAATAAATGCAGCCCCAGCACTTTGTCCCAAACCAGGTTATATTTCTGGCTCCAGGTATCTTTATTGTCGAAAGTTAGTGCATAATGATCACCGGCGTCGGCCATTTTTATCCACTCGGGCACCATGCCTTCGGCTATGGCCCTATATTTTTTAGCGGTTTCGGTTTCACCCAATGTCTCGGCCATTTGCGCGTAACAAGCTATGGCTACGATGGCTTTTACCGATAAATTAGCGTTGCGGGCCAGGTGACCGGCAAAGTCATCAGTACATAACTGGGATTTTGGATCCAGGCCTTCTTTGGCCAGGTAATCAACCCAGCTGGTTAGTGTTTGCCAATGTTTTTTTGCATAGCCGGCGTTGCCTTCAGCTTTAGCAATAGCGGCACAAAGAATGATCATATTACCTGATTCCTCCACCGGCATTGGCTCACCATAAGTTTGTCCGTTGGCCTTAGGATAAGTGCCCAAGTCATGCGCAGCCCAAGGGTGCGGATATTTGCCCGATTCACTGAAGTGGAAAATGCCGTTCAGCATGCCCTGCATCAATTCCGGGTTATAAAGCAGGTAAAGCGGAGCTGATGGATAGGTTACATCCACCGTATTGATGAAACCGCCACTATTGTTTTCTTTAGATAACCATAAAATTTCACCTGCGGGGCTTTTAACCAGTGTATGTGCCGCAATGCTTTGGCGATAGGCCAATACGCACAGGTATGCGTATTCTTTTCCTCCCGAACGTAAGGCATCGGCATAAACCTCCTTATCGAAAGCGTTGCATTTTTGCACTACAGACTGGTATTCATCAAGGGCGTTTGTAAGCTCGCATTCAATGGTAGCTTTGCCCGAGTTATTCCACCACGGCCTCAAATCAGTATTGAAATACTGTACAGAAAACCTTTCGTCATAACCTAACTCAACAAAGCGCTCAACAGCGTTTTTACCAACAGTTCCGAAAGGAATGATGGTATTTAGTGAAAGTGAATGCCCTTTTGATGCGGTTGATAAAACAGCTCCCTTCCTGAATGCGTTTGCAGCTTCGCTGCCTTTGGTAATAAACTGAACCGCACCGGCAGTCTTTGGCGCAGCTACATAAAAATACCCCCAGTCAATACGCATATCATCGGCACCTTTTTGAAGAACAGGCTGCTCAAGGGTGCCGGTTTTTAAGACGGAAAGTTTCGCAGTGGCATATTTTTGTGCGCTAACCTCCTGCGATGGCTGATAGACCGCGATATCTGACGATGCACCCAGGAAAACTTTCACAGCATGATTTTTTCCGTCATTTGCATTCACTTTATAAGTGACGTAAGAAACCGGGCGAGACAACAAATTGAGGTCGTTCAACAGCAACGGTGAAGTGAAAGTAAGCTGAAGGTTTACTTTTCCGGCAGCGAAATCGTAAACAGTTCGCGTTGCATTCACCGCTACATTTTTTTGTTCGGCCAGTAAAATTTGTGAAGCATTATCTTTCAATTTATCTGCAAGACCAAAATCTAAAAAGCGGCCACCAGCCGTGTTAGCAAGGTGGATAGCTATCACGTTTTGACCCGCTTTAAGTTTGTTTTTATTGATGGAGAAGTATTGAAAACTGCTTGTCCAGCCTTTCTTCTCATAAACGCTGGTGCCGTTCAGAAAAACCTCAACATTGTCGTCGTGATTAAGTTTTAGTAAAAGCTCATTAATACCGGCGATACTATTAAGATTGAATGTCCTCCTTACCCAAATGTCGTCCGATTTCCATAACGTTTTTACGCTTTTTTCATCGTCGCCGATCGGTGCCTGTCCGGATTTCCAGCCGGTAGCATTGTATTTTAGCGAGGTCCAGTCGCCCGCCGGTTTGTTTTCAGTGTAAGTAACGTTATAAGACGCTTCATCAGAAGCGCTCAATATGGTTTTGTAGCTGGTTTGCTCTTTTCCAAGAAAACGATAGATTTTCCCATCCACGTTAATAAGTCCCAGCAACGAGTGCTCTGCACCTGTCCAATGCGTTGTGGTAGAGTTGTTCAGTTGATCGGTATTTGACCAGATACTAAAATAAGTGTTGTGCGTGATCAGCGGATAAGCAGGTGCTTTTCTTTCCTGTGCATGCACAGTCCCGGTGAGGCATGCATAGGCCAGTAATACCAATGACTTAAGTCGGTTAGATTGGTTCATGGATAGTATATAATTGATGTTTTATTCAAATCGTAAAAGTAAGTAAAAGCGTTCCCGGGATATCTTCATATTGTATCAAAGTCCGCGCATATCGTCTCATTTTCGCCTATTTTTATGCGAACCTCAGGGAGTTTTATAGGATTATAGAAAGAAATTATGTGAATGAATTGGCAAGATTATAAGCTTTTTGATTGACGGCTTTCCCGTCACTTATGGTAAGGCATTCTACAATTTTGACTTCAACCTGCTTAAACCTTCTTGTGTAATATTCAAATAATTAGCCACCAATCTGTTGGGCAAACGTTTTATGATCTCAGGATTTTCTTTAAGCAACAATAAATAGCGTTCGGTAGCATCGTTGGTAATAAAACTCATCAACCTGTTGGTGTTTATTACATATGCGTATTCCAGTTGACGGCGATAAAACTTGTCCCATGCGGGTAATGTTTCTACCAGGTGGTAAAAATCCTTCCTGTCCATATAAAGCAGCTCTGAATCCATTACAGCTTCAATATATTCATTCGAGGGGTTTTCGGTAATGAACGATACCATTGATGATGATGCGTCATTTTCAAATATGATCCTTCGGGTAACTTCAGTGCCAACATCCTTTATAAAATAAATCCGCAGGCAACCCTTCACAACAAAATACATCCTGTTTGACAAACCGCCTTCGTGCAATAAGATTTCTTTCTTTTTAACGGTGCGGGATTTAAAATACGAAAGGACTAATTGCAAATCTTCATCGCTCATTTTAACTTTTTTCAGGATGTATTTGGCTAATGCTTCTTTCATAAATAGCTAATAGAATTTATTATTTATTAAAACTATGCATTTTGCTTAAAGAACCTGGGGTAAATTAACAATGCTGCAACCAATGCAATAAATGCGTTTATCAAAAATACTTTATCAAAGCCATAAGTTATTGACTGTGCTGACCCGCCAGTTTTTGAGGTGCCCGCCACACCCGACAAAACAGCAAATATAACCCCCATAACAGTTGTTCCGGTTATTTGCCCTAAAATGCGCGACAGTGACAGGAAACCACTGAGCAGCCCGCGTTGGTCTGCCCGCGCAACTTCCATTACCACCGTATTGTTAGGGGTTTTGAAAAAGTTTAATCCCAGCGCAATTATTCCTATCCGCCAAAGATAACCTGCAATATTTTCGGCCGGGGTGATTGTACTCATACAATAACATCCAATTGCTATGGTAAGTACGGCATAAAACATCACGTTTTTTGCACCGTATTTATCTGCTATTTTACCTGCGTAAATACTTAGCGCAACAGTTAATAATGGCCCGAAAGACATAATCAGTCCAACTTGTACCAAGCTGTAATTGGCTGCCTTTGAAAGATAAAACGGCGGCAATATTACCGTAGTGATAATTACCGTGTATACAAGTACCGTAGCAACCAGGTTTTTACTGATGAGCCGGTTTTTAAAGATAGCGACATTTATTAACGGATGGGTTATCCTTTTCTCTAACTCAATAAATGAAAAAAAACCTGCAACAGTAATTGCTAATAATATTAAAACCAAGGGATTATTGAAGCCTTGTTTTTCAATCATAGTCATACCGATACAGTAGCACGATAAGGTTACTGCCAATAGTATTATTCCAGCCCAATCAATAGCCACCGTTTTTTTAATGGCAGGGCTCAATATATATTTATAGCCCAATAAGTAAGCTATTACTCCAAAGGGAACATTTACCAAAAACATTGATTGCCACCCAAAAGTTGAAAGCAATATGCCGCCAATGGTTGGCCCGCTTGCAATGCCAAGCGCGGTTATTGTTGATAAAATACCCATTACCTTGCCCAGCTGCTTTTTGGGCGTAAGCTCGGTTGCTATAGCCATGCTCAAAGCCAATATTAAGGCTGCCCCTACCCCTTGTAAACCGCGAAAGCCAATAAATAATGTTGCACTGCTGGATAAACCGCAAAGCAGGGATGCTACGGTAAATATTACGATACCGGCCAGGTATAGCTTCTTTTTCCCCACGATATCACCAAGCCGCCCTGCAGCGGTAATTAAAGCAGTAAGCACAAGCAGGTAAGCCAAAACAAACCACTGCGCCGCGGCAAATGTTGTTCTTAACGTTTTGATCATGGTTGGCAACCCTACGCTCACAATACTTGTGTCAAGGTTCATCATAAACAAGCTAATGGAAATACCGGCAATAGCAATGTTCAGGTTGGCTATATTATTGTCAGCCCTTGCTTCAATATCAGTATTGTGCAAGGTTTCTAATGTTTCTGTTTTCATGCTACAAAATTGAAAAGCAGAAAATGAATAAACATTGATGTGTGTTAAAAAATGGAAGAAGATGGAAGTTGCTTTGAATGCAGCTGCGTTACCGTTTAACTGTTTACAAGATGAAAAGAAAAAGATCCGCGTTGCTACTAACCGGTGCCGGCACCCGGTATATTTTCCAAATTTTTCAAACCGGGCTTTTGTGTTCTTACTTAAAAACGGTAAAGTTTACCGCTGTACTGATTTTATGGTCGATCCCCTCAGTATCAATTCGGGGTGAATGATAATTTTGCTCAAATCTTTCAGCCTCACCTTATTCTCCAATTTATCTAACAGAATTTTAAATAACTGTTTGGCCATTTCATCAAGAGGCTGCGCAATGGCACTGATAGAGGGATTATAAATATTGAAAACATCATGGTCATCAAAGGCGATTACAGCAATATTTGAGGGAATATTCAGTCCGGCTTCATTGATAGCCTTGATGCCGCTCAATGCAAGATAATTGGTGGCAAAGATAACCGCATCAAGATCGGGGTTATCCTTTATAAACTGAACCAATTGCCTTACGGTTGTTTCCATGTTGTTTTCAAAGGGAACTTTCAGGATCAGCGGTTTCAGTTTATGCTTCTTCAGGGCAGCCGTATAACCATCCCGGCGTTCTATCATTTGTGTCTGATCTGAATTTAAGGTAACCAGGCCGATCTTTTTTGAAGAACCCGTTACCAGAAAATCAACCGCCTCGTAAGTGCCGTTGTAATTATCAAGGCCAACGTAATCCGTAGGTACATCCGGCAGGTAGCGGTCAAACAATACCACGGGTATACCGTCGGCAAGTAAAGCCTGGATCTCCGGTTCAATACCGGCTGGCGGGGTAATGATATAACCATCCACATGCCGCGCTCTCAATAAGCTGATCAGCTCCCGCGTTTTCTCAGGGTCATTCTCGGTACTGCAATAAATGATCTTATAACCATTTTTATAGGCTAAAGCTTCAAGGTGAAAGGCAATGTGCGAAAAAAAGTAATCTGATATCTTTTCAACCAACAGGCAAATCATCTTCGTTTTGCCGGTACTCAGGCTCTTGGCAAGCTGGTTGGGCCTGTAGCCTTTTTCTTCTACGAACTTCAACACGCGCTCCGTTAGCTCCTCACTAATCCGCTTCTCTTTCGCTTTTCCGTTCAATATAAAAGAAACAGTCGACTTGGCAACATGAAGTTCATTCGCGATATCATTGATCGATAGTTTTTTGCTCATTTAGGCAGTAATAATTAGGTTGAAAATCAAAAATAATCAAAGCATTTTTCAAATGTAATATTTTTGATTTGCAAAACCGGTTTTATTGTTTATAATTGCCCCGAAAGATAACAAGAAGCTTTTTTTATTTTCCGGACAAGGAAATTTCAGTTATAAACCACGCATCTCCTATTAGCAAACAAGCAATCACATCATTTATACAGTGAATATATCATGTTTAAACTCCAGCAAATAATTATCGGGCCATCACCTTTATGCAAAACCGGTTTGCTAATTTATAACATCAGCACAAACTAAAAAACAAAAAAATCAAATATGCAGGCCGAACAATTATCACCATATATATTAACTGCCGACATAGGCGGCTCGCACATGACAGCCGGCATTTGCGATCTGAGGGCAAATGCATTAATAGCAGGGAGCATCATAAGTGTTGAGGTTATGAGCAAGGGCACAGCAAATGAAATATTATCGGCCTGGGAACATGCGTTTCAGGAGGTTTTAAAAACAAATAACCTGCCTATCTCAGGCTTGGCGGTTGCTATGCCCGGCCCTTTCGATTACGATAAAGGCATATCCTATATCAAAGGACTGGATAAGTATGAAGCCATATTTGGTATGAATATCAAAAAACATTTTGCTGCTGCCCTTGGGATGAAAGACGAACAGGTACGTTTTAGGAACGATGCTGAATGTGCTATAGCAGGCGAAGCTATTTCCGGTGCAGGCAGGCAGTACGATAAAGTAATAGGCATAACGCTTGGAACCGGCTTCGGATCAGCCTTTTCGGCAACCAAGGTAGCCAAAGATCTCAACCTCGGCAGCGATCCTTACAAAGAAAGCATTGCAGACGATTATTTTTCGACCCGATGGTTCGTAAAGCGATATACCACGCTAACAGGACAGGTATTAACCGGCGGTGTAAAAGAACTGGCTGCACTGGCCGTAAAAAATGATCAGGCCACGCAAATATTCAATGAATTTGCCGACCAGCTTGCCGGGTTCCTGTCAATAGCCGCAAATAAATTACAGCCCGATGTGCTGGTAATCTGCGGAAATATTGCTAAGGCTTCAAATTTCTTTTTACCCCGGCTTCAAAAGAATTTAAATTCACTCAAAATTGAACTGGCCCAATTGGGAGAGCAAAGTCCGCTGATTGGTGCTGCGGCAATTTTTACAGATCACAACAACCTTATCTGATTCAGTAACCAAATACAACCAAAATAATATGCAAAAAGCTGCTTTTATCGAGAAGAAGTACATTGTCAATTTCATTTTCGTTACCTCTTTATTTTTAATGTGGGGCGTATTACATGCCATGAGCGATGTGCTGAATAAATATTTTCAGGGCGCGCTCAATGTTTCCAAATCACAGTCGGGCCTGATCCAGCTCTCTGTATTTGGAGCTTACTTTATCATGAGTATCCCTGCAGGATATTTTCTGAAAAAATTCGGGTATAAACCGGGAGTTTTACTGGGCTTGGCCTTGTTTGCCACGGGGATCTTTATGTTTGTGCCGGCAGCCAATGCTGCGTCCTTTAACTTTTTCAGGATTGCCCTGTTTGTGATGGGCTGTGGTATGGCCACACTTGAAACCGTTGCCCACCCCTTTTCTGCAGCACTTGGCGATCAGCGCACCAGCGATCTGCGGGTGAATTTTTCACAAATGTTCAATGCCATTGGTGCTATATGCGGCCCGCTAATTGCAGCATGGTTTCTGTTCGGTAACGGAAACGCAAACTCCACTGATCTTTCTTCAGTCAAATCCCTTTATATAGGCATTGGGGCAGTGATCATTCTTCTGTTTATCGCGTTTCTTTTCCTTAGGGTACAGCCGCTTAATGATCCTCACGCTGCCGCAAAAACCGATGATCCGGAAGCCGTAAATATTGATTTAGCGCCTTCAAAAAAGCTATACCAGCACAAGCATTTTGTGTGGGCGGTTGCAGCACAGTTCTTTAATGTGGCGGCACAGGGCGGCACCTGGGCATTTTTTATCAATTACGGCCACGAAGTAATGGGTTTCAGCAATCAAACTGCCAGTAATTACATGAGCATTTTTATGCTGATGATGGCACTTGGACGTGTTGTGGGCACTTTTTTAATGAAGTTTATTGCACCTAATAAACTACTGGCCGCTTTTGCAATGGGCAGCATCATTATGTGCCTTATTGTTGCACAGGCATGGGGATGGACATCATACATCGCCCTCATGATGATCAACTTTTTCTTCAGCATTATGTTCCCAACCATATTCAGTCTCGGCTTAAAAAACCTGGGCGGTCATACACAACAAGGCTCGTCTTTTATATCAATGGGTGTTGTTGGTGGTGCCTTTTTTCCATTACTGATGGGCCAGATTGCCAACCATGATGTTGCCAAAGCTTATTATCTGCCTATTATATGCTATGCCGTGATCTTTTTATTCGGCTACAAACTTTATAAAGTTAAGCACTAAGCTTATCAACGCCTTCCTCCAGTTATCCCTTTTGTAAAAATCTTGCAGTATGCGGATAACTTCTTGATAATTAATTTGCAAAACCGGTTTTATTGCTTAATATTGCTAAAGTTATAAAACCGGTTTTGCAAATTAAACCAACCGGCTATTATCCAATTATCAAACCTATAATACAGCCTGATGAATAAAGGTATAACTACATTTGCGGCAGTTTTAACCTGCCTGTTATTTTTCAATCTTTCGTTTGCGCAAACAAGCGTACAAAACAAATTGCCTAATTGGGCATTTGGCGGCTTTGAAAGACCAGCCAATACCAATCCTATCATCTCTCCACTGGCCGGCTCAAGGTTTTTAGACCCCATGTCGGGTAAGCAGGTTGGCTGGGAGGCTTTTTACACATTTAATCCTGCAGCTACAGTAAAAAACGGCAAAGTAGTGGTTTTATACCGCTCTGAGGATATGACCGGCGATGCTATCGGTACCCGTACATCACGCATTGGCTATGCAGAAAGTACTAATGGGCTTCATTTTAAAAGAAGCGGAAAACCTGTAGTTTATCCGGGAAATGACAGTCAAAAAGAATTTGAATGGCCGGGTGGATGCGAAGACCCAAGGGTTGCCGTAACCGAAAACGGAACCTATGTAATGTTTTACACCCAGTGGAACCGAAAAGTGCCGCGCCTTGGTGTTGCTACTTCCAAAGACCTCGTAACATGGGTTAAACATGGCCCTATCTTCAGGAAATTCTATAACGGTAAATTCGCTGATATTCCTAATAAATCCGCCTCTATTGTAACTCAATTGAAAGGTGGTAAGATTGTTATTGCCAAAGTAAATGGTAAATACTGGATGTATTGGGGAGAGTTGCATGTATTTGCCGCCACTTCAACCAATCTTGTTGACTGGGAGCCTTTAACAGATGGCAAAGGCGAACTCAAATGGCTTATCTCTCCGCGCAAAAATTACTTTGACAGTGACCTAACCGAGTGTGGCCCTCCGGCGCTGATCACCAAAAATGGCATCATATTATTCTATAATGGCAAAAACCATCCCGGCAATGGTGGCGATAAACGCTTTAACGGCAATTCATATTGTGCCGGCCAGGTGTTGTTTTCGCTTAAAGACCCTACTAAGGCAATAGGCAGGCTCAATGTTCCTTTTTTACGGCCAATGGAACCTTTTGAAAAAAGCGGCCAGTATGTAAACGGAACTGTTTTTATTGAGGGGCTAACCTATTTTAAAAACAAATGGTTTTTGTATTACGGTTGTGCTGACTCTAAAGTTGGCGTAGCTGTTTTCGATCCTAATAAACCTGCGCCGCCTGATCCGGTGCCAGTATTATAAACCTGACACACAATTTTATTCAATAACCTGCTGATCAACCGAAAATTCGGTGATAGTGGATTGCTTTTGCCCAAAAATGAAATACCTGACTGGTTCACAACACAAATACGCCAACTATAAAATACTGAGGAATTAAAAAATTCAAGAGAAGAAAGGGTGAATCTTATGAGATAATCTATTAAAAGTCAATTGCCGGCAGCGTTGCTGAAAATGCAACCCCGCTGCCAACAGGTACCGGCCAACCAGCCCGGCAACGATCATATGATCAATAACCATTAACCAAATAACCAAAGCATATGAAAAAAACTTACAGTTATTTCATTATCCGTCGATATGAAAAGAGGATCGCTTTAAACCTAAAAGTTGCAGCTACCTTATTCCTGGTAACATCGATGCAATTTTCAGTTAAAGCCAATCCGTTAAGCAAGCCTTTGACCCTGCCGGTAATAAAAACCGGCAGTCAGGGTACCTTTAAACCTGTTGTTGCTGATATTAAGGTAAGCGGCACCGTTACCGATGCAACAGGTGCTACCCTTCCCGGTGCTTCCATCAGCTTAAAGAGCGGAAAAGCCCTGGCCGTTACTGACGTTAACGGGCGCTTTACAGTTACCGTAGCTGAAGATGCGGTATTAACCATAAAATATATCGGGTATGAAACCCAGGACATTTCGGTTTCGGGCCGCGCGGCAATCAATATAGTTTTACAAGCAGCAGCAGGTAACCTGAACGAAGTAGTTGTAGTGGGCTATACCACTCAAAAAAAGAAAGACCTCACCGGTGCGGTTTCACTTATCAGCAGTAAAGATATCAGCAGCTTGCCCGTTGGCGGTGTTGACCAGGTGCTGCAGGGTAAAGCAGCAGGCGTTTCTGTTACCGAAAACACCGGTGCGCCGGGCGAAGGCATCTCGGTTCGTGTACGCGGGGTGGGTACCATCAATAATAACGACCCGCTTTACATCGTAGATGGTGTGCCTACACAAAACGGCATTAATGAAATTTCGCCTAATGATATTGAAACTATCAATATTTTGAAAGATGCATCCTCGGCAGCTATTTACGGGGCCAGGGCATCAAATGGTGTAGTTATTGTAACCACCAAACGTGGCAAATCAGGCAAAACACAATTAAGCTTCAGCGCTTATACCGGCGTTCAAACCGCTCAACACCTGATTAAAATGGCTAACAATGCGCAATACGTGAGCGCATACAATACTGCTGCGAAAAACGACGGCAGGCCAATCATATCAGATAGCCTTGCCAGTACCTTATCAGATGTTAACTGGCTTAAACAAGTATTGAAACCCGCCCCAATAACCAATGCCCAGTTATCCATAAGCGGCGGAAACGATAATTCGCAGTATATAGTTTCTGCAAACTATTTTAAGCAGGATGGTTTGATCAAAAACTCATCGTTCGACAGGTTTAACCTGCGTACTGCGGTTAGCGGCAACATTGCCAAATTCCTTAAAGTAGGTACTAATGTTAACCTGGCCTACTCTAAAACAAGAAGCGTGGGCAGTTCGGGCGATGGTTACACCGGTGCGGCAGCCAGCGTGGTGCGCTTTGCTTTATTCCGTACACCCGGCACACCAGTTTACAACGCCAGCGGGCAATTCGTGGATCTGCCTAAGCAGGACCCGTTGCTTGGCAATTTTCTTGGCGATGGCATTAACCCGGTGGCAGAGGCAGATGCCAGCAATGACAACACTTATGGCTATACCATATTGGGCGACGGTTACGTGGAAATTGACCCAATCAAAGGGCTGAAAATAAAATCAGACATCGGCGTTAACCTCATCCAAACTGATTACAAACAGTTTTTTGAAACTTATGGTATCGACCGCTTTTTCAACTCTCCTAATTCCCTTGCACAATCACACACCAACGACCTGAATTATAACTGGACCAATACAGCCACTTATGACCTGATCCTGGGTAAACATACTATCAACTTTTTAGCGGGTTCAGAGGCTATTAAGCAGGATGTACAGGCTTTGTCAGCATCGCGCAAGGGCTTTACGGATCAGACACCAAATTTTCAATATTTGGATAACGGCACAGCAGCTTCGCAGCAAAATGGCGGTAATGAATACCATTCGGCATTGTTCTCCATATTTGGCCGTATAGGTTACCAGTATGATGACAAATACCTTGCAAGCGTCAACTATCGTCGTGATGGTTCATCACAATTAGACCCTTCATCACGCTATGAAAGCTTTTACTCCGGGTCATTGGGCTGGAGAATTGACCGCGAGGATTTTATGAAAAATATCAAGCCGATATCCACCATGAAACTGCGCGCAAGTATAGGCCAGCTGGGTAATTCACAAATTGGCACTTACCCTTATACATCGCTACTAAGTGGCAATTTTTATTATCCTTTTAACGGTACCACAACGCAGGGGTACAGTATTACGTCAAAGGGCAACCCTAACATCCGCTGGGAAAAAAGCACGCAGAAAGACGTAGGGCTTGATTTAGGTTTTTTTGAAAATGCATTAACCTTTACTGCTGATTATTACATCAAAAACACATCTGATGTGCTGCTAAACCTGCCGCTGCCCAGCAGTGCAGGTAACGGCGGCAACCCGGCAGTTAATGCGGGCAAGGTACGCAATAGCGGTATCGAACTGGAGTTAGGCTACAAAAAGACAACCAGCACCGGTTGGACTTATACAGTGAGCGCGAATTTTGCTACCGTAAACAACAAGGTGGTTTCCTTAGCTGGCGGTGCCCCAATTGCCAATGCACGTATTGATAATAATTATTTCGCCACCCTTACAGAACAGGGCCATCCAATCGGTTCTTTTTACTTACTGCAGCAGGAAGGTGTTTTCCAAAACGCCCAGCAGGTATTTACCCACGCCTATCAGGGACCCGGAATCCGCCCGGGCGATGTTATGTATAAAGACATTAACGGCGATGGCATTATCGATGATAAAGACCGCACTTTTGTTGGCAGCCCTATCCCTAAATTTACTTACGGACTTACGGCAGGCGTTCAATACAAAAACTTCGACTTAAATGTGTTTTTCCAGGGTGTATATGGTAATAAATTATATAACCAGGTATTAACGGACATTGAAGGTTTTTATCGTCCGTTCAATATCACCGAACGTATAGCTACCCAAAGCTGGACGGGCCCCGGAACAAGTAACACCTTTCCGTTATTATCCTGGTCTGACGGAACAAACAATAAACAACCATCAACCCGCTTCCTGGAAAGCGGCTCTTACTTAAGATTAAAGAATGTACAGTTAGGTTATAAACTGGGCCATAATGCGCTCAAAAGTATAGGTTTATCGTCGGTAAGGGTATTTGTGAGTGGTCAAAACCCGCTAACATTTACTAAATACACCGGTCTTGACCCAGAACAATATAACAACAGCAATAATGGCAATGCCGTAACCGCAGTTGGTATCGATTGGGGAACCTATCCAACAGCACGTACCATAACATTTGGTATTAACGCTAATTTCTAATCATAAAAAAACACGGAGATGAAATCAAAGAATATCTATATACTCCTCGCCGCATCATTACTTGTGGTGACGAGCGGTTGCAAAAAATTCCTTGAGCAACCTGTGCTTGGCCAATACCAATCCGATAACTTTTTTACTTCGGATGCGAATGCTATATTGGCCGTAAATGCGGCTTATTCACCGCTCACTTTTACCGATGCTTCATCAAATGCCATATGGGTACTGGGCGACCTGGCATCAGATGATGCAGTAAAGGGCAGTAGCGATGGTGATCAAAGCGATTTCCTGAGCATTCAGAATTTCAATATCAACCCATCCAATGCAGCTGTCGAAGCCGTATGGAAAAGATACTATGACGGCATCTTTAAGTGCAATGTGGTAACCGATGGGCTGGCTACAGCGAAAGCCGGGGTATCGGAAGCTACGAGGACCTCTGCATTGGGCCAGGCCGAATTTTTACGGGCTTATTACTACTTTAACCTTACGGCAGCTTATGGCGATATCCCTCTACACCTGAAAGTGGAAACCCCTGAGGAGCTGCAAAGCCCTGCCCTGCCCCAGGCACAGATCTATGCACAAATAGAAAAGGACTGCCAGGCAGCTGCAGCTGTATTGCCAACAAACTGGACCAATGCTGATGCAGGCAGGGTAACCAAAGGCGCAGCGCTTGCCCTGCTGGCAAAAACTTACCTGTTTGAGAAGAAATGGGCGCTTGCCGCATCCACAGCAGCACAGGTTGAAGCATTAGGTGTTTATAGTTTATTGCCGGTATTTTCGGACAATTTCAGGGCAGCCAGCAAAAATAATGCTGAGGCTGTATTTTCTATCTTACATACCACCGGCCTATCCCCTTTTCAGGGTAATACCCTAAATCAATGGTTTGCGCCACGTACCCTGAACGGATATGGTTTTTATTTGCCAACCCAAAATTTAGTCAATAATTTTGAAAAAAGCACAGCTGGTGTTGACGATCCTCGTTTAGACTATTCGGTTGGCCGTGCAGGTCATCCCTATTATGACAGCGCATTTGATCCTAACTGGACAAGTACGGGCTATGTAAGCAAAAAACATACTCAACCGCTCTCTGAAATCCCGGTGAGCATTAAAGGAGATGGTAATTTAAATTACCAGGCTATCCGCTTTGCTGAAGTATTGCTTACTGAGGCCGAAGCGCTGAATGAATCGGGCAATGGTGCCGGTGCTTTGGTTCCGCTTAACAAAATCCGCAAACGGGCACGTGAAAGCTATATCTATGACGCTACGTTATCGGCCACTACCGGCGGAAAAGTCCCTGATGGTTTGTTACCTGATATCACATCGACAGATCAAACCACCCTACGTGACGCGATACGCCGGGAAAGGCGCTCGGAACTGGCGCTTGAATTCCATCGTTTTTTTGATATCATCCGCTACGGGTCGGCCTATGCCACCAGTGCGCTGAACTATAAACCGAACTTTAATTTCACTGCCAACCAGTTTTTTCCTATACCGGAAAGCGAACGGCAAACCAATCTTAAATTAGGTAAATAATATGAACATCTTTAATTATGGCACAATGAGCAAGATCAAAAACTTAATTACGGCGTTCGTCATGTTATCTGCCGTGGTTCTTCTGGCGCAATCCTGTAAAAAAGACAGTAACAAGCCCAATTATAATTCGGATAAGACCAAATTAAGTCTGCAGATAGATTCGGCTAACGCGCTTTATACTGCCGCTGTTGAAGGGAAACAAGCTGGCGATTATACCGTAGGGGCAAAAGCCACGCTTAAAAGCTCGCTTGACCTGGCTAACCAGGTTAAAACCGGCAGTTTTACACAGGAACAAGTGAACAATGCAACGGCTAACCTTGTTAGGGCTGTGGTGCAATTCAACACTAAGCTGATCCAGGAAATATCAGCAGATAACCTGGTGGCCTACTGGAAGTTTGACGGAGACGCCAACGATGCCAGCGGCAACGGGCACAATGGCCAGCTTAAAACAGGCTGGATTGGTTCATCTGCCGCCACTGCGGCTGATGGCGGAACACTTCCTGTATTAACAACAGATCGTTATGGAGCAGCAGGCAAAGCCTTTACATTTAACAATGGTGCCTATATCGAGGTTCCGTACAACAGCGCGCTCAGGCCCAACAGTTTTACTATCAGCGTCTGGATTAAACCGCATATGGCGAGCAACGGTAACTATATCATCTCGCTTAACCGCTGGCTGGGTTACAAATTCCAGTTACAGGGTGGCAATTTACCGTTCCTGACTGTCAACACAGACACTGGCGACCATGACCAGGATGATGGCGGGGCTTCGGTTCAACTTGACAAATGGACACAGTTAATTGTAAGCTTTACCAACGGTACCGAGAAATTTTATATTGATGGCGTACTGAAAAAAACCGCCAGCGTTACTGGCAACCCGCTGCCTTTAGTTTCTCCGCCCAATTTATCCATTGGCAATGAGCTTCCTAAATCGGCCTATAACTTCACCGACAGCGACAGCCCCAATGCTTTTTATGGTGCTAACTTTTTCATTGGCGCTATAGATGAATTGAGGTTATATAACAAAGTATTGAGCGACGCGGAAGTCAATTCATTGTATACTATGGAACAACCTTAATCCAGTTAAATAGCAGGCCTGCAAAAACGGCATCATTGTTTATACCTTTTGCAGGCCTGTTTTTCACAGCTTATAACAGTGTATTTAACTAATAAAGGTTTGAGTCATGCTTTTTAAAAGGCATGACTTTTTTATTGTTGATATACATATTGGCCCGGATACACAAAGCGGGGCATAATTCAGAATCCCGCTAACAATCAGCCGATTCAATGCCAAGTACGTTATTGAAGATATTAGCCGCGATCATTTGTCCGGCAAAGGCAACAAGGGTTACCATTTCCTTATCTGTATATTGTCCCCTTAACCTGTCGTAGGTAATTTCTTCGATACAACCGTTGCTTTCTGCTATTTCGGCACCAAAACATAATAAGTCCTGTTCAATTTCAGACAGGTCGAGGTTATCCGGATCCTCATGATTATCAATGATTATCCCCCTGAATAAATTGGTATAAAACGCTGATCCAGCGGTTTGCGAAATAACATAAGCGTACAAATATGCCACCCTAAGCCCCACTATGGAAGATACATCGCGATATAGGGGCTGCCATTGCATATAAACATCCATTGCCAGACGGGAGTGCGCCAATATGCGGGTCAGGTTATTGAGCGGATAATCCGTTACCGAACTCTTTGCGATGATTGCCGATATATCGACAGGTTGAATTCTATTCATACAAAAGTATTTAAGTTACCGAACATTAAAATCATCTCCTTACGCCGCTATCGTATTTCAAAAGCTTTAATCCGTCAGTATACCCGGCTTACATACGGTACTTTCGAAAGTTCATCAAACAGTGCCCTGGCTTTTGCTAATCCGGTATTCCCATTCACACTGAAATACCAATATTGTTCAAGGTCTCCCTCATTCATGGTCATTTGCGTAACGCCTTGTGACTTGTGTTCTGCAATTTCCCAGTTGGCTATTACTTTATAATTCATTTTATCCCTGTAGCTGAACCTTGCTGTTCTGTCCAGGCAAAAAACACAACTGTCATTGACAGTTTGCGTGACCGGGTAATTGCTATAACGGTGAAATGATACGGGAGCATCGGCCTTACTATGTAAAGTAGCCCCCAATATTACCGGGCGTTTGGCTGCCGGCAATGCGGCAACTGTTTCCAGCGCAAGCAATGTAGCCGCTTTATGAGCGCCATGCGTGGGGTTTTCTGGCAAAAGGCAAAAAACAAAATCATAATTGTTATGCTTCAAAACCTGGTTCAGGCGCTCTTTAACAACAGGAACATCCCAGCTTGTATCCAATGCTTCTTTCTCATTTTCCGTGTAATGATCATCTGTTTGATCCAGGAAATAATACTCATTAACACCCAGTATATTACCGGCATTCATGAGCTCTTTTTTCCGGATCCGCGGCAAATTCTCCCGGCCCGTTTTTTCGTCGGTCAAAGCAAGGCCGTAATAATTTTCAGCTAACGTGGCGTATTTGTAACCCCCTTCACCGTTGGTGATCACAAATAAATCGACTATGCCATGCTGCTCTTTTGCAATTTTATACAGAGTAACGGCAATTGTACTCTCATCGTCAGGATGGGCAATCACAACCAGTACCCTTGCCGGAAGGTTTCCCGTCTCTGCACGGGCCTCATCTGTGAAAGCGACAGCTAACAACAGCAAAACCGATATGATGAACTTTTTCTTCAATGTATTTTTATTAAACCTGTCAGAGGCGTGAGGACGGATTCGAACCGTCGTAAAGGGTTTTGCAGACCCCCGCCTGAGCCGCTCGGCCACTCCGCCTTATTATATTATTTATAGCAACACCATGCTTTAACCTACCGGCATCAGAAAATTGATTGACTGCCCGCTTCACTATCCTTTTGGCGCTAACCTGCTTACTTATTGCAGCCCGTTCCCTAACCGGGTACCAGCGGCCTTGGTGCCGGTATTGTAAAACCTTTCGGCGTGGGCTTCCAAACCAGGGACAGCCTTTTTTAATTGTGCAAATGAAGACATAAGTAAAAATTGATTGATATTAACGGACTAAACCTGATAAAAGGATATCAGAAACAGGGACAACAACAACCCGATATGTTTGAACCTGAAAGAAGGGAAGAAAGGATACGATAACTGTCAGTCATAAAGTATATAATATCTATGGATTTAATATACTTTACAAAAGTAGTATTTTATTTTAAATTGCCTATAAAACCATATATTTTTTTCAACTGATTATCGTGTTAGCCTGCACTTTGATTCCAACTCGTGATGTTTGGAGTTTGCACTTAATTTGCAGGCACTTTTGCTGTAATCAAACTTTCTGTTCGTAACGGTCACTAAGTTTCCCGGTTAGCTTATGAACTTCACTTTGAAACTCGATATCTGCTACCTGTTCAAAGCAAAAAGTCCCCGCACACTTGCAGGGACTTTTATTTTATAGAAAGCAATATTTCAGGCTACTGGTACGATATTTCTTTTCATTATTGAAATTACCTCGCTACTGAAAAATGATAGGTACCGGAACCAATGTCTACCTTGATATAGCCATCTTTAGCAATATCAGCTTTGAAATTTTTCCCGCTTTCCAACAATTGCCCGTTATTTTTTGAAGGAATATAAACCGAAGCACTGGTATTGGACGGGATCTGCACATCAAGATAAAACTGGTCATCGCCGGTTTTCCAGTGCGAGCTTACTTTACCATATGGCGTTTCATAATCTGCATTTGCAAAGCTGAAATTGCCGCCTGTATGCGGCTTGATGATAATTTTTTGATAACCGGGCGCTGCTTCGTTAATACCTGCAATTATCCGATACATCCAGTCGCCGATGGCACCGTAGGCATAATGGTTAAAGGAGTTCATTGACTGCTCTTCAAAAGAACCGTCCGGTCTGATGCCATCCCAGCGTTCCCAAATGGTTGTAGCCCCCATTTTTACGGGGTACAGCCATGAAGGGTAAGTATCCTGCAATAATAACTGATAAGCTATATCCGTGTAGCCGAACCGGCTCAAAACATGGGATATATAGGGCGTTCCGAGAAAACCCGTAGTGAGGTGGATGTTATAGCGCTTAATATTGCTTACAAGCCTGTCGGCGGCCTGCTGACGCAGCTCTTCAGGCAACATATCAAACTGAAGCGCCAGCACATAGGCAGTTTGCGTATCCGACGAAATCAGGCCGTTCCGGGTAACGTATTCATTTACAAAAGCACGCTTGATCTTTGTTAAAAGATCGGTGTAACGGTTTACATCATCATTTTTCCCTAAAACCCTGGCAGTGTTAATCAGCAGTTGTGTTGAATACCCGTAAAAGCATTGCGCTATCAGATAGCTGCTGGTGATAGCTGATCTTCCGAAGCGGTCGTCATTCACACTGTAAAACAGCCAATCTCCAAAATGATCACCTACGTTCCACAGATCATTATGACTGTGCGCCTCCATATAACCTACCCAGGCTTTCATACTGGCATATTGATTTTCAAGTATGCGCTTATCGCCGTAAGCCAGGTACATGTTCCATGGCACTATTGTCGATACATCTGCCCAGCCGGTACTGCCGCCGGGATGCGAACCTGGACCCTCCAGCACGTCGGGCACTACGTGTGGCACCGAACCGTTGCTGTATTGGTCGGCCGCCACATCCTTCATCCATTTGGTAAAAAAATTGTGCACGTTCATGTTAAACGAAGCCGTTCTGCTGAATACTTGTGCATCTCCTGTCCATCCCAGCCGCTCATCGCGCTGCGGGCAGTCGGTTGGTACATCCAGAAAGTTACCTCTCTGGCCCCATAAAATATTGTGCTGCAACTGGTTGATAAACGGGTTGGAGCAGCTGAATGAACCGGTTGCGCGCATATCCGAATACAAAGTGACAGCTTCAAAATTTTCCGGCTTCAGGTCGGCATGAAAGCCTTCTACCTTAACATACCTGAAACCCTGCCAGGAAAAATGAGGTTCGAAGGTTTCTGTTCCGCTGCCGCTCAAGATATAGGTATTTTGCGCCGTGGCGGTACGCAGGTTCGCGGTATAGAAATCGCCGGGTTTATCCAGCACTTCTGCGTGTGATAGTTTGATGGTATCGCCGGCATGTCCGCTAACGGTTAGTTTTACCCAACCTACCAGGTTTTGACCAAAGTCTATTACCTGGTCGCCTTTAGGTGTTTTAAATATCTTTAACGGTTTAATGGTTTCATGTTGTTTAACCGGCTCGTTGTAAGTAGCGATAAGTGTATTTTTTGCAAAGTCATTTACCTTTACGCCGCTCCATTGACTATCATCAAAACCGGGCAATGTCCAACCCTGCTGCTCTTTGCGGTGATCAATTACTTCGCCGTAATAAATTTCCGAGCTGCGGATTGCCCCTGTAGATGATTTCCAAGTGTTGTCGGTATTAACGGTTTCTGTAGTGCCATCGGTATATGTAATGTTTACCTGGCAAAGCACTGCAATATCCTTACCATACAATCCATCTTTAGGATTAAAGCCAACATGCCCTCTGTACCAGCCGCTACCAAGTGTTATGCCTATAACATTTGCTTCCTGTTTCAACATACCGGTTACGTTGTATACCTGATATTGCAGGCGGTTATTATAACTTGTCCAACCTGGTGTAAGGTAGGCATCGCCTACCCTTTTGCCGTTGATCTGAGCATCGTACAAACCGTGTGCAGTGATATAGACATACGCCGACTTTATCTTTTTATGAAGATGAAACTCCTTCCTGAATATAGGGCTTGGCCTTGATGCTTCTTCCCGGAAACCAGGGGTTATCCACTGTGCCAGCCAATCTGAAGAATTGAGCAGCCCCATTTTCCAATATGCCACTGCGCTCCATGGCGAAACTTTGTTGTTTTCATCCCACACTCTTACCTGCCAGTAATAAGCCTGGCCGGAGCGTAATTCGGGACCGCCATATGTTACAAATACCGATTGAGGGGATGCCACCTTACCGCTTTCCCAAACAAACTGCTTTGCCACAGGGCTGGTTCCTACACGTATTTCATATGCGGTTTGATTTACATTCCTTCGCTCAGATAACAGTTGCCAGCTTAAAGCCGGCGATTTTGCATCGATACTTTCAGGATTATTTAAGTTTTCTGTTAACAGGTGATCTACCTTCACCTGCGCTAAACAAATGGCGCAAAAGTGGCTGATCAAAAATAGAAGTATTATTTTTTTCATAAAAAGATTAACTGTTATTGCGAGTGAAGTTAAAGGTTGTCAATAATTATGATGGTTTTTTTTTCGCGTTTCTATTTAATCATCTTTGATCCAATTACATAGTATCACTATCCATTACCAAATACCGCACGTACAGTCAAACGTGTTACCGAAAACGCGATGCCGAAATGTTAAACTAACAGGCCCATAACTCCCTGCCCAACTATTCGTTTCAATAGTTCAGCCACACTTTCCGGTTTAAAAGCCACTACATGGTGAAAGTTCATTGTTCCAGAAAAACCTTCTTCACCGCATCCAGGTAACCATAACCGTACACGTTATCCGGCTGCAGGTAGCTTGTTTCGGTCCATTCATTCCAGCTGTTAATGGTGATGAGCGGCGTTTGTTTGGGATGTTCATCAATGTAGCCTTTGGCCATTCTCAGGCCTTTTTCAAAATTTGCAGGTGTATTATTCCTCACTACAGCGCTCTTGCCCGTGCGCGGGCTGTTATCCCAGCCTACACTAACATGCGGGTAATAAGGGATATCAAAAGAACCGTCAATCTTAGCCCACTCCTTCTTCACATTTTCTAATATGTTCAGATAATCGTCATTGACATTTACAAAATGGGCAAACTGGTAGTGTGTTGAACTGGTAAAACCTAATTGTTTGATCATGTCGCTTTGCGGATTTTTACTTTTACCGGCATCGAAGCCGCTAAAATTAAAGTTGGATGACCACATCGTGAACTGCAAATCAAGCCCCGGAAACCCTGCCTTTTTAGTTTCATTTCTGAACCATTTCAATGCATCTATCGTCTGTGTAATGCCGCCCAAACCCTTAACCAGGTTTGGCAGGTCATAGATCATAAACACAGGCTTACCGTCGATCTTATAATATTGAGGTGATTTAAAATACTTATCAATATTACGTTTACAGATCTTTTCAAATTCTTCGCGGGATACACTTCCCTGCCAAATGATGTTATCATCATGGTATTTAAACAGGCGGGTATCCCAATAGTTATTTACATCATGATTGGCCCACATGAGGTAAAATTTCATTTTGTTTACATTCCCTGCTTTTAAAAAACCGCTGTCAAGCGTGGTTTCCATGAATGGCCTGCCATCATACCAATACCAATCAAAAATAAAAACATTAACGCCGTGGTTAACGGCCTGGTCTATCTCCATAGACATCACTGCCGGGTCTGCCTCATTAATGGTACCCCAAACCGGTTTCCGGTTCCAGTAATGGCCGGGGTTCCTATCCTGCATGTTGGTCACCGTTTCCCATTCACCAATGCCAGAGGGCCAGAATGGGCGCAACCGCGGATCGCCCGCTGCATAAGCGGGATACAAAAATGCGGCAACGTCATAATGCCGTTTTGGAGTAATTTTCTGTTGTGCGATTGAAGATGCGGAGAAAAACAAAGCACAGCATACTGTTATTAAAGTAACTTTTATAAGGTTTATCATTATCATCTATTTTTTTTGTGACAGGAATACATTCCGGACAGCCTCAAGATAGCCATAACCAAATTTTTTCTCCGGCTCAAGCATACTACCTTCGGCCCATTCGTTCCAGGCGTTAATTGTGATTAGTTTTGGCTGGTTAGGGTGACTATCCACATAGTTTTTTGCTTTTTGCAAGTACAGCTGAAAGTCGTGCGGGTTAGTTTGCTTAACCATTGGCTGCGTGGTTGTAGGAAAGCGGGGGTTGTTATCCCAACCTATGGATACCTGCGGGCAATACGGAATATTGAATGTTTTATCCCATTCGGCCCATTTTTCGATGGCTTTTTTGCCCCAGTCTATGTAGTTGTCACCCGGCGTTACAAAATGTACCCATTGGTAATTGGTCATGCTTTTAAATCCAAAATAATCAAGTGTGCTGCTTTGGGTTTGTGATTTATCGCCCGGAACATCGTTTAATGCAGATGGGATATTGCCCCAAAGAATGGCTTGTAAGTGCAATCCCGGGAAACCGGCTTTTATCGTTTCGGCCCTGAAATAATCAAGCGCTTCTTTGGCTTCCTTAGTACCACCAATGCCGTTAATAAAAGTTGAAAGCTCATAAATACTAAACACCGGCTCGCCATCTATTTTATAATAATTTTCTTTTTTGAAATAATCATCGATGATATGTTTAACCATGCCTTCAAAAATCTTGCGGTCAACACCGCCTTTCCAATATATCTTGCTTTTGTCGGGATTGGCCGGGTCGAGGTATGAGTTATGATCATGGTTAGCCCACATCAGGCAAAAACGCATATCTGTATTATTCCGTGCTTTAAGAAAACCCTTGTCCAATGCGTCCTCCAGGAATGGCTTATTGTCATACCAGTACCAATCGAAAATGAATACATTCACCCCATACTTAGTGGCTGTGGCTATCTTTTTTTCCATAGCATCGGGCTTTGATTCATCCTCATACCCCCAAAGCGGTACTTCGGGCTCGTAATGGCCCGAAAATTTGGGCTTTGCTTTATATATGGCTTCCCACTCTCCTTTACCGTCGGGAAAAACCCCTATATCCTTGAAACGCGCGTCGGGATGATAACCGGGCCAATAGAAAGCGGCAATATCATATTTATTACCGGCCGACTGCGCATGGCCTGCCAAAAACAGCGCCGGTAGTTGTAGTAAGATCAATAGTATAATCCTGTATTTTTTCATGGTGATGCTTTATCAGTTCAGTATTTGGGAATTATAGTTACTAAATAACATTACAGAAGATAACACCCGGCTATCTCCCGTAATGGCATGCATTTATTTATAACCAGGATTTTCAACCAAATTGGGGTTGTTAGATGTTCTGGCATTGGTAATCGGTAAATAATAATTTTCCTGGCGAAACTGCGGGATATTCGATGTACCATCCACATTATTAATGATCTGTATCTGGTATTTACCCGAAGCAGCGTCCAGTATGTAACGGATGCCCGACCAGCGTATAGACAGATCGGCGACAGCAGTGTGCCATCTCCTCACATCCCAATAACGCTGACCTTCAAAGGCCAGTTCTACTTTACGCTCATGATGAATTTTGTCCCTGTCTACAGCAGCAAGGGCAGCGATACCCGCACGGCTCCTGACCTGGTTAATCGATGTCAAAGCGTCGCCTGAATTTCCAAGTTCATAGGCAGCTTCGGCATTATTCAGCAGAATCTCCGCATAACGGAATATCAACCAGTCCTGTGCCGAGGTAGCCCAGCCGCTGTTTGCCCCGGCCATGTTATCATGGCTTTCGTCAAGGTATTTTAAAACGCCTATACCGGTACCCTGATAATCCTGATCGCCCGTAGCGGCAATTCCGTTGTAAGCGCCGTCCGTTTTGATTGTTCCGTCAGGCAAGCGGATCCCTGCATGGAAATCCAGCTTACCACCCTTCCAGCTGGTATTTTGCGTATAGAAAGTGGCAAAGAAACGAGGATCTTTGTTAGCCCAAAGCTCATCGGTAGTCACCAGGTTTTTCTGCACAGCCGAACGGTCTAATGTACCCGGTGTGCCGTCAATGTGCTCAAACGATTCGGCTAACTCAAGATAAGCCTGTTCGTACAAACCCCGGCTCCAGGCCTGTGGCCTTGGGCAATTGAAAAAATCAACACCCCAGCCATTCCCGCCGGTTGCCTGGTTAACATTATCGTGCCGCTTGGCAAAAATCACCTCGCTGTTGTTCTTCACCAGGAAAATGTTGCGAAAATTGGTAGTTTTATTAGCATCTGCAGTATAGAGGGCATATTTCCCGCTTTTAATAATAGCCTGCGATGCATCATATGATGCCTGGTAATATTGTTTAGCGGCAGACGCCGGGATACCTGTAACACCATTAGCCTGAACCGTACCAAATTGAGCAATACTACCCGCATACAGGGCAGCACGGCTTTTCAACGCAAGGGCAGCATACTTGCATGGCCTGCCTATATTGTCGATAGTTAATACTTC
Source organism: Mucilaginibacter sp. SMC90 (assembly GCF_022811725.1). GTDB lineage: Bacteria > Bacteroidota > Bacteroidia > Sphingobacteriales > Sphingobacteriaceae > Mucilaginibacter. The sequence goes on along the minus strand of NZ_CP094527.1, from coordinate 1,331,052 downwards.
CGGCAAATCTGCGGCGGCGGCATCGGCCTCAGCAATAATAAAATCATAAACGGCTTGTTCGGTTGCCCGTTTTGGATAAAGCGTATCATGCGGATCAGTAGCGTTTTGCACTTGGGTGATCAGGGGAACACCGCCATAGCGCTTAACCATAGCAAAATAACAAAAAGCCCTTAAAAACCTCGCTTCGGCCAATTTGGCCTTTACCTCATCTGCCGGTAGTGGCGATGAGGGTAGTTTTTCAAGAAACTGATTGATTTCCCGTACCGTGTTATACCCCCACCAATCCAGCAGGCCCCCGGTTATGTTTAAGTTTCCGTATTTGTAAGTAAAGGCATTACTCGGGTTCCAATCCCTGAATTGCGGAAAACTCTCATCCGAAACATCGTTTATATCGAAAGCATGCCAGCCACCGTCACCATCAACAGGGCCGCTTGCATTGCAATCATTCCCAAGGAAAGGCATATCGTAGTATACCTGCGTTAGATAAGCGTTAATAAGCGCCGGATCTTTAAAAACGTTGGCATCTGAAATAATACTGAGCGGTTGTTTGTTCAATACGTCTTTATTGCATGAAAAGCATGCAACTGTGCATAATAAAACAATTAATGATATAATTTTTTTCATGATCTCTTCAAATTATAATGATACATTCAACCCAACCGAAACTGTTCTTTGCTGCGGGTAGTAATAGCCTGCCTGCCCTGAAGGTGCTTCCGGATCGACATCATATTTACTAAGCGGATTAATGGTTAGCAAATTGGTACCAGCCAGGTAAAACCGCAGGTTTTGTACACCAGCCTTGCGCAATAGATTTTTAGGGAAATTATAGCCTATGGCAAAGGTTTTCAACCTCAAATAGCTTGCTTTTTTAAAGAAATGATCTGATTGCAAACTATTTGCAGAAGCCCCCGAAATACGCGGCACAAAAGCGTTAGCCGAATTATTTTGCTCTGTCCACATATTTTGATAATATGTTTGCGAGTAATTGATACCGCCATGCTGAAGACTGATCATACTGTAATAATTGAAAGCCCCCTGCAGTAATGATTGCAGATCGAAGTTTTTGTATTTCAGGTTAATGGTAGCACCGGTCATCCAGTCGGGCACGGTGCCTGTGCCAATCTGTTTTTGATCGCGGTAATCGAGCTTACCATCACCGTTAATATCAACATAGCGGATATCTCCCGGCCGTAATGCGGCATTTCCGCCGGGATAATCAAATTTTAAATTATCTATCTGCTGCTGGCTGGTGAACAAACCATCTGAGATATATCCGTAAGTGATATCCATCCAGCGGCCCGATAGTTGATTTAGCCTTGCCTGATCAGCATCTGTGTATGCAGGTTCTTCGAAATGATTCCACTTTGCACGCGACCATGAAATATTTGCCGTTACCTGGTAATTTAGCTGGCCAATGTTGCCGCTTGTGCCTACGCTGAATTCAAAACCACGATTATTTTGGCTGTTTATGTTCTCCGGCGGAAGCGCTGCACCAAAGGTACTTGGCAACGTAAAAATGCGGGTAGCAGGAATACCGGTAAGTGTACGGTAAAAAGCATCTACAGTTCCAAACAGTTTCCTGTTGAAGAAAGAATAATCAAAACCAAGGTTATAGATCTTTACTTTTTCCCAGGTAAGATTGGGATTGGCCAAGCCGGTTGATTGGATACCCACCTGCGTACCATTGCCTATAAGCCATTGCCCGTTAAATTTGTAACCCGTTAAATATTGAAAATCGAGCACGGCATCTATACCCGAAGTGCCATAGCTTGCTCGCAGTTTCAGTTCATCAATGGCGCTTACTTTTTTAATAAAGCTTTCCTGGTCCAAACGCCAGCCTAATGAAACACTTGGAAAATAGCCCCAGCGTTTTTCGGGCGGAAATTTAGCTGATGCATCAGCACGGAAAGTAGATTCGATCAAATATTTGTCTTTGTATGAATAGTTTAAACGGCCAACATAACTGGCACGTCCGGTTTGGGTTGTGTGGCTGTCTGCCTGGCTGGTTTGAACAGCCCCGGCATAAAGGTCTTCAATAGCAGGCGTCAAAAAATTATCCCGGCCGGCTATTACCTCATTAAAGCTGTTATCAATTGCCTCATACAATGCAAGTGCGGTAATATGATGATCCGGGCCAAAGAGATGATCATAGTTTAATGATAACTGACCGTTGATGTTCCTCGTTTGCGTTTCGTCATAAATTAATTTAGCTGCGGTACCCAGCGAGCCGGCAAGGGTATACGCCTGTGTGCCGTAATCGTACGTGTAAAAACTATACGGCTTAGAGAAGTTTTTATCGGTAGCGTAAGTTTTATCGTAATTGATAAAAGCCTTTGCGCTTAAACCAGGAACAGCACGGATTTTGTAATCGGCTATAAATGTGCCTTTCAGGTTTTGTCTGTTTACCCTGTCGTAACCTGCTATATTTTCGTCAGATACCAGGGAAATGCTGCCAACCCCTTGTCCGTTGGCGTATGAGTATTTAGTTGGATCGGGCAGCGTTGCAGGGTAAATTGGCAAGGAGTTCCATAAATCCTGCCAAAGTGTGTTGATACCGGCACCTTGCCCGCGCACCGGCTGCGATATCATTTCATTAACCGATGAAAGGTTAAGCTGGATAGACAGGTCATTATTGATCTTGGCATCAAGGTTTGATTGCAGATTGTAGCGATTGTAACCACCACCATTATTGCGCCACATAGGGTCCTGGTTCAGGTACCCGAAAAAGCCAAAATATTTAATTTGCTCCGAGCCGCCGCGAACCGACAAGTTTTGCTGCGTTTGCGGAGCCCATGTGCGGGCTGCAATTTTTTTCCAATCGGTATTGGGGTAAGCAGGGTCGCCGCCGTTATAAAATTTCTGAACCTGGTCCTGCGTATAAGGCGCAGGCTTGCCCTGGTTGGTATAAAAAAGGTTTGTTATCTCGGCATATTGCCCGGCATTAACAGGATCGGCCATTGCTGTATTTCCCTGCAAGGTGTATGACGAGTTCAGGGTAATATTCGGTTTACCCTCTTTGCCCCGCTTGGTAGTTACAAGCACAACACCATTACCCGCCCGGGCACCATAAATAGATGCCGAACCATCTTTCAGGATACTGATGGTTTCGATCTGGTTAGGATCGATATTGTTGAAATCTGATTCTACGCCGTCAACAATCCATAACGCCTGCCCAAAGCCTCTGATGCTGATGTTGGCCTGATCGGCACCTGGTTGGCCGCTTGATTGCTGGGACACCAAACCAGGCAAACGTCCGGCAAGCGTATTGATGGTACTGGCTAAAGGTGCAACAGTAATCTCGGCCGACTTTACCGCAGCTACAGAACCGGTAATAGTCCCTTTTTTCTGGGTGCCATAACCTACAACTATAACATCGTTCAGGCTGTTTTCTTTAGGAGTTAAACTCACGTTAATGAGCGCCCGGCTTTGAACGGGTACTTCCTTTGTATTATATCCCAAAAAGCTGAACACCAGTGTTGAGTCGACATCTACATTGGCCAATGCATATTTGCCGTTGTTATTGGTTGTGGTAGCTATGTTTTTGCCCTTTACAGCAACCGTTGCGCCGGGCAGGGCAATTCCCTTTTCGTCGGTTACGGTGCCGGTTACGGTAAGTACCGCCGCCGGTTTCGGTGTTTCCGTTTTATAATTTTGCGTAACTATAACGTTGCGCTTTTTAAGCACGTAAGCAAATGGCTGGCCTGCAAAGCATTTGGCCAGTACATCGGTTATCGTGACATCTTTGATATTAAGTGTCACCGGTTTTGCTTCGCTCAACAACTCATCATCATACAGAAAATGATAGCCGCTTTGTTGCTCAAGGTTATCCAGCAACTTATCAAAAGGCAGGTTTTTAACATTCAGCGTTATTTTTTGAGCAAGGCTCGACGCCGAAACCTGCATAAATGCAATAAGACAAATAGCAAATGTCAGCTTCATCTTCAACAGCAAATTAGGGTTAATGCGGGGCCATATCCCACAAAAATCTTTAGTAGAATTTTTATACATTTGGATGTAGGTTAGTAAATAATTGATTCTTTGAAGAGAATTGTTTTTGACCTAATCAGCACCTCTTGCTGAGAAGTCAGGGAACGGTAACGACGTTCCTTGACTTAACTTAGGATATTATACAAGGGTGGGTTAATTTCCTTTTACAATGATCCTCCTTTCTTTAAGTTCAAATCGGGCTATGCCTGTCAATTCAAGATAAGCCAATATTTCATCAATATTCTGGGTGCGTGATACCGTGCCGCCCAGTACTTTGTGGCTCATTTTACCCTCGTATTCAACGTCTACATCATACCAGCGTGCTATTTTGCGCATGGCGCTCCCGATATTTTCTTTTCTGAACGAGAAGTAGCCTTTTTTCCAGGCTATAGCATCTTCCACATTTACCGTTTTTAGCCGGATTGCCCCACCATCGCCATTTTGGGTTACAGCCTGCTGGCCGGGAACCATTTCAACTTGCTGCTTACCGCGGCTCAACACTACAGCACCTTCAAGCAAGGTTGTTTTTGATACCGGGTCATCCTGATAAGCCGTAATGTTGAAATGTGTGCCTAATACTTTCACATCGGTTTTCCCGGCAGAAACCGTGAATGGCCTGGCCTTATTCTTGGCTACTTCAAAATAGGCTTCACCGGTTAGCTCCACATGTCTTTCCTTACCCGTAAATACGGTTGGATATTTTAATGATGATGCTGAATTAAGCCACACTGATGTACCGTCGGGCAGGGTTACCTCATATTGCCCTCCTTTTGGGATAACAATGGTATTGAAAGATACCACCCGATCATCATTTTCTGCCGATAGCTCTCTATCATATGCCAGTTGGCCATCCTTTAATTTTTTCACCCTCACATTGCCCGCCCTGGCTATCTGGCCGTTTGCTATCGCATGTAAATCGATGGTTTCGCCGCTCCCCAGGATCAGTATTGCTTTATTAGTACCCGGGAGTATATTTTTATGGTGGGCGGCTATTTCACTTACATCTTTACGGACTGTTGAATGTTGCTTTTTTACGAAAACTATCCCCGCAGTAGCCAATATTAACAATGACGCCGCCATTGACCACCAAAAGCTCCTGCTGTTTGATTTTTGCCCATCTACATTAGTCTGTTTAACTATTTGGCTGTAAATGCGGTCTTTGATCGCGTCCTGGTCAGCAATGCCCTCTCCGGTATCAAATCTTGCAATGTCAAATTTGTCTTGATATGCAAGCAGGCTTTCAACCTCCCGCGGCGTAGCATTGCCTGCAAGGTATCGTTCATATAGCTCGGTATACTCTTCTGCGGTCATGAATTTATAATCGGTTTATTAGGTAGAGGGTGAAAGCGGGGAAACCTCCCATAGTTTTTTAAAAAAAATTCAAAAAAGATTTTGACGGGGCAAAATGCTACATCCAAACAGGACATGACAGTTCAGGATAGTGCAAATAAAAAAGAAACCTATTTTAGTTGGATAAACCAAAAAACCACCATTTTACTATTTAACAACCCGATTGGCAACTATTAGCTGTGCAATTTTTGATTGCCCTGATGATGGTAGCCCAGGTTGATAATTGCGCTTAAAACCTAATTATAAACCAATAATGGCAAAAGCTTCATTATCTGACGAGGAATTGTGGCAGCGTATTACCGCTGGCGACGGCAGATCGTTTGCCCTTTTTTATGACAGGTACTGGCTCAGGATGTACAAAGCCGCGCTATTTTATTTAAAAGATACGAGTGCAAGTGAAGAAGTTGTTCAGGAGGTATTTGTTATTATTTGGAACAAGCGTCAAACCCTTAACATCAATAATTTTGCAGCCTATCTTAATTCGGTTACGCGGTATGAGGTGTACCGGCGGCTAAAAATGGCCAAACATTCGCTTATTGATTTTTACGAAGAATTTCCTGCTACAGGTGCAGTGGTGTACAATATGGGTTATGAACGCCTTACCGAGCTTGATCATGAATTTATGATGCAGGAGTGTTTGAAGGAACTACCCAAACGATGCCGCGAAATATTTCAAATGAGCAAAATGCAACATTTGAGTAATACCGAAATAGCTTCGTTGCTGGAAATCAGCAAACACACCGTCGAAAATCAGTTGGCAATAGCTACAAAACATTTAAAACAAAACATTGATAAGGTTGCAATATTTGCATTGCTCCTGATCAGGATAATTTAACGTCGGGCAGCCTCTTTCCTATAGCTTTTCAGAATAAAATTTCATGTGAACCATACCGTTTACCATGACAGGCACATAGCAGATATGGAGGGCTGTTTTTTCTCAGCTTTTCAGCCTGATCTGCATTCAGGCAAATTTGTGCAAATAAAAAAGGGGCTGTCCCAAAAGGACAGCCTCCTTTTATTTGTTAATCAATTGCTTGGATCGAATTCCACAATCCATTCAATGCCATATTTGTCTCTGAACATACTGGCGTATGTACCCCAGGGGCTGTCATCAATAGGCATTTCAACGCTTCCACCTGCCGATAGTCCGTTAAATATTTTATCAGCTTCTTCGCGGCTGTCTGTACTTACCGCAATTTTCGACCGGTTTTCATTTTCGTCTACCCGTCCTAAAAATCCGGGAACATCGTTGGCTATCAGCACGTTGTTTTTGCCTATAGGTAAGGCGATGTGCATTATTTTATTTGCATCATCAGCGTCTACCGGAAATTCGGCGCTGGCTAAGTCTTTAAACCTGACAATCTTTTTGAACTCTCCGCCAAAAACTGATTTGTAAAAAGTAAATGCCTCTTCGGCATTGCCGTTAAAGTTGATCCAGGGATTAATTGCTTTCATGATTTTTAATTTATAGTGGTTTAATTGTTCTACTTGTTATTTCTGCAATAAACTGGCGAACAGATCATCCAGATTTTTTAACATCGCTGTGTACCCTATCCTGAAACCGTCAGACAGGTTTTGCATCCGTTCCAGCGATTCATTATAAATGGAAATATCCACTTTTGTTATGCCATTTTGCTCGCTGAAACTGTGGTCCCATTTAGAGCCCGGCAGCTCCGGGTTTTCGTCTTTATCAGCGAACGAGTTATAAAGCTTGAAATTAGTTTTCGGTGTAATGGAAGTATATTCCTGGAGTATCCAGCGCTCCTGCCCGTCGGGGTTTATCATGGCGTAAAATCTTCGGCCCCCAACTTTAAAATCCAGGTATTTGGTTTCGCAGCGCATGGGTGCAGGTGCGGCCCATTTATCCAAAATTTCCTTTTTGGTAAAAGCGTCCCATACCAGCGACTGCCGGGCGTTAAACTCCCTTGTTATAAATATCGTTTTTGCCGCTTTATCGACGGTAAAATCAAATAGCAAATCATTGTTCATTTTCGTCGTTTTTCATTTTTAATAATACTTCGTCAAGTTGATTAAACTGGGTTTCCCAGTTGCGTCTGAATTGGGCTATCCAGTTGTCAAATTCCTGCATTTTTTTTGCATTAAAATGATAATATATTTCCCTGCCTGAATGTTGCGGCGTAACCAATTCGCACTCCTGTAACACTTTAATATGTTTTGATACTGCTTGCCTGCTCATATCAAATTTTTCGGCCATTACATTTGGTGTTAAGGCCTGTATAGCAATTAAAGTTAAAATAGCTCTCCGCGTTGGGTCGGCTATGGCCTGAAATATGTCCTGTTTCATTTTGCAAAATTTAATTAAGCAACCTATAGGTTGCAATATATATGCAACTTTTGAGTTGCGCAAATTTTTTTGCAGTTTTTTTTGAGGCAAGGGTAATGCAGCTATTTCACAAGGAGATACTGTTATTTGATACTGAAGCTTTAAATTTAATCAAACAATCAGAAATTATGTTGAAGCGCTTGGTTAGCGGGACGCTGCTATTGTTTTTTTTAATAGGCTACTCCGCTGTTTGTAGCGGGCAGGACAACATGGAAGAGTATGCATTGAAACAAACAGGGCACAGTGAACGGATATATATCCATTATGATCGGGATTATTATTTCCCGGGAGATACGGTTTGGTTAAAAGCCTACTTGTTTAACGGCTCCTGGCCATCTGTTCTAAGTACGAGTTTGAATATAGAATTGGTTGACCAAAACGGAAATATATCAGACCGTATTGTGGCACCTGTCTTTGAAGCCACGGCCTCCGGTTACCTCCGCATACCCCCTGGAGAGGATGGGGTACGCTGGTTTTGCAGGGCGTATACAACCATGATGCTTAGCGATTCGAACGCTGTTTATATCAGTGAATTGCAAATGCCGGTGATGCGGTTTCTTGGTACCAGGAAATCAGCAGTCCGACATCAGGCTTCAATCAGTTTCCTTCCGGAGGGAGGTTTATTGGTGGATGACCTGCCATCACTCGTGGCCTTCAAAGCTTCCGATATCAATGGAATGCCAGTCAACGCGAGTGGCGCAATAAAAGCAGGGAATAAAATCATTACAACCTTTAAAACGGTGCATGATGGTATGGGAACGGTTGTGATACAGCCATCTCCGGGCGAAAGATATGTAGCCCACTGGATTGATGATCAGGGCATGAAACATCAAGATTCGCTTTTCAGGCCTCAGTCGTCCGGTATCGTGTTACACGTTTTAAATAATTCAAAAGGTAAAAAGATCATCATACAACGAACGGTTGATGCTGCTGAGGCTGATAAGAAATTGAGTATTGTGGCAACGGCAAATGGGCGTAAGCTATACCAGATCAAAGCCGATTTGACTTCAAATCAAGCTGTTAATATGACCATCCCTTTTGAGGCAATGCCTACCGGTATTGTTCACATAACTTTATTTAACAGAGATAACCGCATACTTGCCGAAAGAGCGGTATTTGTTAATAAGCACGATTATTTATTTAAGCCGGATATCTCGTTTCCGGTGATTAGTAAAAACAGCAGGGGCCTAAATGAAATGGTTATTAAAAACCAGGACTCTACCAGGGCAAATCTTTCTATCTCAATAACAGCAAGTTGTGATAGTGATCAAAAAAAACCATCGGCTACAATCATTTCTCAATTACTGCTTGCGGGTGGTTTGAGAGGCAAAATCGTTAATCCGGAATTTTACTTTGAAAATGATGCTGATACAACGGCGCAATACCTCGACATGGTCATGCTAACTAACGGCTGGCAGCAGTATACGTATGAACTCCGAAAGGATCTCCAAAATTATAACAATAAATATATTGCTGTTGAAGGAAAGGTTAATCAGGTTGATAAAAGAAGAATCTCTCCAGGAGCAATGGTCAATATTATCGTTACCGCACCCGATTCAAGCGCAGTCTTGTTTCCAATAACGATGAACCCTGATGGAACTTTTAAAAAAGATGGATTGATCTTTTACGGCGATGCTAAACTAAGTTTTAAATTCACCGACTAGGCGCTGGCATCCGAAAAAACAGAGATCAAGGTAACAAATGGCTTGATTAGTAAATATCCATATTCATTCAGTTTGCCTGAAGCCAGTGAAGTACAAATAGTTCCGGATTCTGGCAGCAAACAACATTTGTTAGATTATTGGCATGAATTGAATGGCTTAAGAACGCTCCAGGAAGTGACGGTTAAAGGAAGACGGATAGATGATAAGGATAAAATTGATGAACAATTCAGCACGGGGTTATTTAAGGGCGGCATATCAGCTAATTTTGATCTTACCAGGGATCCCAGAGCACAGAATAGCGTAACCATATATCAGTACTTACAGAACAAGGTTGGTGGATTGCAGATCAGGAATGCTGTTTCAGGTCGCCCGTCGGTAACCTGGCGAGATGACAACGTGTCCATCTTTTTGAATAATATTCAGGTTGATGCGGGCGATGTAAAAGGCATTCCGATGACCGAGTTTGAGTATGTAAAAATATACGATCCGGCGTCGGGAGGGATGTTCGGTGTACAAGGCGGAGTGATAGCATTATACACGAAAAAAGATGGAGGTTATACCAGTACATCAAATAACAAAACTGCCACATTATCTGGCTACACACAACTCCGAACATTTTATTCACCAGATTACGCCCGAATCGTGCATACTGGTAAGGATCTGAGATTAACTCTACTTTGGGTCCCCAACCTCATACTTGACAAGCAAAAGCAAACACAGGCAATCAGATTTTACAATAATGATCATTCAAACAGGTTCAAAATTGTAGTGAGCGGAATCAATGCCGACGGGAGATTATTTTATACAGTCAAATACCTGTAATGACAGATAGATAAAAGGGTGATCATACTCCAATCGGTCTTCTATATTCCCGGATCAGCGCTCTGGAGTTACTATCGAGTATGAAACTTCCGTTCGATTTTTATAACTAATTATTTAGTTATACATTTGATCATACTTATTTATATTCCTATGAAAAAGTTATCGATCATTATACTAAGCCTTTTTAGTTATTATTCGGCAAAGGCTCAAACTATCAACCCGCGTGCTTTTACCTTACGCGGAACTGTAGATACACGTGCTCGCGATACTATAGATATCCAGTACGTAAACGAAGCTGGAGAAACTATAAAAGATTCGATAATTAGCGATAAGGCTACTTTTATTGTTAAAGGTAATATAGCAGAACCATCCACTATTTGGCTCAATATACGTGGTAAAGACCGCTCTTATAAAAAAAGCGGCAGCCTGTTTATCGAACCAAAAGAGATGAAAATAGCTATTAATAAGGATAACGTGAACTTATCTGCCCTGTCCGGTTCAATTACGCAGGATGAATTTAGCAAGCTAAACAGAGATGAAGAAGCTGTTACCAATGAGATAGCATCGTCCACCGGCAAATACAACAATGAAACGGATAATGCCAAACGTTTTATCAGGAAAGATAAAATACGGGCACTCGAATTTTCCTTCATATCAACACATCCCGATTCATACCTGAGCCCTTTTCTGATGAAGAAGTACGCGGGCTATCAATACCGCGACTCTTTAGAATCACAATACAAAAAGCTAACCGCGAGAATGCAGAACAGCATTATTGGCAAACAACTCCATACTTATCTGCAACACCCTGCCTTTAAACCACAAACTCCCAGTGTTGGTCATCTGGCTCCGGATTTTACAGAAACTGGGATTAATAACGAGCAAGTGAGCCTGTCGTCTTATCGCGGAAAGCACTATGTATTGCTTGATTTTTGGGCAAGTTGGTGCGGCCCATGCCTGGCAATGTTGCCAAAAGTTAAAGAACTGTATGCCAAGTACCATTCTAAAGGACTTGAGGTTATAGGCATTAACATGGATTACACACCCGAAAAATGGAAGAAAGCTGTTGCTAAAGAGAGCATAACACAATGGAAAAACATCTTCCCCACCAAAATTGAGTTCTCTAACGAGTATCCGTTAATTTCAGAATACGGCGTCACAACTATTCCGGCGCTGTTTCTGATAGACAAAAATGGAAAACTTGTTGATATTGTAGTTGATGAGCAAGGCCTGAATACCACGTTAAATAACCACCTGGCTGAGGCGTTTAAATAGATAGCTGATAGCTATAAAACCAAACGCCTTTTTGCTGATAAAAAATCTCTTTTTACTGTTAATGTAATGCTTAGCACGGCAAATATTGTTTAGCAAACTTCTTTATCTATCTATATTCCCTATCAAATCCTTGACTTTGACGAATCCTTTGAAAAAGATGATCGCTAAATCTCCTAATGCCCCGAGATAGCACGCGCGTGCCACGTATAGATTCATATCCCCCAGCTTTTAGGGCTGATTCGATATAACATTAATCTCATCGTAAATCAAATTTCAGGGCATAAAAAAAGCCCCGCAGACGTGCGGGGCTTGTGCTCCTGAGGCTGGGCTCGAACCAGCGACCCTCTGATTAACAGTCAGATGCTCTAACCGGCTGAGCTACTCAGGAATCTAATCCGGTTTGGAGTGGGGCAAAGGTAAAAACTCGACAGATATTTCACAATTTTTATTAAAAAAAATTTTAAATATTTTTCACATGCCGTTTTTCTCATTGATTATGTGACACTTAAAATTAAAGCTATGTGATATTTTTTTCCGGACGCCTGCCAGTTTTCAGGCAACCTAACTTTTTTCGGCAGTTATGTTTACAATATCTGCTCAAATTATGGTTTCACCTGTGAAAATTGGTGTTACAAAATGGTATCGATTAATGATTATCCCTTATTTTTCACAATATTTGCGACGAAAAAATATAAATATCTTTACATGAGTTTGTTAGTTATTGGCACTGTGGCGTTTGATGCCATTGAAACCCCTTTTGGTAAAACCGATAAAATAGTAGGCGGTTCTGCAACCTTTGCAAGTTTGGGCGCTTCTTACTTTTATGATAAAATAAAAATTGTTGCCGTTGTTGGCGACGACTTCCCTCAACATGAAATTGAGGACCTCCAAAACCACAATGTTAATACCGAAGGCCTGCAGATCAAACAGGGCGAAAAATCATTTTTCTGGAGTGGCCGTTACCATAATGACATGAACAGTCGTGATACCCTGGTAACTGAACTCAACGTACTGGAAGCCTTCGATCCTATCATTCCGGAAAGTTACCAGGATTGCGAATACCTGATGCTGGGCAACCTTTCGCCGCAGGTACAGCAAACCGTTATCAGCCGTCTTAAAAACCGCCCTAAGCTTATTGTAATGGACACCATGAACTTTTGGATGGATATTGCCCTTGATGAGCTATTGAAAACCATACAGATGGTTGACGTTTTAACCATCAATGATGCCGAAGCACGCCAATTATCGGGCGAGTTTTCACTGGTTAAGGCCGCCCGTAAAATATTAACCATGGGCCCTAAATACCTTATCATTAAAAAAGGAGAGCACGGTGCCTTGTTGTTCCATGAAAATCAGATTTTTAGCGCCCCAGCCCTTCCATTGGCCGAGGTGTTTGATCCTACAGGCGCAGGCGATACTTTTGCAGGTGGCTTTATTGGCTATATGGCTAAAGTGGGTACTGTTAACTTCAACAACATGAAAAACGCTATTATCTTTGGTTCGGCACTGGCCTCATTCTGTGTTGAAAAATTTGGTTCTGAAAGATTAAGGAACCTGAGTGAAGAAGAGATAGCTAACCGCATACAGGAATTTGTAGGCCTGGCTAAATTTGAATTGTAAACTCTTGCCTCTCTTACTTAGGAATTACTATATATACCACATCCTAAAAAAGAAAATGTCATTTCGATAGAGCACGGAGGGCTGTGAGATGGGGCGAAAGAGAAATCTTCTACATCTGGTTCTACAACCATACTGTTAAAAGCAGGGCGTAGAAGATTTCTCCTCACCTCCGACGCGCAAAGCCCTCCTTGGTTCGTCGAAATGACATTTTTTATTTAATGATAACACCTACTCTTCGTTAGGAAAGGCTTAAAATATTCAAGCCCTCTGTGATAAGTTTATACCGGCTTTAGTTTTCCTATCTTCTCAAACTTTTCAAATACAGTTTCTGTATGCGGGGCATCGGCAAGCTCGTCTGTAAGGTCCTGACCTGCCCAATGCTCATAGTGTTTGCCGTTACGCCACAGGCGGCTTTCCGTTACATCATAAATATCGCCTTTGTAGGCTACCCATACCTGTGGCTTATCCTGCCCGTTACGTAAGGCCAGCTGCGATTTAGTGTATCGTGGCAGTTCGCTCATTTGCTTGATTTCAATTTTCGCTGTTTAAAATATTCAAAGAAACCAATATTCATCAGCAATAGGGCCATGAGGTAAAAATGATCTTCTACGGGGATAGTACCAACCCGTTTCCCAAGATTTTCGGCATTGTTATACAGCACAATTGGTACTGAGGTTAATATACCGTTCACTATATAAAACGGCAAAAGTGCTACAAAATATGCCAGGTAATACCGGTTTAACCAATCTGCTTTAAAAACGTATTGGATAAGCAGTACCAACGCCAACAATAAACTAAAGGTAACTACGGTGTAAAGCCTGTCATGATAAAATATCAGCATCAGGATGCTCAGCATTATTACCATGCTGCTTATGATACTGGTTAGCCTGAAAGGCATTAGCCATTTAACATAATAATTGAGGCATGCGTAAATAAAAATGCAGGCAAATGGCACGGTTAAAAAAAACAGTATTTCCTCTAAGGGCAAACCCCAAAATTTAACCCCAATAATGTATGCCTGATTGAACGACCAAACACCGTGAATGGTGAAAAGCACATCCCAAAACAAAAAGAACAAACCGGTAACAAGCATACCCGGCCATATAAATTTCCAGGTTTTGTAAAAAGCCACCCTTTTATCAAACGAAAGCACAACGGGGAAAAACACCGTTAGCAGATTGATCAGCAAATAGGTGTATCTCACGTAAGTTCGGTTAAATGTTTGTTTAGTACCTGATTTTGGGCAGGTGTGCACCTTTTGGAATGGATCAGGAATTTGATGATTGCGATAGTTAATTCCTTATCGGCCGAGCCATAGTTCTTTTTATCCAGTTGTGCTATAATATCTTCGCTATCGGCTGCAAGATCTTTATTAAAGCCTAAAATGGATGGCACATTATGTTCAATAGAAAAGCGCATAAACCTGATCTCGATATTATGCGGGTCGGCAGTTACAGCTTGCTTAAATACTTTTTCTGACCGATTAAGGTATTTCACTTTAGAGTACGGGTTCCAGGCATGCTTGGCCTTTAAAGCCAGTAATGCCCCTATAAAACCATTTACAATGCCGTTTTTTTCTTTAATACTGTTGAGGCTGTTATACAGGGAATCGGCTGTCTTGCTTTTATCTATTGCAATCACCATTTGCTTACGCAACACTTTCAAATTTGGTTCTTCGGCTTTGGCCGATTGAAAAACGAATGATGATGCCAAAATATTGGCTATAAAAAAAATCTTCCTGAACATTAAATAACGTTTAGCTTTTGCTGCAGAACAGCTTTGATGTATAAACTCATTTTACGGGCATCAGAAACCCTGATACGTTTTTTAAGTATTACGTTGGCCGATGTATAGCTTATTTTTTTAAACAGCTGCAGGTAATAAATATACGCAATATAAACCCCAAGCCTGGTGCCCGCGGGCAGGCGCTTTATCCCCTCAAAAGCCTCATCAAAATCGTGCTTAATTTCGGCTTCAATGGCAAGCTTGTCCTGCTCGGTAAAGTTATTAAAATCTATCCCCGGAAAATAGGTACGCCCGCGTTCGGTATAGTCGGCCTTAACATCCCGCAAAAAATTAACTTTTTGGAATGCGGCCCCCAGGCTTCGTGCTTTGGGGATCAGTGATTGATACAAAGCATCATCACTGGTGAATATTCTCAGGCACATCAGGCCGATAACCTCTGCCGAACCGTATATGTATGTTTGATAGGTATCCTTATCATAAGCTTTATTATCCAGGTCCATCGCCATCGATCGCAGGAAAGCTCTGATCAACTCGTGATCAATATGATACTGGTTAACCACCTGCTGAAATGAGTGAATAACCGGGTTGGTGCTTATGCCCTCTTTAATAGCGCAAAATGTTTCGCTGCCAAACCTGTCAATCAATTGCTGCTGATCGTAATCATGAAAGGTATCTACAATTTCATCGGCATAACGCACAAATCCATAAATGGCATAGATAGGGTACCGGAAACTTTTATCGAAAGTTCTGATGCCAAGACTAAATGAAGTACTGTACTTTTTAGTTATCAGTTTACTGCATTCAAAACATGCTTCATCGTACAGGTTCATCATCGGCCTTAGCGTGGTCATTTGTTCAAAAGTACAAATTCAAAGCGGTATTGTTTTTTATGCCCATAAAACAATTTGCTTAACTTGGACTTCACATTAAACATGAGCAGCAGCAAGCATATAATTGTTATTGGTTCGGGCTTTGCAGGATTATCTGCAGCCTGTATTTTGGCTAAAGAAGGTTATAAAGTTACCATACTCGAAAAAAACAATCAGCCCGGAGGCCGCGCCCGCGTCTGGGAGCATAACGGCTTCCGTTTTGATATGGGGCCAAGCTGGTACTGGATGCCGGATGTGTTTGAAAACTTCTTCGCGCTGTTCGGCAAAAAGACCTCCGACTATTATCAGCTTAAAAGACTGGATCCCGGCTATCGCATTTATTACAGCCCAAATGAAATATTGGATGTACCTGCAAACATGGCCGAGCTCGAAGCCCTGTTTGAACAAACAGAACCTGGCAGCAGCAAAGCATTAAAAGAGTTTTTAGCCCAGGCGGAATATAAATATAAAGTAGGTATGGGCGAATATGTTTTTCGCCCCTCCCACTCCATTACCGAGTTTATTGATTTCAATCTCATCAAAAAAAGTTTCAGTATTCAACTGTTGACCAGCATGAGCAGTCATGTACGCAAGCATTTTAAAAACCCTAAACTGGTTAAACTACTTGAGTTCCCGGTGTTGTTTTTAGGCGCTACCCCGCAAAATACCCCGGCTATGTACAGCATGATGAATTACGCCGATCTTTCGTTAGGGACCTGGTACCCGATGGGCGGCATGAACGAAATAGTAAAAGCTATGGTGAGTTTGGCTATAGAGCTTGGGGTTGAAATAAAACTGAACACGGAGGTCACTAAAATTGAGGTAAAAGATAAACAGGTTAGCAGCATACAAACCACCCAAGGTGTATTTACTGCCGATATGGTAATTGCCGGGGCCGATTATGAACATATTGACCAGCACGTGATTGATGAACCCCATCGCAACTACACGGCTAAATATTGGGATAGCCGTACCATGTCGCCATCGAGTTTGCTTTTTTATATCGGCACCAATAAAAAAGTGCCGGGTATACAGCATCACAATTTGTTTTTTGATGAGGATTTTGAGCTGCATGCCAAAGAAATTTACACCTCACCGCAATGGCCAACCAATCCACTATTTTACGTATGCTGCGCTTCAAAAACAGATAACACAGTAGCTCCCGATGGCGGTGAGAACCTGTTTTTCCTTATGCCGATAGCTCCGGGATTAAATGATGATGAAACCATTCGCGAAAAATATTTTAACCTGATGATGGGCAGGTTTGCCCACATTACCGGGCAGGACATCCGCAATTCGATAGTGGTAAAGCGTAGCTATGCATTAAATGATTTTAAAGCCGACTATCACTCTTTTAAAGGCAACGCCTACGGATTAGCCAACACACTTGCCCAAACTGCATTTTTTAAACCCGCCATGCGGGCCAAACATATCAGCAACCTGTTGTATACGGGTCAACTCACCGTGCCCGGGCCGGGAGTGCCACCTGCTATTATATCCGGGCAGGTAGTGGCGGCAGAGGCGATGAAGAAGCTGGCGCAGTAGGAAACACCTATACTAAACAGCAATGTCGTAAACATGACGTAAACAAGTCGGCAGTTAATATCTTTATACAGCTATACTTTTGTTCAGCAAAATATATCAAATATGAAAACCTATAACCCCGGAAAAAAGATCAAGGAACTGCGTAACCGTAAAGGATTAAGCCAGGAAGAATTAGCCGAACAAGCACAGCTAAGTTTAAGAACCGTACAACGAATAGAAAACGGTGAAACGGAGGCCAGGGGCGACACCCTTAAAAGACTGGCAACTGCATTGAATATTACCCCAGAAGATTTAACGGAATCACCTTTCGACCCGGCAGAAATTTTGAATAATGATAGCAGAAACTTCCTGCTGCAATTCAATTTATCAGCCTTAAGCTTCATTATATTTCCGTTGTTAGGGATAGCTTTGCCACTGGCATTATGGCTATCCAACAGAAAAAAATTAAAGGATATAGATAAGCCCTGTAAACGGCTTATCAATTTTCAAATCTCATGGTGCTTGTTTATAGCGATGACAATAATCATCCTTTTCAATAATGAATTTTTCCATATCCCCTCATCTATATTGAACCTTGGCGCTGGCGAAATTATATTGTTGAGTATGCCGTTGTTTTATGCTGTAAACTTTATTTATATCATTTTTAACAGCGTACTGGTATATAACACCCGGCAAATATTTTATCAGCCGGCTGTACCGTTTTTAAGATAAGGCGCGCCGGATAATAACAACCTATATCTAAACAAAAAACCCGCCTCATGGGGCGGGTTTCCTATTATATATATGATGGAGTTTAATTGAACATTAATTCTCGGCATAAACGGGTTTGGCGATACCGTTATCATATGCTTTAAGGTTTTTCTTAAGCAACTTGCGTGCTACGTGTATACGGGTTTTTACAGTACCGATTGGGATATCCAGATGATCGGCAATTTCATGGTATTTATGACCTTCAAAATACATAGTGAAGGGTACATAATAATCTTCAGGCAGCCTGTCTAAAGCTTTTTTAATATCATCCATTACAAATTTAGCTTCGCCCTGATTTTTAGTTGAACTGAATACCAGGTTTGGAGATGAAATTTCATCACTTTTGGTAACGAAGGTGCTCATTTTAACAAAACGGCGATAGTTGTTGATGAACGTATTTTTCATGATGGTATATAACCATCCTTTTAAATTGGTGCCTTCCTTAAACTTGTTGTAATAAGTTATGGCCTTCAACATTGTATCCTGGACAAGGTCGTTAGCATCGTCTGCGTCGTGCGTGAAATGTAAAGCGTATGATCTTAAAGAAGTCGCCTGACGTAGTACAAGGGTGTTAAACTCAATCTTTGTCATTTTGTTAAAGTTTTGTGTTAACAATTAGACAAGCATGATGCCACTAACCTAAAAAGTGTAGTAAAAACTCCACAATTAAATTTCGGCGTAAGATTTTGGCAAGTGTGTAATACTTACACTTTAAAATCAATAAAACAATTGATTAACAGTCACTTATATATAAAAAATAATAAATAACAAAACACGAAAACAAAAGATTTGTAACAGGAATGTTATTTAGAACAAATTTTATTTAAAACAGAAATTCACTTTAAATAAACTTATTTAACTAATAATATTAACCTCCCGTTGTAGTGTAACGCCAAATTTAGTGTACACACTGTCTATGATTTGCGACGAAAAATCATACACTTCCTGTCCGGTAGCCCCTCCGTGGTTCACCAATACAAGGGCCTGGTTCTTCCATGTTCCTGTGTGGCCAACAGTTTTTCCCTTCCAGCCGCACTGTTCAATGAGCCAGCCGGCGGCAAGTTTTACGCCGCCATCTGCAGCAGGGTAGTTCACCACATCCGGAAATTTAGCCTGAACTGCGGCAAACTCATCTGTGCTGATCACCGGGTTTTTGAAAAAACTACCGGCATTACCAATAGTTGAGGGATCGGGCAGTTTAGATACCCGGATATGCGCCACCACCTGTGATACATCTTTTATGGTAGGGTTTACAATCCCCCGGCTTTGCAGCTCCAGCCCTATTGCACCATATTGGGTATTGATGTTCGGCGTAAGCGATAAATGAAATTTTACCGATACTATAATATATAGTCCTTTCAGCTCCGCTTTGAACACACTTTCGCGGTAGCCGAATTTACAATCCTCTTTGCTAAACTCTTTAAACGTACCTGTTGCTATTTCAAAAGCGCGGCAGCTGTGAAAAACATCTTTCAGCTCTACACCATAGGCACCTATGTTTTGAATGGGTGATGCCCCTACCGAACCCGGAATAAGGCTCAGGTTTTCGATACCGGCATAACCATGGTCAACACAATAGTTTACCAGGCCGTTCCATACTTCGCCACCACCAACTTCAACATAAACATCATCATGACTAATGCGGTGCTCAATGCCCCGGATATTCATGCGGATCACCAAGCCGTCAAAATCATTAACCATCAGCATATTGCTGCCGCCGCCAAGTACCAGCCGTTCGGTTTGCTGCCATTGCGGATCCGCAAACAGCTCTGTTAGCTCATCTTCATGGGCTATTTCTACAAAGTAGCGGGCACGGGTATCAATACCGAAAGTGTTAAAATTTTTGAGGGATACGTTTTCCTGTATTTGCAACATAGTTCTGATTTCGGATTTGGGATGTTCGATTTCGGAATTTTGATTTCCGAAACCCTTCAGCGCAAAAGTAATTAAAAGAAGATGATTGTTGATTTGGGATTTTGTCTGAACCGGGATTTGGGGAGATTTTGGGATGGGCAGGATTTTCTTTTTTCTGAACCCGAATTTTTAGAATTAAGAAATGATCAGAATTTTTGAACGATAAGCAAATTTCATAAATTCTTTAATTCAAAAAATTCAGGTTCAGACAACATCATACAAGAAAAATCCAATAAAATCTCAAAAATCCCCCCAAATCCAGGTTCAGACTTCATCCAACCACTCACCTAATCAACCCAATCAACCACTCACCACCTCCCCAACCGTTAAAATTTGTTAAAAAAATCACAAATCCCTTGCAAATACGAAAACCATCGTAGATATTTGTACGAAGAAATTCGTAATAGAGAAACAGATGGAAATTAAAGCAACAGAAAGCGAACTTGAAATTTTACAGGTAATTTGGAAAAAGGGCCAATGCACCGTACGTGAAGTTCATGAGGAGCTTTCTAAAACAAAGGATGCCGGCTACACCACTACTTTAAAACTCATGCAGATTATGCATGATAAAGGAATGGTTGAGCGCGACACCACTTCAAAAACACATTTATACAAAGCTTTATTCACAATGGAGCAGGCGCAAAGCAACGCTTTGGATAAAATCTTGTCTACTGTATTTAAAGGCTCCACTTCCGACTTGGTGATCCAGGCGCTTGGCCAGCACCGCGCATCAAAAGACGAGATTGACGCTATTAAAAACTTTTTGAATCAATTTGATCAGGATAAAAAATAAACGTTATGGAAAACTTATTCTATAATATAAGCCAGGTGTTAGGCGTAACCATTTTACAATCGCTATGGCAGGGATTGCTCATATGGTTCGCCTTAAGATTAGTGTTCATTTGCGCGCCGCAATTATCGGCCATTAAAAAGCATAATTGGGCTATGGGCGCTATGCTTACTTTAAGCGCCTGGTTTATATACACGTTTATCCATCAGTTCAGGCTGCACGAGTGGGTCAATTACACAACCGCCAATGCACCCTCTTTATTACCACGTTTCTACCTGCCGCTGCATGAAGTAGCAGCCAGACCGCAAAACAGCTATTACGAATATGTTATAAAAGGCTACCTGCCCTATATATCGGCCCTTTACTTTGCGGGATTGGTGTTTAACCTGCTTAAGGTAAGCTTAAGCTGGCAAAGGATCAGCCTGATAAAACGTACTATGGTACCTGCCGACAGGCTGCAGGACTTTGCCGATGACCTTTGCCAAAAGCTGGGCATTACTAAAAATGTTTGGGTAAACTTTAGCCGCATGGTTGATGCCCCCTGCATGATTGGCTTTTTAAGCCCCATTATTTTGTTGCCGATAACCCTTACTACATACTTATCGGCAACCGAGGTTGAAGCCATTTTACTGCACGAGCTATCGCACATTAAGCGCAATGATTACCTGCTTAACCTGGTGCAGCAATTTATTTCCATACTGTTATTCTTTAATCCCTTTGCCCAATTAATTAACCGCATTATTAACCAGGAGCGTGAAAACAGCTGCGACGACCTTGTTGTACAAACTACGCAACAACCGCTCATTTATGCGCACGCCCTCCTTAAACTGGAGCAAACCAGGCAGCAGCATTTACAGCTGGCCCTGGCTGCTAACGGCAAAAAATATCATTTATTAAACAGAATTGAACGCATCATGAAAACAAAGAAACCTATAGGCAATATCCGCCACCTGCTTGTGGCCATTGCCATAATGGCTGCCGGCGTTAGCAGCATCGCCTGGCTAAATCCCACTATAAAAGATGGTAAGCTAACTGTTAAAAAAGTAACTGCTCCCGCTGCCCTGCACGCCGTTTTTGTAGAGGATACTGTACGCAAGGCAAAAGCCAAAAAAGCCGTAACCTATAAAAAGAAAACCCAGGCCGAAATTGTTAAGGCCAAGCAACGTCATGAGTCTTTCAACTACGATGGTTTTAACGATGCTGAATTGGAAAAGCTAAGCGCCGAGGTAAGCAAACAAGGCGAACTGATGGGTAAATACTACGCCAGCGACTCTTTCAAAAAGCAACAGGAAATGATTGAAGCCAAAAGCAAAGCTTTGCAGGCTTATTACAACACCGATGCCATGGAGAAAATGAAGCTGGAGATGCAAAAGATGGGCGACGATTTCCAAAAGGAATATGGTGAAACATCTGAAAGCAAAAGAACCAGCGAGCAGATGGGTGAGATTGGCCGCAAGATAGGTGCTTATTACAGCAGTCCCGACTTTAAGAAAATGAACGACGAGCTGGAGAAAAAATATGGCATCCCTCACAACCGTGGCTACAACGGCTATAACGACGATAGAGACCCCAACTACAAAAAATACCAGGACGAGCTGCAAAGCAAGATTCCTGATGATGTAAAGAAGCAGACAGAACTATTGAAAACCCTTGGCCAAAAGATCCGTAGCCGCTATGATTCGCCTGAATTTATCGCCAAAAGAAACCGAATGCAGGCTATGGGCGATAGCCTGAGATTGGCTTATGATAATCCTGATATCAAGAAGCTACAGGAAGATATGAAAAATATCGGCAAACAAATGCGCGTTTACCAGGACAGTCCCGAAATAAGGGCTGCACAACAAAGGCTTAAAGAAGCCAGCAAAAAACTGCAGGACTATATGAAAAGCCCGGCCTTTAAACAAAAAATGAAACTGTACCGCGATAAAATGGATAAAGACTTTGATTATAAGTTTGACAATGACGAGCTGGAGGATATAAAACCCGATACCGCTGACTAACTGATATTGAGTCAGAAGTTTTAAGTCTAAAGTTCAAAGTCTCAAGTCCTGCTTCGACTTCGAACTTTAGACTTAAGACTTTCGGCTTACCTCAACCAAGACTAAATAAATTAGCAAACAGTATTAAAAAATATTTTTTAAAGAGCCTTAATTTGTAATTTAGTGTCCTCAATAAAATGAGGACACTTTTTTTATGCTTCAAAAGCTAACCATTAATAATTACGCGCTTATTGATAACCTGGAGATAGGTTTTGATAGCGGCCTGAACATATTAACCGGCGAAACCGGTGCAGGTAAATCGATCATATTGGGTGCCCTTTCGCTTATTTTGGGGCAACGGGCCGAAAGCAAATATTTTTTTAACCAGCAAAAGAAATGCGTTATTGAAGGTACGTTCAAGATCAGCGGCTTTCATTTAGCCGATTTTTTTGAGGAGAACGATTTGGATTACGAAACAGAAACCGTGCTTCGCCGCGAAATTTCTGCCGATGGTAAGTCTCGCGCTTTTGTGAACGATACGCCTGTTAACCTTACCGCGCTGAAACAACTGGGTGAAAAGCTGATCGATATCCATTCGCAGCATGCCACATTAGAGATCAACGATCCCGAGTTCCAGCTATTGGTGGTTGATTCGGTTGCCCGTCATTCTGATTTGCTTTTTGATTATCAAACCAAATTCCGCGCTTATAAGAAGTCATTAAGTAAGCTTAACCAACTGATTGCCGAAAGCGATAAAGCCAAGGCCGATCTGGATTATTTCCAGTTTCAGTTTGATGAGCTGGAAAAGGGAGCACTGGTTGCCGACGAGCAGGAGCATTTGGAACTGGAGCTCAACACGCTCAACAATGCCGAAGAAATTAAGCGCAATCTTTTAAACGCCAACTATCTTTTGCAGGATGGGGAGGCTGCCGCATTGATCCAGCTAAAAGAGGCGGGGCAAGCTTTAGGTTTGATAGAAAAATATAACCCTGCCGCTGCCGAACTGCATCAGCGCATCAACAGCGCAATCATCGAACTGAAAGACGTTGCCGCCGAAATTGATGCCATCGAGCAACATACTTTTATTGATGAAGCCCGCGCCGAAGAGGTGAACGCGCGGTTGAGCATGATCTACAACCTGCAAAAAAAGCACAGGGTAAGTACCAATGCCGAATTGCTACAGATCCAGGACGAGCTATCTGAAAAGATCCAGCAGGCTTTGTTCAGCGATGAAGCCATCGAGAAACTGCAAAAACAAATAGGCATCGATAAAGCTGAGCTGGAAAAACTGGCAGCACAATTATCAGTCAATCGCAAAAAAGCTATTCCTGATATTGAAAAACAGGTGCTGGCTACGCTGGCCGAAATGGGGATGGCAAGTTCAAGTCTGAAGATTGAGCAGCACCTGACGCCCCCCCCGCCCCCTAAAGGGGGTGCTACTGAGCAAGCTCCTTTGCTTACGGCTACGGGGATTGATAACATCAAGTTCTTGTTTTCGGCCAATAAGGGCCATGCTTTGGCTGAGATGAGCAAAGTAGCCTCGGGCGGTGAGCTTTCACGGTTGATGCTGAGCATAAAATCCATCGTGGCACAATACACAGCCCTGCCTACTATTATTTTTGATGAGATTGACACCGGTGTATCGGGCGAGGTGGCCAACAAGGTTGGAGTGATCATGGAACGATTAGCTCAAAACCTGCAGGTGATCACCATTACGCACCTGCCTCAAATTGCCAGCAAAGGCCAAAGCCATTACTTTGTTTACAAAGATGATAGCGAGGCCGCTACCTTTACCCGTATTAAACAGTTAAGCAATGATGAACGCGTGCTGGAAATTGCTAAGATGTTGAGTGGCGATAAACCGGGCGAGAGTGCGCTGCAAAATGCGAGAGAATTGCTGAGCATATAATCTCACTCAATTATAACCTAAACCGCAATGAGATTATTTTTATGTGCGATGATGCTTTTGGCTTCGTTTAAGCTATTGGCCCAGACAAGTAAACCTGATACAATTATTAAACGGGATACTATTAACCTGCGCGGGTATATTTACGACAGGATGGGTAAACCCATTAGGTACATTGGTTTACAATCAACCAACACCTGGATGGAAGCACCTTCATGGCACCTTGGCACTATGACCGATACCACCGGTTATTTCGAATTAAAAGGAGCTAAGTTTAATGATACGCTAACTTTTGAAGAAAGCGTATTGTATAATGCCGTCCCGGTTTACAATAAAGGCAGCAGGTATATGATCATTTATCTGACCTCATTACCCCCTATAGATATAACCGCTCAAAATCCCATCGCTATTACCGCAATTCGTAAGCGCAAAAAAGTAACGCCAATATTTAATGTAACTTATAGTACTGCTAATATTGATAAGTTTAGTTTTCAAGCGCCTCCCAAATTTGAAGGCGGAAACGAACGTTTTATTGAGCTGATAAAACAGCAGTTGCATTATCCCCAAAAAGCTATTGATAACAATATTGAAGGTATGGTAACGGTGGGTTTCCTGATTGAAAGAGATGGCTTCCCTGTTAATTTTAAAATACTGAAAGGCATAGGTTACGGCTGCGAAGAAGCACTGATCAACATCATAAAATCCCTGCCTCACTGGCGACCGGCCATTGAAACCGGTCGACCGGTTGCCGCGGCCCAAACTGTTTCGGTTGAATTTATACTAACTGATAAATAATTATAACTTTGCTTCAATTATAAAAACTTAACAAATGGCTTATAATTTATTAAAAGGTAAAAAAGGCATCATTTTCGGTGCACTAAATGAGCAATCAATAGCCTGGAAGGTGGCACAACGCGCCGTACAGGAAGGTGCTGAAATTGTATTATCAAATGCCCCCATTGCTTTACGCATGGGCGAACTCAATAAACTGGCCGAAGAATGCAACGCGCCTGTTATTGGTGCCGATGTTACCAATGGCGATGATATCAACAATCTGTTCACTAAAACACTTGAACACTTTGGCGGTAAGGTTGACTTCATCCTGCACTCGATAGGTATGAGCGTTAACGTGCGCAAAAACATCCCTTACTTTGAAAACAACTACGATTTTACCCACAAAGGGTTTGATATATCGGCCTTAAGCCTTCACCGCATCTTACAAGCGGCTATGAAGCATGATGCTATTAACGAATGGGGTTCGGTACTGGCTTTAAGCTATATCGCTGCTCAGCGTTATTTCCCTGGCTACAATGATATGGCCGATAACAAAGCAGTATTGGAAAGCATTGCCCGTAACTTTGGTTACGAGTACGGTATGGCTAAAAAGGTACGTGTTAACACCATTTCTCAGTCGCCAACCCGCACTACCGCAGGTTCGGGTGTAAAAGGTTTTGATGGCTTTATCGAATTTGCCGAAAAAATGAGCCCGCTGGGTAATGCTGATGCTGATCAGTGTGCTGATTACTGTGTAACTATGTTCAGCGATTTAACCAAAATGGTTACTATGCAAAACCTGTATCACGATGGTGGTTTCTCGTTCACCGGCGTAACCCAGGCAGTTATTGACCAGATGGCTAAATAATATAATATCGCTATTCAATAAAAAAGGAGCCTTTGCGTTTGCAAGGCTCCTTTTTTGTTAATTCAATTGCTTTACGGCACTAAAACAATTTTAAGTTTCAATGGGCCGGGAATACCATTTCCTGTAGGTAGGCTTCCATCGGCGTTTTGCGCATCAATATACAGTGTACCTTTGGTGTATACAAACCTATAGCTTATACCACCATATACATCTGGTAATTGTTCATAAGTGCCATTATCTTCTATGTATACTAATACAGCACCATGATTATTATAATAATCGGTGATTTCAGGCACTGCTAAGGTTGTGGTGTAACCATTGATACTATTGTCCAATACAAAATTTGGAGTTGTGTCAAAAATAGTTGTAGCGCTTGGACTGGTGGTTACATACTCCTTTTTACATGATGTTGCAGCAAGTACAATAGTGCAGCAAATTAAAGTCAAGATTTTTTTCATAAAGTATTGCGTTAGTTATTATAACTGTATGAACATAAAATTGTTCAAAGGTTTAAACGCTTTTTAAATTATTTTATTTCGGATCATAATTTACTATGATTTTTCACAACGCCATATTGATTAACTAAAATTTTAGTTTAACTTTAACTATGCGTAAGTCTTTGTTGTTTTTATTGTTACTAATACCCATAGTTAGTTTGGCCCAGGTAAAAATTACCGGAAAGGTGATAAACATGACCGATACTAAACCAGTGCCTAACGCCAGTGTATTTTTAAACAACGCCCAGGTAGGCAACAAAACGGCCGACGATGGCACTTTTACATTAAGTAACGTGAAACCAGGCAAGTATGATTTTATCGTATCTATTGTAGGCTACGAAACTTATACCCATAGCCTGCAGGCAGGCAGTACCAATATCAATTTAGGTACCATCAGCATTATCCCTAAAACCTTCCAGTTAAACGAGGTAAAGATCAGGCCCGACCCTAACCGTGAAAGATACTACAGTATATTCAGGCAACAATTTCTTGGGAGCTCGAAAAACGCCGCTCAATGCAAAATCCTGAACTCGGATGTGCTTGATTTCGAATATGATGATATTACTAATATACTAAAAGCATCGTCGCATGATTTTCTGGAAATTGAAAACAAAGCTTTAGGTTATCATATCAGGTATAAGGTAACCAACTTTAACTACAATATCCCCAGGGTTATGCTATACTATGAAGGTATTTCCACGTTCGAAGATCTGCCGGGAACCGAAAGACAAAAACAAAAATGGCATAAACGGCGGCAAACCGCATACCTTGGTTCCAGCATGCATTTTTACCGGTCGGCTATTAAAGACAATCTTACAGCCGAAAACTTTGTAGTAATGCGCCTGATCCGTGATCCCAATCCTGGTTACCGGGGCGGATCAAACAATAAGTACCATCAAAGCCTTGTCAATAAGCCGCTAAACAGGAACGAATTTTTTAATTTAACAGATCGGGAGGGACTTTTTGCCATAACTTTTACCGACTGCCTGTATATCATGTATACAAAAAAAGAGCAGGATCCGTCAACCAGTTCTATCCAGGCTCTCGATATGCCTAACCATGCCACAACTATCGTCTCATTTGAAGAGCCTCATGCTTTTTTTGACAATAACGGAATCATAGCAAATCCTCATGCCATTATCTACGAAGGTGATTGGGGCGTAAGCCGCGTTGCCGAAATGCTGCCAGTTGATTACGAGCCGGAGGTGGAAAGGAAGTAGATTATAAATGTCCTTTGCTATTGTACCCCAAATCGTCATTGCGAGGAACGAAGCAATCCCCGATTTGCAGAGGGGCTATGCAAGTCTCTCTGTACCGTTTGGGATTGCTTCGTTCCTCGCAATGACGTTTTTTTATGCAATCCGTTAAGTCCAGTGGCTAATCTCCAAACAAAAAGCCCCGTTTCGGTTTCTCGAAACGGGGCTTTAATATTACTTACAGTATTACAAAATTACTTTTGCTCTTCCTGCTCAGGTTTTTTGCTTTCGCCTTTCCTGTCGGTGATTTTGATCTCTTTGGTTTCAGTATCAAAATCAACTACCATTACGTCACCTTCGGCTAATTCACCTTTCAGGATCTCTTCGGCAATCGGATCTTCCAGGTATTTCTGGATGGCGCGTTTAAGCGGCCTTGCACCAAATTGCGAATCGTAACCTTTATCGGCAATGAAATCTTTAGCAGCTTCGGTAAGCTCGATCTTGAAACCTAAGCCATTTACACGGCTAAACAGGTAAGCAAGCTCAATATCGATGATCTTGAAGATCTCGTCTTTTCCTAATGAATTAAATACGATAACATCATCAATACGATTTAAGAACTCAGGTGCAAAAGCACGTTTCAAAGCGTTTTCGATAACACCGCGTGAGTGGCTTTCGGCCTGTAAAGTTTTAGCGTTAGTGCTGAAACCTACACCCTGGCCAAAGTCTTTCAACTGGCGGGCACCGATGTTAGATGTCATGATGATGATGGTGTTCCTGAAATCAACCTTACGGCCTAATGAATCGGTAAGCTGGCCTTCATCCAATACCTGTAACAGGATATTAAATACATCAGGGTGAGCTTTTTCAATCTCATCAAGTAACACTACAGCATATGGTTTACGGCGTACTTTTTCAGTCAACTGTCCACCTTCTTCGTAGCCTACGTAGCCCGGAGGCGCACCCACTAAACGGGATACAGCAAATTTCTCCATGTATTCGCTCATGTCAATCTGGATCAGGGCATCCTCAGTGTCAAACATAAAGCGGGCAAGCTCTTTGGCAAGCTCCGTTTTACCAACACCTGTAGGGCCTAAGAAGATGAATGAACCGATAGGTTTTTTAGGATCTTTCAAACCTGCACGGGTACGCTGTATAGCACGGGTTAACTTTTTGATAGCTTCGTCCTGGCCAATGATCTTGCTGGCAACGGTATCAGCCATGTTCAGCAATTTCTGACTGTCGGCCTGACCTACACGTTGTACAGGGATGCCGGTCATCATAGATACTACCTCAGCAACGTTATCTTCAGTTACGGTGTAACGTTTTGATTTTGTTTCGGCTTCCCAAACAGCTTTTGCCTGGTCAAGCTCAACTAACAAATTCTTTTCTGTATCACGCAACTGCGCAGCTTCTTCATATTTCTGACTGCGAACAACTTTGTTTTTCTCAATCTTGATCTGTTCGATCTTTTGCTCAATATCCAAAATGTTTTGAGGCACGTGGATATTGGTTAAGTGAACACGTGAACCTGCTTCGTCAAGCGCATCGATAGCCTTGTCCGGTAAAAACCTGTCGGTAATGTAACGGGTGGTTAAGTTAACGCAAGCGTTAATAGCTTCAGGAGTATAAGTAACACCGTGGTGTTCTTCATATTTATCCTTAATGCGGTTCAGGATCTCGATAGTTTCAGTCGGCGTAGCCGGCTCAACCATTACTTTTTGGAAACGACGGTCCAAAGCACCATCCTTTTCAATGTACTGGCGATATTCATCTAAGGTGGTTGCGCCAATGCATTGTATCTCTCCTCTCGCCAAAGCTGGTTTGAACATGTTCGATGCATCAAGCGAACCTGAAGCACCGCCAGCGCCTACTATAGTATGGATCTCGTCAATAAATAAAATTACATCAGGTGATTTTTCCAACTCGTTCATTACCGCTTTCATACGCTCTTCAAACTGGCCGCGGTATTTGGTACCGGCAACCAATGAGGCTAAATCAAGTGTAACTACACGCTTATTGAACAATACACGTGATACTTTGCGCTGAACAATGCGTAATGCAAGACCTTCGGCAATGGCCGATTTACCTACACCCGGCTCACCTATTAATATAGGGTTGTTCTTTTTACGGCGCGATAGAATTTGTGATACCCTTTCGATCTCTTTTTCACGACCAACAATAGGGTCAAGCTTGCCGTCTTCGGCGGCGCGGGTTAAATCGCGGCCAAAGTTATCAAGCACCGGTGTTTTCGATTTAATGTCAGATACCTTTTTAGGCTGACTAAATGACTCTTCTTCTTTAAAGTCGTCATCGCCACCTGTAGGTGATCCCGGCATTTCGTCAGTAACATCGTTTTTATGTGATTCAACTTCACCCTTAAATACTTCGTAGTTCACATTAAACTGTACCAGTATCTGTGAGGCAATGTTGTCCTCATCGCGAAGGATAGACAGCAGCAGGTGCTCTGTACCGATCACATCGCTTTTAAATATTTTGGCTTCCAGATAAGTTATCTTTAATACTTTCTCGGCCTGTTTTGTTAACGGGATGCTGCCGATATGTACGTTTGTTCCAATAGTTCCCTTTACTGCATCCTCAACGGCGCGGCGAAGTTTTGCGGTATCAACGTTCAATCCCTTCAGCAATTTAATTGCTACACCATCCCCATCGCGGATAAGCCCAAGCAAAAGATGTTCAGTACCTATATAGTCATGCCCAAGACGTAATGCCTCTTCCCTGCTATATTGAATAACATCTTTTACCCTCGGCGAAAATTTAGCTTCCATATATACCTTTCTTAATATTGAACGCCCTAATGTATAAATTATGTTTTTACAAATTACGACGCCTGTTTTACTTTCATCAACAATATTGCCAACATTTAAAGCTTTGCAGAAACAGACATTGTTATGATACGCAATGTATCAAAGTTTGGCATCAATCAATAGTTTTTATCTAAAAAGCCAGTTAACAAGCATTTTTTTTACAATATACGAACGAAACTTACCTGTTTGATATAAATATCCTAAAAAAGTTTAAACAAATTTCAAATATTTAATAACATTTCCACCATTTAAGGCATTTCGTCATAAACATGACAATTAGGCATTAGCCTGTAATTATCGTCATATAACTATATACGGGGAACGCAGGATGATGGTTGTGCCTCTTCACTTAAGGTTCAATTAAATTTAAATTAACATTATAACTCAAAAATCAGCTTAAAATTACTACTCCTAATCATTTATTCTGAAGCCTCCTTTTCATCTATTTTAGCCATATTTGAATTTCTATTTATCGATCAATTATAATGGCAGACGAAAAGATAATTTTTTCAATGGCCGGGGTTAGCAAAGTTTATCCCCCGCAAAAAACAGTATTAAAAAACATATACCTGTCGTTTTTTTACGGCGCTAAAATCGGCGTTATCGGCTTAAACGGTTCCGGTAAATCGTCATTGCTCAAGATCATTGCAGGCATTGATAAAACCAATATAGGCGAAGTGGTATTTTCGCCGGGTTATACCGTTGGCTACCTGAGCCAGGAACCCGAACTTGATCCTGAAAAAACAGTACGGGAAATAGTTGAGGAAGGTGTTGCTGAAACTACCGCCTTATTAAAGGAATACGAGGAGATCAACGAAAAATTTGGTTTGCCTGAGTATTACGAGGATGCCGACGCCATGGAAAAACTCATGAACCGTCAGGGCGAACTGCAGGACCAGATTGATGCCGTGAACGCATGGGAATTGGATAGCAAACTGGAACGCGCTATGGATGCCCTCCGCTGCCCGGAACCTGATACTAAAATTTCAGTACTATCGGGAGGTGAGCGCCGCCGTGTGGCTTTATGCCGCCTGTTATTAAAGGAGCCGGATGTTCTGTTACTCGATGAGCCTACCAACCACTTGGATGCAGAATCAATTGATTGGCTGGAACAACATTTACAACAATATAAAGGAACAGTTATCGCAGTAACGCACGACAGGTATTTCCTCGACAATGTTGCAGGCTGGATCCTTGAGCTTGACCGTGGAGAAGGTATCCCATGGAAAGGAAATTATTCCTCATGGTTAGATCAGAAAGCCAAGCGTTTGGCACAGGAAGAAAAGAGCGAGAGCAAACGTCAGAAGACTTTGGAGCGCGAACTTGAATGGGTACGCATGGGCCCTAAAGGCCGCCACGCCAAGTCAAAAGCCCGTTTAGGCAATTACGAAAAACTGGCATCCGAAGAAACAAAAGAACGCGAAGAAAAGCTGGAGCTGTTTATTCCGCCGGGGCCACGTTTAGGTAATGTGGTAATTGAAGCCAACGGCGTAAGCAAATCATATGGCGATAAATTATTGTTCGATAACCTGAGCTTCTCCTTACCTCCGGCCGGTATAGTTGGTATCATCGGCCCTAACGGTGCCGGTAAAACCACACTGTTCCGTTTAATCACCGGACAGGACCAGCCGGATGCCGGTACCTTCCGTGTGGGCGAAACGGTAGCTTTAGGTTATGTTGACCAGATGCATGACGATCTTGACCCTAACAAATCTGTTTGGGAAAACGTAACCGGCGGTTTGGAAACTATTATGGTTGGTAACCGTCCGCTCAATTCAAGGGCATACGTATCCAAGTTTAACTTTAACGGTGCCGATCAGCAGAAAAAAGTAGGTGTACTATCAGGTGGTGAACGTAACCGTGTGCACCTTTCTATCACTCTAAAAAAAGGATCGAACGTATTGCTGCTGGATGAGCCTACCAACGACATCGACGTAAATACACTGCGTGCACTGGAAGAAGCGCTGGAGAACTTTGGCGGCTGCGCCGTAGTGATCAGTCACGACCGCTGGTTCCTCGACCGTATCTGTACCCACATCCTGGCCTTTGAAGGTAACTCACAGGTTTACTTCTTTGAAGGAAACTATTCCGATTACGAAGAAAACAGGAAGAAACGTCTGGGCGATGTGGCTCCGAAAAGGATTAAGTATAAGAAGTTGACGGTGTAAGAGCCTGTCTAAAGCCGTATCATAAATTAAATGATGCGGCCTATGTATTTATGCTTAAATGAGTTCTCCCAAAAATCCATTTAAATAAAATGGAAAATCCTGAATACCTATTAAACAAATACAAGTTTGAACGAAGGCCTCAACCTTTGGAACAGGGTATTTTAGAAGCCATCCCCTTTCAATTGCCCGAGGATTACAAATTTTACCTGGAAAACTACGAACCGTTTGAGGGGCCTATTGGCAGCGAATACGTACAATTTTGGAAGGCCGATGAACTTTTAGAAATAAACAAAGGATATGACATTACTGAATATCTCCCTGATGTTTTCGGCATTGGGAGTAACGGCGGGGGCGAGTTTATAGGCATCGAGTTTCTAAGCGATGGTACTCATCGCATAATTCTCTCAGACCTTATCAGTATGGAAACGGAGTATTTTATTGAGATAGGAACTTCCTTTTTTGATATGCTTGTTCGGCTGGATAACGGCAGGGAATGGTTTGAATAAAACATTAAAACAATAAAGCCCCCCCTGTTTTGAGTGGCTTTATTGTTTATGTATGATACCAAAATCTTATTTTATCCCGTAATGGTCATTCATCAATTTCTCGAACAAACCACCCGGCAATATCGCTTTAAGAGTAGGCACAATAGTTTGGCCAACCTGCCCAACCAGATAACGGTGTTTAGGGCTTGATGAACCTACTATCGAAACCAGTTTTTTGGCTAATGATTCAGGGCTTGGGGCAATGCTTTCGTCTTTTTCCATGGCTGCAACTGCGGCATTGTATTCAGTTTCCAGCTTATCGTTTTTGATGGGAAACTTCACTTTAGCGCGGTTCTGACTAAAATCAGATTTAAAGTCGCCCGGGTTAAGCAAGGTTACTTTAACACCAGTGTTACGCAGTTCCATCCGCAAACTTTGCGAGTAACCCTCAATAGCATACTTTGAGGCACTGTACATACCCTGGTATGGCAAACCGAACAGACCGGCCAGTGAACAAATATTCACAATAAGTCCTTGTCCTTTTTCAATCATTCCAGGCAATACTGTTGAGCTAACACGGATCACACCAAAAAAGTTAACCTCAAACTGCTGCTTGGCACTTTCAACCGGCATGGCATACGCCGGACCTGTTACACCGTTGCCGGCATTGTTCACCAATACATCAATTTTACCTTCGGCTTTAATAATGGTGTCGATAGCAGCTTTTACCGAAGCATCGTCAGTCACATCAAGCTGAACAGGCTTAAATGATACGGATTTCATACGGTCGAGATTACGCGATGAACCGTAAACAGTATGACCTGCTGCCTGCAGCGCGTTGGCACAAGCCAGGCCAATACCAGAAGATGCTCCTGTTACTAATATTACCTTTTTCATTGTTGTAAGGGTGAGTTGTTTTGTTTGATTGTTTATTGGTTGCTTGTGCCGTTTTTCGGCAGCGTAAAGATGTGAATTTATATCCCAGCAAAACAAGGGGATAGGTTAAAAATAATGTTGACTACATGAAAAATTCATGGTAGCAAGCGGGACAAAAACATTAAAAAGATGTCATTTCGAAACGAGGAACGTTGAGAAATCTTATACACCCTATTAAGCCAACAAGCAAGGCTGCTTTGCCACGCGTACAAGATTTCTCTTTCGCCCCGGCGCGCTATCCCTGCCCTGCTCTATCGAAATGACACTTTTTGAGTTTGCTTTTATCACTCTTATCCTTCCTTTATTCCCTCTTCGCCCGGCGCATGGATCTGCTGCAGGGATAGCGGAATCAGTTTTTTAGTCTTGAGATAAGTAATGCCAACAATGATCATGGTCATGCTGCCACCAAACAATACTGAAGGAACTGTGCCCAGCAATTGCGCTGCTGTACCCGATTCAAAAGCACCAATCTCGTTTGATGAGCCTATGAACATCTGGTTAACTGCCGAAACCCGGCCGCGCATATGATCAGGCGTTAAAAGCTGCATCAACGTACCACGAATAATAACGCTGATACTATCAAAAGCACCTTCGGTAAAAATAAACAGCAGCGACAGGTAGAAATTGGTTGACAGACCAAAGCAGATAATAGAAGCTCCGAAACCGGTAACCGCGATAAGCAAATTACGCCATGGTTTTCCCATCGGCGAAAAACGCGTCATTACCAGCATGGTCAACACTGCTCCCAACGAGGACATAGCCCTCATAATACCCAGTCCCTCGGCACCTACTTTCAATATTTCGTTTGCAAAAACCGGTAGTAAAGCTACCGCACCACCAAAAAATACCGAGAAGAGGTCAAGGCTCATAGCGCCGATCATCATTTTATTGCCAAACACAAAATGGATCCCTTCCGAGAGGCTTTTCCAGATACTTTCTTTAGGGATATATTGCGCGGGATATTTCCTGAGCATATAAACCAATACCAGCGATACCAATAGTAAAAACAGGATACAGCTAAAGGTAGCAGTAATACCGCTTAAACCGGGTATCACTTTATCAGCGTAACCGTATATCAAACCTCCGGCTGCCGGCCCCAAAATAGATGCCACCTGCCAGCTGCTGCTGCTCCAGGTGCTGCCGTTAGGATATAATTCTTTAGGGATGCTATTAGCATAAATTGTAAATGTAGCCGGACCATAAAAAGCACGCGCAATACCGTTACAAAATATCATGGCATACATGATCGGCACTATCCATCCCGTATGTATAATACCGCTCATACTGCTAAGCGTAACGGTAAACATAACTAACGATGTAAGTAAAACACCACTGAAGATCAGCAAAAGCATTTTACGTTTTTCTGATTTATCGGCGATATAGCCGCCATATAGTGCAATGCCTATAGCAGGTATTGCCTCACAAAGACCAATAAGGCCTAAGGCAATTTTACTATGGGTGATGCTATAAATATAAAAGCCGAGTACTACGGCTTGCATGGAATATGCAAAGGTGAAACAAAAGCGCATGCCTATGTAAGATCTGAAATCTTTATAACGCAATGCTGCAAAGGAGTCTACTTTTTGGGGTTTACTATCGCCTTCTCCGGTCACTGTGAGTGTTTTTTTGATGTGCCGCAAAGGTAGCTATTTTTTTGAACCTTGATTAATAGGATTAGAGGATTGCCATGAGATGAAGACTTACGAAGTTTTAAAAACTTCGTAAGTCTGGGCACCGTAATGAACGAACATCATGGTCATCTTCCAATCCTAAAAATCATGGTTCATTATAATCCGTGCTGATCAATCAGATATATAAATGCCGCCATACCAGCTGCACCAAGTTCAAGCTCACGCTTGTTAACGTTTTCAAAAACGTCTTTAGCAGTATGATGCAAGTCAAAATATCTTTGTGAATCCGGGCGAAACCCGATCAATATAACGCCGGGCAAAGTTTCTTTCATCGGTTCAATATCAGTGCCGGCACCACCAATGGTTAACTTATCAACATCGTAAGGCTCCAGTATTGATTTGAAGTTATCATTTATCCTTTTGATAAAATCTTTTGATACATCAGCAAAGCTAAAACCACGAGGGGTAAAACCGCCTTCATCTGTTTCAATAGCTGCGATATGCTGTTCTTTATTTTGGGCAGCCAGTTCGGCATATTTTGTACCACCTTTATGACCGTTCTCTTCATTCATAAAAAATACCGCACGTACTGAATTTTTAGGTTTATATCCCACGGCTTTAAAAATCCGCAGCACTTCAACCGACTGCATTACACCTGTACCATCGTCATGCGCTCCTTCGGCAAGGTCCCATGAATCCAGGTGACCGCCAACAGTGATAAATTTATTAGGATTTTCAGAACCCGTTATCTCGCCTATAACATTGTACGATTTTACATCAGGCAACAACTCACAATTTTGTTTAAAGTAGAATTTAGCCGCCGGGAATTTCCTAAGCTTAAGCATAGCGCTCAACTTATTAGCTGCTTTTGTAGAGATAGCCGCGGCCGGAATGATTTTACTACCGGGGGTAGCAAGCGTAGCACCAGTATGCGGATAATCGTCAATAATTTCGGTAAGGGAGCGTACAATTACACCTGCCGCACCAAGCTTAGCCGCTACAGCCGGCCCCATAAAACGTTGATCGCCTGCATTACCATAGGCTGCCCCCGTTTCAATAAAACGCGGGTCGAAAGCCCGGTTAAAGAAAACTATCTTTCCTTTTACCACATTTTCGCCCAGGGATTCAAGTTCTTTTATACTCTTAACTTCTATAACATTGGCAGTAATGCCAGCTTTAGGCGTAGCTACACTCATACCTAACGCAACAATTGGAACCGGAATGCGGGTTTGGCCATCAATAATAGCAGCCTCTTCCTTTGCTCCACGTACCCAATGCGGTACCATAACTTCCTGCAGGTAAACTTTGTCAAAGCCGTAATTATCCATCAGCTTCTTGCTCCAGTCAACTGCCTTTTGCGCATTGGCCGAACCGCTTATACGCTGGCCAATATTTTTACACAGGTAACGCAGGTTTTCATAACACTGGCCGTTAACCAATGCTTCATCGTACATTTTGCGGATAGCTAATGAGTCCTGCGCTTTTACTTGCGCGCACAGCAACACTGCAGAAAATAGTAAGGAAAATTTCTTCATAAAAATAGCAAGATCAGTTTTAACAAATGTACTATTTGAGTACCAAAGGATGAAGACCTGAGAGCTTATAATTGAAGAAATTGGCGGTAATTTTGTTCTGAAGACAGTATTTCATAATTGACATATCTAAAAATGTCGTTACGAGTGCAGCGTGACAATCGCACGTTACACAGGACTGATTTGCTTCCGTGCTATTACTTCGTGCCTTACAGTAATTACATGCGGCCCGGGGCTATTCGTTTTATTTAAAGCCGCTACGATATCTTATCCCAACTCAACCCCGCGTTTTTAACTTCAAAGGCGTGGTGCAATACCAGGTTTTCGGGATGGGCCAGTTGGGGGTCTTTTTCAAAAATGGTTTCAACACATTTGCGTACCTTAAAAAGTAACTCCTGATCGGTAGCCAGGTTGGCCAGCTTTAAATCAATTACTCCGCTTTGTTGGGTACCTTCTATATTACCAGGACCACGTAATTGCAAATCGATCTCCGATATTTCAAAACCGTTGTTGGTTTTTACCATGGTATCCAGCCTGATCTTTCCATCGTTGCTCAGCTTATGGCTGCTCATCAAAATACAATAAGATTGCTCGGCCCCGCGCCCTACCCTGCCCCGCAGCTGGTGCAATTGCGACAAGCCGAAACGCTCTGAGTTTTCAATGATCATCACCGAGGCATTGGGCACATTAACCCCTACTTCAATTACGGTAGTGGCCACCATGATCTGTGTTTCATGTTTAATAAAGCGCTGCATTTCAAAATCCTTATCAGCAGGCTTCATTTTGCCGTGCACTATGCTCAGGCGGTAATCTGGTAACGGAAACTCGCGCGACATAGCTTCAATACCATCCTCCAGGTTTTTAAGATCAAGCTTTTCACTTTCCTGTATCAGTGGATACACTACGTAGATCTGTCTGCCAAGCGCTATCTCCTGTTTCATAAAACCGAACATCCTGAGGCGCTGGTTTTCGAAAAAATGAACAGTTTTAATGGGCTTGCGTCCCGCCGGTAACTGATCAATCACCGAAACATCAAGATCACCATATAACGTCATGGCCAGCGTACGCGGGATAGGTGTAGCCGTCATTACCAGGATATGCGGCGGAATAACATTTTTACGCCAAAGCTTCGAGCGCTGCTCAACACCAAAGCGGTGCTGCTCATCAATCACCACGAAACCCAGGTTTTTAAACTGTACTTTATCCTCAATAAGGGCATGCGTACCTACCAGTATCTTCAGATCGCCATCTTCGAGCTTTTGATGCAATACTTTACGATCTTTTTGTTTGGTTGACCCGGTTAATAACGCTACCTCAATAAAATCATCACCCACCAGGCCTTTTATGGTTTGATAATGTTGGGCAGCCAGGATCTCGGTAGGTGCCATGATACAGGTTTGAAAGCCGTTATCAACAGCTATCAGCATGCTCATCAGCGCCACCACGGTTTTACCGCTACCTACATCCCCTTGCAGCAAGCGGTTCATTTGTATCCCCCGCTGGGTATCCAGCCTGATTTCCTTTAATACCCTCTTTTGCGGATCGGTTAAAGTAAAAGGCAGCTTGTTATGATAAAACTCATTAAAATAATGGCCTACCTTATCAAATACATTCCCCTTAAACTTTTGGGTATGCAGCAGCTTGTTTTTAAGTAATTTAAGCTGAAGAAAAAATAGCTCTTCAAACTTCAGGCGAATCAATGCCTCATTAAGCAAAGTGGCGTCTCCCGGGAAATGAATATTGCGGTAAGCATCTGCCCGGTTAAGCAACTTAAACTGATTAATGATATACAAAGGCAGGTTTTCGCGGATATCTTTAGCATGCAGATCAAGCAATATGGCGGTGAGCTTTTGGATACCTTTGGTATCAAGCGAAAATTGCTTAAGCTTTTCTGTAGAATTATAAACCGGCTGTAAGGACAGGTTGCCCTGCTTTTGTGCACCAGGCACATATAATTCCATTTCGGGATGCGCCATTTGCGGCATCATGTTAAAAAAGCCGGGTTTACCGAATAATATATAAACCTTGCCAGGGATAATGGTTTTCTCTATCCAGTTGATTCCCTTAAACCATACCAGCTCAATAATACCGGTATCGTCTTTTGCTTTTACCACCAGGCGGCGGCTTTGCTTTTCGCCAACAACTTCTTTATTTATAATGCGCGCCAGTACCTGTACATAGGGTAGCTCTTCACGTATTTCCCGTACCTTATAAAAGCGGGTGCGGTCGATATACCTGAATGGAAAATGACGCAGCAGATCTTCAAAAGTGTGCAACTCAAGCTCCTTTTTCAAAACCTCGGCCCTCGACTGGCCTACACCTTTTAAATAAACAAGCGGCGTTTGAAAAGGGTTCATTGATTATTGCAGTTTAAATCTCTACCTGCGGCAACTGGGAGAATTATAGTTTATATCGTTTTTTTAAATGGCAATAGTTGTCTGAACCCGAATTTATTGAATCAAGGAATTTATTGAATGCAAAACCAATCTAATAAAGCTTCTAATTCGTTTAAATCCGGTTCAAATTATTCAAAATCCGAAATTGAACATCCAAATTCCAAAATTAAAAATTTGGGCGTTCCTGCGGCCGGGCTATCCACTCATACCCCTGCAGGCCTTAACCGCATAGCCGGTATCCGCTCCTATCCCTACGCAAAGTTATCCGAATCAGAATTTACAGGATTCAAGAATTGATAGAATACTGAAAGACTCCGATAGATGCTCAAATCCCGCAAATCCCTGGTTCAGAAAAAAATCCGAAATCGAACATCCGAATTCCGAAATCAAAAATCTTATTTAACCGCTATAACCGAGATCTCAACGTTTACCCCTTTAGGTAAAGCGGATACCTGAACGGTTTCGCGGGCCGGGAAATCGGCCGTAAAATAGGTGCCGTACACTTCGTTAACCTGCACAAAGTTTTGCAGATCGGTTAAAAAGATGCTGGTTTTTACAATGTTATCAAACCCCAAACCGGCTTCGGTTAAAATGGCTTTAATGTTTTCCATTACCTGTGTAGCCTCAGCTTTGATATCACTGCTGATGAGTTCACCGCTTAACGGGTCGATAGGGATCTGGCCTGACACGAATAAAAATCCACCGGCTAAAGCAGCCTGGCTATATGGCCCTATAGGGGCAGGTGCATTGTTAGTATTGATGATTGCTTTCATTTTTTAAATATAAATACCTGTACCAGTTTCCAGATGATCCCGGCCAGGAACATAATAATAGCCAGCGCATTTATAAAATGCATCACCCGCAAATTAAAATTATCGGGCCTGTTTGGGTCTTTTTTCCTGAAAAAATACATTACACAAATTTACACAAAATTTCCCCGCTGTAAAACCATACCTATATATAAGGTATAACTATCCAATATAAAACCTTATAAAACAAAGAAGGCTCCGGGTTATCCGGAGCCTTCGCAAATAATATTTAATCAGATATTATTTCTTTTTGAATTGAACACGACGGTTAAGTACGCGGCCTTCTTCAGTTGAGTTGTCAGCAATTGGGTTAGTTTCACCGTAACCTTTTACTTTCACTTTCTTAGCATCAACACCAGAGTTAACTAAGTAAGTTTTTACTGAGTTAGCACGGTCTTTAGATAATGATAAGTTGTGAGCAGCAGTACCTTCAGATGAAGCGAAACCGTCAACTTCAACAGCAGAACCAGATGAACGTAAGTCAGCTGAAGTAGCATCTAACACTGGGTAAGATGAAGTACGTAATACTGAGCTATCAAATTCAAAC
Source organism: Mucilaginibacter sp. SMC90 (assembly GCF_022811725.1). Taxonomy (GTDB): domain Bacteria; phylum Bacteroidota; class Bacteroidia; order Sphingobacteriales; family Sphingobacteriaceae; genus Mucilaginibacter. The sequence goes on along the minus strand of NZ_CP094527.1, from coordinate 1,289,824 downwards.
TGGATGTTTGAGTAAGCAGTAGCAACAGGAGTAGCAACAGTATCTTTAGGGAATACGATAACGCAACCAGAACCATCAACTACGCTGCCAGCAGCAGTACCTGGGCATTTGTCAAACTGATCAGCAACACCGTCACCGTCAGAATCTTTTTTCAGGTCGTTAACTGCAGTTTCAACGTTAGCAACACGGCCTTTTAAAGCTTCAACTTCTTGACGTAAAGCTGCATCATACAGTTCGTCATACATCATTGCAACTGGGTTAACCCACTCCAATACTGGTTTTGATTTTGAACCTAAAGTGAAGTCTAAACCAGCGTAAGCGTAAGAATAGTGGTCTTTAGTAGGATAAGCTCTGTTGAAACCATCAAGGTTATCACCATCAACATAGTTTTGAGTGTAACCCAAATCTAAGGCAACAGCGTCGCTTAAACGGAATTTAACACCAGCACCTACAGGTATAACTAACTCTTTTACGTAGTGGCTATCGTCAGAACCTGGGTTTTTGAAGTGATTAGTAACATTACCGGCACCACCGTTACGGGTAACAGTTGGATCATAGATAGCTAAACCACCACCTGCTTTGAAATAGAAGTTAACAGCGTTTTTACGACGGATGAAATCGATAGTTGCAACGTTAACAACTGCGCTTAAGCTTGCTTGCCAAAATTTGGTGTCGTAGCTAACGTAAGTATCGCGGTAAGTACCTGCAGCTGAAACAGGGTTTTCACCTTTGATTTTACCACCGTTCAGGTCTAATTGTAAAGCAAATGAATGTGCTAATTGCTCTTTCAACGAGATACCGTAACCAAGGCTGATTTTTTTGTTTTGGAAATCAGTTGAACCACCGGTTGCTAATGATTGTGAGGTAGCGCCACCATTGATACCGATGCTAAATTTCCTGTACTGGCCTAAACCACCAAATACCTTAGCGGTCGAGGTTTCAGATGACGTTGTAGTTGCCGTTGTTTTGGTTGAATCGGTTTGCGCATTAGCCAAACCAGCAACCATCAAAGAAGCAAATGACAATGCGACTGTTTTCTTTAATGTAGAATAATTCATAGTTTTTAAGATTAAACGATTTTAATTGTGATTTTTTTCAAATTTAGTAATTATGTTTGAATCCATGACCAAACATTGTTCCAAAAATTGTAATAGTTACACAAATAACTAAAAAAAATTGATTTACTAAAATAATCACCCGATAAATATGAAATATTTGCCGATAGAAAATAGCTTATTTACAAATAATAGAAAAAATTTCGTTTCAAGAACAAAACCAAACTCAATCGCTATTTTCCATGCCAATGACGAGTTTCCACGCAGTGGTGATCAGGCATTTATGTTTAAGCAAAATCCAGATTTTTTTTACTTAACAGGCATTGATCAGGAGCAAAGTATCCTGATTTTGTATCCTGATTGTCCTAATAAAGCATACAAAGAAGTACTCTTTTTAAGACAAACCAATGAACATATAGCTATTTGGGAGGGCCACAAATACACCAAAGAGGAAGCCCGCATAGCATCAGGTATCGAAAGCATTTTTTGGCTGAGCGAATATGATACTATACTTCACAGCGTTATTAACTATGCCGAAAATATATATATTAATACCAATGAAAATGACCGCTATGCGCATACCGTCCCCTATCGCGACTATCGCATGTATGAAGCTCTTAAATTAAAGTATCCGCTTCATAATTATACACGCTCGGCACCTATTTTACGCGACCTTCGGGTAGTAAAGTCAGATATTGAAATTGGGTTAACACAAAAGGCCTGCGATATTACCCGCGATGCTTTTGTACGCGTTTTAAAATACACCAAACCGGGTGTAACCGAGTATGAAATTGAAGCCGAGATCATCCATGAATTTATCCGGCAAAGGGCTACAGGACACGCTTATAACCCTATTATAGCTTCAGGTGCCAATGCTATTGTATTACATTATAATGATAACAACCAGATATGTAAAGATGGCGATGTGATACTACTTGATTTTGGTGCCGAATATGGTAACTACAATGCCGATATGACGCGCTCAATACCAGTTAGCGGCCGTTTTACCGCGCGCCAGCGCCAGGTTTATAACGCCGTTTTAAAGGTGATGCGCGAAGCCACAAAACTAATAGTGGCCGGCACCGTTTGGAGTGAATACCAGGATGAGGTAGGCAAGATCATGACAAGTGAACTTATAGGCCTGGGGCTGCTTGACAGGCATGATGTTGAGAAACAAGATAAAAACGTACCCCTTTATAAAAAATACTTTATGCATGGCACCTCGCACCACCTGGGGTTGGATGTTCATGATTATGCAAGCAGGTATAAATCTTTTGAAACAGGGAACATATTAACCTGCGAACCAGGAATTTATATTGCCGAAGAAGGATTGGGTATCCGCCTTGAAAATAATATCCTGATCACCGGCAATGGTAATACCGACTTAATGGGCAACATTCCGGTTGAAGCCGAGCACATTGAAGAAATTATGAACAGTTAATAATTTACATTATATATACATAAACAAATCAGCCGAATTTACATCTTGTTTACATTAAGCTAATCAAATACTATACATAGGTATCCACAAAACTATACAGGTTAAAATTTGAGTCAATTAAAGCTTCAGCTATATCATGCTGAAGCTTTTTTTTATCTATTCCTGACATCATTTTTTGCTGAATAAGTTTGTATACTTTTTCGGTCAGCAATAATTTACGGCGGTTATTTTGCTTCAAATTGGGTTGATTTATAAAAGCAGCTATTTTATCTAACCCTTGATTTTGTGATGCTATGGCTTTAAACACTGGTAATTGTGCGTCCTGGTTTTGTCCAATGATTTTTTTCAGGTTATTGGCAAATACATCAGCTCCCTCCCTATCAGCTTTGTTGATGATAAAGGCATCAGCTATTTCCATCAGGCCCGATTTAATATGCTGAATTTCATCGCCGGCTTCGGGCACCAATACAACCAGAGTAATATCGGCAAGACCTGCAACTTCAATTTCAGACTGGCCGACACCTACTGTTTCAATCAGCACATAATTAAATCCTGAGGCTCTTAGCACATCTGCCATTTCAATAGTTTTTGCCGATAGCCCGCCCAGGGAGCCTCGAGTAGCCAACGACCGGATAAAAACATCGGGATGGTTAAAATGCGACGCCATCCTGATCCTGTCGCCAAGCAGCGAGCCAAAATTAAAGGGTGAAGTTGGGTCGATAGCCAATACGGCTATTTTTTTTTCATCTTTCAAAAGTATATCAATAATGCCGTTTACCAGGGTGCTTTTCCCTGCTCCCGGCGGCCCGGTTATACCAATAACCGGACAGTTATTATCAAACTTCAGACTTTTGAGCAACGCGCCGCTTCCTTTAAGATCATTTTCAACAACAGTTAGCGCGCGCGCTATTACACGAAAATCCAATTGATTATTAGTATTCTGATGCGGCTTCAAAGCAAAATGATAATAAGTTCAAATGTATCTATTATAAACAAACACTTTATCTACAATATTTAAGCTAAACGGGCTTAAATTGATTTGATAAATCGGCCTGATCAGTTTTAAAACTAACGCTTAAGCAAAATATCACAAATTTAGACGACAATACTGATGAAATAAGCAAGCCTTTTAAAACTTCACAAAGTAAAAAGGTGCACATTAACATAACAATGATATAAAATTACATTAACCCTGTAACAGATTTAATCTTATCATTGCAAATTAATGTGTAGCATTTCATTAATCTGCCCGTATTGTAATTTATTAAAACATGGCCGATACCGATCCTATAAAAACAACGCACATCTTAATAAGCAGGGTTGACGCCATTGGCGATGTTGTACTCACATTACCTGTAGCTGCTTACGTTAAGCAACTGTTTCCCGGTGCTAAAGTTTCGTTTTTAGGCCGCACCTATACGCAGCCTGTAATTAACACCATAGCAGCAATAGATGCTTTTATTAATTACGATGAGTTAAAAAAACTCTCCGAACAACATCAGGTTGAATATCTGCAAAAACAAAATATCGATACCATAATACATGTGCTGCCCAATAAACATATCGCTAAAATAGCAAGGCAGGCAGGTATTAAACTCCGGATAGGAACAACCAACAGGGTATTCCATTGGTATACATGCAATAAGCTGGTAAAATTGAGCCGCAAAAAATCAGATCTGCATGAGGCGCAGCTCAACCTTGTTTTGTTGAAACCGTTAGGGCTTGAACAAATACCTTCTCTGCCCGAAATTATATCGCACAATAATTTTCATAATGCTGTTGTGCTTACACCAGCCTTGGATGCTGTACTTGTAAATGATAAATTTAACCTCATCATTCATCCAAAATCGCACGGCAGCGGTATGGAGTGGGGCCTTGATAATTTCGCGGAGCTTGTTCAGATCCTTCCGCCCGATAAATTCAACATCATCATAACCGGATCTGAAAATGAAAAAGCATTGCTTGCAAACTGGATCCCGACGTTACCCTCAACCGTACGCGACATGACAGGGCAAATGTCGTTAGGGCAATTGATAGCTTTTATAAGTAAAGCTGGCGGGCTTATTGCTTCGGGTACTGGCCCGCTGCACATTGCTGCTTTAACCGGGATCAATACCCTTGGATTATTCCCCTCGTTAAGGCCTATACACCCGGGCCGGTGGGCCCCTGTTGGTAAAAGGGCCGGATTTATGGAAAGCGGGACAAGCAATTTAGAAACAATTACGCCGTTTATGGTGGCAGAGAAAATTAAAACATGGATATGAATAAACCTCGTGTATTGGTAACGTTTGATTCGATGCAATATCCCAATACTGGCTTATTTTATTTTGGGAGAAGCCTGGGAAAAGCACTGATAAAAGAAAACGAAAATTTTGATTTGAGTTATTTTTTATATGATGCTACAGCTGATTTTGATAATGATGAAGTGAAGCGACATTATCGTCAAAAATATCATAAGTTTTTTTTCATAAACAAAGACAATATAAAGCTATTCCATTTTACCGATCAATTTTCAAGGCTGAAACCAAAAAAGGTACGCAGTAAGTATAAAAAGATCATGACTATACATGACATTAACCAGATCCATGAAAATATCGGTGAAAAAAAATTAAAACATTACCTGAAAAAACTGGGTGAACGCATTAACAAATGCCATCGTATAGTAACCATATCGAAATTTGCAGCAGATGATGTTGCTACTTATTTTCCCAACGTTATTGATAAATTAACTGTCATTTACAACGGTGCCGACAAACTTGAATTACCTGAAGGACACTTACCGGCATACCAGCCTAAACACAACTTTCTGTTCACCATAGGTATAGTTTCGGCAAAGAAGAACTTCCACGTTTTACCGGCATTACTGGCCAATAACGACTTTGAGCTTATTATAGCCGGGATAAAAACCCCGTATGAAAACGAAGTTATGGCAGAGGCAAAAAAATACGGTGTTGAAAACAGAGTAAAAATAATCGGAACAATATCAGATAATGATAAAGCCTGGTATTATAAAAATTGTGAAGCATTCGTTTTTCCTTCAATAGCCGAAGGCTTTGGCTTGCCGGTGATAGAAGCGATGCACCACGGCAAGCCAGTTTTTGTATCAACTCATACTTCTTTACCCGAAATTGCCGGAGATTGTGCTTATTATTTCCCCAGTTTTGATGGTGAAGAGATGCAAAAAACATTTGATGAAGGCATGCGGCATTTCCGCGAAAACAACCCATCCGAAAAAATAAAGGCCCATGCGCAAAAATTTAACTGGGATGAAACAGCAAAGCAATATTTACGGCTTTATCGCGAAGTACTTGATGAAAAATGACCGCTCACATAATCGATAGCGGTATCAAATTTATCTAATACTTTTCCCATATATAGTTTTCAGCCATGTATGCTTTTCCTTTTACGCTTAATTGAGCGCAATCTTTGATAAAGGCATAACAGTTTTTGAACGGCCCTTTTCTACTACCTTGCAAATCTTGCTAAAACGCCTTGATCGCTTCTATATTTTTGCTCGTTTTAATTACTTAATTACTATTAGCTTTGCACTTTTAAAATTATTTAATGAAGATTTATTTCAGGCTTCTTTCATTTGCACGCCCTATAGGGAAATTCGCATTCCCTTATTTTATATGTACTTTATTTTCAGTAATATTTAATACGCTCAATATAGCGCTGCTCGCACCGTTGCTTACCACAATTTTTGACAAGCACGCCGCAACTGCCATAATTGTTAAACCTAAAAACTGGTGGGATCCTATTAAAGACTTTGAATTTTTTGCACATACGGCCAATCAGTACTATGGCCCGCTTGGTGCTTTAAAGTTTGTTTGTATAGCTATTGTGACGTCAGTACTATTAAGTAATCTATTCAGGTATTTATCTCAGCGAATAATGGAAAACCTGCGTATCTACACGTTACTTAACCTGCGCCGCACCGTATTTAACAATGTGATGAACCTGCATTTGGGTTATTTTAATAACGAGCGCAAGGGCGATATCATGTCAAAAATTTCGGCGGATGTACAGGTGGTGCAATTTTCCGTTACGGGTACGCTACAGGTGGCGTTTAAAGAACCTTTTCAATTGATTGCCTACCTGGTGATGCTGTTTGTAATATCCGTTAAACTAACCTTGTTTTCCATGCTGATAATCCCAGTTTCAGCATTTATTATATCGAGGATAGTGAAACGCCTTAAAGAACAGGCCGCCGAATCACAGCAAACTTACAGTAACATGATCAGCAACCTTGATGAAGCTTTATCGGGCATTAAGATTATCAAGGCATTTAATGCCGTTCCGTTTATAAAAAACCGTTTCGATCACGAAAACAGGGAATATTCAAGAATTACCCGTTCAATGGCCAAGAGGCAGCAAATGGCCTCACCTGTGTCCGAATTTTTAGGTGTATTGATGGTTGCAGGCATCGTGTTATACGGCGGCTCATTAATTATTAGTGGTACCGGCACCTCCTTAACTGCCTCCGATTTTATCGTTTACATCGCGCTATTTTCGCAAGTTATGCGTCCGGCTAAGGCCATATCAGATTCTTTTAGCAACATTCACTCAGGTATAGCGGCGGGCGAACGTGTACTGGCGCTGATAGACGAGAAGCCCCTGATTGTAAATGCTCCCGATGCAACAGAACTTACCGGCTTTGAGGATAAGGTTAAATTTGAAAACGTATCATTTGCCTATACCGTTAAACCTGATGGTAAACAAGCGGCAGATACCGGAAAACCTGAGGTTGAAACTGAAAAATATGTATTAAAAGGCGTTAGCTTCGAAATCCCGAAGGGAAAAACAGTAGCCCTGGTTGGCCCCTCCGGCGGTGGTAAATCAACTTTAATGGATTTGCTGCCAAGGTTTAGCGAGCCTCAATCTGGTACGATCTCCATCGACGGGAAAAACATACAAACCGTTACCATGGAATCATTAAGGGCATTAATGGGCATCGTTAACCAGGAGTCTATTTTGTTTAACGATACTATTTTTAACAACATCGCCTTCGGCAAACCCAATGTAACACAGCAGGAGGTGGAAGCTGCTGCCCGCATAGCCAATGCCCATAATTTTATTATGGAAACAACTAACGCCTACCAAACTAACACGGGAGACCGCGGCACAAAACTATCGGGCGGCCAACGCCAACGCATCTGTATCGCCCGCGCGGTGTTGAACAATCCACCCATTATGTTATTGGATGAGGCAACATCCGCACTGGATACCGAGTCGGAAAAACTTGTGCAGGAAGCTTTGAATAACCTGATGCAGAACCGCACCTCACTTATTATCGCACATCGTTTAAGCACCATACAAAACGCAGATATTATACTTGTTCTTGAAAATGGCTGCATTGTTGAACGGGGATCGCATACCGAGTTACTTCAAAACAATGGTCTTTACAAGAAGCTTATAGATATGCAGGCTTTTAATACCCAGGCGTAAACCTGTAATATAATTTTTCATGGCCGCGTTGGCGACGTTTAAAAACTCAAACATCAGCATTGAAAGCAGCAGTAGTAATCCCTTTTTATAAACCTGTCATAAATAATCTTGAACGGGCAGCTTTTGCACAGGCAACCAAGATTTTATCAGCCCATGATATAATTATTATTAAACCGAATAACCTGGTATTACCTAATGAAGTTAAATCAGATATTAGTGTGATCAATTTTGATAACAGGTATTTTAAAGATATTAGTAGCTATAACGAACTTATGCTCTCGGAGGAATTTTACCGGAGCTTTTTAAGATACGATTTTATATTGATCCACCAACTTGATGCATTTGTATTCAGGGACGAGTTGATGCAATGGTGCTCCGAAGGCTATGATTATATTGGTGCGCCCTGGATACGTGAATATGATTACCCGGATATTGTTAAGGCTGTAAAATCAAAGATTCAGCGCTGGACACATGCTAAATTCGATGTGCAAAAAGATGGCCGTCCATCACCGATGCAATTTGAAAACAAGGTTGGTAACGGCGGCTTCTCCTTACGAAGGGTACAAAAGTTTCACAAACTTTGTATTGACATGCAAAGCGAGGCAAAACGCTATTTAAGCCTTAACCATGATCACTACTTTAATGAAGATGTATTTTGGGGTATTGAAGTTAACCGAAAAAAGAAGGTGCTGAATATTCCGTCGTATAAAAAAGCTCTTCATTTCTCTATCGAACTATTTCCGGAAAGGGCAATGACAATAAACAAAAATAAACTGTCATTTGGATGCCATGCCTGGGATAAACACCTCGACTACTGGCGGCCAATAATTAAAAGTTACGGTTACGATGTCTAATACTCCCCTACCGATAACATCACCAGCGTACAGGCATACTCCGTTTCAATACCTTTTTCATTGGCTTTGCGCCTTAGTTCGGTATTCTCAGTACCAGGATTAAATATAATACGTTTGGGATTTGTATTCAATATGTAATCATACAGCGGCGGTTGGTTTTGCGGACCTACGTACAGTGTAATGGTATCGATATCATGATGAATGGTTTCGGGTTTTTCGATAGGTACACCGGCAACCTCGCCTGTTTTTATCCCAACGTTAACAATGGTGTGCCCGCGTTCAACCAAACGGGTAGCCGCAAAGTTGGCATACCTGCTGGTATCGGGTGTTGCCCCTAATATTAATGTTTTCTTATCAGCCATTGATCATCCTGTTTAGTAAAGCAATTTGGGCCGAATGATAAATATGGTGCTGTATCAAACCGCTCACCTGGTGCTCGTAAGTTTCGCCTGTACCAAGCTCCCTGTCAAGCTTACCGGTAACGGTTTCGCTCCATTTTTCTTCCGGAAAATTCTGGATAAAGCCCGCCAGGTTTACATTCACCAGTTTTAAATCTTCAACAATCCATTTCCACTTTTGTTCGTCGGGCAGGCCTGGTTCGGGCCAGTCACCCCGTACCGGCAATTGGGCGTCCATGCCGTTCATCCTGTCCATTACCTCCTCTGTCCATCCGGTCATATGCAAAATAATAGCAGCAATATTATGCACCGAGCCCACAGGCTTTTCGTAAGCAGCTTCAAAGCTGATACTTTCAACAATGGAATAAACCGATGGGCCATACCATGGTTCACCGGATAAAACACTTTCAAGTTCGTTAGCTAATTTTTGAGATGTGGTCATGATAATATTTTTAAAGCAGCATTTGCACAGTTAATGCCATCAATAGCAGCAGAAATTATACCACCGGCATAGCCAGCCCCTTCTCCGCAGGGAAATAAGCCGGTAACCTGCGGATGCTGTAAGGTTTCCTTATCGCGCGGAATTTTAACCGGCGACGAGGTCCGCGATTCAACACCTACTAAAATGGCTTCGTTAGTATAATACCCTTTCATTTTTTTGCCAAACACAGGCAACGCCTTGCGCAAACGCTCATTGATCCAATTGGGTAAAACCTCTTTCAGCTCAACACTCCTGGTGCCTGGCAGGTATGAGTTAACCGGCAAATCGGTTGATAAACGGTTTTGCACAAAATCAACCATGCGCTGCCCCGGCGCTACCAGGTTACCGCCCCCGGCTGCGAAAGCAGCCCGCTCAACCTGCTTTTGAAAGTTGAGCATCTTAAAAGGGTCGTTATCATTTCCTGCAACGTCTTCCATATTGATCTGTACTACCGTACCTGAATTAGCAAAAGGATTGTTCCGTTTTGAAGGGCTCCATCCGTTCACCACAATTTCACCGGCCTCCGTTGAGCATGGAGCTATAATACCGCCGGGGCACATACAAAAAGAAAACACGCCGCGGTCATCAACCTGCTCAACGAGGCTGTAATATGACGGCGGCAGATCGGGCCCGCGGTATTCGCAATGATATTGGGCGCGGTCAATTATTTCCTGCGGATGTTCTATCCTTACGCCCAAAGCAAAAGGCTTGGCTTCTATCAAAATATTTTGGGCATGCAGCATTTCAAACACATCCCTTGCCGAGTGCCCGGTTGCCAGCATCACAGCATCAGACATTACCTTTTCGCCTGTTGCTATTTTTACACCTTTAATTTTCCCAAACTCAACCAGCAATTGAGTCACTTTAGTATCAAACATGATCTCCCCACCTGCATTCAGTACGGTTTCGCGCATGGCCGTAATAATTTGCGGCAGCTTGTTGGTACCAATGTGTGGTCGCGCATCAATCAGTATATCTTCGGCAGCACCATGGGCTACAAACATTTTTAATACCTGGTTTACATCGCCCCGTTTAGTTGAGCGCGTGTACAGCTTACCATCAGAGTAGGTACCTGCCCCTCCCTCACCAAAACAATAATTTGATTCGGGGTTAACAAGGCCTTGTTTATTAATGTTTGCCAGATCACGGCGACGTTGTTTCACATCCTTTCCCCGTTCAATAACAATTGGTTTTAACCCAAGTTCGATACATTGTAAAGCGGCAAATAACCCCGCAGGGCCTGCACCTACTATAATTACCGGTCGGCCAAATTGTACATTGGGATAATTAACAGTAAAAACTTCGGGCTGATAAGCCTCCTGCATAAAAACCCTCACCTGCATGCGGTACACCACACGGCGGCCACGAGCATCAATAGAGCGTTTTAAAATTTTTAACGCAGTAATGTTTTTCAGTGGAATTTTTAGCGCTGATGCTGCAAGCTGTTTTAAAACCGCCTCATCTTCATGCTGCCCGGGAGGGCAAACTATCTCTGTTTCTTTTGTCATGACTGATGCCGGGTTTTTATCCCGGATGGTGCAAAGTTAAGAAAAAACCGCAGCCCCCCAGCCCCCTAAAGGGGGAGCTCTTGATTAGCATTAATCTTGCGCTCGTTTTTAACCTACCGTGTACCCACATCTTTTAATTATTATATGATTATGAATTAAAAGAAAACGTCATTTCGACGAACCTGTCGGGGGAACGTACGGATGTGTTGAGGAGAAATCTTATACATCCAGCTCTAAACTATGCAAAGCGACTTTACAGGGCGTATAAGATTTCTCTTTCGCCCCGGCCCCCAGCCCCATTTGCTCTTTCGAAATGACATTTTTATTTAAAATTTATGGGTACACGGTAGGTTTTTAACGAGTGCTTAATGTGGGTTCGCGTTTGTAAGGCAAAAAGTATTGCTTCCCTCTTTCAAAAGGCCTTCCGAAAAAAAATATACACTAAAAAAAGCATGCAAAACCGTTCGGCTTTGCACAATGACCGTACGCTATCGAACAGTTTCAAAACGCAATAAAAAATAAGTTTCTGAAAATCAATAAATTACAAAATGGCATTCAGATTGGCATGCACATCATGTATTTAAATAATAAAAAAATGACTACCGCCGACGAACGCTTACACACAATATGGAATGGTTGCCTGAGTAACGACAGAAAAAGCCAGGAACAATTATACAGGTTATTAGCGCCCCGCATGCTTGCAGTTTGCATGCGCTATGCAACCGATAAAGACGAGGCACAGGATATATTACAAGAGGGATTCATAAAAATGTTCCGCAATATGAAAAACTACCGCGGCGAAGGTAGTTTGGAGGGATGGATCCGCCGCATCATGGTGCATTGTGCCATATCACGCTACCGCAAATTAAAACCAATGGTTTTAGTGGATGATTTTGCTACCGAAGAAGCTTCCGCCATACCTATCAGCAGCTCATTTAATGATAATGGCCTTGAAGCTAAAGACCTGATGAAACTGGTACAAAAACTACCAAAAACATACCGCTCTGTTTTCAACATGTACGCTATTGAAGGTTATTCGCACCAGGAAATCGGCTCTTCACTGGGCATGAGCGAACTTTTATCCCGCACTACCCTTCACCGTGCCCGTACACTTTTAAAAGATATGGTAGCCAAACTAACCATGCGCGAAGAGCACTGCCTGGCAGGATAAAATGATCCCGCCCTTAAACAATTTCACAAAAATCACTATAAAGCTGCAGCCCCTGATGGGGCTTTCTGCTTTTATAGCAATACCGGGCTAATTATTTCTCAATTCGCACAGTTCACTTCACACATCAACCCCCTGCTTCCATAATTTACCGAAAAAGCCGTATCTTGACACGTTGTCAGCACAAACTACGTTTGTAACAACGGTACGTGATTTGCACTCTAACCCAAAACATCACATAAACACACGAAAAACAAATGAAAAAGTTATTCTCAGCCATATTAGTTATAGTGACTGCTATGTCGTTAAGCTCGTGCAGCTACAACAGCATGGTAAAACTGGATGAATCTGTTAAAGCCAAATGGGGTGCTGTGCAGAGCGATTACCAGCGCCGCAGTGATTTGATCCCTAATTTAGTTAACACAGTAAAAGGTGCGGCCAATTTTGAAAAAAGCACGTTAACAGCTGTAGTTGAGGCGCGTTCAAAAGCTACATCGGTACAGGTTGACCCTAACAAACTTACACCAGAATCAATAAAAGCATTCCAGGCATCGCAGGGCGAGTTAAGTGCTGCCCTTGGCAAATTGCTTTCAATTACAGAAAACTATCCTGACCTGAAATCGAACTCTAACTTTCACGACCTGCAAATTCAATTGGAAGGTACCGAAAACAGGATCAATGTATCGCGTAAAGATTTCAATGACGCTGTGCAGGAATACAACAGCAAAATCCGCTCATTCCCGGCCAATATAACTGCCAAAATGTTCGGCTTTTCTGCAAAAGGATATTTTACTGCCGAACCAGGTGCTGATAAAGCCCCCAAAGTAGAGTTTAATTAAAGGATTTCACCGATTGAAATGATTTCACCGATTTTGTTGCAGAATCACGTAATCGTTAGAAGTCGGTGTAATCATAAAAATCAGCACAATCATAAAATAATCGGTGTAATCACAAAAAAATATGGCTGTATTTAACGAAGAAGAGCAGCAGCGCATCCGCAAAGCTATTGAAGATGCCGAGCACCGCTCATCGGGCGAAATCAGGGTTTGCATCGAAAAAAGATGCAGCGAGAATGTTCTTGACCGCGCCGCAAAATATTTCCAGCAGCTTAATATGCACAAAACCAAGCTCAGGCATGGCGTACTGGTGTATGTTGCCACTGTCGACCGTAAGTTTGCCATTATAGGTGACGCAGGTATTAACCAGGTGGTTCCGCCCGATTTTTGGGATACCACCCGCGATGATATGCTGCAACATTTTAAATACGGCGATATTGTTGAAGGGATTGTTACAGGGCTTAAAATTGCCGGTGAACAATTGCAAAAATATTTCCCTCATCAAAATGGCGATCAAAACGAACTTCCGGATGATATTGCCTTTATGGATGGCGATTAAAATTTAAAAACATGTTCAAAAAATTTATACTGTTTTTCGGATTTATACTTTGCGTTATTGCCGCAAAGGCCCAGGATTTTCCGGAACGCTCCAATACCCTCGTTAACGACTATACCAACACCTTAAGTCAGGCTGATAAGCAACAGCTGGAAACTAAACTGGTTGCATTTAACGATTCTACTTCAACGCAGATAGCAGTAGTGATACTGAAATCTGTAGGCAATTATGACATCAATGACTATGGCGTTCAATTATTACGCAAATGGGGCATTGGCCAAAAAGAAAAAAATAACGGCGTACTGCTGCTTGTAGCTATCGGCGATCGCAAAATGAGTATCCAAACCGGCTATGGTGCCGAAGGTGCTTTACCTGATATTGTTACGCAGGATATTATTCAAAACGACCTTAAACCACATTTTAAACAAGGCGATTATTATGGCGGACTTGATGCTGGTACCAACAGCATCATCAAAGCCATGAAGGGTGAGTATAAGGCAACAAAAAAACCAAAGCAAAGCAATAGCGGTCCGGCTGGTTTTATATTCATTGTCATCGTGGTAGTGATCCTCATACTGGTGTTTCGTAATCGCGGTGGCGGCGGTGGCGGCAGGCAGATCATTGGCCGCCGTGGCGGCGCAAGCCCATTCTGGTGGTTCCTGGCGGGCAATATGCTCGGTGGTGGCGGCCGGAGCAGTGGCAGCGACTGGGGAGGCTTTTCAGGTGGCGGCGGCAGTTCAGGCGGCGGTGGCTTCGGAGGTTTTGGCGGCGGCAGTGGTGGCGGTGGCGGTTCAAGCGGCAGCTGGTAAACGTTCACATATAGCAGCTAACTTTATGCAAAAAGACTATATCTTAAGCGAGATCGAAAAAATCGTATACTCGATAACAAGGCTTGCCGGTTTTAAAAATGCGGTAAATCCTGAAGCGTTTATTCAACATGCCGATCAGATGCTTCAGGATGAATATGATATTAAACTACCGGAGTTACTTGAGTTAAGCATCGAAGATTTTGACCTTATACTTGATGAAAGGAATTATTCGGCCGACAAGCTGGATGCTTTAGCGCAACTGCTATATCTCTATTATGAGCCGTTTGTTGCTAACGATGAAACATTAGCCGCCTTACAAAAAGTCATTTCCATATTTAACCGGCTGGAGAAAGACCATCATCGCACCTCTTTTGAGAATATAAATAAACGTAATACTATCTATCAATTTCTGCAAAACAACTATGAGTAAAGATCTCACCTGGAAATTACTTTCATCATCATATATCCACAAAGGCCCCTGGGCCACCTTGCGCATTGATAAATGCGAAATGCCAAACGGCAAAATAGTTGAAGATTATTACGTACTTGAATACCCGAACTGGGTAAATGCTGTAGCCATAACCGAAGATAACAAGGTGCTCATGGTTAAACAATACCGTCATGCTGCGGGCGTTATATCGCTCGAAATACCGGGCGGCGTAATTGATGCGGGTGAAGAGCCTGTACATGCCATACGCCGCGAGTTGCTGGAAGAAACCGGCTACCAGTTTGATGAATTTGAACTGATTTGCACCGTATACGGTAATCCATCCACAGCAAACAATAAAACATTTACCTACTTTACCAAAGGCGGTAAAAAAGTACAGGGACAGCACCTTGACGAATTGGAAGACCTGATTGTTGAAGAATATACCGTTGAAGAGGTGAAACAATTACTGCTCAATAATGAGATAAAACAAGCCATGCATTGCGCCGGTCTATTTTACGGGATGACGAAATTGGGGGTATTGTAAGAATTGCACTTTTACCCCGTTTTGTTTATTTTAGCATAAGATGAAAAACATTTTAGATATACCGAGAACGGCGATGGAGGTGTTTAACCTGCTACCAGAGGGTACTTTGTGTGAAGTAATCGATAACACGCTTTATATGTCGCCCTCGCCTACTACTGATCATCAACGGATTTTATTTGATCTCGCTTATCAGCTCAGATCAGCAACAAAAGATACAGGTTTAGGGGAGATATTTATTGCGCCCTGTGATGTTTACCTTGATGCAGAACAAAGCGTTGTGCAGCCGGATATTATCTACATAAAAAAAGAACACACAGATATAATCCAAAGGAAAGGCATTTACGGTACACCAGACCTGGTAATTGAAATCCTCTCCTCAAACAAGAATTACGATAAAGAGAAAAAATTTGATCTTTACAAGCGCAATGGTATAGCTGAATATATCATTGTGGATGCCGATAATCGGGAAGTATTGCATTACCTCTTGGTTGAGGGGAATTATCAACTTCAACAGGGTTTAACAGCTGGTCGGGTAACTGTTATTCAACTATCATTGACCCTCGCCTTTTAGGCACTACTCCGGGCAATTATCTTTGCGCCGGGTATCAACAATATAAATGATCTTCCAGCCCTCTGCGGTTTTCATTAGCTGGAAAACATCTACCCCGCAATGGCTGTATTTATCATCTAAATAAAACTTGTATGGTGCCCAAACGCTGGCCAGCGGCCCATCAATTTTGATATCGGCAAAGGTGACCCGCTCGTCGTAAACACCTTTGTGCGGAGTGCCGATCGACTTTATAAAATCATCGGGGTTTTCAATCTCTAAACTTACTGTTCCATCCTTTTTATTGGCTACACTTTGAAATGCGATTCCTTTAGCAAAGGTTGAACGGAGCAGGCTACTATCGCCTTTACGCATGGCATTAAACATAGTATTAATGGTTTGCTTAATAGCATCCTGCTCCGTTTGCTGAGCAAAGGATTTTAATGATAACAAGATAAAGGCACACAGGATAAGTTTTCTCATACCTAAATATACCGCATTTACTATTATCCCGATATGCAGGTTTAATTATTTACCGGATAGATATCGTTAAACTTCTTAATAGTTCCAGCCCAATCATCCCCAAATTTCAATGCCAGCATCTTTCCTTCGGGCGATACGAGGATTTTTGACGGATAACCAGCAATATTGTACAGCTTTTCGATAGTCTCATTTGCCATAGCAGCGGGAATATCAAACTTATTGGTGGCGAGATATGCTTTTACATTCTCGGCGTTATCCCGGCAGGCTACACTTAAAAAATTGACTCCGGTATATTTTCCATCTTTAAGCTCCTTATTAAAAACATTAATAGCCGGCATTTCATCCCGGCATGGAGGACACCAAGTCCCCCAAAAATCAATAACCAGCCAATGGTTTTTAAACTCGGCTAAAGAACGTTCCTTGCCATCAATACCTTTTAATACAAAATCTGGTGCGGCCTGCCATGATGGTAGGATGTTAGCTGCAAAAAAATCCTTAAATTTTTTATCAGGAAAATGCTGCTCATAAATTTTCCGCATCTCGTCAATGCTGGTTGGAGCCGAATTGATATGATCAGCAAAAACTTTTAAAGCTTGTTCATTATCCCCAAGGGCAAATAGCTTTTCAATAAATTGCTGGCGATAACTTTCTTCTGAGTGCAAAAAAACCCGGTCGTAAAAACTAACATACGCCTTTTCCTTATTGCCCGAGGGCGAATATTGAGCAGCTTTTGAAAGATACTGCAGGGCTTTAACGGAGTCCGCAGGTTTTGCAGCCTGATACTTTAAATACCAGGCATAGGCTAATATATTTTTGTGCGCATAACGATCTTTATTTAAAGTATCTTCAGCAAGCCTCTCAAGATTTTCAATAGTTTTTTGAAGTAATGCCTCCGCCTTGCCTTTTTGAGAAACTGATATAAGCTGCTTATAGAACAGCAAGGCATAGCGCCCACCATTACCATTTTTTATCTCATCATCCTTCATCTTCATAAACGCACTGGCCGTTTTTGATAAAACCACTTTATCATTTCCATGATCTTTAGCATTTACCCATAAATACATGGGATTGATCTTTTGCTGCATTAAAGGGTTTTTATCCTGGTGGAGCATTGAAAGTAATTTGGCACTATTGGTTACCGTCACAGCGTGTTTCTCACTCATCTCGTCCAGCATCTTTTTCACATCCGCATCTGAAAGTTTCTTTTCGGCAACGTACTTTTTAAAGTCATCATTTTGCAATAGGTCGGCCGATTTTAAAAATAAAAAATTTTGGGAGTATGACTCTTGCACCAAACCATTAAAGGCTTCCATTTGGTACATGTACTTGCTCACCTCATAAGCCGAATCGGCAGAGGTATTCATTGACTCGGAAAATTTATTGAATAAGTGTACCTCGTTTCCTTTCAAGAATTTGGCGGGAGTACTTCGCAGCTGTTTACCATACACTTCATAATTATTGCCTGCCCCACGCTGTACAAGATCAAGTTTGGCCGTTGCATAATAGGGGTCATTTACAAACGCGTCGTCGTGGGCCCTTAGGTAGGTGAATGCCCTGGTACTATCAAAATTCATTTTATCCATGAAAGCCTTACCAAAATATTGATTGGTTTTTACCAGCATATTGATCCATGCAGTATCCGCCGCTAAATAATGGCCGCTTCCGTAGCGCAGTTTTTGCTTGTAATTTAAATCAATATAGCCTTTAGTTTTGCCATTTATGTCAAAAAACTTTAATAACGTTTTATATTGTAGTTGTTCAAAAAGCCCGGTAACCTGGTTAAAAATGCCTGAGCCTGCAATATCCTCCTTATCTTTCCCTACTATGGCGAGGTAGAGAAGCGCTCCATCAATGGCAGTAGCATTAAAACTTAAATACCGCCCGGTCCACTCGCTTTTATACCCGATTGTTTGTTTAGGCAATTGAGGAAATATTTTTTCAATAGTAGATTTTACAAATCCTACTCCATTATTTTTTAGTTCGGCGGTGGTATTATAATTTAATACCCATCTATCTGAAGCATCCTGTAAAATCTCATCAACACCGTCGATCTTCACCAAATCGCCATTGGGAGCTACTGTTACTGTAAATGATTGTTGCAATAAGGCCAGCGGTATCAGGGTCCATGATGAATTTAATCTCGCCGTTCTAACGCTGTCGCTATTTAACTCATTACTGTTTACAGGGTTTTTATTGACGTTAGATAAAACTGCTTTTACCATTCGGCAATCAAGTAAAGTGTTTACACCCTCCTTCCCTAACACCTTAAAAGCGTATGTGTAGTTTGAATTTTCGGTATAATCTGTAAAGTGATTCAGATTATGAACATTGATTTCAAACTCTTTGCCTTTTTCAAGCCTGATAGATTGTCCATAAACACGGGAGATGCAAACAAAAGTCAGCACCAGTAACAGTAGTTTTTTCATGTAAGGTTTAGATGTTATTACTTAACCGTTAAATATACATTTAATTAACAAGCCAAACAATGAATTATCTCAACATACAGGTAACAAGCTATTAGGCGGCAACACGCCGGATTTTTAAAAAATATGATCTGTCTCATAACAATAACTACATTTTTATTAATCCAGTTTCAAATTATAGTGATATTTAACATACGCGGCTTTTTTACTTTACTGTAAGCAAAAAAATCTGTCAATGAAAAAGTTACAAACTGCACATTTAATACGTTTACCGACCAACCGTATGAAAAGCCGCCGAAACACTTGCCGGACTCCTGCAGCAAGCCAATTACATTAATACCAATCAGGATCATAAAATTTTACAGGGAGTACTTGTCAATCAACCTTCAACTATTCATGTAGAGGAATGCTTTGGGGAGCAACTCGTCGGTTACTGTGATGGAGGGCACCTTGCTTTTATAATCACCGTCTGTTTTACAAATAGCTCCAGCGGGACCAACAAAAAAGCCCTGCATAAATGCAAGGCTTCTAAATCTTTAAAATCGTTTATTACGACATTTTCAGTTTCTTCTGAATATCGGCTACGTAACCTTTAAATTTCTTATCGGTGTCAATCAAATCTTCAACAGTTTGGCAGGCATAGATCACCGTAGAGTGGTCGCGGCCACCAAAGAAATGGCCGATTGATTTAAGCGAGCTTTTGGTATGTGCTTTGGCCAAATACATAGATATCTGACGGGCCTGCACAATCTCGCGTTTACGGGTTTGTGACTTCACCATCTCAATAGGCACTTCAAAGTACTCACACACCAGGCTTTGAATGTATTCCATCGAAATTTCTTTAGATGAGTTCTTCACAAAGTTTTTCAACATTTGTTTAGCCAGGTTCAGGTCAATCTCCTTACGGTTAAGGGTTGACTGTGCCAGTAATGATACCATGGCACCTTCCAGCTCACGTACGTTA
The DNA here is from genome assembly GCF_022811725.1 of Mucilaginibacter sp. SMC90. Lineage (GTDB taxonomy): Bacteria > Bacteroidota > Bacteroidia > Sphingobacteriales > Sphingobacteriaceae > Mucilaginibacter. The sequence continues at coordinate 1,269,879 of NZ_CP094527.1, read as the reverse complement.
TTGTCGATGTTATGGGCAACGTACTCGATCACATCGTTTGACAGATCGATACCGTCCTGGTAAATTTTGTTTTTCAGGATAGCCATACGGGTTTCCAGGTCAGGGATCTGCAAATCGGCAGATAAGCCCCATTTAAACCTCGAAAGCAGGCGTTCTTCCAAACCGGCCAAATCCTTAGGTGCTTTATCTGATGTAATGATCAGCTGTTTGCCCGATTGGTGCAGGTGGTTAAAAATATGGAAGAAGAAATCCTGTGTTTTTTCTTTACCGGCAAAGTTGTGCACATCATCCATGATCAGCACATCAATGGCCTGGTAAAAGTTCACAAAATCGTTGATGTTATTATGTTTTAAAGCATCAACAAATTGCTGTGTAAATTTTTCGCATGATACATACAGTACCAGTTTATCGGGCAGGGTACGCTTGATCTCGTTACCGATGGCTTGTGCCAGGTGGGTTTTACCTAAACCTACACCTCCATAAATCATCAGTGGGTTAAATGAGGTACCTCCGGGTTTAGCCGCTACTGCATAACCGGCCGAGCGGGCCAAACGGTTACAATCACCCTCAACAAAGTTTTCGAAGGTGTAGTTACGGTTAAGCTGAGGATCTACATTCAACTTTTTAAGCCCGGGTATAACAAAGGGGTTTTTAATATCCTTGTTAATTGAAATAGGTATCGGCATACTCTGATGTTTTGAATCAGCGCCATTTCCGTTTGAAGGCATATTAGTTGTGTATGGTTTACTTGATGATTGCTCAACAACTATATTATACTCTAAACGTCCTTCGTCGCCCAATTGTTTCTTAATTGTTTTGCGCAGTAACCCTACATAGTGCTCTTCAAGCCACTCGTAAAAGAATAAACTTGGTACTTGTATGGTTAATACGCTTCCTTCCATCCTCAAAGCTTTTATCGGCTCAAACCAAGTCTTAAAACTCTGGGCCGGTATGTTGTCTTTGATGATCTGAAGGCAGCTATTCCAAACGTTCGTACAAGTTTTTTCCATATAGATAAAAGTAAAATATTGATTTCCAACCCCCAGCGAAACAACTTTTGGCCTTGCTACGGAACATCGAATATTGCCAAAAAAAGCTTATAAAAAAATTAAATTTTCACTTTTTTAACATTTGGCTTTTTACTAACAAATTCGATTTTTTAATGAAATTTTTGTATGGATAACATATTTTTTGGTATAAAAATCACAATCCAAATATTTCTCAATTGTTTTTTTCTTTTTTTGAAATTTCAAAAAAAAGTATAACAAAACCGCCTGTTACAACCGTTAATTATACGCCAAAACACGGGTAATGTTTGCGCTATTAAAGCGGTTATTACAAACAAAAAAATAACGCACTGGTTTAGTGCCTTATAAAAAATAAAAACCAAGTTTATTGATTTGTGGCACGCCAAAAACACAAGCACCTAAGCCACGCCACGACGCTAATACTCTCCAAAAACACCGCGCAGTACGTCGGCAATTTCACCAAGGGTAGCATAGCTTTCTACCGAAGTTACGATAAAAGGAATTAAATTTTCAGTACCGGTTGCTGCTATTCTCAAAAGATGTAAACTTTTCTCAACATCTTCACTATTTCGTTTTTCTTTTAGCTCAGCAATTTTTACCGACTGCATTTTTCTGATAGCATCATCCACCCTAAACACGTTAACAGGCGCATCTTCTTGCTGCATATACCGGTTAACGCCAACAATTACTTTTTCGCCGGTTTCAATTTCCTGTTGATATTGATAGGCCGATGCAGCTATTTCCTGCTGAATGTAATCCTGCTCAATGGCTTTTACCGCACCGCCCATAGCATCTATCTTATCTATATATAATTGCGCGGCGGCTTCGATCTCATCTGTTAATGCTTCTATAAAGTATGAACCGGCCAATGGGTCTACGGTGTCGGTAACACCACTTTCAAACGCAATGATTTGCTGGGTGCGCAAGGCAATTTTGGCGGCAGCCTCGGTTGGTAACGATAAAGCTTCGTCATACCCATTGGTATGCAATGATTGCGTACCTCCTAATACAGCGGCCATAGCCTGGTTACTTACCCTTATAATATTATTTAAAGGCTGCTGCGCTGTTAAGGTTGAGCCACCTGTTTGCGTATGAAAACGAAGCTTTTGAGCGCCGGGATCTGTAGCGCCGAGTTGCCGGGTAATAAACGCCCACATGCGCCTGGCGGCCCGGAATTTGGCTATCTCTTCAAAAAAATTACTATGGCAGTTAAAAAAGAAAGAAAGGCGTTTGGCAAACACGTTAATATCAAGCCCCTTATCCAGTGCAGCTTTTAAATAAGCTTTGCCATTGGCCAACGTAAATGCCAGTTCCTGCACTGCAGTTGAGCCCGCTTCGCGGATGTGATAACCCGATATGGAAATAGTGTTCCACCGGGGTATCTCTTTACTGCAATATTCAAACACATCGGTAATGAGCCGCATGGACGGCGCAGGCGGATATATATAGGTACCACGGGCGGCATACTCCTTTAATATATCATTTTGTATAGTACCCGAGATCTGTTTAAGATCAGCTCCCTGCTTTTTAGCCAGGGCAATGTACATAGCCAGCAGGATTGGAGCTGTGGCATTGATAGTCATAGAGGTGGTAATATCTTTCAACTCTATGCCTGCAAACAGGGTCTCCATATCCTTTAATGAATCAATAGCTACACCTACTTTGCCTACCTCGCCTTCGGCAAGCGCGTGGTCAGAGTCATAGCCTATTTGCGTAGGCAGGTCAAACGCTACCGAAAGGCCATTTGTACCCTGGCTTAATAAATAATGGTAGCGTTTGTTTGATTCTTCGGCGGTTGAGAAGCCGGCATATTGACGCATGGTCCAGGGTTTGCCCCGGTACATATCTTTCTGGATGCCGCGTGTAAAAGGGAACTCGCCAGGTAATTCGTTCATATTTGAAGGTTCGGTATAAACCTCCTTAATTTCGATACCAGATGTGGTAGTGATCTTTTTATCTGCAGCCATCAGCTTAGTATAATTCTTCCATATCCTGCCTGATCAATCCCAGCGCTACGTCATAAGGATTATCTTCCAGCTTACTTAGGTGTACCAAGATAACTTTACTTAACTCAAGCGCTGAAGTATCTGGAGGCAATGCTTTTACAGCATTATTGATCATATTAATGGTATCATCCTTTACACGCTTAACCACATTCCAAACCCGTGCGCTTACATAAATTTGCTGGGTAATGTTATGCTGAAACTCATTGCGTACCTCGTTAATAATAATTGCCTGTAATTCGGCAGCGGTATCGGCCGATCCGTTTAAACGGATAAGCAAGCTTGCCGGGTTAACCCTTTCAATGAAAAGTACAACCCTTTCATAAGCCTGTAAACGCAATGGCAGGGTTTGGTTACTGATGGTACGCTTTAACTCCAATAGCTGGATACTTTCTGATTTATCGAGGTATGGCTTAAATAAGTAAAAAGCAATGTACACAACGCCTAAGCCCGAAATAGTATACTTTAAAATATCAAACAAAAAAGGTAGAGTGGGCATATTTATGAATGTTATACAGAGGTCATAAAATTATGACATTAACAAAAATCTGCATTTTACGTTATATTTGTGTAGAATAAATAAAAATAAGATGAGTATAGCTGTTGAAACCGCACCGGTAACTTTTACGCCGGGCGCTGTAAAAGAACTTTTTAAATTGAAAGACCAGCAAGAAATAAGCGAAGACTTCGGTTTACGCGTTGGTGTTGAGGGTGGTGGATGCTCGGGTATGAACTATATCTTAGGCTTCGATATGAAAAAAGACGGCGATCAGGAATTCATTATTGATGACATCAAAGTATTTATGCACAAAGCGCATGGTTTATACCTGGCCGGGATGCAAATTGATTACCAGGATGGATTAAATGCCCGCGGTTTCACTTTCAACAACCCAAATGCTGCCAGCACCTGCGGCTGCGGCTCTTCTTTCTCAGTTTAAAGTAACCTGGTTAAAATATTGAAAGCCGCTTCATATTGTTATGAAGCGGCTTTTGTTTATTTCAATCCCTCGTTAATTGTCTTCCTCATCCAATAAGGCGAATTTGCTGCAAAGCCGACTGTATGAAATGCTACGTTGCCTTCCTTATCCAGTATTACACTCGTAGGATACAGGCCTATTTTATATCTTGCCGCTAAGTACCGGCCATCATCGATGATAGTATACTTAAACTCAGTTTTCTTCAAAAACTTTTTTAAATCATAGCTATCATCCAAAGCAATTGCTAAAAAAACTACATTGGAGTTATCCTTATAATCATCAACGAGTTTATTTAATTCTGGAATCTCCTGCATACAGGCAGGGCAACCTATAAACCAAAAGTTAAGTACAACCACTTTCCCCCGTAAATCTTTTAATTTTATTGAGTTGCCATTAATATCGCGTGTACCAAATGTACTCATCGCCTCGCCAGTTGTAAAATAAGTTGATTCAACAGGCTTAGGAAGTGAAGCCATAAATTGCTCCCTAACCTCTTCGGGCGATAATTGCTTTGCAACATTCTCAATTGCTCCTGTAGCTGGGGCGCCCCCTGGTGTGGTGTACCTCAACTGTTGTCCGCTCTTCTTTTCAAGTGTAAAGGCAGTATGCGCATCTCCTATGTTTTCGGGCCGTAAATAATATTGCCGTGTGCGCATCAGGCTATTCCATTCCTTAAATGTAAACTGCTTTCCGCTTGAATCTTTTACAACCGAATGCTCATCAATAGTGTAGTTGTACCTGACAACTTTGCGCTTTAACGTGTCCTGCGCCCGGCTGCCAAAACTCAATAAAATAAGCAAAAGGAGTAGTGTAATAAGCCTCATGATATGGTTTAGTATTTATTGCGATAAATATACATAGCACATATTTAATATAAAGCAACATAACTGTAACAATAAGCAATATAATTAACAATCAACATGCACTATTTATCGTAAAATTTAAGTACCCTGCAACTGTAACAAACTGGTATATTGCTTAGTCATACCAACAAGTTTTTTATATTTATACCATGCCGGTAAAAACCTCTTACAAAGAAAACATTTCCATTGCATTACAGTCCATAGCCGGCAACAGGCTGCGCACCTCGTTAACAGCGCTCATTATTGCCATCGGTATTATGGCGCTGGTTGGTATATTAACAGCCATTGAGGGTATAAGGCAGTTTACAAATGATGCCTTTGCTGATCTTGGTGCCAATACATTCACCCTCCAAAACCGTGGCGAAGGATTAAATTTTGGCAACGGCGGGCATCGCAAAGTTTATCCCGCCATTACTTATGATCAGGCCGTACGCTTTAAAAATACTTTTAAACTACCGGTAGCAGTAGCTATTAATTTAGATGTAAATGGTACCGCTGTGGCTAAATACGGTAACCAAAAAACAAATCCAAACATATCTATTTCAGGTTCAAATGAAAACTACCTGGTTACGGCCGGTAAAAAGCTTGCCTTCGGCCGTAATTTTTCGGCATCTGAACTGGAACACGGTTCAAACGTGGTGATCATTGGCGATGAGATCAAAAAGAAATTATTTAAAACCGAAGACCCGATAAATAAATCAGTTTACCTTGGTACCGACAGATTCAGAATTGTTGGTGTATTTGCATCAAAAGGCTCAAGTTCATTTGGGGGCGATAAATTTTGTGTGATCCCGGTATTGAAAGCCAAGCAGATAGATAGCACAAAGAATGCGTCCTTTACGGTAACTATCAAAGTAGCCACTCCCGGCGCGCTTGACGCTACCATTGGCGAGGCCACTTCCCTATTCAGAAACGTAAGAGGGCTTAATGTAGTTAACCAGGATAATTTTGAAATAAGCCGGAGTGATTCTATTCAAAAGGAACTGTCGGGCCAGCTTGCAGGCATTACAGCGGCCGGTTTTGCAGTGGGCATTATCACGCTCATAGGTGCGGCCATCGGGCTCATGAACATCATGCTGGTATCAGTAACAGAGCGCACCCGCGAAATAGGTGTAAGAAAAGCCATAGGCGCAACTCCTGCTATTATCCGCAAACAGTTTTTGATAGAGGCAATAGTAATATGCCTTATAGGGGGGGCAGCCGGTATGATATTAGGTATGGGAGCTGGGAACCTGATTGCTGTACAAATAAGCGGATCATTTGTGGTGCCATGGGGATGGCTGTTCTTTGCGGTAGTTCTATGTACGTTTATCGGCTTGATATCGGGCTATTACCCGGCAAAGAAAGCAGCCAAGCTTGATCCGGTAGAGGCTTTGAGATATGAATAAGGGATCTAAAACGTAAATCCTGTAATTAAAAAGAGAGAGAGGCGCAAATTGCGCCTCTCTCTCTTTTTATGCTAAAACAACATCTTATTTTTAAGCGGGTAATCCACAAGTAACTTCTCAATATAAGTGGTTCTGAGTGCGTCTCCCAGCGCCGCTGCATGTTTTAAATGGTGCATATCGCTTGAGATAAAGTCTATTAAGCTATTATCGATCAGCTCTTCGGCCATTTTTTTAATATCCTTACCATAATATCCTGTGAGGGATATGGTATTAAGCTGAAAATCCACGCCCCAGCTGTGCAGGTTTTTCAATTTATCCAAATCAAGGTACTGGTACCTTTCAGGATGGGCCAGAATGGGCTTGTAGCCTTTATCATGCAGCTTTTGAATAACCGTATAAGTATTTGGCGGCTGATTTATAAATGAAAACTCAAACAGTACGTAATTATCGCCCATGGTCATAATGGGGCCATCCTCTATACGACCTTCAAACGTTTCATCAAAATAATGTTCGGCAGCAGCTTCAACAGGGATATCAATCCCCTCTTTAACCAACTCGGCTTTTAATATGGTAAGCGCGTTTCCGATGGTTTCGGGTGTATTACGATAAAAGTCGATCATGATATGCGGCGTGGCTATAACCTTTTTTATGCCAAGCGCCATCATTTTCCTTATCAATTCTACCGACTCTTCCGGTGTTTTGGCACCATCATCTATTCCCGGCAGCACATGCGAGTGCATATCAACCATGATACCTTCATAGTTGAATTTCGATTCCCTTACTTCCTTTTTTTTCTTAAAAAGCCCGAACATTTTTTATCTATCGTTATACTGACCGCTGTAATACTGCTGATAATGGCCAGATGTTACATCATTAAGCCATTCTTCATTAGCAAGGTACCAATCTACAGTTTTTTCTAATCCTTCTTCAAAAGTTATGCCCGGCACCCAGCCTAATTCATTTTTAAGCTTTGTTGCATCAATAGCATACCTTAGATCGTGCCCAGCCCGGTCTGTTACAAAAGTGATCAGTTTAGCAGATTCACCCTCGGCCCTGCCCAGCTTTTTATCCAAAATACTGCAAAGCAATTTTATCAGGTCAATATTTTTCCACTCGTTATGACCGCCAATGTTATAAGTTGAGCCTGATTTTGCGTTATGGAATATCACATCGATAGCACGGGCATGATCTTCAACCCAAAGCCAGTCGCGGATGTTTTCGCCTTTGCCATACACCGGCACGGGCTTGTTTTGTTTAATATTATTGATTGCCAGCGGAATAAGCTTTTCCGGAAAATGGAACGATCCGTAATTGTTTGAACAGTTTGAAATAACGGTATCCATGCCGTAAGTATCCTGGTAAGCCCTTACAAAATGATCGGAGCCTGCTTTTGATGCCGAATATGGTGAATGCGGATCATAAGCGGTCTCTTCTGTAAACATGCCCTCATCGCCAAGGGTACCGTATACCTCATCGGTTGATACATGATAAAAACGGGTTTTATCATATTTGCCTTTCCAATGTTCGCGGGCAGTATTCAGTAAATTTACTGTACCAACCACATTGGTCATTACAAAATCAAGCGGGTTAGTGATCGACCTGTCTACATGTGATTCGGCAGCAAGGTGGATCACCGCATCAGGATTCTCGGCTGTAAAAAGTTCATTAATAAAGGCGATATCAACAATATCTCCTTTCACGAACTTGTAATTAGGTTCATTTTCAATATCCTTTAAGTTAGCAAGATTACCAGCATAGGTAAGCTTATCTAAATTAACAATGCTGTAGTCAGGATAGTTTTTAACAAACCTGCGTACCACGTGCGAGCCAATAAAACCGGCACCGCCTGTAATAATGATCTTTTTTTTCATTCCCTGCTGTTGCTATTATTTGAACGGATTTTGAGCAATATATTTTTCCCACTCCCAGGCCGATGACATCATTTCACCAATTCCCAGTTTTGCAGTCCAGCCAAGTTTAGTTGATGATTTGGTAACATCACCCCAAACCTGTTCAACATCCCCTTCACGGCGCGGGCCAATTTCGTAATTCAGCTTTTCGCCGGTTGTGCTTTCAAACGCGTGAATTACTTCTAATACTGAAGTACCATTGCCGGTACCAAGGTTAAATACATCGTACCCTTTAAAGCTGTCGTTTTCGGCAAGCCTCAATGCAGCTACGTGAGCTTTAGCCAAATCAACTACGTGAATGTAATCGCGTATGCAACTACCATCAGGTGTATTATAATCATCACCAAAAACAGTGATCTTTTCGCGTTTGCCTATGGCTGTTTGTGTGATAAAAGGAACCAGATTTTGTGGTACGCCAATTGGCAACTCACCAATCAGCGCCGAATCATGGGCACCTACAGGGTTAAAATAACGTAACGATATTACTTTATAATCGCTGCCGGCATTGACCATATCAACCAAAATTTCCTCAGCAATTTGTTTGGTATTACCATATGGCGACTGCGCCGGCTGCACCGGTGCGTTTTCGGTAACAGGTAATTTTTCGGGCTGACCGTAAACTGTGCAGCTTGATGAAAATACAAAATTTATAGCTTTACCGTAGTAAGCTTCCAATAAGTTGATAAGCGAATAAAAATTATTCCTGTAGTATTTCATTGGTTTTTTCACCGACTCACCTACGGCTTTAAAAGCAGCAAAATGAATAATTCCACCTATTTCAGGCTCGGCAAGTGCAAGTGACCTTACACCGGCCTCATCGCAAAGATCAAGCTTATGAAATGTTGGAGTAAAGCCTAAGATTTTGGTGAGCTGGTCTAATATTTTCGGATCAGAGTTTGACAGATCATCAACAATAACCGGATCATAACCCGCATTAACCAATTCAACAACAGTATGTGAGCCAATAAAACCCAAACCGCCTGTAACTAATATTTTCATAGTTTATATAGAGAGTGTATTTGATTGTTTAGCAAAGTAAGCAGATTGTAACAATTCATCCACTTAATATTATAAAAAAGGCCAAAAAATTTAATTTTCGGCCTTGTCACCTTATTTGTTATAATAAGTAAAGTCTTTGTGATGTATTTCCTGTTCGGGTAGTGATTTGAAGTATTCTAAAGTGATCTTCAAACCTTCACTCCTGGATACCTTTGGCTCCCAGCCCAATATAGACCTGGCCTTGGTGATATCCGGACGACGCTGTTTAGGATCATCTGTAGGTAAAGGCAGGCTGATCAGCTGTTGATCGGTACCTGTAAGCTTGATGATCTCCTCTCCAAATTGCTTTATCGTGATCTCGTCTGGGTTACCTATGTTTACCGGCTGGGCATAATCGCTCAGCAGCAGCCTGTAAATACCTTCTATCAAATCGTCTACATAACAAAACGACCTGGTTTGTGAGCCATCTCCAAACATAGTTAGCGGTTCGCCCCTTAGTGCCTGACCGATAAAGGCTGGCAATACCCTGCCGTCATTCAGGCGCATCCTTGGCCCGTAAGTGTTAAAGATCCTTACTATCCTGGTTTCTACCCCGTGAAAGGTATGATATGCCATGGTGATGGCTTCCTGAAACCTTTTGGCTTCATCGTATACCCCTCTCGGGCCTACCGGGTTTACATTACCCCAATACTCTTCAGGCTGCGGGCTGATATTTGGGTCGCCATATACTTCCGAAGTTGAAGCGATCAGCATCCTTGCTTTTTTGTTGCGGGCAAGGCCAAGCAGGTTATGTGTACCCAGTGAACCTACTTTTAATGTTTGGATCGGGATCTTCAAGTAATCTATCGGGCTTGCCGGCGAGGCAAAATGCAGGATGTAATGCAGATCGCCCGGTACGTACACAAACGTGGATACATCATGGTTATAAAACTCAAAGTTTTCCAGTTTGAACAAATGTTCGATATTTCGCAGGTCGCCTGTTATCAGGTTATCCATACCTATTACGTGGTAACCTTCCTTAATAAACCTGTCGCACAAATGCGAGCCTAAAAATCCGGCTGCCCCTGTGATCAGGATCCTTTTTCTTTCTGTCATAGAGTATGTTATTTATTGGCTTATGTTTTATTTTAAATCGATCATTTTCATGCCATCCTGGCTGTACACGTTGTGCCCGGCAATTGCTGATATAGTCATAGAGTTAAATGTGTTTTGAAATCAAGATAAACAATTCATGTAATCAACCATATTAACCAGGGCATTAGGGCACCGGGCGGGCCGCAAAACCAATATTGTAATTATTGTTACTACTTTTATGGCGGCTAAGATAATCATTCAGCGTTAAAATTGATGTTATTATATAATATAGGTATCAAATTATATTCCCTTTTTATCCATTTTGCTGCACTGTTTAACAACAAGGCAAAACTCTGGGTTACAGGACGTAAAAACATTGCCTTTGTACGTATAGAGAGCTGCATTTGGTTTCATTTTGCTTCACTGGGCGAGTTTGAGCAAGGTCGGCCGATACTGGAAGCGATGAGGAGTTTGCACTCCGGTAAGAAAATAGTAATTACTTTTTTTTCTCCGTCAGGATACGAAATCAGGAAAAACACTCCTCTTGCCGATTATGTTTATTATCTGCCTTTAGATACTGCTCAAAAAGCCCGCAAATTTATTGATGCCATCAACCCCGAAATTATCATTTTCACCAAATACGAATATTGGTTCCATTTTTTTAATGAAGCACACAAGCGTAAAATCCCTTTATATATAGTATCGGGCATATTCAGGTCGGGGCAGGTATTTTTTAAATGGTATGGCAGCTTTAACCGTAAAATACTAAGCCTGGTTAGTCATTTCTTTTTACAGGATGAAACATCCGTACAATTATTACAAGGCATTGGTGTCACCAACACATCTGTAAGCGGCGATACCCGGTTTGACCGTGTTTGGGCCAACGCTCAAAACCCAAAAGTGCTGCCTTTAATAGAGGAATTTAAAAATGGCCACAAGCTGTTTATAGCCGGGAGTACCTGGCCACAAGATGAAACATTGCTGGCCAAACTGGTAAGCCAATATCCCGACTGGAAATTCATCTTCGCCCCGCATGAAATACCTGAAGAGAAAATAAACAACCTGGTAGCCATGCTTCCTGAAGGAAAGGCGATCAGGTTTTCGCAATTTTCGGAGGTTAAAGGCGAAAGGTTAAAGGCGAAAGGTGAAGCTAACCAATCCCTAACCTCCAACCTCCAATCGCTCATCATCGACAATATCGGGATGCTTTCTTCACTTTACGCATACGCCGATATTGCTTATATAGGCGGCGGCTTTGGGGTGGGCATTCATAATACACTGGAGGCTGCCGCTTTTGGCTTACCTGTTATTTTCGGCCCTAATTATCAAAAATTCAACGAAGCCAAAGAGCTTATTTTTATCAAAGCAGGATTTAGTATCAGCAATGAAACAGAACTGAAAGATATTGTTGACACATTGGTTAGCGATGATATATTTTATAATGCTACCCGTAAAAAGGTATTCAATTATGTGAAGGAAAACGTGGGAGCCACTGAAATGATCATGAAGTATATTGATAAATAAAAAAGCTACTTCGATAAGGTACGAGGAGCGGCTGAGAAATCTTGTACACCCGGTTAGTAAACCATGTATGCGGATTTGCAAGAGGCAGAAGATTTCTCTTCACGCTCTTCTTCTCGCTCTCCGCCGTTCATCAAAATGACAATTTTATAAAAAGACTAACCATCGTCCAAAACAAAACCTCTGCATTTACTGTACAAAAGCCATAAATTCTTAATATTGCCTTAATGGGTTTTTTACATCTGCCTGGCTTGGGCAAAGCACATTTTCACGAGTATGGTACCGGTCAAAAACCGCTGCTGGCTTTTCATGGTTACGGCATGACGGGTAAGCAATTCCATGTACTTGATCAATCCATCCTACCTCAATATCATATCTATGGTTTCGATCATTTTTTTCATGGCGAAAGCAAGCTCGACGGCTGGACAGAGCAGCAGATCCTTGCCGGAATGCCTAAAGCTATGGTACGCAATTACATGGAAGAATGGTTTAAGCTTTATGGCCGGCAACGTTTTTCGGTAATGGGATATTCCATAGGTGCCAACCTGGCCCTGATACTTGTTGAAGAATATGCCGATATGATTGATGACATTATATTAATGGCACCCGATGGCCTGGCTGTTTTTAAAGGCTTTCATTTTATATTGCATAATAAACTTGGCCGTGCTATTTTTCGTACAGCTACAAAAAGTAAATGGCTTGCACCCTTTTTAGTTAAAAACGTAAAAAGGGTTGGTGTTATCGACCAAAGCCTGTATAACATAGCCTACAACGAAATTGACACCGAACAAAAAAGGCTTGATACTTATTATACGCTAAATTTGATCAGGCTGTTAAAACCCGATGTACAAAAAGTGGCCCGGCTAATCAATCAGCATAACATTAAATGTTTACTGATATTTGGCAAGCATGATAAACTATTTCCTAAATCGGCCGCAATGCCATTTTTAGGAATGCTTGACAACGCCGAAGTACATGAAGTTGAGCTTGGCCACTGGCTGGTTACAAAAGCACTGGATGAGTATTTAGTTAAATAAAACATGGTACCTTCACGTAAAAAGAAATTCTGGAGCAAACTTTATATCAGCTACGTAAGGTGGTGGATAAGCCGTAATTTTAAGGAGATTAATGTCCAGCCATTCGTGCCCCGCCCCGGTCATTCGGTATTGCTTTTGAGCAATCATTTTAGCTGGTGGGATGGTTTTATTGCCAACTGGACTGCCGTCTATAATCTAAAAAAGCAATACTACGTAATGATGCAGCAAGATCAGTTTGATCAGCGCAGCTATTTACGATATATTGGTGCTTATTCTATCCAAAAAGGCTCGAGGGCAATGCTCGAGTCGCTCACCTACTCGGCCGGAATATTAGATAAACCAGATAACCTGATCGTGATATTTCCGCAGGGCGAACTGTACTCTAACCACGAGACGCATATCCACGTTGAAAAGGGTGTTTATAAGCTGATGCAACAAATAAAAGGCCCATGCCAGATAGTTTACCACTGCATCCTGATAGATTATTTTGAAAGCCTGAAACCCCGTGCTTATGTACACCTTTTTGATTTAGGTGTCGCCAACCAGCTTACTTTTGAGCAACTGAAGGAAAACATTAACCAGGCCCATCAGCAGGCGCTGAAAAACCAAATCAATATGGAGCACTAACAATTAACACTAATTTGCCGGATTGTTTCGAATCGACGCTGATTGCATTTGAGATTGAAAAACAATAGCTAAAAAATTTCCACACAAATTTTTACGAATTAATCTAATTACACAAATTTGAATTTGCATTAATTTAAGATTCGTGTAATTAGATTAATTGTGGAAGGTTTGAAAAGCATTCGTGTGGAAATTTTCCGGTAAACAAATCGAAATGTTATAAACGCGATTCCCCAGATGTCAATTTCTTAATTCGTGTAATTCGATAAAATTGTCGCCGACATGCAATACATTCGTGTCAAAATATGATCCGCAATAAAAACAACTTTTTCATGAACCGCATTGTCCATTACTATATCAAATGGGCGGTTGGCAAAGCATTTCATGAATTGCTGTTTAACGATATCGTGGTTGATCAAAATAAATCAATATTGCTGATAGGCAATCATTTTAGCTTTTGGGATGGGTTGATATTATATTGCGTAAACGATAAATTGCTGAAGAAAAAACTGCATGTCATGATCCTGGAAGAAACCGCCCGCAAAGAGCGCTTCCTGAAATATGTGGGTGCATTTTCGGTAAAAAAAGATTCGAAGAGTATCGTCCGGTCACTTGATTACGCTGCCGAATTACTTGAGGACCCTGCAAACCTGGTTTTGATGTTTCCGCAAGGCAAGCTGTATGCTAACTTTGTTACAAACATCTACTTTGAAAAAGGGGTTATGAGGATAATTGAAAAAGCGACCGGTAATTTTCAACTTATCTTTGCTTCAACTTTTATTCAGTACTTTAAACATAAAAAGCCAACAGCAACCGTTTACTTAAAGAGCGAGCCCGAAAATTACGCTGGTGAAAACATAGATAAACTACAGGATGCATATCAAAGGCACTATGAAGCCTCAAGAGTGCTGCAAACTGAATTTGATATATAAAAAGTGACAATAGCTATATTAATAACCCTCTTTTTTATCATACTCAGGTTTGCGGTAACACTGTTCAATTATATCTCCAACCCCAAGCTGCCCCATATAGGCCGATATTATTCAGATAAGGTTTCTATTCTTATCCCCGCGCGCAATGAGGCGGATAATATATTGACCTTGTTAAATTCTATCTGTCAGCAGGATTATAACAATTACGAAGTGATTGTTTATGACGATGATTCAACAGATGATACTTACCTGCTTTGCAATAATTTTGCAGCCAGTCATCCCAATTTCAGGGTAATAAAGGGTGATAAATTACCCGGCGGCTGGATGGGTAAAAACTATGCCTGCCACCAGATGGCCAAACAAGCCGATGGCAAATACCTGCTATTCCTGGATGCCGACGAACACATCAGTAATCGGCTTATCAACAGTGCGGTGCACCGTATGCACTTGCATCAACTGGGCTTATTAAGCCTGTTCACCAATCAAACCATGGTTACCTTAGGCGAAAACCTGGTAGTACCGCTCATGCATTTCATATTGCTTAACCTGCTGCCCTTGCGCCTGGTATACATTGTTAAAAATGCTTCGGTAGCGGCGGCCAGTGGTCAGTTCATGCTATTTGACGCCGCCATATACCATAAACATCAATGGCACAAAGCAGTGAAAGATAAGGTGGTGGAAGATGTAGAGATCATGCGCCTGATCAAAGCCGAACGTTACAATGGGGAAGCATTACTGGCCAATGGTATGATCAGCTGCCGCATGTACCAGGGTTATAATGAAGCGATAAACGGTTTCAGCAAAAACTTTCTGGCGGCCTTTAATTACAGCATCATCGGTTTTTTGATATACATAACCATCATAATTGCCGGTCCGCTTATTATTCTGACCACCTTAAACCTGCCACTCATATTTTTTACTGTTGGGTTGATCTTGCTTACACGGATCATGATCTCGCTTTCGGCAGGACAAAAAGCCTGGTATAACATACTTTTACACCCAACCCAGATGGTTAGCCTGCTGGTGGTGGCAATTTTATCTATACAGCGTTATCTTACTAAAACCACCATGTGGAAAGGGCGCAAGATTTGACGCCCCCGGTAACCAGCAGGGCTATGTCGGCCAAAAACGGCATCTGCGTGGCAATCATTTTCTTGTTTCATTTGGTAGGTTTAATTGGCTTTGTTATCCCATCATTAACCGTATTATTTATAGCATTGGTACCCTGGCATTTACTGTTAATGTTGGGAGTGCTCGTTTACGGCCATGACAATTTTAACAGCCGGTTTGTACTATTTGCACTAATCACTTTTATTACCGGTTTTACGGCTGAATATATCGGGGTACATACGGGTTTGCTTTTTGGTCATTATAGTTATGATGGCACACTCGGTGCAAAACTGCTCGATATCCCTTTAATGATTGGGGTGAATTGGTTTTTACTGATTTATGCAATGGGTGTTACCCTGCAAAGAACCCGGCTTACTAATAAATTAGTAAGGATATTTACGGGAGCTATTATTCTTACCATGCTCGATGTGCTGATTGAACCCATTGCCATTAATTTTGACTATTGGCATTGGTTGGGCGCTGGCATTCCTTTTAAAAACTACGTTTGCTGGTTTGCGTTGAGCGCATTGCTGCTTTTCATATTTGAGCAGTTTAAATTTAAACGGCAGGGTATTGTTGCCCCGGCATTACTCATTGCACAATTTGTGTTTTTTGCAGTTTTGAATTTGATGTATTAACTTGAGTCGATCAAATATCCATCTGCATAAAAATCAGCTAAATCAACGTAATCATTACAATCAACGGTTTTTTTTGCCGTAAATTTGCAACACCATGGGAGATTATCAGTTACAGGTTACTATTGATCAGGACTCGGGCTTTTGCTTTGGGGTAGTTTACGCCATTGATATGGCCGAAGAGATTTTAGAAGAAGATGGCTACCTGTACTGCCTTGGCGATATTGTGCACAATGACGAAGAAGTAGAACGATTGAGATCAAAGGGACTTCGTATCATTGAACACAGCCAGCTTAAAGACCTCCATAACGAAAAGGTACTTATCCGCGCCCATGGTGAAGCGCCTGATACATACCGCACGGCTTTAGAGAACAATATTACCCTTATTGATGCCTCGTGCCCTGTAGTGCTTAAACTGCAAAACCGCATCAAAACCTCATATGACTCCAACGAGAAGATCCTGATCTTTGGCAAACACGGTCATGCTGAAGTAGTTGGCTTGCAGGGACAAACCAATGATGAAGCGATAGTTTTCCAGGATATTGCCGAATTGGACAATGTGGAGTTGCCGCACAATATTACGCTGTACAGTCAAACTACCAAGAGTATGGATAAATTTTACTCGGTAAAAGATGAGCTTATTTCACGTGGGTATGATCTTAAAGCCAACGACACCATTTGCCGCCAGGTGAGTAACCGTGATAAAGACCTGCCTAAATTTGCAACACGTTTTGATAAGATCGTTTTTGTGTCGGGTAAAAAATCTTCAAACGGTAAAGTGCTGTACGAAGTATGCCGCAAGCATAACCCAAACACCTATTTCATATCATCAACTGACGAACTTGAAAAAAACATGTTTGCCCCCAATGATACCGTAGGCATCGCCGGCGCTACATCAACCCCCATGTGGTTGATGCAAAAAGTAAAAGCCGCGATAGAAAGCTTTTAACAGCACGCTTTTTGCTGTAACATCATCACATGCAAAAACGTCCCTCACATACCGGTTTACTTGTAGCCGCGCTGGTAATTGGTTGCTGGGCAACAAGCATTATTTTACTGATGCAATGGCATTTCATTTTTGCCAATCCACTGGTTTATGTGTTTATGCTGGTGCAGATGCACTTGTACACGGGATTATTCATCACCGCCCACGATGCTATGCATGGTACCGTTTCGCCAAACAGGAGCTTAAATAACTTTGCAGGTTATCTGAGCACTTTTCTGTATGCTTCTTTCTGGTACCCGCAATTGTATACCAAGCACCACAAACATCATAGCCATGTACATACCTCCTCCGACCCGGATTATCACCAGGGTAACTTTTTTACGTGGTATGTGCAATTTATCCGCAATTACCTGTCGATATGGCAAATTGTAGTGATGGCTGTTGTTTTCAATATCCTGAAAATCTGGATCCCGCAGCCTAATCTTATTATGTTTTGGGTAGTGCCATCACTGTTAAGCACTTTACAGTTATTTTATTTTGGCACCTATCAGCCTCACAAAGGAGAGCATGATAACCGGCATTTTGCCAGAAGCCAACGCCGTAACCATGTTGCAGCCTTTTTTAGCTGCTACTTTTTCGGGTATCATTACGAACATCATGAATCGCCGGGAGTACCGTGGTGGAGGTTATGGAAGGCCCCGTTACCTAAGAAACAGAATTTAACCAATTCGTAATTCAGTACAGGAACGTCCCTACAGGGTCTCTCGCGGATTTAAGTTGACCCACAAAATTCATCAACCTTAAATTTCAATAGGAGGCACCTACGGAGCCCCAAAATGTGCTTTTTTAAAGCTATACACGTGGCCCCGCTGGGGCCGGCAAGGTTTTACAACATAATCTGATATTAATTGAGATGCTTAAGGACAGATGCACCAAGTGCAAAAGGTTTGTAGCATAAAAAGGATAGAAATACCCTTTGCCTCAGAGGGCAATGTCATTAAGTTAAGGGATTGACAGGTTGCACCAGAGTTGCAAAAGGTTTGTAGAATTAAAGATTTGTTTGTCTTGGTGTGCCAGAGGTACACAACTCCGAGTGTTCCGTACCTCTGGCACGGTTATCTTCGGTATGTGATATTACTACAAACCTGTTCCCCCTCTGGGCTACCGTGTACCTATAAGTTTTAAATAAAAATGTCATTTCGAAAGAGCAGATGGGGCTGGGCACCGGGGCGAAAGAGAAATCTTATACGCCCTGTAAAGTCGCTTTGCATAATTTAGAGCTGGATGTATAAGATTTCTCCTCACCGCATCCGCACGTTCCCCCAACAGGTTCGTCGAAATGACATTTTCTTTTAATTCATAATCATATAATAATTAAAAGATGTGGCGACACGGTAGCCTTGAAGGGGGATTTCCCTTAACTTAATGACATTACCCAAAGGGACAAAACAAAGCGCCTTGCTGATTAAACCACAAAACAATTTTGCGCGTTAACTTAAACTCGCGGAGGGCCCTGAGGGAATTTGAAAGCAATCCCCAATCTGTAAAATAGCCCCTCCATTTTCTCTGTACAGCTCGCGATTTCCTCGTATCTTATAATGACGCGAGTGTAAATGCCATGAGTATAAATGATGCTTACACCTCATTTATTTGTAATTTGTGACCGCCGTCATAAGTTAAGGGGGCATTTTTTGTTATTTTTGTACCTGATAATTATGGCTAAAAAAGGAATTTTACTGGTTAACCTGGGCACCCCGGATAGCCCAAGTACAGCAGATGTAAAGCGTTATTTGAATGAGTTTTTGATGGATCCAAGGGTTATTGATATTGGAACCCTCTCCCGTACCATTTTAGTAAAAGGCCTCATTGTTCCTTTCAGGGCACCTAAATCAGCCAAATTATACCAGGCTATCTGGGATCCCAAAACAGGATCGCCCCTATTGCACTACAGCATTTTGCAACAACAGGCTTTACAGCAGCGCCTTGGCGATGAGTATATGGTTGAGCTGGCCATGCGTTACCAAAACCCTTCTATCGAATCGGCTTTAGAGAACCTTAAAGCAGCCCTTGTTGAAAGTATCCAGGTAATTCCTTTGTTTCCGCAGTATGCTTCGGCCAGCACAGGTTCGGTTTATGAAAAGGTGATGGGTATTGTTGGCCAATGGCCAACATCGCCAAATATCACGTTCATCAATTCGTTTCATGATAATGAGCTAATGATTGAAACCTTTGCCGATAACGCACAAAAATACAATCCAGATACGTACGACCATATCCTGTTCAGCTTTCACGGCCTGCCGCAAAGACAGCTGATCAAAGCCGACCATACGCATAATCATTGCCTTAAATCGGCAGGTTGCTGCGAAACACTTACAGATGCCAACAGATTTTGCTATTCGGCACAATCACACCATACCGCGAAGCTAATTGCCGAAAAATTGGGCATCCCGAGAGAAAAATATACCATTTGTTTTCAATCGCGCCTGGGTAACGACCCTTGGGTGCAGCCTTATACCAGCGAGATTGTAGCTAAACTGGCCAAGGAAGGAAAGAAACGCCTGTTAGTATTTTGTCCTGCCTTTGTAGCCGACTGCCTTGAAACCGTATATGAAGTAACCACCGAATATGGTGACGAGTTTAAAGCCCTTGGCGGAGAACATGTTCAACTGGTGGAAAGTTTGAACGATGCACCTAAGTTTATTGATGCGTTAGTGCAGATGGTAAGCCCCGTTGTGAACTAAGAAGAAGATCACCCAATTAAAGATAAATTATTGCCTAACGGTGTTGCTTATAATATGAGCAAACGTTAGGCTTTTTTTATTTTATAAAAAAAGCATCTGCCCATTGCTGAACAGATGCTGTACGATTTTTATATAATTGATAGTTTAAGCTACTTTTACATTTACCGCATTTAGGCCTTTTTTGCCTTGTTCTACATCGTAGGTAACGCTATCGTTTTCACGGATAGTGTCGATCAAACCTGACACGTGTACAAAAACTTCGGCGCCACCGTTAGTTGGTGTAATAAATCCGAAACCTTTGGTTTCATTAAAGAATTTTACTGTTCCTTGCATTATATTTTTATTTAATTATTGCAAAGGTAACATTAATAATCAATAATTAATTAAAAATAAGGCAATTACACACTTATAGTTTTCCAGAACATAATCACAGGTTGAAAGCCATCACATAAAAACAACGGTTAACCACTCCTGTAAGCCTTAACACTTAGTGTTTTAACCCTGTTATTGCTGTAAAGCAACACTACTGTAAACATGGTATTCGCCAGGCTGCAGGGTCATGGAATATGGCAATGATGTTACATTTATAGTGGCTTTACTAATGTTATCATACCAGGTACCGGTGGCGGGAAAACTGATGTTGTCCGTTTGCTGCACCACGTCAAAATTACCAACCACTTCCACATTTGCACTCGCATCCTTTAACTGTATGGTTTTTATTGCACCACCGAGGCTGTATGTATAATTGGTTGAAGCAAATACGGCATTCTTCTCCTTCATCTTAATCATTTTTGAATAAATGCTATATAAATGCCTTCTATTTGGGTCGGTATTGTAGTTCCAGTAAATAGGTTTGTTACTGGTACGGCCCCCCTGATCAATACTCACATCGTAACCGAGCTCACCAAACTGCCATAACATTTTAGGGCCAGGAACCGAGAACAGGAATGCAGCCGCCATTTCCTCGCGTGCAAGACCAGTATTTTTATCTTTTACATTGTAGCTGCCAGCAGCATTGCCATAACTTTCGTTCTTAAACTGCAGGCGCTCTTCATCATGGCTTTCAAAATAGCTTACCAGGTTGTAAGGCTGCGTAAACGTATGCTGGTCATAAAACAGGCCCTGGAAATTGGAGTTGGTTAACCAGCCCATGGTAGCTTCGTTGGCATTGTAGTTAAGGTTATTCCAAAGCATCATGCCTTCGCCGGCCAGCTCCTTTTCTTCCTGGTTAGCTGCAAAGTGTTCCAGTATCACGTAAAAGTTATTATTATCGATGCTTTTGATGTAGTTATTATAATCCTTCCAGATAGCTACACGACTGGCATCGTATTGGCTCCATGCATTTACGGCAGCATCAGTTGTACCGTAATTAACCTGCGTAAAGCCTTTGGAAAGATCAAAGCGGAAACCATCTATCTTATACTCCGTCATCCAAAATTTGAGCACATTCTTTACAAAATATTTGGTGTCGGCACTTTCGTGGTTAAACTGGTAGCCCACATTATAAGGATGCGTCGGATCAACATTATACCAGGGATTATTGGCAGCGGGCTTGCTGGCCGCTGTATTAAAATACATTTGTACCATGGGCGATTGTCCAAACGAATGGTTAAGCACCATATCCTGAATTACCGCTATGCCGCGCGAATGGCATTCATCAATAAAAGCTTTCAAAGCATTTTTGGTACCATAATATTTATCTGGTGCAAAGTAGAATGATGGGTTGTAGCCCCACGAAAGGTTGCCCTCAAACTCGTTGATAGGCATCAGCTCAATGGCGTTGACACCCAAATTTGAAAGATATTTTAAAGTATCGGTAAGTGTTTGATAATTATGTGCATCAACAAAATCGCGCAAAAGCAATTCATAAACAACCAGGTTCTTTTTATCGGGCCGGGTAAAGCTTGTATTTTTCCAGCTGTATGCAGGCTGATTGGCCTGGAAAACACTTACGTTACCGGTGGTTTTCCCGGTTGGATATTTTTTTAAACCGGGGTAAGTATCTGATAAGATGTACGAATCATTGTCCGGATCCAGTACTTTTTCGGTATATGGATCGGCAACTTTTAGTGATTTATCAATATAAAACTGGTAACCGTATTCAACAGCCGGATCAATATTATCTATCTGCACCCACCAGCGTTTGCCATCCGGCGTATTGTTCATCACCGCTTTAGTATCATTAGCGTCCCATCCGTTAAAATCGCCTATTACCGATACCGATTTTTTGCCCGGGGCATAAAGGTTAAAAATTACTGATTTACCGGAGTTGACAAAAGTAACCCCATCCTTCGCCCCCGCCGGCAGCGCCTTTCCGGTGCTCACCGTTGTGTCACCGGGAACGTTCCCGGAATTATCCGGCAAAATATCTTTCTTCTTGCATGAAGTAAAACCGGCCAATAAAAGTCCGGCAAGTAGTAAGTAAACATTCTTGATTATCATATCTCGTTATAATTGGTTCTGTTCACCGAAACAATTCATAGCACACTGGTTTACAGGCCACATTGCATCAGCGCCGCAATATCTGTAAAATAATTGGTAAAATTATCTTTCGTTCAAATTATGTATTTATCATTTGAAGAGACTATTTAATTCTCTTCAAAGCCTCTTTTACGTATAGACACATCACATGCATTTTCAAACAGAAAAAGTCGTTTTATAAGCATTTGGGATACGCGTGTAACGCGGCCCTGCATTTTGAATTAAACCAGATCGCTCACAATTTTTGCAGATAGCAAACAAAGTGGAATCCCTCCACCCGGATGCACACTTCCACCGCAAAAATGTAAACCCTTTATTTTCGATGATTTATTAGCATGCCTCAAAAATGCAGCAAACTGACTATTGGAACTGGTACCATAAAGTGAGCCCTGGTATGAGGATGTCCGGCTTTCTATACTCCCCGGATCAAGAATGCTTTCATTAGCTATCATCCCGCCAATATCTTTACCCAGCAGGCGATTTAACTTGTTCAATATATTATTCCTCGCTTCAGCTATCAGCACGTCCCAATCCTGCCCGGTATTAGCGGGCACATTGATCATCACAAACCAGTTTTCGCAACCGTTGGGCGCATCATCCGGTTTATATTTTGAACTAATATTGAGGTAAACAGTAGGATCCTGATATATGTTTTTCTTTTGCCAGATATGATCAAACTCCGCATCATAATCGGCGCTGAAAAAAATATTATGTAAATCGAGTTCCTTAAACTGGCCCCGGATTCCCCAATAAAATATCAGTGCAGAACTGCTTCTTTCCTGGCTTAGGATTTTTTTAGGGTGAAGTTTGGGATGGGCATTAAGTAACTTATGATAAGTGAACCAGACATCCACGTTGGATACTACGATATCAGCCTCAAATATTTCATCTTTGACTTTAATTCCTGTTACCGTTCTTTCTTTCAAAATAATCTCGGTAACCGGGTTGTTGTAATGAAATTTAACGCCTAATGATTCGGCCAGCTGCACCAAGGTAAAAGCAATGCTGTACATACCCCCCTCCGGAAAATAAGCACCAAAATGTTGTTCAAGATGCGGGATCACGTTTAGCGTAGCCGGTGCGCTGTAAGGATTTGAACCGTTGTAAGTTGCATATCTGTCAAAAAACTGCACTATCCGCCTATCTTTAAAAAAGCCTTGGTTGGCCTTATGCATGCTGCGGAAGACATCTATCTTTCCAAATTTTAATATTGATTTAAATGTATCCCAACGCAGATATGTTTTAAGCCGGTGCAGCGAACGCTCCAAAAAAACATGATTCGTAATATCGTAGATCCGCCTGCTATTTGCAAGATATTGGTTCACAGACCCGGCAGGCTCTCCGGTTTGTGTCTGCACCTCTTTACCAAACTTATCAACATCTGCATAAGCGGTTAACCGGGTGCCATCTTCATAAAAGTACCTGCAAACGGCATCCAGCTTTTGGTACCTGAAATAATCGGAAGGATTTTTACCGGCCAGCTCAAAAAGCTCGTCAACGTATTGCGGCATTGTAAACAGGCTTGGCCCGGCATCAAAACGGTAACCTTCCTGCTCAAACTGGCTCAGCTTACCACCGGGATAACCATTAGCCTCATAAACCTCAACATGGTAACCTTTAACCGCCAACCTAATAGCGTTGGCTATTCCGGCTATACCGGCACCGATAATTAAAGCTTTTTTGGAGGATGGCATGAGGGTAAAGATAACCGGGATTTGGGGAGATTTTTAGGATTAACAGGATTTTCTTTGGCTTGACCGTAAAATCCGGCCAATCCTAAAAATCCTATAAAATCCCGGTTCAGAAATTGATCAAGCTTTAAAAAACATGAATTTCATTTAATTCGAGCATTATAAAGTTATCTTTTTGTAAGATCTTGAATGTGACGGAGAGATCGCTCCATTCGCCATTTATTGGTAAATCATAACAAACATCCCCTATTATAGTCATACTATGCAAGCTATGGCGTCTTTTTGCCGAATCATCATATAACTCAATGCCCTTATAGGGATGGATATTGCTATTGATTATTGCGGTATCGGGAGCCGTAACTCTATATTTTTCTTTCAGCATTTCATCTGGTAATCCATATCCGTTAATTACACTTTTGATGTCTGCCGGGCTCCATTGATAATAGGGATCATGAAGAGTTAACAGATAAGCTTCATCGTATTTTCCCTCCGCCAACAATTCAATCCAATAAAGAACTGCTTTTTCTATTTCAATCTTATCAGTCGAATATATCTTAATAGGCATCGGTTGAAATTAAAACAGCATTACCCCTCAATATGCTGCAACGCAAAATTGATAAAATTGCTTGTCAGTCCGTAATCCTCCGTTCCCTTGCGGCGAATAAAGAAAAAATCACGGGTTATTTTCAAGCCTTCAACAGGCACCTCAACCAGGTCGCCTTCGGCAAGTTGACGGATAATTGACGGACGCGGCATAAAGCCGAGACACTGATCGGCAAGCAGGAAGTTTTTTAAAGCTTCGGTGCCACCCAGCCGGATCTTTACGGATAGATCGGCCGGCTTAATGTGCAAAGGCGAAAGAGCTTTTAAAACTGCATTTAATGTACCAGATCCCCGTTCACGTACTGCTAAAGGTGTTTTTACAAACTGCTTTAACGTTAATGATTTACCTGCCAGCGGACTTTTAGCCGAACAAACCGGTATCACCTCATCGCTCATAAAAGGTTTGTATGATACTGTGGTGAGCTTATTATCAACTTCAATAATACCAATATCAACTTCATGATTAAGCAAGGCGTTCAGGATATACTCGCTGTTACGGTTTACCAATTGAACGTCAACATTGGCGTACTCGCGTTGAAAACCCGAAAGTATCGATGGTAAAATATACAAGGCAATAGTTGTACTTGCACCCAGCCGTAAATGCCCGGCAGCTTGTGAAAGGTTACTTAATACCGAAAGGTCATATTCTACCTTTCGTTCAATTTCTGTTGCCTGCTGCAGATATTCATTTAATTTATTACCAGCTTCGGTTAATAAAATGCTATTGCCCTTACGTTCAAATAGGGGCACTTTGTACTGATCTTCTAAAGCTTTGACGTGCTTGCTGATAGCCGGCTGCGTAATAAACAGCACCTGAGCAGCCTTACTGAAACTCAGGTTGGCGGCAACTTCCATAAAAACACGGTGGGCGAAAGAGATCATCGGGCAAAGTTAATTTTTTACCCGTTCAAAATACTTACCTGTAAATTTATACAAGATATAGTCGCGGGTAACCTGTCGTTTTGCATTAACTAACGGACTATGGATGGTTTGTGTTTTAGCATCATAATAAATAGTCGGGATCACCTTCATATTAACCACCGACAGGAAATTGTAATCAAAATACAGCTTGCTATGCAAACCTGTGGGCGTTTTAACCAATAACACCACTCCATTCAATTTACCATTCTCAATAGCAAAAAACTGGATCCCCTGCGTTGCATCGGTACTTGAACGTACCGAATTATAGGCCGCCAGATAATAAACCTTGTTATTGCCTTTCAGCGTATAAAGCTTGGAATACCAGTAAACCGGGTTATGTTTTTTCCCTACCGAATCCATTTTTAAAGAAGAAAATACCTTACCGCCAACCTTGTATTGTAAAACATTATCAAAATCATACCCGGTGCTGCCTAATTTGGTATCCCATGAATAGGTGCGAAATAAACCATCGGCAGATGTAGCGATCACTACCCGTTCTTTAACCAATTCGGTAAAAGGGTAGTTAATGGTTTCAGGATATTTAGAGGTATAATACTTTAGCTTAAAGCCAAAGATCTTGTTCATTTTTTCTAACGAATCAACAGCCTTCCACTCTTTTTTGTGGGAGCCATAGTAGTTTACCCTTTTAAAGATCCTTAGCAGATCGGTTTCAATAGCCTGCGGACTTTGAGCAAACAAATTTGCTGAGTAAAAACAGCAGCAGAAAACAATTATTAACTTAAAGGTTTTCATCGGTAAACAAGATACGCAAAAAAAGCAAATCGGGCGGATATTCGTAGTAAATCGCTTTCAGTTGCTTGTTTATTAGCTTTTTATTTTTTCAAAGTATTGGCCGTTAAATTTGTAATTAATGAATTTAGAGGTTACCTGTGCTTTGGCATTCACCAAAGGTATCCGTATAGTTTGCGTAGCCTGATCAAAAGTGATAGTCGGGCGTTTTTCAAAAGGGATATCAACTACCGAAAAAAAATCGTAGTCATAGTAGATCTTACTTTTCAACCCCGACCCTGTTTTGATGATCTTCGCATCATCATTAAGCATCCCGTTTTCGATATCAAAAACCCTGATGCCTGTACCCGCATCTTTACCCGAATATATAGTGCCATAGATACCCAAATAGTAAGTTTTATCACCCGACTTAAAAGTATACAGGTTACTGTAAAACGGGATGTAAGTTTCCTGACTGCCGGTTAGCAGCACAGACTTTGTTTTAGCTCCAGCTTTATATTGCAGTACATTGGAAAAATCGCGCATGGTACCTCCCTGCCAGGTTTCCCACGAGTAGATCCTGAACAAACCATCCGCCGATGTTAAGATATCAAGCTGTGCTTTTTTAAGCGAGTTGAAAGGCATGTTAATGGAGGCCGGGTAGGTTTCTGCATACTTTTTCAGTTTATTTCCAAATTCGTCATTAGCATCACCTAATGATTCACTTGCACCGTCAACTCCTTTATTTTGCTGATCATCCCAATATTCAATCTTTTTAAATGATTTCAGCAGATCGGCCTCAACAGCCTGTGGTGTTTGGGCAACAAGTTTAATGGTTGCAATAAAACAGAAAAGAGCAATCAGGCTTAAGGTTCTCATAACAAAATATTACTACATAAAAATAGGGATAATCAAATGACTATCCCTATACTATTCTTTTGAAAAGAAATATTCTGTTTACGCCTCAACCGGCTGACCGATCAAATGCTGAGCAGCAAGGTATTCAGCAATCTGCACGGCATTGGTAGCTGCACCTTTACGCAGGTTGTCAGACACTATCCAGCAGTTAAGAGTATTATCCTGAGTTTCATCGCGGCGGATACGGCCTACAAAAACCTCATCTTTGTCATGCGCATCAAGCGGCATTGGGTATTTCAGGTTAGCAGTATCATCAACCACAACAATGCCCGGCGCGTTAGCCAATAACTCACGCACTTCGGCCAGGTCAAAATCGTTAGCAAACTCAATGTTAACCGACTCAGAGTGACCACCCATAACCGGGATACGCACAGTAGTAGCAGTTACTTTGATGCTGTCATCACCCATGATCTTTTTGGTTTCGAGGATCATTTTCATTTCCTCTTTAGTATAACCGTTTTCGGTAAATACATCAATCTGCGGGATCACGTTTAAATCGATAGTGTAAGGGTAAACTTTCGGTCCGTCGATGCCTTTACGTTCGTTAAACAGCTGATCAACAGCTTTAACGCCAGTGCCGGTAACAGATTGGTAGGTTGAAACTACCACCCTTTTAATTTTATATTTATCGTGCAGCGGTTTTAAAGCCACTACCATTTGTATAGTTGAGCAATTTGGGTTAGCGATGATCTTATCTTCGGCAGTAAGCACATCAGCATTTACTTCGGGCACAACCAGTTTTTTGGTTGGGTCCATGCGCCATGCCGATGAATTATCAATAACAGTTGTACCAGCAGCTGCAAATAAAGGAGCTTGCTGTAATGAAGTGCTTCCGCCGGCCGAGAAAATTGCTACGTCCGGCTTCATCTTAATCGCATCCTCAACAGAAACCACCTTAAACTGCTTACCCTTAAAAGTAATTTCTTTACCAATACTTTTTTCTGAAGCTACGGGAATTAATTCTGTAACGGGGAAGTTGCGTTCTGCAAGAACCTGCAACATTTTGGTGCCTACTAATCCTGTAGCACCTACTACTGCGACTTTCATTTTTAAATTGTTTTTGAAATGTATCAGGCTGCTTCACAGCGCCTGTTTTTAATTAATTATGTGTTTTAAAAGTTAAACCCTCAAATATGCACATTTTTTCGGTATCGTGAAAATATAAAGTCTATGGTTTTTATGGGGATTGTTTTTAGGTGAGTGGTTGATTGGGTTGATTAAGTGAGTGGTTTGTCTGAATCAACATTTTCAGGATTGGAGAATTATCAGAATAAAGTCCAATTCTAAAAATTCCTCAATTCGTTTAATTCGAGTTCAGGCAACATCTGGACAATCCTTAAATCCTAAAAATCATGGTTCAGAATACAAATCAATCGGTGTAATCAAAAATCAATCGATGTAATCCCAAAAACAACCACTCACCTAATCCAACCCAATCAACCACTCACTTAAAAACCCTACCTTTGCGCGGTAAACTCAAAATTGCATGAGCGAAAAGATCTTAGTGATAGGCGCCAATGGCCAGATCGGCACCGAACTGGTAATGGCTTTGAGAAATATACACGGAGCCGACGCAGTAATAGCTTCAGATATCAACAGCCCGACTTATGCTATGCGCGGCAGCACCGGGCCGTTCGAATTGATCAACGTGCTTGATAAAGATAACCTGCACCATATATTTGATAAACACCGCCCCACACAGGTTTACCTTTTAGCCGCCATACTATCCGCCGTGGGTGAGCAAAAACCTAAAATGGCCTGGGACCTGAACATGACCGGCTTGTTGCATGTGCTTGATTTTGCGGTTGAGTTTAAGGTAAATAAAGTTTTCTGGCCAAGCTCCATAGCTGTTTTCGGTCCGCATTCGCCGCAGCATAACACGCCGCAATATTGCGTAATGGATCCTAACACAGTTTATGGTTTCAGTAAACTGGCCGGCGAACGCTGGTGCGAATATTACTTTAATAAATATGGACTTGATGTACGCAGCATCCGCTATCCGGGACTCATAGGCTGGAAAGCTAATCCGGGCGGCGGCACCACCGATTATGCCGTACATATATTTCACCATGCCTTAAAAACCGGCAGCTATGAAAGTTTCCTGGCCGAAGGCACCGCACTACCCATGATGTATATGGACGATGCCATTAGGGCTACCATCAGCTTGATGGACGCCCCTGCCGAAAAGATCAGCATCCGCTCGTCATATAACCTTGCGGGTATCAGCTTTACGCCTGAGCAACTGGCAGCAGAGATCAAAAAACTGATCCCTAAATTTGAGATCAGCTACAGCGAAAATGATCCGCGCCAGGCCATTGCCGATAGCTGGCCAAAATCAATTGATGATAGCTATGCTCAAAACGACTGGGGTTGGAAACTTGAATATGACCTGCCTAAAATGGTAGCCGATATGCTGGAAAATTTAAAGACGATTATTTAAGGTAAAAGGCGAAAGGATAAAGGTTAAAGGTTAAAGGTTTTTATCCGCCTTTTTATAAACAAATATTATATTTACCGCCTTGTCTTTATAAGGCAAAGCTTTGTAAAACAACAAGGTTGATCCATGAACCATCAACCGAGAATAATGAACTAAAAGAACATGGGAAGAGCATTTGAATTCCGCAAAGAAAGAAAGTTTAAGCGCTGGGCCAAAATGGCAGTGCAGTTTACCCGTTTAGGTAAGGAAATTGTAATGGCTGTAAAGGCCGGCGGCGGCGATGTTAACACCAACTCGCGCTTACGTACCGCAGTACAAAACGCCAAGGCGGTAAACATGCCTAAAGACCGTGTTGAGGCCGCTATTAAACGTGCCAGCAGCCGCGATGAAAAAGATTACGAAGAGCTTGTTTATGAAGGTTATGCACCTTACGGCGTTGCTGTTTTGGTTGAAACTGCTACAGATAACACCAACCGTACCGTAGCCAACGTACGAAGCTACTTTACTAAATATGGCGGTTCGTTAGGTAAAACAGGCTCGCTTGATTTTATCTTTACCCGTAAGTCGGTTTTCACTTTTGAACCCGGAGACCGCGACCTGGAAGAACTTGAATTTGAACTGATAGATGCAGGTTTGGAAGAGATCTTTGTTGAAGCCGACGAAAATGGCAATGATATCGCTGTAATCCACACGGCTTTTGAAGATTTTGGTAAAATGCAAAAGGCACTGGAAGAAATTGGTATCGAAGTAAAATCGGCCAAGTTGGAGCGTGTGCCACAATCATTCCACGCCGTTACCGAAGAGCAGGTTACCGATATCATGAAACTGATTGACCGTTTGGAAGAAGACGACGACGTGCAGGCGGTTTACCATAATATGGCGGAATAGTTCTGATATCGGATTTAACATAAACAACGCGTCATTACGAGGTACGAAGCAATCCCCGATTAACAGGTCCGCCCTGTATAGTTTGGGATTGCTTCGTACCTCGCAATGACGGCTTAACTAAGCATTATCATGCCACTATTCAACACACGTAAAGGGGAGAAAAAAGTAAAGGTTACCTTTGCTAACGGTCTGCTTTTTGTTGAAAGTGATGGTGGCAAACCCCAGGCTTTCCCGCTGGAGTGGTTCCCGAAGTTACTTAACGCTACCGACGAGGAACGTCAAGACTGGAGCCAGACCGAGAAAGGCATCCGCTTTAATAAGCTGGATGTGGAAGTGGGGTTATAGACTTGAGATATGAGATTTGAGATATGAGACTAAAAAATTATGTTTTATATCCCAACGATTTGAAGCTTTAATTTTGTCTCAAATCTCATATCTAACATCTCATATCTAAACAAAATGGTTTTTGAAGAATTTTTAAAGAAGAAAAGAATTGACCTTGTAGCTCTTGAACAGGGCGAACCGGCTTTGTTTTCTGAATTTAAAGATCACTTTGAACAGATGGGCGAAAAAAGCTTCGACCATACCAAAAAGTACTGGTTCAATAAACTGAGGCGGCAATTTCCAGTTCCGCTTGAGGTTAAAACCGAAAAGGTACACATCAAAAACCCGCTTGCCGAACAAACCATTACCGAAAGCTTGATAGAACCCGGCACACCGGCCAAGGTTGGCTTTACACCAAAATTCCGTCAGGCGGCAACACCAAAACAAGTGCCTCCTGTTGAAGAGCCCAAAACGGAGTCAACAGAACCTGCAACACCGGAAACCCCACCGGCAGAAACTACACCAAAGCCGGCATTCAAGCCACGCTTTAACCCGGCCATGGCAAAGGCTAAACCGGAAGCAAGTGAGGCATCGTCTGAAACGGATAAAGAACAACAAGCTGTAGCTCCTGCCCCGGCTGTAGAAACACCTGCAGCAACCACCAAACCAGGTTTCAAACCACGCTTTAACGCTGGCATGGTAAAACCAAAAACTGCAGAAACAGAAACACCTGTAGAGGATAAAAAAGAAGATGCTGCGGCAACCGAACCTCAAACCCCTGCCTCAGAAACACCCGCGCCTAAAATGGGCTTTAAACCGCGCTTCAATGCGGCTATGGTAAAACCGAAACCCGCAGAAACAGAAGCGCCGGCAGAGGATAAAAAAGAAGAAGGGGCGACTGCTGAGCCTCAAAGCCCTGCCGCGGAAACACCCGCGCCTAAAATGGGCTTTAAACCGCGCTTCAATGCTGCTATGGTAAAACCAAAGTCGGTAGAAAGCGAAGCTGCTGCTGAAGAAGAAAAACCTGCTGAAGAGCCAAAACCACAGGCATCAGAAGCGCCTACTCCTAAGATGGGGTTCAAACCACGCTTTAACGCGGCTATGATGAAACCCAAACCGGCAGAACCGGAACAACCGGTTGAAGAGGAAAAACCATTAGCCGAATCTTCACAGCCAGCCGTTGAAGAAGAAAAACCGGCTTCTGAAACTCCAGCACCAAAGCTTGGCTTTAAACCGCGATTTAACGCAGCCGCAATGAAGCCCAAAGCCACTGAAGCTGAAGAACCGCCGGATGATAAAAAAGAGGATAAGCCAACTGAGGAAACTCAGCCGCAGGCAACGGAAGCACCTGCACCTAAATTGGGATTTAAGCCGCGCTTCAACGCCAAAAATATTCCTAAGAAATCAGAGGGGGAAGAATAAACTCCATTAAGTTATTAAAAATGTCATTATAAGCGATAGCGTGGCAACCGCACGGAAGCATAGTCACCCTGTATAGCATGCGATTGCTTCGTCGTTCCTCCTCGCAATGACATGGTTTCATGTATTCCGCCACCGCCCGGCTCCTACCAGGTGGTAACTATTCTCTGGTCGCTCCTCTACTTACTATGCGAAAACAGCCAATGCAGCAAATCAGGTTCATTAAAGGCATTATCCCAACTGTTATGACCTACACCGGGGTATAAGGTAAACCTTGGGTGCCCTCCTGCTTCCTTAATGGCATCAACCATTACCTGCGAATGATCGGCCGGTACTACCGGGTCATTATTACCGTGGAAGATCCAGAGCGGAACTTTTTTGGCGTATTTTTTTGCATTCAGCGTATTATCTCCCCCGCAAATGGCAAAGGCGGCTGCAAATATTTTAGGCTCCCGCCCTATTATTTCAAATGTACCCATGCCGCCCATGCTCAGGCCGCCCACATAAACTTTATGCTTATCAACAAAAGGCTTATCTAAAAACTGGTCAACAAGGCCCATCAGCATGATCATGGCCATGGTTGGCGGGGCATCTTCCTGAAAAATAAATTTGCGTTTATTTGTTGCCGAATCGGTAACCTGCTTTACATTGCTCCAATAGCTTTTTGCCGGACATTGGGGGAAAACTACAATAGCTTCATACATTTCGCGTACGCTATCCTGTAAAAACCTTTGGGCACCATAAGTCAACTGCGATTCATTATTGTTTCCCCGTTCGCCCGAACCATGCAGTACAAACACTAAAGGATACTTTTGGCCCGGATTAAAATGTTTTGGGAATAATATACGGTATGGCAGCGTATCCACTTTAAAGATAAAGCTGCCCCTGTCAAACGAGGTCAAATTTTGGGCTCGGGCTAAAAAAGAGAATGCTAAGAGCAAGCTTAGCATTCCTGTGATTCGTATTATTTTGATCATGGGTTAAAATGCTTCTCTGTTTTACAACCAGCGTAAATATCGCTGTTGCATCAAAACAAATTTCACCTCTTTAACGGCCTTTTGTTTATTTTTTTATGCCGAATTAATTTTTTGCGATTGCCGGGCTTTCAAAACCAAGCTTTTTCAGGCCGCCCTGCACTTCGGGACAACTCATAAAAAGCTTCCAAAGCAAACCTGTACGATAATTCTCGATCATTACGACGATCGGCCCCTGGTCAATAGCCAAATAGGAGTTGGCATACCAGTTATGCGATTCGCTGAAGGCATCGGTAAAACCATATTCACCCCAGATCTTGTCGCCCAGGTCATAATAAAAATGGCGCAATGCTTTCATCGAATACTCAGGGGTGTAAGGAAATGCAGATAGTGCTGCCGTTGGTGTAATTACCCCCAGATCGTTAGTTGGCGAGTGGGCGTTGTATCCTTCAAAGTTATCACTGGCGGTTAAGCCCCAGCAGTTTTCGCCGTAGCCTTTAAATTTTTTAGGGTTATCAACACAGTAGGCATGATTGATGAGGGTGTGATTTTTATTTTGCTCCCAATAATCGGCATAGTCATCCTTTAAACCTTTAGGGTTAAGGCCCAGAAATGAGTATTGTGAAAAGAACAACGGACCACCGTAATCAAAACCTAAAGGCAATTTAAAACCATAAAAGGTCCTGCCATTTTTAAAGAAATCGCTTTGTGCCCAACCGCGGTGATAAACATCAGCACTAACAGGGTAACGCTCGGCCGATGCCGCAAGCACATAGGTTATCAAACATTCATTAAACCCATGGATAGGGAAATTCATAGCCCAGCCATTGTTTGGGCTCCAGTGCCAGTAAAGGGCATCACGGCCATCGCGGGTATACCAGCTCCATTCCATTTCGCCCCACATCCAGTTGATCACATCGCGGATGCGACGTTCTTTAGGATCATTGGCATTGAAATACTGCCTTGCACAAAGCAACCCTTGAAACAAATAAGCAGACTCAACAATATCTCCGCCATCATCCTTACGGCCAAAGCGAATCGCTTTACCTGTTTCGCCGTTTAGCCAGTGCGGGAAAGCACCGTGAAAAGCGTCGGCCTTGTATAAAAAGTTAACGATCTTCACCATACGATCAACCGCTTGTTCATGGGTTATCCACTTGCGGCTATCAGCCACTATGAGCGACATGATACCGAAACCAGAACCGCCTGTAGTTACCACCTCGTTACCATAATCAAAAGAGGTGTTGCTGCGCTCGCGGGCAAGACCGCTCACCGGATGACCAAAATCCCAAAAATAACGGAACGTTTGGCGTTGCACCACGTCAAGCAGGGCGCTATCAGTAAGGTTTTTGATAATGCCAACCGGTTTAATGCCTTCTTCTGATTTTTTTGATGTTTTTTGCGCAAAAGCACCCAGCACAAACATCATTAACAAAGGGGATAATATTAGTTTTTTCATAAAGCTGCTCTTTATTGTTTACGAAAAACCGTGTTTTTCATAAAAAGAATGGGCATAAAAGAGGTTGCCCGTTAATGAAACTAAGCAACCTCATAATCAATCAACTGTGTGTATTTTATTGGCTAATTAATAACCAGGATTTTGTGTTAATGCGCCGCCGCTCAGGTCAATTTCATTTTGAGGCACAGGCCAAACTTCATTTTTACCTGCTTTCCAGCCACGTGAGCCGAAAACTGCGGTACCCCTGCCCTGGCGGATCACGTCGAAATAACGTTCAAATTCCATAGCCAGTTCAACTCTTCTTTCATTGTATATAGCTGTGCGCAATGCGGCCTGGTCGGTAGTGGTAATTTTAGGTAAAATAGCATTGTTACCAGCACGGGCACGGGCACGAACCTGCTCTAACGGAATTAATGCAGCAGCAGAGCTACCAAGCTCATTATTAGCTTCAGCGTTCATGAGTAATACATCGGCGTAGCGCAAAACGATCTTATTTTGCTGGCAACCTTCATTAAAACCTGATACATACATGCTGAAAGGCACATATGATTTTTGATTGTACATAGGATTATCACCGGTAGCCGGGATCTTATCACCTTCAGGTGTAGTTTCACCTCTGAAAATAATGGTAGCGTCACGTCGCGGGTCGCCGGTTTCATAAGCTGCCGCAAGTTCCGGGCTTGGTACATTAAAGCCCCAGCCACCACCTGTAACACCACGTACACCCTGTACCTGCGAATACTGTGAGTTTGAAGCGTCCGGGTTGTTAGGGATTAACGAACACTGGATTTCAAATACCGATTCCTGGTTGTTTTTATGCGTTGTACGGAACAATTGCTCGTAATCAGGATACAATGAATAACCAAAACCCATTACCTGGTTGGTATAGCTTAAAACATCGCTCCATTTTTTAAGGTACATAGCAACTTTTGCATGCAGCGCAAGGGCGGCACCTTTTGTAGCGTGACCAACATCAGCCGAGCTGTAAGTTTGCGGCAATACATTAGCAGCATCGGTTAAGTCAGTTTCAATAGCTGCCCAAACCTGCTCTTTTGCTGTACGTGGCAGATTATATTCTGATGCGTCTTTAGGTAAAGTTAAACGTAATGGTACATCGCCAAAAGCTCTCACCAACCTAAAGTATGAATAGGCACGGATAAATTTAGCTTCGGCCAAATACCTTGCTTTTAAAGTTTCGTCCATGGTAATACCAGGTACATTGGTTAAGATCTGATTAGCAAAATTGATGTTTTGGTACTGACCTTTCCAGAAACCGCCCAATTGAGCATCGCCCGAGGTAATGGTAAAGTTATGGTAATCATTAAAAAAGGTAGCGTCACTGGCGGTACTGCCTTTTTCTACATCGTCAGAGCCCATGCTCTCTACAGCAATAGGGGCAAAAGCGATGTTGTTCCATTCGCGCAGGTTAGCGTACATGGCGCTAACCGCTTTTGTAGCATCATCCTGGGTTTTGAAGAACAATGTTGCCGCTGTATTTTGCGCCGGATCAACATTTAAGAAGCTTTTTTTACAGCTTTGAAACGATATGAATGAAGCAATAAGACCTAAAGCAATGGCCTTATGCATATATTTTGTACTGTTTTTCATCTTTATATTGATTAAAAAGTAACGTTAACACCAAAATTATAGGTAGCAAACAAAGGATACACACTTGCATCAATACCTCTGCTGCCTACATCGCCACCAATTTCTGGCGAGAAGCCTTTGTAACCAAACAGGTTAATTGCATTTTGTGCATTTGCATAGATCCTGACTTTTGAAATATTCAGTTTTTTCAGGAAGTCGCCCGGGATGGTGTAACCCAACTGCGCATTCCTCATCCTAAAGTAAGCACCACTTTCAACATAGAAAGAGTTAGGGGCAGCATTGCTATTTTTACCAACATTTACCGAAGGGTAGGTATTTGAAGTACCAGCGCCATGCCAGCGGTGTTCATAAAAGTCTTGGGTGAAGTTTTCATTACCAAAGCGGTAGGCGATATTGGCGTTATAAACACTTACGCCGGCAACGCCCTGAAAGTCTAACGCAAGGTCGAAGTTTTTGTAAGTGAATGAAGTATTTAAGCCATAGTTGTATTTTGGCAACGGGCTACCTAAAGCTACACGGTCGCGGCTATCCAGTATGCCATCGTTATTGGTATCCTGGTAAATGAAATCGCCGGGGGCTGCTCCGGGTTGTTTTGAGGTAGCTACCTGTTGTGTTGTTTGGAAAATACCTGTTACTTTATAACCATAAAACTGCCCTATAGGCTGGCCAACCACAGTGCGGGTAGCTAATGCGCCGTTGGCAATACCTTCGCCACCGTCATAAATAGGGTTTTGGCCGGTTACAACATTAAGTACTTTATTATTGTTGATACCAATATTAGCACTGATGCTGTAATTGAAATCTTTAGATGGATTATCTTTCCAACCTAATGAAAACTCCCATCCCCTGTTTTGGATACTCGCCTGGTTGCCTATTAATGAGCTATTAACTGTACCCAATGAACCTGCAACCGGGATTGCGAAAATAGCATCCTGGGTTTCCCTGTTGTAATAATCGGCTTCAAAAGTTAACTTATTATCAAGCAAGCCACCTTCTAAACCAAAATCAGATGATACTGTTTTTTCCCAAACGATAGATGGAGGTACTATTGAGTTGATACTTGCACCCGGGTAAAGCGTAGTTGGGTTACCGAATAAACCTGTCAGGTAAGGATCTGTTGCGATAACCTGTACAGTTGGGTTAATTGGCACGCCTGAGTTACCAACTTTACCCCAGCTTCCGCGTAGTTTCAGATTGCTGAATACTTTCTGATTTTTCATGAACTCCTCGTTGGTAATTATCCAGCCGGCGCCAACCGAAGGGAAATATCCATAAGTATGGTCTCCATAAAACTGAGAAGCACCATCACGACGAATAGAAGCGTTCAATAAATATTTATCTCTGAACGAATAATTAACACGTGCAAATTGCGATAATGCGCGGGTATGGATCTGGCTGCCCGGAGTAGCGAAGTAATTTACATTAGTTGTATCCGGGAATGAGCTCCTGATGCTGCCGTTTTTTACATACGGTACATAATCGGCCTTTCCATCTATTTGCTTGGTTTGGTTATTTTGTGCACTATAACCTACCAGGGCGGTAATTTTATGATCTTTTATTTTAACATCATAGGTTAGTGTATTCTCCCAAATCCAGTTACGAACATCAGTATGGTTGATATCTAAATTAGTTTTATTGCTTTGTTGTTTTAAGGTAGCAAAGTATTCAGGAGAATATCCCCTTACTTCATTTTGGCTGATATCGCCGCCAAAGCTTGACTTAAATTTAAAGTTTTTAAGGAAGGTAACCTCGCCATAAGCGTTATAGGTAAAACGCTTGTTTTTTGTACGCTGATTAAAGAAATCAATAGTGGCCTGCGGGTTATAGTTATTGCCATCGCCGGTGCCGTAATCGTTAGGGTCACCATAACCACCATCTGCTTTACGTACAGGCAGAGTAGGTGCCGCACCAAATAACTGGTGGAAAATATCACTGTTAACATCACGCGATACATCAGATAAGCCACTTGCAGTATAACCAAATTTTAAGTTTTTGGTCGGTTTAAAATCATTTGACAAGTGAACTGTGTAGCGCTGATAATTATTTGTCTTAGCTAAACCATCCTGATTAAGATAACCAAATGAATAGTTGTAGGTGTACTTATCAGTACCGCCGCTTATTGAAGCCTCATGGTTTGTAGTAAATGCTTTGCGCAATATTTGTTTATACCAGTCAGTTCCTTTACCGTATGATGAAGGATTGCTGAATACAGGGTCGCCCCCGTTTAAGGCCGAAAGCTCATTCACTGCTGTGGCATATTCATTGGCATTGGCCATTTGTACCTGGTTGGTAACAGCCTGCAGACCTACATAACCGTTATAATTAATAACCGGCTTACCTTTTGTACCACGTTTTGTTCCGATCAAAACTACACCGTTGGCTGCGCGGATACCGTAGATAGCTGTACTTGATGCATCTTTCAAAATGCTGAAGCTTTCAATATCCTGTGGGTTAAGGAAGCTGATATCATCGTACCAAACACCGTCAACCACAAACAATGGTTTTGTGTTACCATAAATAGTACCTAAACCACGAATGGTGATATCCGGTGATTTGCCCGGCGTACCGCTGTTGGTGATTTGCACACCTGATACTTTACCCTGTAAACCGCTCAATGCATTTGGTGACGCCTGCTTAGCAACATCAGCACCCTTAACGGTAGCAATTGAACCGGTTACATCAAGCTTTCGCTGGGTACCGTAACCTATTACAACTACCTGCTGCAATTCGTTGGTTTGCGGCTGCAGGGCTACATTTATGGTTGTTTGCCCGTTAACAGCTACTTCTTGTGTGGCATAACCTATATAAGCTACCGATAGTGTTGCGTTGCCTGGAGTTTTAAGTGTAAAAGCTCCGTTTACATCTGTTTGGGTACCTATAGTTGTTCCTTTAACTGAAACAGACACGCCTATCAAAGCCTCGCCTGTTTTGCCGTCAGTTATTTTACCTTTTATTGTAACGTTTTGTGCAAACGCTGCGTCATAACAAAGTAACAGTAACAACATCAACCCTGAAATAGTAAAAATTCTTTTCATAGTGGTTAATAAATAATACGGATTGAAAAAATAATTGGTTTATCGATTTGCAAAACTGTACAGATATTCAACTTTTAGCAAATAATATAACTCAACATTAATACACCACTATAAGAATACTTTCACAGCAAATGTTTACATAAAACATAAATCGCTATAAAACAATATCTTAAAAACAAAAATAGTCATAAAAGCTACTACACAGCCTCCGTTAAAAGCACGGGGTCAAAATGACGCAATGAGAGGTAATGATGTAGTGTTATAACTCGATGAGAAACTCGGTAAGGTTTTTATCATGCTCCAGATTGAGCTTTTTACGAAGCCTGTAACGCCGGATTTCTACGCCCCGCAATGAAATATTAAGCAGCGATGCCATTTCCTTACTGCTCATGTTCATACGCAGGTAGGCACATAATTTAAGATCATTGGGTACCAGGTCGGGATGACCGGCTTTCAATTTTTTAAAGAAATTTTCGTGCGCTTCATTAAAACTGTTCTCAAAAATGTTCCAGTCGCGGTCATCGCTCATGCCTTCGTCAATCACTTTTTGGATGCGGCGCAATTGTTCATCGGCAAGCTTTTTGCCATTACTGTCTTTAAGATGCCCGAGCTCGTCACTTATTTTTTGCAGCAACTCATTTTTATAAACAATGTTCATGGCCGAGTTTGCGAGCTCTCGGCTTTTACTGGCCAGGTCGGCCTGTAACTGTTCATTTTTTATATTCACGATGTGCTGCTCGTTAGCGATGGCCTCCTGCTTTAAAAACTCTTCCTTTTCTTTTTGAAGCTTTTGGTGGATGTGCTGCTGATGCCGCTTTAATTTAAGGCGGTAGTAATGCCTGATGATATAGTATGATAATACAAGCAGTAACAGGTAGAAAGCCATGGCTATTTTCCCGGCATACCACGGAGGCAATATGGTAAAGGTAAAAATAGTTTCGGCCGATACCTGCTGGTCATTGATCTTGGCACGCATCTTAAAATGATATGTACCCTGGTAAAGATTTGTAAACTCTTTTTGGCTTTGTGGCGTCCAATCGCTCCACTGGCGCGAATAACCGTCAAGATAGTATTGAAATTTGACCTTAGCCTGCCTGAAATAAGGCAATGAGTAAGCTATCCGGATGTTATTTTGAGCATATGGTATTTCAATCGGGTCCTTACTAAAACCATCTTCGGTTATTAATGATACTTTATCGGTCACATTTTCAACCCGCCTGATAAGCACGTTAGGGATATTGATATTATTACCGCGTAATGCGTCATCATCATTAAGTATCACAAAACCGTCATCAACACTAATGAGGTAAGTTGAGTTATTAATGCGGTTTATGGTTTCATAATGCTGTACCATTTGCCCGCTGAGTATGGTGAAGCGGTTGGTATCAATGGTTAGCTTTCCGGGTACCGACAGATCGGCAAGGGCAACCCTGCCCTGGTTAATGAACCAGTATTTTTTACCTATAGCTTTTATTATTTTGCTTGACGTGGCAAACGTACCCAGCTTTTTATTTAGCTGCTGGTATTTGTAAAAACGATCTGTAATATCATCATACACGTAAAATCCAGAATCGGATGAAAAAACGATGCGGTTATCAAGGTCAAATACATTGATATTATAGCTGCCGGGCAGGCCATAGCTTTTATCATAATAAACACGTGACACGGCCTTTTTCTGATCGGCACTGAGGGAAAGTTTATAGATTCCCTTATAGGCGTGGCTTACCCAGATCTGCCCTTTGCTATCCCGTTCAACGTAGCGCGAAGGTTCGCCAAAATCTGCCAGCTTATGGCTAAGCTGCCAGTTACCTGCCGCATCTTTTTTATAGATCACCAAGCCCGTGTAAGTACCCTGGATCAGCATATCAGGAGCAATCTTTTTAATGGTCCAGCCGCCGGTGATATCCGATATTTTAGTTATTGAGCTACCGGTTACCTGGTAAGTACCATCGTTATGACCGCACAGCAGGCGGCCATCCTGCAGGGAAAGGTCCCACACCTGCCCCTGTGAGCCAGGGATGAGCTTAAAATCAAATGACTGAAAGGGGCCTTTGTTGCTCTCGGGCAGCCAATCACTGTAAAACAAGCCCTGGTTAGTACCAAGGTAAATCTTCTTGTCAAAAATAATACTTGCATAAACAGTACCGAACTTGCCTGTTTTATCAAAATAGAAGTATAACGGCGAGTTAACCTCAATGCGGTCGATACCATTATCAAGTCCGGCCCAAAGGTTTTGCTCTGTATCGGTATATAAACTCAATACTGTATTGTTTTGCATGCCGCTGGCTTTATTAATGTGCTGTACCACCCTGCCTGCGGTATCAACTATTACAATGCCGTTAAGGATGGTTCCATAGGCAAGATACTTGCCTGCAATTGCCACCCCGTTATTGAGCTGATACGTTTTTAAAAAATCATTACACTGATTGGCCCAGGGCTTAATGGTTTCCCCATCGTAAATAAACAACCCGTCTTTAGCCGTACCTATGATATATTTGTTATGCTGAAACGGAAGAATGGATAACACACCGCTTACACCAAGAATATCGCTGCCCTTTACATATGCTAATTTTGAGCCCTTAAGCTCAAACAACCCTTTTAACAGCTGTTCTACAAAAAAGCGATTACCGGCCTTGAAGAGAAACAGGTAAGGTTGTTGCGCTTTTACAACTTCGATTTTACCTTTTGAGTAAATATAGATGGAGCCGAAAGCCTGGAATATGATCCGGTCTTTTTCGCAATAGATCTTCCAAACCTCCTCATTAATGGGCAAAAACTTTTTGGGCACCAGGTTTACGAGCGATGTGTATTTTAAAAAACCTCTGTCATCATTTTCCCAGTAGCCAAATTCACCGTAACCGCCGGCATATATTTTGCCTTTACCATCAGCCGTAACCGCCCGCACTATTAAGCCGTTAGGCATATGATATTGCTGCCAGTACTTGCCGTCAAAAGCCAGCAGGCCCTGTGCATTACCAAAATACATAATCCCGTGCTCATCGCGCGTTACCGACCAGTTTTGATTGCCAAACTGGTAAAGCGCCTTGGTATAATTTTGCACATACGGAACTCCTATGCTTTTAATATCAACCGCAAATGTTTGCCAAACCGAAATACAAAGCAGGTAAATAAAAACTAAAAGGGGTTTACGCATGGTTAAAATAAAATGATGCTAATGTAATTCAAGTTACGAAAGTAATATTTGAGCCCGATAAAAGAAAAAAGCCTACCCTTACGGGTAAGCTTTGTATTGTTTATCTATCAGCGTCCTTAATCGGCCGGTTGTAGTTTGTTTTTACTAATATTTACAGGTTGAGGCACTTTTACGTAATAACCGGTGCCGTCATAAACACGTTTGCGCGGATGATCTTTACAGGCGTCGCTGCAGCAGCCATCCATGGCAGTACCGCATTCATCGCACTGGGTAAAATGCTCGTTGCACTCAGGATTGGCGCAATTGATCATTTTAGGCGTAGTTTTACCACAATTTAAGCAGGTTGAAATAACAACCGGGTTAACGCTGTTCACATCAACCGAAAGGCGGTTATCAAACACATAACATTTGCCTTCAAAATCCTCGCCGCCTGCTTCTTTGCCATATTTAATAATACCGCCATGCAGTTGATACACTTCGGGGAAGCCCTCATGTAATAACAAGGCAGATGCTTTTTCGCATTTGATGCCGCCTGTGCAATAAGTAAGGATCTTTTTATCCTTGTACTTTGCCAGCTCATTGATCATGGCCGGAAAATCGCGGAAGTTATCGATATCGAGGGTTACAGCATTTTTGAACTTTCCTAACGAATGCTCGTAGTTTGAACGAACGTCAAGTACAACCACATCATCTCTGTCCTTCATTGCCAAAAATTCTGTTGGCTCCAGGTGTTTGCCTGTTTTTTGTTTTGGGTCGATAATGTTAGGATCACGCAGGCCTGAGTGTACGATCTCTGATTTATAGCGCACATGCATTTTTACAAACGATGGCGTATCTACTTCATCAATCTTAAACTCGGTTTTAGCAAAGCGCTCATCGGCGTGTATAGCATCCATATAGGTTTTACAAGCCTCAACTGAACCCGAAACAGTACCATTAAGACCTTCATCGGCCACAATAATACGACCGGTTAAACCTAAGCTTTTGCAAAATTTTAAATGATCGGCAGCAAATTGCTCCGCATCAGCTATTGTTGAATAACAATAGTATAGTAGGGTATTATACATTTCCATAAAATCATTGATACTGCTGCAAACAGTGTTAAATGAGCGGCGCAAATGTAAGAATTTTTAGTGAATAGTTGAATGGTTGATTAGGTGAGTGGTTGGCTTTGCAATAACCAAATCAACTACTCACCTAATCAACCACTCACCAATAAACTACCTTATCCCATAAAAGATCCTGAACCCCTGAATGTATTTTTTGTCGCCGGCGTATGATATACCATAGTCAACACGGAAGATGAGGCGCTGCACACCTATGTAAAACTCGCGGTAATTGCGGTTGTTTTTGGTGGTGAGGTAGTTGGCCCCGATGATCTCTTCCAGTTTGGCTTTGCGTAAAAATGAGATATGATTAAACAACGACCCGGCAAAGTTATGCTGATAGTGAGCTTCCAAAAACGCTCCGTTGGTACTGTAAGTATAAAACGGCAGGAAGTGGAAACTGCCTACGTACGTAGGGTCGAAAGTGGTACCCTGGTTACCTAAAAAGTGGTTGTAATCCATGTAATACAGCTTGTTATTATTAAAGAAGCCACCACCC
The DNA here is from genome assembly GCF_022811725.1 of Mucilaginibacter sp. SMC90. GTDB lineage: Bacteria > Bacteroidota > Bacteroidia > Sphingobacteriales > Sphingobacteriaceae > Mucilaginibacter. The sequence continues at coordinate 1,225,845 of NZ_CP094527.1, read as the reverse complement.
GATACTTTAAATGATGAATAACCTGAAAGGCCGGTTTGTATATGATCTTGTGAAATATCAACAGATGCAAAATCATAATCTACATCCGATCCCAAAATGCTTTTAAAACCTTTACGATAATTAATTTTTACCATAGGGTATTTTGACGGAAGATTGAACTTGCCGGTAGGACGGGTTTCGTACCGCTGATCGAACGTAAATAAAGCCGAAACATTAAATACCAGCGCCTGATTATCCGGGAACAGGAATGAATGATCATCAGGCGGAGTGCCCGGTGGGGCCAGCGGATTATTAGAGGTAAACTCGCGGTCTTTAACATCCTTAAGTTTACTGAAAGAGGTGTTGTACAACTGCGAACGACTTGAATAAGAGAACCCGCCTTTTAAAAGTACACCGTTTGTTACTTCGCGCTGATAGCCAAAATCGCCATAATGGCTACGGTAATATTTCACGTAGTTGTTTTCGCTCAGCAATGTACTCAGTGTATTGAAATAAAGCGAACGCGTGCCTACGTTATTCAAATCGAGCACATCACTGCCAAAATCTGCATAAAACTTAGCCGCATGAAATGGGTCGTTCAAATATTCGGTGGCTACATTCGCGCTGAATATTTTGTTTGAGAAGCCATAGCGCAAAGCTGGCGTTATAGTAAGGGAATGCAAATCATCAATGGTACGGATATAACTTGCCTTGGCATTGATACCAAAACCTTCTACCGTGTTGTAATAAAAGGTTTGAATAAATGGGAATATATACAATGAGTCGCGGGCACTTTTGTTACTTGCCGCATAGCCAAAAATCAAATATCCCGGGTAATTAATCCGATTTTTACGATGCTGTAATGAGTCTATGTACCTGTCGGTTTTCTTATATTCTTCAAAAGCATCCTTCTTTTTATAGTCACGTTCTTCAAAGGCGGTTAAAGGTATAGGACGCGCGTCGGCCCAATAATTAGGCTTTTTGCTGTTAGCTACGGTATCAACCTTTAATATCTCTCCGGTAAAAAAACCATCAGGAAAAGTTGGGTTTATTTTATAGTTATTGTAAACCGCAGCATAGTACCCGCCAAACTTAAATCCTAATACAGCTCCTTTAAAATTATATTGTGTTGACGCTGGCATCCAAACACTATCGGTAATGGCAATATATTGTTGCCTTATACTTAAGGTATCTACCAGGTTAAGGTTGCTCACTTTATTATCAACAAAGAAATCAACACTGTAAATACGCCAATCATTTTCAACTATGTAAATATCACCCTGAAAATATTGTCCATGATTACGCTTGGGTATTACCCTGATCTTATCAACGGTGCGCCCGTTCTCGACAGAGGTACCCAATAATTTATAATTATAAAACCTGGGCCCATAAGCAGCTACCGGCGATACAAAACCTCTTGATGCCAAGCCCGGGATAGTGATCACATTTTCATAAAAGTTAGCCTGCAAGTCGGACGCCTTTTTGTAGCCGAATGCCGTATTCTGACCAGCCATTCTGTTAGCAATGGTTATCTCTTTGATTTTGTCGGGTTTCTGAAAGTTATATTCAGACAGTGACTCAGATTGATAAAGGATACCCCGACCGTTAGAGTCAAGATCAAGTGTTCGCTGTACCTCATGCCCTATCAGCGATTTTGGTACACTCAGCAGTTTTTGCACACCTTTAATGTAAACCGCGCATGAAAACGAGGTTGCTTCTTCTGTGTAATATTTGCGCTTTTTGATCACCTGTTTGATAATGGTATCGGCTACATCGCGGTTTTTCAGGTAAGTTTCTGATACCCTGTCAGTATTAAACACCTCATCGGCCATTTGCACATTATGTTCCTGATCATGGTCTGCTATAGTAATTTGCTCTATCTTTTCAGTATAACCCACATAACGATAAATCACATTGTAGGTACCCGGGCTAAGCTTAAACTGGTAAACACCGTTTTCATTGGCTGTGGTACCATAGGTTGAATTGCGGATATAAATAGAAACAAATGGTATAACCTGCCCATTTTTGTCGGTTATTTTTCCAGTTAAAAGCGATTGCTGAGCTGATGCCGTTATTGCACTGAAAGCAATGATGAATAGTAGTATATATTTTCTCATATGTTACTTATGTGTAATACTTTATGGCTTAAAAATGTTTTATTACTCACTTAATAATTATTTAAGGTTTAATAAACCCAACAAAAAGATTGCGAATGCTTAATTTTACCCTCTTTAAAACACGCACGCTATGTACAATACACTACAGCCGGTTTTACAGCAGGAACTAACCGAAATTGAAAACGCCGGGTTATACAAAAAGGAACGGATCATTACCTCGCCGCAGGGAGCCGATATCACCGTGCAAAGCGGTGCCGAAGTAATTAACTTCTGTGCCAATAACTATCTTGGTTTATCGGGCAATGCCAAAGTGATCCAGGCAGCCAAAGACGCTATGGATACACATGGTTACGGCTTGTCATCTGTACGTTTTATATGTGGTACACAAGATATTCATAAAGAACTTGAAAAAAAGATAGCCGAATTTTTAGGCACGGAAGATACTATTCTTTACGCTGCGGCATTTGACGCCAACGGCGGTGTGTTTGAGCCTCTGTTTAATGATCAGGATGCCATAATCTCTGATGAGTTGAACCATGCCTCGATCATTGACGGTGTACGTTTGTGCAAGGCTCAGCGTTATCGTTATAAACATGATGATATGGCCGACCTGGAAGAAAAGCTGAAAGCTACCCAGGAGCTGCGTCACCGTATTATTGTTACCGATGGCGCATTCAGTATGGATGGCACCATTGCCCAGTTAGATAAGATCTGTGATTTGGCGGATAAATATAATGCGCTTGTGATGATCGACGAGAGCCATTGCTCCGGCTTTATGGGCAAAAACGGCCGTGGTACGCATGAGCACCATAATGTTATGGGCAGGATTGATATCATCACAGGTACATTAGGCAAAGCTTTGGGTGGCGCATCGGGCGGTTTTACATCGGGGCGTAAAGAGATCATTGATATGCTGCGCCAGCGCTCGCGTCCGTATCTATTCTCGAATACCTTAGCTCCCGCTATTACCGGTGCTTCAATAGCAGTATTAGATATGCTGAGCGAAACCACCGAATTGCGCGATAAACTGGAAACCAATACGCAATACTTCCGTAAAAAAATGACCGAAGCAGGTTTTGACATTAAACCTGGCGTGCATCCTATAGTCCCAGTAATGTTGTATGATGCCAAGCTGGCGCAGGAGTTCGCTGCAAAAATGCTTGAAGAAGGTATCTATGTGATAGGCTTTTACTACCCGGTTGTACCACAAGGCAAAGCAAGGATTAGAGTACAGATCTCAGCTGCGCATGATTTGCACCATTTAGATAAAGCTATTGCAGCGTTTACCAAGGTGGGTAAGGAGCTGGGAGTGCTTAAATAACACGCATAGTTTCTTTATATTTGCATTTGATAATGCTTTTTTATGGAAAGTACAAAACTAACTTTGAGTGTCAAGGCCGATTCGCTGTCTCTTGTTAAGGAGTATGCAAAACGGCAGCACACCAGTGTATCCAAACTGGTGCAGGAATTTCTTGATGGCATAGCAGAGCAAGAAAAAAAAGACGATCCGATAAAAGAGAAGTATAAAAATGTGGAAATACCTGAATGGATAACGCAACTTACAGGTATAGTGAAAGATCCTAATCCGGATATGAGTTACGATGATATGAAACACGAATATTTCAAAGAGAAATATGGCTTATAACCGCCTCTTTCTGGATAGCGATGTTTTACTGGACATGTTTTTAAAAAGGGAACCCTTTTTCTTTCACACTCAGATCCTGTTAATTGAGTGCATAAAAGGAAATATTGAATTACGAACCTCTTCATTGGTGATAGCGAACATCGTTTACGTGTTGAGGAAACAAATTGGAATATCGAAGGCCAAGGAAAATTTGAAGAATCTGTTTAACTCTGCAAAAGTTTTGCCTTTTGAATTTGATGCAATAGAGACGGCTATCTCAAGTGACATCACCGATTTTGAAGATGCCATTCAATTTCACATCGCCCAAAAACATAATTGTGATGCCATCATCACCCGAAATATAAAAGACTATAAAAATTCAACAATACCGGTTTTAACAGCCGAACAATTTTTAAATACATTATAATGCAAGCTCAGATAGACCAATATACCGCCGAGATCAATGCTTTTTCGCCAGCCAATGCCGACGAACTGGAAGCGTTCCGGATTAAATTTTTAGGCACCAAGGGTATTATTAAAGACCTGTTTGAGCAGTTTAAAAGTGTTAGTCCGGAAGAAAAACGCACTTTCGGTAAAGTACTTAACGAGTTTAAACAACTGGCCGAGGCTAAGTATAACGAACTGAAAGAAAACATTGGTTCGGGCCCACAAAGTAAAGGCAATGATCTTGACCTTACTTTGCCCGGCGATGGCTTTATTGTTGGCTCACGTCATCCGTTATCACTGGTTCGTAACGAGATCATTGACATCTTTAAACGCTTAGGTTTCGTTGTTGCTGAAGGCCCGGAAATTGAGGACGACTGGCATAACTTCTCGGCCCTGAACTTCCCGGATGAGCACCCTGCCCGTGATATGCAGGATACCTTCTTCATTAAAAAGAATAACGGTAAAGATGATATTGCCCTGCGTACCCACACCTCATCGGTACAGGTACGGATGATGGAAGCTGGTAAACCACCGTTCCGCGCTATTATGCCGGGCAGGGTTTACCGTAACGAGGCTATCTCGGCCCGTGCACATTGCTTCTTTCACCAGGTTGAGGGTTTATATGTAGATGAGAATGTTTCGTTTTCCGATCTGAAGCAAACCCTTTACCACTTTGTGCAGGAGCTTTATGGTGAAGGCACAAGGGTGCGTTTCCGCCCCTCATACTTCCCGTTCACCGAGCCATCGGCCGAAATGGATATTTCATGTACCATTTGCGGCGGTGCTGGCTGTAATATGTGTAAGCACAGCGGCTGGGTAGAGATCTTAGGTTGCGGCATGGTTGACCCTAACGTTTTAGAAAACTGCGGTATCGACAGTAAAAAATATACCGGCTTTGCTTTTGGCATGGGTATGGAGCGTATTGCCAACCTTAAATACGTGATCCGCGATTTACGCTTGTTCTCAGAAAACGACGTGCGTTTCCTAAAACAGTTCCAAACCGAAATATTATGAGGAAACTCACTATAGTATTACTGGCTGTTATCAGTTGCTTTTCATGCGGAAAAGCGACTGATAACGTACCAAGTGTACCAGTTAATTTTCAGGCAGCCCTGGGCACGCCGGCATTATCGCCGCTTAATGTGGCGGGCGGAGCGGTTGCCATTAATGGTTATGGCGTATCGGGGCTGATCATTTACCGCAAGGTAAACGGTACCTATGCAGCTTATGACAGGTGCAGCAGCTATCAGCCCGAAAAAAAATGTGCGGTAACAATTGATAATACAGGCTTTACAGTAACCGATCCCTGCAGCGGTTCAAAGTTTAGCCTTGAAGACGGCACACCGGTTAAAGCTCCGGCAACAAAAGCATTAAGAACATATAGGGTAGCCGTTACCCAGTTTGAAATCCAAGTAACTAATTAATGGAAGCCGATAAAATAAAAGATAGTATTAAGCGGGCAGCACAGGAACTTTTCCGCAAATTCGGGTACCATAAAACCAGCGTTAATGAAATTGCCAAAAAGGCCAAAATAGCCAAGGCAACCATCTATAAATATTTCGACAGCAAAGAGGCGATATTGCACATTTTACTGATGGACTATATTAAAGTCAGTGTTGATGATTTGGTGCAAGTCAATTCTAATGATATTGATGAAGAGGCTTATCTAAATAACCTCATCATGAAAACCTGCCGCCTCTCTTACACCATTTGTAATGAGTTTATCGGCTGGGATTTTATCCGCGAGTCAACCAATTCCCAGGATTTTTTAAAGAACCTCTCCAACGAGCTGGAAGAACTGCTTATGGCATCGTTTATCCAATTGCCGGGCATCCGCAAGCATGAAACTTACCAGCAGCGTTTACGCTTTCTGATCAAGTGCAGCAAGAGCATTGTTTTCAGCTTTGCCTTTACCTCGGTAAGCGATTCGGACGTGCGCAAGAATTTTGTTTCTTTTCAGAAAGAGATCCTGCCCTATTTGGTTAAGGCGGCGGTTTCCGTGTAAATCCCTCTTCAATAAAGCTGTCCAAAGAAAAAACATACTTATTGCCGTTGACTAAAGTCAACGGTTAAAAGAAAGGACTGCCGGGCTTTAGCCCAAACCCAAGCGATATTTTGGCTAAACCTCTTGTCTTTAGCATTACTCCGTTGACTGAAGTCAGCGGCAATGAATTTATTTAATAGTTATCTGAATGGCTTTCAAACAGCTTCTAACTATTCTGAGTTAAAATTTACTTATTTAACTTTTAAATACAAAGTACTTTATATTATCTTTGTCACGGGCTTAAACAAAAGCCTTTCTTTTTATCCACAAACTTTGAAATACAAAGTACTTTATATCTAAACAATCATGATAGAGGAACAATCACCCAAACAAACAACTTTAGGCTGGCTCAAGGAATCAGCAACTTTTAAATTGATCTTTATCGGCATATTGGTGCTGTTATTACTTATTCCATCATCCCTCGTTCAAAACCTGATCACTGAGCGCTCTGGCCGGCAGGATGAAGTGATCAAAGAAGTTTCCGATAACTGGTCTGCCAGCCAGGTTATCAAAGGTCCAGTATTGGTTATTCCCTATAAAAAACAGGTAAAATTTACAGATACCGTTACAAAAGAGGTTATTGAAAATCTTTACATCCTGCCCGAAAGCTTACATATTAATGCAGATTTAAGTACGCAAATACTACACAGGGGAATATTTGACGTTGCTGTTTATAATACCCATGTGAAAGTACGTGGCACTTTCGGTGTTATTAATACTAATAATATGGGGATAGCCATGAGTCAGCTTTTGTTAAACACGGCAAGGTTTGAGCTTGGCGTAGGTGATTTGAAAGGGCTAAAAACCAACCCTATTTTAAAAACTAATAATCAAACACTAAATATCGAACCCTCGTTCGGTGGCGAATCCCTATTTAGCGACGGACTGCAATCGAAAGTTGATCTATCTACCGCAAATAGTACCCAAATACCGTTTGAGTATGACCTTGATCTAAAAGGAAGCGAGGAATTAAGCTTTTTGCAACTCGGAAAATCTACTGATGTACAGGTACATGGCAATTGGAGCAGCCCAAATTTTGAGGGTAGCCATCTGCCAGACGAACGCAAAGTTGGCAGCAATGGTTTCAGCGCCAGTTGGCATCTCCTGAATTACAACAGGCAATTGCCACAGCAATGGGTAGGAAAACCAAGCAATCAGAACAACAAATTAGAGTCAAACCCGTTCGGCGTAAAACTTCGCCTCCCGGTTGATCAGTACCAGAAAACCATGCGTACCAGCAAGTATGCCATATTTATCATACTGCTCACTTTCATCTCTCTATTTTTAACCGAAGTTATCCGCAAACAGCCGATACATATGTTCAATTACATATTGATAGGTGCGGCTATGGTTATTTACTACACATTGCTGCTATCGTTTTCGGAGCAGGTTGGTTACAATATGGCTTACCTCATTGCATCTGTATCAACCATCGCGCTGATATCCGTATTTATATCATCACTATTGAAAAACCGAAAGGCAGCTATACTGTTCGCCTTTATTTTATCGGTGTTTTACGCATTCATCTTTGTGATCATTCAACTGGAAGACCTCGCCTTAATGGTTGGTAGTATCGCCCTGTTCATCATCATAGCGGTGTTAATGTATTTCTCCCGCAAAATAAACTGGGATAAAAATTAATTATCACCTAAGCTAAGCGGCAAAGATTTCGGAAATCTTTGCCGCTTGATAAATATACCTTATACCGATTTGGTTTTTAGTTTAAAATTTACTATGTTAGCATAGTAAATTTTTATTTTATGAGCCGCGAACTAACAGACTTTTCCGACCTGATTGATGAGCAATTTGAGATAGAAGAAGATATCGACACCACTGACATGGTTAAATATCTGCTAAGCTTATTTGTTTAAAAATCCTGTTTAAATATCGTAACGCCTTTAAAAGGCGAACGGCTTTCTTTTGCTTCTTCCCTCCCATTTTCAGGATTAAATAAATACGGTTAACTTTGCAGCCTGATGAGTAAAGCTAACAAACCAAAGTTTTTTGAGAACGTACAGATCATTGACATTGCCGAAGAGGGCAAAGGCGTAGGCAAGGCTGATGATTTTGTTCTTTTTGTAGATAAGGCCGTACCCGGCGATATTGCCGATGTACAAGTGTACCGGAGTAAAAAAAACTTCGGCGAGGGTAAGATCACCGAATTAAAACAAGCTTCAGAATACCGTACTGAGGCATTTTGCGAGCACTTCGGCACCTGCGGGGGTTGTAAGTGGCAGCATATGACCTACGAAGCCCAGCTCAAATTCAAACAAAAATCGGTTGTTGATGCATTAAGCCGTTTGGCTAAGATCAATGTTGACGGTATTATGCCTATTGTACCTTCTCCAGCCGACAGGTATTACCGCAATAAGCTTGAGTTCACTTTCTCCAACAAACGCTGGCTTTACGACGGTGAAAACAAGGAAGATGGTACCCTGAACATGAATGCCCTGGGTTTTCACATACCCGGCCGCTTTGACAAGATATTGGATGTAAACCATTGCTACCTGCAGGCGGAACCATCCAACAGTCTACGTAACGAGATCCGTGATTTTACCATACAGCAGGGCTATACTTATTACGATCTGCGTAACCACAGCGGCATGCTCCGCAATTTGATCGTGCGCACCTCATCAACCGGCGAGATCATGGTGATCGTGGTTTTTGCTTATGCTGAGCAAGACGAGATCAATAAACTGATGAGCCATGTTGATGCCCGTTTCCCGGAGATCACCTCATTGCTCTATATTGAAAACCAGAAAAAGAACGATACCATATTTGACCAGGATGTTGTTGCCTTTAAAGGGCCGGAATATATCCACGAAGAAATGAACGGTATTAAATTCCGCATCGGGCCAAAATCATTTTATCAAACCAACTCAATCCAGGCTTTGCGCCTGTATGAAATAACCCGTGATTTTGCCGGCTTTAATGGCGATGAACTGGTATATGACCTTTATACCGGTGCAGGCACCATTGCCAACTTTGTGGCCGGGCATGTGCGTCAAGTAGTTGGCGTGGAGTATGTACCAACAGCCATTGAAGATGCCAAAGTAAACTCTGCCATCAATAATATCACCAACACCAAGTTTTACGCCGGCGACATGAAGGACGTACTGGTAGCCGATTTTGTGGCCGAACACGGCAAACCGGATGTGATCATAACAGATCCGCCGCGTGCAGGCATGCACCCGGATGTTGTGGCCCGCCTTATGGAAATTGAAGCACCTAAAATTGTTTATGTAAGCTGCAACGCCGCCACCCAGGCCCGCGATCTGCTGGTATTAAAAGAGAAATACGATACCGTAAAGACCCAGCCGGTGGATATGTTCCCGCATACACAACACGTGGAGAATGTGGTGTTACTTGTTTTGAGAGATTAGAGGTTGGAGATAAGAGGTTAGTTGTGTTTGGCTTATGGTTCATGGTTAATAGTTCATAGCCGAAGCCTCATCAGCGAAATCAACATAATCAAAAAACATCAACGGTCAAAATCGGTGTAATCATCCAAGAATCGGTGTAATCACAAAACAAAAAAATCAACGAAATCATCGTAATCAAAAAAATCAACGGTCATGAACCCTGAAGAACTGCTTAACGAAGGAAATGAACGCAATAAACCGGCGGCTGATAGTCCGCTGATAAGTTTGGAGCGCGATTTGAAATATTTTAACGAATCAATTAAAGAAGTATCTGAGGAGATCATGAACGAAGGTCTTTCCTCTTACCCTATTTTTATTGCCCACCAGCATGAGTTAAGTATTGGTGAGCTGATACTTGACCGGCATGATCTAAACTCCGAATGGAGCATCCATGCTTCTACGCTGGAAGAATTTGTGGAACGTGACGTTATAAAACCTGTATTAAAGGAACGTTTTATCAAAAGTTACAAAGATCCGTACGAATATATGTGTGTATTTGTTGTAGTGCCCGAAGGTGCAAACTTTGTGTACTTTCCGTACGTGAAATAATTATTGAAAGTTAAAAACTGCAGGGTTGCTTGTATGAACGTTACTTGTATATTTACCACAGTTTAGCCAACATTAGAACACAACATGTCTGAAAAAAAGCTTCTCATATTAAACAAGCAACAGATCCAGCAAAAGCTCGACAGGATGGCCTACCAGATACTGGAGGATAATTTTGACGAGGAAGAAATATTAATAGCCGGTATCCTGCCGCGCGGCAATCACATTGCCGAACGTCTGAAAACCATACTTGACGGCATTTCCCCTTTTAAAAGTCGCCTGCTTACCATCGAACTTGAAAAACAAAGCAGCAGCCTGAGCGCCAAGATTGATTTTGAGGTTGAAGAATGCAGCAACAAAGTTGTGATACTGGTTGATGACGTATTGAACAGCGGCAAAACACTTGCCTATGGCTTTGGTGTATTTTTAGATGTTCCGCTTAAAAAACTCCGTACCGCGGTATTGGTGGACCGTAACCATAAAAGTTTCCCTATCACAACTGACTTTGCCGGTGTCGCCCTATCAACTGTTATTAAAGAGCATGTTGACGTGGTACTTGATGAACAAGATGGTGAAGAGGATGCTGTTTACTTGAGGTAAACAGATAAATACAAAACTCATGTCATTGCGAGCGCAGCGTGGCAATCGCATACTATACAGGGTGGACCTGCTTACGTGCGATTGCCACGCTGCGCTCGCAATTGACATAGGGAGATTATTGTACTCCCAACGCCTCCTCCAACTTCTCAACCGACATATCTATCCCTTCAACAATATTGCTTGCCTGCAGGTAGAAACTTTCACGTTCGGCCAGCTTACCGGTGATAAATTCAACCAGTTCTTCGCCTTTTTTACCTTGCAATACTGGTCGTATAGTTTTACTGTTTTCCAGCCTATCTGCCAGTGTTTTGGGTGATAGTTTTATATACAGGGTTTTACCGTTGGCATTCATCCAATCCATATGATCAAAAAAGCAGGGTAAACCACCGCCTGTTGATACCACGGTGTTTTCATGATATTCGGTTTCCTTCAGCACCTGCGATTCCAGCTTGCGGAAGGCGTCCTCGCCAAAAGATGAAAAATATTCGGCAATGCTCATGCCTGCTTTGGCTTCGAGCACATGGTCAAGGTCAATAAATTCGTAGCCCCATTTGGCGGCCAGTTTGCGGCTCCAGGTTGTTTTGCCACAACCCATAAAACCCACAATAAAATATTTCATATAAATTCTTTCAGCTTAATTTTACCCGTGGATCTATCCACACGTAAATAATATCAACCAGGATACTGATCACCACAAATATAAACGCGATAAACAATATAGAGCCCATCACTACCGGAAAATCCGACATTTCCAACGCATCAACTGTAGCTTTTCCTAATCCGTTGTAACCAAAAATGTATTCCACAAAAAAAGAGCCTGCCAGCAGCGAGGCAAACCAGTTGGCAATAGCGGTAATTACCGGGTTCATGGCGTTCTTTAACGCATGGCGGTAAATGATAGTTCGGTTACTTAATCCTTTTGCTTTGGCAGTCCGGATATAATCCTGCCCCAAAACATCAAGCATAGCATTACGGGTAAGCTGTACAATGATAGCCAACGGCCGCAAGCCTAAAGTAATTACAGGCAATACCAGGTTTTTGAGTGTGATCACCTCACCCTTAAAGGGATCATAACTATATAAACTGCCCGACATGTTTAAATGCGTATAATTACTCAACACAAAGCCAAAAATCCAGGCAATGATAATCCCCGCAAAAAACGATGGGGCAGAAATGCCAAGTGTTGAGAAACTCAATGCCAGCTTATCGATCCAGGTATCTTTGTTCACCGCGCTCGCCACACCCAAAAACACACCGATAATAATAGCGAAGATCATGGCTGCTGCAGCAAGCACCAACGTATTAGGGATCACCTCCATCAACAACGAGGCAACATCCTTACGGGTTTGGTATGAGCGTCTTAAATAAGGCCATTTCAGCGCCAGCACTTTACTTTTACTCACCGCGAATAGCTTTACATAGCCATAGCGCTGCTGCTCATCCGCAGTATTGAGGTGGATGCCCAAAGGTGACAGATCATTCAGGTAATAGGCAAACTGCACAGGTACGGGTTTATCCAGCCCAAACTCTTTACGCACAGCCTGTAACGATTGCACATCGGCACGTTGCCCCTGGGTCATGCGGGCCGGGTCGACCGGCAGGATATTGAACAGAAAAAAGACAACAAACACCACCCCCAGCATTACTGCCAGCCCGTATACCAATTTGCGGAGCAGGTAGGGGATCATTTTGTTATTTCTGTAAGTACTCTTTTACGATATCCTCATACTTAGGCACCGAATGATAATGCCATTTATTAATCACTGTACCATTCTTGATCAGCAACACACCCGGATTGGAACGTACCATTGATTTCAGCGGAACACCATCAGCATAAAAGATCTCGCTGATCAATTTATGCTCTTTGGCAAACGCTTTGGCATCTGCAGCCGAATTTGAGGTAAGCAATATGGTGCGGATGTTATAGTTATCAGTAAGGTTTATCGCCAGCGCGTTTAAGCGGTTAATGGCATCCTTATCTGTTTCGCTTAAGTCATAGGCAACGATGAACAGGCTATAGAAAGGGCTCGAAAGTAATTCCTTCGTATAATCGTTACGCTGTGCATCCTGAATAGCGAGGTCGCGAATTTTAGGCTCGTACCCTTTTTTAACCAAACGATTTTCCGGATCACCGACAACTTCCCAATTGGCATCCTTCCAGATATTGGTTTTAAGGTATTCCTTATCGTTCATCACCTTGGTAGCCCCTGTCTTTTTGTTTTTGAGGTGATAAGTCAACTCAAATTCATCAAGCGGTGCACCCGGCGGGATCTTCATCTCATCTGGCAGGTTAGCGCCTATTTTGTACGGAAGAAAATCAATAACCGGCGAAAAGTTATAGGTGTACACACCAAATCCCACTGAAACAACGGCAGCACCGATAAGCCATTTATCACCTACTTTAGCACTAAACAAAGGATTGATCTGTTTACGCTTAACAAACAAGATCAGCACCAAAGCCAGCAAAACCATATCCTTACTAAACGACTGCCATGGCGTTAAGGGAATAGCATCGCCAAAGCAACCACAAGTTTGCACCACCTTAAAAAAGGCCGAATAGAAAGTGAGGAAGCCAAAAAAGATGATCAGCAGCAACAATCCCCAGGCAACCTTAACAGCCCTTGCGCCAATAAGCAATGCAAAGCCCAACAGCATTTCAAGCGCACAAAGCACAATAGCCATGGTAAGCGCCAGTCCATTAAGGAATGTAATATGAAATACCTCAAAATACTCTACCAGCTTGTACGAAAAACCAAGCGGGTCATTAGCCTTGATCGCTCCCGAAAATATAAACAGTAAGCCCACCAATAAGCGGGGAATCCATATAACAGCACTGTTTGATGATGTATTTTTCATAAGCCCCTTTTAAATCTTCTCCGCCAACCGGCAGATGGACTTAATTTTTATAATTAATAAAGAGTTTTATTTACCGTGATGAATGTTAAGCTTGATAAGCGCGAACACAGCATAGTTCAGCATATCCTGGTAATTAGCTTTAACCCCTTCCGATGCTTCGGTAAGGCCTTTATTATCTTCTATCTGTTTTACGCGGAGCAGCTTCATCAATATCAGGTCGGTCAATGAACTGATCCGCATATCGCGCCAGGCCTCGCCATAGTCGTGATTTTTAGCAAACATCAACTCTTTGGTTTCGTTCACTTTCTCGTCAAACATCTGGCTTACATGATCGGGGTTAAGCTCGGTCGACATTTCGGGTCCGCACTCCAGCTGCATCATAGCAATCACACAATAGTTAACAATACCGATGTATTCGCCGGTGATATCGTCGCCTACTTTTGATACTTTCTTTTCTTCGAGGGTACGGATGCGTTGAGCTTTAATAAAAATCTGGTCGGTGATGGATTGCGGGCGGAGGATACGCCATGCGGTGCCGTAATCGCGGGTCTTTTTCATGAAAAGGCCTTTACATATATTAATTACGCCTTCGTATTCTGCTGCTGTATTAGTCAAAGGTTGATCTGTTTGAATGTTATGAACTTTAAAAGTTGTAGGGTTATGAAGCCCGTGCCTGCAAAGTTAATTAACTTTACCGCATTAAAACTTTACAACAAGCAACTAACCGTGGCTAAAGATACATTTTTCAGTAAAAAAGTTACACTCAACGCGGGCGGCCGGCTTATCGATCTGTCATCGCCAAAAGTAATGGGGATCATTAACATTACCCCCGATTCTTTTTTTGCCGATAGCCGCAAACCAAGTGTTGATGAGGCTTTACTTCAAGCACAAAAAATGCTGGCTGATGGGGCAACATTTCTTGATATTGGTGCTTACTCGTCCCGTCCCGGAGCAATTGATATTTCAGCACAGGAAGAAACAGACAGGTTATTACCTATTGTTGAAGCCATTGCCGAGGCATTCCCAAAAGCCATTATGTCGATAGATACTTTCCGCGCCGGTGTTGCGGAAGCTGCCATTAAAGGAGGTGCACATATCATTAACGATATTTCGGGTGGTATGCTGGATGAAGATATGTTTGCCACAGTTGCCCGGTTAAATGTGCCTTACATATTAATGCATATGAAAGGCACTCCGCAAACGATGAACCAACTGGCCGAATATGATGATGTATTTAGCGAAGTGTTTGATTATTTTATATCGAAATACAGCGAGTTAAAACGGCTTGGTGTACATGATGTGATCCTTGATCCTGGCTTCGGTTTTGCAAAAAAAGCGGAGCATAGCTATGAGTTAATGAGCCGGATGAATGAGTTTGATCTGCTGGGTCTGCCTGTACTTGCCGGCATCTCCCGTAAAAGGATGATCTATGGTTTGTTGGGTAATACTTCTGCTGAAGCATTGAATGGTACTACTGCGTTGAATACCATTGCGCTGATGAAAGGGGCGAATATTTTAAGGGTGCATGATGTGAAAGAGGCTGTGGAGGCGGTAAAGATTTGGGAGGCTTGTCGTGGGGTGGCCAGAGCAGGCAATAACGACTGATATTTAATAAAAACATGTCATTGCGAGCGATAGCGCGGCAATCTCGTAGCTATGCTTAGCGGCTTTGCATATCTCACAGGCATAACGACGAGATTGCCACGTCGCCCCAATGCTTCTATCCATGCTGCTCCTCGCAATGACATAGATTTTAATTTTCAGGTTTTGTATAGCTGCTCGATCCACCCAAGCAACTTTATATTTCTCTTGCTTCTTAAATCTTGCAGTCCTGATTCTAATTCCCCACCAACTCCATCATCTTCAAAATAGCATCCACATATTCCCTATCATTAGCCAAACGTGGCACTTTATGCTGTCCACCCAGCTTACCCTTCTCTCTCATCCAATTAAAGAAAGTGCCATCCGGCGCACGACGAACTATTGGACGACGTAGCGCCAGATCTTTAAAACGCTTAGCATCATAGTCGGAATTAATGCGGCGCAGGGTTTCATCAAGCAGGTCAACAAAACGTTCAAATTCGGCAGGTTTTTTTTCGAACTCAATGATCCATTCGTGGGCACCGCATTCATCACCATTAAAATAAACAGGGGCTGCGGTATATTCCCTGATAATGGCACCGGTTTGTGTACAGGCCTCTTCCAATGCACGCTCGGCATTGTCGATGATCACTTCCTCGCCAAAAGCGTTGATAAAATGTTTTGTGCGACCGGTGATCTGGATCCGGAACGGCGAAAGCGAAGAAAACTTAATAGTATCCCCTATCATATAGCGCCACAGCCCGGCATTAGTTGATATGATAAGCGCATAGTTTTTGTTCAGCTCTACCTCATCAAGAGTAAGCGTTTCAGGATTTTCATCATGCAGATTTTCGAGTGGTAAAAACTCATAAAAAATACCATAGTCAAGCATCAATAGCATATCACCGGGCTCTTTGGTATCCTGTATGCCGAAGAAACCTTCTGATGCATTATAATTTTCGAGGTAATACATTTCCTCGTTCGGGATCAGTTTTTTAAACTGCTCGCGGTAAGGTGTAAAGTTCACGGCTCCATGAAAATACATCTCCAGGTTGGGCCATACTTCCAGCAGGTTATTTTTACCGGTGATCTCCAGAATGCGTTTAAACAGCACCAAGTTCCAGGTGGGTACACCGCTGATGCTGGTAACATTTACATCCTTAGTGGCATGCGCTATTTTCTCAATCTTTTCCTCAAAGTTTTCGAGCAGGGCAATATCCAGGTGCGGTGTACGGTGAAACTCTGCCCACATGGGCAGGTTTTTCATGATCACTGCCGAAAGATCGCCAAATGAAGTATCCTGGCTTAGCTGACTGATCTGGTGACTCCCCCCAAGCGTTAATATCTTCCCCGTAAACATGCGGGGGTTGGGCTGGTTATTGAAATAGATGGTTAGCAGGTCTTTCCCGCCTTTAAAATGGCATTCCTCAAGTGCCTCTTCGCTTACCGGAATAAATTTGCTCCTATCGCTGGTGGTACCTGATGATTTGGCAAACCAGCGGATCTCTGATGGCCAAAGCACATTTTTTTCGCCTTTGAGCATGCGCTCTATGTAAGGCTTCAGCGTATCGTAGTTTTGAATCGGAACCCGCTCCTTAAACTGGCTCAGGTTTTCGATACTTTTATAATGGTATTTTTTACCCCACTCCGTGTTTTCAGCAACCGATACCAGTTGTTCAAACCATTCTTCCTGCACTTCATTCGGGTACTTCATAAAAAGCTCTATCTGGTGGATACGCTTTTTCATGAACCAGGTAAATACGGAGTTAAAGAGGGTCATAGGACTATTATTGAGGAAAAACCTTTCTTTTCAGCACAAAGTTTGCCCCAAGATACACTTTCCTCACCATTTCATTCTCGGCCAAAACCTCGGGCACGCCTGATTCTAATATTTTACCTTCAAAAAGCAGGTAAGCGCGATCTGTGATCGACAGCGTTTCCTGCACGTTGTGGTCGGTTATTAAGATGCCGATATTCCGCGTACGCAACTTCGCCACCATCGCCTGGATCTCTTCAACCGCAATAGGGTCAACACCGGCAAAAGGCTCATCAAGCAGGATAAAATTTGGCTCGGCAGCCAGCGCACGGGCAATCTCGGTACGGCGGCGTTCTCCACCCGATAGCAGGTCGCCACGGTTTCTGCGCACCTTGTGCAAGCTAAACTCGTCTATCAGTTCTTCCAGTTTATCTCTTTGCTTATCCTTCGACATGTTGCCCATTTCGAGCACTGCCTTGATATTGTCTTCAACCGAAAGTTTCCTGAACACTGATGCCTCCTGCGCCAGGTAGCCTATCCCCTTTTGGGCGCGGCGGTACATCGGGTCCTGGGTTATGTTTTCATCATCCAGGTGTATAGTACCTTCGTTAGGCTTTATCAAGCCTACAATCATATAAAACGATGTAGTTTTACCGGCACCATTAGGCCCCAGCAAACCAACAATTTCGCCCTGCGCCACATCAAACGATACATCGTTTACAACGGTACGCTGCTTGTATTTCTTAACTAAATTATCTGCTCTTAGTATCATTATTTTACCGGGATTACACCGATTGTTTATTTTGATTTCACCGATTATTTTTAACCGTTGATTCTTTTGATTTCGCTGATAAAAACTTTCAACTATGAACTATGATCCATGAACTACAGGCCAACCCAACTAATCTCCAATCACTAACCTCTAATCACTAAAACCGTATCCCCTTCACGTTTAATTGTATCGTTCTTCTTTCGCGCCAAACGTTTTCCTCTATCGAGTAGCACATTTCAAACGGCATGCCCTGTTTTAATTGTTCCAGGTATTGACCATGGTTAAAGGCTATGCAATCAAATACTGCCGAATCTTCCTGCATTACGCTCATTTTGATGTGTGAGCCGCCTACCAAACCGGCATTACCACTAACATACACATTTTTGCTTATGAAAACAGGGGCCATATTTTCAGGGCCGAAAGGCGCAAACTGATTCAAGATCCTGAAAAATTTCGCTTCTATCTGGCTTAAACGTAATTCGGCATCAATTTGTATTTGCTGAATCAATTGTTCCGGTTTTATGGTGGAGCTTACCACTTCTTCAAACTTTTCAATAAAAGCTTCCAGGTTTTCGGGGGCCATGGTTAGACCTGCGGCATACTTATGCCCGCCAAACTGGATCAGCAGATCTTTACAACCACAAAGGGCCTCATACAGGTCATACCCCAAAACAGAGCGCGCCGAACCGGCCACATGTCCGTTTGAGCGGGTGAGCACTATGGTAGGGCGATAATATTTCTCGGTAAGGCGCGATGCTACAATGCCTATAACGCCTTTATGCCAGCCTTCATTAAATACCACGGTTGATTTACGGGCAATCAATACCTCATCATTGTCAATCATACCCAGCGCTTCGTCGGTGATGCTCAGGTCATGCCCTTTTCGCTCAGTATTACGCACGTTGATCATCGCACTTTTTTCTTTGGCAGCGTCTTTATCTGTAGCAATCAGCAATTCAACCGCATGCTTGGCATCGTCTATCCTGCCGGCTGCGTTGATCCGCGGCCCGAGCAAAAACACTACATCCGATATGGTATACGTGCTATTGCGGCCCGCTATCTCCATTAATGCTTTAACTCCAATACAAGGATCGGTATTTATTTTTTGCAGACCGAAGTGCGCTAATACCCTGTTTTCGCCATTGATGTGAACAATATCGCAGGCAATGCTGATCACCACCAGGTCGAGATAGCAGTTAACTTCTTCAACCGGAATATTGTTCTTTTCGGCATAAGCCTGGATCAGCTTAAAACCAATGCCACAGCCGGATAACTCTTTGTATGGATATTCACAATCTTCGCGTTTGGGGTCAAGTACTGCCACCGCTGCCGGGATCGACGCTCCCGGTAAGTGGTGATCACAGATGATAAAGTCGATAGCCCTTTCATTGGCATAGTCAATTTTATCAATCGATTTAATCCCGCAATCGAGCGCTATGATCAGGGTAATACCTTGCTCGGCAGCGTAGTCAATCCCCTGTGTTGAGATCCCATAACCTTCTTTATAGCGGTCGGGGATGTAATACTCAATATTATTATAAAGCTTTTTGAAGAAACTATAAGTCAGCGCAACAGCTGTAGTCCCGTCCACATCATAATCACCGTAGATCATGATCTTTTCCTCGGCTGCCATAGCTTGCTCAATGCGGAGGATAGCCTTTTCCATATCCTTCATCAGGAATGGATCATGCAGGTGCCGGTGATCTGGCCTGAAAAAGTAACGGGCATCCTCAAAAGTGGTGATACCGCGCTGCACAAGCATGGCGCTTAAAACGGTATCGATATTGAGTTCGGCGGCTAATTTTATTACATCATCATGGTTTGTATTATCCTTTAGCGCCCAACGTTTATTCATATCTTTGCAGCTTGAAACAGTAAATATACTTATGCTCTGTTAAAGAGCCAAAGTTACTTCAAAATCTGATACTACGTTTACTATGGAATTTTTTGCTTTAGGTGAGGGCTCTTATTCGGTTGATGCAACCAAGAAATTTATCCCGTTCAACCCGGAAACTGACAACCCGAAAGATCGTCCGGCTTCGTTGTTCATTCACGTTAACCCCTTCCTCATCAAAACTAAAACGGATTTGATAGTATTGGATACAGGTCTCGGTTTTAAAGATACCCGTGATGAACTGATGCTGCACCAGAACATCCGCAACGCGGGCTTTGATCCGGATGACGTTACCTTGGTAATGATGTCGCATTTGCATTATGACCACTCCGGCGGTTTGGTAGTTGAGCGTAACGGTAAATTAGTACCCAGCTTTCCTGAGGCCGAGCACGTGATCAATAAACAGGAATGGGAATTTGGCATCAGCGGTAAGGGTTCATCATACCACGTTGAAATATTTGAAGCCCTACGGGCAAGCGCAAAGATCACTTTTATTGAAGGCAACGGCGAGTTTAAACCAGGCATCAGGTATGAACACTCTGGTGGTCATTGCCCTGCACACCAGGTGTTTTGGTTTGATATAGAGGGCGAAAAAGTATTTTTTGGCGGTGATGAGCTTCCCGAACCCGAGCAGCTGCTAAGAAAGTTCATAGCCAAGTATGACATGGACGGCCGCAAGGCCATGATGCTACGTGAAGAATATGGTAAAAAGGCCGCCGCCGAAGGCTGGAAATGCCTGTTTTACCACTCCAAATCGTTTGCTATCGGAACGGTAGAAACAGAAGGCGAACATTTTAAAGTTAAGCCTGTTTAGTTTTCTGTAGCTACCTCAAAAAGTTCTTTTATTTTTTCAACGTTAAGCGGCTTGGAAATAAAATCCTTCACTAAGGGATATGAACGTGCCTTATTGATATCGTTGCTAAAAACAGATGAGGAAATAATATAGATCTTGCTTTTGCCCAGGGGATCAAGGTTGAGGCGCTTATACTCATCCAAAAATTCCCAGCCGTTCATGATGGGCATATTAATATCAAGTAAAATATAATCGGGCAGTTTATTAGGATCTTTACGCTGAATATCAGAAAGTTGCTCTATAGCATATTTCCCATTCAGACAAGCCATAATTTCGGTATTGAGTAAAGCTTTCTTTATCAGTTTTATGGAGATGAAGTTATTTATTTCGTCATCATCAACCAGCAATACACTAATGGCTTTATTGTTAATGTTCATATTTATAATTTAAGCGCTCCCTCTTTATACGAGGCCACAATTTAAAAAGTTATATTCCTTTTAGTTGTAAATACTAAAAATAATATCTGTCACAAACTCAATCAAATAACCCGTTCTATGGCATTTTATTTGATTTTGAAAAATAAATAAAGTTCCTATAAACCAAAATTAAAGGCAAAAACTAACCGTTGAATATTATACTTTAAAAAGTATAGTCATGCTCAACCCTGCAAATACGTACCATATAATTCCGATACCATTTATCGCGCCCCTGCCGCTGGGCAAACAGATGACGGGCGTTAGCTTTCCAGTTTTTAATCGCCTCTTCCGATTGCCAATAAGACACCGTTATTCCAACATCGTTGCGGGCCGATTCAACGCCCAGGAAACCTTCCTGTTTCCGTGCCAGCTCTTCCATTTCAGCAGCCATATCCCCGTAACCATCATCACCCGGGGTGCGCACCGAGGTAAATATTACTGCATAATACGGCGTTGGCGGTGTTTTGGCAATGAGTCCCTCCAAATCCCCCATAAACCGGGAAACTTTTGAATTACGTTCAAAATTATCTGAATTCATATTTTAATAATTTACATAAAACAAAAACCCCCGCTTTGGGCGGGGGCTTAATGAAGATTATTCTATCACGCTTTCTTCAAACTCGTACTCTTCTAACGGAGGGCATGAGCAGATCAGCGTTCTATCGCCGTATGTGTCATTAACCCTGCCCACCGATGGCCAGAATTTGTTGGCGGCTACGTAAGGCAACGGAAATGCCGCTTTTTGGCGGGTATATGGATGCTCCCACTCGTTACCTGTAATTACGGCTACGGTATGAGGTGCATTTTTTAACGGGTTGTTTATTTTGTCAGACAGGCCGTCAACCACATCAGCAATTTCATGACGGATAGAGATCATGGCATCGCAAAAACGGTCAAGCTCGTGCTTTGGTTCTGATTCTGTTGGCTCAATCATCACAGTACCAGCTACAGGGAAAGATACAGTTGGCGCATGGAAACCATAGTCCATTAAGCGTTTGGCTATATCAGTTACCTCAATACCTGCCGATTTAAATGAGCGGCAATCCAAAATCATTTCATGCGCACAACGGCCATTGGCACCTGTGTATAACACCGGGTAATGTTCTTTGAGCCTTGTTTTAATGTAGTTGGCATTCAGTATGGCGTAACGGGTAGCGTTAGTCAAACCTTCGGCACCCATCATTGCTATATAAGCGTGTGATATGATCAGGATAGAAGCCGAACCCCATGGTGCTGCTGAAACCGCATGGATTGATTTTCCTTTATCGATATCAACCACAGCGTGACCTGGTAAATAAGGCACCAGGTGTTTTGCAACACCGATAGGCCCCATGCCCGGACCGCCACCGCCGTGAGGGATACAGAATGTTTTATGCAGGTTAAGGTGGCAAACGTCGGCACCGATATTGGCGGGGCTTGTTAAACCAACCTGCGCGTTCATGTTGGCACCGTCCATATAAACCTGGCCACCATTTTCATGGATGATCTCGCAAATTTCGATGATGCTTTCTTCAAATACACCATGGGTTGACGGGTAAGTAACCATCAAACATGAAAGTTCGTTTTTATATTGCTCGGCTTTGGCGCGCATATCGGCAACGTCGATATTACCGTTATCATCGCATTTAACCACCACGATCTTCATGCCGGCCATTGCTGCAGATGCAGGGTTGGTACCGTGTGCCGATGAAGGGATCAAAGCAATATTGCGGTGGGCATCGCCCCTGTCAAGGTGATAAGCGCGGATAACCATTAAACCTGCATATTCGCCCTGAGCACCTGCATTTGGCTGCAGGCTCATAGCTGCAAAACCGGTAATTTCGCTTAACCAGTTATTGATCTCGTCAAACAATTGCATGTAACCACCAACCTGGTCGGTTGGGGCAAATGGGTGAATTTTACTGAACTCGGCCCAGGTAACAGGTACCATTTCGGTGGTAGCGTTTAGTTTCATAGTACATGAACCTAAAGCTATCATTGAATGACATAAAGAAAGGTCTTTTGCCTCTAATGATTTGATGTAACGCAGCATCTCATGTTCAGACCGGTGGGTATTGAACAAGCTATGTGTTAAGTAAGCCGAAGTACGCTGAAGCGCTGTAGGGATAACAGTTTCAAGACCTGCATTAATGCCGTCAAAATCAACATCATTAAGGGTTTTGCCTTTTACTTTAGCAAAGAACCTCACAATGGTTTTGATATCCTCAACCGAAGTTGTTTCATCAACAGATATAGTAACAACCGAACCTTCATAGTTCAGGTTCATTTCATTATTTAAAGCCTCAGAATGAATTGGGCCTGCCAAATGGGCTACATCAAATTTAACGGTATCGAAATATGATTCGTTAAGCTGTTCGTAACCCAGCTGCCCTAAAGTTTTAGCTAATAATACAGCTAATCCGTGAATCCTTTCGGCAATTAACTTAATACCATCCGGGCCATGATATACTGCATACATACCAGCCATGATAGCCAATAGTGCCTGTGCGGTACAAATATTTGAAGTTGCTTTATCGCGGCGGATGTGCTGCTCGCGGGTTTGAAGCGCCATACGCAGCGCATAGTTATTAGCACTATCAATAGTAACACCAATAATACGGCCCGGGATTGAGCGTTTGTATTCCTCTTTAGTTGCAAAGAAAGCAGCATGCGGGCCGCCAAAGCCCATAGGCACTCCAAAACGCTGTGACGAACCAACAACAATGTCGGCCCCCCACTCGCCCGGAGGCGTTAACAGGGCAAGGCTCATAATATCAGCAACAACTGTAAGCTTAATGCCTTTTTCATGCCCTTTTGCGGCAAAATCGGCGTAGTTGTAAACTGCGCCGTCGCCTGCAGGGTATTGTACAATAGCACCAAACATATCGTCGGTCAATTCAACGGTACGGTGGTCGCCTATTCTTAGTTCAATGCCATAAGGCTCTGAACGGGTTTTTAATATATCAATAGTTTGCGGGAACAACTCTTCAGAAACGAAGAAAACCTTGGTGTTGTTATTTTTACGCAAAGTGTATTGCATAAACATAGCTTCGGCAGCAGCAGTACCTTCGTCAAGCAGTGAAGCATTGGCAATTTCCATACCGGTAAGATCAATGATCATGGTTTGGAAGTTTAACAAAGCCTGCAAACGGCCCTGTGCAATTTCGGCCTGGTACGGAGTGTATTGCGTATACCATCCGGGGTTTTCAAGAATGTTACGCTGAATTACCCCAGGTACAATTACATCATAGTAACCTTTGCCAATAAACGACTTGAAAACTTTGTTTTTTGAAGCAGTTTGCTTTAAGGTGTTCAGGTAATCAAACTCGCTTTTTGCTGCGGGCAGGTTAAGCGGTTTTGCAAGCCTGATCTTTTGCGGTATTGTTTGCCCTATTAATTCATCAAGCGTACTTACACCGATGGTTTTTAACATTTTGGCCGTGTCGGCCTCACTTGGAGCAATGTGCCTCGACTGAAACTGCTCCTGATAGGTTGTATTCAACTTCATGAATTAATCGTCCCTCTTAAATTTACCGCAAAGGTACGATTTTACAAATTGAGTAACAATTAGCTAATATGATATTGACAATGCATTTACAGGAAAAAAATGTATTTTGGCTCGTGAATACCTAAACATGGCGGGGCGCATTTTACTTTTTATCACAATTTTTCTTTTCATCAGTTTTAAAAGCTTTTCGGCAGTTTTTGTGGTAACCAGCAATGCCGATTCGGGGCCGGGAACCTTGCGCGAAGCACTCACTCTTGCGGCAGCCAATGGCATTGCCGAAAAAGATTACATCAATTTTAATTTGCCGGATTTGAGTGAGGCGGGACGGACAATAAAAGTTCAGACAAGCCTTCCTTTACTTTCATCGAATTTAGTTATTGATGGCAGTACACAACCTGGCAATAAGATAGGCATTAGCGATACAAAAATTACCATAAAAATGACTGATAATCTATATCCTGATTATATAGTCATTTTCAATGGCCAGAGCATTAATAATATCGAAATTGATGGTATATTTTTTGATTTTATTGCCGGAAGAGGCGGCAACAGCAATACTATAAGTATTATCAACTCATCAAAATATAATTATCGGAAAAGCTGGCAAAGGAAATACCTTTGGGTTTGTAGATATGGGCGTCTACATTTTAGGAGGCAACCATGTCACCATGTCAGCTAACTGGTTCGGTATTGATCCTAACACAGAAAAACCAAGTGCTACTGCCTGGACAGGAAATTTTTATATAAATGCAAATGATGTATTAGTTGGAGGAGAGACTCGAGCTGAAGGTAACTTTTTTGTTTGCGAAGACTATACCAGAGAAAGTAGAGTATCTGGCTATGATCCAAGAACTGGCTCAAATGCGGTTCCTGTTGATAAATGTCTTTTTAAAAACAATACGATAGGGTATAAAACTGCGGGTACTACAGGAATTGCCGATTATGTTGCATTTGACTATATCGATCAATTAGACATTATTGATAATATTTACAACTACGGAAGTATTACACACATTGAGTACATGAATGGAGTGGTAAATATAAAATCAAATAAAACCAATCTTGATAGAAATTTACAACCCGACGTCAACAGTTCATCAACAACACCTTTTGAATTAATATATGTAAAAAAAGCTATTATTGGGGGCCCCGATCCTGCTGATGCCAATAACATTAATAATATAATATATCGAAATAGTGATTATGCTGCTATAGATGCCTATCAATGTAATGACATTCTCATTCAACGCAATAGCATAAGTTGCAAAAGTACCGGAAACGCTTACAACGTAAGAAATCCGGCAAGCCCGATTCCAAACATTTCAATAACCACAGTTGCTAACGGTACAATAAAGGGTACAGCTACGCCGGGAGCAACCGTTGAGGTGTTTAGCGATAGCGAATGTCAATTGTGCGAACCTACGCATTTCATAGGTTCGGTAGTTGCCGACAACACAGGAGCATGGCAATTTACCAGCAACCTCCAATCCACCGGTTTTACCGCTTCGGCATCACTCAATGGGCGTACTTCTGTCTTTGCAAAAGTTGGATTTGATATTTCACAAGCGGTTATCAAAAACCCATCATGCGGTAATAATAATGGCAGTATAAAAGGGATAGCAGTGGTTAACAATACGCACGTAGAATGGCGTAACGAAAATGGTGAGCTTAAAGGAACTACTGTTGATATTGATAATTTACCATCAGGTGATTACACTTTTACCGCTTTCCTGGGCGAATATTGTAATGTTAAAAGTACTGTTTTTAGCCTTCGGGATACCAAGCCGGTATTTGACGATAGCTATTTACAAATCACAAACAGCTGTGATAACAATGGATCAATAACCGGTTTAGGATTTAAAAATCAAAATGACTTTTCGATAAAAACAACGAAATGGTACAATCAAAATCAACAGGAATTTGGCCAGTCATTATATTTAACAGATGTCCCCAGCGGTAACTACACTTTGAAAGTAATTACATCTGATAATTGTGTAGAAAGTTATGGGCCCGTAACAGTAAAAAGCTTAACCGGCATTATAATCAACCAGACAAATCCTAATATCCAGCCTACCAATTGTGGCCAATCTACAGGGGCTATAAAAAACATTATCATTACTGGCGGCACCGGCAACATCAAATACAGCTGGCTCAATGCCCAACACCAGGAAGTAGCCAATACCAATGACCTGACCGGACAGCCAGCCGGTATGTACACGTTAAAAGTTACCGACGACAGCCAGTGTGGCCCCGTATATTCTTCTGAGATCGAGATACCCGAAGTTAACGGCATAACACTTGATGAAAACAATGTGGTACGCAGCCCCACTACCTGTAGCCAAAACAACGGCAGTATTAAAGGCATAACCGCTCCCGGAGCAACTCATTACAAATGGATCAATACAGCTAATAATAATACAGCTGGTTCAGGCATCGATTTACCAAACGCCGCTGCCGGCAATTATCAGTTAATTGCAAGTAACGATTTCGGCTGTAGTAAAACGAGTCAGGTTTATACTATCGAAGCTACTCCGGCCACAATTTATCCTACATATAGCGCTTATATCGTCAAAAGTTGTGCGGGGCAAAGCAGCGGTTCAATTAGTTTGATAACTGATAACCTTGTTAAAAGCATGCGATGGATTGATGCTACCGGTCAGCCTGCAGGCTCAGACGCAAATCCGCACGACCTTAAACCCGGCACTTATAAAGTTTACTTTACTGATGCCAACGGTTGCGAAACACTTTACCCGCATGATTTTACGGTTGATGATATCCCTGCTTTGCAAATAAATGGCAATTCGATAGTCCAAACAAACGATCAGTGTGGGTTAAAAGCCGGTAGTATTAAAAACATCCAGGTAACCGGCGGCACGCCGCCCTATACCTATTTATGGGTTGATGAAGCTGGTAATCATCTATCTACATCAAAGGATCTTACCGGCGTTGGCGAAGGCACCTACAGCCTTCAGGTCCACGACTCCGGAAGCAGTATCTGCAGCCCTTCGGCTGGCATAGCATTTAATATTTCCAACCAGAATAGCACGATAGACGCTCCAGTAATTAATCCCTTACAATTGTGCGCCCCCGGCGAAGCTTTGCTAACTGTAAACTCTCCGGCTGCTGGCAATAAGTACCGCCTCTACAATTCGTTAACGGATCCAACTTATCTGGATGAGCAAACAAATGGTATTTTTAAGATCAGTGCAAACGTCAACAGCATCTTTTATATAAGCCAGGTTAATGGCCAGTGCGAAAGCGAACGGGCAACAGCACAAATAACCATCAGTTTGTCGGCAATTGATATTCCTAACACGTTTACGCCAAACGGCGATGGCAATAACGATTACTGGAAGATAAATAATGCCCAAAACTATCCCCAGGCCATCGTACAAGTATTTACAAGGTACGGCCAAAAGGTATTTGAATCAAAGGGATACGGCATACCGTTCGACGGAACTTACAAGGGCAGCAAACTTCCGGCAGGGGTTTATTACTATATTTTAAACCTCGGCAAAAGCTGCAACCTGCTTTCGGGGAGTTTAACAATCATCAGGTAAATATCAAGATTCCCTCCTTTTATTAATCTAAAGTCAGGCGAAGTAAACAACTCATTTGGCATTGTAGCGTTATTGCCAACAAAATCGTAACTTACTATCGGACAATATCAACCAGTTTATTGCCAATTAATTATAAACTACATTCAAGCCCCAAATCGCAACCATGAAACACCGGTTGTTGCTGTTTACGTTATTCCTGGCACTGGCCGGTTCGCGCGCTATGGCAACTGTATTTACGGTTACAAGTAATGCCGATACCGGACCGGGCACATTACGTGATGCTCTTACCAAAGCAGCCGCCAACGGAACAATGCAACAGGATATTATTAATTTTAATTTGTCGGGCAACCCAACCATAACGCTATATACGCAATTGCCCGAGGTTACCTCAAACTTAATAATAGATGGCAGTACACAACCGGGCCAAAAATATGGCCGAAGCGATGCTCGGGTTTATATTATACCGGATATCAGCTATACTTTTCCGGGTACTAAAGCTGCAGCCCTGCTTATGACCGAGGTCACCAATGTTGAAATATATGGTTTATGCATAAAAGGCTACAGCAGCAAACTGGTAAATTTTAACGGGAACCTTCTTTTTACGGCTATATCTGCTTATGATTGCACTAACATTACCATAGGCGCACCCGATAAAGGAAACGTTTTTTATGATAATATCTATGGCGTTTATTGCGGCACTAACTCATTAACTGATTCAAAAAACAACGACAACATAAATATCCGGTCAAACTTTATTGGCTACGATGAATCGGGGACAAACGTTTTGGAGTTAGGGTATGCTCTTGAGATCACTGCAGACAATTCATCGGTAGGAGGCGTTTCTTTAAAGGAAAGGAACCATTTTGCCACAGCCATTTCCCTGAACGGGATCGACAATAAATTTATCAATAATTCGCTTTCGCTTGATGTAAACGGACAGGACAACCGCGTAACCGGTGCCTCAATATTGGTGCGGTTTCAGGGTAGTAATACACAGATAACCGATAATGATTTTTGTGCTACACAATTTCAGTTTGTATCGGTAAACGGGTTCTTATTTATCCGCAACAAGCAAAGCAGCATACCCGGCAATTCGGGTATGTCATTGTTTAAATGTAATAATGCTTTGATAGGTGATAACAACGATAATAATATTAATATTTTCAGTAATGATGGCGGGGCCTTTTACTCTGTCGAATCAACCAATATCAATATAGCCAAAAACAGCATTTCATGCAATACAACCCCGTATCTCATATCAAAGGGCACGGCTGTCCCCGACATCAACGTACTTATAAACAGCGCAACCGAATTTTCTGGAACAGCATCACCCGGAGCAGCTGTTTACATTTATAATGACAATACAGATTGCTCTGTTTGTAACCCTGTACAATACCTGGCTACAATTATTGCAGATGCGGCCGGCAATTGGAAGTTTACCAGCGATCTTCATAATAAAAAACTGGTGGCAAATGCTACACTTAACAACAACTCGTCTGAATTTACCCAGCCGGTTATTTCTACCTCAACAACCGATTACGTAAAGGTAAACCCAACCTGCTTTAAAAACAATGGCTCTATCACCCTGCAAAACTTAAAGAATGTTATTGGGGTTGACTGGTATACTGACCAGGATCAGCTTATTCAGTCAGGGGGGGCTACGCTCGTAAATGTAGGTATTGGCACTTACTATGCCAAATGTTATAACGGCAATTGCTTTGCCAAATCAATCCCTGTAACCCTGACAAGTTCAAATCCCGGTATAGATGATTCAGGGCTTCAAAAAGTTAACGCCTCATGCGATGCTGCCAACGGGAGCATTAGTAACTTAAAACTGATCAATACTAATGGTGCCGCGCCGTCATTGAAGTGGACTAATGAAGCAGGAGAGGTAATTCGCACCACACTGGATATCGACAAGCTTCCCGGCGGAACATATACCCTCACTATTGATCCCGAAGGCTGTGCAGTACCTTATCATATTACCCTACTTAACCAGGAGCTTGTTCTTGATCCGCCATCGGTAAGCAGCTTCCAGTTATGCGGGCCGGGCGAAACCGTAATACCGGTTAGTAACCCGATTGCAACATCAACTTACAGGCTTTATGATAACGAAAGCGATGCTACACCGCTTGATGAGGAGGCGAATGGTAAATTTAAAGTGAACATTACTTCAAACCGAAGCTATTACATAAGCCGTTTTAGCAATGCCTGCGAAAGTACCCGTACCAAAGTTGATGTAAGCGTAGGCCTCTCATCCCTTAATATCGCCAATACTATTACCCCCAATAACGATGGCATTAATGATTACTGGAAAATTGCCGGCATGGAAAACTACCCATCGGCAACCGTAAAAATATTTAACCGGTACGGAAAAAACATTTATGATGCAAAAGGATATAACCGCCCGTTTAACGGCACCTATAATGGCAGGCCGTTACCTTCGGGCAGTTATTATTATATCATTAACCTTAGTGCAGGATGCGGCTTATTATCGGGTAACTTAAGCATTATTCGTTAGGCCAACTGCCTCAAATACATCTGGATAGTATTTTCCAAACCATAATACAAGGCGTCGCTCACCAGGGCATGACCAATGCTTACCTCAAGCAGGCCCGGTATATTCTCGGCAAAGTATTTCAGGTTATGCAAATCCAGGTCATGCCCGGCATTAATCCCTAAACCAGCCTGCTGTGCGGCTTTTGCGGCCTCAATATACGGAGCAATAGCCAGTTCTTTTCCCTGCGGAAAATGAGTAGCATACCCTTCGGTGTAAAGCTCAATACGATCAGTTCCGGTTTTGGCAGCCCCTTCAACCATTGCAGCAATAGGGTCAACGAAGATGGAAACCCGGATCCCGGCATCTTTAAATACTGCTATCATATCTTTTAAATAATGATAGTTAGTGATGGTATCCCAGCCGTGGTTTGAGGTGATCTGCCCTAACACATCAGGCACCAAAGTAACCTGCTCCGGTTTGTTAGCCAACACCAGGTCGATGAATTTTTGTTCCTGGCAATTGCCCTCGATATTAAACTCGGTAGTAACAATTTTCTTAAGCTCAAACACGTCGTTATAACGGATGTGGCGTTCATCTGGCCGGGGGTGTACGGTTATTCCCTGTGCCCCAAAACGTTCACAGTCTTTAGCAACCTGGATAAGGTCGGGGTTATTACCACCACGCGAATTACGCAAAGTGGCTATTTTATTGATATTGACAGATAGACGGGTCATATTTCAAAGTTATATATCATTTAGATAAAATGCCCGATATATTTAACTTTAGGTCATGAAACCTAAACAAATTGTTATTGAGCTGTGCGTACTACTTGCCATATATGTGCTGGCCTTTTTTTGCTGGCCTTTTTTGTCAGGAACGATATACGGCAGTATGACACTTGATATAAACATGCACGATACTTATTTTGTGATGTCAGTATCACCCTTTCAGCTCTTGGTATTGGGGACTTTTTCCATTTTTACTACGCTGATCTATTTTATCCGTGCTATTGTTACACGTTATAAAAACAAAATAGTCAACATCGTTTTAATAACAAGCGACTTTTTGTTGATTATTATGCTGATAAGGATATACCGGATAGTTTTACTTTTGGAGCAAACACTGGATGCTAACGCCAAAAGTGGCTGGACGATATATCCCCCGCTTTCGGCTTTAGGTAATCAATCTACAGAAATAACCAGGCATCCGCATTTTGATAGTTTCATGTTTATTCCAATAACCATTTTTATGTTGATATTAGTTACAAGTAGTATCATTACCGGCAGAAACTGGAAAACAAGTACCCATGAACAAACAATTTCTTAAGATATCTTTATCGCTCTTTATCCTCATTCTTCTTTTTACCAGTACCTTTGCGCAAACCATCTATCGTAAAATAGAAAATTATAAAGTTTACTACGGATGGGCGCACAACTATCCTCAGGATTGGATGATCCTTCGCCGTTTTGACAACGAAGGGCGTAATTACCTGCTCATGGTGAACCCGCAAACGCTTGAAACTAAAATAAACGAAAGCAGCTTTTACCAGGTAAAGCCCATGAGCATGGAACAGGCACGGGAGTTTTTTAAAAGTACGCCCTATCAAAAAGCGCTCAGTAAAGCCGAAAAACAGTCGATCAATATTCAGGATGCAGGGATTGAAAGCGGGATCCCCAAACAAACCGGTATCAGCCTTACCGCCGACCTGTGCCCATCGCACCGCCCGCTGGATAAACGCATTTTTACTAATATTTTCACCGAATTTAAAAAAGTGGAGCGCCCCGTACCTATCGCGCTTTCGGTAACCGGAGTATGGATGCGGCAACACCCGCAGGATTTAGCCTGGCTTAAACAAATGCAGGCCAACCGCGAGATCTACATTACCTGGATCAACCATTCCTTCAATCACCGGGTAAGCCTGAAGGCCCCGCTTAAAGAAAACTTCTTACTTGAACCCGGCACCGATATCAATTATGAAGTGCTGGAAACAGAAAAGGCGATGCTGCGCAACGGCCTGTTACCTTCGGTATTTTTTCGCTTCCCAGGCTTGGTATCTGATCAGCAACTGGTATACCAGATCACCAATTTTGGCCTGATCCCGGTTGGTACCGATGCCTGGCTGGCCAAAGGCCAGCAGCCGCAAAATGGTAGTATAGTGCTTATTCACGGCAACGGTAACGAACCTGTAGGCGTTAATGATTTTATTAAACTGCTGCAATCAAAAACAAGATCGATTGCAGGTAAGCAATGGCTGTTATATGATCTGCGTGAAAGTGTGGACGAAGAGTTTAGTGAAGCGCCCTGAATTCAGTTGGCGGTTTGCAGTGGCAGTTGGCAGTTTCAAATACCCAGACTTACGGAGTTTTGAAAACTTGGTAAGTCTTCTTCTTCCCGTGTCATAAACCTTTATCAAGCTCATCCAACTGCACCCAAACTTTATGCTTATAAGGTTGCGGTGATGCCTCAAAATAAACTGTGGTAACATTAGTTCCAGGTTTCGCTTTTTTAATGTGAACCCGGAAGTTAAGAACAAGCTGATCCTGTGTCATATAATCAGTCATTTCGGCCTTACCTTCAAAAGCCTGAGTATCCGTGTTATCTGCTTTGATATTTTGAAGTTTTACCTTCATTGGTGCAGCAATCGCGGTATCAATTTTTGCTTCTTTTAAGTTAGCCTTTACCAGGCCTGTATAATAATCGCACATGTATTTTTCAAGTTGAGTTTTGGTAAAAGTCGTTTTAGCGGTAATTATCCATAAAAATGCGTACGTCCAGTAACCTTCTGAGCCTTTTTTTGCCCAATCGGGCGAAAAGCGGATATCCTCGGTACCTTTAAGAGGCAAGCTATTTGCAAACTGCGGAGGAAGCGCAAAGGTTTCGGTATGCCAGTTTTCGGGTTTAGTTAGCGAATATGCTGGAACGGTTTGCTGGCCATAGCAAGCGCATTTCAATAAAACAACTAACAAACACGTAAAAAACGTTTTGAAATGCATAATAGTTTAGATTTATGATCAAAGTTAAGGTAAAGCACACTGGGTATTCGTTAAAAAAAGTTAAGAGCGTGTAAAAAATAAAAGCCCCATAGCACTCGCTGCATGGGGCTTTAAACCTAAACCTTATCACAAATCCGGGTATAGATACCCGTTATTGAATTGTAAATTTAATATGAATTTTTAAAAATGTATCATGTTTGTTACAATTTATTTCATTCGTATTATTTCTTATTTATTGATAATAATTTTTCAGCTTTTCATATTAATTACGAAAATATTCACAATAAAAGCTGGCTTATATAAGCGCTGACGGAACCCATTAATGGTATTGGTTGTTATGTGATTCGAGGAATGGTTAATGGAAACCTTGTTACAAACCTTCATTAAGGTCATCCAGTTGTCCCAAACTTTATGTTTATACGGCTGCGGTGATGCCTCAAAATAAACAGTGGAAATATTAACACCGAGCTTCATTTTAAGCATGGATCCGAAGATTGAGACTTGATGGGTTTTACTTCGTATAATCCATTATCTCAACTTTGCCTTCAAATGCCTGGATATCGATATCATCCTTCTTTGCATTTTGGAGTTTTACTTTTACGGGCATAGCAATTGCGATATCAATTTTAGCTTCTTTTAAATTAGCGTTTACCGGTCCGGTATAGTAATCATGCCGGTACTTTTCAAGGAGGGCTTGAGTAAAAGTGGTTTTATCTGCTATTGTCCATAAAAAAGCATCGGTCCAATAATCGTCGCTGCCTTTCTTAGCCCAGTCTGGCGAAAAGCGGATATCTTCCGTACCCTTAAATGGCAACATAGCAACAAAGGGCGACGGCAATGCAAATTTTTCAGTATGCCAGTTTTCGGGTGCAAGTAATAGATAAACAGTAACCCTTGCTGCCCAAAACATTTACACTTCAGTATTAAGAATAACAGGCAGGTGCAGTATTTTAATGCGCATAAACGGGTAAGATTTACCATTAAAGCTACACTAATTAAATAGCAGGATACAAAATATAATTATTAAATAGAGTCAATTCTTATTATACTGTCACTCAGCAACAATAATTATAATATAACCATAAACGGGTATTTTATATCTAAAATATTATTAATATTTTTAGAACCTAACCCTATCATTATGAACCCATTATCACCTGTTATTACCAGTACAACAAGGCTATGCGATAACTCTTTTATAAAAGAAATTTTCCCAGGCCGATTTTTTGCAAGCTATTTATTTTACTTGACCTTTATCATACTATTATCGGCAGTAACAAGTAACACATCTGCCCAAGTAAAGCCCAAAAGAGTTGTCGGCTCCTTCATTTACGAAGGCAACGCCTATAATTATGAATTCAATAAAATAGAAATCAATAGCTATTCATTCTTGGTAACCAGTTTGGGTAAAGTGGATGCTAAACCCGACTCGGATGCCACGACCGAAACAGATACCTTGCAGACAGTAAGTGATACCGATATAAATTCGACAAACACATCTAATATTTCATCTGAAAATAAGCCAGAAAAAGCCATTGGTGTTAGCAGCAATCCGGATGTATTTGATGAGTTTACCAGAACATCTTTTGATACGGTTTTTAAAAAACAAATGATTTCCAGAGACACTATTACAAATTCAAAACAATCTCTTGAAAATTTAAGCAAAAAAGGAGCTGAGCTGTTTTTTAGCATTCAAAGCAAACTTGAGTTCTTGGACGATGAGCCGGTAACAGCACATATGATCTTAAAAAAAAATATCGTTAATAGTATTCTCATATCAAATGCCTCAAACTACTATGATGCCACATTGAGCTATCCAGTGGCATGGCACAAGGTTAAAAGTGTAGACGTGGAAACGGACGACGGGACTATAAAAAACATAATTGTGCGCGTGATTGATCCCAAAAATACCAGTCCAAAATCACGGGGTTCCCTGGAATTCAAAAACACAACCCCTATCAGCATATCCGGTAAACATGACCCTGAGCATCTTTCAGAAGTAAAATTATATTGTTTAAATTGTGGTGGCATCAATGGATTGAATAGATATATTTTGTTTTCCAATTTACTTCAGCTTGATATTACTTTAGAAAATGATAAAGAAGATTACAGCCCGGCTAATAAAACATTCAGCCTTACCCCACAGGCCTCTATCGTGGAATTAAAAAAGGAAAAGCGCTCTCAAATATTGTCGGTCGCTGCCTTTTCAGATTTTGTTGGCCTTGATCAGGAACAACCCAATGGCCTTTTACAAATTGAGGCGAAACGTAAAATAAATATAAATACTAAATACAGCCCAACTTCATCATTTTGGAGCTTTACAGACTGGATTTTTAATCCAAAAAGAAAGGAAGAAACGGATGAAAAAATTTCAAAATACGATTTTGGGACCTATGGCTTTAAAAGAATTGAGCCTACCGTAAAACAACTAAAATCGAACACTGACACAATAACAAAATATAAAGTAATGTTAAAAAAAGCGTGGCTTGTAAATGATAATGCCCACGATTCAACAATTACTTTTTTTGATTTTGAGAGTGCAAAACGATTTGTAAGAAAAAATCCTTCTAATGCCTTAGATAATGACAAATGGCTTATTAAACAAAAACAGCGCCGTTTCTTTCAGGATTCTGCCAGCGCAATTAAATACATAAAGGAAAATCCAGGCACTCAAATAGAGCAAAACAGTGTGGAATGGCTTATCAGAACAAACAAAAATGATAGAATCATATTTACCGACTCAATTAGCGCCGCCAAACATCTTAAGGACCACCCATCCGGCCAGCTTTTTAAAAAAAGTAAAGGGAATTGGTTGGTAATTATCAATCAAATACTTCATTTCCAGAACTCTGAGAGCATAGTTAAATATGTTAAAGAAAACCCCTCCTGTGTTATAAAGGAGACCAGAAATGTGCCTGTTGATACAATTGAGGTGGCGAAAAAAAGATATCCATCAGGATATTACACCTGGATGTCTTCAATCGAGCCCAAACTCCTATTTTCAAAACTTGATGGAAATAATAAATTTCTTGTTTTGGATAGTGCGTTTTCATCAAGAAAAGGTATCAATCCGCTTAAGCAGTATCAGTACCAGTTAGCCTCATTTGGATTTACCGCCAATATTATAAAATTTTCTTATCCTCAATCAAAACTAACATGGAACTTTTTAGATATCGGTACTTATTGGTATCGTACAAGAGTACAAAGTATAAAAGACACCGCCACAAAAAATTCAGTGGCAATTAATAATGGCTATTTGTCTCTGGGCATGCAAGTTGGTTTTAAACCCGACAGCAGGTATGGTGCTAACATTGGAGTTGCATACATTTTTCAAAAAGCTTTCAATAACGACTATAAATTTGAAAAAAATAATGGTTTAGGACAGGCCAATTTTGACGCATTTATCAAAACCAACGAAGATTCGAAATTATTTTTCAGATTTCGCTGGATATATGATTGGCATACGTTCAACAATAACTTCACTCAAATACAGTTAGGTTACTCTGTTAACATATTTGCAAATTCAGGCTCTTCAAAATAATTTTGTAACAAAAAAGGCATGGTGCTAACACCATGCCTTTATATTTTCAAAGCAAAAACCTTT
This sequence comes from Mucilaginibacter sp. SMC90, assembly GCF_022811725.1. Taxonomy (GTDB): domain Bacteria; phylum Bacteroidota; class Bacteroidia; order Sphingobacteriales; family Sphingobacteriaceae; genus Mucilaginibacter. The sequence goes on along the minus strand of NZ_CP094527.1, from coordinate 1,188,794 downwards.
CAGCTTTAGCCTATAACCTTAAAGATTAATAACGATAGTACTCCGGTTTAAACGGACCTTCAACGGTTACACCAATGTATTCGGCCTGATCCTGGTCAAGTACTTCCAGCTCAACACCAATTTTGGCAAGGTGCAGGCGGGCTACTTTTTCATCAAGATGTTTTGGCAGGGTATAAACTTTGTTTTCGTAAGCTGCACCGTTTGTCCAAAGTTCCAGCTGAGCTAAAGTTTGGTTGGTGAACGAATTACTCATTACAAAGCTTGGGTGCCCTGTTGCGCAGCCTAAGTTAACCAAACGACCTTCGGCCAATACGATAACGTCGCTACCTTCAATGGTGTATTTATCAACCTGCGGTTTAATTTCGATTTTGGTATTGCCATAAGCGCTGTTTAACCAGGCCATGTCAATTTCATTATCAAAGTGACCGATGTTACAAACGATAGCTTTATCTTTCAAAGCACGGAAATGCTCTTCGCGAACGATATTTTTATTACCTGTTGCTGTAACAACGATATCAGCTTCTTTAATAGCAGTACCTAATTTTTTAACCTCAAAACCTTCCATGGCAGCTTGCAACGCACAGATAGGGTCAATTTCGGTAACGATAACACGTACACCTGAGTTACGCAATGAATCGGCAGAGCCTTTACCTACGTCGCCATAACCGCAAACAACAGCCACTTTACCAGCCATCATCACATCAGTAGCACGACGAATAGCGTCAACTAATGATTCACGGCAACCGTATTTGTTATCAAATTTTGATTTGGTAACCGAGTCGTTAACGTTAATAGCAGGCATTGGTAATGTGCCGGCTTTCATACGCTCATATAAACGGTGTACACCAGTAGTAGTTTCTTCTGATAAACCTTTAATTGCTGCAATCAGCTCAGGATATTTATCTAATACCATGTTGGTCAAATCGCCGCCGTCATCAAGGATCATATTAAGCGGTTGGCGGTCTTCACCAAAAAATAAAGTTTGTTCAATACACCAGTCAAACTCTTCTGCATTCATACCTTTCCAGGCATAAACAGAAATACCGGCAGCAGCAATAGCAGCAGCGGCGTGGTCCTGGGTTGAGAATATATTACATGACGACCAGGTAACTTCGGCGCCAAGAGCAATAAGGGTTTCAATTAAAACAGCTGTTTGGATGGTCATGTGCAGGCAGCCGGCAATCCTTGCGCCTTTAAGCGGCTGGCTCGGACCATACTCTTTACGTAAAGCCATTAAGCCAGGCATCTCAGCCTCAGCCAGTTCAATTTCTTTACGACCCCACTCTGCCAGCGACAGATCTTTTACTTTGTATTTAACGAATGCAGTTTCTACTGATGACATATCGATATTTTATTTTTGAAAGTACAAAGTTAACTTATATCCTTGTGAAAATGAAATGTTTGGTGTTCACCAACAAGAATGTGCAACAGGTTGTAAAGCAGTTGTAAAGCAATAATAACGGTTAGTTCAGGCCTGCAACTGCTTCTGCTTCTCTCCCTGGTGCATGCTCAGGTTGCCGTTATAAACACCACCGGTTTCCACCACTAAGTTTTGTGTTTTGATATTACCTGTAATATGCCCGGTAGCTCTTATTTCAAGCGAGGAGGCAATGATATCACCATTTACAGTTCCGTAAACAACAATTTCTTTGGTGTTGATATCACCTTTCACCTCACCTTTTTCACCCAGGATCAGGCCTTCGTCAATAGTTACATCGCCATTAACCAATCCGTCAATACGTGCAAATGCCGGGGCTTTTAAATTACCTTCCAATACACTGCCTTCACTAATTAGGGTTGAAATTGCCTGCAGGTCGAGCGCAATCTTATCTTTTTTAGAAAAAATAGCCATGTTTTTAAAGTATTTGGTTCAAAGTGGTAAGCCTTAAGTCGCAAGCCGATATTTTTATTTGCAGAGCCGCAAATGATCCCGTCACAGAGCTTATGACTTTGGGCTTAAGACTTAAAACTTATTTATTCAGGGTTAAAAAGTTTACAGGGTTAATTGGTTTACCGTTTTTACGCACTTCGTAATGCAAATGTGTACCCGTTGAGTGGCCGGTAGAGCCTACCTTGCCTATATTATCGCCAACCGTAACCTGCTGGCCAACCTTTACTTCAATTTTTGAAAGATGGCCGTACAAGGTTTCCAAATCATTAATATGTTTGATCCTTATACAATTGCCGTATCCGCCTGCCCATCCTGCAAAAACAACTTTGCCGCTTGCAGTACATTTTACTTCATCACCACGATGGCCCTGAAAATCAATACCCGGATGAAACTCGGCATGTTCTGAATTAAAGGGATCACTCCGGTAACCAAAAAATGAAGTAAATGAGCTTATCCTCGGGTAGCCCATTGGCGTAAACGCAATGGTGCTTGTTAAATGTTTAAGATAATCATCATACAGGCTGTAGGCTTCGGTATCCGGAAGTTTAGCAGCCTCATTATTGCCGCTGCCACCGGTACCTTTTACAGCAAAACCCTTCAGGCCCCGCCTTCTTAAATATTCGTTTATTGTTTTAAGCTTTACTTCGATAGATTGTATATATGATTGCGCTGTACCCTGGGTACTTACTTCTGCCTTAGCTACCGGCATAGAGCCTTTAAGTTTAGCAATCTGCGCCTGTAGCTGCAGGTTTTCGGCTTCCTGTGCAGCGCTTTTATGATGAAGATAAAATACCAGCCCGCCAAGTACCAAAACAACGGCAGCTATACTCCACGCATAATGTTTAAGCCTGTTAAGATGTTTGGTTTTTATTTGTAATGATTTGGTATGCTGTTGATTTTTGTTGATGATAACAACGGTACTAATATCAGATGTTTTAGGCTTCATCAAGTTTAAATAAATTAGGGAATGCAAGTTATAAATTACCAATAATAAAACAATATTAAATGTATGTAAACAGGCTGTCAATAGAATAACGTTGTACGATAATCGTCAACCAATTGTTATTATTAAGTTTTTATAAACGTAAAACAAGTATCATTTCTTATTTTTGTGATACTGATTTTATTGTAAAGCAAAAAGAAATGATGTATCCAGAATATTTAGTAGCCCCAATGCGGGAAGACCTGACCAAGGTTGGATTTGAGGAATTGAAAGATGCGGATGCTGTAAAAAACGCTATTGAAAGCGAAGGTACAGTATTTGTAATGGTTAATTCGGTATGTGGTTGTGCTGCTGCAAATGCACGCCCGGCTGCTAAAATTGCTGCCGCCAACGGTAAACATCCAGATAAGCTGGTAACTGTGTTTGCCGGTATGGAAAAGGACGCTGTAGATACAGCACGTAATTATATGCTGCCTTACCCACCATCATCACCTGCAATGGCGTTGTTTAAAGACGGCAAACTGGTGCACATGATTGAGCGTTACCAGATTGAAGGCAGGCCGGCGCAAATGATTGCCGATAACCTGATTGGTGCATTTGAACAATATTGCTAATTAAACGGAAAGCCGAAGGCTTAAAGCAGAAAGCTAAAAACATAAAAGAGCTGAGGGAAAATCCTTCAGCTCTTTTTCTTTGATGTTGTCTGAACCCGAATTTACAGAATGAAAGGATTTACAGAATTGCTTGTCTTTTCAATTATTTCACCTCACTTATTTCTAAATATCCTGGTTCAGAAAAAATCGGTGAAATCAAAAATCAATCTGTGTAATCCAAACAAAAAAATCCGAAATCTATCTGACCTCTAATCTCCAGCCACTAATCTCTCTATTCCGTTTTCAAACTCTTTACCGGGTTCATAGATGCGGCTTTTATACTTTGATAACTTACCGTTAGCAATGTTATAGCAATAGCTCCTACTGCGGTGAGGCCAAATATCCACCATGACAATTCTGCCTGGTACTTATAATCCTGCAGCCAGCCCTGCATAAAATAGTAAGCGGTAGGAATAGCAAATAATAAAGATATAGCAACAAGGATCACAAACTCCTTCGACATTAGACGCCACAGGCTGAATATTGATGCACCTAATACTTTGCGCACGCCTATTTCTTTTGTCCGCTGTTCTGCCATAAACGAAGCCATACCAAATAAGCCCATGCAACTGATAAAAATTGCCAGTAAGGTAAAGAATCCTGCCAGTTTGCCAATCCTTTCTTCGTTGCTGAATTTACGCGCATACTCATCGTCAGTAAATTTATATTCGAATGGACTGCCCGGAGCATATTGCTTATAAACAGATTCTATTTTAGCTATAGCATCATGTGCGCTGACTTTCGGGTTTAAACGAATATCAACAATGCCGCCAGGATCCCTATCAAACAAAAATATCGACGCCTTAACCGGTTCGTACGGTGATGACATCACCATATCCTGCACTACACCAATGATCTTAAATTTTTTGCCCCAGTCTATCGTTTCGCCTACGGCGTGTTTAAAATTCATGAAACGGGCGGCAGTTTCATTTACAATCATGCTCAGTGAATCACCTACTTTGTTGCGCTCAAAATCACGGCCTTCAATTATTTTCCACTGGGCCACCTTACCAAATTCGGGGCTTACGGTTATCGTGCCGAAATCATCCAACAGGCCGGCAGGTTTTCCGCGCCAGTTTAAGCCGCTGTTATTAGCGTATACTGCAGTAAGCGGACTGCCCGATTCGGCTACTTCAATGATAGCGCCTGATTTAAGAAGATCATTCCGTACGGATTCAAAATGTTTATGGATTTCATCAGTGCGCATATCTATCTGTACCAAACCAGTACGGTCATAGCCGATAGGCCTGTTTTTGGTGTACTGCACTTGCCTGAAAACAATGATAGTCCCTATAATCAGCGTAACCGATACAGCAAATTGAAGCACTACCAATACTTTACGTGGTATTGCAGCATAACGACCGGCCTTGAACGTCCCTTTCAAAACCTTAACCGGCTGAAACGATGAAAGGTAAAATGCCGGGTAGCTCCCTGCTATAAGGCCGGTGATAATACTGAAACTTAAACCCAGTATCCAGAAAATCACACTGCCCCAAAGAATCTGCATTGTTTTATCGGCCACGCCATTGAACCACGGCAAGGTAAGCTGCGCAAGCAAAACTGAAATAAGAAAAGCGAACAAAGCCAATATTACCGACTCGATGAAGAACTGGCTGATCAGCTGGCTTCTTAATGAGCCTACAGTTTTACGGATCCCTACTTCCTTTGCGCGTTTTTCGCTCCGGGCTGTACTCAGGTTCATAAAATTGATACAGGCCAGCATCAATACAAACACACCAATAATGCCAAACATCCACACAAACCGGATGTCGCCCCCAACGTTAATACCGTCTTTAAAATTAGAGTACAGGTGCCATTTGCTTAATGGATGCAGAAATACAAGCGGTTTCGACAGTGCGCCATAGGCGTCGCCCTGAGCTTTAATACTGGTCAACTTAATATCCCTTATTTCAGCAGATACTTTATTTATATCAACTCCGGGCTTTAACTGCGCAAAGATCTGCCATGAATTATTGCCCCAGCGTGTACTTGCGTTTTTTAACCATGGCGCAGTGGTAATATATAAATCCCAGGGGGCAATGAAACCCAGGTCTCGAAAGTCGGAATTATGTGGCATGTCTTCATAAACGCCGGTTACTTTAACATTCCATACATTGTCAATTTTAATGGTCTTAAACATTGGGTCGGCATCTCCAAACAATGCCGTGGCCAGCGAAGCCGAAAGCAAAATAGACGACGGATCCTTCAAGCCCGAACGCGTCCCTTTCAGCATTTTCAAGGTAAATAAATCGGGGGCTTCGGCCTGCATATAGTTACCACTTTTAGTAAGCTTTTTATCGCCATAGGCCATAATATGTCCGTCCGTCCAGGTAGAAAGCACTACATATTTAAAATCATGCTTATACTCATTCCGCAACTTATAGCCCAAGGGAATAGGCATGGCCGTTTGTGAGCTGGTTACACCATTAAAAGTTTGGTTTTGCCAAACCTGAACTATCCGGTCATAGTTATCAAAGTTTTTATTGTACGACAGCTCATCCCAGATCCAAAGCCCAATGAGCATAGCCACCGCCATCCCTACCGAAAGGCCGGTAATATTAATAAGCGTATGCGCCTTGTTCTTAACAAGGTTACGCCACGCAACGGTTAAATAGTTTTTAAACATGATATTATATCATTAGGTCATTTACTGCGCGTCATTAAGTCATTTTTTTGCTCCATTTTGTTTTGGTTATCGTCATACAAAAATGGCTTAATGACGCGGAGCGAATGACTCAATGACAAGTTTATTCTGATCTCAAATTTTTAACCGGATTAGCCAATGCCGCCTTTATAGCATGATAACTTACGGTTAATAAAGTAATGACTACAGCACCCACGCCCGATGCCGCGAAGATCCACCAGGTTATTACCGACCGGTATTCATACCTCTGCAGCCAGTTGTTCATATAATAATAAGTTGTTGGTATGGCGATAAACAGCGATATGGTAACTAACACTACGAATTCTGTAGATAGTAATCGCCACAAGTTAGCTACCGATGCTCCAAGTACCTTGCGCACACCTATTTCCTTAATTCGTTGCTCGGCAACAAAGGAAGCCAGGCCAAACAAGCCAAGGCATGATATAAATACAGCTAACACCGCGAAAATGGTAGCCAGGTTCCCGATACGTTGTTCGTCAGAAAATTTATGTGCGTATTCATCGTCATTAAATTTAAAATCAAAGGGGCTTCCGGGGTTGTACTTTTTAAATACCGGTTCTATCTTTTTCAAAGCCTCCGGCATTGGCATTGTTGGCTTAACCCTTACGGTTATAAAATTAACCCATCCCGGCATCATCATAAATATAGAGGGTACCGGCTTATTATAAGGCGATTCCATGATCATATCTTTAACAACACCGGTAACAAGATGCGGAGTGTTCCCCCAGCGGATGATCTTACCCACCGGATTTTTAAGACCAGTCATTTTCACCGCCGACTCATTCATTATAAAAGCTCCGGTATCTGTAGGAAAACTTCTGGAAAAATCACGCCCCTGAGTAATTTTCCAGCCTATCGTATGTCCGTAGTCATACGTTATGGCGATTGAAGCAAAAGTGGGTTCAAATTTTGGGTCTTTCCCTTCCCATTCAAATCCACCGTTGCGCGCCCAGATCTCGTTAGTTGTACTGTTTGATTCAGCCATATCTTCTACTGCCCCGGTTTGGATCAGCTCATTACGCAAAGCCTCATAGTGACCATAAATTTCGGGAGTCTTCATGTCAATGGTTAATAATCCGGCACGTGAATAACCCACCGGGCGGTTCTTGGCATATTGTATCTGCCTGAACACAACAATGGTACCTATAATTAGCGCTATGGAAACTGTAAACTGTACAACTACAAGTACTTTGCGTGGCATCGATGCAAAACGGCCTACCTTGAAAGTACCCTTTAATACCTTAACAGGCTCAAATGACGATAAATAAAATGCCGGATAACTGCCGGCTATTATGCCCGTAAACAACGTGAAACCTAAAACCAGTAACCAAAACCAGACATTACCCCAGGGTAATGCTATTTGCTTATCAGCAATGTGATTAAATGGAGAAAGCGTTATCAAAACCAGTGCAAAGGTTACAACCAATGCCAGGCAGGAAAACACTACCGATTCACTAAGGAACTGGTTAATTAGCTGCGAACGCATCGAACCGATAGATTTCCGGATCCCTACTTCCTTAGCGCGTTTTTCACTGCGGGCAGTGCTCAGGTTCATGAAATTAATACAGGCCAGCAAAAGTACAAATACACCAATAATACCGAATAGCCAAACCATTTCGATAAGTCCGCCTACAGGTTTTCTATTTTTAAATTCACTATACAGATGCCATTTACTCATGGGATGAACCTGGATGGTTTCATTAAAAGGTTTGAAATGCGCCTTGGTAATGTTAGTTATCTTAGCCGATACTTTATCAAAATTCGCATTATCAGCAAGTTGAACAAACAACGAACAACCGTGATTATCCCATGCCGCGGTTTGCGTGCTCCACCAATTGTCTTTATTGAAAAACGGCATCAGGAACCGTGTTTCATAAAAGGTGGTATTACGCGGCAGATCTTCGTAAACACCTATAACCTTCAGGTTTGTTTTATTATCGGCTTTAATGATTTTATTAAGAGGGTCGGTATCACCAAAAAGCGACTTAGCCACTGATTGTGATATGATCATTGACGATGGATCTTTAAAATCGGCGTAGCTGCCTTTAACCATTTTTAAGGCCAGCATTGCGGGCATATCCCCTTCGGCCCAACCACCGGTTTGTGTTATTTTTTTATCACCAAGTGCCAGAATATGTTCTCCCGGCCAAAAAAGCGAAATACGCTTAAAATCTTCACCATACCGGGTTCGTAAATCGGCACTCAAAGGCACCACAGTTGATCTAAAAGTGATTGCATCGTCATTTCCTTGCTGGCTCACCATAATTTGCCCCATGCTGTTATAGGTACTATGGTATTTATCAAACGACAACTCATCCCAAACCCAAAGACCGATAAGCATGGCCACCGCCATCCCTACCGATAAACCCGCGATGTTAATAAAGGCATGTACCTTGTTTTTAACAATGTTGCGGAACGCGATTTTAATGTAATTTTTTAACATGACTTAGTTCATTGGTTCACTTGTTCATTAGTTCATTGGTGCCTATCGTATAATTGCCTGAACCCGGATTTGATGGATTTGCCGGATTTTGGAATTTATCAGGTCTAAAAATTCTGAGAATCAAAAAACCCTTCAAATCCCGGTTCAGACAAATTCCGAAATCGAATATTCGAAATCCGAAATCAAAATCACTCCGCCTTTAAACTCTTCACCGGGTTCATCCTTGCCGCTTTGATGGCTTGCGTACTTACTGTTAGTAGCGCTATTACCAATGCCAGCATACCGGCCAGGGCAAACATCCACCAGCTTATGGCTACCCTGTACTCAAATGCCTGCAGCCATTTGTTCATGCCCCACCAGGCTATTGGCGTGGCTATTACAAGGGCTATCAAAACCAACTTTACAAAATCTTTCGACAGCAATTGTACAATACCGGTTACACTGGCCCCAAGCACTTTGCGTACCCCTATCTCTTTACTACGCTGCTCGGCGCTGAAAGCTGCCAAGCCAAATAAGCCAAGGCAGGAGATCACGATGGCCATCAGCGTAAAAACATTAATAATTTGCGACAGAGTAACCTCGGTTTCATATTGCTTTTGTACTTCGGTATCTAAAAACGAATATTCAAAAGGTGCATCGGCTATATCCTTATGCCACAGGGCTTCCATTTTGCCCAGCAGCGATTTGTAATTCTTACTATCGGTTGAAACCACCATTGCATTAAACTGCCGCGGATCATTACGATAAACCAGCATAAATGGCTTCACATCGGTATGCAGCGAGTTGTAGTTAAAATCCTTCATTACACCGGCCACTTCAACAAAAGTTACCGGATCTGGCGCATACTGGGTGTAAAGCCTGGTACCGGGGGCAGCCTCTGGTTTTATCCCCAATCGTTTACATAAAGTTTCGTTGATAAGCACACGGGTGGTATCGCCAATACGGAAATCCCTGCCGGCAATTATTTTGATACCGTTGGCTTTGGCAAAAAACTCATCGGTAATAATGTTTTGCGCGTCGGTTGCTGTAGCCATATTGCCGCCGGCAGTATACACCCCATGATCATGAGGTACAAACTGACTCAGGTAATTATCAGCATTGCTTACAATTTTAACCTCGGCCAATTCCCTCAAATCATTTGCAAAATTTTTCATTTTGCCCTGAGTGGTTTCGGTATAAAAATTAAAGATCAGTTTTTGCTTCTGGTCGAAGCCAAGGTCTTTATTTTTTACAAAGTTGAGCTGGCTGTATATCACAATGATGCCTGTTATCAATACTATAGATAATACAAACTGAAACACAACCAACGATCTTCGGATCCCCGCCGCAGAAATATGGCTGGTAAAGTTTCCTTTAATCACCTTAATAGCTTTAAATGCCGACAGGTAAAAGGCCGGGTAACTACCCGCCACAAAGCCGGTAACCACAACCATACTCACCAGCATTATCCAAAGCTTATAATTACTAAAAAACGATAAATGAATATCTGTTTTTGTTATCTGGTTTAAATAAGGGAGCAGGAAAATCAGCAAAGGCAAAGCTATAGCCACACCTATAAATGCCAGTATAAATGATTCGCCGAGAAATTGTTTAATAAGATCACCCTGACCGGCCCCTATTACTTTTCGTACACCTACTTCTTTAGCGCGTTTGGATGCACGCGCAGTTGAAAGGTTCATAAAATTGATACAAGCCACAACCTGTATCAGCACCGCCACCAGTATCATAATGTACAGGAAGGCGGGGTCAAGCGTTTTGGAAAGCTCATGTTCATGCCCCGGCGTTGTATGAATTGTAGTTACCGGCTGCAGGTGCAAAGTCTTTTTCATGCCGATGGCTTTCAGCTGGTCGGCGGCGTATTTATTTAAAAAGTCCGGAAACTTTTTTTCAAGCGCAGCAGCATTAGCATCCGGGCGTAGTTTTACATAAGCGTACAAAAAGTTGTTGCCTGCCCAGGTATTGTTTTGCCGTACATACTGCCCCAGCCCCCCGCTGTTCATAGCTAAAAACATACTTACCTTAATGTGCGACTGACCAGCGCTTTCGTCTACCACTCCGGTAACTTTAAAATCGTGCTTACCAAAAGAATTATCAATAGAGATCATTTTCCCCACTGCATTCTCACTGCCAAAAAGCTTATCGGCAACGGGTTTCTGCAATACAATGGTGTAAGGCTCGGCCAGCACTTTATTGGCATTTCCTGCAACAAAATGAAAGTTAAACACATCAAAAAAGGTTGAATCAACATAAGCAGCGCCTTGCTGATAAAATGATTTTTCCTTGTAACGCAACAGGTGCTGCTTGGCACCAAAACCCTCGGTAGCTACCAGGCGGGTGTATTGCAATACTTCCCCAAAATCGCTTTTCATGGCCGGCGTAATAGGCGGTGAACTGGTGGCACCGTCATGTTTATCGCCGGTTAATTCAAGCGATGTGGTAATGCGATAAATGTCTTTAACATCTTTATGTTGTTTATCATAGCTATACTGATCCTGCACGTAAAGCAATATATAAAGGCAGCAAAGCGTGCCCGTAGCCAAGCCCACTATATTGATCAAACTGAAGGTTTTGTTTTTTAACAAAAACCGCCACGCTGTTTTTAAATAACTTTTTAACATACTCTGAACCTTGATTTATAAGATTTAAGGATTTACATGATTTTAAAGCCCTAAATCTGTGTTAATTATCCTATTGAACTGTTACCTGCTCAAGCCATTTGATAAAAAATCCGAAATCGAAACTCTGAAATCAGAAATCAAATTATTCTGCTTTCAAACTCTTAACCGGATTCATCAATGCGGCTTTAATACTTTGATAGCTTACTGTAATCAATGCTATCACAATTGCGGCTATACCGGCAATGGCAAACATCCACCAGCTCAGGGGCACACGATAGGTAAAATCCTGCAACCACTTGGTCATGGCGTAATAGGCTATAGGCGTTGCTATTACAATGGCAATAAATACCAGTTTTACAAAATTCATGGATAACATGGTAGTGATATTGCCAATAGTAGCACCTAATACCTTACGAATACCGATTTCCTTACTGCGTTGCTCGGCCATAAAGGCTGCCAGGGCAAACAGGCCCAGACAAGCGATGACAATAGCCAATACCGCGAAACTGGTAAAAATACGTCCCATGCGCTGTACATCGGCATACATACTGGCAAAGCGCTCGTCCATAAAAGTGTATCTGATGGGTTGATTGGGTGCAAACTGCTTCCAGGTAGTAGTTATCTGCGCTAAAGCATTCTTTACATCACCCGCCTTTATTTTTACAGATACTATTGATTCACTTGCTTCAAGATGAAGCACCATCGGCTCTATGCCATCACGCATAGATTCAAAATTAAAGTCCTGAACTACCCCAATAATGGTTTTACCAGGCCCATAATTAACTATCTTTTTACCTATCGGATTTTTGAGGCCAAGCCTTTTGGCCATGGTTTGGTTAATGATCACCGCCTGCGAATCGGTTTTCATATCCGGGTTAAAATTGCGGCCTGCTACCAGTTTAATGCCCAGCGTTTGCAGGTAATCATGGTCAACATCCCAAAACTGACCGCCCACATCAGCTTCTTCTTTTTCTTTACCTTCGTTATGAAACCCATTGCCATTACGCTTGGTACCAGAAACCGGCAGAAAATCGCTGATGGTGGCACTTTTTACCGTTGGCAGTTTTACCAACTCATTCTTAAATGCCTTTACCTGGTTATCGAGCGTGTTTGTACCCTGAATCATCACTACCTGGTCTTTTTCAAAACCAACTTTTTTATTGAGGATAAACTGCATCTGGTTATAAATAACCACTGTGCTTATAATGAGAATAATGGATGTTGTAAACTGGAAAACCACCAGCGCGTTCCGGAGCACCGAGCTTTTGCTGCCCGTGCTTAATTTCCCTTTAAGTACATCGGCAGGTTTAAAGCCCGAAAGGTAAAAGGCAGGATAAATACCGGCCACAACGCCAATTAAAAATGCAGATACCAATACCACCGGCACCAGCCACCAGGCTGCCCATGGCATACTCAGTGATTTGGATGCCAGTATATTGAAATATGGCAGTAGCGCCCAGGCCAATATCAACCCTAAAACAAAGGAGAAAAAGCTGTACATCAATGATTCGGTAAGAAATTGCCTGATCAAACCGCTGCGCTGCGAGCCAACAACTTTACGCAACCCTACCTCCTTGGCCCTGTTGGCCGATTTTGCGGTTGATAGGTTAATGAAATTGATACAGGCAATAACCAGGATAAAGCCGGCCACCGCACCAAACAGCCAGATAAACCGCATATCTCCGTGCGACATGCCATCATGAATATCATACGAGCGCAAATTGATATCCTGGATATTCTGCACTTTCATGCTAAATATATCCATTACCCGGCTTGCGCGCTTATCGCCATTACGCGTCATGTTAGGTACGTAATAGTTTTTAAGAATATTGTTGCTAACCTTTTTTTCAAACTGAGCTATGTTGGTACCCGGTTTCAACACCATGTAAATATGATAGTTGTTGGCATCCCAGGTAGCCTGCTCCCCGTTCCAGAATTCGACACCGGCAAGGGTTAATAAAAACTTAAACTCATGCAGGTGTGAGTTATGGGGCATATCCTGCATTACCGCCGAAACTTTAAAAGGCTTGGTTTTATTATTATTTAAATATATCACCTTACCTACCGGATTTTGACCGGGGAAATATTTATCAGCCTTACTTTTTGAGATCACTATACTCAAAGGTTCCGTAAGGGCATGTTTAGCATCGCCGTAAACCATTGGTACGTTCAAAATATCTATCAGCCCTTGATCGGCATAGGCAAAACCTTCCTCATGGGTATTATCGGCCTGGTCGGCCCGTTTTAATTCGTTGGCACCAGCACCCCAAAACAACGAGTTAGGCATCAAACGGCCTGATTTTTCCACCTCCGGAAAGTCCTGTTTAATCACTTTCCCCATTACCGAAGGCCAGTCAACGCCCTTTTCATGCGAGCTGCCATCATGGTAGTCGCCTATTAAGCGGTAAATATTATTGGCATTAGGGTAGCTTTTATCAAAGCTCAACTCATCACGAATGTACAGGGCAATTAACAAACAGGCTGCAATGCTAAACGCAAAGCCGCCAATTTTAACAGCGGTATACATTTTTTGCTTGCGCAATTGCCTTAATGCAACTTTGAGATAATTTTTGATCATGGCTGTGCTGTTTGAAAACGGTTTATGTTGATTTAACTTTTTGTTGCTCTTGCGGTTCGCTGCCGGGGCTTGTACCTTCTTTAATTCAGAACCCATGCAGGCAATTTCAACCGGTGCCGTACCTTCAATATCTTTGATCTTTGCCTGTATCTTATCAAACAAAGCCGAACCTTCATTTTCAGGCTTCTCTTCCCCCTCATCCCACCACTTAGACATTAGCTTTAGCTGGCTGTGCAGTTCAGGATTTTTGGCCAGCAAAGCATTTAGCTCACGCAATTCCTCATCCGAAGCTTCACGAGCTAACTTCTTTGAAGCCAGGTTCCAAACGTGGTCATCTAAGTTCATTTCCCAAAACAGGTTATTAGTTTATCAAAAGGCAGTACACAACTGTTATTATTAAATAAAATATGTGCCATTAATGTAACTTATTACATATCAACACATTACATAAAAACAACCATCGCTACTGTACGAAAGCGTACATCTGGTGTTCGGTTTTATGCGCCCTGTTAGTAACATAATCCGTTCCCGCGCGTCATAGGTGATTTACGCACAAAACATTTTAGCTGCAGGGACGTATATTTGAAAATTAACTATCCTTAACAGCTGTTAAAAAGCAAATTTTTTGTACTATATATGACTGATCGCAAATTAATTACAAAGCTCATGCTGTCGTGTGCCCTTACCGCAGCTATGACAACTGCCTACGGGCAGCAAGCCCCTCCGCCCGAAAATCCGGCATTAAAAATTTACCGTGCCGTACCAACCAAAATCAACGACCTTGTCCACACCAAACTTGATGTTAGGTTTGATTACAAAAAACGCTACCTGTATGGTAAAGAATGGGTTACCTTAAAACCTCATTTTTACCCAACCGATAGTTTAAGGCTTGATGCCAAAGGCATGGACCTTAAAAATATTTCGGTAGTAAAAAATGGTAAAAACGTACCGTTAAAGTTTACTTATCAGGATAGCCTTTCGGTAGCTATCAAGCTTGATAAAGTTTATCGTAACAACGAAAGCTATACCATTTATATCGATTATACCGCTAAACCTAACGAACTGAAAGAAAAGGGCAGCGCAGCCATTAACGATGCAAAAGGCTTATACTTCATTAACCCCGATGGTACTGAGAAGGATAAACCAACCCAGATCTGGACGCAGGGCGAAACCGAAAGTTCATCGGCCTGGTTCCCTACCATTGATAAGCCAAGTCAAAAAACTACCGAAGAGATCACGATGACCGTACCTGCAAAGTACGTAACCTTATCAAACGGTAAACTAACTGCTCAAAAAACAAATGCCGATGGCACCCGTACAGATACCTGGAAGCAGGAATTACCGCACTCGCCGTATTTGTTTATGATGGCAGTTGGCGACTTCAAGATCTATAAAGACAAATGGAAAGATAAAGAGGTAAGCTACTACCTCGAGCCCAAGTATGCTCCTTACGCTAAAGAGATATTTGGCTTTACACCAGAAGCTATCGACTTTTATTCAAAAACCTTAGGTGTTGATTTTCCGTGGGCTAAATACTCACAGATTGTGGTGCGCGATTATGTGAGCGGTGCTATGGAAAATACTTCAGCTACCCTGCATGGTGATTATGTACAGGCAACTCACCGCGAATTGATAGATGCTAACTACAATAATGGTCGCAGTACCATAGTTCATGAGCTTTTTCACCAGTGGTTTGGCGATTATGTAACCGCCGAAAGCTGGAGTAATCTTACCGTAAATGAATCGTTTGCCAACTTTAGCGAAACTATTTGGGCCGAGCATAAATATGGTAAGGATGAGGCCGATGCACATAACTATGCCGATATGCAGAGCTACCTGCGCTCGCCTGGCGCAAACACTAAAAACCTGGTACGTTTTTATTATGCCGATAAAGAAGACGTTTTTGACGCTGTGACCTATCAAAAAGGAGGCCGCATCCTTAACATGCTCCGCAATTATTTAGGAGATGCTGCATTTTTTAAAGGCCTTAACATTTATCTTAAAACAAATGCCTTTAAAAATGGCGAGGCCCAACAGTTACGTTTAGCGTTTGAAGAAGCCAGCGGCCAGGACCTTAACTGGTACTTTAACCAGTGGTATTATGGCGCAGGTCACCCAATATTGAACATCAGCTATAAATGGGATGAGGCAACTAAAACCGAAACTGTTTACCTGAAACAAACCCAGGATGGCCAAACCTTTAAATTGCCAATGGCCATTGATATTTACCAGGGCGGCAAAAAAGTACGCCATAAGGAATGGATGAATGATAAAGTTGATTCTATCAGCTACCAGCTGGCCGGCAAGCCCGATCTGGTTAACGTTGATGCTGATAAGATCCTCCTTACTAAGAAAACTGACAATAAAACCATTGAAGAGTTTTCATTCCAGTATTTCAATGCCCCCAATTACCTTGACCGCTTTGAGGCTATAGATGCTGCGACATCAGATCAAACCCGTCCGCAAGCACAAAAAATCCTGATTGCTGCCCTGAAAGACAAATATTACGGTCTGCGTGTTAAAACCATCAGAGCATTAAATCTTACCAAAGATGATGTGCGCAACGCCGCCCAGACAATACTGATCTCATTAGCTCAAACAGATGATAATACGCTGGTTAGGGCAGCTGCAATCACTGCCTTAGGTAAATTAAAAGCAAGCGGCAACATGACCTTATTTACCCAATCAATGTCAAGCGAATCATATGCTGTTCAGGGCGCTGCTTTAAATGCGATAGGTATGCTTGATCCGGCTAAAGCCATTAGCTTGGCCAAAGGTCTTGAAAAGGATAATAAGGGAGCGTTAACAACCGCTATCATGAACCTGTACACCGCTAACGGTAATGATGCCGAGTGGCCTTTTGTTTATCATGCATTTGTTGAAGCAGGTATCCAGGAAAAATTCAACTCGCTTAAAAACTTTGCCGATATGACCGCTAAAGTTAATAAGCCTGAATACGCTCAGCAAGGTATTGAGGAACTTAAGAATGCAGGTATCAAATTTAAAGTTTATGGTGCAGCACCTTTTGTGGTTACACAATTGGAAGGCATCAAAGCTTCACGTACAACTATGAAAAATGACGCATCTGCAAAAGCTGCGGATGACGCCATCAAAGCTATTAATGATGCTAAATAATTAAGCATAAGGTTAGAAAATGACAACTCCAGGATCGTCATTGCGAGGAACGAAGCAATCCCAAACTATACAGGGCAGACCTGCTAATCGGGGATTGCTTCGTTCCTCGCAATGACGCTTTTCTTATTCGTTTTTAAACAGCCTTTTAAATACAAAAGACCGCCCCTATAAAAAGGCGGTCTTTCTGTTTTTCAATAGTTGTCTTTATGGCTTTTTGCTTTGAGCCTTCGGCTTTGAGCTTTAAACTTACTTTACCAGCGTACCAATATCTTCGCCTTTGGCAATTTTCATGAAGTTTCCTTCTTTGTTCATATCAAATACGATGATAGGCAGCTTATTTTCCTGGCAAAGGGTTATGGCAGTCATGTCCATAACATTTAGACCCTTGTCATATACTTCCTGGAAAGTGATTTCGTCGTAACGGGTAGCTGTAGGATCTTTTTCCGGATCGGCAGTGTAGATGCCATCAACACGGGTACCTTTTAATACCACATCGGCTTTGATTTCAATAGCGCGTAAAGATGCGGCAGTATCAGTAGTGAAATAAGGGTTACCTGTACCGGCACCAAAGATCACGATCTTGCCCATTTCCAGGTGGTGCATAGCACGACGGCGAATGTACGGCTCACAGATCTGTTCCATTTTAATGGCCGATTGCAGGCGGGTTTCAACTCCAATGCTTTCTAAAGCATTTTGCAGTGCCATACAGTTAATAACTGTTGCAAGCATACCCATATAATCGGCCTGTGCACGTTCCATGCCTGATTTTTCGGCACTCAATCCCCTAAAGATATTACCGCCGCCAACAACAATCGCAATCTCAATACCGGCATCATAAACGTTTTTAATGTCATGAGCATACTGCAAAACCTGGTTATTATCAATACCATATTGCCTTGCGCCCATCAGCGATTCGCCCGAAAGTTTCAGTAATATTCTTTTGTATTTCATTTGGTGTGATTTGCTAATAATAGAAATAGATGAAGCCTGCTTTTGTTGATATCAAGAATTGATAAAGCTCTGTTCATACGAGAGTAGTTCGTCAAAAATAACGAATAAATTGCAGTGTTAAAATTTTATGTTGTCTTTGTTAAAAAATCGCCTTTTAATATAGTCTCAAGCACTTCAAAATCAGCGTTAAATACAACAAGGTCGGCATCAAAGCCTTTTTCGATTTTACCCTTTTTTGTTTGCGATGCCAGCTCGGCAGGATATAATGATGCCATATTCACGGCCTCGGCCAAATCAATACCAACTTTCTTAACGCAGTTTTCAACCGCTTTAAGCATAGTAAGACATGAGCCTGATAATGTACCGTCGGGCATGGTATACCTGTCACCCCTAAGCTCATGCTGGTAAGCGCCCTCTTTGGTTGAGGTAACCGCATCAGTGATCAGGAAAAGTTTATCGCCCAGCTCGCGCTTGGCTAAACGTATCATAGCAAAATCAACGTGAATGCCGTCGGCCACAATACTGGTATAAGGCCTTTCCTCAAAAATAGCAGGGATATATCCAGGATCGCGGTGATGCATGGACGGCATGGCGTTAAATAAGTGTGTAACGGCCTGTACCGGTTTCTTTAAAAATGATTTGCCTTCGGCATAAGTAGCATTGCTATGGCCAGACGATATGATGATGCCCTGGTTATATAAGTAATCAATCACTTCCTGATCCTGCAATTCGGGTGCTATGGTAATCATTTTAACAACACCATCAGCCTTTTCCAACCAGCCTTTAACCTCACTAAGCGTAGCTTTTTTTATAAACTTTTCGGGATGTGCCCCTTTTTTGGCCGGGTTTAGATATGGGCCTTCCAAGTGCAAGCCCCAAAAAGCGCCTTTACTTTTTTCACGATAGGTTTTAGCCGCCTCGATACCCGTTTCAACAATATCATTGGTATTGGTACCGATGGTGGCAAATACGCCTATAGTTCCCTGGTTCAGCAAATCATTCTCCAACTGCTCAAGTGCCTCAACTGTTGGTGTACCGGCAAATAACTTACCGCCGCTACCGTAGATCTGCAGATCGATAAACCCGGGGGCAAGGTATGCGCCATTCAGGTTTTTCTTTACAGCATCCGCAGGGATGATGGTTTCGTCAATAATATCTGTGATGGTACCGTTTGAAATTAAAACGGCTTTGCCTTCGGCGATGGTGCCGGCTGAGATGAGTTTAAGGTTGTGAAGGGCGAGGATAGACATGATTTAATAATTACGTATTTAACCATTATGTCATTGCGAGCGTAGCGTGGCAATCGCGAACTGTGCATAAACGCCCTGTATAGCGTGCGATTGCTTCGTCGTCCCTCCTCGTAATGACATGATTTTGAGGGCGATCAAACAGGGCAAAAAAAATCCCCCGATTTTCATCGGGGGATAATATAATTAAGCTCCTAAAGCTACTCGCTTAAAGGCGGTTACTGTAAGGCCTTTTTCAACCGAGTCAAGGAACTGTGAAATGCTCTTAGATGAATCTTTCACAAACTCCTGGTTTAACAGGGTTGAGTCTTTGTAGAATTTATTCAGTTTACCGGCAGCAATTTTTTCAACCATTGCTTCTGGTTTACCTTCTGCACGGATCTGCTCTTTAGCAATTTCAAGCTCACGCTCAATTACTGAAGCATCAACGCCGTCTTTATCCAAAGCAATTGGGTTCATAGCAGCAATTTGCATTGCTACGTCTTTACCAGCCTCTTCTGCACCTTCGCCATTAGCGCTCAAAGCTACCAATACACCTAAACGGAAGTTACCGTGGATGTAAGCAACAACTTTTTCGCCTGTAACGATCTCATATTTAGATACGCCAATTTTTTCGCCGATTTTGCCGGTTTTTTCGATGATTGCCTCACCAATTGTAACACGGGTAGTTTCAACGTCAATTGAAAGAGCGTAAAGTTCTTCAATTGAAGCTGGTGTAGCCTCAACAGCTTTGTTAGCAATTTCGTTAGCGAAAGCGATGAACTCAGCGTTTTTAGCTACGAAGTCAGTTTCGCAGTTAAGCTCGATAATAACGCCGGTTTTAAAATCAGCCGAAGTACGTGCAATAACAACACCTTCGTTTGATTCCCTGTCCTGACGGCTTGCTGCAACTTTAGCACCTTTTTTCCTTAAAAAATCGATAGCTGCTTCAAAATCACCGTTAGTTTCGGTTAATGCTTTTTTGCAATCCATCATACCGGCACCGGTTTGCTGGCGCAGTTTGTTTACGTCGGCTGCAGAAATTTGTACTGTAGACATGTTTTTTTTGAGTTTTAAGATTTTTTTTATCGGGTTACAAGTTACCGTTATGGTGTTATCCTACTGTAACCCGCAACTATTTTTAATATTAAAAATCTCCCACCCCTTGCTGAGGTGAGAGAATTAATATATTTTTTGTTGTTCCCTAAAAGGGTTAACAAGGAAGATTATTCTTCTGTTTCAGCAGCTGGCGCTTCAGTTTCACCTTCAGCAGCTACTTCAGCAACTTTACGGGTTCTTTTACCGCCTTCGTTAACTTCAGGAGCATCAGCTTTAGCTTTTGCAGCTACTGCTTCTTTTTCTGCTTCGTCTTCTTTTTCGCGTTTGCGCTCATCTAAACCTTCTTCGATAGCTTTGATGATGATGCTGGTGATCAATGAAATTGATTTTGTAGCGTCGTCATTTGCAGGGATCGGGAAGTCGATGTTTGAAGGATCAGAGTTGGTATCAACCATAGCAAATGTAGGGATGTTCAACTTCAATGCTTCAGAAACCGCGATGTGCTCTTTCTTAACGTCGATCAGGAATAATGCAGCCGGTAAACGGTTCAGATCAGAGATACCACCTAAAAGGGTTTCTAATTTGATACGCTCACGCTGAATCATCAGACGCTCTTTTTTAGAAAGGTTGCTGTAAGTACCGTCTTTAGTCAATTTATCGATGTTTGACATCTTTTTGATCGACTTACGTACGGTAGCAAAGTTGGTTAACATACCACCTAACCAACGCTCGGTGATGTATGGCATGTTTACGCTTTTTGCGTAATCGGCAACGATATCTTTCGCTTGTTTCTTTGTAGCTACGAATAATACCTTACGGCCTGATTTTACAATTTGTTTTATAGCTGCAGCAGCTTCTTCAACCTTAGTTAAGGTTTTATTTAAATCGATAATGTGGATACCATTACGCTCCATGAAAATGTACTGTGACATTTTCGGATCCCATTTGCGGGTAAGGTGACCAAAGTGTACACCAGCGTCCAGTAAATCCTGATAAGTTGTTCTTGCCATTTTGTTGTCCTCCTGTGATTAACGTTTACTGAATTGGAATCTCTTACGTGCTTTCCTGCGACCTGGTTTCTTACGCTCAACCATACGGTCATCGCGGGTCATTAAGCCTTTAGCACGTAATGCCGGTTTCTTTTCAGCATCAAGTTCAACAATAGCTTTAGCGATAGCTAAACGAACGGCTTCTGCCTGTCCTTTTACACCACCACCTGCAACGTTTGCTTTAACATCAAATTTTCCGGTGCTACCAGAAACCTCAGTGCTCTGAGTAACGATGTATTGCAATGGCAAAGTAGGGAAATACTCTTTGTAATCTTTACCGTTAACGATGATCGCACCATTTCCTTCTGTAAGGTAGATGCGGGCAACGGCTGTTTTTCTTCTGCCTGAAGTGTTAGTTGTTGGCATTTTTTTTCTCCTTAAAAATTAAAAATTAAATGGCTGTTGGGTTTTGCGCTGCATGAGGATGCTCAGCACCTGCATATACATGCAAATTGCCGAATAATGCTTTGCCCAAACGATTTTTAGGTAACATACCACGTACCGCTTTCTCGATGATGCGTGTAGGATGTTTCGCCAATAACTCCTTAGGAGAAATAAAACGCTGACCACCTGGATATCCAGTGTAACGAACATAAACCTTGTCGCTTAGTTTGTTGCCGGTCAGTTTTACCTTGTCTGCGTTGATAACGATCACATTATCACCACAGTCTACGTTTGGGGTGAAATCAGGCTTGGTTTTACCACGAATGATCATTGCGATCTTAGTGGACAAGCGCCCCAAAATCTCGCCTTCGGCGTCAACAACAACCCATTGTTTGTTAACGGTTTTTTTGTTGGCTGAGACAGTTTTGTAACTTAACGTATTCACTTGCTTTAAATTAAATTGTTTAAACGTTTATTATACCCCGTATTTTCGGGACTGCAAAGATAGGGTTAATTATCTTATTAGCAAATAGATTTTAAGGAAAATATTACTGTGTTTTAAAAGCAGTTCCGCTTCGGGCATTTTGGGGTAAGCCTGTAAATCAGTAATAAATAAAAGATGCTCTTGAATTACTCAATCATCAGTGATCAATGTTACCTGCGCATACAGATAAGGATACTTCCTGATTTTGCTTAATTGATCCGACGGCACAGCTACCTTACATGCTTTCCAGCTTTTTGCTTTCTGAATCCCGGTCCAGTATATATCCGGATTTCCTGAAATTTCTTTTCTCAGTTGCGTATCAAGAATTATAATAGTATCGCCTAAAATCGAATCGAGTTTAAATGACTTGCAAACGTAAACATCTGCATAGGGAATAGAGCCTTCATTTGAATTGCTCTTTATTTTGCACAAATAGGCAGATATAAGGGCCGGCCCCATAGTTGAATCAATAATATTATCATCGGCTTCAACCATTTTCACGGTATTCAAAGTCACAAATTCGTTTACATTCCAGGTATTATAACCAGTTAAAAGCAACCCGGCGGTTAAAATAATCAACAGTGAAGCCGCTGTAATAATTAAATTAAGATGCTGTTTCATTAACTGATTTTTACTTAATACCGCACCTCTTCAAAAAGTAACCTTTAAAAAGATAATATCGGTGTTGCCTGCGGCCCGGGCTATCCGTTCATACGCCTGCAGGCATTACGCTCGTGGCCGGTATCCACTTCTATCCCTAACACGGGAATTTACTACTCCTGAACCAATCTCAAAATTTCGGGTAGGTTAGGATAACGCATACCTAAGGGTATTGATTCATAAAGAGGATAAAAACGTTCGCGGCCAATCCAATATTCCGTAAGACCTTGTTTAACTTCTGTTGTGTAAATCAAGCGCTTGCCAGTAGCCGGTTTTATTATATAAGTATGAAAAGTAAAACTTCCCGGTTTAAGCTTAATACGCTCCCCGCTTTTTATAACATCCTTTTTTGTAACAGAATCCCATCCCAGTATCTTTTCCTGATATACAGTATCCGCCGGTACAACTGATATTACTTCATAAATAGTAAAAGCCCAACCTCCAGCATTTATCCATTTTAAAACGACATGATTACCGACAACCCGCTTTGCAAATTTCAATCGCGTAAACGACTGATTTGCGTAAATATCAAACAGCTTCAAATTTCCAATTATCTTATCGTTCACACCACCGTGTTCTGCTTTTAGAAGATACCTATCTTTCTTCAAATCAACCTTCAAGCTATTTGTGTTGGCTTGATTGCTAACAAAAAACAATACGATCAAAAGCGAAATATTTCTCAGCATAACCGTAAAACTACAAATTGATAGTACCTCAACAAAATCCAGTGGCTTATCCTCTCCTTTATCTTGTAATAAGTTTTTTACATTCATATGATATAAATATCTTAGCGGGAACACTTATAAACCCCTGATCAATTGGCGCGCGCTGTTTACCGGCTTATTTTAATATTGTTTGTGCTTATGTGTACCGGCAATCTGTTTGCCCAAACACTGGCATATCCGGTTGATTCGTTACAATCACAGGTAGATGCCAACGGTATTTTAGCTTCTATATTCAGCGGCAAAAGCAGTAAATCGTTGGCGGAAACTACGCAAACACAAAACCGCACCTACTGGTCTGTATTGCCATCTGCGGCTTATAACCCAAGTGTCGGTTTCGCTGTTGGGGTAATTTCATCGAGTGGAAAATACTTCGGCAATCCGGCCAATACAACCCTTTCAGTAATCAATGCAGGCTTTTACCTTTCAACCGGCGGGCTCTCTACCTTCGAGTTTAAGCAAAACGCTTTCTCGGCCGAAAATAAGTGGAACCTTCAGGGTACCGTACAAATAGGAAAAACCGTTGCTATGGACAATGGCCTTGGTACAGGCAGGCGCAGTTTTGGCGAAGGGAACTTTTTCATGAACAACACCCACTTTGAAAACAATCCAAACGCCTTTCCCATACGTTACCTATATATCAAAGCCAATGAGCGCATCTACCGCAAACTTGCACATCATATATATGTAGGAGCAGGCCTGAGCTTTAATTACTATAGCCATATTGATGACGACCGCAAGGATATCCCCATAACCGAAACACACAACTACCGCTACAGTATCCGAAATGGCTTCCCGGTTAACTCTTACCAGGCAAACGGCCTGTTGTTTAACTTCCAGTTCAACAATCGCGATCAGCCAAACCGTCCGTTCAGAGGGATCTATGCCGATATTGTTTTCCGCAGTAATCAAACCTGGCTTGGCAGCAACCGCAACGCCATGCAGGTAAAATTTGAATTCAGGAAGTACTGGAGCCTATCGTCAACCAATCCTGAACATGTATTTGCAGTTTGGCACTGGTCAAACTACCTGTTAAATGGTGCCCTGCCCTATCTTGAACTACCCGGCACAGGCAGTGATGCTTATGGCCGCATTGGCAGGGCATTTATCATAGGCCGTTTCAAAGGCATGTCGTTTGTATATAATGAAGCGGAATACCGTTTTCCGCTCACATCCAATAAGCTACTCAGCGGCGTTGCATTTATCAATGCCGAAACAGCAAACAACCAGCAACGTATAAGATTGTTCAGGTACTGGGAACCCGGCGGCGGCGCGGGCCTGCGGCTGTTGTTTAATAAATACACACGCTCCAATCTCTGTATTGATTATGCCAAGGGAACTTATGGCTCAAGCGGTTTCTTTTTAGGACTCAACGAAGTGTTTTAACTATGATCCTCTCCGGTCCGGGGTTAACCGTTTATAAAGTGGTGTCATTTTTGTACTGATTTTTTCAAACAAGCAATCTACAGTAAAATGCGTACTCCGTTAACCTCACAACTACTTGGCGACCTTATTGAAAAAGGTTTCGAATATGTATTAGTTAAAGTAACCGTAAATCAGCAAACAGAAGAAGTTGTAGACATCACCCTTGTGCCTGTTAAAGCCAAGCCCGGGCTGAATAACCTGCCTCCTGGTTATGAAACCTTTTATCGCATAACCCGAGAACCCATGCAACTGGTATGCGGGGTTGACAAAACCAGTATTTTCATTGATTATCAATCTGTTGATGACGCTGCTACCGACAAAGATATTTTTGATGACGCCTATTTCAGGATGAGCGAAGAATTTTTCAGACAGGTACTTGACAGCCTTGAAGATTACGCTGTAATTACCACCGATAAAAACGGAAATATCAACAGCTGGAACACCGGTGCCCAAAAAGTACTCGGCTATACCGAACAGGAAGTTTTAGGACTTAATGCCCGTATTTTTTTCACAATTGAAGATGTAGCTGCCGGTAAACCTGAAATTGAATTAAAAAAAGCGTTAAGCATGGGGAGAGCTATCGACGAACGCTATCATGTGCGTAAAGATGGATCGCGCTTTTGGGGAAGCGGGCTGTTTTTCCCGTTGTTTGATGAAGAACACAACCACAGGGGTTTCACTAAAATAATGCGTAACCAGCGCGAAGAGCAACAAGCCAAAGAGCTTGGCATATAAAAACAAAAAAGGCATTCAGTGAATGCCTTTTTTGTTTTTATATCTTTTTGAAGAAAAAAATTATGCGTTGTAGCTTACATCGTGATCTTCTTCAACCTGTGGGTTAATAAATGGAGAACCTTTGGTAAAGCAGCCTACAATTAAAAGGTAAGCACCAAAAACTAATTGCGGTAATACCATTCTGTCAGAAAAAGCGTAAACCCATGGCGAGCAAAATAAAAATGAACCCATAATTACATCGCCCACATTGTGCATAACCATCGGGAATTGTTTAATAAAGCCCATTTCGTTTTTAGCGAAGATAGCCATGATCAACTGCAGCCAGCCAATTATCAAAGGAAGGAACAATGCAGCACCACCAACGTGTATGGTACCACCAAAAGTCCATAAAGTTGAGATCATTAACAGGGCTACTACGTAGTTTAAAAATCCGTAAGTTTTGGTTGAGATGAAGCCTTTCATTTTTTAGCTTATTTTATAAAGTACTATAAATAGTTTATGTCAAAAAATTACACGCAAAGTTAAACATTTATGTGCTCAGCGCCACATTAAATTTTATATAATATAAATTACTGTGTGTTTAGCGGTTATGCACTTTAAAAGCCATACCTTTAATTAAAACGCATTAATAATACGTGTAAAGATATACGTTTTAAAAACTAAAGCGATCCGTTTCCTTCCTTACCATCGGGCTGTACAAACAGTCTGTTTTATCCAGTCCTGTTGTTATCACGTTTAAAGGATACAAATATCTGTAATCCGCTAAGCAATCAAATATTAAAATAAAAACTATGAGCAAGAACAAACAATCTACCAAAGAAAAAAAGAAACCCGCAGCCGAAGGCAGCAGTAAGGCACCTTCCGATTATCAATCGGGTAAAAAAGATGCAGTAAAACCTATTATCGCCCCGGCTAAAAAGAAATAAATATTTCTACACGAATAACTTACAGGGATTATACAATTATAGCGAATTACGCGAATCTTTATCCAAATTAAAGATTCGTGTAATTAGCTATAATTCAAAAAATTCAGTGATTACTTATTATGCCGTTACAATATCACGGAACAACTGAATGTGCCAGCTATCTTTAAATGGCACCTCCCATTTAGTTTCAAGCTCGGTTAAATTTTGCACCAGGTTATTATAAACAATTGTTTCCCTGTTGATACTACCGTCTTTTAGTTTAGCCTCGAAACCGTGGCGCGGTAATGAAAGCACTTCTTCCCCTTCACGATAAGCCAGATTAAACCTGTCGAAAAGATTGATACCTAAATGCTGCTGAACCTGTTGCATAAAGTGAACCGACTTGTCTATTGAACAACCGCTGGCTCCTGCCTGGCTTTCGTCAACTATTAAAATAAAAAAGCGGTTATACCTAACCTCGGCCTTAGCCTTCAACTGATTATTGTGGGCAGTCCAACCGGTAGTAAAGCTGTCCAGTTCGGGCTGTATTGCAGACACCTCCTGGTCGGATAATTTCCTGTCCGACTGATAGATCCAAACTCTTGACTGTGGAGAAAATTTCATTTCCAAAAATATCAATTTATTAATTTCGGGTAACATCCTTGCTGTCATGAAAACATCAAATATTCCGGCGATCGGAAAAACCATGCTCATTACATCAATATTTGCCTTTAGTGCGCTAAATTACGGTTTTAAAGCCGAAATGAGCGAACAGGAATGGCTTAACTGGAGCAATAAATGCCTAAACGCCTGTTTCAACCCAACCGGCGAAAACAACCTTAAAAAGTGGGAATTAAACCTCACCACCGATTATTTTATTCGCCTCCGAAAAACTTATCAACAGGGTAAGCAGGAGTATTTTTCATTTAACCTGCACCGCCTCACCAATGTTGACTATACGGCCGGCGATACCACGGGCATGCTCAAATTTAACACCCAAACCGACGATATTATTGTGCAAACCTATGAAGACCCACAGGGTAATATCGATTCAATGGCCACCACTCTTAATTTACCGGTATACAATATGAACCCGGCCCGGTTTGACAGCCTGAAAAATGCAATGAATTATTTCAGGATGAAAGGTTTGTAGAAACTCTGATTTCTACTTTTCTTTCTGAATTTGCCGGGGTTATGAAATAGCAGGATACTCCATCCCAAACCTAAAAAGGCGGTTACGGGCGTAGCTACAGCTGAGTTTATTTAATCCGGCAATGATCAGTTGGTGATGGTCATGGCCACAATACCGCAGATGGCTTTTACGAGCAATGCTCCATCAATCAAAATAAGATAGTAAACAAGACTGTGTCTTTTGCGCATAGTATATACAACATACAGCATGAGCAGGAAGGGGATACAATTGATAAGTATCTGTATTGGTAACAAGCCCCTGTAAAGGGTAAAGCATATGAGCGATAACAAACCGATACTTAATAGTGGTATCAAAATAAAAAAGATGGTTTGCCTAAGACCGAACCGTACTACAAAGGTTTTTAGTTGCCTGTTGGCGTCTGTGGGATAATCCTTAATATCAAATATAATGGCGTTCACAGTGCAAAACATCCAATTTTTAACAAATAAAAACAGCCAAAGAATTGAATAAGGATAAACATAACCGGTTTCAACATGTGTCATTACCATAGGGGCAAGATTTGCGCAGCATGCCCATACAAATCCAATTACAAAGGCTTTGAGCCAACCTACATTTCTTAAACTTAAACCACCCGGCAACAATCCATAATACAAAGTGGCCGTAATCAAAATGATGCCGAGAAAGATCCAGTGAATTAGCGGGAGATGCAGTAAACGATCATCATATTTTACAAACAACACCACAGAGATGATGGCCGACAAACCAAGCATAATAGCCTGGCTATATTGTACAAATGTGCGGTTTTGGGCATACCAACGGCTTCGCGGATCGGCTTTTACCGGATCGATAGACTGATGTTGATAAGCATAGGTGTAATAAATAATAGGGAGCATAAACAACAAGGCATAATATAGTAATGAATTATGCGGCATGTGCAGCTGGGCGGTAGCCTCCAGGTTAAAGGCAATTGCTAAAAAGCCAACAAAGTAATTACCGAAAAAAAGGAGTCTTAGTCCCTTGTTCATGCTATGGGCAGAATTTGAATAGAACGGCCTAAATCTACACAAATATTTCATTTGCCCGGAATTATCTGTTGTAACCACAATATAATTCTGAGGTTAGGAAGGGCCTATAACTTCTCTAATAGCAGTATTAAAACAAAAAATCCCCTTAGCGTTAACTAAGAGGATTTCTGTTTCTGTGGTACCAACTGGGATCGAACCAGTGACACAAGGATTTTCAGTCCTTTGCTCTACCATCTGAGCTATGGTACCAAACCGTTCCCGTGATTGGGGAGTGCAAATGTAGCCTTTTTTTCATGTTTGAAAACTTTTTTTTGAAAAAAGTTTAAATGAACCCTACTTTTTTAAATAACTATTCAGAAAATCAGCTACTTAATTTTTGATTTTTTTTTCGATCTCAAAACATTTCGCGCTTTAAACAATTCATTTAACTTTGAACAAATACTATGCACGCATAATGATTGCACAAATTATATTCATAATTATATTAGGTGCCGCTATTTACCTGTTCAGTAAAAATGTAGCCAAAATACGCCGTAATATACTGTTGGGCAAGGATACAGACCGTAACGACCAGCCTGCATTGCGCTGGAAGGTTATGGCAAAAATTGCCTTAGGGCAAACTAAAATGACCAAACGCCCGGTAGCTGCCATCATGCACTTTTTTATTTATGTGGGCTTTGTCATCATTAACCTCGAAGTACTGGAGATCATGATTGACGGAATCTTTGGCTCACATCGGATCTTTTCGCATCCTCTTGGCGGTTTATATGGTTTCCTGATAGGTGCGTTTGAGGTACTTGCTGTACTGGTGCTTATTGCTTGTATTGTTTTCCTTTGCAGGCGCAACGTTGTTCATCTCAAACGCTTTACCGGTACGGAGATGACCCAATGGCCAAAATCGGATGCCAACTATATCCTCATTACCGAAGTATTGCTCATGACCGCGTTCCTGACTATGAATGCGGCCGACTATAAATTACAATTACTGCATTTTAGCCACTATGTTACTGCCGGTAGCTTTCCGGTGAGTTCATTGCTGGCTCCGTTGCTGCCCAATAATGCTTCGGCATTGGTAATTACCGAGCGGGTTTGCTGGTGGTTTCATATTGTGGGGATCTTGTGTTTTTTAAACTATCTGCCTTATTCAAAGCATTTCCACATTTTGCTGGCTTTTCCCAATACTTATTATTCCAATCTGAACCCTAAAGGCAAGTTCACCAGTATGGAGGCTGTCACCAATGAAGTGAAGGCAATGCTCGACCCGTCATTTACGCCTGAAAATACCGGAGAACCGGGTCGTTTTGGCGCTAAGGATGCAACCGACCTTACCTGGAAAAACCTCATGGAGGCTTATACCTGTACCGAATGCGGCAGGTGTACTTCGGTTTGCCCCGCAAACATTACAGGTAAGCTGCTATCGCCGCGCAAAATTATGATGGATACCCGCGATCGGATCACCGAAATAGGTAACAGCCTCGATAAGTATGGCAAAGATCACAATGATGACAGATCGCTGCTTGATAATTATATCACCAGGGAAGAGTTATGGGCTTGTACAAGCTGCAATGCCTGCGTAGAGG
The DNA here is from genome assembly GCF_022811725.1 of Mucilaginibacter sp. SMC90. GTDB lineage: Bacteria > Bacteroidota > Bacteroidia > Sphingobacteriales > Sphingobacteriaceae > Mucilaginibacter. The sequence goes on along the minus strand of NZ_CP094527.1, from coordinate 1,158,510 downwards.
CCTGCCCCGTAAATATCAATCCGCTGGAGATTATAACCGAGATGCGCCGCTATATTGTAATGGAAGAATCGCAGGCCCCGGCGAGCCTGAACAACATGTTCAGCAATGTTGAAAATAATGGAGCCCCCTGGAAATACAGCCAGGCCGACAGGTTTAACTGGGCAGAGGAATAAGAATTCATTAAGTCATTTGTCATTGAGCCGTTGCATCGCGGCCAATGGCTTAATGACCAAATGATCCAATGACTAATTTATGAGTGAAATAAAGATACCTACCATGGCCGAAATGGCTGCACAGGGCAAAGAACCGGAAATATTGTTTTGGGTTGGCTGTGCCGGCAGCTTTGACGAACGCGCCCGTAAAATTACCCGTGATATTTGTAAGATCCTGCAGCATGTAGGCATCAGCTACGCTGTTTTAGGTACGGAGGAAAACTGTACCGGCGATCCGGCCAGGCGGGCAGGCAATGAGTTCCTGTTCCAGATGCAAGCTATGATGAATATCCAGGTGCTGGACGGTTATAACATCAAAAAAATAGTTACAGGCTGCCCTCATTGTTTCAACACCATCAAAAATGAGTATCCGGGATTGGGGGGAAATTATGAGGTAATCCACCATACCCAGCTTATTCAACAGTTAATTGATGGCGGTAAACTCAAAGCGGAAGGTGGCGAAAGCTTTAAGGGCAAACGGATCACTTACCATGATCCGTGCTATTTAGGGCGTGGAAATGATGTTTACGAAGCACCCCGCGCTGCCCTTGAAATACTTGATACTGAACTGGTTGAAATGAAGCGCTGCAAATCAAATGGCTTGTGCTGCGGTGCCGGCGGTGCCCAAATGTTTAAGGAACCGGAACCTGGTAAAAAAGACATTAACATGGAGCGCATAGCCGATGTTATACAGGTACAGGCACAGGTGGTAGCTGCCGCCTGCCCGTTTTGTATGACCATGCTTACAGATGGCGTAAAAAATCAGGATATGGAACAGGAAATAAAAGTGCTTGATATTGCCGAGATCACAGTGAGGGCTAATGGCTTGTGATCATTTTTACATATTACAGAAAGAGATGTTTTTTTGCGATCTATGAAAATATCAGGAAACGAAATTATAACGATGTTAAAAGAACGAGCGGAGTTTTTACCCGTTTTAATAAATAAGATGTTGGCGGAATAAGTTGCCCTTTATTAACAATAAAATTTCCGGCAATTATTTAGCGTCTGCGTGAATACTTTTTCGGAAACTCTCAGGGGATACGCCCGTTTGCTTTTTAAAAAATTTGCAGAAATAGGAGTTATCTTCAAAGTTTAACGCGTAAGCAATTTCAGTAACAGTACGACTGTAATTAATCAACATACGTTTAGCCTCAAGGGCGATCCTGTTTCTAATCATATCTCCTGCAGGCTTTCCCAGCATACCGGTACAAAGCGCATTTAAATGATTGGGGGTAATGAATAAAAGCTCAGCATATTGCTTAGGCAAACGCAGGTCCAGATAATTTTTTTCAATCAGCTTTTCAAAATTCTTTAACAACGTGGTGTTATAAGATTCTGCGGCCTGTACTTCATTTCTTACATTCATATTCCCGATCTGCAAAAACAATTGCAAAATCCAGGCTCTTATTGCATCCTTTTTAAACCTGCTTTGCTTTTCCATTTCACGAACGGCGTTATCCATAATTTCTATAATTAAATCGTGTTGCTCTTCTTCAATGTCAATCACCGAATCAGCTGCAATACCGTTCAAAAAATGAAACTGGTCCAGGTAATCTGACTTCAGCAGGAACGACTGGAAAAACTGCACAGAAAAATTAATTACATAGCCGTCCATATCACCCTCAAAATCCCAGCCATGCACCTGCCCCGGTGCCATGAAATAGGCCCTGTATGGAATGATCTTAAAATTTTGAAAATCAATAGAAAAGCTGCCGCCGCCATGAGTAAACAAAATCAAATGATAAAAATCATGACGATGCGGAAAATGAAGACTTTTAAGGTTTTTTAAATAAACAGCAAAACGACTTACAATAATGTCCTGCTGCCTATCTAACGAAAATTCACAAATATCATATACTTTAAATTCGCTTTTCATGCCCAATTGTAATGTAAGTGACCATTAAACGGCTTCTTCATTAAGTTCATATACGTATCCCAAACTGTGCGCATCCTTTTGCGTTACATTCATGTCTTTAATAAGCCCGGTTTTCAAATCAATCACCCATCCGTGAATTTCCAGATCTGTCCGTTCTTTCCAGACGTTTTGCACAACAGTAGTTCTGCATAAATTATGAACCTGTTCTACCACATTAAGCTCTACCAGGCGGTTTACCTTTTCAGTATGATCTGCAATGGCATCCAACTCATGACTGTGAATGCGGTAAACATCTTTTATGTGCCTCAACCAATTGTCGATCAATCCAAACTGCTTTTTACTTAAGGCCGCGGTTACCCCGCCGCAACCATAATGACCGGCAACAATCACATGTTTAACTTTTAACGCATTTACCGCATAATCCAAAACACTTAACATGTTCATATCCGAATGTACGATTACGTTTGCGATATTACGATGTACAAATACCTCTCCTGCCCGGGTACCCGTCACCTCATTGGCCGGAACGCGGCTGTCGGCACATCCTATCCATAATATTTCCGGACTTTGCCCCGCAGCCAATTTGTTAAAAAACTCAGGCTCTTCTGCCAGGCGTTTAGTTGCCCAATCTTTATTGGCTTTGAGCAGCGCCTTATAGCTATCTGTTTGAACTAATTTTAATTCCATGATTTTACATTTTTTATTTTAAGCGGTTTTGAAATTTATTCAGGAGCATAAAGCGTTTTATCCCTGCTGTATGCTCCTGTTACTTGATCAAAATTTATTAAATGGTAAAAATTTGCCATCTAAAATAAGTTTCACACGGGCACCATTAGGCGATTCAACACGCTCTATGTCAATCGTAAAATCGATACCACTCATGGCACCGTCGCCAAACAGCTCATTAATAGCTGCTTTAATATCGGGGCCATAATTTTGCATCATTTCAGTTAACCGGTACAAAGTTGGGTCTGTTGGCGTAGGTTGTAATGCACTTCTTAGCGGTATCTCCTGCAATGATTCTATAAGTTCGGGGGATAATGATAATATTTCTCCTGTTTTCTCAGCGGCTTGCTTATCCATAGCGGCCTGCCCATGCAGTGCGTGTATAGTCCATATTAAACTACTGCCAATGGCGTTTGCCAGGTCCTGGAATTTAACTTTTTTACTTTTGATGCTTTGAATAATCAATTCAGTTGCTGTTTTTCTGTCCATTTCTTTTGTTTTTTTTAACTATTCAAAAGTACTGGCCGCTAATCCATTAACACGGTAGTAAACAGTTAAGGTGCGGTACATTTTACCGATTGGCATTTTTAATCACTCCATGAAAATTATTATAATTCAAAACATTTCGCTAAGGGCTATAAAATTACAGACAACGCCTTTCTGTAATTTGGAAAAAGTTTAACAGGCAACCAGGAGAAATAATGGCCACAGTAAAATCCAAAAAACAAAGCGGATAACTTTACATGTACTTTCTATATTCAGAGATGCCTTGTCAGTTAGATTTTAAAAAAACCATCACCTGGCATTTATTACATTAGCCAGTATCTGGGAGTTTTGAAAAAGGCATCTGACGGACGTTTTTCAGGTAGTATCAGAAAAACGAATAATCATATCAAACGGATTCATTATTGCCTTCAGAGATCGATTTTAGTTGTATTTTTGAATATAGCACATCCGTTATTCAGGATATCAGCAAAGATCAACATCAGCGTACCGGTCATTATGAAAAAGAATAAGGAGCGGAAATACATGGTCAAAGTATGGCGATCAATGAAACGCCACCTCCGCTCTTTTTCTAAAAACAGCGAACAGGAAGACCTGCATCACTTTCGCACCGGCGTGAAAAAATTACGGGCGCTTATAATCCTGGCAGATAGTGCAACGAAGGAACCTGTGCTTGAAAAACAGTTCAAACCTGTACGTAAAATCTTTAAGCAGGCCGGAGAAATCAGGAATGCTTACATAAACCAGCAACTGGGTGAAACGGTACATGAAAGCATCTTTATTCAAGAACAACAGCAGATCATGGAAACCTCTACCCTGGTGTTTAACGCCGATAGGGATCAGCATCGGATCTGGCTCCGAAAAACACGGCGCAGGCTCATGAAGAGTATCAGCCCTGTCAGTAAACTACACCTTACCCTATACTACCGGCAACAATTGGAAATAATAGCGGCAGACTTAAGCCAGCTTCGCTTTGGCGAAGAGTTGCATACTTCCCGTAAGCAACTGAAAGTGCTGCTTTATAATTATCCCCTTGTAAGCCATGAATTGGATATGCCCTTCAATGCAGCTTACCTTGACCAGGTACAGGATGCTATAGGCAACTGGCATGATAATCAACTGGCTGTTACATTGCTATCATCCCAGAAAACCGACGATAATTACGAACTTTTTAACGGGTTAGAGAAACAGGCAGCGAAACTTAAAAAACAACTCGCAAAGCTAACCATGAATTTCAGGGAGCAGGCAACTACAGTTACCGAACTTCCTATTGAACAAGTGGATTAACAGGCTGACATTTTACTATACCAATCTGGAAAATGGCATGATCATATACTGTATTTTCATATAACCGGCGTTAAATGAATTATTGTGCTGACGTATCGCTTTTTGCATACTTTAACCAACACCGATATATGTAAAAAGTACTCCTTCCTGATATTAATATGCAAATGGCAACAGATACATTTAAAATAACCATACACATGGTTTCGAGTCTTGACGGCTACGTTGCCAAAAAAGATAATAGTATTTCGTGGTTTGAAACATCCGACAATTACGAACAAGGAATTAGTGTTACAGAACAGGACGCTAACAAGTTTCTAAAAACGATTGATTGCTATGTAATGGGGGCCCGCACATATGAACACGCTTTAGAGCTTTCAAAATCTTACGGCTGGGCTTACGGAGATGTGCCCACCATCGTATTAACCCACAGAAACCTGCCGGTTGAGAGGTCCAATATTAAAATTTATTCCGGCGATCTGAATAAATTTGTGAATGAACAACTAAAACCAAATTATAGAAATGTTTGGTTGGTAGGCGGTACAAAACTTACCAAAGATTTTATTCAGTTAAACCTGGCCGATGAAATAAGACAGTCAATCCTGCCCGTTATTTTAGGCGATGGGATTCCCTTTTTCGATCACATAGGACGAGAACTGGCATTACACTTAAAAAATGTAACAGTTCACAAAAGCGGGATGGTGGAATTATGGTACGAAATAAATAGGTAGCCATCTGGCGATAAAAACCTTTCCCCTGTTTAAAATTAACATTGCCATTCAAGAAAAAATCGCAACTCCTGTTATCGCACTTGCTCAATTGCCGTATAAATAAATTAAAATAGCAACAATTCCTCCTGGTTGTAAATTTAAACGTAGTAATAACATCATTTCTTTAAAAAACGGATAATATATCCTATCTTATGCAACAAATATTATAATTGCCGATCATGTTTAAATTACTCTTTATTGACGACAGTAAACTTGACCATATAATCCTGGATAAAATCATTGCCGGGATTGAAGCTTTTAACCCTATTACACATAGCTATGATGGTGAAGAGGCGTTAAAATCTTTTTCAGATAATCCTTCCGATCACCCTGACGTTATTTTTCTGGATATCAGAATGCCAAGGTTTGATGGCTGGGATTTTCTTCAGGGCTTTAACAATTTGCAACCCTCATTGCCGGTTAAACCACTGCTTTATGTATTTTCATCATCAATTGATCCAACAGACCGCGAGCGGGCGCTGAGCTATGATTTTGTTACCGGCTTTTTCAGTAAACCGGTTTCGCGACCGGTACTTGAGCAGGTGTTAAACGCCTGTATCGAACGTTCAAAATTATAAAAGGCCACCGATCTTCTGTTCAAAACAAAAAGTCTGATAAGCTGCCTTTAATCTTTCTTTTGCTCCATTTGATGAAAGCCTCACGGAACAACATTATAATCAAAACATGCCCCTACTTTAGGGTATAGCTATAAATAGTAAAATCGCCTCTTAAGTTAATTAAGAGGCGATTTTGGCTTATTTGTTATAATATCTCTTTTTTGTCTGCAGGCAAAAAAGCGTTTGCTATATGATATTATCGCAATGCTTAATACTCCGTGGCACCTATATCAAAAGCTGTACCCGATGGGCGCGCAGTGCCGTAATAATCAAATCTAATTCCGTAAGATAAAACGTTAGCGCCTTTATTGATAAGTGGTGATGATGATTGTAAATGAAAATTATCGCCACCATAATTTACAAACTTACAAGCGTTTACATCTGTGCTTACATAATTATTTGAAGCCGTTAATTTAACACCCGTGCTTTTCCTAATTATTGCCTGCACTGACGCCGGCTGTATAAGTACATTATTAATAACAGTATTCATCGGGATAGTTTCGGAATTTAGCTTTATTCCTCCCAACACCGAACCAACAATGGTATTATTGATAAACTGGAAATTCTTTCCAGGAGTATATCTCGAATCGGCAAAGATCCCGTAGGATTTTGAATTGATAATGTAATTATTGAATACTACGTTGTCACCAAATCCAAGAACGATAATACCATCGCCCGGCGTGTTTTTAACAATGTTATTATAACATTTACCGCCAGTGCCTTCGCCTATTTGTATGCCGTTATCCTGGTAAGCAGAAAACGGGCTTCTCCCCGGATTTTTTACTGTATTGTTATAAATTTCGCAACCTGAAGTAGCGCTTCCAACCTGGATCCCTTCAGAACCGGTTGAATCAACAAGGTTTTTATAAATCTTGGTATTCACTACATCGTGGGGTAAAACAGTACCACAGGAAGTAGAAACTCCGTCCTCATAAAATGAATTTCCTATGTAAAGGCCTTCCCCACCGGTTTTGTGAACATAATTATCATGAATCAATACATTTTTCATAACAAACCGGCCCCGCTGAGTTGCGGGATCACACGTGGGATCAGTTTTTGCCATAATGCCGGCAAAACCACTGTTACGCACTTCAACACCCGCAATTTCAAAATCGGTGCTCAGGTCATCCATGGTCATGCCTATATTACCTCCGTTTACATCAAAACCATACTTAATTGTTGATACGCTATTGCCAAGCACCTTAAAATATTGGCAATTTTGTGTTTTGAAAGCGTATGAAGCTGTGGTTGCTGTTGTAAATGAAACCCTGCCTCCCTGATTTATAATTAAAATAGGAGCGGCGGCTGTCCCTTTAAAGTTCTTAAGCAATAAAGCCCCCCTTTTACCTGCTGGGATGTATATTTTAGCTCCGGCAGGGATCTTTGTCCCGTCAACCATCCACTCGGTAGTTTTAACGGTATAAGTATAGTTAGTTACAGCCGCTGTAGCTAAACTTTGCTCAGCATTAACCTGTTCAGGAATCGGAGCTGCCGGCTTTTCAATTTTGTTTACACTTTTTGAACATCTTGCGAAACATGATATCACCAGCACACCGGCTATCACGTGTATTAAGTAATTGTTTTTTCCCATTTATAAATCTTAAATAGCGCCGATCATATTAAATCAAACGTATTGATAATCAAAACATCTGCACTATGCAGAACTATCTGTTATACGTTATTTTTCAGATATTGTTGCCTTGCAGTTGGCATAGTAAAATTACACAACGCAAAAAGGGTGTTATTTATGCGCTCTATCCATAGCATGCGGATAGCGTAAAAACGCATTTTGGGGCTAAAATTTGATACGCCTTTCAATATTAAAACAATACCGTGCTCATTTGTATCAACATTTACATTATCAACCACTGAAAATAAAATAACTAATGCAAATATCCACTGATAATTAGACTGATAAAAACCAAATAAATCATCTCGTCTTTAGCATACCTTGCAATATATTATTCCATGTACATCAAACTAAAAACAGCAGTTTAAACTATGTAAATACATGATATACGTTTTACTATATTTACCTGCATTTATACTTTATTAAGGTTAGTAAATCCACTATGAAATTAGCCATCGATCATAAAAGCCCTATCCCCCTCCATATACAAGCTGAGCAATTGCTCAGGGAACTAATCAAGGACCCTGCTTACCAGGCGGGCAAGTTACTGCCTAATGAGGTTGAGCTGGCTAAAAAACTGGCTATATCCCGCACAACGCTGCGCCAGGCCATTAATAAGTTAGTTTACGAAGAATTACTGATCAGAAAAAAAGGTTTTGGCACCAAAGTCGCAAATTCAAGAATCAGCTCAAAATCAATGAACTGGCTCAGTTTTTCGCAGGAGATGAAAGCGAGGGGCATTAACGTAAAAAACTATGAACTACATGTAAGCTGGGTGTTTCCTGACGAAAGCACCGCCAGTTTCTTTGATATAGGCACAGAGAAAAAAATAGTAAAAATGGAACGCCTGCGGGGCAGCAGTGATAGTCCTTTTGTTTACTTCATCTCTTACTTTCACCCGCGAATAGGCCTTACAGGCGAAGAAGATTTTAAACGCCCTCTTTATGAAATGCTGGAAGACGAATATTCTACCATTGCAAACCTGTCAAAAGAAGAAATCAGCGCACTTGAAGCCAATAAGTTTATAGCCGGTAAGCTTGAAATTGAAGCCGGCAGCCCTGTATTGTTCAGAAAAAGATTTGTTTACGATCAGGGAGAGCGCCCAATGGAGTATAACCTTGGCTATTACAAAGCCGAAAGCTTTGTATATACAGTTGAAAGTCGTAGAAGCTGATCCTGACTTTGCATTCGGCAACTGAAATTGAAGCCCCTCTTTACTGCATTACCCTTTATAAAACCTTCATCTTTTTTTGAACTATCGCAATTCGTTGCCAATTATCTATAAACTAATTGTCATTTATAAAAAAATACCAATAAAAGTAAAATTTTCATATTAAGATGACAATAAATGTAAGGATTACACGTATATTTGTACCATCATGTAAATAGCTGACAAGGCAGCGTTACCGGTTCGACCCCGGATTTACAGCTCTTCTCATAATTTAGGTTTATAATTGGTTAGAACGCATTCCTGCCCATCAGGAGTGCTTCTTTTTTTTATAGCCTTTTTTGAAAGCGGAAATGCTTAGCCCCTGCCACCCATTGTTCCTGAGTAACTTTTACAATAACATCAAAGTGCTTTCCGGGTAAGCTGTGCCGGATTATTGCTATGCTTAACATCCTGCACACATCTAAACCCAACGTGGTTAGTTGCCGAACGGTATTCGCCTTTGCCCCTTGAGCCTACCATGTAGCGCGTACAGTATTGATCGGTACATAAAAATGAGCCCCCTCTTTGAACCTTTTTTTTCTGCCCGGGCTCCTGCTGATCAAAAGAAGCAGCGGGCCCCTGCGGATTGCGGGCAACTGTATTAGGATTAAAGCTGTTATAATAATCGTTACGGTACCAATCAGCACACCACTCCCAGGCATTACCTGCCATATCATATAAACCGTAGGCATTTGCAGGATACTTTTTTACAGGACCCAAACCGGTTTCACCATCTTCGGCGTTATCACGATCCGGAAAAGATCCCTGGAAGGTGTTGGCCATCCAGCGCCCATCCTGTTTTAACTGGTTGCCCCAGGGATATAGCTCACCGGCTTTACCTCCCCTTGCGGCAAATTCCCATTCGGCTTCTGTAGGCAGGCGCTTTCCGGCCCATTTGGCATAAGCCGCAGCATCTTCCCAGGCCACCTGTACAACCGGATAATTTTCTTTTCCTTTTAAATCAGATTCGGGGCCAAGCGGATGTTTCCAATCCGCTCCTTTTTGGAACGACCACCATTGCGAAATATCATTTAGCTGCACTTTATGATTTGGAGGCGTAAAAACAACGGATCCGGCAACCAGATCAGCTGTCGGCACACCCGGAAACTCTGCCGCTGTAGGTTTTTGTTCGGCCACGGTTACATAACCGGTAGCTTTTACAAATTTGGCAAACTGGGCATTGGTCACCTCGGTTTTATCCATATAAAAACCGTCGACAAATACCCGGTGAACAGGCCTGGCATCATCCATCGCTTCCATACCTCCGTCTGTCATCCCAGTTGGATTAACCCCACCCATACTAAAGGTACCACCTGGGATCCAGGCCATATCAGCATTGGATTTATTTGTTGCTGTGTTAACCACATTAATCACTGTAGGCTTAAATGATTCGCCTCCCTGGTGCATGTATAAAATACTATCTTCCCTCACCATTCCATTTTTGGTGCACGAAATAGCAGCTTTGATTTTAAAACCGGCTGCCGGGGCATTAGCTATGGGTCGGGATGTTGCGCTGTCAGTGTCGCTGCTCGATTTGTTGGTACTGTGACAGCTTTGGAAAACGAGGGACAATAGTACCAGAATGGGCAGTGCCAGTATTATAACTCCGGTAGATAGGAAATGCTTAATCTTCATCAAATTCAAACTTAGTAATCTTTGCGCAAAGACATGCTCCGGTTGTGTAAAGATTATAAGGTAATCCGGCTTAAATCCTACTGTAAACAACCCGTTATTTACCTGCCCCGGCATCCATTACTTATTACCTTGTTTTTCATACTTTTATCAACCGTGTTGCATCAAAATGCTACAGGTATAAAAATGAACCGAAAACGCTTCATCTCCTCCTTAGTAACTGCCGGGGCCGCATTATCAACATCCGGGGCATGGGCAGCCGTTCCTGAAATTACTTACGCTGATACGCATTATAAAATCCCTCCATATTTAAAAGCAGGTGATACCATAGGCATTATCAGTCCGTCGGGGTATATCAGCCTGGCTGATATTATTCCGTCTATACAACTTATGCAAAGCTGGGGGTTCAATGTGGTAGTTGGCGATAACACAGGCAAAAAGGATTTTATATATGGAGGACCGGATGAAGAGCGGACGGCAGACTTACAACAAATGCTGGATAACCCGCAGATCAAGGCCATTATGTGCGCAAGGGGCGGCTATGGATTGGTCAGGATCATTGATCGGCTTAGTTTTAAGCAATTTAAAAAACATCCCAAGTGGCTCATCGGCTTCAGCGATATCACTGCATTACACTGTCACATCAACCGCAATTTCAAAATTGCAACCCTTCATTCAAAAATGTGTAACAGTTTCCCGGATGACTGGACAAAAGCCGATGCTATGCAGGTAGCCACTATTCAATCCATTAAACAGGCATTAACTGGTGAAAGCTTAACTTACTCATCGCCTGCAGTGATACAAAATCGCCCCGGCAAGGCTGAAGCTACTTTGGCAGGCGGTAACCTGAGCCTGATCACAACACTATCGGGTACACCGTCAGATCTGGATACTGATGGCAAGATATTATTTGTTGAAGACACCCATGAGTATCTTTACAATATCGACCGTATGTTCTGGAACCTGAAACAAAGCGGCAAGCTTTCAAATCTGGCAGGATTGATCATTGGTGGCTTTCAGTTAAAACCCGATGTTGCAGGCGAAGAATTTGGCCGCACCATTTATGATATCGTTACCGAAAAAATTACAGAATATGACTACCCGGTTTGCTTCGATTTTCCGGTGGGACATCAAAAAAATAACTTCGCGCTCAGGTGCGGCATACCGCATACTTTTGAGGTTGGCATTGGCGGAAGTACTCTCCGTTCGCTCTGATGGTTATTTTAAAGCCTCGTCAAAATCAATAAACAAATCGGTTTTATCATTATCATAAATACCGCCTGCTATGATGCTTTGCCCTGTTGTTGCCGGATTGTTGCCATGCCCCAACGGCCACGAACCTTTTGAATTAGTAACCCCGAAACCGGCGTATGAAGCCGCCTGCAATGCAAAATCGGTACAATTATTTTTTGACAGGTGGTATTCCAATCCGTCATATTGACGGGTTAGCTTCAGGATCCTTTTAAACCGGCGTTCGGTTATGAATTTACCCATCACTTCATCCCATTGATGCGCCTCATCATTTTTAAATGTACCTGAAGTTTCAGGTTCCCACGGGGTAGCCGAAAATATATTATCCTTTTTAGGGTAAAATCCAAAAGAAACAGAAACCGTTGTTGAATCGGTATTATACTTAATGAGCGTAATAAATGTATGACCCGTATTAGCCCTTACAAATACAGTTGGCTTACCGGGCTTTGGCTGTTTTACATGAAACAGCAACGCGTAAGCTGCGGCCTTTTTCCCGTCGTTAAAAGTGTTAACAATCCGGTTATAAGTAATTGATTTGCTTTTCTTTTCCTTTTTATCCTTCAACTGAACCGGCGCATTTACAAATACAGAATCGTCATTGGCATTAATAGCCAGCAATCCGCTGTTTAAATGTAATTGCCGGCCGGTTGTATCCATACTAACAGAATCGGTGGCAGCAGGTACAAAATTATTTGCATCTTTTTTAGATACCATCGCCCTAAAAAAGCATTTCATAGCCAGGGGATACAAATGCAGTTTGGCAAATACATTGGCAAGCTTGTAGTAAGTTTTAACTTTTGCCTGGTTATAGTTAGTTTCACTGGTATTGCCTGCCGAAAATTCTTTTAAATATCCCATCAGCTTTTTGCGGCCTGCATGAGTATCCAACTCGCTTTCCAGGTCGCTTTCAAAACCGGCATCAGCATTATCAACAAGAGGTTTGTCGGGCATCCCGGTAACTAACCTGGCCGAATAATTATCTTCAGTTAAACCATGGGCAGATGTATCGTGCAACAGGATGGGTTTATATCTTACAGCAGCCGATAGTTGCGCCGATACGGGAAGCGCATATGATATAAAAATAATTATTACAAAAGCCGCGAATAAATGCTTTATATAATGAGTGGTCATGATCAATTTTTAAGCTTGTGATAATTTGTTGTTGATATATAACGAAGGGAGACCGGTTAATGTTTACTACCGGCAACAACAATAACCTTGTTGGTTATGGCTTAAAAAATGAAAACATGGCGGAGCGCTGTTCATAACTACACAAACGTAATAACATTTTAAATAGTCTACAAGTTTAGTGGATTTTTTTTAACTAAACTTGCATGCCGATATATTTTACAGAACGATGGATCAATACGCTTTAATAACAGGTGCCGGTAAAGGCATTGGACGATCGATGGCTTTACTATTAGCTCAAAAAGGGTACAATCTGTTAATAGTTTCCCGATCGAAAAGCGATTTAATTGCACTATCCAACCAAATTAAAGCCGACTATAATGTTAAAGCTGATTATCTGGCTATTGATCTTTCAAACGCGGGTGCGGCCCTTCAGCTATTTGACTGGGTTAAAAGTTTAAAAAGCCCCATATCGATATTAATAAATAATGCCGGGTATGGCGTATGGGGAAATTTTGGCGAACTAAATATAGCTGTGCAAACCAGCATGATGCAGGTTAATATGAATGCAGTTACTGAGCTTTCCAGCCACTTTATCCCTCTTTTAAAGCTACAGCAACAGGCTTTTATCCTCAACGTATCCAGCACGGCAGCTTACCAGGCGGTACCAACATTGGCGGTATATGCGGCAACCAAAGCCTTTGTATTATCATTTAGCCGTGCTTTGAGATATGAACTTAAAAACACGCCAATATCAGTAAGCTGCTTATGTCCCGGCCCAACGGATACAAACTTCGCCCACCATGCCGGAATGGATGCCCTTGCCGACCTGGCTGCCAAATTTAATATGACAGCTGATGAAGTTGCAGCAATTGGCATAAAAGGAATGTTCAATAAAAAAGCCGAAATAATTCCGGGTTTCTTAAATAAACTCTCGGCTACTGCCGCAGCAATTAGCCCTAAAAGCCTGATTGAAAAGATAACTGCAGGCCTTTACAAGCATTAAAAAAATATTTTAAGAAATATTTGGCATCATTAACAATTTGTTTACATTTGCATTAGTCTACTAAAAAGATAGACTTAATATACATTGAACAATAAGCACAACATATTATTTGCATGCCCTATGCGAATGCCCTTGATGAAAAGGGTCATGTGCAGCTGTTGTTGTTAATTCCCTTTAAAAAAGGACCAGATCCTTTTCTACAATATCGCTCAGGCGGTACCCAGTGTTACAAATTCAATTTTCAGGTACTTTATATCTTTTCCACCACATGGCAACGTCATATCAAAAATTCACATTAGGCTCAACAATTACACCCGAACAGCAGGCTTTTTTCAATCAGCACGGCTTTATCCATTTCAAAAACTTCATTAAGCCCGAAACTGTTACCGACATTATAAATGCGTCAAAACAGGTTGAAACAACCTGGCTAAATAACAAAACAGAAAAAGTAAACGGCGTACCTATTAAATATGGCAAAGACGTTGATGGCTCGCCTATTGTACAGCGCTTTGCCTTCATTAATCAGCACAATAGCCTTTTAGATGAATTTACAAGGGATCCGCGTTTCCAGGTACTGCTTAACCTGATAGGTGAAGGCTCACGGTTGGGCACAGACGAAAAGGACGGCATGGTTTTTAATCACTATGTGAACGGGCCCGAAAGCAGCTTTACTAAAATGGGCTGGCACACAGACGGCCTGCGTGATATTTTCCATGGACAGAAATTAAATCCGATGCTTAATGTTGGCATTCACCTGAGCACGCTGAAACCAGAGAACGGCGGTTTACGGATCTTGCCCGGCACACATAAGCAAAACCTTTACCAGATGCTTTTCCGTAAAAAGTATTTCCTTGATCATGATACCGACGAAAATGAGGTAGCTATTATCCCCACAGCAGGCGACCTGACCATACATGATGGCCGCTTATGGCACCGCGTAGCCCAATCAACCGTAATTGGTGAAGAAAGCCGCCGCCGGGTAATATACATCCCTATTATTGCAGGTAAATATGAGCCCAAGCATGCCGACAGCCCTACAGCTTTTTATCAACGTTTTGCAAGTATTGTTAAGTAAAAATATATGCTAATTGCCTTATTGATCAGTTATCTTGTGCGCACCGGAAAATTGGCCGGCCTGAAAAGTTTTTTTACAGAACGGGCGCTGGTTAAAATCCCTGTAAAATAAAAAACATGTCTTTGCGAGGAGCCGCATGGGCAAAAAGCATTTGGGGCAACGTGGCAATCTCGTAGCTATACAGATCGGACATGCATAAGCTACGAGATTGCTGCGCTGCGCCCGCAATGACATTTTTTTATTTGGTTCCCCGCCGCCGCTCGGCTCCAGCCCATAGCCGTTAACTTAAGGGAGTAATTTGGCATAAGTGTTTTAAAATCCCCTCTCGAGAGGGGGCGCGATGGAACGAGTGGTAGCAGGGGTGTGTTATACAAGCGATAAGCCGCACGTAGAATAACACACCCCTCCGCCCCTCTCAAGAGGGGAATCGCACAATCCATCGCTTTTTCTTCCTTAAGTTAGCTGCTACTGGCTCCTACCGCTCGGCTACATAGGTTTTAGGTTTTTACTTTAACCAAACCGTTTGCGTATAAGCACCATTTACTGCAGCATCCCAAACTTCAAGGCGTACCCATTTGCGGCCTTTCATATTCAGTACTTTATTAAATGTTTTTGCACCAAATGCCTGGGTGGAGGTAAGATCAATACGATCACGATAAACCTTCTTGCCATCGCCCGAAATGATCTCGGCAAAATTAAGCGGGAACGTCCAGCTGGTTTTAAAGTTCACGGTGCATTTACCATCTGCCGGGAGTGCAATAGTTTCGCCCGATGAATGGCCATTTACCGTAAAGTCCTCAATCAAAACCTCGCCGGTGGTTGAAAAGAATTTGCCCTGCTCCAGCACATCAAGTACAGGCTGCCAGCCATTTTTATATTCAGGCTGTTTGGCGAGTTTTAAATAGTTTATATTGAGGTGGGCATACATTTCATTTTCAGGTTCGATACTGAACAAGTCGGCCTCAGAAAGCACTTTCTTTTTCAGCCCCCAATTGTTCATATCATCCATGAGGTCAAACACGCGTTTACCTAAACGAGGTTCGGACAAGTCTGCCGGTAAAGCTTTCCAGGCTGCGCCTAAAAACCTGTCCGACAAATAAAAATCTTCCTTTTTGTAAGCATCCGGAAAACCGGTTGAACCCTTGGTACGGGCATGCGCCGTCCAGGCCAAACCGTTCTCGGCTTTGAGCAGGTTAAGCATATCCGTTTTATCGCCTATGTGGTAAACTTTGCCATGCTCATCATCAGTACTTTCAAAAGGTGTACCTGCTTTGCGCGACATGATCCAATAAACAGGTTTCGGAAAAAATGCCAGCCAGTGGCCACCAAAAAACTCGTTAGGTTCTTCGCCCGGTAATAACAAAAAGTTTTTATCAGATAAACGGCTGCATTGGTCAAACAAAGCTTTCAATTCTTTAAGGCGTTGCTCATCCGGGCCTTTAGGATGCGCTGTATAATGAAACTCAGCTAAATGGACAATGTTAATCCCCTCCCGCTTAAATACTTTTACAAACGACGGGCTATCCGGCACAGGCTTGCCAGCCAGTACCACGCTCATGATAAATTCATTGTGAAAATGGCTTGCCATGGTTTTATAACCGGGAAGTGGTTTGTAGCTATCATCATGGGTAAATCGCTTTACTTTGCCCAGCAAGGCATCTGCGCCATCAGTTCCAAGCAGGCAAAAAAAGTTGAGCCGCTGTTTGGTTGCGGGAGGCGCGTTAAACCAGGGAACAAAACGCTTATCGCCCTGTAATTCCTGCCTGATACCAAGGCCGTAACCCGGTAGCAGTTTGCGGTAATTATTACCGTACCAAACAAATTTCAGGTTGAAAGCTTCATCCAAAGGATAAAAATATTGATGGGGGGCAGGAAATACTGCAATGCTCCCCTTCTCGTTATTCCCGATAATGGTACGATATTTTACCGCAAGATTTTTAGCAGTATCGGGCATGCTGATATCATCTGTTTGCAGGTGTTCATAAACGTCACTGTAACTTACAGCTTTAACAGGCTGCGCTTGGGCTACCAACCCGGCATCGTACAAAATTGCTGTTGAATCAATATGGGTTGATATCACCGCCGCTACGTTAAACAGGGGCTGTCCATTGTAAAGCGTTATTTCCAGATCGCCTTTAAAATCAGGCGCTTCTAATCCCGGTATAGTAATTACAGTTCGGGTACCTTTACTACTTATGCTTATTGATTTTTTATGAAAATCTACTTTATAAGAATGATGCGGTTTTAGCGGTACTTTATCAAAAAAGATATTCCAGCCATTTTGAGAGATGAGATCGCGCTTACCTTTGGTAAGAATAAATTGGGGATCGACGTTTTCAATTACCGGCTTATAAACCCCGGCTTTACTTAACTGAACGCTGCTAAATAGCGGCTCGTCATTTTTTAAGTTTAAAACAAGCCGGCCATTACTATTAGCCCCCGCGGGCCAGGTCACTGTAACGTTTGAGGCATTTGTCTTTACACTTACGTCAGCTGCAGGTTTAAGGTTTTTATTACCTGATATTTGGGCTTCGGTTTTAAAAAACACCAATGACAGAAACCCGCAAAGCGCGAAATGTTTTAATTGACGAATCATGTTATTTTTTATTTAGTTACTCACGTGAATAAGCCACCTATAAGATGCCGCTTGCTTAACGGGCCCAGCATCATGTAATTAAAAAGCTTATTCATAGGCGCAATTGGTTTAAGGGTAGTATGTATTAGCGGGGAACAAGACTTACGAAGTTTTAAAAACTTCGTAAGTCTGTAATAAACCTGCATTTCAGGTGATAAGCAGATTTGTGTGATAGGTTAACACCGGAGGCGAACAGCAACAGGTGCGCCTTTATTTACAACATTGGTTTCAGCATTCGGAAATCATTTGCACATCAGCACATCTGAAATCTGCACATCTACTACCTTCCGGTCAATTTCTTGATCAGTGCTGTTTCTTCAGGTATATAAGCTGTACCATCCTTACGGAAAATATCGTGAAACCACAATTTAGGCTCGCTGCCGTCAGGCATTGGGGTATCCCATGCATAAATGGTGTTGGTTTTTCCACTTACAAAACCCCAATTGATGGCGCCTACATTTTCTTTTTTAAGCATTGGCAATACAGTGCCAAACAGGCTGTTGCGCGGACGTGCCATGTACTCGGTACAAATCAACGGGCGGCCGTTCATTTTCAGGAATTGTACAGTTTTCAGATGTTCGGCCTCTGGCGTGTAATCGTGGTAAGTTACAATGTCTGAGTTGGCTATCTGGAACTTATTTAATTCTTCCAAATCCCAGCGCCACACGCCGGCACTAACCGGCTGACTTGGGTTTACCTGCCTTGCCCATTTAAAAACACTTTTCAGCAAGGGTAAAGTTTTGTTGCCCTTATCTGAATTGCCCGGCTCATTGTACAAGTCCCAAAGCAAAATGCGTTTATCATTGGCAAAACGCTTTAATACATCTTTTACATATTTTTCAAGTACAGGCGAGTTTGCCGCGTTATCAGACGCAGGCTGGCCGGGGTCCTGCATCCATCCCGAGTTGTGGATACCGGGTTTAGGCTCCGGCTGCTTACCTGTTTTAGGTACTTTATTCCAGCAGTCGTCAAAAAACACGAACATAGTTTTTACACCATGCTTGCTGGAAATAGCAAGGTACTCGTCCATACGTTTTTTGAAACCTTCAGGATCTTGTTCCCAGGCCCAATGGTGCAAAAACACACGCATTACATTCATTCCAATACCTTGCGCATAGCCCAACTCTTTATCTATTGTTTTAGGATCGAAAGTATCGGCCTGCCACATTTCTAACTGGTTTATAGCAGTGCTTGGAATAAAATCAGCTCCAACCAGCCATTGCTGCTGCGCGTACCATGTTTTCGCCTTTTCCTGCGACCATACCTGCGCCGGCGCTTTCTGCTGCGCCATTACCCTCATCCCCAATGGCATTGCCAAAGCAAGGGCCAATACTTTTAATTTTGTTTGCATTTATTTGTGTTTAATAGTTTAATTCCTGTTTCTGTTTTTTTAATTCCCCTCTTAGCGCGCTTTGGATAGTGGAATGGCAGGGGTGTGTTTCTGCAGCGTTTATCGTCTATTGGAGAAACACACCCCTCCGCCCCTCTCAAGAGGGGAATCGCACAAGCTCCCGCTTTTCGCTCTTTATTTCTTCTTTTCCACTCTACCCTTTATCATCCAAATCTCAGTACCATTCCCAAACGCATTTGTTGATGTTAACGCAATTATGGTATCATCATTAAGCACACACAACGCATTCCATAATCCGTGTTTATTAAGCGGAATATTGAATGGCGTTTGTACACTCGCAAAATCCTTAGCATCATTGTTACCCAAAGCTACCTGCATGCAGGCCTGTTCCCAGTTATGGTTACGGTTTTGGGTACTTTGGTATGACAGCACCGTTTCGCCGCTGTGCAGTTGCCTTAAATAAGGCGCACCTGCATAAACCGTATCCTGCAATTTAGGTGTGAGCGCGTATGTACGTTCGGCATCATCAGAGCCTACTGTTTTTTGCCAGTTTTGGCCGATGCTGTTACGGATAATGGATGGCTTAAAAGTTGCGCCTGCGTTATCCTCTATCGAAAACGCGATCTCATTTTTTCCTTTCAGGAGGATGGGCACCGGCATGCCATCCCTATGCCCGGGTCTGAAGGATACTATTTCAGGCTGTTTTGTCCAGCTTAAGCCGTTATCGTTTGACCTAAATATGGAAATATTTTGCTCGTTCGATTGGGTATAGATCCCCTCGTTTGAAAAGAACAACTGGATCTCTCCGGATGGCAACTGAATTTGCGATGGCTCCCAGCAACCATCATCAAAGCTATACCGGGCTTCATAAATCAAACGTTCATCCGTCCAGGTTTTGCCTTTATCGTAGCTTTTTTTAGTACAAATGGCAAATCGTTTAGTGGTGTCCCAACCTCCGTTTACCTTATGCGGGCGAGGATTGTACGATGCCAGTAACGAGTGATCTTTTAGTTCCAAGATCTCGGGCACTGCCATGTTTACCCCCGGCGCGGGTTTAGCGATTACTACAGGTTGACCCCAGCTTTTACCAAGGTTGTTGCTTGTAATGCATTCAACGCCTCCGGCGCTTTCATAAACACAAAACAGGTTGCCGTCACTTAACTGGATCATGCGGGCGTAATTACCGTTTTTATTACCAACCTGCTTTAAAGTGGTTTGATCCCAAGCAATAGTTTTGTTCTTAACGGCATTGTGTTGCCCCAGAACCATCACCGGGGCAAACACACCCATTAACCAAATGAATATCTGCCGCATAACCAATTTATATTCTTTTTATTTCCGTTGATATTATTTGACGTCGGCAAGCCAGAAACCAAATGGCTTATCCCTGTCGCAAACCAGCGTTTCACCGTTAAACTCCAGTTCGGCGGCATGAATCGATGTGCGCTTGGTTGAATAGCTATAAGCGCCATCGGCATCAAGCCCACCATCTTCAAAATGCTTTTTACGGCCCGGATGAGTGAAGTAAATGATATAGGCATGGCCCTCGCTTACTACCACATCCGCATGGGCACCTGTCGGTGTATCCTCCGGCCGGTGACCGGGCTTATCCAGCACCAAACCCTGATGTTCCCAGGTTTTAGCGTCTTTTGAACGATAAACCCTCTGCCCCTGCCACTCGTCGGTTATCATCCAGTAATAATCTTTAAACCAAAAGATCTTTGGCCCCTCGTGCGCGCGGCCTTCAATGGCAGGCTTATCAGATGCTTTCCAGCTAACAAGATCAGTGCTTTCGGCTGTCATGGTGATGCTGCCCAATTTTTGATCCTTGTACCACATATGCCATTTACCATCCGGCAGTTTCATCAATGTTGGATCGATGATGTTATGATCGGGCAAGTTCAGCGGACCTTCATATTTCCAGTCCCACAGGTTTTTACTGGTATAATGTACCAGGTGCGAATCGCCTCCCCACTGGCTGTACACGCCGCGGATATACACTACAAACATGTGGTATACTCCCTTATCAAAAACCACATCGGGTGCCCAAAAGGTGTTTTGACCACGTTCATGCTCAAGGTTTAATGCTCCGCGGTAAACCCAGGTATGCCCATGATCTTTCGACGTAGCAACACCTATGGCAGTACCATAAC
This sequence comes from Mucilaginibacter sp. SMC90, assembly GCF_022811725.1. GTDB lineage: Bacteria > Bacteroidota > Bacteroidia > Sphingobacteriales > Sphingobacteriaceae > Mucilaginibacter. The sequence continues at coordinate 1,137,447 of NZ_CP094527.1, read as the reverse complement.
AAAAAGCTACTCCCGGCGATTGCACATTGGCCCGGCGCTGGGTGTATAACATTGTCCATTCCTTTTCGGCTTTGTTATAAACCAAAACAGGATCGGCGGCACCATCATAAATAGGGTCGCGGTACAGCGGTGACGGTGGTTGGTTTTTAACCGCAGCATCCTGTGCTAAGGCAGTAAAACCAGCCATCATCATTAAACCGCATAATATTCCTTTCATCATCGGAGTACTCATCATTATTCAGCAACAGGGAAAGCCGAAATCCTTAACCTTGCGCCGCCCATAGGTACCAATGTAAGCTCTTTAGCCGGCTCTTCTGTTTTTACAGGACTTTGTGGCAACACACCGCATAAGCCGGTTTCATCTATCTTCCAACCAAGGATTTGCTTTCCTTTAGCTTTTAACTCGATAGGCGCGTTTGTATTGGTGAACGGATTGTTATCCTTCGGCCATGTACGGTGAACAACTTCTATCGATTTTTCAGGATGTTGTTCATCTATCAGTAAACCGTAATTCCACGGTGATGCTGCATAGATATTATAAGATGGCCATTTGTTCGGGTCGGCACCTGGCTGCCAGTGCGAATCGCCCTGTGCATCTTTCAGGTTATCTCCCTTGGTATATTGCTCCTCAATTTTCAATGAATAGGTAAGCGGGCCATAGCTAACGCTTACGCTGTTTTTGTTTTTAGCCCACTCCTGTACTTTCAACTGCATTGGCAATTGAAGGGTCACTTTATCGCCATTTTTCCAGCTTTTAGCCAAACGGATATAATCGCCGGTTGATGTATTTACATCCACAGCAACACCGTTGATTTTTACTGATGCGCCTTTGCACCATTCAGGGATACGCAGGTAAAGCGGAAAATCAACTGCTTTAGGTGTAGTAACTGTAAAATTGATCTGATCCTGGAAAGGATAATGACTTGTTTCGGCAATACTTACCGGAGTGCCATTACCAACTTTAACGTTAACCTTACCTTCTGTATAAAGTAAAGCGGCAATACCATTATCAGGGGTGGCCATCCAGCTATTTTCGGCGTAATACACCCAGCCAGCGGCGTGGTTATGCTGGCAGCAACGGCTGCCGAAAGGGTTCATCATTAAAAACGGACCTTCATTGGCTATACCCGGGTGGTGGTTTTTTCCATCGCTTACTACCATGTTAGGCGCAGTTAAATAACGCAGCGCACGGTAATCGGGCATAAAGGCAGCGGGGAAAGTATTGAAAGCTACATCCTCGCAATTCTCGGCCCAGAAACGATCTCCGGTATTGCCAAGTAACATCTGGTCGGATGTCATCTGCTCTACCAAACCACAGGTTTCTACAGCCTGGCGCGGGTCATCATAACCCTTACGGGCATTTTCATCGGCACCAAACATACCACCCGGAACCTGTCCGTAAATATCCCTTACCAGTTTAAAATTATTATAAGTAGCGTCCAGGTCTTTTTTATCATGGCTTTGCAGATAATAAGTTGCCGGCTCGCGGAAACACTGGGCTACGTTAACATTATGCCAGTTGGGCAGGTTATTGGCCTGACGCCAGTCGGCAGTGTTTTTATCAAGCTTGGTAGCCAGATCAAGCAAAAACTTATCGCCTGTACGGTTATACAACCAGTAAACACTCAGCATGTTATCGCCGCCACGGCTATTTTCCCAGTAGTCTTTTAAAAATTTACTGTCGGGTACCGATAGCTCATACTTAAAGTACTTGGTCATGAAAGGGATAACCCGCGGATCCTTGGTGTATTCGTAATAAGATTGAAGGCACCACAACATTGGCATGTTAGTCCACAAATCGCGGTTCCCATTACGCTCAACCGCCGGACCAAAATCGCCGTTGTCACGCTGGTTGTTCAGTACAGCATCTATCCAGAATTTGGTTTCGGCCATCATCTTTTTATCCTTCAGCATATAGGCTATATCGGCATAGCCTTTAAGCCAGTACGGAAGTTCTTCCCAACCATACTCGCCTTTACCCTCTTTGTTAAGCCATGCGTTGTTGGTTTTTGAAAGCCAAACGCTAATCTCGCCCAGGTTACCGGTTAAGCCATCGCGTTGCAGTTCCAGCATTTTCTTTAACCATCCGCCAGCTTCGATGCTGCCGGTAGGCAATTTGGTAAAATATTGTCTTTGCAGCGGCGCACGGTTATTGATATAAAAAGCGTTTGGGCTTTTATTGTCGACTGTTGTAACCGTTGTTGCTTTCACTCCCTGGGCACCTGCCGTTGCAAAGCCCGCAAATATCATAGCCACGGAAAGACAAACCTCCCTGCGCATTGATTTTATACTGTTTTTAATAGTCATACGTAAAGATATTATTTCACTAACGCCGGATTGTATAGTTTGCTGTTGGCTTTTTGTAACAATTCTACAGGCATTTTGATCACCTTTCTGTCATAGGTCATGAAGCCGTTCACTTCGCCTTCAACGTCTGTTGTTTGCGTATATACCGCGGCCGAAAGACCAACTTTGATCAATTCTTCCAACCTGTCAGTGAAGGTTGAATATTTCTTAAACAAATCATCGCCGTTTTTAAAGTTTTGGTAACCCCAGTTTTTATTGGCTTGCCAGGTATGGCCATCAACAGGCCATCCAAGGCCACCAAATTCACCCAGCACAACGGCTTTTGTTTTACCGAAGATCTCCGGGCGGGGCATAGCAGGGTGCGGATAGTTATGCAGATCGACAATGTTGCCGGTGTCATAAAAGTTACCACCGCTTGCGCTGTTCACTAAGCGCGACGGATCTTTTTTCTCAGTCCACTCTGTGATTTCTACAGTTTTGAACTGGCCCCATGCTTCGTTGAACGGAGTCCAAACTACAATGCATGGATAATTATATAAAGAATTGATGATGGCGTTCCACTCTTTACGATAGTACCCCTCAGACTCAGGCGTGCGCTGCTGATCGGTTGCACGGTCAAGTACTCCCGGGCGGTTTTCCCATTGGTTACCCAAATCGCCGCTTGGCATATCCTGCCAAAGCAGCATCCCCGTTTTATCGCAATAAGCATAGTAGCGGGCTGGTTCAACTTTAATATGCTTGCGGATCATGTTAAAGCCCATTTCCTTTAACTTGTCAATATCAAAAGTCATTGCCTCATAAGTTGGCGGGGTGTACAAGCCATCTGGCCACCAACCCTGATCAAGCGGGCCATATTGAAATACAAACTTGTTGTTCAACAACATGCGCTGGATTCCGTTAGCATCGGGTCCAAGCGAAATTTTACGCATAGCAAAGTAGCTGCCTACCTCGTCAACTGCTTTATTATTACGGATAACGGCAACTTTTAAATCATATAAGAATGGATCGGTGGTTGACCATAAGTGCTGATCTTTGATATCAAGCACAGCAGTTTCACCGGCATCAATTGTTTTTTCGGATACGAGGGTTTTGCCATTCCAGGCGCTGATCTTCAGCTTATCGCCCGGCTGGCTATTGTTAACTTCGGCCGAAACCGAGAGTGTGTGATCATCAATATTAGGAGTTTGTTTAGTGGCTTCAATGTGCGTTTTAGCTACGCCTTCCAGCCAAACAGTTTGCCAGATACCGGTAACAGGAGTGTACCAGATACCTTCGGGGCTTTTTACTTGTTTACCACGCGGCTGCGGGCCATCATTTGTAGGGTCCCAAACGCTTACAGTAATTTCTTGTTTTGAACCACCTTTTAAGTAAGGGGTAATATTAAACGTAAAAGGATCAAAGCCGCCTTCATGAATACCGGCGCTTTTACCGTTTACAAATACTTCGGTGCGCCAGTCAACCGCACCAAAATGTATGAGTACATCTTTACCTTTTAATGTTTTGTTTAAGCTGATGGTGCTTTTATACCACAACATGCTATCCTTGCCAACTGTTTTACCAACACCCGATAGTGCCGACTCAGCCGCAAAAGGCACCAGTATCTTACCTTCATATCTTGCAGGCCCTGTAGTTGCCTTTGGTACTATGGCATAGTTCCATAAGCCATTCAGGTTTTGCCAGTTACCACGTACCATTTGCGGGCGCGGATATTCAGGAAGCGGAGCTTTAGGGTCAACCTTTTCGGCCCAGGGAGTGGTGATCTTGTCTTTAATCAGGTGCCATTCGCCCTGCTGCGCGTTGGCAGATAGATAAGCAGAGACAAAAAGAGACAGGCAAAGCGATAGTTTCTTCATCAGTTAAAAATAGTATGGGGTTATTAATTCTTTTAAATTAAGCAGGAGGGATAAAAAAAGCCCCGCCTTGCGGCGGGGCCGGATTACTAAAGTTTAGTAATTAACCTTTACCACAGGCGAGAAGATCATGTCTTCAACACCTGCTATTCTAAGTCCTACGCGGGCAAAAACATAGTTTTGCGTAGGTGTTATGGTAGGAACATTAACATTGATGCTTACACCGGTTGTGCTTGTTATAGCTGAGCCGGCAACTTCTGTAGCTGCAATGTTATCACTGCCAGATACAAACTGGGTTTTGTTGATATACAATACTACCGAACCTATATTTTTAGCGTTAGCATCGGTGATAACCTTTTGAATATCAAAAACGGCATTAACAATTTTATTTGCTGCAGTTATTTTAGCGTTATTGATAAGGTAATAAGGTGTTACCTCAACATCCATTGTCTGGCTTCCGCTAACAGTAACAGCTACTGTATCTGGTTTGCCGGCGGTTGCGCTCTTCCACATAAAAGGCCCCTGATTTGCAGGGATAGTGAATTTGTAATTACCATTGAACAACAAGGTTGAATAAGTACCATCCTGTTGAAAAGTACCCCTGATAGGTGCATTTTTACCAAAGCCTGGTTGATAAAGCTCAAAAGGCACCTGGTTATATTCAACGTTTATTTCCTGGCCTTTATAAGTAAGGCGACCGCTAAGTTTTGATGAGGGCGCATCATAATTGTCCTTCTTGCAACCCATGGTAGCAAGCAAGAGCCCCAGTATGATATGATGAAATTTTATTTTCATGATGGTTAATTTATTAATACCTTATTGATTTGGTTGTTTTACAATTTTAGGGTTTGCTGATAATATATCATCACCAATTTGTGAATAATAATTACCTAACTGGAATTTATTGGCCCCTGTCACTGCGCTTGGTTTCACTTCCTTAAATATCCATTTACCATTGTTAGGGTTACCCGGATTGTAATACTTATAAGGCCACAAACCAAAAGGCTGGGTGTTGTGCTTGGTAGCACTGCCAATATTGCTAACTAAATCAGCAACCGACATTTGCGCACCATCCCAAACTGTTGCAGCCAGTCTCCAGCGTTTCATATCATACAAGGTATGACCTTCAAAAACAAGTTCAACGCGGCGTTCATGTACTATCCTGTCAAAGGTAAGTGCTGCTAATGGTGTAGTTAAACCTGCACGTGACCTTACCTGGTTTATATAACCAAGGGCTGTACCGGTTTGGCCAAGTTCAAATGCAGCTTCAGCAGCATTCAATAATACTTCGGCATAACGGTAACGGATAAAGTTAACATCACTACCACGACCACGACGGCCAGATCCTACAGTTGGATCAAGATATTTACGGATATAAAAACCTGTTTGTGTACGGAACTCCAAACCGTTAACCGGACCATCCTGACCTACAACCTGCACACGGCCTAAACCAGGTACTTCCTGAGGTAAAGAAGCATCAGTGCTGGTGATGATCGATCCGTCGGCCAATTGATAGCCCGCCATAACATCGGTACGTTTTCCTTTAAATAAACCGCTTGGCAACAACACAGTTCCTGCAAGCCTGGCATCTCTGCCCGAAAAAATATCCAACTGGTTAGAATAATAGATCGGGTTGCCGGCACCGTCTCTGGTTGCCATAGGCGCATAAGTATTATCCAGTTTTTCAAATGCCTCAACAATGTTTAATGAGGGGTCTAACCTACCAGCATCACCACCTTCATCAGAGTTTGAATATGGCTGATCATTGGTTGTAAAACCATGGGTTTTGCCTGCATTGGCTTTGAAGTCTTCTACAAATATAGCTTCCTGGTTTACACTGCTTTTATCAAGGAAGATGGCAGCGAAGTTATCGCTCAGGTCCGGAAGTACTCTGTATAGCTGATAGCTACCTGCCGAACCATTTATTATCTCCTGAGAAGCAGTTAATGCCTTGGTGTAATAGGCATTGGCTTGGGTTGAAGGAATACCAACTTCGTTTCCGGCCAGTGCAACCTGAGGTGTAGATGCGCCGTACTTAGCTATAGAACCTGCATACAATGCAGCTCTTGATTCCATTGCTAAAGCAGCGGCTTTAGTAGCCCTTGATTTTTGATTAACATCGGCAGGCAATATTGATTTGATGGCTTCGGCCTCGCTGATAATAAAATCATAAACTTCTGATTCTTTAGCACGAGGCTTTTGAAGTGCGGTAACATTGCCTGAATAGTCATAAGCCAATGGATCGGTAATTAACGGCACACCGCCCATACGCTTAACCATTTCAAAATAATAGTTAGCACGTAAAAAACGGGCCTCTGCAATAAACCGGGCTTTATCGCCATCCGAAAGTTTGGTTGCTGCTGTAGCACGCTGAATGAAAAGGTTCAGGTCGCGGATATAACCGTAATCCCATATTGCCCATTCATTATAGCCCCAGCCTGTACGCTGTACAAGGAAGCTGCTTCCATTTTCTGAAGGGAAAGCCTCACTAAAATCAGCAAATGTACGCCATCCGGGTTCCCTGTCATTATTGGGCGACAAAGGATATTCTCTTGAAGGGTAACCATCTAAACTTGAGAAATCGCGTTGCCTGTCATAAAGGTCACCAAGAATAGAAAGCACGAGGGCAGGATCTGAAAATGCCAGATCTGTTGGCAATACCTGCTTAGGCGGCACATCTAAAAATGAACTATCTTTTCTGCACGATCCCGCTACTACCGAGATTGCCAGCATTGTTATTATTGAAATCTTTTTCATTTAATTTTAAACTTTAGGAATTAATTAAAAGGTTAAATTAACACCGAAGTTGAGTACCTTACTCTGCGGGAACTGTAAACCGTTATCATCGGTAGTTTCCGGATCAACGCCATACTGTTTCAGGTTATCGAATGAAAACATGTTGTACGCGTTAACATAAAATCTCGCTCTCCTTATCTTTACTTTCTTAAGCATTTCGGTTGGTAATGAATAGCCCAGTTCTAAAGTTCTGGCCCTTAAATACCTTACACTATGTAACCAGAATGTTGAGTTACGCTGGCCGTTAAGCTCATAATCGCTATGACCGAAACCAGGGTTAACCCTGTTTGCGGGATATTTACCAGGAACCCATTGACTGTTTACATCAAACATATCCTGACGGTGCCACCTGTCTTCAAATATGGCATTTAAGTTACCATTGTTCTGGAATGCCCAACGGGTTTCATAATTCTGGAACCAGGTATAACCTGCACCGCCCGAGAAATCGGCATGGAAATCAAAGCCTTTATAATTAGCTCCTATGGTAAAGCCAAAGTTAATGTTAGGCTGTGTGCCATAACCAAAACCTATCGGACGCTCATCATACTGGTCAATTTTACCGTCACCGTTCTGATCTTTATACATCAGGTCGCCCGGTAATAAGGTACGGTTACCTTTGCCATCATTGTTGATGGTGTAATTATTAATTTGTTCCTGAGATGTAAACTGGCCAACAACCTGGTAACCCCAGTCAATATGCGAAAACCTGTTTTCGGTTGAGTTACGATACTGGTCCCATGAGTTGAAGAATAACGGGTTGTAACTTTGCAGGTTTTTTTGACGTGTGTAACCGAAGTTGCCGCCTACATTATAGCCAACTTTACCAATTTTGCCGTTATAATTAAGCGATACCTCAAAACCACGTTGTGAATCGCTGCTTGCATTTTCCTGTGGTAATGAGTAACCAATTTCTATTGGCACAACAACATCATTCTTTGTACCTAATAAACCGGTACGCTTACGGTAAAAGTAATCTACCGTACCATTCAGTTTACTGTTAAATAAGCTGAAATCTGCAGCTATATCGGTAATCTTACTTTTTAACCATGAAATACGGTTTACTGCAACACCTTTATCCCTTGATGTAATAACTGCGTTACCATCAAAAATATATGTGCCCTGGTTATAATTATAACCGGTTAGGTAAGCATAAGGGGTAACAATAGGGTTAGCTGTATTTGAAGGGTCGCGGTCATCACCCAATACACCGTATGATCCGCGGAACTTTAAATCACTAAGAATTGAATTTTCGCCAAGCAGTTTCTTCATGAAACTTTCCTGGGTGATACGCCAACCGGCAGATACACCTGGGAAATAGCCTACACGCCTGTCGGGAGCAAACAGGTATGACGCATCACGCCTTGCCGAAGCCTCTAAATAATACCTGTTATCGTAATTGTAGTTTACACGTCCAATATAACCGATACGGGTTTCTGTATTATCACTGTCCTGGTACTGATCGGCTGTTGGAAAATAGATCAGCGGCAGGTTGTTTGAAATTGGCGAAGCATGTATCCAGTTACGCAGGTGCCTTAACTCAATACGTTCAGATACAAATGTTGCACCTACAGTATGTCTGCCAAATGTATTATTGTAATTGATTTGCCATTGGTAAGTTTTGGCAAACTCTTTACGTTGTTCACGCTCGCGCCAAGGGTTGGTACTACCGCCTGTAACCTCATAAGTATTAGTTTCAGGCCTATAGGTATAAGCGTTATAAGTATACTCCTGGTTGTTAAGCAAATAATCGGCAATATAATATGAATATAAGCCTTTTAAGTTTAAACCTTTAACACCTGGAATCTGGTACTCTAAACCAAAATTGCTTTGCAATACACGCCAGTCGCTGTGATAAAGGCCCGAAAGCTTTTTGTTAAGGAAGGCATAATTTGATTCAGTATTGTTGATTTTGTTCAGATAATCAGGGTTATCATTAGCATAAGGACGCTCAAGCGGAGTGTTCCTTAATACAGCAAAACGGGCAAGAAAATAATCATCACCACCCGGTACACCCGGATTTTCGCGGGTTTCGATACGACCGTTAATGTCCATGCTTACTTTAAGACCGTTGGCAACCTTAACAGAAACGTTTGACTGGATATTTGAACGGTTAAACTTATACTCTTTACCTAACTGTGAATTCTGAAACAGGTTAGTTGCTGATACATAATAAGTAACCTTGTCGTTACCGCCGGTAAAGTTAGCGTTAACCGAGTTTTGAGGAGCATTATTATTGCTTTTCAAAACATAATCGCGCCAGTTAAAGCTGCGATAAGCCGGGTCTGTCCCTGCTTTGTATTTATCAAGTTCGGCCTGGGTAATGCTGGTTGAGCCATTGGTGTTAACCTCGGCATCAGCTCTGTAACGCATGTAATCGTACGAGGTTGTAAGTACATTAGGAAACCTGTACCAGTTTTGGTAGCCGGTGTAAGCATCAATATTGATACGTGCATCGCCATTACCTTTTTTGGTAGTTACCACCACAACACCGTTAGCAGCACGTACACCGTAAATAGCGGCCGATGCATCTTTCAGTACAGAGATACTTTCAACGTCGTTAGGAGCAAGGTTGTTGAACTGGCCTTCATCCTGTTGGATACCGTCAATTACATACAAAGGTGTACCCATGTTACGGATCTGGATACTGGCGCTTGCACCTGGCCTGCCTTCAGACATCCTGAACGTTACGCCTGGAATTTTACCAGCCAAACCTGTACTTACTGTTGAACCGGCATGTACACGGTCAAGATCTTTACTGGTAACGGTTGAGATAGCACCGGTGATAGACGCTTTTTTCTGAGTACCGTAACCCGTAACAACAACTTCCTGCAATGCAGAATTTGTTGCACGTAAACGCACTTTCACAGTCGTTTGCCCGTTTAAGGGTAATTCTACCGAATTAAAGCCGATGTACGTAAAAACCAAAGTGCTGTTTGCACCCGGTACGTTAATGCTGAAATTACCTTGTGCATCAGTTGTGGTGCCACCTTGCGTGCCTTGTACGCGTACGGCAACGCCCGTAAGTACCTGCCCGGTGGTGTCAACCACGTTACCTGTTACCTTAATTTTATTTTGTGCAGATGCACTAAATGAAAAAAGGAAACCGGTCATGATGAAAAAAGCGATTAGCATTACTTTAGGGCCCCACTTACTGGGCGGCCACTGTACATGAGGATTTCCCCCATGCCTGAGTAGTAAAAATTTTCTCATAAATGATCTATTAATTGGTTAAGTTTTGATTTTAAAAATGTACAATTGACATATCTAAAATCAATGCTTCAAAGAAAAGGGATTTTAGCCCCGGCGATTAACCAAATCATATCAATACTTAGTCAAAAAGTATCAATTTTAGGGAAGATGAAAACGCTGCAACAGATTGGTTATATTTGCTTTAAGCTAATTATTTTGAAACCACTATACATTTTTTTACTACTTTTTACAGTATCATGCGGCATTTGTAATGCCCAAACTTACTATTTCAGGCATTACCAGGTTGAACATGGTTTATCGCACAATACTGTTTATTGCAGCCTTCAGGATAAGCGCGGCTTTTTGTGGTTTGGCACCAAAGATGGCCTAAACCGCTTTGACGGTTATACCTTTAAAACATTCAGGCACAACCCGGCCGATAAGAATACGATATCTAATAATATGGTGCATACCCTGTCCCTTGATAAACAAGGCACCCTTTGGATAGGTACTGATGAAGGGCTTGATAAGTATGACTCACTCTCCGAAACATTTACACATATTAATAACGCCAACATCAACGGCGTGCGCAGTATTACCTTTGATGAACATAATAATTGCTGGTTTATAGCTGGAGCTTCATTAATAAGATACAATCCCCAAACCGGCGAGAAAACTGATTTTTGGCCATGGCAACATTTTGAGGCAACATCTGTAGTGATCTTCAACGGCACTATCTGGGTGTCTGCTTCATCGGGCGTTATGGAGAAAATGGATGAGGCAAACCGCACCTTTACCGGCTATAACTTGTTTAAACCAACAGATAAGGTTACTTCAAAGTATATTGAAAAGATCTATTACGCCGGCAACAACAAAATATTTGTAGCCACCAATGGTCATGGGTTTAAAGAGTTTGATGCCCAAACAGGCAGCTATAGAGACCTGCTTAACTACAACCCGGATAGAACGGCTATTTATGTACGGGATTTTTTAAAATACAGCGATACCGAATATTGGATAGCAACAGAATCAGGCGTGTTCATTTATGATTCAGCAAAGGGAACGTTCCTGAACCTCAGAAAACATTTTAACGATCCTTATTCGATATCAGATAACGCTGTTTATTGTCTTTTTAAAGATTCGGAAGGTGGTGTTTGGGTTGGCACCTACTTTGGCGGCCTTAATTATTACCCTAAACAATATTCAACCTTTGATAAGTATTATCCCGAGCCCGAGCCAAATTCGCTTAAAGGAAATGTAGTACGTGAAATTAATAAAGACATGTATGGCAACCTGTGGATGGGTACTGAAGATAACGGCCTTAACAAACTATCGCCAGATAAAAGTACCTGGACCCACTACTATCCCGGCGGAAGCGCCAGCATTTCCAATACTAATATCCATGGGATATTGCCTATAGGCAATGAACTTTTTGTGGGTACTTTTGAACGGGGCCTTGACGTAATGAACATTAAAACCGGCAAAGTTGAACGTGTTTACCTGGCCGGTAATCAAAATAATGATCTTAAAAGCAACTTTATAATTTGCTTTTGTAAAACCCGCAGCGGGCTCATTTTTATTGGCACTACCCGCGGCATGTACAGGTATAATTTAGCAACAAAGGATTTTACCCTGATAGATAAACTGCCTCCTTATGATTTTGTGTACTCCATGACCGAAGATCATAACGGCAAAATATGGGTTGGAACTGTGCGCGACGGCATTTATTGTTATAACCCTACTAATAATACAATCACTAAACTAAACTACCGTTATCCGGTTAAAAACGTACTTAACACCACCACTGTTAACGGTGTTTTTGAGGATAGCAGCAACAAGTTATGGTTTGCCACCGAAGGGTTGGGCCTATGGAAATATGACCCGGAAACTGATGGTTATACGTTTTATGACAGCAACAAAGGTTTTCCGAGCAATTACATTTTCAGAGTAGAGGAAGACAATCATAAAAATTTATGGATCAGTACTACCCGTGGCCTGGTTTGCTTTAATCCCGCTACAGAAACCGTTAAAACTTATACCAAAGCAAATGGACTTCTCAGTGATCAGTTTAACTACAACTCATCTTTTAAAGATGCCGATGGTACCATGTATTTTGGGTGTGTACGTGGCATGGTTAGTTTTAATCCTGCCAATTTTAAGATAAATCACTTTATAGCTCCGGTTTATATAACCGGGTTCCAGGTCCACAACAAGGAAATTTCTGTAAATGGAGCCGATTCGCTACTAAGTCAATCCATTATCAGCACAAAAAAAATCGACCTTGATCATAATCAGTCGTCATTTAGTATCGATTTCGCAGCGTTGAGTTTTCCATCGCCCGAAATGACCCAATATAAGTATATGATGAAGGGGCTTGATAAAGGCTGGACCGAACTTAAACGTAACCGTAAGGTTTATTTTACCCAATTGCAGCCCGGTCATTACACTTTTGTGGTAAAAGCCGCAGGCAATAATGGTATCTGGACCCAAAAGGAAACAAGTCTTGAAATTGACATTGCCCCTCCTTTTTGGGAAAGCGTTTGGGCATACATAGCTTACAGCATGTTATTTTTACTAACAGGCTATTATTTACTCAGAAGCTACCATCGCAAAACCCGCGAAAAAAATAAACGAATTATCGAAATCCTTGAAAACGATAAGGAAAAACAAATTTACAATGCCAAAATTGAGTTTTTTACCAATGTAGCCCATGAGATCCGGACACCATTAACCCTTATTAAGGGCCCCATGGAAAAGGTGATCAGGAAAGCTGAACATGTTCCGGAAATTCAAAATAATCTGAAGATCATGGAAAAGAATACCAACCGGCTGCTTGACCTTACCAACCAGCTGCTTGATTTCCGGAAAACCGAAACCAATGGTTTTAGCTTAAGCTTTGTTAAAACAGATATCAATGATCTGCTTGCTGATACTTTTTTACGTTTTAAACCCATGGCCGAGCAAAAAAACCTCAGCTACACCTTTATACACCCGGTTAAAACCGTTTATGCCTATGTAGATATTGAAGCATTTACCAAAATTGTAAGTAACCTTATCAATAATGCCATTAAATATAGTACCACTGTTGTTGAGATTGAAATGCTTGACCATCCCGACAACGACCCTACCTTTACTATCGAAATAAGGAATAACGGGCACCTGATCCCGTTTGAAATGCGCGAAAGGATCTTTGAACCGTTCTTCAGAATGAAAGAATCGGAAAAACAAATCGGCACCGGCATAGGTTTATCTTTATCTCGTTCACTGGCCGAATTGCACAAAGGTTTGTTAGTGTTGAATAAATCTATTAACGATTTTAATATATTTAACCTTACTTTGCCTGTTCACCAGGAAAAAGAATTCGACCTGCATATTACCCCCGATGAATATGAACAGGCAGACCTAAGTAACAGAGAGGAGAATATTGACTTTATGAAACCAGTTATACTTTTAGTGGATGATAACCCGGAAATACTTGATTTTATTTCGGATGATCTGAGCGACAAATATTCGGTTATTAAAGCCCTTAACGGACAGGAAGCGCTGGATATGATAGGGATAGAAAACATCCAGCTAATTATAAGCGATGTAATGATGCCCGGAATAGATGGGTTTGAGCTGTGCAAAACCATTAAAACTAATTTTGATTACAGCCATATCCCAATCATATTACTCACCGCTAAAAACACCCTGCAAAGCAAAATTGAAGGCCTTGAGGTTGGTGCCGATGCCTATATCGAAAAACCTTTTTCGCCCGAGCATTTGCAGGTACAGATAGCTAACCTGCTCATTAACCGCAACAAAATAAAAGATCATTTTGCAAGTTCGCCGCTTGCGCACATCAAGTCGATGGCATATTCAAAACCTGACGAAAGCTTTTTGGATAAGCTGAACGGCGTGATCTATAAAAATATTCAGAATGCCGAGCTTGATGTAGAGCAGATAGCAAACCTTATGAACATGAGTAAACCAACGCTGTATCGTAAGGTCAAAGCCATATCAAACCTTACTATTAACGAACTTATCAATATCACCCGCTTAAAAGCCGCTGCCCAGTTATTGGAAGAGGGCGATTATAAAATTTATGAGGTAGCTAATATGGTGGGTTACAGCTCACAATCGCACCTGGGCCGTAACTTCCTGAAACAGTTTGGTACTACGCCTACGGAGTATCAGCAGGCTAAGCGGAGTAAGGTGAAGCAGGTTTAAAACGCAGGTTCAAGCGTCTGCCCTATAGCGTGAAAAGATTTTAAACTCCCCTCTCGAGAGGGGGCGCGAAGGAAAGAGCGGTAGCAGGGGTGTGTTTATGCAATTGGTGTATAAAAGCGGAAACACACCCCTCCACCCCTCTTAAGCTACTGTGTGTACAAATCTTATAAAAAAATGTCATTTCGATAGAGCATGGGCGGGCTGAGAGGTGGAGCGAAAGAGAAATCTTATACATCGGACTCTACAATTATACCTGTAAAAGCAGAGCGTAGAAGATTTCTCCTCACCTCCGATGCGCAAACCCCTACCCTTGGTTCGTCGAAATGACATTTTTTTATTAATGCTAAAATTAAAAAGATGTGTACACATAGTAGCCTCTTAAGAGGGGAATCGCACAATCCCCCACACTTTTTTATCCGGTGCAGGTTCAATATCTATATATGGTCATTCCTTTATTTCCTCGTATGCAATTTAGTAAGCGCAAATTGCCCTATGCTGTCGCCTTCATCAACGCCATTGGTAATTGACGGCATATAATGAATCCCGCCATAAAACCTGCTGATAGCGGCTTCTTCGGCCGCAGCTTTAAAAGATTTAAACTTACGGGCCGGAATGGAAAATTCCATTTCTGTTGAGTCTATAAACTGAAATTCATCGCCAAACAATTTACTTAACACCACTGCTGATGCTGTAGAGACAACGCTATGCCCACTGGTATATTCAGGAAACGGCGGCGTTTGCAGCAGTGGCATCCAGCTTTGATCAATATACTGGTTGATGTAGGTTTCGGGCCTGATCACCTTGCTCCGGTATTTTTCGTCCCAGCAATTTATAAAGCTATCTGCAATAACAACTGCTAAACTGGCATAAGCTTCAGAGCTTCTTATATAATCGGCCTTGGCTTTACGACAAACCAGTGCGGCA
Source organism: Mucilaginibacter sp. SMC90 (assembly GCF_022811725.1). Lineage (GTDB taxonomy): Bacteria > Bacteroidota > Bacteroidia > Sphingobacteriales > Sphingobacteriaceae > Mucilaginibacter. Next base: position 1,122,172 of record NZ_CP094527.1, on the reverse strand, counting down.
ATATTGATCCAATGCCCGCCGGGAGAAATCTTTTTAGTGGCAAACATGGTATGCCCATTGATATTTACCTTAAAGGGGTTATCGTCCCAAAAGGTAGCGATATCGGCCTCGTCATCGGTAAGATGTTTGCCGGTATCATATACCTCCATGGCCAGTTTATAAAAATTACTACCCGGAATATTACTGAAAGTAAACGGATGGGTAGGCTTAAACTGCTGTGCCGAATCAAGTAAAAACGGACGGATCTCATTCCAATGAGGTTCGATCCCCTTCATGTAGGCCGGTGGAGTTGGTTTCCAGCTGGCATCGTCAGTTTGCACATCATATTTTGATAATGAACGGGTATGCTTGTAGTTATCTTTAGCTGCCCATTTGATGATCCTGTCGGCAATTAGCTTGCCGTACGTTATCGAATTATTGTAAACACTATCGGGCATGCCGGTTTCTTTAAACTCCTCCATCAGCTTGTCATGAAAACCTTCAATCCTGCCCTCACTCATGATCAATATTTTGCCAACAGTTAAAATAGCATGGGACGCTGACAGCGTAAAGCAGTATTTTTTACCGGCAATAGGTTTGGGTACCGAATCAAGCCCTTTCAGTTGGCCTTCAAGCGACAGGTAATGCTTGTCGCCATTACGCGAAGCCTCATAGGCAGCTACGCTGATATAAGCATAAATGCGGCTGGCAACCGGCGGCGAATAAATATCATGTCGCACCACATCGGTAACATCTTTTATTGATCTATGGATAAAATCAGGATTTTCGGCCGGTTTTTCCCAGCTTTTTTTACCGCATGAGGAGCAGCTTATAATAACGATAAGGGCAAAGTATAATCTCTTCATTATGATGAACAGAAAGGGCTTGGTCAGTTTAATTGGTTTCTCCCTCAACTAAGGGTTCAGATCAAAGCTAACAGTTAATAAATATTAAAATATGAGCCGATAGTAAATAACTAACTTTTGATACAATTTGCAGAATCAAAAATTATAAAATCCATTTTCTTTACAATGGCTTATTGCGTTAAAACCAATAACTTAGAGCTCAACCAAAGCATAAACCATTAATTAATTATTAACCGTATTTGCATGATAAAAAGTTTACTCAAAGCGTTTAAACTATCTACCTTATTGTTACTGTTTTTAGGTGTTGGCTGTTCAAAAAAACCATCCGGTCCAACGCTTTTCAAGTTGCTTGATGCTTCAAAAACCGGCATCGATTTCAAGAATACCATTACCGAAAGTGACAGCATCAACATCCTCAATCATCCGTATCTGTATAACGGGGCCGGCGTTGGCATTGGCGATTTTAACCACGACGGCTTACCCGACGTTTACTTTGCAGGCAACATGGTGGCTAATAAATTATACATCAACAAGGGCGCACTAACCTTTAGAGACGTTACCGATGCCGCAGGTGTAGCCGGGAACGGCGACTGGTACGCTGGCGTATCTGTAGTGGATATCAACAACGATGGCTGGCCGGATATTTATGTTTGTTCATCGTTCAAAAGCGATCCAAATCATCGCAAAAACCTGCTGTACATTAACCAGGCGGCCAATAAAGATGGGGTGCCGACTTTTAAAGAATCGGCAGCTGCATACGGCCTGCAGGATACCGGCTATAGTACCCAGGCAGTATTTTTTGATTACGATCACGATGGCGACCTGGACATGTACCTGCTCACCAATTTTTTAGGTAAGGAAACACCGGTAGCCTATCGCCCCAAATTAACCGATGGCAGCGCGCAGAATAATGACCGTCTTTACCGCAATAACGGCAACGGCACGTTCACCAATGTAACCAAAGAGGCAGGCATCCTGATAGAGGGCTTCGGCAACTCAGTATCGATATGCGATGTGAATAACGATGGCTGGCCGGATGTTTACGTGGGCAATGACTTTATATCTAACGATGTACTGTGGGTGAATAATAAAAACGGCACGTTTACTAATCGTGCAGGAGAGTATTTTAAACACACGGGCTGGTCAGTAATGGGATCGGATATGGTTGATATCAACAACGATGGCAAGGCCGATCTGGTATCGCTGGAGATGCTCCCCGAAGAGAATGTTCGCAAAAAAACCATGCTCGTAGGCGATAACTATATCACCTATATCAACAATAAAAAATTCAATTATGAGCATCAGTATATCCGTAACGTACTGCAGCTAAATCAGGGACAAACGCCCGCAGGACATCCGCAGTACAGCGAGATTGCCTACCAGGCAGGTGTTTATCAAACCGATTGGAGCTGGACTCCCCTCGTGGCCGATTTTGACAACGATGGCTATCGCGATATGATGATCACCAATGGATATCCCCGCGATGTTACCGATCTGGATCACGCCCTTTATAGTAACGACCAGGGCCGTACCGTTAAAGAAAATACCACTTTGGCCGCGGCCGATTCATTCCCGGTAGTGAAAACACCGAGCTATGCTTTCAGAAATGCAGGCGGATATTTGTTTAAAGATCAATCGAAAGATTGGGGTATTGTAAAACCCACGTTTTCAACCGGCGGTGTTTATGCCGATTTGGATAATGATGGTGATCTTGACCTGGTGATCAACAATATAGATGACGATGCTTTTGTTTATGAAAACACCGCCAACAGCAAAACACAGGTGGCTAAAGATCATAACTACCTGACCGTTTCCTTACAGGGCGATAGCAAAAACATAGGTGGTATTGGTGCAACCATCCGGATCTACTACAAAGGCAATCAGCAATTTTACGATCAGCAGCCCTGTCGCGGCTACATGAGTACCGATGACGCCCGCGGGCATTTCGGTATCGGCTCATCAGCTACGGTCGATTCGCTGCGCGTGCGCTGGCCCGATGGCAAAACCCAGTTGCTTACCAATGTAAAAGCTAATCAAACACTCGCATTGCAATATAAAAACGCGTCGGGTTATTTCCCGTCTGATGCATCGGGCAAAATCATTCCTGTGTTTCAGGACGTTAACAATTCAACAGGCATAAAATATGTGCAGCAGGAAAAAGATGCCATTGACTACAACATACAACCCACCCTACCCCATAAGTTGAGCCAATATGGGCCTGCCATTGCCGTTGGTGATATTGATGGTAATGGCTATGACGACCTTTTTGTTGGAGGATCGGCAGGCAACAGAGGTGTATTTTTTATGCAGGATGCAAGCGGCCATTTCACCATGGATAATAACCGCTTTGTAAACGAAGAAATCAAAGACGAAGAGGATATGGGCGCTTTGTTATTTGATGCCAATGGTGATGGCTTCCCCGACCTGTACATCGCAAGCGGCAGTTATGAGTTTCAAAAAGGCCATACCACCGCTCAGGACAGGCTCTATATTAACGACCGCAAAGGCCATTTTACCCGCGACCTTGCCGCTGTGCCCGTGGAATATGATAACGGCTCATGTGTACGCGCTGCCGATTTTGATGGCGATGGCGATCTCGACCTCTTTGTGGGTTCAAGATCGGTTTCGGGTGCATACCCTTCATCACCGGTTAGCCATTTGCTCAGGAATGATGGCGGCAAATTTACCGATGTAACCAATGAACTTTGCTCCGATTTGACCCACGGCGGCATGATCACCGACGCCTTATGGTCGGATTTTGACAAGGACGGTAAAGTTGATCTGGTTGTTGTTGGCGAGTGGATGCCTATTACTTTCTATAAAAACAATGGACATGGGTTCAGCAAGATCAAATCGGGCATAGATGACCATGTTGGCTGGTGGAACAGCCTTGTTGCCGGCGATTTCAACAATGACGGCAATATCGATTATGTAGCTGGCAACCTGGGTCAAAACTCCAATTACAAAGCATCGTTTGAGCAGCCCATGACCATTATGGGTAAAGATCTGGACGGCAACGGTTCATTCGATGCCATGATATTTTGTTACCTGAAAGATGAAGACGGTTCACAAAAACCTTTTCCGATGCATACCCGCGATGACCTGATCAGCCAGGTGATCTCCATCCGTAAAAAATACCCAAGCTACCGCGGATTTGGTCATGCTACCATGAATGACCTCTGGACAGAAAAAGACAAGGAAGGTGCTGTCATCCTTAAAGCAAATGATATGAATACCAGCCTTATCACCGGTAAAGGCACTGGTACATTTAGTATCAGTGCACTACCGCAAGATGCGCAGATGGCCCCTGTTTATGGTATGATAGCCAAAGACGTTGACCACGACGGCAACCTCGATCTGGTAATGGTTGGTAACGACTTCGGTATGGAACCTTTCACCGGCAGGCATGATGCATTTATGGGTTTATACATGAAAGGCAATGGAAAAGGCGGCTTTGCTCCGCTATCGGTAGCCAATAGTGGTATTTATGTTGCAGGGGATGGTAAAGCGCTCGCAAATATCCAATCGGCCAAAGGTGACCTATTGGTAGCAACCCAAAATCAGGATAGTGTTAAGGTATTCCGCAATAATGGGGCTAACATTGCTATGCGGTATATCAAATTAAAACCTGACGATTTTTATGCGGAAATTAACCTTAAAAACGGCAGCAAAAAACGTATTGAGTTTTATTATGGATCAACGTATTTGTCGCAATCGTCAAGGGTATTGGAATTAGATGGTAATGCTGGTGATGTGACGATAACAAGTTATAATGGTAGAAAGAGAAAGGGCTAAATATTCCCTTATAAGACTTACGAAGTTTTAAAAACTTCGTAAGTCTGGATTTCGCTCACCCCTCTACCCGGCTCATACTTGCGCTTGTTTGCAACGAGCGCTTCATCTGGCATAGCGTTTATAACGCGATACAATCGCCAAACCATATTAAGCACTCGTTGCAAACAAGCGCAAGAAAGACCCTCTCGAGAGGGGGAGCGGTGGAACGAGTGGTAGCAGGGGTGTGTTATATAAGCGATAAGCCGCACATAGAATAACACACCCCTCCACCCCTCTCGAGAGGGGAATCGCACAATCCCACGCTTTTTTAAGAGTTTTTTTGCCTTAAGTTAACGGCTATGGGCTCCAGCCGAGTGGCAATCATTTCCAGGCCTCTGGCCTGCTACTCCGGTTTCGGCGGCCAGAGGCCGCTTGATAGTTACCACCCGGCTGGAGCCGGGCGGTGGCGGAAAGGATAGCACAGGTATTGGGATTAAAAACAAAAATGCCCGGGCAAATTGCCCGGGCGTTCTCATTAATATCTAAACCAATATTATGGTTTTGTTTTACTCATTGCTGAAATGCCTGCATCAATATACTGACCTCCCTGAATTTGGTTACAATGGATCGCTATCACATTTTTACCATTCAACCGCAGGGCATCCTTGCTTTCCTTAGACATTTGGATGATGGCATAACCTGAAGTATAACCTTCTTTTACGGCAGCCTTAACACCGTTGATATAAACTTCGCAGGCATCATCATGATGTAGTGACAGTACCAGGTCATCCTTATTTACGCCGGATACATTCAGCATAAACTCCTGCCTGATCCAGATATCTTTACCATCCCAAACAGTTTTTACTACAGCACCCGGTGTATTGGCAGTGCCAAAACCGGCTTCGCCAGATTTCCAGGCGTTGTCGTCAAACTTTTCGCCAAACCAGTCATCAGCAGGTTTGTCAAAAGTATATTTCCAGGTACGTGCTTTTTCTTTTGATGACGGCAGCACCTCGCGGATATACTCTTCATCGTGAATGACCTTATCATTTGATGCTTTGATGGTTGCAACCGGGCCTTTTACTATCTCCCTGTCGTAGGTAAGCAAGCCGTTCAGCTCAACTTCTACGTCGGTAGTTTCAGTGTATACCGCGGCGCTTAAGCCTTCGTTGGTTTTGTAGATCACCAGGTCATTAGCAAACTCATCATACAAATTTGTATAAGCTTTTTGGTTATCCATCATGATATAAGTCGGGCCTGTTTTCCAAACGTGACCCGGGATGATGTAACCAATACCGCCGTACTCGCCGCATGCCAATACCTGTGTCTTACTCGACGGAGCAGCAGGCGGCGGATAGCTGTGGATATCCAGGAAATCGCCCACGCCAAAATGGTTACCACCGCTGGCCTGGTTAATAAGCCTTGAATTATCCAGTTTACGCACCAAGCTAACCAATTCAGGTGTATTGTGCTGTCCTTGTGCCTCGTTGAATACCACCCAAGTTACAATAGAAGGCGAATTCCAGTGGGTTTTAACCATACGGGTAAGTTCTGAAGCGTAGGCAGCTGTATCTACCGGCGGCGTATGTTCAGTATATGAATTTGCCGATGGCATATCCTGCCAAACCATCAGGCCCAGTTTATCGGCCCAATAATACCAGCGGTATGGCTCAACCTTAATGTGTTTGCGCACCATGTTATAACCAAAGTTTTTGATCATTTGCAGATCGTTCTTGATGGCTGCATCGGTAGGTGCGGTATAGATCCCATCTGGCCAGAACCCCTGATCTAACGGACCGATCTGGAACAGGAATTTATTATTCAGGAACAGTTTTTTGTAACCATCCTGCTCGCCTACCGAAATTTTACGCATACCTGCGTAACTGCTCACAGCATCAACCTTTTTACCGCCTTTTTCAAGCGTAATGTCCAGGTCATACAAAAACGGTGAATCTGGCGACCATAGTTTAGCGTTAGGAACAGGTACTGTAAACTCCGCATTGGGTTTGCCGGAAGCTGAACTTACAACTTTACCGCCATCTTTTACTTTTACACTAACGGTGTAACCGGCAGCAGTTGCAGCATCAACATTCAGCTTCACTACTGATTGATCAATATCCGGTGTGATCCTGATATCACTGATATTTACAGCAGGAACAGGCTCTAACCAAACAGTTTGCCAGATGCCAGTGGTTGAGGTATACATAATTCCCTGTGGATGCAGTGTTTGTTTACCGCGTGGGAAACCGCCGTCATCGGTAGGGTCATAAACACGTACGGTGATCTCTTGTTCACCCGCACCTTTAATAGCTGATGTAATATCATAGCTAAACGGATCATAGCCGCCTGTATGTTTACCAAAGCTTTTGCCGTTAACAAACACTTCGCTTTCATAATCAACCGCACCAAAATGCAGCAGGATATGTTCGCCTTTCCATGATGTAGGAACTGTAAATTTACGACGGTACCAGATCCTGTCGTGTTGTTCCATTACGCCAGATAATGCCGATTCAACCGGAAAGGGCACCAGGATAGTCTTCGACAACTTGCCTTTTGGAACAGCTTCACCGGCAGTTCCCGGCTGATACTGCCACAGGCCGTTTAAGTTCAACCATTTTTCGCGCGCCAGTTGCGGGCGGGGATACTCTGGCAAAACGTTCTTCGGGTCCACATCCCTGGCAAAGCGCGTCATTAAAACGGCCTTTTTAGGATGCCATTCCTGCGCCTGGGCAAAATATGGAAGCGCGGCAGCAGCGATAACAATAAACTTTTTAATGTTCATAATTTGAGGTGATAAAGCCGGCCAAACAGTTCCGACAAACCATTTAAACCGGCCGTATTGGCTTTTGAATTAATTATTTCGCACTAAAAATATAGGATAATTTGAAGCGATTTTAACGTTTAGTTACGTTTGATTGGTTTTGAAGAAAAGTTGATACGATTTGTTGCAGGAAGATTCCCCAAAATAAGAAGCAGGAAAGGTATCGGCCTTTCCTGCTTCTTATTTTGTAACATTCCTTATAGTAGAGACGCATCACATGCGTCTCCCGTCAGGACAAACGCACCTCCGCAATTGATCTGCATACCGGAGACGCATGTGATGCGTCTCTACAATAAAACTACTTCGCCGGCTTCACGCCTTCGCTGGTCATGACAACCCGTTTGATGCTGCCATCTTTGTTATAATACAAATAATCGATACAAACCGAACGGTGAAAACTGCCAGCATCAGGCACCAGCGCTCCATTGTGATATATAAAATACCATTTGCCTTTAAAATCAATTATAGCCTGGTGATTGGTGTTTGAGTTTCCGGCAATCTCATTGATGATCCCTTTATACTCCCATGGGCCGTTAATATTCCGGCTCATAGCATAAGCTATCTTTTCGGGAAACTCATAAGCGTACGACAGGTAGTACCAACCATTACGTTCGTGGATCCACGGCGCTTCGGTGTAATGTGGCAAGGTGATGGTCTTGATCTCGCCGTCAAGTTCGGTCATGTTGCTTTTGAGTTTGGCATAATAGCAAATGCCATTGCCCCAAAACAGGTAGGCCTGTCCGTCTTTATCAATCATAACCGTCGGGTCAATGTCATCCCAGGAATGCTTTACGGCTTTGGTCATATCGTTGGTAACCAAAGCACTGCCGCGGGCATCCTTAAACGGCCCCAGCGGACTATCAGATACCGCTACCCCAATAGCTTTGCCATGAATAGTAGCATGTTCAGCAGCCACATACCAGTAAAATTTACCATTCCGTTCTATCACCTGCGACGCCCAGGCATCATCTTTTGCCCACTTAAATTCTTTAACATTCAGTGGTGATGGGTGCTCTGTCCAGTTCACCATATCGGTCGAAGTGAAGCAGGTCCAGTCATGCATGGTATAGCCATTATGTCCCGGCGCTGCCTCATCATGCCCGGTGTACAGGTAAACTTTACCCTTATAAACCATAGCCGCCGGATCAGCAGTATATTTATGCCTGATGATAGGATTACCATCGGCGTGGAAAGTGGTATCACGGGGAGCGGCTTGGGCTGAGGCTAAACTGCCGACAGTTATGACTAAAGCGATTATTTTTTTTGATATTTTCATAATGTCCTTATCGCATGTTCAAGCGTCCACGCTTGAATAATACAAAATGTGAGCATCCACGCTCAAGTTATTAGTTATTTCAGGTGTGCGTAAGCGTGGACACTTACACAAAAATAGGTTCAAGCGCCGACGCTTAAACCTGCGGAAATAAAAACCATGTCATTGCGAGGAGGAACGACGAAGCAATCACGTAGCTATGCAGGTCGGACATGCATGAGCTACGTGATTGCCACGCTATCGCTCGCAATGACATAAGTTTATTCAATCGATTTAACCTATTTCCCTATCACCGGCCATCCATCAACCCAATCCAGTTTTTCTACCCTCAATTTTGAAATCCCCCTATCCGCAGCGTCATAGCCGTGGAAGATGATATAATCAACCCCATCAAAAGTGCTTACACCATTATGGCCTACACCATACCAATTGGCATCACCGGCCAGCAGGATACTGCCGCCGCCTTTGTTCATGGCAATACCGTCCTTATCCAGGTACGGCCCTTTCAGATTTTTTGAGCGACCGATGATCATTTTATAAGTGCTCTTCGGCCCCTTGCAGCAATAATCTATTGAGGCAAAGAGGTAAAAATATTTATCGTGTTTAAAAATAAACGGCGCTTCAATAGCATTACCGCCCGCATCAACCGGGTTACCATCAACAGCCGGAAGATTTTCGGAGATGGCTTTTCTGCGGGTAGCGATAGTTGGGATCTTATCAAGATCTTCTGCAATGCTCAGCCTGTCTTTATTCAGCTTCACCAGTTTCAGGCCATCCCAAAAGGAACCAAATACCAGATATGGTGTGCCATCTTTATCGGTTATTAAATTAGGGTCGATAGCATTCCAGTTAGTTTTGCCGGGGATGGATTGGATCACTTTACCATGATCAACCCACTTATAGTTAGGATCATCGGTATGCAGCGTTGTATTTGTTGCCAAACCAATGGCCGAAGTATTTTTGCCGAAGGCTGATACCGAGTAGAACAGGTAGTAAGTACCTTTATACAATGAAATATCCGGTGCCCAGATGTGGCCTTTAAAACCGGGGATAGCATCAACCGCCCATTGCGGGGCTGTTGCAAATACCGGTTTCTCGGCCTTCCAGTGTACCCTATCAGTTGATGACCACATAGCGATTCCATTTCCCGTGCAGAAAATATAATATACGCTATCCTGCCGGGTCATTACCGGGTCGTGCACCGATATATTAGTCCTTAGTTCCTGGGCATTACTTATAATGCCCGGGAACAATAAGGATATGATCAGAAGGATCTTTTTCAATTGCTATTTATTTTTAAGCCTCACTATTTTAAACGAGTACGGTTCAATTGCCAGTTTCAGGGTATTGCCCGAAACATCAACCGTACTTTCTACAGGACTAACTGCTGTAGGTGCGGTCAATGAATTTTCGGCGTCCTTGTTATCAGCTTTCAGCGTAGTAACGGTAGCTTGCTTTTGATAACCTTTTGAACCTGTAATTTTAAAGCTTACGTTTTGTGCCGATGTGCTGGTGTTCACAAATTTGATCACCAGTTCGTTAGTGTTCTTATCCAAACTGGCGGTAGCATAGCTGTCATTTTGCCCGGCTACAGCTTCGTTGTTCAGGGTAAGCGGCACTACATCTGTACCTTTGTTTAGCGAAAACAATTGCTGCACATAGTAATTTGGCGTGGCGTAGCTCTTCAGGTTATCAAACCAGATCAGGTTTGGTGTCCACTGCCAGCCATCTACATGAGCAAAAAGTGGGGCGTATGAAGCCATGTTCACTACATCGGCATTACGTTCCAAACCGGTCATGAAAGCCGCTTCAGAAAGTGCGCATTCCCAGTTGTTTTTATTTTGCGGACTTACAGTTGCAACACTTTGTGCAGCATATTCGCCAGCGAAGATCTTAGGGCCTTTACGATCGTAATTATCATAGCGGCGGGCATTCTCCCTGAACCATTTTGGCGGCGCATAATAATGCTCATCTAAAATGTCGGCTCCTAAACTGCGGAATGTTTTATTCAACAGATCAAACTCTTTACCATCCGGCGATGGCCCTAAAGCCGATACGATCTTGATATTCGGATATTTAGTTTTAATCGCTTTGGTAAAAATTTTCCAGCGGTCAACATATTGCGGTCCCCATTGCTCATTGCCTACACCTATCATTTTTAAATTAAAAGGTGCCGGGTGACCGAGATCTGTACGCAGTTTACCCCATTTAGTGCTGGCATCGCCATTGGCAAATTCAATCAGGTCGAGCGCATCCTGTACATAAGGATCAAGCTTATCCAAAGGCACCAGCTCAGCCGTATTAAACTCGCAGGCCATACCACAATTCAAGATTGGGAGTGGCGACGCACCGATATCTTCGGCGGTCATGAAATATTCCATGAAACCCAAACCAAAAGTTTGATAATAATCGGGTGCAGGGCGATGCTTAAATTCCGTATTCCAGCGGTTGATGATGTTCTCGCGTTTATCAACCGGGCCTATTGTTTTTTTCCATTGATAACGGTTATTTAGCTCACGTCCTTCAACAATACATCCACCGGGAAAACGTAAAAAGCCGGGCTTTATATCGGCCAGTTTTTGTACCAGATCGGCACGCAAACCACCGGGACGGTTTTTCCAGGTATGCTCGGGGAACAGGGAGATCATATCCAGATCAATGACGCCTTTGCCGCTCATCCAAACATACAGTTGCGCTTTTGGTGTTGTAGCACTTGATTTAAACTTTACGCTGTAACGGTTCCATTCTTTATCTGTTGGCGTAAGCTCGGCTTTACCTATAATGGCGTCATTATCGCCGTGTAGCTCAATGTTCAGTTTTACGTTGGTATCCCCTTCCTGTTTTGCTATAACCGAAAAGCTGTATTCCTCACCTTCATTAACACCCATCCCGCCGCGAAAACCCTCGTTCGAGAATCCGTAAAAGCCAGCGTCGCTTGTAATATAGCTTTTTATAAAATGGGCATTCTCCGGCCGTTCAACAGCACGGTTGATCACTTCTGTTCTGCCGTCCCCCCCGTCCTTTTTCTGCTCTTTCCATCCCATCAGGGGCATATTGAACTCGAATGAGCGATTTTTCACCAATTCGGCATAAACACCACCATCTGCCGCAAGATTAATATCCTCAAAAAATATCCCATACATGGTAGGCTGAATGTGTGCTTTCACCTTATCAGCTGCAATGGTATATTGTGTTTGCGCATTTGCCATAGTAAAAATACCGGCAGCGCACAACGTTAAAAAAGTCCTTTTTAACATGGCTTACTTATTTGGAAAATTTGTAGATGGTAACGGTATGGTAAGTTTGGCCCGGCTTTAACACAGTCGAAGCAAATGCCGGTTTGTTTGGCGCATCCGGAAAATGCTGTGTTTCCAAACAAAATGCCGAGCGGTAAGGATAAGCTTTCCCCCCTTTGCCATCTTTGCTTTCGCCGGTTAAAAAGTTGCCCGAGTAAAACTGCAGCCCTGGTTCTTCGGTAAATACCTCCATAGTGATACCGGTAACGGTACTTTTAGCTGTAGCAACCGGGGTAGCCAGGTCATGTTTGTTTAATACAAAATTATGGTCATAACCTTTACCATTTTTCAATTGCTCATCGGCAGTGCCAATGTCTTTACCAATAGCTTTAGATATGGTAAAATCAAACGGAGTGCCTTTAACAGGTTGTAATTTACCGGTTGGGATAAGTGTGGTATCCACAGGCAAAAATGCATCAGCATTAATTTGCATTACGTTATCGGTGATAGTAGGACTGCCCGCACCATTCAGGTTAAAATATGCGTGGTTGGTTAAGTTAACTACGGTAGGTTTATCCGTAGTGGCTTTGTACTCTATTTTAAGCGAATTATCATCGCCCACAGTATAAACTACAGTAGCTGTTAAATTGCCGGGATAACCGCCTTCCCCATCTTTTGATACGTAGGTAAGCTCCAGTTGCGAAGCACTTAGTTGTTTAGCCAAAAATACTTTGCGGTAAAAACCATTAAAGCCGCCGTGCAGTGTATTAACACCATCGTTTACATCCAGCTGATAGGTTTTACCGTCCAACGAAAATTTACCTTTTGCAATACGGTTGCCATAACGGCCGATGATGGCGCCGAAAAAAGTTTCCTTTGGTTTCTGATAGCTTTTCAATGAGTCATGCCCCAAAATAACATCGGTAGGTTTACCATCTTTATCGGGTACCAGTAAGCTTACCAGCCTGCCGCCATAATTGGTGATAGCCGCTGTTACGCCGCTGTTATTTTTAAGGGTGAATAGTTTTACTTTTTGCCCTTGTACATCGGCCTCAAAGTTTGCCGAATCGGGTATAGTGTGGGTAGTTACCGAAGTTGAATCGTTCACGGTTGAATCAGTTGTTTTTGGATTACTGTTACAAGCCGCAAAAAGCGCTGCCGAACAGCTTAACATCATTAATAAATTCCTGTTATTCTTCATAATTTGAGGTTTTAGCTTGCCTTTTTACAGCACTGCCGTTTAACATTTATAATTTCCGGAGCAAATAAATTGGTTTAACTGATGGTTAGGGATCAGCGAGACCAATGTATAAAAATTAATTTATAATTGTTAAAAAAACACTTAAAATATTTAATTAAAAAAAGCCCGCCTCGCGCGGGACTTTCTTATTCAAAAATCAAATATTTTAACCATTTACCAGAACTTCACATAAAGCATGGTAAGCAGTATAAGTGTAACTATAATTAATGCCATGGTCGATTTTTCAACCTTGAACATGCTGCGCGGAATTTCGAGCGCTTTAGGGTTAACCTTCGGTCCGGCTAAACTGATACCTATCGTTACGATCATAGTGAACAGGAATGATAGCCCCATACAAATCAGGAAAGGGATCTCATACCCGCCTTTGCCGTTCGGGAAAGCCGTGTAAAGGATAGTTTCGTTACCAAACAGCCTTGGCGCGTAGTTATTGAACAATACCGACATACCAAAGCTTGTTAAAATACCTGCTATCGCAGCTGCGCTGGTAGTACGTTTCCAAAAGAAACCTAAAATGAAAATAGCAAATATGCCGGGGCTGATAAAGCCTGTATATTTTTGAATGAAGGTAAAGCCGCCTTCACCGCCTATGCCTAACAAATCTTTCCAGGTAAGTATGATAGAGAATACCAGGGCCGCCACAATAGTAAGCCTTCCGAATACTACCATACTTTTTTCGCTGGCTTCTTTATTGATATGCTTTTTGTAAATATCAAGCGTAAAAATGGTAGAGATACTATTTGCTTTACCCGCCAACGATGCCACAATTGCAGCCGTAAGCGCCGCTACCGAAAGTCCCTTTAAGCCGGTAGGTAAAAACCCAAGGATAGCCGAATAAGCATTGTCTATTTTAAAATGACCGCCGGTTGCCATCTCCTGCTGTAATGCGCCGTTCTTGTATAATACATAAGCTGCAATACCCGGTAAAACCACAATTACGGGCATAGCCAGTTTCATTAAACCGGCAAATAAGATACCTGTACGAGCAGTTTTCAAATCGGCACCCAAAGCACGCTGGGTAATGTATTGATTACAGCCCCAATAGTTCAGGTTCACGATCCACTGGCCGGCAAAATACATGGCAATACCAGGCAGGGCCAGGTATTTATTGATCTCTTCCTGCGGCGCACCCGGTTTAGGTTTAGCCATCATCATTCTGAAGTGATCAGGCGCATCGCTCATCATTTTGTTTAAACCGGCCATCGCGTCTTTACCCAAACCAAAATGCTCGCTCACCAAAGTAAGCGCGATATACGTTGTGGCCAGACCGCCAATAATCAATACTAAAACCTGTATCACATCGGTAAAACCGATAACTTTCATACCACCCAGGGTAATGAACAATGCGAAAATTGAAAGCGCAATGATAATTTCATGCAGGTATCCACCACCCATCAGGTTGTTGATAGCCAAAGCACCCAGGTAAAGTATAGAGGTAAGGTTCACCAGCACGTACAGCAACAGCCAAAAAATGGCCATAATAAAGCTCACCGTTTCATTATAACGGTTGTGCAAAAACTGCGGCATGGTGAAGATCTTATTCTTCAGGAAAATGGGGATGAACCACACAGCCACAATGATAAGCGCAATAGCGGCAACCCATTCATAAGCTGCCACAGCAAGGCCCACTTCAAAACCCTGGCCGCTGGTACCTATAAATTGCTCGGCCGATATGTTTGATGCAATTAGCGAGGCCCCGATAGCCCACCAGGTGAGTGAACCTTCGGCCAGGAAAAAGTCATGACTATCAGATACGCCTTTGACCTTTTTACGGCTGTACACCCAGTACCCGTAGCCCGTAACCACAATAAAATAGATTACGAAGATCACGTAATCGATAGTTGCAAATTTGTTCATTATTAGGTTTAAAATTTAGTTTAGTTTGCCCCTCCCAACCCTCCCCTAAAGGGAGAGGGCTTTTTAAAGCATTGGTTAAGTTTATATTCTTCTCATTTTTTTCTGAACCAGAATTAACGAATTGACAGAATGCTAAGCGAATTCGACAAATTCTTTAATTCCATAAAATCGAGTTCAGAAAATTCCGAAATCGCACATCCGAAATCTCAAATTCAGGATGGCGTTGCCTGCGGCCGGGCTATCCGCTCATACTGCACAAGGCCTTAGCCACGGGCCGGTATCCGCTCCTATCCCTAACGCAAACTGCGCAAATTCCTTCATCATCGCGTCATTGCGAAGTACGAAGCAATCCCTGATATGCAAAGCCCATCTGTATAGTTTGGGATTGCTTCGTACCTCGCAATGACGGTTTATTTTCAGACTTACGAAGTTTTAAAAACTTCGTAAGTCTTTTTAAGTCCCCCTTTCAGGGAGAGATTTAGAGGGGGCTATTTATAAGCCGCATCATTCCACCTGATCTCGTTCCTGAACTGATCAAGTTTAGTATCCTTACCAATGCGTAAAAACTCGATACCAGCCATATCAGCGAAATCATTGATCAGCTCGGCCGACAGGTTTTGGCTGTAAGCTGTGTGGTGTGCTCCACCGGCATAGATCCAGGCTGCACAACCAGTTTTCATATCAGGCAGTGGTTTCCAAAGCACCCTTGCAACCGGCAGGTTTGGCAGGTCTTCAACCGGCTCAATGGCTTCAACTTCGTTAACGATCAAACGGAAACGGTTGCCCATATCCACAATTGATGCATTAAGGGCAGCGCCACCGGCTACGTTAAATACCAAACGTGCAGGATCAGCCTTGCCGCCAATACCCAATGGGTGAACTTCTAATGATGCTTTACCATTAGCTAAGCTGCTGTCAACCTCCAGCATGTGCGAGCCTAATACCAGCGCATTGTTCGGGTCGAAATGGTAAGTATAATCTTCCATGAAAGCGTTACCGCCAGGCAGGCCGGCACCCATTACTTTAAAGGCACGTACTAAAGCAGCAGTTTTCCAGTCGCCTTCACCGGCAAAACCGTAACCATCGGCCATTAAACGTTGTGAAGCAATACCCGGTAACTGGATCATGCCATGCAGATCTTCAAACGTATCGCTGAAACCTTTAAAGCTGCCATCCTGTAAAAACTTGCGTAATCCAAGCTCAATTTTAGCTGCGTCATAAACTGATTGATACCTTGCACCACCTTGTTTAAGGTCGTCGGCCATGGTATAAGTAGCCTCGTACTCATCGGTAAGGGCTTTAACTTCGGCATCACTGATGCTGTCAACAACAGCAACCAGATCACCAATGCCATAAGTATTCACTGCGAAACCAAATTTCAATTCGGCCTCAACTTTATCGCCATCGGTAACAGCTACAAAGCGCATGTTATCGCCAAAGCGGGCAAATTTTGCACCTTGCCAATCGTACCAGCCGGCAGCTGCACGAGTCCAGCTTTCAATGTCTTTCAACACTTCGCTGTCCTGCCAGTGACCAACAACTACTTTGCGGTTAATGCGCATACGTGATACCATGAAACCAAATTCCCTGTCGCCATGGGCGCTTTGGTTCAGGTTCATGAAATCCATATCGATTGAGCTCCATGGAATATCACGGTTGTATTGAGTGTGCAGGTGCAGCATCGGTTTTTTAAGGATGCTTAAGCCCCTGATCCACATTTTGGCAGGCGAAAAAGTATGCATCCAGGCAATAACACCGATACAGTTTTCGGCAACGTTAGCTTGCTGTAAGGTGTTATAAATTTCTTCGGTTGATTTAACAACAGGTTTGTATACCACACGTACAGGGATATTGGCAGCACCATCAATACCTTTAGCAATTTCCTGCGAGTGCTCGGCAACTTTTTTTAGTGTTTCTTCTCCGTATAAATTCTGGCTCCCGGTAATGAACCATACTTCAAATGTTTTCAGATCGATCATATATGTCAATTAGTGATTTAGCGATTTATTGAATTAGTGATTTAGTTTTTTGGTGACAGCCTGAATAGCGCCGCACCGTGTTTGTTAATTTTTTGCTGATAGCTTGCTTTATATTGGCCAACATCCTGCTTTTTCCACAGGTCGCGTACAGTTACTTTACCTTTCAGGCCCAGGTCTTTGAAATTCAAGGCTACGGATTTGTCATCATCACCGATATTGAAAAAGGCCGCATAAATGTCTTTACTGCCTGGGATCTGTGAATACCAGATCATAGCACCATTTTTTTTGTATAGTTGTTTTGGACTTGATCCTTTTTGATTTACCGCAATTACTTCGTCATTGGTAAAAAGATTCAACTCAAAATCGCGGTTTTCGGGCAGGTTGCCGCCTATCATCAGGGGCGAGCGGAAGATACTCCAAAACGTCATGTGGGTATACTCTTCATCCTCGGTAAAGCGACTGAAGCGCTCCTGTCCTACCGGACCACGTTTACTCAGCTTACCGATCTGGATCATATCACAATCGGGCCAGTGACCGGGGCCGCTTACGCCTTCCCAGCTTTTGGCATAATCAAACATATGCAAGATCTCTTTCCAGTTATCCCAAAAATCATCGGCCATGCGCCACATATTGGCATATTTGGTAGCATGTGCAGCCTGTGCAACCGGGGTTTCGCCGGGCGAAAGGCTTAGCACAACCGGCCTGCCGCATTGTTGAATGGCTTTCTGGTAACCTTCAACCTCTGCATTACTGTATGGGCGCGAAAGGTCATCCACCTTAATAAAATCAACTCCCCATGAGGCATAAAGCTCCAGCAGCGAGTTCAGGTATTCCTGCGCACCAGGCTTTTTCATATCCAAACCATACATATGGTTCATCCATGGGCATTTTGAGTTGGTATCGGCCACCATATCGGCAGTGATGCCATTGGTTCCTTTTACCGGCGATTTTGACCAAACGGCCTGCCTTGGGATACCGCGCATAACGTGGATGCCAAATTTCAAACCTTTACTGTGGATATAATCGCCCAGCGGTTTAAAACCGTTACCGCCAAAAGCCGATGGGAATTTGGTAGGCTGAGGTGTAAGACGGCCCCATTTATCCATAGTAAGCCATGGCACATATGAGCCATCCTGTAAACGTAACTGGAATGGGTTGCCGATGTTACTTCCCGGAGGGTTATCGTACGACCATAAAAAATCCACAACTACATACTCCCAGCCATGTTGCTTGAGATGTTCTGCCATGTAGTCGGCATTGGCCTTAACTTCATCTTCATGTACTGCCGAACCAAAACAGTTATAACTGTTCCAGCCCATAGGCGGTGTAGCTGCTACCTGTGCCGATAACCGGGTGCAGGCGAAAAAACAAAGCAGCAGGAAAAAAGCGGCGTACTTAAAAAAGCGAGGGATGTGCGATTCCCCTCTCGAGAGGGGTGGAGGGGTGTGTTTTTCCGCTTTGCTATACCGCTGGTATAACACACCCCTGCTATCGCTCTTTCCCTCCGCGTCCCCTCTCGAGAGGGGAGCTAAAAAAGTTTCCATCTTTCTCATATTTATTGTCCGTAATATGAATCAGGTCCGTGTTTGCGTTCGTAATGCTTTTTGATCAGCGCATCTTTTAAGCGTGGGGCGCTTTTATCAATTTGCTCGGTGAGGTAGGCCATTTGGGCAACAGCTTCCAGCACGGCGCTGTTGTAAACCGCTTTTTCGGCAGTTTTGCCCCAGGTAAATGGTGCATGGTTACCCACCAATACCATTTCAACCTCTTTATAATCCAGTCCTTTTTCTTCAAAGCATTCCATGATCTGGAAACCGGTTTGGTACTCGTAGTTGCCTTTGATCATTTCATCATTCATGGGTGGGGCGCATGGTATATCAACCGTTAAATGATCGGCATGGGTGGTACCAAAGATAGGGATATCACGTTGCGACTGTGCCCAGGCGGTTCCGTAGGTAGAGTGCGTGTGCACAATACCGTTGATGCCATCCCAGTGTTTGTATAGCACAGCATGTGTTTTGGTATCGCTTGATGGGCGTAGGTCACCTTCAACAGTATTTCCGTCAAAATCAACAATCACCATTTTCTCCGGCGAAAGGTCTTCATAAGGTACGCCGCTTGGTTTAATGGCGAATACGCCCAATTCCCTGTCGGCAGCGCTTACGTTGCCAAAAGTGAACAGCACAAGGCCAAGTTTAGGCAGCTGCATGTTGGCATTATAGGCACTAAGCCTTATATGATCATATTTACTCATTTTGTTATTATGCGTTTTGCAGTTCAGGATTATTTTTCAGGGCAACCTCAGCGGCAACAAACCTGCCTAATGTGCTGTATTGATTATAACGCTGCTGATATACTTCTTTCAGCGCAATGTTTGGCTCGTATACTACGTCAAAACCACGACCCATAGCAGCCATGGCTTCTTCAACAGTTGGGTAAATTCCTGCTACAACCGCTGCAAACATCGCCGCGCCCAAAGCACAGGTATGTTTAAACTGGTGAATGCGGATAGGCATGCCCAAAACATCGGCCATCATTTGCATCACGAAAGATGATTTTTTAGCCACACCGCCAATACCAATGATGCCTTTTACCGGGATACCTTCGCTGATAAAGCGGTCGACAATGCTTTTGGCACCAAAGCAGGTAGCCTCGGCCAATGCACGGAATACCCTTGGTGCATCGCTGCCCAAACCTAAACCTGTGATAGCGCCTTTTAATTCCTGGTTAGCATCGGGCGTACGGCGACCATTAAACCAATCAATAGCCAGCTCATTGTTTTCTTCAATTGGCAATAATGCTGCCTGCCTGCTGAGTTCTGGGATGATCATTTCAGAAATTTCTTCATTCAAAGCTTCGGCAGTAGCCGCGTCAATTACCTGCGATTGTGAAAGCAGGTTATTTAATGGCCAGGCCAGGATGTTTTTAAACCAGGCATAAGTATCGCCAAAGGCTGATTGACCAGCTTCTAAACCTGCCATGCCCGGGATAACAGAGCCGTTAACCTGCCCGCAGATCCCGCGTACCAGCTTGCCTTCCATCTCTGACGATGGGGCCACCAAAATATCGCAGGTTGAGGTACCCATTACCTTACTCAGGTGGTAAGGTTCAATCTGGCCACCAACAGCGCCCATGTGCGCGTCAAAAGCGCCGGTACCTACAACTACATCGGTTGAGAGTCCCAATATCTCCGCCCACTCTGCGCTGAGGTTTCCGGCTGCTTCATCGGCAGTGTATGTATCTTCATATAATTTATCCCTGAAACCAGCCAGTAGCGGATCAAGGGAAACAAAAAATTCTTCAGGAGGCAGACCGTCAAATTCCTCGGCCCAAAGGGCTTTATGCCCTGCAGAACAACGGCCGCGTTTAATAGCCTTAACATCGCTACCACCTGTTAACAGGAAGGGGATCCAGTCGCAATGCTCCACCCATGAGGCAGCGGCATCACGTACGCTTTTATCAACCCTTAGCACATGTAGTAACTTGGCCCAAAACCACTCAGATGAGTAAATGCCGCCAACATATTTCAAATAATTGGTATCAAATTTTGTAGCATGCTCGTTGATCTGCGCTGCTTCTTTAACCGAGGTATGATCTTTCCACAATACAAACATGGCATTGGGGTTAGTTTCAAAACCCGGAGTTAGGGCAAGCGGGGTACCGGTGGCATCAACCGCTACAGGGGTTGAGCCGGTGGTATCAACAGAAATGCCTTTTATATTTTTTGCGATGGCCTCGCCGCCGGCCTGTGCTATACAATCTTTAATGGTGGCTTTAAGTCCGTCGATATAATCCTGCGGATGCTGGCGAAACTGATTTTCGGCAGGTACGCAATACTTGCCATCACGCCAGCGGGGATAATTAAATACTGATGATGCTATTTCTTCTCCATTGGCCGCGTTCACTATAACGGAGCGCACGGAATCGGAACCGTAATCGACACCGATCACTAATTGGTTATTGCTCATATAAAGATTTATAATTATTGTCGAAATAACACTTAATTTTTGACAAAGAGAAATTTTATTTAAAATTTTATTCGGATAAAATGCATTAATGGCATAGCAAGACCAGCAACCCTGTAAAAAAGTTACTACACAGGCAAAACAACCCTAAAAATGGTTGTGAAAGAGAATAAACCCGGAAGCAATAATTAGTGTTGTTTTAACAATATAAAAACATCAAAATAAAGCGGATTCGCCGTTTTGGAATGGTAAAACGTTTAATTTCCGAACAATAATGTTACTTATCTTATAAAATTCAGAGCCAAGGAGGCTCCTACAGAGCCTATTATTAGGATGCAACTTTTCCTATAAACATGTGGCTCCTATGGAGCCGGAGGAAGTAAATTTGCGCAGAATCTATAACCTGCAAAACGCCGGAGCTTTACAGGTTCATGCTTTTCACACTCCAGAGGAGTATCGTGTTTATAGTATAAATGAGAAAGATTTCAGGCTCCGTAGGTGCCTCCTAAAACGGGCATCCAAAGCTTTTATCTACAATAAAACAACCTACTCTCAACAAACCTTCACCGTCTCCACCCCCAACAAATCGCCCAGTTTTTTAATTTTTGATGCGATATGCCCTTTGCCTACGGCACAGTGATGCGCAGGACCGTGTGAGTTCCAGGTCTCCACAAAAGCCCTGGCCCCTATGGTAAATTTATAGCGGCTGTTGGTATTACCTATCTCCAATATCGGCCCTGGTACCGATTCAGCTTCGGCTACCAGGAAGATGATCTTGCCGCCTGCCGTCTCCACAACCGAAAGCATGGTAACAGGGCCATGGTTTACAGACATTTCGACCGAAAGGCCGTTGCCTACCTTTCCATGATAAACCTGCAATGGTTTTACTTTGATCTTGCCTTCGGCAATGGCCGGGTGGCATGGGCCATCATGCCCCATCAGCACAACATCGTCGTTAAAATCCATGGCATAGTATTCTGTAAAAGAACCACCTACGCCAAAACTGTCCATTATTTTCATGGCTTGGGCGTTTTTGATCTCATACTCACCAGCTACCGGGATACCCGCAGCAGTGAGCAGCGAATTACCCAGGATCACCGAACTCATGGTATTCTCATTAACTGCATTGCCGGTGCCTTTGTGGTAATAAGCCATAGAACCCAGGCCATATTTGGCCACCAATTTATCTAAGGCAACGGCTGTTGCTGCCGCGCGCTCAAGCTCGAAGTCTGAACAATCAGGCTGGATGTCAAAGCGTTCATGAAATTCATTGATCTTATCCTGCAGTTCAACCTGCTGAACTGTATCGCGTAAACCGGATAATTCATCAACCTCCATAATTTCAATATGTCCGCCAAATGTGGCGCACTGCAAGGTAAGGTCCGAGTAGATATCCAGCATTCCACCATAATAATTCCCCATAACCCCCAGTGTGTTATGGTACATGGTATGAGCAACCTTAGCTGCGGCTATCCATTCTTCAACCTGTTGCCAAACATGCGGGTCGCTATGCAGCATACCCGTTATTTGGTAAAACGGGATAGCAGCCCGTTTAAACACATTGGCAATTTCGGGTACCGGACAGGCAGAGCAGTAGGCCAGCCATTCGCCGGTCATTGCTGTACGGTTATCCATTTTGTTGAATGCTGTATAATTGATAGCTGCTCCCGGTGTAAGGTTCAAGATCACCACCGGTACTTTGGCCCTTTTTACAACAGGCAGTACGGTTGATGACAGCGCATAGGTAGTAACATACAGAAAAATCAGGTCAACATCTTCCTGACGAAAACGGCTACCGGCCTCAAATGCTTTTTGCGGCGTATCTATCAATCCAAGATTAACCACTCCCGAACCAAAGCCGGCCAATTTATCTGCCACTTCATCCACGTAGCCCGAAAGCCGCTGCTCAAGTCCCTCAAACTGATCCCAATAAGTATTAAGTCCTATGCCAAAAAGTCCTATTTTAAGTCCGGAGGTTATTTGTTTGCTGAAGGTATTCATTTTGAGGTTTAATTATTTAGGGATGGGTGGATTTGGCTGATAATTAGAAAACTATAAAACTAATATTAATTTAGATGTTGTTTAAAACAGGTTATTTTTCCACTTTAGGGGCGGAGCGTTTGTGTTATACAATATACATAACGAATTTTTAAATGGGAACCAGCGTTATACACGCTCTGTAACGAATATTGATTTAGACGACTCATCATAATTTGGTGTGAGTCAAATATTGCCATATAAACCACGGCATCAATACACATTTTGATATTTAAGATGTATTTATTGATGCCTGCAATCATTACCATATGATCAATTACTACAAATACCTGCCCGTAAGTAAGGAAGATGAAAACTGGGGATTATGTGTTTTGAATACCGGGTGCACCCATATAGAGGCATCAGGCTCATACCCCGGCAAAGCGCATCCGGCACACCATTATTTTAACTGGCACACAGGCCGGGTACTGAACGAATACCAGGTAATTTATATTACCCGGGGGAAAGGTCTTTTTGAATCTGACAGCTGTAAACGGATCGAAGTAAAGGCAGGCAGTGTAATTGTCCTGTTTCCGGGAGAGCGGCACCGGTATAAACCTGACGAGAAAACCGGGTGGGACGAATATTGGATAGGTTTTAAAGGCGAAGTGATGGACAACCTTATTGATAAAAGTTTCTTTAAACCTGAAGCGCCTTGCCTGAGCATCGGTTTCAATGAAAATATTTTTGCCCTTTTTAACAGTATTATCGAAAAAACACAACAGGAAGATACAGGTTATCAACCCCAGATATCAGGTGCAGTAATGCATTTGCTGGGGAGTTTTCATGCTGTGAGCAGGCAAAACGCAGTGAGCGACGGCCGCGAAGTATTGATCAATGAGGCAAGACTGTTGTTCCGGTCAAATATAGCTGCCGATTTTTCGCCAGAGCAGGCTGCGTCTCAATTGGGTGTAGGTTATTCGTGGTTCAGGAAAGCCTTTAAAAACCATACGGGGTTATCGCCGGGGCAATATTACATCCAGTTAAAAATTGACCGTGCCAAAGAGTTGCTGAACGATCCTTCGATCCCCATTAAACAAATTGCTTACGACCTCAGGTTTGAATCGTATTTCTATTTCTCAAAACTGTTTAAAGAAAAAACGGGCATTGCCCCTACCGATTACCGGAAACGGGCATTGGGAGATCCTTAAAACCTGCTATCATAAATGATAAACCTAATATCAAAAAGTGTAACCGATGCTTTCATGCTATGGGATAAATTTGGTTCAACTTATGATACCTGTTTTGCGCCGGTGAAGTAGCGCCACAGATCGACAATAAAAAAACCAATGAGAAAACTTATCCTGCTTAGCTTTATAGCCATCATTTTCGCTGCCCGGTTTACAGCGGCGCAAAGCATTAAAAATTTCGACAAAAACGGCAGGCAGGTAACCAAATTTGACAACCTTGGCAATGCTGTTGATGCGCATGATGGTGAGATAGCTTTATTTAACGGGGTGTACTACCTGTACGGCACCAGTTATGATTGCGGTTTTGAGTGGGGAAATAAAACTGCGCCCTTTTGTGGCTTTAAAACGTATTCATCAACCGATTTGCAGCACTGGACCGACAGGGGCTTTATGTTTGATGCCCAAACACCTGTTTGGCAAACCCGCTGCGATGGCAAAACTTATGGCTGCTTTCGCCCGCATGTCATCTACAATAAAAAAACAAAACGCTACGTACTGTGGATCAACGTTTATGATAACCGCGTAGGCTACCGGGTATTCACAAGCAAAACCCCGGTTGGCCCTTTCACCGAAGTTAAAGAACCAACCCTGGCTGTAAACAGCGAAATGCCGGTGGCTGGGCTAAACAACGGCGATCATGATACCTTTGTCGATGATGACGGCACCGGCTATTTGGCCTATACCGACTGGCGCACCAAAGGCAGCATTGTAATTGAAAAACTAAGCGCCGACTATTTAACTGGCACCGGCCAACATGTAAAATCAATTACTAACGGTAATACCGAAGCCCCTGCCCTGTTTAAACGTCAAGGCAAATACTACCTCATTTATTCCGACCCAAATTGTGGTTATTGCTCAGGCACAGGCGCATCTTATCGTACAGCACCGTCGCCACTGGGGCCATGGTCGGATGGGATAAAGATCAGTGATAATTCCTGCGGAGGCCAGCCGTCGTTTGTATCAACTATTAAGCTGAACTCAGAAACCATTTTCCTTTTTGGCAGCGACTTGTGGAACAATGCTGCAAAAAATGAAGCACTGGCAAACTTTTATTGGGCTCCGTTAACCTTTGCAGCCGATGGTTCCATCAACCCGATGCAATGCGAGCAAACAGCCAATTTCACCAGGAACTCCGTTTCTAACAAACCAACCGAAGATTTTACAACCGGCTGCGATATCGGCAAAAATGTTCAGCGCTCACAAACTTTCACGGCAAGCAAAAGCGGTACTTTAGCCGGCATCAGCTTTACAACATTTCAAACAGGGCATCCAGACGCGGGCTTATCTGTCGAGGTGTTTGAGCTTGACAATGCCGGGCGGCCTACGGGCAATGCATTGTCTGCTGCTACTTTAACTGTTGATTCCATTTCCTGGTCGGCCAGAAATATTGCGGTAAAGCCCAACATTCCTGTGATTGCCGGTAAGCGGTACGCTGTTGTCATCAAATCGGTTACTACAAAGGGATGCTATGGTTTTGCTTACAGCGATATTTTAACCGATCCAAATAATGTGGCATCGATAAGCAATGACGGCGGGGCAAGTTTTTCAACGGAGAAGAACAGGGTGCTTAAATTGCAGGTTGCGATCAGGTAGAAACGAGCGTTGAAATAATAAAAGCGAGAGATTGTGCGATTCCCTCCCCTGGGTTTAAGTTAACCCACAAAATCTAAGTGCGCGCTAAGCAGTGCTTGGAAAGCAAGTTTACGATCACGAGACTCCGCTGGAGTCCAATATCTGTTTGAATTTTGTCTATAAACACGTGGCCTCTCTGAGGCCGCTTGGCAAGTCGGCCATATTCGTTATGTTGTAAATATTACCGGCTCCATCGGGGCCGCGTGTTTATAGCGCAAAAGGGGCATATTTCCCGGCTCCGTAGGTGCCTCGTGTTGAAATTCAGGTTGGTGAATTTTGTGGGTTAACTTAAACCCGAGGGAGGGAATTGTTTAACCCATAACTGCTTTGGCTATCTTTTCATATAAACTATCAACGAGGCTTTGGCCAACAATTGCTTACCCAGCATAAAACCCGTTAAAGCCGCTGTTGAAGCTTGCGTTGTACCCAGCTTAGCTGTTTTTAAAGCGTATACGGTGATCAAATAACGATGATCGCCTTCGCCGACTCCCGGGCATGGGCCCTGGTAGCCGGGGGCACCTACATCATTAATACTTTGCAAACTTCCTTGTGGGGCTATGCCGCTTTTAACATCGCCGGCACCTTGCTTTAATTCATGAACATTTGCAGGTATATCTACCATAACCCAATGCCAAAAGCCGCTACCAGTTGGAGCATCCGGGTCATACATAGTTATCGCAAAGCTTTGGGTACCTTCCGGCGCGTTGATCCAGCTTAATTGCGGCGATTTATTACCGCCACTACAACCAAAATTACCGGCAACAAATTCATTGCTGAACTGCCCGCCAAGGTCGGCGCTTTTTAACGTAAACGTTTGGGAAAATGCGGCCTTAGTTATAAGAAGGCCTACTAATAAGGAGAAGATCATTTTCATAATAACAGTATTTAATTACACTACAAAGTTGCCTTTGCAGCTGATTATACTGTTATTGCAAACGGTTCAAATAGTAGTGCAGGAGGCTCAAACTACAACCTGCTGGCCATAAGTTGCCGGGGTTACGCCAAACTTTTTTTTGAAAGCCGTATTAAAATTGGACAGGTTTTCATAGCCATAAGTTCCATAAAGCTCGCTGGCCTTACGGCCTTTCTTCAGTTCGGCACAGGCCGATTCCAGTTTCCTGTCGCGGATATATTTTTGAGGGGATAAGCCGTAAGCTTTCTCAAAATCGCGTTTAAATGACGACAGGCTTCGGTTGGCCAAAAATGCCAGCTCATCAAGCGTGAGGTTATTAAACAGATTATTTTCAACCAGTTTTTGCAGTGATAAACCTGTGGTATCTTGCCCTTCGCCAAAAAGAGCGATCAACTGTACCGGATATAGTTCATAAATAATGAGCAGCAATTCCTCCAGTTTATGAAGTGCTACCGGGTATGAAAGTTGCTGCCCCCCATCAACCAAAACTCTAACTCCCCTTAAATATTCGTTAAGATATGTAGTATTTGAAAAAAGTATGTAAGGCGGCATATCAGGCAGCGTATTTTTCGTGCTAATACAGTGCTTTGAAAAGAAATCGGCTATCAGCCGCTGTGGAAAAAAGACGATGAAGCTGCTATATAGCTCATCTCTTGAAGTCCCCTTTACCACATGCTCCGCAATCAGGGTGTTACCCTCGGGAATCAGCAAGCCCTGGCCGGGCCTGATGACTGTACAATCGGCATGGCGGTAAAGTTCCTTTTGTCCGTTAAGTACAAAACTGATAGCACACTGATTAAAAACCACCTGGTTTTTGAACAGGTCGCCCCGCTCCCGGTAGTATACAAAAGAGATCTCGCCTGCTTTTATTTGCGGTTTATCTTTAACGGCTTCGGGTACGGTTATGGCGTCCATTGATGATTATTAGGGGTAAAACCATAGGTGTTCGGAAGATAATTCAAGCAAGGGCTTGTGCGATTCCCCTCTTGAGAGGGGTGGAGGGGGTGTGTTTCTGCTTTAATATTCTATCGCATAAACACACCTCTGCTACCGCTCTTTCCTATCGCGCGCCCTCTCAAGAGGGGAATTTAAAAATTTGGTTCCCAAGGGAGGGGATCACATATCGCTTGCTCAAAAATCTTCCGAACACCTATACAGTAAAACTAACAATTATATCAATAAAAAAGCGGGACAGGCAATCGCCGGTTCCGCTTAAACTGTAACAAAAACTACCTTTTACTTAACGCCGTTTGCTGCTTCAATAATTACTTTGGCAACGGCTTCGGGCTGTGAAATGAAGATCACATGGCTACCCTTCACTTCGGTTATTTTAGCATTGGCACGTTTGTACATGGTACGTTCAACGTCGGGCACAATACTTTTGTCTTCTGTAGCAACTATACCATAGCTCGGCTTGGTTTTCCACGCGGCCTCGGCAACAGGAGTTATAAAGCACTGAACTGAAGTTGGCCCCTGGGATGCAAACATAAAATCGGCTTCCGTCTTGCTTAAATCGCCGGCAAAACCACCATGAAATTTAGCTTTATCATAGTAAACAAAACCTTTATCATCCGGAGGCAAAATTCCATTTTCAGGTGCCGGAGGGGCCGATTGCACCCACTTTATGGTATTTTCGCCTTTATCTGGTGCAAAAGCGGCGATGTAAACCAGTGCTACTACTTTTGAATTATTCCCGGCTTCGGTAATTACTGTACCGCCGTAAGAGTGGCCAACCAAAACCGTTGGGCCATCCTGTTTATCCAGGATCCGGTTAGCTGCATCAACATCATCTTTAAGCGAGGTCAATGGGTTTTGGACTACGGTAACATTGTACCCCTTTTTTGTAAGAATTTCATACAAGGCCTTAAAGCCCGAGCCATCGGCGAAAGCGCCATGAACTAATACAATGTTTTTAACCTGCGCCCGGGCAGCGTTATTAAACGCAAACAGGCTGCCTGATAAAATAATTACTGCAACTAAATATTTATTCAGGCAGCTTTTTAATGATTTGGTTTCCATTTTGTTTCGGAGTTTAGTTTTCACAAATAATGTTGTTGATTAGTGTTATTAGCATATCAATTCAAATCTCAATCCAAAAACATAATAAACTAAAAATCAGAAACTTAATCAGAAAAACAAATCAACTACAGTAACGACATATCGGCTTTTGATGACGATGCTATCTGTATATCATAACCGGCTATCCGTGGGCCATGGCTACAATATCCTTTCCGTCAAGGATCCAGCGGCCGGTACCACGGTTCACCGTATTGATCATGGCCTTGCCAACTTCTTCCAGCGTAATAAAGCCTTTAGGGTAAATGAGGCGGCCTATGGGATACATCCAGCTGATGTATTTATAAAACGAAAGTGTATTTTTTGCGCCCTTAAAACTTTTCATAAAGCCCGGCCTGAAATTAAATACCTGTTTAAAAGGCAGTTTCATGAGGTCGTTTTCGGTTTTGCCTTTTACCCTGGCCCACATGCTGCTACCGCTTTCTGTACTATCGGTACCGGCACCCGATATATAACAAAATGTCATATCAGGATTAATACGGCTTAGAATTTCGGCCACGTGCATGGTAAGCAGGTAGGTTACTTTATAATAAGCTTCTTCGCTCATGCCTACAGAGGAAACCCCTAAACAAAAAAAGCAGGCATCATAACCTTCTAACTGATCCTGGATTGGCGTAAGGTTAAAAAAATCGGCATGAATGATTTCCTTAAGCTTAGGATGTGTTAAGCCGCAGGGTTTACGGTTGATCACCAATACGGTTTCAACCTTATCGCTCATTAAACATTGGTGCAGTACGCCTTCGCCTACCATGCCGGTAGCGCCTGTAATGACTGCCTTTATTTTATTAGTTGTTTCCATGATACTGATGTAGCCGATTATACCTAAAAAATATTGTACCTTATTGCAGATTTATTTTCCTATTCCTATACCGCGTGTTAATTATATGTTACAATACAAACAATTATATAACCATAACGCTTTAACAATAAATTAGTTGAAATGCCTAAATGGTTAAAGATAACCTTAAAGATCGCCGGAGCGCTTGTGGGTTTAATTATAATTCTGTTCGTTGCCTTAACTGTGTATGTTAGTTATAACAAGCAGAAGGTGCTTGCCATGATCACATCCGAGCTTAATAAAAACCTGAACGGTACTTTAACCATCGGTACCATTGACCCAACACTATTTAAAGGCTTCCCCGGTGTATCCGTGGAGTTGAAAGATGTGGTGTTGAAAGATAATCGCTGGGCCGAACATCATCATACATTACTTACCGCTAAAGACCTTGAAGTATCAGTAAATGCATCGGCTTTGATTAAAGGCGAAGTAGTGATCAATAAAATAGATATCAGCAATGCCGACATTGATCTGTTTACCGACAGCACCGGCTACAGCAATACATCGATATTTAAAGCAAAACCAAAAGTTGAAAAAGACCCGAAAGAGAAACAAACCAGCTCGTCAACGCAAATCAGAAGGTTTTCATTAAGCAAGGTGAATTTTGTGGTTGATGACCGCCATGCCTACAAACTGTTCAAATTTGCGGTAAATGACATTCAGGGCCGTCTGGATTACCCCAATAAAGCATGGAATGCGGCTATCGACCTCAACGCCATGGCAAACAGCTTTTCCTTTAATACAAAAAAAGGGAGCTTCATGAAAAACAGGTTATTGAAAGGACATTTTGATATCAGCTATGACTATGATTTGCAGGTTATTAATGTGGCACCTAATAATTTAAATATAGGAGATGACGCTTTTAACGTTGCCGCCAAATTTGAACTTAAAAAGCCCGAAACCCCATTTACTATCAACCTGAAGGTTAATGATATTTTGTGGACCAGCGCCGCTAACCTACTGGCTGCCAACATCACCAAAAGCCTCAAAATGTTCGACCTTACAAAACCTATCGATGTTACCTGCGACCTGAAAGGGAGCTTTGGCGGTGGCGGAGATCCCTCCATTTATGTTACGGCTAAAGTAAAGGACAATGTTTTGAAAACCCAGGGCGGCACTATTGAGAACTGTAGTTTCAAGGGTATTTTCAGCAATAACTATATTGACGGTAAAGGCCTGGGCGATGAAAATTCTGTAATAAAGCTTTACCATTTTAACGGTACTTATAAGGATATCCCCTTCACCATTGATACTGCATTTATTAATAACCTGAATACACCGGTGGCTACAGGAATCTTCCGCTCGCGTTTTCCGGTCAGCAAGCTTAACTCTGTTATTGGAGATGAAAGCCTGAGGTTTACCAAAGGCATTGCCGACCTTAAACTGGCCTATAAAGCCGATATTGTTAATTTCAAATTCACCAAACCGTTGATAACTGGCAATGTTGATATCAAAAATGCCGATGTGAATTATATACCCCGTGGGTTAGTGTTTAAAAACAATTCCATTGCACTAAAGTTTACCGAAAAAGATCTTTATATAAACAATATCCGCCTGCAAAATGGCAGCAGCATAGTTAACATGCAGGGTAAGGTGAGTAACTTTTTAAATTCATATTACAACGCCCCCGAAAAAATCGTTATAGTGTGGCAAATTACCAGTCCTGAAATTCGTTTGGGCGAATTTTTAAGCTTTCTGAATAGCCGGGGAGGATCAGAACAAAGCAGCAGTAACAGCAGCAACAGCAAGGGTATGAGCCGGTCGGCAAGTAAAAAGATGACCAGCCAGCTAAACACCGCTTTTGATAAAGGGCAAGCCGAACTGCACATCCGCGTAGCAAAACTTTACTACAAAAAGTTTTTAGCTACCGATGTAACAGCCGATATTTTACTGGCCGATAACTCCATGAAGGTGCGTAATGTGAACCTCAAAAGTGCAGGCGGCTCATTAAAAATGGCCGGACTGGTATTGCAAGGTCCAACCAACAATTTTGCAATAAGTACCACTATTGAAAATGTAAATACTAATACTTTTTTCGCATCGTTTAATAACTTCGGACTAAAGGATTTTACGAGTGATAACCTGCGTGGTTTCCTTTCGGCAAGGGCCGATATTAAAGGGGGAATTAATAATGCGGGGAACCTGGTACCCAAGTCGATAAGAGGTACTGCGATGGTTAATTTAAAGGAAGGCGCATTAGTTAATTTCTCGCCAATAAAAAGTGTGGGCAAGTTTGCTTTTCCTTTCAGGGATCTGGACAATATAACATTTGGCGATCTGAAGGCCCAGTTTGATATCAACGGCGATAAGATCAAAATAGCCCCCATGCAAATTAATTCAAGTGTGCTCAATATGGATGTGGAGGGTACTTATTCATTATCGCGAGGCACAAACATAGCTCTTGATGTTCCTTTGCGTAACCCCAAAAACGACAGCAAAATTGAAGACGAAACCGAACGTAATAAAAAACGTATGAAAGGCATTGTTTTACACATACTTGCCACCGATGGCGATGATGGTAAAATAAAAATAAAATGGAATAAAAATCACAAAAAAACCAAGCAGAATGATGACGACCAGAAGACAGACGATAACCAGCAAACACCTGAACCGGCTAAAGATTAAATCAACTTCATATTATCTTCACTTTAACCGTTGTTTCATGGTGTTTAAATGACACTATAATAGCAAATAAATGCTTATCTTTGTGCTGTTCAATGTAGAGTAATATGTTGATTAAACATTTATTGGTTAGCACATTATTTTAAAACTTTTAAACCGCTCGCTCCTTACAGCAATAATATCAGTAGCAAACCCTCGTTTTAAAAATATAAATACTATCCCGGGTTCACAAAAAAAGAAGGAAGCAAAGTTTAATGTAGTCTGTTTTATCTCCGGTTGTTTAACCCGGCACATGTATCTTATTGAACCGTTTTTAGCTTAATAATCTGTATTAAAAAATGAGACAACTTAAAATATCCCAATCAATCACTAACCGTGAATCAGCATCGCTCGAAAAATACCTGCATGATATTGGCAAGGTAGATTTGATCACTGCTGAAGAGGAAGTGATCCTGGCGCAAAAGATCCGTGAGGGCGACCAGGTAGCGTTAGAACGTTTGACAAAAACAAACCTTCGCTTTGTGGTATCGGTTGCTAAGCAGTACCAAAACCAGGGCTTAACCCTGGGCGACTTAATAAACGAAGGAAACCTTGGTTTAATTAAAGCAGCAAAACGCTTTGACGAAACCAAAGGATTTAAATTTATTTCATATGCCGTATGGTGGATCCGTCAGTCAATCCTGTCGGCCATTGCCGAGCAATCGCGTATTGTGCGTTTGCCACTGAACCAAATTGGTTCACTAAGCAAAATTCACAAAGCAGCTTCAAAACTGGAGCAGGAATTTGAAAGACAACCAACACCCGAAGAACTTGCAGACAACCTGGAAATTTCGGTTGATAAAATTGCCGATTCGATGAATAATGCCGGTCGCCAGATTTCAATGGACGCACCATTTATCCAGGGTGAAGAAAACACTTTGCTTGACGTATTGGCCAGCTCTGATGCTGCAACCGATACCGAAGTAATGGCCGATTCATTATCACAGGAAATTAAACGTTCGTTAGGCATTTTAGCCGAGCGCGACCGCGAAGTATTAATGTTATTCTTTGGCCTTGGTGGCCATGCACCTCACTCGTTAGAGGAAATAGGTGAAAAATTTGATTTAACCCGTGAGCGTGTTCGCCAGTTGAAAGACAAGGCTCTGATGCGTTTACGTCACAATTCAAAATCAAACCTGTTGCAATCATACTTAAACTAATCCAGGATATATCCGCCTGAGTTTTTATACCAAAAACGCGAATGAGTAAATCATTCGCGTTTTTTTTGTGATATAAAGTCATGTCATTGCGAGCGCAGCGTGGCAATCGCACGGAGGCATGGCCGCCCTGTACAGCAAGCGATTGCCACGCTGCGCTCGCAATGACATATTTTTTTTACTGATCGAGACAGCGACATCTCTACTTCCCCCCTACAAACTCCTTCCCCTTGCGATATTGCGGTAACTCGTACCATGCCTTAGCAGGCCTATCCGCAGGGAAACCATATTGAGCCCGGTAAGCTTTCCGTTCGGCAGTAAAATGCCACCAGCTTTTACCTGTATCACCATGTTTTATATAATGGGCAAGTAACCGGTATGAATCCTCTACACAAGGATCGGCCCAGGCATCCACATGCCGTTCAAATGCATTAAACAGTTCAACAGGATCTCTACCTTTTAATTGTTCTAACGAATAATACCCTTGCTGTATCAGCTCCGTTGCAAAATTAATCCCTAATGACGGAATACTTTGAAATTCAATAAGCGCATTGATCTCTCGGGCACGTTCAGTATCCGCATTTAATATCATTCCTATTTCATCCGGCGCGAAACTTACGAGATCGGCTATTTTAGTTTTTTGGGCACGGAGAATAGCTTTCTCTTCTGCTGATAAAAGCAGGTTAATTGATTTCTTCATAATTCAGGCAGGTATACAACTAAGTTATAAAGGAATCCTGAAAAACAAAAAAGCCTTCCAAACTAAATTGAAAGGCTTTCGGCATCTGCACATTTAAAATCTGCACATCTGCAATTTATTTCATCAGCTTGATAAAGTCATCAAACAAATACCTTGAATCATGCGGACCAGGTGATGATTCCGGGTGATACTGTACCGAAAATGCCTTTTTACCTTTTACGCGGATCCCTTCTATCGACTGATCGTTCAGGTTAACGTGGGTAATTTCCACTTTTTCTGAAGCACGAACAGCATCCGGTACTACACCAAAACCGTGGTTTTGTGAAGTAACCTCGCAATGGTTAATAATGATATTTTTTACCGGGTGGTTTAAACCGCGGTGACCGTTAAACATTTTTTGTGTTGGGATATCGTTAGCCAAAGCCAATAACTGGTGACCTAAGCAAATACCAAACATTGGCTTATCAGCAGCTAAAATTTCTTTTACAGTTTCAACTGCGTAAGGCATAGCCGATGGATCGCCGGGGCCGTTTGAAATGAAGTAGCCTGTAGGGGCAAAATCCTTTTCCATTTCGGCGTAAGTAGTTTTTGCCGGGAATACTTTAGCATAAACTTCGCGCGAATCAAAATTGCGAAGGATGTTTTTCTTTACGCCAAGGTCAAGCACCGCTACACGGTAAGGAGCATCTTCGCTGCCAAAAGTATAAGTTTCGGTAGTTGATACCTGCGATGAAAGCTCAAGGCCATCCATTGAAGGTACCAGCTCAAGCTTAGCCTTCAGCTCATCAAGATCCAATATTTCTGATGAAATAATGGCGTTCATAGCACCTTTATCACGAATGTGGCGAACAAGCTGGCGGGTATCGATATCAGAGATACCTACAATATTTTGCTCCTGGAAATAATCCTGTATTGATTCATCTGCCTGTTTACGGCTGAATGCGATGTTATAGTTTTTACAAACCAGACCTGCAATCTGGATCCTGCCCGATTCAACTTCTTCATTGGCAATACCGTAGTTACCAATGTGCGCATTGGTGGTCACCATAATTTGCCCAAAATACGAAGGGTCGGTAAAAATTTCCTGGTAGCCGGTCATGCCGGTATTAAAACAAATCTCGCCGGTAGTAGTACCCATTTTGCCCGCAGCTTTTCCGTAAAAAACGGTGCCATCAGCAAGCAGCAATATAGCCGGTAATTTGGTCAAATAGTTCATCGCTTAAAAAAATTGAAAGGGTTAAATGATCGGATCGCCTGGTTCAAAGCCCCGTGAAAACTGATAGAAATAATGAAGTAAGGAACTTCCGGATTCACGGCGCAAAAGTAGGAAATAATTTCGGATTTCGGATGTGGAATTTCGGAATTTTTTATTTCGGATTTTTCACCATTAATAGTATTCAACGGCGTTCAAGAGGGCTGCGCCGTTTCGGATGTGGGATTTCGGTTTTATTTATTGGAGAGTAATCCTTGAGCAAATCAAAAAATAGAAAAATCCGAAATCGAAATTCCGAAATCCGAAATCAAAAAATCACATCCGAAATCAAAATTCCGAAATCCGAAATCATACGTACCTTTGCACTGCGATAAAACATTTATCAATGTCTGTAAATAAAGAAATAAAGCGTATCACCACCAATACCATCCAGGAGATGAAGGTTCGTGGCGAAAAGATCTCTATGCTTACCGCATATGATTATTCGATGGCTACTATAGTTGATGACGCCGGAACGGATATCATCCTCGTTGGCGATTCTGCTTCCAATGTGATGGCTGGTCACGAAACTACATTGCCAATCACGCTCGATCAGATGATCTATCACGCAGCATCTGTAGTACGTGCAGCCAAGCGTGCATTGGTGGTTGTCGATTTGCCTTTTGGATCATACCAGGGCAACTCGAAGGAAGCATTAAATTCAGCAATCCGCATTATGAAGGAAGCCGGGGCACATGCTGTTAAAATTGAAGGTGGCGTTGAAATAGCCGAATCGGTTAGCCGCATCCTGACAGCCGGGATCCCGGTAATGGGACACCTTGGTCTTACGCCGCAATCTATATATAAGTTCGGAACATATACTGTACGAGCCAAACATGAAGCCGAAGCGCAAAAGCTGCGCGAAGATGCCCTTAAGCTGCAGGAGCTTGGCTGCTTTGGCATAGTGCTGGAAAAGATCCCGGCTAAATTAGCACAGGAAGTATCCGAAAGCCTCCAGATCCCAACCATAGGTATTGGTGCCGGTCAGCATTGCGACGGACAGGTACTGGTGATTCACGATATGCTGGGGATTAACAAAGGCTTTAAGCCGCGCTTTTTACGTCAGTACTCCAACATGTACGATATTATGCACGACGCTATCAAAAATTATAATAGCGACGTAAAAAGCAACAGCTTCCCTAACGAAAAGGAACAGTATTAATGTGCAGATTATAGATGTGCAGATTTCAGATGATGAATAAATCGGAATTGGCACATCTACAATCTAAAAATAAAGATGCAGGATTTGCAAATCAAAAATTAAATCCGAAATCGAACATCCGAAATCCGAAATAAAAATGCCTCGTCCCGAATTTAATTATACCAGTAACGATATTACCGATAAGGATGTTCTGTATGAGGACAACCACCTTATTGGCATAAACAAGCGCGCGGGCGATATTGTACAGGTTGATGAAACCGGCGATGAGCCACTTGATGAAAAGGTTAAAAAATACATAGCCCAAAAATACAGCAAGCCTAACGGCGCATTTTTAGGTGTAGTACACCGGTTGGACAGGCCGGTAAGCGGTGTGATCCTTTTTGCTAAAACCAGCAAAGCACTCGACAGGATCAACAAAATGTTTAAAGCCCGCGAAATGCATAAAACTTATTATGCAGTAGTGCGCAAAAAACCTTTCCCCGAGGAGGGCACCCTGGTACACTGGCTGGTAAAAAACTCGCAAAAAAACGTAACCAAAGCCCATGACCGCGAAGTGCAGGGAAGCTTACGCTCAGAGTTAAGTTATAAACTTGTCGGCGAGCTAAATGGATATTATTTGATTGAGGTTGACCCGATAACAGGTCGCCCGCACCAGATCAGGGTGCAGCTTTCAACCCTTGGTTGCCCTATTGTGGGCGATAATAAATATGGTTACCCACGCGGCAGCCTGCGCAAAAGCATTTGTTTGCATGCCCGGAAGCTAACTTTTGTACACCCGGTGAAAAACGAGCCTGTTGCCATTATTGCTCCTGTTCCGCGTGACGGTTTTTGGGAAAAATTTGAGGGGATGATGGTGGGTTGATTTGTGTGGGGCCGTGGAAACACCACAAGTGCTGGGAAGATGCAGATCAGTTGAAAATGGTGGCAAAAAAACCATGTCATTGCGAGGAGGAACGACGAAGCAATCTCGTAGCTATACAGAGCGGACATGCATTAGCTACGAGATTGCTGCGCTCGCAATGACATGGGTTTAAATAGTTTCATTTTCCAAACATCTATAGTGGCAACACTAACCACAGGCAAATTTATATAGCATTCCCGCCGCATAACCTTATCTACATATTCAACACCTCGTTCCAAATCCGCTCATCAACCGGAACACCTTCCTTTAAATTCTTCTCTCTTGTTCTTAAAGTGCCTTCGCCGGGATAAGAAATTGAAGCGCCTTCATATTCGGGCAAACTGGTTTTGGTATAATCAATAATTTCATTGATCAGGCTTTCGGTTTGCTCGCTGCCATTAGGTTTGATGCAAATAAAAACCTGGGATATACCCGATTCCTGTTCGCTTTTAGTTATTTCGGCAGTAGACTTGCCCCCGCTTAATACAGTAGCTAACACATCCAACACCAGTGATAATCCCGATCCTTTCCAAAACCCAACAGGCAGTAACCGTTCCGACTTTAATATTGCAGCAGCATCGGTACTAAGTTTTCCTTCATTGTCATAACCGCCGGGCAGCGGAAGCGGCTCGTTATTATTAGCCTCATATTGTTTTAATTTCCCCACAGCATATTGGGATATAGCCATGTCTAAAACAACAGGTCCATTTTTACGGGGCACGGCAATAACCAACGGATTATTACCAAGCCGTGGACTGACCCCACCCCAAGGCGGTAGGTTAGCAATAGTATTGGTAAAAGAAATGCTAATGAAACCGGCTTCTGCAGCCTGCCAGCCATATGTGCCGCCGCGCATCCAATGATTGGTATTTTTTATTGCCACACAGCCTATGCCATTTTCTGCAGCAAGCTCTATTGCCCTGTTCATGGCAAAACGTGCGTTTAAAATTCCCGGCCCAAGGTTACCCTCCCATTGTTCAATGGCCCCAAAGGCATTTAGCTTAACGGGATCGGCATTAATATTTATAAGATCATCTTTAACATATTTAACAAAAACAGGAAACCGGTTTAAGCCATGGGTATAAACGCCGTCCCTGCTATTTTCGGCAAAAACAGTTGCTATAACTTCGGCTTTATTCTCAGCAAAAGCAAGTTCTGATAATACTCTTTTAAATTCTGCTTTAAGCTTTTCAAATGGAACACGCATAGAATTTGAAATAAATTTTATTTATAACGTTTATTACAGTGTACTGATGCAAGGTAATCAACCATAATTTATAATTTTGCCATTAATTAAATGAAAAGAACTGCGCTGTTATTTTTCCTGTTTGTAGTAAGCATTGCACTGATCGTTAATTCATGCAAGAAAGATAACTTAAGCCATATACCCGGATTATTAGCCGGTAACTGGCAATTGGCCTCCATAACCGTTACCAATTATGTTGGTGATGCCCAGGTTTCGTTAGATACCCTAAATCAAACATGCGAAGATATCCAGCTTTTTACTTTCAACGCCGACAATTCCTGCAGTTACACTAACTTTCAATGTAACCCTGATACTGTAAAGGGAAGATGGTCGCTTACAGACAATAAACTATTTTTAATTTCAGATATTGTATGCAAGGATACCACCAAAGCATCGGGCGGTACTTCAAAGCCGTTTGAGAACACTAAAATAGTTACCTTGGGTAATTATTCGATGGTATTGGAAACAGGAGATGTTGAACCCAATTATTCGGCAACAAAAAAAAGGCGCATTATGCGCTACGGGTTTATAAGGCAAAAAATAACCGCAACCCAGTAACATAAAATAGTTTTAAATTGTAAAATGGTTTTATTATAATAGTTTCAATAACAAGTAAATAATCAGCCTGATGAAACTATTTAGGTTCATCTCCGTTGAAAAACATATTATCGATGAAAAAACGAATTGCCATTTTCGCTTCAGGCTCGGGTTCAAATGCTCAAAAACTGATGGAGCATTTTAAACGCAATGCCGATGCTGAAGTTGTACTGATACTTACCAATAACCCGCAAGCTTACGTTTTACAGCGTGCCGATAATTTTGAAGTACCATCACATATTTTTGGCCGTCACGAATTTTATGAAACGGACGACGTTATCCGTCTGCTAAAAAACCTGCAGGTTGATTTGATTGTACTTGCCGGCTTTTTATGGCTTGTACCACAATCATTATTAAAAGCATTCCCTAATAAGATCATTAACCTGCACCCTGCCCTGTTACCTAAATACGGCGGCAAAGGCATGTATGGCGATAATGTACACCGCAAAATACTGGAAGATAAAGAAGAAGAAAGTGGCATAACCATCCACTTTGTAAACGAAAACTTTGACGAAGGCGAGATCATCCACCAATCAAAATTCAAGATAGAACCAGGAGATACCCTTGAGATCGTAAAATTTAAAGGGCAGCAGCTGGAGCATAATCATTTCCCAAAAGTAGTAGAGGCGCTGTTGAAGAAAATGAAGAGTTGATTATTGAGAGATTTGAGGTTGGAGGTTAGAGATTAGGCTTTCTTTTTAGTTTTAAGGTTACGTTTATTAAAAAAATCTAAGTTTCAGGATACTTTATGGGGGCTTTTACTGATCTCGAGGTTTGGAAAAAGGCCCGTGTACTTCGAAACAACATCACTGAATTAGTTAAAGCGTTTCCTGCGGAGGAAAAATATCGCTTAACAGATCAAATTATTCGTTCATCCCGTTCTATCGGGAACAATATTGCCGAAGGACACGGCAGATTTCATTATTTAGATGCCTCCAAATTTCTTGTAAATGCCCGTGGATCCGCGGCCGAAACTATCGACCATCTGATAATTGCCTTTGATAACAGCCTCATAGATGACCAAACTTTAAGCAGCCTGCGGCAAGATTGTGAGGAATGCATGCGCATGATTAATGGATATATTTCCTATCTAAAGAAGCAACTCGACAATTAACACCTTCAAAAAACACACTTTTCAAGAAGAGTATTTCCAAATCTCTAACCTCCAATAGCTTCCAAAAACATTGATTAAAAAAAACTAATCTCTAACCTCCAATCTCTAATCACTAATTACTACCTTTGCGGCTCAAAAAACAGCGTGTACATGAGCCAGTCAGTTCAAATAAAAAATGCTTTAATTTCTGTTTATTACAAAGATAACTTAGAGCCCATTATTCATGAGTTAAACCGCCTTGGTGTAAATATCTATTCAACCGGTGGTACCGAAACTTTTATCCGTGATTTAGGTGTAAATGTGATCCCGGTTGAAGACCTTACTTCATATCCTTCTATCCTTGGTGGCCGTGTTAAAACACTGCATCCTAAGGTTTTTGGTGGTATTTTAACCCGCAGAGATCATGATGGCGATAAACAGCAAATAGCACAATACGAAATTCCTGAAATTGATTTGGTGATTGTTGATCTGTACCCGTTTGAAG
Source organism: Mucilaginibacter sp. SMC90 (assembly GCF_022811725.1). GTDB lineage: Bacteria > Bacteroidota > Bacteroidia > Sphingobacteriales > Sphingobacteriaceae > Mucilaginibacter. The sequence goes on along the minus strand of NZ_CP094527.1, from coordinate 1,081,204 downwards.
AAACCGTAGCATCAGGTGCCAGCGCCGAAGATATTATCGAAAAGATCGATATCGGCGGTATTTCTTTGATTCGCGCAGCTGCAAAAAACTTTAAAGATGTAGTGATCGTAGCTTCAAAAGATGACTACGCCGGTCTGGAAAATATCCTAAAAACGCAGGATGGTGTTACCACAATTGATCAGCGCCGCTCATTTGCTCAAAAAGCATTCAACATATCGTCCAACTACGATACTCATATTTTCAACTATTTTAACGAGGCCGAACCGCTTCCGGTATTTAAACAAAGTATCCAAACCAGCCAGGTTTTACGTTACGGCGAAAACCCGCATCAAAAAGGTACATTCTATGGTAACCTTGATGCCATGTTTAACAAACTGAACGGTAAAGAGCTTTCATACAACAACCTGGTTGATGTTGATGCTGCTGTTGCCATCATCGATGAGTTTACCGAGCCTACCATCGCCATCCTTAAACATACCAATGCTTGTGGTGTAGCTACCCGCTCAACCATTAAACAAGCCTGGATTGATGCTTTGGCTTGCGACCCGGTTTCTGCCTTCGGCGGCGTAATTATTGCCAATGCCGAGATAGACGCTGAAACAGCTACTGAGATCGACAAATTATTTTATGAAGTGCTGATCGCTCCGGCGTTTACAGATGAGGCCGTAAAAATCCTTTCAGGCAAAAAGAACCGCATCCTATTGGTTCGCCAGCCGGTTGAACTGCCCGTTAAACATTTCAAAACTTTATTGAACGGTGTAATTGAGCAGGATAAAGATGCAGTTATTGAAGGCCCAGCCCAAATGACAACCGTTACCGAAAAAGCTCCTACCGAGGCCGAATTAAAAGATTTGTACTTCGCCAACAAAATTGTAAAGCATACCAAATCAAATACCATTGTGTTTGCTAAAAATAATCAATTGATGGCGAGTGGTGTTGGTCAAACATCAAGGGTTGACGCGCTTAGGCAAGCGGTGATCAAAGCACAAAGTTTTGGTTTCGACCTGAATGGTGCGGTAATGGCATCTGATGCATTTTTCCCGTTCCCTGATTGTGCCGAGTTAGCTGCCGAAGCAGGTATCACTGCCATTTTACAACCAGGCGGATCAATTAATGATAAGCTTTCGGTAGCCATGTGCAACGAAAAAGGCTTAGCCATGGTTACTACAGGCGTACGCCACTTTAAACACTAAATTTAAAGGTTGATTGGGTTGATTAGGTGAGTAGTTTATCGGTTAAAAACGTTTGATTAAAGAGTAGAGATTGATTTGGTGAAAAGGAAAAATGTTTTTGACCTGTTTTAACTTAATTTACCTGTAAATCCAGTCAACCACTTAATAAATAAGCTCTATCAACCCAACCGCAACACAATAAATGTGATTTTTTAACGCTTAAGATTGCAAAATGCTAATTTATTTAAGCGTATTTTTATAAACTTTGCATAACATACTGAAAGAAATACCAGATGGGTTTATTTAACTTTTTTACACAAGAAATTGCTATCGATTTAGGTACAGCAAATACCCTCATTATACATAACGATAAAGTTGTTGTTGACGAACCCTCGATCGTGGCGTTTGACAGAACAACCAATAAAGTGATTGCCATAGGCAGACAGGCCATGCAAATGGAAGGTAAAACGCACGATAATATCCGTACCGTGCGCCCGCTTAAAGACGGTGTAATTGCCGATTTTAACGCTGCCGAACACATGATCCGCGGGATGATCAAAATGATCAACCAGGGCAAGGGATGGTTCTTTCCATCGCTGCGTATGGTGATCTGTATCCCTTCGGGTATTACCGAGGTGGAGAAACGTGCAGTGCGTGACTCGGCCGAAATTGCCGGCGCTAAAGAGGTTTACCTGATACACGAACCAATGGCTGCTGCCGTAGGTATCGGTATCGATGTGGAAGAGCCTATGGGCAACATGATCATCGATATTGGTGGTGGTACTACCGAGATCGCCGTTATCGCTTTATCAGGTATCGTGTGCGACCAGTCTATCCGCGTAGCGGGTGACAACTTTGACTCAGACATCGTTCAATATATCCGTCGTCAGCATAACATCATGATCGGCGACCGTACCGCCGAGAAAATTAAAATTGAGGTTGGCGCTGCCCTTCCTGAGTTGAGCGAGCCGCCGGGCGATTTTGCTGTTCAGGGTCGTGACCTGATGACAGGCGTGCCAAAACAAATCATGGTATCATACACAGAAATTGCACATTGTTTGGATAAATCGATCTCAAAGATTGAAGAAGCGATATTGAAAGCATTGGAGATTACTCCACCCGAGCTTTCGGCCGATATTTACCAAACCGGGATCTATTTAACCGGTGGCGGTGCATTATTGCGCGGCCTGGATAAGCGTGTGGCTGCCAAAACCAAACTTCCCGTTCACGTTGCCGAAGACCCACTTCGCGCCGTAGTACGCGGAACCGGTACCGCCCTTAAAAACATCGGTAATTTTAAATTTTTAATGCAATAGTTTAGTGAGTGGTGAGTAGAGGATAGTGAGTGGTTAATCGCTCATTCATACAACTACTCACTACTCACCATTCAACAACTCACTGATCAATGCGTAACCTTTGGATATTTATAACTAAGTATAACGCGTTTTTTTTATTCCTGATTTTTGAGATTAGCTCGCTGCTTATTTATATTAAATACAACTCGTTTCAAAAAGCATCTTTCATTAACTCAACCAGTAAGGTAACCGGCACACTGTACGGACAGGTTGATGCGTTGAAAAGCTACCTGTCATTAAAAGAAACCAACGATAGCCTTGCCCGCGAAAATGCAAAGCTTCGCGGCCAGCTTAAAGCCTCTTTTTATGTTGACAGTGTTGAAAAACGTAAGGTTAACGACACTGTTTACAAACAGCAGTATAGTTATATTGTAGCCAAAGTGATCAATAACTCTTTTAATAAACGCAGCAACTACATTACTATTGACAGGGGCAGCAGGGACGGGATACAAAAAGATATGGGTGTAATAACCGGGGCCGGGGTAGTGGGCCAGGTTATTGAAGTAACTGATCATTTAGCCATTATTCAATCTGTTTTACATAAAAACACCCGGTTTAGTGCTATGCTTGCCGGCACTAAGGATATTGGCTCATTTGTATGGGGCAATGATCTTGATCCGCACAGGGGGTTATTAATAGACATCCAGAATAACGCACAACCTAAAATGGGTGATACGGTGGTTACCTCCGGTTACTCGCTTTTTCCTACAGGTATACCATTTGGTAAAATTACTAACCTGCACGCCAAAGGCGGTGGTTTACTCATCAATGTTGAGGTAGCCTTAGCCGTAGATTTTACAAAACTGCAATACGTTTACGTGGTAAATAACAAATTTGCAGGTGAACAAACGGGACTGGAGGCCGTACAAAACAAAAATGAGTAGGATTATCCTTGTTAATCTTCTTAGGTTTATCGTATTGGCTTTTATGCAGGTATTCCTGTTAAAAAACATTACGTTTTATAATCTCGCTACGCCGTATTTTTATATTCTTTTTATTCTTTTACTTCCTTTTGAGGTACCTAACGTACTATTGTTTGTACTGTCCTTTGTTTTAGGTATTACCATTGATGCTTTTTATGATACCCCTGGTTTACACGCAGCTGCCTGCGTTGTGCTGGCGTTAGTACGGGTACTGTTCATTAGTATAACTGTGCAAAAGGATGGTTTTGACAATGAGCCCGAACCTACATTAAGTATCATGGGTTTCCGTTGGTTTTTCACTTACGCTTTGATACTAACCTTATTCCACCATTTTTTCCTGCTTAATTTAGAGGTTTTTAGTTTTTCTGAAATACAATACACACTAAGCCGTGTTGTTTTGAGTTCATTGTTTACCGTATTTTTAATACTAATTTCGGGCCTGCTATTTTTCAGAAGGAAAGAACGTAAATGAATAAGTTTTTTGAACGCCGCTACGTTGTTACCGGTATCTTTATAGCTATTATATTAGCCCTGTTAGGGAGGCTTTATTATATCCAGATAGTTGATGACCGCTATACCATATACGCAAACAGCAATGTAAGGCGTACCACCATACTTTATCCCGCCCGCGGGCCAATACTTGATCGTAACGGAAAGATCCTGGTACAAAATGAGCCTATTTACGATGTAATGGTTAACCCCAAAGAAGTTAAGCCTCTTGATACCCTGCTGCTTTGCAAAATGATCGGCATCGACAAAGAGGGCTTTGATAAACGTTTTATTAAAGCAAAAAGGCAATCACCTAATACCGTATCGGTATTTGAAAAACAGCTACCAGTAGAGTTATACGCAGCCCTGCAGGAAAAACTTTTTGAATTTCCGGGCTTTTCAATTGTGCCCCGCACCATACGAACTTATCCGGATTCTGTAGCTGCGCAGTTTTTGGGGTTCATTGGCGAGGTTACCGACAGGGACATTAAACGATCAAACGGCTATTATCGCCTTGGCGACTATATTGGTGTTACCGGTGTAGAAAAAGCTTATGAAAATGTACTTCGCGGTCAGCGTGGTGTACAGGTTCAAATGGTTGATTCACATGGCGCTTTTAAAGGCTCATTTGCCAATGGTGCGCTTGATACCGTACCCCGTTCGGGCGAGCGCCTTACATCATCCCTTGATATCGATTTGCAAAGACTTGGCGAAAAACTGATGCAAAATAAGCTGGGCGGTATTGTGGCTATTGAGCCATCATCAGGCGAGATCTTGTGTTATGTAAGCAGCCCTACTTATGACCCCAACCTGATGGTAGGCCGTCAGCGTGGTAATAACCTTGCCAAAATGTACAACAACCCGTATAAGCCATTCTTCATAAGGCCTATACAGGCGCAGTACCCACCGGGCTCATCTTTTAAACCTTTGAGTGCATTAATTGCCTTACAAGAAGGCATTATCAATCCTAACGAAACTTTTTACTGCACCGGTAATTACAGGGTGGGTAACCGCATAGTGCATTGTAACCATGGCGAAGCGCACGGCACGGTAAATATGGCCAAAGCGGTAGCCGAGTCATGTAACGGTTACTTTACCATGGTGTTTCAGCGCATTGTTGACCGGTATGGGGTAAAAAACACAGAGGCCAATTTCAATGCATGGCGAAATAACGTAATGAAATTTGGTCTTGGTGCCCGGCTTGACCTTGACATGCCGGCAGAAAGCCGGGGCAACGTACCAACGCCTTTGCATTATGATAACACTTACCATAAAGGCGGCTGGCGGTCAAGCACTATTGCTGCGTTGGCTATAGGCCAGGGCGAGTTATTAGCTACCCCATTACAACTGGCCAACCTGGAGTGTACCATTGCCAATCGCGGCTTTTTTTACAAACCACACCTTATTAAAGCTATCGGCACCGAAAACGTCATCAAAAAGGAATACGTAGAAAAAAATTATGTGGGGATAGATTCGGGATATTTTGAACCGGTTATTAACGGCATGCAGGCCGTGGTTGAAAACGGCACAGCGCGCAGGTCAAAAATACCAGACATTATTATGTGCGGCAAAACCGGTACGGCGCAAAACCCGCATGGTGAGGACCACTCGGTATTTGTGGCATTTGCCCCGCGCGATAACCCTAAAATTGCAATAGCCGTTGTTGTAGAAAACTCTGGCGAGGGTGCGCATTGGGCTGCACCTATTGCCAGCTTTATAGTTGAAAAATATCTAAAAGGCAAGATCACGCCGCGCGAATCGGGGTTTACAGTTGATTATTTTGCAAATGCCAACCGTCTGCCCGATCTTAGCCTTTATGCTCAAGACCTGCAAAAAGAACGCAGGCGTGATAGCATCAGAGCTGTGAAGGCCGATTCGATAAAAAAATTCAAAGCCGATTCAATTAAGAAATTCAAGGCCGATTCGATAAAAAAAGAGAGGCAGGAAGCGGCTTATAATAACAAACCGGCAAACTGGATTAAATCGTTAACAGGCGGAAGGAGCAAGTCATGAGCACCCAGCAACGTAGTTTCTTCTTTAACGTAGATTGGCTTACGGTTTTTATATACCTGATACTTTGTGTAATTGGCTGGTTCAATATCCACGCCGCAGTTTTTGACGCTAACCACTCCAGCATTGTAGATACATCTACCAATTACGGTAAACAGTTCATTTACATCTGTGTATCAATTGTGGTTGGTATTGTAATATTGCTACTCGAAAGCCGGTTTATTGCCGCCCTGGCCCCCGCATTTTATGTGGTAATTGTATTTTTACTCGTACTTGTATTGATTATAGGCAGAAACGTAGGTGGTAACCAGGCCTGGATAAACATGGGTGGCGGCTTTCGGCTACAACCCTCAGAGTTTGCCAAGTTTGCCACGTGTTTGCTGTTGGCGCGATATTTAAGCGGCACCAATATCCGCGTTACCGACCCCAAATCATTTTTAATGGCTGCGGCCATCATAGGGTTCCCGATGCTGCTGATCATGCTGCAGCCCGATACCGGTTCAACACTTGTATTTTGTTCTTTAATATTTGTTTTGTATCGCGAAGGCTTGTCACCATATTTCCTGATCATTGCAGGCCTGTTCATTACTCTCTTTGTTACATCGTTACTGTATAACCCACTTTATATTATACTGATCCTGGTTGCAATAACTGCGTTTATTATCTTTTTATTTAAGCGTAACAAGCAGCTCATTAAAACTATGGTTATTGGCCTTGCTATTTCCATAGCATTTATGTTTAGCGTAAAGTTTATTTATACCCATGTTTTAAAGAGGCACCAAACAGAGCGTATTAACATACTACTGGGCATCACTACCGATTTAAAAGGGAAAGGCTACAACGTAAACCAATCAAAAATAGCTATAGGCTCCGGTAAGCTTTGGGGCAAAGGCTACCTGCATGGTACACAAACCCAATACTCATTTGTGCCCGAGCAAAGTACCGACTTTATTTTTTGTACTGTTGGCGAAGAATGGGGTTTTGCCGGTTCATTAACGGTAATAAGCCTGTTTATGTTCCTGATATTACGTGTTATTCTCATAGCCGAGCGGCAACGTTCGCCGTTTACCCGTATCTATGGTTATGGCGTTGCTTCTGTGCTGTTTTTTCACGTGGTTATAAATATCGGTATGACTATCGGCGTGGTGCCTGTTATCGGGATCCCCTTACCGTTCATCAGCTATGGAGGCTCATCGTTGTTAAGCTTTACTATGCTCCTGTTCACGCTCATCAAGCTTGATTCGAACAGGAAATCGAACGTTTAACTCAAGTCAGAAATATTAAGCCCCAAGCCTGAAGTCAACACAAAATTTTAAGTTCTAAGTCTTGAGCCTAAAGTCAACACAAAATTCTAAGTTCTAAGTCTTGAGCCTAAAGTCATAGGTCCGATCATAAAGAACCTGTTTAAAAGCAGATCCCAACGCACCTAATCCAAGATTCGACGTTGAACCCCCGACTTAGAACTTTTGACTTAGAACTTCTAACTTACGCCGCAGGATATCTTCTCCGCAGCAAAGCATAAAATTTATCAGCTGTTGATGCCTTACTTTCCCAATTATTTTTCACTACGTAATTTGTTTTCAGGAAACGTTCAGCCTCTTCAAAAGTATTAAAGCGGTTCACTATCTCTATAGCTTCACTGTAGGCCAGGCTGTAACCATTAAACAAATCTTTAATGTACAACAACTTATCGTTCAGGTTTATGGCCGATTTCAGATCGGTAACAGGCAGCTCGGTAGTAGTACTTGTTGCTGCAACATTAGTTTTTTCGGCCTTTTGGGCCATTATCCGCTGGTTGAAGGTAAGTACCTGCTGGCTGGTCGTATCTGCCGGCGCTGTTGCGGTAACAGGCTGTTCAGCAGGCTTTACCGGCTCAATTACAGGCAAAGATTTTGGCTGCTCGGCTATTGGGGCTATTTCAACGGGCTTTTCGGGAAGCTGGCTTATCAGTTCTTCCTGCTCAAAACGGTCGGCTTCATCATCCCACGTATCTGCTTCATTTAAATTAAGTTCAAAACCGCTCCCTTCCTGAATCTCCTGCTGAAACGAATAACTGTCAACCTCTTTTTCGGCAGCGATATTTATCTGCGGTTCAACTGTTTCTTTTATTGCCGGCTCCGTATCTATCACCTCAATTTTTACCGGGTTGTTAAAAGGCACAGGGGCCACAGGCTCAGCATTGCTGGTAAGCTCAATCTTATCAACCGGAACAGGAATATGCTGCTGCTGCACCACCGGCTCAAAAAAGCGCTGCTCATATAAAGCTTCGCGCTTTACAGGCGGCGGTGTAACAGGCGCAGGCGGAACCACCGGTATCACCGGTTTTGGTTGCTCAGCTACCGGCTCTGTTTTTTCGGTTGGAGGTGCGGGAGCTGCCGCGCGCTCGTTGATACGGCGCAAAATTTCGGCATGGTCTTTTAAAAAATGGGCGTTGGCTACAAAAAGTTCTAATTCAAGTTCGTTAAGTTCGCTGGGATCAGCAGCAAGGTAGTCATATTGATCATTAAGCTCCTTTAAAATCCCACCTATCTTTTTAAATACATCCATTTGCTTCATGGCCTCAATGTTAGGAAAATGCTTATCAAAAATAGGATTAAATTCTGATATTTGCCGACTATAAAAGTCATAAATGGTATATCACGAAGAGGTTTTCAGGCGTAAAAGTGAGTTAGGCGGCAGTATAGAGGTTATCTGCGGATCAATGTTTTCGGGTAAAACCGAAGAGCTGATCAGGAGGCTTAACCGCGCCCGTATAGCCCGGCTTAAGGTTGAAATTTTTAGCCCTAAAGCTGATACCCGTTACGGTGAGGATGCCATTATTTCACACAATGCCAGCAAAATAACTTCCACCCCGGTTGATAGCGCTTCGGCCATTTTATTGCTGGCCAGCGATGCTCATGTAATAGGTGTTGATGAGGCCCAGTTTTTTGACGATGAATTGCCCGAAGTTTGTACCGTGCTGGCTAATCGCGGTGTACGTGTAATAGTAGCAGGCCTTGATATGGATTTTAAAGGTCGCCCCTTTGGTTCCATGCCAGCCATTATGGCCATTGCCGAATCGGTAACCAAGCTACAGGCTGTTTGTGTAAGATGTGGTAATCCGGCCCAATACTCTTACCGTTTAGTGCATGATAACTCAAAAATATTGTTGGGCGAAAAAGAAAGTTATGAGCCCCGCTGCCGTGCTTGTTATAATAACGTTGCCGGCTAAATTTAACCAATAATATATTTTTTATTTAATACTATAAGTAAAACAAATACCGGGTATTTGTTTGTTATATACTTAAACAAAGCCGGCCCAAAGGCGGGCATTTTAATAAAGTATTTAGCAATCAATCAAACTTATGGCCAAAAAGGTTTTAGTTATAGAGGACGATAAAGATATCCGCGACACCGTGGTGTATGTATTGGAGGAAGAAGGCTATGAAGTAATACAATCTGATAACGCCCGCATCCTGCGCACCTTAACCACTATTAACCCCGACCTGATTTTGCTTGACAACTGGCTTACCGATTGGAGCAGCGACGCCAACGGGCAACAGCTAAGTAAAGGAATAAAAGATGATCCGGCTACCAGCCACATTCCCGTGATCATTATTTCGGCAGTGAGCAATATTAAAGAAATAGCCAAGGCCGGTAATGCCGATGGCTACCTTGCCAAACCTTTTGACCTTACCGCACTATCCGAGATCGTAAAAAAACACGTCAACAAATAAGTAATCCTTATCAGTATAAATAAAACGGCCCTCCATTAATTTGAAGGGCCGTTTTTGCCTTACCTCTACATTGCCATGCTCATTACCCCCTCCCTACGCAAGCGTAAAGAGGGGATTTTGCTTTTTGCTTTCTGCCCTCTTTGCGGCGTAGCCAAAGTGAGGGCCGTGCAACGATGCGTTGACCGGGTGAGTCAACTATGCGCTTCTCCTGGGCTAAGGCCTAAATCTTCACACCAAAGCCAATGTTAAACGTACGTCCGTCGGCAGGTAAAATACCCGGGCCAGGATACATGTTAATACGGCGTGTAAAATATTTAGCGTTAAAAATATTGTTCACGTTGGCAGTAAGATGATAGTTTTTAAGGAAACTATAATTGAAAGCCCAGTCAAACAAATGATAAGACGGTACAATACCGGTTGCTCCTGTCGGGTTAAGAACAGTGTTATTAGCATCACTAAAGCTTTTGCCAACATAGCTGTATTGTAGCGTGCTGCTTACGTGGCCGCTTAAAAACGTTAAACCTGCGCGATCTATCCAATCCGGAGTACCTTCAAGACGATTATCTTTTAAGCTTACATTTTTGCCATTTTGGCTTATGGAACCACTGGTGTAACGGCCATGGGTATATGACAGCGAGTTGAACAAACGGAGATCACTTCCTGCCGATTTGTCAAACGAACGGATCAGCGAAACTTCAGTAAACGCCTCAACACCTTTAGCTACGCCATTGCCAATATTGGTCATATAAAGGTGGCTTACATTATTGGCATCCGTTTGGGTTAAAGTACCCGCCCTGTTGCCATAGTAAACATAAAAGGCGTTGACATCAAAACTAAATACAGTGTTGATATGTCCGCGGTAACCCAGATCTGCATCATAACCCTTGCTATCTTTAATGTTAGGGTCAATGATCGTTAACTGATCGGCAGGAGTAACAGCTGCATAAATGTAAGGGCGGTAAGCTTGTGAAAAGTTGCCATAAAACTGGCTTCCATCAGCAAGCTGATATTGTAACCCTGTACCAAACAACGGAAAATTACGCTTGTCATTATAGCTTACCGGCACAGTACGGTTTACAATAACACCAGATGTTGTTGTGTTAATTTGTTCAAAGCGAACACCGGGAGTAATTGTAAATGCTTCTGTTACCTGGAACATATTTTCTACAAAAGCAGCGTAGTTTAAGGTATGCAACCTTAAATCTATTCCATAATCTTTAACCAGGCTCAGGTCAAAATCAGAGGCCACTGTGCCTGTACCTTTTTGTTTACGCTTGGTGGTTTCTTCAAAATACCTTACGCCAGCTGTAAATGAGCTCTTAAGATCGCCCAGTTTATAATTATGAAGCAAACGGGCCTCGGTAGTGAAAGCCGCATAATAATCACGGTCAACCTGGCGCGGGTTATAAGTTTTCAGGCTTGTATTAACCGTATCAGGAATATTAGCTGTGTTGATAAACTGTACACTATTACGCTGGCCAAATAACACGTGCGAAGTAACCTCCAGCCTGGTATCTTTATCAAACTGATAATTGAACAATAACGCCGGGATATTAATTTCCGGGTTAAAGAAGTTACGCGCACGGGTTGATTGACGATTGTCGGCATCAAACTGCGCATCGGTTAAACCGCCTGCTATTTGCTGCCTGTAATCAGACCGTGAAAATTGCAAGGCAATACTTCCCTTATCATTAAACTGGTATTTAATATTGGCATAGTAAGCGCGTGAATTAAAGGCAGCGTCGGGCCTCCAGCCATCTCCGGTACGCGCGCTGTAAAAGGCATAATAGCTAACTTTGCCCACTTTGCCGCCAATAGCATTATACGAGTTAAAAAACCTGTTTGAACCTGCCGATTGTTCGCTTTCAAAACCAAACACTTTAGTGCTATCGCCTTCTTTAAGCTTGAAATTAACCATACCGCCAAACTGGCTGCCAAATTGCAATGCCGCCGAGCCGCGTACAATCTGGATTTCACTTATAGCCTGAAATGGAACATTGTAATGATTTTCGGGATATCCAAACATATCAGAATTGGTATTGTAGCCATTTTGCCTGATATTGGTTTCGATAGACCGGTGAGTATCGGTACCACGGGTACCTATGTTAAGCTGCAGGCCGGCACCATCCATCTCCCACACGTTAACACCCGGTACTTTGGCAAATGCCATGCGGGCATTGTTATTAGCTAAGTTAGCCTTACCAGCATCCAAAAAAACATCAAAGGTTTTTTTACCGGCAAAAATATTAGTGCCCGATACATTGGGTAAATGTTTTGGCCTGCTTTCTTTAATGATAACACTATCAAGCTGCAGTGTATCTTTAACGCTTTTGTGTTGCGCCTGGGCTAATCCTGCGCAGCCCGTAAAAAACGCGGTTAATGAAATTTTATAAAGGGTATTCATTTATTCAAATTAAAAAGATTAGGGGTTTGCTGTTCGCACACAACAATAGCCCATGCATGCGCATAGCACATCATGGCGCAACAATGCATGTCATTAAAATTGAGGGAACAGATTAATTATCAGCTATAAATTCAGGCAAGTGCCATTTCTGGCGGTTGACCGCCAACTGACACAAAGGCATCAGGTATGCTGATATAAATAAATGTGCCGGGAGGCTGAACAGGCTCTGCCGGCTTTATAAAAGAGTATGAAATTTCGGGGCAATTATATTTAGCATCACTGCCCAGTTTCTTTTCTGACGACTCGTGGTTACGCTTACTGATGGGTGCGCTATTGAGCTTTTTAGCGCAGATCACATTTTCATTAAGCAGCTTTGTTGTTTCATAATTGGGGATGCACTGCACATAAAGCGTATCGCGGGTAACCCTGAGTTTTACGTAATTGTATGAAACACCTTCCAGTTGCAACTGTCCGGAAATGTTTACATAACTATCCCAATCATGAATAAAAGGTAAATTCTGCTTGATCCTGATTTCAATAAGGTCATGGCTGTTGTATTTGCCTTTAGCTATCTGACGCGCTATTACCTTATTTGATTTATTGACAAAATATTGATTAAGCGCCATATACCCCAGCAAATTAAGCAAATGGGTAACTAACATGACTATGGCAAAGGTCTTTTTCAATCAATAATGAGTATAAACAATAGCAATGCTACATAAAATTTCAGCGATATAATAATTTATACGTTAAAAAAATTAAATCTGACTATTTAATTCTGGAGACATTCTGAACAAGTGAATATCTTAAAAAAAACAACGGGTTTGATGTACCTGGTTATAAATTAAACACCTCTGTATACTATGATGTATAACCATAACAAAAAACTCAAAGCTTAAGTTATATTTTATAACTATCAGGAAAATCACATTTCCTCACTCAAAAAAAACCTAAAAAAAAGGTAACTTATATATTACAATTGCATTTTTTACGTGTATGCTACAAAATCGGTACGCCTTTTGACCTGCGTATTGTAGATTTATTTAATAATGCCCTGACGATTAATTGAAGCAAACAAAGTTGTTTATTTCGTTATCACATTAAAGAATGAATATTGTATAAACTTGCTGCCTAATAAACAACAAAAAATAACTTTAGCACAATTAGCATTTGCTCAAATTACTCTAAAAGCCGGTTAACCGGTCGGTTATTTTCCTATCAATATCTCATTCCTCTGTTTTATCGGTCAATCAGCCTTTTAAAGCAAAGCTTCAATGTAACAGCTGCATTATTATTTAACGACGACTGATAATTATTAATGAAAAAAAACACCCGTATGGTACCCCCTTACCCAGCACAATCGGAGTCAGATAAATTGGCCATCTTTTTCACCGACCATCTTAACAGGATTTACTGTGCCCAGGCACACTTAGCTGAAAGACTTTTAGAAATTACCGATACCGACACCTTTAAAGATATCAATATCCCAATAAAAGAAACCATCAGCGAAACCGAACAGCAAATTGCCCGCATGGATGGTATATATGCGCAACTTCAACAACGCTATTCGTTTGATAACTGCAGTGGCCTTATCTCCCTGCTTGAAGATGAGTTTACAACCATTCATCAACAAACCGATAATGAGGTACTGCGTGATATGTGCATCCTTTCATACCTGAATTATGTTACAAGCATCGAAAAAAGTTCGATTCAGGTTCTCCGGTTAACAGCCATCGAGAAAAACAACATATCCATGAACCAATTTGTGAAAGAATATTTAAACAATTCAAAAAACAGTCATACGCTTTATAATTTCCTGATAGCGAAGTATGACAATGATCAAAATGCAGCTATCAGCTTATAAAACTATTTTGCTTTAAGAATATATCAGGACGTAAACCGGCTTCGCTCATTGTTTTCAAAAACATATAGCTGATATGCTTGTAAACTTTTTCGGGCGGATGTTTGACAGCGTTCTGATTTCTTAATAAAAAAGCAAACATGTACACGCGTGATAACTTGTAATCCATTTCATTAATAATAAGGTTTGCCCACTCTTCAAGTGTATCGTCGGCCAATGAAAGTTGCCTGTTGTTGAAGCTAACTATAATTTTAATGCAGTTAAATGATGTTATCATAAGCGGGGTAAAAGCCCCTTCTGTTTTCCTGTATGCCTCATCAAGTTCAAAATATAGCGACATGGCTTTTTTGATTTCACCGAGCGCAAGATATTCTTCTGTCTTTATCCGGTTTAAAAAAAAGCCATATACAGACGTTGCATTGTTAGGCAAATGGTAATACTTTTCAAGCACTGCAATAAAACGCAGTGTTTTTAACGGCCTGTTACATAGTTTTAAAGAGTGCGCTGCCAGTAAAAATATCAGGTCATTTGAGGCAGAGGCCTCCAGATTGAGGGGAGGCCGGAAATAAAACCTGGTGAGCTCTTTAAAAAACTCCTTATTAACAACGCCGTATTTAAGGTATTGATAAATTGTATTGATGCACTTTAATGGGTTAACGGAAAACTCAAAATAATTGGTAGCGCCGAAACCGCTCATTATTTTAAGATAATCTTCAAGTTTATTAATATCAAGCCTCAATATGCTTATTGTGGCCAGGCCAGTGTAAACCAGGATTGTCTTTTTCTCCGAAAGTTCAAACTTAAGCAGCGTGTGCAGGGTTTTGGCGTAATCATTATTTATAAATTCCAGGCCAAACAAATAATCAAATAACTCATCGCTGCAATCCTGTTTAAAATACTGTATCAGCGTTTCGGTATCTTTTAAAGTGCCTAATTCTTTTTCAAGTAAATCGCCTAAAAAAATGATGAGGTTTGATTTTTCGCTGGTTGCAAGGCGGGTTTGTGATAAAAGCTGGAAACTTTCCTGCTGCCCGCTTTTAATAGCATAAATAATGCTCCATTTTAATATGGATAACTTACGTTCGCCTGTAAAATATTGGTTAATAATATTTATAAGGTCGATATTAAAAAGGTTATCATTTTTACGCAGCAGATACCTGGATATGGAAAACTCTAAAAAATGATCGTTACTGAACTCAATTAAAGTTCTGTATTCAAAATCACTGCTGGTATTCAACTCACGAATAAAGCCGATACTTAACAACTCAAGATAAGCGTGACTATATTGCTTAATGAGGTTGATAAGTTTAAGTTTACTTGCCTCAAACACACCATTAGCAAAACTCATCTGCTCAACTATGGCCTGGATAAGGTATATTTTATCGGCCGAATACTGGCCCATATAAACTTTGTTCAAAACAAAATTTGAAATGAGCTCATAAACACTCACATGATCAGCATCGTTGAGCGAAAAGTTCTTTTTATGCTGTTTATAGTAAAACTGAAAATATAACGGATGATTAAAATTCTCAACTACATTTACTGCTATAAAATTCTTTATAGCAGGATTAATTTTAAGACAAAGCTCCTTTATTTCCTGCACGCTGAACAACGGTACGTTTGAGGGCTGACTATGCGAACTAAAAAAACCCTCAAACCATGGGCTTTGTTCCATCTCAATCATGTGGCTATAATTAATCCACGTTGATGAACGCATGGTTAAAACCAGCTTAAACCATTCATGCGATTGATAAAATGAAAAAATGTCAATCAACTGGTTCATAATCAGTTGAAACTGATCGTTCTTAAACATATGTTCATCAACCCCGTCAACGATCAGAAAAAAGCGGCCTTCCTTACGTTGCTTTACATCAAGTAAAGCTACAATGTCCTCTTCTATTGAATAGCCAAGCAAACCCAGCATCCAATCGTTTAAATCGCGACCGCTTAAAAACACATTCATTAAAGCGCTGCTGCTAAAAAAAAGCACAATATCATGGCTGTTTTGCTGGATCTTTTCATCGATCCAATGGCAAAGCGCCACCGTTTTACCGTACCCTGCCGGCGCTGCGAATACTGTTGCTGTATAACTTCCCCTCAAAAAGGCTGCAAAATGATCATCAATAAATTGCCTCCTGATGGTTTGCGGGTAAGGGACGCCGGTTTTGTTTTTAATTGCCTGCAGCGTAAAAGAAGTTATTTTACCGGCATTTGCTTTCAAAAGGTCCCAATCAACCGTAGTGCTGCTTTGTTTTACTGATTCGGCCTCCTGCTTTTTACAAAAATCGTCCCAGCCCTCGTAGTCACAATAGCGCGACAGCGTATTCAGGGTAAACATAGATGGATTGAACTTACTATATGCAAAACCATAAATCCGCTTTAACGTTGTTTCGCTAACCCGCTGCTTGGTTTTTTCAAGAATTTGATTTTCAAGCATTTTACAATCTGCCGGGGCAATATTTGATAAACCCGTAATTGTAAGTACAGAATTTTTTAAGGTCTCGAAATAATGTTTAGAAAAACTGGTCATAATTGGCGTTTCAACTCAGCAAAACTTATTATCGTTAAGGGGGTACACCAATAATACGCTGAATAATATATATTGTTTTATATGATTAAACTGTATAAAGCAGCTTATAGCTAAAAAATATTTTACGCTTAAATATAGTTATTGGCAGGCCAAACTACCAAGATGAATAAAATGAATAAAACATTAAGGGTTGACACAGTAAAAATTCAATGCAGCAAGATTAGATAACGCCCTATGTGATTACAGCATTGCTGTAGTTAAGTGTACTTGCAGCCAATTGTTTTAATTAAAAAAACTAAATTGTCAATAAGGTTTTTTTATTTTTATTTGGATTTATTCTAAATAAGGTATTTCTTTGTTGATGTTAAAGCGTCACAGCAATAAATTACCCTGTTCATGAAGAAATTCCTTTTCCTGATAATCCTGTTAAGCACCATACAGACCAGCCTTTGGGCACAATCAAAATTAGATCAGGACCGCGCCGCCATTCGCGCGCTTGGCGGCTTCTATAAAGTAACTTTTGATTATGCCGAAACTTTTTCGCCCGATACGGCATACCGCAACCATCCGCAATACCATTCATGGGGATATGAATGGGCAGCCGTTGAAGAAGACTCGCCAAAAAAAATAGTTATACAGCATTTATTGGTTATAGGTGACAGTGCGGTAATAAAACACTGGCGCGAAGACTGGGTGTACGAAGAACCTACCCTGCTCAACTTTGACCAAAGCAGTACCTGGAAAAAAGGCACCTTAAAAGCAGCCGAAGCTAAAGGCCGCTGGGTGCAAAAAGTTTTTCAGGTTGATGACAGTCCGCGTTATGAAAGTATAGGCACCTGGATCCATGCAGATGGTAAACATTTTTGGCAAAGCGAATGCGATTCGCCCCTGCCCCGCCGTGAATTTACCAAACGCAACGATTATAATGTATTGCGCCGCGGCAACCGTATTTACTTAACGCCCAACGGTTGGATGTTTGAGCAGGATAATCAAAAAATAATTCGCTCAAATGGCGGTGATAAGCTTTTGGCCCGCGAAAAAGGCTACGAAGAATTTACTAAAACCGACGAAAGCAAATTTGCTTTTGCCAAAGGCTGGTGGCAAAAACAACAACCCTACTGGACAGCCGTTCGCCAGGTATGGGATGAAGTTTATGCTCAAAATACCATCATCAAACTAAAAGGAAAAGTAGACGGCAAACTATTGTATGAACGCCTTTTTGACCTTGCCGATCAATCGGCAAAAGAAAAATGGGATGCTCAGAAAAGTAAAACAGAAGCCCGCAAACTCATTAACAACTACCTGGTTACCAATGTTTAAAATATAAAGTCCTGTTCTGTAGTTTAGTTGTTTACATCAAACACTTAACCGGCAGAGCAGGCACAAATTCAAATTAAATTAACAGAATTATGTGCGATGCCAAAATACTCAGTCAAAAGGGAACATCGGTAGTAAGCCGCTGCTCCGAATGCCAATGCATATTTATATGGCACCATAACCTGATCCTTAGCTTTACGCCCGATCAATTTATCCAGTTTAAAAACTTTGCTATAGATCTGGAATTCAATGACCACTCATTCCCGTTTCCTGATGGGCAGGAACGCGTAGTGATGCGTACACCCGTTAATGATATCCAGCTTACTTTTACAGTTGACGAGTGGGAAGATTTTCATGCATCCATGGATGAAGCCCTTTACATGCAGGAGATTTATGCACTGGTTGACGGGAGTAAATAAACCCGCAGTTGCTATATTTAATATCTCTTAACCGTAAAAGGAGTGCATCCTCCCGGTTAAACATTACGTTAACATAATTAATAAAGACATCTATACTATAAATATGAAAGATATTCCCGTACATCAATTAATTGAACGCTCAAGTTCGGGATTTGAGGTCAGGCACTTTGAAAGTGGCGAGGAAGAATCAAAAAAAGGACCGATGGGCGCTCATCGCGATGATCATTACCTGTTTTTTTTGGTTGAAAACGGCACAGCATCATTAATGATTGATTTTAATGAAATTCAATTTCATCAAAACACTTTTTACTATATTTTGCCGGGGCAGGTACATCATCGTATACGTAATGAGATTGCCGGCGGCTGGTATGTAGCCATAGATACCCAGCACATCCCATCCGACTTTCGTAATATTTTCGAGAATCAGCTTTTCCTGCAACAGCCTTACCAGCTTAATGACGTTGAATTGAGGCAATACCAACAAATCCTTTGCCTGCTGCGCGAAAAAAACAGGGAAGATAGCAACAACGCCTTCTTTTTACCTGTTTTACAATCGCTTATACAATCATTTACCGGCATGGCGGCAGCTACCTTTAGCAATGTTTATACACCAGAAAAACAATTGTCACGACCGGCACAAATATCACATCAATTTAAAAAACTACTGCTGAGAAACGTTCGCAAGGTTAAAGGCCCTTCAGCATATGCCGGAATGCTGAACGTTTCTGAATCATACCTTAACGAAGTTTTAAAGAAAACTACCGGGTTCCCGGTAAGTTATTGGATAACCCAGGAAGTAATGCTGGAAGCAAAAAGGCTCCTTTATTACAGCCCCCTCAATGTAAAGGAAATTGCGCACACGCTTGGTTACGATGACCACACCTATTTTTCAAGGCTGTTCAAAAAATCGGCTTGTATCACCCCGCTTGAGTTCAGGGACAAACACCGCAGATAATCCAACCTTTACCCCGATATTACTATTTTTTTAGGCTAAATTTCCATGTTTCTTTGTAACATCAAATACAACAACCATGGAAACATCCACTCTTCATAAATTAAAAAGAAAGGCCGGCAGCCTGTTTGAAAGCCAGCTTTTACAAAGTGGCAGTGTGCTTGAAGTAAGGCACTGGGAGCCATCAACCATGATCGAGATCGACCTGCATTTGCCCCTGGCCGATATGCAGAACTGGCATGAAATACCCTATATAAAGGTAAAGGTTGATAATCTTACCTACCGCGATTACACTCCCGCCGGCTGGGATGCCGAAACCCACACCTGCACCCTTTATATAGATGCAGCACATAGCGGGCCAGGCAGCAAGTGGGCTAAACAAATACAGGCCGGCGACGCTATTCATTATTTCAAGATCCGTTCAACCCGCCATGCACCGGCAAGCACACCTGCCATCATAGGCCTCGGCGATGAAAGCAGCATGGGACACCTGCTGGCCTTGCAACAAATGGTATTGCCTTCAACCCGCTTTTCGGGCGCAATAGTTATGGCCGATGAAAATCACCGCGGCTTATTTGGCGAATATTTTAAATCGCCCTTAATGCCTATTGAACGTAATGATGTTTACGGCCACCACAGCCTCATACAATGGGTAATGGAACAGCAATACAATCTTGAGCATTCGGTATTTTACCTTGCCGGCAACCATACCATGGTGGGCGAATTACGCAAACTGCTGAAATTACAGGGATACCCTTCAAGCCAGATCAGGGCACATGGCTTTTGGTCGTAAAAGTTCAAACCGATAAATGCTTATTCCGTACTCTTGGCGTATTCACCGACATTTTATACCGTTTCGCCTAAAATGTATGTTTAACAAAAATCCAGCGGTACATATTTGCGGCAAATAACATTATCATGAAAACATTTTACAACCCGCTTATAGCTATTATGGTCACCTTGCAGGAGCATATAGTAACGGTTATCCAAACGTTGGCTAACCTTGTGAGTTGAGATACTCATCTACCTATGAAAACCGAAAGCCGATTTGCGATTAGCAAATCGGCTTTTATGCTTTACAGCCCCAATATTAAATATATTGCTCGTTGCATCCCGCCATTGCAACGGAGAAAATAATGGCCCTACTCCTTAAAGTTTTACCGACAATATCAATTTTTTACCGGCATTTCTCCGATGTTTTACCTCCATTCACCGATAACTGCACTTGCTTCGCCTAATAAACCTAACGGTAGGGTGCCATTTGTGCGCAATTTTGGATCACTAAACAACAACAATAATAAATGCCATGAAAACTCTACTTGCAATTCAATTGATCCATTTGGTTATGAAAGCTGCGGAACATGCCGTATCTATCGTTCACGCTATCGGTCATTTAATAAAATAATGCCCGGCACCCCGAGGGAGCTGTTATTTCATCTTTATTAAATCAATAAGCCACCATACACGTTACCCTAAAAAGGGTAGCATATGAAAAAAGGAGATGAAGTAACCTGGAAATGGGGAAAATCAGAAGCTGAAGGCCACATTGTTAAAAAGCATGATGAGCCGGTAAGCAAAACCATAAAAGGCGCAAAAGTTAAACGCAACGCCAGCAAAGAGGAGCCGGCTTACGAAATTGAACAGAAAAACGGCAGCAAAGTGCTGAAATCTGAAAGTGAAATAAAGGCCCGCTAAACCCCCGAAGGGGAATATTTGCGAAAAGTATTTTTAGCCCGGGTGGTAAGCATCCGGGCTTTTTTATTTGAAGAATAAAGTATTGTAAATTGTTAAATCAATAAAAACGTCATTGCGAGTTACGAAGCAATCGCGAACTATACTGAGCAACCCTGCCTATTTGGGATTGCTTCGTACCTTGCCTACTGCGTGTACACATCTTATAAAAAAATGTCATTTCGATAGAGCATGGGCGGGCTGAGAGGTGGAGCGAAAGAGAAATCTTCTACATCGGACTCTACAATTATACCTGTAAAAGCAGAGCGTAGAAGATTTCTCCTCACCTCCGATGCGCAAACCCCTACCCTTGGTTCGTCGAAATGACATTTTTTTATTAATGCTAAAATTAAAGAGATGTATACACACAGTAGGTACCTTGCAATAACGTTTTATTAAAGTCTTCCCTTTTTCACCGTAAAAATTCTGTAGTTCGCCGAAAAACTCATGGTTATTTCATTAATCTGATGCATTTTTACCCTATGACAAAACAACCTATCATCACTGTAAACAACCTGGTAAAAAACTATGGCGATTTTGCAGCCGTTAAAGGCATTAGTTTTGAAGTTTATGAAGGCGAGATCTTCGGCCTGCTTGGTCCAAATGGCGCCGGCAAAACCACTACCCTCGAAATTATTGAAACCCTTCGTGATAAAACATCCGGCAGTATCATAGTGGATGGTTTCGACATTGAAACCGATGCCGACAGTATCAAAAAGCGTATAGGCGTACAGCTGCAGGCAGCCGGATATTATCCCAACCTTAACCTTTCGGAGCTAATAGTATTGTTTTCGGGCTTGTATGGTATCGATAAAACGCCAATGGAGATGCTTGAAAAGGTTGCCCTCACCGATAAAGCGAAGGCTAAATACAAAGATCTTTCGGGCGGACAAAAACAGCGTTTTTCAATTGCTACCACACTCATCAATAATCCGAGGATCATATTTTTAGATGAGCCCACAACCGGCCTCGACCCGCAGGCCCGCCGTAACCTTTGGGACCTGATCCGCGAGATCCGCGACCAGGGAACTACCGTGGTGATCACAACACATTATATGGATGAAGCCGAAGTACTGTGCGACCGTGTTGCGTTTGTAGATGGCGGCCATATCATCGGCATTGATACCCCCGATCATTTTATTGACGAGCTGGTAGCATCGGGTTTTGAACGTAAAAAACAGGTAAAGCTTGCCAACCTGGAGGATGTATTCATCAACCTCACAGGTAAAGAGTGGCGGGAAGGATAGATTGCAGTCGGCAGTTTTGAGTTTGCAGTTAGCACATCGCCATGCTCAATATCCTAATGACGCCGCCAGACCAAAATGACTCAATGACATAATGACGCCGCAGGCAAAATGATATAATTAAAATGAACCAAAAACCTTACAGTAACATAAAAGCAACCCTGGCCATTGCCCGGGCAAGTTTCCGGTCGATATTACGCAGCCCATCGGCGGTGGTGTTTACGCTGGCTTTTCCATTAATATTCATTATTGTTTTTGCCAACATTGGCGGGGGCGGTATGTCAATAGATGTGGGCGTTGCCAAAGGCAGTGATACTTCGGCCAATAACCCTGTTTATACGGCACTG
The DNA here is from genome assembly GCF_022811725.1 of Mucilaginibacter sp. SMC90. Classification (GTDB taxonomy): domain Bacteria; phylum Bacteroidota; class Bacteroidia; order Sphingobacteriales; family Sphingobacteriaceae; genus Mucilaginibacter. Next base: position 1,058,734 of record NZ_CP094527.1, on the reverse strand, counting down.
AAAACAAACAAGATCATGCACCTCATCACCGATCAAACTCCCGATGAGATGTCCAAAAATCTGGCGAAGGGCAACATTGATGCTATTCTTGATCTGAAACCGTTTGCGCCACCCGCATCTATGACTGTTCATGTGCAATACAGCCAGGCATCGGGCGATAAAGGCAGCGTGTTAAAATCGGCATTGAATAATATTTTTTACAAGGTACAATCTGCAGAACTGGCCCGCATTCAGTCATATACAACAGTCAAAGTTCCCAATCTTATTGATTTAAAAGAAGAAACCGTAAGCGGTCGTCCATATAAATACATCGATTTTATATTGCCCGGACAGTTGGGCTTTTCATTATTAAGCAGCGGTGTTTTTGGCACAGCATTCGTATTCCTAAGCTTGAGGTTAACGCTTGTTATCAAACGCTTTTTTGCTACGCCGGTTAAGCGCTACAGCATTGTTTTAGGCGAGGCCATTGCCAGGTTAGTGTTTTCCCTGTCAGGAGCGCTATTTATTATCCTGGTTGGACACTATGCATTTGAGTTCACCCTCATACACGGGGTAACAACAATATTAAACATGCTTGTGCTCTCAGCCATTGGACTGATCATTTTTATGGGCTTTGGCTTTACCGTATCGGGCATTGCCAAAAATGAAAGTTCGGTACCGCCACTTTCAAATATCATTACGCTGCCTCAGTTTTTGCTTTCAGGCACCTTTTTTTCAATTACTGCTTTTCCTTCCTGGCTGCAATACATTAGCAAAGTATTACCGCTTACACATTTAAATGATGCTATGCGTAAGGTAGCTTTTGAAGGCGCAGGCTTAGGCGATGTAACCCACCAGTTATTGATCCTGTTTGCCTGGTTTATTGGCATATATGCTGTAGCGGTAAAAACGTTTAAATGGGAGTAACGGGAAAGATACAAGACGTTCAGAAATAAGAGTCAGGATTTTAAGATTTGTGGATTGACTACTTCGAAGCTTCTCTGTTTGGCACCTATGAAATCTCAAATCGCGGCTTAGGAAGTTTTGAAAACTTTGTAAGAAGCTGTTTAAAAATGCAAAATATTCGCTGCTATTGGTTTTAACCAACTGCAATGAAGTTGAAAAGTCTTGGCTTTAGCCCAATTACGCATGCAGATTTAGGCTGAAGCCCTCTTATCGGTGCTCATTGTTCCGTTTGTTAAAACCAACGTCGATAAAGTTTTATCTACATGTAGAAAATACTCATCAATTTAAAACAGCTTCTAAGTCTGCAAACATATTATCAATAAAATTCAAGCCTTAACACTATGTTAACATTAACCGTGTTAATATTAACATTCAGGTAATATTTAGGAAATATCTTTGCAGAAACACCCCTGCAATGACAATCAAATCCATTAGTATTACCGTTTTAACATTTCTTACATTAACTACATGTTCAATTATTGTTAAGGCACAAGATTCAAAAATAGGTACCTGGGGCATAGTTACCGTTGTGCTCCCCGGTGACAGCTCTCATAAATGGGGTGGCTATACCGAATTTCAAACCCGTACAAATAATGTATTCAGCCAGTTTCAGTACTATGAAGCAAAGGCGGGTGTAAGCTATGATATTGATAAAAACTTCACTGCGCTTTTAGGCACCGGCCATTACAGCACCTACGATTACATGGATGTTGGCAAAGGCCCTACCATTAACGAAACCCGCTTTTGGGAACAGATCACCAGTAACCAGTTCCTGTACCGTTTAAAGCTGGAGCATCGCTACCGCGTGGAGCAACGCTGGGTTAACGGCGATTACCGTAACCGCTTCCGTTACAGGCTCAACGTATTTGTGCCACTTAATAACACCAAAATTGTGGCCAAAACCTGGTTTATTTCTGCCTTTGACGAGGTATTCCTGAACAACAAAGTGCCCAATTTTGAGCGCAACCGGGTTTCGGCAGCGCTGGGTTATCAGTTTGATAAATCATTTATATTGCAGGCCGGCTGGATCAACCAGTATAATTACTCGGCTACTGCTCAAAGCGATAAGAATAATATTATGCTGATCCTGATGTACCGCATTCAGCGAAAAAATGCAGTACAGCGTGAGCATGTGCCTACTACAAGTGATTAATCACAGTTGATTGGAATCATTACGTTGATTTCGCTGATACAGTCTAAACCATGATTTTCTCGGAGTGGCTAATGCCTTGTGCAGTATGAGCGGATAGTGCGGCCACAGGTAATGCCATAATTCTGAACAATGATTTTTAAGATTAAGGGATTACCGAACTGTATCATCAAATAATCGTAATCCTGGTAATCCCTTAATCGTAGCAATCACGGTTCTGACAAATATCCGCCCGGTTACCGTATCCTCGGGGCAACTGATCATTCGTGTTGTTGTGAGGACACGACAACTGGATAAAAAAGCACATCGATTTTAACACTAATCAATCTCAAAATAGCCCGATTCTTGTTCAAAAAATCTAAGTTTTCATGAAAAAACAGTTCATTCTATATTAAATTCATGTTAAATCGCATCATTAATTGCCAATAATCGTTACAAATACAAAATTTCAATTGCGTTTTCCTTATTTAGGCATTAACTTAGCCGCCGTTATATAATAGTATTCATTCAAACCACACTCTGACAATTCACTATGAGCATAATAATTGATGTGCATGCCCGCCAGATCTTAGATTCGCGCGGTAACCCTACTATTGAGGTAGAAGTTTTAACTGAGAATGGCGCATTCGGTCGCGCTGCTGTACCATCAGGTGCATCAACCGGCGTTCACGAAGCTGTTGAACTTCGTGATAACGATAAATCAAAATACATGGGCAAAGGCGTTTTAAAGGCAGTTGCTAATGTAAATGACATTTTAGCTCCTGAATTAAAGGGTATTGATGTGTTTGAACAAAATGCTATCGATGCTTTAATGATTGAGATTGACGGCACCGAAAACAAAGGTAAAATTGGTGCTAACGCTATATTAGGTGTTTCATTAGCTGTGGCTAAAGCTGCTGCACAGGAAAGCCGTCAGCCTTTATACCGCTACATCGGTGGTGTAAACGCTAACACATTGCCAATCCCGATGATGAACATCGTTAACGGTGGTTCACACTCTGATGCTCCTATCGCTTTCCAGGAATTTATGATCATGCCGGTTGGCGCTCCTTCATTCTCTGAGGCTTTACGCTGGGGTACCGAAGTATTCCACAACCTGAAAAAAATTCTTCACGACCGTGGTTTATCAACCGCTGTAGGTGACGAAGGTGGTTTTGCTCCAACTTTTGAAGGTACCGAAGATGGTGTTGAAACCATTTTGAAAGCTATCGAAAAAGCAGGTTACAAAGCAGGCGAAGATATCTTCATCGCATTTGACTGTGCTGCATCTGAGTTTTACAAAGACGGAAAATACGACTATACTAAATTTGAAGGCGAAAAAGGTGCTATCCGTACCAGCGCTGAGCAAGCTGATTACCTTGCTGAATTAGTTGAAAAATATCCTGTTATCTCTATCGAAGACGGTATGGCTGAAGACGATTGGGAAGGCTGGAAAATCTTAACCGACAAAATCGGTAAAAAAGTACAGTTAGTAGGCGACGATTTATTTGTAACCAACACTAAACGTTTACAAAGAGGTGTTAGCGAAGGTATTGCTAACTCAATACTGGTAAAAGTAAACCAAATTGGTTCATTAACCGAAACTATCAACGCGGTTACTTTAGCACAAACTAACGGCTTCACCTCAGTAATGAGCCACCGTTCGGGCGAAACTGAAGATTCAACCATTGCAGATCTTGCTGTAGCATTAAATTGCGGCCAGATCAAAACTGGTTCGGCTTCACGTTCAGACAGGATCGCTAAATACAACCAGCTGCTACGTATCGAAGAAGAATTAGGCGCTAACGCAAAATTCATCGGTAAAGATTTCAAATACTTTAAAAAATAATCTTTTGAGATATCAAAAGGCCATCTGTGTTATGCAGGTGGCCTTTTTTGTTTTAACAATCTGGCCGAATAGAGAGGCGTAAACCGCTACGCATTGTTATCCTGAGCGATATCGAAGGATCTTCTTCAATAAGCAGAGCCGCTATACAGAGCGAAGAAGATGCTTCGTTCTTCAGCATGACAGGTGTTTTTTTTAATTGTTATGCTTAACTTATCTCAGATCTTCCATAAACAAATACTTGCTAACAAGTATTTTTATACCTTTGCCGCTCAATCAAAGCCATATAATTAAACCAAGGCAGTTACGTTATAATAATTTGTTAAAATAAACTGATGAACAGAAAAGGGATCTTGAGGATATTGGGTATAGTGCTGATATTGGTTTTAAGCATCGGACTTGACAGGGTTACAAAAATTTACGTTAGGGAGCATATTCACTTTACAGATAGCATCTTTGTTATCAAAAACTTTTTCACCATACTACACGCCGAAAATACCGGCGCTTTTTTAAGCCTCGGCGATTCTTTGCAAAACCCCTGGAAATTCATTTTGCTATCGCTATTGCCTTTATTGGCGCTTACCTTTGGTGTTTTTTACGTAATGTTAAAACCATCAATAGGTAAATTGACCACCATAGGTATTGTTTTGGTTATTGCGGGCGGTGCAGGCAATTTGTATGACAGGATGTTATACGGCAGTGTAACCGACTTTATGCACATGAATTTCGGGATCTTCCAAACCGGCGTATTCAACGTGGCAGATGTATCCATCATGATTGGCATGGGCCTCATCCTGCTGGAGTCATGGCAAAAGGACCGTGATGCCAAAAGAAAGAAACTGGCAGCAGATGCCGAGACTTCTCCTGCATAATTATTTACACGTTAATGCTTTACAACCTTACATCTAACAGGTTCATAAAGGCTTAAAATTTTCTTAACAATAAAAAGCGTATCTTTGCGGCTAATTACCCGTTCGCTTACGGTTTTGAGCCCAGCAAACTCTTCAGATCCGCTTATGCTTTCGCGTTAGCACATTATACATTACAAACGATCAAATGTCATTCGAAAATTTAAATTTAATTGAGCCTATCCTCAGGGCTTTAAAAACTGAGGGCTATACTACACCTACCCCAATACAGGCGCAAGCCATTCCTATCATATTACAGCACCAGGATTTACTGGGCTGTGCCCAAACAGGTACCGGCAAAACCGCGGCCTTCGCTATCCCTACCCTGCAATTATTACACCAGGACAGGATAGCCCACAAAGAGCAAAAAACCATCAAAGCTTTGGTTTTAACCCCTACCCGCGAGCTTGCCCTGCAAATTGGCGAAAGCTTTACTGCTTACGGTAAACATACAGGCCTTAAAAACCTGGTCATATTTGGCGGGGTATCGCAAAACCCGCAGGTTGATGCATTGCGTCGCGGTGTTGATATTTTAGTAGCAACCCCGGGTCGCTTACTTGATTTAATGAACCAGCGTTATGTTCACCTGGAGCATGTTAAATTCCTGATATTGGATGAGGCCGACCGCATGCTGGATATGGGCTTTGTTAATGATGTTAAAAAGATCATTGCCAAAGTACCGGCCAAAAGGCAAACGCTGTTCTTTTCGGCAACCATGCCCAAAGAGATCCAAAGCCTGGCTGATAGCATTCTGAACAATCCGGAAAAAGTTGAGGTTACGCCGGTTTCTTCAACTGCCGATACCATACAACAAGCGGTTTATTATGTTGATAAGGGCGATAAAAAGTCGTTGTTGATCCATATCCTGAAAGACAAGGAAATTAAAACGGCACTGGTATTTACCCGCACCAAACATGGTGCAGATAAAGTGGTTAAAGACCTTAACCGTGTTGGTATCACAGCCGAAGCCATTCACGGTAATAAATCACAAAATGCAAGGCAGCGGGCTTTAACCAACTTTAAAAACCGCACAACCCGTGTATTGATAGCCACAGATATTGCAGCACGTGGTATCGATATTGATGACCTTACCCACGTTATTAACTATGAACTGCCAAACGTACCCGAAACCTATGTACACCGCATTGGCCGTACAGGCCGGGCAGGCGCTAACGGTATAGCACTTTCATTTTGCGATGCCGAAGAACTGGAGTTTTTGAAAGATATCCACAAGCTTATAGCCAAACAGATCCCCGTTGAGGAAGGCCACCCTTACCCGCTTAGTCCGGCGGCAATGGCAGCTAAAATAAACGAAGCACCTAAAAAAGGTGGTTCAGGCGGTGGTCAACGAGGTGGTGGCGGTGGTCGCGGCGGCAACCGCAGGTCTGGTGGCAGCGGTAGCGGCAATAGCCGTTCGGCTGGCAATAACCGTTCAGGCGGCAATAAAAGATCAGGCGGCAGCCGTTCAGAGGCGGGCCGGCCAGGTGGAGCCAGCGGCATGAGTGGAGCGAGAAGAGGTTAAGTGAGGTTGATTGGTGAATGGTTGATTAAGTGAGTGGTTAATTTTAAAACAAAATAACCATTCACTTAATCAACCCAATAAAACATTCACCAAAACAACAACCACTCACTTAATCAACTCAATCAACCACTCACCAAAAAAACTTCCCTGTTAATAAGTTAATAAGCATATTTGTATCCGTCGAAAAAATTAAATAGCTTTAAATGAAAATCATTCAGCCGGTATCAATGAAACGCCTTATTGACCTTTTCAAGAACAAGTTTTTCCTGGTTACTATTGCCTTTGTTGTGTGGATGATATTTTTCGACAGGAACGATCTTTTTTCCCAATACCAATACCATCAACAGGTTAAAAAACTAAGGATTGAGCGCGATTTCTACAAAGCCCAAACCGACCAGGTAACTAAAGAGCTTAAAGAGCTTACCACCAACCCACAGCAAATGGAAAAATTTGCCCGCGAGAAATACCTCATGAAAAAAGCTAATGAGGATGTTTACGTGGTAGTGCCCGAAACAAAGGAGAAGTAAGGCTATCCAAATTCAGGAAATCGATTTCAAATAATTCGATCTGTTTTAATAAATCTCATCTGAAAAATTTCCACACGAATGCTTTTCAAACCATTCACAATTAATCGACTTACACTAATTTTTAATTAATTTAAGATTCGTGTAATTCGATTAATACGTAAAAATTAGTGTGAAAATTTTTCATTTATAGTTTTTCTATCTGCATGTGTTAAAAGCGATTTTCCTGCATCAAAACTCCCTCTCCGTGTTTTAGCGATTGACCACCTTGCCATTTAAGCAAAACCTTATCTCTGAGCTTTAATGATGGTTTTTCAATGGCGTATCTTAACACCAATGCCCCGGCCACACTGCTTATAATACAGCACAACATCATAAGATTGCTGTTTTTATTCATACCTGCAGCAGAAAGGAGATTCTGCGTAAGGTGGATCATGAGCTTATGAATAAGGTAAATACCGTAAGATAGCGTAGCAATTTGGCTGGTAATGGTTAATTTGAGTTTATAAAATATATTACCAGGGCTCACTACAGCAGCCACAACCAAACCATATCCTACAGAAATTAACGGAAAACCCCACATGGTAGTGTTAAAGCTGGCTTGTGGTGTAGCTACAAAATAAGAAGCTATCAAAATTGCAAAACCCGTTAATATCAATACATTGCTGTATTTGACGGCTTTAGCTTTTATGTGCGGGCAGAAAGTATAAACGCCTGCTATACTTACGCCTGTAAGCAAACCGTCGAGCCTGTTATAAGTTGGGTAGTAAATAAATTCGTTCCACACTGCACCCATCCCATCTTCTGACAAAACGGGTTCAATAAAATAATGCCAGCCAGCATACCTTATAATGAAGCCGCCGATAAATAAAGCAGCTATCAGGTATATAGCTTTTTTACCGGCCTTCAAATAGTTAAAAAACCAAAAGGCTAATGGTAACAACAAGTAAAATTGCTCTTCTACACATAACGACCAAGCATGCGTAAACGTGCCGGTTTGATGCAGATCGAGCCCAAAATTGAAAGTGAACGTAAGATATTTCCACAGTGCTGCAAAATGCTCACGCTCGCGCAAAAATGGAATACAGGCATATAGGGTTATCACAACGAGGTATGGCGGAATGATCCTGAAAAAACGTTTGATAAAAAACTCCTTTATAGCTATGCTTTTACCCCTGGCTACAGTATTGAAAAGCTGTCCGGCAATTAAAAAGCCGCTCAAAACAAAAAATAAGTCGACACCTGTCCATCCAAAACTTCCGATTTTATTTTCCCATTCTGGGTGACCGTAAAACTGGTAATGGAATAAAAACACAAACACAATGGCAAAAGCCCGCAAATGATCGAGGCCCGAAAGTTTATGTTTGCCGGAGATATCCAGGCCGGCGGCGGATGTTGAGGTGGACATTAATGATGAGGAAATTTATATCGTAATCTATTGATTTTTATTTGCTAGTCAATGTTGATCCTGCTCTATAGTAAGAATATTACGTTATCTCTATCGGGGAAGAGAGGGGTATAAGGATATATACTTGCTTTGTGGCCGGTGTTTTCGGAAGATGATGATCGGCTGAAATGTTGGTTAAAAAAGCCATGTCATTATAAGGAGGAACGACGAAGCAATCTCGTAGCTATACAGAGCAGACATGCATTGGCTACGAGATTGCCGCGCTAACGCTCGCAATGACATACTTTTTTAAGAGATAATTTCATATTCCGAATACTTGTAGTGTTTTCACCGCACCACTCATAAGCCTCCCAATTTAACATTCTCTACATTAAACATTGGGCAATAAATCATGTGGTACGGTGAAAACACCGACCACAGGCTTAATCGCACTGGACCATTACTTTTTTCTTATTTTCTCTTTTAACTTGTACCCTCGCTTTTTTCTTGACTCTTGTATCTTGCCGTCTTGACTCTATAATTTAAACTTTTCCTTCCCGTTTCCTCAAAAACCATTCGGTTGATAGCAGCAACAGGATCAATACAAACAGCCATTTCATATCTATCAAATCGCTATAGTGTTTATCCTCATAAACCACGGTTTTGATGTCCTCGTTTTTGCGGATCAGTTCGGCAAGCTGATTAATTTGTGATGGCTTGATCATTTGTCCGCCACTTTGTTTGGCGAGGCCATTGAGTAATGTGTGGTTAGCAGCGCTTTGACGGGCTTCCAGATTAAGCTGCTTTATAGTGAATTGACCAGATGCCTTAAAGTCCTGCTTGCCATTTTGGGTAGAGGCGTTATAAGTGTATTCGCCTACCGGAAGAGGGCCTGCATCCAATTGGTAGCTTTGGCCAGTACGGGTAAACAGGAAACTATAGCTTTTTCCTGCTGCGCTTTTCAGTTCTATCTTTACATCGGGGGTATTGATCAGTTCAAGTGCATCGTTATACAACTCGGCATTGAGGATCACGCTTTCTCCTTCATCAAATACATTGCGGGCAGGATAAACCCGAAAACGCTGACGATTGGCATTAGCAGTCAAATACTGTACAGTTTGACTTAACAGTTCATCGGTTGCATTTCGGTTGCCATAGTTTTGAAACTCGGCCAATTGCCAGCGCCAGATGCCCTCACCCGTTAATACAGCAATACGACGGCCGGCTTCATCGCCAAAAGCCAACAAAGGGTATGTGGTAGCCACGGCACCTATCTTTTGCCTCAATAATACAGAAGTGCCCGCAGCTGTTCCATAACTTCCAAACGGGGCTACCAGCGGCGGAAAGACAGCAATTTTTTTTCGTGCCGAATCAGACAATGTAAAAGCTGTAAAATCATTCGCCGGTAAGGGCACCACTTCCTGTGTTTCGGCCCGACCCGCACTTATACGCACCGTATTTTGCTCACTGTTAACAGCCTGCAGGTTACTTTGCGAGCCAACTATATACCAAACCGGTATTTTACTTTTCGCTATAAAATTTTTTATCGGAGCATATTCTCCCGCCGAAAGTTGGTATAAGACCACCAGGCTGTAATCTGCCGGTTTAACAGCTGCAGCATCAGCGATAGAACTGGCCTTTACTTCAAAGTTTTTGTTGGTTTCAATGGCCTGTTTTATAACCGTTAAGTCTGGATGCGGGCCATTATAAAGCAATAACACCTTTTGTCTTGCATCTAACACCTCTACATAAACAGTTTCGCTGTTGTTTTGGGCCGAAAGCTCGTTTTTTATAGGGGCTATGCTGATATTGTACTTCCTGAGACCTTTTTTTGCCGCATTCAGTTTTATGGGAATGATCCTCTTAAAGTCGTTTCCCGTTACCGGGATGCTTTGAGTATAAACCTGCTTGCCATCTTCGGTAACCGAAAGGCTCATGTTTTCGCCCTTACTTTGATAGGCTGTGGCAAGCACTTCTATCACAAAATCGTTCCCCAAAAAGGCGGTCTTGTTATAGTTTACGTTGCCGATAAGCAGATCGCGCTTAGCGGTGGTATCGCCAAGGGCAATGGTGTAGATACCGGTTTTGATATTCCGGGCCTCATATTGAGGATCATTCCCCTGATTGTATAAACCATCAGTAGCCAACACCAATGCGCCTATATTCTGGTTAGTAAACCTGTCGTTAAGTTGGTGCAGTGCACCTGCTATATCCGTTTGTTTACCGCCAAAGCTTTTTGAAAGACCGGGGTGCAGGTCTTTATCAAAATTGAACTCCTGCACATCGTATTTATCGCCAAGTTCCTGTTTCAGTTTAGCCAGGTCATCAATAAACGTAGATGAATTAAAACCTGCAGGTTTAAAGATATTGATGGACGACGAATTATCCTGTGCAATAAGTACCAGCGGTTTTTGCGGCTCATACTTAACCGATTTTACCAGGGGAGAGATAAGCAGCACCGTTATGAAAAATACGGTAACCACACGGATAGCGGCCAATATAAAACGTAAGTTTTTGCTTAAATCAACCGGTTTGCGGTACATGAGCCAGGCATATGCCAAACCCAGCAATAAGCCGGCGGGCAACCACCATCCCGAAACAGAACCCCATGTAAGTGAAAACATTTGTAGCTATGGTATCATCAGGGCGCAGATCATCCGGCCCAATAAACATTACCTGCAAAATGCGAAATTATTGTGAAACGAGGGGAATAAGTTTTTCCCATTTAACTAAAAACGTCATTGCGAGGCACGAAGCAATCCCCTATTGTACAGGGCGGACCTGCTAATTGGGGATTGCTTCGTACCTCGCAATGACGCGTGGTGAAGATATTTAGTATTTTATTTCTTACAACATACCGCCATCAACAGGGATAACCTGCCCGGTGATGTAGGCTGCCATATCTGATGCAAGGAACACACAAGCATTAGCTACGTCTTCAACTTCTCCGGCGCGTTTAAGCGGGATAGCGGCGGCCCAGCCTTCAACAACTTTAGGGTCGAGCACGTCGGTCATTTCGGTGCGGATAAAGCCCGGAGCAACCACATTGGTGCGGATATTACGTGACCCCAGCTCTTTGGCAACAGATTTAGAGAAACCTATGATACCTGCCTTTGAAGCAGCATAGTTGGCCTGGCCAGCATTACCCTGCACACCAACAACCGAACTCATGTTAATGAACACACCTTTACGGTTTTTCATCATGATTTTTGAAGCAGCCTTGGTAACGTTGAATATCGATTTCAAGTTTACGTCAAGCACTTCGTCCCAGTTCTCTTCGGTCATGCGCATCAGCAAGCCGTCTTTAGTGATGCCTGCATTATTAACAACAATATCAAGCGTACCGAAATCAGCAACAATATCGGTGATCAGTTTATCAGCTTCATCAAATTTAGAAGCATCAGAGCGGTAGCCTTTTATTTTAGTACCGAAGCTTTGCAATTCCTGCTCAAGGGCCTGGCCTTTTTCAACAGATGATAAATAAGTGAAAGCTACGTTAGCGCCATGCTCAGCAAACTTTTCGGCAATCTTGCGGCCTATTCCTTTTGATGCGCCGGTAACCAACGCGGTTTTTCCTTCTAATAATTTCATAATTAAAGTATATGATTTCAGGGCGGTGAAGTTAGGTATTTAGTTGGAAAGTCTAAAGTGCTGAGTCGGAAGTCTTGAGTCAGAAGTTCAAAGTGTTAAGTCTAAAGTCAGTAAGGAGCAGAACTTAAATTCCTGCGATAATTCCAGGACTTTGTACTTCCGACTCAGGACTTTAGACTTATTTCAAGTATTCCGCCGGGATAGGGTTGTCCTTACGTTCGCCATCATAAAACAAGGCCAGGATCCAGAAACGGGTGCCGTCGTTAAACAATTCAATACTATTGATACCCCGTTCGGTTACAGGGCCATCGGCCGTGTTGCGCGATTCATAGGTACTCCAAACGTGGTAAATACTACCAAACTTTTCAACCCGTCGGGCTATTTCCCGTTCATCAAATCCATTTTTTGACAGCGATGGGTCCGCCAGTTTGTGGTATTGCTTCAGCGTCATATAGCTGAACTGCTGTCTGCCTTGTTTATCGGTGTAACCTGCACCAACATGGGCATTGGATATATGCAGCAGACTGTCACGCTCATAGCTTACTTTCTCGCCTTTTTTAACGGAGACTACACCGTAATAAGCTTTTATGATGCCGTCAAGCGTACTTACATTATCGCCGTATTTGGTAATAACCTGCGAATGTGCGGGAAAAGTGACGGCAATACTTATAATAGCAATGAGTAGCGGCAGGATATTCTTTTTCATGAAAATTAAGATTTATTAACGATCAGATTTTGACTGAATTAACAAAAAATATCCGGGATGGCATAGGGCAGAATAACCATTGTTGGTTTTGCGGCAGAAAGGGTGCACCTACGGAGCAAATCTTTTTTGCAAAAATGCTATAAACATGTGACTCCTATGGAGTCGATCTTTCACCACAAACCAAGAGCGTGAACACTTAAATGTACGGGCAAGGTATATAAATAACAAAAGGCTCCATAGGAGCCCTGTGTTTATAGAAAATTGATGAGATGCTTTGGCTCCATAGGTGCCTCCTTATCTACATCGATTAAAAAGTAGTATTCAACGATACGCCATAGGTACGTGGGTTACCTAAGTGTGTTGCACCGAAATCATAGGCATAGTCAATGTATTTTTTATTGGCGATGTTGCTCTCCCAGAAAAACAGACCGAACCTTTTGGTGCTTACACCTACCCTTGCGTTGAATTTGCTGTAGCCTTTTTGCTCAATTTGGTTAGCCAGGTCAAAATACTGGTCGCCAAGGTAACGCCATTCTCCGCGGGCAATCAGCTTTGTTTTCTGCGGACCGCCCAGATCGTAACCATATTGCAAAGCCAACATACTGGTAATGTTAGGCGTATAAATTTGTTTGTTACCTTTTAAGTTCACTTCTTCACCATTGCTGCCAACAACCAGGGAGGTATAACGCGCGTGGGTATATCCAAAATTGTAATCAAACTCCAGGCCTTTGATTGGAGTGGCGTTAATTTCGGCCTCGATACCTTTACTGTTTAGCTTACCTGCATTTTTAGTAATAGTTATTGCGTCAGGCAATATCAATGTAGGTACCTGGGCGTCGGTGACGCGGGTATAAAACGCGGTTACATTTAAGCGCAGGCGGTTATCTAAAAAGTCATTTTTTGAACCAATTTCATAGTTATTGCTGTATTCGGGTTTAAAAGAATAAAGCGGCGGAGACGATGGATCGGAACCCAGCTCGGTAATACCACCCGCACGGAAGCCACGGCTGTAAGTAGCAAACAGGTTATTATGTGCCGATGCATGGTAAGCAAAACTCACTTTAGGCGTAAAAGCTTTATAGTGTGCAGTTGATGATGTGTCCGAACGGGTAACTATTGATTCGCCGCCATTTGGCAAAAACTCGCCCATTATGTTTTCTTTTTTATGCTCGTAATCATAGCGCAAACCTGCGGTAATGTCAAACTGCTCATTAATAGCATAAGTAGCTTGTCCGTAAACTGCCAAGCCATAATTACGATCAGTATTGGTATTGATGCTTGTAAAATCAGTCATCGGCGATCCAACGGCTGCTGCATCTTCACCAAAGTAGGTGCCCTGCCTGTTTGGCGCGTAATGATAAAAACCATAAGTACCGGCAGCCCATTTCAGTTTTGAAGTTGATGACGCAGGCGAGGTAAAGCGAAACTCCTGAATAGTGGTTTTCACTTTGTTCCATTTACCACCGTAATTATTTACAATAGATACGGCGTCGATAGGCGAAAAATCGCCATCAATAGGCGTGGTATAGTAACGGTTGTTTACCTGGTAAGAGGTTTGGGAGGTAAAGTTAAAATCACTGCCGCTGTAATTAGCCGTTAATGACGATTGGAACGTATTATCAACCATTTTGGTGGTCGCGTTCTGATTAACCTCAAACGGATGGCTCAAAGCGTCATCGGGCGAACCGGCTAAAGTGAATGCTCCGTTATTACGGTTATTGTAGTTTTTAACATTCAGCGTAAAAGCAAGCTTTGACGTAGCCAAAAACTTCAGGTAATAGTTACCCAAAAAGTAATGCTGCTTGTCAAAATGCGTATTATTAAACGTATTGGTATAAAAACCGTTGAAACCCGAATAAATACCAGCTACGCCTAAATATAATTTATCTTTTACCAATGGTGCTTTAATGCCCAATGTATAACGTTGCTGGTTGTAATTACCAATGTCGATGCCTGCAAATCCGCTCACCGTGTTTGATGGCTGCCTGGTGATCACATTGATTACGCCACCGGTTGCATTACGGCCATAAAGTGTTCCCTGCGGCCCCCTCAAAACTTCTATTCTATCCACATCAAGCAACTGTGGGATATAAGTATCCAGCCCGTATTGGTTTACACCATCAACATAAGTTGCAACAGCAGGGTCATATGATGTAGTAACAATACCACGAATACCGGTTACCGTACGGCCATCGCCGGGAGCGCCCGAGTTTAAGTTAGGAACAATGGCGGTAAGATCTTTCAAATCCCAAAGCCGGTAATCCTGTATTTGCCTGGCCGATAGTGTTGAAATACTGAAAGGCACACGCTGGGCCTGTTCTTCCGTTTTTTGAGCCGATACCGTAACCTCATCCAACTGGTTGCTTGCGTCATTTAACTGGATGGCTATCGGGCGACTGGTGCCGATCATATTTACGGGTATATTTTTAGCCGCATAACCAATAGCACTGATATGCAAGGTATATTTTCCGGATGTGACATTTTTTAAACTGAATTTCCCACTTCTGTCGGCACTGGTTTGATAATTGGTATTGAGCAAGTAAACCGAAGCGCCGGCAATGGGCTGGTTCTTGCTATCGGTAACCGTGCCCGAAAAATCGCCCGTGGTTTGGCTCCGGGCCGAAAATGCGATAGCAAAAAATAGTAATAAAGTAAATAATTTACGCATAAAATAGGTGTATTTAAATGTGTACAGATCACACATTGTAATCGATTGTCAATAATAGCAAATGACTAACAATTAACAGCTATCCCGCATAAATATTACTTAAAGTTTATAAAATATATTATCTGCGTTTTGGGGGCTATACCATGCTTACATAATGGGTTAAGAAGAAACGTTTTATAAGCAGGTAAGCTTGAGGAAAGATGGTAAATGTTGGATTGTGGAAGATGTGGCTTTTAATCAACATTTATAAATATGGGCGTTGCCTGTGGCCCGTGCTATGCGCTCATACTGCACAGGCATTAGCCACAAGGCCGGTATCCGCTCCTATCACTAACGCGGCCTCTCACACCATCCTTTAAATATATTTTACACGCTATCACTTTTTTTCAGGTTCGCCGATAGTTACTCGCAGGTCACTTGGGGCAGATGAATTTATAGCAGGAAACAATATAGTCTACTCATTCAGCATAAACTTATCCACCCCATCTGCTGGCTGCCACTTATCAGCAGGTTCAAAATAATACCATAGCAGGGCCGATACTTTTTTGATGAGCAGTCCGGCTTCGTTATTGGGTGTCCAGCTGGTGTCTTTGTTGTGATTAGTGATGATCGAAAAAACATAATCGCCGTGCGGGGCATTTACCAGTACTGTTTCTGAGCGCGACTCATCAACCGCTCCTTGTTTAGATATGGTATGCACGTAAGGGGGCATCTGCGACAGTGCATGTTCGTCCCAATAAATGCGGCCCATATTGCGGTACATACGCTCGCTGGCTGCAGGGCTCACGGCCTTTCCTTCCCTGATCATGATGAACAAGCTGCACATTTCGCGCGGGGTACTCACACCCCAACCGTAAATTTTGCGCATAGCTTCCCTGCCCGGAGCGCTTGAATTTACGCGCATCACCTTAAAACCATTCTGATCGAGCCAATTGTTGATGTACTCGCTGCCCACCAGCTTTTGCAGCCATAAACTCGCTGTATTATCGCTCATGGTGATCATCAGCATGGCTACTTTACTTAATTGTACGGTATCTTTATCCTTAAAAGAGCCCAGCAGGTCTTCACCGGCATAAAGCAAGGAATCGCGGTAAACCAGCTTTTGGTTATACTTTAGCTCACCTTTCTCTATCTTATCCATCACCCCGCACTGAATGCTCACTTTGATCATGCTTGCTGTAGGGAACAATGTGTCAGCATTGATCTCAGCAGTTTTACCTGTTTTCAGATTATGCACATAGATCCCAACCTGGCCGTGAAAATCTTTTACCGCATCATTTAATTTAGCGATGAGTTTACTATCGGTTTGAGCAAAGGCCGATGCAGCAAATAACAGCATCAGAAAGGTAAGTTTATGTTTCATGGGATAAGCGATCTTAACAGATGAAAATACGAATTTTAAAATAACAGGCAACCATCGGTTTCATGTGGAGGTACTACTCAAAATACTATGTTTTTTATATTTGCTAAAAACCCGTTACCTCATGAGCCAGTTTGTTGACATCACTAATCGCAAAGTATTGTATCGCTTATTCCTTAACCTTGATGCGCAGGCTAAGCCACTTTGGGGTAAAATGACACCTCAACAAATGATAGAGCACCTTATAACCCAGGTTCAATACACCAACGGCATTAAAGTGCCAACCTGGGATGGGCCTCATGAAAACACCGACGCACGTAAGCAAAACGGCATTTACACCGACAACGAAATGCCCCGCAATATTATTTTGGAAGAGTTGCCCGATACGCTAACTTATCCTGACCTGGAAACGGCTATTAATCAATTAATGAAAGAGCTGGATACCTTCGACAGGTATTTCAATACGAATAATGTTAAAGTGATCCACGGTGGCTTCGGCCCATTGGATTATTATGAATGGATCATATGGCATGGTAAACACTTTACGCATCATTTAAAGCAGTTTGGGGTGATAGGCTCGTAGTAAATTGGTATCAAATATTAACTTTGCTGTTCTTCAGAAATTTAAAAGAAGAAATGCGTCATTGCGAGGTACGAAGCAATCGCGAACTCTACAGAGCGGACCTGTAATTTGGGGATTGCTTCGTACCTCGCAATGACGGGTTGAGAAAAACCATATATGATATTCCTGCGCTGGCTTTTAATCCCTTTTTCGCTGATTTACGGCCTGGTTGTGGGTATCCGTAACTGGTGCTATAACCGGGGAATCTTTAAAAGTACCGGGTTTGAAATGCCGGTGATCGTAGTGGGCAACCTGAATGTTGGGGGTGCAGGCAAAAGCCCGATGACCGAATACCTCATCAGGTTATTAAAGGGCAATTATAACATAGCTACACTTAGCCGGGGCTACGGTCGCGCTACCAAAGGTTTTTTAATGGCTACTGCCGAAAGCAAAGCCTCCGATATTGGCGATGAGCCTGCACAATTCAAACACAAATTTCCGGATATTGACGTTGCTGTTTGTGAGAAACGTGTAACCGGTGTTGAGCAGTTAAAGGACACTCATGATGTTATCATTTTAGATGATGCCTATCAGCACCGCGCCCTTGAACCGGGCTTCAGCATTTTACTTTTTGATTATAGCCGCATTAACGAGCCCCATTTCCTGCTCCCGGCAGGTAACCTGCGTGAAGCATTTAGCGGGCGCAAAAGGGCCGATGTGATCATCGTCAGTAAATGCCCGTCGTCACTAACCGACCTGGAACAAGGCCGCGTGATTAAACGGATCAAACCTTACCCGCACCAGTCGTTATTTTTTACAACTATCAACTATCTGGCTGCACAAACTATGGATGGAACTACATCCGTAAATGCCATCGACGATGAAACTACCGTTTTCCTGCTTACCGGGATAGCTAATCCAAAACCATTATTAGCATACCTGAAAAAGCAAACAGAGCTGGTTGTTCACCACAATTATCCCGATCATCACCGTTTTAGCTTAAAAAATATCAGTAAACTTGCCGATGAGTTTTCGGCCTGCACATCACAAAAAAAAGTGATCATCACAACAGAAAAGGATGCGCAGCGTTTAGGGGAACAGGACCTGCTTCCGATGGTTAAAAAACTGCCTGTTTTGGTACTGCCAATAGGCATTAGTTTTTTAAATAACGGGCAACAACAATTTGACGAATTAGTACAAACATATGTTAGACAATATTGAAGGCACCGCCCGGTATATCAAAAACCGTATTGGCGATTTTGAACCCGAAGTGGGTATAATTTTAGGCACCGGTTTGGGTGGCCTTGTCAAAGAAATTGAAGTTGAAAAACAGCTGATGTACTCTAACATTCCTGATTTTCCTATTTCCACCCTTGAGTTCCATTCGGGCAAACTTATTTTTGGTACGCTTGCAGGCGTTAAAGTTGTTGCCATGCAGGGCCGTTTGCATTACTATGAAGGCTATAACATGCAGCAGATCACCTTCCCGGTTAGGGTGATGAAATACCTGGGCATTAAAACGCTATATGTATCAAACGCCAGCGGTTCTCTTAACCCCGATTTTAAAAAGGGCGACCTGATGATCATTGAAGATCATATTAACCTGCAGCCTCAAAACCCGCTGGTTGGCCGCAATTATGAAGAGCTTGGCCCACGGTTTCCGGATATGAGCGAACCATACCGTCATGATATGATCGAAAAAGGCCTGGCCATCGCTCAAAAACATAATATAACCTGTCATAAAGGTGTTTACGTGGCGGTAACCGGCCCTAACCTGGAAACCCGCGCCGAATACAAATACCTGCGCATTATAGGCGGCGATGCCGTTGGCATGAGCACCGTACCCGAGGTTATTGTTGCCAATCACATGGGCATCCCGACGTTTGCCATTTCGGTATTAACAGATGAGGGCTTCCCTGAAATACTGAAGCCAATAACGCTTGAAGAGATCCTTGCTATAGCGCAGGAAGCCGAACCGAAAATGACCCAGATACTTAAAGAACTGATAGCTGGTAATTAATGCGCCAAAAGCTCAAATATATTTTTTTATTGCTGATGTGCTTATCGGTACAGGCAGCTTTTGCGCAATACGGAACCCGTACCAATCCCCGAAACCTGCCAACCCGCGATACCGCGCGCCGGCAGGAAAAACAGATGACCGACGACCAGCTGCTTGACAGTTTACGGCGGAAAGAAGAAAACAAAAAAGATTCGGTGGTTTTCAGTTCTAAATTCATCCGCGTTACTAATGAGCGTTTGCTGAACGACAGTACACAGCTATTCCCTATTGATACCGGGATTACTAATTTTGAAATCTACAGTCCGCTTATTGATCCGCGGAGCCCCCGCATTCATTTAGGTAATATTGGCCTGTCGCAACGCCCATTGCTTTTTGAACCCAGCCAAACGATAGGTTTTGATCTGGGTTTGCATTCGCTTGATATTTATGCATTAAAGCCCCAGGATATTAACTACTATAACACGCGGGTGCCTTATACCAAACTTACTTTGTACAATGCGTTCGGTGGGTCGGCCATACAGTTGTTTAATATCATCCATACGCAAAATATAAAGCCCAACTGGAATATTGGCTTTAACTTAAATTTCAACGGGTCAAGGGGATTTTACAACTATAATAACGTGCTGGGGCAAAACGTGAGCGATTTGAACGCCTCCATTTTTACCTGGTACGAATCAAAAAGCAAACGATATAACCTGCTGGCCAACTTGTTGTTCAATAACCTTAAAGCGCCCGAAACCGGCAGTATTCTCAATGATTCGGTATTTACCAGTACCAATGTAAACAATGCCTTTTCAAAAGACAGGGCTGCTGTACGCCTGCCCTACAGCTATGAAAATTGGAACGATAAAGGCCTTTACATTAAGCAATTTTATTATTTAGGCCGGATAGATAGTTTGAATAAAGGAAAAGATAATTCAAAGATCCTGCCTACCCAGCGCGTATCACATACCCTGCATATATCAAACAGCAGGTACCTGTACAAGCAAAGCGGTGTTGACACCTATAATGTGTTCCCCGATTATTATTACAGTAATAACCGATCTCGCGATTCAACGGTCGTCACGCATATTCAAAATGAGTTTTCGTACAGTTTTTATCTCCGAAGTAAATCGGTAAAGTTCGTTAAAAACGAGTTGAAGCTTGACCTGGGGCTCGTACATGATTTTTACTCGTACAACCAGTATGTAAGCGATACCACGTTGAACCAATATGGCGCAAAATATATACACCAGGACAAGGTACAACATAACACCTTCCAGGATATTACATTAAAAGCCAAGTTGGGCTACCGTTTCAGCGACCGTATTGCCCTCGATGCCGATTTCAGGCAGATTGCCCAGGGACGTGATTTCGGCAACTATCTGTATGATGCCAAACTTACACTGGCCGGCGGTAAAAAAACCGGTAAGATCGTTTTAGAGGCTTATTCTCAAAACAGCTCGCCGCCATTGGTGTATAACAACTGGATTTCCAATCATTATATTTTTCATAACGATTTCAGTAATCAAAAAACTACCAGCGCATCGTTCAACTATATTAACAATGCCCTGCAATTTGACTTAAAGGCCGAATACTTTTTGATTAGTAATTACCTTTATTTTACAGCTCAGGATGGCGGTACTGATGCCCGCCCGGCTCAGCTTAACAATTCAATCAACCTGTTAAAAATAAGCCTGGGTAAAAACTTCACTTACCATAGCCTGCATTTTGATAACTACGTGGTATATCAAAAAACCGATTATCAGAATACGCTTCGCACGCCCGAGGTGTATGCCTATAGTAATCTTTACGTTAACAGAACATTACTTAACGTACTGCATGCCAGTATGGGTGTAAACGCAAGGTATAATACAGAATACGTTGCACCGTCATATGCACCGGGGTTGGGCCAGTTTTATAACGGTGCCAATGTAACGTTTTCATCATATCCGATATTTGGCGTGTTCTTTAAGGCAACGCTGCAACGCACCAACCTGTTTGTTGCTTATGACTACATCAACCAGCGGGCTTTTAGCAAAGGCTACTACACAGTTAACCGCTACCCTCAACAGGACGCTATCCTGAAGTTTGGCGTGTCATGGACGTTTTATAATTAATAAAGCGTCTTGTTCTAAAGGTCAGTTTTATGGCGCAAGTGTTGTGTGGTTGGCATGAGGGTGGATGACAGTTTACCCTTTCAATTCCTCACCAAATGTTAGCCTGTTGCCAAAAGGATCATGAACAGTCATGGTAATAGCTTTATCCCTTTTTTGGCGCAAGTCTTGTGTGGCTGTCATGAGGGCGGATGACTTGTGCCTCTGGAACTACCCTTTTTTGGCGCAAGTCTTGTGTGGTTGGCAGTTTTCTGGCGCAAGTCTTGTGTGGTTGGCATGAGGGTGGATGACTTTGGCCTTCTGGAAAAAAAAGCACAAGTGAGCGTCCCCCTTTTTTGGCGCAAGTCTTGTGTGGCTGTCATGAGTGCGGATGACTTGTGCCTCTGGAACTACCCTTTTTTGGCGCAAGTCTTGTGTGGTTGGCATTAGGGCGGATGACTTGTGCCTTCTGGAACTAACTTTAATATACTACTTCAACTTCTCTCAAAATGCCACCTTTTTCTTCGTAATTAGAAGCACTACTGTAAACATATGCAGAAGCCTCGTTAATCCATCCTGCTTTAACGGGATTTTGATGAATATAACCCAATTTTTGATCAAACATATTTGAGTTGGGTTCAATTTCTATCGGATGATTTTCTTGCTGCCATAACTGATAATGTGTATTGTTTGAATTTGCTTTTCCTGTATCGGAAAAGAGTTTAAGCATCCAGTGCCTTCGACTTTCTATCGGATTTTCTATGATCTCCCTGATAATTTTAACAGACGAAAACTTTTTCATATCCCGCATAATAGCTGATAGACTTTGATCACCATTTTTGCCTATGAGCAAATGAACATGATTGCTCATAATAACAAATCCATAAATAATTAAACCCTTTTCCTTCATACAATAACGAAAACTATCAAGCAAGATATCGCGATATATGTTTCTTGTAAAAACATCCACCCAATGAACCACAGAAAAAGTTACGAAGTAGATCCCCTCTGGATTAGCGAATTTATATTTAGTACTCACGCACTGAAAATAGTTAAATACAATTATAAAAGTATAAAAAAGCACAAGTTCTTAGATTGGCGAAAGTCTTGTGCGGCAGGAATGTGGGGAGGTGACTTATGGCTCTGGGACTTGTCCAAAGCACAAGTGAGCGTCCCTCCAGCCAGCCACACAACACTTGCGTTAAAAAAAGAAGTTTGGCGTGTCATGGACGTTTTATAATTAATAAAGCGTCTTGTTCTAAAGGTCAGTTTTCTGGCGCAAGTCTTGTGTGGTTGGCATGAGGGTGGATGACTTGTGCCTTTGGAAAAAAAGCACAAGTGAGCGTCCCTCCAGCCAGCCACACAACACTTGCGCTAAAAAACGAGTTTGTGCGCCAGAGCTGAGGACATAGTTAAGTACAATTATAAAAGTATAAAAAAGCACAAGTGAGCGTCCCTCCGGCCAACCACACAACACTTGGGCTAAAAACCGTGGATGGAATGCGGGCAGATGACAGTTTACCCTTTCAATTCTTCACCAAATGTTAGCCTGTTGCCAAAAGGATCATGAACAGTCATGGTAATAGCTTTATCATTCCATTCGGGTACTTCCAAACCCGGGCGGTTGTATTTATATTTTTTGGCTATTAAATGAGCGTGGTAATCCCTTAGCTCCGTAAAATCGTCAATTGCAACATGGCTGCCGGGGCTGGCGTCGCCGTGATGTTCAGAGAGGTAAAGCACCACGTCACGCAACGAAATCTGTATATATACCGGCACACCTTCGGGCATATGTTCCCAATCGGTTTTAAAGCCGAGCCAGGTAATGTAAAACTCTATGGCCTTATCGTAATCAAAAATTCGGAGGATTGGTTTTATTATTGACATAGGTAATTAATTGTTAAACAAATTTAACGGAAAATATCACCGGCTTTGTATAGCGAAATCGCTTGTTTTCAATCAACTGGCATCAAATGTTAATAGATGTTAAATATGCCTGCAACAGTGTCTGAAATTAGGTTTCCACGCAACAGATACAGTACTTTCGTCGGCACATTTTGCCCCCTCGTCTATTACATTAAGTATGGGTTTAAAATGAGGCTACATTAGCATGATATGTTTAAACGGATAAAACCGGCGCTGATTATCGAAATCTGTATCCATCTGTTATTTTGGGCACTAATCATTTTTACGCCCGTAATTTCCAGGCCGGATATGCGCGGCTTCCCACAACCCGCTTTTTCGCTGGGGCACATCATCAGTTTTAACCTGGTGTTGGCAGCCGAGTTTTATCTTAACGCTTTTTTACTTATCCCACGTTTATTAAAAACCAATATCTGGCTTTATTTTATTTCGTTGCTGGGCTCCTTTGTGGTATTCAATATTGTGTTAATGGCAGTGCGGCACTATTTTCCTGTTCCGCATTTTCCGTGGATGGGGCAGCATCACCGGCCGCAGGGACCATTCCTGGTGATATTTCCTTTGTTATCTATCACCGCCGGGAGTTTTGCATATCATTACCTGGCCGACCAGTTTAAGGCCATTAACAAAAAAAAGGATATTGATAATGCTTCATTGATATCCGAACTGGCTTTTTTACGCTCGCAGATCAGTCCGCATTTTATTTTCAATGTGATCAACAGCGCCGTTGCGCTTTCGCGTTTAAACCCGTCGGCAGTTGAACCTACACTCATCCAGCTTTCTAAATTGCTGCGATATATGCTTTATGTAACCGATGCAGAAAAGGTTACATTGTGCCAAAAGGAAGATTATCTCCGCAGTTATATTGAATTACAGCAACTTCGTTTTCGCGACCAGGTGAAAGTTAGTTTCAGCTCCGATATTAAATCTCCCGAAAAAACTATCGAGCCCATGTTGTTGATCCCCTTTGTTGAAAATGCATTTAAACACGGTACGGGAGACATTGAGGCACCAGCTATAGCCATCACACTTTTCACTGATGAAAAGAACCTGCGTTTTAGCGTACAAAATGTTTACAACCCGGCCGAAGACAACAAGGATAATGCTTCGGGCATTGGCCTTGCCAATGTTAAACGCCGGCTCGAACTGCTATACCCGGGCAAACACAACCTATATATCAATAAAAACGAGCAGGCTTATATAGTTATGCTGCAATTGGAACTTAAATGATGCGATGTTTAATAATTGACGATGAGCCGCTGGCGCTTGATCTGCTTGAAGATAACCTGAAACACGTAAATACCATACAGGTGGTAGCGCGGTGCCGTAATGCGGGCGAAGCTATCATAGCCATGCAAAAAGAACAGATCGATCTTATTTTCAGCGATATATATATGCCTGGCATCAACGGCCTGCAGTTAGTCAGAAGTCTTACCCAAAGGCCCATGGTAATTTTTGTAACCGCTTATGAAAAATTTGCGGTTGAAGGCTTTGAACTTGATGTGGTTGACTACCTGGTTAAACCCGTACCCTTAGACCGCTTTTTGAAGGCCTGCCACAAAGCACTTGACCTGTATGAGCTTCGCCGCAGTTACGTGCCGCAGCCTACAACCAAAAACTATTTATTTTTACATGCTGACTATAACCTTATCAAAATCAGCTTTGACCAGGTCGAATACATCGAAGGCCTTAAGGATTATATCAAAGTACACCTCATTAATCAGCAAAAACCGGTATTGTCCCGTATCAGTCTTAAAGCCATTGAGCTACAATTACCACCAGATCAATTTTTCAGGGTACATAAATCATACCTGGTAAATCTTGACCATGTATCGCAAATGCGCCGCGCACGTATCAAATTGATCAACACCGAAATACCGTTAAGCGATGGCTATCGTGATGTGATCAACAGGATGATCGGGAAAGTGTAAGTTTTAACTTACAAAAACCATGTCATTGAGCGCGGCGTGGCAATCGCATACTATACAGGGCGGCCTTTGTTTCGGTGCGGTAGCCTCGTCGTTCTTCTTCGTATGACATGCTTTTCAATCCCCTCTTGAGAGCAGGGCTGTTGCATTCTAATGTATAGTTGCAAGTTCAAGCGTCTTTCGCTTGAATTATTGCTCAGGTAAGCGTCCACGCTTACCTTTTTGATGTTGTTACGCGAGCGTGGACGCTCAAAAAAAAGCCAACACTCGAGCGTAGACGCTCGACCGTGCGATTTTTAAAGCTCATCGAATTAATATGCAACAGCCCTGCTCTTGAGAGGGGGCACGAAGGAACGAGTGGTAGCAGGGGTGTGTTTCTGCTACAGACCTTATCAATGCCTGGACACACCCCTCCGCCCCTCTCAAGAGGGGAATCGCACTTGCCCCTCCTTTTTCAGCAAAATAACCTGCTACCCTGCAATCCCCCTTAGCACACATCCGGGCAATTTGTCGACACAAAGTCTCTCATGGTCGATTTTATTTGAGCTGCTTCAAAACAAGGTGCATTTTCGGCACCGAAAGAATATATACCCCTACATGAAGAAATTTTCCCTATTGTTAATAACCTCATTCGTGTTTTGCGGTATGGTGGCTCAGGGTCAGCAAACGCAGCAAAAACTTAAAAAAATTGTAGTTAACCATTTTTTTTCATGCCCTCTTGATCAGCTATTTGATACACTGGCTATGGATTACAAGGTCCGCATTGTATTTGAACGGGAGCCATTGCATGAAATGGATGTTGTGGAACACTTTTTTGAAGAACCGTTAAAGGAGGTAATTGCCAAGGTTTGTAATGAAAACAACCTGCATTATTGGATTGAATCAAGCGGAACAATTTACATTCTTCAAAATACGGATGACCTGGCCAGGTTACAAAAGCTAAACAAGCTATCGCTTCAGGCTTCCAATGCGGTGAAGGCCAAAGAAATTGAGGCTCCTAAGGCCAGGCCTAAACATTTCCTGGTTAGTATTAATGGGCGGGTCATCGATCAGCAAACAGGCGAATCGCTCCCTTCGGCAACAGTTAAGATCCGCGGAACCGATCTTAATGTGATGACCAATGCCGATGGTTATTTTACCATGTTCAGGGTACCTTCAGATACATCGGTAGTGGAGGTTTCATATACGGGTTACCAAACCGATTACTTCAGGCTGAGCAGCGAAAAGATGAATTCGCCGTTGATCTGCGGTTTATATTCATCGCTCAACAGCTTAAATGAAGTTACCATTACAGGTAAAAAAAGCGGCGTTATGAATACCGACAGCAGGCAGGTGGGCGTGTTACAGCTTTCGCCGGCCAATTTAGATAAGCTGCCAACCATGGGCGATAAAGATGTGCTGCGGGCCTTTCAGCTGATGCCCGGTGTAAGCGGCACAAACGAATCCTCATCCGGCGCTTATGTACGTGGCGGCACGCCCGATCAGAACCTGGTTGTACTGGATGGCTTCACCATTTACCAGGTTGATCACCTTTACGGATTTTTCAGCGCTTTTAACGCCAGCGCCATTAAAGATGTTCAACTGTATAAAGGCGGCTTTACGGCCAAATATGGCGGCAGGCTTTCGAGCGTTACAGAACTTAACGGCAAGGAGGGTAACAAGAACGAAACTAACATTGGCACCGATTTAAGTTTACTAAGCGCCAGCGGTTACCTGGAAACACCGCTGTCGGATAAGTCGACCTTGCTTTTAGCGGTGAGGCGCTCATACCAGGGGCCGTTTTACAATAAGATCTTTAACCAGTTTAACCAAACAACTACACAGGGCGGCGGCCCGGGTGGAGGTGGCGGCCGTGGCGGCTTTGGCGGGGGCGGGGGCTTTGCCAACCAAATTACGCCAAGCTCATACTTTTATGATTTTGATGCCAAGTATACCTATAGTATAAGTCAAAAAGATAAAGTGTCATGGAGCTTATACACCGGTACTGATAAAACAGATAACAGCAGGCAACTGGGCCTGCCCTCATTCCTGTCATCGGGCAGCAGCGGGATCAACATAACAGATTACACTAAATATGGCAACTTAGGCAGCAGTATCAAATGGTTCAGACAGTGGAACAAAAAACTATACTCCAATAATTACATTACCTACTCGTCTTATTTTAATGACAGAAACCGCAGCACCTCAGGTTTTGCACAGATCGATACCAATGGTATTTCACATACCCTTAGTACAGGCACGCTCGAAACCAACAACCTGAAGGATGTGAGCTACAAATCTGAATGGGAATGGACGGCCAGCAACAAATACAAGCTACTATTTGGTGGTTTTGCGTCATACAAAAAAATAGACTATGAGTACACCCAAAATGACACCAGCAAACTTATTAATCAACACAACAATGCGGTACTGGCTGGTTTTTACACCGAGCTGGCCATCGATCCAAACAATAAATTTCATATCCAGCCCGGTTTGCGTGCAAGTTATTTTGGCCCAACAGCCAAACCCTACTTTGAACCACGGCTTTCGGCAAGTTATAGCCTTACCGACAAGCTTACAATAAAAGGTGCAACCGGGCAGTTTTACCAGTTTGAAAACCAGGTTATCCGGGAGGATATTTTGGGCGGCAACCGTAATTTCTGGGTGCTATCCAATAACAGCAATATCCCGGTTGGCATGGCGAGGCATTACATATTGGGTACAAGTTATGAAACCGATCAGTTTTTGTTTAGTGTTGAAGGGTACTACAAAACGCTTAGCGGCCTTACACAGTACACGGTAAGGCAAACGCAAGTTGCCGGTGGCGGCTTCAGGATGGATGCCAGCCAGAACCAAACCCAAAGCGTTACGGAAGATTTTTACCAGGGAACAGGCCGCACTAATGGTGTTGAGTTTTTGGTACAGAAAAAAATGGGACGTTATACCGGCTGGATCAGCTACACCCTTGCACGGGCCCAGAACAAATTCTCGGCCTTCGGTAACGATTATTACGCCGCGGACCAGGACGTGCGTCACGAATTTAAATCCATTAACATGTATCATTACGAACGCTGGAACTTTGCGGCCACCTTCCTGTTCAGTACAGGCCACCCATACACTGCGCCCCTATCCAGCTACACCATAAAAACGGTTGACGGCAACAGTATCACTTACCTTAACATCAGCGATAAAAATGCCGAACGCCTGCCGGCCTATCACAGGTTGGATATGTCGGTATCATATGACCTGCTTAAGATAGACGGAAACAAAATAGGCTCGATAGGTTTATCATTGTTCAACGTTTATAACCACACTAATATCTGGTACCGCGAATACCAAATGCAAAACAACCAGGTTATCACTACCGATGTCAACTACCTCGGCTTTACCCCTAACGTTACATTAAGCTTAAGATGGAAATAAAAACATACATACGATATATAAACTTTGCATTGATAGCCGGCTTCCTGATCATGGCATCGGCCTGCAAAAAAAACTCATCTGACGTTAATGCGGTGAATAAACCCGTTGTTGAAGCTTACCTTGTTGCCGGACAGCCACTGTCATTAAAGGTATATCAACAAAAGGACTTAACCGACACGGCTACTTACGGATCTGCTATTACCGGGCTTACCATCAATATCAGCAACGGCACACAATCGGTAAAGCTTACCGAAGGAACAAACGGTACCTATACCTATAGTGATGCTGCATTTATAACAGCAGGTAAAACTTACACCATGCAGTTTAATTATAACAATGTGGCAATAAGTGCATCAACAGTTATGCCCGGAAAACCCATTGGGTTTAAACTGACCGATAGTGTATTCCATGAGCCAAACACGCTTGATCAGGCTTATAACGATAAGGTACTCCAAACAGTGACCTGGACAAACCCCGATTCGTTACAGCATATACTGCTTTTCAAAAATACTGACAGTAACCCCTTTGAAATCATAGCAGTAAGGAGTAACAGGAACCCAAGCTTTGAGATCAATACCGAACGAACTTCGATATATAACATTACCCAAACTACCTTTAAATACTACGGGCTTTATAAGGTGATACTGCTAAGAGTAAATGACGAGTACATCAATGTACTTACCACCAATACCCGCGGCAGTTCACAAAACTTAGTAAACACCCCAACCAATGTGGTTAATGGCCTGGGCATATTTACCGCCATGCAGGCCGATACTTTAAATTTGAGGGTAACTACGCAGTAAAAAATAAGGCACATTCTCAAGAGAAAATGTGATCTTACCACCGTCATTGCGAGGTACGAAGCAATTCAAAACTATACAGGGCGAACTTTTATAGCCGCTCAGCTAATCGGGGATTGCTTCGTACCTTATAATGACGTTATTGTAAGTTATTGATTATCAATGGTGATTTTTTAACATATCATCGCATTTTTTTTCAGGTTTTAGCCTGTGGTCGGTGTTTTCACCGCACCACTTTTGCCTTACAACCCGGCCGTAAACTTCCGATATTCGCAGTCATTAGATTGAACAATCGACCAGTAAATCATATGGTGCGGTGAAAACACCACAGGTGTTCGGAAGATTCAGATCGGTTGGGAATGCTGGTTAAAAAAGCTATGTCATTGCGAGGAGCGGCGAGGGCAAGAGCACTTGGGGCGACGTGGCAATCCCGTACCTATACAGGGCGGATATGCATTGGCTACGAGATTGCCGCGCTACGCTCGCAATGACATATTTTTTTATTTAAAAAGTAGAGATAATTTCATCTTCCGAACACCTGTGGTGAAAACACCGACCACAAGCTGAACTTTTATAGCTGCTCAGCTAATCGGGGATTGCTTCGTACCTCGCAATGACGTTTTTTGTTGATACCCCCCCTTTGTCACCGTATTGTAAACGCTTGTTTAAACGCCTATTGTAAAATCTACGGTTTATATCATGTTAGTGTAACTAATACATGACAATTGCACTTTTAGTAAAAAAATAAAATTTAAGCGTGTAACATTTAGGGTATTTTCGCCTCCAATTATCAAAATAACACTAAATGAAACGTTTTTACATACTTATTGCATTATTCTGCTTTGCTTTTTCGGCTCAGGCCCAATTTGGAGTGGGCGGCGGCGGACCTACCACAACGGGCAGAATATCAGGCACTATCGTTGATTCGCTTACAAAAAAACCAATGGACTACGCCTCGGTTGGTTTATACCGCAGCGGCGGCAAATCGCCAATTACCGGGGTTGTAACCGATGAAAAAGGAAACTTTAAATTGGACAATATAAAGCCGGGCGTATATAAACTGGCTATATCTTTTATTGGTTATCCAACTAAATATGTTGACCAGGTAACCACTACCCCATCAAAACCTGATGCTAAGCTTGGCCAGATCTTTTTGGCCCCAAGCTCACACGCATTGAAAGAAGTTTCGGTGGTTGGCCAGGCTGCATTGATCGAAAACAAGATTGACAAGATAGTTTATAACGCCGAAAAAGATCTGACAGCAGCGGGCGGCAACGCTACCGATGTACTGCAAAAAGTACCTTTGGTAAACGTTGACATTAATGGCAACGTATCTATCCGCGGCGATCAGAACATTAAAGTGCTGATCAACGGAAAGCCGTCAGGTGCAACATCAGCAAGTTTATCTGATGTATTGAAAACCATTCCTGCCGATCAGATCAAGAGCATTGAGGTTGTAACTTCTCCATCAGCTAAATACGATGCCGAAGGTTCGGGCGGTATCCTTAATATCATCACTAAACAAAAAAATGTTTCGGGCGTTAGTGGTTCGGTGAGCGGCGGTGTAGGTACGCGTCAAAATAACGGCAACGTTAACCTCAACTATAACAAAAACCGTTTCAGTTTAGGTATTAATGCCGGTGGTAACTTAACATGGCCACAAACTTCGTTAACCACTTTCGACCAGGTGATCAATACTCCTGCAAACGGAACTGATCCAGCAGTTGATTTGCATAACCACAATAACACCTCAAGCAGGATAAAAAGGCACGGAGCTATAGGTTCGGTTACAGCCGGGTACGAATTCAATGCCTTTAACAGCATCAACACTACTTTCAGATTAAATGACGGTGGTTTTAACACCGATGGCGGTGGTGATTACAACCGTACCCTGAATAGCACCTCATTAGACTACACCGGCAGAACCACCTCACACAATCATTTTGGCGGTTTTGACTGGAATATCGACTACACGCACAAATTCAAAAAAGAAGGCCACGAATTGATCATATCAGGTCAGTGGAGCCATAGCGATATTACAACCGATTATACAAGCATCTTTACTGCTGTTAACCCAAGCCAGATAGGTGATAATAATGGTAAAAACAACGAGTATACCGGACAGGCAGATTATACCTTACCTGTAAACAAACTGTTAAAAATTGAGGCAGGTGCTAAAACTATACAACGCCGCATCAACAGTAATTATGATATATTTAACACTGATACTGAAGGCCTCAACCCGGTTAGGGATGCGTTAAATTCAAACCTGTATGATTATAACCAGAATGTATACGCAGGCTATACTGTGTTAACATTTACCCTGCCTAAAAGCTACTCGATATTAGTAGGTGGCCGTGTTGAAAACACCAGGATAAAAGGCGACCCGCAAAATCCTTTCCAGGAAGAAGGCAGCTCTGGCTTCCAAACTTTAGAGCCTTTTACAGCAAGCTATACTACCTACATCCCAAGTTTAACTTTGCAAAAACAATTTGGTGCCAACACGCTTAAATTATCATACAGCAAACGTATTCAGCGCCCGAGCCTTCAGTTTTTGAACCCGTTCATTAACCGCAGTAACGTGCAAAATCAAACTGTAGGTAATCCTAATTTATCGCCTGAAATTTCGCAAACTGTTGAATTAAACTATAACACGTTTATAAAATCATCAGTGCTTAACTTCTCTGTTTATTATAAACACACCAGCGATTTGATTGAAGGTATAGCAACGCCAATAACTGATACCATAAACAATAAACCGGTAATAGCTACCCGTACCACCTATTCAAACGTTGGTATAAACAATTCAATTGGTGCAAGCTTTTTCGGATCAATAAGCCCTATTAAGCCATTGACCTTACGTGCCAGCATTAACGCGTTTACCTATAGCCCAAGTCCGCAGGGTGTATTTATTGAAAACTCATCGGCAACAGGTACTTATTTACAATACTCTGCTTTTGGTAGTGCATCGTACCAGTTCCCGCATAATTTCCTTGCCGAGTTGTTTGGCTTTACCAACTCATCGCGCCGTACCATTCAGGGTACTAACCCATCGTTCGGCATCTATGCATTTGGTTTCAAAAAACAGTTTATGGATAAAAAACTGGCTATCGGCTTTAACACCGTACAACCATTTGCAAGGGATAAACACTTTGATCAAAACATCAACAGCCCTGGCTTTACACAAACCAGCTCAACAGCTTTCCCATTCCGCTCGTTTGGCATAACGTTTAGCTATAGCTTTGGTAAGCTTAGCTTCAGTAACCCTAATCAGCAGAAAAAAGGCGTTAACAATGATGACCAAAAACAAGGCGATCAAGCCGGTGGCCAGGGAGGCCCAGGCAGATAATTTTGTTTAGAAGTCAAGACTTTTAGAATCAGGAAAATAAAATAAAAGAGCCGGAAGCGTGAATGCTTCCGGCTCTTTTATTTTTATACGTCCGTCATTGCGAGGTACGAAGCAATCCCCTACTTACAGAGTGGCTATTGCAAGTTTCTCTGTGTAGTTTGGGATTGCTTCGTACCTCGCAATGACGAATGGGGCTACTCCGAATCCACCTCAATACCTATCTGTTTGAGCAGCAACGACGCGTTAAACGTTTTGCACTCGCCATGCTTGATCTTGTAATCAAACAGCATTTCGCCATTCACCACCTGGATATCAAAATAAAAATTACGAACGTAATCAGGATATTTAGTTTCGAGATGAGCGATCTGCAGATCATGGGTGGCTACCATACCAACCGCATTTTTGCGGATCAGCTGTTCAATAACCGCTTTAGAGCCGAGATATTTATCAACCGAATTAGTACCTCTCAGCATCTCATCTATCAGGAAAAACACTTTAGGCTCGTTTTCAACTGCGGCCAGCAGCATTTGCAGACGGTCAAGCTCGGCCTTAAAAGTTGAGGTACTTTCATTTAGCGAATCTTTGATCCGCATGTAGCTGATCATGGTGATCACCGATACCTGCATGCTTTTGGCACAAACAGGTGCACCGCTTAAGGCCAGCACGGTGTTAATGCCTACAGTACGCAAAAAAGTGCTTTTACCAGCCATGTTTGATCCGGTGATGATATCTACTTTAAAAGCATTATCAAGCTCGTAATCATTTTCAATGCGTTTGGCAGCATCAATAAGCGGATGGGCGATAGCTTTGCCCGTGAGGGTATACCCTGGCCTGTCATCTATAACCGGGAAACTCCAGTCGGGATAGTTTATAGCTAAACCTGCCAGGCTCACCAGCGATTCAAACTCGGCAATAACATCAAAAGCCGCTTCAAGGCTATCCTGGTTTTGGCGTTTCCAGTTTTCAATAGCAATGATCTGGCGGATATCCCACAAAAAAAACAGGTTGAGTACAAAGCCTATAATAATGTTAAGGTGGTAATTAAGCTTATTGATCAGTTGGCCAAGCTCTTTTATTTTGGCCGATGTTTTACTGGTTTTTAATTGCTGAGCCAGTGTATTGTTATAGACGGCCTGCCATTGCTGATCTTCAATACACTTAAACACATCGGCATAATTGGATAAAGTGTCACCTATTTTACCGGCAATAAGATCGGCTTTGCGAATATAGGCCGCTTTTGAAAATACCACGCCCATATTAAACAAGCCAACAGCCGTGGCAACAAGTTTTGCAGGGGGATAGAAATAAGCAACAATCAACAACCCGGTAAAAAGGTAAGGTGCTATTTTGGTGTAAGTGGCAAGCCATTTTTCGCCGGGCATACCCAGCGGGATATGCAGGTATTTGAACAGGTTTTTAAGCTGGTTCACGTCCTGTTTTATAGCGAAGATAAGGCGTGTTTGCAAGTCGAGTTTCCAACTGTTGCCGGCAGCTATTTCTTTAACGGATTCCTGCCGCTGTAATACGGTTTGTTTACTTGCCGGGGCGTTGAGCCAGTCGGCCAGTTTATTATTCCCCGGCGTGGTGGCTGTGCGGTTAATGAGCTGGTATAGGGACGCGTTACCATAGATATCCAGATCCGACGTATAAAAATGCTTGTCGTTACCATACCGCGCGCCATCGTTGTAGATATTGCTGTGCGTTTGGATACTGCCTATTTCGTTTTCATTTACCTGTTGCAGGTCGTCATAGTACTGCTTTTGCTTTTCAAAAGCGCTTTGCCGCGCTACCAGCCAGGCAAAGGCAAAAACCAGCAATACAAAAGCAACAGCAATGATGCTGAAATCATCGTAGTGAATGGCGGAGGCTATAGTGATAGCCACCATGGCGAAGATGCCAAGTCGCATAAGCGAGTAAGTATTGGCAAGACTTTTATATTTGGCGGCTTCGGCAGCGGCAAGGTTTGCCCGTTGGGTATAGTCGGTTATAATTGTTTGTTCCATTTGCAGATAAATTCAACCAAAATAAACACATATATTTTAAATAAACGTTTATTTGTTTCATATATGAAAATCACGTTCCTTACCGTTGGCAAAACTGAGGATGCCTACCTGAAAGAAGGCATAGATAAATATGTAAAACGGCTAAAGCATTACACTAAACTGGAGCTTGCCGAAATCCCAGAACTTAAGAATACCAAAGCCTTAAGCCCGGAGCAACAAAAGGCAAAAGAAGCCGAACTGATCCTGAAAAAAATCACCCCGCTTGATTTTGTGATATTGATGGATGAGAAAGGCTCCGAATTTACTTCAACCCAGTTTGCGGCTTACATCAATAAAAAAGAGATCAGTACATCTGCCAATCTGATCTTCATTATAGGCGGGCCTTATGGCTTTGACGCTTCCGTTTACCAGCGGGCCAATGACAAGATCTCCCTTTCGCGCATGACATTTTCGCACCAAATGGTACGCCTGTTTTTTGTGGAGCAGTTGTACAGGGCCTACACCATTATGAAGGGCGAGCCTTATCATCATGAGTGACCGTTGATTTTTATGATTACGTTGATTGCGCTGATTTTCTTTCCGTTATTGCAAAAATCCTGTAAATCTTTTAATCCGTTTAATCCCGGTTCAGAAAATGAACAATCCATGAATCTGCACATTTGCACATCTGCATATCTGCACATCTTTCCCTACCTTTGTTAAATGTCAGCAGGTCACGATCATTCACACTCACATTCGCACGGGCATGGGCACCATCACCATGACCACGCCCCTAAGCTTGATCATTTAAATTCGGCTTTTATCTGGGGCATTGTGCTTAACTCGGTGTTTGTGGTAGTTGAGGCCATTACAGGCTTCATCACCCATTCCTTATCGTTGTTAACTGATGCCGGTCATAACCTGAGTGATGTAGCCTCGCTTGCATTGGCGCTGCTTGCTTTTAAACTTACTAAAGTAAGCGCGAACAGCCAGTATACTTACGGCTATAAAAGATCGACTATCATCGTATCGTTTTTTAACGCGGTAATATTATTTGTAGCTGTCGGGTTCATTATTTATGAAGCCATTATGCGTTTCATGAACCCCGAAACGGTATCGGGCGGTACCATGGCCTGGGTTGCCTTTATAGGCATTGGCATTAATGCTTTTACAGCCTGGTTATTTGTTAAAGATAAAGATACCGACCTTAATGTTAAAGGCGCATACCTTCACATGGCTGTTGACGCCATAGTATCGCTTGGGGTGGTGATATCCGGCCTTATCATATACTTTACCAAGCTATACTGGATTGATAGCGTAGTGAGCCTTATAATAGGCTTTGTGATATTACGCGGCACCTGGAGCCTGCTTACAGCCAGTCTGCGTTTGGAAATGGACGGCGTACCTGCCGAAATGGACCTGGGTAAGATCAAGGCCGAACTTAAGAAAGCCAAAGGCGTAATTGATGTACACCACATGCACGTTTGGGCACTCAGCACTACCGAAAACGCTCTTACAGCTCACCTCGTGATCAGTCCCGAATCAATGGCCGATTTTGATAACATTAAACATGATCTTCGTCACCGCCTGGAACATCTGGATATCAGCCACAGCACCTTTGAACCCGAATTTTCGGAAGAGGAATGCAAGCAGCCGGAGTGTTTATAAGGTTATTTATCTACATTAAATAGATGGTCAATTTATCAATAAACAAAGCTAAAGTCCTAAAATTTATTTCAGTCGTTGCTTTTATTGAGCTGATAACCGCTGTTGTGTGGCCTGTTGAAATCATCTCAACGCACCCGCCCGGACTGGGAGTATTTGTTGTGGTGCCAGTTTTCGTGATAGCCTTTATTTACTATGCCATATTCATTATTTTTCTGTCCCGCTATTCGAAAAAAGCGGCAGAAGACCAAAATATCGGGGTGGTAATATTTTTTAACGTATTACCTGTCATTGCGGCTATTTTCTTTTTATAAACGAAAATAAATTCACGTTCACTTCCAAACATATCCTGACGGATATTAATTTACTATTCAGCATAAATAGTAAGTTTTCAGCCTCCTGTCCAAAATGAGCGCAACTTTTTCTTAATAAGCTGATTTTGTTTATTTTTATAATAAACGGTCATCTAAAAATGAGCAAAGCCAAAACCTTAAAAGCACTTTCCGTAATTACTATTCTGGAGATAGCAGGGATGGTATTATGGCCAATTACAACAGGCTGGGGCCAGCTTATCGGCCCGGCCGGACTGCTTTTGGCCGTAATATTCGTTTTTCCGTTCATCTATTACATAGCCTTTCTTATATTCCTGTCCCGCTATGCAAAAAGAGAGGCGCAAGATCAAAATATCGGCCTCGTGATATTTTTTAATGTAGCACCTATTATTGGGCTTCTTTATGTTTTAGATGTGTTTTGATATGAATATTGAAGATTTATTAGCCATAAACAAAATTGACGAGAGCTGGGGATTGGACGGCTTTCTGGGTAAATTGAAAGAAGGCATTTTTGATCAGGATAAATATAATGAGCTTAAAACTGCTTTGTTAAAGCTGGATTTCGATAATGACCAACATATAGATCGGGATATCATCAGGATTATTTGGTTTATACCAATATTCATGTACCGGTTTAAGGAATATGTGGCCGATTGCCCTTCTAATTATGACGCCATGAGAGAAGATATTGAGGAGTGCCTTGCCAACATTTTCGGTTACCCTTAAAGAAGGTATTGGTGATTATTTATAATTTATTGCTACTTTAAAGGCCATTATTTAACCTCTTATGAAATCAACCAGAAGAAAATTCATAGCTACAACCGCCGCACTGGCTGCTGGCACAGTTACCGCATCGGCAATATCATTAAAAGAGCAGAAAGAAGAATGGCCAATAGTTCACCATGTATTTTTCTGGCTTAAAAACCCAGGTTCAACTGAAGACCGCGATAAACTGGTAGCCGGTGTTAAAACCCTTGCCAAAATTGAAACTGTGCGTAAACTGCGCGTAGGCGTTGTTGCCAGCACCGAAAAACGCGACGTAGTTGATAATTCATGGGCCGTATCCGAACTCATGTTCTTCAGCGACCTGGCTGGCCAAGCTACTTATCAAACTCACCCTATTCACCTGGAGTTTATCAAAAACTGCAGTCACCTTTGGGAAAAGGTTATTGTTTATGATGCGCAGGATGCATAGTTTTTAACAAAAACTTAATCAAATTCCTCCAAACCAATCATTTATGTTTTAGTTAATTAATACAGTTAACCAAAACACTAAATGACATGAAAATTAAACACCTGGCAATTTGCCTTGCTATTTCAAGTTTCACTTTACATTTAAGCGCCACTGTAAATAAAAAAAACAGGGGCGTTCATCACAAGTTAATAGTTACCGCGCCTGCCGTTGAAGGCTGGTATTTCAGGGCGGTAAGCGGCTACCCTGCAGCCATAGCTTTTGAGCCCGTTGTATTATTTAAAAATGGCGAATATTTTGATGTTGGCGATGAGCCTATCGAAACGTTGGATGTTGCAGCATCCAAAAGCAGTAGGCCAAAAGCCTGGGGAACCTGGAAAAAAACGGGAACAACCTTCTATCTTACCAATAGTGAGGGCAAAAGCCACGACTATAAGTTAGGGGCAGGGAATTGGTTTCCCGCATACGCTTACACAGGATCTGTTAAACTGAAAAAAGGTTACGAAAAAGTAAGCGGCGGCGACTACGGAAATGGCACCAATGCCCTCGTAATAAAAAAGATAAACTTTGTTGACGACACCCATTTTGCCGAAGGGTCAAACGGAGGTGTTATGACTCCTGGCGCAACTGCCTGGAAAAAAACAGCGACAAGTGGCACTTACAAAATATATGGCAATACCATCGAGTTGAATTACGGCAGCAAGGTGATCAAAAAGTCATTCGCCCTTGGCGCTACCGGTTCACCCGCGCATCCAACAAATACCATTATATTTATTGGTGGAGATGCTTATACTGATACGGAGTAAAAATAAGAAAATGCTCATAAAATAAAAAAAGCCGAATAATCGGCTCTTTTTATTTTATGCTATCCCTATCATTTCGTTATCATTTTCAGCAGATCTTTTGATGATCTGCTCCTTGCGCTGAAGCGCGAAATGCATTGCCATTTTAACAAACTCGTTTAATGTGATATTGTTAATTGCAGCAAATACTGATGCTTCTTTATGCAGGGTTGAAGGAACGCGAACGTTAAATGTGCCTTTGTAAGTTTTATCAGGCGATTTACCAATAGTATTACAAGTATCAATATAATCCTCAATCGCCTCTTCAAATGCAGCTTTAAGCTCTTTTACCGATGAGCCTTCAAAGTTAACCAAATCACTGATTCCTAAAACCTTACCATAAAACACGTCATCATCAGCGCTAAAATGCACCGATCCGTAGTAGTTCTTATACTGTATGATATCATTCATCTTTTAAATGCCCTTTCAGCTTTAAATGTTCGATAATTTCCTTTATTGCATAACCCTTTACAATATTGGCAGGATGGGGTTTATGAAGCGTTATAATATTCTTATCTCCGTCAACAAACCGCCTTCTTGATCCTCCGGTTTTCCCACCCTTTAACTCTTCGTATCCAAATGAATTTAATACTTTGACCAACTCATCCCACGTAAAATCTTTAGGGACAGATAGTAGACGAACGATTAGTTTTTCTTGTCTTGACATTGTCTTTCGTTAATGCTTTTTTATTTATCATAATAATCCCCTTTCTACATATCTATGGGTAATTCCTTCAACCGTTGAAGTAAAATATAAAGCTAATAATAACGCCGCTTATTTGCAACTAATTTTTAGTTACAAATAAGCGGCGTTATTTCACAAAAAAAGCCGATTATTCGGCTTTTTTTGTGGCTTTTTTAGCTTTTGCTTTCGGGGTGGCAGGTTCGGCTTCCGGCTCAGCAGTTACTGTTTCGGCAACCGGTTCTTCTGCAACCGGGGCAGGCGCTTGGGTTGGATCGGCCTCTTCAAAAATTGGAAGCGGTTTTAATATCTGAAACCAGGCTATTACCTTTTTAATATCTGATGAGTAAACTTTTTCTTCATCATGATCTGGTGCTACTTCGTAAAAGAAGGTACGCAACGCTTTGCCGTCGGCTTTAACATCAGGTATGTTTGATGCTGATTTCATACGCTCAAGTACATCAGTTAACCTGATATCGTCTTCAACACCAAAAATAGTGATCTCGCTTAAAGCAGCTAACTTAGCTGTAGAAAGGTTAGCTACAAGCTTTGTTTTTTGAGCGTCTAAACTTTCCAGCACATAACCGGTTTTGTTTTGCGCCAAAGCTTTCCATAAACCTGGTTTTCCTGATACTGATACAATTCCCTGTAAATTCATATATTTTTTGTTAGTCGGATTGATGAAGCGAATGACCCACTGTCATGACAGATAAATCATCCGCCTTATCAACTATTCACTTAATCTTCAATAACTTCGATGGTTAAAATCTTATCTCCCTGGCGAATAGCATCAACAACCTCTACATTTTCAACCACTTTACCAAAAACGGTATGGTTGCGGTCAAGGTGAGCAGTGTTATCACGGCTGTGGCAGATAAAAAACTGTGAACCACCAGTGTTACGGCCTGCGTGAGCCATTGAAAGCACGCCACGGTCATGGTACTGATTGTTGCCTGTAAGCTCGCAATCAATTTTGTAGCCTGGGCCACCTGCACCGGTACCGGTTGGATCGCCACCCTGAATCACAAAATTAGGGATAACACGGTGAAAGGTCACGTTATCATAAAAGTTTGATTTTGCTAATTTCTTGAAGTTAGCAACGGTATTAGGGGCATCCTGATCGTAAAATTCTACGGTCATGTCGCCTTTTTCGGTTTTAATTATTGCTTTGCTCATTTTTTTGTTTTTTTAGAAAACAGTTGGCAAAGGTAATAAAATTGAGGATTAAAGAAGAAGGTAAAAGCCGAAAGGTAAAAGGTTAAAGGTTTGCTATTTTATTAATCACCATGGTGTAAATGTCATGGTAAGCGTCTTCTCTTTAGGCGAATAGGAGATCTCTCCTTTTCTTTTTGAATCAAACATCTTGATCTCCGAAATTGGCTTTTTATAATCCTTGCCAAGC
Organism: Mucilaginibacter sp. SMC90; assembly: GCF_022811725.1. Lineage (GTDB taxonomy): Bacteria > Bacteroidota > Bacteroidia > Sphingobacteriales > Sphingobacteriaceae > Mucilaginibacter. The sequence continues at coordinate 1,017,995 of NZ_CP094527.1, read as the reverse complement.
TCGGCTAATTGAGCAAAAAACCAGTCGAGCCCTTCCTGGTCGCCCAGCGTGTTGGCAAACCAGGCCAGTTTTTGCAGTTCTATGAGATTTGTTTTTTCATCAGCCCTGAAAACGTAAGTCCATTTTACTATCATCAGTTCATCGGGCTTACCGATCAGCTGGGCCTGGCTTCCGTTGGCATCAACAGCAACAAAATTAGGCAGCAGGCTAATATCTGTATCCCGCTTAAAAACAAGACCGCTATCAGCCTCCGTAAGCTTCTTAATTAACACATCCCGATTAAGGCGCATTGCCGGGTTGCCGTTTTGAGCATATGCGGGCAAACCAAAAACAAGCACAACAACACAAAGGAATATATTTCTGATAATAACGGATAAATTCATTTAAGGCCAGGATTTAACAGCGCCATAAAATTAAAACAACGTGCCCAAAGCCCGAAGGTTCCGTGTGTTAAAAATGGTTAAAATACATTAGCCGTTTATTCGTTACATTTGATAACCCGGCAGTAAACAAATCATCAAGGATCGTGGATAACCAATCAAGCAGCAAATACCTTTCACCTTTTACCTTTCGCCTTTTGCCTCTAAAGTTAAAGTTCCTTTTACTTTTCGCCTTTTACCTTTTGCCTTTAATGTCAAAAGCCGCATCTATATTGATACCTATGGATGATGAGCAAAAAGATCATCTAAAATCATACGGTATCGCCTTTTGGGTGCTCAAAAATGGCGAAGAGGTTGATTGGCTGTTAAACTACCGCGGCGGGAGCTTTATGCTGAAATACGGCCAGAAAGTTGAGGAAGAATGCAAGATTCGCGGGGTAAGTTATGAAGTTATTGCCGATGCCAAAGCCAACGAAATTATTACCGAGGTAAGCGATCCATCGGTAAACATGGACCTGGTTAAACTGGAGAAAGCCCCCCGGATGGCGGTTTACTCTCCAAAAAACAAACTGCCCTGGGATGATGCCGTTACCCTGGTTTTAAAATACGCTGAAATCCCGTACGACCTGGTGTACGACGAGGAAGTGATCCACGGTGAACTGCCCAAGTACGATTGGCTGCATTTACATCACGAGGATTTTACCGGCCAGTACAGCAAGTTTTACGGTGCTTTCCGGTATGCACAATGGTATACCGATGATATCAAGATCCAGGAGGCCATGGCCCATAAACTGGGCTTTAGCAAGGTATCAAAAATGAAACTGGCCGTAGCGCAAAACATCCGTGATTTTTGTGCCGGCGGCGGCTTCCTGTTTGCCATGTGCTCTGGTACCGATACTTTTGACATTGCCCTGTCCGCTGCAAACACCGACATCTGCGAACGCATGTTTGATGGTGATGCCGCCGATCAGGATGCACAATCCAAACTCGATTTCAGCCAGACTTTTGCCTTCCAGAATTTCACGCTGGATATGAACCCCATTTCGCATTCGTTCAGCAATATTGATGTGACCACTACCCGTCAGGTTGACAGAACAAGAGATTTCTTTACGCTGTTTGATTTTTCGGCTAAATGGGATGTTGTACCCAGTATGCTTACGCAAGATCATGACAAGGTTATCAAGGGATTCATGGGCCTAACCACGGCCTATAACAAAAACATGCTCAAGCCCGGCGTTACCATTATGGGCGAAATGAAAACTGCCAACGAAGCCCGCTACATTCACGGTGAATATGGCAAAGGCCAATGGACATTTTACGGCGGTCACGACCCCGAAGATTATCAACACGCCGTAAACGATCCGCCGACGGATTTGAAACTTCACCCCAACTCACCGGGCTACAGGCTGATATTGAATAACGTACTTTTCCCAGCTGCGAAGAAGAAAAAACAGAAAACCTGATGTTGTTAGCTTAAAGCAAAAGGCTGAAAGCCGAAAGCTTAAGGCTATGAAACTCGCAGCCATTTATAATCGTTGGTGTCTGGAAGATGCTGACGACGAAGCTATTTTTAAAATATGTCATTGCGAGGAGCTGCATGGGCAAAAGCACTTGGGCGACGTGGCAATCCCGTAGCTATACAGGGCGGACATGCATTCGCTACGAGATTGCCGCGCTGCGCTCGCAATGACATATTTTTTTATTTTATTCTATACTCGCGCTCGTTTGCAACGAGTGCGTAACCTGGGTTTGCGTTTATAACGCAACAGGCGATACAATCGCCAAACCATATTTAGCACTCGTTACAAACGAGCGCAAGTCCACATGATTTTATTATACGTTAAATAAAAAATCCCGGCCAAACCTGACCGGGATTCTTAAATATTATAAAAGCTTTTTGCCTTCGGCTTTCAGCCTTCAGCATTACGCTAACTTAGCCAATTCTTCGGCCATGGCAGCACCAATTTCAGCTGGTGATTCAACCACGCGGATGCCGCACTCGGCCATGATCTTCATTTTAGCAGCAGCAGTATCATCGGCACCGCCAACAATAGCACCTGCGTGGCCCATACGGCGGCCCGGAGGCGCTGTTTGACCTGCAATGAAACCTACAACCGGCTTAGTACCGTTTGCTTTGATCCAGCGGGCAGCATCAGCTTCCATATTTCCGCCAATTTCGCCAATCATGATGATACCATGAGTATCCGGATCGTTCATTAATAATTCAACAGCTTCTTTGGTTGGTGTACCAATAATTGGGTCGCCACCGATACCGATAGCTGTAGTAATACCCAAACCGGCTTTAACAACCTGGTCAACCGCTTCGTAAGTTAAAGTACCTGATTTTGAAACCACACCAACGTTACCTTTTTTGAAGATAAAGCCTGGCATGATACCAATTTTGCTTTCATCGGCAGTGATGATACCAGGGCAGTTTGGACCAATCAGGCGTGCATCCTTATCGGTAAGATATTCTTTAACCGCAATCATATCCTTTGTAGGGATACCTTCGGTGATACAAACAATAACCTTAATGCCAGCTTCAGCGGCTTCCATAATGGCATCTGCACCAAAAGCAGGAGGTACAAAAATGATGGATACATCAGCACCCGTTGCAACTACGGCATCTTTAACCGTGTTAAAAACCGGCCTGTCTAAATGGCTTTGGCCACCTTTACCTGGTGTAACACCACCAACTAACTGAGTGCCATAAGCAATCATTTGCTCGGCATGGTATGAACCCTCTTTACCGGTGAAACCTTGTACAATAACTTTTGAATCTTTATTTACGAGTACACTCATTGGTTTTTTCGTTTTAGTACGGCAAAGCTAAAGTTTTTGCCCGAATGTCAAACCCTATTGTAATCTAAATTTATATGTTAACATAAAAGTGACTTTTAAAGGGTTGGGGTATAATATTCGGTTGTGTCACGCAAAGGCGCTAAGGCGCAAAGATGGTTACTGCCTGAACTGACAAAATCGGTGAAATCAAAAATCAATCTGTGTAATTCCAATAAAAAATCCGAAATCGAACATCCCAAATCCGCAATCATTCCTGTGGCCTAAACTCCCCCTCACTCTTCGCTATCACAATTGTTGCCACACCATTACCTATCACATTGGTTATAGCCCGTGCTTCCGACATAAACCTGTCAACACCTATTAATATCGCCAAACCTTCAACCGGGATAATTTTAATGGCAGTGAGCGTACTGGTAAGCACAATAAAACCACTGCCTGTAACGCCCGCCGCTCCTTTTGAGGTGATCATCAATATACCGATAATAGTTAGCTCCTGCCCCAGCGAAAGCGGAATATTAAACACCTGCGCCAAGAATATCACGCACATGGAAAGATAGATCGTGGTGCCATCCAAATTAAAGGAATAGCCTGTAGGGATCACTAAACCTACTACCGATTTGGAACAGCCAAACTTTTCCATCTTCTCCATCATGGCCGGCAATGCCGATTCGGACGATGAGGTACCCAGCACAATCAATATCTCCTGCCTGATATACTTCAGGTACTCCCAAAGACTGAATTTGAACAGCCTGCAAATGATGTTCAATACCACAAATATGAACAGGAACATAGTCAGGTAAACCGAGCCCATGAGCAGGGCCAGCGGCTTTAATGTTTGGATGCCATATTTGCTCACCGTAAAAGCCATACCGGCAAACGCCCCTATCGGCGCAACCTTCATCACTATCTTCATGATGTTAAAAAACACTTTCGAAAGCTTATCAAACAGCACGATAACAGCTTCACCGCTTTTACCCATCCGGCTCAATCCAAAACCAAACAGTATGGCAAAAAACAGGATCTGCAAAATATCGCCTTCGGCAAAAGCTTTAAACACATTTGATGGAACAATATGAGCAATGAAATCGCCCCAGTGCATTTCGGCCGCGGCTTTCTCGTAAACGGCCAGCTTAGTAGTGTCCATTTTTGCGGCATGGTTTTCAAAGCCGGCACCAGGCTTAATGATATTGGCCACAGTAACGCCAATGATAAGCGCAAATGTGGTAACGATCTCAAAATACAGTAAAGCCTTACCGCCTACCCTGCCCACCTTTTTCATATCGCTCATGCCGGCAATGCCCAGCACAATAGTTAAAAATATGATAGGTGCAATCAGCATGGTGATCAGGCTGATGAATGTTTTGCTGATGAGCTCGGCAGTGGGGGCAAATCCTTTAACGTATAAGCCTGCCACTACCCCAAGGGCAATAGCAATAAGTACCTGGAAAGTTAGGTTTGATAAGAGGCGTTTCATGGTTTTGATAGATGCCCTTAATCAGACCATCGCCGTCTAATTTAAAAACCATGAAAAGCGTGGGACAGTGCGATTCCCCCCTTGAGAGAGGGTTGTGTTTCTGCTTTGCTAAGTTAATCGCATAAACACACCCCTGCTATCGCTCCTTTCCTGCGCGCCCCCTCTCAAAAGGGGACCTATTTCATGTTTAAATTGATGGCTATGCTCTAAAAAGAACAAAGCTTTTGTCCACAATATAGTAAGTTATTATGGACGCACAAAAAAGCCCCGTACCGGAAACCGGCACAGGGCATGATTTGTTGATTGAAAGATTGTGATTAGGCCGGTGTTGATGTACCGGTTATCAGGTCAATTAAAAATATCTTGTTAAGGAAAGTCAATTTAGCTTTATGGTTACCCAGGAAAACAATGGTACCGCTGTAATCCCAGCCACCGCCGTTTGTTTTGCCTTCCGAACGGAAAGTAGCAGTACCGCTGGTGATATCAAAGTTATCATCGCCGTGTACGTAAAGGTTAGCAAACACATAAGTGTTGTGCACCCTGCTAAAAGTTTTATATTTAGTATACTCGTTATCGATGTAGGCTTTCATTGGGCCGTCAATTGAAAAGTTGGAGTTATTGGTATTAAGGCCCCTAACTTTATACTTCTGCACAATGTTGTAAACAAATGAATAACCCGGACCACTGCCCACAGTGTTTAACGAATCAACCGAATCATAACCAACAGTTTTATTGCCATCGCACACAAAGTAGTATTTAGTACCGCCAGTTTTGGTTGCTTTCAGGGTATCGCCCTGGTTAAACACAACGTTCAGGCTGGTATCAACATAAAAACCGCAGCTGTAAGTGCTTTGTACTTTAAGCTTTGATGATGTAGCATTAGTTGATGGGGTAACACCGTCGTTAACGCTGGCGCCGCCAAATGAACCCGCTAATGATTTTGCAAGGTTATCTGCAATTGCAGAGCTTGCTACATTATCGCTTACTTTTGTAGTTGATGAATCGGATTTTGAATTGACCCCTGTTTTTGTACAGGCCGAGTAAAGAACAGCTACACCTGCTAATAAAGGTAATATACTGCGTAGATTTAGTTTCATAAACGTGGTTATCAGATTAAAGTTTAGATCTCTTTTTATGATACTTGGCAACAAGCATACCACTGGTGAAATAATTCGCAAAAAAAAACCTGATCTGTGATTTTGATAGATTTTTTTATTTCAAATAAACACATTCATCAATTTATATTCCTGATAGGAATACAAAACAAGATATCTCCACCGCAGACTTTCCCCATTTCGAGAAATATTTGTAGAAAATATTCCCCGGCACAAAACGTTGATTATTAAAAATTCAAAACGTAAAAAGCCCTGCGTCCGGGTTATGGAGCAGGGCTTTTTTAAAAAAAATTCGGACTAATTTACCTCGCCGGTCATCAAATCGGCAGTATAAGCAGTGCCATCAATAGTGATCTTAGCTTTGTGACCACCTAAAAACATAATTGTTCCTTTATAGTTCCAGGTGTTTTTTCCGATACTTCCTTTACTCGAAAAAGTAGCTCCTCCGCTTAAAATAAAATCCGGATCCTTTGTTGGGTCAACTACAATTGATTTAAAATTATAATTAAAAGTACCCTCAACGTTTGGCTGGTCTGCGGTAGGTTTAGTGTAACCAACTTTAGCATAATAGTTTACAGGGCCATCAAATGAATATTTAGCATGTTCAACACCCGGATTAAGGCTTCTTAAAGTCAGGTTTTCGCCCATCTTTAAAATCATTGAAAAATCGCCGCCTACCATGGTCATGTTTAAGCTATCATTAGCCGTAACGCCCGAAGGTATGCCATTGGTACAGGTAAGCTCATACTTAACCTTAGCCCAAATATCAAGTTTGGAAGTATCGCTTTGATCTAAATTTAACGATATCGTAGTATCTTTTTTAGCGCCGCACTCCGGTTTAGGATCAACTGATTGAACTTTGATTTTACCTTTTTTGTTCAGCGAAAGATCGGTTGGCATACTTAAACCATTCTTAAAATCAAACCCTCCGTTTTCGGGGTTAAAAATACCAACAAGGCTTTGTGCTATCTGTACGCTCGCATCTTTTTTACTTACCGTACTTTTATTAGGTGCCATATCAAGTTTATGGCAAGAGGTGTAAATGGCAGCAATGCCGGTAAGCAGCAATGCTATAATTTTGTAATTGTGTTTCATGTTTAGGATTTTAAATCGCCCGCAAATTTAACTTGTTATCAAATAATTAAAGAAGTTTTGAAGTTTTTAACGGTAGATGGTTATAATGTTATTCGTGTCCATTTGTACGGGCCAGGCATGCAAAAGGTTAGCCAAGATTAAAAGCTCCTATTGACTTTGTTATAGTGGCGGGTGTTGAGAAAACTTAGATTATGCTATTTTCCTTCTTGGGAGCAACGCTGTCAACTTAAGGAACTAAAAGCGGGGCAAGTGCAATTCCCCTCTTGAAAGAAGGGCGTGTTTACACATCTTGTCAATGAATATCCATAAATAAAACCGAATGTCGTTTCAACGAACCTGTTTGAAAATGTGCGGGCGTGGTTAGGAGAAACTATCTCTTGAGCGATAGCGAAAAATCTTTTACATCAATCCCTATAACTATGCATATAAAAGCAGCGTGCAGAAGTTTTCTGCTCACCTGCGGCGCACAAATTTCACCCCTGGTTTGTCGAAATAATATCTTTTTTAGTTACAAATTTAAAAAGAGCCGTATACACAGTAGCTTTCAATAAAGGATTTTAAAATTGCACCTTTTGTATACAATTCCCTAACTAATCCACTAATAACTACTAAACTAATAGGGAAATGCTTAATTTCGCAACCTCATACGCGTAAAAAATCAAATGGACTACCAATTTAAAGAGATAGAGCAAAAATGGCAACAGTTTTGGGCCCAAAACCAAACCTTTAAAGCCGAAGATAAAAGCAGTAAACCCAAGTATTATGTGCTGGATATGTTCCCTTACCCATCAGGGGCCGGTCTGCACGTTGGGCACCCGCTGGGCTATATCGCTTCTGATATTTTTGCACGCTACAAACGCCTTAAAGGTTTCAACGTGCTGCACCCGATGGGTTATGATAGCTTTGGCTTACCGGCCGAGCAATACGCTATTCAAACCGGTCAGCACCCTGCCATAACCACCGAAGATAATATTGCAACCTATCGCCGTCAGTTAGATCAGATCGGTTTTTCTTTCGACTGGAGCCGCGAGGTGCGCACCAGCTCGCCCGATTATTACAAATGGACGCAGTGGATCTTCATGCAGCTGTTTAACAGCTGGTATAATAAAGATGCCGACAAGGCCGAATCAATTGAAAAGCTTGTCGCTCATTTTGAGGCCAAAGGTTCGGCAGGCATTAATGCCGTTAGCGATGATGAAATATCAAGTTTTACTGCCGATGAATGGAAAGCGTTAAGCAACCAGGAGCAGCAGGCCGAACTATTAAAATACCGCCTTACCTACCTGCGCGAAAGCACCGTAAACTGGTGCCCGGCCCTCGGTACCGTATTGGCAAACGACGAGGTAAAAGACGGCTTCAGCGAGCGTGGCGGTTACCCTGTTGAACAAAAAAAGATGACCCAATGGAGCATGCGCATCACCGCCTATGCCGAAAGGTTGTTGCAAGGCCTTGATACTATTGACTGGCCCGAGCCTTTGAAAGAAATGCAAAGGAACTGGATAGGCAAAAGTACCGGTGCGAGCGTTAAATTCCCAATAGATAAATCAGGTCATAACGCCGCTTTGGATACCGAATTTATTGAGGTTTTCACCACTCGTGTTGACACCATTTTCGGTGTTACCTTTTTAGTAATTGCCCCTGAGCATGAACTGGTGGCTTCACTTACTACCCCCGAGCAAAAGGCAGATATCGAAGCTTACATCGCCCAAACCAAAAATAAATCAGAACTGGACAGGATGGCTGATGCCAAAACTGTATCCGGCGCTTTCACCGGCAGCTATGTGCTTAACCCATTAAACGGTCAGCAAATTCAGATCTGGATTGCTGATTACGTTTTGGCAGGATACGGAACAGGCGCGGTTATGGCTGTACCATCCGGCGATCAGCGCGATTACCTGTTTGCAAAGCATTTTAATTTGCCGATAGTACCGATCATCGATATTCAAAACATCGAAACAGAAGCCGACCCAACCAAAGAAGGTAAATACATCAACTCCGATTTTATAAATGGCCTGGCTTACAAAGAAGCAACCGCTGCTGTTGTTACCAAGCTGGAAGAGATTGGTGCGGGTAAGGCAAAAGTTAACTTCAGGATGCGTGATGCCATTTTTGGCCGTCAGCGTTACTGGGGCGAGCCGGTGCCGGTTTACTTTAAAGAAGGGTTGCCTCATTTAATTAATGAAGGCCATTTACCTTTATTACTACCCGAAATTGATAAATATCTCCCAACTGAAACCGGCGAACCACCATTAGGCCGTGCCGAGGATTGGAAATACGAAGGCGGTTTGGCTTATGAGCTAAGCACCATGCCGGGCTGGGCCGGTTCAAGCTGGTACTGGTATCGTTATATGGATGCACAAAACGATAAAGAATTTGCATCCCGCGAGGCTATTGAATACTGGAAAGACGTTGACTTGTACATCGGCGGCAGCGAGCATGCTACCGGGCACTTATTGTACAGCCGTTTCTGGAACAAGTTTTTGAAAGATCTTGACCTGGTAGTTGAGGAAGAGCCATTCAAAAAGCTGATCAACCAGGGTATGATCCAGGGCCGCAGTAATTTTGTTTACAGGCTGATTGATGAGGAAGGCCGTGGCACCAACACCTATGTATCGCACGGGTTGATCAAAGAACATAAAACTACGCCGATACATGTTGATGTTAATATTGTTGAAAACGAAGTACTAAACATTGCGAAGTTTAAACAATGGCGACCTGAATTTGCCGACGCCGAATTTATTCTCGAGGGCGGCAAATACATTTGTGGCGTTGAGGTTGAAAAAATGTCAAAAAGGTACTACAATGTTGTTAACCCTGATGATATAGCAACCCGTTTCGGTGCCGATACCCTGCGCATGTACGAAATGTTCTTAGGCCCGCTGGAGCAGAGCAAGCCATGGAATACCAATGGTATCGAAGGTGTATTCAAATTTCTGCGTAAATTCTGGAGGTTGTTCCATAATGATGCCTGGGAATTTGGTGTAAGTGATGCCGCTCCGTCAAAAGCCGAATTGAAATCGCTGCACAAGATCATTAAAAAGGTTGAGGAAGATATCGAACGTTTCTCGTTTAACACTTCAGTTTCCAGCTTTATGATCGCTGTGAATGAGTTAACAGATCTGAAATGTAATAACCGCGCTATATTGCAGGATATGGTGATCATCCTTTCATCATACGCACCGCATATTTGCGAGGAGCTATGGTCGTTACTGGGCAATGCCGATGGTACTTTATCATATGCACCATTCCCTAAATTTAACGCCGAGTATTTGGTGGAGGATGAGTTTGCTTACCCGATCTCTATCAACGGTAAAATGAAAATGAACCTGAGCATCTCCTTAAGTCTTGATGTAAAAGAAATAGAAGCTGCTGTTTTGGCCAGCCCCGATGTACAAAAATACCTCGACGGCAAAGCCCCTAAAAAGGTGATCGTGGTAAAAGGCCGGATTGTGAATATGGTGGTTTAGCCCCCTCCGCCCCCTGAAGAGGGTACTTTTGAATAGCCTAAATAATTAAGGGTTTTGCGACGCAAAACCCTTAATTATTTATACCCGTTTATCGCTACCGCAAGCGTCCTCGCTTGTGGGTATCATGCTAAGTTATGCACCGGGCTGAGCTTCAGTTCGACTTAAACGCGGGCCACAAGCGAGGACGCTTGCGGCAGCAAGAGGAACTGTTCATGACCGTTCAGCAGGGCGTATAAGATTTCATCGCTACCGCAAGCGTCCTCGCTTGTGGGTATCATGCTAAGTTATGCACCGGGTTGAGCTTCAGTTCAACTTAAACGCGGGCCACAAGCGAGGACGCTTGCGGCAGCAAGAGACTTTTGAATAGCATATCATTTGCCCTTCATTGCTTTGCAATGAAAGGTTTTTTTGTTAAATCTCAAATAAAAATGTCATTTCGAAACAAGGAACGAGTGAGAAATCTTGTAAGCCAGGATAAACCACCATGCTTACCGGATTTGCATGGCGTACAAGATTTCTCTTTCGCCTCGACGCACATGTCCATCTCTGCCCTGTCTAAAATGACAAGCTGTTTATTTATTGTTTTACAAACCCAATTCCTTCTTTACCTTCCCCGGTAACTTATCAGCAATAAGCCTGTACGATTGCCTGATGTAATGCTCCCATTCTTTTTGGCCTAAACTACTGATATCACGTGCCAGCACCCATTTGTACCGGGCAATGTAAGGCTGTGGTTCCAGGCCTTCCTTGGAGATGATCTCTTCAAAATTCTCGGCAGGTACTTTGAACGAGGCTGAAGGCGGCACACCGTCAGGGTAGGTAAACAGGAATGATTTGCCACCAACATTAAAGCACAGGTGTTCGCCCAGTTTAATATCTTCGGTTACACCAGGGAGCTTGTGGCAAATGGATTGAAGGGTTTCGATGGTCATGGTCATCTTCTATAAATACCGTAGAGATGCATAACTGCGTCTCCCGAATGCAAGGTAATTAACTGTTTACGGTCTTGCATAATCGGAGACGCAATTATGCGTCTATACATAAAAATTTATCGCTTCTTCTTTGGCAATTTTATCAAACCGGATTTATACAGGTCAAGAGCCTCGTTCAAAATAAAACGAATGGTATCAATGGGCAGGTCTTCCATCGGGTTAAAAACCATGATCTTGATACGTGCACGATCTTCATAAGTAAGATCGGGATGATGCAGGTGTTTCCCTTCAACCATTCCTAAAAACGGCCATTGCTTTTTGGTATGCACCCACAGGTAGCAAAACATTTTGCCTTTATAGTAAAAAAATGGCATGTTATATTTCCACTCGGCGGTGATATCCGGATCTTGTGTCAGGATAATATCCCGCAGGGCAAGAAGACAGCTTTTGTTGGGCTCTTCTTTGGTGAGATAGAAATAGTCGATTGGAGTGAGCTGCATTTCAAATTATAAGATTTTTTAAAATGGCGGTTCATCATTGTCATCCAATAATACAGGAACCTTTGAATTAACGAACTCACGAGCATATATCTTCAAGGTATCATGAGATTCCAAAATAAGTTTTTCCTTATAAAACTCCTCTACATCATCGGCATCAAACCATCGACTGCCTAACAAATTATTATTAAACATTTTTTCAAATACATAATGATTTAAGGTTTCATATTTTAATTCTCGTTTATCCAATTTGATTTGCTTATCGCTATAAACTAAAGATTTACAAACTGGTATTAGCAATCCACTTGACACCATTTTGCTGTTTTTTATTTGCAATTTATCTGTCGGTCTTAAAAAAGCACAGCAATAAGGCATCCTATAATTAAAGTCTTCCGATATTGGGGGATCGCAAAATTCACAGTCGCATAAAGTAGTCTTTAATTTGAGCAGTTGGGGCTTCAAATTTTCATGCTGCGAGAAATATAGTATTCCACTATTATCCCATGTTTTATATTGAAGAAAAACAAATCTTACTTTATTATTTATTAAATCATACTGCTCATAAATCAAGTCGGCACCTGTTATATGCTCCTCTCTGTCTGGATGTAATAAACGTAATCTGAGAAATCTGTCTTTTTGTAGCACATAATCTACATACTTATAATCCGACATTATTTTTTCCCCAAACACTGTTGAATGATCAAGTTGAGCAAAATCTCGAATTAGAATTGCGTTTTCTGTTAAATGTCTTGGTTTTAAATTTTCGATTGCACTATATAACTGCGCAATTCGCCTATTTATGTGCTTTACATCCTGTAATTTCGCTTCAGCATCAGATTTTAAGGTTTTAAGACGATCAATTTCTTTTTCGATGAGATCTTCTGGCTCAATCTTTTTTCCACTGATCTCACTCTGAAGTTTTGCTTCCTCTCTATATAATTTTACTATATCATTGTCGTTTTTTTCTGTTAATATTCGGTCGAAATCCCTGTATAATTCAGGATCTAAGTCATAGATCAACCGTAAAGATTGCTCATAAGTAGCAGGCTGCTGTTGTTTCTTAGCCAGATTTATAGTATCTCTTATGCCGACTACAGTTTGAAATGCTATATCTCTCTTTTTGTCCTCATCAAGACCGTCATCGTAAAAGAAAAACATATGAATTGTGATAGTTTATGTTAAAATATTGATTAGCAATTATTAAATGTAAATAATAAATTTAATAATCACTAACCTATAATAGAAAATAAGCTAACCAACATCTACTACATTTTGACATTCCCCTACCCAACCTTCCCCCTCAAAATCCTTATCTTTGCGGCAACATAAATTACCCATCTATGCTTAAAGGATTTTTTAATGTTCCGGCACCGGTAAATGAACCCGTTTTAAATTACGGCCCGCGGAGTTTGGAGCGTGTGGCGCTTAAGGCAGCTTTAGAAGCCGGTCGTGCCCAACAATTAGATATACCTATGTACATTGGCGGCAAAGAAGTACGTACCGGCACCAAGCTGGAAATTCGTCCGCCGCATGATCATAAACATTTACTCGCTACTTTCAGCGAAGGCGATGCAAGCCATGTTACTGCTGCTATTGATGCTGCCCTTGCAGCCAAGGCCGACTGGGAAAACCTGGCATGGGAACAACGCGCTGCCATATTCCTGAAAGCTGCCGAACTGATAGCCGGACCATACCGTGCCGAGATCAATGCAGCAACTATGCTTGGCCAATCGAAAAATGCTTACCAGGCCGAAATTGATTCGGCATGTGAGCTGATCGATTTTCTGCGTTTTAACGTAGAATACATGACCGAGATCTACAAACAACAGCCACCTGTATCAGGCAAAGGCGTTTGGAACCGGGTAGAACAACGCCCGTTGGAAGGTTTCGTGTTTGCATTAACGCCTTTCAACTTTACTGCTATTGCCGGTAACCTACCTGCATCAGCAGCCATGATGGGCAACGTGGTGGTTTGGAAACCTGCTTACCCGCAGATCTATGCTGCTAATGTGATCATGAAGATCTTTAAAGAAGCCGGCGTACCTGATGGCGTTATCAACCTCATTTATGTTGATGGCCCTGTTGCAGGCGAGGTGATCTTTAACCACCCTGATTTTGCCGGGATCCACTTTACCGGATCGACCAAGGTATTCCAGAACATTTGGCAAACAATTGGTACCAATATTCACAAATACAAAACCTACCCACGCATTGTAGGCGAAACCGGTGGTAAAGACTTTGTGCTTGCCCATCCAAGTGCTAATGCCGACGTGGTAAGTACGGCCCTTGTTCGCGGCGCGTTTGAATACCAGGGCCAAAAATGTTCGGCTGCTTCAAGGGCTTATATCCCGGCCTCATTATGGCCTGCGGTTAAAGCAAACATGCAGCGCGACATCACCTCATTTAAAATTGGCCCGGTAGAGGATTTTGAGAATTTTGTTAACGCTGTTATCACCGAAGCATCATTTGATAAACTGGCCAAATACATTGATGCAGCCAAAGCTGACGAAGGTGTTGAAATTGTTGCAGGTGGCGGCTATGACAAAACCCAGGGCTGGTTCATTGAGCCAACTGTATTGAAAGTTGAAGACCCGTATTACGTAACCATGTGCGAGGAGCTTTTTGGCCCGGTACTTACTATTTACGTTTACGAAGACGATAAATTTGATGAAATCCTTGACATTGTAGATAAAACATCCATCTACGCGCTTACAGGCTCAATCATTTCGCAAGACAGGTATGCTATTGAGAAAGCTACCACCCGTTTACGCAACGCGGCAGGTAACTTCTATATTAATGACAAGCCGACAGGTGCAGTAGTTGGTCAGCAGCCATTTGGCGGTGCCAGGGGATCAGGCACTAACGATAAAGCGGGATCAATGATCAACCTGTTACGTTGGGTATCACCACGCACCATCAAAGAAACCTTTGATCCACCAAAAGATTACAGGTATCCGTTTTTGGCGAAGGAAGTTTAGAAGAGAGTCAAGAAGTCAGGATTCAGGAAGCAAGAAGTCAAAATTAAAGAAGCAAGAATGAGCTTCTTTAAATAGATGACCTCAAATAAAAACGTCATTGCGAAGCACGAAGCAATCCCCGACCTACAGAGCCGATCTGTATTAGTTTGGGATTGCTTCGTACCTCGCAATGACGTTTTGTGTATATTCTCCTTTATTTAATCTTTTTCTCTTGAATCTTGACTTCTTGATTCTTAATTCTTGAATCTTGCTGTGTTGCTTCTCTTCTTATTTAAACTTAAACACAGCATCCATCTTTTCGTTGCTGGATGTGCTTACCTTCATATCGCTGATAGCGCCGGTGCTTAAACTGTAAACCCAGCCATGAACAGAAAGCTCCTGCCCATTTGTCCAGGCGTTTTGCACAATGGATGTTTTGCAAAGATTGTTCACGTTTTCAATCACATTTAATTCAACCAGGCGGTTGCTGCGCTCAGTTTCGTCGGTTATGGCGTCAAGCTCATCGGCATGTAAACGGTAAACGTCTTTAATGTGACGCAGCCAGTTATCAATAAGGCCGAACTGGTTATTACCCATCGCGGCGTTAACACCACCACAGCCGTAATGGCCGGTTACTATTACATGCTTTACTTTAAGTACATTAACGGCGTAGTCAAGCACGCTCAGCATGTTCATGTCCGAGTGGATAACCATGTTGGCAATGTTGCGGTGCACAAAGATCTCGCCGGGGGCAGTATTGGTGATCTGATTGGCAGGTACGCGGCTATCGGCACAGCCAATCCATAGTACCGGTGGTTTTTGACCGTTTGCCAGCTTATCAAAGTATTCTGGATCTTCGGCTAAAGCGCCTTCAATAAACTTTTTGTTTCCTTCCAGTAAACCTTCATAGGTTATGTGACTGGTGTCATGAATTTGAGAACTCATAATTTTTTAAGATTGATGTTTTAAGATGCGGTTTGGCGTTTGCCCGGTGCAAACATACGGCTTAGTTTATGCAATGCAAGCGGCGAAATGTCGTAATACATTATAGTGAGCAAAATAAGGGGGATAAAGTAAAAAATGGCAAACTCATACAGGTTAAAGAAATAACCGCCGGCCAATCCTCCAAATAAATAAAATCCAAGTACCGTACACCTGATCAATATTTTATTACCTGCTGCTTCTGTATTTTTTGTGCGCGGGTGAAACCATTCGGCCACCTCACTGCCCAGGTCAGTAAATAAGCCCGTTAAGTGACTTGATTTGATGAGTCCCCCAGAGATATTGGATACCAGGCTGTTCTGTAAACCCATCGAAAACAAAATAGCACTGATCACAATTTCCCGCTCCAGTTGTGTTTCCTTGTAAAAGTTATGCCCGTAAATGGCAACTATCAATAAAATAACAGCCTCAACTATCATTGGGGTAGAATTGGCCTTCCACCGGCTTTTATCTTCAAACGAGCGAATAATAAAACTGGATACAAATGCCCCCGCAAAAAACATCATCAGCCAAACTACAAAAATGATCATCTGGTGGTAATTCTGTTCAACAATATGCTTGGCAAGGTTTGCCACATGCCCGGTTATATTGGATGTAAAAACAAGAAAAGCCAGCATTCCTGCCACATTGGTAACCCCGGCCACAAACGCGGTCGACGAAGCCAGCATCAGGTTTTCTTTTAGGGTACGTTGATCTTTTACAGCTTTAAGCATAAATATTTCGCGGCAGAGGTTTCTGCTAAAATTACAAAAAACTTAACCGCGTTTATGCCGGCTTGTTTGATGCAACGGATAATAATTTAAACAGCCTGGGAATACTTTTTTCAATTCCCCTCTTGAGAGAGGGCGCGGGAGCAAAGAGCGAGAGCAGGGAGGGGTTTCGCCCGCTATTCAATAACTGAATTGCTAAACATACCCTCCACCCTTCTCAAGGGAGTAAAAGACAATTCCCTCCCTTGGGAGGGGTGCGTTAGGATTGCGCGCTGGCAGGGAGGGGTTTATACGCCTTTATAACGACAAGGCATCTCGCTGAAACCCCTCCCTACACCCTCCCAAGGGAGGGAATCGCACAGCCCTCCACACCTTAAACTCCTCTATTGTCTTTTTATGGGCTATAAAGGAGAATCGCGCAAACCCCGCTTTTTAAACCCTCTCCAGGAGGATTTGGCACAAAAAAATCCCGGCCACTTCCTGAAAGCCGGGATCAACTTAACAATCAAACCTCCCTTCGCCCCTTACAGCGTCGGAAGCCCTAATTAAATAATATTAGTGCGCAGCTACCGCTTCAACATTAAACTCATATACATAGCCTAAGTTGTGAGGGCTGCTGCTGGTCACTTTAAGGTCTTTAACCAAACCACTGGCCAGGTCAATTACCCAACCATGTACTTCAAGGTCGTGGCGCTCCTTCCAGGCATTTTGAATGATAGTGGTTTTGCATAGGTTGTAAACCTGCTCAGTAACGTTCAGTTCAACCAAACGTTTAACGCGCTCTGCCTCGTCGGTAATAGCGTCAAGCTCTTTGGCGTGCAAACGGTAAACATCTTTAATATGGCGCAGCCAGTTATCAATTAAACCGAATTGTTTGTTGCTCATAGCAGCGGCAACGCCGCCACAACCGTAATGACCGGCTACGATAACATGTTTTACTTTAAGCACATTTACTGCGTAGTCAAGCACGCTCAGCATGTTCATATCCGAGTGGGCGCATACATTGGCAATATTGCGATGTACAAATACTTCGCCCGGTTTAGTACCAGTTACCTCATTAGCAGGCACGCGGCTGTCTGAACAGCCTATCCAAAGTACTTCGGGGCTTTGACCTTTAGCAAGGTTGGTAAAAAACTCGCTGTCTTCGGCCAGTTTACGCTCAACCCAGGCGGCGTTGTTTTTAATTAAAGTGTTATAGCTATCTGATTGAGCCAGTTTAATGTTGTTTGTATTTATTACGGCTTTGCCGTTGGTATTCTCTTGTGTTGACATTGTCTTTTAAATTTAGTTGGGGTTATAAACCAGTTCTTTTAAAGGAGGTACATCGTACTTATCCTTTACATCGCTCAGTTGCACTATAATGCCTTTTGTATAAGCATTGTGCTTGTAATTGTGGATGATCTCCAGCACATCCGGATCAATATATCTCGAATTTGATCCGTCAATCACCACTTCGGCACCTTGTGGCAAGCTGGTAAGCGTTACCTGTATGGCAGCCTTGTTCAGGAAGGATACTTCCTCGGCCAGTTTGATTCTGATAACTTTTTTATTGCCGTTTTTTTCAAAATGATAGAAATAAGGATTACGCAGATTGGTACGCAGAATATAAAAGATCCCTACCATCATGCCTATGCCCACACCAATAAGCAAGTCGGTCATTACAACGGCTACAATGGTAACAACGAAAGGGATAAACTGGCTCAAGCCAAGGTGCCACATATGTTTAAAAAGGCTTATACGAGCCAGTTTATACCCAGTCATCAGCAGGATCGCTGCCAAACACGACAGCGGGATATGGTTAATTAAGGACGGTATGACCAGCAACGCAATCAATAAAAATATACCATGTATAATAGCGCTCATTTTGGTACGCGCACCGGCATTTACGTTTGCCGATGAACGCACAATAACCGCGGTCATGGGCAGGCCGCCAAGCATACCGCTTACTATGTTGCCCGCACCTTGAGCAAGTAGTTCGCGGTTGGTTGGCGATATGCGTTTAATAGGGTCAATTTTATCCACAGCTTCAAGGCTCAGCAAGGTTTCCAGACTGGCCACAATGGCTATAGTGGCAGCCGTTATCCAAACCTGCTTGTTACCTATCTGGCTAAAATCCGCAGATTTAAACAGCGCAAAAAACTCAGCGCTGCTATTCACCAGCGGAATACGTACAAACTGCTTATCAAGCAAGGCAAAGCTTGTTCCGGAAAACGCGAGGCTTAGCCCGATACCGGCCAAAACTACCAGCAATGGTGCCGGTACAATGGCCAGTTTTTTAAACTTAGGCCAGTAGATCATAAAAGCCAGGGAGACTATACTTATGATCACTGCGCCATAGTTTATACGGGCAAACGCCCGCGTTATACCTGAAAAAGTATTATGATCGTCAATCTGCCTAAAACCTTCGTCGCCTTCAAAATCAGCGTCATAGCCAACTGCGTGCGGAAACTGTTTCATGATCAAAATGATCCCGATGGCCGCCAGCATTCCTTCAATAACTGATGATGGAAAATAATTGGCAATGGTACCGGCTTTAACTATGCCCAAAATGATCTGGAAAATACCGGCAAGTACCAGGGCTAACAAAAATGTTTCGTAGGCACCTAATGATGTGATACCATTAAGTACAATTACTGTTAAACCAGCCGCAGGGCCAGCCACACTTAATTGCGAGCCGCTAAGCGTACCCACTACTATCCCGCCAATAATGCCCGTTAACACACCTGCAAAAAGTGGTGCGCCCGATGCCAGCGCTATACCTAAACATAGCGGCAAAGCCACCAGGAATACTACAATACTTGAAGGAATGTCCCTTTTTAAGTTTTTGGACAAAAAATATTTTTTCAGGTTGAGATTGCCCATAGCAGCCTCACCTTGCTTGATTTGCATAAGAATGAAAGATTGAGTAAAATTTTAAAATGAATTAAAAAGCATTGCTATCCGGATAGGGAAGTATCCGGTTAAATTCATTTTAAACGTTGGGCGGCGGGGTAGGGACTACAGGATGGTACACCTGTTTGTATAAAGCATTTTCCTGGTTGTGGAGAACCTTGCTTTCTGTAATGAAGGTGATGAAGCTAATGGTGTGCAGATCATACTCATCAAAGGTTTTCTTTTCCTTCATGAGGTCCTTTTCAGGGCTTTCTTTTTCAGCTTTGCTTTCCTGCTCCAATTGAAGGATCACCGCGCTAACCGTTTTGTTATCAAGATATGAAAACAGGGGAGCAAGCGAAATGCCCATCTTTATTACAAAGACGGTCATGAACAGCGCCACTACCCATATTTTATTATTCCTGATCTTCATCAACACAAATATATAAAAATCCGTTATTAAAATATCAGAATAAGTAAGCAAAAGCTTTTCTTACAATATAATTACTATTTTTAAGCAATTACTAACAACCTGAATTGTGGATAAAAAGCTTGATCTGTTAAGGCTTAAACGTCAAGAAGCCATGCAGGGCGGAGGCCCTGTACGTATTGAAAGTCAGCATAAAAAAGGAAAATTAACGGCACGTGAGCGTTTACATTTTTTATTGGATGAAGGTTCCTTTCAGGAGATCGGGATGCTGGTTACCCATCGCTCCATTGATTTTGGCATGGAGAAAGAAAAATATCCCGGCGATGGTGTTGTTACAGGTTACGGCACTATAAACGGCCGGCTCACCTATGTATTTTCACAGGATTTTACCGTTTTTGGCGGCTCACTGTCCGAAACTCACGCCGAAAAGATCTGCAAGATCATGGATCTTGCCCTTAAAAACGGTGCTCCCCTTATTGGCCTGAACGATTCGGGCGGCGCACGCATCCAGGAAGGGGTGGTATCCCTTGGCGGCTATGCCGATATCTTTTACCGCAATACCATGGCATCCGGCGTTATTCCGCAAATATCGGCCATTATGGGGCCATGTGCAGGCGGCGCTGTTTATTCTCCCGCCATTACCGATTTTATTTTAATGGTTGAACATACCTCGTACATGTTTGTTACCGGGCCCAATGTGGTAAAAACGGTTACTCATGAAGTGGTAACCTCCGAAGAGCTCGGTGGCGCTAATACCCATGCCAGCAAATCGGGTGTTACGCATTTTGCCTGTGCCAATGAAATAGCAGCTATTCAGCATATCAAAAGCCTGCTGAGCTATATGCCTCAAAACTGTGAGGATAAAGCCCCTCCTCTTCCCTATGAAAGCGGCGATGAGCTGCGGCCCGAACTTAACACGCTTTTACCTTCAGTTGCTTCTACTCCTTATGATATCCGCGAGATCATTGATCACATCATTGATAAAGATTCATTTTTAGAGGTTCATAAAGATTTTGCCGAAAACATTGTGGTTGGCTTTGCACGCCTGGCAGGCCGGAGCATTGGCATAGTAGCCAATCAGCCTGCTTTTTTGGCTGGTGTACTGGATATCAATTCATCAACCAAGGCCGCCCGTTTTGTGCGTTTTTGCGATTGCTTCAACATCCCGCTGCTGGTATTTGAAGATGTGCCCGGCTTTTTGCCCGGTACCGACCAGGAATGGAATGCCATTATCACCAACGGCGCTAAACTGCTGTATGCTTTTTGCGAAGCCACTGTGCCGCGGATAACGGTGATCACCCGCAAGGCTTACGGCGGCGCATATGATGTAATGAATTCCAAACACATCGGTGCCGATATGAATTTTGCCTGGCCTTCGGCCGAAATTGCAGTGATGGGTGCCAAAGGCGCTGCCGAGATCATTTTTAAACGCGAGATCAGCAAAGCTGAAGATCATGAGGCCAAATGGCTGGAGATGGAACAGCTATATTCGGATACTTTTGCCAACCCCTACCGCGCTGCCGAACGGGGCTTTATTGATGAGGTAATTGAACCCGCCGAAACACGCATTAAACTGATTGCCGCATTTAAAATGCTGGAAAATAAAGTAGTGAACAACCCAAGGAAAAAGCACGGGAATATTCCGCTTTAATTTGGGATTTCGGATGTTCGATTTCGGATTTGTTTTTTTTATTCCATTGTAGGTGAAAGGCTAAAAGTAAAAGGCGAAAGGTTTACAACCCCATTTTTACGGGCGCAAGTATTGTGCGGCTGCCAGTGCCGGGATTACTTGTGCCTTCTCCAATAGAAAATCAGATTTGTTTATCTTTGCTTCCAATTCCGAAATCGAACATCCGAAATCCGAAATGAAAAATATCTCCATCGAACAAATCCGCCCGGAACTTACCTGGCGGTTAAGGCAAAGTATATTATATCCCGAAAGCAAGCTTTATGAAATGGAGATGGAAGAGGATAACCACGGTTATCACTTTGCAGCATTTAAAGATAACTATATCGTAGCGGTAGTATCTCTTTTTAATAAAGACAACGATTGGCAGTTCAGAAAATTTGCGGTTGATGAATCTGTTCAACAAACAGGGATAGGTAAAGCGATGCTGGAGCATATAACCGATTTTGTCCTTACCAACGGAGGTACATTATTATGGTGCAATGCCCGGGTATCGGCCATCGGTTTTTATTTAAAACACGGCTTCACGCATACCGGCCGACTCTTCACAAAAAACGGCTTCGATTACGAGATCCTCGAAAAACAACTCATTCCTTCTCCAGGGCAGGAATAACAAGAAGTAAGCTACCGAACCCTCAACTGCTTTAGGCCTTGTGCATTCTGCTTTCATCTGTATAATTACTCTTTCATCAAATCAACAATAATAGCTTTGGCAAAATCATTCGGTTGTTTTTGGTTGGATATTTTGGCAACATCAAGTGCTGCATCAATATCGCCTTGGGCTTCATAAACCACAGCAAGGTTATAAGCTGCACGGCTTGCAAGTTTCAAGTCAGGCCCATCAATAAGAGGATTTAATATCTGGAAAGCCTTATCAAATTTACCAGCCTTGATCAGTTCAACCGAGCTGCTCAGCTGATCGCCGTTAGCGTATAAGGGGCGGTCATGGTATTCTGTATATGGCAGGTAATCCTTAAGTGCGTCCAATGCCGAGTTTCGGATGGCATCAAATAATGGGCCTCCGTGGGCAAGTAAACTGGATGCATTGCCATATGGGTTACTGTCGTTTATCTCGGCCTCGCCATTTAGCTTTCTGAAGTAGATGCCGTTTGCTTCATATAATGTAAAACTTGTGTTAACCACCGATACCCGGTAAACAGATGGTACGCCGTTATAATAATCCTGCTTCCATTTGGTTTCCCCCTTAAAATCCTCGAACGCCAGTACATAAGCTGCTTTATATTTTTTGGCCAAAAACTTAACCGAATCGGTATTGGCGGTAAAATTAACCGAGTCCACAAGTTGAACAACTTTTACACCCGGTAGTGCATGCAGCTGGATTGCTGCGTTATTTATAGCAGTATAGGCAGCAGCTTTAAATGTGGTAAGTACGCGCTTGCCCCGGTTACGGGTTGAATCGGGCATGTAGTGGTTAATAACTACTATAGTTGTTTTTGCCCGGTTAAAGGTCTGCTTCGGTGCATAATCAACCGGAACATTTACATATTGAGGTACACTGCATGCCGCTAAAAAACATGCTGCAAATAAGATACAAGTAAGCCTGAATAGTTTCACTTTTATTAAAATTAAATATCGCGGAAAGGTATAACATAAGCATGAAAGCATAATGAAATACCCGGTCATTTTTGTATCAAAACAAAAAAATACCTTAATTGTGACTAAATATTTGCAACAACGTTTAATGCTAACGCAATTTTTTTCGGGCGAATATTGGAGTATATTAAAAGATTGTTAAAATTTAATTGATTTATGGCCCAGACCCAACATTTTAACAAAAAAACACTTTAATTAATATGAAATCGTTACTTTAGCTACCAATAACAAACTGCCGAAATTTTGCAGTACCATTTAATTACTTTTAAATAAAAATGGCTAAAAAGAAAACTGACGCTCCGCAACATACAGCTGTTGTAAACGAAACTTCACTCGCGTTTTTTGAAAAATATATAAATAACCCTTCACCTACCGGCTTTGAATGGAAAGGCCAGGAGCTTTGGCTCGAATACCTGAAACCTTATATCGACACTCATTATGTTGATAATTATGGCACTGCGGTTGGTATCATCAATCCCAAAGCCGATTATAAGGTAGTTATTGAAGCCCATGCCGATGAAATTTCATGGTTTGTGAACTATATTACCAATGATGGTTTAATATATGTTATCCGTAACGGCGGTTCAGATCATCAGATTGCGCCTTCAAAACGTGTAAACATCCATACAGATAACGGCGTGGTTAAAGCTGTTTTCGGCTGGCCGGCTATCCACACCCGCCTCGGCGGTGATAAGGAAGAGGCCCCTACCCTTAAAAATATCTTTTTAGATTGCGGCTGCACCTCAAAAGAAGAGGTTGAAAAGCTGGGCATCCACGTAGGTTGTGTTATCACCTATGAGGATGAGTTTATGATCCTTAACGACCGTTATTATGTTGGCCGCGCACTTGATAACCGTGCAGGTGGCTTCATGATTGCCGAGGTAGCCCGTTTGCTTAAAGAAAACAATGTAAAACTACCTTTCGGCTTATATATAGTTAATGCGGTACAGGAAGAGATAGGTTTACGCGGCGCCGAAATGATAGCCCATAAAATAAAACCTAATGTGGCCATTGTTACCGACGTAACGCATGATACGCAAACACCAATGATCAATAAAATTACCCAGGGCGATCTGGCCTGCGGTAAAGGTCCGGTAGTATCATATGCACCTGCAGTTCAGAACAATCTGAATAAGCTGCTTATTGAAAGTGCCCAAAAAGCAGGGATCCCATTCCAGCGCCAGGCATCATCACGTTCAACCGGTACCGATACAGATGCCTTTGCTTACTCCAATGATGGCGTACCATCGGCACTGATCTCATTACCTTTACGTTATATGCATACCACTGTAGAGATGATTCATAAAGAAGATGTTGACAACGTGATCCGTTTGATATATGAGTCGCTTTTAAACATCCAGGCCGGACAGGATTTCAGGTATATCAAATAACAAAAGTGAAATTTGTAAAACAATAAGAGCAGAAATCCATTCCTTATTAACATTAATCATAAAACAGATTTTTAATAAAATCCCCTCAAACTATCTATGAAACCCACCTTATTGATACTGGCCGCAGGAATGGCCAGCCGCTATGGTAGCATGAAACAAGTTGACGGCTTTGGCCCTAATGGCGAAACTATCATCGATTATTCAATATATGATGCAATAAAAGCAGGTTTTGGTAAAGTTACATTTATCATTCGCGAAGAGTTTGTTGATAGCTTTAAATCTATTTTTGAGCCTAAACTGGCTGGCCGTGTTGAAACAGATTATGTTTTCCAGAGCTATGACCTTAAGCAATTCGGTATTGATAAAGAAATTGAGCGCGCTAAACCATGGGGAACAGCTCATGCCGTGCTTGCTGCACGTAACCAAATAAACGAGCCTTTTTGCGTGATCAATGCTGATGATTACTATGGTTATGATGCATTTGAAAAAATGGCTAAATTTTTAACTACCGAAGTTAAAGATGACCTGTATTCATTGATCGGTTACCAGATTGACCGTACCCTGTCTGACTATGGCTCTGTATCACGTGGCGTGTGCAAAGTTGACGACAACGGCAACATGGTTGAAATTAACGAGCGTACCGAAGTTTACTTTAAAGAAGATGGCAGCGTAGCTTATAAAGATGCTACCGGCGAGTATGCACTTCCTAACGATACCCGTGTATCAATGAATTTCTGGGGCTTTACACCGGCTATTTTTAAACAAAGCGAGCAAATGTTTGTGGACTTTGTTGCTGCTAACGAAAACAATCCTAAAGCCGAATTCTTTATCCCATTGGCTGCAGATAAACTGATCAAAGATGGTACTGCTGCATTTAAAGTGATCCCAACCGGTTCAAAATGGTTTGGTGTTACATATAAAGAAGATAAGCCTATCGTTCAAAAAAGCATATCTGAACTGGTAGCTAACGGCGTATATCCTGAAAAACTTTGGGACTAAATATCGCTGATCTCATTAAAAAAGCAAAGCTCCCGTCGGTAACCGAACGGGAGCTTCTTTTATATATGCTTAATTAAAAATTAGTCCTGGTAAATAAAGAATGTTTTTTGGTTGTTTTCTTCGTAAACATGCAGGGTTTTCTTAACCACCTGGTTATCGGTTTTAACTTCCATTACGTAGTCACCATCTTCAAGGCCGGTTAAAACATAGCCTCTTTCAACATCTGTTTTGGTTGATACCACATCTTTCAGTAAAAGCTCATTTTGCTTGCTGTAAACACGTACAAATGCGCGGCCTATATCTGATTTCGCTATAGTTAATTTAACACCGCGGTCGTGATCAAGTGCGCGGAAGGATACAACGTCTTTAGCCTTAGGAGTAACATCGGCTGCTTTAGCAGCTGTAGTAGCGAAAACACCTGCGCTTAATAAGAAGAATAATGCTGATAATTTTATTGAAGTTTTCATGATTTTGAGCTTTTAAGTATCGTTAATATTTTGTGTTTGTTATTTTCAATGATCAAATGAACAACATTAATTTTAACTGCTAAAAAGTGTTATACCAGCGCTTTATAAATATAGACCAATGCCAAAAAGCACTCGGCAAACGCTAAAAACATACTAATTATCAGCATTTTACAAGTTGGTCGAAAATTACAAGGCGTTGATCGGGCGGGAAAGCCGGTTGGTCGTTTTTGAGGATGGAAAAGAAAAATCCGTGCAACGTTTTCAAAACAGGAAAAGCATAGTCCGTATCAGATTAATCATGTAAACATGAATCAATACCGTATCAGACTTTATTAACACCCTCTTCGGTTAGTAACCAAGTTAAGGGTTCTTTTCAAAAATATCATGTAAGTGAAGGCTTAACCCCAAAGTAATAAAAATGATGATAATAAATATTATAATGGGTACCGCCGAAGCATAACTGTCAATTTCAACTCTTTGATGTTCTTCTTCCAATTCTTTACCTGAGATAAAAAAAACACTTAGAAATAGCGCCAAAGCAATTAAAACATAATGGTCATTGTCAAAAACTAACCTGTACTTATTATAGCAGGCCTTGCTAATGAAGATTAACACAAACGTATCCCGAAAGAGGTTAAAAATTAAAAATAAAAATACCGCACATATAGTTTTCGCCCCGTTAGAAGCTGCCTGAGAGCCAAAATTTCTTTTATCTCTATACATAGCATAAATGGGAAGCATGATGTCGTGGAGTACCTTCATTTAGAATTTTACATATAACCTTGTCAAATATAACCGGCCAATCCACATTTAACAAAACCAACCCAACCAAATGGCGTTGCCTTTAAGTACCCTATCTATCCGGGTACACCACAGGCATGAATTTACAAATAGCAGGTAACGTACAGGGCTTTAAACAACAAGAGGGTATTTTAACAATCAAAACCGCCGAAGCCGAAGCGAGGGTTTACATCTACAGCCCGACTATTATCAGGGTAAATATCAGTAAAAACTTTAATCCCGATGATACTTCATTTGCGGTGGTCAGGCAGCCACTGGCTGATTTTGACTTTGACGAATCATCTGCCAACATTGATATTACCACTTCGGCCTTAAAGCTAAGCATTCAGAAATCGTCATTGCGGTTTAACTTTTTTACAGCCGGAGGCATTTCATTAAGCGAGGATGACGCGCGCTTTGGCACAAACTGGCAGGGAGAGCGTGTAACCTGTTACCGCCGATTATTTGAAGGCGAAAGGTTCATCGGTCTTGGTGAAAAAACCGGCAACCTTGACAGGCGCGGAGCGGCCTATGTAAACTGGAATACCGATGCGCCTAACCACACGCCCGACTCTGATCCGCTTTATAAAACCTTTCCATTTTTCATAGGTCTGCATAGCGGGCTTACCTATGGTTTGTTCCTCGATAATACACATAAAAGCTATTTCGACTTCGGCGCATCTACCGATGAGGAAACGAGCTGGTTCGGTGCCGATGGCGGCGATCTGAATTACTATTTCTTCGGGGCGCAGGGCGTTGCCAAAATTATTGAAGATTATACCTGGCTCACCGGCCGGATGGAAATGCCGCCGCTCTGGAGCCTCGGCTATCAGCAATGCCGATGGAGTTATATGAGTGCTGATGAGGTGCTGAACATCGCCCAAACATTTCGCAAAAAACAGATCCCTGCCGATGTGATGTATTGCGATATCGACTACATGGACGATTTCAAGATCTTCACCTGGAACAAAAAAACCTTCCCCAAACCCAAACAATTGCTGGATAAACTGAAGGCGATGAACTTCAAACTGGTTACCATTGTTGACCCGGGTATAAAGGTTGAACAAGGATATAAAGAATATGATGAGGGCATTGAGCGGGATTATTTTGCCAAATACCCCGATGGAGAAAATTATACCGGCTATGTATGGCCCGGCCGCTGTCACTTTCCCGATTTTTTCAGGGAGGATGTTCGAGAGTGGTGGGGCGCAGCTTTCACCGCCCTTACCGGTCCCGGCGTTGAAGGTTTTTGGAACGATATGAATGAACCTGCCGCCTGGGGGCAAAATATTCCCTGGTTAGTAAAATTTGGCGACAAGTTTATGCCCGAGGTGCGTAATGCCTACGGGATGCAAATGGCCCGTGCCACGTATGAGGGCACAAGAAAGATCCTGGGTAATAAACGACCTTTTGTGCTTACCCGTGCCGCTTACTCCGGCACACAACGCTATTCGGCCGTGTGGACGGGCGATAACACCGGTACCGATGCCCATATGCTATTGGGGCAGCGGTTGGTAAACAGCTTAGGTATTACAGGCATGAGCTTCGTTGGCGTAGATATAGGCGGGTTCAGCGGGAACCCTACACCGGAGCTGATGGTACGCTGGAACTCTCTGGGTACTTACACCCCGATGTTCCGTAATCATGCCATACAGGGCAGCAAAATGCGTGAGCCCTGGGAATGGGGCAAGGATAATGAAAAGATCATCAAAAAAGACATTGAACAACGGTATAAACTCCTGCCCTACCTGTACAGCAGCTTTTATCAATCAAATCAAACTGGTTTACCGGTAAGTCGCACATTGGCCATTGAGCACAGCTTTGATGAAAATGTTTTTGATGAGCGTTTTCAAAATGAATTTATGTTTGGCGATGCCATGCTGGTTGTTCCGGTAAAGAGCACAAAACTTACCGAAGATATTTACCTACCCAAAGGTTCATGGTACCGGTTAAGCAGCAATGAATTTTATGAAGGTGAACAAATAGTCAATGTTTCCGCCCCACTAACGGATTTACCCGTATTTGTAAAAGCCGGCAGTATTATCCCGATGCAAAGTGTTGTGCAAAGTACCAATGAAAAAGGTGATGGGGCATTGCAGGTCCACATTTGGAATGGAAACGAGGCTAATAGTTTTATTTATTATGAAGATGATGGCGTGTCATATGATTATGAGCAGGGTGTTTATTATAAACGTGTGATCCGTTTTGATCCTGTGAATAAAAGCATCAGTTTGTCAGCGGTTGAGGGGGAGTTTAAATCGCGGTTTATGCAATTGAAATTTGTTTTGCACGGGTTTGGGGGGATTGGGTTAAAAGATGAAATTATTGAGAATAAAAGCGGAGAGGTTGAAGTAATGTTAATCAGAGCCTAAATCTCAACCCGTCATTGCGAGGTACGAAGCAATCCCCTACTTTACAGGGAGACTTGCATAGTCGCTCTGCATCTCGGGGATTGCTTCGTACCTCGCAATGACGGGCGTATAGAATATGTATGAATCTTCATCCCACAAAAAAGCCCGGCCTGGAATTAACCAAACCGGGCTTTATATTATCGAAACAAAATTAATTATTTCACTTCTTCAAAATCAACATCTGTAACAGTGTCAGAGTTGTCTTGCGGAGCTCCGGCATCGCCAGCTGGTGCACCTTGAGCGCCTTCGGCAGAAGCTTTGTACATATCTTCAGATGCAGCAGTCCAGGCAGCGTTAAGCTCGGTTTGTGCAGCTTCGATAGCATCAAAGTTTTTAGCTGAATAAGCTTCTTTCAATTTAGCTAAACCAGCTTCGATAGGTGCTTTTTTATCAGCAGGGATCTTATCGCCGTACTCTTTCAGTTGTTTTTCTGTCGAGAAGATCAGGGCATCGGCAGCGTTCAGCTTTTCAACTTCTTCTTTTGCCTTTTTGTCAGCATCAGCGTTTGCTTCAGCTTCGTCCTTCATCTTTTTGATCTCGGCATCAGTTAAACCTGAAGAAGCTTCGATACGGATCTTTTGCTCTTTACCTGTAGCTTTATCTTTTGCAGATACGTGCAGGATACCATTAGCATCAATATCGAAAGTAACTTCAATTTGTGGTACACCGCGAGGTGCAGGTGGAATACCATCCAGGTGGAAACGGCCTATAGTACGGTTACCCGCAGCCATTGGGCGCTCACCTTGTAATATATGGATCTCAACTGATGGCTGGCTGTCGCTGGCGGTTGAGAAAGTTTCAGATTTTTTAGTAGGGATAGTAGTGTTTGACTCGATCAATTTAGTCATTACGCCACCCATAGTTTCGATACCTAATGAAAGTGGGGTAACGTCAAGCAATAACACATCTTTAACCTCACCGGTTAATACACCACCCTGAATAGCAGCGCCGATGGCAACAACTTCGTCAGGGTTAACACCTTTTGAAGGAGCTTTGCCAAAGAACTTTTCAACAGCTTCCTGGATAGCAGGGATACGGGTTGAACCACCTACCAGGATCACTTCGTCGATATCAGAAGTGCTTAAACCTGCATTTTTCAATGCTGATTTACAAGGGTCGATAGTACGTTTGATCAAGCTATCAGCCAATTGCTCAAATTTAGCACGGCTTAAAGTTTTAACCAAGTGTTTAGGCATGCCATCAACAGCAGTGATGTATGGCAGGTTAATTTCAGTTTGAGCTGAACTTGACAATTCAATTTTAGCTTTCTCGGCCGATTCTTTTAAACGTTGTAAAGCCATTGGATCTTTACGCAGATCAATACCTTCGTCGCTTTTAAATTCTTCTGCCAACCAGTCAATAATTACCTGGTCAAAGTCGTCACCACCTAAGTGAGTATCACCATCGGTTGATTTTACTTCGAAAACGCCATCGCCCAACTCCAGGATAGATACGTCATGCGTACCACCACCGCAGTCAAACACAGCAATTTTCATATCCTTGTGTGCTTTATCAAAACCGTAAGCCAAAGCAGCAGCAGTAGGCTCGTTAATGATACGGCGAACTTTTAAACCTGCAATTTCACCGGCTTCTTTGGTAGCCTGACGCTGTGCATCGTTAAAGTAAGCAGGAACGGTAATAACCGCTTCAGTTACTTCGGTACCTAAGAAATCTTCGGCAGTTTTCTTCATTTTCTGAAGGATCATTGCAGAAATTTCTTGTGGGGTATATTTACGGTCGCCAATTTCAACACGTGGGGTGTTGTTGTCACCTTTAACTACTTTATAAGGTACACGAGCCGCTTCACTTGTAACTTCATTAAACTGGTTACCCATAAAGCGTTTGATTGACGAAATGGTTTTTGTAGGGTTTGTGATAGCCTGACGTTTTGCAGGATCACCAACTTTACGTTCGCCATTATCAATAAAAGCTACTACAGACGGCGTAGTACGTTTACCCTCGCTGTTAGCTATAACTACAGGCTCGTTGCCTTCCATTACAGCAACGCAGGAGTTTGTTGTTCCTAAGTCGATTCCAATTATTTTAGACATATATGATTGTTTTTTCTTTTTTATTTATTGTTTACTTACCACTGCTGTTTATCAATGCTTGTGCCAATATGCCAATGGCAGTAAAAATTACCTCTAATTGTCAGTTCATGAACAAGGCGGCAGGATAGCTTACTTTGCAATGACAGGTTGGCAGGAGGAATGAGGTAAAAGGCGAAAGTTGAAAGGCAAAAGGTTGCTGCCAGACTTGTAACTTGTCAGTTTATCTCTTAATTTGAAACACGTAATTATAACACCGCTATGAAATATATCAGGGAGGGTAATAACAGGTTTGGAACAGTACTATACACTATCGACGGCAGCTACGTGCGGAAAGGCCAGGGGCGCTTTGGCGACATATTGTATACCATAGATGGCAAGGTGGTTAAAAAAGGCCAGGGAATGTTTGGCGACGTGGTTTGTAACATTGACGAC
The DNA here is from genome assembly GCF_022811725.1 of Mucilaginibacter sp. SMC90. Lineage (GTDB taxonomy): Bacteria > Bacteroidota > Bacteroidia > Sphingobacteriales > Sphingobacteriaceae > Mucilaginibacter. Next base: position 986,431 of record NZ_CP094527.1, on the reverse strand, counting down.
AACCTGATCAGGAAAGGCCGGACACTTTTTGGCGATGTCCTTTATAATATAGATGGAAAATTTGTGCGGGAAGGTCGTAGCCCGTTTGGTGATATCAAGTTTTATATTGATGAGTGAAGGGGATATTTGTCTGAACCGGAATTTATGGAATTAAGAAGTTAGCAGAATGCCATGGTAATTTCTAAAAATTCTTTAATTCGTCTAATTCGAGTTCAGACAACAAAAAAATCAGTGAAATCAGCGCAATCTCCTTAATCAACGGTTCTGAATAATGGCGTTGCCTGCGGCCCGGGCTATCCGCTACAAGTCCTCGCCTTTTCCGACCCGCAGACCCAATCCGCGCTGTGGGCTTTCCGCTACTATCCCTAACGCACTTTACGTTTTTATAAAGTATTCAGGGTTTCTGATTAAAATCCTTATTTTTATATCAACAAACAAAACGCCTCTGTTACTTAACGCACTCAACAGGCTCACTACACGGCCTGGAATTGTATAACAAACAGCCAACAACACACCGGCTGTGCCTTCACTTAAAAAAAGCGAACTGGTTTTTTATTGTTATTTAATTCCAAACATCCAATGTTTTTTATTCAATCGCAACGGTTAAAGATGATACCGTTAACACATGAACAATTACTGTTACTTAAGCAAAACCGCAAGCTGCTGGAACTATCTATCGGCTTAACCCCTTCGGCCATGCTGGTCGATCCATTGTATATCAAAGAAATTGATGATGCCTTCGATAATTTCTGGCTGCCCAACACGCTCGCCTTTCCCAATAAATACCTTTGGTATACGGATTGGGAGATCGTTCTTAAAAGCACCAACACCGTCATCGGCGGCATGGGGTTCGCGGGATATCCCAATGACAAGGGAGAAGCCGAGATAGGTTACATGATCGATGCCAACCAGCATAACAAAGGCTTCGCTACCGAAGCGTTGCAACTGCTTTCACAATGGGCATTTAACCATGAATTTGTACGAGCTATCATCGTGCATACGTATGCCGATAACCTGCCATCAAGAAGGATATTGGATAAATGCGGATTTTCATTAATTGATGACGTTGAAGGCCTACTTACCTTCCGCCGTCACCGTCAATCACCGCACGAATAAAGTGTCTTTGCAAAAGGATTGACGAAGAATTTGAACACCAGAGCCACGGGGTTGCAGCGCACGATGCATGCTCATAAAGCGCGCGATTCCAAACCTATGCTCGCAGATATGGTTCTATAAAGCAGTCCAAAAAAAAGCGTCCTGCTCAATGAGCAGGACGCTTTAGTATCTGTTGAAACGAATAATTAATTATTCGCCTTTTTCAGCGTTTTCTTCGTTTTCAGAAGTTGCAGGTGCTTCAGCAGCTGGTTCTTCTTTAACATCTTCAACTACTACAGCTTCTTCTGCAGCTACAGGAGCAGCAGTTTTAGCTTTTGCACCAGCACCACCACGACGACGGGTTGATTTCTTAGCAGGAGCAGCAGCATCGTTACCGTAAACAGTGTTGTAATCAACAAGCTCGATGATTGCCATTTCAGCGTTATCGCCTAAACGGTTTTCTAACTTGATGATACGGGTGTAACCACCTGGGCGGTTAGCAATTTTCTCAGCAACCTCGCGGAAAAGGATCGAAGTAGCGTCTTTATCTTGCAGGTAGCTAAATACTGTACGACGAGAGTGCGTAGTATCGCTTTTTGATTTTGTTAAAAGTGGCTCAACATAACCGCGTAAAACTTTTGCTTTTGCTAATGTTGTAGTGATACGCTTGTGTAAAATAAGCGAAGTTGCCATGTTAGCCAGCATCGCTTTGCGGTGGCTGGTAGTACGGCCTAAGTGATTGTTTTTGTTTCCGTGTCTCATTGTTTTATATATTTCACGTGCATACCGTTGGGCGATAGGCTCAAGCCCTCGGAATTATGCTTTCGCTTAAATGTTAGATTTGAGATGTGAGACGTTAGATATGAGAATTAAACTCTCTAATCTATTATCCCAATCTCGTTTGTTACAAATAAAAAATGTTAGATTTTAAGAGCGAGAAAATCTCATGTCTCAAATCTAACATCTCATATCTTATTCTTCGTCCAACTTAAATTTAGACAGGTTCATACCAAAAGATAAGCCTTTTGATTTAACCAGGTCCTGGATCTCAGTTAACGATTTTTTACCAAAGTTCCTGAATTTTAACATGTCAGCAACATCGTACGATACCAGATCGGCCAGGCTGCGGATATCGGCAGCTTTAAGGCAGTTAAGGGCACGTACAGAAAGGTCAAGATCAACCAATTCAGTTTTAAGGATCTTGCGCATGTGCAGGATCTCTTCGTCAACCTCTTTAGTTTCTTCTTTAGCCTGTGCTTCAAGCATCATGTTTTCATCGCTGAACAGCATAAAGTGCTGGATCAGGATTTTAGCTGCCTCTTTCAAAGCATCTTCAGGATGGATAGAACCATCGGTAGCAATATCCAATACTAATTTTTCATAGTCGGTTTTTTGCTCAACACGATAGTTTTCGATGGTATATTTTACGTTTTTGATCGGGGTATAGATCGAATCGATAGCTATAACACCAACGTTAGCGTCAGGATTTTTATTCTCCTCGCTTGGTACGTAACCACGGCCTTTACCTACTGTAAGCTCAACTTCAAGCGTTACAGCCGGGTCCATGTTGCAAAGTACCAAATCAGGATTTAATACAGTAAAGTTGTTAGAGAATTTGGTAATATCTCCTGCTTTAAATGCATCCTGGCCATTTACAATAACAAATATTTTCTCGCTGTCGCCAGATTCACCTGTTTTCTTAAAACGAACTTGTTTAAGGTTCAGGATGATCTCGGTTACGTCTTCAACAACACCTTTGATGGTTGAAAATTCATGAGTTACTCCCGAAAAACGTACAGAAGTAATTGCATAACCCTCAAGTGATGAAAGTAAGATACGACGCAGAGCATTACCAATGGTTACACCAAAGCCTGGTTCTAACGGACGAAATTCAAACGTACCATCAAAATCATTTGCTTTTTGCATGATAACCTTGTCTGGTTTTTGAAATGCTAAAATTGCCATTTATATCCTTTATTTATTGTTTACTTGTTAATTGATTTTAGATGTGAGATTTGAGATGTGAGAGTTTTCTCTGGTATCCAAACGTTTATCCAAACCTTTTGTTTGTCATTTGCATATATACGAAAACCAGAAATGAGATTTGAAAAAACTCTCAAATCTCACATCTGATATCTCATATCTTATTTAGAGTACAACTCGACGATCAGGTTTTCCTTGATGTTTTCAGGGATCTCATCGCGGTTAGGATAGTTAAGGAATTTACCTGTTAAGGCATTTGCATCCCACTCTAACCAGCTGTATTTGTTGATTCTTCTTCCGGCTACTGAAGTAGTGATAGCTTCTAATGATTTAGATTTTTCACGTACTGCAACCACATCACCAGCTTTCAATGCATATGAAGCGATGTTTACAACAGCACCGTTAACAGTGATGTGTTTGTGGTTAACCAATTGGCGTGCTGCCGAACGTGTAGGAGCAATACCTAAACGGAAAACAGCGTTATCTAAACGAGCTTCCAGAAATTTCAACAGGTTTTCGCCTGTGATACCTTCTTTAGCAGAAGCGCGGTGAAATAAGTTTTCGAACTGACGCTCTAATACACCATAAGTGTATTTAACTTTTTGTTTTTCTTGCAACTGAGTTGAATACTCTGATTGCTTTCCACGACGTTTTGACGCACCGTGCTGACCCGGTGGATAGTTTTTACGATCTAACGCTTTGTCCGGACCGAAGATCGGCTCACGGAAACGACGGGCAATTTTGGACTTTGGTCCTGTATATCTGGCCATTTTTGTGTGTTCTTAAAGTATCATGCAGCCTGCAGCTGCAGAATCTTAGCTTTAAAAAATATGTTAATTAAACTCTTCTTCTTTTTGAAGGACGGCAACCATTGTGTGGAAGCGGTGTAATATCTTTAATCGTAGTTACTTCGATACCTGCAGTTTGCAAAGTACGGATAGCTGACTCACGACCGGCACCAGGGCCTTTTACAAATACTTCAACTTTACGTAAACCTAAGTCATAAGCAACTTTACCGCAATCGGCAGCAGCCTGACCGGCAGCGTAAGGAGTATTCTTTTTTGAACCTTTGAAGCCCATTTTACCAGCAGATGACCAAGAAATAGCCTGGCCTGTTTTGTTGGTAAGGGTGATGATGATGTTGTTGAAAGTAGCATTGATATGCGCTTCGCCAACTGGCTCAACAATCACAATGCGTTTCTTGGTTACTTTTTTAGCTTTAGCCATTTTTTTTGTTGTTACTTACGAATTACTGGGTTACTTCAATAACCCGGACCCGTAAAAATTACTTAATGAGGTATTCCTGACTAATTAAAGGTTATCAAGCGGCAATAAACCAATCTCCAACCTCTAACCACCAATCACTATTTAGTAGCTTTTTTCTTGTTAGCAACTGTTTTACGTTTACCTTTACGGGTACGTGAGTTGTTTTTAGTACGCTGACCACGTAATGGTAAACCTTTACGGTGACGTGTACCACGGTAACAACCAATATCCATCAAACGTTTAATGTTAAGTTGCACTTCTGAACGCAATGCACCTTCAACCTTAATCTGGTCGTTAATAATTCCGCGTATAGAAGATAATTGCTCATCGGTCCAGTCTTGTACTTTGATATTAAAATCAATACCAGCCTCAGTCAAAATTCTTTGAGCTGTTGAGCGGCCAATACCGAAAATGTAAGTAAGTCCGATTTCTCCTCTTTTATTCTTTGGTAAATCAATACCTGATATCCTTGCCATATTGTTTATTTAGTGATTTAGTGATTTAGTGATTGGGTGAGTTATTGCTTTTGATAAATTCAGCAACTCACTAATTCACTAATTCAAAATTAATTTTTCTTAGCCCTGGCGTTGTTTAAACTTCGGGTTCTTTTTGTTAATAACGTAAAGTTTCCCGTTACGGCGGATGATTTTGCAATCAGCGCTGCGCTTTTTGATGGATGCTCTAACTTTCATCTTTTTATTTATATCTATAGGTTATTCTACCCTTTGTTAAGTCGTACGGACTCATTTCCAATTTTACCCTGTCGCCAGGAAGAATCTTGATGTAGTGCATACGCATTTTGCCCGATATGTGCGCTATAATCTCATGACCATTTTCAAGTTCAACCCTGAACATTGCATTTGACAATGCCTCTCTAATTGTACCGTCTTGCTCAATCGAAGATTGTTTAGCCATATTTTGTTGATTATTACTTAATTATCCGCCCTAAAACCGGGATGCAAAATTAATAAAAAATTATTTAATTATTATTTTTTTCTTTTAAAACATTTTCTACGTAATCAAACGTCGATAAAATGTCTGGTGTGCCTTTGCGTACAGCTACAGTATGTTCATAATGTGCCGAAGGCTTCTTGTCAGATGTTGAAACCGTCCAGCCATCATCCCAAAACTTAACACCGGCACGGCCGGCATTGATCATCGGTTCGATAGCTATAACCATTCCTTCTTCCAGCTTGATACCAGCACCGCGTTTGCCATAGTTAGGCACCTCAGGCTTTTCATGCAGTTTTAAACCTACACCGTGGCCTACCAGCTCCTTTACTACACCAAAGCCGTTCTTTTCGGCATGCTCCTGTACTGCGTAGCCTATATCGCCTATACGCATTCCTACAACCGCTTTCTCAACACCCAGCTTCAAGCATTCTTGCGTAACACGCATCAGCTTTTTAACCTGGTCGCTTACTTCGCCAATGGCAAAGGTATAAGCCGAATCGCCGTAGTATTTATTTAAAATAACACCGCAGTCAACAGATACCAGGTCACCTTCGGTTAAAACATGTGATCCGGGAAAGCCGTGTACAACCTGATCATTCAGGGAGATACACAGTGAGTAAGGAAATCCGTGATAGTTTAAAAAGGCAGGAACACCGCCGTTATCCCGTATAAAGGTCTCGGCAAGTTTATCCAGTTCAATTGTTTTAACACCCGGAGCAATAACCTTAGCTATCTCTCCGAGTGTTTTAGAAACAAGTAAAGAACTTTCTCTTATGAGTTCTATCTCTTCGACAGACTTATAATTGATTTTTGACATTACTAATTAAATCGCTGTCGGACTGGTACCGGCAGCGGCAGGCATAGCTGTACGTCCCTTAATTCGTCCGGTTTTCATTAAACCATCATAATGGCGCATCAACAAATGACTTTCTATTTGCTGTAATGTATCCAGCACAACACCCACCAGGATGATCAGCGAAGTACCGCCAAAGAACCTTGCAAATACCGGAGATACACCAACCAAACTGGCAAGTGCCGGGATGATTGCTATAATAGCCAGGAATACTGATCCTGGTAAAGTTATCTTTGAAATTACGCCATCAATAAACTCAGCAGTAGTACGGCCTGGTTTGATACCCGGGATAAAACCGCCGTTCTTCTTCATATCATCAGCCATTTGGTTAGGGTTAACCGTAATAGCTGTGTAGAAGTAAGTAAACAGGATGATCAGGATACCGAATAACAGGTTATGCTCCCATGAGTTATAGTTAGCTAAAGCTATTAATATACCGTTTGATGATACATTAGGGAAAAACTGCGATACAGTTTGTGGGATAAACATCAATGCCTGCGCAAATATGATTGGCATTACACCGGCAGCATTTACCTTTAAAGGTATATACTGGCGCACACCGCCATATTGTTTATTACCCACAATACGTTTTGCGTACTGCACCGAAATTTTACGTGTTCCCTGTACTATCAGTATAGTAAACATTACTACACCAATAAGACCAACGATCTCAACAATGAAAGCGATCAAACCACCGGCACCGCCATTACGCGAAATAAACTCGGTAGTAAACGCCATTGGTAACTGGGCTATGATACCCACCATGATGATGAGTGATATACCATTACCGATACCTTTATCAGTGATCTTTTCACCTAACCACATTACAAATAATGTACCTGCCGTTAACACGAAAGTGTTAAGGAAGAGGAAGGTGAAAGGGTCGGCAATAGTCCTTGCATCAGCAGCAACCTGCGATTTAAGGTAACCTATAGCTTGTAAAAAGGTAATACCAATTGTTAGGTAGCGGGTCCATTGGTTAAGCTTGTTGCGCCCGCTTTCACCTTCTTTTTGCAATTTAGTGAAATACGGAACGGCAATACCCAGCAGTTGCACCACAATTGAAGCCGAAATGTAAGGCATAACACCTAATGCGAAAATAGAGGAACGTGAAAACGAACCTCCTGCAAACATATTCAGCAATCCTACTAATCCTTCTGCCTTTTGGGTTGATGCTATCGCAGCGTTAACGCCGGGTAAAACAACATATGAGCCTACACGATATATTAAAAGAAATAAGAGTGTGTTAATAATACGCACTCTCAGATCTTCGATTTTCCAGATATTGGATAATGTGGTGAAAAATTTCTTCATCGAAATTATAACTTAACTATGGTACCACCTGCAGCTTCAATAGCTTTTTGAGCTGTAGCAGTAAATGCATGTGCTTTAACTTCTAATTTGGCAGTAAGCTCACCACGGCCCAGGATCTTAACCAGGTCGTTACGTGATACCAAACCGTGCTCTTTCAAAGTATCAAAATCAACAGCAGTAAGCGAAAATTTTGTTACTAATTCCTGAAGTACGTCAAGGTTTACACCTGTGTACTCAACACGGTTAGGGTTTTTAAAGCCTACCTTAGGCACACGGCGCTGTAAAGGCATCTGACCGCCTTCAAAGCCTACCTTGGTGCTGGTACCTGAACGTGAACCGGCGCCTTTGTGGCCACGGGTTGACGTACCGCCACGGCCAGAACCTGTACCACGGCCAATTCTTTTTCTATTTTTGGTTGAACCTTCTGCAGGTTTTAAATTACTTAAATTCATGATATTAAATATTTTCAACCGCTACCAGGTGGTTCACTTTCCTAACCATCCCAACTATAGCAGGTGTAGCCTCAACTTCCACACTGTGGTTAATTTTACGCAATCCTAAAGCCTGGATTGTTTTTTTCTGGCGTTCCGTTCTGTCGATCACGCTCTTAATCTGTGTTATTTTGATCTTAGCCATGACTGATTATCCGTTAAATACTTTACCTAAACTAATACCGCGCTGTTGTGCTACTGTATTTGCATCACGTAACTGGGCTAATGCCGATACGGTTGCTTTTACCACGTTGTGCGGGTTTGATGAACCTTTTGATTTTGCCAATACGTTGTGTACACCTGCCGACTCTAATACGGCACGCATAGCACCACCAGCAATTACACCGGTACCGTTAGCAGCTGGTTTAATAAAAACAAAACCACCGCTAAATTTACCAATTTGCTCATGAGGTACAGTTCCGTTAATGATTGGAACTTTTACCAGGTTCTTTTTAGCATCATCAATGCCTTTAGCAATAGCTTCAGTTACCTCTTTAGCTTTACCTAAGCCGTAACCTACAACACCGTTTTCATCACCTACTACTACGATAGCAGAGAAGCTGAAAGTACGGCCGCCTTTGGTTACTTTGGCAACACGCTGTATGCTTACCAAGCGGTCTTTTAATTCGATCTCGCTTGTTTTTACTCTTTTTATGTTGATTGTTGACATTTCTCTGTTCGATTAAAAGTTTAAACCACCTTCACGTGCACCTTCAGCCAGTGACTTAACACGGCCATGGTACAAGTAACCGTTCCTGTCGAAAACCACATCTTTAATACCTGCAGCGATAGCTTTTGAAGCTACCAGTTTGCCTACAGCTACTGATTGATCTGATTTTGTACCTTCAGCCGCAAAATCTTTTGATAAAGATGATGCTGAAACTAAAGTTTTGCCGGTAACATCGTCAATGATCTGCGCATAAATACCTTTATTACTTCTAAATACTGACAGGCGGGGACGCTCTGATGACCCTGAAAGGCGTTTCCTGATGCCTTTTTTAATCCTGTCTCTTCTTGATAGTTTAGCTCCCATGACGATTATTTTTTAGATGCTGATTTACCTGCTTTTCTTCTCAAAATCTCACCCTGGAACTTGATACCTTTACCTTTGTAAGGCTCTGGAGCACGTAATGAACGGATTTTGGCTGCAACCTGACCAATTAACTGTTTGTCAATTGACTCAAGGATGATGGTAGGGTTTTTACCCTTATCAGCAGTGGTTGTAACTTTAATTTCTTGTGGCAATTCAAATACGTAGTGGTGAGAGAAACCCAACACTAAATCTAATGTATTACCTGTATTGGTAGCACGGTAACCTACACCCACTAATTCCTGGGTCACTTTGTAACCTTCAGTTACACCAATTACCATGTTATTTAAAAGCGCGCGGTATAAACCGTGTAATGCTTTGTGACGTTTTTGATCAGACGGGCGTTGAACCAGTAACTGACCGTCTTCCTGTGCAATAGTGATATCGCTATCAATTGCCTGTTGCAACTGGCCTTTAGGACCTTTTACTGTAACAACATTATCTGCTGAAACTGTAACGGTTACTCCTTGTGGCAGTGCTATCGGTGCTTTTCCTACTCTTGACATTGCTTAAATTTCTTCTGTTAATAAACGTAGCATAAAACCTCACCACCAACATTTTGCTGACGAGCTTCTTTATCAGACATAACGCCTTTAGAAGTTGACAGGATGGCGATACCTAAACCATTTAATACACGTGGCATGTTTTCCATACCTGCGTATTTCCTCAAACCTGGTTTGCTGATGCGCGAAATGCTGCGGATAGCAGAAATTTTAGTTATCGGGTGGTATTTCAAAGCAACTTTGATAGTGCCCTGAGGACCATTATCCTCAAACTTATAATTTGCAATGTAACCTTTGTCGAAAAGCACCTTAGTGATTTCCTTCTTCAGATTTGATGCAGGAATTTCAACAACCCGGTGGTTGGCTTTAATAGCATTCCTTACTCTTGTAAGATAATCTGCGATTGGATCTGTATTCATTTTATTGTGTTATGACGGTGGTTTCCTTCCCGTAACATCCGGGGCGACCTTCCATCGGTTAAATTTATGAGATTAGAGATTAGAGGTTGGAGGTTAGCGAACCTAATCACTAACCTCCAACCTCTAATCTCTAAATTTTTTACCAGCTTGCTTTTTTCACTCCCGGGATCTTGCCTTCAAGAGCCATTTCACGGAATGTAACACGTGAAATGCCAAACTGACGCATATAACCACGAGGGCGGCCGGTTAATTTGCAACGGTTGTGCAATTTTACCGGTGATGATGCTTTTGGTAATTTATCTAAAGCAGCGTAATCACCTGCTTCTTTCAAAGCAGCTCTTTTTTCAGCGAATTTAGCTACTAATTTTGCGCGCTTTACTTCACGTGCTTTTACACCTTCTTTAGCCATTGCTATTTTGATTTTTAAATGGTAAACCAAATTGTTTCAACAACTCCAATGCTTCAACATCGTTTGTTGCGGAGGTTACAAAGGTAATATCCATACCTTGGATTTTATTGATTTTGTCAATATTTATCTCAGGGAAGATAATTTGCTCAGTAATACCTAATGTATAGTTGCCTCTTCCGTCAAAACCTTTATCGTTGATGCCTTTGAAATCACGGATACGTGGCAGGGCAACAGCAATTAAACGATCCAAAAACTCATACATTGTGTTGTCACGCAGGGTAACACGTACGCCAACCGGCATATTTTTACGCAATTTAAAGTTTGAGATATCTTTTTTAGATTTTGAAGATACTGCTTGCTGACCAGTGATGGTAGTTAACTCAGTGATGGTGTTTTCGATCAATTTCTTGTCGGTAGTTGCACCACCTACACCCTGGTTAATGGCAATTTTCTGCAATTTAGGAACCTGCATTACGCTTTTGTACTGAAATTTATCTTTCAGTGCGGTGCGGATCTCTTCCTTGTATTTTGATTTTAATCTTGGTACGTAAGTCATTACTTAATTTCCTCCCCTGATTTTTTTGCTACCCTTACTAATTTGCCGGCGTCATTTTTTTGACGGCCAACACGGGTTGGATTTCCTGATTTAGGATCAACCAGCATTAGGTTTGAAATATGTATAGCAGCTTCTTGTTTAACAATTCCGCCGTTAGGGTTAGCAGCATTAGGTTTGGTATGTTTTGATACCATATTGGCACCTTCAACAATAGCCCTGTTCTTATCTACCAAAACCTCAACGATTTTGCCTTGTGATCCTTTTGAATCGCCGGCGATAACTTTAACCAGGTCGCCTTTACGGATCTTTAATTTTACTTTCTTTTCCATGTTACAATACCTCCGGTGCTAATGATACAATTTTCATAAATTGTTTCTCGCGCAGTTCCCTTGCAACAGGGCCAAAGATACGTGTACCTCTTGGCTCGTCCTGGTTGTTTAACAACACAGCTGCGTTATCGTCGAAACGGATATATGAACCGTCTTTTCTGCGGATCTCTTTTTTAGTGCGCACAACTACGGCTTTTGATACGGTACCTTTTTTCACGTTACCTGATGGTAAAGCGCTTTTTACGGTAACCACAATTTTATCGCCGATTGATGCATACCTTTTACCGGTACCACCCAATACACGGATCACTAAAACTTCTTTAGCGCCGCTATTGTCGGCTACTGTTAATCTTGATTCCTGTTGTACCATCTTATTTAGCCCTTTCTAAAATTTCAACTAATCGCCAGTTTTTGGTTTTGCTCAGCGGGCGGGTTTCCATGATCAATACTGTATCGCCTACGCCACAAGTATTGTTTTCATCATGAGCCTTGAATTTGGTAGTTTTCTTTACGAATTTACCATAGATAGGGTGTTTCACCTTACGCTCAACGGCCACAACAATAGATTTTTCCATCTTATTGCTTACTACAAGGCCGGTACGTGTTTTTCTTAAATTTCTTTCCATTTTATTAATGTTTAAAAAATTAATTCTTTTCAGAAGCGGCCGCCGCTTTACGTTTTGTTAATTCAGTATTTAACTGAGCAATTCCTTTGCGTACTTTGGTTATACGGGACGGGTTCTCAATAGCTGAAACTGCATGAGCAAATTTCAATTTGGTTAGGGTAGCCCTTTCCTCGCTGATCTTAGCAACAATCTCTTCAGTTGATAGGCCCAAAATTTCTGAGTTCTTCATTTTTCTTTGTTATTTGTTGTCTGTTGGTAAGTTTAAACGTTGTATTGTTTTTATTTGAATGGTGAAATTCGGCATCTAACTTCACAACATTAAAACTTTACAACTCTTCAACTAACTCCTCAATTTATGCTTCTACGTAATCCCTACGTACAATAAATTTAGTTTGCACTGGTAATTTCTGTGCTGCAAGGCGTAAAGCCTCTTTAGCAACTTCCAAAGGCACGCCTTCGGCTTCAAAAATGATCCTTCCGGGGCGTACTACCGCAACCCAGTATTCAGGAGCACCTTTACCTTTACCCATACGTACCTCTGCAGGTTTCTTGGTTACAGGTTTGTCAGGGAATATCCTGATCCAAACCTGTCCTTCACGTTTCATAAAACGTGTTACAGCGATACGTGCAGCCTCGATCTGACGGCTGGTGATCCATGCCGCTTCGAGTGATTTAACACCAAAAGATCCGAATGAAAGTTCAGCACCACGGGTGGCTAAACCTTTCATCCTGCCTTTTTGCATCTTTCTGAACTTCGTTCTTTTTGGCTGTAGCATTTTTTTAAGTATTGAGATTTGAGATTTGAGATTTGAGACTGCTCATCCGCATCTCTAATCAAAACCTCTTATCTTGTTATTATCTTTTTTACTTTACAGTTTCAGATGTCTGTGAGATATGTTTTCTCATATCTCAAATCTAACATCTCAAATCTGCTTTAATTATCTCTTACCCGGGCCACCTGGACGGTTTCCACCTTGTCCACCCGGACGGTTTCCACCTTGTCCGCCTGGACGGTTACCACCGCCACGACGATCGCCACCTGGTTTCCTGTCGCCACGACGCTCACCGCCGCGCTCGCCGCCTCTTTCATTACCACGGCCACCAAAGCCTGGTGCACCGCCTTCTGGCCTGCCACCTTTGCCGCTTGCGCTGCTGGTACCGCCAATGTTTGGAGAAAGATCGCGTTTGCCATAAACTTCGCCTTTGCAGATCCAAACTTTAACACCTATTTTACCATAGGTAGTTAATGCTTCTGCTAATGCGTAGTCAATGTCAGCACGGAAAGTGTGCAAAGGAATCCTGCCTTCTTTATATTGCTCGCTACGTGCCATCTCAGCGCCGCCTAAACGGCCTGAAGTCATTACCTTGATACCTTCGGCACCCATACGCATGGTTGCTGCGATTGTGGTTTTCATGGCACGACGGAAAGAGATACGTGCTTCTAATTGTTTTGCAATGCCTTCTGCTACTAATTGTGCATCAAGCTCAGGGCGTTTGATCTCAAAAATGTTGATCTGAACTTCCTTTTTAGTAAGTTTTTTCAACTCTTCTTTGATCTTATCAACTTCCTGACCGCCTTTACCGATCACAATACCCGGACGGGCAGTGTGGATAGTTACGGTAATGCGTTTTAAAGTACGCTCAATAACTACTTTTGATACACCACCTTTAGCAATACGAGCTGAAAGGTATTTGCGGATCTTTTCGTCTTCAACTAATTTGTCGGAGTAGTTGTTACCACCGAACCAGTTAGAATCCCAACCTCTGATGATTCCTAACCTGTTACCTATTGGATGTGCTTTCTGTCCCATTTCAAATTAATTGTTATCGTTTTTACTATCCACAACAAGTGTTACGTGGTTTGAGCGTTTACGGATACGGTATCCTCTTCCTTGCGGAGCAGGGCGTAATCTTTTTAACTGACGGCCACCGCCTACAGATACTTCCTTAACAAAAAGGTTGCTGTCTTCAACACGTTTGCCTTCGTTTTTTGCTTCCCAGTTTTTGATGGCTGATAACAAAAGTTTCTCTACACGAATAGCAGCTTCTTTGTTAGTAAATTTCAATATGTATAACGCTTTCTCAACGTTTTCACCGCGGATCAAGTCAACCACCAAACGCATTTTGCGTGGTGAAGTTGGACAGTCTTGTAACTTAGCAACAGAAGCGCCGCCTACAAGAGCTTTCGCAGCTTCTTTTTGTTGCCTGATCAGTACAGACTTTTTAATTTTTGTTGTTGCTTCCATTGCCTGTTATTTTTTCTTTTCTGCGTGTCCGCGGAATGTACGGGTTGGTGCAAACTCTCCCAGCTTGTGACCAACCATGTTTTCTGTTACGTACACAGGGATAAACTTGTTACCGTTGTGTACAGCGAATGTATGACCAACGAAATCAGGAGAGATCATGGAACGACGTGACCATGTTTTTACAACTGATTTTTTATTTGCATCATTCAGCACCATAACTTTTTTGTCTAAGTTATGATCGATGTAAGGTCCTTTTTTTATTGAACGAGCCATTATTTCTTCCTTCTTTCAATGATGTAACGATCCGATGTTTTCTTCTTGTCACGGGTTTTATAGCCTTTAGCCAATAAACCTTTACGTGAACGTGGGTGACCACCTGAGGCACGGCCTTCACCACCACCCATAGGGTGATCTACCGGGTTCATAGCTACACCACGTACCCTTGGCCTGCGGCCTAACCAACGGTTACGACCTGCTTTACCTAACACCGCGTTTGCTCTTTCGCCATTTGAAACGGTACCGATAGTTGCCAAACAAGTTGACAAGATCATACGTGTTTCGCCTGAAGGCAATTTGATGATGGCATATTTACCATCACGTGCTGATAATTGAGCGTAAGTACCTGCGCTGCGGGCAATTACACCACCCTGACCAGGGTTTAACTCAATGTTATGGATGATTGAACCAAGTGGAATGTTCTTTAATGGTAAAGTGTTACCAACTTCCGGAGCTGCTGTTTCACCTGCTGTTACTATTGTACCAACGGTTAAGCCTTCCGGAGCAATCATGTACCTTTTTTCACCATCTGCAAAGTGTAGCAGGGCTATACGTGCAGAACGGTTAGGATCATACTCGATAGTTGCAACTTTTGCCGGGATGTCAAATTTATTACGTTTGAAATCAATCAACCTGTATGCTTGTTTATGACCACCACCTAAGTAGCGCATAGTCATTTTACCGCTATTGTTACGACCGCCCGATCTTGTGTTGGCTGCTACAACCAACGACTTTTCAGGTACGTTTGTTGTGATATCTGAGTTAGATACATCAACTCTGAAGCGGGTACCCGGGGTAACCGGTTTAAATCTCTTTACTGCCATCTCTATAATTATATATTGCTGTAAAAATCAATTACTTCTCCGTCCTTCAACGTAACGATCGCTTTCTTGTAAGTAGCTGAGCGGCCTTGAACGGCACCAGCCTTAGTATTGCGGGTTTTTAGTTTACCGACGTATTTCATGGTGTTCACCGCAGTGATATTTACACCATACATTGCCTCAATGGCATTTTTGATCTGAATTTTGTTAGCCCTGTGATCAACTTTGAAAGCATAACGGTTAAGCTTTTCAGTTAACTGAGTAACTTTTTCAGTAAGTAGGGGTTGTTTTAAAATTTCCATAATTACTTAGCTAATGCTTCCTCCAAAGTTTTAACAGCACCTGTAGTAAGCAACAGCTTGCCTGCGTTTAACACATCATATGTGTTAAGCTGCTCAACTGAAATTACTTTGCTTTTTTTCAGGTTCCTGCTTGATAAATACACATTGTTATTTTCGGCAGCTGCTACTACTAATAATGTTTTTTCATTAGTAACATTCAGATCGGCCTCCAGTTTAATGTAGTTTTTAGTTTTGATGCTATCAAAGCTAAAATCCTCTAACACTAAAATATTGTTATCTTTTGCTTTGTATGATAAAGCTGATTTACGGGCCAGTGATTTAAGCTTTTTGTTTAATTTAAAGCTATAATCGCGCGGTTGCGGACCGAATACACGGCCACCACCATTAAACAATGGTGATTTGATACCACCGGCACGGGCACCGCCTGTACCTTTTTGTTTGTATAATTTGCGGGTTGAACCTGCAATTTCATTACGCTGTTTTGATTTGTGTGTACCCTGACGCTGATTAGCAAGAAATTGCTTAACATCAAGATAGATAGCGTGATCATTTGGCTCAATACCGAAAACCGACTCAGGAAGCTGCACCTTGGCACCTGTTTCTTTACCTGATACGTTTAATACGTTAACTTCCATCTTATTTATCCACTATTACGAATGAACCCTTAGCTCCGGGGATGGAACCTTTAACTACTAACAGATTCTGCTCCGCGAAAACCTTAACTACTTCAAGGTTTTGTACTTTAACACGGGCGTTTCCGGTTTGACCTGCCATGCGCATACCTTTAAATACACGTGATGGCCATGATGACGCACCCAAAGAACCTGGCGCACGTAAACGGTTGTGCTGACCGTGAGTTTGCATACCCACACCGCCAAAACCGTGACGTTTTACCACACCCTGAAAACCCTTACCTTTTGAGGTACCTACCACATCAACAAAATCTCCCGCAGCAAAAATCTCGACAGTAACGGTGTCGCCTAATGATTTTTGATCTTCGAAAGTTTTGAATTCAACCAATTTACGCTTTGGAGCGGTGTTGGCTTTCTGGAAGTGTCCTTTTAAAGGGGCAGAAGTGTTTTTTTCCTTTTTGTCGCCATACGCTAACTGAACAGCAGCGTATCCGTCTGTTTCCACAGACCTAACTTGTGTTACTACGCAAGGGCCAGCTTCGATTACCGTACAAGGAATGTTCTTCCCTGTCTCGTCGAAAATGCTGGTCATTCCTACTTTTTTACCAATAATTCCTGACATTTTTTTAATTGTTTTTGTGCCCATCGAAGCAGTAGGGCTTCGTTCAAGGCATATTTCTCCCCCGAAAGGGACGGCAAAGATAGAAACTTTGTATTAATTATCAAATAGTTAGTAAGTTATTTTTTTATAATTTTTGCGTCCGGGTTTTAACATATGTTTGAAAGGTATTTGGCTAAGCATTAGCCGGTTTGATTTTTTGACTTTTTGGAGCTGTTTTGCGGCATCATACCGACCACTGCCTGATTAGCGGCGTAAAACTGATGACATGCTGAAGAAATTTTTAAAAAGTTTAACAGAAATCAGGGCAATAATTGTTCAGATCATTGCCTGCGATGATAACGAAGGCCCGTAACATGCCCGAGCCCCAAAAGTGCAGAAAATGAGCTGGTTTTAAACCGGCAACCGGGGTACAGGCAAATTCCCTGATTTTACGGTCTGTGGCACGCAATTAGCATCATATATGGTGTATTTTACTTTCTTTCATTTAGTAATCATCCACATATACTTAATTTAGTCCTTTCTCCTGCACTAATTATTCCCTATACTTATACCCGATAAAAGGGTATGATCTATTTAGAACCACAGGGCGGATTGGCCAACAGGCTACGGGTTATTGCCAACGGCATCTGGCTTAAACGTAAGCTTAACACTGAACTGTGCGTGGTTTGGAACGAAACACACGAGCTTAATTGCCCCTATCACCTGCTCCTTGAGCCAATTGCCGATTTTACCATCATCCCTAAAAAGCGGACGTTTGATTTTATAACGCGTACCAATCAGCCCGATAGTAAAGCCCGGTTTAAGGCCAAACTTAAAAACCTGATTGCAGGAGTTGATATTTGTATCACCGACGAGGATTACCAGCTTATAGATGTTTATGAAACGGTGCGCTGTCATAAACGCATCTACATAAAAACCTGCCAGCGTTTTACCGATAGTACTGAAGAGTTCGGGCTTTTTAAACCGATTACTACGCTCGGCCTCAAAATTAAGGAGCTGTTAAATGTGCTTGGCCCAATGGCCGTTGGCGTACAGGTAAGACGCACAGATAACGCGATAGCAATTACTAACAGCCCGCTGGAACTGTTTACCGAACGAATGAGGGAGCTCCTTGCAGCCGATGAAACCACCCGCTTTTTCCTTGCAACAGACGATGTTAACGTTGAGCTTGAGCTTAAACTAACCTTTGGCGATAAGATCATAAGCCCGCCTAAAGACCTGAGCCGCCAAACGGTTGCCGGTATCCAGGCCGCCGTGGTAGATTTGTTTGTACTTGCCGGTACAGGGCAGATCCTGGGCTCATACTGGAGCTCGTTTTCGGAAGTAGCGGCATGGATGGGAAAAGCAAAACTGGAGGTAATTAAAACTTTACCTGTTACTGAAGGACACTGACTCTCCCCCTTTCTGTTTACCGGCGGCTTATCCTGCACCAATTATTTTATGTTACTGATATTAAGATGCGAAACAGCGGCCCGTCTGCGGCAGCATTTTCAATTAGTAACCACCGAACTTGTGGGCACTTCATCGGCATGTGAAAACGAACGCGTGAAGCCCGCCTTGTAATATGGAAGCTTTTCGGTATGGTTTTGAGCTTTTAAACTTTGATACATTCCCAGCATTGACCAGCCGTTGCCGGGGTTACGTTCCAGGTCTTCGCGGTAAACGGTTTCGGCCTGTGGGTTATAGTCTGTTTTAAGCAGGTAAGCGCCCATGAACTGCCGCGCCGGGATAGGCCATTCGGTTGGTTCGGCGTAAATCATATTGTCCTCAACCTCCACTGCCTTTTTAAAAGCAGCCATACCATCGTCAAATTTATTACGGTTTAACAAAATAGCTCCATTCAATATATTTTCGGCTACGGTTGCACCCTCCAATGCGGTATTAAACGGAATATGCCGCTGTTTTAAAGGGGCATCATCAAGCCTTGAACGCAGCAAAGCAAGCTGGGCAACAGCCGAGTCCTGCCCGCCTGTATACAAAAAAGCCAATCCCCGGGCAAAATGGTGCAGTACCCGTGCATAAGCCCATTCGGGATTGGGGCCGATGCTATCTTTAAGCAGTTCGTGCCATTTGCCAAGCCGCACCATGGTAAGCACGGGCATCATATACAGGTATTGCGAATAAGTATCCCCCGCCGAGGGTTTTACAGCATTGCGGCAACGCTGCGCGGCTTCTATCCCCCGCTGGTACATGGCTCCATTAAAGGCGCAAAGCGTTTCTACAGCATAAAAGTGCGAGTTGATTTTGGTAAGCCCTAAATTTTTTGACATACCCGCATAGGTTAAAATGCATTTAGCCGCTTTTTCGTTGGCATCCACGCCCTGAAAATATAAACCGGTGCGCTGATAAACATGGCTTGACATATGTACCATATGCCCAATACCGGGAAACAGTTTTTTTAATGCGCCCGCATTGGCCAGTGCAGCGCCGGGATTACGTGAAGCCTCCGTTAGGTGGATATAATAATGCAGCGCCGCAGGGTGGTCAGGATTGGCATCCAAAACACTTTTACACAGCGCAACCAGTTCGGCAGTCCACGGTTTATCGGTGCCGTCCGGGGCCCAAAAATCCCAGGGATGAATGAGCATCACGGCATCAATGTATAACATTTTAAGATCGGCATCGGTTGAATAGAGCTGCATAAGCTTTTTCATACCTCGCGCATAAGCCTCGTTGTTACTTGAGTTGGTGCCGCCCTGCGGATAGCGCAGGTTCATCGCCGCCACCATTGCCTTTTCCTTTTCGGGAGCATCTGCCACCGCTGCATTCATTTGTTTTAAAACAGCGGGCAAACCGGAAGGTGCCACATAAGGACCACCGGCGTTATAATAAGGGCCAAGGCTTAAAGCCTGCCCCCACCATGCCATAGCAGCCGAAGGATCAAAGCGCGACGCTTCTTTGAATGAAGCAAATGCCTCCTTCATATGGTAGCTGTAGTACATGGTTAAGCCCTGGTTAAAATAAAACCGTGCACTATCGTTATGGGCAGTTATAGCATAGCTGTGATGCCCCCAGCCGGGTAAGCGTTGTATAAATTTGCCGCTTCCCGCTGTATCCAGGTCGCCTGGTATACCTGATCCGCACATTACCGGAGAGGCAGCCCTCAAATTACCCTGCCCTCCCGCCTTTTTACCCTGAAAAGCAAACAAATACGTAGCGAACAGGATCACAGGAAATACGAATAACAACGATACCTTTTTCATTTGCGGCTTTTTAAATGATAAACAGGGAACCGGGAGGTATAATTAATTGGTTATTAAAACTTAAACTAATATAAGCTATTGCGGGCAGATTTGGATGAGGAATTTATTGCTGTCAATAGTCGCAGCTATTACGAGCCCTTTTTTGAAGGAGCCTATCGCGTTAGTGGTATTTTTTACCGATCCTGTGGCATAATTCAGGGATAATTCAATAAATGTTTTTATTTTACCAAACGTTCGGTATATTTGAATCATAATTAGAAACGAATACAGGTACAAATAAATCCACAAACATGCGCACTCAAAAAGTTAACCCCGAAAATGTAGACCTGAAGCTATTTGAAACCTTCAGCGAGTTAGGTTACGACGGCGCATCGATGGAGGCCCTGGCAAAAGCTACCGGTTTAAAAAAGGCCAGTTTGTATCACCGGTTCCCTAATGGCAAAAAGGAAATGGCAAAACATGCCCTTGAAATTGTGGAACAATGGATACTGCAGCACATAGTAGCAGAATCGGCAAATAAAAACATACCGGCAGCAGCAAGGTTGAAAAAAATGATAGCCTCTGTTGATGAGTTGTATAACGGCGGCGCTAATAATTGCCTGCTTCGCACACTTTCTGTAGGTACAGATGCCTCTGCCTTTAAAACCGGGGTTACTAATTGCTTTAACCTGCTTGCCGATGGATTTGCCGATGTAGCCGTTGATATGGGCATATCGCCTGATAGGGCAAAGCAAAATGCAAAGCTCATCAATCAAACAATTCAGGGTTCACTTGTGCTAACCGGGGCTACCGGCGATAACAATTATTTTAAAAATAGCCTTGAAAAGATCCAACAATTATTAACAACATAATTTAAATACGCTTGGGCAGTAAGCGCTCTTGGCAGCAGCTAAATAAAGAGAATCATTTTTACATCACTATAATTTACCGAACGTTCGGTAATAAATCAATTTTCAAACAATTACTTTAAAATTAAACATCATGAAAAATCAAACACAACATCACTTCATTAATATCAATGGCGTGAACATTTTTTATCGCGAAGCAGGCCCAAAAGATGCACCTGTTTTAGTGCTACTGCATGGCTATCCAAGCTCATCGCACATGTACCGGAACCTCATCAGCGACCTGTCTGACAAATATCACCTGATCGCACCTGATTATCCCGGTTACGGAAGAAGTGAACAGCCTCCAATTGCAGAATTTGCTTATACATTTGAAAACTATGCCGCAATTGTGACCGAGCTTTTAAGCCAGCTTCAGATCACTAAATATAGCTTATACCTGATGGATTATGGCGCACCTGTTGGCTGGCGTATAGCTTCGGCCAATCCCGAACATGTGGAAACCCTCATTGTTCAAAATGGCTGTGCTTATGACGAAGGCCTGGAAACATTCTGGGACCCTATCAAAGCTTACTGGAAAGATCATAACGACAAAACTGCCGAAGCCACTTTAAGAACTTTTCATGATGCTAATGGCCTCAAATGGCAATATACTCATGGCGTAGCCGATACAAGCCTGATCAGTCCTGATAACTGGGAAATAGATCTCCGTCACCTCGAAAGACCCGAAAACGGACAAATTCAGCTTGATCTTTTTTATGATTACCGCACCAATGTCGATTTATATCCTAAATGGCAGGAATATCTGCGCACACAAAACCCCGAAATGCTGATCGTGTATGGTAAAAACGATTATATCTTCCCGGTAGCCGGTGCCGAGGCCTTTAAAAAAGACGTAAAAAACCTTGAATATCATTTATATGATGCAGGCCACTTTGCTTTGGAAAGCCACGGTAACGAAATAGCCGCAACCATAAGGCAGTTCCTGGATAAAAAGACTGGTAAATAAAAATTAAACTTTTAAAAACAGAGGCCTGTTATAGCAATTAGCTATAGCAGGCCTTATTTTTGATTATATATTTTATGTACTATGATAGATCATGAACCATATATGCAACGCTGCCTTCAATTGGCCCAACACGCTGCTGCCGAAGGCGAAAGCCCCGTTGGCTGCGTTATAGTTAAAGATGGTGTTATCATCGGCGAAGCTTTTGAGCAGAGCCGTATGTTAAAAGATATCACCCGCCACGCGGAAACATTGGCTGTGCTAAACGCGGTAAAATATCATGGTGGCTGTGAAGGCGCAATTCTGTATTCCAATGTAGAGCCCTGTATTCTTTGTTCATATGTGATCAGGCATCATAAAATAAAACAGGTCATTTTTAGTAAAACCTGCGGCGAATTAGGCGGAACCACTCCTCGGTTTCCGATTTTAACTGCCGAGGTTGCTTCATGGGCTAAAGCCCCCGAGGTTATTCGGTATCCGTGATAAACTACCAATTGAATTGTAGCTGATTACCGTATTTCTACTGGTCGAAGTTTAGCGACAGCGTAACTTCGTCCTAAAATAGGTTAAGCTTTCAGCTTAACCTACCTTGCTAATTCATACATATGAAGGCCATTGTTAGTACCAATAACCGATACCGATGGTAGAAACTACATCCGTTAATATATCTTTGAGAAACAAACAACCTATGACAATAAAGTTAGGCGACTTCTTCCCTAAGAAATCAGTAGATGAACCGGTATTGGAGCTTGACGACCCAAGGTGGTCGACCTTAGAAGGTGGTTATAGAGGAACATTATATGATGCTTCAATCGCTTTGAAGAAACTTGAGCTCGCAGACAATAAACAAACGGTTAACCAAATCTACCAAGAACTATGGAACGAGTTACACCATCAGGGAGATGTTGGCTTGGCATCATATTATTCGGTTCCTCATTTGGTTCGGATATCGTTACAGAAACAAATTGTGGACTATAATATACTTGGACTGATTTCGGTAATTGAAATACAAAGGCACAAGAATAATCCTCCTTTACCAAGTGCTTTAAAGCCAAACTATAATAAAACAATTGAAAACTTAGCCGATCTTGCAAAACTTGCTATGAGTCAATATTGGGATTTAGACTTAGCCGCAACAGCATTAACAGCCATTGCATTATCTAAAGGGCAAGTAAAGTTAGCTAACGCCATTCTGAATATGGATAGTGAAGATACGATAGATGAGTTCCTCGAATCCTATAGTTAACTTCTCAAATGGCTATTTACTGACACCCTCCTGTCAGTGTTCAATTTTTGAAAAAACAGGTGTTCAACATTTTACAAGCCAAAATCACAACCATTTGATTATCAATATCAAGCTGTTCAAAGCAGCGAATAAATGACTTTACTCGTTTTATAAACAATTGACTATCAACAACAACCAAATCACAAAAAACAACAAGTGTTCACACCTTAAAAAGTTGAACACTTTAATCAAGCCTAAATCCGAAATCGAACATCCGAAATCCCAAATCAAAATCACTCCATCATCAGCCTGCGGATCAGCTCGGCACTTTGCGCTTTGCCTTCTTCAAGCCGGTGACTAAAAAATGCCTGGGTATCGTTAAAGTGTTTCTTATAGCCCTCCATATCGCCATACCCAATAATGGCCGACCATTCCCTTACAGCCGAGTGAAACTCCAGATCGTCGCCACGGATGGTTTTATCATACAGGGCTGTTTCTAATGATTCTTCCAGCAGTTCTTCGTTCTTAAACAAATATTCGGCAATACCCAGCCTGAGGCGGAAAGGCGGAGTTTGACAAATTAGGTTATCATAAGGGTTAACACCAAGGTGGTACCAGGCATCAACCATACTTAATATACTCAGGTGCGAATTAGGCTTTTGATGATCGGCATGCTGGGAAAGCGAAAACTCCTTCATTACGGTATCATTAAGCATAATGGGCTTACGGCTTTCGTGGAAAACAAAGTCGCGCGCACGATAAATGCGCTGCTTAAATGAATCTGCTTCTTCCTTGATCATCAGCTTAAACAGCTCCGATTCTGATTCGGCATAGCGCTTCACCTGCTGACGGGCATAAGGGTTAAGGATAGCCAGCCCGGCATAAACGTGGGCTTTATAGCTAAAAATCCGAAGTGTGGTCAGGATCTTCACATTATCGATACCGCCTATATAGGAGGCATTCTCCCATGGGAAAAATCCGGCCGATTTCCAGGCCGTACCCATACTTTCAAACCCAACGTGGGTTACAGCCTGGGTGTCGGCAACAATTCGGTCATGCTCATGGTAGTCGGCAATTTCAACTATATTACTGCCTATGGCCGTAAACAGATCGTACATGCGCTGATAAGCATCGTCCGTTGAGCGGTGCGGGATCAGGATGAGGGTTTGCCCGGCAGGCTCAAAGCCCGGCCCGTGCATACCATGAAAAGTAACTATCTGGGCATCGGCAGGCAGGTGCTTTTCAAAGGTTGCTATCTCCGGAGATTTAACTGAAGTTTGCCCTGCCACAATAGCGCCATACTTGGTTGAAGGGCCAAATTCGGCCACTACGCGCTCCATACTTTCAGCCTCGACAGAATAGATGATCAGATCGTTAATGCGGGCAACGTCGCCGCCGTTATCCATAACAGAAATGCCAAAGGGTGTAAGCTCCTCTTCCAGTTTTTGGCGATTGGCGGGCAGATCGCAGCCTGATACGGTATAACCCGCTTTAGCGAAAGCCTTTGCATACAGACGACCCATATCGCCCAAACCGATGATACCTATATTCATGCCGCTAATATAACTATGAGTAGGTTAATTACGTACGAAAGCTTATTTTAGCCTCAAAATAGCAGGGTATATATAATAAAAACCGTAGATATCCTGTTTTGTTAATAGCATATACCTAATTTTACACTTGATGAACAAGCATTTACTACTTACGATTACGGTTTTAATAGCGATAATAACGGGCAGTGTTACAGCAACCTTTGCTCAGGACAGTGCCAAAAGGAAAGTCGCTACCTTAAAACCTAATGCTATTCCGCCCATTGTAAAATCGAGCCCGGCAGCGCTTAAAAATCCGGCGGTAACAGTACCTGCCAGGCCTGCTTACGCGCAGCCAAGGGCAACTGCCGCCGATTCGGCCCTGCAGAAAGATAAAAGTCTTAACGGCCAGTATCAATACCTGCTCAGCAAATTATACCACTATCAGCAGCCGTTGGTTTCCGCCTTGTGGAAAAATATGAAGGATACCCTTAATACAGAACGGCGCCAGCTTAAAGAAGCTAAAGCCCAACTTGCCGAGCAGGGAAAAAATGTTGAAAGCCTTAAAACTGAGGCCAACAGTAAGGAGCAGGCCTTGAATGAATCAAATGCAAAACGCGACGAAATCAGCCTGCTCGGTATTCCATTTACCAAAGCAACCTACAACCTGGTAATGTGGGGACTGGTTATTGTTTTTGGCGTTGTTGCAGTTATAGTTATAGCCCGTTCCGGTGCCCATAGCCGCGAAGCTAAATACCGCATCAAACTTTACGAAGAGCTTGACGAAGAGTACAAAGCCTTCAAAGCTAAAGCCAACGAAAAAGAAAAGAAACTTGCCCGTGAACTCCAAACCGAACGCAACAAGCTTGACGAGCTGTTAGGCAGAGGATAAGTTTATTTCGGAATTATACACCCATGTCATTGCGAGCGCAGCTTGGCAATTGCATACTATACAGGGCTGATATACCCGGCTACGGGATTGCCGCGTCGCGTCGTACACACAGACAGCCCCGCTCCTCGCAATTGTAAAGGTTAGATAATTCGGAGACAGAATTAGCTTTATATAACTAAGCTAATTTTGTTATGCGAATAAACACTACTGACCTCACCTTAAAGCGAAACTATCTCAGTAAGTATCGTTTTTTAATCAGCGAATATGAGCAGGTAAAGCGTGGGGAACACCCGGGTTTTAGGTTCGCTAAAGACTTTTATTTGGCTCATGATACCGACCGGAGAAGTTTTCTGAAGTATTACAATCGGTTTAAACAATCCGGTAATGAACTCGACTTATTACCTGGTAAACGTGGGCCTAAGTACAGTACACGGCGTCCTGATCCCCAGGATGAACAGCAAGTGCTCGATTTGCGTTCGCGAGGCTGCAATAAGTTCGAGATAGCAGACCGGTTTAAACAAAAAGCTAATAACTTTACCCCATCGCCTTCAGGGGTGTACAACATCCTGAAGCGACACAACAAGAACCGTTTAACTGTTACAGATAAGGAAGTAAAGCGAAAGATCATCAAGGAACGCATGGGCCAGTTAGGACATATAGACTGTCATCACCTGAGTAAAAGTGTGATCAGGGGACAAAACAGGAAGCTGTACCTGCTTTGTGTGTTGGACGATCATTCCCGTCTTGCCTGGGCAGAGGTGATGGAAGATATTACCGCCTTGACCACCATGTTTACTTCGCTGCGCTGTATGCAAGCCCTTAAGCGCGAATTTGGTATTCAGTTCGAAGAGATCATCGCTGATAACGGCCCTGAATTTGGCACCTCTACCAGCTTAAATAAGAAAAACCATCCCTTTGAACGAATGTTGGTGGAAACTGGTATCAAAAGAAGATATATGAAACCTTACCGCCCGCAGACGAACGGCAAGGTAGAACGTTTTTGGCGTACACTTAAAGAAGATCTGATCGAAGACACCGATTTTGACAGCTTCGAAGAATTGGAGGATGAATTGCTCAAGTACCTCGTTTACTATAACTGGGAAAGGCCGCATCAGGGTATTAACGGCAAAAAACCTATTGAAATGGCAGCCTTAAACAACAAATAAAAACACCTGATTCTGTCTCCGAATTACTAAACACTTACAGCAATGACATAATTTTATAAACACTATGCCCAACACCAATCTACTTTCCCTCATAACCCAACTACGTTCTGTTGCCGATACCGGCTTGTTATATGCTAAAAACGAATATGATATTGAACGCTACCAGGAACTACAGCACCTGAGCACTAAAATGTTTGACGAGGTTAGCGGCTACGGCACCGAAACCATTAACCTGTTATTTCCGCAAGCTACGGACTACCCTACCGCCAAGGTTGATTTAAGGGGGATCCTGCTTTCGCCGGATAATAAGATATTGCTGGCCCGTGAAAGCGGCGATGGTAAATGGTCGTTACCCGGCGGTTGGGGAGATATAGGATATACCCCTAAAGAAACCATTATTAAAGAGTTTTGGGAAGAAACTGGATTACAGGTTGCCGTCGACAGGTTACTTGCGGTATTCGATAAAAAAATGCATCCGCACCCGCCGCAGCCTTTTTATGTATATAAAATGGTGTTTTACTGTAAAGCTATTACTACCGATATTAATAAAGGCTTTGATGTGCTGGACGTACAATACTTTGATATTGATAACCTGCCTCCGCTATCAGAAGACAGGATCCTGAAAAGCCAGATTGAGCTGCTTTATCAAAAGATCATCAATAATGATATCAGTGTTTGGGCGGATTGATCGTAACGCTGTATTGAGCAGTTTAAAACAAACGTCATTGCAAGGTACGAACCAATCCCCGATTAGCAGAGTCGCTCTGTATGATTTGGGATTGGTTCGTAACTAGCAATGACGCTTTCTTATTGTTTTCAAGCCTTTTTTAAAGGCTGCCATCAAAAACTATTCCTTCAAATCGGGCAAAGTGCGTTTATCTGCAGGTAAGGCCTGGTATTTCTTGTACGAATCGTTGATATAAACCGCCAGTGAAGGGCCGTTGTTATTTTTAATAAAATCATATGACGGCCTGTAAAGGGTCATAAAGTTTTCCAACTCCTGGCCGCGCAGCGGGATGATACTTTGCACATAGCTCATAGTAAATACCTCATCAACATGGCGTTCTTCTTCCTCGTGTTTAAAGTATTTTTTTAAACGGCGGGCATCTTTTGCCTCCTTGCTAAACCATGAGGTTGGCGAAAGCGGATAAACTTTTGCCCGGGTATATACTTCCGGATATTCCTTGTGGGCGTCAAAGCTTTCGCGCCTGGCACTGATGTTAACCTGCCTTAAGGCTATGGTTTGCGCAACCAGTTCTATTTTCTTGTTGGTAAAGTCGGTAACGTATAAGGTATCCGATACATACCCTGGCGAACTGAAAATAAGGGTATGCCCGGTTTCGGTGCGGATACTGAAATTACCTTTATTATCAGTAAGGGTCATTTGCCTGTTTTGATTGTCGCGCACAAAAACGTTGCTCATTTTGTTGTTTTTACCCAACTCAAAAACGGTACCCTTAACCGTAGTTTGGGCATTAACAGTGCAGGCTAAAAATAGTAATGCAGATAATATAAGGTATTGGTATTTCATAGTAGATTATTTGTGCTGTAAATTAAACTTATTTTTTGTTCCAAAGGTTTTCAATTTAACACTTTTTCGCCCCTGATACGGCTTTAATGACAAAAACCTGAATCAGCACTACAATCTGGTACAAAAAAAAGCTCCATCAAATTGATGGAGCGGCTGGCAATTCATTATTGTTGTATTATGTCCCGGTATCTTTTTACTCAGGATTTAGGTTAATATCGGTTTACTTTAAAATCAGAGATACCGCCACTCATATGGATCAGGATCCTGTTTTTTGCGGCATCGAAGCCGTCGGTTTCGTAGTCGTTATCACTCTTTTTACTAAAGCCATCAAACTCGTTTGATGAAAGCCCGGTATTGGATGTGATACGGCAGGCGGCACCTTTCGGAACGCTTATTGTTACCTCAGATGCACCTGTTGAAACTTCCACATTTGTGGTGCCAACCGGGGCTCCAAGCTTAACATCAAACGATGCTGCTCCGCCCTTTAAAGATAGAGTTTTTATTTTGAATTTTGAAAGATCAAAATTTAAATCTGTTGCACCCGTAGTTACGTCAATATCCCACACCGGATTTGTGTTTAATTTGATATCAGCTTTGTTGTTTTTCCGGTCGTTTGAGTCAAAATGAAAGCCTTTATTATTCTTCAAATTAAGGTTGAGCACATATACCGAATCGTCTTTACTGTGGTTAAAAGTATATTTACCGTAAAGCTCCTGTGTTTGGGCACTGAATAAATCGGCGGTAGTATCGCTTAAGTTGTATATAGTACCGCCGCCACTTATATTGAGACGGGCATGTTTTATACCGGCGCTATATTCCTCTTTAAAGGTTTTATCGCCGCCTATTTTCACTACGCCCTGGTCGGTATTGGTGGTATCGCTGTCATCATCGTCGTTGTCATTATCGTAATCATCGCTGTGAAAGGTCCATGCGTTTGGCCAAAAATGGTAGCGTTTACCAAAGTTGCCGAACACCAGTAATGCAAAGCAGCCAATTACTACCGCCAGTTTAAGAATAGTGGCCAGCGGCGACCGGTTGCCGGCGAATACCAGACTGATACCGCCCATGATCAAAAATATAGGCCACAGGTACAGGATGTTCATCCAGTCAAAATTTATTACGTGGAAGTTATCCAGCAGGAATACTACTCCCAACAATACCAGGATCGCGCCTGGAACAAGTTTATCGCTTTTCATGATGTTATATAGTTGGAGGTGTATCTTTAGTTTCTGTTTCTTCTTTAGTTGATTCTGCTTCAGGTGCATCAGCTACCTCATTGGCATGCCAGTTTTGTTTTTCCCAGGGTTGTTTCTTCACTCCCGAAACTATAAGCGCTACGCCCGCCCCTACCAGCATTACAGGCCAAAGGCTTTCAAAATCCCAATCAGGCATCAGGTCGAGCTCATTAAGCAAAAATATCGAACCCAAAAGTATCATCGCCACACCAAATATTAGCCCCACTGTTGAAGCCTGTTTTTTAGGCGGATTTACAAATGGAGGAGGGTTAAAAGGCTGGTTACCGAATTTAGGGTCATAAAAAGGACCTGATTGTGGTCCGTTTGCAAAAGGATTATCCTGGGGTGGTACCCTGTAATCAACACCGGGCGTAAAGTTGTAGCCTTTTTTTGGCAACACTATCCACAGTACTATATATATGGGTAGGCTAAAGCCTTTTAAAATGAGAGTTACTAAAAATATCGCCCTGATAATTGCCACATCCGTACCGAAGTGCTCGGCAAGGCCCGCGCAAACACCGCCTATTACCTTGTGGTGCTCATCGCGATGAAGTTTCTTTTCCATAATTTATGTTCGTTTATGTTTAAAGTTGATTTATCATAACTGGCCCGGCGCAGGTTTGATGATGATTTCGTCGACATTGGCACCGGTGCTCATCCTGTAAATATTGATGATTGCCGATGCTATATCTTCGGGCAGCACCATGGTATTTGGATCAACCACCGCACCTTTCCATGAATCCGTTAACGTTGATCCTGGTATTACGGCGGTAACTTTTACACCATGCTCCTGCATCTCGAGCCTCATTACTCTTGTTAGACCTAACAATGCATACTTTGTTACACTATAACTACCAGCTTGCGGCACAGGATTTATAGCCGCTACCGAACATATATTAAAGAAGTGTCCTTTACGCGCATTTGCCATGGTTTTACCGAAATAACGGTACAACTCATAGCCCGGCATCAGGTTGGTATTCATCTGTACCTGAAGCGTATCTTCGGTATCGTCCAATATGCTTGAAGGTATAAACGAACCCAGGTTATTTACCACAACATCAATAAAACCCAGTTCGGCTTCGGCGGCAGCGGCAAATTTTAGCAGCTCAGCCTTTTTACTGCCATCGGCTTTCATGGCAAAAACCTTTACTCCGGCATCAACTTGTTCCAGCTCATCTTTAAAATTTAATAATTCTTGCTCATTCCTCGAACAAATTGCCACGTTTAATCCTTCATTAGCAAAAGCAATTGCAATTGAGCGGCCCATGCCTTTAGTTGAACCGGTAATGAGTACGTTTTTCATATTGTTTAAATTAATTTTATAGTTAGTGAAGCTTTATGTCCGCAATTTACGTAAGCGTAATAATTGAAACGCTTACAAAATTGAATTTAAATGACCAGTTTAACTACTGACCATTTAGGGTTAAAGGTAAAAAAGCGTATTTTTAACCAATTTTTATAAAAGGCAAATGTTTGAAAGTTTAGGAAGATACATACTCTTACTGCGTTTAAGTTTCAGAAAGCCCGAAAAGTTCAGTGTATACTGGGCCGAAGTAATGCGCGAAATGGTATCAGTAGGGATCGGATCGTTGGGCATTATCTCAATCATATCTGTATTTATTGGAGCTGCAACAACTATCCAGGTAGCTTTCCAGCTGTCAAGCCCGCTGGTGCCGCTTAGTATAGCGGGTAAAATAGCACGCGACTCCACCATCCTTGAATTTAGTCCAACCATATCGGCACTTGTACTGGCCGGGCGTGTTGGCTCAAGCATTGCATCGCAAATTGGAACCATGCGGGTTACCGAACAAATTGACGCCCTCGAAATTATGGGTGTTAATGCGCCGGGGTATCTGATATCGCCCAAGATCATTGCGGGTATGAGCATGGTGCCTTTACTGGTTATTGCCTCTATCACCTTAGGCATTACAGGTGGCTATATTGCCTGCGTTGCTTCCGGAGACATTACACCTGCCGATTATATTGTAGGGGTACGTGATGGCTTTGATGGTTTAACAGTAAGGGTAGCACTTGTTAAAGCAATTGTTTTTGGCTTTATCATTGCATCCATTTGTGCTTACCAGGGTTTTTACACATCGGGTGGTGCGCTTGAGGTAGGCCAGTCGGCCACAAAGGGCGTGGTATTTAGTTGTGTGATGATCTTATTTGCCGACCTTGTTATCACCCGTTTAATGCTATGATCGAAATTAAAGATATTAATAAAACCTTTGGCGAAAATCACGTTCTTAAAGGGATCAGTTCAATTTTTCACGAAGGTAAAAATAACCTGATCATAGGCGGTTCGGGATCGGGCAAAACAACGTTGCTAAAATGTATTGTTGGCCTGCATGAGCCTTCAAAGGGCGAGGTTTTTTTTGATAATGAAAATTTCACCCAAATGGATTTTGAACAGCGTGTGCCTATCCGTACAAGCATTGGGATGCTTTTTCAGAATTCGGCCCTGTTTGATTCTATGACAGTTGAGGAAAATATCATGTTTCCGTTAAACCTGTTCACCAACAGATCAAAAGCAGAAAAGCTTGAGCGTGCCAATTTTTGTTTAGAACGGGTTAATCTTGCCGGTAAAAACAAACTTTACCCAGCCGAACTATCCGGCGGTATGAAAAAACGTGTTGGTATTGCCCGCGCCATTTCCATGCAGCCAAAATATCTTTTTGTGGATGAACCCAACTCTGGCCTCGACCCTAAAACTTCGATATTAATTGATGAGCTCATTGCCGAACTTACCCAGGAGTACAGCATAACCACAGTTGTGGTAACCCATGATATGAACTCGGTAATGGGTATTGGCGATCATATTCTTTTTTTACACCAGGGGCAAAAATGGTGGGAAGGCAGCAACAAGGAAATTGCCCATACAGATAATAAGGAACTTAACGACTTTGTATTTGCCAGCAAGTTTATGCAGGCAGCTAAGGAAAAATTATAATAAGCCCTGAGCCTGAAGTCTTGAGTTAAAAGTCAAACCGTAATATATCGTTATATTTGCCGAAATTTTAAGTCAATGTTTTAAACTTTCGACTTAAAACTCAATACTTTTGACTTAAAAACAATGATCCAATTACTTACCCCAACGCACTGGAAAGATTACGAGCTGATTGATTGCGGCGATTTTGAAAAGCTGGAACGCTTTGGGAATACTATACTCATCCGCCCCGAACCACAGGCGGTTTGGAACAAAACCCTGCCTGCTTCTGAGTGGCAGCGCTTACACCATATTAAATTTAAGGGCCGTTCGGCAACTACTGGCGAATGGGTTAAAAAAGACCCTAAAACTCCCGATCGCTGGCATGTTGACTACAAAAACAAGGAAGCTGCCATTAAATTCAGGCTGGGATTAACTTCGTTTAAACATGTGGGCATTTTCCCGGAACAGGCCGTAAACTGGGATTATATCAGCCAGAATGTAAAACGCTTTAAAACACCCGAGCCAAAAGTACTTAACCTGTTTGCCTACACTGGCGGCGCATCGTTAATAGCAAGAGCTGCCGGCGCAGATACTACTCACGTTGATTCTATAAAACAAGTAGTAACCTGGGCCAATGAAAACCAGGAGATCTCCGGTCTGAAAGATATACGCTGGGTAGTTGAGGATGCATTAAAGTTTGTTAAGCGCGAATTGAAACGCGGCAAAAAATATAACGGGATCATCCTTGATCCGCCAGCATATGGCAATGGCCCAAACGGCGAAAAGTGGAAACTGGAAGATAACATCACCGAGATGATGCGTGATGTAACCCAACTGCTCGACCCTGAAGAGCATTTCCTGATCCTCAATACTTATTCGCTTGGCTTCTCATCTGTAATTGTTGAAAACCTCATCAAAAGTTCGTTCCCGCAGGTGCAAAACCTCGAAATTGGAGAGCTTTACCTGCAGGCCACAGCCGGCCCAAAACTACCTTTAGGGGTTTTTGGAAAGTTTCATAAAATTAAAAGTAATTAATTTCCAATATCTATCTTTGGCGGCAACCGAGCCAACACTATTGCTACTTATAAGTGGCTGTAAATTAAATTAATTAAACACACCTTACATACACCTGCATTATATTGAACGTTATAAAAATGAAATTAAAAACGCTTGTACTTTCCGCCACCTTTATCGCGTCGGCAGCTTTGCTTTTAAACAGCTGCTCGCAAAATGGCAACAATGGCAAAACCGACAGTAAAAAAACAGCCGCAGCAGTTAAAGGTGATTCGGCCCAGGCCGAAACAGCGGATACGCTAAGCGTTAAAAAATCCACTTACCCCCCTATCGACAAAAAACTTTACGACTCGTTGATGAAATTCAACGCGCACGGTGATACAACCGGCAGGTGGCCAGTTAAAAATACCCCTTACCCAATAGGTGGTGCTATTTTACCGTTTAAGCGTGTGGTTGCTTTTTATGGTAACCTTTATTCAAAGAAGATGGGTATTTTGGGCGAATTACCGCCAAATGAAATGTTGGCTAAATTAAAAGGAGAAGTAAAGCATTGGGAAAAAGCCGATCCTAAAACCCCGGTACAACCAGCGCTGCACTATATTGCGGTTGTGGCCCAGGGCGATGGTGGTAAAGACGGAAAATTCCGTTACCGCATGCCGTTTAAACAGATAGACAGTGTACTGGTATTAGCTAAAAAAGCCCATGCTATTGTATTTTTAGATGTTCAGGTAGCTTTAAGCAATATCCGTGCAGAATTGCCATTGCTTGAAAAATACCTTGAATTGCCACAGGTACATTTTGGTATGGATCCTGAATTTTCGATGAAAGACGGAACCCACCCGGGTAAAAAGATAGGTACTTATGATGCTGATGATATCAACTACGTATCAGACTATCTTACCAAAATTGTTAAGAAAAATGGCCTGCCACCAAAAATCCTGGTAGTTCACCGCTTTACCAAAAAGATGGTGACCAACTACAAGAACATCAAATTACATCCTGAAATTCAATTGGTAATGGATATGGACGGCTGGGGCGAACCTGATTTGAAAACCGGTACCTACCGCTACTTCATTAACCAGGAGCCGGTACAGTTTACAGGGTTTAAACTGTTCTACAAAAACGATATCAAAAAAGCACCTCACCACATGTTGACACCTGAGGAGGTTTTATCAAGATACAAACCGTATCCGATTTATATTCAATATCAATAGTTTTAAGTCGGAAGTCTTAAGCACTAAGTCTTAAGCCTTAAGTCCCAAGTTGAAAGTCCTGAGTAAGTAATAAAATTATTTACTTGGGACTTTTGCATTTAAAGCTATATACTTGAAATATCAACTTTCGACTTAAGACTTCAGACTTAGAACTATGATAAAATGGGGCATCATTGGCTGCGGGCGCATTGCGCAAAGGTTTATGCAGGGCTTTGCAGCTGTACCGCATATTGAAATTGTAGCATCCTATTCGCGCCGACCCGAAACTGTTGATGCCTTTGTTGCGCAATACGGAGGTAAGGCCTGCAGAAGTGTTGATGAGCTGCTGGCCAGCGATATCGATGCTGTTTACATCGCAACCCTTCCGGATAGCCATGCTGCTTATAGTATAGCCGCTCTTAAAGCAGGCAAACATGTGCTTTGTGAAAAACCCGTAACTGTTAATCTTGCCGAACTGGATGAGGTACTTGCCGTTGTAAAACAAACCGGATTGCTTTTCATGGAGGGAATGAAGCCCCCATTTTTCCCATTATATCCTAAGCTGAAAGAATACCTGATCAATGACCCGATTGGCCAGGTAGGTTATGTGCGGGCGGGATCGGCAGTGGCCGATTGCCCTCCCGATCATCCGAATTATAATCTTGACCTGGTTGGCGGCAGCCTGATGGGCATTGCCATTTACGAAGCATTTTTAGCGCTCGACTGGCTTGGCCCCATGCAGGATATCCAAACCATGGGCAGGTTTGGCGCAACCGGGATTGATATGTTTGCCATTTTCCAAACGCTGCATCAAAATGGTTACGCACAGTTGTATTGTGGCTTTGATATGCACGGCAAAGGCGATGCATTAATAGTGGGCACACTGGGGCATATAACTATCCACAAAAATTGGTGGAACCCGGCAAAAGCAACTATCAGCTACCTCGATGGCCGCACGGTGGAGTTTGATGAACCGTTTACTGCAGGAGGATTAAACTATGAAATTATTCATTTTTGCGAGCTCATCAAACAAGGAAAAACAGAAAGCCCTGTATTGCCTTATGAGTTGTCCCGGCAAATGATAGCTATGATAGATCAGGCGAGGGAGCAGATAGGGTTAAAATATCCGGTGGAGCGTTAGCTTAACAAATAACTGTTTCCAAACTGGTCCTCCACTGGCGCAAGTTTTGTGTGATTGCCTGTGCAGGGTTAACTTGTGCCTTCTACGCCATGTAAACGTAAGGTTATCTATTAAACTGATTTTTTTAGACAGACATTCGGACCAGCACAAGTGAGCATACCCGCAACCGTTCGCACAACACTTGCACCAAAAAAGGGAAATATCCGATGGAAAATTATAACTTGTAGTAAACAAAAAAATGTCATTGCGAGCGTAGCCCGGCAATCGCACGGAAGTACTACCGGTTTGCATAGCTACGTGATTGCCACGTCGCCCTCATGCACCTGCCCATGCCGCTCCTCGCAATGACATGGTTGCTAATCTCTCAGGATAAATTCCGAAATCCTAATTACAGTTTAGCCGAATTAAGCACCGGGTTTTGACTTGCATTTACCTGGTAAGTGTAAATTGCATTTTGCTCGTCAACCTCTACAATACGATAGCCTTTGTAGTCGGTACCCCAATCGCCGCCTATATGCGAATCGAAGAAATGAGGGAGTTTATCAGTATAACGCACACCATCTAAAAGGTGGTCGTGACCATGAAAAACAGCTTTCACATTAGGGTAAGCATGCAACAATTGGATAGTTTCGGGGCAATCAACAAACACATCGTTTTTAACCCATTTGGTAGGTGGGATATGCAGTACCACAAAAACGATCTTCTTATCAGCAAATTTATCTAATGATGCTTTGAGGAAAGCATTGTTGGGGCAGGTATAAATGCCTTTAGTATCAGCAGTGTGGGCCAATACAAAAGCAATATCCCCAAATTCTACCGTGTACTTATCTTCGTAACCAAAAGCGTTTTTCCAAACTGTAGCATCTGCAAAATCATGATTACCCGGTATAGTATGATAAGGAACATTTAATTTATCAAGGTACCTGGTTTTGATCTCGGGAAGCAGATCGGGACGATTATGTACCAGGTCGCCGTTAACGATCACAAAATCCAGATGATTTTTTTCATGATCCTCGTTAAGCCATTTAACCATGTTGCCGGTATGTAAAGGAAAATCGGTTTCCGGCTGGCCATAGTGGATATCAGAAGCTAAAGCAAACCTTAGTTTTAGTTTAGTCCTGGTAACGCGGCTATACCGGTTATTTTCGGTAGCAAAGCTATTAACGGCAGGCAAAAGACTTAAAGCGGCTACTCCCGTTAAGGCAGTACCAAAAAATTCGCGGCGCGAGGTCATAGGCTATTATTTTATTGCAAAGGTAGGTCTGGGGTGTTAAATAAAAGTTAAGAAACTGTCTGAATCAAAGTTTTCAGGATTTAAGAACAAACAGAATGTGATATTGATTCTGAAAATTCAGCCGCTCTGAAAATCACGATTCAGACAGTTACCTTAAACGTTTCTCATTTACACTTCATCCGGGCAGCAAAATGATCAGCTTTTTAAGCCTTTAATTATTTTTTACCGGTAACACTACCTATTGCATCGCCAGCTTCGTGACCCGCAGCAGCTTTAAAATCAAAACCCAGTAAATTGGCTATAGTTTGCGCCAATTGTTTATGATAAGTGGTTTCACCCTGTTTCATTTCGCCCGAAGCAGGAGTATCCGGCCCGATAACGGCAAACCAGGTTTGCTCGGAGTGCAGCACGTCCGATCCATGATCGTGCCATTTTTTTATCGGCTCGTCGCCTCTGCCATGGTCGCAGGTTATGATTAGTGTGGTTTTATTTTTATATGCAGGCTCTGATTGGATATAGTCCCAAAGTTGTTTTATAAAACCGTCTTCCTGTTTAATACGATCAAGATAAAATTTGTAATTGCCACCATGTGCCATATCATCCGGCTCATCAAATGAAACATATAAAGCGCGCGGCTTATACTGCATCATATAATTTTTGGCAAACTCAAAGGTCAGGAAGTCAATACGGGTCGAGTCGCTGATATAACGCGGTGCTTCCAGTTGCAATTCATTCAGGTGTTTTAAACGGTCATTCATACCAGGAACATCCAGTGGCATAAAACCTGCATTAACTAAAATACCGGCACGCTGCGGGCTTAATATTTGCGAAAAGCGCTCCCAGGATGCAAAAGCCGCAACTTTATTTTCGAAACCTTTTTGTTTGTTTAAAAACTCAAGCACGTTCATATTAGGATTGTAGATACCATCGTTGGTATTCATGCGCTTATCCGGAAACCCCGTAAATATTTCGTTATAACCCGGATATGAAAAGTGATATGGGTTGGCTACTTCATCCTTACTGCCCAGGTCGCGGTTACCGTACAATTGCCCTTTTTGAACTATTGTACTCCAAAAGAAAGGCATCAACAATTTACGACGATCTGCAGGCGCATCCGTCCAAAAGTTTTTTCGAACATCGCTTTTATCCTGTGTATCATTTGAGTTGATGATGGCGGAATCTGCACCGCGAAAAACTTCCTGCCAGCGCAGGCCATCGATAGTAACGATAACCACATTTTGGGTTTTGTGCTGCTGGGCATAAGCGCCGTTTAGCCCCAGCGCTAATAGTGTTAACAAGATAGCTTTTTTCATAGTTTTTGCTTTTAATAATAAAGGCCCCTAAGTATCGGGGCCTTTATGTAGATAATTAAAACTTATAATTTGGTGTTATTTAAGCAACCACATTAATTGGAAAATATCATCACTGCCACCATATTGGCTTTGTACCGCTGCTTTATAGTTAGCAGCGTTTGCACTACGCTCATTAGTTGGGTATTGGAACCTTAGCGGAATTGCTCCGTTATCAGTATTACCGGCACCTACACTAAAAGTAGGTACGCCGGTACGACGCCATTGGTAATAAGCCTCCATACCCGAGTTACGGGCAAAAGCGATATATTTTTGTGTCAGGATCTGTTTCCAGCCATCAACGTTATTACCGGCGTATTTAACAGCCGGTTGGTTGTAATAATCGTTATAGCTAAAGTTAACGTTGTAAGATACATCGTCGCCTAACAAACCGCCGCTTTTTTGAAACAGAACTGTGTTGGCACCATCGTTAACACCATAGAAACCAAAATCAGCAAAAATGCCGTTTTTGTACCATGTTTCGGCGTTACCCCCTACCCAGCCCTGATTAATAGCCTCAGCAATATTAAAGCACATTTCGGGATAGCTAACGATAAAAGTGTTTTCGCCCACAAGGGTTTCATAGTAACGGTGACGACCGATAAGTGATACTTTTCCTGCCTGAACCAAAGCAGCCATAGTACTTTGATCCTGACCGGATATACCCCCTACGAATGACCTGAAATCGGTATCATCGAATTTAAGGCCCCTTGCAGGTTCAGCAACTTTCATTACACGCAAATCTTTTAACGATGCCAGTAAATTGATGTAGGTAGCGCCTGTATTATAACGTGTTGCATCATTACCAAAGTTACGTGAGCTGTTTGGGTAAAAAGTAAATACGCCATCATAAATGTACTGCAGGTTATCATCCATCGATGTCATGATAGGATATTTTACAGCGTCGCCAAGTATAGATGCAAACTGGCCTTTAACGTTCAGATCGGCATCACTAACTTTTTTGCTTAACGAGATGAGGATCCTTAAGCGGTAGGTGTTGATCGCCTTTTGCCATTTCAAAAGATCACCTTTATAAAAGAAATCGTATTTGCTATCAACAACATAAGTACCCTGGGTAATTTTGTTTACCGCAATCATTTCGCCAAGATCTTTATTAGCACTCTCAAGCAAAGCAAGTGAGTTTATAAAGATCTGCTTTTGGGTGTCGTAAACCGGGGTTGTATTTTTTAGTCCCTGCAATGCCTGGGTCATTGGTAAATCGCCAACCTTAAGGCTCATATTCACGAAGTAAAATGCCCTGAAAAATTTGGCAAGAGCAAGGTATGGCTTTGATAAGGTGGCAGCAAGTGCATTTGCCTCTCCCTCCATTGCTACTACGTTAGTAAGTGGGGTATAGCTTAATGAAGCGCTACCTGTCCAATACCTGTTATCGCCGTAGTAAAAATAGTTACATGCGGTGTATTGGTTTTGACGCTCGTCCTGACCAAAGGCAGGTGCAAGCATACTTGTTTCGATATTAGGTAATAACAGTGCCGGCGACAAACCCGAAATAGGAAGGTTTTTGTTTTGAACAGCACTGTCAAATTGCTTTTTACAGCCCAACGACACGGTTGCCAGGATTGCTAAAGAAGCTATTTTATATTTTAATGATTTCATTGTGCAATGTTTTATAGTTGTTACTACTTATTATAGCTTAATAAACCACGTTGATGTTAAAGCCATAGCTTCTTACCGTAGGGGTTTGCAAGCCGGTACTGCCTATAGTCGATCCAAATTGATCACGGCCAGGGTACTGGTCAACGTCGATATCTTTGTAGCCCTTTTTAAAGAAATAAAGCAGGTTACGGCCAACTATCGAAAAATCAACCTTTGATAATGACAGCTTTTTGGTTATTGACTGTGGCAACGAATAGCCGATAACAACTTCCCTTAACTTGGCATAAGTTCTGCTGATTACAGTGTGCTCCGCATCAGCGTAAAATTTACTTACATAATCCTGTACATATTTTACAGGGGTTGTATTAGGAGCAAACTTCAAGGCACCAGAGTTAGTTATTTTACCGCTGATTGGGTCATATACTGGCTGCGGGCTGCCGGCAGCAAGCGTAACTCCGTCATGGCCTAACATTGGTGTACCATCAGCATTAACTGAACCTCTAAAACCCGGATCGCCCCAATGTTCTGATTCATATAAACGGGCAGCACCTATAATACCTTCATCGGTAGCAGCGCCACGACCGCCCTGCATCAACTTGGTGTATACCAAATCCTGTATTTTACCGCCAACCATACCATCAAACTGGAATGAAAGCGAGAAGCTTTTATACCTGAATTTGTTGTTGACAGCCCAGCTAAAATCAGGGTCCGAATTACCTAAAAGTTGTGTTTTAGGCAGGTAAGTAGGCAAGCCTGCATTATCATGGATAACTTTTCCATCTGGTGATTTAGCTTCAACGCTGCCAAAGATCTGGTCAACACGATCACCAATATGTAAAATCTGGTCGCCCTGTACCAGGCCTGTCTGGTTTTGGGCAAATGATGTATAAACCTCTTTGTAAGTACTTAGGTTAAGCAACACATCCCATTTAAATTTGCTTGATACAACAGGAGTTCCGTTAACCGAGATCTCATAACCGTTACGGCGGGTTGTGATACCGTTTGTAAGGAAGGTTTGGGCACTACCATTGGTTTCAGACAATTGCTGGCTAAACAAACGCGGACCATCTTTGTAAACAAAGTAAGTACCACTTAAACCTAAACGATCTTTAAGGAAACGCATTTCCAAACCACCTTCATAGTTACTTCTTGAGCTTGGTTTTAATTTAGGATCGATAGCATTAGTTGGAGCTGTAGCCGCGGTTATGTTACCGTAAGATGGGGCCAGGATGTAAGCAGGCGTTGTACTTGTATAACCAGGGCCGCCATAAGGTGTTTGATATTGGGCACCATAACCAAGCGGGTAACCGGCAGGGCCAGTATAAGCATTGGTACCACCATCTTTAACGTTAGCATAACTACCCCTGATTTTCAGGAAAGAGATTACCTCAGGCAGTTTTACATACTCAGATATTGGGGTACTTAAGCTTACCGAAGGATAAAAATAGGATTGATTTTGCAGTGCCGATGATTTTTCGGTACGGCCTGTTGCTGATACAGTAAAATAGTTTTTATAGCTGATATCGGCCGATGCGTAAGCACTTGTAGTGATCAGGTTTGAACCGAAGCTGTATGCTTTTACCGGGTTTATCGAGTTTTGGAAAGTGTAAACATCGTGAATAAGCAACTGGTCGGTGGTGGTGAATGATGACGTATACTTCAAATTACGTAAAGTACCACCTGCAAGCGCGTTAACCGAAATACCTGTATGACCGATATCATTCAGGTTATATTTGATTAAAAGGTCTGTATTGTTATCAAATAGATCGCGGCGGTCTTCACGATAGTTACCATGGTTGTGCTCATCACCATAAGGGTGTGCCGAAAATGGTTCTTTTTCGGTACGCAACAAGTCATAAGTACTGATGTTTGAACGCAACATGATATCCAGATCTTTGGTTGGGCTGTAGGTAAATGAGCCCCATGCGTAGATATCATTTTTATATTGGCCTCTTAACCATTCATATGATTGAAACCATGGGTTTTGGTAACGTTTGTATTCAACAAATTTTGATTGAATACCTTCTTTACCTTTTTGCCAGTAATCACGCATATCGTCGATATTCCAGTCGGCACCAGTCCATACGTCAACACCGTAAATGATACTGTTAGGGCCGTAGCTTACGTCAGGTACGTTGTTTGAAAACTGACGGTTAAAGTTGATATTACCTTCAACTTTGAATTTTTTACTCAGGTTATAGCTACCTAAAAGGTTAAAGTTTACAGTATTTAAACCTGTATTAGGTGTAATACCGCGTTGGTAACCATGCGAAACCGACATACGTACGTTTGATTTTTCGGACGATGACGAAATAGCAATATTGTTATTGGTTAATAAACCTGTTTGAAGGAAACCCTCCAGGTTGTTAACACCACGGGCAACCCATGGGGTTGGTTTGATATTACCTGTAAAGGTTGAACCATCTTTAAAAGTTGTGGTGTAAGTTTTAGTAGGATCATACTCACCATCGTATTGTGGTAATAATAAGCCACTGTTTAAACGCGGGCCCCAAACATCGTAATCACCATCGTTAACACCACCACCAGAACCATCACCAAAAGCATATTTATCGTTATCACCACCACCATAGTTGTTTTGCACCTTAGGTATAGCAATGAAACCACGATTAAACTGCGTGCTTGAGTTAATCTCAATTGTAAAACCTTTAGTATCGCTCTTAGCTCTTTTTGTAGTGATCAGGATGGCACCATTGATACCACGGCTACCATATAAGGCCGCTGCAGTTGGGCCTTTTAATATAGTGTACGTATCAATATCATCGGCGGTGATATTTTGCGTATCGGTTGTGATCGGGATACCATCTACAACGTAAAAGTTAATAGGCGAACCGCGTAGTAACACAGTAGGTGCAGAAAGCAGCTCCTGGTTAATACCAACGTTTAAGCCTGCTACTTTACCGGCCAGGCCGTTAATAGCATTGGGTTCGCGCGCTTTAACCATGTCGCTGCCTTTAACTTCCTGAACGGAATAGCCAATGCGCCTGGTTTCTTTCTTTATACCTAACGCAGTTACCACAACTTCGTTAAGTACTTTGTTCTCGGCTTTAAAGTTAACGTTGTAAATAGTGCCGTTACCTACCGTAACACTTTGTGCGGAGTAACCAACGTATTTAAAAACCAATGTTTGGCCGCTCGAAGCATAAATACTATATGCACCGTTTACATCAGTTACTGTACCTGATTTAGTACCGCTGATTGTAACGCTTACGCCAGGTAAAGGCAACTGCGCTTCGTCAGTGACCTTTCCGGTAATTTTTGTTTGGGCCATTACCAATACCGGCACCAAACAAATAAACAATGCGAAAAAAACGATTGTTAATTTTTGGTAAAACTTAGTCATCTGCTAAAATTTAAGGGTGAAAAAAAGGATGTTTTCATGCAGCAATACTAAACTTTGTTTATTATTAGTAAACCAATTTAGTATTAAACTATGCTTAACTTGATGTTCACCCTGTGTTAAGCAGGTGATTTTTGTAACAAACAGATTATAAATTGATCACAAAAACTTAATATGACTAACTACTCGTTCATGATTTTCAGGTGCGTGAGGGCAATGGCCTTTAAATGATCGATGTTATTTACAGGCACATGCACTTCTTTGGCCATATCGTCCCAGTAACGCAATTTGATGATAAGTTCTGCATCTTGGTTCAATTCAAATTCGGCCGCCTCTTCGGCTGTCATCACGCCGCCCTGAAACTCAAGGGTAACTTTACTCGCATCCGACAGGTGGTTATAATATTCGGGATATTTATAGGTAAGATATCTTTTAGCAATTACATGCCCCTGTACCAGGTTGGCAACTTTTTCAGAAAATCCACGCTCAAGAAGGTAATCGGCACCCAGGCGTTCATGATCAATGTTGCCCATACCCTCCATGCTTCCTGCCTCTTCGGCATCAGCACAAAGATGGCCTATATCATGAAAAAATGCAGCGAGAACAACCTCGTCGTCATAACCCTCAGATTGGGCCAGGGCTGCAGCCTGCGACATATGCTCCAGTTGGGAAACAGGCTCTCCTATATAATCTGCATCGCCAAATTTTTCGTATAACGAAAATACCTCATCAACAACAGCTTTCGGATTATATTGGGATGGTGCCATATAAATAAAATTTTTAGGTGCAAATAAACATGACAAAGGTTATTTAAATATTAATTGTTTGTGAATTATAGCCTTATGTACTTATACTTAAATTTTTCTTAATACAAACACCCCTCCAACATCCGTTTAAACTAAAACTCTTTTTTGTTCGTAAAAAGAAAATATGCATTTGGGTAACAAAAAAATCATTTTGGATAACTATGCGTATTAATTACTTTGCGCCGCAAACAGCAGGATAACACAATATATAATGGAAGAAGATATACTGATACAGATCAGTAACCGGATAAAAGAACGCCGCCGCGAAAAAAACATAACTGTACAAGAACTTGCCGCAAGGGCCAACGTAAGCAAAGGGCTGATATCGCAAATTGAAAACAGCCGCACCATCCCTTCACTCATTGTA
The DNA here is from genome assembly GCF_022811725.1 of Mucilaginibacter sp. SMC90. Lineage (GTDB taxonomy): Bacteria > Bacteroidota > Bacteroidia > Sphingobacteriales > Sphingobacteriaceae > Mucilaginibacter. The sequence goes on along the minus strand of NZ_CP094527.1, from coordinate 942,004 downwards.
TTAATAGATATTATTAAAGCATTGGAGATAGATCTGAACGAGTTTTTTAAAGACATACGTTCAAAAAGTGATCATATGCCTGTTTTAGTAAAGCGTAAGCACGAATATGATCATTTTGAAAAGGAACATGCTGACGGCTTTCATTATCAGCGCATTTTTACCCAGTCAATAAGTAAAAGTACCGTTGATATCGTAATACTTGAGCTTGAACCTGATGCCTCCCGCCCTCTTGTTGAAACAGAGGCGTTTGAATATAAGTATATATTATCGGGCCAGATAGCTTATCAGTTTAACGATGATACCATAACCCTTGACCAGGGTGATAGTATGCTTTTTGATGGCCGCATACCTCATACGCCTAAAAACATGGGCAACACTACTGCCAGCATGCTGGTGATTTATTTTTTTGAAGAGAAGAAGTAAGTTGGTGAGTGGTTGATTATGTTGATTGAGTGAGTAGTTTTAGAGTGCAAAAATGTAGTAGCGTGTCTTTAATTTAAACACAAAACAACCACTCTCCTAATCAACTCAATAAACCACTCACCCAACCCTTAACCAAACCTTAACACTAATTTAGTTTAATTTTAATAAAAAAAGTTTAGTATTGCTAAACAATTGTTTTTTGTTACTATGGGCATTAAATTGGTGGTATTTGATATAGCCGGCACTACGGTTAAGGATGATCATGAGGTGAGCAAAACTTTTAAAGCAGCAATGCAAAAGTATGGTTACAACGTTGAACTGGAAAAAATAGATCCGTTGATGGGCTATGAAAAGCCACTCGCTATCCGTAAAATGCTCGCGGAATATGAAGCAGACCAATCAGTTATTACCGACAACCTGGTAAACACTATCCATAAAGAATTTGTACAGCAAATGATTAATTTCTACAAGTTTGAGCCTGGTATTGAACCGTTGCCAAACGTAGAAGCAACATTTGCCAAACTGCATGAACAAGGCACTAAAGTTGGTATCAATACCGGCTTTTCGCGCGATATTGCCGATACCATTATAAATCGCCTGCAATGGCGTGAAAAAGGATTAATTGACTATATGGTTGGATCGGATGAGGTAGAGCTTGGTCGCCCGCACCCCTTTATGATCCGCAAAATGATGCAGGAGTCAAACATCACCAATGCGCTGGAAGTTGCCAAAGTAGGCGACACTGAGGTTGATGTACGTGAAGGACAAAACGCGGGCTGCAAATACTCAATAGGAGTAACCACCGGGGCCTTTACCCGCACAGCGTTGGAGGCCTATAATCCTACCCATGTTATTGACGATATTGCACAGGTAATTGAAATCATAAACCAATAAGTATATGAGGCTGATTGAAAGTTTACGTGCAAAAGTAGCCCAATGGCCTTATGCTTTGATTTCGGTTTTGGCGGCGGTTTCGGCTTTCGGAACGTACACCTCTATGTATGCTTTCCGGAAGGCATTTGCAGCTGCAACTTTCACTGGTCATGAATATTTTCATGTTGATTACAAAGTTTGGCTGGTTATAGCGCAGGTTATCGGCTACATGAGCAGTAAATTTTACGGCATAAAATTTATAGCCGAAGTAAACAGTAAAACCCGTGCAAAATATATTTTAACCCTTATCGGTATTGCATGGGCTGCCCTGCTTGCTTTTGCATTTGTGCCTGCCCCATGGAATATTGCGTTTCTTTTTATTAATGGATTTCCGCTTGGGCTTATCTGGGGATTGGTTTTTGGTTACCTGGAAGGCCGCCGCTCAACCGAGTTCATGGCATCGGTATTATCTATCAGCCTTATTTTTGCATCGGGCTTTGTAAAAACAACAGGGCGCACTTTAATAAGTAGTTTTCATGTAAACGAATATTACATGCCCTTTTTAACAGGGGCCGTATTTGCGTTGCCACTTTTATTTTTTGTAGGCTGTATGGAACTTATTCCGGCACCAACGGCCGAAGATAAGCAATTACGGGCCGAACGTACCCCGATGAACGCCGCCGAACGTAAACAATTTGTCATCCGTTTTTTACCTGGAATTATCCTCACACTCATTGTTTACGTACTCCTCACCATTATGCGCGATGTGCGCGATAACTTTGAAGTGGAGATATGGGCAAGCCTCGGCATTAAGGATAACAGTATTTTTACCACCACCGATATTAAAATTTCATTGGTAGTATTAGTAGCAATGAGTTTACTAATCCTGGTGCGTAAAAATCTCCGTGCCTTTAGTATCATTCATTTAATGATCATTGCAGGTTGCGTTCTGGTAGGTATATCAACCACCATGTTTACCCTTAAAATGATGAGCCCAACCCTGTGGATGACCTGCGTTGGCCTGGGTTTGTATATGGGCTATGTACCCTACAATGCAATATTTTTTGAACGGATGATAGCATCATTTCACTATAAAAGTAATGTTGGTTTTATCATGTACATCGCCGATTCGATGGGTTATCTGGGCAGCGTGAGCGTTTTATTGGTAAAGGAGCTTGGCCGCCCGTCAATAAGCTGGGGAACGTTTTTTCAGGAAGGCGTAATGATAGTAGCACTGGTTGGCGGTATCTGCGGGGTTTTATCACTCGTATACTTTTTACAAAGTGCCACCCGCGATAAAAAAAAATTGAATGAAGCTGAAAATAGTGGTGAACAGATAAATTTTCAAACTATAAGTCCGCAGTCCTGAGTGCAAAGTCAAAAAATGACCAAATACTCAATGACCTAATGAATAATATAATGAGCGAAAATAACAAAAGTGCTATAATCATAGGCGCAGGTATTGTAGGTTTGGCTACAGCCCGCGCTTTGGCCATTCGTGGCTATAAGGTAACAGTATTTGAGCGTAATGAGCGCGCGGTGGGTGCCTCTATTCGCAACTTCGGTATGGTATGGCCAATTGGCCAGGCTACAGGGCCGATGTTTGAACGCGCTATGCTGTCAAGAAGCATCTGGAAAACAGTTTGCACCGAAGCTAATATCTGGCATGACGAGGTTGGCTCGTTACACCTTGCCTACCATGATGACGAATTGCAGGTAATAGAAGAATATGTAGATGTAAACAAGCAATACCGTGACTGCGCTGTGCTAACCCCTGGCGAAGCTGTTTCAAAATCGCCGGCCATAAATACCGATGGTTTAAAAGGTGCGTTGTGGAGCGGGGAAGAAATGATTATAGAATCGCGCGTGGCTGTAGGGCAGGTGGCCTCTTATCTTGCCGAAAAATTTGGCGTAGAGTTTCACTGGAACACCGCCATAAGCCGCATCGAACATCCAAAAGTTAGTTCGGGTACCCAAAGCTGGGAAGCCGACGAAATTTACGTTTGCAGCGGTGCCGATTTTGAAACGCTGTATCCTGAGCTTTTTGCACAAACACAAATCACCAAATGTAAACTACAAATGATGCGTTTGGTAACACAGCCCGATGAGTGGCGCATTGGCCCTTCCTTATGCGGCGGCTTATCCATGATCCATTACCCCGGTTTTCAGGCGGCGGCATCGCTGCCTGCCTTGCGCAAACGTTACGAAGAGCAATATGCCACGCACCTAAAATGGGGCATTCATGTTATGGCATCCCAAAACGGCAGCGGCGAACTCACCATAGGCGATTCGCATGAATATGGCCTGGTTCATGACCCGTTTGACAAGGAATTTATTAATAATTTAATAATCGACTACTTACATACCTTTGCCAATTTTAAGGATTGGAAGATGCTGCAGTCATGGCACGGCATTTACCCCAAAATGACCAACGGCGCTTATGAACTTGTTGTTGATATTGAACCAGGAGTAACCCTGATCAATGGCCTTGGTGGTAACGGCATGACATTATCATTTGGCCTTTGCGAGCAGGTGATTTCGCAACGGAAAGACAAATAGTTCATGGTTCATAGATCATAGATTTTAAAAAACAGCCATAAATCCTGAAGATTTAAAAACAACCATGTTAAATTGGCCGTCGCCATACATAAAACTAAAAACAACCATGATCTATCATCCATAGGCCATGAACCAAATAAAACAAAAACATGTCTGATTCAAGGAGAGATTTTCTAAAAAAAGCGGCATTACTTACCGGAGCAGCCGGCCTCGCCAGCATTTTACCCGAATCTATTCAAAAAGCAATGGCTATTAATCCGGCACCGGGCAGCACATACCTGGATGCTGAGCACATTGTGATCCTCATGCAGGAAAACCGCTCGTTCGATCATACTTATGGTATGCTTAAAGGGGTACGTGGCTATAACGATCCCCGGGCAATCGATCTTCCAAATAAAAACAAGGTTTGGCTGCAATCAAACAAAAAAGGCGAAACCTATGCTCCTTTTCACCTTGACATCAAAAACACCAAAGCAACATGGATGAGCTCATTACCGCATTCATGGGCCAACCAGGTTAATGCCCGTAACGATGGCAAGTTTGATCAATGGCTTAACGTAAAACGTAACAGCATTAAGGAATATTCTAACATGCCTTTAACAATGGGTTTCCACAATCGTGAGGATATTCCATTTTACTATGCACTGGCCGACGCCTTTACCGTTTGCGATCAAAACTTTTGCTCCTCATTAACAGGCACCAACCCTAACAGGCTATATTTCTGGACCGGCACTGTCCGTGCCGAGCAGCATGAAAACTCGCTTGCTCACGTTTGGAACGATGATATGGATTACGGAACCCTTAACTGGGCTACCTTTCCCGAACGGTTAGAAGATCATAACATATCATGGAAACATTACCAAAATGAAATAGCCATTGACACCGGCTTACAGGGCCAGGAAGATCCATGGCTATCAAACTTCCAGGATAACCCGCTGGAATTTTTCGGGCAATATAACATTAAACTATACGATAAGCACATCGCCCATCTGCAAAAAAAGTCAACTATTTTGCCTGATGAAATTGCAGCCGTTGAAAAGCAAATAGCTGCCTTGCCTGCCGGCAACGCGCATATAGACCATCTGCAAAAACAGCTTAAACAAAAACAGCAGGATCTGGAGCAAACTAAAAAAGACATGGCCGGCACCGACCCCAACAAGTTTGCAAGCCTTTCGCAGCGTGAAAAAAACCTGCACAAAAAGGGCTTTGTAACCAACACCAATGATCCGCATTATCGCACGCTAAGTCCGCTGAAATATAATGATGACGGTACCGACCGTGAGGTATTGGTACCTAAAGGAGATGTTTTGCACCAGTTTCGTGCCGATGTAAAAAGTGGCGAACTTCCAACAGTGAGCTGGCTATCGGCCCCCGAGCATTTTTCCGATCATCCAAGTTCGGCCTGGTACGGTGCATGGTATGTATCAGAAGTGCTTGATATCCTTACACAAAACCCTGATGTTTGGAAAAAGACAGTTTTCATTTTAGCTTACGATGAAAACGATGGATACTTTGACCATATCCCTCCTTTCACTGCACCTAACCCGCATAAACCGGGTACCGGTAAAGTATCTGAAGGAATTGATCCAAGTGTTGAATTTGTTACTTTAGAACAGGAAAAAGCCCGTAACAATTTCCCCGAAGTATTTGACCGTGAAAGTTCGATAGGTTTAGGTTTCCGTGTTCCATTGGTAATTGCTTCACCATGGAGCCGCGGCGGCTGGGTTAACTCCGAGGTATTTGACCACACTTCGACATTACAATTTTTAGAAAGCTTTTTAAGCCACAAAACAGGCAAAAAAGTAACAGAACCCAATATCAGCGAGTGGCGGCGCACTGTTTGCGGCGATCTTTCAAGCGTGTTTCGCCCTTACAATGGCGAAAAGATAGAAAACCCGGAGTTTGTTGCCAGAGAAGCATTTTTAGAAAGTATCCACAAGGCGCAATTTAAAAAACTACCTTCAGATTATAAGCTGCTTACAGCCGATGAAATTGCGCAGATCAATAAAGACCCGCATTCTTCGCCATACATGCCGCAGCAGGAAAAAGGCATTAAACCATCATCCGCCCTGCCTTACCAACTATATGCTGATGGTAAACTGAGCGCTGATAAAAAATCGTTTGAAGTTAAATTTACTGCAAGCAACAAAGTATTTGGGGCAAAAGCTTTAGGCTCGCCTTTTAACGTATACGCTCCCGGCAAATACGCAACGATGAACGATCCGCAGAAAATGGAAGACCTCCGTACCTGGGCCTATACCGTCAAAGCCGGTGATACGCTGGCTGATGTATGGCCCTTACACGAGTTTGAAAACGGCGAATACCATTTGCGTACCTATGGCCCTAACGGTTTTTTCCGCGAGTACCAGGGAAATGCTGCCGACCCACAGGTTGATGTTACTTGCGAATACGAGCAGGTTGCAGGCAAATTAACCGGTAATATTGCTCTGAAAATAACCAATCACACCAACAAAGCACAAGCCATAGCAGTAACGGATCATGGCTACAAAACCGGCGACCATAAAGTTTCGGTAAAAGCAGGGGCCAGCTCAACTATTGTTTTAAGCCTAAGCAAAAGCTATGGCTGGTATGATTTCAGCGCAAAGATTGATGGATTTGAAAAATTCGGAAAACGCTTTGCAGGCCGCGTGGAAACAGGTAAACCAACCTTTAGCGATCCTTTAATGGGCAAAGCATTAGCATAATTATTAAATACATTTAGCAATGTAAAACCGGGCCGGCCAGCCCGGTTTTTTGCTTTCAATAGCTGGTGCCTCGACAAAAGCACTTCCTTGTTATCCCGGTTTTATGAATTACATATTACACTAATCTATAGCCGACTGTTTGGAGTTTTAAAAACAACATGATATATTTGCGTAATCAGTTACATAATTAATTACACAGTAATGGAATTTTTTAATAAAGTAGGAAAAATGGCCATAGGCAGCCGGCTAAGGATGCTGACTGAAACCGTTGGAGAAGATGCAGCCAGGATCTACAATTTATATGATATCGATTTTCAGCCCAAATGGTTCCCGGTTTTTTATGTGTTGCAAAATGGCGGGGAATTTACAATAACTTCAATCGCTAAAGAGATTGGCCATTCGCACCCTTCGGTAAGTAAGATCATAGCCGAGATGGTAAAAAATGGTTTTGTTGTTGAAAAAAAAGATAAAACAGATGGCCGCCGGAACATGGTGAGCCTATCGGCCAAAGGGCTTGATGCGGCTCTTAAGATCAAGGATCAATATGCTGATGTTACCAACGCCGTAGAAGAAATTCTGTCGCAGGCCAATCATGATCTGTGGAAAGCCATTGAAGAATGGGAATATCTGCTTGAACAAAAATCATTACTGCGCAGGGTGCAGGAACATCAAAAAATACGCGAAAGCAATAAAGTCCACATAGTATCTTATGAACCCCGTTACTCCGAGGCATTTAAAGCGCTAAATGAAGAGTGGATCTCCAATTACTTTAAAATGGAAGAAGCCGATTACAAAGCTCTTGATAACGCCGATAGTTATATCATTAATAACGGAGGCCATATACTGGTTGCCCTTTATAATGATGAACCCGCAGGCGTATGCGCGTTAATAAAAATGGATGACCCGGATTATGATTTCGAGCTTGCTAAAATGGCGGTTTCACCAAAAGCACGAGGCAAAAACATAGGTTTTTTATTGGGCCAGGCTATTATTGAAAAGGCAAAAGAACTTGGCGGCCACAAACTTTATCTTGAAAGTAACACCATTTTAAAACCGGCCATCAGCCTTTATCATAAACTGGGCTTTGTGAAAATAGCAGGAAGGCCATCGCCTTATGAACGGGCTAATATTCAAATGGAACTTATACTTAAATAAATACCCAATTAGTTTATGAACCCGGTAAAAATAGCTATCGTAATTAAAAACGAACTGGCCATGTGGCAAAAGCTTAACGTAACTGCCTTTTTGGCCAGTTCCGTGGCAATAGCCAATCCCGACACGCACGGCGGAAAACTTGTTACGGCCACAGGAAATCAGTATATGCCTTTCATAAAATATCCTGTACTTGTTTACAGGGCAGATAATGCAGCTCAGCTCCAGCGGGCCTTCAACCGCGCAAGGGAAAGGGAGCTTCAAATTGGCATTTACACTCAGGAATTATTTGCTACGAAAACCGAAATGGAAAATCTGTCGGAGATTGCCCTTCATGCTGATGCAGACCTTAATTTGGCAGGCATTGTGGTGTACGGCGATAGCAAAAAGGTTGATAAAGCACTCGATGGGCTAAAATTTCACGAATGAGGTAAAGCTTTCTTCATCCCCTAAATTACCTTGAACTATAGATAAATTAACTATTGTATAACAAATGTGAATAAACTTAACAAACAGTTGATGATATTTTTTGTTTATTGCAGTTGAAACTTAAACACTATATCTATTATGAAGTACAAAAAACTACTGTTTAGCCTGTTAACAACAGCCGGTTTAATTGCAGGGTTTAACGCCAATGCGCAATTCGGCAGCTTACTGCAAAAAGCAAAAGATAAAGCAGCTCAAAAAGCAAGTGATGCTTTTGACAAAAAAACCTCGTCATCATCTTCTACGGCATCATCAGGCTCCGAAACGCCTAAAAGTAATAAGGTAATTATCAATTCGGGGTTTGATTTTGTTTCGGGAGATACTGTATTATTTGCCGAAGACTTTTCGGGGATCGCGGTTGGCTCATCGGCCAAAACATTTAAAACCAACGGATCGGCCACAGTAGTTTCAGTTGGCGGCGAAAGCGGTAAATGGATGGCCCTTGCTGATAATGCCACTTACAAATTCACCAAACAGCTTTTTTACCCTAAACATTTTACTGTTGAATTTGACATACTTGCCGCAGCCGATAAAATAAGTGATATCTACCCCGTAATTTTTGGTTTTGTAACAGATAACAGCGTGCGCGATTACATTAGCAGCGGAGGCGCTTATGTTGAACTTAAGTACTATAACAATAACGATGTATCGATAAATAGCGAGTTCCTGAGTAAATACCTTAACAGCACATTTGACCTCACCACATTCACCAACCGAAAAATGCACGTGTCGCTGGTAGTTGATGGCGACCGTATGGTAGTTTACCTTGATCAAACCAAACTGGCCGATACGATGGCTTTTATGCCGACTACAGCCAAAAACCTTTACATCAGCGCCCCGATGCAGTACAAAAACGGATCGAAAGTTTTGGTGAGCAACTTCAAGATCATGGGCTTTAAAAAAGTATAAATAAGGATAATACCAATCGCATTAAAAGAGAATGCCTGTTGTTTACGATAATAACAGGCATTCTCTTTTTTTTATGCCTCTGGCAACACCAACCTTTTGCTGATCACCCTTCGCAAATGTTCGCTGTGTGCATCGCCCCATTGCCCAAGCTCATTAATGATAGGCACTACCGATTTCCCGAGGTCAGTTAAATAATATTCCACTTTAGGCGGTTGCTGGTCATAAACAGTTTTAGCAACCAGCTCGTCATCTTCCAATTGTTTAAGCTGGATATTTAAAACCCTTCGCGTTGCCTCCGGAATATTTTTTTGCAGCTGCCCCGGCCTGCTGATGCCCTGTGATATAAAATATAACAAATGGATTTTCCACTTGCCAAATACCACTTCACGTATCAGGTCAAGCCCGCATTCCTGTTGTATGGGTAATTTCCTTTCGTACATAATTTATCTGTTTTGACACTTCAAGCAAAGCTACAGGGAAAAATTTATCCGTATTGAATCGTTTTTCCGTACTTGACCTGGCTATGATACTTCCTGAACTTTGTATGATCAAATAAACAAAAACAGAAGTAAAATGATTGCAAAAGCAAATTTCAATATCGACCCAAACGAATTTAAAGGCAAAAAGATCCTCGTAACCGCCGGTACCAAAGGCGCAGGTAAAGCCATTTTTGAACGTTTGCATAAGGGCGGCGCCAGTATTGTAACTACAGCCCGCACGCAGCCTGAAGATATCCATCCCGAAAATTTTATCCAGGCCAACTTGAGTACCAAAGCCGGTACCGACAAAGTAGTAAAAGAAACACTTGAAAGGTTAGGAGGCATCGATATCCTGATCAATAACCTTGGCGGTTCAGAATCACCTGCCGGAGGTGTTATGGCGCTAAGTGATGAAGATTGGGAAGCGGCACTACAAACCAACCTAATGGCGGCCGTACGTTTAGATAAGGGATTATTGCCAGCCATGCTTAATCAAAGGCAGGGCGTAATATTGCATATTTCATCTATCCAACGTAAAATGCCGCTTTTTGAAGCTACGCTACCTTATGCAGCGGCAAAAGCTGCATTGAGCAATTACAGCAAAGGTATCTCTAAAGAACTTGCCCCAAAAGGTGTGCGTGTTAACACTGTAGCACCTGGCTTTATCAATACCGGTGGTGCGCAGGGTATGATCGATAATCTTGCTTCACAAAACGGTGGCGATAAGGAAGCCGCACTCAAAACCATTATGGATTCGTTGGGGGGCATCCCTATGGGCCGCCCTGCCGAACCTGAAGAGGTTGCCGAGCTGGTAGCTTTCCTGGTATCAGACAGGGCCGCTTATTTAAACGGCGGCAAATTTACTATTGACGGGGGCACGATACCCATAGTATAACCATGCCCAAACTGTAATAGCGGATATTGAAGTATCCGCTATTTTTTTACAATCGAAACCCGTGTAGTTTATATAATAAAACCCAAGCCCAAACGTATTTATGCTAAATAACACCTGGGTTAAAATTTGAAACCCAAAGTAGCGTAATGCCTGCTGATTACGTAAAGTTAAAATATCAGTTTACACCAATATTTTAGTTTATGAAAACAGTTCAGCAAAAATTAACAAGGCGGGCAGGCATTATCGGGATGATGTGTTTGCTGGCAGCTTCACTTAGCTCATGCCTAAAAGACCATAACAATTACGTGCAGCCGGAGGTGGCGCTCGTTTCTGTTATCAATGCCTCTCCCGATTCTGATCCGGTTGATTTTTATCTTGAGCCAAACAGGGCTAACACCTTCCCAATCCGCTACGGTCATGGTATAGATTACGTTAATGCGTACCCCGGTAAAAGAACGGCTACTTTTTATGTTTCGGGCACAAAGCAAAAAGTTGCAGCGGATACCATCGACCTTACAGCTAAAAAACTTTATTCGGTATACCTGGCCAACACAACAGGCAAACGTGACGTGATTTTTGTAGCCGACTCCATTGTTCAGCCGGCTGCAGGGATGGCCAGTATCCGCCTGGCAAACTTAAGTGCCGGTACAGGCGCGGTTGACCTTGTCACTTCAAAAGATAGTGTGCTGGCATCAAACAAAGCTTATAAACAAGTGTCGGATTTTGTAACCATTAAAGGCGGCACCACTTATACACTCAACATTCGCCAAAAAGGTACTACTACAGTATTGGCCAGTCTCACTAATGTTAACCTTCGTGCAGGTTCGGTATATACTATTTGGTTACAGGGCATTGCAACAGCCACCGATGATAAAAAATTAAGTGCAGGTATTCAAACCAATGTTTTCTATTATTAAATAACCTATACCTATGTTGTAAAACCCGGCGCGCTTGCCCGGGTTTTATTTTTTTTAAACATGTACTGATTAACAATTTCATAATATAAACTTCGCCATATTTAAACCTTGCCATTATACATTTAACCCGTTAATGTTTTTAAAGTAAACCTCAAATTTCCGGAAAAGATGGATGAGCGTGTAGTGATCATAGTGCCGGCCCGCATGGCATCAAGTAGTTTATATGGTAAGGTAATGCTGCCAATACAGGGTAAAACTTTGTTGGCCCGCATGGTTGAAAGGTTAGGCATGATCCAGCATCAGGCTACCATCGTTATTGCAACCACAGAAGGCAATGAAGATGATGTTATAGCTCAGGAGGCCGAAAACCTTAACATTTCATGTTATCGAGGCAGTTTGGGCAACCTGCTCGACAGGCATTACCAGGCAGCTAAGTTTTTCAATGCCGATGTAGTTGTAAAAATCCCGGCCGACTGCCCGCTGATCGATCCGCGGATCATTGATAAAGTACTGGAATATTTTTTCAGCTACAGGCAAAAATATGATTATGTAAGCAACCTGTACCCGGCCACCTACCCCGATGGTAACGATGTTGAGGTGATGACCATGGCCTGCCTGAAACAAGCCTGGGAAAATGCCGGCCGCCCGTATGATCTGGAGCATACTTCACCATATATATACGAAAACCCGCTTATTTTTAACATAGGCAATGTAACGTTAGAAACAGGATTGGATTACTCCATGTCGCACCGTTTCGCACTTGACCATCCTGAAGATTTTTATTTCATCGAGCGTGTATTTAAAGAATTATACCCGGTTTGTAATCGTTTTTCATGCCAGGATATTATTAATTTATTGAAACTGAAACCTGAGATCTACGAAATTAACGCTCCCCATAACAGCACCAACTGGTATAACAAACACCTGAGCGAAGTTAAGCCCGAGTTTGCGATGGCTTGATTTAGAGATTAGAGGTTAGTGATTGGAGATTAGGTTGTGATCTTCCATAATTGCGCCTTCTAAATTTTTTGAACCCGAATTCATCGAATTAAAGAATTTATAGGATTTCGTAATTTTGTCCATTCCTTAATTCAAAAAATTCAGGTTCAGAAAAAATCCTGTAATCCTGCAAATCCTAAAAATCCGGGTTCAGAAAAAAGTCCGAAATAAATACCCCCCTTGTCCTATTCCGTCAATCTCATTTGATATAGAGGTGTAATTCATATATTTATTAACCTTTAAAATTTAAAAAGATGGACGAATTCGTTTTAATTTTCAGGCACGAGGATGGTAATAAGATAGCATCTCCCGAACAAATCCAGATCTGGATGAAACAAACTATGGACTGGATTGGCGGTATAGCTGCCCAAAATAAGTTTGTGAGCGGCACCGGTCTGCCTTTTGCCGATGCTAAAATTGTAGGTCACGGCGGCGTAGTTACCAACGGCCCTTTCGGCGATATCAAAGAAACCATTGGTGGTTTTGTTACGGTAAAGGCCGATTCGGTTGAAGAAGCCGTTGAATTTGCCAAAGGCTGCCCTGTATTACAAGGGCCGGGCAATACCGTTGAGGTGCGAAAAATTGCTAAGAATGATGGAGTGCATTAAATTTTTATAAAAACATAAAGCACTATCCCCCCACCGTCATTGCGAGGCACGAAGCAATCCCCGATAAGCAAATCAGCTATGCAGGTTTCTCTGTAAGTAGGGGATTGCTTCGTGCCTTATAATGACGTGGTGGAGATGTTACTCTTACTATAAGCCTTTTGTTTACCCCTCCATGCAAAATCCCGAACTCATCCCCCATTTATTCCGCACCGAGTACCGTAAAATAGTATCGGTACTGTGCCGCCGCTTTGGGTTTGACCAGATGGAAATTGCAGAAGATATTGCCAGTGATACCTTCCTCACGGCTGCCCAGGCCTGGAGTTATAAAGGCATTCCACCCAACCCAACCGCCTGGCTTTATAACGTAGCAAAAAACAAGGCGAAAAACCACCTGCAGCGCAACACCATTTTTGAAAGCAAAGTATCCCCGGAAATAAAAACTGAAGATGCTTATGAACAGGATATCGACCTCTCACCTCAAAACATTACCGACAGTCAATTGCAAATGATGTTTGCTATCTGTCACCCTGCCATCCCGCCCGAGGCACAGATCGGTCTCTCGTTACGCATACTTTGTGGTTTCGGGATCGATGAAGTGGCCGAAGCTTTTCTTACCAGCAAAGAAACCATCAACAAACGCCTGTTTAGGGCCAAAGAAAAGATCCGGAACGAGAAAATAAAAATTGAGATGCCGGGCCCCGCAGAAATTGACAACCGGCTTGAAAACGTGATCACCACCATATACCTGCTGTTTAGCGAAGGTTATTATTCTGTAAGTCAAAACCAGGTTTTACGTAAAGACCTTTGCTTTGAAGCCATGAGGCTTTGCCATATGCTTATTGAAAACGAAAGCACCAACAAGCCGCCGGTTAACGCCCTGCTTTCGCTCATGTATTTTCATGCATCGCGCTTTGAAGCACGTACAGACCCAAACGGAGGACTAATCTTATACAACGATCAGGACACTAACCTATGGAACCAGGAGCTCGTAGCCAAAGGTGCCTGGTATTTAAATCAAGCCACTACCGGCACCCGGTTATCAAAATACCACCTTGAAGCCAGTATAGCTTACTGGCATACCCAAAAAACTGATTCCAAAGAAAAATGGGAGAATATTCTCCAGCTTTATAACCGCCTGCTGCAAATAGCGTACTCGCCCATAGCGGCACTTAACCGCACCTTCGCCCTGGCCAAAGCCAACAGCCCCGAAGAAGCTATTATTGAAGCCGAAAAGCTACAGCTCACCGGCAACCAGTTTTACTACACCCTGCTTGGTGAGCTCTATACCGGCATCGATAATATGCAAGCAAAACTAAATTTTGAAAAGGCACTAACGCTGATAAAAACACCTGCCGATACTGCCGTTATACAAAACAAAATAGATAAGCTTGAAAACAGCTAAGCCTTACAAAGTTCTTGAAACTTCGTAAGGCTTGATTTTGCAAATCACTCTGCTCAGCATAACTATGGGCTTACTTAGGTAATCCGCCTAAAAAGTCAAGCACATCCTGACCTATTTCTTTGGCATGTGTTTCCAGGGCGAAGTGACCTGTATTGTAAAACTTAACAGTTGCATTAGGATTATCTCTTTTGTAACCTTCGGCACCGGCAGGTAAAAAGAACGGATCCTTATTACCCCAAACGGCTAACAATTTTGGTTTATACTCCCTGAAGTAAGCCTGAAATTTAGGGTATAAGGCTACATTAGTGCGATAATCAAGCATCAGGTCGAGCTGAATTTCAACATTTCCGGGACGATCAAGGGTTTGCTGATCAAGAGTATAACTTTCAGGAGCAATTAATGACGGATCAGAAACACCTTCAAAATATTGAAATTTGGTCATCTTTTCTTTTACGAAGTCCCTCAAAGCATCCCTGTTTTCCTGGCTCGGATCATTCCAGTATTTTTGAATTGGGTTCCAGCCGGTACTCAGGCCCTCTTCATAAGCGTTGCCATTTTGAGAGATAATGCCGGTTATTTTTTCGGGATTAGCCAAAGCCAGCCTTAAACCGGTTGGTGCACCGTAATCAAATATATAAATGGCAAAACGTTTAAGGCCAAGCTCGTCAATAAAAGCCTGCATGGTATTGGCCAGGTTATCAAATGTATATTTAAATTGAGTATGATCAGGCATATCTGAATATCCAAAACCCGGAAGGTCAGGAGCCAATACATGATATTTTGTACTTAATGCAGGAATCAGGTTCCTGAACATGTGCGACGAAGTTGGGTAGCCATGCAGCAACAGTATGGTAGGTGCATCTTTGGGCCCTGCTTCACGATAAAAAATATTTAAGCCATTGGCTTTAATGTTACGGTAATGAATTTGATTGGTTTCCATGGTTTGATTTTTTAAAGTTGAGTTTTGGGTTGATTGCGCATTAGCTCCTGCAACAAAGGTAATTGCAACCAAAGCGTTTATTATCAGTTTTTTAATTTTCATTTGCTGTGTTTTGATGATTCAAATTTAATACCGATATTTGATTATTAAAAACGATTAATAATGATATTAAAAATCATAAATAGTGATTTATGAACACCAATGATCTCAAAATATTTGAAGCGGTAGCAACTAACGGAAGTTTTACTAAAGCGGCCGAGGCAATGTATACCGTACAATCAAACGTAACAGCACGTATAAAAAACCTGGAAGAAGAATTTGGAGCCGATCTGTTCACCCGCACATCACGTAAAGTGGCCTTGACAAGCGCGGGCGAAACGCTGATGCAATACAGCAAAAAGATTGCCCACTTAATGCAGGAAGCTAAAAAGGATATTAAAAAGTTTAGCCAGGTAAGCGGCAACCTTAAAATAGGATGTATTGAAACCACTATGGCGTTCAAGGTCCCCGATATCCTTAACCGTTTTACAGAAGCTTATCCCGATGTTGACCTGGAGTTTAAATCGCAAATGCGCAGCGACCTCATCAATGACGTGATCAATTATAAACTGGATGCAGCCTTTGTATCAGCCCCCATCAATTCGCCGGAGCTGGAACAGCTACATATTAAAGAAGAACAGCTGGTGATCATTGCCCCGGCCCATGGCCCCGAGCTAAAGGAATTACTTATGGCCCAACCTCTTAAAATAATTGTATTTGACCAGGGATGCGTTTTCCGGGCGCGCCTGGAAGCATGGCTTAACGCCAAAGGCATTATCCAGTACAAAAGCATCATACTGAACTCGCTCGAAGGGATCATCAACTTGGTAGAAGCAGGCTTAGGCATCAGCATTCTTCCAGCCGAACTTATTGAGCAGTATTACCAGGGCCGTAAACTTAAAACACATATGCTCAACAAAGAACTGGGCACTATGTCAACAGTACTCATCTATCGTAAAAATGTACCGCAATCAGGGGCTTTGAAGGCATTTGTGGAAATGTATTGAGATAATAATGAAAACTTTTATTCGCTCTTTGTAGGGTCATTAACTATTCCTGCAAATAATATCAAACCGGTTTTCATTTCCCTGATAGCAAAAATAAATGGCTTATCCAGAACGATGTTTTTTGTTGGCGCTGCTGTAAGCCCCACACCTACAGATGTTACCGCTGCAGCTTCGGTACCGTCCTCATTCACATCGATATAGGCTTTGTGCTTCACTTCGGTTATGGTAAGGCCGCTTCCGCTAATCCGGCTAAAATCAGCCTGGTCACTAAAGGCTATGCTCATACCCAATGATTTCAGGATATCCTTTAAGTCGATACCATAGCTAAATTTAAACTTAGGCAGTGTAATAGTTGATTTGGCGTTGGTGAGTTTACTCATCAACAAATTCCACTTAGCCGAATCAAGGCCGAGGGCGAAGGTTTTCAAATCGGCATCGGGCATGATCATTACCATACTGTACTTGCTGTTGCTATAAGGCAACTCAACCACGCTGGCATCATCGGTAAAAGCAGCTTTAAGATCAACATCATTATTGGTCATAAAATCGGCCTGTACAGTGCTGCTGCTGCTCAGGTGAAATGGCGCTTTATAAGTTTTAGCAGCGTCAAAGCGCTTTTTCCAACTACTTTTAAAATAAATGGCATTGATAAGGTACATGCGGGCCCCATCAGCAACCTGGTAAATGATTTTGGTTATCTTATTATTAGTTTGTCCGCTTACCCAGCTGTTAATGGTATTTGTCGATCCTGTTTTATCTGTAAAATCAAGCGCTTTTACTTCGGCGTTATAAAAATCGGTATTGGTTTTTATAAATGCGGGCAGCGGGGTGAAATTATTAGCATACCAAATGGAATTGGCTATTTTAAGTGTTGTGTTGGGATCAAGATCAGGAAGATTGGTGATAAGGTTATGATGGTAGGCATTTACCTGGTCTTCGGTAAAGCCATCAAAATCCATCGTTTTACGGATATCTGTGAGCGTTTGTCCGCTGGCCCCATTGCTGGTCATGCCCATGGCAAAGCTCACGCTTAGCGGAGAAACAATCAGGTTTTGATTGTCTGTAACTGTGTTTACATTAGCTTTAAACAGTTTAAGTGTAAAAGCATTACCAGGCCCAATTTGTTGCTGCTCAATTGCCGAAAGCACCAGATCTTTACCCGGCCCGTTGTTGATAGGACCATTCCCCCCTTTTTTACAGGCTGTTATTGCTAAAATTCCAAGACCGAGTAAGGTTATTTTGCGCATCATAGTTTTAGGTTTACAATTAATCATTACGAACGGTAAATGAATTACGCTACAGCCTGTTATAAATTTATTGCCGATAAAAAGCATAACATTTTTTTAACGTCTGTACTTTTAAAATGCCGTAGTTTAGTCCTTTAAAAAATACTTGCTTACACCGATGCAAAATCTACTTAAAACTGCAACTTTAGCGCTGTTGCTATCTGCCGGGCTGAATGCCGCTGCACAAACCCGAAAAGCTGTTTTTATTATTGCCGATGGCATTCCCGCCGATGTGATTGAAAAGCTAAATACCCCTAATCTTAAGCTGATAGCCAAACAAGGCACCTACCTACGTGCACATGTTGGCGGCGAAAAAGGCGGCTATTCGCAAACACCAACCATATCGGCCAATGGCTACAACAGTTTACTTACCGCTACCTGGGTTAACAAACACAATGTTTGGGGCAATGATATCAAAGCTCCAAATTACAATTACTGGAATGTGTTCAGGATGTTTAAAAATGCTTATCCTGACAAAAAAACAGCTATATTCAGCAGCTGGACCGACAACCGGACCAAGCTCATTGGTGATAAATTACCCGAAGCCGGAAACATCCATCCCGATTATGCTTACGATGGCTATGAACTGGATACCGTTAAATTTCCGCATGATAAAGCCGGTAATTATATGCACCTGATAGATGAGCAGGTTGCAGCCTCGGCGGCAGCATGCATTAAAGATAAAGCTCCCGACCTTTCATGGGTTTACCTGGAGTATACAGACGATATGGGCCACCAATACGGCGATAGTCCTCAATATTACGATGCTATTGAAAAAATGGATGCGCAGGTTGGTAAGATCTGGGCGGCAATACAATACAGAAAGCAACATTTTAAAGAAGACTGGCTCATCTTCATCACAACAGATCACGGCCGCAGTGAAGCAAACGGTAAAGATCATGGTGGTCAAAGCACCCGCCAGCGTTCAACCTGGATGGTTACCAGCTACCGCCCACTTAACAATTATGCTAAATATTATACTCCGGGCATTGTTGACATTACCCCATCAATCAACAGCTTTCTGAACGTAAAAGTGCCCGAAGCGCAACAACGCGAAATGGACGGCATATCGCTTATTGGCACTGTTTCTGTTGCAGAGGCTACATCTAATTATGTTCAAGGTTCATTGGATATTAGCTGGAAAGCCCTCGACAATAAGGGCAATGTAAAAATTTGGGTATCTGCCGGTAATACCTTTAAAGAAGGCAAAACCGACGAATATAAATTATTAGCTACCGTGCCTGTTACCAATGAGCATGCGCTGGTTGACGTTAAGAATATGCCTTCTAAATTTTATAAGGTTGTTATTGAAGGGGTAAATAATACCGTGAACAGGTGGGTTGTATTAGATGAGAAGAAATAGATAACCTAATTTATTAGGTGGTATTGATGCCTCCTGGCAAATCCCCTCGCTGCTTTGCAAAGAGGGGATTTGCATTTATCATACTTCTGTTTCAAAAAATCACTTTACTACCAAAATACAAACCACTTGGTATTGTACACCCAATAGCGGCTCCGTAAAATTGTGATATAAAAACAACCCAAAAATCACAATGGAAAAGTCACAAGCATGTACCCTTGCTGCCGGGCCCGCAAATAACAAGATACCGGGCTTTCAAAATGCTGTTACCATTAGCACGCTATTAAGCTGCCATTTTATCTATAAAACGAAAAACTGGCCATTGCTTTTTTGCATCTAAATTGCATACATTAGATCACTGCCAAACAGCATTGATCTGCTTGACACAACCATTGACACCTAACCTGTTTACTAAGATGATCTGTAAAACCAATATATGGATACTCATGTGCTGCGCCATAACGGCACTTTGTTTGAGTACCCAAAATGCTTATAGTCAAAACCAATTTGAAAAGGAGCTCACGCAAAAAATGGACGATTTTTTGGCACCGACGCCCCAAACTAACCTGCAAACAACCCAGGCACAAAATGAGCTTTACCCCAGCGATGCCCCAGGCGGTATCCTGATACCATCGGGCTTTGGCGGATATGGCACTTATTTGTTTGGAGGTATCGGCGCAACTTACCCCGAGGCATACAGAAACAACAAAGCCGATCTGATTACCTCGGTAGGAGCATGTGTTGGTAACCCGGCAAAAGCAATAAACTTTGCTGCCAGTTTAAATATGACCGATGTACACAAGTTCAGGGACTTTTCGGGAAATTTTATTGTAAGCCGCAGATTATTTGCCGGAACAAGTATATCGGCAGGCGCATTGCAAATGTTTGCCAACGCAAGGCAATCGGATGCCTCCGGATCAACCTTTTATTTAGCAGTAAGCCACGCCATACAAACCATTAAATCATTAACTCCCGGTTGTTCGAGGCTTAGTTATACAGTAGGTATAGGCAGCGGCAGGTTTTATGAAAAAAGCCCCAAAGATATTGCAGCAGGCCGGGGAAAACATGGCACAGCTGTGTTTGGCAGCGTATCCTATGAGCTTATCCAGCATGTAAATATAAACGCGGAATGGACAGGCATGAACCTCGGCATTTCGGCAGGCATCAGGCCATTCCCGGCACCTTTAAGCTTAGCGGTAGGGTTTGCAAACCTTACCCGGTATACCAATGATAAGGCAAATATGGTGTTCTCCGTCGGTTATCCACTCTCCTTAAACCGACGATAACTCTATACTCAGTAAAGCATAATTATTTCATATAAAAAACATAAAGCCATGAAAAAAATAATCATAGCAGCATTAGTCGTGTCCGTAACTTTGGTCATAAGCACTAAACGGGCATCTGCACAAAGCAGAAACAATCAGTCCGATTGGAACGTACCGCCGCCTATTCCGCCTTACACACCGCCGCCACCGGTTATACCTCCACCGGTATTGCCGCCGCTGCCTCCACCGCCCTATAAACCTGTTATACCGGTGCCGCCGATTAAGCCGCCTAATATCCCCCTAACTCCGCCACCACCGGGGCCAGGGCCGCATATGCCGCCGCCAACCCATATGCCACCACCAACGCACATGCCACCGCCTACTCATATGCCGCCACCAACCCATATGCCGCCGCCTACGCACATGCCGCCACCTACCCATATGCCAGGTCATTAACAGGTATATAACTACTGATCTTTCTTTAAAAACCGTGAGTACCAAACAAACAGGTTAAGTATGAAAAAATACATGTTCAATACAAAAACAGCTTTAACTGCCTTATTGCTGTTTATTGCCTGCACAGGCAATGCTCAACGTCGCGAGCTTTTGCTTAAGCAAGGCGACGAGTACAATAAAACAACTTATATAAGTGCGGCAAGTGTATTACAGCGGGGTAATCAAACGTTTAATATCAATACAAGATCCTCAATATCAAAGCACTACAAAGTAACCGGCGTTACCGAAACCGGGTTTATTTTAACCGTTACCACAAAGCAGATTACCGACACGCTGGATGCATTTAATAAAAAACTGGAATATGACTCCGATAAAACTGCCGATAGCAGTTCATACATCCAGATGGCACTTCAAAGCCTTATTGGCAAATCAGTAACACTTACTATTGATAAAAACGGGATCATAACTGACGTGAATGATCCGGATGAGCGATATGCTAACGATACACTGCTGTTATTTGCAGGCTTTAAACAGGATCAGTTTACAAGGGGTTCGCGTTTAGATTTAGTTAGCGATAATTCGGCTGCATTAAAAACAGGCACCAGCTGGACAAGCAACCTATCGCCCGGCAACGAGAAAGTAAACACTACTTATACGGTACAGCAATCGGCAGAACCTGATAAGTACACCAATCTGATGCTCACCAGTACATCATCATCGACAGAACAAAACAGCAATGTGAATGGGGTACTGGTAGTAGATAATTTTTCGGGGGTAGTACTGGTAACATCGCTAAAAACAACAACTCTCAGTTACAAATCTGTTAATGATGTTACTTATTCCCTTAACAGGCGCACCGAGGTGTTGGAAAATTGTACAAAAATAAATTAATGCAAAAAATCTGCATAACAAACGCAGCCTTAACTGAAAGCTGCCACAAGATACATTAGTCCCCGAACGTAGGGGTACAATAGGGGCTATTGTTAAAAGAGAAGGCTATGCGGTTAAGCCAAACGCATATGCCTCTCTTTTTATTTTTTCGCATTTAATATTTAATGAACCTTCATCTTTTTAGCTGCGACTGGATGCAGGTAATTATTATCGGCCAGCCAGTCGGCCATACGTTGGGGCCAGGTACTGATGCTTTGCAGTTTTGAACGGTTACCCATATTAAAGCCATGATCGCCCTGGGTATAAATATGTACTTCAACCGGTATTTTTGCTTCGCGATAACGCTGCAATAATTTTACTACCGATGGCGAACAACAAACATCATCATCGGCAGCCAATAAAAACGCAGGCGGCGCGTCATAAGGTAATTTATCAGGAATATAAAGCGGCCCGGGATAGATCTGGATCAAAAACGATGGCCGGGCAGTTAACCTGTCTATCGGATCTGCTGCTTTCGGATCAGCTTTACCCTCGCCGTAGGCAACCATATCAACCACCTCACCCCCTGCCGAAAAACCCATCATCCCGATACGATTTGTATCCAACCCATATTCTGCTGCTTTGCTGCGTACCAGCCGCATAGCCCGATAACCATCCTGTTTGGCATGCACGTCAATTTTGTATGGCGATAGTGTATCCCTGCCCAAGCGGTATTTCAGCACAAAAACAGTAACACCTAAACTATTAAGGTATCTGGCAGGGTCAACCCCTTCGGCAGTATATACCAACAGCCGGTGGCCGCCCCCCGGGCATACCACTACTGCAGCCCCATTGGCTTTATCCTTAGGTGGTAAAAAAACAGTAAGCGAAGGATTGTGAATATTTTTCACCCAGTAATCTTTAGCCTGCTCCGGCTCATTGCGGCGATTTTCAAAACCCGGTGCCCCGTTTGGCCAAAGCGGTATCACGGCATCCTGTGCCATGCCTGCAAAGGGTAGTACAAAGAGCGCCAGTATTAGGCAGATACGTAGTTTTGTTTGCATAAAGTAAATATACTTTATAACCGATGCTTTGCCATTTAAACACTAAACTTTTACGTAAGTTATTGGTTAAATTTGAGTAGTTCATGGTTCATGGATGATAGTTCATAGTCAGGCATGTAGTATTATAACAGGCACTGCTGCGAAGAACCATTTCTACGAACTATGATCCATGAACTATTAACCATTAACTAAAAAGACTTATGGCAAATTTCCAGGAAATAATAGCATCAGAAACACCGGTACTGGTCGATTTTTCGGCCGAGTGGTGCGGGCCTTGTAAAATGATGCCGCCTATACTGCACGATGTAAAAACAGCGTTAGGAGATAAGGTAAAGATCATCAAAATAGATATAGATAAAAACCCTGCGGCGGCCAGTGCATACCGTATACAAAGCGTGCCCACCCTTATGATTTTTCAAAATGGGCAAAGTAAATGGCGTCAAAGCGGCGTAGTGCAGGCCCGGCAGTTACAGCAGGTGGTAGAGCAGTTTTTGTAAAAGCGAACAACGTGGCGCATAATGGCCTCACCCGGTCGGCGCTTCGCTACCCCCCGCTCTCTCCGGCTTCGCCGCAAAGAGGGTTGAAAAAATAACATTCCCTCTTTGTGCTTGCGCAGAGAGGGGTGACAAGCGAAGCGATGTCGGGGGTGAGTCGATACCGTATTTGATCAATACCGGCTGTCCAATGGTCGAATATTACTTTTGGAGAGGATCTAAAGTACAGCCTATTCGTAACTTTAACTTATTAAACTAAATCCCAATCAACATGGCAACTATCGAAAGCATCCAGAACGCATATATTGATTATGTATTGACCGAAGGTGAACAGCCCAAGTCGGTTTATATTTTTGCTAAGCAAAATGAAATGAGCGAAGCTGAGTTTTACCAGTTTTATGGTTCGTTTGAGGCTGTTGAACAGGGCATTTGGGCAGGCTTTGCCCATAAAACGCTGGCCGAGATCCGTGCCCAGGAAGTTTGGGAAGGCTATACAGCACGCGAAAAAGCTTTATCCTTTTTTTATGGCTTTTTTGAACTGCTGAAAAGCAGCCGCAGCTTTGCAGTTTACAGCATTAAAAAGCAGCCCAAAGGTTTTACAACACCAAAAGTATTCAGTCCGCTAAAAGATATTTTTGAAAGCTTTGCTGATGAGATCCTGAAGGAAGGCATTGAAAGCACCGAATTGAGCGACCGTAAATATTTTTCAAAAAAGTATAAAGATGCCTTATGGATCCAGTTCGTCTTCGTGCTTAATTTTTGGATCAATGATAATTCGGCAGGTTTTGAAAAAACCGACGAGGCCATTGAAAAGGGTATTAATGTAACTTTTGATCTTTTCCAGCGTTCGCCTATCGACAACCTTTTTGAGTACGGTAAGTTTTTAGTGCAAAACGGCGGGATAAAAGATAAGATGGGATTTTGAGATTATGACAGATGAAACTCCGGGAGCAACTCCCGAACAAAATAGTATACCTACTACCAAAGTACAGCGGTCGGCCAAGTTTGTAAAAACAGGCATTAAAATTGGCGGCAATTATATTAAGCATTACTCCAAAAAACTGTTTAACCCCGATCTGGATAAATCGGAGCTGAACGAGGATAATGCGGCCGATATTTACCAGTCATTAAGTGAGCTTAAAGGTAGTGCGCTCAAAGTGGCGCAAATGCTCAGCATGGATAAAAACCTGCTGCCGCAAGCTTACGTTGATAAATTCACCCAATCGCAATATAATGCGCCGCCGCTTTCAGGGCCGCTTATTGTACAAACGTTCAGGAAATATTTTGGTAAAAACCCTGATCAGATTTATGACAAGTTCAATATCCGCTCAACCAACGCCGCATCAATAGGCCAAGTTCACCAGGCCGAGTTAAATGGCAAAAAGCTGGCCGTAAAGATCCAGTACCCCGGTGTAGGCGATTCTATTTCATCCGATCTGAAACTGGTTAAACCCTTCGCTTTCCGGATGCTGGGCATGAGCGAAAAGGAGCTGGATGTTTATATGAAAGAGGTTGAAGAACGCCTGCTGGAAGAAACCGACTATGAGCTGGAAGTTCGCCGCTCTGTTGAGTTTTCCAACGCTTGTGCCAATCTTGACAATGTTGTTTTTCCTAATTATTACCCGGAGCTCAGCAGCAAGCGTATCATTGCCATGGACTGGCTGGAAGGCAAACACCTGAAAGAGTTTTTAGCCACCAAACCATCGCAGGAGCTACGCAATCAAATAGGTCAGGCTTTATGGGATTTTTATAATTTCCAGCAGCATGAGCTTCGCGCCGTACACGCCGATCCGCATCCCGGCAATTTCATGATCACGGCTGAAGGTAAACTGGGCGTTATTGACTTTGGCTGTATTAAGGAAATGCCCGAGGACTTTTACTATCCCTTCTTTTCCCTTACCTCAACCAATTTGTTAGACAACAAAGAAGAAACCATTAAGGCATTCCGCCAGTTAGACATGATCCACAAGGATGATACCCCGGCGCAGATCGAGTTTTATTATACCCAATATAAAGATATGATCAGCCTGTTTGCCCAGCCATACATCACCGATACTTTTGATTTTAGCCAGACTGAATTTTTTGATCAGCTTTATGGCTTTGGTGAGCGCATATCTAAAATGCCCGAGTTTAAACAGGCCCGCGGTGTAAAGCACTTTATTTATGTAAACCGTACCAACTTTGGCTTATACAATATTTTGCATGAGCTGAAGGCTAAAGTAAAAACAGATACTTTTAAGCCGCATGTGGTGCTGGAGTATTAAGTCGGTTAGCAGTTTTGAGTTTGCAGTGAGCAGCGATTAAATAATTCAGCTATATTTGATTATACCTATAGCCACGTATGAAAATATATTGCCTGCTTATAATAGTCTGTTTACTGGCAGCCTGCAAATCAAAGCCATCAATCGTAAATACGGCTTCTGCCCAAATAAAGCAGGTTAAAGTTTTACCCGCATCTCATAAAGCTTTAAGCACCGTTAAAGCAACTGCTCAGGATAGTTCCGAAACCGATGATATGGCCGATCAATATGAAGACTACTATGTTGTAGTTGCAGACACGGGCGTTAATTATTATTCTTTAAGGGATAAAATGTTTGAACTTAACCAGTCTTTTGGGATTCCCATTGATACGATGGACAGACATTACAATAAGGCTAAAGACCTTATCGCTCTTCCCGATAATTATGATGATGATATGTATGCGGGCGATTATTATCCACGGCGCGAGGCTTCTGATTTTTTAAGTCTTGAATATCTCAACCTTTATAAAGAAGGCTCAAAAGCCAAGACAATAGCACTGGTACGGGGCATCTATGAAAAAAAATCAAGTGCTGACAGTGCGTTAAAAGCGCTTCAACCTATTAGTGCATTTTCAATAAAATCCAAAATTTATATAGGTTGTATGCATTAAATTACCTTTACCATGAGTTGGGATATCGTTCTATTTAATTCGAGCCAAAAAATTACAGATCTGACTGATGTGAATGAGAATCAGTTAATTCCTACATCCTTTACCCATGCCTTTGAAACCCATTTTAAAACTATCATTAAAGATGGCGATCATCGTGAAATAAAAGGAGATGATTTTGCAATAGATTATTTTGATGACGGCCTACCTTCAACTAACATCATGCTCAGTTTATATGGAGAATCCGCTATTTATCCGCTGATAGATCTCGCACTAAAAAATAACTGGCAAATATTTGATACCGGGTTGGGGGATATGATCGACCTTAAAGATCCGTCGAGGAATGGACACCAGAATTTTCAGACCTATTTAAATGGGATCTTAAATAAACCTTCTAATTCAAATTAGTTCACAAAACTTTTTAAACGTAAAACTTAATAACAATATACTTCTATGCCAATACTTCAAAACACATTCGTCCATCACGTACACTTCTGGCTTAAAAACAAAGCTGATAAAGATAAACTGATTGAGGGCCTTAACATCCTGCTCCCTATTCCGCACATTCGCGACATTCATATCGGCGTACCGGCTGATACTAACCGCGATGTGATTGACCGTTCATATGATGTATCATTACTGATTTTGTTTGATACTCCCGAAGCGCAGGAAGCTTACCAGGTTGACCCTACCCACGTAATATTTGCCGAAGAGTACGCTAAACCGCTTTGCAGTAAAGTAGTTGTGGTTGACAGCGTAAATATCTAATTAATGGCCAGCTTAAGTATGGAAAGTAATTTACGTCAAAAAAGATTTTCTGAAAATTTGTATAGAATTTCCAAATCCATCCTTGTAATTATAATTTAAAGTCAATTACTGTAAAGCGTAAATTAAATCATTACAAATAAGGCTAAATGACATACATTTGGCCTTATTTATTTTTGACCTATTCATGTATTCACGATTAACCTACCTTATTGCACTGGCAACTTGCCTTTCATTTTCAAAAGCCTATTCACAAAATGATACTTCTCATTACGATTTGGGAAGGGTACGGCTTGATAAAAAATTCACACAAAGTATTACCATAAAAGGGGCCGACCTCCAGCGCCAGCCTTTTGCTAACATAAGCGACGCACTTAATGTATGGTTTTACGGCATTTATACCAATAGCAATTACTTGGTATATGTGGTTGACGGCAATATTATTAATGATGTAAACGCTTACAACATTAATGATATTGAAGAGATAACACTGGTCCAAAATGCAGCGGCACAAGTAAGTGGAGCTTTGCCGCAACAACAAATATTGCTGATAAAAACCAGACGAAATAAACCGGGCAAATCGGGCATTGAAGCGGCTGGGCAAACCAACCTTGTTAGTATACGGAATACTTCAGATATTACAGACCTTAAAAGCCCCACCAATGTTTACCATCAGTATTACCTATCAGGTTACAAAAATACAGATGTTATTAATGCCGGTATTTCTGCTACATATTTAAGGGATGTTTCTCCAATTTCAGCAACTCAACAATTTAATATTATAACACCATTAGGTTTTGATAGGTTTAAATTTAATGGTTATGCCGATGTTAAACTTGGTGCAAATAATACGCTCAGTGCTACAGCAACATACGTGCCCCAGATTACACGCTTTAATTATGATAACGTCGACCTGTATAACACCAGCGACCCTAACAACCAAATCCAGACAAATATAGCTGAGCACGCCAAACAAAATCTCTTTAATGGAGGCATCAGGTTAAATTCGCAACTGGCGAAAGGCCTTCAAAACAGCTTATCAGCAACATATAATCATTATAACTATACCGAGGATAATAATTCAAAAATAGCAGGCGCAGGTGTTGGCCCTGACAATTTTCAGCAAACCAACAGCGTTTCTAAAAATATTGATCGCAAAAATGTTCTACTGCTTCGGGATAACTTAAGTTACCAGAAAACCATCGGTAATTTCAGTATTGAACCGGCTGTTGATTTCACCTATCGATATACACGCGATTCCATTGCTAATGTTACAACATCAACCACCTATAGCGGCACCGATCCACTAACTATTAACCAGCTCGTCAATAGTTCAACTACCACCAATCATAGCTATTATAAACGTAAAGACTACTTATTAACGCCATCGTTAAGCCTTGCGTTCAAAAACAGTATTGATATTCAAGGTGGCTTTGTAACAGTTTTGAATTCAAAAAAAGACCTGATTGGGGCAAACAATACCGACTTTAAAAGGATTTTTCCTTTTGCATCGACGTCTGTAAACGTTTCTTCACTCGCCGGTATCAATATTGTTGGTATAAAACTATATGGCTCCTATTCAAAACAAAACCGGCTTTTGCAGAGCGATGGCGAACACCTTAATGATTTTACCAATGGAAATGCATCTAATAGCCCACTTAATGCTGAATACTATTACCTTATCAACTATTATCCGTCGGCATCCTACAATATGCTAAAAGCTTTTAATGTTTACACAGCAGGTGCTGATATTAGTCTTTCGGCCCTGGTATCCGTTAATTACAATTTTGAACGCGGAGGCCTTACCATTCCTGTATTATATTATTTACCTTATGGATCTAATGGTTCCATAACCACTTTAGGATATGCTGATTCAAAATATAAGCGCAACCGCATTGGCGTAAACTTTAATGTTATTAATAAAGCGTCAACCCGTTTCATTACAGGGCTTAACACTACCAATATTAAACAACGCTCAAACCTGGGTACCGGAGACATTGCACTGGGCGATAACGTATGGACAGGCGGCTGGGTTAACCGCCTTGAGATTGAGCGCATTTTTACAGGCCTCGATATATTATACAAGACAGGTGAAGGTAACTATGCCAATCCTTATACAGCTTATAACCCAAGTGCAATGGGATCATCATTTTCGTTACAGAATATCTACTTTGGCTATAATCTGAAAACCAAACAATTTAAAAACCTTGAAGTGTTTGCTAATGGCCGCAACATATGGCAAAACAAAAAATCAGACATTACCGACAACCGCAGGTTTTATGGCCTTGGATTTAAATTGGGATTGTAAAACAGCCTGACTTTTTTGTTGTTTCACTATGCATGAAGGTTTTGCTTGCTGGTGCAAACGGCTACATAGGTACACGGCTTATCCCGGTTTTACTGGAGAAAGGCCATGATGTGGTTTGCCTGGTGCGGGATAAACGCCGTTTTCATGAACATAGTGATTTTAGCGGCAAGGTTACGCTCATCACAGGCGATCTGCTTAAGGAGTCAAAAATTGAAGCCTTTCCCGACGATCTGGACGCTGCTTATTACCTGGTGCATTCTATGGCACAAACGCAGGATTTTGCCGCACTCGAAGCCCTTTCCGCACATAACTTTGCACTGGCGCTTGATAAAACAAAGTGCAGGCAAATCATATTTTTGAGCGGCATCACTAACGACGATAATCTTTCACAGCACCTGGAATCAAGGCGACATGTAGAAGATGTATTAAAAGAGGCTAAAGCAGCATTAACTGTTTTGCGTGCTGCTATTATCATAGGTTCCGGCAGTGCTTCGTTTGAGATCATTCGCGACCTCACCGAAAAGCTACCTGTTATGACGGTGCCCAGATGGGTTAACACCAAATGTCAGCCTATAGGCATTCGCGATGTATTGGGTTATCTGGAAGGCGTAATGCTGAACGAAAAAGCCTTTAACCGCACATTTGATATTGGTGGGCCTGATATCCTTTCGTTTAAAGAGATGATGCTTACCTATGCCAAGGTGCGCAAGTTAAAAAGGTATATTGTCACCATTCCCTTTCTCTCGCCCAAAATATCATCATACTGGCTGTACTTTGTTACTTCAACAAGTTATACGCTGGCGCAAAGCCTGGTGAACAGCATGAAGAACGAAACCATTATGCATGATCACAGTATTGACCATGTAGTGCCCCGCCAATGCCTTACCTACCAGGAATGCCTTGAGCTGGCTTTTGTTAAAATAGAGCAAAACTCCATAGTATCCAGTTGGAAGGACGCTTTTAACCAGGGTTACCTCAACCCCGGTTTTATGGATCAGATCAAAGTACCGCAAAATGGCACGCAGGAGTACAAGGTAAAAATGCCTTTTGAACGCCCGGCAAATGAAGTGTTTACCAATGTGCTTTCTATTGGTGGCAACCGCGGCTGGTATTATTGGGACTGGATCTGGAACATTCGCGGTTTTTTGGATAAGATCTTCGGCGGTGTTGGTTCGCGCAGGGGCCGCACCAGTAATATTAATATAAGTCCGGGTGATGTAATTGATTTCTGGCGCGTTTTACTGGCCGACCGAGAAAACAAACGCCTGTTGTTATATGCCGAAATG
The DNA here is from genome assembly GCF_022811725.1 of Mucilaginibacter sp. SMC90. Classification (GTDB taxonomy): domain Bacteria; phylum Bacteroidota; class Bacteroidia; order Sphingobacteriales; family Sphingobacteriaceae; genus Mucilaginibacter. The sequence continues at coordinate 911,549 of NZ_CP094527.1, read as the reverse complement.
AAACTACCGGGCGAAGCCTGGCTTGAGTTTAAAATAATTGAACGTCACGGCAGGCAAAGTTTAAGCCAGGTAGCTACCTTTAGGCCCAACGGCCTGTGGGGCCGCCTATACTGGTATGCCATGTGGCCGTTTCACCTTTTTATATTTAACGGCATGGCAAGGGAAATTGTAAATTACACCGAAAAAGGTCATTAGGTCATTTGCTTTGCGTCATTGTGCTGCGCGTCATTTACTTTGTGTCATTAGTCATTAAGTCATTGCTAAGCATGATGACCCAATGACGCGCAGCAAATGACCTAATGACGCGCAGCAAATGACCTAACGACGCGCAGCACAATGACGCGCAGCATAATTACATGAGTGAAAATGACATAATGACTGCAACGCAAAAATGATACAAAGTAAAATGACACGAAGTATACTATTAACCGGCGGATCTGGATTATTGGGCAGACACCTTACCAAAGCTTTGTTAGCTAAAGGGTATGCCGTAAGTCATTTAAGCCGTAAGGCGGGTAGCGATGCCCAGGTAAAAACCTTTGTATGGGACATCGGCAAAGGTATTATTGATGAACATTGCATTGATGGGGCTGATACTATAGTACACCTGGCAGGCTCAGGCATAGCCGAAAAAAGGTGGACCGATGCCCGCAAAAAAGACCTGGTTGATAGTCGTGTAAAATCGATTGAACTGGTATATGACCTCATGAAACGTAAACAGCACCAGGTTACATCGGTAATCTCTGCATCGGGTATTGGCTATTATAGTAACCGGGGAGACGAACTGATGCATGAAACAAGCGCACCTACCAATGATTTTATATCTCAATGCTGTGTGTTATGGGAAGCTGCTGTTGATGAAGGTGAAAAACTCGGGATCCGAACTTTGAAATTTCGTACTGGAGTGGTATTAGATAACGATGGCGGAGCATTGCCAACACTTGCAAAACCTATTAAATTTTATGTTGGCTCTCCTATTGGCAGCGGTAAGCAATGGGTACCCTGGATCCATTGGCGGGATGTGGTTGAGATGTATTTACTGGGGATCGAAAATAAAAGTTTCAGTGGTGTTTACAACATGGTAGCACCAAATCCTGTTACCAATAAACAGCTCACACGGGCAGTGGCCCAACAATTAAATAAACCTTTGTGGGCACCTAATGTACCGGGCTTTGTTCTTAAACTTTTATTGGGCGAAATGAGCAGTATAGTGTTGGGCAGTACCAAAGTATCGGCACAAAAAATTGAGGATGCCGGCTTTAAATTTAAATACGCCGATATAGACGCGGCGCTAAATGAAATTTATGGATCATAAAATACCTTTAACTTTATTCTGGTTCCGCCGTGATTTGCGGCTTGATGATAATGCCGGCCTCTACCATGCCCTCAAAAGCGGCAATCCCGTTTTACCGGTTTTTATTTTTGATAAAGAAATACTGGACAAACTGGAAGATAAAGACGACGCCCGCGTTACTTTTATTTACCAAACTATTGAAGCCCTAAACTCCCAATTGCACAAGCATGGTGGCAGCTTACTGGTACTTTATGATAAAGCAGAACACGCCTGGGATAAACTCATTAAAGAATATAACATTGCCGAAGTTTATACCAACCACGATTATGAACCTTATGCCGCTAAGCGCGACGAGGATGTACGCGCGAAACTCAGTAAGCATAATATTCCCTTCAAAACTTATAAAGATCAGGTAATTTTTGAAAAGAATGAGGTAGTTAAAGATGATGGCAAACCGTACACCGTTTATACGCCATATCAGCGCAAATGGTACAGTACGTTAAAACCATTTTATTTAACGGCCTATCCAACAAAAAAATACCTTAAAAACCTATATAAAACCACTGCACCATTAATACCTGCATTAAAAGAAATGGGCTTTGAAAAAAGCGCTATGCCCCTGCCCGATAAAGGCTATGAAAGTGTAATTAAAGATTACAAAGAGCAGCGCGATTTTCCGGCTGTTAAAGGCACATCGCATATTGGCATGCATTTGCGTTTTGGCACGGTGAGCATTCGTGAGCTGGCAGCTACAGCACATGGTTACCACGACAAAACCTGGCTCAATGAATTGATATGGCGTGAATTTTATATGATGATACTCCACCATTTTCCGCACACAATGGATCATGCCTTCAGGCCTGAGTACGACCGCATTCATTGGATAAACGATGAAAAACAGTTTGAGGCCTGGTGTAAAGGTGAAACCGGTTTCCCGATTATTGATGCAGGTATGCGCGAGTTAAATACAACCGGTTTTATGCACAACCGCGTGCGCATGATAGTGGCCAGCTTTTTAAGTAAGGACCTCCTGATTGACTGGCGTTGGGGCGAGCGATATTTTGCCCGCAAACTCCTGGACTATGAAATGGCAAGCAATGTTGGCGGCTGGCAATGGGCAGCAGGTTCAGGTACCGATGCTGCACCATATTTCAGGATCTTTAATCCCGAAGCGCAAACTAAAAAGTTTGACCCGGAACTTAAATACATAAAAAAATGGGTTCCGGAATATGCTGACTTCAGCAGGTATCCAAAACCCATTATTGATCACGGCAAGGCGCGCGACAGATGTTTAGCAGCATTTAAAAAAGCGCTGGCTAAATAAGTATGTTAATTACTAACGGTAGCTATTGTAAAGTCAAAATAAAGTACAACGTTTGCAGATATCGATGTGCCACTGCCCGCAGTGCCATAACCAAATCTTGAAGGTGTTATTATAGATACAGCAGCGCCCGCCGTTTGTCCTGTTAAACCTTCCTGTACACCCTTAACCAGGTCACTTACCGTAAAAGATGATGAGGTAGCGCCTTGTAAAGAGGTGCTGTCAAACACAACATCATTTAAAAACTTACCCGAATAGGTATTTGTGATATAAGAGTCAATATTGATAAGGTCTACGCCTGTACCTGGCGTAGCTACTTTTACGTACACCCCGTCTGCTGTTTTAGTAAATCCGTTAAGGCCTTTCGTTTTTATATAATTGCTAATGATGGCATCATCATACAACTCCTGGTTTGAAACTACATTGATATAGTAATCCAAACTTTGGTTACCGGCAATATGGGTGTTGGCATTACTTGAACTGCCCGATCCGTAACCGTTAATACCATAAGCCAGGCGAGACGGCACAATAACCCTTGCCGATGTACCTTTATACTTTATAAGGTTGTGGATAGCTATCTGCAAACCTCTTGGCAGTGAGCTGCTCACATGGCCTAAATAACCGTAAAAATGGTTTGCATTAAGCGAGTCAAGCGAGATAAACTTACCATCGAGCGAACGAACGGTGAATACAAATGAAATCTGGTCTGAATAATCCAAAGGAGTACCGCGGCCTTGCGAAATGATCTTGTAATAAATACCTGATGTATCGCCATCTGTTGTATCGCGCAGCATATCTGTTATGCCATTTGCAGCTATATAATTCTGGATCTGGGTTTGATCGTATTGTTTGATATCCGGATCGTTCCTGTCTTTCCGGCACGACATAAAGCCTATAGAGATAAGTACTAAGAGCGTAAAAATTGTTTGTTTCATTTATTATAATTTGTCTTTTTTAACCGCCAAAAGCTTTTGCTTTACTGGCCTATTCTATCCGTTTTATCAGGCTTTATTAATTGGTTACGTTATATAGCTGAATTTGAAAATCAAGTACCGAATTTGCCGGCAAATGTATCGAATCCTGCGCATATGGCCCATAAGCATAACGCGATGGGATCAGCAAGCGCACTTTACCTCCCGGTTTTATCTGTGGGATACCTAATTGCCAGCCTTTTATTACGTTACCCAATACGTACGTTGGGTGAAACTGGTCTGTTTGGGCAAATACAAAACCCGATGTTAGTATCTTGCCCGTAAAGCCAACCGTAACCTGGGTTGAGTTGGTATAAAGTACATTTCCTGTCCCCCCTTCACCGTTGTTCACTATATAGTATACCCCTGTTGTGTCAATCCGTTTAGCATTCAAACCACTATTAGCAGTAAGGTAATCGGCTATGATAGTACTATCAATTTCTTTTTGCTTATTATATTGTACCAAAGGGCTAACAGATGATTTTACGCAACCGCCTGTAATAACGCCTAAAAGCAATAAAACTATCAGTATTCTGTTCATCAATTCAAAAGGCAAATTTATTCTTTTAAAATAGAAAAACGGCAGCTTAACACTTTTTAACAATTAATAAAAAGCAGGCACCGTTTAAAACCCCACTTAAGGCATATTTTGAAGGTAAAACGTTCAATTGTAAGTAAAAGTGTGGCAGAACAAGTGCATTTGTTACATGGCAGCATTGAGAAGGTTTTCCTTTATCGTTGATAGTACAACCTGTTTAGAATTTGTTTTAAAAAGATAGCCGTTTGTTTTTATGTTAAACATTGCATTTTTGGTGGGGCTTTGAGGGCAAGCTACCGCTTGTTTAAATGCCATTATCTATCGATAACGTTATATTAGTGATCTGAACTTTAGATAAATAATGATGAGGAATCTTGATAATAAAATCGCTTTGGTTACCGGAGGTGAATCTGGAATAGGTCGGGGTATTGCCACCGAATTTGCCCTTAATGGTGCTGATGTCATTATTACTTATTTAAATGATGAAGCGGCAGCTCAGGTTACCTTATCAAAGATCAAACAAGCCGGACGCAGCGGCTTATTTATTCAATGCGATGTAAGTAACCCTCAATCGGTACAATTATTATACAACACTATTCTTCAATACTTTCCGAGGATAGATATATTAGTAAATAGTGCCGGTATCAGAAGTGTCGACAAATATATTCATCAGCTCAGCTTTGAAGAATTTGAGCATACCATGCGAACAAACTTATTCAGCATTTTCCTATGCTGCCAAAATTTTGTCAAACATCGGTTACAACAGGGCGGTCATGGCCGGATTATTAATATCACATCCATTCATGAAGAAGTTGTAAGTCCTGGCAAAACTGATTATTGCGCCTCTAAATCGGCTATTAAAGGCCTAAGCCATTCATTAGCAATGGAATTGGCTGATAAGCAGATCACGGTAAACAACATAGCTCCAGGTATGATCCTTACCCAAATGAACCAAAGGGCGGTTGATGATATCGACTATCGAAAAGATCTTGAACAACGTATTCCGGCAAAAATATCCGGAACGGCCCTGGATGTAGCGAAAGCAGCTGTTTTTTTGGCATCTGACGATGCAAGCTATATTACAGGGACAACTCAAATAGTTGATGGCGGCTTGCATTTAAACAGAGCTCAGGGGGCAAGATAAGTTTGCTTTGATAATACCAGCCAGTTTTACGGCTTATAATTAACCGTAAGCTTATTTAGCTTTTTAAGGGTTTCTATAAGATGTAATTTATCCGCTTCGCTAATGTTGGCATCCAGGTAATTATTAAACTGTCTTACTATTACGCGGGCCTGGTGCCGTTTTTCTTTACCAAGTGGCGTAAGATATATTTTAACCGAACGCTTATCCCCCTCGTTACTTTCCCGATAAATTAGCCCCGTAGTTTCCAGCTGACTAAGCATGCGCGATAAACTGGTTGATTTAAGCCCCAGCAAGGCAGCCGCCTGTGATACGGTGGTACCCTCTTTTTCGTCAATATTAATAAGCAGGTATCCTATTGATTGTGTAAAGCCAAATTCTGTAACCAACTGGTTGTACCGGTTAGCCATAGTTTGCCATACTATTTTTATAAAATAGTCAATAGTTTCCTGGTGTTTTACATTATTATGCATGCATACCAAACGTAAGAAATGCTTATTGATTACGCAAGGGGTTTGTTCATTTGTTCACTGGTTCATTAGTTCATTGGTACTTCATGGCTAAAAATTATGCTGGTACATTTACGCCGAACACCAATGAACTAATGAACCAGTGAACTAACCTACCACCCCATCTTAGTATCATCCCCTCGCGGGTCGGCTCCGCCTTCGTAGTAACCCCATTGTGTTTTAAGGATTGCATCTACCCTGCCAATAGATTTGGTGGTTACAATTTTATATCCTTTGCTTTGGAGTTTGCTAACTGTAGCGCTATCAACACCGTTCTGTTCAATGGTTACCTCATCGGGCAGCCATTGACTATGAAAACGTTTTGAAACAACGGCCTGTTGCATATTCTGATTAAATTCAATTACATTAATTATAGTTTGAAAAACAGAGGTAATAATTGTTGAACCGCCGGGAGTACCTACTACCATAAACAGTTTGCCTCCCTTTTCAACAATTGTGGGGGTCATGGACGATAACATCCGCTTGCCCGGCTGGATGCTATTGGCTTTGCCGCCGATAAGTCCATACATATTTGGCACGCCGGGTTTTGAACTAAAATCATCCATTTCGTTGTTGAGCAAAAAGCCCGCCCCGGCCACAAATATCTTCGAGCCAAAAGTATCGTTTAATGTAGTGGTAACAGATACTGCATTGCCGTCCCGGTCGACAATAGAGTAGTGCGTAGTTTGGTCACTTTCGTAGCCAATAAATGATCCCGGCTTAATGCTGGCACTTGGCGTTGCAGCATCCCAGCTAAAGTTTTTCATACGTGATGTGATATACGCAGGCTTGAGCAAGCTATCAACCGGCACTTTATAAAAATCAGGATCGCCAAGATACTTGGAGCGGTCTGCGTATACCCGGCGCTCGGCCTCTACCATAAGCCGCATGGTAGAATCCTGATTATAGCCCCATCGCTTAAGCGGATAAGGCTCAACTGATTTCAATAACTGCAATAAAGCTATACCACCACTTGAGGGCGGCGGCATGGTGATGATCTTGTAATCTTTATAGTTACCAACAAGCGCATTACGCCAAACGGCGTGATAATTCTTCAGATCGGCTTTAGTAATGAGGCCATTGCCTTGTTTCATTTCGGCAACCAATAAATCGGCAACCGGTCCGTCATAAAAACCATCACGGCCTTTATCGCGGATCTGTTCAAATGTTTTCGCCAGATCCTCCTGTACCAGTAAATCACCCGCTTTCCATTCTGTATCCTTTATCAAATAACTTTTACCCGGATTTAACTTTTTAAACTGTTCGGCGGCATGATTAAGATCGTTAGCTAAATGTTGAGTTATTTTAAAACCGTTACGGGCAAGCTTAATGGCAGGCTCAACCAAATCGGCCCATTTCAGTCTGCCATACTTTTTGTGAGCTTCAACCATACCGTCAACCGAGCCCGGAATGCCCGATGCCTTATGGGTATATAAGCTCATATCAGGTATCACATTACCGGCCGAATCAAGGTACATGTTGGCGCTGGCAGCGGCCGGGCCTTTTTCCCTAAAATCCAATGTATTTGTTTGCCCATTGGCCGAGCGGTAAACCATAAAACCGCCGCCGCCTATGTTGCCGGCCTCGGGCAAGGTAACCGTTAAAGCAAACTGTACTGCAACGGCGGCATCAACCGCGTCGCCTCCTTTTTTTAAAATATCAAGCCCTACCTGTGCTGCATCGGGATATGCACAAACCACCATTCCGTTACGGTACTGACCGCTGTTGTTAAGTCCGAGCTGCCCCGGTGCACATCCTGCCAAAGCAAAAAACATTGCAGATAAAAACAGGATCAGGCATTTCGGATTATTTGCATTAAGATATGTCACAGCCATTATAACAATTTAATTTTCACTAATTTAATTCATTATACCGCAAAATTTAACAATCCGAATCCATTCTTTTACCCTTATAACCAATTAGATACAAACCAAATTTCAATGTTTTTAACATACGGGTAACATAAAAAGGTAATTCTGCCGTTTATTTGCATGAAATAAAAAAGCTTAAAATAAGGCTAAACAAGCTGGTCACTTTTTTGTTACAGCTACAATATTGTCAATCATTAAATTTATCTGCATGAAAAAACTAACGTACCTTTTATTCCTTTCCGTTTCCCTTTTATTTATTAGCAAAAACTCACAAGCCCAGGATTATAAAACTGCAGTAGGTTTAAAATTTGGTGCATACGAAATAGGCCCTTCTGTTAAATACTTTATGGATAAAGGCACAGCACTTGAAGGTATTTTGGGCATCCGCGATCATGGTGCGGTGTTAACTGGTTTATATGAATTAAACCAGCAAGCCTTTAACGTTGATAAACTGAGCTTTTACTATGGCTTTGGTGGTCACCTTGGTTCGGTAGGCAGTGGCTATTACAAACGTTTTGGCGGCGACGACGAATACTATAATGGTAAACATATCCTGATAGGTGCCGATGCAGTTATCGGTTTAGAATATGTACTGCCTTCGGCCCCTATTGCTATTAGTCTTGACCTTAACCCACGGCTTGAGCTGGCAAGAGGGCCATTTTTTGATATCGCCCCAGGTTTGGGTGTAAAATACACTTTCTAAAAAAAATAAAAAAGCTATCATCACCTGCCTAACGGGTGATGATAACTTTTTGTGAATAGATCTTCTGCCCCAGCAAAACTTTCAATATATAGATTCCCGGTGTTTGCCTGCTCACATTCAAAATGGTACTGTAAGGCCCCTGATCAATATTTTGCTGATTACTTTGATAAACACTTTCGCCCAATGAATTCACGAGCGACAGTTTCATGGTAGTAGCCTCTTTAACAGCAAATACCACATTTAAATCGGTACTTGCCGGCACTGGAAATGCACTTAATCCAATTTCGCCTTTACTGCCTGTAACGCCTTCTTTAGCATAAAAAAAGTTATCTGATTGTGTTACACAACCATTTGCTAAAGTAACCTGCACCTGGTATTTCCCGCTTTGTACAGGATCAAAAGTTGCCGCGGTAGCTCCGCTTATTACAGTGCCATTTAGCAGCCATTGGTTACCATCAGTAAAATTTGATTTAAGCGTATTACCGGCCTGGGTAACAACCGGTTTACTTAAAGTTACCGCTTTACGGGCGGCAGATGCGCAACCCAGGCTTTGCACCTTCATATCATAAAAATAATAATAGTAGTCTTTATAGCCCTCGGTATCACCATTAGTTGCGGTAGCGCTGTTACCGGTAATACTGAATATATCACCTATTGTAAACGGATATCCGGTTACGCCGCCATTGCTCCGGTATATGGTAGCCTGGTCGGCAAAATCAATTGAGATCTGGTAATCGCCTGCAGCCGGTAATGACAGGTTGAGTTCATAAACCCGTCCCTGATCGTTAGGGTCATCGGGCTGTGCACCGGCCAAAGGCGTAGTACGGGTTGCAACAGCGTTTATTGTAGCAGTAGATACTATCTGCCCGTTAGCGTTGGATACATTAAATGTTATTTTACCAGAATTACCAATGTAAAGACGTGCGCTTTTAATTAATACAGGCACCTTGGTATTTACGGTTACGTATGGCGTAAACTGATTATAACCACCAGCCGTAAACACACTTTTAGTAGCTGGCCCTATTGTGCCTTTAAAATCATTAACACCTGCGTAGTAAGTATTGTTAACCGGTGCCTGTGTTGTCAGGGCTTCGCTCCCGGCAGCAATAGGTAAGTCATCAGCAGCATTCTGATACCATAAAACGGTACCATCGCCGGTTCCAAATAACTCGTACTGTTTGGTAGATGAGCAATAATAAGCAGTCAGATCGCCGATGGTTGCAGGCGAATTGATCACTACTTTGGCTGTTACCGAATTATTGCCGCTAACCGGATCGCCGGTAAGTTTACTGGTTGCGGTAATTGTATAAGATGCCCCCGCAATGGCGTTAAATTCCTGGCTGAAAGTAAAATTATCTTCGGCCAATGCAGGCAATGACGACTTATAGGTTTCATTATAAGTGGTGGTGACATTATTTGCATCGGTAATTGTAACGGTTATAGGGATATTATTAATAGCCGCATTACCAAAGTTTTTAATTCTTACGGTAACCGGTGTGCTTGCCGAGCATGAACCACTGCTACCCGGACTAACGATACCAATGACGCCTGCATCAATACTGGTTTGTAAAAATTGCACCCGGTAATCCTGGGTTTCGCCTTTATCATAGCTTCCACAGGCTTTAATGGCCGATGCGTCGCCGGTTTCAGTAAGTACAACCCGCATCAGGCTGTAAGCACCGGCAACAACCGTTCCCGGTACCGTAATGTTTGTATTATATGTATCGGTTCCGTTAATGATCCCTGTTGTTGCCACCAGTTCATTATCTTCAAAAACACCATTGGCATTCCAGTCTATAAATACTTTTGCAGCTTTATTAAAATTACCGCCGCAAGTACCGAGTGTAATGCTGAGCGGATATGTTTTAGCTTGTTCAAGCCGAACGGTAAGATTAGTATAGTCCGAATAACTTTTGCAGCCTGCTGCCGGGGTATTATCAACATTTGCCAGCTTTAAATTATCCACTCTTGAATCGGCATCTGACAGCGGGGCCGAGGCGCAGTAAGTAGTACCGCCAACACCGGTAACAATAAGCGAATAAGCCTGCGAACCTGTAGACAGGGATCCTTTATGTGATACAGTAATAGTATAACTTCGCCCCGGCACTGAATTAGGAATATATACCTGTTCGATATTATCACGGATATTATCTCCATTAGTAGCAGCAAAACCAGGCCTGTCAGGGTCAAGTACCCATGGCGTAAAAGTTGTTGAACCATCGCTTACCCGGATATCAAGATCATTCACCAATTTAGGGGTGCGGTTGTTGATAGTACCTTCTGATGTTGCCGTACCTTGCGGATCGGTCCACGATATGGTAGCAGCAAGTAAGCGGTTACCGGATGCTACTACATTATAAGTTTGTACCTGTCCTTGTGAAAGTGTTTTTTCGCTTACTATACTTTTGCCTCCATTATCGGTCAATGCCTGTGCGGCTTCGGCCATATTGAGCAGGCCCCAGCCATACACATAATCGGGGCCAACATTACCTGCATCAAAAGCAGTATGGCAAACCAGCCCTTTCAACGTGGCCGCCCTCATAAATGTCCCTCCGTTTTGCTTGGCATAATACTCCTGCAGTAAATAAAGCGAGCCGGTAACATTAGGGGCAGCCATTGAGGTACCAGACAAAGTAAGGTATGATGTGCTGTTATCAACACCTACCGAAAGCACATTTACACCGTCGCCCACAATATCGGGCTTGATACGACCATCATCCGTTGGCCCCCAGCTGCTAAAAGGGGCTATGGCTACGTCACTACGCTCTTTAGGCCCATATAAAAGCGGATAAACGGCACCTACGGTAAGTATGTTTTTTGCATTGCCGCTGGTGCTTATAATATCGTAGCCGTCGTTATTGCTGATCCCGGCCGGCCGGGCCCCTTTGTTAACAAATGTTTGATCGGTTCTGCTTTTATAACCATAGTAGGTTTCGCCGACTGCCGGGCCGTTACTTGAACGCTCATTTCCTGCCGATTCAACAATTAGATAATATGGCGCTGTATATGCTATCTTATCCCAATTGGCTGTTTTAGTATCATAGAAACCAAAGTTATAATCTACCGTGTCGCCGGGTAGGCCATACCACTCCCAACGCCCGGCCGAATCATTATAATCCCAGCCCGTTACTACCCCATATGAGTGATTTGACAATAGAAGATTGGCCGCCGCAGCACTCATTGTGGCTTCATCATTATTAAAATCATATGACTGAAGGGAAGTTGCCCCAAATGACATCCCCTTAGCCGGCGCGTAAATACCTTTGGCTATCATAGTACCAGCTACGTGCGATGAATGGTCATTTACCGGTTCGGTAGTTTTTAAGGTGATGGTTTTGCCTGCAAACTCCTGGTGTGCCTTATATACCGCGCCGCCATCCCATATGGCCAGCTTATTAGTCAAAAAATCAGATGAACCTGATAAATTTAAACCTAATGATCCGCCTGGCTGCAAAGTATTTGTGCCCGTGGTGGCTGCTGCTGTTGTATTATTATGTGTTATAAGATATATAGGAAAGCCTAATTTATTAACGCCCTGCAAGGTGATCAGGTTACCATTTCTTGTACGGCGGGATAATGTCCATCCGTGTGTGGCAGCCAATGATACCGCCCTTTCATGCGATGCCTTATAGTTTGAGAGCGATTGCTGCGAGATATCATTAAGCTGCACCCGGCTTTTTTCACTTATTAAAGGTTGCTGAGCCATAGCACCGCCCGCTGCAAAAAACAGCAAAAAGCCGAAAGAAACAATTGTGTAAAGTTTGATCATTGGTTTGAAAGATAGGCAATTTTAAGAAAAATCAACCTTAACTAAAACAAAACAGGCTTTGCTTTACAACATTCGTAAACTTGACAATTAAAGAGTGAAAAAATTAGCCGTTACGACAGGTATTTGCCCACAATTGGCATTCTGCGCCCCATGCCAAATGCCTTGGGCGATACTCTTAAGATAGGCGGCGTTTGATAACGCTTATGCTCGGCCGAATTGGTGAGCTTTATAACCCGTCGAACAGTTGCTTCATCATACCCCATCCTGATGATTTCTGCCGATGAGCATCTGTTTTCAATATACTCGGCCAGGATCTTGTCCAGCACATCATATTCGGGCAACGAGTCGGTATCCTTTTGATCAGGCCTTAACTCGGCTGATGGTGGTTTAACGATAGAGTTTATAGGGATGATCTCCTTATCCCGGTTAATGTATCGGGCAAGCTCAAATACCTGGGTTTTGTAAACATCGCCAATAACCGAGATACCGCCGCACATGTCACCATACAAAGTGCCATAGCCAACTGCGGCCTCGCTCTTGTTACTGGTGTTTAATAAAATATAGCCGAATTTATTGCACATTGCCATTAACAAAACAGCCCTGCTGCGCGACTGGATGTTCTCTTCGGCGATATTGAACGGCAAACCATCAAACTGCGGGTTTAATGCTGTTTCAAATGCCTCGGTAATGCTTTTAATAGGTACTATTTCGTGCTTACAGCCAAGGTTATCAACCAAATCCTGCGCATCTTTCAATGAATGATCTGTCGAGAAACGAGAAGGCAGCAATACAGCCATCACATTTTGCGGCCCAAGCGCTTCAGCAGCCAAAGCACACACTACAGCCGAATCAATCCCGCCCGACAAGCCTAAAATTGCCTGCTTAAAACCTGATTTATAAAAATAATCACGAATACCAAGAATAACCGCCTGGTGGATCTGCTCGATATCACCCGGGCGCTCAGCCTTTATGGTTGTAGGATGATCAAACGTTAAGGTATTATCGTCATTAAGCGTGTAGTAAGCTAAGCTTTCCTCAAAATAAGGCATTTCGTCAACCAGCTTACCGGTGTTATCAAACACTAACGAACCACCATCAAATATCAGCTCGGTTTGGGCACCTACGTGATTAACGTACAATAAAGGCAGCTTGTAACGGCTGGCATTATCACTCAGTATCTCAATACGCTCCTCATCATGATTATAAGCAAAAGGCGATGCCGCTATATTGATCATTACATGCGGCTTCTGATGAATAAGGGTATCCATTGGGCGGGTAACATACAACGGGTTTTCGATAGTGTTCCACAGGTCCTCACAAATGGTGAGCGCAATACGCTTGCCCTTAAACTCGATACAGTTAAACTCCGTTGAAGGCTCAAAATAACGATACTCATCAAACACATCGTAATTAGGCAGCAAGGCTTTGTTCACTACCGCCTTTACTTCACCATTCTCAATAAAATAGGCCGAATTACTCAGGTCTTTACCCTCAGTTTTATGGTTAGGGGTTGGCAGGCCTATAATACAGGCCACATCTATGCATACTTCGGCTATCTTTTTGGCGGCCTCGTCGCACAAACCAATAAATTCATCAAATTCCAAAAAATCGCGCGAAGGATAGCCGCAAACACATAATTCGGCGAATACAACGAGGTCGGCACCATGGTTTTTTGCCTTTATAATATGATCGATGATTTTTTGGGTATTCGATTCAAAATTACCTACGTGATAGTTGAGCTGTGCTAACGCGATTTTCATAGTATATATATTTAGTCTTAAGTCAGAAGCCTTTAGTCTAAAGTCAAAAAATACGACTCGCGACCCAAGACTACAGACTGTTGACTATTGACTTAACAATAGTAGCAACATTATGCAAATAAAATTACTTTTGCCTTAAAGGATAAAGATGAACCCTACCCGGTATATAGCAAAGCAAATTTACTTAATTTTTTCCATCGGCCTGATATTAAGCGCCTGTACGCACAACAAAAAAGTTGATGTGAGCAATATCAACGTCAACGTTAAAATTGAACGGTTCGACCATGATTTTGACGCTATGCGTAATAAGCCTATGGCATTACAGTCGGCATATCTACAAAAACAATACGGCAGCTTTTACCCTGATTTTATTGAACGTATTTTACAGGTTGGCAGTACCGGGGATACCACCTATTTTAAAGCATTGCAGCAGGTATTTACAGGCAAAGCCTATAATGACCTAAAGCACGATGCTGATGCCGCCTTCCCTAATATGGATCAGCAAAATGCCAGCCTTACCGAAGCTTTTAAATACATTAAATATTACTACCCGCAAAAACGCCTGCCGCGTGTATATGCCTATATTTCTGGCTTCCAGGCGCAAACCACCATTGGCGATGGCTATTTTGGTGTGGGTATAGATCTTTTCCTGGGTGCAGATTCTCGTTTTTACCCTTCACTTACCAATGCTTTTCCACATTATCTTTCCAGGTGGTTTACTCCCGACAACATTACGCCGAGGGTTGTTGAGGGCATTGCACGAGAAGACATGTTCCCGGAAGATGATAATGACAAAGCCCTGCTTAATAAAATGATCTACAACGGCAAGATCATGTATTTTATGGATAGGGTGCTGCCTGATATGGCAGATAGCACTAAGATCCGCTACACCACCGCGCAACTAAAATGGTGTAATGAATTTGAAGGTAAAATATGGGGGTATTTTTTACAGGAAAACTTACTGTATGAAACGGATTACCAGAAAATTCAGAAGTACCTTACTGAAGCACCTTTTACCCCGGGTTTTGGTGAAAAAAATGAATCGGCCCCAAAACTTGCCGTTTGGACCGGTTGGCAAATAGTAAAGAAATACATGGATAAGCACTCTGACGTTACCCTGCCGCAACTGATGGCCGATAAAGACGCCCAAAAAATCCTGAACCAATCGGGCTATCACCCCAAGTAACAAGCACAAAAAAAGCGCCTTCAAATTGAAAGCGCTTTTTTTATATCATTTCCCTGTTACAGGTTTGTTACTTCATGATTGCGAAAACACATTTCAAAGCGATCAGGATACCAATGATCATAATAACATTTGAAATAGAAGTGTACATGAAGCCAGTGTTGGCATCGCCGGCAAAACGCAGGAACACGCCTACTATACCGATAACAATAGCTACAGTTAATAATTTGTAATGACCTTCTGCGTTAGCATTTTCCATTGATTCCATGGTACCGATTTTTAATGTTTGCGCAAAAATAGAAATGTTTACCGAAAAAGCGACAAAGTTTTTATGATTTTATGCCGCTGGCAAACCATACCGGGTGTTTACGCCTGTAATAACGGTACAACATCCATAAAACCACCAACAGCATAATAAATACCCAGATATTGGCCACACCCAGCATAAGCTCAATAAACAAGCTCCAGCCATTGTTCATAGCTATGGTCAAACGCTTAAAAAAAGGCAATTGATAAGCCGAAGGGTCATCATTGGCTATTGTTTCCTGTACAATAGTATTGCTTTGATAAAAGCTCAGGGTTACGGTGCTGTATTTAACTTCGGCATCGGTACGCATGCCGCCAATTTGCTGGTCAACCATGTCATCTTTCAGCAACATTACGTTAACCGGGTTTTTGATGATCACCTTGCCTTGTTTTTGCTGAGCGACCAGCTCCTGCCGGTTCTTGAGTTTTAATTTTTCGGACAAGTAATCCAGCGTACGGTCTTCAATATCCATTTTACGCATGGTGACATACGTACCCATATGCCCTACTTCGGTCATGTAGTCTTCCAGTTTGTCTGAAGGTACGCGCACGGTCATATCGGCAGTGGTACTAAAAGCCGAAACCCGGTTAACCGAGTCCTTACTAATACGGATATCTTCGCTCCTTTCAATATTGGCCTGCATCTGGTGATGCATTACCATTCCGTTCATTTTTGCAGTGAGTGCGGCAATAGCATCGCCCGTTTGCCGAACGTTTTTAACCTTAAAACGCATATCGGCGGTTTTTACCAGTTTGGTGGCAGTGCTTTCGGCCGAGGTACTATCTGCATTGGCCAACGCAGCATCAGTATTTGATGCAGCCTTATCATCTCGGATGGCTTCATAATTTGAGCCTTTACATGCGCCCAGCAGCAATACGCCCGCCAGCAACGCCAGGAATAATTTTGTTTTCATAACTGTTTAATTTTCTTTGGTATACATTGATACCAAAGACAGGCAAGAGGTAACCCTGACCGTTGATTTTTGTTATGATTGCGTTGATTTCGCTGATTGATTTTGGGATTATTTGATTCCCGGATTTTTGATTGATTTGAAAAATATTGCAAGCATTAAAATCCTGCCGATTCCCAAATCCTGAGGCAGGCGATTCTGTATGCAACAAAATCAAAAGAAAATGGAACAAACTATAAATAAATCTATTAGCTATTTTTGTTTATTTGTTGATACAAACAGAAGAAGCTAACACCTCAATAATCCTGAACCATGAAAACCTCAAAATTATATTCAATTTTAATAGCATCAGTAATGCTATGCTGTATTATACTGCCTGGCTGCAACTTTAGCCGGGGAGTTAAAACAGATCTTATTACTGGTTTAAAACTAAGTTATAAAGGATTTGGTGTTCAGGATGCGATACTGGTAGACGCGGGAGGTAATAAATTAACCAGTAATAAGGTGCAGCTTAACACCAAAATTGCCATAGCGGCACTTGGTGTTGAAAATTATGGGCTGAAGGATGGCAAGGCTTATCCGGGCCTCTCGCTATTGGTTACCGATAAAAACGGAAAATCCATGCTTAATGCGGCCGACTTATTTGAAGGGACTGAAGGCTATCCGCCGGCGCAAGCCACCGAATTGCAGGGAACTATAACCGTTGGCCGCCCTATGGCTTCGGGCCAAACCTACCATGTAAAAGTGCATATCTGGGATAAAGTAACACCCACAAACGAGATCAATGCCGAAGTTGACCTTATTGTTTTATAATAGATAGCCGCCACCTCTTTTATTTATTTATGTCGTGGAAAACACGATTGTTTTCCTTCACTGGTCGAAGTTTAGCGATAGCGTAACTTCGTCCTAAAATGACTTAAGCTTTCAGCTTAAACGAATAACAGGCAACAGTCCATTTTCATCCAAATAATAATCCTTCGCGCTGCTGTATAAGTAATTTGGAGGATAATCTACTGCTCCTGACTCGACCGGATTATTATGCAAATAATCCAATCGTTGTATTAGCATTTGGTGGGTTGACAATTCTATAGGGTGATTATTTTGCTGCCAAAACTGATATTGCTCATTGTTTGCATTGCGTTTTCCTGCGCGTTCAAACATCCATAATAGCCATTCACGTCTACTTTCCTGAATGTTCTCTGCGATGGCTTTTAGAATTGTTTTGGATGTATGTCTTTTCAAATCACGTAGGATATCTGATAAGTTACCTTTTTCGGTGCTGATGATCAAATGCACATGGCTCGACATGATGCACCAGGCGTACAATTCCAACCCTTTATTTTCGATACAATACTTAAGGCTGTCGACAATTATATCACAGTAAACTCGCCTCACAAAAACGTCTATCCAGTTTACAGTAGCAAAGCTTACAAAATAAAGTTGATCGTGTTCGTGAAAGGTGTATTTGCGGCCCATGAATACGAATATAGATTTAGGTATTTGGTTTCGCAAGCAGAATGCTTGCGCCATTTTAGGACGAAGTTACGCTACGCTAAACTTCGACCAGACCGTAGAGTTATCCAATTGGTTAGTATAATTTTCATATATTATGTTATCCAATTGGTTAGTATAATTTTCATATGTTATTGTTACCCTCCGGCCTATACAAGATTAATATACTACCAACAAGCATTATTCCTCCACTTAACACCCATAGCCAATATCCCAGCTTATAACCAACTATTGCGGAGTAATTCCCTGCCTCATCTGAGATTATCTGTTTAAAAAATAAAAATGAAAGCATTAAAGCTACCGATATCACACTGGTAATAACCGCATTTAACGGTTTCTTCCTAAAAGAAAACCACGCAATAAATAAGAAAGGATTTGCCAACCAGCTAAAACCTGCGCCTCCAAAACAAAGTCCCAATGGTCCCACGATCAATGCCATGGCCGAATTGCCACAAGAATCTGAAGTACAATAGCATTCCTGCGTGAGAGATATTGCAAACACCAAAATACTTAAATTTAATATTACCTTTTTTAATTTGATCTCTTCCATCATTTAAGCCTATTACGACTCGTTTACTGGTGCTCGTGAAAAGTATATTTGGGCCCCCATTTGATACGAATATAGATTTAGGTTATTGGTTTCGCAAGCAGAATGCTTGCGCCATTTTAGGTCGAAGTTACGCTATCGCTAAACTTCGACCAGTATTCGACCAATATAAAAACCGAAAAGTAAATCCCAAAAATCCTTTAATCCAGTAAATCATGGTTCAGACACCAACAAAAAAGGCTCTCCTTCCGGAAAGCCTTTTCTATATAAAAGTATTTTAAACTTAGTTACCGCCTGAAAGGGCTGCCGCACCGCTCACGATCTCGGTAAGCTCGGTAGTGATGGCTGCCTGGCGGGCCTGGTTGTATGAAAGCTTCAATGATTTCAAAAGCTCACCGGCATTTTCGGTTGCTTTATCCATCGCTGTCATACGGGCACCATGTTCAGATGCATTTGAATCCAATACAGCGCGGTAAAGTTGGATCTTGATATTTTTAGGTATCAATTGCTCAACTATTTCCTGTTGTGACGGCTCAAGGATGTAATCAACGTTAGCAGTTTTAGCCTCTTCCTTTTTCTCAGGTTTTGGCACTGGTAATAATTGCTCAGTGATAAGGTATTGTACCGCAGCGTTACGGAAGTGGTTATACACCAGCTCTACACGGTCATAGTCGCCGTTAACAAAGCCTTGCATAATACTTTCAGTAATTTTTGAAGCATTTTCAAAGTTCAGGTCAAGGTACAGGTCGTTATTGTTACCAATTACGTTGTACTTACGCCTTTGATAAAACTCCTGGCTTTTTTTACCGATAGCAACTATTGAAACATTACCGGCAGCAAGCTGCTTTGAATATTTTTCAGCAATCAGGTTGTTAGCTGTTTTAATAACGTTAGCGTTAAATGCACCAGCCAAACCACGGTTTGATGATACCACAACTACCAATACACGTACCGGCTCACGCTCCTGAAGATAAGGAGAAGTGTTATCCTCCAAACTTGCAGATAAGTTAGCCAGGAGGTCCTTCAACTTACTTGCGTAAGGACGCAGCTGAATAATAGCGTTGGTAGCACGTTTCAACTTAGCAGCCGAAACCATTTTCATAGCCTTGGTGATCTGCTGGGTTGATGATACAGATTTGATCCTGTTTCTTACTTCTTTTAAATTAGCCATTCTTTATTGAGATGTGAGATTTGAGATATGAGATTTGAGATAATCTCATATCTGTACCTTCAATCTGTTTATCTAATTTATATAAAGATGTCAGATGTGGAAGAGACAGGTCTCATATCTCACATCTAACATCTCAAATCTAATATTAATACCTTGCTGACAGTTCTTTAGCTACTGTTTCCAGTACGCCGGTAAGCTGGTCGTCAAATTTACCTGCTTTAAGGGCAGCTAAAACTTCCGGGTGACGAGCTTCTAACTGGTCGGTAAATTCAGCTTCAAATTCCCTTACCTTGTTTACAGGTACGTTACGCATTAAGTTTTTAGTACCCAGGTAAATGATAGCAACTTGTTTTTCAACAGTTACCGGTGAGTATTGACCTTGTTTAAGGATCTCTACGTTACGGATACCTTTGTCAAGCACGTTTTTAGTTGAAGCATCAAGGTCAGAACCGAATTTTGAGAAAGCCTCAAGCTCACGGAACTGTGCCTGGTCAAGTTTCAAAGTACCGGCAACTTTCTTCATTGATTTGATCTGCGCGTTACCACCTACACGTGATACAGAAATACCTACGTTGATAGCCGGACGAACACCTGCGTTAAACAAATTGGATTCAAGGAAGATCTGACCGTCAGTAATTGAAATTACGTTGGTTGGGATGTATGCAGATACGTCACCAGCCTGTGTTTCGATGATCGGAAGCGCTGTTAATGAACCACCGCCTTTAACGATGCCTTTGATAGACTCAGGAAGGTCATTCATTTGCTGTGCGATAGAATCATTTGAGTTGATCTTAGCGGCACGCTCTAATAAACGGCTGTGCAGGTAAAACACGTCACCAGGATAAGCCTCACGGCCCGGTGGGCGACGTAATAACAACGATACCTCACGGTAAGCAACAGCTTGTTTCGACAAGTCATCATAGATGATCAAAGCCGGACGGCCTGTATCACGGAAGTACTCGCCGATTGCAGCACCTGCAAACGGAGCAAAGAACTGCATGGTTGCAGAATCAGATGCGTTTGCAGCAACGATGATTGAGTAAGGCATAGCGCCGTTCTCTTCAAGCGTACGAACGATGTTAGCAACAGTTGATGCTTTTTGTCCGCAGGCTACATATATACAGATTACAGGTTTACCTGCATCGTAAAATTCTTTTTGGTTGATGATAGTATCGATACAAACCGCAGTTTTACCGGTTTGACGGTCACCGATAACCAACTCACGCTGGCCACGGCCGATAGGGATCATCGCGTCGATAGCTTTGATACCAGTTTGTAATGGCTCGGTTACCGGCTGACGGTAGATTACACCCGGAGCTTTACGCTCAAGCGGCATCTCGTAAGTTTGACCGGAGATTGGTCCTTTACCATCGATAGGTGCACCCAAAGTATCAACAACACGGCCAAGCATACCTTCGCCTACGTTAATTGATGCAATCCTGTTGGTACGTTTAACGGTATCACCTTCTTTAATATCGTCAGATTTACCTAACAATACCACACCCACGTTATCTTCTTCAAGGTTAAGTACGATGCCTTGCAATCCAGTGCCAAATTCAACCAACTCGCCCGACTGTACTTTAGTTAATCCATAAACGCGTGCGATACCGTCACCCACCTGGAGTACAGTACCCACTTCTTCTAATTCAGATTCTGACTTGAAGCCGGCCAACTGCTGACGCAAAATTGCTGATACTTCGTCTGGTCTTACCTCTACCATTGTTTAAAATTTATTTAGAGTTTTACTTTTAATACTTAATTAATTATGCTTTTTCAGCAAATTCTTTTTTCATCTTCTTAAGGCTTGCAGCAATGCTGGTATCAACCTGCCTGTCACCTACATTAAGCACAAATCCACCAATTAATGCAGGATCTACTTTAGTATCCAACACAACTGTACCACCGATAGCTTTCTGTAATTCATCTACCAATGTCTTTTTATTGGTGTCAGATAATGTTGTAGCTGATGTAACTTTAGCTTTAGTAATGTTCCTTTTAACGTTGAAAAGGTTGATGTACTCCTGGGCAGTAAAATACAAAACACCGCCACGGCCTTTGTTTATCATCAGCTTAAAGAACAAGATGCTTACTTTAGTTACCTTATTATTAAACACTGCTTCAAGAATACTGATCTTTTTAGCTTGTGAAATAATAGGGTTAGCCAAAACAGCGGCCAGTTCAGAACTTCCTTTTAAAGTATGTAAAAAAAGATCCATATCAGCCTTTACCGCATCAACAATGTTTTGTTCCTGCGCAAGGTCGATAAGTGATTTGGCGTATCTCGATGCTACTGTTACTTCTGACATTTCTTTTTAATTTCGAATTTTCGATTTCGGAATTTTTATTTTGAATTTCGGTGTTTAAATTGTTCAGTAGATACCGGAATAAATCCGAAATCCAACATCCCAGATCCGAAATCTTATAACTTCACTTCTTTCAATAATTGGCTAACCAATTCGTCTTGCTGCTGCTGATCTTCAAATTGCTTGCGAAGGATCTTCTCAGCAATTTCTAAAGATAACGTAGCTACCTGGTTTTTAACATCAGCCAAAGCAATAGCTTTCTGATTGTTAATTTCAACACGGGCAAGCTCAATCATACGTGCACCTTCTTTGTGTGCAAGCTCTTTAGCATCAGATACTATTTGCTCTTTAGCTTTGCGGGCTTCAGACAGGATCAGATCGCGCTCGGCACGGGCTTGTTTAATCAATGCTTCGTTTTCATTGGTTAAACGGCTCATTTCATCCTTAGCAGCTTCAGCTTTCAATAAAGCATCTTCAATTGAACGCTCACGCTCGCCAATAGCGGCCATGATAGGTTTCCAGGCAAATGCCCTTAATAAAATAAGCAAAAACAAAAATGTGACTGTTGTCCAGACAACTAAACCCCAATCAGGTAATACTAACTCCATTTTATGATAACGTTATACTATGATTCTATTAAATTACTTTTCAAGTAAGAACCGGTGTGCAACCAACCGTTACACCAACCGGTCCTTAATTTTTTGAAGGGTAAAAATTAGTGGTTACCCAACAGTGCTACGATCACACCGAAAAGAGCAACACCTTCAACAAGTGCAGCAGCGATGATCATGGCAGTTTGAATTTTTGAAGCAGCTTCCGGCTGACGAGAGATACCTTCCATCGCTTTACCACCGATTTGACCGATACCAATACCAGCACCGATAACTGCTAAACCTGCACCTAATGCAGCAATACTTCCAACCATTGTTTTTAAATTTAAATGAATATAGTGTTATTATTAATTACAAATTATTAATGATGATGCTCCTCAACAGCACTGCCAATAAACAACGCGGTAAGCATTGTAAAGATGAAAGCCTGCAGGAAAGCAACCAGCAACTCAAGCACGTCGATAAACAAAGCGAAAGCTATTGATACCGGCGACACCCAAAGTGTCTGGAATATAAAAATCAAAGAGATCAATGCCAATACAATAACGTGGCCCGCCATCATATTTGCAAACAAACGCACCATTAACGCAAAAGGCTTTGAAAAAATACCAACAATTTCAACCACCCACATGATAGGGTAAAGCCAAAACGGTACGTCAGGAACAAATATGTGTTTCCAATAGTATTTATTACCATTAACGTTAACTACAATAAGGGTAATAACTGCAAGCACCATGGTAAATGCAATGTTACCGGTAAGGTTTGAACCTCCCGGAAAAAACGGCACCATACCAATCAGGTTGTTGATCAGGATAAAAAAGAATATGGTTAACAACAGCGGCATAAACTTAGCATACTTGTAACCAATGTTTGGCAATGCAACCTCATCACGAACAAACAGGATAAGTGGCTCCAATAATGATTGTAAACCTTTTGGTGCTTTACCTACACGTTTTTTGTACGAAGCGGCAACACTACCGAATATGATAATCAGCAATACTACCGACATCCACATCGAAAGCACATTACGGGTAATTGACAAATCAAAAACCTTGGCACTTTCGTCAACGGTTTTACCATCGGCAGCAACAGCTTTTACTTTATCCTTAACAAGTGCGTATGTGTGATACTTGCCTTGATAAACTTCTTCGCCTTCTGCACCGAATTTCGAAGCCATAAAAAACTCCAGTCCACCATCGGTATAAAGCAATACCGGCAGAGGTATCGCAACCTTTCCACCAACGTGGAAATAATGCGAATCTGCAATGTGTTCAAGAATGGTTTCGTTAGGGTCAAATTTTTTGGTTTCCTTACTTTCAACACTTGTTGAAGACTCATTTTTTTCCTGTACAGCGTTAGCTTTTAACGTTACAAACAGCGAAAAAACGCTTAAAATGATACCTAAGGTGATTTTTTTTGAGTTCAAAACAGGGCTAAAATCCATTAACAGTGAGATTTTTACTTTAATTTTTGGTTGCGCAAGGTACGTAACAAACCGTAAATTTCAAAGACGAGGTTAAAGAAATATACGTAAAAAAAATTGGCGATAAATATCACCCCGTTTACTTTGATTTTAACCAAAAAAAACAGGCAAAAAAACATACAGGTCAAAAGTTTGACCATGGTAGCTGCAAGAAACGTTTGGGCATATATTTCCTGGTTAATTTTAGCCACAATCAGTATCGAAATAGTGGTAATAAACGTGAGCCCGGTGATAAAGCCGAATATTAACCAAAAATGAGGATCGATCCAGCCGGCATAGCTTGATCTGCTTAATAAAAACGGCGGCAAAGCTATAATAACAGCAAGCAGCACAAACAATAAGATAACGGTACGCAGTTTCAATTTTTTACAGAGCGGATAACGATATACAAAGAAATAAAAACACCAACAAGAGCCAATGCAGCAGTTGCCCATTTTACATCATGTTTGCCGGCTTCATCAATTTTATAGCCTGCAAAGGTAAAAATACCTATAACAACCACCATTTGGAAACCGATGCTGCTGTATTTGGCATAAGCACTTAAAGGCTTACCAACCTCATCTTCGTTATTTTGTTCATTTTCCGGCATCCGCAAATTTATTAAACCTATTGCATAATCTTTAGTATTTTAGCAATGCTTTTAAACTATCGTATTGCATTGAGGCGATTATCATCATCCTATATATCAAACACCAGCATTTTTTTTCTGTTTGCAGTTATACTAATAGCAGCCGGTTGTTCGCTTGAAAAACAAAGCGGCTTTAACCGCACCATGCAAAACCTTACTGCCCATTACAATATACTTTTCAACGCAAACGAAATTTTAAGGCTTAAGCAGGAAAGCTACACCACCTCCTTTCCTGATGCGTATAATGAGATCCTAAACGTATATCCCGATACTACCACTCAAACAGGCACTCCGGATAAAGACCTGGAGGATGCTATAGTAAAAGCCAACAAGATCATCAGTATCAAGGAACAAAGTCACTACCTGGGCGATGCTTACCTGGTGCT
This sequence comes from Mucilaginibacter sp. SMC90, assembly GCF_022811725.1. Classification (GTDB taxonomy): domain Bacteria; phylum Bacteroidota; class Bacteroidia; order Sphingobacteriales; family Sphingobacteriaceae; genus Mucilaginibacter. The sequence continues at coordinate 886,631 of NZ_CP094527.1, read as the reverse complement.
GGGCAAAGCAAGATATTTGGAGGCCAACTATTTTGATGCGATTGAATATTTTAATTATGTAACCCGTTCATTTGGTAAGCAGGCTAATTTGAAACAGGAAGCCCTGGTATGGAAAGCCCGCGGACTCATATACCTTAACCAGTTACCTTTGGCCAAATTGGTAATTGATTCGGCAGTGCAGGATATCAACCCTAAAAAAAATATTACTGCCGATGTTTATGCAGCCAAACTGCAGTATGACATCATAACTCAAAATTATGCCGAAGCCGAAGAGATGGCTAAACTGGCTATCAAATACAGCTATATCAGCAATCTCAAACTCCGCTGGACATTTATTTTAGGCCAGCTACAGGAGCTTAACCTTAAGCCGGCCGATGCCTATGAAAACTATACCCGCATAGTTAAAAGCAATGCAAGCTTTGAAATGGCTTTTAATGCCAATCTTAACCGTATCCGCATTCGCGACAATCAAAATGGTGTTAAGGCAAATAAGATCGATCTGCTGCGTGCCCTGCTTAAAAACAGCGACAATATTGACTTTTTCGACCAGGTATATTATCAGATCGGTGAGCAACAGTTTAAAGCTGGGGAAATCGACAACGCCCTGAAAAGCTATAAAAAATCGGTACGTGTAAGCACCAAAAATCAAAATCAAAAGGGCCTTTCATACTTACGTATTGCAGATATCAACTTTAAAAACAAAGCCGATTATGTAAGCGCCAGGCTTTATTATGACAGCACACTTAATAACCTGTCGGTAAATTATCCGGGATACCAACTTATCCGCAAAAAGGCAGATAACCTGCAGATCCTTACCCGCCTGCTTGAAACCATTTCGCGCGAGGATACCCTGCAGATGCTTGCCGCCTTAGATGAGAAAGCCCGCGATACCCGCATAGATGAAATGGTAGCCCGCAAAACACGCCAGCAGCAACAGGCCGCACTGGAGGCCAGCGCAGGTGCAGCAGCCAATGCCAATAATGGGGTAATGTCAAACACGTTCGACAGGAATAATTCATCGGCCCAAAATAAAACCAGCGGCAGCACATTTTATTTTTACAACAGCAGTGCCATAAGCCAGGGCTATAACGATTTTAAGCGTTTATGGGGCAACCGTAAACTTGAGGATAACTGGCGCCGGAGCAGGCGTTCAAATACGGGTATACCAACAGCCAATACCGGCCTTGGCTCGCAGGTTAATGATCCTGATGCTCCGGTTGGCAGCGTAGCTTATAACAGCACAAACGTATCGGCCGGTACTTACCGGCAGGACCTGGTTAAAAATCTTCCGCTCACCCCAGCCTTGTTACAACAATCAAACATCAGGATCTATAATGCCTATTTTGAAATGGCTAATTTTTACCGCGATGTGCTGGAAGATAAAAAGGAAGCCATTGCCACCTACGAAACTTTGCTTACTCGCTTTCCGCAAAGCAATGACAAGCCTTCAATATACTATAACCTATACAGGCTTTATACAGATATTGACGCTGCAAAATCAACTGATTATAAAAACAGGTTATTAAAAGAGTATCCGGAAAGCGTATTTGCCAAGGTTATTCTTGATCCGGACTATGCCCGTAAACTGGCCGATGTAGACGCGGAATTTAACGGCTTCTATAATGATGTATATGACCAGTATGCTCAAAAACAATACACAAGGGTAATTGAGAAAGCCAATGATCTGCTCAACAAATATCCCGACAACCGGTATGCAGCACAGCTTTATTATCTAAAGGCTTTAGCCGCCGGGCATATGGAAAAGCTGCCCCCCTTTCAAGCCGATTTACAATTGATTGCTGCAAAATACCCGCACGATAAGCTTATTGCCCCCTTGGTTAACCAGCATCTGGCCTACATTGATTCCAACAAAGCCGAAATAGCTGCCCGCCCGGTGGTATTATTTAATGATGATCCTAACGAGATCCCTTTTACCCCGCCGGTAGCATATCAAAAACAAACAGAATACCGCCCGCCGTATACGCCATCGGCCCAAAATATAACGCCCCAGGAGCGTTTGCCTGAAAGGGATACGCGCGTAATAGCAGGGGCCAAAACATCGGCACCTCAAATTCAGCCAACAGTTACCCAGCAGCCAAAACAGCTTGCTTTAACGCAGATCCCGCTGCCGCAACATAAAATGCCTGATACTTCAAGGGATATTGCTGCACAGCCGGCACCAAAACAAAAGGATTCAATTGCAACCACGCCTACGGCTGCTATCAGTAAAACACCCACTGTTACTTACATATTCAGCAAGCGCGATAGCAGCAATTATTACTTTGTGATAAATGTTGCCAGCGGTACAACTAATCTGGCCTCTACACGTTTTGGAGTAGGGCAATTTAACCGTACCCGATATACCCGAAGCGAAGTTATCCACCATGTAAAAAATGTTGGTGATAATAACCAGCTGATTTATGTTGGCCGCTTTTACAGCCTTGACGATGCCAAGGACTACGCCCGCACCATTGTTCCCCTGCTGCCTGATATTATGAAGGTACCAAGGGATAAATACAGCTTTTTTATCATTACCAAAGAAAATCTGGATAAATTAGCAACCCAAAGTATATTGGATAGTTATTTTGACTACTACCAGAAATTTTATTAAAAAATGAGAACCACTAACACAAGGTTTAACTCGAAAAATCAACTTCAGCCCGCAGATATAAGAAGATACAATTGGTATATATGGCGTATTGTGATAGCCCTTTTCTTTTTTGTGGTTATCATGATAACGCTTACCATTTTTGATGTGTTTGGCCAGCTGCCGTCATTCCGCGATCTGGAAAATCCGAAGAGTAACCAGGCTACAGAGATCATCTCGTCGGATAAGCAGGTATTGGGTACTTATTATATTCAAAACCGGTCAAACGTTACTTACCGTGAGCTATCACCAAATGTGATCAATGCGTTGGTTGCTACAGAAGATAAACGCTTTTACGACCACTCGGGCATTGACTTTGGTCGTAGTTTTACCATTTTCGCTCATTTGCTCATCGGGCAAAAACAGGGAGGCAGTACCATAACACAACAGCTGGCGCTTAACCTTTTTTCTGAACGATCAGCCAATCCATTTAAACGGATCATCCAAAAGTTACAGGAATGGGTTACAGCCGTTAAACTTGAACGTCATTACACCAAAGAAGAGATCCTGACCATGTACCTTAACACGGTTGATTTTGGTGCTTATAACACCTACGGTATCAAATCGGCAGCACGTACTTATTTTAATACTACACCCGATAAATTAACGCCCGATCAGGCTGCGCTGTTAATAGGCATGGTTAATGGTCCGGGCATCTATTCACCCATCCGTCACCCGGATAACGCACTTAAAAGGCGTAACCTGGTGCTGAACCGTATGGCCGAGCAAAAATACCTGAGCGACGGACAGGCTGAAGAGTTTAAACAGAAACCTCTTGGTCTTGATTTTCACCAGAACAACCATTTTGATGGCCTTGCGCCTTACTTCCGTTCGGTGTTGAAAAAGGAGCTTCAAAAGATTTTCAAGGAACAAAATATCAACCGCCCGGATGGTAGTCCCTATGATCTTGACCGTGATGGCTTAAAAATATATACTACTATTGACGCCACCATGCAGCAATATGCTGAGGATGCACAGCGCGATTATATGAAGGACTTGCAAGCCCAGTTCAATGATCACTGGCGCGGCCGCAACTTGTACAAAAGCATTCACAACTTTAAGTTTTTACTTGATCAGGGCATGCAAAAGTCTGACAGGTATAAGCAATTGAAACAACAGGAAAAATCTGACGAGGAAATTGAAGAAAACTTCAAGACTAAAACCATGCTCAACCTGTTTACCTGGCATGGCAATATCGATACCATGATGCGCCCTATTGACAGTATTATTTACTGTAAAATGCTTTTGCGGAATGCCCTCATGAGTATGGACCCAACTACCGGTTATGTTAAGGCTTGGGTTGGAGGCACCAATTTTGAACACTTTAAGTACGACCAGGTAAAAAACGGCACACGCCAGGTAGGCTCAACAGCCAAACCATTTACTTATGCCGTGGCTATTGATAATGGCTACTCACCCTGTATGAAGATCAATAACGTACCTGATACCATTCGTGGCTACGGTGCGCCATGGTGCCCACGTTCATCGCCATCCGAAACTTTGCCGGGCTTTATTACTTTAAGGCAGGCGTTGGCACACTCGCAAAACTGGGTAACAGCTCACGTTATGGGCGAAGTTAAACCTGAGCCCGTTGTTGACCTGATCAAGAAAATGGGCATTACTTCTGCAGTGCCGCCTTACCCATCAATTTGCCTGGGTACGTTTGATGCATCCGTTTTTGAAATGACTGCGGCTTATTCGGCATTTGCCAATCATGGCTTATGGACAGAGCCTACTTATATTTTACGTATCGAAGATAAAAACGGCAACGTATTGTATACCCATACGCCACGTGTTGTACAGGCCATGAACCCGCAAACAGCCTATGTAATGACCTACATGCTTAAAGGCGTTATTGAAGATGGCACCGGTTCAAGGTTAACCTACAAATATGGTTTACGCAACCCTATCGGCGGTAAAACAGGTACAACCCAAAATAACTCGGATGGGTGGTTTATTGGTATAACCCCGCAATTGGTTACAGGCTTATGGACAGGTTGCGAAGACCGCGATATCGCATTCCAGAGTACCCGTCTTGGCGAAGGAGCCAATAGCGCCCTGCCTATATTTGCTATGTACATGAAAAAGGTATATGCCAACCAGGCCCTCGGCATTAAAAAGAATGTAGATTTTGATGCGCCGGCAAATGGTGTAAGCATCATACTGGATTGCGGTGCTTACAACCAGCAGCAACAAGGAACTACCGACGTGGATAAGAAATTGGGATTCTGATGGTTCATTGGTTCACTTGTTCATTAGTTCATTGGTAAATAGTTCAATAGTATGAGTCATCACACGCTCGAAGACTTAGAAGTATACAGATTGGCCGATAGTTTCAGTGATGAAATTTGGTTTCTTGTAAGTGGATGGGACTATTTTACCAAGGATACTGTTGGAAAACAAATAGTCCGTTCAGCTGATTCTATCAGTGCGAATATTGCGGAAGGCTATGGAAGGTACCACTACAAAGAAAATCGCAATTTCTGTTACTTTAGTCGTGGTTCAATTTTGGAAACAAAAGGTTGGCTGCAAAAATCAAAGAAAAGGAATCTTATAACCGAGGAGCAATTTAACGATCTGTTTGAAAAACTCCAGGTCATTCATATTAAATTAAATGCATACCTTAAATTCATTGGCAAGCGGAACGGTAACGATAAGGGAGAGTAATAAACGATAAAACACGTTTTATTGGTAAAGCAGAGGGCAATCACCAAGCAGACCAATGAACCAGTGAACTAATGAACTAATGAACCAATTCGACTATAAAAGTGCTTTAAAAAACATCCCTCACAAGCCCGGGGTTTATCAATACTGGGATAGTGAGCAGGAATTGATATATATTGGCAAGGCCAAGGATCTGCGCAATCGCGTTGGTTCGTACTTTAACCAGGATATCCATATCAATGCCAAAACAAGGGTGCTGGTATCCAAGATCCGTGCTATTACTTTCACCATTGTTGACACAGAGGTAGATGCCTGGCTGCTGGAAAACAGCATGATCAAAAAGCATCAGCCGCGTTATAACGTAATGCTTAAGGATGATAAAACCTACCCGTGGATCATCATTAAAAGCGAGAATTATCCGCGTATTTTCTGGACCCGCCGCATAGTTAAAGACGGTTCAAAATACCTTGGTCCTTATGCATCTGTAAGCATGATGCATAACATTTTAGGGCTTATAAAGGAAACTTATCCCCTACGTACCTGCAACCTGCAGCTTACCCGCGAAAATATTGATAAGGGTAAGTTTAAGGTTTGCCTGGAATACCAGCTGGGCAACTGTAAAGGCCCCTGCCAAAACTATCAAACCGAGGCCGACTATGATAACAGTATTGAAGAGATCAAAGATATCCTCAATGGCAAAATAGGTGCAGTGCTTCGTCGTTTAAAAAACGAGATGGAAGCCGCTGCCATGGAGATGAACTTTGAATTAGCCCATCGCCTTAAACGCAAGTTTGAGCTGCTGGAAAATTATCAAAGCAAATCAACTGTTGTTAACTCATCTATTACCGATGTAGATGTTTTCAGCATAGCATCTGAAGAGAAACTGGCTTTCGTTAACTTCCTGAAGGTAATGAACGGCACCATCATTCAAACGCAAACCATCGAGCTAAAAAAACGACTGGATGAAAGCGATGAGGAATTGCTTACACTGGCCATATCCGAGTTCAGGAGCCGTTATAGCAGCGATAGCAAGGAAATCATCGTACCGTTTGATATTGACCTTGAGGACCATCCTAACATCAAATTCACGGTACCCAAACTCGGCGAGAAACGCAAGCTGCTTGATCTTTCGCAAAAGAATGTTCAGTTCTTTAAAAAGGAAAAAATTGACCAGTATGAAAAGCTGAACCCGGAGATCCGTACTGAGCGCTTGCTTACGCAGATGATGAAAGATTTACGCATGAACCAGTTGCCGCGTCATATTGAGTGTTTTGATAACTCCAACTTTCAGGGCAAGTACCCGGTATCGGCCATTGTGGTTTTTAAAGATGGTAAGCCCTCCAAAAAAGATTACCGGCATTTTAATGTTAAAACCGTTGAGGGGCCAAACGATTTTGCCACGATGGAAGAGGCCGTACACCGCCGTTACCGCCGGATGCTTGACGAAGGTACCGAATTACCCCAGCTGATAGTAATTGACGGCGGCAAAGGCCAGTTATCATCTGCCATGCATAGCCTTAAATTATTGGGCATAGATAAAAAAGTAACCGTAATAGGCATCGCTAAACGCCTGGAGGAGCTTTATTATCCTAATGACCAATATCCATTATATCTTGACAAAAAATCGGAAACCCTTAAGGTGATCCAGCACCTGCGCGATGAGGCGCACCGTTTTGGTATTACTTTCCACCGTAAAAAAAGAGACAAGGGCACACTGGTAACCGAGCTTGAACTGATAGAAGGCATAGGCAAAACCACAGCCGAAAAACTGCTTAAATACTTCAAATCGGTAAAAAAGATCCGTGAAGCTAATGAGGAGATACTGCTTGAAGTAGTAAATCTTAAACAGGCTAAAGCGATATTAGCCTATTTTAACACAGGCGCAGACGCCGGACAGGGCTAATCCCTTATTTATTTAAAACAATAAAGGCCGGGTTCAATGAACCTGGCCTTCGTTATATAGTGGAGAGTAATTTTTATTGAGCTATATAGAATGATTTTTGATCGCCATCCCTATAAACGTGAACTGATTTTTTAACCACCTGGTTATTTGTTGTAACCTCCATGGTATATTCACCATCTTCCAATTCGGTTAACACATAGCCTTTACTTACTTCGGTTTTGTTTGTTACGTAATCTTTTAATATAAGCTCATTATTTTTATTGTAAAACCTTACAAATGATTTTCCATCTTCGGATTTCAGGAAGTTTAACTGGATACCGCGGTCATGGTCAAGAGCTTTAAAGCTCACCACTTCTTTGGCTTTAGGGGCAACATCTATTTTACCTTCATCGGCTTTAGCTACTGTAGTAGCAAATACACCTGCGGTTAATAATACAAATAAGGCTGATAATTTTAGTGAGGTTTTCATGGCGTTAAGGTTTTAATGTTTTTAAATATGTTGTGTTGTTGTTTTCAATGATCAAATGAACAACATATATTTTAACTGCTAAAAAGCGTTATACCAGCTGTTGATATAAATAGACAAAGCCCTGAAAGTACTCTGCAAACCCTAAAAACGCACTATTTACCCCACTTTCGGGAGTTGGTCGGATTTTTTGAGGAGTTGGTCGAAAGCTTTAAGTTATTGGTCAGGCGGGAGGTGAGAATGGCCTATAAACTAAAGGGAATAAGTAATGCCAGCGGATTACATCTATGCCCGTCATTATATATTTAAAAATAAAAATACGGTCGACTCTAAAAAGGAATTACAAATAGCGGTCTGTCACCCTGAGCCCGTCGAAGGGTCGCGCGCAGAGGCCCTGCCCACCATGCTTCGAGAACCCCAGCATGACACCATTTTTAATTTATGTAATGTATAGGAACGAAGTAGCTTATTCGCCCTGTAAGATCGTTATGCTTATTGAATAAGATGTTTTGCTATCGCTCAACATGACAAAGAATTACCAGATCGATGTTATTTTACTTTTTTTACTACTCGCTTTTAGTTATCATGATACAATAGGCATATAAAACAAAACGGGCGATGAGTTTTCATCGCCCGTTTTATAAAAATCTTGTTTAATCTTTAACTATTAGTATTGCCAAAGGTTAAGCTCCCAGTCGAGAAGGGATTTCTTGATCCTTTCCGATTCGTAAAGCTTATCAATACCCTGGGCGTAATCTTTTATACGCTCATCTTTATCATTACTTTCTTTTACGATATAACTGGTAAAGATGCGTTTGATAAACACGTCATCAAAACTTAAACCGGTAGCATCGCTGCTGCGGCTAACCACCTCTTTAGTAGCAAGTATCGGGCGGGCTTCCGGGAAATACACCCAGAAAGCAGGCTGAAAGTCGATATCAAGTGAACCTGCGCCTTTAGGTTTAATTAGTGGCGCAATACCTATAATACGAGGCTCAAATACCGAGCGCTGTTTGTCAAATACCCAATCTTCCTTGATCCGGAATTTAAGCACGCTATCCGGGTTAAATTCGCCGGCTACCATGGTAGATGATATAACATTATTATCCTTATCACGTTTTTCAACCACGCTGCTGTCAGATGCTAAACGGCCGCGGGCCTGTGCACCTGTTAAAGGAGTAGTAAAACCGTCACCTCCAGGATCATCTTTTTTACCCGGAGTAGGATCATACGCTGTAAGCTCGCCCCTGCTGATAGCGTCAAGCAATACATCAATTAAACGGCTTTTAGGTGAAGCCAGATATTGATTCATCTTTTCACGCACATCAATTTCACGCCAAACACGTTTTGCAAAGGCAACATCATTTTCGCGCAAGTTAGGATAAGGCGTAACCTTAGCATTTAAAATATTACTCTTTTTGTAGTAGCCATCAAGCGGCCTGTCAAAAGGCTTTGCTGCTATTTTACGTGCAGTATCAAGAGGCTGCTGACTGGTAACGTTATCCGGTTGAACCTGTACAGGTTTTTGCGTTGTTTGTCTGGCGGTGGTTGTCTTTTTTGCAGGCGGTCTTTTGGTGCGCTTTTTTTGAGCAAAGGCACTTACACAAGCCAAACAAAGGATAACAACTAAAATTCTCTTTTTCATACGCGTTTAATTTGCGGATAATACAATTGGGTCAAGTGACCGTGGTGAATGGTCAGGTCCTACCGCGATGATATCCTTAAATATAACCGTAGTTCCTGGTGTAACTGTATTTAAAGCACTGTGCATAGCGCTGGTTAAATCACCACCCGAACCCGATAAAATAATAGCGTCCTGACGTGGTTTTACAACCAGCATAGTAAAGTGTGTTACGTTAAATTTAGCATCAAAGTCAAAGTTATCAAGCTGGGCAAAAAGCCTGTCCTGTGCTTTGATATTGGCCGAACTGGTGTTGCCACCGCTTTTACCTGCAAATTGTGGCTTAGGATCAGGGATTCTTTTGATCCGGAACTCTGTTGAGCCTAATGCAGCTCCTTTGGCACCGCTAACAGAAATCGTAGCTTTACCAATGCTGCTAACTGTAGCTGTGTAGTGGCCACCTGAACCGCTTAAAGAACCGGCGCCGCTAAAATGTACGTTTAAGTCGCCTGCTGCTACACCCGGCGCAGATACCGATATTGGGTTAGGAACACCGATATACAGCACATTCATTTTATCAGGAGAAATAACTGCTGAAGGTCTTGCTACCATGTAAGATCCGCTAATTGGATATGGTTTAGGCGGTCCGTCAACCTGTTTTACTAACAACTGGCCAGTCCAAGTATGCATGCCTTCACCACTCGCGGTAGTTGTGTAAGTACCGACACCATTGCTGGTTGGTATCGATGCGCCCCCCACAGTAATGCTCGGGTTTGAGTTTTGATCATAAGCAGACAAATAAATTTCTGCCTTGTAAGGCTGCCCTGCAATTACATAGTTGCTTGACGGCACTACTACAGCTTTAAATTGATTTAAAGTTACCTGCGCCTGGTCAATTTTACCCAATATCTTTTTTACAACCTCATTTTCGGCATTTTTATTATCGGTTTGTATTTTGGCTAATGTGGTAAGTGTTGCTCCCAACGGAATACCATCTCCAAAGTTGGCTTCCTGCCATGATTTTTTCACATCACCATGCGGCTTAGGCGCTGTGGTATTTAGCGAAAACTGTACACCAACGCTATCTTTACCTAATGCTTCCAGTAACTTTTCACGGGTTTCATCAATCTTAGCCTTAAGCTTTTCTCCATTTCTTTGGTTGATCATGATGCGGGGAGAGATATCCAGGTTGTCCCTGCCATCAACATCATCGATCTCTTTGTTAATACCGCCACCTTCTGCAATCAACTTAGCTTTTAACTCCTCTATATAAGTATTTAGCTCAGCAGCTATAGCGCTTGCATGTTTAGCCTTATCTAAAATAAGCTTAGCTCTTTCTGGCTGTTCTTTTAGCTTGGAAGCTTCAAAAGCGCTGTATGTAGCCTGTAAGCCAGTATCAACGTTTTTGGTTGATGCATCCAAACTATTAGTAATATTCTTAAACGCGTCTAACAGGCTATCCGGTACGTTAAGGGCAATCAGGCCCAATAGTACCAGGTATAGTATACCTATCATTCGCTGTCTTGGGGTTTCCTTACCTCCGGCCATCTATTCTAATTCTTTTCTTGGTAATCAATCAATTAATTATAATTAAACACGCGGCTGGTTCATGGCCGTAAGCATGTTACCATAAATGGAGTTTAATGACGCCAGGTTTTTAGCCAAACGACCAACCTCTTCCTTGAACTGTTTTGAATCATCCATTGATTCATTGAAGTTGTTCATGGTAAGCGCAAGGTTCTGGTAAAATTTATTCATTGATTTTAAGTGCGCGCTTGAATCTTGCAGCTCAAGCTCGTATACGGCATTAAGTGCCGATAAGTTTTTAGCCAATTGATTAACCTGGTCATGGTAAGCTTTTGAATCAATGTTTGAATTAGCCATTTCGGTTAAATTGGCCGATGCCTTTTCAAATGAATTGCTCAGCTTATCATAACTTGCAGTTGCATCTTTAACTTTAGCGGTAAAAGCTATGGTAGCTTCACCCGCGTCGGTAACGCGTGATATGGCAGCTACTTTATCGCCAAATGTGCGTAAGCCATCACCAAGGCTGCGTACCAGTTCAGGGCCAATTTTAGCATCTTCCATCATTTTATCCAAAGCAGCAGTTGTTGACGGGCCTGCATTACTGCTCCCACCCCTTACTGTTGATTTTGGAAGTTCGCCCTGAAAATCTTCGCTTAGTTCGGGATACACACGCACCCAGTCAATTTCTTTGTCTTCTCTCTGAAAACCTAATATAAAAAACAGTATAGCTTCAGTAATAAGCCCTCCCGCTATCCAGTAGGTGGCACCAGGCCAGTGCAAAATCTTAAACATTAACCCTATAATCACCACTGTAGCACCCCATGATACGATGTTACCTATTCCGTAAGGTTTTTTCTTTCCAGCCATAATAATAATTCAGAAGTAAACTTTTTATTTTTTGATTTGATTTGCTTGCTCTAACTAATTTTCAATTAGCGTTTATCTGTGATGTCGCGCCCTAAATAATGGGTTACACAACGGAAACCGATATATGATTTAGCGGTATCCTGGTATTCGTAGGTCCGGGTTGAATTTTGAAGAAAATATCCCACATCTTTCCATGAACCGCCGCGTACAACTTTACGTTTCAATATTTCGGGGTCGGTAGATTTAGCTTCGTAATTAAAGGTTGGGGCAAGGTCATGCACAAATGTCGATGCCGATTCGTCAAAGGCAGATAGTGTCCATTCGGCCACGTTGCCTGCCATATTATATAACCCATAATCGTTAGGGAAATATGAACGGACCGGAACTGTATACGCACCACCATCGTCAGTGTAATTACCACGACCAGGCTTAAAGTTTGCCAGCAAACAACCTTTGGCGTTTTTAATGTAAGGACCACCCCATGGATAATCTGTACCAATCCTGCCACCACGGGCTGCGTATTCAAACTCAGCTTCTGTAGGTAAACTGTAAGGTGCACGGTGAGGTAAACGACGTTTATCTTTGTAAGCATCATTGTAACGTGTACGCCATACGCTGTAAGCCCTTGCTTGTCTCCAGGTTACACCTACAACCGGATAATTGCGGAATGCCGGATGTGAAAAATAACTTTCAACCATTGGCTCGTTTGCTGCATATGAAAAATCACTCAGCCATACAAGCGTATCAGGATATACGGCAACAGTATCACGAACAATGAAGTCAGAACGGCGCTTGGTTTTATCGTTATGATGATCAGCAGCATCGCGCAGGGTAAACAGCGCGTAGTTATATTTCAGCAAACGCACGTCAACCTCATTACGATCAAACACGCGGTCATCGCCCTGGTAATACATGCCCTGTAATTTCTGAGCATTGCTTGCCTGGCCGCCCTTGCTGCTCCAGATAGGATTTTTCTTTACAAAATCCCAGTTGATGAATCTTTTACCACCTGCATTGTTATTTCCGGCACCAGCTTTTGGCTGGATGAAATATTTGTTATCGTTGATATAATTTGAGATAGCTATCGAATCGCGCACCCAGTTCACAAACATTTTGTACTGACTGTTACTGGTTTCGGTTTGATCCATAAAAAAGGGAGAAACAGTAACCTGCTTGGTTTGTGCAATTTGGGCAAAGGTTACATCCTGATCAGTTTGCCCCATAAGGAAGCTACCGCCCGGAATATAAACCATACCGTATGGAACTTCGGCCCTGAATGACCTTGCAGGTACACCCACAACTTCCCCCCTGTCACCGCCGCCACGACCGCAACCACTTAATACACTACCTGCTAAAACTACTATTAAAAAGTATATCTGCTTCATTTTACAATTCAAAATCAGTTATATAACTATAACACAATGCGACGCCCGAATATATTACATTTTACTCAATGTAAGCTATAAAAAACGATATTTTGGCCTCTTGAACCGATAAACTGTGTAGTTATCTTACCAATACAGCACAAAACGCCATATAATTAACAAACCGCTAACCAATTGTTAATATGACAATTAGTTAGCGGTTATACGGGTAAATACTGCAAAAAGTTGCAGCCGGTTAAATAAATTTCTAAATTACTTATTTACAAGCTTAACATACTGCTCTATAGCCATCGTCATTGACGGAGCGCCTGGAGTTGGAGCCGGTACATCCAAAATTAAACCAGCTTCAAGCACTGCCTTATGGGTAGTTGCACCAAAAGCAGCTATGCGGGTATTATTTTGTTTAAAATCGGGAAAGTTTTTATACAACGACTGGATACTTGACGGGCTAAAAAATGCAATAACATCGTAAAACACATCGGCCAGGTCAGAGAGATCACTGCAAACAGTACGGAAAAGCACTGCCGGAGTAAAATTATATCCATTCTCCAGCAAAAAGCGCTGTGTTTCTTCGGCAGCCACATCCGAGCATGGGTAAAGAAATTTTTCGGACGAATGTTTTTTCAATACCTCAGCAAGATCGGCAGCTGTTTGCTTGCCAAAAAATATCTTACGCTTACGGTACTGGATATACTTTTGAAGATAAAGTGCTATGGTTTCTGAAAGGCAGAAATATTTCATTTCAACCGGCACCTCAAACCGCATTTCTTCGCATATACGGAAAAAATGATCGGCCGAGTTACGACTGGTAAAGATCACCGCGCTAAAATCAGCCAGGTTTATCTTTTCTTTTCTGAAATCCTTTGCGGGCACACCCTCAACATGAATAAATGATCTGAAATCAATTTTCAGGTTAAGCTTTTTAGCCAGCTCGGCATAAGGATTTTTATCATTTTCGGGCTTAGGCAAAGTAACCAGTATGCTTTTAACCTTTTTCTTTCTATCTTCCAATTCAGTGCTTTTAATAACCTAAATTTTAATATTCAATGCCTTTATTAAAATCAAAACAGGGCAAATTTCGAGGGCACAAAGATACGTAAATAAATAAAACTTATGAAATCGAATGGTAGAAATTATATTTACGCTGCTCCTGATATATTGCCATATAAAAATTACGATGATTATAATAAGCGTAGCTGTCAGTAAAACCGGGATATATTGTGCCCCAAGAAGGCTAAAACAAATAACCACTGGCAAAAAAACAAACGCAATGTTAAAATAGGTAAGATGCAGAATATTTAGGTACTCGCTCACCAGCTTATTAATATCAAACACAAATCCTAAAAACTTGAGTATTAAAAACTTGAGCGAAAACAGCACGATGATTACAATAGTCAGAAAAGTAAACAGCCCGCTTCCTGCTATTTTATAATAAACGCCTTTGTATGCCGCCAGCTGGTATAAAAACAAACCAAACGTGGCGCAAAACAACAAAAATAAACCAAGAAAGGCCCATGAACTTACCGGGCTTTCTTCTTTACCGGCTATTGAAAGTACCCGTTTACTATAAAAAGATGTAAATACGTTACTCACATCTTTGCTTAAGGCAAGGTTAAGAATAGCCGTGTACAATAGCATAACGATAATGATCACAATGATCCATGGATCGCGAGAGGGACGATAATGGCCTTCCATCACCCTGCTTTTTGATCTTGAATGAATGTCCAGAAAACCGTAACCGTGGTATAATTCCCTGGCAAAAACGCTATCAGCATATTCGGCGCGCATGGCTGCATCAGGCACCCGAAGGTAACGCATAGCTACAGAATCAGCTATAAACTTATCCCTGTTTTGCATAGCGTTAGCCACCGAATCAAGCACCGAGTTACCTGGACGAAAAGCACGCACAGGCAATTTTACAGTCGTGTCGGCAACTGTTGAATCCTGCTGCGCAAAAGCAGCAACACTATTCAACAAAAAAAGCAGGCAACACCAAATAACCAAATGAGTCCTCAAAGCTTAAAACAGGGCTTATTATTTTTTTGCAAAAGTAGGGTAATTATCTGAACCAGAATTTCATGAACAAACTTTTTTTTGAACTTATTTCAAGTGGTTTACCACATACCACTTAATTGAAATAAATTATTTAGTGGTGCCGGTAGCAGCCCAGAATACCAGGTACCCGTTATTATCTTTACTAACAGTTATTTTTTCAAGAATCCGCTTCGGATCGGGGTGGATATTCAGCACGTCAATATTATGATGATCGCTTTCAGTCATCTTATTTCCAGGCCCCCATTTAGCCTGGTCATGAACAACATAGCTTATGTTTGGGTCATTTTCGGGAATATCGGCATAATAATCGGGTAAGAGAAAATCCCTGGTTTCGCTGCCATCGGTATAACTTAGCCTGATATGCAGTTGCGATGCCCCCTCTGAACTGGTAAGGCTCAAATACAGGCCCGAATATTTTTTATGAGGTACCTCGAAGCTAAAACTATCAATGCCGGCAACATTTCGGGTTTGGTTTCCTTTGTCTCCATTTGTGTAATGAAGCATTATTGCAGGATGAGATGAATTGGCGGGTATCAGCGGGTCATCCGGTAAAGCATGTGCATTTTTATCGCCATTGAGTTTTGCGGCGGCAGCGGTGAGGTAACCATCCCCTTTACCCCCTCCATCAATGCCGGTCACCCAGCTTTGCAACTTACCATTGGTAACAGTAGTTACCGGACGGGCATTAAATAGTTTGTGAATATTAACCTGGATAGTTTTGTTGCTTTGCTGACCATTGGCCATAACCCCCAACAACAAAAACATATATAAAAATATAGTCCTTTTTAAGTTCATAATCTGAAATAATTGATAACTAAAGATAAAGAAAGAAAAATGCCTTTGTGGCTTATTCACCAATACCAACTTTAGTCAAAAAAATAATTGCATTACCTTTGCCCCATGGCAGGAATTTACATACACATCCCCTTTTGCAAACAGGCTTGCCATTACTGCGATTTTCATTTCAGTACATCACTAAAATATAAGGATGAAATGCTGCACGCTTTGGTTAGCGAAATCAAACTGCAAAAGAGCTATCTCAACGGCGAAACTATCGAAACTATTTATTTTGGCGGTGGTACCCCTTCTATTTTAAATGGCGACGAGATCAGCGGGATCATCAATACTGTTACCGAACTCCACACCGTATCATCAACGGCCGAAATAACTTTAGAGGCTAATCCCGATGATCTGAAAGCGGATAAGCTCAAAAACCTTAGGCAAACACCGGTCAATCGCTTCAGTATAGGGATTCAATCGTTTTTTGATGAGGATTTGGTTTGGATGAACCGTGTACACCGCGGGCAGGAAGCCGAGTCGTCGGTAAAACGGGCGCAGGATGCCGGTTTTGAAAACATTACTGTCGACCTGATTTATGGATACCCCATGCTTAGCGATACCAAATGGAAACAAAACCTGGATAAGGTATTTGAGCTAAATGTTCCGCATATATCTACCTACTCCATGACGGTTGAACCGCAAACTGCACTGGCAGCTTTCATCAGCAAAAAAAGGCAGCCGCCCATGAACGAGCAGCAAAGCGCCGGGCAGTTTATGGTGCTGATGGATGCCATGCAGGCACATGGTTTTGAACACTATGAAATTTCCAATTTTTGCAAGCCGGGCCAGTATTCACGCCATAATTCCAACTACTGGAAAGGAATAAAATATTTAGGTATTGGCCCATCGGCCCATTCCTATAATGGCGATACGCGACAGTGGAACATAGCCAATAATGCCAAATACATGCAAGTGCTCGAAACCGGAAAACTACCTGCCGAAACGGAGGAACTAACCGAAGAAAACCGCCTGAACGAGTATATTATGACATCGGTACGCACCATTTGGGGGCTCGACCTGAACCAGCTTAACCGGATAGCCAAAGGTGCATCTGACGAATTACTTAAAGCTGCAGCCGAATACTTTGACAGGGAATGGATCACTCAAAAAGACAATGTGATTTATTTGACACCTATGGGCAAATTGTATGCAGATAATGTAGCCGGCGGCTTATTTTTTTAAACCATTTGCCTCATCAACGGTCAATACATTGTTACAAAGCAAAATAGTGTTTGAAACTGTTTAGCTTTACTAACCGTATCTTTAAAGGATACGCATCCTGACTATTAAATTATGAAAAAACTATTCATCGCAGCCTTTGCAGTACTTATTTGTGCCGCTGCTCCAAAAGCCTACGCTCAAAAAACAGTTGGCGGCGCCGTTATGTCGCCCGCAAAAAACATTGTACAAAACGCATCCGGTTCAAAAGATCATACCACACTTGTGGCAGCTATAAAAGCAGCAGGCCTTGCGCCAACACTATCAGCAGCAGGACCTTATACTGTATTTGCACCAACTAATGAAGCATTTGCCAAATTACCGGCCGGCACAGTTGATAACCTGATGAAACCAGCTAACAAGGCAGGGCTCATCAAAACTTTAACCTACCATGTAGTATCCGGCAAATTTACATCTGCCGACTTGCTGACCAAGGTAAAAGAAGGTAAAGGCAAAACGGAGTTAAGCACACTAAGCGGCGGTACAATAACGGTAATGTCTCAGGGGGCCAAGCTATATCTCGTTGACGAAAAAGGGGGCAAATCCTGGATCACCATTAACGATGTTGCCCAAAGCAACGGTGTTGTTCATGTAGTGAATGCAGTGCTGATGCCAAATTAAGTTTGCAGTTGCCCATAGGCAGTTTGCAGTTATCTATAGGCGATTTTATTAAAAGAATGCCGTTAGCTAAAACCGCTAACGGCATTCTTTTTTCCATCAAAACTGCAAACCAAAAAAGAAAACTGCCCGCTGCAAACGGCAAATTGCCAACTAAAAAACTGTCATTATAGTTTCAAAATCCTCTTAATTCGTTTACATATTTTTTACAAAGAATTAATTTTGGCCGTTAATTAATTTGTGAAAATGAGTATAAAGCTTACACCTATTGACAGTGTAGACAATATAAGCAAAGAGGATTTTGTTAACAATTACTTAAATCCACGCAAACCGCTTATAATCCGTAAAGCGACTGAAAGCTGGCCCGCCCTTCAAAAATGGACTTTTGAATATCTGAAAGAAGTTGTTGGCGATCAAACCGTTCCGCTGTATAACAGTTCAAAGGCCGATCCATCTAAAGCTATCAATGCCTCAGCAACTGAAATGAAGTTTGGCGATTACATCGATCTCATCCAAAAACAGCCTACCGATTTAAGGATCTTCCTTTTCGACCCAATTAAACACGCCCCCAGATTACTGGACGATTACCGTTCTCCATCTGATTTGATGGGCGGCTTCCTTGATAAATATCCCAACATGTTTTTTGGCGGTGCCGGTTCGGTAACGTTTTTACACTACGACATTGACCTTGCGCACATTTTCCATACACATTTTAATGGCCGTAAACACGTGATGCTGTTTGACCAGAAATGGACCGAACGCCTGTACTGCATTCCGTTTGCCACCTATGCCCTTGAAGATTACGACATCGAAAATCCGGATTTTACCAAATTTCCGGCACTTGACGGTATTGAAGGCCAGGAAGCTATTTTAGAGCACGGCGATACCTTGTTCATGCCTACCGGCTACTGGCACTGGATGAAATACCTTACCGGTTCATTCTCCATTTCTTTACGTGCATGGGATAAATCATGGGCTATTAAAGCCAAAAGTTTATACAATTTAACCGTACAGCGCAAGTTTGACAATATCATGAAGGCCCGCTTTAAAAAGGAATATATGGACTGGAAAGAGGGCCTGGCTATTAAACGTGCCAATAACGCACTGCTTCAGGCAGGCCATAATATTAAGAATATATTTATACTACTTTGGGGTTTATTTCGTTATTTTGAATGCTTTTAAATAGGTAAGAAACAATACTGTAACTTTATTTTAAAATAAGCGTAATCTCCTAAAGTAATATAACTATTATGTGCTTCATTCTTAACCCGATCGATACGGTTGAAAATATTTCTCCCGAAGACTTTAAGAAGAATTATTTGAACCCTCGTCGCCCGCTGGTTATCAAAGGGCTTACCAAAAGCTGGCCTGCCCGCGAAAAATGGACACCCGAATATTTAAAACAGGTTGTTGGCAGCAAAGTGGTGCCACTGTATGATAACTCCAAAGCCGATCCGTCAAAGCCCATCAATTCATCGGCAACCGAAATGCCTTTTGATGAATATATCGACCTTATCCGCAGTAAACCAACCGAATTAAGGATTTTTTTCTTTAATATATTTAAGCAAGCGCCGCAGCTTTTAGATGATGTTGTATTACCAAAAGATTTGATGGGCGGCTTTTTAGAGAGTATGCCTGCCATGTTTTTCGGCGGCTCAAACTCGGTTACATTTTTACATTACGATATCGACCTTCCGCATATTTTCCATACCCATTTTGGGGGCCGCAAACATGTGATCCTGTTCGAAAATAAGTGGAAGCGCCGCCTGTACTGTATCCCCAATGCCACCTATGCACTGGAAGATTATGATGTACTAAACCCCGATGTTAAAAAATTTCCGGCGCTTGACGGCGTTGAAGGCATCGAAGTTTTTCTTGAACACGGCGATACCCTGTTTATGCCTACCGGTTACTGGCACTGGATGAAATATGTTGATGGCTCATATTCCCTTAGCCTGCGCGCCTGGGATGCAAGTATCAGCCGTAAAGCGGCAAGCCTGTACAACCTGGCCATTAAAGGTGGTGTTGACAGCGCATTAAAAATGATGTTCAAAGGCAAATACGCTAAATACCGCGAAGGCCTGGCTGTTAAATGGGCCAACCGGGAACTTGCCGCAGGGAAACCTTTTTAAGTTGGAAGTATTAAGTTTTTAGTTTTAAGTCATGATATTAAAAGCGATGGATTTTATCCATCGCTTTTTTGTTTTTTAATTCCCTCCCTTGGGAGGGGCGCGTCAGGATTGCGTGTTGGCAGGGAGGGGTTATGCGATTTTGCAACGTCCAAGTATCTCGCTGAAACCCCTCCCTACACCCTCCCAAGGGAGGGAATCGCACAATCCCTTGCTTTTATCCTGACAACAACCTACCAACGCTCTAATCCCAAAAGCTTTTTACCAAGCTCGCTAAGCTCAGCTACCGGGTTTTGCTTTTCACGTTCCATCGGATCGCCCGGAAAAGCGTAGCCCTGCATAGCTTCGCGTCCTTGCCAGCTGTTGATACGCCACTGCCTTAGTTCTTCATTATCTTCCTGAGCGGGCATCATGGAAATGTACTGGGCTATGCGTACTTTATCATTGCTTGTATTAGGCCTGATACCATGCGGCTGCAGGCTGTTAAATATCAACAGATCGCCGGCTTCCAGCTTTACTTTGACAATTTCGAAGCCGGTAGTATCAGGTTTATAATGATCCCTATTTTGAGGCTGGGTTAATTTCCAGGCATCGTATGTTCGATATAATTCGGGGATACATTGAAAACCGCCCATGTTTTCGTCAGTTTGATCGGCAAGGGCCAATACACCCTGCACGTTTTGTGGCTTGGTTTCAGGGTCGTAATCCCAGTGGATAAACCCTTTATATTCAAATCCGGGACGAAGCGGAAAATTCAGGTTAGCCCTATCTATAGTTACCCATAGTTTCTCCGTACCCCAGATATCCGCAAAAGCTGCGTGGACCTTCGGGTATTGGCGGTTATCCCACATAAACTGCTGATTATAAATTTCAACCATGCCGGTATTGTTCAGCTCGGTCATTTGCATTTGCGCATTGGGCTTTTTATACCAGGTGTCTATGTCATTGGCATCTTTGCCTTCATATTGCCACAGGTAATCGGCCAGCTTCTGAACCTGGGCTTTAGATACCGCGTTTTTAATGATCACGTAACCATTCTTTATCCAAAATTGCCAATCGGCTTCGCTCAGTATTTTTAACGGCTCGTTGTTAACACGTTTGTTCAGCCCTATTTGGCTTGATTTTGCGGTCGATGGGTTGCCGGGAATCTCTTTATGGGCATTTGCAGGTGCGGTTGCCATGGTCATGGTTGCGTTTTCGGTCTTCATAATTCTGACTTGATTTATAACTCAAAATTAGGCTTGAATTGAAGTCGGGCTATCCTGCACAATGATCAAAATTTGCTCTGTATTGATCAATTAACTATCTTTAATAAAATCAAATATCCAATACAGCATGGATAAAATCCAGTTAGAGAAGGTAGATTTTGAACCGGGCAAATCGTTCAAACTTTTTTCGCCCCGGCTCAGGAACACTTTCCTGTGGCATTATCACCCGGAATATGAGTTGGTTTACGTGGAGGCCGATGCCGGGATCAGGCATGTTGGCTCGCATATCTCCGGCTATACCCAGCAGGACTTAGTTCTTATTGGCAGTAACCTCCCCCATCTCAATTTTGATTACCGCCTCCGGAGCGAATACCACCAAATAGTGGTGCAATTGAAAGAAGATTTTATGGGCACTGCGATAGGCATCACGCCCGAATTTTCGGCCATTGAGCAGCTTTTCAAAAGGGCGGCCAACGGCGTTGCTTTTTATGGCGAAACCAGAATATTGGCAGTGCAAAAACTAAAGCTATTACCAGGGATGGGCTCGTTTCAGCAATTACTGGGATTGATGGAGATCTTCAATATCCTGGCCGGTTCAAATGAATTTACCGTTTTAAATAATGATGAGTTAAAACTGCAATTCTTTTTAAAAGATAAGATCAGGATGGGAGCTGTTTATGAATATATAGGCAGTAACTACAATCTTAAGCCCGATGTAAACGTGATAGCAGCTAAAGTAAATTTCAGCACCGCAGCTTTTTGCCGGTATTTCAAAAAGCAAACTAAAATGACTTTTACCGATTTTTTGAACCAATACCGGGTTGATGTAGCCAAAAACCTGCTGATGCAGGATAAAAATGTAACCGAAACCTGCTACGCTGTGGGCTTTGAAAGCTTATCATATTTCAATAAACTTTTCAACAAAATAGTCGGTAAAAATCCTTCCGATTTTAAGAGGGATTGGGTTGATAAAGTATAACGGAATTACCCAACCTGGTTTTTATAATATTCCTTAACCGCGTCGGGTAAAAGGTGCAGGTATAAGTTAGGCTCTTCCCTGATCCTTGCAGCCGCTACAGGGACAACTTTGCAGGATTCTTCATAAATAATACTTTCACAATCTAAAAACCGCCCCATGTAAGCACCGTAAGCCTCCGAAGCAAATATGACATCAATAGGAGGCAATTTCTTTTTAAGATAGCTGGCCCAAAGTCTCGACATGTTTTCTATCGAATCGCCGATGCCCGGCAGCATAGCCTCATCGTAACTTAATAATACCGGCTTAACCTTTTCATTACCTGCGTAGGTTTTTTCGAGCCAGTCAAGCCTGATAGCTCCATCAATGGGCTCATCATCACTGGCCCCAATAACCACTACAAGCTCATCACAATGCTCAAGCGCGTAACCAATCAAAGCCATATGCCCTATGTGCAGTGGCAAAAACTTCCCAATTACCAAACCTCTTTTCATGCAGTAGTATTTTTTGAGATCCGGTATCTTTTAAATTCCCCTCTTGAGAGGGGGCGCGGTGGAATGTGCAGCAGCAGGGGCGTGTTCATCAAGCGAAGAGAAACACACCCCTCCACCCCTCTCAAGAGGGGAATCGCTCATTCCTTACGCTTCCAAATCTCTATTGTCTATTCAAAAATCTCTTGGCTCCAACCACCTCTTCACGAAGTGTGATCACAAACTATCTTCCACTCGCCCTTAATTTTCCTGAACCATAACGTATAATAACCGCCCGGGGCATCCTTTTCGCGGGTTAGCTTCCATCCGCCTAAAACAAAGGCGTTAGCTTTGTCAAGCACTTTTATCTGTATAATATTGAAAGTAAGCTGCCCCATAGCAGCCTTGTCAGGATAGGTTTGTTTATAGTGTTCAAGTGTTGTTTGCCAGCCATAGGTGGGGCCAGTCTTCCCTACAAAAACCAACGAATCTGATTTCCAGTAGGTTGTCATAAACCCTTCAATATCGCCACGGTTCCAGGCTTCTTCCTGCGTATGCATCACTTTCAGGATCGCTTGCCTGTCCTGCGCAAAGCATGAAACTGTAACAAGCAAAACCACAAAACTCAGTAATATTCTTTTCATATAATAAAGGTAGCTTTTTGTCTGAACCTGAATTTTAAGAATTGCCCGAATTAACATAATTAAATGGAAAAATTCCACTAATTCTTCAATTCGCTTAATTTAAGGCCTGACAACCTGTATCATGCAGTTTCCACAAAAATAAAATCCAACTTAATACAGTATATTTGGTTTTCATCGACACTAAAAAACAATTTCAACTATGGGAAATCAGGTATTAAGCTTCGGCGAAGTTTTATGGGACGCTTTTGGCGATGGTAAAAAGGCCGGCGGCGCACCTATGAATGTGGCCAGGCATCTGGTACAGCAAGGGGTTAAAACAGCGTTTGCAAGTTCGGTTGGTATGGATAATTCGGGCGATGCATTGATAGGCTTTTTAAAAAGCAATGATCTGTACTCAGACCTGATTCAGCAAGATGATGAATTTCCAACCTGCGAGGTTACCGTGCAGCTTGATGAAAATAATACCGCCACTTACATTATTCCCCAGCCTGTTTCATGGGATAACATACAGCCGTCAGCCGCACTCGTTAAGGCTGCCCAGGCAGCACGGGCCATTGTATTCGGCAGTTTAGCATGCCGCACTACAACTACCCGCGAAACCTTGTTAAACCTGCTTGACGAAACCCCTGCGTTAAAGATATTTGATGTAAACCTTCGTCCGCCTCATTATACGCTATCAACTATCGAAACGCTGGTTGCCCGTGCCGATGTGGTGAAAATGAACGAAGAGGAGGCCGATTTGCTCATAGGCGGCGGAAGCGCCCCACTGCGTGATAAAATTGGCGAATTCCGGTCCAAATACCATAGCCAAACCATTTGTGTAACCCGCGGCGAACATGGCGCGCTGGTATGGCATGATCACGAATTTTACGATAGCCCTGGCTGCCCTGTAAAAGTTGCTGACACCGTAGGTGCCGGCGATGCGTTCCTGGCTACTTTTGTATCAGGTTTGCTGGCTGGGAAACCAATGCAGCAAGTGGTTGATAAAGCTTGCTCCGTTGGCTCGTATGTAGCCAGCCAGCGCGGTGCCAACCCGGTATATCCGGCTGAATTGCTGAACAGTTTAGCATACATTTAGAAATTCGGATTTCGAATGTTCGATTTCGGATTTATTTTTGAGATAGAAAATGACTTTTAAATCCGAAATACCAATTCCGAAATCCAAAATCTAATTGTCATACTTACCTAACAATTTACTTTATCCCTTACACAGCAAAACTTTTCATCAAAATATTCCGTTCCTTTATGTACAGAAAG
Organism: Mucilaginibacter sp. SMC90; assembly: GCF_022811725.1. Taxonomy (GTDB): domain Bacteria; phylum Bacteroidota; class Bacteroidia; order Sphingobacteriales; family Sphingobacteriaceae; genus Mucilaginibacter. The sequence goes on along the minus strand of NZ_CP094527.1, from coordinate 862,136 downwards.
GACAAAATATGCGCGGTTTTGGATTTTCCAAATTTAAGCCCAACCAAATCCCTAAAGGCGGATTTGACGAACTATTAAAATTATTCCTCGAGTTGCTCAATTACACATCGGGCGATGCCGGCGAAGCTTTAGCCTGGCTTAACGAACTCGATAAGCAATACAACCTCACCAACGATGACTATGGCATGGGCGATTTCATCGACGAGCTGAAACAAAAAGGCTACCTTGATGAAAACAATGAGAATGGTGAATTCAGGATCACGGCAAAAACTGAGCAAAGTATCAGGCAATCGGCCCTGGAAGAGATCTTCGGCAAGCTAAAAAAATCGGGCAAAGGCAATCACCGCTCTCCGCAATCGGGGCAGGGTGATGAAAAAAATGCCGAACGCCGCGAGTTTGAGTTTGGCGACAGCCTAGACCAGATCGATATGACCCAATCTATCCATAATGCCCAGGTTAACCATGGCATAGGCGATTTTATGATGACCGAACGCGATCTGGAAGTAGAGGAAATGGATTACAAAACCCTTACCTCAACTGTGCTCATGATCGATATTTCGCACTCCATGATCCTTTATGGTGAAGACAGGATAACTCCGGCTAAAAAAGTAGCCATGGCCCTTGCCGAACTGATCCGCACCAAATACCCTAAAGATACATTGGATATTGTTGTTTTTGGTAACGATGCATGGCCTATAACCCTGCAGGATTTACCATACCTGCAAGTTGGCCCTTACCATACCAATACCTATGCAGGTTTGGAACTGGCTACCGATCTGCTCCGTCGTCGTAAAACACACAACAAGCAAATTTTCATGATCACCGATGGCAAGCCTACTTGTTTAAAGGAAGGAACCAGGTATTATAAAAACAGCATTGGCCTTGACAGGAAAGTGGTAAACAAAACCCTTAACATGGCTGCCCAATGTAAACGGTTAAAAATACCGATCACCACGTTTATGATAGCTAAAGACCCCTATTTGCAACAGTTTGTGCGTAAATTCACAGAAACAAACGGCGGCAAAGCGTTTTACAGCTCCCTGAACGGCCTTGGTGAATACATTTTTGAGGATTACATCAAAAACAGAAGAAAGACTGTAAGGTAGAGATTGGTGGTTGGAGATTAGAGGTTAGTTAAAAATCGGCGAGATCACAAAATAATCTGTGGAATCCCAACAAATAAAAAAATCGGTGAAATCAAATCTTCATCGGTGAAATCATAATATAAGAATGAGTAAACTATTGGATATAAAAACCCTCGGCCAGTTAAAGCAAACAGGCTACAAAAGCCGCTCGGTTAAAGATGAATTACGTGCTAACCTGATTGAACAGCTTAAAAAACGCGAAGGCGGCTTTGAGGGCATCATAGGTTTTGAAGATACTGTTATTCCAGATTTGCAAACTGCAATCCTGTCGCGCCACAACATTTTATTACTGGGCTTACGCGGCCAGGCTAAAACCCGTATTGCCCGTTTGCTGGTTAACCTGCTTGACGAGTATATTCCTTATATTGAAGGATCTGAATTGTTTGATGATCCTTACAACCCTATTTCGTGGTTTGGCCACAGTATCATAACCGAAAAGGGCGATGATACCCCTATTGGCTGGATCCATCGCTCGGAACGTTACACCGAAAAACTGGCTACCCCGGATGTTACTGTTGCCGATTTAATTGGCGACGTTGACCCTATCAAGGCGGCTACATTAAAATTAACTTATTCGGATGAGCGTGTGATCCATTTCGGATTGATCCCCCGTGCACACCGCGGTATCTTTGTAATTAACGAATTGCCCGATCTGCAAGCCCGGATCCAGGTATCGCTGTTCAACATCCTGCAAGAGAAAGACATCCAGATCCGTGGTTTTAAATTACGCTTACCGCTGGATATTCAGTTTGTGTTTACGGCCAACCCTGAAGATTATACCAATCGTGGCTCGATAGTTACGCCGCTTAAAGACCGTATTGAAAGTCAGATCCTGACGCACTACCCGCGTTCGGTTGAAATTTCACGCAAGATCACTCAACAAGAGGCTTCTCTCACCGACGATCAGCGCATAGCTATCGAGGCTGATGGATTGGTAAAAAACCTGGTTGAGCAAATTGCGTTTGAAGCCCGTAACTCGGAATATATCGATAAAAAATCGGGGGTATCTGCACGTTTAACGATCTCGGCTTACGAAAACCTGATCAGCAATGCCGAACGCAGGATGATCATCAACCACGAAAAAACAACTTTTGTACGTATTACCGACTTTTTAGGCGTGATCCCGGCCATCACCGGTAAAATCGAGCTTGTTTACGAAGGTGAGCTGGAGGGCCCGGGCAAAGTGGCCAACATCCTGATAGGTAAAGCAATTAAAAGCCTGCTGCTCTCGTTTTTCCCCGATCCGGAAAAAGCTAAAAAAGCTAAAGCACCTAATCCATATGCTGCTATCATCAACTGGTTTGGCGATGGCAACAACGTAGCTTTGGTTGATGATATGCCAATGCAGGAGTACAAAAAAGCACTGGAAGAAGTTGCCGGTTTGAAAGACCTGGTTAAAAAGATCCACCCGCGCTTAGGCGAAAGCCAGCAATTGCTGCTGATGGAGTTTGTACTTCACGGCCTGTCGGAATTTTCACAATTGAATAAAGGTTTCCTTGATAATGGCTTTGCGTTTTCGGATATGTTTAACAGTTTGTTTAACTTGCAACCCGATGACGACGACCTTGATATTGACGACGACCGATACTAAATATATTGCGCTGATATGATTTTTAAAGCGCTGAGTATTTTATTCTGGATAATAATTGAGCTGCTGATTGACCGGTATGTTTTACAGGGCATTCGTGGCGCATTCCAAAAATGGCGACTGCTGCAATCAAAAGCTTTCGCCATTTTTTATTGGGGATGTTCGGCCCTATGTATTGCAGCACTTATAACAGGCGGCTACGCAGACTTTGCGGGCACCGGTGTACGGGCAGCTTGTTTGCTGATTACGTTTATCCTGCTCATCTGTAAGTTCACTTTCATACTGTTCATTTTTGCCGATGATATCAGAAGAAAGTTTCTGCTAAAAAGGAAAACATCCGCAGCTACTACGCCTACCCTAACTCCTACTGCTTCTCATAATCAAGCTGCTCCTGCCACTACCACTAATATCCAAACCATCCCGCGATCAGAATTTCTGCTAAAAGCTGGTTTGCTTGCGGCTGCTGTTCCCTTGGCCGCTATTAAAACAGCGATGCCCAAAGGGTCATATGACTATCACGTATGGTATCAAAACATGTACCTGCCAAACCTGCCAAAGGCATTTGATGGGTTAAGGATAGGGCAAATTTCGGATATTCATTCGGGTAGTTTCTATAACAAAAAAGCAGTGCTTGGCGGCGTTGAAATGCTGCTGAAAGAAAAACCTGATCTCATATTTTTTACAGGCGACCTGGTTAATGGTGAAGCATCAGAAATGACCGATTACCAGGATATTTTCAGCAAGGTGAAAGCCCCGCTCGGCGTTTTCTCAACCCTCGGTAATCACGATTATGGCGATTATGGTGACTGGTATAAACTGGGAGACAAAAAGAAAAACCATCAGGACCTGATAGCCACCCACAAAAATATGGGCTGGGACCTGCTGCTTAACGAAAACCGACGCCTCAAAATAAATGGGGAAGAAATAGGCATTTTAGGTATCGAGAACTGGAGCGAATACAGCCGCTTCCCTAAATATGGCCGCATGGACCTTGCAGTAAAAAACACAGATGATTTACCGGTAAAACTCCTGCTTTCACATGACCCATCACACTGGAGGGCCGAGGTATTGCCTAAGTATCCGCAAATTGACGCCATGTTTGCAGGCCATACTCACGGCATGCAGTTTGGCGTACGTACCGAACATTTCCAGTACAGCCCTATAAAATATGTTTATAACGAATGGGCAGGCCATTACCAGGAAAACATGCAACAATTATATGTAAACGTTGGTTTTGGCTTTGTTGGCTTAACCGGAAGGGTTGGAATATTGCCGGAGATTACGATATTTACATTAAAAGCAGGCCACGATCCGTCGCTACCAATTTCTTAAGAGATCCTGGCATACGCTGCGCCCTCGTTACCGATGAAGAAATTATTACAACAAGTTTTAGATTTTCTGCTCTTCAGTAATATTTTCATGTCGCTTTGTGCGGTAGCACAGGCTTTGCTCACCTTTCATTTAATAGGATCAAGACCAGTGTTCCCGGTTTTGGGCTTGTTATTTACTTCAACACTTGGTATATATAATTTTTGTGTACTTATTGCCCGGCCGGCCAAGCCTCAACGATCGCCTTACAGAAGGGTGCGCTGGTTTTTTGCACATTACAGGCTGATGGTAACGTTTACCATAGTATCCTTATTGTCACTGATCCCACTGTTTTTCATCATCACTACCGAATCAAAGATATTGCTCATATTCCTCAGTATCTTATCATTTGGCTACAGTTTGCCTTTATTTAGTGTAGGTGATCATAAGTTTGGCTTACGAAATATCCCGGGCCTAAAGCCGTTTTTAATAACCCTGGTATGGACAATGAGCTGCGTACTGTTCCCCGTATTGGAGTCAATGCATAGCCACTTAACTGATATCACCATGCGTGATACCACCATACTCATAGCCAAACGCTTTTTATTTATAGGTGCATTAACAATCCCTTTTGATATTCGTGATTTGTTCGATGACCGTAAAGTTGGGCTTAAAACCATTCCTGCTGTTTGGGGCGAAAAGTATGCTTACCTGTTTTGCCAGGTATTACTTGCGGGCTATATTGTACTGATGTTCCTGTTCAGGCAAAATGGCTTTAGCCTCGATTTTTTTGCACTTACGCTTACCATGTTCCTAACCGGTTGGCTCATCTTTAAATCGGCCAGGGAAAAAAGCGAGTATTATTACTTTTTTTATCTGAATGGCGTATTGATTTTACAGTACATCACCATTGTGGTTTTCAACTCCTTTAAATATCTTGTTCATTAAACCATGGCCGCCAATTTCGATAACTCGGCATGGTTTTATGATCGGCTTTCAAGACTGGTTTACGGTAAGGCGCTGGTAAACTCACAGGTATATTTGTTAAACTTTGTGCCGGTAAACAGCACAATACTCATAGCAGGCGGTGGCACAGGCTGGATCCTTGATGAACTTACCAAAATACATCCGGCAGGCTTACAGATCACTTATGTAGAGATTTCGGCCAATATGCTTGCCCTTTCAAAGAAAAGAACAACTGGGCAAAATGAAGTTGTTTTTATAAATGACGCTGTTGAAAATGTAAAACTCACCGCCGGTTTCGATGTAGTGATAACACCTTTCCTGTTTGATAATTTTGTGAACGAAACGGTGGATAATGTTTTCAATCACCTGCATAACCTGCTCAAACCTGGTGGGCTTTGGCTCAATGCCGATTTTCAGCTTACCGGCAGGTGGTGGCAAAATGTAATGCTTAAAAGCATGTTTATTTTTTTCAGACTGCTTTGTGGAATAGAAGCCAGCAAGCTGCCAGCCATTGAAAAGCGCTTTAATGCTGCAGGGTATGCTGTTGTTGATGATAAAACCTTTTTTGGGGATTTTATCGTGGCAAGGGTGTATAGGAAGTTATCATCCTAAATGTCACTGCTGTAGGAGCTACATAGGATTGAGCGAAGAGCGACGTTGCAATCTCGTAGCTATACAGGTTTGACATGCATTGGCTACAAGATTGCCACGCTTCGCTCGCAATGATATATTTTTAAAGGCCTATTTGCAGAATTGCAAACTGCCCGCCCGAAACTGCAAACTGAAACTACTGGTTATAAACAAACTTATACCCAATCCCCCTTACTGTTTGTAAGTATTGCGGCGAATCGGCATTGGTTTCTATTTTTTTACGCAGGCGAACTATGTGCATATCCAGCGTACGGGTGTTTACATCAGCATTATAACCCCAAACTTCCATCATCAGCTCCTCGCGGTTTATTACCTTGTTTTTGTTTTTCAGGAAATACAGCAGGATCCTGTTTTCGAGAATGGTTAATTCTATTTTACGGCCATCACGAATAAGAAGGTGCGTGTTAGGCAGGTGCTCCATATTGGCAAAACGGTATGACTCGGGCTTTTCGCTATTGAGCGAAAATTTGATCTTATTTTCAATCATGGCCACCATCACATCCATATTATAAGGCTTGGTAATGTAATCAGAAACACCAAAGTTATAGGCCTCTATCTTGTCTACATCCTGGGCTTTGGCGGTCATCATGATAATTAGCCTATCAAAACCCTTTTCACGAATATTTGCGCAAACTTCCGAGCCCGGCTTACCAGGCAACATCCAGTCTAAAAGTACAATGTCAGGCTGCTCGGCCAGGATCATGGCCTCGGCATCATTACCATTGCCGGCTTCCAGTACTTTGTAACCTTCTGACTGCAAACGCTCTGCAACCAGGAAACGCAGGTTTTCATCATCTTCAACCAGCGCAATTTTAATTTCTTTGTTCATATCTTAATTTTCGTATGGAAGCGTAACTATAAATTCCGAGCCTTCGTTTACTTTACTGTAAACAGCTATATCGCCGTTCATAAAATTAACCAGTTCTTTACAAAATGCCAAACCCAGGCCAACGCTCCCGTTTTGATTATATTGGTTCTCTATCCTGTAAAACTTTTTAAAAACATTATTCAATTCGTTTTTTGGTATCCCTATGCCCTTATCAGCAAATGAAAATACAATATTGCGCCTTTCATGCGAAATATTGATAAACAACTCCTTTTGCTGAGGGTGCGAGTACTTGTACGCATTTTCAATCAGGTTTTGGAAAACACTCCCTAATAATACCGGATCGGTGTAAAAAGTTTCAACTCCGTTAATTTTATAGCCAATTTTAAAATCGGCATATTTTATTTTAAAGGTATCAATATATCGGCTAATAAAATTCTCTATATCAATCCCTTCCCGTTTAAGTGTAATGGATTTGTTTTCAATTTGCGTAAACGAAAGCAACTTGTTCATGAGCTCGTTCAACTTATCTGCTTCTTCGTCCAATATTTTACCATAGTGGCGCCGTTGCCTTTCGGTAAGTTCACCATCTCCCCTTAAGTTTGAACCGGCAATTTTAATTACACTTACCGGGGTCTTAAATTCATGGGTAAAATTGTTGATAAAATCATACTGAAGCTTAAAAAGCTTCATATTCACATTCAGGTTACGGTAAATAAGCCAGCCTATTAACATTAAAACCAAAGTCATCAACAGCACTATGGCCCCAATGGGCATAAAGCGGCGGTTAATCTCGGCTGTTAAATATCCCTGTGCCGAACTAAAAAACAGCTTATAATCAGAAAAAGCCCCCGGAAATGATACTTCAGTAATCAGTTTATCGCCTTCACTATCAATAGGGTCATAAACAACAGGGGTTATCGAAACATTTTCATAAAGCTCGGGATGCGTGTTTTTTACCTTCATGAGGTAGGGGTCCAGGTAAAAGGTCATCATATTTTGCTTGTACGATGCCCCTTTGCTATTGCCCTGCATCTGCATATCACGATAAATGCGTACATCTTCGCGGCGCAGGATATTGGTATAGCTTATTTTGTCAGGCTTCACATCCCAAAAAGCCTTAAAAAGCTCATCCTGGCTTGACACGCGCGACGTATCCGAAAATGCCACATAATTACTCAGCTTAATGGCCATTTCCCTAAAATCATCCTCATTAACCATTTTCCGCAGCCCTGCCCCGTAAACCTTGTTGTTAACGTGCCAATATTGATAAACGGCTTTAGCCGCTATGCTCAAATTGTTTTTTCGTACAGTTATAGCAGTGGTGCCACCAATAAGGGCATCATAAAAGATAATACGGCGCACAAAGCTATAGTCATGAAAAACCGAGGCGGCATATTTACCTGCCGATGCAGAATCCAAAAAACCCTGGTATGAGGTTATTTCGGGAATTTTATTTTGAAAAAACTCATTGTAGGGCTTAATGGTTTGTTCAAGTACTTCTATTTTTTTTGAGGCAAACTCGTTTTCAACATACTTGGCAGTAAGGTTATAAGAAATAAACAAGGCTACCACAAAAGTGATGGATATGAACACCAGGAAAATAGTGATCAGCGTGAAGTTTTGCCGGTAAGCGTTTTTCTGTACTGCCATGTCGGCTTATGGTTTAACCCGCATATTTTTATCCAAAAACTTTTCTATTTCGGCATACATTTCCATACGGTTATGCTCGCTTCTGAAATATGCACGTTCGTTGGGTTTTAAAAAATATTTCACGTCAACATTGCGTTTACGCAGTTCGCGTACAAACTGATTAAGCTCACTGATATTGGCCCGCTGATCTTTAGCACCCTGAAATATGATTAAAGGTACTTTAATTTTATCGGTATGAAAAACCGGCGATATTGCCCGCAGCTGGTCGGCATCTGTTTCGGGGTTGCCAACCATTTCGTAGGTCATTTTCAAGTATGGTTTAACAAATGGCGGGGCATCTTTAATATAGGTAAAAAAGTTAATGAGCCCGTATTGTACCACAGCACAATTATAAAGCTCGGGGTGGAACGAAACTCCGTAAAGTGCCGAAAAACCACCAAAACGGCCGCCAAATATGGCTATCTTTTTAGGATTGGCAACTTTGGTATTGATAAGCCAGTGTACCCCATCGGTAATATCATCCTGAATTTTGCCGCCTACTTGTTTATATCCGGCACTGCGAAATGCTTTACCATATCCTGTTGATCCGCGGTAGTTAACCTGGAATACAGCATAACCACGGTTGGCTAAAAACTGCACCTGATCATCATATCCCCAGGTATCACGCCCCCACGGGCCATCATGCGGCATAACTACTACCGGGTAATTATCCTTTTTATCTCCCTGGGGTAGTGTTAAATAACCATTTATCAATAAACCATCCCGGGCTTTGTAGGATATAGGTTTCATAGCACATAGCTCTGCCGGCAAAAGGCTTGAATTGATATCGCCCAACTTAGTTAACTTACCGGTGCTTTTATCAAAAAGATAGTACGAGCCCGGGTTACGATCGGTATAAGTATTGAGGATAAATTTATTTTCAGAGCTATCACGATCAACTACCCTTATCTCATTATCTTTAAGCTGATGCTGAATGGTCTGGTACATTTGCTCAACATCGGGGGCAAGAAAATGCTTGCGCGGCATAGCCTCGTCCCAGCCGGTAAACTCTATACGGCGTTTGTTTTTTGAGTATTCAAAACTGGTAATATCCGCTTTATTGCAGCTAAAAATTGTACGCTCTTCTTTGCCATCTTCAGCATTGATCTCAACCAGGGCCATCTTATCGCGGTTTACGTTTGAGAGGGCATAAAAGTAATTTTTAACACCGGTAAATGCGATGGGCTTTACCGCGTTTTTAAAGTTATTTTCGATAATAGGCCTAAAGGGTTTATTCTCATCCGGGCGGAATAAGATCGTTTCGTTTACGCCGTCTGATGCCCTTTCCAGCCTGATCTTTCCGTCTGCGTCTGCAAACCATTCGGTAATATTGCCCGGGTTAAGCAGATAGGTCTTCATTTCGCCTGTTTTTACATCAAGACGGTAAATGTCAAAATTGCCGGGATCACGCTCATTTGTTTTAATGGTAATGATATCGGGCTGTTGCCGGTTACGGTTAACCAGTCCTACCCTTACGTTACCGAGCGAAAGTATCGTACGGCTTTTATCGGTTGCTACATCAAAGGCATACATCTTAACCGAATCGGTAGCGATAAGGTCTTGCGAAAAAACAAGCTGATTATTAAAAGTCCAGAAGTAATCGCCACGGATAGAGTAATCTTCAAACCGGGTAACCATCCGTTCTTTACCATCGGCTAAAGATTGTATAAAAATGTTTTGTTTATCCTTGTATGGCTTAAGGTATGATACATATTTACCATCCGGCGAAATGCGGTAAAAACTTCTTTCGGGGGTTTTAAAAAAGTCGATAATAGGTATTTGCCTTACCTTGTTCCCGTTGCAGGAAAAGAAAGCGATGATGCAACTCACAATAAAAAAAAATCTGGCCCGGCTCAGCATAGTTACAAGGATCCTATTTTATTAATTACGTCAAATTAGATAAATAACTTCGATGTAATCAAAATGTCACTATAATTTTACCCTTATAAACCGTTATATAAATAATATACCAAACCGGCTTAAGCAATTCTATTAATTGATTATTTTTGAACAGATGAGGGCTTTATATATCGTTATTATTTTTGTTTTTTGCTTTAGCACCCCGCTGCTTGCGCAGGATAATGACCTGCTGCTGGCCAAGCAATACAATGCTAACGGCGAACCACAAAAAGCACTCGAGATTTACCAAAAACTGTACAAACAAAACAACGAGAATTACTACAGTGTATATGTAAATACATTACTTAGCCTCAAGAAATTTGACGAGGCCGAAAGTATCACCAAAAAACTTATCCGCCGCCATCCTGATGATCATCAGTATACCATAATGATGGGTAACATTTATACGCAGGAAGGCAATATGAGCAAGGCCGATGCTATTTATGACGACCTGATCAAAAGCCTCCCTGCCGATCAGGGTGAAATAGCTGCGCTGGCGTCCCAGTTTTATCAAAGTGCTAACATTGATTATGCTATCAAGATATTTCAGCAGGGACGTAAGCTATTGAAGAATGATAATGTGTTTACCTACGAGCTCATTAACCTTTATCGCTTTAAGCGCGACAAGGTATCGCTTACCGATGAATACCTGAATTTTTTGCCTCAAAACCCCAACTTTATAAACCAAGCCGAAAACGCTTTTTCAAATGTGTATGAGGGTGGTGCCGATTATGATATGCTTAAAACAGCTTTATTGAGGCGTATCCAAAAAGATCCGCAGCAAACTGTATACGCTGATTTGCTTACATGGCAATACCTGCAGCAAAAAGAGTTTGACCTGGCACTAAACCAGGCGCTCGCCCTGAGCCGCAGGCAAAACGATGATGGTAACAGCATTTATGATTTGTGCCGTACCTTCATTGCTAATGAAGCTTTTGACGAAGCTATCCGCGGATATGAATATATCATTAGCAAGGGAAAAGCAACTCCATTATACATTCCCTCAAAAATTGAACTTATCAATACCAAAAATCTTAAAGTAACATCGGGTAAATACCTGCCCGAAGATTTACTTGGCCTTGAAAAGGATTATAATGACCTGCTCACCGAGTTCGGCCGCAACGCCAGCACCGCTTTTGCCATGCAAAAACTCGCAAACCTGCAGGCCTTTAAACTGCATAAACTAAAAGATGCTCAAAAGTTACTGGAAGATGCTACAAAACTCAGCGATATCAGGCCTGCCCTCCTGGCCGATTGCAAGCTGGATTTAGGCGACATTTACCTGCTCAATAACCAGCCATGGGAAGCCACATTGCTTTATAGCCAGGTTGAAAAGGACTTTCCGGCTACTGCCACAGGCCAGGATGCCTTGTTCAGAAACGCAAAACTGGCCTATTATACCGGCGACTTTACCTGGGCAAAGGGACAGTTAGATGTGCTGAAAGTTGCCACATCGCAATTGATAGCTAACGACGCTCTTAACCTGTTACTGCTGATCCAGGACAATCTGGTAGCCGACAGCACAGGGGCCGCGCTTAAAATGTATGCCCGCGCCGATTTGCAGATCTTTGCCCAAAATCCCGAAAAAGCAGTAATAACATTAGACAGCATAAGTAAGAAGTTTCCTAATAATAGTTTGGATGATGATATCATGATGTCGAAATCACGTATCCTGATCCAGCAAAAAGATTTTGCAGGCGCGGTACCTTTATTAAAAAAAATAATTGAAGAGCATCCGGCAGATTTATGGGCAGACGATGCTGTGTTTATGCTGGGCGATATTTACGAAAACAGGCTTAACGATAAAACCATCGCCAAAAACTACTACCAGAAAATTATAACCGATTACCCGGGCAGCCTGTGGATCAACGAAGCCCGCAAACGTTTCAGATTATTAAGGGGCGATAAACCGGATGCGTCTTAAATATGGTGAGTGGTTGATTGGGTTAAGTAGTGAGTGGTTTTCTAATTGCTTCTGTTATGAATCTGCCAACCACCCACCTAATCAACCATTCAACTTAAATAACTAATTTTACAAGATGATTGTATATAACGATACCATAATAATTGAAGAGTCCATTCACGAAGAATGGCTTAACTATATCAAAACCATCCATATCCCGGCTATAATGGCTACCGGGCATTTCAGTTCATACCGCATCCTGACTGTTATTGATTCGCCTAATGAAGGGGTTACTTATTGCATCCAGTACAATGCCGACAGCATTGAACATTTCCGGCAATTTTACATGAATCACCTGCACAAATTCCAGGCTACCCACCAGGAAAAATTCAACGAAAAATTTGTGATGTTTAACACCCTGATGGAAGAGGTGGAATAAATTAATTGTGCCAGGGATGCAGGGCGCGCCGAAAGTTGTGTACCTCTGGCACACTAAAACTTCATTTATTCTATTTTCTACAAACCTTTAGCACCTCTGGTGCTGCAATCATTCAATCCCGCAATTTAATAAGCTTGCTTTAGAAGCTGTTTAAAAACGAATCGAAAGTTTTTTGTAGAGACGCATCACATGCGTCTCACAGCGGACGAGCCGATTCAAAAGGCTTCTAATCCCGTCGAAAATTAAACGCGGAAGACGCATGTGATGCGTCTTTACATTAAAAACAATCGTTTTTAAACAGCCTCTTAGTGGCATAATAATTTGCTAAAATTCCTAATTCGATTAATTGTCGTTAATCTGCATGACATTCGTGTATAAATTTTTCTTTATACTTATTCGAATAAATGCTGCTTAAAAAATTATCAATATACGCTTCGGTTACTTCGCGAACATCACTTTCATTGCAGTTACCTGCTTTATACAGCGGGCTGGTTTTTTTTCATCCTGAACAATAATGCGGAACGGGCCATCTGCAGGGGCTAAGGGCTGGCCATCAATTTTATCAGCAAGAATGATAGTACGATCTGTAAAACCTTTGTCCAGTTCGGCCAGGGCAAAAAGTACCTGGTAGCCGTCGCTGGCTTCAACCAAAAGAAATTTGGCCAGGTTTTCGCCTCGTAGTTCCGGACCTAAAGTAACACCGGCTTTTGCCAGGATCTCAGATACTATCACCCCCGAATAAGTATGGTCTTTTCCGTCCCTGTCCTTACGGGTAACCGTGGTTTGCTTGTATTGTTGCAGGTCCGCGCTGCCAATGGTGAGCGGGGTTGTTACCTCTCCTGTTACTTTTACTACAGCTTCTTTTGTTGCGGTTTGGGCGTTAGTTGCTAAACCCGTTATTAATAATAAAAGCACAATGGCATATTTTTTCATGGTATGGTATTTAATTTTTTGTTGATTGATGAGGATCAGCAAACCGCTTATCGGTTATAAAGGTAGAATCGGTAAGCATATTCAGAAAGGCTATCAGTTGTTTTTTTTCCTTCGGCAATAACTTTAATGACTTTCCTCCCGCTTCGTTTGATTCACCCTGCAAAAAAGCGCTTAATGATACCGATTGCTTAATATGTTCGCTGTAATGGTCAACAACTTCATCAAGGGTTTTAAAACGACCGTCATGCATATATGGCGCAGTCAAGGCTATATTACGCAAGGTTGGCACTTTAAAACGGCCCCTATCGGTAACCAAGCCAGTGAAGGCAGCCATGCCTTCATCTTTTGAGATACTATCGAGTCCATTGTTATGAAAAAGTTCCAGGTAAGTTTTTGGTCCGCCATGGCAATGGGTACAGTTTGCTCCGCGGATACCTTTTTCCGGATCAGGGCCGCGGTTAAAAAGCTCCATCCCTTTTAATTCGTCAACTGTAGGTTTATAAGCATTACGCAAGTATTTGTCATAGAGCGAGTTGGCCGAGATTAGCGTGCGCTCAAATTGTGCTATTGCCTTTGCTATGCGTTCGCCGGTTATTGTGCTATCGCCATATACAATTTTGAATAAGCCGGGGTATAATTTAGTGTTACTCAGTTTTTTTACGGATACCTCTATGGACTGCCCCATTTCGTGCGGATTGGTAAGCGGGAATGAAACCTGTTCTTCAAGCCCGGCGGCGCGGCCATCCCAGAAAAATTTTCGTGCCCAAAGCAGGTTAGCCAGCGACATGGAATTACGCGTGGCCAATCCATTATTAACACCTACGCTTAAAACCTTACCATCGGTAAATGCTTGTGATTGCTGATGACAGCTGCCACACGATATTGTATTGGTTGCAGATAGTTTAGGCTCATAAAAAAGTAATCGCCCCAAATAAACGCCCTGCTGGGTGGTAGGGTTATCAGCAGGCACATTGAGCCGGTTGCCGAAATTGGCGGGGTAATTAAATACATAATCCCCCATGGGGATAACCGGCTCTGTACTGGTATAAGCGGTTAAACCAGCAACCATAAGCAAAAGGCATAGTATAAGCCAAACTTTAGCCGTACTGGGGGAAAGTTGTAGTTTACGCTGCGCCTGTCGGTTATCCTTCACGTTGATTATTACAAATCGTCATTGCGAGAAACGAAGCAATCGCGAACTGTACAGAGCGGCTCTGCTTATCGGGGATTGCTTCGTTCTTCGCAATGACGGCTATCTATTTTATGCCGTTTCTGTAAAACTGTTTTTAAGAGTTATACCTTAAAATTAGTAGTTAAAAATCACGTTGGCAAAGTAATTTCTGCCCATTTCCGGATACCCTTCAACCAGTGTATAATTCCTGTCGAAAAGGTTGTTAACACCGCCTTCAATAGCAAACCCTTTAACCAGGGTAATATGTGCTTTTACATTGGTTAAGTAAAATGCTCCTGATATTGTGCCGTAGCTGGTGCTGTACCGTTTTGAGTTATATTCTTCAGATGCCAGGAAATACAGTTTTGCAAGCGGTGAATATTGCAGCGAAGCAAATACTTTGTTTTTAGGCACATCGGTAAACCGAATTTGCGGGGCCGACAGATTATTACGTACGATCAGGGTATAATTAGCATCAACCCTTAACTGTGGGATGATAGGATAACCAACTGCAAACTCAGCACCATAATACTCTGCACGACCAACATTTTGCACCTGCGACTGGTTAGTTTTTGTTACCGGATCAACAGCTACGTTATTTACCGTTTGGATACTGTTATTGATCTTGCTGTAAAAACCCGATGCCTGTAATGACAATTTGCCACCGATTAGCGAGTGATAACTCAGGTCATAGTTCAATGCGTCTTCTGCTTTCAGATCGGGGTTAGGAATCGCTGTACCAAATTTATAGGAGTAACGGTCTTTAATGGTCGCAAACCTGGTTTTACGTGCTACCGAAAAACTTAACGAATTGGCGTTGTCAACATCGTATTGAATTAAGCCCTGAACATTCCATGCGCCGTTACTGTTCGCCGGCAAATCGCTTATGGTGTTGTTGGTATATTGCTGGGCCTGTGTGCTGCGCCTGTCGTTATAAGCAACACCGGCATTTACTTTCAAGGCCGATGTAATATGGTAAGTATCTTCGGCACCTATATAAAAGTTGTTATCTGCATTGCGGCGGGTTGGCTCACCTATATTATGCTCGCGGTGTACATCCTGTTTAAAATGGGCTGCTACACTGAAGTTGTTATTTTTCAGATCGGTGTTTTCAAAAGTTACGTTACCGCCCAGCGTATAATCGTCATAAATACTCTTAAAGGCATAAGGCTTGGTAATAGTGTTGTACGATGCATTATCGTAACTATCAATCTCGTTTTTAAACTGATCATAGTACCAGCGGGTTTTGATCACGTTGGTGCTATTAAGTTTATTGTTGCTCAACAAATACAAACCGCGGGTATCCCAGTTTGGCCATTTCCAGTAACGGGGGCTTTTAAATAAAGAGTTCTGGGTATCGTCACCGGCATATACAGGCGTACCTTTTGTTCCATGATGATAGGTGTAACCAACGGCGTATTCCTGTGATGCTGTTGGGGTAAAACCAATTTTACCACTCAGGTCAACATCATTACTGTATGAATTATCCCGGTGACCGCCGTCTTCATTTTTAACAGGTGTGAATTTTGAAGATAGCGGAAAGTAATCGCGTTTTAATTGTGAGGCTGATACCTGGTAATAAAATTTACCAAAAGTGCCGCCAATATTAGTATTCAATCGATACCCGCCATTTAAGTAACCGGCAACAGCATTCAATTCAAATGGCTTAGCTGGTTTGCGGCTAATGAGGTTGATTGCACCGCCCTCTGCATTCGGACCAAACAATACAGATGAATATCCTTTAGATACGATGATCTCCGACAAATTAAAAGTATTGTACCGGGCAAGGTCGACATAGCCATCATAAGGTACATAAAGCGGCACACCATCAAGATAAACAGGCACTTGCCTGATATCGAAACCGCGCACGTTAATAGCCGATTCGTTTCTTGGGCCCACCGCTGTTAAAGTAACACCAGGCAACAAATTAAGCGCATGCGAAACATCATAACGGTTATACAGATTAAGTGTGTTGATATTAAGCTTGCTTGACCGCACGCTATCCTTTATACCGATAATATTTACCTGGCCAAGGTTAAACACACTTTTGCTTGTATCTGCCGTTTGCCCGATAGTGTTACTATGGCAAAACATCAATACAGCAATAAAAAACAGTGATAAAATAGGTAGTTGTTTTCTCATATGGTGATTTTCGTTATATTTTTAAAAGCATAACGCAAAAATGCAGAATAGATCCGATAATTTATTCACCTACCGATACCAATTCTGAAATTTTTGGCTACAAAATCAATAAAACCCCTACTTTTTCCCGTTTACTTCCAAAAACTGAAAGAATTTCAGCTGTAATTCCCTAAACTCTTTAATAACCTCCTGCCCAAAAGGCGTAAGTAAAGCTACTCCGCCTCCCTTGCCTCCTCTTTTTGAGATCACGAGTGGTTGTTTGAAACCGTCGTTTATATGGTTAACCAAATCCCAGGCTTGCTTGTATGACATTTTCATTTGCAAGGCAGCCTGCCTGATGGAGCCCGAAGCGTGGATGCGCTCAAGCAATTCAACCCGGCCATGGCCAAGTATTTTTTCTTCGTCTATTTCTAACCAGATCCGGCCGTTAAGTTTAAATGGAGGGATAGTCATAACAATGCTTTTATATTTATTCCCTCGCTTTTTTTTGAGCACGAAGCATTTGCCCGTAATCCATACGGCGTACCATGGCATTAACTGTGCTGGCTATACGGTTTGCGCGGGTAGCTTCCGTTTTGGCACTCTCAATCCATTTTATAAAATATCCGCGATGGCTTTCGGCAAGACTATTGAAAAATTCGCCGCCTTCGGGTTCATATTCCAGGCATTCCAGTAAATCATCCGGGATTACATATTTAAAATCATCATCTGGTTCAAGCCGCACCCTTAACATAGCTCCGCGATGTTTATGAATAGCTTTACAGATCTCCCGGCGCAAAGCCATGATAAAATTCCCGTCGCCCATTGGCATCAGGGCCATGCCGCGCACTTCAAACTCATCAAGCTTACCTTTTACACGGAATGACTTTTTATTTCCGGGTTTCATCTCCTGCGCTACATCAGCCGGAATCTCGATGTAGGTCCAACCTGTTTTCTCGCCCTGTTCGGCAAATTGTAATATAATGGTATTAAAATCAACCATAAGTATTATTTAATAGCTTATCACTGCCATCATTCCTAAAAATATGCGAAAATGTTAAATGTTTGTTAAATCGTAATATTTAATTGTACAGGCTGTAACGTAATGCATGGTAGCGATGTCTTATGAGTATAAAAACAATTTAAAATTTAAAAACCTAAAAACAACAACAATATGAAAACCTTAAAATCAATCATGCTTGGCTTAGCCTTATTAGTAATAGGCACTGCAGCAAAAGCAACAGATAAAATGGAAGGCGATAATTTAACCAAAAATTACGCCATCAATACCTATATAGACGCCATGACCCGCGGTAAAATACAAGGCTTTAGCGAAGTTGTGGATCAATCGGCAAAGTTCAACATGTTACGCGGTACTAAAGTATTAAGTTTTAGCAAAACCGAAGTGGTTGACCTTTTAAAAGCTAACAGAAATACCGAGCAGGATTGCACTACCAGCACTTCAATTGTTGAAAGCAATAATGACCTTGCTGTTGTAAAAGTTGATATGAAATACAGCACTTTTACCCGCAGCAACTATGTAACCGTTACCAACACCGGCAGCGGCTGGAAAATCACAAACGTGTACAGCGTTTTTAAATAAGCAAGTTTTAGTTTAGTGTTTAATATGTAAGTAGGTGAAGGCCCCGTTTGGTGCGGGGCCTTTTTTATTTTATTTCACCAGCGGATCAAGCACCTTTTGCCATTTATCATAGCCTTTGCTGTTAAGGTGCAGGTAATCATTATTAAATAAGCTTGAATCGGGCTGGGTAGTTCCCGGTTTATAAATGGCTGGAACCAGGTCAACATAATAACTTTTCGGTTTTCCCTTCAGATAACCTTTAACCAGCTCATTGGCAGCGTAAACAACATCGTAATATTTAGCGCGCACAGGGCTCGGTTTTATTGACATAAAATATATTTCGGCATTGGGTAATTTCTGATGGATCAGTTCCCAAAGCTTTGAAAACGAAGCAGCAACGTCCTGCGCCGATTTGCCTGCTGCTATATCATTTTCGCCGGCGTAAACAAAAATTTTGCGCGGCTTGTAAGGGAACAGGATATATGGCGTGTAGTAATCTGCTACCTGCCATAACTCACAGCCGCCTACGCCCCTCCTGATGATTGGTTTGCCTGCGTAGCGCTGTTCCAGATCCGTCCACTTGCGGATAGATGAGCTGCCGATAAATAAAATACCACCTGGTTTTGGAAAACTCAGGCTATCCTGGTGTTTAAACGCCCTGATCTCGTTATCAAACGGGAAGCCCTGCTGAGCCGATACACCGGCGCTAAATGCGAGGCCGATAAAGAGTAAAAAAAGTTTTAGTTTCATTACGGGGTAGCTATACGTTCTTCAAAAAATAAAAACGGCAATTGGTTTTCAATGCCTTTGATGATCCATACCGGGCCATCTTCGGCGTGCAATATAATTTTTATTGATTGATTTTGCTTCTTTTCGCATTCAGCTAATACCTGTAAACATGAGCCGCATGATGTAATGGGCTTTATAATCGGAAAATCATCCGAATGAGCAGTTACTGCCATGGCCTCAATAGGATCATCGGGGTGGTTGGCTCCCCAGTTAAACAGCGCTACCCGCTCGGCACATAGGCCTGATGGATATGCAACGTTTTCCTGGTTGCTGCCATGTAAAATTTTCCCGCTTTGTAAGCGAAGTGCTGCGCCAACCCGGAATTTTGAATATGGAGAATGTGAATTTTTTAATGCGCTTTGTGCTTCGAGGCACAATTGCCTATCGGCTTTATCGAGATCGGCCAGTGAATTATATTCATCAAAGGCTATTTTAATTTCGTGACTTATCATAAGTTATCAACCCCTGTTAAAAAAATCGGGGGAAACAAGATAAGGAAATTTTTCAATAAGAACCCTGATTTTTAGGATTATTTGATTTACATGATAAAAAAAATACATGATCAAAACTTCCCAGAATACATTAACCTTGATTTTTGGATTATCTGAAAAAGCCTTATTAAAGGATTCCCCCTATGCTACGCAATTCAGGGGAATCCTTTAATAAGGCAAATCATGGTTCTTTATACTGCTACCGGCAATTCTTCTTCCGCATCAGCTTCTTTAGCTATTGTTGGGTTGATGGTTTCATCATCCTTTTCAACACGCAGGTTATTTACGATATGCATTTGGCGCGTTGGGGTATTTTTGCCCATGAAGTACTCAAGCAGCGCCTTAATGTTGGCGTCCCTTAATATTACAGGGTCAAGGCGCATATCCTTGCCAATGAACAAGCCAAATTCATCAGGCGAGATCTCACCCAAACCTTTAAACCTGGTTATCTCTGGCTTGTTGCCCAATTTAGCTATTGCATTACGGCGCTCTTCATCACTGTAGCAGTAAATGGTTTCCTTTTTATTACGAACCCTAAAAAGCGGGGTTTGCAGGATAGATACGTGACCGGCTTTCACCAAATCCGGAAAAAACTGCAGGAAAAATGTCATCAGCAACAGGCGGATGTGCATACCGTCAACATCGGCATCGGTAGCTATTACAATATTGTTATAACGTAAAGCATCAAGACCGTCCTCAATATTCAGGGCGTGCTGAAGCAAGTTAAATTCTTCGTTTTCATATACCACTTTTTTGGTTAAGCCAAAGCAGTTAAGCGGCTTACCTTTTAAGCTAAACACCGCCTGGGTCATCACATCGCGCGATTTAGTGATCGATCCGCTGGCCGAGTCACCTTCTGTAATGAATAAAGTGGTATCCTGTTTACGTTCGTGTGTATCGTCAAAATGTAATTTACAATCGCGTAGCTTGCGGTTATGGAGCGATGCCTTTTTGGCGCGTTCATTAGCCAGCTTTTTTATACCGGCAATATCCTTACGCTCACGTTCCGATTGCAGGATGCGTTTCAGTAAACCTTCTTCGGCTTCTTTATTTTTGTGCAGGTAATTATCAAGCTCCTTCTTAACAAAATCATTGATAAAACCACGTACCGATGGCCCCTCCGGACCAATATTTTGCGAGCCCAGCTTTGTTTTGGTTTGCGATTCAAACACCGGCTCCTGCACTTTTATGGCAATAGCAGCAACAATTGAAGCCCGGATATCTGAAGCATCAAACTCCTTTTTATAAAACTCACGTACCGTTTTTACCACCGCCTCGCGAAAGGCTGCCTGGTGCGTACCACCCTGCGTAGTGTTTTGGCCGTTAACAAACGAGTAATATTCCTCGCCATATTGCTGCCCGTGGGTCATGGCTATCTCAATATCCTCGCCTTTAAGGTGAATGATAGGGTAGCGCAAAGTCTCGGCATCGGTATTACGCGTAAGCAGATCATAAAGGCCACGTTCCGAAAAATACTTTTGATTATTGAAATTGATGGTAAGCCCGGCATTCAGGAACACATAATTCCAGATCATACTTTCAACAAACTCCGGGATAAACCGGTAATGCCTGAAAATGGTATCATCAGGAATAAAATTGATAGCTGTACCGTTGCGTTGAGTAGTATCTTTTTCGCTTTCATCCCTAATAAGTTCGCCTTTGGCAAATTCGGCCAGTTTGGTACGGCCGTCGCGGTATGATTGTACGGTAAACGAATTGGAAAGCGCGTTAACCGCCTTGGTACCCACGCCATTTAAACCTACCGATTTTTGAAAGGCCTTGCTATCGTATTTACCGCCAGTATTGATTTTAGATACGCAATCAATTACTTTACCTAAAGGGATACCGCGGCCATAATCACGAACGGATACCTTATGATCGCTCATGTTTACCTCAATGGTACGGCCCGATCCCATTACAAACTCATCTATCGAGTTATCCACAATCTCCTTGAGCAATACGTAAACGCCATCGTCATAAGCAGAGCCATCGCCCAGTTTACCAATATACATACCGGGACGTAAACGAATGTGCTCCTTCCAATCAAGGGAGCGGATACTATCTTCACTGTAATTAACTGGTTCTGCCATGTATATAAAGTAGAAAATTTTAAACAGCGCAAAATACGCCTATTTGCAAAAATAAAACTTCCTGCTTAATTAGCCGGGGCCAGATATCAACTTATTAACATTTGGGAAGTCAAAAAAAGAAAAATGTCATTTCGATAGAGCATGTGATGCTTGCGGGGTGGCGCGAAAGAGAAATCTTATACGCCATGCTACCAAACTTTTATGGTGTAGAAGATTTCTCCTCACCCCAACGCGCTCCCCCTCCGGTTCGTTCTAAATGACACAGTAAAGTTTAGTTATCCCCTAAGGCTTAAACTTTAAACAATTACTTGCCTTATCCACATTTTTAAAAAACTCGGGGCCTTTATCGTTGGTAAAACAAACAGCCATAATAGTACCGGTATGGTTGCGCTGCAAAGCTATAAGCAGGGCATATTTATAGTGCTTGGTTGCAGGCAGATCGAGCAGGTTTAACAGGTATGATTTGCCGGCATCTGCTTTGTACCTGTTTAAAACATTAACCGGTATACTCCGGATAAAATTATCCCTTTCGCCGGTAAAAGCAATAGCCTGGGCCCTGCTCATGTTTATATATATTGAATCGGGATTTTCAGTTTCCCTGTCAATATCATACTGCCCCTGCTCATAACTGGTATAATTTTCTTTTTGTGATTTTACCTGAAACCATACTTCAAAATCCTGTCCTGGTAACTGCAGTGCGTAGTCAAATGAAAAATCTTCATCATCAGGGGCCGGTATCTCTTTAAAACCTTTAGGCGGAGTATAAATTACATTGGCCTGGGCCAAAAGCCTGGTAAACTCTTTAAACTGATCTGTAGCCGATGTTTTAGACTTTGGGTAGCTTGGTTTTACTTTTGCAGCAGTGTGTTTCTTATTATTTTGAGCATATAGCGGCCGGGGGCTTATCTGGGCAATGCTTTTTACAAAACACAGCAGTGATAAAGCCATAAGTAATAAGGGCCGGTTTAACATCAAAATAGTTTTCATTTTAGGGGTAACCAGTGAAAAATCTCCGGTTAAAGCACCATAGGTAAATATAATAACAAATTAATTAATCAACATCCTGCAATGCTCAAATTAACCGTCATGTATTAACGGTGATGTTGACTATTTATTTGCCGCACAAATAAGTTTTACGCTTGCAATTTACAATTGTTACCTGTTAAATTCGCCCAAACGTAACAATTTTGTTATAAATACAAAATAAGCTACCGTTAAAATATGGCATACCTCATCATACACATCAACACATAATCCGTATCTTTACCAATCCAAAAGTTTTTATTGAATAATGAGTGAAGATCTGCATCAAAACGATACACCCAATCCTAATGAAGAAAAACTACATACTATTACCTCACTCGATGGGTTATATGAAAATTGGTTTCTTGATTATGCATCATATGTAATTCTTGACAGGGCAGTTCCGCATATTAACGATGGGTTAAAACCGGTACAACGTCGTATACTGCATTCATTGAAGGAAATGGACGACGGGCGCTATAACAAGGCAGCCAACGTTATTGGTAATACCATGAAATATCACCCGCATGGTGATGCTTCCATTGGTGATGCCATGGTTCAAATTGGTCAGAAAAACCTTTTGATCGATTGCCAGGGAAACTGGGGCGACCCGGTAACAGGCGACTCGGCAGCGGCCCCCCGTTATATTGAAGCGCGCTTATCAAAATTTGCGCTTGATGTTGTTTTTAATCCGGATACTACTGTTTGGCAAGCCAGTTATGACGGTCGTAATAAAGAGCCTATTACCCTGCCTGTAAAGTTCCCCTTGCTACTTGCGCAGGGTGCTGAAGGTATTGCGGTTGGTTTGGCTACCAAAATATTACCTCATAATTTTATTGAGTTAATTGACGCTTCCATTGCTGTGCTGCAAGGCGAGCGCCCTAACCTGATGCCTGACTTCCCTACAGGAGGTATGGCCGATGCTTCATTATATAATGAAGGGCAGCGTGGCGGTAAAGTACGCGTAAGGGCTAAAATTATTGAGCGCGATAAAAAAACGCTGGCTATTACCGAAATACCTTTCACCACTACCACCGGTGGCTTGATTGACAGCGTGATCTCGGCCAATGACAAGGGCAAGATCAAGATCAAAAAAATTGAGGATAACACCGCCAAGGACGTAGAGATCATCATTCACTTGGCCCCAGGCATATCGCCCGATGTAACCATCGACGCGCTTTACGCTTTTACCGATTGCGAAGTATCCATATCGCCAAACACTTGTGTAATACAGGATGATAAGCCGCGCTTTATGAGCGTGAACGATATGCTTACCGAGAGCACGTTCTTCACTAAAGACCTGCTTAAACAGGAGCTGGAGATCAAACTGAAAGACCTGATGGAAAAGATCTTCTTTAGCTCATTGCTTAAGATCTTTATCCAGGAAGGCATGTATAAAAACCCTGAGTACGAAAACTCGGGTAATTTTGAGGTAGTGCTGGAGGTATTGAACCGTTTGTTTGAGCCTTTCTTCCCGCAGTTTTACCGCACTATACAGCCCGAAGATTATAAAAAGCTGATAGATAAACCTATGAGCAGCATCACCCGCTTTGACGTGAAAAAAGCGGATGAACAAATGAAGGCGCTCGAAAACGAGATCAAACAGGTTAAACATCACCTGAAACATCTTACCGAATATACCATTGCCTGGTTTGAAAAACTGAAGGATAAATACGGTAAGGACCGCGAACGCAAAACCGAACTGCGCACCTTTGATAAGGTTGAAGCCGCACAGGTAGCATTAGCTAATATCAAACTATACGTTAACCGGGCCGACGGATTTATCGGCTCCGGACTGAAAAAAGATGATTCGGTTGAGTACGTTGGCGATTGCTCGGATATTGATGAGATCATTGTTTTCAGGGGCGATGGCCGCTGCATGATCACCAAAGTGCAGGACAAGGTTTTTGTCGGTAAAGACATTATCCATGTTGCCGTATTTAAAAAGAATGATGAGCGTACCGTTTATAACATGATATATAAGGATGGCGAAAGCGGCATCAGTTATATCAAACGCTTCTCGGTAGTGGGCGTAACCCGCGATAAGGAATATGACCTGACCAAGGGTACCAAGGGCTCAAAAGTATTGTACTTTACTGCCAACCCTAATGGCGAGGCCGAGGTAGTGAACGTACAGCTTAAACCTCATTCTAAACTTAAAAAACTGCAGTTTGATGAGGACTTTGCTTCTATAGCTATTAAAGGCCGCGGTTCGATGGGTAATATCATCACCAAATACCCGGTTAAAAAGATAATCCTGAAAAGCAAGGGCGTATCAACATTGGCGGGCCGCAAGATCTGGTATGATGATATACTGAAACGCCTGAATGCCGACAGCCGCGGCAAATACCTGGGCGAGTTTGATGGCGACGACCGTATACTTACCGTACTCAATAACGGCGTTTATGAACTAAGCAGCTTTGACCTCAATAACCACTTTGATGATAAGATGATCATTATTGAAAAATATGATCCACAGGCAGTTTTTTCAATGGTGCACATTGAAGGCAAATCCAAAAACTATCTGGTTAAACGTTTCGCTTTTGAAAACATAGCGGTTGGTAAGCAAGTAAGCCTTATTAGCGAAGAAGCCGGCTCAAAAATGGTGCTGATTGGTCATACCGCGCCGATAATAAGTATGACACACCTTAAAGGCAAGGACCAAACGCCCGAAACCCTTGAACTGAATTTAGCAGATGTTATTGACGTGAAAGGCATGAAAGCTATGGGCAACCGGCTTTCACAGCACCCGGTAAAATCAGTTGAGCTGATTAGCGATGGAGCTAACGAGGAGCCGGAAACTACCGAAACCGATACCACTGAAGAGCCCGTTCCAGTATCGACAGCGGTAAATGAAGATGAGCCGATAGTTTCTCCGGGAGATGCGCAAACGGAATCACCCGATCAATCTGAAGAATCGCCAAAACCACCAAAAAAGATCGACTTCGAGATCACCAATCCGGATGATATTGACATGGACGATCAGGGACAGTTAGGGTTGTTTTAATATTAAGCCGCCGGTGCAAATAACCGGCGGCTTTTTTATTTCAATTCAGCTACCAAAAAATATCAGTATCAGCATATCTACATTCAGGCTGTTAGCAAAAAATCTCCTAACAGCTATAAACACCCTTGTTTGCAGCCGCATTTTGGTTATTTTTGGGTATTACTAAATCTTATATCATAAACAGGCATGTACTTCGGTGGCGGCAATTATTACTATCTTATTTTGATATTAGAGGGCTTTTGTGTTATACATAGCTTTCGGCGCGGTACCCAGCAAAAATGGCTGTGGATACTTTTAATCATACCCGTATTTGGCAGCCTGTACTATATATACAGTGAAATACTCTCTAACCACGGTATCCGTGCACCTAAAATAAATGTTGAAGCCGTTATAAACCCCGGAGCTAAAATCAAACGGCTTGAAGACGAGGTGAGGTTTACCGATACTTTTGCCAATCGTGTAAAATTGGCAGATGCCTATCTTGAAGCCGGTCTTACCGATAAAGCACTTGAGATCTACAAAAACAGCCTTACCGGTGCCTTTGCTGAAAACGAGCATGTAATGGCCCAGTTAATTGTAGCTTATTTTGAAAAAGGCCAGTATAGCGAGGTGATCCCCATTGCCAAAAAGCTTTATAAGCTGCCCCAATTTGCCCGCTCAAAAGCGCATATCCTTTATGCCAAATCGCTTGAGTTTACTTACCAGGCAGAGCAGGCCGAAAATGAATTTAAATTAATGAAGGGGCGCTACTCATATTTTGAACCCCGCTATGAATACGGCTTATTCCTTGCCCGCGCCGGCCGCGATGAGGATGCCTGGCAAATTTTCACCGATATGCTTAATGAACAGGCGCACCTCAGCCCTGTTGAACGTAAAAGCAATAAGATCTGGTTTGCAAAGGCTAAGGATGAATTGAAAAAATTATCTGCGGTGAGAAAGACGGCTTAAGAAAGCTGTCAAAAAATCGAAATATTCTTTATTGCCGTTGACTTCAGTCAACGGTTATAAACAACAACTGGGCTTTAGCCCAACTCTTCATGCGACATTTTGGCTAAAGCCCTTTTGTTGTTTGTTATTATTCCGTTGACTGAAGTCAACGGCCATGAACTCCATTAAACTTGCCCTTCATCTTATATCGATCAATAAATAGCATATTTGTTGATCGATCATGAATGAAATACATTAAAGATGAATTACAATATATCATTTTCAGAAATGAACGAATTGGCCGAACAGGCCATCTCCAAAAAACCTAAACTTTCTTTAGAACAAATGCGGCAACAAGTTTCTCAGCTAAAAAGCAACAGCAATTCGAAAGTAAGGAAACAACCTGAAAATCGGGATCGTCATCCTTAAATCATACTGACATCCTGACACCATTGGGTTAAAAAATTGTTAAGCCGCAAAATGCGAATAACCTTTTGCTGACATTAAAACAGTTTAACCTGTCAATACTTGCCATAATCCCCACTTGGCATAATTGATGTTGCGTATCGGGCTGAAAACTTAAATAAAATAAAACAGTTATAACTATGTCATTAAACATTAAGCCTATCGGCGATAGGGTTGTAGTAGAAGCTGCAGCAGCCGAAGAGAAAACCGCTTCAGGTATCTTCATTCCTGATACTGCTAAAGAAAAACCTCAGCGTGGAACTATCGTTGCTGTAGGACAGGGAAAAGTTGATGAGCCTTTAACCGTACAAGTTGGTGATCAGGTTTTATATGGTAAGTATGCTGGTACTGAAATTACCTACGAAGGTAAGGAGTACTTAATCATGCGTGAATCAGACATTTACGCAGTTCTTTAATTTAGACATGAGATGTTAGATATGAGATTTGAGACAAAAGTGCTCTTAAATCCTTATCTCGAAAACTAAAAAAAAATTAAACGATTTGAATTTGAAATGGAGTTTTCTCACATCTCAAATCTCAGATCTCAAATCTTAAAAACAAAATGGCAAAACAAGTTAAATACAATGTTGAAGCACGCGACGCCTTAAAACGCGGTGTTGATATCCTTGCTAACGCAGTAAAAGTAACCTTAGGCCCTAAAGGCCGTAACGTAATCATCGACAAAAAATTTGGCTCACCAGCCATCACTAAAGACGGTGTTACTGTTGCTAAAGAAATTGAATTAA
Organism: Mucilaginibacter sp. SMC90; assembly: GCF_022811725.1. Classification (GTDB taxonomy): domain Bacteria; phylum Bacteroidota; class Bacteroidia; order Sphingobacteriales; family Sphingobacteriaceae; genus Mucilaginibacter. The sequence goes on along the minus strand of NZ_CP094527.1, from coordinate 834,374 downwards.
AAGATGCCCTTGAAAACATGGGTGCACAAATGGTTAAAGAAGTAGCTTCAAAAACTGCCGATATTGCAGGTGATGGTACTACTACTGCTACCGTTTTAGCTCAGGCTATTGTAACTGCAGGTATTAAAAACGTAGCTGCCGGTGCAAACCCAATGGATTTGAAACGCGGTATTGACAAAGCTGTTGCTGCTGTTGTTGAAAACCTGAAAACTCAGTCACAAACTGTTGGCGAAGACAATAACAAAATAAAACAAGTTGCTTCTATCTCTGCAAATAACGACGAGGTTATCGGTTCGTTAATTGCCGAAGCAATGGAAAAAGTTGGTAAAGACGGTGTTATCACTGTTGAAGAAGCAAAAGGTACCGAAACTGAAGTTAAAACTGTAGAAGGTATGCAGTTTGACCGTGGTTACCTTTCTCCATACTTCGTAACCAATGCTGACAAAATGGAAGCTGAATTAGAAAATCCTTTCATCCTGATCTACGACAAAAAGATCTCTTCGATGAAAGAATTGCTTCCTATCCTTGAAAAACAAGTACAAACTGGTAAACCATTATTGATCATTGCTGAAGATCTTGACGGCGAAGCTTTAGCTACTTTGGTAGTTAACAAGATCCGCGGTTCACTGAAAGTTGCTGCTGTTAAAGCTCCAGGCTTTGGTGATCGTCGTAAAGCTATGTTAGAGGATATTGCTATCCTTACTGGTGGTACTTTGATCTCTGAAGAAAGAGGTTACAAATTAGAGAACGCTGACCTTAGCTACTTAGGTACTGCTGAGAAAATCGTTATCGACAAAGATAATACTACTATCATCAATGGTTCAGGTTCTGCAGAAGAGATCAAAGGTCGCGTAAGCCAGATCAAATCACAGATCGAATCAACAACTTCTGATTACGACCGCGAAAAATTACAAGAGCGTTTAGCCAAATTATCTGGCGGTGTTGCTGTACTTTACGTTGGTGCTGCTACCGAAGTTGAAATGAAAGAGAAAAAAGACCGTGTTGACGATGCTTTACACGCTACACGTGCCGCTGTTGAAGAAGGTATCGTAGCAGGTGGTGGTGTTGCTTTCATCCGTGCGGTTGCTTCTTTAACTGACCTTAAAGGTGATAACGAAGACGAAAACACTGGTATCCAGATCATCCGTCGCGCTATCGAAGAGCCTTTACGTCAGATCTGCGAAAACGCAGGTATCGAAGGTTCAATCGTTGTGCAAAAAGTTAAAGAAGGCACTGCCGACTTTGGTTATAATGCACGTACCGATAAATACGAAAACCTGATTGCTGCAGGTGTTATCGACCCAACTAAAGTAGGTCGTGTAGCTTTAGAAAACGCAGCTTCAATTGCAGCTATGTTGTTAACAACAGAAGTTGTATTGGCCGACGATCCTGAAGATGCTCCAGCTGGTGCTCCACCAATGGGTGGCGGTATGGGCGGTATGATGTAATATCACATCCCGGCCCCCTAAAGGGGTGTACGGAAATATATACTATTCAAAACCCTGTATGCAAAAGCATACAGGGTTTTGTGCTTTTAAACAGGTTGCTATAGTCACGCTAAGGTAAAGCAACAGTCATTTATTAATCATTTGATTAATTTTTGGACTATGCACCTTATTTAAAACCTAAATTTGCATAACAAATCTGATACAGCCCTAAACAGGCACAGGATTTGAATAATACAGGTTATGAAACGTCTATCTCAAAAAACGAAGCAAATCCAAAGCACCTTGGTTGACTGGGTGTTATTCAAGGGCCCCGAGCTCTTCGTTTCCCTGTACAGTTAATAGATAATTATTAACTTTGCGCCCAGTTATGAAACTGGACGAATTTTACACGCAGTTCCACCATTGGCTTATAACCCGCGGCCCCAATTATTTAGGTGGAATAATCATATTTTTTATTGGTATTTGGTTTATCAAATGGTTGCGTAACCGTTTGCGTACGCGTATGGTTAGGCGCGGGATACACTCATCGCTGCAACCCTTTTTTTTGAGTCTTACCATTACAGCCTTATATGTATTGCTCGTGATATGGGTAATGAACATCATAGGCTGGGAAATGACCATTTTCACCACAATCATCGGTGCATTTTCGGTGGCAGCAGGTTTAGCCTTATCCGGTACTTTTCAAAACTTTGCAGGTGGTGTACTGATCCTCCTACTAAAACCATTCGAGCTTGATGACAGTATTGTAGCCCAGGGCCAGGATGGCCGGGTGGTATCTATACAAATGTTTTATACCGTACTTATTACTGCCGATAACAAAACCGTCATTATACCCAACGGAAAGCTGTTTAACGAGGTTATCGTAAACATAACCCGCGAGGGCCGCCGCCGCCTTGATTTTGAAATGCGCGTAGGCTATAACAACGATATGGAAAAGGTAAAGGCTATCATGACCCAGGTAGTTAATGCCAATAAAGATATCCTGCATGATCCGGCCGCACGCGTAGGCGTTATCAGCCTGGATAACGATTGTGTGAGGTTCACCATTAATGTTTGGGTTGAGCCTGCCAGTTTCCTTAACGCCAAGATAAACCTGCAGGAACAAATGTTAAAAGAGCTTGCAAAGGGTGGTGTTAATTTTCCGAAGCCGGGATTTTGATTAATCAGCTATTTCGCCCTGAAGCCAAAGCGTGCCTTTTACTACAATATTTTTTCTCATACGTCCCGACTTAATGTTTTCGGTATTTACGAATACTTCTATAGTAGTTGGATTTTGGCCATCGGTATTCTTAAATAATCTAACAGTTAAAACATAACTGGTAGATTTTAAAGATATAGAAGACGTGCTCATATTTAAGACAGTCCCTGTAAAATTATACATGCTCTGTTTTCCCGAATTCTTCAGATTAGGAATAACAACAGAAGCGGTGTTTGACGATGAAGTATTATCTTGGCCTTTAAACTCGTAGATATACAAAGCAAACGCAGAAATTCGGATATTAATTTCAGCCTTATTAAGATATTTTTCTCTGTTGACAGCATAATCAGTTGCAAAGAAGCTTAACGCAACCTTATCATTCCTCGTTCCTCTAATTTCTGCTTCTGTATTAAAACCGCTGTTGTTTTCCCATTCAAACACTTCGTTTGTTTTAAAAGGTGCAGAGGTTTTAGTAGTCAGGTAGGGGAAAAAGTTTTCTCGTTGGTCATTTACTTTAATTACTCTCAATTTTATAGCACTATGTGCCCCACCAAAACCATTAAATGCCACTTGGTAAATTTGTGCGATGCTATTAAGCTTAACTGGTGATAAAAATGTTGCATAAGTAATCATCAAGTAAAGTAATTCTTCAGTTGCTTTATTCCGATATGTTTCTTTACCTATAAGCGCAATAAAAAAGTCGATATACTGCTCCCTCGGTTTTAAATGCACGATAACGGGCGAAGCAATTATATCATCAGGAAGTTCTTGAATATTTACTGATTTTGTTGTCGATAAAATCCCTACACTCCTGCTATTCGCTTTTTGCTTCCGATCACACCAGTCTTTATAAACTTTTTCAGCTATATTAACTACCAAATCAGTTTTATCATCGGGTACATTCAACTCATGAAGCATGGTTTTAACCTCTTCGACACTTTTTCCTGACTCAATGAATGCCTTAATGGCTAACAATATAAAATCTGATGGTGGCGATTTAGGAATACTATCAATTGGATCAGCCGGCCTATAATCGTTTTCCTTAAATATATAATCGTTACCTTTTTTTACTAATAAAGAAACGAGCTTCATTAAAGGATACAACAGGCCTGTCATATTTTATAACTTTTGCTTAGCTTTTATTTCCAGGTAACGGTTTACCGTATTGATAGTAAGATTTTGCGGTGCTGTCAATATCGACTGGATGCCGTAGCTGGCCAGTTCTTTTACCATGAGCTTTTTATCATAAGCAAACTTTTCGGCGATGGTTTTGATGTAGATGCCTTCAACATCTTTGGCTGGCTGTTCGCCCAGGGTTTTTAACTCGGTATTTTCAAAGAAAACCACCAATAGTAAATGAAATTTAGCTATACGCCGTAAAAACGGCAGCTGTCGCTGCAATGCAGGGAGGCTTTCATAGTTGGTAAAAAACACCACCAAGCTGCGTTGCTTTAATACCCTGCGCGTAGTAGTATAAAGTGCCTCCATGTTGGTCTCCAGGTAACGGGTTTTCTCCTTGTACAAAACCTCCATTATCTTGTTGATCTGAGCATAGTTCTTATCAGCAGGTACTACTGAACCTATCTTTTCCCCAACGGTGATCAGCCCGGCTTTATCTTCTTTAAGCAAGGCTACGTTTGAAAGTACAAGACTTGCGTTAATGGCGTAATCCAGCAGGCTCAGTCCTTCAAAAGGCATCCGCATTGCCCTTGATTTATCAATGATACAATAAACGTGCTGTGATTTTTCGTCGGTATAGGAGTTCACCATCAGGTCGCCCCGCCGTGCTGTAGCTTTCCAGTTTATAGTACGGTAGTCGTCGCCCGGAACATAGGATTTTACCTGTTCAAACTCCATGCTGTGGCCAATCCTCCTGATCTTTTTAATACCTATCTCGGTAAGCCGGTTTGAAATGGCCATCAGTTCATATTTGCGCATTTGCAGAAACGAAGGATAAACTGGCAATATTTCCAACTGCTCAAAATTATATCGTTTAGATACCAGGCCAATGGCCGAACGTACAAACACGCGGATAAACCCAAACTCATACTCGCCCCTGCGCGTAGGCCTCAGCATGTAATTGATCTGTTTACGCTCGCCAGGTGCAAGTGTTGTGGCAAACCAAACATCACGTTTCTGAAACTGCGCAGGGATCTCGTCAATAATACCCGCGTTTATCCTGAAACCATAACGGTTTTCGATATAAATGCTTAATTCATTTTCATCACTATTGCTCAGCCGTTCGGGAGCGAGGCGTTTGGCAAATACACCTTCGGATATACGGTATAGTATAAACAGATCGGCAAATACCAATAATAACAAAGCATAAAAAGCCACATCAGGCACAATACCCAGCCACGGAAAGAAAAAAGAAAGTAAATATAATACCACACAGGCTGCCACCGCCCCGAATAAACGGTTAGTTAAAAACAGGTTGGTATATAATAATCCGAATAGCTTTTTCACGCGCTTTACTATCGTGGCACTTCAATTTTTTGTATTATCTGGGTTATTACCTCATCGGGCGTTACACCTTCCATCTCCTTATCGGGCGTTAACATAATGCGGTGGCGCAATACAGGCGCAGCAACGTAAATAATATCATCGGGCGTTACAAAATCACGGCCCCTTGTAGCTGCAAGCGCCTTGGCACCATTTACAATAGCCAGCGACGCCCGTGGTGAACCACCCAGCTGCAGTGATTTGCTGTTGCGTGTTTCGTGGATGATCTTCGCTGTAAACTCCAATATTTTATCTTCAACATGTAAAGCCCTCACCTGCCGGCGTAAATCATTAATATCGGCCGCTGCCAGCAATGGTTTGATCAGACTAAGCTGATCGGTAGTTTTTTGCTGATGCTGGCGACTCAGGATAGTTATTTCTTCTTCAAGCGTTGGATATTTTACTTCTATCTTAAACAAAAACCTGTCAAGCTGCGCTTCTGGCAAACGGTAGGTACCTTCCTGCTCAACCGGGTTCTGCGTTGCAAAAACGGTGAAAGGCTCTTCCATCTTATAGCGGTGCCCGTCGATGGTAAGCTGCCGCTCTTCCATTACCTCAAACAAGGCCGACTGGGTTTTTGCCGGTGCACGGTTGATCTCATCTATCAGGATAATATTACCGAATATCGGTCCCTGCTTAAATTCAAATTCGGTTGTTTTTGGATTGAAAACCGATGTACCCAAAATATCCGACGGCATTAGATCTGGCGTGAACTGGATGCGTGAATACCGGGCATCTATAGTTTTAGCAATAAGCTTTGCTGTAAGTGTTTTAGCCACGCCCGGTACGCCCTCAATAAGGATATGCCCATCGGCCAGGATCCCTGCAATAAGCAGATCGATTGAATCATGCTGACCTACTATGATGGTTGCCAGTGTAGCTTTTATTTGCTCAACGGCGGTGTTTAGCTTACTGAGATCGGTGCGTTGTTCAAAAAATTCGTTTTCCATATTTACCTGGATTGGATATAAAATTGTTCAATAAGTTGGTTGAGCCTGATAAGCTCTTGATCGGTTACAATGTCATGGGTGCTGATAAAAATAAAAGCGCCGGATAGTCCACGGGCAATATCTTCAGTTACGCCGGTACGGTTAACCAGTTCTTCTACAAACTCAGGACCGGGGCGGTTAGCTTTTAGCCTGTAAGTTTCACGGGCAAAGGCCCAGAAGTATTGTATTTTTTTCCTCGCAATGTTGATATTGTCCCTTCGCTCATAGTACACCTGCCCTACTACGTTAACAAAGTCAACGGTTGAGTTTTCAAGCGGTTTAATAACGGGAATAATTCGTTGACGCCGTTTTACTTCATACAGTACAAATATCAGCAGGCTAAACAAGGCAAGGTAGTAAGCAGCCTTTAACTGCGCATTGCCCAGAAAAACCCTCATTGGCGAGTCATCCTCGCCGGTGCCCTGGGTATAATATTCGTCCCAAACTATTTCAGGTGTTTTCTTTACCATAGACAGTGCTGTGGAGGCCCATTCCGCTCCCTGCGGTTTCAGCAGACTGTAATTGGTAAACATGCCCGGGTTTGGCGTTAAATACAGGTTACCTTTTCCAATAGGGTATTTCAGTAAGTTGGCTTTGTGATCATCGGTTTCGCCTATAACTACAGCCCTGGCCGTATCAAATTTTGCAAAATATCCGGCAGTAACACCTTTATCAACAAAGTAATTCACTTCGGGCGACAGGGCCGGGTTTACAAAGTGTATCAATGTATGATCGTTACCATTAACCATAAATTTATTAGTGATACTTATTTTGAGTTCCTTTTCAAAATCGGCCCCTAAAAATCCCGCAGCTATAAAAACATCATTGCCGGCAGTGATATAATTTTTAAGCTGTTTAAAATCGGGTTTGGTAATATTAAGGCTGGCAGCTATGATAATGTATGATGACCCTTTGATGGAATCTTCGGTAATAACGTTGTAGATGGCCTGGCGTTTAGGTTTGACCACAGCACCAGGAAAGATATCCCGGACGCGTTCATAAAGTACTTGCGTACCGTATGGAATTTTGTCGGTATTGCTAAACGTGGGTGTCCAGTTAACCTCTTTGGGTTTGTTCATGTTTGCTATTACATAAACGGCAAACAACGTTGTGGCTATTATAAAATAGATCTTGAGGTCTTTCATAACAGCTGTTTTTTAAAGTTTTGAAACAACTGGTTAATATTACCGAAAGCGGCGCCGTCAATGTTAAACCCACCATACCATACATATTCAAACTGCCGGGTTAGCGATACAAATGACTGCCTTACAGATGGATTATTTAACTCATATACGTATGCAGAATTGGTTTTTTCTGGCTGCCATTGAATAAGGCCGTTGTCGTTCAGCTGTTTCAAACTCCGCAAGTATAGCAGGCGAACGGCTAAACGGTAATTATGATTTGAAATTGCTTTTTCAATCTCTTCGTCAAAATTGATCTCATGGATATTCTCCGCAGATTCGGTGTAGGCCAGCGGAGTTTTACGCGACTTACCAAGCAACAAGTTGCCCATATCCATACCGAGCAGCTTCATAACAAAAAAGATCAACGCACCTATGGCAAGTATTAAAAAGAAGTATTTCAAGAAAACTCCGAGACCGGGATTTACGCTTAAGCTGCCAAATAAATTACGCCAAAACCAGTTCCAAAACCTATCCCAAAATGAAAGCTCATTTCCTATGCTTTTGTCGTTGTACTGATAATCGCTATCGCTCCGGTATTTGTCAAGTGCGTTTTCATTAAACCGGCGTACAGTAACCTTTGAGCTATCCATATGTACAACGGCAGGTTTCTTTTTAGAAACACTATCTGTTTTTACAGCAACAGCCTTTCCGCCTACTTTAGCCGCCGCCGGATCAAGGGCAAAGCACAATAGCATTAATATGATTAGTATCGGTTTAGGCATGGCTTAATCAGTATTGTTCGGCAGGCAGATCGTCGGCCTTATCAGTATGTGTGCCAAATGCTTCTATACGTTCTAAGATGCCGGTTCCGTCTTTTCTTTCCTCAAGGCTAAAGTAGCATAGTGCTATGGCTATGGTTGGGATAGCATAAGTAAGCATCAGGATATTTTGCAGCATACTAAAAAATATCATGACCGGCCACGAAACATATTTCATTGAAACAAACAAGCGTAATGAAGCAACAAGCGTTAGTGGTATAGTGGCGATAGAGCTGCATACGCTTACAATGAGCGAGCAAACAAACATGATCCCAAAAACTGTCCACCAATAATCTTTTATCAGCTTAAAGCATTTATTAAATGAGTAATTGAAATTGGCATTTTCCATAACCATTATGGGGAGCACCAGGTAAAAAACGGTTACCAGGTAAATGCCGGGTATAATACAAAAAACGAAACCCAGGCAGGCCAAGAGCAACAATAAAAAGGCCGATCCTAATGAACGAAAAAAGTAATGCTTAAAATAATTCCAAACATCTTGCGGGGTTGGCTTTTCTCCTTTTTTTTCCAGGTAAACAGCTACAAAGCAAAGTGTAGTCAAATAAATAAAGAACTGGCTCAATATGGTTACCAGCCCATTTGTAATAATGCCCAAGCCCACTTTAAGGCCGCTATTGTAATCGGCAGATGAGGTTGAAGCAGCACTATCATAAATTGAAATTTGCGAAAATGCTGTAGTAACCGTTCCAACCAGTACAAAAAAGCCGCAGATAACAAACAATGATGAAAAAAGCGGTTTAAAATTCTGTTTCAGAAAAGTGAAGGTGTCATTTATTATCTCGCCAAAATCACGGATCCGCCTCAGTTCAATAATATATTTCATTTAATGATCGGTATTAGTATAGTTTAGGTTTTTATTCAATTTTGCCGGATATAGTATTACATACCATATCATAAACAGTAATGATGCGGCTAATATAATAATACTTAACCAAACCGGCATTTCGGTATGGCGTGTTACAAAGCTTTCAAAAAAAGCCGCCAATAATATGATGGGGATAAGGCCCACAGTAATTTTTAATCCTTCAAGAGCGCCTTTTTTTAATGATTGCAAACGTGTATATGTTTTGGGAAACAGCAAACTGTTACCCAGCACCAGCCCGGCACCACCGGCTACAATAAACGATGACATCTCAAGCGTACCATGGATCCAGATCACCAATATAGACTGGATGCCAAGCCCTTTGCTAAAAAAATAATACTGGAACGAGCCAAGCATCACGCCGTTCATCAAACTGGCATATAACGAGCCCACCGAAAAAAACAAGCCCATTACAAAAAAGCGCAGTTCAACATATACGTTATTAATAGCTATCTGCAAAAACATCAGCCCCGAAGAACTGCTTTTATACACCCCGAAAGGATCGCCCTTTGCTATGTTGTCATTAGTCATATTCACATAATCATCGCCAAGGATAAGCCTTACAAAATGATTATCATATTTGGCCGAAAGTACCCCCATACAGGTAAAAACAGCAAAAAATATAAGTGAATATAATAGCTGCCTCCGGTGCTGAAAAAACAGCAAAGGCAACTCATACCGCCAGAAAGTGGCAAACCGGTTGCTATTTTCCTTTTGGTTTTTGTAAATATCCTGGTGAAAGGTTGATGCAAGCCCGTTCAGGTATTTGGTTGTGTTTGATTGAGGGAAGAATGTTTTAGCGTAAGCCAGATCATCAGTGATGGCAATAAATGCAGCTGCAAGCTCATCCGGATCGGTTGGCTTATTGATTTCATAGGCCTTCCATTTTTCGGTGTTTTGTTTAATAAACAGCGCTTCACGCATTTTAAAAGGAGGGTTAGATTTTTTGTTAAAATACTCACAAATCTTTAATATGCAATCATAATTTACACTAACAAATATATCTTTGTTAAGATGCAAACCATAACCGTACACACAACACAAAATATTGATATAGACTATGAGATTGCCGGCCTCGGCGAGCGCATAGTTGCCCGAATAATTGACTATGCAATTTTCATAGCATTTTATTTCATCTTTATTTTTCTGATCGTCGGTAAAATGCCCGAAACAGCGCTGATCATATGTGGAATTATAATGGCAGTGATATTTGTATTTTATGACCTGGCCTGCGAAACCCTGCTGAATGGTCAAAGCGTTGGCAAACGCATTATGAAAATACGCGTAATTAGCCTTAATGGCAGTCGCCCGCGTTTTGGACAGTACCTGTTAAGATGGTTAATGCGGATGGTTGATTTCGGCATTACCCTTAATCTTGGCGCATTGCTTTGCGCATTGGTAACAGAAAATGGTCAACGTATAGGTGATGTTGTGGCCGGAACAGCTATGGTAAAAACACATCCGCGTACCAAAATTGACAGCTTAACATTCAGGCCATCAGATGATGATTACGAACCTGCCTTTAAAGAGGTAGTTGAATTAAACGACAACGATGTAAGGCTGATAGCCGATGTGATACATAATTACATGAAAACATATAATGCTGTAGTAGTTTACAATATGGCACTAAAATTAAAAGAGCATTTAAAAATATCCGCATTACCGCCAGACATGAACGACCTGCAGTTTTTACAGGCCATTGTTAAAGATTACAGCCATGTAAGCGCCATGTCTGAGCCGTATCAATAAGCCGCATGCCCATATAGGTGCCACATCTTTAAAAAATAGCTGATAAGCACAAAGCTGCCGTTGATCATGAATACTGTTTTCTTTATAACGGCCTTTTCATTATCAAGTTTAAAAAGCCTATCGGCTATGCCATATAAAAAAAACAGGATTAGTGGAATAGCTGGAGGATAGAGTATAAAACTTTTTTGAAAGTCACCCTGGATCAGGGCCATAACTGAGCGCTGGAAACCGCAACCAGGACAATCAATACCAGTAAGATATTTAAAAGGACAGGGTAATAAATGCCCCTGCAGCCAGTGGATAAAACCAAACTGGCTGCAGAATGCAGATATCATTTTATTGCTTAACCACATTAATAGTTTTGTGATGGTGGGTTATTTTGATTATTGAAGGGATCGCGATAATCATTTGGGTTAAATGGCTTAGCACCTTGCGCTTCTTTGGCTGATGGGCCTAAATAGGTCGCGCTTCCGAATCCAAGGACCGGATAAAAAATAAACGGGAGGATAATCAAACCAATTGTAAAACCTTCACTTTTGCCAAAGCTTTTGCTTAACAGGTTAATCATCCAAATACCAAAAATTATATTGGCACAAGGGATCAAAAGCATGATAATCCACCATATTGGTTTTCCGATTATCTCAAGTAGCACAATGATGTTGTAAATTGGAATGATTGACGCCCAACCAGGTTTGCCTGCTTTGGTGTACACTTTCCAACTACCAATCACCACAATAACCCAGATAATAAGGCACGGGATGAAAAATGCACCAAAAATAGCCCCAGCCATGCCCGCAGACATGTCGGAAGATGAAGTGTAAGAATCCATAGTTTTGTTTAGTGTTTAAGTTTTATGGTTTTTTGTTTGTTTAAGTTCACTGCAAAATATAAATTTTTTAAATAGAATCTAAGGAGAACAACGGATTTATTACAAAGCATGCAATCGTAATAAATCCTTAATTTTGGCCCTGATGCAAAGAGAACAGATTTCGGTTTTTGATATGTTTAAGATAGGCATAGGCCCGTCAAGCTCACATACGCTTGGCCCGTGGCGTGCCGCGCAACAATTTGTACAGTCGCTTGAGCAATTGGGGGTCTTACCTCTTGTGCAGCAAGTTAAGATATTATTATACGGTTCATTAGCCAAAACGGGGGTTGGGCACGGCACCGATATAGCCATACTGCTTGGCCTGAGCGGAGATGACCCTGTTACTTTTGAGGTTGATCAGGTAACGCCCAAAATTGCGCACATCAAAAGTTCGCACCAGTTGATATTAGGTGGTGTGCTACCGGTAAGTTTTTATGCCGAAGAAGATTTAATGTTTCTGTTTAATGAAAGTTTGCCTTACCATCCAAATGCCGTAACCTTCCAGGCGTTTTTAAATACCGGTAAAGCTATATCAGAAACCTACTACTCTATAGGCGGTGGATTTGTGGTTAAAGAAGGCGATTCGGGCCAATCGAAAGCCGAAGTAGACCTGCCATTCCCTATCGATACAGCCTCCGACCTGCTGCACTGGTGCATCAAAACGGGCCTCCGAATCTCGGAAGTTGTTGCCGAAAACGAGCTGGCCTGGCGCAGTGAGCAGGAAACCCGCGCAGGTGCGTTAAATATTTTCAAAGCGTTAAAGGAGTGTATTTACAGGGGCTGCCATACAACCGGTCAATTACCCGGCGGGTTAAATGTGGCAAGGCGCGCAGCTAAATTAAACGCTAAGCTTATCGGCAATAATAAATACAGTAATTACGACGAATGGATTGTTGCCATCAGGAATACGGGCGATAGCTTTAAAAACACTTTAGATTGGGTAAGTTGTTTTGCGTTAGCTGTTAATGAAGAAAACGCTTCGTTTGGCCGTGTAGTTACCGCGCCAACCAATGGAGCAGCGGGTGTCATCCCGGCCGTGTTACAATATTACATTGCTTTTTGCGAGGGTAATACCGAGCAAAAGATCATCAACTTTTTATTTACCGCAAGCGAGATTGGAAGTATCTTTAAAAAAGGTGCTACCATATCGGCAGCGATGGGCGGCTGCCAGGCTGAAATTGGTGTATCATCAGCCATGGCTGCAGCAGCTTTAACAGAATGTATGGGCGGCACACAGCGCCAGGTACTCATGGCCGCCGAAATAGCCATGGAACATCACCTCGGCCTTACCTGCGATCCTATTGGCGGGTTGGTACAGGTACCCTGCATTGAGCGTAATACCATGGGAGCTATTAAAGCAATAACAGCATCACAGCTTGCACTGCAAAGCAACCCGGAAAAAGCCAAAGTAAGCCTTGATGCAGTGGTAAAAACCATGTGGCAAACCGCATTGGATATGAATTCAAAATATAAGGAAACAAGCGACGGCGGGTTAGCGATCAATATCCCAATCAGTTTGCCGGAGTGTTAATTGTTACTTTTTAAACAATCTTGAATCAAATTCAAAAAAATCGGCAGTTATAATTTTTACTGATTTAAAATCGGGATGCAAAGGATTTAACAGATAATTGAAATCGCCGGCAACAGTTGCCGATGGTACTTGCAGGGCCAAATATTTACTGGCTTTTACAAAGCTGTCCCCTATTTGTTGTGTTGCTTTTATCAGCGGGTTACTGTTCCATTTTTCGGGGAGTTGATCAACTTCCAGCTTAAAAATCGCTGAATCGTTGGGCAGCTCAATCGTTGCCATAAAATAATCAGAAGGGATAAACCCAAGCGGTGTATGTACGGCAACTTCAAGTACAGCCAATGCACGTGATGAAGAAGTGTAAACTACAGCGGTTCCTTTACTGTTCCATCGGCCGCCGTTTAGTTCGGCACCTCTGCCGCTTAAGTCTTTAATGTAAGCTTGTTTACTTAAGCGATAAACGATCATGCAAGTATACCGTGTTCAATCCGCCCAAGTTCATCGCGGATCATATTGATACCAAAAGCTGTATCCAAAAGCTCTTTAGGCTTTACTCCACCCAGGGGAATACTTTTATAATCCATCCAGGCATAAAATTTATTTTCGTCACCAAAAACTTCGATACCCTTCTTATAAAGCAACTCAATCATTACTATCTTTTCAGAATAGATGGGATCAAAAGTTTTATTTTCCTTCTTATAACGTTGAATAGTCCGCTCGGAAAGATGAAGGTATGAAGCCCAGTCGTCTATATTAAAATGAATATGATTTGATAATTTAGTAAGATAAGGAAATGAAATCCCTTCCCTTACCATAAAGGTTAAATTAACGTCATCGTCATCAAGAAATTTATAGGGCTTTGGATTGCTCATAGCATCATTTGTAAATTGACTATAAATTTACGACAATTGTCATCAAAAAACAAATCGCATTTTCAATTTATTTCTTAGCAAAAACAGCGCCTACATCTGCTTTCAATTTATCAACCCACATTCCATACATTTTACCTGACGGATGCAAACCATCACTTGCCAGTAATGTAAGGTCATTTGCCGCCAATTTGGAGATGACCGTAATTTCAACATAATTAACTTTAGCGCTGGCACTTATTTTACGGTTAATATCATTAAACTGATCTATCTCAGGCCCTATTACAGCATCATTACCATGAGCAAAAGGAGTAACGCCATAATCAGGTATCGACAATACAAACACATGCTCAGGGATGCCGCCTGCAAATTTGATGGCTGTATTTAAAACCTGTTCAAACTTAATACGGTAATTTTCCTGGCTCAGTCCCCCGTATTGATCATTAACACCTATCAACAGGGTCACCATATCATAAGTATTGTTTTTGATATCACTTTTATCAATAGCCTCAATCAGCTGATCGGTTGTCCAGCCGGTGCGGGCGATGATGGTTGGCGCATTTATTTTAAAACCACTTAACTGGTTAGCCAGTTGGTTGGGGAATGCCTGCTCCGGAGGTACAGACTGGCCAATGGTATATGAATCGCCGAGGGCGAGGTATGTTAAGGTATCCTGTATCACTGTAACTGGTTTTGGCGGAGGGTTATAACTTACCGGTGCCGGTGTGTTTTTGCCGGCACAGGCCGATAGCGCAACTGCTGTTAGTAAACTTAAAAATACTCCCTTCATTATAATATCTCCATACCAAAAAGTACGGAAATATGGTGTTTAAGGATTTTTTTAACTTCATTAATATCAACCTGCCGGCCAAGCTCCTGCTGCATGGAAGTAACAGCTTTATCATCAATACCACAGGGCACTATGTTTTTAAAATAACTAAGGTCGGTATTTACGTTAAGCGCCAGCCCGTGCATGGTTACCCAGCGGCTGCAACGTACGCCCATAGCGCATATTTTACGGGCTTTTTCATTATCGGCATCAAACCAAACACCGGTATAACCTTCATAACGGCCGGCTTTCAGCCCAAAATCAGCCAGGGTAAGGATCACCGCCTCTTCCAGTGTACGCAGGTACAGGTGTATATCGGTAAAAAAATTATCCAGGTCGAGGATTGGGTATGATACGATCTGCCCTGGCCCATGATAAGTAATATCCCCGCCCCTGTTTATAGGATAATAAACAGCCTCCTTTTCTTTAAGGCCTTCCTCATCCAATAATAAGTGTTCGGGTTTACCGCTTTTACCAAGGGTGTATACGTGCGGATGTTCGCAAAATACCAGGTAGTTAAAAGTTTCGTCGGCTTCAATGGTATCGTAAGCAATGGTGGTCCCGGCGCTTTTCGCTGCCGCTTCATAAGCCGTTTCACGGTTGCGGTTTTCTATTTTGGTTTTAACCGTTTCGCTGAAAATAGTTTCCTGCTTATCCCAGGCTTGCTGGTAATCGATCAGGCCCCAATCCTGAAAAAATACTTTTTTGTTTTTCATTGTTCGCCCTTTACGTAGCCTATCATATAGTCTTCATACTGCATATAGCCTACAGTGTAATCAGTAATATTATTTTTTTTATGCAATTGTGCATCCACTACGCCGTGGTGCTCAAATTGAAAAGGTTCCAAAAAAATATTATCCGCAAATGAAACCTCCTTTTGCCCATTACATTTGTAAACAGCTTCTTTGGCACACCAGCAAACGTATAACTGCTCGATCTTTTGCGGGCCGTTTATAAATGCTAATTCTTCTTTACGCATAAATTTGTTGGCAATCCGCTCAACCTTTTGCTTAATCTGTTCAATATCTATCCCAACCTTATGCGTTTTGCTGATCATTACGGCCGCGTAATCAAATGAATGGCTTAAAGAGATATGGTAAGGCAGGTTTACCAGGTAAGGTTTACCATGTTCATCAACTTTGCAGTCAATATACTCATCGGTATGGAGCATTTTGCGTAGCAGCACCCGTGTACCCAACCAATGCAAATGGCGTTTGCCATTGCTCAGGCTTTCTACAAAATCCTTTTCCTGCTGATCAAGTTGTAACTGGCTATACAGGTCTGTAGCCTCCTCTTCAATACGCCAGAGTGCAAACTCGGTATCATCATCTATACGCTGCCTGTATGCTATTGCCATAAGAGTAAAATTGCAAAATAGGTTGCAAACATATGTCAAAAAAAATTAAATTGTATAAGCGTATTTACATATTCATAATCAGCTGAATTATATTAGGTTTAGTAACTGTTTCCGCGTTAACTGAACGTATTTTACAGAGCGATATTGTTCATAAAAGCAGGCCGCAATTGGGCTAATTTTCATAATTTAGCGCCAGCAACAACCTGCCCGTATGATACTATCTGACAAGCGCATCCTCGAAGAAATTGAACAAGGCCATATAATTATTGAACCTTTTAACCGCGAATATCTGGGTACCAACTCGTACGATGTGCATTTGGGCAAATACCTGGCTACTTACCGCAACCGTGTTCTTGATGCTAAGGTCCATAATGAGATTGATGGCTTTGAAATTCCGAAAGATGGCTTTGTGCTGCAACCCAATACACTATACCTGGGCGTAACTATGGAATATACCGAAACCCATCGCCATGTACCGTTTTTAGAAGGCAAGTCAAGCACCGGGCGTTTAGGCATTGATATTCATGCAACGGCAGGTAAAGGGGATGTTGGTTTTTGCAATACCTGGACCCTTGAAATTTCATGTGCCCAGCCGGTACGTATTTATCCCGGCATGCCTATTGGCCAGCTTATTTATTTTGTGGTTGAAGGGGATATTGAAACATTATACAACAGTAAGGCAAACGCTAAATACAACAACCCAACTACACGTCCGGTTGAGAGTATGATGTGGAAAAATAAATGGTAGTTTTTAAGGACTAAGTTCTAAGTCGAAAGTCTTAAGTATTACGTTTTAATTGTAGAAAATCGAACTTCAACTCCAGACTTAGTACCTGAGACTTTCGACTTCAGACTTAAAACTCACGACTTCAGACTTAGAACTTAGTAATACACTTGTTATAAAAGCGTAAATACTTTTTTACGTACCTTGGTAGTTCAAGATTTTCTTTCTATGAACTTCAAACGCCTATCGGTTGGGATCTTTATCACCTTTATTATTGGTGCTATTTTAGCTTTTGTAAAACCCGATGATGAACTGGTAACAAAAATCATTGCGCAACTTGATAAATGGCGTACCGACCATCCGCAGGAAAAAGTTTATCTTCATTTTGATAAACCCTCTTATGCCATTGGCGAGGATATCTGGTTTAAAGCATATGTCACTATCGGTAGTGAACATAAACTTTCGGCTTACAGCGAAACGCTTAATGTTGACCTTATTGACGATAACGACTCGGTAAAACGCAGTCTAAAACTCCCTTTAACAGCCGGCCTGGCCGCAGGTGATTTTGCACTGGCCGATAGCATGGCCGAAGGAAACTACCGGATCCGTGCTTATACCAACTGGATGCGTAACGAAGGAGAGGCTTATTTCTTCGATAAAACTATTACCGTGGTAAATGGAATCAGTAACAAAGTATTCACCAAAACAGCCTATACTTACAGTACATTAAATGGCAAGCAAAAAGTAACTGCCATTATTACCTATACCGATCTCAATGGCGTGGCTTACGTTAACAAACCCGTAAGCTATGAAGTTGAGCTAAACGGAAAATCTGTATCAAGAGGAAAAGGCGTTACAGATGATAAAGGTAACCTTACGGCCACTTTTATTAACGGCCTGCAGGCTTCCATCACCACAGGGCATATTAATACCGAGGTTAAGCTTGATGACAAACATACTGTTGCTAAGGCCGTACCTATAAAAACAATATCAAGCAAGGTAGATGTTCAGTTTTTCCCCGAAAGCGGTAATTTAATTAATGGCGTTTTTGAAAAAGTAGCCTTTAAAGCTGTTGGTGCTGATGGGCTGGGGGCCGACATAAAGGGATTTATCACCGATGATCAAAATAACCAGATCACTCAATTAGGCGAAAGTCATTTTGGCATGGGTATCGTAGCCTTTGAACCCGAAAGCGGTAAAACCTACAAGGCACATATTAGTTATGCCGATGGCTCTGAAGGCATTTTTGACTTACCCAAAGCAGTTGATAATGGTTTTTTATTAAGCGTTAACAGCATGCGTGATGATAAGGTATTTGTATCAATTATCCCCGGCAAAAATACTGGTAACGGCGCTGCTTCATTATCGGGTTTAACACTCATAGCACAATCAGGCGGCGAACTTTGCTATGCAGGTAAAAGCAAGGACGGGGCAACGTCTTTTTCGGCCGCCATACCTAAAAATAAATTCCCGTCGGGCATAGTACAGTTTACCCTTTTTTCGGCAACTGGCGAGCCTTTGAACGAGCGCCTCATTTTTGTTCAAAATCCGGACCAGCTTAAGCTTGCTGTAACAACAGAAAAACAAAGCTATAAACCGCGCGAAAAAGTAACCATCAACCTCAATGCTAAAAACAGCGAAGATAAACCTATTGTGGGCAGCTTTTCGGCATCGGTTATTGATGAGTCAAAAGTTACTACCAACGAGATAAATGAAAGTTCGATATTCTCAACATTGCTGCTTACTTCAGACCTTAAAGGATATATCGAAAAGCCCAACTATTATTTTACAAATATCAATACCGAAACCAAAGCCAATCTTGATGTATTGATGCTTACCCAGGGATATCATCGTTTTGAATGGAAACAACTGCTGGCTGATAAATTCACACCGATAGTTTTCAAGCCAGAAAAAACATTAGAAGTAACCGGGCACCTCAAAACATTTGGCGGCAAACCGGTAGCTAATGGCAGGGTTACCCTGTTTTCAACATCGGGTGGAACTTTTATTATTGATACTGTTGCAGATGCTGAAGGTAAGTTCACTTTTAAAGACCTTGTGTTTAGGGACAGCGTCAAATTTGTGATCCAGGCCCGTACAGCCAAAGACCGTAAAAATCTCGACATTACGCTGGACAATGTAACCCCACAGCCCGTAGGTCCTAATAAAAATGCACCCGATATACAGGTTAACATCAACGATGGTGCATCGGCCTATCTTTTAAATAGTAAAAAACTATATGATGAGCAGGTAAAGTACGGCATAGGCAATCATACCATTGTATTGAAAGAAGTAGTGATCCGCGAGAAACGGGACAACCCTTTTAAAAATTCAGCTAACCTAAACGGAGCGGGCAATGCAGATCAAACACTTACCAGTAAAGACTTGATGTATGGAGGCGGCTTGCTTTCACAGGTATTGCAGGGCCGGCTTAATTTTGTAACGTTCAGGAATGGGGTCCCCTATTCAAACCGCAGTCCAAGAACCCCCATGCAAATCATTCTGGACGGCACTTATGTTGACTCTGATTTTCTGGACAACCTTACTCCGAGTGATGTAGCTACTGTTGAGGTATTAAGAACCATAGGCAACACAGCAATTTATGGGTCAAGAGGCTCAGGTGGCGTTTTAGTGATCACTACCAAACGCGGAGGAGAAACAGTTTATAACAAATATGCGCCGGGCATTGTCACTTATGCGCCTAAAGGGTATTATAAAGCGCGGGAGTTTTATTCGCCTAAATATGATGATCCTAAAACTAATACCCAAATGCAGGACCTTCGAAGCACCATTTACTGGGCACCCGGCTTGTTAACAGATAAGGATGGCAATACATCAATGAGCTTTTTTAATGCCGATGCTAAAGGCGTATACCGTGTAATTATTGAAGGCATTGATGTTGATGGCAATTTGGGCAGGCAGGTTTACAGGTATAAGGTAGAATAAGGCGCGGAAAGCCGTAAGCGCGAAATTATAAAGTCCGAAAGATTTAAGCATTAATGTTATTTAAATCTTTCGGACTTTATAGTTTGAAACAAACTTATTTGCTGCTCAAATAATATTTCTCCCAAAAATCAACTGATTTTGACATTTCGCCCGAACCACCAGCGGCACCGCGTCCTGCACCGCCGCCCATGCCTCCACGACCGCCGCCTCTTCCGCCCCGGCCACCGCCCATACCACCACCTCTTCCACCGCGGCCGCCACCGCCTCCAAAGCCTCCGCCCTCCTGGCCCCCCTCTGCACCACCGCCGGTTGGACGCTGAAAGCCATTGATCTTAAAGTTAAAGGACCATTCGCTCCTAAAGGTGTCATTACCTGCATGAAAAAAACTTAACGGTATCGCGGCTTCATAAACCAGATCGCCATTGGCATCATAATTTATAGCTGTTTTAACGCCGTATGTATTTGATGTAGTGATCATCTCATCTTCAATGTCCTTAAACCCAACAACCTTAATATATCGCAGCTTGGTTATACGCTCGCGCATCAGCTCATCACGATCTGCCTGGGTGATTTCGCCATTATCATCTTTTGGCTTTGCAAAATCCGGCTTATCGCCCGGGGCCGCCAACGGAAAGGTTAACATAAAACTATCTTTCTTTTTTCCTTTAGGATCAATGCTTAGTGTAATGCCAGCGTTCAGTACTTTGATTTTATCAAGCCTGTCACTAACCCGGATAGCAGCATACAGATAATCTTTATCGTTGGCCAATGCATAGTTCAGCCGCTTTTCTTCGTTATAGTAACGCAGGCTATCGCCCCACTCTTTCAGGTCGCCATCAACAGTAATATTAACAGGCGGCCCTTGAAGGATATTTTTTGCGTTTTGAGCGGATGAATGATTAGCTGCCAAAAATTGTGCAGCTAATGTTAAAACAAAAGCCTGGAATGCTTTTTTCATGTGAAATTTTTTAGGGGTTATGTGTAACATGATTTTTAAGACCATGGAACACGATTTTAACACTTTTATTATTGTTTTTGAGTAAATTTGTAGTTACGTATGCCAACCGAAGTACAGGAAGAAACATTTACCCTCGAAGAGTTACTTGCAGGACTTAAAGAGACACATCGTTTAATACTCTGGAACGATGATTTTAACACTTTTGACCACGTGATCCATTGCATGATGAAATACCTGGATTACTCTGAGCCACAAGCCGAAAAGATAGCATGGAAAGTACACAACGAAGGCAAATGCGCCGTACTTGAAGGCTCCTTTACCGAAATGGAGATCTACCGCAAGATCCTTCAGCAGGAAGGTTTAACAGTTTCCGTAGAATAAACACCAATAACAACCGGCATGATAAAAAAATTGCTTTTACTTTTTTTAATAGCCGGCTGGGCAAGCCTAACCGCCTGCGGACAGGGAAAAAACCTGAAACTGATATTTATTCGTCATGCCGAAAAGCCTGATGCGGGCGACAACCTTTCATGCGCCGGTTTTAACCGTTCGCTCAAACTACCCGAGGTTTTAAAGGCCAAATTTGGCCTGCCCGATTACATTTATGTACCGGCCTTGAATTTGGGCAAATCCACCCCGCGCTCAAGAATGTTTCAAACTGTGTCTCCATTAGCGGTAAAATATAACCTGACTATCAACAGTAAATTTCAGGAAGAGGATGCCGGAAGTGTAGCCAATGAATTATCCTCCAAAAAAGGAACAATTCTTATCGTTTGGGAGCACAGCCAGATAAAACCCATACTAAAAGCCCTCGGCCTTAAAGTTAAAGACCTGCAATGGCCGGATAATGATTTCGACAGCATCTGGATAGTAACCTTTAAAAAAGGCAAACCATCATTAGCAATGGATAAAGAAGGAATTACACCTGCGGCTGGGTGTAGTTTTTAAGATATAAACCTTTTAAACAAATCATGTCATTGCGAGCGATAGCGTGGCAATCTCGTAGCTATGCTTAACGGCTTTGCATATTCGATATGCATAGCTACGAGATTGCCACGTCGCGCCAGATGCTTTTACCCATACAGCTCCTCGCAATGACATGGAGACATATAAAATGCAAAACGCCCCGGAAAATCCGGGGCGTTTTGCATTTTATATGAAGCAGAAAATTATTCGCTAACCAAATAGTTCCAACCACGAGTATCTGGTGTTAAGCCATATTTAATAGCGTCAAGTGTATCAAATACCTTGTTCGAAAACTCACGCGTTTTCGGATCGCTCAGGAAATATTCTTCACCTTCATAGCTGATTGAAGCTACAGGAGCAATAGTAGCGGCAGTACCGGCACCAAAAGCATCGGTCAACTTACCATTTTTAGCACCTTCAACAATCTCGGCTACCGAAATTTTACGTTCTTCAACCGGAATACCCCACTCTTTAGCTAAAGCAATAACCGTATCACGGGTTACGCCGTCTAATATGGTATCTTTTGCTTCGGCGGTGATCAGTTTACCATCTAACAGGAACATAGCATTAGCTGCGCCCATTTCTTCAATAAACTTATGTTCTTTAGCATCAGTCCAGATCAGCTGATCAAAACCTTCTTCGGTTGCTTTGCGGGCAGGCAGCATAGAGCTTCCGTAGTTACCGGCAGCTTTAGCGTAGCCCATACCACCTTCGGCAGCGCGGGTATAATGTGTTTCAATTTTAACACGTAATGGTTTTGAAAAGTACGGACCAACCGGGCCAACCAATACCATATATTTATAAGTAGAAGACGGTGTTACACCCAGGTAAGGATCCGTAGCGAACATAAACGGACGGATATACAAAGCATGGTTTGGCTTTGAAGGTACCCAATCGCGGTCAAGGTCAACCACTGTAGCTATACTTTGCAGGAAGATCTCTTCGGGCAAGGTTGGCATACAAAGGCGTTCGGCCGATTTGTTGAAACGGATCGCATTTTTATCCGGACGGAAAACGGTAATTTTTCCATCAGCATGTTTATAGGCTTTCAGGCCTTCAAAAAACGCTTGTCCGTAATGAAGTGCTGAAATAGCTGGGCTGAGACCAATTTCGCCGTAGGGAATGACCGAGAGATTTTTCCATTCACCGTCTGCGTAATCGGCCACAAACATGTGGTCAGAAAAAGTTTTTCCAAAAGGTAAGTTGTCGAAGTCCGTTTGCTGCAAACGGGAAGCAGTTGTCCTGCTGATCTTGATGTCCAATGTCTCGGTCATGGCATTATAAATTAATAAATAATAGAAAATGGCAAGTTAGGCATTTTTATATCCTATGCCAAAAAAACACAAGCTTAAATGGTGATTATCACACATTAAAATATCATTTTGACAATACAATTGCGAACCTTAAACACCGCTCAGCACGTCATCAACCCAGGCTTTGCCCCAGTTATCCTTTTCATCCTCTGTCCACACCCATGGATAAAAGATCCTTTTTTGAAAACGCGGGGGCAGGTATTTTTGCCAGTTGGTACCGCCCGTTGCTTTAATATCTTCAGGTTCGCGGTTAAGGTAGCGCACTGCCGATTTATAGTGTGAAAGTGGCCAGTTAACGTTTACGTTAATATCCAGTTGGCGCAACTCGTTACGCAGCTCCTTTGTAAGTTGCGAAGCTGATTCAAACTGTTTGGCCAATGTATTAAAGTTATGCGTAGCAGCAGCCTTGCCCAGTTCTATAAACGTTTTTGAATATTTTTTTTCGAACTGTTTAAGCGTTAACGTTTTTTTGCCGGTAGATAGCTCAGTTGCACCAAACTTCCAGTACAGGTATTCAAACTGTTCTTCAATGGTATCATGCTGCAATTCGTCGCGTTTATCTTTAGCAACCAGGTTTATAAAATCAGTAGCATAGATCTCAATCATACGATACTGGCCTGATTGAAAACCACTTGCCGGCAATAAAGACATCCTGAATTTCAGGAACTGTTCTTTCTCCATCCCATCAACCATAATTTCAAACGAGTGTGTCAAAGCACCAAAATACCGGTTGATGCGTTTTAAGCGTGCGGTAAAAAATTCAGGGGTCAGCGGGCTCGCTTCGGCAATTTGCTTACACTCATGCAGGGCAAGCTTAAAATAAAGTTCGGTGATTTGGTGATAAATGATAAAGATCTCCTCGTCAGGAAAAGGCGTTTTAGGATTTTGTAAACTCAGCAAGGTATCCAGGTGGATATAATCCCAATAGGTTAAAAAATCGGCATAAAGTAAACCATCAAGGTATGAATTCATATCCTGGCCCATGGCTTCGTACTTTTCCTGCAGGCGGTTTAATCGGTCTTCAATTTCGGGAGAGAAATGCATGTTTCAAAGGTAATAAAATAGTATGCTGCTAAAACATATCCGTATTAGGTTGTTATATGGATACAAACCTTACAATATTATTATGAAGATCAGGAAGATACTCATCGGCATTGACGAAAGCGAATTTTCACGTTATGCAGCGTCCTACGCTTTTGATATAGCGCATACCTATAGCGCCGAAGTTGGTTTGGTGCATATAGTTGAGCCTGTTGTAATGCCAGTTGATACACAGGACGGCCTGCTTGGTACCCCTTTTGAACCTAATTTGAACCTGCCGGGAACGGAATTGGAAACATTACAAACCGAGCGGTCTGCCACATTACTCAACCAAACCGCAAAAGAATGGGGCGAAGGGCTGCAAATAGCTCACTTTACACATTATGGCTCAACCGCCGATGGCATTATAGAGTGCAGCAAAGAGTTTGATGCCGACCTTATAGTTTTAGGTACGCACCGCCGCACAGGTATCGATAAGTTTTTTTTAGGTAACGTTGCCGAACAGGTGATCAACAAATCATTAATCCCTGTATTGGTTGTACCTTATATCGAAGCGAAACATTAGTATAAAAGCCTGAATTTGATGGTATGTTCAATGGCTTTTAACTCATTCAGTACCTCGGTATCATAACCTGTATTAACATCGGTAATTACATAGCCTATTTGCGGGTTAGTAACCAGGAACTCGCCCACGATATTGATATTGTGGCGGGCAAATACATCGTTGATCTTAGCCAGGATCCCCGGTACGTTTTTATGGATGTGAATTAAACGGTGTGCATTATTAACCCGTGGCGGCTGCAAATCCGGAAAATTACAGCTGGTATGTGTTTTACCTTCGTTCATGAAAGCCATTACCCTTTTAGGCAGAAAGTCGTTGCTGTGCGGGTTATGCCTCGGATCGTCAAATATGATGATCCCGTTTTCAACAGCGGCATCGGCCAGCTTGCGGTTACATTTGCCAAAAACGCCTATTACTTTTAGCCTGCCAGCGTTTTGAACCTGCTCGGCACTTGGTTGATTCTCTTCATCGCAAAACAACACACCGGCTTCTTCAAGATATTTTTCCTCAACACTTTCGCGGTGACGCATGTTGTAGCCTTCTTTTTTAAGCTGATCTAAAGCATCTTCATCAACATTACCCACAACCAAACATTTAATGCGGTTTTTAGGATAAGAGATAGCTCGCGGCAGTTTATTCAAGTAAAGGAACTCGTCAAAACTTGGGGTGATATGGTCGGCTTTTTCTGCTACCGATTTACGTTCGATATTTTCCGTAAAGGCGAAGAACTTTTTGATCATGCCCGATTCCTTCAACTGGAAATCAGAATAACCATCACCAATACCATAAATATCGCCCGGTAATTGAAGTTCTTTCAACAGCTTCACTTTACCGCCTTCCTGCGAAAGCGGGTTTTCGCGATCATAGCCTATGATATTGCCTTCCTCGTCAAACACAAAAGTATTGGCGTAGATGTTTTCTTTTTTAATGTGGTATTCGGTTACTACCGGGGTAATAAACTCTTTGAAACCACCTGACACGATCAAAACCTCGTCCTGGTGATTTTTAAAGAAGATGGTATTACGTGAAAAAGAGGTAGAAACTTTCTTTTTAAGATGGCTGATCAGTTGCTTTAAATGATCGCGGTTGGCATTGAGCAGTTTCACCCTGCGCTCTAAACTTTCGGTAAACGATAGTTTACCTTCCATTGAGGCATTGGTCAAATCTTCTATCTGCTTGTAAATATCTTCGCGGTCGGGACGATTTTTGAGCGATATACGGGCCAGTTCATCAAGGGCCTCAACCTGTGTAAAGGTGCTGTCGAAATCAATAATAAAGTACTGTTCCATCTTGCGTGCAAAGGTGCAAAAAAATTTGCTGAGGAAGTATAGGGAGTTTGTAGTTTAAATTAAACTATCGCGCTACCCTTATTAAAAATGGAGAAATCGCTTTAATATTAGGAGACACCTACGGAGTCTGACTTGATTTTGTAATTTCAACTATAAACACGATACTCCTACGGAGCGTCAAATATTATTTTCAAAACTCCGTAGGAGTATCGTGTTTATAGAAAAAACCATCCAAAGTGCCGGCTCCGTAGGTGCCTCCTGTTAACCGTTAATATTCAACACTATTTTAACGCCTCACAAATTTCGGTGATCGTTTTGCTTACCGGCTTAAACTCAAACCCTATCGCCTTTTTTATTTTTGAATTATCAAACTCGCGGGTTAGAGAGGCTGCCTGTGCAGATGTTTTATCGATAGCCGGATCGCCGCCTGTAACGGCTGCCACAACGGCTGCTCCACGCCAGGCCAGTTCCATCATCCATGGTTTAGCAAAAATATCAGGAGGCTTAATACCAAAGCCATTCGCTATGTCGGTAACCATGCCTTTATAGTCACGGTTTTCAGCACTGATGATATAACGCTCGGCTGTTTTATCGCTGTTCATTAAACCTACCATACATTTGGCAACATCTTCTACATCAACAAAACCTATGGTGCCGGAGGTATAAAATTTAAGTCCTTTGCGTACTGTATTGAATAAAGCGCCGCTGCCTTCGGTACCTGCGCTTGCACCTATGATGAGCGATGGGTTAACAATAACAGCATTCAAACCCTCGGCAATGCCACGCCAAACTTCCATCTCACTCTCTAATTTAGATATAGCATATCCATCATTTTCTGTTGATTGCTCCAGGTGATGATTTTCTGTGATTAGCTCGCCGGGCTTTGCACTGCCGATGGCCGCAATTGAGCTTACATGCACCAGCTTTATTCCCCGTTCGTTGCAAAGGTTAACCAGGTTGGCAGTGCCGGTAACATTGGTGCTGATCATCGGCTTTTTATCAGCCTGCTTTAATGATACCCAGGCGGCGCAGTGATAAACCTGCGTAATACCATCAAGCGCATCGGCCAGTGCGAAAATATCCATCATATCGGCATCAACCCACTCGATATTTTGCTGGTAAGGCAATAATAACCTGGGGATAACTGAACTTGCCCTTTTGGTACAACGGATCCATTGGCCGGTAGTGGTTACCAAAAGTTTTGCCAGTTCGGCCCCGAGAAAACCAGTTGCGCCTGTTATTAAGATCATGTGCAGATTTCAAATTTCAGATGTGCAAATGTGCAGATTATTTTTGATGCGCACATCTTCGGTATGAACTGCTTTATAAGGCAATAAAATGTAATCTAAAATACCTTAAAATCATTTGCACATCTGCACATTTGAAATCCGCACATTTATAATCACATTTGCACATCTGAAATCTGCACATTAAACAATTATGTCATTAGCTGATTTTTTTACGCCGATCGATCTTAAAAAGATAGCACCTAAAAAAGGCTATTACACCAGCCAGCTTGGCGATAAAATTGTGCATTACTCTGTGGATTTCCCTGATCTGGAAGAGAAAACGGACATCGCTATTATTGGTGTTATGGATGATCGTAATGCAGTTGGCAACTCCGGCTGCTCACTGGGTCCCGATTATATCCGCGAAAAACTATACCAGTTAAATGAAGGCGGCTATTCTGTAAAAATTGCCGATCTTGGCAATATCCGTGCCGGCGAAAAGGTAACTGATACCTACTTCGCAGTAAAAACCGTAGTGAGCGAGCTGATCAAAAAAGATATTATTCCCGTTATTTTAGGCGGGGGACAGGATATTACCTATGCTCAGTATCTGGGCTATGAGGAACTTGAACAAAAGGTTGACCTGGTGGTGATCGACTCGCATTTTGATTTGGATGAAGATAATCACGGTGGCAGTATCGAAACCACATCGGGCTCTTATCTCAACAAAATATTCCTGCATGACCCTAACTACCTGTTTAATTTCAGCAATCTCGGCTATCAAACCTATTTTGTAAGCCAGGACAGTTTACGGGTGATGGACAAACTTTATTTTGACGTTCACCGCCTGGGCGAACTAAGCGGCAACGTTGCAGTTACCGAACCAGCCATCCGCAATGCCAGTATGGTAAGTTTTGATATTGGTGCCATTCGGTCTGCCGATGCCATGGGAAATGCCAATGCCACGCCAAATGGCTTTTATGGCGAAGAAGCCTGCCAGCTTTGCCGTTATGCAGGTTTCAACGATAAGCTCACTTCTATTGGCTTTTACGAATTTAATCCGGCCTATGATAGTAATGGGCAAACAGCCTGGCAGCTGGCGCAAATGATCTGGTATTTTATTGATGGTTTTTATAACCGCAAGCGTGATTTTCCGCTCAATCCAAAATCGCAATACCTGATCTACAAAACCAGTTTAACCCATGAAGACCAGGAAGTGGTATTTGTAAAAAGCAAAAAGTCCGACCGTTGGTGGATGCAGGTACCCTACCCTTCGGCAGGCTCACCTAACGAGCGTTTTCACTTGGTGCCCTGCAGTTACGCTGATTATAAAACAGCAACATCGGGCGAATTACCCGATCTTTGGTGGCGTACTTATCAAAAATTAAATTGATATTCACAATTTTAACCCATGCTCAAACGTTAGCAGCGTAGAGTTTTTATATATTTTAATGAAGAAATTATTTTTTTATATAGCCGCCATGCTGCCGGTAACGGCGCTTGCCCAGGCTACAGATACTTTTGTTATTAACGGCAAATTGGGCAATGTCACCACGCCGGCCAAAGTATATTTATCATATCAGTTAGGCGCTAACAATGTTACCGATTCGGCCAATGTGGTTAATGGCGCATTTTCATTTACAGGTACTATCATTAACCCGGTTAATGCCACAATAGCTGTAAATTATAAAGGTTTACCGCTGGAAAAATTTATCGACGGCAATTACAAATACGCTGAAAACGGAGGCCTGATCTCTAAAACTGCCGATGATCTGGATTTTTTCCTGGAAAAAGGTACTATCACCATTACCAGTAAAGATTCTATCGATAAAGCACAGATCACAGGTTCACAGCTTAATATTGATAATGTAAAACTTCAGGCCCAGTTAAAAGCCATCAACCAAAAAGGCGAAAAACTGATGGCGGAGGCCAAAGCAGCTACACCTGAACAGCAAAAATCGGCAGCTTTCAGAAGTGCCATGCAGGCAAGGTATAAAGCATTGCAAACAGAACAGAAAACAACCTTGAAAAGCTTTATTTCAGCCAACCCCGATAGCTATTTAAGTCTGCTTGCTTTAACTTCGGTAAGCGGTCCGGCCCCCGATGTTAGCGAAGTTGAGCCATTATATAATTCGCTATCTCAAAATATCAGAGATACCGAGGCCGGTAAAATGATGAAGGCACAGCTTGCGGCCTTGAAAGTAACTGCCATTGGTTCTGAAGCACCGGATTTTATCCAAAACGATGTTAACGGTAACCCGGTGAAACTGTCATCATTCAGGGGAAAATATGTATTGCTTGATTTTTGGGCATCATGGTGCGGCCCTTGTCGCCAGGAAAACCCTAACGTAGCACGTAACTATGCAAGGTTTAAGAACAAGAACTTTACTGTAGTTGGGGTTTCGTTAGACAGGCCCGACGGAAAATCGGCCTGGTTAGCTGCCATTAAAAGTGACGGACTTGACTGGACACAACTATCCGATCTCAAATTCTGGAACAACCAGGCAGCCGCCTTGTACTCGGTAACATCCATCCCTCAAAACTACCTGATCGATCCACAGGGAAAGATCATAGCAAAAAATTTACGTGGAGAGGATCTCGATGCCAAACTGGAACAATTGTTTGGAAAATATAACTGATTCAATGTTATAGCCTGTTAGCGGCTATATTCAAAACTATGTCAAATTAGCTACGGAGTTAGCCGGTTATTTTATAGCCGGCTAATTTTATTATATTGCGTTATGAACTTGACCTCAATTAAAAAAATAGCATTAACAGCAATAGCAAGCGTTCCGGCTTTGGCTTTTGCACAGGAGTCCCAATATACCGTTCAGGGTAAAATTGGTAATTACGACGCACCCGCAAAGGTATATGTACAATATCGTAAAGACGGTAAAACCATCGTTGACTCCACAGTGTTGAATGGCGGCAACTTTAAATTTACCGGTAAAACAGGTGCAACGCCTTTAAGTGGATACATTTTATTCAATCCAAAAGGAACCGGCCTGCATAGTTCAGAAGATTACCGTTCCCTTTACCTGGAGCCTGGTACCATCACCGTAACCGCAACTGACAAAATTGCTGACGCAAAAATTGAAGGCACCAAAACCAATAACGATAACGAAAAATATAATTTGGCCGAAAAGCCTATCAACGATGCTTATGAAGCACTTTCGGCAAAACGTAAAACCGCTACGCCTGAGCAGCTGGCCGAACTGAACGCCGAAGAAAAAAAGATCGACGATCAGGATGCACTGGTAAATAAAAAATTCATCCAGGAAAACCCTGATTCATATGTGAGCCTTAACGCATTGGAATCATACGCTTACAGTGCCGACTACGTGGATATTGCACCATTATTCAACAATTTCAGTGCAGCTATTAAAGCAACCGAAGCAGGTAAAAAATTTGCCGAACGCCTGCCCAAAATAAAAGCCGTGGCTTTAGGCGCAACAGCCCCTGAATTTGCCGAAGCTGATACAGCCGGTAAAATGATCAGTCTTTCATCGTTCCGTGGCAAATATGTATTGATAGATTTTTGGGCGTCATGGTGCGGCCCTTGCCGCCGCGAAAACCCTAATGTGGTAAAGGCTTACAATACCTACAAAGGCAAAAACTTCACTATTCTTGGCGTATCTCTTGACAGGCCAAATGCTAAAGATAAATGGCTGGCAGCTATCCACAAAGATGGCCTTACCTGGAACCATGTATCTGACTTAAAATTCTGGGACAGTAAAGCTGCTGATCTGTACGCAGTACGCGGCATACCTCAAAACTTTTTGTTAGATCCTAACGGAAAGATCATAGGTAAAAATCTGAGAGGCGAAGACCTGGAGAATAAGCTTGCCCAGATCTTTGGAAAGATCTAATCATAAAATTTAGTCATTAAACAAAACGCCTTAACAAAAACAATTTGTTAAGGCGTTTTGTTTAACCCGGGTTTCCTCATTTCTATAAGAAAATATTAAAAAATGAAAGAAAATATTTTTGTAGAGACGCATAATTGCGTCTCCCGAAGGATAGGCCGACTTCAAAAGCGTCTTAGCTGCCGTAAATTGCAAGCGTAAGACGCAAATATGCGTCTCTACATTCAAAAAGTATCGTTTTTAAACAGTCTCTAAGTAGAAGGAAAAGAGCCTGCAACATCAAGATATTTACAAACCTGCTGTATATGTTTATAAGTATAAACACCTATTTTTGACAACGTCCCTGATCATCTACCTATGTTAAAATCATTTACCATTATAATTTTGGTGCTCGCTACCACAATAACAACCTATGCACAAAATAAAATCCCATCTAAAAAAGACACTACTGAACTTAAAACGGTAATTGTAAAAGGCTATCTGAGCGATCAACCGGTTATCAGCGTTCCGGCATCGGTAAGCGTACTTGGCGCGGCCCAGCTCAGGATCCAACCCGATAACTCATTTGTGAATGCATTAAATACTGTTCCGGGGGTACGCACCGAAGAACGCTCGCCGGGGAGCTATCGTTTATCCATCAGGGGAAGTTTACTCCGTTCGCCTTTTGGGGTGCGGGATGTAAAGATCTATTTTGATGATATCCCGCTTACCGACGCAGGAGGCAATAGTTATTTAAATGCTATTGACATAGCCTCTATACAAAAGGTTGAGATCTTAAAAGGCCCCGATGGCAGCTTATTTGGAGCTAATTCGGGCGGGGTAGTGATTCTTAGCCCGCTTAACCGGTATAATGACAGCACTTATATTTCGGCCGGCGTAAATGGCGGCTCATATGGCTTGTTTCATGAAAAAGCAGCAGTACAATTAAAAACCGCTAATTATCTGCTTAATATTAACCAAAGCTTCCAAACCTATCATGGCTACAGGCAAAACAGCGATACGCACCGCAACTACCTGCAACTGGCAGATAGCTGGAACTATAGCGGCAAAAACACTTTAAAAGCGCTGGGTATCTATTCCGACCTTGCCTATCAAACACCTGGCGGTTTAACACTTGCCCAATACAATACAGATCCAACACTTGCCCGTCAGCCTACGCCAACTTTACCCGGTGCCATTCAGCAACGTATAGGTATAACCACCAAAATGTATTTGGGCGGCTTAACTAACGAATATCATTTTAACGACCATATCCGCAACGTGCTGGCGGTATTTGGCAATCATGTTGATTTTGCCAACCCATTCATTACCAATTATGAACAACGCAGCGAAAACACCTATGGCTTCCGCACTTACTTTGAGTTAAGCGGTGATAAAAAACCAAGCCTTGACTGGAAAGTTGACCTGGGTTTTGAATGGCAGCAAACCAATTCGCACATTGCCAATTACGGCAATAACAAAGGCATAAAGGATACTACTCAAACTGTTGATGATATCCACACCAACCAACATTTTGTATTTGTGCGCTATGCTGCCGATGTTTATAAACGCCTGCATATTGAGGCTGCAGTAAGCTTAAACGATTATGGTTATGATTTTAAGAACATATATCCGCTTAACCAAAACGATTTCACCAACCGCAATTTTAGTGCACAATTGATGCCAAGGCTGGCCCTGTCATACCAGATCATTAATGCACTGGCCTGGCGGGCAAGCGTGAGTCGCGGTTATTCAAGCCCTACCACTGCCGAGGTAAGGCCGACCGACAACATCGTAAACACAAGCCTGCAGGCCCAATATGGCTGGAACTACGAAACCGGTTTTCGCCTGCGCAACAGCGATGAAACTTTTATGCTTGATGCTTCGGTTTATTACTATCGTTTAAACAACGCTATAGTACGTCGCCTTAATGCCGATGAAACCGAACATTACATCAATGCCGGCGGTACTAATCAGCTTGGTACCGAAGCCTCGTTATACTATTGGATCATCCGGCCAAGCCGATATGGTTTTATCCGCGGATTACAGTTCAATGAATCATTTACATACAGCCATTTCAGGTTCAGGGATTATGTTGTTACCGATGCTAATTATTCGGGCAATAGCTTAACCGGTGTACCTAAAAACGTATTTGTAAGCAGCGTGCAGATCAGGTTTCCCGAAAACCTGGCTTTGTTTGTACAGCATACATTTACTTCAAAAATTCCGCTTAATGATGCCAGCACTGTATATGCTCCAAAATACAATCTGTTACAGGCCAGGGTTAGCTATCAGCCAATCATCGGTCGTAAAACACACTTTGAAATATTTGCTGCCGCAGATAACCTGCTAAACCAAAAATACAGCCTGGGGAATGATTTGAATGCGGTGGGTAACCGTTATTACAATGCGGCACCGTTAAGAAATTACTCGGTTGGGATGAATTTTATGTATTAATGGCTATCAGACAAAAAAATGTCATTGCGAGGAGGAACGACGAAGCAATCGCATACTATACAGGGCGGATACGCTTCCGTGCGGTTGCCACGCTACGCTCGCAATGACATGTTTTCACAGTTAATAGTAACTGATAAACTTAAAAAGGCCCTGTGTTTTGCTGCGCAAAACACAGGGCCTTTTTCCGGCTTGCAAACTGCAAACCTAAAACTGCAAACTGAGTTACGGATTCAAGTTATTATTCCCTCCCTCGGCAACATTACCCCCCCTGCCTTTAGGATCAAAAGCACGGAATTTAATAACACCACCATTATAATTAACCGGACCCGTATAAACTTTACTTGAGGCATCCGGATCTTTACCATTGGTTGTGTAACGGATAGTTAAGCCGGGAAACTCCACATTACTCAGGTATTTACCATCCTGCAGACTAATACCCGGTTTCGGCACACGATAGTCATAACCGCCATTGTAATAAGTTAAACGTGGTAATTCACGTTTACCTAACACATTCAAAAAGTTTGACCAGGCCACCTGGTATGCTTCTTTACTTTTTGCCGGATCTTTTTCAGTAGCCCAGGCCGGGTCCTGCGCCCAGGCACGTTCAGCTAAACCAAGCAAGCGGGGGAAAATCATATAATCCATTCGCTCAGGGCCTTTAACTGTCTCGGCCCATAATGCGCCTTGCAAGCCTACTATATTACTTTTACCATAGTCGGTTAGGCGTTGCTTGCCGATAAAGATATTCCTGTTTATCGGGTTGCCTTGTTTATCAACATCGGCATTTTTAAAATAATCATACGGGATGAATGAAAAGAACTTATCTATACCCAAAAATGCGCCCCAGTAATAGCCCGGCTCATCAAATGATTTATAGTTGGCCATATCAAAGTACAAGTTGGTAACACAGGTCAATACAACCTTGTAACCGCCATTGGCTAAACGATAGGCCAAATCTTCCTGTCCGGCACCTAATACGTTGTTCCAAACATCAACTTGTAAATGCTCTTTTGTAAAATCAGGATTAGGTACATATGCCGGCTGACCATCCAGCGTGGTTTTACGAAGTGCCATCTCTTCCCAACCCGAAAGCAGGATCCCTTTAGCTTTCAGGATCTCATTAACGCGACCATAAAAATAATACCAAAGATCATTGGTGCTTTGTATTTCAGGATGAGTAGCCTTAAGCGCCGCATAAGCTGGCGATTTTTCCCATACATTGGCAGGCACTTCATCCCCACCAAAATGAATTGTTGGCAGCGGTGCGCCTGCTTCTTTATAAGTACTAATGAGGTCATTAACTACGGCCTCAACAAAGTTATAGGTTGATGGCAGCGATACATCGATCACGTTATCGTTCCAGTATTGTACTGAGCGGTAATCTGATTTATCGTTCTGGTCGTACAACAAATACTTTTCAGCTTCGGCTTTTTTGCCTTCGGCTATCAGGCGGTCATAGCGGGCGTTCATTGCTTTGATGGCTCCGCGGGCATGGCCGGGTGTTTCAATCTCAGGTATTACGGTGATATGGCGATCGCTGGCATATTTCAGGATCTCGATATAATCGGCCCTGGTGTAATAGCCGGTGCCGAAAAGATTGTTAACCTCCGGACCAGAACCATGTGACGGTGGCAAATGATGTTTGCTATCCAGCGTATGGCCCCGTTTTGAAGCAACCGAGGTAAGCTCTGGCAATGATGGAATTTCTATCCTCCACCCTTCATCATCTGTTAGATGCAGGTGCAGTGTGTTCAGTTTATACAGGCTCATAGCCTCCAGCAGTTTCAATACCTGTTGTTTTGATTGAAAGTTACGGGCAACATCCAGCATCACCGCCCGATGCGCAAAACGCGGTGCATCGGCAACCTCTACACATGGAATTTGTACTGAGGATGGTGTTTTGGCCAAGGAACTCGCCGGGATCAGGCTTTTGAATGATTGGATGCCGTAATATATGCCGGTGCTTGTAGATGCACGGATAGTAACAGCAGATGATTTGACACTTAACTCATAAGCTTCTTCGCCCAGGCCGGCTTTGTATTCAAATGAAATGACATTGGCAGAAGATTTAACGGCTTCCTTTTTTCCGAAGATGGCAGCGATGTAATTACGCAAAACCGCGGCTTCTTTGTTAAACCGCGCATCACCAGAGGAAATCCGAACTCCCGGAGAGAACGAAAAACTGCCGTTGCTTAGGCTATAACTTACCGGCGTAGGGAAAACTTTTACTAACTGACCAGCGGGGATATCGGAAACTGTTTTATTTCTGTCATAAACAATTTCGGGGGTTATTAAGCCTTGGTAAGTTGGTTTATAGGGCGTGATATCATATGAGCCGAAAGAGTAGCCTTTTTCAGGAGCATTATCCCAAACCAGGTAAGGGCCTTCAGGAGCATCTGTAATATTCACTACAGGATCATCGCACACAAATTCAATACGGGCGGTTGCGCCGGGTTTAAGGTCTTTAAAACCTGAAGTTGGCGTTATACTGTACATATCGCCGTTAACCTGTTCGATAAGGGCATTATTGCTTACAGCTGCTTTTGTAAAACCACGCCCCGAATTAAAATAAATCTTCCACCCTCCTGCCGGTAAAGTTTCATGACTTTTGTTAGTAATTACCAGGGCAGTAAGGGCTTCATTTTTATTCTGATAGTTGTTGTCCATCACCTGCCAGTTTAGATAAAGCTCGGCAACGTTCGGTTTTTTATCATCATTAATTTTAAACCCGCTGCATACAAAAACAGCAGCGATAACCATCAGCATAAAAATTTTGTTCATAATTGATCCTTTGCCTGAGAGATAGCAGACAAGTAAATATATTACTTTTTAAATTATTTTAATAAGTAATTTAAAGAAGTATTTAGTCTAAAGCACAAAGTCTTAAGTCTACATTTCGGACAAATTACAGTTATCTGTCTACTTTGTTATTTTCTTACTTAACACTTAAAACTTTCGACCTAAGACTCAAAGAGAGAACTTGATCCATCCTTCGCCTTCATACCCAAATATGAACTGTTTCGGGCGGATAATTTCGGCCAGGATCTCAATGGAATCAACGATACGCGGGCCGGGACGATTAAAATATTGGTTACCATCGGCAATATAAAACCTGTCGTTCTTTACTGCTTTGAGTGATGAAAAACCGGGACGGTCAAGCAGCAGGTTGATCTCGCGCATTGTACGTTCTATACTAAAGCCACAAGGCATTACTACGATAATTTCAGGATCCTGCTGCAGGATATCATCCCACTCAATATATGGCGAATGCTTGCCTTCCTGAGCCAATACCGGTGTTCCGCCGGCTATATTTATAAGGCCGGGCACCCAATTGCCAGATATCATTAAAGGTTCAAGCCATTCAATACAAGCAACGGTAGGCTTACTGTCAATAAACTTCAGTTTGTGTTTTATGATATCAACACGTTCCCGCAAATTTTCAACCAGCTCGGCACCTGCCTGCTGTACGTTAAGTGCATTAGCAATGCTGGTAATATCGTTTAGGATATCATCAAGACTATTGGGCTGCAGCGATATAATCTGAGCCTGCTTATCAAGATAGTTTTCCAGCGCCTCTTCAACATCTTTCAGGGATACCGCACAAACATCGCACTGGGCCTGGGTTACAACAACATCAGGAGCGAGAGCTTTGATCTGTTCACGTTTAACGGTATAAACCGAAAGTGCATCGGCCAGGATCTCTTTAACCTTTACATCGATATCGGCACTGCTTAAACCATCAGGAAAATTAGCTTCGGTACATACGGGTAGCTGCTTTACCGACTCCGGAAAATCGCACTCGTGCGAGCGGCCCACTAAATTCTCTTCAAGTCCTAAAGCGCAAATTATTTCGGTGGCGGCCGGCAGTAATGAAACTATTTTTTCTGTTGGCATGTTAACAAATTAAAGATTGCAAATGTAAGGAAGATGAACCGATGTGCAAATGTGCAGATTACAGATGTCAGATTGTTGAACTGGGATGAAAAAATGAAAATCATCTGCACATTTACACATCTGAAATTTGCACATCCACCCATTTGCCAACTTCAATTAACAACCTATCTTTGCTGCGATGATATTTTTGACTTTTTTCATCGGGCTTATAGCTAATTTCATAGGCTATATACCACCCGGCAACATAAACCTGACTTTAGTACAAATCACTATAAACCGTGGCATTAAGGAAGCAGTGCGCTTTATAACCGCATTTTCGGCTGTCGAATTTTTCTTTACTTATTTCATCATGCATGCTGCCCGCTGGCTTTCGGGGCAGTTGAAACTTGGTACCATTATCGATTGGATCATGGTTGTTTTATTTGGTGTGATGGGCTACATCACCTGGATCCATCGTAACGCCCCGCCAAAAACTAACTATTCTGAACATGCCAGTATTAAATATGGGATCCTATTGGGCTTTTTAAACCCTATGCAGGTACCCTTTTGGATGGTTACAGGCACCTACCTTATAACCCATGAGTGGATTCTCGACGGTCGTGTAGCCCTTGTAATTTTCAGTTTAGGTTCGGCAGCAGGCGCATTTCTATGTCTGTTTATCTATGCCAAATTTGCCAAGTACATTCAGGAGCGATTTGCGTTAAGCACCAAACTCATCAATACCAGTATAGCGGTTCTGTTTTTTGCATTTGCTGCATATCATGTTGTGAAACAGATCTATCTATCGTTTTTTAAACATTAGACTGAACCTTGATTTAAAGATTGCCTGATATAATCGATACCAAATTCAAGGTAATCTTTAAATCACTAAAATCATGGTTCCTTTAAAATTCAAGATTCAACACATCCACCTTATCCTGCGCCAGCTGTACTTTTAATTCATCAAGCGATGAAAACTTAACGTCGCCGCGGATATAGTGATGAAATTCCATCCGGATGGTTTGGTTATAGATCTCTTCGTTAAAATCAAAGATATTCACCTCGATATTACGGGTAAGGCCATTCACCGTTGGGCGACTGCCTATATAGGCCATCCCTTTATATTTTTGATCGGATACGATAACCGTAACCGCAAAAATACCATCGCCCGGAATAAGCTTATATTTCTCTTCAACCACAATATTGGCCGTTGGGTAACCAATCTGTCTGCCGATCTGATCGCCCCGAACAACCTTTCCGGTGATGAAGAAAGGGTAGCCTAAAAAAGCATTAGCCAAATCAATATCGCCACTTAACAAAGCGTTGCGGATGCGGGTTGAACTGATAGCTACCTCGTTAATATCCTGCTCAGGAATCTCTACCACATCGAACCCATAAACCGGACCGAGGCGCTGCAAATCTTCAAGGCCGCCCTTCCGGTCTTTTCCAAAACGATGGTCGTAACCTATCACTATTTTTTTTGTACCGATCTTATTTACCAGCACGTCGCGGATATAGCTTTCTGCAGATTGATTAGAAAAGTCTCTTGAAAATGGGGTGATAATAAGGTGATCGACACCAAGCTGATCCATAAGCTCGGCCTTTTCGGCTATGGTGGTTATCAGTTTAAGGCTTTCATCTTCCGGATGCAAGATCATACGCGGATGCGGAAAAAAAGTAAGGATGACCGTTTCGCCGCCTGTGCTTTCGGCCAGTTCCTTAATACCTGATATAATTTTCCGGTGACCAATGTGTACCCCATCAAATGTACCGATGGTGACTACTGCATTGTTTACCGCTGTAAATTCGTCAATATTATTATAAACCCTCATTAATGATATGAGTAAAACACAAAGTTAATTTTTAGTTGATGGGATTAACAACCGGAGTGTTTGCGCTTTGTAAATTTCTTTTACCGTGCTGTATGCACATCTGATACTTTTAATTCCCTTACAGTATTTACCAGCTCCATCACCTCCCAGGCATCTTCAATTTTGAAATTGCCACTGCGCGTACGCCTTAATTTTGACAGATAAGCCCCGTTATTCAAAGCAGCTCCAAAATCATTCACCAATGAGCGAATATAGG
Source organism: Mucilaginibacter sp. SMC90 (assembly GCF_022811725.1). GTDB lineage: Bacteria > Bacteroidota > Bacteroidia > Sphingobacteriales > Sphingobacteriaceae > Mucilaginibacter. The sequence goes on along the minus strand of NZ_CP094527.1, from coordinate 794,921 downwards.
TACCCTTGCTGCACACTACCCTGAAATCAACTTCGGGCAGTTCAATACGGGTTAGCTCAAATTCCATTATGGTTACGTTACGCAGCTTTAGCTCCACATCTTCGCCGCGGCGTGCCTTTTCGTACAAGCGCTCACCATCAACTTTTATGGCTGAGTGTGCCGGAGGATATTGCTGGATGTCGCCGATAAACTGTCCGCAGTTATTACGCAGCATTTCTTCGGTCAGTTGGCTGATATCGAAACTTTTGTCGGGCCCGGTTTCCATATCATATGATGGCGTTGTTGCGCCTAATACCATAGTACCGGTATATTCCTTTTCTTCGGCCTGGAAAGTATCTATCTGCTTGGTCATTTTACCGGTACAGATGATGAGTAACCCTGTAGCCAGTGGGTCAAGTGTGCCCGCATGGCCTACCTTAAGTTTTAACGGCTTAAACGAATTACGAAGTTTGCCAACCACATCAAAGCTTGTCCATTGGTATGGCTTGTTAACTAACAACAGCTGGCCTTCAGCAAATTCTTCTATTTTGGTGTACGTGTTCTTCAAATCTTTTATTTACCCGGATCAAATTATCCGCTTTTTGGCAAAGGTACGATTTTAGGATTGATTGAAGGAGGGAGGGAAATTGCGTATAAAACTAACATTCAACACGTGGCACCTATGGAGTCTAAATCACTCCGGCTTAGGCTATAAACAACCTTAATTTCTTCGGCTCTACAGGAGCTGCGTCTTTTAAAATCGATCTCCTTAAATTACAACGCCGGATCATCATCTTTAAATAAGGATGATGATCCGGCGTTTTATAAAATTAATATCTCAGTAATTCTATATCGTTTGCAGTGGATGGCCGCTATATATCAAGCCGATAATGATAGCACCTATAACAATACGGTACCAACCAAACAGTTTAAATCCTTTGCGTTCAAGAAAAGTAATAAAGGTTTTAATAGCCAGCATAGCCACAATAAATGCTATAACGTTGCCGATAGCCAATAATTTAATTTCTTCGCCGGTAAAAACATGCCCGTCTTTATGGAAATCAAGCAGTTTCTTTGCAGTCGCAGCAAACATAGTAGGCACCGCTAAAAAGAAAGAAAACTCGGCTGCAGCAGTACGGCTCAGCTTTTGACTCATCCCGCCAACTATAGTAGCCGCCGAACGTGAGGTACCCGGAATCATGGCGAGGCACTGAAAAAAACCTATTTTAAGAGCTGTCAAATTGCTGATTTCCTTTTCTTCTTTAATCACCGGCTTGTTAAACCATTTATCAACAAATAACAAAATAATGCCGCCTACAAAAAGCGTAATACCTACGGTAAGAGCGCTCTCCATTAACGCGTCGATCTTTTTACTAAATAAAAAGCCGAACACGGCAGCAGGGATAAATGCTATAAATAATTTTAAATAAAAATTAACCGATTGCAAAAACCTTTTCCAATATAATACCACTACTGATAATATGGCGCCTAATTGTATGGCAACGGTAAAAAGCTTAACAAATGGATCGGAAGCTATGCCCATAATTGATGAGGCAATAATCATGTGTCCTGTCGACGAAACAGGCAAAAATTCAGTTATCCCTTCAATTATTGCAAGGATAATAACATGGATGAGATTCATTGGAAATTTAAGGGGTTGAGGTAGAGGTATATGTTATTTACAGCAGGTTGCTTAAACAAACCTGCTGTAAAAATCAGCATAATACTTTATTAATTAGCCGATGGCTTTTTAAGAATAGCGAAGAATCCTAAAGCAAAGCCTCCCAAAACTACAATTGGGGCTACAACTATTTTAGTAGTACTGTAAATATCTGTAGTGCCAGACATCAGCACAAAGCCCAAAGCAACAACAGCCACACTGATGATCAGCATACGGTAATTGCTTTTATCAAATATGAATTGTACCTGTTGCACCGGCGCAGTAGCTTTTGCAGCACCTGCTGTTGCCGGCGAAGCTGTGGCAGCTGTTTTTACAGGAGCGGTTGGTTTAAATTTTTGTGCCATATATTTTTAATGATTGAATTATCGAGTTAATTAATTATTGACTTAAAGCCCTGGCAAAACCTTTCAGTTTTAACCTTTTGCCTTTATCCTCTATCTGTACAGATCGTATATTTTTAAACGTAAAAACTTGTTAACTGCTAAAAAGGTACTAAAGCCCGATATAAAAATACCCAGGCCAACAACACCTAAAAACACTATACCAAACTCAGTGTAGTTTTGTAAAAACACCAGGTCGGGTACATTATCGTAAGCTACATATAAGGTACCTATTAGCAGGATAATGGCAATCAGTCCGCCTAATAAACCATGCCAGATACCGTACAACAAAAACGGCTTACGGATAAAGCCTTTGGTTGCCCCAACCAGCTGCATTGATTTGATCAGGAACCGTTGCGAGTAAATGGCCAACCTTATTGTATTATTGATCAGCGCTACCGAAAGCACCACAAAAATACCGGCAAATGTAAGAATGATCAAACTGATGGTTGTCACATTCTGGTTCATCTGATCAACAAGTGATTGCTGGTATTTAACCTCTTTTATCAAGGGGTTTTTAAGCAGTTCGGCTTTAAACTTTTCAATGTCTTTATTATTGGCGTACTCTGCTTTCAGGTAAACATCAACAGATTGCGACAGCGGATTATAACCTAAAAACTTCACAAAGTCTTCGCCAAGATCTTTTTGCAGGTTACGGGCGGCAAGCTCTTTACTCACATACTGGGTTTGCTTTACTATTATGTTGCCATCCAATTGTTTTTGAAGCTGCAGTACATCACTTTCGTGGGCAGCATCATCAACAAAAATATTAAGCACTATATTTTCTTTAACATAGCTCGAGATATTTTTAGCATACACCAGTATTAAACCCAACAATCCTACCATTAAAAGCACCATGGCAATACCAAATACAGTTGAAATGTATATGGTTTTTGTTTTTTTTGAGGATGCGCTTGCTTCAAATTCTTCCATTTACTTTTGTTAGATGTGAGATATTAGACCTGAGATTTGAGATAGCCTGCCCTCTCATGTTAACATCATATTTGTGCGAAAATAAGAAACCCACCCTAAAGGTAAAAGTTTATTGCTTATAAATATGTTTAATAACAACTTACCTTAACATATTTAACATTTATTAACAGCTAACCGTTGATTTTTTGATTTCGTTGATTGCGTTGATTTTTTATCTGAACTCGAATTAAACGAATTATATAAATTACAGAATTTGTTTTTGCATTCGACAATTCCTTAATTCAAAAAATTCCGGTTCAGACAAAATCCGCTAAATCAGACAAATCCCATCAAATCCTGGTTCAGACAAATTAAACTGTTAATTCTGATATAAATCTGGAGTTAAACAAAGCGCCATTGCTATTGTTATTAAAACTATGACAAAGCCAGCAAACGAAAAAGATAAGCCTTCGCCATCAGATACACCAACCCACAGGCCGGCTGATGATGGCCACAAAAGCAAGGTACATAAAGAAGATAAACAATATCATGCTGATAATCCTCATGGCGGCGATATCGCCAAAAAGCATGAAAAAGAAGAGCAGCCGGTGCATTCGGTTAAGAGTGTACCGAAGAAATAGCTTAGTATTTTAAATGTCATTGCGAGCGATAGCGTGGCAACCGCATACTATACAGAGCGGCCATGCTTCCGTGCGATTGCTTCGTACCTCGCAATGACATGGTTTTATATATCCCAAACTCACCTCGCAATCCCTGCCGAATTAAACTGCAGGTCATATAACTTACGGTAGTGGCCGTTCTCAATTTTTAGCAACTCCTGGTGTGTACCCATTTCCATGATCTCGCCGTGGTCAAGTACGATGATCCTGTCGGCATTTTGAATGGTTGAGAGCCTGTGGGCTATCACTATGGCTGTACGGCCCTCCATTAGTTTATTGATGGCATTCTGGATCAGGATCTCCGTTTCAGTATCAACAGACGAAGTTGCCTCATCCAAAACCAAAATTGCCGGATTATAAACCAATGCCCTGATAAAAGAGATCAGTTGCGATTGCCCTGCCGAGAGCGTTGAGCCGCGCTCCATCACATTATAATCGTATCCGCCGGGTAACCGCTCAATAAAATCATGCGCACCAACATCTTTGGCAGCGGCTATAATTTGATCGCGGGTGATGGCAGGATTATTCAGGCTGATGTTATTGGCAATGGTATCGCTAAATAAAAAAACATCCTGTATCACGGTAGCTATTTGCGAACGCAGATAGCTAACATCATAATCATGAATATCATGCCCGTCTACCCTAACACATCCTTTGCCTATTTCATAAAAACGGTTCAGGATATTAATGGTTGATGATTTACCAGCACCGGTAGCACCAACCAAAGCCAATGTTTCACCGGGTTTAATATGAAAGTTGATGTTTTTGAGCACCCAGTTTTCATCATTATAGGCAAACCAAACTTTGTCAAAACTGATATCGCCCTGCAATCTGCCTGTGGTAAGTGTACCTTTATTTTCGGCCACCTCGTCGGTATCCAATACTTTAAAGATCCTGTCGGCACCAACCATACCCATTTGCAGGGTATTAAATTTATCAGCTAATTGACGGATAGGCCTGAACAGCATGTTGAGCAGTACGATAAAACTGGTGATCAAACCTGGTGTAATACCTTTACCAGATGCCGTAATGGTCATCATTTGACTATCAGACAACATGCGCTTACAGCCATACCAAACCAGCAACCCCATGCATATAGCAAACAGAATTTCGACCACCGGAAAAAATATCGAGTAATACCAATTTGAGCGGATGTTGGCATCCCGGTATTTTTCGTTCACCGCTTTAAACTTGCGCATTTCCTGGTCTTCGCGGGCAAATATCTGGATCACACTGATGCCCGAAATATGCTCGGCCAAAAAGGTATTGAGCCGGGCTACCTGGGTACGCACCTCCTGAAACGATGATTTGATGGCCTCTTTAAATACATAAGTTGAAGCAAACAAAAAAGGCATTGGTATCAGGGTGATCAGGGCCAGTTTCCAGTCTTGCCAAAGCATATAGCCAATCACGGCCACAACCAGCAGCATATCACCCATGATAGAGATCAGCCCTTCCGAAAAAATATCAGCAATAGTTTCCAGATCGGAAACTGTGCGGGTTATCAGCATACCAATCGGAGTGCGGTCAAAGTACTTCAGCCTCAGGCTGGTGATATGATTAAAAATATCGATCCTTAAATCGCGGATGACATACTGGCCAAGCGCGTTGGTTGAGTAAGTTTGATAATACTGAGCAATGGTTTGAATAATAAGCTGGGCTATCATGATCTCAACCATAAAAACCAAACCGTTGTAATCATCGTTCAGGATATTAACATCCAGCGTACGTTGAATCAAAATAGGCTGCAGCAAAGCATTGGCAGCTATAAAAATGGTCAGGAAAGTAGCTATAACAAACGTTCTGTTGTAGGGCTTAACGTAATGCATTACCCTGCCAAGTAGCTTCCAGTCAAGGGCCTTTCCGGTTACGCCCCCCCCGCCCCCTGAAGGGGGTGCTGCTTGTTTGATCGCTTCCCCATTCGTTGATGTTGAAGCTTCTTGCTTAGTATCTTTTTTTTCTTTAGCCACTATTTCAAAGTTAAAGTATAATTTATATATCATCCAATCTCACCAACCCTCCGCCATCGTTCGCCCTTCAGGGGGTTAGGGGGCTAATGGAGTGCCAAGCTGATAGGGATATTTAACCTCGGTCAAATACAATCCGCAGGCGGGTACACTTGTACCTGCGTTTGAACGGTTTTTACTTTCAATAATATTACGGATGCCTTCGGGCTTCATTTCTTCCCTGCCAATCGTCATTAATGTCCCTACTATGGCACGTACCATGTTACGCAAAAACCTATCGGCAGTTATATGGAAAACTATTCCGTTTTCAGTTTTCACCCATTCGGCACGGGTTATTTTACAATTATTGGTTTTAACCTGGGTATTTGACTTGCTAAAACAACTAAAATCAATATATTCCATCATGACAGCCGCCGACTGGTTCATCAGGTCAAGATCGGGCATATCACGTAATTGCCACGAAGCCCCGTGCAAAAAAGGATCTTTATTAAAGTGGATGTGATATTGATAAGAGCGTGCAGTAGCATCAAACCGGGCATGTGCATCAGCATGAACAGGGATAACGTTTTTTATGGCAATATCGTAGGGGAGCAGGGCGTTTAGCCCCCCCCGCCCCCTGAAGGGGATGCCTTCTAATGCGCTTACTCCCCCTTCAGGGGGTAGGGGGGCATCAAAATGTGCGAAGAACTCTTTGGCATGTACACCGGTATCAGTACGGCCACAGCCTGTTGTTTCTATTGGCTGCCGCAATATGGTACTCAGGGCCTTGTTCAATAGTTCCTGTACACTTACAGCATTTTGCTGCACCTGCCAGCCGTGGTAGGCAGTACCGTTATAAGCCAGTTCAATAAAATAACGCTGATTGGTGTTCACGATGGCAAAGTTAATAATCTGCCGCCGATGGCGGGTTCATAATTTGGTCATAGTATTTCAGCGCTGCAACAAATCGGCTACACTCTATAACCAAAACAATTATATTTGCCCATATAATAATTTAATATCATGCTTCAACGCATCCAAAGCATCTACCTTTTGTTCGCCAGCCTTGTGCTGTTTGCACTTTTCTTTTTTCCGCTTGCCCACAACATTTATATAAATGATAAACCTTCCAGTATAATGGTTACAGGCATTTACCAGGATGTGAACGGCGTACAACAACATACCCAAACGTTTGTGGCGCTTACTGCTATTACAGCTATTGTGGCCCTTGTTCCATTGGTTATTATCTTTTTATATAAAAATCGCAAGCAGCAAATAGCCTTTTGCTACAGTGCTATACTTGTACTTATTGGCTATAGCTTTTGGATGGCACAAACCGTTAAAGGCACAGCAGGCAACATTACCCTTGATACACACTCCATGGGCATTGGCCTGTTCCTTACTTCACTAAGCATCATATTGATCATCTTTGCACAAAAAAGCATCAAAAAAGATGAGAAGCTGGTAAAATCTGCCGACAGGTTGAGATAAGAAATCTTATCCTATACGTTTTTATGAATGTCCTTGGCGTTATTTAAACGCTTTTTCATTAAGTTGTTCGCAATTACCTGTTAACAGGTATTAGTAAATATATCAAAACTGCTAATTTTACTGATGAACAAACCTAATGAACAGGCTATTAAAACCCGCCAAACTTAAAGGCCTTATCTTTTCATGGCTGATATTATCCTGCTTTCTGGCTTCGGCACAGCGGGTGGATACATTGTTCATTAAAGGCCCGATAAACGATTACCTGAGTAATTATTATACATGGTTTAAGGATGGCAGCCGTAAACTTTCGCCGGCGGCAGTATTTGATAGCTTAAAAGCAGGCAGGTTTACAGAAACTAAGGGTATAAGTTCCTTTAACCAGGGTTTTACCAACAGTAGTTACTGGCTTGCTGTACATGTAAAAAACGATACAACCTATCGTTTACCAATTTTATGGAGCTTTTACAATAACAACATTACCTTCAGCCTTTACGAGGCTAATAAAAACAAAGATTCACTTATTTATGTGGGTAGTTCCTCAAGCCTTGACCCGCTTGATAAACGGCCATATCCTGTACGCAGTACATCATTCAAAATAGTACTCCAACCCCACGAATCGAAATTACTATTGGTTAAAGCCGAAACTTTCAATGCCGATAATATCTACTTCCCTACTGATATCACTACTGTTGAGGATTATTTAGATTGGGAAACACACTACTCCTTTTTAATAGGCAAGTTTATAGGCTATTTTTTGTTTGCGCTGGTCTTTAACATCCTGCTTTGGCTTGCATTAAAAAATAGCATCCACCTTTGGCATGCGGCATATGTGCTCACGCTTATCGGCTTCAACCTCAACGAGTTTTTATTTGATTCATTTACCTTTCCCGACTGGATATACAACCTTTGGGTGCTTTTACCAAAATCCCTGTTCCTACTGTTGCCGGTGTACCTCTCTTTCAATATTTTTCAGCTTTTTGTAAATCAAAAACAGGAATTCCCGCTGTTTTACCAAATCTTCAGGGCGTACAAAATCATGGCTCTTGTGGCGTTGGCAATTGTACTATTTAACTCATTTGCGCTCCCGGCCAATAACCAATTTGCATCTATCGGCCGGCAGGCTGCCTATTATTTATCATTTTCGGGGCTATTACTGCTGGTGCTTAATATTATTGCCGGAATCATCAGGCGGCATTACTACACTATTCTTTATTCCATCTCTACTATTTTTTTATTGATGGCATTTCTTGATTTTATATTAAACACATTGCAGGTTGGTCAACTGTTTTTTATTGAACCCGGCAACATCACTATCGCCTTCACTTTCGAGATCCTGGCACTCACTGTTATGTTTGTATTTAAATATAAAGACGAAAAAAACAACAGTATCCGGGCACTCAATGAAACTGTGATACTGCGCAAAAGCTGGGCGCAGGAAATCATTAAAGTACAGGAGAGCGAACGGGAACGTATTGCCCGCGATCTGCATGACGATGTTGGCGCTACCCTGAGCACGTTGAAACTGCACCTGAGCAATACGCCTGATAAAGTGCGGGATAAACAGGAAACAGCAGATTACCAGCGTACAATGGAACTTATCTCCAAAATAACAGATGATGTACGGGTAATAGCACATGACCTGTTACCTCACGATTTTATTAACGATGGCCTGTTTTTTTCATTGCAAAACCGCATAGATGAACTAAACTACAATGGCAAAACAAGGTTTCAGCTGGTTATTGAGGGTGATGAAAAATCAATAGACCGCACTACGGCTATGATCATTTACCGGATCATCAACGAATTGATAACCAATATCATCAAACATTCAGATGCCAGCGAAGCATCGGTTCAGCTGGCTCTGCTTGATACCTACATCCAGATCATTATTGAAGATAACGGCATTGGTATGAACAATGTCACCAACAAAAGTGGCATAGGGTTAAGGAACATAGCCAAGCGGGTTGAATTTCTGAATGGTATCATTCATATCGACAGCGGCAATAATGGTTCAACCTTTATAATTACCATACCTGTTTTAAAAACCGACGAGGCAAATGATAACAAATAGAGACACCATAAACATCATTATTGCAGAAGATCATCCCACCTTTTCATTTGGGGTGGAGCAATCATTGGCCAAAGTACCCAATATGCAAATTATTGATAAGGTGCTTAACGGCAAACAGCTTTTGCAACTGCTCAATATCAAAAAGCCCGATCTGATACTGATGGATGTGCTAATGCCGCACATGAACGGCATTGAAGCGGCCGTGCAGATCAGGAAAAATTTCCCTTCCATCAAAATCATCTTTATATCGATGTATGAGGAAAGTTCTATAATTAAGCAATGTATGCTATATGGCGATGGTTACATCCCAAAAGCTTCAACTACCGAAGAGCTCATCAACGTTATTAATACAGTTATTGATGGTAACACATATTTTCATCATGCCAAGCCCTTGATATTTAAGCAACCATATAATGATGACCTCATCAAAAAATACAAACTTACCAAACGGGAGATCGAACTCATTCAGTTGCTTAAAAACGGGCTTACAACTAAAGAAATAGCCAATAAACTTTTTTTAAGCAGCCTCACTATCGAAACTCATCGCAAAAATATTTTCCGTAAGCTGGAAGTAAAAAATATCACCGAACTGATAGTTTTTGCTTTAAATAATAAAATTGTAAGCTAAAAAATTGTGAAACAAGGTTTAAAAAAGAAGCGGATGCATTGCAAAATCAATAATTAACTTATTTTTTTTCAATCAATTAACACCAAATTCACAATAAAACAACAAAGCATCAATTCATATTGATTTCACTATTGTAATTACAAAACATTAACACTATCTTTGCGCCCGATTTGACGATGTTGTCAAATTCGTTATTTTAATTCATGAACAACCCATTTATTGAACTGGGAATCCGTCATGATATTGTTAATGCCATCTCTGAGTTAGGATTTGAAAATCCTACACCAATCCAGGAGCAGTCAATCCCGGTATTGTTAACAGGCAGCAACGATTTTGTCGGATTAGCCCAAACCGGGACCGGAAAAACTGCTGCCTTTGGCCTACCACTGTTGGAACTGCTTGATTTCGAAGAAAATCATCCACAGGCACTTGTTTTATGCCCAACACGCGAACTTTGTTTACAAATCGCGAACGACATTAAGAATTACGCCAAAAAAATGAACAACGTACACGTTGTTGCCGTTTATGGTGGTGCAAGCATTATGGATCAGTTACGCCAGATCAAACGCGGCGTGCAGATCGTAGTTGCTACACCTGGTCGTATGCTTGATATCATAAACCGTAAGGCTATCGACTTTTCGGCTGTGAAGTATGTAGTATTGGATGAGGCTGACGAAATGCTCAATATGGGCTTTCAGGAAGACATTGATAGTATCTTATCTACCACACCCGAAGAGAAAAAAACCTGGCTATTCTCGGCCACCATGCCTGCAGAAGTTAGGCGGATTGCCAAAAAGTACATGGATAATCCGTTTGAGCTTACCATGGGCGCAAAAAACACCGGCAATGCCAATATCGAGCATGAGTACTACATAGTACGTGCCCGTGACAAGTATGCCGCATTTAAACGTATTGTTGACTTTAACCCTGACATTTTTGGTATCGTATTTTGCCGTACTAAAATTGAAACCCAGGAAATTGCTGAATCACTGATCAAAGACGGTTATAATGCCGATTCATTGCACGGTGACCTTTCACAGCAACAACGCGATAAAGTAATGAAACGCTACCGTGAGCGCAGCCTGCAATTGTTAATTGCTACTGACGTTGCAGCCCGTGGTATCGACGTTAACGACGTAACACACGTTATTAACTATTCATTACCTGATGAAATTGAAAATTACACTCACCGTAGCGGTCGTACAGCCCGTGCAGGTAAAACAGGTGTATCAATCTCTATCGTAAACGCTAAAGAATTAGGTAAGATTCGCCAGATTGAGCGTGTTATTGGTAAAAAGTTTGTAAAAGCCGAAATCCCTACAGGTTTTGACGTTTGCGAAAAACAATTATTCTCTATAGTTCACAAAGTACACAACGTAACTGTAAACGAAGAGCAAATTGATCAATACTTACCACGTATTTACGAGGAATTTAAAGATTTCACTAAAGAGGATTTCATTAAACGCTTTGCTTCAATTGAGTTTAACCGTTTCCTTGATTATTACAAAAACGCTCCCGACCTGAATGCCAGCGTTGAAGAAGGCCGTAACAGGTTTGAAGATCGTGGCGAACGCGGTAACGGCGTACGTGGCAACTTTACCCGTTTATTTATAAACTTAGGTTCAGTTGACGAATTTAACCGCGGCGATTTGCTGGGTTACATTTGTAACACCACCAAAATAAGCGGTCGTACCGTAGGTAAGATCGATGTTAAAGGTGTGTACTCTTTCTTTGAAGTGCAGAACGAAGACGTTGATAAAGTGATGGCCAGCTTTAAAGAAGCCGAACATAAAGGTCGTCCTGTAAGGATAGAAATTTCAGGAGAAGGTACCAGTGATAACCGTGGTGGCGGTGAGCGCCGTGAAGGTGGATATCGCGGTGGCGAACGTCGTGAAGGCGGTGGTTACCGTGGCGGAGATCGTCGCGAAGGCGGTTACCGTGGTGGCGAACGTCGTGAAGGCGGTGGCTACCGTGGCAGCGAAAAGCGCGAACACAGTGGTGGTGGTTTCCGTGATTTTTCCGGCAAACCTCGCGAAGATCGCCCTGAACGCAGAAGGAGATTTTAATTTACAAACCACCGGGTGGGTTTTAAGTCCGGAGTCGAAAGTCTTGAGTTCAAAGTAGAAAAGCGATGAACTTTAGACTTAGAACTTACGACTTGAGACTTAAAACTCACAGGGTGGTTTTCATGAGCTTCCTTTAGTAAGAAGCATTAGTTTTAGTTTAGTTTTGTTAACAAAGCCTTTTAACCGCTGCATACGGGAATAAAGGCTTTTGTTGTTTAACGGCTAAATTCAACAATATCCGAATCAGGATAACAAAGCGTCAGTTTACCATCGGTAAGTTCCTTAATGCAAAACTTAGTATAAGGCCTGCTCCCTTGATATGAGGTGTAAATGGTATCATTTTTTACAAAATAATCTTCTTTACTGGCCTGTCCGTCATCCATAATAAAATTCTTGTCGGTTATGGAAAGTTTGGTTGAACCATCTTTTGATTTCCAGTTACCTTCCAGTTGTTTATTGGGTGCCGGTGCGGTTGAACAAGAATATATCAGTAATATACCTGCAACTGCAGCAAATATCGGAGCAAACTTTTTCATGACGGATCAGGATTTTAAAACGGCTATGCCTTTGTCAAATTTAACTATTGAGCAGGTTTATCAACCAGCTGAGATTTTTTCAGGTATACGCGATGACCTTTCTTATCTACATAAAAATAATGTGAATTTTTATCTATGTAAATGGTTTCGCCATTAGGGCCAACCTTGCCGGCGTATTTTTTATCTGCTACCGCAGCTGCACCTTTTACGGCAATCTCCGATGTTTTGTGACCTATTTTTTTTGTGGTTTTGCTGATTTTACCGCCAAGGGTCGAATCTTTATGTGTTTGAGCAAAGCCGGGGTTAACCATAAATGTACCCGCAGCAAACAAGGCTACTTTAAATAGATTTTTCATAAGTGACAGTAATTAAGTTTCATTTAATAAATTCAACTCAATTTTTCGGCCAAATTTCTCATTTCTATCACAGGTGAGCGTTTTTGATATAAAATAGCATAAACGGCCTCACAAATAGGGATACTTACCCCATATTGTTTATTAACCTCGTGTAGGCAATTTACTGCATAGTAACCCTCTGCAACCATATTCATTTCCAATTGGGCAGATGTTACGGTATATCCCTTACCTATCATATTGCCAAATGTGCGGTTACGGCTAAATTGCGAATACGCAGTAACCAGCAAATCACCAAGGTATGCCGACTCTTTAATATCCCTGTCGATTGGATGTACAGCGGCCACAAAACGTTCCAATTCGCGGATGGCGTTTGATATAAGCACTGCCTGAAAGTTATCGCCATAGCCTACACCATGACAAATACCGCTGGCAATAGCGTAAACATTCTTTAAAACAGCGCCGTATTCGGTGCCATAGATATCGTCAGATATATTGGTTTTGATGTACCGGGTATTGATCATGCCTGCAAACTGCGACGCCAGTTCAGTATCTCCGGAAGCAATTGTGAGGTATGATAATTTTTCCAACGCCACTTCTTCGGCATGGCATGGGCCGCTGATCACCATAAAATCATCAAACGATATATCGTATTTTTGATGAAGAAATTCGGCAATTATCAGGTTTTCGTCGGGTACAATACCTTTTATAGCCGATACTATCTTTTTCCCTTTCAAATCGGCAGCAGTAATACCTTTCAGTGCTTCTTTTAAAAAAGCAGCAGGTACGTTAAGCAACACAATATCGGCAGCCGCTATAAGGGGTTTTAGGTCGGTAGATATATTTTGTTCGGGAAGCTTGATCTCAACCGAACTAAGGTAGTGCGGGTTGCGTGCAAACTTTTGCAGATGTTCCACAGCTTCTGCGTTACGCATCCACCAAAAAATTTCCTTTTTGGAAGTGTTGTCGATAAGCATTTTGATATTGGCCGTAGCCCAGCTCCCTCCGCCAACAACTGTGATCTTGTTTAATTTTTTATCCATCAATAAATAATAGAAATATCGCTGCCTGATTTTAAACGGCAAAGCAAATTAATGAAATATTATGCAGATTGGCGAATGAATGGAAACCACACATGGCATTGCGAGGAGGGACGACGAAGCAATCGCATATTATACAGAGCGGCTCTGCCTCCGTGCGATTGCCGCGCTGCGCTCGCAATGACATTTGTATAATAAAACGAAAAACGCCCGGCTTTCGCCGGGCGCTAAATTCTAACTTATCATCTGCACATCTAAAATCAATTACTTATTATTATCTGCGTTAAACAGTTTTGATTTATCAACTTTCTGAACCATTTGGCCATCACTAAGCGTTTTTGAAATGGCCGAATATGGCGCTGATACAACCTCTTCGCCACCCTTAAGGCCAGACAACACCTGAATATAGCTATCATTTTGGATACCGGTGGTTACCTGTACCTGTTTCAGTTTACCTGCATTCAATACAAATACATATTCCTTAGCTACAGGGCTAATTTGTGGTTTGCTTTTATCGTCATCTGCTTTCGGCGGGCCGTTCTCCTCTTTCTTTTCCTCGCGGGTAGTTACCGACTGAATTGGTACTGATAGTGCTTTGGCCGAATTGGTGCTGATATCAACAGTAGCAGTTAAGCCCGGACGGAACGGCGACGGGTTATCTGCCGTTTTTTTCAACAGGGCTGCATATGATTCGGCATTGATCCTCACCTTAACAGTGAAGTTTGTTACCTGATCGGCAGATGTACCTACTACGTTTGCCGAACTACCTATTTCAGTTACCACACCTGTAAATTTCTTTCCTAAAAAAGCATCTACCTCAATTTTTGATGAATCGCCAAGAGAGATCCGGTTGATATCGTTCTCGTTCACATCAACGTTAACATCCATTTTGCTCAAATCAGAGATAGTCATGATCTCGGTACCGGCAAACTGCTGGGTACCCAAAACACGTTCGCCTTTTTCAACAGATAGTTTTGAAACAACACCATCAACCGGCGAGTAAATGGTGGTTTTTGCCAGGTTATCCTGCGCTTCCTTAACCGATGCCTGTGACTGGGCCAAACCGTATTGTGACCCTACTACATTTTGTTTGGCAGCCTCAAGCGATGCTTTAGCGCCTTCATATGCAGCTTTGGCATTTTCAAATTCCGAAATAGTTAATACCTTTTTATCAAAAAGCTCTTTACTGCGTTTGTAAATACCAGCCTGGTTAGCATAAGTTGCTTCAGCTTGCTTAAGCATCTGGCTTGAGTTACCCACACTGGCCTTTTGTGTATTGTATGATGCAATGGCCCGGTCATAACCTGATTTTAAAATATCCGGCCTGATCTTGCAAAGCAGCTGGCCCTTTTTAACCACATCACCTTCTTTAATTGGCAGCTCAACAACCTCACCTGAAACTTCAGGGCTTATCTTAACCTCAACATGCGGTTTGATCTTTCCGCTGGCCGATACTGTTTCGTTTATTTCACGTGTTTCGGCCTTTTCGGTAGCTACCTGGGTTAGCGCGGGCTTACCTATTAGGCCCGTTACCTTAGCAATGATCAGCAGGACAATCAGTGCTCCAAGACCTATCAGAATATATTTAGTAGTTTTTCCCATGACGGTGAATTTGGATATTTTACGGTTAAGATTTTATTAAAGTGTTATAGGGTTGCCTAAATAATAGTCAATGACTTTGCTCCTGAAAATCACCTGGTATTGCGCCTCAATCATATCAAACTGCGATTTGTTGAGGTTGGTTAACGAGGTGTTATAGTCAAGCGAGTTAACCAGGCCCACAGTGTAGCGTTGCTGTATAATGTTAAACGCATCTTTATTTGCATTGAAGGTTTGCGTTGCCGATTGATAGCGTTTATCGGCGGCTTGCAAATCCCATACAGCCTGGTAAATGATCTTGCTCAGGTTATTGCGTGCCAGCTGTGCTGTAACTTCGGCATTTTGATTCTGCAGTTTTGCTTTCCTAACGGCAGTGCGCGACAGAAACCTATTAAAAATAGGGATCTGCAAGCTTACTCCTACCGATTGGTTAAAGTTATCACTCAGCTGCCTGAAAAACGGATTACTCTTGAAACCAACTTTGTAATTAGGCACCACAACCGCTTGTTGTGAATTTTGTACAAAACCAACAGTATCAAATCTACCGGTTGGCGTAGCACCAAAAGGTGTGTTCTTAGCATCAGAAAAGTATGATCCAGCAGCGCCAAATAATACTACAGACGGATAATAATTACCCCTTGCAATTTTAACACCCTGCGCAGCAGCTTTCTGACGTTCTTCAGCCAGTAACACATCAGGGTTTACAGCCATAGCGGTTTTAACAACTTCCTGTGCATCATACACAGTTTTAACGTTATTCAGCTTACTGATATCGGGCCTTTCCACTTTAATATCAGTGCCGGGGTCCATCTCCATATATTGCTTTAAAGTCAGCAATGATTGCTCCAGCTGATTTTCGGCATTGGTATAGTTCAGGTCATTAGTTGATAGCTGTGCTTTGGCCTGCGACAGATCGGCAAGGGTTTGATTGCCAACGTCAAAGCTTTTCTGGGCACGGTCTAAAGCTATTTTGGATACATCAATTTGTTGTTGGGCAGCAGTCACCAGGTCCTGGTTGGTTAATACCAGCAGGTAGGTGGTAACCACGTTTAGGATAAGGTCGTTTTTTACCTTGGCAACATTGGTTTTATCGGCATCAAGCAAAATTTTATTCTGAATTACAGTATTGCGTAATTGCCCACCCTGAAACAGGGTAACTTGCGAGGTAAAGTTACCATTAACGGCTAAAATACGCTGGTTACTGAATAAGTTGGTTGAAGGGTCGATATTACGGCCAAAATTGAATGATCCCTGCGGACTAACATTTAAGTTAGGCAGTTGGTTATATTTTGACTGCTTAAGGTCTTCGTTGGTTATTGCGGCTGTAAATTCGGCCTGTTTGATAGTAAGGTTGCGATCAAGGGCCAGGTCTACCGCTTTTTGCAAACCTATTACTTCCTGTGCGCCGGCATTAAAACCGCATACCGAAAATAAAATTGTGCAAATGAGCGTTGCTTTAACTGATAGTAGTAATTTTAGTTTCATAAGGTTTTTCTATACAATGGTAAGCAACTGTTCATTACATTGCAGTGTTTATTTTTGTTAAATGTTGTTAATAGGGATAAAACACAAACTACCTCATCTGTATGTACCTGGTTAAAACTCCCTGGCTGCTGAAAAAGCTTTATCCCGAACTTACCTGGGATATAAGATCAACTGACCGTTGCATTTATCTCACTTTTGACGACGGCCCTATACCAATTGTTACACCCGCTGTATTAAATATTTTAAAACAATATAATGCCAAAGCCACCTTTTTTTGCATTGGCGACAATGTACGTAAACACCCCGATATTTTTGAACAGGTAAAAGCCGACGGCCATGCTATTGGCAATCATACTTTCAATCACCTTAAAGGCTGGAAAACCGACACTCAAACCTATCTCGATAATTTTTTACAGGCTGACAAATTACTGAATACCTCCCTGTTCCGCCCGCCTTATGGAAGAATAAAGAGGGCCCAGGCCCGCGCGCTGAAAGCTGCCAAACCCGATCTGAATATTTTTATGTGGGATGTACTCAGCGGTGATTTTGATATTTCGCTTGAACCCGAAGTTTGTTTAAAAGGGGTGCTTAAGCATACCGAAGCAGGATCGATGGTCGTATTTCACGATAGTATCAAAGCTTTTAAACGGCTGGAATACGTGTTGCCAAGGGCCCTTGAAGTTTGGAGTAAGGAAGGATATGGTTTTAATACTTTGCAGTAAGCAGGTTTGAGCGGGCAGTACCCCGTTAGCAGCTGTCAGTACCCGGTTAGCGACTGTAAGTTGTTTAAACATTTCCGTTTATTAACTCGCTGCTCACTGTACAATGAAAACTACCAACTGCACACTGCCTACCGAATACTGCCTACTTTTTATACATTTGCAACCATGAGCAACGAACTCACCGACAAGGCATTTTGGGCCGGTTATTGGGAATCAAAAAAAGACCTGGCTTTTAATGTGCCTGCTAACTATACCTTTCATAAGCTGTTAAAAAACATCATCGATACCAATAAACCGGCATCCGCTATTGAACTTGGCGGCTTTCCTGGTTATTTTGCTATTTTTTTAAAAAAGTATTTCGGGCTCAAAACTACACTGTTTGATTTTTATGTTCATCCGAAAGTTTTAAAGGAAGTATTGGATGTTAACCAACTTAATGACCGGGACGTAGCGGTTATTGAAGGCGATCTGTTCAAATATCAACCCGAAACCGAATATGACCTGGTGCTTTCATGCGGATTGATTGAGCATTTTAACGATACCAAAGATATCATTGAAAAACACCTTTCGTTTCTGAAGCCCGGCGGCACACTCTTCATTACCCTACCTAACTTTACCGGTGTTAATGGCTGGGTGCAGCGCAACTACGATCTCCATAATTACGAAAAGCATAACATCAGCAGCATGGATCCTACTCTGCTGGCCAGTTACTGTAAAGAACTGGGACTAAAAAATGTTGAAGCTTACTACTACGGTAAATTTTCTGTTTGGCTGGAGGATAAGGCTAAGAAACCAGCCGTAGCTAAAACTATTACTAAAATGGTTTGGATAGCGGGTAAGATTTTCACCAAAATCGTTCCTATAGAATCTAAATTATTATCACCTTACATTATAGTTACGGCTACTAAATAGAAAGCTTACGCATTCCCTTTCAGGAAACTATATTTTGCCAGTTTCTGATATAAATACCCGCGCCTTTTCATGGCATCTGAAAGTGTTTTATCATCGGCCGGGCCATCATTTGACTTAGTTACCCCTATTCTTTGGGAGCCGTAAATGCCCGTATGCCCGCTGAAAAGATAAGCAGTGAAACAGGCTATGGCAAACAAAAGCGCATGCTCTCCACCAAAAAGCTCTATGCCCATAAAAGTGCAGGCCAACGGAGTATTGGTTGCTCCCGCAAAAACTGCAATAAAACCTAAAGCAGCAAACAGGCTTACAGGAGCATTGAGCAAGCCGGATAAGGTATTGCCCAAAGTAGCGCCGATATAAAACAACGGCGTTACTTCGCCGCCTTTAAAACCTGTACCTAAGGTTACGGTGGTATAAATGGTTTTCCAAAGCCAGCTCCAGGTATCGGCACCGCCGGCATGGAAAGCTGATGGAATAGTAACAGCACCCACATGTTCGGCATCTACACCTAAACTTAAATAATCGGGCTTGCCATTTATAAAGGTAAGCGCAATAATAATAAGCCCGCCGATAAATGGGATAAGCCAGGGCTTTTTTACGTGTTTGAAAAAAAAACTTTTAATACCGTGAACCATTTTCGCAAACAGGTAACTGGCCAGCCCGAAAGCGATAGAAGCTACTATAGTTTTAATGATCAGCAACAGATCAGTTGAAATATAGCCCGAAAACCAATGCGGAATAACAGGGATAATATCAATATGGTAAGGCGTATGATGAACACCCCAGGCGGCCACCGTAACATCACCAACAATGCCTGCAATAAGACATGGAAGTAAGGCGCTATACTGCACCCGGCCAATAGTTAATACTTCCATAGCAAAAACAGCACCTGTTAATGGTGTGCCAAACACAGCTCCGAAACCCGCTGCTATACCTGCGGTAAGTACCGTTTGCGTATCGGCTTCATTTAGCTTAAGCCATTTACCTATCATTTGGGCTAAGCTCCCACCCATTTGTACTGCTGTACCTTCGCGTCCGGCCGAACCGCCAAACAAATGCGTAATAATAGTAGTGATCAGCACTAATGGGGCCATGCGCTTAGGAACGCCGCCGCCAGGATTATGAATTTCGTCAATAATTAAATTATTCCCCTTTTCTGCCGAACCGCCGAAGATTTTATAGATGAAGTATATGGCGATACCCGCCAGCGGCAACAAATACAGCAACCAGTTATGAGCAAACCGAAAATGAATGGCCCAACTCAAAAGCCACAGGAACAAAGCTACAGCGCTGCCTATAACAACTGCAATAGGAATAACAATGACCGTCCACCGGAGAGCGTTTTTAAGGATTGCGAAATGCTGAGAAGAAAAAATTTGATTTTGCATAATGCTGATATTTATTTACCCACAAAAAATTAGCACAGGGCAAAGCCTGTGAATTAATTATCTGTAGGCGCCATCAGCTTTTTAGGGCGGTTAAGTAGGAAGACACCATTTCCTTTTGATGAGGCTAAGATAGGTTTCTTTTGTTAAAAATAAAATAGGGAAAATCGCTCAGGAAAATCGTTTTTTTAATAATCTAATGTGTTTAATAAAATCGAAGTAAGAAATTTTTACACGAATTATTTTTCATACTTACCACAATTAATCAAATGCCACGAATTTCAAATTTAATCAATTAAAAAATTCGTGTAATTCGATTAGTTCGAAAAAATTAGTGTAAAAATTTATTATTCATTCGCTTCCTATCGGCATACATTATTAAAAGCAATTTCCCTGGGAAGTCACTTTAGACAATGTACAAACAGGAGGCACCTACGGAGCCGAATATCTCTCAATTGCGCAGGCTATAAACAGGGTACAGCTACGGAGTTTTGTGAACCTGCCGTTCAAACTCCGTAGGAGTACCATGTTTATAGAAAAATGAAGCACATGTACTGGCTCCGTAGGTGCCTCCTCCTTAAAACTCATTAAAACAAAATAGCCTTACTTAGCACGAATGCATGAGTAAGGCTATTTTTCCAGGTTGGTTTGAACCAACCGGCTCAAGTTATTCTACTTAAGCTACGCTTAGTGTTTCCACATCCTTAAGTGCCAGAAGCATTAATTTACCCTGGTATTCCACCCAGATGTCGGCGAAACCATTCCCATCGTACCCCATAAATTTTAATGGATGGCCTATGTGAAGGTTTTTCCATTTTTTTCCGATGTACTTAAGGAGTTGTCCGCTTTTTAGTGTGTGCTTTGCCATAAGTTTTAACTTTTAGGAGTGAAAAACTAAATTAATTAACGAAACCGATAAAATTTAACTTTTTAAGAATATTTTTAGAATTGTATCAGGTTTATTACAACTGTTGGTTAAATAGCCTTAGTCCTGCTTTGCTCAATTACCTCAAGGTAAAAGTTTTCGTACTTGGGCAAAATGGTCGACAATTCAAACTCTTTGGCGTGCGCCAGCGCATTTTCTTTAAATTTAGCTAAACGTTCTTCATCTTCCAAAATAAATATTGCTTTTTCGGCCATGCCGTCCACATCGCCCGGATCTTTCAAAAATCCGGTTAAGCCGTCAACATTTAATTCGGGCAAACCACCCGCGTTACTACTAATCACAGGCACTTTACAAGCCATAGCTTCAAGCGCTGCCAGGCCAAAGCTTTCTGATTGTGATGGCATCAGGAACAAATCAGATACCGAAAGGATCTCTTCAACAGCATCCTGCTTACCCAAAAAGCGCACATTATCTGTAACACCCAAATCGCGGCAAAGCTGCTCACACATGGAACGTTCCGGCCCATCGCCTACCATCAGTAATTTAGAAGGGATTTTTTTGATCACTTTAGCAAAGATCTTAACCACATCTTCGGTACGTTTTACCTTACGGAAGTTGGAGGTATGCACCAGGATCTTTTCGCCCGATGGGGCAATGGCTTTCTTAAAATGATCTTTAGGTTTAAGGCTGAACCTGGTAAGATCAATAAAGTTAGGGATCACAAGGATGTCCTTTTTTATATCAAAAAACTTATAGGTATCGTCCTTAAGGTTTTGCGATACAGCTGTTACACCGTCGCTTTGATTTATTGAAAAAGTTACAACCGGTTTAAAGGTACGGTCTTTACCTACCAATGTAATATCGGTACCGTGCAGCGTAGTTACTACCGGGATATAAATACCATAGGTCATTAATATCTGCTTTGCCATAAACGCAGCCGAAGCATGGGGTATGGCGTAATGAACATGCAATACATCCAACTGTTCGTGGCGCACCACATCAACCAGCCTGCTTGCCAGGGCCAGCTCATAGGGCGGAAAATCGAACAGCGGATAGTTGGCAACCGAAACTTCGTGATAGAATAAATTTTCAGAAAAGAGATCCAACCGGGCCGGCTGGTTATAGGTCACAAAATGAACCTGGTGACCGCGGTCTGCAAGAGCTTTACCAAGTTCGGTGGCAACAACCCCGCTTCCGCCAAAGGTTGGGTAACAAACAATTCCGATTTTCATTAATATGTTTTAATTGGTGCAAGTTTAACAGCAATTTACATCAAATGTGTTAAGGCTGTGTAAAATGATGACCGGATGATAATGGTCAATACACAACCGCCCAACCTAAGTTTATTACGTATGTTTAAATGTATATTAGCTGCATAAACAAATAGCTGATTATCAACATGACAAACGTTATAAATTTAGCAATTAACGGCATACAACATATAGGCATACCGGTAACCAACATTGAAGTATCACAGCAATTTTACACCCTGCTGGGCTTTAGTAACGCAATGCAGGCTCCGTTTACAGATAACGATGGAACAGGTACCTGCATAATGATGCAGCGCGGCAATATGATCATGGAGCTATATCAACTTCCGGAAGCCTCATTAGCAGAGATCCGGTCACGCTCAAACGGCCATGTAGATCATGTGGCGTTTGATGTTGATGATATCGAACTTACTTTTAAAACTATTAAGGAGGCCGGTTTAAACATTCTTGAACCCGAGCCTGTGTTTCTGCAATTCTGGAAAAATGGCTGCAAGTATTTCAACATCACCGGGCCTGATGGCGAGCGGCTGGAATTTAACCAGGTGCTTTGATTTGGGATTTCGGATGTTCGATTTCGGACTTAGTACGTACTAATTAACACATTGTCATCTTAAGTTGAGGTCTATTTGCAAACAAATGATCGAATTGCAGATGAGACCTGATGGTAGGCAGCTGATGACGACGCAATTAATATAGGCTATGGCAAAGGCGCGAAGTTTTTTCTTTTCACCTCTGCCATAGCCGTTAATTTAATGAAAAAAACTCCTCAAATGCGTGGGGATGTGCGATTCCCCTCTTGAGAGGGGTGGAGGGGGGTGTTAGTCTGCGAGCGGCTTATCGCTTGTATAACACACCCCTCCTCCCGCTTTTTCCTTCGCGCCTCCTCTCAAGAGGGGATTTTAAAGGGCTTGAGCCAAATTGCGCCCTTAAGTTAACGGCTATGGCACCTCTGCGAGAAATCAATTCGCACTAAAACGGCCTGAACAACGGTCGACTGATCAACGGTGAAAAAGACCATGGGATAGAGCTTAATATAACCAGTAAGGCAATGGTTAACCAGATAGCCATAGTTTTAAATTTTTCCTGATCAGTTGTTTTCCGTTTAGCTTTTGCCGAAGCTATGGTGATCAGCGTAATGCCAATCAGCATCATAGTTATATGCTCCATACCAAAAAAGCGGATCTGCCGCTCGTGCACCGCTTCTTTAAAGTGGCTGATAAAGTAATTGGCTATCGGACTAATAAAATACAGCCAAAGCCCAACGGTTAATTGAATATGGGCAATGGTAGCGGTGATAATCCGCACCCGGTCGTCAAATTTTGAATAAGCTTTATTACCAAGCCATCCGGCATAAGCACGATAGAGGGTAAATAGTAAGCTGGCTAAAACAAACCAGCGGATAAGGGAGTGCAGTGCTAAAATAAAGGCGTACATATATTATAGTATGACGAGCAGCAAAAGAAAAGATTTTATCCGGAATAAAATTATTTTGATGCCTGTCCTCTTATATAAATCTCACCCGGTTTAGCGTTGGGGTTCGATCTATACACACCTCCTTTGCGGGCTTCAGGCACCAGCATCCATATATTGATTGTAACATCTGATGATGCGTCTTTATTCTTTTTCCAGGTTAGGTTTATTTCGTTAATGTCCTGTGCAGAAATTAGCATGCTTTCATCGTCAACAAAATAGCCATCTATAGCAAATCTGGCTTTCCCTTTTATATTAAACTTCTTTTTTATATCATTGAAGGTGCTTGTTTCAATCTTCGCTCCCTTTTTAAGTGTTATCATTATTACACCAAACTTACTCAGGTTGGCCAGGCTTGCCGGAACATTCCCATCCTTCAATACGGTGAACAAACTGATATCATTAGGGTTTATTTGACCAAGCCCGCTAATGATATTTGAGTTAACAATAATTAGCGGCTGCTTTTCCTTTGCATCAGGCAAATGGCGGTACAACGAATCGGAAGCCTTGATCTTGACAGTTTTTGTGCTATCAGCTTGCGCCATTACACTAAACGCACTAAAAACTGCTACTAATACTGTGATAAGTTTTTTCATGATTAATAATTTACGGATAAGATGTAATTACCACGCAATTTCCATAAATTATTTTTTAAACCTATCTCGTTGCTGATACCAGGTTAGTCAGCTTCACAAAATCGTCCACACTTAATCTTTCCGCACGCAGGTCAAGCACTGGCTCATCAGTTAGTTTCTCTTTGTTAATAAGTGATGATATGGCGTTACGTAAAGTTTTGCGGCGTTGGTTAAAACCTGCTTTTACTATCTGCCAAAACAGTTTCTCATCGCAATCAAGCGTTTGCTTATCATTTCGGGTAAGCCTGATCACCGCCGAAAGCACTTTAGGCGGCGGGTTAAACACGCCAGCCTTTACCGTAAACAGGTATTCAACCTTGTAGTAGGCCTGTAAAAACACACTGAGGATGCCGTACTCCTTACTCCCCGGTTTTGCGGCACAGCGCTCGGCTACTTCTTTCTGGAACATGCCCACTACCTCAACCACCTGTTGGCGATTATCAAGCACTTTAAACAGGATCTGCGATGAGATATTATAAGGGAAATTACCGATGATGGCGAAACTTTCGGGGAAGATGCTTTGAAAATCAAGCTCCAGGAAATCAGCATTGATCAATCGTGTGCCTAACTGCGGATATTTCTTTTTCAGGAAATCGTATGACTCCGTATCAATATCTATAAGCGATGTTTCGTATTCAGTTTTTTGCAGCAGGAAATCAGACAGCACGCCCATCCCCGGCCCCACTTCAAGCACGTGGCCGAAACGCCCTTCGGGCCTCAGACTGTCAACTATCTTGGCTGCTATGTTTTTATCAGTAAGAAAATGTTGCCCTAAATGTTTTTTTGCCCTTACCAATGTCATTATTAATCAAATATTTGAGCAAATTAAATCATATTTGTGCTTTTATCAGGAACTGTAAGCTTAAAATCTTTTATTTGCAGGTGCAAAGATAGGTTAAAGGCGAAAGGTTAAAGGTAAAAGGTTTACTTTAAACACTAAAGCTTTTATAAACCATTAAAGGTTAAAGGCGAATGGTAAAAGGCAAAAGGTTGGTTAAGCTTTTATAAACCATTAATAATCATCACTGTTAAATCCTCTGAAATCACTGCTAAAAATCGGTGAAATCATAATTTAATCGGTGGAATCCACATAAAGAAATGAGCGATAAATTAAAAATTGGGATCAGCATTGGCGATGTAAACGGTATCGGGTTAGAAATAATTATTAAAACTTTGGCCGATAGCAAAATTTATGAGTATTGTACACCTATTGTTTACGGACATACCAAGGTGGCCTCTTTTCACCGTCGTGCAACCCATGTTAATGAGCTTAACTTTTTAGTGATCAATGATCCGTCACAAACGCATTTCCGCAAACCCAACATGATCAATTGCTGGGAAGAGGATGTGAAGATAGAGTTGGGCCAGGTTACCGAAGCAGGCGGCAAATACGCTTTTAAATCGTTGGAACGTGCCGTGTATGACCTGAAAGAAGGTTATATAGATGCCCTGGTTACCGCTCCAATCAATAAGGATAACATTCAAAGCGAGCAATTCAACTTTCCGGGCCATACCGAATATTTGCAGCAATACGACGGTGCCGCCGAATCGCTGATGTTTTTAGTGAGCGATACCTTGCGCGTTGGCGTAGTTACCGGACATATCCCTGTATCAAAAATTGCCGAAAGCATTACTGCCGAAAAAATATTGGCTAAGTTAAAGCTGATGAACAGCAGCCTCCAAAATGATTTCTGGATCCGCAAACCCAAAATTGCTGTGTTAGGGCTTAACCCGCATGCAGGAGATAACGGCCTTATCGGTAGTGAAGAAAAGGATATTATTATACCTGCCATTGAGGAAGCCCGCTCAAACAACATCCTTGCATTTGGCCCGTATTCGGCAGATGGCTTTTTTGCTAACGGTACCTACCTGCAGTTTGATGCTGTGCTGGCTATGTACCATGACCAGGGCCTGATCCCTTTTAAGCAGATAGCTTTTGAATCGGGCGTTAACTTTACAGCCGGTTTAAATTTTGTACGCACCTCGCCCGATCATGGCACCGCTTATGATATAGCGGGTAAAAACCAAGCCTCGGAGATTTCATTCCGCGAAGCATTATTTACTGCTATTCACATTGTAAAAAACCGCCGGGAAGGACTTGAACTCAATGAAAATCCGCTTTTGTTTAGCAAGCTGAGCCGCGACAGAGATTAAAAAAAGCTATGTAATAGTAATGTTTCAATTTAATTGCCGTTAAATTAAAACATTTACGCCGCTATGTGCATTTACATGTCTGAATGAGTAATTTTCTGAGTCGTATACGTTCAATTGATGCTTTCCGCGCTGTAACAATGTTTTTGATGATATTTGTGAATGACCTGGATGGCATTCCGAATACCCCAACATGGCTAAAACACGCGGGCTCAAATGTTGATGCGCTGGGTTTGGCCGATACCATTTTCCCTGCATTTTTGTTTATAGTCGGGCTATCAATCCCCTTCGCCTTTCAAAACAGGTTAAAGCAGGGCGATAATTTCAAGCTTTTGTCGCGGATAGTGAGCCGTTCGTTCGCGCTTATTTTTATAGGTTTTTTTCATGCAAATATGGAAACCTATAATGAAGCCACCACACTACTGCCCAAACCTGTTTGGGAAAGCCTGGTTACATTCAGTTTTTTCTTCATCTTTTTAGATTACAGCAAGGATACGCCACCTATCAAACGGTATTTATTACAGGGCTTTGGTATATTGCTGCTTGCAGGTATGGCCGCCCTTTACCGTACCAGCGATCCCGGACATACCTGGCTGCATTTTACCTGGTGGGGTATTTTAGGCTTGATAGGCTGGTCATACATGCTTTGCGCCCTTATCTATTATTACTCCGACGGACATTTATGGATACAGCTGGCCGCCTGGATGTTCTTCATGTTCTTTAACCTCGATGTTCATTTCGGTTTTCTTGATTTTATCGACAAGCTGCAAGGTTATATCTGGATAGCTGGTAATGGTGCTATGCAATCGTTTACCATGGCAGGGGTATTTATATCGGTGCTCTACATGCGCCTTAAGGCCAACAACGAAATGAAAATGCTTTGGGTGGCCATGATCCTGATAGCGATAATCTTGTTCAACCTCGGCTTTATTGTACGTTATTTCAGTGGCGGCATTTCTAAAGAACGCGATACGCCATCATGGGTACTTATTTGTACCGGCATCAGCCTGGTGGTATATGCCTTTTTTATTTTCCTGGTTGATGTTAAAAACAAATACAACTGGTTTAAGGTAATAGAGCCTGCCGGCACCAATACCTTTACCTGCTATATAGTACCTTTCCTATTTTATCCTATATATGAAATGAGCCGGATAGGCTACCCCGAATACATGAGCGAAGGTACCGGAGGCCTTATTAAGTGTATCATATTTGCCTTTGTAATGGTGTGGCTTACGGGTTTGCTGGATAAGATCAATATCCGGATAAAGATATAGGCAGATCATTTGGTTTGGTAAGTCCTGATGAGATCACCTGTGCTGGGATCTACAATTACTGCTGTATCGCACCAGTTAAATAAAACCAATTCGTGTTGATCATTGATTAATGCCCCGACAAAAGGGCAATCTTTGCCCTCATAATATAGCGGCACATCCTTGATCTGCCACAAAAAATCGCCCAGCCTGTCAAATGCAAAAACATTACGACGGTAGTGAACCACGTTTGGTATTTTTAATATAACAATTAAAATATCACCGGCCTCAAAAACTTCCTCCACAGGATATTCAAAATCAACATTGATATTTCCGGCAAACGTTACTTTATTATCTTTTACTGTATAATTCATCGTTTAATTTCCCGTTCAAGCCCTCTCATTTAAGTCCTTTTCGATTTAAAATGTAAAATATATGTATTAAAAATCAAACCAATACCACGGTTAATTGCATTTAACACATTAGTGTTTATATTTGCGTTCGCAAAAAAACATCATTTTACTATAATGAGAGAAATACAATTCAGAGAAGCGCTAAGAGAGGCCATGGTCGAAGAAATGCGCAGCGACGAGAATATATACCTGATGGGTGAAGAGGTTGCCGAATATAACGGCGCGTACAAAGTAAGCCAGGGAATGCTGGACGAGTTTGGCGCAAAACGTGTTATAGATACGCCTATCTCTGAATTGGGCTTTGCCGGTATCGGCATTGGCTCGGCGATGAACGGCTTACGTCCTGTTATCGAGTTCATGACTTTCAACTTTTCACTGGTAGCTATCGATCAGATCATCAACGGCGCTGCCAAGATGATGTCAATGAGTGGCGGCCAGTTCTCAGTGCCAATTGTTTTCCGCGGCCCTACCGGTAACGCAGGTATGCTTAGCTCACAGCACAGCCAGTGCTTTGAAAACTGGTATGCTAACTGCCCGGGCTTAAAAGTGGTTGTTCCATCAAACCCTTACGATGCTAAAGGCTTGTTAAAATCAGCTATTCTTGATCCGGACCCGGTTATTTTCATGGAGTCGGAATTAATGTATGGCGACAAAGGTGAAGTTCCTGAAGAAACTTACTATATCCCCCTGGGTAAAGCAAAAGTTGTTAAAGAAGGTAGCGATGTTACTTTGGTTAGCTTTGGCAAGATCATGAAAGTGGTTATTGCTGCTGCTGCCGAACTGGAAAAAGAAGGTATCCATGCTGAAGTAATTGATTTGCGTACTGTACGCCCTATTGATTACGCTACAGTTATTGAATCGGTAAAGAAAACAAACCGTTTGGTAATTATTGAAGAAAGCTGGCCTTTAGGTTCAATTGCTACCGAGGTTGCATTCAAAGTACAAAAAGATGCATTCGATTATCTTGATGCTCCTATCCTGCGTATCATGGGTGGCGACGTTCCGCTTCCTTACGCTCCAACTTTGATCCAGGAATACCTGCCAAATCCTGAAAGGGTGATCAAAGCGGTTAAAGAAGTATTGTACGTTACCAAGTAATCGTTTTTTAAATAAAATATCAAAAGAGCCCGATATGAAAATACCGGGCTCTTTTTGTTTGGTAAGGAACTGCACGCCGGGACTTGGTCGCTGAAAACCGCCGTCATTTCAACAAACAGCAAAGGGAAAAGCAGGCGGCATGTCGCTTGCAAAAAATGAGGGCCAGCATTGCCACATTTCAATCATCTTAGCAGCCGGTATTGGGGGATTTATAAAAAATACCTACTTTTAAAAATTAACTTTTTTGAACATGCGTTACACCTACTTTAAAGCATTTAAGCCATTATTTTCTTTATTATCAGCACTGATATTCTTCGCGAATACTGCTTCGGCACAAACCCAGCCTGCAGCTGCAAGTACACTGGCCGCAGCCCCGGTAGCAGGGGTACAAACCCATATCGATAAATTTTTTAAAGAATATGATAAGCAAAGCACTGCCCGCGCGGTTATAGATATTTTCAAGACCAATAAGCTGATGGATTCAACCCGGCTTACCGGGCTTATCGTCAAAATAGACTCCATGCGCAGCGTTATAGGAAAGTACCTGGGCAAGGACCTGATAATGCAACGTAAAGCCTCAAACAGCCTGGTATTGTACAGCTACCTGCTTAAACATGAAGGCCAGCCTGCACGTATCACTTTTATGTTTTATAAGCCTAAAAACGATTGGGAAATTTACCGTCTCTATTTTGATGTGGACGTAGACGCAGAACTTGCCCAATCATCAACCATAACGGGGAAACCTTAGTTTTGAGGTGAAAGGTAAAAGGCGAAAGGTTAAAGGTTTTTACTAATCCTATTTAGGAGGCTACTATTCATCTTTATTCTTTTTGTCTGATTTTGTGTATCGAAGCTAAAGCAGCCTTTTGCCTTTTACCTTTCACCTCAAAATCAATCCACCAATATATTTTCCCCAAACTTTTGCGAAACCGTAGTATCCTCACGGTTTTCAATTTTGATCACCAGCGAATTATCATACGGGATTTTTTCGATTAACTGAATTTTTGTGCCTATCCCTATGTTCAGTTTTTGCAGGTATTGCAAAAACGAGCTGCTGGTATCACGCACAGCAGCAACCTTACTTTGCGAGCCGGGTTTAAGTTCAGACAAGCTTACCGAATATGATTTAGGCACTTTGCCATTGGCTTTGGGAATTGGGTCGCCGTGTGGGTCATATTCCGGGAAACCCAGAAACTTATCCAGCCTGTCGGCAAGAGTTGCATCATTAATATGCTCCAGTTCTTCGGCAATATCATGGATCTCATCCCAATGGTAACCCAGCTTCTCCAGTAAAAAAACTTCCCAAAGGCGATGCCGGCGTACAATTAATATAGCATCTTTTAAGCCCTGCTGCGTTAACCTAACACCTTTCTTTTTATCATACTCAATCAGTTGCTTTTCGGTAAGCTTACGGATCATATCCACCACCGATGCCGGGTTGTTATTAAGAGATTCGGCTATGGCAGTAGGTGTTATTTTAAAATCCTTTCCCTGCGATGCAAGGCGATAAATAGCTTTTAAATAATTTTCTTCCGACAGCGTGTACATCAGTAATGGATTTGATAAAATACAAACATAAGCAAAAGGAGGACGCTTATGATATGTTAAACGTTACTAATTGGGTGCAAACAAGAGCTAAAACAATATAGGCCTCCGTTTCGGGAAGCCCACCTTGTTATATGAATATCTTTATTAATGATGACCGTGACCACCACCATGACCATGATCGCCACCGCCGTGCCAGCCGCCATGCCCGTGATCACCGCCGCCATGCCAGCCAC
Organism: Mucilaginibacter sp. SMC90; assembly: GCF_022811725.1. Taxonomy (GTDB): domain Bacteria; phylum Bacteroidota; class Bacteroidia; order Sphingobacteriales; family Sphingobacteriaceae; genus Mucilaginibacter. The sequence continues at coordinate 764,100 of NZ_CP094527.1, read as the reverse complement.
CTCCCCTATTGGGGTTACGGCCGTGCCAGCCATTATTTCCGTGATAAACGGTGCGGCTTACATAACGGTTACCGCCGCGCCAGTGATTGGCATACCTTACATCGCGACTGTTACGGATTATAACCTGATCATGACGGCCACGATAACCGGCATAATGATCCCTGTAGTATGCATTGCGCATCCATGGGTTACGCTCGTTAACAACTACTTTGTAGCCATTGTACATATTATATCCGCGGTACCTTGCAGGCAAAAACCTGCGGTGTACCCAAACATTGTTTTCGAAGTAAACATAATTATGGGTTGGTACATCATAGTAGGCATCAACATCGGGCATGTAATAGTAATCAACATGATCATAGCCTACAGGGCCCCAATCGGGCTGACTGCCAATGTTAATACCTAAACCAACACTAACCTGGGCCGAAGCTATTTTTGAAGTGAAGCAGCTTAACAATATAACTGCCGATAAAACGATCTTTTTCATAAAGCGTGTAATAAGTTATGTAGGTATGACTATGGTTAAAGCTCATGGTTTAACTGTTTTAATACCTGTTGCGCTGTTTATTCAAAATAAATGCCACTGCTATCATTACCTTAGTGTACTAAACTGAATTTAAGTAACAGCCATTTAGTTAGTACAGATTGTTATTGTATTAATTAAATGAGCAATGTTTTCAATTAAAATAGCGGCATTTTATGGCTAATAATTAAAAATCAAGGATGCAAAAAAAGGAGTTTAGCGCCTTAAGCCAGAAAAGCAGCTCCTGCTATTATTGTATGCAAAAACATACAATAATAGCAGCAAAAAAAAAGCCACCCCAATATTGGAGTGGCTTTAGAATAACAAAATTAAACTAAATTACTGTTTAGGCGCAGTTGGTTGATCTGCCGGTGCTTTACCAATCAAATCCATAAACTGGTCAAGTTTTGGTGTTATGATGATCTGTGTACGCCTGTTCTGAGCTTTACCCGTTGGAGTTGAATTATCCGCAATTGGATTGTACTCGCCACGGCCACCAGCAGTTAAACGCTTAGGATCAACCTGGTAAGTGGTTTGCAGTGCCTGCACCACTGATGATGCACGCAAAGCACTTAAATCCCAGTTGTTACGAATATTTTTCTGCGAAATAGGCACGTTATCGGTGTTACCTTCAATCAATACATCGTAATTGCTGTAGTCCATGATGATCTTAGCAATTTTGCTTAAGGTAGCGCCTGCTTTATCAGATATTTCGTAGCTGCCTGATTTGTACAGCATGTTATCAGACAAAGAGATATAAACTACACCTTTCAACACCTTTACATCAACATCCTGGGTTTCCTGAGGAGTTAATGAGCGTGTAAGGTTGTTGGTTAACACCATATTAAGTGAATCGCTTTTGTTTTTAGCGTTAACCAATTGCTGAATATAACGGTTTGATGCATTGATCTCATCAACCAGTTTTGAAATGTTAACATTACCCTGACTGCTTGAATTCAAACATTTGTTCAAAGCATCCTGCAAAGCTGTTACGTTTGACTTTTGCAGGGCAATTTGTTCTTCAAGGCTTTTGTTGCGGCTATTAGCTACTGCAAGGGCCTGTTCGCTGGTTTGATATTTGATGCTTAGGTCTTTAGTACTATTTTGCAGCTGGGTATAATTGGCATCCAGCTCCTTGTACTTTTTGCTGCTTACACAGCTTTGGCCTAATACTGCGGTTACAAGCAGCGCCAAAATGGATATTCGGTATTTCATAGTGTAAATTGATTTAAATTATTTAACAATAAATCGGTTAACTAAATAACGAATATAATGTTTGTTTACAGCTAAACATATACTGATAAACAATAAAGTTAACCTGAGTGTGACATAAGTCGGCAACTTTTGTGCCGAAGCCTGGTAATGTCATCCACAGCCAAAATTGGAGGGATTTTCCATAAAAAAGGACCGTCCTTTTTGGGGGACAGTCCTTCATAAAAACAATCAAAATTATAACAATACAAACCTTAATTGCGGTGGCCATGGTCATCATGACCATCATGTCCACGGTTGTCATGGTTTGCCCTATGCTTTACATCTCCCCTGCGTACAGTTCTATGTTCAACATAATGATTACGATATTTTTCGTCATGGCTATCGCGAATTACAACCTGGTCATGGCGGCCGCGGTATGAGGCATATTTACGTTTGTAAACATCGTTACGAACCCATGGGTTACGGTCATTAACCACTACCTTATAGCTTTTATACACATCATAGTTACCAAAACGTGGTGGCAAAGCTGCTCCATGAACCCAGGTATTGTTATCAAAATAAACATACTGATGGGCGTTGATATCATAATAAGAATCAATATCGGGCAGGTAGTAGTAGTCTACATGGTCATAACCTACAGGGCCCCAGGCGGGCTGGCTGCCAATGTTAATGCTTAAGCTTATTTGGGCGCTGGCTATTTTTACAGTTAAACTGCTTACTAAAATGGCAGCTGTTAAAATTATCTTTTTCATGTTGTGTTATTGTTTTGTTTGTAGGTATGACAATAACGCAACATAAAAGTTTAACCAATTATGTGTTGTAACGGGTAACTAATTGGTTACAATGTTTCAATGGAGAGGGGACTGATTGATAACCAATCTATTCGTCGTCGCTGTCCTTATCTGCTGCTTTTTTAGCAGCCATAGCAAGCACCGGTTTACCGATAACTTTATAACTGCCTTCGCCTTTGAGTATAGAGGCCAGCTGAGCTTTGTCCTGCATGGTTTTTACGGCCTGTGCAAGTTCCTTATCATATTTAAAGTTGGTTTCGTACCGGCCTTTTTCATAGTAATAGCGTGAAGCTATTTCGTTTTCAAGCACCTGTTTTACTTCGTCTTTATGTTGAATAAGGTCATTCTTTTTGCTGGCCATTAACTTGGTTTTCAAACCTTCATACTCAGCCTGAATATCGTTGAATTGTTTATCCCTGGTAGCTTCGGTTTTTAAACGGGTAAGCAATTTTTCGGATGTGGTGGTGTAGCTATAGTTTTTATCTGCCAGATACTTCACAAAATCGTTGTAATCACCATCAGATAATTTAAACGTACGTGCATCTGATATTTTATTGTGCTTATCGCGGTAAACGGTTGCATAATCAAATATCAATAGCTTGCCAACCAACGCCTGTGTAACGTTTGCAAACTTTTCCTGTTTAATGAAGATATCAGGATAAATGCCGCTGCCATCATAAACAGAGCGGCCATTCTTTGTTTTAAACTCATGGATAAGTGAATCGGCCACTTTCACCACGCTGCCGTCATCTTTGCGGTGCGTATAATCCAACTCCTGGATACAACGGCCCGATGGTACATAGTATTTGGCTATGGTAATTTTTACCAGGCTATTGTATGGCAAATTAAACGTTTGCTGCACCAGGCCCTTACCATAGCTGCGCTGCCCTATAATTACCGCCCTATCAAGGTCCTGCAATGAACCGGCAACAATTTCGCTTGCCGATGCTGAATGGCTGTTAACCAATACAACAAGGGGCAATTCGGGTTCAAGTGGTGTACTGATAGTGCTGTAAGTAAAGTTCTTTTCCTTTATTTTTCCTTTTTGCGATACGATCTCTACATCTTTCTGCACAAAAAGGTTCACTATTTTTACCGCTTCCTGCAATATGCCGCCGCCATTTGAGCGAAGATCGAGGATGATACCGCTGGGATTTTTCTTTTTTAGTTCTGTAAGGGCATTGGTAACTTCAGCTGCTGAGTTTTCAAGAAACTTATCCAGTTTAATATAGCCCATATTGCCATCAACCATACCAAAATATGATACGTTGGGCTGCTTGATCTCATCACGGACCAGGTTCTTTTCAAAAGGCTGAGGTATGTTATCGCGTTTGATGAACAGTTTTATCGGGGCTCCTTTTGAGCCTTTGAGCAGCTGGCTTACCTGGTCGTTATTTTTACCGTTCAGGTCAACATCATTTATTTTCAAAAGCTGATCGCCGGGATGTACATCAGCTTTTTGAGCAGGAAAACCCGAGAAAACCTCCGATACAAATATCTTATTGTTACGTACAAAAATACTGGCACCGATACCGCCATATTGGGTACTTACGTAATGCAGCTTATAATCTTCAATTTCCGATTCGGGAACAAACTCGGTATAAGGATCAAGGCCATCAAGCATAGCATCAACACCGGTTTTAACCAATTTGGCCGAATTTATATCATCGACATAATTAATATTAACCTCCTTATAAACCGAAGCGAAAACATCAAGGTTCTTCGAGATCTGAAACAGGTCGTCATTAAAACCTACTACGCCCGCGGCCAGCAATGCAATACCTGCAAATAGACCTGCTCTTTTGTATCCTTTTTTGAACACTAACCCCTGTTTCATCATTTATCCTCGAAAAAAAATAAAAATACAAAAAAGCTTTCCAGTTTGTATAACCGTAGTGTCTATTTTACAGTCGGTTGGTATCAATATTAACCAGGGCCTTTTTTAAGGTGAAAACCACATACTTACGGTCACGGTTTACCAGGTCCATCAGTTTGATAATCAGGTTTTCTTCTTGTCCTTCACTGTATTTCAACTGCTCATCTGTAAGATGATTGTATTTACGTTGAATTTTAATTTTTACGCGTTCCCAGTCCTTGTTTGTAATACTGATTTCAGCCATGTTTAATTTATTTTCAGCAAAAATATAAAAAATACCAAGTTGCTGCTGTTTAAATATTTGGCTCGCGTATTGATAATGCCTAATACGGCCTTAATACAGGCCGGGTTATAAACCAAACTAAATTAATAGCGTAGAGCTGTATACAATTTTAAGGATGATGTGCGTTACGGCTTTACATTTAACATTGAAAATCATGAAAAAGTATCTATTAAGTGCGGCATTACTGATAGCAGTAAGCCTCAGTGCCAGGGCACAGTTTTCTTTAGGGGTAAAAGGTGGCGTCAATTTTTCAAAAATTCATTTTGACGATGTCAGCGACAAAAACCTGACCGGTTACCAGGCAGGTTTGTTTGCCCGTATCGGTAACAGCGTTTATTTACAACCCGAGCTTTACCTGAGCGGTACCGGTGGTAAATTTGAGTCAAACGACAATAACACCGCTTTTAGTGGTAAAGTAAGATTCACTAATTTGAACGTACCATTACTGATAGGTAAATCATTTGGCGAAAAAGACCTTAATTTCCGCATTATGGCAGGGCCTATTTACACCTACGCGCTTGATCAAAGTGTAAGTTTGGGTAGCAATATCAACAACGCCGCCAGCGATTTTAACAAAAGCAACCTTGGCTTCCAAGCCGGTGCAGGTGTCGATATCGGCTCTATCACCGCCGACTTACGCTATGAAGGCGGTTTAACCAAAGTGAGCGATAGCTTTGCTAAACGCCAAAACCTTTGGGCATTGAGCGTAGGCTTTAAGATTTTTTAAGCTTGAAGTTTGTAAGGATATGTTAAACAGGGCTGTATTTTGTAATACAGCCCTGTTTGTATTATTGTGTGATGTATTACTCTACCTGATAATAGTAACATAACCGCTGAAAGGCATTTTTTTATTATCCAGTTTAACAACATAGTAGTATGTTGACGCTGGCAATAATTTACCTTTATAGGTTCCGTCCCACGGATTTCCATACCCTTTTGTATCAAATACCATCTGCCCATACCGGGTGAAAATTTTCACAGAACAGCCGGGGTAGCTTGATAAAGCGGGAATACTCCAAAAGTCATTTACCCCATCGCCATTGGGTGTAAAGGTATTTGGTATATTAACATTTAAAAGTTGTACCGTTATTTTAATCGGGTTACTAATTACAGGCACGCTACAGGCGTTGGTAGTAGTAGCTATGCATGTTACTTCATCGTTATTTTTCAGTTGATTAGTGCTGAATGTAGCATTGTTACCATTTACGGCGTTTATACCGTTTATTTGCCATTGATAGCTGCTTACTACTCCCGCATTTGAGGGAACGGCCATAAAATCAACTATTGAGCCTTCATAAATATTACTTTCCGAAGCGCTTATTGAAATTGTTAGTACCGGGCCTGAATTAGATATTATATCTGCTGAAATGATATTTGATGTAGCGCTTGCATTAACTAAGCAAAGGGAGTTATTGTAGCTGATGTCACAAGATATTTTATCGTTGTTGTTTAGGGTATTACTGCTAAAAGTAGCTTGATTGCCACCTGCTGTTATCCCATTAATTTTCCACTGATAGGTTGGATTGCCCCCATCAATAGTTGGTATTGCAATAAAGTTAACGGAGGTTCCGCTACACACGGGGCCTGTGGCCGAAGATGTTATTGTAACCGAAGGGGTTTGATAAGGGAAAAAATGGATATTACTTATATTGTTAGAATTTACAGGTAGAGAACACGCTCCGTTTTCTGTAATAGTACAACTGAAAACATCGGTTGCTGCGGCTGATGTTATTGTTAGGGTTGGGCTATTAGTTCCGGTATTTATGCCGTTTATCTTCCATTGGTAGTTTATTACCCCTCCAGAGGTATTGGCCGGTGTAGCGGTAAAGTTTATAGATGAGCCCTCGCAAGCCGGGGCATTATCAACGGTTATAGTTACCGTTGGATTAACCGGTGATACGACCGTCAGTTGCTGAGATACCGGGGTGGCGGAATTGTGTTGCTCGTCCCCCGTTTGATTGGCTGTAATAATTGTCGTTCCAGGGCCTATAATGTGGATTAAGCCTTGGGCATTTATGGTGGCGACAGCCGGGTTGCTACTGGTATAAGTTACAGGTATTGTAGCGTTGCTTTTGCTAACGTTAGCATTGAAGTCGGCGGTACAGGTTGTTTTGGTTGTAAAAGGAGGTAAATAGAGTATCAGGTTCTCTTTAATGGTATATGTTTCCTGTACAGGGGTTGCCGGATCATAATTATCGTTGCCACTTTGCGATGCTGTTATTACTGTTACACCAGGTGCAATTACATGGATCAATCCATTTACATCTACATAAGCAACCGCAGGATTGCTGCTGGTATAAGTGATAGGGGTTGCGGGATCTGTATTTGTACTGGTTGCTCCAGGATGCAGAATATTGTTGTTATCGATAATCATTGCATCCGGGGGTGGGAAAGTAATTATTGATGGCAATTTTTGGATGTTTGCCAGCAATATCGACACCGTGCTGCCAGCGTTGTTCCCCACAATAAGATCAGGCCTGCCATTTCCGTCTATATCACCCATATTGGCGCTTCGGGGATAATCACCTGTCGGGAAATTTAATTTACTATTAAACATAATATTACCCGATGAGCTGCTGTTTATCAGTACCGATATCGTATTATCAACCTGGTTGGTTACGGCAAGGTCTGGCTTGCCATCTCCATTAATATCGCCGGCACAAATACTAAAAGGATTTTGGCCTGTTGAAAAATCCTGCCTGCTGACAAAAGAAACTGAACCCACCGAACTATTGTTTTTCCATACCGAAACACTTCCGGGCAAATTATTATCAGCAACTGCAATATCCGGCTTTAAATCTCCATCAAAATCCAAAACTACAATACTTTCGGCCCCGCCGCCGCTTGATGGTACATTATAATCTATTTTTGCATCAAAATTGATGGTGCTGCCGGCCGATGTATTTTTAAATACCGAAACAAAGCCGTCCTGGCTTGCCACTATGATATCTGCTTTGCCATCTAAATCTACATCGGTTGCACTTATACCTCTTGAATTGGTTAATGAAGGAAAATCCCTTTCTGCTAAAAAAGATATCTGCCCATTTTGCGTGGTTGAATTTGTGTATACCGAAATGTATGAGGGATAACTATATTCATTTGTAACCGCCAGATCAGGTTTGCCATCTCCGTTGAAATCGGCAATAGCGATGGCATATGGGCTTTGACCGGTATTAAATGTAATGGCGTTATCGAAATTAATCTGGTTATTAGCAGACGTATTTTTGAATATAGAAATAGTGTTGTTACTAAAATTTGCAACTACAACATCTGGTTTACCATCCCCATCCAAATCGTCGACCGTTAAACCATTTGAATAATTATTCACTGCTTTTTGAGTAGCCAAAGCAAAGGATGGAGCCCCCGGCTCGCTGTTGTTTTTAAAAAATGAAACGTTATCATTACCACTGTTAACAACTACAATATCAGGCTTGCCATCGCCATCCAAATCCTTTATGGCAACACCATACGGATAATTTCCGGATTGAATATCAATCTTTCCGTTCAATGAGGCAGTGGTAAAAGGAATACTGTTGAAGGTTGTTATAAAAGGTTGACTGGCGTAACAGGTAAGCCCGTTGCTGGTAACAGTAATAGGCTGACAAGTTGCACCTTTTGGAACGCTGACGGTTATACGTGTATTACTTGCCGATATGATATTGGCCTTTACTGCCCCAAAATAAACAGTATTGCCTGAAGCACTCGCATTAAAACGGGAACCATCAATATTAACTAATGTGCCAACGGGACCACTTGAAGGAGTGAACGCGTTTACAACCGGCGCCTGAGCAGCGGCATTTACAGCGATAAATAAAAAAACTGATAAAATGGCACCGATACGTTGTAATATCATAAGAAGTGCAAGGTTCAAGTTGAAAAATTTGCGCTAAGATATAATATTAAAGTGATCGGAAACTATCTTAACAATGCGAACTCATTACCCATAAAATAACAAGACCGAATCATCTATTTATGATCCGGTCTTGTTACTTTGTTATATATAAAACTGCTTGTCAATTAATTGGGCAACGGCACTACGAACTTGTAATGCCTACCCAAACTTACAGATTACATCTATTTTGCACTAAACACAACCGATGTTACCCCGGCTGTCATAGCTGCCTTGCTTGCGGGTTTATACACAAAGAATAATTTGTGCATTTTTCCGTCAGTAACCGGTGTAAGTACTATGTGCACCGCGCCGCCTTTGGCATCCTTGGCCGGCACCGGCATACTGCCTTTGCCTGCAAGGGCACCCGTTTCTGAATCAATCCTCAACTCAAAATTAAGTGGTGCAGTTGGCGGTGCCTGCCAGAAGTTGGTTAGGTTGATAGAGCGTACACCTGAAAGATCGATGTTGTCCAGCTCAAACCAGCCTTCAGCTCCAGGATAGATCATCAGGTTAATGCCGTTATATTTAAAGGCAGTAAACCCATTGAATTTTTCGGTGCCTTTAAACAGATAAGTACTGCTGTTTAATGATACAATGCTGCTTCCTGTTAATTTTTTGATGTCGTTACCCCCCTCATCAGTGTATTTGGCCGATAAAACCAACGCTGCCGATTGCTGTTTCTCTGGCGGAGCAGGCATGATCGTGCCCGATGCAGCCAATGACGGCTTTTGATCGCTATTGTCAAGCGAAAGCACCCAGTTGATGATCTGGTCAAGATCACCCTTTTTAATATTTGGATGGGCAGACATAGCAGTTTCACCCCAAACACCGGCACCGCCTTTTATTACTTTTTGGGTAAGCTTGGCCATGGCATTAGGGTCTTTTTTGTATTTGGCCGCTACCTGTACAAATGACGGGCCTATTGACTTGCCATCTTCCTTATGGCAGCTTTTGCAGTCCATGGTTAACATAAGGGTTTTGCCACGGTTTTCGGGCTCACCTTGTTCATGCTGTGCTGCCGATTGTGCTTTGTCAAACCCTTCGATGTAATCAAGGCCAACATAGATACGTTTCGGATCGACATTCTTGGTATCCGGTCCGTCGGTTACGTTAACCGCGTATTTGAATGGTACGCCCGGCAGATAGAATGATTTATTACCGCCGCTGATATTGATACTAACCGTAGGCTGTTCATTACCTGCATATACACTAACCGGAGCGCTTTTGCTTGATGCGCCTTTGTCGTCTTTTGTTTCAACGGTAATTTTGAAATCGCCTGCTGTTGTATAAGTGTAGCTAAGTGATGGTGTAGTTGTTTCCTTAGTTACCCCATTGCCCAGGTTCCAGGTATAAGAGATATTGTCTTTTTCCGGGTCGGTAGCTGCAACAGCAAGTTTAACTGTGAATGGTAAAACGCCAGAGGTTTTTTCGGCCTTGAACGATGATATTTCCGGCGGACGGTTTCCGGCGATATAATCAATACGGAACAATCCGGCATCGGGGTTATGCGAAAACCAGCCACTACCATATTCCAAACCATAAAGCCTGCCATCAGGGCCAACCTCCATATCAATCATGGAGTTTACTTTCAATTTAGGGAAGAATGGCTCCATTTTATCAAAGTCGCCTTCAGGGGTGAGTGAGATAGCTTTTATCCAGCCGCGCATCCAGTCATATTCCAGAAACTTGCCGTTATAATAATCCGGGAGGCGGGTTTCTTCCGGAAACATATCAGTATAGTAAACCGGGCCAGCCATAGCGTTACGGCCACCTGCACCAACCTGCGGAAAATCAGCCGACGGGCCATACGGATACCAGATAAATGCTGGTTGTGCCGGCGGCAAATCGGTTAAACCTGTGTTATTACGCGAATTATTAACCGGATGTTTAGGATCAAACGCCGGACCTGATTTGCCGGTAGCGTAATCATAAAGATGATAAGGTTTATTATCGCCCACAAAATACGGCCAGCCAAAGTTGCCCGCTTTTTTTGCCTGGTTAACCTCGTCGTAACCCATTGGGCCGCGTGTATCTAAACTATCATTGTGTGCGTCTGGCCCAACTTCGCCCCAATACAGGTAACCATTTTTTTGATCTACCGAGATACGGTAAGGGTTCCTATCGCCCATAACATAAATTTCGGGGCGGGTTTTTGGCGTTCCTTTCGGAAACAGGTTGCCTTCAGGGATTTCGTATGTGCCATCATCCTTAAGATTAATGCGCATAATTTTACCGCGAAGATCATTGGTGTTACCAGCCGAACGACGTGCATCAAACTGTAAATGGCCTGGCCTGTCATCTAAAGGAGCATAACCGCTGCTTACATATTTTTGTCCTTTTTCATCAAACGGCGTTGAGTTATCACCAGCCGAGAAAAACAGGGTTTTATCAGGCCCCGGCCCAAAAGCTATCGAACCGCCTGTATGGCAGCAGATATCGCGCTGAGCTTTCACCTCTAAAATAACTTTCTCGGTTTTTTTATCCAGTGTATCATTTTTAAAGGTAAACCTCGAAAGGCGGTTCACCGAGCTATCAGCAGGGCTGTAGTAAATGTAGATCCAGTTATTTTTTGCAAAATCAGGGTCTTTAGCGAGGCCGAGCATACCTTCCTCGGCATTTACGTTGGGCACGTGGGCTTTCCAATACACATCAAAAAAGCCAACCTGTTTAACTTTTTGGGTATCGTGCTTGTACAGCATGATCTCGCCCCGACGCTGGATCACCATAATATCAAAGTTCGGCAATATGGTCATTTCGGTAGGCTCAAAAAATTCGCCAGTAGATAATTGCGTTTTCTTAAAACGATCTTCATCCGGCGGCAATTGGGTTTTTGCCTTGCTGTAATCCAATTCTTTGTTTTCGCCTATAGCATATTTGATACCCGCAAGCAGCATTTTCAGGTAACCGGCTTCTTTATAAGTTTCGTCGGTATGGCCCATAGCAGTATAAAATGCGCGGCCACCGTCAAAATCATGAAACCAGGTAGCAGGATGCAACCCCATGCGCTTGCCGCCTTTATAGGTGCTTTCATCAAGCGTGATCAGCACATGTATATCGCTGGCCAATGGTTTGCGGAAACTGTAAAACTCGTCGGTACGTTTCCAAACTTTTGGCAAATCTTTAGTAGCATCGTTATTGGCATCAACTATATTATAGGTGCCGGGTTGTACATTAGGGTTTTTGTCATGAATGCCCGGGTGGTCATAAAACCAGGCACCAACCAGGCGGCCATACCAGCCCCAGTCATATTCAGTATCGGCTGCAGCGTGAATGCCTACATAGCCACCTCCGGCTTGTATGTACCGTTCAAAAGCTGCTTCCTGCCTGTAATCAAGCACATCGGCGGTGGTACTTAAAAAAATAACCGTTGAATATTTTTTAAGTGTATCCTCATTAAACATGGCCGAATTTTTTGTGGTATCCACATCAAAGCCATTCTCTTCGCCAAGTTTTTTGATAGCGACTATGCCGGCATCAATAGATGCGTGGTGGAAGCCCATGGTTTTTGAAAAGATAAGTACCCGCGGCTTATTCGGGCGTGTTTTGTTACAGGATAAGTAAATGCAGCTAAATGCCACAAAAACTATCAGGACGATTTTCTTCATATCGACTTATTGTGTTTTGGGATTAATTGGTTTTAATATTAATGAATTTAGGGTTTTTGCAGCAAGTTACTCAATCGATTGCAATAAATTGCTGCCTACCAAATTTATAACTAAATATTTACGAAACAATACCCAATGTGTAAAAATGACACATTATTTTTATTTTAAAAATGACGGTTTTTACTTGTATTACAGATCAGAGTGCTATCTCTTCTTTTTCCGGTTTTCAAGCACTTCAGCAATATCAATTCCGGAGCATTCAATAATAAGTGCCGAAAATATACCCGGGGGAAGCTGTTCGGCATTATTAAAGTTGATACAACCTTTTTGAAATTTAGCTGCAGGCAGTAATTCAACATACTTTGCATGCAGCGCCGGGTTCATGTAAATAGGCAAACAATGCAGGGATATATAGCCCTTTGCCATTGCAAGTGCATATTTCATGTAACCCTTTTCTTTGTAAAGGATCATTTGCTTACCCATCATGTTTTCAACCTGGGCTGTAACTGAGTTATCGTTACCAGTTATAACATTATGTATGCCCGTTAAAAATGCTTGCTTATCTGCTGGTTGTTCAAGAATATATTCTGAAGGGGTCATGAGATTAGCTTGTGATACTAAGCTACAATATTTTTTTGCCTGAAGCATGGTAAAAAAACCTATAAAAACAGCAAAGCCCCTGATGGGCAGGGGCCTTTACTAACCAATTATAAACCTAAATTATGAGAAGAGCTGTAGGAGAAGGAGTCGAACCTTCACGGAGTGGTTATTTTTATTGCTAAAAGTTTCCCAATTTCTCCGCCACCGCGACAAGGAGGTGTGTCTGCCAAAAATTTCACCATCCTACAGTGTTGTAAGTCTTAAGTCGTTAGTCTGAAGTTCTAAGTCGTTTGACTCAAGACTTCTGACTTTGTACTTAAACTTGCTGTTGGGGAAGGATTCGAACCTTCACAGAGTGGTTAGCCCTTACGGGTTTTCCATAATCTCCGCCACCGGGACAAGGAGGTGTGTCTGCCAAAAATTTCACCACCCAACATTGTTTTTCGTTTAAAGAACAGGTAAGCATTTCCCTTTTGCTTGATACAAATTTAATAGGACTATCTATTTCTTGCAAATATTTCAACAAAAATATTTTATTTTTAATTGAATTTTAATTAAACTTGTATTTCAATATAGATATTCAAATTTATGTCCCACAGAAAAGCTCAAAATTTAGAAATTGATAATCTTGACATCCAGATTTTATCAATATTAATGAAAAACGCTACCACTCCGTATACCGAGATAGCTAAAGAGTTGATTGTTTCTGGCGGAACCATACACGTGCGGATGAAAAAGTTAGAGGAGATGGGTGTAATAAAAGGGGCCAGCCTTGAGGTAGATCCGCAAAAATTAGGATATGACATCACAGCATTCCTGGGTATTTACCTCGAAAAAGGATCACAGTATAACGAAGCTGTGAAACAGCTAAAAACGATCAAAGAAATTGTTGAACTGCATTATACTACCGGCGAATGGAGTATTTTTGCTAAAATAGTATGTCATGACACTACTCACCTGCGCGAAGTTTTGAATGAACAGATCCAGGGTGTGAGAGGTATTCAACGTACCGAAACCTTCATTTCGCTTGAAGAAAGTATCAGGAGGCAAATAACGCTGGAATAAATTTTTACTCAAATTATTAAAACGCCCATAGCCTGGTTTTTACCGGGCTATGGGCGTTTGTTTTTTATGAAAATGAACTTATGGAGCTATGTCACTGCTGTGAATAATCATCACGTAAATCCTGAAAAAAGCATAATGAGGTATAATATATTAGTGAAGGCGCGCGGGGGCCACCATCTTAAAATATGTTTACATATCATTACAATTTTTTCCGGGACTTCCCTGGTGGTTCCTCAATGACATCAATTTACCATTTTGCTGTTTATACCTCCCTGCATCATCACACTCTTTTATCATCAATGTGTTAAAAAATGTCAAAATCAGTTAATTACATTAATCCAAAGGCCTTTTTCATCTCAATTTCATAAAGCGCCGTTACTTTCGTTGTTGTAAAGGATTAATGTAGCGTAATTGATTTAACCTGCGTAAGGTATATTACAATACATTTTGTGTTCATTTTAGATACTTAAAAGATTATTATTATGCTGGCTATAAAAACTTTAACCGATAATTTAACAGTCTACAAACGTAGCTTACGTTTAATGGGCGATAAATTTGAGATTAGTGTAGTGGGCAATAACCCCTTACTGGCCGATGAGCAAATTGACATTGCCATTGATGAAATTAACAGGGTTGAAAAACTGCTTTCGGCTTTTAGCGATGATAGCAGCATCAACCAGATAAACCGCAATGCAGGCATAGCCCCGGTAAAAGCAGATGGTGAAACCTTCAGGCTCATTAACAGGGCAATTCAAATATCTGAACTTACTTACGGTGCTTTTGATATTACTTACCTGGCAGATAATGCGGTTAATGAAAATACTACCGAAAACACTGCAGTAAAAACTGCTAAACGTACACTGTCACTGGCCAGCTACAAAAACATAGTTCTTGATGCCGTAAAGCAAACTGTTTTTCTGAAAGAAAAAGGAATGCGTATAGGCTTTGGTGCAAATGGCAAGGGTTATGCTGCCGACAGGGCTAAATATGTATTACAAATGAATGGTGTAAGCAGTGGCGTAATCAACTTTGGCGGCGACCTGCTTGCCTGGGGTTTACAACCAGGCCTGCAACCATGGACTGTTGCCGATGCTGATATGACCCAGCAAAATCAACCTTTTGCTGATCTGGAGATCAGTAACCTTGCTTTCGCCACATCGGTTAATGCCGAAAAATATGCAAGCATCAGCAATAAAAAATTCACTAATGTATTTAATCCTAAAAAAGGGTTCCCGGTTAGCGGTATTACAAGCGTAAGCATTCTTAGCCCAACCGCCGAATTTGCCGATGCTTTGGCTACGCCAATACTCTCCATTGGTGTTAATGCAGGTTTGTACATGATCAATCAGCTTAACCAGGTTGCCTGTGTTATTATTGATGATCAAAACCGCGTTTATCCATCAAAAGACATAGTTCTTTAATTTTCAGCAATTAAAGTTAGTTCATAAACCTTTCATCATAATTTGTGATCTGTTATAATTCATTTGCATCGGCATTTTTACAAGTGCCCCTGCAAATGAATTGCTATTATTGTACCTTTCTCATTTTGGTGTAAACATTTAAATCAACCGTTATTTGAGCCTTATTTTTACCTTTTCCTCTCCTAAATGATAAAGTGGTTTGCGTATATTGTCCTGTTATTGATATTTGCTATACGTATATCATCTGCCAGTGCCCTTACAAAAAACATTGATGCACCTGCTTATACCGGTAACAAAATGCCGGTGATATTGTCGTACACTTTATTAAAGACCGATACCGCCAAAACCAAAAAACAGCAAGAGGATGAAAAGAAAAAGATCAAAGAAATAGCCAAAGCAAAGCGGCAGGCTAAGCCGGCTACAGTTGATGACGATGCTGTACCACTTAAGCCTAAACCCAAAAGGCAGCGCAGACCCGAAGGCATGGAGCGCCCACCTGAAATACCGAGAAGAAATGGCAATTAAACAGGCTAAACAATTTAATATATTGATGAAATACCTTTGCTTACTTTTTTTTGTGGCTACAAGCAGTGCCGTATTTGCTGCGGATATTGACTTGCGCCTTTTTGTTGGTAAGCATTCCTTAGTTGCCGATTCTGATACTATTATCCGTAAACGGTCAGTATCGGCCGGGGTTAGTTATGGCAGCGATGTACTTTTTTTCGGCCGCACCGGTCCTGTAAAATACCCTTTCGTTACTGCCGATTTGATTTATAATACCAAATCGGGCATTTTTTTATATGGCTCGGCTTTTAAAGTTTTAGGTTATGCCCCTGTTGATGAGGTTGATGTTGGCGGCGGTTATTTTTATAAATTTTCGAAGGCTTTTTCGGGCTCAGCAAGTTATACCCGTTTCTTTTTTGCACGGGATGCTGCCCAGGTTATCAAGTCGGCTTCATCTAATGATATCAACTTTAAAAATTCGTATGATTGGAAATATCTGAAGACAAGCGCCGTGCTTGATTACCTTTTTGGAAAATCCAATGATATATTTTTAACGGTAAGCAATTCCAAATACTGGGAAAGCAGCTGGAGCATTTTTGACGATCAGGATTTCCTTTCCTTTAACCCATCTTTCAATTTCATCCTGGGTACACAGAATTTTGTTCAGCGCTATTCCCTTGATCATCATTTCAGGGATGAGGCTGCGAATATCTCTATCCAATATGATCCGCGTTATGCCAGCCGTAACCGCCGGTTCAATATGCTTAATTATAGCTTCAAAATTCCGGTGGCATATAACAGGCCGCATTACACGTTTGAATTTTCATATAAATATTCAATCCCTGTTAACGTAGAAGGGGTCTTGCTCAACCGTCGCGAGTCTTTTTATAATTTAACTTTTTATTACGTTTTTTATTAGCCAAAATACATGAATGTTTTAATAATAGAAGACGAAACCGCACTTGCCCACGAACTGGAGATTTTTCTTTCAAACTATAATTACATCTGCGAGGTGTGCTTTGACGGTGCCTCGGCATCCGAAAAAATTGCCACCAACCTTTACGATTTCATATTGATAGACCTTGGCTTGCCCGATTATGATGGCCTCGACCTGCTCAGGGAATCCAAAAAAACCAACTCGGAAGCAGCCTGTATCATATTAACTGCCCGCGCCGAAATCAGTGATCGTATTAAAGGCCTTGATCTTGGTGCCGATGATTACCTGCCCAAACCCTTTTCATTGCTTGAGCTTCAAAGCCGCATGCAGGCTATTATCAGGCGTAAGTTTGGGGTAAAAAATAATATTGTTGAACTGGGCGGCTTCCTGATTGACCTTACCGCACGAACTATATCCTATTACAACAGCGTGGTTAATACCATCACCAAAAAAGAGTTCGACCTTATAGCCTACCTTATATTACATAAAAACCGTACGCTTACCCGCATGCAGCTCAGCGAGCACATCTGGGGCAGTGTTGTGAATAATGATTACGACAGCAATTACATCGACGCACATATTAAAAACATCCGCAAAAAATTAAATGCTTATGCCCCGCCCGATTGGCTGGAAACGGTACGGGGTTTGGGCTATAAAATAAAGATCAACGCCTGAGTATTTGAAATTAGGAACAAAACTTACGCTTTTTAACGCCATCTCCAAGCTGGTTATCGTGATACTTTTTGTGTTGCTGGTTCCTGTATTGATCAAAAACATCAGCAGTAACTATGTTGATAGCAAACTCATTAAGCAAAAAAACAAGCTGCTGCAAATTGTAAAAAGCAAAGGCATTGAAACCTATATCGAAAACGGCGAAGACTATGGCAGTTACCTTCCGCTTAAAGAAGAGTTTATCAGTTTGGCTGAAGTTGATCCTGATTATTTCCTGGATACTATAAAAAGAGGCAAGCGCCTTTTTAGCGAGGGGGATACTTTAGAGTACCGTATATTAAGCCATACATTTAAGGTAAAACACAAAAATTACCTGCTGGAGATAGGGAAAAGCGTGGATACACTGGATGAAACCAGCGTACCTTTGCAAAATATTGCCTTCCAGGTATTACTGGGTATGATCCTGCTTACCGTATTGGCCGACCAGGTATACTCAACCTATGTGCTTAAACCATTAAGGCTTATTATTAAAACTAAACTTGTAGGGCAAAAATTCCCTAATTTTCATACTTACCGGCAGGTACGCACCACCACCTCCGATTTTCAGCACCTGGATATCAGTATTCATAACATGATTGAAACTATTGCCGATAAGTTTCATAAAGAAAGGGAATTCATATCCAACGCCTCGCATGAGCTCATGACACCGATCTCCATCCTCCAGTCAAAAATTGAGAATATGTTTGAGGAGGAAGATATCAACGACGAGCTTAAAGGCCGGTTGCTGGAAATGCAGAAGATCCTGAACCGGTTGAAAAGCATCACTAAAACACTGCTGCTTATTTCGCAGATAGAGAACGAGCAGTTTTTAAAAGAAGATAAGGTTTCTGTATCCGAACTATTACAGGAAGTTTATGACGAGATTTCGATCAGGCTGCAGGATAAAAACATAGATTATCAAATGACCATGCCTGATAACTGGCATTTTGTCAACATCAATAAATTTTTACTTTTTAACCTGTTCTTTAATCTTATTAATAATGCTATTAAATACAACAATGAAGGTGGCAGTATTAATGTAACCGGTGTTACGGTAAATAATAAATTTATGATCAGTATAACCGATACCGGCATAGGCATTGCCGAAGACGCTATACCGCTGATCTTTAATCGCTTCAAAAAATTCAGACAATCATTACAGCAGGATAGCTTTGGACTGGGACTGCCTATTGTAAAATCAATTGCAGCTTTTCATGATATTGAAATTGATGTAATTTCCGAAAAAGGCAAAGGAAGCACTTTCAAACTTATCTTCCCGGCTACATTGATTGTTGTGTCCTAAAACAGCAAAAAACATGTCATGTTGTACTGTATCGAAAATTTTACGGCTATTTTGTACTAAAAACCGGGCAGTATCGAAAACGTATCCAATCCAGCATTCTTTACTTCGTTGAAATTAACTTTACTTATCATTAAAAAAATATTGCTGTGATTGATAGGCAATGTTCTTTTAAAGAATGTGGTTATTAAAACTGCCATCACCTCATTTTGGCATCTGCTTTGTAAATTGTACGGTATAACATAACTATACAAGTACGATGAGAACGCTTAAATTAAAAGTAGCCACCCTTGGCATAGCATTAGCTACTGCAGGCCTGTTAGGCTCAGGATGTAATTCACTTACAAAAACACAAAAAGGTGCTGCTATTGGTGCAGGTGCAGGAGGAACAGTAGGTGCATTTATTGGTAAAGCCGCCGGTAATACTGCTTTAGGCGCTATCATAGGTGGTGCCGTGGGTGGCACTGCGGGTGCTTTTATTGGTCGTAATATGGACAGGCAGGCTGCTGAAATAAAACAAACAGTACCGGGTGCCACAGTAACCCGCGAAGGCGAAGGTATTTTAGTTAAGTTTGATTCAGGTATCCTATTTGATACCAATAAATCAGATTTGAAGCCTGCTGCACAAACCAACTTGCAGAACCTGGCTGCTTCACTGCAAAAAAATCCGGAAACTAATATTACCATCATTGGCCATACCGATAATACCGGTTCTGATAGCTATAACCAAACCCTTTCGGTACAAAGGGCTGATGCTGTAAAATCATACCTGGCTGCAGGCAATGTATCATCATCACGTATGACTGTAACCGGCAAAGGCGAAAGCGAGCCAATTGCAGATAATACCACTGCAGATGGCCGTGCGCAAAACCGCAGGGTTGAGATTACCATTGTAGCCAACGAAAAAATGAAAGAGCAGGCTAAACAAGCTCAATAATTAAATAAGATAATAAGATCAGTTAATAGTTTAATGAGGAAGTCCCCGGCGCAAGGCCGGGGCTTTTTTGTATATGCTAAAATCACTAATTGCACATTTGTTAAGTCATGACTTATTCAAACTGATAAAAACATTTTGTAATCAACAAGTTAATCACCTACTTTTGTAATATGGTAAAAAGGTCAGGAGCAATATTACTCACTATGCTGTATACAGTTACAGTGTTGGGCTTTGCTCTTAATTTCCATATCTGCGGTAACTATGTAGCATCTGTAAAAATTGATGCGCCTGCTGTTAATTGTAAAATGGACAAGCAGGGCGGCAAAATGAAATGCTGCAAGGACAAACAGGTTGAAGTAAAGGTTAAAGACGCTCACCAGGGCGAAGCAACCTCATTTTTGGCGAAGATGTTTGGCTTTGAACTGCCGAGCTGGTCGTTTGATAGTCTTTTTCCTGCTTTGCCATCCTCCTCGTCCGACAGGTTTTATGACCGCGGCCCACCCGATCCGCCTGTTCAGGGCATTGCCACCTTTATCCGCAACTGTATCTTCCGCATTTGATCTGTTAATTGTTAACCCGGTAAACCTTATCATCAGTTTATTATCTAACAATTAATTACACGATCAACATGAAATCTTTAAAAATATTCATCATCATATTTTCGCTTTCTGTAACCGCAGCTAAAGCACAATTTACTAAAGCCGAATTGCAGGTTAGCGGCCTTACATGCGCCCTTTGCGCCAAATCAACTGAAAAAGCGCTGCGTGCGCTGCCTTTTGTCGGCGAAATTAAAACCGATCTTATCCGCAATACCTATCTCATTACCTTTAAAAACGATGTGCCGGTAAATTTTGAGCAGATCAGTAAAAAGGTTCAGGGTTCGGGCTTTTCAGTTAACAGTTTAAAGGCCACTTTTAACTTTGCCAATACCAAGGTTGCCGAAAACACCTTCAATTACGGAGGCGATACCTACCGCCTGCTTAACGCTGCCGATAAATCGTTTACCGGCGACGTTAATTTTATTGTAGTTGATAACGGTTTTGCCCCTAAATCGGTATCTAAAAAATATCTCGGCCAGGTTACCGACACCGCCCCTGCAAGTGGCCGGGTTTATCATTTAGCTATATAGTTCTTCATTTAACATCATTTTTATGAAGAAGATATTATTGGCTGTTTGCCTTATGGCAATGGCTTGCCCCGTATTGGCGCAGGAGCTGTATGTAAATACAGAGCCTGCCAGTAATATGGCGACGGGCTCATTGGGCATCCGTGTTGAAAACCAGGGTTACTTTACACCAACATATAAAAACCGCAGCACCATTGAAGCTATGTACGGCCTTAACCGCCATATTATGGTGCATGGATCTGTGTATATGTCTGATTATTATAGCTCCAATCAGCATTTTGAAGGAGGCAGCGTGTACGCCAAATACCGGTTTTTATCTATCGATACCGTTCAGCGGCATTTCAGGGGAGCTTTTTTTGCCAAACTATCAAGCATTAACAATCCTATAGCCAACCGCGAAATAACGTTAGAAGGTGATAACAGCGGCGCGCAGGGCGGGGTGGTTTTCACACAACTATTGCACAAACTGGCGCTATCGGGCTCTGCAAGTTATTTGCGCGCCTTTAACAATAGCGGAGATTATGAAGTACCAACAGAAAGGGTTCGTAATGCGGCAGCCTATACCCTATCGGGCGGGTATTTACTGCTACCAAGAAACTACCGCGATTATAAACAGGTAAATCTTAACCTGTATTGCGAGCTGCTGGGCAAAGCCAACCCTGGTCATGGCGAAAGCTACCTGGATGTGGCACCTGCCCTGCAGCTGATCTTTAACAGCACCTGCCGGCTTGATTTCTCGTATCGTACGCCTATCTATAATGATATGCAGCGAAATACCAAGAACATGTACCTCATCAGGCTGGAGTACAATTTTTTTAATCTATAACCCTACTCTGCTATGAAATCATATATTTTGTTCATCATCATGTCCGTGATGTCGGTTAGCACATTTGCCCAACATCATCATGACATGCAGATGAGCGATACGACAAAGAAAAATCTACGCATGAACAGCACAAAACCCATGGTGATGGACGGTATGAACATGGGAGATATGAAAATGGATACCCCCATGCACCACCATATGATGATGACCAGCCAGTTCTCGCGCGATTTACCCATGAACCGCGACGGTTCCGGAACTTCATGGGTGCCGGATGAAACGCCGATGTATGCCTACATGATCCATGGTAAAAAGTGGATGAGCATGGTGCACGGAAGTTTCTTTGCCCGTTATAACAACCAGGACCTTTTTAACTCCGGCAAACGCGGAGGCAGCAACAGGCTCGATGTGCCTAACTGGCTCATGTTCATGACCCAGCGTAAGGTGGGTAACAATGGTCTGTTTTCTATCAACACCATGTTCTCTCTTGATCCTCTTTTGGTTGGCAATGGCGGTTATCCGCTCCTTTATCAAACCGGCGAATCATATAAAGGGCAAAAACTGGTTGATAAACAACACCCACATGATCTTTTTGCTGAGTTGAGCGTGGCCTATACCCAACGCGTGGCAAAGGATGCCGATATCTCCCTCTCTTTTGGATATCCGGGCGAACCGGCATTAGGTCCGCCGGTGTTTATGCACAGGTTATCGGCTATCAATGATCCCGATGCACCGCTTGGTCATCATTACCAGGACGCTACACATATTACCTTTGGGGTAGCTACATTGGGTTTCCGCATAAAAAATGTAAAGCTGGAGGGATCTATATTTACAGGCCGCGAGCCGGATGAACACCGGTATGATTTTGATAAGATGCGGTTCGATTCGTACTCGGCCCGTTTATCTTACAATCCGTCAAAAGAATGGGCGCTGCAGGTATCTGAGGGATGGATCCACAGCCCGGAAGAAGCAGAACCGGCGCAAAACGTGAATAGGTTTACAGCCTCAGCCATCCATACCAAAATGTTAGGTAAAAACAGTTATGTTGCAACAACATTGGTTTACGGACAAAATCACTACTCGGATAATCATAAAACGCAGCCATCTGTATTGTTAGAGAATACTTTTCAACTCAACAAAACCGCTGTTTATGGCAGATATGAGTTTGTGCAAAAAGATGCTGAGGAATTGGACATGCATGACGCCTATCCGCTAAACCCCAACTTCAATATCAACGCTTTAACATTAGGGGTTAACCGCATTTTAAGCAGCTTTAAAAATACCAATGTAACTGGTGGTGTACAAGCAACGCTAAATGTATCGCCAACGGCATTAAAACCGCTTTATGGCAGTGCCCCGGTTGGATTTGAGGTTTATTTAAGGATAAGCCCGGCGCTGATGAAAATGTAAATTCCATTATGTCATTGCGAGCGCAGCGTGGCAATCGCACGGAAGCATGGCCACCCTGTATAGCATGCGATTGCCGCGCTGCGCTCGCAATGACATGATTTTAAAGGGGTTTGCGAAACAACATAATCAGAAAAAAGAGGCCCGGTTTGCTACGCAAACCGGGCCTCTCCCTTTTATTCGTGTAATTCGTCCTGATTCGAAAAAATCAGTGCCGAAAATTATTTAAGTGTTACACCTGTTTTACCCATAGTACCGCCATCGGCATAAAGCATAATGGTATATGTTCCTTTTTGAAATGGTAAGGTTGGGTTGATCCAGTCGATGGTGTATTGTGAACCATCATCTTTAAAATCAATTGATGTTTTGTAGGTGTATTGCAGATCCTGGCCGTCGGCGCTGAAAGTGCCCGAATCAGGTGCAGTGATCAGGTTACCGGTAGGATCAATAACACGTACATAGATATCATGCATGGCTTTTGTTGCCAGAGTGTTACTGGCTACGGTGAAGTTGATCTTCAATTTTTTGGCCGGGTTTGCCCGGGTTACATCAACCTCCTTGCCGCTACCTTTTATTTTATAGGCCACCACATCTGATGTTGCCAGCTTGAGCGCCTGGGCTACTTTAACCTTAGCACCAAGATCTTCATTCTGTTTGGAGAGCGTATCCACCTTTTTAGCAACTGTTGCCAGGTTGGTTTTCAGGGTATCCCGCTCATTGGTAAGCGATGTGTTTTGTTTTTTAAGCTCATCGATATCAGCAGTGTACTTAGTTACAAAATAGCGAAGCTGTTTCACATCTTCCTGTACTTTGGCAAGTTCCTGCGTGGTAAGTTTACCTTTAGCCAGTTTGGCTCTCAGAATTTTGATGGTCGACTTTAACGAGTCGTTTTTGGCGGTTAGCGCGGCGGTCATTTTGGCTTTGCCTGCAGTGACCTGTTCAACCTGCGATTCAAGACTGTCAAGCTCGGTTTGAAGCCTTGTTTGCTCATCATGCTGATAAACTATTTTTTTATCGGAGTTGTTTTTTTGCAGGTACAGGTACACATCGGTACCCAATAAAGCAAGTACTACTACGATAAGAAAATAAATGACGTTTGAGTTTTTCTTAGGTTGTTGTTGCCCAGATTGGTTTTCCATAGCAATTAAATGTTAAGTTTTAGCATAGTTAAGCAAGTGGTATAACAAAAGCTTAGCTATAGTGTTTAGTTTTTGGCGAAATATCAACTGTTATTGATGTAAAGCGCTCTCCTGTAAGTATATACAGGCGTGTTTATTTTTAATGATCAACCTATTGAACGTTAAAACAATAAAAATATGATTTAAAAAAAATTATTACATCAATTGTGTTAGGCGTGGTGCTAAAATAAATACAAAATGTTTAAAACACAATACGGCTTCAATTTTTATACTTCATAATAAGCCTGCTACGTTATGAGTTTATATCTTTGCAGCTTTCTAACTTAATATTATTTGATGCATATATACAAACGGTTCATACTCCTGATCATATCCCTGATTACATACTTAACAGTTAGCGCACAGCCGGCCGAGCTTGTACCGGCCCCGGTTGAAGCAAAAATGCAGCCCAAACGCGAATTCAGGGGGGTATGGATAGCTACCGTGGTTAATATCGACTGGCCCACCAATTCCAGGTCGCCATCCGAAAAACAGAAGCAGGAGCTTATCGATATATTAAACTCGCACCAGGAAACCGGCATTAATGCAGTTATGTTACAGGTAAGGCCCGCTGCCGATGCTTTTTACGCCAAAAGCCGCGAGCCCTGGTCAAAATATTTAACCGGTAAACAAGGGCAGGCACCAAGCCCAAACTATGACCCGCTTGAGTTTGCTATTACCGAAGCGCACAAGCGCGGCATGGAGCTGCATGCCTGGTTTAACCCTTACCGTGCTACGTTTGATGGCAACTTTGCAGCGCTAAGCCCACAGCACATCACCAAAATTAAGCCAGAATGGTTTTTTACCTATGGCGGCATAAAAACTTTTAATCCAGGCTTGCCCGAGGTGCGCGATTATATTGTACAAGTGATACTGGATGTGGTAGATAACTATGATATCGACGGTGTACACATGGACGATTATTTTTACCCATACCCCATTGCCGGGCAAAAAATAAACGATGATGCAACGTTTAAACAGTATGGCGAAGGCTATGATAACATTAAAGACTGGCGCCGCCACAATGTAGACCTGCTGATAAAAATGATTGCAGATAGCGTACATGCGCATGACCCTAATATCAAATTCGGTATCAGTCCGTTTGGTATTTGGGCCAATAAAGCTCAAAATGAAGAAGGCTCTGAAACCAACGGCGGCTCGTCATATTATGAAAACTATGCCGATACCCGTAAATGGGTAAAAGAAGGCTGGATAGATTATATTAATCCGCAGCTTTACTGGCAGATAGGCAACCGCGCTGCCGATTTTCAAAAACTACTAAGCTGGTGGAGTGATAACACCTACGGCAGGCACTTGTATATAGGGCAGGCTGCATACCGCATCAATGAGCGCAAGGTACAGGCTTTCAGAAACCCTGCGCAGTTGCCACAGCAAATAGAACTCATACGTGATAACCCAAGGGTACAGGGCAGTGTTTATTTCAGTTCAAATTCACTTACCAGTAATCCGCTTGGTTTTACCGATTCATTGCGGGATAATTACTACCAGTATCCTGCACTGCCGCCTGTAATGCTATGGCGCGATTCGATACCACCTAATGCCCCGCAACAGGTTACGGCCAAAGCCGCAGGCAAAAGCGTAGCGGTAAGATGGCTCACGCCAACGCTGGCTAAAGACGAAGAGCCGGTTTATGGCTATGTTGTATACCGCTTTGATGATGGCGAAAAAATTGATATCGAAAATCCTAAAAATATCCTCAAGATCAAATATGATCCTGCGCTGGGTTATGATGACAATACCGTTGTTAAGGGTAAAATATATTTCTATGTGGTTACGGCACTTGACAGGATGAAGAATGAAAGTGAACGCTCACCTACAATAGCGGTTACGGTGCCATAGGGGGCATTTACGAATATTGGTGGGGTCTGTCCGATTTCCTCCCCAGAGAAGGTGTAGGGAAAGGTTTAAGTGAGTTGCCTAATCGTGAGCAAGACGTATAAACCCCTCCCTGCCAATACACAGCCCCAACGCACCCCTCCCAGGGGTTTAGTTAACCCACAAAATTGTTTTGTCGTTTAATCAGCAAGGTGTTTTGTTTTGACCCTCTGGGTCAAAAGGTATTTCTATACTTTTATGCTACAAACCTTTTGCACCTCCGGTGCATCTGTCCTTAAGCATTAATTAGTATCTGATTATATTATAAAACCAGCCGGCCCCAGCGGGGCCACGTGTTTATAGCCCTAAAGAGGAGATTTTTTGGCTCCGTAGGTGCCTCCTATTGAAATTTTGGATTGATAAATTTTGTGGGTAAACTTAAACCCAGGGAAGGGAATTGTCAATTCATGGGCTATTGCTTCCGCAGGGAGGCAATCTATAATTCAATCAACCCCTTTTCTTGCAATCTATTAAGGTAGATATCAATTTCCGAATCACCAAAACCAAAAATACTTTCAGTTTTCCAGAACACAATATAAATGGCTGATTTGGTTTTAGCGCCGCTGTTGTAAATATCCAATAGTCTTTGCTCAATATAAGTTAACCCATCTGCATTGATTTGCATCCGTTTCAGGTGTGCTTTTAGCGCGGGTTTAAGCAGGGGTACGGCACCCCAAAAGGAGTTTTCATTAAGCCATTTTTCTAACCCGGCCAGGTCATTATTTACATACAGTCTCCAGGCATCAAAGGCAAGGCCCAGTTCCCATTCGTTCAGGCGTTCGCGCGCATCGTACAATTCTTCAAATTGCTCGCCGGTTAGTTCACCAAGGCCTTTCTTGTTATCAAACTGAATACAATCTGCCAAACAAATGAGGTAAATAGCCGGTGCCGACATATCCGTTTTGAGCGATAGCATTTCCAAAACACCCAGCAAGTTTACCTGGCAATGCAAATCAAATTCAAACCACAGGTTGATCTCTTTATACTGGCTGTTGAGTTTGCCCAATTCATCCAACACTTTATGCTGATAATCGCCCTCGGGTGCGTCAAATGTTTTTTCGATCCAGTTGCGGCGGGCGCTCCAAAAACTACCCGACAGGATATTTTCCTCCAGCGGACCTTCAGAAAATACTTCACGCCAAACCATAACATCACCGTCGAGCCCGGTCTGATCAAAACCATCTAACGCGGCATCACCATTTAATATGTGTAGGATAGAGTTCATAAAAGCTAAGTTATAAATAATTAGCCCCCCGGCCCCCTAAAGGGGGAGTTTTTTGATTGGCTTAATTTGTTATGACAGTAAGTAATAATTACCGCCCTAAAAACAAACAAGCCCCGCCTGAGGGACGGGGCTGTCACATAATTAACTATTTATAATTGATCGAAAATCCTTTTGTTAAGAGCAACCCATAGAGTTACCGCAGTTTAAACATTTGTAGCAAGTGCCCGAACGTACCGTGGTATGCCCGCAAACGTTGCAGCTTGGTGCATCGCTTTGCACACCCATACTAACGTCGAAAGATAAGCCTTTTCTTTGAGCATTTGAAGAATTTTCTGAAGATACCTGATTATGGGTAGATGGCTGGTAAACGTTGGTTTCATCAACATTGAAATCCTCATCGCCCATTTGCGGATTGCCTAATACGCCGTTCTTATCGGTAATGATGTGTACAAGATCGGTCCGGTCCTGGTATTCATAGCCCAGCATCCTGAAAATATAGTCGATAATGGATGTTGCACTTTTGATATTGGTATGGCCAACAACCATACCGGCCGGCTCAAAACGGGTAAAGGTAAATTTCTCTACATATTCTTCCAATGGTACACCATATTGCAATCCGATGGAAACCGCGATAGCAAAACAGTTCATGAGTGAACGAAATGTTGCGCCTTCTTTGTGCATATCCACAAAGATCTCGCCCAGGGTGCCGTCCTCGTACTCACCAGTGCGCACAAAAACGGTTTGCCCGTCGATACTGGCCTTTTGTGTAAAGCCGCGGCGTTTATAAGGCAGGTGTTTCTTTTGTACAACGCGCGAAAGCTGGCGCATAAAGGCCGTGTCCTTCGATTTTTCCATGATAGCTATTGCTGCCTCAATAACCTGTTCGGGGGTTAAGTCGCTCAGTTTTACGTTGGCCGCTTCGCCCAATACTTCTTCAACGGTATCCAGTTTTTCGTCGGCTTCCTCTTTAACGTCCGATTTGGTCGACAGTGGTTGCGACAGTTTGCAGCCATCACGGTAAAGCGCATTAGCTTTTAAACCCAGCTGCCATGAAAGCTCGTAGCAATCTTTGATCTCTTCAACCTTAGCTTCGTTAGGCAGGTTAATGGTTTTGGAGATAGCCCCCGAAAGGAAAGGCTGTGCGGCGGCCATCATTTTGATGTGACCATGAGCGTGGATATAACGTTCGCCCTTTGCACCGCATTTGTTGGCACAATCAAAAATTGGATAGTGTTGTAACTTCAGATACGGAGCTCCTTCAATGGTCATGGTTCCGCAGATATATTCGTTGGCCTCGGCAATTTGTTTCTTATTGAAACCTATTGCTTTTAACAAGTTAAAATCAGGAGCGTTGTATTGCTCGGCATTTATGCCAAGACGTTTCAGGCAGTCTTCGCCTAATGTCCAGATATTGAATGCAAAACCAATTTCAAAAGCTGATACCATTGCCTTGTCCAGTTTTTCCAGTTCGTTGTCAGTAAAACCTTTGGCTTTAAGGATATCGATGTTGATATGCGGAGCTCCTTTTAAAGTGGCTGCACCTTTGGCGTAATTAACAATTGCGATAACCTCGTGCTCCTGGTAGCCTAAGTTACGTAAGGCTTCGGGCACTGCCTGGTTGATAATTTTGAAATATCCCCCGCCAGATAGCTTTTTAAATTTCACTAAGGCAAAATCGGGCTCTATGCCGGTAGTATCACAATCCATTACCAAACCAATAGTACCTGTTGGTGCAATTACGGTGGTTTGCGCGTTACGATAACCGTATTTTTCACCCATTTCAACGGCTTTATCCCAGGCGTTGCAGGCCGCTGAAAGCAAATAATCAGGGCAGATCTTTTGATCGATACCCGGAGGGGCTATTTCCAGTCCCTCGTAGTTTTCGGTTGAATTGTAGGCGGCGTACCGGTGGTTGCGCATTACACGCATCATGTGCGCTTTATTATCGTTATAACGGCTAAAAGCTCCAAGTTCCCGGGCCATTTCGGCCGAGGTAGCGTAAGCAGTACCGGTCATGATAGCAGTAATCGCTCCGCCAATAGCGCGGGCCTCATCACTATCATAAGGAATGCCATTTACCATCAATGCCGAACCAAGGTTGGCATAACCCAAACCAAGCGTACGATAATCATATGATAATTGCGCTACTTCTTTCGATGGAAACTGCGCCATCAATACCGAAATTTCCAGTACGATGGTCCACATGCGGCAGGCGTGTTCAAAGCCTTTTACATCAAACACGCGGGTTTGCGGATCAAAGAAATGGGCGAGGTTGATAGATGCGAGGTTACAGGCCGTATTATCCAAAAACATGTATTCCGAACATGGATTGGATGCATTGATCCGGCCGCCTTCGGGGCAGGTATGCCATTCGTTGATAGTACTGTCAAACTGTACACCCGGATCGGCACAGGCCCAAGCGGCAAATGAAATATCATCCCAAAGCTTTTGTGCAGCTATGGATTTTACCGTTTTGCCGCTCATGCGGCTGGTTAGGTTCCAGCTTGAACCCGTTTTAAGTGCATTGAAAAAACTATTGGGGATCCGTACCGAATTGTTTGAATTTTGACCGGATACTGTACGATAGGCCTCACCCTCATAATCTGAAGAATAACCGGCAGCTATTAAAGCAGCTACTTTCTTCTCTTCCTCTACCTTCCAATTCACAAAACTTTCAATTTCGGGGTGGTCAAGGTCAAGGCAAACCATTTTTGCTGCCCTGCGGGTTGTTCCGCCCGATTTGATGGCACCTGCTGCCCTGTCGCCAATTTTAAGGAACGACATCAGGCCGGAAGAGTAACCGCCGCCCGACAGCTTTTCGTTATCACCGCGAATCTTGGAGAAGTTTGTACCAACACCCGATCCGTATTTAAAGATACGGGCTTCGCGAACCCAAAGGTCCATAATGCCACCTTCGTTCACCAGGTCGTCATCAACAGAAAGAATAAAGCAGGCATGAGGCTGAGGGCGCTCATATGCTGATGTCGATTTGCTTAGCTGTTCTGTTACCGGATCCACAAAATAATGCCCCTGCGGCTTTCCTGTAATGCTGTATGATGTATGCAGGCCGGTGTTGAACCACTGCGGCGAGTTTGGCGCGGCCAGTTGCCCTGCTATGGTATAAACTATTTCGTCGTAAAATATATCGGCATCTTTAGGAGTAGAAAAGTAACCGTAACGCATGCCCCAATCTTTCCAGCAATTGGCCATGCGATGGGCAACCTGTTTAATGCTTTTTTCGGCTCCGGTTGTGCCGTCAGGCTGCGGAACGCCAGCCTTGCGGAAATATTTTTGGGCCAGTATATCAGTGGCCACCTGCGACCAGCCTGCCGGCACTTCAACATCGTTCATTTCAAACACGGCATCGCCGGATGGGTTACGGATAACCGACGAGCGTTTTTCATATTTAAACAGGTCATAAACATTGATGCCTTCTTTGCTGAAATAGCGTTCTGCTTTGAGTCCCTTTCCTCCGCTTGTTGCGGGCGCCTTACTGGTAATGTTTTTAGCCATAGCTTTTCGTGAATTATGATAAAATTAACTGAGTAGATGCAACACAAAAAAAAGTTCAGGGGTTTTAACTCAAATCTATCAGTATGCTGAATAGCATAATAGCCGGAGTTTTCCACAGGGTTGGCAGTAAATGCGGCAGATGAGGATTGCGTAAATTAAATAGCTTGATTTTTAGATTTTTACGATGTTAATAATTATGGATTTTATGTTTTTTAAGGAAGGGAACAGCATTGGTTAATATAAATAAAAGCGTCATTGCGAGGAACGAAGCAATCCCCGACTGGCAGAGTAGCTATACAAGTTCGCCCTGTAGAGTTTGGGATTGCTTCGTACCTCGCAATGACGTGGTGGAGAGGTTGCACCCGCTGGCGCAAGTCTTGTGTGGCTGCCTGTGTGGGGCTGACTTGTGACCTTTAGGGCACCCGCTGGCGCAAGTCTTGTGTGGCTGCCTGTGTGGGGCTGACTTGTGACCTTTAGGACAAGACAGTGGCTGCCTGCATGGGGATGAAGTACCCTATTAGCACGGCGCTCTGTATAGCATGCGATTGCCACGCTGCGCTCGCAATGACATAGAAGAGATTATTCACTTTGGGGATGAAAACAAAAAGCCCTCAGATTACTCTGAGGGCTTGGGTTAATTGTTATATTAAGATCAGTCAACAATTACATCTCTAAAAAATGGTCGAAAGTATCGCTGCGGATACCTAACCTTAAAGTTTCAAGCGGGATGATATCCGCAGGGGCTATATTGCCCAAACTTACATTTGCCCCAATCAGTTTAATGAACCAAACCTGCTGGGCTTTTTGGGGTGCTTCCCATATAATGGTTCCTTCGGGAATCTGAGTCAGGATCTCGTCAACCAGGCCCTGGCGTACCTCGCCCGAATCGCGGTAGATGCCTACATTTCCGCTTTCACGGGCCTCGGCAATAACCTTCCATGAGCCGGCCTCAATTTCGGCGCTCATCAGTTTGATCCATTTATAGGGGGCGAAGATCTTTTGCACATCTTTTGAACCCACTTCAGATATAACGGTAACTTGTTTGGCCAGCTCGCTAATGTATTTACATTTTACATCATGCTCAATCGTAATTGACCCGTCAGAAACTTCGCAATGTTCCAGCTGATATTTATCCAGTAAACGGCGATAATCATCAAACTGATTACGTACGATAAAGGCTTCAAATAGCGTACCGCCAAAATAAACCGGAATGCCGGCCTCGCGGTAAAGTTTTAATTTCTGCTCAAGATTAGGAGTAACATATGATGTAGCCCAACCCAGTTTTACAATATCAGTATAAGGCCCGCCTACTTCAATAAAATCTTCAACCTGGCGCAAACTAAGGCCTTTATCCATAACCATGGTGATGCCTTTATCGCGTGGTTTAGCTGTACGTTCAGGAAGATGATTGATAGTGTAGTTCATTGTGAGTATTTGTTATAGCCTATAACTAAAAGTTCTAACGAGGCAAAGGTCGCAACAAATATGCAGATGTGCAAATTTGAAATGTTAAATGATTTTAAAGCTCACGGTAAATTCATTGTTGTTGTGGAATGGTGAGTGGTTGATTGGGTTGATTAAGTGAGTGGTTGACTATACTTCGATCCTGTTGGCAATCGGTTTTATCTTAAAACACGAAAAGACGCATAATTATATGTGTCTTTTCGTGTTTTATTTTATTAAAGAGATAGAACTATTCACCCAACCAACCACTCACCTAATCAACCATTCACTCCCTACTTAGTATACCTGTTAATGATATCCACAATTACTTTATTCTTTTGCAATTGCGGCAGGTAATCAAACAGGATGTAATGTTTTTCCGGGTCTGCGGCTAAGGCGTACTCCAGGTTATTAAGGGCTTCATTGTATTCGCCTTTGGCAAACAGGTAAGCTACCATACGGTAGTAAAGCTCTGCTGCTTCCGGATTATTTTTGATAGCCTGTGCTATGATCTCAATAGCTTCATTAAGCTTTTGCTGCTCATAAAGTATCGATGAATAATCAAGCCATGCGTCAATATCCAGCGGGTTTAATTCCACTACTTTTTCGTAGGCCTTTTCTGCTTCATCTAAATGGCCGAGTTTGTACTCAGCATCGGCTATAGCAAACCAGTAATCAGCATTGGCTATATCCAGGTCGAGCGCTTTTTTGTAAAAGTGCAGCGCTTCAAAGTAACGTTCCTCAAAATCAAGGGTAACACCAATTCCAAACCAGGCATCAGCCAGCTTAGGGTCCATCTTCACCGATTTTTTGTAGAAAGCGCGTGCATCGTCCATTTGCTCCAGCTTTTCATAGCACTCGCCAATAGCGCAATAAGTATCTGCATTGGGTTGCTCGTACTCAAAGGTGTGGCGGTATACTTCTATAGCTTCAGCGTATTTTTCAAGGTTAACTAATGCATTACCTTTATTGAAATAGGCCGATGCAAAGCTGTCCTTAATTAATATGGCATAATCATAGGAGTCGATAGCTTTTTCAAACAGGCTCAGCTTGGTATAGGCATTGCCTAAATTGTACCAGGCGGCGTAACTGTATGGTTCGTTATCGATATATTGCTGGTAAAACTGAACGCTTTCCTGCTGGTTGTCCATTACATCATAGCAAAAAGCCAGCTCGTAAAGGGCATCCTGGTTTTCCATATTTTGCTTAAGGCAAAGCTTAAGGTAAGTTATGGCCGTGTCATAATCGCCCATGTTTTGGTAAACGTAGGCTATGTGCAACAGGATCTCGTCGGTCTCTTCGGCAAGGTCAAGGGCCTTTTCGTAATTTTCCAGCGCTTCGGCATAACGTTCCAGGCTTTCATACAAATTGCCACGGATAATATATATATCCGCGTCAGATGCTTCGAGCATGGCAGCTTTATCCAGTGCGGCAAAAGCTTCCGGAACTTTGTTGCTTACCACAAGCAGTTGGGCCTGTTTTATCAGGAAAATTGCCGCAAAAGGGTGCTGGCTTCGCGCGTACTCTGCTACCTGTAATGCCCTGGCCGGATCATTTTTTTCGATGTAATAGTCGATAATGTTCTCAAACGCCTGGGCATCAAAAAAGTACAAGTCCTGATTTCTGATCATTTCCTCGTACCGTTCTACCGAGAATTTTGGGTCTTCGGTAAAACCAAATTCAAATTCTTCTTCCATTCAATTTTGTTTGCAGAACATCCGCTTTAGGTTGACAAATTGCCTTGTAAAGACTTATTGAGACTCAAATTACAATAAGTAAGCAACCAAAATGCAATTTAGTTTTCAACATTCAAACATTCTCAACAACTGTTAAATACAAATCATTGATAATTAATGATAATTGATACAACAGGCAAGCGATGAGTGATTCTGAAAAATTGCCCTAAAGATTTCTACCTTTGACAAAAGTAACAATTATGGAGCCTAATATTTCAGATATCCTAAAACGTTTACATATAAACGATATTAATGAAGCCTTTAGTACAGGCAGCACCTGGGGCAGCAGTGCCGGTGCCGCGGTAAAAGATATAACGTCGCCGGTCGACGGCAAAAAGATTGCGTCGGTACGCCTTGCAACCGAAGCGGATTATAACCAGGTTGTTGAACAAGCTGCCTCAGCATTTAAAACCTGGCGTAAAACACCTGCACCCAAACGCGGCGAAATTGTACGCCAGATTGGCGAGGCCCTCCGCGCTGCCAAGCAGGACCTGGGTACTTTGGTATCATACGAAATGGGCAAAAGCCTGCAGGAAGGATTGGGCGAAGTACAGGAAATGATTGATATTGCCGATTTTGCCGTAGGCCTGAGCCGCCAGCTGTATGGTTTAACCATGCACAGCGAAAGGCCCGAGCACCGCATGTATGAGCAATATCATCCGCTGGGTATTGTTGGTATTATTTCGGCCTTTAACTTTCCCGTTGCTGTTTGGAGCTGGAACTCCCTGTTAGCCTGGGTTTGCGGGGATGTATGCATTTGGAAACCATCAGAAAAAACACCTTTAACGGCTATAGCCTGCCAGCACATAGCAAAGGAAGTTTTTAAAAAGAATAATATTGAAGAGGGCGTTTCATGCCTGGTAATTGGCGAGCGTAACATTGGCGAACTAATGGCTGCCGATACACGGGTTCCCTTAGTTTCGGCCACTGGTTCAACCCGCATGGGTAAAGCTGTGAGCGCAGCTGTTGGCGCAAGGTTGGGCAAAAGCCTGTTGGAGCTTGGCGGTAACAATGCCATTATCATCAGCGAAAATGCCGACCTGGATATGTCGCTCATTGGGGCGGTGTTTGGCGCTGTAGGCACTGCCGGTCAGCGTTGTACCAGTACCCGCAGGCTCATTATTCACAAAAGCGTTTACGAGGCCTTTAAACAAAAACTGGTTAATGCTTACAAACAGATCAGGATAGGTAACCCGCTTGATGAACATAACCACATGGGCCCGCTGATTGATACTGATGCTGTTGCTTTATATCTTGACTCGATTGAGAAATGCAAGGCCGAAGGTGGCAACTTTGTGGTTGAGGGCGGCAAGCTGGCAGGAGCGGGCTATGAATCGGGCTGTTATGTGAAACCCTGCATTGCGGAGGTTGAAAATCACTTTAAGATAGTGCAGCATGAAACTTTTGCGCCTATCCTTTACCTCATTAAATACAGCGATATCGAGGAAGCGATAGACTTACAAAATGGTGTTCCGCAGGGATTATCATCAGCCATTATGACCAATAATTTACGTGAGGCAGAACAATTTTTATCCTACGCTGGTTCTGATTGCGGCATTGCCAATGTTAACATCGGTACATCCGGTGCTGAAATAGGCGGCGCATTCGGCGGTGAAAAGGAAACCGGCGGCGGCAGGGAGTCAGGCTCAGATGCATGGAAAGTTTATATGAGGAGGCAAACCAATACTATAAACTATTCAAAAACGTTGCCTTTAGCCCAGGGGATCAAGTTTGATTTGTAGGGGATTGTCTGAACCAGGATTTGGGGGATTTTAAGATTTATGGGATTTGCTTGTCTTGTTTTTATAAATTAATTGGGACAAGAAATAAAATCCTGTCCATCCCCATAATCCACCCAAATCCCGATTCAGATAGCGTTAGGGATAGCAGCGGATACCGGCCATGAGCGTAATGCCTGCAGGCGTATGAGCGGATAGCCCGGCCGGAGGCAACGCCCCGAAATAAAAATTAACCTAAATGAAAACCGGCACGTAAAAGGCTGGAAGATTAAAATAAAAACTAAAACGATTCATTGGTCTTTACATAAGACATTATATAATAATACACTGTTCATGTTCAAATTTTGTAAGTACGTAAGCGCAACCACTTTATCAGCAGCATTATTAATTAATTTACCGGCATTGGCACAGCAAGCACCCGTTGCTGACCCCGCCCCGCCAAAAGCCTGGCACCTGCTTGATTTAAAGGAAAGTGGCTTTTATGGCATCAGCCTGAAACAAGCTTACTTATTTGTACAGGGCAAAAAAAGCAAACCTGTTGTTGTGGCAACTATTGACAGTGGCGCCGATACCTCGCAAACCGACCTAAAGACAGTATTGTGGGTAAATAAAAAGGAAATTCCGGGCAACGGCATTGATGATGACCATAATGGTTATGTTGATGATGTACATGGCTGGAACTTTTTGGGCGGCCCCGGTGGCAAGGCCGACTTTACCGAAACCACTGAAGAAGTACGTGAATACAATAAATTAAAAGACAAATACGCTTCAGTTACCGATTCAACCGCCAATACCAATAAAAAAGAGTATGCTTACTGGCTGCGTGTAAAAACAGTTTATGATTCAACGGTAAACAAAGCTAATACCGAAATTGGCCAGCTTTCGCCGGTGATGAACGCGCTGATGGTTACCAGTGGGTATATTAAACGCGGTCTTAATTTACCGGCGAACGGCACCTTTACCCAGGCAGATCTGGCTAAGGTTAAAGTAGCTAACGATACCTTAAGCCAAAGTAAATATGTTTGGGAATCGGTATTTGCACAGGAAGGAGCGGGCTCTACCAACGCCAAAATTATTAAAGACTTAAGCGAATACCTGGCGAAGCTTAACAATGATGTATCTCCTGACCTTACATCGCGCAAGCGTATTGTAGGTGATGATCCGGATACCATGGATGGCAAGCCTTACGGCAACAACCTGGTAAAATTTGCCGATGCAGCACACGGTACCGGGGTAGCCGGGCTTATCGGCGCTGTACGCAACAACAACTATGGCATTAACGGTGTTGCCGATAATGTAAAGCTCATGATCATTAAGGCTGTGCCTAATGGTGATGAATACGATAAAGATATAGCCAACGCCATTCGCTACGCGGTTGATAATGGCGCACGTGTGGTTAACATGAGCTTCGGGAAAAAGATCTCGCCGCATAAGGAATGGGTTGATGCTGCCTTTAAATATGCCGCATCAAAAAATGTTTTACTGGTGATGGCTGCCGGTAATGACAACCAGGACATGGATACCCAGCCCGAATTTCCGAATGATACTTTTTTAGACGGATCATCAACCGACGCGGATAACGTGATCAGTGTAGGCGCTTCGGGGCCTAAGTTAGGGCAAAACCTTGCCGGCGATTTTTCAAACTATGGTAAAAAAAACGTTGATATTTTTGCACCGGGGGTTAAAGTAACCTCTATCACTACCGATGCTGAAGTTGATACCGAAGACGGCACCAGCTTTTCATCGCCAATAACAGCGGGCATAGCTGCTTTGATATTAGAATATTATCCAACCCTGAGCGCCAGGCAGGTAAAGGAAGCTATTTTAGGTTCGGCTACCCCGCTTACCGGCACTATGGTATTAAAGCCAGGCAGCAAAACCGAAAAGGTTGATTTTACAACGTTATCAAAAACAGGAGGTATAGTAAATGCGTATAAAGCGTTGCAGCTGGCCTCAAAAATGAAACCCGAGGTTTTAGTTAATTGATTTGATGGCAATTAAGGAGGTTATGCACCTGCTATCAATCTCATTAATTATCAACCTTTTACCTTCAGCCTTTGTCCTTTCGCCTCACCGCAGGGCCAAAATAAAAAAACACTTTCCAGTTATGGTATTTTTCCATACATTTGCGGGCTAATTGTTGCTCATTGAAATCGCTTAAAAAATATTCGATTCCCTTTACGGGGCTTAAACTGGGGAAACACCTGTTTGAGTATGACATACAGGATGATTTTTTTGACGAGTTTGAATACTCACTCGTTAAGAAAGCAACCCTGCACTGTGAAGTTGAACTGGACAAGCAGGAAACTATGCTGATCCTGAACTTTAAGATAGATGGCACGATTGATGCCAACTGCGACAGGTGCCTGAAGGTATTGCCAATACAACTTGACATTACCGAACAGCAGATAGCTAAATTTAGCGATGAAGCAGTTGACGAGGATGAAGAGATTATAACACTTGGTAAAAATGATCACGAGATCGATATTGCCGGGTTGATATATGAATACATTAATGTTGCAGTGCCGTTTATATCAATTTGCGGCGAGGGTAATACCTCAACCTGTGATAAAGAAATGCTTGACAAGCTTAACAGCTTATCGGCAAATGGTGAACAAAGTGAGCAAACAGACCCACGGTGGGATGCGCTCAGGAACATGAATAAATAATTA
Organism: Mucilaginibacter sp. SMC90; assembly: GCF_022811725.1. Taxonomy (GTDB): domain Bacteria; phylum Bacteroidota; class Bacteroidia; order Sphingobacteriales; family Sphingobacteriaceae; genus Mucilaginibacter. The sequence continues at coordinate 725,682 of NZ_CP094527.1, read as the reverse complement.
ATATTAGGATATTATGCCACATCCAAAGCGGAAATTTTCAAAATCAAGGAGAGATAAACGCAGAACCCATTACAAAGCGGAAGCTCCAACTTTAACTACCTGCCAAACTACAGGCGCTGTGCACTTGCCACACCGTGCGTATACTGTTGATGGTAACGTTTACTACAACGGTAAAGTTCTTATTGAGAAAGCAGCAGTAGCCTAAGTTTAATTTTCTGAAAATGAAGATTGGCTTAGATATTATGGGCGGTGATTACGCTCCCAAAGCAGCTGTTTTAGGAGCTATCGAAGCGTATAAAACTTTATCTGCCGACCAGAAACTGGTACTCATTGGCGATAAAGAAGTTACAGTAAGTATTCTTCAGGAAAACGGTGTAAGCCCTGATAACTTCGAGTTTGTACATACAACCGAAGTTATTGGTATGGGCGAACACCCGACTAAAGCTATTGTTCAAAAGCCTGACTCGAGCATATCAGTTGGTTTCCAACTGCTTAAAGCCGGCGAAATTCAGGCTTTCTCATCGGCTGGTAACACCGGCGCTATGCTTGTTGGCGCCATGTTCAGCGTAAAAACTATTCCGGGTGTTGTACGCCCGGCTATGACTACTATTGTACCCAAACTTAAAGGAGGTTTGGGTATTTTGTTGGATGTAGGTGCCAATGCCGATTGCAAGCCTGATGTGCTTGTTCAGTTCGGCGTACTCGGCAGCCTGTTTGCCCAAACTGTTTATGATATACCTAACCCGCGGGTTGCGCTCATTAACATTGGCGAAGAGGAGGAAAAAGGCAACTTACTTTGCCAGGCTACCTACCCGTTAATGAAAGAAACAAAGTTGTTTAACTTTGTTGGCAATGTTGAAGGGCGCGATCTTTTTAGCGAAGGCACCGATGTGTATGTATGTGATGGTTTTACAGGCAATGTAATATTAAAGCTTGCAGAATCGTTTTATGTTGTAACGCGGAAGAAACAGCTGAAGGACGAGTTTTTTGACAGGTTTAATTATGAACAATATGGCGGCAGCCCAATACTGGGTGTAAATGCCCCCGTTGTTGTTGGTCACGGCATCTCGAGCCCCGAGGCGATAAAAAACATGGTCCTTTTATCAAGGAACATGATAGAGAGTAACCTCGTTGATAAAATAAAACAAGCATTCCAGTAATTTTATAAAGATGAGTAAAGTTCATGCCGCTATTACCGCTGTACATGGTTACGTTCCCGACTATGTATTAACCAACCAGGAACTGGAAACAATGGTTGATACAAACGACGAATGGATAACCAGCCGTACCGGTATCAAAGAGCGACGCATATTAAAAGGCGAAGGCCTTGCTACATCTGATATGGCGGTCCCCGCCGTTACCGAGCTCCTTAAAAAACGCGGTATCGGTGCCGATGAGATCGACCTTATCATCTTTTGTACTACCACCCCCGATATGATCTTCCCGGCTACGGCCAACATTTTAGCCCACAAAATTGGTGCAAAAAATGCGTGGGGATTTGATTTGCAGGCTGCATGCTCCGGTTTCTTATACGGCTTAACTTCAGGCGCTCAATTTATTGAAAGCGGCAAGCATAAAAAAGTATTGGTTGTTGGCGGCGATAAAATGTCGGCTATTGTTAACTATAAAGATCGTGCTACCTGCATTATTTTTGGTGATGGCTGCGGCGCGGCCCTGCTTGAGCCAAATGAGGAAGGCAACGGCCTGATCGATTCTATTTTAAGAAGCGACGGTGCCGGAGGTCAGTACCTTAACCTTAAAGCCGGCGGTTCATTAAAACCAGCCAGCCATGCTACCGTTGACGCCGGTGAGCATTATGCGTACCAGGAAGGCCAGGCTGTATTTAAATTTGCAGTAACCAACATGGCCGATGTTGCGCACGAAGTAATGGAACGTAACCACCTAACAGGCGATGATATTGCCTGGCTGGTACCGCACCAGGCCAACAAGCGCATTATTGATGCTACTGCAAACCGTACAGGTATCAGTGCCGATAAAGTTATTATCAATATTGAGCGCTATGGTAACACCACCAACGGAACAATCCCGCTTTGTTTGTGGGAATGGGAAAGCAAATTTAAGAAAGGGGATAACCTGATTTTAGCAGCTTTTGGCGGCGGATTTACCTGGGGCGCGGTGTATTTGAAGTGGGCTTATTGATGTGCAAATTTCAGGTATGCTGATGTGCTGATTTTCTTTATCAAAGCATATCTACCATATCAAAAAATTAAAACATCTGTAAACGGCACATGTTATCTGCTTATAAAAACATATAAAACTGTTCAATTATCAACGTAATTGAACCTCTGATTAATTAACTAACGTATAATTTGCAACACAACGCATTTGCACATCAATACATGGATTTGCATATTTGCACAACTGTAGTTTGCACATTAATATATAATTTAGGTATAAACTTTGTCCAAAACCAATTAATCCTTCAACATGGATATTAAACAAATTCAGGACCTTATTCGCTTTGTTTCCAAATCGGGCGTGAACGAAGTATCAATCGAGCAAAAAGATTTTAAGATCACAATAAAAACCAACGAGGTACAGCCTACGGTGGTTCATGCTACTATCCCGGCAGTTACACAACCTGTTACTCCGGTATTGCCATCTGCTCCGGCACCAACCCCGGTTGAGCCTGCTGCACCGGCTGCTCCTGATACATCAAAATACATTACCGTTAAATCACCTATGATCGGTACTTTTTACCGTTCATCAAGCCCGGATAAACCTTTGTTTGTAAACGTTGGCGATGAGATAAAACCAGGTAGCGTAGTATGTATCATTGAAGCTATGAAACTATTCAATGAAATTGAATCAGAAGTTTCGGGCCGTATCGTAAAAGTACTTGTTGATAACGCCTCACCGGTTGAGTACGATCAACCCCTGTTTTTAGTAGAACCAGTTTAGTTAATGAACTGATGTGCAAATTACAGATGTGCAAATGATATTTAATTCGTTTGCACATTTATAATTTACATATTTGCCCATCAATCATTCGTTAATATTTTCATCTGCATATTTGCACATCTGTAATTTGCACATCAAAGAAAAACAATGTTTAAAAAAATATTAATAGCTAACCGTGGCGAAATCGCCCTTCGTATTATCCGTACCTGTAAAGAAATGGGTATTAAAACGGTAGCTGTATATTCAACCGCCGACCGCGATAGTCTTCACGTTCGTTTTGCCGATGAAGCTGTTTGTATCGGTCCGCCGCCAAGTCGCGATTCCTATTTAAATATTCCAAACATCATATCGGCTGCCGAATTAACCAATGCAGATGCGATCCATCCTGGTTACGGCTTCCTGTCTGAAAATGCCAAGTTCTCGGCCATTTGTGCTGAATATGGCATTAAATTTATCGGTGCCACTGCCGAGCAGATCAACCAGATGGGTGATAAAGCCTCAGCTAAGGATACCATGAAAAAAGCTGGTGTACCTATCGTTCCCGGTTCAGATGGTTTGCTTAGCGATGTTAAACAAGGTATTTCTATCGCCAACAAAATTGGGTACCCTATTATATTAAAAGCTACTGCCGGTGGTGGTGGCCGCGGTATGCGTATTGTTTGGAAAGACGAAGAATTTGAAAACGCCTGGGATTCTGCCCGTGCCGAGTCTGGTGCTGCTTTCGGTAACGATGGCTTATACCTTGAAAAATATGTTCAGGACCCGCGTCACATCGAAATTCAGGTTGTGGGTGATCAGTTTGGCAAAGTATGTCACCTTTCTGAGCGCGACTGCTCTATCCAACGTCGTCACCAGAAACTGGTTGAAGAATCACCTTCACCTTTCATGACCGAAAAACTACGTAAAAAAATGGGCGAGGCCGCTATAAAAGGTGCCAAAGCTGTTTCATACGAAGGTGCCGGTACTGTAGAGTTTTTGGTTGATAAAGACCGTAACTTCTACTTCATGGAGATGAATACCCGGATCCAGGTTGAACACCCGGTTACCGAAGAGGTGATCAATTTTGACCTGATCAAAGAGCAAATCAAAGTTGCTGCAGGCATCCCCATCTCTGGTAAAAATTACGAGCCAACAATGCATGCCATTGAATGCCGTATCAATGCCGAAGATCCGTTTAACAGTTTCCGTCCTTCACCTGGTAAAATAACCAATTTCCACTCTCCGGGCGGACATGGTGTGCGTATAGATACACACGTATATACCGGCTATGTTATTCCTCCAAATTATGATTCAATGATTGCCAAAGTTATTTGCGTGGCCCAAACCCGCGATGAAGCTTTGAGCACCATGGAGCGCGCATTGAGCGAATTCGTGATAGAAGGCGTTAAAACAACCATTCCATTCCATTTAAAATTATTGAAGGATCCAAACTTCCGCGCTGGTAATTTTACCACCAAGTTTATGGATACATTTGAATTATAAAAATAAATTCAAACTAACTTCATACTATTAAACGTATTTAGCACAATAGCGTTGATACAGCGGTATATATTACAATGAGCGAAAACAAGATCATCAAGGCCATAAAGGAAAAAGGTAAAACGTTAGAGGCAGAAATGTCTTTCTTTGATCACCTCGAGGCTTTAAGGGGGCATCTTATACGTGCTTCAATAGCCATTGTAGTATTTACCGCTGTTGTTTTTTATTACTACGACTGGATCTTTGATACCATTATCATGGGGCCCAGCAAGTCAACTTTCTGGACTTACCGTATGCTTTGCAAAATCGGTGCTGCCCTGCATCGCGACGGCTTTTGCGTTAGTAATGTTAAAATCCGCCTGATCAATACCGAACTGGCTGGTCAGTTTACGCTCCAGATCAACTCGGCATTAATAATCGGGATCACGCTGGGCGTTCCATACCTGATCTGGGAACTCTGGCGTTTTATAAAGCCTGCGTTACATGACAAGGAGCGTAAGGCAGCTACCGGATTTGTATTTTATGCCTGTTTTCTTTTCTTTTTGGGTGTCCTGTTTGGTTACTATGTAATCACACCGATGTCAATCAACTTCCTGTCGGGCTATACTGTAAGCGCGGCTATTGAGAATTTGATTGATACGGACTCTTACCTATCTTCGGTGGCAACCCTTACCCTTGCTACAGGCCTTGTTTTTCAATTGCCTATCCTGGTTTATATATTGGCTAATCTGGGTATCATGACGCCCAAGTTCATGAAAGAAACACGCAGGTATGCCATTGTGGTGATCCTGGTCATAGCTGCGGTAGTTACCCCTACACCTGATATGCTTACCATGACCGTGGTTAGTATCCCGCTGTTTGTATTATACGAGGTTAGTATAATTGTAGCCGGCCTTGTTGAAAAACGTAAGATCAAAAAAGAAGAAGCTTTAGACAGAGCTTAATAACGTCTTTTTAAGCTGTCGGCTGCTTTTTCTATGCTAAAGCAGCAAATAAGTGAGATCCGCATATTTTAAGGACTGAGAAACCATCTTTTTGAGCGTTTACACACTGGCCTGTTTATAACAAATTATTTACCTTTAAACACGGTAAAACGTTATACTTTTGTTAAATGAAGCAAGGATTAAAAATTGCAATTGGTTCGGATCATGCCGGGTATGAATACAAAGAAATTTTAACCGCGGCCCTATCAATGACCGAAGTAAAAGACTTCGGCACTTATTCATCTGAATCGGTTGACTATCCTGACTTTGCGCACCCCGTAGCTAATGCCATTGAAAGCGGCGAATGCGACCTGGGGATCCTGATTTGTGGTGCGGCTAATGGTGTGGCTATAACAGCCAACAAACACCAAAATATTCGTGCGGCCATTTGCTGGAAAGAAGAAATTGCTGTGCTGGCCCGCAGCCATAACAACGCCAACATAGTTTGCGTACCTGCCCGCTTTGTTACCCCCGAAGAAGCGACGGCAATTGTAACTACATTTTTAAATACTGAATTTGAAGGCGGCAGGCATGCCCATCGTGTGGAGAAAATTGCGTGCGCTTGATTTAGGTTAAAGGCAAAAGGTAAAAGGTTTTTATCGTCTTTCGCTTTGCAAGATGCAGCTACCTTTCGCCTTTAACCTTTAGCCTTTGACCTTAAAGGGCACCTTAAAAAAGAACTATTAACTAAAAGAATGAATAAATTACCATTATTGCTCATTGCACTGGCCTCGGCAACGACGGCCTGTGCACAGCAGAACAGCACGGCTATGAAATACGCCGGGCTGATAACTGCAGATGATGCGAAAAAGCACCTGAGCATCCTGGCTTCAGATGCCTTTGAAGGCCGTGAAACGGGTAAACCAGGTGCCGAAAAAGCCGCTAATTACATAGCCAATGAGTTTAAAAAATTAGGGCTGCAGGCACCTGTTAACGGGTCATACTTCTTGAATGTACCCCTTACCGAAAATGCTTTGAAAGTAACCGCATTTACGGTTAACGGAAAATCATTTGAGTATGGCACCGACTTTTATTTAGGAGGTTCATTCCCGGATAAAAGCACATCAGTAAATAACATCGTATTTGTTGGCTATGGTACCGATGCTGAAATTGGCAATACCGATCTGGCAGGGAAAATTGTGCTTTGGATTAACGAGGATAAACCAGAAGCAGGCACTACACCCAATACCAGCTATCGCATGACCAATGCGCGCATGAAGGTTGTAAAGAATTTACAAAGCAAAAATCCGGCGATCATTTTAGCTGCCAACCCGGGTATTGCAGCTGCACTGGCCCGTTTTGGTAAAAGCGTAACAAGCCCTAAGCTAACCATTAAAGATGAAGCGGCTAAACCGGCAAATACGAATGCACCTGTGTTCAATATCACTGCTACATTGGCCGACGCACTTGTAAAATCAACAGGTAAAACCTATGCCGACCTTAAATCTGCTTCGGCAGCGGCGGTTACTCCTGCGGCAGATATTAAAAATAACGTGGTTATAAACTACGCTACTACAAAAAATGATGTAAAAGCGGTTGACGTATTGGGCTACATGCCGGGTACCGATCTGAAAGATGAAGTATTGGTTTTTTCGGCGCATTATGATCATATAGGCTTAAACCCCGATGAAAAGGCAAAGGATAAAGTAAACAACGGTGCCGACGACGATGGTTCAGGTACTACCGGCATTTTGGAAATTGCCCGGGCTTTCTCCAAGGCAAAAAAAGACGGTCATGGCCCACGCCGCAGTATCCTGTTTTTAGGTAACGTAGGCGAAGAAAAAGGTTTATTAGGTTCTGAGTATTATTCAGATCATCCTGTATTCCCGCTGGCTAATACCATTACCGATTTAAACATTGATATGATTGGCCGCGTTGGCGAAGAATATATTGGCAAACCCGATTCCGCAAACTATGTATACCCTATCGGTTCGGCTATGTTGAGCAAGGAGCTGCATGAAATTGGTGAAAACGCCAACAATACTTATACAAAACTAAAACTTGACTATAAGTATGATGATCCTAATGATCCTAACAGATTTTACTACCGCAGCGATCACTACAACTTTGCAAAACACGGCGTACCTATTATCTTCTACTTTAATGGTGTTCATGCCGATTACCATCAGCCTGGCGATGAAGTAAGCAAGATCAATTTCCCGCTGTTAGCCAAACGCGCTCAACTGGTATTTTACACCGGCTGGGAATTGGCCAATCGCGATAAACGCCCCGCAGTGGATGCTGTTGGGAAGTAGTGACTGGTTGATTGAGTTGATTAGGTGAGTGGTTCTGCTCGCTGAAAATATTTTATGTAGAGGCGCATCACTTGCGCCTCTTTTTGTTAAAGGAAAATTGATTTTGCGAAAACCATTTAACTAATAAGATGTTCAAAAAATAAAAAACCACTCACTTAATCAACTCAATCAACCGCTCACCATAAAAAATAAAAACAAAACCCTACTTTCGCATATATGGGAGCAACCGCTGAAGAATTCCTGATAAAATCGGAGGAGAAGGCTTTTGATGCCGATCATCGCCGGATTATCAATTTCAATATTGACCGGTATGATACAGCGGTATCCCGGGGCTTGTCGCGCCTTATCAATTTAGATAATGCCAAGAAAAAAGGCCATGTGCTTAAATGGAAGGTGATGGAAAACCTTGATAAATTCCTCCCCGAATTTGAGGCAAATTTCCAAAAACGCGGCGGCAAGGTGATTTGGGCTAATGATGTAGAAGAAGCCCAGCGCGAAATCCTGAATATTATCAAAAAGGCCAATGCTAAAACCGTAGTAAAATCAAAATCGATGGTTACTGAAGAAATTCACCTCAATGAATTTCTGGAAAGTAACCAGATCGAGTCGCTCGAAACAGATCTTGGCGAATATATAGTACAGTTGTTAGGCCAAAAGCCTTACCATATTGTTACCCCGGCTATGCACCTGAGCAAGGAGGATATAGCGAAGCTTTTTAACGAAAAGTTTGGTACCCCCATTGACGCCACACCCGAACAAATTACCCTGAAAGCCCGCGAACTGCTTCGCGAAAAATATGTACAGGCCGATGTAGGCATAACAGGCGCTAACTTCCTGCTGGCTGATACCGGCAGCATTGCTATCAGCGAAAATGAAGGGAACGCGCGCCTTTGTACCACATTCCCTAAAATACATATAGCCATTGTGGGTATTGAAAAAATCATTCCTTCCATTACCGATCTGGATTTGTTTTGGCCAATGCTTTCAACCCACGGCACTGGTCAAAACCTTACTGTGTATAATAGCATACTGAGCGGTCCGCGCCAATCAAATGAAACCGACGGCCCTGAAGAAATGTATGTAGTATTGCTGGATAACGGACGTACTAATCTGCTGGCAAAAAAAGACCAGCGCCAGGGACTATATTGCATCCGCTGCGGGGCATGCCTCAATGGTTGCCCAATTTATAAAAACATTGGCGGCCATACTTACGCCACCACCTATAGCGGCCCGATAGGCTCTATTATTACCCCGCATACACGTGGTATGGAAGATTTTAAGCACTTGAGTTACGCCTCAAGTTTATGTGGCAAATGCACAGAAGTTTGCCCGGTTAAGATCGATATCCACAAAATGTTGCTCTTGAACCGCCGTGACGCGGTGAATGAGAACCTGGTTACCAACAAAGAGCGCTGGGGTTGGGCTATCTGGAAAAAGGGAATGCTTAAACGCAAGCTTACCGATTTTTTTGGCGGCGGCATGAAAAACTTCCTGCTCAAAACTTTTTTTAAACGCACATGGGGCCATTTACGCGACATGCCAAACGTGGCTGATAAATCGTTCAGCAAGCAGTGGCAGGAAATGAATAATACACCTGAAGAATAACCCATGCGTAAAATAATTTTAAACCTTGCGGTGAGCCTCGATGGCTTTATTGAAGGTACTAACGGCGAATATGACTGGTGCCTTACCGATCAGGATTATGGGATGACCGAGTTTCTAAACAGCAGCGATGCCATTTTCATAGGTCGTAAAAGCTACGATTTGCTCATGAGTACCGATCCTGAAATGTTTGGAGCCCTAAAAATGTATGTTTTTTCGGATACACTTCGGGCATCACAAAATCCCAATACCGAAATTATTAATAGCACCGAGTTTGCAGCGCGTGTAGAAGAGATCAGGAACCAAGCAGGCAGCAATATTTGGTTATTTGGAGGTGCAAGCCTTGTTTCTGCATTTATCGACCGGTGCTTGATCACCGAGTTTATGCTCTCGGTTCACCCCATTATTTTAGGCGGAGGGAAGCCTTTATTCACCGGTTCAAAAGATCGTGTAGAACTTATTTTACTGAGCAGCGAGCAATTTTCGAGCGGGTTGGTGCAGCTTAGATATGCCATCAAACCTAAATTTGATCTGAGCATGTTTGATGGAATGTAGCTTTTGGGAAGCTGAAAGCCGATAGACTTTACAATCGAAAACGCTTTAATACATAGTTCATTTGGGCTAAAGCCACTTTGTATAATTTGGGTTCCGTCCCATAAATGGGACGGCAATGAATGGAAAATTCGAGTTCATTACCGACAGAAGTGATGGCGATGAACCCCAAATTTAGCTTCATTGCCATTGGTTTTAACCAACGGATAAAAACATTGCTAAGCGCGGGCTTTAGCCCAAATCTCTCGCATAGTCCGCCACTTGATTTTCTATCCCACCTCAATCACTACATAATCCTTCTGCATCCGCTTAACCTGTTCGGCCATGCGTTTAATGAACAGGTAATTTGCTGTGCCGCCAATTACAGCCCCTACAACGGGCACCAGGCGTTCGGCGGTGCGGGTACCTAATATCATCAGCATTCGTTCGGCAATGCCTTCCATCATGCTTTTGGTAATAGCTACACCAGCTTCAACCCTTACCGATGTTGCCACTAACGACATGAAATCATCAAAACCATTGTCATAGGTACCCCTGTAATAATACATGATACCCATAATAGCCCTGAACTGCTGGGTGATCAGGTTGATGAAATCAAAAGGGATCCCTGCTATCAGCGTAAACATGCCGCCACTGCCCGCCATAGCACCGGAACCTGCCGCAAGACAGGCGCATTGGTTAATAAAACCTTCGAGGCCAAGTTTATCAACACCATTTTTTATTTTAAGCTGATCGATACCTTCAAATATTTTCTTAAACCCGCTATGGGCAAGGCTTTCGGTATGCAGCCGGATATCAGTACGTATTTTATTGATTTTGATGAGTTTCATTGTTGAGTTATTATTAAACCGGAAACCCGGCATATTTATAACAGCGTTATCGATAAGCATGTTTTAAATTGCTCAATATATTCTAAAACCTATCTTTATTGATATGAACTGGATCTTACGTAAAAGCAATAAGTTTGATTATCATACAAATCTTAAAGAAGTTATAAAGCCGATATTTAATGATATCGCCGACCTGAATTGGTTGGTAACTGATTTAGAGTATTGTGTTTGGGATGGTAGCCAGCCGCCGATTAGTATGGATGATGAATATCGGATACTAAATGCTGCAGAGTTTAAAGCTGTGGCCAACACCGAAATGCAAATTATATGGGGCATATTTCTCGGCGTGCCTCAACAAATCCAGATACAGGTTGATTTGAACAATTTGCCTTATGCAGAAAATACAGCTATCGTTTGGAAAAACGGTAATATTCAATATCCAGGAGCGGTTGTGGAAATTATTTGCTTTGATAGCGGATACACCATCATTAAATTTATGGACGAAGCACTTTCAACTAAATTTAAAGCTTATTTTGAAGAAGCAATTGAGTTAGAAAAGTTCAAAAACAAATCAGCTCCATATTATTAACCTTTAAACCTATTTTCTTAGGTTTCACTAATTCAATAGAAAGACACCTGCCTCCTGGTTCTTCAAGTCTTGCCTCTACACCCTACTTCCACTTAAAGCTTTTGATCATCACAGCCATATCCTGCTTTATAAAATTAAGTACAGGCTGGATGGAATCAAGCCGGGGCTCGCTATTAAAATATAGTGCTCCACGGATATAGTTATGCGTACTGTCTGTAAGGAAAAACTGGGCAGACGAGGCTGCATTGCCATCTATGGTATAATAAATACCATAAACCTTTTTATCGGCATAATGGATAATACCTTCATCAATAGATGTTGCTTTAACAGTATGCTTAAAGGCAAACGTGCGTGCATCTTCAACCAATTGGTGAAACTCTTTTTTTGAAGTGATGGGCTGATAACTTAAATGCAATGTGGCATTAAACTGCGGAAACTGCATATTTACCCAGCAAGGTTTAGCATCGCGTTTTTTATCGGGTTCGATATTAGCGTATTTAGGGTAGGTAAAGGTATACGGGCAACCGGCAGCATAATCCTGGTATTCTTTTTTGGGGAATGGGATACGATAAAAACCACGTGGCTTAGGCGCGTAGTCATGATTACTGCCGCACGCAGCCAGAAACAGCAATGCCGCTACTAAAAGGGTTAAATACTTCATGGATGCTTCTCTTTTGAGTTCCAGATCTCCCATGATTTTTCGGCTTGTAAAACTAACATTTCATAGCCATTCTTTGTTACAGCACCTCGCTCGCGGCCTTGCTTTAAAAACAGGGTTTCTTCAGGGTTGTATATCAGGTCGTATAAAACATGACCGTCTCCTATAAAATCATAGGGGATAGGCGGGCACTCATCAACCTTGGGGTAGGTTCCTAACGGAGTTGTGTTAATGATGATCTTATGCTGTGTTATATGATGCGGCTTAAGATCTTTAAACAAAATATTATCCGCATGGTGCGTTGGCTTCCGGGTAACAACTTTATAACTGATACCTAAATTTTCGAGTACGCACTTTACTGCTTTGGCGGCACCGCCATCACCCAAAATCAGGGCATCATCATTACCATCGCCAATTAAAGGCTTTAATGACTGCTCAAAACCGTAGATATCGGTATTGTACCCTTCCAACCTGAAATCATGGTCTTTAACCCCTATCTCGCCCGAAAATGCAGCTTCTATCGGGCTTTCGGCTGTTACCCTGATACAATTCACTGCACCAGCTTTGCGGGCATCGTGCTCTATCCAATCCAATAATGGCAAAACATTAATTTTATGAGGGATGGTTACATTAAGGCCACAAATGTCGGGATGTTCATCAAGCAGGTCCTGCAAATCTTTGATATGCTCAATGGGGTAGAGATCATAGCGCGCATCTGTAATGCCTTCGGCTTCAAATTTTTCAGTAAAAAATTTTTTTGAAAATGAATGAGAAAGCGGAAAACCAATTAGTCCGTAATGTTTCATGGGTAATTTTATAACAATACCAGCTGCTAAAGTAATCAATTATAGCTTTATGCCGGTCATGCCGTTTATAATGCCGTAATATTAACAACAAAACAAACAATTTTAACTATTGATTTAAAAAGCGCACACTGGAAAACATTCTGGATAAAAGTTATTTATAAGGAAATTTATATCAAATTAATTAATTCCCGGCACCGATAAAATTGTAATTTGGCCTCTATATCATGACCCCTATTACAATTACCCCTACCCGCCCTTTTCGAAGGCTCGTTTTACTTTTCTTTATTTTTTTGTGTGGTTTTATGGCTCAGGCCCAAAACAAGTCCAAGCCCGGTAAAGAACCAATATTGAAAATGCTAAGGGGAATGAAAAGCCAGGATTCGGCCGCTGTGCTTGCAAAAAATCTCATCGATTCGGCCCGGAAAAATAACAATAAACCGTTTGAAGCACGGGTATTACTGGCACAGGCCTATCAAGCTTACGGTATCGGGAACGAACACGATGCCTTAACATTTGCCCGTGAAGCCACTAAACTCGCAACGCCTGCCGATTCATTAACTTATGAAAAGTCGCCTATCATGGCCGCTTACATGCTGAGCCGCGAAGCCCAAACAGTTGAGGCCTTAAATGTTGCTTTTAAAATATTAAAGGAATGCGATAGCCGCGGATGGAAAAGTTTAAGTATTGATTGCCGCGCTTGCATTGCCGACATCTACCGGTCAATTGACAACCCTAAACAGGCCCTGCCATATGCAGAACAGGCTTCAAAAGATGCATTAAGTATAAAGGACACTGCTGCTTATATTTTCGCGCTGAGCAATATCTCCAACATACTTTCTGAACGAAGCATGTCATCCCCCACCAATTTGGCCAAAGCAACCCTCTTAATGGAGAAGGTACTTGATAAAAAGTATCAGCATTTTCTTTCAGATTTTAGCGTAGCCCGCTACCAGGGCAACCTTGGCCGCTTATACCTCATGACCAATCAGGATAAAAAGGCCGAAGACATACTGATGCAGGCACTGGCAACATCACGTAAAGGAGGTTTTAAAACGCTCGAAAAGCATAATCTTAATGAGCTTATGACCATGTATGTTGATCATAAGGATTTTAAAAAAGCTGTACAATACGGCGAGATGGCTGTTAATATACAACCCGAAGAACAAAGTAATATCACCATTCAAAAAAATATCTATGACCATTTAACCATTGCATATAAGGGCATCGATGATTATAAAAATGCCTTTAAATATAATTATCTGTATAGCCGGCTTAACGACAGCATCAACGCACTCGACAAAACACACGATGCTGCCGAACTGGATAAAAAATATCAGGCAGATAAACGCTTATTAATAGCCGCCACTCAAACTAAACTGGTTAAAGTGCAGCGCAATTTTTTAATTGCACTTGCACTGGTTATTGCTATAGCATCAGTTTTGAGTTACCGCTGGTTCATCATCAAAAAGAAAAGGGAAGCCGCTTTACTGGCCGAAGAACATAGCCAGCTGGAAAAACTGGATGCCATGAAAACGCGCTTCTTTGCCAATATAAGCCATGAGTTGCGCACCCCGTTAACGCTGATCATGGGGCCGGCAAATCAACTGATGAGTTTTAACAACTATGAAGATGAGCAAAGGGGAATGTTGCAAACTATATCAAACAATAGTAAAAAGCTGCTTAATATAGTTAATGAACTGCTCGACCTTGGTAAACTGGAAGCAGGGAAATTAGTTATAACTCCAAAAGCCGTTGCATTATCTTCATTTGTAAAAACCCTGTTTCAGGCGTTTGCATCAGCTGCAGAATATAAGGAAATCAATTACAGCTTGCTTAACTCTGTTAGCCCAACACTTTTCGTTTTACTCGATCAGGAAAAGTTTGAAAAGATAGCCAACAATTTAATCAGCAACGCTATCAAATTCACCCCGCATACAGGCACTATTACCGTAACTGTAGCTACAAAGCCCAACATGATTGAATTTAGCGTGGCAAATACGGGTATGGGTATCCAGCCAAATGACCTGCCGCATATTTTTGACCGTTATTATCAGGGCAAACATGATGAAGCGCCGCTGGAAGGCGGAACAGGTATTGGCCTTGCTATAGCACGCGAATTAACTGAACTTTTGGGCGGGGGGATTACGGTAGAGAATAACTGGGAAAAGGGTGCAGTATTTAAAGCCTGTATTCCCCTTAAAATTGCCAGCGAACCTGCTGTTGAAATAACTGTTGATGAAAATGACTTTAAAGTTGCCAGGTTTGGTAAGCCTGATACCGGCCAGCAACTGATCATGCTTGTAGAAGATCACCATGAAATGGCGGCTTATATTGCAGATATTTTACGCCCTCTGTACCGGCTCATTACGGCCAATAACGGCCGCGAAGCATTAAAAAAGCTCCAGGAACTCCCTGCAACGCCCAGCCTCATCATTTCAGATGTGATGATGCCCGAAATGGATGGCTTTACCCTGCTTGAAACCCTGAAACAAAGCCCAGCTTATTGCAATATCCCGGTGATTATGCTTACGGCGCTGGCTGATACAAGACATAAACTCAAAGCGCTTCATACAGGCGTTGATGATTACCTTACCAAGCCATTTTTAAGCAGCGAGTTACTTGCACGCACTGCAAACCTTATCAACAATGCTGCTGCCCGTTCAGGGGCCACTGTTCCGGACGATGAGGACATAATTATTGTAGCAAACGGTCAGCAGTTTGAGCAAGCCACAGAAAGCCCGGATCTCGTACTTTCACCGGCCGATTTATCCTGGCTTGAGGAACTGGAAGTTATGGTACGGAAACATACCGGTAAAACGGATCTCACCCTTGCCGCGCTGAGTTATGAACTTGCCATCAGTGAGCGTCAATTGTTTCGCCGCATAAAATCAATTACCGGGCTTACCCCTAACAAATATATCCGCGCTATACGGTTACAAATTGGGCGCGAAGCTATTGAAAGCGGTAAGTACCGCACCATTGCCGAAGTATCATACGCTGCAGGATTTGATACCCCCGCATACTTCAGTAAATTGTTTAAAGAACATTACGGCCGAGACGTTAACGAATTGCTTTAAACCTCATGTTGGGCTGTCATTTTAGTTAGTCTTTTTAGTTTTCAGGCATATTTTAACTTCAAAGATGGCTTTTTTAACACAAATGGCGGTTTTGTGAAGTTAAATGGCAGTTTTATTATATTGTTTATGGGCAGCTTTGTTACATACTATTCCCCCTAATACAATGACTGTAATTTTTAACAAGGATAAGCCCGATATTGACAATAGCCAACCTCATGCTATTCCTACCATTGGCAAAACATCTGCCGCAATATGCCCAAGATGTAAAAATAAATTTTGCGACAGGATAAAGAGGGGAGCCCTTGTTAAAATATTACTCCCCTGGCTTCAGGTAAAACATTACCGCTGCGACAAATGCTTAAATCGCTTTTACAAACGCGGATAGCCTTTATTAAAGAAACATCTACCTTTTATTTTTTAGGATAGCAAGAGAGATCAACCCATTCAACCTAAACTGGATTATGTTTGATTTTAATTGTGCTTTGCCGGTTTATCTTCGGGTAGCCGGCATTGTTTTTACGCCCGTTTCCAGGGTGTAGCCCCAACAAAAAAGCCCGCCAGTTATCCCGGCGAGCCTTCTTCATTAAAAGTAAGATCTTAAATATTCTTATTCAACAACGCTCAGTTTAAGCGTGTTGGTTTTGCCTTGTTTAATAATAGGCGTTGAAGCTGTATTAACAACCACATCGCCCGATTTGATCAGGTTTTCAGCTTTAAGGATCTCATTAACATCGGCAATAGTTTGATCTGTGCTTTCCAGCTGATCATAGTAAAATGCCCTTACACCCCAAACAAGGCTAAGCGCATTTAATAATTGCTTGTTCGACGTAAAGATATATGTACTGGCTTTAGGCCTGTGGCTTGATATTTCAAATGCAGTATAACCCGAAGTGGTCATTGAAACGATACCAACTGCATTACTTTGCTCAGCAATGTGTACGGCAGATTCGCAAAGCGCATTGATCAGGAAATCCGGAGATGACTGATCTTTAGCTACTGCCTGTTTAGGAGCATTAAAAGGATAGCCTAACTCTTCAACATTACGCACAATTTTGGCCATAGTTTCAATAACGATAACCGGAAACTCACCAACTGATGTTTCACCGCTTAGCATCACAGCATCGGCACCGTCAAGTACTGAGTTGGCAACGTCATTTACTTCGGCACGGGTTGGGCGCGGCGTAGTGATCATTGATTCAAGCATCTGGGTAGCTACGATAACCGGTTTTGAAGCGGCACGGCATTTACGGGCAATCATTTTTTGCAGCAATGGCACTTCTTCAAGCGGCATTTCAACACCAAGGTCGCCACGGGCAACCATTACACCGTCTGTAGCGGCAATAATAGCATCAATATTATCAATAGCTTCCGGTTTTTCAACTTTGGCAATAACCTTAGCTGCCGAACCGTTGCGTGCTATAATACGTTTCAGGTCAATAATATCCTCGCCTGTGCGCACAAAAGATAGGCCTATCCATTCAACATCCTGTTTAAGGGCAAATTCAAGGTTGATCAGGTCCTCTTCGGTTAAGCTTGGGATAGATACTTTGGTGTTTGGCAGGTTAACACCTTTACGTGATGTTAAAATACCGCCGTGAACAACCTCACATATAACTGTATCAATTTTGTTGGTTTCAATAACCCTTAATTGCAGTTTACCGTCATCAAGCAAAATAATTTCATTTGCCTGTACATCCTGAGGGAAGGTATCATAAGTAATATAGATCTGCTCATCATTACCAATACACTCATGTGTAGTAATTTTAATGTGCGTTCCGTTAACTAAATGAATACCGCCATCCTTTACCAGGCCTATGCGGATCTTTGGGCCCTGCAAATCGGCAAGGATGCCTACGTTTGTTTTGTATTGCTCGTTAATCTCACGGATAAGATCGATCACTACCTTATGATCTTCGGGCTTACCGTGCGAAAAATTAAGACGGCAAACGTTAACACCTGCCTTGATCATCGCTAATAAAACATCTTTTTTAGCTGATGCCGGCCCCATGGTGGCAACAATTTTTGTACGATTATAGTATAGTTCCATATTATTCGGGTTAAAACTGGAGGATATTTAATGATTTTAAAACCAACACCTTTTTAAATTCGGCGCTAAAATAACAGATTTTCCCGTGATTTTATTTTTTTTGGGTCAATCTTTACGGCTGCAACTATCTCAGGTATTTTATTGAGCGATGAGATGATCGTATCAAGCTCATTATCATCTATATAGTTACGGATCATTAAAAAATAGTCGGCGCTTTTTATTTCTGGTACCAGGTAACCATCAGAGCCTTTATTGCCAATAAAGAAGAAGTCGGTTTCGGTAGTTTCCCAACTGTAGCGGTATAGTGAAAACAAAACAGGCTCAGCCCCGGGGTAAATATCTACTTCCAGGTCATCGGTTTTTGAGAAATTAAAATTTAAGTACTTGTTTATAAGAAAACAAACCCGGTAATCTTTAAGTGAGCTTGTTACTGCAATGAGCACAAAATCAAAATCGATCTCAAACTTTAAAAATTTCCTGTTCAAAATCATTACTTTTACGCCGTCAAAATTACTAATACAAACTGTTTCAATAAAATTTTGTTTAGAGATTTATATTGTAAAAGTTTTAGATTTGTTTATTGACAGAATTTATTTTTCTTTGCACTGAATTTTTATTAATCATTAAACTATAAAGACTATGTCTGATATCGCTTCAAGAGTAAAAGCTATTATCGTAGAAAAACTGGGTGTTGACGAAAGTGAAGTTACGCCAGAAGCGAGTTTCACCAATGATCTTGGTGCCGACTCGTTAGACACCGTGGAATTAATCATGGAGTTTGAAAAAGAATTTAACGTGGCTATTCCTGACGATCAGGCTGAAACTATTGGTACTGTTGGCCAGGCAGTTGCTTACCTTGAAAAAAACGTTAAATAAGAACTCCCTAACTGGATTAAATGGAGTTTAAAAGAGTTGTAGTAACCGGGCTTGGAGCACTTACTCCTATTGGTAACACTGTTTCAGATTATTGGAACGGACTGATCAATGGAGTAAGTGGCGCTGCCTTGATTAAGAGTTTTGATACAGAAAAATTCAAAACTAAGTTCGCGTGTGAAGTGAAAGGCTTTGACGCGGATGGTTTTTTAGGTCGTAAAGACGCCCGTAAATTGGATCCCTTTGTACAATACGCTTTATTCTCAACAGAAGAAGCTGTAAAAGACGCGGGATTAGATTTTTCAAAACTGGATACCAGTCGCATTGGCGTTATCTGGGGTTCGGGTATTGGTGGTTTAAAAACTTTCCTTGATGAGGTTACGGCCTTTGCAAAAGGGGATGGTTCGCCACGTTTTAACCCGTTCTTCATCCCTAAAATGATCGCAGATATAGCCCCGGGCCATATTTCTATCAAATATGGTTTGCGCGGCCCTAACTTCACAACCGTTTCGGCATGTGCTTCATCAAATAACTCACTGATTGATTCATTTAACTATATCCGTTTGGGTAAAGCTAATATGTTTATCAGCGGTGGTTCTGAAGCTATTATCAACGAAGCGGGTATAGGTGGCTTTAACGCCATGCATGCATTATCAACCCGTAATGATGATCCGGCAACGGCATCGCGTCCGTTTGATTTGGACAGGGATGGTTTTGTGGCCGGTGAGGGTGCAGGTACCATTATTTTAGAGGAATTAGAACATGCTAAAGCCCGCGGCGCAAAAATATACGCCGAAATGATGGGCGGCGGCATGAGCGCCGATGCTTACCATATGACAGCACCTCACCCTGATGGTTTGGGAGCTGCATTTGTTATGCGCGCTGCTCTTGAAGATGCTAACCTTACACCTGCCGATATTGATTATGTGAACGTTCACGGCACATCAACCCCAATCGGTGATCCGCAAGAAATTAAAGCAATACAGGATGTGTTTAGCGATGATATATACCGTATCAACATTAGCTCAACCAAATCAATGACAGGCCATTTACTTGGGGCTGCCGGCGCGGTTGAAGCTATTGCATCGATACTGGCATTAAAACATGGTATCATCCCTCCAACCATTAATCACTTTACTGATGATCCGGCATTTGATCCTAAGATCAATTTCACTTTCAATACCGCCCAAAAACGCGATATTAATATTGTGCAAAGCAACGGATTTGGTTTTGGCGGACACAATGCTTCTGTAATATTTAAAAAGTACGAAGATTAATTGTGGTTTGATGCCTATCAGTCGGTTCTACAAGCTTTATATATCACCCAACAGGAAGTATGTTAAAATTTTAAAGAATTTGCTCGGCTTTGTGCCGGGCAATTTGTCTTTATACCGCATGGCTTTTCGCCATAAATCGGTAGCTCAAAACATCAAAAAGGGGGTGAAGAACAGTAACGAACGCCTTGAGTTTTTGGGTGATGCCGTATTGGGCAGTGTTGTTGCTGAAGTACTTTTTAAATTATACCCTTATGAAGATGAGGGATTTTTGACCGAATTGCGCTCAAAAATAGTAAGCCGTGTTAACCTTAATGCGCTCGGCAAAAAACTTGGCTTTGATAAACTCATTGAATATGATAACCGAATGCTTAACTCAAGCAGGCAGGGATCATTGCTTGGTGATGCTTTTGAAGCTTTGATAGGTGCGGTTTATTTAGATAAAGGCTATGACTTTACTAAAAATTTCCTCATTAACCACATCATAAAGCCCCATATTGATATCCATACGCTTGAGCAAACTGAAACCAATTTCAAGAGCAAGCTCATTGAATGGTGCCAGCGCCATGGCCGTGATATTATTTTTGAACTGGTAACTAACCAGGATGGTGAAAGCACCAAACTATTCACCGTACAGGCCAGTGTTGACGGCGAAGTTATGGGATCTGGTAAAGAGTTCAGTAAAAAGAACGCCGAAAAACTTGCTGCCGAAAAGGCCTGCGAAACTTTGGGCATTTAACCTTAGTTTTTTTAAAGCGGTAGTTTCTTTTCCTTTTTTAGCTCCACAGGCCCCTCACCAAGCTTTACGGCTGAGTCTGGCACGATGAATGTTGGACTGTTGAGTTTTTCAAGCTTTTCTTTTTCACTGCTATTCTTGTAATATTCATACGCCCGTATGGTATGCTTAATCAGGTCATAATCAGTCCATGCTTTAATATCCTTGTAGGTAGGCGTATAATAATTCATGAACTTACGTGCAAGGCTATCCGTAGCCAGCCCGGTATATTGCTTTACAAAAGGTATGTTATAGTGCTTGTGAATTTCGGCCTGCTCCAGTTCGCTTTGAGCATTTTGCGCAAAGCGACGGGCCCGGTTAGGAGTTGTGCCCAAAAGCTCATACAAACCGGTTACAGGATTGCTTAAAAAAGATAATGCCGGCGGTCTTCCGTTATAAGTAGAACCTTGTTTCTTGTAATCTTTCAAAACCTCGTTTATTTCCTGCCTTTTGGTTTGACCAACAACTTTTACCTCATCTAACTTAATTACAGGCTGCATATAAACCGGCATATCACTATTATTAAGCACTACCACTTTTTGGGGAGTATAATCGTCCCTGGTAAAAAGCAGGGTATCGCCAACACGGGTTTTTATGCTAAACCAGCCAACATCGTCGCTAAGTATCAGTGTTTTGGTATTCAGATCTTTAACAAAAACTTGTCCTACACGCTCGTTGGTCACTTTTTTAGAAATAACTCCTTTTACCGTAAACTCCTGGGCCGAAACATGAACGGTTATAAGGCATAGAACGCCTGTTACAAGCAGGTATAAATAGTTGCGCATCAGTGATAATTGAACGTAAATATAGGAACTGTATTTTATTTGAAATGTGAAAAAGTGTTAAAGCGCTTCGCGCTGGTGGTTAGAGGTTGGTGATTAGAGATTAGGTTTCCCTTTGCTCGGTGAAGTTTCTGTGTCTTGTTATTTGAATTTCTTAAAACCTGCATTGTCTTAACCTCTAATCTCCGATCTCTAACCTCTAACTAAATTTGCTATCTTTGCGCATGATAAAATCCATGACAGGGTATGGAATTGCCAGTTTTGATTCGGGCAATACAAAATATACCGTAGAGGTTAAATCCCTGAACAGCAAATTTTTAGAATTATCACTTCGTTTACCGAAGATTTTTGCCGAAAAAGAGTTTCAGTTGCGTAACGACTGCAGCAAGCTTATTGAACGCGGTAAGGTTAATTTATCTATCAATACCGAACAGGTTAGCCAATCGGTAAAAGCGGCCGGTATCGATAAAGATCTGCTTAAACATTACTATAATCAACTTAGGGCTGTAAGTGAAGAGCTTGGCGAGCCAACAGGCAACCTGCTTCAGTTGGCGTTAGGTTTACCCGAGGTTGTGAAATACGAAGAAGATACCATATCTGAGGATGAATGGAAGGCCGTTGAAAAGACCTTTCAGCAGGCTATGGCCGCTTTCCAGGATTTTAGGGCGCAGGAAGGGAATGTTATTGAACAGGAGATAAAAGGCCGTATCAATACCATATTGAAAAACCTTGAACTTGTTGAACTGGAAGACCCAAAACGGGTTCCTTTGATCCGCGAGCGCCTCAATACATTTTTGGCCGAGGCCGCAAGCCGCGAGGCTATCGATCAAAACCGCTTTGAACAGGAGCTGATCTATTATATCGATAAGCTTGATATAACCGAAGAAAAGGTAAGATTAAAAGCGCATTGCGAGTATTTTATTGAAACCCTTAAAAATGCCGATGCAAACGGTAAAAAACTGGGTTTCATTTCGCAGGAGATTGGCCGTGAGATCAATACATTAGGATCAAAAGCCAATGATGCCAATATCCAGAAACTGGTTGTAGGCATGAAAGAAGAGCTTGAAAAAATTAAAGAACAACTGTTAAACGTATTATAGTTCATCAGTTCACTGGTTCATTAGTTCATTGGTTTTTCAAATCTTATGGACTATGCTACCAATGAACAACTGAACTAATGAACTAATGAACAATGGCCAAAGAAGGTAAACTCATCATATTTTCGGCTCCGTCGGGTGCTGGCAAAACCACAATAGTACACCACTTGCTTGGGAAAATCCCTGAGCTGGAATTTTCCATTTCGGCTACCACGCGCGAACGCCGCGGTGATGAGGTGCATGAACAGGATTATTATTTTATAAGCAAAGAAGAGTTTTTGCACCGTATTGCCAAAAAGCAGTTTGTTGAATTTGAAGAGGTTTATACCGGTACCTTTTATGGTACGCTACGCACCGAAATTGAGCGCATCTGGGCAAAAGGTAAAACTGTGATATTTGATATTGATGTGGAAGGTGGTCTTCACCTTAAACGCAAATACGGTTCTCAGGCACTTGCCATATTTGTACAGCCCCCATCACTTGATGTTTTGATTGAAAGATTGACCGGCAGAGGTACTGATAGTGAAGAAAAACTGAAAGAACGCTTTGCCAAAGCAGAAAAAGAGCTCAAATACGCTCCACAATTTGATATTATACTCAAAAATTACGATCTTGAAACGGCCTGCAATGAGGCAGAGGAATTAGTGAGTACGTTTATTGGCCCCCCGGCCCCCTAAAGGGGGAGTACAAAAATCCCATTTTGTACACCGGGACATTTTAATCTACAAAACTTTTAATTTCCCCGCCAGGTGGCGGAGGTTAGGGGGCACCGCATGAAGATAGGCTTACTGTTTGGTTCGTTTAATCCTATACATATAGGGCATTTGATTATCGCTAATTACATGGCAAACCATACCTCACTTGATAAGGTGTGGCTGGTGGTATCGCCCCAAAATCCTTTTAAAAAATATGGCGACCTGATCAATACTTATGACAGGTTGGAGATGGCCCGATTAGCTACAGATAACGCAACCAATATTACCGTAAGCGATGTAGAGCTAAAACTGCCTCAACCATCGTATACCATTGATACCCTTGCCCATTTAAAGGAAAAATATCCGGAACATGAGTTTGCCCTTATTATGGGCTCTGATAACCTCGGCACCCTGCATAAATGGAAAAACTATAAACTTATTCTGCGCGATTATCGCATTTATGTATATCCGCGCCCCGGATATGAAAATGCCGAGCTGGCCGATCACCCTTCAGTTACCATCACCATGACGCCGCTTATGGAACTTTCTGCAACCTTTATCCGCAAATCCATCGCCGAAAAAAAGAATGTGCAATATTTTGTACCTGACCCAGTGTTGAAATTTATTGAGAGCAAGAGTTTGTACAGGTAGTTACAAAAAACGTCATTGCACGAAGCAATCGCGAACTACGCAGGGCGGACCTGCTAATCGGGGATTGCTTCGTACCTCGCAATGACGAGTGTATAGAAATAGAAGCTATCCCTTACCCTATAAAATGGTATAAAAACACAACTTCACCGTTAAATGCAGACTTACGCTGATCTTTTATTTCGAGTTCAATGGCCATGGTAGCCTTGATCACACCACGCAAGTTAAGCAAACCGGCAAGTTTTACTTTTAACCGCACTTCATTATCAACCAGTACCGGCTGTGCAAAACGCAAATTTTCTATACCATAGTTAATCTCCATCTTCAGGTTTTCGATTTTTACGATCTCTTTCCACAGGTGAGGGATCAGCGAAAGCGTCAGGTAACCATGTGCTATGGTAGATTTAAAGGGGCTTTCGGTTTTGGCTCTTTCAGGATCAGTGTGGATCCACTGATGGTCAAGGGTTGCATCGGCAAATTTGTTGATCTGCTCCTGTGTAATGGTATGCCATGATGAAACGCCAAGGTCGTTGCCCACCTGTTGTTCAAATTCCTGAAAATTACTGATTACAATCATATTGGTTATTAATAGTTAGGGTCATTTAATCCAGAAGCCGCAAAGGTATAAATTATAGCGCTTATTCGCCCAGCAAAGCCTTTAAGCTATCAAGTGTATCGGCCTCTTCTTTGGGTTTATCGTGCCGCCACCGCAAAATCCGTGGAAAACGCAATGCAATACCCGATTTATGCCGGGTTGACTTGTTAATACCCTCAAAACCTATCTCAAATACCAATTCGGGTTTTACGGTGCGTACAGGGCCAAATTTTTCGATGGTGTTGCGTTTTACAAAGTAATCAACCTTGTTGATCTCTGCATCGGTTAAGCCCGAATAAGCCTTTGCAAAGGGAACCAGCTTATCGCCATCCCAAACGGCAAAAGTGTAATCGGTGTACAAGTCAGCCCTTCGGCCATGGCCTTTTTGGGCGTAGATCATCACTGCATCAACCGACAGCGGATCGATTTTCCATTTCCACCAGTCGCCACGGCGGCGGCCAACCTGGTAAGTGGCGTTTTTCCGTTTCAGCATAATCCCTTCGGCAATCATGGCGCGCGATTGCTCCCTGATACTGCCAAGCTCTTCCCAGCTTTCAAACCGGATAAGTGATGAGATACGGAATATTTCAGGATATAAAGTCTGTGCTTGTAAGCGCTCCAGAATTCCCCGCCTCTCTGTTTGGGTTTTATACCGGATATCTTCCCCCTGATACTCCAGACAGTCATAAGCAATTACAGCAACCGGACTTTCCTCCAAAATCTTTTTGCTTAAATTTTTACGGCCTATACGGGTTTGCAACACATTGAAAGGCATGGGCAAACCATTTTGAAAACTAAGGATCTCCCCATCTATCACCGTACCATCAGGCAGGGCATTCAGAAAAGGGTGCAATTCAGGAAACTTATCAGTAGCCAGATCCTCGCCCCGGCTCCAGATAAATATTTCGCCGCCACGCTTTATCATTTGTGCGCGGATACCATCCCATTTCCATTCGGCCTGCCAGTCGGCGGCATCGCCAAGGGCAATACCAACTTCGGCAGGTGTTTTTTGTTTTTCGGATGTTTCCTGGATGGGATAAGCTAAAAAGAAAGGATAGGGCCGGGATATATTTGCTTCGGCATCCTGCTCCTCCATCAGTTGCGAAAACTGGTAGGTTTCGGGCAGCCAGCTTCCCATAATACGGTGGGTAAGCGCCGCAGGTTCCAATCCGGAGATATCGGCCAATGCCTTGATCACCAAATTTTGGGATACTCCAACCCTGAAGCTGCCCGTAAGCAGTTTGTTAAACACAAAGCGCTCCTGACTATCCAGCATCGCCCATGATTCCATCAGCCATTCCTTTTTTTGCTCCTCGGTTTTATCATTCAGGGCATTGATCTCGGCTATCCACTCGGTAAGCGTTTTGCTACTGCTGGCATCACTTTGAGGCATCAGGAGCGCCATTGTTTCGGCAAGGTCACCTACAACATGGTAGCTTTCTTCAAACAGCCAGGCAGGGATATGCGATGCTTCTACAGCCCAGTTACGCACCAGTGTTGAATTGATTTGCCGTTTCGGTCGCCTCCCGGTAAACAAAGCAAGCATGTGCATCTTATCCGTATCAGGCACAGTATTAAAATACTCTTTTAATACTTTAACCTTTTCGTTGGTTTTGTTGGTTTCATCAAGCGAGAGAAAGAGCTGTGCAAAGGCTTTCATAGATCAGCCCCCTCTAAATCTTCGCCGGAAGGGGAGACTTTGTTTGATCCATTTAACTCCTCTCCTTCCGCGGCAGGTTGGGTGGGGGCGTCTTCCTCTTCGCCTCCATAAAGCGTATGCACCTCACGCGCGTTAAAACCGATCTCATTTAAATACCGGGTAAATGTAGCGGTATAACCATGGGTAAGATAAACACACTCGCAACCTGTTGCATCAATAGCAGTAATAAGGCCATCCCAGTCGGCATGATCAGAGAGTACGAAGCCCCTGTCGGCAGCGCGACGGCGTTTGGCCCCACGAATAGCCATCCAACCAGAGCAATAACCAAAACTGTAGGGCTGAAACTTACGCATCCAGGGCGTTCCTACTGATGATGGAGGCGCTATGATAATTCCCTTACGCACTTCTTCTTTTGAGCTTTCCTGTGTGATCCTTTCAGTTGGGTTTAATATAACACTATTGCGCCGCAATGCTTCATTGGTATTTTCGATAACGCCGTGGGTATAAACCTTACCGTTCAACAGATCGAGATTTTGTAATATTCTTTGAGCTTTCCCTAACGAATAACCTACCAATACCGTGGCCAATCCATGATCGAGGTTATTGCGCCACCAGTTGTTGATCTCGTTAAAAGTTTGCACCTGTGGCTTCCACTGGTAAACCGGCATGCCAAAGGTACATTCAGAAATAAAATGATGGCATTTAACCGGCTCAAAGGGCGTGGAGATACCGTCGTTTTCCACCTTGTAATCGCCGGATACAACCCAAACCTCCCCCTTGTATTCAACCCTTATTTGTGCCGACCCGATCACATGGCCAGCTGGATATAAAGAAATTTTCACGCCATTTTTAAGTATGGTTTCGCCATACTCTACAGTTTGCAGATTGATTTCACCAAGGCGATAAAGTAAAACCTCGCGCGAGAGATGGTGCGCTAAGTAATGATTATGGCCCCAATAAGCATGATCAGCATGGGCATGGGTAATCACGGCATCATTAACCGGCTTCCAGGGATCTATATAAAATTTGCCCGGGGCGCAGTAAATTCCTCTATCAGTAAATTCAAGCAGCGGTTTTTTAGCCATGATGTATAAACTACTGATAAGCAAATTAGTTTGGCATCAGCTTGTTTAGGGGTAAGCTTCAAAAAGCAGAGATTGCGCGACTGTTGCTCCGCTTTGCTACTTACAGGCCCTCGGCCTGAATAACCGGATTAAGACTGATCTCGCCGGTGTCTGATATAAGCAATCCCGCATCTGGAAAATCAGTTTCGGTAAGTTCCCTGATCCGGATAGCAGCCCTGTTAAGGGTATCAAGTTCCAAACCTTTATCATGTGCCTGCCTCAGGGATATAATGCGGCCATTCAAAAATTCTCCCTTTTTGTTCAGCTTTACTTTTAACAAGGGAGCCAAGCCGCAAACACCGGCTACACTCACACTTTTATAAGTGCAAAAATTACCCAGGCTGTAAGCGATGAGACGGTTTTTATAAACCTCCATTGCCCGGCTCACATGCGGGCCGTTCCCCAGTATAATATCTGCCCCTGCATCAATAGCGTTATGCGCAAAGGCATTCACATCGCCACGCTTTTCGCTGATGAATGATTCCATGGCAAAGGGCACATGCTCATAAGCTACACCCTCGCCGCCCCCATGAAAAGATACAATGAGGATATCACAGCGCTGTTTCAACTCGCTGATAACGCGGGTAGCGTTTTTAAGATCAAGTATTGGTAAAGTATTAGCATTTGGCGCAAAGGCGCAAAAGCCATATTTAATGCCATTGCGTTCAAATACAGCAGAAGGGTGACTAAGCAAGCCGCCATAATTAATACCTATGCTATCCAATACACGGGTAGTACTCATGCGCCCGGTATCACCAAAATCACCGATGTGGTTATTGGCCAGGCTAAGTAAGTTAAACCCGGCATTTTTAAAAACCCCTGCATAGGCAGTAGGCATCCTGAATAAGTAAGCTTTACTTCGCTGGTGTAGCTTATAATGAGCCGGACTACCGCCATCAAGCAAACTACCTTCCAGGTTACCAAAAGTTACATCGGCATTTCTCAATTCACCGGCAATAACATTGAAGCTGTTTTTAGCGCTATCGGGTGGTAGGGTGTAATTATTGGGGTAGGATGTTCCGAGCATCATATCGCCAACGGCGGCTATGGATATGGATGAATCAGGCTGAACAGCGGCAATGGCTGTTGTTGCTGTGTCGGGTTTAGGTTTGGGAGCAGCTGCCAGTATTTGTTTTTTATTGGGCGGGTGGTTACACGCCTGTAAAAACAGCGCCAGGCAGGCTGCTGTAAGCAATAAAAATCTCATTATAAAAAAAATCCCTTCATAAAAATGAAGGGACCAAATTAGTTTATTTATTTCAAAATCGTTTAGTTCTTGCTTTCGTCTACGTCGTCGCCCATATCGTTGTTACCTGTGGAGGCCGAACCTTTAAATTCATCTTTAAACGAGGCTAACAACCTGCCCCCTTTATAAAAGAAACGGCTGTAGTAAGCATCATCAAGGCTGCTGATAGCTACACCTCTTGATGAAGCATGTGCAAATTTATTGTTGCCTAAGTAAATACCAACGTGCGAGATGCTGCGGCTGTGGATCTTAAAGAAAACCAAGTCGCCTTCTTTTAACTCATCTTTAGCAACAGGGTTAACCATGCTGAAAATATCACGTGAGTTACGTTTAATGTCAAGGTTAAAAACTTCGCTGTATAATTCTTTTGTAAAGGCCGAGCAGTCGATACCTCTTCTTGAGCTTCCGCCAAAATGATAAGGGGTACCAATCCAATCGTATACAAAGTGAAAGAGTTTCATGTTTGAGGTAGCAGATAAAGCAACTCCCATGATTTGGGAAAAGTATGCTTTACCTAAACTTTCCTGGTCGTCTTTGTTGTCATCACTTGCGCTCGGGGCACTTTTGGTTTGAGCTTGTGAAGCTACGACGCTGAAAAGTAAGGCAATAGCCAGGGCAAATTTCTTCATTTAATCAGTTTGTTTGTTGTGTTAGGGCAACAAATTGTTTATTAAATCAGACACTATGTCTATCTTGCTCTACAAAACTATTTATATTTTTTAAAATTGCAAATAAATGCAGCTTATTTTTCGAAAAATATAAAAAAGCGCTTTTTATTGCACATCCTTTTAATAAACAGACTTTTGTACGATCTCCAATGTAATTTGGTTGTAATTATTTAAGGCCTTTCAAGAGCTTTGAGATAAAAACAACCCTTCTAAAACTTCCTAAAACGATAATTTATTGCCCAAAGGTGTGTTTTTTTAAGTTCTAAATTAGCTTAATTGACTGTGCTGATCCCATAACAGGTTGGTTTATTGATGCAAGGCATGCCTAAAAGCAGCCAAATAAAATTTTGCAACAATTTGCTTGAGGTTTCGATATTTTGCAGGATATAATTAGATTTGCGCTTTACTCCAAAAAGGTTGTTTAATACATGAGTTCAATCGAAATAAACAAGGACACCTACCTGATGTGGTACGAACAGATGCTATTGATGCGCAGGTTCGAAGAAAAAACAGGACAGTTATACGGACAACAAAAAATCAGGGGCTTTTGCCACCTGTATATTGGGCAGGAGGCTGTTTTAGCCGGAGCAATGTCTGTAATTAAACCTGAAGACAGTATGATCACCGCATATCGCGATCATGCTCACGCACTTGCTAAAGGTGTAACTCCAAACGCCATTATGGCCGAGATGTATGGTAAAGCTACCGGCTGCTCAAAAGGCAAAGGTGGTTCTATGCACATGTTTGATAAGGAAAAACATTTTTATGGTGGCCACGGTATAGTAGGCGGCCAGGTACCACTGGGTGCCGGTATAGCTTTTGCCGAAAAATATAAAGGCACCGAGTTTGTAAACATTGCCTATATGGGCGATGGTGCCGTACGCCAGGGTGCACTTACCGAAACTTTTAACATGGCTGCACTTTGGAAGCTTCCTGTAATTTTTGTTTGCGAAAACAACGGTTATGCTATGGGTACTTCTGTTGAGCGTACCACCATCCAAACTGATATTTACAAATTAGGCTTGCCTTATGGTATCCCTTCATCGGCTGTTGATGGTATGGACCCAGCTGCGGTACATGTGGCAATGGATGAAGCTGTTCAGCGTGCACGTGCGGGCGAAGGCCCAACCTTCCTTGAAATGCGTACTTACCGTTACAAAGGCCACTCAATGTCCGATCCGCAAAAGTATCGTACAAAAGATGAGCTTGAAAGCTACAAGGCAAAAGATCCTATTGAGGTTACCAAACAAACTATCATTACTGAAAAATATGCTGATGAAGCATGGTTTGACGAAATGGACGCTAAGATCAAAGCTATTGTTGACGAAGCGGTTAAGTTTGCTGAAGAATCACCATGGCCTGATGCATCTGAATTATATACAGATGTTTATGTTCAGGAAGATTACCCTTATATCAGGGACTAAGTTTTAAGTCGAAAGTACTAAGTCGAGAGCCGATAGTCTTATAGTTAAGCACTGACTTCAGACTAAAAACTTAAGACTTTAGACTTCATACTGAGAACAAACTATATTTATACAGAATTTATAATACTATCAATATATGGCCGAAGTAGTAAAAATGCCTAAAATGAGCGATACCATGACCGAAGGGGTATTGGCTAAATGGCATAAAAAAGTTGGCGATAAGGTTAAATCGGGCGATGTACTGGCCGAGATTGAAACCGATAAAGCTACCATGGATTTTGAATCGTACCAGGATGGCGTATTGCTGTACATCGGTATACAGGAAGGCGCTGCTGCCCCGGTTGATTCAGTAATTGCCATTTTAGGTAAAGAAGGCGAAGATTACAAACCCTTACTTGATCAGGCTGGCAGCGGCGCTGCAGCAGAACCGGCCAAAGAAGCAGCTCCCGCTGCCGATAAGGCACCTGCCGCTACTCCGGCACCAGCTGCACCAAAGGTTGATCTGTCAAGCATCCCGGCCACGGTGATCCGTATGCCGTTGCTGAGTGACACCATGACCGAAGGCACCATCGAAAAATGGAACTTTAAAGTTGGCGATAAAGTAAAAGCTGATGATTCACTGGCTGATGTGGCTACCGATAAGGCTACTATGGAAGTTGTGGGTTATGAAGCCGGTACCTTATTATATATAGGTGTAAAAGAAGGCGAAGCCGCACAAGTAAACGGCATTATTGCTATAGTAGGTAAAGAAGGTACTGATATCACTCCTTTATTACAGGATGGTGGTTCGGCCCCTGCCGCTGAAGCTGCTGCACCTGCTGCTGAAGCTAAAACAGAAGAAACTGCTGCTGCACCTGCTACTGAAAGCTCATCTTCAGATGACAGCCGTGTAAAAGCATCGCCGCTTGCACGTAAAATAGCTAAAGATAAAGGCATCAACCTTAATGATGTAAAAGGTAGCGCTGATGGCGGCCGTATCATCAAAAAAGATGTTGAGGAATATACACCATCTGCTAAACCAGCTGCGGCTCCGGCTGCTGAGGCTGCACCTGCTGCCGCTCCGGCTGCTGCTGAAAAAGCACCTATCGTATTGCCAACCTTTACCGGCGAAGAGAAATTCAGCGAAAGGCCGGTTACTCAAATGCGTAAAGCTATCAGCCGCCGCTTAAGCGAAAGCTTGTTCACTGCGCCGCATTTCTATGTAACCATGACCATTGATATGGATCAGGCTATTGCTGCCCGTACCCGCATGAATGAGATTGCCCCGGTTAAAATTTCATTTAACGATTTTGTTGTTAAAGCCTGCGCTGTTGCCTTAAGGCAGCACCCTGCAATCAACTCATCATTCTTAGGCGATAAGATCCGAACTAACGAGCATGTTCACATCGGCGTTGCTGTTGCTGTTGACGAAGGTTTGCTGGTTCCGGTTATCAAATTTGCTGATGGTAAATCATTAAGCCACATTTCGGTTGAAGTGAAAGAGTTTGCCGGTAAAGCAAAAGCTAAAAAACTGCAGCCAAATGAAATGGAAGGCTCAACCTTCACCATCTCAAACCTTGGTATGTTTGGTGTTGACGAGTTTACAGCCATCATTAACACACCTAACGCATGTATCCTTGCTGTAAGCGGGATCCAGGCTGTACCGGTTGTTAAAAACGGTGCCGTAGTACCTGGTAACATCATGAAGGTAACCCTGAGCGCCGACCACCGCGTGGTTGATGGTGCTTCAGCTGCAGCCTACCTGCAAACGTTAAAACAATTATTAGAAGAGCCTGTAAGGCTGCTGATATAATTTCGGATCTCGGATTTTCGATTTCGGATTTTGAAAAGCGATGGGTTTAGGCTCATCGCTTTTTTTGTTTATGTAGTTTTTGTCCCTTTGTCATGGGTAGGCACGAAGCATCTTCTTCGTCCTGTATAGCCGCCTTGCTTATCGAAGACGATCATTCGCTATCGCTCAGGATGACAATTTTTCTAATTATATCATTAAGCCGTAGCGTGGCAATCTCGTATCCAATGACAATTCGATATGCATGGCTATGAGATTGCCACGTCGCTGCCGCGCTCTACCCTCTGCCGCTCCTCGCAATGACATTTTTAATTGCATCTGTATCTGCCGCGGGTTTAGCGATAACGTAACCCGTGGTGTACAATAGCTTAAGTTTTTAACTTAAGTTCGGTATGTTATTACACGTGAGAGTTTAAATTAGGTATATTAGGATCAGCTACAAACTGCCTAAAAATGCTAATAAGAAGGAAAAAGGCGATATAAAGCAATAATTATCAAAACATGGCTTCTTCATTTAAATATATTCTGCTAATTATTTTGATGGAACTCCTGTTTTCTTGCTCTTCTTCAACTGAACCTGATAAGATAAATAAGAAGATAATTGGTACCTGGATATTAGACAGCGCATCGACCCCATCTGGTAAATATTATAAAGCCACCACTTTTAGTAAATTTATTTTAAAGGAGGGATTCCGGTACTCACGCGAAGGGATGAACGATGATGTTGGGGGTAGTGAGGAGGGGAGATTTGCAATCACTATTAATAACCAAAGAGCGATAGCTACATTGTCGTTCATTCCCAATATTATAGTAATTCAGAAGGATACAATCAGAATGAGATACCTGAATTTTGACATTGTCGAATTAAATTCAGAACGACTTCACACTGTTGAACAAACAGAATTCATTGAAAGGAAAGGCTTGCCATCTGTTATTTTCAACAAGCATTGCATTTATAAACGGAGCAAATAAGTCAGGCTATAGCACGCATCTTGAATAGCTATACTGATAAATGCAATACATGAGTTACCGGACTTGTAAAGCACACATCACGCGCACGAGCCAACTACTAAACATGTTTTAATGAAAGTATTGCACAAAATCAAGGCATCCATATAAAAAAATGACACAATGCCCTAATGACTTCAATGACCGATATGTGTATATTCACGGCAAATTTTGATGTATGACACTTTATAGCTTTTTTAAGGAATTTCATTCCGGTTTCAGGTACATTGTTATTGTATTGGTATTGCTGGCCCTTGTACGCGCATTTATGGGCTGGTTTGGCAAAAGACCTTATGGCGAGGGTAACCGCAAGCTTAACCTGTTTGCCATGATCTCGGTACATACACAGTTCCTGCTGGGCATCATCCTGTTTTTTATCAGTCCGATGGTGCAGTTTAGCAAGGATACCATGAAAAATCCTATTACCCGTTATTTTACGGTTGAGCACTGGGTGATTATGATCATTGCCATCGCGCTGATCACTATCGGGCACAGCAAATCGAAAAAAGCAACACTGCCAGAGGCGAAGCATAAAGCTATCGCGATCTTCTATTTGATCGGAATTGTGCTTATTGCGGTAGGTATTATGCTCATCCCACAGTAATTCTACGTAGCTAATAGGATTTAGCAAAGAAATAATTTCACAAAAAATTTGACAATTCAAATTTCTTTATAAATTTGTGACCGCGATGATTAAAAACACACATAAAAATAGCTGGTGGCACCAACTAAATTGGCAGCCGGCTTGCGCTTTTTGATCAGAGACAACCTAATCAATTGTGAACCTAAATAGGAAACCCGGCGACCCCAATTCGCCGGGTTTTTTTGTTTTAAGACATTTAAAAAATAAGATGAGCACATTTAAGATCACTACCACTTATAAAAAGCTGCTGGCCGACACCACCACACCGGTTAGCATTTACCTTCGCCTGCGCGATATATTCCCAAATTCGTTACTGCTGGAAAGTTCCGACTACCACAGCCGCGAAAACAGCACCAGCTATATTTGCTGCGAACCGCTGAGTGGCATTGTGCTGAACAATGGTGTACTGAAAAAGCAGTACCCGGATGGCAGTCATGAAACAAATGAGCCCGGCACGTTCGATCTTATTGAGCAGATCAATAGTTTCATCGGTAGTTTTGAAACTGATTCGCTGCCGCTGAAAATGATCACCAATGGATTGTTCGGTTATTTTACCCATGAAGCGGTTGAGCATTACGAAACCATCAAACTAAAGCAAAGCGATAATACCGATCGTAAGATCCCGGTAATGCAGTACCACATCTACCGGTACATCATCGCTATCGACCACTTTAAAAACGAACTTTATATCTTCCATAATCAGCCTGAAGGCGCTCCAACCAACGGCGGTATCGAAAAACTGGAATATCTCATCAAAAACAAAAATTTCCCGGAATACAGCTTCAAAAGTAATGGCGATGAAAAATCAAACCTTACCGGCGATGAGTTCATTGCTATAGTTGAAAAAATGAAGCAGCACATTTACCGGGGGGATGTTTTTCAGATAGTGCCTTCAAGAGCATTTTCGCGCACCTTCCTGGGCGATGAATTTAACGTTTACCGCGCCTTGCGGTCTATCAACCCATCACCTTACTTGTTCTATTTTGATTTTGGCGATTTCAGGATCTTCGGTTCATCACCCGAGGCGCAGATCACCATTAAAAATAACGTAGCTAATATATTCCCGATAGCGGGAACGTTTAAGCGCAGTGGTGACGACGAGAAAGATGCAGAACTGGCCCGTAATCTGGAAAACGACCCAAAAGAGTCGGCAGAGCATGTAATGCTGGTTGATTTAGCCCGTAATGACCTGAGCCGGCATTGTGAAAATGTAACCGTTAAGGCATTTAAAGAAGTTCAGTATTATTCGCACCTCATCCACCTGGTATCGCATGTGAGCGGCAAGCTGAAGCCTGGCGCGTCGGCATTTAAGGTTGTTGCCGATACTTACCCTGCAGGTACGCTCAGCGGCGCGCCTAAATATCGCGCTATGGAGATCATCGACGAAAACGAAAACATTAAACGCAGCTTTTATAGCGGTGCTATTGGTTTTCTGGGCTTTAACGGCGATTTTAACCACGCCATTATGATCCGCTCATTTTTGAGCAAAAACAATACGCTGCATTACCAGGCAGGTGCAGGCATAGTGGCCGGCTCCATACCTGAAAGCGAACTACGCGAGGTTGATACCAAGATCTCGGCCTTAAGAAAGGCTTTTGAGTTGGCGGAGGAGTTGTAATTAGCGTTTAGAGATTGGAGATAAGAGGTTAGTTGAATTTTAAGAAAACGGACATGAAAAATATTTTAATAATAGATAATTACGATTCTTTCACCTATAACCTGGTGCATTTGGTTAATGAGCTTGGCCTGGAGTGCGAGGTTTGGAGAAATGATCAGTTTGCTATTGAAGACGTTGACGCCTTTGATAAGATCATCCTTTCGCCGGGGCCGGGCATCCCTTCAGAGGCTGGTTTGTTACTGGAAGTGATAGAAAAGTACGCGCCTACAAAAAGCATATTTGGTGTATGCCTTGGTCAGCAGGCCATTGCCGAAGCATTTGGCGGCAGCCTGTATAACCTGAACCAGCCTATGCACGGTATAGCCACACCTATAAAAGTTACTGATGGCGATGAGGAGCTTTTTGTTGGCTTGCCTGAAAGCTTTAAAGTTGGCCGTTACCATTCATGGGTGGTAAATGGAACCGATCTGCCCGATTCATTGCAGGTTACTGCTATTGATGAGGCCGATAATTCTATCATGGCGCTTAAGCACAAACAGTACGATGTAAGGGGCGTACAGTTCCATCCTGAATCTATCCTGACCGATTACGGTAAAGAAATGATGCGGAACTGGCTAAAGGCTTAGTTTTAAGGAATAATGATAACTTTGTTTTCTTTGATTATTAAAGAAGTAAAAATAATATGTCATTGCGAGCGATAGCGTGGCAATCGCATACTATACAGAGAGGATCTGCAAAGTTCGCGATTGCTTCGTCGTTCCTCCTCGTAATGACATAATTGTAAAAGGCTTTATGACGATACTTGATAAAATAGTTGCCAATAAAAAAAAAGAAGTTGCTTCGGCAAAAAAACGCACATCGTATACCGTACTTGAAGAGTCGGAACATTTTCACCGTGATACTTATTCATTTAAGGATTTTCTGCTTGATCCGGCACGTACCGGTATTATAGCCGAATTTAAACGTAAATCGCCCTCAAAGGGAATCATTAATGATAAGGTGAGGGTTAGTGCTGTTACTACCGACTATGCCGCTGCAGGCGCTTCTGCGCTATCTGTATTAACCGACCGTAATTTTTTCATGGGCCGCAAGGCCGATTTGCTGAAGGCCCGTTCTGTAAATAACATTCCTGTATTGCGCAAGGATTTTATGATAGATGAATACCAGGTGATAGAAGCCAAATCATTAGGGGCTGATATCATCCTGCTGATAGCCGCCATACTCAGCCCTGCCGAAATTGATACTATGGCCAAACTTGCCAAAAGTATAGGGCTTAATGTGTTGCTTGAGGTACATAACCTTGAAGAGCTGGAACGGAGCATTAACCCTAACCTGGATGCCATAGGCGTAAACAACCGCAACCTGGCAGATTTTACCGTATCGGTAGAAACCTCTTATAAACTGGCCAAACATATCCCGGCTGAGTTTATGAAAATCTCGGAAAGCGCCATCAGCGACCCCGAAACTATCCGTCATTTAAAACTGGAAGGTTTCAATGGTTTCCTCATTGGCGAAACTTTCATGAAACAGCCCGATCCCGGACAAGCTATGCGCGATTTTGTGGCTTTATTATAACGGTGCAGGCAAATCCTTACCTTTAAATAATATTACAGGTAAGGATGAAATTTCAACGCTATTTGCCATGCCATAGGCTTGCAGCTTATATTAAGCACTTTGTTGTGTCTGAAAATAGCGATGCCCAAACTTATAAAGTATTGCCCGGCACTTCGCTGGTAATGGGGTTTCAGTATACAGGCAGGTTAACCTATTTAAAAAACGGAACTGAAACCATGCTTGCAACAACCGGAATAACCGGCTTAATGGATGGTTACCGAACTTTCAGCAATACAACAAACGTTGGTACAATACTGGTTGTTTTTAATGAAACAGGGGCCTCGCATTTTTTAAGGCAACCTGTAAATGAGCTTTTTGACGAAAGCCTTTCATTGGATCATTTTTTTGACCGCACCATTATCCGTGAAACAGAAGAATTGCTGTCAATGGCCAATGATGATACCGCGCGCATTGCCATTGTTGAGCAGCTGCTTATCAGTCATCTCATAGGGCGTAGCGAAGATAAATTGGTCAGCGCTGCTGTAGCTGGTATTTATCAGCATAAGGGTGTGATCAAAATAGCCGACCTTGCCCGTAACCTCAACACCAGTCAAAGTCCACTCGAAAAGCGATTCAGAAAGGTGGTAGGCGCATCTCCTAAAAAGTTTGCACTCATTGTGAGGGCTCAAAGCACATTGGAGTTACTGAAGACCGATGGCTGGCAAAAAGCAGTTTATGCCGCAGGATATTATGATCAGGCACATCTCATTAAGGAGTTTAAAACGCATACCGGCACTACGCCCGAACAGTATATGAAGGCACAGCAAGGCTATGCAGATAAATGAACGATTTTTTACAATACCCCATAGGGCTTGGCCGGTAATTTTGTTTATAGAAAAAGCAAGATTATGTTTACAGAACAACAATTAAAAGAAGCACACAGCCGGGTGAAAACCGGGGCCGATTTCCCTGGATATATTAAGGAAATAAAACAACTCGGTTTGCTGAAATATGAATTTTGGGTGGATAACGGCAGGGTCATTTACTACGGCAGTAGTGGACATCAAGTAAACAGCGATCCCAAATATCCGCAGATACAAATCGCCGACAACTCCTCTCCGGAACAATTGCAACATACCATTAAAATTCACCAGCAAGGCTTAACAGATTTTATCACTTTTTGTAAACAAGCGGCAGAAGCCGGGGTTGAAAAGTGGGTGATTGACACACAAAAGATGCTTTGTATTTATTACGATTCGGAAAACAATGAAATGGTTGCTGAACCAATCCCGCAAGTGGAATAAAGTATCTCATCAAAAGCAGTTTAAAATGCCCGGTTATTTCCTAACCGGGCATTTTTTTAACCAGTAATAGAAATACTTTCACCGTGGTTTCATTGTTCATTTTATTCATGTTTTGTAGAACATATTTTTAGTATTTTACGTATAAAGGGACACATCATTGCCAGGTTGGTATAAAACAGCACAATTATCTGCCAATCTTAAAACTGTGCTCAATAAGGGGAGTCGTTAATATGAGCCGCTTGCAGTCACATTTATTGAGTATAAAGAGACTTATGAAGAACATTAATAAGCCGTTACTTGTACTGTTTTTGCTGATCCTTTGTTCCTTTGCCGGATATAGTCAAACTTGTACGTTAAACGTAAATATAACCTCAACAGGAAATACAATTTGTTCGGGAAGAAATGTTACCTTAACTGCTAATGTAACCGCAGGCACCGGCCCTTTCACTTATATCTGGAATACCGGTGAAAATACATCATCCATTAATGTAAACAAAGCAGGAACCTACACGGTTACAGTAAGCGATAAAACTCCCGGTTGCCAGCCAAAATCAACTACTTTTCAGGTTGCCGCTACAGCATCTCCAAATCCGCCTACAGTTGGTAACCAGGCTGTTTGTCCTAATACACCGGCAACCTTAACTGCAACCGCACCTGGCGGCACTTATCAATGGTATGATGCAGACGGCAATTTCCTTTTTACAGGAAACCCATATGTAACCGCACCAATTACCCAGGCCACGGTTTTTTATGTTGAAACAACAGTAGGCAATTGTACCAGTACAAGAAGTTCTGTTATTGTTTATGTAACCGGCGGACCAAGTATTCAGTCAGATCCGGTGTGTTACGGATCCCAGGCAACATTAAAGGCTTCGGGCGCTAACAGTTACGCCTGGTATGCTAATGCTTCAGGTACAGGCACTCCGTTAAGCAATGATGCCACTTTTGTAACTCCTGTTTTATTTGCAAACACTACTTATTATCTTTTTACTGTAATTAACGGCTGTACAAGTTCAGGTATCCCGGTAGTTGCCAGGATAAATGCCCCGCCGGCTGTTCCGGTGGTAAACCCAGTTAATAACAGCGTTTGTTCGGGATCCTCTATCAACCTCCATGCCGATGCCTCTGGCGTGGTGGAGTGGTATGATGTGCCTTCGGGGGGGACACCGCTAATTTCAAGTCCGGATTATACAACACCGGTACTCACATCGCCGGTAACTTATTATGTACAAACACGCGTAGGTGATTGTACAAGTAACCGTATAGCAGTACCGGTATCTGTAACGCCAATACCTGCGGCACCACCTTCACAATCGCCGGCTACCTGTTACGGTACAAGTGCTAACTTAACTGCCGACCAATCACCCACCGGTACCTATGCCTGGTATACATCAGCAACAGGCGGCAGCCCTATACGCGTAGGCAATACTTTTCAAACCCCGGTTTTAACAAGCAATACAACCTATTACGTTGAACATACTACGAGCAGTTGCACAAGTGGCCGTACCCCGGTAACCGTAACCGTTACCCCGCCACCGGATGCTCCGATTGTGCCCGACGGACCGGTGATCTGCAATGGCACATCAACCTCTTTAACCGCCACCTCGCCTGCACAGGGTGCAACTTTTCAGTGGTTTACCACGGCCACTGGTGGCACAGCTATATTTTCGGGCGATACTTTTACAACCCCGACTTTAACAGCTACCACTACTTATTACGTTCAGACAACTGTAGGGACATGCATAAGTGACAGGTCAGCAATTACTGTAACCTTACTTGACGCTATCCCGGTTCCTACAGCGCCGGGAACGCCAACATGCTCCGGCACTTCGGCAACACTCACAGCAACCGGCTCGCCCGATGATTATGAATGGTATGATCAGCCTACCGGCGGTAATCTTCTGATAACCGGCAATACCTATGTTACACCTGAGCTAACAGCAAATACAACTTATTATGTACAAAGCACGGCCAATGGTTGCAACAGCGCGCGTGTTGCAGTAACGGTGCAAGTTAATCCACCGCCCGCCGCGCCTGCTGTAAATGGCACAGCAACGATATGTCCGGGTGAGTCAGCCAGTTTAAGCGTTCCGGCTTCGGGCGAAACTATCAGATGGTATACCGATGCCACCGGAGGCACGCCGGTGCATACAGGCAACACCTATACTACCGATCCTTTGTTTGCTCAAACAACGTTTTACGCCGAGGCCGTCAATGGTTCATGTATTAGTCCGCGTACCGCCTTTACAGTATCGATAACTCCAATCATTGATCCCCAGTTCAGATATCCATCGGGTACTATTTGTACTTCAGGAAGTAACGTTTCGCCAACTATTTTTAATCCGGCCGGAGGGACTTTTTCGTCAATACCCGCAGGGCTTGTTTTTGTAAGCAACACTACCGGTGAGATCAATGTAGCGGCAAGCACATTAGGAAAATACACCGTTATTTTCGCCTACGGAGGTACATGCGCAGGAGCAGCCAGCCAAAGCATATCTATAGTAACAACACCCGATGCCCGTTTTTCATATAATAGCCCGATCTGTAATGATGTAAAAGATCCACTGCCTTTATTTCAGACGGGGGCCAGCGCAGGTATTTTCAGCGAACCATCAGGTAACTTGAAATTTAAAAATGTAAGTACTGGTGAGATAGACCTGGCTAACAGTCAGCCGGGAACATATACCATAACCAATACTATAGCCGCGAGCAGCGGTTGCGCACAAAGTATCGCTACCGGTACAATAACTATTTACAATAAGGTCACAATATATGCCGGGCCTAATCAAACCCGCCCACCGGGTGTTCCGATACAGCTGGCCGGTAGTGCAAATACAACAGCAGTGAAATGGACAGGCGGTGCAGGTACATTTTCTGATGATACACAGAAGAACGCTGTTTATACTCCTGCCGCTGGCGAAACAGTAGCAACGCTTACGTTAACTTCAGATAATCCCACCGGCCCCTGCGACTCAAAATCAAGTACGGTTGTCATAACTATAA
The DNA here is from genome assembly GCF_022811725.1 of Mucilaginibacter sp. SMC90. Classification (GTDB taxonomy): domain Bacteria; phylum Bacteroidota; class Bacteroidia; order Sphingobacteriales; family Sphingobacteriaceae; genus Mucilaginibacter. The sequence continues at coordinate 684,102 of NZ_CP094527.1, read as the reverse complement.
ATCCTGTGCCCACTGCGCCTACAGCACCAGGCAAATCTGTTTGTGTGGGCAGTACTGCTACTCTCATAGCCACTGCGCCGGGCGGTACATACCGCTGGTATAGCGATGCTACTGGCGGCACGGCACTTAAAACCGGCCCTATATTTACTACCCCGCCAATACTTAATGACATTACTTATTATGTATCAACTACTATAGGAGGTATTACCAGCGAGCGTGCCCCTGTATTGGTTCAGGCAGTGCCCCCTCCAACAGCACCTACTGTTAACACAGATAACAAGGCAACCGTTTGCGAAGGGCAATCTGCAATACTTACTGCAAGCGGTTCAACAGGTACTTATACATGGTATAATGTGCCTGTTGGAGGGACACCTATAAAACAGGGCAATCCTTTCACTACAGCTCAGCTAACTATCAACAGGAGTTATTATGTAGAGACTAAGGTTAATGATTGTACCAGTGAGCGTACCAAAGTTGATGTTGTGGTTACGCCTGCCCCCAAAATAACAAGCGGGGCCAACGATGTTGTGTGTAGCGGTACCGCACTAAGTTACACCATGACAGCCGATCAGCCCGGCACAACTTATTCATGGGACCGCCCTGCCGTTGCCGGCATCAGTAACACCGCAGTAACCGGACAAACAACAAGCTCAATTACCGAAACACTGATCAACACCAATCCCAATGGTGCCGCGGTTGATGTAATTTATAATATAACACCGTATTTAAACGGTTGCCCCGGCCCCGTGTTTCAATATACAGTAAAGGTAAATGCTACTCCTGTTGTTACAAGTCCCCAGCCTGGCCCGGTTTGTAATGGCACAAGTACCAACTACCAGATTCAATTTAACACTCAGTCAACAAGCTATACCTGGAGCCGGGAAGCTGTAACAGGTATCAGCAATGCTGCTATAACCGGGCAGGCCGCAGCTACCATAAAAGAAGTGCTTTATAATACCACCAATGATCCTGTTGATGTTATTTATGTATTCAATTTTAAAACCAATGACTGCCCGGGAACCCCATACCAGCTTAAGGTAACGGTTAATCCGGGTGCGGTAATTACCAATCCGCTGCCGCTCTCATCTTCTGTATGCAATAATACGCCGCTGGGGCTTACTTTAACATCCAATATATCTTCGGCTACTTATTTATGGAGCAGGCCGGTTGTTCCCGGCATCAGTAATGCCGCCGCTACCGATCAAACAGCAAACCCTATTAATGAGGTATTGGTTAATACCACAACAAGCTCCATTCAGGTTCCTTATACCATAACGCCTGTAGCATTTGATTGCCCGGGTACTCCCGTTAAGTATACTGTAACTGTAAAACCTCAAACGCTACGCATAGACGGGCATAGCAACACGCCCGTTTGTGAGGGCAGCGACATTGTGCTGCAAACCCAGCCCATAGCAGGTACCGTAACATATTTGTGGACCGGCCCCAATAATTACAGATCAGAAACTCAAAGCCCAAGCGCAACCATTCCAAACGCTACAGCTGCCAATGCGGGCCCCTATTATTTATCTTTGGTGGTAAACGGCTGCCCGGGCGAACCAACTCCCATACCGGTTGTGGTAAACAGTATCCCAATTGTTGACGCAGGCCCCTCACATTCGGAGTGTGTTAGTGTTCCATTTATACAACTTGCAGGTAGCGTCAGCAGAACAGGGATCTGGAGCGGCGGCGCAGGAGGAACTTTCGCTAAGCTGGATGATCCCACAACACAGTACTTTCCATCGGCAGCAGACAGGGCTGCAGGATCGGTTAAATTAACCCTGACATCAACCGGCAATGATTGTGCAGCGGTACACAAAGATGTTATAATTACCTTTGCGCCAAGCCCTGGTGCAGATGCTGGTCCGGCAAGTATTGATAATGTTTGTAACCAGAACCCTATGGTGGCTTTAACAGGACAGGTATTTTCAGGCACTACTGTAAAATGGACTTCAGCGTCTGGGTTGGGAAGGTTCATTCCTTCGGATAATGTACTGAACCCAACCTTTCAGCCCGATCCTATTGATATTGCCAACGGATCGGTTAAATTAACACTTACCGCAACCCAGGCCGATGACTGTCACCTGCCTACTGATGATATTACTATTAATTTTGTTCCGCCTCCAACATTGCAGGCTGATGCCGCCGGAGATACGAGATATGTTTTAAAAGATCATACCATCACTTTAAACCCTGTGGTAGGCAGCGAAAACGTAACGTATGAATGGACCCCTGCCACCGGACTCGATAACAGTACCGTTAAAAATCCAGTTGTGACAGGTGATCAGGACATAACTTATCAGCTTAAAATCACCGACAAATCAAATGGTTGTGTAAACTACAGCCTGGTTGCGGTTAAGGTTTCGCCGGTTATAACAATCAGCAATACGTTTACGCCCAATGGCGACGGGGCAAATGATTACTGGGAGATCAAAGGCCTTGTAGCATACGAAAACTGTACGGTTGATGTTTATAACCGTTACGGGCAACCTTTATTTCATTCTGTTGGATATCCTAAACCATGGGACGGCACTTACCAGGGTAAACAGGCTCCTTCGGGTACTTACTACTATGTGGTGAATACCAAGATGAACAACCAGGTTCTGTCGGGCTATGTGGTCATTTTACGATAAACCGGCAGCCTTATTTAAAGTAGCTTTAACACTATTAAGAGTGCTACAAACGAAAACACAGCCATGTTCATAAACTGTTTTGAGCGTTGGTTTGCCTGGATAATTTCAGATACACGACCATTGTCAATAAAGCGGTAATATCTGCGGTTATAACCGTATGATATTACAAACAGGATTAAAGGGATGTAAAGCAATAAATATTTCATTAACATAAAATTAAGCATAGCGCATATTTTTAGCTAATGATTAAGAAAACTGAACGGAATGAACGATTAGTTTAGCTCAGCCCCGTAAATTCTTTTATTATTTACCGACTAATAGATTTGCCGCCGCCTGTGCGCTGCATTTTTGATATTTTACGTAAGCCGCAACTGCGCGTTTCCGAATGCTTGTTTGTGACTCATTATTGATATAACCTTTTACAGCATCATGGAGCGTATAGGCTTCGGGGCACATAAGCCCGGTTGTCCAAAGCAGGGGATTGGCTTTGGTAGGAGTAATAAAACGGTTAAAATATTTTTTGCTGACGCAGGCCAGTATTATACAATCGCGGGTTTTGCCATCTGCATTTTTAAATTCATCGGGCAGCCTGAAATCCATCAAACCATCGTGGCCAATGTAAGCCAGCAATTGTGCGTTGCCGTTAATACCAATAATTTGTTTGTTGTAATGTATGGTATCTTTTAATTGGCCCCCGCAGCTGAATAAAAAGTCTTCTGTAGTTTTTTCAATAGCCTGTCCATCCCAGGCATCAGCTACTAAATAAACGTTTTGGGTACGATGCCTGAAGATGAGCCTTTCCAATACTATGGAACTTCTTTTTTGCTTTTTGAGTAGTTGCCGGTCTTTGCTCTTTTTAAAATAAGTACGCACGCCATTATCACATCCCCAATATAAATTATTTTCGGGATCCTGACCGTTTCCAATAGCCGGTGGTACCGGGACTATGCCCTGATATTTGTTATCGCACAATGCAACAAAAACATGGATCACTTTAAATGCGGTATCGGTATAAGCAATGCTTTTAAGTTTGGCCACGGCACTATAGCTGCTATTAGCTTGGGCCGGATGCTTTACGGGCGATTTACACGAGCAAATGGATAAGCACACCACAGCGCTAAAAAAACAGACTTTGAGGTGTTCGACGCTATTCATTACTCGTTAATTAAAATCCCGCTTCACTATCTTATTGATAGCCATCCCCCAAAACATACCTAAAGCCTCAGCGCCCTTTTTATTGGGATGAAGATAAAATGTGCCGTCCTTACCATTCTCCGGGGTCAGGTCTGTCAGGTGATTTTTTTTAAAATAAGCGAAACCTTTGGTATCGCCCACAAAAACCTGCCCGGGACTTGTAGCTGCATATGTTTTTACAAGCTCATCTATCATCGGTACATAACTTTGTAACCTGTTTAAACCTTCCTGTAAGTACATGGAACCATTATGGGTATTAGGACTATACCATACCGGGTGCTGGAAAATAATAACTACCTTCGGAAAATCGGCCAATAACTTATCGGCTATGCTCTTCAAATTCTTTTGATAACCTTCGGGTGACACAGGTGCGCCATGAGGGCCCTGAATAGCACTGTCATTAGTGCCAAGTTTTATCGAAAATATCAACAGCGCATTTTTATGGGTAAATGCATTGGCGGCTTCCTCAACTTTGGCAAATGTTCCGGTTCCGGGTAAAAAATCGAGCGTGGTATAACCGCTATGTCCCTGGTTGCTGAAGCTTACGGTATCCAGGTTTTTTTGTTTTTGCAGATAAGCAACGGCAGTAGCAGGCGGAGCTTCGGCGGCCGGATTAGCCAGTTGTGCACCCTGGGTAATGCTGTTGCCGATAAATACAATGTTTAAATTTCTTTTATTGTGCTGTGCAAAGGCCCGATTAATGGAGAATAGAACAACAATAAACAGAAGCGTCTTTTTCATGCGTTTTATAAAGTCATTTCACAATATTGTACTTTTTTAGTACCCGGATCACGGCATCATGAGGCAGGGCGTATGCTTTGTTGCCGTTGATGCCTTCCATTGTATCGGCAGCAACCATGGCGTTAATTATCGCTTCTTCTACAGATTGTACTGTAGCTTCATACAGCGGATTAATCTGGTCATTTGCCAGCATCTCAACCCGGGTGTTACCTGTCCGGCTAAAGGCATCCGGGTTAGCCGTTGAAAAAGCAAGGAAAATATCGCCTGATCCATTTTCTCCCCTGCCACCTACTTTTCCTACTCCTAAAGCAACGCGTTCGGCAAGGCGTTTTAATTGATGAGGCAGTAAAGGCGCATCGGTAGCTAATACTACTATAATGCTGCCGTCGCCTTCCTGGTGTTTTGATTGTGGTGGGGCTTTAAGCTCATAGTTCAGCGTATCTTTTAATTCCCGGCCAACAGGAGCCCCTGTTATAGTAAGGTTCTTTTTTCTGCCAAAGTTTGATTGCACTAAAACCCCCAGCGTGTAGGCTTTATCATTTATAGTTAAAGTCCTTGAAGAGGTACCGGTACCGCCTTTAAACCCGAGGCACATCATCCCGGTGCCGCCGCCAACGTTTCCCTCCTTTATTACCCCGGTTGCTGCAGTATTCAGCGCCTCAAATGCGTTATTTTCTTTAACGTGGAAGCCATAAATATCGTTCAGAACACCGTCATAAGTTTCAGCTACAACTGGATAGGTATACCAATATTGTTCATTGCCAAACCAATTAGTATTCACAAACCATTTTAATACGGCATCACGAACTACACCTACGCTGTTAGTATTGGTGATCATGACAGGTGTTTCCAAAAAGCCCGATTCTGTTAGCCAGGTAGTGCCTGTCATTTCACCGTTACCATTCAAGGTGTACCAGTTTGCAAAAACCGGATGATGGTTAACCCTGCCATTAGGCAAAATAGCTGTAACGCCGGTACGCACAGGGCCTTTACCCATTATGTTTTTTCCTGATCCTGAAATTATTGTGCTGTAGCCAACCTCAACGCCAGGCACATCAGTAATTGCATTATACTTACCGGGCGTGCCTTCAAACGGGATGCCGATATCACGGGCCCTTGGCTTCTGCGCAAATACTATTGTTCCCCAAAATAAAAATATGGGTATAGTTAAGTAGCAAAGGGTTCTGGAGGATATCATGGCGATTGATTTAGTTAATAAATATATCCGCGACGTTTTATCTTTAAGCTATCCGGTTATAATTCCGGGCTGTTTTACAATTACCAGTTAACTCCTATATTCCAAAACATAAAAGCCCATTTATCAACCTGGCCATTTATTTGCTGCGCTGTACTTTGCCCCGCCCCGTGACCGGCATTGGTTTCAATGCGAATAAGTGTTGGGGCTGTTCCCTGCTGGTATTCCTGCAAACGGGCAGCAAATTTAAATGAATGTGCAGGCACCACACGGTCGTCATGATCGGCAGTAGTAATCATAGTGGCGGGATAAATACCCGGTTTAAGGGCATGATATGGTGAATAATTATAAAGATATTTAAACATCTGTTCCGAATCTTCGGCGGTGCCATAATCATAACTCCAGCCGGCACCGGCGGTAAATTTGTTATACCTTAACATATCCAGCACACCCACGGCAGGGAAAGCTACTTTAAACAGATCGGGGCGCTGGGTTAACATGGCACCGATGAGGAGCCCGCCGTTTGAGCCTCCCGAAACCGCAAGGTAATCCTTAGAAGTGTATTTGTTTTTTATGAGGTATTCGGCCGCTGCTATAAAATCATCAAATACATTTTGCTTTTTTTGCTTGATGCCTTTGCGGTGCCAAAGCTCACCATACTCTCCGCCGCCGCGCAGGTTAGGCACAGCGTATATGCCGCCATGCTCAAGCAAAACGATGTTTGATGTGCTGAATGCCGGGGTTAAGCTAACGCCAAAACCACCGTAAGCGTACAGCAATGTTGGGTTTTGCCCGTTAAGTACCGTCCCCTTTTTGTAGGTGATGATCATCGGCACCTTCGTTTTATCTTTTGAGGTATAAAACACCTGCTTTGATTCATATTGCTCAGGATCAAACTTTGCGCCCGATTTTTTATATACCACCGAGCTGCCGGTTTCGATATCCAGCTTAAAAATAGTAGGCGGGTATATGTAGTTGGTAAAAGTATAATAAGTTGCCTTTTCTTCCTTCTTTGTGCCAAAGCCCGAAGCCGAGCCTATTGAAGGTAGTTGAATGGTACGTTCAAGCTTGCCATCCATATTGTATTGCCGGATCAGGGAGGTGGCATCCTGCAGGTATTCGGCAAAGATTTTGCCTCCGCCAGTGGTGGCGCTTAATACATTTTTAGTTTCGGGGATGAGGTTTTTCCAATGGGTAATTCCCGGTTCTTCCGCATCAACAGTAATAATTTTAAAATTGGGCGAGTAGATGTTGGTAAGTATATAAAGCTTGCTGCCCACATTATCCAAAACGCTGTGCTGATTGTCAAAGTTGTTTACAACGTTAACTATCTGGCTGCCGGGTTTGCTCAGGTCCTGGATGTAAAGCTCGTTACCGGTTGTTGAGGTGGCAGCGGTGACCACCAAAAAGCGCTCATCCTCGGTAAGGTAAGCCCCAATATAACGACGCGGAGTTTTATCGCCGCCAAAAATCAGCTTATCGGTATTTTGAGGTGTGCCCAGTTTGTGATAGTAAAGCTTATGAAATTGTGTCATACCCGAAAGCTGACTGCCTTCTGTAGGCTTGTCGTAACTACTGTAATAAAAACCGTCGGTACCATGCCAAGCCAGCCCGCTGAATTTTACATCTTTCAGGGTGTCACCAACAACACTTTTATCCTCGGTGTTGATAACGATGACCTTGCGCCAGTCCGAGCCGCCTTCTGAAATCTGGAAAGCCGCCAGTTCGCCGTTTTTGGTAAACTCGATGCCTTGCAGTGATGTAGTACCATCGGCCGAGAATTTGTTAGGATCGAGGAAAACTTCGGGTACGCCGTTTTCCCCCAGCTGGCGGTATAGTACGTTCTGACTCTGCAAGCCGTCATTTTTATAAAAGTAGATATACTTGCCCTCCTTAAAAGGGGCGCTGTACTTTTCATAGTTCCATAAAAACTCCAGGCGCTTATGAATCCCGGCCCGGTAAGGGATTTGATCGAGGTAGTTAAAAGTTACTTTATTTTCTTCCTGTACCCAGGCCTTGGTGTCGTCGGCATGGTCATTTTCAAGCCAGCGGTATGGATCAGGCACCTGTGTATCAAAATAGGTATCAATAACATCAACTTTTTTAGCTTTAGGATATGGAAGTGTTTTTATAGTCATTTGTGCATGTGTATAGCTGCAAAATAAAACAGCTAACGATAATAAACAGAACGTTTTTTTCATGATAGTTTAAATTACAGGCAACTAAAGATAGCCATTTCAGGCACATCGCCACAAGGGCATCACAGTTCAAAAGGTTAAAAGTTGTTAATTTTGCTGCTGGTTGCTGTTTAATTGGCCGTTGCAGGCTATATTAGCAGCGTAAAAAAACAGCTGTAAAGACAAAGGCAAGTAATTAAAATTAACTGCTTAGTTTTTTACCAATGATGCCTGTTGTGATTTTAAGCCCTAAACCGGGCAGCATTATCACATAAGTATCAATAATAATGCGTTTTTTTTGCACGTTTGCTTTGCGGCTAAGCATGCATTAGCAACTTACGGTAATACAGTTACATAATAACAAACATGAAACAAACCCTTACTTTTTTTACGGCAGGCCTTCTAATGCTGCTGGCATTTACTTCAAAAGCTCAGGATACCAACGATAAAGATGATGAAACCAAAGTAAAACTTAAACCTTATGTAGGCTTAAGTATGGGTATTTCCTATGCACTGGGCGATTTTGCAAAAGCAGATTACAGCAACTATAAATCGGGCTTTGCAAACAGGGGTGTTACCTTCCAGCTTGACGGGGCAGTTTATCTGAAACGTAATTTTGGTATCGGCTACACTTTTTCGTACCAGGACCAAAGCAATTTTTCATATGATGACGATTTGATATTATCGCAAGGATATACTACTGATTTTAAAGCCGACCAGGGAACCGTAACTGCCGACAAGCGTTACCGCAGTTTTAACCTGTTGTTGGGCCCTCAATATACTTTTGTATGGCGCAGCTTATCATTTGATTTAAGGGCATCAGCAGGTGCTATTAAAAGCCAAACTTCACCGTTGTTAACTGTAACCGTTACCGGTGTTAATGCGCAAAGCGGTACTATTACCCAGCAAAGTGCTAAAGGCTATGCTTTTGCATATGGCGGCAGCGCAGCAATCAGGTTTGATATGGGTGCAGGCTGGGGTTTATCGCTTAAAGGAAATTATGTTAAATCGCCGGGGTATGATGTAACAACAACCGGGCGTACCCTCAATGTTGGCCGTTTGGTAACTAAACAGCCAATTACCGAAGGACAAATTGTATTCGGCTTATACAAGGCATTTTAAGCTAAAAGCAGGTATTGATTCCAAATAGAATCATTATCATCATAAACAAGAAAAGCAGATCAATGATCTGCTTTTCTTGTTTATGGGCGTTTGATAAATTTATCAGTTAACCGTGATCTGTTCTGGCTTATCGGCCACAATTTCGGGCTGGCCTTTAAAAAGTTCAAATGTGCCGGTTGTACATACATGCTTGCCTTTTATGCTGGATAGGTCGAGCTTTATTTGACTGCCCTTTACGGCTACCGTATATTTTTGCCGTGGGTAGGCCGCGCCCATATTAAGCAACGTTAGCGTATCGCTTACCGTTTTGTAAGAGTAAACGGTATCGCACAAAGTACCCACTTTGCCTATGTTGTTTTTAAAATCAGCCATGGTAAAGCCTTTAGATTGTGCTGATACGCTACCGGTAAAAGCAATAAGGAGCAGTGCCGGCAATAATAGTTTTTTCATTGTTTAGTATATCAGTGTTTTAATGCTTGCTCGTCATCGTCCTTTTTATCCGGTGCCGGCGCGTAACCATCCTCAAAGTTTAAAGTAAATGACGATTCGGATGCGCGGCTGGCGGCATTCAATCCGGCTACGTCCGGTTCGCTGTTATCAATGATTTCGTTGCCGGTATCCTGGCCTTCGTTTTGCTCAAATTCGTTACCGGGATCTTTGTCTTCCTGGGCATCATCAAGATTTGGGTTTTCGGGGATTGCCATAATTTTAATGTTTAGTGTATTGTGAATAACCACTAAGGTACGGTGTTGTTTGATGCTTATTGTGTAACAATCTTTATCTTTTCTGTTTGATTGTTAAAACGTATTTTTGCCGCATATGCCGGTTCGCGACAAACTTTATTTTGCTTCTGATTTTCATTTAGGTACAGGCACATACGACTCAAGCCGTCAACGCGAAGATAAGATAGTGCGCTGGCTGGACAGTATAAAACATGATGCCGCCGAAGTATTTCTGGTTGGTGATGTTTTTGACTTCTGGTTTGAATACAAATCGGTAGTGCCCAAAGGCTATATCCGTTTTTTGGGCAAGCTTGCCGAACTTGCCGATGCGGGCGTAAAGCTTTACCTGTTTAAAGGCAACCACGATATGTGGATGTTTGATTATTTTGTGGAGGAATTTGGTGCTACCATCATCAGCAATGAACTAAAAATTGAGCGTAACGGCAAAAAATTCTTCATTCACCACGGCGACGGGCTTGGGCCGGGCGATAACTTCTACAAGTTTTTAAAAGGATTTTTCAGAAGCAGGTTTTGCCAGTGGCTGTTTGCACGGATCCATCCAAACCTTGGCGTGGGTATAGCTAATAAATGGAGCCGCCATAGCCGCGATACCAATGCAAAAAAGGATAATCCCAAACCCGGCGAACAGGAGTGGCTGGTAACCTTTTGCCGTGAAGAACTAAAGAACAGCTTTTATGATTACCTTGTTTTTGGTCACCGGCATTTTCCGCTCGATATTCAAATAACCCCGCAAAGCCGTTACGTTAATCTTGGCGAATGGATCACGCAGTTTTCTTATGCCGTTTTTGATGGTAATGAATTGAAATTGGAATATTTTGAGAAGGGTAACGAATAATTCTTGAAAAGCGGAAGATTGTATTCATTGCAGTTGTTTAATTAATTTAATTGCTTCAATATAATATCGGCGACCATTTGTGTTGGGCGATTGTAATAAACTACAGAGTGCGTATACCTGAGCAATACAAGGCATCTTTCTTACAGAAAAAATGCGTACTTTTGTGCACTTTTTGCAGCAAGCCTGTAAACCGCCCCGAAACGTTAAATCTTTCATAAGCCGGTTCGATATCAAACAGTTTTTAGCTGCATCATTATTTATAGTATATGTTAGATAAATTAGAGCTGATATACGAGCGCTGGAAAAATGTTGAAGGCGAATTGAGCAATCCTGAAGTAATGCAGGATATGAAGCGTTTTGCCCAGCTAAATAAAGAATATAAAGACCTTGCCAAAATTGTTGACGAGTATCATATATACCGCAACATTATGAGCAATATCGATACCAATAAAGAGATCCTGGCTACCGAAAAGGACGAAGAGTTTCGCGAAATGGCCAAAATGGAGCTTGACGAATTACTTGCTCAGCAGGAAGTAAAGGAAGAAGAAATTCGCCTGATGCTGATCCCTAAAGATCCTGAAGATTCTAAAAATGCCATTGTGGAGATCCGTGGAGGTACTGGTGGCGATGAGGCTGCCCTTTTTGCCGGCGACCTTTACCGCATGTATATGCGTTATTGCGAAAAACGCGGCTGGCGCACCGAATTGGTTGACTACACCGAAGGCACCAGCGGCGGCTATAAAGAGATCGTTTTTAACGTAAACGCCGAAGATGCTTACGGAACCCTTAAATACGAATCGGGCGTGCACCGTGTACAACGTGTACCTGATACCGAAACGCAAGGTCGTGTACATACCTCGGCAGCTTCTGTAGTAGTATTACCAGAGGTTGATGAGTTTGACATTGACCTGCAGGTAAGTGATATCCGTAAGGATCTGTTCTGTGCTTCGGGCCCGGGCGGTCAGTCGGTTAACACCACTTATTCGGCCGTGAGGTTAACCCACCTTCCTACAGGTATTGTTGCACAATGCCAGGATCAGAAATCACAATTAAAAAACTACGATAAGGCTTTACAGGTATTACGTTCGAGGGTATATGAAATGGAGCTGCAGAAGCATCTTGCCGAAACATCCAAAAAACGTAAAACCATGGTGTCAACCGGCGACAGGTCGGCCAAGGTGCGTACCTATAACTATCCTCAGGGCCGTTTAACCGAGCACCGTATCGGTTTGACCATTTACAACCTTCCGGGCGTCCTTAACGGCGACCTGCAAGAGATCCTTGAATCACTTCAGTTTGCAGAGAATGCAGAGAAGTTGAAAGAGGGTACGGTAGCGTAAGTATCTGTATAAATGATATAAATAAAAATCCCCAGCCTGATGGTTGGGGATTTTTTGTTTGTTTCCATCAAGAAAGCGTCATTGCGAGGTACGAAGCAATCCCCGACTCTACAGGGCGGACCTGCTTATAAGGGATTGCTTCGTACCTCGCAATGACGCTTTTAAAAGTATCTGATTTTTATTTTATAACTTAAACTTCCCCTTCAACGCAGCCAACTTCAAAGCCATATCGGTTTCGGGCTCTTTTTCAACCCTTTTATTAAAGTTTGGTTTGTTGTTATTACCCTGCGGGCGACGGTCATCGTTACGGCGCTGGCTTGGTTCGCTTTTGTCGTTCTCCTTCATGGATAGGGCAATGCGCTTGCGGTTTACGTCAACTTCGGTAACAGTTACTTCAACCTTTTGATGTACTTTCAATACCTCATTAGGATCTTTAATGTAACGGTTGGTGATCTGACTTAGGTGAACAAGGCCATCCTGGTGAACGCCGATATCAACAAAGGCACCAAAAGCCGTGATGTTAGTTACAATACCCGGCAGTTTCATCCCCACTTTCAAATCGCCTATGGCATTAACACCGTCGGTAAAGCTGAATGCCTCAAACTGTTCACGAGGGTCGCGGCCTGGTTTGGCAAGCTCGGCCATGATATCGTTCAGGGTTGGCAAACCAACTGTTTCAGATACATATTTTTGCAGCGGAATGCTTTTACGCAGGGTTGGGTTACCCATCAAATCTTTTACTGTACATTTCAAATCCTTAGCCATTTGCTCAAGCAAACCATAACGTTCTGGGTGAACGGCACTGGTATCCAAGGGATTCTCGGCGTTGTGAATACGAAGGAAACCTGCAGCCTGCTCAAATGCTTTATCGCCCAGGCGCGGAACTTTCTTTAACTGCTCGCGGCGTTTAAAGGCTCCGTTTTGATTACGGTATTCTACAATGTTTTGTGCCAGTTGCGGCCCAAGGCCCGATACGTAGGCCAGGATCTGTTTTGAAGCTGTGTTCAACTCAACACCTACCGCGTTCACTGCGCTGATCACCGTGTCATCTAAAGACGTTTGCAGCTTGTTCTGATCAACGTCATGCTGGTACTGGCCTACACCAATTGATTTTGGATCGATTTTCACCAGTTCGGCCAGCGGGTCCATTAAACGGCGGCCGATAGATACAGCCCCCCTTACGGTAACATCGTAGTCTGGAAACTCTTCCCTCGCCACTTCAGATGCCGAGTAGATAGAAGCCCCGCTTTCATTAACCATTACAAGAGTAGCACCCGGCAGATTCAGGTTGCGCACAAATACCTCTGTTTCGCGGCCGGCCGTACCGTTACCTATAGCAATGGCTTCTATATTATATTTCTGGAACAGGTGCTGTACCGTTTTTTCGGCTTCGCGCGCCTGCCCGGCACCTGTATGCGGATAAACCGTGGTGTTTTCAAGCAACTTGCCTTGCTCATCCAAACAAACCAGCTTACAGCCTGTACGGAAACCCGGGTCAAGTGCCATTACCCTTTTCTGACCAAGAGGTGCAGCCAGCAGTAATTGACGTGCATTTTCAGCAAATACACGGATAGCTTCTTCGTCGGCTTTCTTTTTGGTAAGCAGGCGTACCTCTGTTTCCATCGACGGCTTAAGCAAACGCTTGTAGCCATCGGTTATTGCTAAGCGAACCTGTCCTGAAGCCTGGTTGTTGCCTTTGATGACTGAAGTCTCCAATAAGTTCAGGGCATCATCTTCTTCCGGTTTCAGATCGAGCCAAAGGATCTCCTCTTTTTCGCCGCGGCGCATAGCCAGTATACGATGTGATGGAGCGGTTTTAACCGGCTCCGTCCACTCAAAATAGTCTTTATATTTAATGCCCGCCTCTTCTTTGCCTTCAACTACGCGTGAAGCAAAAGTGCCTTTCTCAACAAACAGTTCACGGATCTTAGTACGCACTTCAGCATTTTCTGCAACGGTTTCGGCAATGATATCCCTTGCACCGGCCAATGCTTCTTCAACACTGGCTACACCTTTTTCATCGCTGATGTATTCGGCAGCAATCAGTTCAGGGTCGATATTTTTTTGTTCCAATAAAACATCGGCCAATGGCTGCAGGCCTTTTTCGCGGGCCGCTGTAGCGCGGGTTTTGCGTTTCGGGCGATAAGGAAGGTAAATATCTTCCAAAGCAACCATGGTTTCGGCCTCGTTAACCTGCTTTTCAAGCTCGGGCGTGAGTTTGCCCAAGTCGGTAAGCGATTTCAGGATAGCCTCACGGCGTTTATCTAACTCGCGCAGTTGCTGTACACGGTCACGGATAGTGGCAACCTGTACCTCATCCAAACTACCGGTAAGCTCTTTACGATAACGGGAAATGAACGGAACAGTAGCCCCTTCATCAAGCAGGCCTACCGTGGCGGTAACCTGTTTTTCGGCTACAGAAAGCTCTGCAGCTATTATTTTATAATGAATACTCATAATCAAAATTCGGACTGCGAAGTTGGGGGAATAGGCTTACAATTCAAAAAAAGATTGTTAACAATGGGTTGAAAGTTTTTTCTGAACCATGATTTTAGGATTTTAGGATTCGCAGGATGTTTGTCTGAACTCAGTGTTTCCTTAGGGCCTCTGCGAGAGTACCCTGAGGAAACACGAAGATTTTTGTCTGAACAATGATTTATGAGATTAAAGGATTATCGGACTGTATTGAGGCGCTCACCTCATGGTAATCCCAAAATCCTAAAAATCACGGTTCAGATATTACTTCACATCAACCAGCTTCTCTGCCATTACTTCGCTGATCTTCCTATACGAATCAAATGTCCAGCCGGCAACGTGAGGGCTTAACAATACTTTTCCACTTTGCCTTAATTCTTCAAACCATGGCTGCTCGGCAAGGGCGGGGAATTTTTCAACCTCCAACACATCTAAACCTGCACCTAAAATTTTGCCTTCACGGATAGCGTTAAGTATGGCGCTTACCTTGGCGGTTTTGCCGCGGGAGGTGTTCAGGAAAAATATAGGTTTTTTGAAGTGGAACAGATATTCATCATCAACAAGTCCGCTGGTTTCGGTTGTTAACGGGATGTGTAAGCTCAGTACATCGCTATGCTTTACTATTTCCTCCATGCTAACCTCACGGGCATATTTATCGCTGAAACCCGTTTTATATTTATCGTAAGCAATAACATTTACCTGGAACCCGGATAGCTTACGGGCAAAGCTGCTGCCCATGTGGCCGTAGCCTATAATACCTACCGTTTTGCCTTTTAACTCATAACCCCGGTTGGCTTCACGCTGCCATTTCCCATCACGAATTTCAGCATCGCCGCGGTTAAGGTTATTCATTAATGACAGCAGCAAACCTATAGCATGCTCGCCTACCGCATCTGAGTTACCTTCGGGAGCGTTAATGAGATTGATCCCTTTTTGAATGGCGTAATCTTCATCAATATTATCCATACCCGCGCCGGCGCGGGCAATAAACTGCAGATTGGTTGCGGCATCAAGTACAGCCTTGTCCACCCTGAATTTTGAACGGATTACTAACCCGGCATAATCGCCTATGATCTGCATGGCTTCATCAACCTTAATCAGCGGACGGTAATCGCAGGTGTAACCTTTAGCTGCGGCCATCTCCATAAATATGGCATGCACATCATCAACAATAAGAATATTATTTTTCAACGTTGTATCAGTTTTTGTAAGAGGTGGTGAATTTACAATTAACATTGGATTTTTTTAACTGGCGGAAGTTGTGCTATTGTAAAACTTGGGGCCAGCGGTTGGGTTCTGTATCTTGCGGCCCCCAATTCTTTGATACATATAGACTAAAAACTGAACTAATTTGTATAACTGCTGTTTTTAATTTGTGTGTAATTTTAGTTAAATTGAAATACCTATGAAGACATTTGCCTTATTGATATGCTTTCTGTTGCCTGGCCTTACGGTTATGGCTCAACAAATTAAGGGAACTTACGCTATAAAAAATGAACAAACCGGCATGCTGTTACGGGTTAAAGATGCTCGTGCGGAAAATGGCACTCCTTTAGTAGCTTATTATCCCGAAAACTGGAAATGCATGACCTGGGATTTTCAGCATGTAGGTGGTAATACTTACAAACTGAAAAACCTTTTCACCAGCAAAACCTTTCAGCCGGTGGCAGAAGCCACTGCCGGAGTAGCGCTGGAAGAACAGCCTCTTAATACCGATAACGCAACCCAACAATACGAGTTTGAGCCCATTGATAAAGATACTTTTCTGATTAAACTGAAAGGTACCGATCTGTATCTTACCCCATCCGACAAAAAGGGCAGTGTAAACTCAAAAATAATCCTGGCGAAAAAAACCAATACAAAAGATCAATATTGGGATATCTACCAGCAGTCGCCTACCATGTAACCGTGCTTTTTCGTAAAGTATTAGCCTGGGGGTTTAAGTGTTTTATTTGTTTGATAGTCAGTGTTTGGCCACTGTAACCAAAGAGTTTGATTCATGGATGACAACCTATTACCCTGATAAAAAAGATACCTGGGTTACACTTTGGTATGTAGAAAAATGGACTGATAAAAAAGGCAAAAAAGATTCGCTTTACTATGTGGACGACGTTTTGCTCAAAAACGGAAAGATCCTGGTATATAATGAAAAGATCAGGCATTTTCCTGCACCGGCGGCTAAGTAACCTGCAGATAACTTCTGCATACCAACAAAAAAAGCTGCACCAGTATATACGGATGCAGCTTTTTTTTAACATTATAAAATTCTTTGATTAACCGATCGCCTGCCTGATCTTTTCGGCGGTAGCATTAAATTGCTCGGGCGTGAATTTTTGTTTGGGGAGCGAAAAGTTAATGCTGTTCATATCATTCATCGGGATGAGATGAATATGTGCATGAGGCACATCAAGTCCCATCACGGCTACCCCAACCCGCGGGCACGGAACGGCTTCTTTTAATGCGATTGCTACTTTTTTAGCAAAGAGCTGCAAACCGGCATAGGTGTTATTATCCAGGTCAAAAAGATAATCAACCTCTTTTTTAGGAATCACCAGCAGATGTCCTTCCGTAAGCGGAAAAATATCTAAAAAAGCTAAAAATTCCTCGTTCTCGGCCACTTTATAAGCCGGGATCTCGCCTGCAACTATTTTTGAAAAGATGGTCATGGTGGGGTGAATGGTTATAGACAGTGAGTGGTTGATTATGTTGATTGGGTGAGTGGTTAATTTTTGTCGGCTAACTGATTGGGTGAGCTATTTCTTTTAACTTATTAACCATTCACCCAATCAACTACTCACCTAATCACTTACCTGCTTATTTCCAGGATCTCAAATTCAATTTTACCTGCAGGTACGGTGATCTCAGTTTTTTCACCAACCTTTTTACCAAGCAGGCCTTTAGCTATAGGAGATGCTACCGAAATTTTACCGGTTTTTAAATCAGCTTCGCTTTCTGAAACCAATTGGTAGCTCATAGTAGCGCCATTTTTAAGGTTTTTGATCTTAACGACCGACAGGGCCAGTACTTTTGAAGTATCTATCTTCGATTCATCAAGCAGGCGGGCGTTTGCCAGTGTTTCCTGCATCTGTGCAATTTTAGCCTCATGTAAACCCTGTGCTTCTTTTGCTGCATCGTACTCGGCGTTTTCCGAAAGGTCGCCTTTGTCACGTGCCTCAGCAATAGCTTTTGATATATCGGAACGGCCGGTTGTTTTTAATCTTTGTAGTTCCTCTTTTAATTTTTCTAAACCTTCCTTGGTATAGTATGATACCTCTGCCATAACGCAAAAATTAATTAATATTTATTACTGTTGGTTATCCAAAAAAAACCGCCCTTCCCTATTTTAAGAAAGGACGCAACGCTTATAAAAGCAAACAAGACTATATAAGCCCGCAGCTTACATAGTCTTGCTATTTGGTAATTAACGAAGATAAGTGATTTAAGTTTTATTATCCAAATTTTTAAGGCGGGAATTTTATTGTGTTTATGATATTTTATTTTTATCAAAGATTAACATTGTCGTAACTCAAAGTTCTTATTGCCACCTGTTTATCCTTTCGGTCTTTTTCTCAAATTGTGCAGATAGTGATTTTATCCTTGATTTTAGTAACAGGCTGCGCCCTTCAATACTGCGGGTAAAAATGAGTTCACAAGGGCCAACTAACCTTTCCCATTGCTGGCTGAAATAAACGGCCGTATTTTTATTGCGCCCGATAACTTCGGGTACTGCGTGAAAATCTTCCTGTTTAATAAAGCGCATAAAAATGCTTCTGCGGGTTATCACGTACCGCGGATTATCAATAGGACTAACCACCTCATGCAGCATATTGATAAAGGCTGATTTTTCAAAAGTTGACCCGCCATCAATATAACAGTAAACGGCACCAAGATGATCAACCGATGCTTCAATGCTTATTTTATCATAGCTGGTTTTAACTATGCCGGTTTTGATCATGGCATTCAACAGGGCGTCGCCAATTTGTTGTACGTCTTTTGCTATATCACGATATTTAACATATAACCTGAATGCTTTAAACGCTTTACGACCGAATATTACTACGCCCGCTATCGAAACGATAGTTAAATAGTTATATAAGCCTTCTTTTGAATTAATGCTCCTGCCCATCCTGCCTATTGAACTGATCATGTTCATTAAATAATCAAATAAGCCAATGCCGAGTGATATGACCAGGTTTTTGATGGTTCGGTTAAAATGCAGGCTTTTAACTGCTTGATATTCGTGCTCGCCAGGGAAAGGGACTTTAATTTCTTCTACCATGGTTATTCCCTTTTCAAGCGCCGCTATCCAGTGTTTTTTAAGCGTTTCCCTGTCGGCCGCGTGCCGCATGGTCTCTTTATTGCCTAATTCAACCTGTATTTCATCAGTTATCTTTTCAGGAATATTTAACCTGGCTACGCCGCTTTCTATACCATAATTATCTTTAAAAGAGATGCCGACAAAACTTCCGAACCTCCTTTTGAGCGTGTCAAAATCATCACCACCGGTTGCCGATGAGGTGTCGATACAGGCCAGGTGCCAGATATTGCCGGTTTTGCCCGGGTTACCTTTTTGAGTACGAATAGCACGCCCCCGCATCTGGTTTGAAAGTACAAACGAGCCAACAAAACTTGCCAGTACCAATGTATTAATGGCAGGTGCGTCCCAGCCTTCGCCCAATAATGATTTTGTGCCGATAAGTAATTCTATATCTCCCTGTTCAAAAATCTCTGTGATGATATGAACTATTTCGTTTTTGAGCTGGCTGCACTCTTCAATTAAAATATAATCCTCATCAAAAGGTACTTGTTCGCATACTATCTTTCCAAGCCTCTGCCCCTCCGTCAATGTTTCAAATGCAGGATAGGCAGAGCGCGGAATGATCACCAATGAACCGGTTAATACACCGATCTTTATCCCTGCATTATTTTCGCGCCTTAGCTTTTCAAAAATTGTTATTACCCCTATTTTGTTAAGCTCAATGTTGTTTTGAACAGTGTTAGCATAGTACTCTTTCCTGATATAATCGGTAAGTATTACCATCCGAAGATCATGCTTTAAATGCTGATATTCAAAGTCGACAATTTGCTTTATACTTTCCAGCTTGCTTATACTTGATGATAAAAGACCTGTGACCTGCCTGTTTTGCGAAAAGCAGATCTGCCGTTTTTCAATGGCTCCGTTTCGGCGTAATTTATTTTCGAGGTTCTTTTTATGTTCTTCAAAACCTTTAAAAGGTTGCTTTTCCTTATACAGATAAAAATCAAGCAGTATCTCGGCCCATTTATAATCAAATCCGGGAATCTTTACATTTTTATCGTCGATAATATCCAGGTGACTTTTGGGGATCTCGCGCCCGTTGGCATTTAAAAATATCAGCGAAGCCGAATAGCAGGAAAGATTAGTGTAGATCCAATCAAGGTGTTCATTAGGCTGAAGCCAAACAGGATGGTTTTCAATTGCTGTAATAAGTATTTTATCATGCTTTATCTCCTCAAAAAGCACCAGCATGCGCTGCCTGAAATTATTGATGTTTTCGGCCTCAGTTTGGGTTGGTAAGCTCAGGTAAACATAATCCTGGTGAGGACAAAGGTCGCCTTCAATAACCAGTTCAGGCACGGTAATTTCAACGCTGACAGGCCCGTTTAACTCTATGTATCGCTGCCATTCGTTAGGTGAAACATCATAAGGTGGCGTGGCAGTTAAGCCTATAGTTACAGGGGCAATAGCTTCTTTAACTTTGCTGAGGGTAATACACCATTCGTTTTTAAGGTGGTGAGCCTCATCGATAACTATGGTTTTTACATTTTGCTGTTTTAACCCCTCAATTATGTTATGAAGGTTTTGATTATGTGATGTTGATATTAATTCATCATCCACTTCCTCTTCCTCAATTTCGGCGTCTTCTTCAGCAATCCGTAAATTGTTACAGGCAGCATGCAGTGCCTGGTAAGTGATCACGGTCATAAATGCAGGCTTGCGGATGTCTTTCGAAATCCAGGCAGGCATATGTTCTGTTTGTAAAAACATTTCGCAAAACCGGCGGATCCACTGGTTGCGGATAGCGATGGATGGCGCAAGGATCAGCGTGGCATTGTTGATGCGCCTGGCTACCTCTAATCCTAAAATAGTTTTACCTGAACCAGGCGGAGCTATTACGTGCAGATGTCCGTCGGCCAAATGTTCGTTAAGCCCGTCGAGTACGCGTTGCTGATATTTGCGCCAGTTATATTGAAAATTAATCCCCTCCGGAAAAGCCGTAAGCCTATCTATTTGCAGTTCCAATATGTTTGCTTTTATAAAGTTCAGGTTTGCTTTGAATTATAAATTGAGGTCTTAATATAGTGATGATCTTTTTGATTCCCAATTTAATTATCTTGATGCTGACAGGTAGTTCATCTTTATTAGGATATATAAACAGATGCGACACCTACTCATAAAGTTCCCTTGTATCCTCGTTACAATCAAATCTGATCTCGTTTTTTATCCTTTCGCTCAATGCATTATTTTCCTTCAATATTTTAACGGCAATTTTTCGGCAAATGCTGCAGCTATGTTTATCATAAAGCGCTTCAAGCGGTTCCCGGCAATCGGAGGTTTTATTAGTGTGATAAATATTGGTGATATCAATAATTAGCCCCTCTAATTCAACTGCTTTGTTACTATCTGCCACCAGTAAACTTAGCAGTTTGTGATCTCCTTTTTTATAATTCTCAATTAAAAGTTCAACAAAAAAAGTGGGGTGCTTGCCAATGGTTATCTGTTCTAAAGCAAACTGCCTGATCTTTTTACTTTTGAAAAGATTTAGCGCTTTAATAGCCGACGTTACAATTCTTCTGTTCTTGACAGGATCTTTGCGCGCAAGGTCAAACAGCATCTTTTGATCAAGCGGGAATTTATGCCTTGTAAAAATCCGCAGTAATTTTTCAATGTTACTTTTCTTTCGTTCAGTTAAAAGCTGTTGTGCTATTGAGTCAAGTTCGGGACGCTTTAGTTTCCCATTAAAAAACCAGGTCCTGCTTTGCTTTAACAAAACTTCTTCAACTATATTTTTATAAACGGGCTCCGGTGTTTTTACCCGCTCGCTATTTCGCACTATGTTTTCCCTTACTGCATCCGTGTATATCTTTATAAAGCGATTTTGTTCGGCACTGATATCCAATTGGGTCCAAACATCAACTTCCGGATTTTCTTTTTGAAATTTATTGATGAGATCATCATCTTGCCAGTCTTCGGGATTTTTTTCAAGGCGCTTTCCAAATTCTTCTGCTATAAATTTCAGGCCTTCAATACCATCAAGCTCTGTGATCTCTGAAGTACCCGCCCAGTCTGAGCCCCAGATAGGATTATGAACATACGCATCATAAATGACTTGCCTGGCTTCGGTATCTCCCTGTTGAGCAAACATTTTAGCCAGGTCAAAAAGCTGTGTTAGGGTCCATGTATCTTTTTGAGGCTTTAAAAGAGCTTTTAGTACCCCTTGTTTTATTTTACCCTCTCTTCCCGAAAGATTGATCAGTTCAAAAAGATATTTGCCCCTGCTGTCTTCGCATTGACCATCGTAGGCGAAATTCTTAACACAGGCTTTGATGATCTCTCCCGAAAAATCAATCTGCGGATGATTTTGGATCAGTAAATGCGTTTCGCCGGTTCCCCGGCGTATAGCGCTTTTAAATTTTTGTTTGATAAGGTTGGTTTCTACCATTAGATGATCTTAATTATGATGCTGCTTAAGCCGGTCGATATTAATAGCTATCATCGCCTTATCATTTGCAGACGCAGCCAGTTTCAGAGCCGTTTCGTAATGCTGCAATGCTTTTTTATTATCTACGTCGGTATACAGGTTACCCAATAGCGAATAATAAAAATGGTTATTGATCAGGTTTAGCTTTTCGGCTTCGGCTATTGCGGCCGGTTTGCCGTTTGTTTTGGCAAGGGCGAATGTGCGGTTCAAAGCTGCTATTGGCGAATACTCCATGATAAGGAGGTTATTGTACAATTGCAATATATTCTCCCATTTTGCAGCAGTATTTTCTTTAATGGTGTGCCAGTAGGCAATGCCGGCCTCCAAATGATATTTAGTTAAAGTTGTTCCGGTTGATGCCTGGTTTAGGTAATGGATGCCTTTATCAATTAAATCTCTATCCCAAAGTGATTCGTCCTGATCTTCATAAATGATCATGGTGCCATTATCATTGGTACGGGCCCTAAACCGCGATGCATGAAAACACATCAGCGCAAACAAAGCATTAACTGCCGGGGTATTGGTGGCAGAATTCTCAATAAGCAGGTAATTGAGCCGCATGGCTTCGGTACAAAGGTCCTGGCGCAGCGTGATGTTTTGTGAAACAGAGTAATATCCTTCAGAAAATAACAGGTAGATGGTTGTCAAAACAGTTTCCAGCCGGTTGCCAATTTCGTTTAGGGTTGGCTGTTTGATCTGGATCCCGGCCTCCTTCAACTTTTCCTTAGCGCGGTTTATCCGCTTGTATATAACTTCTTTGTTTGCTAAAAATGCATCCGTAATTTCCTGTATGCCAAAACCACAAAGCAGGTTTAAAGCAAGTGCTACCTGCGATTCGCCGGAGATGACCGGGTTACAAACTGTAAAGATCATAGCCAGCTGACTATCGGCAATGTTTTTGGTAGATAGGTCGATCTCTATTTCGCCAGTGCTGCCGCTGGTATATATTATTTCGGGCGAAAGCTTTTGTTTAAAAATGGTATCCCGTTTCAGGTAATTTTTGGTTTTGTTTTTTGCAACCGTGTAAAGCCAGGCTGTTGGGTTATCGGGCAATCCTTTCAGGCTCCAGTTCTCGGTAGCCGAAAGGAAAGTATCGCTCACAATATCCTCGGCAATTTCAATATGTTCGATACCAAAAAGGCGGCAAAGTACCGCTGTAATTTTGCGGTATTCGGTACGGAACAGGTGGGGCAGAAGCTCTTTAGGTTGCATAGGTAAATAAAAATGCCTTTGCAAAGGTACAAAGGCATTTTCGTTTTATACGGCAGGTATAGCCATTCGCACTTCAACAGTGGCACCCCATTGCAATACCGGGCAGCCTTTGGCAATTTCAACAGCATCATCATAATCTTCGGCCCTGATCAGGAACAAGCCGCCTATTGATTCCTTAATTTCGGCATAGGGGCCATTGATCACTGTATTTTGTTTGATCACCCTGCCATCACCATCCCAGCGTTTGGGAGGGCCAACCAGCTTGTTTTGGGCTGCGATGCCCCCAATCCAATCCTGGAAAGGTTTTATAGCTGCCTGCATTTGCTCGGGCGAAGGGCTGGCATCCTTACTTTTCAGATCCCTGTGGATCACTAACAAAAACTCATTCATAAGGTTATGTTTTAGTGTTGTAATATAAGCTGTTTATGCAAACTGACCAACCTGGTAAGTGCCCGGTGTGTTGGGGAACGACAGGTTAATGCGGTTCCAGGTGTTAATGGTAGTAACTGCCAGTGTAAGGTCAATCAGTTCCTGATCGTTGAACTGGGCCTTGGCTGTAGCATACACTTCATCGGTTACATGGCAGGCGGTAACGGCTTCGGCCCAGGCAAAGGCGGCCCTTTCACGGTCGGTATAATAAGGAGATTCTTCCCAGGCGCTCAGTCCGTATAATCGTTGCTCGGTTTCGCCTTTGGCACGGGCATCTTTATAATGCATATCAAGGCAGTAAGCACATTTATTGATCTGTGATACCCTGAAATTTACCAGTTCAAGTAATGATAACTCAAGGGGTGATTTTTTAAGATATGCGCTGATGCCGAATAATGGTTTTAAAGCGTTTTGGCCTTTCTCCCACATGTTGATTCTCTGTTCCATTTTGTTTTAAATTTTTGTTGTTAAAACCTAATGACAACCATGCTGTGTGGATTGGACAAAATGGAAAAAATATTTTTTATTTTTTGGGATAAGGGAACATGGCGTATCATATACGTTGCCTGCTTTTCGTAATTACTTTGTATAACAGGCATGTGTGATACAGCCCTGCATAAAAATACCTATCTTGGCTTCATGGCCTTACCCAATATTTTTACGGTACAAGTAGCTGATGATGTGATCAGCCGCATCAATAAACTTACCCCTCAAACATCTCCTCAATGGGGTAAAATGAGCGTTGCGCAAATGCTGGCCCATTGTTGTGTAACATACGAAATGGTGTATGAAGATAAACACCCTAAGCCCGGTGCATTTATGAAGATAATATTGAAAATGCTGGTTAAAAATAAAGTGGTGAGCGAAACTCCATATAAACGCAACAGTCCTACAGCGCCTGCATTTCTTATCGCCGGCGAACGGGATTTCAATATCGAAAAAGCGCGGTTAATATCCTATATCCAAAAAACACAGCAACTGGGCGAAGCAGCATTTGCGGGCCGCCAATCACATTCATTTGGTCCGTTAACCCTTACCGAGTGGAACAATATGTTCTATAAACACCTTGACCATCATCTTACCCAGTTTGGCTGTTAAAAGCCTGTTTTAAAATGCAATCCTTTCATTTCGCGGTTTTTTTGTTTACTTAGCAAATCAGGTTCCTGCATAAACCTGGATAATTTAACATGGAAAAACTAAATCCCGGCATCCTTAAAACCAAACAACATTTCGAAATCCTTGATGGCCTGCGGGGGGTGGCCGCTATAGCCGTTGTTACTTTCCATTTTATGGAGATCGCTTACTCCGACTACAGCAAGGATTTTATAGGCCACGGTTTCCTGGCGGTCGATTTTTTCTTTTGCCTGTCGGGTTTTGTAATTGGCTATGCCTATGATGACAGAATTGGCAAAATGGGTATTATGGAATTTTTTAAATCAAGGCTCATCAGGTTGCACCCACTCGTTGTTTTTGGCTCGGTATTGGGCTTGCTTGGTTTTTTATTTGATCCGTTTAATGCCCAGCCTATCGCCCGCAGCGGGGGCAGTATATTACTGTTGTTTCTTAGCTCGATATTCATGATCCCTAATGCAACCATGACCGAGCGGTATTTTAACTTGTTTGGTTTTAATGCACCCGCGTGGTCGTTGTTTTGGGAATATGCGGCTAACGTTATTTATGCGCTTGTGCTTTACCGCCTGGCCCGGCATTACCTGATAGTGCTTGCAGTAATTGCAGCAGCGGGTATTTGCTATGTGGCCGGCCATTCCGGTAATTTAATGGGCGGTTGGAGCGGCGACACTTTTTGGGACGGGGGCGTGCGTATAGCCTATTCCTTTACTGCCGGTTTACTGGTTTACCGTTACAACCTCATTATCAAAAATAAAATTGGTTTTATCGGCCTTTCAGTTTTATTAATGCTGGCTTTCCTGATGCCATTTTCATCATGGAACTGGCTTAGCGAGCCTTTTGTAGTTATCATTTATTTCCCTTTGCTGGTTGCCTTGGGGGCGGGTGCTGTTCTTAATAACGGCTTACGTAAAATATGCGTTTTTTCGGGCAATATTTCATACCCGTTGTATATGACACATTACTTTGTGATGTGGATGTTTGGTAGTTATTACGCGGCAAATAAACCCGATGCTATCCATTTAGCTTACATCATTATACCAGGATTAATTATACTGGTTACATTTGCTTACCTTGTTATGAAGGCTTATGATATTCCACTACGCCGTTATTTAACCGAAAAGCGAAAAAAAATCATTAAGTAAAATGAAAGGTGTAGTGCATTATTAAATTAATGGTTAAAAACACTTCCCTATCAACGGTTAAATTTAAAACCTATATGTTTAAAGCGCTGAAAAAGTGTTTTTTATACACCAAAAAACATTATGTTTACAAGTACTTTTTTGCATTTTTTATCCATTTTGGATGATATGCAGAAGGCCTTGGCACAATGAAAAAAACGTTAGTTATTGGTTGGCTTGTTATACTGCTTGCTATTGTCGGCGCATTATTTTGGTATAATGAGCTGCAATATCAGCTACCCACGCCGGTGCCCGAAAACTATAAACCGGTAAAACAAGGTTCGGTTGTTTCCGTTAACCCAAGGCATTATAAAGACCATAGCAAACCGCTGTTTTTGCACTTTTTTAATCCGGGATGCCCATGCTCAAGGTTTAATGTTAAACAATTTAAAGCCATTGTTGAACAATACCGCGACAGGGTAAATTTTGCTATTGTGATCATGAGCAATAAACATTTTACCGAAAGCGAGATCCAGGATAAATTTGGCATGAAACTCCCGGTAATATTTGATCCTTCCGTTGCCGAAGCCTGCGGGGTTTATTCCACACCACAGGTTGCGCTGATTGATACCGAAAGTAAACTATACTATCGCGGCAATTATAATGTAAGTCGTTATTGCACTGACGAGAAGACAAGCTTTGCCAAAATAGCAATTAACGGTTTACTTAGTAACAATACTCCACTCACATTTAATAAATTGGCGCTAATATCTTATGGCTGTCGCTTGCCCGATTGTCATAATTAACATACCCATAAGCTCAAGAAAACAGTGACTGCAGCCATAGCTCATAACATTAATTTTCAAACCGAAATCAAAGACCGCTCAGACAGGTTGATGAATTATTTTTTGCCAGTGCACTTTGCGGTAGGTTTGGCATTAGCATTTTTTTATGATACCTGGCTTATAGCCTTTGGTGTCGGAGGCCTTTGCCTGCTGGCTTATTATACAGCAAAAATAGCGCTACCGCAATCTTCGCTATATCAATATGTGTTGGCATGTGTGCTGGGTATTTTTATGGCGCAGTATATTTACCAGATGCATGGCATGTTTGAGATGCATTTTTTTGCTTTTATTTCAAGCGCCCTGCTTATCACTTATCAAAACTGGAAACTGCAGCTTCCGTTGGTTATAGTAGTTACCATACACCACGCCACGTTTAGCTACCTGCAGGATATCGGGTATGGCAATATATTTTTCACACAGCTTAATTACTTTGATCTTCAAACGTTTATAATACATATCCTGCTTACCGGCGTTATTATGTTTATATGCGGGTTATGGGCCTATCAATTGCGCAAATATAATGAGCTGCGAATAGTGCAAACCCTGCAAATGGCCGATCTGCAACGCGAAGCACAACTGTCACTTGAGCGTAAGCACAATGAAGAGGTTTTAGCAGCGGCAAATAAAGAGCTGAACCACTCAAACCACGAGCTTCAAAAAGCCCGCCTGGCGGCCGATCAGGCTAACCAGGAAAAAAGTATATTCCTGGCTACCATGAGCCACGAGATCCGTACACCGATGAACGGCGTAATAGGCATGTCTGCATTGCTGAATGAAACCGAGCTTAATGAAGAACAGCGGATGTTTACCGAAACCATCATTAATTGCGGCGAAACGCTTATACATGTGATCAATAATATCCTCGATTTCTCGAAAATAGAAGCAGGAAGTCTTGACCTCGAGCAGGAGGATTTTAACCTGCGCCAGGGTATTGAAGATGTTATGGATATGTTTGCTGTTAAAGCCGGGCAAATGGGTCTTGATCTTGTTTATGAAATAGATGAAGATATTCCCCCGAGTATCATCGGCGATCCGTTGAGGCTTAAACAAGTACTTATTAACCTGGTAAACAACGCTATTAAGTTTACCGAAAGAGGAGAAGTTGGTATTCATGTTGGCTGCCTCGAAAAACAACCTGATGGTTTGCTGAAATTACAATTTGATGTTTGGGATACCGGCATTGGTATTCCGAAAGATAAACTGCACCGCTTATTCCGCGCATTTTCGCAGGTTGATTCATCTACCACACGTAAGTATGGCGGTACAGGCCTTGGTTTAGCAATTTGCCAAAAGCTTGTTACTTTAATGGGTGGTACTATTGGCGTTCAAAGCCTGCCCGGCGTAGGGGCAAAGTTCACCTTTACTATAAATGCTTATCCGGGAGAGCGGGGGCATCAGCAGCAGCCGAGTTTCGACCTTACCGAATTGCAAGGTAAAAAAATACTGGTAGTTGATGATAACCAAACCAATCTGGCTATCCTGGAGCGGCAGTTTGAAAACTGGAACCTTAAATCTGTATCTGCCGAATCTGCAGCCGAAGCATTGGTGGTACTGCAAAAAAATAAAGATATCGACCTGGTTATTACTGATATGCATATGCCTGTAATGGATGGTGCCATGCTATCAAAGATCATAAAGGATGAATATAGCCACATCCCAATCATCCTGCTAAGCTCAGTAGGCGAAGAGTTTATAAAAGATCAGCGGTCGCTGTTCACTTCTGTTATGAACAAACCTATAAAGCAACAGGTACTTGGCAAGCAGATTTTCATGGCATTAAGAAATAATCATGGCCAAAATGAAGATAAACAGGTAAAGGCCAAGCTTTCGGTTGATTTTAGCGATAAATATCCTTTCAACATTCTGATAGCGGAAGATAACGAGATTAACCAGCATGTTATCAAGCATATTTTAAGCAAAATGGGCTATAAACCGGGGATAGCCAAGAATGGGCTTGATGCCATAGAAGCCCTGTATCAAAACGATTATGGGTTGATATTAATGGATATGCAGATGCCTGTTATGGATGGGCTTGAAGCTACCCGGGTAATCCGTAAAGATGATGTTAAACAACCTGTTATCATAGCCTTAACCGCTAACGCGATGACCGGCGATGAACAGGATTGCCTGCAGGCAGGGATGGACGATTATTTGAGTAAGCCCGTAAAGCTTGATGAACTGATGAACAAGCTATCAAAATGGTATACAGTAGTTACCAATAAGGCCGAAGCTAATCAAAGTTAAAACGGTCTGTGCCCATTTGTGGCAGCCGTAATTCAGAAGCTGCGTTTGCAACAATACTTTTGCAAAACAAAACGACATTTTTTCCCATTTTTGTACTGAGTAAGTTAAAATGTTAAAAAAGAGAAATTCCGGGTTGTTAAAGTCATGGTTGGTTATAACAGTGATGGCGTTTTATTTGCTTATAGCAAGCAGCCACGTTTTCTTCCTCCCCCGGCTAACACAACTGCCAAGTACGCACTCAACTGCGTTTAATTCAGTTTTTAAACGAAAAACTGAAAGCGTAAGCAGAAGCTTCAACGAATCAAGCTATGTACAAAGGCCTGATAAATCAACCCTTGAAGAAAAAAAATCGGTTATTGATTTAATCACTGCGGTTTTAAGCAGTTTTATACTGCTCTTTTTTGTATTGCGGCTTCGCAAATTGAGCATCAGTTCATTTTTCGAAGATCTCAGACTTAGCTTCGCCCATCACTACATCTATCTTTCCCTTTGCACTTTTCGCATTTGATTTGAATGACCGAAGGCGTTATGCCTTTGCCAATCATTTTTTCAATTAATTATCCATCGTTTACCGGTACTGTTTGCTGTAGTTGTTGATCTGCATGTTGATCATCTGCGCAGGCATTTTCCGGTAAGCATTATTAAGGAAAATCAAGATATGCGAATTTTAAAAAAATTCTGCTGCTTGTTTACAGCCCTGTTAACCGCAGCCTGTAGTTACGCGCAGCAGCAAAATAATACACCGGTTAGTTTAAAAACACTGCTCAACAGTGTAAACCAAAATGCACCGACACTACTAACCGACTCGGCGGCAATAGCAGTAAAGCAAGCTATGGCTACCGAAACCCGCAGCAACTGGCTGCCTAACCTTAAATTAAATTACCAGGCCGATTACGGCACTAATAACAACGTTGCAGGCCCGTATTTTGGCTTTGGTATCATTCCTTCCGATTCAAGGGGCGTACGTACCGAAAGTAATACTACTACAGTATCTGCTAATGTTGGTGTTGCCGCGTTGGACTGGGAAATCTATAACTTCGGAGCATACAGGTTACAGAACAAAGTAGCCAGCTCTGATATTCAGGTACAACAAAACCAATTTGCCGATTCAAAATACCAGCTTCAGGCTTATGCTATCGGTAATTACCTAATGCTGTTAAAACTTGAAAATTTTCTTGCTATCCAGGCCCGTAACATCAGCCGCAATAAAGAGATCCGGCGTTCGGTACAGTCACTTGCCAAAAGTGGGGTACGTGCCGGTGTTGACACCAGTATAGCAGAGGCCGAACTATCAAAAGCCCGCTTAAACTATATTGAGCTTAATAATCAGTTAAAGCAGGTGCAATTACAGTTATCGGCAATCAGTGGGTTGCCCTATCAAACCATTGTGCCTGACACTACTCTTGAGGCAAATCTCATCGGTGCCGAAAATATCCTTCAGCCTTCAGAAGTTGATACGGCTAACCACCCGCTAATCAATTACTATAAGTCGGTATACCAAAACAGCCTGCAACGTGAGGAGCTTGTTAAGAAAAGTTACAATCCTAAAATAATGCTTGAAGGAGCAGTTTGGGGCCGTGGATCAAGTGTTGATGCTAACGATCATTTCAACAGCCTGAGCAGCGGCTGGGGTTTCGACAGGAACAATTACCTGGTAGGTATAGGCGTTTCTTATAACCTGTTTGATATCCGCAGGCGCCAGTTAAAGCTGAGGACCCAACGCGCCAATACGGATTACACACGTAAAAAGCTGGAAGAACAAAAGCAACTGCTGGCTGTAAGCGCCAATCAATCAAATGTGGAGCTGCAAACAGCGCATGACCGTTTGCTCGAAATTCCTCATCAGCTTAAAGCCGCAACCGATGGCTATCGTCAAAAGCTGTCTTTATATAAAAACGGCTTAACCGACATTATTGAACTTAATGCTGCGCTAAATATCCTTTACCGCGCCGAAACAGATTATGTACAGGCTAAATATGCTTACTCAAACGCGCTGTTCAGGAAAGCTATTACCGAAAACCAGGTAAGTTCTGTATTAAACCTTTTAAAATAATTTAGCTATGTCAATGGTCACATCCGCACTTAAAAGGCCCATCACCACGGTGGTGGTTACCTTAAGCCTGCTCATCTTTGCAGTGCTTAGTGCTATCAATATACCAATAGATATTTTCCCGAAATTAAACCTGCCCACCATTTATGTAATTGAATCATATGGGGGCATGTCGCCCCAGCAAATGGAGGGCTTCTTTTCTACCCGTTTGCAGGACCAGTTCCTGTACGTGAACGGCATCAAAAGCATCACCAGTAAAAATATCCAGGGCCTAACCATGGTAAAACTGAGCTTTTACGAAAGCACAGATATGGCCGAAGCCCAGGCCCAGGTAGCTTTGCAGGTAAGCCGCGTAATGAGTTTCTTCCCTCCGGGGGCATTGCCGCCGCAGGTGGTTAGGTTTGATGCCTCATCGTTACCTGTTGGGCAATTGGTGCTCTCTGCTCCCAACCGCAGCCTGAAGGATATTTACGATATGGCTGCCACCAAGGTAAGGCCCATGTTTGCCACGGTTCCGGGCTTATCGGCTCCGCCGCCATTTGGCTCAAACGCAAGGTCAATCACCTTAAGTGTTGACCCCAACAAATTAAGGAGTTATGGCCTTACCGCAGATGAGGTAGTAGGTGCATTGGCTAAGTTCAACGTGATGTCGCCCTCGGGCAACCTGAGGTTAGGCAACACCATGTTTGTGACTACCGTTAATACGCTGATCAACCAAACCGACGAATTTGGCAATATCCCCGTAGTAACTAAAAACGGTGTCCCCATTTTGGTAAAAGATATTGCCCGTGTTGCTGATGCTACTGACGTGACGGTTGATTACGCCCTGATCAATGGCAAACGCTCGGTTTATTTACCCGTGGTAAAAACTGCCGATGCCAGTACCTGGAGCGTGGTACAAGCTTTGAAAAAGAAGATCCCGGAAATTCAGGGCCTTTTGCCCGATGATGTTAAGATCTCGTACGAGTTTGACCAGTCCATATTTGTGATAAACGCGGTGAAAAGCCTGTTAACCGAAGGCGGTTTGGGCGCTTTACTTACAGGCCTGATGGTGTTACTGTTTTTACGCGACTGGCGCAGCAGTTTGATCGTAGTGATCACTATCCCGGTTTCTATTTTATTGGGGGTGTTGCTGCTTGGCTTATTTGGCCAAACCATCAATATCATGACCTTGAGCGGGCTCGCACTTGCCATCGGGATCCTCGTAGATCAGGCCACGGTAACTATCGAGAATATTCACCAGCACCTGGAAATGGGCAAGAGCAAGGCACAGGCAATTTTTGATGCGTGCCAGGAAATCTCCTTCCCGCTGTTGCTGATCCTGCTTTGTATCCTGGCTGTGTTTGCGCCATCGTTTATGATGAATGGTGTACCTAAGGCTATGTTCTTGCCGCTGTCATTGTCCATCGGTTTAACCATGATCGTATCATATATCATAGCACAAACACTGGTACCGATCATGTCGAACTGGCTCATCAAAGCCGAAACTTACCAGCACTATGAGCATGACAAGCTGCACGCCCATGCCGGTGAAGCTATAGATAAGCCCGAAGAAGGCCAGGTAAACCACCACCTGCAGCAGGAAGAGCAACATCCTGAAAAGAATGACCTGTTTGAGCGGGTAAAAATACATTTCATGAATATCCTGCAAAAATGGATGCCGAATAAACGTGTAATTGTGCCTGTTTATCTTGTTATAGTGTTGTTGCTTGCAGGTATATGCTTTATTACCATAGGCAAGGATATGATGCCGAAGCTTAATAACGGCCAGTTCCAGATCAGGATAAAAGAGCCGGACGGGACAAGACTTGAGCGCACAGAAGATGGGCTGAAACAGGTGCTACAGATCATTGACAGCACGGTAAACCACCACGTAGCTATTACATCAGGCTATGTGGGCATTGTGCCAAGCAGCTACGGTACCAGTAACCTTTACGTGTTTAATACCGGTACGCACGAAGCCGTACTACAGGTTAACCTTGATGAAGATTACCACATCAACATGGATGAGCTCAAGGATGCCCTCCGTAAAAATATAGCATCCAGGATCCCTGATTTGCGCATCACTTTTGAACCTATCGACATGACCGAAAAGATCATGAGCCAGGGCGCATCCACTCCGATTGAAATAAGGGTGGCAGGCAAGGATATGGCACAGATAGAAGGCTATGCCAATAAAGTTTTGGCCGGGCTTAAAAAGATAGATTACCTGCGGGATGTGCAGATCAATCAACCTTTAAAATTTCCGGTAGTTGCAATAACGCTCGATAGGCTGAAGGCCGCTCAGTTAGGCCTGGATATTAAAGATGTTGCCCGGTCTGTTACGGCCAGTACCTCCTCAAGTCGTTTTACAGAAAAAAACCTTTGGCTCGATGATAAATCGGCTTATACCTACCAGGTGCAGGTGCAAATACCCGAGTATGTGATGAATACCATGGATGAGCTGAAAGAGATTCCATTGGTAAAAGGACAAAGCACACCTGTACTGGGCGATATTGCCGGCTTTAAGGTTAACTATGTTCCCGGTGAATATGACCGTACCGGCCCGCGCCGCTTTTTAACCGTGAGTGCTAATATTTACAAGAAAGATCTGGGTACAGCTACCGCCGCGGTACAAAAAGTAATTAAATCGGTTGGCGCGCCTCCTAAAGGCTTAATTGCAGAGGTTAAAGGGATGTCGAGCCTGCTAACGGAAACGCTTGATAGCCTGCAAAACGGTTTGATGTTTGCCATTTTGGTGATCTTTTTATTGCTGGCTGCCAATTACCAGTCGTTTAAATTATCGCTTACTGTGTTATCAACCGTGCCTGCGGTAATATTGGGCTCGTTAACAGCCTTGCTGCTTACGGGTTCAACACTTAACCTGCAAAGTTATATGGGTATGATCATGTCAACAGGGGTATCGGTAGCCAATGCCATCCTGATCGTGACCAATGCCGAAACGTTGAGGCTCGATTATAAAGACTCTACACGGGCGGCCATCACCAGTGCCTCTATCCGGCTAAGGCCAATCCTCATGACCAGCTTGGCCATGATGGCGGGCATGGTCCCCATGGCATCGGGTATGGGAGAAGCCGGTGAGCAAACTGCGCCATTAGGCAGGGCTGTTATAGGTGGCTTGTTTGCCTCAACCTTAGCCGCGCTATTTATTCTGCCGCAGGTGTTTGCCTGGGTTCAGCAAAATACCACCTATGATTCGCCATCCCTGTTAAAGGATGTAAATGTTAACCAACCGCAACAACTTGAAACTTCCAACAGCTAATATCATGAAACTAAAATATATCATACTGCTAAGCAGTATCAGCCTGATGGCCGCATGTGCAGGCAATCAAAAACCGGTGGATATGACAGAAACCAAATCCACCAAAAAAGCAACCGGATATGAAACCGGCAAAGTGTCTGAAAAAGCACTGTCGAGCGAAGCCCGGCTTCCAGGGCAGTTAAAGCCATATAACGAGGTAAACCTGTTTCCGAAAGTAAACGGTTTTGTGAAAACTGTTTTTGTTGACCGGGGCACATTGGTTAAAAAGGGACAACTATTAGTCACCTTAGAGGCTCCCGAAATGGAATCGCAACTGCAGGCTGCAGATTCGCGGTATATGCAAGCAAAGGAAAATGCAGTTGCCAGTAAGGAAAAATATCAGCGCTTAAAAGAAGCCGCAAAGGAACCAGGCTCGGTATCGCCGCTTGAACTGGATAACGCTTTGTCAAAAATGAAGGCTGATGATGCGATGGCCCGTTCGGAAAGCTCAATCGTGGCATCTGTACGCACCATGCAGGATTACCTGAACATCCGCGCACCTTTTGACGGGATGATCATCCAGCGTAACGTTTCTCCGGGTGCATTGGTAGCTCCCGGAAAAGGCACAGACCTGCCCATGCTTATTTTACAGGATACCCGCAAACTACGCCTGGAGGTTTATATCCCCGAAGATTACGTTGACAAGGTAGACCTTAAACAGCCGGTTAAATTCACTTTTAACGCCATGCCCGGGCAGGAACAAACTGCCAAAATCAGTCGTTCGGCTAATGCCTTAGGGAGCATGCGTTCTGAAGCTATTGAAATAGATGTACAGAACCATCAGAGTATATTAAAACCGGGTATGTACGCCGAAGTAAGGATCCCGATGCTATCCGGCGCAAAATCACTGCTTGTTCCTAACAATGCTATTATTCGGTCTACCGAGCGGGAATATGTGATTGCCGTAAAAAATGGTAAAGCAGTTATAACAGATATCAAAGAAGGATTGACAAGGCATGATTCAACCGAGGTGTTTGGCAATCTGAAGGCCAATGATACCATCCTTAAAAACGCCAGCGATGAGGTAAAGGACGGCGCAGTGATTAATTAGAACATGGTGTAATAACTCCAGGTTCTAATAAAAAGTGTCATTTCAGAACGGGCAGTGGTATGAAATTGCGAGATTTGGATGAGGACATCTTGTATGCCACCTTAACCAGCCATAATTAGCACGGACGTATAAGATTAATCACCCGCTCCTCGTTTTGAAATGACATTTTTATAAAAGGTATATATGAACTTTATTCAAGTTACAAACACATTTTACCTTTATCCATTCGTCTCAAGCTTAAACCTTCACAAACTTCTTTACCGTTTCCGTCACGTGCGCCAAATGGTGGTTGCTGTGCCAAGCGTATGTAGCAAGACCTTTTTTGAGCGATATGGTATCGCCCGAAGCCGGGTGTACAAACGTGCGCGCCCATTCGTTTTCGGTAAAGCTTTCAAACAGGGCCACAAAGTGCTGATGGATGCCTTCGAGCATTTTTAATGATGGCTCAACCGGTAAACGATAATCGGGCAGCAGGGCCCAGTCGGCCTCTTCATAGGGTTTTATGGTTGGGTTATTTTCGGTAAGGGCAAGCTTAAAACGGGTAATCGAGTTCATATGGCTATCGGCCAAATGGTGGATCACCTGGCGCAGTGTCCAGCCGCCGGTACGGTATGGGGTATCCAGCTCCTGATAATTAAGACCTGCAATTGCGTGACGCAGCTTTCCTGGCAGGGTGGCAATATCTTCTATCCAGCCGCGCATATCTTCGGTAGTGTACGAAGCAGGGGGGGCAAACTTCCCGATCGGGT
Organism: Mucilaginibacter sp. SMC90; assembly: GCF_022811725.1. Classification (GTDB taxonomy): domain Bacteria; phylum Bacteroidota; class Bacteroidia; order Sphingobacteriales; family Sphingobacteriaceae; genus Mucilaginibacter. Next base: position 647,778 of record NZ_CP094527.1, on the reverse strand, counting down.
ATTTCATTTCTTCGTCTGTCATCATAACTGTTAAAAAATTTTAAATTAGGTATTATTTTATAGTACCACAAGCTTTTGACCTATTTTAGCGTTCTGTAGATTGTTAATTTAACTGATGATAAAAAAGTTACTGGCCGTACTTTTAGTTTTTAACTGTACGCTCTCCTTTGCACAAACCATTAAAACCGACATATTAGTAATAGGCGGAGGCGCAAGCGGAACAGCGGCGGCCATACAGGGCGCGCGAAGCAAACTAAAAACCATGCTGATTGAGCAGGGGCCCTGGCTGGGCGGCAGCATGACATCGGGCGGGATGTGCGTTATTGACGGCAGCCGCAGCTTACCAACAGGCATCTGGGGCGAATTTAGGCGCAGGGTAAGGGATTTTTACAGTAAAACTCCCGGATTTGATACAGCCTATAATGCTACACTAAGATTTGAACCCTATACCGGTGCAGCCATCCTCAAAAAAATAACCGACACGGTAAAAAATCTAACCGTAAAATTAAACACACCATTTACAGGAATTAAAAAAGACGGCACTGGCTGGGACGTAAATATCACTCTCGACGGAAAAACAGCCACCGTAAAAGCCAAAGTAGTAATTGACGCCACCGAAACCGGCGATGTAGCCGCCAAAGCCGGCGAAACCTATGTTTATGGTTTTGAAAGTAAAAAACAAACTGCCGAGGCCCTTGCACCTGATAATGAATCGGCACAACTACAGGACCTTACCTGGATTGCCATGTTGAAAGATTTTGGCGCTTCGGCCGATAAAACTATTCCCCAACCCGAGGGGTATGATGCAGCGGCGTACGCCTGCCTTAAAGGGAAAAACATTAAAAAAATGCTTGATGATGGCAGGTTGCCCAATGATAAATACATGATTAAATGGGCCGAATGCGGAAATCAATATCCCGTTACCGCAGATAATTTAAAACCCGAAAACCGGGAGGCTTTTTATGCCAAAGCGCGCCTGCATACTTTAGGTTTGATATATTATTTGCAAACCGAATTGGGCTACAAAAACCTGGGTTTAGACGACGGTTTTACTACGCCCGATCACTTGCCATATATCCCATACCTGCGCGAGGCCGGTCGCCCGACGAAAGGATTGGTGAGGATGATGCTGGATGATGTGTATAAACCATACGACCGCGAATCAAAATTGTACCGTACAGCCATTGCCGTTGGTGATGCCTCGCCGGGCCAGCACTATACCGATGCCAGGGCTCCGAAAGTTAGTTATCCACCCTTCCCTGCCTATGGTGTGCCGCTGGGTGCCATTGTGCTTAAAGACCTGGATAATTTACTGGTAACGGAAAAAGCCATGTCGGTAACGCACCTGGTGAATGCCAGTACCATGTATCCTTCCGTACAAATGGCTATTGGGCAGGGTGCTGGTGCAACAGCGGCTTTCTGCGCATTTTTTAAAACTACCACACAAAACTTAAATGTGCGGATCATTCAGGGCGAACTGCTCGACTTTAAAGCCTGGATCATGCCTTTTACCGATGTAAAACCAACCGATCCATATTTCAGGGCTATCCAACAGATAGGGGCTTCCGGATTATTAAAAGGGGTACAAAAAACAGAGGGCAATACCGCCCGGTTGTTATTTCAGCCCGATTCATTAGTGGCCACTGCCGAAATAAAACCAACCCTGGAAGAAACCTATACCCGTGGTTTTTTATGGTTCAATAAAGAAAAACCAGGCCCGGTATTCACCGTAGGTAACCTATTGTCATTTATCAGTGAAACTACACTAACTGATCCACATACGCTTGAAATTGCCATGCAAAAGGCATGGAAGGAGCAATATAAGTTTACATCCCCGTTTGATCTGAAACGACCCGTAACCCGCCGCGAGTTTGCCATATTAGCCAATAGATTTTTTAATCCTTTTGCGCGGTCGGTGGATATTGCGGGGAGGATGGTGAATTAAAATATTTAATAATAAATATGTCATTGCGAGCGTGGCGTGGCAATCGCACGGAAGCAAATCCGCCTTGTATAGTATGCGATTGCGTCGTCGTTCCTCCTCGCAATGACATAAATTTAAGGACTGCGCCATCAGGCCTTGGGGACACGGCCCGGGGAAATGACTTATAACTCTAACTCCAACTGATCTCCCGGCCCAAGCTCTTTGTCGTCCCGTTGCTTAATCTGCACTTCCCCAAAATTTGAAAGCGAAATACCAAGCAATCGCACTTTTACATCGTCAACACCAGTTGCAGCCATGAGTTGTTTGGCCGTATTGGTGATGGTTTCCAGGTCGTTTACCGAGGTTGGGAAGGATTGGTTCCGGGTGATCTGTTTAAAATCGTGGTATTTTACTTTGAGGGTAATGGTGCGGCCTTTTAACTCATATTTAAGCAGGCGATTGTGTACGGTAACCGCTATTTTATCAAGCTCGGCCTCCATCTCTTCAAGTGTAGTCAAATCGTAAGCAAAAGTATCTTCAGCGCCCAAGGATTTGGTCTCGCGATGAGGTTGTACTTCACGGTTATCAATGCCTCGCACTATCTGGTAGTAAAATTTGCCCACTTTACCAAAGTGACGGGTGAGTTGACCTTCTTCAAGCTTTTTTAAATCGGCCCCGGTATGCAGGCCCATTTGCTTCATTTTTTGAGCGGTTACCTTGCCCACGCCAAAAAACTTTTCGACAGGCAACTGCTCCATAAAGTTCTCGATGCTTGACGGGCCTATAAATTTAAGGCCATCGGGCTTATTGATATCGGATGCTATTTTGGCTACAAATTTATTGATAGATACTCCCGCCGATGCGGTAAGCTGCAATTCGTCTTTAATGGCCTGTTTTATGAGCTTGGCAATATCAATGGCAGAGCCGATGCCTTGCTTGTCGTTAGTTACATCAAGGAATGCTTCATCCAAAGAGAGTGGTTCTATCAGGTCGGTATATCGACTGAAAATTTCCCGGATATGCTGCGATACCTCCCGGTAAACATTAAACCTGGGCCGTACAAACAAGGCATGCGGACAAAGCTGCAAGGCTTTTTTCGATGACATAGCCGACCGGATGCCAAACTTCCGGGCCTCATAACTGGCGGTAGCTACCACACCGCCACGCCCTTCAGGCAAGCCGCCAACCACCAAAGGTTTGCCCCTGTATTCCGGAAAATCCCGCTGCTCAACCGATGCGTAAAATGCGTCCATATCAATATGGATAATTTTACGATGGATATTGGGTGATTGCTCGGTCATGTCAGATGAAAGCAAATATAGGCGGGTTGCAGGCTTACTGCAAAGTTTGGTTAGCAGGTTTAAGCGCCTATGCTTATATTACGATTGTTCTTAACTCGCGCTCGTTTTTAACGAGTGCGTAACTGGGTTTGCGTTTATAACGCACGGGCGATACAATCGCCCAACCATATTAAGCGCTCGTTGCAAACGAGCGCAAGATTAGTTCATCACGTTGATTACCTGAACGCGAACCACAAGCGAGGACGCTTGCGGCAGCGAAGAATCTAAAAATTCTAACTCTCCGTGTCCCCGGGCAAAAACTTAAGCTTCTGTTGAAAATACAGATCCCAGCTATGCTGCTGCTTGCGGTCGGTCATGTGGGCTGTATCCTCATCATAATCGGCATTGAGCTGCTTATATTTGGCGTCGATGCGGTTAAAGATAGCCATGGCCTCGTAATTATAATTATTACTGAAACGGGTGCGGCCCACTATTCGCAATAATTCCTGCTGCTCTAAAAAGGCGATAGTATAGTGCCCCTGCTCATGTTTAAGAATTTCGCTGAGTTGTTGCGGTGTGCTAACCCGGCTTTTATCAAGCCACGATTTATTGTTGTTGAGGATAAGCCTGATGTTGAAATTAAGCCGGTATCCCCCGCCTTCGCGCCGGGCCTGGTATCGGTAATCGATGGTGCAATTGGTATAAGCAACAACGCCGCCGGCATTAGCCCGCGGCGTTCCCCAAAAATCATTGGCGGTAAGCTGATGAAATGACTGCGCCGAAGCGGGCGTGATCATCGCAAAAAAACACATGGCCGTAAGGCCTATCCCTTTCACTATATTTCTTTTCATTTAAAAAAATGGCGGTTTTAAACTTTTACTTTTTGACGTTGTCGGTATGTAAAAGGTTTAAGGCCATCATTTCTTTTAACGTATGTTGCATCTGATCGGTTGAGCCATCAAGGAAAATAACATTCCCTTTTGAGTTTTCGGAGAAGTGTTTGATCGATTCTGTCCACATGGTGAACAAGATCACCGAGGTATCCATATTAGCTTCGGCCATTTCTTTGGCAGCCACGGTCATACCACGGGCAACTTCCTCGCGGAACAGCGCTATACCTTGTCCGCGTAATTGTGCCGCCTCACGCTCGGCCTGTGCCGAAATTTTGATGGCGTTACCCTCCGCTTCAGCAGCTTTGGTTTTGGTGATGAGCAGGGCCTGCCCTTCGTTTTCGGCAGCGGCTTTCAGGTTGTTTGATGCTACTACCTGGCTCATTGATTTCATGATCACATCATCAAAGGTAATATCATTCAATTGCAGATCCTGCAGGTGATAGCCCCAGCCTTCCAGTATCACATCAAGCTGCTCTTTTACGTGTTCAACAATATCGCGGCGTAATATCAGCACCTCGCTCTGGCGCTTTGTAGCCACAAAGGCGCGGATCGATCCTTCAACGGTGCGGATAAGGGCCTGCATCAGGTTACGTTCGTCAACAAATTTAAAAGCTACGTTCTTGATAGTTTCTTCCTGCTGATCCAGTACCGAGTACAGCAGCATGGCTTTGAAGTAAACATTGGCCTGGTCGTAAGTTACCGCCTGGAACTCCAGCTCAACAGAACGGTTTTGGATGGAGATCTTGGAATAAATGTTTTCGATAAAAGGGATCTTGAAATTTAATCCCGGTGTAAGGATACGGCGGTATTTGCCAAATACGGTGATAACTACTATTGTGCCCTGTTTTACAGACACAAACGAGGTAAAAATGGTAATGAGGATGACAACGAAAATGATTATCGTTATCAATGATCCAAATGATTCGGGCATGGTTTGGTTTATTATGTTTAAAATAAAAGTAGTATTAATTATTGGTGTGTTATTTGTTTTTTAAAAAATGCTCATAAAAAACAGCACACCTGTCATGAACTTAAAACGAACTTTTGGAACCATACTGAGCGTGCTCGGTATCGTTGGCCTCATTTATACCGGTATAGCTATCATAAACCATAGTGCACAAATAACTACGATGGTAGTAATAGGGATCATTTCGCTGATCTTCTTTTCAACGGGTATAAGCCTGGTACGGAATACTAAAGATGAAGCGGCTTAAATAGCTATCCTATTTAAACCACAATGCCGCCTGCTTTTCATCTACCTGTAATACCACCTCACGGCCCAGCACCAAACTATTATTGTCAGGAATATGCCCTGCCGGGAAATCGAAACACACAGGATAGTTGTAATCTTTTACGATATCCATTACTATCTGTGGTACGCTTTGGCCAAAGGGGATATCATTGTCCTTAATATCGGTAAAGCCACCAACTACCAGGCCCGCAATGTTTTTTAGCTTCCCGGCCCTGTCAAGCATGCGCAGCATCCTGTCTACCGAATACAAATACTCGCCAACGTCCTCTATAAACAGGATCTTGTTGTTATAATCCAAATCGGATACCGAACCGGCAGATGCTACTAACAGGGATAAGTTACCGCCTGCTATGATGCCTGTAGCTTTGCCAGGCTTGTTGGTATCATGTGTTATAAACTCATAGTTTAATTCTTCGCCAAACAAAGCCCGCCGCAAAGTATCAATCGAATGTTTTGATGCATCGGGAATATTTACCGGCATTTGTCCGTGAATGGTTTGGGTGCCGTAATTAGTAAGCAAGTGAGAGTGCAATATGGTTATATCACTAAACCCAATGAGCCATTTGGGGCTTTGTGCAAAGCGGCTGAAATCAACTTTATCAATCATCCTGACTGTTCCGTAACCTCCCCGCGCAGCTATAATGGCTTTAATGCTATCGTCATTGATAAAACGCTGCATATCGGTCGCTCTAAAATTGTCGTCGCCAGCAAACTGGTGAAATGAGGCATCTACCGTATCACCTAAAACTACTTCAAGCCCCCAACTTTGCAGCAGTGCTATAGCATCAGTCATGGGCTTAGGCAGTTTCTTTGCCGGGCAAGTAATGGCAATTTTGTCGCCTTTTTTGAGATATGGGGGTTGAGTTTGAACCATGATTTAAAGATTGAGCGATTGCCTTGATAATAAGTTACAAAAAATCAGGAAATCCTTAAATCATGAACATCATGGTTCGGACTTTTCCGACTTAAAAAATTTATCTTTGCACACTATTTACCAAGGCAATACTTAATGTCACAACTCAACAAATATAAACGATTCACCATTACATCAGCCCTGCCTTATGCCAATGGTCCCTTACATATCGGTCACCTTGCCGGTGCATATCTCCCTGCAGATATTTTTGTGCGGTACCTGAGGCTTAAAAAAAAGGATGTAGTGTATATATGCGGTTCGGATGAACATGGCGCTGCCATCACTATCAAAGCCAAAAAAGAGGATACTACCCCACAGGCTATTATCGACAAATATCACAAACAGATAAAAGACAGCTTTGAAGAGTTCGGGATTGCGTTTGATATTTATCACCGTACATCATCGCCTATTCATCACGAACTGAGCCAGGAGTTTTTTCTGAACCTGTATGAAAAGGACGAGTTTATTGAAAAATTTTCAGATCAGTATTTTGATGAGGATTATCAGCAGTTTCTGGCCGACCGTTATATCATCGGCACCTGTCCTAACTGCGGTAATGACAATGCTTATGGCGATCAATGTGAGCGCTGCGGTACTTCCCTTAGCCCAACCGACCTCATCAACCCAATCTCGACCTTAAGCGGTAAAAGCCCTGTACTGAAGTCGACCAAGCACTGGTACCTGCCTTTAGATAAATACCAGCCATGGCTGGAGCAGTGGATTGACGCAAAAGAAGGCAGCTGGAAAGTAAATGTTTTTGGCCAGTGTAAATCGTGGCTTAAATCAGGCCTGCAACCGCGCTCCATGACCCGAGACCTCGACTGGGGCATTGATGTGCCATTAGCCGAGGCAAAAGGCAAAAAGTTATATGTGTGGATGGATGCCCCTATAGGTTACATTTCGGCTACTAAGCAATGGGCTATCGACAATAAAAAAGACTGGAAATTATACTGGAAAAAACAGGCCGACGAGCAGGATGATGCTTGTCTGCTACACTTTATCGGCAAGGATAACATCGTTTTCCACTGTATTATTTTCCCATCTATACTGCATGCTCATGGCGAATATATTTTACCGCAAAACGTGCCGGCAAACGAGTTCCTGAATTTGGAGGGTGATAAACTTTCTACCTCACGCAACCACGCGGTTTGGCTGCACGAATACCTTGAAGAATTCCCGGGCAAACAGGATGAGTTACGTTATGTATTAACCTCTATCCTGCCCGAAACCAGCGACAGTGAGTTTACCTGGAAGGATTACCAGGCCCGTGTTAATAACGAGCTGGTAGCCATATTAGGCAACTTTGTGAACCGGGTAATGATACTGATGCACAAATTTTACGATGGTAAAATTGAAGCAGATACCGACAGGATAGAATTTACCGACGAAAGTCTGAGCAACGGCATCGGTGAATATTATGACGAAATAGAGAAGAACCTGGAAGCATACCGCTATCGCCAGGCTTTGCAGGCTGTAATGGATATGGCCCGCCTGGGTAACCGCTACCTGACAGAAAAAGAGCCTTGGAAAACCATTAAAACAGATCCTGCTGCTGCTAAAGAAGCGCTGCATAACTGTTTGGTATTGATAGGGCATCTGGCTACTGCCGCGCAGGCGTTTTTGCCAGCTACGGCTAAAAAGATCATCACCATGCTTAACCTGCCTAATGAGCCGATAGCTTATGACCAGGAAATGTATTTCAATAATGGCCACCAATTAAACCCGGCAGCTTTGTTGTTTGAAAAGGTAGAGGATGATGTGATAGAAGCACAGCTTAAAAAGTTATCTGACAAGAAAGCTGCAGCCGTGCCGCCAAAATCTGCCGACGTACTGCCAGCAAAGGAAAACGTTAACTACGAAACCTTTGCTACCATGGACATCCGTATCGGTACTATCTTAGCCGCCGAAAAGGTTGCCAAAACCAAAAAGCTGCTGAAGCTGACCATTGACACAGGCATCGACGAGCGCACCGTAGTATCAGGCATTGCCGAATATTATGAACCAGAAAACATCATCGGCCAAAAAGTAAGCATCCTGGTAAACCTGGAGCCAAGGGAGATCAAAGGCATCGTATCGCAAGGTATGATCCTGATGGCCGAAAACAGCGAAGGCAAGTTGAGTTTTGTTGCCCCAACTGAAGATTTCCACAACGGCGCGGTAATCCGGTAGATGTGCAGATTTCAGATGTGCAAGTGTGCAGATGAGATGGTTGTTAAATTTTGAATTTTAGGGTGTGATTTTTCAATGAAAAATTGCACCTTTGCAAACTAAATAAAAGATCGGCTTTTTTAAGGTCGATTTAAAAGGGTTCTGTAGTTCAACGGATAGAATAGAAGTTTCCTAAACTTTAGATATGGGTTCGATTCCCGTCAGGACCACTGAAATGACCCACTGTATGCCAAGCATGGGAAGATTATTAGAAAAGCCTTTAGATGGATATCTGGAGGCTTTTTTGTTGAACCCATATTCTATGTTATATTTATACACTTCAATATTGATTAAGAATGGCTTTTCAAATTTGCCCTAAGTGCCGCAGTGAAAGTTTTTTATGGAGTAGCGATGGCGACCCTTATGAAATAACGACGTGGTATTGTCACAAGTGTGACTATAGGGTTTTGGAAGATGAAAGGAATGAAAGAATATGCGCTGTGTGTAAAAATAAATCTGAGTCTCTTTTAAAAGATGATGATTTAGAGTATTGGTGGTGTTTCAGTTGTAATACGGAACACCATTCCTAAACTTAAAGTATCACGGAATGTAATTATCCTCTAAACCCGCTGCACAATACAAATCACTCATAAAAGAGTTCGAGTTTTGTAGTCTAAAGACCACATTTTAACCCATCCATGGGGAGCTCTGCATGGGAAGATTATCAAAAGCCTTTAGAAGTAAGTTTGAAGGCTTTTTTTGTTAGATTTCCTTATTTGGTGGTGCGGTGATAACACCGACCACAGGCTAAATCCAATTGACTTTAAAGTAGATTAAAATGGGTTAATAGACTGCTGACGAAATTGCTTCAGTTTGACTTATTATTTATTTATTCTGTTAGGATTAAATAAATAATTTGGAAATACGAATATTGATTTATATATTGTATATCAGATAGTTGTATTTCTATTACGTTGTGTAATTCTTCGGCAAATGAAACCGTTTATAACGTTTCTCAATCAAAGATTTAACTTAATTATGATTCTTTAAATTTTGAAATCTAAAGTGCTTAATTATGAAAAATATCAAATTCACGTTTTCATCATTCACGACTATTTTGCTATGCACCTGTTTAATGAGTTGTGGAGCGTTATTAAAAGGTTGTGCTAAGTATGCAGATGATGTCGCAAAGCATGCAGATGATGTTGCAAGACACGCAGATGATGTCGCAACTCACAGTGATGACGTTGCTCGAGCAGTCGAGAGAAGTGAAGCTGTTACAGCAAATGCAGAGGTAGTAGCAGCAAAGATTAACGAATTTAGAAAAAATTCTGACGGTACCTATACGTATAGAGGCTATATTTATAACAAGTTTGACGATATCCCTTTTGAGCAAGCAACGAATTTGTATGTTAACGATGTGGTAACATCAGAAGAGGCGGCACACTTAATTGCCAGAAAGGTCAAATTTGTTCATAATAAAAAGGCATTTATGGATCAGCAGAAGAAATCCTATAAAGTAGTCTTTTTAATTTCAGATGAGGTTGATGTAACTAAAAACCTGTACGATCTTGATGATGAGAATGCCAAATTGCTAATTAAGTATGCTTCAGAAATCAACCAAGTATCAAGAGTACAAAGGGCTTCTTCATATGATGAGGTACTTAAATTTGAAAGAGAAATAATTGAAAATGGCGAAATCCCCGTTGTTGTTTTTCATAACAATGTGAAGGCTGCAAGTTTTATGCAACTTAACCGTAAAACGAATATTATTACTTGTAATAGTTTCACAGTTAATCCAGAAGCATTCCTTACTTCAACAGATTTATTAGACATGAGAGCAGTAATTGAAGGAGTAAATAGTGCAGTCAACAATTCTACATTAAGTGAATTCTACAATAATTTTACTGCCATTTATTATTCACATATGGCACGCCATCATCAAAAACAAACTCTTATATACTTTGGCATTGGTACTGCATTTATAGGTTCAGTAGGACTTACTGCATATTATAGCCAATCTGAATCCTAAAATATGATAAAGCTTTTTGGAACAACAATTAATGAGACTAAGAGAATTTTAAATTCTGGCATCCACGCTGGCGGAGAACAGGTAACAAAAGAAGACAAAAATAAAGTTATCGGGCGCATTGTGATATCTTGTTTATTGATTTTATTATCTACTTACCTATTTGCTACAGGTAACAAGGATGTTGGTGGCACTATTGTTGGCGCTGTAACAGGTTATTGGATAAAATGATATTCCTAAGCGATACTACATTATCATAGTTATGGTTGGTTACGTACGAAATCTTTTTTTTTCATATCCACAAACTAATCAACTTCTTCCTAACAATGTAGAAGTAACCGTTAAACAACCCAGCCAGGAAAAGAACGCCGATACATTGGAGGCAATAAAAGGGTAGTTAATCCCAGTTTCTACTTTTTTCTCTCACTGGCGCGAGTATGCAGCGATTGGATTGAGGGCAGAGTACTCGTGACTATTTAGTAAGCTTCGCACTCAACAAATAACGACCATTATTTCCCGACAATTTTCTTCCGGTGTACAATTCCCCAATCTGAAAGTTCGGTGATGATGGTTTGCAGCGTGTTACCGTGTTCCGTCAATTCATATTCAACAGTTATGGGTTGTGTAGGTAAAACGGTCCGTTTCACTAACTGATTTATTTCCAGTTCTTTTAATTCTTTGCTCAGCATTCTGTTTGAAACCCCTTCAACATCATTCAGAATATCAGAAAATCTTCTTTTGCCGTAACAGCAGATCGACGAAATAATAGCAATCTTCCATTTCCCGTTCAAGGCATCCATTGCATCCTGTACGGACCTCATCCTCTTCTTTTGATCCTGCTGAAACTCTGTTATTTTACACGTCGTCATGTTACTTAGTTACACCGGTGTTACCATTACTTTTCAGTACAAAGTTACTAAAAATAACTTTACTGCTCTACCTTTGTCGCTCAATCTTAAAAAAAGAAACAATGAGCAGATTAAAAAATAAAGTAGCCGTTATTACAGGCGGCAATAGCGGTATCGGGTTTGGTATTGCTGAAGCATTTAAAAACGAAGGCGGTGTTGGAGCTATTATCGGCAGAAATCAGGAAACTTTAGATAGTGCCGTGGCTCAGCTTGGCGATAATTTTATAGCCATAAATGCCGATGTAACCAACCTTGCCCACCTGGAAAGGGTGTTCAAAGAAACAGCCGAAAAATTTGGTAAAATTGACGTGATCGTAGCCAATGCGGGTGGTGGAGCTGTAGGAACCGTGGCAACTTTTAGCGAAGCCGACTTTGACAAGGCAATTGATCTGAACCTGAAAAGTGTTTACTTCACTGTTCAAAAAGCACTGCCTTATATGAATGATGGTGGTTCTATTATTCTTATCGGGTCAAATGCGGCGCACCGGGCCTATCCATCATTTACGCTGTATGGTGCTGCAAAAGCGGCCGTGATCTATTTAGCAAAGGGTTTTTCAAGCGACCTTTTAGATAGAAAGATCAGGGCAAATGTTATAACGCCAGGTACAACGGATACACCGGCATTTGACAAGTTTGTTCCCGCAGAACAAATTGAAGCTGTAAAAAAACACTTTGCTGATCAGATGCCAATAGGCAGAATCGGGCAGCCATCTGACATTGGTAAAACAGCGGTTTTCCTGGCCTCTGACGATTCTTCGTTTATGCTTGGTGCTGAACTCCTTGTTGATGGTGGTATGACCTATTTGGCTAAATAATTAACCTCAAGCTGGCACGGGTTTTTAAACGTGCCAGCAACTAATTAAAATTTTCAAAATGAATAAATTAAAAAACAAAGTAGCGGTAGTTACCGGTGCTTCAAAAGGAATAGGTGCATCTATCGCAAAACATTTTGCAGCAGAAGGCGCAAAAGTTGTTGTAAATTATGCCTCAAGCAAAGAAGGCGCAGATAGCGTAGTTAAGAAGATAACGGACAATGGAGGCTTGGCCATTTCGGTACAGGCCGATGTATCAAAAGAAGCCGATGTAACCAGGCTGTTTGAAGAAACCGTGAATGCTTTCGGCTCGTTGGATATTTTGGTAAACAACGCTGTCTTTCAGCAATTTTTACCTATTGAACAGGCATCGGCAGAAGCTTTTCATCAGCATTTCAACGTTAATGTTTTGGGCCCAATACTTGCTATCAAGGCATCTTTAAAACTGTTTGGCGACAAAGGCGGCAACATCATCAATATCAGTTCGGGTGCAAGCAAGTATCCTCTTCCCGCTGCCTCGTTGTATTCTGCAACTAAAGCGGCATTAGATGCCATAACTATCTCCTTGTCGAAAGAACTGGGTGCAAAAAACATTCGTATCAATTCTGTTTTGCCGGGAGCTACGGAAACAGAAGGAGCAACCAGTGCGGGCGTCACTACCGGTAGTGAGTATGAAAAAATGTTTATTGCCAACACTCCCCTCGGGCGCAGAGGGCAGCCCGAAGATATTGCGAAGGCGGTTGTATTTCTTGCTTCTGATGATGCAGCGTGGATTACGGGAGAGCAAATTTCCGTTTCAGGGGGTATGTATGGTTTTTAAAATAGTATCGCCAGTTCAATTGATAGTTTTAAATCCTCTGTAAATAAACTCGGATTTGAGCGTTTAAGAGTCACTAATACAGAAAAGCTGCAAATCAAATGATTGCAGCTTTTCTTTTTCCGGTTACACACCATTTTATACGGGAATCCACATCATCCTGCCTCCTCCCGCTATTCATTTACCCCTGCTCAATCTGCTTCAAGCTATCCATTTTCTTATAAGCTAAAAACCCTTTGATATCCTCAAAATGTTCCCTAACGCGTTTATTACCAAACTCGAATACTTTTTTTACCAGTCCATCCAGGAAATCACGGTCGTGGGATACCAGGATCAGCGTTCCGTCAAAATCTTTTAGGGCATCTTTGATGATATCCTTGGTCTTCATATCCAAATGGTTTGTTGGCTCATCCAGGATCAATACGTTTACAGGTTCTAACAGCAGCTTGATCATGGCCAGACGCGTTTTCTCGCCGCCCGAAAGTACCTTGACCTTTTTGGTGGTATCATCACCGCTAAACATAAACGCCCCTAAAAGATCTTTGATCTTTACGGTGCCATCGCTTAGCGGAATCTGGTCGATGGTTTCAAATACAGTTAAATTCTCGTCTAACAAAGCCGCCTGGTTTTGAGCAAAGTATCCGATCTTGGCATTGTGACCTACTTTTAAACTTCCCTGAAAATCGATCTCGCCCATGATGGCTTTGATCATGGTTGATTTACCTTCGCCATTTTTACCAACAAAAGCTACTTTTTCACCCCGCTCAATCACCATAGCTGCTTTCTCAAACACAACATGATCGCCATAGGTTTTTGTAAGGTCCTCTACCATTACCGGATACTGACCGGAACGTGGTGATGGTGGAAATTTCAATCGCAATGCCGATGTATCTACTTCGTCGATCTCGATAACCTCGAGCTTTTCGAGCATTTTCACGCGCGACTGTACCTGCAACGTCTTAGAGTACGTACCTCTGAACCGGTCTATAAATTCCTGGTTATCGGCAATAAAGCGTTGTTGTTCTTCGTAGGCTTTCAACTGGTGTACCCTGCGGTCGGCACGCAATTGGAGGTAATGGGTGTATTTGGCTTTATAATCGTAGATCCTGCCCATGGTTACCTCGATGGTACGGTTCGTGATATTATCAACAAAAGTACGGTCGTGTGAGATGACCATTACTGCTTTTGCCGAGTTTACCAGGAAATCTTCCAGCCATTGGATACTGTCGATATCCATGTGGTTGGTAGGCTCATCAAGCAAGATCAGATCAGGTTTTTTTAACAGAATTTTGGCCAGTTCGATACGCATGCGCCAACCGCCCGAAAACTCGGAAGTTTGGCGGGTAAAGTCTTTGCGTTCAAAACCTAAGCCTTTCAGCACCTTTTCAACTTCCGCATCATAATTAACCTCTTCCTGCGAATAAACTTTTTCACTCAATTCCGATACCCGTTCAATCAGCTTCATGTAGTCGTCACTGTCGTAATCAGTGCGAATGTTGAGCTGCTCATTCACTTCGTCCAGTTCTTTTTGCATCTGATTGGCCTCATCAAAAGCTTTCATCGTTTCCTCAAAAACGGTAACGTTATCATGGGTAAGCAAATGCTGCGGTAAATATGCTATTACCGCGTCCTTAGGACCAGTTACGTTGCCGGTAGTTGGTTTGGCTGCCCCGGCGATGATCTTGAGGATGGTTGACTTGCCTGCGCCATTTTTACCCATCAGGGCTATCTTATCGTTCTCGTTTATTGAGAAGGTTACGTCGCTGAATAAGGTGGTTCCGCCAAATGAAACGGATATGTTATTGACATTAATCACAGTATGGAAATATTGAATTTTGCGCAAAGATAAGTGAAACACATAGAATTATGGCAGTAGAATGAAGAGCGTTATCAGCCCGCGTTTAGGGTTCCCGATCAATTTATTTAATGTGTCTGTTTTTTTGCTTTTTAATATGGCCCTCGTCGTCAATAAACCAATTTTCGTATTGGTTTTCGTAGTCATAATGGCCAGCCTCATCCGTTTGAACACTGTACCAATGATGAAAAATCATAGTCAGATCTTCTTTTATAGTTGTATTCCGCTCCACATGCCAGTGATTATTTCCCTCACTTGTTGATGAGTGAATAGCATCAATAATAATTCACCTTCTACGGTAGCGTTTTCCCGCAAACCGTCTCCAACTAATTAAACTGATAATTTATCAAGAAAATGGAGCAGTAACCTAACCAACCATCGCCCGAAGATATTATGAAAACCGGCACGACCTTTTATGTTTCAAAACATTCCATCATGGAGTTTTAGCATTCATCATTATTAGGTTGTCTAAATCACCTTAAACTAAAATTAAATTTTTTCCGTATAGTTGCTAAATGGTTTACATGTCGCAAAATGCGGGATGCCCATACAATAAAACAATTCGCTGTTTACAAAATCTCAACATTAAAAAATTAAGTCCTTTTTGGTTTAAGCTGACAGGAGAAACATCGAGTTTCACGTTAGAGAGCAGGATATTCCATTCTATAGCTATTTGCGCAATAGTTTTGGCTGGCTTCTATATCCCTTATAACCTTTTTGCCGGACTTAATGTTGCGGCTTTATCCTGTTTAATAATTGGCAGTATATTTTTTTACCAGTACTACTATTCCCGGTACTATGATAAAAAGCACAACAACATTATATTAGGTTTAACCGGTCTTCTTATTTTTTCGGTTAACTATTTTGCAAATTCGGGCATCAATGGCTCTACCGATATTATATGGCCTGCTTATTTATTGCTGATATTTGCCATTTCGCCCTACAAACATCATTTAACATGGTTAGCGATCTACATATTGGCTTTCGTGATACTGCACATTGTAGAGTACTATTATCCCGCCCTTGTTCAATATCCCTTTAGGGCAGGAAAAGGACAATTCACTGATCGTGTTACCGCATTTCCGCTACCTGTAATTGCTATCTATTTCATTATTACCTTTATTAAGCGCAGTTACGATAAAGAAAAGGCTATGGTTGAGCTGAAGAATAAGGAGATCACGTTACAGAAAGGCCTGCTTGAACAAAGTAATGCGGAAAAGAGTAAGCTCATGTCGATCATATCGCATGATATGAGGGCACCGCTGATCAACATACAAAATTATCTTGAGCTGCTTAATGAAAATGAACTTGATAATAACCAGCGTTTGGTATTAGAAAAAGATTTGCTCTCCGCCACCAATAACACCATGCAAATGCTTTCAAACCTGCTGTATTGGACAAAATCACAAATGGAGCGGCCGACCGTAAATTTGCAGCAGGTGAACCTCAGTTTAGTGTTGAAAAGCACATTGGATATGGAGAAAGCGCTGGCTGTAAAAAAAGGGATCTCTTTAAATTATGATATTGATGATAAAATAATAGTAGTTGCTGATACGGATATGCTGCAACTGGTTGTACGTAATCTGGTAAACAATGCTATTAAATTCACTCAAAAAGGGGGAAATATAAATATTAACGCCCAGGTATTGGCCGGCAGCTGCAAACTAACTGTTAGTGACAACGGAAAGGGCATTGCCATAGCCGAGCAGGAAAATATCTTTCGCATAACAGTCGACCCCACTTTTGGCACCAATAACGAAAAAGGCGTTGGTTTGGGTTTGATGCTATGTAAAGAGTATATAGAACGACAGGGAGGCAGCATTGGTTTTGAAAGTATTTTTGGCCGGGGTTCCAGCTTTTTTGTTTTTATAGCCGCAAAGCCGCTTTAAGTTGCAGGCCACGGTAGCTTTATATGCGCCGATTTGCATAAACTCATCAGGAATGCCGTTATCATAAACTGACATTAGATGAACGCTACCCAACTTATTAATTGTTAATTTTGCATTTGATAAAAATTAACAGATGTCTATATCCACTGAAAACGAAAGAAGCGGAATGCAGCAGGCCAGCGATGCTGTTGCTATTACGCTCAGGAAAATGCGGGAGTATGCAAAACCGGGGATCTCAACTAAGGAACTTGACGAATACGGCGGCAAGTTACTGACCCAATTGGGGGCACGTTCTGCACCGTTGTTAACCTATAATTTTCCGGGATATACTTGCATTAGCGTTAACGAAGAAGCCGCACATGGCATCCCTTCAGCTGATAAGATCCTTAAGGAAGGTGACTTGATAAATATCGACGTATCGGCAGAGCTAAATGGCTACTGGGCTGATAACGGGGGCTCTTTTGTATTAGGCGAAGATCTTCACGGCCATGGTAAACTGGTAGAAGCATCAAAGGAAATTTTAAAAAAAGCTATCAGCAATATTAAAGGCGGTGTCAGGATTTCTGAGATTGGCAAATTGATTGAAACCGAAGCCAAAAAAGCTGGCTATACAGTAATAAAAAACCTCACCGGCCATGGTGTTGGCCGTAGTTTGCACGAAGAACCACATGAGATTGCCAACTTCTGCGACAGGTATAACACCACGCGTTTTAAAAAGAATTCGGTGGTTGCCATAGAGACATTTATTTCAACACGGTCTACAATTGCCGATACCCAGGCCGACGGCTGGACACTGATTGGTAATAAAGGCGGTTTTGTTGCGCAGCACGAGCATACCATTATGGTTACCGGCGGGCAACCGGTAATATTTACCGAGCAGAACGGCATTTGGGATTAGTTGCAGGCCGATCCTGTAAAGGAATAGGGGCGGGCCCTTAATCGCAATCCCAATTACCCCGTAATTTGCCGCAATGGCTGCATTCAAAAACATAGTAGGTTGAATACCATTCTTCCAGTATGTTTTTGTTTTCTGGCAAGCTATCGTCCCATAAATGATTCATGTCCTCATCTGTCATGCTCATAAAAAGGGCTTTCCCATCACCATCCTTACTATTTGAATAAAAATCTTTTGGCTCCCACGTGCCTTTATAAACCATAAAATCATCGCAATGAGTTAGCCATAACCCTTGTTGCCAGGTTATGAATTGCGGGGTTCTTTTTAATTCTGTTAGTTTTTCAATGGCAAGTGAAGCCGGCACGGCTATATCACGTTTATAAATATTATCCAGCCCATTTTCATCAAGCAATCCAAATTCAGTATCGTGCCAAAATTCAAAACGCCCTTCCCGCAAGCAAGCGTAACATCCAAGCTTTCCCTCTTTGTCATCATCATTGAATACGTCAGTAATTGTGTAATCTAATTCAAAACAATGATCTGTCTTTTTACAAATGGAGCAAATTGAAGTTTCGTTTACAAGGCTGCTCATTTCATCAATTGGGCCTTTAAAGTACTTGAAGATCATAGAAGGATATTTAGGAACTAAAATAGGAAGATGTTGCTATTTTTTACTGCCTTATCATCAAATGATGCTTCCATATTTAATTAATATTCCATTTGTTATTTAAAACTAATGCTGCGGGCAAAAAGGCCCTCCGTAATAAAAGTCTGTTAGATAGGTTCCGGATTTTGATAAAGTAAAACGCAGGTTTTCAAGTGTAAAAACCCCTTCATTCTTAAATTAAATACCTGTATTTTAGATCATTAATTACTACCTGTATCCGGTTAAGCTCCCCGAAGAAACTCCCAATTTATAAACCGATAATCAATAAAAAATGGAACAGCAACCTAACCAGCCATCACCCGAAAACATTATGAAAATTGGCACAGGCTTTTGGGCCTCCAAAATTCTTTTGACTGCGGTCAGTTTTCAATTATTTACCAGGCTTGCCGAAATGAAAACGATGAGCGCAAAAGATATTAAACATCTTTTAGGGCTTAACTGTACAGACAGAAATGTTCACGATTTTTTGGATGCTTTAACCGCGTTTGGCTTTTTAACGCGCAGCGGCATTTTAGATACCGCTACTTACTCAAATACCGTAGATACCGATACATTTTTAGATAAAAACAAGCCATCGTACATTGGTGGCCTTCTTGAAATGCTGAACAACCGGTTGTATGGCTTTTGGGGAAACCTGGGCGAGGGGCTGCTTACCGGGCTTCCGCAAAACGAGACAAAAAACAGTGAAGATTTTTTCGGTTTGATATATCAGGACCCAGAAAAATTAAAAGAATTTACAGGTGCTATGAGCGGCATCCAGATGGGTAATTTTATGGCTTTTGCTCAAAAATTTGATTTTACAAAATATAAAACCCTGATTGACGTGGGCGGTTCGGCCGGGTTGCTTTCGGTTATGGTTGCCACGTATAATCCAGCTATGCGCTGTACAACGTTTGACCTGCCACCGGTTGAGCCCATAGCAAGTGCTACGATACAAAAATTCGGTCTGACGGATCGGGTAAATGCTGCAAGCGGCAACTTCTTCAGTGTCCCAATACCTCATGCAGATGTAGTTGTAATGGGAAACATCCTGCACGACTGGGACGAGCAGAACAAGATTGTTTTAATGCAGAAAGCTTATGACGCCCTCCCTGCCGATGGTGCATTTATAGCTATAGAGAACATAATAGATGATGAGAGAAAACAAAACGTTTTTGGTATGATGATGAGCTTGAATATGCTTATTGAAACCGGAACCGGGTTTGATTACACCTTTGCCGATTTTAACAGGTGGGCTAAGATAGTTGGATTTAAGTCTACATCGCTTCTTCAGTTAACCGGGCCATCAAGCGCGGCAATTGCATACAAATAAAAAAGCGTTAATATCATTTAAAAGTAAGAAACAGGGCACTGGCCGGAATCATCAAATATTTGACGCTTTAGGTTAACTGAAAAGAAAATGCATACCTAACTTTATATCAGGAAAATGACAAGATAAATCCAATCGGGCTTTTTCCAGTCCGCATATCAATTCCGTTCATTACCAGCACTTTGATATGGACTAAGAACGAATTTTTCGAGTATGACGGATGATGATATTGTTAAGTGTAGTATTTAAAACATACCGTAAAATGAAGTCAGCAAATAATGCTATAAATATGCCAGGCCTTGGGTTTGGCACCCTGATCCCCGACCCCGCCGAAACCATAACACCAACGAGGCACGCGCTGGAAGCCGGGTTCAGACATTTTGATTGCGCAGAACGATACCGCAACGAACGTGAGGTAGGTGAAGCCCTGCAAGCCGGGATTGCCGCCGAAGGTATTGCCCGCGAAGATCTTTTTATTACCACCAAGCTGTGGAACACCAATCACAGGCCCGAGCGTGTTGAAGCAGCGTTTGAAGGCAGCCTGAAAAGGCTCCAAATCGATTATCTCGATCTGTACCTTATCCATACCCCGTTTGCATTTCAACCAGGAGAAGATCAGGATCCGCGGGATGAAAACGGCAATGTAATTTACGATAAGGGCGTGACTTTGCTTGACACCTGGCGGGCAATGGAAAAGCTTGTAGATGGCGGCAAATGCCGGGCCATCGGTTTGTCGGATGTTACACTGGAAACCCTTATGCCCTTGTACAAATCGGCAAGGATTAAGCCTGCAGTAGTTCAGGTTGAATCACATCCTTACCTTCCGGAAACGGAGCTTCTGGATTTTTGTAAGGAAAAGGGCATTATACTTTTAGCTTTTGCGCCGTTAGGCCATGGCATGAGGCCGGGCCCGCTGGAAGATCCTGTTGTTTTGGCAATTGCCGAACGGGTTAAAAAAACACCGGCACAGGTGCTGCTGGCCTGGGCGCTTCAACGAGGCCCGGCTTTACTTACCACGCCCAGAACTGCTGCCCGCGCAAAAGAGAACTTCGACGTAGAACCGCTGCCGGAAGATGCGTTTAATGAAATCAATAATATTGAAACCAGGCAGCGGTTTAATCATGTAGTAAAAACCGGCGTACCAGGATTCATTCCGCGGGCAAAAGACACAGCTAAATGATGCTGCCATTACGTTAAAACTATTTATAAGCCTCCGGATAAAAATCCGGGGGCTTTTGATTTTAAAGGCTATTGTAGTTAAATTGGCAGCATCCGAAATAAACTTATGGCAAACGAAACCGTAAAACCCGAATTTTGGGAAAAAAGCTTTATTGAGAATCAGGAGATGTGGGGTTTTGAACCATCAAAATCTGCTGTATTGACAAAAGACTTTTTCGTTGAAAAATCAGTAAAAAATATACTCATCCCCGGGATCGGTTATGGCCGCAATGCACAGATATTCAGAGACAATGAAATAACCGTAACTGGCATTGAGATCTCAAAAACAGCTATTGAAATGGCTGAGAAACATTACGGAACAGATATGACCATCTATCATGGTTCCGTAACCGATATGCCATTTGATCAAAATAAGTATGATGGGATATTTTGTTATGCTTTAATTCATTTACTAAATAGCAGCGAACGAAAGAAATTGATAGCCGACTGTTACAACCAACTGGCTGATAATGGCTATATGGTTTTTACAGCGATATCGAAAGAGGCACCAACCTACGGACAGGGTAAGTTTATCAGCCAGGATCGTTACGAGATACATGATGGGGTTAACATGTTCTTTTATGACCGGGAATCTGTCAGGGCCGAATTTGGCGTAGCCGGTTTATTTGAAATTGCAGAAGTCACCGAAAATTTCCCCTTCTTTTTAATTAAATGCAGGAAAGCTGGATAGCAAATAATGCTGTACATTTAACAATATCCTTTTAAAGCAATAATCAAACACAACTAAATGTCGGCATACCCAAAAGTTAAAAGCACCGAGATGGTGGGAACGTATCCGGCACTGGTTAAATCGGGAGGCGGTTACGTTTGGGACGAAGTACTTGAATACCGGGTTTGGTGCCACCCAGGCGCAGGAGCACCCGATATTGAAGACGGTGACGATTATTATTATGTTTTTGATAACTATGAAGACGCACTTGAATTTTCAAAAGAAAATCAGGGATGCGAAGATCCATTGGCGCTCATTTTACAGAAAGAATATATAGCCGAGCCTCAGCCTGGTAAATACATGCATATTAAAGAGCAAAGAATTGCAGAGTGGCCGGTTGAGTTTTTAAGTCGCCCCAAAAGAAACGAAAATACAATCCCTGATTTTTTATCTCCGAACGCCCCGGCTAACAGGTTAGATATATTACGCGGTTTAACGGCTTGAAGATATTTAAATAGAGAAGCCTTTGAACATCCAAAGGCTTCTTTATACAGTTAGTTCATGGCAATTATTAAATACCTAACTCGGTTGCTACAACCACTTCCCGGTTTTCAAGCAGCGGGACTATCTGTCCCAGTACAATATTCTGAAAGTATTCGGATGCGCGGTGAGCAGCAACAGCAGCTTCATCTTTGTAACCCTCAAACAAAATCAGCGTATTAACATCGGTGTTGCTTTGATGAAGCTTGTAAAACAGGTTGCCTTCTTCGGCCCTGCTTTGTTTAGTAACCTCGGTAAGGAGGTTAAGCACGGCATCTAATTCGCCCTCTTTAACCTGCCATTTGGCAAAAACGGTTATAGCTTGTTGGTTCATTTTTTTGTTTTTTAATACACCTGCTCTCCTCATCAGTAAGAGAAGACCCTTTTATAAGTAAAAAAGGGTTTTACAAACTCAAACTCCTCATCGCTAATATCGATCACTGCTTCTATATGCTTACGGAGTTTATCCATTAATGGGTTGTTCTTTAAATAAAAATGGCCTGTGTCATTAATCTCTGAAAGGAAGATTTAAATATAGAGATTTTTTTATGCACGGTCTTTTAACGGTGGCGGCCAATGAAGGGCAACTTCCCAGTCTTCAAACGGAGGCTCAACAACAAATCGGGGATCACAATATGCCCTAAGATAGTCTGTTGCTCTTTTCTCTGCGTATTTGGCGTTTAGTACCTCTCCGGTATGGTCAAGTTCAATCACATTGGCATATATTGCAAATACCTGTTCAATAGCACTTGGTTCGGTGCCATACAATGAAAGATAATTAATCCCCGCAAGTGTATTTTGGGTTCCGCTTGCCATAAAATAGGCAAACGTTCTTAATGCTCCACTAAAGGAGTTACTTAATTTCATGCACTAATTTATCACGTTTTCTATAAATAAAAACCGTTACAAATCTTTTTAAGTTCAATGCTATGCCTTGCTTAATCGTCTTCTAAACCTCAACGCCAAAGATTCAAGGTCCTGTTTTTGAATATCCTCGGGCCTATTAAATTGAGATAAGACCAGTGTTTTGGAAAGTTGAATGGTACCGTTAGTGGTTCTGACCAGAACCTCGTCGCCACGCTCGGAATGATTTTTATAATTCCCGATTTGAGAATTGACCCCGGTGAGGCGCATTAATAATTCAACTATAGCATAGAGCGGCAGTTTACTTTGCGACATACATCAGCTTGTGTTGTTTAACACCAAGTTAAGTAAATTTTAACAAATAATAAATATAGCCATTACCTACAGCCATAGTTAACATGAATTTTACACAGTATTGGTTTTATAAAAAAGATTGTGGTTGATCTTTAATCAGTTCCATAAGGCTTAAGTAATACGGCCTTGCTTAAAACAATCATCAGGGATCAACCTATAATTTCCAGATGATGTTTCCGGTATCCCAGGGGGCTTTTACCGGTAGACAGCTTAAATATTTTATGGAACGACGCCACATCACTAAAACCTGAGTCAAAACTGATTTGAGTGGCGTTTTTATCTGTCGATATCAATTGTTGCATGGCATATTGCAACCGGTAGTAAGTAATAGCCTCTGTCAGTGTTTTCCCTGTAGTTTTTTTATAAAACTTACAGAAGGCGTTTTTAGTCATGCTGCCTATTTCGGCTACCTCATCAAGGGTTATCTTACTCCTGAAATTATCAATTATAAAACTTTGTACAAGCTTTAACCGCTGATGCTCTACCCCCTGAGGGCTATATATTACAGGTTCGGCATTCAAATACCGGTAAACAGTATGATCGGTTAAACGATCAAGGATTTCCAGTACAAGGATGAGTTTTTTGAATGGATCATCTGTTTTAACAACGGCCATCATCAAATTAATGACGGCCGTTGCCCCTTTTCCGCTAAAATGAAGTCCGTGAAAGCTCTTTTTAAGCAATTGCACAACTTTCCAGGCCGATTGGTTCTCGAAGAAGTTTGGCCCCAAAAAATCGAGGTTAAACTGGATCACTACTGATTTAGCGTTAATCTCTTCGTTATGTAAAGTCGTTTTCCAGCAGTGCGGCACATTGCTCCCGATCAGCACCAGGTCGCCCTGTTGATAAGCCGACATATTGTTGCCTACAAACCTGTTGCCTTCGCCCTTTAAAATAGCCGTTAATTCATATTCGGGATGAAAATGATACGGCGATTCAAACTCATGCTGCTCAAATAGCCTGGCAAGGAACGTATTTTTATCGTGACTGTTTAAAGCTTCTAACGTAGGCTTGATCATCGGTTCCGGGTAGTTTCGATATACAAAGAAACCAAAATAACCTATTTATGTTGATGTTCACTGATATATTCAGCGCTTTTAGATCTGTCAATAAACAGCTTTAACGAATCAATTTCAGCTGCTTTGTATGGTTTAAAGTCTCCGCTGTAAAGGTCATGCTGCCAAAGCTTCTGTTCCGGATCGCCGGGGCGGTGCCCCCAGGGCAAATTGGTTTGTGTTTTACCGTTAACCAATCCCCAAAGGGTACAGCCCACTTTATACTGGTAAAAAACCGGCACAATTTCGCTCACCGTAGATTTCCATGGCCTGTTCATCCATTCGGTATTGATCATGGGACGGTTGTACTGCTTAAGCTCTTCTATTGTTTTAGTAACGTGCTGTTTATCCCCGTAGTCATGAAACGTGATCAGGTCAACATTTTCGGTAATGATACTGTTTAGCCGCGGGTTTTGGTCAAAAATGCCAATGGTAAGCGGCTGCGAGGGATTTACTGCCCTTGCCCAGGCAATGGTTTTTTTAAGCAGCGGAAACGTAGCCGCGCCCAAGCCGCCGTTGGTAGGTTCATTATACAAATCCCACATTAAAATGCGCTTATCATTCTTAAACCTTGCCATCACATCTGTTACATACTTTTTAAGCCTGGGATGCGTAGTAGAGTCAACCACCATGCTATGCCCCGGGCTTGGCGACCAGGCCCAGGCATACCAGCCCATCAAAGGCTCGGGTTGTTTACCGGTTTTAGGGTCGTTGGTGATACCGAAAGAACAATCATCAAATAAAGCCGGTATAAACCGGATATGATGCTTATCGCAAATGGCCATAAACCTGTCTAAAGTATTTAAAAAGTATTTCGGGTCATCGGCATATACCGCATACTGCAGTACCGCCCTTAAGGAGTTCATACCCGATTTTTCGGCCAGTGCCAGTTCTTTATCTATAGCTGCCTCATTAAAAGTTGTTTTATCCCACATGGCGGTATAATTAATAGCGTAAGCCGGGATATAATTAAATCCGCAATACCAGGGCTGCTGGTTATACCATGCCCATATGCGGGCTTCGGGCCAGCGTTTGTCCTGACTTTGAGCAAAGCAGTTTGAAATACAAACAACTAATAATATCAGTAAAAAAGTCTTTCTTATCATATCAAAAACGGTGATCTGGTTTATCAGTAAGCTAAAGGATTTAAGTTTGATTGTGCAGCTTCACCCGGATTTAAGCCGCCGAGCCAGCGTTGACGGTCATTTTCCTGGTGTTTGTTTTGTGGTTCGGTTACGCGTGCGTCGGCAGCATAGTAAATTATGGTCATTACTTCGCGGGTGGTATCTGCCGAGCTATTGCCCGGCGCGTTATGTAATGTCCAGCCGTAATGCCATGTTGCATCGCCTGCCTGCATAGTTTCGGCGCGCGTTATGGGGTAGTTTTTTTCCCTGATGTATTTTTGCAGCGATGTTTCAGACTCGTCTGATATCGGAATATTTTCTGCAAACCCATCCTGGTGGGAGCCCGAGGCAAAGGTGAGCATCCCCAGCTCAACATCAATATCCATCAGCGGCATCCACATGGTTACCGTTTTATTGGTATCAAGCGGCCAGTAATACTGATCCTGGTGCCAGGGTGTAAAACCACCGCCAGCCTCTTTAAATAAGGCCTGGTCATGATAAATACGCACATGTTCAACGCCTAACAAATCTGCAGCAATTTTTGCAAAGCGTTTGGCAAGGGTGAATTCCCTTACCTGGTCGTCAACCTCCCATAAATTCATGATCTGCAAAAAGGCTTTGCCGTAAGTATCCCTGTCATTCATAGCCCGGGTTTCAGTATTGTAACGGTTTACCGCGTTGCCGATGACACTGCGATAATGGGCCACTTCATCGGCCTGTAGTATGTTTTTGATGAGTACATGTCCCTGTTGTCTGAAATCATCAATGAGTGCTGCATCCACATGGATAGTGCTGTTAAGCATCGGTTTTTCTGTCTGGATCATGGGAATAAATTAGGTTATAATTGGTTAGCGTTGCTGATGACAAGAATCAGCATGACAAAAAAAGCGGATTTGAGGCCCATGGGATATGTTTAAATTAATCAATCAATATTGAATATTATCCAGCTTTAATTTTTGATTGGTTTTTCAGGCTAATATCAATAACTATGTAGTGTAATTATAAACCAACGTTTTTTTCCAACCTCCAAACGGTTAAGTAACAAAGCATATGAGAAAAATATATAAGGCTATAGCATCGGCAATGCTATATGGCTTAATGCCAAATGCAGTAACTGCACAAACCGGCTACGTAGTAAAAGATAAAGTTGCCAAACAGGTGAGCCAATTTAATTTGAGCGATGTAAGGTTACTTGACGGCCCCTTTAAACATGCGATGGAAAAAGACGGGGAATGGCTGCTTAGCCTGCAGCCCGACCGTTTTTTACACCGGTTCAGAGAAAATGCGGGGCTGAAACCCAAAGCCGAAATTTATGGAGGCTGGGAAACAGCAGGGGTGTCAGGCCATTCGTTGGGCCATTACTTGTCGGCTTGCTCCATGATGTACGCGGCCAGCGGCGATGCGAGATTTAAACAGAAAACCGATTACATAGTTACCGAACTTGCAGAATGCCAGCGGGTGCGCAAAACAGGATATATAGGCGCTATACCCGGTGAAGATAAACTTTTTGACGAGATAGCCGCGGGCGATATCCGTTCGCCGGGCTTTGACCTTAATGGTGCCTGGGTACCGTGGTATACGGAGCATAAAATATTAGCCGGGTTGGTTGATACCTATTTATATACAGGCAATCAACAGGCCAAACAAGTAGCTATTAAATTTTGCGACTGGATAGATACCAAATTTAAAAACCTTACCGAAGCGCAATTTCAATTGATGCTGGAGTGTGAGCACGGCGGAATGAACGAAGCATTAGCCAACGTTTACGCCATTACAGGCAACAAGAAATATCTGGATCTGTCATACCGTTTTCACCACAAACGCATCCTTGATCCGCTGGCGCAGCAGCAGGATGACCTTGCCGGTCTTCATGCCAACACCCAGATCCCTAAAGTAATTGGTTGTGCCCGCCAGTATGAACTTACCGGCAATCCCGCCGATCATGCCATTGCCAATTTCTTTTGGAATACCGTAGTGAACCATTACAGTTACGTTATTGGCGGCAATAGTGATCATGAACGTTTCAGCGATAAGCCCGGCCATCTGGCGGCCCATTTGAGCGCTACAACTACCGAAACCTGTAATAGCTATAACATGCTGAAACTTACCGACCATCTTTTTGGCCTTGATCCTCAGGCTGCTTACATGGACTATTATGAGCGTGTACTTTATAACCACATCCTGGCATCACAAAATCCGGAAAACGGCATGGTGCTCTATTATTTAACGCTGGCATCCGGAACACAAAAGCAGTTCGGCACGGCCAATGATTCATTTTGGTGCTGCACCGGTACCGGCATGGAAAACCATAGTAAGTATGGCATGGATATTTACGATAAAGACAATAGCGGAGGTTTATACCTTAACCTGTTTATTCCATCAACCTTAAACTGGAAAGAGAAAGGCATGTTGTGGACAATGGAAACCCGCTATCCCGAAAGCGGCACTGTTAATTTCACCCTTACCCAATCGGCACGTAACCGGCAAATGCCCTTGCACATCCGCTATCCTAAATGGGCTGTTAGCGGTGCACAGCTAACCGTAAATGGGAAAGCTATTGCTATAACAACCAAACCGGGAAGCTATATTACCATTAACCGTATGTGGCGAAAAGGAGACCGAGTTAAATTGACCTATCCGATGAGCCTGTACACAGAAAGTATGCCCGACAATGCCAATATGAAAGCATTCCTGTATGGCCCGCTGGTTTTGGCCGGGCAGTTAGGTAAGGCTGACATTAAAAAACGTGATATCCCGGTGTTTGTTGCTTCAGATCCAGACCTAAACCAATGGATCAAACCGGTTGCAGATAAGCCAACCGTATTTTATGCCAGCAACCTGGGCAAACAGGTAATACTCGAACCACTTTACAAAATATACGATCAGAAACAAGCCGTTTACTGGGACTTTTTCAACAACGGGGAGTGGAAATTGAAGCAACAACAATTTGACGCCGAACGTAAGGCCGAAGATGAACTGGCTGCCAATACGCTCGACATGATGCGCATAGGCGAAATGCAACCCGAACGCGACCATAACTTTAAAGGCGAGCACACCCACACCGGCGAGGTTGACGGAATGCGCTGGCGCGATGCCACTGATGGGGGCTGGTTTTCTTTCCAACTGAATACCAAGGGTGCGGCCACTGCCCAACTTCAATGCAGCTATTTTGGTGCAGATGGCGAAGGACGGGAGTTTGAGATCTTAATAGACGGGCAAAAGATAGCCACAGAAAAACTGGTTAAAAAAGCATCCCCCGATTTTTACACAATAAACTATTCTATACCCGCAACATTACTTGCCGGCAAGCAAAATATCGTTATAAAGTTTCAGGCCTTACCGGGCAAAACAGCAGGCGGACTATTTGGATGCCGGCTGTTGAAGATGAAATAAAAACAGTACTGATTTCCAGATACCTTAATTTAAACGGACCCGGTTGTGACATAAAGATCAATCGGGTTCTTATTTTTTTATTGGGTGATCTTTCAGGTATTCATCCAGTTCGGCCTTGCTATTTATAACCTCCAGGATAGAAGGGTACCGGGTTGAATAAATGATCACTATGGGCTCGCCTTTATAATATTCTTTAAATTGATTTGCGGTGATAGAATGATTTACAAAGGCCGAATCGCCGTCTATTTTTTTAAAGCCCAGCACAATTTTGCTGAAATCATATTTCCTGCTGCTAAAGGAACTACCGCCAACTATATCGGCCTTTGTTAACTGCCCATAATTGTGGATCTCGTTCTTTTCCATTTGGATTTCGCGCCAGATCAATAAAGCTACTGCACCCCAAAAAAGCACCAGAATTACAGGTAATATAACACAGCCCGACGGGTTATACGCTTTTGCAATTGCTTCCCTGCGCTCATCTTCAGGCAAGTCATCCTCATTTTTTACTGCTTTGGTAAGATCTTTAAGAAAAATACTCACCAAAAGTTTTACTGAAACAAATGTGATGGCAACAGCTCCCGCAATTACAATAAGGTAAAGTGCCGAAGTGAAAATATTTACAGGGATAAGGCAGGTAAAGAAGATGATTGTTACTGCTGTAATAATCCCCCACTTTGTGGTTTCATTCATAATATAAAGATACCCGGGTTTAAGGGCATATCAAACTTTAAAATCACAAAAGATAATAATATCCGGGCGGGCTTCATTCTTTATTATCATAAATTTACCGCCATGAAAAAACTAACCTTTTTAACCTTATTTGCCCTGCTCAGCAAATTTGGTTTGGCACAAAACTTAAACAGTATGCAGTGGTACAGTAAACCTCAAAAATCATCAATAGAAGGCAGCACGCTGCACATGACTGTCGACCCGGCAACAGATTACTGGCGGGTAACCCATTACGGTTTTATCCGGGATAACGGCCCCTTTTATTTTACCGAACAGGAGGGCGATTTTGAGGCGAGCGTGAAAATTACCGGTGCATACAAAGAGCTGTTTCACCAGGCCGGCTTAATGGTAAGGATCGATAACAAAAACTGGATCAAAACCGGGATCGAATATGTCGACGGTGTTCAAAACGTAAGCGCCGTAGTTACCCGTGAAGTTTCGGATTGGTCGGTAGTGCCAAGGCATGACAGCCCCAAATCTGTTTGGTTAAAATTGCTGCGCAAAGGCGATTTTGTGGAGATCAAATACTCGTTTGATGGTGAAAAATATGATATGCTCCGCCTGGCATATTTTCCGCCCAATGTAAAAGCGATGATCGGCATGGTGGCGGCGGCACCCGGCAAGCAAAGTTTTGATGTAAAGTTTGAGGATTTTAAAGTGGAGAAGGTTACGAAGTAGTTTTTGCCATTGGGTTACCCGATTGCAAATAAAAAATTTCTGCACGAATTTTAAACAATCCCAATTAAAAATTCGTGTAATTCGATTAATTGTGAAAGGTTTGAAAAGCATTCGTGTAGAAATTTTTTGTATCAGATTAGCCAAATTTGAACTCGATTTTCCAGAGCGTATTGCGACAATAACCGTGTTCCAATCCTTTTTATTACCTTTGCCCCGGTAACCAACCATTCCCTCTATGTGATTAATAATTTCTTTCAGGACAAATAACACAGTGCCGTTGTTGCAACGCCCCTGCAATTATTCACCTTTTTCAAGAAAGAAATTATGCCTATTCTTCACGATATTACCTATATACATCCCAACCGTGATCTTTTATTTGCCGGTATTGATCTCGTAGTTAACAAAGATGATAAAATTGCCCTGATAGGCAATAACGGCACCGGAAAATCGACCCTGCTTAAAATATTGGCCGGAAATTTAAAACCAGTCAGCGGTGTAGTAAAAACTGATTCGCGGCCTTATTACGTGCCGCAGATCTTCGGTCAATATAATGACCTTACTGTTGCTGAAGTACTGCGAATAGCCGACAAACTAAATGCCCTGCAGCAAATTCTCGACGGGAATGTAACCGACGAGAACATGACCGTGCTCAATGATGACTGGGCCATTGAAGAACGCTGCCAGGAAGCTTTTATCCACTGGCAGCTTAAGGATATTGATCTGTCGCAAAAAATGGGTTCGCTTAGCGGCGGGCAAAAAACAAAAGTATTTTTGGCGGGCATCGCTATTCATCGCCCCGAAATAGTTTTGTTGGATGAACCAAGCAATCATTTGGATACGGCAGGCAGGGAACTACTTTATAATTATATTAAATCAACAAATAACACTTTATTGGTGGTTAGTCATGACCGTACGTTGCTTAACCTGCTCAACACCGTTTGCGAACTAAGCAAGCGCGGCATTACTACATATGGCGGCAATTATGATTTTTATGCCGAACAAAAAGACATTGAAAGCGAGGCCTTGAACCAGGATGTAAAAAGCAAGGAGAAGGCCCTCCGCAAGGCTAAAGAGACCGAACGTGAATCCATAGAGCGGCAGCAAAAGCTGGATGCCCGTGGTAAAAAGAAACAGGAAAAAGCGGGCGTACCTACCATCATGATGAAAACCCTGAAAAACAGCGCCGAAAAAAGCACATCAAAAATGCAGGGTGTGCACGCCGAAAAAACCGGGGCAATTGCACAGGAGTTAAGCCAACTGCGTACCCGTTTATCTGATATCGATAAAATGAAGATGGATTTTGATAATTCTGCTCTTCACAAAGGGAAAGTGTTGATAACCGCAAAAGATCTCAACTTTGAATATGGGGAGCAGTCGCTTTGGGCTCCCCCGCTCTGCTTTCAAATTACCAGTGGCGAAAGATTAGTGATCAGGGGAGCAAATGGCTCAGGCAAAACAACGTTGATAAAAATGCTGCTGGGTAGGCTGGAGCCACAATCCGGGATAATTAACCGGGCTGTGGTCAAAGCCATATATATCGATCAGGATTACTCGCTGATCAATAATAAACTCAGTGTGTATGAACAAGCCGAAGAATTTAATTCAGGAGCATTGCAGGAGCATGATATTAAAATCAGACTTAACCGCTTCCTGTTTACCCGCGAGGATTGGGACAAACCATGCAGCGCCCTTAGCGGCGGCGAAAAAATGCGGTTAATGCTTTGCTCGCTAACCATAGGCAACCAGGCACCTGATATGATCATTTTGGATGAACCTACCAACAACCTCGATATTCAAAATATCGAAATATTAACAGCCGCTATTAATGATTATCGGGGTACGTTAATCGTAGTGTCGCACGATGAGTATTTTTTAAAGCAGGTTAATGTGGAGCGGGAGATTTTTATAGGATGATAAATAAAAAAATATCATTTTCACTCTTCCTCATTTCGTTAAATGACACAATATGCAGAGTGATCAATATGGCACATAAGTTTCTCATACCCTACTGGCTGGTTGAAATGACGGTTGTGGTTATCAGTACCCATGACAAGCTCAACAGGAGTGTTATGCTGAGCGCGTCGAAGCATGGTGGGCAGGCCTTTGCGCGCAAGTCTTCAACAGGCTGACTGACCTGCCCTCTTTTGTCATTTCACTTTCAGCGTTCGCCGGATTTAATTAATCAATAAAATACACACTGCCCACTTAGCTAAAAAAAAGATATTCAAGACCTATGCCCAACCTCCTTTTCATTTGCAGTAAAAACCAATGGCGCAGCCCTACGGCCGAGGCTTTATTCAGGAACCACCCTTTGCACAAGGCTTCATCGGCGGGTACAAGTGATAAAGCCCGGGTGAGGGTAAATCAAAAAATGATTGATCGTGCTGATGTTATCTTTGTGATGGAGCAAAAGCATAAGGAAATACTGAAGCAACGGTTTAGCGTAAATGGCAAGCAGCTGATTGTGCTTGATATTGAAGATAACTATCAGTTCAATGATCCTGAACTGATAGCTATTTTAAGAAATGAGCTTAGCGAATATCTTTAAGTAGGATAAAACGTCGCTTTTTACGACTCAAAGGTAAGTAGCGAGTGCTGCCCGGCGGTATGGATATCCCGCCATACCTGGTTGATCTCCGTATCCGGATTGGCAGCCGACAGACCGCAATAGGTGTAGAGCTTATCCACACTTTCACGAGCAACTTTGGCCAGCTTGCGGCTCATCGTACTCACAGCCTGCAAACCGTTATCAGCCGCTTCAAAGTTATTCCATGAGTTGTCAACAGCCTCGTAAAACTCAGCTCGGACTTTATTAACTAAAATGGTTTGATCGGCCAGTAACTGTTTGATGTATGCTTTTTGCGGTTCGGTTAATCGTGGGTTTTTCATGCGCTCATCAAATGCCGGTATGCAGAGGTCAAGAAAATGAACCGCCAAGCCCGAAAGGTTAGCCGCTAACGTTGCTTCGGCTAATTGCAGAAAGGGGTAGCGGTACAAAGGCTCATTTACAATGGTGTATTGCGGGTCGATCTTAAAGCAACGATTTTTATCAACATACAGATCTTTTACCTCATAGGCATCGCTGCCGGTAGCCATCATACCTACGTATTTCCAGGCCGGGAAAACACGCACGTCTTTTTTATCAAAAACAAAAGGTAATATCAGCGGTTCGCCCTCCTTATTCAAAACAGTTTCCTGCCCGTTTTTAATGATACAGTTTGCGGTGATATGGGTTGCATGATGCGCACCGCTGGCATATTTCCAGGTTCCGTTAATAATGTAACCATCGCCGTTAATGGTAGCTGTACCGGTTGATGCGCCGCTGCCAGCCAAACATAACTGTGGATTAGTCATGATCTCCGCAGCCAGGCCGGCATCAAGAAATCCGCCAAACCAGCCTGCGCCACTGCACAAAGTCACTACCCAACCAAGGCTGCCATTGGCCCAGGCCAGGCTTTCTTCCAGTCGTACCATTTGCGGCAGGGCCAATTGCAAACCGGAGTAAGCTTGTGGCACTAAAAATTTAAACCAGCCCTGCTCATAAATAAGTGCCAGCTGACCGGGCTGCAGTTTGCCTGCCTGTTCGGCTTCGGGAGCTGCATTACGAATTATATCAACCCATTCGGGTTTTAAGTTTTGTGATGGATGCATTTTTTGTTGATCAAAACAACCGGGAAGCAATTTATGGCTCGCTGCCGAGGTCGTCAATTATTTGTTTAAGTTCCACTATATGTTTGCCATAAAGTGATTTAATGTAATAAACATGGATAGCATAAGTTATTACCACAGTAACAATAGCGGTAAGTACAAACCACAGCATACCTCCTGCAGATAAGAACGCATCGGACGTAAGTACCTGCAAAATATATTTTGAAACAGATTGACTGCAAAACAACGCTACAATAAGCAATATGGCTAAGGGGGTTACGCAAAAGTTATAGGTTTTGTAGATCTCAGTATTGAGTTCGAGCTCGTATGTTATTTTGCGGATACTTTCCCTTATGTTAAAATCATATTTAGCTATCGATTTGTAAAACACATAAAAGCGGGCATAAAAATATGTGTTCAAAATAAAAATGGTGAAGAATATGATGATTGCCAGGTTAAAGAAAAAAGATGACCGGTGATGGCTCATTAAATACCAAATGAGGATGGGGTATGCCATTACAGTGGCAATAAATTCCGATTTCATATTGGAGCGTACTTTATCAATCACCGAGTTTGTTTTACCTAATGTTTGCGTATCGGCAGGGAGGTGCATGCCTTGCGGCTCATCATCGTGCCAGGCATCTTTTAAATCGTCAATGTTCATAACTTAAAGTATTAACTATGTCTTTCAATTTTGTTTTAACACGGTTAAGCCTTACACGTACATTTATTGGTGTGATCCCCAAACTAGCGGCAATCTCTTCGGAGGATTGATTTTCCATATACAAAAAAATCAGTGCCTTTTCAACCTTACCGAGCTGCTGTACTGCTCGGTAAAACATGGCAAGTTGCTCTTCCTTTTCGCCGGCGTTGCTTTGTTCTTCGGGATGTTCAAAACCTGCGGGCATTTGCTCACTATCGGGCCGGCGTTTTTGCTTTTTAAAAAAAACGATGGCCGTATTAAGTGCCACCCGGTACATCCACGAGCTAAACTTGCTTTCGCCTTTAAAAGAGTCAAAGCCCCGCCAAAGCTGAAGCGTCATTTCCTGCAGCAGATCATCGCGATCTGCCGGGTCATCCATATAAATGCGACAGATCTTGAACAGGATCCCTTTGTTCTGGTTGATCAGTTGCATGAAATGACTCTCTTTGGTACTCACCTTAATTATGTTATTGTTTGCTTAACATACAATAAGTATCCATTATGAAAATATGTTACAAATTTATTTTTAGCTTAAAGCCGAAAGCAAAAGGCTGAAAGCTTTCTACCTTTGGCTTAATATCCCTTGCTTGTTGCTTTCAGCTTTCTCCTCCACTCAAAATAACCCCATATGGCCACAATGAACAGGAAGATGGTAAGCATGCCAAACATGGGCAGTTTTTTGTAAAACAGTAATGGCACGGCAAAGAAGTTAGAAATATTCAAAAAGATCCAGTTTTCCATTTTGCGGCGGGCCAGCAGCCACATACCCGCCCAAGCGGTGGAGGATACCAACGCATCCCAGCCTGGTACATTGGATGGAGTAAAATATTTAGCAGGCAGGTTTTTGATCATGTAATAAAATACCACCCAGCCCACAATACTTATCGCCAAACTTATTATCCATTCATTTTTGGTGGAATATGTGATTTTTACAGGGGGTTCGTTGCGTTTTTTTACCCAATAGATCCAGCCGTAAACGCTCATAACCACATAGTACCCGTTCAAAACCGATTCGGCATACAGGTGTACATCCATCAGCAGGTATATGGATATGGCTGTACCCAGTATGCCTGCCGGGTACAGCCATATGTTATTAACACGGGCCAGTAATACTTCAGTAACGCCCAGCGCAACAGCAAGCCATTGCAGCCAGGTAGTTTCCTTTATTTGTTCAACGAATAGCTGAAGCCAATGATTCATATCTTAATCCTTAATTCGTAAAATTAGTGTCAGTATAAGATCAGTGCTCATTTAAAATCCTAAACTCAACGAAGCCATAAAGTTTCGCGGAGCTTGTGGGAAATAATAGTTATAATTGATTACATGTCCGCCCTCAATATCCGGATAGGTAGCGCCGTTGTTTTCATACTTCTCACTGAAGATATTATTAACCTGCAGGCCTATCCCAATGTTTTTAACCGAACGGATGCTGAAATTATACCGCAACCTGATGTCGTTCACAAAAAAGCTGTTCAGCAGGCGGTTGGCTGCGTATGGATTGGCCGCATTGTCAGGGGCAATACCAAAGCCTTCGGGATTGCGGTTCATGGTATTATCCAAATACTGCTTGCCTACAAATTTGCTGATAAATGCAATTTCGCCGCCTTTTATCGGGCTATAGCTAATCACACTTGAACCGGTGAGCGATGGAGAATAGGCTATGTCGGTTTTGGCAAATGTTTCCTCAACCAGCGAGCCATCATCGTAATTAGAGAAAAACTGATGGTAGTTTTTGATCTTGTTAGTGCTTAGGGTTGCTGTAACTCCCCAGTTTAACTGGTTGGTAATTTTTACTTTTCCGCTAAACTCCAACCCTGCCCGGTAACTATCCTTTACATTGGTACGCACCGGACTGCCAACATCATTCAGCGAACCGGTTAATACCAGCTGGTTTTTATACAACATATAAAAGGCATTCAATTCCCCGCTAAAAACAGATGAGTTAAAACGGTAACCGGCCTCAAAATCCTTCAGGTTTTCAGGTTTCGGGCGGTTTTGCGGAGGCGAGTCCACATAGTCATCACGGTTAGGCTCGTGGTTGCCCACCGCAAACGAAGCATATACATTGCTGTGCTCATTAAACTGGTAGGTGGCGCCTGCTTTAGGGTTGAAGAAATTTAACTGCGCCGACTGCTGGGCATTATTAAGGTTTTTATCAATGCCATAAAATGAATAATTAATATGGCGGTACTGCATATCGGCATACAGCAAGAATTTGTCTACATGCCATTCGGCGCGGCCAAAAATATTGAAATCCTTCTTTTTGGCATCATCACGATAGTACTGATAATTAGGGCCAACGCCTATGCTTTCTTCGGCAGAAATGATATTTCCATAGTGTGCTCCCTTATACTCGTTATAAGCACCGCCAAGGTTAAAGTTCAGTTTTGTTGTAGGTTGATATTTTAAGGCATAAGTAACACCATAAAAATCGTTATTGAGCCATTGACGGCGCACAAGGTTAGTTGTTTTGATGGTATCAGT
This sequence comes from Mucilaginibacter sp. SMC90, assembly GCF_022811725.1. GTDB lineage: Bacteria > Bacteroidota > Bacteroidia > Sphingobacteriales > Sphingobacteriaceae > Mucilaginibacter. The sequence continues at coordinate 610,727 of NZ_CP094527.1, read as the reverse complement.
GCCGTAAATAACCGGCGATAAACCATAATTGCTTACATCATCATCTTTTTTATATTCCTCATAATAGCCTTCGCCATGGGTGTAGTGTAAGGCACCGCTGAATGATAGCTTGTCCGAAAACTTTTTGTCATACAGCAACTGATAATGGTTTTGCAGGTAATCATCAACTTCGTCTTTATAAAACGCGTTGTTTCCCATAAAACCCAGTTCATTATAAGTACGGTTGTCCGGGCGGGTATCATCACCTATCACATAATCGGCTACACCGTTCCAGGCCTGATAAGTACGTTCATGGCCCGAAAATACATTAAGCCTTAAGGTGCTGTTGTCACCATAATAGGCACCGCTCACGAAAAATGACTTCAATCGGGCTGAGGCGCGGGCAATATATCCGTCAGACCGGATGCGCGATAATCTGCCGTCGATACTGAACCTGCCGCCAAGCAGCCCTGTACCAACACTTACCGTATTTTTTAACGAACCGTATGAACCAGCCGAGTTATCAAGCTGTGCATACGCTGTATCCCTGCGGGTTGCTGTTTGCACATTAATACTGCCACCAAAAGCGCCCGCGCCGTTGGTTGAAGTACCCACGCCTCGCTGAATTTGCAGGTTATTGATAGATGATGCAAAATCCGGAAGATCGACAAAGAAAGCACCCTGGCTTTCGGCATCATTCAATGGAATACCATTAACGGTTACATTGATCCTTGACGCATCCGACCCTCGAATGCGGATGCCTGTATAGCCAATGCCTGTACCGGCATCAGAACTAACCACAACCGAGGGCGTTTGGTTAAGCAGATAAGGCAGGTCCTGCCCGAAATTGTTTTTTTCGAGGTCCTTTTTGCTAAGGTTGGTAAACGCAGTTGGCGCGTTTTTACCTGCACGGGTAGCACTTACGGTTACCTCGTCGGTAGTTAATGTGCCCGGGGCTAATTGAAAGTCAAAAATTTCATCGGCATTAATGGCTTTGGTTACAGTTACAGGTTTATAACCTATGTAGCTGATCTTTATGGTGTAATTGCCACCTTTTAAATTATTAAAACGAAATTTGCCCGCAGCATTAGTAACTGCGCTTTGTTGCGGATCAAGAATAGAAACAGTTGCGCCAGGCAATCCTTCGCCGGTTTGGTTGGTTACTTTTCCCCAAATGGAGATTTGGGCCGATGCCATAACAGGCAGCAGCAGGGCCATAATGGCCACAAATAAATTTTTCAAAATGTATAAAACAAAAAATTGAGTTAAACCATCTGCACGCCAGGGTAAAGCAGCAGTACACTTAACTTATTTACCTTTATCCCTACGCCGGCATTATCCGGATCAGGTGTGGGGGGAAGTCTTCAGTCAGAAATCCTTAGTCGGAAGTCGTTAGTTGAAAATCGTGATTGACTTCGAACTTGAGACTTAAAACTTAAGACTTTGAACTTACAACTCACTCCCTGGGTATGATCTCAGCCCGTCTTTCAGTTTGGTAAAACAACCTGCAGTTTGTTTTGCAACCAAAGCAAGGCACCCCTTGAGAATTGTATTGAGGGCAAAGATAGGTTTTGATTTGGAATTTCGGATATCGGATTTCGGAATTATGAAGTATCCTGCTTATTTTTTGATAATTTAATACCAAAATGCGGGGGAATTTAATAATGCTCAAAGTTATCGAGATAATTAGTTCCATGTTCGCCGTTGTATCCTGGTATCTTTGCAGGGTTATATTAACTTTAAAAATCTCCTAATCTATCGTTGTTAAAATATGTTTTTAAAGTCTTTATTGGCTTTTAAATTAAAGTGTTACTAAATTCGAAATCGAAAATCCGAAATCCGAATTCAAAAACCTACTTTTGCAGACTTTTATAAAATATAGCTATGCTTAGAACTCATACCTGCGGCGAATTAAATATCAGCCATTTAGGCCAAACCGTTACATTATGCGGTTGGGTACAAAAATCGCGCGATTTGGGCGGTACCACTTTTATCGACGTACGCGACCGTTATGGTTTAACCCAATTGATATTTAACACAGATACAGATGCTACGCTGCGCGAAAAAAGCCGTGAACTTGGTCGCGAGTTTGTGATCATGGTTACCGGTAACGTAATTGAGCGTGCCAGCAAAAACACCAAGATCCCAACCGGCGAAATTGAAATTGCTGTTACTGATATCGAAGTGCTTAACGCTGCTAAACTCCCTCCGTTCCTGATCGAGGATGAAACTGATGGCGGTGAAGAACTCCGTGCTAAATACCGTTACCTCGACCTGCGTCGTAACCCTATCCGTAACAACCTGGTACTTCGCCACAAAATGGCGCAGGAAGTGCGTAAATATTTAGATAAGCTTGATTTTATTGAGGTGGAAACCCCGGTATTGATCAAATCGACACCGGAAGGTGCACGTGACTTTGTGGTGCCAAGCCGCATGAATGCAGGCGAGTTTTATGCGCTGCCGCAATCGCCCCAAACTTTTAAACAATTACTGATGGTGAGTGGTTTCGACCGTTATTTCCAGATTGTAAAATGTTTCAGGGATGAGGATTTGCGTGCCGACCGCCAGCCTGAGTTTACCCAGATTGACTGTGAGCTATCATTTGTAAGCCAAGAAGATATCCTTAATATTTTTGAGGGCCTTACCCGCCACCTGTTCAAAACCGTAAAAGGCATTGACCTGGTTGAGCTGCCACGCATGCTGTATTCAGATGCGATGCGTTTATACGGATCAGACAAACCCGACCTGCGTTTTGGGATGGAGTTTGTTGAACTGAATGATGTTGTTAAAGGTAAAGGGTTCAGCATTTTTGATAATGCAGAACTGGTTGTTGGCATCAACGCCAAAGGCTGTGCAAGTTATACCCGTAAACAGGTTGATGAACTCACCGAATGGTTAAAACGCCCGCAAATTGGCGTAACCGGCATGATATACTGCCGCTACAACGAAGATGGCACCCTGAAATCATCGGTAGATAAATTCTATAATGAAGATGAACTGACCAATTGGGCAGCTGCATTTAGCGCTGAAAAAGGCGACTTAATGCTAATACTTGCTGGCGGTGCTGATAAAGTACGCAAACAACTGAACGAGTTACGCCTGGAAATGGGAACCCGTTTAGGCCTGCGCGATAAAAATACATTTGCACCACTGTGGGTGGTTGACTTCCCGCTGTTGGAGTGGGATGAAGAAAGCGGCCGTTACCATGCCATGCACCATCCGTTCACATCGCCAAAACCAGAGGATATTTCCCTGCTGGATACCGAACCGGGAGTTGTACGCGCCAATGCTTATGACTTAGTGATCAACGGTACCGAAATTGGTGGTGGTTCTATCCGGATCCATGACCGTGGCTTGCAATCGCTGATGTTCAAGCACCTTGGCTTTTCGCCGGAAGAAGCACAAAAACAATTCGGTTTCCTGATGGATGCCTTTGAGTATGGTGCACCTCCGCATGGTGGTATCGCTTTCGGCTTCGACCGCCTGGCATCAATATTCGCAGGCTTAGATTCTATTCGCGATGTGATCGCCTTCCCTAAAAATAATTCGGGCCGCGATGTAATGATCGATTCGCCATCAACCATTGCCGAAGCACAAATGACCGAGTTAAAAATTAAAACAACGGTTTAATTAACCCAAAACATAAAACTAAGCCTCCTTTATTGCAAAGGGGGCTTTTATTTGGATACCCATCATGAAAAAATATCTTTTATTGCTAAGTGCAGTTATTATTACGCTGATGATGTCATGTGATAACTCGGTGAAAGTAAACCAGGAAAAACAAGCTAAAACAGATGATTCCCTGATTCGTGTTTACCTGAAGGCTAATCCGCAGATCAAAGTACAAAAGCATTCGTCCGGGATTTATTTCCAGGTTTTGGCCGAAGGTAAAGGCCAGCACCCCAATGAAAATTCGATGGTTACCGTAAACTATACGGCGGCATTATTGAATGACATGGTAGTTGATAAGGCCAGCGGTTTTTCGAGCTCGTTAGATCGTTTGATCAAAGGCTGGCAGATAGGGATCCCATTGGTAAAAGAAGGCGGCACTATACTGCTCATTGTACCATCGGGTTTGGCCTATGGCGCAAATGGAGTAGGCCGGATCCCCGAAAATTCGGTATTGGTTTTCACTGTCGATTTAACAGAATTTAAGTAAAACGCCCAAAATAACTTGGAGGTTGTAGCGTTCTGTAGCTTTTGTCCGTCAAATTAACGCAAACAGAACTATTAACTAAATGAAGAAATTCTTATTATTCGTATTCGCCCCCCTGGTGATCCTCGCCTCATGCTCAAAAGACAAATTCGATGCTGCAAAACAAGCAGCGGCAGATGACACCGCCATTAAAGCCTATATTGGTACAGATACCGCTTTTCACGCTACTGCCGATGGCTCTGGTGTTTATTACAAAATAGAAACGCAGGGTACAGGTGCAAAGCCAACCGCAACATCAACAGTTAAAGTAACTTACACTGGTAAGCTATTAAATGGAACTACATTTGATTCTGGTACTATTAATCAAAGCCTGCAAGGACTTATTCCAGGCTGGCAATCGGGTTTGCCCTATGTTAAAACCGGCGGCCGTATTATTTTAGTGATCCCATCAAGAGAAGGTTACGGCAATACCGCGGCAGGTTCAATTCCTAAAAATTCGGTTTTGGTATTTACAATTGATCTGCTTAGTTTTAGCTGATTTTACCAAAACCATTAACCTGAAATGAGGAAAACGCTGTTGTTGCTATTCGCGCCATTGTTGATCTTATCTGCCTGTTTTAAAGATAAATCGGCCGATCCGCAGCAAAATGTTTTGAACGAAGACGGCAATATAAAAATCTACCTTGCGGCGCACCCCGAAATCAGCGCTACGAAAGATACCTCAGGCCTTTATTATCAGGTTATAGCTCCGGGTACAGGTACTCATGCCGGCCCCAATGCTACAGTTACTATTGATTATTCGGCGCAATTGCTCAGCGGTGTAAGTGTAAATGGGCAAACTGATTACAGCAACAAGCTAAATGTGCTATTAACAGGCTGGCAAATAGGCATACCCATGATTGCCGCCGGCGGAGAGATCATGCTTATCGTACCTTCCCGGCTGGCATATGGCGTATATGGCACCAACCAGGTGCCGCCCAATTCAATAGTGATTTTTGATATTACCCTTAAGAAGATAGAACAGTAAGCAAACCATAAGTTTACCCTTCAACATCTCTCCTTCCATGCTACCGCAGGCAATTTTGATAAATGGATAGCCACAAATTCAGCCTTGCGGAGCTATGGCTTGTCCGCAATAATTGATGGCCATATCAAAAACTATTATTCCCCGCTACATGATAACAGTTTGTTAACTTTGCCTGATGAAAGTTACCAAACCAACCATACTTGTTGTAAATGACGATGGCATTACCGCCCCGGGTATTAAAGCCCTGATGGACGCCATGACCGAAATTGGCCGTGTAGTAGTAGTAGCTCCTGATAGTCCGCAATCGGGCATGGGGCATGCCATTACCATCGGCAAACCTTTACGACTTGACCAGGTTGATATTTACGAAGGCATTGAGATGTACCGCTGCTCGGGAACACCAGTTGACTGTGTAAAGCTTGCGGTTAACAAGATCTTTAAAGGCCAAAAGCCCGATCTTTGCGTTTCGGGCATTAACCATGGCCTGAACAACTCCATCAACGTATTGTATTCAGGCACCATGTCGGCAGCTGTGGAAGGAGCTATCGAAGGTATTCCATCTATTGGGTTTTCTTTAGATGACTATACTTTGCAGGCCGATTTTGAGCCTTGCATTAAATTTGTAAAAGAACTTGCCCTGCAGGTTTTAGCCAACGGCTTACCACAAGCCAGTTTATTAAACGTAAATTTCCCAAATACAAAACATATCAAGGGCATTAAAATTTGCAGGCAGGCAGCCGCTAAATGGGCCGAAGAATTTGATGAGCGTGTTGATCCGCATAAAAGGCCTTATTACTGGCTTACCGGTGTTTTTCAGCTAAACGACGGCGGCGAGGATACTGATGTTTGGGCTTTAGACCAGGGTTATGCTTCAGTTGTACCCGTGCAGTTTGACATGACTGCCCACCACGTTATACCGTATTTAAACAACTGGAAATTCAACATCTAAATTATGCTAAACAAAAACGACATATCCGCAGGCTTGCTCATCGGTGCAGTACTGCCCGGCGTTAGCTTGTTTGTTTTTGGATTTCTGCTTAAAAACCAGTTTGTTTTCATGCATAAACCCGGTATCCCTTATTTTGTAGCATTTGCCATCAACCTGTTTATCATTCGTTACTTTTACGGCAAAGGGGCCGATAAAACAGGGAACGGCATTGCCATGATCTCAATTTTGTTTATGCTGGCCATATTCATTTTTAAACTGCAATCCTTATAATGAAATATTACCTGGTAGCCGGCGAGGCCTCGGGCGATTTGCACGGAGCTAATTTAATCAAAGCCCTGAAAGCGCTTGACCACCAGGCCGAATTTCGCTTTTTTGGCGGCGACCTGATGCAGGCCGAAGGCGGCACATTGGTAAAACATTATGCCGATATGGCTTTTATGGGCTTTGTTGAAGTAGTTGCCAACCTGCAAACTATCCTTAAAAACATGAAGGCCTGCAAGCAGGATATCTCGGCCTATCAACCGGATGTTTTGATCCTGATAGATTTTCCCGGCTTCAACTTAAAAATAGCCGAGTACGCAAAAGCACAGGGATTTTTGGTTTGTTACTATATTTCGCCAAAAGTTTGGGCCTGGAACCAGAAACGTGTGCTCAAGATCAAACGTATTGTTGATCACTTGTTTTGCATCCTGCCTTTCGAGGTGGCGTTTTACAAAGAATGGGGAATGCAAGTGGATTACGTGGGCAATCCATTGCTCGACGCTGTTTCGGCATTTAAAGCAGATTCGGATTTTCTTCAAAAAAATAACCTTACCGGCAAGAAAATTATCGCCTTGCTGCCCGGCAGCCGCAAGCAGGAGATCAGCCGCTTACTGCCGGATATGATCAAAGCTTCGATCAGTTTTCCTGACTACCAGTTTGTTATAGCCGGGGCCCCGGCTTTCCAGGCGGCGTATTATGCACCTTATTTAAATACGGCAGAGGTCCCTATTGTATTTAACGCCACCTATGACCTGTTAAACCAAGCCCAGGCAGCTATTGTGGCTTCAGGTACTGCAACGCTTGAAACCGCCTTGTTTAATGTACCGCAGGTAGTGGTTTACAAAGGTGGAAAATTAACCATTGCAATAGCCCGCATGCTGGTAAAGCTCAAATTTATATCACTGGTAAACCTGATCATGGATAAAGCGGTGGTGAAAGAATTGATACAGGAAGACTGTACAGCTAACAAGATAGGTGAAGAGTTAAACCTTATTGTTAATGATGCAAACTACCGCCAAAGTATGCTTAATAATTATGACGAGCTCGATGTGCGTATGGGGCAACCCGGGGCATCGGCTAAAACAGCCGGATTAATTGTTCAATATACCCTGGAGGCTAAAGAGACGGAGAAATAATCAGTAACTCCCTAAAAGAAATGTCATTGAGAATATGCCCCCAAAATCATAATGACGTTAAAATATATCCTGTCGATGGAGCACAGAGGCGTGTTAGAGGCAGGAGCGGCTATTGCATCGCGGTAAAGCGGGGTACCCTACCCTGTTGTTAGACCAGCTTTTTTATAACGGAATTTTAGAGTTTGCAGGTAGCCCGGCAAAAAGGCAGTAAATACGGCGAACGCACACAACAACAAAACAAAGCCGCACCGGTACTTAACAGCCTTTTTAATAACATCCGGGTTACTAATTAAAAGATTTAACTTATATGCTATGGTATGACCATTAAAAAGCGCCCGGGTTTAATTTAATTGTAAAACAAACTTAAATGCTTAGCTATTTAAACTAAAACTCATCTATATTGTCAATAGCTTTAATTATCTGAAAAAATATATAATCATGAAAAAAATACTGATGATACTGGCCCTTGCCGGCGGCCTAAGCTTTACTGCAAGCGCACAACAAAAAGTTGAAAAAACCCCAGCTCAAAAAGCAGGTAATAAAACCGAACACCTGCAAAAGCACCTGAAACTTACTGCCGACCAAACCAAAAAAGTAAATGCGGTTTTGCTGGCACAGGCAACAAGCATTGATAGTTTGAAAAAATTAAAACAAGACAAAAAAACAAGTCACCTGGCCGATCAGAAGATCAAAAAGCAGACTGCCGAAAAGCTTGATAAAATATTTACCCCCGAACAAAAAAAGGCATATGCCGAGATGAAAGCCGAAAAGAAGGCTAAAAAAGATGCAGTTAAGAAAGCAGGCCAATAAACACTATGATTTTCAGGATTAGGGGATTGCCCTAATCCTATTAAACTACGCTAAAAGCGGGATGCTATCCCGCTTTTTTTATTTTCGGGATTTTCGGGCTTTGTGTAAAATATCCTAATTTTAAAGTAAATCGCTGATCATAATATGGCCTCAAACCTGCTGGCAAAAAATAAACACACTATATTATATGGGCTGAGCCTTGCTGTGCTATTGTTTTTGCTAAAATGGCTCGAATTAAAATTTGTAATAGCTAACAATGCTTATGAGGTTTACATAGGTGCTATCGCTTTGTTTTTTACAGCACTCGGTATCTGGCTTGCGCTAAAGCTTACCAAACCTAAAACCGTAGTAATAGAAAAGCAGGTTTACATAAACAGCGGGCCCGAATTTACCATTAACCAGACCGAAGTAGAAAAGCTGGGCCTCAGCAAACGCGAACTGGATGTTTTGCAATTGATGGCCCAGGGGCTAAGCAACCAGGAAATTTCAGAGCGATTGTTTGTATCGCTAAATACTATTAAAACGCATTCGGCAAAGGTTTTTGAAAAAATGGAAGTAAAACGTCGCACCCAGGCAATTGAAATGGGTAAGCGATTGTCCATCATTCCCTGATAATGATCACACTTTAGCATTAAAATTAGCAGGTATTTGCAAAATCACCCTAAAGTATGAGCCCTAAAAGTTTCAGACAACCCAAATTTGTTCCATCAAAACAAAAAAATATGAAAAAGAACGTACTTGTTTTTGGATCGATAGCAGGTTTGATCACTACTATTGTGATGGTTTGCTCAACTGCAGCTTGTTATATTAGTGCCGATTATCATGGTAATATGTGGCTGGGATATGGCTCTATGATCCTGGCCTTTTCCATGATATTCGTAGCCGTGAAAAATTTTCGCGATAAATATAACGGTGGGGTGATCAGTTTTGGAAAAGCGTTTCAGATAGGACTTTATATAGCGCTTATCGCATCGACGATATACGTGCTGACCTGGCTTATTGAGTATTACGCATTTTTTCCAAATTTTATGGAAAAGCTAACTGACTATACTTTAAAGCAGGCCCGGGAAAACGGCGCTACCGCCGCCGAAATTGCTAAAACCAAACAACAATTTGCGAGTTACGCTGAAATGTATAAAACCCCGTTTGGGGTTATTTTATTCACTTATATTGAGATACTACCCGTGGGTTTGGTAATAGCCCTTATTGCCGCCTTAGCATTAAAACGCAAAAATGCTGATCCGCAATTAGCTACCAATTAAAGTAGTTGCAGCATATGATGTAACTTTATGTGATTAAATCTGCGGATTCTGAAGGAGATTAAATCTTAACTATTTATTCCTAAATTGGCTCAATGATATTTGATTTCAGGCTGAAGGTTTTTTACACGGTTGCACAGCGGTTGAGCTTTACCAAAGCAGCATCCGAGTTGTTTATAACCCAGCCTGCCGTTACCAAACACATTAAAGAGCTTGAACAGCAACTAAGCGTACAACTGTTTAAGCGTAACGGCAATAACATAGCTCTTACCTCTGCCGGTAAAATTCTGGAAAAGTATGCTGAAAAAATCTTCCAAACCTATACGGAATTGGAAACCGAACTTGCGCAGCTTAATAATTTAGAGGCCGGTACCCTGCACATAGGCGCAAGTACCACAGTGGCCCAAACCATTTTGCCCAAGCTGCTGGCTATGTTCAAAAAAACATACCCCAAAGTTACCTTCAACTTTATCCAGGCCAATACCGACCAGATTTCGCAATTGGTATTGGCCGAAAAAATCGACATCGCCATTGTGGAAGGTGCAGCCCATTCGCCGCAATTATCCTATACCGATTTTATTAAAGACGAAATTGTGTTGGTGACCGGTGCTAACAATAAGTTATCCAAAAAGGCCGAGATCACGCCAAAACAACTACCCTCCATTCCGTTGGTGTTAAGGGAAGCCGGCTCAGGGACGCTGGACGTTATATTCAATGCTTTGGCAGCCGTGCAGATCAATCCCAAAGACCTTAACATCGAGATTCAGCTGGAGAGCAGTATTGCCATAAAACAATACCTTTTATACTCAGAAACAGCTACATTCCTATCCATTCAATCGGTAGTAAGCGAATTGAAATACAACGAGCTTACCATTATTGATGTTAAAGGATTGGAGATTTTCCGCACGTTCCAGTTTATCCAATTACATGGAAAACACAGTAAACTGATTGAACTTTTTAAACGTTTTTGCCTCGCCAATTATAACTTAAAGTAATCTTATATTACTTTATATCATTTGATTACCAACGGCTTTAGCTCCAAATTTGAGTGCCGAACAAAAGGCGATCATACATGGAACACATTACTACCGATATCTGTATTATAGGCGCGGGGCCTGTTGGTTTATTTGCTGTTTTTGAAGCCGGACTGCTCAAAATGCGCTGCCATCTTATTGATGTATTGCCGCAGGTTGGCGGTCAGCTTTCTGAGATCTATCCGCACAAGCCAATCTATGATATTCCCGGCTACCCCGATGTTACTGCGCAGCAACTGGTAGATAATTTGATGGTACAAATAGCTCCTTTTAACCCAACTTTTAGTTTGGGCGAACGGGTGGAAAACCTGCAGCGTAATGAGGATGGTTCTTACAACATTATCACTAATGACCAAACGGTTGTTCATTGCCAGGTAGTAGTAATTGCCGGTGGCCTCGGCTGCTTTGAACCCCGCAAACCGGAAATTGACCGCCTTACCGATTTTGAAGGTAAGGGCGTAGCCTATATGGTGAAGAACCCCGAACATTTCCGCAATAAAAAAGTTGTACTGGCCGGCGGCGGCGATTCTGCATTGGACTGGGCCGTTTTTCTAAGTAATGTGGCCGAGCGTGTTACGCTTGTTCACCGCGGCGATACTTTCCGCGGCGCGCCGGATAGTGCTGAAAAAGTGTTTGAACTGGCCAGGGAAGGAAAAATCGATTTGATCCTTAAATCTAACGTAGTCGCCTTAACCGGTGATAACCGCTTGCAAGAAATAACCCTGCTTGATCGTGACCAACAGGTAAGTCATATTGAAGCAGACCATCTCATTCCATTATTCGGTCTTAGTCCTAAACTTGGCCCTATTGCCGACTGGGGATTGAATATCGATAAATCGGCCATAGCGGTAAATACAGTTGATTATAGCACCAATATCGAGCGCATTTATGCCATTGGTGATATCAATACTTATCCCGGTAAGCTTAAACTGATATTATGTGGTTTCCACGAGGGAGCACTGATGGCTCAAAGCGCTTTCAAATATGTTTATCCCGAACAAAAATTGAGTTTTAAATACACCACCGTTTACGGTGTTAGCGCCTTTTAGCCATGATAAATTTAACCATAATTGACCGCGACGGCGGCAGCAGACCAGTCGAAATTCCGGAAGGCATAAACCTGAGCCTGATGGAAGTGCTAAAGGCATCTGAATATGATATCCTGGCTACCTGCGGTGGCATGGCGCTTTGTGCCACCTGCCACGTACAGGTTATTGAAGGACCTGAAGCATACTTTACCGCTACAGATACTGAACTCGACGTATTGGATACCCTACCCTATGCCCCTCCAGCCAGCCGGTTGGCCTGCCAAATCAGGATCACTGAGGATATGGATGGTATGGTGTTTAAGCTGGTGGGGGAAGAGTAAAGCCGGAAGTTTTAAGTCTTGAGTTTAAAGTGTTAAGTCGGGTTAAAAATCCTTGTGTTTTGTGTGCGAGCCCTGTTACCGGTTTACTATTTTTCTTTCCGGCAGCGGGGTTTTGTTGCTTTGCCACTCGTCATTGCGAGGCACGAAGCAATCCCCTACCTGCAGAGTAACTTTGCAAATCCCCCTGTACAGTTCGCGATTGCTTCGTGCCTCGCAATGACGTGATGGAGATGTCTCTTACTTCTCCGTCAACACCGTAAACTTAAAATCAAGCGGCTCAAACAGACGAATCAGTTCATCAATAAAAGTTTGCCCCCATTTCACATACATAAGGCCAAAGTTTTCAGAACGTTCCTGCAGGCTATCTTTCGGGAACAGCTCGGCTTTAACGGCGGTTAGCTGCTCTAAGCGTACACTATAATTTCTTTTTTCGGCACGGATCAGTTTCTTTTCCAGGTTATCCATCGCTTTTTTCAACCGGGCCTGTACAGCCGCGGCTGATGGAGAAAGTGTAGGATCGATCTTGTAAGCGCGAAGCTTTATTTTCTCGAACAGGCTTTCCATTTCGCGCCATTCTTCGGCAATGCTCAGGTTATGGTCGCTGTGCTTTTTGATCCAGTAGGTTTGCAGCGCATCGCTTTGTTTGAACAACGCAATAGCATCCAAATCCATGCGGGATATTTTGGCGGCCTGTTCCTTTTTAATTACCAATGCCGAGTTACGGAGGATCAGGATCGGGAAGTCAATTTTATAATGATCAAAGTTCGATTTCAGTTCCATCCAATAAACTACCTCTGCACCACCACCGATGTAGGCTATGTTAGGTAAAATGCATTCCTGGTACAATGGACGCATCACCACGTTAGGGCTAAAGCGCTCGGGGTGTTCGGCTATCTCCTTTTTAAGTTCAGCTTCGGTAAACTTAATTTCAGTATTAAGGACGTTGTAGCTGTCATTCTCAAAAACTATCCGTTCGCGCAGCTGATCTTTCAAATAAAAGAAATTGATCTCCCTCGGATTAACCTGGATATGCACACCAAGTTCATGCAGTTTTTGATTGGTTTCGCTAATGTTTTTAAAACTATACTGACCGATGATATCCTGCTCAATAATTGGCGCGAACTCTTTTTTAAACTCATGGTCATCGGCATCAATAATAACGAGGCCGTATTGGCCGAAAAGAGAGTTCACCAGGTACCTTGTAGCATCGGCAAGTTTATCAAATTTGGTGTAGGCAGTTTCAACTATTTCGGCAAGATCGGTAGCGTGACCTTCCATACCTAAAACACCTTTGTATTGGTTAAGTGCCTGACGAATACTTACCGGATCAATGCGACCTGTAGCGCCCGAAGCCTCGTACCACCAATGCACCTTTTTACCGCCAATGTTGGTGTAGTTGATCTCAGCAAAATCATGATCTTCGCTGGCCATCCAGTAAACAGGAACAAAGTTTTTATCGGGATGAGCTGTCTTGAGTTGCTGAGCCAATTTAATGGCGGTAGCAATTTTATAAAGGAAATATAAAGGCCCTGCAAAGATGTTTAACTGGTGACCTGTGGTAATGGTATAAGTATTATCCTGCTTTAACAGCTCCAGGTTTTGGGCAGTAAGAGCGGTTGAATAAGTACATAATTTACCGGGCTCCTTACCTAAGCATTCATATTGTCTGGTTAAAACACGAACCAACACCTCTCTATCTGCAACTACCTTTTTATTTTTCAAAAATTCGGCAAAACCAGCCATATCCGGACGGTGACCATAAAAAGGTTGCAACTCGGGCTTGTTATCGATGTAATCGGCAACAGTGTTTGAAAAGAAACCGGTGTCTTTATAACTTATACAGGATGAGTCCATTTTGTTGATTTCGGATTTTTCAATTTTGACTTGCTTTCTAAGGTGTTCAAGAAGGCTTCGCCGTTTGGGATGTTCGATTTCGGATTTTGCCCTAAAACAAAACATCAGCAAATAAAATTAAATGCTGATGTCGAAATTAGATTATAAATCGCAAATCGCTTTACAGCCGACTGCAAATTAATATTATTTTACAATTTGTCCATAAAGATCAAAGTCTTCGGCGCTGTCTATCTTCACGTTAACAAAGCTACCAACAGTGGCATAATCAATGCTGGCATCAATTAAAACCTCATTGTCAACCTCGGGCGAATCAAACTCTGTACGGCCAACAAAGTAACCGCCATCTTTTTTGTCAATCAGCACTTTATAAGTATTGCCTATCTTTTCCTGGTTTTTATCAAAAGATATTCCCTGCTGAATTTCCATAATGGCATCAGCACGTTCCTGTTTTACTTCTTCAGGCACATCGTCAACCAAACTATGGGCATGGGTTTTTTCCTCGTGCGAATAAGTGAAACAACCCAGACGGTCAAACTTGGTATCTTCAACCCATTGTGCCATCTCTTCAAAATCCTGCTGGGTTTCGCCCGGATAACCGGTGATCAGCGTGGTACGCATGGCAATGCCCGGAACGCGGTCGCGGATCTCGTTTACAATATCAATAGTTTTTTGCTTGGTGATGCCACGGCGCATTGATTTCAGCATGTTGTCAGTAATATGCTGTAATGGCATATCCAGGTATTTGCAGATATTTTCACGCTCGTTCATCACATCCAGGATCTCCATCGGGAACCCTGAAGGATAAGCATACTGTAATCTGATCCACTCAATACCGTTCACATCAGATAAACGGCGAAGCAGTTCATCCAGGTTACGTTTACCGTACAGATCCAGACCATAATAGGTCAAATCCTGTGCAATCAGGATCAGTTCCTTTGTGCCGTTTTTAGCAAGTTTTTTGGCATCTTCAACCAATTGTTCAATTGGTGAACTCAGGTGCTTGCCACGCATCAACGGGATAGCGCAAAATGAGCAGGGGCGGTTACAGCCCTCGGCTATTTTAAAATAAGCAAAATGTGATGGTGTGGTTAATAAACGCTCACCAATCAGCTCATGCTTATAGTTAGCCCCTACAGTAGCCAGCAGGTTTTGCAGATCGTTGGTACCAAAATAGGCATCAACGTTGGTAATTTCGGCCTCAAGCTCGGGTTTGTAGCGCTCACTCAGGCAACCGGTTACAATTACCTTGCCTACTTTGCCTTGTTCTTTAAGCTCACTGTACTGTAAAATAGTATCTATTGATTCCTGCTTGGCATTATCAATAAAGCCGCAGGTATTAATTACTATAATATCATTTTTGCCTACTTTCTCGGCCTCATGCACCACATCAAACTGGTTGCCCTTCAACTGGCCCATCAATATCTCCGAATCGTAAATATTTTTTGAACAGCCTAAAGTAACCACGTTTACACGGGGCTTGGCTATCTTTTGGGGCTTATCTAACTCTTTCGTCCTCATACTCTATAAAATCGTCATTGCGAGGTACGAAGCAATCCCAAACTATACAGAGTGGTTCTGCTTATTGGGGATTGCTTCGTACCTCGCAATGACGCGTTTTTTATGTCTTTATTGTTTAAATAGCGAATCCACAAACGCCTGCCTGTCAAACAACTGCAAGTGATCCATGCCTTCGCCTACACCTATATATTTCACCGGGATCTTGAACTGATCTGATATACCAATCACCACACCGCCTTTGGCCGTGCCATCAAGCTTGGTAAGTGCCAAAGCATTTACATTGGTAGCCTCGGTAAATTGCTTACATTGCTCAATCGCGTTTTGACCAGTTGAGGCATCCAGCACCAGCAATATCTCATGCGGGGCACCAGGGATAACCTTTTGCATCACGTTCTTGATCTTGGTTAGCTCATTCATCAAACCAACTTTATTGTGCAAACGACCGGCAGTATCTATAATAGCTACATCATCGCCATTGGCAACTGCCGAGCGCAGGGTATCATAAGCAACCGAAGCCGGATCTGATCCCATGGCCTGGGCAACAACTTTTACACCAACACGTTCGCCCCAAAGCTTGATCTGGTCTACGGCTGCTGCACGGAAGGTATCGGCAGCACCTAAAACTACCTGGTTACCGGCTTGTTTAAGCTTATGTGCCAACTTGCCTATGGTAGTGGTTTTACCTACGCCGTTAACACCAACTACCATAATTACATAGGGCTTATGATCGCCGTATTCAAAATTACGGAAGTCGTTACTGTTGTTTTCGGCGAGCAGCTGCTGAATCTCATCTTTCAACAGGGTGTTCAGTTCGTTGGTGCTTACGTATTTATCGCGGGCAACGCGGGCCTGGATCCTGTCGATGATCTTGAGGGTGGTGCTTACGCCAACGTCTGATGTAACCAGGATCTCTTCCAGCTCATCAAGCACATCATCATCAACGGTTGATTTACCGGCGATGGCTTTGGTGATCTTTGAAAAAAAGTTATCCTTGGTTTTTTCCAAACCGGTATCAAGCGCCTGCTGGTCTTGCTGCGTATTTTCCTTTTTCTTAAAAAAATCAAATAATCCCATGTTCGTTGATATGCAAATGTGCTAATTTCAGATGTGCAGATTGTTTGTTTAATGTACTGATTTCAATATCCAAATGTTTTGCTGATCAGATAATTTTTCGTCACCTGCACATTTGCATATCTGAAATCCGCACATCCAATTTCATTCAACAAAAAAAGCCCTCTCGTTAAAACAAGACGGCTTTAATATTTTAATCAAAGAGTGATTATATAGTTTTACCTGCAATTGCATCCTTAACTAAATCGTTAGGGACAATTTGGGTTTTGAATGAATAAGCACCGGTTTTAGGTGATTTATTCATAGTGATCACTTTTGAATATTCTTTGCCTTTACCTGCTACTTTCAGGGTTGCAACTACTTTCTTTGCCATTTCTTATTAATTTTTTGAATTAGTGAATGATTTAATTAGCAAGTTAATTGTTGTTAGCATGTTAACCTAATCAACCAATCAACTTCATCAACCAATTATTTTATCTCTTTGTGAACAGTTACTTTACGTAAAACAGGGTTGAATTTTTTCAACTCTAATCTTTCGGTAGTGTTTTTCTTGTTCTTAGTGGTGATATAGCGAGACATGCCTGGCATACCGCTTGTTTTGTGTTCGGTGCACTCTAAAATCACCTGAACCCTGTTGCCTTTTTTTGCCATTTTATTTTTATGTTGTACGTGTAACCTCGCGGCTTACGTAATTTTTCAATTTTATTATACTGCTAAACTTGCAAGCCAACTACTAAATGTAGCCTTTTTTAACAAATTTATTGATGCAGGCGGTAATACCGTTTTTGCTGATAGTTTTCACAGCAGAAGTAGATACCTTTAAGGTAATCCATTTATCTTCTTCAGGAATATAAAACTTTTTAAGTTTCAAGTTAGGATGAAACCTGCGTTTTGTTTTAACGTTTGAGTTTGAAACGTTGTTACCTACGATAGATCCTTTTCCTGTTAGATCACAAATTCTTGACATGACAAATATTTTTAATTATCAACCCTTTATCCAAAAAGAGTTTGCAAATATCAGACTTTTAAACCAAATATTCAATAGTGATTTGAAAAATTTTCAAATTCTTTTTAATCAGTGTTATTAGAGCAAAAACAATGCTTGAAAATAGCTATCTAAGTTGGCTACAATACGGTATAAATTTCAACACTAATTTTTTCGAATTAGATCGAATTACACGAATTTGAATAGAAGGAAATAATAATTCGTATAATTCGACCTAAATTTCTATCTATAGCTTATGGTCGGTGTTATCACCGCACCATTTTTGCATACGGCAGTTTCTTCATTTGGTAACGTTCCTTTTAAATCACGTGGTACGGTGATAACACCACAGGTGTTCGGAAGATTCAGATCGGTTGGGAATGCTGGTTAAAAGCCATGTCATTGCGAGGAGCGGCGTGAGCAAGAGCTTGGGGCGACGTGGCAATCCCATAGCTATACAGGGCGAACATGCATTGGCTACGAGATTGCCGCGCTGCGCTCGCAATGACATATTTTTTTATTTAAAAAGTGGAGATAATTTCATCTTCCGAACACCCATGGTGATAACACCGACCACAGGCTTAATTGGCTGTAATACGGTAGAAATTTTTACGTTATTTTTTTCGAATTAGATCGAATTACACGAATTATGGTTTCTTGAATCCAAAATTCGTGTAATTCGACCTAATTGTACTCAACCACAAAGCATTCGTGTATAAATCCCTATCCATGCTACCGTTATTCGTCCAATAATCACTTCTTAAAAAAATTTAAAAAGTAGCGATTTTAGTTTATACATCGCACATAAATTATTAAATTACGCCCACCATTTAAACCAGTATGAAAACGTTATAAGCTAAAAGCAAACAAACATGATAAGCGCATAACAACTTCATCAACCAACCAAACACCAACCAACCAATGAAAATTACATCGTTTGAAGAGTACAAAAAAGTTTATCAGCAAAGCGTTGAGCAGCCCGAACAATTCTGGGCCGGCATTGCCGATAATTTTTTATGGAAAAAAAAGTGGGACACCATACTCGACTGGAACTTTAAAGAACCAAAGATCAAATGGTTTCAGGGTGCACAGCTCAATATTACAGAGAATTGCCTCGACCGTCATCTGGAAACTCTTGGCGATAAACCAGCCATCATCTGGGAACCTAACGATCCTGAAGAAGACCATCGTATATTAACATATCGCCAGCTTCACGATAAAGTTTGCCAGTTTGCTAACGTGCTTAAAAACAACGGTGCAAAAAAGGGTGACCGTGTTTGTATCTATATGCCTATGATCCCCGAACTGGCTATTGCCGTTTTGGCTTGTGCCCGTATCGGTGCTATCCACTCAGTAGTGTTTGGAGGGTTCTCGGCCCAATCAATTGCCGATAGGATCAATGACGCCGAGTGTAATATCGTGATCACCTGCGATGGCGGTAAACGAGGCAATAAAGAAGTACCGCTCAAAACTGTAATTGATGATGCTTTGGTACAATGCCGTTCGGTTAAAAAAGTGATTGTACTTACTCGTAGCCGCACGCCGGTTTCGATGATCAAGGGCCGCGATGTTTGGTGGGAAGATGAAATTAAAAAAGTGGAAACACAGGGTAACCCAAGTTGCCCGGCTGAGGTTATGGATGCCGAAGATATGCTTTTCATCCTGTACACATCGGGCTCAACCGGTAAACCTAAAGGCGTAGTACATACTTGCGGCGGTTACATGGTTTATGCAGGTTATACCTTTGCCAATGTATTCCAGTACAACCAGGGTGAGGTTTATTTTTGTACAGCCGATATTGGCTGGATCACCGGGCACTCCTATATAGTATATGGCCCGCTTTCGCAGGGAGCTACCACGCTGATGTTCGAAGGTATCCCAACCTATCCTGATTGCGGTCGTTTCTGGGAGATTGTTGACAAGTTTAAAGTAAACATATTATACACTGCACCAACAGCCATCCGCTCGCTAATGAGCTTCGGGCTTGATCAGGTAAAAAACAAAGACCTCAGCTCGCTTAAAAAATTAGGCTCGGTAGGCGAACCTATCAATGAAGAGGCATGGCATTGGTTTGATGATAACATAGGCAAAAACCGCTGCCCAATTGTTGATACCTGGTGGCAAACGGAAAATGGCGGTATCATGATCTCGCCAATTGCAGGTATCACTCCAACCAAACCGGGTTATGCTACCCTGCCTTTACCAGGTGTACAACCTGTTTTGGTTGACGAAAACGGCCAGGTGATTGAAGGAAATGGCGTAAGCGGAAACCTTTGTATCAAATTCCCGTGGCCAGGGATGCTGCGCACCACTTATGGCGATCATGAGCGTTGCCGCACCACCTATTTCGCCACTTACGAAAACATGTATTTTACCGGCGATGGTTGCTTGCGCGATGAGGACGGCTATTACCGTATTACCGGTCGTGTGGATGATGTATTAAATGTATCTGGCCACCGTATTGGTACTGCCGAGGTGGAGAACGCTATTAATATGCATAGCAGTGTAGTTGAATCGGCCGTGGTTGGTTATCCTCATGACATTAAAGGACAAGGTGTTTACGCCTATGTGGTTAGTCCGGATAAACATGGCGATGAAGATATTACCCGCAAGGATATTATTATGACAGTGTCTCGCATTATTGGCCCGATAGCCAAACCGGATAAAATTCAGTTTGTAACAGGATTGCCAAAAACACGCTCGGGCAAGATCATGCGCCGTATTTTGCGCAAGATAGCCGAAGGCGATACTTCAAACCTTGGTGATA
Organism: Mucilaginibacter sp. SMC90; assembly: GCF_022811725.1. Taxonomy (GTDB): domain Bacteria; phylum Bacteroidota; class Bacteroidia; order Sphingobacteriales; family Sphingobacteriaceae; genus Mucilaginibacter. The sequence goes on along the minus strand of NZ_CP094527.1, from coordinate 590,552 downwards.
CCAGCACGCTGCTTGATCCATCGGTAGTTGACGAGATCAAAGCCGGAGCTTTATAATAAAAACTAATTCGCATTTTTTCTGAATGCGGCCCAAACATAAAACGGGATGCCAGCCATAAGCAGTAGGAAGCCATAATATACTGCCTCCTGTCCGGCTCCCGCAATGGCCCAAAGCGCGTAACCAAAAGCCATTACAGCTAACGCCACAGCTCCGGCCCAGCCGCCTGCCTGTGGCGTTTTCCGCACCCGGATAACGAGATAAGCCGCCGCGGATAACAAATAAGGAATCAAAACGCTCAGCAGCGAAAGCAGCAGCAGGAACTTAAACTGTGCTACCAGTCCTTTGGTATAATTCATGGTCATGAACAGCGATACCATAATGCTGCTGATGATGATACCCATATAAGGAACACCTTTTTTGTTCGTCCTGCTGAATATGGGCGGGAAAAGTTTGTCTTTTGAAATAGCGTAAGGCACCTGCCCCTGTAGCAACGTCCATCCATTAAGCGAACCGAAAGCTGCGATAGCAATACCCGCACTTACCCAGTAACGGGCACTGCTGCCATAAATGATCACCGCCGTATCTGCATAAGGCGTAAGAGACTTTTGCAGTTGTGCTGCGGGGATAATACCGATAACGCTAACACTTCCCAGTATATAAATAAAGGTGGTGATGAGCAGCCCCAGCATGGTTGCCCTGGCCACAGTTTTCTCAGGATTTTCCACACTGCCTGATGGAACGGTGGCGCTTTCAATACCAATAAACGCAAACATGGTCATGGTGGCCGTAGCCTGCAAAGCGCCGATAATACTGCCGCCACTTGCATTAAAAGGGCTAAAGTTTACAGCTTTTATAAAAAACAGACCGCCGATAGCTACCAGCAGCAGTGGCAATACTTTTAAAATGGTGGTTACCAATTGCAGCTTTCCGCCGGTAACAATGCCCAATGTATTGATGTAAGCCAATAACCATATCGAACACAAGCCGGCCGCCACGGCAATAGCACTGCTACTGGCCAGCACCGGAAAAAAGGTGCTCAAGGCACTTACAAATGATATGGTGATTGCTGCATTGGCGCAGGCCACGGCAAGGTAATATCCCCAGGCTACCAAAAACCCAATGAAATCGCCCAGTCCATCCCGGGTGTACGCGTAAGGGCCTCCGGTAGCATGAGGCAGCAACTTGCTCAGGTTACTGAAAACCTTCGCCAAAAAGAATGACCCTATTGCCGAAAACACCCAGCCCAGCAAGCCGATGCTTCCGAATGAAGCCATAGCCGCCGGCATCAGGAAAATACCCGCACCAATCATGTTGCCAATCACCAGTGAGGTGCTGGTCCATAGGCCTAATTTGTTTTTTTCGGGAAGCGTTTCGGGCATGGGTCTCTGTTTTTCTGAAAAGATAAGATTTTTCCTTACAATACGATGAAGCCTGTGTATGCTTCAATTTTATGCAATTATAGCTACCTCTCCAATAAAAAATAAGCCCGGCCTAAACATTTACCTGCAAAATTGCTTTTATAGCAGGATGTTGCTTTTTAAGCGATGGTTCCGAATTTAGATAACCTGTTCGCCTCAAAAATGAAAAACAAAACAACTGCGATTGGTATTTTGCTGATCCTGTGCGCACTGTCTGTGATCAGTTTTAAAGATATCCGAAAGAAAATTACGCAGCCGGTAAAGGATACTTCCAACGGCGGTTTATTCCTGCCCGGTAAGTTTAAAGCTGTAGTAGTGGTTGATAGCCTGGAAGGGCGTGCCAGGCATATAGCAGTGAACACTAATGGCGATGTTTATGTAAAATTGCGTTTCCCTGATTCTATCGGCGGTAATGTTGCACTGCGCGATACCAATGGTGATGGCCGGGCGGATATCATTAAAAAATTTGCCAATTATGAAGATAAAGGCCCTTACGGTACCGGTATGCGGGTGCATAAAGGCTACCTGTATTTCAGTTCGGAGGCAAACGTTTATCGCACCAAATTAAATCCTAAAAAACTGGTACCCGACGGACCGCTGGAATTGATATTACATGATGCTACTGCCCCGCATGAGCATGACGCCAAGCCCCTGGCTTTTGACAATGCCGGGCATATGTATGTGGCGTTTGGAGCCCCCTCCAACGCCTGCCAGCAGCAAAACAGGGTCCCCGGTTCAAAAGGGATCAAGGGCTGTCCTTTACTAAAGCAATATGGGGGCATCTGGCAGTTTGATGAGGCTAAACCTAACCAGGTACAGGCAGATGGCATCCGCTATGCTACGGGCATGCGCAGTGTTGTTGCTATGGATTGGAACACTGCCGATAGCTGCCTGTATGTTGTTGCTCATGGCCGTGATGATTTGCGTTTGCAGTTCCCTAAAATATTTAGTGCGTGGCAAAGCGCTGTGCTGCCTGCCGAAGAGTTTATTAAAGTAAAAAAAGGAACTGATGTGGGCTGGCCTTACTATTATTATGATCCTATTAAAAAGAAAAAGCTCCTGAACCCTGAATATGGCGGCGATGGAAAAAAGGCCGGCAATGGCGCTAAATATACTCAGCCTATTATGGCTTTCCCGGCGCACTGGGCACCAAATGATTTACTGTTTTATACCGGCAATCAATTCCCTGCAAGATATAAAAATGGTGCCTTTATTGCTTTTCACGGTTCAACCAACCGGTCGCCTTATCCGCAGGCAGGTTTCTTTGTATGCTTCGTGCCATTTAAAAATGGAAAGCCTGCCGGTCAATGGGAAATTTTTGCCGATGGATTTACAGGGAAAAACACGGTAGTAAGTGTAAGTGACGCGGTTTACCGGCCAATGGGCCTGGCAATGGGCCCCGATGGTTCATTGTATATCAGCGAAACAGAGGAAGGAAAGATCTGGAAGATCTCGTACACCGGCAATAGATCTGGTTTCGGCAAAGCCGAGCTTGCCAAAATGGAGTTGCGTAAAAAGCTGCCGGGCTTCAGATTACCTGATGTTTTAAAAAGCGACCTGCAAACCGGGATGCTTAAAGGCGGCGCTAAGATCTACAATACCTACTGCGCTAACTGCCATCAAAAAAATGGCCGCGGCGATGGTAATATGATCCCGCCGCTCAGCGGATCGGAATGGGTTACCGGTGGCAAGTTCATGGAAAAAGATCTGGCCATAAGGGTGCTGCTTAACGGCCTCGACGGGCCTATCAAAGTAAAAAACCACCCTTACAACAGCGCGATGCCCAAGCACAACTTTTTGAGCGACGCTGATATTGCGTCCGTACTCACTTATATCCGCAACAATTTTGGTAATAACAGCAGCCTGGTTACTGCAGCTGAGGTAAAAAAAGTAAGGGAGGAGAAATAAACAGGATACCAATCAATCCTTGTTGGCATTTTTTAATATTAATGGGATATGCTATTTTTATAGCATGACCTTATCATTCAAATCAATAGCTTTTTGGCTTTTTATTTTGGGCCCTTTAACTGCAGGTGCCTTATCACCTGCTGATACCTCCAGCAAAAAAAGCCCGATCCAAACGGTCACACCCGGCTATCGGCTAAATGACTATACGTTGTTTTTAAAAGATGCCATAACCAGTTTTAAACAGGATAGTGTTGATAAAGGCATGGCACTGTTATCAAAAACTATAAAAAATATCAGGTCGCAAAAGGATGTAAAACGGATAATGCCTTACCAGGGATATGAAGTCATCAGCCTTATTGAGGATCTCAACAACAATGGCCTTTCACCTGCCGAAAAGCAATTAGGGAAAACCTTCTTTAAAATAGTTTTCACTTCGCAGCCAAATGATAAAAGTGCTGATAACGTTTGGGATGGGCTTTTAAAAAATGCACCCAATACTGCCTTTACCCAACGACTAAAGTTGCTTACCACATCATTAAAAGGAAAATCAACAACAGGCCCCGAACTGAACAGGTTACTGAATAGCAACCCGGGACTGGTATCGGCCAATATTATGCAGGCAGAGGCCCTTTTTGACCAGCATAAATACAAGGAATGTATAACATATTGTGATAAGACAATAGCAGCCTGGCCTCAGTACGCCCATGCCTACCACGTACGTGCAAAGTGCTATAATAAACTTGATGAGCTTGAGAAGGCGGTAGCTGATTACGACAAAGCTATTAATTTGTTTCCGGGGAATTTTTTATTTTATTACGACCGGGCCGATTGCCTGATCGATTTGGAAAAGTACAGGGAAGCAGCAACCGATCTGAGGCTGACCTTAAGGTTAAGGCCAAACTACAACTGGACTTATTACAACCTTACAAGGTGCTACAAAAACATGAACATGCCCGATAGTGCCCTTTATTTTATCAATCAGCATATTAGTCAGAATACCAGCGATGGTGACGGTTATGACCTGAAAGGCGATATCTACTGCGACAGGAATGAATATGAAACAGCTATCAGTCTTTATACACAGGCCATCAGCTTAGAACCCGAAAGGCGCACTTTTTACGCCGACCGGGGAGATGCCTATTATTATTCAGATAAGCTGGATGATGCTATAAATGATCTTCAAAAGGCTATCAGCATAGATAAATCTTATCCTTTTCCGTATGACAGGATAGGTGATTGCTTCTACAAGAAGAAACAATATGAAACAGCTATAACTTATCATCAAAAAGCTATAAAAGCCAATCCCGAATATAAGTATGCCTATGTAGGCCTTAATCTGAGTTACACCCAATCAGGCAAATACCAGGAAGCCATTGAGGCTGCCCAAAAAGCGGTAGCTATTGATAGTACTTATGCAACCGCATTAGGCAACCTGGGCTGGTCATATTATTGTGCAGGTAAATTTGACGACTGTATAAAATATTCCTACAAAGCCCTGAAATACCAGCAGGATGCAACTTATGCCATGTTTAATATAGCACTTGCCACACTTGCAAAAGGCGAAGCCGACAAAGCGAAACAATTGTACGCAGACTTTTTAAAAACCTGTAAGGAAAAAAATTATGAGGTAACGGATGGTGCCACTGATGATTTGCGCGAGCTGATCAGGAAGAAGGTCCGCGTGGAGGAATCAAAATTTATAATTGAGCACATTTTTGAACAAAAGGCAGACTAACCGAAAGCATTTTTCACAGAAAGATATTAAAATCACCAAACCCGCACATTTTTGCAACAATTAAAAACCTACTTTAGAGTTTTTGTACCGTATATAACTATTACTGAAAGTATTAATGATTAACAATTTTCCGCTTAAGAAGCTCGTGCTGGCAGCCGGGCTTTGCTTGCCTGTATTGGCTTATGCCCAGGAAGCTCCAAAAACCAAGCCTAACTGGCAAAACCTCGATCTTAAAACTGATTCCGTTTTCGGGATCAGTACAGAAAAAGCATACAATGAATTGCTAAAAGACAAAAAACATGTTACCGTGCTGGTAGCTGTAATTGATGGCGGCATTGATGTTGATCATGAAGACCTTAAAAAGGTGATCTGGAATAACCCGAAGGAAACTGCAGGGAATAAAAAAGATGACGACAAAAACGGCTATGCTGATGACATCCATGGCTGGGATTTTATAGGCTCGGCCAAAGGAGATGTGCATTATGACAACCTTGAGCTTACGCGCCTTGTACGCATCAACAACGCACGTTTTGCCAATGTTGACAGCACAAAACTTACCGGTAAAGACCTCGCCGACTTTAAAGCATACGGAGCAATGAAGGCCGACATGGATAAACAACTTGCCAAGGCCCAGCAAACATATACCGTCATCAATAAATTCAACACCCTGCTTGATGGTGTTTTGACCAAGCTGGGTAACCAAAACCCAAGCCTTGATGATATTAAAAAGTTTGAGCCTAAAGATAATGGCGAAGCTTATGTTAAACGCGTACTGGAAAGCGCCCTGCCCGAGTTTAAGAATGTAGCCGATTTCAGGGAGAAAGAAGTAAACGGAGGCTTAACCCATTTCAAAGAACAATTAGATTATCACCTCAACCTTAATTTTAACTCGAGGGATACCGTTGGCGATAACTACAACAACGCAAACGAGCGTTTTTACGGCAACAACGATGTAACCGGCCCCGATGCTGATCATGGCACCCACGTTGCAGGTATCATAGGTGCTGTAAGGGATAACAACCTGGGTATTATGGGTGTGGCCAATGACGTGGCCATTATGTCGGTACGTACGGTGCCAACCGGCGATGAGCGTGATAAAGATGTGGCCAATGCTATTCGCTATGCTGCTGCTAATGGTGCCAGGGTAATTAATATGAGCTTTGGCAAAAGCTATTCATATAACAAAAAAGCGGTGGATGATGCTGTAAAGTTTGCTTTAAGCAAAGATGTATTACTGGTACATGCAGCCGGTAATGATAACAACAATACCGAGGTTGAACTCAATGTTCCTAACCGGACCTATGAAGATAAAAGTGGTATAGCCGGTGCCTGGATAGAAGTTGGGGCATCTGGTCCTAAAGATGATGAAACGTTGAAAGCATCGTTCTCTAACTATGGTAAAACCAGTGTCGATGTATTTGCACCGGGCGTAGCTATCAATTCAACCACACCAAAATCAACCTACGCCAATCATGATGGCACCAGTATGGCAGCCCCTGTCGTAACCGGTTTGGCCGCATTGATCCGCTCTTATTATCCTAAATTAACTGCTGTGCAGGTTAAAGAAATCATCATGAAATCGGTAGTGAAAATATCACATAATGTAGAGATCAAGTATGGCGATACTAAAAAAGAGGTTCCGTTTACCGATCTTTGCGTAACCGGCGGCGTGGTTAATGCTTATAATGCGCTTCAGCTGGCAGCTACTTATTAAGATCAACCATTTTATGAAAAATATCATCCGCCGGATCTCTTTATGCACTTTTTTGCTGGGCATTGTTTTCTGTTTTAACTCAAGCGCCCAAACAGTTGTAACAAAGTTATCAGGCGGGTGGATAAAAGGCATTAAAGAAGGGCCAACATTGGTATTTAAAGGCATTCCATATGCCAAACCGCCGGTTGGCCCTTTACGTTTTATGCCCCCGCAGCCAACGAGTTCATGGAAAGATACACTCTCCTGCATGAAGTTTGGCAGCCAGGCCTCACAAGGCGGCGGTGCCGGCGGGCTTAAGGGCAGCGAAGATTGCCTTTCTTTAAATGTTTATACCCCTACCACAGCAAGGAGAGCTAAACTTCCGGTACTGGTGTGGGTACATGGCGGCTCGCTTACCGGCGGCTCGGGTATGGGAATGAACGGCCATGCCTTTGCCGATGACGACAGCGTTGTTACCGTTACCATCAACTATCGCCTCGGCGTGTTCGGCTTTATGTATTTGGGTGATGTTGGTAAAGCCTATCAGTCATCCGGCAATAACGGCCTGCTCGACCTCATCATGGCGCTAAAATGGATCAAACAAAATATTGCTGCTTTTGGTGGCGATGCTTCAAAAGTTACTGTAACCGGCGAATCGGCAGGAGCTAAACTTACCAGCGCGCTGTTGGCAACACCTCAATCCAAAGGCTATTTTAACCAACAAATTTTAGAGAGTGGTGCGGTTCAATGCATCAGGGATTCTGTCACTGCAAAAGGCATCAGGCAACGGCTAATGACCGAACTGGGCATTTCCAAACCTGTCGACCTGCTCAACATCACCGCCGAAAAACTTATTGCCGCCCAGGCCAAAATCAGTAATGGGGCGCAGGGTACCAATTACTTTGGCCCGGTGATAGATGGTTCCGTTATTTTGCAGGATGCCTATCAATATATCCTTAAAAATAAAAATAATAAGCTGCGTTTTTTGATCGGCACCAATAAATTTGAAAGTAAATTATTCATGGGTTTCGACAAGCGCCTTAACCACCCTGACAGCACTGTATTATACGGATGGTTTGGTGACAATTATCGTTACGTATTGTCAAAATATGATGCTGAAGCTAAAAACGGCAATGCAGATAGTGCTGCCTTAAAAGTACTTACCCAGTACATGTACCAGATGCATAGCTACAGGCTGGCCAACACCCTGGCGCAGGCAGGCAATCATGTTTGGATGTACCGCTTTGACTATAAGCGCGATGGTTCGGGAGCTACCCATGCTGATGAATTAGCCTATATATGGTATTTGCCCAGGCAAAATAACTTTAACACAACAGAATTGACGCTGGCCCAGCAGATGCATAAAAACTGGGTAAACTTTATCAAAGGCCGGGCCCCGGGCCTGGTTAATGATAAACAATGGCCCCATTTTATATCTGGCGAAAATAATATCATGGTTTTTGATAACACATCAGGCCCGGTACAGCTTGGCAGCGTTTATAATGATAAGGCCAGCCCTTCCTCGTGCTTTATTTTGAAATAGGTATCTGTTCGCAAAATCCTATACCATCCCGGCCACGCGGTTAATTGCTCAATAGTTTTATGAACAATTGGTGAAGTTTTACCTGTTTTCAAAACTCTATTGCAATATTACCGTATACCAACACAAACTGTTGAAAAAAACATAGCCTAATTAAAATCCGGTTAACATATTAACAACGTATATGCAAGATGCTTAAAGAGTTTCATAAAATCTATGAGATAATTTAAGTATTATTGCTGTTACTTAATGACACCCCTACGTTAAATGGCTGATCCTATTTTTGCGGCATATCGCCTTCGCCCCGCGCAGTTTTCTTTATTTTTACTGTTTTTTATTTTAGGGGTTTCACTTAACTCATTTGCCCAGATCTCCGACTCGCGGTTCAAGCACATCAGTAATGAACAAGGGCTTTCAAATAGTACTATCAATTGCATATTTCAGGATAGCCGCGGCTTTATGTGGTTTGGTACCCGCGATGGTTTAAACCGGTATGACGGCTCAAAGGTTATCATCTACAAAAATAGCCCTGCCGACAAATCAAGCATTACCGATGGCTTCATCAATTGCATTTATGAAGACGCTGATCATAAACTTTGGATAGGCACTAACTATAATCTTAACCGGTTCGACCCTGTTACCAATAAATTTTCGGCAAGCGGTTTTAAAAACACAACCGTTACCGCTGTAATAGCCCAGGACAATAACCATTTATGGGTTGGCACACAGGGTAACGGCATAAGCCTGCTTGATACCCGTACGGGCAAGGCCGTTCACTTTGGTCATGATAAGGCGATCAATTCAAAGCTTAACTGCGATACGGTAAATACACTTTATAAAGATAAAAAAGGCATGCTATGGGTGGGCACACGTCACGGCCTTTGCATTTATGACGCCGCCAAATCAATATTTAAACCTGTTGCTGTTAATAGCCTTATTGCCGGCAGTGATATTACCGCTATCACCGCCGATAGGGCTAATAACATATGGATAGGCACTAATGGCCAGGGCGTTGCGGTGCTTGACGAACAAGGCCAGGATTTCAGGTCCTTTGTTCATGACGATATGGATAACGGCAGCCTGTCGGGCAATATGGTGCTGCAGGTGCTTTGCGATAAGGATGGCGATATCTGGATAGGCACCATCAACCAGGGAATGAACTGGTACGATGCTAAAGCCAATAAATTTGTTAAATACTTTCCGAGGCCCGAAAACGCGGGGAGCCTTTCAAACACTACGGTTTCGGCCATTTATGAAGATGCACAGCATGACCTGTGGATAGGCACACATCGCGGTGGCATTAACCTCTATACTGCCGAAACCGACAAATTTAAACTGTACCGGCAGGGTATTAATGAAACTACCCTAAGCTATAATGATGTTAAAGCTTTTTTAGAAGATAGCCGGGGCAACATCTGGATAGGTACCGATGGCGGTGGCCTTAACCTGTTTAACCGTAAAACAGAGTTGTTTCGTCAGTACAAATTTAACCCTTATAACAACTCAAGTATATCAAGCAATGCCATACAGGATATTGCCGAAGATGCGCAAGGCAACATTTGGATTGGCACCTGGGGCGGCGGTATAAACCTCATGAACCCGGTAACCGGCAAGTTTACCCGTTTTAAAGCCAACCAAGCCAACCGCAACGCGGTAAGTTCAGATTTTATGCAACGGATGCTGTTAGACAGCAAGGGCAATTTTTGGGTGGCCACCTATTTTGGCGGCCTTAATTTACTGGATACCAAGACACATAAATTTACCCGCGTTTTAAAAGATCCGGAGGGCAAAACTTCCTTTGAAGGCAACAATGTGGTTTCCATCGGCGAAGACAAAGACGGTAATGTTTGGTTTGGTACTGATGATGGCGGCCTTAATTGTTACAACTTAAACACCCGCCGTTTTTCGCACTACTTTGATCACGAAAAAAAGAAAACAGATTCAAGGGTAATTTTTACTGATAGTAAGGGCCGCGTTTGGATAGGCATGGCCGGTTTATACCTGTTTGATAAAGCTAACAACAAATTTAACCTGTTTACCACTAAAGGTAATTTGAGTAATGACTTTATTAAAGGCATTACCGAGGATGAAAAACATAATCTTTGGATTTCCACATCAACCGGGATCAACCGGCTAAATCCTGAAACCGGCGACAATAAGCAATTTAACACCTATGATGGCTTACAGGGAACCGAATTTGAAGCCAATGCCTACCTTAAAACCCGCGACGGCGAAATGTATTTCGGCGGTGTTAAAGGGTTTAACAGGTTTTATCCCGAAAAAATAAAAGCCAATACGTTTGTACCGCCGGTTTACTTAACCGACTTTCAACTTTATAACAAGCCAATAACTCCGGGAGGGCAGGATTCTTTATTGAAAGCAGACATCGGCTTTACCCAAAAAATAACGCTTAAATATGATCAGTCATCCGTTGCCTTTAACTTCGTTGCGCTTAATTATATCGTAAGCCGTAACAACCTTTATCAATACAAATTGGATGGGCTGGATAAAGAATGGGTAAAGGCAGGTATGGAGCGGAGGGCTACCTACACCAACCTTGACCCCGGAACATATACCTTTCACGTAAAAGCCTCAAATAATGATGGTGTTTGGAATAATACCGGTGCATCGGTAATTGTAGTAATCACCCCGCCGTTTTGGGTACGATGGTGGTTCAGGCTGCTGGTGTTATTGCTGATTATAGCTGCAGCATACAGTTTTTACGCCTACCGTATCAATGCCATTAAACGTCAAAAAGCGCATCTTGAAAAGCTTGTGCAGGAACGTACCCGCGAGGTTGTTCAAAAGGCAGGCGAGCTGCAGGTAAAATCAGATGAACTGCAGGAAGCATATGAAGAATTGCAGGCACAATCAGAAGAGTTAAAAGCACAGTCGGAAGAACTGCAGGTTCAATCTGAGCATCTGCATGAACTTAATGATAAGTTAGTTGTACAAAAAGAGCAGGAACACCAGGCACGTGAAGAGGCAGAAAAGGCAAACCAGGCCAAAAGCATTTTCCTCGCAACAATGAGCCACGAGATCCGCACGCCAATGAACGGTGTTATAGGCATGGCCTCGCTGCTGGCCGAAACAAAGCTTGACTACGAGCAGCGGGAATATACCGATACTATTATCAGTTGCGGCGAAGGCCTGCTAAGCGTAATCAACGATATTCTTGATTTTTCGAAGATAGAATCGGGCAAAATGGAGGTAGAGCATGAGGACTTTGACCTTCGCCATACTATTGAAGAAGTAATGGATATTTTTGCGCAAAGGGCCGCCCAGCAAAAAATAGACCTTATTTATCAGATTGATGCTGATGTGCCGCTGTTTATTGTAGGCGATAGTCTTCGCATAAAACAAGTACTCATCAATCTTATCAACAATGCCATTAAATTCACCTCCAAAGGTGAGATTTTTATTAAAGTATTTTTAAAGGAGCTTATTGGCGAAGAAGCTGAAATTGGTTTTAGTGTTAAAGATACCGGTATCGGCATCCCCGAACAAAAGATCTCACGCCTGTTTAAAGCGTTTTCGCAGGTTGATTCATCAACCACCCGCAAATATGGCGGCACCGGGCTTGGATTGGCTATTTGCCAAAGGCTGGTGAATTTAATGGGCGGCGATATTTCGGCAACAAGTACCTACGGCGAAGGTTCTGTGTTCAGCTTTTCTATCAAAACTATAAAAAGCAAAAACCCGGTACGCACACCATTACTTTGCGATTTAACTGTTTTAGCGGGTTCACGGATATTGATAGTTGATGATAATGATACCAACCTGTTTATCCTAAAAACTCAGCTTGAACATTGGAAACTGGAGCCGGTAATAGCCTCGTCGGGCCCCGAAGCTTTAACCATACTCCATAATGATAACAGCTTTAAATTGCTGATAACCGATATGGAAATGCCCGAAATGGATGGTGTTGGGCTCGCAAACCAGGTGAAGGTTAAGTATCCAAAGCTGCCTGTTGTGATGTTGAGCTCTATCGGCGACGAAACCAAAAGCAAGTTCCCGGGGCTATTCTCAACCATATTGGTTAAGCCGGTTAAGCAGCACCACCTGTGCATGAGTATTCAGAAAGCATTTAACCAGGATAATACACCAGCAACCGAAACTACAGCTAAAAGCGTGCTCTCCGCTGATTTTGCAAAAGATTACCCGCTTCGCATATTGGTAGCCGAGGATAATCCGATAAACCAAAAATTAATAGAGCGCGTACTCAACAAACTGGGCTATCAGCCTGATATAGCCGCAAATGGCATTATTGTATTGGAAAAGCTTAGCGAAAATCACTACGATACTATTTTAATGGATATCCAGATGCCGGAAATGGACGGATTAGAAACCACGGCCCAGATTAGAAGTCAGGACGGTAATCAGCCCTACATAGTGGCCATGACGGCCAATGCCATGCAGGAAGACCGTGAAGTTTGTATACAGGCCGGCATGGACGACTATCTTTCAAAACCAATGCGACTGGAAGAATTGGTAACTATTTTGCAAAAGGTACAGGTTTTAGGGTAACCTGTACCTTTTGTCAAAACAAAGCTCAGTTTACTCAAGCAGCTCGCACCAATAGCCCTGTTTTTTAAGCAGAGCAGTAACCGCCCGGCGAGAAATAGCCGGTGCCTCTATTCTCAAAACCTTATCGCAATCTTCCAGGTCGAAATTTACACTGCTATTTATGATCTGCTTTTGGAGCAACGCGACCAACATCGATGCATCTGCCAAACTTTCCACATCGGTTTTGAAAACCTCAACCATTGAATTTATAATTGTTTCCACTGCTGCGTTTGATTTAATTTTTAAAAGAGATTAGCTAAAACCGGTAGCTGATCCCCGATTCTACAGTAAAGCCCGTCTTTTTCAATTCGGCCAGGGGCACTCGCTTACTCAGGTCATTAAACGGGGCCCAGTTAACTTTTTGATCTTTGTTATACAGGTCAAGCTTTTGCACAAAATTGTACCCGCCGCTTATTTGTACCGAAAAGTTTTTAGCTAACTGATAATTGTAAAAGAGCGTGTTTTTATATTGCTGTACCTGTAAATAATTGGATCCTGTTTTCTTTGATAACCGATACGATCCGCCTCCGATACCGAAATCACTGCTGAAGCCAAGGATACTTTTATCGCTTAATTGGTATTTCAATTTTTCAGAAACCGGCAGGGTGCCGCTCAGGCTTAACTTTTCACTAATTTGCCAGTCGATACCAATAACCGGGATTAATATCGAACCAAAAAACTGGCGTGAATAACCAGCTCCAATAGCATAAGAAAAGTTTTTTGACGATCGGATCTTAAGCATAGCAAAAGCAGAATACGATATGTCATCGCCCGAAACATCTTTCAGATCAGACGACAAAGTAGGGATTGCGGATATCAGCAAGGCGTATTTTTGAAAAAACGATTTCTGAAAAGTTATGGGTACCGAAACCGAATAGAACTCCGTACCCCCAAATGTTTGGCCTGTACCGGATAAGGTTAGTCCGCTATAGCTAAGCCCAGCGAGCAAAAAATCAAGTTTCCCATCTTTAAAATTATTTATCAGCGGGAGGTTTATCGATGCGTTTACCTGCTGTATGTTCATGCTTTTATGATTAACAGTAAAGGGCGAGTAGGAATAACCTACATCAAACGAACCTATCTTAGGTTTGAAGGCAGTATCGATGGGCTTGTTTTGCTGGGCGGCAGCGGTAAACTTAAATGATACTAAAAGGATGATCAGATAAAATGAAGATGTTGCTTTCATAGCAATTGTGTTGTTAAGACTATTATTTGAATTTGCCCCTTAAACACCTCTGAAGCATTTTACCCTTATTGAGATTGAAGATATTTTTCAGGATACCATTACCTGAACCTTATGGTCAATTTTTTTGAACTAAATAGAAAAGCTTGTTTGTAAATTATGGTGTAGCTTTGCCAATAATTGAGATGATAGAAAAAGCAGTTAAAGTACCTGACGAATTGGTTTGTGCCCCGTACCACCACAGGGATATCAAATTAAATGGCTTGTCCATAATTGAATCATGCACGGTTACGCATCGCAGCCGCGGCTCTATGTTTTTAGAAGACCATATGCTGCTTGTAGTGTTGGAAGGCACCAATACCATAACGCACGGTAACATGGAATACGTTGTATCCAAAAATGAGATGGTACTGCTGAAAAAAGCTATCCAGATCAATTACGATAAGGTAGGCAACCCCGAAAAAGGCGCTACCTACAATAGCTTAATGTTTTTTCTGAAGGACGAATTTCTGCGCGATTTTGTTAAAATGGCTAAAATTGAATCGGTAGAAACGGCTGAACCTGCAATGGTTGCTGTGAAACCGGTAAAGGAACGCCTGCGCAAATTTTTTGAATCGGTAGTACCATATTTCGAGGAGCCCGAAAGTATCGATGCCTCACTGATGCGGCTAAAAATGCTGGAACTGCTTTACGATCTTGTACACGTGGATAAAAACATGCTGCAGCAATTGCTTCAATTGAAACAACAGGTTCATGGCGATATCCGTAATGTGGTGATGGATAACTATGCCTCGCCGGTTTCCATTGCTGAGCTGGCTTACCTTTCGGGGCGCAGTCTTTCAAGCTTCAAACGCGATTTCTTTGCCATTTACCAGGTTACCCCGGCACAGTGGATCCGTGAAAAACGTTTGGCTAAAGCCCGGGAAATGCTTACAGCAGATATGGCTGTGACAGAAGTTTGTTATTCGCTCGGGTTCGAAAACCTTGCCCATTTTTCGCGCTTGTATAAAGCCCATCACGGTTGTTCGCCATCGGCGCACCGGCCAACTATACAAATGCAGTAAAGCAATTTGGACAGAATAGTCAAATAACTTGAACTTTATAAAATAACACCACCCCGTTATTGTCCGCATCTTTGTATCACAAAACATTTTAACATGATACAAACAAAAGCATACGCTGCACAAACCAAAGAAACAGATCTTGCACCATGGACATTTGAGCGCCGCGAGGTTGGCCCTCATGATGTTCAATTTGATATTTTATTTTGTGGGGTTTGCCACTCCGACCTGCACCAGATCAAAGATGAGTGGGGCGGTTCTATATTCCCTATGGTACCGGGTCATGAAATTGTGGGCCGTGTAGTTAACGTAGGCAATCACGTAAAGAAATTCAAAGTAGGTGACCTTGCCGGTACCGGTTGCCTTGTTGATTCATGCCGGGTTTGTGATAACTGCAAAGATGGCCTGGAGCAATATTGCACTAACGGGCACTCACAAACTTATAACGGTTACGAGCAGGACCACAAAACACCTACCTATGGCGGTTATTCAAATACCATCGTAGTTCATGAAGACTTTGTTCTCCGCATTTCTGATAAACTTGACCTGGCTTCGGTAGCGCCTTTATTGTGTGCCGGTATTACCACTTACTCGCCGTTACGCCACTGGAATATTGGTAAAGGCCACAAAATGGCAGTTGTTGGCTTAGGCGGTTTGGGCCACATGGCGGTTAAGTTTGGCGTGGCCTTTGGTGCCGAAGTAACTGTATTAAGCACTTCAGCTAAAAAAGAAGAAGATGCAAAAAAATTAGGTGCCCATCACTTTGTGGTAACTTCAGATGCTGAACAACTGAAAGCTGTAGCCGGTACTTTTGATTTCATCCTGGATACTGTTTCTGCCGAGCACGACCTGAACGTTTATTTGGGCTTATTGAAAACCAACGGTACGCATGTATGCGTTGGCGTGCCTACCAAGCCTGCCGAAATAGCTGCATTCAGCATCATTGGCGGCCGTAAAAGCCTTGCCGGTTCTATGATTGGCGGATTGCCTGAAACTCAGGAGATGCTTGATTTCTGTGCCGAACATAACATTGTTTCGGATATCGAACTGATTGACATGAAAGATATCCATACAGCTTATGACCGCATGCTGAAAGGCGATGTACGTTACCGCTTTGTAATTGATATGGCTACTATTTAATCAACAATAAAAAACGCAAAAAGGCGATGGTATAATGCCATCGCCTTTTTGCGTTTTTGAGCAATTTTTCATTGCTAAACATTCTGCTTTTCAACTATTCCTGCCTTGAACTTTGTGACAGGGGCTACCGGAATTTTTCGTTTTACGGCAGGCTGGTCACTATTGCTTTTTGTTGATGTGGCACCTTTGGGCTTTTTAGATGATTTCTTGTTCCGTTTTCCCCACCAAATTAAAAACCCTGTAACCGGCAAGCTGGCACCTATCAATGTAACCAGAAACGCCAGTACTTTACCGGGCAGGCCCAGTATTGCCCCAATATGAATATCGTAATTCATTTTACGAAGCTTTTGACCGGCTCCGGCTTTTTCGTAAGGTATCGAGTAAGCATCGTTACGCACAATTGGTTTTAAGGTATACTGGTCAAAGGTGTAGCTGCGGCTGTTGTAAAACTGCCCGGCTGTAGGGTACACTGTTATGCCAATGGTAGTTTCGGCATTGGCCATATCCGGAAAATTGTAATAAAAGCCTTTCGATCTCGGATTTTCGGCTACTACTTTTTCCCACAAAATATCCATGGCAACCTTGGGCTCATATGCATTTGCCCGCTGCAAACTATCGGACTTGAAACGCCTGAATTCTTTAATTTTCTGTCCGCCGGTGGTTACCCAATACAGGCCGTCGCTAAACCAGCTTATGCCAAAAACCATTCCAGTAAGGGCAATAGCCAGCAGGAAGATCATCGCGTAGAACCCAAATACATTATGAAGGTCGATATTCAGACGTTTGAATGAGGCGTTCCATTTTACTTTAAAGCTTTTGTCGCGGGTTGATTTGTTCCATTTTTTAGGATACCACCATATAAGCCCCGTAATTAATAGTACAACAAATATTAATGTTGCATAATCAACTATAGGGCGACCGATATTATATGGCAGCCACAAAGCGCGATGCCCGTTCAAAATAAACCGGAAAAAATCCACATCGCCCTTTTTACTTATCTCCTTACCAACAATTTTACCCGTATAAGGGTCTATCTTAAGCAAAACCCCGCCACCGCCGCCACCACCACGGCGAACAGGTTTCCCCGGCTTGCGCAAGCCCAGGTTGATCACTTTTCCCTGTTGATAATTGGCGTAAAAAGGAACAAGTTTTGGATAGGCCTTAGACCCGATGTCGACCAGGGCAGATGGCGTAAGAACCGGTTTTGCCTGATAAGCGATTTTAGATTCCGGCTCTAACAACCCGGTAATTTCCTCGTTAAATACCCAAATGCAGCCGGTAATACAAACTATAAACACAATGACACCCGAACCAAGGCCAAGCCAAAGGTGCAGCCAGTTATTTATCCTTTTAAATAAGGTATCTTTAGGCTTTTTTGCTGTTGATGTGGGTTTCATTGTGTATTATTTAATGAGTTTAGCAGATAAGGTTATTTTATTTAAGGAACTGGATAGCAGTAATCACGCCGCCATCAACTTTTAAGCCTTTAGTGGCAGTTAAGGTGCTTGCATCAACTTTATATACATAGCTGGTACCATCTTTAAGATTTACACCGATGTAGCCGGTTTTACCATCTTTAGGAGTGTAGTTATTGGTAGTTAAGCTGTTGATATCGGTTTTAGCCGGCATGCCGGTAACCACTTTAAAGGTTTTGTCAACCACGTTTACAATAGCCACGGTAGAGCCAACTGTGTAAGCACCTTTTTCGGCTTTGGTGCCGGCGTTAACAATGAAGTTGTTATTGCCCAGGTAAACCCAGTTGGTGATATTCATACCACCGCTAACTGATTCAAAATCGAAGAAATATGACTGGTCGAACTCTGTTGTACCGGCTTTGATACGGGTAATTGCCGATGGTTTGGTTGATGTAAATGCACCACCGCTATTAACAGCCACCGACGCAGAAAAAGCATACAGATCATTGTTTTCAGTAAGTTGCAGGCCGCTTGTAAAATATCTGCCAATAAAGCTGGTACGGGTATCTTTGATCACTTTATCAACCTTCATGTCGGCATAGTTGAATACAGCTATCGATGCTTCATCGGGGTGATTGGTGGCAAATGTGCGGTCAATAATGCTGAAGTAAGGCGCATATACTTTATCGCCAACCTGGGTAAGCCAGCTAAAATGTGCCAGCTCGCCATTTCCTGTCATCTCCAGTGTATTTGTTGTTCCTTCAGATGTGATCAGTAAGCTGTTGGTATTTACCTTGTACCAGTTAGAAAGCGGGGTAGTAGGTGTTCTTGAAATTTTGAATAACAGCAAGTCCTGATTAACAGGTGCAAAAGCCTGAACGGTTTCAGTCTGAAAATTAGTTAGCTTATTCAGCTTGCCGCTTACAATATTGTAGGCTGTTACAGCGCCCGGGTTACCCTGGCCATAAAGCATACTGAAAAATTTATCGTTGGTGGTAACATAATATCGGTAAGTGCCGTCCTGTTCAACACCATTCCCGGCAGTTGAAATTGAACCTGTTTCAAGGCTTGATGCAGTAAGCAGGTAGTCGGCAACACCGGTAGATGCTGCTGGTGTTACTGTAAGAATATAATTTCCCGGATTTTCTGGGGTTGCTGTGTTACTGTTTTTTGAGCAGGAAAATAGCGTAGCTGCTGTAGCCAGCGCCGCAATTGTAGTTTTAATGTTCATATGATTAATTGTTTACTTTATTTAAAAAATATCGAAGATTGATGTAGAATGCCCGGCCAGGTTTCTGCAGGCTGAAATTGTCGTACAGGTAGGCGTTAGTCAGGTTCCGGCACTCGAGGCCAATGTTATATTTACCCGAAGCAAGACTATAAACCATGTTAATATCGTGGCTTAATTGCTGGGGGATATCAAGTTTGTCGCCGCCGCGGCTTGGCCAATACAGGTAAAATGCGTGCACATATAACAAATTATACCCGATGTTTAGGTTATTGCCTTTTTTACCTACATTTTTCAGTGATACAGAGGCATCACTATTGCCGAAGAAATAAGGGATGTTAGGCATTTGGTCTTTATAAACCGGGCTGATACCGGTGTAGCCGGGTTCGTACTTTTGCAGGTTTTGCAGGTACTGATAAGTTACGGTTGTACCTAAGGTTAACCAGTTGCTGTACGAGTACCTGATCTCGCCGTCGCCGCCTATGGTGCGCACGCCATCGCGGTTATCAGCTACCAGTTTGGATTGATTGTTATTAAGCCTGTTGTAGATAAAATTGTCTGATTGCCTGTAGATAGCGTTTGCGTTAACCAAAAACTTGCTATTGTTATTAATGGCGAAGGAATAACTTAAGCCAAGGTTAACGTTGTTACTTTGCTCGGGCTTAAGGTTAGGGTTTCCTTCCTGATTTTCAACGTCGCCAAAAATCTCCTGGGCTTCGGGCATTCTGTTGGTAAGCTCGTAAGATGATTTGATTTGCAGGTTTGGGGTTAAGAAATATGTAGCTGCAATACCGTATCCTAATTTTTTAGTGGCTGCCTGGTTTGTTGCCGAACCATTTACGTTATTTTGATAAATGTATTTACCAAACACCGAGGTACTCCACTTATCATGCACATCGTAAGAATAACCTAAGCCTAAAACATTTTTTTGTGTTTTCTTTGGCGTTTCATAATCTGCAATATCCGGATTCAGCACGTCGCTGCCCTTACGGTTAAAGGTGGTGAAAACATCGCTTAACGCAAGAGACTGATGCTCGCCCATGCGGTAGTTAAACATGGATGTTGCAATACCATTATTGTTTTTGTATTTGTATAAACTCCGCGCACGCTCGCCGTTTGATCCATTGGGTTTGCTGTTGCCGAACCAATCGTACCGAACATTCATGGTATCGATGTTTTGTTCGCTGCCAAGGTTGTAGTTGGCATTAATGGTCACGTCCAAGCCTTTAATGAGGTTCACTTTTTTATATTTCAAGGTTGGCATAACAATGTCGCCTTTGCGGTGCCAGCCGCCAAATACAGAAACCATCCGGGCCCCGGTTTGGATCTCCTTGTAGTTTTTGCCCAGCGTAATCCCAAACAATAACTTATCGGCAAAGCTTTTATCCACTACGCCCACGTTAGCTATAAGGGTTTCATTATGATATTCATCATGGAAACGGCGCACCAAAGCATTTGGGGTATAAGCCCCCGTGTTGATATCTGCAGCATCAACCTTTACTTTATAATCGTTGTCCGAATAGTTTTGAAAAGCATTAAGCTGTACGGTGAAACCTTGTTTGCTTGTAACAGCTGCATTGATCACACTCCGGTGGGTATTGAACGATCCGTATGAATAAGAAACATCGATATAGTTTTTGTACCTGTCTCCGGTAACAATGTTAATAGCGCCGCCCAATGCGTCAGAACCCAGCCATATAGGTACAACACCTTTGTAAACCTCCAACCGCTCGGCGATATTGATAGGTATATTGTTGATTTGAAAGGACGAACCGAAATTGTCCATAGGAATCCCATCAATAAAATACCTGACATGGTTACCCGAAAAACCGTTAAGCGATAAATTAAAATTTGAGCCAACACCGCCCGACTCCCTGACACGGATACCGGCAACGCGGTCTAAAGCGCCGGCAAGATCAAGTGTGGTATTATATAACTTCTTGGCATCAACCGTGGTTACGTTAAATGCCTGCCGGTTGCTTTCCTGAACCACCGACCTGCCGGTAACCGTAACGGTAGCCATGTTCATGGCTTCGTCTTTAATGGTCATTACCAGCTCGGTTTCTTTATCCGGGTTAACGGAAACCTGTTGTTGCTGGACTTTATATCCCACACCGCTTACGGATACCGTATACCGCCCGGCCGCTACAGATTTGATCATGAAAAAGCCCGAATTATCTGAAATAGCACCAAGCTGCGTATTTAATAGCTTAACTGTTGCGGATGGTAGCGGCTCGCCGGCATCATTTTTAATGTAACCTTTAACCGCTCCTGTACTTTGGGCATTCGATAAGAAACTAAAGGCGCAAAACATGCCCAATAGCAGAATTTTTTTAATTTGCATCGCTTTTTGAATAAACACTTTAATGAGCAACTCAAGTAATTGAGACGAGCTGTACAGTTGCCGCTGTGCAGCTCAGTTTTTGATTATACTTCAATCAAATTCAAAATGACTTACTTCTTTTGCTTCCTAAGACCCTGCTGAATTAAAGCGGTCTGTAGTTTTAGAAATAGACGAAAAGGATAAAAGAAGTAGAAATTCGACATTGTTTTTATTTAGACTGATTTTAAATAACGAGGCAAAAGTAAGTCTTCAGTAGTTTAAAAAATGCCGGAAATGGTATTAAAAATGCCGGAAAACGTATTTTCTTGAGCTGAAAAAGGCCTCGCCCGCAAGTTATTTTCACTTTTACGCCGCTTATACCAATCATCATTCGTTTCTTTGCAGTTATTATTTAGACTAATTAAAAATAATTATTCGATAGAAATGATTGTACGTTCTACCCTGCTTGAAGTAAATAAAACGATTTGTGACCTTGAACTTGAAGATGACTATAAGCAAGAGAGCCCGATACACAGTAAAACTATTATAAGCGAAGACGGGCAGCACGTTGACATTCGTTCTAAAACACTTTACATGCCTGGCCTTTGTATTATTGATACCGGGTTTAGTATTCATAAGCCCGTTACCGATAAATTTATTGTTAAAGGCGACCATTTACGGATCACGTTATTTTTTGACGGTAACTCGCGTGTATGGGAAAAAGGAGCTGATGATTTTTACGATCTGCAATCGGGCATTATGAGCAGGCACTACCAAAAGGAACTGCACTGGAATATTGAAATGACACCTAAACGCGAGGTGAGTTACGTGGCTATTTTCATGTCAAGGAATTATGTTAAGCAATTACTTATTAATGAACACTGGGCACACCACGATCCATTTTTAGACCAGGTGCTTGACAGTGGCGGGTATCAGCCCGAAGAGCAACGCTATTTTATTGATATCCCCATTAAAAAGGTGTTGAATGAACTTCTGAGTGATGATCATGATCATGCTACCAAACGCCACTACCTTGAATTGAAACTGAAAGAAATGCTGCTTTTGTTACATGCTCAAAAGCAATTGACCGACCGCGAAACTGAGATGCCGCATGATGTGTACGATAAGGTTGTATCGGCAAAAGCGTATTTATTGACTAATCTTAACCAGCCTCCCACCATTAAACAGCTTGCACGGATAATAGCTTTAAATGAACTAAAACTTAAGCAAGCTTTTAAACGTGTTCACGGTACAACTATACACGCCTTTGTAATTAGAAAACGTATGGAAAACGCCCGTAAGATGTTGGTCGAAAACAGGTCCGTTAATGACATGTCGTCCAAACTGGGTTATCATAGTGTTTCTCATTTTATCGAAACCTTTAAAAAATATTACGGGGAAACACCTAAACAAGCCTTAAACAAACTATTCAGCGGCAAAAACCTGCTGTGTATGTTAGCTATGAACGAGGCACTTCCTTACCTTATGGTTATGTGGTAGAATAAACATCGAAAGGATACGATCATTCACCGTTTTTTGATATAAAGGCATTACAATACACAAGAGCTTTGCGAAATTTCGCAAAGCTCTTGTTGTTTCCAGGCCGCAATCAACGGTGAATCCAAATAAATTTGAGCTGCCTGTAGTTGTTTTACCCTTATTTCTTGTCTTGTGTCTGACTAACGGCTTTTTTCTAAGCCGCTGGATTTAATGCATTGATTTTTAGAGCTATATGTTTTTAATTGTCTTTAAGAAGATTCTTAATCTTCAGAATTAAAAACTTAACTCTTTAAATCTTTTTAAAAAAATTATAAAGTTTCTGGTTTTTTTCAAAAAAATATTTAAGTTTATCAAATCAATTATGAGCGTTCAAATGAAGCAGCAATTACTGCGCAACGAACTGATCAAGTTTTTTTATTACGACAATAGGCTAACACTGGCCGAATTAAGTCGCAGGTCGCAAAAGAGTTTGCCACTGGTTACCAATACGGTTAACGGGCTTATTGACGATGGATATATACAAGATAATGGCCTGGCAGCCTCAACAGGGGGGAGAAGGGCATCATCGTTTCAATTAAATGCTGATAAACAGCGCTATATAGTTGCGGTGGCGGTAGATCAGATGGTAACCCAGGTGGTTATTTACGATCTGATGAACAATGTTAAAGTCGGGCTGAAGAAAAAAGAACTGGTTTTACATGACAACCCGAAGCTTACGGAAACGTTCATTGCTTTCTTGAAAGATTATATATCCGGTTCTGGTATTCCGCTGAATCAGATATTGGGAATAGGGATAGGTATGCCAGGCTTTGTAAGCGCCATAAAAGGTGTAAATCACACCTTTTTTAAACAGGAGGGCAGCGTAACTTTAAAAGAGCATCTGACTAAAGAACTGGGTTTGCCGGTTTTTATTGACAACGACTCCAGCTTAATAGCGTTAGCAGAATTGAAATTTGGTGCCGGAAAAAATTTACAGGATGTGCTGGTTGTTAACATTGGATGGGGCATTGGTTTAGGGATGATCGTTAATGGCAGTTTATTTCGCGGGCATAGTGGGTACGCTGGTGAGTTTAGCCACATTCCGTTATCACAAAGCAATAAAATGTGTTCATGTGGTAAAAGAGGATGTTTAGAAGTGGATACCTCACTGGTATTTATGATTGACCGTGCCAGATCTGAGATGGATTCAGGTGCCAGTTCAAGCATGGAGCAAATTTATAAAACGACAGGCGGGTTGCCGGCCGATTTATTTCTGAATGCTGCGAAATCGGGAGATCCGCTGGCTGTTTCCGTTCTTTCTGATGCTGCTTTTTTAGTTGGGAAAGGCATATCAACATTAATACACATCATGAACCCGATGCTTATTGTATTAAGCGGCAGAGGGGCCGTGGCCGGAAAAATACTGATGGCCCCTATTCAGCAGGCAATCAATGAGTTTTGCATTCCGTGGTTGGCCGAGCAAACGGATATACAGGTATCAACAGTAGCAACAAACGCAGAGCTTTTAGGAGCGGCTACACTTGTAATAGAGAACTGCGACTTTAATTAGGATTTACAACAAAATCATATATAAAACCAACACAATTTCTATAATTAAAACCAAACAAATGAAACAAATCTACTTAAGGTGTTTCGCTTTCTTGTTGTTTAGTGTAATAACGATGACAGCGTATGCACAAAAAACAGTTACAGGGACAGTAACTGAAAAATCCGGACAATCTATACCCGGTGCAAGCGTAACCGAAAAGGGCACCACTAACGGAACAACCACCAATGCCGATGGTAAATACACCATTAAAGTAAAAGAGGGTGCTGTACTTACGTTTTCGTTTTTGGGCTACAAACCAGCTCAAGTAACTGTAGGAGCGCAACATACAATTAACGTTGTACTTGAAGATGCTGAAAACGCGCTTACCGAAGTTGTAGTTACCGCATTGGGTATCAAACGCGAAAAAAAATCATTGGGCTATGCTGTTCAGGAAGTTAAGGGCGAAACCTTAGCTGCGTCAAAAGAGCCTAACTTTGTAAATGCGTTGTCGGGCAAAGTTGCCGGCTTACAAATTACCCGTTCAGGTAACGGACCGGGTGGCTCTTCAAAAATCACCCTGCGTGGTAATAACTCATTGACAGGTTCAAATCAGCCGCTTATCGTAGTTGATGGTATCCCGTTGGATAACTTTACAGGTGCTGCAAACAATGATTACTATAATCCGTCGCTGGATATGGGTAATGGTTTGTCAGACATTAATGCTGAAGATATCGAAAGCATGAGCGTTTTGAAAGGACCTTCGGCAGCAGCTTTGTATGGTTCAAGGGCTGGTAACGGTGCTATTTTGATCACTACCAAAACAGGTAAAACACAAAAAGGCCTGGGTATCACGATTTCATCATCAATAGGTACCGAGAGTATTTTTGCACGCCCGGGCCTGCAGCAGGACTTTGCCCAGGGAACAAATAATGCTTATTCAAATACATTAGCCAGCAGCTGGGGACCTAAAGCTACCGGGCAAGACGAGAAGAAATGGGACGGTACAAATGCACCGTTGCATACTTATGATAACATTGCAAATTATTTTGATAAGGGCTTAAGCTCTAATCAAAGCATCTCGTTTCAGCAGCAATATAAATCAACATCTGTTTATACTTCATACAACAGGCTTGATGATAAAAGCATTATCCCTGGTGCTAAGCTGATCAGGAACAACTTAACAGGCCGTACAGTAAGTAAATTTGGCGAAGGCGACAAATGGACCATTGATACCAAAGTACAATATATCAATGCCACAGCTCTTAACCGCCCACAGGGAGGTGCAAATAACAGCAACGTCTTTAATGCACTATCATTATTGCCTACATCTATTGATGTAAGGGACTTTAAAGGCCGCACCGATAACGCCGGTAACATGATCTGGTGGCGTCAAAACAACGAGATCAATCCATATTGGGCCGCGAAGTATAACCTTAACCAGGATATCAGAAACAGGTTTTTACTGAACGCATCTATCAAATATCAGTTTAATAGCTGGTTAAATGCGGAGTTAAAAGGCGGTGCTGATACCTATACTACTAATACCGAAAGCCGTACCTATGCAGGTATTACACCAACATCAACCGGTTCTTATGGCTTAGGCAAAAGCAACTTTACCGAAACTAACTACAGCGGTTTATTATCGGCAAAAAAAGATAACATTTTTGGTAAATTAGGCGGTACTGCTACATTTGGTGGTAACTTAATGAACCGTCAGGCATCTTCACTAAGTGCAAGTGCAAACCCGCTTCAGGTTCCTAATTTGTTTTCAATCAATAACGGCACAACCAGCCCTACCGTTAACCAAAGTGTAGCAAATCACGATATCTATTCAGTTTACGGTTCATTAGGTTTAAACTACGATGGATACCTGTTTGTGGACGGTACATTCAGAAACGACTGGTCATCAGTATTGAACGCTGCTAACCGTTCTTACTTCTACCCTTCGGTTAGTACTTCATTCCTGTTTACCGAGTTCATGACCAAAAATGGCAGTACTTTGCCATCATGGTTAACTTACGGTAAATTAAGGGGTTCATTTGCTTCTGTTGGTAACGACATGGATCCTTATCAGTTATATAATGTTTACACTATTGGTAAAGATCCGAACGGAAATACAACTGCAAGCCGTGGCGATGTACTTTTTGATGCCAATGTGCGTAGCGAGCTGATCAAATCATATGAGGCCGGTTTGGAAATGCGTTTCTTTAATAGCCGCGTTGGTTTTGACTTCGCCGTATACAAATCAAACGCAACAAGACAATTAATTAACCTGCCAATGGACGGTTTAAGCGGTTACAGTGCAAGGAAAATAAATGCAGGCGATATCCAAAATAAAGGTCTGGAGTTAATGGTTGATGGAAAAATTGTAGCAGGACAAGGCTTTAACTGGAATACCAGCGTCAACTTCTCTATCAATAGAAATACCGTTAAATATTTAACTCAGGATGTTACTCAATACGCTTTAGGCGGTTTTGATGATTTATCTGTTGTAGCTCAAAGCGGGCAGCTTTACGGCGAAATCATTGGCTCACGTTTATTGAGGGTAAAAGACGCGAGCAGCCCATATAATGGCCAATTGTTACTGGATGCTAACGGTTTACCGCAAGTTGACCCGGTAAAATCTAAACTTGGCAATCAACAGGCATCAAGCTTATTAGGCGTTACCAATACATTCTCTTATAAAAACTTTGATCTGTCATTCCTGGTAGATGCACGTTTTGGAGGCCAGGTATTTTCAGGAACCTTAGCTCATATGGAGGCCACTGGTACATCTAATAAAACGGTTGTAAACGGCGAAAGGCCAGACATGCTGGTTGACGGTGTTGTATTAAACCCAACTACAAATCAGTACGAAAAGAATACGGTTAAAACTTCTGCACAAAATTATTGGGCGGTAGTAGCGGGCCACGGCAACATGGGTGTATCTGAAGCTAACCTTTATGATGCTTCTAACATCCGTATCAGGAACGTGCAGTTAAACTATAACCTGTCGCAAAAATTTGCGCATAGCATCGGTATGCAAAGGGCAAGAGTGGGTGTATCTGCTAACAACGTATGGCTTATCTCCAGCCACATGAACGGCATGGATCCAGAGTCATCTTATGCAACCGGTACTAACGCAACCGGCTTTGAAAACGGCAGTTTCCCTACAACCCGTACCATTTTATTCAATTTAACGGTAGGTTTTTAATTTAACAGCAAAGAATAATTCATAACAAAATATGAAAACGATATTAAAAAAATCAAGCCTGATGGTTGCAGCTGCTCTGCTTGCCGCGTCATCATGTAAAAAATTTGACGATCTGAATACCGATCCGCTCAAAGCAAGCGGTGATCAGGTACAAACAGAATATTTTATCAATAATTCAATTATTGGTGCACAACAGGACCCAGGGTTATCCGAACGTGTGTTCATCTTATATTGGATAGTGGGCGGTCATGGCCTGCAGGATGAGGATGGCGAAACATTTTCACGTGGTTCATACAGCGATGACTGGACATCTGAATATTACAGGCAATCATCGCAATGGATGAACGCTGCCAATAGCGCTATTCAAATTGGCAACGATCAAATAGCTAAAGGAACGTCAAAAGCGTATACGCAAAACCTGATCCAGGTTGCAAGGATCTGGAGAGCTTATTTAATGAGCGAATTTTCTGACAGCTTTGGCCCAATGCCGGTTGATGGTTTTCAAGGTGTAAATCCGGAGTTTAAAGATGTTAAAACGGTTTATTACTTCCTGTTGGATGAGTTAAAAGATGCAAGTGCTAAACTCGATCTATCTATAGTAAACCCTGCGAACGTATCTAAAGAAGACCCTGCGTACAATTATGATTATGCTAAATGGCGTAAATATGCCAACGCTATGCGTATGCGTTTAGCTATGCGGTTATCAGAAGTTGACGCCGCTAAAGCCAAAACCGAATTTGAAGCAGCAGCAGCTACTAATGATTTCATTACCGATGCTACTCAAACCTTCAGCGTACAGGAAAGTCCTAACAGCTACAACCCGCTTAGCAGCGTGTTCAGGAAGGAGTCGTCATGGATGGGCTTGCCTATATCTGCAACCTATAATAACCTGGTATTTGGCTTAGGTAGTGTTAAATCTGCCGATCAGCTGGATGCATCATTTGATTCGGCCATTAAACCGGCCAATTGGATGGGACAACGTTTCTTCGATCAGTTTGCAACCAAAACCAATGATCCTGCTGCCGGCTATTGGTTTAATGGTTTGCCTTATACTATTGATCCCCGGGCATACAAAATATTCAGTATCCCAGGTAACCTTACCGATCCTAACTATCCGGCAATCGGCGGAACATTTACCGCTACGCAAGAAGACTTGAAAGATGCCTCTGGTAAAGTTGTTAAAACGCTTAATTCAACCAATACCTGGAATGCTAAGGCCGATGGCAACTGGGGTGCCAAAGCTACAATGAACGATGCTATAACAACTAACGGGTTTAAACCGCTATTAAACCTGGTATACAGAAATGGCAATAACAAGCGCGTATTTTTTGGACCGTGGGAAACATATTTCCTTTTGGCCGAAGCTGCAGTTCGCGGCTGGACCGTACCTGTTGATGCCAAAACAGCTTATGAAACAGGTATCAGGAAAAGCTTTGAATACTTTGGCACTACGGCAAATCTGGCCACCTATCTTGCATCAACCGACTACAACAGGGTTGGTACTTCAGTTAGCTGGGACCATACCGTTGAGCCGGCTTCAACACATACTATGAACTATGAAGATGGCCTTACCGGTGCTGCAGGTACAGTGGCTATCAACTATCCTAAAAATGATCTTTACAAGTCAGGTACCGTAAGAAACGATCAGCTGACAAAGATCATTACCCAAAAATACCTTGCACAATTACCATGGTTGCCTTTAGAAACCTGGAGTGATCACAGAAGGCTTGGATTACCATTCTTTGAAAACCCAGCGGTTGAAGATATCATGCCAGATTTACCTGCTTTAACAAGTGGAAATTATATGACCAGCAGTGTTAAATTCCATCCTCAACGCATGAAATACCCATCAAGCCTGAGCAATAGTAACATTAACGGTTATAACCAGGCAGTATCGGCCCTCGGTGCCCCCGACGCTGTATTAACCCCGCTTTGGTGGGCTAAACACTAAGCTCCGGTACAGGCTTTAAACAGCCTGTTAGCTTAAAAAGGGAATGAGTGCTTTACTCATTCCCTTTTTTAATTAAAAAAATCGGGGGTTGATTGCCCTGATATTGTACGCCGGCATATAATTGCCTTTTCCATTCTTTTCCCACCGTAGTGCAAATACATCTGCTCTACCTTTAAATATAGATTTATACAAATTCAGTTGGATATCGATCATAATTTATCGGCATTGCGATAAGTCGTATCAGACAACTATACTATAAGCTGTATTTCGACCGCCACCTGGTTCTTTCTCCAATATGCCTTTCTCTATCAGGTCCTGAATATCTCTCAATGCAGTGTCGGGAGAACTCTTTGTCATCTTAGCCCATTTAGTACTGGTTAATTTGCCATAAAACTCATCCAACAAGGCGGTGACCATCTGCTGCTGGCGGCTATTTAATACAGTTTCTCTATGCTTATCCCAAAACAGGGTTCTTTTCGCTACGGCAGATAATGTTTCTTCCGTGTGATCCATCGCAAAATACAGACAATCTAAAAACCATTTCAACCACGGGGTAATATCCAGGCCGCCCTTTTGCATTGCTTCAAGTATATAGTAATAAGCCGCTTTTTCGCGCATGATCTGAGCTGACATGCTGTAGAACCGTTGCGATGTTCCATCTGCCCGTGCGAGCAGCATGTCGGTAATAGCCCGGGCTATACGACCATTGCCATCGTCAAATGGATGTATGGTCACAAACCATAAGTGTGCTATGGCAGCTTTCAACACTGCATCAGTATTAGATCTGGCGTTGAGCCATTTTAAAAAAGTCTCCATTTCTGCTGACAGCCGTTCTGCTTCCGGAGCTTCGAAATGTACTTTTTCCTTGCCCATAGCTCCCGAACCAACCTGCATAGGGCCGGCTTCCGGAGTACGCCAGGTCGCAACTGTAATCTTGTGCATACCACTTCTTCCAGTTGGGAATAGCGCCGCATGCCAATCAAATAAGCGATCTGCCGTCAGGTCATCGGTGTATTTCTGAGTCGCATCTAACATCATCTCTACTACTCCATCCACGTTCCGATCTGCGGGTACAGCATCCGCTATTTCGATCCCTAACCTTAGGGCTATAGAAGATCTTACCTGATCACTATTCAATTTTTCACCCGCTATCTCACTGGATTTGGTAACATCTAATGTCAGCGTATCTAATAATGCGTTTTCCTTCAATTTAAAGCCAGCCGAACTCATCAAACCTAAAATATACCCTTGCCGATGCCTTACCTCGCCTAAGCGAACAAGTATTGCTTCAATGTCCCACGTAAAGGAAGGCCAGTTCTTTAATTGATGTATATACATATATTACCGCCTATGCGATAAATATATGTACTTTTCTCCGCAATTTTGCGGAATATAATTTGTTTATTCTCC
This sequence comes from Mucilaginibacter sp. SMC90, assembly GCF_022811725.1. GTDB lineage: Bacteria > Bacteroidota > Bacteroidia > Sphingobacteriales > Sphingobacteriaceae > Mucilaginibacter. The sequence goes on along the minus strand of NZ_CP094527.1, from coordinate 559,760 downwards.
GCATAAGTTAAAAACTGAAATCTCGCATCTGTTTTACCTCAGTTTATCAATCGCTAAAATTTCAAGATTTTTTTAAATTCTAAATGACCTCTTGCATGATTTTTCATTATAAATATTTGCAATATGTTTGTATTTAAGCAATTTAAATAAAGAAAGTGACATGGATTTTAAGGAAAGAAGATTCTCAAATTCAGTTCAAAAACGGCCCGATAATGCATAAAAAAAGCATTTACGAGACGTAAACGCTTTATAATAAGTGGAGAATATCGGAGTCGAACCGATGACCTCTTGCATGCCATGCAAGCGCTCTAGCCAGCTGAGCTAATCCCCCGTAATGGGTGGCAAATATAGTATAAGTTGTACATTTCTAAAATATAATTTGATTTTTTTAATCAGTTACATTTAACATAGTGTTAACTATTTTTTTAACGCCCTATCCCGTAGTCTTGATTAAACAGCGGAGTTTTTATCCATGTAACAAAAGATAGACACAAAAACTGCGGCTCATGGTATTTTGTTATTTATCTTTGATTCAACAAATGTATAGTTAACATTTAATCATCATGCCAATAAACAATAAATCTATTTTAATGTCTGCATTGTGCGCTGGCGTTTTCGTGCTTCAGGTTAAAGCCCAGACGTTGCCGCCTGTTGAAACGCAGAAACCTAACAGCGATTATAAGCCCGCACTTACAGGACAAACCCGCATAGGCGGCATTCAGACCAAAACCAAACTGAATGTTACCGTGATCAATCACCAGTTAAAATCGCCATGGGCTTTACGTTGCCTTCCGGATGGGCGCTTCCTGATCACCGAAAAAGGCGGCACCATGCGTATATTAAAAGCCGACGGCAGTTTTGATAAAAACATCGAAGGCCTGCCTGCAATTGCCGTTGGTGGCCAGGGCGGCTTGCTTGATGTTAACTTCGATTCGTCGTTTCCAAAAAACCGCACCTTGTTCTGGACTTATTCTGAACAGGTAGAAGGCGGCTTCCAGCTTGCTGTAGCAAAGGGAAAACTATCTGCCGATGACAGCAAACTTGAAAACGTACAGGTGATTTATCATGCCCAACCGGCTTATAACGGGCATTTACAGTTCGGATCACGCGTGGTGTTTGATAAACAAGGCAACCTTTTTGTAAGTACCGGCGAGCATGGAGCCGACGATATTCGCATGAAAGCGCAAGACCTCGGAGCTGCGGTAGGTAAGGTTGTTCATATTACGCGTGACGGAAAACCTGTTCCCGGAGGCCCCTTTGCCGGTAAAAGCGGCGTATTGCCAGAAATTTATGCTTATGGCTTAAGAAACCCCGAGGGTATGACTATGAACCCCGTAACCGGCGAATTATGGGAAGCCGAATTTGGCCCCCGGGGCGGCGATGAGATTAATATCATCCGCGCAGGTAAAAATTACGGCTGGCCGGTAGTTACTTATGGTATTGAATATAGCGGCAAAAAAGTTGGCGACGGTGTACAACAAAAAGAAGGGGTTACCCAACCAATATACTATTGGGACCCGAGCATATCGCCATGCGGTATCACATTTTACACCGGCAACCTGATCCCGGAGTGGAAAAACAATTTATTTGTTGGCGCACTCGGTGGTTCGCATATTGCAAGGCTGGTGATCAAAAACGATAAAGTGGTGGCTGAAGAGCGTTTGCTTAAAGATAAAAACGAACGCTGGCGCTCGCTTGTTACCGGAAAAGATGGTGCCTTATATGGCGTAACCGACAATGGTAACCTTTACCGGATAGGTAAATAATATTCCGTTTATGATCTGTTATTGCGCCCGGCAATAACAGATCATCTTTCTTATCCCTCTTTCAATACCTCATCAGCGGTATAATATCCTGTTTTACAAACCGCCGCTTGCTTAATTTAACTTTTAATATATACCTTTGCCCTGCTTTTGGTTCGCGGATAATTAACGCCCGCGATTAAAAGGGAACCCGGTGTAAATCCGGGACTGTCCCGCAGCTGTAAGCTCCATAACACCAAAGCCCATTCTTATTGTCACTGTTCCGGTACTGCCGGAATGGGAAGACAGGGCCGGGGGGAGTAAGTCAGAAGACCTGCCATAGCACTTATTAATTCATAGCTTTCGGGGATTGAAGCTGGAATGAGGATACCTTTCGTGTATTTCATTTTTTGTAATTCGTCGTTCTGTTTGCTGTGAGGTTTTTTAACCCACAACACTCATGAAATTAACTGTGCGCCACACGTTCGCAACGCGTAATGGCTGTATTAAGGGTTTACTATGGTTTGTTTCCTTCGGGATAGCAATTGCTTGCAGTTGCCTTAAGGTTTCGGCGCAAGCCGCGGTTCAAAAAAAAGATACAGCTCAAACTGATTCGGATAAGATCAATCACCTTAAACAAGTGGAGATCCGTGCTTTCAAAACTGATATCCGCAATACCTCGCCTACGCCTGTTCAGGTATTGAAAGGCGAGCAATTACAGCGCCTTAATAGTTTTTCTGTGGCCGATGCCATGCGCTTTTTTACTGGTGTACAATTGAAGGATTATGGAGGAGTGGGAGGTCTAAAAACAATCAATGTGCGCAGTTTGGGCACCAATCACGTAGCCGTGTTTTACGACGGTGTACAACTGAGTAACGCTCAAAACGGACAGGTTGATCTCGGTCGTTTTTCGCTGGATAACATTGACGAAATAGCTCTTTTTAACGGACAGCAAAGCGATATCTTCCAACCGGCCAAGGCATTTTCGGCGGCAAGCGCCATATATCTGCAATCGGCTAAGCCAAGGTTTGAGCCGGGTGAGCATACACATATCCGGCTTAACTATAAAACAGGATCAATGGGCCTGGTGAACCCCTCCCTGCTTTGGCAACAGAAGCTGAGTAAAACTATAAGCAGTACCATTAGTGCAGAATATATCCAGTCGAACGGACGCTATAAATTCAGGTACACCAATGGGGTTTATGACACAACTGCAGTGCGAAACAATGGCGATATTGAAGCTTACCGGTTAGAAGCCGGACTTAGAGGCACCACTCCTGATAGTGCTTCATGGGCTGTTAAGGCCTATAGCTACAATTCAAACCGTGGTTTGCCGGGAGCTATCGTTGCCAACAAATTCAACTATTCGCAGCGGCAGTGGGACCGCGACCAGTTTATCCAGGCTAATTATGAAAGCAATACGCGCAACCGTTATAGCTTTAAAGCAATTGCTAAGTACAGTGACAATTATGAACGATATCTTGATCCGGAATTTGTAACCACTGCGGGCTTCCTTGACAATCGCTTTTACCAGCATGAATTGTACACTTCCATAGCCAATCGGTACCGCATTTTACCGGTTTGGAATATTGCAATTGCAGCCGATTTTCAGGTAAACGATCTCGACGCCAATTTGTACCGCTTCCCATACCCAACACGCTTTACCGAACTGGTTTCGCTGGCTTCACAACTCAGGCTGGGCAGGCTTGATCTTCAGGCATCGCTGTTGGGCACTTTTGTTAATGATAAAGTACATGAATATACCGGGGCCGGGCGTAAAACCGCTTATACCCCAACCGTAACAGCGGGATGGTATCTGCTGGATAATAACGACCTGATGCTGCGTGCGTTTTATAAAAACATCTTCAGATTGCCAACCTTCAATGACCTGTATTATACACTGATAGGGAACACCCAGCTTAAACCTGAGTATGCCAGCCAGTATGATATTGGGGTTACCTATAACCATCAGTTTAAAAATCAGTTATTCCAGTCGTTCTCGGTACAGGCCGATGTTTACTACAACCAGGTAAATGATAAAATTGTGGCTATTCCGGGGCTCAATTTATTCAGGTGGGTGATGTATAATGTGGGCGATGTTCATATAAAAGGGGCCGAAGTCAACATACAATCGGGCTGGAATGTAGCCGGTGATACATATATCACCGCCGGGGTCAATTATACCTATCAGCAGGCTTTTTACAAAGATGGAGGCATAACCTACCGCTATAATATCCCCTACGTGCCTATGCATAGCGGCTCGTTTACGTTAGGGGCCGATTACCGCAGGTTTCAATTCAATTACAGTTACATATACACAGGGCTTCGTTATAACGAATTAAGCAACGATACCAATCACGGTTATAATACGGTTGAACCATGGTATACGCATGATCTTTCAGCAAGCTATCTCACCAAAATATACAGGCGCAAAACCAAGCTCACCATCGAAGTAAATAATCTTCTGAACCAGGACAGGGAGATCATCTCCAACTTTCCGATGCCCCGGCGTTTTTATCGCCTCAAACTAAGCTATAACATCTAACCATGAAAACATCAAAAATAGCCCTATATCTACCCGTTGCCCTGTTTATGGTATTGCTTGTGGCATCATGCCGAAAGGCACCGCAGGTAATACCCGAACAGGTTGAAACCATTTTTACGCCCGATCCGTCGAGCATCGTTAAAGGCCTCTATCTGCTCAACGAGGGGAATATGAACATGAACAAGGCCTCTCTCGATTTTGTAAACTTCCGTACAGGTGTTTATGAGCGTAATATTTATAACGAGGCCAACCCCTCCGTTACCAAAGGCCTGGGCGATGTGGGTAATGACATAGGCATTTACGGTTCAAAAATGTATGTGGTGGTTAACATCTCTAATAAAGTTGAGGTGCTGGACGTAAAAACAGCCAGGAAATTAGCCCAGATAGATATTACCAATTGCCGCTACGTAACCTTCCATAAAAATAAAGCCTATGTAAGCGCTTATCTCGGTAAAGTTGGCGATCCTAAAGCGCCCAACGGTATAGTAGCCGAAATTGACACCACAAGCTTACAGATTGAACGCAAGGTTACTGTTGGCCGCCAGCCGGAGGAAATGGCCATTGTTGGCGAAAAACTGTATATAGCCAACTCCGGTGGCTATAGCCCGCCCGACTATGAGCGCACCGTTTCGGTAATTGATTTGGCTTCGTTTACCGAAACCAAGCGAATTGATGTGGCTATTAATCTCGACAGGTTAAAGGCCGACAAATACGGTGATATCTATGTTACCTCCCGCGGTGATTATTATACCATTCCGTCCAAACTCTTTGTTATCGATACCAAAACAGACGCGGTTAAAAAAACATTTGACATAGCCGCCAGCAATCTTTGGATAGATGATGATACAGCTTACATATACAGCACAGAATGGAGCTATCCGGAACAAAAAAACACAATCAGCTATACCATGCTCAATGTAAAGGATGAAACCATACTGAGCAGCAAATTTATTACCGATGGCACCGATAAAAAGATAGTAGTGCCTTACGGCATAGCTGTTAATCCGATTACCAAAGATGTTTTTGTTACCGATGCAGGTAATTACGTGGCTTCGGGTACGCTTTACTGCTTCGACAAAAACGGTGTCATGAAATGGCAGGTACAAGCCGGTGATATCCCCGCACATATGGCCTTTGTTTATTAATTCAATTCATTTTTTAAATACAAACTTTATGAAAAAACAACAACTTAAACTACTCGTGATATTAGGTGCATCATGCGCTCTTACCTGGGTATCATGCAAAAAAGATAAGGTTACCGACACAGCTCCGCAGGAAGCGCCAATCCGCCCGATAACAGCTTCGAGCAATGCGTATGTTACTACATTGTTTGATTTTAACCCCGCCCCCGGGCAGTTTACCAACACAGGCCTGGGCGATACTACCGCCGCCAAAGCAACACTAAAAACCGATCAGGGCCTCGTAAGTCTCGGCGGCTGGGGAGGTTATATCGTGGTAGGTTTTGATCATACCGTATTAAATGCCGACGAAAAAACCGATTTTGTTGTTTATGGCAATGCCTTTGCCCAGTTTGCCGAACCGGGCGTTATCTGGGTAATGCAGGATAAAAATGGCAACGGCTTGCCCGATGATACCTGGTACGAGATCAAAGGCAGTGCTTTTTATAAAGATGGTTATACCCGCAATTATTCGGTTACCTATACCCGCCCGGCATGCGATACCTGCAGCGTACCATGGAAAGATAATAAAGGCAACACCGGCGTAGTGCAAACCAATATGTTCCATTCCCAGGCTTATTACCCTATCGGCCTTAAAACAAACACTTACACTTTAACAGGAAGCCTGCTGCCATCAACCAATATCAATATGGATGATCCTTCCTATATCACCAGTGCGTCGTTTGATTATGGCTACGCCGATAACAGCGGCGGCGGCGATAAGATTGACATCAGCAGCGCTATTGACGATAAAGGGAATAAGGTAAACCTGAAGGGAATTGATTTTATCAAGGTTCAAACCGGCATCCTGGCCAACATGGGTTGGTTAGGTGAGCAGTCTACAGAATTTACAGGCGCTGCCGATCTGAGCCTGCTTAAATAAACACGCTATCAAAAACAACTATTATAAAAATCATCATCATGAAAAAAACAATTACAACGAAGCTTAGTGCGATTGCATTTTCGTTACTGGTTTTAGTCGCTTCGTCATGTAAAAAAGACGGGGTAAGCTCAAGTAATAACAAACCCCTTAAAACCGAATCATTAGGTAAGTATGATAACGGCTTCTTTTTAATTAACGAAGGCTGGTACGGCCACGGCACCGGAAGCGTAAGCTTTTACAGCTTTGCCACCAGCACCAAGCAGGATAGTATCTTCACCAAAGAAAACCCGGGCAAAACACTTGATCCGGCTACTTCAACTTTAGAGTACGGAACAATATATAATAACAAACTGTTCCTGATATCAAAAGTTGGCGGCCCTGTTGTAGTTACCGATCCATATTCGCTTAAAGAACTTGGACGTATTGCAGCAGTTGGCAGCAACAACTGGCAGGCTTTTGTCGGTATTGATGCTACCAAAGGTTTACTGAGCTCGGCAAGTGGTATCTATCCTTTTAATCTAACTACCTACACTACCGGCACAAAATTAACCAGCGTAACCGGCAGCGTTGGCGACATGATCAAATCGGGAAATTACATTTTTGTGTTATCGCAAAGCAAAGGTGTAGTGGTGCTAAACGTGGCCGATTATTCGGTTGCCAAAACCATATCGGGCATGGTTGTGGCATTTACCAAAACGCCTGATGGTTCGGTATGGGCAGCAGGCGGCACTTCACTGATCAAGATCAATCCGGCTACTTTGGCGGTAACAACCGTTACCTTACCATTTACTGCAAACAGCACCTGGTTTGCATGGCATCCGGGTTCAATTACGGCATCAACTCAAAACAATACCGTTTACATAGCCAATAACGGTACTTTTAGTGGTGCAACTACTATTTACAGGTATATTGATGGCAACGCCGCCTCATTAACAAGTCCGTTTATTACGATTCCGGCCGGCAAAGAATTATATGGCTCAGGTATCGGTTACGTGCCGCAAACTAACCAACTGGCAGTTACCACGGTAAAATCAGGCTTTGGGACCAATTATGGTGTTAACGACCTTTATTTTTACGACCTGAACGGCACACAGGTGGGTGATTTAAGTTATTCTGGGTATTACTTCCCGGCTATACCGGTATTTCATTAATTAAGAAGTTATTAACAAAAAAAGCTTAGATCATCTGTCTAAGCTTTTTTTGTTTTTATTCAGTGATGCGCTTTTTCATAATGTGGTGTAATTCCAAAACGGTACCCGAAGAGATGGTATCAGCGAGTTCCCATCCTTGGCCCGACATGTAATTTAATGCATCCACCGCAGACGTGAATTTCTCAACTGTTTCAAATTCTTTACTGAAGTTGATCTCCATTCCAAAGTCGACGGTAATATCAACTTTGCCTGAAAACGCGCGTTTAACTGTTTTTAAGATACAGTATTTTTCTTGTAATGGCATAGGAAGTGTTGTTTGCTTAAATAATGGTTTAGATCGTATAAATATACGGCCTTGATTTTTAAATTGAGAAAAACGCGTGAGTTTATAAAAAGCTTGTAAAAAAGTAAAGCCCCTGTTGGGCAGGGGCCTTTACTAACCAATTATAAACCTAAATTATGAGAAGACTATTTTATGTGTTGTGTTATCTTTAACACGGTGTAAAAGTAACACTAAGTTTTGATATTCGGAAAATATATTTTGTAATTTTTTTGTAACTTTTATTAATTACTTTCCTGTCCGATATCTTATTGTCAAAAATAAGAATAAATCATTATAAATCTACTAATTTTTTGAAAATCATCTGTCAATTTTAATTACAGGCCATTTTTAATATAAAAAAACAACAATTTCAATTTAAAAGTTTACAAAAATTTAATTTTAAATGATTTTTAAATTAAAACTAACACCATTTATCAGTTTTAAATCAAAAATTAAATTCAAAATAACATTTAAAGTTAATTTACGACATACTTTTAATCAAAATACAATAAAACAGGCCGATATCATCCTATTTAATGTCTTTTCCCAACTTATCAAAGAAACAATGTTGCTAAATCAATTTATGTCCTAAACGCGATAGCACAATAAAAATTACTTTACAAAGGCTTTTTTTTAAAGATGCTTTAACATTTTTACAGCAAATACACGCTACTTCAAAATATGTCATCAACTAACACTGCAAAGCAACACCCGCACCTTACCCCGCTAACCTTATGGATCATGACTATAGCTACGGGTTTAGTGGTGGCAAACATATATTATAACCAACCCTTACTGGCCGATATGGCGCGCACTTTCCGCATAAGTGATAAAACAGCACAACAAATATCGCTTTATACCCAAATAGGATATGCTACCGGTTTATTATTTATAGTACCACTGGCCGACATGGTTAAACGCAAACGGCTTATTTTAATAGATTTTGTACTCATGATCATATCATTGATTGCAAGCGCCATGGCCCCTTCGGTAACTATACTCATGATAGCGGGCTTTTTGGTAGGCGTATCGTCGGTAATTCCGCAATTATTGATCCCAATGGCAGCGCATTTAGCTAAGCCTCATGAGCGGGGCAAAAAAATCGGCTTTGTAATGAGTGGTTTATTAATAGGTATCCTGCTATCACGCACGCTAAGTGGTTTTATAGGCGAACATTTTGGCTGGCGAAGTATGTATTATATAGCTTCCGGCCTGATGTTGCTGATCTGGCTTATGATATTTTTGTTTTTGCCCGAAATTGAACCTGATTATAGAGGCAATTATAGCAAGCTGATGAAGTCGCTGATCCACCTGGTAAAAACTCAGCCTCAATTAAGGCTGGCGGCATTCAGAGGGGCTTTGTGCTTTGCAGGTTTCAGTGCATTTTGGACAACGTTGGTATTTCTGTTAAAAGAACCTCAGTTTAATGAAGGCAGTGCCGCTGCTGGTATGTTTGGTTTGGTTGGCGCTTTCGGCGCGGTTGCGGTTGGCTTTATGGGCAGGTTAAGTGATAAAATGGACGCATATAAACTGTCGGCCTACACACTGGCACTTATTTTAATCTCCTTTATCGTGTTTTATTTTTCAAGCCATAGCATAATAGGGCTTATCATCGGGGTTATCCTGCTTGATATGGGCGTACAGGCCACGCATATCTCTAACCAGTCAATCATTTTTGCATTGATCCCCGAGGCCCGTAACCGTATCAATACAGTATACATGGTGTCTTATTTTATAGGCGGAGCCTTAGGCACCTTCTTCGCCAGCCTTGTTTGGAAAAATTACCAGTGGAGCGGAGTATGTGCTATTGGAGCTACCTTATCGGTAATTGTGATCGTGGTGCATTTGTTATACTACAAAAAATCGTCCGCTGGTGTAACTAATGTTCGGTAGCGCATACCGGTTCACAGGCATTGGAAGGCAGTTTGGGTGGGATTGATCAAAAAAAGTCAAAAAAATTTATCGAAAAATACCATTGAAATTCAATGATTTACATTTTATTGTAAAATAATTCTGAGAGTTTTATGAACTTTCAGGCCTTTTCTGAAAAGTTTGGCATTGATTTAGATTAGTACTTACCAAACGCAGTTGTTATGGAAGCAAAAGACAAAGCGGTTAAAACGGAAGAAGAGAAAGAGTGGGAGAATCCCGTTGAGCCGACAAAGACTTCAGACCCACGGGACGAGGAACAAATGTTGAGGCAATACAAAGAAGCTAAACGCCGCCACGACAACCTTACCGAAAACGAAGACGACGAAAAGAAAGATTAAAAACGAAGACATTAAAATATTAAAAACATTTAAAAGCCTACAACATGAAAACGCAAAAACAAACATCAACCACCAAACTAATAGCAAGCTTTGATAACGCGCTTAAAAACATCATCATGAGCGATTTGAAAGCTATCAAAGCTAAAACTCCTTACTTAACACCGGCTGCTTAAATTAAACATAAAACATTCACTACCTACAACTCCATCTACCTATGAAAGCATATAAACCAACACCCGCAATAACCAAATTACTTGCACGCTTTGACGCCGAATTATTAGAGCTGTTAAGTGAAGATCTGAAAAACTACAGGGCTAAAACCCAGTTCATGAGCAACAACAAGCAGGTAGCAGCACAGCAAACGCTGTCTGCCGCTTGATCAACATATATCTACATCTATCTATCGAGTACTAACATCACCTATGAAAACGTGGAGCCCTGTAACAAACAGGGCTCTATTTTTTTGCATAAGCCCGGGCCGGTTTAATACTGTATTAAGTATGCATAATATTAAATAACAATATGTTAACATTTGCATCACTTAAAGGAAATGGCTATAACGGTTCTTTGAAACTAAAGCGGCTGCCGAAACAAATTCGCCGGTCATAAATAAAGTTTTATGCATTTTTCAATCCCCGCGGTTATTCTCCCCTTCCTTGGCCAGGTGGATCTGAGCGGTTATCTGCTCACTGTTTTTCTCCTTTGCATTCTGGCGGTTATGGGCTTTGAGTTTGTAAACGGCTTTCATGATACAGCTAACGCCGTAGCTACGGTTATTTATACAAAAGCCCTGCGCCCGGTTTATGCTATTCCGTGGTCTGGTTTATGGAACTTTTTAGGAGTTTGTCTTGGCGGGGTAACTGTAGCTATGGGGATTTTAAAACTGGTACCGTTAGATACATTAATGACCCTGCCTGTAAGCGTTGGGGCATGTCTTGTGCTCGCTGTACTGCTGTCATCTATCATCTGGAACCTCGGTACCTGGTACCTGGGTATCCCTTGTTCAAGTTCGCATACCATGATTGGTGCCATGATTGGCGGCGGACTTGCCTTTACCTTTTATTATAACGGTCCGGGTGTAAACTGGAGCAAGGCCGGCGAGATCGGCTCTTCGCTCATATTATCGCCAATAATTGGTTTCGGCGCGGCTGCGCTGTTAATGCTGTTTCTGAAACATGTAACAAAATCGCATGCCCTGTTTCATATCCCCAGTGGTGAAAACGACCGCCCTCCCATACACATCCGTCTTTTATTGGTTACTACTTGTACGCTGGTAAGCTTTTTTCATGGCAGTAACGACGGCCAAAAAGGCGTAGGCTTGTTTATGCTGATTTTAATAGCTTTTTTACCGGCCCGTTTCGCAGTAAACCATGCAGTGCCTGATACTATAGTTTTATCGGCCCTGAACCAAACGGAGCAGGTTATTAATCGGCACCTCGAAAACAACAACGAAAAAAAGTCTGTTTTAACTGCACTAACTGCAGCTATTCATCAAACCAAAGCTTCACTGGCCGAAAAAAACGAAAAAGAGGCGGCAAAAACTTACCGTTATCGTAAACAGGTTGAAGAGGTAGTTAAAGATATAAGGGCCGTAATTAAAGCTCCGGGGGCAAACCTTGATGCTAAAGATCAGGAGCTGCTTACCTCTGCAGCCAATGAGCTTGAGCACGTAACAGATTTTGCACCGGTATGGGTTATCGCTATTATCTCCCTGTCGCTTGGCGTGGGTACCATGATAGGCTGGAAAAGGATAGTAGTTACCATTGGCGAAAAGATAGGTAACGAGCATTTAAATTATGCCCAGGGGGCAACTTCCGAGATTGTGGCCGCATCAACTATAGGTTTAAGTACTGGGTTTGGCTTACCGGTGAGTACAACGCACGTATTATCAAGCGGCATAGCGGGGGCCATGGTTGCATCGGGCGGAAAGGGAAATTTAAATAACGGAACGCTTAAAAACATCGCATTAGCCTGGGTGCTTACTTTGCCTGTTGCGATAATTTTAGCATTTTTATTATTCATGCTTTTTCATTTGTTTATATAATACGGTAAAATGAAACAGATACTGGTTGCCACCGATTTTTCAAAATGCGCTGCAAACGCCATGGCTTACGCTATGGAGCTGGCAAATATATTAGGCCGTGAAGTTTGCGCCATACATGCCATACATCCTACCGAAGGTATTAACAACAGCACCTACAACGCCATTTTTATTGAAGATTATTACAATAACAAACGCGAGGCACTAAAGGAGTGGGTAAGCAGTTACACCAACGACGAGAAGTATAAAAACGTTAACGTAACTACCCTTTGCGATGTAGGCTTTTTAAAAGCAGTGATAACCCGCTATGTTGAAAAGCATGAGGTTGAATTATTGGTAATGGGAATCATGGGTGCCACCGGCATTACCGGTATAGTGGGTAGCAATGCCAGCATGGTAGTAACAAAAATCAAGGTACCTACGCTAATTATTCCGCTGGAAAGTAAGTTTGAAAATGTGCCGATGATAACTTTGGCCACCGATTTTGAAACCCGCCTTTCGGCTGTTGACGTGAATGCCCTAAATGAAATGATAAAGGCCTTCGGATCTGCTAAAATGCAGGTGCTTTATGTGGCCGAAAAAACCGACCAACAGCAGGTACTGGTTTGGGAAGCCCGTTTGCGCGATCTGATCAAACACACCGATCTGGAATTTAATTACATACAGGATAACAGCGCTTTAAATGGGATCATGAATTTTATCCAATCGCACGAAACCGATATGCTTTGCCTGGTAAAACATCATCATAACATAGTATACCGTTTGTTTACGCGCAGTACGGTTAACCAGGTAATGAACAAATCGGTTAAGGCGATATTGATCCTGCACGAATAAGAGTTAAATACAACAATATGGACCAGGTTAATTATCCTATAGTAATAATTGTAATTATTGCTGTTATTGTATTACTGGTATGGATCATCAGGCGTAATCAGAAAGACGAAAAGAAACTGGAAAAAGATATCATTCAATCCGAACTGAAACCGGAAGAAAATAACGACAAAGAGATAAACACCTAAAAAGTTGCTTAAAAGAAGGTCTGCTCATACGGCCTTCTTTACAGACCGGTATCCACTCTCCTAACGCGGCCCCTCTCATCATTTAAATCCATCGCAGCTTTTTTTATAGGGCTTTCCTGGTAAATTGCCAATAACGCATTTAGGATCAGGCCAAACAAAAACGCCCGGCATCTTTTGATACCGGGCGTTTAATATTATTTAAAACCTGCTTAATTGGCTGGCTGAGCGCCAACGCTTGTAAATTTATTATCGAGGCTGATATAGTCGGTCATGATTTGGCCTGCTTCGCGTTTAACAAAGTCAAGATCCTCGTTTTTAGGTTTTGCTTGACCTTTTTTAAGGGCTGGCAAACCTAATGCTACCCGACGAAGGTTGTTGCGCTCAAATGATTTTGCTTCATCGTCATCGCGTTGTTTTTTCAGATCAGACTCTTTCAGTGATACGCTGTCATCGGCATCATGCTTTTTGAAATCTTCAATATCTTCAAGCAGATATTTATAACTGTCGCTGCCGGCCATGCGCTGGTCGTGTAGTTTTTTAAGCTGCGGCAGCACACCGGTAAAGTCGCCTGTTTTGGCATAATCTGTTTTTGCAATGACATCAAAAGGCATAGCCGATGGTTCGGTATCTTCACCGTATTTATCCAACGGAATAACTGAAGGGAAAGAAATATCTGGCGTTACACCTTTGTGCTGGGTTGAATTACCGCTGATTCGATAGAATTTTGCTATAGTTAAATTAAGCTGGCCATAGGTACTTTGGCTACCGGTTGAGGTTGTTTTTTTAGCACCGCCAACTACGCCTGCAATTTTATCGCGAAGCGACGAGCCGATCACCCTGTCAAGATCGATAGCGCTTTGTACCGAGCCTTTACCATAAGTTTGGGTACCCAATATCAACCCGCGACCGTAATCCTGGATAGCGCCTGAGAAAATTTCAGATGCTGAGGCGCTGAAACGGTCAACCAATACAGCCATTGGGCCGCTGTAGGTAATGTCCGGATCTTCGTCTTTATCAATTTCAACCTGGTCTTTGGTATCGCGTACCTGTACTACCGGGCCGGTTTTAATGAACAATCCGGTAAGTTCAATAGCTTCCATTAATGAACCACCCCCGTTTTCACGCAGATCGATCACCAAGCCATCTACATTCTCCTTCTTTAACGAGTCAAGGATCAGCTTAACATCGTGTGTGGTGCTTTTATAATTAGGGTTACCGGCTTTGTAGTCGTTAAAATCTATATAGAAGGCAGGAATGGATATCACGCCTATCTTAACCGTTTTACCATTATTGTTATAGGTACGGATCTCTTTTTTGGCCGATTGATCTTTCAGGATGATTTTTTCACGTACCATTTCAACCACTTTAGGCTTGGCAGATGCGTTTACACCGGCTGGCAGTATTTCAAGCTTCACGGTAGTGCCTTTTGTGCCGCGAATGATAGCAATAGCATTATCCACTCGCCAACCCACTACGTTCTGAAACTCGCCGGTTTTGCCTTGCGCTACCGCAACAATACGGTCGTCAACGCTTATCTGGTGGCTTTTATCTGCCGGGCCTCCCGGTACAATGGTTTTAATAGTTACGTATTCGTTCTCTACCTGCAGCGAAGCACCAATCCCTTCAACCTGGCGCGACATTTCAATATTGAAATTAGCGGCATTTGATGGGTTAAAATAGTTGGTGTGCGGATCGATAGCCTCGGTAAAGGCATCCATAAAATATTGGAAAACATCCTGATTTGATAACTTATTGGTTTGTGTTAACAGGTTTTCGTAACGCTTTTTAAGTGTTTCCTTATTCTTAGCCATATCTGCGTTAGCCAGTTTAAGGTTCAGCAAATCATATTTAACCCGTTTAGTCCACATGGCATCCATATCGCTTTGTGTAGCAATCCAAGGCAACTTATCACGATCGTAAACAAATGTTTCAGTTTTATTGAAATCGAAGTTTTTGCTGATCTGCGCAAGTGAAAACTTTACGTGCTCAATATACCTTTTCTGAAAAACGTTGAATATGTAAAAAGCATCGGCAAGGTTACCAGCTTTAATATCATCATCAAGTACGGTTTTATACTTTTCAAAATCCTTAATGTCCGATGCTAAAAAATAGCTATGGTTTTCATCAAGCGATTTGATATAACGGTCATAAATTATGGCCGATACCGAATCATTCAATGGAACTTTTTTATAGTTATAGTTGGAAATTAATGCTGCTACCTGCTTACAAACAACGCTTTGCTGTTCGTCAGGTTGTAAATCATTTGAACCTGCAACTTTGATTGGTTTGGATGGTGATGCTTTACAGGCGAGGGCAGCGCCCAGCACCAATAACAAATATACTTTCTTAAACATATCTTTTACTGTAGTTAAATCGGGGTTGGTGTAAAACATCAATACTTGTGCCTATTATTAGTTTGCTAATGTAAAATAAAAAAGAGACAGTCAAAACGCTGTCTCTTAATTACTAATAACAATAATACGATTATGTTTTACTAAAAGTATGTGGGCAACACCATTTTACGCTTTTGTTACAAAAAAATACTATTTGTTAACAGGTTTGGCAATTGTGCCTGCATCCGCAGTTTCGGCAAAGCGCGTTTCACTGCGCGGTGTTTTAAACTTATTGTCCTGTAAATAGCGCGTTTTTTTCTCAACAATGGTCAGATCATAGGTTAAGCCGCGGGCAACAGCCAGCTGACGTGCTTCGGCCAGATCCTGTTTGGCTTGTGCATAGTCGCCATAGTCGGCTTTTACAGCAGCAAGATCAAGCAGGTTGGCTATTGTGTGCCGGTCATCATTTTGCTGGCGCGATATAGTAATACTTTGCAGCAGGAACCATTTAGCCTCAGCCAGTCGGTTTTGCTTCATGTACATCTGGGCCAAATCGCTAAAGTTATAGCTGGCAGCGTTGTACACGTGAAAACGCATATTATGCTGCGCTGTTCTCATCACCGATTCTTCGATCATGGCCATTACATAAGGCGTATGCTCAATAATGGTTGGCGGAATTTTTACTTTAGCAATTGCCGGGGGCGGCAGCCTTTTGATGGAATGATTTTGTGCATAAGCCATCTGCGGGTACCGGGCACGCTTATTGAACGGTTTGTAATACCATTGCGCCGACGCATTGAACCCAACACAGCACAAAATAATAATTAGGAAATATCTCATCTAATCTTTTTCCTGGGTTTAAACTGTATAATTTTAAATTAATCAGCTTAACAAATGTAATTATTTGTTAACGGGAAAACAATACCTGTAAAAGGCAACAGCTACATAAACGCTTAATTACCACTGTTATTTTACAGACCTTGAATTTATACCTTTCTACGGAAAAAATAAATTTAGGTTTTAGTTAAATACTTCAATATCGCCATCATGGAGCGCCCAAACCATGTAGGGATGTGTATCTGAGTGGTATATATGTCCGTCGGCAGTGATGCCTATAACACCGGCAAAGCCGTCATAAGGCTTCATTTCGTCAAGGGTTTTTTCGGTGGCAGCCATAAGGGTCATGCCGTCTGTTACGCGTGTAACAATTTTAGTAGCTACCGATCCGCTTACAATATCTTCACCTACACCGGTACATGAAATACCGGCAAAGCTGTTGGCGTAGTTGCCCGCCGTAGTGGCCGAATCACTAACACGACCAGGTATTTCAAAGCCCTTGCCCCCGGTGCTTGTAGCAGCAGCCAGGTTGCCATGCACATCCAGCGCTACACAACCTACGGTACCAAGCCTTATCGAGTCGCTTAATTTTTGTTCATATTCATGACGGCGCTGCGGGGTTTCGGGATTGTAATATTTGTAGCCGTTTTCAATAGCAAAATCACACGCTCCTTTGCCGCTTAAAACACGATCATCGTAAGACTGTAGTTTTTCGGCAATGCAAATGGGGTTTTTAACGTCTTCAATGTTGATAACGCCCGAAAAACGCTGTGTTTTACCATCCATCAGCGCAGCGCTCAGCCTAATTTTCCCATCGCTCTGGATCTGTGAGCCGGTACCGGCGTTAAAAAGCTCGCAATCTTCAAGCAGCCGTACAGTATACACTACAGTTTCTGCAGCGGTATGGTGTTGCAGATGGTTATATCCTAACTGCACTATGCCGTTCAGGGCCTCCTGTTTGGCCAGCTTTACTTCCTGGTTGGTAAGCGATTCGCTAAAAAAACCGCCGTGAATAATTATTTTCATAATTATAAATTAAGTAGATGTACCTGCATAAATAAGGCCAGGGTATTTATAAGAACTTTATGCAGTTTAAATTATTGTAAAAGATTGCTTCCCGGTGCATGTATAAAAACACCTTCTTCAACTTTCATGTTCTTTTTGATTATTAAACGGTGTTGTACCAGATCGTACTTATCAAATATCGACATTACATGCACCTTCAGGTTTTCGATTGATACCGGCGAGCCAAGCTCTACATCGTATATATTAGTTGATACGATATTGCGGCCATCAACCAAAATGATCAAACCCGAGCCAATGGCTTCCATCATGTAACCGTCGGTAATAAGCAGGCCCGTATCTTCACCAAGGCCAATACCTAAAATACCCGGGTTGGTTGCTACTGCGTACATCAACCGCCCTATACGGCCACGTTGCACAAAGTGTGTATCAACAATAACCGAGTCAATAAAACCGAGCCCGGCGGTTATCTGCACCTCGCCCTTAACCAGCGCTTCGTTGCTTTGCCCCCGGTAGATCATGTGTGTTGACGCTGCCGCAGCACCTGCCGAAGTACCGGCTATTACAAAGTTTTCTTTTTGATAACGCTGTTTCAGGATCTGCAAAAATTCGGTACCACCAAAAATGGCAGTAAGCCTCAGTTGGTCGCCGCCGCTAAACATAACCACATCGGCTTTGCGGATCCTGTCTAAATAGGCTTTATTAGCTGCATCTTCACGGTTTTTGATATGCAGCACATCAACATTGGTAACATTGAGCTGGCCAAACGCTTTGATATACTCATCGCCAACAAGTTCGGGAATTTGCGACGCGGTAGTAATTACCTCAATTTTTGAGCCTTCGCGCTTAGCCGACTCATTAATAATGCGCCTTAATATGCCTTGTTCAAAAAATTTGATATAATCCGGCTGCAAAATGTGCTCCTGAAGAGTAACATTACTCCCCATATCAACCGCTCCGCCTATAATTATTAGCTTACCTTTCGGGACAATCATGATTATTTCACAATATCTTAATACAACTATATACAAATTACGGCAAAAACATGCACAAACACAGGAACTAATAATAAATAATGGCTTTTTGCCATCAAAAATTTTATTCCCGTGTTATGTTTTATAGTTTTAAGGGGAAATTAGACTGACAAAAAAATAGAATTCTACATAATGAAGATCGAGAATATCCAGGTACTACGCGGACCCAACATTTGGAGCATCAGGCGCAAAAAATTAATACAAATGCGGCTTGACCTGCAGGAGATGGAGCACCGCCCTACTAATGAAATTGACGGATTTTACGAACGCCTTGAAAAATTACTGCCGTCATTATACACCCACCGCTGCTCGCCAGGTGTACCCGGAGGTTTTTTTCAGCGGGTTATAGCCGGCACCTGGATGGGCCATGTTATTGAACATATCGCTTTAGAGATCCAAACCCTTGCCGGCATGGATACCGGTTTTGGCCGTACCCGCGAAACCAAAACCAAAGGTGTATACAATGTAGTGTTTGCCTACCTGGAAGAAAAAGTTGGTGTTTTTGCTGCCGAATCATCTGTACGCATTGCCGAGGCATTGATAATAGGCGAAGATTATAACCTGGATGCGGATATTCAACAAATGCGCGAGATCAGGGAAAACACCCGTTTAGGCCCAAGTACAGGCTCAATTGTAGAAGAAGCTATTGCAAGAGATATCCCATGGATCAGGCTCAACAACCAATCATTAGTGCAGCTGGGCTACGGCAAAAACCAGGTGCGTTTTCGCGCTACCATGACCGAGAAAACCAGCAGTATTGCCGTTGATATTGCCAGTAATAAGGAAGAAACCAAGCGCCTGCTGCAGGAGCAGGCCATCCCGGTAGCCAAAGGCGTAACCATATCTTCGGCATCGGCTGTGCCCGATGCTATCCGTAAGGTGGGTTTCCCGCTGGTGTTTAAACCTTTAGACGGCAACCATGGCCGCGGTATCTCTATCAACATAAAAACCGAAGAGGAGGCTATTGAGGCTTATGAGCACGCCGCTAAAATTTCGCGCCGTGTGATTGTGGAACGATATGTTACAGGCTTTGATTTCAGGGTGCTGGTTATAGACAATAAAATGGTTGCAGCGGCTTTGCGTAAGCCGGCACACGTTACCGGTGATGGCAGACTGAATATCCAGGAACTTATCGACCTTGAAAACACTGATCCACGCCGTGGTTATGGGCATGAAAATGTGCTAACCGAAATATCGGTTGACCGTGATACGCTTGACCTGCTGGCCAAAAAAGGATATTCGCTGGAAACGGTACCTCAAAAAGACGAGGTAGTTTACGTAAAATCAACTGCAAATTTGAGCACCGGCGGTACCTCTGTTGATGTTACCGATCACGTACACCCGCAAAACATTTTCATTTGCGAACGGATCTCCAAAATCATCGGTCTTGACATTTGCGGCATCGATATCATGGCACAAAACCTTACCGAGCCGCTTACCGACACGGGAGGTGTAATATTGGAAGTTAACGCCGCGCCAGGCTTCAGGATGCACATTGCACCAAGCGAAGGGCTGCCGCGCAACGTAGCTGGGCATGTAATTGATATGCTTTACCCGGCAGGCAAATCGGCCCGTATCCCCATCATCGCTATTACTGGCACCAACGGTAAAACCACAACCACCCGTTTAATAGCCCATATCGTAAAAAACAATGGCCACAGGGTTGGTTTTACTACATCAGATGGTATTTATGTTCAAAACAACATGATGCTGAAGGGCGATACCACCGGCCCGGTAAGCTCAGAGTTTATACTGAAAGACCCTACTGTTGACTTTGCCGTGCTGGAGACTGCCCGCGGGGGCATACTGCGTTCGGGCCTTGGCTTTGGATTTTGTGATATAGGTGTAATTACCAATATCCAGGAAGACCACCTCGGGTTGTCGGATATTCATTCGCTCGAAGACCTTTCGCGGGTGAAAAGCGTGGTATTAAACTCGGTTAAAAAAGATGGCTGGGGCGTTTTAAATGCCGATAATGAGTATTGTGTACGCATTGGCAAAAAGGCCGAATGTAACATAGCTTATTTTAGTCGGAACGAAAACAACCCGATCATCAAATCGCATTGTAAAAAAGGAGGGATCGCGGCCATTTGCGAAAACGGCTTCATCACCATTTTAAAAGGCGACTGGAAGATCCGTGTGCAGCGCACTATCCTGATCCCGCTTACTTTTGGTGGTACTGTGCCATTCATGATCGAGAATGTGCTGGCCGCTACGCTGGCTACCTTTTTATGGGGATTTAAGACCGAGGATATCAAGATCTCGCTCGAAACTTTCATTCCTTCGGCATCGCAAACGCCGGGACGTATGAATATCTTCGAATTCAAGGATTTCCGTTTCATGATTGATTTTGCCCACAACCCTGATGGTTACACCGGTATTAAAGAGTTTTTAAGGCATATCGATTCGCCCCTTAAAATTGGCATCATAGCCGGTACAGGCGACAGGCGCGATGATGACATCCGCGAACTGGGCAAACTATCGGCCGAAATGTTTGACTACATTATTCTGCGCCAGGAGAAACACCTGCGCGGCCGTACCGCCGAAAACATTATCGGCTTGTTAAAAGAAGGAATAGCTTCGGTTGACCCTGATAAACAGGTTGAGGTGGTACCTAAAGAAGTTGACGCTATTAAACACGCCATGAGCCTTGCCCGGCCAGGTACCTTCATAACAGCATTGAGCGATGTTATTGATAACGCCATTGAAACTGTTCAGGATTACCAGGAACAGGAGAGAAATGGGCTATTTAACGCCTAAGGCCTTTAAAGGTGGCTTTTGATAAGGATATTTTAAAGCGTTGGCTTCGCCAGCGCTTTTTTGTTTATACGCTTTCGCAGGTTCAAGCGTGATAACGTGGATAGGTATTCGGAAGAAATAAAAAAGTGGGGATTGTGCGATTCCCTCCCTTGGGAGGGGTTTCGACGGCAGGCTTATCTGCCTTCATTACGCATAAACCCCTCCCTGCCACTACACAACTCTGCCGCGCCCCTCCCCAAGGAGGGAATTAAAAATCTTCCGAACTGTTATAGTGTTATCAAACTCAAACCCGCAAATACTTTATTTTTCCAGGCCTTCAGGGGCGGGTTTGGGTGGAGCTGATGTCCTTTGGCTCAAATAATAATGCCACAATATCATAGCCGCTATGGTGCGGTATGGTTTCCACTGTTCGGTTACCGCCAACAAATCTTCCCTTGTAATATCCTTTGACAGATTTTTTACCCGCTTAAGCGCATTCACCGCGGCCAGATCCCCGATAGGGAAAACATCGGTGTGCTGTAGTACAAACATCAGGTAAACATCAACCGTCCAATTGCCAATACCTTTGAGGGCGATTAGCTTGGCACGGATCACGTCATCAGGCATCTGCTCCATAGCTTCCAGATCGATTTGCCCGCTGATGATAGCTTCTGCAAGGTATTTGATGTAGGCTGTTTTTTGGCGGCTGCAATAGCAGGCTTTAAATTCTTCGTCGGTAAGGAGCAGTACACGGGCGGGAGTAATTTCCTGTACCCGTTCCCTCAATTTATTTAAGGCCGATAATGCCGAGGCCAGTGATACCTGCTGTTCAAGGATAATATGCACCAGCGTTTCAAAACTGTTTGGCCTTGACCACAGCGGCGGGTAGCCATGATTTTGGATGATCAGGGCTAAATCCGGATCACCGGCTGCGAGTTGATCACAAATGGATTGATAGTTTGAATGGGAAAATTGCTCAAACATAGGTTAATAATATGTTTGCAAGATGCGTGATTGGGATGAAACCGCAAAAGATTTACGCCTGCAATAAGTATAAATGTCCTCACGACCCATACTATGTTTAAGGAGGCACCTACGGAGCCAATATTTCTGTTCTTTTTGGCTATAAACACGATACTCCTACGGAGTGCGAAAGAAAATTGCAAAACTCCGTAGGAGTATCATGTTTATAGAATTTATTAAAAGCAGCGCATTGGCTCCGTAGGTGCCTCCTTTTCAATTGGCAAAATGAGCCGCTTACTCATAACTATGCCGCTCAAAATCATAATCAGATTGTGAACTGATGATCTTCTTTCGCCGTTCGATATCTGTATCCAGGTTATGGTCATAGATATTATCGGTAACAGCTATGTCACGTTCTTTGTCGCGTTCGGCGAAGTGGATATTTGCTTCGGCAGTTTTAGCAATAGCTGTATCATAAGGCCCCTTGGGCGACATCAGCTTTACAAACACCGGCAAACATTCAAATAAAATAAACAAATAGCCTATAAAGGAAATGGCGAGGTATGTATCCAGATCGCGTTTACCGTTTTCCGTATAGGTAAGCTGGCCCAATGCCCAGTTACGATCGGAGAAGCCAGCTATGCTGGCCAAACTGTCTAATTGATGCTCTGTAAACAGGCGCGTGCTGTTTAGCCCCTCATAATCCTTCCGGGCGCTCAGGTATTGGTCCATCTGCCCTAAATTATCGGTAACCGTTTTGAGCCGTGTTTCTTTTTCTTCCAGTACACTTTGTTTTTGCTTGGCGTAAGTGCCGTAGCCGGTAATGCCCGATGTTTGGTTGGTTTTATCACCAAAAACTTCCTGGTTAAGCTGGTAGCGCGAACGGTTGATATCCCGCTCTAATGAATCCTTTTCTTTCTTCAGGTCGGTATTTTTGCCCAGCTCCATAGCATACTTTTGCATGTACGTTTTTTCGAGCGTGTCAATTTTGCTGCGCTGGCCCTTTAAGTATGCTGTTTTAAGTTTCTGGCGAATTTCTTTATCAAAGATCTT
Organism: Mucilaginibacter sp. SMC90; assembly: GCF_022811725.1. Classification (GTDB taxonomy): domain Bacteria; phylum Bacteroidota; class Bacteroidia; order Sphingobacteriales; family Sphingobacteriaceae; genus Mucilaginibacter. The sequence continues at coordinate 536,627 of NZ_CP094527.1, read as the reverse complement.
TAGTTCAAGCGGACGCGATATCACAACCCCGATCATAATAGCCAGCAAGATACGCGGTGAAGCCTGCAATATCTGCTGATTTGTTGTACCTTCTTTATTAATACTGGATACAATGTAGCGGTCCATATTAAAAATGGCCGTTCCCCATAGCAATCCAAATAGTATAGCAAAGCCTACAGCAAAGGCATCGCCATTAAAAACAAAGTACATGGCATAACCTCCCGATAAAGCCGCAAATAATGCGGTGAAAAATATGGTTGCGCCAATACCAACATACTTATTATGCTCTATTGGGTACTTTTTTAAGGTATCGATATGTGCTCCTGAACAGAACCAGAAAAAGCGTGTAACTTTTTTCATTAAGTAATTATTGTGTAAACATATATGAAACGCTCATACACTTTGATTGTTACAAATAACAAGCCTAAATATTTGATTAAGAAAAAAACTACCTTTGGATTATAATTACATTTAATATGAACGAGATAACCGTACAGGAATTAAAAGAGAAAATTGACAAAGGCGAAGATTTTCAACTGATTGATGTTAGGGAAGATTTTGAATATGAAACTTCAAACCTTGGCGGGCAGCTTATACCGCTTGGCGGCGTAGTGATAGAATCGGAAAAGATAAGTAAAGACAAACCGGTAGTGGTAATGTGCCGCAGCGGTAAACGCAGTGCAGCCGCTATTATGCAACTGGAGCAGCTTGGCTTTACCAACCTGTCAAACTTAAGAGGCGGGATCCTTGCATGGCAGGCCGAAATTGACCCCGAATTAAACGTATACTAATGGGCTTTAAACTGGTGCTCAACGTGCTTTACACCATGGGTGTAGCGTTGTGCTTTATTGTAGCTTTTAAAATGTTTACAACCCATAACTACCCTGTAATGGCAGGAGCTATGATAGTTGGTGTAGTTGTGATTTTTATGAAGTTAAAGCTTTTAAAGGAGGTTAAAGACACACAGCAAGTGAAAGAAACCAAGGAAACCCCAAAAAAGAAATAAACTTTTACAGTATCCTGCACAGACTTACGAAGTTTTTGAAGCTTCGTAAGTCTGTCTTCTATCTTTTCCGGTTAGCTTTACTCCGGTTTATAGCCTTTCAGTATTTTCCTTTCCCTGCCTTCTGCAGGCCAAAGGGTAATTTTATAATGATCGGTACCTTCATCCTCATCAGGGTTCACATTTTTTATGGCGTACGAATAAATACGGACACGATACCTCGCCGGGGTAACAATAGCCTTCAAAATAATTTTGGTATCCGGAAAATTCAGGACCTCCATAATGCCCGAACTTAGTTTTACACTACCTTCAACAACATGGTCATATTTGCCGAAGTCTTTTTCGGTATCGGCAGTATTAAGCACACTAAGCTCGGCGCGTACGTGGCCATAACTGGCGGTTTTAACGCCAATAATATCTTCTGTGGTACCTAAACGCGCGTTTTGGGCATCACTGTTCCAGAAGGTAGTATCGCCTGTGGTACCGGTAAATGCCGAATCGCACAGGTAAAATTGATTGTGGGTAGTAAAAAAATCAAGATTGTATTTGCCGGAGGGGCGTATGGAAAAAGCAAGGATAGCAGGCAATACCAAAAAACATATGAGTAAAACTGTGTGGTGAATTCTTTGCCTTTTCATTGATAAGGCAAGTTACAAAAAAGATAAAAGCAATGCCTTTCGGATAGTATAATTCTCTTTAAACAAAAACGCATCACATATATCTCCCATCATAGCTATTTAATCTGCATGGTGGGAGACGCATGTGATGCGTCTCTACAAAAAACATAAAAAAGAGCGGGGTTGTGCGATTCCCCTCAGAGAGGCTACTGTGTGTACACATCTTTTAAATTTTAGCATTAATAAAAAATGTCATTTCGACGAACCAAGGGTAGGGGTTTGCGCATCGGAGGTGAGGAGAAATCTTCTACGCCCTGCTTTTACAGGTACAATGTAGAGTCCGATGTAGAAGATTTCTCTTTCGCTCCACCTCTCAGCCCGCCCCTGCTCTATCGAAATGACATTTTTTTATAAGATGTGTACACACAGTAGCTTGAGAGGGGTGGAGGTGTGTGTTTCTGCTTTGACAAACACACACCTGCTATCGCTCATTCCCGCCGCGCCCCCTCTCGAGAAGGGAGCTTTTATTTCTCTTTCTCGTTACTCATTGAATAAGGTACATCGGCATCTTTGGTGCCGCGGTCTTTATTCGGGGTAGCTTGCATATCAAAGTCAAGTACCGCACCATTTAATAAACCTTTATGGCTTAACCAGTTGTTGGTGTACGGCTTGCCATCAACAGTAAGTGTATTTACATACCTGTTATCTGCGCTGTTTTTTGGCGCATTGATGGTAATGGTTTTGCCATTCTCTAAATTAACCGTCACTTTTTTAAACAGTGGGGCACCTAACACATACTGATCACTGGCCGGGGTAACCGGGTAAAAACCCATAGCCGAGAAAATGTACCAGGCCGATGTTTGTCCGTTATCCTCGTCGCCGCAATAACCGTCAGGTGTTGCCCTGTAAAGCCTGTTCATGGCTTCACGAACCCAGTATTGGGTTTTCCATGGCTGACCTGCGTGATTGTATAAGTAGATCATGTGCTGAATTGGCTGGTTACCATGCGCGTACTGGCCCATACCGGCAATTTGCATTTCGCGGATCTCGTGGATCACACCACCATAATAGCTGTCATCAAATACCGGCGGCATTTCAAACACCGAATCCAGTTTGGCTGCAAACTGCTGCTTGCCGCCCATGAGGTTTATCAAACCCTGGATATCATGGAACACGCCCCAGCTATAATGCCAGCTGTTACCTTCGGTAAAGGCATCGCCCCATTTAAACGGATTGAAAGGAGTTTCAAAAGTACCATCCTGGTTTTTACCGCGCATCAGCTTGGTTTCAGGATCAAATATGTTGCGATAATTTTGGCTGCGTTTTTTGTAGATCTCGATTTCTTTTTTGGGTTTGCCTAAAGCTTTACCTAACTGGTAAATGGCAAAATCATCATAAGCATACTCCAGCGTACGGGCGGCGTTTTCGTTGATCTTAACATTATAAGGTACATAACCCAAAGTGTTATAATATTGCACACCACGGCGACCGGTTGCATTAGGGCCTTCGTTGTTAGCGCCGTGTTTAAGGGCCTGGTATAGTGTTTCGATATCATAACCGCGCAAACCTTTCAGGTAAGCTTCAGAAACTACCGATGCAGAGTTATTACCGATCATACAATCAGCATAACCCGGGCTCGACCACTCAGGCAGCCAGCCGCCTTCTTTATAGTCATTGATGAGGCCTTCCTGCATTTCTTTGTTGATGGATGGATAAACCAAATTCAGGAAAGGATAAAGTGCCCTGAAGGTATCCCAGAAACCGGTACCGGCAAACAGGTAACCCGGTGCAATTTTACCATTGAAGGGGCTGTAATGTACATTTTGTCCGCTGGCATCAACCTCGTACATTTTGTTGGGGAAGAAAAGCATGCGGTAAAGGCTGCTGTAAAAAGTGCGGGTTTGATCGATAGTACCACCCTCAACATCCAAACGGCTCAGGGTTTTGTTCCAGGTATCTTTTGCTTTTTGGCAGGTTGCTGCAAAGTCATCATTACCAAGCTCACGTTTCAGGTTAAGTTCGGCCTGTTCAATACTGATAAATGAAGAAGCTACTTTAAGATGAACTTTTTCGCCTTTAGCGGTTTTCAGCGTGATCACTGCACCGGCATGGTCACCGGTGTATTCCAACTGACCTGCATCCTGCTTCCAGTCATGCCATGCCGAAGCCAGCGCAAATGGTTTGTCTACATAAATAACAAAGTAGTTTTTAAAGTTAGCCGGTACTGCGCCGCTATTCTTGGTGCTGTAACCAATTATCTTTTGCTCACCGGGAATGATTTTTATATATGAACCTTTGTCAAACGCGTCGATCACAATGTGCGAACTGTCGCTTTTAGGAAAAGTGAACTGAAAACTGGCAGCACGTTCAGTAGGCGTAATTTCGGTTGTAACATCATAATCGGCCAGGTAAACGCTGTAGTAATACGGTTTTGCGGTTTCAGCTTTGTGCGAGAACCAGCTGCCGCGTTCTTTTTCGTTCAGCTTTAGCTTGCCTGTTTCTGGAAAAACGGAGAACATACCATAGTCATTCATCCACGGCGATGGCTGGTGGGTTTGCTTAAAACCGAGGATCTTATCGGCGTCATAGGTATACTGCCATCCATCGCCCATTTTACCGGTTTGCGGGGTCCAGAAATTCATACCCCAGGGCAGGGCTACTGCCGGGTACGTATTACCATTAGAAAGCGACGGCTTTGATTGCGTACCCATAAGCGGGTTGATCAGATCGACAGGTGACGACACCTTTTCTTGTGCCGAAAGTGCTGCCGGTAAAAAGGCGAACGCCAGGAGGAGTAATTTTTTCATTTATTATTTTGGGTGCTTTATTTTCAAATCAATACAACACATGTGTAAGAATAACAAAAAGCGTTGGCCTGCGCGATTCCCCTCTTGAGAGGGGTGGAGGGGTGTGTTACTCTACTCACGGCCTATAGCTCGCATAACACACCCCTGCTCCCGCTATGCCTTTCGCGCCCCCTCTCGAGAGGGGAACTTGAAAACCTCGCTAAAAATTTTTCAAACAATCATGTTCAATAAAAGGACAATTTTTTGAGCGAATGTACAAGCCAAACATCAAAAAAACTTCCGCACATGAAATTTCATGTACGGAAGCATAAACCAACTTTCTCTCAAAAAAGAATCTTTTACCATTTAATACTCACCTTAATACCATCGGGGCTGTTGGCAAAGCCCAGGTATAAGGTTTTTGACGATTTATCCCACGAGGATTTTACATCAGTAATGGTTTTTCCTTCGCTATCGGTAACTACTGTTTCCTTTGGTTGCCCGGGCAGCAGGATCCGGGCGCTGTTCAATGTGTTTATAGGGCTTTTGGCCACAAATGTGTAACTATTTTCTGTTACAGCTTCGTCATAAACTCTTGAGGCAGACGCCAATACTTTTGGCTGTTTTTTATCGGCAACACGCTTAACTACATATAATAAGGCCTGCTCATTAGGATTGATCGTTTTTTCGGCGAGTACAGGTAATTGCGGATCGAACAGATCGATAACCGGGCCTTTTACCACGTATGGTTTGCTATCGGCATTTTCATCCATTACCGAAACAACATCATAAGGGCCACGCTCCAGGTACATGCTGTTTTTAAATTTCAACTTGCCACCATCGGCATCTTTTTCATAAGCCTGCTTTACCAGGTTAATGAAAGTTTCGTCATTATTGGCCTGCATTACAAACTCTTTAGGGTTTTGTCTCAATACATAAACCGAACCTTTACCAACAGCAAAACGCTGATTGTTGCCGGTTGAGTTTACACCCAGCAGTTTAAACAGATGCTCAGATGGAGCTTTGAAATTGTTCCCTTTGGTATCCCACCATTCCATTACTGATTGGTACGGGTCATCGTCGCGGCCAACATAAATCAATACACCACCCTGTTTAACCCAGGCAGCCAGCTGCTCATGAACCTCGGCCGATACCGGTTTCATGTTAGAGTAGCTCATCACCAAAACTTTGATATCCTTAAGCGAGGCCGCGTAGCCCAGGTTTTCCATGTGCACGGTTTGTACCGGCACACCGCGTTTTACCAAAGGCAGCGTTTGTCCGTAAAAATTGGAAAACTGGGGGTCCTCAAAACCATTATGAGTAGGGAAGCGCTGAAACATCAATGTATTGCTCATCAGCACACCGATGCCGTTAACACCCGATACTTTATTGGTTGACACAGGCATATCATTAAGCGCGTTCACCATGATCTGCATCTGGGTGGAATAAAACTGCGGGATCAGTATTTTTTCATTAGTGCCTAATACCGGGTACGGATGGGTGTAAATGCGCTCCGGCCATGGCATTACCTCGTAGTCGGCTACCATAGGGTATAACAACTTGGCGGTAAAGGTAGCCTGGTAATTGCGTTTGTAATCGCTCCAGTCATGAACACGATCTTCAATAGGATCGGTAAGGAAAAACACTTTACGACCGGTTGGGGCAGTCATAGATACTACTGAGCCATATTCAAGGAAAGCGTTTTCAAATACACGTTCTTTTCTTTCGCCATTGAAGTAAGTAGGCTCGCGCGATGTGCCCGTCCAAACCTGGGCAATATAACCGTCGATACCCGGCAATGAAGCCAGACTTGCCTCCGGACTTACGATTTGCCACGACGAGTAGTTTACCAGCGAGTGCGTAGCTATGAACACTTTAATGTTCATGCCCTTGCTTTTGCCGTATTCTTTGGCATATGATGATACCTGTTTTATGGTTTCGTAATACAGGTTATATTTTAGCTTGTTGGATAAGTAAGTGTTTTCGGCCGATGCGTCCTGCGGTTTCCATGGGAAGCCGTAATATTTTTGCCATTGGTTTTTAAAGCCTGCGCTGTAACCCGCACGAGCCCAAAATTCTGGTTCTTCTAAAAAAATGTTGGTGATACCCACATCTATCACACGCTTAACTACCGCGGTTTTCATGTATTCGATAAAGGAATCGTCTGGCACCACGTAAGGCATATCCTTACCGTGGAAAATGGTATCGCCTTTTTGTGTTACCTGCCCTACGCCAAGGTGGTTTTTACCGTCCCATTTACCTAAAAAGTAATCTTTGTAATCGCCCCAGGCAATACCGGTCATGAAATTAACATCATAACCCCGGTCGCGCCATGATTTTACGCGTTGCTCAAAGGTCATGTTTGGATGATCGTTGGTGCCATAAACAATGGCAATGTCTGATCGCACATCAATTTCGGGCCTCCAGGGGCTGCTGGTTTGGAAAGCAGTTTTCTCTTTCAGCGATGCCGGTTTAGGGATAATATCCTGCGCATAAGCGCCGGCAGCAAAGGCAAGTCCGCAACAAAAAAGTAGCGTATTCTTCATAATATAGTTTTAATAATAAAATGCCGTTTTAGTCATTAGTCGTAAGTTCTAAGTTTAAAGTCAAAAAAGAAACAAAGGCTTTTGACTTTCGACTAATGACTATTGACTTAGAACTGTGTTTGGGAAGGACCACTCCCAGGCCCCTCCCTCACACAGGTATTCATATTGGTTTACGGAACTTTTACCTCTTTTACGTCGGTATAGTTGTAGTAATTAAGCCCATAAGAAATTCTTGCACCCACACGGATAAAATAGCTCCTTTTACCTGGCAATGCACCGCCAAGGGTAGTAAGGCTAATGGTTTTTCCTACGGTATTATTGGCATCGTCTCCACCCAGCTTAGGCGTATAACGGTTATCGTAATTATTATTGCCTACGTAGTTATTTGAGTTTACAAAAACAGCTACATCGCTCACGTTTTGCTGAAAGTTAGGATCGGCAGTACCACGGGTAACTTTAAAGCTGGTGGTAATAGTGCCATCTGCGTTCAAAACCGGATCGCCTACCCATTCTATCCTTAAAAACGGCTCAACCGAAAAATTAACGGTGGTTACATCTTTAACATCAACCGTCTGGCTTTTATCGACAACGGTTTTGCCTGTGTTATCAACCTGAACCAATGGCACAAAAGCACCCTCGGCCGAAATTACGTTTTTACCTGCAAACAGTTTGGTGTTTTGATAAGTACCATCCTGAAATGAAGATATGTAAAACGGGGTTGGATTATTGCTCCAGCTTATTTCCAATAACTTGATACGGGTGCCTGAACCCTGCTCGGTTTGTAAGCTTTTACCTGTACCGGCGTCATTTACTGCACCTTTTAAGGTAACGTTAGGGGCGGCATAATTATCAACCTTTTTGCATGAGCTGCCTGCGGCAACCAATACACTTAATGCTATGCTATAAAATAGTTTTTTCATCTCTCTCTTAAAATTAATAACCCGGATTTTGAATTAAATTCTGGCTCTTCTGGATCTCACCATCTGGTATTTGTTCGTAGTACCAGCGCGGATCAAATGTGTAGCGTGAGTTACGCTCATCTAAACGTGCGTCAAGGAAGTACTTACCGTCATTAGCTGAATAGAAAGGCATCAGCGTACGATAGGTGGTGGCGTTTTGCTCTTTATCTGCAACCCTCCAGCGGCGCATATCCCAGTATTGTTTATTTTCAAAACCAAGCTCTTTTTTGCGCTCTTTACGCACTACATTAATCGTTAAATCAGCAGTACCGGTTAACAGGTCGGCACCTGCACGTTCGCGGATCTGGTTGATTTGGGTAAAGGCATCCTGCAGATAGCTCTTGTCTGACTGACCAAGTGCGCTTAACTCTACAGCAGCTTCAGCGCGGTTAAGTAATACTTCGGCATAACGCAGCTCAATCCAGGTTTGGTCAGAGCGGTTCTCCAATACTTCGGAAGTCGGTTTGTCTGGTGCAATATATTTACGAATAGAGAAACCAGAAACAGAGTTGGTACCATCGCCGGTGAAATAACCGCTTAAACCAGCGGGGTTCATCGTTGTGCCATTTGGCAATTTGTATGGCGTTTGGCTTGCATTAGCCGATTGAACAATATTGTCAGTTGGGTAATGCGCGGTTGAACCAGCAGGCAAAAGCGGGCTGATGCCACCTGCTGTAGGCCCTGTATAAATGCCCCTGCGAATTTCGATACTAACACCTTTCATCACATCGCCCGGTAAAACTACGGTTGCCCTTAACCTTGGCTCGGCATTGGCAAATATGTCCATAGTGTTTGTGTACAGATCATATTTACCACCTGTTGTTGTTTTAATGGTGCCATCGGCATTTTTAGGAAAACCATCAAACAGCTCCACAAAATCTAACGTAGGGTTAACTTCTGATGAGTAGCCGTTAGCGCCCATTAACTGGCGTGGCACATTGTAAGCATCATAACCATGTACCGATTCAGGATAATGATATTGGCGAACAAATATGTTTTCAGGGCTTGATGCATCAAAAAACAAGTTAACATAATTTAGGTATTGCGCATTTTTATCGCCAGCAGCCCATGCTTTTTTGTATAAGCTATATTTACCGTCAACTAATAATGCTGCATCGTACGCTGCTTTAAAATAAGTAACTGCTTTTGCTGCAGGGATACCGCAAAGCCTGTTGCCGCTGCCATCAACCAATGTAATCTGGTTATATTTAGCTACAGTACCAGCGTAAAGCATTGCCCTTGATTTGAAACCGGCTGCCGCGTATTTATTAGCACGACCCGCCTGATTAGTTTCAGGTAAATTGGTATAAGCAAAATCCAGATCGGTACCTATAAAGTCATAAATCTTTTCTTCAGATGTGCGGGGGATTTTTAATTCCTCAATACTTTGATCAGGATAGTTAAGCACTTTGTCAACAAGTGGTACACCGCCATAACGTTTAACCAGGGCAAAGTAAGTAGCTGCACGCACAAACCTTGCTTCACCCAACCAGTTATTTATCTGATCTTTCGTAAAGTTGTTTGCATATTTAGGCAGGGTTTCAGCAAAATAGTTAGCATCCCTGATAACCCTGTAACAATCGCCCCAGGTTGAAAGGCCTGTGTTCTCCTGCATTGATCCATTCTGGTCACGGCTCAAAGCTTCGCCAGTGGTAGCACTTGTAGGGCTGATGATCCAGAACATATTTAAGCCTCTTTCGGGCGAATACCTGAAATCTTCAATAGGCAACTCACTGTACAGCCTTGACATGTAGGCCTGGATTCCCGCAGCGGTCGCAAAAACGTCATCATCTTTCACGATGCTTGGGGGCAGGGTATCCAGCTTTTTACATGCTGTTGTCCAGCAAAGTAAAAAAGCTAATATCGTATATGTGTATTTTTTCATGATCTGTAATGGATTATAGTTTAACATTTACACCGATTGAATAAATTTTATCTAAGGGGTATAAATAGCCATAGTTGGCCGATGGGTGTTCAGGGTCAAGATATTTCAAACCGGTAATGGTTAAAATATTGTACCCGTTCACGAAGATCCTTGCACCTTTGATACCTACCTTTTTAGCGGCACCGGCAGGAATGCTGTAACCGATCTCGGCAGATTTCAACCTTACATAAGCTGCGCTGTGGATATTTGAAAGCGAGTTGGTATTGGCAGTTGTACCTGTTAAAGCAAATGTACCCGGAGTCCATACTGTGTTAGGATCGTAAGGATCAGCTTTAGGATCTGTTGGATGATACCTGTCCATAAACATACCTAAGGCACTACCGCCACCCCATAACGGGATGTTCAATTGTTCAATGTATGATACGTTGATACCTGAAGCTCCCTGCCATACGGTATTGATATCAAAACCTTTGTATGAGCCGCCCAGTGTTAAACCAAATGTAGTTGAAGGTACGCTGTAGTTATTGTTACTTACGTTTTGTGCAATAGGGTGTACGTCCTGATCATTGATAACGCCGTCGCCGTTCCAGTCCTGCAAAATGTAGTCACCAACTACTGTGTTACGTGATACAAACTGCGGGCTGTTCAGGATTTGCTGATAGTTCTGGAACTGACCATTGGCACCGTAACCCCAGAATATATTGTTATAACGGTTGTCGTTATTGTTGTGCCAGTTAAGTTGTGAATTACCGTAAGCCGAGTGTACTTTGCTGATCCATTGAGTACGGGTATAACCAAATGTACCTTTAACAATGTAATTGAAGTTTCCAATATGGTAACGGTGGTTTATCTCGATATCAAAACCCTGGGCACGATCGCTGTTAAGGTTTTCCTGTGGCAAACCGGCACCTACAACACCTGGCAGGTTATCAGCACGGGTATCAAGCAAGCCGCTCCTGTCGCGCCTGAAGGCATCAACAGTTAAGCCTAACAAACCATTCCATGCCTGTAAATCGATACCGGCATTGTAAGTTTTTGCAACAAACCAGAAAATATACGGGTTGGCTATGCCACGGCTTTGCGCACCGTTAACAAAAGTACCGTCAAATACTGATCCCGGAGGCAATCTGTTGTTGTCACCAGAAGCAGGGTAGTTGTAACCTGTAAGATACTGATAGGCGTCAAGCTTGTCATCATCACCCAGTTTAGCGTATGATAAACGGATCTTCAGGTCATCGATAAATGACAGCGCTTTGGTGTTTTTCCAAAAGTTTTCCTGTGAAATCCTCCAGCCTGCAGATGCACCCGGGAAAAATCCCCATCTTTTAAGCGGCGAGTTTTTAGAGTTAGCATCATCCCTAAAACTAAACTCAACCAAATATTTTGACTTATAGTCATAGTTTACACGGCCAACAAATGATTTGGTTACAAAATCAAAAGGATAAGTGGCGTCAACTGTAGCAGTTTGGTTTAAGGCGTTACCTGCCGAAAGCTGATCAACAGGCAATGAAAGCTGACGCTGCGCATTGAAATTATCACCTTTTCGTTCGCTTTCCTCATAAAGCCCTAAAGCTGTAATGTTATGACCACCTTTAAATTGCTTAGCGTAGTTTAATGAAAGCTGCATCAGGGTGCTTGGCTTTTCATAAAACTGACGGGTGATTGAACCCGGAGTTTGGTTAGCTATGGCTTTATAACTATCGCTGTTGGCATCATAGTTATATTGGTTGTATGAACGCTGATAAATCTTATTGCTTGAAAAATAATAATCGTAGTTATACAAGCCTTTTGCACTTAAGCCTGGAACAAAAGGAACGTTGTACGTTGCAGATACCGAAGACTGTAACCATTTATTAGCAATTTGTTTGTAGCCATCAACATTGGCATCGGCCATGGCAACAGGGTTTGAACCATCAACCTCGCCATTGTTCAGGTATGCCGGATTGTTATTGGCATAGATGCTTTGAGTAGGTACCTGCCTCCAGAACGAGCGGATGATCCACCATGCATCCTGGTAAGGCTGATTTTTTTGCTCAATGGTACCACTTAGGTTTACGTCGATAGTAAGGTTTTTATTGATCTTGGTAGTAAGGTTTGAGCGCAGGTTATATTTCTTGTAGTTCAGATCGCCACTTTTGAAAAAGCCATCCTGATCGGTAATACCCATACTTACAAAGTAGCTGGTATTATCGGTACCCCCGGTGGCGTTCAGGTTATGCTGTTGCTGCGGGGCGCTGTTTGCAAATACAGGGCTGTACCAATCTGTGCTTTTTTTGGTTCCGTTACGATATGCAGCAAAATCGGCATCGGTATATTTTACCTGACCGCCGTTAACGTTGTGCAGCAATTGCTCATTAACAAGGGTCATGAAATCGATAGCGCCAACAGGTTTTGGCATATATGCAGGGATTTGCCAGCCATAGGTACCAGAATAGTTAAGGTCAACCACGCCTTTTTTACCTTTTTTAGTAGTTACGATAACCACACCGTTTGCAGCACGTACACCGTAAATAGCTGCTGACGCATCCTTCAACACCGAAATACTTTCAATATCGTTAGGATCAAGACGGGTGATGTTATCACGTGGGATACCATCAATAACTACCAATGGATTACCAAAACCACGAATATCAAAAGCATTGCTGAATGAGCCCGGCTCAGATGTGTTTTGAGTGATGCGTACACCCGCCACTTTACCGGCAAGCATGTTCAGTACGTTCTCGTTTTTGGTGGTCACGATCTCGCTGTTTGTAACAGAGGCAACCGATCCGGTTACTGTAGCTTTACGTTGGGTACCGTAACCTACAACCACTACCTCATTCATGTTGGTAGCATTTGGCTGAAGTTTGATATTGATCGATTTTTGGTTGCCTACGTTTACTTCCTGTGCAACATAACCCAGAAATGTAAACACCAACGTTTGACTTGGCTCGGCATTGATACTGTACTGCCCGCTCACATTGGTGGTTGTACCATTCGGCGTACCTTTGAGCTTAACACTTACACCGGGGAGGGGTTGTCCGTGTTCATCATTTACTACACCGGTTATTTTGCTGCCCTGAGCAAAAGCCGAAGTACACATGGCTAAAAACAAAAGAGCGGTAATGCAGCACTGCAATACTCCCTTAATTTTAGCACGATAACGGATGCGATGGCACCCATCATAATTGGTAAAATTTTCGTACATAAATAATTGGTTAATGGGTTTATAACTCTTGCCTCGGGGAAAGCAAAATGTATTAAACGAGGATGGTTAGACCCGCTTAGTACTTATCATGTTTTCCATTTGGCACAGCAATGATATAGCGGGTGGTATTAAAACAAGGGTTAAAAAAGGGGTTAACTCGGCTAAAATTTCATTAACCGTACAAAAATTAACCGCTTTTTTAAGCGGAGGAGGGCAAACTGAAGAAATACTACCGCAGGTTTAGCGATAAAGGAATCAATAGGGGCTATGAATAAAAACTATGTCATTGCGAGGTACGAAGCAATCGCACGGAAGCACAGCCGCCCTGTATAGCATGCGATTGCCGCGTCGCGTCCGCGCTCATCCCAATCTCGTTCCTCGCAATGACATTTTTTTGTCTTCCCGACAACTCGAGTGGTATCAGAGTATATCAAATGCCAAAGGGCTGTTTTGCATCGCAAAACAGCCCTTTGGCTATAGTTCCCCCTTCAGGGGCTTAGGAGTTAAAATACCCGGCAAAGTAAACCTTTCAAATACTCACCTTCGGGGAAGGAAGCGCGTACCGGATGATCTTCTGGTTGATGGAACTGGTAAATAAACTGCACCTGTTTACCGGCATCAAGCGCAGCCCAGGCAATTACCTGTTTAAAAGTTTCCATATCCATAGCACCAGAGCAAGAGTAAGTAGCCAGTAAACCACCTTCGTTAAGGAGTAACATACCCAAACGGTTCAGGTCTTTATAGGCCCTTGAGGCACGGGTTAATGCCGAGCGCGATGGTGCGTATTTAGGCGGATCGAGCACAATAACGTCAAACTTTTCACCTTCGTCCCTGAACTTGCGTAACTGCGTGTTCACATCCGATTTAATGGCTGTATGTTTAGTTGCATCCAGTTTATTCAACCGGATATTTTCAGCCAGTGTTTCGATGGCCAGTGCCGAACTATCCACACTGGTTACTGACGCTGCACCTTCTTTAAGGCTGTTTAGTGTAAAGCCGCCGGTATAGCAAAAGCAATCCAACACTTTTTTATCTTTCGCATGCATGGCCAGTACATGTCGGTTATCCCGCTGATCGCAATAAAAGCCCGATTTCTGACCCTCGGTGATATTGATGCCGTAAACTACGTTATTTTCTAAAACCTCTACCAATTCGGGCGGCGGGTTTCCTGCAAGCACTTTATTCTCTGCTTCGGCCAAGCCCTCGTGGGCGCGAGAGGCGTTATCGCTTTTATCTGAAATACTTTCGGGATTGAGCAGTTTCGTTAGCTCATCTATAATAACAGGCATTACATTTTGAATCCCCGATGTAAGTACCTGCACGGCCAGGTGTCCGGCATATTTATCAACAATGAGGCCCGGTAAATAATCCGATTCACTAAAAATTAACCGGCAGGTATTAGTTCCGTTAGCCAGTATATTATCCCGGCTTTTAACCGCTATCGCAACTTTTTCGCGAAACCAGGCTTCGTTTATCTGCGCATCCTTATTCCACTCCAGCAAGCGCAAAGTAACCCTCGATTGATCGTTATAAAAACCGTAGGCCATAAATTCGCCCTGGGCGTTTAGCAATTGCACCACATCGCCATTGGCGGGCTTACCCTTTACTTTTTCAATTGCTCCTGAAAATACCCAGGGGTGCCTTTGCAATACGGCTTTTTCTTTACCCTTCTTTAATATAACGTCAATCATGGGTGCAAAGGTAATAAAGCGCTGGTAATTTTAGCTTTGCAGTAACGCCGCCTCTGGGAAATGGTCTGTAAAATCATCAAACCTGTAAAAAATGAGAGTAAAAAAATTTCACACGAATTGATTTTCGAAATCGGCCACAATTAATCGAATTACACGAATTTTTTATTGATGCCGATTTGAAATTCGCGTAATTTGATTAATTAGAAAAAATTCGTGTACGAATTCCTCACCTATCGCCCTCATATAGTTAAACACTTTAAAAGCGATTTTCCTGAACGCTGCCTCTATTTATTACGTATTTGTGTTAGGGGCTCTAAACCTTGAAAATATTTTTAGGTCATACACAATAATATCTGCATTAAAACATTTGGTATCTTAGATTCGAAAACTATAATCATGAAAAAAACCTACGTACTCCTGTTCAGTATGCTGATAGCATGCTGTTGTTTTAGCACAAAATCATCCGCCCAAATTCCCCGCATACCCGAGGCCAGTTCAACTCAAACCATTATCCAGGATTTCGGATTAGGGAAAATAACCACCACTTACTCCCGCCCCAATGTTAAAGACCGTAAAATATTCGGCGGCATTATCCCTTACGGCGAAGTTTGGCGCACCGGCGCCAATGCTGCTACCGTAATTACATTTAGCGAAAAAGTAATTATTGAAGGCAATCCCGTGCCTGCAGGCACTTATTCACTATTCAGCATCCCTAATAAAAATGAGTGGACCATCATCCTTAATAAAACGGTAAAACAATGGGGCGCTTATAGCTATAAACAAGACCAGGATTTCCTGCGCTTTACGGTTAAACCTATCCGCGTAAGCGAAAAACGCGAAACATTTACTATGGCCTTTGTTAATTCAACCACAAAATCAACCGACCTGGTTTTAGTTTGGGACAAAACTGCGGCCTATATCCACATGGAAACCGACGATGACGCCAAGATCACAGCCAATATTGACGAGTTGATGAAAGGTGATCGTAAACCATATTATTTTAATGCTATACAGTACTATTACGAAAACCATAAAGACATTGATAAAGCCCTTGGCTGGGTTTACGAAGCCGAAAAAATTGAGCCTAAAGGCCCCTGGTATAAGCTATGGGAATCGCGCCTGTTATTACGTAAAGGGGATAAAGCCGGTGCTATTGCCGCTGCCGAAGCTGGTATAGCTTTAGCCAAAGCCGATAAAGATGAGGAATACACCCGTCTGAACCAGGAAGCACTGGATCAGGCTAAGCAATAAGCCCCACCCAACCCTCCCCTGAAAGGGAGGGCTTTAAAAGAAAATCGCCGTTTTCAATAGGGAACGGCGATTTTCTTTTTATAAATTGATAATGTTCAGAGAGGCCCCCCAACCGGGGGAGATTTAGAGGGGGCTTTATTAATCACCCACGCAATTATAATCAGCAATATTGCGCCAATGGCATTTAACCATAGATAAGCTATCACGTTATAATACCCCATAAGGCAAATGATGGCCTCGGTTATAATAGCAGCAATGAATACAGCAGTACCTCTTATTTTTTTGAGATAGAAAGCCACAATAAATACCCCCAGTATAGTTCCATAGATATAAGAACCCAACTGGTTCACGGCTTCAAGCAGGTTACCGATGCGACTGGCGTACAATGCCATGCCGATGCAAACCAACCCCCAAAATACCGTTGCCAGGCGTGATGCATTTAAATAATTCTGATCGGTAGCTCCGGGATTAATAATTCTTTTATAAATGTCAACCACACTTGTTGATGCCAATGAATTTAAAGCACTTGCAGTTGACCCCATGGATGCAAGGAAAATAATAGCCATCAATAAACCTATCAGCCCCTTAGGCAAATATTGGGTAACGAAGGTGAGAAACACATAATTGGTATCATTATCGTCGGCCTTGGGGTTGTTCTTTTTCATCAACTCAATAGCGTTTTGCCTAATGATGCGGGCCTGGATATCGGCTACTTTTAATTGATCCTGCGCATGATTGATGCGGTCCTCGTTTTTACTGTCGATGGCTTTTACCAATTCATCGGCTTTGATCTTCTTTTGCTCAAAAGCCTGGGTGTACTGCTGGTCGAGGTAATTATATTGCGTAGCGTAATTGCTTTTCTGAATTTGTTTAACCTCATACTGGTTAAAAAACATTGGCGGGCGGTTAAACTGGTAAAAGGCGAACACCAGTATTCCTATCAGTAATATCAGGAATTGCATCGGAATCTTGATCAGGCCATTCATGATCAGTCCCAAGCGGCTTTGTCCTATTGAGCTTCCGGTTAAATAACGTCCTACCTGGCTTTGATCTGTACCGAAGTAGGAGAGCTGTAAAAAAAAACCGCCAATCAGCCCGCTCCAAACCGTATAACGGTTATTCGGGTCAAATTTCCAGTCTA
This sequence comes from Mucilaginibacter sp. SMC90, assembly GCF_022811725.1. GTDB lineage: Bacteria > Bacteroidota > Bacteroidia > Sphingobacteriales > Sphingobacteriaceae > Mucilaginibacter. The sequence goes on along the minus strand of NZ_CP094527.1, from coordinate 519,561 downwards.
TCACATTCATGCGCCCCATTTTTCCGGCCATTTTAAGCGAGCTCATGAAGCTTACATTGCCGGGCAGCAGGTAAACCACCAGTACGCCGGCCAAAAACATACCCATAAAAATGATGCTCATTTGCATCAATTGGGTGTATGACACGGCCTTGCTTCCGCCGTACACCGTATAAATAATTACCAGGCCACCTATAAAAAGTGTAGTGTAAACAGTGTTGATGTTTAAAATGGTTGAAAGAATAATAGATGGCGCGTAAATGGTAATCCCGGTTGAAAGGCCACGCTGTACCAAAAACAGAAATGAAGTAAGTGCGCGGGTTTTCAAATCGAAGCGTTGTTCCAGGAATTCGTAGGCGGTATAAACTTTAAGCTTATGAAAAATTGGGACAAAGGTGATACAAAGCACGATCATGGCCAGCGGCAGCCCGAAGTAGAACTGCACAAAGCGCATTCCATCAGAATATGCCTGGCCTGGCGCCGAAAGAAAGGTGATGGCACTGGCCTGTGTAGCCATTACCGATAAGCCCACATGGTACCAAGGCAATGAGCGGCTGCCCATCAAAAACTGGTCGATATTTTTATTGCTGCCGCTTTTCCATATACCATACAGCACAATAGAAAATATGGTAAGGCCTAAAACAATCCAGTCGGTTAAACTCATTCAAAGAATTTGGTAATGAGCCAGAATACTAAAACTAAAAAAACCAGCCATGCGGCAACAATGCCGTAAAACTGGTTCCAATTTTTTATAAATGAAGGCAGGTCAGGATCAGGCCTCTTCATTACGGCCACGAACTAACACGGCGATATATGCAGCAGCAGTTAATAAACCTAAAACACCACCTACAAAAATCCAGGTAAAGCCTTTATCGATAATGCCACCGACAAATAAACCGCTCAACAATCCAACCAGGTAGTATATGTAATCAAAGTTTTCTTTTTCTTCTTTATGGTGTCCCATGATGTTATGTATATGATTGCAGCAAAAATAGGTGATTAATTGAATTTTACCAAAGTTTCTTTTGTAAAAGGATTATAATAAACTATGTCACTGCGAGCGCAGCGTGGCAATCGCACGGAAGCGTATCCGCCCTGTATAGTATGCGATCGCTTCGTCGTCCCTCCTCGCAATAACATTTTTTATTACCAGATCTTCACCCTTTTATCCGGATCAATCCACATCTTGTCGCCTTTTTTAATATTGAAGGCCTTATAAAACTCAGGAACATCACTAAACGGGCCGTTCACCCTTAAAAAACCGGGGGCGTGTACATCCGTCAGGATCTGGTTGGCTAACGACTCATCCCGCTGCTGGCCGAGCCAGCCGAGGGCGTAACCTAAAAAGAAGCGCTGCATAGGCGTAAGTCCATCAATGAGCTTGCCTTCTTTGTATTGTTGTGTCTTTTTAAAAGCATCAATGCCTAACACGATTCCGCCCAGATCGGCAATATTTTCGCCTAAGGATGCCTTGCCATTTACATGCAGGCTGTCCAGTACCACATAGCTGCTAAACTGATCGGCCAGCATGTTGGCGCGTTTAGTGAACTTAGCCGAATCGGTCGGTGTCCACCAGGCCCTAAGATTGCCTCTGGCATCAAACTGGCGGCCTTCATCATCAAAACCGTGGGTAATTTCATGGCCAATGGTTGATGCCGCTACATAACCATAAGCTACAGCATCGTCCACCTCGCTATCTTTCACTCCCGGGATACTGAATTGTGCTGCCGGCAGGGTGATCTCATTATTTGAAGGACTATAGCTGGCGTTATAGGTCTGCGGTGTCATACCCCATTCGGTATGGTCAACTGGTTTACCGAGTTTGTTGATGTTAAACAGGTAAGCCCAATGCCTGGTTTGCATCACATTACCTGCGTATGATTCACGGCTGATCTCCATGCTCGAAAAATCCTTCCATTTATCAGGATAGCCAACTTTAGGATGAATAGCGTTCAATTTCGCCAATGCCTTCTGCTTGGTTTCCGGGCTCATCCAATCCAGTTTGGCAATATGTTCGCGGTATGCCTGGCGTATGGCCTCAACCATATCGGTATACCGCTGCTTGGCCTCCGCCGGGAAATATTCTTTCACAAAAAGTTGTCCCAGCAATTCACCCATTAAACCGTTTTCGGTATCCAGTACACGTTTCCAACGGGGGAGTTGCTCCTTGCGGCCCGATATCACCTTGCCGCTAAACCGGAAGCTTTCGGCATCGGCAGCAGTGTTAAGATAAGGAGCGTATGATGAAATCAGTTTCCAGCGCAGGTAAGCTTTCCAGTCATCAACAGAAAATGTGCTAAGCGCCGTATTAACCGCCCGGTAATACTCCGGCTGACCAACAATCACTGTATCAATGGGCTGCTTATATTCCAGCGTGCTGAACATTACCGGCCAGTTAATGTTGGGCGTAAGCTTGCCCAGCTGGGCTATGGTCATTTTGTTGTAGTTGTGATACGGATCGCGCAGGTTTTCAAGTTTGCGGCTGCTATCGGCCAAAAACTTTTCTATTTTAAATACACTTGCCGCTCCTTGCATTGCCTTTTGTTCATCCCAGCCCGAAAGCTTCAGCATAGCCGGCAGGTGATTGTTTATGTAATCGGTTCGTACCTTGGTGGTACGAGCATCGGTTTTAAAATAATAATCACGGTTAGGCAGTCCTAAACCCGATTGGCTCAACTGTACGATGGTTTTAACACTGTTTTTGGCATCCTGCCTTACACCGCTGCCTATGATATTGCGGGTACCGGTGGTAGTTAATACCGCCGCCGCGTTCAGGATGCCTGCTATATCGGCAGCCTGATCAATAATATCCAGCTGTGTTTTTATAGGGTTAATGCCCTGTTTTTCGATGGTCGCACTATCCAGCCCAGTGTAATAAAAATCGCCTATTTTTTGTGTGGATGTGCCTTTGGGGGCATTGGCCTTCAGGGCATCTTCGTTGATCTTTTTCAGCCTGTCGCGCAGTTCTTCGGATACCACGTTGCCTATACCCCAGCTTGAGTATGCCGCCGGTATGGGATTGCGTTTAAGCCAACCACCGTTGGCGTATTTAAAAAAATCATCACCCGGTTTTACCGATTGATCAAGATTGTCATAAACTGGGTCGGCCGGTTTATCAGCAATTTTCGCTTGGTAGGCGCTCAGGGCAAACAAAGCCAAAGTAGCTCCGCCAAGGAAGGTGCCTTTATAAAGTTTGGTCATGTCAACGCGTTTTGAACAAATTTAATAAAAACAAAGGCCTTTAAATAAGGCATTTGTAACATCGGGGATATATTCCGGGTTAAAACACGCGGGAATCACCGGAATCTATTTTCATGTCATTGCGAGCGATAGCGTGGCAATCTCGTCGGATACAGAGCGGACTTGCAAAGTATTTATGCACGGCTACGAGATTGCCACGTCGCCCCGGTTCACTGCCCAACGCTTGCTCCTCGCAATGACATTTTTTATACACCTACCATATCTTCACCCTTTTATCCGGATCTATCCACATCTTATCGCCTTTTTTAATGTGGAATGCCTCATAAAACTCAGGCACATCGGTAAATGGCCCGTTAACACGCATAAAACCGGGAGCATGTTCATTGGTGAGGATCTGGCTTGAAAGTGATTCTTTCCTGTCCTGGGTAAGCCAACCTAATGAGTAGCCTAAAAAGTAACGCTGCAGCGGGGTTAGGCCGTTAATCAGTTTACCTTCTTTATATTGTTGGGTTTTCTTGAAGGCATCAAGCCCTATCACAATGCCGCCCAAATCGGCAATATTTTCGCCTTGGGTGGCTTTACCGTTTACATGCAAGCCGTAAATACTGTAACCATTAAACTGATTGATAAGCATTTTGGCGCGCTGACTAAATTTTACCGAATCCTGCGGTGTCCACCAGGCTTTTAGGTTTCCGGCGGCATCAAACTGGCGGCCCTGATCGTCAAAACCATGGGTCATTTCATGCCCTATGGTTGATGCGGCAGCATAGCCGTAAATAATAGCATCGTCGATATTCTCATCCTTATAACCGGGGATTGTGAAGATTCCCGCGGGTAGCACAATTTCGTTGTTCGACGGATTATAATAAGCATTGTAGGTTTGCGGAGTAATGTCCCACTCGGTACGGTCGACAGGTTTGCCCAGCTTAGCCGCGCTGAAATTATGCCACCATTCGTTAGCCCGCAATACGTTGAGTGCATAAGGGCCACGATTGATCTCTAAGGTTGAAAAATCTTTCCATTTATCCGGGTAGCCCACTTTCGGGTTTACTTTTGATAATTTGTAGTAAGCCTTTTCCTTGGTTTCGGGGCTCATCCAGTCCAGTTTTTCAATATGCTCTTTAAAGCTGGTACGCATTTCTTCAACCAGCTTTACGTACCGATCCTTCGTTTTTTCGGGGAAATACTCTTTTACAAAGATCTGTCCCAGCACCTCGCCCATCAAACCGTTTTCGGTATCCAATACCCGTTTCCAGCGTGGAAGCTGAGCTGTGCTGCCTTCTATAACTTTATCATAAAAACGGAAGATCTCCTGGTCAAAAGGCTTGCTCAGGTACGAGCCGAAAGCAGTGATCAGGTTATTGCGCAGGTAATTTTTCCAATCGTCTATCGAGTAAACTTTTAATGCCTTATTCAGTGCTCTGTAATACTCCGGCTGACCAACAATTACGGTATCGGCATTTTTGTAATCCATCTTTTCGAAGGTGGGTTTCCAGTCGATATCCGGGGCCAGCTTACTCAGTGTGGCCAGCGTCATTTTGTTGTAGTTATGGTAAGGATCGCGCAGGTCCTCCAGCTTTCGGCTGCTATCAGCCAAAAAAGATTCGAGCGAGTAGGTTTTTTTAGCCGCTGCTTCCGCTTTATCAGCTGGCAAACCGGCCAGTTTAAACATGGTTGGCAGGTATTTATTTTGATAATCTGTACGGATAGCCACACTATGCTCATCCTTATTAAAATAATAATCGCGGTTAGGCATACCTATGCCCGACTGGTATAGGCTCAAAGCCATCTTTGAGCTGTTTTTGGCATCCTGACCAACATAGGCACCAATAGGTTGCGTTACGCCTATCCTTTGCAAATGGGCAAACTCTTCAACCAGGCTTTTAATATCTGTTATCCGGTCAATTTTGTCCAGCTCGTCCTTCAGCGGTGAAAGGCCTTGCTTTTCGATATTAACGGTATCCATCCCGCTGAAATAGAAATCACCGATTTTTTGCGTGTTGCTGCCTTTGGCTGCGTTGGCTTTCAGTGCATCTTCGTTGATCTTCTTCATCTTGTCGCGCAGTTCATCCTGCACAACATTACCAATGCCCCAGGAAGCGTAGGCCGCCGGAATAGGATTTTTACGAAGCCATGTGCCGTTGGCATATTTAAAAAAATCGTCGCCAGGCTTTACGGTAGTATCCATGTTATGGATTACGGGGTCGCCGGCTTCGTAAGCTTTTGTTTTGTCGTCATGGCTGCAGGCACTTAGTAAAGTGCCAAGCGTAACCGTAATTAGGGATAAGGACCGGATTTGTTTGTTCATTTTTCAGGTGTGTGTATGAATTAAAATACAACGACTGTATGGTATAATAGAATTTAGGACAACACTTTTTTTTAAATATGATAATTTAATATGTCTCCGGGAAAAAACCAGCTAAAGAAACATTAAAATAATAACAAATTTTGCGAATTGTTTCCAACCTGACATTAGCAATAACTGATTCGAACCGGGCAATATTTATGCGTGTTTCGTTAAAAAACCACTTCCAGATAACCCGGTTTTGCTTACGCAAAGTTTTTATCTGTAAGGAAATTTTTTGTTCAATTACGCTATTGCCATCGTTAAAACATTAAAAACCAGTCAAAAACACAATAAGATCGGTTTATTTAATATTTTATGTTCTTGTATAAACTAAAGATAAAATAACGTCGGTACATTTTATATGCAGATATTATTCTTTTATAAAAACCAACAACTAACGTTTAAACATGAAATATTAATGCCACAATTTTATAATTATGGCAAAAGATTTGTATAGAAATACTCGCCCTGTATCATCTGTGAAAAATAAAAGATTTAGTAACATCTACCTGTGAAAAATTAAATTGAATTCTCAGACGCCCAAGTTGAGATTTTTTGTTCTTTGTTTTGGGTTTAATCAATAGTTTAAATTAATTAGGGGAAAGGGAGCTTCAAAAAAAGCTCTCTTTTTTTATTTACAATTTTACTATGCATGCATAGTAATTTATATATTTATGCTTTAATTATACCCATGTATTTTGAACTGACCGAAGAACAAAAAATGATTCGCCAGGCAGCTCGTGATTTTGCGCTAACAGAATTGAAGCCTGGTGTTATTGAACGCGACGAATTACAAAAATTCCCTGCCGAACAGATAAAGAAGCTTGGCGAACTGGGCTTCCTGGGCATGATGGTATCCCCTAACTATGGTGGTGCCGGTATGGATGCCATATCATACGTGCTGGTAATGGAAGAGCTTTCAAAAATTGATGCATCTACCTCCGTAGTTGTATCTGTCAATAATTCGCTGGTATGTTACGGGCTGGAAAAATATGGCAGCGAAGAGCAAAAGCAAAAATACCTGGCTCCATTGGCTAAGGGCGAATGTATTGGCGCTTTCTGCCTTTCGGAACCGGAAGCCGGCTCTGATGCCACATCACAAAGCACCACAGCTATTGATAAGGGCGATCATTACCTGCTTAACGGCACCAAAAACTGGATCACCAGCGGCGGCTCCGCATCCACCTATATTGTAATAGCCCAAACTGATGCTGCCAAAAAGCATCACGGCATTAACGCCTTTATTGTTGAAAAAGGAATGCCCGGCTTTACTGTGGGCCCTAAGGAAAACAAAATGGGCATCCGTGGCTCGGATACTCACTCGCTGATGTTTACTGACGTTAGAGTGCCTAAAGAAAACCGCATTGGCGAAGACGGTTTTGGATTTAAGTTTGCCATGAGCGTGTTGGATGGCGGCCGCATAGGCATTGCTTCACAGGCTTTGGGTATAGCATCCGGTGCCTATGAATTGGCTAAACTATATGCCAAAGACCGTAAAACTTTTGGTAAACCGCTGGCCGATCACCAGGCGATCCAGTTTAAGCTGGCCGATATGGCAACTGAAATTGAAGCAGCCCGCCTCATGTGCCTCAAAGCAGCCTGGCTTAAAGACCACGGAAAACCCTATGCCCAGGCATCATCCATGGCAAAACTTTATGCATCTGAAGTGGCTATGCGTACTACTACCGAAGCGGTACAGATTCATGGCGGATATGGTTATGTGAAGGAATATCACGTTGAACGCCTGATGCGGGACGCCAAAATAACACAGATTTACGAGGGAACGTCTGAAATTCAAAGAATTGTCATTTCGCGCGGATTGTTGAAATAACGGCGTTGTTTTTATACCTTTGAAAGTATATAGATTAAGTAGACTATATATTTAAGTATGACTTTCAAAAATATCGCAGCCGGTGTTTGCGGATTATTATTTCTGCAAACCGGCTTTGCTCAAACCAAACTCAAAATCGGCGAATGGCGCGGTGCGCTCAAAACCAAATCAGGCACCGAAATTCCATTTAATTTTGAGGTTAATAACGCCGGCGGCAAACAACAACTGGCTATCATTAACGGTGCCGAGCATTTTAAAGTAACTGATGTTACTACCAAAGGCGATTCGGTATTTATCCACATGCCGCTGTTCAACTCTGATTTTAAATTAAAATTTAATGGCGATAGTCTTAGCGGCAATTGGGTAAGGCACCTGGCCGATAATGATCTTTTAGTGCCGTTTAGTGCTGTACCTAATACCTCATGGCGCTTTTTTAAAAACCCCGAAAAACCTGCTTTTAATATCAGCGGCCGCTGGTCGGCAATATTTGGTGAAGGCGAAGGCCGTGATACAACGGTTGGCGAGTTTAAACAGGAGGGCAACAAACTTACTGGAACGTTTTTAACCACCACCGGAGATTACCGTTACCTTGAGGGTTCGGTGAGCGGCAACAAACTTTACCTGTCAACTTTTGACGGAGGCCATGCTTATACTTTTACCGCTGTTATCAGTGATGATAAAACCTTAACTAACGGTAAGTTTTATGCAGGGTATTCGGCAGTCCAATCGTGGGCGGCAGTAAAAGATGAAAACGCCAAACTCCCCGATGCTTATTCGCTTACATCACTAAAGCCCGGATATAAAAAATTAGCCTTTAGCTTTAAAGACCTTGATGGCAAAACAGTATCGCTTGATGATGCCCGGTTTAAAAACAAAGTAGTGATTGTACAGATCCTGGGTTCATGGTGCCCAAATTGCATTGATGAAACCGGCTATATGGTTAATTACTACAAAAAATATCACAACAAAGGTGTTGAAGTAATTGGTTTGGCTTATGAGCGGTCTACCGATTTTGAGAAATCAAAGAAAGCGCTGCTGCAGGTAAAAGATAGGTTTAAAGTAACCTATCCATTATTGATAACCGGATATACCAGCGATAAAAAACAAACAGCCCAAAGCCTGCCCATGTTATCAAAAGTGGTTGGTTTTCCTACCACTATTATTATTGATAAAAGCGGCGATGTGCAAAAGATCCATACCGGTTTCAGCGGTCCGGGCACCGGCGAGCATTATACAGAATTTATCAGCGAGTTTGAGAAGTTGACGGATGATTTACTGGCAGCAGCGCCAGCTCCGTAAAACAGGGCTTAATTGTAGATCTATTCAACAAAAAAAAGAAAAACTATGTCATTGCGAGCGCAGCGTGGCAATCGCATACTGTACAGGGCGGCTATGCTTCCGTGCGGTTGCCACGCTGCACTCGTAATGACATAGTTATATTAAATGCCTCTTTCAGAGGCTGACTCTACCCCAAAATACGCCTCCAACTCATTCAACGTTGATGAACTGGTGGCGATATCTTTAATGATCACACCCTTTTCCATCAGCAATATACGGTCGCACACATCGGTGATGTGGTTAAGGTCATGGCTGGATACTATGGTGGTTACGCCTTTGTTTTTGTTCAAATCCTTCAGCAGATTTTTAAGCCTGAACTGGGTACTGGGGTCGATGTTGGCGAAAGGTTCGTCAAGCATCAATAATTGAGGCTCCTGTAATAAACATGCTGCTACACCAACTTTACATTGGTTACCTTTTGACAGGTCGCGGATGTATTTACCTTTCTTCAGAATTTCGCCGTTAAAGAAATCTGTAAGGCCAGCAAGTACTTCATCAACATGCGCCCTATTGAGGTTGTGCAGCCCCCCAACAAAATAAAAATACTCCTCGGGGGTGAGATAGTCTATTAAAAAACCTTCGTCAAGGTAAGCAGCGGTGTAATCCTTCCACTTTTCGTGGCCCGCTACAACTTCATTGTTTGATAAGATCTCGCCGCTTTCTGCGCGGATAAGATCAAGCACCATGCGGAACAGGGTAGTTTTACCTGCACCGTTGTTACCTACCAGACCAACACTTTCGCCTTTGTTTATTTGGAGGGCTGGCACGTCTACAACGGAAATACCGTTATAAATCTTCTTTAATTTTCTTACTTCAATCATGATTATTTATTTCTGAAGCCTTCGGCAACGGTATAACGTTTTTGCATAAAATCCTCTTCCAGTTTTTTAACCCAAAAATCACGGGTTAAAATAAATACAATCCCTGTCGCAGCCAGCATTGCAAGGCCAATGTCGGCATGTTTAAACAACGAAAAGGGAAGATAAATAACATATGGCGTGATCATAAGGGGGAACGAGATCAGCATCTGCGTAGCACCTACCCCTTCCCAGTTAAATGATGCGCCTTTTGATAAATCAATTCTCTTGGCGTTGCGGTTGGCAAAAAACAGCACAATAGTTGTGTTGATGCCGATATTCCACAGGTACATAACAAAATGTACCAATACAATGCGCCAGCCAAAATAGGCGTATGGTGTAGTAAGAATAAAGGCAACTGTTGATACCATGGTGAACAAGAGGTATTTTGCCTTCAGGAAATCACGAAAATTGATCTTGCTTACCAACAGGCCATCAAAATGGGCTCCCTGCCAGCTGTACATGAACTGCCCGTAGCTAATGATGAAAATGCCCGTCATGAACATGCCTACAAAAATATACCAGGTTTCACCGTAGTGACTGTTGGTATAAAATATAAGCCCATAAAACATAAAGAACAAACCCATAACCAATGCGGAGCGTGGCCGCTTATTCCGGAAGATCAATTTGAGCTCGTTAGCTACCAGATCGCCAACCTTACCAAACCTGCTCAACAGCGGAAACTCCGTACTGCTTTTGTAGGCTGATGCTTTGCGTGAGCTTAGTTCTTCGAGATACAGATTTTGCTTTAAATAAATAAAATTGATATAATACATGGCTATAGCAAGCACAACCGGGAGCAATACCAACACTGGCTTGCTAAGCAAATGGCCAAAGTATAAATAGGAGACATTACGCACGGAGTAAAGGTGAAACCTGAAATCACCGGTGATAATGAGAGCCAGCACTGCTACAAAAATCAGGAAAACCCATCCGTTTAAATTGGCCTTGCGTTTAATAAACAGCGCCAGGTAATTGTTGAAAAGCATAAAGCCCAAAATGGCCACTACAAAAGCCAATGCAGGTAAAGCGCCCGAATCGGTAAGGACCACCTTTAAAACAAAAGGCACAAAAAGTATAATTGGCCAAAGGTTAAACATCGAAAGCATAGCCGTAAATGCCAGGTATGACACTACGGTATTGCGTTTAATAGGTAAATGCAGATAAGGCTGCACCCTTAATGTGGGCAGTTCCTGTAATTGCATACGCATAACCAGGTCAAACAAAAAATACAGCAGGATAATGCCGCAAAAAGAAAACACCACATCATCGTGGGGAAAAGTTTCGGCCAGAATTTTATCTAAAAACAGGCCTGCAAACAAAATGCATGCAAACAGATAAAGGATAAGCAACGCCATTACCACGCGGATAGCTATACTTTTCCCTGTATTTTTTGATCGCCAGAAAGCTTTGAGTTCGTGCCCGAGAAAGGTAGTGATCATAGATATAGACAGTTAAGGGTTAAGGTATAGGTTAGTTTAAGATATACCTTTTGAAAGCAAGGCTTAAATTAGTATTTATACCTGTCGCCCCAAAGTTTTCTTAACTTTTCTTTTGATTCATTTTCGCGCGCATTGTTACCGGGATCGTAAATTTTTGTTCCGCGGATAGCATCAGGCAGAAAATCGAGGTCGGTAAAATTGCCTTCGTAGCTATGGGCATATTTGTAATCCTTACCATAGCCTATATTTTTCATGAACTTGGTTGGGGCATTACGCAAATGCAGGGGCACAGGCAAATCGCCTGTTTGGCGCACCAGTGCTATGGCCGCTCCGATAGCAGTAGTTGCCGAATTACTTTTAGGAGATGTAGCCAGATAAATAGCGGTTTGCGATAAAATAAGCTGCGATTCGGGCATGCCTATCTTATTTACGGCCTCAAAGCAACTTTGTGCCAGCAGCAAAGCATTAGGATTAGCATTGCCAATATCTTCGGATGCAAGGATCAGCATGCGCCGGGCTATAAATAATGGATCTTCTCCGCCTACTATCATCCGTGCCAGCCAGTAAACAGCCCCGTTAGGATCGGAACCACGCATAGATTTGATAAAGGCCGAAATAATATCGTAATGCTGTTCGCCGGTTTTATCATACAAGGCCATGTTTTGCTGCACATGCTCCAGTACAATCTCATCGGTTAATACTATCTCGGGGGTATCGAATGCGTTTACCAATAGTTCGAAAATATTGAGGAGCTTGCGGGCATCCCCTCCCGAAAGGCGTAGCAAAGCCTCATGATCTTTTATGGTGATATTTTTATCCTTCAAAACCCCATCTTCCTTCATGGCTTTGTTCAGCAGGTCTATCAGGTCTGTTTCGGATAAAGATTGTAAAATATAAACCTGGCTGCGTGATAGCAAAGCCGAAATCACCTCGAATGATGGGTTCTCGGTGGTAGCGCCTATCAGTGTAACTATCCCGCGCTCCACAGCCCCCAACAATGAATCCTGCTGCGATTTGGAGAAACGATGGATCTCGTCAATAAACAATATCGGCAGCACCTCGCCCTGTTGTTTTAACAGCGATGCCTTTTCTATCACTTCCCTAACATCTTTTACGCCCGAATTAATAGCGCTCAAAGCAAAAAATGGGCGGAATAATGATTGCGAAATAATATAAGCCAGCGTTGTTTTACCTACCCCCGGCGGCCCCCAAAATATCATTGATGGCAAAGAGCCTGATTCAATGGCTTTACGCAGTACCGCTCCCGGGCCCACAAGGTGTTTTTGGCCAACATACTCGTCAAGCGATTTGGGGCGCATACGTTCGGCTAATGGAGGGAGGTTATTCATAAAAGTAAAATTCAGAAAAGAAAACGCTAAATCCTAAAAAAATTAGTAAAATAATAAATACCGGAAATAATTAAATAGGTTTTTAAAATCCCCTCTTGAGAGACAGGGCTGTTGCGTTCTAATATTGAGTTCTTAAAAACTCGCACGATTAAGCGTCTACGCTTGATCGTTAGCCTAATTGAGCGTCCACGCTCCCGTAATACGTTATAAACGTAAGCGTGGACGCTTACGTTGGTTATAATTCAAGCGAAAGACGCTTGAACTTGCGTTATATATTATAGAATGCAACAGCCCTGCTCTTGAGAGAGTTGAGTGGTAGCAGGGGTGTGTTTCTGCGATTAGCTCTAAAGCAGAAACACACCCCTACACTCCAATGTCACTAAGTTAAGGGATTGACAGGTTGCACCAGAGGTGCAAAAGGTTTGTAGAAATAAAAGTTAGTTTGTCTTAGTGTGCCAGAGGCACACAACTCCAGTGTTCCGTACCTCTGGCACGGTTATTTTCGGTATATGATATTACTACAAACCTGTTCCCCTCTGGAGGAGTTTTCTTAACTTAATGACATTGCCTTATACCCATCTCAAGAGGGAACCGCACAATCCGAGCGTTCCCTATGGAAGGTACTCTCAAACGACTCAACCAAAAAAGGCTGCCCCCATTACGGATGCAGCCTTCATAATATATATTGAATTTTTATTAATTACTGTTGGTTCGGGTTTTGATCGCTGTTATTATCTTCAGGATCATCTGACGGAGTACCTACAATTTTATAACCTTTGTTGTCGCCGTTTTGAGTTTCCTGGTAGTAATAACCATCAGGAGAAACAAACAACTTCTCGCCGTTGATCTTGATCTTTCTGCAATCTGGCGGCAATTGAGTTACAATATCGCCAATTTGCGGGCCCTGATCAACGCTGCTTCCATCACCGTTACCCTGGTCGGTATTTAACTGACCGTCTTTACCGGCAATTACATAAACAGTTGAACCGTCATCTTTGGTATATGGCTGATAGTAAACACCGTTTAACTCGTAATACTGCTCGCCATTGATCATGATTGACTCAGCACCTGATGGCAGTGTTTTTATTTCAGCCCCAATTGGTGGCTCAACAACGGTATACTGGTCGTTGTACTGACGGTAGTATAAACCATCGCTGTAGTAATATTGATAATCGCCCCACCAGAAAGGATAGTAGCCATATGGTAAGAAACCAATGCTAAAACCTAAACGTGGATAATAGAACGAGTTGTAGTAGTTACGGTACGGATAATAGTAGTGATTGCCAAAGTAACCACCACGGCCACCGTAGCTATAAGTGCCAGGATAAACCCTGCGGCCACCAGAAGCATAAGAACCACCTCTGTAATAAGTACCACGACCGCCGTTGTAAACACGCCTGTCGACAGTTGCATAACCACGGCTGCCGTTATAAACACGTGCAGTGTTGCCATAGCTGCGCTGTGGCGCTACAGATGAACCGTTTGGCCTTACAGCATAGCCTCGCTGCTGAGCAGAACCCACGCTGGTACGTGAATCCGTACCATAACTCCGTTGTGGCGCAGCTATAGCACTACGTGAACCGCCGTATGAGGCAGAAGGGCGTGAAAAACTACCACCAGAAGGACGGGAAAAGCTACCGCCTCCGCCACCACCGCCTGACGATCTTGAACCGCCTCCGCCACCACCACCACCGCCGCCACGAGAACCGCCGCCACGTTGTGCATCAGCATTGAAAGCTAAAGACAGGCTCAACAAGCCTCCTAAAGCAATTGTTAATAGATTTTTATATGTCCTTTTCATGATGAAAGATTTTTTAACTGATCAGCATGGTATTTTTTTGCTGATATAAATATATAGACTATTAAATGTTTAAACGGTTTAACGCGTTTTTAATTATTTTTTACTCAAAAAGCGAACCAATACTATCTATACGCACCAACTATCGGTTTCGCTACTCAATATCCTCGGCAATGAACAAAAAAGGTTGTTCAAACTGCAGTGTAAAAAAGCCATCGTGGGTAGTTTTATACCTGTTATTGCCCATGGCTTCAAGTCCGCTCAGTTGCAAACCCGGGGAGTGCGAAAGTAATTCAATGAACTCGCATGCTGGTTTCCACTTGCTGAATCCCGGATTAACGGCGTAGATCTTTTGCTGCTCCCTGAAAATCACCAGGTTTATTTTATCTGCATAAAACAAAAAATCTTTTAGCTCCAGCACATCTGTAATTACATTAACCGCGGGGTAATTATGCGTTACCAGGTATTTTAAAGCGGCACCCGCTGCATTATCCTCCCCCAAAGGCATGTGTTTTACATCCGACTGTAAATCACCCGCCTCACCATCACCTATTATCCAGTCAACCTTTATGCCCGAGGCATCCAGCTTTTCGGCGGTATTGGTTGTACAGATCACCGTAGGGCTCCACTCCAGCAACTGCCCAAGCATTTCCTCATCAAAAGTATCCATACTTAAAACCAGTAAAGCGGGCTCCTGCTTTTCGCGTACTATATGATGTGATGACATTGCTAATGTAGGTGGAACAAATGAATATTAAATGAAAATATAAAGATGAGGTTTTTATGGCTGATATGAGGTGGTGACCGTCTTTTATGACAGGAAAATCGCTTTTAAAAGAGTCTACTTTAAATTCGATTGTTTTGGGATAAAATATTAAAAATACTGATGTCATTTCGATAGAGCCGGGCAGGCATGAGCGCCGGGGCGAAAGAGAAACTATCTCTTGAGCGATAGCGAAAAATCTTATACGTTTCGTAAAGCCTTCAACATGTTTAGAGCAGGATGTATAAGATTTCTCACTCGTGCCTCGTTTCGAAATGACATGAGGTTAAAGGTATATGCGTAAGCTATCAATACATCTTTCTATAAAACTCCTTAACACTTGCAGCCGGGTCGGCAACAAGGTTTATGGCTGATGATATTGCAATACCATCAATACCTGATTGCAGCAATGGTTCTACATCATTTAATTGGATGCCCCCGGCAGCTATTACCGGGATACTGATGTTTAGCTTCTCCAATTGGCGGTAACCGCTAAAGCCGAGCGGATCAGCGCCGTTCGGGCCATCCGTTGATGTAGAAGCAAAAGGGCCGTAGGTATAATAATCAACCACTCCGGTACTTTGCAATTTCAACAATCCATCGGTGTCACCCGCAGATGCGCCAAGGGTTTTATCAGGGCCGATAACTTTGCGGATGCTGGGCAGATCGGCCTCAACGTCATCAATATGTACACCCTGTGCGTCAACCCGGTCAATCAGGTCATAGTGGTTGGCGATGATGAGGGTTGCACCCCAATCGTCGCAAATTTCGGCTATCTCGTTTATCTCGTCAATCAGTTCATCTTCGGGCTTGCTCATGCAATGATATTGCACCCAATTTGCACCCGCGCTGCAGGCAATTTGTACCTGCTGCACATGGCTCCGGTCTGGCATATCCTGTGTTACATAATGAAATCTGGAGATGTATTTTTTCATTGTCTTTTTTCCAAATTAAAAAGTCCTGAGCCAAACATGGCCGTATGGCTTGCTTTAACTCAGGACTTTGTACGAAAAACTTACAACTTAGTTCTTCAACGCTTCGCTGATAGTTTTACCCACGTTACCGTTAGGTGCCTGAATATGCAATAACGACGATATGGTAGCCGAAATATCTGTCATATGTGTTTGACGGGTAAGGCTGCCATGTTTAATCCCCCAACCCATAAACACCAACGGGATATGTGAATCGTAAGGGTTCCAGGTACCGTGTGTAGTACCTGTAGGGCCACGGTCGTTTGTGCCATGGCCAGTATACCACGCCGGTTTCAGGATGATCTGGATAGCACCGCTATGCTCGGCATTATAACCGTTGATGATCATGCTGCGCAGATCATCAGGAATATTAGCTTCCTGTACTTTTTGCAGGTCGATTGCATAGGCAATGCCCGGCTGTTTTTTCAGGTATGCAATACAATCCAATTTCACAGCATCTTCGCTAACGCCTGCTTTTGCAAGGGCCGCGTTATTAAAGTTAACCTGGTAATTATCCATGCTGATGATCAGGTTGTTCACCTTGTATTTATCACTGATCATTGCATTCATCTCTTTTGCAGCTTTGCTATCGTCCCAAACACCGGCAGGAATGTTATGATCTTTCAGGAAATTAGGGTTATGGGCAGCACCATGGTCGGCACTCAGGAAAACCGAATAGTTGCCTTTGCCCACAGTTGCGTCTAAATAATTAAAAAATGCTGCCAGGTCCTGGTCAAGCCTTAAATAAGTATCTTCAACCTCAACCGAGTTAGGGCCAAACTGGTGACCAACATAATCTGTTGATGAAAGGCTCACCGCTAAAAAGTCGGTTACCGTATTTTTACCCAGTTTTTCGCCTTCAATAGCTGCCTTGGCCAAATCAAGCGTCATAGTATTGCCGAAAGGTGTTGAGCGGATCATGCCGATACGGCCTTTGTAAAGTTCAGAAGTTTTAACAGGCAGGGTTGGTGCAGCGGCACCGGGGAACTTACCTTCATAACGATCGCTGTTGTCGGGCGCGCTTTGTACGTAAGTATCAACAGGGTATAACGGGTTCCAATCCTGTTTCAGGTATTTTTCAGCGATCTTTTGATCGTTGAAATTTTTAACCCATGCTGGCAGGTTGTTCATATAGTAAGTACTGGTGATCCAGTTACCGCTGGCATCATCAAACCAGTAAGCAGCATTGGCCGAGTGACCGGCAGGAAGGATGCCGCCGCGATCTTTTAATGCTATGCCGATAACTTTTGAGCGGAAATTTGTAGCCAGCCTCAGCTCGTCGGTAACTGTACTAACCAGCAAGTTGCGTGGCGACATCTGTCCGGCTTTTGAAGTGCTGCCAACTGCTACCACGGTGCTATCGTCAGTACAATACATAGATTTGCCTGTAGCCTGGATAATAAAATCATTACCTACTATGCCATGTATGGCCGGGATTGAGCCGGTGTAGATACAGGTATGGCCTGCCGCAGTTACCGTAGGAATGTAGTCGATATTAGTGTTTTCGCAGGTAAAACCTTCATTAAGCATCCTTTTAAAACCACCGGTTTGGTAACGGTCATAATAACGATATAGATAATCCCAGCGCATTTGGTCAACCACCAAACCCACAACCAGTTTAGGGCGGGGAATTGATGCTGATGCGGGGGCAGCCGTTGTTGTTTTCTTTTTTTGGGCCGATACCGAAACGGTAGCGAAAGAGAGGGAAATGAGCAGCAGATGTTTAAGCTTCATCGCGAAAAAATAAATTTAATTGCGCCAAATATCCGCAAAGCATTTAAAATGCAATGTGATGTTTTTGTTAAATATGGGGATTGTTACAAAGGGGGGAATAGTTCTTTAAATCGATGCAATACATTTCAAACATGGCTTTAAATAAACGCGGTATCTACTCACCCCGACATAGCTACGCTTGTCACCCCTCTCTACGCAAGCGTAAAGAGGGGGATTTTATTTTTTTCAGCCCTCTTTGCGGCGAAGCTGGAGAGAGGGTGGTACAGCGAAGCGTAGACCGGGTGAGTTAACTATATGCCATGCTGTTATTAAGTTAAACAGCTTACAAATTGTCCAAAACTTCGTAAGTTTAACAAACCAATAAATAAACCTGTACTCAATGAAACGAATCCTTTTATTGCCGCTTCTGCTGCTGGTAAGTTCTGTTTTCGCTCAAAATAAAAACCTTGATGTTGTTGCCACAGATGCCGGCAAAGTTTCAGGCTTAACCAATCAGGGCGGCGACGTACATATTTATAAAGGCATTCCCTTTGCTGCCCCACCGGTTGGCGATTTGCGCTGGAAAGAGCCCCAGCCGGTAAAGCCCTGGGATGGCGTAAAGAAATGCACTGAATTTGCAGCCAGCCCCATGCAGGGCAAGCCCGATGCGTTTGGCGTTTACACGCGCGAGTTTCTGATTCCTTATCAACCTATCAGTGAAGATTGCCTGTACCTGAACGTGTGGACAGGTGCCAAAACAGCAACAGAAAAACGGCCCGTGCTGGTATACATTTATGGAGGAGGATTTGTAAGCGGCGGTGCTGGCGTACCTATTTATGATGGCGAGGCCATGGCTAAAAAGGGGATCATATTTGTGGTTATCAATTACCGGGTAGGCATTTTCGGTTTCTTCGCCCATCCCGAACTAACCAAAGAGTCGCCGCACAATGCTTCAGGAAACTATGGCTTGATGGATCAGCTTGCCGCGTTAAAATGGGTACAACAAAACATAGCAGCTTTTGGAGGCGATCCGGATAAAGTGACTATTGCAGGTCAATCGGCCGGATCAATGAGTGTAAATTGTTTAGTAGCATCGCCATTAGGTAAAGAACTGTTTAACGGCGCAATTGCCGAAAGCGGGGCCAGTTTTATTAGTCCGCGGGGATATGGAGGCTTGAAAGAATCAGAGGAAAACGGGGTCAAAACAGCAGCACAGTTAGGCGCAAATTCAATTGCCGCGCTCAGGAGCAAACCGGCTGCCGAATTGGTTGGCAAAGGCCAAAGCCGCCCCGTTATTGACGGATATGTTTTACCCGAAAGTATTGCCGATATTTTTAACGGACATAAACAAAATGATGTACCGGTACTTACCGGCTGGAATGAAGACGATGCCTTTGTTGCCCCGCCCAAAACTGCCGAAGAATATAAAAAAATGATTGGCAGTCAGTATGGTACCGATGCCGGCGAGGCGCTAAAATTATATCCCGCCGGTTCGGACCAGGAGGCAGCAATTTCGCAAACCCGGATAAACCGCGACCAGATCTTCGGCATGCAAAATTATACATGGGCCAATGTGCAGAGCGAAAAGGCGAAGTCGAAAATTTACGTTTACCGCTTTACCCGCCATTTACCGGCTACTGCTGATTTTGTTAAATACGGCGCTTTCCATACCGGCGAAGTGGCTTACGCTTATGACAATCTTAAATTCCTGAACCGCCCGTGGGAGCCTGTTGATCAGCAGTTGGCTACAACCATGAGCACCTACTGGGCTAATTTTGTTAAAACCGGCAATCCTAATGGAAAAAGCGTTCCTGCGTGGCCCGCTTATACAGCAAAAGATAATAAAATAATGATACTGAGTGAAAAGCCAACAGCGGAAACCTTGCCTGATAAAGTTGCTTTGGATTTTATGGTTAAGCGGGCAAGCGGCAAGTAAACCTGCGTATGAAGAAACTCACGAAGTTTTTAAAGCTTCGTGAGTTTAAATCAAAGCTTGACTTTAGATAAGCGGAAGCTTTATAACCTTAACCGCATTGCCCCGCTCAAGCGAATGATGCTCCAGCCATTGACTTTGCTGTTGATCCATCAACTTACCGGCTTGCAGCGCAGCGATCCGGGCCTCAAGCCGGGTTAGGCACAGTTTTTTATTTTGCAATTGCGACCGGCTGTCCATTGCGGTAACCTGTATGCCGGTAGGTTTGTGAATGCCACGTACTGCCGTTTCAACTTTGTTTACATTTTGCCCGCCGGGGGCCTGATGAACGGATAGTTTCAAACACCACATCAGCAGGATCAAAATGCGTTTGTTCGGGAACATCAAATACCTCCACACCCACAAACCAGTTTTTACGCTTATGAGCAGGACGATAGGGGCTTTGCGCTGTCCATTGTATAGTACCCTGCCATTCTTTTAACAGGTTTTCCAGTTGAGCCCCCTCGGCTATTAAAGTAGATGACAGGAGTGCGCCGCTTTGGTCGCCCGGTTTATCTTCAGTTACAGAGATGGTTATGCTTTGAGCTTTTGCCTGTTTCAGGATGATGTCCCGAACCTTAACAACAACGAGACAGCATTCAGCCGGACCTTTGCCGGCCGTTATTTGTATGATCTTTTTCATTATTCGTTATCCATTCTTACTATGCGTGGGTAAAACTTACCCTGTATTTCCATTAACTGTTGCTGGGCGGCCATTACCATTTCGATGTTTTTATAGGCCGATGGGTTTTCTTCCAGGCTGCCGCCAATAAGCGCTACACCGGCATCAGCCAGCATTTTTTTCATCGCCGAACCTGTGATATTTTCTCTTGCTTCTTTGCGGCTCATGGCCCTGCCCGCACCATGCGATGCAGAATTTAAAGCTCTATGATTTCCTTTGCCCATAACCAGATAAGCAGGGGTAGCCATACTGCCGGGAATAATTCCCAATTCACCTGCATGGGCAGGTGTGGCACCTTTACGGTGGATGATCACTTTGGTACCATCGGCTAATGTATCCTTCCATGCAAAATTGTGATGGTTTTCTACTTTGGCTAAAGGTTTTAATCCCAGCGATTTTAACAGGTTGGAGTGGATCCGGTCATGACAAGCTTTGGCATAATCGCCGGCGAAGTTCATGCTTAGCCAGTATTCCTGTCCGGGTTCGGAGTCAAGATCAAGCCAGGCCAGTGGCTGTGCTTCACGCGGAAGCCTGCAGGTATTCATGGCAATTTGTGTATAATGCCGGGCGATGTTGGCTCCCAAACCCCTGCTGCCCGAATGTGATAGCAAAGCCATGTACTGTGCCGGAGGCAGGTTAAGGGTATTATCCTTATAAAGCTCTATCAGCCCGAATTCCACAAAATGATTGCCGCTACCCGATGAGCCCAATTGCTTAACCGCCTTACCATGCAATTTTTTAAGCAGCGGGGTTTGATTAAATACCGGGCTATCCAATACCTCATGATATTGCGATGTGCTTAACCCGCCATCAATCCCAAAGTGGGTATGATCATTTATAGCCTGTTTAATTTGATGCGTATATCGTTTTAAAAAGCGCTCATCGGCATCAATGATCGATAACGCCATGCGGCAGCCGATATCCATACCCACTCCATAGGGGATCACCGCATTTTCAACAGCAAGCACTCCGCCAATCGGCAGGCCATAACCATTGTGCGCATCAGGCATCAGCGCCCCCTGTAAACTAACCGGGAGTTTAAGCGCAAGTTCCATTTGTTTTATGGCAGATGGCTCAATGTTTTCCTCACCAAAAATGCTTAAAGGAACGCTTTGACCCTTTAACTCATAAGATACCGCTAAGGGTTCATTCTTTTTGTCGATGAGTGTTTCCGCTATTTTGCCGGTTATCTCATTGTTTAGGTAAGCATCTGGTTGTTGCCTGATACTGGTTAGTAAATTGATCACCTCCGCTTTGCTGTAATGCTTGAAGTGTTTGGCTATGATATTCACAGCAAGGCTCCGCTGCTTATTATCGGCGTAACCTATTTGTGTCAGTTCTTTTGTTTTTAAATTGCCCATAAGGGTATTGTTTAATAGTCGAGATACGCCTCTTTTGAGGTGTACTTCGGTTTGTTTTTAAATTCGTTAATGTATGATGGATGCTCATAAAAGTCCCAATCCCATCGCTTATTAGTTTTATCTATCAACCTGAGAATCCGCGGCAAATAACCATTCCAATCAATAAATTCATTGATCTCACTTAGCTGTTGTTCAAGCACTTCGTCAATTTGTTTTGCTGTGTAGATGATGTGTGGCTTGATCACCAACACAAATCGCCATTGTTCAATAAATACATACATGTTCTTCCATCGCCTGTATACTACATCCCATACTTCTTTAAAATAGAAGCATTGTTTTTCTGCATCAGTAAGATTGAGTTTTGAACTGTGGAATTCTTCCGGATCAAGTTCCCGGAGTTTTTGTTCTTTTTCTGAATAAGTGTACCTGCCTTTGCGGCGCTTTTTCTTTTTAAAAGATTTATCGTGATGCCACCATTTTACGTTTATTTTATTGAGTAGGCTTTGATAAAACTCGGCCTTGTCACTGCGTGCAATATCGCTACGCAAAATAAAATAGCGTACATATCCACTCTGGTAAGGTTTCTCCAAAGGGATTGGCGGTAGTTGGCGAATCTGATCGCTCAGGTCTTGTCGTTGCTTGCTTAGACTGATCAGCTTTT
Source organism: Mucilaginibacter sp. SMC90 (assembly GCF_022811725.1). Classification (GTDB taxonomy): domain Bacteria; phylum Bacteroidota; class Bacteroidia; order Sphingobacteriales; family Sphingobacteriaceae; genus Mucilaginibacter. The sequence continues at coordinate 497,278 of NZ_CP094527.1, read as the reverse complement.
TATCAAACGCTTCTTTAACCAATCGTTTTTTTCTCCGTGCCGATTTTAAACGGTACGGTAAATCATGTATGTCCATCGGACTTTACGTGTTTAGTTCATTAAAATCTGTTATGATTTTCAAAAATTCATCCCCGGGTTAGGGATTTACCCATTTTGAAAAGCGCAAGCCAAACCGTTAACGCGTAAAAAAAAGCAGACAAACAAAACCTGTCACCGGTTAAATACACCGGCAAAAACGTTTAAACAAAAACAAAAGAATTGCTGTCCACCTGTTAAAGGTGATGCACTAATGGGATATGGATGAGATACTCTGTAGCATAGTCCTTAAAATATTAAAGGGTTAACAATTAAGGAATTGCTACAAAGATGCAAATATTTTTTAATTAAAAAATGAGCAGGTAAATAAAAAGCGTCATTGTGAGGTACGACGCAATCCCCGGCTTGAAGGTCCGGCCTGTATAGTTCGCGATTGCTTCGTACCTCGCAATGACGCTCAGTTTAAGTCTTGCACTGGTATTGCGCATAATCAACTCACCCGGTCTACGCTTCGCTGGACCACCCTCTCTCCGGCTTTGCCGCAAAGAGGGCAAAAAAGAAAACCCCTCTTTACGCTTGCGTAGAGAGGGGTGACGAGCGCAGCGATGTCGGGGTGAGTCGATACGCTGAAAAGTAACTTGCTCTTTTTACAATATAAACTTCGTGCTCAGGAAATTGGAGTCATTATCATTCACAATTTCGTTGATGATGTTTTTATTGGTTTCGGTCATTTTGGTGGTAACCAATGAGCGGATAGAGAACGACCTTAAGGCATCATGTACCGAAAGGGTGCCCTCCGCACTGTCCTTACGCCCGGTGAAGGGGAACACATCCGGTCCGCGCTGGCATTGGCTGTTGATGTTTACACGGCTCACCAGGTTTACAAATGGATCTATCAGTGATGAAATTTCCTTAGCGTCGTTACTAAAAATACTCACCTGCATACCATGTGGCGAATCTATCTGGTAAGTGATCGGCTCTTCAATATCCTCAAACGGAATAACCGGAATCACCGGGCCAAACTGCTCTTCGCGGTATAGTTTCATGTTTTCATTAACCGGGTAAACTATCGCCGGGAAAAAGAACGAAGCCGATGTTTCACCGCCATTTTCGTTGATGATTTTTGCGCCGTTGGCTAAGGCATCATTTACAATATCAGTTAAATATGCTGGTTTGTGCGGTTCAGGAAGCGGGGTTAGTTTTACATCTTTTTCCCATGGCAGGCCGAACTTAAGTTTAGCAACGGCCTCGCTTAATAATTTCAAAAACTCATCGGCAACTTCTTTATGTACAAATATTACCTTAATAGCAGTACAACGCTGGCCGTTAAAAGATAAGGAGCCTAAAATACACTCGCTAACGGCTTGCGACAGGTCGGCGTGTTTGGTTACTATGGCAGCATTCTTTGCATCCAGACTTAAAACAGCCCTTAAACGGTTAATTTTAGGGTGGCGCTTTTTCAGGTCGTTAGCTACTTTGCTTGAACCTATAAAAGCCAGTACATTCACCTTACCCGATGCCATGAGGCCCGGTGTTACAACAGCACCACGACCATAAATGGTATTCACTACACCTTTAGGAAACGACTCCTGAAATGCTTTTAACAGCGGGTAATGCAAAAGCGTACCGTGCTTAGGTGGTTTAAATAAAATGGTGTTCCCCATGATCAATGCAGGGATCAGGGTGGTAAAAGTTTCATTAAGCGGATAGTTGAACGGCCCCATGCAAAGCACCACGCCCAATGGCGAGCGGCGAATCTGGGCAACCAATCCTTCGGCCATTTCAAAACGTGACGATTGGCGGTCAATATCCTTCAGGGCATCAATAGTTGCATTGATGTACTCAATAGTACGGTCAAATTCTTTAGCCGAATCGGCATAAGATTTGCCAATTTCCCACATCAGCAGCTTTACCACCAGTGTACGCTGTTCGCTCATTTTATAAATGAAGCGTTCCATACATTTAATACGGTCGGCAATGCTCATGGTAGGCCATTCGCCCCGGCCGTTGTCATAAGCTTCAAGGGCAGCATCTAATGACTCAAAAGCTTCTTTTTCGGTACAAACAGGGTATGTACCTATCAGCTTGCGTTTAAATGTACCATCCTGGCCCCAAAAGCCAACCGGCGAGTAAACTTCGCTTACTTCGCCGTTCCATGGTTTCATTTCGCCACCGCTCAGGTATTCGCGCTGGTGTACTTCTTCAATCTGAAATTCGGGGGGAATATTGATTTCATCAACAAAAATTGAACTGAGCTGGGTTTTAAAACTCATATTTTTTTCAAGGGTTTTGATTTGCCCTAAGATAGAAAAAGCCTGCTTTAAGGAGCAAGCTTTTATATGCTAAAAACATCAACAATGTTCAATTATTTTAAATAGCTAACACAACTGCCACATATATTTGGCGGGCAGGAGTGGAACAAAAGCTTAGTAAGCCAATAGCCTTTCCATATACTCATCTAATCTGGCTTTAGCTAAAAACTGATCTTCAAGGGCTTTATTCATGGGGATGGCTGTATCCAGACTACCACAGCGGATTACGGGAGCATCAAGGTATTTAAAACAATGTTCGGCAATATGGGCGGCAATTTCGGCACCGAAACCATTGGTAAGTGTATCTTCATGCAGTATTAGCACACGGCCTGTTTTTTTTGCGCTGGCTTCAACTGCTTCATGGTCCCAGGGTTGAAGGCTACGGAGGTCTATGATCTCTATAGATAGATCGGGATGTTTACCGGCATATTCCAGTGCCCAATGTACGCCAAGGCCAAATGTAATAATGCTGGCCTTTTCGCCTTGTTGAATTAAATTAGCTTTGCCAATCTCAATCATTACGTCATTATCGGGTACATCTGCGCTGATACTGCGGTACAGGTATTTATGTTCAAAATAAATTACAGGGTTAGGATCGTCAATAGCGGCAAGCAACAAGCCTTTGGCATCTGCCGGAGAAGACGGATAAACAACTTTCAGCCCTGGCGTTTTAGTGAACCAGGCTTCGTTGCTTTGCGAGTGGAAGGGGCCTGCACCTGTACCGGCACCCGCCGGCATCCGTATTACAACATCAACACCCTGTGCCCAGCGATAATGTGTTTTGGCCAGGTTGTTAACAACCTGGTTAAAGCCACAGGTAACAAAATCGGCAAACTGCATTTCAACAACAGCCTTGTAACCGTTAAGGGCAAGTCCCATACCCGCACCAACAATCCCCGATTCGCAAATTGGCGTATTGCGCACGCGGCCCTTGCCAAACTCCTCCACAAAGCCCTGGGTAATTTTAAAAGCACCACCGTATTCGGCTATATCCTGGCCCATGATCACGAGGTTGGCATGCTTGCGCATGGCTTGTTTAAGCCCATCGCTAATGGCATCTATATAACGTTTAGTGGTAACTGTTGATGGCTGCGGCCTTATGGCCGGAAAACTGTAAGGCTTATACATATCCCGCACTTCGGTAGCTACGTCGGGTATGATATCGGCTTCCGCATAGGCTTTTTCAATTTCGGTTTCAATAAGAGCGGCAAATTCCTTACGGATAGCCGGGATCATATCTTTAAGTAAACCCCCTTCGGTAAGCAGGTATTTTTCAAAGTTTGCAACCGGATCTTTCCCTGCCCACCACTCAAATAAATTTTTGGGCACATATTTGGTACCTGATGCTTCTTCATGGCCACGCATCCTGAAGGTCATGCATTCCAGCAAAACGGGTCGTGGATTTTCGCGGATAGCTTTATTAAGTGAGTTTATGGTATTATAAACCTCAAGCAGGTTATTACCATCAATCCGGCGGCCCTCAATACCGTAGCCTATGGCTTTATCTACCAGTTCGCGGCAGTTATATTGTTCATTTGTTGGGGTAGAAAGGGCGTAACCATTGTTTTCGATCAAAAATATAACCGGCAGTTTCCAAACAGAGGCTATGTTCAGTGCTTCATGAAAATCGCCTTCACTGGTAGCTCCCTCGCCGGTAAAAACAAGTGTTGTTTTTTTCCTGCCCGATAATACATCGGCCAGGGCAATACCGTCGGCCAGGGCCAGCTGCGGGCCAAGGTGCGATATCATCCCTATGATCTTATATTCCTGGGTGCCAAAGTGAAAAGAACGGTCGCGCCCTTTGGTAAAGCCAGAGGGCTTACCCTGCCACTGCGCCATTAGCCTTGACAGGGGGATTCCTCTCGAAGTAAAGACCCCCAGGTTGCGGTGCATAGGCAAGATATATTCGTCGGTATTCATAGCCAGGGCGCTGCCAACTGCTATGGCTTCCTGGCCAATACCCGAAAACCACTTGCCGATACGGCCCTGCCTCAGCAGGATCAGCATCTTCTCTTCAACCATGCGTGGAAATAGCATTTTTTTATAAAATACCAGCAAAGTATCATTATCGAGGTTTTTCCTGTCAAAAATCATAACGTAAAACTACTGAAGTTTTTAAAACTTTGTATGTTTGGTGATACTATCAGAAAACTATGAATCGCACCTCAATTTTGCCCATCATATTACTGCTCATGATCAGCTTTACGGCCAGTTCGCAGGATTATTTTTTATTGCCACATAATTTTTACGTTCATAAGGGCGATAAGATAAACCTGCACTTGCTAAGCGGCAATGAGTTTAAGCCCGAAAATGAATTTGTGTATGCCAAAGCAAAGGCAACTAAATTTATGCTGTATGAGGGCTCAAAAAAAACAGACCTGTCAAAGGTCAGCACCCCGGCCGATAGTAGTTTGCTTACCTACGAGATTCAAAACTCGGGCCTTGCCCTGTTTGAGTTAGTTAGGGAAGATGAAACGGAATCAGAAAGAAATAAATTTATAAGGGCGCTTGAAAGCGAAGGGCTTGATAAAATGGCCGAGGAAGCCAGGGCCAGCAGTCAGCAATACTTTGTTGAAAGGTATCACCAGTCAACCAAAGCCCTTATTGCTGTTGATAAGGCTAACGGGAAAGACTTTGATAAACCGCTGGGCGAAGATTATGAAATTGTGATACAACAAAACCCATATAAGGCCGCATATGGCGATGATGTTACGGCACAGGTACTTTTTAAAGGCAAGCCTATGAAAGATGCCGTGGTAATTCAGTATGTAAGAACAATAAATGGCACTATAATTCCGCAGAAGTTATTAAGCGACAGCAATGGGCTGGTATTTTTTAAGCTAAGCCGCGAAGGGGTTTATATGATCAGCTCTACTCACGTGGAGCCATCACAGGATAAAAAAGCCGATTATGAAAATTGGACTACCACCTTCACTTTTGCCTTTAGCAATACCGATGACGAGCCTAACACCTACCGGGAATTTGGGTTCGGAAACAAACACTAATTAATGTTTTTGGAAACAACTCCAATAACGGCAGGCAAGAAAAAACATGTCATTGCGAGCGCAGCGCGGCAATCTCGTAGCCAATGCATGGCCGACTTACAGAGCTACGAGATTGCTTCGTCGTTCCTCCTCGCAATGACATATTTTTATTTTTCCGGCACTGCACAGTTATATAACTGCGGCTGCTTTTAAAACTCCACGTGTGCCCTTAATGAAAATACATTTACCGGGCCTCTATCCTTATTATAGGCAGGGTTGAGTAAAAACTGGTAACCGGGTGTAAGCCAGAATTTTTTTTGATAAGCGTTAATTTTATAGTCAAGCTCAGCAATAAACTCGGTACCATAGTTTAACTTGCCATCGCCGATGATAAAGCCGTAGCCGCCGGCAGCAAGATAATCGCGGTGGGCGTTTGATATGCCGTTGGCTACAAAAGCCAGGCCCAGTTCATCGTCGCTACGGCTCCACGAACTACCTTTAAGTACGCCGCCAAAGCTCAATGAACGGTCTATCTCGGTAAAATACCAGGTTTCGGTTTTACCATTGTTGTAGCTTACTTTAGCAAATACACCAAAATCTTTAGTTAAATATTGGTCGGCACTAATACCAAAACCGTATTTATGCCGGCCCCAGGCCTGTGTAGTATCAACGTTAGGTGCCGTTGGGCTAAGTGCCAGGGCCTGGCGATAATCGCCCATTTTACCGTTATTGCGGAAACCAAGAATTCTGACTGTGCCTTTTTGGCCGTTAAGGGTGTAACGTTTTTCGTATTCTAAGGTTTGCGTATTTGCTTTTCCAATTTTTTGGTCCCAGATAGCACCGTTGGCAGTAGTGGTCGACATGGTGAAAGCAAAGCGTAATGTCCAGTTAGGCTGCCCCAATTCGGTATGGATACCCATTACATAACCACGTGTGTTGGCCGGATAATCCCATGCTCCGTTATCCATCAAACTCCAGTTCATGAACTGCGTACGCGGATCGTGACTAAATTCATTGCCGTCATAAAAATCGGCCATGCCAAATTTACCCACAGTAACCGAAAAGTAACGTTTACTTTTTAAACCAGCTAACTGATTGGCATCATCGCTGATAGTATCTTTTTCCTTTCCCCATTCAAAATTCTGGGTAAAGTATAACCGGGCTATGTAGATCTTCGGTTCTGCGCCGCCAACGCGAAAAGTTTCACCGTTTGGAAAACCAGCTGCACCCAAAGTTTTACTCAAACCGGAGCCACCCGAAAGCTCGGGATTAAAATAAGCTTCGGCACCTTTCCAAAGTCTTGCCCCGCCAAAAAGTGTAGTAGTAATTGAGCTTTGAGTTTCTTCGCCGGTAAGCAAACTGTTATCACCTGTATAGTCGGCATGAAATGATGGCTTGTACTGGGTAATTACTGTTTGTTGGAAATGGAAATTGAAACGCTGGCGTTTAACTGTATCCTGAGCAAAAGCAACGCCCGCAATTAACACAGGTATTATGGTAAGTATAAGTTTTTTCATGGGCTGTCAAATTTGGCGCAAAAGTAAGCTTTCGTGCTAATTATGAACCACATTCTTCAAAAAACTGTTTTAAATAATCTTCCATAAAAGCGTGTCTTTGAGCCGCAATCATTTTGCCTGTGGGTGTATTCATCTTATCCTTAAGCAATAATAGTTTTTCGTAAAAGTGATTAATGGTTGGAGCGGCTGTGTTTTTGTATTCCTCTTTGGTCATGTTAAGATTGGGTTTAATCTCAGGATTATACAATTCACGCCCCTTAAAGCCTCCGTAAGTAAAAGCACGGGCAATGCCAATGGCGCCAATGGCATCAAGCCTGTCAGCGTCCTGCACTACAGCAAGTTCGGGCGAATGGAAGGATTTTTTATCGAAGCTTGCCTTGAACGACATGTGCCTGATGATTTGCTGCACATGGTTAATGATATCAGCATCAACGTTCATGCTTTGCAGATAGTTGCCTGCAGTACGCGGACCAATTTCCTCATCGCCGTTATGAAATTTGCTGTCGGCAATATCATGCAGTAGGGCAGCAAGTTCAACTACAAGCTGGTCGGTGTTTTCTGTTTGATTGATGAGTTTTGCGTTTGTCCAAACGCGGTGAATGTGCCACCAGTCGTGGCCGCCTTCGGCATTTTTGAGTGTGTCGCGTACAAAATCAACAGTAGCGGCAATAAGTTTATCGTGTTCCATCTTTTGCAAAGATAGTAAGCAAAAGATGGAACAACAGGATTGTATAAAAAACGTTAGGCCGCAGCTGTTTTTTCTGTGTTGATAAGGTCAGCTACTTCAACTTCTAAAATAGACGCAATCTGGAACAACCTTTCAACAGTTATTTTAGTGTAGCCCAATTCTATTTTGCTATAGGCATTTTGGGATATACCTAATTTAGCCGCAAGGTATTCCTGGGTATAATTTAGTCCTTCCCTTGTATGCCTGACGTTAGCGGCAATGGCTTTGATCTTAAAATTCAGCATATCTTTCATCCAATTATATATTGATTCAGTTATAACTAACGAGAATAATTGACGCCCGGATTTTAATTTTTTTAAAAAAACACAAATTAGCCCGCCTGGATGCAGGAGATTTTTTTAGGTTTTAATTAAAAGTAAATGCCAATTATGACATTTTAGGTATAGTTACGAAAAAAAATAGTCGCCGGTTTTAATTAAAAGTATATTTTTATTTGAAATATTTTTTTTTCAAAAAAAAAGCGACAGGCCTTTCGGTCTGTCGCTTTCAAATATTTTTTGGCGAAGATAAATTATTCGGTCAAATCGTAACTAACCGTTACCGTAGGTAATAACGTAGCAGTTTCAAGCGGTACCTGATTATAAGATATAATTGGCCTGCGTTTGGTGTAATAATCAAATGCGGCCTTTATAGTAGCGTTGCTGGTATTGGCAGGCGCGTTAAAATTGATTGCAAATGGCAAAATAAAATCATGCAGCTTTTCATGATCAGGAATGATCCATTTATGATTCGATTTTTTCAGCGCCTCAATGATAGGCACTACCAGTATGGCATCATCGGCATAATAAACAATGATCTTTTTAATGTTGCCTTTGTCATCGGCAGTAAATTTAAATACAGCTGTACCCGTAGCCTTCTTTTTAATGATCTCGGGAGATATCACAAGACTATCTTTAAAAAAACGCGACATAATTGGGCTGCCGCCCTGAAACGGAAATGCTAATTGTGTTTGTGCCTTAACTAAAACGGATGATAAAACAATTGTTATAAATAACAGGATCTTTTTCATTTAATTTTCTTCTTTCGGTTCGCGTTTACTGCCCTGGTACAGTTCATACTCAAACAGGCGGCAATCAAGCTTACCATTATAAAATTCAATTTTGCGGGCTGCCTTTAAACCTATCTTCTTAGCCAGATCGGCGTTGCCCGTAAAAACATAACCATTATAACCGAGGCATTTCTTTTTCAGGAAATCGCCCATACGTTTATAAGTGATCTCCAGTTTGGTGTGTACACCCAAACGCTCGCCGTATTCAGGGTTAAACATCACCACGCCTGTTGCCTCAGGCACCTCGGTATCTTCAAAGTCACAAACGGCAAAATCAATTAAATGTTCTACACCGGCGGTTCTGGCGTTTTTGCGTGCTATGTCAACCGCATCTTCCGAAATATCGGTGGCAATGATCTTGAAGCCGGTTTCCTTCTTTGCTTTATCTTTTAGTACACGGCGTTCGGCAAAAAATACGGTTTCGTCATAACCTAAAATATGCATAAAGGCATAATTCATCCTGAACAAACCCGGAGATTTATCGGTGGCCAGCAAGGCTGCTTCAATAGCCAGGGTACCCGAACCACACATGGGATTAATAAAGGTGCTCTTCATATCCCATTTGGTAGCCATGATGGTTGATGCCGCCAAAGCCTCAAGCATTGGTGCTTTGCCTGGTATTTTACGGTAGCTGTGCTTGGCCAGGGTTTCGCCGGACGTATCCAGGAAAATTTCGGCACGGTCATCCTGCCAGTACAGGTGTACGAGCACTTTATTAACTTCCGGGCCCGAATCCGGCCTGATACCTTTGATGGATTTGATCCTGTCTACAATGGCGTCCTTTACTTTTACGTTGGCAAACAACGGGGTAAGGATGTGTTCATTGTTCACGTTTGATGATACCGAAAAATAACCGGTAAAATCAATGAACTTTTCCCACTCAATGGTTACCAGCTCATCGTAAAGCTCTTTCGGGTCGCGGGCTGTAAAAGTTTTTATCGAATACAGGATCTGACTTGCGCAGCGCAGGTTCAAATTAAGCGGAATGGTATCTGTAACGGTACCTTTTAGTTCGACCCCGGTGGGGAAAACGCGGACCGGCTCATAGCCTAAAGCTTCAACTTCCCGTTGCAGGTAAGTTGAAAGCCTTTTGTTACATGTAATTATGATTTTACTTTCGGTGTGGAAAACTTGCATATTAATTCGGTAAAATTAAGAATTAAAAAGCCCCTATTTTAATTTCTTAACTATTAACTTTACATTTTAAATTATTTGAAGACTAATTATGGAAGTTAAAGGTAAGGTACATGAAGTATCGGCTACCCAGCAAGTAACCGATTCACTTAAAAAACGCGAACTTATACTTGAATATATTGAGAACCCTCAATACCCTGAATATTTAAAGTTTGAAGCTATACAGGATCGTTGCAATTTATTGGATAGCGTTAAAGTTGGTGACGATGTAGAGGTTTCTTTTAACCTTAAAGGTCGCCCGTGGACAGACAAAATGGGCAAAAAAAGCTATTTTAACTCATTGCAGTTATGGAGGGTTACGCCTTTAGCAGCAGCTAATAACGCATCTGCCGCTCCGCAATATGCAGCTCCTTCTGCTGATATCAGCTCATCGTCAGATGATGACGATCTGCCATTCTAAACAGAAAAGCGCAAGCAAGATATTACAAAAGGCCCTAACAAAGGGCCTTTTGTTGTTTAAAGCTTTCTGCAATTAAACCCACTGTTTTATGCACCACACGGCTGTATTTGAGATAATAAAATATTAAGCAGCAGAGTTTTAAATAAATGTGCATTTGTTAAATTTTGTTAAATGCAATTTTTGTGTGCGGATTTAGGATAATTTTGTTTGTTTAATAAATGAAGAAAAGAAGCATAGGTTTAATCATTGGCTTAATGAGTTTTGCGCTATTGGGCGTAATGGCTATGCAGTTTTATTTTTTGAGGCAGGCATATCAAATGCAATCAGACTCATTTGACCGGCAGGTTAGGGAGGCGATGAATAATGTGGTTGATAAAGTAACCCGGCAGGATGCCAACAATTTCCTGAAAGCAAAAACCCAGCAGGTTGCAATTACAACCGATAGCGATGAGCAGGGAGTACGCAGGATAAATACCAGCAATACCAAAAAACATTCCACCGCCCGCGAAAAACGGATAGCCCTGCTGCGCGATAGCTTGCAACGGATGATCCAGCATAAAAAAATGGACGATGAGCTTAATGGCTTACTGCAAACTGAAGGCACAGTTGATTTTAAGGTACATGTGGAGGAATACACCGATGAGTTTGGCGTTGTACATGAACAGCTAACTCCTGAAATTGTACGTACGCACATCACACGCCGCATAAGCCGCCCTAAAAAACTACATAAATACGATACCCTGAGATATGTTTATGTAGACCCGCAGTTTGGCAAGCAAATGATTTCTGTACCGCGTATAAACCCGCTGTGGGTACAGGAACAAGCCCGCAAACAAAAAGAAAAGGAATTCCAGCAGATCAAAAAGCTGGTCGAAAACGATTCGCTTGAAAAAGTGAACAATGCAGGGGCAAAACCTACCGTTATTGAAAACCTGGCCGAGGAATACCGCAAATCGGGCGAACCATTGAATAAACGGATCAATCCTTTCTGGATAGATTCATTGCTGCGTTTTGAGCTTCACAACAAAGGCATTTTCCTGCCTTTTAGTTATGAGGTAACAACAGCCAACAGCGATTCGCTGATATTTTCAAATGCCAGCGATAGCCAGGGCGAAAAACTGCCGGTGTTTGTTGCAGCCAACACTTATCAAACCCCTATTTTTACCAAAGAGGTGATCAACGACCCCGGTAAGATCAGGCTTTCATTTCCACAAAAAAACTCATTGATATTGCGCAACATGACGGCTACCATGGCTACAACCGGCGGCCTTACTATGGTGCTGATCCTCTGCTTCGGTTACACTATATTTTCGATATTGAAACAAAAAAAGATCTCAGAAATGAAGATCGACTTTATCAATAACATGACCCATGAGTTTAAAACCCCGGTATCAACCATCATGATAGCCAGCGAAGCTTTAAGGGACAATGAAATTGCCGAAGATAAAAACCGGGTGGCCCGTTTAGCCAACATCATTTTTGAAGAAAATGCCCGTTTAGGCAGCCATATTGAACGGGTATTGAACATTGCCCGCATTGAGCGTAACGACTTTAAGCTGGAAAAAAAGCCGGTTGATGTTAATGAGATGGTTACCATAGTGCTTGACAGTATGGCGCTCAAACTGCAAAAATGCAATGCCAAAACTACACTGCACCTTGATGCGGAGAACGCCTATATTATTGCAGATGAACTGCATTTTTCGAACGTGCTGTACAACCTGGTTGATAACGCCATCAAATACAGCAACGAAGAACCCGATATAACTATAAGCACCTTTATTAAAAGCGGTCAGGTTGTTATTAAAGTAGCTGATAAAGGCATAGGCATGAGCCGCGACCAGCAAACAAAAATATTTGAGCAGTTTTACCGTATCCCTACCGGCAACTTACATAATGTTAAGGGTTTTGGATTGGGCTTAAGCTACGTTAACACTATAGTTAAACGCCTTAATGGTACTATAAGCGTAAAATCAGAAAAAGAAAGAGGCTCAGAGTTTGAGCTGAAATTTGCAGTAGCCTAATCCTTGAGTCGGAAAGTCGGGATGCCCGAAAGTCCGTAAGATAAGCTCAGCCTATCTCTCGATTTGAATAAAGAACTTCCGGACTTTCCGACCTCGGGCTTCCGGACAAAAAAATAACATGAAGAAAATACTACTGGTTGAGGATGACGCAAATTTAGGCCTGTTACTGCAGGATTACCTGCAATTGAAAGGTAAATTTGATGTGGTTTTATGTAAGGATGGTGAAGAGGGCCTGCGCGCTTTTACCAAACAAACCTATGACTTGCTTATACTGGATGTGATGATGCCTAAAAAAGATGGCTTTACACTTGGTAAAGATATCCGTAAGATCAATGCACAGGTGCCTATCATTTTTGCCACAGCCAAAGGTATGATCGAAGATAAAACCCAGGCCTTTAATTTGGGGGGTGATGATTATATAACCAAACCTTTCCGTATTGAAGAATTACTGCTGCGGATAAACGCCTTGTTAAAGCGCACTGATAATGCCGGCAAAAAAGAAGAGGAAAAGCAAACCTCTTTTAAAATAGGGAAATATACATTTGATTATACTACTCAAATGATCGTGACTGCAGATAATCAGCAAAAGCTATCTACCAAAGAAGCCGAACTGCTGCGCCTGCTGTGTGTGCACAAAAATGAAGTACTTACCCGCGAAGAAGCCCTGCTAAACATCTGGCATGATGATAATTATTTTAATGGGCGCAGTATGGATGTATTTCTGAGCAAGATCCGTAAATACTTAAAAGACGATCCCAATGTGGAGATCATTAACGTGCACGGGCGCGGTTACAAGCTGCTTATTAACTAACTTATTTTACCGGCGCTTTAACTATCCACTGAAATATTTTTTGGCTGCCTGATTTTTGTGGCCATAAATGACACTGCATTCGCATAGCCGGGGCATTTCAGCAGCTTTATAATTACCCTTGATCAAGGATAAGCTTATTGCTTAAAATTCAGCCTGATCGGATCATTGTATTTTGAGGGATGGAAATATCTTATTAAATGGCTTCCCTGAACATCGGTTAGGCAATTTGATGTATAAATGTATAATACTGTTCACGTTTTTGCTTTTGCTATTTCTCTTTCAGCCAATTAATGATTACGTTGAATCAATCCCTCCATCCGGACGCAATTAGTCCGGCATCCGCTTTAAGTATTTAATAAAGACTTATTTAACAAGCCCTGTTGCGTCCGTTTAACAGGCCCAGTAATAAATAGCTATAAACATTTCATGTAACACAAATAATACACTTGCTTTGATGTATTAACAATCGGGCATTTGGTATTTAATTGAAAGTCACGTAAATTTCATTTTTATAAAAACCTAAATGGTAAAAAAATTACTCCTGGCCTTAGTTATCACCTGGGGCATCATAGCAAACGGTAATGTTTCTGCACAAACGGGCATTGATAGCACGAGCTTAAGCCCCACAGTTGCTAATTATAATACTGCTATAGGTCAACAATCGCACCTGTATAACGGACCGGAATATGAATATTACGACCCTATAATAAAAGGGAATGCCTATGTTTTTGATAATAAATCATTTACTCCGGGCGCAGTAAAATATGGGGACGTGATTTACCGCGATATCCCGATGCTATATGACCTAAATAAAGATTTTGTTGTTTCGCTTCTTTATAACCACTTTACAAAATTTTCATTACTAAGCGAACGTGTGGCAGAGTTTTGGTTGCTTAACCATCATTTTATTCGTATTAACGCCGATTCTACAGGCAAGGCCGGCCTTACTACCGGCTTTTATGATCAATTATACCGGGGTAAAAAAATCGGGATCATTGTAAAAAGGGCCAAAAGTATCCAATCTACCACCAGCAGCAATACCGTCGAGTCTTTTTTTAGAGAAACAAAGGATTACTATGTTACAAGAGGCAACAGCTACCTTAGTTTTAGCGGAAAAGGAGGCCTGTTAGATATTTTCAAGGACAAGAAAAAGGAGCTTAGGCAATATATAAAGGCAAATAATATTGATTTCCATGAAAACCAGGAGCAGGCAATTGTGGATGTGGCTACTTATTATGACCATTTAACTAATTAACACTTATGCTATGTTATTTGATAACAGGCTAAAGTGAGATTGCATTGGATGTACACGGCAGGAAAATAAAATAACCGGATGAAAAAAATTTACTTTCTAAGTTTTTGTTTTTTGATTTTAATTAAACTGTGCCATGCCCAGCAAGGGCAGGGAAAATCAATCAGCGTAAACTTTCAGCAAGCTACTATTGATCAGTTTGTAACAGAACTGGAAGCAAAATCAGGCTTTCATTTTTTTTACGACCCAATGCAGTTTGACAGCTTGAAGGTAACCCTGCAAGCAACCGACAAACCCCTTGAAGCCATATTAGGCCAGGCATTCAAAAACACCGGCTTTAACTTCGCCATTACAAAACAGCAACAAGTATTTTTAACCAAAGGACGCGAAATACAAACCGGGCTGGCCATAGGTTACTTTGACATTACGGCTGCCAATGCAACAGCAGCCAACATGAGTGTTTCTCCGGCTAATGCAGATCTGGATAAAGATAAAAAGATACCTGAAGCAACTACCGAAAATAAGCTTTATGAAATAGGGATCAAAACCAACACTATTGAGGCTGGTACCGCAACTTTATCGGGATATGTAAAGGAGGCCAAATCGGGCGAGTCGGTAACAGGTGCCAGCATTTATGTAACCAACACTAAAACCGGGGTAGCTACTGATCAGTTTGGCTATTTCACCATCAAGCTGCCAAAAGGGAGACAGGTATTAAGTGTAAGAGGCATTGGCATGCGTGATACCCGCAGGCAAATCATACTTTATTCTGATGGTAAGATCATCATTGAGATGCAGGAACAGGTAACCAGCCTTAAAGAGGTAAAAATATCTGCCGAAAAGGTAGCCAATGTACGCAACGTACAATTAGGGGTAAACCGGCTCGATATTAAAAGCATTAAACAGGTGCCTACCGTATTTGGCGAGGCTGATATATTAAGGGTGGTGCTTACCCTGCCGGGCGTTCAGTCGGTTGGTGAAGCTACAACAGGTTTTAACGTACGTGGGGGCTCGGCCGATCAGAACCTCATCCTGATGAACGATGCCACAATCTATAACCCTTCGCATTTCTTTGGTTTCTTTTCATCGTTTAACCCCGATATAGTTAAGGATATTGAATTATATAAAAGCAGCATCCCCGAAAGGTTTGGCGGCCGCTTATCTTCAGTACTCGATGTCACCAATCGCGAGGGGAATAAAAAGAAATTCACCGGCTCGGCTGGTATTGGCCTGATCACCAGCAGGCTTAATGTTGAAGGGCCTATCATTAAAGATAAAACCTCGTTTTCGTTTGGTGGCCGTACCACTTATTCCGACTGGCTGCTTAAACTCCTGCCAGATGCTTACAAGCATAGTTCGGCATCATTTTATGATCTTAACCTTGATATAAGCCACCAGATTGATGATAAAAACAACCTGTATTTAACCAGTTATATAAGCAGGGATAAATTTAAGCTCAACAGCGATACAGCCTATAGCTATAGCAACAGGAACATTAACCTTAAGTGGAAGCACAATTTTAACAATAAGCTATTTAGTGTTATTACAGCAGGTATCGACCGGTATCAATACGATGTTTCAAGCGCCGATAACCCGGTGAATGCATACAAGTTAAATTTTGATATTAACCAAAGTAATTTCAAAACAGATTTTACATACTACCTTAATCGCAGAAACACCGTCGATTTTGGATTGAGTTCTATTTACTATAAACTCCATCCGGGCAATTTTCAACCCCTCGGCGCTCAATCATTAGTAGCACCTGATGTTGTTGCCACGCAACAAGCCCTGGAAAGCGCTTTATACCTGGGCGATAAATTTGACGTGACCGACGACCTTTCGATAAGCGGCGGCATAAGGTATTCAATCTACAATTTCCTGGGGCCGCAAACAGTTTACAACTATGCGCCTAATTTGCCTAAAACAAGCACCAATTTGTTAGATAGTACCAATTATGGAAGCGGCAAGCTTATTAAAACTTATTCGGGCCCCGAGATCAGGCTTTCGGCCAGGTACCAGCTGGGTGATAACCTATCTATAAAAGGCGGTTATAACACCTTGAGGCAGTATATTCACCTGTTGTCAAACACAACTGCCATATCTCCTACCGATGTTTGGCAATTGAGTGATCCCAATATCAAACCTCAATATGGCGACCAGGTATCATTGGGCCTTTATCATAATTTAAAATCAAACACAATCGAAACATCGGTTGAGGTTTACTACAAGCGGTTAAGGGATTATCTTGATTATAAGAGTGGTGCCAACCTGGTATTGAACCATCATATCGAAACCGATGTGATAGGCACACAGGGTAAGGCTTATGGCATCGAATTCCTGATAAAAAAAGCAACAGGCAAAGCCAACGGATGGATCAGCTATACCTACTCGCGCACGTTTTTAAGACAAAATGATCCTAATTTGGGAGATTTGATTAACGGAGGGGCATATTATCCTGCAAACTTTGATAAGCCTCATGATTTTAATTTCATTGGCAATTACAGGTTTTCGCACCGGTTTAGTGTTTCTTTAAACCTTACTTACAGTACAGGCCGGCCAATTACCTTACCAATTGCTAAATACGAATACGGAGGCTCTGAAAGGGTATTTTACTCGGACAGGAACCAATACCGGATCCCTGATTATTTCAGATCGGATTTTTCGATGAATATTGAGGGTAACCATAAAGTACATCAGTTAACACATAATTCATTTACAATAGGTGTATATAACTTAACCGGCAGGCAAAACGCATATTCTACCTTCTTTACAGAACAGGGCGGGGCTATTAATGGCTATAAACTATCCATATTTGCCAGACCTATTCCGTTTATTAACTACAATATCAGGTTTTAACGATGACGGGAAGCGGGATATATAGGTTGTATAACAATAGCAGTATAATTAATTATACTGCCTCCGCTTGTTTAGCGGCGAAAGCTTTGCTGCACCTTAAAGTCCATGTTCCGTCAAATGGCTTTGGATTATTTTTTTTACTTACCGGAATATTACTGAGTGAAAACTGCCGTAAATCATTTATGCCGGCCGTTATTTCATCGCCAAATAGTTATCTTATTGTAGAAGGTTTGATCAATACCGGCAGCGACTCTACATTTATAAAACTGAGCCGTACTGTTAAACTCAATGATAAAGTAGCCACTAATCCTGAAAAGCAGGCATTGGCTGTAATAGAAAGTGACAATGGCAGTGCATATCCGCTTACTGAGATTAACGTTGGTACTTATGCTGCAGCTCCTTTACATTTGCCCGCCAGCCACAAATACCGGATCCGTATCAAAACATCATCAAACAAAGAATATTTATCTGACTTTGTTGAAGCAAAGGTAACGCCCCCTGTTGATAGCTTATCCTTACATATTAAACCGGATGGTTTACAAATTAATGCAAATGCGCATGATGTTACCAACAGCACCAGGTACTACAGGTGGGATTATGAGGAAACATATCAATATCGCTCAAAATACGATTCAAGATATAAATCAAACGGGGATACAGTTTTACCCAGGGATTATATAAATGATCAGATATATCATTGCTGGCGCAGCGATACATCAAGTAACATCATTTTGGCTTCTACTGCAAAATTAACAAATGACGTATTATCCGATGCGCCTATAACTTTCATTGCTTCAACTTCGGAAAAGGTAGCGGAAAAATATACCATATTACTAAAACAGTATGCGTTAACCAAAGAGGCCTTTCAATTTTGGGAAGATCTTAAAAAAAATACCGAGCAGTTAGGCAGCATATTTGACGCACAGCCTTCGCAATTGAAAGGCAACATTCATAGTGTTACCGATGCTTCAGAACCTGTTATAGGATACATGAGCGCAGGCACTGTTTCAAAGCTGCGTGTATTTATACCTAACGGCCACCTGCCACCCGAATGGACCAAACTTGATATGGGTGAATGCCTGCTTTTGGGCTTTTACTTTAAACACATTGAGGGCGATGTGGTGGTTAATGATGAAGATTTTTATTTTAATTATAATAAACCCGGCCAGCATAGCCTCTACATACCCGTGAGTGCAATTGTAATGCCGTTTGTAGGGTTAGTTGGCCATACGGGAGCACTGCCCCAATGTGTTGATTGTACGCTAAGAGGATCAAATAAACCGCCTGTTTTTTGGCAATAGAAGAAACATGAGACGAAATAAAAAAATATGGTTTGTATTACTTATAGGTTTTGCTTTTGCAACTTGTAAAAAGCCCTATAACCCTAAAATTGTGGACTCTCCGAATCATTACCTCGTTGTAGAAGGTGTGATAAATAACGGTGCCGACTCAACGATAGTAAAATTGAGCAGAACGGTTAATATTTCGGGTAGCGTAAGCTCAAGCGGAGTTGATAATTGCACCGTATCTGTAGAGGCCGAAGGAGGGGCATCATACTCACTTTCACCTCAGGGAAACGGTGCCTATCTTATACTTGGGCTTAGCCTTGATGCTTCAAAGAAATATCGGTTGCATATTGTTACTAACGATAGTCAAGAATATGCGTCAGATTACGTAGAGGTAAAAAAAACACAGCCTATTGATAGTGTGGGATTTTATGTAAAAAACGGCAACCTGCAAATTTATGCTAATACGCACGACCCCGCTAACAATACCCGTTACTACCGGTGGAGTTATGACGAAACCTGGAAGTTTCACGCCAGATATCAGTCGTCATATATAGTTGATCGTGAAAATAAAACAGTTGTTGCGCGGCCAGGGAGTGAGGCCAATTATTACTGTTTTGCCGGCGATAAGTCAACTACTATAGTGATAGGTTCATCGGCTAAGTTATCACAGGATGTGATATTTCAGCAGCCAATAACAACTATAGCGTCAACATCCGAAAAAGTAGAGATGCGTTACTCCATTTTACTGAAACAGTATGCTTTAACAAAAGAAGCTTACCAGTTTTGGGAAAACATGAAGAAAAACACAGAACAGTTAGGAAGCATCTTCGATGCGCAGCCATCACAGCTAACAGGAAATATTCATAACCTGAAAGACCCGGCTGAGCCTGTTATCGGTTATGTAAGCGTAACTAATGTTCAAGCAAAACGGGTATTTATTGACAATGTTCAGGTTCCGCATGATTGGGTGGCAAAATACCCTTATGATTGCGGCCCTCCTGATACCGCACTCTTCTTTAACCCTAAGACCCAGCAAAATGAAGTATTAAACTTTATTATTAACGGTGTCGCTGTCCCCGTAGCGGATATCAAGCAGCAAATGAACGTGATAGGATATACTTATTCATCGGTTGAATGTACCGATTGCAGGATCAGGGGACGGGTACAAGCTCCTGCATTTTGGACAGAACAATAAAATTATAGATGACGCCATGGAAATAAATCAATAAGGTTTGGCTATGAAAAAAATTAAAAAAACTGCTATCGTTCCACTGCTTTCAGGCATGTTACTGTTATCGTTGAACGGGCTGGCACAAAATACAAGTCAAATCTCTGATAGCTTTAATAAGTATAGCCAGGCCGCCGTACAGGAAAAGATCTTTGTACACACCGACAAAAACGCCTACATGACCGGAGAGATTTTGTGGTTTAAGGCCTATGCCGTTGACGCTGCCTATCATAAGTTGCTTGGTTTAAGTAAAGTTGTATATGTTGATGTACTGGACGACAGGCAAAATGCCATTATACAAACTAAAATAGAAATGAAAAACGGCCTTGGCAGCGGTTCTGTTTATGTACCTGTATCTGCCGGCAATGGAAACTATAAATTAAGGGCGTATACCAGCTGGATGAAAAACTTCAGTGCCGATTACTATTTTGAAAAAAGCATCACTATTGTCAATCCATTGAAATCTCCTGAAGTGCAGGCTAAAGCGCAATCTTTGGCCTACGACGTTCAGTTTTTTCCAGAGGGAGGAAGCCTGGTTGCAGGTATTAACAGTAAAGTGGCCTTTAAGGTTACAGCATCAGACGGCAAGGGATTAAGCGAGTACAGAGGCTCAATTGTTGATCAGAAAAATGATACAGTAGCGAGGTTTCGCCCGTTAAAGTTTGGTATTGGCAGTTTTTTATTTACACCCGAGGCCGGTAATACTTACAAAGCCATTATTAAATCAGGCAATAATGCTGCTGTTACAAAAGAGTTACCTGCTGTTAATAGCCAGGGCTATGTAATGGCAGTAAAAGATGCAGGCAGTACGCAAATAGAGGTTACAGTGAAAGCTGCTGGCGCTGAAACCGGCGAGCTATATCTTTTTGCACATACAAGGCAGTTGATAAAAGCAGGCATGACGGCGTCAATTAATAACGGGACCGCCAGCTTCATACTTGATAAAGCTAAATTAGGTGAAGGCATATCAAGCTTAACAATATTTAACAGCGCCCGGCAACCCGTATGTGAAAGGCTTTACTTTAAGCGGCCCAAGCAAAAGCTTAGTATTGATGCCACCGCCGATCAGGCTTTATACGCCCGCAGAAAAAAGGTAAGTGTCGGCATTGCAGCTAAAGATCTTTCAGGACAAACCAGATCTGCTAACCTGTCAATGTCGGTTTATAAGCTTGATTCGCTGCAAAAGATCGATGCCGGCGAGATATTCAGCTATCTGTGGCTAAAATCGGACTTGAGGGGCAATATTGAATCGCCAGACTATTACTTCAAAAATACAGATGCAGAGGCAGATGCTGCCCTTGACAACCTTATGCTGTCGCAAGGCTGGCGAAGGTTTCAATGGGCCAGCGTGCTTGGTAACAAACCTGCAGTATTTAACTTTTTGCCCGAATATGATGGCCACCTGATTACCGGCAAAGTAACCAATACACAAACAGGCGGCGTTGCCAAAGATATTATAGCTTATTTAAGTGTTCCGGGAAAACGGGTACAGCTGTATGCCTCAAAAAGCGATTCAACAGGCAGGCTGATCTTTAATACAAGACAACTTTACGGCCCGGGAGAAATAGTAGCCCAAACCAACTCAGAGCGCGATTCAATATATCATATAGATATATTAAGTCCTTTTTCTGAACAATACTCAAAGTACCCTGCGCCCAAATTTAACCTTACCAGGGGCATGCAAAACGCCATTGAAGAAGGAAACCTGGGTACGCAGGTCCAAAACATTTACTGGGCCAACAAGATCAAGCATTTTTACGAACAACCGGTTGATAGTTCCGGTTTTTATTCAACACCTTATAAAACCTACCTTTTGGATAATTATACCCGTTTTACAACTATGGAAGAAGTGCTGAGGGAGTATGTAAAAGAAGTATGGGTTAACAGGTCGCAAAAGCGCTATCACATTAAAGTACTTAATGGCAATGGTTTTTTAGATGGCGATCCCTTAGTAATGCTGGACGACGTGCCTGTTTTCAATATAGATAAGGTTATGGCTATCGACCCATTAAAAGTTCGCAAGCTTGAAGATGTTCCTTACCGGTATTACTGGGGCCCGTCAGTTTACGAAGGAGTTTTGAGCTTTACAACCTATAAAGGAGATCTTGGTGGTGTAGAAATAGACCCGAGGGCTGTTGTTCTTGATTATGAAGGCCTGCAGTTACAGCGTGAGTTTTATTCGCCGGTGTATGATACTGAACAGGCAGCTAAAAACAGGATGCCCGATTTCAGAAGCCTGCTTTATTGGGCTCCTGAAATCAACACTTCGGCCCAGGGCAAAAGCCAGCTGTCGTTTTATACGTCTGACCAAACAGGTAAATATATAGGGGTTGTACAGGGAATTACAGCGGAAGGTGACGCTGCAAGCCAGTATTTCAGCTTTGATGTGAAGTAACTATTTTTAAATTTGCGTGAACCACACCCTGTATCACCTTATTTAAACGGTGACTATCAGCAAATTAACCGAAATAAAAAAGGCAAACAAATCAAAAAAGCCCTTAATTTTTCAAATAACGAACTTTTTTGTAAAAACAATTTGCGTAAAATGAAATGGTTTGTATATTTGCACACCCAAACGGAGGAGTGGTAGTTCAGCTGGTTAGAATACATGCCTGTCACGCATGGGGTCGCGGGTTCGAGTCCCGTCCATTCCGCTAAAAAGGTAACATTACCAAGCAAAACCCTTCAAATGATATCATTTGAAGGGTTTTTTGTTTTACGGCCAAACCAAATTATTCAAGTTTTCGCAAGGAAAATGACAATAATTCGGGAGTTAATTCCCGATCCGAAAAACAACTCCCGAATTAACTGATATATATCTGTATATCAACCTGTTCAATGATTGCGCATCTTGATTTCAAGTGACTTATTTAACAATTTTGTTCACTTAAAAAGCAAGTTAAAACAACATGAGAACTATGCTCACCGTGCTTTTTTGCCTGAGAAAGCCAAAGAATTATGAATCAGGTTCAGCCCCTATTTATTTGCGCATCACAGTAGATGGCAAACGTACCGAAGTTTCCATTGGCCGGAAGTGTGATCCTGACCGCTGGGATACTGATACCGGCAGAGCGACCGGTAATAAAGAAGATGCCCGCTCCCTTAATGCTTTCATGAGCAGTATTGAACATCAGCTTTACGAGATCCACAGGCAGATGACTGCTGCCGATGAAACGGTAACCGTAGAAACTATAAAGAACCGCTATACCGGTAAGTTGGAACGCGCAAGAACGCTTGTGGCCATTTTTGAAGATCATAATGAAAAGATGAAAGCTTTGGTTGGGCAGGAGTTTGAAAAAAGCACCTGGCAGCGTTATGAAACAGCTTTGATGCACACCAAAGATTTTATGCAATGGCAATACAATATCACTGACATACCGGTTAGTAAGATCAACTTTGCATTTCTAAACGACTTTGAATACTATCTACGGACTGTCCGTAAATGCGCCAATAATTCTGCCATAAAATATATCAAGAACCTCGGTAAGATCGTGAGGATCTGTATGGGTAATGGCTGGCTGACAATCGATCCATATCTGAATTATAAGCCACGTACCCAAAAGGTTTACCGGGAAGTACTCGACACCAAAGAGCTTGACCGGTTGACAAAAAAGAAAATTCCGAACGCCCGCTTACGCACGGTAAGGGATATTTTTGTTTTCAGTTGTTACACGGGGCTGGCCTACGTTGATGCACGAAAGCTTAAACGTTCTGAACTGGTAAAAGGAATCGACAACAAAACCTGGATATATACCCAGCGTCAAAAAACAGATACACTTTCCCGTATCCCTGTCTTACCTGTGGCAGCAGGTATTATTCGCGCCTACGATAAGCATCCGCAATGTATCGCTGAAAATCTGTTATTGCCTGTTATGAGTAATCAAAAAATGAACGCTTACTTAAAGGAACTTGCAGGTATTTGTGATATTGAAAAGGAACTCACTTTTCATATTGCACGCCACACATTTGCCACTACCGTTACATTAAATAATGGCGTGCCCATTGAAACGGTATCTAAGATGATGGGGCATACCAGCATCAAGACTACGCAGATATATGCTAAAGTTTTAGATCATAAGATCAGCGAAGACATGTCGCAATTAGAGGCAAAGCTGGTACCAAAGAAGCGTGTAGCCAAGACCGCCTAAATATCAACATTCATAATTCTTAATATTTCAATCTTTATATTTGTATGAGAGCATTTCATCAAACCATGAGCAACGCAACCACCATCGACCTACGTTTAAAATCAGTCTTTGATCTAACAGACAAGGAATTGCAAGAACGTCTTAGGCCAACGTATGAGGCCATGAAAAAGGAAAAATTTGCTAAAGGCGGTTACATTACCTATTACGATCCCTCAGTTTGCCCAACTACGTCCCATGCAGTACACGAATACGCCGACCGCAAGGACTTGATGTGGATGGACGATAAATATCAGGAACACTTCATAAAAACCCTTTGATCTTATGTCAAATAACCCGCAACTATTATTTGTCGCGGGGCCAAATGGAGCGGGAAAATCGACTTTCTCTAAAGACTTGTCGATACCCGGTGCCATTATTTTTGATGTTGACAAAGTTGTTGCACAGATAGAGGCCCAATCACCCCGTATGCCTAAACGAAGCATATATGAGGAAGCGACTAAAGATTTTTTCAAACAGGTGAACGCCGCAGTTAAAGATAGACGGCACTTTACTTTAGAAACTAATTTTAGAGATGAATCATTGATGGATGTTGTCGCTCATTTTAAAGCGCATGGTTATGCTACCCACCTGATTTACCTGACATTAGAGAGTATCGAGCAATCTGTTTTCCGTGTGAATGAAAGAGTGAAGGACGGTGGACATTTTGTTGATATTAAAAACATTCAACAGAACTACGATTTAGGGTTAGAATATATCGAACGTTTTGCCGATCACTTTGACAATGTAGAGATCGCTGATGCTTCCAAAAGTAATCAGCATTTACGTTCCTTGCTTAGCATACAAAATCGAAGCCTTGTTTATCAAAGTAGTAACATACCTGAAAAGTTTGTCAATCGGATAAATGCTATTGTCGAGAAATTCATACCACCTTCGCCTACACAAGAATTGCGACCTTATAGAGGCCCCAGTCGTTAAAATATATCCAGTTAGCCGCTTCAAATGGAGCGGCTTTTTATTTTCCAGAAGATACGGACAAATATTTTCCTGCCCAGGTATCTACAGCTTTTACAACATCATTAGCCTTCGCAAACGGGTAAGTCTTCTCCACGTAAGTTTGAAATTTCTCTTTAATAGAGTTGTCCTGCCAATCCATAACAGAAAAAATGATTGGGTCACCCTTTTGCGGGCCATCTTTAAAACCATATAGCGGCAAATACGGGGGCGCGTAGTAAAAGGAATTTTCTATCAACTTATTATAAAAATCGGCTTTAAACATGCGTTTAAAATCATGAAGCAAGTTATATGGGGTAACTGTAGGTATTGCATTATGAATAGCATCCCGCATGGACGGGTTTCCCTCGTCCCAAAAGAAATTAAACAGGTATTCAAAAAAGCCACCTTCCAGCATATCACACAAATCAGTGCTCATCCCATCATATAATTCTTTGAAAGTATCGAGTGAAAAGTTATCACCAAGTTTGTCGATACAATAATTAATAACCACTTCTTCCCTGCTTTTTACAAATTCTAAAGACGGCCCCCTTGAACCTATACCCGGCACAACGATTAAGTACTTACGTTTCGAGAGTAACTGGAAATAATAGCTTTTGAAAAAAATGCTTTTTCGTTCGTAAGTGATCTGTATATACAAGGGAAATGTAGGTGTTCCATGAAAGTCTGCTTGTTTAAGCCTGTCATTCAAATATGTTTTGTAAGCGATCTTCCCCATTGTTTAAGCTCCTGTCAACTGATGATTTTCCAAATGTAATGTATCTCCTACTTAGAATATTTCAATAAAGAGTTATACAAAAATAATAAATGTTTTGATAATATTTTATTTTATCAAAACATTGTTTAAATTTGTTCTGCCTGATTTTAGGCATTTTAACTATTCCCACGTAAGTAGGATTTGTCGTTGGGAGCATGGATAAATATTTTTTACTGTTTGTAATTTAAACAAATCAAATATGGCGGCAATTGAAGTGATCACGAAAGATGATTTGAACGATTTTAAAAAAGACCTGCTCCAGGAGATCAGGCAAATGATACGGCCTGAAGAAGGCCAGGGGAAAAAGTGGCTTAAAAGTATAGAGGTACGAAAGCTTTTAAACATATCACCAGGCACCTTACAAAACCTGCGTATCAATGGTACATTAAGGTTTACTAAAATAGGCGGAATGCTTTATTACAAGCTGGAAGACATTCACAAATTATTAGAAGGGAAAATAAAATGAAAGTCTTATCATCTTCCCCGGATTTAAAGGGCTATTCAAAATTATTCAGATCGTTGGGTAAGGATGAGCGGTTGTTTCCAACACACGTCAGCCTTTTCTCAGGGCTTTTCATTTTTTGGCAGCGCTCAGGCTATCAGCGTCCATTTAAAATAAGCAGAAGCGGTTTATTGGCGACATCGAGAATTGCATCCACTGCCACTTATCAAAAGTGCATTAAAGAGTTACGGGACTTTGGTTATATCCTCTACCTGCCATCCTTTCACCCGACAAAAGCAAGTATGGTTGACTGGCCGGAAAACTGGAAAGTAAATGACACTGCAAGCCATGTTGGTAACAATATAACCCTGTAACTGGATATAGAGTTATCCAGCTATTTTATATTGGGATAACCGCTAAACATATATCAGTGTACCAATATAGCGGCATATCAATTTATTACTCAATTATCTCAAGAATGATATTACCCACCAGCCCAGTCCACACTTTCAAATATTTCTCTTGGCCATTAACAGCGGTTTTCGCGCGAAGTGCGACAACCGCTTCAAACATCAACTGTACAAATATGTATGGCGACCTGGCTTGTCCCGTAAGGGAGCAAGCGGAAGTTGGGCAGAGCCCTACTTTGCTTGCTTTTTGCGCTGCAAAAAGGGTTTTAAGTATCCTCCAGGGATACTTACCTGCGCCCACGACTGTAAAAAGGGCGTTTTCAGGATACTTCTGGGTATTCCATATAACTGGCTATCTATATAACTATGTATCAGGATATAAAGTTATATACCAGCAGAGTTTTAACAATAAAATTGTGATGTATGCAAGATATTAACACACGGTCGGTAAGGTATCCCGAAGCGGTTGATCAGAAGTTTGAGAAGATCGCCTTGAAACTAGGAAGGACAAAACGACAAATATTTATTCAGATGGTAGATTATTTCTACAAAAGCAAGAAAGACCCTATGGACCTGAATGATGAAATGCTGAAGAACGCACTCGTAAAGAACCATAAAGATTTGATTGGCTTCATCAAAACCCAGGAAAATGATCTACTGATACCAACGAGGAGGGATGTAGACCGCATGGTAGAAGCTTTTAGGAATGTGATAATTTTTTTTAACGAAACGTTGTCGCCAGGTTTAAATGCAGTACTGGCCGGGCAGCAAACAGAATCAGACAGGTTTAAACTAATTGCTGATGTTATAAAGCGTGTAGAACTTCAGCAAACGGGTAAGGAACAGTTAAAAAAGCAATTCGCGCTCATACTTGACGGCTATGCCAAAGCCAGGGAAAATATCAGTGGTTTCAATACCAGTCGGGAAAAGGAAGAACTGTTAGCAAATACAAAAGCACAAATAGAAATATTAAGATAAGGTATGTTTATCAACATAACAGACAGTAAAACTGCCGACAACAAAGGCAGTGCGGGAGGTTTAGTTAACTACCTGGAAAAGGAAAACCGCTTGGATAATGCTGAGCATGAATATTGGTTTAATCAGACAGATAATTGTTTTTCCGCCTATGAAGTAAGGCAAAAGATTGATAATAATATTGCTAAACTTGGCCGCAATGATGCAAAATTCTTCCTTGTAAATATTAGCCCAAGTCAAAAGGAACTCACTCACCTGCTCGCAGAAAATAACCGGGAACAAATTAAAGAACTACTTAAAGGATATGCTGTATTGGTGATGGATGAATATGCGCGCAATTTTAACCGACCGAATATTAAGGATAGTAACGACTTGATATGGTTTGCCAAATTGGAAAATCACCGCTATTATAGCTACGAGGACAAAGAAGTAAAAGAGGGTTTAAAAAAACGGGGAGAACGAAAGCCCGGAGAACAGATGCACATACAAGTGATTGTTAGCCGCAAGGATGCTAGTAATACCGTAAAGCTCAGCCCAATGAATAATTCACGAGGGCGAAATGTCGAGCATTCCAAAAAGATGGGGGAATTTGACAGGGTGGCTTTCAAACAATGCGGTGAGCGTATTTTCGATCAACATTTTAAATTTGACCGTGGCTTGCATGATACTATGGTGTATGCCAATGTAATAAAAAATGGTAGCCTTGAACAAAGGCGCCAAATGGATCTACTCTCTACAGGAGAACAGTTTACCCCCAATAAAGCTCATGTCAAGGAATTAGCTGAAGGAGTTGCACAGCAAAAATTTACTACGCCACAAAAAATGATGGCATCTGCCGGTACTACAATCGGAAAGTTTTTAGATGTGTTACTCGAGCAAGCACCTATTGCTGCCGCCCCACATCCAGACCGGCCAAAAAAGAAAAAGAAAAAAGGGCAAGGTTATAGTTATTAAAGGTTTGCTCATGATCAAAACAAATTTATCTTTCAATAAAAAATTTGTTGATCATAAAATTAATCGTAATATTGCGATATAAATCATGGGCATTACCAAAACAGACATCTTCAACGAACAACAAAACAAGCTGGCAGTGCAGTTAAAAGCCATTGCGCATCCCGCACGTATTGCTATTTTACAGCATATCATTGCGACTAATGCTTGTATCTGTGGTGACCTCGTGGAAGAACTTGGGCTGGCACAGGCAACTATTTCACAACATTTGAAAGAGTTAAAAAATGCCGGACTGATCCAAGGTACTATTGAGGGTGTGAGCGTTTGTTACTGCATTGAGCCGAAAGCTTGGGGAGCACTGCAACTGGAACTAAACGTGCTGTTTGGTTCTTACAAAGAAACCGGAAACTGCTGTTAAGTTTTTTTGAAATGATATATCGTAATATTGCAATAAAACTATGAAAACGATGACATGGGGCCATTTTAAAGCCCAACTGCAAGCCAACCCGGAGTTGCACCTGCAATTTCAGTATGATGAAGATAAATTTGTAGAAACCTCATTTCATATCACCGAAATCAAATTGACCCCGATCACTTCGGTAGATTGTGGAGGTGTAATGAATAAATGGACAGAGGTAATCATGCAGCTTTGGGAACCAAGCGAGAAACAAACCGAAAGAAGTATGAAGGTGGATAAGGCGCTTTCAATCATTGCACTTGTAGAAAAAATGCTGCCGCTGGATACTGATGCAACCGTGAAGATCGAGTTTGGCAACTCGCAGTTTGATACACGCCAGATGTTTCCTGATGAATTCATTATCGATGGCGAGAAACTAATCGTTAACCTTACCCCGGACTTTGTTCAATGTAAAGCGCAAACCCGTGGCGGCTCCTGTGGCACCAATGACAAAGGCGAGGAATGTTGCGCACCGGTAACAAAAAAACCAAAAGTGCAATTAATTAACCTGGCGGTAGCCGCCGAGGCTTGTTGCACACCGGGCGGTGGATGCTGTTAAACTTAACAAATGACGATAGAAAACGCACAACCATACCGGGAACAGGTAATAGAGTTACTGTCTAAAGCAAAACTGCCTGTTGTGGATCTGCCCGCACAACTGAACGATTTTAATATCGCCATGGTGAAAGATAAAATTGCAGGTATTGCAGGGATAGAAGTTTACGGCACTTACGGTTTGCTAAGATCGGTAGCTGTTTTGCCAGAGTTTCTTGGAAAAGGCATTGCAGGTAAATTAATCGACCACATTATTACATTTTCATCCGAAAAAGGCCTTTCCACTTTATACCTATTGACGGAAACCGCCACTGACTATTTTGACAAAAAGGGATTTGCAAAGATCAGCCGGGAGCATGTTCCAGTAGAAGTTCAGCTATCTTCCGAGTTCTGCCATGTTTGCCCGGCGAGCGCTAAGTAATGAAATACACAATTAATAAATAATGAAAAACATATTAGTACTCTGTACAGGTAACAGTTGCCGCAGCCAGATAGCAGAAGGTTACCTGCGTTATTTTGCGGGCGACAAAGCAACTATTTATAGCGCCGGTATCGAAACACATGGCGTTAATCCCAAAGCTATCGAGATCATGAAGCGTGATGGTATAGATATCTCCGGCCACACTTCCAATAATGTAGATGAATATGCCGATACCCCTTTCGATTACGTGATCACAGTTTGCGACAATGCGAAAGAGAATTGCCCTTATTTCCCAACTAAGGCCATTAAACTGCATCAAAACTTTCCCGATCCGGCCAAAGCTACGGGCTCAGACGAACAAATTATGGAGCAGTTTCGCGAAGTGCGGGAAATGATCAGGAAATACGCAAGGAATTTCGTCAATGAAAACTTAAAGGACTAATGAGTATCGATCACTGCGCACCGGCTGTCGAAAGAAAAAAGTTAGGCTTTATTGACCGTTACCTCACGCTATGGATCTTCCTGGCGATGGCGATTGGCGTTGGCCTTGGCTATTTTTTCCCCTCGTCGTCCACAATGATAAACTCCTTTTCAACCGGTACCACTAATATTCCGCTCGTTATTGGATTAATTCTAATGATGTACCCGCCGTTGGCCAAGGTTAAATATGAGAATATGGGCGAGGTGTTTCGAAATACCAAAGTGCTAAGTGCTTCGCTTATCCTCAACTGGATAGTCGGGCCGATACTGATGTTCGTATTAGCTATTACCTTACTGCACGACCATCCTGATTATATGATTGGCCTTATCCTGATTGGCCTTGCCCGTTGTATTGCAATGGTAGTGGTCTGGAATGAGCTGGCCGAAGGTAATCGTGAATATGCAGCAGGGCTTATCGCACTGAACAGCATTTTCCAGGTATTGCTGTACAGTGTTTATGCTTATGTATTTATTACTTTTCTGCCGCCGTTATTCGGCTTAAAAGGGCTAGCCGTTAATATTACCATTGGCGAGATCGCGAAATCGGTCGGCATTTATTTGGGTGTGCCATTTGCCGCAGGAGTCATCAGCCGTTATTCGATTATCAAACTGAAAGGCGAAACCTGGTTCAACGCTAAGTATGTACCCTTCATATCGCCCATTACATTAATTGCCTTGTTATTTACTATTATCGTGATGTTTAGCCTTAAAGGCCAACTGATCGTACAGATTCCTTTTGATGTAGTACGTATTGCAATTCCTTTGATGATCTATTTTGCTATCATGTTCATTGCCAGCTTTTTTGTCGGCAAGTATTTTGGTGCAGATTATTCCCGGTCAACTTCTATTGCCTTCACTGCTACGGGTAATAATTTTGAACTTGCTATTGCGGTAGCTATTGGCGTATTCGGCATCAATTCAGGAGAAGCCTTTGCAGGGGTGATCGGGCCACTGGTTGAGGTTCCGGCACTGATAGCTTTAGTGAATCTGGCGTTTTGGTTCAGAATAAAATATTGGCCACTCTATAAATAAAAAGTGACCAATAATGCTTTTTTTGATTAATAGTTAAACGCTAATCCAGCGCCCAATCCCATATCGCTATCATAATGTGTTGAGAGTGCAAGGTATTTGGTGCAGAGATATCGGAAACCTGTCATATATTCCTTGTCGGTATTTACCATCAGGCTAAAACGCAATCGCGATGTAACAGGAATATCTTCACGCCCTAACTGAAAGCGCAATTTGCCATTGCCGTCCACCCGCATATCGGCCACAAACAGCATCGGTAAAGTATAGGCTAAACCTGCTACCACAGTGCGCCTTTGTTCTTTGTTACTTGTCTGCCCGAACATATTCCGAGAATCATCGCCAAAGATGTTCTTCTCATGCTTGCCGGGTCTTTTATAATGATAGTCAAAACCAACATAAGGTAATAGCCACTGCATACGGCCAATATATCTTCCTACCATCGTCTCGCTTTCGTAACCCATTTGTGCATCAAAGCCTAAATGCCAAAGTGTACTGATCTGCCACCTGGTATTAGCATACATAAATTGCCCGTCGCTGCCGTTACTTTCCAAACTGGCCTGCCCCATGAGGTGGAACATGCGGTCGTCGGCAAAAAGCTTGCGCTGAGCAAGTTTTGGGTCTGGCACGGCAGGGTTAGGCGGCGAGTTTTCATAGCTGAATATCCGGCCCATACCACTCATCATATGATAAAGGATATGGCAATGGAAGAACCAGTCGCCCCCCTGTTCGCTGGCAGCAAACTCCAGGGTATCACGCTCCATAGGCAGTATGTCAAGCACGTTCTTGAGCGGTGCATAGTCTCCTTGTCCATTTAGTACCCGGAAATCATGACCATGCAGGTGCATGGGGTGACGCATCATGCTGTTGTTGTATAGGATCAGCCGGAGATTCTCGCCTTTTTTGATCAATATCTTATCAGTTTCCGAAATTGTTTTGTTATCCAGCGTCCAAACGTAACGGTTCATATTACCCGTCAGATCGAACTTTAACTCGCGCCATGGACCTTTCGGCAAGTTGGTTTTTTGTGGAGCGTGGAGCATGCCATAATTGAGGGTTACAAAATCATGGTTCCCACTCATGTCCATTCCTCCCATGTTCATGTCACCCATGGCCGTATTCTTACTACCATTATTGGCTTTTGGCATAGGCTTTTTTTCCGGACCAGTGATCTCGGGGTACATTACCGTGTTCATATCCATCATCTGGTTCTGCATTTTCATACCTTCCATCTCCTTCATATTGCCGTTCATATCCATCATATCGTTCATCATCTTCATGCCGGCAAAATATTTAGGGCGATCCATCTTCTTTGCAGAAACCCTGGTGCCGCTTCCTAACCATATCGATGCATATTTACTGCGGTCTTCAGGTGTCACCAAAAACTCGTAGCTTTTATTATAAGGAATAGTAACTACTACATCGTAAGTTTCAGAAACTGCGATAATAAGTCGGTCAACTTCCACCGGTACCACATCATTGCCATCATTGGCTACCACGGTTATCTTTCCGCCTGCATAGGATAGCCAGAAATAATCGGATGCCCCGCTATTGGATATTCTCAATCTAACCTTATCTCCGGCTTTGAACCGAGCGGCCTCCAGCTGATTTTTACCATTTAGTAAAAAATTATCGTAATACACGTCAGACAGGTCCATTGCGTTCATCCGTTTCCATTCGTTGGCCAACTTTGTACCGAACGCCCCTTGTTTTATCGCTTCGGAATAGCTTTGTGTACTGCCTTTTTGCACCGCAAACCAGTCGGAAGCAGCATGCAACCTACGGTCCACCTCTCCAGGTTTTACGTCCGTCCATTCGCTGATCACTAACGGTATAGTTGGGATATCCCATTCTCTTCGCTTTTTTAATATAAAGCTGCCATACATGCCGATCTGCTCCTGTAAGCCATAGTGACTGTGATACCAGTGCGTTCCATGTTGAACTATTGGGAAACGGTAAGTGTAAGTACTGTGCGCTGGAATGGGCATTTGCGTTAAATAAGCAACCCCGTCTTCTTTATTTGGCAGAAACAAACCATGCCAATGCAAAGAGGTAGGTTCGTCAAGGTTATTGTGAACCACGATCTCTGCAGTATCGCCTTCTGTAAATGTTAAGGTCGGCATAGGAATTTGCCCGTTCACCGCAATAGCGTGTTTCTTTTTTTTACCAAAGATGACTGTAGTATCGGCAACAAAAAGGTTATATTTTACTGTTCTGGGTGGCCCATCAGGCAGAAGAGTTTTTATAGACCCCAGATCGGCTTTGGCCTCCTTCATCATTTCAGTGCCCATTTTATCCATTCGCATCCCGGGCGTTTCCTTAGCTTTATCCATGCTGCTATTCATATCCATTCCGGGCATTTGCTTTGCAACTTTCTTTGCCGTATCCATTGCCATCCCGGCTTTTTCAGACGCTTTTTTTACCGGCTTTTTACTCGTGGCTTTTGTTTTTTCTTTAACTAGTTTCATGCCGCATTTTGGGCAATTTCCTGGTTTGGCGGAATGGATCTCTGGGTGCATTGGGCAGGTATAGGTAACTGATTGCGTTTTTTGCATACCCGGCATATCAGTGGTTTGAGTCTGTGCTATTGCAAGTTGGCTTACAAATAGCAGCATTGCATATATTATTTTTCTCATGTCTAATTTTTTAAGGACAGGCTATCACCTGTAGTTTTAGCCCATTGCTGGAGCCGCTGTTTTTCTTTTTGGGAAAGTATCGCATTGCGGTGAATAAGAATATAAGATGACAATGGCATCGAGCCCTCGGAAAGGCTTTGTCCGATCTCCCTCAGCCGGCTTCTTTGTCGTCTTTTAGTATAACCGGCGAACTCCGTAAAGTTCAATTCTTTCTTACCATTACGAATATGATCATCCAGTATGTACCGGACAGGCTGAATTTTTGAATACCAAGGATACTCAGTATGATTGCTGTGACAATCATAACACGACCCTTGTAAAATTACGTTAACATCCGCCGGAAAAATAGTCGCCTTTGAAATATCATTACCTCCGCGTGCGATTCCTTCATTGTGCCCCCGCGGGATGAATTGAATAATGATAAATAGAGCCAATAAGGCAATGAACGATATCTTTAATGGCCTTTTCATCTGATTTACTTTAACTCTTCCTTGATAATTCCGCAAGTTGGCATATCCGTGCCGAGGTAAGGATTACTGATCGCTTTAGTTTCGCTTAGCCATATCGCACTTTTTTTATCATTATACATAGGGCAGCGGTCGACATATAGTGGCTGGCCCGCCCCGAACAGCTTGACCATGTCATACATATCCTTACTCAGTATATCGAAATGTTCGCGCTGATGGGGTAGCTTGCCCGCACTCTCGCCGATATGTTTCGCCATTTCCTGCGCATCATCGGCGATATCCGTAAAGGACTTTTGTTGTTCAACAGTCAGTGCGGACCTGTCGAATTTAGCGAATCCGTCAGCCAACGATCTGCCGGCAGTTGCCGCATCGTCGCTGTTGTCTTTGGCAAGCGCATTCTTTAGTTTTAAATAATCTTCGACCAAGGCCTTTGATGTTGCTAACGGGGTAATATTTGCTGCGGATGTTTTTGCCGTGTCACTTTCGGCTGTTGAATGGGGGGATTTGCTGCTGGAGTTACAGGCGGCAATAGCTAAAATAGCAACGGCCAGGGTGAGTATGATAAATGATTTTTTCATGATCCTAAAATTGATTTTAACAGTTCAAGGTGGTGAACTGCCTTGAACTGTGGAGATTGATTATTTATTCAGACTTTCGGCCACTTTACCGCAAGTCAACATTTGCCTGCCATAATAAGGGTTCTTGATTTCAACACTTTCGCTTAGCCAAGTTGCTTTCTTCATGGGGCAATACTGAGCGTAGACAGGCGTAATATTTAATTTTAACCCTTTAACAGCTTCCAGCATATTTTTAGAAAGACTGGCGAAATATTCACGTTGGTGGTCGATTTCAGTGCTTTCACTGATATGGCGGGAGTCAATCAGAAGTTTATCCATATAGGGTTTCCAGTTCTTTTGCTGGTCAACCGGAATATTGATTAGACCAACAAGCAGCGCTTTTGCTTTGACCTGCGCTTCTGTGCTGTTGTCGGCTACCAGGGCGTCTTTTAACGCGAAATAACTGGTTAAAATAGTTGGAGATGTTGCCTGCGCTTTTGCAGCCAACACGGCGGCGAACAGGCTTATCGATAACAGGATGGATTTAAGTATCTTTTTCATGTTTTTTAATGGTTTGATATATTTATTATTTGTCCATTCTGGCCAGAATGCGCTTCATTTCAGCGATCTCTTTCTCCTGAGCCTGAATAATTCCCTGTGAAAGCTTTTTAACTTCCGGGTCTTTGAGGTTGGCATTTTCACTGGTCATGATAGCGATGGAATGATGCGGTATCATGCCCCTCATGTATTGTACATCTCCGATCGGTGTCTGGGTCCGAACGGCTGCCAGAGCTAAACCGAATACGGCGATACTGGTAATTGTGATGATCCTGTTCAGTTTTTTATTTTGATACATCATCCGCATGAGGCCAAGCATCAGCAGCGCCATCGGGCAGATCATCAAAAGTGTCATGTAAAACCGGGTCAGGTTCAGATAAATATGATCTGCTTCATAGACATTTAGATACATGACGGCATACATGATTATAAAAGATAGCGTCAGCATTAATGCGAACGATCGGTAATTGTTCTTTTCCATTTGGTTGATTTTATATATTATTTATAGATTTCCTGTCTGCCGGTGCGCTGGCTTTAAATTGACTCGGTGTCATTCCGGTAGTTTGCTTGAATTGGGCTGAAAGGTGTGCGCTGCTACTATAGCCCATTTTAAAGGCGACCTCAGTAAGATTAAGTTCGCCGTAGGACATTAACTCCTTAACTTTCTCGATCTTTTGCTGTATGATGAATTTCTCGATCGTTATATCTTCGGCATCAGAGAATGCACGGCTTAAATAAGTATACTCCTTATTTAATTTATCAGATAAGTAATTGGAGAAGTTGATATGGGTATCAGTCAGATCGCTATAGTGAACTTTTTCGATCACCAAGTTTTTAATGCGTTCGATCAGACGGTCTTTTTCACTGTCGATCAGTTCAAAACCCAGCACTTTCAGAGCGGCACTTATCTGGTTCAACTGTTCAGTATCTGCATCGGGGTGAATAGTGGCCTGGCCCAGAACAACTGTTTCTGCGGTGAGGCCAAGGCTAATAAATTGCTGGCGAACGACCATGATGCAGCGGTCGCAAACCATATTTTTAATATGTAAGATCATTTTAATTCAAGCTAATTAATAGACAATAAAATGCCGGGCCGCTTTTGCAGCAATGCTTGAATCAGATGAGAAGGGTACGGATCTTGATAAGATAGGTTATACCGGCCGGGCCGGGTGGCGCATGGCTATCGGTCCATAAATTTGTCGCCAGATGGTAGTTTGTTTGAAAGACAGATAACTGGTAAAAAGATGAGGCCTTTAAAGCGGTCAACTGAAATTTTACAGGATCAAGAGAAGGCTTGATGTTTTCTTTCACCACATAAGAGCCATGCTGGTCGCAGCATTTGCAGTCCTTCCCGCTTGTGCAAGGCTCCTTTTTGTGATGATCCTGTTGCTTGCCCAAGTGGGCTATAACCATATTCGGTTTGCTGTGGCTATGGCTTTGGTGCTGAGCTGCATTTGCCACTACCTTGAAAACATCGCGCGCCAGGCAATGGACAATGCAAACGAACATACCTGTGGTCAACATCAGGTAGAATGCAGCAAAGCCAATGACAGCGGTCCTCTTCATTATATCAAAAATAATATATAATACAATAGTTAATTTATAGAATTTTGATTAAATGTTATAAAATTACATATCATTCCCTTTAGCTATTTGCTTTTTTCCGTAGAAAAAGCAAAACAATCCCAATGGTATAAATAGGAGGTTAAGCCAGGTACCATAATCCCATTTAACATGCGCCTGTGCCATTTGCATGGGTTGCCCATGTGTTTTCGGCAGCCAGTTCAGTGCTTCAAACAGGTAATCGACGCTTATTGCGGTAATGAAAATGCCGGTTGATAAAATAAGCAACAAAAGCCACATCCTTTTCCATCCGAAATAACGCCGGTAAACCATCAGCATCGGGATGGTCACGAGGTCGGACAAGATAAAGGCGATCACTCCGCCAAAAGAAATGCCACCATGCCAAAGCAACGCCGCCAGCACGATGTTGCCAACCGAACAAACGAAAGCAAAAACAGCGATCAGAATGCCAACAATGGCGTTCCAGGCTAAGACCAATAAATGCGGCAAATGGCTTTGTCCGG
The DNA here is from genome assembly GCF_022811725.1 of Mucilaginibacter sp. SMC90. Taxonomy (GTDB): domain Bacteria; phylum Bacteroidota; class Bacteroidia; order Sphingobacteriales; family Sphingobacteriaceae; genus Mucilaginibacter. Next base: position 459,644 of record NZ_CP094527.1, on the reverse strand, counting down.
TGAGAAAAAGGCTTTTCAAAAAACTTTCGGGTACCAAAACCATTAACACAGCAGAGAGCGCCACACCTATGATAATATCTTTACCAACCATCATCACATCCATATAAAAATGGCCTGTGGCTGCTTTAATTTTATCAAGAAAACTTAACTTTTGATTTGAATGGTCGTGCCCGTGATGGTGAGCATGATCATCGTTATGATGTGATGTATCTGCGACTTTACTCAGAGACTTTGAAAAAAAGAGCTTGATCAGCAAGGCTGATATCAGGATAAATAACAAACCGCCGATCACTTCACCGCCAAAAAATGGCCAGCCCAACAGCGTAACGATCACAATGAATATTTCAAAAACAAGATTAGTGCTCGATATCATAAACGACACAGCATTTGCCCAGGTAGCCCCTTTGACGAGTAATGTACGGGCCATGGAGGCTGCCGCGTAAGAGCAAGACGAAGATATTGCTCCGAAAAATGTAGAAAGCCCGACGGCCCCCGCCGTGTCTTTACCCAGCCGCGACGATATAGTTTCTGTTGAGATAAAAGCCCGGATTACTGCGGATAGCAGGAAGCCGAACAACAGCCCCCAGGCAATGTCCCACAACATGAGGAAAAATTCGGTAATAATCTGTATGATAGTATGCATCATTTATCAATCATAAAAGCCTAAATGCCCGCCTTTGTTTGAGACCAGGAAATCCCCCCGTTATAACCTTCATTTAATGCCTCGGTTGCTAGTTCTGCTTTTGTGCCTTTGGCCGATGATTTAAATACTTTTTTGCAGGCCAGCAGTTTTTGCTTTCTATCTGTTGGTTCTCTACAAGTCATTAAGACCGAGGCTAATCCATAGCGGGGAAACATACCCGAAATGGTTAAATGCAAAATAGCTGGTAAAGCCATCAAGCTATTTACGGGATTCTGCGATTGTTTTATAAAATTATGCTAAGTGCATGATGGCATATAATGCGCTGACAGAGATCAGTATCCACAACACTACACCTTGTAAAAGTGGTTTTAGCCCTACGGAAGCCAATACCTGACGTGATAAACCGGCACCTATCAGGAACAAAGTCAACGTAAGTCCCGCTTTAGCGATCATTACCATATAGGGGCTGATCAGTTTAACCACCGGCAGATAAGTATTGGCTATCATAGCCAGGATGAATAACCCGATGAAATAAGGGATTACCACTTTTTTAGAATTGTTCTTGAACAGGAACGTTGAAAAGAAAGCAATCGGTACGATCCACAGCGCCCGGGCCAGTTTTACGGTGGTAGCCACCTCTAAAGCATGTGCGCCATATTTGCTGGCGGCACCTACTACCGAACTGGTATCGTGAATGGCAATGGCACACCATAAACCGAACTGTGTTTGCGACAGGTTGAAGTAATGCCCGATAACCGGGAACACGAACAGCGCGACAGAGTTCAAAATAAACACACAGCCCAACGCAACAGATATTTGTTTTTCTTCGGCCTTGATCACCGGAGAAATGGCGGCAATGGCGCTGCCGCCACAAATAGCGGTACCGTTGGAGATCAGATAAGAGGTTTTCTTTTCAATTTTTAGCCACTTGCCGATCAAAAAGCCGAATAATAATGTACTGCTAATAGACGCGATGGTAAACAATATGCCTTCTTTTCCGGCTTGCATGGCGCTGTGTACGTTCATACCAAAACCCAGGCCCACAACAGATACTTGTAATAACAAGTGAGTCGCTTTATGATTTAAGTGCAGGTACGGGTGACCGGATAATTGTGCGACCGCCAAACCTAATAACAGCGCGATGGCCGGGCTTACAAATGGTGTTAGGCACACGGACACGCAAAGTATAAAAATAACCTTGCGGGTGTTTTCATTCAGGTGCAGAAAAGTAAGAGGCTGGGTTAACTGATGTTGGGTATTCATGATCTTTTGTTTTTTGGTACCCCAAAATTCCGCCTTATTTGGTAATGATTTTTATCATAAAAGGCAATGAACGATAACCACAGGTTATGGAAAATTTTGAAACCATATGTAATTAAATAGCTGCTCGGTATTGAAAGGCGTATGATGGATATGCTCTACGCTACCTGTTAATTGAAACTGCTGCTGGAAAATATTCGATAACGAAGCAGGGGAATGACGTTCAACAGCTAATCCGCTGCACCGTTCAGGGCCGCTAATACCAAAAGTCCCGATGATCAGCCATCCTTTATTGGTCAGATGTTTAGCTGCTACTTCAGCATATTTGCTTTGATCTGCTGTATTGGTCAAAAAATGAAATGCTGCCCGGTCATGCCAAATGTCATATTGATCGTCAGTTCCGATATCCAGCACATCACTTACGATCCATTTAATTTCATTAGCTCTATAGCCTAACCTCAATTTTGCCCTATCAATAGCTTTGGTAGAAATATCCAATACGGTAATGTTGGAGTAACCCAATTCCAACAGATGATCGGCCAGTAAGCTGTCTCCGCCACCAATGTCGATAATGGCGGCATCCTTGGGAAGATCAAAACTGTTGATGATGCTTAACGAGGTTTCCGGCTTTTCTTCGTACCAGCTTACTTCGGTCAGCTTTTTATGAGCATAAACGTTTTCCCAGTGATCTTTTTTGTTTGCCATCGTTAGTATATAAAGTTTTTGATAGTCTCGCCCAGATCGAATACATTGGTTTTTGAACCAAATGCGTTGGCTACGATACTGCTACCGGCGGCGCTTCGGTAGCCACCGGCGCAATGTACAACTATCGGTTTGCTGAAAGGTATGTCTGCTAAGCGTTCCCTTAACTGGTATAAGGGAATGTGAACAGCATTTTTAAAGACTGGCTGCGCTTTTACTTCTGCTCCATTCCTGATATCGACTATGGTGTATTGTTCCAGGTGCGTAACAAAATGCGCTAAATGCAATTCTGCCATTTGTTCGTGGCCTCCGTCAATCACAAATGCGGCTTCTAAAAAAGCTTCGTAACCGATTTTAGCGGCTTTACCGATTACTTGCTTTAGTTTCTCCTCGTTTTCAGCTACTAAATAAAACGCTTCTTTGGGTGCGATGATGCTGCCCAGCCAAGTCTCAAATTTGCCGCCATCCTGAATATTGATCGATCCTGGCAAATGCCCTTTTTTAAATTCCTGTTCAGGGCGGGCGTCGATAATAAACATTTCGCTGTTCAGCTCGACCGGTTTTTTGGCCAGAACGCCAGCTAATGCTGGTTGTAATGGTGGTGCGCCATGCTTATTCAAGGCAACATCATAAGCAAAGTATTTTGGTATGAATGGCTGATCTTCCAGCAAGGTCTGCACAAATTCAGTTTCGCTCATTTCCTGTAACGACCAGTTGCCCGCTCTTTCTGCGCCGATAGTGCTGCGATTAGCATCGCTTAGCGCTTTACCGCATAAGGTACCTGCGCCATGTGCCGGGTAAACCCAAACCGCATCGTCCAACACCAACAATTTGTCGCGCAGTGAATGATACATCTGTTTGGCTAATTCCTCACGCCTCGCAGTGAGGTTTCCGGCCTGCTCACGCAGATCAGGCCTACCGCAATCACCAATGAACAGTGTATCGCCGGTAAACACGGCTTTATCCTGGCCATTATGTGCTAAAACAATGCTGATGCTATCCGGCGAATGCCCTGGTGTGTTCAGGGCTTTGAGTTTTATTTTGCCGAATGAGAGCTCATCGCCATCGTCAAATGTTTGATGGGCATATTCAGCGCCCAATAGTTTAGAGCAATAAATGACCGCTCCAGTAACCTGTTGCAATTCCAGGTGCCCGCTCACAAAATCGGCGTGCGGGTGGGTTTCGATCACACCGATAATGGTGGCTTCGTGTGCTTTGGCGTAAGACAGGTATGGCGTAATATCCCTTGATGGGTCAATCAGCACGATCTTGTTTTCACATTCGCTTAATATCGCATAAGAATAATGCGACAGGCCTTTATCTTCAAATTGTTCGATCTTCATATCAATGAGGGAGTTTTTCACGTAATAGACCATAAACCCAGGTGCCTGCTATGGCACTCAGCAGCGTTACTGTTGTAACTAAAATACCACTACCGATCTGCGCGAACAACGGGCCGGGGCATGCGCCGGTAAGCGCCCAGCCTAAACCAAAGATCAACCCGCCATAAACATATCCCCAGTTAAATTTCTTGTCCGGGATAACAATAGGCTTCTGATGGATTGTTTTAATGTTAAAGCGCTTGATCAATAATATGGAGATCATGGCTACTACAATAGCGCTACCGATGATCCCATACATATGAAAGGATTGCAAGCGGAACATTTCCTGTATGCGGAACCAGGAGATCACTTCGGATTTGATCAGGATGATGCCAAAGCATATCCCCACCAGTAAAAACTTCAGATTCTTCATAGCTGTAATAAATAAGGTAAGATCAACCACGTCATAACGAAGCCGCCGATCATAAAGCAGCAGGTAGCTACCAGGGAAGGCCATTGTAAAGAGGAAATACCCATAATGGCATGGCCGGAAGTACAGCCGCCGGCATAGCGTGTACCAAAGCCAACCAGGAAACCGCCGATCACCATAAATACAAAGCCTTTTAAAGTGGTTAGTCCTTTGAAACTAAAAATATCCTGTGGCAGTAAACCGCTGAAATCTTTAATGCCCTGCTGCTGCAAGGCAACAATGGTTTTAGGATTGATGCCCACCGGTCCGGGATCGGACAATAAATGCGCGGCGATGAATCCGCCTATAACGATGCCTGCAATAAAAAACAAATTCCATGTGTCCTTCTTCCAGTCGTATTTAAAAAAGGAAATATTTGCCGGGATACAAGCCGCGCATATCTGCCGCAAAGTAGATGAGATACCGAATGTTTTGTTACCTAATATTAATAGTGCCGGCACGATGAGCCCTATCAACGGCCCGGCTACATACCAGGGCCACGGTTGTTTAATGATGTCCATGTGAGTTAGTTAAAGTGCTTATTAAAACAAAGATACCCATAGCCAATACAAACCAGCCAAAGGCAGGCTTCAGGCGTGTATCGCTGATGAACCGCGTGAGGTAACTGCCGAGGATGATACCGGCAATGGCAAAACCCGAAAAGACGGCTAAAAACGCATAATTTATTACTACATGCCCGGTGATATCACCCAATACACCCAGCAGCGAGCTAATGGTCATTACCATAAGCGAAGTACCCACTGCTTTTTTTATCGGTAAACCTGCGAGCAATACCAGCGATGGAATAATAAGAAAACCACCGCCAACACCTACAAAACCAGTGATAAGGCCAACAGCTATGGCCTGCAAAATTAATCTTGGATAACTAAGCTCTTGGGAACTACCACGATCTTCCTTTTTATTCCGGATCATGGAAAGGGATGCTGCCAGCATCAGACCGGCAAAAACCAGCATCAGCAGCATGCTTTTGGCAACAGTCCAGTGTCCGAGCGTAAATAAGTGAATTGGTATCACTGGCATTACCCATCTCCGCATGATAAATACGGCGGCCAAGGATGGTAAACCAAAGATCAACGCGGTCTTAACATCCACATTGCCTTTTAGGTAATGGCTGGCCGCGCCTGCGGTACTGGTTAGTCCAACTACAAATAAAGAGTAAGTGGTCGCTAACACCGGATCGATAGCAAAAAAATAAACGAGAATAGGTACGGTGAGAATAGAGCCACCGCCGCCTATTAAACCAAGGGATAAACCAATTAAAACCGAAGCTGCGTAACCTGCTATTTCCAAAACCTGATGATTGATGGAACAAAGCTATTCGCTTTCAGCCCGGCAATTGGTGACTTATGTTACACAGGGAAATTTAAAGTGATCTTATTGCGGGAAAGGGAGATCATTTCCTTCTTTTCCATTTGCTTAAGCAAGCGTGATACTACTTCGCGCGTTGTGCCCAACTCTTCTGCCAATTGCTGGTGAGTGATCTGAAATTCATGGGAATTGAATACTGCGGCTTTCTTCTTGAGCAGTTCTACAATACGGTCATCCAATTTTTGAAAGGCAACTTCATTGATCACAGTAAGCAATTCTTCGAAACGCTGGTGGTAAAGTTTAAAAATAAAGTCGGCCCATTCGGGATAGCTTTTTACCCATTCGCTGGCTTTGGTAATGGGCAGCATCAAGACATCGGCATCTTCTTCTACCTCCAGGCGTACTTTTGAGGTATCCTCATGTATCCCGGCCAGGAATGACATGATACAGCTTTCGCCGGGCTTGATGTAATATAAAAGGATCTCGCGGCCGTCCTCATCCTGCCGCATAACCCGCATACTGCCGGATAAAAGCACCGGCAATGACCGCACATAACTGTTGGATGACATCAGCACCGTGCCCGCCGGTAATTGCTTCCGCTGGCTGTTTTCTTCTAACGCTGATTGCAATGCTGGCCCAAACTGTATCATGCGGTAAATTTAGCAGGCTTGCGGCGCATTATAAAATCTTAGAGAGTTGTGTATTACTGTTGAATACACCATGTTTACTTCTCGTAAACCAATCTATCCGGCGATACGCCCATACTTAATAAGATGTCGTTTACATCGTTCACCATTTGCTCCGGCCCGCATATATAAAAATATTGCTTAAGGTCATTGACGTTTTCTTTGAGAAATGCATACCCGATCCTTTCATTCAAATATGGATCTTCTGTTTGCCCGCTAATAAGAAATGTCACTTTGCTGCACAACATATCTTTAAGATCATCCTCAAGAATAATATCACCCTTTGACTTATTCGCAAAGAATAAAGTGTTCCCATTTAGCTGGCCAAATTGATGAAGTTGTTTTAAAATGGCTAAAAAAGGCGTGATCCCTGCGCCACCCGCGATAAAATATCCGGGGCCTTTATATTCAATTGACCCCCACGGGTCATTAATGATCAACTCATCACCTTTTTCCAATTTGTCTAATTGTTCGGTCATACCATGATGATCCGGATAGATCTTGATGGTAAATTCAAGAAAGTTCTCTGAGTTTAAACTTGTAAAGGTAAACGGGCGGAGGACATCTGTCCATTCCGGTCTGTTGATCGAAAGTTCGGTGGCTTGTCCCGGGTTAAACCGATAACCGGCGGGCTTTGTTAGCCTAAACCTTTTAACATCGTGAGTGATCTGTTTAACAGAAATTATTTCAACCGTATGTTTCATGATGTGTTAAACTAAGTGTGATGGAATTTAACTTTAAATTACAATTCAGGCAAATTTGTATGTCTGTATTTACTAAATATTGATTTAATAGGGCATGTCATGGTTAGTGCAGTTACCTCCAAATAAAACAACACCGGAGCGAGAATATATATGGTATGGGTGCCGCAATACCAATCTATGGCGCTGAGTGCTGGCATGGTTACTACCAAAATTCCCCTGATCATAGCTTCCTTACTGGTAAGATTTTGAGGGGCATCTTTGTCGAACCAGCCTTTCTTTGTTTTGACACCGATCACAGGTGTATCTTCTACTGCGGTGTGTTCCACAGCATTTTTAGGGCTGTGATCGAATTTACATTCCTTGCCGTTTTCTTTGAATTTGGGGGTCGATGACCAATTGATACGTTTTCATGATATTTGATTTTGTTATTCAAATATCGATAGCTTTTTGGGCTGATTTTTATCACGAATCCAACTTGACGATAACTAAAAATTATCGAGTATGTGTCTTAACCATGTTGATATATCGTGAATAAAGACTTGCCTGTTCTTTTCACTTCCTGCGGGATATGCGGTGGTCAGAATTTCAGATGGAGAGACACCGGCATCGATAGCTGCTTTCCTGACATTGGGAGCAATTCGCTTCATTAAAATGATAACGTGTTTAGGTTGAATCAAACGCATACGATCTGCTAACTGTTCGGCAGCATAAGGCGTTAAGTTAACTGATGTTTCTTTACCCAGAGGATATAGATGATCCAGGACGCTGCCGGACTTGTTAAAAAAATCAAGAAAATCGTCAGCAGAACTAAATTTACCAAAAGCCTGTTCAAAGGCCGCGCGCATTGCCCGGAATAAATTGGTGTTTTTTAAATAAAAATGGTTGTTGGTAGAGCCAGGTGCTTCGGCAATAAACATGATAATGACTTTTTTCTTCTTTTCAGTCATATCAGATGCTTATAGGCTCTTATAGCTTTTAGCGAATCGCATAAATATTTCTGCTAATGATGAAGGTTGACCGTGTGGCAGGATAAAATAAAATGGCCGCTCAATAGTCAGGTCTTTAATGTCGATGATCCGGCATTCGTTATACTTCAACTCTTTCAAGATCGACTGCACCGATACAAATGCAAAACATTTGCTGTGTAGCAAATAAGACTTTATACTTTCCGTGCCGCCTAACTGCATTTCTATCTTCAGATCTGATAATTTGATATTGAAAGGCTTTAAAGCGTGAGCAATAACGTCTAACGTTCCCGAACCGGGTTCACGGAGCAATAAAGGCAGTTCTATTAATTCCTCCGGTTTAATGCTGTCTTTTTTAAAAGTATTCGAGGCACTACAGATCAGCACCAGTTCATCACTCAAAAATTCTTGGTAGCTCAACTGCGGATTACGGAGGATGCCCTCTACAATGCCGAGGTCAATCTCTTTATTCAGTAAGGCCTGCTCAACCTGCTCCGTATTACCTGGCACCAGGTTCACTTGTACATCTTTAAACTTTTCGTGGAACCGGGCTAATACCGGGGGAATCACGTACTGCGCAACAGTATTACTGCCACCGATACGCAACGTACCCGAATGTTTTTTGATCAGTAGGTTCATATCAAAGTCCAGCTCGTTGTAAACAGCGGCCAGTCTATCCGCATAAGCCAGCAACATTTCGCCAGCAGGTGTGAGCGATATTTTTTTATTCCCGCTACGCTCTATCAGCGTGGTTTTAAACTGTTCTTCCAGCTCTTTAATATGCTTGGTCACAGCAGGCTGGCTAATAAAAAGTTCCGTGGACGCCTTGGTAAAGTTCAGCCGCTTGGCCACTGTATGAAAAACCTGTAAGCGGAAATCGAACATATTGATAAAGGGTTATTAACTAAGTCGGTAAAATAACAACAAAAATGGGAAAGTAGCTGCTGCCAAGGCGATGACTGATACAGCTATATTTATAACCTTGTTGCCAATTATTATTGCTTGGTCATCAAATTCATAATGGACGTAACGTTGAATAGTTTTCATGATCTTCTTTATTTATGTCTCAAAGATCAATCATAAAACTAAGTCATTTTCATTGTTAAAACAGATGGTTGATAGTCTAAAGTTATGAAAAACAGCTCAAACATGTAAAGCAAAAGCAGACTGATTCTGTCGATCTGTTTTTGCTATAGTTTAACAGTGAACTTTATTCCCATCCCCACTTTTTAAATAACGCATGGCCATCGATACTTTGTAAGAATTGAATGAATTGTTTGGCTTGCGCTGCGTGTTTGGTATTGGATGTCAGCGCTACCGGCGTACCACGAAATAGCCGTGATGCCAAAGGCAGTTCTACAACCTGTGTAACATCTTTCAGATTCTCATGCCATGAGGCATAGGTGATCCAAGCATCGTAACTTTGATCTTTCTTCCAAGCCTCAATACCCAACGCAGTATTGGCAAAAGATCCGCCAATGTTTCGCTGTATCCCACCGATCAGGTTTTCCTTACCCGCAATATCTTCCCATAAACCCAACTGTCCTGCGCCATTTACGTCAAGTATTTTAATGCCAGGTTTGGCAAGGTCTTTTAAACCGATAATATGTTTGGGATTACCCGGCCTTACTAAAATAGCTGCACGTCTTTTATAAAGTTCTACACGTGTTGCAGCATCAACCATTCCCGGATGGGTTTGCATGAACTGCGTAAGCATATATTCCGCCCCGCCGTAGATCACATCGGCATTAGCCTGCGCTTGCGAAAGCCACTTAGACTCGGGGCCACCGGTCACTTTTACCGGAATTCCTGTTTTAGCGCTGAATGCTTTAGCGCAATCCTGCATGGCTGATAAAGGGCCACCTGGGCCGTAAATATGTAAAGTGTCTTTTTGAGCATATAAGTTGCCGCAAATGGCGGCAACCAATGCCAAACTTATCATGATCTTTTTCATCGTTATTTAATTTATTGACCGGTCATGACCGTAACCTTATTAGTTTCTTTGATCAATATCACCATTTTGTAATCCGCCATAGGTTTGGCTACACTTTTAACAATGCCCGTTGACTGTCCGCTAAAAGTCCCTTTATCATCTGTTTTAAATGAATTGATGACGTAATCTGCGTTGTAAGGCTGTTGGGTAGAATTGGTCAGGGCTAAAATGTAAGCGGTGTTCGGTTCCAGTTTTTTGAAATCCTGCTGTACTAGATCAGTTAGACCCACGCTTCTTACATTCAACATGCCGGTAGGCATCATTACGCCGGTGCTTTTTAGCTTGATCACCTGGCTTTTATTGGCTGCGTTCAAGGGCGACAATCCCGTGGTGACCGGTGTTACCGGACCGGCGTTAACGGCATAAAGTAAAGCTTGCGGGCACTGGCCAATAGGGATCGTTTTTACAATAGCCATTTTTAGAAGGTCCACTACCTGCACCTGATCATCATTCTCCAGGCCGACATAAGCAAATTTCCCATCGCCGGAAGGCCAAACGCCATGTGGCAATGAACCGGTAGCTATGCTATCTACCAGTATGAAGCCCTGGTTAATATTAAAAATTTTCAGGGTGTTTTCGCCACCAACGGTCACAAGCATTAAGGGCACCTTATTGGTGACAGTAAACGTAACGTGATTGGTAATAGGCCCGGTATTGAATACCTTTTCAATTTTGTTAGTGGCTGTGTTGATCAATGTTACCTTGCCGATATCTTTATGTGTCAAGGCGATCCATTTACCATCGGGGCTGCAAAATATATTCGGCGAGAAAGGGCTAACCACCGGAATACTTTTCACTACCTGATAGGTAGCTGTATTAACAATATCCAGTCGGGGGGTGAAACTTGAACAAACGTAGGCCCATTTGCCATTTGGCGTAAAAGAAACCATGCCAGGGCCGTCCGCCACCTTCACCTGTTTAATTTCCTTCATCGTTGCCGCGTCGATCACACTGATATATGCTTCACCTCTTACCGAGATCCAGGCTTGCGAGCCAGATGGGTTAAATGTAGCCTCATGCGGAGACCGACCTACATAGATCGTCTTAAGCACCTTGTTAGTGGGGGTAGATATAAAAGTAACCGAATTTGAGCCAATTGCTACGGCCGCCAGTAATTGTCTTTTAGGCGTATAACCTAATCCATGTACCAATGCCTGCCCCTTGTAAAGCGGGCTTAATATCTCAGGCTGTGGCTTTCCCAATACGATATCGCCCAGAAAAGTTTGCGTTTTAGGATCTATCACTGACACAGTATTGGATATTTGGTTACCCGTGTAGACGCGGTCCTGTGCGCTTAATTTGGTCAGCGGCAATACCAGGAATAGGAACATTAATTTTTTCATAGGTGTTTGTTTTACGGGATATGACTGAATTTCTTCATTTGATCAATTTCAATCTGCTCATCCGAGATCATACTTTCGGCAAGGCGCTTTATATTTTTGTTGGTGCCGTATTGCAGTGCCACTTTAGCCATGTCAATAGCGGCTTGGTGGTGAGGGATCATTACCCGGGCAAAAGCATTGTCATCATTGCTTAGCACTTTTTCCTTTGGCATCTGCTGCATCATTACCATCATCATTTTTTGGTTGGCCTGTTGATGGGCTGTGCCCGAGCTGACGAATGTTTTAGCACTACGCAGCAATAATTCCATTTGCTGTATCTGCACCAATTGTTCAGCCCTGATACTTTTGGCCAACTGGACCATCTCCCGGTTTTTACCGTGCTCTATTTCATAGTTCGCCATATCGACTGCGCCCTGATGGTGCGGGATCATCATTGTCAGGAAATCTTTATCCGATGAGTGGGTCGGTGCTGACTTATCCATACTCACCATCATTTGATCCATCATTTGCAAATAAACATTTTTTGAGGCAGGCATTGGCATAGACATATCGTGGTGTTGCGCTTTGGCTGCATCCAAAATTGACATCAACAAAATAAAAAAGCTGAGTTTTAGCATAATATAAAACGAATACTTATAAACATTGAACCAGTCTATTGTTTTGTTGGGTCTGGCGTATAACGTAAATAAGGTTTCACAGTGCGATGTCCTTGAGGGAATTTTGATTCAATGTCTTCCGTCTTAATACCCAGGCCAATAATCACATCCTCGCCTGCTTCCCAGTTTGCGGGAGTAGCCACGCTAAATTCATCCGTCAACTGAAGCGAATCTATCACCCTTAATACCTCGTTAAAGTTGCGGCCGGTTGATGCCGGGTAGGTAATCATTAATTTGATCTTCTTATCAGGCCCGATAATAAAAAGTGAGCGGACGGTAGCTGTCGCTGATGCATTCGGGTGGATCATGTCGTATAATTCCGAAACTTTTCGATCGTCGTCGGCGATCAGCGGGAAGTCAACGTTACAGTTTTGTGTTTCATTGATATCGCTTATCCATGATAAGTGCTTATCAAGCGGATCAATGCTTAAAGCCAGCGCCTTAACATTTCTTTTATCAAACTCGCTTTTTAATAAAGCCGTTCTTCCGAGTTCGGTTGTGCAAACAGGTGTATAATCTGCCGGGTGAGAGAATAATACTCCCCAGCTGTCGCCAAGGTATTCGTAAAATTCGATCTCGCCGATGGTTGTTTGTGCGGTAAAGTTGGGAGCTAAATCCCCTAAGTGCAGTGACATATCTTTAATTATTAGTCGTTATTTTGTTATGAACCCGTATTTTTTATAGATGGCTTTTGCGGTCGGGCTCACCAAAAAATCCATAAAATCCTGCGCAGCCTGTGCGTGTGGTGCTGTTTTTAATTGCCCGGCCACATAAGTCGCGCTAATATTTTCACCTTCCGGTATTTCTACCATATCGGTAGGGTGGCCGATCATTTTTTGATAATAGGCTTCGGTAAACCATACCGGTGCAGCATCACTTTGTTGATACATAATGCGCATTGGTGTTTGGCGATGGTGTATCTGGGTCAGAAAGGTTTTACCGTTTTTAACCTTGGTATCCATGATCGTATTTTTTAAGGTTTCACCACCCACTTTTACATAAGCTTCCTCTATACGCTTACCGATCCCTTCCCATTCCGGATTGGGCATGCTTACACGCACATCATTACGCCCCAGGTCTTTCAAACCCTTCACTTTTTTAGGATTGCCCTTTTGCACCATAATAGCTAAGCGGTTGTAAGCATAGGGTGCGGTCTTGCTGAAATATTCCGGCATCTGATCGATACGGCTTTTTCCTGCGGTGTAAACATCAGGCTTAAGCGTAATACGCATATTTCCGATAACGATACTACCCCCCATGATCTGTTTAGCCAATATGCCCGGTGGCAGGGTTTCGGCAAATACACGTTGGTATTGCGGGTATTGTTTTTTAAAGGCGGACATCAGGTCATCGATACACATGAACTGGTTCCCAGCAAAGAAGACCACCAGTTGCGGATCGTTAATGTCGCCGAACAGGTCGGGTACATTGTCAACTCCCGGAACTGTAAATTGCACCTTGCTTTCAGGCGGGGTATTCCAGGGTGGATCGAACCGATGATCCTGTGCTTTTGCCTGGCTTCCCAAAGCTATTATTGCTGTTATTGCAAATGTTATTTTCTGAAGATATTTCATGATGTTTTATATAAATTGAATGAGGGTACTGGTTAAGGATGCACGGTGGCCCAGCCTTCGTACTGGCGGATGATGATCTCACCGTTGCCGCTCGGCACATAAGAGATAAATGGGAACAGGTCAGCTTTATCGATCTTCCTTTCCTTAATGGTATTATCACATTGTGCCAATACCACTCCTTTTGCCTGGAGGTCCTTTAAACTTTGCTCATAAGCACTACTTTTCATGTAAACAGCTACACCGTCACCAAAAGCGATCAGCTCAACATGGAGTTTGCCCTTCAGCCTTGGATCTTCCAGCGCATTATTGATGTTTCTTAATGTCCCCTTGATCTTTTTGTCATCGCCGGAATTGATGATATAAAGCGCATTGTAATGCTTGAGCTTTGCAGTTGCGCCGGTGAAGACGGCGGGATCGGTTTGTTGTGCTTTGACATTTTTTGCAAAAGCGGTGAGCGCAAAGGCTGCTAAAATGATGATGTACTTTTTCATGTTTTCTATTTGTTTATGATTTTTTACTGGTTAATTCTTTTTGAGCGTCTTTAATGGGTTTGAACGGCCCGTATTTATGCTGTTTCTCGCTAAACTGGTCGGCATAAGGCCCGAACGGAAAATCTATCGGTTTCTTCTTCAGGTCTTTCCAGTCATTACGTTGATCCTTATGAGGGCGCGGCTGGGAGTTAACGAAGGCACCAACGTTCCATGCTTCTTCATCTGTTAATTGCGGACTATGATATGAAGCGCCATACGGCATATTATTTTTTACAAAACCTGCAAAATTGGTCAGCCTGTACATACCTGCGCCATCGTTATAGCTGTGCTTCCCCCATAATGGCGGGTTGGCGTAAGTTTTTTTATCAGCATTCAGCAGGCCCTCGCCATTAGCACCATGGCAACTTTGGCATTTCATCATAAACACTTCCTTACCCTTGGCCGGGTCTGCTGCCTGATCCATGAATGCCAGCTTTTCTGTTGCATTTCCGAATAGTTTCTGACCTTTCTTTACGTCCTTACCGACCCACTTCATATAAGCCAGCATGGCCTGAATCTCTTTACTGGAAGGGTTAGGCACTTTACCGGCCAAACTACGCTCGAAGCATTCAGCGATGCGTTCTTCGGGCTGCTCCACCCGGCCGCTCCTGTTGCTCAGTTTTGGGTAACTGGCAATAAAGCTGGCATAATTATTACCGAAAAGGCGTGACCCGGCATCAAGGTGGCAGTTCTGACAATTCATCCCGTTCGTGATCTTCGCGATGCTGCCTTGAGGGCCAAAATAACTGGCGGTATGTGCGACCAGCTCCCTGCCATATTTGATCATCTCGCCATCTTTACCTGCCGGGATAGTATTTTCATCAGGGGCTTTCCATGCATCAGCCGGAATAGGGCGTGGTGTAGTGCCGGCAGAGGCTTCAGTAGATGGAATGGTAGCAGGCTGATCGGATCTGCCATTTACCTGTTGGGAATCCTTACCAGGTTTATGGTCAATCGGTACGATCAATGTCACGATCACTACTATTATACAAACCGCAAACAAAACACTTACGGTTATTAAGGCTTTTGATACCTTGACCAAAGCTTTGGTCACTTCTCTATTTTCGTCTTCCTGTTTCATTTTGCTTATTGGTTGATACATCAAAAGTACAAGCGCAAAAGGCTGAAATTATATCACAAAATATGATGATTGATAATCTGTGGTTATTGATCATTTATTGATGATCATTTTTTGGCTGGTAAAATTCATCTTCTTCCATCAGGGAATGTAGAGTTCTTTTCCAAACAGAATATAGCTCGCCGCCGGAAGCGCTGAGGATTGCCTTACCTAAATTGCTTTTCACAAAAGATGCGGCCTCATCTAAGGCTACCCATTGGTATTCATCAGCCTCCTCATCAGGAAAGCAAATTTGTTTGACCTGGTCGGAGGTTATAGGTTTGGCTTTGAATATCAGGTGTATGCTATCACCATAAATAACCCTTTCACCCATTACCGGTTCCGAATAATATACATGGAACAGGCATTCTATATTTGGCGTGATACCAGTTTCCTCCTGACATTCACGGATAGCACCTGCCATTGGGTTTTCTCCAGATTCCACGATGCCTGCGGGTAATGTCCATCGTTGAGTCGATCTTTTCCTGATAATCAAATAGAGATCGTTGTACGGAATCAATACACAGGCGGCTATTGTTTTTCGCGGAAGTCCTTTGTAATATTCTTCAGGGGCTATAATCATACGATAAGATCTTAAAAGTTTCTACATGCAGGTCTTCGGATCCAACGCTACTTTTTTTACTAATGCATACCTGATGTGATTCGGCACGAGATACATATGCGTTAATTAAGCTGTCGACAACAGACGCTTGTACCACATTACAGGTATAAAATTGAAGTCAATGATTCGATGTTAGGTAGACCACGGTCAGGAGTTTTTACGATAGTGGTCTTCAATAGCCTGCCCAATAATATTGGCAGATTCTTGCGAAATATCGCCGTTAACAATGCTCCATGAGTTATCCCCATTATTGATCAGGGTGATCGTTCCGTTACCTGTCTCAACTACAAATGTTTCGTCCAGGTGTGTTACGTTATAATGCAGTTCGGATCCGCCTGCCAATGTAGCTGTTATAACAATTTGTGATTCTACTCCCATGTTTTATTAACCTTAAACCATTGTAATTGTTCAGACGAAAGGTTTTCAGAGATTCGGTAACAGATACCAAAGCAGCAGCGCGCTGACGAGCACTATCCCAACAGTCAGCAAAAGCGATAGGGCGAATGAAGGAAAATAGGCGTTTCTAAGCAATTGTTTTTCAATACGTCGATACCTCAAATAACTTAATAAAGCCATCAGGGCACCGATAGCGACGAGTATGATCCCGATGGTTGCGGAAAAGCCTTTGCCGGGCAGTACGACCTTATCAGTAATAACGAGGGATAATTGCTTGACGAACAAACTGAATTTCACCACCACAAAGCCAAAACCCATTAATGCTATGCTGGTTCTTATCCAAGCCAAAAATGTGCGTTCATTGGCCAGATGGTCACCGGGATTGATGGTTTTGTTAGATTTATCATTGATTGCCATCCATTGACAACTAAAGTAAGTGCTTTTTGTTCAGAATATTAAGACCAATCATAAATTAAAATGATTATTAGTGTTTTATACCGTAGTAGGTATTTTTGAAAATGCATCGCGAACATCACGTCAACAGCTCGGAAACTATTAGGGACATTGTAATTGGCATGTCTGACGGATTGACTGTACCCTTTGCTTTGGCGGCAGGTTTAAGCGGTGCCGTAAATGCTTCCGGGATCGTCGTTACCGCAGGTATGGCCGAAATCGTGGCAGGTTCAATTGCGATGGGCCTCGGCGGCTTTTTAGCCGGGAAGACGGATGCCGATCATTATCGCTCAGAACTTAAACGGGAATATGATGAAGTAGAACGCTTACCTGAACAGGAAAAAGAGGAAGTTAAGCAGGTATTTGCCGGATTTGGCCTGTCAAATGATCTACAGCTGCAGATCGCGAATGAAATGTCGAAAGACAAGGATAAGTGGGTAGAATTTATGATGCGCTACGAACTTGGTTTAGAAAGGCCTGATCCCAAGCGGGCTAAGAAGAGTGCATTGACTATAGGGGCTTCGTACATCGTCGGCGGTATTATACCGCTGTCACCTTATGTCTTTATCAGTGACGCTACCCAAGCTTTAAGCGGATCATGCATAATAACGCTGATCGCTTTATTTATTTTCGGTTATTTCAAGAGCAAACTTACAGGGCAGCCACCTGTTAGCGGCGCGATCAAAGTGGTTGTGATAGGCGCTTTAGCTGCCGGAGCTGCGTTTTTATTAGCAAGGGCTATTAATCAACATTAAAGATCGTAAAGATCATAACCCATTTATTGGTTTCTAGGCATATAAATAATTATGCAAGCACCGATCACAGCGATCAGGGAACCAATGACGTCCCAGCGGTCAGGCTTAAAACCATCTACTTTCCAGGCCCAAATGAGTGCCATTAATATAAAAATACCTCCATATGCGGCATAAGCCCGACCAAAGCTTACTGTTTGCCAGGTCGCGACAACGCCATACATGGCCAGGATAAATGCGCCTATCATGCCATACCAAACTGGTTTTCCCTCTCTTAGCCATTGCCAAACGAGATAACCACCACCGATCTCGAACAGCCCGGCAAGTACAAATACAGATACGGATCTAAGCACATTCATCATCGTTAAAGGTAACTATTATATTATTACAGCAATACTTGGTGCTTTTTTGCAACCGAATTGACCAATTGAAATGCCAATAAACTCATCGCGCTACTTATGCCTATGCCACCAAACACATCGGAAAGATAATGTGCACCTAAATAGATTCTGCTAAACCCAACAAATACGGCCCAAATGTAAAATATCAAAATTGTTTTTCTACAGCCTGGAAAGGTCAAGGATAAAACGGTTGCCAGGAAAAAAGCATCGCAGGTATGTCCCGATGGGTAAGACCATCCGCCAGCCGGGCCTAATACATGAACATTCATCAGGACGTGGAAAGGTCTTTGTCTTTGAACAATAAATTTCAATACGGTAGCTGCTGTGGCAGAGAAGACAGCGGCAGTCACTATCACCAAACACCTATATTTCAACGCCTTCTCTGTAGTGAACAGGGAAACGATAAGTGCGATAAAACATATTCCATAGGCAATTATACCGGCTGCATTGGTAACAGTTAGCCAAAATAAGTCCCTCGTCGGGTTATGAAGGTGATTTAAAAATAAAACGATCGTTTTATCCTCATTGTAAAATAGGGTGGCAAGCACTATTGATGAGCTTACGCAGAACAGGCATAACAATCCGGCATTTTTACGAGAGATCATAACTAAAATATCATTACGAAAGTTCCGCAAATAATAAGAGCCGCGCCGAGGGCGGCTTTAAGGGATACGGTTTCTTTAAGAAAGATGACCGAGAGGATAATAGTAAGCGCCACGCTCAACTTATCTACAGGAGCAACCTGAGAAACCGTTCCCATCTGCAATGCTTTGTAGTAAAAGATCCATGACAGGCCAGTTGCCAAACCTGACAGCCCGAGGAATATCCAGGTGTTTCTGGATAACTCTGCCATACCTTTAACTTCGCCGCGCGCCAATGCTATCCCCCAGGCTACAAAAAGTATCACTATCGTACGGATAGCGGTCGCAAGGTCCGAATTAACATTCTTTACGCCGATCTTGGCAAAGATGGCAGTGAGGGAAGCAAAGAATGCTGATAATAAAGCGTATATCCACCACATTTTAATTGATCTTTTTATGTTTACTTAACCATTTATTAGCCTTATAGGTAATGTATGCTGAGGCCGATCCCAATAAAGCACCGCCCAGCACATCACTGGGATAATGAACGCCGAGATACATACGCGAATAGCCCACCGCTGCTGCATAACCATAGGCAGGGACAATTACATACCATTTAGGAAAAGACAGGCTCAATGTCGTAGCCGTAGAAAAGGCAACTGTGGTATGGCCAGACGGCATGCTATAATCCGACGGGAACTGTTTGGCAAAAATCACGTCGCTGTGGTTAACAAATGGCCGGTCACGATGTATTACAGCCTTGAGCGTAGTGCTCAATATCGCCGAACCGGCCAGGGCTCCCAGCGCTACGTAAGATTGCTCTTTCAGATTTTTATCATGACCGATCTGCCCCGCGACAAACAGAGTTACAGGGGTAGCAATTGCGATGGGTAGCGCACTATTGGTTACTGCGCGCCACGTGGCGTCTGGTCCTGGGTTTACCGGGCCATTAATGCTTTCCAGTAAACGAAGGTCAAGACTTTGCGCACGGGCACAACTTACCGATAGTAATAACAAAAGAGAAAGCCATATCCTATTTAAAAACAGTATTTTTATCATGTCGGGTGATTTTAAATTTTATTGGTTTTTAGATGCTTTCGGTAGCCAAGCCTGATCAGGGAAGGAAATACAAAAAGCAATAAAGGCAGCGCTGCTAAAAAACCACCAATAACGGCAACTGCTAACGGCTGCTGCATCTGAGCACCTAAGCCAATACCCAGGGCCAACGGCATCAACGCCAGAATGGCACCGATGGCAGTCATTAACTTAGGGCGGATACGCAAGCTTATCGCGTAATTGATGGACGTATCTACGTCGCCAGAATCTGACAGGTTGAACCGGAATTGGTTAAGCGTAAAAATGGCGTTCTCGGCGATAATACCGACGATCATGATTATCCCAGTATAGCTGCTTACATTTAACGGAATATTGACCAGGTAGAGGGCCAAAATGCTGCCGCATATTCCAAGAACCGAGATCAGGATGACAAGACCGGCCAGGAACCAATCTCTGAATAGAAATAGTAATACCGCAAACACCAATACCACGGCAAGTCCAAGGATCAGCAGTAGTTCATTGAAAGATCGCTGCTGTTCCGAATATGCGCCGCCGTAGCTGATAAAATAACCTTTAGGCAAATTCAATCCGGCTGAGAGTTTTTGTTGTATCTCTTTGATCGCACTGCCAAGATCGCGGCCGTCCAACCGGGCTGTTAAAATAATGTTGGATTTAAGATCTTCGCGCGTTTGCTGCACCTCGCCGGGCAAGACATTGACCGTGCAGAAAAAAGACAATGGCCGTGTTTGTCCGTTTGGCAAAAAGATAAGCTGCTTTTTGAGGTGTTCAAGGTCATTGTCCTTAAAATTGGTAAAGCGCAGTAATATCTTGCGCATCTGCTGCCCGTCCTGCAAATCGCCGATCTGTATACCCCCTGTCAGCGCAGCCTGTGAGGCCGAGGGCTCCGCAATGGCAGCGTTCATGCCCAACGGTACGCCCCCGGTATATGCCGATAATTGCATCTGGAAATCGGTCAGGGAAATTTTGAACAGGTCCAGTTTGTCCTGATCAGGAACGAATTCCAGCGAGGGGCCGGCAGGGATCAAGCCATCGTCAAGGTCGGCCACACCGCTGATCTTTTGCAAAATACCAGTCGCTCGTTTATCCAGTTCCTGAAGTTTGGTATAGTCATCACCGAATATCTTGATCTCGATCGGTGCAGGTGTGCTCATCAGGTCGCCAAGCAGGTCGGAAATACGCTGGCCGAAAGAGATGTGCATCAGCGGCACATGTGCAGCTATTTTATCCCGGAGCTCGCTGATCACTTCGTCTGTAGTTTTATTTCTATCTTTTTTAAGCTGAATAGAATAGTCGCCAAAGTTAGGCTGCGTAGTTTTAAAGGCCATCTTAACACCTGTACGACGGGAATAGGTTTCCACTTCGGGCTGTGCCGTAACGATCTTTTCCATCTGCCGGCATAGCCGGTCTGTTTCTTCTAATGAAGTGCCTGCGGGCGAAAAATAGTCCAGTACGATAGTTCCTTCATCCAGGTTCGGTAAAAAACCAGTTTCCAGTTTAGCGGATGCGATGTAGGCAGACAGGCCCAGTAACGCAATAAACAACAGCGCAAATACTGGTTTTTTAAAGGTGCGTGTTAGCCAGGAAAGCTTATCGTTCGTGAAGTCGTTATGTTGATGTTCACTGCCTTTATGCGGCCGGTAACCTACCACCAGGTGCAAGACCGGCAGAAGAAGCCAGGTAACCAGGAACGAGCATACCAAAGTGATCTGCATGGTATCAGATAGTTCTTTAAAAAAGCTACCTGCCAGTCCGCTCATCAGCCTGAACGGGAAGAAGATGACGATGGTTGCAAGTGAGGAACCGATCATAGCGGGGAACAAGGCCTTGATCGCATCTATCACCACATCAAAAATATTTTTTTCGGGATATTCTTCATGTTCCCGATGTATCTGTTCAATGATGACGATGGCATCATCGATGATCAGTCCCACCGAGGCAGCGATAGCTCCAAGCGACATAATGTTAATGGTGATACCGGCCAGGTAAAGTACCGTGATGGTAAAGCCCAGCGTAACAGGTATGGATAGCATCACCGCCAAACTTGACCTCCAGGATCTCAAAAAGAAGATCATGACGATAACGGCAAGGATCAATCCTTCGTAGATCGTTTTGATCACGCTGTGAATACTATCGCCTACAAAAGCGCTTTGGTCGTAATATGGCGTAAGTTCATAATCGTCGGGTAAAGCTTTACGTACTTCGTCGGCTTTTGCAGCCGCATCTTTTGCAAAGTCAATAAGGTTTACTCCGGGCTGCTTAACCAAGTCTATCTGAATGGCGTTCTTTCCGTTAGCGTTGACAATAACAAATTCCTGTTGCTCCTGCACATCTACAGTGGCAAAATCGCGAAGTTTGATCAGTCTTGCGCCATCATTACGAATGGTCAGGTTAGAAAGGCCGTCTACATCCATTACACGAGTATCCGTGAGGGTTAGGTACATCCGGTTAAAATCAGCCAGGTTACCATTGGAAAGGACGTAGTTATTGTTGGCAAATGCTGTTTTAACTTCAGATGGTGTGACACCCAATGCAGACATTTTAACGGCATCGGGTATGATGACGAACTCTTTGGAACGTCCGCCTCTTGTCACCACATTAGCGATGCCTTTGATCCTTGAAAATATGGGCCGCAATGTAAGGTAGGCCTGGTCTTTTAAAGCGACTTGCCCATGGGATTTGCTGGATAGCGTATAGCCATATACGGGGAAAAGCGATTGGTTCATCGCTTCGATGGACATGTTGATGCCAGGCGGCAAAAAGTTTTTGATCTCATTCACCCGGCTCTCCATCTGTGTTTTTTGTGCGTAAGTATCCAGGCCCCAGTCAAAATAAACATCTATGGTTACGCTGCCCCGGCTGGTACTGCTTTTTACAATAGTTACACCCCGAACTTTTTTAACCGCGCTCTCTAAGGGTTTGGTCACCGTCAGCATCATCCGGTCAATGGGTAATTGACCTGCCTCGGCAATGATGGACACACGCGGGAACAGCACCTCGGGAAAGAGGTTGGTTTGCATATGCGTATAGCAATAGATGCCCGCAGCCAATAATATGGCACCCACGAATAAGATAGGGCGGGAAAACTGCCGGAAATAATTTTTCTTTTCTGTCATGTCCGGTTATTTAGTAACAGTTACCAAGGCAGTGTCGGCTAAACCATAATTACCAGTGATCAGGATCTTATCACCTTTTTGAAATGTGGGAGAAAGGATCTCAATAGACGCATTATTCTTACTGCCGGTCTTTATCGGGACTTTTACTGCTGTGCTGTCATTAACCAATTTCATTACCCAAAAATTTTTCAGTAGCTCGTCGCTAACCACGCATGACTTGGGAAGTATTTGCTGGTTTCCCGGTGCAGAGCGATCAAAGGAAACCTTCGCCAGCAAATTTTCGGGCAAGAATAGATCCTGATCGGGCCGGGCAAGCAAAACTTGTGTTTGTTCGGTCGCGTTCATGGTAGCCAGTGGCGTGGTAATGGTAGCTTTATATACCGTGTTATCGGGAAGGGTGATCAAACATTTCTTGCCCGGTTTAACCAGATTTGCATATTCATAAGGGACGTTGACCTGGAAAGCCAGATCATTACTGGCGGCGATCGTGCAAAGCTGGGTACCCTCCAGTACGTACTCCCCGGTTTGCTGCTTATCAAATGTGGTAATGATACCCGAAGCCGGCGCAGTGACGGTGATCAGTCCGAAGTTTTTTAGTGATGGGTCTACTTTTTTAATATCCGAACCCAATGCTTTACGCTCCTTAGATTCCAATAAATAAAGCGGCTGCCCTTTCCGCACATGATCGCCTAACTTAACATAGACACTGGTAATAAATGCTGCGATGGAGGAGGTAACCATGTTTCTTTTAAGGTAAACCGAAGTGCCGGAAAGCACCAGGTCATCACTGATGGTACCAACCCCGATCCGGGTTATCTGAACAGCGGTTTTTGGCCTGGCTTCGTTAGCCGGAGCAGTGTTATTGCTGTGGCAGGCGGCGAGTGCCAGCAAAAGGCTTAAAAGAATGATGTAATTTTTCATAAGCATTACCAATTCCAGTAATTATAGGCGTTGATCAATAAGTTTCGGTTGGTTTCCAGTTGCAGCAGGTCACGCTGTGCTGTTGTGCGGTTCTTCAGAACATTAATAAAATCGATCACCGACAGCTGGGCCTGGATGATCTGTGTGCGGTAGCTACTTAGAAGAGACTCGTAATCGCTCAGCTGTTTTTGCTGGTTTTTTACCCTGCCATCGTAGGACATCAGTTCATCCAGCGCCTGCTTTTTACGAAGATCATTTTGCAGTTGCGCGGTACTTTTATTAAAAGCGACGGATCGCAGCTGTAGCGTCGTTTTACGACGGCTGATCTCTTTCTGATGTCCATCCAGGATGCTCCATGTCAGGCTTAAACCTGCGGCCAGCCCGAAACGATCATAAACATTATTGAAATGTGTGGCATTAAGCCCCGTATTGCCAAAAACACTTATTTGCGGCCGGTATTTGGTTTCAAAAGCATTTTGGGTCGCAACCAGACCAAGGCTATCCAGCCTGAATTTTTCCAGGTATGCGGATCGGTCAACCGGTGTTTTTAATTTTAGTTCCAACGCGGCCAATTCCACCTCCGTTGTATCACGGCTGCCGCTCATGATCCTCAATTCCAGCAGGTTCTTGTGATAAGCTGCCTGATAGGTCAGTAAAATATTCTGGTTGTTTTCGTATTCGATATTTAATAAGATCAGGTCGGAGTTTTTAAGCAAACTGGCATTCACAAGTTTTTTGACGATCAGCCGCTGCTGGTCTATGATCTTCATATTGGCGGTGGAATTACTTACCTGCTTTTTATCGAGCAGGCATAAAATGTATTGATCAGTAATGGCCTTTTCCAGATCGTGCCTGGTTAACTTTACAGTGTTTTGATCGATCTGTGCGTTAACCAGCGACTGCGCTGCCAAAATATCGGCCCGCCGGCCTGCAAACAAAGGTTGGTTCGCCACCAGTAATCCTTGTAAGCTTCCGCCATTGGTTGTACCAAGGTCGTATCCGTAATAATTGGTAGCGCCGCTGGAATTAATATCAAAGCCCTTGTGTCCGGCATCGGTAACATATACCGGGGCGAAGAGATAATTAGCATTAAGGCTCAGTTGTAATTTGGTGGTTAATGCGCGTATCCGTTCTGCTTCTGCCTGATTGACCACTTGCTGATTCCTGGCATTATTGAGCAGTGGGCTATTGGTATAACTCAGCTCAAGGAAATCATCCAACTTTGACTGCGCCTTTAGTGATCCTGAGAAAAGGCACATTAGTATAAAAAAGATGAATAGGTATCTCATAGTCATTACATCGGTTGGTAGATCCGGATCGCGGCAGGTTGATCGCTCGTCTGAGGCTCTGCGAGCACATAGCGATTGATCTGGGGGATGAATAATGACGTACCTGCACCAACCCGCGTTGTTAACTGGCCAATGCTGGCCAAGCGTTGTTTATCAACCCCAATGATATCTATAAACCCTTCGCCACAAGACACATAAAGCTGTTGACGCTTTGGGTCAAGATAAATGCCATCCACATCTTTATGTATGGATATTGAGCCTGCTTGCTTTTCGCTTGAAACATCGTATACAACCAAACGACCACCAGCACATCCTATATAGAGTAGCTGGTGTTCGCGGTCAAGCACCATAGGCACATTGTCGTTTAATGGGGATACCTTCCATTTGGCAATGATCTTCGACGTTTTGCGGTCGATCACCTGCACCATCCCTTTACCCGGTACATTAACATAGATGCACTGGGCGGTCAATTCAAACTGTTTGGGGAAGCCCGCCAGCGGGATCTGTCCAATGATCGTTTGCTGCCGCAGGTCGATAATTCCGATAGCGCCGAAAGTATCGCCAACACCTACAAAAAGCTGATGTGTTTGGGCATCATACCTTAAATTATTGCATTTTTCCCGGAAAGTATAAGTTTTAACGGTTTGAAAGTTATGGCTGTCAACAGCGCTAACCTTACCATCTTTACCCGTTGCTACATAAAGCAACCCTGTTTCATGATCGAAAAAGCACCACTTGGGTTCATTAAAGCCAGACAGGCTTTTGATCAATTTACCCTTTTGCAGATCGATCACTTCCACTGAATGATCGTCCTGAGCTGAAAGAAAAAGGCGATGACCACCAATATCATAAGCCATCAGGTCAAAGCTTCCTTTAACGGCTGGAAGGGTTATCGTACGGACTAATTTGAGCTTTTCCTGTGCATTTGCTGCACCTGTTAATAATAAAAATGATAGCAGTAAACCATATCTTTTCATAATGTCGCTTTAACCAGATCAAATGTGGCCGGACATTCTGAAAAATTTCTGAAATGCTAAAAAACGATAGCGAATTGGTGCTTCTGTTCCCTGAACTGATAGTGTAACTTCAACTGATAAAGCTGGCTGATCTCGTGAGCTATGGCCAAACCCAGACCAACGCCCTGGCGATTAGTGTTCTTTTTTCCGAACCGGGAAAACAGTTGGCTATGATCGAACGAAAGCGGTGTACCCGATTTTTCGATCAAAAAACAATGATCGGTAATGGCAATATGGATATGTCCTTTCGCGGGTGTGTGATGAACGGCATTGGTGATGAGGTTGGAGAGTAATATTTCTATCAGGACCGGGTGTCCCTGCAGCATTCTATCTGCATTCAGATAAACAGAAAGGCTGATCGGTTTGTCATCGATCAATGCCTGAAGGTGGTCAAGTATCTTGGCTACGGCCGTTTTTATGCTCACTTCAACCAGGTCAGGGAATTGTTGATTTTCTATTCTGGATAACAATAGCAAACTCTGGTTTAAATGTGTTAAACGCTCAATTACCTCATATGATGATTGCAGGTGATGCGCTTGCTCTCTGGTTAGGCCCTGGGATTGAAGCAGCAGATCAAGTTTAGACTGTAAAATGGCCACAGGTGTTTGCATTTCGTGCGAGGCGTTCTCAATAAAGTTTTTTTGATCTGAGTAGGTCTTTTGATTTTTATTGACCAATTCGTTCACTACCCTGTTCAACTGGTCGAACTCCATGACCCCCGAATCCGTATAGATCAAGGTTTGCTCTTTATCAACCTCATAGTTTTGAAGCCAGTCAATGATCTGGTCAAATGGGCTCCATATTTTTTTAGATATATTCCTGTTGATCAGTAGCCATCCGATGAAAAGGATGATCAGCAAGATTCCTTGTACTTCAGCAATGCCAACAATGAGATCCTGGCTTTCGACTAAAGATCGGCGAATAGTAGCACGATATCTTCTATGATTCACTTGCAGCGATGTTGCCAGTTCGCGGTATGGTTCCATTTCATGCGCTAAGGTGTCCAGATACAGTTTGGGGTAAATAGAATCGCGGAGTGGTGGCGCAGATGCCCCGATCTTAACATCGTTATCCATAGCCAGCCATAGTGCAATGTCCCGCTCGCTCTGTAACTTTTTAGTCCTGATGATCAACTCCTCTTTCCGTAACCTTAAAGCATCATCTATATCCTGATAATACAATTGCTCGATCACAAAATAAAAAAGGGGGATGCTCACCAGCAGTACAACAATGGCGTAACCCAGCAGTATCCTGGAGGTTTTAGTCAATAGCTTCATCGCAGTCAAGTTTATAACCTACACCATAAATGGTTTTAATGTAGTCACGGCAGCCCGCATCGGTCAATTTCTTTTTCAGGTTTTTCATATGGGCATACACTACATCGTAACTACGGAAATAGCCACTTTCATTTTGGGACAGGTGCTGTGAAATGGCCGATTTTGAGATAATACGTTTTCTGTTGGAGATCAGAAACAACAGCAGGTCTAATTCTTTCTTGTTTAATACAAGTGCTTTATCATGCACAAATACCATTTTATCTTCGACTTGTACACGCAGTTCATTATGCACAAAAACTTCAGCGCCACTAAAATTTCGGCGGCGGATGATCGCATGTAGCCTGGCGCTTAATTCTGCCAGATGGAATGGTTTAGCCAGGTAATCATCAGCACCAAGCTTAAGGCCGTTTAATTTATTATCCAATTCATTGAAAGCTGAAACGATTATTACGCCATCATCTTTTTTAAGCTTTTTTATCAATTTAACAAGATCAAAACCGTTACCGCCAGGTAGTGAGATGTCAAGTATGATACAATCAAAAATATCATTTATGATTTTTTCACAGGCGGTTTCGTAGTCATTAGCTACTTCGCAGCGGTAGCTCTGACCGGTCAGGAACAAACGGATGCTTTGCAACAGTTCCGGCTCATCTTCAACGATCAATATTTTCATAATTAAAAAAACTTTATTTCCACTAATAGGCGAAAGCTATATAAAAAACAGAAAAGCATCAGCCTTTAGCGCGTTATACTCCCTCAGTTATGCTTCCGATTAGCAGACGGTTCAATCCTTTTCAACCCTGTGTTCCCGCCATGATCATTTCTGTGGTGTAAAAGCCCTTCCGGCCGTACTTTTCCTTTGGCTGCACGTATCTGTAGTTTTCCAAAAGCCTGTTCAACTATCGCCGCTTTACTCATGATTTTTCTTTTTTAAAAGAGATCCGGTATTTGCTTAATTTCCGGTGTAAATAGCCTCTTCGCGTCATAGCTTCTGAAAGCGTAGCCTCATGGGCATAGTGATCATCGGATATTTTAGGAACAGCAATGCGCTGCGCACTGTAGATGCCTGAATGCCCACTAAAGATATATGCGGTAAAACAAGCTACGGCAAATAGTAGCGCATGTTCACCACCAAAAAGCTCGATACCCATAAAAGTACAGGCAAGTGGTGTATTTGTAGCACCGGCAAACACTGCGATAAATCCCAATGCGGCAAAAAGGCTTACAGGGGCATTTAACACTATCGATAATGTATTTCCTAATGTTGCCCCAATATAAAATAGCGGGGTAACTTCACCTCCCTTAAACCCGGTGCCTAAAGTTACGGTGGTGTAGATGGTTTTCCAGAGCCAGCTCCAGGTATCCGAGCCGCCGTTGTGGAAAGCTGAGGGGATAGTTACTGCCCCAGGATGCTCCGCATCAATACCTAAACCTAAATAATCAGGCTTGCCGTTAATAAAATAAAGGCCGATGATAAGCAGGCCGCCAAATACCGGGATCATCCATTTATGCTTAAAAAGTTTAACGCAGATAGTCTTGATCTCATGCACCATGCCGGCAAAAAGATAACTTGCCAGTCCAAATGCCGCGGATGCCAGGATAACCTTTAATAACAACAACAGATCAAAATGAAACAGATCGGACACTATAAGCGGCGCATAGGCCGGTAGGGTGTCGATGTGGTAATGCACATGGGTAACATGCCAGGCGGATACGGTCATATCGCCGACAACAGCAGCGATCAAGGCAGGAATTAATGCGTCATATTGTATCTTACCGATAGTGAGCACTTCCATCGCGAATATAGCACCAGTAACAGGGGTGCCAAAGACAGCGCCGAAACCTGCTGCCATACCGGCGGTTAATATCATACGCATATCGGGGCCTTTCAATTTGAACCAGCTACCAAACATAGAAGCGATACTGCCGCCTATCTGCACCGCAGTACCCTCACGTCCGGCTGAGCCACCAAATAAATGAGTGATAACTGTGGTGATCAGAATAATAGGGGCCATGCGTTTAGGTACACCTCCACCCGCTTCATGGATCTGTTCCATGATCAGATTATTTCCTTTTTCAGAGGATTTACCTACCGATTGATATATGAAATGAATAAGTATCCCGGCTAATGGCAACAGGAAGAGCAGCCAAAAATGCGCGAAGCGAAAATGAATGGCGGCGCCCAAAAGCCATAAAAAGAAAGCGATCATACTGCCGACCATCAGCGCTATAGGGATTACCAGCACCGTCCATTTAAAGAGCTGTTTTAGGATGGCGTAATGTTCTTTCAGGTTTATCGTATTGTCGTCCATTTTCCGATCATATTTTAAAAGTTTCTATTCCAGCGAACGACGCTTTAGCGCCTAATTCTTCTTCTATACGTAGTAACTGATTGAATTTAGCGATCCGCTCGGAACGGCACCCGCTACCGGTTTTGATGTGCCCCGCGTTAGTAGCTACTACGAGATCTGCGATGGTTGTATCTTCGGTTTCACCGCTCCTGTGAGAGATGAAGCAGTTATAATTATTTGCCTGTGCCAGTTTCACAGCTTCCAGCGTTTCCGTAATGGTGCCGATCTGATTTAATTTGATCAACACACTGTTACCAATACCCTCCTTGATCCCTTCGGTGATGATGGCAGGATTAGTGCAGAAGATATCGTCACCCACCAGTTCAACTATATTACCTAAAGCAGCTGTCATTTGTTTCCAGCCCTTCCAGTCATTCTCGCCCAGTCCATCTTCTAATAATACAATTGGATACTGCTTGATCCACCTATCCCACAACATAACCAATTCTTCGGTAGTGATCTGACGCTGATCGCTTTTATAAAACAGGTATTTACCGTTTTGCCACATCTCGCTGGTGGCGGGGTCAAGGCAAATTGAGATATCCGCGCCCGGTTTGTACCCCGCTTTCTGAATAGCTTCCAGTATCACCTCCATTGCTTCTTCGTTAGATTTTAAATTTGGGGCGAAACCGCCTTCATCACCTACACCGGTATAGTAACCTTTGCTTTTAAGGAGGCTGCGCAAGCTATGAAATACTTCTTCCCCCATACGGATGCTTTCCTTAAAGGACGGCGCATTGTGCGGAGCGATCATGAATTCCTGGAAATCGATATTATTATCAGCATGTCTGCCGCCGTTGATAACATTCATGCACGGAACAGGCATTGTATAAATATCTCTTTCGATCAGCTGACGATATAGAGGGATGTTTTTTGAAACAGACTGTACACGCGCAAAAGCAATAGAGGCGGCCAAAATTGCATTGGCTCCTAATCGTGATTTATTTTCAGTACCATCCAACTTAATAAGCAACTCGTCAAATGTTTTCTGGTCAACAAACTCCGTGGCCGACATAACTTCTGCAACCTCGCCATTCATTTGAGCGACGGCCTTTTCGACACCTTTCCCGTTATAGCGTTTAGCGTCGCCATCACGCAGTTCAACCGCTTCCTTTTCTCCGGTACTGGCGCCTGATGGTGATATTCCCCTTGCTTTTGCCCCGTTTTCGAGTTCAATCTCAGCCTCCACTGTAGGGTTGCCACGCGAATCCAAGATTTCTCTCGCTTTAAATTGTTTGATTTTCATATATTAAGATATTTAAGATTTATCAATGTGATACAGACACACCAGGCAATAAAAAGGATCGCAACAGCCAAAATGGTCCCCACGGGCCGGGTACGCGCAAAGATCAGTACGAAAATAGCTGACAGTATCATGCCCCCGCTGATTTCTGTTAAGAGCTGAAGTAATTTATTGTGTCCGCCACCTGAAAAAGAATTGATGAGGATGAAGCTCTCCGCTTTACCAAGGCTTAGCCCAAAAAGGAATAATGGCACCAGGTAGCAACCTAAACCGGCAGAATTTTGCTTAATAATGTAAAAGAGAGACGCTGATCTTTTCACCTACAAATAATTTTACGCGCAAAACCTGCATGGTCTTGTGCAATATTTGTAGACGTCATCAGCACGAGGCGGTTATTTTAAACGGAAGACATCATTTCCGTTTTAAGATGAACAAAGATATATATTAATACTGTAATATACTAATGGCCTGAGTATTAATTAAAAACCGTCATTTAGATAAAGGATGGAGAATGGTCCCTTTTTCACCCCTATCCGCAAAGATATCCCGCCGCCGGGATAAAAAGTCAAGGCTATACAAGCGTGGCTCGGGTTGTCCGCTTTCAGCGGATGCGCCACGGCCTTGACATTTTAACCGGCTCGCGCGGTTGGTTGCTTAAGCGATGAATAAGGAATGGTGAGTTCAATTGCATGGCGGCCAGCGAGAAGAAGTCTATTAATTTTGAAGTCTCTATTTCATTATACGCATAGATAGACATACTATAAAAATTTATTTAGGGTGAGATTTTTGTCAAAAAACGCCATTTAGGGTGAAATTTTTGCTTTTTAGGGGTTGTTTCATTAGTTTAGGGTGAAATTTTTGCAGCATTTTGATTATGGATAAGAGTTTGCCATTGCATTTACAGGAAATTATTTTTTCAAGCAGTGAACCGGGCCTAAGCAGGCAGATCGGCCAATTGGTAAAAGAAAAGAAACTTCGTAAGTTGCTCCCCCGCGTTTATACACCGAATTTTACTGACTCTCCGGAAGAAATTGTCAAAAGAAACCTGTTTTCCATTATCGGCCATTTATATCCGGGAATAATACTAAGTCACCGTTCGGCACTGGAGTTTAAACCAACCAATACCGGTGATATTTTTTTGACTTACAGCTATAAGCGAAAGTCAAAAGTTCCAGGAGTAACCTTAAATATTATGGACGGGCCTCATTATATTGATGGCGACAACCCGCTCACTCTAGGTTTATATGTTTCGCAACAGGCACGGGCGTTTCTCGAAAATTTTCAGGATTCCCGAAAACCCGGACCTGAATCAAAAACTTTAACCATACCTGAACTGGAAGAACGATTGGAAAAGATAGCAAGGGTAAAAGGTGAGGCTGGGTTGAATGAACTAAGAGACAAAGCAAGGGAGATTTCGGGCAGAATAGGGATGGTAAAGGAGTTTAATAAAATGAATAAGCTGATCAGCGCTTTACTGGCAACTGGCCATGCCAACATTTTATCATCGCCCATAGCTATTGCCCGCACATTCGGGCATCCTTATGACCCGAATAGAGTATCACTTTTTGAAAAACTTTTTGTAGAGTTACAGCAGGATGAATTTCCATCTTTACCTGAGGAAAATTCATCAAGTTATACCTTTCGGAATTTTGCATTTTTCGAGGCTTACTTTTCAAACTACATAGAAGGGACAGAATTTGAAATTGGCGAAGCGAAGAAAATCATTCAGACAGAAACACCACTGCCAGCCCGCGACGAGGATTCGCATGATATTTTGGGTACCTATAAGTTGTTGAGCAACTATCAAGAAATGTCAATTATCCCGCAAACTGCAGAACAGTTGCTGCATGTTCTGCAGTATCGCCATAAGATTTTACTTAGTGCCCGTTTATCAAAGAAGCCGGGAGAATTTAAAGATAAGAATAACCGAGCAGGCGATACTTTTTTCGTTGACCAAAGCTTAGTAAAAGGAACGTTGACAAAAGGTTTTGACTTTTATAGGAATTTGAACGATCCTTTTGCAAAAGCAGCCTTCATGATGTTTATGATCAGTGAAGTCCATCCATTTCTGGACGGCAACGGCCGACTGGCTCGGGTGATGATGAATGCAGAATTGGTAAAGGCGGGACAAACCAGGATCATTATACCAACTGTTTACAGGGAAGATTATATGGGAGCGCTACGTAAATTAACACGCCAGCAAATACCATCCGCCTATATTCGTATGTTATCCCGCGCCCAGCAATTCAGTGCGACAATTACTGGTGCAAACATGGATGAAATGCAATATCAGTTACAAAATGCCAATGCTTTTTCAGAGCCGGAAGAAGGAAAACTAACATTTCAACCAGTTATGTACAATAACGAAGTATCAAAGGATGAAGATAAGGAAAGACACAGGGGATTTAAGCGATAAAATATTGATAAAGTTAACGCAATCATCTCTACATGATATACCATGTCAAGGGGATTTATCTTTTCTTATTAGTGTTCGTGCCTGCGTTATGCATATAATTTAAGCAATTAAGAGGCTGAATTATTGGTAACCCTTGAGCCTATTGCCGCAAACAAAATGTAATACCAAACCTTAACTACTTATCACTCAAATCAAAATTGATCAATTATGGACAAAGGGCAAAACAGTGAACCGAACGGCAATGGAAGACGTGCTTTCCTGAAGGGAACGTTTCCTGTCATGGCAACCGCATTCATTCCGGGTATCGCTTTAGCAAAAAACACAAATAACGCAGCTGAACCATCATTCCCGGGCTTGATCATCAGAGAAAAAGAACCGGTCAATTTTGAATTTCCTTTTCCGATGCTATCAAGCGCAATCACGCCAAATAACCAATTCTTCATTCGAACTCATTTTCCCATTCCGAAATTGCAGGCAAAAGAGTGGAAAATGACGATCGGAGGGCATGTTAATAAAGAGATTACACTAACCTATGATGAGTTACGTGCATTGCCTGCTAAAAAAGTGATGGCAACATTGGAATGTGCCGGAAACGGGCGAGCCAACCTGGCTCCAAAGGTGAAAGGCTTATTGTGGGAACAGGGTGCCGTCGGAAACGCAGAATGGACCGGCGTACCACTTTCTGTATTATTAG
Organism: Mucilaginibacter sp. SMC90; assembly: GCF_022811725.1. GTDB lineage: Bacteria > Bacteroidota > Bacteroidia > Sphingobacteriales > Sphingobacteriaceae > Mucilaginibacter. Next base: position 425,749 of record NZ_CP094527.1, on the reverse strand, counting down.
AAAAGGCCGGGGTAAAGCCGGGAACAGTAGAGATCATTTTGGAAGGCGCAGACAAAGGTGAAGTCTCGGAAGAACCCAAGTCTCCCGGCGCTATCCACTTTGCCAGAAGTTTACCACTTACTAAAGCGATGCAGGCGGAGGTGGTCATTGCCTATCAAATGAATGGAAAAGAGCTTAGCCCGGAGCATGGGTACCCGGTAAGGGCTATCATTCCGGGCTGGTATGGTATGGCTTCCGTAAAATGGCTTACCAAGATAGTAGCAGTGGATAAACCGTTTGAAGGTTATTGGCAAACCCTGGAATATGCTTACTGGAAACGCACTGATGACCAGCCGACACTGACCGCTGTGACCGAGGTACAGGTAAAAGCGGAGATTGCCAGACCGGCTCTAAGTGAGGTGGTGCCCGCTGGAAAAAAATACAGGGTGCATGGTGCTGCCTGGTGCGGAGAAAATGAAGTAGCAAAAGTTGAGGTAAGCTTCGATGAAGGTATAACCTGGCAATCGGCAAAGTTATTAGGCAAGTCCGTTAGGTTCGCATGGCGGCTTTGGGAATATAACTGGCAGGTTCCGACGGGACAACAGCGGCGTAAGTTAATGTCAAGAGCAACGGATAGTAATGGAAATACACAGCCCATGCAGCATGATAAAGATCGGAGAACTTATATGGTAAACAAGATCGTAACGGTTGAAGTGGAAGTGCAATAGAATATTGCCAGGTGAATATCCTATGGTCTATTCTAAACATAAATAATTCCGATAAAATTCAATTTATCTTATTCAACAATAACGCAAAGATAGCCCACCGCAGGGATAAAAAGTCAAGGCTATACAAGCGTGGCGCGGGTTGTCCGCTTTCAGCGGTTGCGCCCCGGCCCTGACAGTTTACCCGGCTAGCGCTTTTGGTTGCTTAAGTGATGAATAAGGTATGGTGAGTTCAATAGCGTGGCCGCCTATTACACCAACTCATAATGTCTCTCTATGTTTTAATCATGATTACAATTGGCTGCTATTTGTCAGTTTTTCTTATTTTTGTCAGTATCATTTGATATTGAATGCTATTGTCCTTGCTCAGAAAAAATTCGGGAGCACAGTAGTTGAAGATTGGTAAAATACTGAATAACAGCATATAAATGGACAGGGTTACGGAGCCGTCCATTCCGCTAAAAGCCTTAACTTGAAAAAGTTGAGGCTTTTTTGCGTTTAAAGCTTTTTTTGTTTTACAATTTGCATAAATTAAAAAGGTTTGTATATTTGCAACCCCAAACGGAGGAGTGGTAGTTCAGCTGGTTAGAATACATGCCTGTCACGCATGGGGTCGCGGGTTCGAGTCCCGTCCATTCCGCTAAATAGCAAAAAGCCTTACTGAAAAGTAGGGCTTTTTTGCGTTTACGGCTTTTTTAGGCGGCTTTCTGCAAAAAAGCATATCAGATCCAATCAAGTTTTCCAGGCCAAAAAGGGTACCGTTGAGGGTACCATTTGTTTTTTGGAAATTAGGTACCCTTGAAGCTATTTAATCAGCTATTAATCAACGATTTGTGGGAGGAATGAGGTTTAATCTGGAGAATTCGCTGATATTGACCACCTGATTTCGGCGCAAACTGACCACCGATTCCGCGGGAAAGTGACCACCTGATTTCGGAGGAAACTGACCACCCCGAACGAGCCGCTTATGCTGTAGAAGCAGGCCTATTTTTGAGGTTTAACAACTTCACTAATGGCCAACACTACGATAAGCATGAGTAAGATAAGACAGATCCTAAGGATGTACAGCCAGGGCCGCAGCAAGCTATCGATAGCGGCCCAGACCGGCGTGTCACGCAATACCGCAAAGAAGTACCTTATTGCGTTCGATGCCAGCGGCTTTACGTTCGAAGAGATCAATACCCTTAATGATAAAGAGCTGGAGGACTTCTTTGGCAAAAGCAGTGAACGCCCTCCGGACAAGCGGATGGTAGCCCTGCAACGATGTTTCCCGCAAATAGATAAAGAGCTAAAGCGGGTCGGTATGAACCGCCGCATCCTGTGGGAAGCTTATATCAAAGAGTTCCCTGACGGGTTCAAATACACCCAATTCTGCTTTTATTACAACCAGTGGAAAGCCCGCGTGAACCCCACAATGCACCTGGATCATAAAGCCGGTGATAAGCTGTATGTGGACTTTGCCGGTGAAAAGCTAAGCATAACGGACAAGGATACCGGTGAGGTCATTGAGGCCGAGGTGTTCGTTGCTATCCTTGGCGCCAGTCAATTGACCTATGTTGAAGCTGTGCTGAGCCAGCAGAAAGAAGACTTTATAGCAGCCTGCGAGAATGCCCTGCACTTTTATGGCGGCGTACCTGCCGCCATCGTTCCCGACAACCTGAAGGCTGCCGTTACCAAAAGCAACCGCTATGAGCCAACACTGAACGAGACCTTTGCCGACTTTGCCGACCATTACGGAACGACCATCTTACCAGCGAGGGCGTACCGCCCTCGCGACAAAGCACTGGTAGAAGGAGCTGTTAAGATCGTTTACAGCCGTATCTACGCACCTATTCGCAAAGAGGCCTATCATACCCTTGCAGAACTGAACACAGCGGTCAAGGTCGCTTTAGAAGCACATAACAGCCAGCCGCTGAAAGGCCGCAATTACAGCAGAAAGCTCCAGTTCGAGGAGATAGAACGCCAGGCTCTCTCGCCATTACCGGCATTACGTTATGAGTTCAAACGGCAGCACCAGGCCACCGTAATGAAGAACGGGCATGTTTGTCTTGGTATCGACAAACACTACTACAGCGTACCGTACCGCTTCATCGGCAGGAAGGTCAAACTGCTGTATTCCCGCACCAACGTAGAGGTCTATTACCACTACGAACGCATTGCCATGCACAGGCGTATCAAAAGCCCTTACAGCTATACTACGGATAAAGACCACCTGGCTTCGACACACCGCTTTATGACCGAATGGACACCCGATAAGTTCCTGGAATGGGCGGCATCCATTCATGAGGATGTGAGGCTTTACATCCTGAAGATACTGGACCGGAAGCAACACCCGGAACAAGCTTACCGCTCCTGTATCGGTATCCTCAGCCTGGCGCGTAAGGCAGGTAACGAAAGGCTGGCCAGTGCCTGCAGGCGTGCACTCGGTTATGGCGTTTATAACTACAAGACTATACAGCAGATACTGGAGAACAAGATGGACAGCTACGAGGATAGCTTATTTGCTGACGAACTGCCTATGCCCAGCCATGACAATATCCGTGGAGAGAACTACTATAAATAACCATTAATAAATAGATCGATATGAACACGAACACCTTGGACAAACTTCGCAAGCTGAAGTTCTTTGGCATGTACCATGCCTTTAAAAGCTGCCTGGAAACGGGCCAGACCGCTGAATACACTACTGATGAACTGCTGGCTCACCTGGTAGAGGCCGAATGGGACGACCGGCAGAACAGGCGCATAGAGCGTACCATCATGTACGCCAAGTTCCGCTATAAAGCATCGGTAGAGAACATTCATTATCATGCAGATCGCAGCATCGACCGCAACCAGGTGATGCGTTTGGCAGACTGTCACTTTATTGACCGTAATGAGAACCTGCTGATCACAGGCAGCACCGGTATCGGCAAAAGCTACATTGCTTCTGCTATCGGACACCAGGCCTGCATACTGGGTTACCGCGTGTTCTATGCCAGTACACCCAAGCTCTTCGCTAAGCTGAAGATGGCCAAGGCAGATGGTTCCTACATGAAGGATGTCGCCAAACTGGAACGCCAGCAACTACTGATCCTGGATGACTTCGGTATACAGCCTTTTGATGCGCAGAGCAGGGCTGCACTGATGGAGATCATTGAGGACAGGCACGGTAAGACATCGCTGATCATCACCTCTCAGCTGCCGGTCAGTAAATGGTATGAGGTCATTGGTGAAAAGACGATCGCTGATGCTATCCTTGACCGTATCGTGCATGATGCGCACCGGATGGAACTGAAAGGAGAGTCGATGAGAAAAAGAAGGCCGGCAGAGCCCGAAAAAAGCTATCTGCAAAACACACTTTAAATAACTACTTTTGACAACGCTTCTACAGCGTTCGCTGCGCTCGTTCGCCAGCACTTTAGGTGGTCAATTTGCCACGGAATCACCTGGTCAACTTCTCCGTATTATACAATGTATCTTCTTAACATATTAATAATTAGTGTAATTTAGACGAATCCTACTTTATTACATGCAATCAAAAATAATTTTTGCAAAGACTGACCATCTTGAAGATATTTATAAAATATGGGGCTTAAACCGAGCCACGTTAGGTCTAATGCCTAAAGACGCATTTAGGGATTGCGTAATAAAAAAATGGATATTAATTGTTTTGGTAGATACACATGTAGCTGGTTATTTACAATTTCGCTATACCGCCAGAACCCAAACGCTATCTATTGTCCATTTATGTATTGATAAATCGTTCAGAGGACAAGGGTATTCGGAGAAACTTTTAGATAGACTGGTTGAAGAATTCAAACATCAGGCAAGGGGAATTAAATTGAGTTGCAGGAGTGATTACTCTCAAGCCATTAAATTTTGGACAAGATATAATTTTCAACCGAAAGGAAAGCTGCCTAGCCGTGGAAATAATCCTAATGTACACTTAGTAATTTGGTGGTATAGCTTTGGTAAAGAAGATCTTTTTTCCATTCAAAAAAATGATAAGATTAAAGCTGTTCTGGATTTTAATATTATCGCTAAACTGATGGATATGTCCATTACAGATGTTGTTAGGGATGAAATTGCACAATTACAGAGTGACTGGTTAGTTACAGAGACTGAATACTATCAAACCTCTGAAACAACAAGTGAAATATTTAGGGATGCTAATACCACACGGCGAGAGCGTAGCAGATCATTTTTAAAAGATTTCCCAGAATTAAATATTGACAAGCCAAGTATAAAATTAATTGAGCAGGAATTATTAACTATTTTTCCGGGTAATTCGGACAACGATCGCTCTGACAGGCGGCAAATTGCCGAAACCATTTTATCTGGCTTTCCATACTTTGTTACCCTGGATGAAGGTATTTTAAAACTAGCCAAACCAATACTCAAGCGTTATCAATTAAAGATAGTTACCCCATCTACTTTGATTTCGGAAATTGACCTATCTATAAATGCGGAAGATTATTATCCAAATAAATTATCAGGTAACAACTTTTCTGTTTCTAAACTTAAACCGGGTGAAAGGCAGGATGTTGATTTAATTTTTTTGAATAATGGTGCTGGTGAGAAAAAATCTATTTACAGTTCTACTATCAACAATTTGATTGCAAAACCTACCGGTTGTGTTCAGGTGATAAAGGAAGGAGGAAACATTGTCGCCTTATTTGGATATTATGAGTCTGATAATATTTTCCATGTGCCTATAATTCGTACAAAACAATATTCGTTGAGACAGACTATTTTTATTCAAAATGTGAATGATTTGGTTAAAATGGCATTGTCCAAAAAGAAAAAATTCATTGTTATTGAGGATGCCTTTTTGACGGATCTGGAAAAGGATCTATTAATTACTTGTGGTTTCTTCCAACAAAAAACAACCTACATCCGTGGTATAAAATCCGGGCTTTATCAATCAAATGATATAAAAGAAGAACTAAAAGATATTAGGGGGCAAATTCCAGAATTAGATGATCTAATAAATGCAATCGATCAAAAAACAGATACGGAATCTTATTTAAACATGCTTACTCTGGAGAAGCTACTCTGGCCTTTAAAGATAACGGATGCAGAAATCCCGTGTTTTATTATTCCGATAAAGCCATACTACGCAAAAGAACTTTTTGACACAAAAGCAGCGAAGTCTGAGCTTTTTGGTGTTCAGCCGAGCTTGATATGGAGTAAAGAAAACGTTTATTACAGGAATATAAATCCTAACGTGGAAAAAACTCCGGCCAGAATATTATGGTATGCAAGCGCCGATGATATTTCCACACGGCAAAAGGCAATAGTCTGTTCTTCTTATTTAAATGAAATTGTTGTTGGTCCGGCAAAGGATCTCTATAAGAAACATGAAAAATTTGGCGTTTATAACTGGAAAAGAGATATTTTAAAATTAGTTAAAGGTGTTGCCGCAAAACCAATTAAAGTATTAAGATTTAGCGATTCCGAATCGTTCCCAAATGCTATTTCTCTTGCTAAGGTAAAGCAGGTATTAGCTGATAATAATGAGTCTGATAATAACTTTCAATCGCCTTTAAGAATTAAAACCGTTACTTTTATGCAATTATATTCGATGGGTAACGGATTAATAGCAGCAAATGAGTAAACTAATTCTGATATCAATCAAAGAAAAATATGTAAGGAAAATCCTATCGGGCAGGAAAACGATTGAACTTCGCAAATCCGTTCCTAAAGCTTCGCCAGGGGACACTTTAATTATTTATACAACTCAACCTAAGAAGGCTGTAACAGCTATTGCATTTGTTAAAAATATCCTGATTTGTACACCAGAGGAGATGTGGCTGTGCCATAAAGAATATCTAGGGATTGATAAGGTTAGTTTTGATGAATATTATAAAAATCATAGAAAAGCGGTTGGAATTGAGATAAGCGAGGTTTTTCAGTTAGATGCTGAAATTTTATTAAGTGCAATAAAACTTATACATCCCCGATTTTCACCACCTCAAACCTTCAAATATCTAAACAAGTTTACTACTCTGAGAGATTTCAAAAATCTTAATATTTAGGTTTTATTATTCTGTCGTAATTAATAGTGACCCTCTTAATATCCGTGAGCTATCTATTCGCACATTTTTTTAAAAAAAATATTCACATAAATTTGTAAAAAATATTCTTTTGTCTATCTTTGAGAAATCAAATAGCATAATCATGTTTATACAAAGTTCACTGTTCGACGCATCTCAATTCCAAAAAAGAAAAGCACCTGCTCAGGCAGACTTTGAAAACAAAAATTTAGATGTGCTAATAGCATTCCGTGACATGGTTCCCAGAGCGTTCGCGCGGCTACACAAGGAGATATTTTCAACGATTGAACCTATTAGTCAAGACAAAAACCTTCCGTCTGTTGTTATGAGCGGATTCTTAAAAGGGGAATTGATTAAACATTTCCCCCAGCTTTGCGGCCACGCTACAAAACAGCGATTTCAACTTACCGGTGCAGGAAATGAAAGGATTTTTATAAAAAAATTAGATACACAAATGAGGCCATCCAATATTCCTACTGTTGATTCTGTTCTCATTTATAACCAATTATCTAATTCTCATATAGACGTATTCCCTAATATTTTTTTAGGATATACCGCTTCTGAAGACTGGTCAGATTTTACTGGTGTGTATGCGGTTTGTATCGATGGCGAGAAAACCCTTTGGATATCAGATTTAATGATGTTAGATGACAAAAATGGTTCTAATATCGTTACGATGCCTGTTCAGCCTATCGTTCCAGTATCGCCTAAGATCAAAGAAGGCGTTGTTAAAATCAAAAAGAAAGCGGAATAACTTCTTTAATTTACTACTTATGAATGGTTTTAATCCTAAAATGTTGGAGTTGGCTCGAACCTTTAGGGAGTTAACTCAGAAACAATTGGCAGAACTATTGCCAAAAATCAATCAACCAAATTTATCAAAGATTGAAAAGGGAGAATTAAATTTATCGCAAGCAACAGCGCAGATGATAGCTGATGCCTTAAATTATCCGTTGAGCTTTTTTTATCAAGAAGAATTACATACACCACTGGCAAATATCTATTTTAGAAAACGAGCTACAGTTCCGCAAAAAAAACTTGATAAGATTATTTCTGATGTGAAACATATTTTAAAAGGCATTGACCACTTCCTTACAGATATTGAACTACCTGAATATCTTAAATATTCATTTAATCTCTCGGATGGTTGGACTCCTGAAGCTGCCGCTGATAGAATGCGTGAGATTTATAGATTGTCGCCTGGCCCGGTAAAAGATATCGTTACCCATATTGAGGAAAGCGGTATTATCGTTTATTTTTATGACTCGGAAGAAGAAAAATTTGATGGGCTAACGGCGTATACAGATGCAGGCACACCAATACTTTTCGTAAATAAAAACATGCCACATGACCGAATGAAATATACCCTTGCTCATGAGTTAGGCCACCTAGTTATGCATATACCGTGTTCAATTGAGCCATGGAGAGACTTTGAAAATGAAGCAAATGCTTTTGCATCAGAATTTTTGATGCCCCACAAAGACTGTTACCGGGATCTACAAAACTTAAGTTATAATAAACTTGCCATGTTAAAATCCTATTGGGGTGTATCAAAGGCGTTTATTATTAGAAGAGCAAAAACAATTGGGCTTATTACAGAATCAACATATAAATATTTAATGATTGAACTGGGGCGGCGAAATGAGAGAAAAAATGAAACAGGATTTGTCGATCTTGATGAACCAAAAGTATTAAATGAAATCGTCAATATATTAAAAAGAGAATTTCAATATGACAATCAGGAAATAGCCGATAATTTACGGTTATCAATAGACGATTATGTGAAGCTTTTTGATTCCTCGCGGAATAATAAATTTAAAATCAGAAGTATAAAACACTCAATTTAAATAGTGCATCTAGATTAGCTTCAACAACAATATGATATCAATTAAATGAGTTATCTGCCCAAAACCTTTATAAGGTCATTTCTTTACCTACTTGTTAATTCAATATTGACATCTTTCTATTTTTTTAAGCATTAATTATTGTTTGCTTTAAATGGTTTTTCGACGTAAATTGCATTACAAAATCGTTCTATAAAATCCGGTTAAATTGAATTAATCTAAAAGGCTACCATCGAGGCTATCACTTTTTTAGGCCATTCAAAAAACCTCGTTTAAACGCTAAAAACGCACATTTTGCACGAAGAAATAAACTTTTTATAGAGCCTCCGGCACTAAAATAGTTCGCCATTCACGAATGTATGGTGACTTCTGTCCAATAGCGGTGCTGGCCATTTGCCAGTCCTTGTCACTGCATATGAATAAATTAACAATTGGAATCACGAGATCCAGCGATTTTGCGGGCGGCTAATGAACTGTAATAAGCAAAGCCATCACTTGGTCTGCAAGTTTATTAATGCTGTTAGCGTCGGTAGTAAACGTTAAAGAAATAGGTTGATCTCCGCGAATATTCATAATAGACATATCATCCGTTTGCGATCTGTTTTGGTTCTGAGGCATACACGTCCAGCGTAATTAATAATTTTTTATAAACCAGGTTTAATTTACGCGCTATCATGCCCCGGCAGCAGGAGATTATGCTGCCGGGGCAGGTGAACAATTGTTGATTATAGGTTATGCAAATGATGGGCATCCAGGCGCAGTTGACCATCACCGGTTTTTTTCTTTTTGAATTTAAGCAAAATATGCTCAATGATCAGGTACATGGAAGGCACGACGAACAGCGTCAGGATCATTGAACTGGTTAACCCGCCGATAATCACCCAGGCCATGCCGTTCTTGATCTCGGCGCCGGCGCCGCTGGCTATGGCGATGGGCAGCATCCCCAATATCATGGCCAAAGTAGTCATCAGTATCGGCCTTAATCGTTCCTTGCCGGCCTCTATCAGGGCCTCCATCACCGGGTGCCCCTGCGCTTTTAAATGATTGGTAAAATCCACGATCAGGATCGCGTTCTTCGATACTAGGCCCAGCAGCATGATCACCCCGATAAGGGAAAAAATATTCAGGGTCTGCATTGTCAGCGCCAAAGCCAATAAAGCGCCTACCAGGGCAACGGGGATCGAAAAAAGAACCACGAAGGGGTAGATCGCATTTTCGTACAGCGCCACCATGATCAGGTAAACCAGCACGATCGCCACACCCAGCGCAAAGAACAAGCTACCGAAGGCATCTGCCTGGTTCTTGGCGTCCCCCAAAAACTCCACTGATACACCTTCAGGCAATTGTACCTGCGGAAGTTTTTTCTTAATGTCTTCTGTTACAGAGCCCGAGGGGCGGCCGGCCACATTGGAGTTTACGGTGATGGCACCCAGTCGGTCACTGCGCTGCAAAACACTTTCACCCAGACCCTCGGTAACCTCAGCAAACTGGCTCAGTACAAAGCTTTGGCCGTCGCTATTGGTGAAAGAAAGATTCCTGACATTGTTGATGTCCGACCGGTCGTAACTATCCAGACTAATCAGGATATCGTACTCGTTACCATTCTCTTTAAACTTACTCTTATCATTGCCGCTGAAGGCGTTTTGCAAGGCAGCACCTACCTGGCTGGCATCAATACCCAGAAGGGTCATTTTTTCGCGGTTAAGGGTAACCTCTACCTGCGGTTTCTGATCTTTTACGGAAAGCTCTACAAAGCGGGTGCCCGGTACCGACGCTACTATTTTTTTATAGGCTTCGGCAACCTTACGTACCGCTTTCAGGTCGATCCCTTTAACTGCGATCTGGATCGGCGCCTGGTTGGCGCCCCCGGTGATAGAAGTTGGCGAGGAAGTGATCTTAACGCCCGGTATCACAGCGCTCAGTTGCTTTTGCAGCTTCCCGCCAAAATCTTCAGCGGTGATGTTACGCTGCTTTTTATCAACCATCGTTACAGTGATCTCGGCCAGGTTGTTATTATTGGTGGTGCCGGCCACGCTACCGGTAACAAATCCGACGCTGGAAAATACCTTCGTTACCTCGGGTTGTTTCATGATCAGCTTTTCGGCCTGCTGGGTGATCATATTGGTCTGATAGATCGAAGCGGAAGGAGCCAGTTCCAGGGTGATCAATAATTCGCCCTGATCTGCGCTCGGTATAAAGGCGGCGCCGATAAATCCGAAAGGCACCAATGCAACAGCCCCCAAAATGAGCAGGATAACCCCCGATAGTAACCATCTTTTTTTAGTTAGCACAACGGCGAGCAATTTGCCGTAATCTTCTTTCAATACATCTAAAAAGTGCTCGAATCCCAAATTAAGTTTACCCCACAGGCTTTTTTCATTTAGCTTTTCAATCTTGCCGAATTTTGCCGCGAGCATTGGTGTAACGGTGAACGAAACAAATAAACTCATTAGCGTGGAAAACACCACCACGAGTGAGAACTCCTGCAGCAGTTGCCCGATGATACCTCCGGCAAAGGCGATCGGCAGGAATACCACGACGTCCACCAGGGTAATGGCCAATGCGGTAAAACCGATCTCGCTCCGGCCTTCCAGCGCAGCTGTCTCTTTATCGCGGCCCATCTCCAGGTGGCGGTAGATGTTTTCCAGTACTACGATAGAATCGTCGACAAGGATCCCCACCACCAGCGACATCGCCATCAGTGTCATCAGATTAAGCGAGAAGCCGAGGAAGTACATCGCGATAAACGTCGGGATGATTGATGACGGCAGTGCCACCAATACGAACATCGAACTGCGAAAGCTGTGCAAAAAAGCCAGCATCACGATCCCTACGATCACGATCGCCAGCCCCAGGTCCTCCATAACGCCATCCGCTGATTTCAACGTATAAATGCTCTGATCGGACGAGACATCAAAGTTCAGGTGCTGGTCTTTATACTGCGCCTGGATATCAGCGAATTTCAGCCTTACCTGCTTGCTTACTTCTACTGCGTTGGCATCGCTCTGCTTGATGATCTGGATACCGATAGAGGGAATGCCGTCAATATGATTGATGGCCGTCGTCTTAGCGGTGGCATCGATCACTTCGGCGACATCTTTCAGGTAGACACTGCCTGCATTTGGCCGCTGCTGCACGATGAGGTTACCGATCTGTTCGGTAGAGGTCACGTTGGCATCAAAACGAATGGACTGCTGCTGATTCCGGGTTTCAATACTGCCGGCCGGATAGGATTGGTTGGCTTTGCTTAAGACATCGGTTAACTGGCCGATGCCCAGGCCATAAGCTTTCATCTTATCCTGGTCGATATTCACCTGGATCTGCCGTTCATCACCGCCGATGATATTCACCTGACCCACGCCGGCCACGTTTTGCAGCAGGGGGCGGATCTGTTTATCCACGAAGTCATACAGTTCACGTGGCGACTGCCGGGAGGTTACACCGGCCTTGAGTACCGGCGCGTCTTCCAGGTTGATCTTATTGACAATGGGTTTATTGATATTATCCGGCAGATCGTTCTGCGCCTGGTCCGCCTTGCGCTGGATATCACGTTCCGCCTGGTCAATATCCGTACCGGCTTTCAGCTGCACGACTACGCTTGATACGCCTTCCTGTGAGGTAGAAGTGATCTTATCGAGTCCTTCTACCGACGAAAAGGCATCCTCCAGCTTCTTGGTCACCGAGGTTTCTACTTCGGCTGCCGCTGCGCCGGGATAAACTGTGCTCACCGTTACAGTGGGCACGTCGATCTTAGGCAGCAGGTTGTAGTTCAAACCTAAATAAGACTTGATTCCAAAGATAAAAAGGACGGTAAAAACGACAATGATTAATAGGGGCCGCTTGACGGCAATCTCGGTTATAGACATCTTGCTTTATTTAGAAATGATCACCTGGGTTCCGTCCTTTAAGTTGATCTGGCCGGAAGTGACTACGATCTCGCCGGCTTTGAGGCCGCTGACCACCTGGATCAGGCCATTCATCTCGATCCCGGCCTTGACCGGCTTTTGATGGACCACATTGTTTTCAACCACATAAACCGAGGCGTCCTTTACACTTTGGGTCAGCGCGTCCCTGGGAATGAGCAGTACATCCTGCGTGGTTTGACGGGAAAAATCGGCGTAGACAAAAGTACCCGAGCGGAGCGGGCTGCTGTCTTTGTTAGCCGCCATGACCTCCACGCGGTAATTGTGGGTCTCATCAGCCTGCGGACTGATAAAGCTGATCCGCCCATTAAACACCTGGCCGGGGTAAACATCTGTCGTGATCTTCACCGGCTGGCCCTGTCTGACCTGGTAAACCTCGTTTTCCGTCAGGTTCAGCTGGACCTTCGCCTGCGAAAGATTAACGATGGTGGCGATCTGTGTGCCGGCATTCGCAAAAACGCCCTGCTCTACTGGCTTTTCGGAAATAATCCCGCTGGTCGGCGCTTTGATCGAGGCATCACTGAGCTGCTTTTTTACCTGGTTGACCTGGTTGACGGCGTCCAGGTAATTCTGGCGGATCTCGTTCACTTTTTCCTGGGTGGCCGCCTGACCTGTCAATAGTTCCGTGTAAGTATCAAGATCCCGACGTAATTTAGCGGCGTCACTTTCGGCTTTTTGCAGATCGAGCTGCGCTGAACGCGTATCGATCACGGCCAATACCTGACCTTCACTAACGTGATCACCGAGGTTAAATCTCAGCTGCCGGATCGTGCCCCCCGTGGTGGCGAGTACTTTAGCCTCTTTAAACGGCGCCAGTGTACCTGTTTTCAACATGCTCAATTCCCGGCGTTCTGCCTTAACCGCGGCAACCTTGACCGGGATCCGCACCAAAGTATCCTTGGCCGGCTCCTTCTTTTTGTCGAGCGTACGCTTATTGGAAGCCAGCCTGAAGACAATCAGTGCCAGTAAAATAATAACGATCAGGGCGATGATGTATTTACGTTTCATAGATTCACAGTGAAGAATAGAAGGTTTTAAGCGTGCCGGCAGCTTTCTCGAGGTCCAGTCTGGCCTGGTAAAAACTATATAGGGAATTAAGGTAATTATTTTGCGCGTCCCTGATAGCGTATCGGGCGTTGAGCCAGTCGTTCAGGTCGGTTACCCCCTTGCTGTACTGCAGGTCGGTGGTTTTAAATACGGACTGCGCCAGTTCCACATTCCGGCGGTCGTTTTCCAGGTTGGCCTGGGCTTTGATCAGTTTTGTCCTGGCATTCTCATATTCCAGCTGGTATTTACCTTCGTCCAGCTTCAGGTTCTCAGCGGCGTTGAGGCTTTTATACCTCGCCTGGCTGTACTGGGCGTTCCGTTTATAAAAATCAAACAGCGGGATGCTCAGTTTCAGACCGATGGCGGAATAGGAGTTCAGGTCACTGAATGCCGGCCCCAGGGTATTGCCAAAACCGACAGCGCCATAACGGGCGTAGCCGGTTAATTTCGGGATAGCGCCGGCTTTGATCCTTTGCTGGTCGATGGCCAGCAGCCTGGCATTAATCTCAGAAAGCTGGTAATCCGTCCGGCTAGCGGCCGAAAAAGCATCGGTTGAAGTATTGATCATCATGGGAGCAGTCACCTCCTTGCGGGATGCCGTATCCAGGGGTAGAACCGAGTTGATCGGATAGCCCATATTATATTTCAACTGGTTCTCTGAAAGCGTCAGACTGCTTTCTGCCACCCGGATCTGCGATACGGCGTTGTTATAATTGACGGTGACTTTATCCAGATCCTTTTGCAGGGTAACCCCTTTTTGTACCTGCAGGTGCGAGATGTCCATTTGCCTGCGGAAAGTTTCGAGGTTTGCCTTCAGCAGCCGGAGTTGTTCCCGGTAAACGTAGATCTGGTAATAAGCGTTGCTGATATCGTAAATGATCGTTTCTTCATTCTTTTTGACATTCAGGTCCGCTTGCTGCTTATTGTACTTATTGGCTTTAAGGCCGTTCAGCAGCGACTGGTCATAGATCGTCTGGTCCAACTGAGCCACGCCGTTGGTATTATACCGCTGGGTGAAAGCTACTTTGACCGCCTCGGGGCCAAAGATTCCGGCCGGGATGATAGACTGCTGAACTTTCAGGTTATCATCAAAAGTGCCGTTTACACTGACCTTCGGCAGGTAGTCTGCCAGCGCTTCTTTAGCCTGGGCATCGGCGGCCAGCTTTTCATTCTCGTAGACCACGCCGGAGCGGTTGTTCTTCAGTCCGTAGTCGATACATTCCTTCAGGCTCCATTGCTGCTGAGCCATTACAGAGATGTGAATAAAGCTGAGCAGCGCCAACAGGCTATATTTTTTCATGTTTTTGTATTGAATTCTGCCATTCACCCGCTGGGATCGCCGGTGTTTGGTATGATGGTAACAAAAATAGCTGCGTTTAGATTTCAAGGCCCGGTTTTTGGAATGAAAAGGACAAATTCAGCGTTGAAACGGACATTTCCGAAGGACGGCAGGCATAAGTATTGTTTTAACATAATTCTGGTGACCAGGACATTTACCTTATTGTTCGATCCACTTTAAAAAGGGCTGCGCTTTGATCTTGCTGATGATGATCTTTTCGGGGCTTGCCAGTTTGGTACTGATATAAAGTTTCCGGTTAAAATAGTGCTCGATATTCTGTACCGCCTCCCGGTTAATAATAAATTGCCGGTTGGCCCGGAAGAACTGCTGGGGATTCAGCAGGGTTTCCAATTGCTCGATGGTATATTGAACCGGGTAGCTTTTTTCATTGAAGGTATACAGGCAGACCGAGCCGCCGGAGGCATAGATGAAGGCAATATCCGCAACCCGGACCGGGATGAGCTTTTCCCGGTAATGCACTAGAATATTCTGTTTGTAGGCCGTGTCCATTTGCGCCAGCACTTTATGCAGGTTACCGGCATACGCGGTAGCGCTGGTCATATGGTCTTTAAAGCGACTGTACTTTTCCAGGCTGCGCTGCAGCATGGCTTCCTCGATCGGTTTTAACAGGTAGTCGATGCTGTTCGATTCAAAGGCCCGGATCGCATATTCGTCAAATGCCGTGCAAAAGATCACCGGCGCATCCGTCTGTACTTCCCGGAACACCTCAAAGCTCAAACCGTCGCCCAGTTGAATGTCAGAGAAGATCAGTTCCGGCGCAGGGTTTTCCTTCAGCCATTTCACCGCCGATGCGACAGAGGGCAGGACCGCTTCAACGATCATTTCACTGTCCAGCTCCAGCAGCATGCCCTTGAGCTCTTTAGCGGTTTTGGCTTCGTCCTCTATGATGATCACTCTCATTTTTTTAATAAAGGTAAAGTGACTGCAAAATAATTGCCGTCATTAGTGATCTGAACAGGTTTGTGCATCAGTAGTTTGTAGCGCTCTGTGATATTTTTAAGGCCGGTACCGGTGCTTTCTTCAGGTACTTTTTTCAGCTGCAGGTTATTGGTCACGATCAGTTCCGGGGAATCGTTGGTCAGGATCGTGATCTGCAGTGGCCGTTCCGGTGAGATCATGTTATGTTTGATCGCGTTCTCGATCAGCAGCTGCAGGGAAAGCGGCGGGATCATAAACTCCAGATGTTCCTCGGGGATATGGATGATCACGAGCAGGGACGCTTCAAACCGCTCTTTCATGATATAAAGATAGGACTTGATAAAAGCCAGTTCTTCCTTGAGCGGCGTAAGATAATGCTCGTTAAAATTCAGTACATAGCGGTAGACGGCTGCCAGCTGAACCACATAGTTTTTGGTAGGCTGGTCGCTGGCAATGGTCTTTAGCGTACTCAAAGAATTGAATAAAAAATGCGGGCTGATCTGCTGTTGCAGAGAAAGCAGCTGGGCGCGGAGATGCGCCTGCTCGAGCAGCTCGTTCTCCAGCTTGGAATTTTGCAGTTCGGCGTTCGTATAGATGCTGTAAAAAAGCACATAGGAAACAATGCTCGCTAAAAAAGCACTCATTAAATGAACGATCACATCGGATAAGCTTTCATAGGTGACGCCGTTGTCATTAAGCAGGGAATTAGGCAATAACGCATAGAGAGAATAAGCCAGGAAAAATGTAACCAGGGTCGCTGTAAAATTGCTCAGAAAATGCTTCGGATAGTTTTTCAGCCAGCTAAACCGGTGAACCAGGAAAAAGCCGTGGACCATCCAGCAGGCAAAAAGCGTCAGGGAGACCTGGAACGCATACTGTGGGTATTCCCACCATTTCACCGATTTAAATCCTTCATGGCGCAGCCCCAGGCTGATACTGGTGACCGAGGTCAATATACCGGTCAGGATAAAGTACCATTTGATCTGGTAGGTCTTGAACATATACGAAGGTATCTTTTTTGAGGGAACGGCGGACTGATCACATATATTTTACTTTGATCATAATTTGATCATGCGCGGGGCTAAGCTCAAATTTAAACTCGTCGAAGGCCGGTTTCTTTAATTTTCCCAGGAAGAAATCAGAAAAGCCAAACCCTTCTTTCGGCATACCGATAAAGTTTTTGTCTATCTTACCGTTCTCATTTTCATCGTCTACTACGATAATCCCATATGTGCCAGGTTCTAGCTGGTAGCTGGTTTTCAGCGTACCGTTTGCCAGCCCTTTTTTGTCGACAACAAATTTCTTATACGGCTTTTCGCTGGTATAGCTCTGACTATCTTTAAAAACCGAGAACAGCAGTTTTCCTTTTGCCGACCTGATCGCAGTAACTTTGATATGTACCTCCTGCGCGCGTGCCGGAGCGACCTTGATTACTAACAGTGCCAGGAAAAAAGGGAAAAGCAAAGCGTTTAATTTTTTCATAACGTGAATTTAACTCCTAATGCCGGATATTTACGGGCCGGGATAAATGAAACGGACAAAAAGGCCTGTCAAATGGACAATGCCTTATTTTATTGCGCTGATAGCATGCGTCCGAACAAAAGGTCTTTCTTTTACAACATCTGCGCTTAGGCCAACATTCAACCCTACTGCCTTCCAGTTTCTTTCACCCCGGCGTTTCGTAACCTGATTTACCAGAAACAAACTTGATTATTAGTATTGTGTAATTTGAATTTTTGCTCATAGTTAAATGACTTATGAGCAAGTTTGTTCAAAGACAACTAGCGCCTGTGAAAAGCACAGGAAACTAAATTTCCTGTTTTAGCCGTTACGGACCCGAGACGGCCAGGAAAGAAAACTTTGTAACAGGAACTTTTTAGTGATTACCGGTATGTAACATTAGAAAATCCTAATACCTGTTCATTTGCCGCAGAAGCCCCAATTGCATTAGTGCGTTAGCCAATGAATGCGACATTTCGCATACCACCGCTAAAGTCAAAGCCATAGAAATGATGCTGGAACCGACAGATCGATCAGCGAGATCGCTCATACGGTCGGTTATCATAACCTATCTGCCTTCAGTAATATCTTTTACCAGCTGACTAAGACCAGGCCGTCTGAATTTGCAAAACAATTGTCCTTATGAATTCACAAGATAACTGATCGCTGTCAGGCCGGTATCGCCAGTAAAGGAATATTTAAGCCCGAGGCCATCATCCTGGTCTTGCTGCGGTGCGTCAAGGATGACCAAAAACTGTACGTTTTAGGTACCATGATCAACAGATCGGCATTGATCCCGGCGATCTCCTCCCGGATCCCTTTGATAACGGAGGCCGATCTGACTTTTTTATAGGTACAGGCAACGCCTTCAAGTCCCTCAACGATCTCTTCCCCGGAAGCCAGAACAGCTTCGTCCGGGTCACGTTCGCCGGCTTGCTGATCGACAAAAAAGACCTCAACTTCAGCCGCTGACAGCAGTGCCATCTCTTTTATTCTGGGCAGAACGCCCGCAGGCAGCTCGTGCGTCGCATCGCAGGCGAAAAGAACTTTCTTAAACCCCCCGAACCGGGCTCCTTCAGGCACCGCCAGTACCGGACATTTCAGGCTTTTGATCACTGCCGTTGTGGTATTGCCAAATACATCCTGGGACACGCTTTCCGGCTCCATGCCCAGCACGACCAGTCCGGCGTCATATTTGCCGGCGAGGTTTTCCAGTTCATCGGTTATCATCGCGTATGCGGATTCATAATTGGCCTCGATACCATAATTTGCAGTAATCCATTCCGCCTTTTTACGCAATCGGGTCTGGTTGTCCAGCAGCATATCCTCGAAGTCTGCCGCCGAAAGTAACGCATTGGATGCGGGAACTGAAAGGGTAAAAGCATTGAAAATGATCAGCCTGGCCTGGAATTGTTTAGCCAGCCCGGCAGCATAGTTTACTGCATTTTCGGCCAATGGTGAAAAATCTGTAGCAACGATCAGGGTTATCATATCTTTTATTTTTTTGTTAGTGGGTAAAATGGCAATTGCAAAATCTATCAACGTTCGGCTCTTAATAACAAACGCTTATATGAACAGATGAGATAGAAGTTCCCAAAAGTTGTCCGGTTCACCCTGGCCCCGATCAAACAATTCATCTATCTGGTCGGAAAAATCTAATAGTTCTTTACTCATGGCGATCAATTTAATCTTAACCAAAGGTACCAGCAAAAGAGAATACGTAAAATGAGTTGGGTCACCCCATGATTTGTTTAACGTCACTTTCTGTAGATATAAGGCATTGCTTAGCCTTTTTAATTACCGAATGACAGATGTTTAATGTTATTAATTACGAAAAAAAGAAAAGTTATCCATGGAAAGTTCACACAAACTAAGGCAGCCAGCGCGGAGTGGCAATTTAAGTATCTGGCGGTGCGTGAAACGCATTGGAAAATATTATCGTAATCAGGTGAGCGTTTTCCGTTTATTTCTATAACAGGCTTAATACCAATCTGGAAATGTGACAGACATCATCATCCCGGCTGCGGCCGGTCATTCCAATGAGGGGGAATCCGCCGTAATCTTGTGGTATGAAAAATTATGTCAACATTAAATATATCAAGAATCTCAACAATGATTGTTTAAGAGGACTTGCATTTTATAAAGAAGAATTGCATATCCTCCAGGAAAGGCTACAGGAGATTGCCGGTGATAATACGGCTCAGGAAATACAGGAAAAGGTTGAACATTTCCAAAATCAATTTTTGATACATGGCAATTACCTGGAGGAACTCCGGCAAACTATTCAGGCCAACGATCAGGATATCGCAGCGGAACTGGTACTAACCGGCACCAGGGTACCTGAAAATATTGCTACAGCGCATAGCCGGATACACGAACGCTACCTGAATGAAGAAAGAATGTTCAATGAATTGCGCCATGAATTCAACCGCTTTGCCGCGAGCTGGATATAACATCGTTATATCGTCAAAATAGGTGTGATATATTCAACCAAATTGACAGTCTAATAAAATAACGGACTTTCTCATATGACAACCCAAATACCAAGATTATGAATATCGTTGAAAAAATAGAGCGCTGGGGTGACCGCCATCATCCCAAATTACTGGACCTGGTCCGCATGGCACTAGGTATCTTCCTGGTCGCAAAGGGGTCCGTGTTGCTGATGCGCACAGCGGCTATCCGCGACCTGGTGTTGGATGCCGGCGTAACCAGTTCTTCACCGCTGGTCATGCTGATCATTAACGTGGTTACTTATGCTTACCTGGCCGGAGGTATATTGATCTTGCTCGGGTTATGGACAAGGGCGGCCGCATTGCTGCAATTGCCGCTCGTTCTGTCGGCTTTGTTCTTTGTTAATATCCTTTCCGCTTACTTCAGTACCGAACTTTGGATGTCCATACTGGTGCTTATCCTGTTACTGCAATTTATGGTCATCGGTTCTGGGCCATGGTCAATGGACCGGATGCTTACTGACGCAAAGACTGGAAGCGATTGATCAAGAGTTGCTCAGCTGCACGCAATGTTTAGGCAGAATTGTAACTTTACCACCTCAAAGCCGGTTACTGATGAGTAGTATAAAGACATTAATTATAGAAGATACCCGCGATATCCGCGAAAGTGTCGTGGAGATATTGGAGCTGGCCGGTCACACTGTATACGCTGCCGCTAATGGAAAAGAAGGCGTAGAGCTGGCCAAAAGGCACCTGCCCGACATCATCCTCTGCGATATCATGATGCCCGAACTGGACGGGTACGGTGTGCTTTATTTGCTGCATAAAACACCGGAGACCGCTGCCATTCCCTTTATTTTCCTGACCGCCAAGGCGGAACGAGTTGACCTGCGCAAAGCCATGGAAATGGGGGCGGACGATTACCTGACCAAACCTTTTGACGACGTGGAACTGCTGAATGCGATCGAAAGCCGTTTGAAAAAGAAAGCGCAGCAGCAGGCTGCCTACAGCAAGTCGCTGGATGAGCTGGGCAGGCTGATCTCCCGCAGCAATGGCCTCGCTGAGTTGAAAAAGGTCATCCAGGAACGCAAAAGCCGCTTGTTCAAGAAAAACCAGGTGATCTATTATGATGGCGACAAGGGTAACGGGCTATACGTCGTGTTAAGCGGCAGGGTCAAGACAAGTCAGCTTGCCGAAGACGGCCGCGAACTGATCACCGGTTTGCACACGGCCGACCGTTACCTGGGCATACAGGCAATGCTGGCAGAGGAAGCTTATAACGATACGGCTACGGCGTTGGAGGACAGCCAGCTGTGCCTTATCCCCAAAGAGCAACTGGAGGAATTGCTGAGCGTCTACCCAGATGTATCGAGGCAGTTCATTAAGCTGCTGGCCGGCCAGATCCGTGAGAACGAAGCACAGCTGTTACACCTGGCCTATGATTCAGTCAGAAAGAAAATGGCGGAGACATTGGTCCGCCTATACCGGCAACAGCCAGCCAACGATCAAGGCATTCGGATCTCCCGCGAAGACCTGGCCGCCTTGTCCGGTATGGCTACAGAAACGGTGAGCCGAACCTTGTCGGATTTTAAAAGTGAGGGACTGATCGGGAAAACGGGCAGCCTGATCACCGTGCTTGAGTTGAAACGTCTCGAAACCATGAAAAACTGATCAGCGCCTTTTCCTGAGGTTCTTTCTTCGCTATGGTCGGCGAAAGCGGTAACAGGATGCCGGCAGGCATCTTAATGTGTGGCATGACACAAGTTTAAGTGACGCCGCTCATTCCATCAGCGCGTTTTTTTTGGTCAATTTGCCTAAGATAAATTCAAACAATGAAAACGATAGCGATACTAACCGATTTTTCTGAGCGCTCGGTCCACGCCGCACGCTACGCGCTGCATATGGCGCAAAAGATCAATGCCAGCGTTCTTGTGTTTAATGCCTTCAGCGTACCTGCAGACAGGACCCTGGCAACAGGGCAAATCACACCGGTGCTGCATAGCTATAAAGGCATGAGACAGGATGCGGAGCACCGGCTGAAGAATCTCTGCGCGCAGTTGGAACAGGAACTGAGATCAGAAAGCAAAGCCGAAGATGCATTGCCCGCTATCAGCTGGCAATGCGAAGAAGGCCCGGTCACCGCAGCGCTGCTTTTGCTGGAACAAAACAAAGAACTTGTCCTGCTGGTAGCAGCTACCCATAACGCGGGGGCCAGCCGCAGCTTTATACCCGGCAACCACTGCCGGGCATTGATCGATGCAGCGCGACTTCCGCTTTTGCTGGTACCGGACCACGCCCCTGTAGCGGACCTGGACAAAATTACTTTTGCGACTGACCTTAACCGGGGGGACATCGGCTATATCAATGCCGTTGCCGGGCTGGCTGAAGCTTTTAACGCCTATATCACGATCGTCAATGTAGACCCCGAGGAGCCGTCCGATACGGAACACAATCAGCGGGTGAACGCCTTTATGCAGGACATGGTGCTGCAGGTCGGTTACCGGCATATTTGCTACCGTAACTTTCCTGACCGGCGGGTAAACAAAGGGTTGACCGCCGTTCTGGAAAAGGATCAACCGGATCTGCTGGTCATGGTCCATCGACAAGTGCAGGCCAGCGATCTTCTTTTCAGCTCCAGCCATACCCAGAACCTGGCGGACCAAGTGGCGCTGCCATTATTGGTTTATCCTTTTCCTATGGCCGATATTCCTACATTTCTCGATAAACCAGGCAAAACCGGCCATGGTTATTATCGGTATTTCCGGGTAGATCAGAAGGATACGACTGTTCGCGTGATCTCAGCAAATGATCTCCAAGCGTGGAGATCAAAATCACCGGGTGCGGTTACCTTACAACCCGGCGCTGAAAAGTACTGGTTGTTTACCGATATCGGCCGGGCGATGGAAAAAGCAAAAGCCGGCGCACGGGCTTATATCGAAGGGCTGATCGCCCGCGGCGAAGAAGGCCGCCCGGAACTATTGCAATACCGGATGGATCATTATGAAGACCTGAATATTAACCTGATCGAAGCGAATATCGAGAAAGTGAAGCGCGAAATGCAGTCCCACTCAGATTTTGTCTATAAACCTTATAAAATAAATCCCAATAATATTTCTGATGACTATAAACGAAATCTTCGGCTATACGCCGGATCCTGAATACAGTACCCCGGTTGCTTATTTCTCCATGGAATTTGCCATTGATCAGTCACTGAAGATCTACAGCGGCGGTCTGGGCTTTCTGGCAGGCTCGCACCTGCGGAGCGCCTATGAACTGAAACAAAACCTGGTGGGCATCGGCATGCTGTGGAAATATGGGTATTATGACCAGGTACGAAACGGCAATGGGCTGATGAAGCCGGAGTTTATTGAAAAAGACTATTCGTTCTTACACGATACCGGTATTGTTTTTACGGTCACGGTGCATGATGCGCCCGTCCATGTGAAGGCCTGGTTACTGAAACCGGAAACCTTCGGCTCGGCACCGCTGTTTTTACTGAGTACCGATGTGCCGGAAAACGACGAGTTATCTAAATCGATCACGCATAGCCTATACGACCCGAATGAGACCACCCGGATCGCGCAAACCATCGTCCTGGGCATCGGCGGCGCCATGCTGCTGGATATTTTAAAAATAACACCGGATGTTTACCATATGAATGAAGGCCATTCGGTTTCGCTGAACTTTTACCTGCATGCCAAATACAAAAGCCTGGAGGAAGTGCGGAAAAGAGTGGTTTTTACGACCCATACCCCGGAGATGGCCGGCAATGAAGCACATAGCTATGGGCTGCTGAAAGAGATGTCCTTCTTTTACCACTTGCAGGCTCATGAAGCTAAATCCCTGCTTGGTCTGGACAGCGACTATTTTAATTATACACTGGCCGCGCTCAAGTTCTCACGTAAGGCAAACGGTGTATCCGAATTGCATGGCGAGGTGGCCCGGCAGATGTGGGGCAGCCATCCTGGCGTCTGCGAGATCACTTCGATCACCAATGCGCAGAATAAGGCTTACTGGGCGGATCAAACGATCGATGCTGCCCTCGGTAACGGCGATGACGGAGCGATCGTTAGTCGTAAAAAAGCGATGAAGCGCACACTGTTTAACCTCGTGGCTGACCAGTGCGGCAAGCTTTTCGATGAAAATGTGCTGACCATTGTCTGGGCCAGGCGTTTTGCGGGGTACAAGCGGGCCGACCTGGTGATGCAGGACTGGGAGCGGTTTCTCAATTTCATCCAAAATACGACATACCCCGTACAGTTCATCTGGGCCGGAAAACCTTACCCGGAAGACGGTGAAGGAATCGGCTTGTTCAACCAGATCATCAGCCGGGCCAAACCTTTTGCCAATTGTGCTGTGCTGACAGGTTACGAGCTCGGCTTATCAGCGCTATTGAAAAAAGGATCGGATGTCTGGCTGAATAACCCCCGGATGTATCATGAGGCTTCGGGAACCAGCGGCATGACCGCTGCCATGAACGGCAGTATCAACCTGTCGCTGCCGGATGGCTGGGTGCCGGAATTTGCCAGGGATAAAGAGAACTGTTTCCTGATCGCTAAAGCACCGGATGAGCTTTCGGTCATTGAAAAGGATCGTCTGGAAAATGGCAGCCTGATGGAATCGCTGGAAAACCTTGTTCTTCCTATGTATTATAATCATCCGAATGAATGGCTGTCAATTGTAAAAAGGGCTGCAACCGATGTCGTACCGGCTTTTGAGTCAGGAAGAATGGCCAGGGAATATCAGGAAAATCTATATAGATCGTAGCAGTCAAATTTGAGCTGCATCCTATGCAGATTATCATAAAAGCTATCAAGATTTACCCGAATCATGTTCATTGCTGTTTAGTTCTCCTCGCTGAAGCCAGTAACCCTGTCAGGGCTGCTCCAGCGAGGTCCAATTTTTATTTTTACATCGAATTACGAATAAAATCCGCTGTCTACTTTGGCCGTGTAGTTCTTTACTTTTCAAATCGAGGAAGGAAGATCTTGCTGTTCAAATTAAAAGACCGGAAGCGGATCTGTTGTATGCGGGAAGATCAGCAGCGGCAGGGTTATACTTTCAGCCAGCCGTTGACTATGGCTGCGCCCAAACAGGCGGCTAAGAATATCTTTATGGCGATGTACCATGACCACGACGTCCGCGTCAATGGTCTTTGCCATATGATGTAAGCCCTGCTGCACATGCGGTTCTATCAACTGTCGGTAATAGATATGCGAATAGTTGATCTTGTTACCTACCTCGGTCAGAAAGTCCCCGACTTGGGGATCATCTTCCGCGGCTGTTTTTTCTAAATGTGTCAGCAGGATCTCCGCGTTAAACGGCCGGGCCAGGCTGGCCAGAGATTGGACAACATTCAGGTCATCCCTGTCCAGGTCTGTAGCAAATGCGATCTTGCAGATCTTTTCGAACCGCGCTTGTTCAGGTACGATGAGCAAAGGCAAGATGGTATGATCCAGCACTTCGTGGGTGTGATTGCCGGATATAAGCGATGCAAAGCCTTTATGGTGATCCGCCATCACTAATAGAATGATATCCCTTCCGCTAATAAATTCATCGATCGTCAACTCAAAGGCACCATCCTGTGCACGGCATTCGATCACCGGACGAAAGCCAGCCGGCAGATTTTCCAACCGTTCTTCCAGTTTGGATTTGAACAGCTTAAGATCCGCCTCACAGCCGGATTTGATCGCTTCATAATCTTCCTCCGGCCAACTGATCTGTCCGCTCAAAGGTTCCGCCGACGGGACCAGAAAAGAGTTATACAATAATATATCGGCGTGGATTTCAGTGGCCAGAGACAGGGCATATGCAGCGGCATTAAATGCACGCTCAGAAAAATCAGTCAGTACAGCGATCTTTTTCATGATGTCATTTTTGTATTAACAAAATTGCCTTTTTATATGGAGCCGAAGGCAGGTTAGGATCAGGTTTTACAGTGATATTGATCACTTTTTTCAGGCTGTAACTACTTAATTTTAAATCTGTTAAAAGCAGTTATATGAAATCACTTCGCTTAAGTTTTGATCACCCCCTTCAAGGGACTTTACGTTTAAGGCCGCTTTCCGGCCAGGCGCCAAAGACGCCGGTCGGCAGACATTTCGATACCGGCACTGATCGTGAATTAACTATTCCCTTAACTGAGCTGGAGGAAGGCAGCTGGGAACTGGTATTGGACTGGGAGTATGAAGAACGCAGTTTCCGGCATAGCCAAAGATTCGAGATCGAACCAAAGTCAGACCTGTTCAAAACGGCGAAATATGCCGATGATTGTCTTTTCCACAGCCGGCACCCCTTGCACTGTATGAACCATTAAAATTACCATTTTTCAAACAACCAGCGGAATGGTTTGCGCCGGCTTACTGGTTTCAGACCGAATTCCTTGATGCTCTTTTCTTTTATCAGGCGGACCGCTTCATCAATATCATCCGTTACCAGGAACAAATTAGTATCATCTGCACCGATCGTAGCACAGGCCTTCATGTTTTCGATGTAGGCGATCAGTTCCTTGTGATATTCCCTGCCGAAAATGATCACGGGGAAGTTTTTGATCTTATGCGTCTGGATCAGTGTTAGCGCTTCAAAATATTCGTCCATCGTGCCAAAGCCGCCGGGCATGACCACGAAGGCGAAACTGTATTTGACCAGCAATACCTTACGGAGGAAAAATTGCTTCATGTAGACCCATTTATCCAGGTAAGAATTGGGTTCCTGCTCGACCGGCAGCCGGATGTTACAGCCGACCGACCTGCCGCCAACATCCTTAGCACCCCGATTTGCGGCTTCCATCAGGCCGGGACCGCCCCCTGTCAGGATCGTAAAACCTAATCGCGCAAAGGCTGCCGCTGCTTTGCGGGTCTGTTCATAAAAGGGATGATCTTCGTGAAAGCGGGCCGAACCGAAAACGGTGATACAGGGACCTATAAAATGCAGCGCCCGGAAGCCGCGGATCAGTTCAGTCATGGTCTGAAAGGTAAACCTGAGTTCCTTCCAGCGTGATTGTGGTCCGTCAAGGAACCGGATCTCTGATTTATTCTCCATTCACAAACGTACCAGGCGCGACAGAAATAAATAATGACGTTGGTCACGTTGCGGGATGATCTCCGGACCTTAGCATGCGACATTCGCGGGCGATAGCCAGTTCTTCGTTCGTCGGCACGACCAGCACGCGCGTCCGGGAATCCCGGTAACTAATATCCCGGGCGACCGTGTCATGGCGCTTGTTCGCGGGGCCATCAAGGCAGATACCCAGGAAATCCATATCCTGGCAGACCAGTTCCCTTGTCAGCGCATCGTTTTCGCCCACGCCGGCTGTAAACACGATCGCATCCAGCCCATTCATCGCCGCGGCGTAGGCACCAATGAACTTTTTAATGCGATACGTGTAAAGCTCGTAAGCCAGGCGGGCAGCCGGATCGCCCTCCTGATAAAGCTTGCTGATATCCCGCATATCATTGTGCCCCGTCAATCCCTGCATGCCGCTTTGTTTGTTAAGGAGCTCGGTAATTTCTGCTGCAGTATAATTTTTTTGCTGTTGCAGGTAAAGCAATACTGAAGGATCAATGCTGCCGCTACGCGTCCCCATTACCAAGCCGTCCAGCGGGGTCAGCCCCATGCTGGTGTCAATGCAGCGGTCGCCCTCGACGGCAGCCATGCTGCAGCCGTTACCCAGGTGAATCGTGATCAGTTTGGCATTCGGCCGGCCCAGGAAAGCTGCTGCTTCGCATGAAACATATTGATGGCTGATGCCATGAAATCCATACACCCGGATGCCATCTTCGCGGTAGAACTTTTCACCGATCGCGTAACGGAAGGCTCTTTCCGGCAGGGTCCGGTGATAGGCGGTATCGAAGACCGCTACCTGGACCGCCTGCAGGAACATTTTTTCAGCGACCTCGATACCCTTAATATGACCGGGGTTATGCAGCGGCGCCAGCGGATAGAGCGCTTTGATCTTTTCTTTGACTTCAGCTGTGACAACCGTGGTCTCCGTCAGCGTTTCACCGCCGTGAACCACGCGATGGCCCACGGTTACGATCTCGCCGGGATCCCGGATGACAGCAATATCCGGCCGGGTCAGCAGGCCCGCCAGGACCTGCATGCCGGCTTCATGATCTTTGATGGCTTGTTCCAGTTTAACGACCTGTTGAGCGCCTGTCTTAAAAATTTGATGCGTCAGCCTGCTGTTGTCCTGCCCGATCCGCTCGATCAGGCCGCTGCAAACGGGTTGATCGCCGTCCACAGGAAAAAGTTGATATTTGATAGAGCTGCTGCCCGAGTTGATCACTAAGATGTACATATAACGAAGATAAAGATTAAACACCCGTTTCCTGCGCCTGAATGGCGGTAATGATGACCGTATTGAACACATCTTCCACCGTACAGCCCCGGCTGAGGTCATTGACCGGTTTGTTCAGGCCCTGCAACATTGGTCCAATAGCAAGCGCTCCCGTTTCACGCTGCACGGCTTTATAGGTGTTATTGCCAGTGTTCAGGTCCGGAAATATCAGCACACTGGCCTGTCCGGCCACTTCCGAGCCGGGCAGCTTTTGAAGGCCGACCAGGGGATCAACCGCTGCATCATACTGGATCGGCCCTTCGATCTTGATATCCGGCCGCCTTTCTTTCACCAGCAGCGTTGCGCGCCGTACTTTATCCACGTCTTCGCCTGTACCTGACGTACCCGAGGAGTAAGAAAGCATGGCTACTCTTGGTTCGATGCCGAACCTGGCGCTGTTATCAGCTGAGGAGATCGCAATTTCCGCCAGCTCTTCCGGGGTGGGGTCCGGATTGACCGCGCAATCACCAAACACGGAAACGCGGTCAGCCAGGCACATAAAAAAGACCGAAGACACGGTGGATATGCCGGGACGGGTCTTGATGAACTGCAGCGCCGGGCGAATGGTATGCTGAGTCGTGTGGGCCGCGCCGGATACCATGCCATCGGCCTCACCTTTGTAGACCATCATCGTCCCGAAATAAGAAACGTCAGTCATCAGGTCGCGGGCCATTTCCAGCGTCACATTTTTGTTTTTACGCAAATCATACAGCGTTTCGACATACGATTCATACTGCGGTGCCCGGGCAGGATCTACTATCCTTATTTGTTGCAGGTCGAGATCGATACCCAAGCGTTTGACAGAGGCCGAGATCTCTGCCGGATCGCCGAGCAATACCAGCCGGACGAGATCCTGCGCGACCAGCCGGGCCGCTGCCTGCAGGATCCGGTCGTCATTTCCTTCGGGCAATACAATTGTTTTCTTTTCACGTTTCGCCCATTGTGCCAACTGGTACTGGAACATATGGGGCGTCATGGCATTGGAATGAAAAGTTATGATATTTTTATTGAGCGCTTCCAGATCCATATAACGGTTGAAGGTTTCGATGGCGAGCTGGATCTTTTTGTTTTGACCGGGCCTGATCCGCGAGCGTACCGAGGCAACCTTGTTGGTGGTTTCAAAAGTGCCGGTAGTCACGGCCATGACCGGCACGATATGCTGCAAGCCTTCGATCAGGCGCATGACAGGCTCCTCTGGTACGGTTCCTGCTGTCAGCACAATGCCAGCTACACGCGGGTAACTGGCTGACAGGTTTGCCTGGAGCGAACTGATGATGATGTCGCCCCGGTCGCCCGGTGTGACGATCAGGACATTTTCCTTAAGATAGTTGAGAAAATTCGGCACCTGCATGGCGCCGGTTACAAAGTGATCTACCGGGCTTTCCAGCAGGTCTTCGCCAAACAGTAGCTGACCGCTGAGCTGCTCAAATATCTCCGCCACGGTCGGGCTTTCCAGCGCTTTATCCGCAGGGATGACCGCAGGTAAGACGGAGCCGGGAAGCTGGGCGTTCAGCAAATCACGGATGTCATTAGCCTGTTCCGGCTGAACATGGTTAATGATCAGGGCGATGACCTGGATCTCGAGCTGCTGATAGGCCCGTAAAAAATTCAATGCTTCCTGCAGGATGTCTGCGATGGATTTATGCCGGCCGGAAACCAGTAGCACAACAGGTGCATTCAAATTTTTGGCGATCAGCCGGTTGGTCTCAAATTCAAATGCCGTTGCCTGGCCCGCAAAATCACTTCCCTCGACAATGGTAAAATCGGAGGTAGCTTCCACGTATTTGAAACGGTCAATAATGGTATCCAGCATTTCGCCCTGCCGCTGCTGCTTTACCAGTTCCAATGCTTGCTGACGCGTAAAAACACAGGCTTCAGCATAGGTTTGCAGCAATTGAAAATGGCTGAGCACGGTATCGATATGGCTGTCGGTCTGACCTTCAGCGCCGGGCGTTACTATCGGCTTGAAATAACTGATCTTCTGGGTCCTGCCCAGCAGCATATTCATCAGGCCCAGTGCGACCATTGACTTCCCGCTGTAAGGCTCGGCAGAGGCAATAAAAATACTTTTTGTCAAAATGTTGCTATATTAATGTTCAGGCGGCATGCTTCCCCGCTATCAGCGCGTACTTAATGCCTTTCAGCACAGCCAGCGCGTCCTGTACGGCCTTCTGCAATAAAACGAAGTCCTCCACCAGCTGTAGACTGATGCTGCCGCTGGTATCAACGGTCAATGGCTCGATTTTGTTCATGAAACATGCGATTTCTGCCGTGAGCAGGTTACGGTTCAGGGCCGCATTATCGAGCCTGGCCAGTATGTTTCCACCGATGATCAGGCCCGCCGCTTGTTCGCCCAGGAACCGTTCTTCATCCTCCATGAACTCCAGGTCGCTCAACCATTGTTTGCCGGTGAGGTACAATTCCTGTAATTCCACACCCAGTTCTTCATCCTTCGCTGTTTTCATTTTGCTGAATTTTTATAAAACAAATATCGCCTGCGCTACTTATCTTTTCAAGGACCAGTGTCATATCCAAAGGTGATGCCGGTCACAATATTTATTGCAGCTATCCGCATTTTTGTACCATCAAACCCTTGCTTATGAATAATCCCGGAATCATGAATGAAAAAGAACTGCAGGCTGTAGATGCCTACTGGCGCGCTGCCAATTACCTCTCCGTGGGACAAATCTACCTGCATGATAACCCCTTGCTGAAAGAGTCACTGAAAATAGAACACGTTAAACGCATGCTGCTTGGGCACTGGGGGACCACACCGGGGCAGAACTTCATTTACGTGCACCTCAACCGCGTGATCAAAAAACATGGGCTGGACATGATCTATATTTCCGGTCCCGGACACGGCGGGCCGGCTATGGTCAGCCAAACCTACCTTGAAGGTGCTTACAGCGAGGTCTATCCCAATATCACCCGGGATGAAGCCGGGCTAAAAAAACTGTTTACCCAGTTTTCCTTCCCGGGCGGGATCCCCAGCCATGTTTCACCGGAATGCCCCGGCTCCATGCACGAGGGCGGTGAGCTGGGTTATTCCCTGAGTCATGCTTTCGGGGCCGTATTTGATAACCCGGAGCTGATCGTCTCCTGCGTGGTAGGTGATGGCGAGGCGGAGACCGGTCCTTTGGCCACTGCCTGGCATTCCAACAAATTCCTCAATTCATTGAGCGACGGCGTGGTGCTGCCGATCCTGCACCTGAACGGCTACAAGATCGCCAATCCGGCAGTACTGGCGCGAATCCCCGAAAAAGAGCTCCTGGCGCTGTTCGAAGGTTACGGCTGGAAACCCTACCTGATCGCGGGTGATGACCCGCTAACCATGCACCGGGAGATGGCCGCCTTACTGGACCGGGTCGTGGAAGAGATCAAAAGCATCAAAGCAGATGCAGCAGCCGATCCCGGGGCCGAAAGACCCTGCTGGCCAATGATCATCCTGAAAACACCTAAGGGCTGGACCGGTCCTAAAGTGGTAGACGGCCTGGCGGTAGAAGGTACCTTCCGTGCCCACCAGGTGCCGCTTTCCGACCCGGCTAAAAATCCGGAGCATCTGCGCCAGCTGGAGGACTGGCTGAAAAGCTACCGGCCGCAGGAGCTGTTCGATGAACAGGGCCGGTTATTACCGGAACTGGCGGCTCTGGCTCCAGAGGGCGAACGCCGAATGGGAGCAAATCCCCACGCCAACGGCGGGCTGCTGCTCCGTGATCTGCACATGCCTGAATTTTGCGACTATGGGTTGGAGGTCAGCGAACGGGGTACGGCCGGACCGGGCGATACGCTTGTATTAGGCCGGTTCATCAGGGATGTGATCCGGCTGAACCAAACTAATTTCAGACTGTTCGGGCCGGACGAGACGCTATCCAATAAACTGGATGCCGTTTTTGAGGCGACCGAACGCCAATGGGAAGCGGAAATGATAGCCGGCGACGTATTGTTGAAAAAAGAAGGACGCGTGATGGAAATGCTAAGCGAACATCAGTGCGAAGGCTGGCTGGAAGGCTACCTGCTTACCGGGCGCCACGGACTTTTTAATTGTTACGAAGCTTTTATTCACATTATTGATTCGATGTTCAACCAACATGCCAAATGGCTGAAGGTGACCTCCGGGCTGGCCTGGCGCAGACCTTTGGCCTCGCTGAATATCCTGCTCGCCTCGCATGTGTGGCGGCAGGACCATAACGGCTTCACCCACCAGGACCCGGGCTTTATCGATCATGTGGTAAATAAAAAAGCCTCCGTTGTCCGCGTCTACCTGCCGCCGGATGCCAATTGCCTCTTGTCGGTCATGGACCACTGCCTGCGCAGCCGTCATTATGTGAACGTCGTCATCGCTGGCAAGCACCCCTCGCCGCAGTGGCTGTCCATCGAAGAGGCGACCCTGCATTGTACCAAGGGCATCGGTATCTGGAACTGGGCCAGTAATGACGAGGGCGCAGAACCGGATGTGGTCATGGCCTGCGCGGGCGATGTGCCTACACTGGAAACGCTGGCGGCGGTCTCCATCCTGAAAGAAAAACTGTCCGAACTGAAGATCCGGGTGGTGAACGTGGTTGACCTGATGAAGCTCCAGCCGGAACATGAACACCCACACGGCTTGAGTGACACCGACTTTGATGCACTGTTCACCAAGAACAAACCGGTGATTTTTGCTTTTCATGCCTATCCCTGGCTGATCCACCGCCTGACCTACCGGCGAACCAATCACCACAACATCCACGTGAGGGGTTACAAAGAAGAAGGGACCATTACCACGCCGTTTGACATGACGGTATTGAATGAAATGGACCGCTTCAGCCTGGTCCAGGATGTGATCGACCGCTTGCCGCAAATGGGTGACCGCGCGGCCTACCTGAAACAGGAGATGAAGGATAAACTGATTGAGCATTATAATTACATTAGGACGCACGGCATCGATATGCCGGAGATCCTGGAATGGAAATGGAAGGGCTTGCAATAGAAAATTAATAACGAGGCAACAGATCTCGGTCGATGCATCATCTTTGCTGCCGCGTGATACGCTGACGCATAAATAACGTTTTCCATATCATCCCGTTGCACCGAAAGTGGCCACGCGAGCTTTAATTTGTATCTTGCTAAATAGTGCCGATCACGAATGAATGATAAAAAATCAATACCATTAAGCTCTATACAGCAAACATTGGCCGGAAAGGGCGAACATTGGTATGCCGCCGACTACTATATCGCCCGGGACGAAACGCTTACCGGCGGAATGACCCCGTTCCGGCCGGATTACTATTCTTTATTCATTTGCATAGCGGGTTGGCTAAAAGGTAAGGTCAACTATAATACCATAGAACTGGTTCCTTACTGCCTGACAGCAGCTTCCCCGGGCACGCAGGTCGAGCTGACGGAGGTAAGTCCAAATTGCAAAGGCCGGTACCTGTTTTTTACCCGGGATTTTCTACTGGCGAATCATATCAGCCCGTCCTTATTGGGCGCATTTCACTATTTGAGTGAACAGGTCGGATTCTCCATCCGGTTAACTGAAAAAGAAGCGGCGATCTTGCTGCAGCTCTATGAGATCCTCCTGGAAAAGCGAACGGAAGATAATTCCGTTTACCATGCAGAGATCGTCCGGACACTTTTTTTTACTTTTCTTTATGAAGCGGCAGCTCTTTACAAAAAAAATGCCGGTGATATTCCCCATAGTATCAGCCGGTACAAGGACCTGCATCATCAATTCAGTGAATTGCTGGTGAAGCATGACAAACAGGAACACCACCTGAAATTCTATGCGGATGCCCTTTTCATCACCCCGAAATACCTGATCCATGCGATCAGGAACGCTTGCGGCAAAACACCAGGCACGCTGATCGATGAGGCGATCGTTGCCGAGGCAAAGCTGCTTTTGCGTGACGGCAATCTGCTTATCGCGGATATCGCGGCAGCATTGCGATTTAGTGATCAGGCTGCTTTCAGCAAATTCTTTAAAAAGCACACCGGGGAATCACCATCCACCTTCAGAAATCAGCTGTAATTTTAAGCGGCGGTCTGTCTTCAGAACAAATTTTGCTGAATTATGGACAAACGAACTGTCGGGCAATTTTTGTTTTTTTGGCTATTCATACCTTATAGCCGGCCCACGATATGCAAAAAACGATCCTGCTGATTGAAGACAACGAAGACATCCGGGAAAATACCGCGGAACTCCTGGATCTGGAAGGATACCATGTGATCACCGCCGATAATGGCCTGGAAGGTATCCGGCAGGCGCAAGCGAACCTGCCTGACCTGATCATCTGCGATGTGCTCATGCGCGAAGCCGATGGCTATACGGTCTTCCGTACGCTGCTGGAAGACAGCAGCACCCGGGATATTCCCTTCATTTTTGTTACCGCCAAATCAGAAACAGCTGACCGTGCGATCGCCAGGGCTATCGGCACCTGTGAGTACCTGATCAAGCCCTTCGACGAAAAGGAGCTGTTTGACTGTATCCGCGGGCTGCTTAGCGGACCGGAAAGCTTAAGGTGAATAGGGTACCCCGGTGCTCTTCACTTTGAAAACGGATACTACCGTTCATCAGCTCGGTATAGCGCCGGACGATATTCAGGCCAAGGCCGGTCCCCTGGATATCCATAACATTGTGCGCCCGGAAAAACGGTTCGAACAGGCCTGCCTGGTCCGCTAAAGGGATACCCAGGCCCTGATCAGCGATATCGATCTCGCAATGGGGGCCGGAAAAACGGGTGGTCAGCCTGACCGGCAAATTTTCAGGCGAATATTTGATCGCATTACTTAGTAAATTTAACAGGCAATGCCGCAGTAGTTTTTTATCCGTCACCAGGCAGGTCTGTTCTCCTTCATGATCATACACCATCTCTTGCCCCGGTTTGGCCTGGAGCTTCATTTCACTCACCAGCCCGCGGCAAAATAAGGGCAGGTCGACCTGCTCGTATACAGGCGCTATGCTGCCGCTGTTCATCTTTTCCAGGCAAAGGAAATCTTCAAGGATCTCTGTCAATGCGCCCACTGCCAGCCGGATCTTATGCAGGTGCCGGAATACCTGATCGCGGTCGAGCCGGTCGTAATAACGCTCAACGAGCGCTGCGGACAACTGGATACTGCTTAACGGGGTCCGGAACTCATGGGAAGCCAATGATACAAAGCGCGTTTTTAACTGATTGACCTCTTTTTCCTTGTCTAGGGAAAGCTGCATCTCCGCTTTGGCCCGCTGCAGGGCATCTACGGCACTTGCCAAAAAGCCGACCCGGTCCTCAGCTTGCTCCTCCTGCAGCCGGATCGTGCAGACAAATAGCTCCTGCTGCGCCAGCGACAGGGTACTCAGTGTCACCACGAAAGCAGGCAGGCCCGGCCTTGGCAAGACTACTGCCTGAGATCGGTGTTTCAGCGTCTCATCGCAGGGAGGCCCGGGATGATAGCCGATCAATGCCCATAGCGACTGACCATACAGGTCATCAGCGCGGTAATGCAATAACCCGCAGACCGTCTCATCGGCAGACAGGATATGCCCATCCTTCCCGGCGATCAAAATGCCTTGCTGAACCGGCCGCGCGGACCTGCTGCTCCCGCTTTGATCCATCATCATTCCGCTACAATCTTGCCCCGCATACTTCCGTAATGACCCGGGAAGGTACAGATGAAATCATAATAACCTTTGTGCTTAATGACGAAGCTGATCCGGGCACTTTCTCCCGGGCCGACCAGCGGGGTATGCGCGATCACGGAATCTTTCATCGCAGCGGGGACATAATCCTGGTCGCGGTATTTCAGCCCTTCGCTGGCAAATTTGGTTATATCCGTCCCGGTCTTCAGCAGCGTAAAATTGTGGCCCATGGAGTTCTTCGGCATTTTACCGATGTTGGTCAGTTTAAGGCTTACCTGCTGACCGGCTTTTACCTTGAATAAGGTATCGCTGTACTGCATCCGGTCACTGGCCGTGAGTTCGATCTGGTTATTCACGGGTGTCGATTCAATTGCGGGATTGTTCTGTGTCGCTATCGCGGTCGGTTTATCCGTTGCCTTGGCTAAACGGCCGGTGTCAGCTGTTGAGCCCCGGGTGCTTTTGTCGCCGTTCCCGGTACAGGATGCCAATAGGGCAGCAGCGGCTATGAATAAGATGCTTAAATGTCTCATATTGTTTTTAACAAAAGTGGACGATTGTTCATCAGGAAAAAATGATGAAAGTCAGTCCATGACATGATGCAATGACGCTTTTTGATCCCATGATCCCGCGATCTTTGCATTTTATTGACATCTATGGGCAACCCGGTTAACAAATGGCTGACCCGCTGGCTGGCAGCGGGAGTTCTGTTAGTATTGGTCCAGATCATCCTGGGCGGCATTACCCGGCTGACCGGGTCCGGACTGTCCATCACCGAATGGCAGCCGTTGCTGGGTGCCCTGCCGCCAATGAACGAGCGCTCATGGCGCCTCAGTTTTGAACAGTATCAGCAGATCGCTCAGTTCAAAAAGCTCAATACCGGCTTTACACTGGCTGATTACCAGCATATCTTTTTCTGGGAATGGCTGCACCGCGAATGGGCCAGGCTTATAGCCATTGTTTTTGTTGTGCCCTTTGCCATTTTTCTGTTTAAGCGCCTGATTCCGAAGTCAATGGTCTGGCCGCTGATCATACTTTTCGCTTTGGGCGGCCTGCAGGGAGCCATAGGTTGGATCATGGTTCAAAGCGGGCTCAACGATACGAATGTCCGCGTCGATCATATCAGGCTGGCCATCCATTTCTCCTGTGCTTTACTGCTTTTATGCTACTTATTCTGGCTGTTCATGAAAACAACCGTTCATGGCAAGTTATACCGCAGCAGAACGAACCGGCTGTTATCATTCATTCTGATCTTATTAGGTTTACAGCTGATCTATGGCGCGTTCATGGCGGGGACCCATGCTGCTTTAAGTGCGCCTACCTGGCCCGACATGAACGGTGCCTTGATCCCGCCAAACCCGTTTCGGGGCGGGCAGGTAATCTACCGGCTGACACATGACCTCATTGTTATCCAGGTGGTCCATCGCAGCCTTGCCTACCTCATCACTGTACTGATCCTGTTGCGGAGCTTTTTCGTTAAAGGATCCGCCTTGCGCTGGACGCCGCTGGTACTGGTCAGTGTTCAGGTTTGCCTGGGTGTTTTGTCCCTGACCCATAGCATGTTCCGTTCAGTTTTATATTTTGCCGTAGTTCACCAGTTAACGGGGATCCTGTTGCTGCTATCGCTGGTTGCCGCGCTTTATTTGCAAAAGATCAAGCCGGGCCGGCCTCCAGTGGTATGAGCTTGTGGAAAAGACGTAAGTCAATGAGAAACCAGGGTACATTTGGGAGCAGGCAGATGTCTGGAGAGCATATATTTTTTAAATTATTAATTAGATTTATCAGCTATGGAAAAGCACCAGTCAACAAACCAACACCACGGCACCTATGTATGCCCGATGCATTGCCAGGCCGGAAAAACTTATGAGCGTTCCGGCAATTGTCCGGTGTGCGGGATGCCATTGGTCAAACAGCCGGAGCTGCAGCAATTGGCGAAGTATACGTGCCCAATGCACCCGGAAATTATTCTTGGCCTGCCTGGTGCATGCCCGATCTGCGGGATGGATCTGGTGCTATTGCAGCCGACCGGCACCGAAGAGGAGGAACAAAACTACCGCTTGCTGGTCAGGAAATTGAAGATCGCGACCTCGTTTACACTGCCGATCTTTTTGATCGCGATGTCCGATATGATCCCCGGCAACCCGCTGCATCACCTGCTGACGAAAAAAGGCTGGGACGGTGTGCAATTCTTACTGTCGTTTCCGGTCATTTTCTACGCCGCCCGGATGTTCTTCGAGCGGGCCTGGCGATCGCTGCTATCCGGGAAATATAATATGTTCACCCTGATCGGCATCGGCGCCGGTGCGGCCTGGGTATTCAGCGTGATCGCTTTACTTTTCCCGGGGATCTTCCCGGAGCGTTTTAAAATGCATGGGGCGGTCTATGTGTATTTTGAGGCCGCCACCGTGATCCTAACGCTCGTCCTGCTTGGACAGATGCTGGAAGCCCGGGCGCATGCGCGCACCAATACGGCCATCAAAGAACTTTTAAAACTGTCGCCTGACCAGGCCATCCGAATAATTGGCGGGCAGGAAGAGACGATCAGCATTGACCAGGTTCTGCCTGGAGACCTGCTGCGCGTCAAACCGGGCGAGAAGATCCCGGTGGATGGTCTGCTTAAGGAAGGTGGATCTTTGGTTGATGAAGCCATGATCACGGGAGAGCCGCTGCCAGTGGTCAAGCGGCCCGGGGATCACGTGGTAGCCGGTACCATTAACGGTAACCAAACCTTTATTATGCAGGCGGAAAAAGTGGGTGCGGATACACTGCTGTCTCAGATCGTGGCCATGGTCGCCAGCGCCAGCCGATCCAAAGCGCCGATTCAAAAGCTGGCTGACCGGATATCCGGCTATTTTGTGCCGGTGGTCATCGGGATTGCCTTGATCACGGCCCTCAGTTGGAGCGTTTGGGGGCCGGAGCCGCGCTATATTTATGCCTTCGTGAATGCATTGTCGGTATTGATTATTGCCTGCCCCTGTGCTTTGGGCCTGGCTACGCCGATGTCCATTATGGTCGGTATCGGCAAGGGCGCCCAGCAGGGGATCCTGATCAAAGACGCGGAATCACTGGAAAAGATGAACCGGATAGCCGTGCTGATCGTTGATAAGACCGGAACCCTGACCGAGGGAAAGCCTTCAGTGGAAAAAATTGTGGCTATGGAAGGAGCAAAAGCAACGGCAGTGTTGCAGTATATCGCTTCACTGAACAGCGCCAGTGAACATCCGCTGGCACAGGCTACCGTCAATTATGGTAAAGAAAAAGCGGTTGAATTCCTGCCTGTCGAAGCTTTCGAGGCGATCACTGGCAAAGGCGTCACCGGCAAGATAAACGGGCAAACCGCAGCTCTGGGTAATGTTAAATTATTAGCGCAGCTTAAGATCAGCCTGCCGGAAACGCTAGGGGAACAAGCGGCCCGGGAGCAGCGGTCGGGTAAGACGGTGTCCTTCCTGGCTTATGACGGAAAAACCATTGGTTTTGTGGTGATCAGCGACAAGATCAAACCGACCAGTAAGGTAGCGATCAAGGCTTTACAGCAGGAAGGCCTTCAGGTCGTCATGCTGACGGGCGATAATGAACACACGGCTGGCGCTGTTGCCAAAGAACTTGGACTGGACGGATTTAAAGGGCAAATGCTCCCCGAGGATAAGCTGAACGAAGTAAAACGCTTACAAGACCAGGGCCGTAAAGTAGCCATGGCCGGTGACGGCATCAACGATGCTCCGGCGTTGTCCCAGGCCGATATCGGGATCGCCATGGGAACAGGCACCGATGTAGCGATCGAAAGCGCATCGATAACCCTGGTCAAGGGTGACCTCCAGGGCATTGTAAAAGCCCGGCGGCTAAGCTACCAGGTCATGCGCAACATCAAAGAGAACCTTTTGTTCGCCCTGGGATATAATGCGCTGGGCATTCCCGTCGCTGCGGGGATACTCTATCCCTTCACAGGCCTGTTGCTATCGCCCATGATCGCTGCCTTAGCCATGAGCCTGAGCTCTGTTTCGGTGATCGCTAACGCCTTAAGATTAAAGAAGCAGTAGCGGCTAAGCAGGAACAGCCGTATAGCAAGGATCAGGTGATATAAAAAGAATCGGCGGGTTTGGTTTGATCGATATGCATATCCTCGATCTCTGAAATACTGCGTTCGATATTGGCAGACAGGGCATCCAAAGCCAGGTCGTTGGGCATATTGCCGAAAGGATCTTCCAGTTCATCTGCGATGGCTTCCAGGGCCGTAAAGGTATACGCCACAAAAGTAAGGATAAATGGGGCATACCAGCCCAGGCTATCGGCAAAGCCCAAGGGCAACAAAAAGCAATAGATATAAATAGTGCGGTGCAACAGCACATCATAAGAAAAAGGGATCGGCGTATTGGCTATCCGTTCGCAGCCGCCGATCACATCCGAGAAATTGGCCAGGTTCCTGTCCATCGCTGCCTGCAGGATCGTATCTATCGTTCCCCGCCTGCGCCACTGATTGATCTGTGCGCCCAGTTCTCGCATGATGATGACCGGTTTGTATTCTGCGTCTTTCAGCTTGTCCGTCAACTCCGACGAGAGCATTTTACTTAGCTCGGGCATGGCGTCAGTATACCGCAGCTGGTGATTGAGCGCATACACCATCGCCGCCATCTGCTTCATGAAAATGATTTTTTCAGCGGTATGCTTTTCATCATTGGGGATAAAATTGTGCACCTGCCGCGCAAGGGAGCGCGTATCGTTGAGCAATGCGCCCCATAACTTCCGGCCTTCCCAGAAACGGTCATAGCTCACGGTATTACGAAAGCCCAGGAAGATGGCCAGCGCGATACCGAAAAGCGTATAAATGTTGGTCGACAAGTCGCCATGATATCTGTCGAGGTAAGGCCTGGAGTAAACCACGAGGGACGTAAATAAAAAAAGCACCGACAAGCGGGGCAGCAGCTTCGGCAATACCGAGCCTCGCCATACAAAAAGCATCCTGAACCAGTTGGGTTTTTTCCTGATGATCATTTTGGTTTCCTTATTTTTTAAAAATACTGATGACCACAATCCCAGCGATGATGCCGATCACCATGACCACATACAGCAAGATCTCATTTCCGGCGAACTTTTTATATTTTGTCCAGAATGAATAATCATTTTTTTCTTTTTTCATTAGCGCAAATTTAAGCTAATATCCGTTGAGTCCCGGTTTGATCCGGGTAATTTCTCCGGTCTACGGGTACGCTTATTTAATTTCAGCTACGTCCAGTTCGGGGTGATAATGAACTTTTGGTGACAGCCAGTAAAGGAGGGCGACACGGGAATACCGGAAATTCAGCGGTGACAAAAGGACCAATCCGCCCAGGATCGTGGCGAGATATAGCCACGGCGAGTCGTTGTTCCCGGTGATCAGGTAGGTCGATACCCATATCAGGCCGCCTTCAGCGACATTCATGGCATAGCTGACATACATAGCTGCATAAAAATAGCCCGGCTCTATTTCAAAGATCATCCTGCAATGGGGGCAGTTCAGGTTGATGCCATTGGAGCCGAGATGGTATAAGCCGCCTTCGAACATGTTCCCCCTGCGGCAGCGCGGGCATTTAGCATGGCGCATAGCCCATGATCTTGCTGTTTTTGACATTGCGGTTATTGTTACAATCCCTATAGCAGGCAGGAAATCGCCGGCACTATGCTTTGCTCACCTCCCAGGAACCTGCTATAGGGATCACTATCACTACTGCGGCTTCGCGATCTCCAGCACCATGCGGCCACTGATATCGCCTTTTTTCATATCGTCGAAAACCGTATTGATATATTCCAGCTTAGCCGGTTTGACCGTGGCTTTTACTTTGCCTTCCACAGCAAAGGATATGGCTTCATCCATGTCCTTGCGGGTGCCCACGATCGAACCCCGGATCGTTGTCCCATTGATCACGGTGTCAAAAATGGACAGATCGAAAGTTCCAGCGGGCAAGCCGTTCAGCGACAGCACCCCTTTTCGGCGGAGCGTGCTCAAGCCCTGGTTAAAGGCGATCCTGGACGGAGCGGTTACCAAAGTGCCATGCATGCCGCCGGTTTGCTTTTTCAGGAAGGCGCCCGGATCATTTTCTTTGGCATTCACGGTAAGATCGGCACCCAGGCTTTTAGCCAGCGCCAGTTTATCATCAGCAATGTCAATCGCCGCCACGTGCAAACCCATCGCCTTGGCATACTGCACGGCCAGGTGGCCTAAACCGCCGATGCCGGAAATGGCCACCCATTCTCCGGGTTTGGCGTCCGTTTGCTTTAAGCCTTTATACACCGTCACGCCGGCGCAAATGATCGGCGCCATCTCCGTAAAATTGATATTTCCGGGAAAATGCGCCACATACCTGGCGTCTGCCACCACGTATTCGGCGAAGCCGCCATCTACGCTGTAACCACCGTTCTGCTGCTGTTCGCAAAGCGTTTCCCAGCCGGTATAACAGTAATCACAACAACCGCAGGCGCTGTACAGCCAGGGCACGCCCACCACGTCGCCCTCTTTGAGATGCTGAACGCCGGGTCCGATGGCGGCCACGTAGCCGATGGCTTCATGACCCGGCACCAGTGGCATCTTGGGTTTAGCCGGCCAGTCGCCCTGGCAGGCATGCAGGTCCGTATGGCATACGCCGCAGGCGATGACCTTGACCAGGATCTCATTCTCGCGCGGTGCTCTGACCGCCAGTTCTTCGATCTGCAGCGGCTGGCCGAATCCATGGATCACGGCTGCTTTCATTGTTTTAGGTATCATCTATTTTTTGCTTAAGGTTTTACTATAATTCTTTCATATTCAATTGAAAATCTACGCTCAGCGCATCTCTTGTTTT
Source organism: Mucilaginibacter sp. SMC90 (assembly GCF_022811725.1). GTDB lineage: Bacteria > Bacteroidota > Bacteroidia > Sphingobacteriales > Sphingobacteriaceae > Mucilaginibacter. The sequence goes on along the minus strand of NZ_CP094527.1, from coordinate 383,221 downwards.
GATCATGCCCCCCAGCTTAGTCGGTGGTATGAGGTTAAAGTCCGAAAAATTAACCACCCTTGTTCCGCGGAGATGGACGATCTGCTGCGCGTCCTGGCTCAGCTGGTAAGCCACCTCGAAACGTTTGCTGATGCCGGCAATTTCAATATCGACCAGGCCGGTGATTTCAGCGGGTGCCGCGGTCATCACCGGCAGCTGGCTTAAGGATAAAAACCGGATATAAAGCACCGGAAATTGTTTTTCCTTCAATGTTTCCCGGAGCTGACGGGTCATCGGGGAAATATGGCAATCAAAACTGCTGACCGGTAACTTGATCCGCCCGGATAAGACGACCGCTTGTTCAGCACTTCCGGTAACGGTCAGGGTATCCTGCAAGGGACAAGCAGGTATCACGCAGGTGAATTTGTTCACATTGGTGCTGCCGTTCACGCTGAGATTACTGGTCTGGCTCACTACCCATCTTTTTATTACCGCATTCATCCCCTCATTTGTTTTTAGGGTAAAGCCGCTGATGGTCAGCAGCAGTAAAATCCCGGACAGGCTATTTTTAAACTGCATGGCGTTTAATCGATCAAGGGTTAACTTTAGCAAAGACCAGCCCCGCAATGATCGCCTGCGCCAGCCCGTAGAAAAACCAGCTGCCCACCATCACCAGGGTAATATCCAGCGAGCTGAAAGAGATCCACATCACGGGCAAGAGTGCGGTCAGGGAATAAACCAGCCCGAACTCCAGCCCTCTCAATACCACCGGTCCTTTGAATAAAGTTTTAAACCGATCCCAAAACCAGGATAAGGCAAAGCTGATGATGAACGCGTGCAGGTAAAATAAGACATCCCTGCTGCCATCGGAATTAAACAAGGGGTTATTATAAGTGACGAACAGCCCCGGGAAAAACTTTACCCCCAGGTAAAGTCCTCCATAGCTGATCACGAACAGGATGCAGCCGGCCATCAGCGCAGTCGTAATGATCTTCTTCATGCAACAGCTTGTTAAAAACCGATGGAGGCTTCCAGCATCACGCCGTTGAACTTGCCGCCGTTCAGGATATTGTTTGCCGGGTAATCCAGGTATTTCTGGTTCATATACTCTGCCTTCATCATGACGTTTTTGGTCAGGAACCAGCCGAAAGAACCGGCCTCGCGGTTAGCCTTCACATCGCCGGTGCCGGCCAGCGCCATGCTGACGGTATTGTAACGGAAGCCGACCCAAAAATTTTCCTTATCTGCAGGGAAACGGTAAACCAGGTCACCGGCATACTGGGTAGCCCAGCGGTTGCCGGTTTCGGCTGCAGTACGGCCGGTCACATTTTCTGCCGTTCCAAAAAATTCCAGTCCCTGATATTTCAGGAACAGGTTACCCATAAAAGCATGGATCTCGTTACTGAAGCCGGGGCTCAGCCTGCCGGAGGTAAAATTATAATCGATCGCGTCATCCAGCGTGGTCGCTGCTGCAACAGCCGCGTTTTCCATCACGTTGTAATAATGGGATCCGGTACGGTCGCCGCTCATCAGCGTATTGCTGTAACAGCTGCTGACGGTATAGGCGGAACCTGAGATCCTGAACCGAAGATCTTTATTGATCTGCTTGTCAAAGCCCAGCTTACCTACGAACGCCGGTTCATATCGAAGTGGCTGACCCGTTTTTACGTCTATTTTGGTGGATTTGACCACGGTCTCGTTCAGCAGGCCGTCGGTGATACCGCCCATCGCAAACAATCCCGATTTGTGGAAGTAATAGAACTGGGCACCGAGTTCGGTCGAGAACTCATCCATAATGTAATTCTCGATGAAGGGGTTATAGATCGTGTTACCGCCATCGGTTCGCCTGAAATGCTGATCGCCATAATCCACATCGTTCTGGCCGATCCGGATGGTCAGGCTTTTCATGATGTTGTCGATGAGGTCACTGTGTAAAAAACTTAGTTTATCGAACTGGATATAACCGCCCTTTACCCAGGTGTTCTCATGGTGACGGGATGCTAAATACTGTGTCAGGTTCATGCGCACACCATCGGCCAGCTGGATATCCAGGTTCAGGTTGGCCATGGGTAAAGTAAAGCCGTGTGTCAGCGGCTGCAGACTGGTCACGCTGCTGGTATAGCCGGTAGGTATATAGGGTGCCGCCGTATTGCTTTGCTTCAGCGCCTGGAAGGTCAGCTCAAAATTGCCGCCCACCTTGACTTTCAGGCCGGTAAATTTAACCGTATCCTGTTTGCTGGTCTCGAACTGGTTAATTCCCCGCTGGTCGTTAGGGCGGTAATACTGGATCGTTTCCTGCGCTTTAACGCCGAAAGAGAAAAGCGTAATTGCACATAATGTTACGTATAGTTTTTTCATGATTACTTTTTATAAATAAGGTTAAACTGAATAGTGAGGTCATTATACACTTTCATGGCGCCCAGCATAAAAGTTGGGGGTTTAATGCCATAGTCGGTTAATTGAATTTTTTTGGATCCGCTGCAGGTGATGGCATTGTCCGCATTGACTGCCGTTACCTCTACCGTGATGGGCTTGGTCACGCCGGCAATGGTCAGGTCGCCATTCGCTTTGATCTGATAGGTATTGCCATCGCCTGCAAGTACGGTAGCGGAGGTCAGCTTAAAACTGATGTCCGGGTATTTTTTGGCATTGATCGCCGTGTAAGTGCGGTCGTCCATCGAACTGTGCTCACTCTTGAGGCTGGTAGCCGGTACGCGGAGCGTTAAAGCCGGCAGGCTATGGTTCGCCAGATCAAATTGTGCCTGGCTTTCTGCCGCGCCGGAGGTCATGGTCCAGTCATGGACATTAGAGGAACCCAGTACTTTAAGGGTGCTGCCAGGAGCCAGCTTATAGTTCGCCTGAGCCTTTACAAGCCTTGGAACGGCTAAAAAAATAGTTAGCGCGATCATCAGGGGGATAATAGAAATTCGCTTGTTTGTCTTTTTCATATCTGTTGATTTGTTGCTCAAAGGTAGGGCTGATAGATGGTCCGGCTAATGATAGGCATTGGATCAAAATGTGATCTGTATCATGGCTAAACCTTGAAAAAAGGCAAAAAAAATGCCTGTCATCATGGGGGAAGACAGGCATTGTTATATGGAGAATGATCTAAAGGACGCGCTAAGATGCGTTTATTGTTGATCCCGGAAAGACCAGCAATGGTTTATAGGGCCTTGTCAGCATTTTACTGGTGATACTTCCGCCGAACAGTTGCTGAAAGCGGCTTCTCCGGCGATGCACGAGTACTAATAAGTCTACTGCAGTATCAGCAGTCGTTTCTTTCAGCCCACGTGCTACGTCTTTGGCATTAATATTAGCGTAACTGATGTTCGGATAATTAATTCTGGCGGGGATCTGATCACAGAAAGCTTCGAATGCGGATCGCGCCCGCCGGGTACCTGAGGTAACCGCGGCGACATGGGCCAGCAGGAGCGTTGCATCCGAATGTTTGGCCAGATCGGTCAGCGAGCGTAAAACGGGTATCTCGTCAGCGTTCATGGCTGATGCGAAAACAATGTTCCGGTACGGTTTAAAACGGACCTGGTAAGGAACCACCAACACTGGAATTCCAGCCTTTTCGATGATTGCCTTAGTATGGTTTTTTCCGAAATCGCCGCTCAGGTTGTTAGCACTGTGATTACTGATCACCGCCATCAGCAGGTCATGTTTTGCGGTCAGTACTTTTAATTGCTGATCCACCACGCCTTCCAGGCTGCATTGCAATATCTCCGGTCTGAACCCGTCTGACGAAATATCCTGTTTATTCCGCCTGGCCTTCAGCCGGGCTGTCAGTTCGCCCAGGTCGTTGATGCTGGCTTCCTCGCAGGCCCGTAACGGCCATGATTTTTCGTCAGGACTCTTTTCATTAGCATTGTCTTGGTATACATTACAAACCAGCAGGTTTGCCCGGAGCTGTTGCGCCAGTTCCAGCGCATAATGCGCGACATAGTCGGCATTGATTGAAAAGTCGGTTAGAACTAATATCGTTTTCATAACATCTTTTAATAGCGTTTGATGATCAGTAGGCGCTCTCCGCCGTGGTCACCCGGATCAGTTTGGCGTTGACGAACTCATAAATCGCTGCCGGCGACTGTTCGCGGCCATAACCGGAATGTTTGGTGCCGCCGAAAGGCAGTTCAGGTGCGATGCCGGTGACATGGTTGATATACACCATACCGGTATCGATTTGTCTGGCCACATTGACGGCCCGCTCCTCATTGGAACTGAACACGCTGCCGCCTAAACCAAATTCAGTGGCATTTGCCAGCGCTATGGCTGCCTGCTCGTCTTTTACTTTGTAAAACATGAACACCGGACCAAAGATCTCTTCTGCGTAGGCAGCGATTCCCGGCTGGATGTCGGTCATGATGGTCGGCTCCATAAAGGCGCCAGGACGATCGATCCGGTGTCCGCCGGCCAGGACGGTCGCACCCTGCTCAACTGCTTTTTGAACCTGTCCAATGACATCTTCCACCGCTTTCTCACTGCTCAATGGAGCCAGGTCGGTTTGCTCATCCATCGGGTCGCCCACTTTTAAGGCTGCAAATTTGGCTTTTACTTTTTCCAGGAATGCTTCTGCGACAGCTTCCTCAACGATCACTCTTTTAGGAGATACGCAAACCTGCCCCGCATTCCAGATACGTCCCCTTACTGCAGCTTCGGCTGCCTGTTCCACATCGGCATCATCCAGCACAACAAAGGCATCGCTGCCGCCGAGCTCCAGCGTAGATTTCTTGATATACTTTCCGGCTGCGGCGGCAATGGAAGCGCCTGCAGGTTCGCTGCCGGTCAGGGTTACTGCCTTGATTCTTTTATCGGCCACCAATGCATCGATCTTGCTGCCGGGGATAAATAAATTCTGGTAAACACCTTCAGGAAAACCAGCCTCTATAAAAATATCTTCCATGACCTGCGCACATTGCGGCACGTTGGACGCATGTTTGAGGAGCATAGTGTTACCCGCCATCAGGTGCGGCGCTGCCGAACGCGTGATCTGGTAAAAGGGGAAGTTCCAGGGTTGGATGCTCAGGATGACGCCAAGCGGCTCATAGCTCAGGAAGGCGGAGCCTTCCGGCGTCTCCAACGGCTGGTCTGCCAGGAATTTTTCACCGTTATCCGCATAATACTCAAAGATAGCGGCGCAAAGTTCCACTTCCGCCCGGCTTTCTTTCAACAATTTGCCCATTTCCAGCGTAGCCAGCGCGGCTAACTCCTTGATCCGGCTGCGCATCAATTGCGCTACGCTGTGCAATAGTTGTGCACGTTCTGCTTTGGTTGTTTTCTTCCAGATTTCGAACGCCTGGACCGCCAACGCGATCTTTGAACCGATCTGCTCATCGGTCATTGTTTCAAAAGTCTTAACCACTTCGTTGTTAAAAGGGTTCACTGTTTTTATCGCTCGTATTCTCACTGTTGTTTCCATGCTATTGATGTTTAAATCAATTCCTATAAATCAGGATTGACGAACGAAATTAACAATACACTTGCAGCGCAGGAATGATGGAAGGCAGCCGCAGGAATGAGAATGCTCACATTTTATTTATATCACTTTTGCGGAAATTAGGATAGTTCCATGCAGCCGATGTAATCTCATACTTTCACTATACAATTCTTTTTCTGCTGTGCAGCAGATGTCTTCATAGTCGAAGTACAGGCAGCCGCCAATTTCCTTGAAGCTCTTCCGGTAATTGAATTTTTCTAAAGGCTACCATCGAGCCATTTTATTTTAGGCAAATCAAAAACCTCCATTTAACTGCTAAAAAAGCACATTCTCGCGAAGAATTCAATATTTCGCAGAGCCTCCGGCTTCGTGAAATTTTTTATTTTTATTATTGATATTTGTTATTAAATTTGTTCCGAGAGTTCTTTCCCCAGAATCTATTAAAATAGAACCAAATTGCAAGGGTGCCATTTAGGGTAACCTTGAAAAGATTTGATTTCAACTACTTGTAAATAAGGCATATGAATATTGGATTCCGCCGAAATTCCGGTTCCGTCCATTCCGCTAAAAGCCTTAACTTGAAAAAGTTGAGGCTTTTTTGTGTTTAAAGCTTTTTTTAAGCACATCCGAAACCAAGCAAAATTCTCTTTTACGATAGTAAAATCCATCTATGCGAACACATAGTCCATTTTTTAAACTCTGCCTGTTGTTTAACTTTGTTTTTAAGGGCCCCGGTGTTTGATATAATTTACCCTTAAACATTTGCCGGGCAAATCCTATAGCGTATTATTATGAACCTGACGTGGTGATCACCTGAGCTCATCACACCATTAACCTATGAAAAGAAAAACTATCTATCACACTTTTGGCTTAATTGCTATCGGCTTGTTCTTTTTTACCGTAAACGGTGTTGCCCAAACAAAAGCACTTGATATACGATCTGAAGATCAGCTGAACAAAATATCCTTATCGCTAAGCGGTGACGGACATTTATCTTACAACGTAACGCGAAGAAACAAAGTAATTATCGATGCTTCTCCCCTCGGCCTGGTTTGCGATGATCAGGATTTTACAACCGGCTTATCCGTTGTTGAAGTTTCGCCTATTCAAAAGAGTAGGGAACAATATGAGCTAAAAGTAGCCAGTAATAAAAGTGTTGATCATGAACTAAACCACCGAAGCATAACTTTTAAAAACAAACAGGGTGCACTGATGATAGTTGACCTGGTTGCCACCAAGGAAGGCGTGGCGTTTCGCTATCGCTTTACCGACGGCGACAAAAAAACACGTATCATAAAAGATGAAGTTACCGGTTTCCATATAGCGCAAAATGCCAAAGGCTGGCTGGAACCCTACAACAAAGCTGGCAAATACGAACCGGGGTATGAAGATTTCTATGTCAATGTAAAATCGGGCGATCCCATTAATGGCTCACGTAACCCATCGGTAGGCTGGTGTATGCCTGCGCTTTTTAATGTAAATGATAATAAAAACTGGGTTTTAATTGCCGAATCGGCAACCGATGGTTCGTACCCCGGCTGCCATTTGCGTCCGGATGCTAAAGATGGCATTTACCAGGTAGCGTTTGCCGAAAAAGATGAGAAATACACCCTGCCGTTAGCCGATAAGGAACATGCTTATCCCGAATCAACACTGCCGTGGACAATGCCGTGGAGGACCATCATCATCGGCGACAAGGCTGGCGATATCTTGCTGTCAACCCTGATCACCGACCTGGCGCCTGCATCAAAAATTGAAGATACATCGTGGATTCAAACAGGTAAAGCGGCATGGTCATGGTGGTCACATCCTGATGATCATTCTGCCAAAATCTACAATGAGTTTACAGACCTTTCGGCCGAGTTTGGCTTTAGGTATACATTGTTTGATGCCGGTTGGGAAAGGGCTAACCAAGAAGGCAAGATCATTGATCATGCCATAGCTAAAGGTATCCAGCCATTGGTTTGGGGTTACTCGTCAGAGTATTTTGATCCGGAAAAAAGGAAAGCACGATTCAGGCAACTGGCCGGAATGGGTGTTAAAGGTGTTAAAATAGATTTCTGGTGTTCAGACAGGCAGGAAGTAATGGCCGCTATCCAGGGCGTTTTTGAAGATGCCGCCAAAGAGCATTTACTGGTAAACCTGCATGGAACTACCGCCCCGAGAGGCTGGCACCGTACCTGGCCCAATTATTTAACAGCCGAAGCCATTTTAGGTACCGAAAGTTATTTTTATGAGCCGCGGTTCCCGGAGAAAGCGGCAGAGCAAAATACCGTGCTGCCTTTTACCAGGAATGTTGCAGGCCCGGCAGACTATACCCCTTTTGCTTTGACGATGAGGAAATTCCCTCGTGTCAACACCGCTGTTCATGAGCTCGCTATGGCCATGATCTACACTTCCGGCATTATCCATTTTGCCGATTCAAAAGAGGTGTTTGAATCACTGCCAACCGAGGTTAAGGGCCTGCTTAAAGATATGCCCGCCACCTGGGATAAAACAGATTATCTTGTTGCAGAACCAGGTAAGGCCATAGTACTATCCAGGCAAAAAGGCGCACTCCACTATATCGTGGGTATCAACGGCACCAATAATAAACTGCCTGTTAACCTCGACCTTAAAAAACTTGGTAAAGGGTTTTCTAAGTTCAGGCTTATATCCGAAGGGAAAGATCAGTTAATGGAATTTAATGTGCAAACATCTTCGTCCATTTCTAACTGGGCGTACAATTTGGCACCCAAAGGCGGCTTTATCATTCAATTTATAAATTAGATCTCTCGTATTTGCAAACGGGCCATCGGCGCAAAGCCAACAGGTATCCTGAAACGAAGGTACTTGTTGGCTTTGTTATACAACCGGGAATTAACGCAATGCATCAGTTACCCTGAATATTCTTTACCTTAAGATAAGGTGTTTTTATATTTTCCTTTTGGGGTGTTTTGGATATTACCCTATACTCAATCTAACGCCATTCCATAATATAATTGCTCAGTTCCTGAGTACTCTCGCTGTTTTTTAGCTTGATGGGTATTACACGGCTATCCGCTCCATCATTTACATTATACTGTTTTCCATCGGCCGGAATGATAGTTAGTTTCCAGCGTTGTATGGCATTACCTTCGCCAACATAATCGGTCCCGATGAGCAGGTGCTGGCCATCTGGCGAAAATACAGGATACCCTTCTTCATTATTGCTTGTGGTGATCTGCTTCAAATTATCGCCATTGGCCGCCATCAGCCATATATGCTTTCCTGCAGCAAAGGCTATCTTACTGCCATCGTTGCTTGCCGTTACATGGTTCCAGTCGCTGAAGTTAAGCTGCGCGATCACATTGCCGTAGGTATAGCTGTTATTCAACCTATAAATGGTATTGCCAACGGTACAAAGGATACTTTTGTCCGGCATCCAGCAAATATGTCCTTTGATCTTATTACCGGCAATGGTCACCACTTCTTTCAGTAGTTGTCCCTGCGCATTTAAAATCAGTAATCCGCGGTCAAAAGTTGGCGGAACGGCTATCAGGCTCATATCAGGCGAAAATAAAGGCGCAGTAAAACTGCTGAGCTCTGTTCCCTTCTTTTTAAATTCGGAGATGGTTTGTCCGTTGCTCATATTGATGATCCTGTAAATTTCACCGTCATAATCGCCCGGATCAGCTACCGACTGGATCATTCTACTTCTGTCGCGGCTGATATCCCAGGCATGCCGGTCGGGATTATAAGACAATGCTTTTGACCGTACGGCGTTGTTGAGGTCAAGCTGGTACACCACCGCCAGCCCGGCACCTTCCGACCAATCGTAGTAGATGCTGCCGGTACCGAAATTACCGCCTCCGCCGGGGCCGGCATTATCTTTTTTACTACAGGATATTAAGGGGATAAGACAGGCTAAAAGCGTAATCAGATAAGTTGGTTTCATAAGCGTAGTGTTTTTATCAAAATTGCCCACAACAGGCCTCGCAAACAATCCCTGTAAATATTGATTTAATAATATCCATGAAAACCCTGATAAGAAATCATGGTATTCCTTAGTGGCTTTCGAAAAAATTTATAAGCAACTTTGTAACAAACGCTTGTCATTACCTTGAAAAAATATTTACTCATCGTCCTGTTCCTGTTACCGCTCATTAGCCTGGGACAGCAAGCTGATGACAAACGGTATTCAGACAGCCTGAAAACTTTGCTAAGCAAGAGGCTGAGCGATACGGTCAGGGCTAAAACACTTTTCTTACTTTCTCAGTACTGGGCAGATCTGGACAGCGCCAAAGGCGTACGCTATGCATTGGATGCACTGAAGTTTAATCCGGCAGGTGATTATTATCAGGGGCAGGCACATTATTATCTGGCCAGTGCTTATTTTGAGTATGATATCCCGAGGGCCAAACGTGAATACCTGCTGGCCGACCAGTTTTTACGAAATATTCATTCGCGAGAGGCTTACGCGCTCAATTCAAAAGCCTGGCATAACTATGGTGCCCTGGAAGAACGTACCGGCAATGAACGCTCATTTGCCGACATACTGTTAAATAAGGTTATACCAATGGCTATCAAGGCAGGGGATACCGGTCATATCGGTACTTATTATATGAGCCTGGGCGTTGTGTTCAGCAATATCTTTGACTATGACAGGTCCAACTTATACTACAACAAGGCGATAGCTATATTTAAAGAAAAAAACAGCGATACCGGCGAAAGCCTGTTAAATTGCTACAGCAAGATAGCTGATAATTACCTCAGCAAACCAGATTACACCCTTTCCAGAACCTACCTGGACAGCGCCAAACGATTTTTAACCCTTTATCCCCGGTCTATTCATTTACCATCCTATTACCGGGCCGAGGGGCGATATTATAATGGCATCAAAAACTGGGGCCAGGCGCTGATCAGCCTTGACAAAGGTATCCAAATCGGTGATACACTGAAACGCTTTTATGATGTTACCACACTTATGATGGAGCAGTTTCAGACTTATAAAGCGCAGAAAAAGTTTGCCGAAGCGAAGAAAATATTGCTAAAAATTTATCACAGGCCTTATGTAGCAGAAATGCCGGAGAACATGAGGCAGGTATTGCGAGAGCTGGCAACAACAGATTCGGCTTTAAACAGCCCCCAGGAAGCTTACCAATGGCTGCTAAAATTTAACCGACTGACGGACAGTTTGGTTGGAACCCAGACAGATGTGCAGGTAAAGGCGCTTGAAGCACGCTTCAATTATGCCGAAAAGGAAAAAGAGATTTTGCAGTTGAACCAGCGTTCAAAAATGCAGCAGCTTTTTCTTTGGGGTAGTCTTTCCTTGTCGATGCTGATAGTCTTTTTATTTATTTATTTCTACAGGCAGCGCAAATACAGGGCCGAACAACAACTCAGATCGTTACAGCAAGAACAACATATAGCCGTTGCCCAGGCTTTGCTTCAGGGAGAGGAAAGGGAGCGGGCGAGACTTGCCCGCGACCTGCATGATGGTCTTGGCGGCATGCTTGCGGGGGTAAAAATAAACCTTTCGGAAGTTGATCAGGGGGCCGGAGGGTCGCTGAATAAAGTGATCACTCAGCTGGATAATTCCGTTACCGAACTACGGCGAATTGCCCGCAATATGATGCCCGAGGCCCTGCTGCGTTCCGGCCTGGAAACAGCGCTTAATGACCTGTGCGCAACAGCTTCAACAGCCCATATGCATATAGAATCACAAATGATGAACATCAAACATGATCTTTCTTTGCAGGAGCAACTCATAATTTATCGTATTGTACAGGAATTGCTGAGCAATGTGATCAAACATGCGGCGGCCACCGAAGTATTTGTGCAATGCAGCCAAACGGAAAATATATTTTATATTACCATAGAAGACAACGGCAAAGGTTTTGACCCCTCTCTGGCCACAGCAAACAAAGGGATAGGAATGGATAATATCCGTACCAGGGTAGAGTTTTTGCGGGGAAAAATGGATATCCGTTCATTACCCGGAAGGGGTTCTGCCATTAATATCGAACTACAATGCAGCGTGAATTAAAAGAAATATCCATCATTATTGTTGAAGATCATTCAATATTTATTGAAGGGTTGCGCAGTATTTTGTTAAATGCAGAAGGGTTGAAAATTGCGGGTACATTTACCGGAGGCCAGCCGGCTTTAGCATTTCTAAGATCACAGCGCGCAGATGTTGTTCTGCTGGATATCAGCCTGCCCGACATGTCTGGTATTGCAGTTTGCCAGGCCATCAAGAAACTGGATAACAGCATCAAGATCATTGCGCTTACAAACCATACCGAAAAAAGCATCATTATGGAAATGCTCCAAAACGGTGCCGATGGTTATTTACTGAAAAACACCTCCAGAAAAGATCTGGTAACGGCAATAAACCAGGTTATGAGCAACCAGTTTTTGATGAATAATGAGTTGCAAAAGATCCTTTTCGCCGCCGAAAAAAAATCAGGTAACCAGCCCAGGCTTACCCAAAGAGAGCAGGAAGTTTTGAAGCTGGTAGCCGAAGGGATAACGACTGCGTCCATAGCCAAACAATTGTTTATAAGCCCGCAAACGGTAGAAACGCACCGGCATAACCTGATGCAGAAATTTGAGGTCAGCAATTCGGCCTCACTGATCAGGAAAGCCGGCGAATGTGGCTTGCTATAAAGTTAAACTGAGTTGCAGCATATTTTTATTAAAACAAGGCTGAGCCTTAGCATATCCGGAGCAAAAGAGACAGAATAAAAACGAAACAGGATCACGAAAACAAAAAACAATACCATGTGGACAAAAGATAAAATTAACAAAGCAGAGAGCGCTAAAGCGATTGGCGCTTATGCATTAGGCGCAAGGGCAATAGGTGCCGGGGTAACCGGAGCGTTTGCATTAGGATGCATCGCGATAGGATCAATAGCTATCGGTGCGTTTTATCTTGGGCGCTTATCTGTTAAAAAGGCCTCCATTGATCAGATGCGCATTGGTAAGTTAACTATTGATGACTTGGAAATTATAGATGGCAAAATCAATGTTAATGGCACCGATGCAAAAGAAATTTAAATCAACACCGGTCACTTCAGTCCGTAGTGAAAAACATCCTTAGCTTTTGTGTGCTAAATGAGCTTTAGAGTTTCTGTTTAACCTGAACAGTACCAGCATTACTGCAACCGATAACAGGATAAACACTAAATAGCTATAACTCAAATTATGCTCATCTTTAGCCGGAATAGCGGAAACGACAATATAAGTAAGCAGTGACAGGATCACATACACCATACCGCCGGTAAGTCCGCCAGACATTGCCGCATTTTTGGGGAACCGGCCTAAGCAATAAGTGAAATAGTTATTGTAGGTAAACCCTGCCCCTACGTGTATTATAAAAGCAAACAACACCATAACATAAACATTACTCACAAAGTTTACGCTAATGATCATCAATACAACGGCCAACAGCTGCAACAAAATATTAACAAACAGCTTACCAAAAAAGGGCCGGCCAATCAGTGCTTTGCCAATGAAGCCGCCTGCCATCCAGGCCAGGCCCAAAACAAGTGAGCAATAGCCTGCCACCACTGGCGTAAAATTAAAATGATGCTCAATAATAAATGGCCCTGTCATATTGTACATGATCACCATTGAGTAGGCGAAGCTCAGCATCAGGATACCCAGGCTAAACGTTGTGGTCTTGATCATTTCTGCATATAAACCGGCTATTTTTTTCAAATGAAATTCTGTGCGGTGCCGAATGGTTTCGCCGCTGTAAAACACTTCAAGTACTGCTATAATCAAAGCCAGCGCTGCCAGAAAATAAAAGTTAGATTGCCAGCCGAACGTGCTTTGAAAATAACCACCTAAAAAAGGAGCCACTATTGGCCCGGCCGACCAAATAATAGTGAACATACTCAGGTAATGCTTTAACTGCTCACCCTCGTAAACATCTACAAAATAAGCACGTTTAGCCACCACTATCATGGCTACTGCAATGCCGTGGATGACACGCATGGCATAAATAACATAAATATTATGTGTAACCGCAATAACCACACTGGCCAAAATAAATACCACCAGCGCGCCAAGGCTAAACTTATACCGGCCGTATGAATCTAAGATGCTGCCCAAAAACAGTTGTGCGATACCATAGCTGATCAAAAACAGTGTCAGGGTTAATTGAACCTGGATACTGCTGATGTGCATATCAGCCCCCATACTGGGCAACGAGGGAATATATATATCTGTAGCGAAACCCGAAAGCGGCAGCAAGGCAAACGCCAGCACAGTAGATACTGCACGGTTTTTAAGCTGTGGTGTTGTTATTGCAGTTGTTGTAAGCATTTGCCGCAAAATTAACAATACCTAAAATGGGGATTGTTGGCTGGAAGTAATAAACAACCTGCCGCCGAAGCCAATTAATCATTTAAACAGAATTAAATTATCGGGTGGCAGGTGCGTTGCCTTTAACTATAACATCATAGAAGCTCTGATTTCAATTGCCTGTTAACTTCATCGGGTAATAATTCTTAAGAGTTAAAATTTTGTGAATTATCAATTAAATTATACCTAACTTTATAATACACAGCATTTTACCGCTATGCCTGCAGAAACCAATAAAGCCGTTTCACCTTTAAGTTGGGTTATCATAACCGGATTGGGCTTTGTAATGTTTGTGGCGGCCGCAATAGTACTCATGATATTCAGTAATAAGTCTGCCAATTTAAGTCCGCAGGTTTATTTTTTTCTGTTGGTTTTTGTTGCCCTAATTGCATCAGGATTTTTATTCGGGGCATTAAAAGCGCATGCAAAATATAGCGGCAAACTGTATAATGGTACGCTGGCACTTGGCGGCCCTGCCGTTATTTTTTGCCTGATCATCTATTTTGGCCTGAAGCTCAAACCTGTAGCCGATTCCTTTGATGTTAAATTCATCGTATTTGGCGATGAAAGTAAAAATGAACTGGTAAATGGCGGATTACTTAAGGCACTGTTCAACAAACCCGACTCAGCGCGGATCGAAAACGGCGTAGTAACATTTAATGAACAGCCCGCAAATTTATTAGGTAAAATCATTACGGTTACCCCCGCCGTCGCCGGCTATTACCGGCAAAGCCAGCAGGTAACCATCCCCATTGATGGGCGTACGCCGATAGAATTGCACCTAAAAAAACAAGCCGATTCCTTAACAGTAAGTGGTTTGGTTGTAGATATGGAAGGGCAGCCTGTTCCTGATGTATTGATTGTACTGGCCAATGGTCTTTATAAAACCAATGCCGATCAGTTAGGTAATTTCAGTTTAACGTTACCCATAAAAGACGGAACTGAACTTCCGGTAAGAATTTATAGGGACAAAAAGTTGCGTTTTAACAGCACGCAGATCTTTTCTTCAAAAGTGCCGCTTACCCTTCAGCTTAATAAGTTATGAAAAGGCTCATTTACATGTTGGCTTTATGCATGGCTGGGCTTAGCGGCTACGCACAAACTATTGCTTTTAAAGGAGAGTTGCTAAGCAATAATGCTTTAGTTAAAAACTACACGATTACTATCGACGGAAACCCGGCAACAACAAATGAATCCGGCGTATTTACCACTCCAATTGCCACCAACACCACACAGGTGGAAATTAAAACATCTGACAAAAGTTATATCGTTTTATATCCCTTAGGAGGAAGAGTGCTGGTTCCTAAAAATCCATCACTGTTAACGCAGATAGTACTCGAAAGCTTCCAATCAAGCGGGCAGATCAAGAGTTATATGGCGTCGTTGTCGCAATTAAAAGATGCCGCCAAAAAGGGACAGGCTGATACGAAAGCCCTGCAGGCAAAAATTGACTCAATGGCAGCCAATCTTAAAAAATTAGGCTACTCTAACGATGACCTTAGAATTGCAAGGGAAAGGCAGGATGGTATAGACCTGTTTTATCCCGAGATAAGTGGTGCCCTGCAAAACTATATCCTGCAGGCACAAACCTTAATGATCGCCTTTAAATTTATAGGTGTTTATGCCTTTGTAAACGTTAATGCGCTTACCCAGTATGCACAAACCCAAAACGGGTTTAACCAGGCATTTGAAAAGCTTTATGTCAATTATCCCACTTACTCAAAAAAAATAGCCGATTACTGGGACGATCCGGCACTTTCCAAAGCGTTTGAGGGCATAGCCGATACACTGATCTACAGCATCGGCAAAAACAAGATAGTCCCTTTAAATGACCTTAAAAACCAAATCAATCAATACTTTCAAAACCAGGTACCCGAAAAAGACAAGGAAAAGCTAAAAAAAGAAATCCAATCACAAATAGAAACACAGGTTCCGCCTATTAATGATCAGCTTACGGCTATGGAACAACGTGTAAAACAATTCATGAGTCTATTGAAAAATTAATAATCATTAATAACTAAAGCATTTAATTATGAAAAAGTTAAATCCCCCTCTCTATGTTATTTTGATCGTTATTATGGCTTTTTGTACTACAAATTGTGGTAAAAGTGGTGATGGCGGTGGTGGCGGCGGTGGCGGTGGCGTCATTGTGCTCCTGGGCGATCTGATAGGTTTCTGGCAAACCAGCAGCGATTCATTTACATTTGGCAATCAGGACAATAAGCTTTCTGGCTCAGGAACTGTTGGAGGCAGAAGCGGAGACGTTACCAATAGTAAAATTGACAAGTATCAGTTTTCTTTCGATCTGGTGTTTAGCGATGACAATAGCGTTAAGAGCTATACCGGTACCATCGACCAATCAAAGAAGATTATAAAGTTAACGTCGGGAGGAACAACCACTTCCTTCAATAAGCAGTAATATACTGTTCATTAGTCAATTGCGGGCATTCCACAACAAATGAAAGATTGCATGATATTGATATGCAATAATAATAGCATAAAAAAAGAGGCTTGCATTTCGAAATACGAGCCTCTTTTTCACAGACTAAAAGCTTAGCCAAATGCCTATTTCTGAAGATAGCCGGCGGCTCCGATATCAGTAATTAAGCCGGTAGCTTTAGGCTGCCAGTTCAAAGCGGTGCGAGTTTTTTCGCTGGATGAAGGGCAGCTCATCGACGCGAAATGCAGGAACCAGCCAAAATGGGCCGCTGCCCCATCGCCGGTTTTGCTAACCACAGGCAAATTCAGGCCCTGACCAATTGCTTCGGCAATTTCATGGAACGCGATACCTTCTTCGTCTACCGCATGAAGCACGCGGAGTTCCGGTTGTTTTTCTATGATCAGGCGATATAAAGCTGCGGCATCTGAACGGTGAACAGCAGGCCAGCGATTGTTCCCTTCAGCGATATAAGCTGATTCGCCCTTTTCCCGTGCCATGTTAATGATCATAGGCACAAAACCATGATCGCCCTCGCCGTGTACGCTTGGCGGCAGGCGTACGATATAAACTTTTACCCCCCTGGCAGCGACGGCTGCAGCGGCCTCTTCAGAAGCCACCCGCGGAATAACATCTGATGCGGCAGGCGGTACATCATCTTCTGAAACCAAACGACCATAATTTAAAAGGCCAACGCCCGATGTAATAACTAATGGCTTATCTGTCCCTAACAGCGCATCGCCCAAAGCTTCAATTACTTTTCGGTCGGCCTCGCAATTAGCTTTAAACTGTGAAAAATCATGGTTGAAAGCCGTATGGATAACAGCATCACAAGCGGCGGCACCTTTTTGAATAAATTCAAGGTCATCCACATCACCCCGGTACACTTCGGCGCCGGTTGCTGTTAGTTTTTCGGCACCTTTATCTGAACGGACAAGGCCAAGTACCTGGTGGCCTGCCCCTAAAAGTTCTTTTACTATTGCTGAGCCTACAAAGCCGGAGGCTCCGGTTACAAATACACGCATAAGTCAATGATTTTATTTGATACAAAACTGCCCAATAAAATCCTGCTAAAGATGGTCACATGACCATAATTTCAATTAACGTTGAAGCTGTGCGTGCCTAATGCGTGTAAGGGTTTTTATGGAGATACCCAAATAAGCGGCAATCATGCGCAGGGGCAAACGGGCAAGATAGTCAGGAAAGGTTTGCACAAAATCCTCGTACTTTTCCTCGGGCGTGGCACTTAATGAAAGCAGGATCCGCTTGCGGCTGTAATGGGTATTACGCGCAATTAGGTCTTCGGCAAATTTTTTAAGCTGTGGTATTTCTGCCCGCAGCATTTCAAAATCTTTTTTTAACCAGCACAGTATTGTACTTGGTTCTACCGCGCCTATACTTACTTGCGAAGGTATTTCCCGGTCATAACTCTCAACATCCAGCGTCCAGCTATTTTCGGGCGAAAACTGAAGGATATGCTGATTGCCATCGGCAGAAATGCTGAACGTATTCAGCAACCCGCTCATCACAAAAACTTTATGCCTGCATATTTCGCCGGCATTAAAAAGGAGCTCGTTACGACGCAATTTTCGTGGCAAAGCCAGATCACTGATCCGGCGGATGGTTTCCTCAGGCATGTCGCTCCCATTTCGCAGATATGTTTCAAATTCCGGATGCATTACCAAAAATAATAAACATTTAACAAACCGGCCGGATAACTAAAGTGGACACCTGATATCAACTATATATATCGTTATTTTGATCCTCGTTAAATACAAACGGCCGTCTCCTTCCGGGATAGCCGTTTGTATATTAAGTAACCTGTAAAGGAAATTACTCTTTAATAAAAGCCAAAAGATCCTTGTTGATGGTTGCAGCCTCAGTAGTAGGCATACCATGCGGAAAACCAGGATATGAAATTAACTTACCGTTTTTCAAGTGTTTGATAGATTTCAACGCTGAATTGGCAAACGGAACGATCTGGTCATCTTCGCCATGTAAAACAAGTACGGGGATATCCACACTTTTAAGGTCTTCTGTAAAATCTGTTTCCGAAAAAGCTTTTATACAATCATAATGTGCTTTTATTCCGCCCATCATGCCCTGACGCCACCAGTTGTCCCTGATACCTTGCGATACCTTGGCACCTTCGCGGTTGTACCCATAAAATGGGAAAGTGATATCCTGATAAAATTGGTTTCTTTGAGTCGCGGTGCTTTCACGGATGCCATCAAATACAGCAATCGGAACACCGTCAGGATTGCTTTCGCTTTGTACCATAACAGGCGGAACCGCGCTGATCAGCACTGCTTTGGCTATACGACCTTTTCCATATTTTGCAGCGTAGTGGATAACCTCACCTCCACCGGTAGAGTGCCCGATGTGGATTGCATCTTTCAGATCAAGCGCTTCAACAAGTTCCGCAACATCAGCTGCATAAGTATCCATTTCATTGCCCGTTGCAGTTTGGCTTGATCGGCCATGCCCGCGGCGGTCATGCGCGATAACCCGGTAGCCTTGTTCAAGAAAAAAGAACATCTGTGCATCCCAGTCATCGGCAGATAGAGGCCAGCCATGATGAAAAACCAATGGCTGCCCGGTTCCCCAGTCTTTGTAATAAATTTCGGTTCCGTCTTTTACTGTAATTTTACTCATTTTGTTTTTCAATTATGGTGATTAATAAAACGCTGAAGATGCAGGGCTGTTGAATAAAATACTATCGATTGAACATCTTATATTTCCGGACCCGGTATTTATCCAAATCATAGCTTTCGATAGCCTAAAAATAGAAAATTTAAAGACAGGACGCTTCAATCCTTTTTGAAAATTTACCTGCATACGATAAATCACCAGTTTTTTTGACACCGCGGTTTAGGCTCCTTTTGGAGGGCTTAAAAAAATTTTAAAGATCAGGTACGGTGCCTGGAGTTATGCCAATATAAATCACTTTACCGGCACACATTCGTTTTATCACCCACACAAAAATCATGGGTTTGTGATCCACCAGGTATTCCCGAACGGATCTTTTACCCCGGCGCTTCGGCCATATGATTGATCGGCAGGCGGCATAATGCTTTCGGCCCCGTTCTCTATCGCTTTCTGGTAGGCTTCATCACAGTTTTCAACATATATGAACATACCCGCATTTTGTTGCTGATAAGTATCGGTACAATCGGCAAACATGATGGTGCCGCCATTGATGTTTAACTCGGCATGCATAATGGTATGCTCATCGCGCATGGTTTTAAACTGCTCGGTTGCACCAAAAACCTGCCGGGTAAATTCGATAAATTTAGCGGCGTTATTAACAATGAGATAGGGCATTACTGCCTGGTAATTTTCGGGAATGTTTATTGTTGCCATAGCTTATTGATGTTTTGCTCAAAATTAGGTATCCCGCCATTTGCAAAATTGTAAAAACCAGACATTATGTATTCCGGTACTCCGTCCCTTCGGCTTTTCCCGAAAAATAAAAACCCGGATGGTAGCCCGTAAATTCCTTTACATCATGAATAAAATGCGACTGATCATAGTAACCGCACTCTAACGCTATCTGGGTTAATGTTTTATTGGTATTGTATTGCCTCAGCGCATCCTGCAGGCGCGTAAGCCGCATATAGGTTTTGGGGCTGAAACCTGCGTACTCCTTGAACTTTCGGTCAAACTGCCTTGCAGATAAATTATAGGTATCAGCCAGTTGCGCAACTGTTTTGTATTGCTTATTGTGGATCACATCCCTGATCGCTATCGCTATAGACTGATGTTTCAATTCATTTTGACGCAACCGGGCAATTAAAAATGCAGAAAGTATTTCCGCGCGTTCATCATTATCGGCAGCCAGCATGATCTGTTCTTCCAGCTCACGACCTGGCCGGTTCAAGAAGGTATCAAAATCAAACGCCAGATTACTGGTTTGGCTGCTTGCTATATTAAAGAAGCAGGGAACAGCAAACGGATAGACATAAGCGCCAAAAATCCCAAAGCTTCGTGTCGTAATAAAACGCCGGTATTGCGTGGTTTGAAACTGGATGCCCGACGGGCCCGCGTTTTGCCCGGTTTTATTGTCCAACTCATCAAATGCCGACCGGTAGTGAAACACCATTTCGGTACAGCCATCGGCTACAGAGCGGTAAATATATGCCGGTTCATCAGGCCCCAGCTCATGCTCAAGCACCCAGTAAAATCTTACATAAGGTTTCAGCTCGGCCGGTGGCTGGATAGTGAAATAGCGCATCTCTTGATTTGGGAATTCGGATGTTCGATTTCGGAATTAGATAAATTTAGGGTTTTTATTTCAGATATTCCCATCGCTGCCGCAAGTGTCCTCACTTGTGGCCTCCGTTCAGGTATTGATGAACAACAATCTGCAGAACTTAGCATGTTACCCACAAGCGAGGACGCTTGCGGTAGCTGAGGGAATAGTGCCCAATAGTATAAAACATCCGCTATTGATGCCTGACAACTATGCTTCCAAAAAACAAAAGCGTCATTGCGAGGTACGAAGCAATCCCCGACTTTACAGAGCGAACCTGCATAGCTGCTCTGCTTATTGGGGATTGCTTCGTACCTCGCAATGACGCTTTATTAATTCTATTTGCATCTGCCGTTTTTAAACAGCTTCTTACAAACCTTTCGCTATTGCCTCATAAACCACATCCTGAATCCTTGGCCTGATGTTAAGGCTACCTAATTTACTGCCTACAGATGGGTTTACCCTGTTTGACAGGAATATATAAACCAGGTTATATTTCGGATCGACCCAGATACAGGTGCCTGTAAAACCTGTGTGTCCATAAGTTTGATCAGATGCCAGTTTTGAGGGGTAATGCCTGTCGGCTATCGGGTCCCAACGGTCAAATCCCAATCCACGGCGACTTACCGGCGATTGTTTTGAAGTGAACAGATCAACCACCTCCGGCTTAAAATATTGAGTGCCGCCATAGCTGCCGCGGTTTAAAACCATTTGATACAGGATAGCTACATCATTGGCGCTGGCAAATAATCCGGCGTGCCCGGCTACTCCGCCTAAAAGTGCCGATGTTGGGTCATGCACATAACCATCAAGCAATGACATGCGGTATTCTTTGTCATTTTCGGTTGGTATTATTCTATCAGGTGTAAAGCGGTACAAGGGCAAAAAGCCTGCAGTTTGCATCCCCAGCGGGGTATAAAAATGCTGTTGTACATAGGTATTGAGTGGCACAGCGGTAATATTCTCAACCACCTCCTGCATAAACAACATGCTTACATCGCTGTACACATATTGTCCCCGTGTTTTCAACGGAGAGCTCAGCATTTCGGGGAACATTACATCTTTATAGTAGTCTTTCCGTAAATAATAATGGTCGGACACTTTTGTTGGGTACGCTGCCGATGAATCGGTACTATGATCTGCTGGTTTTACTTTTTCAAACGATTGGATATCGGGGATCAAACCCGCCTGGTGCAGTAACACTTCACGGATCTGGATATCGTTCTTGTTGCTTTTACGGGCCAGTGGAATATAATCGCCAAGAGTTTTCTCCAGGCTTAACTTACCCTGATCGGTAAGCTGCATTGCCTCCATAGTAGTGGCTGATACCTTGGTCATGGAAGCAAGGTCAAAAATAT
Source organism: Mucilaginibacter sp. SMC90 (assembly GCF_022811725.1). GTDB lineage: Bacteria > Bacteroidota > Bacteroidia > Sphingobacteriales > Sphingobacteriaceae > Mucilaginibacter. The sequence goes on along the minus strand of NZ_CP094527.1, from coordinate 361,424 downwards.
CGGTAAGCTTATCGGGCATCACATTATCATAAGTGTGATAACCATAGGCTTTATTAAATATCACCTTGCCATCTTTAGCCACCAATACCACGCAGCCCGGCGTGGCATGTTCGCGAATAGCTTCCTGTGCTATTTTATCAATACCCTGCAGGTTGGCGGCGTTAATGCCGGCTTCTTCAGGTACCGTATATTGGAGACGGGTTTTATCAGTAATAAAACCCATCCCCGTTTTATAAACAGCACTGTAGTTTTTGGTTAATTTTTGCGATATACCTACCCCTCCAAATATAGCTTCGGCGCTATACATGGCAGATACTGCAGATAGCCGCTCGGTCCAGATCACGGGGGCAGTGACCACATCAAGCTTACTTAGCATCGAACCATTGCCGAAAGCGGCCACAATCACGTTTTTGCTTTTTTGATTGGTGCTGATAAAATCTACCAGGTCCTGATTATTTAAATCCGCATCATTTACCTGTACAATAACGGTATTATAAAACTTCAGATCGGAAGTAAGATTGGCCAGTGTTTTATTGCCCGAATAGGTTATACCATCATACAAATCAACCTTATTATATTTATTTAAAAGGCTATCAAAAACAGTAGCATATTGATTGCTGAAATGCACACTGGCAATTTTTAAATCTTCCAGTTTCTGCAGCGGTACCAGGTATGAGGCATTATTAAGCAACGCAGTTGAGTTACCAACCAGCCGTTCTTCGGCAATGAAGGCCTGCCCCGTTAACGGTGGGTTTTGAGCACAAGCGTTATCAAATAATGCAAACCCTAATAGTACTAAAGGAACACGGCCCCATTTATTTTTTATCATATACTTTAACTCCGTTTATATAGGTTTTTGTCACTTTGATTGCCGGGATCTCACTACCTTTTACTTTCATGATATCCTTGTCCAATATCACAAAATCGGCATACTTTCCTGGTTCAATGCTACCCTTTTCTTTTTCTTCAAAGTTGGCTTTGGCTGCCCAGATAGTCATACCCTTTAAGGCTTCAATCCTGCTTAAGGCATTTTCGGGCTGAAAACCACCTTGCGGAAAACCATTCAGATCTTTACGGTCTACCGCTGCATAAAACGTATAAAGCGGGTTAATATTCTCAACCGGAAAGTCGGTGCCCAGCGGTAGCCAGCCGTTTTGTTTAAGCAATTGCTTATTGGCATAAGCAGTTTTAAGCCGTTCGCTTCCCAGCCTTTTGCCAGCCCAGTACATATCTGATGTTGCATGTGTAGGCTGTACCGATGGGATAATGCTGTATTCGCCAAACTTATCTATATCCTGTGGAGAAACTATTTGCGAATGTTCAATTCGCCATCTCAAATCATTTTTACCTTTCAGGTTAGCAGCATAAACCTTAAGCATCACCCGCACTGCCGAATCGCCAATGGCATGGGTACACATCTGGAAACCATGTGCTGCTATTTTGGGTGCTATTTCTTCAAAATGCTTTGGATTGCTTAACAAAAATCCATTCCATTTGGCCGAGTCGGCATAGGGTTTTAGCAAACACGCCCCCCTTGAACCAAGTGCACCATCAGCATAAACCTTGAAAGCCCTTACATTTAAGCCCGGAGTTTTAATAATGCCGTGTTTAAAAAGATAATCATAGTTTTCCTGTCTGTCGGCCAGCATCACATACAAGCGCATTTTCAGGTCGCCTTTGTGCTGCAATTCATTGATTGTATTTACCATGGTGTAAGGCAATCCGCAATCATCAATTGTAGTTAAACCCACGGCAAAACAATTTTTTTGTGCCGAGAGCAGGGCCGTATCTACCATGGCCGCTGTAGGCTCAGGAATTTTACGGGTAACAATGCCTACTGCGTTATCAATCAAAATACCTGTAAGCTTTCCGTTACTGGTTTCAATTTCGCCGCCGTTAATGGTTTGCCCGGGCTTAACCCCTGCAATATTAAGTGCAGCCTGGTTAGCAATGGCGGCATGGCCATCAACACGGCTCAGTATTACCGGCCTCACAGGAAATAATGAATCAAGCTTGGCCTTATCAGGAAAGTGTTTGTTTGCCCAGTCATTTTGATCCCAGCCATTACCAATTATCCAGCCATCGGTATTACGGTCTGCATAAGCTTTTACTGAGTCAATAATTTCGGGCCAGCTATGGGTGCCAACCAGGTTTACCTCTTGCAGGCCCATGCCATATTCATAAAAGTGGGCGTGTGCATCAATAAAGCCCGGATAAACTGCGGCCCCCTGTGCATCAACCACTTCGCGGGCATTGTATTTTTGTTCAAGAGAATCGGCATTGCCTACTGCAAGGATCTTTCCTCCGCTAACTACAAATGCGCTTGCTGTAGTAAAATTACTGTCTACGGTATAAACAACCGCATTTTTTACCACCATATCGGCATTGTATTCCTTCTGTTTGCAGGCCGCTGCCAGTAATAGCAGCGCGGGCAATAGTCTCTTCATAAGATAATTGTATGTTTATTGTAATTGTATTAAGCTACAAAAGTATATACAACTATCAAATCATAAAGTTATGCCATCAAATATTTAATTTAGCATCGAAATAGAAATTGAAGGGAATTTTTTTTAAATGTCAGACATTATTCAGCTTTTACCGGATGCCGTTGCCAACCAGATTGCCGCAGGCGAAGTAGTTCAGCGACCGGCCTCTGCAGTAAAAGAATTGGTTGAAAACGCTATTGATGCAGGTGCAGACAAGATCCAGCTTATTATTAAAGATGCCGGTAAATCACTGATCCAGGTTATCGATAATGGCTGCGGCATGAGCCTTACCGATGCACGCATGTGCTTTGAACGCCATGCCACCTCAAAAATACGCAAGGCCGACGATTTGTTTGCCATCCGCACCATGGGTTTCAGGGGCGAAGCTATGGCTTCTATTGCCGCTATTGCCCAGGTAGAGCTTAAAACCCGCCGCCATGAAGATGAACTGGGTAGTTGTATAACTATAGAAGGTTCGGAGGTGATAAGTCAAGAACCGTGTTCGGCCAATACAGGGAGCTCTATAGCTGTTAAAAATCTATTTTATAACACTCCCGCCCGCCGTAACTTTTTAAAAAGCAACCCGGTAGAGATGCGTCATATTATTGACGAGTTTCAACGCGTGGCACTGGCAAATCCACAAATCTTTTTCACCCTTCACCATGACAGCCAGGAGGTATATCACCTGCCAGGTACTACGCTTAAACAACGCATAGTACACCTGTTTGGCAATAATTATAACCAGCGGCTTGTTCCGGTTGAGGAGGATACTACCATCATCAAACTGCGCGGCTTTGTAGGCAAGCCCGAGTTTGCCCGTAAAACACGCGGCGAGCAGTTCTTTTTTGTAAACAACCGCTTTATCCGTGATTCATATCTTAACCACGCTGTAACAACCGCGTTTGAGGAATTATTGCCCGATGATTGTTTCCCGTTTTATGTGTTGTTTATTGATATCGATCCTTCTAAGATCGATATTAACGTACATCCTACCAAAACGGAGATCAAATACCAGGACGAAAAAGCTATCTATGCCATTATCCGTTCGGCCGTTAAGCGGTCGTTAGGGAGATATAATATTACGCCCAGCCTGGATTTTGACCAGGAAAACAGCATCGAACACCTGATCACTCCCAAACCATTGGAGGAAATCATTGCGCCTACCATTTCCTTTAATCCAAACTTTAACCCGTTTGCTAATAAAGAAGAACGACCAAAACAGGAGCATCCGTTTTTAAGGGACAGCGGCGGTTACAAAAAAGACTCTATCCCACAAAACTGGGATACGTTATACGAAATCAGCAAAAAAGAAACCCTTTTTCAGCATGAGATCCATGAGGAAAAAACCATAGCGGTCGACGAGCAGGATGTAAGCAAACCAAGCGAAAGGCAATTATTTCAGATCCACAACAGGTTTATCCTGTCGCAGATCAAGTCGGGGTTTATGCTCATTAACCAACAGGCTGCACATGAGCGCATTTTGTATGAGCGTTTTTTATTGCAACTGCAAAATCATTCGGGAGTAAGCCAGCAAAGCCTGTTCCCGCAGTCGGTTACACTAAATGGCAGCGACTTTGAGTTATTGAGAGAACTTTTGCCAGATATCAGGGCATTGGGTTTTGATATCCGCGAGTTTGGAAAAAATACTGTTGTGGTAGAAGGCGTGCCTGCCGAACTGAACAATGTTGGCGAGCATGAACTTTTAGAACATTTGCTGGAAGGTTTTAAAAACAATATGGCTATCCTTAAATTAGATAAACGTGATAACCTTGCCCGCTCACTGGCCAGAAACGGGGCTATTAAAACAGGAATAAAGTTATCGCTGGAGGAAATGAACCAGCTTATCGACCAGCTTTTTGCTTGCGAATCACCCAACCAGGCATTGAATGGTAAGCCCGTAATCAGTACCTTTACCATGAACGAATTAGTTGAACGATTTGAAAAATAGCCCCAGGCTAAACTATATATGAACGGATACAATCAATCACCTTTTGCTAACCTAACACCTGTTGTTAAAAACCTGCTGATCATAAATGTAATATTCTTCATAGGCACTTATACATTAAGCTATGTTGGGTTTGATATGGTAAAATGGTTATCTGCATTTTATTTTAACTCACCACTTTTCCACCCATGGCAAGTTGTTAGCTACATGTTTATGCATGCCGGCCTCGCGCATATTTTCTTTAACATGTTTGCGTTGTTCATGTTTGGGCCAATACTTGAATATACAATGGGGCCTAAGCGGTTTCTTCAATATTACTTTATAACCGGTATTGGAGCATTGGTTTTGCAAATGCTGGTGCAAGCAATTGAGGTACATGGTGCAATTGGGTCGTTTATCATATCAGGATCTGATGTGGCAAATGTAAGCATGTCTGGCATGGCTAAAATCAAAGAAATTTACACGGTGCCTATTTTAGGAGCATCCGGAGCTATATTTGGTTTACTGCTTGCGTTTGGATATCTTTTTCCGAATATGGAAATGATGGTATTATTTATACCAGTTCCGGTTAAGGCCAAGTATCTTGTTGCTGGATATATCGTGATAGAACTTATTGATGGCTTTGGCCAGTTTCAAGGTGATTCAGTAGCTCATTTTGCGCATCTTGGCGGAGCGTTGTTCGGTTATATAATTTTAAAAATATGGCGACTGCAACGACCAAACAATTTTTATTAATAACAGTAGTTATCTTTGTAATACAGCTTTATTATGAGCACCCTTTGGCAAAATATCCAGTACAAAATGCTTCGGTCGGGCAATAAGCTTAACCTGCTTATAGGCATTAATGTTGTAGTTTACCTGGCTATAAATATCCCGGCGGTATTAGAGCAATTTTTCAGAGGCTTTGGTAACAGTTCTATATATCTGTTTGCCGATAAATACCTGAACATGCCGGCATACCTGCCCGACCTGCTTAAGCATTTCTGGACGCCCTTAACCTATATGTTCATGCACGCAGGCGTACTGCACATCCTGTTCAATATGCTTTGGCTTTATTGGATGGGGCAAATCTTTGAAGAGTATCTTGGCAACAAACGAACTATAGGCTTATATTTAATGGGTGGCCTGGCCGGTGCATTATTGTACCTGCTGGCCCTTAACCTGCTACCTGCATTTACCAGCGTTAACGCGGCGCAGAATAGCACTATAGTTGGAGCATCGGCCAGTGTGATGGCCATTGTAGTAGCTACGGCTACCTTACTGCCAGATTACACCATATCTTTAATTTTATTTGGCCCGGTAAAATTAAAATGGCTTGTACTGGTAATTCTTGTAATTGATTTTTTGGGTATAGTAGGCGCAAATGCCGGCGGCGAAATTGCTCACCTGGGTGGTGCTTTGATGGGATTTGTTTATATTAAGCAACTGCAAAAGGGCCATGATTGGGTAGGGGGCATAGCTGGGTTATTTAAATCAAAACCGCGGTTAAAGGTAGTTTCAAATAATATGGGGAAAAACGCATCTGATTATCCGCGTCAGGAAGAGATCGACCGTATTTTAGATAAAATATCGCAATCAGGATACAATAGCCTAAGTAAACAGGAACGTGAAATTTTATCGCGCGCAAGCAAACAGGACTAAATGATTAAAAAAAAGCAAAGTATTTTTGGCAGGATATTATTATGGGTAAACCTGTTTTTATGTTTTGCTTTAGTTATCGGGTATTTAGCGCCGTTTGTTGATCCGCGTAAATACTGGCTATTTGCTTTTTTTGGCCTTGCATATCCTCCAATATTATTGCTCAACGCAATCATGATGTTATACTGGCTGCTGCGTAAACGCTGGCAGTTTTTACTTTCGCTGCTAAGCATTTTGCTGGGTTGGGGAGTACTTAACAGCAATATAGGGTTCAGGTTTAAATCAAGCTTTTCGGTACCCCCGGGGCTTAACGTTGTGCATGTGATGACCTATAATGTGCATAATTTTAAACATTTTGGCTTCAGCAACGATATTTCAACAAAGCAAGAAATATTGAGCATCATTAACACCGAGCAGCCCGATGTAATAGGTTTCCAGGAGTTTTTTACGCGTAACAAAGGTCCGTATGAAACGCGCGATTCCATCTGCAAGATACTGGGGAGCAACAATTTTTATTTTGAACCTTTTAGTTTTAACAGCCTTGAAGCTATTGGCATGGCTATTTTCTCAAAATACCCCATCGTAGCTAAAGGAATGATCCGGCTTGCAGCAGACAAAACATCGGGCAACCAATGTTTATATGCCGATATAAAAAAGGGCGACAAAATTTTCAGATATTATAATGTACACCTGCAATCCATCAATTTTGATCCGGATGATTATAAATATATCGACAATGTATCTAAAAAAGGTAAAACGGATATCAAATCAACCAAACGGCTTGGCAGCAAACTTAAAATAGCTTTTATGAAAAGGGCAGAGCAGGTTTTTAAAGTAAAGGCACATGCCGCCCAATGCCCTTACCCCTATATTATAGCGGGTGATTTTAATGATACTCCGTCGTCATTTGCGGTTAACGAAATGGCTAAAGGGCTAAACAATTCATTCCGGGAAAAAGGTTCGGGATTAGGACGCACTTATAATGGCGACTTCCCCAATTACCAGATAGATTATATTTTAAGCAGTTCGCAGTTCTCGGTTTTTAATTATAAAGTGATTGAAAAGAAACTTTCGGATCATTACCCGTTACGCAGCGACCTGATATTAAATTAATAAAATCATTGCCCTTCATTTGTAAAAATAAGCCCGAACTGCAGCGGGCTGTAGCTTAAAATTTAAAAAATCGTAAGTTTGCGCTCATGCAACAAAATTTGTTTGTTTACAACACTTTAACCCGTAAAAAAGAATTATTTAAGCCCATTGACGCGCCTCATGTTGGCATGTATGTTTGTGGGCCTACTGTTTATAGCGATGTTCACTTAGGCAACTGCCGTACTTATATATCTTTCGACCTTATGTTCAGGTACCTTACGGCCATTGGCTACAAGGTACGCTATGTACGTAATGTTACCGATGCAGGCCACCTTGAAGGTGATGCAGGCGATGAGGGCGAAGACAAAATTGCAAAAAAGGCCAAGCTGGCACAGCTTGAGCCTATGGAGATAGTGCAAAAATACACCGTTGGTTTCAGGGATGTGATGAAGGTATTAAACAACCTGCCGCCAAGCATTGAGCCAACAGCCACCGGCCATATCATCGAACAGATAGAAATGGTAAAAGTTATACTTGAAAAGGGCTATGCCTATGAGGTTGACGGTTCCATTTACTTTGATGTTGAAAAATATAACAAAAGCCAGGATTATGGTATACTGAGCGGCCGTAACCTCGAAGATCTTTTAAATAACACCCGCACCCTTGGCGGACAACAGGATAAGCACGGCAAACTTGATTTTGCCCTGTGGATAAAAGCCAAACCCGAGCACCTGATGAAATGGCCTTCGCCATGGGGAGTAGGTTTTCCGGGATGGCACCTGGAGTGCTCGGCCATGAGCCAGAAATATCTTGGAAGTCACTTTGACATTCATGGAGGAGGCCTTGATCTTGTACCAACGCACCATACCAACGAAATTGCTCAAAATGTAGCTTGCTGCGGTACCAACCCGGCCAATTACTGGGTGCATACCAATATGCTTACGGTAAACGGGCAAAAAATGTCAAAATCATTAGGCAACAGCTTTTTACCGCATGAACTGTTTAGCGGCGAAAACTCGATACTGAACAAGGGCTACACCCCTATGACGGTAAGGTTTTTCATGCTGCAGGCCCATTACCGCAGTACACTTGATTTTGGCAATGAAGCTATGGAAGCATCTGAAAAAGGCTTTAAACGCCTTATGAATGCTTTTGCCCTGCTTAACGACGGATTAAAAGCATCGGCCACTACCGAGGTTGAAATTGCCCCGCTAATGGAACGCTGCTATACCGCAATGAATGATGATTTTAACAGCCCGGTATTAATAGCCGAATTATTTGAAGCATCGCGCATTATCAATTCAGTTTATGATGGTAAATTGAAAATTGATGCCGCAAACCTTGAGCAGTTAACCCTGCTCATGAATTTATTTGTGGTTGATGTACTTGGCTTGCAAAACGAACAGGCTGCCAATGATGATTTGCCAAAAGTGTTAAACTTTATTGTTGATTTACGCAGCGGAGCTAAAGCCAATAAAGATTATGCCACATCAGATAAGATCCGTGATGGCCTGTCACAAATAGGGTTTCAATTAAAGGACAGTAAAGAAGGCACTACCTGGAGCAAAGCCTGATAACAGATCACATTTTTAAAGCGAGTTGTAATAGCTGAATAATTTAGCTAATGCAACATCGCTTTTAAAATCAACTTTATTGGCTTTAACATACTCCTGTATCTTATCAGCCTTATCGTTCATAGCGACAAGCATTGCTTTTTGCGATGGTTTAACTTTGGTCATTTGGTTATTGGCAAAAAGATAATAGCTATTGGTGGTAGTGAACGTTTTAGTGGTAATTTGAGAGCTAAAATCCTTCGATTCGATGACCTTTTTTTTGTAGCATTTTAACAGCTTGGTTTTCCCCTCTCCAACAACAAGATAAAATGTTTTGGCTGTTTGTTCATCTACCGCAGGGAAACCACTGCTGAAACTAACGTCAGTAATATCACATGCCTCAATTGATGCATCTTTCAATGAAAAGCTTTTAATCGGATCAACAAAGGCCTGTATTGATGAATCCTGTGGGCTTTTAAAAAGTAACTCATCCCCGTAAATATTATAGTTAAGTATAGCGTTAGCTGTTTTACCATTTGCAAAGTTAACTGTTCCGTTAAGCCAGTTATCAGTAAGTAAAGCGCTACCCTGTGTCCCGTCATTTGTTTTAAGATAATAGGGGCGGCCGGTGTAGTCTCTTAAATACTGCGCCTTAGCTTGTATGCATAGGGACATAAACACAAACAGGAGGTATAATCTATAATTTTTCATGCAGGCAATTTATATTGGTTTAAACAAAAACGGATAATATTGGTTATGAAGTTAAATGTTTTTTATTCAACTTCTTTACTAAGTAAATTTAATTATTTACGCATATTTTACATGATCAAAATCGCTCCCTGCAATTATTCGCCCATATCTTCGTTTCAGCATAAAGCAAAAAATAATTCTATTGTTAAATTATGTACGCTGCTTAATGCATTTTGACTATTGCGTTTCCCACTAAAAATTTATTACTAAATTGCTCCCTAAAACCCGAATATAAATATGAAGAAAATAATATTAGCTGCTACATTTATTGGTTATAGCGTTTTTGCCTTTGCACAGGACGCTGTTAATGTAAACAAGGTAGTTAGTGTTGAACAAGCTTTTGACAAGTTAGTTGAACGTAAAGGAATAAAAGATGGCTTCCTGGCAGTTGCCGACCCCGATGGCATCATATTTAAGCCAGATGCTGTTAAAATTGTTGACTTTTATAGCAAAATAGATAAACAGGCCGGTAAACTTAGCTGGCAGCCTAAATTTGCACGAATTTCGGCTAATGGCGATCTTGCATTCACAGCTGGCCCATATATATATCAAAACGGCAAAACTGATGATGACAAAGTATTTGGCGACTATGTTTCTATCTGGCGCACCAATACAGACGGGAAACTGAAATTATTAATAGATCTTGGTATCCAGCACCCTGAAGCCGAAGAAGAAGCCGTTACTGATTTTAAAGAACCTGATCCTGCACAGCGCTCGGGCCCAAGCAAGGACCCCTTTGGCGCTAAAAATGTGATCATTGGTACCGATAAAACTTTTAATCACGGCTTAACGCTATCGGCTATGGCAAGTTATAAAGAGTTTTTAAGCCCCGAGGGCCGTTATTATTTCCCCGGCTTTCCGCCAATGACCGGCACCGATGTGGTCATGAAGTTTATTAACAATGAAGCCATAAGCATCACCGCTGAAACTACCGACGGTGGACGTTCATCAAGCAATGACCTTGCTTACACCTACGGGCATGCACGCATCACCAAAGGCAACGTAGTAGGCAACTATAACTATGTAAGGGTTTGGGAAATTGACAAATCAAAAAGATGGAATATCCTGCTTGAGATTTTCTCTCCGATTGAGAATGAGTAATAGTCGGATTTGGTGATTAGAGGTTGGAGATGAGAGATTAGTTTGAATACACCTCATAAATAAAAGAATAGCGCCTTGCGATTTATCACAAGGCGCTATTCTTTTATAAACTATTCCGGGGGCCTGTGTCCTCATGTGACAATGCATGCACGGAAAATTATCAAACAGCAAGGAGACGTGGGTTGTCCGTGAGGACACCACAGGTGTTCGGAAGATGAAATTATCTCTACTTTTTAAATAAAAAAATATGTCATTGCGAGCGTAGCGCGGCAATCTCGTAGTCAATGCATATCCGCCCTGTATAGGTACGGGATTGCCACGTCGCCCCAAGTGCTCTTGCCCTCGCCGCTCCTCGCAATGACATGGCTTTTTTAACCAGCATTCCCAACCGATCTGAATCTTCCGAACATCTGTGGTGAGGACACGGACAATCATAATAAAAGAAAGGCCTTGCGGTGTCGCAAGGCCTTTCTTTTATTATGATTGATACTAAAACTAATCTCTGATCTCTGATCTCCAACCTCTAATCACTAAAATCAAAACAACTGCTCGATAATATCAGCAGCAGATAGTCCTTCGGCTTCGGCATGGTAGCTGCGTACTATACGGTGGCTTAAAATAGGTTTAGCCACTGCCTGCACGTCTTCAATATCTGGTGAGTATTTACCATTAAGTACGGCGTGGCATTTAGCACCCAATACTAAAAACTGTGATGCCCTCGGGCCTGCGCCCCAGCTTAATAAACGGTTAATTTGCGGAGTAGCAAACTCACTGTTAGGGCGGGTTTTGGATACCAGCTTCACAGCGTATTCCATCACATTATCGGTAACGGGTATGTTGCGCACCAGCTGCTGAAAATAAATGATCTGCTGTGCGTTAAGTATCTTGTTTACCTCCACTTTAGTAGTACTGGTAGTATTTTTAACAACCTGCAGTTCCTCTTTAAATGAGGGATAGCTTAAGGCTACATTAAACATAAACCTATCTAACTGCGCCTCTGGCAGGGGGTAAGTACCTTCCTGCTCAATAGGGTTTTGAGTGGCCAGTACAAAAAATGGCTGTGCAAGCTTATGGGTAATACCTGCAGCTGTAACAGCTTTTTCCTGCATTGCTTCAAGCAATGCGGCCTGAGTTTTTGGCGGCGTACGGTTTATCTCATCGGCCAGGATAATATTTGAAAATACCGGGCCCGGTATAAATTTAAAGTTGCGGTCTTCTCCTAATATTTCAGACCCGATGATGTCTGACGGCATCAGGTCGGGCGTAAACTGGATCCTTTTAAAGTCAAGGTCAAGTACCTGTGAAACTGTTTGTACTAACAGGGTTTTTGCAAGGCCGGGCACACCAACCAATAAACAATGCCCGTTACTGAAAATAGAGATCAGCACAAATTTTATCACTTCATCCTGGCCCACTATTACTTTACCTATTTCGGTGCGAATTTGGTGATAGGCCTGTTTTAAAGCGTCTGCGGCTTCTACATCAGAACGGTGTTGCATAAAGTTATTTGGAAGATGAAGATGATTTGATTTTGGTTTCGGGTATTACCAGCGTGGGATTATTGTTTACCCATTTCTTCAACAAATCATATGATTGATACTCTTTATCAATTTTAATGAACGTTTCCTTGCGGCGTTTTTCAAACCACTGCGATACTGTTTTATTAACTTTATCATTGTAGGCATATTCCTTAAGTTTAGGAAAATCCTGCTCTAAATTAGCTTTGTGAGCATTTGTAGCCGATTTAAGCAACAATATCTTGTAACTTTTTTTACCATCAGCGCCTGTAAACAAATCAGGTTTTGAAATGCTGCCAACTTTCATTGTGTCGGTAATAAGAGCAACCTTAGGATCAAGCTTATCGGTAGGAATAAAAGTCGACCGGCTTTGTACATCTTCAGCATTCAGCATCATACCGCCATTGTATTTGGTGTCTTTATCATCTGAATAGTAGGCTGCAGCACTTGAAAAATCTACACCAACATTCTTATCTTTTAAAAGCAAGGTATAAATACTATCAGCCTTGGCCTTAGCCCTGTCCAAACTGGCCTGGGTAACTATAGGCGTAACCAGGATATGCCTTACGTGCACCTGCTCGCCACGGCGTTCAATCACCTGTAAAAAGTGAAAGCCGAAATCCGTTTCAAATACCTGCGAAATCTCGCCGGCCTTTAGTTTGAACGCGTTGGCTGTAAATTCTTTCACAAATGTGGTACGATCGGCAAAACCAAGGTCACCACCTTCAGGTGCCGAACCCGGGTCCTGCGAGTAAAGCCTTGCAAGGGTACCAAAGTCCTCACCCTTTTTTACACGCTGCCTTAATTCCTCGGCCTTAGCTTTATAAAGGTCTTTTTCTTCTTTAGTTAACTTAGGCTGAAAAACGATCTCTCCAACTTCAACTTCTTTATTAAATGAAGGCAAACTATCTTTAGGGATACCGTCGTAATATTTTTTTACGTCCTGCGGAGTAACGTTCAGTTTTTCGGTAATGTGCTGCTGCATTTTTTGCGCAACCATCTGCTCTTTCAGGTCGGGCCTGATCTCGTCTTTATATTGAATCACCGAGCGGCCTAAAAATGCCTCCAGCTTTTCCTGTCCACCTGCACGTTGCGTCATTTCGCGCATACGACGGTCAACGTTAGCGTCAACATCCTCTTCCTTTACCTCAATACTATCTATAGCAGCCTGCTGGGCAAGTAGCTTTTGAGTTAACAATGTTTGTAAAATACGGGCTTTAACTGTTGGATCGGGCTGGTTTCCCTGTACCAGGAAATTGGCGTATGACAATTCAATATCTGATAACAATATTGGGCTGTTACCAACCACTGCAGCTATTTTATCAAGGGTTTTGCCCGGGGTGGGAGCAATAACCGAATCGGCTTTAACCAGTTTTTTTGCTGCCGTATCTGGTGCTACCTGTGCCTTTGCAAATGTTATTGTTAAAATAAAACTTAGTACTAATACTCCTAACTTTCTCATGTAACGCTGTTATGCTAATAAAACGGGATAGTTAACCCGTTAAAAACTACGAATTTCGGTAAAATTTATTAATTATAGCTGAACAAATATTTTCTATAAAATAGCCCGGCTATAATTGTGCTAATATGCCTATAAAGCTTGAGATGGTTTAACTACTTTTGGTTAAAATTTGTTAAAGTGAAAGTTGAGAACCCGGCCGCGTTTCGTTTTTTGTTAGAGGATGAACTTTACCTGCTTAATGCAGATAAAATGTTGTACGATAAAATTGCTGAACCCGAACCCATCGCAGCAGTACCATCATCCCCTGTTATTGAACATATTAAACCCGAGCCTGTAGCAGTCACTCCTTCCTTAACTCCTGAACCTCAGCCTGTAATACAAACGCCGGTTGTTGATTTTAAGTATCGGGGCAATAACTTAAAGAACTTCCTGGTACTTACTCATTATAAGGCAGATGAATTTATAAATACCGAACATTTAGCCGCTCTTGAAAACATTCTTAAACGTAAAGATCTTGGGGCGGATGATGTAGCAATATTTAACCTGGCCAATTACAGCGAAACCAAATTCAGCCAATTGAAGCCTTTTTTTAAGCCAATCAAAGTTCTTGTTTTGGGAGGAGATGCCCTGCCGCAGGATATAAAAGTGCTTAAGCCAAATAAACCGGTAACCTCAAACGGCATTACGGTGCTTTATACTTACTCGTTTGATGAGATGATGAATAACGTGGATTACAAAAAGACCTTTTGGGAGTTGGTAAAAACATTATAAAGAAAAATTCGTCAGTAAAAATCATGCAGCAATTAGTTTTCGCTACCAATAATCGTCATAAGCTGGAGGAAGTTTCGGCCAAGTTGAATGGGGCCATTCAGCTATTAACCCTGCAGGATATTGGCTGCTATGATGATATCGAGGAAACCGGTACCACTTTTAAAGCCAATGCCTCTATCAAAAGTCACCACGTATACGCCGAATATAAACTAAACTGTTTTGGCGACGATAGCGGCCTGGAGATAGATGCCCTGAACTACGAACCTGGCGTTTACTCGGCCAGGTATGCAGGCACACATGGCAACCACGCAGCCAACATTGCTAAAGTGCTTGATAACTTAAAAGGCGAAACAAACCGTAAAGCCCGCTTCCGTACCGTAATTTCCCTGATCTGGAACGGCGAAGAACATTTTTTTGAAGGTACCGTTGAAGGCACCATCAGACAGGAGTTGAGCGGGACAGGGGGCTTTGGCTACGATCCAATTTTTGAGCCCGAAGGTTACGACATTACTTTTGCCGAAATGAGCATGGCAGAAAAAAACGCCATAAGCCATCGCGCAAAAGCTATGGAACGGCTGATCGCATTTTTAAACGAAGCCGATCAATAACCATTAAACCGTAAACCTTCCTTTAACTTATACTTAAACCATTCCGACACAAGGTTTTTCCTCTCAAAGACTTGTATATCCTTACCCAGATAAAACGTTTAATTAAATTTTATTCAAAATTTTTAAAATTCACGCAACCTTAGCTGTGTTCACCCCGTAAAATAGAGCTTTAAGGAATAACCTATGAACTTTATTAAACGAATCGGTAAAATTTTATCGGAGAGAGACACCAATCCTAAGTTTATTAATAGCCTCAAAAAGGTTCGCGAAGCCGATCAGCTTGCCGAATCAATAAACAAAAGGTTAAATGAATTAGAAAAGCGCACCCGCCAGCAAACCGTAAATTTATAATTGCACACTTTGGCAGGATTTATGTTATTTATGCATAAAATATACTGTCATGAAAAAGTTAATTCAAACCTCAATCGCAATCCTGTCGCTTGTTCTGGTCATTTCGGCCTGTTCAACAACTAAAAACACAACTACGTCCAATGTTTCGCGCGGTAAATTTGTTGGCACCTGGACCTGCAATAATGTAAGTTATGACGGTCTTGTACAAAATGCCGTACAAAGCGTGTTTGACCAGGCCCCTCCCGAAGCCTTTGTTGGCAGTACCTGGAAGCTTACCAATAGCGGCAACGGCATCTATACTTTAACTAACGGAACATCTCAAACCATATTCTGGTCGGTTTATAACGGCGGCACAACCGGTACCCAATTCCAGTTCAAAAAACTTTACGAAGGTGATAAAGCCAAAAACGTAGCCGAGGGGTACCGTTTGGATATTGCCAGTAATGACGGATCAACCATGACCCTGAAATCGCCTGTTACCGTAGGTAACAGCACCGGCTACATTGTATATTCGTTTACCAAGAGTTAAGGTGAAAGGTAAAAGGCGAAAGGTAAAAGGTACTTTTCCAGCCTGAAATAAAAAGGCGAAGTTTAGAATATCTCAAACTTCGCCTTTTTTGTATGCATGGGCAAAAGCCTTTCGCCTTTTACCTTTACCCTTTCACCTCGAAAAACTATTCAGCTGGTGCAAATTTCAAACATACCGGGTTACCGATATCCACTTTAATACCTGTTTGGGAAAGCTTACCTGAGTTTTGGTCAATTTTAAATACCCACATGTTATCACTGTTCTGGTTAGCTACGATCAGGAATTTACCTGTCGGATCAATAGCAAAATCACGTGGATTTTTGCCGTAGGTTGACTGGCGGGCTACAAAAGTAAGCAGGCCTGTTTCCTGGTTTACAGCATAAATATTGATCTCGTTGGTTTCCAGGCGGTTTGAAGCATAAAGAAAACGGCCATCTGGCGATAGATGAATGGCAGCACCCGCAGTTTGGCCCTTAAAACCATCAGGAAGCATAGTTATAGATTGTTTTTGCTTTAGTTTTCCATTATTATAATCAAATACAATAACATTTGATCCCATTTCGGTTACCAGGTAAACAGTTTTCTTATCGGCCGAAAACTCCAGGTGCCTTGGGCCTTCGCCCGGGGCAACGCTCACAAAGGCAGGTGTTGCAGGCTCAATGCGAGGTTCTTTTGATGGGCGGTAACGGAATACATTTATTTTATCAGTACCGAGGTCGTTATATAAAACATACTTTTCATCTGGCGTCAAAACGGCCATATGTGCATGGGCCGATTCCTGGCGCTCTTTATTTATACTATGGCCATCATCATGTACTGTTTGTATGCCATTAGCTATCGATCCATCTTTATTTAATGGCATTATTGCTACATTGCCGCTTGAATAATTAGCAATAAGCAGGTTTTTCTGCGCTTTATCAACCGAGATATAGCATGGGTCAGCACCCAAAGTTGATTGCTTGTTGATAAAAGTGAGTTTGCCGTTTTTAGGTTCAAATGAAAACGCGCTTACCTCGCCTTTGGGCAATTCGTTAACAGCATAAATAAACTTATTATTGGCACTTAATGTTAAATACGATGGGTTATTAACACCGTCAATTTCACTAAGGTAGGCCAATTTGCCCGTTTCGGCATAAAAACGATACACTACAATGCCTTTGCTTTTGCCAGTTGTATAAGTACCTACTATGAGATCAAAGGTTTTAGGCCCCGTTTTTTTATTTTGTGCAAATGTAAGCGCCGGTGAAAGCATAGCTATGATCAAAAGAAATTTCTTCATGGTTGATTAATTGATGGTTATTGCTGTGCAAGATAGTAAAATAGACAAAAAAAATGCTCCGCTGTTTAGCGGAGCATTTTTTTATTTCATCAGGTGTTTTAGCTGGATCACCTCTTTTTCATCGAGGTAGCGCCAGCGGCCACGCGGAAGGTCTTTTTTGGTAAGGTTGGCATAAACCACCCTGTCCAGTTTTACAACTTCGTAACCCAGGTGCTCAAACATACGGCGCACAACACGGTTTTTACCACTGTGTATCTGGATGCCAACTTCGCGTTTTGAACCGCCTGTTACGTATGATACCGAATCAGGTTTAATCACACCGTCTTCAAGCTCAACACCAAAGGCAAGTTTGTTCAAATCGCCCTGGCTTAAACTTTTACTTAGTTCAACCTGGTATAATTTAGTGATGCTATTACGCGGATGTGAAAGCTTATCGGCCAAATCACCATCGTTTGTCATTAATAACAAACCGGTAGTGTTACGGTCAAGACGGCCAACGGGGTAAATACGCTCGCGGGTTGCTTTTTCAACCAGGTGCATTACGGTACGGCGCTCCTGCGGATCGTCGGTTGTAGTGATATAATCCTTTGGTTTATTTAATAGTACATAAACCATTTTTTCGCGTTTCAGCGTTTCGCCGTTATATTTAATGGTATCCTTAAATGGATCAACCTTGGTGCCCAACTCGGTTATCACCTCGCCATTAACAGATACCACGCCTGCAGCAATCAGCTCATCGGCCTTACGGCGAGAGCAAATACCTGCGTTTGATATATAACGGTTCAGACGGATCAGTCCGTCATCTTCTGATTTTTTAGCTGGAGCATTTTTACGGCCACGCATGGTTTTAGGGGCGTCCTGCTGGTTTTCCCTGTCATGCGGCCTGTGTGCGGGCCTTTCGCCGAATGGTGATTTCTCTTTAAAGCCACCTTCACGTTTTTTAAAGCCTCCTTCAGTACCCCGTGGTGCAAACTTACGTTCGCCGCCTTCGGTTCCTCTTGGTGCAAATTTACGTTCGCCGCCTGCATCACCGCCAAAACTTCTTTTAGGTTTACCCTCAAAGCTTGCTGATGAACGGGTGCGTGGAGATGAGTAAGGTTTCTTTTCGCCTTGCGAATCGCCGCCGAAGCTTCTTTTCGGCCTTTCGCTATCACCGGTTGTTGGCCTGCCGCTGTAAGGTTTACGAGGGCCGCCACTAAATGATTTTCTTTCACCTGTGCTATCGCCGCCGAAGTTCCTTTTTGGCCTGTCCTCACTATCGCCGGTTGGCCTGCCTGAATAAGGCCTTGGCTTAGCGCCAGATCTTTTAGAGCCAGATGATTCGCCGCCCCTAAAATTGCTTTTGGGCTTATCGTCACTGAACCTGTTGCTTTGGAATGTTTTTTCCGGTCTGGAAAGTATTTTTTTCTCTCCGTTTGGAGTAGCTTTACCTTTTGGGGTTGATGCTGATTTTTTTGGTCGGTCGTCGGATTTTGAACTCCTTGATGACGACTTTCCGGGTTTGTCGTCGCGACTACCTGCTGGTCTCTTAAATACCATAATTTTTTGTTTAGCGCTTTCGCAGCGTGAGGGTCAAAGTTACGCTTTTTTGGCAATTTCCATCTAAAAAGATCAAAAAAATATCCTGTTACAAAATCGCCGTTTAAACGGTTTTAAACGCTGTTTTTGAACCGAAAACCATGTCTAAAAAAGTTAGCAAAATGCTAAGTATTTGATTATGTGATTTGTATGACATACCTTTGCGGCACATTCTACCAAATGTATAGTTAAATGATAGGACAAGAAATGATTAAAAAACACTTACTTACGTGCTCCGTAACACTGGTGCTGGTTCTCATTTCCGGGCTTAATATTTTCGGTAAAATTACTACCCAAAAAAATGCAAAGGCAGCGCCTTTAAGCCACCGAACCTCAGATTTTATTTTTCTTAAAAGCGCAACGGCTGTTGCTTACAACTTTGCCGATGAAGCTTTACCAGTTAATGACGCAAGGGTTACACGTAAACTCAACAAATCGCTCAGGCAGCACGATTATAAAAGTGTGCAAAGCAATATATTGCACCGAAAAGCCGAGCTATGGTTCCCGATTATCGAACCTATTTTAAAGTTTTATGGTATCCCTGAAGATTTTAAGTATGTACCATTGGTCGAGTCGGGCCTTAAGTCAGGTACATCATCTAAAGGAGCGTCGGGTTTTTGGCAATTTATGCCTGGTACGGCACGTACCTACGGACTAAGGGTAGGCCATGGTGTTGACGAGCGGAAAAATCTTCGCAAATCTACTATTGCAGCCTGCAAGTATATCAAAGAACTATACGATGAATTTAACAGCTGGACACTGGCGGCTGCAGCTTATAACAATGGATCGATCAAATTAGCACGAGCGATCAATAAGCAAAATGAAGATAACTACTTTCGCATGAAGCTGAACCGCGAAACCGGTTCATATGTTTACAAGCTCATTGCCATGAAAGCTATTATCGAACAGCCAAAGCAGCACGGATATGACAATTATTTTTATATCCCGCCTGCATCACAGTTGCTGGCAATTAATTAATAGCAGGTAATCATACTGTAAATTAATTAAAAGATTACATTACGGAGCACTTTGAGGCCGGTTATCCTGGATGGATGATCGGCCTTTTTTGCTTATATTTGTAGCAAACTATTGATGGTTTAAGCCAAAAATTTTAGGAAAACGGCATTTTGTAAAAATCTGGTAACTATAATAATTAGCTTCAAACAATGTCAATAAATGCATATTAATAAAGTATGAGTACAAAACCTCTTGTTGACCTGGGCGAGCAAAGTGAAGTTGAAGTTTATGGTGCCCGGGTGCATAACCTGAAAAATATAGATGTTTCGTTTCCGCGTAACCAGCTGGTAGTAATTACCGGGCTGAGCGGCAGCGGCAAATCATCGCTGGCATTTGATACTATTTATGCCGAAGGCCAGCGCCGTTATATGGAAACATTTTCGGCCTACTCGCGCCAGTTCATGGGCGGCATGGAAAGGCCGGATGTGGATAAGGTATCGGGCCTGAGCCCGGTTATTGCCATTGAGCAAAAAACCACCAGCAAAAACCCGCGCTCCACGGTAGGTACCATTACCGAGATCTACGATTTTATGCGTTTGCTTTTTGCCCGTGCGGGTGATGCTTACTCTTACACCACCGGTGAAAAGATGGAGCGCATGAGCGAAGACCAGATCCTGAAAACCATAAGCGAAAAATTTGACGGGCAGCCGGTTAATATCCTGGCCCCGGTGGTAAAGGCGCGCAAAGGTCATTACCGCGAATTGTTTGAATCTATCCGCAAACAGGGCTTTCTAAAAGTTTGGGTAGATGGTGCTATTACCGATGTTGAGCCCAAAATGCAGGTTGACCGTTACAAGATCCACGATATTGATATTGTGGTTGATCGTTTGGTGGTAAGCGAAAAGGACAGCAAACGTTTATATACCTCTGTTCAACAGGCTTTGAAAATTGCAAAAGGCATTATCCGTATTGCCGATAAGGACAATAACGTATCCTATTATAGTAAATACCTGATGGACCCTGTTTCGGGCATCTCGTATGATGAACCACAGCCAAATACTTTTTCGTTCAACTCGCCTTATGGTGCCTGCGAAAAGTGTAATGGTTTGGGTTATATTTTTGAGGTTGATGAAGCTTCGGTGATCCCTAACCCGAAACTGAGCATCATGAACGGCGGTTTAGCCCCTATTGGCGAATACCGCGAAACATGGATTTTCCAGGTGTTGAAATCGCTGGCAAAAAAATATGAGTTTTCGTTGTCGACCCCTATCGAAAAATTGAACCGCGATCAACTGGATATTATCCTCAACGGCGCTCCCGAAACGCTGAGTGTAGCTGTTGAATATAACAAGTGGAACGTTCAAAGCTATCAAATCACGTTTGAAGGTATCATCCGCATGCTGGAAGAACAGCAAGAACGCCGTAACGATGAAGGCATGGATGACATGGAGAACTATCGTGTACTCCGTACCTGCCCGGTTTGTGAAGGCGCAAGGCTTAAAAAGGAATCGCTGCATTTTAAGGTTGATGGCAAGAATATCTTCGAGCTGGCCTGTATGGATATCAATCACCTGCAGGAATGGTTTGATGGCCTGGAAGACCGCCTTAACGAGCGTCAGAATGTTATCGCTAAGGAGATTTTGAAAGAGATCCGTGCGCGGATCGTGTTTCTACTTGATGTTGGTTTGAGTTATTTAACACTCGATCGTACTGCCAAAACCCTTTCGGGCGGTGAGGCACAGCGCATCAGGCTGGCTACACAAATTGGCTCGCAACTCATGAATGTGATGTACATTTTGGATGAGCCGAGCATTGGCCTACACCAGCGAGATAACGAGCGTTTGATCAACGCGCTTAAAAACCTGCGTGACTTAGGTAATACCGTACTGGTTGTTGAACACGATAAAGACATGATACTGGAAGCCGACCATGTAATTGATATGGGCCCGGCAGCAGGTGTACACGGCGGGCAGATAGTGGCACAAGGCACGCCAGCCCAGCTCATGAAGGAGCATACGCTCACAACATCATATATTAATGGAGAGCGCGAGATAGCTGTTCCTAAAAAACGCCGCGAAGGCAATGGTAAAACCCTGAGCCTTAAAAAAGCCACCGGCCATAACCTGAAGAAAGTATCGGTTGATTTTCCTTTGGGTAAACTGATCGGTATAACAGGCGTATCAGGCAGCGGTAAATCAAGCCTGATCACTGAAACTTTATACCCTATCCTCAACCATCATTTTTTCAGGGCTAAGAAGCAGCCGCTTCCTTATGAAAAAATTGAGGGATTAGAGCATATTGATAAAGTAATTGAGATAGATCAGACACCTATCGGTCGTACGCCGCGTTCAAACCCGGCTACTTACACCGGGGTGTTTTCAGATATCCGCAATTTGTTTGTGGCACTGCCCGAGTCAAGGATCAGGGGTTATAAACCCGGTCGTTTCTCGTTTAACGTAAAAGGCGGTCGTTGTGAAACCTGCCAGGGCGCAGGCATGAAGGTAATTGAAATGAACTTTTTACCCGATGTGCAAGTACCCTGCGAAGAGTGCGGCGGCAGAAGGTACAATCGTGAAACACTGGAAGTACGCTATCGCGGTAAATCCATCAGTGATGTGCTGGATATGAGCATTGAAGATGCAACGCCATTTTTTGAGCATATCCCGGCCATTTACCGTAAAGTAAAAACGCTGAACGATGTAGGTTTGGGCTATATCACTTTAGGCCAGGCATCAACCACACTATCGGGCGGTGAAGCGCAACGTGTTAAACTGGCTACCGAATTATCTAAAAAAGATACCGGTAACACCTTTTATATACTGGATGAGCCAACCACAGGCTTACACTTTGAAGATATCAATGTGCTGTTAGGTGTACTTAACCAACTGGTTGATAAAGGAAACACTGTTTTGGTAATCGAACACAACCTTGATGTTATTAAAGTGGTTGACCATGTCATTGACCTCGGCCCCGAAGGCGGTTCGGGCGGTGGTAACATCCTCTTCTCCGGTACTCCCGAAGGTTTGTGTAAAGTTAAGAACAGCTTTACCGGCAAGTTTTTAAAAAAGGAAATGGGGCTGTAAGCACTAATCAAAACTTACGAAGTTTTAAAAACTTCGTAAGTTTGAAATATCACCAATAACACACATGAGCTATTTAGAAAAGATACGGCAAATTGACAACCTTCAGGCTGCTATACAAGCTCATGGCCCTATTCCGCAAGAACTGCTTAAGAAAATCAATTACAAATTACGTCTTGAATGGAATTACACTTCTAACAGCATGGAGGGGAATAGCCTTACCAAGCGCGAAACGCGTACGGTAATGGTGGGCGTTATTAATGTTCAGGATAAACCTATTAAAGATGTAATAGAAATTCGCAACCATGACAAAGTGATTAGCACGATCATGAAAATGGGTAAAGGCGAGCTGAATGTTTCGGAAAGCAGGATCAGGGAGATACATAAAGGCATTATGTACGAGGAAGATCCCGAAAAGCAAAAGTTTATTGGTCAGTGGAAAAGCACGGACAATTACATGTTAAACTTTGAAGGCGAACGTTACGATTTTGTTCCACATACCGAAGTTAGCGAAAGGATGCACCAGTTGATCAATTGGCTCAATGCGGAAAAAGAAAGATTAGAGCGATCAAAACGCGATGCGATACATCCAATTGTTATGGCGCTTAAATTTCATATCGATTATCTTACCATTCATCCGTTTTACGATGGCAACGGTCGTACAGCCCGGATTCTTTCCAATTTGATATTAATATCCTATGGTTTTCCTCCCTTCTATATTAATGATCACGAAAAGCAAAATTATTATCGATACCTCACGGATATTCAAAGCAATGGCGGTGAGCCAGATCTGTTTTATGAGTTTATGGCGGGGTTGATTTTGCGATCGTTACAAATTACTTCCGATGCTATTGATGGCAAAGAAACCGGGGACGATTAAGCAAAACAATCAACAAATATTTAACAGCGTATACCTAATCGGATATGCTGTTTTTGTTTTATATCTTTAGTAGATGGAAGCAATATCGATTAAACTTTTTAAGAAAAATATAAAATCGTACCTTGATAAGGTCTGTGCAGATCGTAAGCCACTTGTGGTTACGGATATCTCGCACGGTGATATCGTAATCTTGCCGAAGGCCGAATATGACAGCATGGAAGAAACTTTCTATCTTCTTAAAAGTCCGGGAAATGCTGCCAGGCTACTACATGGCACTGAGGAATATAAACAAAACAAGTAAGTTCAAAATCTCCGTTCCATTCCTTAGCTTTATCTTTTTAACAGCACTCTCATGAAAAAAATATTACTCATGCTATTCATAGCAGGTTTGTTTGTGGCTTGCAATCAGCCCAAATCAACTGATACCGACAGCAGCATTCCGGCTAATAAGGATCTTGCCAAAGTTTTTGAAGACTATTTCCAGGATGGTTTAAAGCTTTACCCGCTAAATGCCACCTACATTGGCGACAGACGTTACAATGACCTGTTACCCAACGATGGCTCGGCTGAGTTTTTGAAAAAAGCTTATGATTATAACTCAGTTTACCTGTCGAAAGTGAAAAACTTTGAAAGGGCGGAGTTAAATGCTGATGACCAGTTATCCTATGATATTTTCACCTACGAGGTGCAGCTGGCGCTTGACAACTTTAAGCACCATTTTGAGTATATGCCATTTAACCAGTTTTATGCCCTGCCAATTACCATGGGGCAATTGGGTTCTGGATCCGGTGCACAGCCATTTAAATCGGTTGTTGACTATAACGACTGGCTGAAACGTTTATCAGCTTTCCAGATCTGGGCTGATACTGCAATCTCTAATTTTAACAAAGGCATAAAAGCCGGCGTAGTATTGCCAAAATCATTGGTTGTTAAAATGATTCCCGAAATGCAGGACCTGGTATCAAAGGACGTTGAAAAAAGCTTGTTCTATGGCCCGGTTACTAATATGCCAAAGGATTTTTCGGACGCGGATAAAAAGCAGCTGACAGAGTCCTATAAAAAAGCGATCACCACCATAGTTAACCCAACCTACCAAAAACTGGCCGATTATCTGAAAAACCAGTACCTGCCGCATGCACGCGCTACTTCCGGCTTTTCATCACTGCCTGATGGTACAGCTAAATACACTTACTTAGTTAAACAGCAAACCACTACCGATAAAACTCCGGAGGAAATTTACCAGTTGGGCTTGAAAGAAGTTGCCCGCATCCGCGGATTAATGGACAGCATTAAAACCAGCGTTGGCTTTAAAGGCGACCTGAAAGCATTTTTCGAGTACATGAAAACCGATCCTAAGTTTACACCTTATAAAACGCCGAAGGATGTGCTTGATGCTTTCGAGAACATTCATAAGCGCATGGAACCCAACCTGAAGAAAATGTTTAATCATGTGCCTAAAACGCCATTCGAGATCAGGCAAACCGAAGCCTTCCGCGCGGCATCTGCCAGTGCTGAGTACAACCAGGGTTCGGCAGATGGCACCCGTCCGGCCATATTTTATGTGCCGATACTTGATGCTACCAAGTTTAATATCACATCGGGTATGGAATCGTTGTTTTTGCATGAGGCTATTCCTGGTCATCATTACCAGATCTCGCTGACCCAGGAAAACACATCACTGCCAAAGTTCCGCCGGTTTGACGGCGGGGAAACCGCCTATGTGGAAGGCTGGGCACTATATTGCGAATCATTAGGTAAAGAACTCGGTTTATATACCGACCCATACCAGCACATGGGCGCATTGGGCGATGAAATTCACCGGGCTATCCGATTAGTTGTGGATGTGGCCATCCACACCAAAGGCATGACCCGCGAGCAGGCCATTAAGTATATGATGGATAACGAAGCCATCAGCGAGCAAGGTGCAACTGCCGAAATTGAACGCTACATGGCTATCCCGGCTCAGGCACTAAGCTATAAAATTGGGGCACTCAAAATTCGTGAGCTACGCACTAAATACGAGAAACAATTAGGCAGCAAATTCAATATCGCTGAGTTCCATAACCAGGTGCTAAAAGACGGCGCTATGCCAATGGCTGTTTTTGAAGCCAAGATGGACGCCTGGGCTGGGAAGCAGTAAAGCTCCTCATAATACAATATCAAAATCGTCATTGCGAGGTACGAAGCAATCCCCGACTTACAGAGCGAATCTGCATAGTTTGGGATTGCTTCGTACCTCGCAATGACGTTGTGGGTTAGGGCTTTGTTCTTAGGATTATGTTATCTCCATCTCAACTAAACACCGCCAGCACCCCAAAATAAATCAGCATACAACCCGAGCTGATAAAATTCATGCGCATAGCATTTTTAAAGTTGGCATTAGTTGTCGATTGCCCTACTTTATAAAACCAATAATTAAAAAAGAAGAATATCGGTGCGGCACACACCAGGAAAAAATAGAAATTAAGCATCATCCCGGCCAAATGCCAGTAGTAATAAGATAAAGCTATTCCCATCGCAAACAATATCCCCGAAAAAATAAAAGAACCTTTATAGCCTAAAATAATGCTCAGGGTTTTGTCTCCGCGCCGGCCGTCTTCCTCATGCTGATAAACCTGGGTTAGCGGATACGATGCCCCGATAAGGCAAGAACTGATAGCACCCGGAATAACTAAGCCTAAATCCCAATGGCCAAACAGGCTTGTCCCGGTGAGGGCAGTGTAAGTAGCATAATAAATAAAACATCCCTGAAAAATGAACACCGTTAAAAAGCTGATGATGGGATATTTCTTTAAGCGGGTAGCCGGATGACTGTATAACTTCGACATGATGCCATAAATAAGTACAGCAAACGCAAACTCCCAGCTAATGATAAAACCCAGTAAAAAAGCAACTGCTTCCAGTAAAATTGAAAAATAATACAGGCTGATATCTACTTCGGGAGGTTTGGCTAACAGGGCAATGCTATCTTCATCCTTATCAAAATAGCTATTGTAGCCATTGCTGGCCGGAAACGCAAGAAAATGCCAGATGAAAAATACGAGTACGGCTGTTGAAGTTTTCACTGCACCGGCCTGGCTAAAGGCAAACAGGTACACCGGCAGCAAAAAAACAGAAAATACAAACCGCAAATGCGCCAATGCCGACCGCGTAGGAATAAATTGTTTCAATTTCATTGTTGCTGTTTGCTGATAATACTTTCAAAAGCAACTTATAGTTGCCACGGTACCGTTATAAACTTACAACCTTTAATGTAAAAAATTGTACCGCATAAATTATTATGTTTGGAAACAACGTTAATGTAACATGATAAAGAAAATTTATATAGCAGCATTTTTATTTTTTTTAGCAACTGCAAGCTTCGCGCAAACAGTAACCAAATCAGATATTAGTTTTAAGATAAAAAACCTGGGCTTCAATGTGGCCGGCACATTCGGTGGATTGCAGGCCGATATTAAGTTTAAACCCAATGACCTGGCAGGTAGTTCTATTGAAGCATCTGTGGCCTCGAGTACTGTAAACAGTGATAACGAAAGCCGCGATAACCACCTTAAAAGCGAGGACTATTTTGACGTGGCTAAATACCCGAAGATCACCATTAAGTCAGTTTCATTTAAACGTAAAAGCGGGAGCAACTATACCGGCAGTTTTAACGTAACTATAAGAGATAAAACAAAGTTGATCGAAATACCTTTTACCTACGTGGAAACGGGTAATACTGCTCAGCTGAAAGGAAGCTTCATGATATTGCGGACAGATTTTGGCATAGGCGGCAAAAATTTGATCCTTTCAAATGAGGCCAACGTTTCAGTCGAGGCGGAGATCAGCAAATAAAACGGTTAATCATTTTTAATGGAGAGTTGCATCAGTGCTATCGGGATAGCAAATCCCGCCAATCGTATTGCCCAGCAGGATATTTACCATTTCATGGCTAACGCCTTTGGATTGGATGCAACTAATGCAGCGAGGTTAAAAGGAATCTATGACCATTCGGGAATTGATTACCGCTACTCGGTTATCCCCGATTTTGGATATCGTGACCCGGCAGATTTTACTTTCTTTGAGCAATCGGCAGGGCTCGAACCATTCCCCGATACGCAAAAACGCTTAAAGCTTTACGAAAAGGAGGCTATTGCCATAGCAGTGGATGCCGCTAAAAATTGCCTCCAAAATTTCGGCGATGACATTGCCGGCAGCATCACACACCTCGTAACCATCAGTTGTACCGGCATGCATGCGCCGGGCATTGATATTGAACTGGTTGACAGGTTGCAGCTAAACCGCGATACCGAACGTACCTGCATTAACTTTATGGGTTGCTACGGTGCCATAAACGGCCTTAAAGTGGCCGATTATATTTGTCGCGCCGATGCCGATGCCAAAGTGCTTGTAGTGAGCGTGGAACTTTGCACCCTGCATTTTCAAAAAGTGAATACTCTGGATAACTGGGTTGCTAACTCACTGTTTTCGGATGGTGCGGCAGCTGTTTTAGTAGAGAATACGGCTAAACGGCTGGGCACTGGCCGTTATCTTTCGCTCAAAAACTTCTATTCGGAGTTTGTTACCGAAGCGCGTAATGAAATGGGTTGGTATGTAGGTAATACAGGCTTTGAAATGAAGCTTACCTCCAAAGTATCCAAGCAAATCAAAAAACATATAAAAGCCCTTACCCAACGTTTTCTGCAGAAGGCAAAAACTTCCATGGGAGATATCACGGCTTACGCAGTGCATCCCGGCGGCCGCACCATTTTAGAGGCCGTTGAAGATGCATTGGAACTTCCTGAAGAAAGCAATGCTTTTGCTTACCAGGTTTTGCAGGAGTATGGTAATATGTCATCAGCCACTATTTTATTTGTGCTTGATAAGATGCTGAAGGCAGGTAATTTGGTTGATCAAAAGATCCTGAGCTTTGCTTTTGGGCCGGGCTTAACGGTTGAGGGGATGATACTTGAAATGCATTAAACCCATATGAGCGATGTAATTGTAATAGGCGGGGGCCTGGCAGGATTGTTCAACGCCATATTGCTGAACCGCGCCGGGCTTAAGGTTACAGTTATCGAAAAGAAGACCTACCCCATGCACCGCGTTTGCGGCGAATACATCTCAAACGAGGTGATCCCATTTTTATCATCGCTTGATATTGATCTTAATGAACTCAACGTGGCCCGCATTAACCGGCTGGAGGTTACAGCTTCATCCGGAACCAGGCTTTCACAAAAACTTGACCTGGGCGGTTTTGGTTTAAGCCGGTTTACATTCGATAATTTTCTGTACCAGAAAGCCCTTGCCGAGGGTGTTAACTTTTTGGTTGGCACACGGGTAGAGGATATCCGTTTTACCGGTGAGCAGTTTGAGGTGGTAACTCCCGGCGAAACATTAGCAGCTCCGCTGGCTATCGGTTCGTTCGGCAAACGATCAAATCTCGATCAAAAACTTAAACGGCCATTTTTTTATAAACGGAGCCCATACCTCGCCGTAAAATTCCATTTGCAGATGGATTTTCCACAAGATCTAATCCAGCTTAACAATTATAAAGACGGCTACTGCGGCGTAAGTAAAACCGATGGCGACAGGTATTGCATGTGCTACATGGCCCACCGTGACGATCTCCGTAAGTACGGCACTTTACAGTCACTGGAAGAAAATGTGATCCGCAGGAACCCTTATTTGGATGAGATTTTCCGCAATGCTAAATTTTTGCTCGACAAACCGGAGGTCATCAACGAGATCTCGTTCGAGAAAAAGGCACCGGTTGATAACCACATTCTCATGAGTGGCGATACCGCCGGGATGATAGCCCCGTTATGCGGCAACGGTATGACGATGGCCATTCATTCGGCCAAAATCCTTTCAGAAAAGATCATTACCCACTACAAACCGGGTAGCTTTAATCCGGAAAAGCGCACCAATCTTGAGCAGGATTACACTCAAAACTGGAACAAACAATTTGCCCAAAGGCTTTGGGTAGGCAGGCAATTACAGCGTTTATTTGGTAACGATAATATGACGGCGTTAACCTTGAATACCCTTAGTCACTTGCCTTCAGTAGCGCAGTTCCTGATAAGTAAAACACACGGCCAACCATTTGCGTAGCTTAAGCGTATTGTATTATATGCCCGATTTAAGTTACCGCACAGATACCCCGGAGATCATGGACGATTTCGATCTGCCATCGGCCGAAATAGACCCTGTGCTGGAAGGCCTGGGGAAGATGAATGCCTTATTTGGCGGCCATAAAAGCATCATCAAATCTTTAAAGAAATTCGCCATAAATAATGGCTATTCTGTAAGCGACTGGGGTTGTGGCGGCGGGGATACCCTGATTGCCATAGCCAGATGGGCTAAAAGCAAACAAATTAACCTTAACCTAAACGGAGTTGACGCAGCCCCGGCAGCAGTTAATTATGCACGGCAACAGGCTTCCGGGTATAGCCACATTAGCTTTACACAGGCTGATGTTATTGATAAAGCTTACCTCATTAAACCGGCCGATGTGATCATCTGCAGCCTGTTCACCCACCATTTTGATGATGAGCGCTGGGTGAAGTTGATTTGCAACATGCAGGCCTCGGCACAAAAAGGGATCATCATTACCGATCTGCACCGACACTGGCTTTTGTACCATGCCATAGTGTTCATAACTCATGCTTTTACCCGAAATGCAATGGCCCAGAATGACGGACCGCTTTCGGTTAGGCGGGGCTTTAAAAAGCGTGAATTGTTAGAATTATTAAAAAAAGCACAAATTGATAACTTTAAATTAACATGGCGCTGGCCATTCAGATGGGAGTTAATCATCTATAAATCGTAGCTTTACGCTATGAATTTGCGTGTACTGGTTTTAACAACCTCGCTTGGCGTGGCTATTACGCTATCGGCCGTTAACTTTTATTTTCAACATAAGTGGTACGATGTAATGGTTACTTTCACGGTAGCCCTTGGTGTAAGCTACTTCGTTTTTTACTACCTCATTGAAAAGTACATCTACTCCCGTATCAAGTTAATTTATAAACTGATCCACAACCTGAAATTAGGCCGCGACTTGAGGGATGCCCTTGGCGAACACGTAAGCGCCAACCCTATTGCCGATGTGGAGCAGGAGGTAAAGGAATGGGCCAAACAAAAAAAGACCGAAATTGACGAGCTGCGCAAACAGGAAAAATTTCGCCGCGACTTTTTATCCAATATCTCGCACGAGTTTAAAACCCCTCTTTTTGCAATACAAGGTTATATAGAAGCCTTACAGGATGATGATTTTGACGACAAGGATATGGCCCGCCAGTTTTTAGAAAAGGCCTCTAAAAATGTTGACCGCCTTAGTTACCTGATCAAAGACCTCGACGAAATTTCAAAACTCGAATCGGGCGAGATGCCTATCAATTACACCAAATTCAAGATCAACGACCTGATAAAAGAGGTTTTTGAATCGCTGGAGATCAAGGGCAAACAATACCACATCAAACTTATATTTAAACAAAAGTATGACGAGCCTATTGTTGTAAATGCCGACAGGGAAAAAATAAGACAGGTACTCGTGAACCTGATTGATAATTCATTTAAATATGGTAAAGAAGAAGGTAGTACCTCGGTAAGCCTTTTTGTACTGCACGACCAGGTTTTGGTTGAAGTTACCGATGACGGGATAGGCATTGAAGAAAAGTTTTTGCCGCGTTTATTTGAACGCTTTTTCCGTACAGACAGCAGCCGCTCAAGGCAGATCGGCGGCTCTGGTTTAGGATTGGCCATTGTTAAGCATATTATTGAAGCACACCAGCAAACCATCAATGTGCGCAGTACCGAAGGCCTTGGTTCAACCTTTGGATTTACTTTGGCAAGGGCTAAGCAAACTATTCCTTTCCCGAATTTACCTGCGCTAAAAAGTTAACATTAATTTAACATAGTAACCGTACCTTTACACCAATTTTAAATCATTATGTCGCTTAACAGTATTTTCCAGTATTTTGTACCAAAGGATAAAAAAATATTCTTTCCACTGTTTGAACAAGCTGCAGCCAACGTTGTAGCTATGGCAACAATATTGGTGGAGGCGGTTAACTCCAATAATGCTCAAACCCGCGAGGACCTGTACAAACAGATTGACAAGCTGGAAAATAAAGGCGACGAATACACTCACCAGATTTACCTGGAGCTTGGCAAAAACTTCATCACACCATTTGACCGGGAAGATATTCACTCACTTGCTACAGCCATTGATGACGTAGCCGACTATATACAAGGCGCTGCAAACCGCATGAGCCTGTACAGGATAGATGATTTGAATGAGCATATCCGTAAACTCTCTGACCTGATATTGCAAGCCAGCATTGACCTGGAAAAAGCAGTAAAAGAGCTGAAAGACCTCAGGAATGTGCGTAACATTGCCGATTCATGCATCAGGATAAACAGTGTTGAAAACCAGGCCGATTACGTTTTTGATCGTGCTGTGGCCGATTTGTTCCTTTATGAAAAAGATGCTATCCGCCTTATCAAATACAAAGAAATATTAGCCGCCCTTGAAACTGCTACAGACATGTGCGAAGACGCCGCTAATGTTATGGAGTCAATCTTAGTTAAAAACGCTTAAGTAAATCTTATCCCCAGCTAAATGGTTACTTCCCTACTTGTAGTTATTGTTGTACTCGCCCTGTTGTTTGATTACACCAATGGCTTTCATGATGCCGCAAACTCAATAGCTACCATTGTATCAACCAAAGTGTTAACACCGTTTCAGGCTGTGTTAATGGCTGCGGTATTCAACTTTGCAGCTTACTTTTTTATCAAAGATCATAAAGTGGCCAATACCGTATCAAAAATTGTATTGGAGCACTATGTTACCCTGCATGTGATCCTGGCAGGTTTAGTAGCCGCCATCACCTGGAACCTGTTTACCTGGTGGTTTGGCATCCCTTCAAGTTCATCACATACCCTTATAGGCGGTTTTGCCGGAGCCGGTATGACCAATGCCCTTTACATGGGTGCTAATGCGCTCCATGCTGTTGAAATGCAATATGTACTTAAAATTGTTGCTTACATCGTATTGGCTCCTTTCATCGGTTTGATCATAGCTTATGTTGTAACCATATTAATATTACACCTTTGCAAAACTGCAAGGCCGGCCACTGCCGAACGCTGGTTCAAGCGTATGCAGTTAGTTTCATCGGCTGCGTTAAGCTTTGCCCACGGTGGCAATGATGCACAAAAGGTAATGGGGATCTTATATGTAAGCCTTATTGCTTCAAAGGTGATTAAACCAGGTTCGGTAATGCCTGAGTGGATCCCGTTGGCTTGTTACTCGGCTATTGCTGCAGGTACCATGTCTGGCGGTTGGAAAATTGTTAAAACCATGGGGTCAAAAATAACCAAGGTTACCCCGCTTGAAGGTGTAAGCGCAGAAACAGCGGGTGCTATTACATTATTTATTACCGAACGTTTCGGTATCCCCGTTTCAACAACGCATACCATCACAGGTTCAATTATCGGTGTAGGGTTAACCAAACGTGTATCAGCCGTGCGCTGGGGGGTAACTATCAACCTGGTTTGGGCATGGATCATTACCATACCTATTTCGGCACTGATAGCAGCCGGTGTATTTGCATTGTTACATTTCTTTGCGTAAGCAAACCGGCGGTAATTTTATTAGCTTTACTCTTACTATGAAAACAAGACTGATTATTATTCCCGCTTTAATAGCTTTTATTACCCTAACCAGTTGCGATACATTGAACCAGGTAGCTAATGCTGCTACGGTTCCAAACCAGGGCACTCCTTCTTCGCTTGAAATTGGTAACGGTTTAAAACAGGCCCTTCAAATAGGTACAGGTAAAAGCGCTGATCAACTGTCGGCAGTTGATGGTTTTTTTGGTAATGCCGCCATCAAGATCCTTTTTCCCCCCGAGGCTCAAAAGGCAGAAAAAACTTTACGCGGGCTTGGCTTAAACAGCCTTTGCGATAACGTGATCCTTTCACTTAACCGTGCAGCCGAAGATGCCGCAAAGCAGGCAAAACCTATTTTTGTTGACGCCATTAAGCAAATGACACTGCAGGATGTTACTAATATTTTATTGGGTAGCCAGGATGCAGCAACGCAATATTTTAAACGCACGACTACTGCAAAATTAAGCCTGCAATTCAAGCCTGTTATCCAGGGAAGCTTAAACAAGGTAAATGCTACTAAATATTACGGTGATGCAGCTCAAGCTTATAATAAAGTGCCGTTTGTAAAAAAGATGAACCCTGATATTACGGATTATGTTACCCAAAAAGCCATTGACGGTTTATTTGTGGAAATAGCGAAGGAAGAGCTCAACATTCGCCAAAACCTTGGTGCACGCACAACTCCATTATTGCAAAAAGTATTTGCTTTTGCCGATAAGAAAAAGACAACAGGACAATAAACAAAACAGAATGATTACAATAAAAAGGCTGCGTCGATTAAAATCAACGCAGCCTTTTTATTGTAATCATTCTTTTATTTCTGCTTTTGGAATTTGACTTTCACAGTAACAACCTCTGGTTTGTTGTTAGTGCTGCCCACCCATGACGGGCCATTTTTAATGAGTTCGATAGCCTTTTGATCGGCTGTTTCATTCAAGCCTTTTTTGATATTGAACTCATCGGTTATCCCGCTCGGGAACACGGTAAATGTAACCGTTACTGTACCGGTAGTACCATCGGCCAATACGGCGTTGGTTTGTAAATATTTTTTCAGGCTACCCCAACCCAGTTGCGGATGGGCGGCCGTGACGCTTACCTCGCCGTTATCATCATCCTTTTTTGAAGAACTTACCACTACTTCGCTAAGTGCCCGTGAATCTGGCTTAAGAGCCACTTTTACGCTATCACCGCGGGTAGCGTTAACCTGCCTTGGTTCATATCCAATAGAAACTACATCAAGTGTAGCCTGATCTCCCGGCGAACTAAGTGCAAATTTCCCATTTACATCAGTTACCGTGCTGCGGTTGGTGCCTTTGATCCTTATTGCTGCGCCAATTAACGGAGAGCCGTCATCCCGCGAAATAATAGTGCCGGCAATGTATAATGACTCGGCTGCGGCTTTGCCACCAAAAGTAGTTACCGGTGAAGAGGTAACACCATCAACTTTTCCGGGCAATTTAAATTGAAGCGGGGCTTTTGATTTAGCCACGGTAGTATTCGCTCTTAATAGAATCGCCCCTGAACTTACTGAATCTTTTTTTGCAATTGGGGCTGTGTACCCGGCCACTATCCGTTCACTCAAATTACCTTCTTCCTTTGATGCTACTTTATCCTGAGCAGCGGGGGCAGGGGTCGCAGGTTCTGCCGGCACAATGCCGACTGAAGCGCGCGCACTATTTGAAGCTGTTTTATTATCGCCAGCAGAGATCTCCTGCTGATAAAGCGCATTAGCCGATGGCTTTATGCGCCGTGCTTTTTTACTCACCGCAATTAAAGGTGCCTGTACCTGCCCGGGCATATTTGCTTTTGCTTTCTTAACTGTATCAGCCGTTTTTACCGTATCGGCAGCAATTACCGTTGGAGTCGAATTTTTATTTCCCGCAATGTTATTGCTTTGTAGCTCAGGCTTGGGCGATCTGTTAAGATAGAGGCCCCCTAAACTTAATGCAATTAAAACCGAAGCCGCGATGGGCCAAACAGTCCATGGTATTACACGGCCCTTATTTTCTGCTGTACGCTTCTGCAGCCTTGCTGTAAGATCGCCAAGGTTTAATTGTTGACTTGTCCCCATACTTTCATATCCTTCCAATGCATCCATCAAAAAAGGGTCGTTTTGTGCCTCCATCTCCAGTTTATGCATAGCACGAGCATCAAGCTCTCCGCTGAGATACTTCTGTATTTGCAATATATTTGCCTTTTTACTATGCACTGTTCCGTTCGAGGCAAATTTTCAAATTCCTTTTACCGTTTTGGATATAGCTCTTTACCTCATTTAAAGTATACCCGGTTATATCGGCAATTTCTTTATAACATTTCTCTTTTAAATAAAACAGGTCGATGCTTTGTTTTTGCCCGCCGGTTAACCCGGCAATACAATTTTCCAAAGCTTTCAACGCTTCTTCCCTGTTATTATCATCAGGATGCAAAAAGGGGGTAAATTCCATAACCTCATCTAAATTAACCAGCTCCATCTTTTTACCGCTCCGCAACTGCATCAAACAATAATTGCGCCCAAGTACATAAACCCAATTCCTGAACTGGTTAATTTCATGTTTTTTAACCTTATCAACCAGTTCTTCAAAAATACCCATTACGGCATCTTTAGCCAGCTCCTCATCCTTCAGATATTTAAGACAAACGCCATAAACAAGGGGCATATACCGTTCATATAAGCTGCCCAAAACTGTTAGGTCACCGCTTGCGCGATAATCACTAAGTAGCTCTTCGTCTGTTGATTTCCCTGGTTTCTTGGGTTTTATAAATAGGTTCATTAAACATACAAAATTAATTTATTAAAACGGTTTATGGAAATTAAGCGCCCACAGACTGTTCTATTTAAAGAAAATAAACAAATAACACGATGTTTTCTGCACACACTGTGCCAAAATAAAACAAAGCGGCGATACAACAAGCAGGAATAAAGCACGAACAGAACAAATTATAAATAAAAAAAGCGATGTTCCTGCACATCGCTTTTTTATAAATATTGCGGCAACTATTATCTTGCCGGTTGTGGTTTTGGCAGTTCTTTACGCGGGATCATCTCGGCGCGTTGGGATGTATTATAAACAAACGAAGCAACAATTGTTGCAGCTTGCTTCAAATCGTCTTCAACCAGGCGATCATAAGTATCCTGGTTACTATGATGGGTACGTGTACCATAATCAATAGCATCCTGGATAAACTGGAAGCCCGGGATACCCACCGCATCAAATGAAAGATGGTCGGTACCACCTGTATTGCGAATAGTAACTGTAGTAGCGCCAAGGTCTTTAAACGGCTCAAGCCATGCCTTAAAAATGGGTGCCGCTGCCGAGTCGCCCTGCAAGTATATGCCACGGATCTTGCCGGTACCGTTATCCAGGTTATAGTAAGCCGAAAGCTTAGCCTGCTCAGGTTTCAGCTCCATGGTTTTAGGATCGCCAAAGTGGTTGGCTACATATCCGCGCGAACCAAATAGGCCCTGCTCTTCCGAACTCCATAAAGCGATACGGATGGTACGTTTTGGTTTGAAATTAATAGCTTTTAAAATACGCATAGCCTCCAGCATCACTGCACTGCCTGCGGCATTATCGGTAGCGCCGGTAGCGGCATGCCACGAATCAAGGTGACCGCCAATCATCACTACCTGGTCTTTCAGCTTCTTATCCATGCCCGGAATTTCTGCCACTACATCATAACCCTGCAGATCATCTGTAATAAATTGTGTTTTGATATCGGCTTCCAGTTGCACCGGCTGACCGCCCTTTAACAGACGCAAAATGCGCTGATAGTCTTCACTGCTGGTTTCAAGTTCAGGTGCCACCGCCCTGGCTGTATCGGCGTAAGATGCGCCGTTTGTTGTAAAAACTGTACCA
Organism: Mucilaginibacter sp. SMC90; assembly: GCF_022811725.1. GTDB lineage: Bacteria > Bacteroidota > Bacteroidia > Sphingobacteriales > Sphingobacteriaceae > Mucilaginibacter. Next base: position 324,336 of record NZ_CP094527.1, on the reverse strand, counting down.
TCGGTACCACGGGCCTGGCTTAGCACCAGCCCTGCTTTTTCATCAACTAAAAACTGGCTTAATTGAGTCCTAAAGGCGCGGAGCTTGCGGAAAGCAGCCATTTGAACAGCGTTAGCATCGGCAGCATTTCTGCGCGGACCAGCAGGAGTGGCTTTCGCATTTTCCATTTCGGCAAGTTCTTCATCGGTGTAGCGGGCGGCATCAGCTTTCCAGGTACGTTCTGCGGGGGCCTTGGTATCAAATATTACGATCTTGCCTGCCAGCTTACCTTTATACTGCTCAAGTTCTGCCGCCGAATCTGCTTTAAGCAGCATTACTTCGCCTTTGATCAGGCCGTTGGTACCCGGTGTCCAGGCTTTGGGGATGGCAATTATAGCATGATAATAGGGAACTGTAATAGCTGCATAGTTTTTTTGAACCTCCCAGCCCTTACCAAATTTACCCCAGGCTTCCAGTTTAGCATTGGCCATGCCCCAGGTTTTAAGCTGATTTACCGCCCAGTTTTGAGCACGTTTTAATCCCGGAGAATTAGCAAGTCTCGGGCCCGAAACATCGGTAAGGTAAAATGCTGTTTCCATTACTTTTGAATGGTTAAGGCCTTCTTCCCTTATTTTTTGAACCATGGCAGCATCAACAGGTTCCTGCGCAAACGACGGCACTGCAATACCTGCCGTAATTAAACATGAAAAGAGTAGTTTTAATTTCATATACAATAAATTATAAGATCAGTTAAAACAAACCTATTTATTATAAATTAAAATTGAGAATATATTGTGTTAATAAAGTTGTTAAATGAGGTTTATTACTAATGTCTCTGGCCGGAGTTACATAGCATATGGTAATACCGGATATTGCCCTTGCAATTATACGCCCCTGTTAGTGTTCAACTTTGAAAGTGTAAACACACGATGCTTTTCTCTAAAAATTAACAACTGATAATCAGGCGATTATAATTTATAAAAATCTAAAACGAACCACCTTGAACAAACACCTATTGATAACCAATAGGTTACAAAATCTTGGTTTAAAAAACTGAACACCCTGTTTTTAAAAGTTGAACACTGACAAAATATTGCCAGTAACTTAAACCTGAAATAAAGAAAGTATGCTGCTTGTGCGCTTTAGATACTCACGGTATTAATTCTCTTTTCAAAACTTGCAAAAAGATGAACAAATTAAGCTGAAAGCTTAACCCGCTTTAGGTCGAAGTTACGCTATCGCTAAACTTCGACCAGTTTCTGAGCTTTAACCAATTCCCGAACCCTAACCCAGACTTACGAAGTTTTTAAAACTTCGTAAGTCTTCCTCTGCTCAGTGATAGCAACAAAAAAGGGCTTACCTTTTTACAGATAAGCCCTTGATATTTTAAAGCTGATTTGTTATGCCAGCTTGCGTTTAACTTCTACGTTTTCGTATGCTTCAACGATATCACCTACTTCAATGTTGTTAAAGTTGTTGATGTTCAAACCGCACTCATAACCTGCGTTAACTTCTTTCACATCATCTTTAAAGCGTTTCAGTGAGGCCAGTTCGCCGGTATAAATTACCACACCATCACGGATGATACGGATCTTGCTGTTACGGTTAATTTTACCATCCAATACCATACAACCTGCAATAGTACCCACCTTGCTGATCTTGAAGGTTTCGCGGATCTCAACGTTAGCCACGATCTTCTCTTCAAAGGTTGGAGCAAGCATACCTTCCATCGCCGCTTTGATCTCGTTGATCGCATCGTAGATGATCGAGTACAGCCTGATATCAATTTGCTCAGCCTCGGCCAGTTTACGGGCACTGCCTGAAGGGCGTACCTGGAAGCCGATGATGATCGCATCAGAAGCAGATGCCAGCAATACGTCTGATTCGGAGATCTGACCTACTGCTTTAGAGATGATGTTCACCTGGATCTGCTCGGTTGACAGTTTCAACAATGAATCTGACAAGGCCTCGATAGAACCATCCACGTCACCTTTAACAATGATGTTAAGCTCCTTAAAGTTACCAACTGCCAAACGACGGCCGATCTCATCAAGGGTGATGTGTTTTTGTGTACGTAAGCCCTGCTCGCGTTGTAATTGTAAGCGCTTGTTGGCAATTTCACGTGCTTCAACTTCACTTTCAAGTGCGTTGAACTTGTCGCCCGCTGTTGGCGCACCCTGCATACCCAATACCTGTACCGGTGTTGAAGGCCCTGCCGAGTCCACACGCTGGCCACGCTCATTGGTTAACGCTTTTACACGACCGCTGTAACAGCCTGCCAGTATCGGATCACCCACTTTTAAGCGGCCTGCCTGTACCAGGATGGTGGTAACAATACCACGGCCTTTATCTAAAGCAGCCTCAATAACTGTACCTACGGCACGTTTGTTAGGATTGGCTTTCAATTCAAGCAATTCGGCCTCAAGCAATACTTTTTCCAATAACAGGTCAACATTTAAGCCGGTTTTGGCCGAAATTTCCTGCGATTGGTATTTACCGCCCCACTCTTCAACCAAAATATTCATGGCCGAAAGTTGTTCCCTTACCTTATCGGCATTGGCACCCGGCTTATCAATTTTGTTGAAAGCGAAGATAATTGGTGCACCTGCAGCCTGCGCGTGGTTTATGGCCTCGCGGGTTTGCGGCATCACGCTATCGTCGGCAGCTATCACTATAATTACGATATCCGTAACCTGTGCACCCCTGGCACGCATAGCGGTAAACGCTTCGTGACCCGGTGTATCCAGGAAGGTGATCTTTCCTTTATTATCAGGCAATGTTACCTCGTAGGCACCAATGTGCTGGGTTATACCACCCGCTTCACCGCCTATTACGTTGGTTTTGCGGATAAAATCCAGTAATGAAGTTTTACCGTGGTCAACGTGGCCCATGATGGTTACGATAGGTGCACGTGTCACCAAATCGGCCGGATCATCAACCTGGTCAAGGTTAGCTTCCTCATCTTGCGGTTTAACAAATTCAACCTGGTAGCCAAACTCATCGGCCACAATTGAAAGTGTTTCGGCATCAAGCCTTTGGTTAATAGAAACGAACATACCCAGGCTCATACAGGTTGAAATGATCTGTGTTACGGATACATCCATCATGCTTGCCAGCTCGTTTGCTGTTACAAACTCGGTAACCTTCAATACTTTTGATTGAAGTTCCTGTTCCATTGCCAGTTCTTCGGCACTTGCAGCAACGTCATCACGTTTTTGACGACGGAATTTAGCACGCTGTGCAAATTTGCCCGACTTACCTGCACCGCTTAAGCGCGCAAGTGTAGCCTTGATCTGGTCTTGTATATCCTTTTCTGAAGGTTCTTCCTTCGGTGTTGTATGCTGAGGAGGATTGTTCCTATTGTTCCTGAAATCAGGACGGTTACCGCCACCATGCCCATGGCCGCCACCCTGGTTAGGGCCGCTGTTTCCAGGTGCACCGTGTGTACGGTTCCTAAAATCCGGACGATTAGGGTTGATGGTGCCTCCGCCGCTTGGCTGTTGCCCTTGCGGATGATTGCCACCTCCTTGCTGCTGGCCATGCGGATGGTTACCGCCGCCTTGCTGCGGGTTGCCCTGGTTATCTTTACGCTTACGCTTGCGCTTATGATCGGCCGAATTATTATTTGAATTTGACGAAGCCACCGGGTTGCGTTTTGGCGCATTAACCGGCAACTGGATCTTGCCAATAATATTGGGTCCTGTTAAACGCTCAGCTTTGGCACGGATCACATCCGGTTCCTGACTTTCATCAGCTGCCGGTGCAGCCGGTGTTTCGGCAACTGCCGGCGGTGTTACAACCGGTGCTTTTTCAACAACAGGTGCAACAGGCGCTTTTGGCTCTTCGGCTTTTGGTGCTTCTGCAACTACAGGTGTAACAGGTGCTGGTGCTACCGGTTTCGGTACCTCAACCTTTGGAGGTTCGGGCGCTACCGGAGCTACTGGTGCCGGCGCTTCAACTTTTGGCTCGGCAGGTGCCGGTGCCGGTGTCGGCGCAGGAGCCTGCGCAACAGGCTCGGGCTGTTTAACAACTTCCACTGGTTTTTCCGCAGGTTTTTCGGCCTGAGGCTGTGGTTTAGCATTCAGGTTGCTAAGGTCAATTTTTCCAACCACCTTAACACCAGGTAATACGTCATTGCGCTCATCAGAACGTGCAGGGGCTGCTGGTGCTGCCGGAGCAGCAGGCTCGGCCGGCTTTGGTTTTTCAACCTGCGGCTGTGCAAAGTGCCCTGTATTCTTGATCAGTATCTCTTCGTTCTCAAAATCGCGCGAACGGCGGTTCTCAACCGGCTTTTCAGGAAACTGTGCAGCAGGCTCTTCTTTCCTTATCTTTCCGATACTGATCTGCTTAGCTTCCTCCTTAATACTTTTGTCAACAGCAAATTCCTTTAACAGGGCACTGTACATGTCGTTATCCAGCTTAGCCATAGGATGCTTGTCAACCTTGTATCCTTTGGTAGCTAAAAAATCGACAAGGGTACCCATGCCAATGTTCAGTTCTTTTACTGCTTTAATTAATTTTATGGATTTGTCTTCTGACATTTAATATTACTTACTTTCTCTGCTTATTTGGGTGCAAAAATACGATTTTAATTTTGCTTATTACGCTTATTCAAACTCCGCATTCAAAATTGATAGCACTTCTTTTACAGTTTCTTCCTCTAAATCGGTGCGTTTTACCAATTCACCAACTGTTAAGGCCAATACTGATTTTGCCGTATCCAAACCAATGCGTTTAAATTCGTCAAGGATCCAGCTATCAATTTCGTCTGAAAATTCTTCAATGTCCACATCTTCGTCATGCTCATCAGCCTCACGGTAAACATCAATTTCGTAGCCTGTCAATTTTCCTGCCAACTTAATGTTGTGCCCGCCACGACCGATAGCCAATGATACCTGGTCGGGTTTTAGATACACGGCAGCTGTTTTTTTCTCATCATCTAATTTAATAGAAGTGATTTTGGCAGGCGACAATGCACGCTGGATATACAACTGAACGTTGTTGGTGAAATTAATAACGTCGATATTTTCATTCTTTAACTCACGTACAATACCGTGGATGCGTGAACCTTTCATACCTACACAGGCACCAACCGGATCGATACGGTCGTCATATGATTCAACGGCAACTTTAGCACGTTCGCCCGGTTCGCGTACAATTTTCTTGATAGTAATTAAACCATCAAAAATTTCCGGTACTTCAAGCTCAAACAAACGCTGTAAAAACTCAGGCGCTGTACGTGAAATGATGATCTTAGGGTTGCTGTTCAGCATATCTACCTTAGATACAACAGCTTTAACGCTATCGCCTTTTTTAAAGTAGTCGGCCGGGATCTGCTCTGTTTTTGGCAGCAACAGCTCGTTACCTTCATCATCCAATACCAAAGTTTCTTTTTTCCAAACCTGGTAAACCTCGCCCGTAACAATTTCACCTACGCGGTCTTTATATTTTTTGAAGATCTCGTCTTTCTCTAATTCCAGAATTTTTGATACCAGCGTTTGGCGTGCGGCTAAAATAGCACGGCGGCCAAAGCTTTCTAAAGTTATCTGTTCAATATAATCATCACCAACTTCAAGGTCGGCGTCATACAGGTGTGCTTCGGCAAGTTCTATCTCCAGGTCATCGTCCTCACTAAAGCCATCTTCCATAACTTTACGGGTACGCCAAATCTCTAAGTCACCGTTGTCGGTGTTCACAATTACGTCGCAATTTTCGTCCGTACCGTACTTTTTCCTGATCATGCTTCTGAAAACGTCTTCCAGTACGCTCATCATGGTAGGGCGGTCAATGTTCTTGAAATCTTTAAATTCCTGAAAAGAATCAATTAAATTAATATTGCTCATTTTTTACTTAAATGATATTAAAACCTTTGTTTCTGTTATTTGCTCCATCGGGATAACGCTTTCAATAACCTGCGCTTTTTTCCCTTTTTCTTTTACTTTTTCTTCAATGGTGATGGCATCCTCGGTAAGGCCGGTTAATATGCCTTCGCGTTTAGCGCCATCCTTCATTTTAATGCCCAGGTTACGGCCAACATTTTTGGCGTATTGCCTTGGCGATGACAGCGGAAAATCAATACCCGGCGATGAAACCTCCAGGTTGTAAGCAGTTTCGATCACGTTTTCCTCTTCCAGATGGAAACCTACGTGCCTGCTTACCTGTACACATTCATCAATGCCGATACCGTTATCGCCATCAAGCAGTATGATCAGCTTACCGTTCGAGTGCATTTTGATATCCACTATAAACAGGTTTGGCTTATCTGCTATTTTCTCTTCTACCAGTTCTTTTACCCTTTTTTCAATATTCATTACCCACCGGTGTTTTTGACAGAATAATTTTGATTGATAAAATAAAAGAGGGGACTAATTGCCCCCTCTTTTATTAACGGTTGCAAATATAATCAAAAATATTAAATTTTCAAGCATCAAGGTAGTTTATTGCTTAAAAATCAAATCTGTATAGTGCAAAGTTCCGGGTTTGGTGTGGCTTTTTATCAAATCGGTTAGCTTACCGCCAGCCTCAAAATCATAATAACGAAAAAAATAGGTTTGCTGTGTGCTGAAAGCTGTATCTGGCGTAAAAATAACTACATTATCTTTAACTGTGTAGCGTCCCGGTTGTACAGGTTGCAGGTTTCGCAGAGTGGTATCGGCAGGCATGCGATAAACGGCCATCAGTGTTTGCCATGCCGTAGCCGATGAGTCGCGGCTGATGTCGTTAATAATAGCCGGATCGAAACCGGTGATTTGCAGTGCTTTTCCGTTATTAACCGGGCTGATAGTTATCATCATTTTGGTTGATGTTTCTGTACAACTGAATAAACACAATAGCAGGAGTAAAAGAGGAAAATGTTTTTTCATTTGGCAAGATAGGCTTATTGTAATAAAAAGCGGATATTTCTGTTTACAACACAAAACCTGCCGCAATTAAAACTGAAGCCAACCTTATCCGGAAAAGACACATGCGCTGGGTCTACTCCCTTATTTCAAATAATACAATGAAAGTTGTGGATGCTTTATTGAAGAAACAAAAGAAGCATGTGCTGATGTGGATATATCAATAGTATAGTTTGCTACTGTGGGGACACGGCAGCGGGGTTAAATAACGCCCATTTGCGATTTGTTATTTCTACTTTACAATAGTTTTTACAAGTCCGTATACAGATATTGTATCGGAGTATTTGCTTTCCCACAAATGCGACGCAACGATCTGAAAAGAAAACTTGCCTTTCAAAAGCTCACCTTTTACGTAGGTATCTTTATCAAGAACTACGTTTTTACCTATCACTTTAAAAACAGGTTTTTTGTATGAGCTATCAGTAATTGAAAAATTTTGATCATATTTTGCGTCAAACACGCCAGGTGATTTAACAAAATTCAGTTGATAACGACCATCAGAAAAAGGAGTATCTGTCAGTTGAAAAACAAGAGCATTTTTATCGAGCGTCACTTCGCAACTTCTGAAATACTGCCTGACCTTACCTTCAATAACTGTCGTTTCTGATGTGTAATTACGTTTTATACTATCATTGGTTTGCCTGTTTACGACATAGCTGAAATGTTCTTCTTTAAAAAAAGGCTCATCATAAAGTTTGCTTGAGTAGTTTTTTATTGGATGCAGAGTGTGTACTGCCACCAATTTTGATTGCTTTTGTATTGGTGGTGAACAGGAAAAAATAAACAGTGCAAGTAAAATGGATACCTTTTTCATAATGGATGAATTTTAGTTTAGCACGCAGTTTTCTTCTTTAACCCGTTTCATCTTGCGCTCGTTTGTAACGAGTGCTAACGTGGGTTTGCGTTTATAACGCAACAGGCGATGCAATCGCGAAACCACATTAAGCGCTCGTTGCAAACGAGCGCAAGTAAAAAATGTCATTGCGAGCGATAGCGCGGCAACCGCACGGAAGCATATTCGCCCTGTATAGCATGCGATTGCTTCGTCGTCCCTCCTACAGCAATTACATAAAGCTATTTGTTTAGATACTTATTACGCTACTTCTTCAACGTTCCCTCAAATAATTTATAGATCCGTTTATATTCATCCGTCCAACTGCTGGGTTGTTCAAAGCCGTGGTCCTCTATAGGGTACGATGCAAGCTCCCAGTTTTCTTTGTGCAGCTCTATCAATTTTTGAGTAAGACGGATGATATCCTGGTAGTTCACGTTCTGGTCTATCATACCATGCAGCATCAGCAGGTTACCTTTTAAACCATTGGCAAAATAAATAGGTGAGCTTTTTCGATAGGCCTGCTCATCGGTAAAAGGCTCATTCAATATATTTGAGGTATACTCGTGGTTATAGTGAGCCCAGTCGGTAACAGAGCGAATGGCCCCGCCGGCTGCAAAAACGTCAGGCTCGGTGAACATGCCCATCAGGGTAATGAAGCCACCGTATGAACCGCCGTACAAACCAACATGTTTAGGGTTAACGCCATATTTATCAACCAACAGCTTTACGCCGTCAACCTGATCGGTGAGGTCCTTGCCGCCCATATGGCGATAAATGCCGGTACGGAAATCGCGGCCATAGCCCGAACTTGCAGTATAATCGATATCCAACACGGTGTAACCATTATCGGCAAGCATATTGTTAAACATATACTCGCGGAAATAGTAACTCCACGAATAGGTAACGTTTTGCAGGTAACCGGCACCATGTACAAATACAACGGCCGGTTTTGCAGGGTCGGCCTTTTTAGGTTGATATAAGCGGGCATAAACATCGGTGCCATAACGGTTTTTAAAGCTGATGATCTCCGGATCGCGCCATGGGTACGACAGGTATTCGGCCGAAACAGAGTTGGTGACCTTTACTGCTTTTGCTCCCGGCTTATTAGCCTGGATGTATAACTCCCAGGGCCTGTTTGAATAAGAATACCGGATTGCCAGCCATTTCTCATCGGGCGAAAGCGTTACCTCATTACCGCCCTTCATGCCGGTAATTTTAACCGGTGTGCCGCCGCCAACAGGGATGCTGTAAAAATGGGTAATACCCGGATGATCGATATTGGCGGTAAAATAAAACGTCTTTTTATCGTTGCTTAGCTGCAGGGTTTGCACTTCCCATTTGCCGCTGGTAAGTTGTTTTTTAGCATCGCTGGTTACATCAACTACATAAATATGCGAGTAACCGCTGGCCTCACTCTGGTAATAAAAATGAGTGTCATCAATAAAACCTGCACTTCCGGGATCATCAACGCCGGGGCCACCAATCCACGCTTCATCGCGCTGGCGATCAAGTAAATTTAACTTGCCGCTTACAGCATCAAGGCGCATGATCCAGCAATCTTTATTATCCTGTGCCGAAATAATGACCACAGCATTGCTGCCGCTTTCATTCCATAAAATGCCATCGATGTTTACCGGCCTGTCGGCGTTTTCCTTTTGACGGGCTTTCATCTCTTCGGGATAATCTTTTAAATAATCGGGCAGGTCTTTAATGCCGGGAATGTCTGATGTAATAACCGGGTAAACGGCCTCGCGGCGCTTATCATACACAAAAGTTTCGGAGGCTGAAGAAGGGCGACCAACCTTTGAGCGGTTCGGGATATCCTCTGTAAAACCCGAGGCCGTAACATAGCTGGGTACAATGGCATTCTGTACTCCATCCGCACGTTTGGTAAGGCGGTAAGTGATAAACCTGCCGTCCGGGCTAACCTGTACCGCGCCCAGCCTTTTATCACCAAAAGCTATTTCCTTTAATTTATCAGGTTTGAGCAACGCCGTTTCTATCGAATCCTTTTTGTCATCCTTTGCTTCATTTTTAATGATCTCAAACAATTCAAGCTGTTGCTTTTTAAGCCATTGTTCCTGCTCATTGGCTTTATCCTTTGCTTTTTTATCAGTTGTGGCCCGTACAAAGTTAGTAAGCTGCACCAGGCTACCTCCGTTCAGGTTCAGGGCGAAAAGGTTATTATCTTCTTTGTAAATAATTGTTGTTTCGTCGCCACTAAATACCGGACTATCCTCTTGCCCAACAGTATTGGTTAAGCGGGTGGTTTTATTGCTTTTTATATCGTACAAAAACAGGTCGCCGTTTTTGCTGAATACCTTTTGGTTGTGTTTTTTGTTCCATTCGCCATTACCGGGTGCCAGATCGCGCTGCTCGGCGATGCTTACCTTTTGTACCCTGTTATCTGCCGGGCTAACAGCATATAGCCTTGTATCGCCCGAAGCATCATCATCCCATTTAAAATAGATCTTTTTGCTATCGTTTGCCCAGCGGATATTGGAAGGCGAAACACCGATCCATTTCGGGTCGCGCATAATTTTTTCGATGGTAAGGGTATCCAGCTTTTGGGCAAAAGCGGTTGCTGCCGGGATCAGGAACAAAAAGCTTAACAGTTTTTTCATATCTCAATAAAGCATGCAATTTAGCAGTTTAGCCAATCATTGCTATTTTTAAGCATTTTATTGTTACAAAATGGAATTATCGGGAAATGGATTTTTACTGAGAGCCTGGCAGCCAGGTGATGAAATATCGCTTCAAAAGCATGCGGATAACCCTAAGGTATCGGCTTTTTTACGCGACAGGTTTCCATATCCCTACACTATAGATGATGCTTTGTTCTGGATAAAGCTGGTAAAAGATCAACAACCTTTAACCAGCTTTGCTATTGTAATTAATGGAGAAGCCTGCGGTGGAATAGGAGTTGAGCTATTTAATGCCGAAAGCCGTATAAATGCCGAAATTGGTTATTGGCTTGGCGAAGCACATTGGAGAAAGGGCCTCATGTCCGAAGCAGTTAAATTGGTAACCAAATATGCATTTGAGCACTTTCCGCTGATACGTATTGAAGCCGGGGTATATGATAAAAACACAGCCTCCATGCGGGTGCTTGAAAAGGCCGGTTATGTTAAAGAGGGTGTGTTAAGAAAATCCATTATTAAAGATGCTGAGGTAATGGATAAGCATATGTATGCTATATTTAAGGAAGATTAAAATAAGATATTTTTAAAACAGATGCCCAATTTATACATCATAGCAGGTTGTAACGGTGCCGGTAAAACCACAGCAAGCTACACGGTTTTGCCCGAATTGCTTAACTGCAACGAGTTTGTAAATGCTGATAATATTGCGGCTGGGCTTTCACCCTTTAACCCGGAAAGTGTTGCACTTGAAGCTGGCCGGATCATGTTACAACGAATTGATGAATTGCTAAGCCGGGAGGTTGATTTTGCTTTTGAAACAACACTTTCAACCCGAAGTTATGTTTCTTTAGTAAAAAGGGCACAGCAAAAAGGGTATGAAGTTACTTTATTGTTCTTTTGGCTAAGTTCTCCACAAATGGCAATGGAACGAGTGGCTAAGCGAGTGAGCAAAGGCGGGCATAATATCCCTATCGATGTGATAGAACGGAGATATTATAGAGGAATAAGAAATTTGGTATATTTGTATATGCCTTTATGTGACAAATGGTTGATTGCAAATAACACCGACCTTGGGCCTTTATTTGTTGCGCAGAGTACAGATGAATTTAAAGCTAACATTATTACACTCGATATTTGGGATTTGATTTTATCGCAAGCCAATGACAACAGAAACAAATAAAATGGACATTAACGAGTTTGCTGCGAAGGTGCTTGAAGGTATGAAACGGGCAAACCGCAAACTGGTTGAAGCAGCCGCTGCCAACGATGAAAGCCTAATTATTGGCGACAAAGATGGCAGCTTCAAAGCTGTACCTGCTAAAGAACTTTTGAAAACGCTTCCGGCAAAATAATAACCCACTACAGTTCCTTCCGCATCACGTAATCATTCATCCAGTATTTGCCAATAGCTATATCTTCTTCATAGGCAATGCTAAATCCCATCTTTTCGTAAAACGACTTGGCATTATTGTACCGGTTCACATTAAGTTCAAGCGCTTGCTTGCCGGCATCTTTTGTTTTTCGAGCTACCTCATTAATCAATACTTTGCCGTAGCCTTTACCCTGGGTTTCGGGCAGGCAGTATAGTTTGTGCAATTTGTATATCTCCGCATCTTCCTCGCGGGGGGAGTAGGCCGCGAACGCTACCGGCTTGCCTTCTTCTTCCAGTAACAGAAAAGTTTGCTGATTTTCCTTAACCTGTTTGGTGATTTTTTCTGCCGAGTAGATCTCTCCCAGCATAAAAGCTATCTGCTCGTGCTCAAGAATAGGGCCATAGGTAACCCACCATGTTTTATCGGCAATATCCCGGATCGTTTCCACGTCATTAACCGTTGCTGTGCGTATCGTATACATCTTCAAATTTAGTTTGGTTTAACCGTTTTTGACAAAGTTGTTAGTCGTTAGTTCCAAGTCAAAAACAGACTTCCGACTTAGTACTTAAGACTAACAACTTCATATTAACTTCTTTCTTCCCAAATCGTGCATAAATGCAAAATGGTTTCAACCGCTTTTTGCATATCCTGTACCGATACCCACTCGTGCCGGCTGTGAAATGCGTGTTCGCCAGCAAAGATATTAGGGCAAGGCAATCCCATAAATGACAGCCTTGAGCCATCAGTACCACCACGTATGCTGCACAATTTGGCGGTTAAGCCGGTACGGTTAATGGCTTCCATTGCGTAATCAACAATTTGCGGGTGCTGGTCAAGTACGCCTTTCATATTACGGTATTGCTGGCTTACAACAAGATCAAATGTTGAGCCCGGAAATTTCTTCAATACTCCGGCAGCCGTTTGGCGGATAACCTCAACATGATCTGCAAGCCTGGCTTCGTCAAAATCGCGGATAATAAAATCGATACTGGCTGTTTCTACATGGCCTTCAATACCTACGGGATGTACAAAGCCTTCCATTCCTTCAGTATGCTCCGGCGAAAGCTCATCGGGCAGGGCGGCTATAATTTGCCCGGCAATTTTAATGGCACTTTCCATTTTACCTTTGGCAAAGCCGGGATGTGAACTTACGCCATTAACGGTTAGTCGTGCCCCATCTGCCGAAAAGGTTTCATTTTCCATATTACCCGCGCTTTCGCCATCCATGGTGTAAGCAGCAAAGGCCCCTAATTTGGCAATATCCACATGGTCAACTCCGTGGCCAACCTCCTCATCAGGCGTAAATAATATCCGGATATCGCCATGTTTAATTTCAGGGTGATTGATGAGCTGGTAACAGGCATCCATAATTTCGGCTACGCCGGCTTTATTATCGGCGCCAAGCAGGGTAGTGCCGCTGGCGGTTATCACGTCGTTACCAATTTGGTTTTTCAAATCGGTGTGCTCAACCATGCGGATCACTTGTGTATGATCATCCGGCAGTATTAAATCCTGTCCCTGGTAGTTTTTATGTACTATAGGCTTTACGTCTTTTCCGCTGCAATCGGGAGCAGTATCCATGTGCGAACAAAAGCAGATCACGGGCACCTTTTTATCGGTATTGGATGGAATAGTAGCATAAACATACCCGTACTCATCAAGGTGCGCATCGGTTACACCCATTGTTAAGAGCTCATTTACAAGCAGGCGGCCCAAATCTTTTTGTTTTTCTGTTGATGGAAACGTAACCGAAGAGGGGTCGGATTGCGTATCAATGGTAACGTAACGCAAGAAGCGCCCGGTAACTGTGAACTTAATGAATGAACTAAAATTCATATAAAGCTTCTATATTAGTGCAAATTTAGGCGGCGGTTAATAACCATCTCCAATTGTAAATATTGAATAAATTATACATTGAAAAAATATTTTCTGCTTTTTGTTTTGGTTTGTGTCTCGGTTATGGCAAAAGCCCAAAGTGGTTTCAACTATTATGAATGGGGCATTGGCGGAGGCGTCAATTATGCGCGCGGCTTCGACGATCTTAAAAGGCAGGTTTGGCACCCCGGCGGTACACTTAATTTAACCTACAACTATAGCCCTTACGTGCCTATAGCACTTGATTTTCATTTTGGCACCCTGGAAGGCGGGGGACTTACACCCGACAAGGACGAATTTGGCCGCAAATCAAAAAACAACTTTTTAGCGCTCGTACTTCGCGCCGATTTGCAAATGGGTGAAATTATAGATTATGATAACAGTGGCTTTTTGAATGTGCTTAAAAACTTTTATATAGGCTCGGGCATTGGTGCAATAAAAAACAAGATGGCCTTTGTTCAGCGTTCGAACCCGCCGGGATACGAAAACCACGGCCCTGTTGGCGAAATTGAAGGTTTCCAGGGAAAAGACAAGAGCATCAACCTCATGGTACCAATAAGGTTCGGTTACGAATTTAAAATTTATGATGATTATGACCAGGTGGGTTACACTATAACCCTGGGCGTACAGCACAGCTATGCTTTTGGTGAAGGGCTTGACGGATACAATGATAACCCTCAAAAGTTCAAAAACAACGCGCCCGATCAGTTTGTTCAATACAGTATAGGTTTCAAATATAATTTTGGCAATACGGTATCCTATACCAAATTGGTCAGAAACTTCAGGTAATGAACATAGAAGAACTGCGCGATTATTGTTTGCAAAAACCGGGAGCTACCGAAGGCTTCCCTTTTGGCGAGGATACGCTGGTTTTTAAAATTGCCGAAAAGATCTTTTTATTAACCGGCTTACAAACCGGCGACAGGTTCAATGTTAAATGCGACCCTGAATGGGCCGTTGAACTACGCGAACGCCACCCCGAAGTGCAGCCCGGCTACCACATGAATAAAAAAATGTGGAACACCGTGCAAATGAATGGTTCCCTCACCCGTAAACAGCTTTGCGAAATGATTGACCACTCGTATAACGAGGTGGTTAAAAGTTTACCCAAGAAGGTACAGGCGGAGATTGCTGGTTTGTAAAAGTCACAAACCAGCCCCCCCCAACCCTCCGCGGAAGGGAGGGCTTTGAAAAAGGACAGATGCAGATAAGAAGTCTCCCCTTCCGGGGAAGATTTAGAGGGGGCTTACCCGTAAAAATCACCTTACACCCCGTTGCTTTGCTACACTTAAACTATATTTGAGCAACGTATTCACTCATGAAAATAGTTTTTGCTGCATTAATTACCTGTTTCATTGCCTTATCTGCCAAAGCCCAGCTCACCCCGTTTGAGTTAAGTAAGGATAAAAATTATACTGCAACCTATGCTCAGGTGATTGATTACTATCAAAAGCTTAATAAGTTGTACCCGCAGCAAATGAAGCTAATCAATTACGGTACTACCGACGTGGGCAAACCTTTAACGCTTGTAGTACTTTCAAAAGATAAGGTATTTGATCCGGCGATAATTAAAAAGCAAAACAAACGAGTGCTGCTCATCAACAATGGCATTCACCCCGGCGAACCGGAAGGCATTGACGCCAGTATGATGCTGGTGCGCGATATGCTTAAAAATAATACACTGCCAAAAGATGTGGTGATCTGCCTCATAGCGCTATATAATATCGACGGCAACCTTAACCGTGGCCTGAGCCGTGTAAGCCAGAACGGGCCATCGGCTTATGGTTTCAGGGGTAATTACCGTAACCTTGATCTGAACCGCGATTTTATTAAGGCCGATAGTCGCAACGCTTTAGCTTTTACCCAGATCCTTACCACCTGGAAGCCTGAAGTGTTTTTAGATAATCATACCAGCGATGGTGCCGATTACCAATATGTGATGACACTCATTGAAACCCAAAAGGAAAAGCAAAACCCTATCCTTGCCGACTATACTACCAAAACGCTGACACCATACCTGTACAGCAAGATGAAAAAGAGCGGGTATGAGATGATTCCCTATGGTGCAGGCGAAGAAGGGCTGCCGGATTCGGGCATTGTAAGTTTCTTGGAAACTCCGCGCTTTGCTACCGGCTTTACGGCCCAGCATAACATCATTAGCTATATTACCGAAACGCACATGCTCAAACCTTTTGATAAACGCGTGTACGCTACCTATGATTTTATGCAGCATCTTATTGAAATTAACCAGCGCGACGCAAAACTGATAGGTGAGTTGAAACATAAAGCCGATGAGCAGATAACTAATCAAAAAACCTTTGCATTAAGCTGGGCGGTTGATAATAGCAAAGTTGATACCATCGCTTTTAAAGGTTATGAAGCCGGTTACAAAACCAGCGGCGTTAGCGGCTTGCCCAGGCTGTATTATGATCGTGATAAACCTTACACCAAAACCATAAAGTACTACAACACTTATAAAGTTACCGCCACTGCCGATAAGCCGGTTGCCTATGTAATTCCGCAGGCCTGGGGCAAGGTGATCGATCTGTTTAAGCTGAATGGTGTGCAAATGAAACAGCTGGCACACGATACCACGCTTAACCTGCAAATGTATTACATAGCCGATCTGAAAACCCCGGCACGGCCTTTTGAGGGGCATTACCTGCATACCGGCGTAAAGCTTAACCCGGTTGATATGCCAATTAAATTTTATACCGGCGATTATGTGGTATATACTAATCAGCCAATAAACCGTTATATCGTGGAAACGCTGGAGCCGCAGGGGGTAGACTCGTTTTTTGCCTGGAACTTTTTTGATTCGATGCTGGGTGAAAAGGAGTATTTTTCGGATTATGTTTTTGAAGATATTGCTGCCGATCTGCTAAAAAAAGATCCTTCAATTAAACAAAAACTGGACGATGCCAAAGCAAAAGATCCGCAGCTGGCCAAAAATGCCGAAGCGCAATTGATGTTTGTTTACCGAAATTCGCCTTACTTTGAAAAAACTTTTATGCGCTATCCTGTAGGCAGGCTTTTAACTAATACCAAACTCGACCTTAAATAAATGGAATACTTACAAACGGCCCCGGTGGCCTGTGCTATTTTCGCAATAACTATTATTACTTCGCTTTTAGCTTTTTCAAACAATAACCTGTACGGACGCATGATGCTGCATCCTTACACCGTTTCGCGCGGAAAAGATATCCACACCATCATCACCAGCGGGCTTATCCACCGAGATTGGATGCACTTGTTTTTCAATATGCTGTCGTTTTATTTTTTTGCGTTTACCCTTGAGCCATTGATAGGGCATCTTCAGTTTGGCATCCTATATATTTTAAGCTTGATATTGAGCGATATGCCAACTGTAATTAAGCACAAAAACGATTATAATTACTATAGCCTCGGTGCTTCAGGTGCCGTTAGCGCGGTAATTTTTAGTATAATTTTATTTATGCCATGGCAAACCATTTACATGCTACCTATCCCGATAGGAATCTGGTTTTGGGTATTTGGTATCTTATACCTGGTGTATTGCCATTTTGCTTCAAAATACTCACGCGACCAGATCAATCACGACGCTCACTTTTTTGGAGCGATAAGCGGCCTGATGATCACTATCGTTTTTAATCACCAGATTTTAGGCGAGTTTATTCACCAGATTATTTCTGAAGCCCCAGCCCGTTTGCATCTTTAAACTCCCCATCGGCATTGAATAAAAAGCTCATAGGTTTTTCGGGGTTCTTGATGATCTCTAACAGCAGGAACCCCCAGTTTTTCCAAAAGTTTTCCAGTACCTGTCCGTAAGTTTTGTTCATCCAGTCGTCAAACAAAGGCTTGCTGCTGGTGCCGCGCAACGGCAGGGCTTCTAATGATATCGTTTCGCCAATATTGAAAATATCGTACTCGGGCAGGCGGTTAAACAGGTAAGCCGAATAAAAGAACCTTGCATTCAGCTCTTCAAACTGAATGGGATGCAATATGTTATCGGCAATTTTATCTAAAGCCTCCTTATGGTAACGGGCATTAGCGCCGTTATCCTGCAGGCAAATGATCAGGCCAAAATCTTTGATACGCAGTGAGAAGGTGAGGGTATTGATCTCATCGCGGTAACCAAAAACGTTTTCGGCATTATCAACCTTAAACAAAACAAGGCTGTAGGGCTTAAAGCCGTCAAACTCAACAGGCAGGTTGAGGCTTTGCAGCATCATGTGCAGGTTGTTGAATTTATGGATGATGGATTGAGATATGTTAAATTCTTCGCCTTGCGAGTGCTGGAGTTTAATGCCCGCCTGGATCTCGTTAAAAATAATTCCGTACAGCAATTTACCAGCCCACAGGAACAGTTTATCCTCATCAAGCGCTTTCAAGGCCTCGTAACCGGTATCAAAAGCAGCAGCAATTTCGCTTTCAAGCGGCTCGAGGTATAACTCGTTAACTTCGGCGGTGCAGGGCAGCTTCAGGTCTTTGTAGGTTGCCATGCTTTCGTCAAGCAGTTTAAATGGCTTGTCTTCCAGCTCGTAACGGCTCATGAGCCATTGCGGAAATACCTGGATCTGCTCCTCGGGCGAATTAAGGGTTTGCCCCGTAAGGAAACATTTATTGTTGCTGAAATTGAAATTGGTGAACGGTGAATAAATTTGTGCCGGCATGGCCGCAAAGATAAGCACGATTTTCGTACTAAAATTTTAGCTTTGGTTTTTAACATGGAACTGACATATCAACCCTACGAGCTTCTGCTGAAGCATGCTTTTACGATAGCCAAATTTTCGCGTACCTCTACACCGGTTATGCTGGTACAGATCAGCCACGAAGGTAAAACCGGGTATGGGGAAGCTTCAATGGTGCCTTACATGGGCGAAAGTCATCAAAGCGCTACCGAATTTCTGAGCAAGGTTGATATTGGCCAATTTAACTATCCTTTTGATTTTGAAGCTATCATCAATTACCTTGATGAGATAGCCCCCGGCAACCCGGCCATTAAAGCAGCCATTGATATTGCCCTGCATGATCTGGATGGTAAACTGAAGCAACAATCATGCTGGCAATTGTTAGGCAGCAACCCTGCGCTAATGCCTGTTACCAGTTTTACCATAGGGATTGATACGCCCGAAATGATCATCAAAAAGGTTAAAGAGGCCGAAGGCTTTAAAGTGATCAAGGTTAAGCTGGGTAGGGATAGCGATAAGGAATTGATCAATACTATCCGCTCGGTAACTGATGTGCCCCTTTATGTTGATGCCAACCAAGGCTGGACAGATTTACAGCAAAGCCTTGATATGACTTACTGGTTGCATGAGCAAGGCGTACAATTGATAGAGCAGCCTATGCTCAAAACCGATCCCGACAGCAATGCCTGGCTTACCGAGCGCAGCCCGATTCCTATTATAGGGGATGAAGCCGTTCAACGATTTGAAGATGTGGAAAAAGCTAAAGGTGTTTATACCGGGATCAATATTAAACTAATGAAATCGGCCGGGTTGTATGAAGCCAAGCGGATGATTGATAAAGCCCGCGAGCTTAACCTGAAGATCATGATAGGCTGTATGACCGAAACCAGCTGCGCCGCCCTTGCCGGACTGGCCATAGCCCCCCAGGCAGATTGGGTTGACCTTGACGGACCATTTCTGGTAAGCAATAATCCGTATATAATGCCCGAATTTAGTGATGGAAAATACATACTGAATCACGACGCAGGCTTAGGGTTGAGGTTTTAAGAGTTTCTATCTTTTTCACCGGTTTTGACAATCTCTGGTTACAATTGTGGCTTTTTGCTTTCAGCATTTCGCTTTTAGCTTTCATACAAATCCAACATTTTGCAAACCATCCTTACCCCATGTCGGTTATCCTTATACATCTAAATAAAAAACATTATGGATAAATTAGAAATAAAAGGCGGATGGAACGAGCTGAAAGGAAAAATCAAACAAGCTTACGGCGATCTTACAGACGATGACCTTACCTGGCAGGAAGGCAAAGACGATGAAACACTTGGCAAGCTGCAACAAAAAACGGGCAAAACCCGCGATGAGCTTGTAAAATGGATCAATAGTTTATAAAAATCGAAGGCCACTCCGCGAGAGATGGCCTTTGTTTTTAAACCTTAATTGCAAACACGCCATTTGCCTTTAACCTTTCAGCTCTATCAACTATCTTTGTACCGTGAGCGAGAAAACCATTTTAAAACTGCAATTACCTACCGATCCGCTTTGGGTTAAAAATGTGGTAGAGAGCAATATCGAGGAGATTTTGACTGATCATGCTTTTTGCGAGCAAAAAGCAGCCAGCAATGCCATAACCCTTATTGTTCAAAATCCCAACCTAAGCGAGCTGGTGCAGGAAATGGCATTGCTTGTACAGGAAGAAATGGATCACTTTAAACGCGTACATGACATAATTCTTGAACGCGGTTATATTCTTGGCCGCGAGCGTAAGGATAATTACGTGAACGAGCTTAGGAAATTTATTATCATAGGAGGTGGCCGCGAAGCTCAACTAATTGACAGGTTACTGTTTTCGGCTATGATAGAAGCCCGAAGCTGTGAGCGTTTCAAGGTTTTATCTGAAAACATTAATGACGAACAGCTGGCGGCCTTTTATCACGAGCTGATGATCAGCGAAGCAACGCACTACTCCATGTTTATTCGCCTGGCAAAAAAATATGCTGAAGAAATTGATGTTGATGCCCGCTGGAAGCAATTCCTTGAATATGAAGCTCATGTTATTCAGAATTACGGCAAGGGCGAAACTATTCACGGGTAAGTGTGAAGATCAAAGTCTCAAGTTCAAAATACTTAATCGAAAGCCTGAAATTTACAATCGAGGCTAACAGCTTCAGGCTTACCACCCGAAAAAAACTCATCCACACAAATCATTAAAATACCGGGACTTGTTTTTATTGCTGTAACATAATGCGTTATTTTACATTATGTCGCGTTTTAAAGCATTTTCGGTTATTATACACATTGCAGGCTGGTTGCTGTTCATGGCCTTTCCGCTTGTGTTTTTAAATAGCCGGGCGTTTTATCATACGTCCATCACAACTTTTTTGCAAAAACCGGCTTATTGGATATTCTGTGTTACCTATATGGTGCTATTTTATTCAAATGCTTACCTGTTCATTCCCAGTTTTTTCCTGAAAAAGAAGTACGTCATTTACGGTATCATATCTGTAGTGTTACTGGCTGGAGTTTACACGCTTCGTCCTTTTGATAAGTTAATGCGCAGTACCGATGGCTGGCGAATGGTTAACGGAATGCACCATCGTTCGCAATTTGACGGTGAACGTTATGGACATGGCACCCGTAACATGCCTGATTCTGACACGGCTGCCGCTTTTAACCGGCACAACTTTCGTTCTGATTCGGCCTTTTCTAATAATGCACAGTTTCAATGGCGCCGTCGTCATATGCAGCCGCTTGACAGCACCAGCCTTTTTATTTTTTTAATGATCATGGCGCTGAGCATGGCCATCAAAACAGTGCAGCAATGGCAGCTTACCGAACAGCGGGCCGCCCGTGCCGAGGCAGATAAAACAAGCGCCGAGCTGTCATTCCTGAAAGCTCAGATCAACCCGCACTTCCTGTTTAATACGCTCAATAACATCTATACCCTTGCGGCTATTAAAGATGATAACGCTGCCGACAGTATCATGAAGCTCTCAAACATAATGCGTTACGTTACTGATGATGTTGCCGAAGATTTTGTTCCGCTGCAAAGCGAAATTGACTGCATCAGCGATTATATTGAATTGCAGCGCCTCCGGATAGGTAAAAACACCAAAGTAAATTTTGAGGTTGAAGGAGCTATCGGAAATAAAAAGATAGCGCCCCTGGTAATGATGACATTTGTTGAAAATGTTTTTAAATACGGGATAAGCAAGCATGAACCATCTGGTATAGATATCAAGGTTGATATCCAGGAGCTCAATATTTCCTTCTATTGCAAAAACCGGATCTTTAGCGTGCAGAACAGTGAGTTTCAGCGCACGGGCATCGGCATAAAAAACACTAAACAGCGTCTTGAACATTTATATCCCGGCAAGCATTTGTTAAGCATAAGCAGCCATAATAATGAGTATATTGTTCAACTTACTTTACAAGTTTAATTATGGCACTTAAGTGTATAGCCATTGATGATGAACCGCTGGCCTTAAGGCTTATGAGCGACTATGTAGCCCGGTTCCCCGAACTACAAATGGTAAATACTTTTGAAGATGCAATAACCGGCGCTGAGTTTTTAAAGAACAACCCCATCGACCTGCTTTTTGTTGACATAAGCATGCCTGATATTACCGGGATCGATCTTGTGCGTTCACTTCAGGTAAAACCCATGGTGATATTCACAACCGCCCATAAAAACTTTGCATATGAGGGTTTTGAACTGGAAGCACTTGATTATATTTTAAAACCGATAGATATAAAACGCTTTACTAAGGCTGTTGAAAAAGCTATAGATTATCATAAATATCAAAACAAAACCTCCGCTATCGCCGAAACCGACGAAAGCCTGTATGTGTATTCGGAATACCGGATGGTTAAGATAGACCTGGGCACTATCGAATATATAGAAAGCATGGAGGATTATATCAAGATCCATATCACAAACGATAAAACCATCCTTACGCTGATGCCGATGAAGAAGGTGTTGGAAAAACTGCCTTCGGCCAGGTTTCAGCGCATCCATCGCAGCTATATAGTACCTGTTAATAAAATCCGTTCAATTCAAAACCGCAAGGTACAGCTTACCGATGTTGAATTGCCGGTAAGCGAAAGTTATAACGATTTTGCACGCAACTGGGCCAAACATAAATAGAAAAATACCAGGCATTTTCATTCCCCGCCGGTAGTTTGCTGTCCCTTTTTCATTCGCCTATACAAAACTATTATTCATCGATACATTATTGATGAAAGCTGCACATCCCCTCATATTTATACCGTAAACCAGTTATAACCCCATAAATGGTTTATATAATACCCCTTTTCATAATAGTTGCGATAGTAGCGTCTGTATGTTAGTAGTACATGCAGGCGCTTTTTTAAACCAGTATTCCGTTGGAAGCAAAAAAGTTACTCCCCCTAATCAGCTTTTTTCTCATCTTATCCGTTCGCAAAACAAATGCGCAAAGCCTCGGCGATCCGGTAGTGAGCATCACTTTTGGCTCAGGAACCTCAACCCATTCGGGCGCACTCCCTGCCGATTCCGGCTCAACAAGCTACACTTACAGCAATGCCGATTTCCCGAGTGATGGGTCATACACTATTGAAAACACAACCGCAGGTGCAGGCAATGTTTGGTGGTCGGCAACAGACCATACCGGCAATACCGGAGGCTATATGATGGTGGTAAATGCCAGCGTATCCAAAACAGATTATTTTTATAAACGAACCATTACCGGTTTATGCTCTAATACAACTTACCAGTTTTCGGCCTGGGTAGTGAATTTATTAAGGAGCAATGATATCAGCCCGCCAAATATCACTTTCGCCATCGAAAAAACCGACGGAACAACCATTCAAAGTTTTACCAGCGGCACCATTGCCCGCACCAGTGGCAATTATCAATGGATCCAGAAGTCGTTTAACTTTACCCTGCCGGCAGGTGTTGGCGATGTGGTGATCAAGATGATCAATAACAGCGCCGGAGGTGCTCCTGCCAATGACCTTGCAATTGATGATATCGTATTCAGGCCTTACGGGCCAGTGATAGCGGCAAGCTTCAGCAGTTCAAGTTCAACTATTACGGCATCGGCTTGTTCTGATATCCCTCAAACTTATACGCTTAGCACTACTATCCCCAGCGGGTATACCGTTTTATGGCAGTACAAAAACGGTAACGGTGCCTGGACAGATCTGGCCGGGGCAAACAGCACCAGTTCAAGTTACCAGATCACATCACCAACGGTAGCCGACACTTACTATTACCGGGCAGTAACTGCCCAGGCGGGTAATATCAATTCGGCACTTTGCCGGTCGGCATCAAACGTGCTTACCCTCACCGTTGGCGCGCCTCCATCATCAACAGCAACGGCTAACACACCGGTTTGCGCGGGTACAACCTTGTCGCTAAGCGCATCAACCGGGGTAAGTTATCAATGGACAGGGCCCAATGGCTTTGCCTCGGCCATTCAAAATCCAACCATCAGTAATGTAACCGCTGCCGCAGCAGGTACTTATTCTGTTACGGTTAAGTCATCGTCGGGCTGCGAGGTAGTAGTACCGGTTACCGTTGTGGTGAATGCACAGCCTGTTGCAGCTGTTGATGCTGTTGAGCCAATTTGCGAGGGGAGTTCGGTCACTTTAAATGCAAGCGGAGGTTCAACTTATTCATGGTCGCCAGCTACAGGCCTTTCAGCTGTCAATATTGCCAATCCTGTAGCCAGCCCTGCAGATACCACATTATACACGGTTACCGTAAGCAACGGCACCTGTACCTCAACAGCTACAGTACAGGTTAATGTACTTAAAAAGCCTGTAGCCAACGCTGGCCCGGACAGGTACATTACCCAGGGACAAACAACCACGCTTAATGGCAGCACCAAAGGCACAAACGTAAGCTATTACTGGACCCCGACGGATAACCTGAGCAGCAGCCTTGAACTTAAGCCCTCGGCCTCACCAATGGAAGATATCACCTATACCTTGCACGCAGTATCAAACTCAGGCTGCGGCGATGAAGCTACCGACCAGGTATTTGTGCGTGTTTATAAAAAAGTAGTGATCCCCAATACCTTTACACCTAATGGCGATGGCCTTAACGACACCTGGGGCATTGAAGCGCTTGATACTTATCCAACCTCAACCACGCAAGTATTTAACCGCTACGGCGGGCTGGTATTTAAAAGCACCGGCTACCCCAAAGCCTGGGATGGCAAATACAGCGGACAGGATATCCCATCAGGAACATATTATTATGTGATCGACTTAAAAAATGGTACTGTGATGAGCGGCTGGGTGATGGTGGTGAGGTGAGTTTTTAAGTCTTAAGTTCGAAGTCGGGAGTCGTAAGTATTGGTTGCAGATATAAAAAGCTAAGTTTTTCCTGTAACCTGCGGAGATGAGTTTCTGACTTGAGATTTAGAACTTACGGCTAAAGACCCGAGACTTTCGACTTCACTCCCACTACATTCAACAAATAATTATCCATCATATCAATATCCACCACATCATTTAAAAAGCCGATGTGCATATCGGGACGGATGATCAGGGCTTTTTTTTGATTTTCTTTTATATCGAAAGCATCAAAGATATGTTGGTTTTTGGCCGATGGAGGCAGGTAAAAAAAGTTGAGACTGGCCCCATAGCTTTGAGTGATCCATTTGGCTACGGTAAACAGGTCGATCTCTTTGAGTTTGCCCAGGCAGATGAGCGTGAAACCTGGCTTGCTGCACCATTCGTGCAGGTCGGTTTCCAGCTGCCTCTTTTCGTCAAATACCTTGAGGTAAGGCAGCCTGTCGCCCGCTTTGATCTGGCTGGCATGGCCCAGGTTAAGGTTTATCGTGCTATCGCGATAAGCTATACCGGTTTGCGATACCCGTTTAAAAAATGCTTCGCGCAGATTGGGCTTGCTCCATACCCATTTTAAAACTACAGGCAGCAAATATTTCTTTAATAAATTAATGAACCAGTTGCGCGACAGGATCATTTTAAAGATCCGGTCGGTAGTGTTAAGCAGATCTTTGGCTACAGGCATCCTTTCCTGCGCATAGCTATCTAAAACCGATGCCTTAAGCTGGTCATTAATCACGCCTGCCAGTTTCCATGCCAGGTTATAGGCATCCTGTAAACCGGTGTTCATACCCTGCCCGCCAACCGGCGAGTGGATATGCGCGGCATCACCAATTAAAAAGCAACGCTGCTCCCTGAATTTATCGGCCATGCGATGATGCAGGCGATAGGTGGTGAACCAGTTGGTATGTTCAACGATGATCTGTTGTTTGGTAACATCCCGCAAGTGCGGCAATACCTCTTCAATCTGCAGTTCGTCTTTTTTATCAAATTCATCGGGCAGGTTCCCTACTACACGGTAGCTCCGTTCATCGGGCATGGGAAAAAAGCCTGCAAAACCTTTTTTTGAAAGGAACAGATTTACCTTATCGCCAAAATCAGCCTCTATTTTTATATCGGCTAAATAAAACTGGTGCTGGTAGGTGTCGCCATTAAAAGGGACATTCAATTGCTTCCTCACCGTGCTATGCGCACCATCTGCCGCAACAAGCCAATCGCAGGTAATGGTTTGTTTGTCCTCGCCGCTTTGCAGTTGCAGTGTTACCTTGCCTGCATCCTGGTTTAACGATAACAACGAAGTATTCCAATATACAGGGCAGCAGTTCAGGGTAATAAAATCAAGCAATAAGCGCTCGTTTTTGCTCTGCGGGTACATCTGGATAAATGGAAAACCAGTTTGCGTTTCGCCAACATTGGCAAGCGAAAGGCTGGCAACCTCTTCGCCCTCCTGGTTAAATTGTACACCGCCACCACGTTTGCCATCACTAAGCACCTTATCGATAACACCCATTTGCCTGTAGATCTCCATAGAGCGGGCCTGCACGGCCAGCGCCTTTGAATGTGTAGTTGGCCCCTGCTTGCTATCGATAATTACCGGCTGCACACCATAGCGTAAAAGCTGTGCGGCCATCATCAAACCTGATGGGCCGGCACCTACAATTACAACTGGGGTATGCTGCTGGCTTATGGTCATTTATTACCGTGATAGAGTAAAAATATGGTTGGACGTTTATGTAGTTCCGGAACTTTCTTTTGCCAATCGGCAATGGTTTTTGTTTGCACAAACTCGGTAGCAGCGGTAAGGTCGCAGGCTATACAGAGCTTGGTTTTGGGGTTACCCGTTTTCAGGATCTCCTCCAGCATAGGGTTATTGCGAAAAGGTGTTTCGATAAACATTTGAGTTTGATCGAGCTTTACAGCTGTATTTTCCAGCTCTTTGATCTTTTTGGCCCTCAGTACTTTATCAATAGGCAGGTAGCCATGAAAAGCAAAGCTTTGGCCGCTAAAACCCGAAGCCATCAGCGCCAGCAAAATAGAGCTTGGCCCAACCAATGGCACAACCTTAATGCCCATGCGGTGGGCTTTGTCAACAATTTCGGCACCGGGGTCGGCTACACCAGGGCAGCCGGCTTCGCTCATCAAACCAACATCGTTACCAGCCTGCAGGCCTTTAAAAAAATCGGCCTTACCCATATCTCGGTTATGTTTACCATAATCGTGGATCAATAACTCACTTTGCGGAGTTTTTAACCCCGCTTCTTTTAAAAACCGACGAGCAGTTTTTTCGTTTTCCACAATGTATTCTTTGATACTGTTAATGGTATCAACCAGGTATGGCGTAAAGGATTTTGCAGCTGCATCATCGGCCAGTGGTACGGGAATTAAATAAAGGGTTCCATAGGGCATATTGCAAAGTTGGTGTTTTTTGTTTAATTTAAGCTATCAAAAGGAGGTGGAAAAATGAGGCAATTAGGTGTAAACTGGTTTATTGAAGGCCATATTGATTTTGAATACAAAAAATATATCCTGTTAAGTTACCTGCAGGAAATTAACAGCCACTTTAATAACGGCCGGTTATATCCCAACCTGGCCGACCTGATTTTTCACTATAACAACCTTATTGATTTTAAAAAAAATAAAAGCCTGTTGCAGCAGGCTTTTCCGCAGCGCTTAACCCAGGCTGATATTGAGGCCGTAAAACTTACCTATCAAAAGATCATTACCGATGATCAAAGTATGCTTGAAATTGAACATATTATTACTTACGCCCTCAGTAAAATGGACCCGGCAATAAAAACCGGCAGGGATATTTATGATTTTGTAGAGCGGCATGTTAATATTGATCCGGTAGGCATCATTCCTTTAATGCCCTATAACGGTTATTTTTCGTTACAAAATGGCAAGGATCGCACCAACCGGATCTATGAGTATCAGATTACTATTTTTGAAGGGAAGGATGACAAATACCGGGGTATTAACATAACTTTTGTTGATACTTACGAGCAAAGTATCATTAACACACCTGAGCATATAAAACAACACCTCATTAACCGCAATAAGTTTATACCTAACCCGGCGGTTTATTATGTACATAGTGATATCACTTTTCCGCTTGAACAAACGCTGCTGCCAGTAGCTAAAAGAAGTTTGGTGAAGTTTATTTCAAATGCGGCTTAGCGTTATTATATGTTATCACTTACAGCTTCATGCTGTTTCTTTATATAATACCATTCCGGCGTGATAGTATACACCGTCTCTGAAATCGCCTTCGGCAGTAAAGCCGGTATCGTCAAGATATTCAACATGGTTGCCTAACACACTGTAATAGCCTGTGTAAGCATCTTGTTTATCCCCGCGGGCTTCTGTATAACGGCCGTTGGGTAAAAATTCGTGGCGGATAAGCCCATCGCGGGTAACCCATACACCTATATAATAATGAGCATTTATTGTTGTATTGCTGTTGAAAGCGTTAATTCTTTCCATGTTGCTAATTCGTTTTGAACGAATGCCAGCTTTTTCTCAACCAGGCCGTAAGCATCCTCGCCCAGGAATAAATTGAGCGGCGGGTTAGCTTCGGTGGTTATGCTAATCATGGCTGCGGCTGCTTTTTCGGGATCGCCGGCCTGTTGCTGGTCCATATCGTTTTGGTGGAAATTTACTGTGTCCCGTACATTCTGATAGTCGGCTATCTGGTTTTGAGGTACTGCCAATGAGCCTGCCGACAGGAAGTTGGTCCTGAAATAACCGGGCTGTACAATGGTGACCTTAATGCCAAAGGGCGCTACTTCGGCCGATAATGTTTCGGAGAAACCATTAACGGCAAACTTAGTGGCGCAATAAATACCGCCGCCTGCAAATGCACCGGTAAAGCCTCCTATTGACGAAACGTTTAAAATATGACCTGATTTTTGAGCACGCAGATAAGGCAGCACCTTGCGGATCACGTTCAATGATCCAAATACGTTGATCTCAAAGTTATCACGAGCCTCGCGGTCGGTCAGTTCTTCAATGCCGCCCAATAAGCCGTATCCGGCATTGTTGACAACTACATCAATTTTTCCGAAGGTTTTTACCGCGAGCTCAACGGCTTCCTGTACACTGTCTTCGTTGGTTAAATTAACGGCAAGCGGTAAAAACTGCTCACTGTTTGCGTCAACTGCTTTACTCAGATCGTTTAAATTGCGCGATGTGGCGGCTACCTTATAGCCCTCATTTAATAGTCGTTTGACTAAGGCAAGTCCCAGTCCCTTAGAGGCACCGGTTACTAACCATACTTTATTGTTTTCCATAGTTTTGTATGTTGATAGATTTTGTTTTTACTGATTTGTTACGCTTTTAGCGATTGTTTTTGATTTTCGCTTATTTTGATCGAAAAGATCGCCGGATTAACGTTATCGGGTTTGGCCGAGCGGGCGTACCACAACTTCGTTAACGGTAATATTGTCCGGCTGACTTATCGCGTAGATCACCGCGTTGGCTATTGCTTCTTCATCAAGTTTGGGCATATTGGTAAGGTTGCCATACAAGCCTTTGATCTTAGGGCTGGTAATGTCATGGCCTAACTCTGATTTTGTAGCACCCGGATATATAGTAGTTACTTTAATGGTTTGGGCAACTTCCTCGCGCAGGGTTTCCATAATTGCCTTAACCGCGAATTTGGTACCGCTGTACACACCGATACCAGGAGATGTTTTTAAACCGCCTACTGATGAGGTTGAAAGAATATGACCTTCACCACGCTCAATCATGTGGGGCAGTACAGCGTTAATGCCGTACAATACACCTTTAATATTGATGTCGATCATTTTATCCCACTCATCAACATGGCCTTCTTCAAAAAAGGAGATAGGCATGATGCCTGCATTGTTCCACATTACATCAACATGGCCAAATTTGGTTATAGCCTGCTGAATGAGGTTATCCAGATCAGCCCGTTTGGCAACATCGGTTACCACATAGATGGCATTTTCGCCAATTTCCTGCACCAGGGTTTTCAATTGGTCTTCCCGGCGGGCGGCCAAAACTACTTTGCCACCAAGCTGTGCCAGTTTACGGGCGGCAGATGCACCGATGCCACTGCTGGCACCGGTAATCACAATCACTTTATCTTTGATACTTTGCATATTATTGTTTTTATATAGGTAGATATAGGGTAACGGACTAAAATTTAGAAATCGGTTGAGCAGGTTACATCCTGCCACTGACGAATTTCATTGTGTAAAGTATCAAGCTTGGCTAAAGCACGATTGTATGCATCGCCGCCTAATAACAGGTACAATGGCGGGTTTTCTTCGTAAGCTGTATTGATAATAGCAGTTGCGGCCTTTTCCGGGTCGCCGGCTTGCTTGCCATCCATTTTGAGGTATTTGTTATGAATGGCACGCACCTCGGTGTAATCATCAATTTTGTTTTCGGTAATTGAAAGCGAGTCGGCAGTGAGGAAACTGGTGCGGAAAGCGCCGGGTGCAACCACGGTTACATTGATGCCAAATTCTTTAACATCGGCAGCAAGTACTTCCGAAATTCCGATCACCGCATATTTGGATCCGGCATAAATTGCCCAGCCTGTGTTGGCGGTGATACCCGCGATAGACGAAATGTTGATGATATGCCCCGAGCGTTGCTTACGCAGGTAAGGCATTACTGCACGGATCACGTTAAGCGTGCCAAATACGTTTACATCAAACGCCAGGCGTGTTTCGGCATCGCTCAATTCTTCAATAGCGCCGCCAATTCCATAACCTGCATTATTGATCACTACATCGATACGGCCAAAAAACTCATGCGTATGCTGTAAAGCCAGCGATACGCTGCTTTCGTTTGCCAAATCTACCTGCAGCGGTAAAAAATTATTGCTTGTTGTATTAACCGCAGCGGTTAAATCCTGTAAATTTCTGGAAGTAGCGGCAACAAGCTGTCCTGCATCCAGTAGTTGTTTTACTAAGCTAAGGCCAAAGCCTTTTGAAGCTCCGGTAATAAACCATACTTTGTTGTTGTCCATAAAAGTTGTTTGCTTTGTTATTTAAGATAAAACAAAGTTACAGCAGCAACAAAGGGGCGAGATTACATTAATCAAACCAAAGGTTACGAAATTCAAACATTTCGGAACGAGCTTGGGGTTTGCCGGGTTTGTTTTTTAAAAAAGTTATTGAAATGGGTGGGTTCTTCAAAGCCCAGGCAGTAACCAATTTCGGAGATGTTCCAATCGGTATGCCTTAATAATGATTTGGCTTCACTCAGCAGCCTGTCGGCAATATGATCGGTAGTGGTTTTACCTGTAGTTTCACGAATGGCCCTGTTGAGGTGGTTTACGTGTACTGAAAGCCGCTGCGCAAAGTCATTAGCCGAGCGCAGCGAAAACCGTTGCGACGGCGTTTCGATAGGAAACTGACGCTCCAGCAGCTCGGTAAATACCGATGTGATGCGCGATTTGGCATCAACGTGTTTATATACATTTTCGGACGGTTCGGTTTTTAACGCGTAGTAAGCCAGCTCGGTAACGTAATTACGGATCAGGTCATATTTAAATGCATATTCGGTATTGATCTCAGTGAGCATTTTTTGAAACAAATTGGTCACATAGGCATCCTGCTCTTCATTTAAAGCATAAACGGGCTTGGCGTTGATACCGAACATGGGGAACTCGCTTAAGCCTGTTCTGAATTTTTCAAGAAAAAACTCTTCGGTAAAAATGCAGAAATAGCCTGTACGATCATCAGACATATGCTCAAACGTATAAGGCACCATCGGACTGAAAAACATCAGTGTTGATCCTGAAAGCGTGATACTTTTATCGGCGTAGTGAATAATGTTATCACCGCGCATCAAACTGATCTTATAAAAAGTACGGCGGCTATAAGTTACCTGCTTTGCATTAGGGCCAATGCAGTCCTCAATCCGGAATACATTAAAGTGACCGATGCTTTGCTGCAGGTTATTGGGCAGCCAGTTAACTTTCCTTTGGTAAAAATCTTCAAGTGTTTCTGCTTTCGACATAAAAACAAAGTTACAAAAATCAAACCGGGGCGTCAAGTGGTGGGATTGGGGGAAGATTGGGGATGACAGAATTGCGTATAAAAAAATAAAAGCCTCCCAACCTTGCGTCGGGAGACTTTCAACCTAAACCTTATCACAATTAAACCGGTAAGTTTACCAGTTCGCGGACTGTATTACAATCCCTGTGCCAAAAATGAAAACTTTTTAAAATTTTTGTTAATGTATCCTTGTTGATACATTAACAATAGATTAAAGGGAATTTACTTTACAAAAAGTGTGCAGATAAGTGTCAAAAAGACACTGTGGCATTATTTGGCATTACAGAAAAGTGAACACTTTATGCCTCTTTTGCAGCTTTTTTTCTACGCAGATAACTATCGGTTAAAAATAGCGCCAAAATTACATCAAACACGAAAAAACTTTTCACCACAGTACTGTTGAAAATATCATTTGCTGCCGGCAATTTTAAATTAGCCGGTAGTTTAACATCTAAACCGCTGAATAAATTACCGGAAATTTGGATACTTGAAAGCACAATAGCAAATAAGGCCAATATGCTCAAAACAAAAAATGCGGCAATGCCTAATATTATTTTTTTATTAATAGTTGATTTTAACGGGACCAGCTGCTCGGCCCTGATGGCTTCCATTACATTATAACTAAAGGCCATCGATGGCTCATCAAGTTCCATGTCGGCAAATTCCTGGTTCAACGCAAGCAGTTCAGTGTACTTTTGTTTGTACAAATCATCCTCTTCAATAAGCCGGGCAATGGCATCCTGCTCTGCCAGCGTGCAGGTACCATCAATATAGTTCCAAAGTTTTTCTTCGATGGTGTTCATATCAGTTCTTTCACCTCGTGTTTTAAATTGCGCTCCAGCTTTTCTTTCAAACGCTGGCGTGCCCTAAATAGTTTAACCTTAACGGTATTTGTTTCAATACCCATTGTTTGAGCAATTTCTTCTAACGATTGCTCTCCCTTATAAAACAGGGTAATTATAGTAGCATCATCGGGCAATAACTGCTCAATGGCCTGGTTCAGGTAATATGACCGCGACTTATTTTCTACATTGTTGGTATCATACGCCGATTCATGGCTTTCCACCTGCACAAATGTGCCCTCATCATCAATTGAATCAGTATCTACCCTTTTCTTTCTTAAAAACGTCATCGCTGTAGTATAAACTATACTATACAACCAAGTGCTAAATTTCGACTGCCCCTGAAACGATGCCAACGAGCGGTACGCTTTCACAAAACAATCCTGCGCAATCTCTTCAGCATCTTCGCGGCCCTTGGCAAAACGCATGGCCAGCGTAAAAACAAAACGCTGATGCCGCTTAACCAAATCTGCATAGGCAAATTGATTACCCGCCAGGGTTTGCTCAATAAGTTCGATATCTGAAAGCTTGCTTTGCATTATATAACCTCTGTGACTACGATTTGGCAAGTCGGGTTACACGTATATGTAAATATAATTTATTTTGATGGGAATGGGTAGTAGTTTACTCACCCCGGCATCGCTGCGCTTGTCACCCCTCTCTGCTTCGCAAAGAGGGGATAAGAAATATTTATTCTTCCAGCCCTCTTTGCGGCGAAGCCGGAGAGAGGGTGGTCCAGCGAAGCGTAGACCGGGAGAGTCAACTGTACGCCCTGCAGAGTTTACCCCGATGCCCATTGGAGTATTACGCTCCTGGCCGGTATCCGCTGCAATCCCTAACGCAAATTGGATTGAGCATTCAAAACTCATCAATCCCAACACACCCTTTATTCGTAACATACGCCCAAACATTCAATCCTATAATTTTGTATTTTTACATTTATTATAAGGGATACAGTAAGTTGATGGATGAAAACAGGCTAAATATTTTAAATGAGTCGAACAGGATGCTCAGCAAGCTTCAGCTGCTGTCGGTATTTTTTGAAGATGAGCTCATTTACAAACTCTACCTGCGTACCCAGGTTATCCATAAGCTTTTTGAAACCAATCCCGAAATTGACATCAACAAGCTGGAACTTTTTCACGTACAATTTACCACCAGCCTGGTCGACCTGCTCCGAAAGATCAAAAAGAACAACGAAAACAATGTAAGCCTGGTACTTGATGAGATCCAGCTTACCAAAGAGATGGTTGATCAAATGGATGACAATGCCCTCACCGAGCAGGATTTTAAAATTGACAGGCAAAGGCAGGCGCTGAAAGTAAATCTTTCTTTACGGAAGCTTTACCAGGTGCTTTCCGATAATTCAAACGATTACCCTTTCTCTAAAAATATCAACGCTTTCAGTCTGCGCTATGGGTCCGACTTCTTCTATAATATAACACCCGATCTTTATAACGAACTGGTACAGTATAATTATAACGATACCTATCATAATACCAATGCTATTATCCAGCGCAAACTGATGGGCATATTGCTAAAACGCGAATTCCGCACGGAGTTTTACTGTGGCTTAAAAGCCGGCAACCTGATACTGGAAATATATAAGTTTATGGATGAAGACAGGCACTTTTTATTTTCGCCCGCCAATAATTTATTCCTATTTTGCGACGTAACAAAGCTTTCGGGCATCGAGAATAATAGTAACCTATCTAAAAAAGAAAAACTGGCGCATGAGCTGCAGGATAAAATTGACAAACTGCAAAGCGATGTGGTAACGATGAAATCATATATGCCGCCCGAAATAAAATCCCTGTTAGCCGAAAACTATAAAAAAATAGCCGACATCAACTTTTTACAAAGCCTGAGCGATGTTGACGTGCAGGCCAATATTTTAAAAGCAATGCTTAATACCGATATCATATAATTTATGGAGTTTTTACATTACCTGCTTGGCCCCGACCTGAAGGCCGGCGTATTGATCGTTTTAAATCTGATAGTTATTGAGAGCCTGCTCTCTGTTGATAATGCTGCCGTACTGGCAACCATGGTGCTCGACCTGCCTCCGCACCAGCGTAAAAAAGCATTACGCTACGGCATCATCGGTGCTTACGTTTTGCGTGGTGTTTGTTTATTTTTAGCGGCATGGCTGGTATCAGTTTGGTGGTTAAAACCGCTTGGCGGCCTTTATCTGATATACCTGAGCTTCAATTATTTTAAAGGCAAACTGCAAAAAGCCAACGGCGACAGCGAAGAAGAAACTGTTGATAAGAGCAAGAACTGGCTTTACCGCTCAACCGTAGGTTTAATAGGCAACTTATGGGCTACCATAGCTTTAGTTGAGCTGATGGACCTTGCATTCTCTATCGATAACGTTTTTGCCGCGGTAGCTTTTACCGATCATAAAATGCTGATCTATATCGGTGTGTTTATCGGCATTCTGGCTATGCGCTTTGTAGCCCAGGCATTTGTAAGGCTAATGGAGAAGTTTACTTTCCTGGAAACTGTAGCTTTTATAGTGATCGGTGTACTGGGGATTAAACTGGCATCATCATTATTTGTTCACTTTTACCCCGAAGCCGGATTTTCAAAGCTAATGGAGGGCGAAAGCGCTGATATTTTCACTTCGGTACTTACAGTGACCTTATTTATTATCCCTGTATTAACATCGCTGCTATTCAACTTTCCAAAAAGACATACCATTGAGCCCGAAGTTGCCGAAGCAGCGGAGGATGTATTGGATAAGCAGTAGGCAAGTTGGTAGTTTTGAGTTGACAGTGTGCAGTAAACAATAAAAAAGCGGGGGCTTTGTGCGATTCCCTCCCCCGGGGAGGGTGTAGGGAGGGGTTTCTTGAACAATTCCCGATTTTGCACGGCGTATAAACCCCTCCCTGCCACAGCACAGACAGCCGCACCCCTCCCAAGGGAGGGAATAGAAAGATTGATTAACGATATAAAATTAAATGTTCTTAAATAAAACAATAGCTTCCATTTTTGGCATCGGTTTTTTAAAAGGCGGGGGCACTTATGCCGCCATTGTTACCTGTGGCTTTATCTGGCTGCTGTGGCAAAACCCGGCCTTGCAAAATCCCTGGTACCTGCTGGCTATTACTGTATTCATTACTGCGCTCGGCGTATTTGTAGGTAACAAAGTTGAACCCGACTGGGGTGAAGATAGCTCGCGCGTGGTCATTGACGAAGTTGCCGGAATGCTGATAGCCATGCTCTTTATTCCCGCTAATTTGTATTTCCTTTTAGCCGGGTTGGTACTGTTCCGCTTTTTTGATATTGTAAAACCGCTTGGTGTTCGCAAAATGGAAGACCTGGGCGGCGGTTTGGGTGTGATGATGGATGATGTGCTGGCCGGTGTTTATTCTAACATTCTGCTTTGGGTAGGGTATTTTGTGTGGATGAAGTTTGGTGCACATTAATTCATAGAGATTGCCGAAACGGGCCCATTTTTAGCGCAAGTCTTGAGTAGGGGGAATTAGTGTGGATGACTTGTGCTTTTGTATCGTCCTAAAAAAAGTTTACAGACATTTCGCATAGGCACAAGTGAGCATGCCCACAACCATCCACACAACACTTGCGCCAGGGAAGGAAATTGCTTAGTTGCACCAGAGGTGCAAAAGGTTTGTAGAAATTAAAGATTTGTTTGTCTTGGTGTGCCAGAGGTACACAACTCCGAGTGTTCCATACCTCTGGCACGGTTTTCGGTATATGATATTACTACAAATCTGTTCCCCATCTGGGGATTTTTGTTTAAGCCGTATAAATATCGCCCTTATCCCTGTAACAACCCGCCCCTGCCATCGTCTTATTTTTGTGTAGACAATTTTTACAATATCACCTCAATAAAACATCTACCTTAGATTAAATGTTTAATTGCCGGTTTGTCACCGGCCAATACCTGCAACGCCGCGCAATACCCAAAAGGCAATACAGGTTTTACCTAAAATAACATATACTAAAATGGCTATTAACTTACAAAAAGGGCAGAAAATAGATATCGGCCTTTCAAGAATGACAGTTGGTTTGGGCTGGAACCCAAACGAGGGTACTGGTTATGATTTCGATCTTGACGTATCGGCCATCATGATCGACGCTAACCGGTTGGTACCGCAGGATGAGTTTTTTGTGTTCTATAATAATGTCGATTCGCCCGAGGAATCGGTTCACCATACCGGGGATGATCCGACAGGTGGCAACAGCGATGGCGGCGATGACGAATCAATCACGGTTGATTTGACTAAAGTAGACACCCGCATCCAGGAGATCTTGTTTGTAGTAACTATTCATGAAGCGCAGGCCCGCCGCCAAAATTTCGGCCAGGTGCGTGATTCCTATATTCGTATCTTAGACAATCAAACCGGGGCCGAAGTTTGCAAATACGAGTTGGGCGAAGATTTTTCTATCGAAACGGCCATTGAGTTTGGCAGACTGTACAAACGTGGCGGCGCATGGAAGTTTGAAGCATCGGGCGTGGGCTATAAAGAAGACCTGGCCTTCTTTTTAAGTAAATATTTCAAAGGGCAAATAATCAAATAAAGCAATGGCTATAAATTTGGTAAAGGGTCAAACCATCGACCTGCGTAAAAATGATAAAGGTGAAAGTTTCGACCTCTCGTCGGTAACTATAGGCTTAGGCTGGGATGTGCGTAAAACACATGGCGGCGGCTTTTTGGGCAAGCTGTTTGGCGGTGCCGAAGAAGCTGAATATGACCTGGATGCGATAGCATTTTTATTAGATAAAAATGGCAAGGTTGCTAATCGTGGTTATGCAAAGCAAACTGCTAATGGCCGCACCATTAATATGTTTGAGGGAGATGTGATCTATTTTAATTCTATGCGCCATCCGTCTGGTCAAATCTGGCTTACGGGCGATAACCGTACCGGCGCAGGTGATGGCGACGATGAGCAAATCATCGTAAAACTTGATTCGCTCGACCCAAAATATGACCGCATCCTGTTCCTGGTAGCCATTTACCAGGGCCGCAAAAATAACCAGCACTTTGGCATGGTGGAAAACGCGTTTATCCGCGCAGTGGATAGCCATGGAAAAGAGATCGCGAAATTCAGTCTCTCCGGCGATTCAACTTACAACGGTATGTGCTCTATGACCTTTGCCGAAGTATATCGCAAAGACGGCACCTGGAAATTCCGTGCCATCGGCGATCCGCATTCAACTGATAGCCTTTCGGAGTTGCTCCGGAACTATTAAGAGCAAAGAATCAAGAAAGCAAGAACCGAGAATTGAAGCATCCCGATTTAGGATTCTACACCATGTCATTGCGAGGCACGAAGCAATCGCACGGAAGCAAAGTCGCCCTGTATAGCATGCGATTGCCACGCTACGCTCGCAATGACATGGGAAAACTTATACATCTACCTAAAAACAATGTACCAGCACTATTCATTTGATCTTTGGCTTACGCTGATCAAGTCAAACCCGTACTTTAAGATAGAACGCACCAAGATCTTTCACCGGGATTTTAATCCAGGGGGTAAAAGTATTGATGAAGTGGCAAGGGCTTTCCGCCAGGTTGATTTGATGTGCAATGCCGTTAATGAGCGTACCGGCAAAAACATCGATGCCGATGAAATGTACCTGATGGTGATCAGCATGATCAATGATAACCAGTATCCACTTGCCGATGTTAACGCAGATAAGCTATATGCTGATATGGAAACACTATTGTTCTATTACTTGCCGGTGCTTTACTCGCCTGTAACAATTGATACGCTGCAGCATCTAAAACAGAAAGGCTATTGCTCATTGAGTATTTTAAGCAATACAGGTTTTATAAAGGGAGAAACGCTCCGCAAGGTGATGGTTAAGTTAGGGCTGGCAGATTTTTTTAACTTCCAGATCTATTCGGACGAGGAGGGAATGTCAAAACCTAACCCGGAGCTGTTTAACCTGATGGTGCAAAAAGTTAAAGATTGTAATAAACCAAAGCAAATAACCCCATCGGGCATTATACATATAGGCGATAACCCGGCAGCAGATATAGCAGGAGCTAATGATGCAGGCCTTAATAGCCTGCTCATCAATTCAAACAACTTATCAATTTTAACCTTATTAAGTTTATGAAAGCTACCTACTCGTTACATCACATCAACAGCGCTACACATTTTGGTTTCGATGCCGATGATTACAGCCGCTTTAAATTTGGCGATGGTACAGTATCCGGCTACTTCGGTACCGATTTGGCCGATGGCTTTATTGCAACGCATTTAAGTAAACAGCCCATAAAACAGCAGATCGTAGTGATATCGAGTCCTTATTCGTTTATCCCTACGGCTACCTTTGCCATGAAAAACCATTTTGTGAGCAGGATTAATCGCTGGCTGGCCAATCATGGTTACCCGGTAGTGCAGGAAACCAAAGTACACCGTACCATAACCTATAAGGAAGATTATGGCGAACTGGATGCCGAACAAAGGATCAATTTAATTGGCAACGATTCGTTTCATATTGATAAGGATTTCCTTGCAGGCAAAACACTGCTGTTTTTGGATGACATCAAGATAACCGGCAGCCA
This sequence comes from Mucilaginibacter sp. SMC90, assembly GCF_022811725.1. GTDB lineage: Bacteria > Bacteroidota > Bacteroidia > Sphingobacteriales > Sphingobacteriaceae > Mucilaginibacter. Next base: position 285,306 of record NZ_CP094527.1, on the reverse strand, counting down.
TGAGCGCATGATCATGAAAATGGTAGGTGAGTATGGCTTACAGAACGATATTTATATGCTATACTTTGCCGAATTGGTTAACAAGAATATCCACCCCAATATTGAGAATTACCTCAATTACCATCATGTTAAAAACATATTTCATTTAAACGATATCATTAAAGGCAATGACTTTTGCGTTAACACACGCATAGTAAAGTATATTTTAAATTACGATCATGAAAGTTTTTGCATTTTTATACAAGATCAAAGCAGCAATTTCATAAACTTGTTATATGATATGGCTTTAGGCAATGGTTACCATACTATTGAAGCCTATGCGCCAAACTTAAACTTTATTAAACAAAACCTATTAATAAACAACAATAAACTAATTCAGCATGGCAATTAACTTGCAAAAAGGCCAGCGGGAAACCATTGGTGCCCCTAAATTTACAATAGGCCTTGGTTGGGATACAAATAACTCATCAACAGGCTCGGCCTTTGACCTGGACGCTTCGGTGTTCATCATGGGCGACAACAAAAAAATACTGACCGACGATTTTTTCGTTTTCTACAATAATCCGAAATCTCCGGATGGTGCTGTTGAGCACACCGGCGATAACCTTACCGGTGCCGGCGATGGCGACGATGAACAGATCATTGTTGACCTGTCAAAGATCGATCCGCGTGCTACCGAAATTTGTATTGTAGTAACCATTCACGAGGCCGAAAGCCGCCGCCAGAATTTCGGGCAGGTGCGCAACTCATTCGTTCGCATTTTTGATTCGGCTACCAATACCGATATTTTGAAATACGAACTGGAAGAGGATTTTTCGATAGAGACCGCCGTTGAGTTTGGCCGGATCTACAAAAAAGATAATAACTGGAAATTTGAAGCTGTAGGTGCCGGTATGAAAGGCGGCTTGCAGGATTATTTAAATAAATACAACTAAAATTATGGCTATCAATCTTCAAAAGGGGCAGCGGATCAGCCTTGAAAAAAGTAACGGCAGTAAATTACAAAATGTATGCATTGGTATAAACTGGGGGGCTATTGAAAAGAAAGGCCTGTTTGGTTTTGGCTCCACAAAAGAAGCTGTTGACCTTGATGCCAGTTGTATTTTATATGATGAAAACAAACGCCTGGTTGATGTGATCTATTTCGGTAACCTGCGCTCAAAAGACCATGCTGTAAAGCACAGCGGTGATGACCTTACAGGTGATATGGCAGGCAACGACGGATTGGACAATGAAGTGATCACTGTTGATTTTGGTACACTGAGCCCAACCATCACTTATGTGGCCTTTGTTTTAAACAGTTTCCGCGGTCAGGACTTTGGTACTATCCCCTTTGCCTCGATCCGTATTTATGAAGGTACACCAAAACGCGTTAATGAGATCTTCGCCACCTATGATATTGCGCACAGCAAAGATTTTGCGGGCCACGTATCTATGGTGATGGGCGTATTTTACAAAAAGAACGGCGAATGGAAATTTAACGCCATTGGCGAGCCAACCCGCGACCGCAAATTGGAAGAAACAGTGAAAACTGTTACCGCTACCTATTTATAAAAGTTAAAAGTCATTAGTCTTAAGTATTAAGCCTGATGGCTTTTAACCTGAACTAATTAAGTACTACTAAATCATTAACAATAAGATTATGGAAAGTGCACCAAACAATGATGAACTAAATCTGAATATACCACCGCTGATCACTCCAACCAACCTGGATATTCCAGCGGCAGCTTCACAGGCCAGCAATGTGCCTATGAAGGTAGATAAGCAGGGGAATGTAAACCTTGATGCTATACCAAACCAGGATTTGCAAAAGTATGGTGACATGGGTAAGGATATCAATCCGGCCGATGTTAACTCGATACTGAACTACGGCGTTGAGGTACAAAACTCAATGGAGAAATACAGCAATAATTTTCTTACTTCGGTACGCACCTATAACTCGGGCGAAGTAGGCGGACTGATCAACGAGTTGCTTACCGAGCTTAACTATATTGATGTTGATGAGCTTAACCAAAATGCGTTCACCTCATTTATATCGCATATCCCTTTCATGAAAAAGCTGGTTGTTGATACCAAAAAGCTTTTCCAGAAGTATGATACCGTGGTTAACAACATCGATAAGATCACCAATAAGATCAAGGCCGGTCGCGTTAACTCTCTGAAGGATAACAGCTCGCTGCAAACCATGTTTGACAGCAACGTTACCTACATTAAGCAAATGGAAGACCTCATCATCGCCGGACAGCTCAAATACAATGAACTTAACGAAAAGCTGGCTGTAATGGACGGTAACCCAACAGGTTACCAGGATTACGAAATTGCCGATCTGCGCGATTTTGTGAACCGGTTGGATAAACGCCTGGCCGACCTGAAAGTAGTTCGGTTTATCATGCTGCAATCGCTGGCCCAGATCCGTGTGGTGCAGAACAATAATACCACTATTGCCGAAAAAGCACAGTCTATTGTGTCAACCACTATTCCGGTTTGGAAAAACCAGCTTACCATAGCTGTGGCCCTCAACCGTCAGAAAGAGAATGTGGAGATGCAGAAAAAAATCTCGGATACTACCAATACCATTTTACAAAAGAATGCCGAAATGCTGAAGCAAAACAGCATTGACGTAGCCCGCGAAAATGAAAAAACGGTAGTGTCATTAGATACGCTGAAAAAGACCACTTCATCGCTCATTGAAACCCTTACCGAGGTAAAACGCATTCACGACGAAGGCACCGCCAACCGCCGTACCCTGAATACCGAACTCCAAAACCTGGAAACAGAGTTGAAGAAGACGGTAACGAGCGTAAGTTAAGAGGCTTGCAAGATTATAAATAACCGTCATTGCGAGGTACGAAGCAATCCCCGACATACAGAGTGGCTATACGAGTTCGCCCTGTACTGTTTGGGATTGCTTCGTACCTCGCAATGAAGGTTTAACGTTATAGCTTATTTGTCATGCTGAACGCAGTGAAGCATCTTCTTCGCCCTGTATTTTCGCCTTGCACATCCGCTAAGCATGCGGAGAAGATTCTTAGCTACCGCTCAGGATGACAATAAGAAAGGGTTAGTTATTTCTCAACCAACCATAACCGGCCTTTTCCCATACCTATTTATAACCTCGGCCAAAATCAAATTAGGCACCCAGCTTAAAAAGGCAATAATGAGGTAGTTATTATGAAAATTTACGCCATTACCCAGTACGGTGAACAGCCAGATATAAAACCGTAACGTAACTGCACCAAAGGCAAGAGCATAGCTGCGGTTCATCATTTTAATGTGATCGTCAATCCGCCCGTTTTTAACCAGCAGAAATGCGGCTAAGGTAAAAACTACCCAAAGCGTGTTTTGCAGCAGGAACGATATAAACACACCCGTACCGCGATTAATAAAAAGTGTCATTACGTACGCGCCTGGCGCTGCAAAAAACAAAACGCCGAACACATACAGCTTTCCTAATGCCCGGTGAAGCGCTTTGTTACTGTAAACCTTTTTTGAAAACTGAAAGAATCCGGCAAGCAGTATCACGCTGCTACCTATAATATGACAATAAAAGGCAGGCAGGTACCACCCTGTTTTTACCGCCGTTTCCTTAATATGCAAAAAGTAGGAATCATGATTAAAATCCCAGTACTGAACAAACGTACCGGCGCACAATATCAACACCCAGAAAAAGGCAAAATATCTTAATATGCGACCGGTAATGCTCATTTAGCAGCAAGTACTTTAGGCTGTATCACCGGCAGGCCTTTTAACTTTTGATCAATCCATTGAATGTTATATTTATCAATCTCGGTTAGCGAATCCTGAACACTGGCGTTTTCTGGTTTATAACGGTCATAAAACTGTTGCGAGAAGACATCCGTCCAGCGCTTGTCTTTAAACTGGTAGTTATAGTCGGCGTAGATCTCGTTTTTCATATACCTTAATACTTCAGACGAAATCGGCCCTCCATCTGTATTTCTATATTTCCCGTTGTCAACTTTACCATAAACATAACAGCCGTTAATAAAATGGTCGTCCATTTTCTGGTATTTGGTAAAAGCGAACACCCTTTTTGTGTTCATGGCTTCTGTTACTTTGCCATTTTCAAGTTTAAGGAAATGAAATACGGGCAGCTCATCAATAAAGGTGTGATTATAGAGTTCGATATTGGCAGTGGTTGTAACTTTTACCTCCAGTAGCGAATCGCTGGTTGCATTGATATTATACTCATTGCAGCTTCCGCTTAATTCGCCCCCGCCTTCTTCGGAGTTAATATCAGTGTTGATTTCATAGCTATAAATCTTGTTGCTTTTGTCATCTATCAAGATTATGTTATTGGTATCATAGAATTCGGCGCGGCCACCTATAAAATAATCACGAATAGAATAATAAGCCGTTTGCAACCAGCTGTTGTTTTCGGCGGATACTTTTACCGGCAACGCTCTTGCTTTTACTATATACTGTGAACTTGTAGCTACAAAGTCAACATGCTTACGCAGTGGGTTTTTAAATTCATGCACTTTTCGAATCAACCCGAGATCAACAAGATATGAAGGAGGAAGATAAATGCTGCCGTGCTGCTCGCGCGAGTTAAACTCGGTAATATCACCGGCCGGGCTCTTGGTTAATGTAAATGAGTTTGGTTGCTTAAGTTTCGAAAACAGCTCACTGATTTTAACCTCGGTTTTTTCGGACACAGTAAAGTCGTTTTTTAGCCAAAAGTACTCATCGCCTTTTCTTAGTGCGGCAAGGTTTTCGGTATCATTAACCGGAAATATCTGGTCATATTCAACGGGAATTACAACTTTACCACTAAGGTCATAAAAACCCCGCTTACGATCTTTTTCAACTTCAATAAGATCAGGAAACGTGCCGCTGATGTTATGAATAAGGTCATATTCAGCAGGGATTACTTCTTTATAATCGGGGCCGATTAATCCCATTTTATATGTTTTGGCAGTATCCTTCATTAAGTTATAATAATCCCACTTCCCCTTTACTACATAAAAATATGTCTGTTTCTTTAAATGGGTAAACCATATTACGCTATCATATTTAGCGAACAAATTGCCTGCATCTAAGAATGCTTTCAGTGTTTCCGGGCTATAAATTTCTTTATCCGTATATTTTTTTGCCCACGCGGTATTACGGTAAGCTATATAATCATTCATGAAATTACGAGCATCTGCCTGGTAGATGCTAAGTTTGTTTTGCTCGTTTTTTTGAATGGTAAAAGTTATGCCCGAATACCTTGTATCCAAGTGCTGCTCGCTAAAGGTAACAGGAACAACAGCTGTGGCGAGTTGAGGATTGATCTGCGTAATTTCGGCCTGCTCTACATTCAGCTCTATATTAAAAGATACATCTTCTTCGTCGCTTTTTTGCTGTTTGTTGATTAGGGTTGTTATTAATTTATTGATAGGTTCAGATGTTTGTTTGTCGGCAAAATAACTCATCAATGAATCGCGATTGCCTTTTATAACCTGAGCTTTGAATGCTTTTAAAAAGTTGCTTATTTCATTGCTGCTGGTTGACTGTTTGGGTTTTCCTTTGAATAAAAAGTATCCGCCAACTGCCAAAACAATAACAGCCACCGCAATAATAAGGATAGGTTTGGTTTTCATACAACCAAGATAGCGCATTTTTTGAAATAGCAAAAACGGGCTAAACCCCTTATAAATAACACTATAAATATTATATATATCACACAATAATCATATAGCTAAAATCTATACATCATCAATTATTCGTATTCGGGAGGCGGGTTTAAATTTTTATATTTGCATAAACATTAAAAGAAATATCAAAATATGTTAACGATAGGACAAAAATTCCCCGAATTTTCTAAAACAGCAGTAGTAAGCCTTGAAAAAGGTAAAGAGTTTGAAACCCTTACTTCTGAGTATTTAACCAACGATGATAACGTTTGGACTGTAATGTTCTGGTGGCCAAAAGACTTCACTTTTGTTTGCCCTACTGAAATTGCCGAATTCAACAAAAACTTTGGCGAATTCCGCGACCGCGAAACCCGTTTGATCGGCGCTTCTACCGACTCTGAGTTTGTTCACGCTGCCTGGAGAAGAGATCATGATGATCTTCGCGATTTGAAATTCCCTATGCTTGCTGATACTTCAAAATCATTGGCTGAAGATTTAGGTATTTTAGAACCAACTGAAAAAATTGCTTACCGTGCTACTTTCATCGTTGATCCACAAGGTATCATCCGTTGGGTATCAGTTAACGACCTGAGCGTTGGCCGTAACGTGAAAGAAGTATTACGTGTACTTGATGGTTTACAAACTGACGAGCTTTGCCCTTGCAACTGGGAAAAAGGTCAGGAAACTTTAACTGTATAATCATATAACAGATAATTGTCCCCGTACTGGATTTCGGTGCGGGGATTTTTTACACCCTTTTCTAAGTGTTTTATATGTAGAGACGCATAATTGCGTCTCCCGTAGGACAAGCCGCCTGCACTATTCGCCTCCGTAATTTGCATGCGGGAGACGCAATTATGCGTCTCTACAGGAAAATAAAAAACAATTCCGAAAAAAAATGAACGAAAGTACCGAAGTGATCCAGGAGATACTTGAAAGTATCGGATTAGATAAAAGCTACCGCACCGCGAGTCTTACCCTTTTAGAAACAGGCGAATCACGCTACCTGCGCGATTTGAAGCTAAACTTTACCAGCACCCTTACATCTGCCCATCTAACTAACAAAGAGTGCGCCCTGTTAGGTTTGGCTACCGCGGCTAACAACAATAACGTACCACTTACCAACTACTTTACCAAATATGCTAAAGAAAGCGAAGCTACCGATGCCGAAATTGGCGAAGCTGTTGGCTGTGCTTCATTACTGGCATCAAACAATATATTTTACCGTTTCAGGCATTTTACTCAAAAGGAAAAATACACCCAGATCCCTGCGCGTATCCGCATGCAGTTAATGATGAAACCCGTAACCGGTAAAGAGTTTTTTGAACTGGCCAGCTTAGCTGTATCGGCAATTAATGGCTGCGAAATGTGCGTGAACGCCCACGAAGATTCATTGATTAAATTAGGCACTACCGAGGAGCGTATTTTTGATGCCGTGCGTATAGCATCATTAATCACCGCTACCGGAAAAGTTATATTTTAACAAGCATAATTTATTTAAACAATAAAAAAGGCATGAAACAATAAAATTTCATGCCTTTTTCATAAATAGCATTTTATTACGGAATAAAATTTGCGTTTATTAATTAAAAACCAGTAAATTTATACCTTAAGATTAAACAAACCCCGGTCGCAATATTCAAATATGTTGTTTATGCGGGGGGAGTAACTTAAATTTTAATTGTTAATTTTTTTTGGGGAAAGCCGTTCCGGTAATAGTGGAACGGCTTTTATCGTTTTAATGAGAATCAGCTACGGCCTTCAGTTTTTTAAACGGCTGCAAATAAAGCAGCGGTATCGAAAACAGCATCACCAATCCCGATATCCAGTAAGCATCGTCATAGGTTAACAGCAATGTTTGCCTGGTAACCATTCCTTCAATTGCCTGGTAAGCCATATGCGTAGCATCAATCACTGATTTACCTTTTGCCATGAAGCCCTGCGTAAGCATATGCAGGCGATCATTAAAAGCATTATTGTATGGATTGATATTTACCAACAGGTTATTCCGGTGTACGCCCTGGCGTATGTGAATAAGCGTTGTTAGCGTGGCTATACCAAATGAACCACCTAATTGGCGCATCATATTGTTCAAGCCCGAACCCTGTCCCAACTCGGGGCCTTTCAGGTCGGCCATGGCCAGTGTAGTAAGCGGCACAAACAATAAGGCCATACCTACACCACGGATTAATAAAGGCACTAACACGTCTTTTTCGCCCGTGGCCAGCGTTGAATTGCTAAGCATGTGCGTAAATACGTAAAACAAAAACATACCCGCTGTGGCCATAAACTGGGCCGGGATACCTTTGTTAAGCATCTTGCCTATAAACGGCATCATCACAATAGTACACAAACCGCCCGGAAACAACAGCTCGCCGGTTTGCTGGGCATTAAAGCCGAGCAGGTTTTGACAAAACACCGGGAACACAAACACCGAACCATACAAGCCGAAACCCAGTATGAACGAGGTAAACATCCCCACGGCAAAACTTCGATGCCGCAAAATGCTGAAATTTACTATCGGGTGCTCTGTACTCATTTCGCGCCAGATAAACAATATGGTTCCTAATACGGCCGATATAGTTAAAACCAGGATGTACGGCTTAGCAAACCAGTCTTCACTTTCGCCTTTTTCCAATACAGTTTGTAAACTGCCTACCGCAACAGCCAGCAGGATAATACCCCACCAGTCAACCGGTTTACCCTTGGCATCCTTGGGCGTTTCCCTAACAAAAGTATAGGTACAAAATGCGGCCAGCGCTCCTACCGGGATGTTTACATAAAAGATCCATGGCCATGAGTAATTTTCAACTATCCAGCCGCCAATGGTAGGGCCTACAGTTGGGCCTACAACCGCTCCCAAACCAAACAAGGCGGTTGCTGTACCTATTTGTTCGCGGGGCCAGGTTTCAAGCAATATGGCCTGGGCGGTTGAAATCAAACCGCCGCCGGCTATACCTTGAATAATCCTGAACAACACCAGCTCATCCATACTGTGCGCGTTACCACATAAAAATGATACGATGGTAAACACGATGATAGATGCCATGAAATAATTTTTACGCCCAAAACGGCCGCCCAGCCAACCAGACATGGGCAATATGATCACGTTGGCTACCGCATACCCGGTAACTACCCAGGCCACATCCTCAAGGGTTGCGCCAAGGTTACCCTGTATGTGAGGCAACGCTACGTTAACGATAGTGGTATCAATCAGCTCCAGTAACGAAGCTGTGATCACCGTTATGGTGATGATCCACTTTTTAAAGCCAGTTTCAGCCATAATATTATTCTTTAATTACAGATACATTTACGCTCATACCCGGGCGTAATTTTGCAAGCTCTTCTTTAGTGCCGTTAATTTTAATTTTCACAGGCACGCGTTGCACAACTTTCACGAAGTTACCGGTAGCATTATCCGGAGGAAGCAATGAAAATTTAGCACCAGTAGCAGGCGAAAAATTATAAACCTGGCCTTCCAGTTTCATGTCTGGGTAAGCGTCAACTTCAATTTCAACCTTTAAACCATTTTTGATATCGGTAAGCTGGGTTTCTTTGTAGTTGGCGGTAATGTAAAGGCTGTTGTCATTTACAATTGAAAATAAAGTTTGACCAGCCTGGACCAGCTGACCTAACTGTACATTCTTTTTAGATGCCAAACCGCTTGCAGGTGATTTTACCAGGGTGTAGCTCAATTGCAGTTTAGCATAATCAATATCAACCTGCCTTTGTGACACACCTGTATGGGTAACAGCTAACTGGCTGCGGGTTGTGCCAATTTGCTCAACAGCAGCTTTGTATTGATCCTGTGATGCCTTATAATTTGCTTTTGCAACATCAAGATCGGCTTTAGCCTGGTCAAATTGTTGCTGGGTTACTGATCCGTCTTTTACCAGGTTGGCATAACGGTCATAGTCTTTCTGCACTTTTTCTAAGTGGGCCGCGTTTGAAGCAACCTGGGCTTTAGCACCGGCAGAGTTTGCTTCGTTAGCGAAGATCTGTGACTGGTTTACATTGATACCGGCACTTGCGCCAACTTGTGCAGCCTGAGCCTGCTCTAATTTAACTTTATAATCGCGGTCATCAATTTTAACCAGCGACTGGCCAACGTTTACGTGGGTGTTTTCTTCAAAATAAATTGAATCAACATATCCGCCAACGCGGGCAACCACAGGACTGATATCGCCGTCGATCTGCGCGTCATCAGTGTCAATGTGTTTACTGAAGTAGATATATTCTTTTATACCGAAAATGATACCGCCAATAAGTACAACGCCTAATATGATGGGGATAACTTTGTTTTTCTTTTTCGGTTGTTCCGGTGTTTCTTGTTCCTTTGCCATTTTATTTAAAAGGTTTGGTATTGTTATTTGTTGATTTTTCCTGTTGATTTTTGTAACGTGTAGTAAGCCAGACCAGCATCGGCTTTAGCCAATTCTAAATTGATCTGTGCCTGGTAAAGCAAGGTTTCCGCATCGGCCCTGTCTGTAGCTGATGCTATATTGCTTTTGTATTTTGATTCGAGGATCTTGTTGTTTTCACCTGCCTGATCAATTGAAGTTTGCAAAAGTTTGATCTTTTCAAGCGCCATGGTATAGTTCTGGTAGCTTTGGTTAACCTCATCTTTCACACGGTCGGTAGTGATACTTTTGTTGATATCAACCTGCTGGCTTTGAATCTGGGCTTCTTTTACTTTGTTTTTGTTTGTCCACAATGAGCTGAAGTTCCATGACAGTGTTAAACCAGCCGAAAGTGGGGTAATAAAGTTACCACTTTTAGGTATCGGGTTAGCGCTAACGTCAACGTAGTAACCTGCAACCGAAGCGCCTAAGGTTGGCAACTCATTAGCTTTTATGCTTTTGATATTAGTTTCGGCAACACGGCTGCGTAGTGCGAATTGCTTAAACTCAGGGCGTGCAGTCATTGCTGTATCAAGGTAAGCGGTTAGCGGCGCTACCTGCCTGTCGGCTTCAACAATCTGGTCGATGTTTAACTGTGTACCTTCAGGTAAACCTAACAATACGTTAAGGTTGTAGTTGATGATCCGACGATTAGTTTCCAGATCGATACCGTTAACCTCAATATTTGAGCGTTGCAACTGGAAACGCAATACATCATTTTTAGTAACCAAACCTTGTTCAAAAAAGCGTTGTGCCTGTTTAATCTGAGCATCAACAGTGGTAAGGTTTTGAGTTACTACCTTTTTGCTTTGCAGCACCTTGTACAGGTTATAATACGAGCTGATAATGTCGTAAACGATCTGGTCTTTATCGTTCTCCACATCCAAACGGGCAACCTGTGTAAGCAGGTCGGTTGACTGGCGGGCATATTTCAATTTACCGCCGGCAAATATGGTTTGGTTTAAAGTAAGGATCCCTAAGTAAGCGTCAGCACGTGCAGGCAGGTTAAAGCTTTCAGAACCTAATGCAAGCCTGTTGGCCGGAATCTCTGCATGGTTATAACCATAACTTACTTTACCGGTAGGCAGGGCTTCGTCTTTAGCCTGGTTGTACTCAGAAACAGCCTGCTCAACCTTTGAATTTGAAAGTTTAAGGGTTTTGCTGTTTTCAAGGCCAAGCTTAATAGCTTCGTCAAGTGTGATTGTCCTGTCTTGCGCGCTGGCTGCAAAAGGCAGGCTTAAAACTATGAGGGCGATACTGCCGCGTAAAACCGGCCGCAACACCTGTTTTAATAGTTTAAGGTGATTGGTTTTGTTATTTTGAGTTGTCATGTTCATTAACTAAATAAGCTTTTAAAAGTCTTTTCATGTATTTTTTAACACGTGGTTTCAGTTCAGTTTCCATAAACTTTTCATCACGAATATCATGTCCCAGTATTAATGATGATATCTGCGGCATGTTAACTATATAATTTTTTGTACCAAAAAGGGTAGCTATTACCAAAGGCACATCAGAATCTTGCTGAAACTGGCCACTTGTTACACCATCTTCAATAATCTTCTTCACTTCAAACGCGTTGACCATCAGTATTTCGATTATCTTATCGGTCAGATCGCCCCGTTTGTTCATGGATACTTCCCGGTTAATAAGCTTTTGAAAACAGTTATTGGCTATAATACGCTCAACATAATTATCAATGCATTTATCCAGTTTATCCCAGGCAGATATGCTGTCATCATTGCCGATATTTTGCAGCAGGGTGCGAAATGAATCGATCTTGCGTTTAAAAACAGCCAGGAAAAGCCCTTCTTTTGATCCAAAATAGTAATTGAGCATAGCCATGTTTACACCGGCTTCGCCCGATATGGTACGGGTGGAGGCACCGTCATAGCCCAGGTCCGCAAACACCTTTTCGGCTACGTCTAGGATATGGTCCTTTTTATCTATTTTATCTTTTTCCATTGTTTTAACGGCACAAAATTAATCAAACGATTGATTAAGCGTATCGAATTGAAGCAGAAAAAGTTAATCGGTTGATTAAGATTACCATCGAATGACAGATTTGTTTGACAAGGCTTAAGAAAATTGCAAAAATTAAAACTGTTTGTTGAAACATTTAATGCTAATGCTCAAAAATCTTAACAGATTGATGCCCACCGTAATCGTTTTGTTATAATGTTGATACAGGAAATACAGGATATTTATCTTTCAATATATTTGTTGCTATGAAGCGCATCCACCTCCTTGTAATACTACTGCTTACAGCTGCATTTTCAAAAGCCCAAACCAACCCGCCTACTGATCTTGGCACTATTCAGCAAAACTTAAGAAAGCTTGATGTGCTGGGCAGCGTGCTATACGTGGCAGCCCACCCTGATGATGAAAATACCCGCCTGCTTGCTTACCTGGCACAAGAAAAACATTATCGCACGGGCTACCTGTCGCTTACCCGCGGCGATGGCGGGCAAAACCTGATAGGCAACGAACAAAGCGAGTTACTTGGTTTGATCCGTACGCAGGAGCTACTGGCCGCCCGCCGCATTGATGGTGCCGAACAATTCTTTACCCGTGCCAATGATTTCGGCTTTTCAAAAGGGCCCGAAGAAACATTGAAAATTTGGGATAAAGAAAAAGTTCTTGGCGATGTAGTTTGGGTGATCCGCAAGTTCAGGCCTGATGTGATCATTTGCCGCTTTCCTACAACCGGCGAAGGTGGTCACGGTCACCATACCTCATCGGCTATACTGGCGCAGGAAGCGTTCACCGCTGCGGCAGATCCAAGCCGTTATCCGGAGCAATTGCAATATGTAAAACCGTGGCAGGCTAAACGCCTTATGTGGAATACTTTTAGCTTTGGCAGTATCAATACTACCGCGGCCGATCAGTTTAAAATTAATGTTGGGGTTTACAATACCATCCTGGGTAAAGGCTATGGCGAAATAGCCGCCGAAAGCCGTAGCAACCACAAAACACAGGGCTTTGGCTCGGCTAAACAACGTGGTGAATCATATGAGTTTTTTAAAACCATTTTGGGCGATGCTCCTCAAAATGATTTGATGGATGGCGTTAATACCACCTGGAAACGGGTTAAAGACGGAGATGCAATAGCGGCGTTAACAAGTGTAATCAACCGGAATTTCATCAACGAAGCCCCCGAAAAATCAGTACCTGCATTAGTGCAATTGCTGATGAAAGTAGAAAAAGTACCGGACACCTACTGGCGCGAACAGAAAACCAAAGAGCTAAATAACCTGATTGCGGCATGCTCGGGGCTTTGGTTTGAGGCTTATTCAACAGAAGCTACCTATGCATTGGGCGATAAAATGAGCTTACGCGCACAGGTAATTAACAGGTTTAATTATCGTGTTAAAATAAACAGTATTGATGCTAACGATAACGCATTAGCGCTGCAAAGCAAAGAATTGCCTTTTAACCAACTGCAAACATTTGAAACTACCGCAACGGCTTCCAAACTAACACAACCGTACTGGCTGGCGGCACCGCATCCTATTGGCGTGTATACCCTGCCCGATAATACGCTTGCAGGTAATCCCGAAAACCCCGATCTGCCTAAAGTTACTTTCCAGTTTATTGTTGAAGGTAAGCCTATTAATATCGACCGGCGGATTATGTACAAGTATGTTGATCCGGTTAGGGGCGAGGTTTATCAGCCTATTGAAATAACACCACCGGTAACGGCAAACATCGATAACCAGGATTACATTTTCAGCACACAGCAGGCACAAACTGTGTTGATAAACCTGAAAAGCTTTACCAAAGCAAGCGGCACTATCAATCTTAAACCGGTAGCCGGTTGGAAAATAAGCCCCGAAAAAATAGATTTTACCGATAAGGATAAAAACGACGAGTGGTCGGTAGCTTTTACTGTTACACCAACCGATACAAAGCCGAAAGTATCTGAACTGGAGGCGGTAGTTAACGCTAATGGAAAGCCATTTTCACTCAGCCTTCGCCGTATCCGGTATGATCACGTACCTGCTATTACGCTATTCCCTCCGGCACAAACAAAACTTGTTTATCTCGACCTGAAAAACAACGGTAAAAGAATTGGCTACATTGCCGGTGCTGGCGATCAGATGCCCGAAGCTTTGCGCCAGGTAGGCTATGAGGTACACATGCTAAGCGAAAATGAGGTTATGAACGGCGATCTTTCAGGCTATGATGCCATTGTAACCGGCGTGCGTGCCTACAACGTGAACGACCGCCTTGCCTACCAGCAACCCAAATTAATGGCGTATGTTAAAAATGGTGGAAACCTTGTAGTTCAGTACAATAACAACAATGGCATTGTGGTAAAACAAATAGGCCCGTATCCGTTTACGGTAGTAAACAGGAGGGTTACCGATGAAAATGCCGAAGTAACTGTTTTAGATCCTCAAAACCCTGTACTAAACTATCCTAACAAAATAACCAATGATGATTTCAGCGGCTGGATCCAGGAGCGCGGGCTATATTTTGTAACCAATATCGACCCACAATACAAACCCATTTTTCAGATGCATGACAAAGGTGAAGAGCCTCTTAACGGATCATTAATTGTAGGCGATTATGGTAAAGGCAGGTTTGTATATACGTCGCTGGCATTTTTCAGGGAGCTGCCTGCCGGTGTACCGGGAGCCTACAGGTTGTTTATTAACCTGCTAAGCAAGCCGAAGTAAACGGATACGTTTAAAAACGAATAAACAGATCGTCATTGCGAGGTACGAAGCAATCCCCAAGAAGCAGAGCGGCTATGCAAATCCTCTCTGTAAAGTCGGGGGATTGCTTCGTACCTCGCAATGACGGTTTATCTTAATGTTCGCTCAGGGTCTCTCGTAGAGGACCCTGAGGTTCACCGCGTTCCGAACGCCGACCAAGTATATCCAGAACAGCGAATCGGCATGGCGTATACCTCAGGGTACTCTACGAGTTTAAGTTTACCCGCAAATTCACCAACCTAAATTTCAACACGAGGCACCTACGGAGCCAGGAAATATGCCCCTTTAGAGCTATAAACACGAGGCCTCTCTGAGGCCGGTTATATTTATAACATAATGAATATTTGCTGACGTGCCAAGCGGCCTCAGAGAGGCCTCGTGTTTATAGACAAAACTTAAAGAGATATTGGACTCCAGCGGAGTCTCGTGATCGTAAAAGTGCTTTCCAACAACTGTTTAGCGCACATTTAGATTTTGTGGATAAACTTAAATCTACGAGAGACCCCGACGGGACGTTAAAGCGACTCTACTAATTGGGGATCGCCTTGTAGTGCAATAACGTTTATTTCTTTCCCTTCTTCCGTTTACAACCCATAACCACCCGGCAAAAAACACTTAATGTTATCAAAATCATGTCAATTTCAACGGGTTAACATTTTTTTAATATAAAACTCTTTCAATTACAGTAAATTCTATTTACGTTTGAATTTTTTCTTGATGTAGCTTCAAATAATTTTTTACCCTGAAGCACATGTTACGCGTCGACAGTTCCAAACCATGCCAAATTATTTATGCCATTGCCAAGCATGACTACCTGTCGTATGTTATTGAGCCTCATATTGTTCAGCTTAATCCCAATGGCGAATTTTCTTTAACCCACCAGCGTTTATTTTCCAATACGGCCAAAGAATTTTGCGATTTTTTAGACGATACCGATATCAGGCTGATCAAATTGCTGGAGGAAATGGAGCAGGGAAACGTGATCAAAAGGTATTATAAAAAACCTATCCGCCCGTTCGAGTTCTTCTCAAAGATCTTCAACGAGCAGATGTTTGACATGATCCGCCCCAAACTGGAAAAACGTATAGCCGAAGCGCTATCATTACTTTGCAGCAAGCAGGTTTACCAAATGAGCAAGGAAGGGTACCCTGGCGAACGTAAGCTTCAGCTGGCTACCGAAGCGGCATCTGTATTATTCCATTTCAGGCGCAATGAGGAAGAGATCAGGTATTTTCCTACTATCAAATACCAGGGCATGCGCATTGAGTTCATGTTTAAAAATGCCGAGATCATTTGCAACCACCCGGCCTGGATGCTGCTTGACGATACCCTGTATTATTTTGACAAGGAAATTGAGGGCAAAAAGCTGCAGCCATTCCTGAACAAGCGTTTCATTGCTATTCCAAAATCATCCGAGCAATCATACTTTGAAAAGTTTGTTGCCCCGCTTATCGAAAAGCATAACGTTTATGCCGAAGGCTTTACCATCAATACCGAAAAGTATGATGCACGCCCGGTGCTTAAGCCTATTTATATTGAAGGGGGCACTTCGCAGCTGCAACTTTCCTTTAAGTATGCCGGCTATGTATTTCCTTATGGCGATGGCAGGCACATTTCTGTGAGGATGGAAAAAAACGGCGATGATTACCTTTTTCACCGTATTAAACGTTCAATAACCTGGGAAAAGGGAAAAATGCACCAACTGGAACAAATGGGGCTTAAGGTAGCATCATCACTGTTCCAAAACCTTGAAGTTGCCGGTCGGGATGATGATGCCGATCACTCATTCTCTGTTTTTGAATGGCTTAACCAGCACCACGACCAGCTCATTGAGCAAGGCTTTGAATTGGAGCAGCCCGAAGGACAAAAACGCTACGTTTTTGGCAGCAGCAAAATTGAGCTGGTAGTAACCGAAAATAACGATTGGTTTGATATTAACGCCATGGTAAGCTTTGGGCCTTACCGCATCCCTTTTATTCAGCTTAAAAATCATATTCTCAATCATAAAAAGGAGTTTACCCTGCCATCGGGCGAAATCGCGGTAATTCCCGAGCAGTGGTTTTCGCAATACGGCAACCTGTTGCATTTTACCGAAGGCAGCAATGAACTAAAACTGCGCCGTCATCATATTGGCCTGGTTACTGACCTGGCCGAAGGAGAAATGGCCAGCGTTACCATGACCCGAAAGCTGCAAAAGCTTACTAATTTTGATGAGCTGGAGGATGCCCCGATGCCTGTTAATTTTGAGGGTAATTTAAGGCCGTACCAAAAAGCAGGTTACAACTGGTTTCATTTTTTAAAGCAATATCATTTTGGCGGCTGCCTTGCTGATGATATGGGCCTGGGTAAAACCATCCAAACACTGTCTTTATTACAAAAGCACAAAGAGGATACAGAGAGCGCCGGTGGCAAGGCCACATCGCTGGTGATCATGCCTACTTCGCTGATATATAACTGGCTTAATGAGGCCCGCAAATTTGCGCCGCAATTAAGGTTGATGGTACACACAGGCACCATGCGCTATCGCAGCGCCGATGTATTTGCCAATTATGATGTGGTGATAACCACTTATGGCATCAGCCGCATTGATATTGAAATGTTTAAAGGCTTCTTTTTTGATTACGTGATCCTTGATGAAAGCCAGAACATTAAAAACCCGTCGTCAAAATCATACCAGGCAGTTAAACAGCTCAAATCGCGCTTTAAACTGATATTGAGCGGTACACCTGTAGAAAACTCGGTTAACGACCTTTGGACCCAGATGTCGTTCATTAACCCGGGCTTACTGGGTGCGCAGCAGTTTTTCCAAAACGAGTTTGTAACACCCATAGAAAAGAAAAAGGATGAGGATAAAGCCCGCAAGCTGCAGGCCCTGATCAAGCCTTTTGTGCTGCGCCGCACCAAAGAGCAGGTGGCAACAGAGCTTCCGCCTAAAACAGAAAACCTTTTCTATTCGCAGATGACCGAAGAACAATCATCTGTTTATGAAGAGATAAAATCTGAATACCGCAATGAGCTGCTGAAAAGCCTGGAGGATGGCACTTTTGCCAAAACACAAATCCAGGTATTACAAGGGCTCATCAAACTACGTCAAATTGCCAACCACCCTATTATGATAGATAAGGACTACGAGGGCGATAGCGGCAAGTTTGAGGATGTGGTTCATACGTTGAATAACGTGCTTGATGGTGGTCATAAAGTGCTGATATTTTCGCAGTTTGTAAAGCAGTTGAGTATTTACCGCGATCATTTTGACAGGGTAGGCATTCCGTATGTTTATCTTGACGGCAGCACTCAAAACCGCGGCGACGTGGTTAAACAATTTCAGGAAGATGAGAAAACCCGTGTATTCCTGATCTCGATAAAAGCGGGCGGTGTAGGCCTTAACCTTACCGAAGCCGACTATGTATTCATCCTTGACCCATGGTGGAACCCCGCTGTTGAACAACAGGCTATTGACCGTACACACCGTATCGGCCAAACCAAAAATGTATTCATCTATAAATTCATCACCAAAGATTCGGTTGAAGAAAAGATCCTGGCCCTGCAGCAACGTAAGCTGAGCCTGTCAAGAGCTTTGATCACTACAGAAGAAAGTTTTATTAAATCGCTTACAGCGGAAGATATTAAGGAAATATTGGGGTAGAGGAGCGAAGCTCTTAATAAATAAAGAAGCTATAAATAAAATCGTCATTGCGAGGCACGAAGCAATCCCCAAGCAGTAGAGCGGCTATGCAAATCCCCCTGTAAAGTTGGGGATTGCTTCGTACCTCGCAATGACGCGATGTAAAAAAAGGGCTTATTGATAAAACCAATAAGCCCTTTTTTATAACATTTAATTTAATTACTATTTCAGTTTACTCAACGCCGCTTTCACCCTCGGTATCAAAGCCTGAATTTCATTAAGCGGGGTTGCACCTACTGATGCACGGAACCAGTTCACCTCATCGCCGGTACCAAAGGCCGAGAAAGGTACAAAAGCAGCTCCTGCTTCTTTGATTAAATAAAAGTTGATATCTGCCGAATCTTTCAGCACTTTGCCATCCGGTGTGGTTTTGCCGCTGTAATCTATTTTCAGAGTAAGGTAAATGGCACCCATCGGCTCAATCGAATCTACATTTAAGCCGCTGGCTTTCATCTCCTGGAAACCCTCGTGCAAAGCGGTTAAGCTTGCCTGGATCTTTTCTTTTAAATCATCAAGGTACGTGTTTACATCTGTTTCACTGGTCAAAAATTTGGCCATAGCCATTTGCTCCGGCTTCGGCGACCATGCGCCCATGTGGCCTACAATAGCTTTCATATTTTCGATAACCAACTCCGGACCAAAACCCCAGCCTACGCGTACACCTGTGGCTGCAAAACACTTCGAACCTCCATCAACAAAAATGGTGTAATCCTTTAATTCTGGGCGAAGCGTTACCGGATCATAATGCTTATGCTCGCCAAAAGTTAATTGCGAGTAGATCTGATCGTATAATAAATACAGTGGCTTTTCGCCTGAGGTACGGCTCTTGTTTTCGGCAATTACAAGGTCGCATATCTCTTCCAGATCTTTTTTGCTGAACATAGTACCTGTAGGGTTCAAAGGCGAACACAAGGCCAGTAAAGCAGCTCCTTTTAAATGCGGACGAATGTCATCTGCCGTAGGCATGAAATTGTTTTCGGGTGCGGTTGGAATGATCACCGCATCGGCATTCAGCAAATCGCTGTAATGGTTATTATTCCATGATGGTGCAGGGAAAACCACTTTTTCGCCGGGGTTAACTACCGCTAAAAATATTGAATAGATCAATGGTCGCGAACCACCCGAAATCAGGATCTGGTTAGGTGCATAATCAAGACCTAAGCTTCTTTTCAAGAACCCGCTTACACTCTGGCGCAGATCAAGCATACCATCGGCAGCAGGGTAGTTGGTTTGATTATGATTATATGCATCAATGATCTTATCCTTTAAAGGAGTGGGGATAGGGTAAATATTAGAGTCAAAATCGCCGATAGTAAGGTTGGCAATATTCTGGCCTTGTCTTTTTAATTCATTGATCTCTCCGGCTATCTTGATGATTTCCGAACCATGTAAATTTTGAGCTAATAACGAAACACTCATGGGTTTATGTATTTATGAGCGGCAAAGATACGGGAAAAGGTTAAAGGAGGAAAGGTCAAAGGCGAAAGGTTGGGAAGAAGGCGAAAAAGAAGGTAAAAGGATAAAGGCAAAAGGTGAAAGGTTATTTGAGGTATACAAAAAGCTGAATGGTCAAAAACATAAATGAAAACCTTTTTCCTTTCGCCTTTATCCTTTCACCTAAAATAAAAAAGGTCAAAAGCAAAAAAGAAAACCTTTTGCCTTTGACCTTTCGCCTTTAACCTAATCGCTACGCGATTAAAGATATGCTTTACGCAGTTTAATTATCCGCATCCAGTGCATGAGTTTCATTATGGGGTAAACAGGGTCTATTTCAAACCATTTAGCACCAAAATTAGCTTTGTTAGGATGCTTGTGGTGATTGTTCTGAAATAATTCGCCCAGCATCAGGAAATCAAACGGGGTGGTGTTTTTTGATTTATCACCATTATCAAAATTTTGATAACCGTATTTGTGGCCGCACCAGTTAACAATAGCGCCATGAATCGGGCCCATTAAAAAATGGATCGGGATCAGCAGGTACATCCACGGCTGAGTAGCAAATTCAACGTAAAACAAAATATATAAGATACCGAATGATATACGGGAAACTATTGATGACCCTATAAAATCAACAAAGCGCCATTCAGGAATATTGCCCTTAAAACGTTCTTCAGGTTCTTTCAATTTTTTCACATGCAGCCTGTAGCTCTTAGCAGTGTATATCATCATCTGGAAAACATCCTTAAAAAAGTGAGGAGAGTGCGGGTCTTTTTCGGTATCGCTGTAAGCATGATGTTCACGGTGCATAATAGCGTATGCCCTTGGGTTCAAAAATGATGATCCCTGGCAAATGTAAGTAAGCAGGTAAAATGTTCCTTCGTAAAATTTATTGGTAGTGAACATTTTGTGTGATGCATACCTGTGCAGAAAGAACGTTTGAAAGAACAGCGACAGAAACCAGTGCGCTATGAAGAATATGATAATAACCATTGAATTGTAGAAAATAGACTTATTTATAATCTTTCCAAAGATACAACTTAAAGCCTTATAAAGTTTTTAATTATATGAATAATGATAGCGTCGCAAACAAAAAATGCCGCTCCTGGTATAGAAACGGCATTTACATAAAAAAGTTATTTTACCGGGATTATATTAATTCAAACTGTTCGGCCAATAACCGGTACGATTCCAGCCTGTCTTCAAAGTTTTCGGTAATTGTAACGGCCATAATTTCATCTACTTTATAATCATCGGCAAGCCATGTTAACTTCAGCTTCAGCTCAGTCGGCGAGCCGGTAATCACACGGTAACGGTTATAGCGAATGCGTTCCTGCTCGGCTGGTGTATACTCCACGTCTTTTACATCATCATAACTTAACGGCACTATTGGTCCGCCCTTTTCAAACTGTAAAAAGCGATGATCCATCACGGCCTGGTGTTGCCTTACCTTTTCGGCATCCTCGGAGCAAAAAATAAACACCGCTACATTGGCCTCAGGCTTGTGCAGGTCATCTGATGGCTGGAAGCGCTCCTTATACATCTTAACACTTTCGGGGCCGCCATTGGGGTTAATGAAATGCGCAAAGGAAAAGCCCATGCCAAAATGCGCCGCAAATAAGCCGCTTTGCCCGCTTGAGCTTAGCAGCCACATATTGGGTACGGTTTTAACCTGCGGGATAGCCCTGATGCGGGCCTGTATGGTCCCCGGCTCATAAGTATCATGGAAATAATTCTGCAGATCGGCCAACTGCTCTACAAAATCCTGCTCCCTGAACTGGTTTGAAGGGTTAAGGGCAGCTGCAGTGATCCTGTCGGTACCCGGCGCACGGCCCATCCCCAGGTCAATCCGGCCGGGGAAAAGTGCCTCAAGCATCCTAAAGTTTTCTGCAACCTTAAGTGTGCTGTGGTTTGGCATCATGATGCCGCCCGAGCCCATACGCATGTTTTTGGTTTCGCCGGCAAGGTGGGCCAGCAATACTTCAGGTGTTGAACCTGCTATGATACCCATGTTGTGATGTTCCGAAATCCAAAAGCGGGTATAACCCAGGGTATCGGTATATTTTGCCAGTTGTATGGTTTCTTGTATGGCCTGCTCGGCAGTAGCGCCTTTTCTTATCGGCGACTGGTCGAGCACGCTCAGTTTGATCTTGTTTGTGCTCATATGTATTGTGAACACAAAAATAAGCATAGGGTTGCAGGCGGGCTTACACCCCAGCTTTTATGGCATTGGGATTACTATTATAAAAGCTAAAAGCAGAACGCTAAAAGCGGAAAGCTAAGAGAATAGCCCTAAAGGCGCGGCATTTGTGCGCGTTTACAAACCATTGCGCGGCACCCAGGCCTGGCTTTTAATAAGCCATTTACCGCTCACTATCCTTAGCACAAATGAAAAAGCGCCCTGTTCTTCAAAATGCTCACCATTTACAAGACCGGTATATTCAACAGGAGCAATCAGGTAAACTATTTCGTCGGTTTGCTGAAAAGTTTTAATGCGCTGCAGGTCGACCTTAAAATCGCTGATCTTAAAATCCTTGACTGCTTTTTGTACCGAGTTGATCCATTGTACGCCAGCCAGCTGGCCATTCCATGAAAAAGGAGGCTGTTCATCGGCTACTACAGCGTTCGGTGCATAAAGATCCGTTACCGCCTCAATGTTAAAAGTACCCGAAGCCTTTATTACGGTTTCTACAACCTGGCGCACCTCGGGTCTCAACTTAGCTACGGTATCTGCCGGCGCAACCTTTTTTACCGAAGCCGCCATAACAGGTAAACTGCTCATAAACATGCACAGGCATAAAAGGGGATATAAATGTTTTTTCATGATCTTAACAATTTAGCGCTTCATGCTATTAAGGCCGTTCAATATACGAATAAGCCTGTGTAAAAATACTTTTTGATATTTATTGTTTTCAGCAGTAATTAAAATCAATCGGGGATAAAGTACTCTATTTTGAGCAGCTTTTCTCCATCGCGGCTAAACCAAAACATCCATTTATCTTCCATTGATGATTTAGCAACGTCAAGGCTAACAACCAGGTATTTGTCCACATCGGTACCCGAAAGCTCATTGTCTGCAGCTTTTGGAAAAACAGCTTTAAAATCGGCCAGTGTAGTACGATGGCTAAGCCTGATCTTATCGCTTGTAAAATATAACGCAGTATCCTCCCTGAAGTCTATCTGCGTAAAAGCAAGGCTGTCATTAACCACCTCAAACTGCAAGCCTTTGTAGTAAACATATTTAAATTTCTCTCCATTGAAATAAGATACCGATATATTGTCATAGTCGGGGGTCACAACGCTATCAGGCTTTCCCAGGTTTTGTGATGTGGCTTTAAAGCTTGATAACATGGTAATGCTCCCGTTTAGTTTTACTTTGTGCCAGTCCAGGTATTCAGAGCTCCGCACGGTGTCGGCGCTTGATGATGCAATACTATCTGTCTTTTTACTTTCGGCTTGCTTGGCATTTTGTTTACATCCTAAACCCAACAGTACAATTATTCCTAACAGGTATTTCATTATTATTTTGTTTTGTTGTTCATGTAGTCAATTGCAAGGTTGCATAAAGCTTTCACGCCTAAATTAAACCCACTTTCGTCAATATAAAAATCGGGCGTATGATGAGATGGGGCTTTCAACGGGTCACCTCCCTTAGGCATGCCGCCCAAAAATATGAACAAACCCGGTACTTTTTCCTGGTAAAAACTGAAATCTTCGGCTCCTGTTACAGGTGGGCGCAACAGTACATTAGCGGCACCGGCCGTTTGCTGCAGGCTGGGTAACATATTTTGGGTAAGCTGAGGATTATTATAAGTTACGGGATAGTGGTGGCTATAGGGGATTTTAACGGTAGCAGTAGCCCCCTGTGCCTCGGCAGTTTTGGTAGCAATTTCTGTTACGCGGTCAATCAGCAGCTTTTCATCAGCCGGGGTAAAGGAGCGGAGGGTGCCCAGCATTTCAACCGATTCCGGAATGATGTTTGACCTATTGCCTCCTTTTATGGCACCAATGGTAACTACTGCCGGGTTTTCGGTTACATTGATATTGCGGCTAACTATGGTTTGCAGGTTGTTGATGATCTGCGCAGATGTTACTATAGGGTCAACACTTGCCCATGGATAGGCCCCATGGGCCGACCGTCCTTTTACAATGATCTGCATGTCGTTAACCCCAGCCATCGTGCCCCCCGGCCGGTAAGTAATTTTGCCTGCTTCCGTTTGCGAATTGATATGCAAACCGAATATCACATCAACTTTCGGGTTATCCAAAACGCCCTCTTTTACCATCTGTTCTGCTCCGCCTTTTTGCCCGGGTTCAACACCTTCTTCGGCGGGTTGAAAAATAAACTTTACGGTTCCGTGCAAGTCTGCCTTCATTGCCGAAAGCACCTGTGCAACCCCCATCAATATAGCCATATGCGAATCGTGCCCGCAGGCATGCATTACGCCAACCTCCTGCCCGTTATAGGTAGTTTTCACTTTGGATGCAAAAGGTACAGGTGTACGCTCAATAACCGGCAGGCCATCCATATCAGCCCGCAGTGCCACAACCGGCCCCGGATGGCCTCCTTTTAAAACCCCCACCACACCTGTAGTAGCAACGCCGGTTATTACCTCCAAACCTAACGATTGCAGATGTTTAGCAATAATAGCAGAGGTGCGGACCTCGTTATTTCCGAGTTCGGGGTGTTCATGAAAATCGCGACGCCAGGTTATCACCTGCTCCTGCAAGGCATCAGCTTTGGTATTTACCTGTAACCGTAAAGATTTATTTTGTGCGATAGCTTGCAGCGAAAACACACATAGGGATAAAATAAGGCTTGCTTTCATACCGGTTGTTTAGGGACAGTAATATAAGCACAATACTTTGAATACAAATGACCGGCGGTTTTGCCCTCTGTCAACATTTTTACTACCTTAAGCAGCTTACACAATAAAAAATTTATAAAATGGCGTTTTTAGGCAATTTAGGTAATTACAAAAATTTCGGGCTGCTGATCATTCGCATCGGTCTTGGTATTATGTTCATTTATCATGGTTACCCTAAATTAATGGGAGGTATAAAAAGCTGGGAACACCTTGGCGGGTCAATGAAATATGTGGGGATCCATTTCTGGCCAGTTTTATGGGGACTGCTGGCTGCGGTTACTGAATGTTTTGGCGGCTTCCTGCTTATTATTGGTTTGGCATTCAGGCCGGTTTGCATCCTGTTGCTGATAAACCTTTTGGTGGCCGCTTTAATGCACCTGGGCACTGGTGGCGGGTTTGGAGATGCTGCCCATGCTATTGAAGATGCTGTTATGTTTGCCGGCTTAATATTTATTGGCCCGGGAAAATACAGCGTAGATAAAAAATAAAATTCATTGAAAAAAAAGCCGGCTTTCAAATGAAAGCCGGCTTTTTTATACCTGTTATAATTTGGCTAATTAGTTAGCCGGTTTAATAACTTCGTCAATAACCCTATCGCCGCTTGCACCTACATATTTATAGTGTAGGGTAAAGGTTTTTGTAGTAGGATTATAAGTACTTGCACCATTAGTTGGATTATTCTGAATAGTAGTATTTGCAGATGTCGGATCGGCAGTAACTGTAACTGAATTATCAGCATTTACAGTTAACCTCATGTAAAACTTGCTGCTTCCTAAATCCGCCGCATCAGCTTTAACTGTGTTAGCATCTATAGTTTTAAGTGCTTTTTTCAGGTTAGTCCATGATCTTCCTGCCGTTGGCGGAGGGAAAGCAATTGAACCAGAACCTAAATAATTACCATCGTATTTGTTTTTTATCGTAATTAAAACAATCACCGAACCATAATTACCACTGATTTCTGCACCCGGGGCGCTCGCGATCTTAATTGGTAACGCGTATGACTTAGTTGCATCAAGTGCAAGTGTATTAACAAAATTGATTGGTAAATAAGCTACCTGTGTACCTGAAGCAATGTTCACTTTTAAATCAGAAATAGTATAGTTCTGTGCAGGTAACACTTCTAAATCAGTTCCTTCAATATCATTATAGTCATCTAATATTTTAGGATCGATAGCCATGGTAGCAGTGATGCCCGGGCTTGGTTTGCTATAAGCGTAATTTACCGGTATTTGATAAGGGATAGCACTTGTACTTGCAACAAAAGCAAAGCTAAACGTGTTAGCAGCACCATCGCCTGAGTTATCTGGTGATGGCACACCTGTATCTGTAGTAAGCGGAACAGAAATTTCAACAACCGGCTTCAATTTTGAAAAATCCAGCTGAGGGTTTTTATCTTTCAAGCAAGATGAAAGGCCCATCACAATAGCAAGTGCCGGGATAAACCTCTTATTTATATATTTGATTTTCATTTGTTTAATTTTAATGGTTATCTACTATAAACCGGCAATTATCTTGCGCCTTTATCCCAGAATATCCTTGAAGTTTGAGGGTTAATGGTACCTTCTTTTGCTACGTTAGCCGCGTTAAAGTTGTACTCGTTTTGAGGGTACATTAAACGCAACGGAATTGTACGTGAACCACGGCTTGGTGATAATGACAATGGAAGTACAGGTTGATTTCCACCTTTTAATATTGCATCGGCACCATCAAGCCTTCTGTAGTCAACCCATGCCTCAAAGTTATTTATACCAGCTAACGCTATATATTTTTGAAAAGCAATTTGCGATATTTTGCTGCTTGCACCGCTAAAATTAGCTTTAGGATCGTTAGCAAGGTAATCGGCAGCTTCGCTATCAGGAGCACCTAACCATTTAAAAGATGCCTTAACTGCAACATCATAGGCGGATTCCGCAGTAACACCAGTTAACCAACCTCTTTGAATTGCTTCAGCTTTTAAGAATAAACTTTCTACCGAAGTAAAGAACCACTGCGGTTGTGAAGGGCTTATAGCCAAACCTGGGCCAGATACGTCTGATGAGTTTACTGCTTTAGGAGCGGTGCCCGGCAAAAGTTCACCGTAGTTATAACCATAATAAACATTACCATTTAAAGGGGTTGCTGCTTCGGCAAATACATACAAGAAACGGGTATCATAGCTTGATGACGAGCTCCAGGCGTATACATCTTCTAACAAATAATTGTTAGCCCTGTAATACTGGTTAGCAGCACTACCGGTGTAAAGGTTTTTAAATGTATCCCAGAAAGGGTTTTGTCTGCCATCTTCCTGAACATAAGGAGGGTTTACATAAGCTGATTCGTCAGTTGCTGAACCATTTTTGTCCACACCTCCATCGCCTAAGAATCCAGCGCCATCAGCAGTGATTTTAGCAACTTCGGCTGAAGCGTTAGTTAAAACTTCTGATTCGTGGATCAACAACCTCAAACGTTGGCTGTTTGCTAATTTTCTCCACAAGGTTGGATCACCATGAAAGGTAATATCGGCCTGCGTTAAACCTGGGTTTGCATCGGCACTTGAAGCTTTGATTAATTTCGCAGCATCATCCAATTGCAATAACAGATCTTTATAAATGTCAGCACCTTTGTCATAAGCAGGAGTTATATTACCTACAATATCAAATGCTTTTGAATAAGGAACGTTATTATACTCATCAACCAGGTACATATAACCGATTGATTTGATGATCTTAGCTATACCAACATAAAATGTTTGTTTGCTGGCAGTAGCTTTTTTCTCCATAGTATTGGCATCCGCTAAAATATCGAACCAGCCAGTATTTGGAGCACCTGAACTCCACTCATCAGCTTCAAAAGTAGTAGTAATGTTGTATGACTCCTCTTCGGTACTTGGACCGTATGAACCTGAACGTGCCCAATATCCCATCCAGTCGCCTTCGGGATTGTATGAAGTTGATACTTTAGCTGCAACGCGGTGCAATAATTGAGGAAGCAAAGCTGCCGGGGTTATTGCCGCGTCAGTAGGAGAGTTAGGGTTGGTATTTATATCAAAAAAACTCTTTTTGCAGCTCGACGATACAATGAGCGTCGCGGCAAAAAATACGCCTATTAGTTTTTTCATGATTATATCTTTAAAATCTATATCAAATTAATTAAAATTTAACCACTATGTTACCGCCGATAGTACGGGTAGCAGGGTTAATTTGTGAATCGGCTACACCAGAAACGTTTGATGTGTTAACGCCAAAGTTGCTGCCCGATGGTGCTGAAGAGAACGTAAAGTCAGGATCGCCGTAGATATTGGTTTTAGGCACCCATAAGAAAAGGTTCCTGGCAGTAACACCAATTGTTAAACCTTTAATTACGTTTTGTTTACCCAAAAGACTTTGCGGCAGATCATAACTTAATGAAATCTCACGTAACCTCCATGAATCGGCTGAGGTAATGAAGTTTGAAGCAACGTCACGGTATACACCTGTATAGAAGTCAGATACGTTTGATAAAGTTACGTTAGTATTGGCAATATATTTACCTGGGTTAGCAGGATCAGCAATTGACGAATTTGGAAGTACGTAACGTTCGCGGTGGTTTGTAGCTGTTGCAGCACCAACACCTGTCCATGCCATAGCGTTGCCAATATCGTTATAAACGTAATGACCACCTTTGTATTCAAATGTTGCAGAAAGGGTTAAGCTTTTCCACCTGAAAGATGGGCTTAAACCTACTGTCCATAAAGGCATGGTACGACCAAATTGTTTAACGTTAGGATCGGCAGTTGGATAACCTGTGTTAGCATCAACAATTACACGGCCCTGATCATCACGCAGGTAATCAGTAGCTTTGAAAACGAATGCTGGCGCACCAACAACTGCATAGTTAGATGCAAAGTTGGTAAAACCACCGATAGCTAACTGATCTAATCCCTGGTAAACACTGTTCACCCTGCTATCGTTGTAAGTAGCGTTAGCTTTAAAGTTGATAGCAACATCTTTAATTTTCACTAACGGGTTCAAGCCCAAATCTAACTCCACACCTTTATTGATAAAAGATGCAGCATTTATTTGATAGCTGGTGTAACCAGTTGAGTTAGATACTTGAATAGGGATGATCTGATTGGTGTTATTCTGGTGGAAATAGGTAGCCTCAAGAGTGATCCTATCTTTCAGGAAACCAGATTCAAAACCAAACTCAAAACTTTTTACAAACTCAGGTTTGATGTTCGGATCATAAGTTTTGTCATTTGCGGTATAACCTGCAACCGGGCCGTAAGGAAATCCATTGGTTTGAGAGAAAGTAGCAGCAAGTGTATATGCGCTAATTCCGCTGATGTTACCAGATTTGTTGGCAGCACCACGTAATTTCAAATACGAAAGTGTGTTGCTGTTTTTCAAAGCAGGGATGGCTTCAGAAAGAACAACAGATGCACTTACACCAGGATAAAAGAATGAATTATTTGCAGAAGAAAGCAATGAAGTTTGGTCATTACGTCCTGTTACCTCAACGCTGGCCCAGCCTTTGTAACTTAAGCCTGCGCTACCATAAACAGAGAATAACCTGTCGCGGGTAAAGTCTGATGAACCTGTTAGGTTACCTGTTCTTTGAGAGATATCAAATAAGTTCGGGATTACCAAGCTGGTAGTACCAACCTGTGTATCGCGGTTATCTCTTTGTCTTAAATCAGTACCAACAATTGCGGTTACTTTAAAATCCTGAGCAAATGTTTTGTTGAAAGATGCAAAGAACTGAGAAAATAATTGCTGATATTTATATGAACGCTCAGTTAATGTTTGAGGAACTGAGGTAAAGCCCCGGTCAATACCCATTTGATTTGGAGTAACACCTTCTGAAGTATGCCTTTCGGTAACAGTGTTTGATGTTAAGTTTGCCCTGTAAGTAAAATTCAACCAGTCGGTTGCTTTCAGGTTTAACTCCAAACTGGCTATCATATCTTCCCTTTTACCTAACAGGCGCCAGTTATCCAATGCAAAATAAGGGTTAATACCGTAGTTGGTGAAGTAACCATTATAACCTGCATATGGATCGGTATTGATGTTTTTATATCTTGTAAGAGGAACATCCGCAGGGATGTTGAAAAGTAAGTTCATTAAGCCACCGTTCAAACCAACGTTATTGTTGGCATTGTAAGTGCTCATCGCGTCGTCATCAAACACGTTATAGTTATACTGCTTGTAGTTTACACCTGCTGTAACTTTTAACCTGCCGTAATCTTGCGTAGTGTTTAAATAAATACCTGTTCTGCGGTTTTTATCGTTAGGTACGATGCCTTTAATATTTGCATCCTGAATACCTAAGTAAGTAGCACCAGTCCTGATCGAAACGTCATTGATAACAGTTGAACCTGTATTAAAGAAATTTTTCTTTTCGTTAGGTAAAGCGCTGTATTTAATGGTTTGAGTAGGCGTACCATCATCAAAAGGAACACCAATTTCTTTAGTTGAACCATCAAACGCAGGGCCCCATGACCAGTTTTCGTAAGGAACGTAACCGCCGTAATCACCGCTACCAAACTCATTTTGCATTGCCGGGAATTTTGACACGCTTGTAAACTGAGTTGAGTTACTTAGTGTTACTTCTGGTTTACCGTTAACGTTACCTTTTTTAGTAGTAATTACGATAACACCGTTAACCGCATCCGGACCATAAATAGCAGCACTTGATGAACCTTTCAAGATAGAGTAAGTATCAATATCATTAGGGTTTAACGAAGATATATAGCTGATAGGCACCTGAACACCATCTAATAATAACAGCGGGCTGTTATTACCAAGCAATGAACGGATACCACGCAGGTTGATCTTAACGTCTTCAAATACACCGCTATTGATAGTAGTGATATTTAAACCAGATACTTTGCCTTGCAGGCCGTTAATTACGTTAACCGGTTTTGCCAGGTTAACATCTTTAGAAGTTAAAGAAGTTGCGGCATAACCCAACTCGCCTTTTTGCCTTTTGATACCAAGGGCAGCGGTTACAACAACTTCACTTAGTTGCTTTGCTGAAGTTGACAGCACAACGTCAATCTTGTCAGAAGCACCAAGGGTAACATCTCTGGTTTCGTAACCAATAAAAGAGAATGAAAGTGTGGCATTAGCCGGAACGCTGAGGGAATATTTACCATTCACTCCTGTTTGGGTACCGGAAGTTGTACCCTTGATTTTTACGGTTGCGCCGGGGATTGGTTGTCCGTCGTCTTTTGCCGTAACCGTACCGGTGATTGTACGATTTTGCGCGAAAACTTGTGTGATAGACAACACAAGCAAGCACAAACTTACGAGTAGAAGTTTTTTCATTTCGTTAATAATAAGATCAGTTAATAGTTAATTAATCATAAAAGTAATGTTACGTTATCAAAAAGTCAAGTAATTTCTTCGAAAACGTGAATTTTTTTTCAAAAAACGAAGTTTTAGCTTAAATAATAATAATTATAGTACTATGTATTGCATAATACAATCCAAAACATATATCTTTGTATTATGATCGTCGAAAACACCCAAACCCAAATGAGAAAAGGCATACTGGAGTATTGCATTCTCTCCATAATAGCGAAGGGCGAAACATATGCATCAGACATAATTGCTGAACTTAAGAAAGCCCAACTGCTTGTAGTTGAGGGTACTCTGTATCCTCTTTTAACCCGCTTAAAAAATAACGGACTGCTCACTTATAACTGGGTTGAGTCAATTTCCGGCCCGCCCCGAAAGTATTACGTGCTCTCGGATGAAGGTCGCGCAGTGCTCGAACAGCTCGACAAAACCTGGCAGGAACTGGTATTTGCTGTTCAAACAGCTATCGGAGAAAGAAAATAGAAAAACCTACAAATTCACTATATCATGAACAAAACAATTATCATAAATATAAACGGCATGGTTTTTCATATTGAAGAAGATGCCTACGAGGTGCTGAAGAATTATATGACGGACGTAAAGCGTCATTTTTCTACTTCGGCCGATAGCCTGGAGATCACAACCGACATTGAAAACCGCATTGCCGAAATGTTTAATGAGATCCTGGCCCGCGATTCTAAACAAGTTATTGTTGAGGCAGACGTTAAGGAAGTTACCGGGCAAATGGGCAGCGTGCAGGATTTTGAAACTGCCGAATCTGATGGTAAAACCACAGGCGGCAATCCGTTTGAATATAATACCGAACGCCGCAGGCTTTTCCGCGACCCGGATGATCACCTGATCAGCGGTGTGTGCGCCGGTATTGCCAACTATTTTGATATTAACCCGGCCTGGGTACGGCTTGCCTTTGCCATTATGGTTCCGTTTGCTGCAATGGGCCTTATTATATACATTATATTATGGATGGTTGTGCCAAAAGCCATTACCCGCGCCGACCGCATGGCCATGAAGGGTGAAAAGCAGGACCTGAAAGGCTTTAAAAAGAATTTTGAGGAGGAGTTAAATACCGTACGCGAAAATCTTCAAAACTTTAAGCACGAAGCCAAACCTTTTATTTACCAGGTTCGCGACCTCATTGGCGATATTGTTGAACACCTGGCTGCATTTTTAAAAGGGACCGGCAGCCTGCTTGGTAAATTATTGGCTGCGGCTATTTTGTTGACCTGTCTTGGCATGACCATAGCGCTCATTGTTTCACTTATCGCATTATTTGCGGCTGGAAATATGGGCATTTATACCCTGTTCCCTTTCAATATAGCTAACCACCAGGCCAATGGTATATTTTTGGTAAGCGGCTTTTTAGTACTGTCAGTACCTTTATTAGCTATCATATTATCAACCATTGGCTTTTTGTTTAAAAAAGCATCGTTTAGCCGCTCAATCGGAACCGTTTTATTATGTATCTGGTTAGCTTCATTAGGCGCGGTGTCTTACTATGGTGTAAAAACTGCTGCCGGCTTCCGCGAGGGCGGTAAGTTTACGCAAACCATTAAGCTTAAGCCAACAGTTAATAACACTTATTATATGCAGTTAAACGATACTAAGTACTTAAGCAACGAGGATAGTACCCGCCTTAAAATAAATGATCGCTTTAAAGGCATGATCATTTTAGATGATGATTTTAACGGCGATGATATGCCAAACCGCAACGTTACCATCGATATTGAAAAAAGCGACGTGCCGCAACCTGTATTGATTGAAACCTTCAGCGCCCGCGGCACTAATCTTGAAGAGGCTTTGATCAATGCGCGCACCGCTTCATACCGTTTTGAGCAAAAAGACTCGGTGTTGAATTTTGATCGCCACCTGGAAATGCCAAAAGGCTTTTTATGGCGCGGACAGGAGCTGCACCTTACCTTAAAAGTACCACTTAACGCTAAAATTATCATCGACCAAAAACTTGACCGCAACGTTAATTTTAACATATATGAGTGTAAAAGCGATGGCGACGGTATCACTACAGCCACTTATATCATGACGGCGAACGGACTGGAGTGCAAGGTAGACCCGGTAAAGGCGGCTAAATTAAAAGCCGATAGTTTGAAAGCCCTTAAACAGGAACAGGATACCCTGCAGGCAAACCCTGATACTGCCCAGGTACAGGCGCAATAACAACTTCCTGATGAAAACACTTTTTAAATATATAAGCCTGCTGATTTTTAGCGGGCTTATTATTATTTTTTGTCCGCCGGTACAAGCAGAATATAACACGCCGCACACCGCTGGGTCAGCAGTTCAAAATCAAACACGGCTTGTTTAAGTGAGATACCAATTACCTTCCGGATTATTAAGGATATGGCAAAAAAATGAATGCCGGCATTAAAAAGTGAAAATAATCTGTAACCAACACCCCTGTTTTTGCATCTTACTATAAAAAGCAACACAATTACCATTTCCGGGTAATCCGGCAACATAAATTTAATGAAAATTAAAAATGGCCTAAAAAGCTGGTGGGATTGTTTTGCCTGATTTTTAAATCAAAAAAAGGAACACTATGAAAACAACTGCCTATATCTCATAATTACTAAACATCCAGCACCGGAAAAACACGCCGGAAACTAAAAAACCTATATACAAATTTTAAAAAAGAGCCAATTCTTTTAATGGCTTTGTATTGCCCATACTTTCTAAAACAGTACACAAAATGAAAACTATCATAAACAACATATTTTATACACTGCTGCTTGTTGCTATCAGCTGTAGTGTATCTTTTGCACAGCAGGCTGCGCCTGCCACAAAAGTATCCGGGGCCTTACTCAACGAGCAGGGCAAGCCTCTTGATTACGCCACCGTAAGCCTTTTACGCGCATCTGACTCAACCGTAGTAAAGGGTGCGCTGAGCAACGATGCCGGGGTTTATGTTTTTACCAACATAAAAGCTGGTAATTATATAGTTAAAGCAACTGTGGTTGGTTATCAGAAAGCGGTAAGCAAAAGCTTCGTAGTTCCGGCAAACGCATCGCAGGTTACAGCTCCGGCTTTAAATATGCATGCTGGTAGTACCGAGTTAAAGGCCGTTACCATTACCGCTACAAAGCCGCTTATTGAGCGTAAGATAGACCGCACCGTGATGAACGTTGAAAACAGCGTACTGGCAGCCGGCAATACAGCTATGGAAATTTTAGAACGCGCCCCCGGCGTTACCGTTGATAAAGACGATAACATCAGCCTGAAAGGTAAGCAAGGAGTAACCGTCATGATCAACGATAAGTTAACCTATCTTACCGCCGCACAACTGGCTACCTTACTGCGCTCAACCGATGGCAACACCATTAAATCAATCGAGATCATTACCAACCCATCGGCAAAATATGATGCAGCGGGTAATTCGGGGATCATCAACATTAAACTGAAAAAGAATACACAGTCTGGAACCAATGGCAGCCTTACCGTAGGTGGTGCTAAAAGCCAGTACTGGCGCGATAACAGCAGCCTAAACCTTAACCACAAACAAGGCGGCCTCAATGTATTTACCTCATTAAGCAGGGGCGATAACAAACGCGGACATGATATTGGTATTAACCGGATCATTACCGATACGCTTGGCAATAAAACTTATTTCAACCAGAAATCAAACATGCCGAGCGTTAACCATTACAATAACTATCGTTTGGGTGCCGATTATGACCTTACCTCAAAACACACTATCGGCTTTGTGGTAAGTGGTTATTCAAATAGTGGTACAGACCTTAATGATAACAGAACCATCATAGGCAAACAATTTGGCGTAGCCGATTCATCTTTACATACTACGTCTGATATCAGGCAAACCTATAAAAACTTCGCCCTTAACCTTAACGACAGACTTAAGCTTGATACAAGCGGCCAGGAATTGAGCATTGATCTGGATTATTCCAAATTCAAGAACAACTCAAACGCCATGTATAATACCGATTATTTTTTGCCTGATGGCAGCGTACAGCACGCTCCGCAGATGTTACGTAATCAAACACCATCAACAATAAGTATCTACACCGGTAAAGCTGATTATGCCAAACCGCTTACCAAAACCATCAAACTGGAAGCCGGTGTAAAATTCAGCAGCGTTAAAACCGATAATGATCTGCAAGCACAGATCTTCGACAATGGGGCCTATAAAAACGATACCAGCCGTACCAACCGCTTTATTTACAGCGAAAAAATCAACGCCGGCTACTTGAACCTGAACAAGCAGTTCAAGAAGTTTTCGGTACAATTGGGTTTACGTGCCGAGCAAACCCGGTCGACAGGTAACCTGATTGGCAGCACTCCGGTTAAGAGGAGCTATTTAAACCTGTTCCCAAGCGTATTCATTAACCAAACCCTTAATGATAAAAATGAAGTAAGCTTTTCGTACAGCCGCCGTATCGACCGTCCGGGCTATGACGACCTGAACCCCTTCATTTACTATCTTGATCCATACACCTATTCACAAGGTAATGCGTTCCTGAACCCGCAATACACTCAAAACTTTGAGTTTAACTATACCTATAATAAAACCATTAACGTAAGCCTTGGCTACAGTCACACTACTGATGCTATCACCGAGCTGATATTAACCGAAGGCAAGCGCTCGTTTGAAACACACCAGAACCTGCAAACCCAAACCGGTTATAACATTAATATCAACACCCCGTTCACCATTACCAAATGGTGGGAAGGCAATGTTAATGCAACAGCATTTTACCTGGGCTTTAAATCTGACACCCTTGCCGGGCAGAAATTTAACGACGGCCAATGGGCTTTCCAGGGGCGTACAACACAAACATTCAAATATGCAGGCTACCGCTTTGAAGTAACGGGCGATTATCAATCGGCATTAACTTACGGTATTTACAAGATCAGGCCACGTTACTCGGTAGATATGGGTGTCAGCAAATCATTCATGAATAAAAAATTCAACATTAAAGCTTCGTGCGATGATATCTTCAACATTCGCCGTAATGATTTAAGCAGCCAGGTGGTTAACAATAACTTCACCATTAAACAAAAGAATGATACCCGCGTGATGCGCCTCACTTTCACCTATAATTTCGGTAACAACTCCATCAAAATGCGCGAGCACCGCAGTGGAGCCGACGATGAAAAAGGCAGGGTGAAGGGGAATAATTAGCCTTTGCCCCCCAGCCCCCTAAAGGGGGAGCTTTTGATTAGCATATTCTTAATAAATACAAAAGGCAGATTCTCCAAAATGGGAACCTGCCTTTTCATTATAAGCGATGTAGCTGCTCCCCCTAAAGGGGGCTGGGGGTTACTGCCCCACCATAAACACAGCATTGCTGAACAGCAGCTTGCCGTTTTCCCAAAAACTGCGGAACAGCGGATCATCAACCATGTATACTACCGAGCCGCGGCCCATTGGCTGTACGCCAAGCAGCAGGCCGTTACTGATTTTCTTCTTTGATTCCTGGCCGACAAAACCTGATACATAACCATCCTTTTTTATTGTACCAACGTTCCAGCCATCATCGCCCGAAAAAAGGTCATAGACATCCTCGTTCAGCTTTAATGAATAGTAGTAATCGGGCAAACCGAAACCAAGCGGATGGGTATTATCAAGATTTAGTTTATAAATAGCACCCGGAATAGATTCACTAATGGCCAAACGGTCGCGATCTCCATATAGCTTAACTGTTTTATCTTTCTCCTTTTCTTTATCCTTATCTTCCTTTTTCTCTTCCTTCCTTTTGATCAGGAACCCTTTTTTATCAACCAGCAATGAAACAGCATTATCTACCGCTATCAGTTTACCGCCATCGCGGATCCAGCTCTGCAATTTCTCTGAAGGAAAATCGTCATAACGGCCATCCGGGCAAATCACCACATCGAACTCGCCTAATTTTACGCGGCCCAGGTCCTGATATTTTACTAAAGTAACAGGATATCCAATCTGCGCCTCAAACAAGTGCCAAACTTCACCCATTGCCTCAGAATTAACCCCATCTCCGGCTAAAAGTAAAACCTTAGGCTGGTGGATAACCCGTACAGCATCCGATCCAAAATCCGATCCTTTATCAACAAACCCGGTTGCAAGTGCGGTGATCTCCTGGTTAAGCGATGCCGCTGTTTGCGTAACCACCTGGTCAAAATCGGCATTATCATTTCCGGCACGTGTTATGATCAGCGATCCGGCAGTAAATTGTTTTCCACCTACATCAAAGGACTTTTCGGCATACCGAACCTTGATCTTCTTTTTAAGCAGGGCAGCCAAAAACTTCACATCATTAACAGATTGCCATGCCGATACATAAGCATAAGCATGCGTATTTACCAATGGCTTAGGTGCGGTTATACTCCACTCGGTACTGGCAGGCTTAAATGATTCTTTTAAACCGTAAGCCTTTAAACCATATGCATATGGAAGCGACCATGCCGTAATATCATAAGTGTTTGAATCGGGAATAAAAGTTTTTGGCTCCAGCAGCACGTGCAGCAATACCGCTTTAGGCTGATAGGCATTAATAACCAAATCATTGGCACCTACATTATATTGTTCTGTTTTTTGGGTTATATAGTTAAACCCCGTAACTGCTTTATTAGCTAAACCAAAACCATATTGAATGCCGTTGCGGCCAAGCATTTTTGCCAGTGCATTTATTTTACCATTATTATCATTTTTAATAACGTAAGTTTTGTATTCGCCCGGAGGGTTGGTTCGGCAGTTATCAAAAAACTTTTTGTACTCATCCAAAAGCTTTTGAGTATTTAACGCCGCAATTTCAAGTGTACTTAAACTTGTTGAGTGGTGGTGCGCCACGCGCTGCACCAAAGTAAGTGTATCCCCGGCACGGGTAACCACAGCCAAACCTGCACTGATACCGCCTTGCTCGTAGGTCATGCCAATGGAGCCGTTATATAAAGGATAAGTATCGCCGTACGAAGGGTACAACAGGTCAAACTCATATTTGGTAAAATACATCCAGCCATTTTGATCAAAATATTTGGCGTTGTTTTTACCAATAGTAACCTGAAACTGACGCTGCCATTGAGTAATATCTTTATGGTATGGCTCGGCAGCGGGAGCAAAGTAGTAAGGGGCATTATATCCCTGTTCATGATAATCAACATGTACCTGTGGCAGCCATTGATTGTACAGGCCTACACGCGCCTGCGTTTCTTTTTGCTGCTGCCAGGCCCAGTCGCGGTTAAGGTCAAAATAAAAATGATTTACCCTGCCGCCCGGCCATGGTTCAATATGCTCACGTGAAGCCGGGTTGGCATCTGGTGCCGATCCCACTACCGAGTTATAAAAATTCACATAACGGTCGCGCCCGTCGGGGTTTAAACATGGGTCGATAACAACTACCATATTTTTGAGCCAGGCTTTGGTGGCAGTGTTTTCCGGATCAACCAGGTCAAACAAAGTCCACATGGAAGCTTCGCTTGATGCGGGCTCGTTACCATGTACATTATAACTTAACCAGGTAACAACCGGCATGGCAGTACTGCTGCCGCCGCTTTCAATTCCGGCCAGTTTAAGGTTATTATGACGGATCTCTTCCAGCCGACCGATGTTTTCGTCGGATGCAATAAACATCGCCAGCAGAGGCCTGCCTTCATTAGTAGTACCAAACTGTTGCAGCTTTACATTTTTTGATGCCGATGCCACATATCTAAAATATTCAACAATACGACTATGTGGCGTAAAATGCTCTCCCAGTTTATAACCCAGAAACTCCTTCGGCGATTGGATCTTTTGCGCAAAGGCCGGACAAAAAAAGCTTATTAATACCAGGAATAGTAAATGTCTTTTTAACATATGATATATAATAATGTATAGGAGAAAAGAGATAAGCTAATATGCATAAAAATATTGGCAGATATACAAATGTGCAAATTTCAGATGTGCAGATTATTTGAATGTGCAAATTCCGGATGTGCAGATATACAAATGATTGAAAAATGATTTGTTGTTATTTATAGCGATGCTACGTATTTTAAAATTTGTAAATCAGCAATCTGCACATGTATAATTTAAAATCTGCACATCTGGAACCTGCACATTTCCATCTGAAATCTGCACATTTGCATATCTGCACATTTGAAGCTATCTACAAACATGACACCTATCCAGGCCCTGCAAAAATACTTTGGTTATAATGCCTTCAGGCATGAGCAGGAGGCTATTATTCAAAATATACTCAAAGGGCAGGATGTGATGGCGCTGATGCCTACCGGTGGCGGCAAATCATTATGTTACCAGTTGCCTGCCGTTTTGTTAGATGGTTTAACTATAGTGATATCGCCGCTTATTGCGCTGATGAAAGACCAGGTAGATAGCCTCAACGTAAACGGTATCCCGGCGGCTTTTCTCAATTCATCCTTAAACCCCGAAGAAACGAGGATACTGGTAAACAGACTTAGAAATAACGAGATCAAATTACTTTACCTCGCCCCCGAACGTCTGTTCAGCGCAGAAAGCAAAGAAAATAAGGATAACAAGCTCATCCCCTTTTTGAAAACGCTGAACGTTGCGCAGATAGCTATCGACGAAGCACATTGCATCTCGTCATGGGGGCATGATTTCAGGCCCGAATATTTAATGCTTGCCGGCCTTAAGGAAGAATTTCCATCGGTGCCGGTTATCGCACTTACGGCAACGGCCGATAAGCTGACGCAAAAAGATATTCTTGAAAAGCTTAACCTTAAATCCCCGGCAACATTTGTATCCTCATTTAACAGGGCAAATATCACCTACCGGGTATCACCCAAAAAGAACAGCTTTAAACAGCTCATCGCATTTTTAAATGAGCATAAGGATGAATCGGGTATTATTTATTGCCTTTCCCGCAAATCAACCGAAGCTTTAGCCGAAGATTTAAAGAATGAAGGTTTTGCTGCCGAGGCTTACCATGCCGGTTTAAGCAACGAAATAAAAGCCCGGAACCAGGAAGCTTTTCTACGCGATGACATCAAGATCATTGTGGCCACCATTGCTTTTGGTATGGGCATCAACAAATCAAACGTGCGTTATGTTGTACATGTCGATCTGCCTAAAAACATAGAAGGCTATTACCAGGAAACAGGCAGGGCCGGCCGCGATGGACTTCCATCTGAGGCTTTGCTGCTTTACTCGCCGGGCGATGCCATGAAACTACAGGGTTTTGCCAAAGTAGAAGGCAACGAGCAGCAAAGCCGCATCATGCTCAACAAGCTTAACGATATGGTGAAATATTGCCAGCTGCTTTCCTGCCGCAGGCAATACCTGATGAAATACTTCGATGAGGATTTTCCGGCAAAATGTGGTTCATGCGATGTTTGCCTTACCGAGTACAAACGCTTTGATGGCACACTGATAGCCCAAAAGGCACTTTCGGCAGTTGCCCGGTTAAATGAGCGCTTCGGAGCTAACTACGTAATAGATTTTTTGCGGGGATCAAAAAGCGACAAGATCCGCGAGGAACATAAACAGTTAAAAACCTACGGCATTGGTGCCGATATCAGCAAGGCCGACTGGCAGCACCACATCCGCGAGCTGGTAACCATGGGCTACCTGCAAACCGCGGGCGATGAATACCCGGTTTTAAAACTTACCGCGCAAAGTGCTGATGTATTAAAGGGCGGGCAAAAGGTTGAGTTTATTGAGATAGAAAAAGTAGAAGAAGTACATCACGAAGAAACTTTGCCATACGAAATACCGTTATTTAACCGCCTTAGAGAGGTTAGGAGGGGCATAGCAGAAGGAGAAAACGTACCAGCTTACGTCATCGTGTCTGATGCTACTTTACAGGAAATGGCAACATATCTTCCTCAAAGCCTTGATGAACTACGTTTGATATCGGGTTTTGGCGATATTAAACTGGCGCGTTACGGTCGCGAACTGCTTGAACCGGTTAAGATCTATTGCACCGAAAAAGGCCTCGGTTCAAAAATAAAGCAGAAATCACCCAAGCGTGAGCGCAAAGCAAAATCGCCGGCACAAGCCAAATCAACTTCGCGAAACAGTGATACTAAAGCCGAAACGTTTAACCTTTATCGTTCCGGAAAAACCATTGCCGAAATAGCTGCTGAACGTGGTTTCACTACATCTACCATAGAAACACACCTGAGTTATTATGTACAAAACGGCGATCTGGATATAACCGAAATAGTGCCGCAACAAAAGATAGCGGCTATTTCTGATGCGGTTGAAAGTTATGGAGCAGAAAAGCTGTCACCACTAAAAGAGGTTTTAGGCGAAGATTATAGCTACGGCGAGATCAGGGCTGTGATAGACTGGATGAAGAGGTAGGTATAATTTTTGTTAATTTGAATTAGCCCCATGTCATTGCGAGGAGCGAGGTGGAAAAAGCCAGGGTGCGACGCGGCAATCGCATGCTATACAGAGCGGCTATACTGCCGTGCGAACCGGGAAGGATGATTTTTGTTACAGCTAAAATATTGTGATTGACCAATAAGTCAAACGGCCTTGTGCGATTCCCTCTTGAGAGGGGTGGAGGGGTGTGTTTCTGCTTTGATAAGCTAATCGCATAACACACCCCTGCTTCCACACATACCACCGCGCCCCCTCTCGAGAGGGGATTTAAAATGTTCAATCACAAACTTATTTAAATGATATATTTTTGAATTTAACTTTTGATTTACGTTTGTAACCATATGATTACTACAACCGAACTGTACGATATATACACCAAACATCCCGTAATCAGTACCGATACCCGGAAGATAACACCGGGTAGTCTGTTCTTTGCCCTTAAAGGCGATAAGTTTGATGCCAACACCTTTGCCCAAAAAGCTGTGGAGGCAGGCGCAGCTTATGTGGTGATTGATAATCCAGCGTATCAACTGGGTGGCCAGTATTTATTGGTTGATGACGTGCTAACTACCTTACAGGACCTGGCGCGTCATCATCGCCGTCAGCTTGATATTCCGGTTATCGGCCTTACAGGCACTAATGGTAAAACAACTACCAAAGAGTTGATCAACGCCGTATTAGCGCAGCACTTTAAAACCCAGGCTACGCAAGGCAATTTAAATAACCACATTGGCGTACCACTTACTATATTAACTATTGACGCCGGTCACGAGGTTGCAGTTATTGAAATGGGGGCCAACCATCAAAAAGAAATTGAGCTGCTTTGCAGTATCGCTCAGCCATCGCACGGGCTGATTACCAATGTTGGGAAAGCACACCTGGAAGGTTTTGGCGGCGTTGAAGGTGTGAAGAAAGGGAAAGGGGAGTTGTATGATTACTTTGCCCCCCAGCCCCCTAAAGGGGGAGCAGGAAAAGCCGGTGGTGTTGTTTTTGTAAATAGTGATGATACTGTTTTAATGGAGATGGCAGCTGCCCGCCGTTTAACTCATGTGGAATATTATGGTACCGATGCTATCGACAACCTGATAAGCGGTGAACTGCTTGAAAACTCGCCTCTGCTTACTTTAGAATGGGTCAACAACAAAACCGGCGATAGCTATAAAGTAAAGACGCAGTTAACCGGTACTTATAACTTGCCTAACATTTTGGTGGCTATTTGTATTGGTACCTATCTCGGCTTATCTGCTAACGAAATAAACGCAGGGATTGAGGGTTATCAGCCTAAAAACAACCGTTCGCAAATTGTGCAAACCGCCACCAACACGCTTATTTGCGATTACTACAACGCAAACCCAAGCAGCATGTTTGTAGCTATTGAAAACGTAGGCAAAATTGAAGCAAAAAGGAAAGTGCTTATTTTGGGCGATATGTTTGAAATGGGCCCCGAAGCCGCCGTTGAACATGCAGCAGTGATTAAAAAAGCGTTGGATACCCCGGTTGATGAAAGGATCTTCATCGGCAAGGATTTTTTAAGTCAACAATCTGAAGCCGGAAGCCAGGACCAAACAACTACTTTTTATGAAACCGCTGAAGACGCTATTGCTGCCTTAAAAGCGCAACCTATAAGTAATTCAACTATCCTTATTAAAGGCTCGAGGGGTATGGCTTTAGAGCGGTTGGTGGAGTTGTTTTAGGACTGGTTACCTAAAAAGCAATTGAAGACTTACGAAGTTTTGAAAACTTCGTAAGTCTGGATGATACGATTTATCAGGAGATGGAACATTTAAGTTAGTCCCTTTTTAAACTATCAACCGGGTTAGCCAGTGCCGCTTTAACCGATTGAACGCTGATAGTCACAAACGCTATAAGTATCGCAATGGCGGCAGCTAATAAAAAGGTTATCCAGCTTATACCAACGCGATAGGCAAATGCATCCAGCCAGTGGCTCATAGCAAGCCAGGCTATCGGGAAGGCCACAATAATGGCAATTATTACCAGTTTTATAAAGTCTTTGGCCAGCAGGGTTACAACATTGGTAACAGTGGCCCCCAAAACCTTACGTACTCCAATTTCGCGGGTACGCACCTGCGCCGTAAAGGCCGCCAGCCCAAACAAACCAAGGCAGGAGATGAAAATTGCTATTCCGGCAAAGTAGTTAAACAAAGTTCCCTCGCGTTGCTCGCCCTGGTAAAGCTTATTGAATATCTCATCCAAAAAAGTATAACCAAACGGAAACAGGCCGTTGTATTGTTTAAACTGTGCTTCGGCAGCTGCTATGGCTTTGGGAGCGCCGTTGCCCGTAGTTTTAATATAGATGGAAGCATAGGTATCAGGCGCATAGAAAAACACCACCGGACCTATCTTTTCACGCATACTTGCAAAATGAAAATCTTTAACCACACCTATAATAGTACCCTCGGTTTTACGCAGCCTGAAGCGTTTGCCTATCGGATCTTTCATTCCTAATTCTTTAATCGCAGCTTCGTTCAGGATATAATGTGCCGAATCGCTCACCGAGCCGTCAAAGCTATGACCTGCAGCCATCTTCATCTTAAAAAAGGAAATAAAATCCTTGTCGATCCCCTGCGGGTGTACAATAAAAGTTTGGCCGTTAGCTTTGCCATCCCAATCAGTATCGCCCGAAATATTGCCATTACTAACAACATTACCGGTTGACCGTGTTACCGCCTCAACACCCGGCTGTTTCAGCAGCTCGGCTTTAACAGCATCATAATGATCTTTCATATCGCGCATCCAAAAGCCAAACACATGGCTCTTATCATACCCTAAATTTTTCGAGCGAATGTAATTTAACTGCGCAGTGATAACTATAGTACCAATGATCAACACCACCGAAAAGGTAAATTGAACCACTACCAGTATCTTACGGAAAAGCACATCGCCAATACCATTTGATATCTTGCCCTTAAGTGCTTTTAATGGTTCGAAAGATGATAGCAACAACGCAGGATAAATACTTGATAGCAAAAGGGTAGCAGCTATGGTACCGGCAATAACAAGCCAGATATGGTAATCCGAAAGATTAAACACCAGTTGCTTACCTGCAATTTCATTAAATACAGGCATGACATTGTAAATTAACAACACTGCCAAAACCGATGCAAGGATAAATAACAAGGCTGTTTCAATCACAAACTGCATAAACAACTGTGTTTTTGCGGCACCGATGATCTTGCGCATGCTGATTTCCTTGGCGCGCAGCATAGCCCGTGCTGTTGAAAGGTTAACATAGTTGATACAGGCAATAACCAGTATTACTAAAGCTATAACAATAAAGATGTGTACGGTACTGATTCCCCGGTCGGTACCGTCGGCATTGTAAAGGTGCATTTTAGTAACAGGCAGCACAAGGTAATCGGCATCGGTATCTTCAGGTTTCCGTTTTAAGTGAATATTATTCAAGTCGGCAGATAATTTCTTTAACGAAGTGCCGGGTTTTAGCTGCAAATAGGTTTC
Source organism: Mucilaginibacter sp. SMC90 (assembly GCF_022811725.1). Lineage (GTDB taxonomy): Bacteria > Bacteroidota > Bacteroidia > Sphingobacteriales > Sphingobacteriaceae > Mucilaginibacter. The sequence continues at coordinate 240,450 of NZ_CP094527.1, read as the reverse complement.
GTATGAGTAATTACCAAAATCATGGTTAAGATCATCTTTATAATTAGTCAGCATGTATCTAACATGAAAACTCATAGGCATGATCATATCATAGTTGATGCTTGAGTTAAGCGGAAAGTCATTAATAACACCCGATACCGTAAAGTTTTCCTTATTATCAGCAACAATAACTTTTCCTAAAGCTTCGGTATTTCCAAAATATTTTTTTGCCGTTCTTTTGGTGATCACTACCGAATTATCGCTTGTAAAAGGCCTGGCATTGTTACCTTCAATCAGCGGAAAATCAAAAACGGTAAAAAGTGATGGATCGGCAAAACCAACCGCCTGCTCATTAAAAACCTTGTCCTGGTATTTAAACAAAGAGAAAAACCAGTTATTAGTTATGCGTACCTGATTTTGTACAGCGGGCAATTCCTGTTTGGCCAGCGGCCCCATTGGAGCAACTGTAACCTGCCAAATCTGCTTGCTGGCCCCGGTACCTCCAAATAACTCAACCCGGTAAATATTGGAAGCATTTTTATGAAAGCTATCAAAGCTACATTCATCCTGTACCCAAAGCAGGATCAGGATACCTATGGCAAGCCCCACGCTTAGCCCGGCAATATTGATCACCGAATAAAATTTATTGCGGATGAGGTTGCGCCAGGCAGTTTTAATATAGTTCTTAAGCATAATAATATCAACTTTATCAGGCATTATGATAATCAAAATAATGCCAACATTATAAATTACTATATATCAAAAGCTTACACAAAGCCGCCATGCAATACCGTACGGATACGGACAGCCGTGTGTTCATTTATGTAACGGTAAAAAAGTTGAAAGTTTGATTGGCTTAGTGGGGCAGCAGGTGATCACCCTTCAAAAACAGGAGTTATCATATTATGGTTCGCCAGGATCCGCATCAGCATGTCAACCGAAAAATCGCGGGTAATATCAATACTGATAAAATCCCTTTCGCCATTTTTTATCTCGCAGGCATCGCGGTCAAAATACAATACCAAGCCGCGCATACTACCCGAAATAATAACGATCTGCTCATTATTGATGAGCTTAAAGCTATTTCGTGTACGCTTAAAAAAGCTGCATAAACTTTTAACGTGCCGATAGGTAAGTAAAGAAATGATCATACTGTCAGCTTTTTATAATGGTTGCCAGGCGTTGCCTTATAATAATATCCTTAATACCTGCAGGCAGCAAACTATTCAACAAAACAAGTATCCTGTTTATCATGCCCGGGATAATTTCTTTTTTTCCTTTCAACAAACCGTCAACCGCTATCCGTGCTACGTGACCGGGCTCCATAATGGTTGCTTTTGATATCCCCCTGAGTTTATTATTCATTACCAGCAGCTCGGGTTTAGTATTAATACCCCCCGGGCTAAGCAAACTGATCTTCACGTTTGATCCATGAAGCTCCAGCTGTAAACATTTGGTAAAATACCTTATAAATGATTTAGTTGCGCCATAAACTTGTTTTTTAGGCACCACAAACAAGCCACCCAAACTGCCTACATTCAATATGTATGAAGTAACGTTATTATCGGCCTGGGCCAGGAATAACCGTGTAAGCAATACAGGAGTAATCACGTTCAATTCAATTTGCTTTTTGTAAAAACCAATGTTAAGGTCCTCAAACCACGACCAGTTGCCTAAACCCGCATTGTTAATAAGCAGATGCGCCGTAATTTGCTCTTCACTAAGGTAATTAAAAATTGCGGGGTAGCTTTCGGCAAGAGTTAAATCAATTTCGAGATAATTTACTTTAACCTCAAAGTTTTTGCGGATAAAAGAAGCCAGTTCAGGTAATCCCGATGCCGGTAACGAAACCAATACCAGGTTTATATGGCGCGATGCCAGTTCAATAGCAAATGATTTGCCCAGACCCTCGCTGGCCCCGGTTATAATTGCGGTTTGATTTGTCATATCAGGCTTGTTTAAGATAGTTAACCGTTTTATGCATTCCTTCGGCAAAGGGAGTTATCCGGTAGCCAAGCTGGGCTATGGCTTTGCCACTGCTATATTTTTGGTCATATTTCAATCGCTCTGCAAATTCGGGCAGGAAAAAGGGAGGCAAGCCGGTAAGTATTGTTTTCACCTTTTCAAAATGGCTGAAAAATTCAATCGCTTTTAAAGGCAGATGAATAAGGCGGTGCTGTTTACCGGATACATGGTGTACCATATCAAAAAAGTCATTGAAGCTGATATCCTCCCCGCCTAAAATATAGCGTTCACCACTTTGCCCCTTATCCATGGCCGCCATATGCCCGTCGATAACATCATTTAAAAAAGCATAATTGGCTACCTGTTTGCCACTGCCCGGAATAAAACGCCATTTACCCCGTAAATAGGCCGAAACCATTTTACCAACGGTATTACTTTCGGTAACCGGCCCTTCTCCGTACACACGCGATGGGTTTACAGTAACTACGTGCAGCCCCTGTTTTGCAAAGTCTTGTACCTCCAGTTCGGCCAGGTACTTGGTACGTTCATAAGCGATAGGGAAACCTGCAATCCGCGGATCGTTTTCATTCATGGGATGTTTAACTGTTGGGCCCCATACACCGCAGGTAGATGTGTAAACTATTTTCTGCACACCGGCACCGGCGGCAACCTCAAGTACATTACGGGTGCCTACAACGTTTGTTTCATAATAATCATCGGGATTACGGCACCACATTTTAGCCATGGCAGCTGTATGATAAACTTGCAGGCAGCCCCGCATTGCCCTGTCCAAGCTTTGCTTGTAAAGGATATTGCCTGTAACCGGCTCAATGTTTTTATGCTTTATTAAATACGGGTGACCGGTATTGCGGCATAGGGCTTTAACATCATAGCCCTGCATAGCCAAATGCAGGCTAAGTTGCCTGCCAATAAAACCTGTTGCGCCGGTTACTAAAACTTTCATACAGGTATTACAACCCGGTAAAGGTTTACCCCTATTTAACTGAAAGAAATTTTAAATCATTTTTTAACCTATAGTTTTAATGCGGTAAATATTTAAATTTGGATTATCGCTACAACAAAAGCCTTTACCAAACATGAACACATACCAGGATCCATACAATACTTTTGCAGGTTTTTCGCCTGAGGAACTCGGCTTTTTACAACATGCAACACCCGATCTGACTGAAAGCCAAAAAAAATACTTTTATATGGTTTACAGCAATAAGCGCAAAAACTCGCAGGATATATTGTTATTTACCCTGCTTGGCTTTGTTGGCTTCGCAGGTATACAGCGTTTTGTATTGGGCCAGGTAGGCATGGGCATCCTTTACTTTTTTACAGGAGGACTTTGTATTATAGGTACTATCGTGGATTTGATCAACAATAAGTCGATAACTTTGGAGTATAATAAGAATATGGCTTACGAAAGCTACCAGATGGCTAAAATGAGCAGCTAACTAACGCCATTATTTATTGCTATACTTGATTAATGAAATTATCAGCCCTAACCGCATACCTCGAAAGCCTCGCCCCGCTTAATTACCAGGAAGATTATGATAACTCAGGCCTTATAGTCGGCAATCCCGACCAGGAAATAAGCCAGGCATTGGTTTCGCTTGATTGTACCGAAGCGGTAGTTGATGAGGCCATTGCCACCGGTTGCCAGGTAATCATATCGCACCACCCCATAGTTTTTAAGGGGCTTAAAAAATTCAACGGTAAAACCTATGTGGAGCGAGTGGTTGAAAAAGCAATCCGGAAAGGGATCGCTATATACGCCATTCACACCAACCTGGATAGCATGATGACTGGGGTTAACGCCCGCATTTGCGAAACTTTAGGTTTAAAGAACAGCCGCATATTGCTGCCTAAACATAACCTGATCAAAAAACTGGTTACCTACGTTCCTCTAAGCCATGCCGATGCTGTGCGCGACGCATTGTTCAATGCAGGGGCGGGCAACATTGGCAATTACAGCGAAACCAGTTTTAACGCCGAGGGCACCGGAACATTTAAGGGCAATGAAGCCGCTAATCCTTATGTTGGCGAAGTTGGCAAACGCCACAAGGAAAATGAGGTGCGTATTGAAACCGTATATCCTGCCAACCTGGAAAGCAAGATCCTGATGGCCCTGATACTGGCCCATCCTTACGAAGAGGTTGCTTACGACCTTTATAATTTAACCAATCAGCACCAGCAGGTAGGCTCGGGCATGATAGGCGAACTGGAAATGCCGCTTAATGAGGAAAGTTTCCTGTTTCATGTAAAGGACAAAATGCGCACGCACGTGATCAGGCATACTAAATTAATAGGTAAACACGTTAAAAAAGTAGCTGTTTGTGGTGGCTCGGGAGGCTTTTTATTGAAGCACGCCATAGCTGCCGGAGCCGATGTTTTTATCACAGCCGATTACAAGTATCACGAGTTTTTTGATGCCGAAGGAAAGATAGTTATTGCAGATATCGGACACTTTGAAAGTGAACAATTTACGCAGCAATTATTGTATGAAATAATTAGAAAAAAATTCCCTATCTTTGCCGTCCGTTTAACAGAAGTAAATACAAACCCCGTCAAATATTTTATTTAATGGAACAAACCGTAGAACAAAAGCTTAAAGCTTTATACGAGCTACAAACTATCCACACCAAAATTGATAGGATCCGCCAGGTAAGAGGCGAATTGCCAATGGAAGTTGCCGACCTTGAGGACGACGTTGCAGGCCTTGAAACCCGCATCCAGAAGATCAAAGGTGAACTTGACGATGTGGAAGATGACATAGTTACCCGTAAAAACCTGATCAAAGAAGCTCAGGCAAACATCAAAAAATACGAAGGCCAGCTTAACGAGGTTAAAAACAACCGCGAATATGATGCTATCTCAAAAGAAATTGAGATCCAGGGCTTAGATATACAGGTGAGCGAAAAGAAGATCCGTGAATACGGCTTCGAGATCACCAACAAAACACAGGTTTACGAAAAAGCACTTGCCGACCTGGAAGCCCGTCAGGCCGACCTTGACGCTAAGAAAGAAGAATTAGGCACCATTACTGCCGAAACTGAAAAAGAAGAAACCGAATTGAATGCACAAGCTGCAAAAGCTACTCAAAACATTGAAGAGCGTTTGTTAACTGCTTACACCCGTCTGCGTCAAAACGCTAAAAACGGATTAGCAGTAGTAACTATCCAGCGTGATTCATGTTCTGGTTGCTTTAACCAGATCCCGCCTCAGCGCCAGTCAGACATCCGTCAGCGTAAAAAGATCATCGTTTGCGAGCATTGCGGACGTATCCTTGTTGACGAGCAAATGGCTTTGGAGGCTGAAGAAGCATAAGCAACCATTTATAAAATTAAATATATCAAAGGCACCCGGTGGGTGCCTTTTTTGTTGTATTTATTTAGCCGATATTTATTTCATGGCTAAAACCCGCATCACTTACTTTGTTTTAATAATACTAACCATTATCCTCGGTCTGCTATCCCGGCATTTTAAGTTTATCCCCCTATTTATTGGCGATATTTTATGGGCTACTATGGTTTACTTTATCATGCGGTTCCTTTTTATTGCTAAATCCGTCAAGTTCAATGTTATTGCAGCTTTGATATTTTGCTTTGCGATAGAGTTTAGCCAGCTTTATAAAGCGCCCTGGATAAATGAATTACGGCATACGCTTTTCGGCAGGCTTGTTTTAGGAGAGGGCTTTTTGTGGAGCGATTTATTGTGCTATGTTATTGGGGTGGGGATAGGGGTTTGGGTTGAATTAAAAAACAACTATAATTAAATTATCGAGTAGTTTTTTAGAGATAACATTCCAACTTTTTATACACCCCATTTATTTTAGTAGCGATACCCTTGACATCAACTACTTTATCTTCATCTAAACTTTTAGTAAAAATCGAATTAGTCAACTCTTGATCTCCTCTATCAATATTTAGCCTCACATTGCTATAGTCTTCCCCATTATAGTAAAGTCTCGCACAACCTTTTCCCGTATATCGATTAAGCTGATAAACCAAAATTCTATAATCGCTCTGTTGCCCATCTGTGACCACTTCCCGATCTCCCAACAATAACAATTCATCCTGCACTAATAGTTTAGATTGGATAGAACTTTTGTAATCTTGAGTGAGTATTCCAATACTGGAAAAATCGTTTTGATTATCATAACTCCCAACTTCTATAGAATTAAAGCTCTCGTTTATTTTTAAATATTCTGTTATTTCTGAGAGTTTATTGGCAGAGTTATTTATATTTTCGATTAATCTATCGGATATGGTTGAACTTGGGCGAATATTGCTATTTTCATAAACCGTCAACAAGCTCTGCCTTAACGCTTGGAATTTTTCTGAATTTTCGGAATATAATTGAAGAAATTCATCCGTTTCATTTGGGAGCGTATACGCGACATAATTCAGAAAGCTATTTATAAACTCAGTCAATTTCCTCTGATCAATTGGAAACAAGCTAACTTGGCGATCAGACTCGAATTCAATATCAAAATTAAGTCTATAACTTCCTAATACGGATGGTTGAGAATAAATACGAGGAGACAGAGAAAGACTCCCCAAAGCTTCGAGAGATTCCTCCAAATAGGAATAAATTCTTTGACTAACACCACTTACATCGCTAACTAACGCTTTGTGCAAGTCCGCTAATTTCCCTTTTAGACTGAATCCAAAATTTAATGATGATGAAAGTTGCTGCTTCGGGATAAACGAATCTGCACTCGGCAGATATTCCAATGGTATTTCTGACAGTGGCAAATAATATGTCTCTAAAACAATATCATTTATGTCTTTATCAATTACATAAATCTGATCAACTTCATTTATGATCTGGAGATAAGATTTTGTTCTGTTAAAAAAATCAGAATATTGCTTATCATCTACTATTATAACAATATATCTAAAATAATCATTTTCGTAATCTTCATAAGAAAATGACCCTATTAATTTGTTCGAGTATCTGTTCGTTCCCGAAAAAAGAATGGGGTACTCGTCAAAATGAAGCACTTTATAATTATCGCTAATTATCGGAAATGATGAAGTAACCCTTCGTTGTTTGTCGATTTGAAACATTACTCTACAATTAATGGTACCATTTCAACTAATGAAAGTCTCTCTACCGAAAAATCATCATTCTTATAAAAATCATAATGAAATTCGTTATAACCATTCTTTTGATCGGGAGTGTGTTTTACTAAACCACAACCTGGTTGAAACTTTATAACGCACAAATTATTTTTTGACTTTGGGCTAAATGACAGGGTTTGCAAATATCTTTCTTTAAGCTGAGCCGAACTATATTCGTTCCACAGTTCAATTGAAACTCCGTGATAACCACATACTTCGCCGCAATTGTTTTTATCTTCAGGAATCTTACCTCTTTCAATATGATTTCTAAAATCCGCATTGTTAAGATTTTCTGACCGTCTCACTTTCCTAACGAACATATCTGTAGTATTTTCGTTTGACTTTGTAAAACAATCACATTCTGTATTGTTGGAGATTTTGGTGAAATTCATTTAAATAAAAGTTAGGCTCAGGACTTTGATCTTACGTTATTTAGCAATAGTAAATTAAAAAAATAAATAAATCAAATTAGCTTACTATCAAACGCAAAATATTAAAACCATAAATAAACTCCTCCCATTCATATTAAAACCATAAATAAACTCCCCCACTCAAAACATACTCGTCTGTTTCCCTTTCCTCGGCACAAATAAACTGTAGTCATATTCCGGCATCTGCCTGTCGCCTATAAAGCGTTTACAAGCCATTTTAAACATTTGGTGAATAGATTCGGCTATTTTACCGTCGCCACTCATCCTGCGGCCGTAATCGCTGTCATTTAAGTTGCCATCATGTGTAGAGCGGATCATGTTTAGCACCTTTTCGGCGCGATCGGGAAATGCTTTATAGATCCAGTCGCTAAAGATTTCGGCTATACTACCGTTGAGGCGCACCATGGTAAAGCCAGCGGCTAATGCACCTCTATCAGCTGCAGCTTTGATGATATTGGGCACTTCATTACTGTTTAACCCGGGAATAATAGGTGCAGCCATTACCCGCACCGGGATACCGCGTTCAGATAGCTTTTGCACAACAGCCAGCCTGCCTGTTGCCGTTACTGTACGTGGTTCCAGTTTTTGCCTAAGCTGTTCGTTGAGGGAAGTGATGGATACATTAACATGCACCAGGTTCAGTTTGGCCATATCTGCAAGCAGGTCGATATCGCGCAGGATCACATTATTTTTGGTGATGATACTCACCGGGTTTTTATATTTCCAGAACATTTCCAGCAGTCCCTGGGTTATTTTCAAACTACGTTCAATAGGTTGGTAACAATCGGTATTGCCGGATAGCATGATGCAAACCGGCTTATAATTTTTTTTGTTGAAATATTGCTCAAGCAACTCGGGGGCATTGGGTTTAATAATGATCTTCCGCTCAAAATCAAGCCCTGCACTAAAGCCGTAATATTCATGACTGTTACGGGCGTAGCAGTAAATACAGCCATGCTCACACCCCTGATAGGGGTTTATGGAGTACATATGGCTTAAGTCGGGACTGTTTGATTCGCTGACTATTTTTTTGGGTGTCTCTTCAAAAAGCTGCGTATTGGTATTTTCAAGCAGGGCTTCATCAATACCCTCAATATGATCAAGTACATACTTGTTTTTCAGAAACTTATTATGCGTATTTACCTGTGCGCCGCGTCCCTTAAAAAATTCCGGATTTTCCTCATGTGACATTGAACAAATTTGCTAAATTTATTAGCAAATTACAATTCAATCAATTTATTTTTTATACTGTACAAAACCAGTCCTACACGGCTTTTGATCTGGAGTTTTTCAAAAAGCTGATCCCTGTAGCTATCAACGGTGCGTACACTGATATTCATGGCTTCGGCAATTTCTTTGTAGGTAAGCTCGGTACCCGTAAAACGCAAAAATTCAATTTCGCGCGGATTGAGCTTTATGTTTTCTAACTTACTATTAAAGTTGGTGATCAGGTGGCGGGTCACAAACTCCGGATAATAAAGTTCTCCCTGCGATACTTTCAAAAGGGCATCTTCAACCTCATGCGGTTCCGAATCCTTAAGCAGGTAGCCTTTTACCCCCATTTTTACCATGAGCAATACCTTTTCGGCATCCTCAAACATGGATAATATGATGATCTTTACTTTAGGGTATTTGACCTTGAGTATCTGGGTAGCCTCAACGCCGTCCATTACAGGCATGCTGATATCCAGCAATATAATATCCGGAATTATGCCTTTGCTTATGGTATCAATCAGTTCCAGTCCGTTAGCAGCCTCAAATAATATATTGTATTTTTTAAAGTTGGCAACAAGAGCCGCCATACCACTCCTGAAGAGTTTGTGGTCATCAATTAAGGCTATTTGAATGGGTTCCTTTAGCATGAATTTGTTGTACCAGGGGATTGAACGACAATTTTATCTGGCAACCCTTACCAGGCGAGCTGGTAATAATTACGTCTGCGCCTACTAAAGCTGCCCTGTTTTCAATGTTCCGCAATCCCGAACCGCCCTTATTATCAACCTTTTCGGTATTGAAACCAGCACCATCATCTTCGATGAGCAAATTAAACATTTGTGCAGTATAATACAAACCGATTTTAAGGTTAGCTGCCTTAGCGTATTTCAGGGTATTATTTACCGCCTCCTGAAATATCCGGAATATCACCAGTTCGCGCTGTTCACCCATGCTGTAAACATCGCCCTCAACGGTAAAAATTGCATTAATAATGCCGCTGCGGGTTAAACGCTCTGTTTCGGCCTCAAGTATCTTTATCAGGCCTTGTGAGCTGATATGCTCAAAGCTCATGCTTTTTGAAAGATTTCTTAAATCATTTATAGTTTGCGAAATCAACTCGCGATTTTCGTTCACCCGGCCTTTCTTTTCGTCATCGAGACTATTGTTCAACAAGCCGAGATTAAGCTTAACAAATGACAAAACCTGGGTAATATTATCATGGATCTCGCGGCTTATGTCATTGAGGGTTTGCTCCTGGATCTCTATCTGGGTTTTGAGCATCTCCTGTTTAAAGGAGGCTTTCAGATTTTCGCGCTCAAGCAGGTTCTTGTTCTGCTTTTTCTGATACATGAGCATAAAGCTAACCATGAACACGCCCAGCAAAAGCAGCAGCGCGGTGCCGGCAATGATTATGAGGATAAACTGTTCTTCCTGAAAAAGCATATAAAGGAGAATGAAAATAAACCGTTTATTATCAACGAATTGAGATCAAGCAATGTTGCTGCTATCAGATAAAAGTGATAGTTATTTTTATACACCATAAAACTAAAGCATGAGTAATAAAAAGTCATTGCCAAATAGTAAAAGAAAATCCCGGTTACCGCCAAAAAAGGCGGATATGTCATCAGTTCTATATACTCCTCATTATCATCATTTAATAATCTGTAGTAATAACTACAAATGAGCCAAAGACCAAATAAATTTTGTGTCACTATTGCTATGGTTGCCCTTTTCCAAAAACCCTGAATCCAAAATATATCGATAACGGAGAGTACGATAATGATACCGGCAACTATATACATATGCTTTTTACGCTTAGCTCGTTTTTCAAATGACATGATAAACGTTGCGTAACAAATAAACTCCAATATATCCTCGAAATTATTGCACCAGGCGTTGGTATGCCTTATAATAAGCAGCTGAAATACCGGCGGAAAATTATAAACTACACCGAAAGCTAAAAAGGGCAAAAACCATTTAAAATTTTGGTCGAGCGATTTGTATGTGAAGATGCAGCATACAAAAGCTGCGATAAACGTCACATAATAAAGGGAATCAAGCATGAATGCTAAAATAATATATAATAGCATTCATGTGGCTTACAAATTTATTACGATTTACACATCGGAGGGCAATCCTTGGTTGGTTTTGCGGCCGCAAGCCCTGTTAAGGCCAGGTTGGCAACTACATCTGATTGTATGGCATCAATATGCTGATCAGGGCCTTTTCCGGCAACGGTACCAACTATGGCAATCGATGTTTGATGCGGGGCCACCTTATGGTCTGCATCGTGTACTCCAAAATGTATCCTTACCCCTGTGGCTTCCGATGGCAAATTGCCGATAAATTCTTTCAGTTTATCGATCGGGATCCACGTTGATTCCGTGTCGTCAACTCCATGATGATTGTCAATTATCGCTTTACGGGTACTTTTGTACCGTGCTACCATTTCCCTGGCAGTTTTTAAGTCAATAGGTTCCATATAATTTCGGGCGCTTTAAATCAGGCCTCCAATCTAACTAATTATCATAAAACAACCTATCCGTTATTTCACTGAATTACATCCCGTTTAAACACCGTAAAACCAATTAGTAAACAGCAACACAATACGTTATGTTGTATGTTAAAAAGCCATGCGTAAGTTTCTACAAAAGCTGTTAACCCAACCCGTTGCCAGGCTGGCGGATAGATTATCCTCAAGGCCCGACAAAAAAAGAGTTAACAGATCATTAAACCGTTTATATAAAAGGCTGCTAACAGGATCAGGCAAAAAAGGCCTTATAATACCCTTTGATGCAGGGAAAGACAAATTTATTATCCTGTCCGATCAGCATAAGGGTGCACGGGATGATATGGATATCTTTGCCCTTGCCGAAAGAAACTATCTTACAGCGCTTGACTATTATGACAGTAAGCACTTTTTCTACATTAACCTTGGCGATAGCGAAGAGCTTTGGGAAAACCTGTTTATCACTATAAAAAAGCATAACAAAGCTACATTTGAAAGTGAAAAGCGGTTCATACAACGTAAAGCATTCATGAAAATTTTCGGCAATCATGACCTTTACTGGGACAATGATCCCTTAGCGGCGGTTGGCTTGAAGCAAATTTATGACGAAGTGATCAAAATATATGAGGGAGCCGTTTTGCAAACTCAAATTAATGGCAAGCCATTAAATATTTTTATGACACATGGCCACCAGGGCGACTTGCAAAGCGACGGCAACTGGTTCAGCAAGTGGTTTGTATCCGATATCTGGGCGCCTTTCCAGGCTTATCTTAAAGTTAACCCCAATACACCTGCCAATAATGACTTGTTCAAAACAGATCATAACCGTATTATGTATGAATGGAGCCAAAAACAAAAAAACACGCTGCTGATAACCGGGCATACACATCAGCCTGTATTCAGATCGTTAACCCACCTCGAAAAACTGTATAACGATATTGCTAAAGCAAGAAAAGCGGGAGACGATAAGCTGGCCGACGAACTAAATAAACAAATAGTTAACAGGCAAATAAAAGGGGATATGGCAGCTGATTTTAGTGTTTGCGACCCCAGCTATTTCAACAGCGGTTGTTGCTGCTATGATGACGGCGACATAACAGGTATCGAGATAGCAGACGGCCAGATCCGCCTGATCAAATGGGAATACAACGCATTAAACCAAAGCGAAAGGATAATATTGGAAGAGTGCGGATTGGAAGAACTGTTGTAAGGACGGGGTGAAAGGATAAAGGTGAAAGGTAAAAGGTAAAAGGCGAAAGGTAAAAGGATAAAGGTAAAAATCAAGCTAATCTTCAAATCCTAAAAATCACAGTTCAAAAAAATCAACGAAATCAACGAAATCAACGAAATCAAAAAAATCAACGGTTATCCTTCCATCATAAAAACAAAAAGCTCCTTGGGCCCGTGGGCACCCAACACCAATGTCTTTTCAATATCGGCTGTACGGCTTGGGCCCGTTACCGTACTGATCATGGATGGCAGCTGATTGCCATATTTAGCTTTAATAAGCTTAAAGCCGTCTTTCAAATCCATTACCATTTGTGAAGTGTAGGCCAGCACAATATGCACCGATGGGTAGATGCTTAGTCTGCGGCCTGCCATGTTTCCGTTTGAGAGTAAAATGCTGCCGTTACGGGCAATTAAAGCTTCACAAAGGGTAAAACCCACTTCGGCCTGTTCAAAGTCTTTATCGGTTTCGTAATGGGGGTATTCAAACTGGTTTAAGATCTCCTGCAGTTTGGGCTCCCAGCAGTAAATTTTATGCCATTTGCGTTCTTCGGCAAGGGTTAGCAGGTTTTCAATAAACTGCAGCTCATCTTCACAAAAAACAAACTGACCTGCTACATTGGTAAACTGCTCGGCAAATATCACCTCCGGCATTTCTTCGGTGGCAGGATAAAGGGGCAGGTCTTCCAGTTGAGGGTACGGGTTATCCCTTTTCTCCAAAAGCGCTTTCCTGATTTTTTTAAGCAGTTTTTCTTTTGATGTGGTGATATCCCTCATGGCTAAAAAAGAAAAGCCACCAGCTTTGCCGGTGGCTTTGTATTATAATTTAAAAATTAAAGTTTTGGATCTTCGCTATCTATTCTTGAAAGTTCAGGATTGGTCAGCGTATCTGGAATGGCATTGTTATCCACATCCGGGTTTAACGCTGCCTCACCATTCACAAACTTGTCATAAGTTGTACGCTCATCAAACGGACGCTTGCCCAGTATCTCCTCAAGGTCACTTTGGAAGAGAACTTCTTTTTCCAACAGTTTTTGAGCAATGCTTTCCAAACCTTCACGCTTTAAGTTAAGCAGGTCTTTGGTTTTTTGATAAACCACATCAACCAGCTTACGTACTTCGTTATCTATCATTTCGGCGGTAGTATCTGAGTAAGGTTTGTTAAACTGATACTCGCCCTGCGGATCATAGAATGATACGTTACCTACATTACCGTTCATACCATAAATTTTGGTCATGGCATAAGCAAGTTTGGTAATGCGCTCCAGATCGCTCAGTGCACCTGTAGAGATTTTACCGAAAACAATATCCTCAGCAACACGACCGCCCATTGATACGCTCATTTCATCAAGCAATTGCTCAGTGGTATACAAAAACTGCTCTTTTGGCAGATATTGGGCATAACCCAGCGCTGCAACACCACGCGGAACAATGGATACCTTAACCAATGGATCGGCATGTTCCAGGAACCAGCCTGCAATAGCGTGACCGGCTTCGTGATATGCAACAATGCGTTTTTCTTCGGGAGAGATGATCTTGTTCTTTTTCTCCAAACCGCCGATAACGCGGTCGATAGCATCCTGGAAATCGGTCATATCAACCGACTCTTTATTTTTACGGGCGGCAATCAGCGCGGCCTCGTTACAAACGTTAGCAATTTCGGCACCTGCAAAACCCGGAGTTTGAGCCGATAATTTTTTGGCATCAACACCATCAGATAATTTGATAGGCTTCAGGTGAACTTTAAAGATCTGCTCACGACCGATCAAATCTGGTTTATCGATAGATACCTGCCTGTCGAAACGTCCCGGACGCAATAAAGCTGAGTCCAATACATCCGGACGGTTAGTTGCAGCTAAGATGATGATACCCGAATCTGTACCGAAACCATCCATCTCAACCAATAACTGGTTCAGGGTGTTTTCACGTTCGTCGTTACCACCTACTATATTGTTTTTGCCACGGGCACGGCCGATAGCATCAATCTCATCAATAAAGATGATACAAGGCGCTTTGTCTTTTGCCTGGCGAAACAAGTCACGTACACGTGATGCACCCACACCAACAAACATCTCCACAAAGTCAGATCCTGACAGGGAGAAGAAAGGTACCTGCGCCTCGCCGGCAACAGCTTTGGCAAGCAAGGTTTTACCTGTACCCGGTGATCCTACAAGCAGCGCGCCTTTAGGAATTTTACCACCCAGGTTAGTATATTTTTTAGGATTTTTAAGGAAATCCACAATCTCCATTACCTCTTGTTTGGCTTCTTCCAAACCGGCAACATCATTAAATGTAACGGTTACCTGGGCTTCTTTATCAAACAGGGTAGCTTTTGATTTACCAATATTGAAGATCTGGCCACCCGGACCACCACCCGAGCCACCGCTCATGCGGCGCATAATAAAGATCCACACACCGGCAAACAATATCACCATGATAACGCCCTGTACCAGCCAGTTTGATAACAGGCTTTCATGTCCCTGCTCAAATTGCAACGATACTTTTTGATCATCAGGTACATCTTTCTGAGCATCAGCGATAGACTTTTTCAGGCTCTCGTATGATGCATCGGTAAAAGTAAACTGCGGTCCGCTGCTAGTATTTGTGTTGAAAAAGCTTTTTTCTTTTGAGATGTTATTAGCAAAATAAGGTTTTGCCAAACTTTGTTGTTTAATATAAACATCGGCCATTACCAAATCGCCGCTTTTGTAAGCCACAATTTTTTGAACATCATTGGTACGAAGCATATTGGCTTCAAACTCCTGGAAAGTAACCGGTTTGCCCGATCCGCCGTTCAACAAGGCCGGGATCAGTAAAAAAGCCAGGATAACAATACCATATAACCACATGATATTGAACTTTGGCGGTTTTGGAGAGGGCTTCTTGTTCACAATTTTTCGGATAGGTCTTGGATTTTCTGATTTAGAATCTTTAATATCTTTCATTTCTTTTAACGAGCTCAAACTTACAATCTATAATTTAAATTTTACGCGGTAACAGTAAGACTATGCGTTGAGCCTTTTTGTGACGGATGTTTATGCACTTTTATAATATTTAATATCTGCATCGCCCCACAAATCTTCCACTCCATAAAACTCACGTTTATCGGTCCTGAAAACATGGATCACAACATCCACATAATCAAGCAGTATCCACTCGCCATACTCAAGACCCTCTTTGCGCCAGGGCTCGGTTTGGGTGGCTTTGAAAATTTCATCCTCAATGCTATTTGCAATAGCTTTTACCTGTGTTGACGAATCAGCATGGCAGATCACGAAATAATCTGATACCGAACTGAATATATTACGAAGGTCTAACCTTATAATATCATTGCCTTTTTTCTCCTGGATACCATGTATTGCCAGCTCTGAAATATAGGCAGATTCACTTAACACTTTGTTTTTTACCATCAAAAAGAATTAGTTTTGAACGTTTTTGAGTATAAAATTATTACACTTTGCAAAATAACATATTTTCAGGATTATTTGTTGGTCAAAATTTAGTAACAATTAAACAAGTTGACTCAACAAATAGTTTTCTTAAAAATCTACTGTCAAATTCCAAGCCAGTACCCGAAGGTACGGTCATTATGGCAGAAGAGCAATATGCCGGCCGCGGCCAGCAACAAAACACCTGGCACAGCGAACCCGGAAAAAACCTTACTTTCAGCCTTTTATTAAAGCCTCATTTTTTACCTGTTGGCGATCAGTTTGACTTGAACCGCGCTGCAAGTTTAGGTGTATATGATGCCTTGCAGCCCATTTTAGGCGACCAGCTAAAAATAAAATGGCCAAACGATATTTATTATGGCGACAGGAAACTTGGCGGCATGCTCATTGAAAACACCATACAAGGCGGGCAGCTTAAAGACGCTGTTATTGGCATAGGATTGAACATAAACCAGGAAAATTTTCCGTCGGGGGCTTCAAATGCAACCTCTGTCAAACAAATCTTACAAAAGGATTATGATTTAACACTGTTATTATCGGAAATTTGCAAATACATTGAGGTATACTATCTTAAACTGAAGGCCGGACAAATTGATTTTGTAAGGAACGCTTACTTAAGCCGGTTATACTGGTTAAACGAGTTGAAAAACTTTGAGTCAGATAAAGGAGTATTTAATGGTACTGTAAAAAATGTACAGCCAAACGGCTTACTGGTTATTGAAGATACTAAGGGCGAACAACTTGAGTTTAACCTTAAAGAATTGAAATTTTTAAACAAATAATAAAAACTACAAAACACAAATGAAGAAACTATTGGTATTGGTAACCGCGCTTATTATCAGCGCCGGCGCTTACGCTCAAATCGAATCGCCGGTAAGGTGGTCATACGCGGCAAAAAAGGTAAATGACAAAGAAGCTGTGGTATTTTTAAAAGCAACCATACAAAACGGCTGGCACATTTATTCACAAACCGTAAAAGACGGCGGCCCAATAAAAACCTCATTTGATTTTACCCCATCAAAATTATATGCCGCCGTTGGCAAAACTACCGAGCCAACTCCTGTAACCAAATACGAAAAATCATTCAGCATGAATGTAAGCTATTTTGAAAAGGAAGTTGTTTTTAGCCAAAAAATCAGTTTAAAATCGCCCAAAGCAACAGCAGTTACAGGCAAGTTAACTTACATGACCTGTAACGATATGAAATGCCTGCCACCAGAAGATGTTGATTTCACTATCCCTTTAGGTAAATAATTCAGCACACCTTAACAGTAGTCATGAAATTATTAAATAAAGGTGCTTACCTGCGCACCGGGCTTATCGCATTAGTTACGCTCATCATCCTTAACATAGCCGGAGCAAATCCTGTTTATGCTTTGCAAAAAAAAGCGGCCGATACATCGGTATCAGCTGCCGATGTTACATTTACAGATATACCAACCGCTGCTGATAGCATAGCCATCAGGAAAAAGCAAGCCGATTCGGTTAAAAAGGCGGAAGCGGCAAAGGCATCAAAAGCAACACCTGCCACTTCAAAAACAGCAGAAAAGCCAAAATCACTCTGGCAGATCTTTATTGAAGGCTTGTTAGGTGGCTTCACTGCAGTAATTCTGCCTTGTATCTATCCATTGCTGCCTTTAACAGTAAGCTTTTTTACCAAAAAAAGCGGCAGCAAAAGCAAAGCGGTCATGCAATCGCTTATCTATGGTGTATCAATCATTGTAATTTATGTTACACTGGGTTTGCTGATCTCCATTATTTTTGGTTCAGACGCACTTAATGAACTGGCTACAAACGGCATATTTAATATTTTCTTCTTCCTGTTGCTCATTGTATTCGGCATTTCCTTTTTGGGTGCATTTGAAATTGTGCTGCCAAGTAAGCTGGCCAATAAGCTGGATGAAAATTCAGATAAAGGTGGCCTTGCGGGCATATTTTTTATGGCGGCAACACTTGTTGTGGTTTCTTTCTCCTGCACAGGCCCTATCATAGGTACACTGCTGGTAGATGCTGCATCAAAAGGCGACCGCCTTGGCCCGGCAATGGGCATGTTCGGCTTTTCGCTGGCCCTGGCTTTACCATTTACAATATTTGCGTTATTTCCTTCGGCACTGAAAACCCTGCCAAAATCGGGCGGATGGCTTAATAGTGTTAAAGTTGTATTGGGTTTCCTTGAGCTTGCATTTGCGTTGAAGTTTTTATCCAATGTAGATCTGGCCTATCACTGGAACTGGTTTGACCGTGAGATCTTTTTATCACTATGGATAGCCATTGGTTTAATGATCGGGCTTTACCTGATCGGTAAGATCAAATTCTCGCATGATAGTGATGTAAAATACCTTACAATTCCACGCACCTTCCTGGCTATAATTGTATTTGCGTTTGTTATTTACATGATCCCCGGTTTGTGGGGTGCGCCGTTAAAATCAATTAGCGCGTTTTTACCTCCAGAGGCTACGCAGGATTTTAATCTTTCAAGTATTCCGGATGGTTCAGGTGCGGCGTCAGCCGCCCCGGCTGCTGCAATACCGGCAAGCATTGGCGAGCGCAAATATGCTGCAAACTATACCCGTATTAAAACCAAAGGGCTGGATGCATGGTATGATTATGACCAGGCACTTCAAGTTTCAAAAGCATTGCACAAACCGATATTAATTGACTTTACCGGCTTTAACTGTGTTAACTGCCGTAAAATGGAAGCCAATGTATGGTCAGATCCGCAGGTATTTAGCCGTATTAAAAATGATTTTGTGCTGCTTCAACTGGTTGTTGACGATAAAGCAGAGTTACCTGTTGCAGAACATTTTGTATCAGATTACAGCGGCAAAAAGATCACTACACTCGGCGGCAAATGGAGCAATTTGGAAGCGCAACGGTTCAACTCCAATTCGCAGCCATTATATGTGATGCTTGACAGTGATGGCAACTTATTAAAGGATGCTTCAGGAGCTGAAATACCAACATCGCCGGCTAATTATGACATATCCAGCTACCTTAAATTTTTAGACAGTGGCATAGCTGCTTACAAAAAATAGAGACCGGGTTAAAAAAATAAGTGTAAATTCGCGCAAAATTCAAATTCCGCGTTTTATTGGTTAGCCGCGGGGTTTAAATAACTAACAATATTTATAACCCTAATTAGTTATGAATAGGTTGGCCTGTTCATAACCAAAACAAAAAAATGACTCAGATCAAAAATATCGGCGTTTTTACTTCAGGTGGTGATGCACCCGGCATGAATGCTGCCATAAGGGCGGTTGTACGCGCCGCGATGTATTACGGAATTGAAGTCACGGGTATTCGTCGTGGTTATGACGGTATGGGCAAAGGTGATTTTTTCACCATGAACCGTAAATCCGTTTCAAATATTATTCAGCGTGGTGGCACTATACTTAAAACCGCAAGGTGTGATGAGTTCAGAACCCCCGAAGGCCGCAAAATTGCTTATGAGCAACTGGTAAAAAACAAGGTTGATGCATTAGTGGCCATTGGCGGCGACGGTACATTTACCGGCGCTAAAGTTTTCGGCAGCGAATATGATATTCCGGTAGTTGGTTTGCCTGGCACTATTGATAACGATTTGGTTGGTACAGATTTTACCATTGGATATGATACTGCCATTAATACTGTTGTTGATGCCGTTGACAAGATCAGGGATACTGCCGAATCACACGACAGGTTATTTATTGTTGAAGTAATGGGCCGCGACTCGGGCCTGATCGCTTTACGTACTGGTATTGCTACCGGTGCCGAAGCTATCCTGATCCCCGAAAGTAAAACCGGACTTGAAGGTTTATTTAACCGCCTTGAGTTTGGCCGTAAAGATAAAACATCGCGTATTGTAATTGTTGCCGAAGGCGATGACACAGCTGGCGGTGCATTTGAAGTTGGCCGTTTGGTACAGGAAAAATTCCCTAATTACGATACCCGCATCTCTATTTTAGGCCACATACAACGTGGCGGCGCGCCAAGCTGCATGGATAGGGTATTGGCAAGCCGTGTTGGTGCTGCTGCTGTTGAAGCCTTGAGAGACGGGCACCGCAACGAAATGATTGGCCTCATCAATGGAGAAATTGCTTATACACCATTTGAGCATGCTATTAAACACCACCAGGGCATCGATCCAAATATGATTAAACTGGTTGAAATGCTTTCTATGTAATTTTAGCTAAAACGATAAATAAAACAGCCCGTGCCTTAAACAGTGCGGGCTGTTTTGCTTGGCAGGGTACTGTCAACAACAAGCCTTATAGCCGTGTCTATTTCGGCGCTCACTGTAAACAGGTGCGCTATGATCTCTTTGTTTTCGGGGTTAAAAAAATCCTCGCGATCCATTAAGCTAATAAGCCCCAGCATACTTGCAACCGGCCGGCGCAACTCATGCGAACTTAAAGAAGCAATGTTTCTCAAACGGTCGTTCTGGCTAACAAGTTCCTTTTGTATTTTGAGCGTATCGGTAATATTATGACCAAAGCATCCTGCACCAATAATATCCCCTGCAGCGGTATATATAGGATTGAAATTAACCTCAAAATATAAACGTTGGCCGCTTATCGGATCGGTGCTTTCGCTAACTATAGCATAGCGTTCGCCATTTAAAGCCCGGTTGTAATACACGGTCCAGTCGTCAATGATCTGTTTACTAAACCCCTTATGCTTGTAGGCATACTGGCCTTTATAAGGCTTCACGCCTGTTAAATAAGTTACCTGCTCAACATAAGCCTGGTTCATGTATAAATAGCGATGGTCTTTGTCAACCGACCAGATATGGTCACGGGTATTATTGATCAGTGCTTCAAGGCTGTCTTTTATTTGCAAGGCTTCTTCGCGCATTTGCATTTGCTGGGTAATATCCCTG
Organism: Mucilaginibacter sp. SMC90; assembly: GCF_022811725.1. Classification (GTDB taxonomy): domain Bacteria; phylum Bacteroidota; class Bacteroidia; order Sphingobacteriales; family Sphingobacteriaceae; genus Mucilaginibacter. The sequence continues at coordinate 219,685 of NZ_CP094527.1, read as the reverse complement.
CCTATACCCTGTATTTCAACTACCGCTCCGCCATCATCAGTTATGGATACAAATTCCCATTCGGTGTCATGAAGTGCGCCATCTTTAGCGGGCTTTTTGTGTACAAGCCTGATGATCTTCCCGGGGTTATTAATGCAGTTTATAAAAGCCTCCTCACACAGGTGGGCTTCCTGGGGGATAGTTGTTTTTGAAAAATGATGCCCAATGATCTCTGCCTCGTCATAACCAAAGGTTTTTAAAAACCGGCTGTTAACAAAAGTAAAATTGCCGTTAATATCTATCCTGACCAGGAAATTGGTTTGCGAATCAATAAGCGAATTGAGGAACTGCTCGCGCGGCCCGGGCTTACCCTGCAAAACTGGGTCCTGAACAAATGCGGGGCCGGCGGTAATGTTACTTATTATAATTTTATGGCCGGTAAGCCCATCAATTGCAAGCATCCGTTTTTCAGTTAGCTGCTTCTGGCTTGCCTCAAGGCGATACGCCAGGTGAACCGCCCCATCCACTGAAAGCCCTTCTGTAAGCTGCCTTATATCGGCAAGCATTTCAGGCTTTACTAAGCCATTCAGAAAATTTGTGTTATGACGCAGATGATCAGCATCAACGTCAAAAAGGTCATAAAAATTTTCGCTTACAAACAGGTATCTCTGTTCATCAATATCAAAAACAATTGCGCAATTTTTGTTTGCAGCAGGGTTTGGGTTAAACATGTAAACAAGCCGTAATTATTTAAAGGTATAGCTATTTATATGATAAACAAACAGCTACAATAATTTTTCGGCAACCTCTTTCCAGGTATTTACCCGTTCGTAATCGGTAAGCAGCATGTTATGCGGAGAAGTGTAAAGAATTTTCCGGCCGTTAAATGTTGTAAAATTTTTAATACGGTCGTCAATCATGATATCTACATCTAAAATCTTGTGCCCGCAAAAAATGATGTTCGTCCACGAAATGAAAGGAAAATGCTCTTCAAGCCATTCCTGCTTATCTTCTAACGAATATTTAAATTCCATAGCTGCAGATGCTACGTATACATCATATTTTTCATGCAGGGCTTTTACTACCTCCTGCGCATCGGGCATTACGGGTATATCCCTGAAAAAGCCGCGTTCGTTAATATAAACGCGCAGGGTTTCACTTAAATGCGGCGGCAGGATCTCCCTGAATTCCTTACCCTCCATATTGCCGAGGCTAATTTCTTCATTATGCCTCTCTTTATACATGCTGATGAACTTGCCAATGGTATCGGCCATAACTTCATCCATATCAATAGCTATCCGTGTTTTTCTGTTGATGCTCATGGCAGGTAAGTTCCGATTTTTTTAAATTACTGCAATGTTAAGTTTAAAAAAAGCACCTGAAACCTACAATTAATTACACAAAAACAACCACTCACCTAATCAACCCAATCAACCACTCACCTAAAAGTTAAATAATTAATTATCAGCTATTTTAAATTGCAATAAAAATTAATACCTTTGCATCCCCGCAGAAAGAACTCCGGGGATAATGTTGAATACATAAAAATTTACAATGGCAACTAAGATCAGACTACAAAGACACGGTAAAAAAGGCAAACCTTTTTATTACATCGTGGTAGCAGACTCACGCGCTCCACGTGATGGACGCTTCATTGAGCGTTTAGGTTCATACAACCCAAACACTAACCCAGCAACTATTGACATCAATTTCGACAAAACTTTAGATTGGGTTAACAACGGTGCCCAGCCTACAGATACTTGTCGTGCTATCCTTTCATACAAAGGCGTGCTGTACAAAAAACACTTACAAGGTGGTGTTAAAAAAGGTGCTTTAACCGAAGAGCAACTGGAAACTAAATTTGCTGAATGGCTTGACCAAAAAGACAGCAAAATCACCGGTAAAAAAACCAGCCTTAACGTTGCTAAAGACGAAGCCCGCAAAGCTGCTTTAGCTGCTGAAGCTAAAAAGAGCGAAGAAAAAGCTGCTGCTATTGCTGCTAAAAACGCTCCTGTTGCCGAAGAAACTGAAGCTCCTGCAGAAGATGCAGCAACTGAAGAAGCTGAAAGCGCAGAATAATTATTTGATTAAGCGTACTGAACGCAAGAAAACATTTTATCTTGAATCTTTACGTTTGATTTCTTAAATCCGAATAATGGCGAAGCAAACAGCTTCGCCATTATTGTTTAACTCATTTTATATGAAAGCTGAAGATCATTTCAGGATAGGTACAGTTTTAAAAACCAAAGGCCTGAAAGGCGAATTGCAGATCTACGTTGATTTTGATGGTATTGAAGATATTAAGTTCAATGCCTTATTTATTGATATCGCCGGGAAGATGATCCCTTACTTTGTATCATCTATCAAATATCTGCAAAAAAACAATGCCTACCTTAACCTTGAAGATGTTGATACTATTGAAAAAGCCTCGGCACTGGTTAAGCGGGACATTTATCTGCCCGGCAAGCTAAAGCCCAAAAAGAAAAAAAACGAGTTTACATTAAATGATGTAGAAGGTTTTATAGCTATTGACGAAACCCACGGCGAACTGGGCGAAATATTATCGGTACAGGAATACCCTCAACAACTGATCGCAACAGTTCAGTATAAAAACAAAGAGGTACTTTTCCCCCTTAACTTAGAGATCATAAAAGGTATTGATGTTGAAGGCGGTGAAATTTATATCGATTTGCCGGAAGGACTGCTGGATATTTATTTAGAAGGATAGCTTTATAGATGCAAGACTTTTAGAATAAAGAAACAAGACTTTTTAACCCAATGCCCGTGTCCTCACGGGCATTTTTTATTGGGTAAGATTTCAAAAAATATTTTGTCAAATATATTTGACATTTGTAAAGTTTGCTTTACTTTTGGTAAGCCAAACTTTACAATCATGAAATCACGCTTCTTATTCCCGCACTGGTTCAGGTACCTGGGGTTCGCACTTTTCCTGATCCATATCCCCATTGTGCTATTTAAAAAAGAAATGGGCTTCAGCATGCATGGCGAGCCGGTAAGCGATGATCTGTTTAACAGCCATCACATTTTTTTCATGACCACCACTTTGCTCATGGCTATAGGTCTGTTTTTCATCGCCTTCGCCAAAGAACGCATTGAGGACGAACAGATCTTTCAGCTCAGGCTCGACTCATTGCAATGGGCTATTTATGTAAATTATATACTTTTGGTGGTGAGTTTAATATTAAGTAAAGACACCGAACATATCTTGTTTTTAAATTTGCTGGTACCGCTTGTATTTTTCATTGTACGCTTCAGGTGGAAGATTTTTCAGAACAACCGCCTCATCAATAAGGAAGAGGGGCAGGTATGAAAAATAACATCCGGGTTGAGCGCGCCATCAAAAACATAACACAGGCCGAGCTTGCAGAACTTATCGGGGTATCGCGGCAAACTATCAACACCATCGAGAGCAACCGGTACGTGCCATCTACTGTACTGGCTTTAAAAATAGCCCGCGTATTTGGCAAACCTGTTGAAGACATTTTTTCGTTAGACGACGAGGATTAACCAAACCAATATAATCATGGCAACAAAACCAACTTTCGCGCCGCAGTTAGCCATTCCGCATGGTGTAACCGATATCAGCTTTTACATTAAAGCTTTGGGCGCGGTCGAGCTCAGGCGCTTCAGCAATGATGATGGCAGTATTCATGTATCCGAACTTTCGATAGATGGAACCATTTTTCACCTGCATGAGGAAACTGAACGAACGGCTGTGCTTTGCCCCGATACCATAAAGGGCACCAGTGTAACCATTGGCCTTTTTGTTGATGATGTGCATGCGGTGATGGAACAGGCCAAACAAGCCGGCGCAAAGATAGCCTCTGAAGTAACAGACTGGGACTATGGCTACCGCCAGGGTGATTTTGTTGATCCTTTCGGGCATAGATGGATGATTGAAAAGGCGATATAATACAGCACTTATAAAACATGTCATTGCGAGCGCAGCGCGGCAATCTCGTAGCTAATGCATGGTCGATATGCATGGCTACGGGATTGCTTCGTCGTACCTCCTCGCAATGACATAATTTTTTAATATTTTTCTTATAGCACAACTTTAACCACTTTACCCCATGGCAAAGCAACCCACCTACGGCAACGGCAAAATATGTTATATCGAGATCCCGGCCAACGATATCAGTGTATCATCAAAGTTTTTTGAAACTGTTTTCGGATGGCATATCCGCACCAATAATGAAGGTTTTGCCTCATTTGATGACGGTGTGGGCGAGGTAAGCGGTACGTGGGTAACCGGCCGCAAACCAATGGTCAAAGCCGGCTTACTGATCTCCATTATGGTTGATGACGCCGAGGCAACAATTAAACTAATAGAAGCCAACGGCGGAACGATCGTTCAACCAATAGGCAAAGATCTCCCGGAAATCACCGCGCACTTTACCGATCCGGCCGGTAATTTATGGGGGATCTATCAGCATAGAGGATAAACTAAGAATCAAGAAAGCAAGATGTAGGAGTCAAGACGATTTCGGGGACAGCACATTTTTCAGTAATCTTGCATCCTGATTCTTTTATCCTGAGTCTGAATAAAGTATGCGTTTCGATATCATCTCTGTTTTGCCCGGTTTGCTTGAAAGCCCTTTTGCACACTCTATTTTGCAGCGTGCGCAAAAAAAAGGAATTTCTGAAATTGTAGTCCATAACCTGAGGGATTATGCCACAAATAAGCAAAAAAGCGTAGATGATTACCCTTACGGCGGCGGCAGCGGCATGGTGATGACCATTCCACCGTTTGCAGCCTGTATTGAAAAACTGAAATCGGAACGTGATTATGACGAGATCATCTTCATGTCGCCCGATGGTGAAACGCTGAACCAGGCTATCGCCAATCAGCTTTCTATCAAAAAAAATATCATTATTCTTTGCGGTCACTATAAAGGCATCGATCAGCGCATCAGGGACATTTATGTCACCCGCGAGATCTCGATAGGCGATTACGTACTTTCGGGCGGAGAACTGCCCGCAGCCGTACTGGTTGATGCTGTGGTAAGGCTTATCCCCGGTGTATTGAGCGATGAAACATCGGCCCTGTCTGATTCTTTCCAGGACGACCTCCTGGACGCCCCGGTTTACACGCGTCCGGCCGACTGGAATGGCCACAAGGTACCCGATATTCTTTTAGGTGGTAATACCCCCGAAATTGAAAAATGGCGTCACGAACAGGCATTAGAACGAACCAAAGCCCGGCGGCCCGACCTTTTGGATAAAGACTAAGCAACCCCCTCTTTAAACTTAAGGCTCATTTTAGGAAGTTTATCAATAGTACAAGCTATCCAAAAAAGCAATATTGGCACTACAACATCCAACTGCCTTACATAAGCGCTTACAAGGCCGCTGAGCAAAAAATAAACGGCAAACAACAGCGTTGTTAACATAACCGGATAGATGATCTTTTTCCGGTTAATTATACTTATGATTAAGCAGATAACGGAAGTCCACAAAAGCAGCGACCCGGTAATAATGTTACTTATTGTTTGTGTAACCTGGTAAGTATATGAATAAGGAAAATCAAAAAGCATCCGCGAGATGTTATAAAGGTAATTCTTTACAAATTTTTTAGGTGCAGCTTTAATATTCCTGATTGCTGCTTTTTTAAAAAGTTCATCCTGCTCAACACCATGATGTGCCATGATAAAAGATACTTCCCTGGCATGATTTGCCTGCAGTATCGAATCGCCTTCGGTTGATTTAAATGGCATCGGTAGTATCGAGTTTGACAGATATGAAACTTTCCAGTCACCATATTCCAGATCATACGGCGAGCTCATCCAATACAAGCTCATCCCTCCCGAATTTCCCCAGTAAAAAATCTTCCCTGTAAGATGCTGGGTATAACAAAGGTAAGGCACAGTAGTAAGCAAGGCTATACCAAAAATATAAACTGCCCTGATACAAGATGCCCTTATTGTTTTTACGACGCTTAACAGCAAGCATATTATCAAACATAGCAATATCACATAACCAAACATGATTTTGGTTAATGCCAGGAAACCGATCAGAAAACCCGAAAGGATAAGATGTACTGTTTTACGTTTAACATAATACAAGGTGATGCTGTATACTATACTCACTACCAAAAATGAAGTAAAAACCTCGGTATAAATAGCAGGTAAAAACTGGTAAAGATTAATATAAAATGCCCATATAATGGCAAATAGCATAGCCAGCTTTTCCTTAACCAAATAGCGCAGCGCCTGATATAAAAATACTACCGAAAGGTAAAAGAATAGTGCGTTTAATAAAGGATACCAAATAATTGGCAAATGCAATGCTGCACAAGGCATAAGCGCAATTGGGTAACCCGGACCATTCCATAAATCAATATTAGGCGGAGGAGGCGAATAAAAGCCATGAATTAAGTTAGATGCAAACGTTACATACCTGGGCTCATCGCCATATAATACGGGATATTTAAATTTTAATACACGATAAACATAATAAATCAGGAAAGGCGAAAACAGGAAATAAGGGTTTTGCTTTAAATTAAAACGCATACAATATGGAATATATCAATAATACCAATTTATGGCCTATCTGCTTATATAATTATTAAAAAATCAACTTTTTATTAAAGTATAGCGGCTACTTTAACAATGTTCTTTTCTTTAAATTAGATTGCAACCAATTAATGTTTACCGCATTATAGTAGCGTTGCCGCTATGAACCCCAACCACACCGAAGCCCAGCTTATTGAACAATGCCGTATTAACCCGGCTGCCTTTGGCCAGGTGTTTGACCGTTGGTATAAACCCGTGTTTGGCTACATCATGCGCCGCTGCGGCGACTATGATCTGGCCAGGGATATAGCAGCAGAAACTTTCCTTAAAGCTTTTTTAAAAATAGGTTCATTTACATTTAAATGGCAGGGGATAGGCCTCTCGTCATGGCTTTACCGCATTGCCACTAACGAACTTAACCAATATTACCGTAGTAGCAAGTACAAACCAGAGTCGCTGCAGCAATTACCATGAAACTAAACTGGTTCACCCGCAAAGGGATCATCTACCTGCCCATATCCATTATTGGCTGGATCATATTTGGAATAGCGCTTTTTTATGCCGCTTTTACTTTTATTAATATCGATAAACACACGCATTCAACAAGCGATACACTCATCAATTTTGTATTTAACCTGCTTTTAACCGGGCTGATGTATACACTGATCGCCTATTTCACGGAGAAAAAGCCGGTGCCGGATGCGTTTGAAAAATAAACGGGCCTTGAATGGGATACAACACTTACGGTGTTTTCAAAACTTAGTAAGTATGAACAAATCACAACCCACTGTTAATAAAAAAACTAAATGTGGAAATTTTTAAAATTGGTTTTTATTTATTGAAAATAATCCCTATACTTGCAATCCGATTTTTACGGGCTAAAAATCGCATTAAGAGCTTAAAATCATGGATTTAGTAAAATTTGTTGAAGAGCAATCAGTAGAAAAAAAGCAGCTTCCATCCTTCAAAGCTGGTGATACTGTAAGTGTTCACTATAAAATCAGAGAAGGAAATAAAGAACGCGTTCAGGTTTACCAAGGTGTTGTTATTCAGCGTAACAGCGTTGGTGTAAGCGAAACTTTTACTGTGCGTAAAGTATCAAATGGCATCGGCGTTGAGCGTATCTTCCCTGTTAACTCTCCAAACATCGACAAGATCGAAGTTAACAGCGTTGGTAAAGTTCGTCGTTCTAAACTGTACTACCTGCGTGCCCTTACCGGTAAAGCAGCTCGTATCAAATCAAAACGCGTTTAATTTACCCAACCGTTTAGCGGTATATAAAATATTAAAAGGCCTTTCTGAAGTAATTTCGGTAAGGCCTTTTGCTATACGATGGTTTTTAGGCTGCCAGCATGCTAATTAATTGATTTTCAAGCAGAACCTTAGACTTACTAACCCACCAAAACTGCCGCGGATTTATGACCATCGGTGTTCGGAAGATGAAGATCGATTGGGAATGCTGGTTTAAAAAACCATGTCGTTGCGAGGAGGGACGACGAAGCAATCTCGTAGCTATACAGATCGGACAAACATTGACTACGAGATTGCCACGCTTCGCTCGCAATGACATATTTTTTTAATTAAAAACAGAGATAATTTCATCTTCCGGCGCTTTTAGCGCAAGTCTTGAGCGGAGAGATGTGCAATTGGTGACTTGCGCTTTCTGAAAAGTGACTGATTTTATAATATGGGCGTTCCCGTTAGTTAACGGGCCGGGTTGTACGCTCATACTGCCGAGGGCTTATAATCTCAAGCTGCCGCGGGTTTATAACCCGTGGTGAACCATAGCTTAAGCTTTCAGCTTAACACACAAAGTATTATTAAAACTAAAAGCTTCAACAGTACTGAATCACAGGTTACGCTATCACTAAACCTGCGACAGTATTTTTACTATTCCAATAAATAAAAATTGTCATTTCGAGTGAGCAGGGAAGGCCTTCGCAACGGGGCAAAACAGAAATCTTATACGTCAATACCTGTAATCGTTAAAGCATGATGTAGAGGATTTCTCCATCATTTTATCCCTACGCCAGTTCGTCGAAATGACAAATCGATATTTATTTAGATTAATTGGGCATGTAAACTACCAGGCACAAAAAAAGCAGACGAATCCTCATCTGCCCTTCTTATATAAAACTTACGCTAATTATTCGCTATCCGCTTCTTTAGCTGTATCCTCGTCAGTTTTTTTAGCTTTTGGTTTGGTAGGTTTTTTAGCTGATTTTTCTTTAACATCCTCTTCCACTGCCGCGTTTTCAACCGCTTCAGGTTGATCAACTACCAGCGATGGGGCCGGCGTAATGCTGTTCATGGTTGGCGTTTCTTCTACCAAAACGGCAGGCTCAACAGCTGCTGCAGGAGGCTCTGGAGCAACAACCGCAGTCTTTTTAGACTTGGCTTCCTTTACCGGTTTCGGGTCAGCCAGCTCAGCTAAAACAGTACGGCCGCCTTTTACCACATCACCAATATTAACCAATATTTTAGTGCCCAGCGGCAGGAAAACATCTACCCTTGATCCAAACTTAATAAAGCCAAACTGCTGGCCCTGATCAACAACATCGCCCTCGTTAACATACCAAACTATACGGCGCGCCAATGCACCCGCTATTTGCCTGAACAATACGGTTACACCGTTACTGTTTTCAATTGCAATGGTAGTACGCTCGTTTTCGGTTGATGATTTGGGGTGCCAGGCTACCAAATATTTGCCTTTATGGTATTTAAAATAGCTCACCACCCCGGCAATCGGGTTACGGTTAACGTGAACGTTAACCGGCGACATAAAAACCGAAAGCTGAATGCGTTTATCTTTTAAAAACTCTGTCTCTTCTGTTTCTTCTATCACTACAACCTTACCATCGGCAGGGCATAAAATAGTATTTTCGGCTGTTTCAATATCAAAGGACGGACTGCGGAAAAACTGCAGGATGATCAAAAGTAAAGCACCCGAAAATATGTAAACTATCCATTTCAGGTTATGCGCGGTTGGCATGTAAAACTGGATCAGCGCATTCAAAATAAAAATGAACAATATAGTAATAGCGAGTGAGCTATAGCCTTCTTTATGTATGGTCATTATTTATAGGTTTTTAATTCAAAACTATTAATTTGAAATTAAGTACAGGTATGCATATACAATTGGCGCGGCCATCAGCAGGCCGTCAAACCTATCAAGCAGGCCACCATGACCTGGCAATATCCCCCCGGAGTCTTTTACGTTCAGGCTTCGTTTAAACATAGATTCAACCAGATCGCCCATGGTACCGAAGTTTGATATAATGAGCGACATAATGATCCAGTCAAAACAATTGTACTCTGTATAAAAACGGCTCAAAATATATGCCGCAAACGCGCAGATCAGGATGCCGCCGATAAAGCCTTCCCATGATTTTTTGGGCGAGTGCCTTTCAAACAATTTATTACGGCCAAACTTGCTGCCTACCAGGTAAGCCCCGGTATCATTGCTCCAAAGCATAATTAAAAAGCCCAGCGGTACATGAAAGTTAAATACCCCATCGCCACGTGTAAAGGCCATGGCATGGAAAAACAGGAACGGCACAACAGCCATTAACAGGCCCAGGTAAGTGAAACCAATATTAGTGAAGGGTGCTGTTGATTTTTTATACAACTCACCTATAGGGATAAAGCTAAGCAGCACAGGCAGCAGTACAATGTACCTGTATGCCGGGAAGTAGCAATTAGCCGCAAAAAAGAAAAATAAGATTACCCCGGCAAGTGCGCCTGTAAAGCGCTCGGGCTGCATGCCGCCTTGCTTAACCAGCTTGTAAAACTCCAGCAGGCAAAACAAGCTCAATAACAGGTAAAAAACACTAAACACATAAGGGCCTAACAAGTTAGACCCAATCATTACGATAATAAAAAATAAGCCAGTGATGGCGCGTTGTTTCATATATTAATTTGATTGAGGATCATGATCTCAATAGCCTTACTAAAATCCTCCTGGTGAATGTAAACCTCAATTTCGCCAAAATTGCGGTGTGATGAATCCTGCTTGTTTAGCAAAACGGTGTCAATATGATGCCCGGTAAGCATCTGCTTAACAATTTCTGATTGGTAAAAATTAGTTGAAGTAAAAATTTTAACCCAGTTCTTTTCCATTTAACTCAACAGCGGGCTTTTTCCTTTAGCAGTATTTCTGTACATAAAAAGCAAAATTAAAATAATTATAACGCTTAACGCATAGCTCTGGTAATTAAATACGTGCTGATCGTTAGGATCAAGTTTTATGCGTTTTTGCGAATACAGGTACAGGATCACAACCTGGGTGGCATTATTCAGAAAATGCGCCCAAACACTTGTCCAGATGCTGCCGCTCCACATCACAAAATAGCCAAAAAATACGCCTAATGCTACACGCGGCAAAAAGGTAAAAAACTCCATATGAAAGGCGCTGAACAGAATAGCTGTGATCCAGATAGCAGCATGTGGATTTCCTATCCACCGGATCATGATAGTTTGCAGGCATCCCCTGAATAAAAACTCCTCGGCAATGGCGGTTAATAAACCTACAACCAACACGGCGAAAAGCATGTCTGATACCGTCTTCATCTGTAACATAGCTTCCGTAGCTTTCTGGGCCTGAGCTTCCATGGCACGCAAAACATCTTCCAGGCTTTTTAATGGAGCAGGTAAAGCGAGCTTTTGGTTAATGTTTACCAATACCTCCATAACCGGCGATGAGCAAATCATAATGGATAAGATCAGCAACAACAACACAGGCGGAAATTTGGGAGTTACTTTCAGATAATCTGCTGGTTCCTTTACTATAAAGCGGGCGAAAATTACGGGGGCAAGATACAACGGCAACGTGGTGCTGATAATTTGCAAAGTCCACAAAGCCGCGCCAACATGCGGATTTTGCACATTAAAGGTAAAAGTATCAGTAAGTGTTTGCGATCCAAAAATCACCCCGATAATCCCAGCAGCAACTAAACTACACACAATCAGCATCCCTATGGTTAGCGCAACCAGTATTATAAATTGTAAAAACGGAGTTATTTGACTTCCCTGTGGCTGAGGGGATTGAGATGGGGCTTTTATCATTCGATGTAAAATTCGTATTTTTGCAGGCTAAAGATAAGGATGTCTGTACAAATAGGAAATATTGATTTAGGGGAGTTCCCGCTGTTGCTGGCACCGATGGAGGATGTAAGCGATCCACCCTTCCGTTATGTATGCAAGCAAAACGGCGCGGATATGATGTATACAGAGTTCATTTCGAGCGAAGGCCTGATCCGCGATGCGGCAAAAAGCAGGCAAAAGCTGGATATTTTTGAATACGAAAGGCCTATCGGCATCCAGATCTTCGGCAGCGATATCGATCATATGCGCGAAGCTACCGAGATAGCTACGCTGGCTGGCCCCGATCTGATGGATATCAACTACGGCTGCCCGGTAAAGCAGGTGGCTTGCCGCGGTGCAGGTGCAAGCCTGTTACAGGATATTGATAAAATGGTTGCCATGACCAAAGCGGTTGTTGAGGCAACCCATTTGCCGGTAACTGTTAAAACCCGTTTGGGCTGGGACGATAATACCAAAAATGTTTACGAAGTTGCCGAACGCCTGCAGGATGTAGGTATCAAGGCACTTACCATACATGGCCGTACCCGTGCACAGATGTATAAAGGTGTGGCCGACTGGGCGCTGATCAGGGATATCAAGAAAAACCCGCGTATAAAAATCCCCATTTTCGGTAACGGCGACATCGATTCGCCCGAGAAAGCAGCCGCATGGCGCATGGAATATGAGGTTGATGGCATGATGATTGGCCGTGCAGCTATCGGCTATCCCTGGATCTTTCGCGAAATAAAGCACTATTTTAAAACTGGTGAATATCTTGATAAGCCAACAATTGCCGAGCGTGTTGCGGCTTGCCGGGCTCATTTATATAAATCAATAGAGTGGAAAGGCCCTAAAACAGGCATTTTTGAGATGCGCAGGCATTATTCTAATTACTTTAAAGGGATAGATCATTTCAAGGAGTTCAGGATGCGTTTTGTTACTGCCCCTGATCTTGAGTCGGTTGACCAGATCCTGGCCGAAATTGAAGAAAAATATGCCATTGAAATGGCTTAATATTTGCTCCCTTTCTATATATTTGAAATAAACGATACTTGTCACATGGTTACCACTATAACTGAGGGTGTTAAGGTTTCCATAGAAACCATATATCAGCCGGAGTATTCAAACCCGGCAAACGATCATTTTATGTTTGCTTACAAAGTAAGCATCGAAAACATGACCAACTATGCCATCAGGTTGATGAGCCGCCATTGGTATATATTTGACTCAAACGGCGCCAAGCGCGAAGTAGAGGGAGAGGGCGTTGTTGGCCTGCAACCTGTTATTGAGCCAGGTCATACCCACGAGTACGTATCTGGCTGTAACCTCAAAACAGATATGGGCAACATGAAAGGCGAATACCACATGATCCGCATGCTGGATAACGCCAATTTTAATGTACAGATCCCTGAGTTTTATTTGATAGCACCGTACAGGTTGAATTGAGAGTAAAGACAGCAAGATTCAAGAAAAAAGAAAAAATAGAAAAGCCCTAACTGAGCAATCGGTTAGGGCTTCGTTATATAATGTACTTCTTGAGGGCAATTGTTTAATTCGGGAGATTTATAATCCTTAAAATATAGCTTAGTGTTGCCTTTCCCGGTGCGGGGCTGCATGATGCTGCGCAGGTACCTGCCTATGTGGTGTGATAGCCCGTTGCTGATTCACCGGTCTTGCCTGATTACCTTCACCTTCGGGTCTCGGTTGATTATTTACCAGCCTTGGCCGGTTGCTAACCGGATGATCGGTACTTTCTGAAGGGCGAGGCTTTGCGGGGTTATTGTTGGCGTTGCTCCTTGAGAATGCCCGGGCATTGTTTCCTTCCGGCGTAAAGCGGCTTCCGTTAACCCTGTTCATGGCCGCAGTAGTCGGGTGCCCGTTATTATTTCTTGCAAACTGGCTTTGATCTTTTACCGCAACCTGCCGGTGACTAATTTGATCTGAAGTTGGTTGTACGTGTTCTTCCTTTTCGGCGGCACGTTCCTGCGGTCCCGGCTTAGCAGTTACACCGCCCGGTCCGTTAAAGCTGTTGTTATTAACAGTAACGTTATTAACCACTGTTTTATTGATATAGGTATTATGTACAACCGTGTTATTAACATTCACAACAGCGGTGTTGTACTGAAATGAATTACCGGCCCAGCGACCGCCAACATAGCCGCTGCCTGCGTAACCGTAGCCATAATTTACCCCTCCGTAAAACCCGATATGGTGCCCCCAGTAACCTTCATGGTAAATATAAACGGCACCGTCATACCCCCAGTAACCGGGTGTCCATAAATAACCAACCTGCGGCGGGTTAACCCATACACCCGGCACCCAGTAATATCCACCATCCTGATCGTAAGCCCAATAACCCGGTGTCCACAAATATCCATCGACAGGACAGGGTGGCTGTGTATACGTTGGCAAAACAGGCGGAGCTGTATTTACAGAGATCCCTATACTAACTTGTGCATAGGTTTTAATTGATGCTGCCGACATTACCAAAAGCACCACAAATACGCTTGCTATCTTTTTCATAATCTATGATTTTGATCAAACCTACCTGTGTAACATGAACATCACATTAATTTCCGGCCGGTTAAATGAACAGATGATGAAGTTTGAAACAACCAGGAAAAAGGAATCAAGAAATCAAGATTCAAGAGGCAAGACAGAAAGAAAGTTTTAAAAATAGAAAAGCCCTAACTGAATAATCGGTTAGGGTTCTTTTGTTGAATGTCAACCTAAAACAATCTTGTTTCTTGACTCCTGCTATCCTGCTTCTTTCTCGGCTCTTGAATCTTGATTTCTTGCCTCTTGAAGCTTAATTCCTCCTGTTAAACAAAAACGATGCATAATAAACCAGGGTAGCCAGGGCGCTCAACGCAGCAACTACATAGGTCATGGCGGCCCACCAAAGGGCATCTTTAGCCATTTCATGTTCTTGTCCGGTTTGTACTACAGCATAGTTGTTATCCAACCAGGCTAACGCGCGGCGACTTGCATCAAACTCAACCGGCAGGGTGATAAAACTAAAAAATGTAACCAGCGCCAGGGCGGCAACACCTACTGCTAAAACATAAGGGCTTCCCGAAAAGAACAGCAGCATAATACCGATAAACAAAGTCCATTGGGTAATGGTTGATGCCACATTAATAGCAGGCACCATTGCCGAACGAAAACTTAACCAGCCATAAGCTTCGGCATGTTGCACGGCATGGCCGCATTCGTGCGCGGCAACTGCAGCGGCAGCAATGCTCCGGCTGTAAAAAACGTCGGTGCTCAGGTTAACTGTTTTTGTTTCGGGATTATAATGGTCGGTAAGTTGCCCTTCAACACAAATTACCTGTACATCAAATATGCCGTGGGCACGCAGCATTTTCACGGCCACTTCCTGACCCGATAAACCAGACAATAAGCCTACTTCAGAATACTGCTTAAATTTACTCCTGAACCGCCATTGTACAATAAAGCTTACCAGGGCAATAACAATCATCAGGAACCAGGCCGAGTTTGGCGCTATGTATCCCATAATTAGTGAAATGTGATTCATATGATTGATAAAAATATATTTTAAATTAAGTAGTTTAAAACACTATAAACGTTACAGTACCTGTTCAAAAATTATTCCGCTTTATTTAAACAATTCCCTTTTTGCAACCCGATTCTTTACTTTTGACAGCAATGGAGCCATCATTTTCATACTGGGAACGCACTGCATTTACCGATAATGCCGATGTTATTATCATAGGCAGCGGCCTTGTTGGCTTAAGCGCTGCCCTGCATTTAAAAAAACAGCAGCCATCGCTAAAAGTTTTGGTGTTGGAGCGGGGCTTTTTACCATCGGGTGCCAGTACTAAAAACGCCGGTTTTGCGTGTTTTGGTACAGTTTCCGAGCAAATTGAAGTAATAAATCAGTCTTCCGAAGAAGAGGCTATGCGTTTAGTGGCTTACAAGTGGAAAGGCCTGCAACGCCTGAGGGAAAACTTAGGCGATGCAGCAATAGACTATCACCAATACGGCGGTCACGAGCTGTTTATGGATCATGAAGAAAATCATGCCCGCAATTGTATTGATCAGATAGATCATCTCAATAAATTATTGCAGCAAACCGTTGGCCGGGCTGACATTTATTCAGTAGCTGATGAAAAAATTGCAGCATTTGGCTTCAGTAAAGTGAAGCATATCATATACAATCCGCTGGAAGGGCAGCTCCATACCGGCAAAATGATGCGGGCCTTGTTATATAAAATATATGAACTGGGCGTATTGGTGCTTAACAATTGCAGCATCTCGGCAATTGAGCAAGAAGATAATTCCGTCAGGTTAAATACATCGCAAGGTGTGTTTAAAGCCGGTAAAGTGATTTTAACCACCAATGCCTTCGCAAGCCAGCTATATCCTGAACTGGATGTAGTGCCCGGCCGCGGACAGGTAATGGTTACCAAACCAGTTCGCGGGTTGAAGCTAAAAGGCACTTATCACTTTAATCAGGGGTATTACTATTTCCGTAATATTGATGACCGGGTACTATTTGGCGGCGGTCGCAATCTCAATTACAAAGCCGAAGAAACCTGGGATTTTGGACATACCGACGAGGTTAAAGAGCAATTGATGACTTATTTGAATAAAGTTATCCTGCCAGGTCAAAACGTGGAAATTGATTACTGGTGGAGCGGCATTATGGGTTTTGGACAGGAGATCAGCCCGATAGTGAAACAAGTACAGCCCGGCATTTTCTGTGCGGTGCGGTGCAACGGCATGGGCGTGGCTATGGGGAGTTTGGTAGGTGAGGAGGTGGCGGAATTGATGCTTGCCAAACTATAATATTTTGCTCGCAAAGGCGCGAAGGCGCAAAGTATCGGCCAGATAATTAATCCATTTTCCCCTTTGCGTCTTCGCGCCTTTGCGAGATTGATCTTCTCCACCCTGCAAAACACTTCTTAGTGCACACCGCCTAAAATTTTGTTACTTTTGCCCATATTGCTATACTTATTATGAGCGAAGAAAGATCACTGAACTTTATAGAGGAAATTGTTGAAGAAGATTTGGCTGCCGGTAAAAACGACAACCGTGTACTCACCCGTTTCCCACCCGAACCAAACGGTTACCTGCATATTGGCCATGCAAAGTCAATTTGCCTTAACTTTGGTTTGGCAAAAAAATATAA
Source organism: Mucilaginibacter sp. SMC90 (assembly GCF_022811725.1). Classification (GTDB taxonomy): domain Bacteria; phylum Bacteroidota; class Bacteroidia; order Sphingobacteriales; family Sphingobacteriaceae; genus Mucilaginibacter. Next base: position 202,933 of record NZ_CP094527.1, on the reverse strand, counting down.
TGGCCTTACCAACCTCCGTTTTGACGATACAAATCCCGTTAAAGAAGATGTTGAATATGTTGACAGCATTAAGGAAGATGTAAAATGGCTTGGCTTTGATTGGGCCAACGAGCTTTACGCTTCCGATTACTTCGACCAGCTATATAACTTTGCTGTCGAATTGATCAAAAACAACCTGGCTTATGTTGATGACAGCACAGCCGAAGAAATTGCCGCACAAAAAGGTACCCCTACCGAACCGGGCACACCAAATCAATATCGCAGTCGCTCAGTTGAAGAAAATCTGCAATTGTTTGCCGATATGAAGGACGGCAAATATCCTGACGGGGCCAAAGTGCTGCGTGCAAAACTGGATCTTGCATCACCAAACATGCACCTGCGCGACCCGCTGATGTACCGCATTAAACATGCGCATCACCACCGCACAGGCGATAAATGGTGCATTTACCCGATGTATGATTTTGCGCACGGACAATCAGACGCTATTGAAGAGATCACCCATTCTATCTGTACGCTGGAGTTTGTGCCTCACCGTCCGCTGTATGACTGGTTTATCGAGAAGTTAGATATTTTCCCGTCAAAACAATATGAGTTTGCCCGCTTAAACCTTAACTATACGGTGATGAGCAAGCGCAAGCTGCTGCAATTGGTTACAGAAGGTCATGTTGATGGCTGGGACGATCCGCGCATGCCTACTATCAGTGGTCTACGCCGTCGTGGTTATACCCCGGCTTCTATCCGCGAGTTTTGCGAACGTATTGGCGTAGCCAAACGCGAAAATATGATAGATGTTGGCCTGCTGGAGTTTTGTATCCGTGAGGACCTGAACAAAACTGCATGGCGTCGTATGGCTGTACTTGATCCGGTTAAACTGATCCTGGATAACTATCCTGAAGGCCAAACTGAAGTGATGCACGGCGAAAATAACCCCGAAGTTGAAGGCGGTGACGGCAGCAGGGAGTTCCCGTTCGGTCGTGAGTTGTGGATAGAGCGTGAAGACTTTATGGAGGTTGCTCCTAAAAAATTCTTCCGTTTAGGTATCGGGCTGATGGTTCGCCTTAAAAATGCATATATCATCAAAGGCGAAAGCATTGTTAAAGATGCAGATGGCAACATCACCGAAATTCATTGCAGCTACCTGCCCGAATCAAAATCAGGCAATGATACCAGCGGCATCAACGTAAAAGGCACCATCCACTGGGTGAGTGTTGAACACGCTAAAACTGCCGAGGTAAGATTGTACGACCGTTTATTCCAGGTAGAAGACCCGTCAAACGAAGATGGCGACTTTAAGGATTATATTAACCCGAACAGCCTGCAGGTATTGTCGACCGTATACATAGAGCCAGATTTAGTTAATGCTGAATTAGGCAAACCGGTTCAGTTTATGCGCAAAGGCTATTTTACTTTAGATAAAAACTCAACCCAAGATAAGTTAGTGTTTAACCGCACCGTAACGTTGAAAGACGGCTGGGGTAAAAAGTAATACCTTAAAAAAGTTATGTCATTGCGAGCGCAGCGTGGCAATCTCGTCGGATACAGAGCGGATTTGCAAAGTATTTATGCACGGCTACGAGATTGCCACGTCGCTTCAACGCTCCAACCTTGCCGCTCCTCGCAATGACATGTTTTTTTGTGTTCCGGATGCCTGTAATGACAACAACGGCATAGCCTTTAGCTTTAAGCTTTCTGCCTTGAGCTTTTACTCTCCCTTAAATTCAGCCTTCCGTTTCTCCATAAACGCAGCTACGCCCTCTTTAAAATCCTTTGTGCCGAAGCATTTACCAAACTCAGCCACTTCGGTTTCATAACCGTTAATACCATCGGTATAAGCAGCATTGATACTGCGGATGGCTGCAGCAAGCGCCAAAGGGGCACGGGTTAAAATTTTGCTCAGGATCTCTTCAGCTTTTGCCAATAGCTCTTCCGGGCTAACTACGTGGGTAACCAGGCCATATTGCAGGGCATCGGCCGCGGTGATCATATCGGCCGTCATGATCATTTCCAGGGCTTTACCTTTGCCTACTAATTGGGCAAGGCGTTGAGTGCCGCCATAACCGGGGATCAGACCTAAAGTAACTTCGGGCAACCCCATTTTGGCATTATCAGATGCTATACGGATGTGGCAGGCCATAGCCAGTTCAAGTCCGCCGCCTAATGCAAAACCATTTACAGCGGCTATTACCGGCTTGCTGCCGTTGGCTATCAAATCAAAAACTTCGGTGTGGCCTCTGCGTGAAAGCTGCGTGCCGCCATTGGCATCAAGTGCAGCAAATTCGCTGATATCAGCCCCGGCGACAAAGGCTTTTGGCCCCGCGCCTGTAATGATGATACCACCAACTTCCGGGTTTTGGAAAGCCTCTGAGAAAGCGGCATGCAATTCGGCAAGTGTATCTTTATTAAGGGCATTCAGTTTGCTTTCGCGGTTAATGGTGATGTATTGAATGCGGCCCTTGTTTGTTATCAGTAAGTTTTGAAATTCCATAGGGATTAAAAATTACGGTGTTCATGTACCCAGCCGGTTATGTATTTAACAATATCCTGTGTGCTGGTTCCGGGCGGAAAAAGTTCGCCTACGCCAAGTTTTTGCAGCTCCAGCATATCTTCATGCGGAATAATACCACCGCCGGTAACCAAAACATCATCCATTTTTTTCTCTTTAATAAGATTGATGATTCGCGGAAATACCGTCATGTGCGCCCCCGAAAGTATAGAGATACCAATGGCGTCAACATCCTCTTGCAGGGCGGTATTCACCACCATTTCGGGTGTTTGGCGCAACCCGGTATAGATCACTTCCATGCCTGCATCGCGCAGCGAAGTGGCAATAATGCGCGCGCCTCGGTCATGCCCGTCGAGCCCTACTTTGGCAACTAAAACACGGATTGGTCGGTTAAAGGTATTACTCATGAATAACCTATTGGTTTCCGTAAATGTAATAAGAAAATTATGGAAGTTGTTTTTTGTTTCTTAGAGGCTGTTCAAATTTACCTGTTTTAAAATGTAGAGACGCATCATATGCGTCTCCCGCATGCAAATTCCTGAACTTAATGATTTACAAAGCGGCGTGCGCTATGGGATTGATAGGTTGCACCAGCGGTGCAAAAGGTTTGTAGAAATGAAAGGCTTGTTTGTCTTAGTGTGCCAGAGGTACACAACTCCGGTGTTCCGTACCTCTGGCACGGTGATTTTCGGTATATGATATTGCTACAAACCTGTTCCCCCTCTGGGCTACCGTGTACCCATAAGTTTTTAACAAAATTTGTCATTTCGATAGAGCTGGGTAGGCCTAAGCATGGGGGCGAAAGAGAAATCTTATACGCCCTGTAAAGTCGCTTTGCATAGTTTAGAGCTGGATGTATAAGATTTCTCCTCACCACATCCGCACGTTCCCCCAACAGGTTCGTCGAAATGACATTTTCTTTTAATTCATAATCATATAATAATTAAAAGATGTGAATACACGGTAGCCCTCTGGGGGATTTTCTTAACTTAATGACATTGGCCAGTATCCGCTCCTATCTAACGCGGCCCGCGCGCTCCATCACTTAAATATATTTTATACGTTATCACGATTTTTTCAGGATTTTCCGATGATCTTTTGCAATGACGCCGGGTAAGTATTATTGTTTAATAGGCGGCAAATTCTTCACCGCCTCTAACAATGCTGCTTCCGAAGCTGCGTTAACATTTACCAGGTAAAACAGCTTAGCCCCTTTTGCTGCCGCCCATCGCCATTCAAATTCGTTGACGGATTTTATGCTCCCGTTATCAAACCACCAGGCGGCATAGATCTTATCCTTTGCTTTGGTAAGTACTCCCCAATAAACCTCACGACCGGCAATAGCCCCTCTTTTTATCTCACTGAAAACATAACCGCTCCCCTGCCAGCAGATCATCGGATTGTGCTCGGGGCAGTAAAACGGGGATGGTTTAACGTAAACCAATGCGCCGGCTTTTTCAAACTTGATCACCCCGCTTTCCAGTACAGCTTTTTTATAACCGGTTAATGATACGTTGCTTACGTTTTTGTCATTCAGGTCATCCATTGATTTGATGTTGAAGGCTATTACAACCAGCATGGCTGCCAATACAAAGTGAATCAGCGGGAAGCGCAGTTCATCCGGCACCAGCCTGATAGTTTTATAAAACCGGGGATCGATGTACGGCTTTTCAGTCCGTTTCAATACAAAGGAAGAAAGGCACAATAATGGCAATACTACATAAATGAGCAGGCAGATGATCCCGGTAAGGTCATGCATCATAGTACCTGCCGGTATTTTGAAAAATACCAGCAGCAGGATGCGGCAAAGGTTGCACAAGATGTTTAACGCAAAAGTAAACACCAACAAAAACAAGATCCACACCAGGTGCAGTTGCTTTGCCGCTTGCTGCTGGTAATGAGCTATCATGAACAGGCAGATCATGAACGATGTAGCCAACATATGCAGACCGGCACATGCCTGATCCACAGAAAATTCGGAACCTTTAAACTGGATGACGTTGCCCGCGGCACTGGCGGCCATTCCCATTGTTGCCAATAGCGAGGCGGCTACCCCGCTAAGCCAGATCCTTAAAGGGAAACTGAATGTATTACTGATATATTCAAATGCGGGCGAGATCAGCAAGAGCAGCAGGAACAATACCGGGCTTATTTTTCCTTTCAGGTTTTCCAAAAAGAGCAATGCTGCAAACAGCAAGGCCAGGAACAAATCTGTTTTAACCGGAAAACAAACAGCTAATGTTGTAAAAATAAGGGCGGGAGCGAGGTACCGTAAAGAAAAGCTGCCACGCTTTACTTTGCAGATATAAGGCACGAGTGCCAGGCCAAGCAACATATTAGCATCCCACTTAAAATAAATGATACATAGCCTTGCTGCAATGCCAATATATATTAACCAGCAGCTGTTGATGATCAATTTGCTGCCGGTTAATTTTAATGGCACGTATTCCCGCAAATTATAGCTCCGGCTGAACATGCTTATTTCTGTATACTAAGAAATTTATAACCGCTATTACAACCAGGATCAGCAACCACTCGCCGGGTTCGGGTACTGCGCCCGATGATTTTGCGGAAGCATTTTGAAGACTATTCTTGTTTTCATCAATCCCGAAGCGTTCATAATCTTTTTGAGTTTCCAGTACAATAAGGCTCGAAACCGGCGAGGCTATAAAAGCCTCATTAGCCTCTTCGATAATATCGGGCTGCACATAGGTTTTATCAAAATAATGCGGACCAACTTTTTTCATAATATCGTTATAAGCAAACAGGCGTAACAAGTGGTCGGGCGCATTACCTATTTTTAAGGTATCGGCAGTTTGCTCAATAACTAAACCCGACTGGGCAAGCACCACATGGGTTGAATCCTCCTGCGAGCGGGAAAATTCATGTTTCGCAAGCCGGTTTTGCAGCGTTGCTACATCTCCTTCATTATAAGTAAACACCCGCATCTCCTTCAGCGCTTTTAAATATGGCGTTAGGTTTGTACCGATATTATATAACTGCAATGGCTTGGCGTTAGGCAGATAACTGGTTAGTGCTTTGCCAAACTCCGACTCGTCAAGATCATGCAGGTTAGGAGAGGTTTCGGCGCATTTGGTTAGGAGTAATGAACTTTCAGGGTGTTTGATCTCGTTAACCGGGAACATGCTGAAGTTGAGTTTACGCATCCTGCTGTAAACATTCTCGCGGTTCTCCTCTGTCAATGTTTCCAGCTTACCATCGTAATAGTATACCTTTTTGGTTTTGATGGCCGGCCAAAGCTCGTCAAGTTCGTTGTTTGTCCAGCTGGCGTTCAGATCGAGATAGATGCTCTCCGGGTTAAAGCTTGTGGTTTGAGGCATATATTCTTTTAACTGATAGCCTTTACCCGCAAAGGTAAACGGCGCATTTGCAAGCGGCGGGGCTTTAAAAGCGATTCGTTCATCGGGCTGATAAGGTCGGTCGGCTGTGTAAACGCCCTCGCTGATCTCATCAAAGTTTGGCATGATGAGGCCCGCCGGTTTCTTCGAAAAAGATACCTGGACGGCTTCGGTAGCGCCATCGGGTGATGGGCCATCGAAATAACTGCTTTCATAAGTAAGCATATCGCCTTGCTTAAGTAGCGGACTGGTAATCCCCACCCTGAATTTGCGATTTTCTTCGGGCGTACATGGAAAAATCCGTGCCGTTACGGTATTGCCCTCCTGCCAGTGGATCACTGATGGATCATGTTGTTCAACACCTACGATCTGTTGATAGGCTGAATCGGCTTTGGCTTTGGTAGTGAGCCTTGATTTTTGTTCCTTACCATCTATCCATAATGATAACGAGCTAACAACCGATCCCTCCGGAACATGGAATGTGTAAATAGCTTCCTGTTTACCAAGCCAGACCCGTATCCCCCGGTTTTCAGTGTTATGCACGGTCATTGTTTTTTCGGTATAGGCTAAGCGATATTCCGGGAAGATCTTCACATTGGTGATCACGTTGGCTGTTTTTAGCTTATCGCCGCTCCAAAGCCGTTCCTGTGCCTGGTGCCGTGAATCGTACATCGCTTCCAGTATTTTTATCCGCTCCTCTTCGTTAAGGTTTAAGTCGCCGCCAAACAGGCTTGCTATCACTATAAAAGGATCATGTTGCATGGGCTCATCAAATGAGGCTTTATTCCAGTTGCCCCAAAACCAGCTGTCGCTAAGGTTGGCAGTTTTGTACACGACACCCGCCTTGATGATCCGTTGTGCTATGGCATTTTTAGGAATATTTTGACTGATCACAACCCAGGTTGGCAGTTTGCCTTCGGATAGTGTATTGTGATTGATTGCAAGATTAACCTGGTTATTAATGCTTTTCCATTGCCAAATAAATATACAGCATGCGATGATGGGCACAAACAGGCCTGCCCCCAATGCCATTTTTAATGACTTGCTATCCCTTACCGCTTTTCTGATAGTAAGAAACGTAGCTATGGCCAAACCCATCGGCACAAAAACATGTAGTGACAGGCCCAGCGCAATGGCGGCAAAAATACCAATGAGATACATGGAGGTAAGGTATACGCTGTAGTAAATAAAAAGCAGGAAAGCTATCCCCAGGAAAAACACCAAAACGTGTTTCATCCTTGAACTGAGCTCATGTATAAACACTGAACTTATAATGGCAATGGTGGAAATACAAATAACGACTGAAAGCCAGGTAACGGAAGTATTAAAAACAGGGGTGCTCAGATTAAGTGCAAATGCACTGATGAACCAAAGTACCAGCAGGAGCACCCAGTAATGTAGACGCCTGAACCCTTTATATATCACTACAAAGAAAAATGCCAGGGAGGCCGAGTAGTTGAAGCAAAAAGTGCCGAAAGCGGTTCCCTCGGTAAGTTCAAAAAGGCCGGACCCTTCTATAAAGAAGAGACCGGCGGATATAGTGATTAGGATTAGGCCAAGTTTAAGAACACTGTCTTCAAATAAAATTGCTTTAAGGTTTTTCATATTTTATAAATTAAAAGTACTTTGTATTTCAAAGTTATTAGATAAAAAAAATTACAGTTTTTGTTGTTTGATCAAATTTTCGAGCGCGAGGAGGTGGAGCCTGAAAGCGGCGCGGCCTTTTTCGGATGCCAGGTAACGCGTATTTGGTTTGCGGCCTATGAAAGTTTTCTGCACCTGGATGTATTCTTCCTTTTCCAGCGCTTTCAGGTGCGATGCCAGGTTGCCGTCGGTTAGGTCAAGCAATTCTTTAAGCGAGTTAAAGTCGTAGCTCTCGTTGGCAACCAGTACGCTCATGATTTGCAGGCGGATGCGGTTTTCAAAGGCTTTGTCAAACTGATCTAATGATATCTTCACTTATCGTATCTAAAATGCATTACTGTACCATAAATAATGTGGAGTAAGCCAAAGCCAACGCTCCAGAAAATTAAACCGTAGCCCGGCATCACAGCACAAAGCAAACCTAATAAAATCTCCAATATCCCCAAGCTTCTAATACCCGAATATGTATAATGACTACCAGAAACTAACGACATGCCGTAAAATATCATAGTAGTAGGAGCCACAACGCCATAATAACCGCGGTAAACCAATATCATGGTAAACAAACCGCCGCTTACCAGGGGAATTGCCATATTAATGAGCAACCGTTTGCTCCCGGCGTTCCAAACTGATTGCCCGGTTCTTTTGGCTTTGCGAACCGACAGCCAGATCCCTGTGCCAATTGACAGTACAAGCACTGCAACTGCCACGACAAATAATTTAATGATCAGCAATTCTTCATTGTAAGTATGACGCTCCCTAAGAGTGGCATGCTCGCCCTGCAGTAAGTTATATCCTATCCCCGCGCCAATGAACGCGTAGATGCCAGCCAGTACGCCCGAAAGGCCGCTAAGCGAAATAAACTTGGCCGAACGCTCCATCAGGTTGCGGATGGAGCTTAATTCTGCGTGAATGTCTTTGTCTTCCATTAAAAGTACTTTGTTGTTCAAAGTTATATATAAGATTTGAATTTGCAAGAGGGGAGGGAATATTTTTTAGTAGGAAAATAGTTTATCACCTTTTACAAATAAACCTTCATGCCATTTAGAACGAGCCAGCGGAGATTGTGCGCTTGAGAGAGGAGAAACTATCTCCTGAGCTATAACGAAAAATCTGCTACGCGCAGCAGAGCCCCATGCAAGGTTTAGAGCATGGCGTATAAGATTTAGCCCTCGCCCCATTGTTCATCTCTAACCTTACTCAATTAAATACAAAAAACGTCATTTAAGCATTTATCTCAACCCCTAATTTCAAAAGGTATTTAACCATTTTGGCAATTTCACGCAGATTTCATCATTTTTGGCCACCAAAACCCATGTTAAGCCAATGTTAATTTTGACAGAAAAACAGCAATTACAACTCCATTTTACACTATCCTGACCAAAATACCCATAGGGTCAAAAAATAAATTACTATCAATCAATTGATTAAATACTCATGACTTTTGGATGAAAAATCGCATCTGATTTCTGTTGTTAATTTGCTTCGTGTTTAAAACAACATATATCAAAAACACAAAAATAGTTATGAAAAATTTATTCAAAGTTTCAGCATTAGCCCTTGCATTTGCAGGCTTAGCTTTCGGTGCAAAAGCACAAACAACTACACCTACCACCCCTTCTACAACATCAACTACAACTAAAAGTGGCATTCGTTATAGCATAGGCGTTGAGGCCGGTTTACCTGTTGGCGATTTCAAAGACAACTATAAATGGAATTTAGGCGGTTCGGTTCAGGCTGACATCCCTGTTGTTTCAAATCAGTTATTCGTTACTGTTAACGCTGGTTATAATAACATATTTGGTAAAAACAATATTGGTGGTGTTCAAGGTCTTGATGCAACTGATTTTCATTTGATCCCTGTTAAAGCTGGTTTGAAATACTTCCCTATCAGCAATTTTTATGTACAGGGCGAAGCTGGTGCAGCGTTCCTTTTAAACAAATCAGATGTTAACGCTAACAAATCAACTGCGTTTGTTTATGCTCCGCAAATTGGTGTTCAGTTCCCTGTAAGCGCAAGCAGCTTTATTGATGCTGGTATCCGCTACGAGGCAACAACCAAATATGCTACCGGTGTTGATGCAAGTAAAGTGAACTTCATAGGTTTACGTGTAGCGTACGGCTTTTAATATATGGCCCTACAAATACCTTGATATAAAAAAGGGGAGCTCATTCGGGCTCCCCTTTTTTATTATGTTTTTTTAGTTGATATGAACCTTAATAATTAAATAAATCGTATAAATTAGCACATTGTTTGTATTTTGACACTTAATAAGACATTTACCGCACAATAATTGCTGAATATGAAGAGGATCCTCATCATTGATGATGAAGTTAATGTTGCGTTATTGCTATCAAAGTTTTTAACGCGTAACGGGTTTGACGTTAGTACCGCATCAAGCGGAAACGGGGGGATGGAGGCGTTGAAAAACGGTGAATATCAACTGGTACTTTGCGATTTTAGGCTTGAAGATACCGATGGACGCGAAATGCTCCGCAATATTAAACTGCAGTACCCTAAAACCGGGGTTATCATTATAACAGGCTACTCAGATATCAAGATGGCCGTTGAGCTCATTAAAATGGGGGCTTATGATTATATCACCAAGCCGCTGTATCCCGATGAGATCTTAAACACTATCAATAAAGCTTTTGAAACCCACCACGCCCTGGTTGAGGTTGACGAAGAGGTACAGGCAGCAGCCATTTTACCCGAAAAGGCCAAAACAACCGCAGCTAAAAAAACAGTTTTTGCGGCAGAGTTTGTTACCGGTACAAGCAGGGCATCAAAAGAGCTTGCCCGCCAGATTGAACTGGTGGCGCCTACAAATTACAGCGTTATTATTTTAGGTGAAAGCGGTACGGGAAAAGAGTCGGTAGCTAAAAGTATCCATCTCAACAGCCCGCGCCATAACCAGCCATTTATAGCTATGGACTGCGGTTCCTTAACCAAGGAGCTTGCAGCAAGCGAATTTTTTGGTCACGAAAAAGGTTCCTTTACCGGTGCATTATACACTAAAATAGGCCACTTTGAAATGGCTAACGGCGGTACTTTGTTTTTAGATGAAGTAGGCAACCTATCATACGAGATCCAGGCAGCATTGCTGCGTACCGTACAGGAACGCAAGGTTAAAAGGATTGGTAGTACCAAGGAAATTGACCTTGATGTGCGCATTATCATAGCCACCAACGAAAACCTGCAGGAAGGCATCCAGAAAGGCCGTTTCCGCGAAGACCTTTATCATCGTTTTAACGAATTCAGCATTTACATGCCGCCACTGCGCGAGCGCGGCCATGATATCATTTTACTGGCCGAGCACTTTTTAAAAATAGCCAACCAGGAGCTTGGGCGTAGTGTTGAATCGTTTTCGCAGGAGGTTGTGGATTGCTTTATGAACTACCGCTGGCAGGGCAACATCCGTGAGCTTAAAAACGTGATCCGCCGTGCAGCGCTTTTGGCCGAAGGGAATGAGATCACCCTTAAAGCGTTGCCACTTGAAATGTCAACCTATAAGTTATCATACGATACGCCAAATCATTACACACAACAGCAGCAGGCACCAAAGCCATATAATGAAGTGCCTGAAGTTAAAGAACCCAAGCACGACCTTAAAAACGCTGCTCTTGAGGCCGAATATGAAACGATCATCAGGGTTTTGAGAGAAGTTAACTTCAACAAAACTAAAGCTGCCGAGATCCTGAACATCGACCGTAAAACCCTCTATAACAAAATGAAGGCCATTAACCTTAAGTAATATGGGGGCTGATGAAGAAAAAGTTGATGCCGAAGCCTTGCGCAAATTGAGGCACGATATAAAAAATCAATTATCAAACATTCACCTGGCGCTTGAGCAGCTGCGGTATGAGATACCCCACCCAACGTCTGATTGTTTGTTTTACATGGATACCATAGAAATTAGCTCAACCCGGATCAATAAACTGCTTAACGATACCCAGTAAAAGGCGTTGCAATTAATACTTTGAAACGCTAAAACTTTTTGGCGTTTTTTTGTTTTAAGCAAGTATCAATCAACAGCCTGAATGTCAATTTTTAACTACAAACAACGCAACAACATTATCCTGGTAAGCATCATCATATTGGGGTGCTTTTTGCTTTATGCAATCAGTGGCTTGTTTAGTTCCATTCTTGGTGCCATAGTGCTTTTCACTATTTTCAGGCCTTTGTTTATAAACCTGGTCGAAAAACGTAACTGGAACAAAACACTGGTTGCCCTGCTTATTATTTTCAGTTCGCTTATTGTCATTGTTATCCCCTTTCTTACGCTAAGTATCATGATAGTGGGAAAAATTTCAAGTATCAATGTCAAAGATTTACCGATAGACCAGTGGACATCAAAAATTGATGCTTTTGCAGCGGCCAATCTTAATCAGCCGCACTTTGCCGAAGAAACCCTGCAAAAGTTGGGGGCCTTTGGTACAGGCTTATTCCCTTCCATATTAAGCAGTGCGGCCAACATCATTATTACCCTGCTGGTTTTATACTTCCTTTTATATTTTATGCTCACGCAAATGCGTGAGTTTGAAGCCGGAATGTTAAAATATGCCCCTTTCCGCGAGCAGCATGCATTAAAATTTGCAGCAGCCCTACGCGATTCTACATATTCAAACGTTTTAGGACAGGGAATAATAGCTGCCACACAAGGCTTTTTGCTGGCGCTCGGCTTTTATGCGTTAAGCATTCCTGACGCTGTGTTTTGGGGCGTTATAGGCGCATTTATTTCCTTTTTACCCGTTGTTGGAGCGCCAACACTATGTATTCCTGCCAGCATTATATTGTTTGCCCAGGGACATAACTGGCAGGGAGTAGTGATACTTATTTATGGATTGCTGGTTATTGGCAATATTGATAATGTATTACGCATGATCATTAATAAACGTATAGCCAACACGCACCCTATAATTTCAATAATAGGGGTATTTATAGGTTTACCTTTGTTTGGTATCTTAGGGCTGGTGTTTGGGCCGGTGCTGTTATCATATTTCCTGCTGTTACTGGAAATTTATGAAACAAACCGCCTGGCTGCCGACAGGCTTGAACGGATCAATAATGTATAAAATATACCCTACAGCCCTGAATAGTTTTGTGAACACAGCGTAAAATTTATTTACCGGGTAAAAGTTAATTTATACTTAAATAAAAATAAATGCGCCAAATGCACATATTTGGCAGGATATTTACAAGTAACTAATCAAATGTTCAACTTTAAATTATATTACAATGAATGATAACTCAAAAGTAGTTGTTGCATTGCTTGCCGGTTTAGCAGCAGGGGCAGCGTTAGGCATTTTATTTGCACCTGATAAAGGCAATGAAACCCGCGACAAGCTAACTGAATCATTAAAAAACCTTGGCGAATCAATCAAAGACACAGCAGCTGCCGAAATTGACAACCTGGTTGGTTTAAAAGACAAAGTTGTTGAAAACATCAAGTCAAAAATTAAAGGTGCCGAAGAAGAATACCAGGACGACCTTGAGCACGCATAAGCATGTATAACATCAATCCCGGATGCGGATAAAAGCCATATCCGGGATATATAACCTTACCTATGGAAGCTAAAAAAGATACTCAACCACCATTACCGCCAATAGTTGATCAGTTAAAAGAATATGCCGAAACCCGGTTTAAGCTTTTGAAGTATGAAGCTATTGAAGGCGGAACCTCCATTTTGGCAAGCATCATTGCTGATCTGGTAACCGTAATAAGCATGGTACTGGCATTTCTTTTTGCAAGTGTTACGCTCGGCTTTTTTCTTGCCACTGTTTTTCACTCCTATTGGGAAGGTTTTGGTTGTGTTGCCATACTTTACTTTTTGATAGCCATGTTTATTAAGATATTTAAACGCCACCTTGAAAGGCCGCTGATTAACCTCTTTATTCAAAAAATCTTTAAACGATAAACCATGGATCTCCATATCACCAATATCAGCGACTTGCAGGCCGAAATATTCAGGCTTAAGGCACTTGAAAAACAACAAACGGTAGCTTTAAAAGCGCGTTTCAATAGTCCATCAGCCATATTTTCAACCGTACTTACGCTGTTTCCGCGTTCAAATGATACTGATGGCATAAAAAACACCAGTTTCTTCCATCCGGATATTCTTAACCTGATCTCCAGGTTTGTGATTCCGCTTACACTAAACAAAACCCTTTTCAGGCATTCTAACTTTTTAGTTAAAACACTGGTTGGCCTTGTTTCGCAAAAAGCATCAAACTATGTTAATGAAGATACCGTTGGCGGCATTTGGGACAAAGCGAAAGCCCTGTTCGCAAAGTTCACTAAAAAGAAAGAGGATAAAGACTACAAACCTACAGCCTATGTTAAACCTGCAGGCGGTGCAGTAGTATGATTGACACGAATTATTCGAATTAGATTGAATTGCACAAATTCGCTTCATCATTTTCTATTCAAAATATTCGTGTATTTCGATTGATTGCTATACCCCAAGCAAATCAATTCGTGTTAAAAATTTCTACACGAATTTTTGCTAATTATTCGAATTACACAAATTCGCTTCGTCAATATCTATTCAAAACATTCGTGCAATTCGTTTAATTGCTCATCAATAAGCAAATCAATTCGTGTTAAAAATTTCTACACGAATTTTGCTAATTATTCGAATTACACAAATTCGCGTCGTCAGTATCTATTCAAAACATTCGTGCAATTCGTTTAATTGCTCATCAATAAGCAAATCAATTCGTGTTAAAATTTCCTACACGAATTTTGCTAATTATTCGAATTACACAAAATCGCTTCGTCAGTATCTTTCAAAACATTCGTGCAATTCGTTTAATTGCTCATCAATAAGCAAATCAATTCGTGTTAAAAATTCCTACACGAATTTTGCTAATTATTCGAATTACACAAATTCGCTTCGTCAGTATCTATTCAAAACATTCGTGCAATTCGTTTAATTGCTCATCAATAAGCAAATCAATTCGTGTTAAAATTTCTACACGAATTTTGCTAATTATTCGAATTACACAAAATCGCTTCGTCAGTATCTATTCAAAACATTCGTGCAATTCGTTTAATTGCTCATCAATAAGCAAATCAATTCGTGTTAAAAATTTCTACACGAATTTTTGCTAATTATTCGAATTACACAAATTCGCTTCGTCAGCATCTATTCAAAACATTCGTGCAATTCGTTTAATTGCTCATCAATAAGCAAATCAATTCGTGTTAAAAATTCCTACACGAATTTTGCTAATTATTCGAATTACACAAATTCGCTTCGTCAGTATCTATTCAAAACATTCGTGCAATTCGTTTAATTGCTCATCAATAAGCAAATCAATTCGTGTTAAAATTTCTACACGAATTTTGCTAATTATTCGAATTTCTCAATGGCACCTGACTATTTTGTGTAATTCAATTTAATTGCTCTGCAACACGCAAATCATTCGTGTTAAAATAATTTCAATATTTTTGCACTTTATTTTAAAAACGTAAAGTGGGAAAAGATAAGTTAAGGCGTTTTGCGGAGGTTGAAACCTTTAGTAATGTACTGCAATTAGATGCCGGCAAGCCTTTCATAGGGCAATGGAGCCGCGAGTTTTTCAAAAATGATAACCCCGTAGTGCTTGAACTGGCCTGCGGCAAAGGCGAATATACCGTGAATCTTGCCCGCCTGTTCCCCAATAAAAACTTTATTGGCATTGATTATAAAGGTAACCGCATTTGGCGTGGCGCTAAAACCGCTATTGAAGATGGTGTACCTAATGTTGCCTTCCTGCGCATCCAGATCGAAAACCTTCTTGATTATTTTGCACCCGGCGAGGTTGATGAAATCTGGATCACCTTTCCCGATCCGCAGCCGCAATTAAGCCGCGAGAAAAAGCGACTGACCTCGCCACGTTTCCTTGATAAATATATCATCATCTTAAAGCCAGGAGGCTGCGTTAACCTCAAAACCGATAACGACGGTTTGCACGCGTACACTGCCGAAAAGATAGAGGAACTAAAGCTAAACCTGCACATTAAAACAGAAGACCTTTACAATTCGGAATATGCCGATGAGGTGCTATCTATCAAAACCTACTACGAAAAAAAATATTTAAAGGATAACAAGAACATTAACTACCTTAAGTTTTCATTTACCGAAAACGCTTAATGGAAGACATTAATTTTTTTGAAAAGGTATACCAGGTAGCCCGGCTCATTCCGCCCGGGCGGGTAACATCATATGGTGCTATTGCGGCTTATCTTGGCACCAAGGGCTCATCGCGCATGGTAGGCTGGGCAATGCAGGCAGCGGGCAATGTGAAGCCACCCGTTCCGGCGCACCGTGTTGTAAACCGCCAGGGGTTGCTAACAGCCAGGGCCCACTTTGGCGGCAACCGTATGGCCGAAATGCTGGAAAGCGAAGGTGTAAAAGTGATTGACGACCAGATACAGGATTTCAAATCGCATTTCTGGGATCCGATGGTAGAGCTGGCGTTGTAATTATCAAGTTTTTCGCCGCCGCTCGGCTCCGGCCTTTAAGTATTTAGAAGAGGGCGGTTATTTTCTGTTAAATAAACAAAAAATATCATTGTGAGCGCGGCAACAGCAAGGAAGCAGAGCCGCCCTGTATAGCATGCTATTGCAACGTTGCCACCATCGCTCATTTTCCTGCTGTTCCTCGCAATTACATGGCGTTTGAAGTCCCTACCTCTTTATACTCAAAATATCATGCACCGCATACTCCGCTTTTTCATACTGAAACTTAAACCCGCTATCCAATAAGCGTTTCGGCATTACCCAGCGGCTTTTTAATATCAGCTCGGTTTCGGTACCGATTACCATAGCGCCAACTTCCAGCAGCCATTGCGGGGCGGATAAACCAAAAGGAGCACCGTAGGCCTCGCGGATGGCCTGCATCATATCGGTGTTTTTTGCACCTTCGGGAGCAGTGCAGTTAAATATGCCGTTTAGTTCGGGGTGGTCCAGCAGCCATTGCGTACTGCGGGCTACGTCATGCTCGTGTACCCAGGCCATGTATTGTTGCCCATCTCCCTGTTTACCGCCAAGGCCAAACTTAACCAGGTTAAGCAACCGCGGAAAAACGCTGTCGCTCCGGCCAAGAACAATGCCCATGCGCAGGGCAATTTTACGGGTATGAGGCGTATCCGTTTTAAAGAAAGAGCCTTCCCAAATGTTGCAAACATCAATAGAAAAGCCATATCCAATTTCGCCGGTTTCCTCGTCCTGCGGATGGTCTTCGGCATGGCGGTAGATTGTGGCAGAGGTTACATTGATCCAGACCTTTGGCGGGTTAACCATTTTATTGATCACCCTGCCCAGCAATTCGGTAGGTACAACTCTTGAGCGGATGATCTCTTTTTTATTTTTTTCGGTGTACCGGCAGTTCACGTTTTTACCGCACAGGTTGATCAGCATATCGGCACCGGCAAGATGCACAGTCCAGCCCGCTTCGGTTTCGCCATCCCAAAGCGCGGTATGGACGTTGCCATCTACTGGTTTCTGTTTGCGGGCAAGAATGATCACTTCATCTGCCAAATCGCGGTAGTAATTAGCCAGTACTGTACCGAGATAACCGTTACCACCGGCCAGCACAATTTTTTTATAGGGTTTCATGATCAGTTGAGGTTTAAAATAAGTAACAATAAAACTATGCGATAAGTTACCCAGGTAATAGTAAGCACCCAGCCAAGCCCAAGCAGTTTGGTGCGCCGGATGTGTTCCAAAAACATCAGCCCTGCAACCGCCATAAAATACAAGGTATAAACCGCAGGACCAAATTTCAAAAAATGGCTCACAGCCAAACCTATCAGCAACAACAAACTACCTGCAAAAGAGATGGTCATCATATTGCCGAGGTAAGTCCACAGGTTTCGGCGGTCAAAGCTGCATATTGCGGCTCCCTGAAAAAGGACCTGCCCACCGCAGATCAGGTACTCGCGGTAGGGGTTGCCCAAAGGTACAAGGCCCACAAGCAGGTGCGCATAAGCGGTAAGGATAAAGCCGGTACAAAACCAGGTAAACAACAAATACAATAAGCGATAGTGCAGCTTAAATGTAGGCTGATACTCAAAGCTGGTTTCGACAGCGGGGATAATAACCCGCCTGTTGTATGATATAAAAGCATAAGCCTTGCTCATGAGCCAGATGAACGGCTTAAAGGCAAATAAAGGGGCAAATACCGGCCAGGTATTGGCAATGATCTTGAACAGGCTTTTAACGCCGTAGGTAACCTCGCCGCTTTCCAGGTTGATCAGCGCTATTTCATTAACTGCCCGCTGCCTGTCATAAACAGGGCAGGTACCGGCATGGGTTTCTTCCTGGTATGAAGAGCGTCCATTATGGTCAATCATCCCGGCTTTTACGAAAGCGTGGGTATAAACACGGCACATGGGGCATTCGGCATCAAACAGGATCATGTGGTTCTTGAGCGTTTTCATAACTTTCAGTGTTTTCTGAAACAAATATACAATATATTTTAAACTTTCAATAAATACTGAAAATTAAATTCAATTGCCCGCATTTTACATGTAGCCCCAGGAGAGTAGTTTTTAACGAATTGGCCATTTCGACAGAAAGGAAGCCGCCCTGCTTCATCGAAGTGATATCTTCTTTTAGTTAAAATATGTACACATGGCAGCCTCAGGAGAGTAAAAGCCCATGAATTGACAATTCCCTCCCCTGGGAGCTACCATGTACCCATAAGTTTAAATAAAAATGTCATTTCGAAAGAGCAGATGGGGCTGGGCGTCGGGGCGAAAGAGAAATCTTATACGCCCTGTAAAGTCGCTTTGCATAGTTTAGAGCTGGATGTATAAGATTTCTCCTCACCACATCCGCACGTTCCCCCAACAGGTTCGTCGAAATGACATTTTCTTTTAATTCATAATCATATAATAATTAAAAGATGTGGCGACACGGGAGCCCTGGGAGGGGTGCGGTAGAGTTGCGTGTTGGCAGGGAGGGGTTTATACGCCTTTTTAACAACAGGATAGTTCGCTGAAACCCCTCCCTACACCCCAATGTCATTAAGTTAAGTGAAATCCCCCAGAGGGGGAACAGGTTTGTAGTAATATCATATACCGAAAATAACCGTGCCAGAGGTACGGAACACTCGGAGTTGTGTACCTCTGGCACACTAAGACAACAAATCTTTAATTTCTACAAACCTTTTGCACCTCTGGTGCAACCTGTCAATCCCTTAACTTAATGACATTGCCCTACACCCTCCCAAGGGAGAGAATCGCTCAGCCCCCCACGCCTTAAACTCCTCTATTGTCTTTTTATGGGCTATAACTCTCAACAGGGGAATCGCACAATCCCGGGTTTTTTGAGGAATTTGTCATTTGAAATTATTGGCTATAGCGCAGGATGTCTGAACTTGCGAAAGTCATCGTCATTGCTCTTTATTTAAAGGCCTATAAGGCGTTTTGTATAAGCGCAGGGCTTACACCCACACCCATAAAAAAAATGGCCTAAGCGTTTGCTTAAGCCATTTGATTGGATAAATAATATCCGATATTATTCTTTAGTTTCTAATGCATCAGCGGCAGGTTCATCAAGGAACCATTCAACCTCACCGGATATAGAATCGATAAGCTGCGCCGGATAAAGTTCAATATCCTCGTCATCTTCCAGGATGTGTTTTACAGCTTCTGCTTTGCCTGCTCCGTAAACTAAAAACGCAATTTGAGCAGCGTCATTAATAAGCGGTGCATTAAGGGTAATACGCCATACCTGCTGATCTTCCAGCCATACTTCTTTTACGCCGGGAACACGGTCATGCAGTACCGGTGTATAAGGGAATAATGAGGCTGTGTGCGAGTTATCGCCAAGGCCTAATAATACCAGGTCAAAGCTTGCTTCACCGTCGTCAAAAAATGCCGAGATCACCTCCCAGTATTTAGCCGCTGCTTCGGCGGGTTCAAACGAGGTATCAACCGCAAATACATTGCCCGGGTTTATCATTAATGGCTCAAACAAAGCTTTTTTAGCCATCAGGTAGTTGCTGTCTTTATGGTCTTGAGGTACATTACGCTCATCTCCAAAAAAGAAGAAAACCTTTTCCCAGTTCACCTGGTCGGCATAAGTTGTTGAAGCTAACAGCTCATATAATTTTTTAGGTGAGCTGCCACCCGAAAGGGCAACGCTGAACTTGCCATTCTTGTTAATAGCTTCGGTAGCCAGGGTAACAAAATGATCGGCCAGTCCCGTTAATACTTCACCTTCTGTGTTATAGATATTCAGTGTCATCAGCTTTTTATTTTTTACCGTTTACCGGTAAGGTAAACCAATTATAGCCATCGCGGGCAATTAAAGCTTCAGCAGCTTCAGGGCCCCATGAATCGGCCGAATAATTAGGGAAATTCAAGCTCTTTTTACTTTGCCATGTATTCAGGATTGGCATTACCAGTTCCCACGCAGCTTCTACCTGGTCGCCGCGCATAAACAGGGTCTGGTCACCCATCATGGTATCCAGTATCAGTGTTTCGTACGCTTCAGGAGCCTGGTTGGTGTAAGTACCTTTATAATCAAACACCATATCAACGGCGTTTAATACCATATCAATACCCGGGCGTTTAGCCTGTACCTGCAAACGGATGCTCATTTCGGGCTGGATACTGATGATCAGCCTGTTTTGCTGCCAGCTTTCGGTTGCTTCGGCAGGGAAAATCTGGTGCGGAACATCCTTAAACTGGATGGTAATAACCGATGATGACTGGTGCAGCCTTTTACCTGTACGCAGGTAAAAAGGAACACCCTGCCAACGCCAGTTATCAATGAAAAACTTGATAGCTGCAAAAGTTTCGGTATTTGATTCTTTATCAACTTTTGGTTCTTCGCGGTATCCGGGCACTTCGCGGCCTTTCATCCATCCGCTGCCATACTGGCCCCTAACGGTCGAATTACGAACGTCTTCGGCGGTAAATTTGCGCATGGCTTTCAATACGTCAACTTTGCGGTCGCGTACTTCATCTGCGCTAAAGCTTACCGGTGGTTCCATGGCAATGTGGCAAAGTAACTGCAGCAAGTGGTTCTGGATCATATCCCTCATAGCACCTGAACCATCGTAGTAATCGCCGCGTTCTTCAACACCCAGCTGCTCGGTAACGGAGATCTGTACGTGCTCGATATAGTTACGGTTCCAGAGCGGTTCCATAATAGAATTCGCAAAACGGAAAGCCATGATGTTCTGAACAGTTTCCTTGCCCAGGTAATGGTCAATACGATAGATCTGGCATTCGTCGAAAATGCTTTTTAGTAACGCATTCAGGTCTTTTGCTGTTTCCAGGTCATGACCAAACGGCTTCTCGATGATGATCCTCACACGTTTTTTATCTTCGGCCAGTTTAGCTTTTGATATGTTTGATGCAATGATCGGGAAGAAATTAGGTGCCACCGCAAGATAGAACAACACGTTAGCCTTGGTTTTCCACTCGGCATTGTGTTTTTCGATGCGTTTGCCAAACTCTTTATAGGTTTCAAAATCGTTTGCATCAGATACCTGGTAGTAAACGTTTTTTACAAACTCGGCCCATTGTTTATCGTCGGTTTTACCGCTGCGCGAAAACTGGTTGATATCCCTGTGCAGGTTTTCCCTGAATTGCTCGTCGGTAAGTTTGGTGCGACCGGTGCCTATAATAGAAAACTGCTTTGGCATCCAGCCATCCAAATACAGATTATATAAGGCTGGTGCTATTTTACGTGCATTTAAATCGCCGGTACCACCAAAAATGATAAATATGGTAGGTTCTGATTTAGCTGTTGTGCTCATTGTTGTGTTTAATTAAACCGTTAATTAATCGTTTGCCGGAGCCCATTGTGTATGGAAAACGCCCTCTTTGCCAATAAGCTCATAAGTATGCGCACCAAAATAATCGCGCTGGGCCTGGGTTAGGTTTGAAGGCATCCTTTCGCTGCGGAAAGCATCGAAATAACTTAATGCCGAAGCATAACCAGGAGCAGCAACACCGGCAGCTATAGTAGCCGATAATACTTTCCTGATGCCCGGTAAAGTTCCGGCAACCAGTGCCTGAACATCGTTGTCAAGCAATAGGTGAGGCAATTGCTGATCTTTGCTGTAAGCGTTGTAAATATCATTCAGGAACTCCGAACGGATGATACAGCCGCCTCTCCAGATCTTGGCAATTTCGCCTAAATGAAGATCATATTTGTACTCTTCAGATGCTTTGGTAAGTAGGTGCATACCCTGAGCATAAGTAACGATGCTGGTAAAATAGAAAGCTTGCTCTAAAGCAACTAATAATTCTTCCTTGTCGCCTTTAAGCTCGATAGGATCATTATAAAGGGCAGACGCTTTTTCGCGCAGCGATTTGTATTTTGAAAGGTCGCGCATGGATACTGATGTATCGATGGTTGGGATAGGGGTTACCAGGTCCATAGCCACCTGCGATGTCCATTTACCGGTACCTTTAGCTTTGGCTTCGTCCTTAATATCATCTAACAATAAATGATCGGTACCAGGAGCTTTGAATTTGAAAATATCTTTGGTGATATCCAGCAGGAACGACTGTAAACGGCCTTCGTTCCATTTAGTGAACAAGTCGCCTATTTCGTCATTACCCAGCTTTAAACCTTTTTTCAGGATCTCATAAGTTTCGGCAATTACCTGCATAATACCGTATTCGATACCGTTGTGCACCATTTTAACAAAGTGACCTGATGCGCCAGGGCCAATGTAAGTAACACAAGGCTCGCCATTAACTTTAGCGGCAATGGCTTCAAAAATAGGTTTCATTACAGCGTAAGCATCCTTATCGCCACCCGGCATCATGCTTGGGCCGCGGCGGGCACCTTCTTCACCACCAGATACACCCATACCAAAGAAATGAAGGCCCTTAGCTTCCAATTCTTCAACACGGCGGTTGGTATCGGTAAAGTGTGAGTTACCGCCATCAATCAGGATATCGCCTTTTTCTAACAATGGAGTTAATTCCTCAATTACGGCGTCAACAATTTTACCGGCAGGTACCAACATCATGATAGCCCTTGGCGTGGTTAAGCTTTGTATAAACTCTTTAACATCAGAAAAGCCTTTGGCTTCCCTGTCGCCAGCTTCCTGGTTTAATGAATCTACTTTACCGGTATCTTTATCGTGTCCGGCAACCGCGAAGCCATGATCGGCCATGTTCAGCAGCAGGCTGCGACCCATAACACCCAGGCCTATCATGCCAAAGGCGTATTTGTTTTCTGTTGCGCTCATTTTGTTTTGAGGTTTTCTTTTTTAAGTGTTTCTAAAATTTTCTTGGTGCTTTCGAGGCTAGTATGCTGGAACGAACGGATTCCCAGTTTTTGCGCCGTATCAACAAACATTTTCCGGTCGTCAAAATATACGCACTGTTGCGGCGATGCCTGGGCAATACCCATAGCCAACTGCCAGATACCAGGATCGGGCTTGCGCATTTTTACTTCGCACGATGATACAAAGGCATCAAAGCACTCATGCAGTTTAAATTTGCGTACTCGGTAATCGTTCAGTTCTTTACCCTCGTTATTCACCGATATAATACGGAAGCCGCAATCCTTTTTCCAGTCTTTAAGAAACTGCAGCATCGGCAATTCAACAGACGTGGAGTAGATAAAATCCTTAAAATCTTCGCGTACAAAATCCCTTGGATGATTAAATATCACCGTATCAAGGTATTCGTCGAGAGTAATGCTGCCAATTTCATACACGTTGAAAATAAAATTGTGCAGGGCATTAACCTCGGCATAGTCAAGTTTAAAGCGTTTTGCCGCTTCTTCGCGGGCCTCGTGTCCCCATCCGTTCGACAGCAGAATACCGCCCACGTCAAAAAAAAGGATCTTCAGATCAGCAACTTCCATAGATGTAGTTTTTATTGAAGTCGGAAGCCTTTAGTCTTAAGTTCAAAGTTAAAATAGTTATTTCGGCT
Organism: Mucilaginibacter sp. SMC90; assembly: GCF_022811725.1. Taxonomy (GTDB): domain Bacteria; phylum Bacteroidota; class Bacteroidia; order Sphingobacteriales; family Sphingobacteriaceae; genus Mucilaginibacter. Next base: position 179,523 of record NZ_CP094527.1, on the reverse strand, counting down.
TCGAACTCAAGACTTTTGACTTAAGACTCAGAACTTAATTATTTGTTTTTCTGTGCTTCGATAGCATTCAACAGCTTTTCGAAAGGCTTGTTGAATTTCTCGATGCCTTCGTCTTCCAACTGCTGGGTTACAGCAGCAAGGTCAATACCTAATGAAGGCAGTTTAGCCAAAATCTCAGTAGCTTTATCTAAACCGGCTTCTAATGTATTAGCGGCAACACCATGATCTCGGAAAGCGTCAACAGTTTCCAAAGGAACGGTATCAACGGTATCCGGGCCAATTAATGCCTCAACATATTTGGTATCTTTAAATGCAGGGTTTTTGCTGCCGGTACTTGCCCATAGCAAACGCTGTGGTTGTGCACCTTGCTCGGCAAGTTTTTTCCACCTGTCGCTGCTGAATACGCGTTTGTAAATTTCGTATGCTTTTTTAGCTGATGCGATAGCAACTTCACCGTATAATTCTTTTTCGCCTTTGGCTTCGATGATCGGGTCAACAACCACGTCGATACGGCTCAGGAAGAAACTTGCTACTGAAGCGATATGAGCAATTTTGTGGCCTGCAGCCAAATGCTCTTCCAAACCTGCAATATATGCTTCGGTTACTTCTTCATAACGCTCTAAACCAAATAGCAGGGTAACGTTAATGTTGATACCTTTTGCAATTGATTGCTGAATAGCAGCTAAACCCGGTTTAGTACCAGGAATTTTGATCATTACGTTTTCGCGGTCAACTTTTTTCCAAAGTTCTTCGGCTTGTTTAGCAGTACCTTCAGTATCTAAAGCCAAAAACGGAGAAACTTCAAGGCTTACATAGCCGTCAACTTTATTTGATTCTTCGTAAACACCCTTAAACAGGTCGGCAGCAGCCTGGATATCTTTAACAGCTATTTCAAAAAACAGCTTCTCGTTATCAGTTTCAGATTTAAGTGCAGCAATATCAGCATCATAATCAGAACTGCTGCTGATAGCTTTTTCAAAAATTGCAGGGTTTGAAGTAACGCCGCGTACGCCGTCAACGTCAATTAATTCTTTAAGTTTTCCTGAAGAGATGATCTCACGGTCAATAAAATCAAGCCAGATGCTCTGACCAAAACCATGTATCTGAGCTACATTATTAGTTGCCATAATAGGGTTCGTTTTTGTGTGTTTAATTAATTTTTTTAAAAGCGCGATGAAGGTAGTAAAAATAGCTACCAAATCGATCTGTTATGTAAAGTTCTTAATAAGAATGACCTTAATTGTAAGGTTTATATCATACTTTGTTAACATATCATTATTAAGTCGGAAGTACTAAGTCGTAAGTCAAAAGTCTTGTTTTTTTCCTGACTTCGGACTTGCGACTTCAGACTTCGGGCTCCGGACTTAAAACTAATTATTAGCTGCCATGATAATATTCACATCAAAGCCAATAAAAAGTCCGCTCTCAATTACTCCGGTTATCGATTTAATATCTTTTTCAAAGCTTTTGCCGATCTCATCAAATTTGCAATCCAAAACGAGGTTGCCGTTTTCTGAAATGATCGGGCCGTCCTTACCTTTCGCCGGGCGAATAGTTAATTCAGTAGCTCCCAAATTTTTCAATTCCTTTTCAACATAAGGCAATGCCTGCGGAAAAACCTCGATAGGCACCGGAAACTTCGAGCCTAATTTATCAACCATCTTCGATTCGTCGACTATGATATAGCTAACCGCGCTCGAACTGATGAGCAATTTTTCTTTAAACATAGCCCCGCCACGTCCTTTGATCAGGCTTTTATCCGGATCAACCTCATCGGCACCGTCAAACAGCCAGTCGGGTTTATGCTCATACAGGGTGGTTACGGGCAAACCCAGTTTGGCACAAAACATAGTAAGCTCAACCGAAGTAGGGATGGCCTTTACATTTAGTTTTTCATCTTTTACCCGTTGGGCAATAGCCACTAAAGCCAGGTACGATGTTGAACCCGAGCCAACACCTATAATATCACCATCCTTAACTTTCGCTGCAATTTCGGCAGCTACCTTTTGTTTGCCTTCAATATTGATGATCTTATCGGCCCACTCCAGGTTATTTATCAGGTTGCTGTTCCAGTTCATTTTGGTTAGAATCAAGAAGTCAAGAATCAAGAGGCAAGAAGAAAAACTTATCTCCTTACCGTTTGATTCTTACTTGTATATTTTTTTAAATCAAGGGCCAGGAAAATTCTTGATTCCTGACTCTTGATTTCTTGCCTCTATAAAAGAGCTTTTGCCTTTTTAACAACGTTATCAACAGTGAAACCGAAGTGTTTGTACAGGTCTTCGGCAGGGGCAGATTCGCCAAAAGTGGTCATGCCAAGCATATCGCCTTCGTCGGTGATGTATTTATGCCAGCCCATTGGTGATGCCATTTCAACAGCCAAACGTTTTTTGTTTGCCTTAGGGAATACCGACTCTTTGTAAGCCGCATCCTGTTTTTCAAACAACTCCCATGATGGCATACTTACCACGCGAGTTGAGATGCCTTCGGCTTCTAATTTAGCCTGTGCATCCATGATCAATGCCACTTCCGAACCGGTAGCGATCAGGATCAGATCAGGGCCTTTGCTGCCTTCTGAAAGGATATATGCACCTTTTTCCAGGTTTTCGGCTTTGCCATATTTGTCCTGATCAAGGATTGGTAAGCCCTGGCGGGTGAAGATCAATACAGTTGGGCCGCCTTTTTTCTCGATAGCAACACGCCATGCATGTGCACTTTCGTTAGCATCTGCCGGGCGGATCACGGTTAAGTTTGGTATCGAACGTAAAGAAGCCAGTTGCTCAACAGGCTGGTGGGTAGTACCATCCTCGCCTAAACCAATACTGTCATGGGTATAAACGAAGATCGGGTTGATTTTCATGATGGCTGCCAAACGGATTGGCGGGCGCATATATTCTGAGAACATCAGGAAGGTAGCGCCGAAAGGTAACAAACCTTTGGTTAAAGCCATACCATTTAAAGCCGAACCCATAGCATGCTCACGGATACCGAAGTGGAAGTTACGGCCTGCACGGTTTTCTGATGTAAATGAATCGTACTCTTTCAAATTGGTTTCTGTTGATGGGGCGAGGTCGGCCGCACCACCAATCAGGTTTGGCAATGCCGGAGCGATAGCGTTCAACACTTTGCCTGATGCCTGGCGGGTTGCCATTTTAGGATCAGAGCCTTTAAATACAGGCAATTTATCTTTCCAGCCTGCAGGAAGTTCGCCTTTAGCAGCAGCTTCATATTCAGCAGCTAATTCAGGGAATTTTGCTTTGTAATCGGAAAATAATTTGTTCCATTTTTCTTCAACGGCAGCACCACGAGCTCCTTTAGTGTGATAGTAATCCAATACTTCATCAGATACGTTGAATGATTTATCAGGATCAAAACCGAAGAACTGTTTTACCAGTTTAATTTCATCGGCACCAAGCGGCGAACCGTGTGAACCTGCAGTACCCGATTTGTTAGGGCTACCATAAGCTATCAGCGAACGAACGCGGATAAATGATGGTTTCTGAGTTTCAGATTTAGCGTTGATCAAAGCCAGCTCAAGCGCATGGGTATCATTAACATCGGTTAAATCCTGTACATGCCAGCCGTATGCACGGAAACGGGCGCTTACATCTTCGTTAAAAGCAATATCAGTGCTGCCTTCAATGGAAATGTGGTTATCATCATATAAATAGATGAGGTTACCCAATTGCAGGTGACCGGCTAATGATGCAGCTTCAGAGGTTACACCTTCCATTAAATCGCCATCACTGCAGATAGTGTAAATATTGTAGTTGAACAGTTCAAAACCAGGTTTGTTATAGCGTGCAGCCAAATGTTTTTGTGCTATAGCGAAACCTACGGCATTGGCAAAGCCCTGTCCCAGCGGACCAGTAGTTACCTCAATGCCGGGAGCCAAACCGTATTCCGGGTGACCGGCAGTTTTGCTGTTTAGCTGACGGAACTGTTTGATATCATCTAAAGAAAGATCATAGCCGGTTAAATACAAAAAGTTGTACTGTAAAATACAAGCATGGCCCGCCGAAAGGATAAACCTGTCGCGGTTTGCCCAATCAGGATTTTTAGGATTATAGTTCAGGAACTTTGTCCATAAAACGTGGCCCATCGGTGCCAGCGCCATAGCTGTACCGGGGTGGCCTGAATTTGCTTTTTGCACGGCATCGGCTGCTAATACCCTTACGGTATCTATTGCCAATTTTTCTATGTCTTTTTGGTTTTCCATTTTATTTGTCAGGTATTGTAGTTAGTGTTCGTTTTTAAATTTATTCGGCAGGGGTTGCAACTTTGCGCTTGGTTTTGCTTTCTGTTTCATTGAGCCAAAGCCTTGCCCCACCCTTGATACCGTCGGCATTGGTAACTATTTTCATGTTTTTATCAAGCTTAAAGGTAAGCTTGTCTGAATTGCCGCCGCCAATGTATAAAGTATCGTAATTAAATACAGTTTTCAGTATTTTGAAAACCTTTTTCATGCGCTTGTTCCATTTCTCCTTGCCCTCTTTTTCTAAAGCTCTTTCACCTATGTAGTTATCATAAGTAACGTCCTCTTTTATCGGCAGATGGGCCAGCTCAAAATGTGGCAATAAATGACCGTCCATTAACAAAGCGGTACCAAAACCGGTGCCCAGGGTTATCACCATTTCAAGGCCTTTTCCGGCAACTACACCAAGGCCCTGCATATCAGCATCGTTTACTACCTGTGTAGGTTTACCCAATGCTTTCTCCAGCTTTTTGCTCAGGTCAACATCGGCCCAATAATCGCTGCCAAGATTAGGCGCTGTTTTAACAACACCATTTTTTACATACCCCGGAAAACCAACCGATATTTTATCATATGACGGAAAATCCTTTACAAGGGTATTGATAGCTTTTATAACATTTTCAGGATTTGCCGGGGCCGGAGTAGCTATCTTGTCGTACTCCATTTTCAAATCCCCTTTTTTATTAAGTATTGTGGCTTTGATGTGCGAACCACCGATATCGATTGAGAGAACCCTTAGTTGGGATGGTGTATTTTTCATTTAGCGTAATTTATTTAGCTGGTTAGCAATTTGGTGAAAACCTTAGTTCCCAGCGCATAAATATCACATTTTAATAATATCAAATTGTTAAATAATGCGATAAAATCATTTTATCACCTGTTAGCAGCGAAAGTAAAGTTAGCGTTGCTTTTATTTACCAAACCAATTTTAAAAAGTATTTTACTTATGCGTGGCAAAATCAATGTAATTAAGGTAAAATGTTAATAACCTCGGTAATTTTTTTAGATAATTAAACTGTTATTACCTGTTTTTAGCGTAAAAGTTTTCCCTTTCCACACAAAAATACCCGATGTGCTTTTGGGCAATACTATGCTAATATTCCATTTTCCGTTGTTAAACAGGTATTTGGCATAAATTTTTCCGTTTGGATGTGGTACTTCGCCGCTTATGTTTTTGATCTGCCCCAAATGCGGCTCTATCTTAATTTTACTGAAGCCCGGCGCGTAAGTATCCACACCTAATATGGTGCGGTAAAACTCGATATTAGGGCTTGCACCCCAGGCGTGGCAGTCGGAACGGTTATGATCGAGGTCGGAGATCTCGGCCCAGGTGGTTAAGCCCATTTTGATATTATCACGCCAGATATTAAGCCAGTTTAAATAATCATTGCCCAAGCCGCCTTTTACCATAGCCTGGTGCAGGTAATATTTAAAATAGATGGTGCATTTGGTGAGCGTGCCGTCATTCAGGAGTTTTAAACTGATATCATGTGCCACCTGGCTGTTTACCATACCTGCTAATACCGCGATGGAATTGGTATGCTGCGAAAACAGTAGTTTATCCTCGGTATCGGAATAAAGCTTTTTGCCTGCATCCCAATATTTATTTTGGATAGCCACTTTTAACTGCACCGCTTTGGCTTTGTACATTGAAGCAAATGCCGGCATGCCCATCTTTGCTTCCATTTCGGCAGCTTGCTGATAGGCCCACATCAATTGCATATCCAGGATAGCCGATGTGCCTTTGGCGCTTTTGGGGGCCTGGCCAAAATCCCAGCCTTTGTCGTTCACCCAGTCAACAAAGGTCCAATATGGCGTATCTTTAAGCGAGCCATCGGCTTGCTGATATTTGCTGAAAAAGTTAAGCACATCGCGCATGCCGGGCAACTTGTCTTTTATAAACAAGCTATCGGGGCGGTACATCCAGTAATCGTGCAGCATACCTATATACCATAATGAAAAGGTTGAAATAATTTGAGGCGAGAACGAAGGATGGCGGCTCAGCGTAATCCCTTCGGCCAGGCGCGAATGATCCATCTGGTTGATAGCATTGCGCACCAGTCGGTCGTCTCCGCTATTATAAAAGGATACCAGTGCCTGGATGCGGGTATCACCTACGTATTGCAGCTGCTCATAGTAAGGGCAATCGGTATAGGTTTCACCGGCACAAAGGCGGGCGGTGCGCCAGCCGATATCCAGCATTTGTTGCATTTCGGGATTAAGCGTTTCCAGTTTGGCATTCATCTTAAAGGGATAGCCGGTAAACGTTCCGTAAATATCATCAATAACCAAGGGCTCATCCTTAGTAGTTACTTTCACTTCAACATACCTGAACGTGCGCCAGGTTAAAGTGGTAAACGAATTACCTGTAGCACCATCCGAAACAACACTATCCCGCCGGCCGACAAAGATTTTCCCGTCAACATCATTCCGGTTACCTTTTACAGTACCCTCCGGACCGGTCAGGGTTTTAAATAACGATTCGGTATAACTGATGCCGATACCTGCGTTTTTACCCTTGCTGAAATTCAGTGTTAAAAATGCGTTGGTTAAATAAGTTTGATCGAGCAGTAAAGTAGCAGATGTATTGGCCGGGATGGTGATGGCTGTTTTAGTGGCAGGGAATGAGGATGGGATACTTATACCATCGGCTTTTCTCAAAACCGGAATCCTTTGCAGGGTCATTTCCATGGCGGGTATTGCGGATGGTATCAGCATCCAGCCGAAAGCATTGGTTACACCTTTGGGGTTCCCGTTATCTATGCGAACGGCATTTTTCCAGCTACTATCGTCGAGCCCTGCGGTATTCCAGTCCTTTACCGATTGGTTCAGATCCACCCTTTCGCCCGGACCTGCAACATAATAAGGATGCCAGCCGATACCGGTAATGGGCTGAAATGATTTATCGCGAATGCACTTCCAGGTTTTATTGGTGTTGATGATCTCTTCGGCCGGGGTGTTGCCCTGCATAATAAAGCCAGTTTGTAAAGAAATTTGTGCTTCAGGACGGTAATCACCATCGTTCCAAACCACGGCGGCTACGAGGTTTTTACCTGCCTGAAGATATGGGGCAAGGTCAACAGTTTCGTAGTTCCAGTAATAGGTATCGCCGCGGGCCGGGCCTAATGAAACCAGGGTTTGGTTAACATATAATTTATAGCGGTTATCGGCAGATACATGAACAATAAAGGAGGCCGGTTTAGTTGTAAGCTCAACACTTTTCCTGAAATAATAAACGCCGTAATCTTTTAACGATTCCCGGGGAGCGGTGATCCAGGAAGCTTTCCACTGATATTTTAAAAGTGCCGGATTAATGGTTTGTGCATAAGCGGACACTGTAGTAAAAAGAAAAAATGCAAAAAAGCAGCGTTTAAAAAATGCCTTCATGAAATGGTGTGGTTTATAGGTGGTTAGTAATTGCCTGCACAGCTAAATTACAATTAAAGCCGGATTATTATCAATAATCTGTTTTCCAAGGAACAGGTAAAAATTTTTACACGATTTTTTTCGAATTAATCTAATTACACGAATTTTTTATTAGTGTCGATTTGAAATTCGTGTAATTAGATTAATTGTGGCCGATTTGAAAATCAATTCGTGTGAAAATTCTTTCTATTAAATCGGCTCATTTTAAAAGGGTTTATTAATCGTTATCTACCCCGATAGCAGATTATTTTATAATTCCGTTATCTTTATTTTTTACAAAACCTAAAACTATGGATGTATTAGCGGTCTTTTTATTGGTGGTGGTCATTATTATGATGCTGAACCACAAGGGCAGTTTAAACAATAAGATCAAGGAACTTGAATTTAGAATATTTGAATTAAAAGGCCTTATTGAGCAGTTTAAGAAAGCTCAGCCACCAACTGAAGACGTTAAACCTGCAGCGGCAATCATCCCGCCGCCACCGGTTATCCCTATTATACCCGAGCCTTTTGTTGAAAAACCACAACCACAGGTTGAGGCCGAGATAAAACCACAGCCAATTACACCTCCCAAAATTGAAAGGCAACCCGAAGTTATTGAGGATAGTTTATCCCTTATCAACCGCCCTATAAAAACACGCGATTTTGAACCGTCCAAACCTTTAGAACCCAAACCGTCATTCTTTGAGCGCCATCCCGATCTCGAAAAATTCATCGGCGAAAACCTCATCAATAAAATAGGTATAGCCATCCTGGTACTCGCCATCGGTTTCTTTGTGAAATACGCTATTGATAATGACTGGATTGGCTTAGTTGGCCGTGTTGGTATAGGCATTGTTTGCGGCGGTATTTTAATAGCTGTTGCGCATGCACTCCGCAACAGCTATAAGGCATTCAGCTCGGTGCTTGTAGGCGGCGGTTTGGCGGTATTTTACTTTACCATAACGCTGGCCTTTCAGCAATTTCATTTATTTAACCAAACAACGGCGTTCATCATTTTAATTGTGATCACCATTTTTGCAGTGCTGCTTTCTTTATTGTATGATAAGCAGGAACTGGCTGTAATTGCTTTGGTTGGCGGTTTTGCCAGTCCTTTTATGGTGAGCAATGGCAGCGCTAATTATAACGGCCTGTTCATTTACCTGCTGATATTAAATACCGGCCTGCTCATTATCGCTTACTACAAAGCATGGCGGATACTTAACATTGTATCGTTCGGTTTTACCGTTATTGTTTTTTCAACTGTACTGTATACCCTTACACCACCTACCTATCATTTCGGGTTTATTTACGCCAGTATTTTTTACGCCCTTTACTTTGTCATCAACATAGCCAACAACGTAAGGGAAAACAAAAAATTCATTGCTTCCGATTTCAGCATCCTGCTTATTAATACAGGTTTATACTTTGCTGCCGGCCTGTACCTGTTAACTATGATGCATGATGAGCAGTACCGCGGTTTATTTTGCGTGAGTTTGGCTGTAGTAAACCTGGTGTTATCGTACATCCTGTTCCGCAACCGTAAGGTGGATACCAACATCCTGTACCTGCTTATTGGCATTACGCTAACCTTTATTTCATTAGCTGCGCCTATTCAGCTGCACGGCAATAACATTACCATTTTCTGGGCGTCGGAAACAGTACTGCTTTACTGGTTATACCTGCGCTCGGGCATACAACTGATGAAATTCACGTCAGTTATTTTATGGATAGCCATGTTGCTAAGCCTGGTTATGGACTTGTATCAAACTTATATAAATTATAGCCAAAGCTTTACCATAATAGCTAATAAAGGGTTCATAACTATGGTATTTGCTGCCATCAGTTCATTTTTACTTTCGGTATTGGTTAAAAGGGACGCAACCAAACAGGCTCATACCGAAGTTTTCACCGAACAACTTTTTGGAGTAGCGGCACTTGTACTTTTATTTTTAAGCGGCCTGCTGGAGATCAACCATCAGTTCCTGAACCATTACCCGGATACCGGGCTTAATATTTTATATGTAATGGTTTATACACCAGTGTTTGTATTTATCTATTATACAATATCACCTAAAATAAAGGTCATCAATTTTGCAGGCGGCGTGAAATTGACCATCCTGCTCATCTGCGTAATAGTTTACCTGGTACTTACTCCTCAATATTATTCATTGCAGCATTTAATGCTTGAAGGCGGCAAACCATCAACAAGCCATTTTATGGCACATTGGATAGGAGCTGTATTTACAGGCTTGCTATTTTACAGGGTGATCCGCCTGTGCCAGCAAACGATGGACGAAGGACTGAAGAAAGTATTCACCTGGATACTGAGCGCCGGTGTTGTTTTATTTTTAAGCTTTGAGGTAAGCCTGATGAGCAACCTGCTATTCTTCAGCAAAGCAAATCCTATCAATCAAATAGAAACCGTATATGTAAAAACAGGTTTGCCGGTATTATGGGGACTGCTTTCCTTCGCGCTGATGTGGCTGGGCATGAGGTACAAGCTGCGGGTAATGCGGGTGGCATCGTTAACATTGTTCTCGCTTACCTTATTAAAATTATTTTTGTTCGATATTAAAAACATCCCGGTTTGGGGTAAAATAGCCGCTTTCTTTTGTTTGGGGGTACTGCTCCTCATTGTAGCATTTATGTACCAGCGAACAGCAAAAAAATCCATTGCCGATGATGAAGCTAAAAAAAATGAATAGGCTAACACTTTTTATACTGCTGCTTTGCGGGGTTATATTACCGGCATCTGCACAAAAAAATTTTAAATATAAAGCCACGCTGCAAAAGATAGACAGCACCGGCTTTTACCGAATTGGCTTGCAACCGGCGCTGGTAGCTAAGGCGAAACCCGATCTGTCAGACATTCGCATTGCAGATGCGAAAGGCAACTTTGTGCCTTATATACAGGCGGGTAGCCTGCCGCAAAAAAGCCAGAAAAGCTTCGTTGTTTTCCCGGAGGTAAATAACACGCCTAAAACCGATACCAGTACCGTTTTCATCATCGAAAATAAAACCGGGCTGGTGCTTGACCGCTTGTGGGTGAAATTGCAAAACACAGCCGTAAAGCGTAAAGTGAACTTACTTGGTAGTGATGACCTAAACCAGTGGTTTGCTATTCAGGAAGATATTCCGCTGCAGGAGGCTGTACAAAACAGCGAGGGCACTTACCAGCAACTGCTGTCTTTCCCGGCAAGCAATTACCGCTATTTAAAGATCCAGGTAAACGATAAAAACAAAACCCCGGTTAAGTTTTTGCAAGCCGGCATTTATACCGAATACGCGTCTGCAGCTCAGAACTACACGGCCATTGCACCTGTAAATGTTATCCGCGCGGATAGCAACAAAACTACCTTTATTGACATTAAACTGAACGATAATTACCAGGTGAACAAGCTGCATTTAGATATCAGTGCGCCGAGGTATTATAAACGCGGGGTTACGGTTTACCAGTTTGTGAACAACGGTAAAGACCTGCTTAGCGAGGCTGAGCTATCATCAGACAAGGCTCCTGATCTGCTGATAGCCGCTAAAACCAGCCACCTGCTGATAGAGATAAATAACGGCGATAACCAGCCGCTGAGTATCGGAGGGACCAAAGCCTACCAATCCGACGAATACCTGATCAGTTACCTGGAGGCTAAACAAAGCTACCAGTTCCTGGCAGGTGATTCATTGGCCATGACGCCTGAGTACGACCTTAAGTTTTTTGCTGATAGCATCAGGGGGAATACGCCTGTTATTAAACACGATACTGTTATTAAAAACACAAACTATGCTGTAACTGCCAAACCGGCCGGAAAGGATTATACCATATTGATTTGGGTTGCGATCATAGTTTCATTAGGATTGCTCTTGTTTTTGACTTTGAAAATGACAAGGGAGGTAAAGAAGCAAGAGGGGGAGAAGTAGGCTTTATTAAAATCACGTTATTTGCATAGCGAGGCAACCACATGTAGCATAGCCGCCCTGCATAATATGCGATTGTTTCGTCGTTCCTCCTCGCAACGACCTAAATTTTTGCCGCTTCGGCTGTACGATGAAACTATTCCGTAAACTGCAATAACTCCATCCTGTTCCCAAACGGATCAATGAATGAAAACCGGGTGCGGCCCGGAATCACCGGCTCTTCCCAAAACTCAACACCGAAGCCTTCTAAATGCCGTCGGGCTTCAGCTATATCGGCAACCTCAAAAGCGGTGTGCCGCGATGTGCGGGGCAAAGCATCTTCGGTACTTAAGTGCAGCTGGATATCAGCTATCTGAAACCAATACCCTTTCGAATTAAATGCAGGGCGTTCTATCCGCTTCAATCCCACAACATCTGTGTAAAAAATCCTTGCCTCTTCCAGCCGTTCTAACGGAACACAAACCTGGATATGGTCGGCGCGTTTAAAGTTGATCATAGAGCCCCTCTAAATCTCCCCTAAAGGGGAGACTTTTAATAATTGTCTTTAACCTGTTAATTATTCGTGCTCGGCAAAAGTAAGCACATAGCCATTATTATCCTTTATTGAAAATTCGGTAGCGCCATAAAAGGTGGTTTCAAGACCTTTTAATACGGCAACCTTATCTTTTATTTCCTCAAAAAAAGCGCAGATATTTTTAAGGTTAATATATAACAGCAATGAGCCGCCATCAACACGGCTTATCTCCGGCAGGTCATCGGCCAGGCTGCTAAAAGTTTGAAACATCATGGTAACGCTGCCATTGGTCATCATGGCCCAAACAAGATCTGTACCGGTTTCGGGTACACTCATTGCAACTTTGAAGCCCAGCAGCTCATAAAAGCCGATGGTTTGGTTGATGTCATTCACAAAAATGTTGGGTGATAAACTTTCCATAATCAGTGCGTAAAAAATTTGGTTAACGGCCATAAAAATAACAATCCATTCTTTTAAATGCTAAATATTTTAGCTTAATTAGCCTAAATATTTTATTAATAAACACACGTACCGTGGGAAAACTTGTAGAAGAATTTGACGCCTACCGTTCTAAGATGAACGACAGGATCATGGAAACCGCCAATACCAATATTAAACGATTTTTTGCGCTTGATACAACCAGCTATGCCGAAGGTGCACTTGATGTAAAAACCAAAGAAATGCTTGGCCTTGTAGCCAGCATGGTTTTACGCTGCGACGACTGTATCAAATATCATCTGGGCAAATGCCACGAAGCCGGCGTTAACCACGATGAAATGAACGAGATCTTTATGATAGCTAATTTGGTGGGCGGTTCGATTGTTATTCCGCATTACCGCAGAGCCGTAGAGTACTGGGACGAGTTGAATGGGCAATAATCATCCTGATCCAGGTTTACATGCTTGTAATAAAAGTGCTTTTTTGCAGTTTAAAAGTTATCTTCACTTAACCTTAAACCGCCTGTATTATGTACCAAACAACATCCCGCAGAAAACATTTTTCGATAGATACTTCAGCTTTATGCGACGTAGCATTCTTGCTGTTATGCTTTTTTATTTTTGCATGGAAAAGGGTTGATCCGGTGCAGGTGAACGTGCCTTTGTCGACTTACTACGGCTGCCAGCTTGGAGGCGGAAATGAAGGTGTTATAATTATTACTCAGCACAAAATAATGTTCTCGCTTTTTCCCAGCGGCATCCGTCAGCAAACATTGAAGCAAATCGGAGAAAGCTATCACGTTCCATTTTCATCAGCTCAGCTATCTGAATTTGCTAAAATGGATTATATCGGGGTGCCGGTGTACGAATTAAAAGAACATTTAACACAGTATGATCCGCTCAAATCCAACCCAATCCTTCAACCCGGTATCCCTATTGAAAAAGGCAATAACGACCTCGCCAATTGGATCTACGAATCAAAAAAAGCAAGTCTTTTAACAAACAACCAGGAACTCCGCTTTTTCATCAAGGCAGATGAAAAAACCGAATATCCGGTCATTAAAAAGGTGATAAGAATATTACAGGATCAGGGCATTAACAAATTTTCGCTGCTTACCAATTTAAAACAAACAAATTATGAGTAAACCCGACCAAATAACCCGCTGCCACTGGCCGGGCACCGATGAACTATACATTAAATACCACGACGAAGAATGGGGCAAAGAAGTTCATGATGATGATACCTTTTTCGAATTCATGATCCTTGAGTCGGCACAGGCCGGGTTAAGCTGGATCACCATCTTACGCCGTCGTGAAGGTTACCGTAAGGCATTCGCCAATTTTAATCTGCAGAAAGTGGCTGCATTTAATGATGAAGATGTTGAAAGATTAATGCAGGACGAAGGTATCATCCGCAACCGTCTTAAAATAAAAACGTCTATCAGCAATGCTCAATTGTTTATCGGCATTCAAAAAGAGTTTGGCTCCTTTGATAAATACCTGTACAGTTTTATGCTGGATGGTAAAGCGATCATGAACCATTCCAACTCAACGCCTGCCACCAGTCCGGAATCTGACGCCATTGCCAAAGACATGAAAAAACGCGGCTTTAAGTTTTTTGGCACTACTATTTGCTATGCCTTTATGCAAGCCACCGGCATGGTGAATGACCATATTCCGACTTGCAGTTTCAAATAATTTTATTTCCCGGGATTACACAGATTATAAAATGATTACACCGATTTTTTCGATAGCTGAATATTGATTGGGTTTGATTTTAGAGATAGGAATAACAATTATTCGTCAACATTAATTGTATTTTTGAAACGAGAAAATCGCATCGATCACTTGATTTCATTAGCTTAATATTGGGTAATTGGTTTATAATCACCCTTTTTTAATCAGTGTAATCATAAATCAATCGGTGTAATCCCAAAAAATAAAATCAGTGTAATCGCCTAATCAATCGGTGTAATCATAGACTATGAAAAAACTATTTCTTTTGGATGGCATGGCCCTTATTTACCGGGCGCATTTTGCTTTAAGTAAAACACCCCGCTTTACATCAAATGGGTTAAACACCTCGGCAATGATGGGTTTTACCAATACCCTGCTTGATGTTTTGAAAAAAGAGGCCCCCACCCACATGGCTGTAGTATTTGATACCGAAGCACCAACCGAACGCCATACCGATTTTGAAGGCTACAAAGCACATCGCGAAGCCATGCCCGAAGATCTGGCGAAAGCTTTACCCTATGTAATAAAAATCATATTAGGTTTTAACATCCCGGTTATTACGTCCGACGGATACGAGGCCGACGATATCATCGGTACCCTCGCTAAGAAAGCCGAGCAAAAAGGTTATACCGTTTACTGTATGACGCCCGATAAGGATTTTGGCCAATTGGTATCAGATAATATTTTCATTTACAAACCGGCCCGTATGGGTAACGAGATGGAAATACAGGGTGTTAAAGAGATATTGGCCAAATGGGAAATTGAGCGTGTTGACCAGGTGATCGATATCCTCGGTTTATGGGGCGATGCTGTTGACGGTATCCCGGGTATTCCCGGCATTGGCGAAAAAACAGCTAAAACCCTTATTAAGCAATACGGCTCAATGGAGAATATCTTTGAGCATAGCCACGAGCTTAAAGGCAAACAGCGCGAAAATGTAGAGCAGTTTAAAGAGCAGGGGCTTATGTCCAAAAAGCTGGCTACGATATTGCTAAACGTTCCTGTTGAACTGGATGAGGAAGGTTTGGAAGTATGCGCCCCAAGTAAAGAATTACTGGAACCGCTTTTTGCCGAATTAGAGTTCCGTACTTTAGGCAGGCGCGTGTTTGGCGATGATTTCAGCATAACCGAGTTAAAGCCCGCCGGTACCCAGATCGATCTTTTTGGCAACCCAACGGCCACCGGTCGTACCACGATGGCGGTTGATGTAGAAGACATTCGTGAAGAGCTCACCCTTGCCGCCAAAAACATCAACAATACACCACATGAATATCACCTGGCCGATACGATTGAAAAACGTACCGAGCTCATCAAGATATTAGCACAACAGCAAACATTTTGCTTTGATACCGAAACCACCGGTACCGATCCTAATTATTGCGAACTGGTAGGCTTATCATTTTCAGTTAAACCGGGAGAGGGTTGGTATGTACCAGTTCCTGCCGATCAGGTTGCTGCACAAAGCATAGTTACCGAGTTTAAGGAGATCCTCGAAAATGAGAGCATCGGCAAAATAGGGCAGAACATTAAGTTTGATATCCTGATGCTGAAATGGTACAACATTGAAGTAAAAGGCATCCTGTTTGATACCATGCTGGCCCATTACATCATCGATCCGGATACTCGCCATAATATGGATATCCTGTCAGAAAATTACCTGGGCTATAAACCTGTTTCCATAACCGAGCTTATTGGTGCCAAAGGCAAAAACCAGGGCAATATGCGCGATGTAGAATTTGAAAAGATAAAAGAATACGCCGCCGAGGATGCCGATATCACCCTACAGCTTAAAAATGTTTTTGAGCCCAAACTAAAAGAAGTTGAAGGCGAAAAGCTGGTGAACGAGATAGAGCACCCGCTCATCTACGTATTGGCCGACATGGAGTACGAGGGCGTAAAAATAGATCATAATACCCTGCGCGATTTCAGCAAAACACTGGAAACGGACATTGCCCAGTACGAAAAAACGGTTTATGAAAAAGCAGGTGTAAAATTCAACATCGCATCGCCAAAGCAATTGGGCGAAGTGTTGTTTGAGAAACTGATGCTCGACCCTAAAGCAAAAAAAACCAAAACAGGCCAGTATCAAACAGGAGAAGACGTTTTGCTTTCGTTAGCCGCCAAGAGCGATATTGTACGTGATATCCTTGATTTCCGCCAGCTGCAAAAATTAAAGTCGACTTATGTAGATGCGCTGCCGCAGATGGTGAACCCTAAAACAGGCAGGGTACATACATCATACAACCAGGCCGTTGCTGCAACAGGCCGGTTAAGCAGCGTTAACCCTAACCTGCAAAACATCCCTATCCGTACCGAACGCGGCCGCGAAGTAAGGAAAGCTTTTATCCCAAGGGATAGCGGTCACACCATTGTATCTGCGGATTATTCGCAGATCGAACTTCGCATTATAGCAGAGATCAGCAAGGATCCTAACATGATGCAGGCTTTTATCGACAACCATGACATCCATACGGCAACAGCTGCCAACGTTTATGGCATCGGGTTGGATGAGGTAACCAGCGATCAGCGCCGCAACGCCAAGGCTGTTAACTTCGGCATTATTTACGGACAATCGGCTTTTGGTTTATCACAAAGCCTGGGCATTCCGCGTAAGGAAGCAGCCGAGATCATTGAGCAATACTTTATCCAGTTTGCCGGTATTAAGCAATACATGAGCGATACCATGAACTTTGCCCGTGAAAACGGTTATGTGTGTACGCTGATGGGCCGCCGCCGCTACCTGCGTGATATCAATTCGGCCAATGCAACTGTTCGTGGCTTTGCCGAGCGAAATGCGATAAACGCACCTATACAGGGTTCGGCTGCTGATATGATCAAGATAGCCATGATCAATATCCACCGCGAACTGAAAGCCCAAAAGTTGGATACCCGCATGACCATGCAGGTACATGACGAGTTGGTGTTTGACGTACCACATCATGAAGTGGAAATTGTAAAGCCAATCATTATGCACAACATGAAAACCGCCATTAAAACCGAGGTACCTATCATGGTGGAGATTGGAACAGGCTTAAACTGGCTGGAGGCGCATTAATCGCCCTGAAGGCGGAGTTTTATTAATTCCCCTCTTGAGAGGGGGCGAGGCAGGAAAGAGCGAAAGCAGGGGTGTGTATCTGCGTTGAGGAAATAAAGCAGATACACAACACCTAAGAGGGGAGCTCCTTGCGCTCGTTTCTAACGAGTGTTTAATGTGGGTTTGCGTTTAAAACGCTCACCGGGCGATACAATCGCCGAACCATGTTAAGCACTCGTTATAAATGTTCGCAAGTTAAACGAAGCAATCGCATACTATACAGGGCGGCTATGCTTCCGTGCGGTTGCCACGCTGCGCTCGCAATGACATATTTATAATTTATGATGCATTTTGCAATTATAAGACCATTCTTTTCCTTTCATAATACACTAACCCATACTCAGCCTCGCCCTTTTTCCTATCATTTTTACAACTATAACATCTTAACGATAATAAAATTTCAGTGCTTTTTATCTAAATTTTTCAAAACTATATTAATTCTCATAGGTTTCTCTTTTGGTAATCTTTGCTTAAATTGAGCCAATAAAACCTGAATGAAAATATACCATTTGAGTGCCGAGTGCTATCCCGTTGCCAAAGTTGGCGGGCTTGCCGATGTTGTTGGCGCATTGCCTAAGTACCAGAACCTTGCAGGTTTGCAGGCGGCTGTTGTTATGCCTTTTTACGACCGTAAGTTTACCCAGGAAAACGAATTTGAGATTGTTTTTGCTGCGGCAACCCTTCTTGGCAACCGCCGCCTTTTCTTCGAGATATTGAAAGAGAAAACCAATAAACTCGGTTTTGAGCTTTATTTGGTAAAGATCCCCGGCCTGCTCGACAGGGAAAATATCTACAGCTACCCCGATGAGCGCGACCAGTTCATGGCCTTTCAGCTGGCTTTTTTAGATTGGATCAGCTATTCGCAGCAAACGCCAGATCTGATCCATTGCCATGATCATCATGCGGGTTTAGTCCCTTTTTTGCTTTATCATTCAAAACTATATACAAGGCTGGCTAATACGCCAACCATATTTACCATACACAACGGCCAGTATCACGGTGCCTTTGGCTGGGACAGGCTGTCCTTACTACCGGAGATCGATCTGACCAAAACAGGCCTGCTTGACTGGGCAGGAGGTATTAACCCATTGGCAGCAGCTGTTAAGTGCGCCTGGCGTTATACAACGGTATCTCCAACTTACCTGGAAGAACTTACCTACAACTCAAACGGACTGGAATACCTGTTTTATATTGAACGGGCAAAGGGTTACGGTATCATGAACGGTATCGACACCGAGGTTTGGAACCCACAAACCGACCCGATGATCCCAAACAAATTTTCGGCTAAAACACTGGCTAAGGGCAAAAAAGCCAATAAAGAGGCCATCTGTAAACGCTTTGAGCTTGATCCCGAAAAGCCATTGTTCACCTTTATTGGCCGTTTGGTTGTTGAAAAAGGTGCCGACCTGTTGCCTGCTGCCATTGAGCGCAGCCTGCTCGAAAACGAGGGCGAAGTTAACTTCGTAATATTAGGCGCAGGCGATAAGGAAAATGAATTGGCCCTGCTTCAACTCAAAAATAAATACCCCGAACATTGCAATGTATTTATTGGCTACGACGAGTCATTGGCACACCTCATTTATGCCGGAGCTGATTTCCTGTTGATGCCATCGCGCGTAGAACCTTGTGGTCTGAACCAGCTATATGCGCTGCGCTACGGCACCATGCCTATTGTACGTACTACCGGAGGCCTGAAAGATTCTGTTATTGACTTTGGCGATGAAGGAGGCTACGGCATCCGCTTTGTACAAGCCAGTGTGCAGGATATCTGCCATTCGGTATTCAGGGCCAAACAACTTTACCAGGATAGCGCAAAAATGCAGCAGCTCCGCAAGCAAATGATGGCGCTTGATTTTTCCTGGGCACGCTCAACACAACAATACACCGAACTATACGAAAGCTTAAAACTAACTATATGACATCCAAAGTAATTTCCATTGTGCTCGGTGGCGGCCAGGGCAGCCGCTTATCACCGCTTACCGCAACGCGGTCAAAGCCGGCAGTACCAATTGCGGGTAAATACCGTTTGGTTGATATCCCTATTTCAAACTGCCTGCACTCGG
This sequence comes from Mucilaginibacter sp. SMC90, assembly GCF_022811725.1. GTDB lineage: Bacteria > Bacteroidota > Bacteroidia > Sphingobacteriales > Sphingobacteriaceae > Mucilaginibacter. The sequence goes on along the minus strand of NZ_CP094527.1, from coordinate 160,103 downwards.
GTATTACGCGTATTTATGTGTTAACGCAGTTTAACTCAGCATCGTTAAACAAACACATCAAAAACACTTATCACTTCAGTAGTTTTAGTGATGCTTTTGTTGATATCCTTGCAGCAGAGCAAACGCCGTCGAGCGTGGCCTGGTTTCAGGGTACTGCCGATGCTGTTAGACAAAGCTTACACCACCTGGCTGTGCATGAGTTTGAGTATGTACTGATCCTTTCAGGCGATCAATTGTACCAGATGGATTTTGAAGATATGATCAACCATCATATCGAAACCAATGCCGAAATCTCCATAGCCACCATCCCTGTTGATGCAGCCGATGTACCGGGCTTTGGCATCCTGAAAACGGATGAAAACAACATGATCACCTCGTTTATCGAAAAGCCGAAAAGCAATTTTGAAAGCTGGGCCTCAGAAGTTAGTCCGGAGATGCAGGCAGAAGGTCGTGTTTACCTGGCATCAATGGGTATTTACATCTTTAATCGTAAATTGCTGTATGAGTTGCTTGAAGGCAATGAGCGTACCGATTTTGGTAAAGAGATTATTCCGCAATCAATTGAAGGCCACCGTGTAGCCAGCTATCAGTATGAAGGTTACTGGACAGATATCGGTACTATCCCGTCATTTTTCGAGGCAAACCTTGGGTTAACCGACAATATTCCAAAATTCAACCTGTTTGATAAAAACCCGATCTACACCCGTGCACGCATGCTGCCGCCATCAAAAATATCAGGTACGCTGATGGAGAAATCCATAGTTGCAGATGGTTGTATCATCAACGCTAAGCAGATCACTCACTCAATAATAGGTATCCGTACCCGTATTGGTGTAAATACCATTATCGAAAACTGCTATGTAATGGGTAGCGACAATTACCAAACGCTTGAGGAGATTGCCGAATCGAAAGTAAGCGGTTCACCAATCATGGGGATAGGCGATAATTGCCATATCTTAAACGCCATCATTGATAAAAATACTTACATCGGCGACAACGTAATCATCAATTGCGGCGAAAAGCTTGAAGATGGCGATTATGGCACCCATACTGTGCAAGACGGCATTGTTGTAGTTAAGAAACGCGCTATAATACCAAGTGGTACAGTTATTTAATTAAAAAATAAAAAAAACAAACCATAGTTAATTTGTTATAGATATTACTAACCATCTAAAACATAATCAACTATGAAAAAGGCACTATGTATGATCGCTTTAGCAGCGATTTCTTTCAGCAGCGTTTTCGCTCATGGCACATTAGTTCGCCCATCAAAAGGCGTTATGCAAACTGATACTACCAAGAAGAAGAAAACCAAGAAAATGAAAAAAGATACCATCATGAAAAAAGACACCATGAAGATGAGGAAGAAATAAGTCTTTAAGTAGGAAGCCGGAAGTTTTAAGTCCGGTGGTATCAAAACGCAAACAGCCCCGGCAAAATGCCGGGGCTGTTTGCGTTTGAAAAAAGTGTATGTCATTGCGAGCGAAGCGCGGCAATCTCGTAGCCAATGCATGTTCGTTAGGCATGGCTACGAGATTGCCGCGTCGTTCCTCCTCACAATGACATGGTTAATTTTACAACTCTATCGTCTCACCAATAGCAGGTAATTTCAAATTTAAACCGGCTTTGATAAACTTTTCAGCTACCTCATCCTTATCAATTTTAATAACCGGGAATGAGTCATAGTGAACACCGATGATGTTTTTACAATTGATGAAAGCAGCAGCTTTTATAGCATCATCCGCACCCATGGTGTAATTATCACCGATAGGCAGAAATGCCCAATCCAGATTGTCATCTTCCAGCAGCTTCATATCATAAGTAAGTGCAGTATCGCCTGCAAAATAAACTGCCTTTCCTTCAGCATAAATAACAAAGCCGGCAGGATTACCGCCTGGCGACCCATCAGGCAAGGTACTTGAATGCACAGCGTTTACCATTTTAACGCGACCAAAATCAAAGTTAAAGCCACCGCCAATGTTCATTCCGTGTACATTTTCAATGCCTTTGGTACCAAGCCATCCGGCAATTTCAGCAATACAGATCACCTTTGCGCCACTGCTTTTAGCAATTTCCAACAGATCGGCCACATGGTCACCATGTCCGTGCGATACTAGGATATAATCGGGCTTTATGCTGTGAATATCAATGTCCTTTGCCTGCGGGTTAGGGCTTATGAATGGATCGAAAAGCAATTTCTTTCCGCCAGTTACAATTTCAAGGGCCGACTGGCCGTAAAAAGTAGTTTTCATAGAATGTTGTTTTATGATCAGATCAAAAGTAAACACTTACCACAGCGATTTGATTTGATGGCAGAAAAGTTACAAATAGGTGTTTAAACAGATAGCGCTATAAAGCCCTTAACATGTAAAAAGGCCTATAGAAAGAAAAGCGTCATTGTGAGGAACGAAGCAATCGCGAACTATACAGGGAGGACCTGCTAATCGGGGATTATTAATAATTATAATTTGTTTTTTATAGGTATTAATGAGCTCCCTTCGGTCGGTTGTCTTCTTACTCGCAATGACGCTTTAATACTATTTTTTTTACCTCTACTTTCGAGAATGAAGCTTATTTACCAAACATATTACCAAGCCCGCCCAGGCCACCGAACATACTTTGGGTCATGGCAGCCATTTCGCTTTGGCTGATGTTTTCGGCTTGCTCAAGGGCTTTATTGACTGCAACAACCAGTAATTCTTCCAGTTCTTCCTTATCAGCATCCGCTAAAAAATCAGGATCAATTACAACCGACTGGATCACTTTGTTGGCATTAGCGTTCACAACTATTTTACCGCCTTCGGCTGTACCCGATACGCTGATGGCATCAAGGCGTTTTTTCATTTCGCCAGCCTTTTGCTGGGCTTCCATTAATTTATCAAACATTTTATTTAGTTTTTAGTGAGTGGTTGATTGGGTGAGTGGTTTGGTATATGAATAGAAAAATTGATTTTATTAGATTAACGTGCGGAATAATTAACAGGTTTCAGCTTGCATCTTTTCCTATTAAAACCACTCACCTAATTAACTCAATCAACCATTCACCAATCCCAACCACTCTCCTCAAAAATTAATCATCACTGGTATCACCATTTCCGTTATATGCACTTTTACGTACAACAGGCATGCCAACTGTATTAAACAGGTCATCGAGTTTAAGCAGGCTGCCATTAGCCAGGTTGGTAAGCAGCACAACGGTAATATCATTTTTCATGTCGCGCAGGTAAATATGCCTGAAGCCATGCCACCAGCCGGTGTGGTAAATCACTTCCTGGCCCGGTGCGGTGAATGTACGCCAACCGTAACCATAGCTAAAATGTCCGTGCACCATGGGGTTGCGCGGTACATAGGCCGAATCAAGCGTGGCCGGCTTTAACAGCAATCCGGCACGTAATGCCCGGTCAAACAGGAACAAGTCGCCAACGGTGCTGTAAATACCCTTATCGCCCACAGGGCCATCCAAAAAGTTTTGTGCCACCGAGTAACGCCACTGGCCGCGGTCATGCCCAACAACATCTACCGGTATTTTATCATATACCGCTTTTGAGTAAACATGGGTATGCGCCATGCTGGCCGGCTTAAATACATTTTCCTGCATGAACTGGGCGTAGCTCATTCCGCTTACTTTTTCGATAATGGAGCCCAGCACCATAAAGTTGGAGTTGTTATAAAGGAAACGCTTATTAGGCTCGTTGAAACGGGTAGGCTTGTTATCGGCTATCATTTTCATGGCCTCGGCATTGGTAAGGCCTTTGCGCTGGTTCAGATGATTTTTGCGATAGATATCATCAACAAAATACACATAGTTCATCATGCCCGAACGGTGGGTGAGCAACAGGCGAATGGTTACGCCATCGTACGGAAAATCCGGAAAAAACTTTTTAACATCATCGTCCAGCTTCAGTTTGCCGCGCTCCATGAGCTGCAAAATAGCGGTTGAGGTCATGGTTTTGGTAACCGAGGCCAGCTCAAATTCCGAGCCGATCTTCAGGCTGTCGCGGTGCAGGTAGTCGGCCCAGCCTATGGCTTTTTCATAAACTATTTTACCCTTTTTTGCCACAAGCACATTGCCGTTGAAGCCGCGGGTACGGTGCAGCTCCTGCATTACGGCATCTATCTTTTTATCGGCATTTTTGGGATTGTACGCCAGTAGCGCCGTGGTATCGAGCGGCTTGGCAGTAACCTGCGACTGCGATTGGTCTTTATTTTTATTTTTGGATGAACAGGCTAACAGCAACAGGGGGGCAGTAAGCACTACCAGGCTTTTGTACACTAATCTCATAAAGCAATTTATCTCACACTAAACGAATGCGAAAATTAGAAATTATACAGCAGGTATTAATTAAAGTTTTAAAATTTTCTGTTAGTTAGCACTCTTTAGTAAGTTTAAGCATGATTTTGTTAAAAAAAGGCTTGTTAATTATCGCTTTGACACTCGTGGCAGGATTGGCACATGCCCAAAATACGGATGTCAACGGCATTATAAAAGAAGGTATCAGGCTTAACGGCGAAAAAAATTACGCCGCGGCAATTGAAAAATATAAAGAAGCCCTTGCCTCCGAGCCCGATAATGCACAGGCTAATTATCAGCTGGCATTCAGCCTCAATGCCTCAGGTAAGGGTACTGAAGCGATACCTTATCTTAACAAAGTAATAAAAACAGGCGGCGACCTTACCGGCCCCGCTTACGAACTTACAGGGAGTATTTACGATGCCTCACATCAACCGCAGCAAGCTATTGAGGCTTATCAACAGGGTATCAAGTTGAAGCCGGATTATCAGCCCTTATATTTTAATTTAGGGATAGCCTATTTCCCTGCGCAAAAATATGCCGAGGCCGAACTGGCGTCCATTGAAGCTATTAAGCTTGATCCCAAACACGCAAACAGCCAGCGCCTTTATGGCCTGGTGACTTTCCACCAAAATAAAAGGGTACCTGCGCTGATGGGCTTGTGCAGTTTCCTGCTCCTTGATCCCGAAGGCCCGCGCGCTGATGAAGCCTACACCAACCTGCAAAGCTTACTGAAAGGCGGCGACCTGAAAGCAGCCAAAGCAGACCCGGAAACCCTGCTGCTCAATAAAACATTAAGCACCGCTGTTGCAGCATCGGGCGGTCAGCTGGAAACTCAGTTGAAAACTATTTTTACTGCGGTTGGCAAGCTTGGCGAAAAAACCGGCAAGCAATCTTTCTTCTGGAACTACTATGCAGCTTTCTTTTATAAGCTATCCCAAACACCGCACTTTTCAACCGCGGTTAAGCTGATCAGTTTGAGTGCCGATAAAGCGGGTGCCGCTGCCTGGCTGCAAAGTAATACCGATAAGCGCAAAGCACTGGACGATTGGGCGGCATCCGCAGAAAGAAAATTTTAACTCGTTGATGTGCAAATATGTTAGTTGATGTGCAAATATGCAGATTACAGATGTGCAGGCACCAAGAAGATGAAATTATCTCTTAAAAAAGCATGTCATTGCGAGCGTAGCGCGGCAATCTCGTAGCCAATGCCTGTCGAACAAGCTTGTCGTTTATGCATACCGACGAGATTGCCACGTCGCGCCATGCGCAGCCCTGTACAAGCTCCTCGCAATGACATGGGTTTTATTAATGCACCATTTTCAACTGATTTGCGGCTTTCGAACACTTGCGGTGTGCAGATGAACGGCCGCCTCAGGTAGATTTAACAAACCCGGCATCCGTAAAACCAGAAAGCTAAAACTAACTTGCATATCTGCACATCTGAAATTTGCACATCAATAATTGTACACATTATATTTTACATATCCATAATTGCGAAAACCAAAGTTTTGCTATTTTTGAGCACACAAAATTTAACGACATGAATTTTCCAGCTGAATTAAAATACACCAAAGACCACGAGTGGATTAAGGTTGAAGGCAATGTAGCTACCGTAGGCATCACCGAATTTGCTCAGGGCGAGCTGGGCGACATTGTTTATGTTGATGTTACTTCATTAGGTAAAGAAGTTGCTAAAGACGAAGTTTTTGGCACTGTTGAAGCAGTAAAAACTGTATCTGACCTGTTTATGCCAGTTACCGGTACTGTAACCGAAGTTAACCCGGCATTGAACAATCAACCCGACCTGGTAAATACCGACCCATATGGCGAAGGCTGGATGGTTAAGATCACTGTAGCGAATGCTGCAGATGTTGAATCACTTTTATCTGCTGACGATTACAAAACGGTTATCGGCGTATAAGATGAAGCTGTTTTTAAGATATCACGGGCCCGCTATTTTGTGGGCCTTATTTGTTTTAATAATTTGCTCGGTACATCTCGATTCGGTTGATAAATCGCCCCTGTTTTTTGAAGGATTTGATAAGCTAACTCATTGCGGCTTATTTTTTACCCTTATTGTACTGGTGTGCTTTGGCGTTATCAGGCAACAAAAACCCCGGCGGTTTACGTATACAAGCATGTTTATTATATGGGCTACCAGCATATTTTTTGGCGGGCTGATTGAAATACTACAGATCTCTGTTTTCACCTGGCGAACCGGCGACTGGAACGATCTTTTTTGCGATGTGCTTGGAGCTTGTATGGGTGTTTTTAGTGTTATGCTGACTATTGAGGCGATTGGAAAAAATGAAAAAAAATAAACTGGTTATTTTATTAGGCGCGCTGATATTAACAGCGGCCTCGTCATGCGGTATTTTTCATAAAGGCTGCGGTTGTCCGCATTTTGGAAAAATCAAATCTGCCGGCTCAAGTGTACAAATGATAAGTTAGATGTGCAGATTGATGAATTAGATGTGCAGATTCCAAATGTGCAAATGTGCAGATTGATGAATTAGATGTGCAGGTTCCAGATGTGCAGATGTGCAAATGAAGGCTTAGCTTATAAGACTATATCAGGCAAAGCGAAAATCATTGTTTAATTTACGGGTGTTCAACTTTTAAAAGTGTAAACACTTGTGATTTTTTTCAAAATAAACACCATTGATAATCAATATCTTAATCTCAGCAATTATCAGCGAATCATCAAGCATGAACAAATAATTACTGATAATCAAGGGCTTGCATTTTTTAGAAATTAAAAGCTGAACACCCGTTTTTTAAAAACTGAACACTGACAGGATCGTGTCAGTAAAAGCAGAAAAGCAAAATCAATGGCATCAAAAAGTCATTTGCACATTTGAAATCTGTACATCCGGAACCCCTCGAATTTCCACCCAAATTTCATGCTAAAGTCATTTGCACGTCTGCACATCTAAAATCTGCACATCATGGCGCATCTTATTTGGATTTATTATAAATAAGATTACATTTGCTACGTTTTATATTATAAATGATGAGGCTATCACAACTGGAAGTAGGCGAAACAGGTATCGTAAAGGAATTTACTGATCTCGAAATGTCGGTAAAACTGATGGAGATGGGTTGTTTACCCGGCGAGGAAGTCCGCATTTCGCGTATTGCCCCTCTTGGCGATCCTATTGCCATCAGCGTATCGGGCTATCAGCTCAGCCTGCGTAAGTTTGAAGCATCCACCATCATTTTGCAGTAGTTTTGTAAGCATTGAAAGCCGATATAAGAGTTGCACTTGTAGGAAATCCCAACACCGGTAAATCAACTCTGTTTAATATACTAACCGGGTTAAATCAAAAGATCGGAAATTTTCCGGGGGTTACTGTTGATAAAAAAACAGGCTTTTCCACGCTTCCCGATGGCCGCACAGCCGAAATAATTGACCTTCCGGGTACTTACAGCGTTTATCCTAAAAGCAAGGATGAATCTATAGTATTTTCGGTATTAGCCGATAAATCAAAAGGCATGGTGCCCGATCTGGTTGTGGTGATCCTCGATGCATCCAACTTAAAACGCAACCTGCTGCTTTATACCCAGATAGCCGATTTAAAGATCCCTGTTATCGTGGCGCTTAACATGATCGATGTATCAGAAAAGGCGGGGATCAAAATCAATATCGATCTGTTTGCCAAAAAGCTTGGCGTACCGGTGGTGCCTATCTCCGCCAGGAAAAATACCGGTATTGATAAACTTAAAAGTGCTATCGCCTTTGCCAACAGCATTCCGCTGCAGCAGGATACCATAGATATTGAAAGCATAGCCCCGGGCATAATAGCCCAGATAAAAGGGGAGATGCAAGTTGAAAACCCCTATGTGGCGCTGCAACTTGCCCATCAGCATGAAACACTAAATTACCTTTCAACAACCGAAAGCGACCGTATTGAGCAACTGGAGCAGGAGCATGCGTTCCATTCGCAAAAAGCGCAGGCTACAGAAACCATTGCCCGTTATAATTTCATCAACGACCTGCTTTACGATACTGTCACCAAGCCGGAAACAGCCCATGATGAAACCGTAAGCAATAAAATAGATAAGATCCTTACCCACAAAATATTTGGCTTTGTGATCTTCTTCGCCATTTTGCTGTTCATATTCCAGGCCATTTTTTCATGGTCGGAATACCCTATGTCGCTCATCGAAGATCTGTTTATCTGGCTGCAGGCCGGTACTGCCAAAATATTGCCTGCTGGGCCGCTAAGCAGTCTCGTTATAGACGGGGTACTGGCCGGTTTGAGCGGGGTTTTGGTATTTATACCGCAAATAGCTATCCTGTTTGCGCTGATCTCTATTTTGGAAGATACAGGCTACATGTCGCGCGTAACTTTCATGATGGATAAAGTAATGCGCAAGGTAGGGCTTAACGGCAAATCGGTAGTGCCGCTAATAGGTGGTTTTGCATGCGCAGTGCCATCTATCATGAGTACCCGCACTATTGAAAACTGGAAAGACAGGATGATCACCATCATGGTAACGCCATTGGTGGCTTGCTCGGCCCGCCTACCGGTTTATACCTTGCTGATTTCATTGGTAGTGCCCAACCGCAACGTTTGGTGGATCTTTAATATGAAGGGGCTGGCACTCACGGCCATGTACGTGCTCAGCATTTTTTCGGCAGTTATTGTGGCCTTTGTGATGAAGTTTATCCTTAAAGCCCGCGAACGTGGCTACTTTATCATGGAGTTGCCCGTTTACCGCATGCCAAGGTGGAAAAACGTGATATTTACCATGTATGACCGTTCAAAGACCTTTGTGCTGCAGGCAGGCAAAGTGATCATTGCCGTTTCGGTGATATTATGGGTACTCAAATCATACGGCCCCGGCGACAGGTTTGCACAAATAGATAAGCAATACGCCCAGCCGCAATACACCAAAACCATGACACCGGATAGCCTTACTAAAGTTATCGCTTCCGAAAAACTGGAAAACTCTTATGCCGGTGTATTCGGTCATGTTATTGAGCCAGTCATTAAGCCCCTCGGCTTCGACTGGAAGATAGGTATAGCGCTCATCAGTTCCTTTGCTGCCCGCGAAGTATTTGTGGGCACCATGGCCACCATTTACAGCGTAGAGGGTGATGCCGACAAACTGCAATCGGTACAGGAAAAAATGCATGAAGCTAAAAATCCGGAAACAGGTCAACCGGTATTTACGCTGGCTGTAGCCTTCTCGCTCATGATGTTTTACGCCTTCGCCATGCAATGCGCCAGCACCGTGGCCGTGGTATACCGCGAAACTAAAGACTGGCGATGGCCGGCTGCGCAGTTTGCGTATATGACCCTGCTGGCGTACGCGGCATCGTTTATTGTGTATCACTGGCTGAAGTAGAAATCTTTCGTTTTTTGCTATCTTGTACTATAATTGATTATGGGCAAGTTTCTTTGTAAATGCAAAAATGAGATCAAGGTTAGCGGGGCTATTCCTAATCCTATCGAATGGCTTTTTATCTCCGATACCGAATACGATGGCTATACTAATCCTATCGAGCCTGACGAGTTATATTCAAAAATGAACTCCTTTTTAAAATGCGATCTTTGTGGACGATTGTGGGTATTTTGGGGTGGATATGACAATAAGCCAACACTGTACATGCCCGAGAGTTATTAAAGAGAAAGCAAAAGTTCTTATCTTTGATCTGAGGTAAAAATTGGATAAAGTAAAAGTTTTAGAGAAATATCTTCCGGCAGAAGCGGCCCCGCTTATTGCCCGGTGGATCGACTACTTCAAATGCGAATTTAAAATTTCGCGCAACCGCAACAGTAAGTTTGGCGATTATCGTTCGCCTTACGGAGGCAAAGGTCACCGGATCTCGGTTAATTATGATCTTAACCCCTATGCTTTTTTGGTAACTACAGTACATGAATTTGCGCACCTGCATACCTGGAACGAGCATAAGCAAAAAGCCAAACCCCACGGAACAGAGTGGAAAAACAATTTCAAAAAAATGATGCAGCCATTTTTTGAAAAAGAGATTTTCCCTGCTGATGTTAAAAAGGCTATCGTAAACTATCTGGATAATCCGGCTGCATCAAGCTGCTCGGATTTGAACCTGTATCGCTCGCTGCGCAAATACGACCCGCCAAAAGAGTCAGAAGCAATTTTAACGGTTGAAAAGATCCCGCTTAAGGCATTATTTAAACTGAAGGACGGCCGGGTATTCCGCAAGGATGAAAAGCTGCGTAAACGGTTTAAATGTACCGAAGTAGCTACCAAACGCATTTATTTGTTTAGCCCGGTAGCCGAGGTGGAGTTGATTGAGGGAGCTACAGCGGCGTAGATCAAAGAAAAAAATTTATACACGAATGCCTTTCAAGTAGGTCACAATTAATCGAATTACACGAATCTTGATTGACCTGCAATTTAAAATTCGTGTAATTCGATCAATTCGTAAAAATTTTTCAAACTTAAATGGGGTTTCCTTACCGCGCAGCAGGGAAATCACTTTTGGAACACGAGGCACCTACGGAGCCTTGAAACTCGTTTAATTTTCCCTATAAACACGCTACCCCTCGGGGTGGTCATTAAGTTAAGGGATTGACAGGTTGCACCAGAGGTGCAAAAGGTTTGTAGAAATTAAAGATTTGTTTGTCTTAATGTGCCAGAGGTACACAACTCCGAGTGTTCCGTACCTCTGGCACGGTTATTTTCGGTATATGATATTACTACAAACCTGTTCCCCCTCTGGGGGATTTCCCTTAACTTAATGACATTGCCCTCCGGGGTTGTCACCGTTAAATCTTATAACTCCGTTAGGAGTATCGTGTTTATAGCAACATATTACTTTTGCAACCGGCTCCATAGGTACCCCGTGTCGCCTGTTTGTTTTAAAAGCGATTCCCTGAACCGTGCAGGCACAAACTTTTTTATTTAAGCTGTTTTAGCGAAATTAGCATAAAAGTATTTACAACATGAGTACTACCATCCCTGCAACTGCTGTCGATATCTACCGGATGCTGCCCGAGGGTACCAGGTGCGAAGTGCTGTACAACCAACTCATCATGACCCCGGCACCCAACACCGATCATCAATTTATTTCCGTAAAACTTTCGGCCCTGCTGTATAATTTTTTAGATGAAACAGGAAAAGGAGTAATTCTGCATGCTCCTGCTGATGTCTATTTTGAACAGGAACAATCCGTTTTAAAGCCAGATGTACTGGTGATCCTCAATGAAAATAAATCCATCATCCAAAAAGATGGCATTCATGGTGCGCCAGACGTTGTTTTTGAAATATTGTCAGGCAACCGCATCCATGACACTTTAAAAAAGAAAAGCCTGTATGAAAAGGCTGGCGTGAAGGAATATTTCATTATTGATCCTGAAGACAAGAAGGTGATCGTGTTTGCTTTTAATGAAATCAATCAGTACGAGCTGGCTTATGAACTCACCGGTAAAATCACCTCTGCGGTTTTGGGGTGCAGCTTTAATTTGTAAAAACATGAGTTATATCTGCAGCCATTGCGGCAAAGAACACGAAGAATGGCCAGCCCTTACTTTCGATGCACCGTATGCATATTACAGACTTAGCAACGAAGATAAAAATAACATAGCCGAGCTTGGGTCGGATCATTGCATCATCAATTATAAAAATCAAACAGATTTATTCATTAGAGCTACTCTAATTCAAAAAGTTAACAGCCATTGTAATAATTTAGACTATGGCATATGGGTTTCACTAAGCGAAAAAAGTTATAATGACTATGCTGATAACTTCGATAACGAGAATCACATAACATCATATTTTGGATACCTAAGCAATAATATACCAGGATATGAAGATACATTCATTATCCACACCACCGTTAATACCCGTGCTGGTAATGAGCGGCCCGAGGTTGTACCTCATGAAGGTTTTGAGCATCCATTTGTAACTGACTACTATAATGGCATTGAGAAAGATGAAGCTGAACGCAGAATAGCGGACATGTTAAAAAGCCAATAGCTTTTCCTATTTTCCTGAACCCAAATCACCCAATCAATTTATTCCGTACTTTTACCGCATGGCAAAAGTTATATCATTTGTAAATAACCCTTACCAGGAAAATACCTATATTTTGTACGATGAAACCGGCGAATGCGTGATCATTGACCCGGGTATGTATACCGCGCCCGAGCAAAACGCTGTTGTTAATTTCATCAAAAGCAATAACCTAAAGCCTGTTATGCTGCTTAATACCCATTGCCATGTTGACCATGTATTAGGTAACAAATTTGTGTTTGACCAATACGGCCTTAAACCCCGTTTCCACATTGGCGAATCAGAAGTACTGGCAGCCGTGGTAGCTTATGCCCCATCTATGGGTTTTCAATATGAGGTATCACCTATGCCCGATGAGTTTTTGCCCGAAACAGGCACCATCCATTTTGGCAATACAACGCTGCATTTGATCTTTGCGCCGGGCCATTCGCCTGCGCACTTATGTTTTTACGATAAAGAAGCTAAGATCCTGATAGGAGGCGATGTACTGTTCAGGCAAAGTATCGGCCGTACTGATTTACCGGGCGGCAACTTTGGTTTGCTTATCGATAATATCGAAACAAAATTGTTTACCATGCCCGATGATGTTACCGTTTATCCCGGCCATGGCCCCGAAACAACCATCGGCTACGAAAAACAAAACAATCCCTTTTTAACTTAGTTAACACCATAGTAACGTTATACACAGCATAGGCAAACCTGAACGCATAACCCCCAACACAATTTGAACACGTCCATTTACATAGCAAAGCGTTACCTGTTTTCGGGTAAAAAAATGCATGCTATCAATATCATTTCGGGCATTTCTATGCTGGGCGTACTCATTGGCAGCGCGGCTTTGCTAATCATACTATCGGTGTTTAACGGTTTCGAAAAGGTTATTCTATCCTTATACAGCAATTTTACGCCCGAAATAAAGATAGAGGCCAAACTGGGTAAAACATTCAATCCTAATACGCCGTATTTTGCCTCGCTGCATAAAGATTCGCATGTATTTTCCTTTACCGAAGTTTTACAGGAAAAAGCCCTGATCAAATATGGCGACGTTCCTTTTTTAGTTACCGTGATGGGCGTGAGCGATGACTTTTTAAAAAATCCGCAACTTGACAGTACCATAGCCGTTGGCTCATTTACGCTTAAAAGCGGCAATCAAAATTTTGCGGTGATCGGCTCTACCATACAGCGCACCCTGGGCATTAATGTGCATGATCAGCTTTCATCAATACAGATCTTTTCGCCCCGGCGCGATGCCGAAAATTCGGCCAATCCCCTCAACGAATTTGTTGCACGCAGCATTAATCCGTCGGGAGTATTTGCCATACAGCAGGAGTTTGATGATATAACTGTAACGCCTATTGAGTTTGCGCGCGACCTGCTCGATCAGCCGGTGGATGTATCCTCACTCGAACTTAATTTTAAACGCGGCACCAATCTCGATGCCATGCAAAAAAGCATTGTTGATAAAATAGGAAAAGACTTTACTGTAAAAAACCGCAAGGAGCAAAACAGCGAGCTTTACAAAACCCTTAACTACGAAAGCTGGGCAGTGTACATGATCCTTACCTTTGTGCTTATCATCGCAATATTTAATATCATTGGCTCGTTAACCATGCTGGTTATAGATAAGCGTAAGGATATAGCCATTTTAAGCGGACTGGGGGCCAATAAAAACATGATCCAGGGCATCTTCTTTTTCGAGGGGATGATGATTACCGCCGTGGGGTGTATTATCGGCATTGTACTGGGTACTATTTTTTGCCTGCTGCAGCAGCATTATGGCTGGATTAAAATGGGGGCACAAATGACCGTATTGGATGCATACCCAATTGATCTTAAGATCAAAGATTTTGGCCTGGTGCTGTTAACAGTTGGAGGTATTTCGGTAATTGCGGCCGGCATTAGCGCCCGTTTAAGTATTAAAGGATTGGATGAAATCAAACAGGATTTGTAAATTTGTTAAATGGGTATGAGATACATCAGAATTTTTGTTTTGCTGCTTGTTGTTATTGCTGTTTACGCATGTAATAATGATACCCATAAAAAGGACGAGGTTACCCTTTACAAAGGCTTGTACAGTGCCGGCCCGGAGATAAAATCATTTAAAGATTGCGACAGCGGGCAGGAATTCTGGGCTGTTGACAGTTCGGCCCAGCTTGAGTTGCAATACTCACAGCTTAATTTCGAAAAACCCTATGAGCCGGTTTATGTAGAAGTTGAAGGGATCAAATCAAAATCGGGCAAAGCAGGCATGGGGTCTGAATATGATAGTACCCTCGTTGTAAAAAAAGTAGTAAAAATAACCAAAGAGATCCCGCAGGACGTGTGTAATTAACACCCTGCCGGCATTGTTAATAAAAGCCCAAAACAATAACTTAGGCTTTTGCATTAAGCATTAAACACTCATCTGCCTTATCGGCGTTAACTAATAACCAATGGAATCAAAACGTCAGCAAAAATTTGCCGGAGTAATACAGGAAGACCTTGCAGCTATTTTTCAGCGCGAAGGCATGAATTATTTGCCCAATACCCTGGTAACCATAACCAAGGTACGCGTAACGCCCGATTTGGCCATAGCCCGTATATTTTTAAGCTTTTTAGGCAACCCTAATGTGCAAACCGCTTTGCATACCATCAAATCACATGCTTCAGAGATCAGGTACAAACTTGGCGCGCGGATCAAAGACCAGGTGAGGATCATCCCTCAGCTTGAATTTTTTGTTGACGATACCAGCGAATACGTTGAGCGCATGGACAAGATCTTTGATAAGATCAGCAAAGAAGAACGCCAGCCCGATACCGAAGAAAATTAATAGCTTTTGATGAACCGGCACTTGCTGTTTGCTAACTACATCAACAATCATCCCGATGCCGTTGGCAAAGTAGTTGATTTTGATGCAAGCCATGACCGCCTTTACCACTTTGACCTTACTGCCGGCAACAAAGAGTTGACGGCAGAGGTTATTAACAGGCCGTGGCTGTTTAGTCAACTGATTATCGATAAACTGCATACCAATAACTGCCGCTATGGTATTGGCGGGTACATGGAGCACCGCACCATTTACGCTTTCAGCAGCCATTTTGATACCGATGATGAGCCCCGGCGCCTGCATTTAGGTGTTGATATCTGGTGTGATGCCGGCACGCCTGTATATGCCCCGCTTGAGGGCGTAGTGCACAGCTACCAGGACAATAACAACATTGGCGATTATGGCCCCACCATCATTTTACAACATAACCTGGACGGGCTGACGCTGTATAGTCTGTACGGCCATTTAAGCCGAACAAGTTTGGAAGGTCTTTCTGCAGGTAAGCCTGTACTTAAAAATCAGCAGATAGCAACTTTTGGTAGTTCCGATGAAAACGGTCAATGGCCGCCCCACCTTCATTTTCAGCTGATGTTTGATATGGAAGGCAAGCAGGGTGATTATCCCGGCGTAGGAAAGTTTTCAGAAAAAGAGATCTGGCAGAAGAATATCCCCGACCCTGGATTGATATTGAGGTTTCCGGATGCGGTGAATGTGGGATAGCTCCATTCCAAAGGCGCAATACCTTTCTGTTTTGGTAAAAAAGTCATGTCATTGCTGTAAAGGTTAGATAATTCGGAGACAGAATTAGCTTTATATAACTAAGCTAATTTTGTTATGCGAATAAACACTACTGACCTCACCTTAAAGCGAAACTATCTCAGTAAGTATCGTTTTTTAATCAGCGAATATGAGCAGGTAAAGCGTGGGGAACACCCGGGTTTTAGGTTCGCTAAAGACTTTTATTTGGCTCATGATACCGACCGGAGAAGTTTTCTGAAGTATTACAATCGGTTTAAACAATCCGGTAATGAACTCGACTTATTACCTGGTAAACGTGGGCCTAAGTACAGTACACGGCGTCCTGATCCCCAGGATGAACAGCAAGTGCTCGATTTGCGTTCGCGAGGCTGCAATAAGTTCGAGATAGCAGACCGGTTTAAACAAAAAGCTAATAACTTTACCCCATCGCCTTCAGGGGTGTACAACATCCTGAAGCGACACAACAAGAACCGTTTAACTGTTACAGATAAGGAAGTAAAGCGAAAGATCATCAAGGAACGCATGGGCCAGTTAGGACATATAGACTGTCATCACCTGAGTAAAAGTGTGATCAGGGGACAAAACAGGAAGCTGTACCTGCTTTGTGTGTTGGACGATCATTCCCGTCTTGCCTGGGCAGAGGTGATGGAAGATATTACCGCCTTGACCACCATGTTTACTTCGCTGCGCTGTATGCAAGCCCTTAAGCGCGAATTTGGTATTCAGTTCGAAGAGATCATCGCTGATAACGGCCCTGAATTTGGCACCTCTACCAGCTTAAATAAGAAAAACCATCCCTTTGAACGAATGTTGGTGGAAACTGGTATCAAAAGAAGATATATGAAACCTTACCGCCCGCAGACGAACGGCAAGGTAGAACGTTTTTGGCGTACACTTAAAGAAGATCTGATCGAAGACACCGATTTTGACAGCTTCGAAGAATTGGAGGATGAATTGCTCAAGTACCTCGTTTACTATAACTGGGAAAGGCCGCATCAGGGTATTAACGGCAAAAAACCTATTGAAATGGCAGCCTTAAACAACAAATAAAAACACCTGATTCTGTCTCCGAATTACTAAACACTTACAATTGCGAGGAGCAAAACGGCAATGAGCATTGGGTGCGACGTAGCAATCTCGTAGCTATACAGAGCGGACATGCATTTGCTACGCGATTGCCACGCTGCGCTCGCAATGACATAGTTTTTTGAAAGAAATTATTTCATCTTCCGCACACCAATAATATCTCCCCAATAAAATTCCCAAACATAATCCACAATTTATTGTCGATATTTATATTATGCTTAAAGCGCTGTATTTCCATATCGCATTGCTCATTTTCACAGCAGGCTATTCATTTGCCCAACAGCCGGCATTTAAAGGCGGCACGCAAGCGTTAAATGATTTCCTGAAGGCTAAGATCGTCTACCCCGAATACTCGCGGCAAAACTGCATTTCGGGCTCAATCAATGTTTCATTTATGATTGATAAAGATGGTGTGGTACACGATGCCAAAGTGCAGAATGGCCCCGGCATTGACCTTGACGACGAGGCTTTGAGGGTTATTAAACTCACCTCGGGGCAGTGGACAATCCCGCCGGGATATAATGTTAAAACCACGATTGTTCAGCCTATCCGCTTTGACCCTGATCCGGCGCGTTGCGGCCCTGCCAGCATCCGTGATATGCAAAGCGCCATTGCCAATTATAAAGCACAGCAGGAGCTTGAAAATGCAGTTACCAACTACTACAGCAATAAATATAAAGGCAAGGCCGATACCACTAAAGAAGCTATCATCATCAACCTCAAAAAACAGCTTGGCTATGATGACGATTTCATAAACGATGTACTAAATCAGGCCAATGAAAAATTTAAGCAAGGCGATAAAGAAGGTGCCTGCCACGACTGGAATTTTATCCGCAATATAGGCAGCGATAAAGCCGACAATTTTATAAGGAAGTATTGCGCAGCCCGCTAAATGGTTTAGTGAAAAATATGTCATTGCGAGGAGCGGCACGGACAGAACGCCGGGGCGACGTGGCAATCTCGTAGTCATACAGATCGGACATGCATTGGCTACGAGATTGCCACGCTACGCTCGCAATGACATGATTTTAGTTTGTTTTTCCGGACAACTTTAACCTTGCGCTCGTTTGCGACGAGCGCTTAATATGGACTGGCGATTGCATCGCCATTGCGTTACAAACGCAAGCCCAGGTTACGCACTCGTTGCAAACGAGCGCGAGTTAAAAAAACGAGCGCAAGTTAAAATCTTTGCGTCTTCGCGCCTTTGCGATACACTCACAACCCATAAATTTGCTACCTTACCAGGGTCATGAAAACCGAACCTGAACTTCGCAAAAAAATAAAAACCTGGATAGTTGTATTCATTATTGGCCTGGTATTAAGCGGTGTAACCGCATTCCCTATTGAAACTGAGCTTGCTTTCTTCGCAAATCATTCGGCCATATTTCCTCAATTTATGCAGAGTTGGATAAGCAATGTTTATCAGGCTGTAAAAATCACCAACCAAAACTATCCTTACCTGGCCTACGGTACCGATTGGCTGGCTTTCGGTCACCTGGTTATTGCGATGGCATTTATGGGGCCGTTGAAAGACCCCGTAAAAAACATATGGATAATTGAGTTTGGAATGATTGCCTGTATAATGGTATTCCCGCTGGCCTTTATAGCCGGGCCTATCCGTGGCATCCCCGTTTACTGGCGGTTTATCGACTGCTGCTTTGGTATTTTCGGGATCATACCGCTTTACATTGTTTACAGGGATATTAAAAAACTGGAAGCAATGCACCCGGATAAATGATCAGGCCCGTTTATTTTTCTTAACCCGCCCCAATTCAACAATATTGGTATTAAGCGGTTTCATCCTCGCAACCTTTTCCTTTTGCAAAATATATTCCACAATAAGCTTTCCCATTTTTTGCTTGCCCACGGTTGAAAGATGGCCTGTATTGCGATAAAGAATCTTGTGTTTTTCATAATCATCGCATACGAGATTAAAAGGCACCACTATGGTCGAGTCTTTCAGATGAGTATCCTTTAACATTTCGTTTGCCTGTTTACGGTATCCATCCAAACTCCGGGTATTACCATTGTCAATCAACAGGGACGAAACCTCGTTGCGCACTTTCTTCAGGATATCAAGACTGTCTGTTTCTTCTTTAAACCCAAATTCGGGCATAGTGACAAAAACAGGCTCGATATTGTTGCGTGCCAGGTCGCTGATGATCAGCGAGCAGTAATACGCGTAAAACTTAGCCCCCATCTCGCCCTCGGCATCGCTGGTACCGGCCAAAATGATACAGTAATCGAGGTTATGGTGCAATATTTCAGAACTTGAATAAGGCTGACCAGGGTTTGCGTACAGGTTATCGTAAATTTGTTTGGTTTTTGCTTCAGGTTGCCCGAATGATATCACCTCTGTGTTAATACCCCGCTTTTTAAATTCATCCCTGATAATGGTATCTATGGTAATACCGGTTGCCCAGCTGTCGCCGATGATCCCCACACGTAAAACCTCGTTCCTATGCTTTTTTTCAGGCACAAAAGCGTGCCTTTTCTCAAACGAATAGCGCTGGTATAGGTAAAAACCAAAACCGGTTGTCACTATCAATAACAATAGCAGCAATAGCCTTAATTTTAATTTCATTCAGATATATAAATTTCCATGTGGTAATAATGCCATCTTTTCGTAGGCTGCACTGACATGGGCCCGCAGCCCTTACCATCTTCTTTTTACGATAAAAAAAACTAAATGTTAGCCGTAACGGGCAATTTACTTGCTATATAAAATCCCCGTTTTTTTTCGTTTCACGATGGCCAAAACCACATATGTTAAAACATTTGTACAAAATGTATGAACATTAAGTTTTTCATACTATATTAACCCCGGTAAACTGATTTGCGGTACAAATGTGTATTTGCAAATTGTACTATAAATTGCATAACTTTAGTTTCTGTTTAACCAATTTTAAACCCATGTACCGGAAGTTGTATTATGTATGGCTTACAATAGCCATCTGCATGCTGTACACGTTTTATTCCTGCCATTCATCCGGCGGAGTGGCCGAAGAACAGGTGCCCGATACCATCAGCTACAACTTTAACATCCGGCCGATACTTTCAGACAAATGCTTCAAATGCCACGGTCCCGATGCATCCCATCGCGAAGCAGATTTACGACTGGACATTGCCGAAAGTGCCTACAAAGCATTAAAAGATAATCCGTCATCACACGCCCTTGTCCCCGGCGAACCGATGCAATCTGAGGTTTATCGACGTATCTCCACTAAAGATACTACCGAGCAGATGCCACCTGCATCATCCAACCTGAAAAGGTTATCGCCTTATGAGGTTGGGCTTATTCACAAATGGATAAAACAGGGGGCCAAATATGAAAAACACTGGGCTTTCGTTGCCCCGCGCAATTACCCTGTTCCTGCAGTAAAAAATACGGCATGGCCTAAAAACGCTATCGATAATTTTGTGCTGCAAAAAATGGAGCAGGCAAACCTTGAACCCAATCTCGAAGCAGATAAAGAACGCCTGTTAAAACGGATTTCGCTCGATCTTACCGGTCTGCCGCCATCCCTTGCGCTAATGGATGAGTTTTCGGCCGATAAAAGCCCTAACGCCTACGAAAAAATGGTGGATAAACTGATGGCAACCCCGCAATACGGCGAAAAAATGGCGCTGCACTGGCTGGATGTTGCCCGTTATGCCGATTCGCACGGCTACCAGGATGATAATTACCGCACGCAATGGCCATGGCGCGACTGGGTGATCCATGCCTATAACGAAAACCTTCCTTACGATAAATTCATCACCTGGCAATTAGCCGGGGATCAGCTACCCAACGCCACTAAAGAACAATTACTGGCAACCGGCTTTAACCGCAACCACAAAATAACCGAAGAAGGCGGCGTAATTGACGAGGAATACCGTGTAAGCTATGTAACCGACCGTACCAATACCTTCGGCAAAGCTATGCTGGGCGTTACGCTTGAATGCGCCCATTGTCATGATCACAAATACGACCCTTTTTCGCAAAAAGAATACTACCAGGTTTACGCCTTTTTTAACAATGTGAAGGAAGTAGGGCTGCAATCAACCGTTGGCGGGCCCGAAACCTACGCCAAAAACCCCATGATGCAGATCAGTAACGATGACGTTAAAAAGATCCTGACCTTTGTGAATAAGCAAGATACCGATAAACTGATTGTTTCTATCATGACCGATAGCAACAAGGTACGGCCAACCTATATCCTTAAACGCGGTAACTACGATGCTCATGGCGATGAGGTGGAAGCCGGTACGCCTAAATCGATATTACCATTCACTAATAACTATCCTAAAAACCGCTTAGGTTTGGCCGAATGGCTGTTCAACAAAAACAACCCGCTTACTGCCCGTGTATTTGTAAACCAGATGTGGCAGGAGTTTTTTGGCAAGGGCATTGTAAAAAGCTCGGGCGATTTCGGCATGCAGGGCGACCTGCCATCGCATCCGGAATTGCTGGACTGGCTCGCAGTTGATTTCCGTGATCATGGCTGGAACATCAAGCGATTGGTAAAACAGATCGTGATGTCGGCCACATACCGGCAATCGGCGGCAGTAACACCCGAAAAGTTAAAAACCGATCCTGATAATACTTTATTGGCCCGGGGCTCAAGAGGCCGTTTACCGGCAGAATTTGTCCGCGATTTGGTACTGGCCAGCAGCGGGTTACTTAACCCTACCATTGGCGGCCCAAGTGTTAACCCTTATCAGCCACCGGGCCTTTGGGAAAACGCTACATCGGGCAGGGGGATCCTGGCCAATTACAAACAGGTGCACGGGCCTAACTTGTATCGAAGAGGTATGTACACGCTGATTAAGCGCACCGTTCCACCAGCATCGCTGGGCATTTTTGACGCCAGTAACCGCGACCAGTGCGAGGTGAAACGCCTGCGCACCAACACCCCATTACAGGCTTTGGTAATGCTTAATGACCCGACAGTACTGGAAAGCGCCCGCGTTTTAGCCGCCAAACTTTTGCAGGATAAAAGCACATCGACAGAAAAGATCACCAAGGCGTTCCGGTTGATCCTATCCAGGCATCCGCAGGAAAAAGAACTGGCTATTTTAACTTCATATTATGCCGATGAATTAAAAAGCATGAAAAAAGCCGATGCCGAAAAACTGCTCAACGTAGGCGAATACCCGGTACCGGCCAACCTGGATAAAGTAACGCTGGCAGCCATGATGAAAGTGGTTGACACCATGTATAATTTGGAAGAAGCAATAACAAAAACCTGAGCACATGGAAAAAGATTTTTTAGAAAACAGGCTTAACATCAACCGGCGCAGGTTTCTTTCAAGGCTCAGTTTGGGCATTGGCAGCGTAGCGCTGGGTTCATTGCTCATTCCCGACCTGTTTAGCGGAAAAGGCGATGAAGCCGAAGCTGATTTTATCCCCGGCATCCCCAACTTTGCGCCAAAAGCCAAAAGGGTGATCTACCTGTTCCAGGATGGAGCGCCCTCACAACTGGAATCATTTGACTATAAGCCAAAGCTGCGCGAAATGATGGGGCAGGAGCTGCCTGCGTCTGTACGAGGCAACCAGATTTTAACAGGAATGACAGCCAAACAGGCTTCCTTCCCGCTGGTGGGTTCATTTTATGATTTTAAACAATACGGCGAGTCGCGCGCCTGGATCAGCGACATGTTTCCGCACATAGGTAAAATTGCCGATGATATCTGTATCATTCGTTCGCTGAACACCGATGCCATTAACCATGACCCCGCACTTACCTTTTTCCAGACAGGGGCACAGCAAGGCAACCGCCCCAGCATGGGCTCGTGGGTAAGCTATGGCCTTGGCAGCGAGAACAAAAATCTGCCTGCATTTACCGTGCTGCTCTCTAAAGGAAAAGGAAACGGACAGGGTGTTTATTCCAAACTGTGGAGTAATGGCTTTTTAGATTCCATTCACCAGGGCGTACAATTTAGCAGCGGCGAAGACCCTATCCTGTACTTAAATGATCCCGAAGGCCTGAACCGCCACGAGCGTCGCAAGATGCTTGATAAACTGGCCGAGCTAAACGACATGAACTACAAAGAGTTTGGCGACCCGGAAATAAACACCAAGGTACAGCAGTATGAAATGGCCTATCGCATGCAAACCGCAGTACCCGAAATTATGGACGTAAGCAAGGAGTCGGACGATATTGTGAAGATGTACGGGCCCGAATGCCTTATTCCCGGCACTTACGCAGCAAACTGTTTACTGGCCCGCAAGCTTTCAGAGAACGGGGTACGCTTTGTGCAACTCTATCACCAGGGCTGGGACCAGCACAGCAACCTTCCGCAGGAAATGGCCGGACAGGCCAAAGACGTAGACCAGGCATCGGCGGCATTGGTTACCGATTTGAAACAACGCGGCCTGCTTGACGAAACATTGGTGATCTGGGGCGGAGAGTTCGGTCGCACCAATTACAGCCAGGGCAAACTGGAAAAAGCCAATTACGGTCGCGATCATCATCCACGCTGTTTCAGTATCTGGATGGCCGGTGGCGGCATCAAACCCGGCATAGTTTACGGCGAAACAGATGAGTTTGGCTACAACATTGTAAAAGATCCGGTGCATGTGCATGACTTTCATGCCACCATCCTTAACCAGCTTGGCATCGACCATAAAAAACTAACTTTTAAAAGCCAGGGCAGGAGATATAGGTTAACGGATGTGGCGGGGAATGTGGTGAAGGGGATAATAGCGTAAGCCCCACCCAAACCCTCCCCTAAAGGGAGAGGGCTTAAAAAAATAAAACTCATGTCATTGCTTCGTGCCTCGCAATGGCATGATGACAAGGAATCAAAAAAATCAGTAATCGGTGAAATCACCCAGCAATCGGTGTAATCAAAAGAAATAATATCAGCGAAATCAACGCAATCATAAAAATCAACGGTATGGAAAGAAGAGAATTTATCAAGCACACTTCAGTTTTATCAGCAGGCTTTTTTATAGCTAAAGACATGTTAGCCAAAGACGACGGGCCAATTTACGGCCATGGCAATATGCGCTACCGCATGGATAAAAACTGGAGCAAGGCCGATTCGCAGAAAAACCCGGTGAACGATTGCCATGAGATGGTGCAGGATTCAAAGGGCCGCATTTTGCTGCTTACCAACGAGACTAAGAACAATGTGCTCATCTATAATAAATCGGGCAAGCTGTTAAGCACCTGGGGACATGAATTCCCCGGCGCACATGGCCTGACCCTGTTTAATGAAAATGGAACAGAAGTACTATTCATTACCGATACCGTAAAACACCAGGTATATAAAACCACATTGGATGGCCGTATTTTAATGACCATTGACGTACCGCTTGAAACCGGCGTATACAAAAAGCCCGAAGAGTTTGTGCCAACCGAAACCACTATCGACACCAACGGTGATATTTTTATTGCTGATGGCTATGGTGCCCAATACGTTACACACTATGATAAAGATGGTAAGTTAAAAGGCTTCTTCGGCGGCAAAGGTGAAGGGGATGAGCATTTGGATAACGCCCACGGCATCGTGATTGACAGGCGGTATGGTACGCCTACGTTGCTTGTTACCGACCGTACCCGCAACTGCTTTAAACGCTTCAGCATGGATGGTAAATTGCAGGAAGTGATCAAGCTGCCCGGTGCATGTGTTTGCCGTCCGGTAATAAAAGGCGATCATTTGTATGCCGCCGTGCTTCGCTCGCCCGATCTGAGCAAGGAAAATACCGGCTTCACCACCATATTGGATAAAAACAATAAAGTAGTATCAAACCTTGGCGGCACCGAACCTGTGTATACTGATGGCGTGCTGCAGCCTATGGCACAGGCCGAAAAGATTTTCCTTAACCCGCACGATGTTTGTGTGGACAACGACGAGAATTTGTACGTAGCGCAATGGGCATCGGGCAAGGTGTACCCTTATAAATTTACAAGGGTTAATTAACTCATACAGCCCGGCGTATATGAAAAGCAGCCATAAAGGTATTGCAGAGGGGGCATTATTTGCCCTCAACATTTTCATTATTGTATTGCTCATAGCAGGCGACAGCCTGGTTGTGCCGCGCTGGCTGCAACCGGTTGGCCGCATGCACCCGCTCATCCTGCATTTCCCGATAGTGATACTGATGCTGGCCATGGTGATGGAGTTTTTCCGTTACCGCCCGGAGTTTATTAATGAAAAATTGTATCAAACTTTTACAAGCTACCTGCTGCTTTTAGGCGCGCTGCTATCCTCCATAACGGTGATCATGGGCTTATTCCTGTCGAGGGAATCAGGTTACGAAGGTGATACTTTACAGTGGCATAAATGGTTTGGCGTAAGTGTGGCCTTTGCGGGGTACGGCGTATATCTCATTCGCCACACTACAAAGTATACCGTTGGGCTTGCCAAAGCTGGCGCTGTGATCACTGTTTTCTGTTTGATTGTTGCCGGGCACCTGGGCGGTAACCTTACCCATGGCAATGATTTTGTTTTGGGACCAGTGATGGATAAAAGTAAAAATGCGGTACCTATAGACCAGGCGCTGGTTTATAACGACGTGATCCGCCCTATATTCGAGGTAAAATGCCAGAGCTGCCATAATCCCGATAAAATGAAGGGCGGCCTCATGCTTACCGATTCGGCTGCAGTAATGAAAGGGGGCAAAAACGGCAAATTATTCGTAGCGGGCGACCCAGCAATGAGTCTGCTCCTGCAACGCGTGCACCTGCCCGAAACCGAAAAGAAGCACATGCCGCCAACCGGTAAAACCCAGCTTACCGATGATGAAAAAATGCTGCTTTACCTTTGGATAAGAAGTAAAGCCGGTTTCAGCAAAAAAGTGATCGACCTGTCTGCTTCCGATTCATTGCGCATGATCGCTTCTACCCGCTTAAAGCCGGCCGAAAGCGAAGAAGAGGTTTATGATTTCTCAGCTGCTAATGAAAAGGAGATCCAAAAGCTCAATAATAACTACCGTGCTGTTTATCCGCTGGCCAATGAATCTCCGGCGCTGGCAGTTAACATCTACAATAAAAGCACTTATAATGTTAAGGTGCTGGACGAATTAAGTTCTATCAGGAAACAGGTCGTTTCATTAGACCTGAACAAGATGCCCGTAAAAGATGCCGATCTGAAAACGATTGCAAAATTTGAAAACCTGCGCAGGCTAAACCTCAATTTCAGTGATATTACCGGCAAGGGCTTAAAAGAATTAACCGGGTTAAAATATCTCAAAAGCGTTTCTCTGGCGGGAGTTAAGCTCAACATAGCCGATGTAAAACAACTTATCGATATAAAAACCCTCAATGAGCTGGCGGTATGGGATAGCGGCCTGAACCCTGCCGACCTGCAATCGCTTCAGAAACAAAATCCAAAGCTTAACCTGTTAACCGGCTTCAAGGATGACGGTAAAGTAATGAAGCTTACCAGTCCGCAGTTAAAGAACGCCGCTGTTATATTTAAGCAGAGCTATGCCCTGCAGCTTAGCAATCCCATAAAAGGGGCAGATATCAGGTATACTACAGATGGTTCGGCACCTGACAGTATCAATGCTGCATCCTACAAGCCAGGGGTTGTATTTACCCAAAGTACCGTGATAAAAGCAAGGGCATTTAAAGCTGGCTGGAAGGGCAGCGATACGGTACAGTTTAATGTTTACAAATGTGCCTATACGCCCGATAGCATCAGCTTTATTACACATCCGGATAATAAGTACAAAGGCGACGGCGCAAAAACCATCATTGACAAAGAATTGGGTGGCGGCAATTTTGGCAACGGTAAATGGCTGGCATCACAAAAAGACCTGGTAGTTATTATGTGGTTCAATAACCCAATTGACCTGCATTCGGTGAGCCTTAATGTAATGCGTAATATAGGCTCGCAGATCTTTTTACCCGCCGGGGTTGAAGTTTGGGGCGGGGCCGACCAGGATCATATGAAACTATTAAGCACGGTTAAAACAGCAATACCTAACCAAGCCGATCAGTTTGCGTTGACCCCGATGGATTGTAAGTTAAGATCGGCCCAAAAGGTGTCATGCATAAAACTGGTTGCCCAGCCGCTTAAAAGTGTTCCGGCATGGCACCCGGCTAAAGGCAAACCAGGGTGGGTGTTTTTGGATGAGGTGTTTTTGAATTGATACTTGTGGAAGTCACGCTATCGCTAAACTTCGACCAGTACAAATTCGATAGGCCCAGTTATGAGATTGCTTCGTCGTTCCTCAATGACCTTTTTTATTTACATACACCTTGCGCTCATCTGTGATGAGTGCTTAACATGGACTTACGTTTGTAACGTAAGCACCGTAAATGGCGTTACAAATGCCAAACCACATTAGTACTCGTTAAAAACAAGCACAAGCTAAAATGTGCGCAAGCTAATATTCTCCGGAGAATGGGCATGATGCCCTTTAGTTTTCTATTTTTTTCAATTATCTACTTATCCTAAAAAAAGGCACATCCTCGCCATACCAAAATACAATCCCTTCGCGTACAAAGCCAGCTTTGATCAATACCCTTTGTGATGCAGCATTTTGCGGGTGTGTAACAGCACAAACCTCCTTTAATCCAACTTTACTTAAGCCGTAGTTAACCAATGCTTCAGCCAATTCGGTTGCAATGCCCTGTCCCCAGTATTTGAGGTGAATGCGATAACCAAGTTCAATGCGGCTCTTGTCGTAATCGCTGGGCTTAAGGGCACAAACGCCTATAAAGTCATTATCTGCAATATTGAAAATCCCCCATCTGCCCAGGCCGGTTCCGTTTTGATATTCCTTCAGCGTATCTTTAAAAACCTGCTTACTCTCCTGCGGAGTACGTTTTTTTACATATTGGGTAAGACGGTCATCGGCATCCATAACAGTCGAAAGCTCTTCATCTTCGGCTATAAACTGGCGGATAAGCAGGCGCGGCGTTTGGGTGATAATATTCATAGGTATTCAAAAATAATTTTTTGAATACCTATGAAGGTAAGATGAGTGTCATTAAAGAGTTGCTATAGGCAAATTTTGCAGGACATGTGCCTTGAAATGCAATAGGAGGCACCTCGTAGCCTTGATATCTGTTTTGTTTTTTGACTATAAACATGGTACTTCTATGGAATTTAAAAAGCACGCATGCATAGAACTCATTAGGAGTACCCTGTTTATAGAAAATGAAACAAACCCTTTTGGCTCTGTAGGCACCTCCTGTGTTGGGCCGGAGGTGAACCGATTAGTTATTTTGATCCTTTAACGGTAGCTCAATTATGGTAAAACCCTCATTTACCGTTAATTTTTTTATACCTTGCATATCTTTACTTATAAGATATAGTGACTTTCCAGGATTTTAATTTTAACGGGCAATTATTTGAAGGTGTAGAGAGCATGGGTTTCCTAAACCCTACACCCATACAGGCCATGGCTATCCCAACCATTATGGAAGGGCGCGACCTGATTGCATGTGCTCAAACCGGCACCGGTAAAACCGGAGCTTACCTGCTGCCTGTTTTAAACAGCATCAGCAAAACAAATAAACACCATACCAGCGCCCTTATACTTGCCCCAACCCGCGAGCTTGCGCAGCAAATAGATCAGCAGGTTGAAGGCCTTGCTTATTTTACCGGCATCAGCTCTATTGCAGTTTTTGGCGGCGGCGACGGGATTGTTTACGAGCAGCAGCGCCGGGGCATCCAAAATAATGTAAATATCATTGTAGCTACTCCAGGCCGGCTTATAGCACACCTTACATCGGGTGTACTAAAGCTTAATCATCTTACCCACCTGGTACTTGATGAGGCCGACCGGATGCTGGATATGGGTTTTTCGGATGATATTATGAAGATCATCAGCTACCTGCCAAAAGAAAGGCAAACGCTGTTGTTCTCTGCAACCATGCCGGGCCGTATACGCTCCTTAGCTAAAGCTATCCTGAAAGATCCTGAGCAGATCAATATCGCTATTTCGCAGCCTGCTGTTGGTATCGATCAGCAAGTTTACAGGGTGCATGATCAACAAAAAACGCCGCTGGTGCAGCATATCCTTAAAGATTCGGCATTTACCAGCATTATCATATTTGCCTCCCGCAAGGAAATTGTTAAAGCATTATATAAAGAGCTCAAGGCTATAAAGATCAATGCCATGTCTTTCCACTCCGATCTGGAGCAAAAAGAGCGTGAGGAGATCCTGCTTAAGTTCAAAAACAAGCAATTACCAGTTATCATCGGTACCGATGCGCTTTCGCGGGGTATTGATGTGGAAGGCATCGACCTGGTGATCAATTATGATGTTCCCGGCGATCCGGAAGATTATATCCACCGTATTGGTCGTACGGCCCGTGCAGCCACCACCGGCACAGCTATTACTTTTGTTAACCATCGCGATGAGCGAAAGTTAAAAAACATTGAAAAACTGATAGAAAAGCCTATCAAGCTAATGGCGCTGCCTGATGAGTTAGCCTCAATACAACCCCTTAAGCCTGAACCTGCGCAAGGTGATGCCAAAAGGAAACCTAACCGTCGCTGGGGCAAAAAGAAACCGAAACAACAAAATACCGGTAATTAAAAGATTTTCACGAATACTTTTAAGTTGAACACAATTTAATCGAATTACACGAATTAGATTGGGTTAATAGGAACCTGATATCTGCAATAATTATTTCATTGCCGTTGACTAAAGTCAACGGTTAAAAAGAAACGAACAACCGGGCTTTAGCCCAAACTGTTCAAGCGGCATTTGGATAAAGCCTTTTAATTTGCTACCTCATTCCGTCGACTAAAGTCAACGCCAATGAATTTTACAGGAGCTCTCAATATCAATCCCGGTAATCTGAAATTCGTGTAATTCGCTTCAATTTGAATAAATTAGTGTCCCATTACTAAAACGTTTTATCGATTTTAATATCTTAGACCAAAAATCCATTTCCCAATGATCATCCCTAAAAAACTGGTTTTACTGGCAGCATTAGGTGTGGCACTTACCACATCCGCAAACAAAGCATTAGCACAAGAGAAAAAAACATCAGGCAATCCTATTGTTGAAGGCTGGTATGCCGATCCGGAGGCTAAGATCTTTAATAAGCAATACTGGGTATACCCAACCTATTCGGCCAAATATAACGAGCAGGTGTTCATGGATGCCTTTTCATCGCCCGACCTGGTCAACTGGACAAAGCATCCCCGCATCATTGATACAGCGGCAGTAAAATGGGCAAAGCGCGCTATGTGGGCTCCTGCCGTAACCGAAAAGGACGGCAAATACTACATCTTTTTCGGCGCTAACGATATCCAGAATAATAATGAAGTTGGTGGAATAGGCGTTGCTGTTGGTGATAAACCAGAAGGCCCGTATAAGGATTTATTAGGGAAACCACTCATTGGGCAAATCATCAATAAGGCCCAACCTATAGACCAGTTTGTGTTTAAAGATGACGACGGCCAGTACTACATGATTTATGGTGGCTGGGGCCAGTGCAATATCGTAAGGCTAAAAAATGATTTTACAGGTATTGAGCCCTTTAAAGATGGTGAAACCTACAAACTGATCACCCCAAAAGATTATGTTGAAGGCCCAGTGATGTTTAAACGCAAAGGAAAATATTATTTTATGTGGAGCGAAGGCGGCTGGACCGGCCCGGATTACCGCGTGGCGTATGCTATTGGTGATTCGCCTTTTGGCCCTTTTAACCGCATTGGCACTATATTGAAGCAGGATGCCAGCATAGCAACCGGTGCAGGCCATCACTCGGTGATCCAGGTACCGGGCAAGGATGAATGGTATATAGTTTACCATCGCCGCCCGTTAACCGAAACAGATGGAAACCATCGCGTTACCTGCATTGATAAAATGTATTTTGACAAGGATGGAAAGATCCTGCCGGTTAAGATCACGAATGAAGGCGTAACGGCAAGAAAAATTAAGTAAGCTGCTTATTTAGTTTAACGTCCCCTCAGGGACTCTCGCAGAGGGCTCTGGGGGAAATGAAGCTGCTCTTTCTACTCCCGTCATTGCGAGGAACGAAGCAATCCCCAACTTTACAGAGAAACCTGCATGGCTGCTCTGCCTCTTGGGGATTGCTTCGTTCCTCGCAATGACTTTTTTTATTACCCGTGTACATCGTTCTTTTCCCCCTAAAAGGGTGAACAAGATAATCTTTGATATTTAGTATCTTAAACCGTTTTTTGACTGACATTATCCCTTTATCATTATGACGCGATCTTTTTTCAGGGCTTTAGTTATTTTACTTGCCCTGAGCGGCGGCAGCCGCAGTTTCGGACAAACCGCCGAAAACTTGCCCACCGATTATTTAAGCAAAGAATTTCATGCCGGAAGGCGCCAGGCACTCCGCAATCTGATGCCTGCCAATTCGGTAACGGTGATCTTTTCGTATCCAGAGCAGGTGTTTTCAAATGATGTTAATTATGTTTATCATCCTAATCCCGACTTGTATTATTTTTCGGGATATAAAGAGCCTAACGCTGTTCTGTTAATATTTAAAGACACACAGGCCGATGGCGACAGCAGTTATAACGAGGTGTTATTTGTGCGCCACCGCGATGCTACCCGCGAACAATGGACAGGACGCAGGCTTGGCATTGAAGGGGCCAAAACCCGGCTTGGCTTTAAACGGGTTTATAACAGCGAGGATTTTGCAAAATTCCCGGTGGATTTTAAAAAGTTTGCCAATGTATATTACGATGTACTACCGGATGATGTTTCGGGCGATGGATCGACAGGAGAGCTTAAGAAACTTATAGCCGCGTTTAAAAGCAAAGCCAATATAACCGAAACCAACAGGCAGGTTATGGGTGACCTTAATTTGATAGCAAGAATGGTCACTCCTCAAAATTTAGACCGCGTCATGACTTATTTTAAAGATAAGTTCGCAGATGATGACCACAAAAATAACCAGCTTATACAACAATTGGTGGCCAAACCCGATTCTGTGACACTTGCCGATGTTAAGGCAAAGATTGCCACAACTTACGGAGGTAACACCGGATATGCTGAATTTACTTCCAAACTTCGCGGTGTAAAAACGCCGGAGGAAATAGCTGTATTGAAAAAAGCCGTTGAAATATCAAGCCTTGCCCATTTGGAAGTAATGAAATCGGTAAAGCCAACCATGAGCGAGCGCGAAGTTGAGGGCATTATGACTTATGTACATAAAAGATATGGTGCCGAAGATGAGGGCTATCCGCCAATTGTAGGTGCCGGTGCAAATGGCTGTATCCTGCACTATGAAGAAAACGCAGCAACACAAATCAACAATCAATTGCTGCTGATGGATGTTGGTGCTGAGTATCACGGCTACTCGGCCGATGTTACCCGTACTGTACCGGCTAACGGCAAATTCACCGAAGAGCAAAAAGCCATTTATCAACTGGTATACGATGCCCAGGAGGAGATCTTTAAACTGTGTAAAGCAGGCGTTCCGTATGCAAGCCTTGAGCAAAAATCGGCAGAGGTATTATCTGCCGGACTGATCAGGCTGGGTATTATAAAAAACGCTTCCGAAGTACGCAAATACTACCCGCATGGCTGTTCGCACCATTTGGGGCTTGATGTACATGATAAAGGCGGTCGTGGTAATATGGAAGAAAACTGGGTGATCACCGTTGAACCGGGCATCTACATTCCGGCTGGCAGTCCGTGCGATAAAAAATGGTGGAACATCGGTGTCCGTATTGAAGACGACGTACAGATTGGCAAAGATGGCGGCACAATTCTATCAATCGATGCACCACGCAAATGGCAGGACGTTGAAAAAGCAGCAACCGAGAAAAGCATTTTTGAAGCAGCTAAATTTCCGGAGCTGAAATAGTGAATTATAATTTATGTCATTGCGAGGCCCGGCCCGGTGTGGTGGGGCGACGTGGCAATCTCGTAGCCATGCGTTACCACAGTGCAAATCCGCTCTGTATAGCTACGAGATTGCCGCGCTATCGCTCGCAATGACATGGAGGGTAATTAAACATAAAAGCCCTTCGGAACTTAATCCGAAGGGCTTTCGTGTTTAATATAATCCTTACTTCTTGATCCTGCTCTTCAACTCAGCCAATGGCATGGTAACCATACGGCCTATCGGTTTTTTACCGCGATAGGTGATCACCCTTAGTGTAGTTGCATCTTTAGGTGCATCTATCGGTGCTGTATATTTAGGGTAAAACCTGTCGGGGAACGAATTGTCAAAGCTGTAATAAGTATCCAGCCCGTTCACCTCGTTGGTCAGCGTAATTCTGAGGGTACTATCTGCATTTAATACAGCATCAAATGATGGGTCATAAGCGCTTGGGGCTATTTTGGTTTCGGCCTCATCAAAGCGCGGGAAGTGTTTTTCAACCCTGCTGAAAAAGCCATCCCAATTTTTAGCACCCTTCGGCGACCATACATCTTCGGCAATGGCCATACCACGCGGCCAGGTCATGTATTCGGCCTGGCGGATGTTGTATACCTGTTCGGTCCATAAATTGGCCTGCCCGCCTTTAATAAGGCGCGCATCAACACTATCAGGCACAGGCTCCCATGAATAGCTTTTACTTAAGCGAAGTGTAGCATAAATTTTGGTTTCGTTAACCCGGTCGCTTTGCATGTAATCAAGATATGCGAAGGTTGTTGGGCTCATTACAACTTCATGCCCTGCTTTTGCTGCAGTGATACCGCCTTGAATACCGCGCCAGCTCATTACCGCTGCATTTGGGCCAAGGCCCCCTTCAATGATCTCATCCCATCCCATAAATTTTTTGCCTTTTGATTCAACGATCTTCTCAAGCCGTTTTTCAAAATAAGCCTGTACCTCGCTCATGGTCTTCAGGTTCTCTTTAGCCATTAAGCCCTTTATGGCATCGCTTTGCTCCCAGAAATTTTTGGCGCACTCATCGCCGCCTAAATGAATGTAGCCGAAAGGAAACAATTGGGCAACTTCGGTTACCACCTTATCCATAAAAGTATAAACGGCTTCATTAGCAGGGCAAAGGGTGTTATCAACAATAGCTTTATTATGCGGGCCGCTCCAGTCCATGAATGGCTCGCCCGAATTAACTACATATTTATCGGCACCCGGTGTGCATGAAAGCTCGGGATAAGCAACCACTGCAGCAAGGCTATGGCCGGGTACATCAATTTCGGGCAGGATATCCACAAACCTGTCTTTAGCATATTGCACCAGTTCCCTGATATCATCCTGGGTATAAAAGCCGCCGTAAGTGCGCGGTTCATCGGGTGCAGGAGGTGTAAATGTTCCAAACTGTCCAACTTTTTTAACGTTATGTGACCCTACCTCGGTTAACCTTGGCAGGCTTTTGATCTCCACGCGCCAGCCTTCGTCATCAGTAAGGTGCAAATGCAGCAGGTTAAACTTGTATTTAACCATAGCGTCGATGTACTGTTTAACTTCGGCTTTGGTAAAAAAGTGGCGTGCCACATCAAACATCAGGCCCCGCCATGCAAACCTTGGGTAGTCGGTAATTTCAACAGCAGGTGCAGCCCATTTTACGCCTTTGGCTACTTCTAACCCTTCAACTTCTTTAGGCAGCAACTGAAAAAACGTTTGTACACCATAAAATAGCCCGGCGGCATCATTAGCGCGGATCACTACTTTTTTAGGTGTTACTGATAGTTTATATCCTTCGGTTTTGATCAGCGTATCGGCTGTTTTATTTAAAACCAACCTGATGGGTGCCGTTGGCGCTGTGCTTTTTATTGTAATAAATGCACCTGTAGCCGTAGATAGCTTCCGCTTAAGATAGGCTGTAACATTTGCCACATCGGCAGATGAACCGGCCTCTACAACTATCGTTTTGGGCAGTACAAATTCGCCGGTTGTTTGAGTAACTTTTACCGGCTGCGGAATAAGTGCAAGGGCCGGCTTGGCTGTTTGTGCTACAGAAAACAGGTGAGCCATGCAGCCGCAAAGTAATAAGGATAATTTCTTCATAAAGAATTGTTATTTAATTGGATGTATGCAAATTAAACTTTTCAAATAATATTAAGAAGTGTTTTCTGAACCTTGATTTTTTTTGTCTGAACTCGAATTTTAAGGAATTTTTTGAATTTGCTGAGCATTCTGGTAATTACTTAATTCTATAAATCCGGGTTCAGACAAAAACACCAGCCTGCGGCCGTGAGGACACGGCCGCAGGGCGATAAAAAAATCTAAATCCGAAATCGAACATTCAAAATCCGATATTCCAAATTACACCCTGATATAAATTTTCCGCTTATCAAGTATATAGGCAACCAGCCAGCAGATCAGCATAATGCTGATAGCAAACAGCAATGAACCTATCGGGCCCGGAGCTATAGCCTGGTAAAAAGCATTATTGATCCAGTCTACAGCATTTGTACCGCTTATCATGATCATACTTACCGGTATCAGCAATATTTCTGAAAGCACATAAATAGGCAGCGGGTTTTTACCCATAGTGGTAAAAAAGCGGGCCCAGTTACCTTTGTTCCAGCTATTGATTTCCAGCGTATAGATCAGCGCCGAAAGGATCACCAAATCAAGCCCGGTAGTAACCAGCACAAAAGAGCTTGTCCACAGTTTTTTATTGATCGGGAAAACCATGTTCCAGCACAGGGCCAAAAAGATAAACAGACAGCCGGTCAATAACAGCTTGGTAGTGGTATCATAACCTTTCCCTTTTTGCTGAATGAATTTGCCTGCATAATACCCCACAACCACGTTAACAATAGCCGGCAATGTACTTAACACGCCTTCCGGTTCAAACGGGATGCCTTCGCCATGATACAGGTGATCAACACCGAACAAAAATTTGTCAAGGTAGATGCCTGCATTGCCGGTCATACTCAGTGGGTCGGCCGGATTGCCGTACACCAGCAGAATGACCCAGTAAATGACTAAAAACAATCCGGATAAAATAAAAACCGATTGTTTTGAAAGAAAATGGATCATAAGCGAGGCAAAGCAATAACATAAGGCAATGCGCTGCAAAACGCCCATGATACGGGTATGCGTAATTGGTTTTAAATGAAAACTCCCGCCATGAGTTGAAAAGAAAGGAAACCAGTACATGAGGTAACCTATTAAAAAGATGAGCAGCGTACGCCTGAAAATTTTGCTCAATACGGCGGCGTTGCCCATTTCCTGGTAGCGTTTCATTGAGAAACTCATAGCGTTACCTACTGCAAACAGGAAGGAGGGAAACACAAGATCGGTGGGGGTAAAGCCGTGCCAGGCGGCATGTTCAAGCGGCGAAAAGGGTGCTGCCCCGCTGCCCGGCGTATTTACGATGATCATGAAGCATAAAGTCATGCCACGAAATACATCCAGCGATAAAAACCGCGATGATGATTTTTCCATAAAGTGGGTTAAAAAATGTTTATAATCAGCTTTAAGAAGCAGGGGTGTTAAGGCGAGATAAAAACCTACCGGGAAACAAGTTCCCGGTAAGTTATATTTATAAAAGGGGTATTTAATTAATGGTAGCCCGGGTTTTGTTTCAATTGCGGTGTGCCTCCTTTAGCGCTCAAGTCAATCTCCACTAACGGAATAGGGTAATATTCGCTCTTGCCTTTAATGAACTTCCCTCCTTTAACATCACTGGTTAGGGTGCTTTGATAAGCCAGGTAGGCATTAAGCTCCGTATCGGCAATGCCCCAGCGTACAAGATCAAAAAAGCGGTGCCCTTCCATTGCAAGCTCAATTTTACGTTCAAAATAAATGGCTTTAAGTGCAAAATCTTTGCTGGCAAATGCACCGGCCAGGTAGGGGCTTACTTTGTAATTTGCTGCGGCCACATTGGTGAAGCCTGCGGTTGGGTCATCGTCATCTTTGTATTTATGTACAAAGCCATCAGGGTTGGCAGCGCGGTTGCGCACCATGTTCACGTAGCTTTCGGCTTTGTCCAAACTACCAACCTGTGCTTCAACTTCGGCGGCCATGAGCAACACATCTGCATAACGGATCAGGTTGTAGTTGATGCCTGAGCCCGGTGCCCATGAAGTATTGTCGCCATTTACATCCTGCTCGGCCTGGCCGTAAACATTTTTAATAGGCGAATAAGGGCCTGCATACTGCTGATCGCGTACCCAATCGGCACCGGGATGGATACCCCAGTCAAGATAAGGAATACCGCGGCGGCCGGCAGTCCAGTCAAGGCGCGGATCGACAGGGCTTGTGTCAGGAGTGTAATCATCGGCCGATGCCAGGCCCATATCTGTTTTTATAGCATGACTGTTATAATCATCAAGATATGGCAAGCCGGTAGTAGGGTTGGTACGGAAATGATTTACCAGATCAATTGATGGCTGATAAAAACCGCAGCAGCTAAACGGGCTGCTGTTTCCGTATGGAAAATTCAGCATATCGCCATTATTGGCTTGTGATGGGCCATTAGGATCTGTATTGGCGGCTGCCTGAACTGCAAAAACAGATTCGGCACTGTTATTTGTAGCTGTCCTGAAATTGTCATTAAACTTTGCATTCAATGCGTATTTTTTACCGTCAGAGGTTACGCCTTGTGCTATCACTGCGTCAAATACAACTTTGGCATCAGCATATTTATGCTCATACAAATACGTCTTGGCTAAATATGCACCGGCAGCCCATTTATTGGCGCGGCCAACCTCGGGCTGTGTATTGGGCAAATTGTCATAAGCATATTTAAAATCAGCCTCAATTTTTGGCCATATATCCGTGTTGTTGGGCTGATTGATATCGGTTGTTGTTTCATCAAGATAAGGTACATTGTTGAACATCTTTTTCAGATCGAAATAATAATGGCCCCTTAAAAACCTTGCCTGTGCCAATATGTTGGTTTTGTTTGATGCAGAGATGGACGTAACCTTGTTGGTTATTTTGATGGTATTGTTTGTACGTGATACGCCTTCATAATCGGCTCTCCATTTACTATCAAAAAAGCCGTTGCTGGCATCAGCAATGTACTTCATCATAGGTTCAATTTGCTGCTGATCGCCGGCAATACTGCCTTTTGAAGCGTCTCCGCCTACCACGCCGCCGTAAATCCAGTTATCAGGCGCAGCTTCCCATGCACCGCCGCCGCCTACAGAAGCATCGCCGCCCTGCTGCCCGTCAATTACTGCATATGCGCCAACCAGTAATTCATTGGCACCTGATTCGGTTTCCAGAAACTGGGGCTCAAGAGCACCGTTAATAGGCTTTTCAAGATATGATTTTTTACATGCGCCAAGCAATAACGTGCTTAACAGCGCCATGGAAATATATTTTTTAGCTTTCATTGTAATCCGTTTAAATATTGCTGTTATAATGAAAAATTAACTCCGAATAAAAAGGTGCGCGGGCTTGCATAGCTGCCTTCGTCAATACCAAAATCTTTGGTGTTACCGCTCAGCTCGGGGTCAACACCGCTGTAACCGGTTAGGGTGAACAGGTTGGTTGCCGATACATAGATCCTTAATTTTTGGATCCCCGCTTTTTTCAAGCTGTTAAGGTTAAAAGTATAACCGATTTGGGCATTGCGCATACGTACATAAGTGCCGTTTTCAACAAAGTATGAATTTGGCGTAGCGCCGCTGCTTGTTGAGGCGTCAAGCTCCTGGATAGGGGCTTTTGCATTATGATTAGTTGGTGTCCATGAATCATTAAGTGCGGTATAGCTTTTGGCTGTTCCGAATGATGCATAAAAATCCCGCCAGTACTTAACGCTGTTCCATAATTTGTTGCCGAATGAACCGTAAAGGAATA
This sequence comes from Mucilaginibacter sp. SMC90, assembly GCF_022811725.1. Taxonomy (GTDB): domain Bacteria; phylum Bacteroidota; class Bacteroidia; order Sphingobacteriales; family Sphingobacteriaceae; genus Mucilaginibacter. Next base: position 121,542 of record NZ_CP094527.1, on the reverse strand, counting down.
CGCTGGCATCAAAGTTTTTATAGTTTACACCAAGATTTAAACCTGCGGTAACTTTAGGGTTTGGATTACCAATAAAAGTACGGTCGGCATCGGTGATGAGCCCATCGCCATTTACGTCCTTATAGCGGAAACGGCCAACTTTAACATCTGATTGGTAGAAGGCATTGGGGTCATTGGTGATTTTTTGCGCGCTTGCGTCGGCAGCGTTAATTTCAGCTTGTGAGTTCCAGAAACCTACTATCTGATAACCGTAAAACTCGCCTAATGAATGGCCAACCTGGCTGCGGGTAATTGGCCCATCAAACCGGCTCGATGCCGAACCTGGGAAGTAGTCCCTATCGTCAGATACCCTCAGCACCTTATTGTTATAGGTGGTCATGGTACCGGTAGCATTAAAGCTTAAATCGGTACTTACCTTAAAATTACCTGTAATGGAAAGGTCCAGACCGTCGGTTTTCATTTTACCTACGTTTTGCGCAGGGAAAGCACCGTTACCGGCAGTACCTAATTGCGTGGCATTGTACAAAAGGTCTTTAATATCTTTACGATAGTAGTCGGCTGTTACAGCAATTCTGCCATCAAACAGGGTGGCATCAAATCCAAAGTTGGAGTTGATATCCTTTTCCCACAGGGCGTGTGGGTTTGCTGTTTGATCCTGGTAAAAACCCGGTGTTAAATTAAGCGAGCCATCAATAGGGTAATATGACTGCCCTATATCATTACTGAAGGTGATATGAGCATCTTTAGCACCCATGTTGATCTGGTTACCCATAATACCCCAGCCGCCCCTTAATTTTAAATCATTAAGCCAGGTGATCCCTTTCATGAAATTTTCCTGCGAAACACGCCATCCTGCACTAAATGCCGGGAAATAACCATAGCGCTGATCCTCAGGGAACTTTGATGAGCCGTCACGACGTATAGTAGCGTTAAATAAATAGCGGTCGTTAAAAGTATAATCCAAACGGGCAAATTCTGAAAAGAGTGAATTGCTGGATTTACCACTGTATGTATTTTTGTTGTTAGTACCTGTAGATAAGTTTACGTAGTCGGGGTCAAAAGTGTAAAAACCCTGGATACTTCCACCCACAAAACGGTCATGATCTTCAACAGCCTCTGTACCTACTACCACGTTAATATTATGCTTGCCAAATGTTCTTTGGAAGCTTAAGGTATTTGTCCAGTTGTAGGTATAGCTATTGTCTGAACTTTCGCTATAGGTGTTTACCGATGAGTTCTCTACGTTTTCATAAGTAGGGAATGTAAATGAATGATCATTGCTGTTAATGATATCCCCGCCAAAGCTTGTGCGCAAGGTAAGGCCTTTGATAATGTCGGCTTCGGCAAATACGTTACCCAGGATCCGGTAGCTTGTTGATCCGTTATTTTTTGTACGCTGCTGTATAGCAACCGGGTTGTTGGCATCGCCCAATCCGGTACCATAACTGCCGGCATAATTACCTTTTATGTCATAAACAGGAATAATAGGCTGCTCCCTTAACCCATGAGCGATAACGCCATCCGGATCATTGGTGCTTACCTGTGAATGCGACTGGCCGTTATTTACCTGCGGCAATTTGGTTATTGAGTATGACAGGTTTTCGCCCACCCTGATGTGTTTGGTTACGTTAAAACTGGTGTTTGAGCGCAGGGTATATCTTTTAAGATATGTATCAATCAACGTACCCCGCTGGTTAAAGTAATTAAGTGAAAACAAGTAGCTGGCCATATCATTACTACCGCTCAGCGATATGTTGTGGCTGTTCATCGGCGCTGTTTTAAACAGTTCGTGATACCAGTCGGTACCGGCTTTGTTAGCCCTTGTGATCCTGTAAAAATTGCCAAGATCAGTGGCCGATGTATAATTAGGGTTTACGTAATATTTAGCAGGATCTACAGAAGGATCGCCTTCTTTTGCTCCTGCAGGTGTTATATAATCAGGTAATGTAAAAGATGAGCCAACGCCGCTTGGATTGTACAAGGCGTCTTTAATAGAATTATCGCCCGAATTTTTCTTGGCAGTAAGTTTCAGATCGGCCATTTGCTGCGGCGTTATGGTATTCCAAACATTACCCCCTTTAGGCACTTGCGAGCCGTAGTAAGCATCATATTGGATATTTACCTTGCCTTTACCTCTTTTGGTGGTAATAATGATAACCCCGTTTGCTGCCCTTGCTCCATATATTGATGCAGAGCTCGCATCCTTTAACACCTGAAAAGTTTCAACATCATTAGGGTTTAACGTACTTACATCATAAGTTTCCACACCGTCAACCACGTATAAAGGAGTATTATCGCCAAAAGTGTTAAAGCCCCTGATATGTACCTGCGGCTCTTCGCCGGGCTGCCCTGATCCGGTTACGGTAACACCTGATGCCTGGCCCTGCAACTGAGAGTTTACAGACGATGAAGCCTGTTTGTTAAGGTCTTTAACGTTAACTACAGCAACAGCACCGGTAAGGTCTTTCTTTTTCACTGTGGTGTAACCAACAACAACAACCTCATTCAGCGCTTTCGACTCCTCAAGTAAAGTTACGTTGATGGATGTTTGCCCATTCACCGGTACGGCTTGTGTAGTAAAGCCCAAAAAGCCAAACTCAAGCGTACCATTGCCATCGGGCATGGTGAGGGTATATTTACCATTCACGTCGGTAACCGAACCTAAATTGCTGCCCCTAAGCTTTACACTTACACCGGGTAAAGGTTGCCCGTTAACATCTTTAACTACGCCGGTTACCGTTACAGTAATAGCGGGCCTTTCGTCGGCAGGTTTTATGATGATGATATCATCAACAACCTGGAAAGTTAAGGGCTGTTTTTGCAGCACCTTCTGCATCACGGTTTCAATAGGCGCGTCCTGCACATCCACGTTTATTTTCTTGTCAACATCAACCTGGTCAAGCCGGTAAAAAACAGTGTATTTACTGCTTTTTTCAATCTGCTTAAACATTTGCTTAACAGAAATATTGTTCACACTAAAGTTGTAAACGTTTTGTGAATAAGCGGCAGCGTGTATTTGCATAATGCCCGTTAAGAGCAGAACGGTTACCAGCTTCATAATTTTGATCGTTTTTTGCCACGGGCCGGCGGCCAGAATGGACTTTCTGTAAAAATTAATCATAAATTTGTTTGTTAATCAGTTAATACGATGCTTCCCCAAGCGTAGGGTATTAGCTTTGATTGCTTTAGGCCCGGGCGTGTTGGTAGCACATCCGGGTTTTTTATGTAAAAGAGAATGTTAGTTTTTGATCATAGTTTGCTTTTTGTTTTAGTTAGGTTAATCATTATTGTTGTTTCGTGTAATGTTTACTGTATTGCCGTTTATTGAATAATTGATGGCTGTATTGGCTTTTATAATAGCGAGCACTTTTTCAATATTTGGGATGTTTTTAAAACTCCCCGAATAACGGATACTGTTCAAGTCGGCATCGGTTATGTTGATAGTTACATCATATCTTCGTTCCAGCACCTTGACCATATCACTAAGCGTGGCACCATCAAATACAAGCAGGTTTTCCTTCCAGCCATCGTAACGGTTAAGTTTGGCCGAATCGATCTCCGACATCTGGATCTCGTTCAGGTTTTTGGTATCCGGCGCGGTATAGCTGTAGCTTTCTTTTTTAGGGCGATAGTAGATCCTGAGCACCTGCCGCGGCTTTACATAGATCCGGCTCATTTCATGTGCGTTATTATCAACATTTCCTTCTACCGATACTTCACCCTTTACCACCGTGGTTTCAAAAAACGGATCGGAAGCGTATGCTTTCAGGTTAAACTTTGTGCCGATATCCCTTATGGTATAGTTTTTTGTATTAACAATAAAAGGAACAGTCTTTTTGCCGGGGGCTATATCAAAAAAGGCTTCGCCTTCAAGGTAAACGGTGCGGGTTGTTTTTCCAAAATCAGCCGTGTAGTTAAGCTTGCTGCCCGCGTTAAGCCAAACCTGTGTACCATCACTCAACACAACTTTTTTTATCGAACCCGGGGTAACGGCAATTTGCCTTACGCTTTCTACATTTTTTGAATGCCTGTTATATAAGGTAACGGTAACTGCGGCCAATAAAGCTATGGCCGCTGCCGCTTTGCCCCATGTTACCAGCCTTGCATAGCGCGACGGCTGCGCTGGTACAATACCTTCCGAAAGTTTATTGTAGGCACTATCTTTATTTACAACCGTTGGCTGCAGGTAAAGCATATTATGCCATGTTTCATAAAGCTGTGCAAAATACTGTTCGTTTTCAGGGTGCGCACTTATCCATTGTTTAACCTGCTCAAGCTCCTGTGCGGTAGCCTCGCCGGTTATATATTTCACTAACAGTAATTTTACTTCTTCGTTATCCATTTGTAATATTATCGTTAAGACAATTAAAAAAGGAGATACCCTCAAAGCCGTACAAAATATTTTCAATTTTATTCGGCTCGTGGCATAAATGTCCCTTACATATTATGCGTAACCTTTTTTTTACAGAATGTTCAGGGTTAGCTTTTCATTATTTCCATATTAAATTTGATACAGAAGTAAAAAATTTGTAACTTGTTAAAGTTTTTTAAAAAGTATTCGGATTAATTAAAGGCAGGATTAATGATCCAGGAAAACAAACTACCTATAACCTCATTTACACAGGGCGACGCTAAAGCATTCGAAACCCTGTTCAGGCTATACTATACCCGTTTAACTTTGTTCTCCAACCGCTTCGTAAATGATTTAACCGTTGCTGAAGAAATCACGGCCGATGTGTTTACCCACCTATGGGAACGCGGGCATGAGGTTGCCTTTTGCGCATCGGTAAGTTCCTATCTTTTTAAAATGGTGCAAAACCGGAGTCTTAATTACCTCAAGCGCCAGAAGATAGAGAACCTTTACGTTAACTATCTCGAAAAAAACAACCTGTTTGATGAGCTGCGCAATACGCTTGAAAATGGCCTTGAGGAAAAAGAACTTGCCTTACAGATAGAAGCAGCAATTGCCACCCTTCCCGAAAAATGCCGTGAAATATTTGTATTAAGCCGCTTCAGCGATATGAAATACAGGGAGATTGCGGTGCAGCTCAACATTTCTCCCAAAACCGTTGAGCGCCAAATGAGTATAGCACTTGAAAAATTAAGGCAGGTGCTAAAACATGTGAGTTATATGTTTTTTTAAGGTAAGCGATACGGCCTAACCGGCAACGATCTATCTCAAATCTTTTATAATGTCCTTACATCCTGCCTCAATCAGTTCAAAAACCGGTTCAAACTGGCTGTCATCATAGTAAGGATCAGGGACAACTTTATCACCTAAAAGAAGTTTCACTTTGGCAGCCTGTTCCTCATTTCGGGCCATGTCAAGTACATCGCTCAGGTTATTGCGGTCCATCACAAAAATATGGTCGAACGTATCAAAGTCTGCGCGTTTAAACTGACGGCAAACCTGTTTACTGAGATCAACGCCATGGTTACGGGCAGCGCGGATGGAACGCCTGTCTGGCGCCTCGCCCACATGCCAGCTCCCTGTACCGGCCGAATCAACGTTCCAGCCGAGTCCATTTTCATCTGCCAAATGCTGCATGATCCCCTCCGCCAACGGCGAACGGCAAATATTGCCCAGGCATACCATTAGTATTTTCATTTTTGGGGTTGATTGTTATAGAGTGAGTGGTTGATTAGGTTGATTAAGTGAGTGGTTAATTAGCTGCCTAACTACTCACCCAATCAACCATTCACCAATCAACTAAAAATTTGATTCAATACACCGGCCAAACGAACTCCGGCTTTTACCATTTGGTCATTTAATAAACCAATGTATTTAAAGTTGTATTTGTAGCTCAGGTTTTCGCCAGGCTTAACGTCGGTGTACAGCTTTTCTGCAAGCTGGTTGCTTTCAAATAACCACTCACTTATCGGGTCCTTTTGCAGCTTAGCACGTTGAGCAGCAGTGGTGTGGTTAATCATGGTTGCATACTCGGTATAGCTTAACTGCTGAAAGTCGATCAGCTGGCTATCCCAAACCGAGTGCAGGTTACTGTCTTTCCCAAACCATTGCACCTTTATGTCGTTGCCGCCTTTATCGCTGGTATGGCCGGTGTGCAGCGGCTGGTGTACATCCTCAACAATATGGATCAGCATGCGCAGATAAAGTAGCTTGTTGGCTTTTGTTGTAGCCGGCTTTTTAAGCTCGGCAATCAAAAAGTTCATTTTAGTATAGGCATCAACCGCAGTATCCGCTTTTAAGTAGCCTTGTAGTTCGGGATAAGTATAAGCTTTATCCAGATCGATAAAATGCCAGTTATACAGATAACCATAAGCCGGGTCGGATTTAATAAAATCGGCCCAGTTGCTGGTAATTGCTATTGACTCATCTCCTAAAATAGCCTGAACAGCTTTACGGGCCTGTGGAGTAAGGTAGCTATCGGCAATTTGTCCGCAAATGCGGTGACCGTTGGTACCCCAGGCCATGCTTTGCAGGGGGATGTAAAATATAGCTACCAGCAGTAAAAGTTTTTTTAAAATTTGTGTTTTCATTACAATGGTTTTGGAATACAGCTTGTTCTTTTTATCAAATGCGCGTTAATGGGTATTACATTGGATGTACTTACAAACCTGATGAGTGAATCGCCTTGCTGATGAACTTTGAAATATTCTTCATAATCGCCAAATCTGAAACATCCCTGTTCATTTTTATAAGAGCCATCGGCATTGCAAAACTGGCCTTTTATATGTAGGGTGTCCTGCCTTTGCGAATAAGTTCCGCGCACGTATTCATCCCAGTGTCCTTTGCTCATACAGGTATCAGCCCCATAATTAACCTTACTAACAGTACTGATCTTCAAAAGAAATGAATCGCAGCTGAATTTAATGTCGTATAGCGAATATGTTACCAGGCTTTTTTGTGCAGGCACACTATCCTGCCTCCACTCGCCCTGCAATTTGCTATCGCCAGGTTCCTGCATGTCGGGATTCCTGCTGCAGGAAGCTGCTGCGATTAGGCAAAAGGCGAAAGGTAAAAGGCGAAAGGCTTTCTTTGAGCTGAAAGCTGAAAGCGGAAGGCTTAAAGCCTTAGTAAAGAAGAAATGGCGCAAATCAAAGCGTTTTGGCATAAACCGAATGCATTAAAAAAGCCCCTCTCCTGAAGGAGAGGGGTTGGGGTGAGGCCTATTTTAAGCTGCCTATCATATTTTCGGGGCGTACCCACTCGTCAAACTGCTCGTTGGTTAGTAAGCCTAAACCAATAGCTGCTTCGCGCAGTGAGCTGCCGTTTTTAAGGGCTGTTTTAGCAATTTTTGCTGCGTTTTCGTAACCGATATGCGGGTTAAGTGCAGTTACCAGCATCAATGAGTTTTCAAGATGTTTTTTGATGCCTTCGTAGTTAGGCTCAATACCTACAGCGCAATGATCATTGAATGATACGCAGGCATCACCAATTAACCTTGCCGACTGCAGGAAGTTAGCTGCCATAACCGGTTTAAATACGTTCAACTCGTAATGCCCGTTTGAACCGCCAATAGAGATAGCCACATCATTACCCATAACCTGTGCAGCTACCATGGTAACAGCCTCGTTTTGGGTTGGGTTAACTTTACCCGGCATAATAGATGAACCAGGCTCGTTATCCGGAATATGGATTTCGCCAATACCCGAACGCGGACCAGATGCCAGCATCCTGATATCATTGGCGATTTTCATTAATGAAACCGCAATTTGTTTCAGCGCACCATGGCTTTCAACAATAGCATCATGAGCGGCAAGCGCCTCAAATTTATTTTCGGCAGTGATGAATGGCAAACCGGTAAACTGAGCAATGTACTCAGCAACTTTAACATCATAACCTTTTGGCGTGTTAATGCCTGTACCTACCGCGGTACCGCCAAGGGCAAGTTCCGAAAGGTGATCAAGCGTGTTGCGCAGTGCTTTTAAACCGTGATTAAGCTGTGATACATAACCTGAAAACTCCTGGCCTAAAGTAAGCGGGGTAGCATCCATCAGGTGGGTACGACCGATTTTTACTACCGATTTAAAAGCTTCAACCTTAGCCTGCAAAGTATCGCGCAGTTTTTCGATACCCGGAATGGTTACATCGATCAGGATCTTATACGCCGCAATGTGCATGGCAGTTGGGTAGGTATCATTTGATGATTGTGATTTATTCACGTCATCATTGGGGTGGATGAAGGTTTTACCTTCGCCCAGTTTATTGCCTTGTAATACATGGGCGCGGTTAGCAACAACCTCATTCACGTTCATGTTTGATTGCGTGCCCGAACCTGTTTGCCAGATCACCAGCGGAAACTCTGAAGCCAGCGAGCCGGTCAGGATCTCATCGCACACTTGTGCAATCAGATCGCGTTTCTCTGACGGTAATACCCCTAAATCGGTATTGGTAAAGGCAGCGGCCTTTTTCAGGTAAGCGAAAGCGTCGATAATTTCCTTTGGCATTGACGCCTCGGGACCAATTTTAAAATTATTGCGTGAGCGTTCGGTTTGCGCTCCCCAGTATTTGTCGGCAGGTACTTGTACCTCGCCCATGGTATCGTGTTCGGTTCTGAAACTCATGGTATTAATTTTTGCAGGGGCAAAGTTATGCTTTTATATGATGCGGGGGAATGCAGGGTGTAAACTTTTTGATAGGAGAGTTAGATAGCATGCTTTTTTGTCGTCAAGTCAATAATTGAGAAAAGTTGGTGAAGACGCGCTAACAACAGCAAAATTAAAAACCATGTCATTGCGAGGAGGAACGACGAAGCAATGACATGATTTTTCAAGCCTACATTTTACTGACATGCATCTTCCGAACACCTGCTCGCCGTTGTGGGATGTTGTCACTAACAAAGACTCCAACAGCAAAAAATCCTAACAATCCCAAAATCCTAACAATCATGGTTCAGATAATGGCGTTGCCTGCGGCAGGGCTTTACGCTCATACGCCTGCAGGCATTACGCTCTTGGCCGGTATCCGCTGCAATCCCTAACGCAAATACGTGATTTAACACACATCCTGTTAAATCAGGTATTCGCAATCAAATCAAAATATTCATCATCTTCGTTTTTGCCGCCAAAACCTTTACCTATAGTTTCATGACTTTCTACAAAATCAATACGGGCAATCCATTTTACCATTTTATAACCCAACTGGTTTTCTATCCGGAGCCTGAGCGGAGCGCCATAAGCAGGGGTAAGCGGTTCGTAATTCATTTCCCAGGCTAAAATTGAGGCTGGTTTCATACAATTATCAAGCGTATGAGTATCATAATAAGTGCCGCCGTACAACCCTTCGCCAAATGAATAAAAAGCTACAGTTGTAACATTTGCATGGGGTTTAACCAATTCAACAAGTGCTTTTATGGGTACACCTCCCCACTCTGCAATACCCGACCATCCCTGGATGCAATGGTGCATGGTTATATTTTGCTCCTTGCCAAGTTCTATCAAATCTGTAATTGATAGCTCTACGGGCTTATCAACCAGGCCGCCAACTTTCAGCTTATAATCTTTAAATCCATCGGCAGCCATGTTGCGCCATTCTTCACACTCAGGGACTTTTCCATTTGCCCAAAAATAGGGTGATATATCTTTAGGGCTATAATATATATGGGGCTTAAATTTATTGATGGAAAGCTTCCAAAGCGTTCCGTTGATAGCGGCTTCTGCTTTTTGAAGCAGCCGCGGCCTTTTCCATGATAACCAGTGCGCAAAAAAACCAAACGCGACTATAAATAATATAAAGCCCAAACCAATGTAAAGCCCCGAGGTATCAGTTGGGCTATCAGTTCCGTGTATAATGTGGTTCATGTTACGGACGAGCCCTGTTGCCGCAACCATACTTACATGGATCAAGATAAAGGCCAGGTAGGCAAGCATCACTAAAAAATGGACAGAACGCGCACCCTGCCTGTTCCCGAAAAGCTTTGGCAGCCAGTGAAACCTGTTTTCAATAGCCGGCGACATGGCCATGCCGCTAAGCATGGCAACAGGCGCAAGTATAAATACCACTCCGAAATAGGAGAGTTGCTGCAACGCATTGTAATGGTAAAAGCCATTAGGCTCAACCGGCATGTTCAGGGTGGCATAGTGAACAAATACGTTCCATGAATCGGGCAGTATTTGCCAGGATACAGGTACAAGTCGTTTCCATTGATTGGTAGTAAAAAGCAGAACGGTAAATACAACGCCATTCAAAAGAAAAAACGGCACATTGATAAAATGCCAGCAACGGGCAAGCCCCACAGTATGGCGGTAACCGGGCAGGCCAACAACCGGACTTAAATAACGGGCTTCATCCTTTGCCGTCCATATTTTATTGTCGGGTATTTTTAAGGGGGTGAATTTAATCCATTCAGAATCGGGCGTACAGTCGTTGTTCCAATATAACCGGGGATGATCGGCCAGGATGGAAAGCCCGCTTCTGATGATGATAATTAAAAAGAAAAAGTTGACCCAGTGGCTCAGGCATAACCACCACGGGAAGCCTTTCGGATCGGCTTCAGCAACCGGGGCAAAAGAAGCGGATGGATCGGCAGGAAGCCCCCCGATAAGGTACTGCAGCCATGCTACGCCAACAGTTGCCAGCAGCAAAACACCGATAGCAATAAATATGTAAGGTTTGATTCCTAAAAACAATCTTCTGTCTGCCGGGAAATGAACCGCTTGCTCCGCTGCGTTAAAATTGGTAAACATATAAGGTAGGTGTTTTAAGTAAAAACTTATATATTATTTAAAGTATTGCAATACTGTTAAAGGTAATTAATAATTTGTGGATCTTTATTAAAGACCAGCCTGAAATACAAATGTTTAAGCACTACCGCTATTGTAAATAAACAACCTATTGTAAATGACAGAACAACATCCGCCCTTATCCAAGCCGGGTGAGCCAATTACGGGCCATTCGCTCCAGTCCTTTTTCCCGGGATATTTTGCTTTGGTGATGGCAACCGGCATCATTTCCATTGGTGCTTTTTTATATAATATGCCTGCCATTGCCAACGCCCTGTTTGCAGCCAACATTGGTTTTTATATAGTGCTATGGGGAATTTTCTTTTTGCGGGTAATCAAATATCCTATGGCTGTTTGGAAAGATATCAGCAGTTCATCGCGCGGAGTAACTTTCTTAACCATGGTTGCCGCCAATAATGTTTTGGGCAATCAGTTTGCTTTAATGACAAAACAACAAGATATCGCTGTATTTTTATGGTGGCTGGGCATCATATTATGGGTGCTCATCACCTACACCTTTTTTATTGTCATCACCGCAAAAGAACCCAAGCAAGGGGTAGAGGCCAGCCTAAGCGGGGCCTGGCTGCTTATCGTAGTAGCTGCCGAATCAGTTGCTGTACTGGGTGCTTTAATTGCCGACTACACACCCCATCAGGATATTGTGATCTTTATTTCATTTTGTGCTTTCCTGATCGGGGGCATGCATTACATGGTATTTATTTCACTTATTATATACCGCTGGCTTTTTATGAGTATGAAGGCCGAATTACTTACGCCGCCCTATTGGATAAATATGGGGGCAGTTGCCATAACCACCCTGGCCGGATCGCGGTTACTGCTTTATGCGCATACCCATGAATGGATTGCCGGGGTCCAATACTTTTTGCCGGGCTTTACTGTTTTGTTTTGGGCATTTGCCACCTGGTGGATCCCCATATTGTTTCTGCTCCCTATATGGCGGCACGTTTTACAGCGGGTGCCCCTTAAATATGATCCGCAGTATTGGTCGCTGGTATTCCCGGCCAGCATGTACACAGTGGCTACGTTTAACTTTTCAAAAGTGCTCCACCTGCCATTTGTTATGCCCATCTCAAACGTTTTTATTTATTTATCGATGGCGGCATGGGTAATCGTTTTTATCGGGATGGTACGAAGCTTTATCCGGTTTGTTTTACCACCTAAATAATCTAAGCCAACACAAAAAACCCTATCACAAGTATAAACTATCGGCCTTTTCAAACAACTTTTTATTGCACTCTGTTGCCCCTAATGAGTAGTTAAACCTTGATAATGCATACAACAATGGCAATTTGGCCGGCGCTATTTCCTTTTGCTGTAAATCGGTAAACCAGTCGGCATTATCAAATTCGGTGCGGTATTTTTTTTCAAGGCGCTCATAAATACGCAATGCATCATCATGATCAAGCCATTCGGGTTTGATATAAAGGCCCGTCAGATCGCCCATTTTTTTCCGTTCCTCTGCTTCGGCTGTATCAGCACTGCCAAATACAAAATAAAAATACAGCCATACCAATAAGCCTGCCCCTCCAATAACAGAGGCGGTTGAGTCGCGCTCAATAAAAAAGAATATAAAAGCTATAAACGCAGTGATAAGCGAAAACATACGTGCGTACCCCGCAATAATACTTTGGCTGTTTAGCGGAATATTAAATCCGTTACGGCTTCGCCAGGCCGCGCGGGTTACCAACATAGAACTGGTGGGAAACAGCGGAATGCCAATAACCACAAATTTGGTCTCTATCCACTGCCCGTTTACTTCATGCACTTTGCCCAAAAACAATGATCCTATTAACATATCGGGTATAATTTAGTCGCGTTATTATAAACCACAACTTATAAAAGTGCTTTTAAACAAATGTTAAATATTCATTAAAATGCAAATAAGAGCGTTGAAGCCGCCTCTAATACAGTTATTAAATTTTACAATTAAGAAAATGAAACTTAATTAACTATAAAATGTTATAACTGAAAAATAAACATATAAAACACCTACTATGAAAAAGTTAAGTTTAATAGCGATGATGGCACTTGCAGCCCTATCGTTCCAGGCGTGTAATGGCGGCGCTAAAAATGGCGCTACCGATAGCTCGGCAGCTGTAAAAGATACTGCCGACAGCGCCAACAAAGTTAAAGACACCACAACTACAGGCGCAACAGGCATTGCTGTTACTGCCGATGATGCCAAATTTGCCACTGGCGCAGCTAATGCAGGCCTGGCCGAGGTTGCCATAGGGCAATTGGCCAGCGAAAAAGCAACCAATGCCAAAGTAAAAGAATTTGCCAAAATGATGGTTACCGACCACACCAAAGCAAATGATGAACTGATGGCACTTGCCAAAACAAAAAACATCAGCTTACCATCTGAGCCAGATGCTGATCATCAGAAAAAGAAAACAGAGCTTGCCGCAAAATCGGGTGCCGCCTTTGACAAGGCTTATGTTGATGCCATGGTTGATGGTCATAAAAAAGTAGCTTCCATGTTTGAAGATGCTTCAAAAAATTGCAAGGATGCCGATCTTAAAGCATGGGCAGCCAAAACATTACCTACCATTCAGCACCACCTGGCCGAAATTGAGGCCATACAAAAAGGCATGAAATAATCAGCTATTGATTACTTCGGTAAGAAAAAGGGAGATGTAACAATCTCCCTTTTTCTTTTTAATTGCTTGTACAGATGTGGCTAAAACGATACTTTTAACACAGCAAAATCTACTTTTAATATGTCGAAACCAATAGTAACCGGCCTCATGGCCTACGGAATGTCGGGCAGGATTTTTCACGCCCCGTTTTTAACCACCAACCCCGGCTTTACTTTCAAGGCTGTGGTTGAACGTCATGAAAAAAAGGCCGGAAAAAAATATCCGGATGTGATCAGCTATGATACCATCGATGAGCTGCTTAATGACGATGAGATAGAACTCATTATAGTTAACACACCCAACAATACCCATTTTGACTATGCCGTACAGGCACTTAACGCCGGCAAGCATGTGTTGATCGAAAAGCCGGCTGCGGTAACTTCTCATGAGGTAAAAGCGCTGTATGACCTGGGTAAAAAGCTTGATCTGAAAGTGATGACCTACCAAAACCGCCGTTACGATAGCGGTTTTCTTTCGGTAAAAGAAGTGATTGAAAGCGGCAGGTTAGGGGAGCTGATCGAAGTGCATTTCAGGCTGGACAGGTACCGCATGGCCATCGGCGTTAAAAAATTCAAGGAAACAGCCGGCGTTCCGGGAGGCGGCCTCACTTATGACCTTGGCGCACACCTGGTTGATAATGCCATCAGTATTTTTGGCCGCCCGTTGAGTTACGCAAAAACCACTGCCGCACACCGGCCCGACTCGCAGGTTGACGATTACTTTAACATCCACCTAAAATACCCTAACCAGCTTAATGTTTACCTTACTTCGGGACTACTGATTGCCGAGCATACCTATGGCTTTGTTGTACATGGCACATTAGGCAGCTTTGTTAAAATGCGTACCGACGTGCAGGAAGCCCAGCTTGATGCTGATATGATGCCAACCGACGAAGGCTTTGGCATTGAACCCGAAGGCAGCGACGGCAAACTGGTACTCATGGGGGCCGACGGACAAAAAACCATAGAGTGGCTAAAGTCACCAAAAGGTAATTATAACGGGATATTTGATGCGGTGTATCATACCATACGCGAAAATGCGTTATTCCCCGTAACCGAAGAGCATGTTGCCTGGCAAATTGAATTGCTTGAAAGCTAAAAATGTTGTAACTATGCTTATTAAACGCTAATTAAAATAATGAAGAAACTGTATTTACTGCTTTGTCTGATCATTGCCACCGGGTGCAGCCAGGCACAAACGCCGCCTGCAAACTCGGGCTTACCGCCATATCACATCCTCACTACAGACAGTGTTTACGTTACTCCTGCCAACCTTAAAAAAAACAAACCGGTAATGGTGATCTATTTTTCGCCTGATTGCAGCCATTGCCAACACCTGATGTATGATCTGAAACCCGAGCTGCCTAAGTTAAAAGATGTGCAGATAGTAATGATCACTTTTATGCCAATGCTTAAAGGGATCCAAACTTTTCAGCGCGACTTTGACCTGGCCAAATACCATAACATCACTATTGGTACCGAGGGTTATACTTATTTGGTGCAACGGTTTTATAACGTACAAACTACTCCTTACATAGCCGTATATGATAAGTATGGCAAATTATTTCAGTCGTACCCCAAAGTGCCCAAAATTCCGGTGCTGATGGAAGCGCTTAAAAAAGTGTAAAGTATTTTACTTTAATATAAAGCCGGTTAAACTCAACTAAGTTTTAGCCGGCTTTTTTATTTAACGTTCCATCAGGGAACCTCTCGCAGATCTAAGTTAACCCGCCAAATTGTTTTGCCGTTTAATCAGCAAGGCGTTTTGTTTTGCCCCTCTGAGCAATGTCATTAGGTTAAGGGGAAATTCCCCACAGGGGGAACAGGTTTGTAGTAATATCATATACCGAAAATAACCGTGTTAGAGGAGCGGAACACTCAGAGTTGTGTACCTCTGGCACACCAAGACAAACGAATCTTTAATTGCTACAAACCTTTTGCACCTCTGGTGCAACCTGTCAAGCCCTTAACTTAATGACATTGCCCACCGGGGCAATGGGTATTTCTATCCTTTTTATGCTGCAAACCTTTTGCACCTCTGGTGCATTTGTCCTTAAGCATCTCAATTATTATCAGATTATGTTGTAAAACCTTGCCGGCCCCAGCGGGGCCACGTGTTTATAGCTTTAAAAAAGCACATTTTTTGGCTCCGTAGGTGCCTCCTATTGAAATTTTAGGTTGGTGAATTTCGTTGGTTAACTTAAACTCCCAGAGGGTCCCGAGGGAATACATCAGGCTTTTTTGCTTTCAATACAATTTAAAACAATCAGCAAAATCAACGGCATCAAAACCGATCAGCGGTACTGATTACGGTTCAGAATAGTTACCTTTGCGGCCATTATTAAAGTTGACGATGAAGAATACCGCATTAACCGATATCCACGTAAAAACCGGTGCCAAAATGGTTCCATTTGCCGGTTACAATATGCCAGTTCAATACGCCGGAATTAACGCAGAGCACGAAACAGTGCGTAAGGCTGTTGGTGTTTTTGACGTGAGCCACATGGGCGAATTCATTTTAAAAGGCGAGAACGCGCTTGACCTCATTCAGCGTGTTACCAGCAACGATGCCTCAAAATTATATGATGGCAAAGTGCAGTACTCATGCCTGCCCAATGAAGATGGTGGTATTGTTGATGACCTGTTAGTTTATCGTATCGACGAGAAAACCTACATGCTGGTTGTCAACGCCTCAAACATTGAAAAAGACTGGGACTGGATCTCCAAATACAATACCAACGGTGTAGATATGAAAAACATATCCGACCGTACATCACTGCTGGCTATCCAGGGCCCCAAAGCTGCCGAAGCTTTACAAAGCCTTACCGATACCGACCTGGTATCGATGGAATACTACACCTTTACCAAAGGAACATTTGCCGGCGTTGATAACGTAGTGATATCTGCTACCGGTTATACCGGTGCTGGCGGTTTCGAGATCTATTTTGAAAATCAATATGCTGAACAGATCTGGGAGGCTATTTTCAAAGCAGGCGAACCATTCGGCATTAAGCCAATTGGATTGGGCGCGCGCGATACCCTGCGTTTGGAAATGGGCTTTTGCCTCTATGGTAATGACATAGATGATACTACCTCTCCGCTCGAAGCCGGTTTAGGCTGGGTAACCAAATTCAATAAAGAATTTACCAATGCTGAAGCACTCCAAGCACAAAAACAAGCTGGTGTAAGTCGTAAACTGGTAGGTTTTGAAATGATTGACCGCGGCATTCCACGTCACGATTATGTGATAGTTGATGCCGATGGCAATACCATTGGTAAAGTAACTTCTGGCACTCAATCGCCATCGTTACAAAAAGCCATTGGTATGGGCTATGTAGACACCGCTTTCGCCAAAGAAGGCACCGAGATCTACATCAGCATCAGGGATAATAAAATCAAGGCTAAAATTGTAAAACCACCGTTTTATAAATAGGTCATTTCTTTCAGGTCATTGGGTCATTAAGTCATTTTTTTGACTCAACCAATGACCTGATGACTCAATGACATAATGACCAATCACAAATGAAAAAGGAATTAAACGTTTGCCTGACCCCTGCACTATTGCCGCTATTTAATGTGGAAGATTATATTGTGGTGGTTATTGATATTTTCAGGGCAACATCATCTATATGTTATGGTATTGAAAACGGTGCTGAGGCTATTATACCGGTATCACAAGTTGAGGAGTGTGCCGCGTATAGAGAGAAAGGGCTGGATTACCTTCTTGCCGCCGAACGCGACGGATCGGTAGTTGAAGGTTTTGATTTTGGCAACTCGCCATTTTCATACACTAAAGAAAAAGTAGCTGGTAAAACAATAGTGCTAACTACTACCAACGGCACTCATGCACTTCATTTATCGCGCAGTGCTAAAAAAATTGTTATCGGTTCGTTTCTGAACCTTACTGCTTTAAGCAACTGGCTTAACACCCAAAACGAAAATGTATTGCTGGTTTGTGCCGGCTGGAAAAACAATTTCAACCTGGAGGATACCCTGTTTGCCGGCGCTGTAATTGAACAATTAAAAGATAAAGGATTCGTACTGGATGATGCTGCTATAGCCGCAAATGATCTTTTCCAGATCGGCAAAACGGATATCAATGCTTATCTCAAGAAAACATCGCACGGCGAACGCCTTAAAAAATTAGGCATCGAAAAAGATATTGAGTTTTGTTTACAGGTTGATCTGACTACTGCAATTCCCGTTTTGGAAGGGGAGAAGTTGGTGAAGCTTAAATAACCCTCTTAAAAACCATGTCATTGCGAGGAGCGGCCTGGGTAAAAGCATCAGGAGCGACGTGGCAATCTCGTAGCCAGGCATATTGAATATGCATAGCTACGAGATTGCCGCGCTGCGCTCGCAATGACATAGTTGTTATATTACGCTGCAGTAAACTCCACAAGCGCCTTTTCAATCCTGCTGATAGTTTCTTCTTTACCAAGCAGGGCAACGATATCAAACACATGCGGGCCAAATTTACCGCCTACCAGCATAATGCGGAATGGCAGCATCACGTCGCCAACTTTTAGGCCTTTTTGTTCGCCAAGTGCTTTGAATTTAGCTTCCAGTTCGTGCGCGTCAATCGTAGTTTCATTATTTAATAAAGCAATGAACTCCCGGTAAAATTCTGTTTTGGTATCTGTCCATTTAGGTTTTACGGCATTGAGGTCATATGCTGCAGGCTGTTCAAAAAAGAATCCAGCCTGCTGATAAAAATCTGGTAATAGCACACAACGATCTTTGATCAGGTTGATCACTTTTACAAGATATTCCCCATCCTTAACAACAATTCCTTTATCAGCCAATACATTAGAAACTCCCGGCTTCAGATTTTCGGCTTCCAACTTCTTAATCCACTCGGCGTTGAACCATTTGGCTTTTTCAAAATCAAACTTAGCACCCGATTTATTAACCCGCTCTATCGAAAATTTATCGATCAGTTCATCAAGCGTAAAAATTTCCTGTTCGGTACCATCGTTCCAGCCTAAAGTAGCCAGCAGGTTCAAGAATGCCTCCGGCAAAAAGCCAAGCTCACGGAAACCCGGAGTTAACTCGCCCGATTTTGCATCAAACCAGTTCATGGCATAAACAGGGAAACCTAATCTTGCGCCATCGCGCTTGCTAAGTTTTCCATGACCATCCGGTTTCAATATCAGCGGCAGGTGCGCCCATTGCGGCATATCGGCTTTCCAGCCCAGGTACTCCCAAAGCAGCAAATGCACTGGGGCCGAAGGCAGCCATTCCTCGCCGCGGAAAGCGTGAGTGATCTTCATCAGGAAATCATCAACCACAACAGCCAGATGGTATGTAGGCATACCATCAGCCTTTAACAATACTTTATCGTCAACCAGGCTGGTCTCAAAGCTCACATGCCCGCGGATCATATCATTGAAACTCACGGTTTCGCCTTCGGGCATTTTGATACGGATAACGTGCGGCGTTCCGGCAGCAAGCAGCTCATCAACCTCATGTTGCGGCAATGATAACGAGTTACGTAAAGTATGGCGATAAGCCAATCCATATTGAAAGTTAGGGATCTCCTTACGGTTCTTGTCCAGTTCTTCGGCAGTGTCAAAGGCGTAATATGCATGGCCTTCCATAACCAGGCGTTCGGCATATTCGCGGTAAAGCGGCTTGCGTTCACTTTGGCGATAGGGGGCATAAGGGCCTCCGGCAACCGGGCTTTCATCGGGGTGAAGGCCACACCATTTAAGGCAGTTTAAAATATATTCTTCGGCACCTTCCACATAGCGTGTCTGGTCGGTATCCTCAATTCGTAACACAAAATCACCGCCATGTTTTTTGGCGAATAAATAGTTAAACAACACTGTACGCACACCGCCAAGGTGTAAACCACCTGTAGGGCTCGGCGCAAAACGGACTCTTACTTTTTTATCGGTCATGATGGGGCAAAGATAGTTTATATTTCAGATGGTAGATGTGCGGATTGCAGATGTGCAGATATGCAGATGAAAAATGTTAATAATTGTTAATTGGGTTGTTTTTAAGATACAGCGTCAAATGGCGGCATTTTTATGACCTGGATACTACAACCTTTATACATGATAATTGAGCCTCCTCAATTTGCACATCTATCATCTGCACATTTGCAATCCGCACATCTGCACATCTGAAATAATTTTACGTTATTTGGGCTGTGCCCAGCATGAACCCATATCAACAGAAAAAACGTTGGAAATATTTGCTCCTCGCTTTCGCAGTAGTAATTGCCAGCGGTTCATTATTTTACACCAGCTACCTGGTAAAAAACATTGCCCGCTCTGAGCGTACCCGGGCCCAGGTTTGGGCCATGACCATGAGGCAATTATTAAACTCAGACGATGACGATTTTTTCAGTTATGTAATTTCTGTACGTGACAGCTTAACCGTACCCGCAATTATCACCGACGAAAAGGACGAGATTATTTTATGGCGCGGATTAGATACTACCAAAACTTACAACAAGCTGGAAGCCGAGAATAAAAAAGGGAAGAAATACGACCCTACCTATTTTGAAAACGAGCTGCAGTATATGAAAGGCCAGCACGCGCCTATAAAGTTTAAAGTTTTAGGCGACGACAACTATGTTTATTATAAGGATTCGGCATTATTAACACAACTTCGGCTATTTCCTTACGTACAGCTTACGGTAATTGCCATATTTTTATTGATGGCTTATACGGCCTTTAGTTCCTCGCGAAAATCGGAACAGGACCAGGTTTGGGTTGGCCTGGCCAAAGAAACCGCGCACCAGCTGGGCACGCCAATATCATCGCTTATG
This sequence comes from Mucilaginibacter sp. SMC90, assembly GCF_022811725.1. GTDB lineage: Bacteria > Bacteroidota > Bacteroidia > Sphingobacteriales > Sphingobacteriaceae > Mucilaginibacter. The sequence goes on along the minus strand of NZ_CP094527.1, from coordinate 101,416 downwards.
GCCTGGATAGAGCTGATGAAAGAAAAATTCAACGCCGAAGATGATGTACTGATGGCCGAAATGGAAAACGATGTAAAGCGCCTGGAGATTGTAGCCGATCGTTTTTCAAAAATAGGCTCCAAATCAGTACTGGAAGAGCATGGTGTATATGCGGTAGTGAAAGATTTTGTTGACTATTTTAAAGTCAGGGTAAGCAAAAACATCAGTTTTGAACTCACCGGTAACCCACACCTGAAAGCGGGGCTAAACGTTCCGCTGTTTGATTGGGTAGTAGAGAACCTGTTAAAAAATGCAGTTAATGCTATCGAGGGGAAGGGAAATATCAAAGTGGAAATTAGCGGAAATAAGGTAAAAAACCAGATTTTTATCGACATTACCGATACCGGCAAAGGCATTCCCCGTTCTAAATTCGATACCGTTTTTCAACCGGGTTATACCACCCGCAAGCGCGGCTGGGGGCTGGGCTTATCGCTTACCAAGCGTATAGTTGAAAATTATCACAACGGGCAGATCTTTGTAAAAGATTCGGAAGTAGGAAAGGGTACAACTTTCAGGATAGTACTAAAAAACACGCGCAATGATAACAAAACCAAAACCAGGTGATTATTCGCCATTTGCAGCGGGATATGTAGGGCTTGTTGGCGACAATGATGTAATCAATATGCTTGAACAGCAAATGGATACCAGTTACCAGCTTTTCAGCAATTTAACCAACCAACAGGGTTTATATGCATATGCACCCGGAAAATGGACGGTTAAGCAGGCGCTGGGCCATATGATTGATACCGAACGTACTTTTGCTTACCGCGCCCTGGTATTTTCACGCAACCATATCGAGCTGCCCGGTTTTGATCAGGACATATATGTGAACAATACTGATTTTAACAGTCAGGAAATAAAACACCTTGCCGATGAATTCCGGGCATTACGCCAGGCTAACCTGTATATGGTTAAGGCCTTCACCGATGATCAATTGGCCCGTACCGGGATAGCCAGCAACCATTTGTTTACTGTGGCCGCATTTGTGTTTATGCTGGCTGGGCATGAGCGCCACCATTTAAACTTATTTAAGGAGCGATACGGAATTGAATAAAAAATCCTCCCTTAAGAGCGGAGGATTAAGATAGCGGTAAAAATAAAAGACTTACGAGGTTTTTGTGAACTTCGTAAGTCTGGATAACAAGGGAACTATTATTTCTCTTTGTATATTTCTTCTTTATCCAGCACTTCTCTTTTTTCGATGCGGTAAGATAAAAACAAACCTGCTCCTCCAAAAATAGCTATCAGCGATACATATAAAAAGAAAACGTCATCATCAAAACTATTGAATACACTGCGGTTTAAAACATAGGCTAAAAACAAGCCGATGCCCGAACCGATGAGCAGTAAACCCCATTTTAAATTTTGATAAGGAGCCGATTGCGGTTTATAACTCCTTGGATCCATATTTCGTTCAATCATTGCTAATTTCTCCCGTTTATTTAAGTAAACAATGCCGAAGATCATTGCGAATAAGCTGAGGGGTATTATTATTCCGGCTAATACGCCCAATTGTCCAGGTCCCATAATATTTGTTTTTTTAATTAAGTAATATTGTTTTTTCTCTCTGCAAATACCCCGTTGTGGTGTATTTGTAAACTATGACCACATGTTTTTTAAACAGGTTACACCCTGATCAAAAAAATATTTTCCACTCCCCCTTTAGGGGCCCGGGAGGCTTTTATTACCTTTGCTTTAATGATAAGTGCGGCTACTCCTTTTAACCTGCTCGGGCAGGATCTTTTATTGCTTCCACAAAAAGCTATTTACTGGCAACAACAAAATGCCCTGATAATTGCAGATGTACATCTGGGCAAGGTTGGCCATTTTCGCAAAGCGGGCATAGCGGTACCACGTGATATGGAACAAAGCGATCTTGCTGTACTTTCAGACCTCATTTATGAACACAAGCCTCAAAAGCTAATTTTTCTGGGCGATCTGTTTCACAGCGACATGAACAATGATTGGGATTGGTTTATCCTTTGGCGAAGTCAGTTCCCGGCCTTGCAGATCATCCTCATCCGCGGCAACCATGATATCATTGCAGACAAACATTATCATGATCTCAACATCCAACTGCACGACGAGCTATTGATGGGCCCTTTTTTGATGATGCACCATCCGCTCGCCAATGATAAGCAGGCTCCGGGCTATGTTTTTTGCGGACACATCCATCCGGGCGTAAACCTGAGCGGCAAAGGAAGGCAAAGCTTAACCCTGCCTTGTTTTGCTTTTGGCAGCAAACAGGCAATACTGCCTTCTTTTGGTAAATTTACCGGGCGCGTAGCTATCAGGAGCCTTCAAAACGACAGGATCTTTGCCGTACTGAAGGATAAAGTTGTAGCTATAGCTTGATTTCCATCTTCAAAATGCCCTTTAATTCAATAATTTACCTGTCATAGCATTGTATTTACGCATTGAACACCAGCGCATTGCTTTAGATTGATTCTAAATAGCTTTTTGATCTTCAATAAGCCAAAACCTCTTCTATGTTTTGTTATTTAATAAATACTTTTGCCTAATAAATCCAATTCATAATGAGCGAATTCAAACAAACCTTAAACTCGTCGCTGGGCAAAAAGCTGATCATGGCTTTAACAGGCTTGTTTCTGTGCACGTTTTTAATTGTGCACGTAGGCGGCAACCTGCTGTTGTTTAACAACGATAACGGTTTCAGTTTTAACGTGTATGCCAACTTCCTTACGCATTTTCCGCCTATTGAGGTTATTGCATACCTGTTGTACCTTTCCATTTTAGTGCATGCACTATACGGTTTGATCCTGACTGTCAAAAACCGTAAAGCACGTCCTGTACGCTATGCAGTAGCGGCAAAATCTGATGCCTCATGGTCATCAAAAAACATGGGCCTGCTGGGTTCAATCATGTTCCTGTTCATCGTTATTCACATGGGCGATTTCTGGTTCCGTTACCATAACGACAAAACCATGGGCTTTAAAGAGTACCGTACCGACCTGGCAACCGGCGAAACAAAAGTTAGTGATTACACACCGGCTAACGCCGAATTCAGCCACTCTGTATCAACCGAAAATAATGTGGAAGTTGTTAGGGTAAAAGATTTGCACGCACGTGTTGCTTATAGCTTTAGCAACATCATTTACGTAATATTTTACGTAATAGCCATGGGTGCCGTAGCATTTCACTTGCTGCATGGTTTCCAGAGCGCGTTTCGTACGCTGGGCTGGGTACACCGTAAATATACCCCGGTAGTTTACTTTATTGGCACGTGGCTTTTTGCGGTTATTATCCCGTTAGCTTTCGCCGCCATGCCGGTTTATTATTACTATTTATCAACCCAGGGAGCTCACTAAGTTTAGCTGGCCAAAAGCCACAAACATAAATACAAAGAAGAGATGACATTAGATGCTAAAATTCCTCAAGGCCCATTAGCCGAAAAATGGAGCAAGCATAAATTTGATCTGAAGCTGGTTAACCCTGCCAACAAACGTAAATACGATATCATCATCGTAGGTACAGGTTTGGCCGGAGCTTCGGCGGCTGCAACACTGGCCGAGCTGGGTTACAATGTGAAGGCATTTTGTTTCCAGGACAGCCCCCGCCGTGCGCACTCTATTGCTGCACAGGGTGGTATCAATGCTGCTAAAAACTACCAGAACGACGGCGACAGTGTTTTCCGTTTATTTTACGATACTATTAAAGGAGGTGACTACCGCGCCCGCGAATCAAACGTTCACCGTTTGGCCGAAGTTTCGGTAAACATCATTGACCAGTGCGTTGCACAGGGAGTTCCTTTTGCCCGCGAGTACGGCGGCTTGCTGGATAACCGTTCATTCGGTGGTTCGCAGGTATCGCGTACCTTCTACGCGAGGGGCCAAACAGGACAGCAATTATTATTAGGTGCATACTCTGCGCTTAACCGCCAGATCCATGCCGGCAAAGTAAAAGTTTACACCCGTCACGAAATGCTTGACGTAGTAACTATCGATGGCCATGCCAAAGGTATTGTTACCCGCAACATGCTTACCGGCGCTATTGATACCCATGCCGGTCATGCGGTATTGTTATGTACCGGTGGCTACAGCAACGTGTTTTACCTGTCAACAAACGCCATTGGCTCAAACGTAACGGCAGCCTGGAGGGCACACAAACGTGGTGCTTTCTTTGGTAACCCTTGCTATACTCAAATTCACCCAACCTGTATCCCGGTAACCGGCGACCATCAGTCGAAACTTACGCTGATGTCTGAATCATTGCGTAACGACGGTAGGGTATGGGCACCAAAAACGGTTGAAATTGCCGAGCAATTACGCAAAGGCACATTGAAAGCCGACCAGGTTAAAGAAGACGATCGCGATTACTTCTTAGAGCGTAAATATCCGGCTTTCGGTAACCTTGTTCCGCGCGACGTGGCTTCACGTAATGCCAAGGAAATGGTTGAAGAAGGTAAAGGTGTGGGCGGCTCGGGCTTCGCGGTATTCCTTGACTTTGCCGATGCGATCAAACGTTTAGGTGAAGAAACCGTTAAAGCTAAATACGGTAACCTGTTTGATATGTATATCCAGATCACCGACGAAAACCCATATAAACAACCAATGCGTATTTACCCGGCGGTTCACTATACCATGGGTGGCCTTTGGGTTGATTATAACCTGAGCACTACCATTCCTGGTTTATATGCTTTGGGTGAGTGTAACTTCTCCGACCACGGCGCAAACCGCCTTGGTGCTTCGGCGCTGATGCAAGGTTTATCTGACGGTTACTTTGTGATCCCTTACACCCTTGGCGATTACCTGGCTAAAATTGGCCCTAAAAAGGTTGATACCAGCCATCCTGCTTTTGAAAAAACCAAACAGGATGTAATTGCACACGTAAATAAATTATTATCGCTTAAAGGCACTAAAACCACTAACGAGTACCACCGCGAACTTGGCCACATTATGTGGGAATATTGCGGTATGGCCCGTACCGAAGAAGGTCTGAAAAAAGCAAAAGGTTTGATCCAGGCATTGAAAGCCGATTTCTGGAAAAATGCTATCGTAACCGGCGAAAATGAAGAAGTAAATGCTTCGTTGGAAAGAGCTGGTCGCGTGGCCGACTTTATTGAGCTTGGCGAACTGATGGTTGACGACGCTTTAATGCGTAAAGAATCATGCGGTGGCCACTTCAGGGTTGAATCACAAACACCAGATGGCGAAGCATTGCGCGATGACGAAAACTTTGCGTTTGTAGCTGCCTGGGAGTTTAAAGGCGAAAATCAGCCTGAAGAATTGCACAAAGAGCAACTGGTATTTGAAGCAGTTCATTTATCGCAACGTAATTACGCATAGTTAGTGAATGGTTGATTAAGTGAGTAGTTGATAGGTTTTCTATCCAACAAAACCACTCTCCTAATCAACCATTCTCCCAATCAACAAAAACAACGATAACTCAAATCTAAAACAAAGATGAGTAACGGAAATATGAACCTGACGCTTAAAGTATGGCGTCAAAAAAATGCTCAAACCGCGGGTAAATTTGTAAGCTACAAAGCTGAAAATATTTCGCCCGACATGTCGTTCCTTGAAATGCTCGACGTGGTTAACGAAAGCCTGACCCACAAAGGCGATGAGCCAATTAACTTTGACCACGACTGCCGCGAAGGTATTTGCGGTATGTGTTCATTATATATCAACGGTCACCCACACGGACCGAAACGCGGTATCACTACCTGCCAGCTGCACATGCGTACTTTCCATGATGGCGAAACCATCACCATTGAACCATGGCGCGCAGAAGCATTCCCGATTGTAAAAGACTTAGCGGTTGACCGCTCTGCATTCGATAGGATCCAACAGGCAGGCGGCTATGTTTCGGTGAACACCGGTGGTGTACCTGATGGCAATGCTATCCCAATTCCGAAGGTTATTGCTGATGAGGCTTTCAACTCGGCTACTTGTATCGGTTGCGGAGCCTGCGTTGCTGCTTGTAAAAATGCTTCGGCTATGCTATTTGTATCGGCCAAGATCACTCAGTTAGGTTTATTGCCGCAAGGTCAGCCTGAGCGTTACCGTCGTGTGCAGTCAATGGTTGCCCAAATGGACGAAGAAGGATTCGGAAGCTGTACCAACACCGGTGCCTGCGAAGCGGAATGTCCTAAGGAAATTAAGCTGACCAACATCGCCCGCATGAACAATGACTTTTTCAGTGCGAAACTGTTCAGGGAAGAGGAAGTACACGAACAAAATCATTAATTGATTTTCTGTTTTGAATATAGCAAACGGCCCGGTTTCACCGGGCCGTTTTTGTTTTGGGAGTGATATAAACCATGTCATTGCGAGCGTAGCGCGGCAATCGCACGGAAGCATAGCCGCTCTGTATAGCATGCGATTGCCGCGCTACGCTCGCAATGACATAGTTTTTGACGTCACTCTTTTTTTAATTGTCCTTTGTTTATATATCTTCCCAAAAGCATAAATTTAAACCACAAAAACTACAAGCACCCTATGCAATTCGACCCGGAAAACCATGTTAACAAACTTTGTGCCCAAGGAATGTTATTGGAAGGCGAAGCCAAACGAGATGAAGCTGCCGCATTGTTTCATCAAGCCTGGAATGAAGCAACAAATGCCCTTGAGAAGCTCATTGCCGCACACTATGTAGCACGGCATCAACAGAGTGTTGCAGATAAATTAAAATGGGACGAAACCGCGTTAAAATTCGCTTTTGAAATAGAAGGGCAGGAGATAAAAGGGGTTTATCCTTCACTTTATCTTAATATTGCCAAATGCCATGAGGATTTGGAAGACTTTGATAAAGCGCGTGAAAACTATCAGTCGGCCCTTAGCTATACCAGCTTCTTACCCGACGATGGTTATGGTAATATGATCAAAGCCGGAATTAATAATGGCATAGAGCGTGTTCAATCAAATACAAGATAAGTCCCTCCTTCATTGCCATTGGTTTTAACCAACGGATAACAAACAACTAAGCAAAAGGGCTTCAGCTCAAATCCCGCATGTTTATTTTGGCTAAAGCCGCTTATCATCTTAGCTTATTCCGTTGGTTAAAACCAACAGCAATGAAATTTTACTTCAGCATATTAAAAAGCCTCAATATCCTCGCTTCGCCTCAGTCCGGCATTTTTGTATATTTTTGCGGGGCGACTAAATTTTGATGGTTTGCTCACATCCCATTATTCATTAGCTTATCTACAAGTCTTCAATAAAGGCTACTTAATACTTAACCACTCTGGATGAAATTCTCTTTACGTCTTTTCGACTTTTCGCAAAAAATCAATTATAAAAACGAGATCCTGGCTGGATTAACCGTTGCCATGACCATGATGCCCGAATCATTATCTTTCGCCATACTTGCCGGCTTTCCGCCGTTAATGGGCCTGTATGCTGCATTTATCATGGGCCTGACTACGTCTATATTCGGCGGACGGCCGGGGCTGGTATCGGGCGGGGCTGGAGCAACCGTTGTGGTGCTGATTGCGCTTATGAAATCGCACGGGTTGGAATATGTTTTTGCGGCAGTTGCTTTGGCGGGTGTGGTTCAGATATTCGTTGGTTTGTTTAAACTGGGTAAGTTTATCCGCCTGGTGCCTCAGCCTGTTATGTATGGCTTTGTTAACGGCCTGGCAGTTATTATTTTCATGGCCCAGCTGGAGCAATTTAAAACCGTGGTTAATGGCCACGAGGCATGGCTTAGCGGGCCCCCTTTAATGATCATGGCGGCTTTGGTAGCACTCACCATAGCCATTGTCATCATTTTACCCAAATTTACCAAAGCGGTGCCGCCATCGCTCGTTGCTATTATTGTGGTATTTGCGTTGGTTTTCGGCTTCGGGATACATACTAAAACAGTGCGTGATATAGCAGCAGTAAGCGGAGGCTTCCCGCCATTTCATATCCCTGCTATTACTTTCAATATGGATACCTTGCAAATCATATTCCCCTATGCGCTCATCATGGCCGGCGTTGGCCTTACCGAAGGGTTATTAACATTAAACCTGGTTGATGAAATGACCGCCACCCGCGGCAATAGCAACCGCGAGTGTATTGCACAGGGAAGTGCCAACATCCTTAATGGTTTCTTTTCGGGTATGGGCGGCTGCCCTATGATTGCTCAAACGCTGGTAAATCTATCGGCAGGGGCACGGGCAAGACTGGCTGGCATTATTGCTTCATTAACTATTCTGCTTATTATACTTTTCGGCGCACCGGTTATTGAAAAATTACCCATGGCCGCGCTTACCGGCGTAATGATCATGGTGGCAGTGAGCACTTTTGAATGGATCAGTTTCAGGATAATTAATAAAATGCCTAAACAGGATGTGTTTGTAGGGATCCTGGTAGCGCTAATCACGGTATGGCTTCACAACCTTGCGCTTGCGGTATTGATCGGTGTCATTATTTCGGCATTGGTTTTTGCCTGGGAAAGCGCCAAGCGCATCCGCGCCCGCAAATACATTAACGAAGCAGGCGTAAAGCATTATGAAATATATGGGCCGTTGTTTTTTGGTTCGGTGATGGCTTTTAATGAAAAGTTTGATATCGAGGCAGATCCTGAAGAGGTAGTGATCGATTTTAAAGATAGCCGTATTGCAGATATGTCGGGTATTGAAGCCCTAAACAAGCTTACCGAAAAATATCGTCAGGCCGGAAAAAAACTGCAGCTAAAACATGTAAGTGACGATTGTGTAACACTGCTCAAAAACGCCGAAGGGATCATCCATGTAAATATTCTGGAAGATCCCTCGTACAGGGTGGTTGAGAAATAATTTTCTGTAGAGACGCATCACATGCGTCTCTCGCTTTGCAAATCACACCGGTAAGCTCTTAATTGTCTGCCTTAAGAAAGACACATGTAATGCGTCTCTACATTGCTTTTTTACACTGTTTATTCAGCCACGTCAATCACCAGCTTACCATTCGCCTTGCCATTCTCTAATATATCATGAGCCTCATTAGCGGTGGCCAGTGTGAAAGAACGCTCGTCAACCAGCGGAACAATTTTACCAGCTTCGGCAAGTTTGGTAGCCGCCTGCATAATTTCGCCATGATGTTTGCGGCCCCTGCCGCTGATCATTGGCATCAGGGTAAACACGCCGGAATAAGTTGCACCACGGAATGATAATGGTGCCAGTTTATGTTCTCCCCAACCTAAACAACTTACTACATGGCCGGTATAATACTTCGCGGCCGCAAATGAAGCATCTAACGTAGCACCGCCCAAAGTATCGTAAACAATATCAAACCCTTCGCCGCCGGTGTATTCATTCACGTATTGTTCAACCGTTTTTTCACGGTAATCAATAAAAACAGCGCCGATACTTTCAATATATTGCTGCTGGGCCGCGCTCCCGGTAGCATAAACATCTGCCCCTAACGCTTTAGCGATCTGAACCGCTAAATGACCAACGCCACCGGCACCCCCATGTACCAGTACCTTTTGCCCTTCATGTACATTTGCGCGGTCAACCAAGCCTTCCCATGCTGTTATAAAATTAAGCGGCATTGAAGCAGATTGGCGCATACTTAGCTTAGCTGGCTTAACCGCAAGCAAATCGGCATCAAAAGCAGCATATTGCGCATAAGTGCCCTGTAAACCACCAATACCACCTGCAAGGCCATATACTTCGTCGCCTGCTTTAAAGCGGGTAACAGCCGCACCTACAGCTTCAATAACACCGGCAAAATCCATCCCTAAAATAGCAGGCAGCGGTTGCTTGGCGTGCCCCCCTTTACCGGTACGGATCTTGTTATCAAGCACACTTACGCCGCTGGCCGCAATACGCACCAGTACCTGGTTATCTGAAAGAACCGGACGTTCAACTTCTGTAAGGGTAAAAGGCGCATTTGCTTCAGTTGCTATAAGTGCCTGCATGGTGGGTTTATTTTGATTTTCCATTTTAGTAATCCTGTTGTTTAATTATAATACAAAATTATACAATAGGCCTGCCCCGTTTCTTGTACAAATCCTCGTAACATTTGTACATTTACACTATGGTTAAAGATAATTTATACCAACCTTTCGAGATCGTATTGCGCGAGCCGCTCGATACCTGCCCCCGCAATGAACATTCACATAGCTTTTTCGAGTTTATTTACATTGTAAGCGGCACCGGGAAACAATGCATTAATAAAAGCAAATTTGCATATAAGCCAGGGCACCTGTTTTTACTCACTCCTGATGATTCGCATTATTTCGAGATACAAACAGCTACTCAGTTTCTGTTTGTCCGTTTTAATATGGCTTATATAAAAGACTATAAGCTGCCGGGCGATGCCATTAAGCACCTTGAATTTATCCTGAAAAACGCAGCGCAGGCACCGGGTTGTGTATTAAAAACCCATGAAGACAGCGCTGTTGTAAAACCCATTATGCAAGCCATCATCAGCGAGCGGCAAAAAAACGGGCTTTATAGTAAAGAGCTTTTACAGCAGTACATTAATACCATTATTGTAATTGTTGCCCGTAATGTGGCCATGAGCATGCCCGATGAAGTAGATGAAAATACCGAAGAAAAGGCGCTTGATATTCTCCAGTATGTTCAGGCAAATATCTATTTCCCCGAAAAACTAAGGGCTGAGTCTATCGCCGACAAGATGGGGATTTCAGAAACCTACGTTGGCCGTTACTTTAAAAAACACACAAACGAAACCCTGCAGCAATACATCATTAATTATAAGCTTAAGCTTGTCGAAAACCGCCTGCTGCATAGTAACATGCGTATGGTTGAAATTGCCAATGAGCTTGGTTTTAATGATGAAAGCCACCTGAACCGGATTTTTAAAAAGTACAGGAGCATGAACCCATCAGAGTTCAGGAAAGCAGGAAACGCTGTTGAAAAATAGATTTTCATCTCAGAAACCTCCAGCTATCGCCCACAAACCAGTCAATTTATATTCTGAATTTTGATTGAAATTATAAATTATATTGAAATTTCTTTAAAATATTCAAAATAATTTGCTTTTTTATCAAAAACACTTCATAAATTACAATTCTTAAAGATAACTGATTGTCAATTTTTAAACTATTGTAATTTTTCATGGAAGAATCAGCTTATTTTGACAAATACAACCCAATAAACAATGTTTGGGACGAAATGTATGGCTCAGACGCTAATGTTCGCGAACATTACCGCAAAGTTATTGACTATATTTCAAAAGAATCGGCCGATGACCTGAACAAAAAAGAGGAGCTTGCCAAACGCCTGTTCATGAGCCAAGGTATTACCTTCACCGTTTACAACAGTGGCGAAGGCATTGAAAAGATTTTTCCTTTTGATATCATTCCCCGTATTATCACGGCCGATGAATGGGCTTTTGTTGAACGGGGCATCAAACAGCGTCTCAATGCCCTCAATCTTTTCCTGAAAGATATTTACCACAACCAGTTTATCGTCAAAGACGGTATAGTACCTATTGATATTATTTATTCGTGCCCGCATTTTTTGCGCGAGATGTACCAGCTCCAGGTGCCTTATGATATTTACGTACACATTTCGGGTATCGACCTGATCCGGGACGAAGACGGCGCTTTTTATGTACTTGAAGATAACCTGCGCACCCCATCGGGCGTAAGCTACATGCTCGAAAACAGGGAGATCACCAAACGCCTATTCCCCGATCTTTTACCACAATGCAGCGTACGCAGTGTTACCGAATATCCATCTATATTGTATAAAAACCTGCTGGCGCTTTCGCCGCGGCAAATCCATAACCCAACCATTGTTTTACTTACGCCGGGCATTTATAACTCGGCCTATTTTGAACACACTACGCTGGCCCGCCTGATGGGGGTTGAACTGGTAGAAGGGCGCGACCTGGTGGTGAACAACCACAAGGTATATATGAAAACCACTACCGGGCTACAACAGGTTGATGTGATCTACCGCCGGGTGGATGATGAGTTTCTTGATCCGCTGGTATTTAATCCCGCAAGTATGCTGGGCGTGGCTGGCCTTATGGGCGCTTATCGCAAGGGAAACGTAGCCATTGTAAATGCAACAGGTACAGGTGTTGCCGATGATAAAGCGGTGTATGCCTACGTGCCCGATATGATCCGCTATTACCTGAACGAAGAGCCGATCCTCAAAAACGTTCCAACACACCAGTTAGGGAACCCCGACGAACGTGAAATGGTATTTAAAAACCTCAATAAAATGGTGGTTAAAAAAACCAATGGCAGCGGTGGTTATGGTATGCTGATGGGCCATGCGGCAAGCGAACAGGAAATGGACGATTATAAAAAAGAGATCCTTAAAGATCCCCGCAATTTCATAGCACAGCCAACTATCAGCCTCTCGGCAGCGCCATGTTATATGCAGGGCGAGTTAAAACCACGCCGGGTTGATTTAAGGCCTTACGCCCTTTTTGGGCCCGATGGCATTGAAATAGTACCGGGCGGCCTAACCCGCGTAGCCTTAAAAGAAGGCTCGCTGGTGGTTAACAGCTCGCAGGGTGGCGGCAGTAAGGACACCTGGGTTTTAACCTGAGGTTAAAGGTAAAAGGCTTTTCAAGTAAAACAAAAATAAACGAGGATGCGGTTTAAGTAAATCCGAAATTGAACATCCGAATTCCGAAATACAGATCATATGTTAAGCAGGGTTGCAGCAAGTTTTTATTGGTTAAGCCGTTACATTGAGCGCAGCGATGGTATGCTGCGGATGCTCAAAATTAATTATGCCTCATCGCAGGATACGGTGCAGGAATTTACATGGGAACCTGTAATGAGGATTTTTGCCGGGCTTGATGCCGTTGAGTCTGAAAAACTGGAAAATGACAGCCGGTCCGTTTTAAAATATATGGTTACCGGTAAAAACAACCCAAATTCCATACTCAACATCATTACCCTGGCGCGTGAAAACGCCCGCGGCGTTCAGGAACACATTACCAAAGATTTATGGCAATGCCTTAATGAATATTACCATACCGTAAAAGACCCACGGCTAGAACGTGCCCTTCACCGCGAAGACCCAATAGGCGTATTGGATATTTTGATAAAACAGGTGATGCTTTATTATGGCACCGTGGAGATCACTATGGAACGCGGCGAAGGCCGGGCGTTTATGAATATTGGCAAATACCTGGAGCGCGCTATTCAGTCGGTTGATATCCTGGATACCAAATTCAGCTCGGTAAGCGACAATCCCGACTTGCTTACGGATACTACCTATTGGAAACACCTGTTGCTTTCGCTGGGTGGTTATGAGCTGTATTTAAAAACCTATCGGGAAGGCTTTGAAGCCGAAAACATACTGGAACAGGTTGTGCTGAACAACGACTTTCCGCGTTCGGTTATCTACTCGGTAAACAATATTCAACGTTATTTCGACAGGCTGAAGAATGACAGCAATGCTGATGATTACCGCGAAATGTCGTTCCAGATAGGGAGGCTGCAAAGCCGCATTAAATACAGTTCGGTAAAAAGCATTAAGCAGGAGGGCCTGCACCTTTTCCTTACGCAAATAAGGAGCGAGCTGTACGGGGTAGGGAACTCTCTAAACCAGCATTATTTTGCTAATTCATAAATATGATTTGAAAACCGCTTAATTTGAAGATGTGATGATTTGAAAATTTGAAAATTTGAAAATGCAGGTTTACTTTTTTTCATTTTCAAATCTTCAAATTGTCCAATTAACTAATTAAAGAAAAGATGCCCGAATTTAAGATCCAACATATTACGAAATATACCTATGAGGGGCCTGTTCGTGACAGTGCCAACCAGATCATCCTGTTCCCGATAAAAGATGAATACCAGGAAGTAATTAAGCAGGAACTAAATATAACCGGTAACCCTGTAGTTGATACCCACATTGATTATTATGGCAACGAAGTTGGCAGTTTCACCTACAGCAATCAACACAATATGCTGGTCATTAACTCCAAGCTGGTTGTTGTTACCCGCCAGCGCCCACTGCCGGTAAATGATATTTTTCCGGAGCAGCAATGGGAGGACCTTAAGCGGCTTCAATACATGGTACCCTATATTGATTTTTTGAAGCAGGAGTATTTTGAAGGCCTGCCCCAACTACAGGAAATAGTTGAACAGGAGCGGCATAAAGACGAAACCCCTTTCCAGGTAGCACTTAGGTTTTGCAGCTGGGTGTACAAAAACTTTGAATATATAAAGGGGGTTACCACCGTTGAAACAACGCTTGACGAAGTATGGAAGCTTAAAGCCGGCGTATGCCAGGATTTTGCCCATATTTTAATGGTGATGCTGCGCCAGCTTAAAATACCATCGCGCTATGTAAGCGGCTATATCTGCACGCATAGCAGTGCCATGCGCGGCGAGGGCGCTACTCACGCCTGGGCCGAAGTATATGTGCCTGATTATGGATGGCTGGGCATCGACCCAACAAATAATTGCATTGCCAATGAAACTCATGTACGCCTGGCCGTAGGTCGTAATTTTTCTGATTGCTCTCCGGTTAAAGGTGTTTATAAAGGTGCATACAGGCATAAACTGGAAGTATCAGTAATTGTAGATGATGCCGACAATATTGTTTTCGAAGATAAAGCCCATGAAACACCGGCCATGCACGCGGCAACCGAATTTTCTAAAAACAGCTATCAACGGTATATGGAAATCATTCAGCAGCAGCAACAACAACAGCAGTAGGGAAGTTGGCAGTTTGCAGTGGCAGTTTGACAGAAGGAATGGAGAAGATATGTCATTGCGAGCGCAGCGCGGCAATCTTGTAGCCATTGCATGTCCGCCCTGTATAGCTATGGGATTGCCGCGTCGCCCCAAGTGCTTTTGCCCATCCCGCGCCTCGCAATGACATGATTTTTTAGAGATAATTCGTCACCGTTGTTGACCGCGAAACATCACCGCCTTTACAAAACTCAGGCAATCCTTAAATCATGCCAATCAAGGTTCAACACTTTGATAAAAAGCAACCAGGCTTGGTGCTATAACATGCACATCGTGCTGTTCTTCAATTAAACGGCGGGCGTTGAGGCCAATGTTGCGACAAAACTCCTCGTCGGTAATGCAGCGCTCAATGGCATCATAAAACTCCTGCCGGTTATTGGCAATCAGAATGTTGCTGCCATTGGTAAAGTTTATGCCTTCGGCACCAAGCGAGGTGGATATAATACACTTTTCCATGGCCATACCTTCAACTATTTTAACCCGCATCCCCCCGCTTGAAAGCAGTGGCACTACCATGATAGCTTTACTATTTACAAATTCAGAAGCATCGTCAATTTCTCCCTGGATAAAGATCTTGCCCATAGCCTCGTAATCATCAAAGCTATCGGGGATATTATGCCCGGCAACATAAAACTTTACACGCAGGTCGCCCTCGGTTAGGTCTTTATAAAAACTCTCAATAAACCATTCTATCCCTTCCCTGTTGGGCATCCAATCTAACGAGCCCAGAAAAAACAAACTTGGGAACTCCGTTTTATTGTAATCTGGTTTATAATCCGGCAAAGAGATGCCTACCGGAAAAATATCAACCGGAATTGTAACTCCGTATGATAGCAGCGTTTTTTTATCCTCATTGGTAAATACGGCTATACCATCAAATTTATTGAGCTGCTGCAGTTCATAATCCTTAACCCGGCGGGCCAGCAAATGCAGGTACCATTTCTTAAAAAGGTCACTTTTTCGCTGCGCCAGCCTAAGCCATACCTGGTGCTCAATATTGTGCGACCGGTAAATCAACCTTGCCTTTGTATGCTTACGCGTAGCAGCCAGATAGGGCGTTACAAACAGCCCTTCAAACTGGATAACATCGTATACCGTCTGGCGTAATTCGCGCAGCAGGAGCTTTTCAAATTCAGCATCGTAATAGCGGTCAACATCATTTGATTTTTTACTGAACAGGTTAGTTACAGCATCAAGTACCGATACATTAATGTTGATATCGTAGGATGTATAACGGATTTTTTGCAGCAGGTCATCTTCAGTTGTTTGTACACTGCCGTGATATCTTTTGCCGTTTAAAGCTACCAGTGCAACCTCATGCCCAAGCGCAATTAAACCTTTAATGGTATTGCAAACCACAATGGCGTAACCGCCATTCTGCGGAAATGGTACACGATGTGTTAAAATTAGGATCTTCAAACGGTGGATTTGGTTTTTAACAAAAATACCATCCTGAACGGGGTATTCAAAACTTCATTAAAAAATACTTAACTGCGGGTCTGTTACCCTGAAAGTGCGGCGATGGTAGGGTGTAAAACCAATTTTCATTACCGTTTTGCGATGCTTGATTGTAGGATAACCTTTATTGGTATGCCATTCATACTCCGGATGTTCGGCTGCAATTTGCATCATATAATCGTCGCGGTAGGTTTTAGCCAATATGGATGCTGCTGCTATACTGAAATATTTTCCGTCGCCCTTAATAATACACTCATGCGGAATGCTTTTGTATTTTTTGAAACGATTACCATCAATGATCAGAAACTGGGGCTCAAGATGTAATTTTTCAATGGCCCGGTGCATAGCCAGAAATGATGCATTCAGGATGTTGATCTCATCTATCTCCAGGTTATCAACAGATGCTACGGCGAAAGCCACCGCTTTTGCCTCAATTTCGGCACGGAGCTGATATCTTATTTCCTCAGTTACTTGCTTGGAATCATTCAGCAGGTGATGGTCAAAATCGGGAGGTAAAATAACCGCAGCGGCAAAAACAGGGCCGGCAAGGCATCCCCGCCCGGCCTCATCACATCCTGCTTCTAAAAACTCGTACTGGTACCTGGCTGATAGCATCCGGCAAATATAATAAGTGTTGTAAACGTGTTAGTGAAGTAATTAGTATTATGAGTTTTTCAACAAAGGGCTTTAGATCTTCAGAGGTTGTTTAAAAACGATAATTTTTGAATGTAGAGACGCATAATTGCGTCTCACGCTTGCAATTTACGGCGGCTCAGGTGTTTTAAAATCGACTTGTCCTTCGTGAGACGCAATTATGCGTCTCTACATTTAAAAAACACCCTTTTGCTTAAAAAATCTTCAGCGTAAGCAAGGTAATATCATCAATAGGCTTGCTTTTATGTACATTGCTCAGATAATCCATCAAAGCCTGGTTAAAGTTATCGGGCGATAGCTCGCCGTGTGCCAGCACAAAATCAAGTAACTTATCCTCATTCCATGCTTTGGAGCTTGGCGACTCAAAATCCATAAGCCCATCGGTATAGTTAAAGATGAGGCTGCCTGGTTCAACATCAACTTCGCCCTCGTTTAAAAAAGGAAGATCTTCAAAAACCCCGATCATGGTAGTACCAAGCTTAAGCGGGATAGCCCCCCCTTCCGAATACAATATGGTTGGGTTATGCCCGGCGTTAATATAGTTAAGCCGCCGGTTTTTCTGATTATAACGGGCAAGGAACAGGGTGATAAACCGCTCGCCTTTAGTGTTGTTTAATACAATTTTATTTAGCCTGTCAACAATATTGGTCAAATCACCATCTACTGCTGCCCATGCATGCAGGCTGGCCTGGAAGTTGGCCATCAATAAGGCCGCCGAAATACCTTTACCCGATACATCGGCAATACACCACAAAAACTCATGCTCATTAAGGCGGATAAAATCAAAGTAATCGCCCCCGATGTTTTGATGCGGAAGATACTTTGCACCAATTTCCACGCTATCGTCTTTATGCTCCCGCATGGGGATCAGCATATTTTGTACTTCTACAGCAAGTTCCATTTCGCGCTGAAAACGTTCAGACTGTAGTCGCTCACGAAAAAGCTTTTTATTTTCAAGCGCCACAATGATCACATTCATCAGCGTTTGGATGAAGTTAAGATCATTGTTAAGCATCTCGCCCGAAGTATTAAAATCGCCGATAAGGGCATAGGCAAGTGCTTTACTTTTGTGATATACCGGGATGAAATAATTATACTTTTTCAGCACAGGGTCGCGGTGCCCGGCTATAGCTATTGGGGCTTTAACTTTACTCAGCTTTTTACAGGCACGGGCCAGCACCACCGACGATTCAATATCCCCGCCATATTTGGCTATACAGGCAAATTTACTGTCCTTCTCAATCAAAAAACGCAGTTTACCTACCTGCAAATAATTTTGCAGAATAACTTCCAGCATTTGAATGAGGATAGGAGTAGCGGTGTTTTTGTTTATAGCCCGCGTAATTTCCAATAAAGAATTTAATTCCGACTGCCGTTTGAGCAAAAGCCTGATCAATTCGTCTTCGCCGGAACCGTCGTCTATATTCAGCATATTGATTAAGTACGCTGACTAAAATAGAAGAAATAATTTTTAAATACGAGTACTTTGTGATTTTATATCAAAGGCATCGCGCAGGCCAACGGTAACAAGGTTAAAGGCATACACCAGTAACATGATGGCCAAACCCGGAATTATCGCCAAAAAAGCCGAATCCATAACAATATAGCCATAATGCTCCTTGATCATACCGCCCCAGGTTGGCATAGGCGGCTGTGCGCCAAAGCCTAAAAAACTAAGCCCTGCTTCCAAAAGTATGGCTGATGCAAAATTTGAGGATGCAAGTACCAATATCGGTCCGGTGATATTTGGTAAAATATGTTTGGCTATAATGCGCTTGTTGCTAAAACCCAATGCCCTGGCGGCTTCAATGTATTCAACCTGTTTAAGGGCCATTACCTGCCCGCGTACCAGGCGCGCCACCTCAACCCACATAGACAGGCCAACAGCTATAAATATCTGCCACAAGCCTTTGCCTAATGCAAATGATATGGCTATTACAAGCAACAGGGCAGGCAGCGCCCATAAAATATTCATCAGCCAGCTTAACGATGCATCTACCCAGCCGCCAAAATAGCCGGCTACGGCCCCAACAGTCACTCCAAGCAACATGCTGATGATAACTGACATTAAACCTACTGCAAGCGAAATCCGGGTGCCCAGCAACAGGCGGCTCAGCATATCGCGGCCATAGCCGTCAGTACCAAGCCAAAAGGTTTTGAACCCGATATTCTCTTCCCGGATCTGCGCATCAAATTTTTGATAAACAGCAATAGTAGCAGGTTCAATAATTGTTTGACCGTTATTGGCAAACGCAACCTTCCCGTTTTTATAAACAGGCTTTTGCCCGGTTAAAACTTCAAAAATATTATATGCTTTTTTTTCAGGTTTATCTTCATCCCCAATGTAACCATTAACATAAATGGAATCTTTAACAAAATGATAACCGGTTACAGGCACTTCTTTATAAAACGATGGCTGGCCGTATAGCATTTTGGCAAACGCATTTATAGTATCAACAGGCTCCGTTTTCCGGAGTTTGAGCATCATGTAGGTTGACCCGGGCTTTTTTATACTGAGCTGGATAATCATATTATTGGCCAGCGGCGTATCATCGGGCATAATGAGGTAGCCCAGTATGGCAACAAGCAAAGTAAGCAGGATAAATGCCAACCCGGTTACGGCAATTTTATTACGCTTAAAAACACGCCAGGTGCGTTTTGCTGGTGTAATTTCGGCCAATGTGCTAATAGTTTCATGTGTATTGGCTAAATATCGCTTAAATAGCAGCAATTAACAATAATGGCAGATTTCTTTACAAACGCATTATGAAGCTGAAAGCTGTTTTGGAGCTAAAAGCTGAAAGCCAAAAGCTATATCCGGAGCTAAAAGCAGAAAGCTTAAGGCTCAAAGCACATAACCTTTTACAAGCCCGGAGCAGATTTCCTATACCTACGTTTGGTAGCTTTATGCTTTCAGCCTTCGGCTTTTAGCTTAATTATAGCTTACTTAACCATTCTGCCTTTCCAGGCGTACTTTTTGTTTTTTCCCAAAAAGCCGATGATAACGAAATAAAGAATATTAAGCGGCAGAACAAAGCTTACGTACAATAGCAGCTCGCGCCGTTTTAAAAAGTTCATGATGGGTGTCATGTATAACAGGTCTATCGCATATTTAATGCCGATGGTAAGCAAAAACAGTTTCAGGAAATAAATATCGAAAACCCCGAGTACCGCCGTAAGCAACAGCATAAAATTGCACAACCAGATACTGAGTGCAAAGGCCACCATCTTTTTATTTTTGTACTTGGTTGATTTTGATGCCCAGCGGCGCCTTTGCTGTATAAACTCTTTCAAATTGGGCTTTGCATGCGTATACACAATTGCCTCGCGCCTTTTCAAAAATCCTATCTTACCGGGATAACGCTCTCCAACCTTGTGCAATAAAAGTTCGTCATCACCCGAGGCCAGGTCATCAATGCCGGTAAAACCGCCAACCTCATAAAACACGTCTTTACGATAGGCGAAATTTGCCCCGTTACATGTAGCGGCAAAACCATGGCCTAAAAATGAACCTCCCATGCCAATGAGCGACGAAAAATCAAGCGTTTGCATCCGCTCAAATACCGATTGCTCCTGGAAATATGTTACCGGCGACGAGATCATCACCAGGTTATTTTGTTCGTAAAAGCCAACAATAGTACGCAGCCATTGATTACCCATACGGCAATCGGCATCTGTTGCTACCATCAAATCGCCTGTTGAACGTTTAATGGCTTCGGCTATTGCCTTTTTCTTGTACGAATTAAGTGTTTCACCAAGACTGAGCTTCAGTAGCGTTACGCCTTGCTTTGAATAACTGTTGATTATGGCGGCAGTATTATCTGTTGAATGGTCGTCGACAATAATGATCTCCAGCAATTCTTTCGGGTAATCCTGGGCCAAAATATCTTCGATGGTCAGATGGATCTTTTCTTCCTCATTTCGGGCCGCAATAAGCACTGTTACTTTGGTACTGAGTGTTTGGGCAATAACCGGCGGCATCGTGACCTTTGCCCAGCCTATCCGCAGATAGATCAGCAATACCACATAAAGCCCTACAGAAAACAACGAAATAATACTAATCAGCTCGGTCAAAGAATTTGAGTTTTAAAACGAATAAGGATCCTAAAATAGCAGGAATAAATAAATTAATAAGCCATATTGATGATACGCCGGCTATTACGGCAATATTTTGATCGGTTACATACACAAACAGGTGCGAAGCCGTAAATCCCCGTACGCCGATATCAAAAAGATCAAGCGAGGGAATGGCAGATGACACCAGGAAAAATAACATCAGCATCATCATCATTGGCGCAATATCCAGGTTTGGTACCAGCAACTGAAACACCAGGAAGTACTGAAACGAAAACGTAATATAACGGGCAATGCTAAAACCCATGATCGTGATAAGCTCATGAGTGTGATAACGCCCCATCACTTCAAAAAAGCGATGGTATTTTTTGATAAACGGAACCTTATCCAACAAGGTAACAGCCCAGTTTATATGAAAATAAAACACCAGCTGTATAGCTACAATTACTGCGCAAACAGCAGTTACCCCCCAGGCCAGCGCCAAATTTGAATGTATATAATTGGCAACAAACCAGATCATGGCAATCACCCCCAAAACGTTGGTAACCGAGCCCTGGCTAAATGAGCCCACCCCCATTGCAAAAATACCCGGCACACGTTTGCGGGGCGGTAAAAACATTACGCGGCCTCCGTATTCGCCCAGCCGGTTAGGTGTGGTTACAGCCCAGGTAAGGCCACAAAAAACAGCCTCAACTGCCTCCCATAAACTAATATTGATCAATGTTTTGGTTACGTAGCGCCACTTAAGTGCTTCCAAAAACCAGTTTAAAAACATCAGCAAAACAACCAGCCCCATGACAATAACAACATGGGCAGTACTTATGTGCGATGCAAAATGTTCAAACTGCTTTAGGTCGTTATTCTTTTTGTTGAATTGCCGGTAAATAAACCACCCCGCAACTAATAATATACCGGCCTTAAGAAGATACGAAACAACCTTTTTAGCAGAACGTGTCAAGTAGATAAATTTTATGCAATGTTACAAAAAAATGGGGCATGCCGAAGCTTGCCCCATACAACACTACACCGTTAGTTTTGTTTACTTCAGTCGTGCTTTTAAAAATACCAGGGTATTTGCATAAGCATCTTTAGTGGCATCGCTGTTATAAATAGGATTACTTGGGTTTGCAAATCCGTGATCGGCATCATATTGGTGCAGGTAAACCTTCTTTCCGGCAGCCTTCATATCGGCATCAAATTTAGCCACCACCTTTGTGTTAATCCACTGGTCTTTGTTGGCAAAATTCCCCAGCACATCGGTATTTAAAGTTTTTAATTTATTAACATCCTGCTCGGGCATACCGTAGTACATTACACAGGCAACGGCTTTTTTACCGGCAAGCAAACTGGTTTGCAGGCTCCATCCACCGCCAAAGCACCAGCCAATAGTAGCAATATGTGCATTAGCGCCGGCATAGGCGATAGCCCCGTTTACTATAGCGCGTGCCCTGTCGTCATTTACAGCCTGCATAAATTTGCCCGCATCTTCGCGGGTGGTAGCCACCTTGCCGTCGTACAAATCAAGGTCGATGATATTTACATTCCCCAGATCGTTATACAGTTTTTCCGATTCCTTTTTTACGTAATCATTAAGACCCCACCATTCATGTATTACCAATAAATAATTATTAGTAGGCTTTTTTGCTTTCATAAAAAATGCAGATGCCTGTTTTCCATCGGATGTTTTGTAGGTGATGGCCTCGCCGATACTGCTTTGAAAGCGGATGGGTAAAGGATTTTTGTGCGACATTTTAAATTGCGGGTTGGAAGCCAGCATGGCAAATTGCTGTGTTGCCGACGGATTGCTGCAGCAAACTACTTTGCGCTGTGCAAAGGTGATAGTAGCCAAACCAATAAATAGTGTTAAGAGAAGTAGTTTTTTCATGGGTGAAAGTTTTACATTAATTAAAAGCTGATATGCATTTTAAAACAAATACGCTGGGCATAGGGTTTCGGTTGCGGGGCCCGTTTAAATAACCAGCATAAATTTATGATAATGTAACATACAATTACCTAAAATTTAATGCGCACCTGCTATTACCTATATAACCTTATGGAGTAATATCACGTATATAATAATTACCAATATATATTTTAATATGCCTGTCCCGCCAATTCCTGATAATGAAATGGAAAGGCTCTTGAGCCTATCGGAATTTGATCTTGACTACACCGAACACCAGGATAGTTTTAAAGACCTCGCCAAGCTGGCCGCTAAGGTTACCGGCACAGAAATTTCGCTGGTAAACCTTATTGATTCTTATACCCAATGGAGTATCAGCGGCCACGGCCTGGAAATTGAACAAATGCCGCGCGAAGACTCTGTTTGCCAATACACAATCATAAACGGAGAATATTTTGAGGTGGGGGACCTGCAAAACGACGAGCGCTTTAAGGATAAATTTTATGTAACCGATGAGCCCCGGCTAAGATATTATTATGGAATACCGCTCAAAACAACCGACAACCACAATATTGGTGCCCTATGCGTACTTGATAAAAATGTTAAAGAGCTCACACCCGAAAAGGTTGAGCTTTTAAAGATCATCGCCAGTGAAATTGTAAACCGCTTAAAAGACCTTAAAGTAATTGGCAAACTAAAAAACAAGCTTTCTGAAGCCAACGAAACGCAAAAGAAGGTAGCCCATGACATCCGCGGGCCGTTAAGCGGCATTATTGGCCTTGCCCAACTCATCAGCGATCAGGGAGAGGCGAACCAAATTGAAGAAGTACTTGAATTCATCAACCTGATCCATAAAAGTGGCCGGTCAATCCTGGAACTGGCAGATGAGATTTTGAGTGCCGATAAAAAGGAGCATAAGCCCGTTTCAAATGGCTCTGAGTTTAACCTCCTGGTTTTAAAAGATAAAATAGAACGGCTGTTTGTACCGCAGGCCCGCAATAAAAACATTTTGCTTACGGTTAATACCTCGTCCGAATCGGAGCGGATACCATTTGCCCGCAACAAGCTATTGCAAATAACCGGAAACCTGATCTCAAATGCGATAAAATTTACCCCGGGCGGAGGTTATGTAGTAGTTAACTTAAGCCTGGAAGTAACCGACCATATCAGCACATTGCAAATCCAGGTAAAAGACAGTGGAGTTGGTATAGATAAAGAAGGTATCGAAAAAATACTGAAAGGCAACTCCGCTTCAACAAACGGAACAACCGGCGAAGCCGGGTTTGGTTTCGGGCTGGCTTTAGTAAAACACCTTATTGAAAGCCTTAAAGGCTCAATAAATATTTACTCAAAACCCAACGAAGGGACAGTATTTGAAGTGAAGCTACCTCAAAAAGTAGTATAGTATACCCTTGGTGTGAAAAACTTCAGGGCACAAAAATCCTGATAAGGCAAAAATTCCTAATAAAAAGTTTTCCGGAAAGGTAGATTTACAGATGCAATATCTAAAGTAAAATACCGGTTTAATGAGCCCGGTATTTTACTTTAGGTTATATTTTACCAGCTTTTGCCGCCGCCGCCACGATTATCTCTTGAATAGCCGCCGCCACCGCCGCCGCGGTTGCCACCACCGTAACCACCGCCACCGCGGTTACCGCCGCCGTAGCCACCGCCACTGCTTCTGCGATCGCCACCTGGTTTTTTCTCTTCTGCCTGGCTTACTGCAATTGATCTTCCTTTAACTTCAGAACCGTTTAGGCTGCTTATAGCTTGTTGTGCCGCCTCATCATCTGCCATTTCAATGAATCCGAATCCTTTGCTTCTTCCTGATTCCCTGTCAATAATAATTTTTACTGAGTTAACTTCACCATAAGCTTCGAAAAGCTGTTTTAAATCGGCTTCCCCTAAAGTAAAAGGAAGACTTCCTACGAATATGTTCATTAATATTTAGTTTTTAATGGGCATGCTTTGTTAATTACCCACGTTTTGTTAACATCAAATATAGTAATAGATATTTGATGATTACTGCATGTTTATGTGAATGAGTGCTTTTATTTTAAAAAAAATTATTTTTTCACAGGTTTTGTGAACATAATTGGCATTAGTCAACCCATTAATACAAAGGGATATCCGTTTTGTTTTAAAAACGGGGTGTTTTTGTAAAATAATTATGAAAAACGCACGCGCCAGTATTTTTTTAATATTAACGTAACAAAAAAATTATTCAGCGCCCATAAATCGGCGTCAAAACTAAAGCACCGATTCTATTTTATAGTGCTTCCCATTTAATACAAACTCGTCTCCGGCCTTTTTACCACTAAGCATGTTGCCCACCGGCGATGCAGGAGACACCGCAAAAAATGTTTTGCCATTAAGCGTTAAAGCTCCCGCACTTATAGCCAGATAAAAATTGCCGTTATTGGTAACTATCACGCTGCCAGGCTCGGCATGTACTGATGCCCCTGTTGTACCTATGCGATTTAAGGCCACTAACAATTTGTTGGCTTCATTAAGCTGCGCCATGTTGCGGTTGGTTTCCTGCTGCGCCATTTCCCGCCCGGTTTCGTATTTATCGCCCGCGCTGCTTTTCGTATCATCAGTTGAGGATTTTTGCGCATCGGCAATGGCAAGCTCTGTGGCTTCCATAATTTTACGCACATGGTTAACACATAGCTGATGTAATTCTTTCTTCAGATCGCTCATTAAGGATATTAAACAGGCAACTAAAGTAAACGAAAAGATCAACATCTGCCTGAAAGAAAAACAAGCCTCCCTAACGCATATCATGATTTTACATTGCAGGAAGTGAAATCGATAGCAAACGCCGCTTGAGGAGATAGAAATGTTTTTTACATTTATTCATTTGAGCAAAACATTTTAAACAACCGGCAATACAAACCTTACAACTTTTACGTAAAACAGCATGGAAATAATAAACTCATATTTTTTATTAGGAGGGCCCAATAATAGCAAAGCTATAGCAAGTGCGTTTGCTCCGGAAGGAAGCAAATCCGTTTATGAATTAATAAACGATTTAGATAATACGACTGATTTACCTTTCGAGTTAAAATTATTTAGATTATCGGTACAAAAAGGTGGATTGAAACGAGATGATGATCTAAGCTCATTAGATAAAATTTGGTTAGATTATCTCCCCAATGACTCTGCAACACCTTTGTTTTCAGAAAAACTCAAGGCGACTATAGATAGTAAATTAACGGGCCATGAAGGTGTCGATTGGATTTCAGTAAAGGTAAATGGCAATAATGAACAGAGAATATATTTTTTGTTGCGATTTAAGCAGTCATTAGATGTTTTAGACGTTGAAAAAACAATATTTATAAAAGGGACAGATAGAATAATTGTACCATGCTTTTCGCATTCAAAAATTAAGGGATATACGGTATTCACAAAACCTACTCCCGGCAATTTATGGAAAATACCATCAGCCATTTATGTAAGTCAGGAATTGAAAGGAGCTATACAAAAAGAACAAATGTCAGGTTTGAATTTTGAAAAGGTTAGAGTATCATAAAAGGCTTTCATTGTCGCGAGTTTGTAAATTAGTGATGAAAAGCAAACTGCTTTTAACTTGTGACTTCACTCATCTGTCACCCAGCCCCTATGATTATTTTTGATGCATGCTTAGTTTATGTATAGCACAGCCCGGGACGAATTAACTCGTTATTTGCAAAGCTTCTCTACATTTTCTAAAATAAAAGCCCCCTTGCACTCGCTGCTTGGGGGCTTTAAACCTAAACCTTATCACTATTTGCAGGTGTTAACCTACAAAGTAGATAAACGTTACTTATAGTGATAATGGTATGTTCGACTAATCAAAACTGACAAAATAATGATATTCGCACATTATAACCCAACGGTTAGTTTATATTAACCGCCTTACTTACAGTTTACTGACAAAAAAATTAAGGGTTGATAAAATATGCTTCGCCCAGTATGACCATTCGTGCCCGCCTGGGTTTTCTTCATAAATATGGGGTATTTTCTCCTTGTTCAGCTTTTTGTGCAGGTCGCGATTGTAGTTAATGAGCAAATCATTAACACCGCAGTCAAAACGGACAGGCGGCAGTTGGTCCCTGTATTTTTTAAACGTAGCAAACACATCTTCATCGGCCACGATATCCTGGGCGTAAGTTTTTAAAGGTTCGCCTGCAAAAAGCTTAATTTGCGGCAAACTTGTTATAGATGAAAGGCCAGAAATTGCTTTAAACTTATGCCCGTATTTGGCACCTATCCTTAAAGCGCCAAAACCTCCCATAGAAAGGCCGGCAATAAACAATGGAGAATTTTGCTTAGCACCAGGGATATTTTCCATTACAGCTGCAGGTACATCTTCGGCTATCCATTGTTCAAAATTAAACCCGCTATGCGGTAAATAGCCCGAGCCATCGCCCCAAAGCCCGTCTGATGGCATGGCCAGTATCATTCTTGGCAATTCGCCTTTTTGAATAAGCTCATTGGTTTTTAAATGCACGCCTGCGCTCATGGCCCAGCTCCATGCGCTACCATACACGCCGTGCAGTAATATTACAATGGGTAAAACCTCGCTTTTATTGGCCCCCGACGGCACATACACGCAAATATCCCCCCTGCCTTTTAAATTGGGGGTTTTTACAGTTATAAACCGTAGCTGATTACTTTCATATTGCGGATTAGAAATCTCGGTAGTTTTAAATGGCATGGGCTTGTTTAGTCGAAAACGATAACCCCTTTTGCGTTTTTGCCTTTCAGCATATCGTCAAAAGCTTTATCAAGTTCGTTTATAGAGTATGTACGTGTAATCATTTCTTCGAGCAGTAAGCTCCCGCCGGTATAATGCTGTACTATTTCGGGGAAGTCAATTTGCGGGCGGCATTTGCCATAAAGCGGGTTGATGTAAATTTTATCCCATTCAAAAAGGCGCATATCAATGGTGATATCCTGCTCAATACCGCTTACCTGTACTGCCGTACCGGCGTTGCGCACCATAGCTAAAGGGGCCGCGCCTAACTCAGGTATCGCGGTACATTCAAATGCATAGTCGGCACCTCGGCCGCCGGTAAGTTTTTTTACCTCTTCGGCTGCTTTGAGTAAGCCGTTATCATCCTTGGCAGCCAAAATTATATGCGTGGCACCAAATTTAACAGCCATTTCAAGCCTGGTGGGATTAATGTCAATAGCGATGATCTTACCGGCTTGTGCAACTTTTGCGCCCTGGATCACATTAAGGCCCACGCCGCCTGTGCCCAGCACCACCGCCGATGAGCCTGCTTTTAGCTTAGCTGCATTTACTACCGAACCGTAACCTGTCATCACACCGCAACTGATGATGCTTGCTGCGGGGAACGACATGGTTTCGGACGTGTTTTTTACCACAGCCGACTCCTTTACCAACGTATACTCTGCTATTGTGCCAATGTTGAAAGACCTCAAAACAGGTTCGCCGTTAAGCGTTGTTCCCTCAAGATCAGCATGACCCGGGGTATAGCCATTGCCGCCGGCTGCAACCGGCGAGGCTACTTCACACAAATGCTGATTACCTTCAAGGCACTGAAAGCATTTGCCGCAGTGCATGGCCCAGTTTAAAATCACTTTATCGCCGGGTAATACGCTGCTAACATTTTTACCAACCGAAACCACAACACCGGCACCTTCATGCCCTATAATAAGTTGTTTGCCCCAATTTAATGAGTCATGATCTGTATGGCAAAGTCCCGCTGCCTTTATCTTAACCAGCACTTCATCATCTTTGGGTTGGTTCACCACAATATCTTGTATCGAAAAACCACTCTTTCCATCGGCAATAGCTGCCTTACATTTTATAGCCATAATTAGGATATGTCTTGAGTGCTTTTCATAGGCCACTAAAACCGGCGCTAAACAATAGCTAAAGCCATAAGCTTAACATTTTAGTAGTGTTAAATACACTTAACTTATACAACAAAAATAGATTAACATACGGTTTTAAAACTTTGGCAAATTGTCCAAAAAATGGCATATTTTATCCCCAATATTGTCTTTTGGTGTGTTTGGCCTATTATTTAAATCGGCAAAGGATAAAATAAGCCATTTTTTCACACCTATAGTAATTGTTAATTATCAGCACATTACGTTACTTTAAACACCAATCATAAAACACCATGAAACTAAGTGGACTATTTACCATAGTTTGTTTATCGTTTGGATTAATTTTTACTAAAGTTAACGCCCAGGCAAAAACAGCTGACAATGACGAAATCATCTATCATATATTTCAGCGAAGCTTTTATGACAGTAATGGCGATTATCATGGCGACCTGAACGGCATCCGCCAAAAGCTCGATTATTTGCAGGAGCTTGGAGTAACATCCGTCCTGTTAACCCCGCTTTATGAATCCGTTTTTTATCATAACTATTTTGCTGTTGATTTTGAAAAGATCGATCCGAAATACGGCACCCTTTCCGACTATCTTAAACTGATCAAAGAACTTCACCGCCGGGGTATGAAGTTTTATATGGATATGGAAACCCAGTATGTTACTGAAGATTCGCGCTGGTGGAAGGAAGCCTTCGGCAATCCTAAATCGCCGTATAGCGATTATATTTTATGGGATGACAAGGACAATAAAAAACCATCAACCATAGTGTATAACCTAACCGAACTTAAAGGCTATGACGGTATAACCCGTAAAATAACTACCGCCAATCTTAACAGCGACGCCTCAAAAGCTTACAACCTTAAACTGTTCAGCTATTGGACAGACCCTAATGGCGATGGCAAATTTGATGATGGGGTAGATGGTTTCCGGCTTGATCATATGATGGATAACCTGGATAACAAAGGCCGCCTTCCGCATTTATTTGATACTTTCTGGAACCCTTTGCTAACCAAATTGCGGGTCATCAATCCTAAAATAAAGATAGTAGCCGAGCAGGCCAACTGGTTTAGTCTTGGCACAGAATACCTTGAACATGGTGGCGTTGACCGGGTATTTGGGTTGCGGTTATGTTTTGCTATCCGGTCGTTTGATAAAAAGTTGCTGTTGGCCAATGCCGACTCGACACTGGCAATGCTTCCTTCGGGAAAGCAGCAGGTTGTTTTTATCGAAAATCATGACGTTCCCCGTTTTAGTTATGCAGTAAAGGGTGATTTGGCAAAGATGAAGGCAGGTTGTGCTTTTAACCTGCTAATGGGTGGTATCCCGGCAATTTATTACGGGCAAGAGCTTGGGATGACCGGCACTTCGGCAAACTTCGGCGCTACCGATGCCAATGAGATTCCCGACAGGGAGGCCTTTGAATGGTACAAAAGCGATACAGGCAAGGGTATGGCTTTATGGTATAAACAAACCGGCCCTTGGAAAGATCAGTTCAATAACGATAAACCTAATGATGGGATCTCCCTTGAAGAAGAAAAACAGGATCCAAATTCGTTATGGCATTACTATAAGCAGACGATCGCTATCCGCAAGGCAAACCCGGCTTTTGTTAATGGCAGCTACAAAACCATCAGCAATGATAATGATCACGTATTTACGTTTTTGAGGAAAGATGCCGGGCAAACGATACTGGTGGCTATAAATCTGGCAGACAAAGAAACGGGGGTAACTATCGACGCTAATGGAAAGCCCGTTAATATTATTGGAGATGAAAAACCGGTTATAAAAGGAGAGAAGCTGTCGGTTAATTTGCCTGCGTTTGGGGTAGGGGCATGGGAGTTGAAGTAAAACCCTATTTAAAACTTGCGCTCGTTTGCAACGAGCGCTTAATATGGTTTGGCGATTGTATCGCCCGTCGCGTTATAAACGCAAACCCAGGTTAAGCACTCGTTACAAACGAGCGCAAGAATAGTAAGTTCTAAAAAAATGTCATTGCGAGCGCAGCGTGGCAATCGCACGGAAGCATGGCCGCCCGGCATAGCTACGAGATTGCTTCGTCATCCCTCCCCGCAATGACAAAAATTAATTTACATCGAAGCCGAAGCTTTCACATTTTCCATGCCGTAATGCTTCAGGATATCATCAGGTACACCTGTCCATTTGCCGGGTTGATTACCTGCGTAGCCAATATCTTTGACGCCTATTTCGCTGGTGAAAAAGCCAGATGCAGTAAGATCACGCATACGGTTAAAGAAGGCTACACCCTGGGCCATTTCAGGTTTGGCTTTTTTAGGATAAGCAATCATATCAACCAGTTGAATTTGCTGATCTTTAGTGCAATCGGTAAAAGGCTTGCCAAAACGGTTAAGGCACTGCAGGTCCAGCCAGCGTAAACCACCGCGCATTGGGGTTTGATGATCGGGCATATCTTTTACAATAAACTCGATGAAATCGGGCACTTTAGCATCAGAAGCACTGCCCGATTTTTCATCCTTAGGGATAATGATATCGGCCAGTACAGTGATGGTAGCCATTTCTGTAGCAGTAAAAAATTTATCGGCATGCAGCTTTTTGTCGCGCTCAACCTCAAACGGCTGGCGGCCAACTTCGTCGCCGGCTGCTGGGGCAACGGCTTCTTCTGCGCCTTTTTTAGTATCGGTTTTACAGGCCTCCAGTAATAATCCTGCCGAAAGTGTTCCTAAGCCAAGGGCTTTAAGGGAGTCACGTCTGTTCATAAAATTGTTATGTTAGCTTGTTAAACGTTTAATTTTTTTCTTTCCTGAATGATGTATTCTGCAGTACGCATTGACAATGCAAGAATAGTCCATGTTGCATTTTTATCACCTTGCTGCACAAACGGAGCGGCATCAACTACGAACAGGTTTTTACAATCATGCGCCTGGCACCATTTATTTAAGGCCGATTTTTTAGGATCGTTACCCATACGGATAGTACCAACCTCGTGAATGATCTTGCCCGGAGCTTCCAAACCATAATTGGTTTCAGGACCTTGCGGCCCGCCATATATAGCCCCACCCATATTATGCATGATCTCCTGGAAGGTTTCCTGCATGTGCTTAGCCTGTTTTATTTCGTCGGGAGCCCATTTGTAGTGAAAACGCAATACCGGGATGCCGTATTTATCAACTACGTTTGGATCTATTTCGCAATAGTTATCATAGCGGGCAATGGCAGTACCACGACCGGCCATACCAAACTGTGTACCATAAAAACGACGGTAGTCATCTTTTAACGAAGCTCCGTAACCGCCTGCTTCTTTCATTTTACCATCGCGACCGGGAACAACACCATTCATATTCTGGATACCGCCGCTGAAGCCGTATGAAGGCATGTGTAAACCACCGCCATACTCAATGTGGTAGCCACGCGGAAAATCCAGTTTCTTATTATCCAGCCACCATGGCGAGTAAATATGCACACTGCCAACACCATCCTCGTTATAGCGCTTACGATCCATTAGCTGAGGAAGGAAACCGCCCGCGCTTGAACCGGTAGAGTCATGCAGATAACGACCAACAACACCGCTGCTGTTAGCCAAACCACCCGGATGCTGGGCAGATTTTGAGTTAAGCAGGATCCTGGCCGATTCGCCTGCGCTTGCACCAAGGATAACCGTTTTTGCGTTAACCTGGTACTCCTGCAAATCTTCTTTATTAACATATGATACACCTACGGCCAGGCCTTCGGCATTGGTGATAACTTCGCGCACCATAGCATTGGTGATCACTTTTAAGTTACCGGTTTTTATAGCCGGGATCACCAAACATGACGATGCTGAGAAGTCGCCGTAAACTTTACAGCTGCGGCCGCACTGTCCGCAAAAGAAACATGCGCCACGGTCTTTATTACCCGGCAAAGCCTCGGTTAATACCGAACCACGACCAGGAATAATTTTAACGCCGGCCTTTTGAGCGCCTTGTACAATGTACAGCTCATTAAGCCTCGGTTTTGGCGGAGGGAGGAAAATACCATCCGGTTCGTTTTCCAAACCTTCTTTGGTACCGTAAACACCAATCATACGGTCAACCTTATCATAGTACGGTTTTACATCATCGTAAGTGATTGGCCAGTCATCTGTAAGGCCGTCTTTGGCCTGAAAATCGCGCGGGCCCATCCTTAATGAAATACGCCCCCAGTGATTGGTGCGGCCACCCAGCATACGCGAACGGAACCAGAAAAACTCGGTTTGATCTTTTGTAGTGTAAGGCTCGCCATCGATGTCCCAGCCGCCATAAGCAGCGTCAAAGTCGCCGAAAGGGCGGGTTGTACCGGCACCACGGCGCGGCGACTCCCACGGCCATTTTAATTGTTGTGAATCTTTAGCAGGGTCAAAGTAAGCACCGGCTTCAAGCATTAAAACTTTTATACCGGCATTGGCCAAAACGTAACCGGCCATACCACCACCGGCACCCGAACCAACAATCACCACATCATAGGTGGCTGATGATTTTTTAATTTGCAGATCGCTCATATTATATCAAAGTATCCTTCTTTCTTATACGGAGAGGAAATTACACATGCCAGTGCATGTAAACACAATTTAAGTTAAGGTATAAAGATATAAACAGGGCACTACATACGCACCCTGTTCATAAAAAATATTAAAGCTCTTTAAGCTTAATGTTACGGTAACTAACCAGGTGACCATGATCCTGTAAAGCGATATGACCTTTAGGATAAGCAGCAAAACCTTTCCAGTTTTTAAACTTACTGGTACTTAATGCCTGGTTCCATTCATCGCTGCCAATTTTTACGTCAACAATCTGGGTGCCGTTAAGCCAGAAAGTGATTTGGCCATCCTTTTTACGCAATTTAATTTTATTCCATTCGCCGGCCGGTTTGCATACATCTTTTGATGGAGCAATCATATCATATAATGAACCTGCAAGGTGATTAGCTTTTTTGTTATCCTCCGCATCTTTGTTGTCAAGCACCTGCATTTCCATGCCGGTTAGGTAGGTTGCGCCAAATTGAGGGTCTTCATGCACACCGAAAATAACACCGCTGTTACCTTCTTTGGTGATGTTCCATTCAAGGGTTAGTTCGTAATTTTCATATTCACCATCAGTAACCAAATCGCCATGGCCTTCGGCTTTCGGGTCTAACTGTAAAGCGCCGTCAACAACTTTCCAGCCTACAACATCTTTTTTCAAATAAGTGTGCCAGCCAGTAGTGGTTTTGCCGTCGAACAGTTTGGTTTGCGCCGATACCGACAGGCAAAAGGCAGGGATAGCCATAAGGCCAAGCATGATCTTTTTCATAAAGTTATAATTGTTTTTAATAGTATCAGAACCGCCATTTGAATAGCTTTGGTTGGTTGAGGCGGCTCCTGTTGGTTTCATTGTATTTGCTCTGTACAAAAGTGTGTGACTTAAATAGTATAAAACTTTTTAAAGTTCACGACTTGATAAAACGTTTTAATTACAAATTAAGCGAACATTTTTTTAGGTCGGGCTAAATATATTGGCTTTTTTTTAATGCTAAAACGATTATCGCAAAAATAAAGTATAAGCCTGCGAAAACAGAGGTAAAAGCTTGGTTACAATGGACAATTTACGGTAGATAGGCAACCCAAAAAAGTCACGAATACTCGCGCCGGCTCGCAATCGCGATAAGAAATTTCCACACGAATTATTTTCAGACTTTACACAATTAATCGAATTACACGAATTTCAAATTTATGCAAGCGAAAAATTCGTGTAACTCGATTAATTCGAAAAAATTAGTGTAAAAATTTTTTATTCGTTCGCGCCACAGAAACAGCCAGCAAACACTCATAATTTCCGGCTAATGTCACAAGATGCCGATTACCGATACATTTACTTAATGCTGACATATACCCGATTGCAAAAAAACTTATAATAAGTAATATTGCGCCGTTATAATTAACCGTACGTTAACACACATGGTTGGCTATAATTAACTACAACCCAGACTTATCGGTAAAATAATACTTACTACATTGATCAATTTTTATTTTTTAAAACCGGCTTTTAAGAAGTCGGCTTTAACGCATCGTTTCAAATTCACGGTTGCACTAAAAGCAATTTGTGCACTGTTCATTTTTGTTGCTGTCGATAATTTAAAAGCGGCTGCAGTGAACCATATCACCGCACCGGCAGATACACTGGCTGATAGCGCGCTGATGAAAAAGCGACTCATTAACCAGGCCTTCGATCATATTTATGAGCAAAACCTGCGCGTATCAGAAGGAGGGAACGATTACTTCAACAAAGTAAAAACCCAGCTTACTGCCGATCTGGCGCCTAACTTTATTTTGTTCAGTACGCCAAAATCACGCTTCTTTTTCGTGTTTACCGCAAGGGTGAAGATCCGCCTGCTGGCCTCGCAGGGGGCACCGGTAAAATCACCAAGTTTTATGCCGGGTGGCACGCTATATTTCAGGGTAAATGAAGACACGTACAATCCTAAATTCTTCTCGTTCGGTTACTCGCACCACTCAAACGGGGTACGCGGACCGTCACTTAACCCCGATGGCAGCTTTAACCGTGACAGCGGCAAGTTTACCACCAACTTTTATACTTTAACTTATTACAGCGGTAAACGCTTTGATAAAAAGGACCTGATCATAAACCGTTATGATAACCTGGGCCTGGAAGTTCATGCCGGTTTGTTTAATCTTGGTGTATCCGAAGGCCTGAAAGATCATTATGGCTTTATCCGCATTAACGGTAGCCGCATGTATAACTTTGCCAAAGCCTACGAGGACCCAACCGACAAGAGAAAAAAAGTATACCAAAACTGGCAGCGCATCCGGTTCGACTTTACTTACATTGCCGACAAGTATGATAATTACTCAAGCTTTGATTTCAAAAAGCGCCTGAACGTAAGCCTGAAATATTACTACCAGTTTCCGTTTATGCCCGATGCCGCCCTTATGGTTGGCGGAGGCTACCGCGGCCAGGATGATTACAACCAGTTTTTTGAAGACAGCTATGGTTATGTTACCATTGGCTTTGCAAGCAGCTTGAGCTTTCACACGCATGGACGATAAGCTTAATGTCATTGCGAGCGTAGCGCGGCAATCGCATACCATTCAGAGCGGCCATGCTCCCGTGCGATTGCTTCGTTCCTCGCAATGACATGATTAAAAAAAGAAAAGCGGTTTCGCATGCGAAACCGCTTTTCTTTTTTTAATCGCTGCCGCAAGCCTCCCGGCTTGTGGCCCGCATGCATAGTAACCGGCACGACAATCTACCGCATAACCCTCTTTTTTGTACATTTGCCGCATGGCATCCATTAAACCATCAGTACCCAAAGGCACCCGCGATTTTTCACCGGCCGAAATGGTGAAACGCAATTATATTTTCGATACTATTAAATCCGTTTTCCGCAAATACGGCTATCAGCAGATAGAAACACCGACCATGGAAAACTCATCTACCTTAATGGGAAAATATGGCGAAGAAGGAGATAAGCTGATATTTAAAGTACTCAACAGCGGCGACTATCTTGCTAAGGTTGACGAACAGAAACTTATTGAACGCAATTCAAATTCTGTAGCGGTTGCCATCTCCGAAAAAGCCCTCCGTTACGATCTTACCGTTCCCTTCGCACGGTATGTAGTACAGCACCAAAACGAGATCACCTTTCCGTTCAAACGTTTCCAGGTGCAGCCGGTTTGGCGTGCAGACAGGCCTCAGCGTGGCCGTTACCGCGAGTTTTACCAGTGCGATGCGGATGTGGTTGGCTCTGATTCCCTACTGAACGAGGCTGAGTTTATCATGATCTATGACGAAGCATTAACCAAACTTGGCCTTAAAGATTTCAGCATAAAAATCAATAATAGAAAAATACTATCAGGAATTGCGCAAGTTATAGACAAAGCTGATAACATCATTGATTTGACCGTAGCTATCGACAAGCTGGATAAAATAGGCCTTGATGGCGTGATCAAAGAACTGCTTGAAAAAGGTTTTACCGATGATGATATCAATAAACTAAAACCCGTGATCCTGCTGGAAGGCAACAATACCGAGAAGCTGGCAAGCCTCCGTGAGGCTCTGGCCCAATCCGAGATCGGCTTAAAAGGCTGCGACGAGATAGAAACTGTTTTTGGCTATATAGAACGCTGCCCGCTGCAAACCGCCAAGTTGGAACTGGATATTACCCTTGCCCGCGGATTGAACTATTACACCGGCGCTATCTTCGAGGTGAAAACCAACGAAGTAAATATGGGTAGTATCGGCGGGGGCGGCCGCTATGACGACCTAACCGGCATGTTTGGTTTAAAAGGCCTTACCGGCGCCGGCATCTCCTTCGGGGCCGACAGGATCTATGATGTATTGGAAGAGCTTAACCTTTTCCCTGCCGACAGCAACCAAACCACTCAGGTACTTATATGCAATTTCGATAAAGAGGGCGAACTTTATAGTCTGCCTCTATTACAGCAACTTCGCCGCAACAATATTAACGCCGAACTTTACCCGGCCGGCGCTAAAATCAAAAAGCAAATGGAGTATGCCAACAATAAAAACGTTCCATACGTGGTTGTTATCGGCGGCGATGAGATACAAACCGGCTTGTTAACCTTTAAGGACATGGCAAGCGGTGTACAGGAGAAACTGACTGCAGATGAGATCGTAGTAAAAGTAAGCCAGAATTAACTGCATTTAGGCCGCCGATCTGGACGTAAACAGTTAAACATTTTGGTCCGCATTATTTCTAAACACTAAAAAAGAATCCCGCAGCTGTGCAATTTTAAGGATGCACAGCTACGGGATTTAATATTTTATCTGAGGATGAAGGGTTGTTAATCTTTGCCCTCTTTACCATCTCCCTTCTCATCCTTTTTTAAGTTTCCTTCAAGTTGCGGGTTTTGGGGTGGGAGGGTCTTTACCTTATGTTCAACCTCCGTTTGTTGAATGTGAACTGCGTAGTCGGCAGGTTCAATATGGCTTCCGCTGGCCTCGGCATAAACCTGGGTAAACTCGGCCCCTATATACAATATGGCCGAGGTGTAATAGATCCAAACCAATATTATGATAATGGAACCCGCAGCACCATAGGCCGAGCCCTGGGCAGTATATTGAATATAGAGACTAATGGCATACTGCCCAAGCATAAACAAAACAGCTGTAAATATGGCCCCGCTACGCACATCACGCCATTTGATCTTAACATCGGGCAAAAACTTAAATATAATACCAAACAGGGTGGTGATCACAACCAGGGTTATGCCCAGGTTAAGTATCTCAACAAATATTTTTGTCACCGAGTCTATCCCCGGCAGGAAACGCTGGATCTGGCTTTGAAGCGCACTGATTATAAGGTTGATTATAAGCGAAGCCAATAGTAAAAAACCCAGGCTAATGATCAGCGAAAACGACACGAAGCGGTTTTTTAACAGCTGTACCCAGCCGCTTTTAGGCTTGGCTTTAACCCGCCAGATCATGTTGAGCGAATCCTGGATCTCGATAAAAATACTGCTTGCGCCCAGTAAAAGTGTAACCACTCCAATAACAACCGCTATGCCCGATTTTCCGGACAAGGCAAGGTGCTTTAGTATATCCTGAATCTGTGCCGCCGGTCCTTTACCAACATAATGAACAATTTGAGGATATAAACGATCGGTTGCTGCATCCTGCCCAAAAACAAGACCGGCTACCGATATTACAATGATCAATAAGGGGGCAATAGAAAAAACGGTGTAATAAGCCAAAGATGCACTTAATTTCAGGCCATTATCTTTTGAAAACCCGGAGAACGATGCCAGCAGCACTTTCCATAGTTGTTTAAAATATTCTTTGCTAAAAAACTTCATGCCGATAGATTAAAGGTTAACGCTGTTTGTATATGGCTAAGCAATATTGGTGCCTTTTGTTAGGCAACGGTAATAAAAGTTGTAAGTTTTAAAATGGAAGTTCAAAAGCGCTACAGCCACTCAACAGGGATATCCAATAGCTCATAACCGGCCCAGCCCGTAAAATCGTAATGCCACCATTCGGTTGATATTACCCTGAAGCCATATTTGGCCATTACTGTTTTCAGCATTTCCCGGTTGGTTATTTGCTGTGCGGATAAATCCATATAGTTTGCGCCGGCTTTACGGCTAAAACTATCAAAGCCGGTTGGCATATCCAGTTCTTTACCTGTTTTCAGGCTAATAAGGGACAGGTCAATAGCACAGCCGCGGTTATGTTTTGACCCTTTGCGCGGATCGGCAACAAAATTGGTATCGGGCGTAAGCTCGTAAAAATTAACCGTGACAGCATAAGGCCGGTAGGCATCATAAATTTTAAGGCCAAGGCCCTGTGTTTTTAATTCGGCCTCAACCTGCTGAAGCGCTTTCACTACCGGGAGCCTTGCATAGGCTTTGGCAATTTTATACATGCGGCGGTGCATAAAATTATTGGTTGTGGCGTACCGCAGGTCCAAAGTTATTTCGGGGATATATTTTTTTATTTCAACCAGCTGTTTATCAGGGTTAGCTTTAACCTGTAGTTTATAACGGGCAATGCCGCAAACTTTTGTACTATCAATGTATTTATAATGCTGGGCGCTAACACGTAATACCCCGGCAACAAACACCAATAATATCAAATACCGGCGAACCATATTATCTGTGTGATACGATCAACAGGTCGAGATCCTTACAGGGAATTGCAAAGCGTTCGCCTATGTGTTTGTTGGTAAGCTGTCCCTGGTAAATATAAACAGCATTACGTACGCCAGACTTTTGCCAGATGAGGTTTTTGATCCCTCCCATATCGCCAATATCAAGCAGTATAGGTGCAAAAATATTGGTGAGCGCATAAGTGGCAGTACGGGCCACACGCGATGCTATATTAGGTACACAATAATGGATCACATCATACTTACGGAAAACCGGGTGGGTATGGTTAGTAACCTCAGATGTTTCAAAGCAGCCGCCCTGGTCAATACTCACATCAATGATCACCGAATCGCGCTTCATACGGCTAACGGTAGCTTCAGAAATAATGCAGGGACTGCGGCCATCTTCTGCACGGAGCGCGCCAATAGCTACGTCGCACGAGGTAATGGCCTTTTCCAATACTATAGGCTGTACAACCGAAGTAAAAACGCGGCTGCCGATATTGTTTTGCAGGCGGCGAAGCTTGTATATAGATGGGTCAAACACCTTAACCTCTGCACCCAATGATATGGCTGTACGTGCTGCATATTCGCCAACCGTACCTGCGCCAAGGATCACAATTTCGGTTGGCGGAACGCCGGTTATGCCACCCAGCATCAAGCCCTTGCCTTCAAAAACATTGCTTAAATATTCGGCAGCTATAAGTATGGAAGTAGCACCTACAATCTCGCTCATTGCCCTGATCACGGTAAGTATATTGCCTTCATCGCGAAGATGCTCAAAGCTTAAGGCTGTAATTTTTTTTGCCATCAGCGCCTGGATATTTTCGGCCTTGAGCGTAGCCATTTGCAGGGTAGAGATCAATATCTGTCCGGGCTTCATCATCTCGATTTCACCGGTTGTGGGCGGCGCAATTTTTATGATAATATCTGCTTCGTAAACCTTTTTGGTATCATAAACTATCTGGGCACCCTGCTCGCTGTAATCCTTATCTGAAAAATTGGCGGCCTGCCCTGCGTTGCTCTCCAGCAATACATCATGGCCGTTATTAACCAGTAACGCTACCGACAGCGGCGTTAAGGGCACCCGGTTTTCCTGGAAAGAAACCTCTTTAGGAATGCCGATGTACAGCTTATTCTTTTTACTTTTTACCTCCAGCAACGACTCCTGGGGCTGCATCATTGCTTGCTTGGCAATATCCGAAAACCCACTGTATATCCCTGAACTCATGATGTATTGTTTTTAAGGCTGTTGAAGATAATAAAAAACGATGGATGATAAACTAAATATTTTCGATGCTGATACCTCGCGAATTGCTGTCCAAAACCTGGATCCGGATGTTGGCATAATGCTCCGGGAGCAGATCGGGGATCTTTTCGGGCCACTCAATAAAGCAGTAGGCTCCACTGTAAAAATATTCCTCGTAGCCCATATCCAATGCTTCTGTTTGATTTTTAAGACGATAAAAATCAAAATGAAAGATCCGGCTATCACGGCCAATGTATTCGTTCACGATGGAAAACGTTGGACTGGTAGCCTGTTCGGTTACCCCCAATTGCTCACACAGCGTTTTAATAAGCGTAGTTTTACCGGCTCCCATTTCGCCATAAAAAAGAAAAATTTTGTTCCCTGCCGAGTTGGCCAGAATGGCTTCGGCGGCCTGAGGGATTTGGGATAATGAATTTACAGATAGTTGCACAGTGTTTGACTCTCTTTTACGTCATTGCGAGGAACGAAGCAATCCCCGATTAGCAGAGCAACTAAGCAGAGCCGCCCTGTATAGTTTGGGATTGCTTCGTGCCTCGCAATGACGCATGTTTTATATATTAGTAAGGTTACCAAAAATACTCAAAATCCCTAAATTATAAATTAGCTGTAAGCGCTTTAAAAAAAGCGTCTTTTGCTTCAATATGCGGGATATGCCCGCAATTGTCAAACTCAATAAGCTTGCAACCGGGGATTTTTTTAGCTGTTTCAGGGCCCAATATTTTGTATTGGCCGTGTTTGGCTTTTTCTTCATCGTTAAGCAAGGCTTTGCCTACTATTGTTTTATCCTCTTTACCGGTAAACAATATCACAGGCACTTTAATAAGACCAAACTCATAGCAAACCGGCTGCTCGTATATCATTTCAAAAGTAAGCGCGGCAACCTTGGCATAGCGGGGAAAATCGGCGCTCTTGCTTACTCCTGCAGCAATGGCAACTAAATAATCGTATTCGGGTTTCCAGGAAGTAAAATATGATGTTTGGTAATATTTTTTAACGCTTTCGTAACTGGTTTTCAGCTCGGCTTTATAATCATCTTCGGCACTGGTATAGGGTACAAATGTACGGTAATCCTCTAAGCCGATAGGGTCTTCAAGCAGCAGTTTTTCAACTGTGTTTGGGTACATCAGCGTAAAACGGGTAGCCAGCATCCCGCCCATAGAGTGCCCCATTAAGGTGATCTTCTGAATCCCCAAACTATCCAGCAGGTTTTTATTAAACCTCGCCAACAGGTGAAAACTATGATGAATAAATGCTTTTGATGATTTACCAAACCCTATTTGATCGGGAACTATTACCCGGTAACCTTTATCGGCTAATAGCTTTATCACATCTTTTCCAATAATATCCACCAAAATTTTTCCCATGGAAAAGCATGATAGTTTTACCATTGGGAGCGGCTGGCTTTACATCCATATAGGCCATGCGGATGTCCTGTCCTTCAACCTTTATCTGCATAAAGTTTACCGGGTATGGATATTTTACATTTTCGAGTGTGATAGAAAGGGTATCGGACTGGGCGCGGGCCGCGATGCTTGCAGATATCAGGAGTAGGAGGGTTAGTATTTTGCGCATGTAGAAAATACAGGTGATAAGGCTAAGTGTTTGCCCCCCGGCCCCCTAAAGGGGGAGTTTGACGTGGTGATGACTATGAGGTTTGCTACAGGAGGCACAAGCCTGCCTTGCACAGGCTGCCTCACAAGACTTGCGCCAGCGGAGGGAAAAATGGCCCTTTGCCCTTTGTCATGCTGAGGCACGAAGCATCTTCTTCGCCCTGTATAGCGGCCATGCTTGTTGAAGAAGATCCTTCACTGCGTTCAGGATGACAAAGCGGAAAACCCTCCAAACAAAAAAGTCCCACCATTACGGCAGGACTTTCAGTTAATAGTTTAAACGCGATCAGGATTTCTTATTGCTGTTGAACCCGAAGGGAACAACAACCTTAAAGCTGATGTTGCGGCCCATATTAAAGATACCAGGGCGTACACCATCGGGCACGTTAGGATTGTCAAAATATTTAAGCCTGCTCATGTTTGATTGATAGTTAACATTGGCAAGGTTAGTGCCTTCAACAAAAAGCTTAATAACCGGCTGACCAGCTTTGTTAACAATGTTGCCGCCAAAACCGGCACTTAACAGGTTGTAGCCCGCTGTGTAAGTTTCTGTTCCGTATGCTGCGAAAAAGCGGTCTTGTGCGCTGTAATGGTCAAAGCCAACAAAGGCATAAATGCTTTTAACTTTACCGAAGCCGCCGTTAAAAGTACCGCGCAGTTCTGAATGCGTATGCAATGGCGGAATAAAAGGCAGGTATTTTAAACTATCAGCAACCGGGCCGCCGTTACCTTTGTTTTCGCCATAGGTTAAGCTTAGGGCATTTTCAAAGTGAAGCCATGATATGGGGTGCAAATCCACGTTAACTTCGCCGCCGTAGATGCGGGCCTTGCTTTGTACATAGGTAAATGTGGTATAACCCTGAGTATAAACCGGACTGCCATCGGCAGCTAATACCTGTTGCTGGTAAATATAGTTTGACAGGTTGTTGTTAAACACCTCAACGCTGGCCGAAATGTTGGGCAGGGTTAGGAAGGTACCGATATCTTCCTGCAAGCTAAATTCAGGCTTAAAGTTTTTATCGCCGATGTGATAGATCTGCGAGCCCGGGTCTGGTCCGTTGGCCGAGATCTCAGCAATACTTGGTGCCCTGAAACCGCGTGAAATATTGCCCTTGATCAGGAATGCATCCGACACATTATAGGTTGCCCCGAAGCTGCCCGAAAAACCGCTGAACCTTTTGTTAAAGGAATCAAACTGCTTGGTAACGTTTGCTGCTGTTTCGGGATTGCTGCCTGTGTATAACTGCGGAAATCCGTTTCGGCCGAGTGTATTAACATAGGCGGCGTTGTTGCTGAACGAGCGGGTATCATACCTTGCACCAGCAGAAAGATCAAGCTTGCCGAAGCTCTTTTTTATTACGAAGAAAGGGCCGATATCAAACTGATGATAAGCGGGGATCGGGAAATCCGTGGCATCGCCAATGGTGTTGTTTTGGTACTGACCATTAATACCAAAGGTTGTTTCATAGTCATTACCTATGTTAAAGTTATACTTAACATCATAGGTATAGGTAGTAAGGTGCAGGTTAAGTCCGGCAATATCACCCGCTTCAGGGTGCGTAAATTCGCGACGGTGACTGAATTGATAACCCAGGTTAACTGCCAGGTTTCCGTTACCTAATATGAAGTTACTGTTGTTATAGATGCGGTAAAGCTGTACGTGCTGATGCAGTGTAGGGATGCTGTATGAGTTTAAAACAGACTGCGGAACAATTTGCCTGGGGGCATCACCGTCTTCAACAACCTGCTGTGTAAACTTGCGGGTAAGCGAATCGCGGCTACCATCGGGGATAGCCTGTTCATCATCAAATACCGAAGCATGCAGGTATGAATAACCCCATGATTTATTAAGGCCTACCATTACGCGGGCATCTTTTTCGCGGTAGTTGGTAGCATATACACGGCCGTCATGCTCGTTTTGATAATCCTTACTGCCTTTGGCCGAGATCACAGTACCCCAGATAAGGCCATTCTGATTACCCTGTAACCTGAACGAACCATTATATAAACCCTGGTTGGTGCCATACAAGCCCTGAACCGAGCCGAGGATCTTGCCTTCGGGTACCGGTGCCGGCGAAATGAGGTTCACAACACCACCGATAGCATCCGAACCATAGGTTAAGCTTGCCGGGCCTTTGATCACCTCAACCCTG
Organism: Mucilaginibacter sp. SMC90; assembly: GCF_022811725.1. Taxonomy (GTDB): domain Bacteria; phylum Bacteroidota; class Bacteroidia; order Sphingobacteriales; family Sphingobacteriaceae; genus Mucilaginibacter. The sequence goes on along the minus strand of NZ_CP094527.1, from coordinate 57,173 downwards.
TCGATAGAGTTTTGATCCACTTCAATGCCGTGCTCATCGCCCCATTGCTGGCCTTCCTGGCGGATACCATCCTGCAGGGTAATTACCCGGTTATAACCCAAACCATGAATAAACGGTTTTGATACGTTAGGGCCGGTAGTAACAGCACTTACGCCGGGTAGTGTGGCAATCTGGTCGATAATGTTGCCGGATGCTGCACGCTGCTCCAAATAAGCCTTGCCTACCGCAACCATAGGTACGGGACTGCGTTTTATTTCGGTGGCTTTGCTCACACCGGTAATAACAACCTCGCCGGCTTCAAGCGACGAAGTTTGCATTTTAACATCAAATACGCTTGTTTTTGAAAAGTCGACCCTTTGGTTAACGGTTAAATAACCAATGTAAGTTACCTGCACCAGGAAAATTCCCTTAGGCACATTAGCGAAACTATACTTACCATTAACATCGGTAATGGCACCTTTGCGTAAATCGGGGATGTTTATGGTTGCGCCGATAATTGGTTTGCCATCGGCCTTATCGGTAATAGTACCCGAAAGACCGCCCACAGCATCTTCAATTTTGTTGTTTACAGTGATAGCGGGACTATTGGCAAATACGAAAGACTGAGCAGATATTAATAATATAACGAAGCTTATTAGCTTTAATTTCATGATGAAAATTTAAGAAAATCGATAAATACCGTTAATGATAACGGCTTTGTTTTTAAAGAAAAGATAAGGCAGGGTTATGCTGTAACCGGAGGTGCCCTCCCGGCCGAAAGAATAAGCGCAATGCTTACAAAATCATAATCGCCGGCTTTAAAAACATGATCGGATGTTAGAAGAGGTACTAAAAAAGTATTGTTGCTAACTGTAACGGCATCGGTATGATGCATGGCATCGCAAAGCAAACACTTTTCTTTAACAGTTTGGTGGCCTTCGGCCGTCTGGCTGTGTTTGGTGATCCCTTTAATAAGGGCATGCTGGTGCGAATAAACCATATATTGCCCGGCCACAAAGCAAATTAGCAGCAGCCATGCAAATACAATATGTAGGCGTTTTTTTTTCACAGTCAACACTCCTTATAACGGAATACGGCAAAAGTAAGTATTAATACGGGAATATTAATGCAACATTGTAACAATAATGCGATCGTTCATTAGTTCACTGGTTCATTAGTTTATTTGTCCTTTCTCTTGTATAGTGGTATTGAAATAGAGTTATCAAACTTTTCACCAATGAACCAGTGAACTAATGAACCAATGAACCTATCTTTGCACCCTATGACACCTGCCGAGATCAATAAAAAATGGGAAGTGCTGCAACAGCGGATAGCTGAGGATTTCGATAACGAAAAGCCCGATATTAAAGTGATGCTTTTTTTGATCGGCGTGCAGGAACTGGGGCAAGGCCCGCGCAAGTTCAGCAAACGCCAAAAGGAAGAACTGATGCATATAGCCACCTGCCGCTTAATGAGCATGATGGGCTTTTATGAACTCGAAGGCCTTGACCAGGATGGCTGGCCGCACTGGAAACGTATCAAAGTGATCCCCAATTATACCCTGCTTGAACAGGAAATGATGATGAAATCGCTCATTGTAAATTACTTTGAGGAGATGGAGGGGGCTGATTAGTGAGTGGTTTATTGGGTTGATAACAGGGCTTTATAATTCCCCTCTTGAGAGGGGGCGCGGAGGGAAGAGCGATAGCAGGGGTGTGTTTCTGCGATTTGCTTGTCAAAGCAGAAACACACCCCTCCGCCCCTCTCAAGAGGGGAATCGCGCACTCCCCAGCTTTTTACCCCTTAAATTGATAGTTATGATCCCCAAGGGAGGGAATTAGAACATTTCGAACAATTAACCTATCTTCATCAATCAGAAAAAAATCAACGCAATCAGCGAAATCAAAATAATCAACGGTCTATGAAGAAACTTTTTACCCTAAGCATTCTTTTATTAACCCTTACTGCTGCATTTGCTGGGCCGCCTAAAAACCAGTATGTGCGCATTCATACTGGTTATGGCGATTGTATTCTTCGCCTGTATAATGAAACGCCTTTGCACCGGGATAACTTTATCAAGCTTACCAAAAAGGGATTTTATAATGGTACGCTGTTTCACCGGGTGATCCAGAACTTCATGATCCAGGGAGGTGATCCGGATTCGAAAGATACAGTAAAAGCTAAACCCGGTGCCGAGCTGGGCAATGGCGATGTGGGCTACACCATTCCGACCGAGTTTCGCGACAGCCTGTTTCATAAACGTGGGGTACTTGCTGCTGCACGCGATGATAATCCCAAAAAAGAATCAAGCGGCTACCAGTTTTATATTGTGGAAGGCAAGCGTTTTACCGATGGCAAACTGGATACATTAGAAAACACCCGGCTTAAAGGCCGCAAGATCCCGGTATGGCAGCGCGAATGGTACAAATCAGTAGGAGGTTCACCACACCTTGATCAAAACTATACCGTTTTTGGCGAAGTTGTTTCGGGTATTGATATGGTGGATAGGATTGCTGCCGTTAAAAAAGACTCCAATGATCGTCCCAATGTTGATGTGCCCATGACCGTTGAGTTGCTGAGTAAAAAGGAATGCAAGCAGTTGGATAAGATTCTTTTCCCGAAGAAAAAATAAAATTTTTTGCTCCGCTGTCGCGAGTTTAGCGATGGTGTAACTCGTGGTTGGCATAATGTAAGCTTTCAGCTTACACAAACTCAGCTGAAACGATGGTACACCACGGGTTGAAAACCCGCGGCAGATAGCGCAATTTTATTATAGTTTTGTGATTTGAATCAAATCCGAAATCGAACATCCGAAATCCGACATGAAAATAATTACATATAACGTTAATGGTATCCGCTCGGCAATAAACAAGGGTTGGCTGGCCTGGTTGCAGGCTACTGATGCTGATGTTGTTTGTTTGCAGGAAATTAAAGCAACACCTGATGTGCTCACCGATCTTGGTTTGGTTGACCAGATGGGCTACCAGCACTACTGGTTCCCGGCCGAAAAGAAAGGCTACAGTGGTACTGCCATTTTTACCAAAATATTGCCCAAACATATTGAGTACGGCTGCGGCATTCCCGACTTCGACCGTGAAGGCCGCTGTATCCGCGTTGATTTTGATGAGGTATCGGTGATGAGCGTTTATTTTCCTTCAGGCTCAAGCGGTGATGAACGGCAGATTTTTAAATACCGTTTTCTGGATGAGTTTGGAAAATATCTTACACTGCTAAAAGTAGAACATCCTAACCTGGTAGTTTGCGGTGATTATAATATTTGCCACCGCCCTATTGATATCCACAACCCTAAATCAAACGCCAATTCATCGGGCTTTTTACCGGAAGAGCGCGAATGGATGGAGAACTTTATTGAGGGAGGATTTATAGATACTTTCCGCCATGTAAATAAAGAACCGCACAATTATACCTGGTGGAGTTTCCGCGCCGGGTCCCGTGGTAAAAACTTAGGCTGGCGTATCGATTATGCTATGGCCAGCAGCCCGCTCGAAGAAAAGATCCGCCGCGCAGCGATACTGCCCGAAGCTAAACATTCTGATCATTGCCCGGTATTGCTGGAGCTGGAGTTTTAACCCCTCCTATTGAAAAAAAAGCGTCATTGCGAGGTACGAAGCAATCCCAAACTATACAGGGCGGACCTGCCGATTGGGGATTGCTTCGTACCTCGCAATGACGCGTGTATAAAGCGTTCATTAAAGGGATTTACTTCGGCCCGTAAGTAACCACCGGCACAATCATTTCCTCTAACGAGATCCCGCCGTGCTGGAAGGTTTCATTATAAAAATTCACAAAGTGGTTGTAGTTGTTAGGGTATACGAAATAGCTGTCTTCCTTGGCAAATACAAAGCTTGAGCTGATGTGCAGCCTTGGCAACATGGCATCATGCGGGTTACGGATATGGAACACTTCCTTGGCATTATAGTTAAGGTTTTTGCCTTGTTTATATCGCAGGTTGGTGTTTGTATTCCTGTCGCCTACAATTTTGCTTGGGTTTTTTACGCGGATGGTACCGTGATCGGTAGTGATCACTACGCGTACCTGTTTTTGCGCCAGAAATTTCAACAGATCAAACAACGGCGAGTGCTCAAACCACGACAGGGTTAATGAACGGTAAGCGGCATCATCACTTGCCAGCTCGCGGATCATCTGCATATCTGTACGGGCATGTGACAGCATATCCACAAAGTTATATACCACCACATTGAGCTCGTTGTTCATGAGGTTATTGACCGACTCGTTCAGTGCACGGCCTTCGTCAATGTTTAGAATTTTATGATATGAGTGTTTGCAGTCTTTGCGCAATACTCGTTTTAGGTGATCGGCCAGGAATTCGGCTTCATATAAGTTTTTACCGCCTTCGTCCTCGTCATTTTGCCACATGGTTGGGTAGCGGCGCTCCATATCCAAAGGCATCAAGCCCGAAAAAATAGAGTTACGGGCATATTGCGTGGCCGTTGGCAGGATACTATAGTAAGTATCTTCTTCCTCCAGCCTGAAATACTCAGAGATAATAGGGTTGATGATCTTAAACTGATCGTAGCGCAGGTTATCAATCAAAATAAAAAACAGCGGGCCCTTGCCATCCAGCTTAGGGAACACCTTCTTTTTAAATAATTGAGGCGATGAGGTTGGCGCCAGGTCGGGGTTTTTGATCCAGTTCAAATAGTTGCGTTCTACAAACTTGCAAAACTGCATATTGGCTTCGGCCTTTTGCAGTGTCAGGATCTCGTGCATGCCCGCATCTTCCAGCTTTTCGAGTTCAAGTTCCCAGTAGATCAGCTTTTTGTAAACGTCAACCCATTCCTGGTGGCTCAGGTTTTCGTTAAGGGTCATGCCAAGTGTCCGGAAATCCATCTGGTAGGCCATGGTGGTTTTTTCGGTAACCAGGCGTTTGTTTTCAGTAAGCTTTTTTATAGTAAGCAAAATTTGCTTAGGGTGTACCGGCTTAATCAGGTAGTCGTCTATTTTTGAACCGATGGCATCTTCCATCAGGTACTCTTCCTCGTTTTTGGTGATCAGCACAATGGGCACATCATTATTAATGTTCTTGATCTGCTGCAATGTCTCCAAACCGGTAAGTCCCGGCATGTTTTCGTCAAGAAAAACCAGGTCGAAGTAATTGTTCTTGAATGAATCAACCGCATCATAACCATTGGTTACAGTGGTTACTTTGTAGCCTTTTTCGCCAAGGAAAAGTATATGTGGTCTTAGCAGGTCAATTTCGTCATCGGCCCATAAAATGGTGGTGTCTTGCATGGTATATATATTAAATTTCTGAATCAGAATTTTCAGGATTTGAAAATTTACAGAATGATTCAGTATAAGGTTAAACGTTAATTCAAATATCGGTTTTTTAAACCGCTCATTTAGTAAATCCTAAAATTCTGTGAATTCTGATTATGACAGTAAACCCCAAATAGATGCTTTTGTTGTTACACAGTAAAGGTATTAACAAAATTTAACAAACCTGTCGCGCTTATTTTACCTTTGTTTTACATTTTTGCATTTACATAAGCAACATTGAATAAAAAGAAAATAATTAACGACCCGGTTTATGGTTTTATCAGTATCCCTACCGAACTGATCTTTGACCTTATATCCCATCCATACTTTCAGCGGTTACGTTATATCAAGCAGCTGGGCATGACCCACCTGGTGTACCCCGGTGCGCTGCATACCCGTTTCCACCATGCTTTGGGTGCCATGTACCTGATGGCTACAGCCCTTGAAACCCTACGAGGTAAAGGCCATCAGATTACTGCCGAAGAAGAAGAGGCTGTAACCATTGCCATACTATTGCATGATATCGGTCACGGCCCGTTTTCGCACGCTTTGGAAAATACCATTATTGATGGCATAGCACACGAGGATATTTCGTCGATGCTAATGAATAAGCTTAATGCCCGGTTTGAGGGTAAGCTTACCATGGCTATCGATATTTTTAACGATACCTATCCCCGCAGGTTCCTGCATCAGCTGGTATCCAGTCAGCTGGATATGGACAGGCTGGACTACCTTAACCGCGACAGTTTCTTCACCGGTGTATCCGAAGGTGTGATCAGCTCTGAGCGGATCATTAAGATGCTTAATGTTAAAGATGACCATGTGGTTGTTGACGAAAAGGGGATTTACTCGATAGAAAAATTCCTGATAGCCCGCAGGCTCATGTACTGGCAGGTTTACCTGCATAAAACGGTAATAGCAGGAGAGGAGGTGCTGACCAAGATCTTCAGGCGCGGCCGTGAATTGATCTCGCAGGGTGAAAACCTTTTTGCTACTCCGGCACTGATGCATTTTTTAAAGAACAGTATCAGTCGTGAGGCCTTTATGAATGAGGACCACCATCTCGAAACTTTTGCTTGTTTGGATGATACCGACATTATGGCCTCGGTAAAAGTATGGGCTTACCATCCCGATCAGGTACTTTCGCACCTTTGCAAAAACCTGGTGCAGCGTAACCTTTTCAGGGTTGATATCACCAACGAATGCCCGGATGAGGTTTTTGTTGAACAGCTCCGTCAAAAAGCAATGCAGAAATATGGCATTAATTATGAAGAAGCCACTGCTTACTTTGTGTTTACCACATCCATCCGCAATAACGCTTACAACCAGAATGATGGCAACATCGGTATATTAATGAAGAACGGCGAGGTAAAGGATATTGCCGCTGCCAGCGATAACTCAAACCTGGTTGCTTTGGCTAAAACGGTGAAAAAGTATATTCTTTGTTACAATAAGGAGTTGATTTATTAGTCTCAAGTCGAAAGTCATAAGTTAAAAGTCAAAGAAAAAAGGACTTGCGACTGATGACTAAAGACTTACAACTTCTTAAAGCTTGTTCATAACTCATTAATAATTTGTTGCTTCAATTTTAACATTTAAATTTGCCCGATGCAATTTACTGCTCATGATATAAGTTTACTGCTCAACGGAACTGTTGAGGGCGATGCTGCGGCCACGGTTAGTCAGCTTGCCAAGATAGAAGAGGCCGGTGAAGGCAGCCTGTCTTTTTTGGCCAATCCTAAGTATGAGCAGTTTCTGTATACAACCAATGCTTCAATAGTTATTGTTAATAACAACCAGCAGTTAACCGGCCCGGTAAAAGCGACTTTAATCCGGGTTGAAAATGCCTATAGCGCATTTACCGTTTTACTTGAAAAATACAATTCCTTCAGGCTGGATAAAAAAGGCATTGAACAGCCAAGTTTTATTCATCCCACAGCGCAGATTGGGGCAGGGGTTTACATAGGCGCATTTGCCTATATCGGTCAAAATGCAACAATTGGTGATAATTGCAAGATCTATCCCAACGTTAACATTGGCGATAATGTAACCCTTGGCAATAATGTAACCCTGTTTGCCGGCGCTTCGGTTTATTTTGATTGTGTTATCGGTAACAATGTAATTGTACACTCAGGCGCCGTTATTGGCAGCGATGGTTTTGGTTTTGCGCCCAATCCCGACGGCACCTATACCAAAATTGCACAAATTGGTAATGTAATTTTAGAGGACGATGTTGAAGTAGGCTCCAATACCACTATCGACAGGGCAACAATGGGATCGACAATAGTGCGTAAAGGCGTAAAGATCGATAACCTGATACAAATAGCTCATAATGTTGAAATTGGGGCGCATACTGTAATTGCAGCACAATCGGGCATATCGGGGAGTACCAAAATTGGCGAGAGGGTTGTGATTGGCGGGCAGGTAGGATTTGCCGGGCATATCACTATAGCCAACGGATCGCAGTTTTCGGCCCAAACAGGTATAAACGTATCTATTACTGAAGAGGGTAAGGTATGGGGAGGTTCTCCAAATATGCCATATAAAGACTACCTTCGTGCCCACGCAAAGCTGCGAAAGCTGCCAGAGCTTGACCGTAAGGTTTATGAGCTTGAAAAATTGATTGAAGAACTACGTAAAGGTAAGGCAAGCGAATAGCCTTAGCCTGTAATTTTAAATATGAACGTTAAACAAAGAACTATTAAAGCGCCGGTTTCGGTATCAGGAACAGGCTTACACACCGGACAAAGCGTTACAATGACCTTTAATCCAGCCCCTGAAAACCACGGTTATAAATTCAGGAGGGTTGATATTCCCGGTGCGCCCATTATTGATGCCGATGTTGATAACGTAAGCGATACTTCGCGCGGAACATCTATCAGTCAGAATGGTGCTACTGTAAATACAGTTGAACATGTACTGGCCGCTTTGGTTGGGCTTGAAATTGATAATGTACTTATTGACCTTGATGGCCCCGAAACGCCGATCATGGATGGCAGCTCGATACAGTTTGTTGACGTTATAACCGAAACAGGCCTGATTGAGCAGGATGCTGATCGCGAGTACTACCATATTCCTTATAATATCCACTATTCTGAACCCGACCGTAAGGTTGAAATGGTGGCCATGCCATTAGATGATTATCGCTTTACCTGCATGGTTGATTATAACTCGCAGGTATTGGGCAGTCAGCATGCCAGTATCTCAACCATTGGCGAGTTCAAAAAAGAAATTGCTTCATGCCGCACTTTTTGCTTTTTACATGAGCTTGAAATGCTGCTAAAGCATGACCTGATTAAAGGCGGCGATTTGAACAATGCTATCGTAGTTGTTGACAAAGATGTTGATCAGGACGAACTTAACCACCTAGCCAAACTGTTTAACCGTAAGGATATCAGCGTTGCGCCGCAGGGCATTTTAAACAATATCGAACTTCGCCATCAAAATGAACCCGCACGCCACAAGCTGCTGGATATGATAGGCGATCTGGCGCTGGTTGGCGTACCGCTTAAAGGCCATATCATGGCTGCAAGGCCTGGCCACGCCGCTAACGTTGCTTTTGCTAAAAAGATCAAGGCTTTAATTAAAAAAGAAAAAAGCCGTAAACAGGTAAAAACATATGATCTTAACGCTAAACCGCTTTTTGATACGGTTGATATTATGGGCATGCTGCCCCACCGTCAGCCTTTCCTGATGATCGATAAGATCCTGGAGCTTACTAAAAGCCATGTTGTAGGTTGCAAAAATGTAACCATCAATGAGGAGTTTTTTAAAGGTCATTTCCCCGGCGCGCCTATTTTTCCCGGCGTATTGCAAATTGAAGGTATGGTGCAAACAGGCGGCATCCTGGTATTAAATACCGTGCCCGATCCGCAAAACTACCTCACCCTGTTCTTGAAAATTGAGAATGCCCGCTTTAAAAGCAAAGTAGTGCCCGGAGATACCATTATTTACGTGTGTGACCTTATCGCTCCTATCCGCCGTGGTATTGCTACCATGAAAGGTGTAGGTATGGTAGGCGACCGCATTGTTGTTGAAGCCGAACTGATGGCTCAAATTGTTAAAGTAAAAGAAACAGAAGCATGATCCAGCCATTAGCATACATCCACCCACAGGCAAAAATTGCCGATAATGTGGTAATTGAACCATTCGTTACCATCCACAAGGATGTTGAAATTGGCGAAGGTACCTGGATCGGCTCCAACTCCGTAATTATGGATGGTGCCCGGATAGGTAAAAACTGCCGTATTTTCCCTGGCGCGGTAGTATCTGCCCCACCGCAGGATTTAAAATACAAAGGCGAGCAGAGCACCGTAACCATAGGTGATAACACAACCATACGCGAGTGTGTTACCCTTAACCGCGGTACAGCGCTCGATAAAAATACCACTACCATAGGCAGTAACTGTTTGCTGATGGCCTATGTACACGTAGCGCATGATTGCGTTATTGGTGATAATGTTATTGTTGCCAACGCTGTGCAGCTGGCCGGTCACATTACGGTTTATGATTACGCTTTTATTGGCGGTTCATCTGCCGTACACCAGTTTGTGGAGATCGGTGCGCATAGCATGATCTCGGGCGGTTCACTGGTACGTAAAGACGTTCCTCCGTTTACCAAAGCTGGGAGGGAGCCGTTATCTTATGTTGGTATCAACTCAGTAGGTTTGCGCCGCAGGGGTTTTTCTGCAGCTACAATAGCAGAGATCCAGGAGATCTACCGGATCATATTCCTCAAAAAATATAACGTAACCAAAGCGCTTGATATCATCGAAGCCGAGTTTACCCCAAGCGTGGAACGCGATGAGATCATCAACTTCCTGCAAAACTCGCAAAGAGGTATCATGAAAGGTTTTGGAAATACCTAAATTTAAGTCGGAAGTCCATGGTCAATAGTCGATAGTCCATGGATTTCCTAAATAATTGCTATGGCTTGCGTTCACTAATGCAAATGGCTATGGACTATCGACTATTGGCTATCGACTTAAAAAATGATCATCACCCTCCAAAACATCGGCCGCCGCTTTAACCGCGACTGGATTTTCAAAGGGGTGGATTATACCTTTACTTCCGGCGAATCATATGCTATCCTCGGCCCCAATGGTTCCGGGAAATCGACTTTATTACAGGTTTTAAACGGCAGTCTTTCGCCATCTGCCGGCAAAATTGAATTTGCTAACGAAGGCAAGCCGGTTGAAATAGACAGTGTTTTTACCCATTTAAGTCTCGCTGCCCCTTATTTGGAGCTGATAGAGGAGTTTACCATGAGCGAGATGGTCGACTTTCATTTCAGGTTTAAAAATTTCAAACAGGGGATGGATAAAGCCCAGTTGATCGATCTGCTCAATCTGCCTAAAAGTGCCAATAAGCTTATCAAATACTTTTCATCGGGCATGAAGCAGCGCCTCAAACTGGCCCTTGCCTTTTGTGCCGATACCCATATGCTCATGTTAGATGAACCTACCTCCAACCTGGATACCCAGGGCGTTGACTGGTACCTGAGCCTCGTGCAGCAATTTGCCGCCGGTCGCTTAACCATAGTATGCTCCAACCAGGAACATGAGTATGGTTTTTGCAATCACAGGTTGAGTATTGTGGATTATAAGGTTTAGTGAGTGGTTGATTGGGAGAGTGGAGAATGGTTGAATAGTTCAATATTCCATACGTACCTCAACGTTCAAAAAGCTCCTTAATTCAAGAAAGTTTTGAAAAACCCAGCTTTATAAGTGAGCAAACCACTCTCTCAATCAACTTAATCAACCATTCACCCGCAAAACAACCACTCACTTAATCAACCCAATCAACCATTCACCAACATAACTACTTGTTTCTTTGCACTTAAGTAACTAAGTTTGCGCCTCAATATTATTTTATGGCTAAGGCATCAGATGTTAAAAATGGAAATGTACTTCGCTTCAACGGCGAATTAGTTCAGGTTGAAGAGTTTTTACACCGTACCCCGGGCAACTTACGCGCGTTTTACCAGGCCCGTATGCGCAACGTTAAATCAGGTAAACTGGTTGAATACCGTTTCCGTACAGATGAAGAGGTTGACATAGCCCGCGTTGAAACTAACGATTATCAATACCTGTATGATGAAGGTGATTCATTAGTAGTAATGGACAACACCACATACGATCAGCATAACGTACCAAAGGCATTATTTGGCCCGGCGGTTAAATTTTTGAAAGAAGGCATGAACGTAATTGTTGCCTTTGAAAGCGAAGAGCCTATCATGGGTACTATCCCGGGCTCTGCCGAGTTAGAAATTACTTACACCGAACCAGCTGTTAAAGGCGATACTTCAAGCGGTGCTTTAAAAAGTGCAACTGTTGAAACCGGTGCCGAGATCCGCGTTCCTTTATTCATCAACATTGGCGATAAAGTTAAGGTTGATACCGCTACTGGCGCATATGTTGAGCGCGTGAAGGGATAAACCTTTCACTCCGCATGGAGCGTAAAATATTTTATAAAACAAGAATAGGTTTCGCATGCGAAACCTATTCTTGTTTTATATCATCCGTTTTTGCGATGACGTATTTCTATACCTAAAATGCTTCATGTATATGAGTCATGATCCTCACCATTTCATCCCTTACTTCGCGGGTTGGCCGGGTAAAATTATTGTTCATAAATGCAAATGCCAGGCGCTTGCCTTTACGGGTAACTATATAGCCGCTTTGGTTATAATTGTTGCTTAGCGAGCCTGTTTTAGCCCATACAAATGGCTGCCCGTTATCTGTTTTATATGCGCTTTTGATTGTGCCAGCCACACCACCTACCGGCATCATGCTGTGTAGCAGGCTATCATCTTTTACTTCATCCTTAATTTTGAGCAACAAGGCCACGAGATCCCGCGGCGTAAACAAATTATAGCGCGATAACCCAGAGCCATCAACCCATTGCGGCACATCTGGTAAATCATTCAAAAAATGAGCTTTCGAATAGCTGATCACCGAATCGGTATTGAGCGTATTAAATTTCACCGACGAGCACACCAGCAGCAATTGCTCGGCAATAAAGTTGTCGCTCGGCTGCAGCATGCGCCTGTAAACCGAATCGGCATTGGTGTTGTAAACAATGCCGCTACCGGCTACCAGTGGCTTATTAAGTAAGGATACAGATTTCTTAAGCGTATCCTGCAATAAGGCCATGGTCAATTGCAGGCTTGTTTTCCAGGGAATTTCCTGTTTAAAATTCTTAGGCACCTCCCCGGCAGGGTACACAAAGCTATTGCTGGTAACGTCGCGCTTAACGTTAAACGATGCCGGACTATAACTGATGTCGGCATTTAAAAACCGCTTTAAATAGGTAGGCTTTACCTGCATGTTGCCATCACTATCAGCATAAAGCAGGGCAACATTATCTTCAATAGGCAGGGCCGTTATTTCGGCCTGGTAATAATCGTTATAATCATCCCAACCCCAGCCCGCTCCAAAAAGCCCGCCTGTATAGTTACCCGCCGAATAAAAAAGCTGCTTATTACTCCGCTTTAAAAAGTTAAGCCCGTTAACCCCTTTCAAATCACTGTGCAAAAAGGAGGGATCGCCGGTGCCCCAAAATATCAACGAATCGCCGCGGGTTTGGTAGCGTAATGCAGGAATAGAATCGCCAAGCATTTTAAGGCAGGTATAAAAAGTAAAAAGCTTGGTGTTAGATGCCGGTGTAAAGTATTTATCAGCATTTAATTCATATATCATTTTATGCTCATCAAGGTCATAAAGGGCAAAGCCGGTAAAGTGATCATTAACAATTTGCGAATGCCTGAATAGCTTTTTAATCTTCCGTTTTTTTATCGAACGGGCATAAATAGTATCATGGCACAGGGTTAAAACACAAACAATTAACAGAAATGAAATTGTTGACTTTCGCATAATAAAATAATTATTTAACAAATAAATCTCGTAAATTTAATATACCAACTATAACCACTTTGTTACACAAGCTATATTATAAATTACGCCATCCGGGGGCATTGTGGCTTGCATTTGTGTTAACATTTTGCTTTACGGCTACAGCCCGGGCCCAGTACTTTGATCTTGACGTACATAAAAAAAAGGTGAATATCCCGTTTAAGCTGGAGCGAAACCTGATGATCATTCAGCTCAAGATCAATCAAAAAGGGCCCTATAATTTTATATTGGATACCGGCGTAGGCCTTATGATCATTACCGATCCTAAATTAGCCGATTCTATCAGCATTCCTAATAAACGCACGTTAAAAATACCCGGCCTTGGTGAAGGCGAAGATTCTGAAGCTTATGTTACTTCAACCATAGATGTTGCCATACCTGGCCTGGTTAGTTATGATGTTGCCGCGGCCATTTTGAAAAAAGATGTGTTTAACCTTTCGGGATATGCCGGTATGCCTATCCATGGATTGTTAGGCTACGAGTTTTTTAACAATCTGGCCGTAAAGATCAGTTTCCAGGACAGCGTAGTTACCGTTTGCAGGTCTAAAGATCTTAAACCTTTCAGGAAGGCGAACAAAATCCCAATGTCTATTGAAGACAGGAAGGCTTATATAAATGCGCGGGTGGTGATGCCGGGTATAGCGCCTATTAAAACCAAGCTGGTTGTTGACCTTGGGGCCGGGCACCCGGTATCTATTGAGCGTTATATCAAAACTTATGGCCTTCCGCAAAAGTTCATTTCTTCGGCCAACCTTGGCATCGGCTTAAACGGGCCAATAAATGGCTTTATAAGCAGGATGGAAGAATTTGATTTAGGCAAATTCAAGCTGAAAAAGGTCATTGCCTCGTTTCCTGACGATGGAAACAACCAAATCAACCTTTCTGTAAAGCGCGATGGCAACCTTGGTGTTGGCATTCTTAAACGTTTTAATGTAATTCTCGACTATCCGGATAGCGCCATGTACCTGAAACCCGGCTCAACTTATAACGCACCATTTGAACATGATATGAGCGGTCTTGAGTATTATGCAGCCGGCGATCATCTGGAAAGGATCGTGATCAGCCGGGTTGAACCCGGTTCGGCTGCCGATGAAATTGGCCTCGAGCGCGATGATGAAATAATATCAATAAATTTTAAACCCGTTTCAAGAATGACCCTGCAGGATATTGATGAGCTTCTTAAATCAAAAGATGACCGAAGCCTGCTGCTTGAGGTTTATCATGATAAACGGGTAGATAAAGCCGTGCTAACCCTTAAGCGACGGATATAATTAATAACCCCCGCAACATTATTATTGATAAAACGCTTTATCAATAAAAAAGCCCCTGTTTTTATATATGTTTACGGTTTAAACTATTATATATAAATGAAAAAACAATTGTCGCCCGGTATCTATTTGCGCGGCTCAGTATTGGCGCTTGCAGTTTTGGCAGGCTCTTGCGCCACAAAGAAACATGCAAACCAAAGCCTTACCTTAAAAACTACAACTACACCAAACGGAACTGTTACAACAGCAACAACCGGAGCTCCTAAAAAGGAGGGGATTAAAAAATTCAGCGATCTTATCCCTGCAAAAACGAAGGCCGATAGCGGCTTGTTTAACACCTATAAGGTTGATGGCAAATACTACTACGAAATTCCCGATTCATTGATCAACCGCGAAATGCTGGTAGTAACCCGTTTTGTAAAAACACCGGGCGGCTTAAAAACCTTTGGCCAGCAATATGGCGGCGAAGAGATCAACGACCAGGTTTGGAAATGGGAGAAACATGATAAGCAGGTATTTATTCGCGTGCCAAGCTATTCGTTACGCGCCGATAGCACCAGCGATATGTACCAATCGGTTAAAAATTCCAACCTTGATGCTGTACTGGCCTCTTTTGATATAAAAGCCTTCAATAAAGATACCACCGGGGTTTTGATTGATGTTACCGATTTTTATAATGGCGATATTGCTGCCATCGGTTTATCTGATGATATCAAAAAGGCATATAAAACAATGGGGGTTGACAACTCCCGTTCGTATATAGATACCATTAAAAGCTTCCCGATAAATGTTGAGGCACATACCCTAAAAACCTACCGTGCCGGCGAGTCGCCAACCGATAACAGCAATGCTGCCATTACATTTGAGTTAAACACTTCAATGTTGCTGTTGCCTAAAACCCCGATGAAGGCCCGCATTATGGACCCCAGGGTTGGTTATTTTGGCCAGCGCCAAACTGATTATGGCACCAATGCTCAAAAAGCGCTGGTTACAGCATACATCCACCGCTGGAAATTGGAACCCAAAGACCCAGCTGCTTATGCAAAAGGCGAACTGGTTGAACCAAAAAAACAAATTGTATTTTATATTGACCCGGCTACACCTAAAAAATGGGTGCCATACTTAATACAAGGCGTAAACGACTGGCAAAAAGCGTTTGAAGCTGCAGGCTTTAAAAATGCTATTACGGCTAAAGAGGCCCCTACAGTAAAACAAGACCCGCAATTTAGTACAGAAGATGCCCGCTACAGCGTTATCCGGTATTTTGCATCAGATGTAGAAAATGCATACGGCCCTCACGTAGCCGATCCGCGAAGCGGCGAGATCCTGGAAAGCCATGTTGGCTGGTACCACAACGTTATGCAACTATTGCGCGACTGGTACCTGATCCAAACAGCAGCAGTAAACCCAAATGCACGCCACGCACAGT
The DNA here is from genome assembly GCF_022811725.1 of Mucilaginibacter sp. SMC90. Lineage (GTDB taxonomy): Bacteria > Bacteroidota > Bacteroidia > Sphingobacteriales > Sphingobacteriaceae > Mucilaginibacter. The sequence goes on along the minus strand of NZ_CP094527.1, from coordinate 41,283 downwards.
TTTCTGACGATCAGATGGGCGAGCTGATCCGTTTTGTATCCTCGCATGAAATTGGCCATACATTAGGGTTGCCGCACAACTTTGGTTCCAGCTATGCTTATGCTGTTGATTCATTACGCTCAAAAAGCTTTACTGATAAACATGGCACCGCGCCATCCATTATGGATTACGCCCGCTTCAACTACATAGCACAGCCCGGAGATGGGGTTACGCACCTGTACCCGCAAATTGGGGAGTATGATAACTGGTCGATAAAGTGGGGGTATACCTGGTTCCCCGGCAATAAAACGCCCGAACAGGAAAAAGAGATCTTAGCCGTATGGACCAACAAAAATGCCGGCAACCCGGTTTATTACTTCGGCCGCCAGGGCACTTCTATTGACCCCCGTTTACAAAATGAAGATTTAGGCGATAATGCCATGAAAGCCAGTGCCTATGGCATTGCAAACCTGAAACGCATTTTGCCCAACCTCGAAAAATGGTCGTACAAAAAAGATGAGGACTACAGTGATCTTAACGAACTATATAACGAGGTTTTAGGCCAGTATTACCGTTACATGGGCCATGTAACCACCAACATTGGCGGCATGAACGAAAACTTTAAAACTTATGATCAAAAAGGACCGGTTTATGATTTTGTAGGTAAAGACCGCCAGCGCGAAGCTGCTTTATTTTTAAACCAGCAATTATATGCCACACCTTCATGGCTTATTAACAAGGCCGAACTGGCCAAGTTTGATAACGGTGTCATCATTAACCGCATTAAAGCAATGCAGGTTTCTGTATTAGGCAATGAGTTAAACGCTTCAAGACTGGCCCGCATGTATGACAACGAGGCCAAAAACGGCGCTAACGCCTACACCGTTGCTCAATTACTGACAGATTTGCATACCGGCATATTTGGCACCACCAAACCTGATAGCTATCAGCGTAACTTGCAACGTGGCTACATTGAAAACCTGAAAAGCCTTTTAAATATGGACGCAAGCTTTTCGTTCCCCGGCGTATCAAGCGCACAGCTGGCAAGCTGGGGCTTTACACCAATTAACATTGTACTGTCTGATATAAGGCCGATGGTACGTGCCGAGTTAAAGAAAATTGATACCGGTTTACCAAAAGGCGGCGATGCTATAACTGCAGCCCACTATGCCGACCTCCGCCTCCGGATAAAGGAAGCCCTCAACCCAACAAGGCCGGTTGTTAATATTGGCGGTGGAGTAATGAGAGGAATAAATACAGCTAACCAGGATATACTGAATGAGAAAACAGGAAGTATGAATTGCTGGCCGCGAACCAATGTTGAAAACTAATTTGATTTAAGGATCAAAAAATCTTCTTACAATCCTGCCTTAAATTTTTAGGGCGGGATTTTTATTTTTAGGGCCTGTTAAAAACCCCGCCATGTTGCTTAATACTATAACTTATTTGATGCGCACGAGCCTCGTTATTATTTAAGCTGGCTTATGTTGTCAAAAAAGGCAACCTGCAAATCAAGCAGCGACTTTACATTAATTTTTTCGCCGTAGGCGTCAAAGCATAAAAACTTGGTGGCCTCCGGTTTATTTTTCTTCGATTTTTCGAAAAAATTAAAGGTTTCAAAAAAATAATGATTGGTTGTAATATGGCTTCTGTTATTTGTTTGAGAGGTGTTAAGCCTGAACCCGATCGTATCGATCCATTTGTGCACTTTTGCGTGCAGCGAGTTTCCAATATTGTTCATAGGTTAATGTTTGATTAAGTATTACGAAATACTGTGCCACAATGTTACCATCATATCAGATGATTTTAAACAATAGTTTATTTCTTGTGTGAATTACTTAAACGTATTGATACCGCTATTGGTATCCGGCGCAACAATTATTGAAACTAATTATCCACACATCCGTAATAAACTTTATGAACCTCAAAATGCCCTCCAGGCAGCACAATTTTTCGCTTATAATTGACTGACTGATCTTTATAGCAATCACAAGGCCGGAAATTCCGGCCTTTTTTTATTGAATAATTTGTAACAATAATATGATTGATAAGGCTTTACAAGCCTTATGTGTAACAATAATATATTGATTGGGCTTTATGTATATTTTAAGTTGAACATTTGTAGTTCAATTACGTCTATATACACACAAATACAACAATTGTACGCTGAAAAAACATTTATGAAACCCCTACTTCTTATCTTAAGTTTTATCCTTTTATCCGCCTTTGGTTCTTACGCTCAAACCGGGCGGGAAGTGAAGGGGACTGTCGTTGATTCCACGAAGCTTTCGTTGCCCGGAAGCAGTGTGAAACTGGTTTCAAACAGCGGCGACAGCACCATAGCTATTGCCGATGCCACAGGAAAGTTTTCATTCCCGGTTGTAAAGGGGAACAAACTAACGCTTACCATTACATCAATCGGGTTCACTGCAATAAAAAAACATTACTCGCTTGATGCCGGCACCCAACCGGTTGATCTTGGCGCCATAGTTTTAAAAGCCGAAACCAATATGCTTAACCAGGTTACCATTGTAGGTGTTAACCCGGTGGTACTGAAAGAGGATACCACAGAGTATAAAGTAAGTGCATATCCCGTACGTGAAAATGCACCGGTTGAAGATGTATTGAAAAAGCTGCCGGGGGTTGACGTGGATAAAGACGGCAACGTAACTGCGCAGGGCAAATCAGTAACCAAAGTAAGGGTAAATGGAAAGGATTTTTTTGGCGGCGATGTTAAAACAGCCACCAAGAACCTGCCAGCCGATGTGGTAGAAAGCATCCAGGTAATTGATGATTACGGCGATCAGGCCAATCTTACCGGCATCAAAACCGGCGAACCAGACAAGATCCTGAACATCACCATTCGCAAGGACAAAAACAAAGGTTACTTTGGGCAGGCCACAGCAGGCGATGGCGAGGATTATTTACCCAAAGATCAGGGCATAGCCAACGCCAACCGTTATATAGGCGATCTGAAGTTTTTCAACTTTAACAATGACCAGCAAATAGCGGTATTGGGTACTATCAATAACACCAACGTAAATACATTTACTTACGGCAGCGCAACATCCGGCGGGGGAGGAGGCTTTGGCGGCGGTGGCGGCGGCAGGGGCAATGCCCTGCGTGGTTCAAGCGGCTCAACTACCAGCGCAAACGGTATCACCAATGCACATTCAATAGGTGCAAACTTCCGCGATCAATGGGGCAAAAATGTTTCTGTTTATGGTAGCTATAGCTTTACAGATAACACTACCAATACCGTTAGTTCATCTATCCAAACCAATAACTTTCAAACACCAAGCGTAAGTACCCAAAAAAGTAACCAAACCGATAATCCTATCAACCACCGTTTTAATTTTAATATCGAGTGGAAACCGGATACCATCAATTACTTTAAAATTGTTCCAAACTTTACTTACTCAAGCACCAATACAGATGCTAACGAATCTGTGTCATCAACCATTGGCGGCCTGCTTGATCAATCGTACCGCTCATTATCTCATAGTGACGGCACTTCGCCAAGCTACGGTATTAACGTATTGTATAACCACCGCTTTAACGCCCATGGCCGTAACCTTAGCATCAATATCAATGCTAACTCATCAAAAACCTCGCAGTTTGATAACCCAACCTATCAGTATGATGTGGGCTCGCCTCAAACGGCACCAGCCAACCAGCAGATCTTCACTGATAGCCGTGTTACAAGTGTGGGTACAAACCTATCCTACCTGGAGCCTATAAGTAAAAGAGGATACCTGGAGTTGAATTACGCTTTTAACCGTTCATCAACCACAAGCGATAAAGAAACGGATACATTGAGCGCGGCCAATACATTCAACAACTATGCTTTATTAAGCAATAACTACAAATACAACTTTACCACAAACAGGGTTGGTTTAAATTATCGCTTTATTGAAAAAAAGTATAATCTAACCCTGGGTGTTGGCGTGCAGCCGGCTACATTAAACGGCCTGAATCTTAAAAACGATTCGGCTACGCATATAACCACATTTAACGTGATCCCTACGGCCCGTTTCAGCTACAATTTTTCAAGGGGAAAAGGCTTAAACTTTTTATATAACGGATCAAGCAACCAACCTACATTTACCCAGTTACAACCGGTTATTGATTTTTCGAATGCACTATATCCTGTACAAGGTAACCCTAACCTGAAACCGGAGTTTGCCAATAATTTTTCATTAAGGTATAATAACTTCAGTTTCCAAACAGGGAATATCTTCTTTACCAATTTCAACTTTACAACCACACAAAACAAAATAGTTCAAAATACCATTACTTATCCGCGTAAGTTTAGCCAGGCGGCTTTGGCAGCAGATCCCTCTTTAAAAAACCTGCAAAGCACCAACCTTACTAACTACATGAATGCCGATGGTTATTATTCTGGTACCGCCAACGTTGTTTATGCCAAACCATGGGCCGAGCGCAAGTTCACCCTTCAGTTTAACGGTGCATTAAATTACACCAACGGCGTAGCGTTTTCTAACACCATTGACAGTAACAACGTTGCAGCCTCAGCAACCCCTTTAAAAAACATTGCTAAAAACCTCAACTTTACTCCGGGCTTAAAATTCAGGGTGAACATTGTTGATATTATTGATGCTGAAGCCAGCAGCAGTTACGGCATTAACAAAACAACAAATTCAATTCATACACAGCTTATTGATGGCAGCTCAAACTTCCGCACACTAACACTGGGCTTATCGGGCAAAAACTATTTCTGGAAAGATTGGACGCTGAGCTATGATTTTACCCGCACGGTAAATTATGGTTATGATGCCAGCCTTGACATTAAAAACCCAAATATCCTGAATGCTTATGTTGAACGTCGTTTTCTGAAAGATCACCGTGCAACAATCCGTTTGGCAGCATATGATTTATTTAACCAAAACACCGGCTATACATCGGTTGTAAATGGTAACATCACTACACAATCAACAGTAAACAGGCTTGGTCGTTATTATTTATTGAGCTTTACTTTCCGCCTGCAAAAATTTGCTGGCAAAGCCCCTACACAGGAACCGGGCCAGCGCAGGTTTAACCGCGATGGCGGAGGCCCTGGCGGTCCGGGTGGTGGTGGCCCGGGCGGAGGTGGTCCAGGAGGGCCAGGTTCTTTCTAACAGATAGTACTTACTGATTTAAAAATATAAAAGGGGACGATCACAAATCATGATCGGCCCCTTCTTATTCAAACATAATTTTCAATCAGTTTGCCCTGATCTGCCAATGTGCAACTTATCTTGCCCCGTATCGTAATGTATAAGGAATTGGCGTTATTTTCTTTTGGGCAATATTATCGGGGGTAACGTATACCAAATCAAGCTTCCGGCCGCCTTCTTTTTGAAAATATGCTATCCGCAATGAATAAAATCCTTTTTTTAGCGGAATGATGTACGATTTCTCAATATCGGCATCATGCAGCCCGTCAAGGTCGATAATAAGCTTATCATTAAGATAAACCTGGCAGCCATCGTCTGCACCTAATCCGAAAATATAATAACCTTCCTGTTCGGCTTTGAACTGTCCATCTATAACCAAGCCGAAGTTGTTTTGGCGGGGAAGTTTATCAATATTAAAGATACTATCGGCTGTGCCTTCCTTAACAGGCTTTAAAGTTTTAAAGTCGGGCAGTTTATCCCATTGCCCTTCGTAATAAGCGTAATGAAAACCGCCAGGCTTGTAGCTTTTTTTGAGCGGCTTTGCCGCCAGGTAATTGCCTTCTTTAAATTCCCCGCTGGAGGTTTTGTCGAACTTTGCGCGGCTGGCAATCTGCCGCAAGGTAATTTTTGCCGGGCCCGATAATTCTAATTCTGGTTTAGCAAAAGGCGATGTAGTTAACGGCTCCGAGCCATCCACCGTATAATGCACTTTTGTTGTATCATCAAAGTACCAGATCTTTATCGGCTTGTTTTTAAGCACTACTCCGCCCGACGGGTGAAATTCCAATGGCTTACCTCCGTAATCGTTATAGGCAAACCTAAGGCCGTCATAAAAGTTTTTAAGCCGTACCGTACCATGCGATTCGGCGGGATATGATTTTACCACCCATTCAAAACCGGCCGGAGCATCCTTTTTCAGCAGGCTATCCATCGGGTTAATGTTCATTTCTTTCATGCCCCGCCCTTCACGGCCGCCGATATAAAGTGATTTTTCCTTGCCGGTAAGGGCCGGCAATTTCTCTTTAACCTGTTTAAGCATAACGCCGTTATCCCACCAATAGCTCGGGTCGCCGGCAATATAATTATTGAAAAGCTGTGGTTCATTTAATAAGGCATAGGTAACAAACACCCCACCAAAAGAGTGACCAAAAAGCGTATTATCTCCGTCGGCAGGGTAAGTTTTATCAATATAAGGGATCAGCTCATCTTTAAAAAACTTCAGAAACTTATCCGCTCCACCCGATGTCTTGTTGCCCTTATTGTGCGTTGGCAAAAAATCCCTGTCCCGGTCGGTATTTAACAGGCCAACAATTATCATTGGCGGCATGGTGTGCTCATCTACAATAAAGTGCTGTATATCGCGGCCTAATTTTATATTCCAGTCGTCAAGTATGTACAATACATCGTATTTTGTTGTTGAACCGGCCTTATAACCATCGGGTAAAACAACTTGAATTACACGCTTCTCATTCAACACAGCCGAATTGATAGAGTCGCGCTTACCGGGCATATCCTGCGCCTTGGCACGGCGGGGCAGGTTAAATGCTAACATAATGACAATCACAAACAAAAGGGAGGTGCTGGCTTTCATAATGGTGGGTGTTTTGATTGCAAGTAAGACGATATCCAGATAAAGATAGTTACAATAACACCTCTTAAAAAAGGCGGTATCAAAAATTAAATGATACCGCCTTTTTACTTATCGTTGCAATTTTACCCTTTTACTTGGTGCTTAACTTATTAAACTTAACACTATAAGTAATCATAAAATATCGCTTCAAAGTATTGTTTTGCACATCACTAACAGAATTGGTGTTGATGTACCTGTACACGCTCACATTTTGATTAAAGATATCATAAACGGAAAGCTTAAGCTCGCCTCTGTCTTTTTTTAGCATTTGCAAAGCAAGAGATGAACTCACTACATTAACACCCTTTTTAAAGCCCGCCGCCACCTGGCCATTGTAGTTAAAATCCTGTTTAGTTTCCCAGATGATTTTTTTAGGAAACCTCACCACCAGGCCATTGCTTATACTATAAGTACTAACCTTAATGTTCCTGAAATCATCATAGTGATATTTGGTATTCGATTGGTTAAAGCCAACGCCGGTGTTCAGGTCTATCACATCTTTCCAGCTAACGCCGATATTTTCATGCAGCCCGTAAGCTATCGTATTTTGCCAACCCTCAACATCATTAAGCAGGTTCAGGTTTTGGTAATAGTTGCTGTAAAAATTAGTTGAGCTGTTAAGCTGCCATTCTTTGATTTTTTTAAACCGTTTAAACACACCTGTCGAAAAGCTATAGCTTGGCCTGCCGTCGCGGTTAACGGTAGTATTACTTTGTGCGCCATCCGAGCGGATGACTTGCTGCGTAATGGCCATGTTTTTTTGTGAAGAGATATTGCCGTAAGAGTATATACCCAATTGGCTATCGTTAAAATACTTAAAAAAGTTAAAGGAATAATTATTGTTTATGCCCGGTACCAGGTTAGGGTTACCCGTGTAGCTGTACAATGGGCTGTAAACTATAGTGATGGGCTGCAGGCTTGATACCCCCGGCTGGTTAACCCGGCGATCATAGCTAAACGATATCCCGTAAGCCTCAATCCGAACAGTGGGTAAAAGAAAAAAATAATTCTGTACGAGCCTGCTGGTTACAAAATTATTACTGATCTGCTGCCACTGGGTATTAAGCCCGGCTATAATTTGGGTTTGCTTGTTAAGCTGATAGGTGATGCCTGGTTTAATATTCTCTGTCCATTGATCGCGCTTAAGATCAGAACTTTGATTATTAAGTAACGAATCAAAGCCTCCTGTTTTACGATCATAGGTAAAAACCTGGTCGCTGGTTTTGTTGTATATGCCAGATGTAGTAACGTCAACAATAAGCTTTTTGGTTAGCGGGTACCGGTAAGTGAAATCGAGGTTGCCTGAAACATTGTTTGATGTACGTACAGAAAGCCTGTGCAAGCTGTCGGATAAGTTGGGATATTGATAATTAACCACATCATTATTGTTGAAATTATTGCTGTGGTTAGGATTAATACTCAGGCTATGAGATACGTTGAACGACTCTTTACTTTTGTTTTTGGAGCGCTTATGAAAGTAAAAGCTTTGGTTAAATTGTGTTGAATGGCTGTTTCCAAACGAATTAGATAACGACTGGTTTACCGGCATATCAAAATTATTTGAAGTGCTGCCGGCTGCCGACGAAGTGTTATTGTTTGAGTTATAATTTAACGATGGATTATAACGCAGATTACGAACCGTATCCGGATTCCACTCTACAAGGCCGCTAACCGTGTGCGTATAGCTATTGGCATTCCGGGTGTTTGAGGCCCGGGTTAACAGCGTGGTATCTTTCAGAAACTGCTGTTGGAAATTGGCCGATTCGTTCACATTATTACGCTGTGTATAAAAATACTGCAGGTTAAGCTTCAGTTTCTCGCCATAGTTTTGATTAAGGTTAACTCCCCCTGAAGTGATCTTTTCTATACCACCTCCCCAGTTTCGGCCGCCGTTAAAAGAGGTGTTGCCGCCGCTGCGGTCAAACCCGCCCTCGGCATTAAGCTCCTCCCGCGAAAAACCCGTATGGTTAAGGTTATTACTTAACCCGATAACGCTTACCTGCAAGGTATCCCTGAACATATTGAATAAGCCGCCCGCCTCATACCTGTCGCGCGAGCCCGCTCCGCCGAAAACCTTACCAAAAATGCTTTTCTTAATAGCTTTCTTTAATTTGATATTGATTATTTTTTGCACCTGGGTTTCACTCACCAAATGATCGGGGTCGTTTTCACGGTCATCATAAACCTGCACCTGGGCAACAATAGCAGCATCAAGGTTTTTGGTGGCAATTTTAGGGTCGGAGCCAAAAAACTGTTTTCCATCTATAAGCAGCTTACTCACCTGTTTTCCGTTAACGGTAATAGTTCCGTCGCCATCAACCTGTACACCGGGAAGCTTTTTAAGTAACTCCTCTACAGCGGCATTAGGCCGGGTTTTAAAAGCGGCGGCATCAAACTCAAGCGTGTCTTTTTTTACCTTAATGGGCACCCTTTCGGCACGTACCACAACCTCGTTAAGCAATTTACTGTTGAGGGCAATGTTTCCCAGGTCAATTACCTCACCTTTTTTAAAATTAAAAGGGTGGATGTAGCTTTTGTAACCCGCATAGGAAATAACCAGCCGTACCTGTTTATCAACAGGCAAACGCTGCAATTCAAAGTCGCCATTTTTTTTACTGAGGGTATAGGCAATAAGCGAGGTATCTTTCAAATCAACCATGGCTATTGTGCTCAGCTCAAGAGGCTGCTTACTAATGGAATCGGTGACTTTGCCTTTAATGGCGGCCCGGTTTTGGGCAAATGATGCAGAAAATAAGCATAACAGTATCAGTGAAAGAAAAATTGTTTTCATCCAGGTTTAGGTGCAGATGGTATAAGGTTAGATAATTTGTAATAGGTGGTGATGTAGGGCCGTGGTACTGTTAGGAAACTTAAATCATGAGGTAGTATAGGGTTTAGATGTTAGTGCACTGGTTAATTGTTTTGCCGATACGCGTTGTTACGCAAATATCAACAGTAAAGGCTTAAAGCATAAATAACCTCCCCTCTACTTAACCACTACACTATAACCCGCACGGCGATATTATATGCTATAATTTGCTCCTATAACACAGAATTGCTGTAAATATTGCCCGGCATGCTTCAAAACGGCACACATATCCGCATTGTAACATTTGTTTTACCAAATATCCTGTTTTACAAGCATGCCGGAAAAATAGAATTATTCCACTCACTTCAATACATTTTTTGCAACATATGCATCAAACCAAATAACTGAATACAAATACTATAAAAATTAAATATAATCGCAATAAAATTTTGCCAATTCCGTTTTTAAACCAATATTGTGCAAGTAATATTATTTAGCACCGAATTAATCACCTAAAACCATAACATTATGAAAGCAGCAGAAACCTACAAATCCATCTATGTAACGTTTTACAGGTGGAATGTTAAAAACTTTGGCCACGGTGGATTGCCAAAAGCCAATACCCTTTTTGGAGCAAGCTTTTTAATGATCATTTTGCTGGCCATTTTAGTAAGTGTTGCGCAATTATTTTTAAATGCAGGCTGGTTTCATTTAAGCCCAATATCGGGTTTAGTGATATTGCTTGGTGCCACCGGCGCATTTGTGCTTAATTATTTTGTACTGCTAAACAGCCGTTACTTTAAAAAGGTTAACGCCGCGTTTGAGCGCATCAGCAAACACAATCCTAATACATGGTCAATAATGCTGATGGTTTGCGTAATAGTTTCCTGCACTATGTTACTGATGGTTTGTGAAGCCGGAGTGTTTTTGAGATAGGATTAAACAATATCATTATAATGAACCCAGCCGGTACCGGCTGGGTTTTTTGTTTATAACAGCCGTTCTTTATCACATCACCAAAAATCTATATCTTTCGCTTTAAATAAACTTTTATCACCGTGTTGGTTAAAACTTTTGGAAGCGCAGTTTATGGAATACAAGCTATTACCATAACAGTTGAAGTGAATATTGCATCAGGAACCAAGTATTTTATTGTTGGCCTGCCCGATGTGGCTGTAAAAGAAAGTTATTTCAGGATAGAATCGGCGCTTAAAAATTGCGGTTTCAGGATGCCCCGCCAGCAGGTAGTAGTTAATATGGCCCCGGCCGATATCAAAAAAGAGGGTTCATCATATGACCTCACCATTGCCACAGGCGTGCTGGCCGCATCAGGGCAAATTGAACCCGAAACACTTGATAAATTTATTATCATGGGCGAGCTTTCTCTTGATGGCAGCCTCCAGCCAATAAAAGGAGCTTTGCCTATAGCTATCCAGGCCCGTAAAGATGGTTTTAAAGGTTTTATCCTCCCCAAACAAAACGCCCGCGAAGCCGCCATTGTAAATGATCTTGAAGTTTACGGTGTTGAGAGCATTAAAGACGTTGTCGGTTTTTTTAACGGCACATCCCAACTTAAACCCGAAATAGTAAATACCCGCGAAGAGTTTTATGACAGCCTTTGCAATTACGACAGCGATTTCAGCGAAGTAAAAGGCCAGGAAAACATCAAGCGGGCATTGGAAATTGCTGCCGCGGGTGGTCACAACGTGATATTGATCGGTCCGCCGGGAGCAGGAAAAACCATGCTGGCCCGGAGGCTGCCATCAATTTTGCCGCCATTAAGTTTATATGAATCGTTAGAAACTACCAAGATCCATTCGGTTGCGGGCAAGCTTGCCGCTGCAGACGCGCTGGTCACCATTCGCCCGTTCAGAAGCCCTCACCACACTATCAGCGACGTGGCTTTGGTAGGAGGGGGAAGCAACCCTGCACCTGGCGAGATCTCCCTTGCCCACAACGGCGTATTGTTTTTGGATGAATTGCCCGAATTTAAACGCAGTGCCCTTGAGGTAATGCGCCAGCCGCTTGAGGAACGCCGTGTTACCATATCACGCGCTAAGTTTACCGTTGATTATCCAAGCAGCTTTATGCTGGTGGCCAGCATGAACCCTTGTCCGTGCGGCTATTATAACCACCCCGAAAAAGAATGTATCTGCCCGCCGGGTATGGTGCAAAAATACCTGAGTAAAATTTCCGGTCCGCTGTTGGACAGGATAGACCTGCACGTTGAAGTAACGCCGGTTAACTTCAGCGAGCTGTCATCAGATCGTGCAGCCGAAAAAAGTGAACTGATTCGCGAGCGGGTGATCAGGGCAAGAGAAATACAAGTTGAACGTTTTGGCAACCGGCCCGACCTGCACGCCAACGCACAAATGAGTCCCCAAATGGTACGCGACCAATGCAAGATCAACGCGGCCGGTCAAACCCTATTAAAAAAGGCAATGGAGAAACTCGGCCTCTCGGCAAGGGCTTACGACCGGATCCTCAAAGTATCCCGCACAATAGCCGACCTTGCCGGAAGCGAAGAAATTAAACTGGAACATTTGGCCGAAGCTATACATTTCAGGAGCTTGGATAGAGAGGGGTGGGCTGGTTGAAGAAGTCTTAAGTCGAGAGTTCGAAACCGCCCAGCTCGCACAGGTTTGAGGCCAGGCAACAATGGCAAAGAAAGGGATGGCTAGCCTACATAACTTACGCCAGTAAAAGAACGCCAGCCAAAAGAAAGCATAATTTCAATGTTAACATATTTTCAAAATTAAATTCTGCTCTTTTATTTTATGCTTCTCAGAAGCTGTTTAAAAATGATTGAAAATATTTTGTAGAGACGCATAATTGCGTCTCCCGAAGGACAAGCCGATTCAAAAGCGGCTCAGCTGCCGTAAATTGCAAGCGCGAGACGCAATTATGCGTCTCTACATTCAAAAACTATCGTTTTTAAACAGTCTCTCAGATTTCTAACTTTGCTTTTATAAATAGAGAATCACCTTACCATAAAAGCCAAACCTATGAAAATCTTAGGCAAATCATTAACCCTCACCCTGCTGCTTTTTACCCAGCTGGCGGTTCATGCGCAAGACAGCACACAGGATAAAATCACGCAAGTTGAGAATGGTTTGGTTGGCAATATCCAGATTGAAGGGGATAAACCGGGGAACCTGTTAAACCGCATGGCTTTTTATAAAATTCCGGGGTTAAGTATTGCGGTTATCCAAAATTATAAAATTGCATGGGCCAAAGGTTATGGTATTGCCAATGATAGCGCAAAAATACCTGTTACTACAAAAACACTTTTCCAGGCGGCGTCTATCAGCAAATCGCTTAATTCGGTTGGAGTGCTTAAGCTGGTTCAGGATAAAAAGCTTGACCTGAATACCGATATCAACGTTTACCTCAAAAGCTGGAAGTTTCCCTACGACAGCATATCCAAAGGCAAAAAAATAACTATCGAGATGTTGTTAAGCCATAGCGCCGGGCTAAATGTACACGGCTTTGGCGGATATGAGCGCAGAGCCCCCTTACCTACAATAGTTCAGATACTTAAAGGCGAAAAACCCTCTAATTCGCCTGCCGTAAAATCGATTTTTGAACCGGGGCTGCGTTATGAATATTCGGGTGGAGGCACCACCATTACACAAATGATCGTGATGGATGTAACCCACATGCCCTATGCCGATTACATGGAGAAGGAAGTATTAAAACCACTTGGCATGACTGGCAGTACCTATGCTCAGCCGCCCAATGATGTAGATCAGCGCCTGCTTGCGGTTGCTTACAGTGCTGATGGTAAACCTAAAAAGGGGAATTACCATATTTATCCGGAGCAAGCTGCAGCCGGCTTGTGGACAAACCCAACCGATCTTTCAAAGTACATCATCGAAACTCAATTAGCATATAAAGGCACATCGGCCAAGGTCTTGAACCAGGAAACCACAAGGGCCAGGCTGTCGGTGCATGCAGGTGGCAACGTTGGCCTTGGGGCTGCAATTGATAAAAAAGACAGCGTATTATATTTCAGCCACAGCGGTGTAAATGAGGGGTTCCGCTGTATTTATTACGGGAGTATGGAAGGCGGAAACGGCGTAGTTGTGATGGTGAACAGCGACAACGACGGCGTTATCACGGAGCTGATAAACAGTGTAGCTAAAGTTTATGGCTTTAAAGGGTTGTTTCATACCAGCATAAAGAAAGTAGTATCGGTACCCGTTGAAGTATTAAAAAGTTATACAGGCAAATTCTTTATCGGCCCGCCGCGCACTTTAACAATAATTGAGGCCGATGGTAAGCTTTATGCCGAGGCCAGCGGCGAGGTAAAACGAGAGCTTTTTCCAGAATCAACCAATCGTTTTTTTCTGAAAGATTTGCCTTACGAAATTGAATTTAATAAAGGTGCTGATGGCAAAATCCATGTAACTTTTTATGGAGATGGCAATAAGGTTGAGTTGAAAAGAGCAGATTAGTTTGTAGAGCTATAAGCCTTAATTGAAGACGTTTTTTCTTTATATACACGTTGTAAAAGCTATATCTACACCTATAAGTGATAGTGCTCACTATTTTGATCAGATATAGCCTAACCCGATTCTAATCAAAAGGAGCCTGTGGTTCGTACCAATTCATTAGATAAGTATTAGCAGCCCCATCCTCTTGCTCCAAACTTCAGTATAACAAAGCAAAAGAGAGGATTTGTTAAATATCTGCTCTCAAATGTTAAATCCACCACTTTCATATATCTTTTATCTACACAAATGCGTTTTTATGACTATCATTTAAACCTATATCATGTGCCTTAAATACTGCTGTTTATTGCTCCTTATAATCTTTACTCTTGAAAGTAAAGCACAAGACAAGCAAAACTATTCCCTTCCGCTTCATGTTGCCGACTCCTTATTTGCATCAAGAAAATATCAAAAAGCAGCCACGGTTTATACTACTGTACGTACGCTCAATTATGGTGTGTTGGATACGGCACACCTGTACAAAGCGGCGGCATGCTGGGCTGCTTTAGGCAAACGCGACAGTGCCTTTTTATACCTGGAGCTTATTGCCAGCCGCGGTTTTGAAAATGAAGTACAGCTTTCGGCAGATCCCCTTTTTATGAGATTACATCGTGACAGTCAATGGGAAACCATCGTAGCGGCCGTTCATCAAAACCGGGTTAAGCTTATTCCATCGGTAGCTATGGAGCTTTCCCAAATGCTTAAAAACTATAAAGCCAGCTTTGAACAATACCAGGAGCTTGTTAATCGGTATGGCAAAAACTCAACAGAAGCCAATGCGCTCAAAAGCTATCTCCTTAAAACAGACTCCATTAATTATGTCAAAATAACTTCTATTGTTAATACTTATGGATGGAAGGGTAACGAATACTTTGGCCCCGATGGGCCGGAGGTCCTCATAACCACATTGCTTCATGCGAGTATTACCAACCAGAAAAGATATTTTTCAATAGTAAGAACAGCTGCACTCAACGGTTCGTTACCAGTCGAGGGCTTTGCAATTATTGCTGATAATATTGCACTGTATGAAAAAAACACACAGATATACGGCACTCATTTAAGGCTCAATAAAGGTCAATACGAAGCCTATGCCATTGCCGATGAGGCAGAGGTTGATGTGCGGCGAAACCAGATCGGTTTGTGCACATTAGCTGTTTACCTGCAAAATTTCAAGCCTTACAGTAATCTTTATTATTACATTAAGTAAAATAGCCCGGCTAAGCCTGGTTTAAAAAAAGCATGGCCCCCGGTTGCTGCCAATTGGAAACTTGTTAACCCTACCGTGCTGGTGATCACAATGAGTGTGGTCGCGGTACATTTTTTGGTGTTGTGGCTGGCAGTTTACTACTAATGGTTGGGTAGTTTCAGTCTTATCAGGCTGACAAACTATGGTAGCTTGTTTTTTCATAACGAATCTCCCTGTTTAGATTATACTGATAATTGGTATAATAAATTTAACTATAAAAACAGTTATTTACAATAGATATCAGCAGAAAAATAATATTAACAGTTGACGGCCCTTCCTGACGTTAAATTAAACCTTTATGCAGTCGGTAGGCCTGAATTTGAAGAAAAAATAGTCACGAGTACTCCACGCTTTTGGCCAATGCTGCATACCTGCGCCAGAAATGAGCTGTTGCATTCTAATGTATAGCCGCAAGTTCAAGCGTCTTTCGCTTGAATTATCGCTCAGGTAAGCGTCCACGCCATAGCCGTTAACTTAAGGTAAAAAACCTCTCAAAAGCAGGGGAATGTGCGATTCCCCTCTTGAGAGGGGTGGGGGGGGTGTGTTATTCTACGTGCAGCTTATCACTTATATAACACACCCCTGCTACAACACGTTCCCACGCGCCCCCTCTCGAGAGGGGATTTTAAAAGGCGTACGCCAAATTACTCACTTAAGTTAACGGCTATGGCGTCTACGCTTACCTTTTTGATGTTGTTACGCGAGCGTGGACGCTCGAGAGGGGAATCGTACTTTCCCACGCTTTTTTCCTTCCAGGCATTAAATAAAACAGCCGGAGCATTATCATGTAATACCCCGGCTGCTTAATAAGTTTAGTGCAATTATATTTTATTTACCCTTCCAAAACTGCAGGTAATGCAGGTTGTATCCGCCGGTATTTGCCAGCAGTTTTATTTTATTGGTACCGGTTTTTAGCACAATATTTTTAACGGCAATTACCTGCCATTTTTTTAGTCCGCCGGTATTGGGTACTTTTACTTCTTTTGCCTGTTTTGTGTTATTAACCAAAACAGAAAGGTTAGCATCATCTGCAGCGGAGGCCACTTTGAAGCTTATAGAATATACGCCAGGTGTTTTTACCTGTACGGTGTATTGCGTCCATTCGCCGGTTTCAATATGGTCAACATAATAGCTGTTATACTGTGTTGAATCTTTGCTGATATCAACCCCGTCGTTACGGTAAACATGCCCCTTGTTGCCAACCCCCGGTTTGCCCGATGTATGATAATCGGCAGTATCGGTATCAAAATAAGCGTAACCGTTACGGCCTAAATCATAATCAACAGCGTTGATAATAGTTCCATTCCCTATTTTATTGGCTTTAAACGGCTTGGTAACAGTTGTATGCGGCTGTCTGAAAATTGCATCTATCACATCATGGTGAATGATGGTGTTTTCCAGTTTGGCATAGGTGGCCAGCTCCAAAGTGCCGCTGTACACATTGCTTTCTTTAGGCTTATGTTTGCCGGTGTTCAGATATTTGGCAACATCATCGTAATTGAGGTTGGATACAATTTCCATCGGGTTATTAATCCCCAGTTTTTTAAGTGGCCATAATGACCAGCCTATGTTATTTTTCTCCAGCAGGCCAATAGCTTCGGTAATCCAGGTGTTTGAATTTTCGCCTGTTTCGCCCAACCAAACCGGAATATTATATTGGTCGCGTGTTTTTACAATATGGTCAACAGATTTTTGGTCATTAAAATTCCAGTATTTATGAAAGCTGAGCACCATGTTTTTATCCCATTGGGGTAAAATGCCGTTATAATTATTGCCCCAGCCATTCCCTTCAATAATAATGATGTGTTTTTTATCTACTTCACGTATAGCAGCGGTAATATCAACCATGAGCTTTCTTAACGGACCGTTTGTTTTTTCCTTTAAACCGTTTTTATCATTTTGCGGATCATCGAAACCCCAGTTTGGTTCGTTAATAATATCATAGGCACCTATGTTGGGTTCGTTTTTGTAACGCTCGGCCAGTTTGCGCCAAAGGGCTATCGTTTTCTGTTTATTGGCTTCACTGTCCCAAAGCGATGGTTTGTCCGGGTCGCGGTCGGATATGTTAAGGTCGTTGCCCTGGCCTCCGGGCGTAGCATGCAGGTCAAGTATCAGGTACATGTGGTTTGCCTTACACCAGGCCAGCAAGTCGTCGGTCATTTTAAAACCTTTATCCAGCCAGGTGTTTTGGCCTGCAACAGGCTCCTTATCAACCGGCAAAGTGTAAAGGTTATAATGCATCGGCAGGCGGATAGAGTTAAATCCCCAGCGCTTCATCGAGTCTACATCAATTTTGCGGGTATTATTGGCCAGCCAGGTATCGTAAAACTCCCTGGTTTCGGCCGGGCCCATCAGCTCTTCCAGGCGCTCACGAATGCGGTACTGACGGCTATCTTTATTAATGTGCAGCATGTAGCCTTCCTGCAGCATCCATCCGCCCAAACCCATGCCACGCAGCAATACATTCTGACCTTTTTCATCAACTATTTTCTTACCGTCGGCTTTTAGAAAGCCTGTTTGTGCATTGCTTTGCAGCGAGATACACAGAGCCGGAACCACGGTTAACAGGGCTTTGATCCCGCCTTTTACCTTTATGTTTCTTATTAACGATGTTAACATATTGTTTCGTTTAAATTTTTCTGAACCGGTTTATACTACCAGATATATGTGCCAACCGAACCTTTATCGAGTTTAACCGCCAATATTTTCCCCTGGTATTTAATGTTAAAATCCTGTGCATTATCGCCGGTATTGGCTACGATAAGCACTTTTTTACCATCAGGTGTTTTAAAGGCCACGTTGGGCAAAGTATCCGAACTGTTTGAAGCAATGCGTACCGAACCCGGGCGCACAAACTTTGAAGCGTGGGCTACCGAATAATAGGCCACATTTTTCTTAACCTCATTCTTATCAATGGTTACAGCGCCCTGGCACATGGGGCAGCCGCCCCTGTCGGTATATGGTTTATATTCGGGGTCGGCGGCAAGGTTCCACTCCAATACGTTACGGCTCCAGTTACGGGTAGCTCCTATAATAAGACTTTTAACAGGCCAGGCAATATTGATGGTGCTTTGATTTTCGGGTTCAACAGTCATCTGCTCGGTAAAGTAGATGTTTTTATCCGGGTGCGCATTATGCACATCAGTAAGGGCCGAGATATCCCCGCCATACAGGTGAAACCCAGAACCATCAATATATTTACGGGCAGCCGGGTCGTTCAATATCGAAATAGGGTAATCGGGCCTGTCGGCATTATGATCGTAAACAATGATCTTTGTTTTGATACCTGCGGCTTTAAATGCCGGGCCGAGGTTGTTTTTGATAAAGTCGGCTTCGTCGGGCGCAACCATCAGCAAGCTGGGGTTATTTCCCGGATGCAGCGGCTCGTTCTGAATGGTGATGGCATCAATGTTAATGCCATTAGCCTTCATCCCCTGAATATATTTAACGAGGTATTTGGCATAAACCGGATAGCAATCGGGCTTTAACCTGCCTCCTCGGGTATCGTTGTTGGTTTTCATCCAAGCCGGTGGCGACCATGGCGAGCCCAGGATCTTGATAGCGGGGTTAATAGCCAGAATCTGTTTCATTACCGGGATCACATCAGTTTTATCCGGGCCGAGGTCAAAATGTTTCAGTGTCGGGTCTGTTTGTCCTTCGGGCATATCATCGTACGAAAACACTTTTTCATTCAGATCTGAAGCCCCGATGCTAAGCCTCAAATAGCTAATTCCAATATCGTTCCCGGTAACGGCAAAAAGATTTTTTAGCAACGCAGCGCGGCTATCAGCACTCATACGGATGATATGCATGGCACTGCCCCCGGTTAACGCAAACCCAAACCCATCTATCGGCTGGTAATGCTGTTTATCATCAACAGTAATAGTGGTGCCGCCTGCCTCTCCGGTTTTAAAAGTAAGGGGAGCTTTTTGCTGTTCAAAAAGTACCGACCTATCAGCTTTGGTAAGCCATAAGCTTGCTTTTGTGGTTTGTGCATTTATTGAAGCAACCGGCCCAAGCAGCATAGCGCCCAATAAAAATGATTTGATTTGCGTGTTCATGAAACTGTATTTACAGATGTATTTGTTGGTATAACAGGATTTAATAAGGTTGTGCAAATTGGATAGGTAAAAATATTACTGTTTTCTGTAATAAGCCGTAATTAATCGGTTACAAAATCAAACATTGGTGCTTTGTAGTGGTTAAGAAGTGGCTTTAATACCGGGCTTTTAGGTTAAGCTGATGGAAAAACGCGTTTAAACACACTAAATTTAATTAGGAATTTAAAACATTTGGTTTTATGAAAAGATGTTTATAAATTCACATACAACTATCTCATGAGTACTTCACACAAAAAGATTGTCATATTTGATGACGACGAGGACATCCTGTCTATTTGCAGCTATATTTTAGAAGAACAAGGATGGGAAGTACACACATTCAGCGATTGCAATAACATTGTTGAAAAGGTTTCGGGCATTTTGCCGGATGTTATCATGATGGATAACTGGATCCCGGATTCGGGCGGGATCGTAGCAACGCAAACCCTTAAAAAAACTGAAACCTTAAAAGAAATACCTGTAATTTATTTTTCGGCAAACAGTGATATTCAGATCCTGGCCAATCATGCCGGAGCCCAAAGCTATTTAGCCAAACCATTTGATCTGGAAGATCTGGAAAAAGTGATTAACCGGGTAATAGCGGCTTAGGTTGGAGAGAGCCAAGAAGAAAAAGTGAGGGTTCGTGCGATTACCTTCTTGAGAGGGGCGGAGGGGTGTGTTTCTGCTTTGATATTCTAATCGCATAAACACACCCCTGCTACCACTCTTTCCGTCCGTATCCCCTATCAAGAGGGGATTAAAAGTCTTTTATCTATTTCTCCTCAAACGACGCCAATAGGTTCACATTCGGATCTATCTTAACATCGGCTGGCCTGGCTTTTACTTTAAATTTTGCAGTCGCCGATTTTTCTTTCACCGGCACGGTCAGCAATTGTCCATCCACGGAAACCTCTAATGACAGATTGTAAACATATTCCTGGCCCTGGATTACATTTATGGCGATGGTACTATCTTTTTCGTCGTACTTCCAGGTAACCGTTAAGTTGGGGTGGCCTGCCGTACGCAGCCATTGCGTAAAAAATTGTTTCAGATCTTTGCCACTGGTTTGTTCCATAACCCGCCTTAAATCGTCGGTATTGGCATTTGCACCCTGATATTTGGAATAATAGCTTCTTATCCCCCTCCAAAAAACATCGTCTCCAAGCTTACGCCTCAGCATATGCAGTACCCAGCCACCTTTTTCATAACTGTTGGCATTAAGCAGCTGCATGTATTGCGTTTTAACAGCAGTGTCAACTACAGGTGTCAACCGTTTTTTTTCAAAATCCAGTACTTTTTTACGGTCGGCCTTTAAGCGGGTCTTCAAGGTATCGGCACCATATTTATTTTCGAGATAGAGATTGGTCATATAAGTTGCAAACCCCTCGCTTAACCACAGGTGACTGAAACTTTTTTCGCTGGCACCGTCGCCAAACCATTGATGAGCAATTTCATGGGCCATCAGCTCTTCAATATCAGGAGTTTTAACCGACTCTTCAAAATAAAATATAGCACTGGCATTTTCCATGCCGCCAAAAATTGTCTTCGATTGTACGTTAGCTAATTTTTCGTAGCTGTATGGGCCAGCATTTTTTATGAAATAGGGGAGGATATCTTTAGCCACTGCATAGCTTTTAAATCCGGCTTCTTTACTTTCCGGAAAAACATAGGTAAAAACCGGGATACCATTAACATCACCCGGCCTGTCAATGGCAAATTCGGCCACGCCAATCACCATTACCTTGGTAGGTAATGCAACGGTTTCAACCCAATGGGTAAGTTTCAGTTTTCCATCCAGCTGCTTTTCTTCCGTTTGCAATCCGTTTGATACTACCTGGTAATGATCCGGTGCTGTTACAATGAAATCAACGGGGGCTTTGTCGGCAATGTTATCTACACAGGGCAGCCAGTTATGGGCCCGGTTAGGCCAGTTATCGCCAAAAAATGTACGATGCCCAAATGCGTTGGTTGATATGATAAGCCCATCGGCAGGGATACCACTGTAAGAGATGGTATAATCGCGGGTATTCCCTTTATAAGCGCGGGTGTTTATTTTTAATTGTTCTTCATCTTGCGTAAACTTAACCGGTTTCCCGTTTTCAGTTACAGCTGATACCAGCATACCCTTACCTTCTGCATTCTTTTTCACCAAATCGAGGTTAAACCCTTCTGCAGCATTCAAAAACTTTACAGTAACTGTGGCTTTTCCTTCAATATTATTGTCGGCATCGTTCAATTTAATATCAAACGTATAATGTTTAACATCAATTGGCGCTCCGGGAACCTGGGCAAATGTTGGTGTAGCAAATAAGGTTGGGAATGATAAAAGAACTAAAAATATCCTGCGCATAAGCTTCCTGCTGTTTGTGGTGTTCTGCAACAAAGCTAATAAAAAAGCCTCCTCTTTTTTGCTTCGTAATGCGCTACTTTAACAATGCCTTAACAGCGGTATCAAAATTTGTTTTATTGATATTGATCAGGCTGTTTACTGCGGCCAGATAGTTATCATCCCCCTTACCGCAATTGATCAGGGCTATAATTCCTGACGTACCTTTTTGTCGTTCCACTTCATCACATATAACACCGGAAATAACCGATCTTACTTTAGCCATTGAATTAAATATCGTCGGATTCTTTGAAAACATATCATATAAACTGGCGTCGGGATGTTGCTGCAGATACAACCTCAATTGTATCACCAGGTCCTTTTGCAATATCATTTCACCTTTTTCATCTGTATAGTAGGCATTTCCCCAACTATATGCAATACCTTCTTCCGCGGCTGAGTTTCTTGGAACCTTACGTACCCTGGCTGCATAATAGTGAAATAAATCATGTGAAAAATCTTCATTATGCAACACGGAGAAAATGCAATTAGCGTCGACACCGTAACCATTCCTGGTATTGCCATTAGCTTCTGCACTATACCCTAAACCTAACAATGGCAATATTTCCTGGTAGTTATTGCATAAATAAAAATCCATGACCTCGGGTTGCAGGCCTAATTTAGTTGGAATAAGCGTGTTCTTTTCATTGAATTTCTTAGCACGGTCGATATTGATCTCATCCGGATAGTGGTAAATGATGTTGCCTACCTTTCGGGCTTCCCATAAACGGGTGAGATAATTTAACGGCAGGGCGACGGTTATTTTCCCGTCTCTGTTACTTGCTATCAAATTAATAATCTTTTTTAACAATGGCTTGGGACCGCTTGAGCGTATCACAGCTATCGAAATAAAATATTGCCCCGGCGCAACGGGATACATATTGATCAACTGTTTTTGACTTGTAGTATCATTTATATCTGCCTGCTGGTCTTTTAAAATGGAAACGGTTAACTCGCCTTTATCCTGTTCAACGTCATTAATATTTAGCTTACCGACCCCAATTTTATATACAAGACTATCCAATGCATTAATTATCTGCTGTTTAGTTATATCCGGAATATCTGTATAAATGTTTTTGCCAACAGTAACAGATTGCGCATTTACCTGAGCCACAATAAATAACCCTAAAACAAATAGCAGTTTCTTCATTTTATTAAAAATAGATATAACCCCATCAATACCAATGCATACTTACGTTCAGATTTAAAATATTTTTTGATACAAAAAATGCCCCTTGTTTGGCAAGGGGCATTCTATTATTCAAATTTTAAAAGCAGTTTTACATCTTAGGCATCCTGCGCATCATGTTGGCCATGGCGGCGGGGTTGCTCATTTGTTTCATCACCTTCTTCATATCATCAAACTGCTTCATTAAGCGGTTAACTTCCTGCAAATCGGTACCCGAACCTTTGGCTATACGGTTACGGCGGCTTTGATTAATGGTTTCGGGATTAGCCTTTTCAAACGGGGTCATCGACTGTATAATGGCCTCGATAGCTTTAAATGCATTATCATCAACCTCAACGTCCTTCATCATTTTGCCTACACCCGGTATCATGCCCATCAAATCTTTCATGTTACCCATCTTTTTGATTTGCTGGATCTGGCCATAAAAGTCGTTGAAGTCAAACTTGTTTTTGCGGATCTTCTTCTGTAGCTCGGCGGCTTCTTTCTCATCAAATTGCTGCTGTGCACGTTCAACCAATGATACCACGTCGCCCATGCCCAGGATCCTCGATGCCATACGATCAGGGTGGAAAACGTCAAGCGCTTCCATCTTCTCGCCGGTACCGATAAATTTGATAGGCTTGTTAACAACAGATTTGATTGACAATGCAGCACCACCGCGGGTATCACCATCCAATTTGGTTAATACCACACCGGTAAAATCAAGACGGTCATTGAACACTTTAGCAGTATTCACAGCATCCTGGCCGGTCATGGAGTCAACCACAAACAAGATCTCATGTGGTTTTACTGCATCTTTAACCTGCTCAATCTCCACCATCATGGCCTCGTCAATAGCTAAACGGCCGGCGGTATCAATAATTACTACGTTGTTTCCGTTTTGTTTAGCCTGGGCAATACCTTCGCGGGCAATAGCTACCGGATCTTTCGAATCGCGGTTGGCATAAACAGGGATACCTATCTGCTGGCCCAATACCTCCAGCTGGTCAATAGCCGCAGGGCGGTAAATATCATCAGCAACCAGTAAGGGCTTTTTATTGCGTTGTGTTTTTAAGTAATTGGCAAGCTTACCGGTAAAGGTTGTTTTACCCGCACCGTTCAAACCTGCAATGAGGATGATGGTAGGGGTAGCCGGAAAACTAAGATCGGCAGTTGTGCCTCCCATGAGCTCCGTTAGCTCATCGTTCATGAGCTTGGTAAGCAGCTGCCCTGGCGAAATAGATGTTAATACATTATTACCAAGTGCTTTTTGCCTCACATCATCGGTAAATGCTTTGGCAGTTTTATAGTTAACGTCGGCATCAAGAAGGGCCTTGCGGATCTCCTTCATGGTTTCGGCCACGTTTATTTCAGTAATTGTTCCCTGACCCTTCAGGACCTTGAACGCCCTGTCGAGTTTATCCGAAAGATTTTCAAACATTATGATAAAAAACTTTAATCTTTTTTATAAGGATACAAAGGTATGATTTTGAACTATATTAACTCAATTACTTAGTAGATTAACTTACCCGGATCATACGTTTGCTTCAAAACAAAACCGGCCCTGTTTTAAGTAAGGCCGGTTTTATGTCTTTTATTTGTTCAGAAACTCGCTATGGGAACCTGTATAGCATTCCCAGTCCAATACCTTCATAACCCTGTGCACTGTCTGACGTATGCTTGTCATACAGCAACGTGCCATTCACGGTAGCACTTATCAGCCTGTTTACTTTAGCTGTAAGCGTTAAGTCAACACGGTGTGTGATGTACTTTGGCGATTGTGCGTACGGGATAAACAACGCATAACGGGTGTTTAAATGTACGTTTTTGGCTATATCCTTATCAAAAAGGGCAACAATCTGGAACGCCAGATCATTTTTTACGGTTTTTAAGGTATCAACACCGTAGTTATCTGTCTGAAATTTATGAATGTCATGATCAAGCACAAAAGTTTGCCTTGCGGTACCTGTACCTAAACGCAGATCGAACCAGGGTTGTGGCTTGTACTCAAAACCGACAGATTCGGTTAAGTAACCCGGCGACATAAAGTTGGATATATACTGTGGCGTAAATGTTCCATTGCCATTGTCTACATAGTTAAACCCTTTATCAAACTGCGACTCGAAGGTTAACGCACCGAAGAAATACCAGCTTTTTGATAACTGTGAAGCCACCTTATTATCAAAGTAGATACGGTCTTGCGTTTTACGTTTACCCTGACCCTTGTTTTTTGATACACCATAAGTAAGGTTAAGCTCCGATACATAACTGAAGGGTGCTTTGTTATACTCGGTATGATAAATAAAATTAGAGCCTAATGCTACCGCACTTACACCACCCGCCGCATAATTGTTGCTAAAGGCCGACTGGCTAAAGTTTAATCCGAAGGTGACGGCTTTTTTCCAGTAATTTATCTTATAATCAAGCATGGTAACGGGCACCATTTCGCGCTGAATTTGTATAGGGCGAACGCGGGTCGGGATGGCGTTTTTTCGGGAATTGATCCGGTATTTATTAAGTACTGCAGTGTCTATTTTAACAGTATCTTTCTTTAGGGTATCGGTTTGTGCTTTTGCTGATAAAACACACGTGACTGATAATGCCAGTATTAGTAATCCCGGTTTTGTTTTTAACATAGTAAACAAATTAAAGCAAAAATCTCCTTTTTTACCTACAATAAACAAAAATGTTGACCTTGGGTTTAACCAGGTTAACGACTTTTGGCCAAAAATATTGGAATTTTTGAATATTAAAATGAACCTTGTATTAAGGTTTATCTATCTTATTCGCGGCCGAGGTCCTTCTTGCTGTCTTCGGGAGTAACAAGCGGAGTAAGCGAGTAAGGGCGTCTTTTATACTTTAAAAACCGGTTAAGATTAGTTTTGATAGAGGCTATAAATTCGTAGTCGCTCGCTGTTTTCACCAGATAATAACCGGGACGGTAACGCAGCATAAAATCGGTAAGCTGCTGATCTTTTAAATTAGTTATGGCACCAACATACGTTCGGTTAAAGCGATAATCTATCACACTTTGCTGATAATCTTTTTCAATCGTTTCGCGCAGGTGGGCGGCATTACGGCCGCTGCGGCTTAATGCGTTGTAAATTGCATCAATACTTAAACCGGCACCACCCGGCCCAAAGCTCAGCAGGTCTTTGCTGTTAAGCGGGCCGAAGATCTTGGTATAATCGTTTTTTGTTGCCGCCAATCGTTTTTGCGGATTAAGCAACGTGTCGCGCACAACAACTTCTTTAAGAAGTATGGCGGTCCGCTGCATATAAACAGCCAACGATTCTCCGCCTTGAATTTTTAAAGTATCGGGGTGATGATCAGCCTTTGTAAAAACGAGCAGGTCGCCCGGCTGGGCCTCTATTTTAAATTCGCCTTTAAAGGTATTGTAAATTGATTTGCCGGTAGTTATATTCTGTACGTTTACCCTGGCTATACGGTCCTTGCTGTCCTTATCAAACACAACCCCGTCAACAGTTTTTTGCTGGGCAAAAACATTGGCGGCAGATAGCGCAAAACATATCAGAAACATCCACAATTTCATTGAAGAGGCAAAAATACGTGTTGCACAGCTGGTGATCATACAATTTAACAACAATTAACTTTTGGGGTAGGAAAGAGCCAGGAAATCAAGAGTCAAGAATCAAGATGGATTTAGAAAAAATTTCTTCCTGTCTTGATTCTTGCTGTCTTGCCTCTTGTTTACTTCACTACAACGAGCTTCTGGCCAATTTTTATGCCATTATCGCTCATACTGTTTAACGCTTTCAGGTCGTCGACAGTTATTCCAAAACGTTTAGATATGTTGTATAGTGTATCGCCCTGCTTAACGGTGTAGATCTTATCGTCGGGTGGGGTTTTGGATAGGGTATCTTGTGCGGGTTTATTGATATTATTATTGATTTGGGCCAGCACGCGGTCTTCCCGTTTAATTTTAGCCATCTCACCTTCGGGGCGGTCATACTGGGCCAGGTCATATTTTTCAATAATATTGATCAGTAATTGCGGGTAATTTGGATTGGTTGCATATCCGGCCTTTTTTAAGCCATAGGCCCAGCCTTTATAATCATCCTTATCCAGCTCAAAAAGTTTGGCGTAGTTTTTCCGTTTTAAAAAGTTGGAGTGGTCACGAAAAGAATCCTCGGGATTGTCATAAACCCTGAAGCAATCGTTCACGTTATCATCGTCCTTATAATAGCTTTTACCAGTCCAGTCGCTGGTACATTTTATGCCGAAGTGGTTGTTGGCATATTTAGCCAGTTCACTGCTTCCGGCACCAGACTCAAACAGGCCCTGGCCAAGGGTAATACTGGCCGGGATGCCATAAAGGTTCATTTCCTGTATGGCAATAGCCTTAAAGCGTTCAATATATTCTAACGAAGTGTATGGCTTGTAATTGGCAACAGCATCCTTATTGGCTTTTTGAATACTGTTGTTATTTCGCCGGGCATCGCGGTTTGATACTGTCGATGTTTTTTTACGGGCAGAGCAGGAACTGAAGCAAGCTACAGCAATAAACAGGTATATAATTTTTCGCATTATGCTTAAATCTTATTGAGTGGCATATAGGTTGGGCCAAATTAAGATTTATAAACGTAATTATTGCTGTTTAGTTGTCGCATCGGCTAATTGGGTTTGCGTAGCCGGGTTTTCATCCAAATCGTTCAGGTTATACCTGTTAATGATACCCAAAACCTGCGACGCCCATTTACGGCTGCCTGCATAACCGGCGCGTTGAATGCCTTTTGCCCAGCCTTTATAATCATAATGGGTAAGTGCATCGGCCAGGTGACTGAACTGTTTACGCTCGGTCATAATGCGGGCAAAGTCCTGAAATGATTCAAAAACCGAATCGTAACGCTTATATGAAGTGCGAACTTTTTTATTGCGTTTGGTATAAACTACGGTGTTGTAGCCTTTTACTCCAAACTGGTTATTAAGGTTTTGTGCTATTGTGCTATTGCCACAGCCCGATTCATGCATGGCTACACCTAAAACGATGCTTGCCGGAATTCCGGTTTCGTGCATAATACGAATGGCATCATCTTTGAACTTATCGATATAAGAAGTTGAGGTATTTTTCTGTGCTGAAGCAGCTAATGTTGAGATCAACAGTGTTGTAATCAGTAAGATTTTCTTCATAATTTATTTTTTTCTGATAACCAGCAGCCCATCGCGTACCGGCAGGATCAATTTTTCTATCCTGCTATCAACAGCTATCTGGTCATTTAGTTTGCGAATTCCTTGTGTATCGGCATCTTTTTCGGGGCCGTACACCTTTCCTTTCCACAAAACATTGTCAATTATTATTAATCCTCCGGATCTGACTTTGTCAAAAACTAATTCAAAGTAAGTATAATTATTCTTTTTATCCGCATCAATAAACACCAAATCGAAAATATCTTCCTGTAAATCAGCAATAATGGCCTCTGCCGGCCCAAAATGCAGCTTTATTTTATTTTCAACATTTGTTAGTTTAAGGTGTGAAGTGATGATCTCCTCCATCTCACGATTAACTTCAATGGTATGGAGAATTCCGTCTTCGGCCAAACCTTCGGCCAGGCAAATAGCCGAGTAGCCTGTGTAGGTACCTATTTCCAGTATGCGCGTAGGCTGCACCATTTTACTCAAAAAACTCAGCAGCCTGCCCTGGTAATGTCCCGATAGCATGTTAGGTTTTAACACCTTCATATGCGTTTCGCGGTTGAGCTTTTTAAGCGCTTCCGGCTCCGGGTCGCAATGGTCATCTAAGTAAGCCAATAAGGCATTAGGGAGAATATCCATGGGGGCAAAGATAAACCGTTGATGGAGATGATTACGCTGATTACGTTGATTTATTTTATAAGTTATTGATTTTTAGAATGATTTATTATTATCTGAACCGTTGATTCTTATTGATTACGTTGATTTCGCTGATTTGCTTGTCGCTTAGTTAATGATTTTTTGTGCGATTTTTATTTGATTTTAATAGCTTTATGAGCCTAAGCCCTTACGCAAATTTTAATGAAAGATCTAATTAATAGTACCTATAAACACTCCGAACTTACCGGCAAAATTATTGGTTGTGCAATGAAAGTTCATTCAACCTTAGGTAACGGTTTTCAGGAAGCTATTTATCAGCGATGTTTAGAGATTGAGTTATATAAACAAGGACTATTGTTTTCCCGGGAGCTTGAAATGATTATTTTTTATGAAGGAACAGAGGTAGGCAGAAGGCGAGTTGATTTTTTGGTAGATGAAAAAGTTATGGTTGAGCTCAAAGCCGTATCCAAACTTGAAGATATTCATCTCGCCCAGGTATTAAACTACCTCGAAGCTTACAAACTTGAAACCGGACTTCTCATTAATTTCGGATCCAAAAGCTTAGAATTTAAACGTATTACCAACGAATATAAACTTGCCCGGCAGCAAAACAAATCGTCGTAAAAAAAGAAATCATAATACAAGCACTCAAAAAAATCAAAAAGAAAAAATCATTCTTCAAGCGATGGGAAAATCAGCGAAATCAACGGAATCAAAATAATCTACGGTCCATGTAGCTCTGCAATAATATCACTGCCGATATTGTATCCACCAGCTCCTTATTTTGTCGGTTCTTTTTGTTCATGCCGCTTTGAGCAATAGTTGCCGATGCCATTTTTGAGGTAAAACGCTCATCAACCATTTCGATGGGCATTTCAGGGAAAGTTTTCTTTAACAGGTTCACAAACCCTTTTACATGAATGGCCGATTGCGATGGGGTATTATCCATCTGCTTGGGTTCGCCTACAATGAATCGCTCTACCTGCTCTGTTTGCAAGTATTTCTTTAAAAACTCAATGATATTATTGGGGTGGATGTTATCAAGCCCGGTCGCGATGATCTGCAGGGGGTCGGTAACCGCAATGCCGATGCGCTTAGTGCCGTAATCAAAAGCCATTACTCTCATGTTGTAAAGATATGAGATGTGAGATATGAGATGTGAGATTTTTTGAGGATGATGGCACGCGCTCCTCATTCTCTATCAAATAAATCTTCTTCGCTATCCCATTCCTGTCTCAAATCTCACATCTCATATCTCACATCTAAAATCTAATTACTATTTTGCACCAAATGCAGTTTAAAGAAATAGTAGGACAGGAAGCAACCAAGCAACGATTACTTAACACGGTGAGCGAGAACCGTGTAAGCCATGCGCAATTATTTTTAGGCCCCGAAGGTTCGGGCAGCCTGGCGCTTGCTGTTGCCTACGCTCAATACCTTTCCTGCGAAGATAAACAGCCGGATGACTCATGCGGCGTATGCTCTTCCTGCCGGAAATATCAGAAACTGATGCACCCCGATCTGCATTTCTCATACCCGTTTTTCGCTAAACATAAGGATGATACGGCGCTTACATTTATTGAGCAATGGCGGGGGGCTTTAACTACCAATCCATATTTAAGCCTTGATATTTGGCGTGGATACCTGGATGCCGAAAACAAGCAGGCCAATATTAATATTGCCGAGTGCCATCAGATCATCAAAAAGTTGAGCTTTAAGCCTTTTGAATCAGAATATAAGATCCTGATCCTCTGGCTGCCCGAATATCTGGACAAAGAGGGCAATGCTTTGCTTAAAATTATTGAAGAACCGCAGCCCAATACACTGTTTTTATTGGTAGCCCAAAACCAGGATCAGATCCTGAACACTATATTATCACGTACGCAGCTGGTTAAGATACCTGCATTAGAGTATGATGAAATTAAAGAACATCTGCTAAGCGCCCATCATCAAACCGAAGAAGCCGCTGCCGAAATAGCTTACCTGAGCAACGGCAACATGACCGAAGCTTTGGCTATGCTGCAGCAAGACAACAAAAGCTACCACGAGCTGTTTGTACAATGGCTGCGCTATTGTTTTGGTAATAAAGGTATTGAAGTTATGGCCTTTGTTGAGCAGTTTGCTAAAATGGGGCGCGAAAACCAAAAGAACTTTTTACGTTACGGCACCAGCTTTATCCGCGAGTGCTGTTTGTTGCTTGCAGGAGCGGGGAGCCTCGTGCACTTGCCTGCCAGGGAATTGGATACAGCCCAAAAAATGAGTAATGTGCTGAGTATTGGTAAATCGCAATTGATTATTGATGAGCTTGAAAAAGCGCATTATCACGTGGAGCGAAACGCTAATCCTAAAATCTTATTTTTAGATGTATCTTTACAAATTATTAAAATACTAATTAATAAAAATATCCCTGCGGGGAATCAATATATGCCAAGTTAATTATGGGATGTGGAAGTTGCTCAACAGGTGGCGGATGTTCGCCTGCGGGCTGCAAAAGTAACGGCAGTTGCCTTACTAATGGTTGCAGCAAATTAGATGTTTACGATTGGCTGTCACATATGGACATGCCAACTAACTATAAGCCTTTCCAGGTTATTGAAGTTAAGTTTAAAGGCTCGCGCAAGGAGTTTTATTTAAACAACGATAATATTTACCTCGAAGCCGGTGAACTGGTGGCTGTTGAAGCAACCACTGGTGGTTATGATATAGGCCACGTTTCGCTTACAGGCGAACTGGTGCGCATGCAAATGGTAAAACGCCATGTTAAGGAAGCCGATGTTGTAAAAAAGATCTACCGCAAAGCTACCATTGCCGATGTTGACAAATGGAAAGCCGCCAAAGATATGGAATGGGAAACCATGCATAAATCGCGCAAGCTGGCCCTCGACCTTAACCTGAGCATGAAGCTGAGCGATGTGGATTACCAAGGCGATAAAACCAAGGCAACATTTTACTATACGGCCGAAGGCCGCGTTGATTTCAGGGAACTGATCAAGAAAATGGCCGAAACCTTCCGCATCCGTATTGAGATGAGGCAGATAGGTATGAGACAGGAAGCAAGCCGCTTAGGCGGGATAGGTTCATGCGGCCGCGAATTGTGCTGCTCAACCTGGCTTACCGACTTTAAAACAGTATCTACCTCGGCTGCCCGCTATCAAAATCTTTCGTTAAATACACTGAAGCTGGCCGGGCAATGCGGTAAACTGAAATGCTGCCTTAACTACGAGCTGGATACTTACATGGATGCCTTAAAATACATCCCTGATAATGTTAACGTACTCAGAACACAAAAAGGCGATGCCCGTCTGCAAAAAACCGACATCTTTAAAAAACTGATGTGGTTTAGCTATCCCGGAGAAGAGTCATGGGTACCGCTGCCGATAAAAAAGGTTAAAGAGATCCAGCAGCAAAATAAAGATGGCGTGATCCCCGAAGATCTGGGCGAAATTGTTGAGGTGGAAGCAACACCGGCAAAAGTGCTTGATTACGAAAACGTAGTTGGTCAGGATAGCTTAACCCGCCTTGACGAGCGCCGTAACAACAATAAAAAGAAGAACAAAGGCCGCAATAAAAACCAAAAACCCGGAGCACAGGTGCAAGCCGAAGGCAAACCAGCCAATCAGCAGCCTCAGCAGGGATCTGGTAATCAGCAGGAAAAACCGGCCCAGCAGCCACGTCCCGAAGGAAACCGTCAGCCGCAAAATAACAGGCCACAGGGAAACAGACCTCCGCAGCAACATAAACCACAGGGAGAGGGCCGCCCACAAGGTGAAGCCAAGCCTCAAAGGGAAGGCAAGCCACAGGGTGAACCGAGACCTCAGGGAGAGGCGAAACCACAGGGGGAAGGCAGCGGTAATAACAACAGACGCCGCAGGCCTAACCGTCCAAACCGGAATAATAATAACAACAATCAACAGGCAAAACCTGAATGAAACGGGCTTTAAATATACTTTACCCGGCAGCATTGTTATTGATAACAATGCTTGCCGGTTCCTGTACCGATCCTAAAAGCATTATTGATACCAACACCGAAATTGCCGATCATAACTGGTCGTACGTTAACCGTGCAAATTTTGATGTTAAAATTGATGATGAAAAGATTGCCTATAACCAGTACCTCAATTTACGGGTAACGGGCAACTATAAATACTCCAACATATTCGTATTGGTTTACCAGATCTCGCCCGATAAAAAAACGCATACCACCCGCTTTGAAGTGAAACTGGCCAACCCCGATGGCGAATGGCTGGGCAAAGGTTCGGGCAACCTGTACAGCTACCAGGTACTTTTGCGCACAAATTATCACTTCCCGGCAAAAGGTGTTTATCATTTTCAGATAGAGCAAAACATGCGCGATAATCCTTTACATGAAATTAGCGATGTTGGCTTAAGGGTAGAAAAAGCCCAATAATTTAGGCTCAGGGAATGTCATAGCTTATAGTAACCGAACCGTGGGTTACCACCTCTCTGTCGGTATCCTGTACAACAATTTTATCATTGTCGTAAATTCTGTAAGTTACCGTGTTGGATACATCTGAAGCTACAACAAGCGTCACCTCATCGTTTTGGTTCAATGTAGCAGCATAACTATATGCCGATCCCTTTACAACGGCTTTCGTATCCACAACTTTAGGGCTGCTATCTGTTGTTTTATACACAGATAAAGAAACATTAAAGGCATCCGCACCGTTTACCA
The DNA here is from genome assembly GCF_022811725.1 of Mucilaginibacter sp. SMC90. Classification (GTDB taxonomy): domain Bacteria; phylum Bacteroidota; class Bacteroidia; order Sphingobacteriales; family Sphingobacteriaceae; genus Mucilaginibacter. The sequence continues at coordinate 7,791 of NZ_CP094527.1, read as the reverse complement.
TAACTTTTATTGCATGGGCCTGCGGCGGCTGTTCCGTACTCTTTTTAGAGCATGAAGCAAACAGCACACTTATCATTATCCCGTAAATCAGCAGTTTCATAATTGGTTTTTATTTGTGAATATGCTTAATTTATACCAGCAAACAAAGTTTGCTTTAAACGCTGTAAAACAAAACCGAACTATTTAATAACCGTTAAACCATAAACATCACCCATGAAAAAACTCACCCTTCTCCTTTTAATCATAGCCGGAATAGCCTTTACTTCATGTCACAGCAATGATAAAAATCCTAACCGCCAAAACGATACCAGTGCCGCTAAGGGCAGTGGTGGCCCGGCCGATTCAACCAAAACCGCTACTCCCGGCAATAGTGCATCTACACCTAATTCGTCGGATACTACCACGCTTGGTGCTGATACTGATTCGGCCGTGCATCCGGTGCATTGATAATGGTTAATTATATATTATTAAGGGCTTAAACCTGGAATTAGTTAGTCAATAATTTCTGAGCATGAATTTTTTCGACCCTTAACCTTTTTATCTACGTTAAATGAAATACCTAAACCTATTTTTACTTATTATCCTATTTCCCTTTTTATTATCGGCACAAACCAATAACACTATCGCGATACCTCACGTTGACGAGCGGGTAGAACTACTGAGCATTGTTTTTCGATTGGCAGGTAACGAAGAGTATAATACAACAGACAACGTTAAATATGTAGCCGATATCCACCAGCACTTTGATAAATTTATTGATCATCCGCTTATTAAATATGCCCGGGAATTGCGTGACAGTAATGGCGTTAGTTACGATGCCGTGATGTCGATGGCCGTTCATCTGAAAGCGCCGCCTGCTTTAGAGCCTTTAGTCTCTTTTTCCGTCTCTCCGCCAGACAAAAGGTGGAGCCAAGAAAGCGTTATAAAATTTACAACCTTGTTAAAGCAGTTTTATAAAGACGCCCATTGCAATACTTTTTTCCAGGCGCATTCAAATGATTATACTAATGCAGAGAGCCGTTTCAATATTTTATTTAAAAAACTGGATGTAAACTGGTACTATAAATTTTACGGAAAATCTCCAGCCGAAAATTTCAATATTATTATAGGCCTTGCAAATGGTGGCGGAAACTACGGTCCGCATGTTAATTTAAATGATCACTCAAAAAAAGTATACGCCATAATTGGCTCCGGTACTTTTGATGACCAAGGGTTGCCAACCTATGATCCCGCATCTTATCTTCCTACATTAATCCACGAGTTTAACCATTCATTTATCAATTATCTTACAGATAAGTACGAACAACAATTAAGCAACGCCGGCACGCTTATTTATGAAAAAGAACGTGCAAAAATGCGAAAACAGGCTTATGGCGATTGGAAAACAATGATGAACGAGGCTTTGGTGAGGGCTTCCGTAATTAGTTACCTGAAAACTCATAATACCGATACTTTGGTGGCCGAAAAAGAATTAAAAGAGCAACTGGCCAGGGGCTTTGTTTGGATGCGGCCATTAGTTAATTTGTTGAACAAATATCAAACGCAAAGAAAAACCTATCCCACGCTTGAGAGCTTTATGCCTGTTATTGTTGACTTTTATAATAAGATAGCCCCTCATACAAGTTTTTATGATGATGATTATCAACAGCATTGTGCCCGGGTTATAGCGGTAAGGCCTTTCAAAAACAATGACACAACAGTAAGTAACAACACAACAGAGATCATATTTAATTTTGATAAAAAATTAGACGGGATAAAGTACTTTTTTGGCCCGGGAGCAAAGGGTATTGGCCATTATCCTAAACCGATAAAATTTACTTTTACGAATGATAATAGAAGCATTATCATGAAAGTTGAACTGAAACCCAATACTGAGTACCAAATAAGTATTGCCGGCAGCATGATGCGGGCGAATGATGGTTATGCTGTACAAAACTACATTCTGAATTTCAAAACAGCAGATAAAGTTCTTCCGTAGTCAACCTTGCTTTAGCAGATTAATTTATTAGCATTTGTTATTTTTAATACTTTACTTTGCTAATATTTTTATCAAATAAATGACCGGCATTATATTAGTATTTGTATCGCTTATCATCCTGCTGATAGCTGTTTTCTTGTTTCTGAAAAAGCCTAGGGCGGTTGAGCTGATCTCGGCTGAAGAGTTGAGCAAACTCCGGTATGAACATGATCAGCTTAAAATTTTATTAGCCAAAGCAGAAGAAAAATCCAACGGGTTAGCCTCTGAAAAAGAAAGTATTACAAACTTTTTAAAGGAAGAAAAGAACCGCCTTATCGACGAACTTTTATATGAGCGCACGCAGTTAGCGCAGGCCAATCAATCATTGGAAAGCGCCCGGGCTTACTATAAATCGCAACAGGAAAAACTGCAGGAGCAAAAGTTAGAAATTGAGCAGATCCGCACCCAATTTCAGCGTGAGTTTGAAAATGTTGCCGAAAAACTGCTTAAAGAAAAATCGAAGGAATTTACCGATATCAATCGTAGTAATTTGGATGTTATCCTTAATCCGCTAAAGGAAAACCTGAAGGCTTTTGAAGATAAAGTTGAGAAAGTTTATAACATGGAGGCGGCTGAGCGGAACACCCTGAAAGGGGTGATCACTCAGCTGATGGATCTTAACAAACAAATCAGTGATGAGGCCCAAAACCTCACTAAAGCCCTCAAAGGCGATAACAAAAAACAAGGCAATTGGGGCGAGGTGATCCTGGAGCGGGTACTGGAACGTTCAGGTCTTGTTAAAGATCAGGAATACCGCATCCAGGCCGCAATGCAGGCTTCGGATGGTACAAGATATCAACCCGACGTGATCATCGACCTGCCCGATGATAAGCACCTTATCATCGACTCCAAAGTATCACTGATAGCGTACGAAAAACTGGTAAATGCCGATACCGAAGACGATCGAAAGCTCTTCGCCAAAGCCCATGTGGAATCTATCCGCGGGCATGTCGCGGGCCTATCTTCAAAAAAATATCATGACCTGTATAAGATCAATTCGCCCGATTTTGTGCTGCTTTTTGTACCGATAGAATCCTCATTCAGTATAGCTGTACAGCTGGATGGCGAACTGTTTAATTATGCCTGGGATAGGAAAGTGGTAATTGTTAGTCCTTCGACATTATTGGCCACCCTCCGTACCATTGCCAGCATGTGGAAACAGGAACGCCAAAACCGCAACGTGCTCGAAATTGCCCGTTTAAGTGGAGATATGTATGATAAGTTTGTTGGCTTTTTAGGTGATATGGATAGTATTGGTAAAAACATCAACCAAACACAATCGGCCTATAATAATGCTATCAATAAACTATCGGAGGGTAGGGGCAATCTGACAACTACTGCCGAAAAGATCAAAAAATTAGGTGCTAAGGCAGATAAGCAGATAGATATTAAATATCTTAGCGACGATTAAACCCAATTTTATAAAGCAATGAAACCAAACCTATTACTATTATCAGTTATTTTACTTTTTTTCTCCTGTTCTAAAAACAAATCAAAAAGTGACATTTCAAAAGAATCTTTAAACGGCAATGTATCTAAAATTACTGTAGCACGCTATCGGGCCACAGAGAAGTTTGGAGAGCCTTACAAAGAAAAGCGAGTGTCTTTAGTTACTTCTAAGTTTAATAAAGATGGTAACATAACAGATCAGGATTTACTATACACACTGGATAGCTCAGAAGTGGATCACATAGTATTTGCTTTACAATATAACGATAAGGGTCAGAAAATATCATCAAGAAATATGAAGAATCCAAAACCGACCGAATTTTACAAATATGATTCGGACGGGCTCGTGCGTGAATATATCCACGTTGATGATAAAGGCACCTTAACAGATAAAACAGTGTTCGCTTACGATAATGACTTAGCTTCAAGCGAAACATCCTACGACAATAAAGGTGGTATTGAAAAGAAAATTACATATAAGCGGAATGAAAAAGGATTACTAACAGAATCCACCGAATACGATTCAAGCGGAAAGCTTAACAGAAAAATGCTCTATTCTTATAATACTCAGAATCTGTTGGAAAAATTAGATTACTCCTCTAATACCGGCTATGCATTTGTTTCTACTTTTAAATATTCCGACAAAGATGATAAAGGAAATTATCTGAAAATTGTAACCTATGAAAAAAATAAACCAGTTGATATTGTTGAAAGAAAGATAGAATATTATTAGAAGTATATTAATTGAATAATCATTGTACTATGTACATTATACAATGATTATTCAATTAACTTATTTTTCTTTCAAACCACCAATCTGCCTGTTTGGTAAACATCAGTGCCCATCCCCATAACTCAATAATGATCTCGACAATTGTTAAAATGATAAGATAAACGGGCATTTCAAAGCTCTTTTTTGCAGAAGAATTGATATGCAAAATTCCAAAAGAATATAAAAGAGAATATCCGAGAGAAAAAACGTTCAATAAAATAAAAACTGAAAGGATAATCCTTGCCCATTTCTTTCCCTCGCCGGTGACAAAAATTAGAAATCCAACAGCAACGAAAAAGAACAATATTCCCGAAAAGTTTAATCCATCCAGGTAATTATTGAGCGTTTGAATCAACAAGCCTAAATAAAGCAGCAAAATTCCCTTTACAAAAATCTCTGGTGGTTTACCATCGGGATGATTGTTCAAGTAAAATTTATCAAACGCTCCCTGCAACATTATTCAGCTTTTTTAAACGCGTTCCAGCCCTGTGCTTTCAGTTCGTGTACGGTACCACTTTTGGTAACCAGGTTACAACCAGCCGATGCTTCGGTGATATAACCGATGATAGTGATATCCATTTTAAATTTGATCTTATCGTAATCGGCCTGCTTAACCGTGAACAATAACTCGTAATCCTCACCTCCGCTTAAAGCGCAAATAGTGGGATCAAGGTTAAACGCGCGGGCAGTTTCAAACGTCATCGGGTCAAGCGGGATTTTTTCCTCGTAAAGATTACAACCCTTGTTGCTTTGCTTACAGATGTGCAATAATTCCGACGCCAAACCGTCAGACACATCGATCATCGCAGTTGGTTTTACCTCGATACTTTTAAGCAGTTCCACTACATCACGTCGGGCTTCGGGTTTCAACTGACGCTCAACAATGTAATCTTTCCCTTCCAGATCAGGCTGGATATTAGGATTTTCCAGGTAGATCAATTTTTCACGTTCAAGCAGTTGTAAACCGGTATAAGCACCGCCCAAATCACCAGATACGCAAATCAAATCACCTTCTTCAGCACCATTGCGGTATACAATATCCGCTTCATCGGCATAGCCAATTGATGTAACGCTGATCACCAATCCCTGTTTTGACGAGGTAGTATCACCACCAATCAAATCCACATTATATTTTTCGCAGGCGATATAGATCCCCTGGTAAAGCTCCTCAATAGCTTCCAACGGGAATTTGCTCGACATCCCGATAGAAACCGTAACCTGTGATGCCATGCCGTTCATGGCATAAATATCACTCAGGTTTACCTGTATAGCCTTGTATCCCAAATGTTTAAGCGGCGTATATGCCAAATCGAAATGGATCCCTTCCAAAAGCATATCGGTACTTACCAGTACCCTTTTACCGGCGAAATCAAGTACGGCCGCATCATCGCCAACACCTTTTTTTGAGCTTTCGTTGGTGAGCTTGATATTTTTGGTCAAATGACCGATCAGGCCAAATTCGCCGAGTTCTTCTAAATTAGTTCTATCCTGATTTTCAAACATATTTTTTTGCGATTCTACCGATGCCATTTGATTTCACCGATTTTTTCGGGCCGCAACCCGGTTCTACGTATTCCGCCGAAGGCGGGAAATTTTTTAGAATTTTGGGGCATACACTTACCAAAATTCATTCACCTCCAAAAACGGACGACAAATATATCGACTCCTGTTTCCGTTCGGCTTTTATACTTTTTAACAACAATGTGGATAACTCCATTTTTCGGGCCGCAACCTTTATACATTATATCCGCCTTTGGCGGAAAAATTTTTTAAGATTTTCGGCCTTTTTAACGCATTAGAGGCATTTTCTACTAAAAATATCTTCAATCTAAGCCCTCACGGTTTTCCACATTTACCCGGTTTATAAGTTTCAAATCAAGACGATTTTACCAATCAAAAAATCGGTGAAATCGTCTTCGTATCTGTGAAATCCCAAAAACTACAATCCCAGCTGTGCCGAAATCTCCAGCATTCGCTCAATTGGCTTTACCGCTTTTTCAATGATATGGGCGGGTACCGTTACCTCTGGCGATTCATTTTTTAAGCACAGGTACAACTTTTCCAATGTATTACGCTTCATATGCGGACAGTCATTACAAGCACAATTGTTGTTTGGCGGTGCCGGGATAAACATTTTATCCGGGTTTTCCTTTTGCATCTGGTGTAAAATACCCGACTCTGTTGCTACAATAAATTCCTTATCCTGGCGGCTGCCGGCATATTTCAAAATCCCGGTTGTTGAACCCACATAGTCGGCCATTTCCAGTATAACATCTTCACATTCAGGGTGCGCCAACAATTTTGCACCCGGATGTCTCTCTTTCAATTTTGTTATCTTTTCTCTCGAAAAAATCTCATGAACCATACACGCCCCATTCCACAACACCAGGTCGCGACCAGTTTTTTTGGCTACATACGCACCAAGGTTTTTATCAGGGCCAAAAATGATCTTCTGATCCTTCGGCAAGCTCTCCACAATCTGCACGGCGTTGCTTGATGTACAAACAATGTCAGTTAAAGCTTTCAGTTCGGCCGTACAGTTTACATAGGTGATCACCAGGTGATCGGGATAGTTTTCCTTAAACTTTTTAAACAAGTGAGGAGGGCAACTATCTGCTAATGAACAACCTGCCTTCATATCCGGCAGTAAAACCTTCTTTGTTGGCGACAGGATCTTGGCAGTTTCGGCCATGAAATGTACACCAGCAAAAACAATAATGTCGGCATCCGTTTTTGCGGCTTGTTGAGATAATCCCAAACTATCGCCAATGTAATCGGCAATATCCTGAATATCACCATCCTGGTAATAATGCGCCAGGATCACCGCATTCTTTTGCTTTTTTAATTTTTCAATTTCAGCGAAAAGATCAAGCGTAGGATCAATTTCTTCATCCACGTATCCTTTCAGATTTATTTCTTCGAAGGTATTCATTTCCACAATTCAATTAATAACAACTACTTTTTAATTAAAATAAAACTATTGTTTATTAGGGTGTTGGTAATGTGCAAAAGTCGGAGTATTTTTTGTTTTAAAAGTTAGTTTTCACAATTTATTAACACTTATAAACATTTTTCCACCAAAAAGACTGCTGATTTTTAGATATCTATGACAATCAATTTTTATTTGAAAAAGTTTTATGTTAATATTTTCAGGGTTGACAAAATGTTAGCTTTATGACTAAAGTGTCGTAAAAGTCGCTCAAAAAATATTGATATTCGGGTCCAAAATGGGAGTTATACACATTCAAATCTATTTTTAAGTTTTTGTTTACATAAACTTAACAGGTTTTACAGCTGTTATTAACATTAGTACTACTTTTACACACATTTATCGAAAATATGACCCGAAATGTTGATTTCCTTGTAGTGGGTTCAGGGATAGCCGGATTAAGTTTTGCGCTCAAAGCTGCGAAGCATGGTAAGGTTCTGATAGTTACCAAATCGAATGAAGACGAATCCAACACCAAATATGCCCAGGGAGGCGTTGCGGTGGTTGTGGATAAAAAAGAAGATTCTTTTGAAAAACATATCCAGGACACTTTAATAAGTGGAG